>NZ_CM132685.1:0-4800000 GCF_053891275.1 Streptomyces sp. YJ-C3 | reverse complement strand
CGGTGTCCGCCATGACCCACGGCTCCAGTGCCAGCAGCAGCCCGGGGCGGAGCGTGTATCCGCGGCCGGGCCGCCCGGTGTTCGGAACGTGCGGGTCCTGGTGCATCGTCGACCCGATGCCGTGGCCGCCGAACTCGGTGTTGATCGGGTACCCCGCCTCGCTGAGAACCGTGCCGATGGCGTGGGAGATGTCGCCGATGCGCGCCCCGGGCCCGGCGGCGGCGATCCCCGCGGCCAGCGCGCGTTCGGTCGTACGGATCATCGCGATGCTCTCCGCGGGCTTCGCGTCGCCCACGATGAAGCTGATCGCGGCGTCTGCGGCGACCCCGTTCTTGGAGACGGCGAGGTCGAGTGTCAGCAGATCGCCGTCGGCGAGCGTGTAGTCGTACGGCCTTCCGTGGAGCACGGCGTCGTTCACGGCCGTGCAGATGTAGTGGCCGAACGGGCCACGTCCGAAGGACGGCGCGTAGTCGACGTAGCAGGACTGTGCTCCCGCCTCGGCGATCATGGTCTTGGTCCACCGGTCGATGTCCAGAAGGCTCGTGCCGATCGTGCTGCGGCTCTTCATCGCCTGGAGGATGTCGGCGACCAGGGCGCCTGTTTCCTTCGCTCGGGTCAGCAGGGTGGGGTTCAGGATCTCGATCATGTGCCGCTCTTCTCCGGGGACCAATAACTATACCGTCCATACTGTACCGGTATTAGAATCGGGAGATGGTCGGGCGCAAGGTCCTCGACGATCGCGAGGCCGGCCGGGCCGTGGGCGGTGCCGCGGTCGATGAGACGGAGGGCCGGGACGCGGTCGTCGAGCGCGTCCCGGCCCTCCGTCTCGAACAGGTCCGACCGAGACCGGGCGCCTCTCGGCTTTCCGTCAGGACAAGCTGCGCACTGTACGGAAGCCGTGGCGAGCGGGCTCAGGCGACCGGTTCCGGGGCGCCGCGGTCCGAAGAGACCGGGGTGTCCGGGACACCGGCCGAGAGCTGCGAGAGCGGGCCACGGTTGTACTGCGCGGCGACCAGGGCCGCGGCCTCCTCCGGGGTGGAGACGGAGGGCGGGGAGCCCTCCAGAGGCTGCTGCGCCGTCTCCTTGATGAACACCACCGCGACCGCGCCGACCACGGCCGCCAGTATGATGTAGAACGCCGGCATGAGGTTGTTGCCGGTGGCGCTCGTCAGCCCCTCCATCACCAGCGGCGTGGTGCCGCCGAAGAGGGAGCCGGCGACGTTGAAGGAGATCGCGAGCGCCGAGTAGCGCACCTCCGTCGGGAAGAGCGCCGGCAGCACGGCGGACATCGTCGCGAGGAACGTCAGCAGGCACAGCCCGAGCAGCAGCAGACCGGCGTAGATCGCCACGTGACCGCCGGAGCGCAGCAGCAGGAACGCCGGCACGGTCAGTACGACGAAACCGGCCATGCCGGTGAGCAGTACGGGCTTGCGGCCGATGCGGTCGGAAAGGGTGCCGAGCGGGTGCACCAGGCACATCAGCACGACCATGACGACGACGATCGCGACGAGCCCGGCGGTGGAGCCGTACTTCAGCTCGTCGGTCAGGTACGTCGGCATGTACGACAGCAGGCCGTAGTCGGCGATGTCGTAGGCGGCGACGAGGATCATGCACAGCAGCAGCGCGCGCCAGTGGTCGCGGAAGAACGGGCCGAAGCGGAACTTCGGGCGCGCGGCACCGCGCTCCTGCTCGCGCTGCAGCTCCTGGAAGGCCGGGGTGTCCTCCAGCTTGAGCCGCATGTACATACCGATCAGACCGAGCGGACCGGCGACGAGGAACGGCACGCGCCAGCCCCAGGAGGTCATGGCGCCGTCGTCCAGGACGGTCGTCAGCACGGTGACGAGGCCGGCCGCGCCCACGTATCCGGCGAGCGTGCCGAACTCCAGGTAGCTGCCGAAGAAGCCGCGCTTCTTGTCGGGCGCGTACTCGGCGATGAACGTGGCGGCGCCGCCGTACTCACCGCCGGTCGAGAAGCCCTGAATGACGCGGAAGAGGAGCAGCAGGACCGGCGCCCAGATGCCGATGGCGGCGTACGAGGGCACCAGGCCGATGCCGAAGGTGCCGAGCGCCATCATGATCATGGTGAGGGACAGGACCTTCTTGCGGCCGATGCGGTCGCCGAGCGGCCCGAAGACGAACCCGCCGATCGGGCGCAGCAGGAAGGCCGCGGCGAAGGCGCCGAAGGAGGCGAGGGTCTGGGCCGTCGGATTCCCCGAGGGGAAGAACACCTGGCCCAGGGTGACGGCCATGTAGGAGTAGATACCGAAGTCGAACCACTCCATGGCGTTGCCGAGCATCGCGGCCTTCACCGCGCGCCGCACCGCCGGTTCCTCGGTCACCGTGATGTCACTGCGCCGCAGCTTGGGGTTGCGCCGCCGCTCGATCGCCCGGAACAGGCCGCGGTGGCGGCGCACCGCCTCCGGATTCCATTCCGGCTCACTGTCACTAGCCGCCTGCGTCGTCTCCGCGCTCACGGACGGGCTTCCTTCCTCTGGCTTGCCTCCGGACGGGGCGCGCGGCTTTCCCGGCGCGCACCGTCGATCTCCACGATCGACATGGCGCCTCCTCGGTAGGAGGCGCATCATCGTCCGAACAGAAGGTGAATACCTTCAGGCAGCCTCGCGTGCCCGCTGATCGCCACTTTCACGCAGGCCAGACGTGACAGCCCCGGTGAGGAAGGTCACGACGATCGGTGTCCGGGGCCGGATCAGGGACCTTTCGCCGCTCATGCGGTCACGATGCCGTCCAGGGCTCGGGCGATGCCCGTGTTGAGATCGGTGTGGTATCCGGCGTGGAAGGCGTGGTGGTACGCGGATTCACCGAGTGCCGTGCGGGTGCGGGTGACGCAGTCCTCGTGGGCCGCCACCCACGTGGGGATGCCGACCTGAGGCCTGCCGAGGGTGTCCCAGAGCTGGTGGGCCAGGCCGAGCAGCCGAGCCGCCTGCTCGGCCTGGCCGTCGGCGATGGCGCACTGGGCGATCGCCTCCAGGCACATACCGGAGCCGAAGCTGTCGTTCATGCGGTGCTTGACCGTCAGCGATGCCCGGGCGGAGAGCTCGGCGGCCTGGATGCGCCCCAGGGCGAGTTCCGCCTGCGCCCGGATGGAGTCGCCCCAGGCCCGCATCCACTTCTCGCCCGACGCGTCGCACACCTGCCGCATCTCGTCCAGGCCGGTGAGAGCGTCCTCGGGCATCCCCATGGCGATGCGCGCGTGGCTGCCGACGGAGAGTGAACCCAGACCGGGAACGCTGAGCATGGCCTCGGGGGAGGGGCTGTGCCGGGCGTGCAGCTCATCGGTCAGTTTCAGCAGCGTGGCCGCGTCGCCGCGAAGCGCCGCCGTCACGGCCGCGACGGATTTCGCGAGGCTGTCCTCGGCCTCGCCGAACCGCGCGGCCAGGGCGGTGCACTCGGCGGAACATTCCTCCAGCGCCGGCAGGTCGCCCAGCTCGGTGAGGACCAGGCCCTGGGCGTAGAGAGCCTTCAGTCTCAGCGGGCTGGGTCCCGTGAACGCTGCCAGGGCGCGATCGAGGTAGTGCCTGCCCTCCCGGGCAAGTCCGCACGCGTACCAGAGGAACCAGAGATCTCCGGCCATCCCCAGGCCGATACGGCTGTCGGCGGAGCCGAGGCAGGAATCCAGGGCGAGCCGGAGGTTGTCGAGCTCGGCGTGCATCCGGTCGTACCAGATGTACTGGTCGGGCCCCATCCAGGCGGCGTCGCCGTCGCGGGCGAGTCGCACGTACCAGGTGCGGTGGCGGCGGCGGAACTCGCGCCCTTCGCCCAGACTCCGCAGCCAGCCCTCTCCGTACTCGCGGATCGTGTCGAGCATCCGGTAGCGCTCGCCGACGGCGGTCGGCTCCCACGTGATGATCGACTTCTCGGCGAGCCCGGCCAGCAGCTGAGGAATCTCCTTGTCCGCCAGGCGGTCATCGGCGCAGACCTGGAGGGCGCCCTCGGCGTCGAAGCTCCCCACGAACACCGAAAGGCGTGCCCACAGCAGCCGCTCGGCCGGCGTGCACAACTGGTGGCTCCAACCGATCGCGGTGCGCAGCGCCTGATGCCATTGGGGATCCGCCTGCTCGATCGCGGCCTCGGCCTCGGCCTCGCCGAGGACCATGAACCGGTCCGACACCCTGTCGGCGAGCCGGTCCGCCAGCTCGGCCGGGGACAGCTCCGGCAGCCGGGCCGCGGCCAGCTCGATCGCCAGCGGCAGTCCCTCCAACTGCCGGCACAGACGCTCCAGATCGGGCCGGTCGGCCTCGGTGATCACGAACCCGGGCACCGCGTCCGCCGCCCGCTCGGCCAGCAGCACCAGGGCGTCCGCTTCCGGGCCGCTGCCCGGCCCCGCGGCCGGCCCGGGAACCGGCAGCGGCTCCACGGTCAGCACCTCTTCCGCCGCCATTCCCAGCCGACGTCGACTCGTGGCCAGGACCCGCAGTTCCGGTGCGGCCCCGACCAACCGCTCCACCACCGGCCGCAGTTCCTGCGTGAGGTGCTCGCACGTGTCCAGGACCAGCAGCGTCTTCCGCTCGGCGAGATAGCGCGCCAAGGCCTCGATCACGGGTATGGCGGTCTGGTGCGCCATCGGCAGCGCCTCGGCGATGGCGTGGGGCAGCAGTTCCCCGTCGCGCAGGCCCGACAGCGCGACCCACCACGCCCCGTCCCGGAACTCCGGCTGCAGCTGAGCGGCGACGCTCTGGGCCAGCCGGGTCTTGCCGACCCCGCCGACCCCCGCGAGCGTCACCACCCGGTGCGACTCAAGCGCCTGCGCGACCTGTGTCAGCTCTGTCCGACGGCCGACCAGTTCTCCGGTCGCCCGGGGCAACTCGCCCACCCGTCGCTCTCGTTGCTCGTCCGCCGCCATCGCTCCACTCCCGCGCCTAGGCCTCTTTCCACGTCAGTGCTATCAACTCGGCGGGGCCCGGGGGAGGGTTATCACTCGATCCGTCGATCCCTTCAGCGGAGCCCGGCGACGGTTCCTGCAGACGTCGTTGCGGAGCGGGCGCATAAAGTCGTCGGCATGGCACTGCGACCGGTCATGGTGAACATCAAGGCGCTCGACGGCTCGGCGGTCGGCCGTTTCTGGGCGGAGGCACTCGGCTGGTGCGCCTACAGCCCCGGCGTGACCACCTACGTAGGCCCTCCCGGCGGCATGGTCTGGCCGCATCCGATTGCCCTCGGCATCGACGTCGTTCCCGTCCCGGAACCCAAGACGGCGACGAAGAACCGCGTGCACCTCGATCTCGCCACCACCTCCACTGCCCATCAGGCGGAGCTGGTCGCGCGGCTGAAGGCTCTCGGCGCGACGCCCGTCGACGTCGGTCAGGGCAAGGTGCCGTGGACGGTCCTCGCCGACCCCGAGGGCAACGAGTTCTGTGTGCTGGAGCCCCGCGATGTCTACCGGGACACCGGACCGATCGCCGCGGTGGTGGTCGACTGCACGGATCCGCGGGCCATGGCCCGGTTCTGGGGCGAGGCGACGGACTGGACCCTGCGCGAGGTGACCGACGACCTTGCGGTGCTGCGCTCCGCCAAGGACGTCGGCCCGTATCTCGAGTTCCTCCGCACGCCCGACGGGAAGAAGGTGCCTGACCGCGTGCATCTCGACCTGCTGCCCTACCCCGGTGACGACAAAGCGGCCGAGGTGACCCGGCTGCGGGCCCTCGGCGCCACCGACCTCGACCTCGGCCAGGGCGACGTGCCGTGGACGTGCCTGACCGACCCGGACGGCCACGAGTTCTGCGTCCTCGCCCTGTCCTGACGCGGAGCCTCGACGACACCCCGACAGGTGAGCTTCGCGCGCGCATGCGCCATGAACCCGGGTGGACCGGGCCGCCCCTTTTCCGGCGCCGATGAGCTGCCGAAGCCGCGCCGGCCCGCCACCTGCCGTGCCCGTTCTGTGACGAGATCTGCATGAACCCGCGGGACGCACATCACTAGCGTGGGCCCATGATCGTATGGCTCAACGGCACCCATGGCGCAGGCAAGACGACGACCAGTCCGCTCCTGCGGCAACTGATCCCGGATTCACGGGTGTTCGACGCCGAGAAGGTCGGCGAAACGCTCATGGACATCACGCCAGGACTGCCCGAGACGGACAACTTCCAGCACTGGCCGCCGTGGCGGGTGCTCGTCGTCGAGACCGCCCGCCACGTACTCGACTACACCGGCGGCACCCTCGTGGTGCCCATGACCGTCCTGGTCGAGGAGTACTGGCGCGAGATCAGCACGGGCCTCGCCCACCACCACATTCCGGTACGGCACTTCGTCCTCCACGCGGACCAGGAAACCCTCCGCGGACGTATTGAAGGGGACACCGTCATGGGCCCCTCACCGTTCCGCCTCAAGTACCTCGAACCCTATGCCGAGGCGGCCCGCACATGGCTCCACAGGGAGGCCGAGGTCGTCGACACCACACACATCACGCCTGCTCAGGCAGCCCTGCAGATCGCGGAGGCCGTCAAGAACTGAGGCCCGCCCGGCACGTGGAATCACCGTGGTGATCTGGTTCCTGATCCTCTGACCCGGCCTGCGCGTCAGATCGACGCTGATCCGACCTTCGATCGGTGAGGAAGAGGCGGCGGCGGAAGAGAGGGGGACCGTCGCCGCCTCAAGCAATCTCACCGGAGAGGCATCTCGGCTCGTGTCCCCTCATGGTGCGGGCCCGAGGCGTTGCGGCCTATCCGCCGACCGGGGGGAGGCGACCGGCCGACCGGCGGGGTCCCGGCACCGACCGCCCGAGGCCGTCCCGGGCCGCATCCAGGAAAGCCTGCCGCTGTCCCACCTTCGTGGGTACCGGGGGGACGGATCGGCCGTTCGTGCTCGCTCGTACGCGAAGATACGAGGGTGGACACCGCGAAGATCGAACTTGCCCTGCAACGCTACCAGGACGCCGTCGCCGCACTCGACGCCGCCCGCACCGACCTGGAGGCCGAAGCGGTCGCGACACTGCGCTCCGGTGACGGGAGCCCCGAGGACTGGGCGCAGATGTCCAGCCTGACCGGTTGGACGCAGCAGGAACTCGACCGTCTGATGCGTGCAGGGGACGCCCTCGACCTGTGATGCCCGGCGCACCCCGCACGGCATGAGACAGGCCGAAAATCTCCAACGGGCCGGAGCGGGGCGCGTCGGACAAGCTGTGCGAGAGGGCCGAGCTGCCCCGCGCCGCTGAAGGCCCCGAGGGCGACGAACCCCCTGAAACGCAAGAGCGCACCGACTCTTGACGCCCTTTCACCCCTTGAGTACAACGATGTAAATCGGTTCGTCTTCCCCATCCGCACCACTGATCCCCCGCGCCCCCACCCACCGATGGCCGTCGTCCCCCACCACAGCCTCATACGGTCCTCCTCGCACCATCCGCCCGGGACGGCGTGCCCTCAGGTGGCGCGTGGGCTCCTGAGGAGGCTTGATGCACCCGCAGTTCCCCATGCACCGATCGCGACCGGTTCCCCTGGGCAGGGCGGCCCTGTTCACCGTGGTGGTCCTCGGGCTCCTTGTCTCCCTGCTGGGCGGCGTGCAGTCCGGCACCGCGCACGCGGCGACCGGTACTCCGCTGCGTGACGACACCGGCCTGTATCCACGTGTCGTACGCCTCGAACACAACGGGTCGGCCAACGGCCGGGTCCTGGCCTCGGTCGTCTCCTTCTCCGGGAACAACGGCCTGGGCGCGATCCACGAGAGCACGGACGGTGGCAGCACCTTCCGTCAGGTCGGCACGGTCACGGACCCGGAGGCCGCCGGCGGCCAAGGGCTGTGCTGCTCAACCCTGTTCGAGCTCCCGCGCCAGATCGGTGCCCTGCCGGCGGGCACCCTGCTGTGGGCGGCCTCGGTCGGCCAGGACGAGCCGAACCGCCGCATGGCCCTGCGTGTCTTCAAGAGCACGGACATCGGCCGCAGCTGGAGCTACCTGTCCACCGTGGCGACCGCGAACAACGACAAGGGTCTGTGGGAACCGGAGTTCTCCGTCGACTCCGCGGGTGAACTCGTCGCGCACTACTCCGACGAGACCGATCCCGCGCACAGCCAGAAGCTGATGGCCGCCCGGTCCACGGACGGTGTCGGCTGGTCCGGCCACCACGCCACCATCGCGAGCAACCTGGCGTCGGACCGTCCGGGCATGGCCGTCGTACGGCGTCTGGCCAACGGGACGTACTTCATGACGTACGAGATCTGCGCGGCGGCCGGGCAGTACGTGTGCGTCGTGCACTACCGCACCTCGCCGGACGGCTGGGACTGGGGCGACCCCGCCCACTTGGGATACCGGCCGGAGACCGCTGACGGCAAGTACTTCAAGCACGCCCCCACCGTGGCCTGGGCGCCACTGAACGGCTCCGCCACGGGCCGCCTCTACCTGGTGGGCCAGGTCATGCACAACGCGGACGACTCCGTCGCGACGGGCAGCGGCCGTACCGTCTGGGTCAACGACGCGGGCGGAGCGGGCGCCTGGCGGGAGATCGCCGCACCCGTCGCGGTGTCCTCGACCACCGTCGACTACTGCCCCAACTACAGCTCGGCGCTGCTGCCTTCGACGGACGGCCGGAGCCTGCTGGAGATCGCCACGGACTACGACGGCACGGTCTGCAAGCCGTACTACGCCACGGGCGCGGTTCCCTCCCCGTAACCGCGACCGTTCCGAAGCGCCGCGGCCCTGCCCCGTCCGGCTTTGGCGGGCCGCGGTGCTTCCGCGTTGCGGGAGCATCGGAAGGTGGTGCCCACAACTCCTGGGTCCGGAGCATGTGGGCGGCACTCTGGCGATCACGCTACGGCGGGTTGCACCATCGACTGCGGCGTCAGGGGGATGACGATGGACGAGTTCACTGCGAGCGAATTGGACCAGAGCCTTCGGGGCGTCATCAGGGCGAGTCGCACAGTGCGTGCTGATCCACGGCGAGTGGAGGAGCTGTACACGGCCTTTCGGCAAGTGACCGGCTGGGGCGAACCGCCCCGGAATCAGGACCCGCAGCAACTTGCCTTGTCTGCTTTCAGGTTGGCTGCTCACATCCGTTCCGGCTCGTGGGAGATGATGAGGATCAGAGCGCCTCGTCTTCCCAAGGACTCGTGGGAGGCCCAGAGCGCCGCACGGATCCAGTGTTCGGTCGCATGCTCTGATGCGCCCGGGCTTCCGGTTCCTCCTGACGGCGAAGTGGGGATCGTCCGGTGCGACCTGCGCGCCGCGGGCGTGGACCCCGGGTCCTTCACCGACAAGATGATGAGTTACGTCCTCGGCGAGCTCTGCCCGGTCCCGGCGCTCTTGCTCGAACCCTTCATCGCAGAGGCCGCCGAGGCCGTCCGGGTGGTCCGCACGGACCATCTCTGCAAGTTGTGGGGCCAGGTCTACAGGCCGGGCCAGCCTCCTCGTCCGACCTTGCCCGCGATCAAGCCCCCACAGGGCCCACCGCAGCCTCCGCAGCCCGAGTCCGGGTTCGGTGGGCTGCCACCGCTCTGATGGCGCCTCCGAAGGGAGTTCGCCGCCCGACGGCCGGGCGACAGTACCCGGCTGATCATGTAACTCCCTGTTGAACCAATGGTGATGGGCTGCTTGACCTGGGGTCGGTGGCGTACTGTCACCCGGCAACTGCAAGGAGAGACCAGAGATGATCAAGGGGCGGGACTGTGGCTGACAGCCGGGACACCTGGTGGGAAGAAGCGGCGTGCAGGACGGCAGACCCGGAGCAGCTGTTCGTCGAGGGTGCCGCGCAGACCCGTGCCACGCGAATCTGTGCCGGCTGTCTGGTGCGGACCGAGTGCCTGGCCCATGCGCTGGACCAGCGGGTCGAGTACGGGGTCTGGGGTGGCATGACCGAACGCGAGCGCCGCGCGCTGCTGCGTCGGCGCCCGACGGTCACCTCGTGGCGTCGGCTTCTGGAGACGGCGCGAGCCGAGCACGGCCGTCAGCCGGCACGGGACGCCGCGGCCTCCTGACCGAACAGGGTCGAGGACGACGAGGACGACGGAAGCGGGTCCCGCGTCAGGGGGAGGACGCGGGACCCGCTGGTGTGGGGGACGTGGCGGTCTGGTGTGAGCCTCCGTCGTCCGTCAGACGGCCCGGGCGTTGATGGTCACCGGGATGTTGCCGCGAGTGGCCTTGGAGTACGGGCAGAGCCGGTGTGCGGCGGCGCCCAGCGTCTCGGCAGTCGTCCGGTCGACGCCGCCCAGTTCCAGGTTGAGCACGGCGGCGAGGCCGAACTCGCCGTCTTCACCGTGGTTGAGGGTCATCTCGACCGTGATGGCGGTGCTGGTCAGCTTCACCTTGCGCTGTGCCGCGGCCCGGCGCACCGCGCCCAGGAAGCAGGCGCCCCAGCCGGCCGCGAACAGCTGCTCCGGGTTGGTGGCCGTTCCGCTGCCTCCCAGCTCCTTCGGTATGGACAGCGAGGTCTCGAGCAGGCCGTCCGAGGACTCGACGCGACCACCGTTGCGGCCTTCGCCGTTCACCTGCACAACGCCCGTGTAGCTGACTGTCATTGGGTTGGCTCCATCTCGTAGGTAACGCCACCTGCCGCCGGGGAGCCCATTGCTGTCACCCGTTCAGAAGGTGGCATCACGATGACACCTCTGCGCATCACCTGTCAAACAGGTTACGTGTGCAGTGATGTGGCCGGCTCGCTGAGTAACCGTCTTGACTGGTTATCCAGCTCGTGTCAAAGTCGTCACCATCCAAGACGGTCACGTCTCTGCGAGGAATCCCATGGCAGTCGTTCGCTTTCACCTCATCTCGTCGCTCAGCCCCGCGGAGGCGATGGAGGTGCTCACCGACTTCGGTCCCGATCGCGCCGAGAGCTGGCCGAGCATCGATGCCGATCACTTCACCGTGCACGAGCTCGGGGACACCTGGGCCGAGGTCACCGAAGGGACCAGTGCCGCCTGGGAGCGGGCGCGTTACGAGTGGGATGCCGTGGCCGACGAGGTCACCGTCACCACCCACGACTCCAAGCTCTTCGGGGCGGGCGGCGGCTGGGTCTTCCGGATGAGTCCCGAAGGCGAGGGCTCGCGCATCGACGTCGAACTCACGCGGACGCCCACCGATTTCAAGGGCAAGGTGCTCGCTTCGCTTCTTCCGCTCGTCGGTCCCTCCTCCCTCCGTAAGTCCTTCTCCGGCCCACTCAAGGCCATATAGCCCGGCGTCGCGGTGGTCTTGCGCCGGTCGACCGTTACCCGGCGCAGCCCCCTGAAGCGTGCGTGCAAGTGCTCGATCTTCATCACCTGTCAAGAAAGTGGCGTACGTGTGAGGTGTGCTCGCGTACGTCTTCGCGTGAGGCGAGAGGAACGCTGTGATCAGCAGACGTAGGGTGACGCAGGCCATGGCGATGGCGGCGGGTGCGGTCGGTCTCTCCGTCGTGGAGCAGGCCCAGGCCCAGGGGGCGACCCCGACGACCGCGCCGAGCGGGGGCGTGTCGCGGTCGGGGTGGGGGCTGGGGTCCGTGCGCCATGTGCGTACCGACGTCCTGGACATCGCCTACCACGACGTCGGGCCGGCGAACGGGGTGCCGGTGATCCTCCTGCATGGCTGGCCCTTCAGTCCGGTCGGTTCGTACGCGGAGGTGGCACCGGCGCTCGCCGTGCGCGGCTACCGGTGCTACATCCCCTACCTACGAGGACACGGGGAGACCTCCTTCCTCCCTGACGACACCTTTCGGTCCGGTGAACAGGCCGCCCTCGGCGCGGACTTGATCGCCTTCATGGACGCGCTGCACATCGGGCGGGCGCTGTATGCGGGGTACGACTGGGGCGGGCGCGCCGCCAACGTGGCCGCGGCGCTGTGGCCGGATCGCTGCTCGGGTCTGGTGTCCGTGAACGGCTACCTCATCCAGGACCTCGCGGTCGCCGACGAACCGTTGGCACCCTCCGTCGAGTCGGGCTACTGGTACTTCTTCTACTTCCTCACCGAGCGGGGGCGGAAGGGGCTGGCACGGAACAAGGAAGCCCTGGCCCGCGTCGTGTGGCAGCGCAACTCGCCCGCATGGCATTTCACCGAAGCGGAGTTCGCGCAGGCCGCGCAGCTGTGGGCCAACCCCGACCACGTCGATGTCGTGATCCACAGCTATCGCCACCGGCTGGGCGCCGCGTCCGGCGCGCCGCGTTACGCGGAACTGGAGCGACGGCTGCTCGACCAGCCGAAGATCGCCGCTCCCACGGTCACGCTGGACGGCAAGGCCGACGGCGTCACGCCGTGGACGGACGGCAGCGGCTACGCGCCGCATTACTCCGGGCCCTGGGCGCACCACGTGGTCCCGGGCGCGGGCCACAACCTTCCGCAGGAGCGCCCCGAGGCGTTCATCTCCGCGATCCTGGAGGTCGGCCATCTGAGCTGATCCCCGACCGGCCTTGCGTCGGTGTCGAATTCGGGCCGCCACGGCATCATGCCGTGGCGGCCTCGGTGCGTTGCACCCCTTCCACGTTCCTGCCGAGCACCGCGTGAGTGTGCGAGACGTATTTGTTACCGGTCGGGTGAGGGTGGGGCTTGCCCGCGCATGCGTCACCTGTCAAAGTGGTTACGCGGACAGGGTGGGAGACCGGACCTGTTCCGCTCACTCGACGATCCATGACACGAGCCACGCGGGCCGTGCGGGATCACGGCCAGAGAGGCAGCGCCATGCGCAGCAGCAATCCGATCTTCACCCGGCGAGGTTTCCGACGCGGCAACGGCTCGGCCGCGTCCGCGGCCCGGCAGCCCCAGCCGGCGGGCGCCGCCGTCGGCGCCGATCCGTCCGGCGGACCACTGACCAACCCGTACGCCCGGCCGTCCGCCGAACCGTTCGCGGCCGACGCGCAGGGCGGGGGCGCGACGATGACGATCGACGACGTCGTGGTCCGTACCGCGGCCACCCTCGGCACGGTCGTGCTGACGGCCGCGCTCTCGTGGGTCCTGCTGCCCGTCGACGACGGGCGCGTCGGACGCGCCTTCGCGATCGGCACCGTCGCCGCCCTCGTCGCGTTCGCCCTGTCCATGGCCCAGGCCTTCCGGCGCTCGCCCTCCCCGGCCCTCATCCTGGGCTACGCGGCCTTCGAAGGTGTCTTCCTCGGAGTCATCTCCAGCGCCACCTCGACCTACATCGCACCGGGTGTCGTCATTCAGGCGGTCCTCGGCACGATGGCCGTGTTCGCCGGTGTGCTGATCGCCTACAAGCGGCGCTGGATACGCGTCACCCGACGCTTCTACGGATTCGTGCTCGGAGCAGCCGTCGGCTTCCTGCTGCTGATGGTGGCCGACCTCCTGTTCTCCGCCTTCGGCGCCGGCAACGGCCTCGGCTTCGACACCGGTGTCACCGGCGTACTGTTCGGCGTCGTCGGCATCGTGCTCGGCGCGTGCTTCCTGGCTCTGGACTTCAAGCAGGTCGAGGACGGCATCGCCTTCGGCGCCCCGCGGGAAGACTCCTGGTTCGCGGCCTTCGGCCTCACCACCACCCTCGTGTGGATCTACCTCGAAGCGCTCCGGCTCCTGTCGATTCTGCGGGGCGACGACTGACAACCAGCTGCCCGCCCCTTCCCCGGGCGCGGGCAGTCCGCGTGGGCGCCGATCGCCCGCGCCTCGGGCGGACACGCATGACACGACGCGCCCGGCGACACGTACCGGACATGCCCCGGACGCTGTGCCGGAGCGGCCAAGCGGAAGGGCAGGCCATGAGCACCGTGGCAACGGATGCCGAAGGCGCCGAGGACGAAGCGCTGACCCTCGCGGCTCAGCGAGGCGAGGTCGCCGCCCTCGCGCAGTTGCTGGAGCGCCACCGGCCGGGAATGCGGGCGGTCGCACTGAGCGTGCTGGGGCCCGGCCCCGACGTGGACGACGTGCTGCAGGAGGCGGCGCTGGTGGCGCTGCGCCGCATCGGAGACGTGCGGAATCCGGCGTCCGTGGGTCCGTGGCTGCGCATGGTGGTACGCAACGCCGGCCGGGCGGTGCTGCGCGACGCGAGGCGGATCGAGCCGGTCGCGGAGGTGCCGGCGCCGCCCCGGTCGGCCACACCCGAGCAGGTGCTCGACCGGCACGCCATGCGGGACTGGATCTGGAACGCCGTGGAGGCCTTGTCCCCGGCGCTGCAACTGCCCGTCGTCCTGCGCTACTTCTCCCTGCGCCTGACGTCGTACCAGCGGATCGCCCGGGCCTGCGGGATTCCGGTGGGCACGGTCCGCAGTCGGCTCAGCCAGGCGCGGGCGCAGCTCGCCCGGACGCTGGAGGCCACCGCCGAGGCCGCACACGAGGAGGCCCGCGGACCCACCCGGGCGTCCTGGGCGGAGGCGCGGGAGACCCTGGCCGCCGCGGAGCGGGGGGAGTTCGCGAAAGTGGTCGCGGACCGCTACGCACGGGACGTGTCACTTCGCGCCGGGAACGAGGTGCTCGGCGGAACGGCCCTCCTGCTCGCCGGTATGGACAGTGATCTGTCCGCCGGGGTCCGCCAGCGCCCCGTCCATGTGATCGCGGGGCGCTCCCTCGTCGTGTGGGAGATGGACCTCATCAACCCGCCCGACGCCCCCGACCACTGCCCGCCCGGTGTCGCCTGGATCATGACGCTCGATCAGGGCCGGGTGAAACGTCTGACCCTGTGTCACACCCCACGCCCCCGCTCCGGGGATGAGGGTGTCGCCGCGTGAGGTATGTCATGGGTTGCCGTGGGGCGCCACGTGTGACGGATCCTCGGCGCCGGCCATGGCCGATTTGTTGCTTCCTTCCCGTTGAAACGTGAAGCACAGTGGCTCGGGCAGTACCACTGCTTCGCTCTCTTCCCAGAGCGACACACATGTCGTACCCGAGCCCAGAGGTGAGACACATGACGTACCGGCACGTGAGAATCGCCGCCATCGCGGCGGCGGTGGCGGCCCTGGGTGCCGTGGGCACCGCCCAGGCTCATGCGGCCGCCCCCGGCGGTGTCACCTTCTACACGGGGAGCAACCGGACCGGCACCGCCGTCGCGGCCGACCTCGGTCAGGACGGAGTGTGCCGGGAGCTGTCCGCCCCGGCCCGGTCCTTCTTCGCCGTCTCGGACAAAGACGTCGATGTCTTCTTCAACGCGGACTGCCGACCCGGCGCCCCCGGCCAGGAGGGCGATCTCTTCTACCGCACGGGAACGCTCGGGCAGGGCAACTTCCCTTACGTCGCCGTCAGTTACCGGGTCCACTCAGCCGACTGATCCCTGCGACGATTCACCGCGAAGGCGGCCTGCGTGATCGGCTCACGCGGGCCGTCCGACGCCGTGCAACAGGGTGTCCACCACCAGGTCGGCGGCTTGCGCGGCGCTGCTGTCCGGCAACTGCTGCGAGGCGAGGTGCAGCAGCTGCGGCAGCAGGATGCCTGCCCAACCCTTGGGCAGGTCGGCCCGGAGCAGCCCCTCGTCCGTGGCGCGCTCCAGGAAGACGTCGACCTCTTGGATCAGCTGGTTGCGACGCTCATGGATGGTCTCCTCGGCCCGCATGCGCGTCAGCTCCACGGGCCAGGTGCGATTGACCTCGATGATCCCTTCCACGTACCGGTGCAGGGCCACCGCGATCGGTGCCTCGCGCAGCCGGGCGGCTTCGATGGCGGCCTCGACGGCGTCCAGCCGGGACGCGTAGATGGCGGCCAGCAGTGCCTCGCGCGAGGCGAAGCGCCGGTAGACGGTCCGGCGGTCGACGCCGGCCTCCGTGGCGATGGCGCCGATGCTCGCCGACGGGTCGTCGGCGAGCATGCGCGCCCCTGTCTTCAGGACGGCTTCCAGATTGCGTGCTGCGTCGGCTCTCACGCGCCCACTGTAGTGCGTCCGTGACTTTTGAGCGCACTAGTGCCTCGGCGTTGAGGCTGTTGGAACATCAGGCGCCGCATGTGTGTATGGGCTCCTGTCTCACCGTCATGTGACTGATGTCGGGGAGTGGAGGTGTGGGCCAAGGTGTGAGGTGTTCGATCTGTCGGGCGGAGGAGTGGTCGGCACCGTGTCGTCACCTACTTGACAGGTGACGACGAGAGTCGGCATGTTAGTGACCACCTGGAGAAGTTGCCCAGCGAGGAGCCCCGTCGGCGGGCGGCTCAGGGCGTTGATTGCGTACATATGGAGAGGGATCTCGTGTTCAACATCAAGCGTGCGGGCAAGCGTCGGGTCGTCACCGGAATCGGGGCCGCTGTCGCGGCGGGAGCCGCCTTCGGGGCCATCGCGCTGACGAGCACCGCCAACGCCGACGATGCGGCCGCGACCACGGGGCAGCGCAAGGCCAAGCCGACCGTCGTGCTGGAGCACGGCGCGTTCGCCGACTCCTCCAGCTGGAACGGCGTGATCGAGCGGCTGCGCGCCGACGGCTATCCCGTCGTCGCCGCGGCGAACCCCCTGCGCGGCCCCCACAGCGACGCAGTCGCCCTGAGCGGCGTCCTGGATCACATCAAGGGTCCCAAGATCCTCGTCGGTCACTCCTACGGAGGTTCAGTGATCAGTGAGGCCGCCGCCAGGCGAACCGACGTCAAGGCACTGGTCTATGTGGCCGCGTTCCTGCCCGCCCCTGGGGAGACCGCCCTGGAATTGACCAACAAGTACCCCGGTTCCACGCTCCCGGACGCCCTCGACCCCGCCCCCGTCACCAACCCCGACGGCACCCAGGGAACCGACCTCTATATCCAGCAGGACAAGTTCCGCCACCAGTTCGCCGCCGACGTGCCGCGCAACACCGCCGACCTGGCCGCCGTCACCCAACGTCCCATCGCCCAGGCCGCGCTGGAGGAGAAGGCCACGGACGCCGCCTGGCAGACCCTCCCGAGCTGGGACATCGTGACCACCCAGGATCTCAACATCCCGGCCTCCGTCCAGCGGTTCATGGCCGAGCGCGCACACGCTCACGTCACCGAGGTCGCCGCCTCGCACTCCGTCGCCGTCTCCCACCCCCGCCTCGTCACCGACACCATCGAGAAGGCCGCCCGCAGCACCCGCTGAGCCCTGATGCCCGAAGGCCCCTCGGGTCGGCCCGAGGGGCCTTCGGGCATCCGTGAGCAGATCACGGACACGCCGTCGCCTCCGGCCGCGCACACCTCGCGACACCCCGACGCGCACATGTCTTTGGCTTTGCGCACATGACCTCGGTCCGTCACCCCCGGGGAACGCGCTCTAGAGTGGCGCCATGACCACCCCTAAAGGCCTCATTCTCGACTTCGGCGGAGTGCTGACCACGCCGCTCGTCCCCGCCGCGCTCGCCTTCGAGAAGCGCGAGGGCCTGCCCGAGGGCACCCTGCTCAACGCGCTCTACCTGGACGAGGAGATGATCCGGCGGACCGCGGATCTGGAGCGGGGCGCGATCACGCAGACGCAGTGGAACACCGATGCCGCCGAGCGACTCGGTGTCTCCGCCGTCAACCTGATGGGACGAATCTTCGCCGACCTGCGCCCGGAGCCCTCGGTGCTCTCCGCGGCCGCCGCCGCCCGTCGGGCCGGTGTGAAGGTCGCCGTCCTCTCGAACTCGGTCGGCACCCGGCCCTGGGACCTCTACGCCGGATACGAGCTGGAGCGCCGGTTCGACGCCGTCGTGATCTCCGAGGACCACGGTCTGCGCAAGCCGCAGCCGCAGATCTTCGAGCTCGTCCTCGGCATGCTCGAACTCCCCGCGGACCAGTGCGTGTTCGTCGACGACACCGAGCAGCACCTGGCGCCCGCCGCGCAGCTCGGCCTGATCACCGTGCACGCGAAGGAACCCCGCCGGACCGTCGCCGAACTGGAGACCGTGCTCGGCGTCTCCCTGACGGCGGACAACTGACCGGTCCGTCCAGGGCATCCGAGGTCAGCCGGCCCGTACCCCCTCGATGAACCGCCCGGCCATGTCGAGGCGTTCCTGGAGCGTGGCAGGTGACTGCCCGAGGTCGACGAAGAGTTCGTGCACACCCGCCTCCGCGGCCCGCCGCGCATAGTCGACGTACTGCGTGAGCGTGCCCGACCGGGGCAGCTGCTGCGGATCGGTCGGCGCCTCGGTCAGATGAGGGTTCACCCGCAGCGCCATCCGCAGCTCGGCGGGGTCACGGCCGGCCTTCCCGGCCTCCTCGAGGAGGGACGACCACAGCGGCATGAGGTTCTCCAGCGGCATGGCCACCGGCAGCCAGCCGTCGGCGCGGCGGGCGATACGGCGCAGGCCGGCCGGGGTGAACGCGGCGAGCAGGACGGGAGGCCGGGGCCGCTGCGCGGGCTTCAGCCCGACGACGGTCCGCGGCACGGTGAACAGCGGCCCCGCATGGGCGAATTCGCCACCGGCCCAGTACGCGTCCAGAAGGTCGAGGGTCTCGTCGAGCCGTGCGCCCCGGCCCTGCCAGGGCACGCCCACTGCCTCGTACTCGTCGGGCATCCAGCCGAGACCGAGCCCGGCATCGAGCCGTCCGCGGGCGAGCAGGTCCAGGGACGTCAGCGCCCGGGCCAGCATCAGCGGCGGAAGCCACAAGCCGTTGAGCGTGCTCGTGCCCAGCCGGACACGGCTGGTGTGAGCCGCGGCGAAGGCGAGACTCGTCAGAGGGTCCAGGTGGTTCTCGTAGGCGCGCGGCATGACGCCGTCGCCGCTCGGGTACGGCGCGCTCGGCGAGCGGGGCGCGAGCACGCGGTCGCCGGTCCACAGCGAGTCGTACCCGAGTTCCTCGGCGGTACGGCTGACCTCGATGACGCCGTCGGGATGGGCGTCGGTGCCGAAAGTCGGAAGGGCAAGACCAAGTCGCATGACACTTCCTCGGTGTGCGCGCGGACACGATGGGCCGCGGTGCGGACAAGTCGTGGGGCGCACTATACGAACGGCCCGCGGATACGTGTCTCCAGGCCGAGTGGCCGAGTGGCCGGAACGGAGCGGTCCCGGCGGCGGCCGAGCGCCGACCGGGAAGAATTCTGCCCCCTCACATCGGCCCGGGTGTGCGCGACAATGGCGGACATGAACCCGGTACCCGAGCCCCGTGAACTCGGGGCCTTCCTCAAAGCGCGCCGAGCGCAGCTGACGCCGAGCGAGTGCGGCCTGCCCGACTCGGACACCCCGCGCAAGGTGGCGGGACTGCGCCGCGAGGAGGTCGCCCTGCTCGCGGCGATCAGCGTCGACTACTACACGCGGCTGGAACAGGGACGGGTCCGGGCCTCCGCGTCGGTACTCGCCACTCTGGCCCGCGCCCTGCGTCTCGACGAGGACCAGCAGAAATACCTGTACGACATCGCTGGCCGCGCCGACGCCCGGCCCCGTCGCCGCAGGCCCGCGCAGCGTCCACGGCCCGCCATGCTCCGTCTGCTCGACCAGCTCACGGAGACCCCCGCGCTCGTCCTCGGCAGGCGCCTGGACGTCCTGGCCTGGAACCCGGCGGCCGCGGCGCTGTACACGGACTTCTCGACGATCCCGGCAGGCCGGCGCAACTACGTGCACCTGCTCTTCACCGACCCCGTCATCCGCGCCATGTACCGGGAGTGGGCGAGCGACGCCCGTGACGCGGTCGCCGCGCTGCGCATGGAGGCGGCGGCCGAGCCCGACGATCCTGAACTGGCTCGGCTCGTCGGTGAGTTGTCCGTCCAGGACGCCGACTTCCGCACCTGGTGGGCCGAGCACCGCGTGGTCACCTCCAGCTACGGAACCAAGCACTACCGGCACCGGCTGGTCGGGGACCTCACCCTCGACTGCGACACCTGGGCCTGCCCCGACGGATCGGGACAGCGCCTGATGGTCCTCACCGCCGAACCGGGGGGCCCGTCGCACGACGCGTTGCGCATCCTCGCCTCCTGGGAGGCCGGGCAAATGGCCACCGGACGGCAGTAGGACCGCACTGCGTGATCTCCAGGTGCGGGCGGCGCCGCGCGTGACGCGCACCTGGAACCGGGGGAGCGGTGTCGCCTCAGCACGATGGCGCGCCCGGTCGCCCGTGGTCCACCGCGGCGAGGTCCTCGACGGGCTCAGGAGCTCGGTAGGGCAGGCACCGCCACGGGACGCAGAACTGTCAGCGACTCTTCCTGGCGAGCCGTCATCGCGAAGGGGAACCTGTCGATTTCCAAGCAGAGATCGACATCGTCCGGGTGGAACCCGCTCCGCAGTCCCCGGGCGAGGTCCGCCGCGGCGCGAGAAGTCCTCGCACGGTGAAGGTACGGGCCGGCCTCGACATCGCCTTCGGCCATGCAACGGCCGATGTATTCGGCGCACGCCAGGTCCTCGTCGGCCCGGCCTTCCTCGCCGGTGACGACGAACGTCACCGGACCGGGGTTCCTGCGCTGCAGGAAGCGTGCGGTCGGGCCGGCCACCACGAAGCTCGCGCACAGGACCAGCGGCGCGTTCGCGACGGCCAGCGCGCCCACCGTTCCTGCTGTCGTCTTCTGCACCAGCGTGCGGCCGGCGACATCGCGTGACCTGAGCAGGCCGGGCGAGTTCACCGCGTCGAAGCCCGGCGCCGGAGCCCCGTCCTTCAGCGCCAGCCAACCCGAGTGGCTCTCCTTCAAGGCAAGTGCTTCGCTCTCCGTGGAGGCGAGAACGATCCTCTCGACGCCACGCGAGAAGGCCCAGGCGGCCACAGTGAAGGCGCGCATGACGTCGACGACGACTGCGACACGGGGTACGCCGGTCAACTCCGGGATGCCGACGAAGTGATGATCCATCGCGCCATTCTGACGCGTGAACGTTTGGACTTGCAGGTCCATTTATGAGGGTCGCATGATGAATGGACCACGCAGTCCAGGCGGCGAGGCGGTACTGCCATGAGTGACGACAGCGAATGGAAAGGGCCGGTGTGATGGGCGGTACTGGTGCACCACGCCTCACCGTCAAAGGAGCCGCCACGCGGCGGCGCATCGTCGAGGGGGCCGCTGTCGAGATCCGGGAGCGAGGGGCATCGGCGACCACCCTCGACGACATCCGCGCCCGCACCGCGACCAGCAAGGGGCAGATCTTCCACTACTTCCCCGGCGGAAAGGAGGAACTGCTCCTGGCCGTCGCCGAACTCGAAGCGGAACGGGTGCTGGACGACCAGCAGCCGCACCTCGGCAACCTCGCCCTGCTGGACACCTGGGAGGCGTGGCAGGACTGGCGGGACGCGGTCGTCCGGCGCTACGAACGGCAGGGCGTCAATTGCCCTCTCGGGGCGCTGATGTTCGAACTCGGCCGTACGACGCCCGCCTCGCAGGCCGTGACCGGGCAGCTGCTCGCCCAGTGGCAGGCCGCGCTCCGGGCGGGCGTGCGGCGCATGCAGGACGGCGGCCGGATCGACGCGGAACTCGACGCGGACACTGTGGCCGCCGCGCTGGTCGCCGCCGTGCAGGGAGGCGTCACCATCCTCCTGGCCACCGGGGCCCTCACGCACTTGGAAGCCGCGCTCGACACGACGCTGTCGCTCCTCAGGCCGGGTGCGAGCGCCTCGGGCATGTGAGACGACGTGGCTCCCTCGCCCTTCCGCTTGTGTTCCATGTGCAGGCTCCATGGATCGACGGCTAGGAAAGCCACCCTCTTTCGTCACCGTCTTGACTGGTTACGTGCGGGGAGGGAGACTGATGCCAGTCCAGGCGACAAGCAGGACGCGATCCACGATGTGGAGGATGGTCATGAACAAGGAAGCCACCATGGATGCCGCCGCGGCGGCGCGGCACGCGCGGTTCGGCAAGCTCCCCGAGCGTATCCGCGTCGAGGACATGACCCAGGGCGTGGACACCGAGGCGGAGGCCAAGGCGAACGCTTCGTACAACCCGGAGGGGCAGTGGAAGTACTACTCGTGCCTGGCCCTCGACCTGGGGCTGTAGCCGAATCGAAGAGTCGGGGCATGGGGGCGCCGCAGCCCGGATCGTGTGGCCCCGCGCACGCCTGAGTGCCTGCGACGCCCCACATGTGTGCTCTGTGCCTGCTCCCTGGTGACAGGGGCGACGGCGCTCAAGAAGGCGTGGAGCGGCGCTCGACATGTGAGACGCTCAGACGAATGTTCAATCCAGAACTGCTAGGTTTACCCCCTTCCGAAGCATGGGAACGGCCCTCGGCACACACGCCGACACGTGGCTCGGCGGGGTGGGGATGGACAAGAGTACGTTCGGGCGTCTGTTGCGTGAGGCACGCCAGCGCGCGCTGCTGACGCTGGAAGGCCTCGCCGAGGCCTCCGGGGTCAGCGTCCGGGCCCTCAGCGACATGGAGCGCGGCCACAGCCTGCCGCGCCAGTCGACGCTGAGCGAGGTGATGGACGCGCTCGACGTGGACGAGGGCGAGCGGCGTCGACTGGTACAGGCGGCCACGCGGCGTACGACGCAGGCCGCGGTACCGCGTCAACTGCCGCCCGATCTCATGGTGTTCCGGGGCCGCGAAGACGCGCTGTCGACGGTGCACGGCATCACCGACCAGGTCACGCCGCGGGGCGGACATGTCGTCATCTCCGCGATCGGCGGCATGGCCGGGATCGGCAAGACGACGCTCGCGCTGCACTGGGCGCACCAGGTCGCGGACCGTTTCCCGGACGGTCAGCTGTACGTGAACCTGCGCGGATTCGAGGCGTCGGAGCAGCCCCTGGATCCCGGCGAGGCGCTCGGCGGATTCCTGCGCGCGTTCGGCGTGCCGAGCAGCGACATACCGGCCGGCACCCACGCCCGCGGTGCCCTGTTCAGGGAGCGGACCGCCACCCGCCGGCTGATCGTCGTGCTGGACAACGCCCGTGACTCGGAGCAGGTCAGGCCCCTGCTGCCCGCCGCCGACGGATGCCTGACCATCGTCACTTCGCGCAATCAGCTCTCCGGACTGGTCGCGGCCGAAGGCGCCTCCGTGATCACCCTCGGCGTGTGGCCACCACAGGAGGCGCTCGCGGCGCTGGCGGCCAGGATCGGCCAGGAGCGCTGCGCCGCCGAACCCGAGGCCGCAGCCGAACTGGTGGACCTGTGCGGATTCCTGCCGCTCGCGATCGCCGTGGTCGGCGCACAGCTCAGCGCCACGCCGCGGGTACCACTGAGCCATGCGGTGCGCGAACTGCGGCAGGCCGAGCCGCGCCTGGACGCCCTCTCCACCGACGACCGACGCGTGGACGTCCGCGCCGTCTTCTCCTGGTCCTACCGATCGCTCACGCCGACCACGGCCCGGTTCTTCCGCCACCTGTCCGCGCACCCGGGGCCGGCCGTGTCCGCCGAGGCCGCCGCGTCGCTGGCGGGCACGGGGATGACGGCGGCCCGGCGACACCTGCGGGAGCTGACCGCGGCCAGCCTGCTCTCCCGTGACGCCGACGGCCGCTTCGTCCTGCACGACCTGGTGCGGGCCTACGGCGGCGAACTGGCCGACCAGGAAGGCGACGACCGGCTCGGCGCCCAGGCCCGCCTGCTGGACTACCTTCGCCACAACGCCCACACGGCCAACCAGCACGTGTCGAAACTGGAGCCCGTGCCGGTCCTCCCGCTGCTCGACGGCGTGGTCTGCGTCGCGATGGACAACCGTGACGAGGCCCTGGACTGGTTCCGTCAGGAGGAGTCGACCGTCGGACCCGCGGTGCAGTCCCTGGCGGACCCGCGGTTGCTCGCCCTGCGCGGCACCTGCACACGGGAGTGGATCGGCTACAACGAGGTCATGGGACGCTGGGCCGAGGAGATCCCTGCCGCACGCGTCGGACTCGCCGCCGCCCTGGCACTCGACGACCCGGTCGCCACCGTGCGCAGCCGCTCGAACCTGAGCCGCGCGCTGCTGGAGACGGGACACGCGGACGAGGCCGACGCGTCGATCGGCGTGATGCTCGGCGAACTGCACCTGATTCCACCGGCGTCACGCGCCCGTATCGAGTGCGAGATCGGGTTCTTCCGCTGCCGCCAGGGACGCTTCGCCGAGGCCCTGCAGCACCCGCGCAGGGCGCTGGAGCTCTACCGGGAGACCGGTCAGCGCGAAGGGGTGGCGAGCACCCTGAGCAATATCGGCTGGATCCTGGCCCAGCTCGGTGAGTACCGGGAAGCCATCGACACGTGTGAGGAGGCGCTTCCGCTGCTGCGGGAGACCGGGGACCGCCGTTTCGAGGCCGGGGCCCTGGACGCGATCGGCTGCTCCCAGCAGGGGCTGGGCGATCTGGACGCGGCGGTCGCCAGCTACGAGAAGTCACTGGGCATCTTCGCGGACCTGCTCGACCCCTACAGCCAGGTCGGGGTCCTGGACCATCTCGCGTCCGCCCAGCGCGAACTGGGGCACAGCGCACAGGCGCGGGCCAACTGGACGCGAGCCGCCGAGCTGTTGACCACCCTGCGCAGCGCACGCGCCGAGCAGATGTGGGCCAAGGCCGAGGAACTTCCGCTGGACAAGGGGGAGAAGGCCGGTCCGGCCCGCGGGGGCGCGCACGAGCCTTCATGAGGCACGTCCCCTCCGCTCAGTCCAGGGCCCGCAGTGCTCCGGACACCGCGGACTCCAGGAAATCGCGGTCCGCCCATGCGTTTCCCATGACGTGCAGGCCCTGAATGAACGTGGTCAGAAAGCGGGCCAGTTCCACCGGCCTGTGTCCCGCGCCGAGTTCGCCGCGCGCCCGGGCGCGCTCCAACGCGTCGACGAGCACGGATTCCACGGCGGCCATGGTCGACCGCACCTGCTCGACCGTCGCGGGATGGGCGGCGCGCTCGGTCGCCGCGCTGACGAGCAGGCAGCCCCGCTCGGGGTCGGTGACGTCGGCCGCGGCCATCGCGATCAGTGAGCTGCGCAGCGATGCCCGGATGTCCGAGACGGAGTCCAGCCGTTTCGCGAGGTCGTCGACGAGGCCCTCGCAGTAGCGTTTGAGAGCGCGGGCGTAAAGGCCCTCCTTGGAACCGAACGCCGCGTACAGGCTGCCGCTTCCGATGTTCAGCCGGGCCGTCAACTGCGGCAACGGCGTGGCGCTGTACCCCTGCTTGCTGAAGAGACGCATGGCTCGCTCCACTGCGAGGTCCGTGTCGAATCCGCGAGGGCGTGCCATGGTGATGTCCTTTTCGGGGCGGGGTGTGCCCACGACTGTGCCAGTCGTCCAGGCGGGCGGCATGAGTCGACCGACTGCAAGAACCCGGGCCAAGGACGTCAGCCACATGTCAATTGGGGGTCGGGCAGGACGACAGGTATTCCTTCTCTCCCTAATTCATCCCGTGAAGTGACCGTGTGACACCCGACATCACCTGCCCGTGCGGTGATTGTGCCGGAGGGGGGTGGCGCAGTAGTGACCAAATGCTTATGTTGGGAGCCATGTCCAGCCGGGATTCTGCGGCTAGCCTCGACAAACACTGACGGCAACCGTCCGAGGGTGAACATGCAGCTGCATTTGAAGTACCCGCTGGAGCCCGGCAGTGCGCCCCGGCTCGCGGCTGCCGTCGTCGCGGCCGCGTCCGACATCAGCGGCATCGAGTTGGACTACGGCCCCGACAGCATCGCGCTGGTGGAGGACATCGTCGACGGTTTCCGCAGCGATGGCGCCACGTCCGGCGAGATGGCCGAATCGCTCGTCGCCTTCGGCTGCTACGTCGGCGAGATCCTGGTCCGCCACGCATCCGGCACTTGGCGTCACGCCCCGGCCCCGCACCGGGAGTTCCCGCTCGTCGTGGAACTGCCCGGAGCCATTGAATGCGACCCGATCGACTGGGTGTTCCGCCGCCTCGAGCACGGGAGCGACCTCAGTGTCCGCGCCCTGTATGCGGCGGCCGGACGCGACGGCGCACCCGGCCCGAGTCCCTCCGTGGCCGGTGTTCCGGCGCCGCCGACGCATACCTGAATGTTAAAGTTTCACCGCTTCTCGGAGTCGTACGCCTGTCATTTCTGTCGCCCAGAAGCTGACTCGTCCGCAGGGTCGATGGCTCCGCGGACGACACGTGTGTGATGCGAGATCCTGGCTGGGGAGGGCGCGACGTGGGTGCGCACATACCGGGGAACGGCAGCCTGATCGGCCGCGAGCGGGAACGGGAGCTGGTGTCGGAGCTGCTGGCCGCCCGGCCCGACGGCAGCCGCACCCTGCACCTGGGCGGTGATCCGGGCATGGGTAAGACAGCCGTCCTGCGGTTCGCCGCCCACGAAGCGGCGCGGCGCGAGATCCCCGTACTGTCGACCTCCTGGGCCCCCGCCGAACGCGACCTTCAGTACTCCGCCCTGCATGGCCTGCTTCACCCCCGTCTGCCACGGATCGGTCAACTTCCGCAACAGGAAAGCTCGTTGCTGGAGTCGGCGTTGGGGGGCGACCCCGCGGAATCGACGCCGGAGCACGTCGCACGGGCCGCGCTGCGGCTGCTGACCCTGACACCGGGGCCCGTCCTCGCCTGCGTGGACGACTTCGACCGGCTCGACCCGGCCAGCCGCGCCACGATCGGCGCGATGACCCGGCTCTGCGAGCGGACGCAGGTGGCCATGGTCGTCGCGGAGCGGGCCGCTCCCGGGGCCTGGCTGCCGCCCGACGCGCTCAGCGCCACCCTCATGGCACTCCCCGAACCCGCGGCCCGTGAACTCGTCCACCGCTCCAGCCCGGCGGCGACCCACACGGAGACGGAACTCATTCTCGCCGTGGCCCGGGGAAACCCGCTCGCACTCACCGAACTGTCGCTGAGCGGCAGCGGCCTCGGGGACGCGGCCGGCTTCGGCATGCTTCCCGCGACGCCCAAGCTGGCCGAGGCGTACGCGGAGGAACTGGGGGCCCTGTCGGCGGCCGGCCGGGGCGTCCTGCTCACCGCGGCGCTGAGCATCTCGACGGTCCGTCAGGAGATCCTGGCCGCGAGCGCGGGACTGCCGGGCGGTGCGCGCACCGCCCGGACCGGCCTGGCAGAGCTCGCCGAGCGCGGCCTCGTCGACATGAGCGAACAGCACATCCGGTTCCCGCGACCGCTGATCCGCCTCGCGATCCTGCACGCGGAATCGGCCGCACGCCGGATGACCGCCCACGCGGCCCTCGGACGGAGCGTCACGGACCCGGCCCACGCGGCCTGGCACACGGCCCAGTGCGCGGCGGGAACCGACGAGGAACTCGCCAAGCGCCTGGAGACACTGGCCGACAGCCCTTGGGCGGGCACCGACCTGCTGGCGGCGCTCGCCGCACTCGAATGCGCCGCCCGCCTCTCCCCGGACCCCGAACGCCGGGCGGAGCGGCTGCTGCGCGCCGCCGAACTGGCCTGCCACCACGGACTGGCCGAACAGGCCCGTCAGTACGCCCGCGGCATCGACCCCGCCGAACTCGGCGACCTCGGCCACGCCATGCTCCTGTGGCTCCACGACCTGGTGCCGGGCAACAACCCGGTCGGCCGGGAGCGGATCGCGCACCTGTGTTCCACCGCCCGTGCCATCGCCGCGACCCACCCCGTACTCGCGCAGAAACTGCTGCACGCGGCCGCGGGCCGGTGCTGGTGGCAGCAGACCGGCGCCGCCGACCGCCGCCTGGTGGTGCGGACGCTGAAGGACCTGCGCACCCCGCCCTGGGGAGCACGCGAACTCGCCGCCCTGGCGCTGACCGACCCGCTGTCGATCAGCCACGTACCCCTGCGCACCTCGGAGCCGCCCGACCCCGACGAACGGCTCATCCTCGGCCAGGTCGCCCACCTCACCGGCGATCTCGCCCGCGCGGCGCTGTTCCTCGACGAAGCCGAGGCCACCGCGCGCGCCGAGGGCCGCCACGGACGGCTGCCGCACATCCTGGGCGCCCGGGCCCTCGGATCGATCTGGCTCGGCGCCGAATGGCACACCGCCCAGGCGCGGGCCGCCGAGGGCCGGATGATCGCCGCCAGGTTGGAGCACCGCCCCTACGAGGCCAGGGCGATCGGCGCCGAAGGCGTCCTGGCCGCCCTGCAGGGCAGACATGACAAGGCACTTGAGTGCGCCGCCGAGATCGAGGCGGCCTCCCTGCACCTCGGCCAGGGCCAGCACCTGAGCCTCGCCACCCTCGCCCGGGTGCTCACCGCCTCCGGCACCGGACGGTACGCCGAGGCCTACACCCAGCTGCGCTCGTCCTTCACCGAACTGCTGACTCCCTACTCGTTCGAGCAGTTCTGGGGGCTGCCGTTCCTGGTCGAGGCGGCCCTGCCCGCGGGGGAGACGGACGATGCCAGGGCCGTCGTAGCGGAGATCAAGAGCCGGACCCGCACCGGGCGGGCGCCCCTGCTCGCCCACAGCCTCGCCTACGCCGACGCGGCGCTCGCCCCGGACGACGAGGCGGAGGACCGCTTCCGCGAGGCGCTCGGCGACGGAGCCGACCAATGGCCCCTGCTGTATGCCATGACCCGGTTCAGCCACGGCGTCTGGCTCCGGCGCCGACGCCGCGTCGTCGAGTCACGCGCCCCGCTCACCGAGGCCGAGTCCGTCTTCCGGTCGCTCGGAGCCAAGTCCCGCGCGGAGCTGGCCGCCTCGGAACTGCGGGCGACAGGCCGGCCGGACACCGCCGGCCCCGGGGCCACCGCGGCGGCGCAGATCCTGTCCCCGCAGCAGTTGACCATCGCCCGCCTCGCCGCCCAGGGCCTGACCAACCGAGCCATCGGCGAACGCCTCCACCTGTCCGCCCGCACCGTGGCCTCGCACCTCTACCAGATCTTCCCCAAGCTCAACGTCACGTCGCGGGCACAGCTCGCGGAGAAGACGGACCTGCGCTGAGCTTGCTCACCCGCAACAGTGCCGTGGCGGGACTGTCGGTGATCCATCGGCGACATGTCGGTGGTGGCTGTGACTGTGGGGGCCGTGCTGCCCGGCAAGCCGCCGCAGCCGTCCTCATCAGCAAGGGAGTCCCGCCGCCATGTCGCCCGTATCCTCCGCCCCGCCCTGGAATGTCCATCGGCTGCCGCGTGCCGACGGCCGCGTCTTCCTGGTCACCGGCGGCAACGCCGGCATCGGATACTTCGTCGCGGAGCAGTTGTCGGCAACAGGAGCGACCGTCGTACTCGGCAGCCGGAACCCTACGAAGGCCGAGGCCGCCACGGCCTCGATCCGTGCGCGGGTCGCCGGTGCGCGGGTACGGGCCGTACGGCTGGACCTCGCCGACCTCGCGTCGCTGCGAACGGTGGTGGATTCACTGAAGGTCGAACGCCTCGACGCGGTGGTCCACAACGCCGGCGTCGCCCTCGACGACCCGCCGCGCGAGGAGACCGGGGACGGCCACGAGCTCATGTTCGGCACGAACCACCTCGGACACTTCGTCTTGACCCACTGGCTGATGCCGCTGCTGTCCGCCGCGCCGGCGGCCCGCGTCGTGACCATGGGCAGTTTCGCGGCCAAGTCCGAGCGGCTCGACCTCGACGACCTGCAGTCCCGGCAGGACTACCGTCCCAAGCGGACCTACGGACGCTCCAAGCTGGCCCAGATGCACTTCGGCCTCGCACTCGACCGCCGCCTGCGCGCTGCCGGCAGCGCGGTGCGGAGTGTGGTGGTCCATCCCGGCGGCGCGCTGGACTCCCTCACCCCGTCACGGCCCCCGATCCATGTGCGGCCGACCAGCGCGCGGCTGACCGCGGCACCGGCGGCCCTCCTCGTCCAGGGCAAGCATGCGGGCGCGTGGCCCGCCGTCCGGGCGGTGCTCGACCCGGCCGTGCGCGGAGGCCAACTCTGGGGACCGCGCGTCTTCGGCCTGCGCGGCGAGCCCCGGAACGAGCCGCTGTGGAACCACCTCGCCGACACGTCCGTCGCCGCCCGCTTGTGGGATGCCAGCCGCGACCTGACCGGCGTCGCTCCCGATACCGCCCTTGCATAGCCCGAACGGTCGGGAGGGACGCGAACGGCCCGGCCGAACCGGCCGTGTCAGTCGGTCGGTTCGTCGCGCAGCGCCGCGGCCAGCTGAGATCGGGCCGTCACTCCCAGCCGGGGGAAGATCCGGTACAGATAGGCGCCGATGGTGCGCGGCGACAGCCCGAACTCCGCACCGATCTGACGGTTCGACAGGCCGCGTCCGGCGAGGGTGGCGATGCGCAGTTCCTGCGCGCTGAGCAGATCCCTTGCCGGCACCGGCCGGGGCGCGGCCGAGGTGATCGCCACCGCCCGCTCCCCGGAGGCCCGCAGTTCCTCGGTGATCCGGGCGACCCGGGCCTCGGCACCCATCATGGCGAAGGTGGCCGCCGCCTGGCGCAGGGTGACGCGGGAATCGGTGAACTCGTGCCGCCGCCGCAGCCAGCGCCCGTGGGCCAGGCGCAGGGAGGCCTCCGCGAAGTGGTGCTCGGACAGGTCCATGGTGAAGGCCCGCTCGTACAGTGACGCTCCGTCCCGGTCGTGCGCCAGGACGGCCTGGGCCACGGCGAGTCCGACCGCGACGATCGGGGCGTGTTCGGGGCCCAGCTCCCGCGCGAGCTGCCGAAGCCTTTCGCGTGCCTCGTCCGCCGCGTTCGCGGCCGCGGCCGCCTCCGCGTACGGCACGAGGGCGAAGAGCGCCGCGGTGCAGTGCCCCGGTGTGGCCAGCAGCCGCGAGAGCATGGCGTAGCCGGTGGCGAAGTCGCCGCTCTCCACGTGCGCCCAGCCGATCCCGACGGCGATGATCTCGTCCACCCGGGCCACGGACCGTTCGGCGACGTCGAGTTCACGGGCGTCGGCCGCAAGGGGGACGGTGCCGGTGCGCAGACCCCGTGTGAGGCGTTCGAGGAGCCCGGCAGCGGTCATGTGGTGGTCCCGGCCGTGCTCCTCGGCGTTCTCACCGCTCTGCCGGAAGGCCCGTTCGGCCTGCCCCCAGTCGCCGGTCACCAGATGCGCCAGGCCCTGTCGGACGAGAACGCTCGGCATCCGGTCGTGCAATTCATGGAAGAGGCAGCGACGCTCCGCCTGCCGGTACAGGTCCAGGGCCCGCAGGGGAGCCCCGGCCAGCAGGGCCGCTTCGCCCAGACGCTCCAGGTGCTGTACGGGCAGGTTGCCTCGCTCACCGAACGCGGGCAGGCGTTCGATGACGGCCGTGGCCCGGCGCAGTGGGGCAGCCGTGGCCGTGGCGTACAGCAGCCGAGGGTCGTCCGCCCGGTCCGGCAGCCGGTCGAGAAAGCCGAGGAGCGAGTTCACGCGCTGGGTGTCCCTGATGACGGCCGGAGCCACCAACTGGGCCAGCTCCAGCGCACTCTCCTGCTCGTCGGCGTCGACCGGCGCCGGCCAGGTCTCGGGGTCCGTCGACCGTGCCGGGGCGCCACCTCCCGGCCGCGTCAGCGTCTCGGCCCAGAGAGTGCCCAGCGGCCCCAGCGGATGACGCAGCGCGCGGTGCGCAAGTGTCCGCGCCCTGCGCACCCAGCCCGTGCCGTACGCGAGTTGGGCCGCCCGCAGGAGGCAGCGCCCCTGATCCTCGGGCCTGCTGTGCAGGTCGGCCGCGCGCCGCAGCAGCCGCACGGCCGTGGCCGTCTCGTTCTGTCGCAGCGCGGTGCGGTGCACGTCCTCGAGGCGGCCGGCGAGGTCCGGGTCGGGCCCCTGGACCGCCTGGGAGAGATGCCACATCTGCCGGACGGAGCCCTGCTTGAGTTCGGCGGCCAGGGCCGCGTGCGCGGAGCGGCAGCGTCGGGGGCCGGTGCCGTGGACCACGGCACCGGCTGTGGCGGGGTGGCTGAAGAGCAGCCGCATGCCGTCGAACATCACGATGCCCTGGCGCTCGGCGGGTTCCACGGCGGCGAAGTCCAGCGCGCCGCCCGCCAGTCGCGCAGCGGCCGCCAGCAGGACCGGGATGTCCGCCGTTGGGTGGAGGGCCGCCACCAGCAGCAGATCGCGGGTCCCCGCGGGAAGGTGGACGGCTCCGGGGGCGAGGGCGGAGGCCAGCCGGTCGGACGAGGCGGGCAGGTGGGGGAGGGAGCCGTCGATCCTGGTGGGGAGTTCGAGGAGTGCCAAAGGGTTGCCGGCCGCGGTGGCGAGCAGCTCGCGCACGGCCTGGGGATCGTTGCCCGGGCGCCTCATCGCGAGCAGGGCGGCGGACTGGGCCGGCGCCAGCGGGTGGAGCGGCAGCTCCGGCGGGCCCTCCGGTGAGACCGGGCGGGTGTGCGACGGCCGTGAGGTCATCAACAGACCCAGAGGACGGCCCGCGGTCCTTCGAGCTACGAACGACAGGACATCCCTGGTCGGTCCGTCCAGCGCGTCCCAGTCGTCGACGGCGACCAGCAGCGGCCGCGCGGCGCTGACCGCTTCCAGGACGCCGAGCACGGTGTAGGGCAGCCGTGCCCGGTCCGTTTCCGCGGGCGCCCCGTCGACCAGGAGTGCCTCCAGCGCCTGGAACTGCCGGTCGTTCAGGGGCCGACGCGCGTCCCCCAGGATCGGCCAGAGGATCTGGAGCAGCCCGGCGAGCTCGGGGGGCCGGGTGCCGCGGACGCCGTCGCACCGCAGGACCCGCACTCCGGCGGCCACGGCCAGTTCGACGCCGACGTCCAGGAACTCCGACTTCCCCGATCCCGCGACACCGCTCACGACCAGCGCGGCTCCGTCGGTCCGGGCGTCGTGCACGAACGCGCGCAGTGCGTCCAGTTCGGCATCGCGCCCGATGAGTACGGAAGCGGCCACAGGCTCGTTCGGTACGGCGGTGCCGGGCGGCGGCGTGTGGTGGCCGAATTCGTCGGCCGAAGGGGCGGCGATCTCGGCCCGCGTGTTCATGGGTACCCCCGTTCTCGGCCGTCGAGCGTTCCCGTGCGAACCAGGGGCCCTCCTGCCTGGTCCCCATCCCACCGGACACACGGCCGCCGTAACAGGCAGTTCGCATGCAGCTTGGTTCCCGCCGGACTCGCAGGATGCGCCAGGGGCGGACGGCATGGGCATGCCGCGGCCATCGCGGCGCCCCAAATCGCCTGCACGACGTCACTCTTGAAGGAGAACGGTCAATAGCGAACCGCGGGCGCCCAGTACCGCAAAGAGATGCGTCTCATGGCGGGGATTCCTTGTTCATGGTTGTCATGAATGACGCTGGAAGAATCGTTCCGGCGGGAGACTCCTCCGCGGCTCCACCGGAGGACGGGCCCGCAGACTCCTCGCAGACGCCGATCTACGACGCGCTCCTCGCTGAATGGAAGGAGCAGCGCAAGACCCTGCCCGCGGAAGCCGTCGCGCAGCGGCCGGGAGAGGCGGAACCGCCGGGCTCGCGGCGGCAGGCGTGGCGTATCGCTTCGTGACAGGAGTTGATCGGCGGACTGCCGCGTGATGATCGGCACAGACCTGCGGATCGCTCCATGACCAGGGTGTCTCAGCCCGTGCGGTCGGCCCCGGCGAGCGTCTGCGTCGACGCACCGGCGGGCGGGGCCGGGTCGATCCGTACGGTCGCCGCCCGCGCAGCGGCGCTCGCGACGAGAGCTGAGGCCGCCGACCCGTACTTGGCACGGTAGGCGGCCTCGATGGCGGCGACGGGCCCGGCCTCATCGGTCCGCAGGAGCACGTCGCGGGTGACCGTACCCACCCGGATCCGGCCGTGCCCGTGCTCGTGCGCCGCCCGGTACCAGCCCGAACCGACGCCCCGGAACGCGCGTACGTACAACTGCCCGTGGACCAGGACCATGCCGGTCTCCACGCCGGGGTGTCCGACGTCCCCGGCGGTCAGGACGAGGGAATCGGTTCGGCCGAGCAGGGCGAGGTCTGCGGGTGTCCAGGGGGCCATCAGGTCGGTTCCTCCGGTCTGCCGGTGCCCGGCGTATCGATGACGCCAGTCTCGCCGCAGCAGACACCCATGCGGAACACGTGTGAGGGGGAAGGTTCTTTCCCAGGCAGAAACCTGTCTCTTTTCCCTCCCTGGATCCAAGGCGATCGTAGAGACGTTCCCGGACACACAGCCGAAGGAACGAACCACCGGAACCGGACCCTGTTCCGGCCCGAACGCCCCACGGATTCCCGAGGAGACCTCCATGTCCCAGACCAGCGTCACCTTCGACAGCGCCGGCATCCGGATCGCCGCGCACCTCTACACCCCCGACACCCCGGAGGCGGGACCGCGCCCGGCGCTCGTGGTCGGTCACCCCGGCACCAGCGTGAAGGAGCAGACCTCGGGCACCTACGCGCGGCGGATGGCGGAGCGCGGATTCGTCGCCCTCGCCTTCGACGCCGCGTACCAGGGCGAGTCCGGCGGGCTGCCCCGCGGGCTGGAGGACCCCGCCCAGCGTGTGGAGGACTTCAAGGCGGCCGTCTCCTACCTCGGCACCCGCGCCGACGTCGACGCCGACCGCATCGGCCTGCTGGGCATCTGTGCCTCCGGCGGCTACTCGCTGTCCGCCACCGGCGGGGACCACCGCGTGAAGGCCGTCGCCACCGTCAGCGGTGTCGACGTCGCCCGCCAGTTCCGGCTCGGCGCCGACGGCACCCAGGACCCGGCCGTCTTCCGGACCCTGCTCGACGCCGCCGCCCGGGCCCGCACCGCTGCGGCCCGTGGCGAGGACCCCGGCGTGATGACCATGTTCCCCGAGACCGCGGAACAGGCCGGCGCGCTCGGCGGCGAGCACGGGATCGAGGGATTCGAGTACTACTGCACCCCGCGCGGCGAGCACGAGCGCTCGGCCAAGTTCCTCGCCTGGGAGAGCCTCGACAAGCTCGCCTTCTTCGACGCCTTCCACGCCGTCCCGCTGATCGGCCCCCGCCCTCTGCTGCAGATCGTCGGTACCCGCGCCGTCACGTCCTGGATGGCCGTCGACGTCCACCAGCGTGCCACCGGCCCGAAGGAACTCCACTGGATCGAGGGCGCCAGCCACGTCGACCTCTACGACAAGAAGGAGGCCATCGACCTCGCCGTCGACAAGCTCGCCGACTTCTACACCGAGCACCTCGCCCAGGAGCTCTGATTCACCGACCGCGTCGGGGTCAGCGGATGTGCGGACGGCAGCGCCGTAGTTCGGGGGCCGGTCTGCCGGTCACGAGTTCGTCCGCGACGAGCCGTCCGACGGTGGGTGCCAAGGGGATGGCGGAGTGCATGACTGCGACGTAGGCGGAGCGATCGTGTGTCGCGTATCCGATGAGGGGTCCGTGCGCGAGCAGGGGGCGTCGGCTGCCGAAAAATGGATCGTCAGGGCGGGGTGATCCTCCTACCCTCCCGCCATGCAGATCGTTGTGACGCTGGACTGTGTCGACACCGAGGCGCAAGCCGAATTCTGGCTGGCCGCGCTCGCTCCGCTGGACTATCAGCGCGGCTTCCATGGACCTCCCTACCTGAGCCTGGTCGGGCCCACTCCTGCACCGACTCTTCTCCTGCAACAGGTTCCAGAACCAAAACAGGGCAAGAACCGCATGCACCTTGATCTCGACTTCGGCACCGCAGACCTGATGCTCGAGGTCAATCGCCTCGAACAGCTGGGCGCTACGAGACTCTCTGAAGAACTCAGCGAACACGGCTTTCGCTGGATCGTCGTTGCCGACCCGGAGGGCAACGAGTTCTGCGTATTCGATCCCCCGGACAGCATCGACACTGCGCAATAGATACGAGGCCAGGCCGAGGCTCCACCTCCGGCCTGGCCCGCCGAACTGCGAGCGGACGGTGAAGGAATACGTCGCGTCCCGCGCTGCATCCCCACGGTGATGGGTCAGGCCGTTAGCAGCGTCACCTCGCTCTGTTGCGGCCCCACTTCACGCCTGCGTCAGTACACGCCTCGACACGCTCACACCGCACATCCGCACCCCCGCGATTCGACAAGAGGCCACTGGACCTTTATGGTGGATGACGTAAAGGTCCGGTGGCCTCTTATGGGAGCGGGTGTGGTCCGGATGGCAAACACAAGCGCCGCGCACCTGGCCCGCACACCTCTGGGCGGCTCCGGCGTGCTGGTGCGGCCCGTCGATCTCGGGCTGCTACGAGGCGAGCGGCGCCCCCGGGGCGACCGGTGGCCGGGTTCGGGTTCAACGAGCAACCTTCGACGGCCACCCTGGGTACGTCAGATCCGCCTGCGAGGCCAGCCTTCGCCGGGCCCACGGGCATCGAGGCACAGGTGCTCCCGGCATGCCAGCGCCTGGGCGTCACCCTCGGGCGCCGAGTCAGACCCCGGCGACTTCCGGTCGACACTGCCCACCCTCCAGGGCGCCAACGTCGAGCTCAACCGCCAACTGGTCGACGCCCTGCAGTAGTTCGCCACGGCGACGGGGCGCGCCCCGGGTCAGGTCGCGGCTCGAGTGCGGCCGGTACGGAGCCCGCACGCCACGACGTGGCACGCCGAGACCGGGCAGCGCACTTCACGGCCTACGGGAAACGTCGCCGATCCGGCCTGCGCGCCGGATCCCGCACATGAGCGCACCTCACGCACCGATCGACCAACTACCCACCCCCGTAACGAATTACGACACAGAAACCGAGGCGTCACCATGAGCACCAAGACCTGGCTGATCACCGGAAGCTCCCGCGGACTGGGGCGCGTCCTCGCCGAATCGGTGCTGGAGGCGGGGCACCACGTTGTCGCGACCGCCCGGCGCACCGAGGCTCTGGGGGAGCTCGCCGACAAGTACGGCGACCGCGTCCGCCTCGTCACCCTGGACGTCACCGACGCCGACGCCGCACAGCGGGCGGTCCAGGCCGCCGTCGAGGCGTTCGGCCGCCTGGACGTGGTCGTGAACAACGCCGGCTACGCGGACATGGCCGCGATCGAGGACATGTCCGGCCAGGCCTTCCGCGACCAGATCGAGGCCAACCTCTTCGGCGTCGTCAACGTCACCCGGGCCGCGCTGCCCGTCCTGCGGGCGCAGGGCTCCGGGCACATCATCCAGATCTCCTCCGTCGGCGGACGCGTGGGCGTCCCGGGCCTGGGCGCCTACCAAGCAGCCAAGTGGGCGGTGGGCGGCTTCTCCGAGGTCCTCGCCAAGGAGGTGGCCCCCCTCGGCATCAAGGTGACCGTCGCCGAGCCGGGCGGCATGCGCACCGACTGGGCGGGCTCGTCCATGAGCACCCCACCGGTCAGCGCCCCGTACGAGAAGGTCGTCGGCGCCACCATCGAGGGCATCCGGAGCCAGGACGGCAAGCAGCCCGGTGACCCCGCCCGTATCTCCCAGGTCCTCCTGGACCTCACGGAGGCTCCGGAGCCGCCCCTGCACCTGCTGCTCGGCAGGGACGCGGTGGCCGTCGCCGGCGACGCGGCGCGGTCCCTCGCCGCTTCCGACGCCGTGTGGCGGCACGTCAGCGAGTCCGTATGACCCGTGCCGCCTCCGCCCCGGCCTGCGCCACGCCCCCGAAGAGCACCGGGCCGGAGACGGGACCGGCGGGGGCGTAGGGTTGCGCGGGCGGTGCCGGTCGGGGCGCTGTGCGGGTGCTCTTCGAGGAAGCGACGATGACAGACGTTCGGCCGACGGACTTTCAGCGCGCGCGCAGCGCCGAGCAGCGCGAGGCCCGCAAGCAGGCCATCCTCGAGGTCGCGACGGAACTGCTCGCAGAGATGCCCGTCAGCGACATCAGCCTGCGGGAGCTCAGCCGGCGGGTGGGACTGTCGAAGACCAACGTCGTGCGGTACTTCGAGACCAGGGAAGCGGTGTTCTTCGAGCTGCTCAACCGTTCCCTCGCGCAGTGGATCGAGGAGCTGCCCGCAGACCTGCCACCCGCCCGGGAGCCTGGGACGGTGTCCACGCGGGCCGTGGTGGAAGCCTTCGCCCGATCCCTCGCCCGCCGGTCCCTGCTGTGCGAGCTGTTCAGCTCGCTGGGCTCGGAACTCGAACGGAACATCTCCGCGGAGTCGGCCCGCGTGTTCAAGCTCGCCCACGTCCAACTGCTGGGCGAACTCGCCCAGTTGCTGCGCCAGCACATCGCCGGGCTGACCCCTGCCACCGCTCGCGAGCTGGTCTCGCTGACCGTGGTCTGCACGGCCGGACTCTGGCCCTTCGCCCACCCCTCGCCTGCCGTGGCCGAGGCCCAGCAGGCTCCCGAACTCGCCGACACGCGCGTCGACTTCGCGGATCGGCTGGGCCGCACCCTGCACATCGCGGTGATCGGGCTGCTGAGCCTGGACTGATCTCCGCGCAGGACACGGCGGCCCGAGCCGTCGCGCAAGCGAGGGGAGCGGGCGCTGTTATGCCGCGGCCTCAGTCTCGGACACGAAGCCGAAGACGGCCCGGTCGAACAGCTCGGGTTCCTCGACGTGTCCGAGGTGACCACTGCGCTCCAGGATCACCAGCCGTGCGTCCGGGATCAGGTCGTGCAGCTCTTCGCTCCAGCGCACACCGCAGATCACGTCGTGCCGGCCCACGACGATCAGCGCGGGGACGCCCAGCGCCTTGAGAGAGACCCGGTCGTCGATGACATCAGGGCGGAGGTTCTCGTCCAGACCGGAGATGAACACCGCTCGCACCGCGTCGCGAAAGGGCGCCCAGCGTTCCTCGTTGCCCCAGTAGTCGGCGAAGTACGAGGGCAGGACTCCGCGCGCCACCGCCGCGGTCTCCTCGTCGCTGGAGATACGGGACATGGCGCCGAAGGCGGCGAGCACGTCCGGGAGGCCGGGGTGGCCGGCGTGCTCGGCGGCGAACTTCTCCACCATGCGCGCGGCCTGCGCACCGTGCTCGGGCCCCGTGACCGGCGCGCCCCCGTACAGCACCACACCGGCCAGCCGGTCGGCCCGGTGGACGGCGTGGTACGCGGCGACGAAAGCGCCGTGCGAGTGGCCCAGCAAGTACACCTTGGCCACGCCCAGTTGATTCACCAGGTGCTCCAGGAAGCGGCTGTACCGGTCGCGCGTGTAGCCATGGGGGTGGGAGGGCAGCCGGCCGGACGCGCCGGTCCCGATCGGTTCCACGTACACCATGGTCAGGTGCTGTTCCAGCAGCGGCATGCGCATGTAGTCCCAGAGGATGCCGGGCCCGCCGGAGTGGACCAGGCACACCGGGCCGGTGCCGTGGACGTGGTAGCGCTGGGTGATGCCGCCGACGGTGACGGAGTGCGTGCCCGGGGACAGCGGGCCGGACGGGGTGTCCGAACTCCCGTGCTGGCCAGGGGTGTTCGCGGTGACGCTCATGGTGGCTCCGTTCGAAACAGGGACGGAAGACAGCTGATGACACCGACACGATGCTGAGGCAGCCGCCGAAGTTCGGTTCCTCCGCTGTGACCTGCGCCACTCCTGGTAATGCGTGGACCGCGGCTGGTGAGGGTCTCCGTCATCCGGCGCCTGCACGTCGAGGGGATGCTGCCGTTGCGCACCGCGTCGGCCCATGAAGCGCTGTGATGAATCACCGGTGTCATGTGTGCGGAGCGGGCGGCTACGACGCAACACATGTATGGAGCTCCGGGGAATCACCCGGATTTCCTTCGGAGCTTCAGGCGCCGTGCGTCCGGCGTCCATGCCGTGGGCGGACGGTGACGTGCAGCGCGGTGGCCGGTGCCAGGACGGATGGCACCGGCTCACAACCGGGAGACGCGACGACCGGTCCGTCCCGTACCGTCGCGGGCTACTTCTTGTCCGGCTCGACGAGCGTGTACATCACCGAACGCTCCTGCTTGTGGCGCCGGATACGGCCCTTGGCGACGAGCGACTCCAGGGTGTTGCGCACCACCTGCGGCGTCGGCGTCCGGTCCGGGTGCTTCTCCAGCAGTTCGTCGCGCAGGTCCTTCGCCAGGCGCGGCTCCTTGTACGCGGAGAGCAGCTCTGTCAGGAGCTCCCCGAGCAGCGGCTGACGCGGCTTCTCCTTGCCGCCGGCCTTGCCGGAGCTCTTGCCGGACCGCGCCGCCGCGGGGCGACGTGCCTTGCCGGGAGCGGAGGTTGCGGACTTCGTGGTGGACCGCGGGCGTGTGAACGTGGCTTCGTCCTGTGCCTGCTCCGGCAGCGGCGGTGCCTCCACCGGGCCCTGGAACCGCTCCGTGAGGCTCAGGATGTCGGTCAGGAGAGCTTCCTCCTGCTTCAACATCTTGATCTTCTCGGACAGTTCCCGCTGCTGGCGGCGGTTCTCCTCGAGGTCCGATGCGGCTTGCTCGACGTACCGCGACCGGAGCGTCTCGGTTGATTGGCTGGCCACAACCGGTTCACTCTCCCTTGCGTTGAATGGTGGCAGGCATCGTACCCAGACCAGTGACGGCCACCGAAGTTCGCGAACAACTTTCTTCCCCGTACTGCCAGGATGTATGTCATTTCTGTTCGAACACTGTCGTGCGTCGCCTGGACTGTGTGACACACCGGCCCCACGCGCCGACCTGGGTACTCACCCCGAACGTACCTCTCTGAAGAGGCCGGCGCAGCGGATGCGGCAGATGGTGGCGCCCGCTTCCCGGCCCGGCCGGGGTGTGCGGCCCTTCAGGCACGTTCGCGCGCCAGGTCGACGGCATGTTTCACCGCGCCCTGGTACGCAGGACCATGCCCGGGCAGGACCACGTCGGCCGGCACGGGCTCGAGGAGGGAGAGCGATTCCAGCGCCCGGGCACGGTCGGTGTGGAACATGCCGGGGAGCAGCTGCGGGCCCTTGATACGCGAGGTGGCATGGGCCGTCACCAGGGCGTCGCCGGTGACGAGGATGCCGCTTCCGGGCAGGTGGTAGGCCGCGTGCCCCTGAGTGTGCCCGGGTGTGTGCACGGGGACGGGGCCGCCCGGCAGGTCGAGCGGGCCCGGTGCGGGGAACGCGCGGGGATCGCCGATCTTCATGTGCGCCGTTCCGCCCGACCGCACGGCGTGCAGCGCCCAGGGGAGCACACCGGGCCGCCAAGCCTGCGCCAGCACCTGGCCCGCGGTCACCTGATGGAGGAAGTCGCGCCGGGCGTGCGGTACTTCCGCCTCGTGCATCAGCACTGGTGTGCCAAAGGTGGTGCGCAGATGCTCGGCGGCACCGATGTGGTCATTGTGGGCGTGCGTGATGAGAACGGCGCTGACGGCTTCCGGGGCGAGGCCGACAGCGCTCAGGGACGCCAGCACGGCCTCCCGGTCGCCGGGATAGCCGGTGTCGATCAGCGTGCAGCTGTCGCCGTCTTTGACGATCACCCAGTTGGTGTTGCTTCCCGAGACGAGGTGGACCGAGTCGTTGACGCGCACCACGGCGTCGTCGCTCAGGACCTTCTGCATACCGGTACCTCCCGATGGTGGCTGCTCGGCCGTACGGACGGCCGACGCCGTGAGTGCCACCAGGCTAGCAACGTGCATTTGGTGTCGCGTTCACGATGGGCTGTGCGGAAACATGTGTGTGTACACGTGTCGACGGGCGAGATGCCTCACACTTGAGGTGTGAGACTGTGAGGGCAGGGCATGTACTGGGATGCTTGGTCGACTCCAGGGTGTGACCGTGTTCCACGGCGACACATGTACTCATGACAGGTGAACGGCACACAAGCGGCGGGGTTCCGGTACGGGAGCCTGCCGGTGGCGCGCCGCGGTGGCCACGTCCGGCCTCCACCGGCTGCATGGAGAGAACTCGGGACGGCTCAGAGGACTATGGCTATACCTTCCACAGTGGTGAACGGGTCGGACCTGCTCGGTGTCATCATGCGAGAACACAGGGACGGACTCATTTCCTACGCCGAGAAGATGCTCGGCGACCACGGGCTCGCCGAGGACATCGTGCAGGAGACGGCGGTCCGGGCCTGGAGCAACATCGATCGCCTCGTCGGGACGGAGGGATCGGTCCGCGGCTGGCTCTTCACCGTCACACGCCACCTGGTCATCGACTGGGTCCGCAAACCCCATGCGCGCCGGGAGGTGGTGGGAGCCCGGTACGACGATCCGCTGTCCGCGCGCCACAGCACCGACCGGGTGGACGACTCGCTGGTCGCAGGGCCCCTGTTGCGGCAGTTGTCACCGGAGCACCGCGCGGTCCTGGTCCACCTCTACCTGTGCGACCGCACCATCCAGGAGACCGCCGGAATCCTCGGTGTGCCGACAGGAACGGTCAAGTCCCGTCACCACAATGCCCTGCGGAAGTTAAGAGCCCTGGCGCCCCTCGAAGCGGCCTGATCCGCGGCGACGGGGCGAGGGGCGAGGCGCGGCGGGGGTGGGCGGTGCAGGATCCGGACCAGGGACGGCCGGTCTGAAGCCGGCCGTCTGCGGACGCCGGCGCCTCGGCGTCTCACGTCTGACGGTCAAGTGACTGATGGTGGGGACGCCGGTGTGCACAAGAGTGAGGACAACGAACGCGCTCCACGAAAGGGGAGACCCCGTCATGAACGGCGAGCAATCCGAACTACGGGTTCACCAGGCGGAACCTCGGACTCTGCCCGAACTCTCCCTGACCCTCCAGCGCGTACTGGATGAGTACGTGCGGATACCTCTGCGTGCGGAGTTCCGCTTCGATCCGGACGCACCCATGATCATTTCTGCCACGTTCGCGCACGGCCGGGGCTCCAGCGTGACCTGGCACATCAGCCGGGAGCTCCTTCGCCAGGGCCTCTACGAAGAATGCGGCGACGGTGACGTGCAGATGTGGCCGACGCGCTTCGACGAGGAGCGGACGTGGTTGATGCTCGAGTCCCGGGACGCGAGTGCCGTCTTCGAACTGCCGGTCCCGACGATGGCGGAGTGGATCGAGTCCACCTACCAGGCGGTCCCGGCCGAGGCGGAGTCCGGCCTGCTGGACTGGGACGGCTTTTTGGAGGACCTGCTCGGGAGCGGCGAACTGCCGTCCGGCTGACGCGCCTGGGCCGGTGGCGCGCCGCAGGTCACGGCGATGACGCTCCGGGCGGACCGGAGAGCGGAGGCTCGCCCGTCCGGCCAGGACGCCATCGGTCAGAGCGCCGCGCCGAGGTAGGCCGCGACCGCCAGGCCGCGCGCCCGCTGGGTGGCCATCTCCACGGCCAGGGCTGCGGCGGGGTCCGACGTACGGGCGTCGTTGCAGTTCACCTTGCGGTTGAGGGCCAGCATCGTTTCGTCCACGCTCGGCGTGCACTGTCGACGCTCCTTGCGCTGCCGCTTCGTACGCATGGATTCCTCCCGGGTGCCGGCCATTGAGTCGACACCACTCTAACAGGTGACGTGATGCACTGCCGGATCCCTGGCTGCTGCCCTGTGGTCGATCGGGGAGGCGAGGCATTGCATATTCGGCAGTCACCAGTCAATATGGTTACGTGAATCATGCCTTCCCCTGTGGGACGCTCCCACTCGACTTCGTCGGCACTCTGCGCGCACGGCGCAATGAGGCACCGACCGAGAAGCTCGCCACGCCCGAACTGCTCGACGACTGGTTCGTCGAGTCCGAGATGCTGGACACGCCGCCCGACGCGGACGAGGTCGATCTGGAGACCGCGATCGACCTGCGCGAAGCGATCTACTCCCTGGTCGCGGCGCGCCTCGCGGGCGAGACTCTGCCCGCCGCCGACGTCGCCGAGGTGAACCGGCACGCTGCCGGCCTGCCCGTGAAGGTGCAGCTCGGTCCCGACGGAGTGCGGCACACCGGGTCCGTCTCCCAGGGCCTCGCGGCCCTGGCCCGCGCCACGGTCGAGATCCTCGGCGGCGACGAGGGCGCCCTGCTGCGCGAGTGCGCCCGCCCCGAGTGCACCCAGGTCTACCTCGACCGCTCGCGTGGTCACCGGCGCGAGTGGTGCGCCATGCGGACCTGCGGAAACCGGGTCAAGGCCGCCGCCTACCGGGCCCGCAAGAGCACCGCCGGAGTCTGACGCACGCGCGTACGGCAACCCGCCGCCGACGAGCCCGCCGCCCCGGCGGCGTGCGTCATGCGGTGCGCCCGCCCAGCCGGTGCGAGTGCGCCGGGTAGACGCCGAGAACACGGACCTCCGAGGAGAAGAAGCGCAGCTCCTGCAGGGACAGCGCGACCCGGGTCTCGTCGGGATGCCCCTCGATCTCGACGTAGAAGCAGCTGGGGTTGAGGCCCGCGCCCATCTGGTAGCTCTCGATCTTGGTCAGGTTCACCGCGTTGCTGGCGAAGCCGCCGAGAGCCTTGTAGAGGGCGCTGGGGATGTTCCGTACGGCGAAGAACAGGCTCGTCATCGTCGGCTCGTCCGAGAGCGGCGCGAAGTCCGCGTCGCGGGACAGGATGACGAAGCGCGTCGTGTTGTCCGGATCGTCCTCGACGCCCGCCTGCAGCACCTCGAGGCCGTAGTGCCGGGCCGCGGCGGGCGGGGCGAGCGCCGCGTGGCGCGGGTCGCCCAGTTCCGCCACCTCACGGGCCGCTCCCGCCGTGTCGTCGCTGATCAGCGTGCGCCAGCCGCCCTCGCGCAGCACCTTGCGACACTGCCCGAGCGCGTGCACATGGCTGCGCACCTGCTCGACCTGCGCGAGCGACGCACCGGGCACTCCCACGAGGTCGAAGCGGATGGCGAGGAAGTACTCGCCCACGACGAACAGGCCGGATTCCGGCAGGAGATGGTGCACGTCGGCCACGCGCCCGGCCGCCGAATTGTCGACGGGGATCACCGCCACGTCGGCGGCGCCGAGCGTGACGGCGTCCAGCGCCTGTTCGAAGCTGGTGCAGGGAAGCTCTGTGCATCCGGGGAACAGCTTCTGGGCAGCGGTTGCCGAGTTGGAAGCGTATTCGCCCTGGTATGCGACGCTCGTCACGGTGGTTCACCTTCGGTCGGAGAGCTGGCGCCGTCGGTCAGCAGGAGATCAACCGTAGACCGAAGGTGCTGCAACGCCGCGAAGCTGTCCAAGAGGAGAGACTCCAGGGGATGGCGCGCGTCGTGCGCGGGGAACAGGACCGTGTGCTCGTACGCGGCCGTCACGACGCGCTGCACCAGTGCCGCGGCCCGTCCGACCCGGTCCGGCAGGGGCGCGCGGGCGGCGAGGGAGACGAGCCGGCCCAGGCCGGGCCCGTTGTGGAGGTCCGCCGTGAACCCGAGGCGTTCGTGGCGCAGCAGCGCCGCCAGCTCGGTCGCCACGGCCTTCGGCTGCAGAGCGGAGGTCGCCGCAACGCGCGAGGAGTCCGCGGCCGCGCCCAGCGCCGCCAGCTCGCCCGTCAGCCGTCCGGCCGCGCCCAGGGCCATACCCGTGACCGCCGTCCACACGAACGAGGAGTGCTCCCCGTACAGCGCCCGGCCGGAGGAGTGGCTTGCGTGGCCCGTCGGCACGAAGAAGCCGTGCAGCGGGAAAGCCGCGCCCGGAGCGAGCGGGGCGTTGACGCAGCCGCCAGTGATGCCGGTCGATGCGGGCAGGCTGCGGGAGGGGACCACGTAGAGGTCGGGAAGGCGGTGGTCCGCCTCGGTGTCGTCGGGCCCCTGCCCTGGCCGGGGCAGCGGAAGCACCAGCCAGGGCCCGAGGCCTGCAGAGGCCGGTACCCGCCAGCCACCGGAGAGTGCGAAGCCGCCCGGAACCGGCCGCACGGCGGGCGAGCTCCCCGCCGTCGGCACCGGCACCGCGTGGGGCAGCGATGCGGTCCAGTTCCATCGGCAGGTGAACGATGCCCAAGCCTTTCCAGGGGCTGCGTACGCCTGGGATTCATGGGCCACGAAGACCTGGGCCGGGTCGGCACCGGGGCCTACCGGTGCGGACGTCGAGGCGGCCCGGCCGATGGCCGTGACCTGTCCGGGCGAAGCCAGGGGGTGTACGCGTCGATCCTTGTGCACGGTTTCTTCTGGTGGGTGCGGAGGTGTGTGTGGCGGTGCGCTCTCCTCTTGTACGTGATGATGCGGAGGAGCGGTCGCATCGCCGTGCCCGCCGGGGTGGAAGGGGGACGGCACACCCCGGCGGGCAGGTCGGGCACCGGGTTTTCGCCCGGTCAGGCCAACGCCGTGGCCTTGACGGTGGCGGGGATGTTGCCCCGCGTGGCCTTGGAGCAGGGGCAGGTCCGGTGCGCGGCCTCGCCCAGGGCGGAGGCGGTGTCCTGCCCAGCCGAGCTCCTTCGGGACGGCCAGTCCGGTCGTGAGGAGCCTGTCGCTCGCGGCGACATGGCCGCCGTTACGGCCCTCGCCCGTCACCGTGACCACGCGGTGTAGCTGGTGCTCATCGTCTCCGTCTCCTCGTATCAGGCTGATGAAGTCGTGGACCTGCGTCGTCGACACCGGCGAAACGGCGGTGGCACACCTCAGCATCCGAGAACCGCCTAGTGAGGTGACTTGTGAGTGTGAGGTGTGCAACGCCGAACACGTATCTCGCATTATGCCTAAACGGTCCGGCTCGTCCATACCTCGATGGGGGAAGTTGCGCTGAGCTGGCGGCGTGTGCGAGCTCCGGAAGGACGCATCGTTCAAATGCAGTGCGGACGCGGCGATGCGTTTGCTACGCTCAAGCTCCCTTTCGTCGTGTGTTGAGGAGACTGCTGTGGCAGGTGAAGACGACATCTCCGGGTGATACCCGGTTGTGATGGCCACCCGTCGATGGATGCCTGACGCGTCCGCCGGTGTGGTCCCTTCGTCGTCCTCTCATGCCCTGAACTCCCTTACGCGGTGGAGTGCTCCACGCATTCCCGCGTTCCACACGAGGAACTCATGATGTCCGACGCCGCCGTCATCTGCTCGAACCTGTCCTTCGCCTGGCCCGACGACACCCCCGTCTTCGAGAACCTGTCCTTCACTGTCGGCCCCGGCCGCAACGGCCTCGTGGCGCCCAACGGCGCCGGCAAGAGCACCCTCCTCAAGCTGATCGCCGGTGCGCTGCGGCCCACCGCCGGATCCGTGACCGTCTCCGGTTCTCTCGGCTACCTCCCGCAGAGTCTGCCGCTCACCAGCAGCCTCACCGTTGCCGAGGTCCTCGGTGTGGCCGAGGTGATCAAGGCGCTCGACGCCGTCGAATCCGGCGATGTGAGCGAGGAGCACTTCACTGTCATCGGCGATGACTGGGACATCGAGGAACGCACCCGCGCCCAGCTCGACCGCCTGGGACTGTCCGACATCGGACTCGACCGCGCTCTCGGGACCCTCAGCGGGGGACAGGTGGTCTCGCTCGGTCTGGCAGCCCAACTGCTCAAGCGACCCGACGTCCTGCTCCTGGACGAGCCGACCAACAACCTCGACCTCGACGCCCGGCACCGGCTCCACGACGTCCTGGCCGACTGGAACGGCTGCCTGATCCTGGTCAGCCACGACCGCGTACTGCTCGACCGCATGGACCGCATCGCCGAACTCGACCGCGGTGAACTGCGCATGTACGGCGGGAACTTCACCGCGTACGAGGAAGCGGTCAAGGCCGAACAGGAGATCGCCGAGAAGAACGTCCGCAACGCCGAGCAGGCGCTGAAGCGGGAGAAGCGGGAGATGCAGCAGGCCCGCGAGCGTGCCGAGCGCCGGGCGAGCAACGCCGCCCGCAACCTCAAGGACGCCGGTCTGCCACGGATCTTCGCCGGGAACATGAAGCGCGGGGCGCAGGAAGCCGCGGGCCGGTCGGGGCAGGTGCACGCGGCCCGGGTCAGTGAGGCCAAGTCCCGCCTGGACGAGGCCGGACGCGCGCTGCGCGACGAACAGCGCATCACCCTCGACCTGCCCGACACCCAGATCCCGACCGGGCGCACCGTCTTCCTCGGTGAGCACCTGCGGGTCCGGCACGGGGACCGGTCCCTGTTCGCCGGCGACGGCATCGACCTGTCGATCCGCGGTCCCGAACGGATCGCGCTCACCGGGCCCAACGGCGTGGGCAAGTCCACCCTGCTGCGCCTGATCAACGGCGAACTCGAAGGGGAGGGCGGCGAGATCAGGCGCGCCGACGGCCGGATCGCCTACCTGTCGCAGCGCCTGGACCTACTGGACCTCGACCGCACCGTCGCCCAGAACTTCGCCGCCTACGCGCCGCACCGCACGGAGGCCGAGCGGCTGAACCTGCTCGCGCGCTTCCTGTTCCGGGGCGCTCGGGCCCACCTCCCCGTGGGCGCCCTGTCGGGTGGTGAACGCCTGCGTGCCACCCTGGCCTGCGTGCTGTGTGCCGAACCCGCTCCCCAGCTCCTGCTGCTCGACGAGCCGACGAACAACCTCGACCTGGTCAGTGCCGGGCAGTTGGAGAGCGCACTTACCTCCTACCAGGGTGCGTTCGTGGTCGTCAGCCACGACGAGCGGTTCCTGAGCGAGATCGGCGTCGACCGGTGGTTGCGGCTGGAGCACGGTGCACTGACCGAGGTCGCAGCTCCCGAGGTGTGAGGCCGGCCCGCTCCCCGCGCCGGACTGTCGTCCGGTGCGGGGAGCGGATCCGGACAAACCTGCGACGCACCCGGCGGCCATATGTCCGCAGGGCCGTGCGACGCGTCGCGTCGGCCGACAACATGCCAGGTGTTTTCAAGACAGCCGTGACGAAGCCCACCCCCTACGCTTAGGCTGCTCGATGCCCCGAAAGGTATGGCGGTGGGACGTGCGGCCGTTCACGCACCCGACCCCTCGTCCCAACTGGGCCTCCGGCGGCGGGAGTCGGCCTGAAGGCCACCGGACGAAGACGTCTCGGGTCACGGGCCGTGTGCGTGTTCTCAGCATGCGGCTGTGCGAGACACGTGTGGGTGGGCGGCAGTGCGCGGCACGACCGCGCGACATGTCATCAGGGGAAGGAAGGGGGACGCCGTGGAGTCGCTCGGCACCACCGTCGTCGGCCGGGCCGGCGAGCAGGAGACGCTGTCCGCGTTCGTGACCGAGGACGCGGGACGTGCCCTCGTCCTCAGGGGCGAGACCGGCGTGGGCAAGAGCACCTTGATGGACCAGGTGGCCCGGCTGGCGGCCGACGAGGCACACCGGCTGATCCGGATCGCCGGTGTGGAGACGGAGTCCGAGCTCCCGTTCGCCGGACTCCACCAGCTTCTCCACCCCCTGCTGAACCGCACGGCCGAGCTCGACGAGCAGCACCGTGCGCTCTTCGACGTCGTCTTCGGGCTCAGCGCCGGTCCGCCCCCGTCCGTCATGGCGCTCGGCATCGCCGTACTGGACCTGCTCGCCCTGGCCTCCGCCCGCGACCCGCTCACCTTTCTGATCGACGACGGCCAGTGGCTGGACGACTCCAGCGCCGAGGTGTGCGGGTTCGTGGCGCGCCGGCTCTCCGGCAGCTCGGTCAGGATGCTGGTCGCTCTGCGCTCCGACGTCCGTTCACGTTTCGACACCGCGGCCCTCCCGGAAGTCGTGGTGGAGCCGCTCTCCGACGAGGCGGCCGGGCAACTCCTCGACCTGCGCCATCCGCAGATGGACAAGGAGAGCCGGCAGATCGTGCTCGAGCACGCGCAAGGCAACCCGCTGGCGCTGCTCGAACTGCCCCCGCACGTGGTCGGCAGCGGCCGAGGCGCCCGCATGGCAGCGGAATTCGCCGGCTTCGGCGGGGTGTCGCTGCCGCGCCGCCTCCAGCACGTCTACGGCGTCCGCATCGAGCGTCTCGCACCCGCCGTCCGCACGGAGCTGCTGCGGGGCGCACTCGACGGTGTGGGGGCCGGCAACGGCCGAGGCCGAGCCCACGGCGCGCAGTACCGGATGGAGAACGTGGACGAGGCGGCCGCCGCGGGGCTGCTCGAAGTCGACCCGGTCAGCGGTGACTTCCTCTTCCGGCACCCGCTGATCCGCGGCACCGTCGCGCAGTTGGCGACGCCCAATCAGCGCCGCGCGGCGCACGCCGAGCTTGCACGGGTGCACCGGACCGACCTCGAACGCCGTGCCGGACATCTGGCCGCGGCGACGATCGACCCCGACGACGAGGTGGCGGCCACGCTGGAGGCGGCGGCCGGATCCGCGACCCGGCGTGGCGGCGCGGCTGCCGCTGTGTCCTGGCTGACCCGGGCCGCGGAGCTCAGCGAGCAGCCTGCGGACCGGTCCCGGCGCCTCGGTGACGCCGCCTACATCGCGGGCCAGGCGGCCCTCCTCGACCAGGCGCGGACCCTCGTGCACTACGCGGATCCGGGGCTCGGGGCGGCCGGTTCGATGGCCTCCGTCATCACCACGGCCTACGTCGGCTTCTTCCAGGACGGCGAGGTCAGACCGACGCACCAGCAGGTCATGGCGGCGGTGGAGCGGCTCCGTGACGACGGGCCGGACCCGGAAACGGACGAGGTCCTCAACCGTCTGCTCGCCGTGCTGCTCGCCATCTGCCAGTACGCGAGCGACGCGGCCATGTGGCGGCGCACCGAGAGCCTCCTGGACTCGCTCGGCGAGCGGGTGCACACCCTGACCGCGATCCTGCGCGACGCGTGGGGCGATGTCGTCCTGCACGGTTCGGGACTGCGGGAGCGTGTGGAGAAGGCCTTCACCGCGCAGGAGACACTGGCGCCCTGGGACGTGACCCGGCTGACCGTCGCCGCGTACCACGTGGACACGCTGAGCATGCACCGCCCGTACATGCGGCGGGCCGTGGAGCGCGAGAAGGACAACGGCGCCGTCTCCAACGCCATGACCATGCTCCACCTGATCATGCTGGACCAGATGGCGTCCGGAGGGTGGGCCGAGGCGGAGGAGACCGGGGAGCGCGCACTCGAACTGGCCCTTGCTCATGGATACACGCTGCTCGCCCACCACAGCCGCGCCTACCTCGGCCTGCTGGCCGCGACGCAAGGCCGCCTTGAGCGAGCTCGGGAACTGCAAGCGGCCGTGGACGCCTGGGCGCGGCCGCGCGGCGTCGGCTTCCTCACCCAGATCTCGGAGGCCACCGGAGCGGCGGCGGCACTCAGCGAGGGCGACTACGAGGCCGCGTACCTGTACGCGATCGGTATCACCCGGCCCGGTTCCTTCGAACCGTACGCGCACCAGGCCTCCCGGACGCTGCTCGACCTCGTGGAGGCGGCGGTGCACACCGGGCGCGGGGAGCAGGGGCGCCAACACGCTTTGGCAGCGCATGACGTGGGGCTGCCGCACGTGTCTCCCCGGCTGGCGCTCATCACGCTCGGGGCCCTCGCGATGACGGCGGAGGACCCGAAGGAGGCGGAGGATCTGTACACCCGGGCCGAGGCACACCCGGCGGCGCGCGATCTCCCCTTCGAGCTCGCGCGGATCCGTCTCGCCCACGGCATCCGGCTGCGGCACACCAGCGGGCCCAGGACGGCCCGGCCGGTGCTCACCCGGGCCGCCGAGACGTTCGACCGCCTCGGGGCCGCGGCCTGGGCCGAGCGCGCCCATGCCGAGCTGCGGGCCTCGGGGCTGTCCACCCGGACGTCCGCGCTGCACCTGGCGGCGCTGACCTGGCAGGAGCGGCGGATCGCCGAACTGGCGGCCGGCGGGCTGACGAACAAGGAGATAGGCGAGCGCATGCGCCTGTCGCCGCGCACCGTCAGCTCCCACCTGTACCGCATCTTCCCGAAGCTCGGCATCACCTCGCGCGCCGCGCTGCGCGACGCCCTCGGCAGGACTCCCGAGGGCGACCATCGCTGACCGCTCCCTACGGCTGGTCACCGTGGATGCCGTGCTGGGCCAGCCACACGAGGACGTGGTCGGCGACGCCCTGCCATCCGCTGTCGATGGTGAGCGAGTGCGCCCGGTCGGGGAACTGCTTCAGGCTGCTCTGCGCGGCCGCGTCGCCGTACAGCTTGTAGACCGCCCGGTTGACCTCGTCGGGCACCATGCGGTCCTCCTGCCCGGACACCAGCAGCAGGGGTCCGCGCCGGCTGTTGGCGGTGTCGACGGTCCGCCGGCGCTGCGCAGAGCCGGGCCCGTCCGACAGGTCGGACAGCAGGCGGCGCGACGAGGGGATCACGTAGTGCTCGAAGAGCCGTGATGCCTCCTCGGGCACGGTGTTGGCGAACGCGGCGCGGAACTGCTCGGCGCTGAGTGACACCGTCGGCGACGGACCCGCCGAATCCGGCCACCGGGCGGGATCGGTGAACACCGCACCGGGCGGGGCACCTTCGATGGGCGCGGGCGCGATGGCCACCGTGGCCCGGATCCGCCCGAGCCCGAGCAGGTACTGGGCGATCAGCCCGCCGACCGAGTGGCCGATGACCACGGGCGGGATGTCGAAGGAACGGACGATGTCCTCGTAGTGCTCGGTCAGGGCATCCAGCCCGATCTCCGGCAGCGCGCCGGGGGAGCGGCGCGCCTCACCGACGGTCTCGGGCTCTCCCGGCCAGCCGGGCGCGACCACGGCGAAACCGCGGTCGGTGAAGCGGGTGACCCACGGCCGCCAGGACGCGGAGTGCAGCCAGGGGCCGTGGATGAGGACGACGGGAGTCCGGGGCACGGCACAGTCCCTCCGTGAGCGTGGATGAGCACCCGGCACGGGCGTGTGGGGGGCGACACCGCCAGGATCAACCACGCGCGCGGCCGGGGAAACAGTCGAATGACTTAATGCACCGGCCGCGGGCCGTCCGGACCGCGGGGGATGCCGCCGCCTCGCGCGGTGGCCTCCGGCCGGGAGAGCCGTGGAGCGGGTTCCGGCACGTCACACATCACCGTCAAGTGACTGATGTGCCGAGGGGTGGTCCAGGACGACAGTGTGGAGCGCCGATCACTCGCCGCATTCGAGAGCAAGAGCGATACCTCGCGTCACCCCTTTGACTGGTGACGCATTGTGTGTCAGTGTCGAAGCGCGCGCAGACCGGCCACGCAGGGCCACACATCGGAAACGTACGAGGGGTTTCACATGATCAACAGGCGCACCTTCACCAAGGCAGTGGGTATCGGCACGGGAGCGGCCGCCGTCTCGCTGACCGGTCTGCAGGGCGTCTCGGGCGCCGCCACCAGCTCCTCCGGCGCGAGCGGCGGCAAGGTGCCGGTCGTCCCGACGATCGCCCCCGGCACCCACACCTCGTTCCCGTCGGTGAAGCAGGTCCGGGCGGGTCTGCTGAACGTCGGCTACGCCGAACTCGGCCCGGCGCACGGCCCGGTGGTCCTCTGCCTGCACGGCTGGCCCTACGACATCCACAGCTACGTGGACGTCGCGCCGCTCCTGGCCGACCAGGGCTACCGGGTGATCGTCCCGTTCCTGCGCGGCCACGGCTCGACGCGCTTCCTGTCCGCGCGCACGTTCCGCAACGCCCAGCAGTCGGCGATCGCCCTGGACATCATCGCCCTGATGGACGCCCTCAAGATCGACAAGGCCGTGCTGGCCGGCTTCGACTGGGGTTCGCGGACCGCCGACATCATCGCGGCCCTGTGGCCCGAGCGCGTCAAGGCACTGGTCTCGGTGAGCGGTTACCTCATCACCAACCGCAAGGCGCAGCTCACGCCGCTCCCCGCGAAGGCCGAGCACACCTGGTGGTACCAGTACTACTTCGCCACCGAGCGCGGGAAGCTCGCCATGGAGTCCGAGGAGCACCGCCTGGAGGTCACCCGGCTCGTCTGGGACCTGGTCTCGCCGAGCTGGGGCTTCGACGACGCGACGTTCCACCGCACGGCCGCCGCGTTCTCGAACCCCGACTACGCCGCGATCGTGATCCACAACTACCGCTGGCGCCTGGGCCTGGAGGAGGGGGAACGCCGCTACGACCGGTACGAGAACGTGCTCGAGGCGGGGCCGTCCATCGCGGTGCCCAGCATCACGGTGGACGCCGAGCTCGACCCGTTCACCCCGGCCGGCGGAGACACCGGGTACCGCTCCAAGTTCACCGGTAAGTACGAGCACCGCACGCTCGCCGGCATCGGTCACGACCTGCCGCAGGAGGCCCCGACGGCGTTCGCCCAGGCCGTCGTGGACGTGGACCACTTCTGACCGAGGCGGACAGGTGCGGGGCCGGCCACCATGGCCGGCCCCGCACCTGTGTTGTGACCGTGCATCCGGTCGGCCGGAGCAGTCGTCCGGAACGCCGAACGGCGGTTCAAGGCGCAGATATGCGTCGCCTGGCTATGTCGGTCTGTAGGGGGTTCTGGCACAGATCTTGGGGAGCCGTCGCGGATCGTAGCTGAGCTCTTCGATTGCATGACGTCGTATGTCAGTGGGTGCTTCTAGGCTCGCGCCCATGAACATCGATGATCTTGGATGGCAGGCTCGCACTCTTGGCGGACTGTCCCCGAGAAATGTGGGCTTTCTGTTGGAGCACGGCCACTTGGACCTGGTGATCCAGGCGGCGGCGGAACGCGGGGAGTGGTTCTGCGCCACGGGCGCGGCGGAGGAGTTGTGCCGGGCGGGAGAGTTCAACCGGGCTCTGGAGGTGGTGGAGCCGTTCGTCACGATCGGCTGGCGGGCTGCCCTGTGGGCGAAGGCCGACATTTTGCTTCAGGCGGGCCGAACGGAAGTGGCTCTGGACCTGGTTCGTCTCGATGAAGTCGGCCGCGCATCGAAGGCCGAGTGCCATGACTTCGCGGTACTGCTTGTCAAAGCGGGGCGCGTCGATGAGGCGATCGACCTGCTGGTTCGGCACGTCGACGGCTGGTGGAGGCTGTCGGTCCTGGTGGAGGTCACCGAGGGGCAGGGCCGTGACGAACAGGTGCTGGAGCTGATCGCCCCGCACGCCGACGCTGCGCGGCGGGCCCGCGGCGAGGACCGGTGGAACCAGAGCTTCTGGAACGCGCAGGAGCTACAGGCCCAGGTGTTGGAGCGCGCCGGCCGCCCCGACGAGGCGATCCGGATCCTCGGCCGGGACATAACCGCAGGCCACTGCTTCTCCCAGGACACCCTTACCGCCTACGCCGAGCTGCTGGCACGTCACGGCAGGCTCGCCGAGCTGCGCGAGCTGAGCACTGGAGAGCACGCGCACACGGTCCTGGACATCTACGCGGGCGCCCTGCGCGACCATGGGCGGGCAGCGGAGGCCGAAGCCGTGATGAGGGACGCCATCGCTGCCGACGACTGGACCGGGTATCGCGCCTGGCTGTCCACGACGTTGCTGGCGGACGGCCGCCTCGACGACGCGATCGCCGTCGCTGAACCTGGCTTCGGCGCGTACGACTGCTCCAACCTTTTGTGGCCGCTTGTCGCACCACTTCTCAACCGTCCTGAGGAGCTTCTCTACTTGGTGGAGCACTCCAGTGTCGTGCCCCACTATGGCCACGAGGAGTTCCAGCACTGGTGGCGGGCCTGGGCCCTGGCCGGTCTGGGACGTATCGATGAGGCGATCGCTGTGGCCGAAGCCGACCCGTCCCCTTGGACCGACCTCGGCATCGTGAAGGCTCACCTTCTCAGCGCCGCTGGCCGCCATGAAGCCGCCGCCGCTGAACTGCGCTCCCTCGGAACGATCAAGGCACGTAAGGAACTCTTGGAGGTCTTGGTCCGCCATGGGCGCGCGGTCGAGGCGATGGCCCTTCATCCAACGGTAGCCGAGGAACGGACCGCCGAGCAGGAGCGCAAGCCCGTTCCTATGGGCGAGAACGGGTACTCCCTGGAGCCTCCGTTCTAGGAACACTCCGCGCCCACTCCCCAAGAGTGGGCGCGGAGTATCACTGAAGCAGGATCATCTTGCGGAGTAACTCGAATCCGGCACGGCCGTAGAGCTGCCGCTTGATCTTCTTGATGCGGTTCACGGCGCCTTCCGTGCCGCCGGAGCTCCAGGGCAAGGTGAGGCCGGCGGTCACCGCATCGAGGTCTCGGAGGTGGTGGAGGGCGAAGATGGTGAGGCCGGGCAGCTGGCTGGCATCGACGGCCTCGATCCATGCGGGGAGTGTGGGACCCAGCCGGTGAGCAAGGATCTCGCCGAAACCGCGGACATGTTCGGCCGCGATACCCAGTTCAGGGCAGCGAGCCAGGACGTCCTTCAACGCGGCGCGCTCGTCTTCGCTCAGGGTTGGGGGGTGACGGGTAAGCCAGCCGGTGACCCGCCTCACGGTCGGCGGCGGGGGCGGCGCCTGCGGCGGTGCAGCGCGCAGGGTGGCAATGTAGGCGCGGACCATCTGGTAGGTGACGGGCGCGTTCGCAGCGATCAGTTCGTGATGCAGGCGCGTGACGTTCGTGCATCCCGCGGCGAACCGGCGCTCCAGATAGGGCTTGTAGGGATCCAGACGACTGGGCCGGGGGCGGTTCTCCCGGAGGGTGTCCTGCCAGGTGGCAGCACGTGCGTAGCGCAGCACGGTGTTGAGCCCCCAGCCCAGATGCCGGGCGATCGCCCGGCGGGAGTGGCCCTGGGCGAGCAGTTCGTGGACCAGGGCGTGCACGGCTTTCTTGCGCTGGGCCCGCCGGCCATCAAGGTCCGGTCCGCCGCGCACCGAGTCATTGGGCGACGCCTCAACGCCCGTTCGTGGTGGCGCTGTGGGTCCGTTCAGGCATTCGCGGTGGGCGGCGACGCAGGTTTCCACGGCTCGGCCGATGCCCTGCCACAGGTGGAACCGGTCGGCGACCTGGATCGCGGCGGGAGCGCCGAGTCGCGCTCCCTCGGCATAGGCCCCCGCCCGGTCCCGGCAGATGATCTCCACACCCGGGTGGGTGGCCAGCCACGCGGCCAGCGGCCCGGAGTCGCGCGTCGGAAGCACGTCCACCACGCGATGGGTCTCTCCGCAGGCCAAGACGGTGGAGTAGGTCTGCCCACGGCGGGTAGCGAAGTCATCCACACCCAGCACGCACGGCGTGCTGAGCTGTGGGTCAGGCAGCGCCATGACCCTGCGCAGCAGGGTCATCCGTCCCACCTGGAAGCCCAGTTGGGCGGTCAGCCGGGCGCCGGCCCGTCCGGCGAGTGCGAGCCCGACGCGCTCCAGGATGTGGCCCAGCCGCGTGGTGAAGCGCGCGTACGGAACGGTCAACTGAGCGAACGGCTCGGCGAACGTGCGACGCGGGCAGTCGTCCATGACGCAGATGAAACGCCGGACCGTCAGATGGATCACGACACTCTGTTCAGCGAGCGGCAGATCCATCAGTCTGCGCTGGTAGGAGTCGTGTACTCGGTTCGAGGAGTGGCCGCAGTCCGGACAGGCTGCCCCGGGTGCCCGGCCTCTGGCCGTGACGTCGACCGTACCGAAGGTGGCGGTCACCGCTTCGACGCCCACGTCGTCGATTCCGTCGAACACGAGCGAGTCCCAGAACGTTGCATCGGCCTGCATGACCAGCACCGCCACCGCTCGTTGCGGTCACCGGAGAGGTCGAGCGCAGAGTTGACGGAGCGTCACTCCCTGCTGCAAGGCGGGAAGGCGTACGCGGCCTCACAGGAATCCGGGTCCTTGCAATCGAACACCGCGGTGACGCTCCGCGACGGCTCCCCAAGATCTGTGCCAGAACCCCAAACTCATCGACAAACGACTCCCGCAACCAGGCTCTGGCCCACTTTCTGTGGAGCAGGCACGGGAACCTTCGTTCGAGTCCGGGGAAGGCGCAGGACATGCGCCGTGTCGGCCCTGCCGCTGCCCGGCGGGTTCGACGTCGCGCAGCTCGGTGCTAGAGCCGGGACGGCTGCCACCTTGGATCTATAGAGCACTACCATGCGGCGGTGTCAGACTTCATAAAGCAACTGCCCGCCCTGCTTGGGGTAATGATCGGAGCCTTCGGCTCGTACGTGGTGGTCATGCGTGGCGATCGGGCGAGGTTCCGCCGGGAGCACGCAGCTCGGTGGCAGGAGCGTCAGCTCGCGGCCTACACCGACTACGCGCTGACGCTGAAGAGGACCGTCACGCTTCATCGCCGCGTCGCGGCGCATCTCGGCCTCGACGGCTATCCGCACCCTCTGCCGCCCGCAGAGGTTACTTCCCTCCTGGTCGACGCCGCCGACGCCCGCTCCGCAGCCGGAGAAGGGCTGCTGATGCTCGGCTCTCCCGAGGTCGTAGAGGCGGCGCACGGATGGGCGCTCACCGTGATGGAGGTGGAAGGCCTTTTGGGTGCTCCTGGCTGCACCGCTGATACATGGTCGGCGCAGCTCGAGAAGCAGCGAACGGCCCGGGAGAAGTACTACACGGTGATCCGGCGCGACATGGAGCTGCCGGCAGGCCATTCGGGCCGGTGGCAGCCACCGCTGACCCTGTCCTGATGCGATGTAGCGCAGCTCCACAAGAAGTGGGCCAGAGCCCGCAACCACGGACATAACCACGTTGCCCCTTGAACCGCCGTTCGGCGTTTCCCGAAATACTTCGGGGAACCGTGAACTCCGGTGCCCTCGCGACACGTTGTAGAGGCAGAGACAGGCTCCTGTCGCCCGGTGGCCGACTGGTCGGCCGGGTGGCAGGCCGAGATGGCCGTCGGTCGCGGCTTCCCCCGTCAGGACCGACGGCCACCTCATTCTTCTGGGGCGGTACGCCGGCGCCCGTACGACGTGAAGGGGTGGGCCCGGACCGATGGTGATCGGTCCGGGCCCGCCCCTCACTCATGGGGTGGTGCAGCAGATCAGTGGTGCGAGCGCACGCAGCGGAAGCTGGCGGCGTCCGCGATGTCACCGTGGCCCTTGTACTGGGGCACCAGCGGGTAGCGGCACACGTCACGGGTGACGGTGCTGCCCGCGGCATCCGTGACCGAGGCCTTCAGCGTCTGCGGGGCCTTGCCCTGCTCGACCCACTTGGTCAGCGCGCCGAGCGCGTCGGTCGGCACGGGACCGGTGTTGCCGTAGCCGGCGCAGTGGTTGGTGCCCGGCACCAGGAACAGCCGGTAGAAGTCGTCGATGCGCTGCGCCTCGCCCAGCTTCTTCTCGACCCGCTCGCGGTAGTCCACCGTCCCCTGGGTGGGGATCAGTTGGTCGGCCTGGCCGTGCCAGGTCAGCAGCTTCCCACCGGAGTTGCGGAAGCCCGACAGGTCCGCGTCGTCGGTGCCGATGGCCTTGTCGTACTCGGCCTGGGACTGCCGGAAGAGCTTCTCGAATTCCGCGTAGCCGATGGTCGTCACGTCGAAGGAGGGCTGCTTCTTCACGAAGGTCGAGACCCACTCGGCGGGCACCTGGAACGGTTGGCCCTTGACGGTGCCGTCGGTGTCGGGCGCCGATGCCGCCAGGTCGTTGAGTTCGGACCCGATGGTGGGGCCGAACCACAGCTTCTTGCCGTGCGTGTCGCGCGGACCGTCCCAGATCTTGCGGATCACGGCGGCGTCGGCGGCCGTGAAGGTCACCTGCTTGCCGTCGCACTCCAGGGTCGTGCCGATCAGCTTGCGCGGGTCGTAACCGCACGCGGCGGGATCGCCGATGACTCCGTCCGCGGCGCCGTCCAGTGTGTCGCACGCCTTGACGGCGGCCTGCGTCGCCGCGTCGAGTTCACACTTCGTGGGGTAGGTGTGCTCCTCGTTCATCACCACTTGCGGCCAGAGCGTGGCGACCTCGAACTCGTCCCAGTTGATGCCGGGCGCGTTGGCGAGGATGCCATCGAAGTCGTCGGGGTGGGCCTGCGCCTCGGCGTAGCCCTGCCGGCCGCCCGTCGAGCAGCCGTTGAAGTACGAGTACGAGGCGGAGCGGCCGTAGACGCCGCTGATGACCTGCTTGGCGACGACCGCGGCCTCGTGCACGGACCGCGAGGCGAAGTTCTTCAGCAGCGTCCGGTCGATCTTCCCCTGGTCGTCCAGGGCCCAGTCGACGTCGACGTAGGTGCTGACGCCGGCGTCGGTCGTTGCGGTGGCGTAGCCGCTCTTGACGGCGGCGGACAGCGCGGCGCCGTAGTCACCGGCCGCGTAGGCGCTGCCGCCGACGCCCTGGAACCGGCCGTTCCAGGAGGACTCGGGCAGCCACACCTGGACCTTGGCGTGGTCCTCGGCGCCCAGGTGGTTGACGGTGACGGTCACCTCGCAGTGGGCCGGGACGTCTTTGACCGTGTCCCCGGGCAGCGGCGACACGGGCGGCACCTCGACGTCCCCCGCCGGCCGGCTCACGGCCGTCACGGACTCGATCCTGGTGCCGGCAGGAGCCTTCAGCGGAAGAGGGGTGGACGCGCACCGGAACGGCGCGGCGGCGGAGTCCGCGGATTCCGCCGTGGCCGAGGGCAGATACACCGCTGCCGTCACCAGCGGCACCGCGGCCGCGAGGACGGTCAGAAGTCGTCTCATGACATTCCTTAATCGATCGAGTGTCTGCCGCGCGGCGGAGACACATGTGTGCGTGCTGAGCGATCCGGTCCGAGGGTCGTCCCCCGGTTTCGTCGTCCGCAGGTCGTCGGGCAGTACCCCGTCTGCGCATGCTGGTTCAGGAGTGCTCGATCCGTTCACCGACTGGCGGGCAAGGGCGCCACTGCGCCGCTCGCCCCGCGCTCGTCGGCTTCGGGAAGAGGCTCCCACGAGTCTGTATCACCGGTCAAGAGGGTTACTCGTGATGAGTGTGGTTGGCTGTGTGTGCCGGGGTGGCTGCTTGTGCTCATACTTTCGCCCGCGGCGGAGGCGGCGCACATCAGTCACATGACGGTGAGTCCCGGTGGGCTCTCGACCGGACCGGCACATGCGACGGCCCCGGGCGGACCCGGGGCCGAGCTGGTCAGTGTGTTCTCAGGCGGCGCACAGCGGTCGCACACCTTGGGTAGAGAAGGGCGGCCGCCCGGGTGCTAAGTCATTCGACTGCTTCGGCCGTGGCGCGACTCGGCTGCGCCGGCGCTCCCCGTCCCGGCCTGCGGGTCGTCGTCCCCCAGCCACTTGGAATGCTTCTCCCGGGCCCACTGCGGCGACACGTACCCGGTCCGCATGCCGAGCCGAGCCTCCGGGTCCTTGGCCGCCTGACGCATGTGCCCGATGAGTACGAAGGTGATGCCCCAGGCCAGGCAGTCGTGCACGAAGATGGCGCTGGTCCGGGAGATCGCGGGCAGCAGCCCGGTGAACCACATCAGCAGGCCCGTGAACATCATCAGCAGCACGGCACCGGCGATCCAGCCCGCGTAGAGCTTCTGGCCCGCGTTGAACTTCCCGGCCGGACGCGCTGACGACGAGGTCAGCCGCCGGCGCGCCGCGCGCAGCCACTTCCTGTCGTAGGGCGCGAAGCGGTTCAGCCGGCGCAGGTCGGCGCGGAACGCGGGGGAGAGGAGGCCGAGCAGGAACGGGGCCGGCAGCAGGATCCCGGACCACTCGTGAACCGTGACCATGAGATGGCGCCGCCCGACCAGCTGCGCGAGCGGACCCAGGTACAGACAGGCCGCGGTCACCAGACACAGGAACATCAGGTAGCCGGTGGCGCGGTGGACCAGGCGCTCGGCCCGGGTGAACCGGCGGACCTTGCCGTCGCTTTCAGGCAGCCGTGCCATCGCCGTGCCTGTCCTCTCCGTCGAGCCAGCCGTCGATGTCGTAGCCGCGCTCCTCCCAGTAGCCGGGGATCACCTCGTCGGTGACCGAGATGCCCGACAGCCACTTGGCCGACTTGTAGAAGTACATCGCGGCCGTGTACAGCCGGACCGGTCCGCCGTGTTCGTGGGTGATGGGCTTGTCCTGCATCTTCAGGGCCACCATCACGTCGGATCGGCGCGCCTGTTCCAGCGTGAGGTTCTCGCTGTAGGCGCCGTCGAAGCAGGTGAAGCGGAGGGCCTTGCCCTCGGGGCGTACTCCCGCGGCATCGAGGATGTCGGCGAGCTTCACACCTTCGAAGGGGGTGTTCTCCACGCGCCAGCCGTCGGTGCACACCACGTCGTGGACGACGCGGGTCTGCCGCATCGCCCGCAGTTGCGGCAGGGTGAAGATCCTGGGCCGGTCGACGAGACCGTCGATCCGCAGCTCGTAGTTCGTGGTGTTCTTGCGCGGCACCGATCCCACGATGCTGTAGTACCGGAATCCGCCCGGGTTCGGCAGCAGCCCGGTGACTCCGGTCGCGTCGATCTGGGAGGCGGCGCCCAGGACGCTCTCCCAACCGCGCTGCAGGTAAGGGGCGGTGGCGAGTCCCGCGGCACCCGCCACGAGGGTGGCGAGCATCGCCCGCCGGGCCATGGGAGGGCCGCTCTCGGTGTCCTTGCGCTGGTCTGCCATGTCTTCACCGTCCTGTCGGTGTGATGGAGCAACCCATCGCATGTCGTCACGGAATTGAGTGGTTGCGATTCTTATGTGGGGCGAGGCACCCGCCATACGGCGATGTGTGCTGCCCGGTAGGTGGCGGTGCCCGGCTGGCCTGGGGATGCACCCCTCAGACGGCCGTCACATGCTCGTCGGCGGGACGCGAGGCGGCGTTCGTGGGGGCCTCCCGGACGCCGCCCGGGGTCCTGAGCAGGAATGCGAGGACGGTTCCGGCGACGACCAGGGGCGTGATCCACAGGAACGAGGAGCCGATGGCGTGGGCGAAGGCGTCCTGCGCGGTGTCGCGTACCGCGGCGGGCAGTTGGGCGATGGTGTCGGGCCGGGAGGCATCGAAGCCGTCGCTGACCGCGCTGCCGGCGAGCCGTGCGGCGAACCCGCTGGTGAGCAGGGTGCCGAAGACCGCGACTCCGAAGGCGGCGCCGATCGACCGGGCGAAGGTGACGACGGCGCTGGCCGCGCCGAGATCCGTGGTGGGAACGCTGTTCTGCACCGCGGTCAGGACCACCATCGGGACCATGCCGATACCCACACCGGTGACGAGGAAGTAGACGCAGAGGACGACCGCGTTCGTGGCCGCGCCGACAGTGGCCAGCAGGAGCAGGCCCGCGACGTTGAGCAGCATGCCGACGACGAGGATGAGCCGGAGCCGCTCGACATGGCGCGCCCACCGTCCCGCCAGCGACTGGCTGATGACCAGGCCCGCCACCAGCGGAATCATGTGGAGGCCGGACAGCGTCGCGGAGACGCCGTCGACGATCTGCAGATACGTGGGCAGGTAGACCAGGACGCTGAACATGGCCGCGTTGGCCACGAAGCCGATCAGCGAGGTCAGGACCACCGTGCGCGAGGTGAGCATGCTCAGCGGCAGGACGGGGGCCGCGGCGCGGCGCTCGACCGGGACCACCAGGCCGGCGAGCGCGACGGTGGCGACGATCAGGCCGATGATGCCGGGGGAGGCCCAGCCCCAGCGCCGGCCGAACGAGGTGATCAGGACGAGGCCGGTGGCCATGGCGGCCAGGACCAGTGCGCCGAGGTAGTCGATCCGGACAGCCTTGGCGTTCCTCGTTGCGGCCGGCAGCATGCGGGCGGCGATGCCGAGCGCCACCGCGCCGACGGGCAGGTTGATCAGGAACGCCCACCGCCAGGAGAGCTGGTCGGTGAAGATGCCGCCGAGCAGTGGTCCCGCGATGCTGGCGACGCCGTAGACGGAGCCGAACATCCCCTGGTAGCGGCCGCGTTCGCCCGGCGCGACGATGTCACCGACCAGCGCGAACGTCAGCACGATCATGCCTCCGCCGCCGATGCCCTGCAGGATGCGGGCGCCGATCAGTTCAGGCAGGTTCGCCGCGATGCCGCACGCGACGGAGGCGATGAGGAAGATGCCGGTCGAGGCGAGGTAGAGCCGCTTGCGCCCGAACATGTCGCCGAGCTTGCCCCACAGCGGTGTGACCGCGGTGGACGCCAGCAGATAGGCGGCGCTGACCCAGGCGATGTCGTCGAATCCGTCGAGGTCCTCGGCTATGCGGGGCAGGGCGGTGGAGACGATGGTCTGGTCGAGTCCGGACAGGAGCACCGCCAGAATCAGGGCGCTCATGGCTGCGGCGACGCCGCGGGTTCGGGGCGCGCTCGAGAGCTGTGCCGTGGTGGACATCGGAGAGGAGCCTTTCAGAGGCCAGGTGGGGCGGGAGTCGACGTGGGTGGGGGGCTGGTGGAGCTGCCTGGCAGGGCCAGGTCACAGGGTGACGGTCTTGTACTCGGTGTACGTGCCGAGGCCGACCGCGCCGTACTCGCGGCCGATGCCGCTGTTCTTGAAGCCACCGAAGGGGCCGTCGAAGCCGATCGGCGCGCCGTTGACGGTGATGGTGCCGGTCCGCAGGCGGCGGGCGACGGCGAGGGCGTGCTCGGTGTCGGCGGACCATACGCCGCCGGAGAGGCCGTACTCGGAGTCGTTGGCGATACGGACGGCGTCGTCCTCGTCGTCGTAGGCGATGATCACCAGGACCGGGCCGAAGATCTCCTCCTGCGCGATGCGCATGGAGTTGTCGACGTCGGCGAAGACGGTCGGGGTGACGTAGTTGCCGTTCTCCAGGCCTTCGGGGATCTGCGGGCCGCCCGTGACCAGACGCGCGCCTTCCTTGATGCCGATCTCGATGTAGTCGCGAATGCGCTGCTGCTGGTCGGGGCGGATCATCGGGCCGATGAAGGTGTCGGGGTCCTCCGGAGCGCCGACCTTCAGGGACTCCACGAGCTCCTTGACGGCGTCGACGACCTCCTCGTACTGCACGCGCGGCGCGAGGATGCGGGTCTGGGCGATGCACGACTCGCCGTTGTTGAGCAGCGAGCCGAACTTCAGCCCCTGCACCGCCGTGCGCACGTCCGCGTCCGGCAGGATCAGCGCGGCGGACTTGCCGCCCAGCTCCAGGCTGACGCGCTTCAGCTGCTCGCCCGCGATGGCGGCGATCCGACGGCCGGCGCGGGTCGAGCCGGTGAACGCGATCTTGTCGACGTCGGGGTGCGAGACGAGGTACTCGCTGGTCTCCCGGTCGGCGGGCAGCACGCTGATCACACCCTCGGGCAGACCTACCTGCTCCAGCAGCTCGGCCAGGAAGCCCATGCTCAGGGAGTTCTCCGGCGACACCTTCAGCACCACCGAGTTGCCCGCCAGCAGGGCAGGAATGATCTTGGAGGTCGCGGAGGAGAACGGTGAGTTCCAGGGGATCACGGCGGCCACCACACCCACGGCCTCACGACGCACCACGCTGCGGAACGGGGCGGCGGGGTCCGACGGTTCGAGCGTCTCCTCCCAGCCGAACTGCTCCGCCGCCTTCAGGTACGCGTTCGCCTGACGGGTCAGTCCGGGCTGACCGGCGAGGGTGAACCAGCCGGCCGAGCCGTTCTCCGCGGAGATCAGCGAGGCGATCCGCTCCGCGTTCGCCTCACGCAGGGCGTTGAACTGGCGCAACACCGCGACGCGCTGCAGCGGCGGCGTCTCGCGCCAGGTGCCCTCCTCGAAGGCGGCGCGGGCGGCGGCGACGGCGCGGTCGACGTCGGCGGGCTGCGCCTGGGCGGCGCGGCCGATGACGGACCGGTCGTGCGGGGAGCGGATGTCCAGCAGCTCGGGGTCGCTCGGTGCGGTCCAGGTTCCGGCGATGAAGAGACGGTCGTAGACGGTCATGGTGCGCTCCTTAGGGAGAGAGGCTCTCTCTTATCTGTCACTCGAATGTAGCACTTATATAGCTTACTGGCTCATCTGTGTGGACGTGTGAGCGGGCCCGTGGGTGGGCGGCCGGCCGCGAGGGGGCGTCCTACAGGAAGGCGCTGCTGTCCGGTCCGTAGCCGAACATGACGGCGGTTCCCGACCAGCTCCAGAGCTGCGTCTGGTCGGGCCGGGTGTCGGTCTTCGGCGACGGTTCTGAGTCAGTGGGCGTGTGTCGCGCCGCCGCCGTTGCTGCCGCCGCTGTTGCTTCGTTGATGTGTGCCGCGTGAGACATGGTGTCGCCTGCCTGTGAGTTCCTCGTTGTGAGGTGGGGCGATTTCCTTCGGGTGGATGGCGAGTTGCTGTGAACGGTGCAACTCGCTTCATCACTAGTTGGAGCGGTTACGGCAAGCATGGTTGCGATAGGCGTCACCTGTCAAGATGGTTACGGACGGACTCGATTCGCGCATGTCACCGTATTGACTGGTTACGGAGTCTGTGTGAGTCTCGTGTCGATCTCGGGAAGCGGCGGTTCCAGCCTCGCTGTCCCGAGTCACCTTCCGGCCGACTCGGCCACCGGTCGCCGACCACACTGAAGTGGGCCATCGTGCAGACCATCGTGGTCCAGGCGGTGCTCGGCACGATGACCGTCTTCGCCGCCGTGCTGCTCGCCCGGAGGATTCCTGGGCGGCGGCTTTCGGTCTCGTACTCACTCTGCTGTGGCTCTACGTGGAAACGCTGCGGCTGCTCACGCTGGTGAGGGAGGACGACGTCTACTGACGCGGGTCGCCGGCAGGGGCACGTTTCGTCGACGGCGCATACCTACGCAAGCCGATATAAACCTGCAAAGAATCCGCAAACACCCATCGGAGGGGATCATGGCACGACAGAACCGCGGCACCTTCAGGCGTTGGGCCCTCTGGGGCGATGACAGGGCGATCGAGACGCTTGAGCAGAAGCACCGCACCGAACGACGCATGTCCGGAGACCGGGGCGTGCAAGTGGAGGCCGCTCGGGCGCGGTTGCAAGCGGCCAGCGATTACCTCACTGCCGCGACCTGACCGGCCCGTTCGGCGAGAGCGTCGCCGCAGCCCCCGGAGCGCGTCGTCCCGCCGCGCAAGGACCGCGACGCGGGGCCCGCAGGGCCGGAAATCGTCACCCGGCGTTCAACTACCGGTGCTGGAATGCCTGTTGGGTATCAGCGTGGCGTACTGTCATGGCTTCGGAAGGCGGTGCGGAAGCTGTGAGTGGTGAGCAGGACACGTGGTGGGAACGAGCGGCGTGTCAACAGGAGGACGGCGAGGAGCTGTTCGCCGAGGGCGCCGCGCAGTCGGCGGGTAAACGCGTCTGCGCCGCCTGCCCGGTCAAGACCGAGTGCCTGGCGCACGCCCTGGACCGGCGCATCGACCACGGAGTCTGGGGCGGCATGACCGAGCGCGAGCGGCGGGCCCTGCTGCGCCGACGTCCCCAGGTCACCTCATGGAGCAACCTCCTGGAGGCGGCGCGCACCGAACATGAGCGGCGGTCCTCGACCGACGCACGCACAGAGGCATCCTGACCCTCGACGGCCGCCGCATTCAGCCCCTTTGAGACACCTACGCGTCCGCAGGACGCAGGGATCACTGAAGACGAGTGAGCCACATGTGTCCTCGCTCTCGCCCCCGACACCGCTGATCGGTTGTGGGACCACGAGGCCCGCGCCATTGAGGCAGCCGGGTAGCGGCAGCGGCATGTGCCGGAGCCGCTTCGGCTCGTCGCGTCTGGACTTGCTGGTCCAAAATGTGCGTCCTACGCTCACGGTCGTGACGCAACGGCCCGCCGTTTCCGGGGGCGCGGCGTGGCCTCTTTCCTGACCACGCCCCCCTGGCGGACGACGCCGACCCGACCGATTCGATCCCGGAGGCACCCCGCCATGTCCGCCCCTGACAAGGACACTCTGGTCCGCGACTTCGTGGACACCTTCCGTGCGCAGGTCGCCGACGCGCTCGCCCTGTTCCTGACCGACGACGTCGTCATCGCCGAGCAGATCCATGGGCTCGCGCTGCCCGGCAAGAAGCTCGCCCCAGTGATGAACATGGCGGTCTACGAGCTCCGCGACGGCCGGATCGCGGCCTGGCGCGACTACACCAACCCCGCCTACGCGTCCGCCCTGTTGCAGGCCTGACCGGACAGAAAGAGGTATGAACCATGCGTGCTGTGGTGCTGAACGAGCTGGGTGGGCCGGAGGTGCTCCGGCTGCGGGAATGGCCCGACCCCGAACCCGGTCCGGGCGAACTGGTCGTCGACATCGAGTTCGCCGGCGTCAACTTCATGGACACCGGGACGCGCGTCGGATTCTCGCTGCCTCGCGAACTCCCCCTTGTCCCTGGGGTCGAGGGAGCCGGCCGGGTCTCCGCGATCGGCGAGGGCGTCCACGATTTCGCTGTCGGAGACAGGGTGGCCTGGGTCTCGGTGCCCGGCAGCTACGCCGAGAGGATCGCGGTCCCCGCTGACCGTGTCGTCCCCGTACCGGACGACATCCCGAGTGACGTCGCCGCCGCGACGATGATGCAGGGAATCACCGCACACCACTTCGTCACCGAGTCGGCGCCGCTGGCCGAGGGCGACACCGCGCTCGTGCACGCGGCCGCCGGCGGCGTGGGGCGCATGCTCACCCACCTGCTCAAACTGCGCGGTGTCCGAGTGATCGGCCTGGTCTCCCGCGAGGAGAAGGTCCCGGCCGCGAAAAGCGCGGGCGCGGACGAGGTCCTCGTCTCCCTCGACGGTGACTTCGTCGACCGGGTCAAGGATCTGACCGGCGGCGAGGGCGTGCACGCGGTGTTCGACGGCGGTGGGGCGAGCACGTTCTGGCCCTCCACCGAAGTACTGCGGCGGTCCGGCACGCTGGTCTACTTCGGCCCGCTGATCGGCGACATCCCCACGGTGCGGCTGTTCGACCTGCCGAAGAGCATCAAGGTCACCTACGCCGTGTTCGCCGACCACATCCACAGCCGGGAACTGCTGCTCCGGCACGCCGGGGACCTGTTCGACAAGATCCGCGAGGGCGGGCTGCGCATCGACATCACCGGGCGCTACCCACTGGGCGAGGCCGACCGAGCCCACACCGACATCGAATCCCGGCGCACCTCCGGCAAGTTGCTGCTCGACCCGAGCCGGTGACCATGACGATGGAGCGGACCCCACGGGCGCGGCCCGAGCACTGACGGGCTGTCCCTACAGTGCACCGAGAACATGTGCCCGTGGGCCCGATCCTGCCGGGTTGTCGGTCCTTCACCGTGACGACCCTGTCAGCAGCCGCCGAGCTGATCCTTCTCCGGCAGGTGTGCCTCCGCCCAGGATTCGAGTGCGGCGAGGGCCGGTTCCAGGGCACGTCCTGACCTCGTCAGCCGGTACGTCACCCGCAGCGGTGGCCCCGCGTCCACCTCGCGCTCGACGAGCCCGGCGGCCCCCAGTTCGCTGAGCCGGTCGGAGAGCATGCGCTCGCTGATCCCGGGAACCGCCCGGCGCAGGTCCGCGAAGTACGCCGGCCCGCCGGTCAGCACGGCGACGATCGGGCCGGTCCAGCGCTTCCCGAGCAGGTGGAAGACCCGGGTGATCCCGGTGCTGACCTGCCGGCATGCGGCGGCGTCATGATTCTGCTCGACCGTCATAGCGTGAGCGTACTTCGCTGGACTGCGCGGACGACAAGAGGCGGATACATGTATTTCCGTTCCAACTGCGGCCTGTCTCGGGCAGGTTGAGCACGATTTCCCGCCTGGCGAGCGGACCCACGAGGCAGTCGCTCAGGAATCACCGGCCCGCTGTGATCTCGTCGTCGATCACCGACCGGACGGTGGTGTGCCGCCATCAGCAGCGGTGTCTTACAGGCCGCGCCAGATGTTGTCGAAGGCGGCGTTCTCGATCGAGCGCCGTTGACGCACGGCCTCCAGCTCCATCACCGCGTCCCCCACGGCGGCCAGGACGCTCGTGGTCACGTCATCGCTGAGGCCCAGCTCCGCGTCCTTGTCGTCGTCGGCCCCGTCGTGGAGCCCGACGGCGCCCGTGAGCGCGGCGAGCACGGGCTCGCCCGACGCACGGCGCTCTTCGGCCTCGCGACGGGCGGGGGAGTCGACGAGAACCTTCCGCTCCGTCCGCGACAGGATCCGGTGGCCGCGTGTACGGATGAGCACCCCGGTCCGCTCCAACTCGTCCGTGTAGGCCGCGGACAGTTCGCGCCCCCGGCGCCACAGCCAGTCCTCGACCGGCTCGTAGGGAGCCTGCCGGACGAGCGAGGCAGCGGCCTCGTCCAGCAGACGGTCGCCGGTCGCCGACCCGGTCCCGGGCACCAGCCGGTCGCCGTCCAGCCCGACGACCTGCGCCTCGACGAGGTCGAGAACCTCGGCCCCGGCGAGCGCGAGCGACAGGTCGCCCTGTCCCACCTCGCGATCAGACGCCGACATGACGATGATCGCTAGATCGCGTGCGGTGTTCATCCATGTCTCCATGTCGATCGGCCGAGTGCGGGGCGGGTGTCCCGGCGTTCCCCGGGCTGTCGCCCCGGGTCCGTTCAGGGTGCCATGCAGAAGAGGGTGACGGCGGGCAGGAGTGCGCCGACGCCGCTGAGCAGCCAGTACTGGGGACGGCTGAGGTGTGTCCTGCGGGCGAAGGGGCGGTTGGCCGCCCACCAGAGAAAGCCGCAACAGGCGATGACGGGGACGAGCACCACGAGCACGACCGCCATGCCGTCGTTCTCCGTCGGCGCCGGGTGCGCCAAGGTCGCGGCGAGATACCAGAGCATCCAGAGAGGGATCACGGCGGGGATTCCGAGGAGCAGATTGACCCCGAGCGCCGTGTACCACCGTCTGACCACTGTCCCCACCCCTTTGATCATGCCCATCAAACCCGAAACCCTGAAGAAAATCCTGTGACATCCTTCACGTGAACCATTTCGCCCGATATTTCGTTTAATCGAGTTTTCGTTGCCTTTCGTGTGGTCGCTGCATATCGTGATGACGTCCGGTTTGACCGGTACCTGGAGCTTGAATTCCAACGAGCCCGTTCGGGTCGAGGAGCTTTCATGAAGCTGGCAAAAAAGGTCATGGCAAGCGTCGGTGTGGCGATGACGGCAGGCGCCCTGATCGCGTCGGTGACGGCACCTGCGTCGGCCGCTCCGGCCGCCCCCGCGACCAGCACCATCAAGCTGTGCCAGAACGCCTACAACTCGGGAGGGCCGTGCGACTACGAGTACGCCCCGGTCCCGAACCTGACCTATGGAGCCGACGGAAACTTCCAGGACAGCATTTCCTACATCAGCAACTATTCGGGGAGGACATGGTGCCTCTTCACCGACAACAACTACGGCGGCATCCAGGGCGTGTTCCAGAACAACTACACGTGGGGCACGCTCAGTTACCCCTACAACGACTCCATCTCCTCCGGTCGTCCCTGCTGAGCTAGGGGCGTCCGTGGCGGGCCGTCGATCCGGACGGATGCGGCGGCCCGCCCCTCAGCCCTCTCCGTACGTGAACACGCGTGACCGCACCCCACGGGAGTCAGGAACTGTGACATCGATCCGCGATCGTGCGGTACGGACATTGCCTCTGCTGGCCATCGGTGCCGTACTTGTGGCCGGTTGCGGCGCGCCGGAACAACAGGTGGCGAAGGCATCCCCGAATCAGCTCGCGCAGACCCTGAAAAAACTGCTTCCGCAAGGACGGTCTACGGAGCTTCCAGAAACCCCGGGTCGGCAGGAAAAGCCGTCGACTTCTACCCGTCTGACCTTCGAGAGAAACGGAATGGCCGGGCGCGTGGAAGTCGCCACGACTCGCCTCCCGGTGCCGGTTCTCCCGCAAAATGCGCGTTGTCCGGACAGCGCCCTCCATCCGTACAGCAAATGCACGACGAAGAAATTTCGCGGGGCGACAATGATGTCCGACAATTCCCCGGTCGACGACTCCCGCCCCACCGCTGCCCGCCGGCTCACCACCGTTCTCACGTATCCGGACGGTCGGCAGCTCGCGATCGCCGAGTCGAACGACCCCGCGGCTCTGTCGAAGCAGGACTCCGCCCGGCAGAGTCCGCCTCTGCCGCTGACCCGGCAACAACTCGCCGACATCGCTGGATCAGCCACTTGGAAGCCGATCCTCGCCGCGCTGCCCGCTCCGGCGCGCCGGCCCGCACCGGACATCGACCAGTCCCTGCCCGCGAGCCGGATCACACACCTCATTGCTGACGTGCTGCCCCGAGGAGTGCTGGTAGCAGACAGGAGCGGTCAGCCCGGGTACGGCCACCTCACCGTCGACGACGGACACGGCAAGTGCCTGATCGCCGTCACGGTGCAGCGCTGGAAGCCGGGCGACCGGACCATCGGCAAGATCTTCGGCAAGGCCCGGCAACTCGCCGACGGCACACTCCTCACGACCGGCACCGGTCCGGCCACGAACGGCGGCAAGGGAGCGATCGAGTGGCGCGCCGACTCCCTGCGCACCGACGGGCTCCGCGTACTCGCCACCGAAGTCAACGCCCGGGCCTACCGGCTTCAGGGAACCCGTCGCACACCGGTACTGAGCCCTGCTCAGCTCACCGGGATCGTCCTCAGCGACGCATGGAGCAAGTCCTGAAGGTCGTACGCGAGGCGTCCGACGAAACGGGGGCGAATGTAGTGGCCGCCGCACCGCTTGATCGGCGAGTGTGTGCAACGGGGCGTCACCGACGCCCCGGCCGGGGCCCCTTCGCGGACCGGCCGTCCGCTCCCCGCGTCCGGGACCCAGCACGTCCCGCGGCCGGGGCCCACCGGAGGGACTCGACCGATGCAGCATCACCGACCGAATGGCCGCCGATCGGTCCGGACCCGCCGTGCGGGCATCGGCGTCTGGGCCGTCCTGACCCTGCTGTCCGCGACGGGGTGCGGGCAGGACGACCGCGCGAGCACCGGAGGGCCGGCCGCCACCACGACGTCCGACCGACCGGCCGCCACTACAACGTCCGACCGGCCGACCGCTCAGAACGGGGCGTTCGCCGACCTGGAGCGCAAGTACCGCGCGCACATCGGCCTCTACGCGGTCGACACCGGCAGCGGCCGTGAGGTCACCTGGAACGACACGCGGCGCTTCTCGTACAACTCGACCGTCAAGTCCTTCCTGGCCGCGGCCGTGCTGAAGAAGAACGGCATCGACGGCATGGACCGCGTCCTGCGCTACGACCGCTCCGACCTCGCCGCCAACTCGCCCGTCAGCGAGAAGCACGTGGACACCGGCATGAGCCTGCGCGCGCTGTGCGACGCCACCGTCCGCTACAGCGACAACACCGCCGCCAACGTTCTGTTCAAGGACATCGGCGGCCCCGGCCGCCTGGGCGCGTTCCTCCAGAGCGAACTGAACGACCGGACCACCCGCACCGACCGCATCGAGCCGTACCTGAGCCGATGGAGCCCGGGGGAGCAGCGTGACACCTCGACACCCCGTCAGATGGCGTCGAACCTGCGCCGCCTCGTCCTCGGCGATGCCTTGCCCACGGCCGAGCGGCGTCAGCTGACCGGCTGGCTGCGGGCCAACACCACCGGCGGGACGGCCATCCGCGCCGGGCTGCCGAAGGACTGGATCGTCGGGGACAAGACCGGTACCGGTTCCTACTACGCGGCACGCGACGACATCGCGGTCATCTGGCCGCCCGGCCGCAAGCCGCTGGTGATGGCGATCCTCACGTATCGCGACGGGGCGAAGAACGCCACGGCGGACGACAGGCTCCTGGCCGACACGGCGAAGGCCGCGGTCACCGCCCTCGCCGTGCGGTAGCCGGCGTAGCCGTCGCCGTACCGGGTGACTCTGCCCTCTCCCGCCTCCAGGACGAGCTGGTCAGATTCTCCGGGAACACCCGGTCGTGGGTGACCGCGACGACGGTGCCGCGGTGCTCGCGCAGGTGCGCCTCGAGCCCGCCGACGGCCTGGTCCTCCAGGTCGTCGGTCGCCTCGTCGAGCAGCGGCAATTCCGGCTGCGTGATGCCGACACGCGCCTCGGCCCGGTGGCCGTCGCGTCCCTCTTACAGGGCGAGATGACCCTCGTACGTCCTGAGAGCCGCGTCGAGACGCGCCGGGGTGTCTTTTGGCAGACCGTGCGTACCGTCTTGCTCGGTGCCGGGTGTCCGGTGTCACCGGCGCAGGGCCCGCGCGAACGCTCTGCCCCGCCGGGCGCAAGTAGGGGGTGAGACCGCCGTCCGGGCGGTCAAGGACAGGGGGGTTCATGGATCCCGATCCCGTTGCGGACGAGGACCTGCTCGTGCGTTCCGCCGCGGAACCGGCCGCGTTCGAGCCGCTGGTCGCCCGGCACTCCGTCGCGCTGCACGCCTATCTCGCACGACGGGCGCCGGCCGCAGCCGACGATCTGCTGTCGGAGGTGTGGCTGCAGGCCTTCGCCCACCGGCACACCTTCGACGCCGCTCGCGGAGCAGCCCGCGCCTGGCTCTTCGGTGTGGCGCGCAACGTACTGGCCCGCCACTGGCAACGCCTCACCCGCGACCCCGGCGCGCCGCCCGCCGGGGAGCCCGCGGGCGGCGACCCGTGGCAGGCGGTCGATCAGCGGCTCGATGCCGTGGCGGCCGGCCCGCTGATCCGGCGCAAGCTCGCCGAGCTGCCGGAGGTCGAGCGGGAGCTGCTGCTCCTCGTGGCCTGGGAGGGGCTCACGCCCACCGAGGCCGCGGCCGTCGTCGGTGTCCCCGCCGGCACCGCCCGCTCCAGGCTGCACCGGGCGCGTGCCCGGCTCCGGTCCCGCCTGTCCGACGGCACCCTCAACACCCTGACGGGAGAACTCGCATGAGCGCGCAGCGACACGAGGTACTCGACTTCCCCGGCGCCGCGGAACTGGTCGCCGCCGGCCGTACACCCGAACCCGACCCCGCCGTCCTGTCCGCGGCGCTGTCCGCGGTCCGCGGCGCGATCGACGACGAGACCGGGCGGGCTCCGGCCCCCGCCGCCGTCGGCCCCCGTGTGGTCGTCCCCCTGTACCGCCGGCGTCGCTTCCTCGCCTCCGCGGCAGCGGTCGCGGCCGTCGCCGCCGCGGCGATCGTCGCCCCTGTGGTCAGCTTGGACGGCGGCAGGCCGGCGGCCGGCGCGGAGGCCGCGGCGTTCTTCAACTCGATGGCGGACAAGGCGGCCACCGGCGCGAACGGCCCGTACTGGAAGATCACTTCGACGCAGTCCGGTCCGGGCACGAAGACCAGGACACGGACCGTCTACCTCGGACCCGACGGGCTGACCGCCGTCGAGAACGGCGAGACGCTCTCCAAACCCCAGCCGCACGGCATGAGCTGGTCCGTCGGAGACGAGCGGCTGGACTGGAACGGACTGAGGGACCTCCCCACCGACCCGTCGGCGCTCCGCGCCAGGCTGGCTGCCGGTAAGGACGGGGCGGCAGCGGACGAGCAGGTCGTCACCGAGGCCGGGGCACTGCTCTCGTTCAGCCCGGCCCGGGCCGAACTGCGCGCCGCGCTCTACCGGGTGATGGCGACCACCCCCGGCGCAGGCATCCGCACCGGAGCGAGCGACGCGGAGGGGCGCACGGGCACGGAGGTGACCTGGAAGTACGCCGCCGCGGACGGTCCGGGCATCACCAGCACCCCGCACTGGATCATCGACCCGGCCACGGGCGGAATCCTCGAGGAGAACCGCACCGCCGCCGAGGACCACGACGGCTCGGGATGCGAGCCCTCGAACGGCGTGGACAAGGAGTGCACGCCATCCCTGTCCGAGGGCGATCTGACCAGTCGGCAGACGTTCCTCTTCAACGGCCCGGTGAACCGCATCGGTTGATCCAGCACCCCACAGGCCCCTCCCCACGGAGGGGCCTGTGCGGCACGTACGGACTCACCGCGCTGCCGCTCCCGGCGCGAACCGCGCGAAGTAGGCGAGCGCCGCGAAGTCGTCGATCGCCTCCCGGCCGGCGACCCGTTCCGGGGCGCCGCCCTGCAGGATGCGCTTGACCGGGACCTCCAGCTTCTTGCCGGTGCGGGTGTGAGGGAGTGCGGGCACCTCGATCACCTCGTCGGGGACGTGCCGCGGCGAGGCATGGGTGCGCAGTGCGGTACGGATCTCCTCGCGATGCGCGTCGGTGAGCGTGACACCGTCAGGCGGCACCACGAACAGCGGCATCCAATAGCCGCCGTCGGGCAGTTCGGCGCCGATGACCAACGAATCCGCCACGTAAGGGAGTTCGTCGACCACCGCGTAGACGTCGGCGCTGCCGAGCCGTACTCCGTGCCGGTTGAGCGTGGAATCGGAACGGCCGGTGATGACGACGCTGCCGTGTGCGGTCACCGTGGTCCAGTCGCCGTGCCGCCACACGCCGGGCCAGGGCGTGAAGTAGGCCGAGCGGTAGCGCTCGCCGTCCGCGTCGTTCCAGAACCGCAGCGGCATCGAGGGCATCGGCCGGGTCACGACCAGTTCGCCCACCTCGTCCGTGACGGCACTGCCGTCGGCGTCCCACGCCTGCAGGTCCACCCCCAGCAGCGGCGCGGAGATCTCGCCCGGCCACACGGGGACGGTCGGTGCGCCGCCCGCGAAACCGCTGACCACGTCCGTACCGCCGCTCGTCGAGGCGAGCTGGACCCCGGGGCCGACATGGTCGCGCACCCACGCGTACGCGCTCGCCGGCAGTGGCGCGCCGGTCGAGCCGACCACGCGCAGCGCATCGAGAGCGAGATCGCGACCCGGCTCGACGCCCGCCTTCTCGCAGGCCAGCAGATAGCCGGGGCTGGTCCCCAGGACCGAGACACGGTGTTCCGCCGCGACCTGCCACAGCCGGTCCGGGCGGGGATGGGCCGGCGCCCCGTCGCACAGGACGAGCGTCGCACCGTGCAGGAGACCGGAGACGAGGAGATTCCACATCATCCAGTTCGGCGTCGTGTACCAGCAGAAACGCTCGCCCGGCGCGAGATCCATGTGCAGCCCCAGGACCTTCAGGTGGTCGAGGAGGACGCCGCCGTGGCCGTGCACGATGCCCTTGGGCACGCCGGTCGTGCCCGACGAGAAGAGCACCCACAGCGGGGCGTCGAAGCGCAGCTGCTCGTAGACCGGCTCCGCCGCTCCGTCCGTCACCTCCGCCCACGACCAGGTCCCTGCCGGGGGCGACGTGCCTGCGGTGGGGCCGGGACCGGGGACACGGACGGTGTCCCGCACCGACGGCAGCGCCGTGCGGAGCTCGTCGGACTCGGCACGCCGGTCGTGTTCACGGCCGTTCCAGCGGTAGCCGTCGACGGTGAACAGGACGACCGGTTCGAGCTGCCCCAGACGGGCGGCGGCTCCGGCCGCGCCGTAGTCGGGCGCGCACACGGACCAGACGGCGCCCACGGACGCGGCGGCCAGGAACGCGATCACCGCGTGCTCGGTATGGGGAAGGTATCCCGCCACCCGGTCGCCGGGCCGCACCCCGCGCCCCCGCAGCCATGCGCCGAGCGCCCCGACCTGACGGCGCAGCTCGTCCCAGCCCACCTCGCGGGACGTGCCGTCCTCCCCCGTGGCGATCAGCGCGGGGCTGTCCCCACCGGGGTGGCGCAGCGCGTGCTCGGCGTAGTTGAGGCGGGCACCGGGGAACCATCGGGTGCCTGGCATCGCGCCTTCCACCACCGCCGTGTACGGAGTCGAGGAGCGGACCTTGAAGAACTCCCAGACAGCCGACCAGAATCCGTCCAGGTCGGACACCGACCAGGCGTGCAGTGCGGCGTAGTCGTAGGGATCGCGCGGAGCCGCGGCCGAGCGGCGGGCGGCGAGGTCGGTGAAGGCGGCCAGCCGCGAGGCATCTGCGATTTCTGGAGAAGGAACCCAGATGGGCCCGACGGCGGCGCTCATGCGTCACCTGCAAGGGCCGGGGCGATCGAGGGGCTGTCGGCGCCCGTGAGGTCCGCACGCAGCGCGGCGACGACGGCACGCAGCCCGTCCGCGTCCTCGAAAGAGCCGAAGACGTAGTGATCGGGGCGGACCACCGCGCCCAGATGCCCGGCGGCCGCCAGGTGCGGGAGATAGAAGTTGTCGACGTCCACCGCGTCGTGCTCACCGTCGCCCGGGTCCTGCGGCGGGGTGAACCGGATCGTGCGCGCACCGATGGTGTCGAGGAAGGCCAGGTCGTCGCTGTCCAGCGCGGCCCGCGGGTCCTCGCTCGCGCAGACCAGGAAACCGGCTCCGACGGCTTGGTCCAGCAGGTCCGTCACGCCCCGGTGGCGGACGCGTCCCTGCGGGCTGAGTGCCCCGGCCGCACCGGCGGGCGCGCCGTCGAGGCCATGGTGCACGAGGCCGTCGCCGAGGGCGGGCGGTGGCACGGGCGGCAGAGCCCGCGCGGGGTCGCAGTCCGCCCCGAGCAGCGCGGCGTCCCGGGCGGTGGCAGCGGACGGGTCCGTCACACAGATGACCTTGCCCAACTCCACGGAAATGCCGATGGCATGGCGTACGTGCGTGGTCCGCTCCGAGGTGTACGTGTCCAGCAGCGCGGGGTCCGCCGCACCGCCGGTGACCAGTGACAGCTTCCAGCCGAGGTTGGCGGCGTCACGGATGCCCGAGCACATGCCCTGTCCGGCGAAGGGCGGCATCTGGTGGGCGGCGTCTCCGGCCAGCAGCAGCCGGCCGTCGCGCCAGCGGTCGCACCAGCGGGCCTGGAAGGTGTACAGGGCGTGCCGTTCCAGTGCCGCATTCTCCGGTGCGATGCCCCAGGGTTCCAGCAGCTTCCAGGCGGTGGCCTCCGTGTTCAGGTCCTCGCGGCTCTCACCGGGCATCCGCATGAACTCCCACCGGCGTCGGCCGGGTCCGGCGGAGACGGCGGTGGTGGGCCGGGCCGGATCGCACACCTGGATGTTCGTCGGCGACCACGGCTGTTCCTCGTGGGGCAGCACGTCCACGATCAGCCAGTCGTAGAAGAAGCCGAGATCGGTCACGGTGGTGTCCATCGCGGCGCGCACGAAGCTGTTCGCGCCGTCGCAGCCGACCAGCCAGGGGGCGCTGAGCCGGCGCTCGGTGCCGTCTGCGGCGCGTGCGGTCAGGTGTGCCGCGTCGGCGTCCTGACGGACGGACACGACATCGAGGCCGCGCAGCAGGGTGATCTCCGGGCGCAGGCGTGCGGCCTCCTCCAACGCCTGTTCCAGTTCCGGCTGGTGGAACATGGACGCGGTCGGCCACCCCGAGGGCCCCGTGCCGGACCAGTCGAAGCGCAGGAGCGGCGTGCCCGCGCCGTTGCGCCACTCGTATGTGTCCGCGGGCGCGACCCGCTCAGCCGCATAGGCGCCGACTCCGGCCCCGGCGAGCAGGCGCGCGACCTCGTCGTCGAAGTGGACCGCGCGCGGCAGCCGGTAGGGATGGGGCCAGCGTTCGACGACGGTGGTCCGTACGCCGTCGCGGGCCAGGAAGAGGGCCAGCGCCAGGCCGACAGGGCCGGCGCCGACGACGAGCACATCGCTGTCAGGAAGGGAACGGTCCATGCCTGCCGCCTAATTGGCGGGGGCGCTGTGAGCGCCCGTCATCAGACCGGCCAGATCCTCGGGAGCGAGGAACGAGGGAGGCGGAGGCGGCCCCCAGGCCCACAGCGCGCGGGCCCCTTCCCAGACGCCGGGCTTCCACAGCTCGTCGTCCACGATGCAGTCCAGGTCGGAGTAGTACTCCGAGAAGTTGCCGGCCGGGTCCTTGAGGTACCAGAAGAAGTTGGAGCCGATGAAGTGCCGGCCCAGGCCCCACGTGTGCCGTTCCGGATCGGCCTCGAGCATGGCGGAAGCGCCACGGCCGATCTCGTCGATGTCGTCCACCTGCCAGGACGTGTGGTGCAGGAAGGCCACGGGAGCCTGCTGCACCAGGATGTTGTGGTGATCGGTGGAGCAGCGCATGAAGGCGGCGAAGCCGGGGACGGTGTCGCTGACCTTGAAGCCGATCCCCTCCTGGAAGAACCGCTGCGAGCCCTCCTGGTCGGTGGAGCCGAGCACCACGTGGCCCAGTTTGCGCGGGCGGACCCGGTCCTCACGCAGGATGCCCGGTGCGCGCAGCCCGATCCGCTCCGTCGACCCGGGAGCGTTGTAGGGGCCGGGCGTGGTCGGTTCCTGCGCGTAGCGCGGGGCGATCTCGACCCGGACCAGTACCTCGGTCCCGGGGTCCACGGCGGTGACGGAACCCTCGCCGAGCTGGGGATCGAAGCCGAGCCGGGTCAACCGGGAGGCGACGCGGGCCAGATCATCGGGGTCGTCGGCGCCGACGCCGAGCTCGAGCAGACGGCGCCGCGGCGCTTCGGCGATCCTCAGCTGTTCGCCGCCGTCCACGGTGGACAACGTGTGCGAGGTGCCGTGCACGCCGGACGGCGTGAGCCCGAACTCCTCGTAGTAGGCGGCGGTGCCCACAGGGTCGGGGACACCCATGACGATCTGGGTCAGACGGTGCAGTGACATGTGTGCGGCTCTCTTCGTCGAGAAACGGCGGACTGCGTTGTGCTGCTGGACTGAGCGGGAAGGCGGGGCGTCTCAGGCGGTGAGGGGTGTCCGCAGGGTGCCGATGCCTTCGACGGTGGTCACCAGAACGTCGCCGGGGGTCAGAAAACGCTGGGGCGAGCGGGCCATGCCGACGCCGGCCGGGGTGCCGGTGAAGACGAGATCGCCCGGCAGGAGCGGGCAGACGGCCGAGAGCTGCACGATCAGCTCCGGCACATCGAAGATCATGTTGGACGTGCGGCTCTTCTGCAGAACTTCGCCGCCCTCCAGCGCGCAGGAGATCTCCAGATCGTCGGGGTCGTCGAACTCGTCCGGTGTGACCAGCTCCGGGCCGATCGGCGCGAATCCAGGGTAGGACTTGCCGAGCGAGAACTGAGGCGCGGGACCGGCGAGTTGAAGGACGCGCTCGGAGAGGTCCTGGCCGACGGTGAGGCCTGCCACGTACGACCAGGCCTCCTCGCGCGTCGCGCGGTGGCAGCGTCGGCCGATCACGGCGACCAGCTCGGCCTCCCAGTCGACGTTCCCCTGCGGCAGGGTCACAGGGGCGTCGTGTCCGGCGACGGAGGTGGCGAACTTGGTGAACACCGTCGCGGATTCCGGCGCGCCGAACCCCGACTCGGCAGCGTGGTCGCGGTAGTTGAGCCCGATCGCGAAGATCTGCGCAGGGCTCGGCGCGGGCGGCCCCCACGCCGCACCGTCCCCTGCCACCGGAGCGGTCCCGGCCCTCCCGCCGAGCCCCTGTTCCCCGGCCCAGGCGAGGAAGGCGTCCCAGTTCGCGTACACCTCCTGCGGATCGGGGCCGAAGCGGCCCCCGCTCGCCTCGGCGACGTCCACGGGACCGTCCGGGCCCCGCAGCACGAGTCGTCCGTCGATGTTGGCCAGGCGCATGGAGTCTCCCGAGGGGGTTCGGTGCGGTGAGTGCTCCGTCAGTCTCGGACTGTTTTCTCGGTAGGGCAAGAGATTAACGATATTTTCTCAACCTGGCGCCAAGCTGGTACTCTCCGTGGTCATGGCGCAGGCGAAACAGACACGGGCAGGGGCGGTCTACGCGGCGATCCGCGAGGAGATCTTCCAAGGCACGCTCCGCCCCGGGCAGCGACTGCGCCTGGTCGAGCTCGCAGGACGCTTCGGCGTCAGCCAGTCCGTCGTGCGCGAGGCACTCACCCGGCTGTCCGAGCAGGACCTGGTCGTGGCCGCGCCGCAGCAGGGCTTCCGCGTCGTCACCCTCTCCCGCGCCCACCTCGACGAGCTCACCGACGCCCGGATCGAGATCGAATCCCTGGTCCTGCGCCGCTCGATCACTCGCGGCGACATCCAGTGGGAGTCCGAAGTCGTCGCCGCCCATCACCGCCTCAGCGCCACCCTGCCCCTGCGTGCGGACGGCCTCCAGAACGACGACTGGTTCGCGGCCCACGAGCGCTTCCACCAGGCGCTGCTCGAAGGCTGCGGCAACGACCGGCTGCTCTCCGTCGCGATGTCCCTGCGCGACGCCGCGACCGTCTACCGCCGCTGGTCGGTCCCGGTCGCCCACGACGTGACGCGCGATGTCGCCGGCGAGCACCGTGCGCTGATGGAAGCCGCGCTCGCCCGCGACGCCGACAAGGCCGCCGGGCTGCTCGCCGCCCACCTCGACCGCACGGCCTCCGCGCTGCGCGCCGTCGTCGAGGAGGGGGCGGAGCCCGCCGTCTGACTCCGGCGGCGATCACGTCATCCCCGCAGCCACGCGAAGGTATCGGCATAGAACGCCGCCGTGCGCTCCGGCTGATCGTCGCCGAGCAGGTCGTCCGCCACCTCGTAGCCGCGGCGGGACAGGTGCAGGGCGAGGATGGCGTACGGCGCGCGGAAGTCGGCGAGGTCCTGCGGGCGCAGGGCGATCGGCCGGCCGGGCACGACCGGGGCAATGGTGTCCCGTTCGTAGACGCAGTCCAGCGCGAGGATGCCCCAGCGGCCGTCGCGGCGTTCGAGGCGGTTCACGATGCGGGTGCAGGAGACGAGGTCGACGAGCACGCCGTCCATGTCGGTGCGTACCTCGATGGCGGCGGGTGTCTCGGCGAACGCCCGGTCCCCGACGATCTGGACGGTCGGCGGGGACAGCCGGTGGACGCTGGAGTCACCACGGCCCGCCATGGCCTCGGAGGCGGCCACGAACCCCGGCCCGTCACCCCGGTACCAGCTGAGGGTCACCGTGGAATCGGGCCAGTAGCAGGACCGCATCTGGTCCCACCAGCCGCGGTCACGTCCTTGGCGCTCGCGCAGCACGGTCTGCGCGACGCGATCGATGTCCGTCATGAAGTGCTCCCTGCTGCAAGGCCGTTGATGCGGCGCTCGGGCCCGCCGTGCGTGGGCCCGCCGTGCGTGGGGTCAGTCGACGCGGCGGGCCGTGGCGAGCCGGTCCTTGAGAGCGGTGAGGTCGGACGCGCCGTAGTACCGGCCGGCGCGCACCACGCCGCCTACGCCGTGCAGATGGGCCGCGCTCTCGACGGGATCGGCGTCCAAGAGGACGAGATCGGCGATCTTGCCCGGCTCGACCGTGCCCATCGTGTCCGTGGTCCCGAGGAACTCGGCGGCGGACAGGGTCAGCATCTGCAGCAGACGCAGCGGCCCGAGCCCCGCCTGCGCCAGCAGGTCGATCTCGTCGTGGAGCGCGGCACCGGGCACGACCCAGACCGCCCCGGACGAGTCCGTGCCGACGAGCATCCTCACGCCTGCCCGGTCGAAGACGCGGGCCATGTCGTACTCCAGGCGGTGCGAGGCGGCGAACGTGGCACGCTGCTCCGGCGTGAACCGCTTGCGGAACTTCGTCGCCGCGCCCTTCCAGGTACGCACGGTGGCCGGTGACATGTAGCGCAGGTCCGGGTCGTCGGCGAAGGCCGGGTCGTCGCAGAGCTTGCTGGTCCGCTGCCGGATGAGGGTCGGCACGTGCCACGTTCCGTCCGCCGCGAAGCGCTCGGCCAGTTCGCGCGTGCGTCCCTCGTCGTAGGTACGGACGGCGTGGTCGAGGATGTCCACGTCCTCGGACTTGTTGAGGGCGACAGGGTTGAGGACCACCCGCCTCATGACGGCGTTCACGACACGGTCCATGAACGGCAGCCGGACCTTCGGCAGGGACAGTCTCTGCCGGGCGCCCGAGGCCCGTTGGATGGAGTGCTCGTCGGTGGAGCAGCAGGCGAGGACACCGAGCCCGGCTCCGAAGTGTTCGATGGACTTCATGCCGAGCGCCGAGGCCTTGAGGACGTCGATGCCGGCGGGCAGATGGCCCACGATCGGCACGCCGAGGCGCAGGGCCTCCGCCTGGGCGTCGAAGAACCGCTCCTTGGTCATGGCGGCGGACTTCACGAAATCGGCCCCGGCCCGCACCTGTTCACGCACCGCCGCGGTGGCCTCGTCGGCCGTGCCGGTGTTCAGCATGGTCAGGAGCGGGCCCGGCAGAGCGAGCAGCGCCGGTGCGGCCTCGGGGAACCGCAGCGAGCCGGAAGCGCGGGCGCGCAGCAGGTCGAGATCCCCGGACATCTGCCGGTAGCCGGTGATGCCGTGGGCGAGCATCAGCGCGTGGGCGGCATCGACGTCGCCGCCGCGGCCGAGCGGGTGGGCGTGCATGTCGTTGTAGCCCGGCACCACGTACCGGCCCTCGGCGTCCACCACCTCCGCGCCGTCCGGCTCGGCCAGCTCCGGGCCGACGGCGGTGATGACGCCGTCCTGGACCAGTACGTCGGTGTCGCGGCTCAGCGCTCCGTCTCGGGTGTCGACGACGGTGGCGCGGCGCAGGAGGAGGGCTGGGGGAACAGGAGCCATGGTCTTCGATCCTTCGATCCTTCGGACACGAGGGGAGGGGGCGGAGCGTGGCGGTCAAGGAGCGTCGGGGGTGAACAGCCGGTGCGCGTTGCGGGTGGTGAGATCCCGCCAGGTGTCGCCGGTGCCCGGCTGCTCCGCGGCGTCGACGGACGCGACCTGGTCGAGGACCGACCCGGCGGGGGTCCAGCAGTAGTCGCTGCCGTACAGAAGGCGTTCGGTGCCGAACGCGGCCCGAAGGGCGGGGACTTGGCGCGGGAAGGGGGTGCCCGCCAGGTCGTACCAGAGGCGGCCGAGCTGCTCCACGACGGATTCCTCGGAGCCGTCGCCCAGGAGGGGGCGGAACAATTCCATGCGGTCCGCGAGCAGGGGGAGGGCGCCGCCGCCGTGCGTGAGCACCCAGCGGATGCGGGGATGGCGGGTGAGGACGCCGCGGAAGAGGAGGTCGCTCGCGGCGCGGGCCGAGTCGAAGAGGAACTCCAGCATCGGCCGAGGTCGGCCCAGACCGACCTCGTCGGCGTGCGGAGGGGACGTGGGATGGACGAAGACGACGGCGCCGCGACGGTCCAGTTCCTGCCACAGCGGCTCCAGACGTGGGTCGCCGAGGTAGAGGCCGTGGTGGTTGGTCTCCACCGCCACGCCGTCGGCGCCGAGCACGTCGAGGCTGTGGGTCGCCTCGGCGAGCGCGCCGTCGACGTCGGGCAGGGGCAGGGCGGCGAAGTGCCCGAAGCGCTCCGGCCGCTCGGCGCGGACCCGGGCGCCGAACTCGTTGACCTCGCGCGCCAGCGCGCGAGCCGCCGTGTCGTCACCGAAGTGCACGCCGGGGGAGGACACCGACAGGTAGGACTTGTCGATGCCCGAACGGGCCATCACATCCAGGTGCTGCTCGACGCTCCACTCCGGCCAGCCCGGCATCCCGTCGGGGTGCGCGATGCCGAAGGCGCGGGCGGCGGCGACGTAGCCGTCGGTGACGAAGTGCGCGTGGACGTCCACGAGTCCGGTCGAGGTCATGCAAGTACTCCCTGGCTGTCGAACGCGTCGAACCTGTCGAACGTGTCGGACCGGCGGACCTGTCGTTGCCTGTCGGTCCCTATGGGTGCACCGTAAGAAGGACGCCCGTACATTGGCATGGGTGGTTCCGATGAATGAAACGCCGGTCCCGGGCGGTGCCGGACGCCGACGCGGGGGCCGGCCCGCCGAGGGGCAGCCGGTCATCGAGCGGGCATTCGCCCTGCTCGGCGCGTTCGACAGCGACCACCGCGCGCTGTCCCTCGCGGACCTCGCACGGCGCAGCGGCACGCCGCGCAGCAGCGCGCTTCGCCTCGCCCGGTCGCTCGTCCAGGTGGGTGCCCTGGAGCGGCTCGACGACGGCCGGTTCGTGGTGGGGCTGCGGCTGCTGGAGACGGCGTCTTTGGCGCCGCGCGGGCACGGGCTGCGCGCGGTGGCCATGCCGTTCATGGAGGACCTCTTCCATGTCACGCGGCAGCATGTGCTGCTCGCGGTGCGGAACGACGACGAGGCTCTGCTTGTCGAGCGGCTCTCGGCGCTGGATGCCAGTCCCGTGCGCTACCGCGTGGGAGGCAGGCTGCCGCTGGCGTCCACGGGGGTGGGCCTGGTGCTGCTGGCGTTCGCGCCGCTCGCCGTGCAGGAACGGGCCATCGCGGCGTACGACCCCGGGCACGGCGGCGAGGACATCCTTTCCGGCGAGGACCTGCGGCGCGTCCTCGCCGAGGTACGGCGCGCCGACTTCGCCCGGGGACATCAGAACCGCCCGTGGCCCAGGAGCACGGTGGCCGCGCCGGTGCGCGACGGCGACGACGTCGTGGCGGCCCTGTCGGTCGTCGTCCCCGGGACCAGCGGCTCGGACCCCGGGTACGGTCCGGCCGTGCGGGCGGCGGCGCGGGCGGTCTCGCGACGCCTCTCGGAGTGAGTGCCGGACGGCGTGCCCTTCGTCGTAAGCCGCACCGGGCGCCCACACCCGTCAGATCCCGCACGGGACGTCCACACCGGTCAGGCACCGCATCAGCCGTTGCACCAGGCGCCCTCCGTCAGATGTCCCACCAGCCGAAGGACCGGGTGGGGACGTGCACACCGCGGGCGCGGTCGAGACGGACCAGTTGGCCGCGATGGAAGATCAGGGGCCCCCGGCTGTGATCGGCGGCGGCCAGCCCTCGCACCCGGCCGACGACGGCCATGTGGTCACCGGCGGGAAAGCTGTCCTCGACCTCGCACTCGATCCAGGCGGCCGCCCCACCCAGCCGTGGTCCCGCGGCGCCGGTGACGTCCCACTCTCCCGTGGCGAACCGGTCGGCCGTCCGGCCGGCGAACGCCGCGCACACCTGCTGCTGGTCCTCGGCCAGCACGTTCACGCAGAACGCGCCGGTCTCGACGATCGCCAGGGCGCTCGCCGAGCCCCGGCCGCAGTAGAAGACGACCAGCGGCGGTTCGAGGGACACCGAAGTGAAGCTGCCGACGGTGACGCCGACCGGGCCGCGCGGTGTCCTGGCCGCCACCACGCTCACCGAGGTCGGCACATGGCCGAGGACACGACGGAACACGGCCGGGGCGGCGGTCGTGACGGGCAGATCCGTTGAAGCGGGCAGATCCATTGCGGCAGGTGGAGACGGGAGCACAGCGACCTCCAAGGGAGCGGGAGCCGGACCGTGCGCCGTGTGCAGTCGACGGCACGGTGTGGGCCCAGTGAAACCACACCCGTCGGCCGGGGCATTGGTCCGGGCGGCCAAGCCGGGCCAGGCTTCTTGAGCCCGTGGCGCAAGCCGCCGCCGAACTGGTCCGCCGGCCCAATCCGCGCCGCCGACTCTGCGGTCCGGGCCACAGGACAGCGGTGCGGGAGCGGCGTGGAATCCCGGTAGCGGCACCTCGTCCCCCGAGGTGCCGGCCGAGCCGCCGGAAGGATCCCCATGACTACGATCACGCCCACTCCGCACGCAACTGCCGCGTCCGCCGCGGCCCTCAAGGAAAGTGCCGCCGCACTGGTTCCCCTGCTGCGGGAGAACGCGGCCCGTACGGAGGCGGACCGCAAGGTCGCCAAGGAGAACATCGCGGCCCTGACCGAGGCGGGGCTGCTCCGGCTCACCGTGCCGCGACGGCTGGGCGGTCACGAGGCGGACTTCCGTACCTTCCTGGAGGTCACGTCCGAACTCGCGCGCGGATGCGGGTCGACGGCCTGGGTGACGACCCTGATCAACGTCTGCAACTGGATGGTCGGCCTGTACCCCGACCGGGTCCAGCAGGAGGTCTGGGGCGAGAATCCGGACGCGCGGGTGTGCGGAGTGCTGGCGCCGAGCGCGACCAGCCGGGTGGTCGACGGCGGTTTCGTCGTCACCGGCCGCTGGGGGTTCGCGTCGGGCAGCCTGCACTCCCAGTGGGCCGCGGTGGGCATCCCCGTGGTCGACGCCTCCGGACAGCAGGTGGATCAGGGCGTCGCGCTGATCCCGATGACCGACCTGAGCATCGAGGACACCTGGTACGTGGCCGGCATGCGCGGCACCGGCAGCAACACCCTGGTCGCCGACGGGGTGTTCGTGCCCGAGCACCGCGTCCTGTCGGTGACGCGTGGCGTGCAGGGCGCCCACCCGACCGAACACGACGACGAGGCGCTGTACCGCTCGGCGCTGGTGCCGGTGCTCGCACTGGTCCTGGCCGGCCCCCAAGTCGGCCTGGCGCAGGCCGGGATGGACACGGTGCTGGCCTCGCTGGCCAAGGGCAAGGGGATCTCGTACACGTTCTACGAACGGGCTAGCGAAGCCCCGTCGACGCAGATCCAGATGGCGGAGGCGGCGCAGCTCATCGACACGGCGCGGCTGCATCTGATGCGCGCGGCCGACGACATCGACACCTGGGCGGCCCGCGGGGAGCAGATGCCGTTCGGGACACGGGCCCGGGTGCGGATGGACACCGGATACGTGGCGCGCCGTTCGCGTGAGGCGCTCGACCTGCTGTTGAGCATCCAGGGCGCCGGAAGCTTCGCCGAGGCGAACCCGCTGCAGCGGATCTGGCGGGACCAGGAGACGGGCAGCCGGCACGCGGTGATCAACCCGGCCATCGCGGGGGAGTTGTACGGGCGGGTGCTCCTGGGCATCGAGGAGCAGGTCACGCCGCTGATCTGAGAGGTTCTCAGAATCGGGCACGGCGGGACGGCCTGTCACGCACGCCGTCGCGATCGCCGCACTCCGCGGCGCGCAGCACGGCGGGACCCAGCGTCCTGGCGGCTTCCAGGGCTGTCAGCACCTCGGGCAGCCGGGGCGTCACATCACGTCCGATGAGCTGTTGGGCACGCTTGACGCGGTACGTGATGGTGTTGCGCGCCACGTGCAGTTGCGCCGCCGCGACCGCCAGGCTGCGCTCGTTGCGCAGATACAGGTGCAGGGTGCGGCGCAGCTGGTCCGCGTGCCGGCTGTCCGCCGCGAGCGCCCCCAGTTCGTCCCCGACGAAGCGGCGCAGGGCGGGCAGATCGGCGGAGAGCAAGGCCGCCAGTTCCACGTCCCGGTGGTCGGCGACCGGACCGGTGCCGCCGGGGTTGAGCCGCATCACGCGGGCCGTGTGCTGAGCGTCCTCGTGCGACTGGCGGAACCCCTGCGGCCCGGAGCGCACCGAGCCGCAGGCGACACGGATCCCCTCGGCCTGCGGGACGTCGTCGGGTCCGGGGGCCACCGGGACATCGGCGCCCGGCTCGCCCCAGGCCCAGACAGTGGTCCGGTCCAGGGGGAGCACGAGGGTCGAGACGCAGCCGCGCAGGGACAGAAGTTCGGCCGCCGTCCGCCGCAGGTCGCCGTTGACGGCCGCGGGCGGTCCGTCGTACCAGGCGACGACGGCCAGGTGGCGGCCGCGCAGCCGGTAGCCGAGGACGTCGCGCGCCATGTCCTCACTGACGGGCCGGTCGTCGAGGAGGGCGCGGACCGTGTCCTCCCGGGCCGCGTCGCCACGGGCGACCCAGCGGTCGTGCTCGGCCCGGTACTCGTCCGTCATCCGGGAGGAGAACGCGTCGATGAAACCGAAGAGCAGCTCCGAGATGCGACGGAACTGTTCCGCGCGCTCGGCCGGTGCGGCGAGCTCCGCGCACGCGCCCATCAACGCCTGCGCCAGGGCGGCGTGCGCGACGCGGATACCGTGCAGCACCTTGTCCAGGCCGAGGCGGCGCCGGGCGAACTCCCGGTCCCCGAGGAGGGACTCCTCGGGGACCTTCCAGTCGGCCGCGGGATCGGCCAGCAGAAGCAGGGTGTTCAGCGTCGCGGCCTCGGTACCCATGCGGAGGATCTCGAACGGGGCCGGTCCGCCGCCCAGTTCGGGCACTTCGCGGATGACGACCTCGGCCAGTCCGTGCCCGACGCCGACAGCCCAGGCCACGGGTCCGGGGCCCAGGCGCTCCGTGGCTTCCGTGATGGTGCGCCGCGAACTCGCGGGCGAGCGCGGGACGTCGGCGGGTCCGGGAGCGACCCGGCGGATCCAGCCGACCGTGCCGGAGGGCTCGTGAGCGGTCATGACGCCGTCCTTGCCGTCGTGAGAGCAGCATCCGCGTGTGCGACACCGGCGGAGACCAAGGCGGACTCACGCGCGATCGCGGCTGATCGCCGTCTCGCCCGCCATGGCCACACACCGTAACAGCAAAACGACAACAGCGGCGATTAACGATAATTTCTTTCGTGGTTGACGCCAAGGACTCACCGGCCGCTGACCCGCCCTGACGTCAGGCCGCCCGCTCGAGCGTCGTGTCCCGCTCCGGCGACGTCCCCCATCGGAAGCACAGCTGGGCGTTCGTCGCCTGCGGCAGCGCCCACAGGGTCCGGATCTGATCCAGCTCCCGTTGCAGGGACCGCACCGAGATGTGCAGGGCGCGCGCCGCACCCTTCTGCGTCGCACCCTCCGACAGGCACCGCAGGACCGCCTTCTGCAGCTCCGACAGCAGCCCGGCCGCCGCTTCCCGGCCGCGCTCACGACGCTGCCCGTGCCACGGCTGGGCGCGCCGCCACTCCTGCTCGAACGCATGCTTGGCGAACGCGACCATGGCCCGGTCCGTGATGATCCAGGCGGCGCCGTCGGGGGCGTCCGGGATGACGTAGTTGGAGATGACGGCGACCCGTTCGTCGACGATGATCACCCGTTCGAACGGGTCGGCCAGCGTACGGAAGTGGACACCGCGCGGCGCCATCACCGACGCCCACTCGCACGTCACACCGTCGTCACGCACCGCGTCCTGGTAGAGCGTCCGATACCGCACCCCTCGCTCGAGCGCCGCGGTGTCGCGGGGGACACCGAGCTCCATCTGCTCCCGCGTCCGCGGCCCGTGCGGGTGCGCGCCGAGGAGTTCGTGCTGGGCACCTGCCAGGATCGAACCGATCCGCTCGTTGATCTCCGCCCGGTCGGCAAGGAACTCGCTGCCCGCTCCCGCCCGATGACGCGACTGAGCGAAGAGGACATTCATCTGCTCGACAGCGCCCGGCAACTCCATCAACTGCCGTGTCTGCTCCTGCAGATGCGCCAGCGCGTCCTTCGCGACCGCCCAGGCGGCCGGGGTCGGCGGCAGCGCGATCGTGTGCCCCGCCTCCTCGGCATCCCCGGCCAACCCCCACGCCCGCAACTGCTCGAGCGTCTCACCGTCCGCGGGGCCGGGCTGCTCGCCCTTCGTCAGCCTCGCGTACAGGTCGACCGCGGCCGGCGACAGCGCCCCGGGTAAAGCCCGGCCCTGCGAGTCCGCGCGCGTAGTGCGCTCTCCCACCAATCCCTCCACGATGATCAATGCCGCTTGTCGGTACGTCCGTTGGCGTACCTACGCCAGGCATCAAGACGACAGCTGTTTCGATTGAAGCGATGCCGTCGCGTACGCCAAAGTCTATCTGCGGGGCTCCTCCTGGCCCCTCCGAACCGTCTCCTCACAGGTGGCTGGCAGGTCATGGCCTGCTTGCCCATCAGGGGGGAACCGCAGGAGACGACCTTCGGGAACCACGGCACCCACACGGCCGGGAGGCCCCGATCCTCGGCTCACCGCACTGTGAGCAGCGAGAACTGAAAGGAACCACCACATGACCGTGACAGCCCGCCGGATCGGCGTCCTGATGGCCATCACCGCGGCAGCCCTCGCCGCGCTGGCCATGACCCAGAATTCGGACGCCGGCACAGTGAAGCGTGCGGACAGCGTGTGGATGACACCTGTCGACTCGCAGCCGGCCAACGAGCCGAACCAGGAAGCCGTTCCGGCGAGCGAGCCCGACCAGCCGGGCACCGTGCAGCCGCAGGACTCCGTCTGGTAGACGCCCAACAGCCACCTGTCCGGGGCTCGGACAGCGCGCACGGGACCCGTGGGGGGAAGCACCGCGCACGCTGCCCGAGCCCCACTTTCGTATGTCATCGCACGCGGTCATGCCGCACGTCGCCCTGTTCGAGGTTCACGGCTCCGTAACGCGGCCGGAGCCCGGTGAGTCACGCGGCGGCGCCAACTGCGTTGCTGGCGGCGCGGCTTCGCTGCGACAGGCGGCAACGTCGCTCGGTGAGCGACGAGATGACGGAGCCGTCCGCCTGGTTTCCCGTGGCGGACGGCTCGCGTCGTAGGCGTTCAGAGGTCAAGTCCGGTGGCGGCGACGTAAGCGTCCTGGGCCGCTGGACGACACCAGCCGAGGCCGGCGGCGGGATTCGAACCCGCGTTGCTCTCTTAGCAGGAGAAGTAGCCGCAACCTGCGCACCTGAACGCGGTCACTCTATGTGCCGCATCGGAAACCGGCACGTGAATTACGCGCCGCAGCAGAGACCGGCACGTGATCTACGCGCCGCAGCAGGGCTGCCCATGCCAGGCGGCATAGCCACCCGCCCGAAAATCGGTGGAGCCCCGATCCCGTCCGGCGCTACCGTGCTGCCGCACACGCTCGCACTGTGAAGGACCTGCCGTTGTACACCACGTGAGATTTCCCGAGCGCTGATCCGTCGCGCGGCGCACCTGCGCGCCGCGCTCCTTTTCGCTGCGGTCTTCTCACTGAAACCGGTGTATCTCTGTGTCCGAAATCTGGGTGGACGTGCCCACCTGCCTCCAGACCCTTCCCTGCCGTTGCCACGGCGCCGCCTCCGGGCGCTTCCGGGCGAACGGCAAGTCCCGCGTCACCGCGGACCACAAGCTCCTCGACGCCCGGCTCCTCGCCCTGGGCGTCGCGTACGGGGGCACCCCTGAGCTCACTGTCCTGAACCTGCTGCACGTCAACCACCCTCACCCGGTGGCCGAGTTGCTCCAGAGCCGGGTCGTACGGCGTTGCCGTGACGCAGGAGGCTCGGGTCGAACCCGGCGGCCGGCCTGGCAGTCACCGTACGGACCACCGCCGCATCGCCCGCACCGAGGCCGGTGGGCGCCCGTGCCGGTGCTGGTCAGGGGCCGGTCCGCTGTGCGGTGCGGATACTTGCGCGGCCGGACCGACTGAGCCCTGCAGGCTTCGTATTGAGTGCTTCCGAGTAGGGCCTGTCCGGCAGGATCCGACCTCCCGGACAGGCCCTACTCGCGTGCCCTGCGTGACGTGGGGCATCCCTTGCGAGGGCAGTCGTAACGCCTCCGTCCTCGGATATTGCCCCTTGAACGAGAACGTGTTTCACTGCGCCGCGTGACTGACACACCATCAGTTGTTGAGGCGGACTACATCGTCGTGGGTGCCGGCAGCGCCGGCTGCATCGTGGCACGGAGACTCGCGGATACGGGCGCGAGCGTGCTGCTGCTGGAAGCGGGAGCGAGGCGCCTGGAGCGATCGAGGGTCATCCGGGTCCCCGGCATGATCTCGATCATGCATTCCGTGCCCCAGGTCAAGAAGCGCTTCGACTGGGGCTACTACACGGTGCCGCAGAAGCATGCGGCCGACCGCAGGATCCCGTTCACCCGCGGGAAGCTGCTCGGCGGCTCCAGCGCGATCAACGGCATGCTGTTCGTGCGCGGTCACCGCCGCAACTACGACGACTGGGCCGCCGCCGGCTGCACCGGCTGGGGCTTCGACGACATCCTGCCGTCCTATCGGCGGATGGAGGACTGGGAAGGCGGCGCGGGTCCACTGCGCGGTGCCGGCGGGCCGGTGGCGGTCACCCGGCACGGCGGTCTCACCCCGGCCTCGAACGCCCTGATGGAAGCCCTCTGCGAGGCCCTGGACGCACCCCGCAACGAGGACTACAACGGCGCGGAGCAGACCGGCGTCGGCATCGTGCAGATGAGCGCCCGCGACGGTGTCCGCTACAGCGCGGCACACGCCTACCTCGGCGACGACCGGCCCTCCGGCCTCACGATACGGTCCGCCGCTCAGGTCAACCGCGTCGTCGTCGAAGGCGGCCGGGCCGTAGGCGTGGAGATCGCCGAGGGCGGGCGGCGCCAGGTCCTGCGCGCCGGACGTGAAGTCGTTCTGTCGGCAGGGGTGGTGGGGTCGGCACAGATTCTGCTGCTGTCCGGCATCGGCCCGGCCGAGCAGTTGCGCGGGCTGGGTATCGATGTCGCCGCCGATCTGCCGGTCGGGCAGAACCTGCACGACCACCTCTTCGTACCCATGACGTTCCTCGCGCCATCGGCGCAGCACCGGGGGACGGCCGGGCACTTCTTCGGCGGCATGCTCGCCGAGACGCTCCGCGGGGGCAGTTGGCTGGGGCGTACCGTCTTCGAGGCCATGGCCTTCCTGCGCACTTCGGATGCGCGGACGCCGTCGGATCAGCCCGATCTGCAACTGCACGCCCTGCCCTGGTCGTACCCGAGCCCGAACCAGGACGCGCCCGTCCGCCACAACGTCGACAGCCGGCCTGCACTGACCGTGATGCCGACGCTCATCTATCCCAAGAGTCGGGGAGAGTTGCGCCTGGCTTCGGCCGACCCGGCCGAGGCTCCGCTGATCGATCCCGGGTATCTGTCCGATCCGGACGACGGCCGTTTCCTGATCGAGGGAATGAAGCTCGTTCGCGAGGTCATGGCGCACAAGCGGCTCGACGAGGTCGTCACCGGCGAGCTCCATCCGGGACCTGCCCTCGCCGACGACGCTGCGCTCGCGCGCGAGCTGCCGCAGCGCATCCACTCCGTCTATCACCCGGTCGGCACCTGCAAGATGGGCGGGCACGACGACCCGACCGCTGTCGTCGATCCGCAGTTGAAGGTGCGCGGGATCGAGGGGCTGCGCGTCGCCGATGCCGCCGTGATGCCGTCGGTCACCGGAGGCAACACCAATGCCCCCGCCATGCTGATCGGCGAACGCTGCGCGGAGTTGATGATCGGGCAAGCCTGATCATCCAGCCGAGGGAGGGTGCTACGGAGCCGTCGGCGCGGGCTCAGTCGGGGAGGCGGCGAGCATCGACAGGACTGCGCCGCGCACCCGATCGGGCAGCACGTCCTTCGAGGAAGCGTCGAACTTGCCGTCCCCTAGGCCAGCATCCACGGCCGGTTCCCCTCGGGAGGGCCCCGGACGCTCGCCCAGGCCTGCATCCACGGCTACAGCACCGCCTACTGGTGGGCCGCGGCCGTCGGCGCGGTGGCAACGTTCACCCTCTACCGCTCCGGTCCGATCCAGGGAGCGGCGCTCCGGGACGAGCGGCACTAGGTCGTGTCCGCAAAGTCATGGGAGCCAGAGTTGTAGGCAGGCGAGGGTGACCATGGCTTGGTAGTGGCGGGCTCGTTTGTCGTAGCGGGTGGCCAGGGCCTTGTGGTGCTTGAGCTTGTTGAAGCAGCGTTCGACGAGGTTGCGGCGCCGGTAGGCGGCCCGGTTGAGTCTGCATCGGCTCTGGCCTCTGCGGATGCGGCCGTTGATCTGGTCGATTCGTTCCGGGATCGCTGCTTTGATGCCGCGTCCGCGCAGGTAGGCGCGGATCTTGACGGACGAGTAACCCTTGTCTGCGGCCACCCGCTCCGGTCTGGTGCGTGGGCGGCCCGGACCGCATCGGGCGACCCGGATGCGGGCCATCACCGCCTCGAACTGGGTGCAGTCGTTGACGTTCCCAGCGGTCAGGGTGAAGGCCAGGGGCCGGCCGAGTCCGTCGCAGGCAAGGTGGATCTTCGTGGTCAGTCCGCCGCGGGAGCGGCCGATCGCCTCGCCCGGCCAGAGCCCCCTTTTCGTGCCCCGGCCGCATGCTGATGGGCTCGCACCGTCGTGGAGTCGACACACACGATCGACCAGTCGACAGCGCCCACGGCGTCGGAATGCTGCTGGACGTGGGCCAGCAGGCGGTCCCAGGTTCCATCGGCCGACCAGCGGCGGAAGCGTTCGTAGACCGTCTTCCACGGGCCATAGCGTTCCGGCAGGTCCCGCCAGGCCGCCCCGGTCGACAGCTTCCACAGGATTCCGTTGACGACCTGACGTCGGTCCCGCACCGGACGGCCCATCCGGGGCGGAGCCAGTAACGGCTCGATCACCGCCCAGGATTCATCGGTCAGTTCATGACGACGCACCATGAACAGACCAACGAGCCAACGACTTTGCGGACACGACCTAGCCGCTTGCCGCGCCGCCGAAGCGCTCGACGCCAGAGAACCCGCCGGACCGCCTCACGCCCGGTGAATGCGTCTCGCGCGCGTCGGCGGCGCCGCAGCCCAGCCCACGCCACCGAGGGCGGCCGCACACGCCGCGTCCACCCACGCTCCCGCACCGGGCAGAGCCATACCGGCGACGAACAGTCCCAGAACAACTCCCGCGGACACCGAGCACACCGTCCATGCCAAGTGCCGTGCTCGCACCATCAGCTCGTGGTTCCTCATCATCATCCGCGCCGTCGGTCTGCCTGCCGCTCACCCTCTTTGGACACGGTCCGGCCGACGGTGTGACGCACACGCGCCACGAGCAGCGCGAAAGGGCGGTCCTCGCGGGTCGGGATGCGATGAGTCACCGAGCGGTGTCGACGTGATGTCTCACAGTCGCCGGACGCGCAGCACGCTGGTCAGCAGAGGGAGGGTGAACCCGCCGTGGGCGGTCTCCGGCCTGCTCGCCAGGAAAGCGCGGATCCGGGCCAGCGTGGCCTCTTGTTCTCGTTCCGGCATGACCAGTATTCCCGCGCGCGTCGCGATGGTCTCCACGAGCGAGTCGGCGGTGCGCTGCTGCCCGTGCGGGAACTCGGCCTGCTCCGGTGCGCCGAACCGGGCGGTCGCACCCGTCCGCGGAAGGTGCATGTCCGCCGTCTCGGCGCGCCAACTGGCGGGCGTGTCCCGCGGACCGATGGCCGCGCTCCCGCTGACCTGCGCGAGCCCGGCAACCCACTCGGTTCGGTCGTCCATGACGTTCCACAGCCCGGCCAGGATGCCGCCGGGGGACAGGACCCTGGCGATCTCGGGCCCCGCGACCGCCATGTCGAACCAGTGCATGGCGTTCCCGGCCAGCACGGCATCGACGGACGCGTCCGGCAGCGGGATCGACTCGGCACTGCCCGACAGGGCGCGGACCGCCGGAAGCGAGCGACGCAACTCGGTCAGCATCGCCCGGTCGGGCTCGACCGCGATGACCTCGGCGCCCAGTGAGACCAGAGTGCCGGTGAGCTTGCCGGTTCCGGCGCCGAGGTCCAGCACGCGCAGGCCGGGCGCGGGCCGAAGCGCCCAACGTGCCGCGGCCTGCGCATAGTCAGGACGGTGCTCGGCGTACGCGACCGCCGCCGCGCCGAACGATGAGGCGTGAAGCAGCCGTTCGTCTCGGTCCATACGACGACGCTATCGGCGCTGCCCGCGGTCGGCCATGCCGCCTCACTCCTGACACGGGGCGTGAGCCGCGCTGCGTACGGGCGACCCGCGACGGCGGGCCGGCCGCGCGGCAGTCCCGACGTGGCCGGCAGCAGATGAACCGATCGCCGGGGGCTCCCGCTAGATCTGCGTCTTCGTTGAATCGTTCAATGCGAGAAGGTGAAATTCCGTTGCCTGCACGGCTATTGGCTTAGCGGGAACAAGTCGTTAGCGTCGTGGCCTCAATGAAACGTATCAGTCACTTCGTGGGCGCCGTCTGCCCCGATGCCGAACGGGAAGGAGGCGAGACGCGTGGCCATGCTGTCCCGCAGATCGTTGTTCGCGGCCGGAGCCGCCACCGCCACCACCGCAGCCATGGCAACGCCCGATGCCGAGCAGGCCCGGGCGGCGGAGCGCGCCGCGAACGCGTCGGTCGCGCGTGCCGAACAGGTGGAGGCGGCCAACGCCGCAAGCCTGCCCGCGCCCCTGTCGGCGGCTGCGTTCAAGTCACCGAACTCCCGCTACCGGCCCGCGGTGCGGTGGTGGTGGGCGGCGCCGTTGTCGGTCGAGGAGAGCGTGCGGGAGGTCACCGCGATCGCCGAGGCCGGCTTCGGAGAGGTCGAGATCGCCTACTCGTCGGACTCCTGGGCCAACGAGGATCAGCGCAAGAATCTGCGGGCCGTCCTCGACGCCGCGGCCTCGCTCGACATGCGGGTCAGCATGACGATGGGCGCGAACTGGCCGGTCCAGACACCCAACACGGGCGCCGGGTCCGGCTATGCGCAGCAAGAACTCCAGTACGGCCGGGCGGACGCCGAGCAGGGCCGCTTCTCGGGCGACGTGCCCTGGCCCTTCGACGACCCGGGCAAGAAGCGGAAGGCCACCCTGGTCGCCGCCACCGTGGCGCGGGTGGTCGAACGCGGCCCGGCGGCAGAGCTGCTACCGGAGAACGATCGGCCCCTGTACGGCACCCCCGTCAAGATCCCGTCCAAGTCCACGGTCCTGGAAGCCGGTTCACTGAGCGACGTCACCGGCGAAGTCGTCGACGGCAAGCTCACGTGGAAGGCCCCGGAGGCCGGTGACTGGATCGTCTTCGGCTTCTGGCGCCGCGACGGAGAGCGTGGCGTGACCAGCGTCTTCGACGCCGCGGCAGCCCGCAAAGCCACCGAGTACCTGGACGACAACCAGGTCGGCAAGGACAACGTGGACGCCTTGAAGCGGTGCGGCGGTGACTTCTTCGAGGACTCCCTCGAACTCGACGCGGACTCGCTGTTCTGGGCGCCGGCATTCGCCGAGGAGTTCAAGAAGCTGCGCGGCTACGACCTCGTACCCTTCCTGCCGTTGGCGTTCCAGCACGGCATGAGCCGCTACTGGGTTCCCACCGAGCCGCCTCGCGCCGACTTCGAGTCGTCCGACGGGCAGGCGGCCAAGATCCGGGCGGACTACTACCGGCTGCTGACCGACCTGTACATCGAGAACCACCTCAAGCCCTTCCAGGACTGGGCCCGCGGATACGGGATGACGTACAAGTCGCAGGCGGCCTACGGGCAGGACCTGGAGCCGATCCGCAGCAACCGTGAACTGGCCCGCGCCGGCGGCCGGGTGGAGGGTGAGTCGTACAACTCCGGGGACCGCTTCCCCACGGACATCCGGTTCTACGGATGGCGTTATGCCCTGGACTGGCAGCGTGCCGTGGTCGGGGGCGCCCACCAGGGCGGGGCCGTGCGGGTGTCGACCGAGTTGGGGGCCCAGCCGGAACAGTGCCACCAGGTCGACCCCGGCGACTACAAGGCGATGATCGACAAGGAGTGGGCCGCGGGGATCACCCAGCCCTTCCTGCACGGCTTCCAGTACATGAGCGCCGGGGCGGCCTGGCCTGGCAAGTACCGCTTCGGGGACAGCCTGGACAGCTTCAACGACCGGCACAACCCGCAGTGGCCGGCCCTTGCCCGGACCACCGAGTACTGGGCGCGCGGCGCCATGATCCTGGAGTCCGGCTCGCCCCGCTGCGATGTCGCCGTCTACCGTGACGGGTTCCTGACCACCGCGGCCCGCCTGTCCTCGGACGAAGGCACCCAGCCGGCCGCCCTGTTCGACACGCTCGCGCTGGAGCGCAACGGGTACTCCGTGCAGTACATCGACCCGGTCGGTCTCGCGGAGGAGGACGCCGTCGGCAAGGGCGTGCTGTGTCCGTCCGGGCCGCAGTACCGGGCGTTGATCGTCGACGAGCGTGCCGTGCCCGTCGAGGCGGCCCGGGCCATCGAGCGGGCCGTCGAGGCCGGCGTGACCGTCGTCTTCGTCGGTGATCCTCCGCGCCGCGACACCGCCTATCGCGGCGGCCACGACGCGGACGAGCAGGTCGCCGAGTCCATCGCACGAGCGCTCCGCAGCCCCCACGCGGTCCGAGCCGCCACACAGGCCGATGCCCTGCAGGCCCTGCGGGGGCGCAAGGTGCTTCCGCGTGTGTCGTGGAGCGAGGCTCACGTCCTCACGCAGCTCCGCTACGCCCACGGCGTGCGGTACGTGTACCTGTACAACCCGACGAACGACCTGGTGGAGTTCACACCCGCCATCGAGGGCACCGGGGCCGTCTCGGTGATGGACCTGTGGAACGGGAGAGTCGGAGCGGCCGCCCAGTACACGTTCGAGCACGGCCGCACCCTCGTGCCCACCCGGCTGCGTGCCCAGGAGACCCGGGTGCTGGCAGTGGACTCCCGCGGGCCGGTCCCGGTGCACGTCACCGACACCGACACCGTCCACGACGACCTCGTGGTGGCGGACGGCAGAATCGAACTCCGCACCGCCGCGGGCGGCAGTCGCACCTTCACCCTCAGCAATGGACGTCGTACGACAGTGAAGGCGCAGCCCGCGCGGATGGACGCCGCGCGGCAAGGACCGTACGCCTGGGGCCTGTCCGTCGAGGCCGAGACGCCCGACGGCCCGAAGACGATCGACATCCCCACGCTGTCGGGCACCTTCCCGCTGTGGGACTGGCGAGACCGCGAGCAGACCGCGGGCGCCTCCGGCGTGGGCACGTACACGGGCACCCTCACCGTGCCGGACCACTGGATCGGTCGCGGCAGGGGCATCCGCCTGGACCTCGGCACCGTGGAGGGCACGGCCGAGATCCACGTCAACGGCGAACAAGTAGGGACGCAGATCGTCTCCGACGTCCCCTGGGACGTCACCGACCATCTCAAGACCGGCAGCAACGAGATCAAGGTGATCGTGCGGACGACGCTGCGCAACGCCGTCACGCACTACAACAAGACGAGCACCCGCACGTCGTCCTACGGCCTGCGCGGACCGGTCATGGTCACCCCACTGGCCATCACGACCGTCCACCCGCAGGACACGTGACTCCCGCCGCCTGACCCCCTGCACATCCCCCCACACGATTGGAACGACCGTGCGATCACGTTCGCTCGCTCTCGCCGCCGCCCTGCTCGCGGTGACGGGCATGACCACCGCACTCGGCAGTCTCCCGGCCGCGGCCGACGACGCCCCCTCGTGCCCGTGGACGTACTCGGACGCGTCACCGCGGGCCCGAGCCCGCCAGGTGCTGGCGCAGATGACGCTCGACGAGAAACTGTCCATGACGCACGGCAGCCAACTCCCCGGATACGCAGGTGTCGTCGCGCCCATCTCACGCCTGTGCGTCCCTGCCCTGAACCTCCACGACGGCGGCGCCGGCGTCACTATGGGCGGCACCACGGCACTGCCCGCACCGATCGCCGCGGCCGCGACCTTCGACCCGGCCGCGGAGGAACGCTATGGGTCCGTCGTCGGGCAGGAAGCCCATACCAAGGGCATCAGCGTCAATCTCGGCCCCAACGTCAATCTGGCCCGTGATCCACGCGGCGGGCGCATCTTCGAGGGATCGGGCGAAGACCCGTACCTCACCGGCGAGATGGCGACCGCGTACATCAAGGGGGTGCAGAAGCACGGCGTGATGGCCGACCTGAAGCACATCGCGGTCAACGACGTCGAGCAGAACCGGAACAACGCCGACTCCGTCGTCGACGAACGCACCCTCAACGAGATCTACTACCCGCCGTTCGAGCAGGCCGTCCAGGAAGGCGACGCCGCCTCCATCATGGCCGCGACCAGCCTCGTCAACGGCACCCACGCCAACGAGAACGCCGAACTCCTCCAGCGCACCGCCAAGGACGGCTGGGGATTCGACGGGTTCGTCGTCACCGACTGGGACGGGGCACGCAGCACCGTGCAAGCGGCCAACGCGGGTCTCGACCTGACCATGCCGTCCGCGGGAAACTTCGGACAGGCGCTGACCGACGCGGTCCAGCAGGGCAAGGTCAGCGTCGATGTGATCGACGACAAGGTCCTCCGGCTGCTCACCAAGGAGTTCGAGTACGGCCTCTTCGACACGGCCCCCGGCACGCCGGACGCCACCGCCACCACATCCGAGCACGTCCGGGCGGCGCGGGACATCGCGGCCCAGGGTACGGTCCTGATGAAGAACGACCAGGATCACGGCAAAGCGCTGTTGCCGCTGGACGACGACAGGACCGGGTCGATCGCCGTCATCGGAGAGGCGGCGGACAAGACCCCCGTCACCGGAGGCGGCGGCAGCTCGCACGTCACGCCCGACCCGGACTCCGTGGTGAGCGTCGCCGACGGCATCCTGCCGCTGACCGGGAAGTGGTGACCCCGGCTCTCGTACGACGAGGGCCGGGATCCAGGCCCCTCACCCGACCGGCCCGGAATGCGACCGCGACGTCGCGTTCCGGGCCGGCGTGATGACGGCCCGGCAAAGGCCCAACAGATCCGGCGCGTTCTGACAGACTGCGAGGTCCTCCCGCAGCGGTGCCGACTCATGACGTTGGCATGTTCATACTGCAAGTCCGAACGGCCGTACTGCGGCCGGAGTTGTGCCGGCCCGGCTGGAAAGCACCGGGCCGGATCCCCGACGGGGGCAGTACCACTGCACCGTCGATCGCGGCAGTTTCGAACACATCGCCCGCACCGAAGTCCTTGCCCGGTGTCGGCCGTTGCCGCAGGGTACGGGCGCGAGATCCGCGGACTCCGTGGAGAAGGACGGCGGAGCGGGGCCCTGCTGGGGCGTGCGGGGGTGGTGGGGAACTCGAGGTGGGCGCCGGTGGTGTTGTGCTGGGCGGATTGTTCAGTACTCGGGGTGAGGATGTCCGGGGTATTGCGAAGTACGGGCGGTAGTCATATGCCGTCGGTAACGTTGGGGTACCTGCCTTCGAGTGGATGGGTGGTGGAGATCCGCGTCAGCGGGTTCCAGATCAATGGTCTCCTTGCCGGAGCAGAAAAGCTCTTGTGGTGTAGAAGCTGCAGCGCAGCCCTGTGACCCGTATCCGGTGGTCACAGTGGACGCGGCCGGCGTCGTGCTGTCACATAACGAGCAGGCCCGCGTTCTACTGGCACGAGTCGGTGTCGGTGTCGCCTTCGGAGAGATCGCCCCCGCATGGCTGGTCGAGGCACACCTGCAGCGTGTCAGCGGCGCGCGGGAGCAACTGCCGACCTGGGCGGGCGGCTGGATCGGCCGGCACCGCGTGAAGGCGCTCGCCGGACCGGGCGCGGACGGTGCGGTGACCTGGTGGCTGATCCGTGAAAGCCTTTCGGCGGGCGCCGCACAGGAGCTCGCGCGTGAGCGAGCCACAGCCGCACTGCTGCAGGAACTCTCCTCAGAACTGCTCGCCTCGCTGAACGTCGAACGCTGCATGGCGGTGACCGTGCAGCGAGCGGCGCGCCATCTGGCGAGTGCGGCGGTCATCGTCGCCATGGGCGACGGACACAGCTTCCCTGTGACGCGGTGCACCACCGGCGGGCCGGTGGTGCAGGAGCGTATCGCCGTGGACCCGGGGCAACTGCCGGGTCTGGCAGAGGCGTTGCTGGGGTTTCCCGCGGTGTCCTCCAGCTGGATCGATCCCCACCAGGTGCCGCCCTGGGCGATGCCCGACAGCTTCGTGGGCGACCCCTCCGACATCGGCTCGGTCATCGTGGTGCCGTTGCCGGGACACGGCGAGCCGGTCGGATGCCTCATCCTGCTGCGTCGGCGCCAGGAAGCGGCGTTCACCCCCGCCGAGGAATCCTTCGCCCAGCACTTCGCCGCACGCGCAGGCGCCGCCCTCTCCGTCGCCCGCAGCCACTCCCGCCAGGCGCGCATCACGGAACTCCTGATGCGCGACCTGCTGCCGCCCGCCCTCGGCCGGGTCCACGGCATCTCCTTCTCCGGCCGCTACCGCGCCTCGGTGGCCGGTGAACGCGTCGGCGGCGACTTCTACGACCTGTACCCCGCCGACACACCGGAAGCCGAGACCCTCGCGGTACTGGGGGACGTCTGCGGCAAAGGACTGGAAGCCGGGGTCATAGCCGGCCGGATCCGCAACGCACTCCAGGCCCTGGTGCCACTCGCCGCCGACCACACCCGCTTGCTCACCCTCCTCAACAGCGCTCTGCTCGCCTGGCACCAGACACCCTTCGTGACACTGGCCCTGGTGTCCGCGGTACGCCAGGGCGCACGCGTACGGCTGCGCATCTCGAGCGCGGGCCATCCCGCCCCGCTCATCGTGCGCACCACCGGCCGTGTCGAAGAGACCCCGACCAGCGGCACACTGATCGGCGCGTTCGCCGACCTCGAGTTCAAGACCGCCGAAGTCGCCCTGCAACCGGGCGAGTCCTGCCTGCTGTACTCCGACGGGATCACCGAAGCCCGCGGCGGGCCGCTGGGCGACGTGATGTTCAGCGAGGACAGGCTGCGCACCGTGCTGTCCCACTGCGCCGGGATGCCGGCCGAGGCAGTCACCGAACACGTACAGATGACCATGACCCAGTGGGTGGGCGAGGGTCGACGCGACGACATGGCCGTCCTCGCGATCAGCGCTCCCCGCGATCTCGACAACCGTCCGACGACGGAGCACGAGCGAACCCTGGGAAGGTGAACGGCGTGACCGCTGCCAACGACACCGACTCCCTCAACGAGCCGCGTGACCAACTGTGGGAGGCACTCGGCGACGGGGACGAGACCCGCGCCGTCGCCATCGTGCGACGCGCGCTCGCCACAGCGGATCCCCGGCAGCCGAACGCCGTGGACCGTCCGCCCGCTGAACAGCTGTCCGCCGTCGGCGAGCGGATCCTGCTCGAACTGATCGCACCCGCCCAGGAACGGGTCGGCATGGCCTGGGCGGCCAACGACCTCACGGTGGCACAGGAACACGTTGCCACCGCGATCAGCGAGCGGTGCATCGCAGCCATTGTCGATGCCACCGCGCCCGCCCTCACCGGCAGCTTCGTGGGAAGGGTTCTCGTGGCGTGTGTCGACGGCGAGTGGCACGCGCTGCCCGCACGCCTGGTCAGCGAGGTACTGCGGCTGCGGGGCTGGCGTGTCGACTATCTCGGCGCGCAGGTCCCCACCGAGCACTTGGTCGTCCACGCGGACCGCACCCGGGCACAGGCGGTGCTGCTGTCCTCGTCCATCCCGACACATCTGCCCGACGCGCACAACGCGATCATCTCGTGCCAGGGCGCCGGTATCCGGGTACTTGCCGGAGGAGCCGCATTCGGTCCGCAGGGCCGCCATGCCCGGCTGATGCAGGCCGAGTGGGCCAGGGACGCACCCGGAGCGGCCACCCTCCTCGCCCGGAACCCGACGCGACCGGGTGCGCGCACGGCCCGCCTGCCCGATGTGGACCTGCCGCACCTCGCCGACCAGGAATACACCATGGTCCGGCGGTCCAAACGGCAGTTGGTCAAGCAGACCCTCGCCGACGTCGCGACCGGATTTCCCGACATGGGCCGGTACAACGAGTACCAGCTGGAGCGCACCGTCGAGGACATCGAGTACATCGTCAGCTACCTCGCCACCGCCCTCTACGTCGACGACCCCGACCTGTTCGCGCGTTTCATCACGTGGGCCGCGGACATCCTGGCCGCCCGCGACGTCCCGCCGCGGTGCCTGCTCCCTGCCCTGAACTCGCTGCTGAGCCAGCTCAAGGATTTCCCCCGGGTGGTCGGCATTCTCACCGCGGCCCGCAACCGCCTCGTCTACCCACCGCCCGCCCAGCCGACGGCGTCACCGGGATGACGTTCACCAGGGAAGCGGGGGCGGAATCTGCCGGGTACGGAGTGGCAGGGGTGGCAGGAGTCGAACCTGCGGCATCCGGTTTTGGAGACCGGCGCTCTGGCCTCTGAGCTACACCCCTTCGACGGGCGTCAGCTTGGCATGTTCACCAGCTCTTCGGCCACGGAATATCGCCCGTGGACGTGCGCCGACGTCGGCGTGACCGGCGGGACGGTGTAGCCGCGATGGTTCCGCGTCGGCGCGGGCGGTCCGGCCTGCCGTGTCGTTCACCGCACTGCCCCTGGTCCGAAGTCCTCCTCGAAGTAGCTGTCGTGTCGCACGCGGAATTCCTTGAGTTCCTCGCTGCCGCGCCGTGACATCTCGGCGACTCTTTCGAAGTACTCCTCGCGCGGGGCGCCGGGGGAGAAGAGCATGAGCATCGACAGGGGCTCGTCCGTCACGTTCTTGAAGGCGTGCAGACCGCCGACCGGAACGTACAGGAAGTCACCGGCGCGGCCCGTCACCCACTTCTCGCCGTTGAAGAGCTCCAGTTCGCCGGAGAGGACGTAGAAGGACTCCGACATCGCCTTGTGGAAGTGGGTCCGGGCGCCGGCGGACCGCGCTGCCAGATCCACCTTGTACAGCCCGAACTCCCCGCCGGTCGACTCGTGCGTGGCGAGGTAATGGGTGGCGCCGCCGTCGGGCGAGGTGAGGTCCGCCGGGGTGTCGGCGGGACGGAAGGACGCGTTCACGACGCCCCTGTCTCCGTGGTAGCGGGGCGCGGGGTACTGCAGGTGCTCCGGGTACGACATCGTGCGCTCCTTGTCGTTGAGGTCTGCCTGCATCGTGTCCTTCGCCCACGGGGCCCGGCATCGGGCGCGAGCATGATCAGGGACAGTCCTCCGGCCGGGGCTCGGGACCTAGGACCGGCGGTGCCGAACGAACGCGCAGGAGAGAGCGGCAGGGCCCGGTCACGGCTCCGTCGTCGCGTCAAGTCGCCCATGCGCGGGCCCTATTGACGCGCGTAGCCCGTGCCGGGCAGTGTCGGGGTTCCTTGCTTCTTTCCGCATCCTTCCCCTTGGGAGGCACTGTGCTCAGACGGCACCTTCGCACCCTTCTCGCGCTTGTCATGCTCGCCTCAGCTTCGATGCTCGGCGTCGTGGTCACCACAGGTACCGCCCACGCCGACGACTGCTACACCTGGAACCGGACCCTCAGTCAGGGCGCCAGCGGCGAGGACGTCCGGCAACTGCAGATCCGGGTGGCCGGATACCCCGGCTACGGCGGAGTCATCGCGGTGGACGGACAGTTCGGACCGGCCACCAAGGCCGCGGTCACCCGTTTCCAGCAGGCGTACGGCCTGTCGGCGGACGGCGTCGCGGGTGCGCAGACGTTCAGCAAGCTCTACGCCCTTCAGGACGGTGACTGCACCCCGGTGCACTTCACCTATGCCGAGATGAACCGCTGCAACTCCGACTGGTCCGGCGGCGCCGTGTCCGCGGCCGCCGCGAAGGCGAACGCGCTGCAGCAGATGTGGAAGCTGGAGGCTCTGCGGCACGCCCTCGGCGACCGCCCGCTGACCACCAGCAGCGGCTTCCGCTCCTACGCCTGCAACAACGCGGTCGGCGGCGCGGCGACCAGTAACCATCTCTCCGGCCGCGGCATCGACCTCGTCGGCGCACCGTCGTACTGCGAGATCGTCAAGCAGGCCCGCAATCACGGCTTCAACGAGATCCTCGGGCCCGGCTACCCCGGTCACAGCACGCACGCCCACCTCGGCAGCCAGAGCTCGCGCTACTGGTCGGCGTCCTCCTGCGGTATCTGACCGAAGGCCTGTCGGGCGCGTGACCCGGTTCAGGATTCCCGCAGGCGCCGGGGATCCTGAACCGGGGCGCGGCCGGCCGGTTTCCGGCTGGATCAGACGAAGACGCAGAACTCGTTCCCTTCCGGGTCGGCCATCACATGCCACGCGATCCCTTCGTCACGTACTCGGACCACGGTCGCGCCCATGGACACGAGCCGGTCGGGGTCCCCGTACACGTCGAGGTGCATGCGGTTCTTGGTCGTCTTCTTCTCCGGTACCGGATTGATCCAGATGAGCGGCCCGCTCCCCGTCGGGTCCACGATCGGGACCGGCCAGTCGACCGGACGCGTGCTCCCGTCAGTCGTCGCACTGCGCACGTATCCGATCGCCGCGCACCACCAGTCGGCCAGTGCCTGGTGATCGACGGCATCGAGCGCCAAGTCCTTGAAGCGGGCGGGGGCTCCCTCGTTGTCTGCCATGCGCACCATGCAAGCACTGATCGCTCTCGGCAGTCCGGCCTCGGCCACGCCGGCCGGGGCTCAGCGCACCGGGAAGCCGAAGGAGTAGCCCTGCTCCTTGAGCTGAGGGAGGAGCTGGTCCAGGGCTTCGACGGTCTGGCCACGGTCTCCGCCCGCGTCGTGGAAGAGGAGTGTCGGTCCGTTGGGCAGTTCGCGCTCGACGGTGGCGACGATGGCGTCCGTCCCCGGACGCTCGAAGTCCTTGGTGTCCACGTTCCAGCCGAGAGGGCGCATGCCCCGGGAGGCGGCGAGCTTGCGGCTGTAGGGAGTGAAGGCCCCACCGGGTGCCCGGTAGTACAGGGGGCGTACGCCCCCGGACGCCTTGGTGATCATGCGTTCCGCGTCGAGGATCTGCTGCGACTGGTATGTGGTGGCGGCTTTGTCCATGGCGGTGTTGTGCGACACCGAGTGGTCGCACAGCCGGTGTCCGGCCGCGACCACCTTCTTCACGAGGTCCGGGTGGGCCTCGGCCTGCGTCCCGACCATGCAGAACGTGGCCTTCACCCCGTACTTCTTCAGCACGTCGAGCACTTGGGGGGTCCACACCGGGTCGGGGCCGTCGTCGATGGTGATGTTGACGCCGTGCTTCCCGGCCTGTGAGGCATGGGCGATGGTCGTCGCCACCGGCTTGGCGTGCGGCGCGGCCGGGGCGTTCGCCTCGGGCGAGTCCACGGGGCCGGCCTGCGCGGTCCACATCGAGGCACCCGTGGTCAGCAGCGTCACCCCGAGCGCGGCCCCGACCACCTTGCCGTACCAGCCCCGCCCACCGCTGTGCAGTGCCATGTCCGCCCCTTTGCGCGCAGTTCCTTGCCGATCCCCGGTCACCTTGCGACCACCAGGGATGACGAGCCGCACAGGCCAGGGGATGCGTCCGTTACCGATCACGGACAATTCCGGGAAAGATCGCGGACAACGCACGCCGATTCCGGCAGGCCACCGCGTGCGTTCTGTGGGGCGGTCAGTCCGACTGCGGGAAGTTCAGGAAGTCCGCGAAGTTCACGTCGTCCAGGTCGAGTTGCGGCAGTGTCAGGTCGGCCGGGAGGAAGGCGTCCAGGTCGGGCAGGACCGGCATCGTCCACGCCAGTTGTTGGAAGCCGGGTACGGGGTCGAAGAGCGAGGCTGCCGGGTCGAGCAGTACGAAGGCGTGGGCCGCGTGGCCGGGCGGGAGCAGCGCGCGGACGCGTTCCGCCAGGGCGGGGTGGGTCAGCAGTCGGCCCTCGCGTTCCATCCAGGTCCAGCGTTCCTCCGCCCAGCTCGCGTGCGCAGCTGCGTTCTCCGGCGTCGCCGGGGCGTGTTCGCGTGCCCGCAGGCCGTCCTCGATGTCGCGGATCACCGCTCGTGCCAGGGCTTCCCAGCTGTGCCGGGCGAGTTCGTCGACGTAGCCGCGGAACCGGTCGTCGGCGCTCTTCAGGTCGCTGGGCTGGATGCTGTTCGGCCAGGGGAACCACAGCGCGTGCGCGTCGGTGATCAGGACGACGTTGCGGCCGCGTGGCTGGTCGCCGTCCCACTGGTCCGGGTTGAGGATCTGGTCGAGCAGGAGACTTCCCTGCGCCGCGTCGACCGGCATGTCGATCAGGCGGAGGTCGTCGGCCGCGGGAGGGGCGCCGATCGTCGTGAGCCACTGTTCGTCGGACAGCGGGCCCTGTTCCAGTGCCGGGTCGATCACCAGGTAGCCGGTCGTGCCGTCCGGCCGGGTCGCCAGGACAGCGGGGGCGATGTGGTAGCGCCAGGTGATGGCCAGCGGGTTGTGCGTGGTGGCGTTGTGGGCGTTGGACGAGACGACTCCGAGGCGCGGGCCCGCCACCGTGATCTTGCGTACGGACGCGCCCCAGCGCTGCAGTTGGAGCGCCATCAGGTGGGCGCGCAGATAGCAGCCGTCCTCGGGGTGGTTGTGGGGGAGCGGGAGCGTGTCGTAGCGGTAGTGGTGGTAGCGGAGTTGTGCCATGCGGTCGTACCACTGGGCGACCTGCTGCGGGGTGGCGGGAGCGGTGTAGGGGTCGCCCAGGACGTCCTGGACGCGAGCCGCGTCGTCGTGCGCGTACCAGTTGAGCGCCTCGCGCAGATCGGTGCCCGTCAGCTCGTGGAAGGCGTCGGAGACCGCCCAGATGCGGGGCAGGTCGCGGTCCAGGCCGGCCAGGAGGGCGAGTGCGCCGGGGGCGTCTGCGTCCTCCCGCAGGAGTTCGGAGAGCCGCTGCGCGAAGCCGATGGCCTGCGGCAGATGGCGGGGGTGGGCCCCGGGCGCCACGGCGACGGGGCTCAACGGCTGTGACGTGGCGGGGAACTGCGTGACGAGGCCGAGGCCGGTCAGGACGAGTTCGTGGTCCTGCGGCCGAAGGCGCCCCTGCTCCACGGCGTTGTCGAGGACCTCGGCGAGGCTGGTTCCCGCGCGTAGCCGGAAGGCGTCGTCGAAGGATGCCTGCGGCGGGGTGCCCAGCAGGGAGGTGCGGCGGTGCAGGACGCCGAGGAGCGCCGGGACGTCGACGGGCGAGTGTCCGAGCAGGCCCGCCACCTGGGCCGCGAAGTGCTGCTCCAGGTCGGCGAGATGAGGTGCCGAGGCCGGGTTCCCGTCCGCCTGCTGCGGTGCCCGTGGAGCGACGTCGGTCGTGGCTGGTGACGAAGGCCGGGGAAGGGCCACCGGGTCCACCCAGATCGCGCGGCGCGCGGCCGGCGGCGCCGCCGCACGTGCGGAGCGCAGGTCGTCCTCATCCCCGCTCGGGTCGCTGAGCGGTCCTCCGTCCGGGTCGGTACGCGTGTGGAGCGGCACGTCGCCGATCACGGCGGACAGCAGGGCCAGGTGCCTGGGCCGCAGCCCGGCCGCCGCCAGCGCGGAGTCCGGGGGCGCCTGGTCGTACGCGCCGAGGAGACTGCCAGGGACCTGCGCCCGGTGAGCGGAGCCCTGATCCCGGTACTCGTCACGCAGGCCCAGCTGGTGTGCCAGTTCGTGCGCCAGCTCCACGGGGGACGCGTCGCGCCACCACGTGTGCTGGTCCATCGGACGGTCGCGGCCGGCGAGCGTGACCGTCAGGTGCGCGTCGTCGGAGGGATCGGCCCGCTCGACGGTGACGTGCAGACGGTCGCCGCCCGGGAGGCGGTGTGCCGGTGCGTTGAAGAACTCCGCCACGCCTGCGTGCAGTTGATCCAGCACGTGCGATGCCTCGCCGGCATTGCCACCGCGTACGGCGACACGCACCGTCAGGTCGGTCACCGGTTCGCCGGCGTACGTGAATCTGCGGACGTCGAAACCGGAGCGCACGACGTGCCGCGGGCGGTGGTCCCGTGGTGCGCGCGGCGGCAGCGGGCGGTGTCCGGGGTTCGGGGCGTAGGGCCCGAACGGCCGCCCGTCCAGCAGGCGTTGGGCACCGCGCACGAAGCGCGGTGCGATCCCGCCCGGGAAGAGGACCTCCCGCTGGTCGGGGAAGGGAGAGGCGAGGCCCAGGGTGCCGTTGACGTCGATGCCGCCCGGCAGGTCCAGGTCGTAGCGCCAGTGGTGGCGGGCGTCGAGGGCGGCGGACGCCGCCGGTGCCAGGTCGAGGGACCGGCGCGCGTAGTCCGTGTCGCGCGTCGTGCTCACGTAGCCGCTGCTGTCGGAGGCGCCGTTGTAGGCGTGGTCCAGGACGTGCGCGAGGCCGGTGCCGGGCGCGCGCAGACCGTTGAGGAACACCTCGTCGGGGGCCTCCGCCGTGAAGCGGTGCAGGGGCGCGTCGTCGGTGCGCCAGCGCATCGGGTGCGGCAGGTCGTCGAGAGCCGGTGAGGCCTGGGCCGCGGTCCGGCGCGGCGGCACCGGCGGTTGATCGGCGGTCGGCGCGTCCTCCCACGACAGGGGTACGAGCGAACCCGGTGTGTCACCCGGTGCGGTACGGAAGCGCGACGAGGCGATCAGGCCCCGTGTGCGATGGAACCAGTCCCAGGCGGGCCCCTCGTCGTGGATCCGGCCCGTGTCGTCCGTGACCCGGCCCGCGCCAGGACCCTCGGCGCTGAACCGGCCGCGCAGCCCCAACGAGGCGTTCTCCGCAGCGAGTTCGGTGGAGTGCGGATCGGCGTCGACCTGTCCCCGTACGGTCCAGCCCTGTCCTTCGTGCAGGACCGGGAACTCGCCCGAGGCGAGCGTGTCCCCTTCGTCGTCGCGCGGGAACTGCGTGATCTGCGGGTGCTGTGGTGGTGCGGAACCGGAGCGGGCGCCCGACAGCGTGTGGAGCTCGAACGCGCCCTCCTCGCCCGGGGGTGTGCTCGCGGGATCGGGCGACGGGATGTCCTCGCGCGCGGACGCCGACGGCGGTGTGTGCTGGAGCAGCGGGACGAAGTCGCCGCCCCGACGGCGCAGTACGAGCTGCGTGTCGCCCGAGCCGAAGGTGTGGGCGGTGCCGTTCTCCTCGACCAGCGTGACCCGGGCGCCGGACGCGCGAGCCGCCCACCGGGCCATCGCCTGGTCCGCTTCCTGCCCCCAGGCCGCCGTGGCGAGATGCTCGCGCAGGATGCGGGCCCGCTCGAAGTCGCTCGGTGCCGGTGCGCCGCGCCGGGGCCGAACCGGCGGCGGCCGGAACAGCGCGTCGCGGTCCGCGGCCCGGCCCGGCAGCCCGTGCAGCCGCATCAACTGGGCCGGTGACGAGCCCGCCCGCACCCGCAGACGCGCGGCATCGCTGCGGGAGGTGCCCGGGAGACGGGAGGCGTGCCGCATGGCCTGGGACAGCGCTCCGAAGAACCCGTTGCCCCGTTCGCTCGGCGTGCCCTGGCGGTAGGTGCTGCCGTCCGGAGCCGTCAGGACTCCTGTGGCGGCGAGCCGGAAGCCGGGACGCCCGGACGCCTCGCCCGCTGTGGGTGGCGACCATGGAGGCGTGGTGTGCGTGCGGTGGCCGGAGACCTGCGCCGGAGTGTCGACCGGCGTGGTGTCGGTCGACGTGGCCGGGCGCGGTACTGCGGGCGGCGGAGGCGGTGAGCCCGCTGGGAGGGCGACCTGGAAATGATCGTCCGTGACGAACAGGGTCAGTTCGGGGCCGGAAGCGTCGGGATCCGATCCGGTCGGCACGAACCGCTGATGGTGTCCGTCCGCGGTGACCACGGTGACCGGCGTGCGCAGGACGCGCGCGGCCAGGGCCGGCAGCAGATCGGCCGCGCCGTGGTTCCACGCCCGGTCGTCCGTGCCGAACGGACGGGACAGAGCTTCGGACGCGAGACGCAGCCGCTCGCCCTCGCTCAGCCAGCGCGGCTGGGGCAGCGCGCCGCGGGCGCTGAACTCCGCCTGATGTGGGCCGTCCAACTCGACTTCGGCCGCGGCCAGTTCCTCGGCGGTGAAGGCCTCATTGGCCTCGGGAGCCAGTGCCGACAGCAGGTCCTCGTTGCCACGCTGCCCCAAGGCGTCGACGATTCGGGTGCGCGCCTCTTCGATCGGATCGGTGCCGGTCGGTGTGCCGTCGCCCAGCGGGGCCTGTACGCCGTGGTGGTGCGCCGCGGCGAGCAGCGCATGGAAGAAGGACGCCCCGTCCTTGGGGACGTCGTGCACGTCCCACACCGTCGAGCCGTCGGGTGAGGTGAGGGTGCGCGGACCGGATCCCGCGCCGTCCGTGACCGTGTAGGTGGCGGGTGCCGCGGAGCGCCAGTCCGGCTCCTGGTAGGCGGACTTGGTCGCCTCCTCGCCTTCCGCAGCGGTGGAGTCGGGTGTCGTTGTGCCGGGTGTCGGGTGGGTGACGCGGAACGCGGCCGCGTGGAGACGGTGGGCCTGCTCGGCCGCCGCTGCCGCGTGGCCCTCCCACGTGGCCGCCTCCTCGCGCGCGGCGCGCCAGCTCCGCACCGCGGGCGAGGCGTTGTCACTGCTCGCCCCGGGCTGCGTCTCGAATCCGCCGGCGGCCGACGCACGTTCCTCGTCCGTCATGTCGAGCCATGCCGTGCGGGCCTGCGCCCGGGCGTCGTAGTAGCGCTTGTCGGCCTCGGTGAGGTCCGCCTGCGCCTGGGTGAGGTCGTCCCAGGCCTGCCGTGTCGTCTCGGGGAACGTGGTGTCGTCCAGCAGGCCCAGGTCCGCGGCGATGTCCTCGCGCACCCACACCAGAGCCGTCGTCCCGGCCTCGGCCGCGCGCGGCCCGCGCCGGGCCCGCCCCAGGGCTTGCAGGGCGCGGCTGTCGGTGAGGTGGTGGTCGGCCTCGACGACGGACAGCCAGCGCACCGGCAGGGCGAAGAGCATGCTGCGCGGGGTCGCCACCTTGAGGTGGGTACCGAGGCCCGATTCGACCGAACCCTTCAGCTGCGTGCCGTCGGTGGCACCCCCCACGGTCGCGGAGGCACCGGGGGTGATCACACCGGCCTGGCTGGTGCCCGCCATCGGGGAGGTGCCGACGGCCGCCTCGGTGGTGGTGGCGGAACCCGCGTCGAGGGTGTCGGAGGTCTTGCCGCGGACCGCACCCTCCATACGGGGCTTGTTCTCCACGGCCAGCAGCCGCGCGCCGCGCCGGCTCAGCTTGGCGTACATGCGCACGTCCGCCGTGTGCGACTGGCCCAGCAGCCGGGCGGACGACAGCTGCGGCAGCCCGAGGCCCTGCGCCGAGAGCGCCTCGCGCAGTCCGGCCGTCAACCCGGTCTGCCCCGCCGCCTCTTGCTGCGCCTGCGCAGGGGCGGTGCCGAGCGCGGTGAGCGGGGTGCGCCGCGCCTTGCGTACGGCTTCGGTGAGGGCGTCGCCGTCGAGGGTGGTGCCGAGGTCCCGGTCGCCGGTGCCGTCGGCCCGAGCCGTCGCGAGCGTGAGGGCGTCGTGGACGGTGGGCGCGCCCAGGATGTCGACGGGCAGGAACCCGGTCCCGACCTTGTCGTCCAGCACGAGGTCGGAGTCCTCCGCCCGCCAGTCGGACACCGCGTCCGCCTTCGCCTGAAGGGCCGTCAACAGACGCACAGTGCGCGGCGGTTCGGGTACATCAGCCACTTCGCCGGTGTCGCCGTCGGGTGTGAGCAGGCTGACGGGCAGGAGTTCGCGCAGGGTGCCGACGTTGCCGGAGACCGTGTCGAACAGCGCGTCGCCCGTGCTGTCCGTCGCCGTCACCTCCAGCTCGTAGCCGGTGACGAGTTCGGCATGGGACTGCGTGGTGGCGATGTTGGGGCTCGCGCTGGTGCCGACGGCCCGGGAGCGGCCGGACTGCTGCTGTTCCGCCGCGCTGCCCTGGAGGGTGGGGCCGATGCCGAGCAGCCCGCCGTCGCGGGCCACGGCCGGGGACTCGGAGGCGGCGAGCGTCACGTCGCCGCCCCGGTCCTGGGACGTGCCGCCGCTGGTGTCGCGGGCGGTGGGCCGGTAGTCCTCCACCTCATAGCCGGTACGCAGCCGGTCGACGGTCGTGGTCACCGGGCGCAGCCGGAACCGGAGCTGCCCGGGGCTGCCGCCCGTCGGCAGATCGCCTGGCCTGGCCCAGGCCCGGTACTGCACGGGCAACGTCACGCCCTCGGTGCTGAGTTCGTGGAGCTGTCCGCGCAGGAAGTCCGGGGACAGCATCTGCAGCACCTGTTCCCGGTCGTGCGAGGGCACGCCCAGCGCCTCAAGGCGCGGCAGGAGTTCGCGTGCGTGGTGGCTCGCGTCGAGCAGGCCCGTCGGATGCGTGGCGAACCGGCGGTTTCGCAGGAACGGCGGAACGCGGTAGCCGCCCGCCAGGTGGTGCGGGGTGCTCGTGCTCAGGCCGTCCGGCGCGAGCCCGGTCTCGATGGCGTCCTGCATCGGCAGGTGCAGCAGCACGGCGTCCCGCACCTCGTGGGTGCGGGCCGCCGCGGGGCGCTGCCGGGGCACCAGGTGGTCCGCCGCCCACGGCGACACCCGACCGGCCCACGAGCGCAGCGACGTCGCCGCCCGCGTGCCCGCGAGACCCAGCGCGGCGCTCCAGCGGTCCCGTACGGCGACGGTCTCGGTGAGGTCGGCGGACACCGGGTACGTGCGGCCGGTGTAGGTCAGGATCGTGTTGCGGCCGCTGCCGAGCGTCTCACTGGCGGAGGCGCCCTTGCCCCACGCGAGCTGCCCGCCGGCCGCGTAGCTGCCGTGCACCGGGTGGTGGCCGTCCACGTGCTGCGGCGACAGGGAGCCCTGCAGGCCGACCGTCGTGCGGGAGGAGGTGCCCGAGCTGCCGGTCGTGCGGTGGTCGGCGCCGGTGGTGACCTCGAAACTGCCCTGGTTCGGGTCTCCGGTCACGCGCAGCCGTCGCAACCGGGCGTGGAGCGTCGCCTTGATGTGGTGGGTCTGCAGCGGGCCCGCCGCGTGCAGCCCGGTGACACGTTGCCCGAACGGGCCCAGGATCTGGCCGATGTGGCCCGCCACGGACAGGTTCTCCATGGCGCGGCGCAGGGCGCCCCGCACGGGGGTGCCGGGTGTGGTGACGTGCCAGGAACTGCCGGTCGCTTGCGCGGCCGTCCGTTCGGCCACCTGCTGCCGCTGCTGAGCTCCCTCCGCGCTGAGCACGGCGAAGGGGCGGCTTAGCACATCCCGGGTCCACGTGACGTCCGTGGCGTCCGGATCGGAAGAGGGGCCGGTGCCGTCGACGAGGCGCTCCGCCTCCTCGGGCGTCAAGTTCCCTTCGGGGGACGGGTGTTCGGTGTCCTGAGACGGGGTGCCTGTGCTCGGCGCGTAGCGGGGTGAACTGTGGGCGGCCGGCGCGGCCAGCTCGACCCGGCCCACGGGGGCCGCGCCACCGTCGAACAGGGGCCGCGGCCGGACCGTACTGACGAAGACTCCGGCGCCCAGAGCGCCGACCGTCGCCAGCCGGGCCCAGCCGCGCGGACGCCGATGCCCGTCGAACGTCGCGTTCAACTCGACGCGGTAGCTGAACAGATGGGCTGCCGTCTGCGCCGTGAGGTGGTCGTTGGTGACCGCGACCGTGGTGCGCGTGGCGTGCTGACGCCCCCAGGCGTGCCGGACGCCGAGGGTCAGACCGCCGATGCGGCGCGCCCAGCCGGTCTCCGGCGCCTTCGCCTTGTCACGGGGCGAGATCCCGAGCTCGGCCCCCACGGACTGCGTACTGGAGGCCTGCCGTGCCTGGCCGAGCTGCTGCGTGGCGCTCACGGAATTGCGCAACGACCGCTCGCTCAGCGACGTCTCGTAGCGTCGGTCCGTCAGCCGGGCCGTCAGCGTGAGGGTGTGGTGACCGCGCCGCACCGGACCGTCCTCGGTGAGACTCACCGGCACACCCGTGGTCGTCAGGACCTCCAGGCTCTGCGCGAGCGTGGGGCGGCTGAGCGCGTCGCGGACCTGACGGTCGTTGTGCAGCGCGACCCGCGTACGTCCGTCGCCGTACAGCAGGCGTGCCAGGCGCGGGTGACGGCGCTCCCACGGGGCGGGGAAGAGCGCCGGGTACGACTGATGGAGCGCGTCCAGGGCTGCGTCGGCGAACGTCGCCATCGGGTCCGGCGCCGCCACAGGGCCGGGCTCGCCGTCGGCAGGCGGGAGCTGTTCGGGGACGAAGCCCTCCGCTCGGGTGTGACCCAGGTGCGAGGGATCGTCCGCGGCGAGGTACGGCGGCGCCGCGGGCTCCGGAGCGGGCTGCGGGCCGGTCTGCCCGGGAGTCCGCGTGTCCCACTCGGCGAGCCGTTGCGCCTCGGAGGTGGGGATCCAGTCCAGGGTGACGACGCGGAACGGTCGTGCCGCGGAAGCCGGTTCACCGGGCCGGCGGACGTAGAGCGTCTTCTCGACCTGGTACAGCGCCACCGGGGTGCCCTTGACCCGGCCGGTGATCTTCCGAGCCGCCGAACCGCCGATGTAGTGGGCACGGCCCGCGCCGAGATCGAGGCGGGCCATCGGGCCGCCCTGGACCCGCACGTCCGCCGCCGCACCCTGGTACATGTGGTTGGGCCCGGCAGTGATCTGCGCGCCGAAGCGCGTCTCACGGGTGTGGGTGCGCTCGTTCTGCTGCGTGATCTGGTCGACGTTGCGGAGCTCCACCTTCGTCGCCTCGGTCACCCGTGTGCCCTTGTGCGACACGGCGCGTTCCACGATCAGGTGGCCCAGCGGGTGCTGCGAGCGACCGCGCGTCAGTTCGGGACCGACGACCTGCCCCGACAGCCGCGGGAACAGCCCGAGCAGGCTGCCCGGGCGCAGGAACGAAACGAGCGTGCGGTGCGCCGAACTCCCGGGCCGCGCACCGGACATGGCGAGCGCGAGATCCTCCGGCGAGTCCCGCAGGTGCAGCGCCGTCGTGTCCGCGACGCGCGGCGCGGCACCGTCGCGGAAGGTGATCGTCTCCGGCGCGCGGGTGGGACCCGTGTACGGCTCGGTCAGGCTGTCCGGGAGCCGCCAGGTCAGGCCGCCCCGCACCGCGAAGCCGCCCTCGTGCACCGGCTGCCGGTGCCACCCCGGCGACATCGCGCCGGGCCCTCGCGGGGTGGTGTCGGGCCCGGGGGTGACCCGGTCGACGCGCACCCGGTAGTACACGTCGTCCACATGCAGGTGCGAGCCGTCCATCGCCCGCCACTCGGACTGGCTGAACGCCTGGCTTCCCGTGGAGTAGTCGGTGCGCCGCGACCGGCCGATGGAGGCACCGAGCTTCAGCAGCCATTCCAGCGGCGGGCCCAGACTGATCGCTCCGGCGGCCCGGCGCAGCGTGGCGACACTGCGGGAGACCCCGGTCGACGCCTGGCCGCGACGCAGGGTGTCGACCTTCGTCGTCGCCCCGTCGGCGTCGGCGAACCGCTCCCACCGGTGGTACGGGACGGCCTCGACCGTGATCTCGTACCCCACCTCGGAACGTTCGCGCGCCACGAATCCGGCGCCGCGCGGCCCGGTGAACGCGCCGGGCTCCTCGGCCAGCAACCGCCGCAGTTCCGCGTCGTCGAAGCGGTCGCGCACCTGCTGCGGCAGTCCGCGGACGATCTCGTCGGCCACCTGATCCGGATCGCGCAGCGTCGCCCTGCCCAGCCCGGACATCAGGCCGCCCGAGGGGCCACGGGCGTCGTCCGCGTCGGGCCCGATGAGGGCGGTCGGAAGGCGGCTGCCGTCGTCGAAGGTGACCGTCGAGGGAGGCGGGCCGGGCGGGGGCGCGTCCGCTCCGGTCAACAGGCGTGTGGGGCGATGCCGTTCGAGCTGCGTTTCCAGCGGTACCTTCTCGCCGGTGGCCGGCTCGGCCGGGTCCGCGCCGTCCGCCGTCGAGACGCCGTCGTCGACGACGGACGGGGCGCCTTGCGTGCTCCCCGAGCTCTTCGTGGCCCCGTCGAGCGCGTCGGACAGCCGCTGCTCGGTCTCCTCGGCGCGACGCTGGGCGTCCGCCACGACGTCGTCGGCGGCGGACGGCAGTGTGGTGTCCGGGAGGACCGGGGCGCTGCGCAGACGGGCCGCCGCCGACGGCTCGTCGCGCAACGCCTCGTCCAGCGACCGCATGCTGTCCAGCCAGTCCTGGAACAGGTCCTGCGTCCGGGCGGGTTCCGGGACCGTCTTGACGGGCGGCGGGGCAGGCGCCGGGGTGGTCGTCGGGGCCGGTGCGGCGAGGCCCTCGTAGTGGTCGCGGCCGTTGTACGCGACGTACAGCGTCCCGCCACGGCCTCCGGGGTGCAGCGCGGTGACGGCGCCGTTGCGCACCACCCGCAGGTCCAGGTCCGCCGCACGTGCCAGCGCGGTCGGCACGAGGTCCCCGAACGGCGACGACCACAGACCGGTACGGGCCGCCGTCGCGGCGAGCAGACCGCCACTGCCCGTCCGCCGCGCGGCCTCGGGCGTGGGAGCGACATCGAGGAGGCCAGGGTAGGAACTCTCGCGGAGCAGCCGCTGCCAGGTCGTCACATCGCCGGCCAGCGCGGCCTGAGAGAGAGCGTCCCAGGCGGACTCGGCCGCCCGCCGGGTAGCGGCGTCGTCGAGATGCGAGCCGGCCAGGAACCGCTCGCGCAGATCGTCGACGACGGTCCGCACCGGGTCCGGCGCCGACTCCGTGAGCGCGTCGGCGAGTTCGGAACCGTTGAGACCGGTGTGCAGCAGTGTGCGCAGCCCCGCGACGTCCGTCTGCGCCCACTGCGGCGCGACACCCTGAGCGCGGGCCCCGGTGAGCACGGCACGGAAGAAGCAGTCGCCGTCCGCGGCGGTCGGCACCGTCCGGAAGGAGCGGCCTTCGACCTGCACCGCGCCCCGAAAGCCTCCGGCCTTCAGCCCGAGGACCTCCAGGTCGTCCAGGGGCGTGACGTCGGTGCGTACGGTGGGCGGGGAGGACGCGGCAGCCAGGTCGGGCCGGCGGGCGAGCAGAGTGGCCGTGTCCTCGGGGCTCAGCGCCAGCTCGGACAACGGCAGCGGAGCATCGGACAGTTGCCAGGTGATACGGGCCGCGGGAGCGTATTGCAGACCCTGTACGTCCTCGGGGGACACCAGCGTGTCCGGCGGCAGTTGCGGGGCGGGGGAGTGCAGCAGACGGGCCAGCGTCGTGTCGGTGTCGCCGCTGGAAGCCAGTCGCGCGGCGTCGCGCAGGAAGGCGATGTGCGCGTCCGGAGTGGGTGCTGTGGGGGAGGCCGCGGTGTCCCCGTGGCTGACCATGCGCTGCAGCAGACCGGGGGTCATGCGCCCGTCGGTGAACCGGCCTTCCGGGTCGGGAGAGCGCCAGCGCAGGCCGTCCACGTAGGCCAGACCGCTCAGCAACTCGGCCGCGTCCGGGCGCTGTTCGGCATCGTGGCCGAGCACACCGCGCAGCGTTCGCACGTGTTGCAGGGTCCGGGCGCGGGCGAACGGATCGGCCGGCCCCGGGCCGGTGTGCAGACCGCTGGTCCGGGCGAGTGCGTCCAGGTCCCGTCCCGACGGCTCCGGAGTGAACAGGCGCCATGCGCCCGGACCTTCGGGACCCTCGGTGAGAACGGCACGCACCTCGCCGTCCCGGTCCTTGGCCGTACCGGCTTCGCTCGTGGGGGCGTAGACGCGACGGCCCGTACGGTTCGCCACATGCTGGGCGACCGGAAGTCCGGCGACTTCGGGCCGGCGGCCGGTCTCGCACGAGTACAGCACCAATGGCCGCTCGGTGGCGCCGTCCTTGTTCCACGCGCGCAGCACGTTCCCCAACTGCACGCCGCTTACCACGACGGACGGACGGCCGGTGTCGCCGGTGCCCAGCGTGACCGTACGAGGGGTGCCGTGAGCCACGAAGTAGTCCGCACCGTGTTCCGTGCCCGAGCCGGGCAGCGGCCGCGGCGGGCCGGTGAAGACGGCCCGGGGCGCGCCGTTCTGCCGAGGTGGCGTCCCGCCGTGGGACGGAAGTGTCGCGCGGGCGGTGCGATAGGTGTCCTGATCGAGCAGGCGCTCCCGGCCGGTGGCGCGCGAAGTGCCGTCCTCGACCGTGCTCTGCGAGACGGTCAACGTCCGCACAGCTCCGCCCTGTTGGGCGCGAGCCGGATCTCCGACGACCCGCTTGCGGATCTGATCCAGAGGGAGCGTGTGTCCGTCGAGAGTGGTGACCGACGGGGTGGTGGCCGGAGAGGGGGCGCCGGGGGCGTCGATCGGCCGGGTGACGACGAGGCGACTCTGGGGCGCGGGCTGCGGGGGCTTGGGTGTGACCGGTCCTTGGTGCTGCGGTGTGCCGACGGGCGTCGTGGCCACGGGGGTGACCGGTGGTGGCGTCGTGGTGGGAGCGACGCTGCCCGACTCCAGGTGCAGGTCGGTGGCCACGTCCGCCGTGTCTGTGTCCGTGTCTGTATCAGTGTCCGAGCCCGAGTGCGCGTCTGCGCCGGTGTTTGTGCTCGTGGACGGTTGGGGCTCGGCCGCGAGAGGCGCTGTCGTGCTGGTCGTGCTGGTCGTGGCGGGCTGCGGATCCGCTGTGGATTCTGTGGTCGGGGAAGGCGTGGAGGTGGTGGGTGGGGGCGTGAGGGTCCGGTCCGTGCCCACCGTTGCGGAGCTCTCGGTGACAGGACGCGCCGCCGGGGCGTCCGAGTCGACCGGGGCGGCCGAAGAGGTCGCGCCGAGGGCCTGGGTCACGGGACGCAACACGTCCGAACCGGGGAACTCCGATGGGCCCTGGGCCGGGGGAGAGGTGGGCAGCGGGCGGACCTGCACCGGCCCGCTCGGCACGTCCCGGGACAGGACGGCGGCCTCGCGCGGTGGTGCCGGGGTTCCCGGCGCAGGGGAAGCAGTGGGTGGCGGGCCGAGGACCACGGCGTGGTCGGCGCCGGACGCGTCGAGCAGGCGCGTCGCGGAGGCCGGGGCGTCGAGGGAGAGGGGCGTGTCCGAGACCATGACGGTCAGGGGACGACCGGGCTCTGCCAGCGGGGCGACGGTGTTGGACGACTCGAGGAGCGTCGGCTCCGGCGTGCTGTTGGGCTCGGGCTCCACGGTGCCGGTGTCCTGACTGGTGGCGGAGCCGCTCGGCTCTGCTGCTGAAGAAGGTCCAGGAGCAGTGCTTGAAGCAGGGTCTGAAGCAGGTCCAGAAGCAGGGTCTGCGACAGGCGTGGGTGACGTGTCCCCGGCCGGTGGTGTGGTGGTCGGCTGATGTGCCTGTGCCTGTGCCTGTGCCTGTGCCGTCTCGTCGTGCGCCGCGTCGGCCGCCGGGGGCGCCGTGTTCTGGGTCGTCTCCGGTGCACGGTTGGCGGAGGGCGTCGGTGCGGAAGACGGCGGGGCAGGAGCGGTTCCCGGACCGGTGGTCGTGCTGGAGGGTGCTTGCGTGATCCCGTCGGGGGAGGAGGAGACCTGCGTAGGCCCTGCGGTCGGGGACGAGTCCACGGTGGCCGCGCCGGGCGGCCCGGTGACGGTCACCTGCGGGCCGAGCCCCTGCAGGGCATGGCGGACGTCGGCGATGTCGGCTGCCGCCGCCGGGCCCGTTCCGCCGGACACGACCCGGATCTCGGGAACGTCCGACAGCTGATGGTGGAGCGCGTCGCGTACGCCGATCTCGTCGACACCGGGAGGGGGCGTGCCCCGCGACTCCCCGATGGCTTCGAGGGCGGCGTTCCGCGCTTCGGGGGAGCCGGTGTGGACGTCACGCCACAAGTCGCTCTCGGTCTCCGGCACCGTACGAGTCGAAGTCGGCGGGGCGGCGTACTGGTCGTTGAAGTCCCGCTCACCCAGGCCGTCTTGAGGACCTGTGGATGTCGCGCTGTCGCGACTGTCCTCGCCGTGCGGGGCGTTGTCGGTGCCGTGGTCGTTGCCGTCGGTGCTGGCGCCGCCGACCGGACCTGTGCCCGACACCGTGGGCGGCGGCTGGTTGCGCAGGTCGGCCACGAAGTCGCGCAGACCGTTGCCCGTGTTGATGGCACCCGTGTTGAGCGCCGAGCCGACCCGGTCGCTGACGCCCGCGCCCACGAACGTGGACCAACTCGTCGACCAGTCACCGTAGAAGAGCCCGCCCGCGATGATCTCCGCGAGGGACTCGGCGCCTCCGGAGGCGATGAAGTCGGAGGTCTCCTTGACGACATGGTGTCCGGTGATCGCGCCCTTGCCGGGCCCGTCGCCGGGCAGATCCGGGCCGTCTCCCTTGGGAGCGTCAGGGTCGGGCCTCGGGGCGTCGGGACCGTTCCCCTTGGGCGTGTCGGGGCCGGGCTTCGGGGCGTCGGGACCGTTCCCCTTCGGGGTGTCGGGCCCGTGCTTCGGGAGGTCGGGGCCGTTCTTGGGGAGATCCGGTCCGCCGTTCTTGAAGTTGAGGTCCGGGCCGCCCTTGAGGAAATTGTTGTCGTACCCGTTGAGGATGTTCTTGGCGGCGCCGTGGAAGATGCTGGCGAAGCCGCCGGCGAGCGCGCCGAACGCCCCGTCCTTGAGGATCTGCCCCCAGTCGAACCCGTCCGGCCTGCGGCCGTCGGGACCGGCCAGCATCATGCCGAGGCGCACGACGAAGGTGGTGAACGCCTCCTCCAGCGCCTCGGTCAGCGACGGCAGCAGATGCATCCGCTCCAGCAGATGGCTGAGCGTGGTGAGGATGAGCAGGCGGCTGCGCGCCTTGGCCAGGGCGATCTGGGTGAGCGAGGCACCGCCGGTGAAGTACGACAGCGCGAGGTAGAAGGCGATCTCGATGAGGAGCCGGATGACCTCCGCGATCACCTGCCACTTGGACTCCAGGATGTCCATGGAGGCCTTGACCCGGCCGTCGGCGATCTTGTCGAGCTGGTCGCCGAACTCGCGCAGATAGTTCTTGCCGCCGTCGTCGATGAGCATGCTCATGGCCCGGACGTACTCACGGCCGACGTCGTCCGGCATGGCCGTGGAGATGTCCCGTACGGACTTCTCGATCAGCCCCGACAGATCGCGCACACGCTTGCCCAGCCGCCCGTACGGCTGGCGGCTCGCGTACGCCATGTCCTCGTCGGCCTGGAGGAGACGTTCCCCGGTGAGGATGAACAGCATGGCGTTCACCTCGGGCGACGCCTGCATGCTCATCGGGACGCTCCTCGCCCGGAGCGGCTGTCAGTGGCGCGCATGACCGCCGTTCACGTCGCTGATCCGGCTGCTCTGCTTGGAGATGTCCTCCAGCGCCTGGTTCTTGATCGCCTTCATGGTGTCGAGGTTGGTGAGAGTGCCCTCCGTGATGGCGACGACCGCATCACGGATGGCCATGCTCGTGTCCTTGGTGGTCTGCCGCTCCTTGCGCTCCTGAGGCTTCACCTTCTGGGCGAAGTCGTCACTGGTACCGGGCCAGGAGACGGTCCCGCTGATCTCGTCGAGGAAGTCCGCGGTCATACTGCGCGCGGCCTCCGCGATCTCCTCCAGTTGCCGCACCCCGGCCTGAATGCGTTGCGGGTCGCCGTAGTAGCGGTCCGACATGGCTACTCCTCACCGTCCTCGCCGAGCGCGTCCCGCCACGGCGCGTCAGCCGGCCGGCCGGCCGCCCCGTCCCGCTCGCGCACCACCTCCGGGCCGAACATCTTCTCCCAGTCCACGTCAAGTCCCCGCAGCTCCGGCACGCCCGTGCTGGCCTCGGTGAACGGCGCCATGGCCCGCATGACGTGCCGGCCCACCCGGACCCGCGCCTCCTGCGCGGCCTCCAGCACACTCGCCGCCAGCTCCTGGGCCGACATCGAGCGGTACTTGCCGTCGAGGAACTCCAGGTCCGCCAGCTCGCCCTGGGCGCCGACGGTGACGCGTACGGCGCGGTCGGAGGAGACGGCGCCGAACGAGGCGTCGCGCAGCTCCTGCTCCGTCCGCGCGACCGCCTCCTGCGTGGCCTTGAGTTCGGCCATTGCCCGGTCGATGCGCTGCTCCAGCGAATCCGTCACTTCTCTTCCCTCTCCTGCCGTACGACGTGCGCGGCGCGCCTGCCGCCCCTGGACCGGTGCCGGGCCGGGGTTCACCGTCCGATGACCGCCGGCGCCCCGCCCTCGTCGGTGCCCCACACGTCCGCGTCCTCCTCCAGGTAGTCGGACGAGGTGACCGGCCGGCGCGTCGTCTCGTCCGCGGCCGTGTCCTGGCCGGAGCCTTGGCCGCCGCTGGTGGTGGCGGGACGTGCGGCCGGGACGAGGAAGGTGTCCTCGTCCTCGGAGCGGCCCCAGGGGCTGCGCCTGCGACGGTTGCGGCGCCGGCTCTCCTCCACGGCGTCGGTGAGGACGGCTCGGACGCGCTCACCGTGCGAGCCCTTGTCGCCGCCTCCCATGCCTCCCATGCCGCTCATCGGCATCATCGGCATGCCGGGACTTCCTTGCCCGCTGCCGGCAGCCGCTGCTCCGGTGCCGGAACCCGCTCCGGAACCGCCGCCGGAGCCGATCGCGGACGTCTGGTCCGAGAGCGGGTCGACGGAGTGGGGGACGCCCGTCGTCGATGTGCCGTCGTAGCCGGTGAGCGCCGAGCCGCCGCCCAGGTCGGACGTGGCACCGCCCGCACCGCCGCCCAGGGTGCCGAGGCTCTCGCTGGTGGTGCCGCCTCCGCCATCTCCTCCGCCACCTCCGTCGCCGAGCGAGGGGCTGTCGAAGGACGGACTGTCGAGGGAGAGCCCGTCGCCGAGGCCGGTCAGGTCGCCGATGGTGTCCGACGCGCCGCCGCCCGTACGGGAGTTGAGCCCGTCCAGGTCCACGCGGCTGGTGTGACCCTGCGGATCGGTCGTCGTGGCGACGCCGCTGTCGGGGTCGATGACCTGCTTGCTGCCGTCGGGGAAGTCGGTGGTGAGCTTGCCGCCGTCGAGGCGGGTCACGGAGCCGTCGGGGTTGGTGCTGGTGGCGCCGTGGGTGAGGTCGGTCGTGGTGACGGTGCCGTCGGGGTTCGTCGTGGTGAGGGACCCGGTGTCGGGATCGAAGCTGGTGCTGCTGCCGTCCGGGAAACTGGTGGTGAAATCGCCACCCGTCAGGGACGTGTGACCGCCGGTGGGCGTGGTGAGGCCACCCGTCGTGTCGGTCGTCCCGTTGAGGCCGCCCAGGTCGCCGAGCGACTGGGTGGTGATCTGCTTGCCCAGGTCACCGAGGTCGCCGAGGTCGCCGGGGTTCCCGGTGTCGCCGGTGCCGTTCTGGGTGTTCAGCCCGTCGAGGGTGCCGAGGTCGGTCTCGGTGGTGGTGCCGTCCGGATGCGTGGTGAGGGCCTGACCGGTGTCGGGGTCGATGCTCTGCGTGGTGCCGTCGGGGAAGTCGGTGGTGAGCTTGCCGCCGTCGAGGCGGGTCACGGAGCCGTCGGGGTTGGTGCTGGTGGCGCCGTGGGTGAGGTCGGTCGTGGTGACGGTGCCGTCGGGGTTCGTCGTGGTGAGGGCGCCGGTCCTCGGATCGAAGCTGGTGCTGCTGCCGTCCGGGAACGTGGTGCTGAAGTCGCCGGCTCCCGAGAGCGAGGTGGTGCCGCCCGTCGGCGTGTCCAAGCTCGAACTGCCTTCACCTGGTGTCCCGTTGAGGCCGCCCAGGTTCCCCAGGTCCTGCGTCACCGGACCCGTCGCGCGGTCACGGTCGCCGCTGCCGTTCAGGCCGCCCAGACTGCCCAGGCTGGTGGTCACCGGGCCCGGGGCGGGGCCGGAGTCACCGAGGCCGTCCGTTCCCGGCGGAGTGTTCAGGGTGTTCCCGTTCCCGGGGTCGGTGAGTGAACCGTCACCGTTGATCCCACCGAGGTCGCCGAGGCTCGTGGTGATCGGGGTGTTGTTCCCCGCACCGCCGAGGTCGCCGAGCCCACCGAGATCGCCCAGGTCGCCGAGATCGCCGTTCGAACCGCCGGGGTTGTTGAGATCACCGAGGCTCTCCTCCAGCTTCTTGCGGTCCTCCTCGGCCTTGCGCTCGGCCTCTTCCTTCTCCTTCTCGTACTCCGCTTCCTGCTTCTCCTTCTCGGCCTTGGCCTCTTCTTTCTCCTTCTCCGCCTCGGCCTTGGCGTCCGCCTTGTCCTTCTCGTACTCCTCCTTCTCCTTCTTCGCCTCGGCCTCCGCCTCCTCCTTCTCCTTCTCCGCTTCTTCCTTCTCCTTCTCGGCCTGATCGTCCGCGTAGTCCTCGGCCGCCGTGCTGGTCGTCTTGGGCTTGGGCTGGTTGTCGGTGAACTCCCGTCCCAGGTCGAGGAACTTGTTGTTCAGCGTGGACTGCACCCGCGTGGCGGCCTCGCCGAGGTACTCGTCGACGCCCTTGCTCCAGATGCGGACAGCCTCCTCGCCGACCTTCTTCCACGTCTCGATGTTGGCGAGGTCGCCGTACTTCTCCGGGCTCTGGCTGAAGCCCTCCTTCGTCCGCGCGCTCGTCGTCGTGACAGGGGAGCCGCCGTACCCGGAGGAGGTCGTCGAGTAGATCTCGGTCTTGCTGATGTTCTCGGCTTCGGCCCAGGCCGCCAGCCTGTCCAGGACGTACCTCAGCACCCGGTGCGGGTCGTAGTAGTCCGACTGCGACCACTTGTACCAGGCGTCCAGCAGCGTCTTCGCCGCGTCCTCCAGCGCGTCGCGCCCCTGTGCGAGGGCCTGGGAGTACACGGTGGCGCCGTCGGCGGTGCCGCCGCCGGAACCGGTGAAGGTGTCGACGTAGCCCTCGTAGTTCTCCCGGACCTTCTTGAGCAGTTCGCGGAAGATGTCCGCCGACTCGCCCTTCCAGGCCGCGTCGTCCCTGCCGAGGGCGTCCTCCCAGCCCTTGATCGTGACGGCGTGGTCCCGGAAGAACTTCGCCGCACGGTCGAAGGACTCACCTGTCGTGCGGAAGGAGTCGAGGACGACCGCTCCGTTGCCGGGCACGGCGAGCCCGTTGAACGACATGCCTTCGGTGTTGCCGTTGAACAGGGCCAGCAGGGCGTCGCGGGGGCCGTTCATGTACTGGGCCAGGTCGACCGTCGTGAACGTGTCGTCGTTGTAGTCCGTGAACTCGTTGCCGTGACTGACGGCGACCTCGCCCGCCGAGCCGCCCGAGGTGTCGGCGAACTGGAGGTTGTCGTCCTTGTCGTGGACGCTGCCCTCGAAGACGATGCGGGCCTGCTTGAGCTGCGGGCTGCCGCCGCCGCTCGCGTCGAAGAACCAGATCTCGTAGTCCTGGCCGTCCTGCATCTCGAAGCCGGACTTGTCGAGAACCTCCTGCAGGGAGCGGTTCTTGATGTCCATCCGGAAGAGCGGGCCGCCGTGATCGGAGGTGAGCTTCTCGAAGATCGTCGACCGTTTCGGGACGGGATAGCCGGTGAGGTGCGCGACGAGCTTGGCCCATGCGTCGTCCCCGTCGCCCGAGGCGACACCGTCCCCGTACTTGTCGACGTTCGCCTTCGAGTCTGGGTCGTAGCGTTCCCCGGCCACCGAGTGCCCTTCCTGGTCTGGTGCTGGTCTTCCATGCCCGCGACGGTGTCACCGCCGCGCGCGGTACTCAGCTCTCGTCGTCCCCGCCGCTGTTCGTGCCGGCCACATCGGTGTCGACGTCCTCGAACAGCTGGAGCAGGGTCTGGGCGTCGATCGAGTCCAGGTTGCTCTGGTGGGTCTTGCTCATCTTGTCGAGGGTGTCCTGGAGCGCGTCCTTCAAGTCCTTGAAGAGCGTCTCCTGGTCTCCGAGCAACTTGTCGATGGTCGTCGCCGCTGTCGTGATGTCCTTGATCAGTGACGGGCCCGAGACCAGATCCTCGGTGGTCATCTTGCCGATGTGCAGGATCTGTTGACCCTTGTCCGGATTCCCCTCCGTGGTGTGACCGTCGGTGAGGTCGCGGAGCGGGCGGATGCCGTCGACTTCCTTGTCACGGTAGGTGCCTGCGGATTTCAGGGCCTGCTCCACGTCCTCGTCACGGAACTTCTGGAGCTGCTTGAGATCGAGATGGGTCAGATCGGCCACGGGTCACCCTCCTTCGCTCGGTGCCGGAAACGGTGGGGTCCGCGTCCCGGCCCGTGGGGGAGTGCCCCTTGCGGGGAAGGCCGGGACGCGGACGTCTCAGGGGGTCAGCGCGGGGTGACCGACTGCCACATCTGACTGCTGCGCCGCTCGTCCTTCTTGTGGCCGTCCGCCACGTCCTCGAGGAGCGTGCCGTTCTCGGAGAGCAGCTGCTGCATCTTGCCGACCGCGTTGTTCCACTGCTGCTGGACCTTGGTGTACTCCTGCTGGTCGTCACCGCTCCAGCCGCGCATCAGGGCCTGCAGCTCCTGCTCGAGGGACTGGAGGGTGCCCTGGATCGCCTTGGTCTGCTGCTGGATGTCCACGGCGGCGTTGGCGGCCGCGTTGTACTGGACATCGATGATGCCGTCTGTGAGGTTCTCGGCGGGCATGACGGATGCCTCTCTGGTCGTCGGACCGGTGGTCCGAGGCGTCTCGTGGTGGGGGTTCGGCCCGAGGGGGAGGGGCCGACGCCGGGGGGCGCCCCCGGCAGCGGGCAGGTCAGGTCAGCGCCTCGAAGACACCGGAGGAGACCTTGCCGGCCTGCTGGCCGATGTTGCTCTGGTGGTGCGCCGACGTCTTCTGGGCGGAGGAGCGGTTGTCCTCCAGCGCGTCCGTCATGCGGTTGATCTGGCCGATGATGCGCTGGGCCTGCTCGTCCCACTTCTCGAAGAGGTTCATGAAGGCGCGGCCCTCGTCACCGCCGACGCCGAGCGCCAGCGACCTCACGTTGCCCCGGATGCGCTCGACGCCGTCCTTGGCCATCCCCAGCGCGTGCACCCCGTTCTGTACTGCCTTGTCGTCCACCAACCGGTTGTCGGCCATGGAGCACTCCCTTCGGTCGAGCTTCGCTGTGGCGATCGTGCCTGCTGAGGCTAAAGAGAATCCGGCCCTCCGCGCAACGAATCCAGTGAATCTCCGCCCGAGGACCGGCCTCAAATCCACCTGGTCTGAACAGAGTTACGTCAAGGTTTCTCGCGGATGGCCGAGGTGAGGCGGGCGCACCGATTCATCGACGCGGCGTGGCGGAACCGCAACTGACCGCGCGCGACGGGAATTCGGGCCCCATGCGGGCACGGCGTCCGGTGAAACGGGCAACGCGCGGGAGAGAGCCGCCCGTTCCCTGCTCGTTTCGGGCATCGATGTGTTGGCGGCCCCGCACGTACAGGCTTCTTGAGGTTTCTCTGAGCTTTCTCGGTGGCATATTCACTTCAGCCTGTGGGAGAGCTGTGTCTCCTTGAATCTGGCCGGAAATTGATCCCCGCTCGGCCTCAACTCCGTTCATACGGAGTTTTGTTCATTGCGTTCTTTTCCCTTTTGCCCGTTCCCGCAATCCGGTGCGGTCACCCGCGGGGCCGTGGCCCCCGACGCGGCCCGCTCGTCCAGGTCCGAACCGGTGGGCAGCGTCGACAGCAGCGGAGCCGGAACCGACGTGATGTCGTCGGCGCCGTACCCCAGCGCGGCGAGCGCCTCCTTCGAGGCGATCCGGTACTTCACTCCGTTGTCCGCGACCAGGTACGTCGTGCCCGCGTGCGCGGCTCCGGAGGCGTTCAGGGCTCGTACGAGAGCGCCGTGTCCGGGCCGGACGACCGTCGCGTCCGGTGCCACGCAGGCCGGCTGCGGCGGGCCCGCGGTGCCCGCCGACACGGCGAGCGGAGCCAGCGCGTCGAGCGACACCAGCACCGAGCTGATCCGCGCCCCCTGCGCCCCGCCGTCGACCTCCGCGCACAGCGCCGAGCCGCGCGGCGTCGACTGCGGCTCGGGCGGCGTCGCCGGAAGCCCCGAGGCGTCCGAGGACCGGGCGGCCGACGCCGCCCGGTGCTGGCGCAGTGCGTCCGCGCCCACCGTCCGCGCGGTCGGAGACTGCCCTTCGTACGCCTCCTTCTGCGTGGCCGGGTCCCCGAGGACGAGCGCGGCCCCGGTACGGGAGAGGGGGACCAGACCGTCGGAGCGCAGCAGTTGGTACGTGCTGCTGCCGCCCGGCACCGTCACCTTGAACACCTGGCCCACCCGGGTGGGCTCGCCGCCCAGGTCGGGGCCCTTCTCACCGCGACCGGGCACCTCGGGCGGCGCCAGCTCGGCGCCCGGCGCGAGCGCGTCCAGGAACGCCGCGGACACCGGCATCGGCGACTCGGAGCCGTAGCCGAGCGCGCCCCGCGCGTCGGACGTCTCGTCGAGCGGCAGCCGGCTGCCGCGCCACACCAGGTACTCCTTGCGATCCGGTCCCTGCACCAGCACCGCGCGGTCACCGGCGAGGGCGCGCGTGGCCAACGACGCCCCCGCCACGACCGTGGTCGCGCCGGGCTTGTTCACCCCGGCCTCGGTGCCGCCGCCCGTGCTCGGCAGCGCGCCCGCCGCGCCGGTCACGCACATGTGCCAGGCCCCGCCGTCGAGTTCACCCGCGCCTGGCAGGGTGTCCGGCGCCCCGGGTATCCCCACCGGAGCGCCCACCGGGGTGCCGCGCAGCGAGGCCGTGCCGACATCCACCGAGGTCAGCTCGGCGCCGCCGATGAGCCGCGCGGAGGCGTAGTTGCGCACGGGATGCAGCGTGCCGCCGGTGTAGAGGTAGCGGGCCCCGGTGTCCCGGTTCACGACGAGGCTCTCGCCGGAGCGCCAGCTGTCGTTCCCGCCGGGGCGCAGCAGCCCGTACACCGTCGCGCCTGCGGCGACGAGCACCGTCACGAGCAGACCGAACAGGACGCCGCGCGTGGTCCGCCCGAGAGGGCTCTCCGGTGCGTCCGGATCGGCCAGGAGCAGCCCCGAACTGAGCCTGCCCATCACGAAACTGTGGGCCTGCACCTGGTCCCGTTTCGACTGCACTGCCTCTCCTTCTCGTTCTCGGTGATGACGGCGCCGCGGCGCCCGAGGTGGGCTCGGGGGTCAGCCGAACAGCCCGCGCAGCCAGCCGAACAGCCCGGCCACCCACAGGCTCAGCGGCAGCAGCGCGACCGCGCTCGCGGTGTGCGCGATCTCCGCGGCCCGGCCCCAGTACGGCAGCATGCGGCGGCCCGGCACCGTCCACGCCGCGACGACGAGCGCCGCGGCCACCGCCAGCAGCACGGCGAACACGACGGCCCGGCCGCCCGGTTCGGCCGCCACGGCCCAGGCGCGGGCGAGCAGGACCAGGCCCCAGGCCGCGGGCAGCGCCAGCGTGAGCCGCTGTCCGATGTGGACCAGGCCCCGCGCATGCAGCAGGAGCAGCAGCGTCAGGACCAGGGACGTCAGGACCTCGGCCAGGCCGGGCCGGTGCGTCAGCGGCACCAGGGCCGCGGCCGCGATCACCCCGGTCGCGCCGAACAGCGCGGTGATCCAGCGTCCGGCGAGCTCGGTGCGTTCGGCCACCTCCTCGCTGCGGAACGGCTCGATGCCTTCCTGGAGTTCACGGGCCGACGAGGGCAGCGCCGGCATCCGCATGCCGGCCAGCTTGAACGCCAGCGCGGGCACCGTCCCGGCGGCCAGCGCCACCACCGTCGCCACGATCGCCGTGGAGGCCTGGGCGTCGAGTCCGCTGAAACCCATCAGCGTCCCCGCGATCGCGGCCGCCACCGACACCACGGCCGTGGCCAGCAGCATCGGGGCGCCGACCGCGGTGGCGGCCAGCGCCAGGACGGCACCGCCCGCGCCCGCCGCCCCGGCGGCCAGCAGCCGCGCGCCGACGACCCGCGTCGCGTCCGGCCCCGTCACGTCGCCGCCGGGCAGTACCCAGCCGGCGAGGGCCAGGCACGGCACCACCAGCAGCCCGAGCGCCGTCGCCGACACCCGGTCCCCCACCGCCCGGCTCGCCGAACCGGCGCCCGCCAGCAGCAACAGCCCCGCCACACTCGCGCACACCGGCCGCGCCGACGCGGACGCCCCGGGCCAGAACAGCAGCACCAGAGCCGCCGTCACGGCGACGACCGCGCCGCCCACCAGGAGATTCCTCGCGGCCTGCGGAGTCCAGTTGTGCAGCCGCTTGCCCGCGGTGTCGGCGATCCCGTCCACCAGGTCGTCCAGGCGCGCCTCGGGCAGCGCCTCGGTGTGCGGGCGCAGATGCAGAACGGTCCCGTCGGTCAGACCGGCCTGGGCGAGCGTCGACTCCTCGTCGAGCGGGGCGTCACCGAGCCGCTGGAGCACCCAGCCCGCATGGTCGAGGCCGGCCTCCTCGGCCTCCGCGCCGGCATAACGCAGCAGCGTCGGCAACAGGTCTGCGACGGGGACATCGGTGGGCACGGCCAGATCGACGGAGACGGCCGGTGCGCGTACGGTCAGGCGGCACAGTTCGGCCACCGCACTGTCGGTCATGATGTGAACTCTCGTCTCCCATTATGAAGTTCGACGGGGGAATGGCAGGGGTCGCCTGAACAGCGGCCTCCGGTCGCGTGTTTGGAAACTTCGAAGACGGGTATCCGAAGCAGGTTTTGCCAAGAGCGTTATGGTGTGCGGGGGTTGTCCGGATCCGTCTTTCCACGTGAGAGAGCACGCAATGGCAGGGCCCACGTGGACATGAGCGATCTCCGAGTGCAGACTACTGCCGCTGGAGGCGTGATTGTCGCGGGGATCTCCTTCTTCCACGACACCGACGGCCGATTCCGCCGCTGTGCGTCCGGACTGTTCACCGGGTTTTCACGGCCGCGCCCGAATTCGGTGACGCGGCGGCGCATGCATGATGCACGGATGTTTCGGGGCCGTGTGGACCGGACCCCGGTGCACACAGTCCAACAACCCGGGAGGATCTGTCCCTTGAGTGTGGTTCTGTTTCGTCGGCCCGCGCGGCGCAGCGGCCCGGACATGCCAGAGGGCGAGCTGACGCTCCAGGAACCACCCGTCCTCGCCGAGACAGTGCCCGACACCACGGCGATCTGGACCTATCTGCCGATGGCGATGATGTCGGTGTCGATGATGCTGATGTTCCTCCGCCCCGGAGGCTCGCACGGCGTCTTCATGTACATCGCGCTCGGCATGATGATGCTCGCCGCGGTGGCCATGCTCGTCGGCCAGATGATGCGCCGCTCCGGCGAACGCAAACAGCGCCTGAAGGGCGAACGCCGCGACTATCTGCGCTACCTGGCCCAGACCCGCAAACGCGTCCGCCAGACCATCGCCGAACAGCAGCGGGCGCTCGCCTGGCGCCACCCGGAGCCCACATCGCTGCGCTCCCTCGTGCGCACCACCCGGCTGTGGGAACGGCGCCCCGCGGACGAGGACTTCGGCGAGGTCCGCCTCGCCGTCGGCGAGCAGCAGCTCGCCCTCACCCTCACTCCCGTCTCCACCCGGCCCGTCGAGGATCTCGAACCGCTGTGCGCGCATGCCCTGCGTCGCTTCATCCGCGCCTACTCGACCGTGCCCGAGCAGCCCATCGGCCTGTACCTGCGCTCATCGGCCCGGGTTCTGCTGCGCGGCGACGACGACGCGGTTCGCGGACTGGTGCGCGCGGCCCTCGGCCAGCTCGCCGTCTTCCACGCCCCGGAAGAGCTGTGGATCGCCGTGTGCACCACCGACGAGCGGCGCGGCGAGTGGGAGTGGGTGAAATGGCTGCCCCACGTCCTGCATCCCCACGAGGAGGACGGCGCCGGGCCCGTACGGCGCATCACCTCCGACCTCACCGAACTCGACGACCTGCTCGGCGCCGAGTTCGCCGAACGGCCCGGGTTCGAGCCCGACGCCGTCCCCGGCCGCGAGGAGCCGTACACCGTCGTCATCGTGGACGGCGTCACCGTGCCCGAGGGACACCGCTGGGACGGGCCCGGCTACCGCAACGCCGTCGTCATCGACCTAGCCGAGTCCCTGCGCTGGCGGCCCGGCCGCAACACGCTGCGCCTCACCGTCGAGCAGGACGAGGTGGGCCTGGTGCGCACCGACCGCAGCCGCAAGGAACGCACCACGCCGCTGGGCCGCCCCGACCGCCTCGGCGTCCGCGGCGCCGAGGCCCTGGCCCGCCTGCTGTCCGCGTCCCGGATGAGCCTGGGCAGCGACAGCACGCAGCCGCTGGACACCGACGTCGAACTGACCACCCTGCTCGGTATCCCCGACCTGCACCGGCACACCCCGCAGAGCCTGTGGGCCAAGCACACCGGAGCCTCGCGGCTGCGCGTGCCCGTCGCGGTCGGTGTCGACGGGCGGCCCGTCGAGCTCGACATCAAGGAGTCCGCGCAGGGCGGCATGGGCCCGCACGGCATGCTCATCGGCGCCACCGGCTCCGGCAAGAGCGAACTGCTGCGCACCCTCGTCCTCGGCCTCGCGCTGACGAACTCCTCCGAGACCCTCAACTTCGTCCTCGTCGACTTCAAGGGCGGCGCCACCTTCCTCGGCCTCGACGAACTCCCGCACACCTCCGCGGTCATCACGAACCTCGCCGACGAAGTCGCCCTCGTGGAACGCATGCAGGACGCCCTCCACGGTGAACTCCTGCGCCGACAGGAGCTGTTGCGCGCCGCCGGCAACTACACCTCGGCCCTGGAGTACGAACGGGCCCGCGCCCAGGGCGCCGACCTCGCGCCGCTGCCCAGCCTGTTCGTCGTCGTCGACGAGTTCAGCGAACTGCTCGCCGCCCACCGCGAGTTCATGGACCTGTTCGTCATGATCGGACGCCTCGGCCGCTCCCTCGGCGTCCATCTCTTGCTCGCCTCCCAGCGCCTCGACGAAGGCCGCATGCACCAGCTGGAGAGCCACCTGTCCTACCGGGTGGGCCTGCGCACCTTCTCCGCCATGGAGAGCCGCGGCGTCCTCGGCGTCCCCGACGCCTACCAACTGCCCGCACAGCCGGGCAGCGGCTACCTGAAGTCCGGCGTCGAGTCCCTCGTGCGCTTCCGCGCCGCCTACTCCTCGGGCACCTACCGGCGCCGCACCGGCGCCGTCGTCCGCGCACGCGTCGCCAACCAGGTCGTGCCGTGGACGAGCGGCTGGGTCGTCCCCCGCGCCGTCACCCCGGACCCCACCCCCGACCCGGAACCGGAGAAGGAGGCGCAGGAGCAGGAGGAGAGCCTGATCGACGTGGCGCTCGACCGGCTGCGGGATTCGGGGCCGGCCGCGCACCAGGTATGGCTGCCGCCGCTGGACACCCCCGCCCCGCTGGACGCGCTGCTGTCCGGCGTCACGGTGGACGCCGAACGCGGACTGACCGCCGCCGGCTGGTCCGGGAAGGGAAAGCTGCGCGTGCCGGTCGGCCTCGTCGACAAGCCGTTCGAGCAGCGCCGTGACCCGCTGGTGGTCGACCTGTCGGCGGCCGGCGGCCACGTCGCCGTGGCCGGCGGCTCGCAGAGCGGCAAGTCGACCCTCGTCCGCACGCTCGTCTGCTCCCTCGCCCTCACCCACACACCGGCCGAAACACAGTTCTTCTGCCTCGACTTCGGCGGCGGCGGACTCTCCCAGCTCGGCGGACTGCCGCACGTGTCCGGCGTCGCGGCGCGACTGGACCCCGAGCGCGTCAACCGCACCGTCGCCGAGGTCATGACCCTGCTGGCCCGGCGCGAGCAGTTCTTCATCGACCACACCGTGGACTCGATGGCCTCCTTCCGCAGGAGGCGCGCCGCCGGAGAGTTTCCCGACGAACGCTTCGGCGACGTGTTCCTCGTCGTGGACGGCTGGTCCACGGTCCGCCAGGACTACGACGACCTGATCCCCAAGTTCAACGAACTGGCGGCCCGGGGCCTGAACTACGGCATCCACCTCATCGTCACCACCGCCCGCTGGGTCGAACTCTCCGCGCAGGTGCGCGACCAGGCGGCCACCCGCCTCGAACTGCGCATGGGTGACCCGATGGACTCCGAGGTCGACATGCGCAAGGCCCGCTCCGTGCCGCGCAGCGGCGGCCGCGGCCTCACCGCCGACAGCAAGCTCCACTTCCTCGCGGGCCTGCCCCGCATCGACGCCGGCAGCGACCTCGACGACCTCGGCGACGGCGTCGCCCACCTGGTCGCCCGGATCGCCGAGGCCTGGCCCGGCGACCCCGCGCCCAAGGTCCGCATGCTGCCGCACCGCCTTCCGGTCACCGACCTGCCGGAGCCGACCGCGACCGAGGGCGGCGGCATGCGACTCGCCCTCGGCCTCGACCAGGAGGCCCTCGAACCGGTCTGGCACGACTTCAGCCGCACCCCGCACCTGCTCGCCGTCGGCGACACCGAAAGCGGCAAGACCAACCTGCTGCGCCGGGTCGCCGCGGGCATCACCGCCCGCTACACCCCGGCCGAAGCGAAGATCATCGTGGTCGACTACCGGCGCACCCTCGTCGACGCCGTGCCGGAGGAGTACCGCATCGGGCACGTGGTCTCCCTGGACAACCTCAAGGAGACCGTCGACGGCGCCGCGCGCGCGATGCAGACCCGCCAGCCCGGTCCCGACATCGCGCCCGGGCAGATGCGCCAGTGCGACTGGTGGACCGGACCGCGTCTGTTCGTACTGGTCGACGACTACGACATGGTCGCCGGGAACTCCTTCCAGAGCCCCTTCGAGCCGCTCTTCGACCACTTGGCGCTCGGCTTCGAGGTGGGCCTGCACCTGGTCGTCGCCCGCAGCGCGATGGGCGCGGGCCGTGGCCTCAACGAAGCGCTGTTGCGCCGCCTCGACGAGACCAACACACCGGCACTGCTGATGTCCTGCCCGCCCACCGAGGGCTACCTCTTCGGCAACATCAAGCCGCGGAACCTGCCGCCCGGCCGCGCCTTCCACATCGTGCGCCGCAAGGCGAGGCTCGTACAGACGGCACTCGCCGAGGGCATCGACCGATCTCACCAGTGACAGCGAGGGGCCCCGCCGAGAACCGGCGGGGCCCCTCGTATGTGTCTCATCCCGCTACGTCTCATCCCGCGCGGCCGGCCGCCACCCGCGGGCCCGCGCCCGGGGCAGCACGAACGCCGCCCACAGCACGGCCAGCACACCCCCGCCGCCCGCCAGCGCCAGCAGCGTCGCCCGGCCACCGGCCCGGTCCGCGTCGCCGGTGTCCCGCAGCGCCACCGCCTCGGTGCGCCCCGGAGCGTCGGACCGCTGCGCGTCGTCGGTGACCGCCGTGACGGCGGCGTAGGGATCGAGCTGCGGCAGATCACCCGGGTAGGCGGTCGACACCAGACGCCGTACGACGTCGTCGGCGGAGGCATCGGGATGAGCGGCCCGCACCAGAGCGGCCGCGCCCGCGGTGTACGCGGCGCCCAACGAGGGCCCGGCGCCCAGGTAGTGGCCCGTGCCGCGCGGCCCGACGGACACGACACCGGCGCCGGGCGCGGCGAGGTCGATGCCTTGGGTCCGCAGGGCATTCTCCGGCCGTGTGCCGTTCGGCAGCATGTCCGCGACCGACAGCACCCCGGGTTCGGAGGCCGGCCAGTACGCCTTGCTCGGCACCGGGTCCTCGCTGGCCGCCGGGGCGTCCGGCGTCGCCGCCGCCACGACCACGATCCCCGCCTTCCGCGCGTCCTGGACGGCGCGGGTGAGAGCGGCATCCCGGCGCGGCAGGGCCACCGAGACCGTGATCACGTCCGCCTTCGCCGCGACGGCGGCCCGTACCGCGGCAGTGACCCGCGCGGCGCTCGGCATCCCCCGGGTGTCCGTACCGCGCAGCGCGAGGACGTCGGCCTGCGGCGCCACACCACCCAGATCGGGCTTGCCGCCCGCGGCGCCCGCCACCAACCCGGCGACGAACGTGCCGTGCCCGACACAGTCCTGACCCGCCTCGCCCTCGGCCTTCACCCGCCCCTTGAGACCGGCCGCACCCGTCACCACTCCGGTGTCGACGACCGCGACGGTCACCCCGGCACCCGTACCGTGCTGGTGCACACGCCCGAGATCGAGACGCTGACGCGACCAGTCCTGCTTCTGCGCCTCTGTCTTGGAGGCGGGTGTGCACGGCGACTGCTGCGGATCCGACGGCAGAGCCGAGGGCATGGCCGGCAGCTTCTGCCGGCCTGCCGCTGCCGGCGCCTGCGCGGGGGACGCGACGACGGCGCCGCCCGGAACGGCCATGGCCAGCAGCAGCGCCGTCCCCAGCACGGACATCCGCCGCGCTGCAGCTCCGCCGCGCACCGTCATCGCTGCGCCGCCTTCCGCGCGGCCGTCACGTCGTCCGGCACCAGGATGCGGAGATCATCGAGAGTGGGGGAGGACAGCGAACTGAGCCGCCCGGCCTGCCGCGTGACCATCGACTCCACCACCTGCCGTGCGAGGCGCGCATTGCCGAACGTCCGGTCGCGGGGCAGCGAGTCGAAGTGTTCCTTGAGGACCGGGCCGGTGCCGGGCCCGCACTCGTAGCCCATGGCCGATGCCTGCGTCCGTACGATCGTGACCAGTTCCTCGGAGGAGTAGTCGGCGAACGCGACACGGCGCGAGAAGCGGGACGACAGGCCGGGGTTGGAGGCCAGGAAGCGTTCCATCTCGTCCGTGTATCCGGCGACGATCACCACCACGTCGTCGCGGTGGTCCTCCATCAGCTTCAGCAGCGTGTCCACGGCCTCCTGGCCGAAGTCGGCGCCGCCGCCCGCGGGTGTGAGCGTGTACGCCTCGTCGATGAACAGCACACCGCCGCGGGCCCGTTCGAACACATCCCGGGTCAACTGAGCCGTGTGGCCGATGTAGCGGCCGACGAGATCGGCGCGGGCCACCTCGACGAGTTGCCCGCCGCTGAGGATGCCGAGCTGCACCAGGACCTCGCCGTACAGCCGGGCCACCGTCGTCTTGCCGGTGCCGGGCGGCCCCGTGAACACCAGATGGTGACTGATCGACGGAACGGGCAGCCCCGCCGCGGCCCGGTGCCGGGCGGTGGTGATCAGGTTGACGAGATCGGTGACATCCCGCTTCACCTCGGCCAGGCCCACCATGTCGCCGAGCTTGGTCAGCGGATCGTCGGCCGGCTGCCCCGCGACGGGCGCGGCGGCGGTCGCCGACACGTCCTGCGGCAGCAGTGTCCGCAGATCCTGCTCGTCGACCCGCTCCAGGGACGCGAGCCGCACCGCCTGCCGGTCCACCATCTCCTCGAACACACCGCGCGCCGCACGTCCGTTGCCGAACGTGGCATCACGTGGCATCCGCTCGAAGTGCGCCGCCAGCGCCTCCGCCGTGCCTTCGCCCAGCTCGTACTGGTGCTGCCCGCACATACTGTCCATGATCGCGACGAGTTCGGGCACCGAGTAGTTCTCGAACTCGACGGTCCGCGAGAACCGCGACGCCAGGCCGGGGTTCGAGCCCAGGAACGAATCCATCTCCCGGGAGTAGCCGGCCGCGACCACCACCACGTCGTCGCGGTGGTCCTCCATCAGCTTCAGCAGTGTGTCCACCGCCTCGCGGCCGAAGTCGGCGCCGCCGTTCCCGCTGTCGGCGGTGAGCGTGTACGCCTCGTCGACGAACAGCACCCCGCCCAGCGCCCGGTTGAACGTCTCCGTGGTCTTGATCGCCGTACCGCCCACGATCTGCGCCACCAGATCGGCCCGAGACACCTCCACGAGGTGACCGCTGCGCAGCGAACCCAGCTCGGCGAGGATCGCCCCGTACAGCCGGGCCACCGTGGTCTTGCCGGTGCCGGGCGGGCCCGCGAAGACGAGGTGCCGGCTCATCGGCGGCGCCGACATGCCGAGCTGTTCACGGCGCTGCGCGAGCTGGGTGAGATTCACCAGCGTGCGGACCTGCTCCTTGACGTTGTCGAGGCCGATCAAGTCGTTGAGCGCGCCCAGTGGACCACCGTCACGGGTGGCCGGTGAGGCCTCGGCGGCCCCGGAACCAGCCGGATCGGTGTTCTCTGCGCTGCCGGTGCCCCAGGCGTCCCGCTTGCCGTTGCCGTTGCTGCTCAGCCCTTCCACGGCCAGCCGCTCGCCGGGCGCCGTCTGCACGAGACCGCCGCCCGCGTTCTCCCGCGCGATGCAGTTCACCAGTGAGACCGGCGCGGTCGACTCCACCCGGAAGCCGTCCTGCTCGCCGCCGCTCACCTCGCAGCCGCTGAGCGAGGCCTGGCTGCCCTCGCGCAGCAGGAAACCGTGGCCCGTGGCGGCGTGCACCGTCGTGCGGTTGGCGGTCAGCTCCGCGCCGCTCGCCACGACGACCCCGCCGCCCCCGGACGTCTCCACCCGGAAGTCCCGCACAGTGACGCTGCCACCCTCCTCGACGAGAACGGCGTCGCCCTCGCTCCCGGAGACACCGCCCCCGGCGACATACAGGGTGCTCCCGGCCGCGACCCGCACACCTGCCCCGCGCGGCCGCAGGATCTCGCAGTCCTCCACGCGCCCGCGTGCGTCCTTCGTCGCCGCGATGCCGTCACCGGCCGACTCGACGAGCCGGGCGCGGCGCACGAGCGGATTGGCGCCGCTGCGCAGCAGCAGAGCGGGGGAGCCGCCGATGACCTCGGTCCGGTCGAGCTCGGCCGCCGAGTCCTCCTCCAGCAGCAGCCCCGTCTCCTCGCAGTCGCGCACCGTGAGGCCGGTCAGCGCCGGGGACGCCGCGCCGTTCACCTTGAGAGCGGGCCCTTGGGCCGTGTCGATCCAGCAGTCCTCGAACGAGCCGCGCGCCCGGTCCGTGACCAGGAGCCCGCTGCCCCGGGTCCGCGAGGTGCGGCAGCGCCGCAGCACCGGGTCGGTGCCCGCGGCGAGCACGATGCCGGTGGCCGAGGCCCCGGTGACCCGGACGTCCTCCAGCGTGGTGCGCCCCGCGCTGGTGATGTGCACGCCCGTACTGGTGTCGTGGACCACGGTCCGTACGACCGTGGTCGTGCAGCGTTCCTCCAGCGCCACCGACGGCTTGTCCGTGGAGGAGATGTCGCAGTCCTCTACAGTGCCGCGGGCTTCACCGTTCGCCAGCAGGCCGTTGCCGCGGGCGTCACGGATCGTGCAGCCGCGCACGGTCGCGTCCCCCTGCTCGGCCAGCACCACACCACTGGTGGCGAGGTGCTCCACCGTGCAGGACTCCACGGAACTCGGCGTGGTCGACGTGATCACGATGCCGGCGCCGCGCGGGTTGCTGACCCGGCAGTCCCGCAGCGCGAGCGAGCCGGTGCCCCCGGCCAGCAGCGCCGTCCACGCGGAACCGCTGACGTCGCAGCCGTCGAGCGCGGCCTGCCCGCGCCGCACGTCCACCGCGGGCTCCTCGGCGTCCGCGCCGCGCAGCGACACCTCGGTGAGCATCACGGCATCGGCCCGCAGCGACAGCACACTGCCCGACCGCGGCCGGATCTCCACCGTGCCCCGCCCCTCGGCCGCCGCGATGGTGACCCTCGTGTGGATCACCAGGTTCTCGGCGTACGTTCCCGGACGGACGCTGACGAGGGCGCCGCTGCGCGCCGCCGCCAACGCCTCACCGATCGTCCGGTACCGGTCCTGCCCGTCGGAGCCGACCGTCAGTACCTGGCGCGACACGCACGAACCTCCTTGCCTGGGTGGCACCTTGCGCGATGACACCTGTCTTCCGGGAGCACAGTGATCAATGATGCCAGCCCGTCGTCCTGCTGTTCGAGTGAGACCGCTCGCGCGTGCACCGCCGTGCGACGGTCAGGCGTAGCTCCACTTCTGGTTGTCGGCGCCGGTGCACGTCCACAGCTGCAGCGTGGCGCGGTTACCGGTGTTGTTGTCCTTCACGTCGACGCACTTGCCGACGACGGTGTTGACCAGGTCGTTGCGCTCGTTGACGACGAACTTCTGCGCGATGTTGTCGGTGCAGTTGGCCAGTTGGATCGGTGTGCCGTCGTTGAAGTCGGCGTTCGCCACATCGAGGCACTTCCCGCCGATGCGCAGCGTGCCGTCCGACGCGGTCTGCCACCGCTGGGCGCTCGAACCGTTGCAGTCCCAGATCTGCAGTGGCATCCCGTCCTGGAACCGGGCCGCCGGAACCTCGAGGCAGCGTCCCGACGCGTGCCCCCGGATCAACACCGGATTGCCCAACGTGACAGCGGGCGGTGCAGCGGCCTTCTTCTTGTCGGCGCTCGAGGACTTCTTCTTCTCGCCGTCCCCGGAGGACTTGCCACTCGGCTTCTCGTCGCCCTTGGCGTCTTGCGCGGCCTTCTCGCCCGAACCGCCGTTACTGGGAGGGGTCTTCTTCTCGACCTTCTTCTCGGGGGGGTTGCTCTCCTCCTTGCTCGCCTCGGGAGCGGCGGCCGCAAAGTCCCCGGGCTGGTCCGGATCGTCGCCGCCGAGAACGGTTCCCGCGGCATTGGCCGACTTCGACGGATGCTCGTCGTCGCCGCCTCCGAGGAGCATGAAGGGCACGGACACCAACAGCGCTCCGACCACAGCGGCGCCCGCCAGGGCGGCCTTGCCCGGACGGCCGACGGGCTTGGACGCCGGTTCCTTCTCGCCGATCGCGGTGGCGGTCATCGTCCGTACGAGCGCGGGCAGCCGGCTCTTCGCAGCGGCCGCGGCGCCCGGATCGGACTCGGCGGAGCCCTCCGTCGCCTCGGCTTTTTCGCTCGCGGAGTCCGTGCCGGGGGAGTGCTCGGCTTGCGGGTCGCCGTCGTCGTCCTCGGACGGCTTTTTGAGGGGTGCGGTTTCGCCGGAGGAGTCGGCGGTTTCGCCCGCGGCGGGAGCCGAGGCTGCGGCTTCGCCCTCCGTAAGAGGCTTCTCAACCTGAGCCTCAGGCACCTGAGTTGATGCCTGCGTGGTCTCGCTCTCCTCGCGCGTCGCTGTGGGCGGCTGCGCCGGAGACTGGGCCGAGCGCGTCACTGGGTCCTCCCTGTGGTGTGGGGCCAAGGGGTGGGGCGGGGACTGTCGGAATGCGGAACAGATGTCGGTGACGATGTGGTGCGGGTCGGAACGTGCTCGGGGGCGGACGCCTGCTCCGATCCCGGACGGGACGGGTAAGCGGCGCGCAGGCTCTCCACCGGGACGAGGAGGGGAGCCGCGGCGCCCGCATTGACGGCAAGGAAAGCCTCGGAGCCACGAAGGCTGTCTGCCAACTCGCTGACCGGCAGGGTGTCGTGGCTCAGCGTCGACGCCATGAGCTGGTGAGCCGGAGCGGAGAAGACCATCACCACGGGATGTCCGTCGGCCCCTGCGGCGACGAGTGGCTCACCGTCGATACCGCGCAGGACCGTGACGTCGGCCTGCGCCAGCGCGGCCAGAGCATCGTCGTCCGTTCCATAGCCGGTGGCCGCGAGTTGGGCGGCGGCGTCCACGGGATCCGTGGGTTCGGGCCAGCCGAGGACGGCGGGGGAGGGGCGGTAATGAGGATTCGCGCGGTACTCCCGTACGTCCCCGTCCTCGGAACGCCACTCGCCGACGACCGCCCAGTCAGGGGGAGTCCGATCGCCCGGCCAAGCGGGGTCGACGGCACCGATCCAATGTCCGGGCGCTTGCAGCGCGGCGGTTCGCACCGCATCGGGTATGTCGGACAACGGGTCCTCGACCGAGCCGTCCTGATGCGGAAGGGCAGACGGGTCGTGCGGCAGGTCCGGTTGTCGTTCCTCGGGCCGCATCTCCACCTGACTCTTTGACCGTTCGTCGCACATCATCGACCGCAGCAGACACTTGATTCACGCAAGCCAACAGGATGCCACGGGAACCTACGTCTTAGGCGATCACCAGGTGATCCGATTCAGTCAATCAGGTGTCCGTTTCCTGCCCGCTTCGTGGCGCCAGGCCCCAAGGGGCGAGGCCGCACGTCCCTGCCCTGGCCGGCCGTCGGCGCACTGGCCGCACAGCCGGCACGGGGTGTGGTGGTGGACGCGGTGGTCGGGACGGCCGGCAGTGAGGCTGTACGGCTCCTCAGTGGAGCTGCTCGGCCAGTCCGACGATGATGCCCTCCGGGCCGCGGAGGTAGCAGAGCAGATAGCTGTCCTCGAACCGGGCGATCTCGCCGACGAGTTCGGCGCCGTGAGGGCGCAGCCGGGCAACGGTGTCCTCGAGGTCGTCGACGGCGAACATGACGCGGTGCGTGCCGAGAATGTTGTGCGGCCGGTTGCGCGGCCCGGTGCTGATCGCCGCGGGGCTGCGGTACTTCGCCAGCTCGAGCCGGCTGTGACCGTCCGGGGTCCGGACCATCGCGATGTCACAGTGGACGCCGTCGAGCCCGGTGCACTGGTCGGCGACGAGGCCCTCGACCTCGGCCCTGCCCTCCAGCTCCATACCGAGTTCCACGAAGAACGCGATGGCGGCCTCCATGTCCTCGACGACGATGCCGACGTTGTCCATCCGCTGAATCGCCATGCTGGCTTCTCCTTCTTCCTCGCGCGGCCGGTGGTGGCCGCTGATGTCCCTGGGACGGAGCCGGTGGCACGTTCTCGACATCCGAAGACTGCCGAACTCGAAAACATCCGGATCGCGCCTCAGGTGAGATTCAGCCGCATGGACCAACCCACCGCCTACACGACGAGAACGGCTCCCACGAAGGCCCACACCGCGGTCGCCGCGCGCCGCACCTGATTCCGTCGCTCGCGCTCACACGTCCGCAGAACCGTGCCCCGTCCGCCCGGCGTCCTGAGCAGGAACGAACGGAACCGGAACGTAAAGAAGGCTCGTCTCCATGCCCACACAGCACGACCGCACGGCGCCACCGACGAGCGGAAGCCCGCAACGTGGCTTCGCCGCCACGACGTTCGCCGTTCTGCGGCGGCACCGGGGCGCACTGGCAAGCGCCACGGTACGCATCGTCGGCCTGTCCGGACTGGCCGGGCTGCTGTTGACGGCCGCGATATTCGCGCTCGCCTGGCCCCTCTTCACCCACATGCGGAACCAACGTACTTACTACCACCAGCTTGAGGACCCCTACCTGCACGACCACACAGACCTGACACTGGTCGCCCTCTGGACGCTCCCGCTCTTCCTGCTTGTCTTCGGTATCGGCAGTGCGGCCCTGCAGACCGTGTGCTCGCGGGCGGTGGCGGCGGAGTCCGGCGAGCCCTCGCAAGGCGGCGCCGCGCGGCTGCGATCCGTATTCGCCGGGTACGCGCTGCGCAGCCTGATCGTATGGCCCCTGCCGCTGGTCGCCCAGGAAGTTGCGTACCGTCTCACCGGCGACCAACTCGACACCCCGTTGCCACTGGAACGCGGATCCTGGCCCTACGCACTCGTCTCGGCCGCCCCCGCAATCGCCGTATGCGTCGCTGTGCTGCTGCGCCTCGCCCTCAACCTCGCCCCGGCCGCCGCGGCTGACGGGCTCGGTCCCCGCGCGGCTCTGCTTCGGTCCTGGTCGTTGACGTGGTCGCGCGCCGGAGCGGGCCGCGTTCTTGCCCTCGGGCTGGTGCTGGCCGCGCTGACCGCCGGACTGCTGCGGCTGGTGGTACAGCTCGCCCTGCCGCTGCGGCCCCTCGTGCGATCCCTCCTCGAACAGGCCACGGGCAACTTCTTCGCCGCGTACTACGCCGGCATCCTCGCCCCGTCGTCGTCGGCATCCTGGTCACTGCGGCCGTGATCCTCCCCGTCACGTTCACCGCTCTCGCGGCCCTCTATGACCAGCTGCGGTCGACTCGTTCCTCTCGTGGAAGGGCCGGGGGCAACACGGAAGCCTCCGCCACCGCTTGACGCGTCCGAACGAGACGTCTGCAGCGAGGTGACGGCTCCTGTTGGGGCCAAGAGGTCGCTATCGCGGCTGTGAGGACGGCACGTGAGATGAGTCCTCTAGCGAGCCTTGCCGGTGGCCAGGAGCCTGGAGGCGAAGTTCGCGAGCTGATTCCGCATCTCCTCCCTTGGCACGCGCTCTGCTTCGGCGAGGTGCTCGACAAGGTCGGCTCGGGTGGCTGCCAGCAGGGCGTGGGCGGTGAAGTCGGTGTCGGGCAGGCCGGGGATCTGATCCAGTACCGCTCGGAGCATGCTGTGCCATCGCTCGTAGTGCGGTGCCTGGTACGGGCTGCTGTTTCCGCTTGCCTCAAGGGCCAGCGCGAGGCGCCGGTTGTCCAGTTTGAAGCAGAGGACGGCGTCCAGCAGGGCGAGCACGCGATCCTTCGGCGGCGTTGAGGGGCCCAAGGGGGGTGGGCCCGTCTCAATGGCTTCCCTGACGGGTTCGAGCCGGGCCTCGTACAGCGCGCGGAGCAGCCCGTCGCGGTCACCGAAGGCCCGGAAGAGTGTGCCCTTGCCGACGCCGGCCGCTGCTGCGACGTGGGCCATGGTGACGTCCTCGGGGCTCTCATGGCGGGCGAAAAGGGCGTCGGCCGCCGCGAGCAGGGACTCCCGGTTGCGGGCGGCGTCCTTGCGGGTCCTGTGTTCGGGCACGGTGCCTCTCCCTCTTTTGCAAAGCGGACCGTCGGTCCGTATATTTCAAAGCGGACCGACAGTCCGTATTCTATGAGTGGGAGGATACCCGTGCCCGCACCGACTGCTCCGGCGGATCTGTACCGCCACAGCCTGCGACTGCTGCTCGACAAGAACATTCCCGCGTGGGTCGACCTGTGGGCCGAGAACGGCATCATGGAGTTCCCCTTCGCCCCCGAGGGCTGGCCGACGCGGCTGGAGGGCAAGGAGGCCGTGGCGGCCTACATGCAGCCCTACCCCGATCACATCGATCTCCAGGACATCCCGGAACTGCGAATTCATGAGACCAGCGATCCGGGGACGATCGTCGTCGAGATGCGTGCCGTCGGCCGCCTGGTGGAGACGGGCGCTCCTTACGACATGACCTACATCGCGGTCGTGACCGTTCGGGACGGGCGCATCACCTCCTACCGCGACTACTGGAATCCGTCCGGCCTCCCGGGATCCGGCGCCGACTTCACCAGGAGTAACTGATGACCACCACCGACACCATCCTGGTCATCGGTGCGACCGGAACCACCGGCAGCCGGACCGTCACACAACTGGTGAGCGCGGGGCACAGGGTCAAAGCCGCCAGTCGCCGTGCCGCTCCGGTCACCGGAGCGGAGCCGGTCACCTTCGACTGGTACGACTCCGCCACCCACGCAGCCGCCCTCAGCGGGGTCGACAGCGTCTACCTCGTTCCACCCGTCGGCGACCTGGACCCCGCGGCGACCATGCTGCCGTTCCTCCAGCAGGCCCGCACCGCCGGCGTGCACCGTGCCGTGCTGCTCAGTTCTTCAGCCGTCCCCGCGGGTGGCCCGGCGGTGGGAAGGGTGCACCAGGCGCTGCCCCGTCTGTTCGACCAGTGGGCCGTTCTGCGGCCCTCGTGGTTCATGCAGAACTTCACCGGCGCTCATCCGCAGGCCCTGAGTGTCCGAGAGAACGGCGCCATCTGGTCGGCCACCGAAAGCGGCCGGGTCGGCTTCATCGACGCCGAGGACATCGCGGCGGTCGCCGTCCATGCGCTGACAGATGAGCAAGCTCCCAATGCCGATCTCGTCCTCACGGGACCGCAGGCGCTCAGCTACGACGACATCGCCGCGATCATCACAGAGGTCGCCGGCCGCGGCGTGAGCCACCGCCGACTGTCCTACGAGCAGTTGCGTGATCGTCACGCGGAACAGATGCCGGTCGAGTTCGCCGAACTGCTGGCAGGCATGGACCGCGCCATCGCCGGCGGAGCGGAGGACCGGCTCACAGACACGGTCCGGCGCCTGACCGGCCGGCCGCCACGTTCCTTTCGCGCCCTCCTGGAGGGCGAGGCGCGACGAAGCGGCTGAGCTTCCGGGCGGCCAGCAGCGTGCGGGCCCAGTCCGGCGCGTACCAGCAGAAGCCGAGGACCTCTCAGCCTTCATGCCGTCCGAAAAATCGGCAGTCGTTCGTGCAGCGGTCTTCTTCACCTAGGTGTCGTGAGCCATGCTCGCTCCACAGAGGCGTGAGTCGACGGGGCGGGAGCAGGGGAGAGCGGCGAGTGCAGCAGCGAGAGGGGCGTGTGATTGCGGGAACGCAATCCGCAAAGCGCCGCGTTTAATGGACAGTTGGGCCTGCGCTGAAATCGCTCTCTTGCTGTAGAAATCAGCTGGGAACGAGCTCATTCCTACGACACCGCCACTCCGCCCCCACTCGGTGGAGAGGAAGGGATGCCGCGCCCAGACCCCGCCGGCCTTCCGCCTCAGCCCTGGCACTCCGATTCGCAGAAGCACGCAGGCAGATCGGAGTGCCGGCTGAACTCAACACCTGTGCGCGGCCGCGCCGCAGTGGTGCCCGATAGGCCGGATCTCACCGGGAATCGCGGTCACCGGCAGGCAACGTACAGGACTGAAGGCCCCTGACCGATGGTGCTGGTCAGGGGCCTTCAGTCTGTGTGGTGGGTGCGGGATGCGGGCCGGTGGTGGCGCGCCAGGACAGTTCTCAAGGCTCGACCTGCGCGACCGATCGCGCTGCGCCAGACCTTCCCGAGGCCTCGACACGGCTGGGCCGAACCCAGTGACACCGTCCCGCTTCGACACGGCAGTGCTGCCCCGTGCCAAGTGGGTCGCTCAGGTGGCAGCCCGACATGGAACCTGACAAGAAAGTAGTTGACATGTAACAATCTTTTCGGAGGTCCGCCATGGCCTCCTCGCACCCATGGAGGACGCCCTGAATCCCGAGCCGAACAGCGCCCCGGCCGCACAGGCGTGGGCCGCCCTGCATACGTTCATCACCGGCCAGGACCGCCGCCGCGCGCTGCGCCGGGAACTGGACCTCGGCCCGGGTAATGCCGAGCAGCTGATCAACCTCACGCGGGCGCCGATGACGATGCGCGAGATCGCGGGGGCCGCTGCCGTCGACCCCTCCGCAGCCACCGTCGCGATCGACCGTCTGGAGCGTCGTGGCCTGGTACGGCGAGAGAGTCACCCCGACGACAAGCGCCGCAAGGTCGTCCACCTCACCGACCTCGGGCGGCAGACCGCCGAGGCTGCCCGCCGCATCCTCACCGAGGCGCCACGCGGGTTCAACGAACTCGACGCCGGCGACTTGGCCGCTGTCGCCCGCATCTTCACCGCACTGAACTCGACGACCGATTCGGCACCGTCCGCTGAAGGCCGCTGACCAGGTAGCACCAGGTAGCAAGAGAGCAAGAAAGAAGACACATCATGCCCATACTCGGCACCCTCCTGCGCAATCGGCGCCCCGCCGAGAGCGCGTACGCCTGGAACCAGGCCAACCTGACCGGCCCGGAGACCCTCACCCTCACCAGCCAGGACTTCACCGACGCCGGCACCCTGCCCACCCGGCACAGCGGCACGCGCGTCGGCGGCGAGAACATCTCCCCTCACCTCGCATGGAGCACACCCCCTGAGGGGGCCGCTGAACTCCTGCTCCTGGTCGAGGACGTCGACGTTCCCCTCGGGTCCCGCCCCGCCGTCCACTGTCTCGCCGTCATCGACGACGCCCGCCGCGCGAAGCCGCACGAGCTCGCGGCCGGTGCTCTCGGCAAGAACGCCCCCGCGCCCGGCGTGACACTGCTCCGCTCGTTCATCGGCCGTGGCTACCACGGACCCGAGCCGCTCAAAGGCCACGGCCCGCACCGCTATGTCTTCGAGCTCTACGCACTGGGCGAGAGCCTGCTCGGCCGCCCGGATCGCGACGCGCTCATCAAGGCCCGGCCCCGCCGCCTCCTTGACTCCCTGGACGTACCCGTACTCGCCCGCGACCGCATCACTGGCATCAGCGAACGCTGACCGCTAACGGTCGGTCAGCTCTCCGTCGGGTGCATGGTTCTCGCGTCGATCCACTTCCACCTGAGTGTGACTTACATCATGTTACCGAGGGTATCTGAAACACTGTGTCGCAGGTAAATTGCCGATACCACAGAGAAGTGGAAGCACGTGTCTGAGCCACCGTCGGCGCCCCACGCGGCGGCGGCGACCCTCCGTCCCTGCCGTCCAGGGGCCCGCGAGTGAGAGTGAGGACCCTCCGCCATGGAGCAGCAGCACGTCGACGTCCTGGTCATCGGTGCCGGAATATCCGGCATCAGCGCCGCGAGCCACGTACTGCGGGACAATCCTGGCGCTTCGCTCGTCGTGCTCGAGCGTCGCTCCCGCGTAGGGGGCACCTGGGATCTCTTCCGCTACCCCGGCATCCGGTCCGACTCGGACATGCCCACCTTCGGATTCGGCTTCCGTCCCTGGCGCGATGCGCGCATCCTCGCCGGCGGCGCAGAGATCCGGCAGTACGTCGAGGACGCCGCGGTCGACCACGGCGTACTGGAGCGCATCCGCTTCCGTCGCCGAGCGACCAGCGCCGACTTCTCGCACGCCACCGGCCGCTGGACCGTAGAGGTCGAGGACGAGAGCACCGGCGAGCGCGAGTCGTACAACGCGGGCTACGTCGTCGGAGCGACCGGCTACTACGACTACGACAACCCCTACCGCCCACAGTTCCCCGGCGAGGCGGACTTTCAGGGGACTCTCGTTCATCCGCAGCACTGGCCGGACGACCTCGACCACACGGGCAAGCGCGTGGTCGTCATCGGTTCCGGTGCCACCGCCATCACCTTGCTGCCCGCGATGGCCGACGAGGCCGCGCACGTCACCATGTTGCAGCGCTCGCCCACCTACATCCTCGCGCTGCCCGAGGTCGACCCGGTCACCTCCGTCCTGCAGAAGCTGCGAGCCCCCGCCCGGCTGACGCACAAGATCGCCCGCACCCGCAACATCGCTCTGCAGCGCGGGAGTTACGCCTTCTGTCGCAAGTACCCCCGCCTCGCCCGAAAGGCGCTCCTCGGCCTGGTGCGAGCCAGGGCCGGCAAAGGCGTCGACATGCGCCACTTCAGCCCGAACTACAAGCCGTGGGACCAGCGCCTGTGCGTCGTCCCCGGTGGCGACCTGTTCAAGGTCCTCAAGAGCGGCAAGGCATCGATCGCCACCGACCACATCGACACCTTCACCGCCGACGGCATCCGCCTGAAGTCCGGCGAGGAGCTGCAGGCCGACATCGTCATCACCGCCACGGGCCTGAACGTCCGCCTCCTGGGCGGCATGGCACTCACCGTCGACGGCCGCCCGGTGGACATCACGAACCGCGTCCTCTACAAGGCCGTCCTGCTCGAGGGTGTCCCCAACATGTCCCTCGTCATCGGCTACACCAACGCCTCCTGGACCCTGAAGGCGGACCTGGCGGCCGGCTACACCGCCCGTCTGCTCGCGCACATGCGGCGCCACGGGCATGACATCGCCACCCCGATGGCCTCCAGCAGTGACCGCTCCGAGTTCTCCGTCATGGGCGAGGCGCTGACCTCCGGCTACATCGCCCGGGCCAACGAGGTCATGCCGCGCCAGGGCACCCGCGACCCGTGGCGGCTGTGGAACAACTACTACCGCGACCGCGCCCTGCTCCAGGACGCCCCCATCGGCGACAGCGCCCTGCGCTTCGACACGGCGAGCAACCCGGGCTCCGCACGCACGTCCGCGACGGACGCGGCGGCCGACGCCCAGGAAGCGCCCCGCGTCGCCTGACCGTTCGGCCCACGCATTCCGTACCTCACAACCAGCGCCGCACACCTCACCATCGCACCACCGCACCGGCCCGCGCACCCGCCTCCCCCCTGGCGGCCGAGCAGACAACCGAGGACGAAGATGACTGCGAACCTGACCAGGAAGCTCTACGACGAGCGCCTGCGGACCCTGTCCGAGGGCTCCGTCAACGTCAACTTCAACGCCTTCATCGACATCAAGTGGGACGACCCCGAGTTCGCCGTGGACGTCGACGACCCGCGCTGGGTACTCACCAGCGCCGACGCCCTCGGCGCCCACCCCTGGTACCAGGAACAGCCGCTCGAGGCCCAGATCCGTATCGGGATCTGGCGCTGGGCGGTCATCGCCAAGGTGGGGATGCAGTTCGAGAACCTCCTCATGCGCGGAGCGCTGGACTACATCTACCAACTGGGCAACCAGAACCTGGAGTTCAGGTATCTCACCCACGAGATCACCGAAGAGACCCACCACACCCAGATGTTCCAGGAGCTCGTCAACCGCACCGGCGTGGACACCGCCGGCGGCAAGCGCTGGTTCCGCCAGCTCAGCCGCGTCCTGCCGCTGGCCGGCTCCCTCTACCCCGAGGCGTTCTTCACCGGCATCCTGGCCGGCGAGGAGCCCATCGACCACCTGCAGAAGGGGGCCCTGCGCAGCGGGGAGCCGGTGCACCCCCTCCCGCAGCGGATCATGCAGATCCACATCGCCGAGGAAGCCCGCCACATCTCCTTCGCCCACGAGTTCCTGCGCCTGCGCGTCCCGCGCTTCGGCAAGGCCCGCCGCGGCGCCCTGTCCGTCCTCTTCCCGTTGATCATGCGGATCCTGTGCGACGTCATCATGATCCCCGACCGGAAGTCCGCCGCGCAGGTCGGCATCCCGGCCTGGGTGATCAAGGACGTCTTCTGGAAGTCGGAGGCAGGCCAGAAGATGCTCCACGAGCTCTTCTCCGACGTGCGGATGCTCGCCCAGGACATCGGCCTGATGAACAAGGTGTCCCGCCCGCTGTGGAAGGCCCTGCGCATCGACGGCCGCCCGGCGCGCTTCCGCGGCGAACCCGCGCTGCACACCGACTGAGAGCCCGCCAGCTCCGCACTGCCTTTCCCCGAACGGAGACCAGCCCGCCGTGCCGTACGTCGTCACCCGATCCTGCTGCGCCGACGCCTCCTGCGTGCTGGCCTGCCCGGTCAACTGCATCCACCCGGCGCCGGGGGAGCCCGGCTTCGGAACCGCCGAGATGCTCTACGTCGATCCGCGCACCTGCGTGGACTGCGGCGCCTGCATGACGGCCTGCCCGGTCGACGCGCTCAAGCCCCATACGGCTCTCAGCCAGGGGGAGGTGCCGTTCCTGGAGCTGAACGCCGCCTACTACAAGCAGAATCCGCACGCCGACCGCACACCCATGTATGTCGTGCCCAAGCAACGCGGCCTCCCTGCGGGCGAGTTGTCCGTCGCGGTCATCGGCGCCGGCCCCGCCGGTCTCTTCGCCGCCGACGAACTGCTGCGCCATCCGGGCGTCCGCGTCACCGTCTTCGACCGGCTCCCGACCCCGTACGGCCTCGCGCGGGCCGGCGTCGCACCGGACCACCAGGACACCAAGCAGGTCACCGAACTCTTCCGGACCATCGAGTCCCAGCCCGGATTCACCTACCGCCTCGGCGTCGAGATCGGCGCCCACCTCACCCACACCGACCTCCTGCGGGAGCACCACGCGGTGATCTACGCCGTCGGCGCCGCGACCGACAAGCGCCTCGACATCGACGGCGAGGACCTGCAAGGCAGCGCCTCCGCAACGGACTTCGTCGCCTGGTACAACGGCCACCCCGACCGCGCCCACGACCACTACACCCTGGACACCGAGCGCGCCGTCGTCATCGGCAACGGCAACGTCGCCCTCGACGTCGCCCGCATCCTCACCGCCGACCCCGACACCCTGGCCCGCACCGACATCTCCGACCGCGCGCTGGCCGCACTGCGCAGCAGCAAGGTCCGCGAAGTCGTCCTCCTGGGGCGGCGCGGACCCGCCCAGGCCGCGTTCACCGTGCCCGAACTCCTCGCGCTCTCCGCCCTCGAGGACGTGGACGTGAGCGTCGAGGGCTGGCCCGACGACCTCGACCCCGACGCAACGGAGAAGACCCGGCTTCTGTCACAACTGGCCGCCCGTACACCGGTCGAGGGCCGCCGCCGTATCGTGCTGCGCTTCCTGACCAGCCCGGTGCGGATCATCGGAGAGGCCGCCGTACGAGCCCTGGAGATCACCCCCACCACACTGCACACGGACGAAGACGGCACCGTCCGCGCCCGGCCCACCGGCGACACGCAGAGCCTGGAGACCGGCCTCGTCCTCCGCTCCGTCGGCTACCGCGCCCGGCCCGTACCCGGCCTGCCCTTCGACGAAGACACCGCGACCGTCCCCCACGAGGCCGGCCGGGTCGAGCCCGGCGTGTACGTCGCGGGCTGGATCAAGCGCGGACCGACCGGATTCATCGGCACGAACAAGACCTGCGCCCACGAGACGGTCGAGTCCCTACTGAGTGACTTCAGCGCCGGCCGTCTCACCCAGCCGGTCAGCGGCGTCAGCACGGCGGTGGACGCGCTGGGCCTGGACGCCTGGCGTGCGATCGACCGCACGGAACGCGCGGCAGGAGAGGCCCAGGGCCGCCCTCGCGTCAAGCTCACCGACACCGAGTCCCTGCACCGAGCCGCGCAGGCCGTCCCGGCGGCACGCGGCTGACATCTACACCCTAAGCCTCGGCAGTCGACCGCTACTGCCGAGGCGCGTGGTCACGTGGTGGGGGAGCAGCCCCGGGGCTGGCCCTCGGAGCCCGGGAGCACGCTCAAGCCCGCTCCAGATCCGCCACCCGCTGCCGCGGCGACAGCTCCACCCCCAGGTCCCGCAACGTCGCGTCCAGCACCGCCCAGACCGAACGGCACAGCATGGCCCGCAACTCCTCCTCGGACACCTCACGCTGGGCGTCGCGCACCCACTGGTTGACCGAGGTGTCCACGAACCCGACGATCCCCACCGCGACCGAACGGATCGGCGCCTCCCGCACCCCGAGCGCCTTGAGTACGTCACTGAACCGCTCGCTCAGCATCAGCGCGATGGCCGTCTTGGTGTCCGCCACCAACGACCCGTCACCCATCGCGTGCTCGCCGACACCCATGTAGGCGTACAGGCGCGGATGCTGGGCCACCCAGTCCAGATGCGCCCCCACCACGCGCTGCACGGACTCCTCGATCGTCCCGTCGAAGGTGAGCGTCGGCTCCATCCGCCGCATGAACGACTCCACCACCCGCCGGCGGATCAACTCGTCCAACGTGGCACGGTCCTTGAAATGCCGGTACAGCACCGACCGCGGCAACCCCACACGCTCCGCCAGTCGCTGCACCCGAAAGCGCGCGCCCTCCTCCTCGATGAGCGCGACCGCCGCGTCCACCAACTCGACCTGACGCTGCGCCTTGTGCTCGTCCCACCGGGTGGAGCGCCCGTCGATCTGCGGCTCGCCGCCGGTTCTGTCCGCCATCCCGCCAGGATATCGGCCACCTCGGCGCACACGGCGCCCGAGCCGCCGGCTCCGAAGACGGGCACCCCCTTCCGACACCCTGCTGCGTCGACGCCGGCAACGCACCAGGCGGGGCGGCGCCTTGCGGCTCCGCCCCGCGGGGGCGGCGTCAGCGACGCCGCTGGTCGGCGCGCAGTTCGAAGTCGCCGTAGCTGTTGTCGACCGGGTTGACCGTGACGCCGGGAGCCACGATGTCGTCGATGGCGTCGAGTACGTCCGCCGGGAGCGTGACGTCGGCGGCGGGCAGGAACGCCTCCAGCTGTTCCATGGTGCGCGGGCCGATGATCGCCGAGGTGACGCCGGGGTGGTTGACGGTGAAGGCGACGGCGAGCTCGATCAGAGTGAGGCCCGCCTTCTCGGCCAGGACGGCGAGCTGTTCGACGGCGTCGAGCTTGCGCTGATTGGCAGGGGAGTTCATGTCGAAGCGGGCCTGCGGACGGGCTGCCGAGGCGGGGCCCGTGGTGGCGTCCTTGCGGTAGCGGCCGGAGAGCCAGCCGCCGGAGAGCGGACTGTAGGTGAGCGTGCCCATGCCGTGGCGGCGCACGGTGGGGAGCACGTCCTCCTCGATACCGCGGACCAGGATCGAGTACGGCGGCTGCTCGGTCACGAACCGCTCCAGGCGGCGCTCCCGCGCAGTCCACTGGGCCTCGACGATCTGGGAGCCCGAGTAGGAGGAGGACCCGATGTAGCGGATCTTGCCCTGGTGCACGAGATCGGACAGCGCGCCCAGGGTCTCCGCGACGTCCGTGTCGGGGCTCGGGCGGTGGACCTGGTACAGGTCGATGTGATCGGTCCCGAGCCGCTGCAGGGAGTTCTCGACCTCACGGATGATCCAGCGCCGCGAGCCCCCGCGCTGGTTGGGGTCGTCCGGGTCCATGGGCATGAAGAACTTGGTCGCCAGGAACACGTTGTCGCGGCGGTCTTTCAGGGCCTTGCCGACGATCTCCTCCGATACGCCGGCGGAGTACACGTCGGCGGTGTCGACGAAGTTGATGCCGGCGTCGAGGGCGCGGTGGATGATGCGGATCGAGTCGGCTTCATCGTCGTTGCCCCAGGGGCCGAACATCATCGCGCCCAGGCACAGCGGACTGACCTGGACGCCGGTGCGGCCGAGCGGTCGGTACTGCATCAGATGGTTCTCCTCGGATGGGATCAGTCGTTCCGGAAAGGAGCGACCTTGTCGGGGTGGACCCAGCTGGCGAGGAGGCCCAAAGCCTCCTGCTCGCGGGAGTCCGGCTCGGGCGTGTAGAAGTTCAGCCGCAGGCCCGGGTCGCCCGGCAGATCCATGGCTTCATAGGGCAGCGCGAGATCGCCGACCAGCGGGTGGTGCAGGTTCTTCACGCTGGAGCGGTGGAACTTGACGTCGTGACGGGCCCATCGGCGGGCGAAGTCGTCGCTCTTCGTCGTCAGCTCCCCGATCAGATCGGTGAGCGCCTTGTCGTGGGGTGCCCGGCCCGTCTCGGTGCGCAGGAAGGCGACCGCGTCGTCGGCTCCCTTGTCCCAGTCGCACCAGAACTCCTGGCTCGCCGGGTCCAGGAACATGAAGCGGGCGCTGTTGACCGGGCCGCGCCGGGCGAACAGCGGCGAGTCGAAGACCGGGGCGTACAGGGCCCGGCCCAGCGCGTTGGAGGCCAGGATGTCGAAGCGCGCGTTGCGCACATAGGCCGGAACGCCGGTCATCGAGTCGAGCAGGCGCAGGATCGTGGGCCGCACCCTGGACGCGGTCACCATGCGGCGCCTGCCCGACGGTGTCGCCGCCCGGGCCAGGTCGTACAGGTGGGTGCGCTCCGCCTCGTCGAGTTGCAGCGCGTGCGCGAGGGACTCGAGCACCGAGTCCGACGCGCCAGTGAGGTTCCCGCGCTCGAGCCGCACGTAGTAGTCCACGCTCATGCCCGCGAGCAGCGCGACCTCCTCGCGGCGCAGCCCGGCGACGCGCCGGTTCCCTCCGTAGGTGGGCAGCCCTGCCTGCTGCGGAGTGATCCGGGCGCGGCGGGTGCTCAGGAACTCGCGTACTTCGGCGGCCAGGGGCTTCCTGTTGCTGTCGGCCATCTTCAGGGCCCGGAATTCTCGGCGGCGCGGGCGGGCATGCGGCGGCTCCTTTTGATCGACGTGCATCCTGTGCCGGTCTTTTCACCGTAGATCTGCCGGCGAGTGCCTGCGAGGTACTGCCATTACCTGGAAGAGCAGTGACTCCCACCGACGCGACGACGCGCGGTTTCGTGGAGACGGCCAAGGACCCGACGTCATGCGACCGGGCCCGGACCGGAAACCGACCTGAAGGAGCACCGTGCGCGCAGCACCCCCACGCAGGCCCGGCGATCCCGGGGCTCTGCGTGCCGTCCGTCCGACCGCTCCGGCAGTCGTCGATGCGCCTGGTGATCAGATGTCCACGACCACCCCGCAAGGGAAGGCGAAGCCGCCAGGACCCCCGGTCCACGCGACTCTGATCCCCGCGATCATCTGCGTCAGCTACTTCATGGTCATCCTGGACAACTCGATCGTGTTCACCGGGCTGCCGCAGATCCGGACCGCCATGGGGTTCTCCGAGACGGGCCTGTCATGGATCACCAATGCCTATGTCCTGGTCTTCGGAGGGCTGCTGCTCCTCGGAGCCCGGGCCGGTGACGTGTTCGGGCACCGCAGGGTCTTCCTGTTCTCCCTGACCGTCTTCTCCCTCGCCTCGCTCCTGGTCGGCGCCGCGCAGAGCCAGTGGTGGCTGATCGGAGCACGCGCGCTCCAGGGCGTCGGAGCGGCGGTGATGATGGTGCTGGCGGTGCGGTTCCTGCCCGAGACAACCCCTCACAAGGGTCGCTTCGACGTGGCGGGGGCGCTGCTGGCGACGCTGGGCTCGACCGCTCTGGTTCTGGGCATCGTCGACGCGGCCGACGGCGGCTGGAGCGCTCCGGCCACGGTGATACCCCTGGCGGGCGGCGCCGCGATGCTGGGGCTGTTCGTCCGGGTCGAGCGGCGGGCCGCACAGCCGATCGTGCCGCTGCGCCTGTTCGCCAGCCGGGAGCGCAGCGGCGCCTATCTCACCCGGATGCTCTACACGGGCGCGATGATGGGATTCTTCTTTTTCACCGCCCAATTCGTGCAGAGCGTCTATCACTGGACACCCCTGCAGGCCGGGCTCGCTTTCCTGCCGATGACGCTGGTCAATTTCGCCTTCGCCGTTCAGGTGCCGCGGTTGCTGGAGCGAGTGAGCAGACCGACAGTGCTGCTTACCGGGGTCACCCTGACCGCGGTGGGCATGCTGTGGCCGAGCCGCCTCGGCCTGCACACGACCTACCTGACCGGAGTGGCGCCGCCGATGGTGCTGATCGGTGCCGGCCAGGGGCTCGCACTGGCGCCCTTGACCTCCAGCGGCATGGAGGGCGTCGCCCCCGCGGACGCGGGAGCCGGATCGGGCCTGGTCAACGCTGTGCACCAGATCGGCAGCGCGCTGAGTCTGAGCATCTTGACCGCCGGCGCCGCCGACGTCTCCACCGGCCACGGGGCCGCCGATGTCGCGGCCCGCTCGGGCGTGGCCCTGACCGGCTCCGCCGTCCTGCTCGCCTTCGCGGCCGTAGCCGTCCTGGCCCTCATCCTGCCCGCACGGGGCACTCGTCACGAAAGGACCTTCTGATGCAGACCCTCACCCTCAACAACGGCGTCCAGATGCCCGCCCTCGGACTCGGTGTCTTCCAGACCCCGCCCGACGAGACCCGGGCCGCCGTCACGGCCGCGCTCGACCTCGGCTACCGGCACATCGACACCGCGGCCGCCTACGGCAACGAGCGCGAGGTCGGCCAAGCCCTGCGCGACTCCGGGGTCCCCCGGCAGGAGATCTTCATCGAGACGAAGATCTGGATCAGCGACTACGGCTACGACGAGACCCTGCACGGCTTCGACAAGAGCGCCTCGAAGCTCGGCGTCGACCAGATCGATCTGCTCATCCTTCACCAGGCGCTGCCCTCGGAGTCCGACAAGACCCTCGCGGCATACAGGGCCCTGGAAAAGCTCCTGGCCGACGGCAAAGTCCGTGCCATCGGCGTCAGCAACTTCATGGTCGACCACCTGACCGCGCTGCTCGACGCCACCACCGTCGTCCCCGCCGTCAACCAGCTGGAGATCCACCCCTACTTCCAGCAGCGCACCGTCCTCGACTTCGACGACCAGCACGGCATCCTCAACCAGGCGTGGTCGCCGATCGGTGGGATCACCTTCTACCCGGGCTACGGCGAGAACCGCCGAAGCGTCCTCCAGGACTCCGTCGTCACCGCGATCGCCGAGAACCATGGAAAGAGCCCGGCCCAGGTGCTGCTCCGCTGGGGCCTCCAGCAGGGCCGCTCCGTGATCCCCAAGTCGACCAAGCGCCAGCGGATCGCCGAGAACATCGACGTCTTCGACTTCGTCCTCACAGCCGACGAAATGAAGGCCCTCGACGCTCTGGAGACCGGCCGGCGCGGCGGCCCCGAGCCGGAGGCCGTCACCCTCGCGGACTACGGCCGCGTCATCCCCGAAGCCTGACACCCCAGGCTGCCAACGGGACCCGCTCCGCCGATCAGGGCAACGGATGCGCCGCCACCGAACAGCCCGAGTGAGCGTCGTGCGTGGCGTCAGCGTGCGAACTTCTCGATGGCAGCCTGGGTGACGGGGGTGAAGAAGTTGACCAGGTTGCCGTCGGGGTCACGCAACAGCAGCGACCGGTTGCCCCAGGGCATCGTGGTGGGCTCCGTGACGAAGTCGGTGACGAAGGCGGCCAGGTTCTCGTGAACGCGGTCCACGTCGTCGACGAGGAACTCGGTGATCACGCTGTGGTTGTCCGCCGGACGGGCGGAGCCGGGGGCGAACAGCGGGACGGTGCGGGTGCCGGCGATCGCGAGCGTGGCGCCCGCGGTCTTGAGCTCGGCGAAGTCCTCGGTGGCCCACGCCGCCCGCACCCCTGTGGCGTGCTCGTAGAACTCGACGAGGCGTGCCACGTCGCCGGTGATGATGCGGATCGAGACGAAGTCCATCGGAATCTCCTTGACTGTGCTGAAGGCGTGCACGTCGCAGGCTAGGAGAAATAGGGGACAGAATCGGTCCTGTATCCGCAGTAGGCTGCGAACATGCCTCGACCCACCGGCCGCGTGCTGACACTCCTGGAGCTCCTGCAGTCGGGCGGCACCCGGACGGTGGCCGAACTCGCCGACCGCCTCGGCGTCGAAGGGCGCACCGTGCGGCGGTACGTGAACCAGCTGATCGACCTGGACGTGCCCGTGGAATCGGTGCGCGGCCGCTACGGCGGGTACCGGCTCGCTCCCGGGTACCGCTTGCCTCCGCTCATGCTCAGCGACGACGAGGCGCTGGCCGTGCTGCTCGGCCTGATCGCCGGCCGCCGGACAGGGCTGACGACGACGGAACGCACAGCGAGCGAGACGGCGTCGGCGAAGATCCGGCGCGTGCTGCCCAAGCGCATCGCCCGTCGCCTCGACACACTCCTGCAGGCTCTCGCCTTCACGGACCAGCCCGGTGACGTCGACACCCCGGACGCCGAGGCCCTGCTCACCGTCGCCGACGCGGTGCGCCATCGCCGACCGGTCTCGATCCGCTACACCGACCGTGACGGCCGCCGCAGCGAACGCACGCTGCACGCGTACGGGGTCGTCGCCCATGCGGGCCGGTGGTACGTCACAGGCAAGGACGCGCTGCTCGGCGAAGACCGGACCTTCCGCCTCGACCGCATCGCCGACGTGCGGACCCTGCCCGGCTCATTCGAAGCGCCCGCGGGCATCGATCCGGCCCAGCGCGTGCTGTCAGGATTCGCCACGGCCGAGTACCGGCACGAGGTGACCTTGCGGATCCACGGCACAGTTGAACAGATCCGCGCCCGCCTTCCCGCCGGCGTCGCGAGCCTGGACGAGAGCGCGCCCGCGCCGGGCGGCGACCAGGCGACCGAGCGCTGGCTGCGTGTCGAGATGCGAGTGGAGCGACTCGACTGGCTGCCTCCGGTACTCGCCTCACTCGACCGGCCGTTCGTCATCGAGCGCCCCGATGAACTGCGCGAACTCGTCACCGCGCTCGCCGATCGCCTCGCGTCCTGCGCCCGGGTGAGCGCGGCGTCCCCGTGACGCGGATTCAGAACGAGCCGTCGCGTACGAGGTTGCTGCTTCCCAGGGCCGCCGAACCCGGCAGCCAGCAGCCACAGGAAATCGCTCAAGTCGCGCGCCACGACACCGGTCTCCCCCTCGGAGCCGAGGAAAACAACGGGCTGATTGCCCTTTCCTGCTGGGGCTCCCACGCCTGAAGCAGGCCGAAGAGATCCCGGTCGCCGTCGAGCTTCAGGGAGTCCACCGAAATGCGGCCGTACAGGGTGAGGACCAGCTCAGCGGCCGTACCCCGGGCGGAGGCGACGGCCACGTCCGGTGCCTCTTCGTGAACAGCGGCGGGGGTGCGGAGGCGGGTGACCCGGGCGCCGTCGGCGGACACCGAGAGGCGCCAAGAGTGGCCCTCGGTGGCGTGGAAGCAGTCGACCGTTCGTCGATCAGCCGCAGCAGAGCGGCGAACTCAGGTGTCGTGGTCACCGGGGATCCCTATCACCGCAATTTGACAATCAGACAGCGATTTTCGCAGCGTGCCCCACCTGCGACAGCGGCGGGCCGGCTGCCCTTGACGGGCACGGAATCGTGGCCAGAGCCGCAGCCGGAGTGAGGGCGACGAGTTGGACCCGGAGCATCGAGGCGTGAGACGGTCGGTTGCTTGATCGCACGATGACGACAGCTCCGCGGACGAGGTTCGCGGAATTGACGGCTCAACAGCTTGTGCGTATGTATGCCTTGGCGTGGGGTACCTGACTGCCGCGAAGGCTTGCATACGAGCAGAGATCGAAGGGGTACAGCATGGCCACCGTCGTGTCGCAGGAACTGGACCAGCACACTGACGAGCCGGTTGCGCACGGGCTGGTCGAGCGCGCCTATGAGAACCCGGCCTCAGTTGCGCCCAAGGACGCCCGTCAGGTCGGCCGGCACTTCTTCGCTCGCCTCACGCAGCTCGAGGAAGGCACGCACGAGTACCAGTACGTGCGCAATGCGCTGATCGAGATGAACCTCTCCCTGGTGCACTACGCGGCGTCCCGGTTCCGGCACCGTGGACCCCAGGAGATGGAGGACATCGTCCAGGTCGGCACGATCGGCCTGATCAAGGCGATCGACCGGTTCGAACTGAGCCGCGAGGTCGAGTTCACCTCTTTCGCCGTCCCGTACATCACCGGCGAGATCAAGCGCTTCTTCCGCGACACCTCTTGGGCCGTGCACGTGCCGCGCCGTCTGCAGGAGGCGCGCATCGAACTGTCCAAGGCCACCGAGGAGTTGCGCACCCGTCTGGGACGTATGCCTTCCACTGCCGAGCTCGCCGAGCTGATGCAGTTGGATCCGGCGGAGGTCGCCGAAGCGCAGAAGGCGTCCAACGGCTACAGCAGTGTCTCCCTGGACGCGGCCGTGACCGGCAAGGACGACGAGTCCGACACGGTCCTGGCCGAGTTCATCGGCATGGACGAGGGCCGCTTCGAGCTTGTGGAGAACTTCAACTCCCTGGCCCCGCTGATCGCCGACCTTGACGAGCGTGACCGGCGCCTTATTCACCTGCGCTTCGTCGAGGAGCGGACCCAGTCGGAGATCGGCGAGGAGCTGGGCTGCTCGCAGATGCACGTTTCCCGGCTGATCACTCGTGTGGTGACCAGGCTGCGCGACGGTCTGATGACGGACGAGTAGAGACCGCACGCTGGTGACTCTCCGCGCCCTGCGGCCCGCACCGGGCCGCAGGGCGCTTTGCTTGGGCTGTCCAGTGCGTTGATGGGGCTGCCGTGCGCGTACCGCGAAGCGTCCGGCAGTCTTCGGCCGCTGGAAAGGCCGGCGAGCGCGCCGAGGCCGTGGGGAGGCGGCGATGAAGGCGAGTGTGCGGGGTGCCCGCCTTCAGGCGGCGGGCGAGCGTGCGGACGTCACGTAGCCGAGGCGCGGTGGTGATGTGGAGACGGACTTGCCTATCCGTGCATATGCCGGGTACTCGGCCGGTTGTCGGACGAAGCTGACAGCGCCGGTGACGAGAAAAGGGTGTCGAGGGCAGTGCCGAGCCATGGGATGTCGCTCGTGGTCGGTGCGGCCGCACTTGCCCGGAACGGGTACCACCTTCTCGCTCGGCCGTTGTGGATGGGGAGCGCATGACGGACACCTCTACGCCGTGGTCGGGCCGGGCAGCCTGCCGATCGGTCGACCCTGATGAGCTCTTCGGCAAGGGAGCCGCCCAGTCGGCCGGAAAGCACATCTGCACTCCGTGCCCGGTACGGACCGAGTGCCTGGCGCACGCCCTGGACGAACGGATCACGCACGGCATCTGGGGCGGCATGACGGAGCGGGAACGGCGCTCGTTGTTGCGCCGCCGTCCCACCGTCACCTCTTGGCACCAGCTGCTGGAGACGGCACGGACCGCTCACGGTCAGCGGTAGCCGGTCCTTCGGCTTCGACTATCGGCTAATGCCGCAGGGTGAGACAAGCGTCTCCTGGGCACGTGGGCTCCTTCATCGCGGGCACAAGAACGCAGGGAAGAGAAAGAAGACACAAGGCAGCTTGCGAAGAAAGGCGGCTTGTCATGCAGGATTCCTCACTCAGAGCTGTGGGGTGGGCGCGTTCCTTGCCGGTCAGCAGCGGGGTGAAGGCAGCCCGGGACTGGACCCGTGAGCATCTGGAAGATCTGGGCTGGTCGCGCAGCGCTCCGGAGACCGTCGATGCCGTGTTGTTGACCGTCTCGGAGCTGGTCACCAACGCGCACGTACATGCCCGCAGCACCGCCCAACTGGTGCTCACCTTGGACGGCGAGTGTCTGCACGTGACGGTGCACGACTCCAGTACGGACCCGCCGAAGGCCCGTGAGCCGGACGAGGATGCCGTGGGCGGGCGCGGCCTGCTGCTGATCGACGCACTCGCGGACACCTGGCAGGCCCATCAGTGCCCGAGGGGCAAGGACGTCACGGCCTGCTTCTGCCCGCCCGATCCGACGACGCCCGTGTCGTAGTCCCGCCCGGATCGACGTACGGACCACGCAAGCCGACAGCTTCGGGCGCCGTCGAGAGAACAGGCCCGGCGCAGTACTTCTTCTTCGCTAGTTCTTCTGCAGGGCCCGGGTGACACCCGCGATGACGGCCGTCGTCAGCAGCCAGCCGAAGGCGATCAACAGGTAGGCCAGCCACTGGAGGCCGTCGTTCGGCCAGTACCAGGCCGTGCGCTGACCCAGGCCGCCGATGGGGATCAAGAGATCGAGTGTGTAGACGAGGGGCTGGAACGGGGCGCCTTCACCTTGTTCGGCCGGGGTGGGTGAGTCGAGGCCGAAGGCCGACGTGCCCAGCAGTGTCAGCGCGAGGAGCCAGACGCCGGCCAGCCAGGGGCGGTAGCCGTAGCCGACGGTCCCGTCGAGGAGATGCCCCCATGCGCGGGCGGCCGGGGACAGGGTGCGGCGCCGGTGACGCTGCTTGGCGAGGAGGACACGGCGGGCATCGTCGTCGTGACCGGCCTTGCGGTACCAGGCCGCCAACTGCTCGTACGGTTGCGGGTTGTAGCCCGGGCCGCTGCGTATCCATGCCACGCGCCGGGCCACGGACTCCCGGTCGCCCACGGCCTCGTGACGCTCGTCGTTCGCGCCCACCGTCTTGATGGAACCGTAGACGAAGCCAGCTCCACTGTCTTCGGCCAACTGTGCTGGTTCTCATGGAGGTACGACACCTGGGCGCCCCGCAGATCGACGGTTCCGGACGGGGGCCGGGCGAGGGCGAGATCGAGGTCGACGGCTTGCAGGTGTGTGGCGATCAGGGCCGGAACGTTCCCGCTGCCGGCGGGCGGGCCGTTCAGGACTGCTCCGCCGAAGGTCACGTTGTCCGTGACCTGGGCGCCGCGCAGTCGTACCGTTCCGTGCGCGGTGAATCCCTCGGAGAACTTGAGCGACGAAGCCCGGGCGTTGTCGAGGGCGAGAGCCACTCCGCCTGGACCGGGTCCTTGCAACCGGGCGCCCTGCATGGCGAGCGTGCCCGGTAACTGCGCCCCCATGAGCCGGACTTCGCCGTGCGCGACGAACCCGTTACGGCAGAAGACGCCCCCTTCCATGGCCAGACCACCGGCCGACAGGGCCCAGCCGCCCCTAAAGTCACCATGCGCGGCATCCGGGAAGTTGCCCTCAATGCGGGCCGAATCGGCCTCGATGCCAGGTATCCGGCTGTCCGTGAAGACGAGCGCCCGGGTCGACGAACCGAGGAGATTCACCGCCTCCTCGAACCAACATGCCTCCAGCCAGAGGGCGTGGTCGAACTGTGTGCCGGCCAGGTCGAGCCGACCGGAGATCCGGGCCCCGGTGAGGCTCAGCCGCGCCACCGCACCCGCCTGCCCGGGGTTCGCGCCCAGCAGCAGTGCCGTGATCACCGCCGCGCGCACCGTCCGCTCGGCTCCCCACCGGCCTCCGCCGGCGACCCGGTCCTCCTCCGGCGTACCCGTACGCGGTCCACCCGCCGTCCCTCGGGAAATGCGCCCCACAGTGCACGCTCAGGCGAAGTCAACTCGTCGTAGGAAAGCACTCATACAGCGTAGTGATCTTCCTGCGCCCTGCCGATAGCCGAGGGTCTCGGCCGCTCCCCGTGTCTACCTCAGACGACGTAGAAAGATCGACACAGCGCATGGCGGACGAGTCGTAGGGCACTTGGTCACTTCCGGACACAAGGTCAGTACATGGAGCTAAGGGCGGTTTTGATGATGAGGGCGACTTCCCGGATGCCGCGCATGGTGACTTTAGGGGCGGCCGGTCTGTTGGCGACAGGTGTGCTGGCGGGCTGCGGCTCCAGTGACGGCGAAGGCAAGGACAGTGCCGGGCCGACGGCCGAGAGCCGGGAGCAGTCCCCGACACAGGTGGTCCAGGCGACGAACGAGAAGACCTCGCAGGCGGGTTCGGCACGGGTGAAGCTCACCTCCACGGCCAGCTCCGGAGGCCGGAGCGAGACGGTCAGGGGCGCCGGAGTGATGGACTTCGAGGACGGAGCGAGCCGCATCGAGCTGGGCCGGGCGGGACAGCGGATCGAGCAGCGGGTGGTGGACCAGGCTCTGTATCAGAGCCCGACGAAGGGCACGGGTGAACTCCCGGACGGCAAGTCCTGGATGAAGATCGATCTGGAGCGGCTGCGCGACTCGGGCGTTTCAGGGGGCGCCCAGGTCAGTGATCCCTCCGACTCCTTCGCCTACTCGAAGTCCCTGTCCGAGAAGGACGTGAAGAAGGTCGGATCCGAGCAGGTCGGCGGCGTACGCACGACGCACTACCGGGTCGTCGTGGACATCGACAAGCTGGCCAAGGGCAGTGCCGACCAGAGCAAGAAGCTCCGTGAGCAGCTCGGTGACACCCTGCCGATGGATCTGTGGATCGACGACAAGGGGCTGACCCGCCGCCAGCAGATCGAGCTGACGACGCAGGGCAAGAGCAGCGGCGGAACGCCGAAGGGGTCCGCGACCAAGGCGAAGGTCGTCATGGACTTCAGCGACTTCGGGACGGACGTCGACGTCGACGCCCCCGCGGCTGCCGACACGGTGGACATGACGAGCAAGGTCATCAAGCAGAGCAAGCAGAACGCCTGACCCGCCATGAACGACCGGGTACGTGGCACAGGAGGCGCGTACCCGATCGTTCTGTTCCTCCGGGCGCGGCGGACCACTCACACGTGGTTCGCCGCACCCGGACAAGGAAAGGGCTGCCGCACTCGACGAACGAGTGCGGCAGCCCCTCGGCACCGGTTGGCCGTGTGATCAGCGCTTGCCGATGTCCTTGATCTTCTCCTTGGCCTGGCGGGCGTCGCCCTTCATCCGCTGCACGCGACCTTCCGCGGTGAGCCGCTCGTTGCCGACGGTGCGGCCGGCGGCCTCCTTGGCGGCGCCGGTGGCCTGCTCCGTCTTCGCCTTGGCCTTCTTGTTGGCGGTCATGTCCGCTCACACTCCTTGGCATCGACGTCATGTGCTCCGAGTGCGGGTGGCCGTTGGGCTGCCCGGCAAACATCATCACCGCCATCGGATCGGGCGGTTGTCCTGCGGCTTCGCGTGCATGGACGGTGCGGAAGGGGGCACTCCAGCGTGCGGCGCGTGCCCTGCAACTCGTGAAAGAAACGCACTGTTTGTGTGTTTGTGTGTGCGCAATAAGAGCACACGGTCGCCAGGAGGTAATAACAATGGTTCCCCTGCTTGTGGTTCTTCTTCTGGCTCTGATTCTTTTCGGTGCGGGTTTCGCCCTGAAGGCGCTGTGGTGGATCGCGGTCGTCGTGCTGGTGGTGTGGCTGCTCGGCTTCGTGATCCGGCCCGCTGCAAGTGGCGGCCGCAAGGGTCGCTGGTACCGGTGGTGATGCGCACCTGAGTGCGCCGGAGAGCGGCACGACGCCACGGGCGGTGGCGTAGGTGCCTGAGGGTTGGGCCCCGGCCTGGGACGGCCGGGGCCCAACCCTTTTGCCCGCGTGCGGTGTCACGTGTGCGTGTGCGGGGCCGGGCGAACGCCCGTCTCCAGGGACGTCGCGGCGAGAGTCCTCGCATCGACGCGGCCCGTACGGGGCATCAGGTGTTACGCATCCGGAACTGCGCCCAAGTTCCGGTGGATTCGTCGAGGAGGGCCGCATGTTTGAAGCTGAAAACATCCGTGACTGGCGGGACAAGGATGTCGTCGATGTGGAGGGGCGCAAGATCGGTTCGCTGGAGTCGGTCTATGTGGACACCGCGACCGACCAGCCGGCCTTCGCCGCCGTCACGACCGGGCTGCCGACCCGTAAGCGCATCACCTTCGTCCCGTTGGAGAAGGCAGTCGTGGCGCCCGCGTACGTGAAGGTGGCGTGGCCCAAGCAGCTCGTGAAGGACGCGCCGTCCATCGACACGGACGGTGAGCTCCTGGTCGAGCAGGAGCGAGCGATTTTCGATCACTACAGCTTGGACTATGGGGCGGGGGAGGCCCGGCGCCTCGCGCGGCGCTGACACCCGGGTCGGGTGTGGGCTGCGATGAGTTTCGTCTTGGTCGGCAGTCTGTATCTCTGACACGCGATCGACCGCGCTTGAGGAGAGCACCATGGCTGCTACCTATACGTTCGACGTCTTCTCCAGCCTCGACGGCTTCGGCGCCGCCGGCGGCGACTGGACCGGTTACTGGGGCAAGCAAGGCCCCGAGCTCCTCGACCACCGCCTCGCCCTGTACGACGGTGAGCAGCGGATGGTCTTCGGTGCCAACACGTATCGGGCGTTCGCGCAGATGCTGGCCTCCAGCACCGAGGAGTCCGATGTCCGTGACCCGTGGGTCACGCGGATGCGGAACCTGCCCGCCACGGTGGTGTCGACCACGCTGGAAGGTCCCCTCGACTGGCCCGACGCGGAGGTGGTGAGCGGCGATGCCGTCGACGTCGTCGCTCGGCTCAAGGAGAAGTCCGACGTACCGCTGCGCTCGCACGGCAGCCTGTCGATGAACCGGGCGTTGATGGCGGCGGGTCTGGTCGACCGTGTCCAGGTCACGCTCTTCCCTGTGATCACCGGTCGGACCGGGCTGGACCCCATCTTCGGGGGCGCGGCGGACTTCGACCTCGAGCTGATCGAGCATCGGACGCTCGACGGCCACATCCAAGAGCTCGTCTACCGGCCGACCCTGCATGCCTGAGTCGACGCACGGGGTCAGGCGACCCGGTGACGAGCCCGTGAGCGGGCCGCACTACCTTTGGCCGGATGCAGCCACAGCAGCCCCACACCTCCCCGGCCCAGGTTCCCGCCCCGACGGCGTCCGCGCAGCCCCGCAGCCGCACGGTGATCATGGCAGTCGCACTCGTCATCGGGCTCGCTCTCGGCGCTGGGGGAGTAGGGGCTGCATGGGCGCTGAGCGGCGACAACAGCTCCTCAGCTGAAAGCACTCCCGCAGGGGACGCGCGCGCCGCCTGCCAGGCACTCGACGGATTCGACGAGGCGAAGTACACGCAGAAGGGCTCGGCCGGCGAGATCGCGGTCAACCGCTATGCGGCCGCGGGCGCGTTCTCCGCGTCGGCCGCCGCGGGTGATGCGAAGTACAAGCCGCTCGCCGAGGCCGTAAGGCGGTCTCAGGATCGCCACGCCCGCGTCTTCGAGTTCGACGCGACGGTGAAGAAGGAACTGGATCGGGCACGTGGGATCTGCACCGACCTGTAGATCTGCCACGCGCCGGGCATTCGGCAAGTCCTGCCCCGCATCACGCGGTTGGCGCTTTGACGCAGCCGGTTCTGGTCGTTGTCCGGCTCGCCAAACCTGATGCGGGAGCGCTCCCACCCTGAAATTGTGGGAGACATGACGACTCGCCCTTTCGTACGACGCTACGACGTGTCCGACCACGACCGGCTCGCCGAGATCTGCGTGAAGACGGCTCATCAGGGCCAGGACTCGACGTCGGTCTATCCCGATCCGGACCTGATGCCGTCGATCTTCGCCTTCCCGTACGCGCAGTTGGAGCCGGAGTTGGCCTTCGTACTGGACGATGGGGAAGGGCATGCCGTCGGATACGTCCTGGGTGTAGCGGACACGGCGGATTTCGCCGACCGGTACCGCACCGAGTGGCTGCCACGCGTCGCCGGCCGGTACCCCGCTCCCGCCGGGCCGGCTCGGACGCCCACCGAGGAGATGATCGGGCTCCTGCACAATCCGGAGCGCATGGTTCTGGAGGAACTCGCCGCGTTTCCGGCCCACTTGCACATCGACCTGCTTCCGCGATGGCAGGGCAAGGGATACGGCCGCACCTTGATGTGGACCCTCCTGGACGCGTTGCATGGCAGGGGAGTGGACGCCGTTCATCTGTGCATGGTGCAGGCGAACACACCGGCACGGGCGTTCTACGACCGCCTGGGATTCGAGCAGCTGGCGGTCCCCGATCCGGGGCCTGTCTGGTATCTGGGCAGGTCGACGAAGACCCCGGCGGGATGGACGCTGCGGTCAGGGTGCGGAGCTCAGGGTGTGCCGCCTGCAGTGTCGTAATGCTGGTCCTGGGGCATGGCCGTCGTACGAGCAGGGCTCCTGGGCGCCGACATCGTGGACCCGGCAGCGCACCTGCCTGCGCTGCCGGCCCGACACAGGTCAGTAGCTGAAGGTGGTGAGAACGGCGAGGTGGTCGCTGGGCCAGTTCGCACCACCGCCGATGACCGTGGAGGCGGTCGCGTCGAGCGTGGATCCCTTGTACTGGATGAAGTCGATACGGTCCTGCGGCTCTGGCTTGCCGCCGGTCTCCTTGACCACGGGGGACCACGTGGTCCCGGGAGTCGAGGCCTCGTCGGGGTGGACCTCGCGGTAGGAGTCCCCGTAGCCGCCGTCCCCGAACGCCTTCGTGGCCGGCCACTGCACCACGGAATTGCAGTGCACGGTCTTCGTCTTGTCGGTCCAGTCCAGATGGGACGGCGAGTTGAAGTCTCCCGCGACGATGGCGGGGGACGATCCCGCCCAGGTGACGACTTCCTTGGCCTGCTGCCCGCGCAGCGACTCATCGGCGTAGATGGTGTCGTAGGAGTCGTTGTCCCAGCAGGCGTTGTAGGGGCCGTACTTGGTGTAGTTCAGGTGGACGGAGTAGATCCAGAATCCCTTGATCTTGGCCGCGACCACACCGTTGCCGCTGTCGGACCAGTCGGTCTTCTCGAGCGGGTAGCGCGAGACGATGTCCACGTGGGTGCCGGTCGCGGTGGTGTACCAACCCAGAGCATCCGCGACCTTCTGGGCGACATCGCCATTGCTCTCCTGCAGAGCGACCACGTCGGCGCCGGACGAGGTGATCGCGGAGGCGATCTTGTCGATGCCGTTGCTGACATGTGAGCCGCCGTTCCAGGTGTTGAACGTCAGCACCTTCAACGTGTTCGCCGCCTCAGCGGTCGAGCTGTCCGCGTTGTCGGCAGCTGCGGCGACGGATCCGGGTATGACGGTCAGCGTCGCCAGGCAGGCGACGGAAACGAGAGCGGTGGGCACGCGGGAAGAGATCATGAGTGAATTTGTACCGGCTGCCGGCCAGTTGGAGCAGGCTGTCGCACTGACAAGGCAGTGAATGTTTCGCGCAGTCAGAATCGACAATGCGCCGGCAGTTGTGACGTGTCATCGCACAATTCGGCGAGTGGTGGGCGGTCGATGTACGGGATTCCGGAGCGGGGCAGGTGTCGTGGTACTCCGTGACCATCGGCGAGGGCAGTTGAAGTGGTTCTGAAGGGGACGGAGAGATCGAGGTATCGCCGCTTTCCGCAGAGTGGCCAGCCCGTCTCGGCAGTACGCGTCACGATGGGGCTGATGCGGCAAGACCCTGTTCGGTGGGTTGCGTGGGGTGGCTCTTCCGTGGCCTGGTGCGTGGCGCCCGACTGATCGACGCTGAGGCTTGTTGTTTCGCAGGGGACGTGCTGGTTGTGCCGCGACGGTCACCGTGCTGTGGAAGACAGAGGCCCGTGTTGAGGGCGGCTGGATCCGGGGTGACTCTGGAGGTAGGGCCATCTGCAGCAGGACTGTCTCAGGCAGTCGCTCAGCCCTCTCCGTCAAGGAGTCCGACATGGACATCAAGACCTGTTACGCACGCACAGTCGCCACGGCAATCGGAGCTCTCGTTGTCGGCGCAACGCTCACGGCCCTCGGGCCGAGCCAGGCTTACGCCGCCGCAGAACAGCGTGCGCCCTTTGCCGTGACCGGCATGCCGGGTGACGCCGACGATACTGCTGTCCTCGGAGAGGACTCCCAGTCTTTGGGAGGGCTCCAGATCACGCCGTCGGCGCCGAAGGCATGGACGCCCGCCGATACCTCCATGGGCAGTGACAACTTCAACTATCTGGTGACGGTGAAGTTCACGAACAAGGGCGACAAGAGCGTTGACCTCGGAAATGTGATGACGGAGGTCAATACCGACGGTGGAGCGACCAACACCATCACCGACTCGGCCAACGACGTGGGTATGTCAATCGAGGCCGGCCGCTTGGCCCCGGGGCAGAGCTCCACTCTCGAGTACGGCTTCAGTGCCGAGTCGAAACCGTCGTATGTGAACTTCGACTTCAAGATGTTCCTGGGTGACGACACCGCGGAATTCACCTACGAGTGGTGATCGGTCGAGGAACTTCGACCGGAGGCTGGAAACCGGCATAAAAGGGGCATAAAATTGGCCCCATCGCGCGTCAGTGGCGTGCCAGGTCCGGGTGACGGCGGCGGCTACGTCCGCAGCCCCAGGGGTGGGCTACAGGCGATTTTCAAAGGTGCGGCGTCATGAAGCCTCACGCGGATTCCCATAGGCAATGGGCCGGCCCCCAGTGGTCCGACAGCCCCGGCCAGGCCGGTGCTTCCCCTGGACGGGCGCCAGAGTCTCGACCCTCGCCCCCGCGGCGAGAAGGCGTGCGAAGACGCCGCTTCGGATGGTTCGTGTGGTTCTTCCTCGCGGTGCAACTGCTCTTCGTACTGTGGGTTGTCGTCGGGGTACGCTCCGGCGCCGGCACTCCCGCGGACTGCGGCGATCTGGACGCCCAGACCTGCAATGACGCCGCGAACACGGGAACAGCGATCGGCGTCGGGCTCGTCATCGTCCTCTGGGCTGTCGTCGACATCATCCTCGGCATCACGTACGCCGTGGTCCGACTGGCACGCCGCCGTTGAGCTCATGCGTGCGGCGCGCTGTGCAGGGCACTCAGTGCAGGGAGTTCCGATGAAGAAGCGCATCAGGATCGCCGGTTCTCTCGCCGCGGTCGTATGCTTCACGATCGCCCCGGGGGTTGCCACGGCGCAGCCCGGACAGGAACCCCGGCCTGCACCCGCCTCCACCGCGACGTACGAGCGCCTCACCGCCCGCCAGTGGGCGCTGATAGCCAAGGACCCCGATGCTCATGCGGGGGAGCACTACGTCGTCTTCGGGGTCGTGACACAGTCGGACGCCGCCACGGGCCCCGACATGTTGCTGGCGCACGTCGACGGTGTACGTCACAGCGACGCCTATGCCTATCCGACCAACACTCTCGTGGCCGGCGACGAGTCGGACTTCGCGAAGATCGTGGAGGACGACATGTTCACCGCGCAGGTGGAGGTGACCGGCTCCCTCACCTACGACACTCAGGTAGGAGGTTCGACCACGGCACCACTACTGCACGCCGACACCATCAAGGTATTGGTCCCAGCCCCATAGCCGACTGGTCCGCGGCGCGCCGACACCCAATCCGCGCTGGCGCTACCGCGTCGTCGAGACGACCGCGCTGGCCACGGTCAGGACCGACACGGCTGTCATCACCGTGCGTCCGTGCCGACACAGCAGAGGCCGCGAGGCCGGGCCTTGGTTGCTGGAGGTGAGGGTGCACTGTCGGCACGCCTTGTGGGTGTGGAGGCTGGGAGGGGTGGTGAGCCAGTAGGCGTCGGTCAGCTGTGCCATATCCGCTGTGTCGCTGTCGTTGTGCTGCATGCCCGGCCCAACGCTTGCGCGCTGTACGAGGCATGGTCTGGCGGTGATTCGCCAGTGCGCGCCAGGTTCGCCAGGGTTGTGGGTCAGGATGGAGTACAGGGCCGGTATGGGAGGAGTGCACTTGGCCCGCCCATCGGGCGCATCGCACGGCGATCGGACCCGGTCCTAAGGTGGGCGGAGCCGGATCGAGAGGAAGCGGGGGACGTATGACGACCTGGGGAATGGTGGTCGAGACGACGGTGGGGACGGGGGAGCGCAAGCATCTCGAGGGCCGCGTCATCGGTCACATGGAAGGTGCGCGCGAGGACGCGCTGTCCGAGCTCGAGCGGCGTGCCTCGGCCTATCAGCCCACGCACCCTCTCAGCCCCAAGCGCCGCCGCCTGTACCGCCACGGAGACGGGTTCCTGCTTGTCGTGGATGGTGCCTGGCAGTCCTTCACCACAAGGTTCACCCTCGCCGAGCTCCTCTACGACTCGGAGCACCCTCCGTCACCCGAGCCCACCTCCGAGCCCGTATCGGAGCCCGCACCCGCCGCCCCGGAGGACACCGTTCCACCGCCCCCGGCACCGGAGAACGAGGCGCGGTACGACGACGGTGTTCCGGTGCGGCCGTCCTGGTGGGGGCGGACCGATCTGTCGTGAATGGATCGGAGTGGGCCCCGGCGCCGTGGGGCTCGGCATCCTGATGCCGAGCCCCACGGCACTCAGTTCTGCGCGGGGAACGACGGGGGCGCGTCCTGCGCGTCCGTGCCCCAGTCGCCACCGGGTGTGGCCCCGAGCGTGAAGTCGAGGCTGCCGCCGCGTCGGACGGTCGCCGCCGACACCCACGTGCGCTGCGAGGACTCGCCATTGACCCGGACACCGCGGATGTAGGGCGCGGACTTCCCGGCCCCGGGCGCCTGGATGCGGAGCGTATGGCCGTGCCCGCCGCGGATCTCCGCCCGCGGGAACAGCGGCGAGGTCAGCACCAGGTCGGCACGGGCCGGGACCTGGGGGTACACGCCCAGCGCGGAGAAGACGTACCACGCCGACATGGTGCCCGCGTCGTCGTTGCCCGGGATGCCGCCGGGGGTGTCGGTCCAGAGCTGGTCCCGCTCGGCCGCCACCGTCTCCTGGGTGCGCTCAGGCTTCCCCAAGTAGTTGTAGAGGTAGGGCGAGTTGATGTCCGGCTCGTTCGTCGGGTCGTAGCGGGTGTCGTCCTTCGCCGAGAAGTCGAACGTCCCGTCCGGAGTGCGGAAGAACGCGTCGAGACGTTGCACCGCCTTGTCGCGGCCGCCCATGGCCCGGGCGAGGCCGGCCACGTCCGAGTACACCATCCATGTGTACCGGGCGCTGCTGCCCTCCACGAAGCCGTCGCCCGTCGCCGGGTCGAAGGAGTCGCCGGCCCAACTGCCGTCCCGCTTGCGGTCCCTCATCCAGCCGCCCTGCGCCGTCGCGTCCGTGTCGAACACATGGCGCCAGGCGCCCGAACGCCGAAGGAAGTCACGCTGCGCGTCACGGTCCCCGACCGCCGCGGTCAGCTCGGACAGGCCGTAGTCGGCCGCCGCGTCCTCCAAGGTCTCCGCGGCGCCGCCCCAGCAGTGGCAGTCGTCGGCGGGCACGTAGCCATGGGTCAAGTAGTAGTCCAGCGAGGGGCGTTGTCCCACGCACTCGACCTGGCAGCCCGCGTCGGAGGAATCGTTGGCGGTCGGTACGGTGGCCGCGTGGACCAGCGAGTCCACCGCGCCGCGTACGTCGAAGTCCCGCGCGCCGAAGGCGTACATGCCGGCCAGCGCCACGGCCGAGGGGTCGCCCGACATCACGCTCGTCTTGCCCTGCTGCAGCAGCCAGCGGTCCCACTCGCCACCGCGCTGGGAGGCGTAGGAATACAGGGACTGGGCGTAGTCGCTCGCCGCCCTCGGTGACAGCCACGCCATCAGCTGGACCTGCGCGCGGTACTGGTCCCAGCCCGAGAACGTTCCGTACTGGGCGTGCTGTCCCTCGGACAGGTGGTGGGTGCGGTCGTCGGCGCCCGTGTACCGGCCGTCCACGTCGTTGGCGACGGTCGGTTCCAGCATCGAGTGGTACAGGGCGGTGTAGAACGTGCGCTGCTGGGCGTCGGTGCCGCCGCCGATGCCTATCCGGCTCAGCTCCGTGCGCCACTGCGCGGCGGCGTCGGCCGCGGTGTGCTCCAGGGAGGCCGACGGCGGGTTCTCCGCGCGCAGGTTCGCCTCGGCGCCGGCCGCGTCCACGTAGGAGATGCCGACCTTCATCCGGACCTGGCGCACGTTCTTGCCGAACGTCACATAGGCCCCGGAGCCCTTTCCTGCCTGGGCGTTGCCGTCCTTGTCGTAGCCGGTGCCGCCGGACGCCTCGGTCGAACCGGGGCGCACCTCGTCGTCCTGCCAGGTGCCTGTGGCGGCGAAGGGGGTGTCGAAGTGGGCCGTGAAGTGGAGCGTGTACAGCTTGTGCCGGTTGTTCTCGCTCTGCGGGCCGCAGAAGTTGCCCGCCTCGACGGAGCCGCTCACGGTGCGGTGCTGGGCGTCCACCTCGACGTGCGCGTCGGTGCTGCCGCTCTCCGAGTTCGACGTGCGGAACAGCATCGAGGCCGGCTTGTCCGCGGGGAATCCGAACCGACCGGTACCCGTGCGGGTGGTAGCGGTCAGATCCGCGGTCGCCCCGCTGTTCAGGGACACGCGGTAACGGCCGGGTTCGGCCTTCTCGTTCGCGTGGCTGAAGTCGGACGCGTAGGTGGCGTCCTTGGTGTCGGCGGACGGTGAGGACGTCACGTCGCCGACGTACGGCATCACCGGAATGTCGCCCGCGGCGCCGGAACAGCCCACGCCGCTGAGATGCGTGAGCGAGAAGCCGCGGATGCGCGTGGCGTCGTAGCGATAGCCGCCGGGGGCCGGGTTCTTCGCCTGGGTGCCGGTCGTGGTCTGCGGGCTCCAGGAGAGCATGCCGTACGGGCGTACGGCGCCAGGGTAGGTGTTGCCCGCATTGCTGGTGCCGATCAACGGGTCGACCTTGCTCACCGGGTCGGCCACCAACTCGGCAGGCGACGCCTGAGCTGCGGCGGGGACCGCGGCGAGCAGCCCGCCGGTGAGCACGGTCGCGAACACACCGGCCAGCAGGCGGCCTCTGCGGCGGACAACAGGCAGAGTGGGGGGAAACGTTGTCATGCGCTGCCTTCTCACGCCCCTGAGAGGGTTGGGGGAAGTGTTGATAACGATGTCAAAGGGGCGCCGTCGATGTTTCCCACGTGCGCGGTGCTCGTCAAGATCCCTGCACCGACTCGTTGTTGGACGACTCGTTGTCGGACCGGACGACTTCCCGTGACGGCGGGGAGTCCTGCCGGGCCCAGAGGCCGAGCGGATGTCCGGATGACCGCCGTTTGGCCCTGCTGGTCCGGCGTGGTGTCACCGAAATGGACGCCAGAGCGCGTCGTGATCGTCGATGTCTCGTTAGGGGGATTGACCCGCTTTCGAACACAAGAGAGGCGAATGCATGAGCCAGAAGAAGAAGGGCCGTCGGCACCGCAGCGTCAACCGGACACCGCGCCCGGTCGGTTCGGCCGGCCGCCCGCCGCGTCAGCGGACCGCGCCGCCCGCCCATGCGCCCGCAACCGCGCCGGACCTCGGCAAAGTGATCGCCCAGCTCGGCTTCACGCCCGCGCGCGTACCCGCCCCGGCCGCCCCGCGTGAGAGCGCGCCCGCGCAGGCGCTCAGCGTCGAGGCGGACTCGGACGACGAGGCGGGGCCGCTGTTCACCGTCCCGGCCCGCGACGGAGGCCTGGGCGTGAACGCCCACCGCACGTGGCTGCGTCTTCGGTCGGTGCAAGGCGCCGTCCGTGCCGAGGAGTTGAGCGAGAAGGTCGGCTACACGCCGCGCACCATCACCAAGCACCTCAAGGGGCTGGCCGGCTACGGTCTTGCTCGCCAGGACGCCGAGGGCCACTGGTACGCCACCGGTGTGAGCCAGGCCGAAGCCACCCGCGCCCTGCCCGCGGCGCACGCCGCGCTCTGACGACCCGGCGACCCTCGACACCGCCGCCGGTCGAGCCCGGGATGTACGGAATCCCAGCGGGAGCGGGGTCGCCTGCCCGGGCCGGCTGAAGCACGGCCCGCCGCGTCGTCGTCCGGGACGTCCCGGACGACGACGCGGTTCGTGGCCCCGGTGGTGACCGTTGCACCACGACGCGCGATCTGAGGTGCGGCCGCACCAGGATCCGGGTCCGGAACCGACCGGCCGCATCCACAGCCGCGACGAGCGCGCCGTTCCCTATGGGATCGAGAGCCGGCGCGCGAGCCCGGTCAAGGGACCCGTACCGCACGCAACGCGGTGCGCAATGCCCAGGGCGTCGCGGCTGCCCAGGCCTGGGGAGAGCAGGAGTGCGGGTAGGGCACCGGGCGTGAGGAAGCCGTACGGTCGTAGCCGCCGAGGACCTCGGGCAGGCGGTGGCCGTGATGAGCGGCAGCTGCCGTAAGCCCCGCGACCACCTGGGCGACCTCGTCGGCCAGGCCGTAACGGGCCAGACCGAGAGCGATGACGCCGTTGTCGTGCGGCCAGGCGCTGCCGCGGTGGTAGGACAGCGGATGGTAGGGGCGCTGTCCCGCGGCCAGTGTGCGGATCGCCCAGCCGGAGAAGAAGTCCGGTTCCAGCAGGCGCCGCCCCACGCGCCGGGCCTGTTCGTCGTCGAGGATGCCCGACCAGAGCAGGTGTCCCGCGTCCGAGGCGAGCGCATCGACCTGGCGCCCCCGGCCGTCCAGGGCGAGGGCCGGGAAGTCGTCCCCGTCCATCCAGAAGTCCTCGCGGAAACGGGCACGCAGATCGTCGGCCAGGCCGTCCAACTCCCGCGCGTAGTCCGGGTCCTGCCAGACCAGTTCCGCCAGGCGGGCCGTTCGGCGCAGCGCGTCGTAGGCGTAACCCTGGGCCTCGCAGACGGCGATGGGGCCTGTCGCCTGAGTGCCGTCCTTGTGGCAGACGGCGCCCGCGGAGTCCTTCCAGTTCTGGTTGACCAGGCCGCCCGGGTCGGGCGTGTACACCAGGTACCCGTGCTCGGTCAGTCCGCCGTCGCCCAGGAGCCAGTCGACCGCGGACCGGGCGTGCCGCTCGAGACGGGCGGCGAGCGTCGCGTCCTTGGTCGTCTCGTAGTGCGCGTGCAGCAGGACGAGGAAGAGGGGAGTGGCGTCGATCGTCCCGTAGTAGCGGCCGTAGGGAATCTGCCGGAAGTGGGCCAGTTCCCCGTGCCGTATCTCGTGCACGATGCGGCCGGGCTGTTCGCCGCGGAACGCGTCGTGGCCCTGCCCCTGGGTCGCGGCGAGCGCGCTGAGGGTGCCGGCGGCCGTGCCGGGCCGGTAAGGGAGCATGAAGTACGAGGTGAGGAGAGAGTCCCGGCCGAACAGGGTCAGGAACCAGGGCACTCCGGCCGCGGGCACGGCGACAGGTTCGCCGTCGACGCCGGTGGCGGGGATCGTCAACAGGTCCAGGTCGGCGAGTCCTTGGCGGCAGGCCCGGTCCAGGTCGTCGGATGCGTCGGACAGATCGATGTCCTGTGCGTCCGCTGCGCCTGTGGGGAGCGGGAGTCGGTGATCGCCGTGCGGGTGTGCCGTGACACCCAGGCGGATCTCGGCCGTGCCGTGCGGTTCCAGGGCGAGGCGCCAGGAGAGCGTGTGCGGCCCCGCGTCCTCGGTGCGTACGCCGTCGGGTGCGGGCGCGGCACTCACGGTGGTGCGTACGTGCCAGTCGGCCCTGCGGTAGGTGAACTCGAGGCCCGTGTCCGTACGGTGAGCCGCGCGGGTCGCGTCGGGCTTGGGGTAGTGGCGGTCGTCCGCGCGCAGTTCGAAGGTGTCGGCGAAGTCGGCGTCCACGGTCAGGACGACCTCGGCGACGACCGGGTCCGGGCTGTTGCTGACCAGGCGCAGGACATCGGTGAACTCGCCCGCCGTGACCGTCTGGCGGCGCAGCACCGTATAGGCGGGCGGGGCGTCGCGGGTGCCCTCCGGGGTCAGGACGCATTCCCCGGCGCCGTTGCCGGTGGGGGTGAGGGGGGACAGGACGACGGGCGCGCTTCCGTCGACGGTGAGCTGCCACAGGCTCAGGTGACGGCCGTCGCGGACGAACAGGCCGTCCGGTGATGTGCCGCGCGTGCCGGTGATGCCGCCGTCGGCGTCGACGTGCACGAACGTGGCGTCGCGCACCAGTTGGGCGCGTGGGGCGCCGTTGCTCATCGGCGTGCCTCCTGGGTGGTGAGCAGGTCGAGCGTGAGCGCGGCCGTCCAGGAGAACGCCCGGGCGCCGCGGCCCTCGCCCGTGGTGGGATCGACGTACTCGGCGAACTGGGTGGCGCCGGCCGTCTCCAGGATCGCCCTGCGGATGCGGTCGGCGTGGGCGCGCCGGTCGTGGGTGCGCAGTCCGCGCTCGAGCAGCCAGGCGGTGTTGAACCACGCGGGGCCGCGCCAGTAACGGGTGGGGTCGAAGGCCGGTCCCGTCAGGTCGTAGCTGGGCACCAGATCGGTGGAGTCGGCCCGGAAGCGCGGCCCGGTGAGCGTTGCCGTCAGGCGTTCCACGATGTCCGCGGGCAGTCCGGGGGCGAGGAGGGGGGCGAGCCCGGCGACGCTGTGTTCGCGGACCAGGGTGTCGGTGGTCAGGTCGCGGGCGAGGAACATCCCCGCTTCGTCGTCCCACAGACGGGTCACCAGGGCCTCGGTGAGGCGGGCGGCACGCTTCGTGTGGGATGCCGCGTTCGCGCCCACCTGCGTCGCGATCTTCGCGAGGGCTGTCTCGCTGGCGATCAACAGGGCGTTGACGCACGGGTCTTCCAGGGCGAAGTGCGGGCGGGCCACGCGGTCGTCGTAACCGGAGTCGCGGTAGGTGACGGCGAGTCGGACGTAGCGGCCGTAGTCGAGGTCGGTGGGGCGGTCCGCGGGGTGCCCGTGGTCGAGGTCGGCGCGCCGGAAGCTGTCGGGGGCGGCCGGGGTGACGCGGGCCAGCGGGGTATCCCAGCAAGGGCTGTTGTCCATGCCGGGTTCCCAGGGGTGGACGACGGCGGCGAGTCCGCCGCGGCCCAGATCGCGCGCCGTCAGCAGGTAGTCGTGCCAGGCCATGAGCCGCGGGTACAACCGGGGCAGGAATCCGCGGCGCCGTGACTCCCCGGGGTCGGCCTCGTGGGTCAGCCAGGCGGCGAGGGCGTGCACGGGCGGCTGGACGATGCCGGACGTCTCGTGCGCCGCGGGAGCACCGGCCGCGGCGCCCGCGGTCGAGGACCGCCAGAAGTCGGGGCTGGGGAAGTAGGCGTCGTTCGGCACGGAGGAGTTGAAGACGATGTGCGGGACCCGTCCGTCGCCCCACTGGGCGGCGAACAGCGATTCCAGCTCGCGCTGTGCGCGGCGCGCGGACAGGTGCCGCAGTCCGATCGCGATGAACGCGGAGTCCCAGCTCCACTGGTGCGGGTACAGGGTGCGGGAGGGGACGGTACCGGTCCCCACCCAGTTGTCGAGGAGGACGCGCGCCGCACCGCGCCGCAGGGTCAGGTCTGCGGCGTCGGTGCGGGCGGTCCCGTCGAGGAGTGCGGTCACGCGCCGGACCCCTTGAGGAACGCGGGCACGGAACGGATCGCCTCGACGGGGTCACCGGTCAGTCGGCACTCGGCCGCGAGATAGCCGTCGTAGCCGATGGTGTGCAGGGCGCCCAGCCAGGCCGGCCAGTCGAGGTGCCCGGCGCCGGCCTGGAAGCGGTTGGAGTCCGAGACCTGGGCGTGCCCGATGAAGGAGGCGTTGTCGATGATCGCCCGCGCCGGGTCGGTCTCCTCGATGTTCATGTGGTAGCTGTCGATGCCGATCCGGACCGAGTCGAGACCGACCTCCTTGATCAGCTCGGCCGCCTGCTCCAGGCGGTTGACCATGTGGTCCTCGTACCGGTTGAGCGGTTCGAGGTAGAGCGTGACGCCCTCGGCGGAGGCGTGCTCGCCGAGTTCGGTCAGGCCCGACAGCAGGATCTCGCGGTCCTGCTCCGCCGAGCGCGGGGGCTCGAACGGGGGGAGCCGGCTGGAGAACATGCCGTACGAGGCCGGGGTCTGGGCGCCGAGTCCGCCGATCTCCGCGATGACCGTGAGCTGCGACTTCATCTGCTCGATGGCGTCACGGCGCAGCTCGGCGTCGAAGGCGCCGAAGAAGTGCAGCATCTCGACGCACACGGTCGGCATGACGACGCCGTCCTTGAGCGCCTGCTTCAGCTCCGGGAGCCGCGAGGCGAAGTGGAGGTCTCCCTTGGCGCGCAGTTCGATGGCGTCGTAGCCGGCGTCCTGCGCGAAGTCCCACTTCTGCTGGAGGGTCTCGCCGGGCAGCAGCTGTTCCTGGGCAGCGATCTTGAGCATGTCGGGGTACCTCTCAGAATTCCAGGACGACCTGGAGGGCGTCGGCGGGGCGCTCGTCGAGCAGGACGTACGCGTCGGCGGCGTCCGCCACGGGCACGACGTGGCTGACGAGGGAGTCCACGTCCACCTGCCCCTCGGCGACCAGGCGCAGGAACGTCTGCTGGAGGCGCTCCACGGTCCAGCGGCCGGACAGCGGGGCCGGTACTCCGCCGATCTGCGAGCAGACGATCTCCACGCGGTTGTGGTGGAACTCGTCGCCGAGGCGGAGGCCCACGGCGTCGCCCTGGTAGAAGCCGGACGCCACGACGCGGCCGCCGACGGTGACCGAGCGGACGGCCTCGTGCAGCGCCGGGTAGGCGCCGCTGATCTCGATGGCGAGGTCGGTGCCGCGGCCCGCGGTCGCCTCACGGATGGTCTCGGCGACGGATCCGGAGCGGGCGTTCAGGGTGCGGTGCGCGCCGTAGCTCTTCGCCTTCTCCAAGCGGTTGTCCAGCGCGTCGACGGCGGTGACGCGGGCGCCGCTGAGCTGCGCGAGGCGGGTGGCGATGAGGCCGATGACGCCCTGGCCGAAGACGGCGACGTCCTCGCCGAGGTTGATCCCGGCGGCCAGGACCGCGTTGTAGGCGATGGCGCCGACGCGGGCGAACGCGCCGGCCAGCGGCTCGAGCCCGGCGGGCAGCGTGTGGCCGATCATGCGCTCGGCCGGGACGATGCCCTCGCTGCGGTGGCCCCAGATACCCCACACAAGGTCGCCGACGGCGGGCATGTCCGGGGTGCCGGTCAGCTCCGGGGAGACCTCGGTGACTTCACCGACCTCCGAGTAGCCCCAGCCGACGACGGGGTAGCTGATGCCCGCCTCGTCGTCGCGGAACAGCCGGGCCTCGGCGTCCCAGGTGCGGGTCAGATAGGGGTTCGTGCCGCGGTAGGCGGTCAGCTCGGTGCCCGCGGAGATGCCGGAGTAGCGGGTGCGGACGCGCAGGTGTCCGAGCGGCAGCTCGGCGCTGTCATGCTCGGCCACCTCCACCTGGCGGGGACCTGTGAATTGAACGACGCGTTCCACGGACGACTCCGAAAAAGGGTGGTGCGGGTGTTGGTTCCGTCGACAATATCCTCAACTTATGTCTTGTCAACATGCAAAAGTAGTGCTGAGATGCGTCACAGATAGACGTAAGTCGGCGATGAGGACAGGCAATGCGCACCAGGACCCGGCGGTCGAAGATGACCGCGGCCGGCGTCACGGCAGCTCTGGGCATCGGACTGCTCACGGGCTGCTCCAGCAGCACAGGCCCGGGCACACCGGACCGCGAGATCACGGTGTGGTCCCAGGAGAACCTCCCGGACCGTGTCGCCGCGACGCAGAAGATCGTCGACGGGTTCGAGAAGAAGACGGGCATCAAGGTCCATCTCGTCGGCGTCGACGAGGGGCAGATGCCCCAACTGATCATGTCCGCCGCGGCCTCCGGGCACCTCCCGGACGTGATCGGCGCCGCCCCCATGGGCCAGACCTGGCAGATGTACACCAACGGGCTGCTCAACACCGACATCCCCGGCCGGATCGTCAAGGAACTGGGGCGCGGCACCTTCGACAAGAACGCCCTCGACCTGACCACCGACGGCACCAAGAGCCTCGGCGTGCCCTCCGACGCCTGGCTGCAGCTTCTGGTCTACCGCAAGGACCAGTTCGCCAAGGCGGGCCTCGATGCGCCGGACACCTACGCCAAGGCGCTCGAGGCCGCCAAGAAGCTCACCACCAAGGGCCACGACGGCATGTCCGCCGCGACCGACCCCTCGGACGTCTTCACGTCACAGAGCTTCGAGAGCCTGGCCCTGGCCGACAACTGCCAGCTCGTCGACGGGCAGGGAGACGTCACGCTCGACTCGCCGCAGTGCGTCAAGGCGTTCCACACCTACGACCAACTGGCGCGCGAGTACGGCGCACCCGGCACCCAGACCGTCGACTCGACCCGCGCCACCTACTTCTCGGGCCGGTCGTCGATGATGATCTGGTCGTCGTTCCTCCTCGACGAACTGGCGGGGCTGCGCAAGGACGCCCTGCCCAGCTGCAAGGAGTGCGGCAAGGACCCGCGGTTCCTCTCCGACAACACCGGCATCGTCACCGCGCTCAAGGGCGCGGACTCGGACCGGGCCGCCCAGTTCGGTGAGGTCACGTCCTGGGTGACCACGAAGACCGCAGAGACGGCCGCCTCCCGCGAGTTCATCGAGTACATGATGGGCAGTGGCTACGAGTCCTGGTTCGGCATGGCCCCCGAGGGCAAGATCCCGGTCCGCCACGGCACGGCCGCGCAGCCCGACAAGTACGTGACCGCCTGGCAGCACAGCAAGCTCGGCGTCGGCACCCGCAAGCCGCTCGACGAGGTGTACTCGCCCGGACTTCTCGAGCAACTGGCCGCCGGCGTCGGCCACATCCGCCGCTGGGGCATCGAACAGGGCGAAGGCGCGCTCGTCGGCGCCACCAACGGCGAACTTCCGGTGCCCAAGGCCATCGGCGCCATGACCAGCGGCCAGACCTCGCCCTCCGAAGCCGCCCGGGAGGCCGAGGAAGAGGTCGCCGCCCTCAAGAAGTCCCTGCAGTAGCGCCCCCGTACCTCGTGAACGACTCGTCGAAAGCCTCGTCATGACTACCGCCACCTCCAGCGCACCCCAGCGCCACAACCCCCCGGACGGATCTCCGACACCGCCCGCCGACGGCCGCCGCGGCCGCAAGCCCATGACCGCGAGCCGCCGGACCAACCGCGCGGGACTCGCCTTCGTGAGCCCCACCTTCCTCGTCGTCCTCGTCGTCGTGGTGCTGCCGATCCTGTGGACGGTCCTGCTCGCCTTCCAGCACGCAAAACTCGTCGACATCCAGGGCATGGGCCTCTTCGGCAACTGGAGCCTGCGCAACTTCGAGCAGGTCTTCGACTCCGCCGGATTCTGGTCCAGCCTCGGCACCACCGTCCTCTACACCGTGGGCGGCACCTTCGGCTCCGTCGCCCTCGGCCTCGTCGCCGCCCTCGCACTGCGCCGGCCCTTCCGCGGCCGCGGGCTGCTGCGCGCCGCGATGCTCCTGCCGTACGTGGCGCCCGTCGTCGCCGTCGCGTTCGTCTGGGAGGTCGCGCTCAGCCCGCAGTACGGCATCGTCAACGAATGGGGGCAGAAGCTCTTCGGCTGGGACGACCCCATCGCGTTCCTGTCGGCCCGCAGTTACGAAGTCCACCTGCTCGGCGTGCACTTCGACATCCCGCTGGCGCTGCTCACGGTCATCGCCTTCGAGTGCTGGCGCTACTTCCCCTTCGCGTTCCTGTTCATCCTCGCCCGCCTGCAGGCGGTGCCGGACGGCCTGGAGGAAGCCGCGAAGGTCGACGGCGCCACGCCCACCCAGCAGTTCCGGCACGTCCTGCTCCCGCAGCTCATGCCGGTGATCGCGCTGCTGTGCGTGCTGCGCTTCATCATGACCTTCAACAAGTTCGACGACGTCTACCTGCTGACCGGCGGCGGAGCGGGCACCGACGTCGCCGCCGTCCGCGTCTACGACTTCCTCACCTCGCGCTACGACGTCGGCGCGGCGGCCGCCCAGGCCCTCGTCCTGGCCGTCGCCCTCATGGTCCTGCTGGGCCTGTACTTCAAGTTCTTCGGCAACAAGATGCAGGAGGAGTCGTGACCCGTAAGGCGGCCATGACACGAGCCCAGTTCGAGGAGACGTTCTTCGGCGTCGCGCGATGGGTGGTCATCGCGTTCCTCGTGCTGATCACCTGCGTGCCCTTCTACTACATGCTGCTCCTGTCGGTGAAGCCCATCGACTCGCTGCTGCTCGACCCCGGCTCCCTGTGGGTGTCGGCCAAGCAGTTCACCCTCGACACGTACAGCGAGGTGCTGCGCTCCACCGACGACGGCGGCCAGGGATTCCTCCAACTCCTGCGCAACTCCGCCCTGGTGTCGCTCGGCACCGTCGCACTGACCCTGCTCGCCGCCGTACCCGGCGCGTACGCGATCAGCCGCCTGAAGTTCTTCGGCAGCCGCCAGGTCAGCGCGCTCTTCCTCGCCGTCTACCTGTTCCCCTCGACGCTCCTCGCCGTCCCGCTCTTCGTGATGTTCGCGAAGATGGGCCTGTCGTCGAGCCTCGTCGGCCTCGCCATCGTCTACGTCGCGCAGACGGTCCCCGTGGCGATCTACATGCTGAAGAACTACCTCGTCACCATCCCGTACTCCATCGAGGAGGCCGCCGCCCTCGACGGCTGCAGCCGCCTGCAGACCGTGCGCAAGGTGATCCTGCCGCTGGCCCTGCCGTCCTTGATGGCAACCGGCCTGTACGTGCTGATGATCGCGTGGAACGAGTTCCTCTTCGCCCTGCTGTTCCTCGCCGCCGACCCCGGCAAGTGGACCGTCTCGCTGGGCCTCGCCCAGCTGTCCAACGGCATCGAAGTCTCCAAGACCGTACTCATGGCAGGTTCCGTGGTGCTGACGATTCCCGTGGTAATTCTGTTCTTCGCCGCGGAACGCCTGCTCACCGAGGGCCTCACCAGCGGTGCCGACAAGAGCTGAACGAGGGGAAACTGCGATGACGACGCCGAGTCCGGCGAGCTCGGGCCGACTGCTGCAACTCATCCGCGGCGGCCAGGCCAACACCCGCGCCGACCTCCAGCGCGCGACCGGCATGTCCCGGTCGACCGTGGGGCACCGCCTCGACGAGCTCAACCGGGCCGGCTGGCTGCGTCAGGACACCGGCACCTCGACCGGGGGCCGTCCCTCCCACCGGCTCGTCTTCGACCCCGGACACGCCGCCGTCATCGCGATCGACCTGGAGACCCGGTACGCCCGTGCGGCCGTCCTCGACCTCGCGGGCACCGTCCTGGCGGAACACACCGCCGAGCTGGACATCGGTGACGGACCCGACCGGGTCCTCGACCAACTGGCCTGCTGGTTCCCGGAGTTGTTGACCGCGGCCGGGGCGCCGGCCAGTCGGGTGTGCGGCATCGGCCTGTCCGTCCCGGGCCCCGTGGACTGGGAGACGGGGCAGGTCGTGCAGCCGCCGATCATGCCCGGCTGGGACCGGTTCCCGATCCGGGAGCGGATGCAGGAGGCGTACGCGCAGCACGTCGGCGTCTGCATGGAGGGCGCGACCGTCCCCGTCTTCGTCGACAACGACGCCAACCTGATGGCGTTCGCCGAACAGCGCACAGGTCACCCCGACTGCTCCGCGTTCGTCCTCGTGAAGGTCTCCACCGGCATCGGCGCCGGCGTCGTCGTCAACGACGAGGTCTTCCGCGGCATCGACGGAGGCGCGGGCGACATCGGCCACATCCGGCTGCACGACCGGCCCGACGCCCTGTGCATGTGCGGCTCCTACGGCTGCCTCGCGGCCGTGGCGAGCGGCCGCGCCCTGGTCAAGGACCTCAGCGGCCTGGGCCTCGACGTCTCCTCCGGCACCGACGTCAAGGCACTCCTCGACCAGGGCCACCCCGACGCCGTCCGTCTGGCCCGCGAGGCCGGCAAGCGCGTCGGAGAGGTCCTGGTCACCGTCGTGACGCTGCTCAACCCCGGCGTGCTCATGCTCGCCGGGGACCTGTCGGGCATCCCCTTCATGACAGGCGTCCGTGAACTCCTCTACCAGCGGGCCATGCCCCGCACCACCGCCCACCTGAACGTCGTGACCTCTCGCCTCGGCGAACACGCGGGCCTGATCGGCGCCGCCGCGATGGTCGTCGACGTGCTCTACGCGCCGGAACGGGCCGACGCCCGGCTCCGGGCCCTGGCGGCGGCCCCCGCCCGCACCGCACAAGAAATACAGGACAACTCGTGACCGAAACGGCCATCACCCCCTGGACCCGGCAGCCCGTCCGCGTGGGACTCGTCGGCGCCGGCCCGTGGGCCCGCGCGATGCACGCCCGGATGCTCGCCGCGGGACCCGAGACCCAGCTCACCGCCGTCTGGGCACGCCGCACCGAGGCGGCCCAGGAGACCGCCGCGCCGTACGGCGCACGGGTGGCGGCGAGCTTCGAGGAGTTGCTCGACCACTGCGAGGCCGTCGCCTTCGCCGTGCCGCCGTCCGTCCAGGCCGAACTCGCGCCGCTCGCGGCCAAGCGCGGCAAAGCCCTCCTCCTCGAGAAGCCGCTGGCCCTGGACCTGCCGTCCGCCGAGCGGCTCGTGGACGCGGTCGACGAGGCGGGCGTGGTCACCCAGCTCGTCCTCACCAAGCGGTACCACCCCGTGACACGCCGCTTCATCGAGGAAGCGCAGCGGCTCGACGTCATCGGCGCGCGCTCGTGCTACCTCCACGGGGCCTTCCTCGGCGGCGACTTCGCCACGTCCTGGCGCCTCGAGCACGGCGTACTCCTCGACCTGGGCCCACACCTGCTCGACCTCCTCGACGCCGCCGCTGGCCCCGTCGTCGACATCCGCAGCACCGGCGACGCCCGCCGCTGGACCGAGCTGACCTGCGAACACGAGAACGGAGCCGTGAGCCAGGCGTCGCTGTCCGGCGCGGTCCCGCGGGAACGGGCGCTGACCCGGGTCGAGTTGTTCGGCCGGCAGGGCGAACTCGTCTACGACACCGCGGAGATCGACCACGAGGAGTGCTGGCCGATCCTCCGCCACGAGTTCGCCACAGCCGTCCGGTCCGGCCGGGCCGGCGACCTCGACGCGCGCCGGGGCCTGCGGCTGCAGCGGTTGCTGGAGAGGGCCGCGCTCGGGAGCTGATCGGCGGGGATCCACGCCGGTTCCCTGGGCGCCCGGCAGCCGACTCGACAGATATGAGTCCCGTAGTGCCTTGCGCGGGCCGGGGCGGCGGCGCGACCTGCGCGGCGAGGGGCTGGACGGCGGTCTCACCCGAGATGCGGGGGCGGCAGGTCAGCGGGACGGTGGAGGTATGAACGATTCACGTGTCCCGCCGACGGAGACGCCGCCGGCGGAGGGATCTGTCTCGGCTGCCCATCGGGAGCGTCCCGACGGCGGCCTGTGGGAACACCCCGGTTGGTGGCTCTGGCTCATCGTGATCGGTTCCATCCTGGTGGCCGGTTTCTTCGTCGCGCGGATCGCCGGGATGTGACCGAAGGGAGCTGTAGCCGGCTCCTGAGTGCGATGGAGGCCGCCCCGGCCCACGTACGCGCTCAGGCGTCCAGCGAGCCAGGCCGCCTGCCCGTGTGACCGGAATGATCACAGCGGGCAGGCGGGTTCGACGGACGAGGCCCCTCGCGGCGGAGGGACCCGCCGTCACAGCTCCGTGATCGCGGGCGCCGGAGTGCCGTCGGGGGTCGAGACCGTCACGGCAGCGCTGCTCGCGTCCCGCGTCACCCGGTACGCGGCAGCCTGGCGGCCGTGATGATCGGGGACCGTGACAGTCACGTCGTGCGCGTCTGGGGCGACGAGCAGAGCGAGGCCGTCGGTCCAGTCGCCGTCGGGACGCTGCTCGTCCGCGCCCCACGGGAGCACCGCGCCGGGGCGCACGTACAGGGGCAGGCTGTCGAACCCGTGGGTCTCGCGGCGCCAGGCCGGGCCCTGGACCCGTTCGCCGGTCAGCAGGTGGGTCCAGGTGCCTTCCGGCACGTAGAACTCGACGTCGCCGTGGTCGGAGAAGACGGGCGCGACCAGCAGGTCGGGGCCGAGCATGTACTGACGGTCCAGGGTGCGGGCGGTCGGATCGTCCGGGAACTCCAGGAGCATCGGCCGCATCAGGGGCACACCGGCGGCGTGGGCCTCGGCCGCGACCCCGTACAGGTACGGCATGAGTCGGTGCTTGAGCTTGGTGAACTTCCTCGCCACGTCGACCGCCTCGTCACCGAACTCCCACGGCACCCGGTACGAGCTCGAGCCGTGCAGGCGGCTGTGCGAGGAGAGCAGGCCGAAGGCGAGCCACCGCTTGAAGACCGCGGGATCGGGCGTCCCCTCGAAGCCGCCGATGTCGTGCGACCAGAACCCGAAGCCCGACAGGGACAGCGAGAGACCGCCGCGCAGGGATTCGGCCATGGCGCCGAACGACGACCAGCAGTCGCCGCCCCAGTGCACCGGGAACTGCTGGCCGCCCGCCGTCGCCGAGCGGGCGAACAGGACCGCCTCGCCGATGGCGCGCTCCTTCTCCAGGAGTTCGAAGACGACCTGGTTGTAGAGGTGCGTGTAGTAGTTGTGCATGCGCTCCGGGTCGGAGCCGTCGTGCCACACCACGTCGGTGGGGATGCGCTCGCCGAAGTCGGTCTTGAAGCAGTCGACACCCTGGTCGAGGAGGACCTTCAGCTTGGCCTGGAACCAGGCGCAGGCGTCGGGGTTCGTGAAGTCGACGAGCCCCATGCCGGCCTGCCACAGATCCCACTGCCAGATGCCGCCGTCGGGCTTCTTCACCAGGTACCCGCTGGCGGCGGCCTCGTCGAACAGGGCCGACTTCTGCGCGATGTACGGGTTGATCCACACGGAGATCCGCAGACCGCGCGCCTTGAGGCGGGCCAGCATGCCCTCCGGGTCCGGGAAGACGTCCGGGTCCCAGGTGAAGTCCGACCACTGGTACTCGCGCATCCAGAAGCAGTCGAAGTGGAAGACGCTCAGCGGAATGTCGCGCTCGGCCATGCCGTCGACGAACGACGTCACCGTCTCCTCGTCGTACTGCGTGGTGAACGAGGTCGTCAGCCACAGGCCGAACGACCAGGCGGGCGGCAGGGCCGGGCGGCCGGTCAGCGCGGTGTAGCGGCGCAGCACGTCCTTCGGGGTGGGACCGGCCACGACGTAGTACGCCAGCGTCTGGTCCTCGACGCTGAACTGCATCTGGCCGACCGATTCGGAACCGATCTCGTAGCTGACCCGGCCCGGGTGATCGACGAAGACGCCGTACGCGCCGGCGGGGGAGACGTGCAGGCTGAACGGGACGTTCTTGTAGGCCTGATCGCTGCTGGTGCCGCCGTCGGCCTGCCACATGTCGACGACCTGGCCGTTCTTGACGAACGGGGTGAAGCGTTCGCCGAGGCCGTAGACCTGTTCGCCGACGCCGAGCGTCAGCTGGCCGGCCATGTGATGGGCGCCGTCGCCGGTGGTGAAGAACGCCGTGCCCTTGCGGCCCGCCGAGGCGACCTCGCGCCCCTCCGTGTCGCGGAAGGACAGCGTCCAGGGCCGGCCCGTGTCCAGGCGCACCGTCAGGGGGCCGCTCGCGAGCTCGACGACGTCGCCGTCCCTGCGCACCTCACCTACGGAGGTGTCCGCGCCCGTGAGCGCGAAATCGGGGCCCGGCCGCCGGGCGCCCGCCAGGTGAGTCGTACGGACGCCGATCACTCCCTCGGCGGGGGAGAAGCACTCGGTGGTCAGGAGGGGGGAGTTGAGGGTGTCGCCGCGGCGCTCGACGCGCTTGACGGCGGCGTAGGCGGTGAAGCGGCCGACGTCCGTACGGACGTCGCGGACCTCGGTGGCGTACGAGGCCTGGACCCCGTCGCGCATCAGCCAGAAGCCGTCGGTGAACTTCATGATCTTCCCTGGGAGCAGAGGTGGTTCAGGTCAGCGGGGCGGGCGTCGCCCGGTCGAGGACGTGGGGCGGGCGGTGAGGTCGCGGGGGAGTGCGGGCGGCAGTGTGCCGTGGCGGGTGCGTCATCCGGGGGCGCTGGTGACGGGACCGCGGCCGGTCGCGGCGCCGAGCGCGACCGGATCGTCGGCCTCGGGCAGCGGGGACCGGCAGGCCGGACGGTGGGCCTCCCGTCGCCGTCCGGCACGGCCTCTCGCCGCGCCACCGGGGAGTCGGACAGAGCGTGTGACCGCTTGCGTGGCGTCGGGGCGGAGGCCGAAGGAGCGCGGTGGCGTGCGGCAGGCCGAGGCCGCGTTCGCCGTCGATGTGCCGCTCGGTGACCAGGCGTGGGGCCCGGCTCTCGGTGAGGAGGCGGCGAGTGGTGGCGTCGATGACGGCCGTTTCCGTAACCCGCGTGGCACGGACCACGCCGAGCACGATTCCGGCCGACGGTGACGACGGTGCCATGGCGCCTCTCAACTCACTTGCGATCTTGAAAGCAAAGGTTCTGCCGACGCCATTTGACCGTACACAAAACAAAAGGGCAAGGGTCGCAAGGGGAAGATTTGTCGAAGCGCTTCGAACGGCCTATGGCCAGGTAAAACTGGGTGGATCGTGCGTTGGTCGCATCGAAGGGTCTAGCGCTTCGACGCAGCATGGCGTATTAGTCATGTCAGAAAACAAACGTCCGGTGGACGCCGGACGTCGCGCAGCAGCAAAGGGCCGCACCATGTCCGATCGCTTCACTCCCACCCCTGACAGCAAGTTCACCTTCGGCCTGTGGACCGTCGGCTGGCGGGGGAACGACCCGTTCGGTGACGCCACCAGGCCGGCTCTGGACCCGGTCGAGTCGGTGCGTCGCCTGGCCGAACTCGGCGCCTACGGCGTCACGTTCCACGACGACGACCTGATCCCGTTCGGTGCCTCCGACGCCGAGCGCGAGACCATCGTCAAGCGGTTCCGCACCGCCCTCGACGAGACCGGCCTGGTCGTCCCGATGGCCACCACGAACCTCTTCACGCACCCGGTCTTCAAGGACGGCGGCTTCACCGCCAACGACCGCGACGTGCGCCGCTACGCACTGCGCAAGACCATGCGCAACATCGACCTCGCGGCCGAGCTGGGCGCGCAGACCTACGTCGCGTGGGGCGGCCGCGAAGGGGCCGAATCCGGCGGTGCCAAGGACGTCCGGCACGCGCTCGACCGGATGAAGGAGGCCTTCGACCTCCTCGGCGCATACGTCATCGAGAAGGGCTACGACCTCAAGTTCGCCATCGAGCCCAAGCCGAACGAACCGCGCGGCGACATCCTCCTGCCGACCATCGGCCACGCGCTGGCGTTCATCGAGCGCCTGGAGCGCCCGGAACTCGTGGGCGTCAACCCGGAGGTCGGCCACGAACAGATGGCGGGCCTGAACTTCCCGCACGGCATCGCCCAGGCCCTGTGGGCGGGCAAGCTGTTCCACATCGACCTCAACGGTCAGACCGGCATCAAGTACGACCAGGACTTCCGCTTCGGCGCCGGCGACGTACGCCAGGCGTTCTGGCTCGTCGACCTGCTGGAGAGCGCCGGTTACGAGGGGCCGCGCCACTTCGACTTCAAGCCGGTGCGCACTGACGGCTTCGACGGTGTGTGGGAGTCCGCGAAGAACTGCATGCGCAACTACCTGATCCTCAAGGAGCGGGCGGCCGCCTTCCGCGCCGACCCCGAGGTGCGGGAGGCACTGCTCACCTCCCGCCTCGACCAGCTCGCACAGCCCACCGCCGTGGAGGGCCTCGCCGGACTCCTCGCGGACAAGGGCGCGTTCGAGGACTTCGACGTCGATGCCGCCGCCCAGCGGTCGATGGCGTTCGAGCGCCTGGACCAGCTCGCCCTGGAGCATCTGCTCGGCGTCCGCTGACGCCGGCCCCTTTCGCGATGCAGTCCCTACGGCGCGGGTCGGAGCCGTACCGGGATGCGCGAACACCCCTGCGGAACACCGGAGTTCCACAAGGGCCGGCCACCCCTCCCAGGCAAGGGCAACCACCGTGACAGCAGTTCCTCCACCGGACGCGACGCGCACCAGGCGCCGTCGTACCGGCCGCCGGGCCATGGTCCCGCTCACCGTTGTCTCCGCACTCGTCGCCGCCGCGGCGCTCGCCGGCTGCGGCCAGCAGCGCGACGACGACGTCTACACCGTCCTCAACTCCTCGACCGACGACTCGTACCACGGCTGGGACGCCGCCACGCTCGCCCGCTGCAGCAAGCAGCTCGGGATCACCATCGAGCAGCAGAGCGTGCCCGCGGCGCAGGTCATGACGAAGTCGCTGCGCATGGCGTCGTCGAAGTCGCTCCCGGACGTCATCCAGTTCGACGCCTCCGAGATGCCGACGTTCGCCGAGGCCGGCGGCCTGGTCGACCTGCGCTCCCTGGGTCTGTCCACGCAGGACATCCCCGAGGGCATCGTCGACTTCGGCTCGTACAAGGGCACGTACTACGGCGCGGCGCGCACGGTGAACACCCTCGCGCTCTTCTACAACAAGGACATCCTGAACAAGGCCGGCCTCGAAGTCCCCACCACCTGGGCCGAGATGCAGGACACGGCGAAGAAGCTCACCCAGGGCAAGCAGTACGGCATCGCCCTGAGCGCGGGCGGAGCCGAGGACGGGGTCTTCCAGTTCACCCCGTTCATGTGGTCCAACGGCGGTGACGAGACGGACCTCGCCACCCAGAACGTCGCGCAGGCGCTCGACTACTGGAAGGGCCTCCTGAAGGACGGCTCGCTGTCCAAGTCGACCGTCAACTGGACGCAGGCCGACGTCAACGACCAGTTCATGGCGGGCAACGCCGCGATGATGATCAACGGTCCCTGGCAGGTCGAGACCCTCAACACCAAGAAGAACCTGCACTGGGGCATCGCCCGGATCCCGGTCCCGAAGACGGGTGACAAGTCCGTCGGCCCGCTCGGCGGCGCCGTACTGACCGTGCCGAAGACCGGAGACACCGCGCGCGAGAAGACCGCCGCGAAGATCATCGGCTGTATGGCGAGCGAGAAGGAGCAGATCTCCTACGCGCGCAACAGCTGGATGGTCCCGGCCAACGAGAAGGCCGCCGCGATCTGGCGCAAGGAAGTGCCCGAACTCGACGCCCTCGCCGACCAGGTGGCCACCGCCCGCTCCCGCACCGCGAAGGTCGGGGCCCGCTGGTCGTCCGTGTCGCTGGCCCTGCAGAGCGCCTTCCAGTCGGCGCTGACCGGGCAGTCCAGCGAGGCCGCCCTGAAGAAGGCGCAGAGCCGCGCCACGAGCGGGAACTGAGGGGACTCACGAACATGTCGACCACCACGGCTTCCGCCACCGCCACCCGGCCGGCCCCCGCCGCCACGGTGAACAAGCGCGACCCGCGACGGCGCCGCAGACTCTCCCAGTGGGGCTTCATCGCGCCCGCCGTCGTCTTCATGCTGCTGTTCTTCGGCTACCCGCTCGTCCGCAACGTCGTGATGAGCTTCCAGGACTTCTCCCCGTCCACGTTCTTCGACGGCAAGTCCCCCTTCAACGGCACCGACAACTGGAGCAAGGTCTTCCACGACGACCTCTTCGGCAAGGCGCTGTGGCACACCATCGTCTTCACGATCGGCTCGCTGATCGGCCAGTTCGGCATCGGCCTCGCGCTCGCCGTTTTCTTCACCAAGAAGTTCGCGCTCAACGGCTTCCTGCGCTCGCTGATCCTGCTGCCCTGGCTCGTGCCGATGGTCGTCTCCGGCATCGTGTGGCGCCGCATCCTCGACCAGGACACCGGAGTCCTCAACTCCTTCTTCGACACCCTCGGCCTCGGCGGCCACACCCCGTGGCTGACCAGCCCCGGCATGGCCCTGTTCTCCGTGATCATGGTGAACATCTGGATCGGCATCCCGTTCAACATGGTGATCCTCTACGGCGGACTGCAGGAGATCCCCAAGGAGCTGTACGAGGCCGCCTCCCTCGACGGCGCCTCCGCCTGGCGGACTTTCCGATCCATCACGCTGCCCCTGCTCAAGCCGGTGATCACGGTCGTCCTCGTGCTGGGCTTCATGTCGACGGTGAAGATCCTCGACCTGATCCTCGCCCTGACCGACGGCGGCCCGGCCGACTCCACCCAGACGCTCGGCACGCTCACCTACCAGAACTCCTTCGTGCAGCTCGACTTCGGCGCGGGCGCCGTCGTCGGCAACGTCCTGATCCTGATCTCCGCCGTCTTCGCGGTGTTCTACCTGCGGGCCAACCGCTCCGAGGGGAAGTGACCGGCATGGCGACCACTCACCCGTCTGTCGTGCAGAAGCCGAGGCGCCGCTGGGGCGCCACCGTCGCCGGCGTGGTCTTCCTGTGCGTGATGCTGTTCCCGCTGTACTGGATGATCAACACGGCACTGCAGCCCGAGTCCGGGCTCCTCGAGGTCTCGCCTGTACCGCACTCGGTCGATCTGTCCGGATTCACCTCCGCGATCAGCGAGCAGGGCGGTCACCTGTTGACGTCGCTCGCCGTCGCGCTCGGCGCCGTCGTCATCTGCCTCGCGATCGCCGCGCCCGCCGCGTACGGCCTCGCCCAGTTCCGGCTGCCCGGCACCAAGTCCATCGTCTTCGGCACCCTCATCACCCAGATGGTGCCGGGCATCGTCATCGCCAACGCCCTGTACAGTGCGTACGTCGATCTCGGCCTGGTCAACTCCTACTTCGGCCTGATGCTCGCCGACGCCTCGCTCGGCATCCCCTTCGCCATCGTCCTGATGCGCTCGTTCATGGTGGCCATCCCCAAGGAGGTCATCGAGGCCGCCGAGGTCGACGGCGCGGGCAAGCTGCGCACGTTCATCCAGGTCGTGCTGCCGATGAGCCGCAACTCCCTCATCACCGCGGGCCTGTTCTCCTTCCTGTACGCGTGGAGCGACTTCATGTTCGCGCTCACGCTCAACACCACCGACGACGTCAAGCCGGTCACCCTCGGCATCTACCAGTACATCGGCGCCCACGTCGGCGACTGGGGCTCGGTCATGGCCGCATCCGTCCTGTCGGCGATCCCGGCGGCCGTCCTGCTCGTCCTCGCCCAGAAGTACATCGCCGCCGGCATCACCGGCGGATCCGTCAAGTAAGGTCACTCATGAGCGACTTCACCGCGTTCCCCACGTTCCCGCCGGGCTTCGTGTTCGGCGCCGCCACCGCCTCGTACCAGATCGAGGGCGCCGCGTACGAGGACGGGCGCGGCCCCTCCATCTGGGACACCTACAGCCACACGCCCGGCCGCACGGACGGCGGTGACACCGGCGACGTGGCCTGCGACCACTACCACCGCTACCCCGAGGACGTGGCGCTGCTGCGCGGCCTCGGCGTCCACTCGTACCGCTTCTCGATCGCCTGGCCGCGCATCCAGCCCACCGGCAAGGGCCCGGCGAACCAGAAGGGCCTCGACTTCTACTCCCGGCTGGTCGACGAGCTGCTGGAAGCCGGCATCGAGCCGGCCGCCACGCTCTACCACTGGGACCTCCCGCAGGCCCTGGAGGACGAAGGAGGCTGGCGGGTCCGCGAGACCGCCGAGCGGTTCGGCGAGTACACCGCGATCGTCGCCGAGCACCTCGCCGACCGCGTCCCGCGCTGGATCACCCTCAATGAGCCCTGGTGCAGCGCCTTCCTGGGCTACTCGGTGGGCCGCCACGCACCCGGCGCGAAGGAGGGCCGCGGCGCACTCGCCGCCGCGCACCACCTGCTCGTCGGACACGGCCTGGCGATGAAGGCGCTGCGCGCCGCGGGCGTCCGCGAGGCGGGCATCACCCTCAACCTCGACCGGAACGTCCCCGCGACGGACTCCGCTGCCGACCGGGCCGCCGCCCTGCGCGCCGATACCCAGCACAACCTCGTGTGGACCGAACCGATCCTCGCCGGCCGCTACCCGGCCTCCGACGAGGACACCTGGGGCGAACTGATCACCCGCCAGGACTTCCGCCGCGAGGGCGACCTCGAACTGATCGCGCAGCCACTGGATTTCCTCGGCATCAACTACTACCGGCCCATCGTCGTCGCCGACGCCCCCCACCGCGAGCCCGACCCGGCGCTCCGCGTCGCCACCGACAACCGGTACGCCGAGGTGGACTACCCGGGCGTCCGGAAAACGGCCATGGGCTGGCCGGTCGTCCCGGAGACCTTCACGGACCTGCTGACCGACCTGAAGGCCACGTACGGCGACGCCCTGCCGCCCGTCCACATCACGGAGAACGGTTCCGCCGAACACGACGCGGTGGCCGACGACGGCGCCGTGCACGACGACGACCGCGTCACCTACCTGCACAGTCACCTCACGGCGCTGCGCGACGCCATGGACAAGGGCGTCGACGTGCGCGGCTACTACGTGTGGTCGCTCCTGGACAACTTCGAGTGGGCGCTGGGCTACGCCAAGCGGTTCGGAATCGTCCGCGTCGACTACGACACCCAGAAGCGCACGCCCAAGGACAGCTACCACTGGTACCGGCGGCTGATCGCCGCGCACCGGCACTGACCGGCCCCGCAGGACCCGGAGCGCGGAACGGACACGTCAGCCCGTCTCGCGCTCCGCGTACGCCGCCGGGTCGGCCAGCACCTCACGGACCATGCGGACGGCCGCGCCGCGCGCCGCGTCACCGGACGAGGAGGAGGCCCGCAGCCGCCCGTTGCCGGGTGTCCACAGCCCCGACACCACCCGCGCCGTCAGCTCCCGGTCCGCGGCGGGAGCCAGCCACGGCATGAGCCCGCGGAAGACACCGCCGAGGACCACCGCGTCCGGATCGACGAGGTTCACGGCGCCCGACAGCACCCGGCCAAGGCGCCGCCCGGCGTCTTCCAGCGCGGCCAGGGCCGCCGTGTCGCCCGCGCGGGCCCGGCTCTCCAGCTCCGCGACGCCGGCCGCGCCCGCCGCCTCGTCGAGCCCCGCCGTCCGCAGCAGGGCCGCCTGCCCCGCGTACTGCTCCAGGCATCCGCGCGCTCCGCACCGGCACTCGGGCCCGTCCGGCTCCACCACCACGTGCCCGATCTCACCGGCGAACCCGTGGGCGCCACGCAGTAGTTGACCGTGCAGGACCAGCGCGCCGCCGATGCCGATCTCGCCGGTCAGATAGATGAAGCTCCTCACGCGGCCCGTGCCGTCGCCGCCCGTGCCTCCGCCGAACCAGAGCTCCGCCATGGCCGCGAGATTCGCCTCGTTGTCGGCGCTGACCGGGAGGGCGCGGTGCGTGGGGCGCAGCGCCGTCAACGCCTGCGCGAACAGGCCCTCGACCGGTACCCGGTTCCAGCCGAGATTCGGTGCCTGGCGCACCGCGCCGCCGGACACCAGGCCGGGCAGCGCCAGCTCGGCGGCCACCGGACGCAGATCCTGCTCGGCGGCCGACTCGATGGCACGAGCCGCGATCCGTGCCGCCTGCGAGAGCACGGAGGCGGGCGAGGCGCTCCGATTGTCCATCCGCTCCACCAGACGGACGCGATCGGTGCCCGCCAGGTCGACCACGCACACGGTGATGTAGTCGATGTTGATCTCCACCCCGAGCCCGGCGGGTCCGCTCCGCGCCACCTTGAGCGCTGTTCCCGGGCGCCCCGCCTGCCCGCTGAACGTCTTGCCCCACTCGGAGAGAAACCCGTCGGTGAGGAGCTGGTCCACGAGGGAGGAGACCGCGGCCCGGGTCAGCCCGACCCGCGAGGCGACACCCGACCGGGTCGTCTCGCCCTCCTCGTGGACGGTGGTCAGAACGAGGCTGAGATTGTGCCGACGCACGGTCGCCTTGTCCGCCTTGGGCGGGGTCGCGGACGGATTGTTGCTGTTCATCGTGGTGACGAGCCTATGGGACGGGGCTGCGCGACGACGGCTGCGGTGTGTGCGCGGCGTCCCTGCCCGGGAACCCGAGCCACCAGCAGGGGCTGGAAGAAGCCCGACTCCTGCGGCGGGTGCCACGCGGGGCCGGTGAACCCGGCCTCGCCTGCGAAGCCGGTCAGTCGGTCCTGGCCGAGCGCCCAGTAGGCGGTCCGGCGGACCTGGACGCGCCAGTCCGCGCCCGCGGGAAGGAGCTGGAAGTGCTCCAGGTCGTAGGGCTCGCCGTCGTCGTGCCCACTCTCACTGATCCCTCGGGCATGGCCCGACAGTAGCGGCGGCTGCGGTCCTCCGAAGGTGTCGGGCACCCCTGGGCCGAGCCCACTCGAGACGGCTCGTCCCTCCTCGTGCGCAGCTGCCGGCGCGCTGATCAGCAGCTTCTGGTGAATTTCCTTTGACGTCGTCCGCTCGCGCGGGCACGCTCTCCCGTGATGCAGCCGTGGGGGAAGTGAAGGGGAGAGGTCATGGATGTCACCGTGCAGTGGGTCCGGACGTCCTGGACCAAGCAGTCGCGCGGGGGCGAGGGCGCCGCCCGCAGGAATGCCGCCCCGGTCGGGTTCGAGCTGCCGCATGAGCTTGCGCCCCTCGCGCACACGGTCCGCATGCACGAGCGGGACGACTTCGCGCCGCACGACGGTCGAGCGGAACGCCGCAACGTCGATGTGCAGCTCCGCGAAGCCGACGGCCGGTTGCGGATTCTTCCCCGGGTGCAGCCGCTGTTCGCCCTGCCTCCCCGGTCGCGTCGGCCGCCGGCGGTGCGGCTGCTTCCGGGCCAGTGGGTGCGATGGCAGCTGAACTACCGCTTCAGCAGCGCGGCCGGCATGCAGGACTGGTCGTACTGGCTGGACACGTTCAACATCGCGTACGGGCCGGTGGCCGACGACGTGTTCCTCGGGACTCCGACGTTCCACGTCGACGAGCAGGGACCTCTTCGGTAGCCGTTCCGTGCAGCCGCAGTCGCATTCCCCGATGCGGTCGAATTGGAGAAAAGCGCTTTCCGACAGCGCTTGCTATCGCACACGCGTCTCTTCGGTCACCCCACCCACACGGATGAATTGGATCTGATGAGAACTCGTCAATTGCGACAGTCATCCAGTAATACATGCGCACGGCATACACGCTCCTGACCGGCCACTTCTTTGCGAGACACTTCCATCCGGCGAAGGCGCGCGCTCCCGAACACGCACCTCACCGGCGCTCTCTTTCCTCTGTCGCGATTCACAGAATCCGCACACCAAGTCCAGCGAAGCCGCACCATGTGACGCGTCAGAGCGGCACGGCCACGGACTACAGCCGGGGCGTGTCGCTGGGGGGCGGACGCACGGCGGCGGGGGCCGTCCTGCGTTCGGTCAGGGAGGGGACCACCACCACATGAATCGCTCTTCGGGAGCGGCGGCCGTCGGCGCCGGCGCCCTGTTCCTCGCGCTCGCACTGCCCACGGCGCCGGCCTCGGCCGCCGAGACCCAGCCCAGGATCGACCTGCGCGTCCTGGTCGTGACCGACGGCGGCCCGGCCACCGCGGCCATCGCCGCCGAACTCGACAGCGAGGGCACGCCGTACACCACCGTCGACCTCAGGCAGTCCAACCGTCCCAAGATCGATGCCGCGTTCCTCGCGGACACCGTCAGCGGCCGGCCTCGAGCCAAGTTCCAGGCGGTCGTGCTGCCGGACGACAACCCGTTCGGTGCCGGCTCGGCGGAGTCGACCGCGCTCGCCGACTACGAGAAGAAGTTCTCGATCCCTCAGGTGGACGCGTACACCTATGCCCGCGCCGAGGTGGGCCTGCAGCCGCCGCAGTTCGCCGGAATCCTCGACGGCATCGAGGCCCAGGTGACCGATGCGGGCAAGGCCGGCGCGTTCGGGTATCTGTCCGGCTCGCTGCCGTTCGAGAACAACTCCCCGGACGTGGCCGAGAGTTATGGCTATCTCGCGCGGCCCGCCGAGGGTGCCGACTTCACGCCCTACGTGGAGGCGCCGATCCCGGGCACCGACCAACGTGGCTCGCTGGTGGGCGAGTACAAGCACGACGGGCGCCGTGAGCTGGTCGTGAACTTCGTCTACAACCAGTACCAGAAGCAGTTCCGGCTGCTGGTGCGCGGCATCGTCGACTGGATGACGCAAGGGGTGCACCTGGGGGCCTCGCGGAACTACTTCTCGGTCCACGTCGACGACGTGTTCCTCGCCGACGACCGGTGGAACTCCGACCTCAACTGCACGCCGGGCGACGTCGACTGCGCGGGCGGCGGCGGCACCCCGGACGAGATCCGGATGACGGCGGCCGACGCGCAGTACGCGGCGCAGTGGTCGAAGCAGCGCGGCTTCACGCTCGACATGGTGTTCAACGGCGGCGGCAGCGAGATGTTCAAGGCGGACAACGGCGGCACCGACGCCCTCGCCGCCCAGCTCCTCGCCGACAAGGGCACGTACCGCTGGGTGAACCACACCTACGACCACCCGTTCCTGGGCTGTGTGCAAGATGTCAGCGCGGTGCCCTGGAAGTGCGCGAAGAATGCGAACGGGACGACGCAGTACGTGACGCAGGCGAAGATCTCCCAGGAGGTCTCCGACAATCACGCGTGGGGTCAGCGCAACGGACTGTCCCTGAACAAGGGCGAGTTGGTCACCGGTGAGCACTCGGGTCTGAAGGTGCTGCCGCAGCAGCCCGACGACAACCCGAACCTGGCGGGCGCCCTGAGCCAGAACGGGGTCACCTGGCTGGCCTCGGACGCCTCCCGTGAGACCGACCAGCGCAAGGCCGGCCCGGCGCTGACCGTGCCGCGCCACCCGATGAACGTGTACTACAACGCGGGCCGGGCCGCCGAGATGGTCGACGAGTACAACTGGATCTACACCTCGAAGGCCGACGGCGGCAGCGGCATCTGTGAGGGTTCCGCCACCACGACCTGCCTGTCCGCACCGCTCCCGGCCGACGGCTACACGTCGTACATCGTGCCGCAGGAGGCACGCACCGCGTTCGGACACGTGCTCAACAACGACCCGGACCCGCACTACATCCACCAGTCGAACCTCGCCGAGGACCGCATCGCCTACCCGGTGCTCGACCGCGTCCTCGACACGTATTCCTCGCTCTTCACCTCCTCCGCGCCGATCGTGAACCTGCCGATGGCACAGCTCGGTACGGAGATGAAGCAGCGTGCTGCCTGGAGCGCGGCCATCGACGCCAACAAGGTGACGGCGTACCGCATCGGCACGGCGGTGACGGTCCAGGCCCCCTCGGGAGTGGCGGTCACCGCTACGGCGCCGAGCGGAACTGTGCAGCAACTCGTCCTCGGAACGCAGAAGTTCGGAACCGCATACGCCGGGAGAGTCTCCGGCTGGGCGTCCCCCGGCACGCTCCAGAGCCAGGTGTCGCTGAAGCTGCCGAACTGAACCGCCCGTACCGAGTGAGTCAACCGGAGCCTCACAGTGTTGGAAGTCTCGGACTCTCCCGTGTCTCCTATTCCTCTACGTTCCGTGCCGCACGTCACCCTGCTGACGGAGGGCACCTATCCGCACAGTCACGGCGGCGTCAGTGTCTGGTGCGACCAGCTCGTGCGCGGCATGCCGGAGGTCCGCTTCGACGTCCTCGCGGTCACCGGCACCGGGCGCGAGCCGCTCGCCTGGAAGCTGCCCCCGCACGTGTCGGAACCGGTGTCGCTGCCGATGTGGGGGCCGGCTCCGGCCGGTCGGGCCCCGCGCGGCCGCATCGCTCGCGCCCTGCTGGCGGCCTTCGAAACGTTCGTGACCGCACTGCTGGACCCGGCGGCCGAGGACGGTTTCGGTCCGGCGCTGTACGAGCTGGGCCGGCACGCCCGCGCGGGTGCGCTCTCGGCGGTGCTGCGGGGGAACGGCGCCGTGCGGGTCCTCACCTCCGTGTGGCGGCGGCCAGGTCTGGACGTGGCCGCCGCCCGGCCGAGCCTGCACGACGCGCTGACCGCGACGAGTCTGCTGGAGCACGCGCTGCGGCCGCTCGCGGCGCGGCCGCCCGAGCGCGGGGTGGCCCACGCGGTGAGCGGCGGCATCGCGGTGCTGCCGGGGCTGATGGCCCGTCATGAGCACGGTGTGCCGCTGTTGTTGACGGAGCACGGGGTGTATCTGCGCGAGCGCTACCTCGGCTACCGCACGGGCCCGTACAGCTGGCCGGTGAAGGCGGTGATGCTGGGCTTCTTCCGGCTGCTGGCCGAGGAGACGTACCGCAGGGCCGCCCTGATCACGCCGGGCAACCGGTACAACCGGCTGTGGGAGGAGCGCGGCGGCGCCGATCCGGAGCTGATCCGCACCGTCTACAACGGCGTGGACCCGGCGGCGTTCCCGTCGGCCGGGCCGGAGCCGGAGCGGCCCACGCTCAGCTGGGCCGGCCGGGTCGATCCGATCAAGGACCTGGAGACGCTGATCCGCGCCTTCGCCCTGGTCCAACAGGAGATCCCCGACGCCCGGTTGCGGTTGTTCGGGGGTACCCCGCGTGGTGGCGAGGCCTACCGGGAGCGCTGTGAGGCACTCGCCGCGCAGCTCGGTGTCGGGGACGCGGTGCGGTTCGAGGGCCGGGTCGAGCACATCAAGGACGCGTACGCGGCAGGGAATGTCGTGATGCTGTCGAGCATCAGCGAGGGCTTCCCGTTCACTTTGATCGAGGCGATGTCGTGCGGCCGGGCCACGGTGTCCACGGACGTCGGCGGGGTGCGCGAGGCCGTCGGCCCGACGGGCTTGGTGGTGCCGCCGCGCTCCCCCGAGGCGATGGCGCGGGCCGCCCTCGACCTGCTGTCCGATCCCGGGCGGCGGGCGGCGATGGGCGAGGCGGCACGGCTGCGGGTGATCGAGCAGTTCACGCTGCGGCAGACCGTGGACGCGTTCTGCGCCATCTACCGCGAGCTGGGCGGCGTCACGGCCGTCGGGCGCGAGCCGGTCGAGGTGGCCGGATGAGCGGCCCGATCGCCGTGCCGCCGCGCGGTTCCACGGGTGACGCGCTCGCCGCTCGCCGCGGACGTCCGGTGCGGATGCGGTCGGAGCGGGAGGCCCGCACAGCCGCCTTGCGCCCGGCCCGCGCCGATGACCCGGTCGACACCCTGGCCGCCGAGCTCGCCGACGACGTGGGTGCCGCCGTGCATCCGTACGAGGTCGCGGCGCTCCTGGAGGCACAGGGCATGAGCGGCGAGCGGATCCGGGAGACGTATCTGCATCCCGATCTGTTCTCGCTGGCCGAGGCCGTCTACCGGCGGGTGCCCCGGCTCTATCCGGATCCGCCCGTGCCGGCCAACCCCTGGCGGCCCGACCACGCGCGGTGCGCGCTGCGCGGACTGCTGTTCGCGCTGCCGGGCACGGCCTATCTGCTGGCGGCGGGGATGTGGGGCGGCGCGTCCGGGCTGCGCGGCCTGGTCGTGGCGGCGCTGGTGTCCTGGGCGTGGATGCAGGGCCTGAGCCACCGGGCCTACGTGCGCCTCGCCGTCGGACGGCGGGAGGCGGCGCGGACGCTGGCCGTGGGGGCGCCGCTGGGAGCCCTCGTGGCGGCCGGTGCCGGGGTGATGGTGGCCGGACCGGGCCCGGGCGCGTCCTTCGCCGTCGGACAGTCGGCATACCTTGCCGCGGGCGGAGTGCTGCTGATCCTCGGCCGGGAGTGGCTGCTTGCCGCGGCCCTGACACCCATGACGGCGGTTGCGGCGACCCTGCTCTGGTGGCAGCCGCCGTCCGCCGTGCGGGTGGGCGTGCTGGTGGTCAGCCTCGAACTCGCGGTGGCCGCCGCGGCGCTGGTCCTGGTCAGGGCCCTGCGCGCCGAGCCCTCGCCCGGGCCGAAACCGTCCCTGCTGCACTCACTCCCGTACGCGCTCTTCGGCTTTGCCGCGGGCGCGATGACGTTCTACCTCGGCCGGCAGCACCCGTACTCGGTCGTGGCCCTGACCCTCAGCATGGGGCTGGCCGAGTGGCTGCTGTACCGCTTCCGCGGGCTCGCCGTCACCGCACTGCACGCCTCCACCACCCCCGGAGGGTTCCTGCTGCGGGCCACGCGTGCGCTGGTGGTGTGCGCGGCGGTGTATCTGGCCCTGCTGGCCGGCGGCGCGCTCGCCGTGTCCGGCCCTCCGGCCGAACTCCTCGGCGTCGGTGCGGTGTTGTGGACCGCCCTGCTCCTGCAGGCGTTCGGCACCGCCTGGCTGCCGGCCGTGATCACCCTTGTCGCCGCCACCACCACGCTCGTCCTGCCCGCCGCGCTCTGCACCGCCGTCGCGGCCGGCCTCCTGCTCGTCCTCGCCGTACTCCGGCTGAGCAGCCCGATCGCACACGCCTGAGTCCGCGCCGCGGACCGACGGCACACGTGTCCCACTCGTTACCGCCACTTCCTGGGAGCACCCATGACATCGGCACCCCTTGTCGCCGTGACCGGAGCCGAGGGCTTCATCGGCTCGCACCTCACCGAGGCGCTCGTCGCCACCGGGCACCGCGTCCGCGCGATGGCCCAGTACAACTCCTTCTCCAGCTACGGATGGCTGGAGACCCTGTCCACCGACGTCCTCGCGGAGGTGGAGATCGTCCTCGGCGACGTTCGTGACCCCGGCTCGGTGCGCGGCCTTCTGGAGGGCGCCGAGGCGGCGTACCACTTGGCGGCCCTGATCGCGATCCCGTACTCGTACCAGGCGCCGCACAGCTACGTCGACACGAACGTCACCGGCACCCTCAACGTCCTCGAAGCAGTACGTCAGTTGGGCACGCCGCGCCTCGTCCACACCTCGACGAGCGAGACGTACGGCACCGCGCGGACGGTCCCGATCACCGAGGACCACCCCATCAACACCCAGTCCCCGTACGCCGCTTCGAAGGCGGGCGGTGACCGGCTCGCGGACAGCTACCATGCGTCCTTCGGCACGCCGGTCGTCACGCTGCGCCCCTTCAACACGTTCGGTCCGCGTCAGTCGATGCGGGCCGTGATCCCCACCGTGATCGGCCAAGTAGCCGCAGGCTCACGGGAGATCACGATCGGCGATCTGCGTCCGACGCGCGACTTCACCTACGTCGAGGACACCGCCCGCGCCTTCCTCGCAGTGGGTACGGCGCCGCTGGAGCAGGTGGCCGGCCTCACGTTCAACGCCGGTACGGGGGGCGAGATCTCGGTCGGCGACCTGGTCCGGTTCATCGGCAAGGTCATGGACGCCGACCTGGACGTCCGCGAGGACGAGCGGCGCGTCCGTCCGGCGAACTCCGAGGTGATGCGTCTGGTGGCCGACGCCTCCCGGCTGCACGCGGCGACCGGCTGGTCCCCGGCCCACGACCTGGAACAGGGCCTGGCGAAGACGGTCGCGTTCTTCCGCGACCCGGGCAACCTGGCCCGCTACAAGACGGACATCTACAACATCTGACCCGGCGCCGCCACGCAGGACCGCGCCGCACACACCCAAGGGAGCCGACCATGCATGCCGTCATCCTCGCCGGAGGAAAAGGCGTACGGCTGCGGCCGTACACCACCGCTCTGCCCAAACCGCTCGTCCCGATCGGCGATCAGCACGCGATCCTGGAGATCGTGCTGCGTCAGCTCGCCGCGTCCGGCTTCACCACGGTCACCATCGCCATCGGCCACCTGGGCCACATCATCCGTGCCTACGTCGGCAACGGGGCCCGCTGGGGCCTGCGCGTCGGCTACTCCACGGAGGAGAGTCCGCTGGGCACCATGGGCCCGCTCCTGACGATGATGGACCGGCTGCCCGAGCACTTCCTCGTCATGAACGGCGACATCCTCACCGACCTGGACTTCGCCGAGGTGCTCCGCGGTCACCAGATGTCGGGGGCGCCGCTGACGATCGCGACGTACGCCCGTGAGGTGCACATCGACTTCGGGGTGCTGACCACGAACGATGCGAACGTGGTGGCCTTCACCGAGAAGCCCAAGGTGGACTATCGCGTCTCGATGGGTGTGTACGGCGTCTCACGCGAGACCCTGACCGGCTACACCCCGGGGCTGCCGCTCGGCTTCGACGAGCTGGTGCTCGACCTGCTCCAGGGCGGGACGCCACCGCGCGCCCACGAGTTCGACGGCTACTGGCTCGACATCGGCCGGCCCGACGACTACGACCGGGCCAACGCCGAGTTCACCACCCATCGTTCCCTGCTCCTGAAGGGGGCGTGAGCGGATCGTGCGCATCCTCGTCCTGGGCTCCTCGGGATACCTGGGCGGGCACATCGCCGAACGGCTGCGCGCCCTGCCGGGCGTGCGGCTGCTCACCGGCGGCCGCCGTCCCGCCGACGATCTGCCGGTCGACCTCGCGACAGTGGAGCCCGGTGTTCTGGCGGGCGTGCTGGAGCGGGCCGCGCCGGACGCCGTGGTCAACTGCGCGGGCGCCGTCGGCGGCGGCGCACTCACCCTGACCGAGGTCAACTCACGCGGCCCGGCGGTGTTGTGCGAGGCGATGAACCACGCGGTGCCGACGGCCCGGCTCGTCCATCTCGGCTCCGCCGCCGAGTACGGCCCGACGGCGCTCGGCGCGCGGACCGGGGAGGACGCGCCGGCCCGGCCGGTCGCCCTGTACGGGGCGAGCAAGCTCGCGGGCACCCTCGCGGTCACCGGCTCCGGCCTGGACGCGGTGGTGCTGCGCGTGACCAACCCCGTCGGCCCGGGCGCCCCGCGCGCGGGCCTGCCCGGCCGCCTGACCGCGGAGCTGTCCGCGGCACTCACCCGCCCCCGGCAGGACGCGTCGGTGCAGGTCGGCGACCTGTCCGCGCACCGCGACTTCGTCGACGTCCGGGACGTGGCGCAGGCCGCCGCGCTCGCCCTGACCGCATCACGACCGCTGCCGCCGGTCCTGAACATCGGCAGCGGCCGGGCCGTCCGGGTCCGCGAGCTCGTGCACGGACTGGTCCGCGCGTCCGGCTTCCGCGGCCGGGTGGAGGAGTCGCTGGGCGCCGTCGGCCGGTCCGCCGCGGTCCCCTGGCAGTGCGCCGAAGTCGCCCTCGCGACCTCGGAGTTGGGGTGGCAGCCGCAGCACGCTCTGGTCGCCTCCCTGGACGCACTATGGGCTGCGGACGGCAGCGTGGGGGAGCGGCGATGAGCGTACTCGTGCCGCTCTACGTCCACCCGGCCGAGAACCCGGCTGCCTGGCAGGCACTGGTGCGGGCCGCGCCGCAGCTGTACGGGGTGGTCCTGAACGCGGCGGACGGCCCCGGTACGGCCCCCGACCCGGCCTTCGCCGACGCCTCCCGGGCGCTGCGTGCGGCCGGGGTGCGGGTGCTCGGCTACGTCGACACGGCCTACGGGGCGCGCGCGGCGCGGGCCGTCGTCACCGACGTGCAGCGGCACCGCGACTGGTACGGCGTCGACGGCTGCTTCTTCGACCAGGTCGCCCCCGGCCGTCACGATCTGCGCGGCACCCGGCGCCTGGTCCACGCCGCCCGGGACAGCGGCGCGGCGACCGTGGTCCTCAACCCGGGTGTGCATCCGGCGCCCGGGTACGTCCGCGTCGCCGATCTGCTGGTCACGTTCGAGGGGCACTGGTCGACGTATCTGCGTTCGTTCGATGCGCCGTCGTGGACCTCCCGGCATGCTCCCGAGCACTTCTGCCATCTGGTGTACGGGGTGCCGCCCACACTGGCGTCGCTCGCGGCCCGCACGGCGCTGCGGCGCGGCGCGGGGGTGCACTGCGCGGTCCCGGGCGTGGGTGCCAACCCCTGGACGCGGCCGCCCGGACTGGCGGGGGACGACGGGGCCTGACCGGGGCGGACCGAGCCCGGCTCTCCGCACACCTCGCCGGGAGTCTCCTAGCCGATTCCCGGGGTGGCCTGTCCCAGATTCCTGTTCAGCATCGTCGCTCCCAGCAGCGTCAGGGTGTGGATGACGGTGTTGCCGTGGCGTCGGCTGGTGATCAGGCCGGCATCGCGCAGAGCCGTGGTGTGGTGGGTCGCGGTCGCCGGGGTGACCCCGGCCCGGCGGGCGGCTTCGGTGGTGGTCGCTCCGGCGGCCGCAGCCCGCAGAACGGCGGCCCTGGCCCGGCCGAGCAGGATGTCCAGGGACGGCGCGCCGGTGGCCTCCGCGGTGGATCGGGACTGCCCGATGGGCAGTTCGCGGTGCAGCGAGTAGCTGAGGACGGGGGGTAAGCCCGGATCCGCGAGGGAGACCGGTCCCTTCCAGCAGAAGTACGACGGAATGAGCAGCAGTCCGCGGCCCTCCAGATGGATGTCGTGTTCCCTGGGGTACCTCGCGATCTCCAGGCGCGGATACCGCCACTGGACGGTCGGCCCGAGCTCCTCGAACAGGCCCTCGGTGCCTCCGTTGAGGAGGTGCCGGGCCAGGCGGATCCGTTCGGCGTGCACACTCTCGTGCACCCACTCCTCGTGGGGTGCGATCGCGGTCCGGTGGTAGGCGCGCAGAAGGTCCACCAGTTCGCTGCGCGCCTCCTTCTCCGGCAGCCGGCCGAGCGGCGCCGGTACCCGCACGAACCGGGCCAGGATGGTGAGTTCGGCCGTCACCTGTTCCGCGGGCGTGGCCATGATCGCCTCCAGTCCGGCTTCCAGCCCGGCCGCTCCCTGCAGGGGGGTAAGGAAGTCGGGCCAGTAGGAAGCGCGCGGGAAGAGGGGCAGCAGAAGTTGGCGCACTGCGCTTTCGAGACCCGCTGCACGCAGTCGCTCACGTGCGGTGCGATACCAGTACGCGTACGCCCAGCGACCGGCTGGCGTCTGGAAGCGGTGCAGGCTGCCGGCGATCTCCCACAGCGGATGCGGCGCGGCAGCCACCCGCGTCCTGGCCAGGTCCTCAGCCGAGAAGTGGAAGCGAAGCACGGCCAACACCCTTTCCACCTGCGATATTTCACGCTGTTCGAATGAGCATGACAGCAATGGGCGCGCACCGGAGCATGAACTCGGCCAGCCGCACCGGCCCCTGCAGCATCTCCGCTCCCAAGGACCACGTACGGCACTACAGCGACGCTTCCTGTGGAGGGCCGTCGCCGTTCCGGCTGGATGTCGTCAGGAGGCGAGCCGGAGGGGTGATCTGGGCATCGGTGTCGTAGGCGTGTACACGCAGACTCGTCCGCCCCCCTCAAGGAGCCACCGTGACCTTCTCCCCGAACCGCCGCGCGATCCTGCGTGGAAGCCTCGCCGTGACGGCGGGCGCCTTCGTCGGCCCCGTCCTGCTGTCGGGCACCGCGCACGCCTACAACTGGACGCGCACCATGAACCAGGGCGCGACCGGCGCCGATGTGACGGAGCTTCAGATACGGGTCGCGGGCTGGGCGGCGGACTCGGCCTCCCACGCGCGGGTGGGCATCGACGGTGACTTCGGCCCCGGAACGGCGGCCGCGGTCCGCAGATTCCAGGCCGCCTACGGACTGTCGGCCGACGGCAGTGCCGGGCCCGCGACCCAGGCACAGCTCAACGCCCTCGAGCAGTCGGACGGTTCGACGGCGCACTTCAACTGGAGCGAGTTCACCGACCGGTCCAGCGGCACCTTCAGCGGCGGCAAGGTGAGCGCCGCAGCCACCAAGGAGAACGCCCGCCGGGCCATGTACAAGCTGGAAGCCCTGCGCAAGAAGCTCGGCAACACCGCCATCACCGTCAACTCGGGCTTCCGCAGCATCGCCCACAACGCCGAGATCGGCGGGGCGAGCGACAGCATGCACCTCTACGGCACCGCGGCCGACCTCACCGTGCCCGGCGTCAGCAACCGCACGGTCTACCAGAAGGCGGAGACCTGCGGGTTCTCCGGCCTGGAGCGGTACACCGTCGACCACCAGCACGTCGACAGCCGAGCCGACCTCGGCCGCGCCTGGTGGTGGGAGAGCGGCACCATCTGACAGATCGTCATCCCTCGGGTCCGTATCCGGAGTCGGGCGGCGAGGCCTCGGCCCTCGTCGCCCGGCATCCGTCGATCGGCCCTTCCCACATGGCCCGGCCCGGGCCACCTCACGCCCGAAATCCGAAACCCATCACCCGACAACCCGAAAGCCGAAGCCACGGCCCAGTCCCCACCGGAGGCCCCACGATGTTCCGCAGCCTTGCCCGCACACCCATGAGACGCGCAACCCTGTCCGGCCTGGGCTCCCTGGCCGCGCTGGTCACCGCCGTACAGCCCGCCCTCGCCGCGCCCCCCACCGGCGATTCCCCGGACCCCGGCCCCGTCCGTCATGCCTTCAGCGCCGCGGCCGCCGAGTTCGGGGTGCCGCGCGACCTCCTGATCGCGCTCGGATACGGCGAGACCCACCTCGACGACCACGCCGGACAGCCGAGCCAGGCAGGCGGCTACGGCGTGATGCACCTGGTCAGCAACCCCGACCGGCACACCCTCGAACTCGCCTCCCGGCTCACCGGCGAGTCGGCACGCGAGCTGCGCACCGACACCACCGCGAACATCCGCGGCGGCGCGGCCGTGCTGCGCGCCTACGCCGACGACGCCGGACTCGGCCGGGCCGAACGGCGCGACACCGACGCCTGGTACCCCCTCGTCGCCCGGTACGGGGGCGCCGCCGATCCCTCCGGCGCGCGGCTCTACGCCGACACCGTCTACACCTTCCTGGCCGAAGGACTCACGGCCCGCACCCCCGACGGTGAGACGCTGACCGTCCGCGCCCGCTCCGTCGCCCCCGAACGCGGCCGTTACGAGACCGCCGCGGCACCGGCGGCCCAGAGCCCGGACTACCCGTCGGCCCTCTGGGTCCCGGCCAGCTCAGCCAACTACTCCGTCGGCCGCTCGGCCTCGATCAGGAAGATCGTCATCCACGTCACGCAGGGCTCGTACGCGGGGACCGTCAACTGGTTCCGGAACCCCTCGGCCAAGGCCAGCGCCCACTATGTGGTGCGCTCCTCCGACGGCCAGATCACCCAGATGGTGCGCGACAAGAACACCGCCTGGCACGCCCGCTCGGGCAACGCGTCCGGCATCGGCATCGAGCACGAGGGATACATCGACAACCCCACCTGGTTCACCGACGCGATGTACCGCTCCTCGGCGGCGCTGACCGCGTACCTCTGCAACCGGTACGGGATCCCCAAGAACCGCGCCCACGTCGTCGGGCACTCCGAGGTCCCCGGCAACAACCACACCGACCCCGGGCGGTACTGGAACTGGACCTACTACATGCGACTGGTGGGCGGCAGCACCGGAGGCGGCGCCGTCCAGCTGACCTTCACGTCCTACGATGCTCTGCGGTCCGGCTCCTCCGGCGCGCAGGTGTCCGCCGTTCAGTCGCTCCTCGATCAGCAGGGATTCGACGCGGGCACCGTGGACGGCAGCTTCGGCACGACGACAGCCGCCGCCGTGACCGCCTTCCAGAAGGCCCGTGACCTCGGCACCGACGGAATCGTGGGCGCCCGCACCTGGACCGCGCTGCTCTCGGCCGGTGACACGCCGGTGCTCGGCCAGGGCAGCACGGGCGCAGCCGTCGAGCGACTGCAACGGGCACTCACGGCGGCCCTGGGACGCACCGTCTCCGCCGACGGCGCCTTCGGAGCGGGTACCGCCCAGGCCGTCCGGGACTTCCAGAGCAGTCGATCCCTGGGCGTCGACGGCCAGGTCGGACCCGCGACCTGGAGTGCCCTGCAAGCCGGACGCTGACGGCTCGTGCAGTCGGCGTGGCCGGGCCCCATGGCGCCCGGCCACGCCCGCGCATGCGGCTCTGCTCCGTGGTCAGCAGGTGCCGTCCGACACCTTCAGGCCCTTCCCGGCGCCCGCCGTCCGGCCGACGATGTCCGGTACGCAGCTCGCCTTGTCGAGGGTGTACGCGTACGGGACGGAGACGGTGGTGGTGGATTTCGGGTCGGGCCCGGCCGGGTTGTTCTCGTCCCCGGGCGCGGACCACGTCACGTTGTCGAAGACGTTGCCGCTGACCTGCCAGTAGCCGACGGCGTCGGTGTAGAAGGTGCCGAGCACGTCCTTGGAGTTCTTGAAGTAGTTGTTGTCGACCTTGGCCTTGGCCCCGGCGCGGGAGTTGATGCCGGACTCGTTCAGGCTCACGTAGGAGTTGTTGTAGATGTGGGCCGTGCCGCCGCGGAGCAGCGGGGCGCGTGAGTCGAGGTTCGAGTACAGGTTGTGGTGGAACGTGACGAAGCCGTTCGAGAGGTCGCTCTCGCTGGAGCCGATCAGGCCGCCGCGGCCCGAGTTGCGCAGCGTGCTGTAGGACAGGGTCACGTACTGGGTGTTGTTCTTCATGTCGAAGAGGCCGTCGTAGCCCTCGGACTCCCCGCCGGACGCCTCCAGGGAGACGTGGTCCACCCACACGTTGCGGACGTTCTTCTCCATGCCGATGGCGTCGCCGCCGTTGGACGTGGGAGATCCGGACTTCTTCACGTTCTTGACCGTCACGTTACGGATGATGATGTTGCTCGACTCGCGGATGTGGATGCCCAGCTGGTCGAAGACGGCGCCGTTGCCGACGCCGATCAGCGTGACGTTGCTGATCTGCTTGAGCTCGATCACGCCGTCGGCGGTGTTGCAGCTGTCGCCGGAGACCTTGCCGGTGTTGCCGTGGTTGATGGTGCCCTCGACCTCGATGGTGATCGGGGTGTCACTGGCCGCACGACCGCACAGGGCCTGGTGGATCGCGGTGCCCGTGGTCGCGCGTACGGTCTGCCCGCCCGCGCCGCCCGTCGTCCCGCCGTTCTGGCTCGCGTAGCCGGTGGCGCCGTCGGCGGCCGCTGAGGCCTCGGGCATCGAGAGCGCCGTCCCGATCCCGCCGGCGAGGGCTGCCGCGGCCAGTGTCGCGGAGAGTCGCAGTGCTATGGGTCGTCTCATCCTGGTCTCCCGGTTCGTCGTCGCGTACCGGCTTCTGCCGGTTCTGCCTCTTGTCGTCGCGGCGGCGCGATGGGTTGCCGGGTCGCGGCTGGAGATGAACCGTCCGGGCTGTGGGCACTGGTCAAGAGCTTTACAGGCGCGTAACACTGGCCCTGCCCCGCGCGCGGCAACGGTGCCGAGCGCTCATCGATGGACCGGGCCCGAGCGGACCGCACCCGCACGGAATCCGGTGGCAGACGTGTCAGAAAGGCCTTTTGTGACGACGCGATCCGACCTGCAGAACACCCTCGGCAAGGTCCTCGGCGAGATCGAACAACGCAACCCCGCCCAGCCGGAGTTCCACCAGGCCGTGCACGAGGTCCTGGAGACCCTGGCCCCGGTGCTCGCGGTCCGCCCCGAGTACACCGAGGCGGGGCTCGTGGAGCGGCTGTGCGAGCCCGAGCGGCAGGTCATGTTCCGAGTGCCCTGGCAGGACGACCGCGGGCGGGTACAGGTCAACCGCGGTTTCCGCGTCGAGTTCAACAGCGCGCTGGGTCCGTACAAGGGCGGCCTGCGCTTCCACGCGTCGGTCAACCTCGGAGTCATCAAGTTCCTGGGCTTCGAGCAGATCTTCAAGAACGCGCTGACCGGTCTCGGCATCGGCGGCGGCAAGGGCGGCAGCGACTTCGACCCGCACGGGCGCAGCGACGCCGAGGTCATGCGCTTCTGCCAGTCCTTCATGACGGAGCTGTACCGGCACATCGGCGAGCACACCGACGTGCCGGCGGGCGACATCGGCGTCGGCGGACGGGAGATCGGCTATCTCTTCGGCCAGTACCGGCGCATCACCAACCGCTGGGAGGCCGGTGTCCTCACAGGTAAGGGGCAGGGCTGGGGCGGCTCGCTGATCCGCCCGGAGGCGACCGGGTACGGCAACGTGCTGTTCCTGGAAGCGATGCTCAGCGCGCGTGGCGAGGACCTGGAAGGGCAGACGGCGGTGGTGTCGGGCGCCGGCAACGTCGCGGTCCACACCATCGAGAAACTGCGCTCCCTCGGTGCGAACCCGGTGACCTGCTCGGACTCCTCCGGATACGTCGTGGACGAGAAGGGCATCGACCTCGAACTGCTCAGGCAGGTCAAGGAGGTCGAGCGGGGCCGCGTCGACACGTACGCCGAGCGCCGGGGCGCCTCCGCCCGCTTCGTGCCCGGTGGCCGCGTCTGGGACGTCCCCGCCGACGTCGCGCTGCCGTCGGCCACGCAGAACGAGCTGGACGAGAACGATGCCGCCGCGCTGATCCGCAACGGCGTGAAGGCGGTCTCCGAGGGCGCGAACATGCCCTCGACACCCGCGGCCGTCCGCCTGTTCCGGGATGCGGGCGTCGCCTTCGGTCCCGGCAAGGCGGCGAACGCGGGCGGCGTGGCGGTGAGCGCGCTGGAGATGGCGCAGAACCACGCCCGTCTGTCGTGGCCCGCCCAGCGGGTCGAGGACGAGCTGACGCGGATCATGAACGACATCCACGCCACCTGCCACGAGACCGCCGAACGCTACGGCGTCCCCGGCGACTACGTGACAGGCGCGAACATCGCCGGCTTCGAGCGGGTCGCCGACGCGATGCTGGCGCAGGGCATCATCTGACGCCGCACGGTCAGTGGCGGAGGACAGGCACGTCGACGCCCGGCATCAAGAAGGCGAGAAGATTGCCCGAACACGGCAATGTGCCGGGTGGTAACGAGGTGTCAGGATGGGCGTCGCAGAAACAGGGGAGCGTTCCGGCGCCGGGTTGCGTACGCGCGGCTCGGCGCCGGGGCGGAGCCGGCGGGGCAGTGAAGGCGGGGCGGGGACATGGGGGATTTCCTCGCTGTCGCCGTCGGAATTCCTGGGCTGAGTCGAGCGCGGTGGCACCACGGGTGAAGGCCGTCGAGCGGCCCGCCGGTGTGCCGGCCCTGGCGTTGTCCGGGCCGGTCGACACTGCCGGAACCATGCAATCCGTGGGGCACCTGGAAAGGCCGGCCCCTGAAGAATCCGGGGCGCCTTCGCGCGTCGTCCCGGATGCGGAGCGCTCCGGCCTCACCGGATCTCCCCAGCACAGCCCTGGCGCCCGGTCGGCGTCAGCCGCGGGTGGTGAGCCGGGCTGGCGGACCCGAGGGCGACCCCGTGGCCCGCGCGGTCGCCCTCGGGCTGCTCGCCGACCGGGTCGGCGCCGTCGGGAGCGCCATCACCCGCGCCACCGACCCCTGGCCGCCTCGGCCGCCCGTCGCGCCCAGCGGCACTGAAAACCGGTTGCCTCCTGACCTCGTGCGCTGGGACATTGCTGCGGTTTGGGCCGGCGCGCGGAGGAGGACGGCGGGATGTGGCTGCGGCGGTTCGTCGCGATGTGCTGGGCTCGCCCCCGGGCCGTGGTCCTCGCCTGCCTCGGTGCCGCTGCCGGGGTGGTGCTCATCACGGCCACGCCGCTGATCATCCGGCAGGTCGTCGATGACGTGATCGACACGGGCAGCGCCGATGCCGGGCCCTGGATCGCGCTGCTCCTGGCCGTGGCCGTCGCGCAGTTCGGCGCCTCCTGGACACGGCGGTGGTGGGCGGGGCAGGTGCAGTGGGGCGTCGAGCGGGATCTGCGCCTGCTGCTGCACGACGCCGTCCAGCGGATCGACGGGCGCCGTCTCGACCGCGTGCGCGCGGGGGACGTGCTCAGCCGCGCCGTCAACGACGTCACCGTGGTGCGGGAACTCACCGGCTCGCTCCCGGTGCTGGCCCAAAACGGCCTGACGCTGCTGCTCGCCCTCGGCGTGATGTTCGTCCTGTCACCGCTGCTGGCCTGCGTCGCACTGGTGGCCGTACCGCCCATGGCGATCGTCGCCCGCCGATCCCGGGACCGTATCTATCCCGCCGACCGGGCCGTGCAGGAGCGGACCGGCGAGACGTCCGAGGCCGTCGAGTCCAACATCGCCGGTGTCCGCGTCGTCAAAGGCTTCGCGCAGGAGGACACGGAGACCGACCGCTATGCGCGGCTGGCCCGCTCCCTGTTCGCCGCCCGTGTCCACCGTCGCCTGCTCGCCGCCCGCTACGCCGGTCTGCTCGGTGAGCTGTTCCCCGGTACCGCGCGGTTCGGGATCGTGCTGCTCGGCGGCTGGCTCGCCGTCCGCGGCGACATCACCCTGGGCACCTTCGTCGCCTTCACCACCTACCTGGCCGCCATGATGGGGCCGGTCCGGATGCTCTCCAACCTGGTCGGCGAGGCGCAGGAAGCCCGCTCCGGTCTCGTCCGCATCTTCGAACTCGCCGACGCCGCACCAGAGGTGACGGACCGTCCAGACCCCATCCCGATGGAGTCGTCCGGGGCACTCGGCATCTCGTTCGAAGGCGTGCGGTTCGGGCACGACCCCGACGCCGTGCCCGCCCTCGACGGCCTCGACCTCGCCGTCGCGCCCGGCGAGACCCTCGCCCTGGTCGGCGCCTCCGGATCCGGCAAGTCCACGGTGGCCGCCCTGCTGGCGCGGCTGTACGACGTCGACGCCGGCGCCGTCCGCGTCGGCCCACCGGGCGCACTCACCGACGTACGAGACCTGACGCTCGACTCGTTGCGCGGCGCCGTCGGCATCGCCTTCGAGGAGAGCCTGTTGTTCTCCGAGAGCGTGCGGGACACCATCCGGTTCGGCCGGCCCGACGCCACCGACGCCGAGGTGCGCGCCGCCGCCGAGACCGCGCACGCCGACGGGTTCGTCCGGGCCCTGCCCGAGGGGTACGACACCGTGCCCGGCGCCCAGGGCCTGACCCTTTCCGGCGGCCAGCGGCAGCGGCTCGCGCTCGCCCGGGCCCTGCTCGCCGACCCGCGGATCCTCGTCCTCGACGACGCCACCTCCGCCGTGGACCCCAAGGTCGAGGCGGCCATCCACGCCTCCCTGCGCGACGAACTGGCGGGCCGCACCGTGCTGCTCGTCGCCCACCGCCGCTCCACGCTCCGCCTCGCCGACCGCATCGCCGTCCTGGAGGCCGGCCGCGTCCTCGACACCGGCACCCACGAGGAGCTGACCGCCCGCTGTCCGCGCTACCGGCAGCTGATCCTCGGCGAGCCCGCGGAGGGGCCGACCGTCGGTCCCGCGCCGATGACGGCCCCGGCCGGGGAACCACCGGCCGTGTCACCAGTGCCCGACCTCGACCCCGGCGTCGACGAGACCCGCGCCCGCGCCGCAGACCCCGGCTTCACCCTGCGCCGCCTGCTGCGCCCGCACCGCGCCCGGCTCCTCGCCATCGGCGCGATGCTCCTCGCCGACACCGCCCTGCTGATGCTCGCGCCTCGCCTGGTGAGCGCCGCCATCGACATGGGCGTACGACGCCACGACGGCCGCGCGCTCACCGTCGTCTCCTGCGCGCTGCTGGTCACCGCCGTCGCCAACTGGCTCGTCTTCGCAGGGGAGATGAGGGCGATCGCCCGGACCGGCGAGCGGATCCTGTACGAGCTGCGTGTCAAGATGTTCGCCCATCTGCAGCGGCTCGGCCTCGACTACTTCGAGCGGGAGTCCGGCGGCGCCGCCGTCACGCGCATGGTCAACGACGTCGCCTCGATCGGGGACTTCCTGCAGCACGGGCTGCTCGACTCCGTGGTGAGCGCCCTGCTCATCGCCGGTGTCCTCGCCATGATGATCGCGCTCGACCCCGGCCTGTCCCTCGCCGTCCTCGCGATCGCCCCCGTCCTCGCCCTCGCCTGCCGGCGGTACGCGCGGATCTCCAAGCGGCAGTACGACATCAACCGCACCCAACTCGGCAGCCTCAACAGCGCGTTCCAGGAAGCCGTCGACGGGGTCCGGGTGACACAGGCCCACCGCAGGCAGCGGCACAGCGCCGCCCGCTTCCACCGCCTCGCCGAGGAACAGCGGACCCTGCAACTGCGCTCGCAGCATCACATGGCGCTGTTCTTCTCCACCGTGGAGTTCCTCTCCGACGCCACCACCGCGCTCATCCTCGGCGTCGGCTCCTGGCGCGTGGCCCACCACGAGGCCAGCACCGGGACCGTCGTCGCCTTCCTCCTCTACGCCGGCCTGGTCTTCGGCCCGATCCGCAACGCCTCGCAGCTCCTGGACAGCTATCAGCGGGCCCGCGTCGGCCTCGGCCGCTGCCGCGAACTGCTCCGCGAACGGCCGACCGTCACCGAGCCGCCCAGCCCGGCGCCACTGCCCGCCTTCGGCACCGGCGGACGCATGCGCGGCGAAGTGGTGCTGCGCGATCTGCACTACGCGTACGCGGGCGGCGGGAAGCGGGCCATCGACGGCGTCACCGCGCGGATCGAGCCGGGCCAGACGGTCGCCGTCGTCGGGGAGACCGGGGCGGGCAAGTCGACCCTGCTGAAACTGGTGGCGCGGATGTATCTGCCGACCCGGGGCGCCGTCGAGGTCGACTCGGTCGACCTGCGCCACCTGGACGGCGCCGCGTACCGCAGCCGCATCGGCCTTGTTCCGCAGGAGGCCTACCTGTTCGGCGCGACGGTACGCGATGCCATCGCGTACGGCCGCCCCGGCGCCTCGGACGACGAGGTCCGCGCGGCGGCCTCGCAGGTCGGCGCGGAGCCGATGATCGCGGGCCTGCCCGGCGGCTACGGCTACCGGCTCGGCGAGCGCGGCCGCAACCTCTCCGCGGGCCAGCGGCAGTTGATCGCGCTGGCCCGGGCCTGCCTGGTCCGGCCCGACCTGCTGCTGCTCGACGAGGCGACGGCCGCGCTCGACCTGGCCACGGAGGCGGCGGTCGGCCGCGCGGTGGCGGCCGCCGCCACCGCGCCCACCACGATCGTCATCGCGCACCGGCTCACGACGGCCGCCCGGGCGGACCGGGTCCTCGTCCTGGACGGCGGCCGCCTCGTGGAGGACGGCCCGCACGACTCCCTCGTCGCCGCGGGCGGACCCTATGCGGCGCTGTGGTCCGCGTACGACGACGGGGTGATCCCGGCCTGAAGGATCCTGCGTGACGGGCCTGTCGCCGTCGCGAGGCTGTCACAGGCCCGCCCGCGACCGTGCTCCGAGCGCTAGGGGATCACTGTTCCGGAGCCGTTGTCACTGCTCAGGTTCTCGCCGAACAGTGCCCGCGTCGCCGGTGCCCCGATGTCCGTCGGGTTCTCCGCGACCGACTTCGAGGCCGTCAGGCCGGACGCGGCGCCGCGCAGCTGCCACACCGCGCCGCCGTTCACGACGCTGCCCAGGTTCTCGCCCGGCGCACCCGCGACCAGGTCCGCCTTGCCGTCACCCGTCACGTCGAGCAGGCGTACCGACGCGCCGAACACGTCGCCGGACTCCGCGACGCCCGGCACGCCCGCGGTGTCCTGGTGGAAGGCCTGCGCGCCCGTGCCGGTGAGCCCGCCCTTGCCACCCTTGAGCAGCACCACAGCGCCGGCCTTCGCCTTCGTGCCGATCGCCTCGCCGGGGACGCCCACCGCCAGGTCCGGGTATCCGTCGCCGTTCGCGTCGCCCGCGCTCAGCCGCCCGCCGAACTGGTCGCCCTTCTCGCTCACCCCGGGCACACCCGCCGTGTTCTGCGTGATCGTCTGCGTACGGGTCTGGCTGGGGCCGGACGCCGAACCGTAGTAGATCTTGACGGTGCCCGGGTCCTCCTCGGTGGCCTCGGTGTCGCCGTTCGGGAAGATCCGGGTGGCGAGGTCGGCGTAGCCGTCCCGGTCGAAGTCGGCGACGGCGGTGCCGGCCGCGGAGTTCAGCCTCTGAGGGACGGTGGACAGGCCGGTCTTGGTGCCGAGCCACAGCTTGCCGCCCTCGGCGTGGTTCTCGTAGACGTAGAAGGTCGCGAGATCCTCGATGCCGTCGCCGTTGAAGTCGCCCGTGGCGGTGTTGTTGATGGAGTTGTCGGTGCTGTACACCTGCACCTGCTGCTCGCGGGCGGGAAGACCGTCCCGGCCGAAGGGGCCGTAGAGCACGTCGTGGAAGTCGTAGTCCTCGCCGTTGCGCAGGAACAGGTCCACATGGCCGTCGTCGTCGAAGTCGCCCGCGGTGATGTCGTCGCCGACCTCGGCGTTGGCCGGTGCGCCGATACGGACGGCGTCCTGACCCGAGATGCCGGTCTTGCGGCCCCAGAGAACGATCACCGAGCCGCTGACGTTCTCCTCCGGCCGGTAGTCGCGGGCGACCACCGCCAGGTCGGTCAGGCCGTCGCCGTCCAGGTCGCGGGAGATCATCGCGTAGCCGAAGACCTGGTTGTCACCGGAGACGCCCGGCACTCCGGGGGTGTCCTGGGTGATGACCGTGGTGCGCGCGGGGTCGAGGCCGTGTGCCGAGCCGTAGCTGATCGTGATGTAGCCGGCCCACGTATGGCCGCCGACCTTCGCGCCGGGGGCGGCGACGGCGACGTCCTGGTAGCCGTCGCCGTCGAAGTCCTCGCGCACGGTGGTGGCGCCGTCCTTCGCGGATGCGGTCCCTGCGACGATCGGTACGCCGAGCGACCCGATCAGGGCGGCGGCCACGGCGGTCGACAGGGCGGGTCGGCGGATGCCCACGGTTCCTCCTTAGAGCGCGAGCGATGTCGAGACGCGTGCGCGCAGATGTGATTCACCTGCGAGACATCTGGAAACGGCCGATGGTTGTGCGCTGAACGGCACGAGAACGGAAGCAGTCCGTCTGCGGACCCGGCCCACGCGGCACGAGGCGTGCGCCCGGCAGGGCCTCGACCGGCCGCGGGGCCGGACGGCGGGCGCGGGGCGGGACGGCGGGCGCCGGGTCAGCCGCTCTCCGTCCGTCCTTCGGCACGGCGCCGGGACGAGCGGATCAGTACGGCGACCAGGACGGCCAGGTCCGCTGCGCCGGCAGCGTCGTCCGCGTGGCGCGTGGTCTGCAAGGGGTGGACCTGATCGAGTCGGACTCCGCCCAGTTCCAGGACGTGGGCGAGGGCGAGCATGGCGAGGCGGGCATTGCCGTCCGGGAACGGATGGAAGAACGCCACGTCCAGGTAGGCCCTGGCGGCGCGGGACGCCAGCGGAATTCGCGCGTCAGCGCTGTCATACAGGCAGTGCTCGAAGTCCTGCTGGGTGTGTGGGGTGAGCCCGTAGCGTTCCCGGCCGCTTTTCGCGAAGGCCTCGCCCTGCCGGAACGACACCTCGGGCAGACCGAGGACGTGCCGCTGCCACTCGGCCAGCAGCGTGTAGTCGAGGGAGCGCTGGCGGGAAGCGGCCGTGCGCGACGAGGCCAGCGCCACGAGCAGTCGTCCGCCTCGATCCGGGTCGGACGCGCGACCACCCGCGACGCACCAAGCGGCGAGACCGTCCACGGCCGGCCGCACGGGACCCGGTGTCTCGTCGACGGCGCAGGCCCAGTCGACCTGCTGCCTGACTCTGCGCCAGGCGGCCAAGGAGTCAGCGGTCACGGAAGGGCCGCTCTCCGGTCAGGCCGACGGCGAGATCCTCTCCGACGGCATCGACCAGGGTCCGGGGCGGTTCGGTCCAGCTGGCGAACCGCCCGCCGATTGCCGCTTCCACGGCCTCCTTCGCCGCTTCCGGTCCCATGCCCGTGGAGGAGAGGAACCAGGTGAGCACCGTGTGGCACAGCCCGTACCACCCGCACTCGGCTCCCGTGCGGTCGACGACCACCGTCACCAGGCGGGTGGCGGCGCGCTCCACGTGCCAGCTCCGATCCGCGGCATCCGCTCCGGCGGGCGGTGCCAGTCGCGCGAACCGCTCGGCCAGCTCCTCCAGCCAGTCGCGCCATTCCAGCAGCGAAGCGATCACCTTGGCCGCAGTCGCTGCGGGCTCACCGATGGAATGCGAAGCGCAGCACCAGCTGGTGACCACGCCACCGCAGCCGCCTTCGCCGACCGCCCAATGCCATCCGCACGTCCAACGGCCGTAGCGGGCGGCAAGAAGGGACGTGACCTCGGTGATGAAGCGGTGCCTGGCATCCCACCCGGAGTCTGCGGCAGGTACCAACTGGCCTATCACCGTGGCGAGTTCGGAGCCTCGTTCGTCGTCCCATGTGAAGCCTGCCAGTCCGACGGTGACGGCGGACCACGGCAGCCACGACGGGGCGAGCTCGTAGTTGATGGCCGTGGACATCCTCCAGATCAAGTGCGGGCAGGGCTACCGGGCAAGTCTGCTGCGGATACGCCCCCTTGTCATGGGACTTTCCCTGCCCGTCGAGGCGACCCCAACGGGCACGAGCAAACGCAGGTGCGTCCGGCACCAGCCCGCGCAGAGAGCCGGGCCGAGGCTGGTCGCGGTCTGGGCGAAGGCGCGGATGGCGGGGTTGTCGATGGTGGAGCGCCAGGTGAGGGCCCATTGGAGGGTGGGGGCGTCGTGGAGGGGGAGGAAGGTGACGCCCGGAGGGTTGTTGTAGCGAGCGGCGATCGCGCCGAGTGGGTGGACTCATGCGCCGGTGGCGACCAGGAAGAGGATCGCGTGGAAGGTGCGTGCGGTCGGGCCGCGCGGAATGCGACGGCCGAGGGGAGTGCGCAGGGGCACCATGGCGGCGCCCCAGTATTCCGGGGCATCGGGTCCCAGGTCGACGACGTGATGATCGGCGAGGTCTTCCAGGGAAGCGGAGCCCTGTTGCGCCAGCGAGTGGTCCGAGGCGACGGCCAGTACGCGGCCGCCCGTGTACACGACGGGGCCGGTGGTGAGATCGGGCTCGGCGACCGGCAGTCACAGGACGTTGACGTCGGTGGTGCCGGCGCGCAGGGCGGTGAACGCGTCGCAGTCGTTGATCTCGCTGAGCTGGACCTCGCTCCCGGGGTAGCGGGAGCGGAACTCGGCCGGGAGCGGCCCCAGTTCGTGTCCGACGTGTCCGAAGACGCCCAGCCGCAGGGGCCAGCCGGTGCCGTGCCCGGCCGCTTCGGCGCGGGCGAGCGCTTCGGCTGCCTGGATCGGCGATGCGTTAGCTGCGCTCAACGTGCCGTGAGTCATTGGGCGGACATAGACGATGTCGGGCCGTCCGTGGTACCGGCCGGCCCGCGCGGCCGTCACCGTGGCACCTTGGCCCGCTCCGACCAGAGAGAGGATCTCCTGCCAACCGGCTCCGGCCGGACCGTGCCGGATCGGCCGCCCCTGCGGGGTGCGGCGGGGGAAGAAGGCATCGCGCCAGACGCGGGACACCCCGACCGCCGTGATCAGAGGCAGGGCGGCGAGGTCCTCCAGCGACACCGTCTCCCGTGAGGCCAAGGGATGACCGGCGGGGACCAGGAGAGCGCGGGGTTCGGAGAACACGACGGGCCCCACGGTGATGGCCGGATCCTCGACCGGCGGCTCGGCCACCACCAGGTCGGCGTCCTCGCCCTGCAGCGCGGCGATGGCCGCGTTGTACGTCACCTCCTGCAACTCGACGGTGCACTGGGGATGACGCGAGGTGAAGGCCTCGGCCGCCCGCACGATGAGGGTCCCGGACCATGGGGCGGTGAATCCGATCCGCATCGCACCGCTGAACCCGGCACACGCCGCCGACGCGTTCGCCAGGGCACGTTGGATCTGCTGGTGCGCCGGCAGTAGTTCGGCGTGCAGGTGCTGTCCGACCGGGGTGAGAGCGACGTGGCGGCTGCTGCGTTCGAACAACGCGCCGCCGATACGACGTTCCAGCTGCTTGATCGTCTGGCTGACCCGCCCCGGCGAGACGAGCAGACGTTCAGCGGTGCGTGCGAAGTGGAGCTTCTCGGCCAGGGTCAGGAACGTCTCGATCTCATACCGCTCCACCAGGCCCCCGTACCCTCCGCAGCCGCGCCGCCTCCTCGCCGGGCCGCAGCTCCACCGCCGACAGTAAAGGCGCTCGCAGGTCCGGTCGTCCAGAGCGTTCCCGATCACTGTCGCGCGCGCCCGACGGACGCGCCGCCGCGGCCGGTTCGCCGAACGGGCCGGTCAGGCGGTCACTGCGCGCACGGGGTGCTTGCTGAGGATCGAGACCCGGTTGAACGCGTTGATGGTGATCGCCACCCAGATCACCGCGGATATCTCGTCGTCGCTGAGGAAGCGGCGGGCAGTCACGTACGCACTCTCCTGGGCGGTGCCGTCCGCGGGGACGGTCGTCGCCTCCGCGAGGGCGAGTGCCGCGCGCTCCCGCTGAGTGAAGAGCTCGGTGTCGCGCCATGCGGCGAGCGTGCCGAGGCGCTGGGTGGATTCACCGGCGCGGAGCGCGGCACGGGTGTGCACGTCGAGGCAGAACGCGCAGCCGTTGATCTGGGACACCCGCAGATTGATCAGTTCGACGAGGACGCGGTCGAGTCCGGCGTCCGCGGCCGTCGCCCTGACCGCCTCCGACGTCTGCACCAGGGCGTGGTAGGCCTTGGGGCTCTGCTTGTCGACGAAGACGCGCCGGTGGTCCGGGGTCGGTGCCGTGTCGCTCAACTTTGTCTCCTTCGCGGACGGTTGTGGTGGTCGGTGCGAGGCGCGGTGCGCCCGGGTTTATGATCACCATCATTGTTGAACTTCAAATTACATGGGTGGAGGGGCAGGGATGAGCGACACCGGGACGGGTCCGGTGCACGGTGCGTCCGGACCCGGGGCCGAGGTGCTCACCGCTCGGGACGTGCCACTGGGCGGCCCGCGCGCGATGACGGTGCGGCGCACGCTGCCGCAGCGGGCCCGGACGCTGATCGGGGCCTGGTGCTTCATCGACCACTACGGCCCCGACGACGTGGCCGACAGCGGCGGCATGGACGTCGCTCCGCACCCGCACATCGGGCTGCAGACGGTCAGCTGGCTGTTCAGCGGAGAGATCGAGCACCGGGACAGCCTGGGCAGCCACGCCATGGTCCGGCCCGGCGAGTTGAACCTCATGACCAGCGGCCACGGCATCAGCCACTCGGAGGTCTCCACCCCGGCCACGACCGTGCTCCACGGCGTCCAACTGTGGGTCGCGCTGCCGGAACGGCACCGGGACACCGGCCGGGACTTCCAGCACTACGTGCCCGAGCCCGTCCGGACCGACGACGGCGCGGAGGTCAGCGTCTTCCTGGGCTCGCTGGCCGGAGCGACCTCGCCGGTGCGGACCTTCACCCCGCTGCTCGGCGCGGAACTCCTCCTCGCCCCGCGCGCGAGCCTCACGCTCGCCGTGGACAGCGGTTTCGAGCACGGTCTCCTCGTCGACCGAGGCGCGGTCACGCTGGGCGACACCCCCTTGAAGCAGGCCGAGTTGGGTTACCTCGCACCGGGCAGCGACACCGTCACGATCACCAATGAGACGGACACGGCCGCGCGCACGGTCCTGCTCGGCGGGCCGCCCTTCGACGAGGAGGTCGTGATGTGGTGGAACTTCATCGGCCGCAGCCACCAGGACATCGTCGAAGCCCGACAGGCCTGGCAGGACGCCTCCGACCGCTTCGGCGCGGTCGAGGGCTACCCCGGCGACCGCCTCCCCGCCCCCGCACTCCCGCACGCCACGATCACCCCGCGCAAGAACCCGCCACGGCACTGAAAGGCCCGTCATGACCCAGCCCGCCTCCACGCCCGCCGTCGAACGCCTCGACGCCCGCCACCGCTACGTGATCCAGGTCGACGGCAGCACCGCCGGCTTCACCGCGTACCGCGACCGTGACGGGCAGCGGGTGTTCTTCCACACCGAGATCGACGACGCCTATGCCGGGCAGGGCCTGGCCTCGATCCTCGTACGGGAAGCCCTGGACGACGTACGCGGTGCCGGACGGCGGATCGTGCCCGTCTGCCCGTACGTGGCGAAGTTCCTGAAGAAGCACGAGGAGTACGCCGACATCACCGACCCCGTCACTCCCGAGGTCCTGGAGTGGCTGGAGACGCAGCTCAAGCACTGACTCCGTCCACCTGCGGCAGGGGGTGATCCGCCGACTGCACGGACGGGGCGCGGCGGTCCCGGCTCAGGGCCGGGCCAAGCGGAGTTCGCAGCCGCTGTCACGGACTCCCGTGGCGGCGCCCTCCGCCAGGGCCGTGTCGGTGATCACCGTGTCGAACGCCGTGAGCGGAGCCACCCGGTACTTGCCGAAGGTGCCGAACTTCGACGAGCCCGCCACCAGTACCGAGCTGGCCGCGGATTCCATGGCCGCCTGCTTGACGTCGACCTTGGGTTCCGACGGCGTGGTGACCCCGCGCAGCAGGTCCCAGGAACTGGTGCTGATGAAGGCGATGTCCAGGGCGAGTTGGCGCAGCGTCGCGGCGCCGAGCCGGCCGACGCTGGAGCGGTTCGCCATGTCGATGCGGCCGCCGGTGTGGACGACGTCGAGGTGCGGCGCGGTCATGAGCTGTTCGGCCGTGGCGAAGTCGTTGGTCACCACGGTCAGATCGCTCAGCCGGGCCAGGGCCGGGACCATGGCGAGGAGGGTGGTGCCCGCGTCGAGGTAGACGGTCATCCCTTCGGTGACGAGGCGGGCGGCCTCCGCCGCCATGGCCCCCTTCGCGGGCTGCTCGACGCGGGTCTTGTCCTGGAAGCTCGGCTCCGTGCTGACGTGGCTGGCGATCCTGACACCGCCGGGGACCGAGAAGACGAGCCCTTGCCGCTCGAGTTCGGCGATGTCCCGGCGCACGGTCATGTGGGAGACGCCGAACAGCTGCGTGATCTGCTGGACGCTCAGCACGCCTTCCCTGCGCAGGTGGCGCAGGAGTTGCTCGCGCCGCTGGTCCGGGATGAGCGGCAGGTGCTCCTGAGCGGTCATCGTCACTCTCCTCTGTGATTCGTACGTGACGTTAGCCGATGATCATCCTGATGCGGCCGATGACTCAGCTCCCGACGAACGTGCTCAGCAGCAGGACGCCGCCGAGGCTGAGCAGGGACTGCAGCGAGAGCATCAGGGTCCAGGTCCGGAAGGTCTGGGAGACGGAGAGCTGGAAGTACTCCTTGAAGAGCCAGAATCCGGAGTCGTTGACGTGGGAGAGCATCACGGCGCCGGAGGCGGTGGCGAGCACCATCAGTTCCGGGGAGACGCCGGGATAGGCGGCCAGCAGCGGAGCGACGATACCGGTCGCAGCGGCGGTGGCGACCGTGGCGGAGCCGAGGCAGATGCGCAGCAGCGCGGCGACGAGCCAGGCCAGCAGCAGCGGGGGGACGGACCAGTCCACGGCATAGTCCGAGATGATCTTGTCGATGCCGGTGGCGGTGAGCATGGCCTTCAGACCGCCGCCCGCACCCAGGATCAGCACGATCGCGCCGACGGGACCGAGCCCCTTGCCCGCCATCTTCTGCAACTGCGACAGGCCGAAGCCGGAACGCAGGCCGAGGGCGAAGAACGCGAAGACGACCGCCGCGAGGAGTGAGAGCACCGAGGAGTCACAGGCCTCGAAGAAGGCGTACGGCAGGGTGCCCTCGCTCGTGTTGGAGGTGCCCAGGGTGCCGATCAGCATGAGGCCGGGCGGCAGCAGCACCGTGATCAGGGCCAGGGTGAAGGAGACCGGGCGGCGCTGGTTGTCCGGGGCGGGGTCGGGCTGGGGCACGGGGCCCTTGTCGAGGTCGGGGGCGGGCCCGAACCAGCGGGCGGCGAACTTGGTCAGCAGGGGGCCGGTGATGACGGCCAGGGGGATGCCGATGATGAGGCCGTACAGGATGGTCAGGCCGGTGTTCGCGTCGTACGCGGACACGGCGAGGGTCGGCGAGGGGTGCGGGGGCAGCAGGCCGTGCGAGACGTACAGGCCGGCGGCCATGGGCAGGCCGATGTAGAGCAGGTGGGAGCCGGTGCGCTTGGCGACGGCGTAGACCAGCGGGACGAGCATGACGAAGCTGACGTCGAACAGGTGCGGCATGCCGATGAGCAGGGCCGCCGCGGTGATCGCGGTGGGGATCCACTTCACGGGGCGGGCGCCGATGAAGACCGTGGCGATGCGGTCGGCGCCGCCCGAGCCGAGCAGGATGCCGCCGAGCAGGGTGCCCAGACCGATCGTGGGACCGCTGCCGGCCAGGGCGTCGCCGAAGCCGTCCTGGTAGTGCTCGACGGTGGCGCCCGGCGAGATGCCCGCGGCGAGACCCAGCCCCAGGGCCGAGAGCGTGAGGGCGAGGAAGGGGTGGAGCTTGAACTTGGTGATGAGCACGACGAGCACGGCGACGGCCGCGGCGCCGAGCAGCAGGTGCTGGACGTCGGTGCTCACGACTGCACCGCCGGGGTGACGGGGCGGGCGGCGCGGCCGGCGGTCCAGGCCCGGGTGAGGTCGGGATCGGCGTCGGCGAGGTCGCCGAGGCGGAGGAGTTCGCCGGCGGCGACGGGGCGGGCCAGCGTCGTGTGCGCGGCGAGGTAGAGCGGGGCGACGTCGTCGGGGGAGTCCTCGTCGCGCAGCAGCACGGCCTGGACGCCGGTGACGTCGTGATGGTGCCCTCCCATGCCGAGGACGGTGCCCGCGGGCAGGTCCAGGCGGGCGCGGCCCGCGAGGACGGCGTGGCCGCGCGGATCGGTGCCGCCGGAGGGACGGTGGTGCAGCACGGCCGACAGCAGGGACAGTGGCGTTTCGACGCCCATCAGGTGGTAGGGCAGATAGACGGCCGCGTATCCGCCGTCGCGGCTGACGACGTGGCCCTTGCCGCGCAGCGTTTCCCAGGTCACGGCGTCTCCGGTGCGCACGATCACGAAGACGCCGCCGGCGAAGGAGGCCTCGCCGGGCAGCCGCAGGGCGCTGAAGACATCCACCGCGCCGTCGCGGCGCAGCACACCGCCGTCCTCGCGCAGCCGGTAGATGTCGGCCAGTTCGGCGATGCGGGCCACGGGGTAGTGCAGTCGCTCGGTATCGGGCTTGAAGCCGGTGTTGGTGGCGACGACGGCCATTTCGCAGTAGTCGGCTGTGGCGCCCTGAGGCAGCGCGGACACAGCTTCGGCGCGGGCCTTCAGGGTGCCCGGCACATCGTCGCCGAGGGTGAGCAGCGCGCCGAGTTCCGGGGCGGGAACCGTGGTGTCGAGCTGGGTCACGGTGCCCTGCTCCGGGTCGAACACGAGGTCGTACTCGCTCGACTTGCCGACGGCCACGATGTCGAGGCCGAGGAGCTGGGCCCAGGTGACCAGCCCGATGAGGTTGGCGGGCTGGTCACCGTCGGCGGTCGTGTAGACGAGACCTTCCCGCTCTGCGAGTTCGGCGAGGTGCAGTCCCGCGACGGAGTCGACCTCCTTGCTGACCATCGCCACGTGACGGCCGGTGCGCAGCGCCTCCTCGGCCATGGCACAGCCGTGTACCGGGCTCCCGGTGGCTTCCACGAGGATGTCCCAGTCGCCCGCGCCGAGCAGGGCTCCGTCGGCGACCAGGGCGATCTGCCCCTCGCTCCGAGCGCGGGCGACGGCTGACGTATCGGCGCAGTCGACGAGGCTGGTCGTGTCGTAGCCGAGTTCGCCGAGCATGGCGCGCAGGCTGGGCAGATCGCGGTCGCACAGCACGGACGGCTGAAGGGCCTCGGTGCGAAGGGTCTGCGCGAGGAGGGTGCGGGCGAATCCGCCGCCGGCTCCGGACAGTGCGTAGCGCACGCTCCGGCCCTGGGTGGCGGCGAACAGGTGGTGCAGGTTCATGGGCCCTCCTCGATGAGTGCTCAAAGGCAGACGTGACCTCGGCGCCATGGGCCTGGGGTCGACAGACGGTGGCTGGAACTCCTCCCACCGGTTAACAACTTGTATCAGGCATTCCCATAGGAGTAAAGGTTGTTAACATAACTTCACATGCAAGAGGGTCGGACGCACACGCCGACGCCACACCCACCGCACCATGGAGGTCCGATGCCACTGCTCGGAGCCATCGCCGACGACTTCACCGGAGCCACCGATCTCGCCACCATGCTCGTCGCCCGCGGGTTCCGGACGGTGGTGGCCGTCGGCTCCGACGGGCTGACCGACGGCGGGTCCGCCGCTGTCGAGGTCGACCAGGCGGACGCCGTGGTGGTCGCACTCAAGACCCGTACGGTCCCGGTCGACGAGGCGGTCCGCGCGTCCATGGCCGCTCTGCGGGCGCTGCGGGACGCGGGCTGTCAGCGGTTCTACTTCAAGTACTGCTCGACCTTCGACTCGACGTCCCAGGGCAACATCGGCCCGGTCGCCGACGCCCTCCTCGACGCCCTGGGTGAAAGCGCCAGCGTCGTCGTCCCGGCCTTCCCGGCCACCGGCCGCACCCTCTACAAATCGCGCCTGTTCGTCCACGACGAGCTGCTCGACGAGAGCCCGATGCGCAACCATCCCCTCACGCCCATGCGCGACTCCCACGTCGGACGGCTCCTCGCGCCGCAGACCGGCCGACCCGTGCGCGCCATCGACCTCGACATCGTCCGCTCCGGCGTCCAGGCCCTGCGCGAGACGCTGGCGGCCCCGGAATTCTCCGACGCGCTCACGGTCGTCGACGCCACCTGCGACGACGACCTGCGCACCATCGCCGCCGCGACGAGCGACATGCGCCTGGTCACCGGCGCGGCCGGCCTCGCCCTCGGCCTGACCGGCCCGCACCAGGGGACCGCCCGCGCCACCGCGGCCTCCGCCTCCGACGCGCCGGGGGCCGTCCTGGCCGGCAGCGCGTCCGCCGCCACCCGTGCCCAGGTCGCCCACGCGCAGCAGCACCTGCCGCACCGCAAGCTCGACATCGCGGCGCTGCGCGCGGATCCCGCGGCGACGGTGGCCGACCTCGTCGACTTCGCCCGAGCCTGCTGGCGCCGTGACCCGAAGCTGCCCCCGCTCCTCTATGCGGTCGCCTCGCCCGCCGACCTCGAACACGACACGCCTCCTGGCGCGACTCCCGCTTCCGAGCTCATCGAACAGGCACTGGCCGACTGCGCCACGGCTCTCGTACGCGCCGGAGCCAGGCGCCTGCTGATCGCCGGCGGGGAGACCTCCGGGGCCGTCACCACCGCGCTGGACAGCCGGACCCTGCGCATCGGGCAGCAGATCGCCCCGGGCGTCGCGTGGGCCCGCACCCAGCCGGGAGCGGGAGGGGCACCCGACGGCATCGACCTCGCCCTCAAGTCCGGCAACTTCGGCGGCACGGACATCTTCACCACGGCCTGGGGCCACCTCGCATGAGCCTCCGCCACGAACTCGCAGCCGCCGGAGCCCACTTGGCCGCCCTCGGCCTGAGCCCCGGCTCCTCTGGGAACCTCAGCATCCGCGACGGCGACCGTGTCCTGATCACGCCCACCGGTGCCAATCTCACCTCGATCGACCCCGACAACCTGACCGCGCTGGACCTGAACGGCACACACCTCGACGGGCCCCGCCCGTCGAAGGAGTTCCCCCTGCACATCGCGTTCTACCGGCGCGACCCCGACGCCCGGGCCGTCGTCCACCTGCACTCGCGCCACGCCGCAGCGGTCTCCTGCCGCCCGGCATGGTCCCCGTACAGTTCGCTCCCCCCGCTGACTCCCTATTTCGTGATGCGCGTGGGCCAGACACCCCTCTTGCCCTACGCGCCCCCGGGAGACGTCCGGCAGGCAGCCGAACTGGAACGACTGACGTTCCCGTTCCGCGCCGCGCTGCTGCAGAACCACGGCCCGGTGGTCTCCGGAACCACGGTCGCGGCAGCGATCGACGCCGCCGTGGAACTGGAGGAAACAGCAGCCCTCCTGCTCTCCCTCGGTCAGCTCCCGGCCCGACTGCTCACGCCGCAGGAGGCGCAGGAGCTCGCCGACAAGTACGGCACGCCATGGACCAGTTGACTCCGTGAATTGGCGTGAAGTCATGTCCCGCTGATCGCGCAGACGCTATGCGCCCGACCGGATCGTCCTGCTGCCGCACCACGTGTGAAACGACGGCCCCCTGCGAGGTGCAGGGGGCCGTCGATCATTCCCTTGAAGCGCCGCTCAGTAGCAGCGGTACTCCTTCGTCCCCGCCGGCTGCGGGCCGGTGGCGGGGTTGATGAAGGTGACGTTGTAGCGGCCGTACCGGAAGCCGTTGCCCGCGATGAAGGTGCCGGTCAGGGTCTGCTTGTAGCTGCCGTAGGAGGCGCTGTTGGTGTAGCTCGACGGGCAGCCCTTGCCCGTGAGGTTGGCCGGGCCGTCAGCGGCCGACGCGACCCCGCTCACCCCGAAGAGGAGCGCGCCGCCGATGGTCACTGTGGAGGCCACTCTGATCAGATTGCGCATCGCTTGTCTGGTCCTTCCGGTACGTCAAGTGCACAGGCAGGTCAAGGAGTTGCAGCTGGTGAGCGAGCGGTTCTCGCCGCGGTGCTCACCGGTCGTGGCTGATAGTGCACGGCCGGTCCGGGCCGGGTCAATGGTCTGGACCAGAATAGGTCTGGACCAGAGTGCGGGAGTGGCTAGCCGGGCCGGCTCGCACGTCGGGCACACGGCTCCTCGCTACCGACCGGCTTCCGGGCTGCCGCCCGGAGTCGGTCGCTCACGCCTGCCGTGAAGGGGAGGTGGCCTCCCAGGCCGCCTCGATCATCCGGAAGACCTCGTCCACCGCGGCCTGCGGATCGGCCGCCTCGCGGGCCAGTGAATAGGCGTCGATGGCGAACCTCGCGACCGTCCGGCTCGCGAGCGGGGTTCGTGACAGGTCCGGATCCGCGGCGATGGCCGCTGCGAGTGCCTCCGCGTGGCGGAGCCTCATCGACTCGTCGTACCTCCGCAAGGCGGGTGACGCGTCGATCATGCGCCAGATCGGCACTGCGCCGTCCGCCGTGCAGTGCCGCACCAGGGCATGGATCTCGCCACGCAGTGCGGGGATGAGCGACTCGTGCGTCGACCGGTCGGTGACGGCCCGGACGAGACGTTGCTCGAAGTCCTCGTCCTGCTCGAACACCAGGGCTTCTTTGGAGGCGAAGTGGGAGAAGAGCGTGGTGACGGCGACGTCGGCCTCAGCGGCTACTTCGCGGATGCCCACCGCGTCGTACCCACGCTCCAGGAAGAGTCGCAGTGCGGTGTCGGCGATCTTCTGGCGCGTCGCGGCCTTCTTGCGTTCCCGGCGTCCGGGCGGCACGGTCATGCGCTGACACTATCAGGTGCAAATTCGTAACAGTTCCAAAACACTAACTGTTAGTGCTACGGTCCGCCGCATGAAGAAGGTGAGCTTCGCCGAGTTCGGCGGTCCCGACGTTCTGCATCTCATAGACGCCGAGGAGCCCCATGCGGGCCCGGGCCAGGTTCGTATCGCCGTGCGGGCGGCGGGTGTGAACCCCGTCGACTGGAGGCTCCGGGAAGGCCAGGTCCTGGGGGCCCATCCGATCGAACTGCCCGCCGGCGTCGGGCTGGACGCCGCCGGAGTGGTCGACGAGATCGGCGCGGGCGTCGAAGGGTTCGAGGTCGGGGACCGCGTGTTCGGCGAAGGGGTCAGCACCTACGCCGAGTTGGCCGTGCTGTCGGCCTGGGCCCGTATGCCTGAGGGGCTGACGTTCGAAGAGGCTGCCGGGTACCCCTCGGTGGTCGAGACGGCGCTTCGTGTTCTGCGTGAGGTCGGTGTGCGGCGCGGGGAGACGCTGCTGGTCAGCGGTGCGTCCGGGGGAGTGGGGTCAGCGGTGCTGCAGATCGCCCGTGCCCGCGGCATCACGGTGATCGGCACCGCCGGGGCCGCGAACCAGGACTACGTACGGAGCCTGGGCGCCCTCGCGACGACGTACGGCGAGGGCTGGGTCGAGCGCGTGCGACAGCTCGGCCAGGTCGACGCGGCCCTCGATCTGGCGGGCTCGGGCGTGGTGCGCGAGCTCGTCGGGCTGACCGGGGACCCGCGGACGGTGCTGTCCATCGCTGATCTGGACGCGCCGGAGTTCGGTGTCAGGTTCTCGGGTGCGGCCGGAAGCGTGTCGGATGCGCTCGCCGAGGCCGTCGACCTCATCGCGCAGGGGAAGCTGCACATCCCTGTCGAGAAGTCGTACGCACTCGCCGAGGCCGCGGCGGCGCACATCGACAGCCAGGCCGGTCACACGCGCGGGCGTCGGGTCCTGATCATCTGAGGCCGCTACGGAATCCACGGTGGCCCGAACCCCGGCCGGAACGGCGTGACATCGCAGTCGATCCCCGCCGGCGGTCGCAACCCCTCGGTTGACCTGGCAGGCCGACCGCTCCAGCGAGGCCGGATGGCCGCAGCGCGCAAGTCGCCACAGAGAAACCACCCGTTGTCTGCACGGCATCTTCATGCCGGCCGGTCCTGTTACCCGGCCATGACATGGCGATCTTGACATCGGCTGCCATCGCGGAAGTAGGTTCGCTATGCACCGAGTTTCCGTCACCGGCCGGCGTGCCCGCGCTGGGAGAAAGGTATGCCTATGGGTTCCCACGCCCGCCCCAACCGGCTGCACCGCACCGGGGCCCGGATCGCGACCGTCGCGCTCGTCGGGGCCGTCCTGCCGATCACCGCCGGTGGCCTCGCCGAGGCGGCCACCCCCAGTGCCACACACTCCGCCGACGACGACGGCCAGAGCGGCGCGGCCACCCACCCCGCGGACCAGAGACAGGGGGCGCTGGACACCAGGGACCAGGCCGACCCCGACATCAACGCCGACCACGCCTTCCTCCTGGACGCCCGAGACGGCAGCCAGGAACGCGAGTTGTGGGCCGGAGCCAAGGCCGACGAGAGCGTGTCGATGGCCAGCACCACCAAGATCATGACCGCCTTGGTGGTGCTCAAGCACCCGGAGTGGCTGGACCGGCAGATCACGGTGCAACAGGAGTACCGGGACTACGTGTCGGAGAACGGCGCCAGTACGGCCGACCTCCAGACCGGCGACAAGCTGACCGTCAGGCAGTTGCTCCACGCCATGCTGATCCCGTCCGGAGGAGACGCCGCCATGGCCCTGGCCGACAACTTCGGCTCCGGGGACACCATGGACGCCCGGATCGCCGACTTCGAGGCCCAGATGAACGCCGAAGCGCAGCAGCTGAACCTGAGCGGCACGCACTTCGACTCCTTCGACGGCATCTCGCACGGCAACAACCACAGCACCGCCCGCGATCTCGCCAAGCTCGGCCAACGCGCGATGCTGCAGCCGGTGTTCGCCGACGTCGTGAAGAACAAGCAGTTCAAGACCGAGGCCCCGGCGGCCAACGGCCACACCAGGTACTACACCTGGAACAACACCAATGAGCTGCTGGGCAGCTACGACGGCGCTCTGGGCATCAAGACCGGCAGCGGCACGGAGGCCGGCTACTCCCTCGTCTTCGCCGCCGAGCGGGACAACCGCACCCTGGTCGGCGCGATCATCGGGTCCGACCAAGAGGTCTTCGACGACGCCACCAAGATGCTCGACTGGGGCTTCGCCCACTGAGTAGACGGCCCGCCCCCGGGCAGCCTCAGAACCCATGCTCGAGATGTGGTGAGGCGCACGCACGGGGGGCGGTGCCCGGAGGACGTGCGCCCGGGCACCGGTGCCTACTTGCCGAGGGCCTCGCCGTACTTCGTGCCGGTGGACAGCGCGAGCCCGTACGGCGTCAGCGAGCGCCCGAGAGGATAGGCGGTCTCCGTGGTCTGCGCGTACCAGACACCCCCCGAGCGGGCCTCACCCGCGTTCTCCGTAGGGGCGCTCGCGGCGACGTCGCCCAGCTGGTCGGGGTTGTACCGGCCGGTGGTCACCTGCGCGCCGAACTGGTCGCCGGCCTCCGCGGTGCCGGGCATGTCGGGGGTGTTCTGGTTGCGCGCGACACCGCTGGACAGACCAGTGGTGGTGCCGCGCAGGACGACATAGGCGCCCGCGTCCTTGACGGTGCCGACGTCCTCACCGGGCACGCCGACCACGAGCTCCGGGAGGTCGTCGTCGTTCACGTCGCCCGCGGCGACCGAGAAGCCGAACCAGTCGCCTGCCTCGGAGGCCCCGGCGACGTCGGGGCTGTCCTGGGTGAAGCAGTCGTGCGCGGACCCGAACGCGCCCTTGCCGTACACGACAGCGACCGCGCCGCCGGCCCGCTCGTCCGCGCAGAGCGGTGCCTGTTCGGACTCGGGGTTGGGCTGGTCGTATCCGATGGCCAGGTCGTCCTTGCCGTCCCGGTCGAAGTCCGCGGCGGCCAGCGACTGGCCGTAGTCCCAGCTGTTCCAGTACCGGGCGGGCTGGCCCGCGGCGTCCCAGCGCAGGATGAAGGTGCCCGATCCCTCCAACTCCTTGTACGTCACCGCGAGGTCGTCCTTGCCGTCCCCGTCGAAGTCGCCGGTCGCGAGGTCGCGGGTGCGGCCGCCCATGCTGTACCGCTCGATGACCTCGGTCGTGGTGGGCGTACCGGGGGCGAGCGGGCCGGGCCGCAGCCGCAGCGAGCCGCTCTCCTCGTCGGCCGCGCCGAGCGCGAGGTCCTGGTCGCCGTCGTGGTCGTAGTCGCCCACGGAGATGCGGTCGCCGAGCTGGGTGAACTCGCCCTCGCCCTTGGCGGCGGTGAGGCCGACGCTGTCGTGGTTGCCGAAGCCCCTCGGGGAGCCGTACAGCACGGTGACGCTGCCTTCGTGGCCGTGGCCCGCATCGGTGAGGGCCTCGCCGCTGGCGCCGATGACGAGGTCGGATATGCCGTCCCCGTCGAGGTCGCCCGAGGCCACCGCGGAACCGAAGCGGTCCCCGGCCTCCGGGGTGCCGGGCACGGCGCGGTAGGACTGGCTGATGATGCCGGTGGAGCCGTCCGGGCCGAGCCCGTTGACGCCGCCCCAGACCACATTGACGTAACCGGCCTTCGCCTTGCCGTTCACGGTCGCCGAGGGCACGCCGACCGCGAGGTCGGTGAAGCCGTCCCCGTTGAAGTCGGCGTGCAGCGGGGTCGCGGCGGCTGCGGTTCCGGCGAGGGGCAGGGCCAGCCCGGCGGCGGTGAGTGCCGCAACGGTCGCGGTGACACCCAGGGTTCGTACACGCACGGCGGTTCTCCCGGAAATCGAGAATGAGGGGGTAGCTTTCCGGGCTGTGTGACGTGTGAGGCGTACGAAGGGTTGTGCGAAAGTGGCTTGATTGTGAACGCGGTTCACGTCAGCCGGAGTTGGACCCCCAACCTTCAGGTGTGCAGCGCTGCGCCGGGCCGGCGTCGATCTCGGCCCGCGACCGCGGGAGCATGGCCCGCCGCCTACCCGGCGAAGCCGTCCTGAACTGGCGCGGAACCTGACCTGGGACCGAACGCAAACCACCGGGCCAGACGCCCGGTCAGACGTCTTCAGCGCGCACGTTCACGCTCCGAGCACGGCCGCCCCGTACATGAGAGGGCGGCCCTGCTCCCGCGTCACACCTTGCGGGCCACGGCTCCGTACATGGCGATGGTCCGGTCGTCGATGCCCTGCTGCTCGGCGCCGGGGCGCCACTTGTGGACCTGCGTGACACCGGGCTCCACGAGTTCCATGCCGTCGAAGAACGAGGTGGCGACCTCCAGGTCCCGCAGTTCCATGGGCATCCCCTGCTGCGCGTACTCGCGGGCCACCCGCCCGACCTCTTCGGGGGCGAAATCGCCGGTTCCGATGGTCATGGCCAGGAAGCTTCCCGAGGGCAGCGGCTCGAGGAGCCGCTGCACCAGGCGACGGTCCTCCGGCGGCATGATGAAGTGCAGGATGCCGATGAGCATGAGGCCCACCGGCTGCTCCAGATCCAGGAGTTGGCGGAACTCGGCGCTGCCCAGGATCGCTTCCGGATCGTTCATGTCCGCGTCCACATAAGTGGTCGCGCCTTCAGGGGAACTCTGCAGCAGGGCGCGTGCGTGGGCCAGGACGATGGGGTCGTTGTCGACGTACACCACGCGCGACTCCGGCGCCACGTCCTGCACGATCTCGTGCAGGTTGGGAGCCGTCGGCAGGCCCGTGCCGATGTCGAGGAACTGCCGGATGCCCTGTTCCTTGGCGAGGTAGTGTCCCGCGCGATGCATGAACCGTCGGTTCTCACGCATGTGCACCGGCAGGGCAGGCCAGTGCCGGCACATCGCGTCGCCCGCCTCGGCGTCGACGAGGTAGTGATCCTTGCCCCCGAGGATGTAGTCGTACACCCGCGCGGAGTGCGCCTTGGAGGTGTCAATCCGGGCCTCGGGGCTGCTCATTCAACGCTCCGTTCCATGTAGCTGTTGCGTACATCAGAGGTTATCGTCCGTAACTCGGTGCCCAACAGCCCCCGTTGGGTCGGGGGCAGAGGTCGCTCATCCGCGCGTTGAGGGTGGCGCGGGGTGTGTCAGGTGAGGGGGACGTGTGAGCCGCCCACGGTGAGCCGTAGGCCGTCGGTGCGCGGTTCGGCGGCCGTGAGCCGGATGCCGCCGGGCAGCCGGGTGATGGACTGCTGGATGTCGGTGGCCTTGCGGAGTTCGTCCTCTGACAGTCCGGTGGTGGTGGAGGGCGATGTCTCCGCGTGCAGGCGCAAGGTGTCGTCCTTGACGGAAACCGTGCTGTAGATCGAGGACGTGCCTCCGTCGGGAGTCTCGAGCTCGACCTTGATCCGGCCCTTGCCGCCGTCCGAGAGGCCGGCGATGCGCACCCCGTTGTCCTGTGCCGGTGCGGCGTGGAGCAGTTCGGCGTAGGGGACCAGTGCGGTTCCCGTCGCCGTGCGCGCGACGGCGCTGGAGTATCCGTTGGTGAACTCGACCCCATTGAGATGGAGTTCGAGGTTCTCCACGCGGCCGGTCGCGCCGCCCGGCATGGCCGACTCGTAATGGTCCACGCTCGCGTCGAGTTCGTCCAGGTCCCCAGCCACGGCCTGCGTGAGGAACGGGAAGCCCTTGATGGAGACCTGGGTGGACTCGCCGAACCCGTTCGAGGCGCGGAGCTTGTCCACGGCCTGCCCTTCGGCGAGATGGACGGCGAGCCGGTCGACGCCGACGAATATGGCGGCCAGGACGGCGATGACGATCAGGGATCTTCGGAGAGTACGCATGCGCACACCTCAGCAGGCGCTTTTGCCCACGGCAGTGACGCACGTCACGCTGTTGGCAACGTTATCGTCACGGACCGACCGGCCCCACCGCACCGCGGAGTTCGATCCGTGGGCGCCGCGGCGGACCCGGCCCGCTCCTCCTGGGCTGCATCTCCTCACTCACGATGGCCGGAATGGCTGTCACCCTGCGACGAACGTCCAAGTCCCGGACCCGACGCGGTACGTGACGGAACGCTCGGCGCTGTGCGTCTGCCGGGCCTCGGACGGGGCCTGGACGCGTTCCTTGCCGTTCTTGCGCGGCACGGTGACCACGGCCCGGCTGTTCGGCGGGATGGTGACGGTCAGCCGCAGCGCGCCGTGACTCCTGCGCCAGCTGCTGCTGACACGCCCGCGCACCGTCTCCTGCGACGCCGTCACGTGGTCCAGCGCATCGGGCACGGCGGGGGCGACGGCGATGGTCCGGTAGCCGGGGGAGGTGGGACGGATACCTGCGAGGACGGTGTAGAGGGACGTGTTGACGCCGGCGAACATGGCGTGGTCGTGCGTCTCCATCGAGGAGCTGTAGAGCCACTGCTCCCACGTGGTGGTGGCCCCGTGCGAGAGCTGGAACCCGAATCCGGGGTAGGTGCGCTGCTGCAGCATGGTGATGGCCAGGTCGGTGCGGCCGATGCGGGCCAGGGCGTCGACGAGGTAGCGCGTGCCGAAGATGCCGGTGTCCAAGTGGCTGTCGTCGTGCTCGACGACGGTGCGCACGAACTGGTCGCCGACGGCGTCCGCCCGGTCCGCGGGAACCAGTTCGAGGGCCAGGGGCAGGATGCTGGTCACCTGACGTCCGCTGCCGTACGTGTCCCCGGCGTCGTTGAGGAAGTGGTCATTGAAGGCGTCCTTGATCCGGCCGGCCAGGACGGCGAATCGCCTGGCGTCCTCGTCGTGTCCGAGGGCTGCCGCGGCCTTCGCCACCGCTTGCGCCTGCTGATACGACAGTGCCGTGTTGACGAGCGACACCTCGCTGGTGCAGTCACCCGCCGTCGGACTGCCCATGCCGTCGTTGGCCTCCGGCCCGTGATCGGGCGGGCACCAGTCGCCGAAGCCCTTGTCGTCGGGCCAGATCAGCCCGGGCGCCTCGGCGGCATTGCGGTCCACGAACCGCTTCATGTCCGGATAGGCGGCCGCGAGCGCGTCGCGGTCCTGGTACTGCTCGTACAACGTCCACGCCAGGGAGACCTGGCCACCCGCCATGTCCGGGTACTGGGCCTTCACATCGTCCGAGGGCAGTGCCGTGCCCGGAGGCATGTCCTGCAGATACTTCGCGTAGAAGCCGTCCATGCCGAACTCGCGCGTCGCCGCGTCCCGATAGGCCTGCACGTCCATGGCCGGCGGTGTGCGCTCGTCACGAACGGGTGTGTCCGTGGGCGTGCTCATGGAATTGTTGAGGATGCTCCAGCGGTTGTTGCGCCAGACACCGTCGAGCACATCGTTCGATGAGTCGAACGATCCGGTCGAGGGCACGTCCGCGTGCACCACGCGAGCCCGTACGTCCCCCGGCTCCGGTTCGGTGGTGGAGGCGCTGACCTCGAGATACCGGAAACCGTGGTACGTGAAGCGCGGTTCGTACGTCTCCTCGCCACCCGTGCCCGCGAGGGTGAAGGTGTCGGTCGCCGCGGCTTCCCGGTTCGTTGCGGTGTCCAGCGTGCCGTCGGCCTTGAGCTCCTCGGCGGTGCGCATGACGATGTGCGTCCCTGCCGCGCCCTTCGCGCGTAGCCGCGGCCAGCCGGCGATGTTCTGCCCGAAGTCGTAGACGCGGGTCCCCTGGCGGGGCTCGGTCACGCGTACCGGCGTGAGGGTGTCCGTGACGCGGACCGGCGGCATGGTGTTCGCGTGGAGCTCGCCCTTGGGCGCGTCGGCCGGCGCCACCTGCTGCCAGCCCGCCTCGTCGAAGCCGGGACGGTCCCAGCCCTGCTGCTCCTTGCGGGCGTCGTAGGACTCGCCGTCGTACAGATCGTCCGCGGTGATCGGGCTGTCGGACCACTTCCAGGACGAGTCCGTGGTGAGAGTGCGGCGACTGCCGTCCGTGAAGGTGACGTCGAGCAGCATCATGGCCTGCCGCCCGCCGCGCCAACGGAAGCCGTACGGACTGAAGTTGTCACCGTAGCCATGGCCGAGCCACAGGCCGACCGTGTTGTCGCCCTCGCGCAGAGTCCTGGTCACGTCGTACGTGTCGTACAGCACCCGGCGGTCGTAGGGGGTGTTCGCCGGAGCGAGTTCGTGGTCGCCCACCTTGGCGCCGTTGAGGCGGAGCTCGTGGAAGCCGAGACCTGCTACGTAGGCCCGGGCTCTGGCCACCTTCTTGCCCAGGGAGAAGTCCTTGCGCAAGAGCGGTGAGCCCGTGTCGGTCTTGGAGGGGCCGATCCATCGTGCCCCTTTCCAGTCGCCGCTCGTGCGCAGCGCCGTCTCCCAGTGGGAGGGCGAACTCCAGGCGGACGGACGGCCCTGCGCGTCCCAGACGCGGACCTGCCAGTAGTAGCGTGCGCCCGGCTCGAGCTGTGGACCTCCGTACGGAACACCGACGGACTCGGCGGAGCGCTGCCTGCCGCTGTCCCAGACGTCGGCACGGTCGTCGGCCAGTGCGCCGGAGGACGTGGCCACACGTATCTGATACGCCTCCTGCACCGTGTCGCGTTGGTGGGCGGCGAGTTTCCAGCTGAGCAGTGGGCGGGGAGCCTCGACGGCGAGCGGGTCGGGGCGGCCGTCGGCGGTGGTGCTGCGGACGGCGAGGGCGCCTTGGGCAGAGGCGGACGGGGCTCCGGTGATGAGCCCCATGGCCAGCAGCGTGGTGGCGCACGACAGAGTGAGGGCGCGCAGACGAGGAGTGGGACGGCTGCGTCGGAACACGGTGAGGACCTTTCGCAGGGCAGGGCAGGGCAGGAAGGAAGGAAGGAAGGAAGGGAGCGTCCGGTCCGGCGCGGCTCTCGCCGGACCGGACGCGCGTGCCGCGGCTGCCTGTCCTCGACGGGTGCCGCGCGACATGTGGTGCGAGCCGCGCCTGTGACGGCCGGTCACACAGCGGACAGGCGCACCTCCACGGAGCGGGACGGGTACAGACGCACCGGTCCGATCAGCCCCGACGGCACGGTCTCGCCCCGTTCATTGGCGCCGGTGTTCGTCACACGGACGCGGATGTCGTTGCTGCCGGGCCGCAGGAACTCCGTCACGTCCGCCCGGTAGGGCGCCCACAAACGTGGGCCCACCGGGGTGCCGTTGACCGTGATCTCGGCGACGTCCCGCACGTCACCGAGATCCAGGGCCCACACCCGCCCGGACAGGGTGTCCGGCTTTAGCTCCACCGTCTTCTCGTAGGAGGCGGATCCCGAGTACCGGGGATCCAGTGCGGTCCAGTCGCCGAGCTCGCGGGACTGCTCGGCGGACCCGTCCCGGTCGAAACGGAACGTCCAGGGGCCGTCGAGAGGAAGGGGATCGAGCGAACCGGCCGCCTCTGCGCTCCCCTTGAAGCGTCGCGATCCGTGCGCCGCGCTCACCTCGATCGTGCCCGCCTTGTCCGCGCGGACGGTGGCCACCGCGCCCTGTCCGGAGGCCCGCACGGCGAGGACCTGCGCGGAGGCCGACGTCACGTGCAGGGGAGCGCGGCCGGACGCGCGTACCACCACGACGAGCGTCGCCTTCGCCTCGATCCGCAGGTCGACGGTGGTCCCAGAGCCGCTCTGCCCCGGGAACGGAGCGGAACGCCACGGGACGGTCGCCGTCACGCGCCCGGTGTCGGGGTCCCAGACCTCCGGGACCCCCGCCGCGGGCAGGGTGAGGGTCAGGTCCAGTGGCGTCGCGCGTTCGCTGGTGACGACGAACGCCGCGTCGCGGCCGCGCGCCAGGCGCATCACCCGTACGTCGGAGGTGTGCGGGATGACGGTGGCCGCCGCTGTGCCGGAGGCGACCACGGCTGTCGCCGCCTCGGCCGTGGTGGCCGCCTGATGGGCGCCGCGGCCGTCGGCGAACAGGCGGTGCAGGGCGCTTTCCAGGTCGGCGTCGTTGCCGCCGGCCTCGCGGACGGGGAGGTCTCCGACGGCGACCACGGCGCCGCCACCGCGCACGAATCGCTCCAGCGTGCGCACGGTCGCCAAGGCCAGGACGGGTGTGGTGGGCAGGACCACGGTCCGGTACTCCTGCCGCCCCACGACCAGCCCGTCACCCTTCGGTTCGGCCGTGGCGCGCAGCGCCGGGTCGTTCCCCAGGGCGCCTTCGTCGAGCAGATCGAAGTCGATCTGGGCGTCCTCCAGAGCGTGGACGGCGGCGACGAAGTCCTCGTCGAGCCGGTCGGCGCCCGCCGTGTCCTGGACACACTCGACCGCACGCTGAGGCTGGAGCAGTGCCGTACGGGGGCGCGCCGGAGCGCGGCACGCCTCCATCAGACGGCCGATCCAGTCGTTGAGCGGCCGGGACAACTCCCACCACGGGTTCACGGACTGGAACGGAGGCGGGTACACGATGTCCTTGTCGTTGCTGAACCGGGCGTGCAGCAGTGTGTGATTGACACCGCGCACGGCGAACGCACCGATCACCTCGCGAGTGAGCGCGGGTGTGACGGGCCATCCCGTACCGCCCATGGCCTCCAAGTAGACGCGTTCCTTGCCCAGTTGGTGCGCGGCGGAGGCCGGCCAGCGGGACAGGGTGCGGTGGTAGCCGCGCTGGTAGTGATCGAAGATCAGGTCGGTCCCGGGGACCTGGGCCCACTGATCGGTGGTGTGGAGGTTGCCGGAACTGCCCAGTTGCTCCGCCGGGCCGTACTCGTCCCACAGCGGGTTGGAGATGAAGCGCAGCTTGCGCGCCGCCATCCATGCGCCCTGCCGCCGGTAGTAGGCGTCCGCGTAACGGTTGGACACCGCGCGCCAGAACACTCCGCGCAGGCGTTCGCCGGAGGCGCCGAGGCCGTCGGTGTGGGCGGCGGCGAGCGCGGCGCCGGGACGTGTGCCCAGGCGTGCGAGTTCGTCGTCCAGCGTCGGTGACCAGGGGAGCGCGTTCAACCCGTGCCCGGTGGACGACGCGAGGAACGGTTCGTCGTCGGCGAAGCCTCGCAGCACGGTGCCGACGGCCCAGGGGAAGCGGCGGACGTACTCTCCCGCCACGGTGTCCAGGAAGAGGTCGACCGCTGTGTCGTCCATCAGGTCGAGATAGTTGTGGGCCTCGCCGCTCGCTTGGGCCAGTTCGCGTACCGGGAACAGGGCCAGGCGCCACTGACCGGACGGCGCCGTCCAGCTCTTGCCGGCCCGGGCCTGCGAGGTGAGATCGACCAACTCGTCGGTGCTGGAGGCCCCTTGAGGCCATGCCGCGGCCGCGGCGAGGGCCGGGGGATCCGGCAGGTCGAAGTCGTCCAGGGCGGCCTGTGTCCCGAAGTCCTGGCGATACAGATCCTTGCCCTGGGGATCGGACACCGACAGGGCGGCCCATGAGGAGCGTTGGTCAGCGGTGGCGCGGACACCGATGCGCCCGTCGGTGGCGTCCAGGTCCGCGACCGAGGGCAGCGCGGTCCCGTCGAGCGACACCTTCATGTGGTCGGTGTCGAGGGCGACGGTCAGCTCGTGGTCGTGCGACGCGTCGAATCCGTCGACCGCATCGCCGCGGCGCAGGTTCTCGAACCGCCCGTCGCGCTGTCGCCACACGTCGACCCCACCGTCGGTGCGCAGCTCGACCAGCAGCCCGTTGGCCTCGTCCGTACAGCGCAGCATGAGTCCGGCGGTGGAGCGCTCCGGCCGGACGGTGGCGTGGACCGTGTAGTCGGTCCATCGGGAACCGTCGCGCAGCAGCACCACGCCGTCGTGCAGGCCGGCGTCCACCAGGAGGCGCCCGTCGTCGACCGACAGGGCGGCCGCGACGAGGGGCACGGTGGTGCCGCCGGACACGTCGGCATAGGTGTGTCCCACCCCCTTGAGCCCGTGCTCGGGCCGTGGCGGCAGCGTGCGTCCGCCCACCGTTCCGCCGCCGACGACCAGCCCGGCCGCACGGCCGCTGGGGAAGTAGTCGTCGTTGAAGAGCCACAGATGCATGGCGTGGCGCTGGGCCTCGCGCAGGGTGAACTCGATGACGGAGAACCAGTCCTCGGTGAAGAAGGCCGGTTCGAGCGCCTCGGTCTGGAAGGGGAAGACCAGCACTTCGTGAACGCCCTTGTCCCGTAGGTCGGCGAGCTGTTCACGGACCAGATCAGGGGTGACGGCCCCGTTCCAGAACCACAGGACGGTCGGCATGCTGTCGGCACGGGGATCGGCGAAACGGCCGGAGTCGAACCCGTCCTCGGGCGACGCGGCGGCCGCGCGGCCGGCGCCGGTGAGGGAGAGACCCGCGGCCAGCCCGGCGGCCCCGGCCAGAGCGAGCACCGCACGGCGCGAGGGCAGCGGAGCGTCGTGGGTCGTCACGATCTCGACGTTCGGTCTGTCGTTCAACGTTGCTCCACGGAGGTGGGGGGTGGAAGGCGGGCGGTCCTGGTCGCGTCCGTCGGCCGGACCGTGTGCCTTCGGTGTCGGCAACGGTCGAACGAGGCGGGACGCAGGGGCAGTTCGTGGAACGCCATGAAACGTTTCACGGCACCCTAGGGGTTACCTGCGAGGGCCGTCAACGGTTACGTCGCTGTCAACTGCCGACGAAGAGAAGCCACTTCGCGCGCGACGAGGAGCCCTTCCGCACGCGTCGAACAGCCCCTCTGTTCGCGCCAAGAGGTTCACTCGCTCGCCTCGGCGACACCGACGGACGAAGCATTAAAGTGGGCCGCCGCAACGAGGAGGCGACGAGACGCAGGCATGAAGGACCGAGCGCGGCGAACGGCCCGTATCCAAGAAGTCGCCGCGGCCGCGGGAGTCTCCGTCGCCACGGTGTCCAACGTGCTCAACCGGCCCGAACGGGTCACCGCGGCCACCACCGAACGCGTCATGGCCGCGGTCGCCGCACTCGACTACGTGCCGCACTCGGGTGCCTCCAACCTGCGCAGCGGCCGGGGCTCGGCCGTGGGCCTGGTGCTGCCGGACGTGGTGAATTCCTTCTATGCGCGGATCGCGGCGGGCGCCGCCGACGCCGCGTACGAGCGCGGCTACGCCCTGACGCTGTGCCACAGCGGCGACGACGCGGAACGGGAGCGCGGCTACTTCGACATGCTGGCCGACCAGCGCGCCGTCGGCGCGGTCGTGGTGCCCCTCGGCGCCGATCGCACGCGGCTCGCCCGACTGCGCCGACGTGGGCTGCCGTTGGTGACCGCGGACCGCGCGGACCCCGACGGGGACGGTTGCTCGGTCAGTGTCGACGACGTGCAGGGCGGTGCGGAGGCCGTTGAGCACCTCATCGCCGGCAGGCCCGCCACCTCGACGGATGCGATGTCGATCGTGGTCGTGAACGGCGATCCGGACATCCAGCAGTGCGCCGACCGGGCCACAGGCGCCGAGATCGCCGCCGGACGACACCCCTCGGTCGAGCTGACGCACATCGCGGTGGACGAGATGACGGTGGCCGCGGGCAGAGCGGCGGCCCACACCCTCGTCACCGGGCCCCGCCTGCCCGACGCGGTGTTCTGCGCCAACGACTTCCTGGCCGCCGGTCTCGTCCGCGGGCTGGTGGAGAAGGGAGTACGGGTACCCGAGGACGTCCGCGTCGTCGGCTTCGGCGACCTGGATGTTGCGGCCTTCTCCACGGTTCCACTCTCCACCGTCCGCCAGCCGGTGGAGGAACTGGGGCGAACCGCCGTGGAACTCCTGCTCGACGAAGTGGAGTCGGGGGGCGGCCACCAGCACCTGGCCCGCATCCTGACGCCCACGATGGTCGTGCGCGAGAGTGCTCCATGACGGTGCCCCGCCCGAGGGGCGCGCCGTCGTGGCAAGTGCCGTTCCGGAACAACCCCTTGCTTTTCCGTGGAGGGCGTGACAGCGTCCCCGGGTCGCACATTTGAAACGCTTCACCCCCGGAGGGTGATGACGTGCACCGCAAGGAGGCAGCCGTGAAAGGTGACGTGTGCGTGCGTTCACGGCGCCCCGCACGGGCGGGACACTCCGTTCCGGAACTCGCGCGCCGACGCGGCCTCCCCGCGTTACGGGCCGAGCGGACCGCATAGGCCCGGCGGCACCGGACACCCTGGGGCACAGCTCTGCCCGGCGGTGGACCAGCCGCCGGTGGCACGGTCCTGCCTGCCGCATCGGAGACCTCGCGCCCGCACCGCGAGACCACCCGCAACCACCGACTCACACCGTCCGGCGGACCGCACCCGCCGGGCCGATCCACCTTCGCTCGACCATGGCCGAGAGGGCAGCAACGATGCGCATCGGGAGCAAGGACACACGAGGTTGGAAGGCGACCGTGTCGGTCGCCATGTCCAACTACATCGAGGCGGGGTCGATCATCGCGATCGCCACCAGCCTCTCCCTGTGGCAGGACCGATTCGGCGTGGACGACTTCGCGGTGGGCCTGCTGGCCGCGCTCAGCGCCAACGCGTTCGGCGCGGCGATCGGAGCCGTCGTCGGCGGACCCCTCTGCGACCGTTACGGCCGCAAGTTCATCTACACGTACGACCTGCTCCTCTACATGCTCGGGGTGCTGCTCGCGGCGGGCGCCGTCAGCTACGGGATGCTGCTGGCCGGCTTCCTCGTCACCGGCCTCGCGGTCGGGGCGGGAGTCCCCGCCTCATGGACGTACATCGCCGAGGAGGCACCGCCGGAGCAGCGCGCGAAGCGCGTCGGCGCGGCACAACTCGCCTGGTCCATGGGCCCGGTGGTCGGCTTCCTGCTCGCGGTCGTGCTCACCGGCCCGCTGGGACTGCTGGGCAGCCGCCTCATCTTCCTCCACCTCTTCGTGGTCGCCTTCGTGGTCTGGTACATACGCCAGGGCCTGAGCGAATCCACCCTGTGGAAGGCCAGCAAGGAGAAGTCGAGCGCCGGACCCCGCGACGGCCTGCGGGAGCTCTTCTCGCGCCGGCCCAACGTGCGGGCGCTGCTGTTCCTCTTCGGCATCTACGGATTCTGGGGCGTGGTCGCGGGCCAGATGGGCATCTTCATGCCGCGGGTCTACGAGTCCTCCGGCGTGGAGAGCGCCGCTCAGCAGAACCTGCTCCAGGTACTGATGTGGACGGTCACCGTGCTCTCCACCTACTTCGGCTTCATGAAGTACGGCGACAGGATCAACCGCCGCCTGCTCTACACCATCGGCGCCGCGCTCGCCGTCGTCGCCTGGGTGCTCCTGGTCTTCGTCCACGCCACCCTGCCCGTGCTGCTCCTGTTCGCCGTCTGCTGGGGTGTCTCGGCCGGCATCGGGGCGCAGGCCTTCTACGCGGTGTGGACCAGCGAACTGTTCGCCACGCAGTACAGGGCGGGCGCCCAGGGCGTGCTCTTCTTCGCCGCACGCGTGGCGATCGGCCTGCTCAGCTACTACTTCCCGACCATGCTCGACGAGCAGGGCGTGCCGGCCGTCGGCCTCGTCATGATCGGCCTCCTGGTTCTCGCGCTCGTCATCGGCGCGATCTGGGCGCCCCGCACCCAAGGCAGGACACTGGAGGACATCGAGGCCGAACGCTACGGCGAGATCCTCTCGACACCCCTCACCGAGGACGACCGCTCCGTACGGGCCGCGCCCTGAGACGCGGCGCAACCTGCCGGTAGGGTGGGCCGGTCGGCGGGACCGGAGGAGAGCATGGCCAATATCAAGGATGTGGCGCGGCTCGCCGGCGTGTCCCTGGGCACGGTCAGCAATGTGCTCAACCATCCTGACCGGGTCAGTCCCGAACTGAGGGCCCGCGTCGAGACCGCCATCGCCGACCTCGGATTCGTCCGCAACGAGCCCGCCCGGCAGTTGCGCGCAGGGCACAGCCGTACGTTCGCCGTGGTCGTCCTGGACATCGCCAACCCCTTCTTCGCCGAGCTCATCGCCGGCGCCGAGGACGTGGCCGTCGAGCACGACGCCGCGGTCATCGTCTGCAACAGCGCGGGCGACCCCGAGCGGGAGACCGCCCACCTGCGCCATCTAGGCCAGCAGAGAGTGCTGGGCATCCTGCTGTCACCGATCCAGGAGACGGCCGCGGCCCAGCTCCTGGCCGCCCAGCGCAGCCGGCCACCGGTCGTGTTCGTCGACCGCGTGCCGACCGGGCCGGGGTTCGCCTCGGTGGCCGTGGACGACGTGCGCGGCGGCGCGCTGGTCGGTGAACTCCTCACGGCGGCCGGTCACGGACGCGTCACCTACATCGGCGGTCCCCCTGCGTTGCGGCAGGTCACCGACCGGCTGCACGGACTGCGGTCGACCTTCCGCGGCCACGACATCGAGGCCGTCCACCTCGACGAGATGACCATCCGGGCCGGTGCGCGCGCTCTCAACGAACTCCTCGACCGCCCGGCCGACCGCCGCCCGCAGGCGCTGTTCTGCGCCAACGACCTGCTCGCCATCGGGGCCGTGAACGCCGCCACACGGCGCGGCGTGTCCGTGCCGGAGGAGCTGACGATCGTCGGCTACGACGACATCGACTTCGCCGAGACCGCCGGAGTCGCTCTCACCACCGTGCGGCAGCCGGCCCGCGCCATCGGCAGACGGGCCGCCGAGCTGCTCCTGCAGCAGGTGGCCGACCCCCAGGCCGAGCGGGCCAACGTGGTGTTCCAGCCCGAGCTGGTGATCCGTTCCTCCAGCCGAGCGGTGCGCACAGGGCCGGTCGCGGACGTGATCGTGCCGTAGCCGTAGCCGTAGCCGTAGCCGTAGCCGTAGCCGTAGCCGTAGCCGTAGCCGCGTTGCAGTCGCAGTCGCAGAGGTGAGCGTGCCTGGTCGGTCGCGGTCGGCGCGGCGTGGCTTCGTCAGCGTTCCTGCTGATCCGTCCGTTCACCTTCCGTGTCCAGCCCGAGCGTGTTGCGCGAGGGCTCGTGGCTGCCTGGTTCTGACGCTGACGGGGTGGTTCCGGAATACGCCGGAGACCTGCCTTCTGCCGGCGGCAGAACACCGGCCCGACCGGACTCGACGCTCACTACAGTCCAGGCTCATGAAGACGGTTACAACGCGCACGGTCGAATACGCGGCCGACGGCCTGACGATGATCGGGCATCTCGCGCTCCCGGCCGGTGTCGACCGCCGGCCCGTGGTCCTGGTCGGGCCCGAGGGAGTGGGGCTCAGCGACGTCGAGCGCCGCCGGGCCGATGCACTTGCCGAGCTGGGGTACGTGGCGCTGGCCTTCGATCTCCACGGCGGGCGTTATTTGGGCGATCCTGAGGAGATGCTGGCCCGTTGCATGCCGCTGCTCGCCGACCCCGACCGGATGCGAGGCATCGGCCACGCGGCGCTGGACGTGCTCCGCGCCGAGCCGCGGGCCGATCTCGGCCGGATCGCCGCCGTCGGCTACGGCACCGGGGGCGCCATCGCGCTGGAACTCGGGCGCGACGGCGTCGACCTGCGCGCGATCGCGACAGTCAACGCACTGACCACGGGCCGACCGGGCGAGACGGCGCGCATTCACTGCCCGGTGTGGGCCGGGGTCGGGTCGGAAGACCCGATCATGCCGCCCGCGCAACGGGACGCGTTCACCGCCGAGATGCAGGCTGCGGGCGTCGACTGGCGCCTCGTGGTCTACGGCGGCGCCTTGCACGCCTTCCATCACCCATCGGTCGACCACACCGTGCGCCCCGGGGTCGGCTACCACCCGCAGCACGCGCGGCGAGCTTGGCGGGACGTCCTCGACCTGCTCGCCGAGTGCCTGCCCATCACGGAGTGATCTGGTCGGCAACCACGATCCCGGACCGCAAACCAAGCCGGTCGTCCCGGGGGCTTTTCGGCAACGCCGCGAGCGTGCGTGCTGGAACCCGCTGCGCAGACGGGGGTTTGTTCCCAGGCTCTGGGCGAGGGCCCGGACGACGCCGCCCGGCTGTGCTTGCCGCAACTGGGCATTCTCGACTTCCAGGACGTGGATCACCCTGGCGAAGGTGGCGAGGCGGCCCTTGAGCTCTCGGTGCTCCAGGCGCAAGGAGGCGAGTCGTTCTCGAAGCCACTCATTGTCCTCGTCTAGCCGTTGCGCAATCTGCGGCGAATGATTCTGAGAGCGGACGAGGGCATAGAAGGCCTCTTGACGACTCCTCACCCGCGTCCTACGGTTCCCCGACGACGGTCTTAAAACGTTTTAAAGACTCGTTCGCAGTCACACGAAGGAGCCGCACGTGCCCACGGATCTCAATGTGCTCGACGCAGCGGGGCTGTCCCGCGTGCACCCTCGTAAGACGAGGATCGGCCTTGTCGCCGGAGGGCTTGGCGCCTACTGGGATCAGTTTCCCGGGCTCCTGGAACAGCTCCAGGAGTCGGCCCGCGAGGTCTCCGCGCGGATCACCGGTATGGGATGCGAGGTCGTCGACGTCGGCTTCATCTCCGATCCGCCGGAGGCCGCGCGGGCGGCGGACCGGCTGCGTCAGGCCGACTGCGACCTCATCGTCACGTTCCTGACGACCTATCTGACCTCCTCGATGATCCTGCCGGTGGCGCAGCGCAGCCAGGCCCCGGTGCTGGTCATCGACCTCCAGCCGACCGCCGCCATGGACCACTCGGCCTTCGACACGGGCAAGTGGCTCGCCTACTGCGGTCAGTGCCCGCTCCCGGAGATCGCCAATGTCTTCCGCCGCGCGCGGATCCCCTTCCGGTCCGTGTCGGGCCACCTGCACGACGAGAACGCCTGGACGCGCATCGAGCGGTGGATCCGCGCGGCCGACGTGCGCGCCGCCATGCGCCACGCCCGACACGGCCTGATGGGGCACCTCTATCCGGGCATGCTCGACGTGTCCACCGACCTCACACTGGTCTCCGCCCAGTTCGGGTCACACGTGGAGGTCCTCGAGGTGGACGACCTGCGGGTGCGGGTCGCGAAGGTGACGGAGCGGGAGGTCGACGAGCGGGTGGCCGTGGCCCGCAAGGTGTTCACCTTCGACGAGTCCGTCGTCGACGAGGACCTGCGCTGGGGCGCACAGGTGTCGGTCGGCCTGGACCGCCTGGTCGACGACTTTGCCCTCGACTCTCTCGCCTACTACCACCGCGGACTTGAGGGAGAACTGCACGAGCGGCTCGGCGCGGGCATGATCCTCGGCGCATCGCTGCTCACGGCGCGCGGGATCCCCGCGGCCGGCGAGTACGAGCTGCGCACCAGCCTGGCCATGCTGATCGCCGACCGCATCGGAGCGGGCGGATCCTTCACCGAACTGCAAGCACTGAACTTCGACGACAACGTCGTGGAGATGGGCCACGACGGCCCCGCCCACCTCGCCATCAGCAGCACGGACCCCCTGCTGCGGGGCCTCGGCGTGTACCACGGGAAGCGCGGCTGGGGCGTCAGCGTGGAGTTCGACGTGCAGCACGGGCCGGTCACCACGTTCGGCCTCGGCCAGGACGAGAACGGCACGTACACCGTCATCGCCTCCGAGGGCGAGGTGGTCCCCGGCCCGCTGCTGCAGATCGGCAACACCACCTCCCGCGTCGACTTCGGCTGCGATCCCGGCGAATGGACCGATGAGTGGAGCGCGTCGGGCATCGGCCACCACTGGGCGCTGTGCGTCGGTCACCGGTCCAAGGATCTGCGGGCGGTCGCGGACCTGCTCGGGCTGCCGTTCGTCGAGGTGAAGGTGTGACCGATACGGCGCGGCGCCTGCCGGGCCCGACGGCGAGATGCCAACTGAGACCGTAGAAAACGGCTGAGCCGCACCTCGCCCCACGTGCGCGTCAGGAGAGCGAGCTCCGGCCGGACAGCGGCTCAGCTGACGCCGGCCCGGGCTTACGGGCGAGGATCTGGATCCCCGTCGACTCATGGCCGCTCATGGTGTTCACCGTGATGTCCCGGGTGGCGAGGCCTTCGAACCCGGACAGCAGAGAGTCGAACCACGAGCGGGGATGGTGGCGGAAGACCGCGCCGTCGTCGGTTTCGAAGACGCCGTAATTGTCATAGCGGGCGGCACATCGGTCGTAGCGACGGCGATTGCGCTCGTCCTCCTGCAACAGAAAGTCACTGACGTACAAGGTCCCGCCAGGCTTGAGAACCCGCATGAGCTCAGCGATCAATCGGTGCTGCGCGCCTTCGCCAGGGATACAGGTCAGCACGGCGAACAGCACGGCCGCGTCGAAGGCCGCATCTGGGTACGGCGAGAGCGGCGGCGCGTCCAGCACTGTGAAGCGCATGGTGGGATGAAGGAGGCGCGCCCGTTCGATCATTCCCGGTGAGGTGTCCACGCCCGTGAGGTTGTCGAAGCCCTGCTGTTCGAGGTCTTGCAGGGTGCGGCCGTAGCCGCATCCGTAGTCGAGAATCGCGGCGTGCCGGTCGATCCCGTCGAGCCATGGCAGGTGGAGCGGGTGTGTGAACGTCTTCGTGGCCGCGGCAGCATCCCAGTAGGGAATCTGGCTGTCGAGGTGTGACATGGCGGTTGCCTCCCTGGCGGCGCCACCACCGAACTCGGTCATGACCACGGTGGTGGGACGTGCTACCAGCCGCCTCTGCTCGATGTGGTCAACGATCTGACAAGGTACGCCCTCCCGAACTCGGTCGGCAGGGCCCGGCGAAACCTCTCCCAGGGGGTGGGCTCAGGCCGTGCCGATCGGCCGGGGCAAGCCGGACACCGGCGCGGCGATGAGTCTGCGGGCGTCCGCGGGTCTATCTATGGACGGAGACAACCAACTCATCGGGAGTAAGCCATGGGCCTGATCCACATCGAGATGTTCGCGACCCTCGATCTCGTCGGTCAGGCGCCCGGAGGGCCCGAGGAGGATCCGACGGGCTTCCCGTTCGGCGGGTGGCAGGCCCCCCTGATCGACGAGGTCGCCGGCGCTCAGATCGGTGCCGCGTACGAAGGCACGGACGCCCTGCTGCTCGGGCGGCGGACGTACGACATCTTCGCTGCCTACTGGCCCCACCAGAAGGGCGGCGAGGACAACGAGATCGCCACGCTGTTCAACAGCGTCCCCAAGTACGTGGCCTCTCGCGGCAAGCCCGACCTCCCGTGGGCCGGGTCCACACAGCTCGGCCCCGACCTGGCCGACGCGGTGCGAGAGATCCGCGACCGGCACGAGCACGTGAAGGTCGTCGGCAGCCTGAACCTCGTGCAGAGCCTCCTGCGCGAGAAGCTCTTCGACCGCCTCGATCTCTGGCTGCACCCGATCGTGCTCGGCGTAGGGAAGAAGGTGTTCGAGGACGGCGCGGTACCCACCAACATCAGGCTCCTCGCCCCCCCGGCAGCCAGCCCCAAGGGCACCGTATTCCTGCGCTACGGACTGGCCGACGGCACTCCCGCCACGGGCGACATGAGCGCACCCGACAGGGGTGTCGGAACGAGCGACTGAGGCCCCTCGGCGCCTGCGCCCGTTGCGAACGCCTCGCTGTGGGCGGGCGGGTGACGGTGCATCAGCCGACCGTCCTGTCCTGGGCCTGAGGACCCGGGGGCACGGTGAGGTCGACCGGAATCCGGGCATCGGAGCCGTCCATCCGCGGTGAAGAAGCAGGTCGCCGGGGACGCGAACCTCAATCCCCTCGTACGGCCGCCCCCGAGTCGACCGGCAGTCGAGGGCGGCCCCATAGCCTCTCGGAATGACGCAGATCTTCGACCTTTGCGACGAGTACGTGCGTCGGGCCGCCGAGCTCGACCCGGTTGACGCCGGGTTCCTCGGCGTGAGCCTGCCCGAGTCGGGCGAACCGGCGACCGACTTCAGCCCGGACGGCCACGCCGCCCGCCACGAGCTGATCACCGCGACTCTCGCACGCCTTGCCGAGCTGACCCCGCAGTCGCCGGACGACCGGCTGGCCGCAGAGCACCTGCGCGAACGCCTCGACGCTCAGCGCGCCTGGCACGAGATCGGCGAACCCCTGCGCATGGTCCGGGTGCCGTTCGGCCTGGTCAACAAGCTGCGCGTGAGCACGGAGTTGCTGCCTCGCAAGGACGAATCCGACTGGCGTTATCTTGCCGCCCGGCTCGCCGCGGTCCCCGCGATGCTGACCGGCCTGCGGCAGAGCCTCGCCCTCGGCCTCCACCGTGACATGGCAGCAGCCCGCCGTCAGGTCCTCGCGATGGCCGACCAGGCGGAGGGCTACGTCGGCGCGCACGACCACCTGATCGACGAGCACGGCGACGGCCCGCTGGCCGGCGAACTGGCCTCGGCCGCCGCCGCCGCGTACCAGGGCTACCAGGATCTGGCCCGCTACCTGCGCGAGGAGTACACGCCGAAGGCCGCCGAAGCGGACGGTGTCGGCGTCGAGCGCTACCGGGTGGAAGCCAGACTCAGCCTCGGCATGGACCTGGACGCCGAGGAGGCCTACCACTGGGGCTGGGCGGAACTGGCCAGGATCGAAGCCGAGATGGCCGAGGAAGCCAACCGGATCAAGGCGGGCGCGACGATCGACGAAGCCATCGACATCCTCGACACGACCGGCTGCGTCGAAGGCGAGGACGCGTATCTGGCCTGGCTGCGCGCGAAGCACGAGCAGACCATGGACGATCTCGACGGCACCCACTTCGACATCCCGCCACAACTACGCACCCTCGCCGTGCAGTTGGCCCGCGACGCCTCTTTCGGTTCGCCGTACTACACCGAACCGAGCGAAGACCTGAGCAGGGCCGGCAGTACCTGGTGGCCGGTGGCCGGGCGGCAACGCTTCGGCGTGTGGAACGAGTTGACCGCGGTGTTCCACGAAGGCATCCCCGGCCACCACCTGCAGATCGGCGCGATGCGACTGGCAGGCGACCGGGTGTCCCGCTTCACCAGATTGAACGCCGTCGACGGCTACACCGAGGGCTGGGGCCTCTACGCCGAACGCCTCGCCGACGAACTCGGCTGGTTCACCGAACCCGGCTCCCGCCTCGGCATGCTGATCGGGGCCGCACGACGCGCCGCCAGGGTGGTGATCGACATCGGCGTGCACCTCGACCTGCCCCTGCCGAACGGCTCGCGCTGGGACTTCGACACCGCCCGCACGGTGCTACGGGACCGCGCCCGCACCGCGGAGCACCGGCTCACCCCCGAGGTCCTGCGCTACTTCGGCTGGCCCGCCCAGGCAAGCTCCTACAAGCTCGGCGAACGCGCCTGGCTCGCCGCCCGCGCCTCGGCAGCCCGCAAGCCCGGCTTCGACCTGAAACGCTGGCACACCAAGGCGCTGGACCTCGGCCCGATGGGCCTGGATCGCCTGGCGGCCGAACTCGGCTGAGGTCCATCGGCACGGATGACGCGACATTGTCACCTGCCCTTCAGCGCACGCGGTCGCCGGCCGGCGCCGTGACCGGCACCCCGAACTCCCAGCGCTTCCAGCCGGGAGTTCGGGGCGCCGGTCATCCGTCCTTGTCCTCCAGGCAGGTGCCGCGTCCTTTCGGGCCGCCGCGCGTCCTGCTTCATTACGCGGTAATCAGGCGCTTGCGGCCTGGATTCCTCCCGTGGGCCCGTGCAGGGTGGCCGACTGCAACGAAGAGGTTCACCAACACGGCAGGTCTGACGGTGGAAGCCCAGATCGACAATTGGTGGATCGTTTCAGCGAAGTGCAACCTAGGTGCCAACCGCTACGGCGTCAACCCCGCTGTGGATGGCCGGAGTTGAAAAATGGTGCACGTGTTGACCGTGCCTGAATTCGTCGTGTCCGACTCCTTGCTGGCAACGCCTCAAGTGGCCAGACTTGGGCGCCGATCGCTCTGAAACGTTTAAGAGCAGCATGGAGGTGCTCGTGCCGGACTACCCTGCCGCTGAGTCAGGTTCACCAGATAAGCCGCACACGCCGGACGACGCGTCACCCACACGATGGCCTCGGCGGCGGCTCCTCGGGGTGTCCGGCCTGATCGGCGCGTCAACGCTGGCGAGTCCACTCCTCGCGCCGAGCCCCGCCTCGGCATACGAGGCTGCGAAGGGCTCCACGATGAAGGGCTCCGCGTCAGGCGGAAGCCAGCTACCGGTCGGACTACGGGCCGAGCATGCAGAGAAGTCACTCGCGCTGAACACGGCGCGGCCACGCCTGAGTTGGCGCTCCACCGGGTCCAGCCACTCCACCGACCGAAGCCAGAAGGCGTACCAGGTGGTGGTCGGACACGAGGAGAAGCAGGTCCGGGCCGGGCACGGCGACGCGTGGGACAGCGGCAGGGTCGCCTCCGACCAATGCGTCGACATCACCTATGCCGGAACGGCGCTGCAGAGCGGCCGGCGCTACTACTGGGCCGTGCGGACCTGGGACGCGCGCGGAACGGTATCGGCCTGGAGTACACCGTCATGGTTCGAGGTCGGCCCGCTGGACGAGGCCGACTGGCACGGTGCGCACTGGATACAGCAGCAGGCCCCTGACCTGCCCACGCTGGAGCACGCGCACTGGATCTGGTACCCGGAGGGCGCGGCCGGGGACTCCTTCCCGGATGGAGTCCGCTTCTTCCGGAAGACGTTCACGGTGGCCGACACCTTGGCCGTGACCGGGGCGATCTCACTGATCACCGCCGACGACCGCTACGACCTGTACATCAACGGAACCCTCGCCGCCTCCCGCCCGCAGCAGACGAACGGCTGGCAGCGCGCCCAGGTCCACGATGTTCGTCCGCTGCTGCGCGCGGGCGCGAACGTCATCGCCGTGGCCGTCACCAATGAGGGCAAGACGCCGGCCGGTCTCCTCTCGGTCATGCGTGTCACCACGGGCGGAACCGAGGACCTCCTGCCCACCGACACGTCCTGGCGCACGTCCACCTCGGCGCCGGACGGGTGGCAGACGCCCGACTTCGACGACTCGGCATGGAAAGAGCCGCTCGACCAGGGCGAGTTCGGGGCGGGCCCGTGGGGGAGCGGTGTCTCGGTGGACAGCAGTGCCCCGGCACCGTACCTGCGCAAGGAGTTCGAGCTCGGCGCGCCCGTCGTCTCCGCCCGCCTGTATGTCTGCGGCCTGGGCTACTACGTGGCGTCGCTCAACGGCGTTCGAATCGGCGACCGTGAACTCGACCCGGCACCCAGCGTCTACGACACCGCAGGCCAGTACAGCGCCTACGGCATCACCGACCACCTACGGCAGGGCCGCAACGTCCTCGGTGCCGTTCTCGGCCGCTCGTTCTACGCGATCGACAGCCCGAACATCTACTGGAACCAGGCGACTTGGATCGCCGAGCGCCCCGCACTCCGGGCCCTGCTTCAGGTGACACACGCCGACGGCACCACCACCGTGGTCAGCGACCGAAGCTGGTACGCGCATCCGGGGCCGACGCTCAAGGACTCGGTCTACAACGGCGACGAGTTCGACGCACGCGCCGAACTGCCCGGCTGGGACCGTCCAGGCGCGTCACAGGAAGGCTGGACCCCGGTCACGGTCGGAACGGGAGCGAAGTTCCCGCCGGCAGTACGCCCCCAACTGATGCCGCCGGTGCGAGTGACACAGACACTCCAGGCCTCTGCCGTGACCCGGACGGACTCCGGCGCTCACGTCTTCCGCTTCCCGCGGATGATCACCGGCCGCCCCCGGCTCCAGGTCCGAGCACCGGCCGGCACGACCGTGCACCTGCGATACGGCGAGACCCTCAACGACGACGGCACCGTCAACAACGAGGGCGACCCTGGCATCACACCCGGCGAGATCCAGCACAGCACGTACACCACGTCCGGCAGGGGCCTGGAGACATGGGAGCCGTCCTTCACTTACGGCAGCTTCCTCTACGTCCAGGTCGACGGCTATCCGGGCACCCCGCCCCGCGACGCGCTGACGGCCCGGGTGATGACCAGCGACCTGCCTGCGGCAGGCGACTTCCGCTGCTCCGACGACCTGGTCAACACCGTGCACCGGATGACGCGCGACACCCTCGCGAACAACCTCACGGGCATACCCACCGACACCCCCATGTACGAGAAGCGCGGCTGGCTCGGCGACGCCGCACTGTTCTGCGCGCCCAGCCTGGACAACTTCGACGCGCAGACGTTCTGGACCAACTTCCTCCACGTGATGGGCGACGACCAGGGAGGAGACGGCAACTTCGGCGACCTGGCACCGGCCATCAGCCCTGGTGCGGGAGCGGACCCGACGTGGAGCACCGCCGGGCTGGTCCTGCCCTGGATGCTGTACGAGGAGTACGGCGACACCGGAATTCTGGACGCCTACTACGACCGCATGGTCCGCTTCGTCGACCACCTCAAGGGCCGGGCCACCGGCTCGCTCCTCGACGGAACCTACGGCGACTGGTGCTCACCGGGAAACGTCGCCCCGCCCGAAGGCGCGAAGCTCGTCTCCACCGGTTCGTACTACCGTTGCGCCAGGCTGCTGTCGCGTACCGCTGAAGTCCTCGGCAAGAGCGCGGACCACAAGACGTACGAGAAGCTGGCGGCGGACATTCGCGACGCGTTCAACGCGGAATTCCTCGACACCGAGGCAGGGATCTACCGCACCGGCGACACGCCGTACCGGCAGACGTCCAACGCCTACCCGCTGTTCCTCGGAATGGTCCCCGAAGCACACCGGGACGCGGTCGTCGCCAACCTCGTGCGGCAGATCACCGCCAACGGCAACCACCTCGACACCGGCATCGTCGGCACCATGGCCCTGTTCCCGGCACTCACCGAGTACGGGCACGTGGACCTTGCTTACCAAGTGGTCACGCAGAAGACCTACCCGAGCTACGGCTACTGGGTCTCCTTGGGCGCTACCACGCTGTGGGAACAGTGGATCGCCGGCCCCCGCTCCCGCGACCACGCGATGTTCGGCTCGGTCGACGACTGGTTCTACAAATACCTCGCCGGCATCCGCCCGGCGGCCCCCGGCTACAAAGAGATCGCGATCCGCCCGTACGTCCCCAGAGGCCTCACCTCCGTCTCGGCGCACCGGGACACCCCCTGCGGCAGAGTCTCCGTCGACTGGCGCACCAAGGGGCGGACCTTCACGATCGACGTCGCTGTGCCGCCGAACACCACCGCGACAGTCACCGTGCCCTGTCCGCACGGCGCCCGGGTCCGAGCCACCGACGGCGTCACACCCTTGACCGCAGCCGAGGGCGTCGCCAGGTTCCGGGCCGCGTCAGGCGAACACTCCATCATCGTGAACAGCTGACGGGGGGAACTGGATTTCGGGCACGACCGTCCAGCCGCGCCGCAGTTCCGAAGTATCACTGTCGCTGCTGGACGGTCACCCTGCCGCAGGTGGGGCCGCCTGGATCTCAGCGCACCACGCGCGTGCCGCGACGGTCTCGGGGTGATCTTCTCCAAGGATCCTGGCCCGCCCCTCGGCCACCTCGCGCGCGCTGTCGACGGCCTCCTGCCGTTTGCCCGCCGCGTGCTGGGCACGGCTGAGTTGGATGAGCACCCCGAGGACCAGTGGATGGTCGTCTCCGTACCCGGCCTTCTGCCCGGCGAGCACCTGCCGGAAAAGGTCCTCTGCCTCGGCGCCCCGACCGAAGTGCAGGGCTCCCCGCGCAAGTGAGTCGCGCGCCCAGACGGTCACAAGGTGAGAGTCGCCGAGGTGCCGTTCACAGTCCGCGACCAGCTCGCCGGCCGCTTGCATGTAGTCATCGAACTCGCCCTGCGCAAAGCGCAGTTCCATCATCTCGCAACGGGTCTTCAGGGTGGCCACGCTGCCTTCGCCGAGCGCTCGTCGACGGCCGTCCAGAACCGCATCCAACAGGGTACGGGCCTGCGCCAGCTCGCCCAGGCGGTGCAGAACTCGCTGCAATTCATACGCCGCGTCCAGCGTGCGGGTGTCGTGGGGACCGAGCGTGCGCAACGCGTCCTGGTGGACCGCGCCCAAGAGGTCGGCTGCTTCCGCGTACCGGCCGAGCCGGAACAGAATGGGGCCCTGGCCCGATCTTGCCTCGACGGCTGCCGGGTGTTCGGCTCCCAGGTGTTCCGTGGCCGTCGTGGCTGCGGTGGATGCCAGGGCCAGCGCGGCGGTCCAGTCACCCGCCTCGTACACCAGCCGTGCGACCCGCACCGCGACCCGCACGGATACCTCGGTCACCAGTCCGTGCCGGTGCGACTGCTGCAACAGGCCGGCCACGTGGGGCGCCAGCAGCCGGGAGAGGGAGCGAAGCTCGGGCTGCGCGGCACCGTCCTGCGTCAGCGCTGCTTGCAGCAATTGGCCGGCCGCTTCAGCGAGACGGACGCGCTCCGCGGCGGATACGCGCGCCGCGACGCTGTCCAGCAGCACGCCGTGGGCGCGCACGCAACGGTGCCCGTCCGCTTCGACGAGGTCGACCAGAGAATGATCCAGGAGCGCACGCAAGGCCGGCTCCACCTGCGCGGCGGGCAGCGGCGGATCGAGGTGCTCAAGACTGATGCGGCCCTGCGCTGCCGGCATCAGCAGCGACAGCGGCACCGGATCCGCAGTCCAGAACGAAAGCAGCCGCAAGAGGCTGGTCGTCTCCGGTAGACCGCCTTCCGCCAGGGTGTCCAGCGACAATTGCCACGTGCGGCCCACCAGGTGGCGGGAGTGCTCGCCGCTGGTGGCGCCGCCGTCGACCAGGGCCGTCGACTCCTCGTTCAGCTTCCGGTCGTACTCGTCCATCGACCACGACTCCAGTATCTGGTGCGCCAGATGAGCCCCGGCCAAGGTCAGGGCCAGGGGCAGGCAGCCCAGGCGCTCGGCGACCTTCCGTGCGGACTCCTGGGCACCCACGTTGGGGGCCAGATCCCGCAGGACCAGCGCCGCGTCGTCCAAGGGAAGCACACCGAGCCGGTGGCTGCTCACGCCCGGGCTCCGCCACAGCGCAGAGGTGGCATGACGGCTGGTGACCAGCACGGTGCCCAGCGGGCTCGTGCGCAGCCAGGCGCCCTCCTCCAGTACCGCGGGATCATCGGCGTTGTCCAAGACCAGCAACCACTTCGTCGCCGAGTGGTCCAGGTAGTGCCAGACCAGGTCGGCCGCGGCGCGCTGACCGCTGGCCGCGGCAGCCAGTTCGCCGCTGGTGGCGCCCCGGTCGCCGGCGACAGCCAGCATGCCGGCACGCAGGGACACATGCTCGGACGCGTTGACCCACAGACCGACACGGCCGTGTTCCCGTACCGCCTCGGTGAACAGCGCGCGAGCGACCGCTGTCTTCCCGCAGCCGCCCATGCCGTGCAGAACCTGTACGTCGCCACCAGGGCCGGCGACAGCGGCCCGCAGTAGGCCCATGACCTCGGTGCGGTCCCGCAGAATGCCGGGCGCGCGCCCGACCAGCGGCAGGCGGACGGAGTCGGGAGCGAGCCGCTGCGGTGCGGCCGGGACCACCGGCTGGGTCCCGAACAGCGGGGCCGAGCCGGGGGCGTAGTGGTGGATGTGTTCCTCGATGTACTGACTGCCACCGGTCTGGTAGATGCGGGCCTGCCCCGAGGCGCGTCCCTGCATCGGCTCCGGTGGCGTCATCGTTCGGTGATGTGCTGATCGCGTCCGGCCTGATAGACGCGTGCGCTGCCCGACGCCTGGGCCTGCAGGCGGATCTGCTGCGTACCGGGCTCTTCCGAGGGCGACGGGTTCAGCTCGTCGAGGACCTGGCGCAGTGCGTCGGCGGCCTCGGGCTGCGCGAGCAGAAATCGGCGCAGGCGGCTCTGCCATTCGGCGGTCAACTCGGTCTCGGACTCGGCGTCACCCGCCTCGCGCGCGAGCAGGAGATCCTCCCGGCCGGCCTCCAGTTCCTCACGAATACTCTCGGCTCTGGCGGGCTGAAATCGGCGCCAGAGAGCGACCACGCCCTCCCGCGCCGATTCCCAGGCATTCGTGGCCATCAGCGTGATGACGGTCGTGCCTGCTGTTCCCGCAAGCGCGGCAATCTCCGGATCCATGGTCCCCCCTAAAGCCGACATCCGATCTTAGGTCCCCGAGCCACGCATGACGCAACAACTTGCGCCCTCGGAGCCGGGCGGCAAGAGGTCCGTGAGGTCGGGGGACACGGCACGGAGCGACGACGCTTCAGGCAGACGTCGCCCCGCCTGGTCCTCCGGGCAACTCGGCCTTCGGCTCCGGCAGTTGTGGCAGGGGAGCGGCGCCCGGCAAGCGAACAGACTGCCACTGGTCTCAGATCAGGCGCACATACGCGATGAGTTCCGGCTGTCCACGCGGTCACTTCTTTTAGATGCGGACACCGGGCCCATGAAGGAGATGCCGTGACGGGTGATGTCTGGCCGCTGGTGCATGCGGAGCGTGCGGCGTTGATCGACGACCTCGCTGGACTGAGCGACGAGCAGTGGGAAACGCCCTCGCTGTGTGACGGGTGGACCGTCCACGACGTGGTCGCCCACCTCTCCGACTCGGCTCGCACGACGCGACTGGGGTTCGTGTTCCGTCTGGCCCGGGCACGCTTCGACTTCGACCGTCACAACACCCTGGGCCTGGCGCGTGAACGCAAGGGCGCACCACAGGAGACCTTGGACCGTTACCGTCGCGCGGCAACACGGACGTCGAGGCCTCCGGCACCTCTCGACAGCCGGCTCGTGGAGGAAGTGATCCATGGAGAGGACATCCGCCGCCCCCTCGGAATCACCCGCGCCTACCCTCTGGAAGCGGTCGTGAGGGCGCTGCGCCTACAGGCACGTACTCCGGCGCCGTTCGGCGGGGCCAAGGAGTTGCTGGGGAACATCCGGCTCACGGCGACGGACGCCGACCTGACGGTGGGTACGGGACCTGAGGCGACCGGTCCCGTACTCAGCCTGCTCCTCGCTGTCTGTGGACGCCGGGTGGCGCTGGACGAGCTCGGTGGGCGGGGCGTGGGAGAACTGGCGGCGCGTCGCTGAATCATGGAGATGGCGTCGAAGGCGCAGGCCGCCTGGCGCTGACCTGCTCCTGGGTCGGAGGATCTTGGTCTGCGCCGCCGTCGGGAGGGGGCCGGTTGGGCGGGAAGCCGCTTGGTCGGGCAGGCTGCTCGTATGACGACCTCCGAAGAACAGTTCCGCTCCTTCGCTCGTACTCGTGCTTCGCTGGACGGGGAGGAGGTCACGTTCTGGTGGACCGGAGACGTGTACTCCTGGTCGCCCGACGAGCCCTACGAGCGGGTCTTCGGTTTCGAAGGCGTCAATGTCGCCCGTCTGGTTCCGAACCTCGACGCGGGGCCGGGTGCCTATCGGCTCCTCACTCGCGAGGCGGCCTTCTATCTGGACCCCGCCACCCGGGAGATCCTCGAGACGTGGCGGGAACTGCCCGTGGTGCACGTATGGAACGACCCGGCGAATCAGGCGTGGCGGCCCTTCCCGGTCCCGACGACGGAGCTCGGCGGGCAGGTCTGCTTCAGCCTGGACATCCCGCTCAGCTACCCCTCACCGCTGCCCGTCGCCGAGTATCCGGTCCACTCGGCCGGCGACACGTACAGGGCCTTGGAACGGTTCCAGTTCTTCGCCGACCGTGCCGACCTGGCGGGACCCGCTCCCAGCGTCCCCGCCACCATGTCGTGGAGCCGGATGTCCCCCTGGCTTCCGTGGATGGCTCGCGGCCAGCGGCCCGGCGGCCTGGCCTACCACTGCCGGGGGCGCAAGCTCGGCTCGTATGCAGAGGTACCCGAGCGGACGCGCGCTTACATAGCCGACCAGCACCCGGAGTTCGCTCACGCCCCCGAGCAGTGGACCGCGCCGAACGAGACCAGCTGGACCTACTTCCGCCGCCTCAACCCGCCGAACCAGTCGTCGGCTTGAGTGAATGGACGGGCCCGAGCGCTGTCACCAGCACCTGCTGAGGGGGAGGGCGCGGGCCCTCCTTGGGGCGTGGGCGGTCGCGTGATCGATTGTCAGTGGCGGTCCCTAATGTGGAATCACCAAGGGCCAGCCGCAGGGGAGGGTCCGGCTTAGTGGGGGAGAGGTGTGCCGTGGCCGCTGCGCAGGCACCACAGACAGAGGACACGACGTACCTGGAGCTGTCCCAGGAGGGCTCCGGCGCCCACAAGTTCTACGAGGTGACCGTCTCCGGCACGGACGTCTTCGTACGGTACGGACGCATCGGAGCGGACGGTCAGAGACAGAACTCGACGTTCCCCACCCCGGAGAAGGCGCGGGCCGCGGCGGCCAAGAAGATAGGCGAGAAGGTCCGGAAGGGGTACGCCCCAGCAGTGCGCGGCCAGCGCGCGGCCCGCGCGGTGACGCGCCGTCAGGTGACGTCCGCCCCCTCCACGGCCCGCTCCACCGCACCCGTGCTGTGGCGCTTCCGCACCGGAGCCTCGGCGTTCGGTATCCATGTGGACGAGGACCGCTGCTGGGTGGGCAACCAGCGCGGAGACGTCTATACCCTGGGGCACAACGGCGAGGTGCTCGCGCACTACTCCCTGCCGGACGGGGTGAAGTGCCTGGTGGCTGACGACTTCTGGATCTACGCGGGCTGTGACGACGGCCAGGTGTACGACCTGTCCGCAAAGGTGCCGTTCGCCGCCTACACCATCTCCGATGACGTCGACATCTTCTGGCTGGACATTCACGAGGGTGTGCTCGACGTCTCGGACCGCGACGGTGGGCTGACCGTCATCGACCACGAGGACGAATTCCAGTGGTCGCGCTCCTCAGCCGGTGACAACGCCTGGATGGTCCGCGCCGACGACCGCGCGGTCTACCACGGTCACTCCCAGGGTGTCACGGCCTACGCGACCGACGGCACCGGTCAGTTGTGGCACACGGCCACCTCGGGGAACGTTCTCTTCGGCTGGCAGGAGCACGACGCGGTATACGCGGGCACGGGCCGCCGCGTCGTCCAGCGTCTCGCCAAGAGCACAGGCCGCGTCGAGGCCACGTACAGCTGCGACGCCGCCGTGTACTCCTGCGCCACCTCGCCGAACGGGCAGTACGTCTTCGCGGGGGACTCGTCCTCCTCGGTCTACTGCTTCGCCGCCGACGGTACCCGGCTGTGGAAGCTGGGCACCGGCGGAGGATCGGCGCTCTCCATGCAGTACCACAGCGAAAAGCTGTACCTGGTCTCCACCGACGGTTCGCTCGCGTGCGTGGACGCGAGCGACGCCGCGATCTCCGCCGCCCAGTCCGGCACCGTGCCGGTCGCGCAGGACATCAAGCTGGCCGCCGCCCTGCCGACGTACACGCCCCCGGCGACCCCCGCGGCCGTCGCCACGATCGCGGCTGCCCCCGCGCCGGGCACGGGAGTCGTGGTGGAGTGCGTCCAGGAAGGCGGGCGCCTGCGGGTGCATGTGGTGTCCGAAGGCTACGAGCCGAGCTGGAACGTTCAGTTCCCCCGCACCATCCGCCAGCCAGGTGCGCGGTATGTGGTGGACGCGCTGCACACGTCGTCGAACGGCTTCTACAGGGTGCGGGGTGAAATCCGGCGCTTGGTGTGAGAGAGCGATGGGGAGCGCGGGTGTGGTGCGCGGCGGGTGGCGAGGACGGGATCACCGCCGGGCATGCGGCCCCCGCGCCCTCAAGACGACGCGCGCCGCGTGGCCCGGCGCCACCGTGGCGGCGCCTGGCTGTGGAGTGTCGGTGGCCAGGGCCAGGCGCCACGTCTAGAGCGCTGCGTTGACGGGTTGCAAGAGGCGAGTCGCGCATTGTGGCGGATTGGGGCCATGCCCGGAGACATGTGAGGATCCGCCCGTGGAGTGCGATGTGTGTGCGGGCGACGTGGCGATGATCGGCGCCGGTGCTTGAACCGACTCAAGCAGTGGAGCGGCCTCGGAGTTCGTGCACGTGCCGTATCCCGTCACTGCGGGTGCCGGTGAGGACCAGGACGTCGTTGACGCCGGTTATTTCGAGGAGTCGCTGTATGCCGCTGTGGTACGGGCCGGCGAGTACGAAGGGGCGTAGCACGCTCTGGTGCGCGGCATGCTCGCGCAGGATCAGGTTGAGCAACGAGCTGTCGGCGAAGTCGAGGTCGGCCAGATCAACCACCGTGCCCACACTGCTGGTGTCAGTGCGCGCAGTGTTCAGTGCCAGCGCGGCCTCGGCCTCGTCGGTGAGGTCGAGGTCGTTGCGAAACGAGACAACGGCCACCCGTTCCTGGTGGGTGACGTCGATGTTCTGTCTGTCGGGATCCATCCTCCGACCCTCCCACAGGTTCCTGATGGTGTGACGAGGAGGTCCTGTTTCGAACCCTCCTCCTTGGAGAAGAAGGCAGCTCGGACGCCCTCTTATTGCTTCAGCACCTGTTCCGACGCGACCCGGGCAGGCCATGGCGAGGTGGGCGGGAGTGTGGGGCGGGGAGTGTCGGGCATGCGCAGAAGAACCGACGATACGAGCGCGGTGACAGCACGTGCGCGGGGAAAGGATCAACGCACGATGAGTGGTACCGAGACCTTGGAAGCACAGGACATCAGTTGCGCTGACGCCCGGTCCGCGGTCCGGGCGGTGCTGATGGAGGTGTGCCCTGGCCTGCCACTGGCTCGAGCGCAACGCCTGCGTGACGACGCGCTGCTCGTGGTGAGCGAGTTGACGGCCAATGCCCTCCTGCACGCCGGCGGGGTGACCCGCTTCAAGGCTTGCCTGACGGATGATGAGCTTCAGCTGCACGTCAGCGATTCCAGCCGCGCTGAGCCGCGTCGCCTGGCGACCGTCCACGGTCGGCCAGGGGGCTATGGGTGGAGGGTGGTCCAGCGCCTGTGCTCGCGCGTGCACGTCGAGGTGGAGCCGGACGGCAAGACGATCACCGCCGCGCTGGCACTGCCCTGACGCATTTCTGCGTCGAACTCGTGGGGTCAGCCGAGAAAGTTGCCTGATGGAAAGTATGTATGCCCACCCTGGGTGCGGGTAGCCGCAGGCATACGGGGAGATCAGGAACCAAACGGCGAGGCAGGGACGGGACGCAATGAGCACCACGGCGGTTCACCAGCAGACGCACACCACGACCCGGGCGGTGGAGAAGAGTCTGGTCGACCGCGCCTACGCGAACCCGGCTTCGATCGCTCCGCGTGATGCCCGAGAAATAGGCCGTTTCCTCTTCGACCGGCTCGCCCAACTCGAAGAGGGCACGCACGAGTACAGCGACGTGCGCAACGTGCTCATCGAGATGAACCTCTCCCTGGTCAAGTACGCGGCCTCCCGCTTCAAGCACCGCGGCGCGGAGGAGATGGAGGACATCGTCCAGGTCGGGACGATCGGCCTGATCAAGGCGATCGACCGGTTCGAACTGTCCCGCGAGGTCGAGTTCACCTCCTTCGCGATCCCCTACATCGTGGGGGAGATCAAGCGTTTCTTCCGCGACACCTCGTGGGCCGTGCACGTGCCGCGCCGGCTGCAGGAAGCACGCATCGAACTGTCCAAGGCCACCGAGGAGCTGCGTACCCGGCTCGGGCGCTCCCCTTCCACGGCCGAGCTCGCCGAGTTGATGCAGTTGGAGCCCTCCGAGGTCGCGGAGGCGCAGAAGGCGTCCAACGGCTACAACAGCGTCTCTCTCGACGCGGCCGTCAACGGCTCCGATGACGAGTCCGAGACGATGCTCGCCGACTTCATCGGCATCGACGAGGACCGCTTCGAACTCGTCGAGAACTTCCACTCGCTTGCGCCGCTCATCGCGGACCTGGACGAGCGGGACCGGCGTCTGCTCCACCTGCGCTTCGTCGAGGAACGCACCCAGGCCGACATCGGTGAAGAGCTGGGCTGTTCGCAGATGCATGTCTCGCGCCTGATCACCCGCGCGGTGAGCAAGCTCCGCGCGGGGCTGATGGCCGAGGACGACTGACCGGGCTGCGCACGCTCGACTGCGCAGGGCGGCAGGGGTCGCTGGGCGACGATGGCGGTGGCGCGGCGTCGTGGTGAGGGTCCCGAGCAAGTCCGCAGTGTCGCGGAGCCACCTGCGCCTTCAACGCTTGTGACAGGTTCCGATACCCGCCAGATGGTGCCGCGTGGAGCCGACCGGGGCGCCGATGGCCAGCACAAAGCTCAACGTGCCGTGGTGTGCAGCGAGTCATTCGCACTGGCACTCCGTGAAGCTGTGACGGTGCATCACGCCACCACGGCTCACAGCCGCGAACCACGGGCCGCCCGGGACTCTGCCCTCGCGGCCGGGTAAGCGATGACTCACAAGACCCGTACGCCCCGTCAGGCAGGCGTTGCTGCACCGTGTTGACGCTCTCACCGCATCGGCCAGGCAGCTCGAAGTGTCGTCGTTGCTTGCGGTGGCAGCGGCATCGGGGCGCGCTGCCCGGCGAGTAGGGCGGCGCGTCATCAACGTGATGGCCGCGAGGGCGAGAATCACTTCGGTGCGCTCAGGCAGGCTCTCGCCTCTCCTGCGGTAGTGGGGCGCGGGTCTTGGAGTCGCTGGCCCCTTCGGTGGTGTCGCTCGGCGGCACGGGGCGGGGGAGGAGCGTGGCGACTGCCTGGTCCAGCGTGGTGGGCGGGTGGCCGAGGACGCTGTGGAGGTCGTCGGTCTGCCGTTCCAGGACGCCGGATCGGACCTGGCTCTCCAACCAGCCCTGGGGACCGGGAGTGAGGCTGTTCCTTACGCGGTGGACCACGGGTGTACCGGAGACGCGGGTGAGGGCTTGTGCGAGCTGGGGATAGGTCCACAGGGCGCCGGTGAAGTCGTAGGCGCGGCCCAGGTGCTCATCCTCGGCGAGGACGCGTGCGGCGGCTTCGGCCAGGTCGGCGCGGGAGGCGGTGTTGATGCCGCGTCCGCCGGTTGCGTCGTCCAGTGCGCCGGAGGCGACGGCTGCGTGCAGGTTGGAGTTGAGGAAGGCTTCGCTGTAGAAGGGGTGGCGCAGCAGCGTGTACGGCAGGCCGCTGGCTTCCAACGCGTGTTCGGTGGCGTAGTGCGCCTCGGTGACGCCGTCGGCCCGAGTGTCGGCGTCCAGGAAACTCGTGTAGACGATGGCACCGATGCCGACGGCGCGGGCCGCGTCGATGGCGGCCCGGTGCTGGCGGATGCGGCGGGCCGGGTCGAGTTCCGGGGAGGAGATCAGGAGCAGCCGATCGGCGTTCTTGAACGCCGTGAGCAGCGTGTTGGGGATGTCGTAGTCGCCTGGGCGAACCTGAACCCCTCGCGCGGCGAGATCCGCGACACGATCCGGAGTGCGCACCGCAAGTACCACGTGCTCGGCAGGGTGCCGGGCCAGCAGGTGATCAACGACCAGTCTGCCGAAGGCACCCGACGCAGCGGACACAACAATCATGCGGAACCCCCTTGCCATGTGGCCGTCGGTGCCACCGCAGGACTGGCTCTGGTGACCGGGATGGCGGGCACACCATCGGACAACAACGCCCACCCCGTCAAAGGCTTTTCCCGGCATCCCCGAAGGACGACCGGCCCCCAGGCGTCCTGGTTGACAGACATCCGCGAAGGACCTGCAGGTGACGATCGCCGCGCTGCTGGTCGCGCACAGTTGCAACGTCGGCTGCATCCCCCTCATCAGTGCCGCGGACGCCCTGAAGTACGGACGGCTGTCCCCCGTCGACCGGCTGCTGCACCGCCGGATTCGCACGGGGCCCGGACGCCGCTATCGGGTCAGGCCGCCTACGCTTTGGTCGCCCGGTCGTACGCGGCCACCGCCCGCTCCAGGAACGCTGCCACTGTGGCCTGCTCCTGGGGCGTCATGGATTCGGTGATCTCGCCGATACCCGCGACGAGGGGCTCGAGATGCTCGAACGCGGCTTTCTCCCAGTGCTCCGCCGGCGTCACGAGTACCTTGCGCCGGTCGCTGGGGTGCGGCTGGCGGCTGACGTGTCCGCCGTCCGCCAGGCGGTCGATGACCAGGGTCATCGCCGCTGTCGATGTACTGAGTTCGCGAGCCAGTTCGCTCGGCGTCGCCGGCCCGGTGCTGACGAGACGGTCCATCACCGCGAGCCCTGCGGGGTCGACGTGCATCTGACGGCCCAGGTACCGCTCGAACCGCTGCTGGCGGCGGGTCAGGTTCCGCAACTGGTCGCGGATGGGACCCTCCGCCGGGGCTGCGGGCTGGGGACCGGTGGGCTGGTTGGCAGTCATGGCGTGGAAGCTGCTCCTGGGTCACTGAAGGCGTTGGCAACCAATCATGCGTGAGATCTACAGGCTGTAGGAGGGCAGGGCGAAGGTGTCGGCGGGAGGGACGAGGAAGCGGTTCAGCTGCGCGGCCACGCGGGGCCGCGCAGCCGCCCGTAGGACCACGTGGAGGGTGCGGATACCCGTCAAGGTCCGCGGTAGGGCGACGCGCGGCACGCCGGGCGGCAGGTCCTGGGCCCGCTCGGTGTAGGGGCGCAGGACCTTCTCGTAGTGGGTGAACGCCTGCTCGTGGTGGGCGTGGCGGGCGAGTTCACCGGCCAGGACGTAGGCGCCGGCGAAGGCGAGGCTGGTGCCCATGCCGCTCAGGGGCGAAGGGCAGTACCCGGCGTCCCCGAGCACGGCGACACGGCCGTGGGACCAGCGGGGCATGCGGACCTGGCTGACGTGGTCGAGGTAGAAGTCCGGCGCGGTGTCCATGGCCGCCAGGACGCGGGCCGTTTCCCAGCCGGCCTCGCGGAAGACGCGGTGCAGGAGCTGCTTCTGCGCTTGTGGCACCAGCTTCTCGTGCTGCTCGCCTGTGTGGGGCGGGGAGAGGAAGGACAGCGCGGCGCGGGTGGTGCCACGGGGGTCGGGGCGCAGGGTCACCACACGTCCCTCCGGAGCGTTGTACCAGCGGGCCCAGCGCCCGTCACGGGGCTCACCCGGGATGGTGAAGTAGGCGGTCGTCAGGCCCAAGGGCCTGATGTCCACCGCGTCGCCGAGACCGCCGAACACAAGGTCACGGGTGCGGGAGCGGGCACCGTCGGCGGCGACGACGAGATCGAAGGCCCGCTCGGCACCGCTGCGGAACGTGACCCGTACCCCCTCGCCGCTCTGCGACAGCTCGGTGATCTCATTGGAGAACAGGTATTCGGTATAGGGCCGCGTCTCCTCGTACAGGAGGCGGGACAGGTCGGCGCGGAGGATCTCCAGTTCGGCGACCGGCCCCTGTCCGCCGAAGGACGCTGAGGAGAACGCGGCCTTCACGCGGCCCGCCCGGTCGACGAACCGGATGCCTTCCTCGCGGGTGGCGTGGTCCTGCAGCGCCCGTTCCAGTCCCATCCTGCGGGCCACGGTGCGTCCGGCTCCCCGCAGGTCCACCGTCTGCCCGCCCTCCCTCACAGCGGGAGCACGCTCGACCACCGTGGCCGCGAGGCCGTGGCGGTGCAGCCAGTAGGCCAGGGCCGGGCCGGCGATGCCCGCTCCCGCGACCAGGACATGTCGATGGGCCATGACGTTTCCTTCCTTCCTCACGTGAGCTCCACGCGGGCCGGTCCGGTGCCGCGGCTGGGACGGCACCGGACCGGGGATCAAACAGTGACGTCCTGCTTCGCACCGCAGCCGGCAGAACTGCCGTCGGAGGCAGAGGGGATGATGCCGTGCTGCTCGTCCTCGGGCCGGCCCTTCTTCGGCAGCAGGAAGGTGATGGCCAAGAACGCCGTAAGAAGACATGCCTGGACGATCAGCGCATGGTGGAAGCCGGCAGTGAAGTCGCCGGTCTCGGCCTGCGCGAAGAACACCGAGCCGAAGATCGCCACCCCGATGGATCCGCCGATGGCCTGCACCGCGGACAGGACGCCGGAGGCGGAGCCGATCTCGTCGTCGTCGACCGCGGCGAGGATGAAGCTGAACAGGGCGGCGATGACCATGCCCGCTCCGACACCGGCCACCGCCACCCCCGGGGCGATGTCCCAGATCGAGAACGACCCCGTGCTCAGAGCATCGAGTTCGAACCAGAGCAGCGCCGCACCGGCGAGCTGTACCACCGGCCCGACCTGAAGGACCTTGCGGCCGATCCTGTCGGCGAGGAAGGCGCCGCTGACCGCGCCGCCGGTCGCCGTACCCACGGCGAGCGGCAGGTTCCCCAGGCCCGCGTCCCCGGCGTTGAAGTGCTGGCCGATCTGCAGGAACAGGGTGAGTACGAGCTGCGTGCCGATCAGCCCGCCGAAGAACAGGGCGATACCGCCGAGCCCGACGGTGAAGGCGGGCTTGCGCAGCAGGGCCGGGGTCACCAGGGGCTCACGGCCCGCCGCGGCGGTCCGGCGCTGCTGGAGCGCGAACAGGCCGAACCCGACGACGGAGGCGGCCATGCACAGCCAGGTCCACAGCGGCCAGCCGTCCTCCTGCCCCTGGTTCAGCGGCAGCACGAGGAGCGCGCAGGACGCCACGACCAGGCCCGCGCCGCCCATGTCGACCCGCACGGTGCGGTCGCCCGGCTTCTTCGGGACGAACTTCGCCGCGATGGCCAGGGCCGCGAGCCCGATGGGCAGGTTGACCAGGAACACCGACCGCCACCCGAGGCCGAGGATGTCGCCCTCGATGAGAAAGCCGCCCAGAACCGGGCCGATGATGCCGCCCAGGCCGAGCACAGGACCGAAGATCGCGAAGACCTTGGTGAGTTCGGGCCCGGAGAAGTTCTCGCGCAGCAGGCCCAAGCCCTGCGGGAGCAGGATCGCCCCCGCGGTGCCCTGGAGCAGCCGGAAGACGATCAGCGACTCGATGTTCGGCGCCAGCGCGCACAGCAGAGAGCTCAGTGTGAAGGCCGCCAGACCGGTCAGGAACATCCGGCGGCGTCCATAGCGGTCACCGAGCCGGCCGCCCAGAACCAGGCCGGCCCCCAAGGTGAGGGCGTAGCCGCCGATCACCCACTGCAGGCCGACGGAGCTGGCGCCGAGGGACTCCTCCAGCGCGGGACCTGCGACGTTGACGATGGACGCATCCAGGAGATCCATGACCTCCGCGACGATCATCACCACCAGGATCAGCCATCGCCACCGGTACGGCGCGATGGTCGGGGTGGTATCCATTTTGCCTCACTTCATTGATTACCAATATTCTTAGCAATAATGAGAGTAGTCAGCGCCCTGTGGATGTCAACCACACCCCGCCGCGGCCTCACGCCGGCATGACGGACATTCGTTACGCGCCTTACGGCGACTGACTGGCCGAGAGGCTCAGGACCGGCGCGAGGAAGAGGTAATGGCGGCATCCGCCTTCCGTGGCGGGGGCGATCGCGCTGGAGACTGAGGTGCGGATGCGGATGCGCGCTGGCCGGTCCCACCCGCCACAGGCATACATGGGATCTCTGCTGTCGTATCTCTTATCGCCAGTCTCTTCGTGCGACATGATGCCCTGGAGTTCAGCGAAGAGATCCGAGCAATGTGCCTTGCAGGAGGGAACAATGACGTCTCGCCGCCAGATCCTCGGCGCCCTGGGAGCCGCCCCCGTGATCGCCGCCCTCGGCAGCACCGGCGCGTACGCCACCACCGCCGCGCCGACGGCCGCACCAACGGCCGGTCAGGCCCGCGTCCGTCCCGCCTCGATCATTCCGATCACTGCGGAGGACACCCCGGAGCAGATCATCGCCAAGGCCGCGAACGTCGTCCCCAGGAAAGGGCAGGTGGGGTGGCAGCGGCGGGAGATCACGGCGTTCACGCACTTCGGGATGAACACCTTCACCAACCGAGAGTGGGGGTCGGGCGCCGAGGACGAGGCGACGTTCGCGCCGTCCGCGGTCGATGCCGACCAGTGGATCCGCACGTACAAGGCGATGGGCGCCGAGCTGGCGATGATCACCGCCAAGCACCACGACGGGTTCACGCTCTTCCCCAGCCGCTACACGCCGCACTCGATCCTCAAGAGCCCGGGGCAGCCGAACATCGTCCGCAGATACGTGGATTCAGCGCGCGCCCACCAACTGCGCGTAGGGATCTATCTCTCGCCCTCGGACGGCTCCGAGCTCCCGCACGCCTGGCACACCACGTGGATCGAGTCGCTGCGCAAGAAGCAGGCCGAGGGCGGGACGCTGACCTCGGTGGAGCTGACCGCGCTCGCCGACGGCGACCGTTCCCCCGGCGGCCTCGGCCGGTTCGGCAACGGCAGCACGGTCAAGAAACACACCATCCCCACCCTCGTGGAGGGCGACGACCGGGCCGACGACGTGCGGTCGGGGAAGCTGCCGACGTTCACCGTGCACGTCAACGACTACGACGCCTACTACCTGAACCTCGTCTACGAGCTGTTCACCGAGTACGGACCGCTGGACGAGTTCTGGCTGGACGGCGCCAACCCGTGGTCCGACGCCGGGATCACCCAGGAGTACCGCTTCGACGAATGGTTCCGGGTGATCAAGGCGCTGTCGCCGGACACCGTCATCTTCGGCGGCCCGACCGGCATCCGCTGGGTCGGCAACGAGAGCGGGATCGGCCGCGAGACCGAGTGGAGTGTGGTGCCGACCACCGCCGACCCGTGGACCTACCACGGAGAATGGCTGCTGCCGCACGGCCCGACTGCCGCCGACATCGGGTCCCGGGCCCGGCTCACCGAGACCGGCGTGACTCATCTGTCCTGGTTCCCCGCGGAGGCCGACGTCTCCAATCGACCAGGCTGGTTCCACCACCCGGACCAGAAGCCGAAGACGGCGGCCCAGCTCTTCGACCTGTACGAGAAGAGCGTCGGGCGCAACGCGACACTCCTGCTCAACGTGCCGCCGTCGAAGGCGGGGACGATCGACGCGGCGGATGTCGCCGAACTGACCGCGTTCGGGCAGCGGGTGCGGAAGGTGTACGGCCGGCCGGTGGCGAAGAACGCCGACGGAACCACCACCTTCGACCGGGTCGCGGTGCGCGAGGACATCGAGCACGGGCAGCGGGTGGAGGAATTCGCTGTGGAGGCCGAGATCGGCGGGGCCTGGCAGCAGATCGCCACCGGTACGACCATCGGTCACCAGCGGATCCTGCCGCTCGCCGCACCCGTCACCGCGCGCCGCGTCCGCATCAAGGTCCTCGCCTCCCGCGCGGAGCCCCGCCTGGGACGCACCACGCTCCACCGGGCGGCCGACTGAGCCGCGGCATCGGGTGGATGCGAAGGCGCTTGAACTGGTGGAGCCAGGCGAAGGTCCGCGCGACCACCCAGCGGGTCTTGCCCAGGCCCGAGCCGTGGGCGACGCCGCGTCGGGCGATGAGCGGCTTGATCCCACGCTTCCAGAGCAGGCGGCGGTCCTTGTCGAAGTTGTAGCCCCGGTCGGCGAACAGCCTGCGCGGCCGTGTTCGCGGGCGTCCGCGCAGGCCCGGATGGGTGGGATCGCATCGAGGAGCGGCAGGAGCTGGGTGACATCGTGTCGATTGCCGCCGGTCAGCGTGACGGCAAGCGGGTTTCCGTCCCGGTCGACGATCAGGTGGTGCTTGCTGCCAGGCCGGCCCCGGTCGACCGGCGAAGGCCCGGTGTGATCCCCCCTAATCCAGTGCGTAAGCAGACGGCCCGGGAGCATGCAACGACCCGGGTAACTGCTCGCACAGGACAGCGAATGCCTGGATCCCCCCTGGCCGTCAAGGCCTCCTCAAAGAGCGGCATCGCTGTCCGTTGCGGGGTTCGCGGTGATGACGCGGGCGCCGGGCTGATGCCTCCGTTTCCCCGGGTCCTTGAGGCTTCTGTCAAGAGCGGCGCAGCCCGGCGCCTCCGTGGTCACCGCGAAACTCGCGTGGACTGCTCGGACGTTGATCGTCACGGCGCGAGCCCGCTCCAGGGTCGACCTCTTGTTTATCCGCGAGCCCGCGAGCTCTGCCAAAAGATCGAGTCCCTGGAGTTCGCTGGTGTCGCGAACGGCTACTGAGATGGCGGACCCACGAGTCCTTGGATTAGGGCGCCGCGTGACCCGCATGTGCTCGTGACCTGCATAAACGAACGGATCTGGGAGGATAGCCTTGACCGTGTTCTGCGGTATCGACTGGGCGGAGCGTCACCATGACGTCGCCCTCGTCGACGAAGCCGGCAGTCTGCTCGCCAAAGCCCGTATCACCGACGACGCGGCTGGCTACCACAAGCTTTTGGCCCTCTTGGCCGAGCACGGTGACAGCCCAGACGATCCGATACCGGTGGCCATCGAGACCAGTCACGGCCTCCTGGTTGCGAGCCTGCGCACCGGCAGCCGTCGGGTCGTTGCGATCAACCCGCTCGCCGCCGCCCGCTACCGCGACCGCCACGGCGTCAGCCGAAAGAAGTCCGACCCGGGCGACGCCCTGGTCCTCGCGAACATCCTGCGCACTGACATGCACGCCCACCGACCCCTGCCGGCCGACTCCGAACTCGCTCAAGCCATCACGGTCCTGGCCCGAGCCCAGCAGGACGCCGTCTGGACTCGGCAGCAGGTCGCCAACCAGGTCCGCTCGCTCCTACGCGAGTACTACCCCGCTGCTCTGCTGGCCTTCCAGAGCAAACAAGGCGGTCTGACCAGGGCTGACGCCCGCGTCATCCTCACTCTGGCGCCGACCCCGAGCAAGGCCGCGAAGCTCACCCTCGCCCAGTTGCGTGGCGCCCTCAAACGCAGTGGCCGCCTCCGCGGCTGCGACGTGGAAGCCGGGCGGCTGCGGGACGTCTTCCGTGCCGAGTACGCCCACCAGCTGCCCGGCGTCGAGGATGCCTTCGGCCACCAGCTCCTGGCCCTGCTCAAGCAGCTGGACGCCGCCTGCGAGGCTGCGGACGATCTCGCGGAGGCGGCCACAACCGCCTTTCACCAGCACGCCGACAGCGAGATCCTGCTCAGCTTCCCAGGCCTGGGGCCCATGCTCGCCGCCCGCGTACTCGCCCAGCTGGGCGACGACCGGGCACGGTTCGCCGACGCCCGGGCGCTGAAGTCGTACGCCGGATCCGCCGCCATCACCCGGGCCTCTGGCAAGAAGCGTTTCGTCGGCCGCCGGTTCGTCAAGAACAACCGCCTCATCAACGCCGGCTTCCTCTGGGCCTTCGCCGCCCTCACCGCCTCACCGGGGGCGAACGCGCACTACCGACGCCGACGCGAGCACGGAGACTGGCATGCCGCCGCGCAACGGCACTTGCTGAACCGCTTTCTCGGCCAACTCCACCATGTCTCAAGACCCAGCAGCATTTCGACGAACAGCAGGCCTTTGCACCGCCCCTTCCAGCGCCTGCATGCCCCGCCAACCCGACCGACTTCGTCGACGAGAACAACGGCACTTCGACAGAGCCACGCTGCCGAGCGCGAACTCAATCAGAGGGCGTGACCGGGGGACCGCAGGCCGAGCCACTGATCGGCGTCCCAGGCCCGGAACCGCTCAGCTTCGGTGAACCCCAGCTTTGCCGCGAGGCGCATCGAACGGACGTTGGCGGTCTGGGTGGCGAGCACCACCGGCTCACCCGGAAGGACGTCTTCGAGCCAGACCAGTGCCGCCGCGCACGCCTCGGCGGCGTACCCGAATCCCCACGCCCGCGGCAGGAACAGGTAGCCGAGGTCGACCTTCCCGACGGCAGTGGGGCAAAGGTGCTCCGTTGCTCTCCGGAGCAGGATCTGGCCGACCATCGCCCCTTCGAGATCGACGACGAAACTCCCGGGCCGCCGCCCGGGCACCTCGGGCATCTCGCGCTCAAGCTCGTCACGCGGGCGGGGGCCGCCGAGGTAGGTGTGCACCGCCGACGAGGCGTGCAGCTCGATGAACGCCGCACGGTCCCAGGCCTCGGGCTCACGCAGCACGAGCCTCTCGGTCTTGATCGGTGCAGGCGGCCACGCAACGGGTCCGAGATCATTCATGTTGGCCAGCCAATCAGCGGTCCTCAGTGGTGATCAAGACTCGCGGTCCCTCTTGACTTCTTATCCCCCTGAGATGTCTTTGAGCGCCCTGACGTGCGAGCCGTCGATGGCCGAGTCATCCGTCTCCAGCAGACCCTCCGCGCGCAGCTCAGCGAGAAGGTCCTCGTGCAAGCGGTGCCGGACGCCGGCCTCAGTCCAGTCCCGGAGCCGACGCCAAGCGGTCACCCCTGAACAGCCGACGACCTGAAGAGGCACATCGCGCCAGGCCACTCCTTTGCGCAGCACAAGGATGATGCCGGCCAGTGCGACGCGGTCCGATACCGGCAGTCGCCCGGGGGCGAGGATGGCGCCTGGCGGGCCGGGCCGGGAGGAAGGGAGCTATGCGCTCCCAGAGATCGTCGGGAACAAGGTCAGCAGACACGTCGGAGAGTCTGCCCGACGCGTTGTCAGATACTGGCCGAGATACCGGTGTTGATGCGACTGGCGGAAGCGGGCGGTCGGACTCAGTGCCAGCCACCGTGGCGAGGCTCCACGTGCTCGCCGAAGAGCGGGTCGAACTCCTGCCCGTCATCGTCGGTCACGACGTAGTCCGGTTCGGTCTTCGAGACGGCTGCCTGCAGCCGGATGACCAGGTCAGTGACAGGCAGGATCCGCAGAGAAAGGGCTGCGGCCACCTGGACGGCTTCGCTGTCGATGTCCGGGTTGTGCTTGTCACGGGACCGTTCAAGGTGTTGAGCGGTGATCTGCATGATCTCCACATCGCCACCGCCCGAGAATGAGAGGCAGTTCCGCCATTCCAGCCCGATGATGATCTCCAGCGCGTCCGCCAGATCTTCGGCGAGCAGCCCGCCTTCCCCTTCGGAACTTGCGAACACCACCGGCCGGCGACCGTTGTGCTCACCGCTCAGGAAGTACGCCCCGCCAGCGGACTCCCCGGCGATCACCTCCAGCGGTGCACCCGAGGCAAGTCTGAATCCATCGCCATAGTGCTTCCGGTGGATGTCGAAGCCGAACGATGACCGCAGCAGCAGATCGATCTCTGGGGTGGTCTGGATCAGGTCGAGCAGACGATCACTTGAGGTCATGGCCTGGACGATAGCGAGTGCCGCTGATGTGTCACCGTCAGGGCGAACAGGGCGCCTGGCTTTGTTCACGAGAACGGGTTCTGGCTCAACTTCTGGGGAGCTCTCGCGCTCTGTCACCTGCCAGGACTGGATGGCCCTCGTGACTCGTTGACAGATCTGTTTGGGATCATGCCCGCATGGACTTCGACCTCGCCCCGCCGACTGGCGTTGGCCCGTTGCGGATCGGTATGACTCGGCACGCGGCCAGTACAGCGCTGGACTCGCTCCGCGATCTCTCTGTGATCTCGGAGTCTGATCGACCGGGGCAACACATCGTCCGTCCCAGCGGGCTCATGATCAGCATCCACTGCATGCGAGACATGCTTGAAGCCATCGAGCTGGGAAGGCCGTCGTCCCAGACGGACCGAGTGTTGTTTCAGGGTATGGACGTGTTCGCACTTCCATCCCGCGAGGTTGTCCAGCGCATGAGTGAGTTCACCTCGATCGAGGAAGATCCTGACGACGATGGTTCGTTCATCGCCCCGGACTTGTTGCTGAGCTTCTGGCGTCCGTTCGCAGCCGACGATGAGCCTGAGGAAGAACAGGGCTACCACTTCAGCTCGGTCCTGCTAGCAGGGCCTGGTTACTACGACACCCCTACTCAAGCTGCGGAGTGACTCCAGCAGAGCTCGTGACGGACCCGTCAAGATGCCAGCAGGACTCGTTTCCGCAAGACACTGAACCCGGCCCGGCCGTACATCTGGCGTTTGAGCATCTTGATCCGTTTGACATGGCTTTCGACTGCTCCCGAGCTCCAGGGCAGAGTGAGAGAGGCGATGACGGCATCGCGGTCGCGGTCGATGCCCGCGGCGAGAGTATGGAGACTTGGCAGGTCATCCTGTCGGACGGCGGCGAGCCAGTCCGGGAGACGCCCGCCCTGGCGCTCGGTCAGCATGACAGCGAAGGAGCGGACGTGCCGATCTGAAACCACCAGTAAGTGTGTGCCGGCGCCGCGACGACTCCATCCGCGGTCTTGATGAGGCAGTCGAAGCTGAACGTGAGGGCATCGTCCACGGTGCTCTCATACGTGTGATCGACACCGCGGCCTACCTCGAAACACCACCCACGAACCGTGAGCGGCAAGCCGCTTCAGATCGTCCGGACTGGCCCTGTTGTCCCGGAGTGTCTCGGCTCCGCGGGCGGCACCGGACCGGCCGCGCCTGCCGGTCCATCCGCCCCACCCGCGATCGTGGACTCCGGGTGATGCGATAGGTGACCCTGCCTGGCGCGAGCTGGTTCGGCTCGCACTGAGCTACGCGCCACCCGGAAGCCGATGTTGCCCGTCGAACTGTCCGGGGTGTTGGAGCTGCGCGCACCGACGCGGTAGCGGTTGCAGTACGACACGTGGCACAAATGGGAGCCTCCGCGCATGACGCGCGCCGTGCCGTCAGGCGGACCCTGTGGCGCGGTCCGGGGGCCCGTGCGGTGATAGTCCGCGCTGAACCAGTCGGCGCACCACTCCCACACGTTGCCCACCGTGTTGTAGAGGCCGAAACCGTTTGGCCGGTGGGAGCGGACCGGCGCTGTGCCGTTGCGGGCGCCCGGGGCCGCGTTCGGGAAGTCGCCTTGCCAGATGGTGAGCATGTCCCGTCCGTTCGGGGCCAGTTCGTCACCCCAGGGGTAGCGCTTGCGCGCCAGTCCACCCCTGGCGGCGTACTCCCACTCCGCCTCGGTGGGCAGCCGGGTGCCCGACCAAGCGCAGTACGCCATCGCGTCGTGCCAGGAGACGTGCACCACCGGGTGCTGCTGGATGTCCTGGAAACGCGAGCCGGACCCGCTGGGCGCGCGCCAGCTCGCCCCCTCGACGGCGCGCCACCACGGGGTGCCGGGCACCGCCGGGGACGAGGCCCGCAGGCCCGGAGTCAGGAAACCGGCAAAGACATACGAGAAGCCGAAGCTCTCTGCCTGCGTGACGTGACCGGTGGCCTTCACGAAGGATGCGAACTCGGCGTTGCTGACGGCCGTCGCGGCGATCGAGAATGCGTCGATCTCCACGTCCCGTACTGGCCCCTCGCCGTCGGCCACTACGCCGTCGGCATCGTCGCACCCCATCGAAAACGCCCCGCCCGGGAGCGTGGTCAGACCTCGGCCGGCGCGCCGGGCCGCGGGATCGCTCGGTTCCGGCCGCGGTGGGGCGGGCCGCAGCTCCTGGGTGCTGTGCGCCGGGGCGCAGCAGGAACGAGGGGCGCTGGTCATGGAAGGGGCCTCTCGGGCAGGGCGACGGATTCAGGGGAGATGAGGGGGGAGGCTGCGGCGTGTGCCGGTACGGGAGGGGCTTCCCGCACCGGCACACCCGGGTCAGGCCGCCCGGTCCGCGGCCAACTGCGCGGCCAGCGCCGGGATGCCGAGCCGCCGCTCGTCCGCGGGCGTGGCCCCGTGCAGAAGGTTGGTGAGCTGGTAGGGGTCGTTCACCAGGTCGTAGTACTCCCGGAACTGCAGCTCACCGGTGCCGACCTCCTGCCCGGTGCTGTCCGTGTGCAGGGCGTAGTACTCGATGTACTGCTCTGTGGCGCTCTTGTAGGAGGACCAGGTGTGCGGATTGTCGCCGGGGTTGCGGTGCCACCATTCGATCAGCAGGTGGTCGCGGCGCGCGGTGCCGAGGAGCGACTGCCCGTCGTGCAGCGGACTCGGGGCGATGCCGGCCGCGTCGAGGATGGTCGGAGCGATGTCGATGTTCGCGGCCAGCCGGTCGTCGACGGTGCCCGAGCTGAGGCCGCCGGCCGGCCACGACACGTAGAACGGCACCTCGACGGCCGGACGGTAGGGCACCGACTTGGCGCCCCAGCCATGGTCGCTCCAGCTGTAGCCGTTGTCGCCGAGGTAGAAGACCAGCGTGTTGTCGAGCTGCCCCAGGGCGGCCAGCTTGTCGTGCAGTGCCTTCACCGCGTCGTCCACGGACAGGAGGGTGCGCAGCTGGTTGCGGCGCACGGTACGGCCGTCGGCGAGAGTGCGGTTGGCGTTCTGGATGTACTCCGGCTTGTCGCTGCGGTCGTCCTCGGTGACCGAGGGACGACCGTTCCAGGCGGGCACGGGAGTGTTCGCGTACTTCGGCTCTGGCGTGTTCGGCCCGTGCGGGGCTTTCGGCGCGACGAAGGCGAACCAGGGGCGGTGGTCGGTGGTGGACTTGTCGAGGAACTTGAGGGCGCGGTCGCGGATGACGCTGGTGCTGTAACCATCAATGGTGCGCACCGTGCCGTTGTCGTTGTACGTACCGTCGTTGTAGGTGACCGGCGCCGAGAGCAGCCACTCTTCGAAGTACGGCGGGATGTCCTTGTTGCTCCAGGCGTTCAGGTACTTGCCGAACAACCCGGTCCGGTAGCCCGCCTGTTGGAGGTGCCGCTGGACGGTGGTGGACTGGTCGAGGTTGTGCGGGCTGCTGTTGTCGCGCACCCCGTGGTGGCGTGCGTGCTGACCACTGAAGATCGACGAGCGCGACGGAGCGCAGAGCGGGGTGGCCACATGGCCCTGCCTGAATTCGACACCGCCGTCCACCAGCCAGCTCAGCGTGTTCGGAGTCGCCCACTCGGTGTGCAGGGGCTGGTCGTCGGTGAGGATCACCAGGATGTTGGGGCGGTTCGCCGCCGCGTCCGGCGCCGCGGCGGCGGCGCGGGTGGCGAGGGAAGGAACGGCGGTGGCTGCGGCGACGGCGCTGGCGCCGGCGAGGAATCCGCGTCTGCCGAGGTCCGGCTGGTCGTTCCGGCTCATGGTGGAGGAAGCCCTTCTGAAGGTGCGCCCGGCTGGGCGTGCGCGAAGTACGACAGGGAGGGAGGAACGAGCGGTGCTCCCGGGGCGCGTCCACACCCGGGTCTGCCGGAGTGAACCTAGGAGCGTGCGGGGAAGCAGGGCAATGGAGGCGGGTGGGCTGACACAGCCAATTCATGTGCGCGCAGCAATTCGGCGGACACGGCGCGAGGACGCCAGGAAAGGGCGCAAGGCGGTGCCGGTGGTCGGGGCGGCGGGGACCTCGTCCGATGCGGCGACCGATGGGCAGCCCATCCGGAGGCCAGCCACGACTCCCACCTAGGCGTTCTCCCGCGGCACCGCTACTTGCAGTACGCGCTCAACACCTACCGTGTACTGGCCACCAGGGGCAGTCGAAGCGCGCGCCTGCACTCAATTGATGCCGCTACGCAGGGGTTTCTCCAGAGGCTGATACCCGCCCAACCGATCGACGGGTGACAGGCCAGTGGGACTGTCACTCTCCCGACTGAACAGCGACGACAGGCAACATCTGCTCGCCCAAGCGCAGCGACGAGATTCGCTCCCGGCGATCGCGTGTTCCGGCAGGAAGACACCACACGCCACGTGTCGTCGTCCTTTCCGGCTGGGCCAAAGCCACCCCGGTTACGGAATGCGGATCTGGCCAGCTGCGCGGGTGTAACCCGCCAAACCGCCTATCGCGTCATGGCGGAGGCACGGGGCTCTGGTGGGAGAAGGGGCTGTCGGCGATGGAGGCGCGGGTGCTGGCACCGTAGGGTGCCCGGCGCGTTCGTGCCCGCGCCGGGCTGTGGACGGACGGATGACGGGCGTCAGGCGACGATCGGGATGTCCAGATAGGACGGGTCCGCTTCCGGCGAGGTGACGGTGAGGCTGTTCCCCTTGTCGGCGGCCTTCGCGTAGAACGGGTCCACGGTGTCCACGACCAGCATCAGGCGGTGCCCCGCCGCGACGTCGTAGCCGGTCGCCTGGAGGAGGACGCGGGCGCCGGACCGGTCGTCGGGAGTGCTGTCGAGCCGGGTGAAGGGAGCCTGCGTGACGATGTGGGCGCTGTTGTCCGGGGCGACGTCGAAAAGGTAGGCGATGAACAGGGAACCGGTGCTGCTCGACGCATAGTTGAGATGCAGCTCGGGGATGCCGCGCAGCCGGGTGGTCCTGCCGAGCGGGGCGGTCACCCACACGCCCGCGTCGGAGCGGCTGATGTCGGCGGTCGGGTACACCTTGGGATCTCCCGCCAGCTCGGCGTACCCGGACTTGATGATCGAGTCGGCGACGGTGGCCGGGGTGTCGGTGCCCACCCCGATGGTGCGGGTCCAGCCGTTCTCGGGCTTGTCGAGGAGGGCGCCGTCGCCGCTGCCCCCGCCGAGGTAGAAGCGCTGGGGTTCGCCGAGGGACGCCTGCCAGGTGGCCGACGCCTCCAAGGCGGTGCTCCACATGATCTGGCTGAGCAACTGCCCCTCCTTGTCGATGCCGTTGCTCTCGCCCTTGAGGTGGTGGTCCATCCAGCGGTGCGCGTCCTGCCAGATGCGGTTGGGCAGTCCGATGATGCCGCTCATCTCGGGGCACGAGTGGTCGCCGATGGAGAAGTCGAGCCGCTTGGGTCCGGTCAGGGAGGTGAACATCTGCAGCGTCTGGTTGTTGGGGAACAGCGTCTCGTGCCAGGCGTGCGCGAAGAACACGGGGACGCCGCGCTCGTTGAGCCGGTCCACGAACGTGAGTGGGGAGCGCTCCTGCGCCCACTGCAGCGTCTCTTCGATGTTCCGCCCGTGCAGTACGTCCTCGAAGGCCTGCTCGGTTCGTGCGCTGAGGCGGGCGTTCGCGGCGGCGTCGCGCAGCACGGTCACCGAGGCGATGTGGCGGGTGTCGTTCTCGTAGAACGCCTGTCCGAGGTCGCCCCAGGTGCTCAGGGCCGCCACCGCGTCCACCCTGGTGTCGTGCGCCGCGGCGAGCTGGCTGATGCCGGATCCGTACGAGTCCCCGACGAACCCGACCCTGGTCGCCGGCCGGCCGAGCCGCTCCAGGAGGAAGTCGAGCGCGTGGCCGGCGTCGGCGACGTCCAGGGGACCCGCGACGTCGACCTCGCCGCCGGACCGGCCGAAGCCGCGGGCGGTGTACGCCAGTACGTGGTAGCCGTTCAGTGCGAAGAGGGTGCCCTGTACTGCGTACGCGAGCCAGCCCAGGTCGGTCCACGGGGACGGCATGACGACGACGGGCCTCTCCTGGGAGCCCCCGTGCTTCCACAGGAACCCCGCCAGCTCGTCCCCCTGAGCCCCGGGCACCTGCACCCGCCGCACCTCGGCCAGTGCCCGGGCGTCGGTGGCCTGCGCCGCCCGCTCGGTGGAGAGTCCGGCGGTGTCACCGCTTTCGAGGGCTTGCACGAACCGGGTGAGCGCCGCCTCGTCGAGCTGCGGGTACAGGCTCACCGGCACGTTCCGTTGCGCTGTCATCCCTGAACTCCCTTTGTCGCGGGCCGAGTTCCGATGCGTCGAGCGTGCTACGGCGGTGCGGTCGGAAGGAGCGGGCGGCCGAACGTTTGCGGAAGAATGGCCGGGAAGCCGTCATTCGGGGTAGTAGATACTGAAACAGGGCATCCTGCCGTGCCCGTCAGCCCAGCCCAGGAAGGCCCCTTGCCCCTTGCGCCTTGCGTACGAGCCGTACCAGTCCCCACGCGGTGGCTCGGCTGAAGCGCGTCGGGCGCTCAAGCGGCGCGTGTCCAACGTCGTCCACCGGATCATGCAGCGCGATCAGCGAAGTCACATCCCGCCCGCCGTTGGACGCGATACAGCAGCTTCAAGGGTTGATGCCGAGGCGGGCGATGGAGCGTCCGTACCTGCATCCATGGTGTGCCGTGCCGCCACCTGTGCGCGTGTGCCATCGAGGTTTGTGTACCTGCCGGCCAGGTTGCGAGGGGCGGGTCACTGATCAACGGTAGTGGCGATGACGTCCAGGGAGGCAGCGTGCAGCTGGAACAGATCGATGATCACGCGGGGGAAGAGCGCCTCTATCGGCACCTGTACGTAGGACTGCCCGTGGCGATCCCGGATCTGAGCCGGGTGGCCTGGCCTGCGCCAACGGGAACAATCGCGGCACGCGAAGGGGAATCGCTGCTGGCTTGGGTGGTGTTCTTCGCTCATCCGAACGAGCAGGGCGTCGCTATTCTCCAGTGGATCATGGTCGAGCGGGAACGAGAGCGGATCGCTCAGGGCCATAACACCGAACATCCGGGTACCCGCGCGGAACTGCAGATGCTGGAGCCGCTTGCGAGGGAAGCGGCCAAGCAGGCCCATGAAGCGGGGTACACCCAGCTCGAATGGTTCCCCGCAGAACCTGGCTTTGCCGAAGATCTTGCCAGCCTCCTGCAAGCACAGGCGCTGGATGACGATGACGGCTACCGCTACTACCGTCTGGACTTGTAGTGCCCGTAGCGCGTTCGATGAGCACGGCTCGACGGCATGGACAACTACGCTCCGGGTTCTGGCGGATCCGGCACGCGCTGTGGGGCGAGCACCTCGGTGACGCCATCGCCCGAGCCGATCAGTAAGCGCCAAGGGGTAACAAGGCGAGCGGCAACAGCCACCCGAGCCGGACAGGCCCTCACGGGCGGTGTCGACGCCGGTCCGCGCTGTCCGACCGGCGCCGGGCGGGCCGGGAAGACGCCGAGGGGCTGCTCGACGATCCGGCGTGGGTGAAGTGGGTACGCGGCCGGGCGCACCACTACGAGGCGGTCTGACCTCCGCTGCCGCCCATTCTGCACACCTGGTCAGGGGTGCTCTCCGACCGCGTCGCGCGGGTGAGGTTGATCGGGGGAAGGCTTTGACAAGCGCGGCGTGCGCTCCTGTGCGCCCTGTTGGGCCTCCCGAGCCTAGGGGTACTGTCCGTGCGAGGCGGCGTTGTCGCCTGTCGGCTCCCAGACCCCGATGTCGGCGTTAGTCCCCTTGGGCCCGCTGGAGCCACGCGACGCCGACTTAGCGCGGCTCCAGCTTCCCCGCCCATCTGCGTGACTGCGGGTAGCTTTCACGCCCCGCTGCCGCAGAGGGCACCCGCGCGAGGAGACGATGGGGGAGCCGTCTTCTCCTTGCGCCCGACGGCCGCCGCCGACTGAACAAGCCGGCGGCGGCCGTCCCCGACCAACGGTTTCCCGTGAAGAGTTGGTGTATGCCTTTGCTTCGTGCGGCGGCGCTCCGGAAGACTGCTGTGCATGTCAGCGGACATTCGATTCCAGGGTCTGAGCGCATCCCGGGACCACGCTGTGGAGGGCGCCCGCATCCTTGGCAGCCGGGCTCGCGAGCTGCAGCGGATCGCTTGCGAGCTGCGGCGCGATGCTCGTGCACTGGTTGAACAAAGTCGGGCACTGCTTGAGGGCCAGGAACACAGACTCCGCACGTTGCAGCAGACGGCCTCAGATGCAGGGATCCAGCGAGGTCGACCTTCCGCATGCTCACCGCCGCCGACACACACGACCTGATGGCGCTCCTGCCCGCGATCCTCGAAAACGGCATCCTCGGCTTACTCGAACAGGGCGTCGCATTGGTCGCTGCTGATCGCGCGGGACGGCATCGACGACCGCTCCTTCGGCCTGCCCACGGACTCGACGTGGTGCCCCGACGGGCAGTTGGCCCGCCACCGATACCCGTGAGGTGTGCTGCCACGGAGGCACTGGAGGCGCGAGGGCTTCTTCTCGGCCTACCGCGCAACCTGCCGGCAACTTGCGGCCGTTGTCCGCCCGTGGTCAGGCTCAGCGGATGCGGCGCCTGACCACGGGCGGACAACGGAGTCAGGCTCAGCGACGGCCGCGACTGGACGCCAGGGAGGTGCCGTAACCCTGTGCGGTCACTTCCAGGTCGCCTCGGTCGTGCCCGCCCTGCGGGCAGGAGAGCGTCACCTCCTGTTCCTCTCCCGGCAGCAGCCACAGGTAGTTGTCGGAGTAGCGGGCAGGCAGTACCCGGTGCCCCGTGCGGTGGTCGCGCAGCGCGAGGCGGACCATGGGAGCGACGGCGCGCCCGTTGTTGCGGACCGTGACGGTCAGGCTGATCCGGCCGTCGCGCTGTGACGTCAGGCCGCCGGAGACCGCCAGCTTGCCGCCGGCGAGCTTGTTGAGGGCCTGCATGTCCTTCGGCTGGTCGTAGCGCCAGTACGTGTTCCGCGACAGTGTCCGCCCGTCGCTGCCGGTGAGAGTGAGCCGCACGAGGTGCAGGGGGTGGTCGCTGTCGGGTGTGCGCACCGTGAACGCCGACGTTGCCGACGAGGCGTCGACGTCCAGGCTCTGGCGCTGTGTGTTCGCCAGTCGGCGTCCGGACAGGTCGAAGAGATCCGCGCGGACCTCGGTACCGTGCAGGGCCTGCCCCGTGTGGTTGATCGCGAGGACCTTCCAGTCCGTCGGGTCGGCCTGCACGTGGTGGGGCTCGCAGCCCGAACGGGCGCCGTAGTAGGTTCCGTTGACGTCAAGGTCGTAATCGTAGGTCTGCCACACCGTGCTGTGCCACGCCGGGTTGGACATCCACAGCAGCAGCCCGCTGGCGTCGCTCCAGATGTTGGCGTTCCACGCCTCGAATATGGCGCGCATCGACTCGAAGTTGATGAACTGGGCCTTCGCACAGAACTCTTCCAACGACGAGGAACCGCCCAGGCGTTCGTCGATGGCGGCCTGGTAGCTCTGCGGGTTCTGCCCGCCGCGGGTCAGCCAGTCGTGGTGGTTCCACACCAGGCCGATCGGCCATTCCTTCTCGCCGTCCACGAGGTTGCGCATGCTCTCGGCCACCGAGACCGTGGGGATGCCGATCTCCGTGTGGAAGCCGAAGATGCCCTGCGCATACAAGTCGGGGGAGTAGTACCGCTTCGGGTCGACCCAGGCGTAGGGTCCGCTGCCGCTGACCACACCTGACGCCGAGTTGCTGACGTAGCTGACGCCGGGGTGCTCGTCGGTCACGGCCTGACGTGCTCCCTGGTCGATCTCGCCGGACGGTGTCCCCTCGTTGGCACCGCACCACACCACGATGCACGGGTGCGAGCGGTAGCGGCGGACCGTGTCGCGCACGTGGTCGAGGTAGAGGGCGTGGTTCGGCGGGTCGAGGAACCAGGCGTTCCAGAAGTCGTTCCACACCAGCAGCCCGTTCTCGTCGCACGCCGCGAAGAACTCCTCGCGGTTGCTGCTGCCCAGCCAGTTGCGGATCATCGTGAAGTTCATGTCGCGGTGCATGCCGACGGCGGCTTCCATGCGGCCCTCGCCCATGCGGCGCAGCAGTTCGTCCCAGCCCCAGTTGCCGCCCCGGCACATCACCTTGATGCCGTTGACGCTGATCTGGAGCTGATGCGGCCGGTTGTCGACGGCTTTCACGTCCGTCCACTGCTCGCCGTCGTCGGAGATCTGCACGGTGAAGGTCAGTGCGTAGGCGGACTCCCACAGCAGCGTGATCCGGTCGAAGGCTTTGGCTCCGCCGAGGTCGACGCGGATCCACTGGTCGTCGGAGTACGCGGAGGACCAGCGGGTTCTGTCGTCGCCGTCGACGGCCTTGTCCGCGGTGTTGGTCGCGTTGTCGTTGGACGACGAGGAGACGGCGGCACGCAGGGCGAGGTCGGTGTCCGGGGCACTGCTGTCGGTGACGGACAGACGCCACAGGGAGGCACCGTAGCCGGTGGCACGGCGGCCGGCGAGGATGCGGACCCATCGGGCCTGCTGCCCATCGAGAGTCACCGTCTGCTCGAAACGGTCGGCGCCGGGTTCGAAGACGACCGGGTTTTCGGAGGCGTAGTCGAACTGGCGCAGTCCGACACGGATGTCGCGCGTGTCGCTGACCTCTCTGCCGACGGACGCCGTGATCCGTAGGTCGTGCAGGGTCGGTTCGCCGTAACCGTTGGGCCACCACAGGGCCGGATTCTTCAGGCGCAGCACCACGTGGTCCTTCGGCGTGAAGACCACGTCAGCGGTCTTGCCGGCGTCGATGCGCACGTCCTGTGTGACGCGCAGGGTGCCGAGCTCGGCGCGGACCGTGATCGTGCGGGCCTGCGCGGAGGCGTTGCGGACCGGGACCGTGATCGTGACCTCTGCGCGGGCAAGGCTCGGCAGATCGGGCAGGACGGTGTCCACGCGTGGGTCGCCGATGACGGCGTCGGCGGTGGCGCGCAGCCGGACGTGGTTCCAGATGCCCATCACCCGGTCGCGCACGGCCGGCATCCAGTCCCAGCCGGACACCGCGAGATAGGAGGGGCCGTTGCGCATCATCATGGCTGAGCCCGCATCGGCGTAGGACACGCCGTTGGAGCCGCGGTCGCCGGGGCTGCCGGGGTAGGGCATGTGGTTGATGCGGACGGCCAGCACATGCTCGCCGCCGCCTGCGACCTGCTCGGTCACGTCGAAGGTGCCCCGGGCGGTGGGGTGGGACATCTCGCCCACCTTGGTGCCGTCGAGCCAGATGTCGGCCGCGTGGTTGATGCCGTCCAGCTCGAGCCAGACACGTTCCCGGCCGTGCGCGGTGAGCCCGTGCGGCACAGAGAATGGACGCCGGTACCACCAGGCCGACTTGCCGAGCGCCTCCGGTATCTCGAGGTTGTTCATGCCCTTGACCGGGTCGGGCAGGTGTCCCTCGGCCACGAGCGAGGCGAGGATCGTGCCCGGGACCTGGGCGCGCAGCCAACGGTCGGTGTTCACACCGGATGAGGACAACGTGGCTCCGTCGCCCGGGGCGGCGAACTCCTCGAGCGTGACGTTCCAACCCGATTCGATCGGCACCGTACCGTCGGCGGCGAACCTCAGGGCGGGTACCGGGCGGGCGCCGCTGGTCCACTCCGTCCACCCGGTCGCCTTCGGTCGCTTGTGCAGGGCGGTGCCGTGGACCTCAAGCGCGTTGAGGCCGAGCGGGTTGTCGTTGGACAGAGCAGTGCCGACCATCCGGACCCAGCGGGTGTCCACCGCCTTGTCCAGGGCCACCTTGACGGTGCCGCCCGTGTTCGTGGTGCCCTCCTTCACCTTCGCCCAGGTATCGCCGTCGGACGACACCTCGATACGGAAGCTGGTGGCGTAGCTCGACAGGACCTCCCAACCGGTGGTGTCGGTACGGGGGTTGTCGCCGCCGGAGGGCTTGAACACGGTGTCGCCCTCACTCGCCTCGAAGACGAGCACGACGGACGTGACCCGGCAGACGGCCTCCAGATCGACCGCGACCCACTGCGGGCCCTCGGTGTCGGCAGCCCGCCAGCCGCTGCCGGTGACACCGGCCCGCCCCATGCGGTCGGTGACGAAGTGCGCGGGCGTGGGCGCGTACGCGGTTGAGGAGACCTCGACGGGGCGGTAGCGCGCGAGGTCGGAACCGGCCGCCTTTGTGTCCGTGACGGGCCCCGTGGGCGTTGCCGCGGCCCGCCCTGGCAGGGCCGCCGTCAGACTCACGCTGGCGAGCACGGTGGCAGAGGTGGTGAGGAAGGAGCGGCGCGAGTGCTCCGCTTGCGGTCTGGCGGCGTCTGCGTGGTCGTCACGCATGGCTACTCCCTGAGTGGTCGTTCAGTTGCGGGTGCTGAGTGGGGCAGAGGTGGAGCGTTTGCGGAGTGGGGTGGCCGGCCTCGGCGCACGGGCCGGCCACCGTGCGGTTCAGCTGGAGGTCTCCACCCGGACACCGGCCAGCCAGGCGCCCCAACCGTCCTCGGGACGGCTGTCGGAGAACCGCAGATACAGGGCGTTGCCGTCGCCGCCCGCCTGTTTGCGCAGATCGGTCAGGTCCAGGCTGCGCTGCGCGCGGTTGGACTGGAAGATCACCGGGTCCGGCTCGCGCAGCACGCTCGTCCACTGCTCGCCGTTGGCGGAGACCTCGACGAGGAACTGGTTGGCGAGATCGAGCGTGACCGTGCCCCGGCTTGCGTCGGGAACGGGGAGGCGGTACGTGAACGAGTGCTTCTCGTCGGCGTAGCGGGCCTGCCCGTCGGCGCCGTCCCCGGTGAGCTGGGATCCTTCGTCGCCGGTCAGGACGTCCTTCTCGGACTCGGTCCCCGGTTCGATCTCGGTGACGTCACCGACGACGCGGGCGACGCCCTGCCCGGTCACGGTCCAGTCGTCCCAGCGCGCGGTGGCACGGATCTTCTGTGTGCCCGGGGCGGCGTCGTCGGCCGCGGTGATCTTCACGGTGACGGTGGCCGAGTCGCCTGCGGCCAGGTCGCCGACATCGGCGCGTTCGGGATCAGCCGTCCAGCCGGCCGGCACGGTGACGCCGAGGGCGGGGGACGCCGGTGTGTCACCGCTGTTGGTGAGCTTCACGTCCACGGACGCCGTCGCCCCGGGCCGCAGCGCGACGTCACCGACACTCACCTTGACGGGAGTCTTCGGGATGGAGTCCGGCGTGAGCAGTTCCATCTCGGCGAGCGACACCTTCTCCTGCCCGTCTCCGGGCACGACCCGGACACGGTACTCGCGCATCGAGTCCGGGTGCGCGACGCGGAAGGGCCGGGTCTGATTCCGCCAGCGGAACTCCTCACCGCTGCGATGGTCCAGTTCCTTCCAGTGCTTCCCGTCGTCGGAGCCCTCCACGACCCATGCGCGCGGATCCTGCTCGGCGCTCCCCTCGGACGAGGTCAACGTGTAGGAGGTGACGCGGGTGTCGCCGCCGCCGTTGACGCGATAGCCGACCTCGGCCTCCGCGCCCGTCAGGACGGCGGACGTCGCCGAGGTGTCGTCGAACAGGGCGCCGACATCCACGCCCTCGGGCGCTGAAGCAGTGCCGCGGTCCTGGCCCGTGACATCGTGCAGCGGACGCGGTGTCTGGCCGGCCGCCGTGGGCGAGTGCGGTACGTCGTTCTTGCCGGTGCCCCACGCGGACGGCTTCGCGCCCATGGCGAAGCGCAGCCGGCCGCCGTCGGCGATGTCCTGGTGCGTGATCGTCGTCGAGGTGTGGCGCTTGCCGTCGACGGTGAGATCCTGCACGTAGATGCCTTCGCCTGTGCCCGGAGCTTCGATCGCGAGGTCACCGCCGGGCAGGTGCAGGGTCACCCTCTCGAACAGCGGGGAGCCAAGGACGTACTCGCCGCTCGACGTCTGCAGCGGATACAGGCCCAGCGCGCCGAACACCCACCATGCCGAGGTGGCGCCGTTGTCCTCGTCACCGGGATAGCCCTGTCCGATGTCGGAGCCGAGCCAGCCGCGGTCAAGGGCCTGCCGCACCAACTTCTGCCCCTTCCAGGGCTGTTGGGTGTAGGTGTACATCCACGGGATGTGGTGGGACACCTGATTGGGGATGCTCCACTGCCCCAGACGCAAGTCCCGGGTCTCGCGCATCTCGTGGATGGCAGAGCCGTACGAACCCGGACGGTCGGCCTTCTCCGGAGTGGAGAAGAACGTGTCCAGCTTGTCGGCGAGGCCTTTGCGCCCGCCGTAGAGTTCGGCCAGGCCCTGGCCGTCCTCCGGCGCCGGGAAGGCCTCGTTCCAGCCGTCGGCCTCGGTGTAGTCGTGGTCGTTGCCCCAGGTGAGGGGGTCGTAGTCCGCCTTGGACGAAGTCCATTCACCGTCGGCCGACTTGCCTTGGAAGAAGCCGGTTGCCGGGTCGTACAGGTCGGCGTAGCCGGCCGAGCGGGCGCGGAAGTAGGCGGCCTCCTCGCGCAGACGCTCTCGCTCCTTCGCCGACATCTTGCGGTCCTTCGCCATCTTCTCGGCCATCGCAGCGATCGCGAAGTCGTTCACGTAGCCGTCCAGCGACCACGAGAAACCGGCGCCGACATCGTTGGGGACATAGCCCAGGAACGTGGAACGGTCCAGACTGTCGCGCCCGACACTGCTGTCCGGCGGCCGGACCGTGGCGTTCTTCAGAGCGGCAGAGTAGGTGTCCTCGGCGTCGATGCCCGGCACACCCTTGCTGTAGGCGTCGGCGAACGCCGCATCGGAGCTGGTGCCGGTCATCACCCGCGCATAGCCGGGCGAAGACCAGGGAGAGATCCACCCGCCGTCCCGGTACTGCTGGACGAAGCCGTCCACCAGCTCGCCCGCCGCCTTCGGCCACAGCAGGGAATACGCGGGCCAGGCAGCCCGGAACGTGTCCCAGAAGCCCGTGTTGACGAACACCTTGCCCTCGGCGATCCTCGCGCCGGTCTGTGTCGGGCTGCTCTCGGGCGGTGTCCAGGAACCGGAGGACTGCACGGCATGCCGGTAGCGAGGCTTGCCCCTCGTGCCGGTGTTCTCGTACCCCGAATTGGGATACAGGCTCATCCGGTACAGATTGGAGTACAGCGTCGTCAGCTGGTCCTCGGTACCGTCCCTGACGTCCACGACACCCAGCCGCTCGTTCCAGACGGCCTTGGCGCGCGCGGCGACCTTCTCCAGGGAGTCCGTGCTTCCGATCTCCAGCTCAAGATTCTTCTTGGCCTGTTCGACGCCGATGAGGGAAGTGGCGATGCGCAGGGTGACGGTGCGGCCCTTGCCCTCGTCGAAGGCGACGTAGCCGGTCGAGGGCCGGTTGCCGTCGGCCAGCATGCCGCTGCCGGTCACCGCACGGTCGAACGTGCCGTACATGTACATGCGACTCATGCCCGCCGAGATCGTACGGGTCTCCGACCAGCCCGAGACCGTGCCCGCCTCGGCGTCGATCGTCAGCCCGGCGCGGTCGTCGACGTTGTCCAGGACCAGCTTCCGCCCACCCTTGTCCGGGAACGTGAAACGCAGGATCGCCGCGTGGTCGGTGGGCGCCATGTCGGCACGCAGGCCATTGGTGAACGTGACACCGTAGTGGTACGGAAGCGCCGTCTCGTCCTCGTGCCGGAACGCCAGCGCCCGCGCCTTCCGCCCCGCGTCCGGCGTGCCCTCGGCCGTCGAGGGCATCACCTGGAAGGTCTGGCGATCGCCCATCCAGATGCTGGTCTCGTGGCTGGCGGCAAATGCCTGGATCTCCGGCAGGTTCTCCGCGTTGTTCTGCTGGTGGTAGCTGTACAACGTGCCCAGAGACCCCGCATCGGTCATCGGGGTCCAGAAGTTGAAGCCGTTGGGAACGGCAGTGGCGGGGAAGTTGTTGCCGCGCGAGTAGTCACCGCTGGACTGAGTGCCGCGCGTCGTCACGACCCGGTCGGCGGGAGAGGAACGGTGCGCTGCTGCGGGACGACCGTCAAGAGAGATGTCGTCGACCCAACCCCCGACATCTGCCGTCCCCTTCGGCCCGTCGTACGTGAGCAGAATCCGGTCCACCGTCCGCCCGGCAGCGACCTTGCCCAGGTCTACCGCACGGCGGTTCCACTGCAGCGGCGAGACGGTCTTGGCGTCGCCCTGGGCGCGCGCGCTCAGATGATCTCCGTTCTGGTCAACGGCATCGAGCCTGTTCAGGCGCCAGCCGTCGGTGAACTCCAGGTCCACGGCAACGTACGTGCCCGCGTAGTCGACCTTCTTCTCATCGAAGTCAGGGAACAACAGGTACGACAACTGGCTCTGCGGTCCGAGCCGTACGTTCACATCGGCCACCACGACACTCGCGTGGGCGGCGCCGTCGGCGGTGTGCCTGGCCGTGTAGTGCAGGGCCTTCTGCCCGGTGAATCCAACGTTGGTCTTGGCCGCGTAGGCCCGGTCCGGTCCGTCGTCCACGACGGTGCGCAGGCCCGGATCGTCCGAGTCGGCCCCGGGACGGACGACACCGGAGACGTCGGGTTCGCCGTCGGGGCCGGTGGCCGGTCTACCGTCCACTACGGAGTCACCCGCCTCGAAGGACGTGCGCCAGTCGGTGGTCTTCGTCCCCGATGCCACCGATGCCACCGAGGGCAACGAGGCGGCGGCCGCACTGCCCGCGGCCGGACCTGCGACGAGGGCCAGCCCCAGAAGGCCGACCATAAATCTGGAACGCATGCGGCGTCTGTTTCGCCGCAGGACTCGCGATGACATGAGGCCCCCACCGGTGCGCCCTCACAGCACATCTGACAACGTTGTCAATGTTTGGACGCATCAGTCTTGACGCGGTGCAGGAGAGGAGTCAAGGGGCGTGCAGATAGCGCCGAGTTGGAGTTGTACGGGTGTGGTGACGCATGCCCCGTAACCCTGACGAGTCGGAGGGCCGACGCGGTGGGTCCGCTCGGGCCCGCTGTTAAGTCCGCAGGATCCCGAGCGAAGCGTCCCGGACAGTGGGTCCTCGGTGTGACGTAGATACGCCGTACATCCGCGCTGCTGCCCGAGTGCGGCGCACGGCACCGGGAACGTGGAGTCCCTTGCGGCACGACTCCCGTTGTCGCGCCCGAGCCGCGGCACACGCGGCGCCCTACGGAGGCCGGCCATGCCGCAGACCAACGGATTGCATGACTTCGGCGCCCTGCGCTTCGGACACCATGCCGAGATCCGGCGCGACGCCATGGAAAGCGTCCGTGATGCCCTACGCGGGAGCGACGTACGCGACCTCTACGTCGTGATCCACGGAGCACACAACGACGAAACGGTGACGCGCTCCGTCGACGCGGCGTTCGGGAGGCTGCTCGCGGACGCGTGGGGGCGGTCCGCGGACCAGGCGGGGGTGCTCGGCGTGCACTGGCCGTCGTTGTGCTTCAGGGACGAAGGGCTGCCCGTCGCCGAGGCAGGCGCGACGGGGTCTCGTGCCGAGGGGGCGGGCGTCACGCCGGCGTTGAGGGACGACCTCTTCCGCATACTGCCCGACAGCGAGGACCAGTTGACCGAGATTCTTGCCCTGCTCGACGAGCGTCCGGCCCGCGAGTCGGCGTTCGACAGCCTGGGCTCCGCCCTGCGGCGTCTGGCGGAGATCCCGCTGCAGGACCCGCTGACCGGGTTCGCGTCGGACACCAACGCCGAAGTGGTGCCCCAGACCGATCCGTTGATGCTGTTCGAGGACACGCGGACGATGTGCGCCGAATTCGCGAGCGCGCTGCACGACGTGCGCCGCTCACTGGGGGAGGAGGCCGGAAAACCCGCACGGCACGAGTCCGGCATCGGCGAATCCGCCGTATCGGACGAGGGCACGCTCCTGGAGAGCCAGGTGACCGGCCCGCACCCGGCACAACCGCCCAGTGACCGAGTGCGTAAAGTCGGAACCACCGACGGCGCGCATACGGCGGGGTACGGGCGCGCCGCGCAGGACCACGCCGAACTGTGGAACGGGGCCTACGAACTCTTCCGTCAGGTGGTGCGTCATGTGCTGCGCCGCCGGGCGGGGTTGGTGGGGCAGGAGGGCTTCGGCCCCTGCCTGCCGATGCTCGTGGAGGGCTCCGACGTGCGCCTTCATGTGATCGGTCACGGTCTGGGCGGTCGCCTCGCGGGGTTCGCTCTGCGCGGTCTCGAGGCGAGCCGCTCGGAACCGGTGCTGCTGGATTCCCTCACCCTGCTCCAAGGGGAGATGTCCCATTTCTCGTTCGCGGGCAGCCTGCCTCAGCAGGTCGCGGGTCATGGGGCACTGTGGGGTCTGCAACGGCTGGTACGGGGACCACTGATCTGTACGCTCTCCCATCGCGACTTTCACCTGGGCGTGATGTACCCGCTGTCGGCCCAGATGATCGGCGACTCGCCGGAACTCGTCACCACCTCGCGGAAATGGGGCGCGCTCGGTTTCGACGGCGTCCAGGGTGTCGACGGTCCCGCGCCGATGTCCTTGCGCGACACGACGGAGCAGGAGTCACTGACCCAGGAGTCACAGCCGGGGGCGTACCTGAGCGTGGACGGCTCCGAGGTCATCCGGTCCGATGACGTGCCCATGGGGGGACATCACCACGTCTTCCATCCCCAGGTGGGGCGGCTGCTGTGGCTGGCGGCGCAGAGATAGAGCGGCCGGCGGACGGCTCAGTCCGGTCAGCTGCCGGTCGGCCGACTCGTGGTGTGCGCGCTGCCGCGCTGAGCACCACTCCGCCCCGCTTGTAGGCGATCTTCATTGCGTTCACCGGTGTCCGTCGTCCAGGCCCTCGGCAAGAGCTTCTTGACCGGCACCGTCGATGCCACCACGTCCTACGCCAAGGACGACATCCGTACGTCGATCCCACGGTTCACCCAGGACAACCGGGCCGCCAATCAGATCTGGTCGATCACGTCGCCACCCTCGCCTTGAGCAAGAACGTCACTTCCGGAGAGACCGCCCTGGCCTGGCTCCTCGCCCAGCAATCGAACTAACCGCCGTGACACCGGACCTCCCCAAAGAACTGCCACCGTGAGCACAGGGGGGATGAAGGAGATCACGGACGCCGTCACCAAGAGGGTCAACGAAGTAGCCGCCAAGCTGCCAAATCCCAGACGCGCTACAGCTCCCGTGACAGCACCCGGGCAGCCAGTTCGACAGCAGTCACCACGCCAGGTGGTCCTCGACCTCGCCGCCATCCGCCACCCCGGCCAGCGCCTCGATCACATCCGGTGCCTCAGTCAGCGATAACAGGGGTCGGAAACAGCGCGTCGTCCCCCCGTTACCTTTTTCGTGGCTCCGCAAAGGAGCCTCCGGCCTTCGGGTCCGGCATGACTTCCCCCTCCTGTTGTTGATGATGCTCTGCGACGGAACCTTCTATGAACCGCAGCCGTCGGCCGCAGTCACCTGACCTGCGGGTCTGCGAGGAAGACGACTCGATCAGCCTCGACGTCGAAGCCGATCACCGGATGACCATCGTCGCCCTCCGGGTCCATCAGCACGGGCTTGCCCAGCCGTCGGCCGATCTCCCGGAGGAAGTCGCAGAACACATCCAGTCGCTCCTGGCCCTGCAACTCCCGCAGGTCGACGTCGAAGTCGACTTCATCGGCAGCATGGAAGTGGAAGATCGCCAATACATCTACAGCCGGCCAGACCCGCAGGTCCGGGCACGCGGCATCCGCTGGGCGGGACAGCACGGCCCCCGCCCGGGGCACTGGAAGCACCGTCTCTCCCTCGGAGTACTGACACTTCCAGCCCTTCTCCGCGACAAGATCAAGGACCGTCTGCCAGTCCTCCACCGAGGCATCCGGGACACGCACGTCCGGCAGCGACCCCATCAAGTCAGGATCGAATAGGCACTTCACGTCATCCCACAGCAGTTCAGTCACCCCGCCATGCTGCCCCGGCTCACCGACTCGACGCACCCCCGTTTCCCTTGACCAAAGACATAGGGGCACCCCCCCCGCAGGTCCAGCCGATCAGCAGTGCGATGCTGTGGTGATCTTGATGCCGGTGAGTGTTTCCAAGCCGTCGAAGTAGTCCCCCGAGTTGGGGTTCAGACACGTGTACGTCGTCTCGCCATCAGAGTCGATGTAGCGCAGCCACGCGATGTCGTCGTTGCGGGTGTTGTACACGTGGTTCGCACCGCGAGCGGCACTGCTGAGGTTCTGGTAGCCGGACGTGATGTCCTGATACCTGGCGTTGGGGTTCCCGGCGTTCCATCTGGCTTCAGTCTGGTAGAAGCAGACCTGAGGGTAGGTGCAGCCGTTGTACGAAGTCGCGGAGGCGCTGGGCGCCAAGGCGATCGCACTGCCCGTGAGCGCTGCGACGGAAGTTGCCACGGCGGCGATCTGCATCTTGAGGGTCATGGCTCGAAGTATGTGAGCGGAAGCCTCGGCTCAGTAGATCGAATCACGCCACGCGGATCATTCGGCTCGCCTCCGATTCGCCCACCCGCGGGTGCCGGCCGAGGCCACTTGCCGCAGCGCACTGTCGAGTTGTTCCTGCGCCTGCAATCCCTTCCGGCAAGACCGCCAGACCAGCGACGATGCGAAGCTCCCGGCCGCAGAAGGGGTCGGCTGGGCGGCGCCATGTCGGGTCGCCCAGAGTGGATGACGTTCCGATCCGAGAGGACGGGGTCCCGGCCTCTCGACTGCGCGGGCCAGGATGCCTCAGCTGCCTGCGTCGTCACTGCCCGAGTTCTCCGCGGGCACGGTGAGGCCATGGGTCGGCGGGCGCCCGTAGTCGACGTACCGCGAGCCGGTCTCCGCCTTCTGCATCTCTTCGTCGAGCGCCATGGCCGCCGTGACCAGGGCGAGGTGGGTGAATGCCTGCGGAAAGTTTCCGAGTTGCTCGCCCGAGGGGCCGATCTCCTCGGCGAAGAGTCCGACGTGATTGGCGTAGGTGAGCATCTTGTCGAAGGCATGGCGGGCCTGGTTGAGCCGGCCGCTGCGGGCGAGCGCCTCGACGTAGAAGAAGCTGCACAGGTTGAAGGTCCCCTCCGAGCCGCGCAGGCCGTCGGGGGATGCCTTCGGGTCGTACCGGTAGACCAGGCTGTCGCTGACCAGTTCCTCGTCCATGGCGTCCAGGGTGCTGATCCAGGCAGGATCATGAGGCGAGACGAAGCCGACCTTGGGCATGAGCAGCAGCGAGGCGTCGAGTACGTCGGTGTCGTAGTGCTGCACGAATGCCTGCCGCTTGTGGTGCCAGCCCCGTTCGACGATCTGGCGGAAGACCGTGTCCCGGACAGCGGTCCACCGAGCGACGTCCGCGGGACGGGAGAACTCACTGGCCGCGCGGACGCCGCGGTCGAACGCCACCCACGTCATCAGGCGGCTGTAGGTGAAGTTCTGACGGCCGCCACGGGTTTCCCAGATGCCTTCGTCAGGCTGGTCCCAGTTGTCGGCGAGCCAGTCCAGAACATCGCTCAGTGCCTGCCAGCCGCGGATCGCACCTATGTCACCGCCCACGATCAGGGCGTCCGACGCCTCGCCGTAGATGTCGAGTTGCAACTGGTCGGCCGCCGCATTGCCCGCCCGCACCGGGCGGGACCCCAGGTAGCCCTCCAGGTGGTCGAGGCGCTCTTCGACCAGATGGGGATCGCCGTCGACGCGGTACATGATCTGTAGGGGGCCTGTCGAGGCGAAGCCTTCAGGGTTGATGCGCTCGCGCAGCCAACGGCGAAAAGCGTGCGCCTCTTCCTTGAAACCCAGATCGATCAATGCCCTGACGGACAACGATGCGTCACGGACCCAGGTGTAACGGTAGTCCCAGTTGCGCTCACCGCCGGGGTGCTCGGGCAGTCCCAGGGTGGCCGCGGCGATGGGAGCCCCGGTGGGCGCGTACGTGAGCAGCTTGAGCGTGATCGCAGAGCGGTTCACCATGTCCTGCCAGCGGCCTCGGTAGGTGCAGGAACGCAGCCACGACTGCCAGAAGACGCGACACGTCTCGAGTGCGTCGACGATCCCTTCGAGGGTGGGCTGAGGTGGGACGGGACCGCCGCCGGAAGTGCTGGTCAGCACCACTGCGGCCGCCTGCCCGGCGGACAGGGTGAAGCGGGCGGTGATGTCGCTTCCGTCACGGTCAAGCGTGACGCCGGTCGTGGACTGCAGATGCAGGTCCCTACCAGGGCCGTTGAAGCGCACAGAGTGATCATCGATCTGTGAAAGCGTGTGCGGGGCACGACCGTAGTCGAAGCGAGGCCGGCACGTGAGGGCGAAGGGCAGGCTGCCACGGACGACACGTGCGACCCTCACCAAAGTGTGTCCGTCCGACGGGGCGGAGGAGTCGATGGGTGCCATGAAGTCGGCCACTTCACCGACTCCGCCGGGTGTCATGAAACGTGTGACCAGGATGGCTGTGTCGGACAGATACAGCTGCCGGACTGTCATTCCCTGTTCGTCCGGGAAATCCGCGGCGAGACGGCAGTGGCCTCCGCGTTCGCTGTCCAAGAGTGAGGCGAAGATGCTGGGGGAGTCGAAGCGGGGCGTGCACCACCAGTCGATGGTTCCGTCGGACGACACCAGGGCGGCAGTCTGGAGATCGCCGACCATGCCGTGTTCCGCAATGGGCGGGTACCGGTTCACAAGGTCTCCCTGTTCGGTCCATCGCGTTGCGGCGGCACGGGCAAGCAGCTCGCCGGCGATCTGTCCGTGCCAGCATTCGGCAGTGCCCCACCCGTCGCCTCACCCATGACGGGTGAACCGGGATTCAGGAGCGGGATGCATGGATCCTCATGAAGCTTTCGTTCACCTGATGACCGCTGGTGACGAGGCCTCGGGGGATTCAGGCCGTATCCTGCGGATCATTTGATGGCCAACGGGCGGTCCGTGCCGCGCCTTTGGGAGGACGAATACCAGAGAATTTCCCATCCCAACGAGCGAGCGCGGATCGTCGATCGACTCTGCGGAGGCCAGGAAAAGGCTCAGCCGTGAAGAGCCTCGGACATCTATGGGGCCACCTTCTTGGGGGCCATGACGACCGCGCCGTGGGTGAGGCCGGCCACGGTGCGGTGGTCGGCTGTGGGTAGTAGCCCTGTCAGGGCGCTGGCGGCGTGCTGGAAGGCGACGGGGCTCTTGCCTCCGGTCAGCACCCGGGTGGGCCCGTGCACGCCGGCCCACTCCGCGGCGCTGAGCGGCTTGCCCCGCTGGCGGTCGCCCATGACCGCGTTGTCGTAGAGCAGGGTGTGGGCCTGCCGGCGGTGAGACGGGCCCACGCCTTCGGCAGAGCACATCGAGTGAATCCTCAACCTCAACTTTAGGGTGAGACTTAGGCTGGTGCCCAGCTATTCGCGCTGCGAGCCGGGCGGCAGTGCGGGTGCCGATGACTCCGCACCGTGCTCCCCGGTGCGCCGTGGCTGTACGGGGTCAGGAGCCCGGGCACGAGCTGCCTGTCTTTCGGCCGGAGAAGTCGTCGTTGCGACCGGTATGGCCGCGGCCCGGACTGCGTCGCCGGGTTGTTCTGGCGGGTGCAGTCCGGGCCGTGGTCCGCTGGCCGGTGTCGGCGTTGGGCGGGGGTTCTGTGGTGGGTGTGGTGGTTAGTACTGTTCGGTTTCGATGAAGCCGGTGTCGGTGTCGTCGGCGCCGAAGGCGTCGGCGGCGGTGGTGGGGTCGAAGCCGGGCGGGCTGTTCTTGAGGGCGAGGTCCATGCCGGCGAGTTTGGCCTTGATCTCGTCGATGGACTTCGCGCCGAAGTTGCGGATGTCGAGCAGGTCCGCCTCGGAGCGGGCGACGAGTTCGCCGACGGAGTGGATGCCTTCGCGCTTGAGGCAGTTGTAGGAGCGGACGGTGAGCTCGAGGTCCTCGATCGGCAGGGCCAGGTCGGCGGCGAGGGCGGTGTCGGTGGGGGAGGGGCCCATGTCGATGCCCTCGGCGTCGATGTTCAGCTCGCGGGCCAGGCCGAACAGTTCGACCAGGGTCTTGCCGGCCGATGCCATGGCGTCGCGGGGGCGCATGGCCTGCTTGGTCTCGACGTCGACGATCAGCTTGTCGAAGTCGGTGCGCTGCTCGACACGCGTGGCCTCGACCTTGTAGGTGACCTTGAGGACCGGGGAGTAGATCGAGTCGACCGGGATGCGCCCGATCTCCTGGCCGGCCTGCTTGTTCTGGACGGCGGAGACGTAGCCGCGACCGCGCTCGACGGTCAGCTCCATCTCCAGTTTGCCCTTGCCGTTGAGGGTGGCGAGGACGAGGTCGGGGTTGTGGACCTCGACGCCGGCCGGGGGTGCGATGTCGGCGGCGGTGACCAGGCCCGGGCCCTGCTTGCGCAGGTACATCACGACGGGCTCGTCGTGCTCGGAGGAGACGACCAGCTGCTTGATGTTGAGGATGAGGTCGGTGACGTCTTCCTTGACGCCCGGCACGGTGGTGAACTCGTGCAGCACGCCGTCGATCCGGATCGAGGTGACGGCCGCGCCCGGGATCGAGGACAGGAGGGTGCGGCGGAGCGAGTTGCCGAGGGTGTAGCCGAAGCCGGGTTCGAGGGGTTCGATCAGGAACCGGGAGCGGAACTCGTCGACGACCTCTTCGGTCAGCGAGGGACGCTGAGCGATCAGCATGAAGTAGTGCCTTTCCTGCGGGGGCGCCCGCTATTTGACGCCGTGGACAGGGTGAAGGTTAACCGGCGGGAACCGACTCACCTGTCCCGCCATGCCTCTGGCACCCCACCAAACCCGGCAGTGAGCTCCCCGCACGGGTTGTCCTGGGTGGACGAGATGCCGGGGGCAGTAGTCCCTAACCCTGGTCCGTGCGGTCAGACAGGACTGGCCCTTCAGACGCTGCGCGTGGCTGCGGAGCGTTCAGGAAGTTTGGAGCTGATCAGGCTGGGCTGTGACGCCGACGGGTTGGTGCCGATCGTGCCGCCGCGCCAGGCGGCGTGGCGGCGGGAGCGGGCTGGCGGCTCGGTCGGGCACGGTGCGGCGCGGGTCTTCTTGTGCCGTCTGGCGTGCGGCGTTTAAGGCGGAGCGGGCGAAGTCCTGGACCGGACCCGTGTGCGCTCCGGCTCGCCACACCAGGCCGTAACCGACCGGTTCTGTGCCGGTGAGCGGCAGGTAGGCGACACCGGGGCGGGCGTAGTACGTCGCCGTGTGCGCGGGGGCGAGTATTGCGCCCTGGCCGGCCGCTACCAGGATCAGGGCCTCCTGCATGTTGGTCACGGCGGGACCGCGGGCGATGGGCCGGCCGGCCGGTGTCCTGGTGGGGGCGTGGTGCTCGCGCCAGTACTGCGGCTGTTCGCCCTCGACGGTGAGCAGCGGGACCTCGGCCAGGTCCTCCAAGGTCACCGTGTCCCGCGCGGACATGGGGTGCGCCGAGCTGATCACGAGGACCCGCTCCTCGGCGAAGAGGGCGGGCCCGCCGCCCAGATCGTCCTCGCGCACCGGGAACTCCTGCAGCTGGAGGTCGAACTCCCCTTTTCGCAGCTGCCCGTAGGGATCGCCGAGCGGTACCTCGCAGATCTCCACGACGAGCCCCGGATGGGTGGTCCGCAGGGACTCAGTGGCCTTCATGACGATCTCGCCGGCCAAAGGAGTGGCGAAGCCGACGTGCAGTACCGCGTCGACGCCGCGCGCGGTGGCGGAGGCGCGCGCGAGCGCGTCCTCGATGCCGCGGTGGTGCGGAGCCAGGTCGTCGCGCAGCTGCCGGCCGAGCGCGGTGAGGCCGACCCGGCGGCTGGTGCGGACGAACAGCGGTGCGCCGACCCGCCGCTCCAGTCGCTGCACCAGCTGGCTCACCCGCGCCCGGGAGAGCCGCATCTTCTCGGCGGTGCGGCCGAAGTGCAGCTCCTCGGCGAGCAGGAGAAAGCACTCCAGTTCGTCGCGTTCCATCAAGGTCCCCCAGGCGGCGCGGATCGGTAAGCCTGGTTGAACGAACGTTGCGATCATCGCCGTTGTTCCGCCCGTCGGCCGGGACGGAAGGTGGAGCAGCCGTCGAGACGCGGCCCCAACACCCCCTCTCCGCCGAGGAATCGCCATGACGTCATCACCTAACACCCCACCGGGACCAGCACGAACGCTGAGCGCCAGGGACTGGGGCGTCCTGCTCGTCCTGTGCGGTGCGATCTTCCTGGAAGGCATCGACGTGGCCATGCTGAACGTGGCTCTGCCTTCCATCCGCGCCGACCTCGGCCTGTCCACCGGCTCACTGCAGTGGGTGATGAGCGCCTACGTCCTGGGCTACGGCGGCTTCATGCTGCTGGGCGGACGCGCCGCCGATCTGTTCGGGCGCCGCCAGATGTTCGTCTTCTGGCTGACGGTCTTCCTGCTCTTCTCCGGGCTCGGCGGCCTCGCCTCCGAGGACTGGACGCTGATCGTGGCCCGGTTCGTGACCGGGGTCGCGGCCGCCTTCATGACACCGGCCGGCCTGTCGATCATCACCACGCGCTTCGCGGAGGGCCCGCAGCGCAACAAGGCGCTGCTCATCTACTCCGGCACCGGGGCCGGCGGATTCTCGATCGGCCTGGTCGCCGGCGGGTTGCTCACGTCGGCCGGCTGGCGCTGGGTGTTCTTCGCCCCGGTGGTGCTCTCCGCTGTGATCCTGCTCGCCGCCCTCGTCCTCGTGCCGCGATCGCCGCGGCCCGACCGGACGACCGGCAGGCCGGTCGACCTGGCCGGCGGCCTCACCGTCACCGCAGCCATCGTGCTGATCGTCCTCTGCGTGGAACGTGCCTCTCACACCAGCTCCGTCCAGACCGTGCTCACCCTGGGAGCGGGTCTCGCCGCACTGCTCGCCTTCTTCATGGTGGAGCGCCGTTCGGCTGACCCACTGGTCCGGCTCGGCATCCTTCGCAGCGGCGCCCTGGTCCGCGCCAACCTCGCCGCGCTCCTGTTCTCCGCAGGCTTCTTCGGCTTCCAGTTCCTGGTCGTCCTCTACCTGCAGGAACTGCGCGACTGGTCCACCCTGCAGACCAGCTTCGCGATGCTCGTCATCGGCATCGACGCGATCCTCTCGCCGGTCCTGATCCCACGGCTGGTGGCCCGCTTCGGCAACGCGCGCCTCATCCTCGCCGGTCTGCTTGTCACCGCCTTGTCCTACGGCCTGTTCCTGAGGGTCGACGCCGACTGGACGTACCTGGCGATGCTGCCCAGCCTGCTGCTTCTGGGCCTCGCGTTCGCGCTCACCTACGGCCCGCTCACCATCGTCGCCACCGAGGGCGTCGCGGAAGCGGAGCAGGGCCTGGCCGGTGGACTCCTCTACACCTCCTTCCAGTTCGGCGCCGCGCTCGGGCTCTCGGCGACCACGGCCGTCAACGTCGCGGCCACAGCGTCCAGTGCTCCGGCCGCGCTGCTCGACGGCTACCGGACGGCCCTGTGGGTGCCCCTCGCCGCGGCCCTGCTCGCCGTGCTCGTCGCCGCCTTCGGAGTGCGGACGCGCCCCGGCACTGCGGTCATTGCCTCGGCCGAGCAGGACTCCGCCGACCGTCCGGCCGCCGGACTGCCCACACCCCACTGACCTCCCGTTTCCCGCCGACCTGCCACACACGAGCCGAGAGGCCGAGAGGAGCACTCGCTGTGCCCAACACCGAAGTCGCCCCGTTCGCCGACCTCCAGGACACCTTCTTCCGCTACATCCGCGACATCAAGTACGCCACGATGATCACCGTCGACCGCGAGAACCGGCCCCGCGCCCGGGTGCTGCTCCCGGTCTGGGAGGTCGTCGACGGCCGCCCCGTAGGCTGGCTCGCGACCTACAAGACCCCGGTGAAGACGGCCCACCTGGCGCACAGCCCGCACACCACGTATGCCTACTGGAGCCCCCGCCAGAACACTGTCCACGTCGACGCTCTCTCCACCTGGGGCGACGATGAGGCCGCCCGGCGCCATGCCTGGGACCTGTATCTCAAGGGCGGGCCGCCCGGGGTGGGATGCGACCCGGTGCACTACTGGAGAGACGATCCGCAGGATCCCGAGTACCACGTGATCCACATCGAGCCCCGGCGCATCCAGCTGGTACGGGGCTCGGACCTGGGCAGCACTGTCTGGAGAGCGGTCCCGGCGGGGGTGCCCGGCGGGTGAGGTCGCCTACGCGGCGGGCGCGGTGGGCTCACCGTCAAGCCGTCCCTGGCCCGGAGCGCTCCAGACCGGGCCACCGCGCCCTACGTCCAGCAGGTGGCCGACGCCCTGGCCGCAGCGGGCGCTCCTCCTGCCTGATCCCCAGGGAGGAAAGTGTGTTCAGCACCCGTGCCTACTTCTCGGGGTCGGGCCAAGTTGCCACCAGTGCGCGCAAGTCTGGAAAACGGGGACCGGAGACGTTCTCTTGGGAGGGTTCACCGTTGAGCCAGCACACTTGTGCCGGGGCGCCGTCGCCGGTGTCGAACAGGCAGCACACTCCGCCGCTGTCGGCGGCAAGGCCCATGAACGTCTCTTTGATGTTGGTCGACCGCGCGAACAGGCGGCTCATCCCTGACGTCGCTGCCCAGCACTCCACCGACGCGTAACCAGGGTGCAAGAAGGATTCGAACCGGATCGTCGCGTAGACGTACCCGATCTGAATGCGCCCGTCCGGCTCGGGTTCAGGGCCGCTCGTCCGCGCGAACTCGCGCAGTGCATCATCGAGGTCGAACATGAGGGACGTGTCGAGCTCCAGCGTGCCGCTTGTGGTGCAGTCCACCGGCTCGCTCGCGCAATGGGACGTGAACGGCAGGACGAGCAAGTCACCACCGGGCAAAGTGATCTCAAGCGGCGGCACAGCACGGGCCGGTGGCGACAGCTCGGCCAGTTTGACCAGCGCTCTGGCGACATTCCTAGGATGCAGATAGATGTCGTAGCTATAGATCAGTCCCATGCTTCCCCTGTCCCGGATCGAACCGGAACCTCTCATCTTCCGTTCCTCGTACGCCCGCTAGTTTTGGCGGGGCGCGCGGGATCGACGTCACAGTGATGTCCCGCTGCCCGTTCGTGTGTGGGTCCTGTTGAGGCGTCGCCAATTGATGCGGCTGCAGGCGAACAAGACGAAGGAGTCGAAGAGTTGGAGGCGTCGTTCCCATCGCACGGACAGGCGCTTGAACTGGTGAAGCGGGGCGAAGGTCCGTTCGGCGAAGTAGCCAAGCAGCCCTTCCACTTCGCCCTTCTCTTGGAAGCCGCGCAGCCCCGGCTCGCAAATGACGGCGGTGAAGCCGTAGAACTTGCGCAGCGCGGTCCACTGAGGGTTCTCCTTCCTGCAGGCGGCTGCGGAAGATGACCTTGTGGACGCTGTGGGCAGGGTTTGAGAGGTCAGCCCAGGTGCTGCTGGAAGAAGGCGGCCGCCTCTCTGCCGACGCGAATGCGGACGGTCGGGTCGGCAGGTTCCGGGGCGAAGAAGTCGTCGTGGCGGACATCGGGGCCGGCCGAGCAGCCTCTCGCTGTGGGGATGTGCTCCAGGTACGGCCTGGTGTCGACGTCGTACGGGTTGACCGTGTCTGCTCCGCCCCAGCGGATGCCCACGGGCACTCGCACGGTTGCCAGGCTTTCCGGGGTCACGAGACCCCCGACTCCGGGGGCTACCTGGAAGATCGCCCGCACCCGTGGATCGGAGAGGTCCGCGGCGGCGGCATCCAGCGCATGGCGTGACGATTCGTCCAGCGGATACTTCTTCCGCAGCGCCTCCAGTGCGCCGGGGAACTCGGGGATCTCCGGCAGAGGGAGGGTTCCCGTCAGTACAGCCCACAGCATCTGCAGATCGACACGGGCCCCGGCAAGGGCCGCCGCCGTGTAACCGCCGAGGGAGAAGCCCGCCACACCGACCGGACCAAGCACCTGTTCCCGGGCCAGTTCATCGAGGGCGAAGGAGACGTCCCGGGGCCGTTCCCATACGTGGAGAAAGCCCTCCGGCTCGTAGCCGTCGACGTAATTGTTGCCGTGGTGATCAAGGGCGAGGACCTGGAAACCCGCCTCGTACAGCGGCCGTACGAGCCACTCCATGCTGCTGCCCGAACCTCCGGTGCCGTGCGAGACGACGACCACCGGAGCAGGCCCATCCTGTGGGCGGCTTTGCTCCCACAGGTAGAGACGGATCGGGCGCGGACGAGTCGGATCCCGCAGGTCGGGTCGGGATTCGTCGTGCAGGACACGTATCAGCGGCTGCGTCTGTTCGGAGTTCGGCATAGCGGCATCGTAGGGAGGTCGCCTGTCCTGAGTGCTGGGTCTCCGCCCTGGCGTGCGCTCTTCTGCTTCGCGGTCGGTTGTGTGGCCAGCAGCCTGGCTGCACGGTGTGCTCGCACTGCGGCGGTCGTCGATCTCGGCGCAGCCCTCTTGTGTGCGAAGTCCGGCCGCACACGGTGACGATGAAGCGTGACTGTCGGAGAGCCGACCGCGGAGTGAGGCGGGGTGTGAGGATCCGCCGGTGACCACCGAGCGGACGGCGGAGCTGGATGTCTCCCCGCACGAGGTGGTGGTGCCCCTCATGATCCACGCAGAGACGCGCGTGGCACAGGGGCGCCGGTCTCCCACGGACGCTCAGCGGTGACCAACGTTGGCAACTGCCCACAGTCCAAATGCAGGTCGCGCCGCTGATTGTCCACGCGGCCGCTGGCAGAAGTGCCGCTGTGCAAGTTGAGGAACTTCAGGGGTCCTGGATCAACCGTCGACGGCGTGAAGGGGCGATGACGGCGGGCCACCTGCTGGTAGCTGTCGCTTACCCAGCGGCGGGGCGAGAGAGCCTGGGGGAGCGGGACCGGCGCGGCCAGGGTCTCGTCGCAGGCCGGGCGTGAGAAGACGTAGGGCCCTGGGGGTAGGTCTCCCCGTTCCGGCCGTTGGGGCGGGTAGAAGCCGGACCAGACGACCTCCGTCGTCGTGGCGCGGACGATGGCGCGAAGGGGCAGCAGGCATCGATCATGACAGGCCACATCGACACGTAAGTGCAAGTCCCCAAGAGAAGCGTCGCCGCAGCCGATGTGGAGCGGCCGGAGGCAGGAGCGGCGCCTTGAGGGAGCAGGAAAATCCGGTCGGCGGGGAGCGTTTCCGGGCGCTTGATGAAGTTGGGACAGTTCTGTCGCGTTGTCTTGTCTCGTTGGGCTCGGTACTCGTCGAGGTCCACGGCGTATGACGCCTGCTCCATCTCACGTGCTCGCTCCGCCAGCCGATGATCCGAGCCGCGGCGGGTGATGTCCCCGTTTTGATGAGGCACTCATCGCCTCATCCAGCTAATGGTGTTGTGTCCGAGACGGCTGTCTCGGGCAGGAGGGCACGGCGGCCTGTTGTGCGGGTATTCATCGGTGCGATGGTGCAGGACGCCATTGTGCCGGGTACAGGGGCCGGAGTCGGCCTTCATCGATACCAGCGTCGGAACGGGAGTACCGTCCATGCGTCTTTACGCCCAAACCCCTGCGCGCCGGAGTCGTCAGCTGGTCGCGGACCTGATTGCTCTGCTCCTGATCGCGGTCGTGGTGAAGTTCGCCCTGGTCGTGCGGGACGCGATCCTGACGCTGGCAGAGCCTGGACGAAAGGCGCAGAGCGCGGGTGACAGCCTCGCCTCCAGTCTCGGCGACGCGGGCAACGCCGCCTCGAAGGTCCCGCTGGTCGGGGACTCCTTGAAGACGCCGCTGAAGTCCGCAGCCGACGCCGGCACCAGCCTTTCCGATGCCGGACAGTCGTTGCAGGACACCGTGGGCCACATCGCCACCCTCACCGCACTCGCCCTGATCGTCCTGCCGACCGCTGTCATCCTGGTGTTGTGGCTCGTTCCGCGCCTTCTATGGATCCGTCGCACCGCCACCACCCGCCACCTCCTCGACGCCCCAGGCGGTGCCGATCTCCTGGCCCTCCGGGCCCTCACCGGGCCGCAACGCCCGCTGGCCGTGATCCCGTCGCCGCCCGACGGTCTGGCCGGTGCCTGGCGCCGCGGGGATCCGGACGTCATCGCCGACCTGTCGGCACTGACGCTCCGGCGGGCGGGCCTTCGCGCCTAATGCTCTGACCGGTAACGTTCGCCGGGTTGCCATGGATGAGCGGAAAGCCAGGATTCGCGGAATCGATGTCTGGACTATTGCGCTGAGGGAGCGCGCTGTGCGGTGAGCACGGGCTGGTAGTACCCGCTGGAGGCCGGACTGTGCCAGGTGATATTGGTGAAGCCGGCTTCAGCCACGAACTCTGTCAGCTGAGGGGTCGTCAGCGCCCAGTAGGTACTCCGGCGAACTCGGACCTGCCAGGTGTTCTTCGTGGGGATGAGCTGGAAGTGCTCCAAGTTGTAGCGCTCGCCGTCTTCATGCCAGTGCCAGAGCTGGAAGGTGATCACGTGGCCATCGCGTGTTTCCGAGACCTGGGGAGGTGCCGCCGTGGGTCTGGTCTGACGCGTCTCGTCATAGGCCCGGACAGTGATCAGCAACAGTCCGTCGTCTCGGAGTACCCGTCTCATGCCGAGGAGGGCCGCCCGGAGATCCTTCCTGGTGAGCAGGTGCGGGAGCGAGTTGTCCGCGCAGAGCACGACGTCAAATGATGTCTCTTTGAACGGCAGTTGGCGCATGTCAGCCGCAGCGGCCGGAAGCCGGTACCCCCGGGCCGCCGCCTCGGCGGCGGCCCGCGCTGCGGCAACCGCGCTCAGGTCGCTGCCGATGACCTGGTGCCCGGCCTGGGCCAGCCCGATGGCCTGGGTGCCGATCCCGCACGAGCAGTCCAGGACCCTGTGCAGTCCCGCGCCGAGAGATTGGCGGACGAGTCCGCCCAATACCTCGGCCTGGTAGGCCATGCTCGCGTCCCAGTCCCGGAACATCAGGTGGTAGTCGTGGGCCAACTCGTCGTAGAAATACCGCACGGAGAGCTCGGACATGTGTCTCACCGTAGTGTGTGGTCGCCGGGGAGTGCGGGCAGGTTTAGGCATCGACTGTCAGACTTCGGCCGCCCCAGCGGATGCCCTTCTCGCTTCGGATACGGGCGCGTTCGCGGCGTTGGGCGGCCAGCACGTCGGGGTGGCGGGTGTTCGCGTTGCGCCAGCGGAGGTAGGCGTGGAGGATCGGGTCTGTGCGGTGTGGTTGCGGTGGTTGGAGTTGGCGATAGTTAACTGCCGCAATGGTCCGAAGTGGGCCTCGAGCGGGTTGGCCCAGGACGCGTATGTCGGGGTGAAGCACAGCTCGACCCGGCTCTTCTTCGCCCAGCGGCGGATCGTGTCGCCCTTGTGAGCGGAGAGGTTGTCCAGGATGACGTAGATCGGGGCACTGTCCGGGCGGGCCGCGCGGATCGACTTCAGGGCGGCCAGGGTGTTCGTGGCGCCCTTCTCCCTGTGGTTGACGCCCCACAGGATGTCGTCACCGATGGAGCGGCAGCCGTGGAAGTACCGGACACCGTGGGTGCGGTGGTAGGTCGCGGGATGGCGTTCGGGGTGGCCGGCGCGGGCCCAGCCGGCTCCGGTGGTGGGGCGGATGCCGAGCGGGCCGAACTCGTCGAACGCGAATACGCGGTCCGGGAAGCGATTCAGTACTTCTTCGATGCGGTCCAGCTTGGCGTCGCGCTCGGGGTCGGGGGATTCCTTCCAGGTCTTGGTGCGCTGGAAGGTGACGCCGCGGCGGGCGAGCAGGCACCGTGACGCCTCGCGGCCGATCCGGATCACACGGCCGTGTACGCGGCGCAGGTAGGCGGCGAGTTTGCGGAGGGACCAGCGTGTGAAGGGCTGCCCGAGCTTGGTCGGGCGGGTGGTGGCCGTCTGGACGACGAAGTCCTCATCGTCAGGACCGAGCAGGCGGGGACGGCCTCCCGCCCACCGAGGGTCCAAGCAGGCCAGACCGATCTCGTTGCACCGGTGGATCACGTCCCGGACCGTGTCCTCGTCGGCCTGCACCAACTTCGCGATCACCGGCACCCGGTTCCCGCCAGCCGAGGCCAGCAACATCATCGCGCGCCGGTAACGCACCGAACTGGTGCTGCCCCGGCGCACGATCTGCTGCAGCTTCTGTCCCCCCTGGTCAGTCAACCTGCGCACACGGACAGGCTCAGCCACGACACCCCCAGCGGCGGATCGGACGTCACCGCTCATCCAACCGCTCGGATATCCAACCCGGCGAACCTACTTGGTCAGCGCACTAGCAGTGCTTCGTGCAGGTGCCGGTCCAGCAACGCAGCATGTCCATCAGGGTGTCGGGGACTTGGCAGAGGGTCAGGCCGGACTCGGTGCTTTTGGGTCCAGGCGCCGAAAGGTGAGGTAGGTCTGAGCAGCGGTGACGTGATGGTGCCAGCCGTGCCAGGTGCGGCCCTCGAAGTGGTCCAGGCCGAAGCCGTGGTTGAGTTCGCGGTAGTCGTGCTCGATGCGCCAGCGCATCCTCGCCCACCGCACCAGCTCGGCGACCGACGTGGGGGGGCAAGTTCCTCACCCAGGGGTCAGCGGGTGGTGCCACATCGCCGTGCTGATCGACAGGATGGTCCGCACCGGCAGCACGCTGTCCCCGCGGCCGCGGCCGCGGGGGTCTGGGGCGATGGGCCGAGTGCCACAACGTACGAGGAGGCTCTGATGATCACCGATGACGAGATGGAACGCATCTTCCTGGTCCGTCCGGTTCGAAGAGGTAGCCCCTCAACCCAACTGACGGGTACGACGCGCTTGGTGGTCTCGCTGAGTGATTGCCCCGGCTGACTGACCGTCTCCGGCTGCACGGCCCCGGCCGTCGGCCGTGGGGGCGGCGGGATGATGTCTGCGAAGAGGAGCATTCTCGCCCTGTCTCGCGGTCGGCAGCGACCGAGACCGGGGCGCGGTTATTGCCGGACTCATCCTGCCCTGGAACTCCGGTGTCGTCGAAGGACACGTCAACCGGGCCAAGTTGCTCAAGGGCCATGGCACGTTCGCCGAGGCTGCGGATATCGGCGTGAGCGCGGTCGTGACGTCGACGCCACCGCTCAGACCCTTGCCCCGGAACGGGACGCGGACAGCATGGTCTGCGCTCTGACACGCCTTGTTCGCTGAGCACTTGACGACGTCGGCGGCGAGAGTGGCGGGAGTGCCGTGGTTCCGGGCCGCGGTCACATCGTGCACGGCCCCGGGTGACGCGTCCGAGGTCCAGATCAGACGGCCGGCTGGATCCGCGAGGACCTGCACGTACATGCCGCGGTGCTTCTTCTTTCCCGAGTAGTACGGCTGGTCGGCGGCGATACGGCCAATAGGCAGCACGCTGCCTCGTCGAGGGTCCCGTACGCCTTCTTCTGCATGGTCGTCATGGCCTGTTCCGGCGTGGGCGCGAGAGCGGCGAGGAGACGGAGACCCGAGGCCGGCGACTGCCGGTGAATGGCGGCTTGTTGAGCGGGCGGGGAGTGGGGAGGCTCTCCAACGCCGAGATCGGGGCGCGGCTGCACCTGGTCGAGGGGACGGTGAGGGTCTGCGTCAGCGCCTCGCTCCGCAAACTCGGCGTACGCAACCGGGTGGAGGCCGCCATCGCCACCTACGAGCCGGGCCTGACGTGACGCGACGGCTGACGGGGCGCGGGGCAGGCCGATCTGCCGGTTCTCCTGGCTGTTTGTCGGCGATGAACGGCAGGTCCGTCCGATCTGATGCGACTACGCTGTTGGAGCTGACACACGTGAACGAAGGACGCACATGGCTCGCCCCTACAACCCCGGACCGAAACAGTTCGTCTTCGCTGCCGGTGATGGCAACGACCAACAGGTCTCCGTGGGCGACCCTCAGGAAGCGTACGTGGCGTTCTCCGCGTTCTTCCGTGATTGCGATTCCGGCATCTACACCATCAATGATGAACCGTCGGGACAGAGCTTGGTACTCATGCCCGGGCAAGGTGTGATCTCCCGGATCAAAGACGCGGACCAACCTCGGTCGGAGTACCTCCGGGTCGACAGGGCCAATCGCTACCTCCCGAGCGCGATGCTGTTCTTTGAGAACGGATATGCCGGCCTCGACCGCTTCGGCCAGTGGTTCTCCGACCTCGCCGACCTCGACGCGTCACCGGAGACGCGCGGTGCCGCCCGCGCCGCCACGATCACGACAGAAGCAGCGGCGATCGAAGAAGTCGCTCGGATCTGGGCAGATTCGGGCAGCGTGGACCCGAGCGGCCAGTACTACGTCTTCTTCGACGCGCATGATGTCGACGATGACCGAGCCGAACGAGCCGAACTGCTCAAGTTGATCGAGTTCCTCGGTATCGAACGAGTCGAGGCCCCGGCCGAGGCCGCCGGGGGCGAAGTCTGGGTGCGCACCGACACACGCCTCGACGTCGAATGTGCACGGTGGTCGTGAACAGTTGGTGCGGGGTGGGGCTGCAGCATCGCAGTGATGCCAGACGGCGCCGTTCCTGGGAAGGCTGAGTCCGTGAGAGACATCGTTTTCACACGCAGCAGCGGCTGGATCCCGAACGTGATCCGCGAGGACGGCGAGCTGAAGCTGATGCTCGGTGCCGGGGCCGACGCCAACCACGAGCCGCGCACGTTCACGTTCCCGATCAGCGAAGCCCACCTTGCGGTGATCCGGGAGGACCTGGCCAGACACCTGCTGCTGTGGAGTGCGGTCCTTCCGCTGTGCGACGCCGCCGGAACCCGCGGCCGCCTCGACGAGAACGCTGCCGTCGCCCTCCTCAACCCGATCCTCCTTGCCTCGCCCGCGGACGTCGACGCGCTCTTCCAGCGCATCCGGTGGGACAGGAGCCGGCCTATCGCCCACGGGGCCGACATCGGTCTACTTGAGCGCGGTCAGGTATACGCGGCGATGCGCACGGCGACAGAGACGCCAAACGAGAAACGAGCTCAGGAGTACCACGCGGACCGCCGCCGCGCCGAGCGCGGAGCAGCGCTCGGTCCACTCGACGCCGCGATTCTGAGGTACACGGGCCAGTATCTGCACGGCGCGACGGTTCCGAGGCGGATGCCCGATGCCGTCGCCCCCGCGCTGCTGCCCGAGGTCATGCGGGTGATCGCCACGGCGGAGCAGGCGTGCGCCGGGATGCGGATCGGCCGCGATCCACGACGGGGAAAACGCGCCACGGACAGGCGCGACTGGGGTCGGATGGAGACGACGGTCGAAGCAGCCGTGCGCCGTGCACACCCTGAGCTCGGCGATGACGCGGTGCGTACCGTGAGCTTCCTGATGTGCTCGGAGGCCGCGGACCGCTCCAGGAGCACACCCATCGAGGATGACGAGGAGGCTGCCGACCACCACGCCGACTTCGGCGGCAGCGCGAGGAAGACGGTCCTGTCGTTCACCGACGACAAGGGCGTCGAGAAGAAGTGGCTACGGGGCAGTCCCCGCACTGCCGCCGCGGAGTTCTGGGAGTTCGTCGGCGATCGTTCTGCCGCGGACAACGAAGTGTTCACCATCGAGGACGAGGAGATGGGTGAAGGGATCCAGCTCCACTTCTACGCGGACTCCATCGCCCGGATCACGACGCTGCGCGAGGGTGAAGGCAGATCGGATCCGGAGTACCGGGTCGAGTACAGCCTGGTCGACGGGATCGGCGGGTACCGGAACCTGGTGAACGCCTTCGTCCGAGGCGGCTACGCCGCACTCGAACAGCACGGTCCCTGGATGTCGGATGTCGCCGAGTTCGAGCGCGCGCGCCGGCGCCGCGACGCCCGGTAGTCTTCAGCGGAAGCCCGCGCACGCGCCGTCGGAAGGACCTGCGGAGAGCGGGTACGGGAGCCCGCGCACTGCGCGTTGTCCAACCTGATGTCGATGCGCGGTGAAGGACACGGATTGCCTGCACGACGCCGGTCATTCGGTTGGTGCTGCAGCGGAGCTCCAGCAGGAGGCGCCGTCCCTTGAGGTTGGCCATGGCCTGCTCGCCGAGACAGCAGGTCTTGCGCTGCATGCTCAGGGCGACGTCATCGCGGTCGGGACGGAGGGCACCAGGGCCTACGGCGCCGAACTCGCCCGGTTCCTGACCGCGAACGGCATCACGGTAGCCGAGGTCGATCGGAAGGACCGAAAGGCCAGGCGGGCCCAGGGCTCCGATCCGACCGACGCCTACGCAGCAGCCACCGCGGTCCTGTCCGGCCGGGCGAGTGGAACACCCCAAGAGCCGGGCGGGACAGCATGAGGGAAGCCATCCGCGCGCTGCGCGTGGTCCGCAAGAGCGCCGTCAGGCCTGAACGCAGACTCTCGACCCGATCCGCGCTCCCATGGTCTCCGTCCCCTCCACGCTGAGGGACGAGCTCCAGGGACTGCCCACCGGCCTGCTGATCGACACCTCGCTCGGCCCCGGCCGAGTGGAGACCCATCAGGCTGCACCGGTACCCCTGTGGACCGCCCCAGTATTCAAGGCCAGCAGACGCACTCCGTACGATCCACAGGTGATCAACCAGGTTTTCCGCCCGCCACAGCGTCAGCTCATCGCCGCGGCCATCCTGACCGCCGTCGTTGCTTTCGGCTGGTACGCCGTCCAGCCGGTCTATCCAGCATGCACGGTCTTCTCCGGGTCCTACGTTCCCGCCGGCACCTCTTCTGCAGACCGGGACGCCGCCGCCTGACAGGCATACGAGAATGCCGTGGCCGACGGGGCGTGCGGGCCATCAGACGCCCGGTTCCGAGACTGGATTGGCTGACCTGAGTGCGGTCCGCACCCGAGCACGCACTTAACGGGACGGCGTGATGGAGGAGGAACGCATGCCGGGCCACTGCTCGGCGCCCCAGGCCTCGAATCGTTCTGCCTAGGTGAACCGCAACTTTGCAGCGAGACGCATCGAATGGATGTTGGCGGTCTGGATAGTGAGGACCACCGGCCGGCTCGCCGGGACTGCTTCGGTGAGCCAGTCGGGTGCCGCCCGCGCATGCCTCGGCCAGCGGACCTGAATCTCCACGCCCGCGCCAGGAACAGGTAGCCGAGATCGGCCTTTTCCGCGGCGGCCGGGCGACGGTGCCCCGTCGCTCTCCTGAGCGGGAACGGCTGTGCCCGGCCCCGGTTCTGGAGCTCGGCGGCCGCCAGCCCGGCGGCCGCCGAGGTCAACGGCAGTTGGTCTCAGTGCAGTTCGGTCGGTACGTCCGCGGCCGCGGGGTGGACCAGATCACCGCGGATCCACCCGGTGCGGCCCTTGGCGTTGCCCGTGGTCATCTTGACCTTCCACCAGCTGTGACCGCCGCTGTAGGCCGAGGATCGATCAGAGCACTTGTTGCCCTTGTACACGACGCCCACCGACGTGGAACCTGAAGACGGCTTGGACCGGAGCGAGGCCGCCTTCGCGGTGATGTAGCAGCCCTTCGCTGCGGCCTCAGACGTCCCGGCCGCGACCAGGCCGGACGCCGCGAGGCCGGCGGTCAGAGCCAGCGCGGTGACGGTCCTGCGGATCCGTGCAGTACGGGTCAGATCTTTACTCATGATCCGTCCAACCGCCCCGCAGACCAGCGCAGTCACGATCACTGGGCAGAGATCACCCAGACGGGGTGCACACAAGTCCTTTTGCCGTCCCCGGAAAGTCGTGCCGAGCCGAAGAGCCGACGCCCTGCACCCGATAACGACCGCCTTCTCGTAGCTGTGGACTCTGCGCGCGTGCCGTGGCGACTTCCGCGTGCTGCGATGGACGGAGGCAGGCGCGGGCGGTGCTTGCGTCATCGCCATGTCTGTCGACCGGCGCGGCCCTGCCTACTTCTCGCGCCGTACGGCTCGTGCGCAACTTACAGCGCTTGCCTCCAACGGGGGGGCGCGGTCGCCGTGTTGGGGGCGTTGGGCGGCACCGTGTCGCCTGTGGTCCTTGCGTTCGCCGCCCTTTAGGGGTGGGTAGTTCAGCGTTGATCGGGGACTTTCGGTGCCCGGGCCTCTCGGCGTCTGCTGCGGGGGACTTGGACAGGAGGCGTCCTGTGGCACACCGCCGACCGCGACTTCGGATACGTACCGGTGCGCCCCGCCCGCCGATCCCTCAGCAGCCCCCACTCCCTCGCAGAACTGCGGCCACGCCTGCCGCCGCGACGAGTCCACTCCGTCGGGTGGTCGGCTGGTACCGGGCCGCTGACTGGGCGAAGCACACGGCGGTTGTGGCTGCCGTGATTGCTGCGCTGGGGCTGTGGCTGACGGCTTGGAGCTCCTGGAAAGCCGCTCAGGTGGCGGACGATCAGCTGAGGCACTCGGCTGACGAGCAGCAGGAGGAGGCGCGGAGCCAGGTCTCAAAGATCGTCGTGTGGATTGAGGGGACGAGGGTCGTGGTCGTCAACCGGTCACTCGACCCGGCAACGGCGTGGCTGGGACTGAACAAGGACGACTACGCCGGAATCCGCTTGGGGACGTTGCCTCCCTGTACGCGCATCGAGTTGCCCAGGGATTCTTCCAAAATTGACAGGAAGTCCATTCAGGAACCCGTCGGAAAACTGTCCGACGCGTACGTATCGGACATCACGATCACTGACGCTGCGGGGCGGACCTGGCGGCGTTATCCAGACGGCTCCCTCGTGTCCATCAAATTCCTGAACAGGGACCCGATCGTGAGTCTCGCACCGGGCCCTCTGACCGGTTCCGCAGTGACCATGACGACTGTGGAGAAGTGCGGTACCTCGGACTGACACAGCCCGACAACCCGACAGCCCGATAACCCGAAACAGCCAAACTCCGCATACGGAGCCTCTGCCCCTGTTCCCGTGGCGCCCCACATGAGCGGCGACGATTGGCGTTCGTAGCCGGGGTAGGTTCGGCGTCAAGAAAACGCAGAGCGGCGAGGCCTATGGCACTTGGACGCAGGTGGTGATGCGGGCAATTTGGCCTTCGTCCGGGTTCGGTGGTGACTCCTTTGGGCAGTGACTTCGCGATCGTGGCGCATGAGGCGGTCGACGGCATCTTTGACGCAGCCACCCACCGCGATGGCCCAACCCTGGTGGTGTCGACCGAGGGACGTATGGACCGGGAGGCGTTCCTTGGCGCCGTGCGTGACAAGAAGCGGAACGCCTGCCCGGACGCACCACTGAACGTCACCGTCGCCCGCTGACCGCGCCCGCTGCTGTCCGGAACAAGTCAGCGGCGGCTCGCTTCAGGTTCGCAATCCCGCAGGCTGGGGCGTGTCACCATCGGCAGGACCTGCGTTGGTGACAGAGACAGCTGAGAGGGGCTGTGATGAACGAGGTTGAACTGACCTATTTGCGGCGGTGCGTGGCGCTGGCGGCCGAGGCCCTTGAGGCCGGGGACGAGCCATTCGGCTCGGTGCTCGTGGACGGCACGGGCGCCGTCCGCGCCGAGGACCGCAACCGGATCGCGGGCGGCGATGCCACGCGACATCCCGAGTTCGAGCTGGCCCGCTGGGCCGCCGGCCACCTCTCCGAGGCAGAGCGGCGCGAAGCCACCGTCTACACCTCGGGCGAGCACTGCCCCATGTGCTCCGCAGCCCACGCCTGGGTCGGGCTCGGCCGGATCGTGTACGTCGCCTCCTCGGCCCAGTTGAGCCAGTGGCTCACCGAGTGGGGCCGCCCGCAGGCACCGGTACGCGCCCTGCCCGTTGAGGAGATCGCTCCGCACGTGAGGGTCGAGGGCCCGGTGGACGAACTGGTCCCCGACATCAAAGAGCTGCACCAGAGGTTGGCCGAGCGGTCCTCGCTCGGCTGACGTTCGGTGGCGAGGGCGGTGACTGTGCGGCGCCCCATGTCATAGGTGATCAAGGGTGCCTCTGTACGCCGCCAGATGATGCTCCGAACGGTGAACGCCGCGCCGCCTCGGGCCGCGCAAGAAAGCGGCGGCGCGGCCCAGACCCACGAGAACGTGTGCCTCCAGGCGGCGAACGACGGGCCGACAAGCTCGCCACCTGCCCGAACAAGCCGCTGGGGGCACCTTTACCCGGGGACTGGAGTTGGAGCCGCGTCTGTCGCGTTCCGGCGTCCTTGAGCTGGCAGGCCGCGCAGTGAATCACGGCTCGGTCAGCAAGCCGGGGCGTAGGGGAGGTTCACCAAAGGGCCCGCCCGCCTGGAGCCAGAGCGGTTCCTCGTCCTCGCCGGGGCACGGCCGCGGTCCGATCGCGCTGCGGCCCTCGCACGCTCACCGGCTGTGATGGCGGTGCAGCTCTGCTGGATCCGCTGCCCTGGATGTTCCTGAGCGAGGCCCCGGACCGGTCCCCGCCCGCTGCGCGCCCCGGGCGCCGCGCACCGTGACGACGAAGAGAGGAGCGGGCGGGGTCGTGCGGCACCGTCGCCGTCGAGCGAACCGTCACGCCGCCGCCGCGCCGCTGCCGCTTCAGGCCGAGCGCGCACGCCCGGCGGACTCCCGCACCGAGGTCAGAAAGCGGCGTACCGTCTCCAGCTCACCCGCCTCAAAACCTTCGGCGGCCGCCACTACCTTGCCGATCACCGGCCCGAAGAAGGCCCACCCGAGTTCTGTGGCCTTGTCCTCCACCTCCAGCAGCACGCGGCGCCGGTCGGCCGTGTCCCTGTGGCGCCGGACGAGACCGAGCCGCTCCAGCCGGTCCACCAGGGCGGTCGTCCCGGCCGAGTTGAGGCGCAGTTGCCCGCCGAGCCACCCGGCCGTGGCACGGGTTCCGGTCCGCGCCGCGTCCAGTAGGTGGATCAGCGCGCGCACATCGGTGGGATGCAGTCCCTGCCGGGCGGCGAACTCCGCGCCGAGCAGGTCGAACTCCACGGTCACCTGGCGCAGCAGGTGAACCAGCTCCATCGCCGGACTCTGCTCGTCCATGCCCATTCCTTCCGGCCGCAGCGTAATATCTCGCTTAACGAGAATATCGGTGAGCGAGAGGAATGTGTTGTGACTCCGTCCGCTTTCGACCTCGCCTACGACGAACTCCGCGCTCGCTGGCCCGAGTCCACCGAGGAACGCGACGTCGCCACGCCGTACGGGCGCACCCGGGTCCATGTGTACGGCCCTGCGGACGGCAGCCCACTGGTCCTGCTGCCCGGCGGCTCCGCCACCGGTCTGGTCTGGCTCGCCAACGCACCGGTTCTCGGCGAGCGTTACCGGGTCCATGCGGTGGACCTGCTGGGCGACGCCGGCCGCACCGAACGCCGAGGCACACCGCTGAAGAACGCCGACGATCTGACAGCCTGGCTGGACGCCCTGCTGGACGGGCTCGGGCTCGCCCGCACGCACCTGTGCGGTCACTCGTACGGTGCCTGGCTGGCCGTCAGATACGCACTGCAGGCACCGCAGCGCGTCGACCGCCTCGCTCTCGTCGATCCCACCCAGGTTTTCGCCGGATTCCGCCCTGGGTACCTGCTGCGCGCACTGCCCACCCTGATCCGCCCGAGCCAGGCCCGTGCTCGCGCCTTCCTGGACTGGGAAACGGCAGGTGCCCACCCGGACGAGACCTGGCAGCGCCTCTACGCGCTGGCCACCACTGTTCCCGGTCGCAAGTTCGTCACCGGAGGCCGCCCCCGAACCGTTGACCTGCGCATGCCGGTGCTGGTCCTGCTCGCGGAGCAGAGCGGCGCCCACCGAGCCGTCAAAGTCGCAGACAGGGCCCGTCGGATCCTCCCGCACGGCGACGTTGCCCTGCTCCCCGGAGCCACCCACCACTCCCTGCCACTCACCGCACCCAAGCAGTTGAACGACCGGCTGATGGATTTTCTCCGCTGACCGTGCCAGTCGACGGGTCGGCCGATCGCGACGACCGATTGTGTTCAGCGGTGCGCGGTCGCCTCCCTCTCTGCCTAGCGCAGGGCAACGTAGATCAGGATGGCGAACGCGGCAACGGCCTTGCAGGTCCGGGAGTCGTTGGACAGTTCCCGGCGGCTAAGGATCTTCGCGTGGTCGGTCGGCGGCACGGCGGCGGCCCACTGCTTGACGCGGCTGTCGATCGGGACGTTCCCGCACCGGGTGATCAGGAGTGATGTGACGGTGAGGAGCCCGGCCGTGGTTGCGAGGAGTCGGGTCCGCTCGCGTGTCAGAACGGCCAGCGTGAGGGCGCCGAGAGCGGAGGCCGCCTTCGCCCCTGCATGGTGATCCCGCTCATCCTCATCAGCTCGGTGTGGAAGGCGAGTCACACGTCGAGCTGCACGGAGTTGAAGGTGGGGACGAGATTGGCGGCGCCGTAACCGAAGGTCGCGGCGAGCAGAGCCTGGAGAGCAGCGACAGGCCGAGGAGGAGTCGCGTGCGCATCTGGTCACTCTTCCTTGGCGGCGTGGGTGAAACGGATGCTCGCTTCTCCTGGGAGTCTGCCTCCTTGCCGAAGCTCGCTGAGGGGGTGTCTCGGTTCCTCCGCCATGGCGGCATCCCCTCCTCAACCCACCACTCGCTCCAGCTCCCACCCCATCCGCCGTCGACCATATGTCTGCGGAAGGGATGAGACAGTGCGAGCAACGATCACTAGTCACCAGCCATGGGGCCTCACGGACAAGCTCGATGAGTACGACCCGGTGGGTGCCTCACTGGACTTGATTCGCCGCGGAAGCGAGCCGGGAATGAAGCGACTCGTGCAGGAACTGCCGCCCGTGCGTGTGGGGGGCGACCGTCGCCCTAGTCATCGGCGAGGTACGCGACTGGGATCACAAGTCGTGGGATGCCAGGCGGTGGCCGTCTCAGCTCGGGCGAAGAAGGCCGCCTTGCCGGTTACCGCTGTGCCGCTCCGGGCAACGAGGAGTTCGGTTCCCGTGCGGCCGCGGTTCAAGGATTTCGGGTAGCGGGCGGCTCCTCCGCAGGGAACAGGATCGGGCTGATGAGGTGGCGGACGCGGTCCGGGGCGGGGGCGTTGCCGATGTGGCGGATCAGAACGGACCGCAACTCCTGGATCAGTTCCGCCCGTTCGGCCGGACTCAGCCAGATCGCGTGCTGTCGGTAGCCGACCTGGTCGCCCGCCGGGTCGGCGCCGTCCCGGTCCAGATACGCGCCGAACTCGGCGAGCAGCGTCGCCGTCGCCACGGCGAAGATCCGCCGGTGCTCGTCGGGGGTGACCTGCGCGGCGGCCTCGGCGTCGACGGCTGCCCGTTCCCGGCGCAGCCGGTAGGTGCGCTCCACGGCGCCGCGCACCCGTTGTTCGTCCGAGACGTCGAGGAGGCCGGCGTCGGCGAGCGCGCCCACGTGCCGGTACACAGTCGCCTTCGACACGTCGGGCAGCAGCGCGCACATTTGTGACGTGGTGAGCGTTCGGTCGCCGGACAGTGCGTGCACCAGGCGCAGCCGGACCGGGTGGAGGAGGAGATCGACCGTGTCCATGGGTGTACGTTCTCACAGCTGATAACGTTCTCAAAGTTGAGAATGTGTCGCTCGCAGGGGAGAACGCATCGTGGCGCGTGACGTGCGCGCCCGAGCCGAGGGGGAACGCCATGACCGTGCACCGGCCGCCGCTGGGGCGCCACCACACCGTCACCGGACGGCAGTTGATGCTGCACCGGGCCGGGGCCGGCGGCCCGGCCGTCGTCCTCCTCGCCGGGGCAGGAATGATGGGCCTCGACTACCTCAACCTTCACGAGCGCATCGCCGAGCGCACCACCGCTGTCCTCTACGACCGCGCGGGCACGGGCTGGAGCGACGGCGCCGATGCGCTGCCGCGCACGGCCGCCGACGTCGTCGCCGAACTGCGCGCATTGCTGAGGACGGCCGGTGTGCCCGGGCCCTACCTGCTCGTCGGGCACTCGCTCGGCGGGGCCTACGCCCGCCACTACGCCCGGACCCACCCCGCCGACGTGGCCGGCCTGCTGCTGCTCGACCCGTTTCACGAGGACCTCGGCCGACGGGTGCCGCAGGAGGCGCGCGACCACCTCGACCGGATGACGAGGCACCTGGAGCGGCAGCAGAGCACCGAGCCGACCGCCGGCCAACTGGCGGCCGCCCGAGAGCAGTTGCTTACCCACTTCGCCGCCTGGCCGGACGCCGTGCGCGGACCGCTCGCAGACCGCCACCTGGCCACCTTCCGGGCCGCGGGCCGCGAGAACGACAACCTCTACGACAAGGTCGCCGACGAACTGCGCGCCGCGTCGCCCACCCCGGACGTCCCGACGATCGTGCTCTCCGCCATGGGGCACGACGCCACCCAGGCCCACCTGTGGCCCGCGGAGCTGCTCGGCGAGATCGCCGCGGCCAAGCGCGCCCTGCACGCCGAACTCGCCGCCGAGTCGCCGCGCGGCGAACACCGCGTCCTGGACGACGCCGGGCACGGCTGGCTGCACGAGGAACGGCCCGACGCGGTCCTCGCCGCCGTCGACGACCTGCTCCGCGCGGCCGCGCGTCTGTGAGCCCTGCCTCCGCCTCGCCCGGACGGGCCGCCGCCCGCGCCGTCAACGCGGCGTCAATCTCCTCGAGCACAGCGCCAGAATGCCGCCGAGGACACGACGGGAAGCGCACTCAACTCTCCTGTGCACGGCCTTCTTTGGAAGCGTGGGTGAGACTCGGCGAGGCCGCCTGAAGGTTTACCTGGGGGCGCTCCGGGCGTCGGCGAACGTACCGGATGCTCGACGAGACGCGGCCCAGGGACGGACGGGGCGCCAACGTCTCTGTCGGGGATCGCCGAGTGGCACGTGCGCGAGCGCCTCGCCGAGGAGGAAGCGAGCCCGCCGGAGTATGAGCGCGCCCTCGCCCAGGATCTGACGCTCAACCAGTTCCGCGAAGTGGTGGCCCAGTTCGCGGTCGACGGGCTCACCGAGTCGGAATCCTTCCTGCCGATCGTCTGGCGTCTGCCCAAACGGGCCAAGATGGCGATCTTCCGCGTCCTCGTCGACGAGTTCGGCTGCGGAAACCTGGACCAGGCGCACTTCAACATCTACCGGGAACTCGCTGCCGAACTCAACCTGTCGCAGGACGAGCGGGACTACCTGCACACCACCAACCCGGAAACGTTCGACTACGTCAACATGTTCTTCTGGGCGGCGACCCGCGCCCCGCGGCCCGAGTACTTCCTCGGCTGCCTGTGCTACCTCGAGTCCAGCATCCTCTACGCGTTCCAGTGTTTCGCCGACGGCGCGAAGCGGCTCGGCCTCGAAGGGGCCCGCTACTACACGGAACACCTGCACATCGACACGTTCCACATGAAGGAACTCCAGAACTCGATCAGGGAGTTCGACGCGGAGGCCGACCTTCAGCCGGCCAAGGTCTGGACCGGATTCATGCTGGCCAGCGAAATCCTTGGAGCGGCGACGGAATCCGCCGTCGCGTCGGCTCAGCGGACGGCGCCGTGAAGCGCCCGCCGGAGGTGACGATCGAGCAGATCGGCGAGGACCGACTGAGAATCACCGTCGGTGACCGCCAGTTCGAAACGGAAGCCCACTGCCCCCACCGCGGCGGCCACCTGGCCCACGGCTACGTCAACACCCGTGCCCTGCGCATCACGTGCCCGCTGCACCACTCCAGCTACAGCCTCGAAACGGGGGAGCCGCACGGAGGACCCAGCGGACGGGCTCTGTGCGTGCGAAGGACCGAGGGCTGACGGCCGGCACACAGGCCCGTAACGGCGTGTACGCGCGGTCGTGCAGCCTTGCCACCTCCTCCGGGACGGTCGTTCCGGAGGAGGCCGCTGCCGACGATGGCGTGAGAACGAGGTTCTGGCTCAGGTTCCGTGCAGCAGTGACTGAGCGTTGCGAGCCGGAAGGTGGCTGCCTGGCTGGTCAGGGCTGGATCTGATCCGGCCCACGAAGTTGGGGTGCTGATCCACGAACCGAGGAGAGCTGACGTGCATGACAGGGCGCGGATGGAGGAAGCCCGCGATGTCCTGCCTGCCGAGCTGGAGGTGGGGCGATCGACGAAGGCTGAGTTGACCACGTGGGCTGCACGGCTGGCCTTCATGCGACTCGCGCGGCAGCGCTTGGCCACCGCGCCGACACCCGACTCAGACGGCTTGCTCTTCCAGTACGGCACGCACGCCTTCAGCGGGCGTCCGATGTTCACTGTGGACCTCAAGCGACAGTTCGACATCAGTGACGACGGCGGTGAGCACGACCACTACGTACGGATTCACTGCGAACTCCGCTACGAGTGCGAACCCGCCGTGGACGCCCTGGCAAGCTTGTAGGGTCTCGCCGCCGATGACAAGCTTGTAGGGTCTCGCCGCCGATGACAAGCTTGTAGGGTCTCGCCGCCGATGACATGTCGATCTTCTGTGACCTGCTGGTTCTCTGTCGTCGCACCGCGATGTCACCCAAGATCGTCTCAGGTCGATGCCATCTCCTAGGCGGAACGATGAGTCTGCGGCTGAGCAACCGAGCACGAGGACTACATGTGAGCTCGGATCGCGCACCGATGAGTTTCCCGCGCCGCGCCGGTCTGTACGCGTGAGACCGACTCACGGAAGGCTGGCGCCATGCGGAAACTCATCTACGGCATGAACCTGACCCTGGACGGCTACATTGCCGCGCCCGGCGACGACATCGGCTGGGGCGTGCCGAGCGACGAGCTGTTCCAGTTCTGGTCCGACCAGTTGCAGGCGACCGACCTGTCGCTGTACGGGCGCAAGCTGTGGCAGACGATGAGCTCCTACTGGCCGACCGGCGACCAGCAGCCCAACGCCACCCCGGCGGAGATCGAGTTCGCGCGCCGCTGGCGGGACATGTCGAAGGCGGTGTTCTCCTCGACGATCGACAAGGTCGACTGGAACACCCGCCTGGTCACCGGCGACGCGGTCGCCGAGATCACCCGCCTCAAGGCCGAGGACGGCGGCCCGATGGACATCGGCGGCGCGACGCTCGCCGGGGCGGCGATGCGGGCCGGGCTGATTGACGAGTACGTGCTGGCCACCGCGCCTGTCCTGGTGGGCAGCGGCACGCCGTTCTTCACCGCGGTTGACAACTGGGTGAACCTCAACCTGGTGGAGACGCGGACGCTTCCCTGCGGCGTGATCCTGACCAGGTACGAGACGAGGCGCTGAGCGCCCGTTCTGGGTGACCCGGACTACCGCCCGAGCCGCCCAAGCGGGTGAAGCCCCTGCACTGCCTGCCATCCACGCCTGCCATCCACCTGCCAACTGCCGTGTCTGCCAGAGCGTTCAGACCCGTCAAAGCTTCAACTCATGGTCCTTCCACGCCGCGGAGGCGCGTCGCCTCGACGAACCGGTCAATAGCCCTGAGGTCTCGGAGAGTTTCCGGCTCAAGAGCTCCCCGCTCTGCCATCCCTTCGGCCAAGTGCAGAATGAATTCGACGTCGTCTGCGACGGCGGCAGACCTCACTCCGTGAAGGCTAATAGTCGCTAACAGAATGGGCGCTGGCGTCTGCGGTTACAGGTATCCCGTTTCGCCGTCGGCGACGAACCGTGTCAGGGATAGCTCCAGGAGCTCCAGAAACTGCTGTAGGCCATCGGCCACCTTGTCGAACTCCGGTTCATCCAACGACGCCGTCCGTGTCCGGTAGACCGCTCCATCAGGGCTCACGACGTAGGCCAGGCCACCACCGTTCGAGCCGATGACCAGACCGCGGGCCTTTTGGCCTGTGCCGACGTCGACAACTCCGCGCTCCTGGAGCCGCAGCAGGAGGTCATCTGGTGGATCGAAGAAGTAGCCGTTTCCGACGTCCGCCCAGGTGAGGTCGCCGATGATGTCGTAGAAGGTGATCAGGTCAGCCGGTGTAGGAGTGGCTTGGGCAAGAGTGCGAGCCGCGGCTTGATCGTCGTGGTCGGCCGGCCGAACCTCGTTGGTCCCAGGCGGGAAACCGTGCCGATGCTCGAACTCGCCTTTCATGGCCGTGAGAGTGCGGCAGACTCGGTCTGTCCATGAGGTCAGCCAAGCGGGCGAAAGCGATCGGTCAGTCATGAGGCCGGATCATGGCATGAGTCACGGACACCCTGGTGTGACCAGCGGCCTTGCATCCAAGTCTCAACTCAATGCGTTGAGTTGTCGGTGGGTACTGAGACAGCAGGCGAGCTGGAGGAACGCTTCATGGATGTCGGCCCGGCGTTCTCAGCGGATCCGCAGACGTCGGAAGCCGCGCAGCCACGCGAAACTTTTCTCCACGACCCAGCGCTAGGTGCCCAGGCCCGTGCCGTGCGGGGTGCCGCGGTGGGCGATGGCCGCCACGATGCCGCGGGCGCGGAACCGGTCGCGGTAGACGTCGTGGTCATAGCCGCGGTCGGCGAAGGGCCTGCCCAAGGCCTCGAACCTTTGGGTGGGCCGCACGCGCCAGTAGTCAGTAGGGGGTCATCTCATTCAGGCTGCCGCTCTTGCCAGCGCAGTTCACTCCCTCACACGCCGCGGTCCGGGTCATACCAAGGCTCGGGGCGTGCGTCGGCGGACATCGGCAGATGCTGCATCTGCACAGGACCTGGATAGAATGCTGCGCTGTTGGGACCGGTCATGTCTTCACCGATGAGATAGCGGTAGAGCCATTCGGCGAAGCTCATGCGGTGCTCTGCCCAGGTTTCGTCGAAGCTCACCAGGAGCCTGGGGGCACTGATGGCGTCGACGAGGAAAACTGTCTCACCTCGGTCGGTGCTCGCGATCGGCCACAGCCCGTTGCGGGTGCCGAAGGTCAGCTCGTCGAGTCCGAAGAGCTGGCGCGGGTCCTCGTTCGCGTCGAGATCCAGCTCGTCCCATGGCACCTCGGACCATGCTTGGACACTTCTCCGGATCTGCTGGCCCAGGTTCCATCGCTCGGTCGCCGGATGGTGGAGGCTCAGGTGGCCATTGAGCCGGATCGGGGCATAGGCGTCGACCAGGACCTGGTAGTCGGGCGGCAGTTGTATGCCGAGATCCGAATGGAGACGGTCCCAGGCGGCCGGGCCCGCAAAGCGGTTCTGGGCCGGGCCGAGCATCGCCATGACGTCGGGCCGGTAATCGGTCGTACAGTCCTCGATGGTGAGTGCCCGGCTCGGCCCTCCGCGCCAGGCCGGCATCGTATTGGGCCGTGCTTTACGTTTCTCGTCGCGGTGATGATCTTCGCCAGCCTGCGGCATGGGAGTTGGCAGGGTGTTCGGCCCAGAGTGCGCCTGCGGCCTGGCGCACGGCCCTCACGCGGCTGCGGTTTCCTCGTCTTCGCTTGTTGCCCCGGACTGCTGAACGTGCTCGTTGACACGCTGGCCGAGCAGCACGAACAGGAGGACGAGGCCGACGGCCAGGAGGATGTGGCCGAGTCCGGCGGTCAGTGGCACTGCCTCTGCGATGTGGTCCTCGTCGCGGCCCAACACGGTCAGGATTCCGTGCACGCCCATCATCGCGGTCGAGATCGCCAGACCGGCGTTGTAGAACCAGAAGAAGGCGGTGAACAGTCTGGTCCCGGAGAGCTGAAACACCTTGTCCAGGCCGAGGACGATCAGGAAGACGAGCATGCCCAGGGCCAGCAAGTGGGTGTGCATGAGGGCAAGTTGCGTGTCGCCGTGGAAGTCTTCGGCTTTCGTGAACTCCCGGTAGAAGAGTCCCGAGACGACTCCGACGATCATGTAGACGTGTGCCGCGTAGTACGACTTGCGCATGGTGCATCCCCCTGAGTCACCCGTTGCGTGATCGCGTCCATTCAAGCGCTGTCCGACGGGACGTGGTGCCGTTTCGCCGAGACTGACGTTCGAAGTCCGCAGTTGGTACCGGGGGAGGGTGCCGGTGTACTGCGGTGCCCTCCGCTAGTCGCTGACGCGGATGCCGGCACTGTGAACTACCGTTCGGAAGAGGGATGGTGATGGTCTGTGAAGCCATGACGGGGGCGGGGTTCTAGCGTGCGTAGTGCGCGGTGGTCTGTCATGGGTGGGGTGTGTACCGCAGTGACGGGCTTGATGCCGCCGCCCCACGGACCGCTGCGACTACGCCTCTGCCGTCCAGGATCCGCGCCATGCGCGCGGGGGCAATTTCAATGGCCTGATGCGTGACGAGTTGGCGGAAGGGGAAACCGGAGCGTATGTCGTGTGGGGTGAGCCACCCTCTACAACTGCACGCTTGGAACCCCCTCCGACATCGAAGCCCGCGGCGCCTACTCTGTGACGGCCGACGTCATTCCCGGCATTAGCAGTGTCTCGACTCCAGCATGCCGTGGCGCAGGTGCCAACGCGGACTTGTCCGCTCCCTTGCCGACGATGGGCTCGCCGCTGAGGTCCTGGCCGTGGTGTTGTCATCGGCCGCCACCGCCAGCGCGCAGAAGTTGTTCGCCGACTTGTCTAGCTCGTAGGTCGACTGCGCCGACCCCTCGTAGGTGGAAGTGAGGGGGTACTCGTCGCACGACAACCCCTAAGTAGCGATGGGTGAGCGGACAGTGCTGCAACACGGTGTGCGCGCATCGCTTACCTGATCGACGAGAGCGTTCTAGGGTGAGCGCATGGACAACTGTGGAGTCTCGGAAACGAACGACCCCAACCTGTCTGTGGTGTGGGAACAGTACGGGAACGCGGTCCAGTGCGTCATCGTTCACAAGGACGGAAGCGGGCCGGCCCCCGCGCCGTTCATTCTGAACGGGCAGGCCGCACACAACTACCTGCAGCGAGGCTCGTAGCCGTAACCGTCCTGGCCCTGCGAGACCCATCGCCCAGATGCTCGAGCCTTCGTGCTGCTTGTGCCCGACCATCCGCCCGGACTTCGGCCCCCCCCCAAGGGCCTTTCGCGGGCAATGTGCACAGAACAGCTGCAGTTCACCCTGGGAGAAGGCGCTGGGGTGACAGCAGCCCACACGGGGATCGAATCCCCCGCGCTGTCCTTGAATCGGCAGTGAAGGGCGCGGCTTGGATCGACCGGCGACAGAGGGGTCCTGAGTTTGGTTCAGGTGAGTGGCGGCGAAGTAGCGGATGCTCGTGCGGAAGCGTCGAGGAGGTCACTGAGCGACGTGCGAGCGCGTTGCATCTGGGCCATGCGGGCGTCCAGATCCTCTAGTTGCGCCTGTAGGTGTCCCTGGACGCAGACATCGAGCTCGGGGCCGTCGCCGAGAAAGCGGGGCATGAGGTCCCGGATGATCCTGGTGGGGAGACCGGCGTCCAGCAGGGTGCGGATCCGTGTGACCGTGGTCGGGGCATCGGCGGTGTAGTGGCGATGGCCGCCGTCCGTCCGGAGCGACGTGAGCAGGCCCTGATCTTCGTAGTAGCGCAGCAGACGCACACTCACACCCGTCTCACGGGCCAAATCACCGATCTTCATGTGACTCACCTCACGCGCCCCCACCTTGAAGCTCACACTGATGTCAGATCCTAGCGTCAAGGGCATGACGACAACACAAGCGCCCATCTCCCTGTACGGATTCCTGCGCCCCAAGCCTGAACGTGCGCAGGAAGTGCGCCAGCTTCTCGCCTCCCTCGTGGAGCCCACCCGGCAGGAGGAGGGCAATCTGGAGTACCACCTGCACGCACAGGACGACGGCCGGCTCTTCCTGTACGAAGTCTGGCGTTCTCAAGAAGACCTTGATCGGCACAACGCGACCCCACCACTGCGCGCCTTCTTGGACAATCTGCTGGATTTCCTCGAAGAGGCCCCTGACGGCTACTTCAACACCATGGTCAGCGCGTACCCGACGCCCAGCAGCAAGTAGCTCAGCGACCTCGAACCACCGTCGTTCTCCGTTTCTGAGTGCGGGCCGCAGCGGTGTGACGTCCCCTTGAGCGACCCATTTTGGAGAACGACTGTGAGCGGTGCGAGCCGGAGGACACCGACGCAGAGTCGGCGCTGCTCGGGAGGTGGACGTCACAGACATGTGCAAGTGACGGCTGCGTGTGCCCTGCAGGCGGCAAGCCGGCCGGCCGGGCGCACTCCTCGACAGGCACCCAACCCACCACGGTGGAGCGGCCACCATAGATTCGCTGACGATGACTTGGGGACGTCCGGCTCTGCGCGCGATGAGGGAAGCGCTTCAGCCGGTGAACACTGTTCGCAGGTGGATAGGCTTCCGGTAGTTCGGTGCCTACACTTTGGGGGGACGATGCTGGCCGCCGACGACTTGACGTCAGTTGAGGAGCGGTTGGTCCGTGCGGCAGCTCGCGGGCAGGCTGTCGGCCTGCGAGGCGACGGTGTTGAGGATGATCCTGGACGCGGTGCGTCCTGGGGACCGGAGCGGACGATACGGGCCGAGCTGGTGGCGCAACTGCTCACCGACTCCCCGGTTCGCACCCCACTTCGCCTGGCTGGTGCCCGTGTGACCGGCCCGCTGGACTTGGAAGGCGCCGCGCTGGGTCGCTGGCTGCTACTGACCGGCTGCTGGCTGGAGGAACCGGTCAGCCTCGCCCACACCACCGCCCCTCTGATCCGCATGACCGGCTGCCATCTGCCCGGCCTGGACGCCGAGAATCTGCGGATCGACGCCGACCTAGCGTTGGACGAGGGTTTCACCTGCCAAGGCCAGGTCAAGCTGGCCCGGGCTCGGATCGGCGGCATGCTGTCCCTGGCCGGAGCTCTGCTCGACAATCCCGGCGCGACCGCGCTGGACGCCGCGCGACTCACGGCGGACCACCACGTGTGCCTGGGCCACGGCTTCACCGCCCGCGGCGAGGTCCGCCTGGCCGGCGCCCGGATCAGTGGAGACCTGGTTCTCACCGCCGTGCGGATCTCCAACCCGGCGGCACGGCCCTGGCCGCCGACCAGATGGACACAGCGCAGAGCGTGCTCGCCGAGGGGCTGGTGATCGAAGGCGGCGCACACGCACCCGCCGCGCGCATCGGCGGCTCCCTCACTCTCACCGGAGCCAGCCTCACCCATACGGAGAACTGGGCGCTGAGCGTCCCTGGCCTTCAGGTGGCACAAGATGTGCGCCTCAACGACGGCTTCACCGCACGTGGCGGCATCGACGTGCGATCGGCGCACCTCGGCGCGCTCATCCTGGACGGGGCTGAACTCGACAGCCCGGGCGGCTTCGCGTTCGAAGGTGGCTGGCTCACGGTGGACCGCCAGGTCTCTGGCCGTCAGGGCTTCACTGTACGTGGCGAGTTCAGTCTGTACGGCGCTCAGGTTGGTGCCCGGGTGGACCTGCGCGACGCCGCCTTCACCAACTCCGGTGGCCTCGCTCTGGACTTCGAGAGGCTCAACACCTCGGCCTTGTACCTGTTGCCGCATCGCACACCGGACGGAATCGTCGACCTCAGCCACGCGAAGATCGGCACGTTCCACGACGACCCCGCGACGTGGCCCGCGCGCCTCGACCTGCGCGGACTCGCCTACCAGACTCTGGGCAACGACCATCTCCCCGTGCATGCCCGACTGGACTGGCTACAGCGACAGCAGCACGGCTACGCCCCGCAACCCTATGATCAACTCGCTACTGCCTACCGCCAAGCCGGCCAGGAGGACGCCGCCCGACTTGTGGCCATCCACAAGCAGAAGCACCGTCGCCACACACTCAACCCGGCTGGGCGGCTGCTCAACTGGCTGCTGTACCTGACCGTCGGCTACGGCTACCGGACATGGCTGGCAGCCCTCTGGCTCCTCGCCCTGCTCGCCCTCGGGACTGCTGTCTTCGTCCACGCCCACCCGGCACACCTTGCCGCCACAGCCACCCCGGCCCCGGCATTCCACCCCATCGCCTACACCCTCGACGTCCTCGTCCCCATCGTCGACCTAGGACAGCAGAAGGCGTGGGCGCCCACCGGCAGCGCCCTGTACTGCTTCTGGCTCCTGTCGGGCGCGGGCTGGGTGCTGACCACGGCCGTCGTGGCAGGACTGAGCGGAGTCCTCAAACGTAACTAGGGACAGCAGCTGCGTGGACGCGTACGCCTGGCACAGCGAAGACCTGCTCCTGGCCCCCAAGGTGGTATCACTCGATTCGTGCGGTCCGGACGCGTAGCCGAACGGATCAGGATGGGCGGCGTAGCCGGGGAGGCGGCTCATGCAGTCACTAGGTTCGGTTCATGACGATCACGTATGAGTGGCGGGGCGACGTCGACAACGCGGCTCTCAACCGGCTGCATGCTGAGGGGTTCGATCATCCAGTCGGGCGGACGGACTGGTGTGCACGGCTTCAGCGGCACAGCCTGGGCTGGGTCTGCGCCCGGGAAGACGATCGGTCGGTTGGTTTCGTCAACGTCGCCTGGGACGGCGGTGTCCATGCGTTCCTCCTGGACACCGCCGTAGCTCAGCGCAGTCGTGCGAACGGGGTGGGAGCCGCACTCGTTCGGGCGGCTGCTGAGGGATACCGTGCCTCGGGGTGTGAGTGATACATGTCGACTTCGAAGAGCACTTGCGACCGTTCTACGTCGATGCCTGCGGCTTCAGGGAGACGGCGGCGGGATCGATCGCCGTGTGACCTTGGGCCTCCCGGGCCCCCTTCAGACGTGTCCAGCGGACGGGAAGGAAAGAACGTTCAGTCGGCGAGGTGCTCTCAGCCACGTTGCTGGCGGCCGAGTGGGCCTGGTCGGCGACGGTCCGGCAGTGGGCGTGTACTTCCGTCTTGATGAGCGGTGCGGAGATGTAGGCGTTGGCCACATCGAGGCTCACCGTGGCCACGGTCATGCGCCACTGATCGGGCTCGGCGGTGTTGTCGCAGGTCACGACCGTGAAGCGGAAAGACTTGCCCGCGCGCACCGTGCCGGGGACGGTGGCGTCCGCAGGCGCGCCATTGTCCCCGGCGACCATCGACCCCGGGTCCTGAGCTCGAACGCCACTGGCGCTGTCGGCTTGGACCTCCAAGTCGTCCAACGCGCCCCCACCGTCGGCGGATTCACTTCGCTGCCCCGGCGTTGGGTGATCGAACGCACCCTGGGCTGGCTCATGCGCCACCGATGACCGTCTGCGACGTCGCAAGACACCCCCACCGCTCCGCCGCCATGATCGAGCGCGCGGTCCTCGACCTCATGACCCACCGCCTCACCCGCGAAAACACCCCACCTGGCATCACACCTGACGACGCACCAAACAGACACCGCAGAACCAAACGCCCCCTTGGCACCTCAGGGGCGTTGCGCATGGTGCGCGCGTTCCGTGAGGGGCCTGGTGCGCGCCTTGTGCATGATGCGCGACTGCGAGGATGATCTCGGGGAGAACGACAACACCACACGGGGGCCGAAGCCGCACGCGGACGATCCGTCCGTCGTCGCACAGCCGGCCAGCGGTCGCGGACCCCGCGAACGACAGCCAGGATCCAACGCAGAAGGATGTCAGAACGTGCGCTTCGCGCAGCAGATGATCCGCATGATCGGCGGTACGGCCGTGGTGGGAGCCCTGGTGCTCAGCGCCGCGCCCACCGCCTCCGCGGACGACACCAGAGACAAGCAGTGGCAGAACAAGGCCTACAACATCGACGCCGTCCACAAGGAGGCGACGGGCAAGGATGTCACGGTCGCGATCCTCGACAACGGGGTCGACGGCGACCAGGCCGACCTCACCGGCAATGTTCTTCCCGGGAAGCGCTGCAGTGACGACCAGCCCGCCAACAAGGAGACGAAAGACTCCCTTGGCACCAACCTCGCCGCGCTGATCGCCGGTCACGGTCACGGCGCGGGCAACGGCGACGGCATCCTGGGGATCGCGCCGGACGCGAAGATCCTCCCCGTGGACATCTACGTGCGCGACGGCATCATCGCCGGCCACCACCACACCGAGGCATGCGATGCGGACGAGGCGATCCGCTACGCCGTCGACCAGGGCGCTGACGTCATTGATATCTCCCAGTCGCCGGAGGACAACAAGAAGGTGAGGCAGGCCGTCGCCTACGCCCTCGCCCACGACGTCGTCCTCGTCCAGAACGCGGCCGACGACAACGAGGAGGAGCCGAAGGGGCTCGCCAACGTCCCCGGAGTCGCCCTGGTCGGCGGCTCCACGCCGGACGGCAGTGTCTGGCGGGACAAGGACCACGGCTCGAACACCTCCGAGTCCCTGATGTTCACCGCCCCGGCCAAGACCATCAAAGTAGCCAACCCTGATGGCAGTTACGAGACCATCAAGGGCAATGTGTCCGCCGGTGCCATTGCCGCCGGCGCCTTCGCGCTCCTCAAAGAGAAGTTCCCGGACCACACCCCCGGCCAGTTGATCAACCGCGTCATCAAGTCCACGTACATCGCCAAAGGCGTCGACAAGAGCAGGCTCCCGGACGCGGAACACGGCTACGGCGACCTCAGCCCGCACAAGGCCCTCACACAGGACATCGCCAAGGGCCGCGAATCCGGCCCCTGGGACCCGTCCGAGCTGCCCAAGCTGAGCACCGCGGACAAGGCGACTGACAGCGGCTCCGACACCGTGCTCTACGCGGGCATCGCCGGCGGTGCTGTCGTCGTCCTCGCCATCGTGCTGATCGTCGTCCTGAGCTCCCGCAAGAAGAATCGCGGCGGTCCTGGTGGCCCCGGCGGTCCCGGAGCCCCCGGGAGCGGCGGTCAGCCCTCGTTCCCGGCCCAACAGCCGTACCCTGGCCAGCCACAGCCGTACCCTGTTCAGCAGCCATACCCCAGTCAGCAGCCGTACCCCGGCCAGCAGGCGTATCCCGGACAGCAGCAGCCGTACCCGGGGCCGTATCAACAGACGCCTCCGATGCCGGGCGCGTACCCGCAGACGCCCCCGCAACCTCCCTACCGCCAGCAGTAGTTACCGCTGCGGAACACCGATGCCCCCGCGTTCCCGTCGTCTGCCGCAGCCGGCCCGCCATCAGGCCGAGCCGCGCCGAACCACACCCGCCCGCAGCTGCCGTATTGGCGGGCTACGGCTGCGGCGTGTGCGGCGGCCGGGGGAGTGGGCGGGAGGGGGTGCCCCTGGTGGCGGATCACCGGGCAGGGAGAGGAACCGCCGGGTGCCGACTCCGCCGTGTCTGGGCTCAGTTACCGCGCCAACGCCGCGCAGACCACGCTCCGCTCCCGCCGCCCGATGTCGATACCGTGCGCAGAGCGATCGACCAAGACTTCGTGCGGCGTTCACCGTGGCTGCGCCGGTCGACGACGCAGTTCGTGATGTTCCGTGGGACGGGGTTTATGTCTGGCTCGTAGGAAGGGAGCTGGTCGATGGTGAGCCAGTTGTGCTCCACCGCGTGCTTGGCGCATCCCAGCGGCCCGGAGAGTGTTGAGGCCGTATCAGATGAGGCCGATGGGCGCGTTGAGCTGGATGTGGGCGCGCACGATGAGGTCGCGGTAGTCGGGCAGCGATGCTGTCGTGAGCCTTGCCGGTGGCGCCGGGGCCGGTAGGTAAGTCGGGAAGGCGCGCCCGGCCGGTCACAGCACAGGGCGGTGATCGAGGAACGGCTTCGGTACCGCCGCGCCGGTGTGCCCGCGCCGGCCCCAGGCGCGGGTCCTTGGCGGGACCAGCCGTGCCGGTAGCGCAGCAAGATCATTTCGGTGTGGCTGGTCCTTGCGGCCGGGGAGGTAGGGGACCCGCCGATGCGAAGGCGAGAATGTCGCCGACCGCGTCGCGCAAAGTGCCGAAGTGGCGCTGTGCGCCGTCCACCGCCGTCAGGGTGTTGACGTTCCACACCGTCATCCCGGCACGTAGCCCGGACTGCACCCCGGAGGGGGCGTCCTCAATGACCAGACAGTCCTCCGGCTGGGCACCAAGTCGCTCAGCAGCCTGCAGATATGGCACCGGTGACGGCTTGCCTTCCTTCACGGCGGCCGCGTCCACCACGACTTCCGGGACCGGCAACTCCGTCCGCGCGAAACGGCCACGCACTCGGTGCTCATAGTTCGATGTCACCAGCGCCCAGGTTCCGGGCTGCAGAGCCTGGAGTAGTTCCGAGGCGCCGTCGAAAGCTGCATAGACTCCGGTGCGGACATCCTCATCCTCCAATTCGTGCAATGCGGCAAGGCACTCTTGGGGGTCCTGGTCCGGAGCGATCTGGGCGAATGTCTCCATCGGCCGGGTTCGGAGCGCCACTCGATAGACCTCATCCGGCTCCAGTCCGTATCGCTCTGCCCACGTTCGCCAGACCAGACGCTGATTGTTCAGGGCATCGATCAACGTGCCATCGACATCAAACAGGACATACCGCATGGCAGCGTTCGGGCGAGCTTCAGTCATCACGTGCCGATCGTGCCATCCGGCCCTGAACAGGCAGTTCGCGGGACAGTCCTGCCGCGCTTCTGGTGGCGCGCCACGTCTTATTCGGCTGTGACAGTGCGAGCTCAGAATATTCCTTGACAAGAATATTCGTGATGGAGAATGCTAGTGAGTATGGACGCACTCCTCACCGCACTCGCCGACCCGGCCCGCTGGCGGCTCGTGAGCCTCCTGGCCGAGCGGCCCCGCTCGGTCGGCGTCCTCGCCCAGCTCGCCGAGGCCCGCCAGCCACAGACGACCAAGCACCTCCAGACCCTCGAGCGTGCCGGCGTGGTCACCTCCCAGCGCACCGGCCAGCGCCGCATCTATGCTCTGCGGCCCGAGCCGCTGCGGGAGTTGGCGGCCGCGCTCGGCCACCTCGCCGACACCGCGCAGCGGGGCGATGGCCCGCGCGCGGCGTTCGACCGGTACGGGCTGAGCCTGCGCGCGGAGCGGCTCGCGGCGGGGGAGCCGGGGTGGGCGGACGGCCGCTCGTTCAGGTTTCTACGTCCCCTGGCGGAGCGCCCCGAGCTGGTGTGGCGCCACCTGACCGAGGCTGCTCTGCTCGCCCGGTGGTGGACGCCCGACGACCTGCGCGTTGCCGAGCTCGTCTTCGAGGCACAGCCGGGTGGGCGGATCGTCCAGGAATACCGCGACGCCGAGGACACCGAGGACCTGGGCCCGGTCGCCGGGCGCGCGGAGGGCGTCGTCGAGGACGTCCGTCCCGGTGAGCGGCTCACCTATCGGCTCTCGCCCCGGCTTCCTGATGGCGGCGTGGCCTTCACCGCCCACGTCGGCCTCGACCTGCGGCCCAGCGGTACCGGCACGGACCTCGACGTCCAGTACCGGATCACTGACAGCACCGTGGACTCCGCCGACTTCATCGCGGGCATCGAGATCGGCTTCGGCCAGAGCCTCGACAAGCTCGCCGCGACGTTCAGCGCGGCACCGCACACCACCGACGGCGCCGAGCGCGCCGCGAACGCAGCGAACATAGAGAGCCCCGAAAGCACCGTGAGTACCGACACGAGGAGCACGAAGTGACTGAGCAGGCTGGCGGCCGCAGGGTCGTCACGAACATCGCACTCTCCCTCGACGGCCGTTACGCGAAGCCGGACAACCCGCTGGACATGGGCTGGGTGATGCCGTTCGCCGTCACCGACGTCGCCCGCGATCACCTGACCAGCCTGTGGGAGCCGGCGACGACGGCCCTGCTGGGCCGGGTCAACGCCGAGGGCTTCCTGGGTTTTTGGCCCACCGTCATCGGCATGGAAGGCGCCGACCCACGCGACGAGGGCTTCGCCAAGTGGCTCGTCGATGCCGACAAGGTGGTCCTCTCCTCCACTCTTCGCGCAGCGCCGTGGGAGCGGACGAGGCTCGCCCACGGACCGACCGCCGACGTGGTCAGGGACCTCAAGGCGGCCGAGGGCGGCGACATCCTCGTCCTGTCCAGCGCGAGCGTCATCAAGGCGCTGCTGGCCGCCGACCAGGTGGACCGCCTGGCGTTCACGGTCTTCCCCGTGTTCCTCGGCGGTGGCCCCAGGCTGTTCGACGACGGCCTGCCTGCGGGAGCGTGGACGCTCGTCAGCCAGAGCGCGGGGGAGCACGGCACCACCGCCCTCGTCTACGACCGGCTGCGCTGATGTGGCGCGCCGACGTCGCCCCGAGGCCAGGGCCCGCATCGGCGCTGTGCTCCGCGCCGCTCACGACCTGTGACCGTACCTCGCCCCAGGCCTTGCCCCTCCTTCCCTGATCGAGCATGTCGCCGTAGCCGGGGTGTCTGCCCCCTGGTCAGGGGTGTGCGTCCGATGGGGGGGCGGCATCGGCGGTGAAGCGGCGGGCTATGAGATGCGAAGTGTGCTGATCAGAGGCGAACGTCACGGACCTCGAGGTCAGGCGGCAAGTCGCATTCCGCACGTTGAAGAGCCTGCTGGATGGGTCTGATAGGGATGAGGCCCCAGGGTGCCTTGCTCTTCGCATGCTGACGGCTAACCCGGTAGACGAAGAGCGCTGCGCCCGCACCCAAGACGGATAGCTGGATGGCTCCCACAATGCGCCACTGCACGGCGAGAAGAGAGTAGAGGGCTCTCGCATGCGCTCAGGATGCTCGGCCGGTGCGTCTTCCACACGAGCGCTTCCACGCCGCCTGCATTCCGACCGCCAGCACTGCCAGTTCCCTCGCTATGCCAGGAGCTCGCATTCGTCGCAGAACCTCAGCAACTCCACGCTCATCGCCCCCCCCACGGCGCACCCGTCAGGTGCTCGGACGGTTCTTAGGGCTCTGGCTCACCTTTGTTGTCGGATACTGTGAGCCGTCGTCAAGTGTCGACCCGTCAGAGAACGCGAGTGCCCCTGATGATGCCGCCCTTCTGCGCCATATGCTGTGTTCCCTACCAGCGTTCAGGCTTTGCATACGAGGACTTCACTCTCGTGTACTTCCGGCCCACGCAGACCTATCCAGATGACTGGGCTGGTCACCCGGATCACTGTGAGTGGTTCTGCCCCTCACATCTACCTCTCACGAAGGGCCTGACGCATCTGCCGGCCGTGGAAGCCTTGGCGCACATCAAGGCAAACCTGCGCGAGACGACAGACCAGGGAAACTAGGGTCGGTCGAGGAGCGCGACCATACGAAGACTCAGGACAATTGCACCTCACGGGCATCTTCCTATGGTTCGTGCGCTGGCAAGCGATCCGAAGTACGACGAGGCGGCAGTGCTCCGAAACGATCGCTGTGCGTGTCTCACGTAACACCGCAGGGATGCGCTTGCTCTCACGCAGTGCACCGCCGGCACCGCTCCGTTCGCAGATCACCTCGCTGCGCTCAATGGAGACACCACCAGTCACAGCACCAAACTGTGCGGATCCGCCGTCTGTCCCGTGGCCGCCGGGCCGGCAGGGCGGTGGAAACCCTGAGGAGGACGAAGTCACCCACCTCAGCTTCACGACCTGAAGCGCATACTCCTGGAACTCGGCGACGACGGCCGGATGGCGCTCCAGCACCAACGGCCTTCAGCCAGGCGCCACATCGAAGTCGTACGAAGACTCCCGCACACAAACCCTGGCTCGGGTCCGACGGGTGACCCGGCACGAGAAGCCCATGGAACCTTCGTGACAAGATGCGTCAGGTGACGCACGGCATACAGACCCACGGGGAAGCACTCGTCGCCGCCGCGCAGGCGGGTGACTGGAAGTCGGCCCGGCAACACAGCGACTTCTTCGTGCTCAGCCACCTGGTGGACCAAGGCATTCCCTACTGGGAGCGGGCAGTGGCGGCGGGCGATCCGTTCGCGCACTACACCCTCGCCCGGTACCGGAAGATCCGCGGGGACCGCGCGGCCGCGGAGGCCCTCTACCGGGCCGCGGCGGACCGCGATTCCGGATGCGCCCACGGGCTCGGGGTGCTGCTCCGGGAGAACGGCGACCCGGAGGCCGCCGAGTGGTTCCGGCACGGTTGGGAGAACGGCCGCCACCTGGACTGCAAGGTCGAGCTCGGCAAGCTGCTGGCCGCCGACGGCCACCCCGGTGAAGCCGCACGGTTCCTCATGAGCGACGTCGAGATCGGCGACATCGCCGTGTTCCGCTGGGCACAGCTCTTCGAGACGGTCCGCGCGACGTTCGACCAAGTCGCCGCGGACCTCGACGTGGCGGAGGACGACAGCGACGGGGACGCCGCCGCGGCAGCCGTACGCGCTCTCGTTGACCTGCAAAACCAGTTCGTGGACTACCACGGCCTGACCATCGAGGCGGCGCACCTCTACGGCCGGGCTTCAACGCTCAGTGCAGCCGCCCGCGTGGACCACGCCCTGTTCCTGGTCGAGACATTCGGCGAGGCGTCCTGGGCCGAGTCGGTCGGCCTGTTGGTCAGCGCCCATGAGGAAGGAGTCGCCGAGGCCACCTACGTACTCGGGGCTGTCCACGCGGAGCGCGGCGACCTCGCCGAGGCCGAGGGCTGGTACGACATCGCCGCGGGCGCCGGCGACCGGGACGCGCAGTGGAACCTCGCCGTACTGCTCAAACGCCAACAGCGTTACGACGAGGCAGAGGTGTGGTTGCACCGGCTCGGGACGAACGTGCAGAAGGCCGTCACGTTGCTGGACACGATCGCGGCGCTGCGCGACGCGGGCCCGGTGGACCCCGGCGAGGACCTGCACCGGCTGCCCGCAATCCGGGCGCGGGCCGAGGCGGGTGACGCCGAGGCCTCGTACACATACGGGAAGATCCTGCGTGACGGGGCCAAGGCGTCGTACCGCTACATGATCCGCTGGATCGAGCCCGCCGCGCTGGCCGGTGATCCGGACGCTGCATACGACCTGGCGGACCTGTACAGCGCGCTGCGCAGGCCGACGCTGCGTGACCATTGGCACCGTAAGGCGGCCGAGGCGGGGCACCCTCGCGCGTGCCGGCGCATGGGGTGGCTCTCCGAGTTCCACCACGACTACCAGGAGGCCGAACGCTGGTACGTCCGCGCGGCCGCCGATGGCTCGTACCTGCACACCATGCTCGTGGGCAAGCTAAAGGCGCAACGCGGCGCCTACGCGGAGGCCGAGCCCTTCCTGCGCAGCGTCTGGGAGGGCTGTGACGAGGACACCCTTCAGTGGGTGGAGGCTGCCGGCTACTACGGACTGGCCCTCTCGCGCCTAGGCCGCCCGAAGGAGGCACAAACGCCGCTGCGGGAGGCCGCCGAGCGCTGGGACGAGGAGGTGCTCACCCGCTACGACGTGGACGACCTGGAGGTCCGGTCGCGAATGGTTCGCCCGGCGAAGGAACTCGCCGAGGTGGAGGTCCTGTTGGCGGAGCCTCGCGCCTGATCGCCGTACGGCGGCGGGTGACTGGACTGTCTGTGGGGCGCTGGCCCTGTATCGGTCCTCTATGCAGGCTACCCGGGGCACTTCTGTGGCAGAAGCAGCCGGACAGCGATGGTCGTTGAGGACCCACCCGAGGGGCTGAGAGACGCGGTCGGCGGCCGGCCGATGTGACGTCAAGATGCTGTCGGTGAGTCCCGATACTGAGCCTTATCCAACCTCTGCTGAGTGTGGCTCGGTTGGAGAGGATGGCCCCACCAGCGCGAATCTGGCCAACGGCGGGAACCGTGTCGGAGGCAGTGGCTGCTCAGTGGCTGAGCAGCCAGCCGATTCTGTCGAAGGCGAGGACCTGGTAGCCGACCATGATCGCAAGGAGCCAGCGTGCCGCGCGGCGCAGGTCGGCGAGGTAGAGCGCAGCCACCGCACCGAAGAAGACGGCGAGCTCGAGGAGTAGGCGCAATGGTCCGGGGGTGTGGATATCGCTCTCGCCCTTGGACGGGTCATCCGGCACGGTGAAGGAACCCCACGCCCAGCCCACAGCGACGGGCAGCGCGACGACCATCAGCCAGCGCCATGGAGAGGGGACTTTGCGCCAGCTCCAGACGGCCAGGCAGAGCAGCGAGACCAGCTCAAGTAGGAAGCGGATCGCAAGCATGGCGTCGTTGTTGGCGAACGCCAGCGTGACGTTCACCCGGCCGCCTCTGTCCGTGACTCAATCAGCATGTCGTCGCCCCCTGTTGTTGCCGGCCCGTGCGTGCTGCCCAGTCGTGGGTCAGGTCACCTCGGGTGGATTGGCGCATCGTTCCCCATCCGGGAAGCCTCCACAAGGGCCAGCGATCTGAACTCGGGGGGGGGGGGGGGGGGGGAGGGCGGACCATTGACTTGCCAGACCACCAACGTTGCCCTCCCTGTAGAAGAGCCGCACCCACCTCAGTTCGTGCAGGTCAGGTGCAGGGTGAGGACGGTTTGGACGAGGACGAATGCCTTGATGGCATCGGTCTTCATCGTCTCGGCGAGGGTTGGGGCGTGAGCGGCCAGGACTTCGACGGCCTCGGCGATGTAGCGGTAGGCGGTGGTGGTGGGCGCGGACACACGCTCGCGCAGGTCCTGGGCGGTCCGTGACACGTTGGGGAATCTGTTCACCATCACCCAGAACCCAACGAACTCGCGCAGATGCGAGGTCTCGAAATGTAGATCCGGGATGCGGTTCTCGGCATCCCCGGCGTACGACTAGCGGCCACCGCCGCGCACTCGAGAAACGCCTGTCCGGGCTGTACCGCTGGAGATCCTCCGCGGGCGGCCGCGACCGACTGCCTCGCCACGTCTCGGTCGTCGACGCCGCACTGTCTCTCGGGCCCGGTGCCACATGGTGGGAGAACGGCGTCAAGGCAGCACAACTGACACAGCCCGTGGCGCTGCCCCTGAGTGCCGTACTGGTCTGGACCCAACAACTGCGGGGCGAGAGCCTCACCAGCACCCTGCACGACCGCCTCGGCCTTCCCGACGTGGCTCTCCAGTTCCTTCTCTGGCAGGTCGGCTACGCCGCCGCGGGACTGGTCCTGGGAGCGCTCTGGCAGCAACTCCCCGGTCGCCACGGCCCCATGAAGGCATTCGTCCTCACACTCGCCTACGCCGTCCCTGCCGGACTCTTCTCGCTGGGCAACTGGGCCCTGGGAGAGGAACAGGCGGGACTGGCGCTGGCCCTCACCGCCATGCTCCTGATCCTCACCGTGACCAGCATTCTCATGGACCTTGAGACCTTCCGCGACGAACGCCACTACTGGCGAAGCCGATTCGCGCTACTGCTCTCCGTCTACCAGATGCGCTTCGTGTCCATTCAACTCGCCTGGCTCCTGGCGCAGGCGGCGGCCATCGCGACGATCTGGCAGTTCTTCGCCGAGACCGGAGGATCACCCCCGTCGATCGTTCCCTGCTAGACCCTGTCCGCCCGATCATGTTCCTCTGCGCCCTGATCGCACCCGCGGTCGCGCCCGTGTCATTCAGCCGCAGAGCCGGTGATGGCGCGCAGCCGTCACCCACTTACCTTGTCTTTTGACCTGTGTCCGCTGGGTCTGCGGGTGCCTCTCCCGTAGGGCACGTTTTCTGATCACGCGGAAGGGGAGAGCTGTTCGCGCACCCATGCGGGATCGGGGTTGGTGTGTGGCTGGCCCGCCACGACGACGGTCGGCACGGTCTCGTTGCCGTCGTTGGCTGCTCTCACCGCTGCGGCTCCTGCCGGCTCGCGCCAGATGTTGACCCAGTGCAAGTGGCGGGCACTACGGCCCAGCCGGATGCGCAGTCGTATGCAGTACTTGCAGCCCGGCCGCCAGAAGACGACGGGTCGGCCGTCTAGTGCGCTGCGGCGTTGTGCCTCCTGCGCGCCGATCGACTTCGGGAAGATCAGTGGTGAGTTGATGCCGGCGAGCGCCAGGAATGCCAGCAGGAGTGCTGCGGCTGTGGCGGGGCTTCCGGTGAAGATCTGCCCAGTCGCGACGGCTGAGCCGCTGAGCACAAGCAGTGTCGGCAGAATCCAAGCGCGCATCATGGTGATGCAGGCTATCGATGAGTCGCAACACTCCTCGAACTAGGCTCCTCGCCTGGGTGTTCGCCGGACGCTGAGGCGGCCTTTGTCTGATCATGTGCTCCGTCCTGCCACGTCTATGGCCGTAGTGGACGGTCCTCGGACCAGTTCGAGCCCGGCCGGCCGTACTCGTTCGTCGCCGCTCTGGAAACGGGCCGGACGTCCTGGTGTCAACTGCTGGACGCCGTGGGCCTTGGCCGGTCGAGAAGGTCACCGCCGCACAGGTCCGCCGGGTGGGCGTCGATCTGATCGAGATGGGCCGCTGGCACCCGTGACCGGGACACCTGGTCGTGTTCGACTCTGGCTACGACGCCCCACGCATGGCCCACCTCATGGCCAGGGTGTCGGGTGAGGGCTTCGGACGGATGCGCACGCACCGGGTGATGCGCAAGCGCCGCCTGGTTCCCTGGTGCTCCCGGCGCAGTCCGGGCGGCCGTCGAAGCACGGCGAGGAGTTCCGCTTCGACAAGGAGGAAACCTGGGGTGATCCGGAGGCGGCCGCGGTGCAGGCCCCTGACCGGCACGGAACCGCCCACGCGATTGCCTGGGACCGCATCCACCCTTACCTGACCGCCCGCTTCGCGTGGGTCGACCACACCGGCGAACTCCCCATCATCGAAGGCACGTTGATCTGCCCCAGGTCGACCGATTCCCGGCGGCGGAGACCCGCTGCCGCCTGGCCGTGGTCGTCGGCCACCGGCCTGAGCGGCGACGACGTCGACGTGCGCTGGTAGGTGTTCCTGCGGTGATTCGACCTGGAACACACCTTCCGGCTGATGAAGCAGACCCAGGGCTGGATCCGGCCCAAAATCCACGCCCCCGAGGCCGGAGACCACCGGACGTGGCCCGTGATCGCCGCCCGCACCCAGGTCTGGCTCACCCGCGGAGCCCGTGGTGGATCTCCGCCACCCTGGGATGGGCCGGCCGAGACCACACGGCTCACAGGCGGCCCACCCGTGTCCGCCGGGGGTTTCGGAACCTCCGCCCGCACCTCCACTGTCCGGCCCGTGCCGAACCCTCAACGCCCGGACCATGAAGGCCACTTTGTTACAGCAATCACCGCCCCATGACCCGCTATGACGTCGGAAAAACGACCAGGCGACCCGAGAGCATCATCGGGCGCGACAGCCGCAGAGGCTAAAAGACAAGGTGGGAGTCTGTCTGCTAACTGCGCTTGCGCTAGTGCTGCTCCCACTGGTCGGCGGCTTTGGCGACACTGTGAAGACGCATACGTCACCGGTCAGTTCGACGCCGTCGCCTTCCGTATCGATGCCGGCTCATGAGTGGTGGCCCTGTACCGTTCATGGTGGGTCTCCCATCACTGTGATGGGAGACCCACCATGCCCCCCGTCCGGAGCGAACCCGGCTGGTCATGCTCGGGTTTGCCGTCATTGGTCTGCGCCCCGCGTGGTCGAGGCTTGCGACATGTTCCGTGGAATCAGCTTCGGCGAATGCCGACACCGGGCGCCGGCGTCTATTCCTGAATGTACATCCAGGACGAGCAGTTGACGGGCGTGGTGTCGGAGGCGCCATCCACGGTGCAGGCCCGCGCCCTGTAGGAAATTCCCGTGTAGAGATTTCCGTCAGTCTTCTTGGCGACGGTGCTCGCACCCTTGCCGTTGTACCAGGTGCCGTCCGTCCACAGGGCCCACCCGCCGGCAACCCCTACCTCTATGTAGGCCCGTACGCCGTGGCCGTCGGAATAGTAGTCCCACAGCTCCCAGTCATCGCCGTCGTCGAGGAACAGCAGTCCGCCGACCTGCTTGTTGTTTACGACGATATTGGTGTTCTGGTTGGAGGCAAAAGCCGGACTGCTGCTGACGCCCACCACGAGGGCAGGAACGGCCCCTCGGTCTCGGGCCGACGGCAGCAAGCAGTGCTGCAGGTTCCGGCATCGCACACACATGCCGCTCGTCGGTGTGAGAGGCGTCTGCCTGACGGTTGGCATGGCGGCGTCGGTCTGACGAAGTCCGGCAGCGGACTCCACTCTCGTTCTCGGCAGATGACGAACCCGTCAGGCCTCGCCCTGATCCCACTTACTGCAGCTCAGCTTTGTCGAGCCTTCGTAGACGCAAGCACGGATCTGGACCGTGGTGCCTTCCGTGTAGTTGTGCACCACGGTTTTTTCATCGCCGAACCCACCGGTGGCTTCCACCTTCCAGTCGTAGCGTTCGCCGGTTTCGGCTGCCCCAGCATCCACCTGCAGTACCGCGCGATGGCCGTCCGGACAGATGTCCTCGACCCAGAACTTGTCGCCTTCGTTCCAAAAGCGGCCGGCGGCCGCCGAGTGATCAGGGTTGTCGCAGTCCGAGTGATATGCCGTGACGTATCCGGCGTCCTGTCCTGCCATCGCCGTCCCTGCGCCTATCGACAGTGCCGCAACGCAAGAAGTCACGACAGTGGCCGTTCTGCGGAATCTCATGGACGGTTTCCCTCTCTTGGAGCGATCTTTACTAATCTCGGCTCGCGATGATGTAGGAGATCCGCACGACTGGCAACGTGACGCCCTTACACATTCAGGTCAGTAGCCCCCGGCCTTGGGATATCTCAGGTAGCCAGGAATAGAGTGTCCTGCGACAGCCGTCACCGCCCGACGTAACCCGCAGAACTCAAGATTTTTAGTCGTACCACTTAACCCATAGCGCCTGGGAGTCAAAGGTTTCGATCCGGAACTCGGCGCGATTGTTATCCCCGTCGACATAATTTCCGATGTCCCGGACGGTCCAGCAGCCGCTTCCCTTGACTGCCAGTACGTAGTCGTCGTCGGTGGTGTCGTTCTCCCAGAGTTCGTATTCCTCGGTCTTGGTGGTGTCGGAGATGATGCAGAATTTTACGTCTCCGCCGGAGGAGAGAGCGGAGGGCGACGTCGCCCAGCGGTTATCGAATTTACCGAAGTCTGTAGTGCCTATGTAATCCCAACCTGCGCTGGCCTGGGCGGGTGTGGCGACGAGAAGTAGGCTAGTTGCAGCGGTGACTGCCAGCGTCAATTTCGTTGCCAAATTGTGCGGCTTCATTTCGCTTCCCTGCATTCACTGCTGCGGGTGAGGGATTGTGATGTTCTTCGTGCGGCGGGTCGTGAGCCGTCGGGTTGTACAACGTCATGAGCGAGCGCTCTCTGCTGAAGTCTTGGGGCTGCTGTGAGGCTTGTTGCCGCAGGAGAAGCATGCCGCGTTGCCCTTGCAAGATTCCTGCAGGAGGCTTGCAATGCGATCGCCTTGGGCTGGGTGGCGAGTTCCGCTACGTGCAGTCGCTGCCGCCATGGCTTCTTCTGCTGCCCTGCAGGGGGACGCAGTGGGCGCCGCCGGGTCATGCCGGGTTCGCCAAGGCTCGGGTGCCCGTGCAGGGTTGACCGTGCGGAGCAGCGGGACGATGTGCCGTCCCGCACGGTCAACACGACCCGTGGGACGCTGGCGTGGCAGCACCAAGACTGTTGCGGCAGCGATCCGGTAGAGCGGTGTCAGTCCTGTTCGTCGCTGTGGCGGGCGGTGGTCAGGATGGTGTGGGCGCGGTGTTCGGTGGGGCGTAGGTGGAGTTCCTTGGCCGCTTCCAGGGCGGCTTGTGCTTGTTCCGCGGCGGCCTGGGTGTGTCCCTGCGCGTAGCGCACCTGGGCGAGGCCGATGCGGGCGTTTGCTTCTTGGTGGCGGAAACCGGAGCGGGTGGTGATCTCCAGTGCCTCCTCCAGGTACGCCGACGCTTGGGACAACTCGCCGCTGAGGCGGAGCAGTTCGCCCAGGGTGGTCAGGTAGTCGCTCAAGGCGCTTGGGTCGGCGCTCTCGCGGGCGTAGGCCAGCGCCTGTTCGGCGAGGGGGCGGGCGAGGTCGAGGCGGCCGGTGTCGCGGTGAATGCGTGCCAGGACGTCGCGGGCGTCGGCTTCGTTGCGGCGCTCACGGTGTTCTTGGGACAGCCGCAGGGCCTGGGTGCCGTCGGCCAGCGCCGCCTCGTAATCCCCCCGGCCGTGGTGGGCGATGGCCCGGTTGACCAGGGGGCTGACGGTCTCCAGCAGTTGCCCGTGCCGCAGAGAGAGCTCGATCGCCTCGCTCGTGTGCGTGATCGCTTGTTCCCATTCGCCGAGGTGGGCGTGGATCAGTCCCATGACGTCGAGCGCGATGCCCAGCATCACTGGGCGGTCGAGGTCGTGGAGCAGCGTCAGGGCGCGCTGCTGCCATTCTCCTGCCTGGCGCATCTGGCCGCGGCGCCCGAAGTAGACGGACAGGTTCCCCAAGGCGGCCGCCTCGCCAGGAACGTTGCCGGAGCTCTGGTAGCCCTCCAAGGCGCCAAAAAGGTGTTCCAGGTTGTGTCCTTGGTCCTCGCTGTGATGGCCCAGCACACCAAGGCTTTGCAGCATGGCCGCCTGTGCCAGCTTTTCGCCGGCGGCCTCGGCGGCCTGCAAGCCGGCGGTGGCCATCGTCTTCCATTCGACCCGGTGGTGCCGGTAGTAGAGGTACATGCGCAGCTGGTCGGTGAGCTGCCAGGCGATGTGGTGCGGGCCCGTCGCGGCTGCGCGGGTGACCTGGGCGACCAGGTTTGCGAGTTCCTGGTCCAGCCACTCCAGAGCCTCCTGTCGGTCGGTGAACCGGTCGGAGGTGGCGCGCTGGCGGGGCAGCTGCGCGGCGCCGGTGTATTCGAAGGCCGTGGCGGCGTCGACGGTGGCGAGATACCAGTCGCACAGCCGGTGCCACGCTTGCTCTGCGTCCGGTTGGGCTGCGGCGTGCTCGGCCGCGTACAGGCGCAGCAGGTCGTGGAACTGGTACCGGTCGGCCGCGGTGCGCTGCAGAAGGTTCGCGGCGGCGAGCACGTCCAGCAGGTCCTCGGCCACGGCCGGCTGTGCCCCGAGCAGTGCCGCGGCTGCCTCGGCGCAGAAGTCGGGCCCGGGGTGCAGGCCTAGCAGGGCGAACAGCCTAGCCGTGGCAGGCTCGAGCTCTGCGTGGGAGTGGTCGAAGGCGGTACGGATCGCACTGTGGCGGTCGCCGGCGATGGACAGCTTGGCCAGGCGTCCGTCGTGGGCCAGTTCGGTGGTGTAGGCCTTCAGTGACCGTCCGGGACGGGCTGCGAGATTGGCGGCGGCGATCCGCAAAGCCAGCGGCAGCCGGGCGCACTGGTCGGCCAGCTGCCCGGCCGCCTCCGGCTCGGCGGCCACCCGCCGCTCGCCGAGCATGCCGGACAGCAGGGTGTGTGCCTCGCCTGGATCGAGCACCTGCAGCCGCAACGTGTGTGCGGCATGGCTGACGCCGAGGCCGCGTAGCTCGGGCCGGCTGGTGATCAGCACGCCCGCCCCCGCAGTGCTGGGCAGTAGGGGTCGGACCTGCTCGGCGTCCCCGGCGTCGTCGAGGACCAGCAGCACCCGGCGATCGGCCAGCCGGGCGCGGAAAAGAGCCGCTTGGTCGTCCAACGTCTGAGGGATTGCGGCCGCATCCAGTCCTGAGGCGCGCAGCAGTACCGCCAGTACCTCGGACGGATCGCGGGGCCGGTCACGGGCGCCCAGCAGCCGCACGTACCACTGTCCGTCCGGGAAGAGCGGCCGCAGCCGGTGACCGAGATGCACCGCCAGTGCGGTCTTGCCGACGCCGGGCGAGCCGGTGATGACGACGGGCGCGACGAGCGCGCCTTGTGCCGCTGCTGTCAGCAGCTCCTCCAGGCGCCGGATCGCTTGGGGGCGGCCCACGAAACCCGGTACGGGGGCCGGGAGTTGAAACTGCACGATCCACTCCGGCCTCGGGCCGCCCTGCGCGGCCCCCCTAGCCGGACCGCATTGGGTCGCGGGCGGGTTCAGCTGAGGGTCGTCCCGCAGGATGGCCTGGTGCAACTGCCGGAGTGCGGAGGCGGGGTCAACGCCGAACTCCTGGGCCAGACTGCGCCGGAACGACTCATAGTGGTCGAGCGCTTCGGCCTGTCGACCGGAGCGGAACAGCACGGTCATGAGTTGAGCGGCCAGCCGCTCATCCCATGGATGCTCGGCGGAAAGGTCACGCAGCTCCTTTGCCAGGCCGTCCGCCTCGCTCGCAGCCAGACGGTGGTCGATCCGGTCCAGCATCGCGTCCAACCGCTCCTGCACCAGGCGGGCGCGCACTGCTTCGGCCCAGTTGCCGGCCAGGCCAGCCAGTGGCTCCCCGTGCCACAGCCCCAACGCCTCGTTCCAGATTCGCTCCGCCTCGGCGCCGCTGCCGGCGGCGCGGGCCTTTAGGGTCAGGCCCCGGAAGCAATGCAGATCGATGTCGTCGGCACGGGCCGTGAGCACGTAGCCGTCGGCCCGGCGAAGTATCCCCGCCGCGTTGTCGTCCTGCTGGCGCAGAGAACGGCGCAACCGTGCGATGTAGCTGTGCAGAGTGCTCCGTGCGGTGGGAGGCGGAGAGTGTCCCCATACGCACTGGATCAGATGATCGGTGGAGAGTGTTTTCCCGGGGGCCAAGAGGAGCGCGGCCAGGACACACCGTTGCTTGGGCGAGCCGAGGGATATCAGGTGGCCGCCGTGCGATGCCGCGACGGGGCCCAGGAGTTGGAACTTCACCTGCTCTCACCAGCCCGTCGGCGAGCAGCCGGCACTGCGCGTTGCCGACATCGCGGGGCCGAGGCCATAGCGGTGCGGGAGGCAAGCCTTGTCAGTGCTGTTGGTGCAGTGAACGCGACGTCGTGTCGGCGGTCGCGGCCGGTGATCTGGTGAAGCATCGCGCCAACCTAACGCGGTGCTGACCTTGCAACCAAGGGCATATCGCCTCGTCCCAGGAGACGCGTGCCCGGTGCCCATGCCGCTGGGCACGGCAGCCGATAGCTAGCCCCATGAGGCCGGTGTCCTAGTCCTGCCCGGCAGCGCGGGCCTGTGGGAATACGCCCAGGCATCCTTGCGCGCGCTGGCGGCCCGGTTCGAGGTGAATGTCTCGACGATTCGTAGCTATCTGGTGCGCTGGAGCATCGCACGGCGACCCAAAGGCACCTGTGTGTCACGGAGCGATCAGGGCGGGGGCGGGGCGCAGGCGGCCAGCCGGGGGCATGGCGTCCTGGAGTGGATGAAGCGACCCTGTGCCGAGTGCGGGAGACGGCCACCCGCACCCGGTTCCGCCATCGTCCGCAGGGAACTCCCCTCACCACAGGGGTCCTTGAGGCGATCGGTTGAACCGGCCCCGTTGCTACGCGCGTTTTGCCCCGTTACCAGGCTGCACGCCGGAAAGTGGACGGCCGCGCGGCTGTCCAGGCGGCTCCTGCCGGGGCCTAGATGGCTCCGCTGGCCAGGCAGGCTCCTCAACAGTGATACCAGCAGCTACCAGTAGTCCGTTCACCCCGGCCGGTAGCAGCACCACCAGGGCACGCAGTTGCTCCCAACTCTCCGCTGGAACCTCAGCTCCGGCTGGAACAGGCGGGGGGCAAGCCCCAGCGGGCCCACTTTGCCTTCTAGGCCTGTACGCCTCCTGGTTGCGGTCATAGACGTGCCAGTGCCGATGGCGAAGGATTCACTCGCGGCGCTGGCCGGGAGGCGCCAGGCTCGGCGAGCTTCCATGAGAGCTTTGAGGCCCCGTGGTCGGGAGTAGGTCTACTGATCTGTTCGGGGTGTTGTCGGGAGGGGTGACGGGCGGTGATTCCCGCGGTAGGCCGGTGGTATGCGGTACGCACAGGGCGGTGGACTGACCGCCGAACGGCAGCATTTTCGTGAGCGGATTCGCCTCGAGGCCGGGGAACGGTTCGAGCGGGGTGAGAAGAACACGGTGATCGCGAAGGAACTGCGGGTCAGTGTGCGCTCGGTGGAGCGCTGGCGGCGGGCCTGGCGCCAGGGCGGGACCGCCGCCCTGACCTCGGCCGGGCCGCCGAAGCTGCCCAGGGTGAGCGATGACCGGTTCACCGAACTGGAACAGGAGCTGGCCCGGGGGCCGGCGGTGCACGGCTGGGAAGACCAGCGCTGGACCCTGGCGAGGATCCGCATACTGATCTTCCGGCTATTCGCCCTGGAGGTCTCGCCGGCGGCGGTGTGGCGGCTACTGCACCGGCACGGCTGGTCCTGGCAGTCACCCGCCCGCCGGGCCGTTGAACGCGACGAATCCGCGGTCCATCTGTGGAAGAAAAACGTGTGGCCGCAGGCGGAATGACTGCGGCGGCGCTGGGCGCCTTCCTCGTCTTCGAGGACGAGGCCGGGTTCGGGATGACCCCGACACGGGCCCGGACCTGGGGCCGGCGCGGGCAGACGCCGGTGGTGCGGGTGCGCGGCCGGTCCTGGCGCCGCTATTCGATCGCCGCCCTGTGCTGTTACCGGCCGGGCGAGTTCTCCCGGCTGATCTACCGGCCCCGCCGGCACCGCAAGCACCCCGGCACGGGACGCAACAGTTTCGCCTGGACCGACTACCGCGACCTCATCGTTCGCGCCCACATCCAGCTCAAGGCTCCCATCGTCCTCATCTGGGACAATCTCAACACCCACCGGACCGCCGGGATGCGCCAGTACGCGGCAGGCCACGACTGGCTCACCATCGTTCATCTGCCCTCGTATGCCCCGGACTTGAACCCGGTGGAGGGCGTCTGGTCACTGCTGCGGCGCGGTCCGCTGGCCAATGTCGCCTTCACCGACGACGACCATCTCGAACACACCCTCCGCCGCGGCCTGCGGCACATTCAACGCCACCCCGAACTCATCGACGGCTGCCTCACCGGCACCGGACTCAAACTGACTCACTATCCGACGACAACACTCCGAATAGGTCAGTAACTCCCCACGCGTGAGCAATGCTCAAGACCTGTGGATCGAGCTCGGGTTGAACGCGAAGGCCGTACCTTTCCGAGTGATCGATTGATGGTCATCGAGTAGGCCGGTGCTGCGAACACCGGTCGGGAAGGCATGCCCGTGCTGAGCGTAGTCACCGCCGACGGCACCACCGCCAACGGCTCTTCGCTCATCGACGAGATCGTCCGGGAGGGTGCGAGGCGGATGCTAGCCGCCACGTTGAGGCCGAAGTCGATCCCTATAGAGCCGAGTTGGTCGACGAGAAGGACGAGCGTGGGCGGCGACTCGTGGTCCGCAACGGCCATCACCGGCCCCGCTCGGTGACCACCGCGGCCGGGGCGGTCGAGGTCAAGGCCCCGCGCGTCAGCGACAAGCGCGTCGACGCGGCTACTGGTGAGCGCAAGCGGTTCTCCTCGGCGATCCTGCCGCCCTGGGCTCGCAAGTCCCCGAAGATCAGCGAGGTGCTGCCGCTGCTCTACCTCCACGGCCTGTCCTCAGGCGATTTCCTGCCCGCTCTGGAACAGTTCCTCGGCTCCTCAGCCGGCCTGTCCCCGGCCACAGTGACCCGGTTGACCACTCAGTGGCAGGCCGATCACAAGGTGTTCGGCGAGCGCGATCTGTCTGCCACGGACTACGTCTACGTGTGGGCCGACGGCATCCACCTGCGCATCCGTTTGGAGGAGGCGAAGGCCGCGGTCCTGGTGGTGATGGGAGTGCGGGCGGACGGCACGAAGGAGCTGATCGCGATGGCGGACGGGTATCGGGAATCCTCGGAGTCCTGGGCGAGTCTGCTGCGGGACTGCCGACGGCGCGGCATGCGCGCTCCTGTCCTGGCCGTCGGTGACGGCGCCCTCGGGTTCTGGAACGCGCTGAACGAGGTCTTCCCCGAAACCCGTCATCAGCGGTGCTGGGTTCACAAAACGGCCAACTGTTCGGACAGCCTGCCGAAGTCGGCTCAGCCTGCGGCGAAGAAGGTGATCCAGGACATCTACAACGCCGAGGACAAGGAACACGCGGCGGCCGCGGTCAAGGCGTTCGCCAGGCAGTACGGCGCGAAGTTCCCCAAGGCCGTCAAGAAGATCGTCGTTGACGAGGCCGAGCTGCTGGCGTTCTACGACTTCCCCGCCGAGCACTGGATCCACTTGCGCACCACAAACCCAATCGAGTCGACCTTGGCGACCGTGCGGCTGCGGACGAAGGTCACCAAGGGCGCCGGGTCCCGGGCAGCCGCCCTGGCGATGCTGTTCGAGCTCGTCGAGTCCGCCCAGGCCCGCTGGCGAGCCGTGAACGCACCCCACCTCGTCGCCCTCGTCCGAGCCGGCGCCCGCTTTGAACGCGGTCACCTTGTCGAACGCCCTGAGAACGTCACGGCATAGGGTCTCGTCCACCATGACCGACTACGACACCTACGGCACCAGCAGTCACACCGCCGACGAACTTGTCCGCCTCGTCGGCGGCCGCCTCGGGCTGGCCTTCAACGAGCACGACAGCTACTTCCGAGGCGTCTACCACCGCGCGGAGAGCCCTGACGGCCACATCGAGATCCAGCCCAACCTGATTCCCGGCGACGACGGCGAAGACGACCTCTACGCCGCCGATTACCCGACGGTCCAGGTGCTGTTGCTGACAACCACCCCAGCCCTCAACCCCGCCCTGCGGGCCCAGCTGGACTCCATCGAAGGGCTCGTCCACCTGAATCACGAGTCATGGTGAACGGCCGCTGATCCACAGCTTTCGACACTTGCTCCCCACGCGTGAGGGCAGCGTCCATGGGCTCTTAAGACCGTGTTCTACATGGTCTACGGAGTGGGCGAGTCCGGGAGGATCGCCTCGGTGCGATCAAGGCTTGACCGGGGGTCTTACGGACAGTGAGGCTGTGGTTGCTCATGGAGCAGGTCGGATCTGAGGGGGAGCAGATGACGCATGCGGAGATAGGTCTTATGACTGTGGCTGTCATGGTCCTGACGGCTGTTGTCTCCTTCTTCTTCGCGGTTCCTCACTTCTGGAACGAACGGCTGCGTCGGCGAGGCGTGAAAGGAAGAGGTGTCTGCTAGCCACTCCGTGCGAAGTGGCAAGGTTGCCTGTCTGATCCGGTTCCGTGTCCCAGGTGGGGACTCAATCACGTTCACCACACCGTTCAGTTCTCAGGCCGGCGTAGACGTCAGGCAGCGGGTCGACGTGATCTATGACCCGCAGAGGCCGAAGCGAGCGGCGATCGCTTACACGCTGGCCAAGGACGGCACACCGGTTCGCCGTTTCCTGATCGGCATGGCCGTGGTCTTCGTCGTTGCTCTTGGCATCAGGATCTATGTGGCCCTGTGAGGCGCGGGCCTCGCCCTTACCTGTACGACCGTGCCAAAACGAGCAGGAAGCAACGGTAAACAACAGGCTCTGAGAGAGCGCGCATCTTGCAACCGTGCCCTACACGGTCTGCTTGAGGAACCGCTTGTAGCAGCAGAGGGCTGCTGCAAGACCGAGGAAGGCCACATAGTTGCCGGGTTTCCGCTCGTAGCGGCGGTTGAGCCTGCGGTAGCCGGTCAGCCATGACATGGTGCGCTCGATGACCCACCTGTGTCGGGCGAGGCGTTCGCTGGAGTCGATACCTCTACGGGCAATGCGGACACCGATATGTTTGCCCCAGAGCCATCGCCGCAGGTGGGGGACGTCGTATGCCCTATCAGCGTGAAGGCGGCGGGGCTTTGACTGCGTCGCGTGGGCTTCGTTTCCCAGGTGGAAATGGGACAGCATCGGTTTCAGGGCCTGACTGTCGTGGACGTTCGCGGCGGAGAGCCCGATGCGTAGGGGCAGTCCCCGTCCCTGTCGGACAGGACGTGCACCTTGGAACCTTGCTTGGCGCGATCCACGGGGCTCGGACCTGTGTACTCGCCCCTCTTTTTGCGCGGACGTCTGCGAAATCCAGGACCGCCCGGGACAGGTCGATCATGCCCTGATCGTCCAGGAGTTGGAGAACCTTCTGATACAGCTGGCCCCACACTCCGGCTCTCGACCAGATGGCGAACCTGCGGCGCACGGTCGACTTCGACGCCCCGAAGCATGGCGGTAAGGCACGCCAGGCACACCCGCTGACCAGTACGTAGATGACCGCCGCGAAGACTGCCTCGTCATCGATGTTCGCGACCCCACCGACCTGAGGACGCACCCGCGGCGGCAATTGCGGCCTTGCTATCTCCCACAACCCGTCCGGAACAATCCAGCCCCACTCCCCATGACACCTGTAAAACCGCCAACCGGTCATGCAGGACACGGTCTTAAGCCCTGCACGCTGCCTCGGAGGATGATCGCGAAGAACATCAAACGCTTCGGCCTGCTCATCGAACTGTGGGGCATCGGCGTGATCGCTGCCGCACTGACCCCTACAGTGTGGGGCCGGGAAACCCCGCTCGTGCGCGTGCTGTGGGTGCTGATCGTCGTCGGGACGCTCGTCGTTGCTGCCCTCCTGACCTACGTTGAGGTACGACTGCGGGCGTCGGTCGCGGCGGTTGGGGCGCACGAGTATCTGTCGACAGGCTGCCGGCACGGCGAGCACACCTACTGGCAGTCGATGACGGGGTACCAGGGTGAGAAGCGGCCGGGGGCCTGCAAGTTCTGCGCGACCCAGTGCATCTGTGCCTGTCACCAGGTACCAGCCCGGTGAGCTGCCTGCACCGTGGGACGCGCTTGCCCGGAGCGCGAGATGTCGTGGCGTCACTTACCGTCAGCGGTGGGATGAGCGACAGGATCGCAACCATCCTTGAGGAACCCCGTGTACCGCTTCGTACGCCGCGCGGGCCCCTTTTAGCTCCGGACGCCGAGGAACAGCCAGCCGAACTCCCAGCCGTGGTCGGTGCACGTTCTCCGCGACCGGGGCGCCGCACCACTGACAGTACGTCAGCGACCATTGTTCGACTCAATAGATTACTTAGCGTGATGTGGTGTGTACTTAAAATTCCTAGGTGTGGCGAAACGCTACGGAAGTCAATCTCTATATACGGGCTCATAGAATCGCGTCAACGCGCTAATGGGAGCCCAACCGGTCCAAGGCCTAGGAACCTCCGGTGTGAACTCCCTGCGCGGCTCCCGCCATTTGGAACCCAGCCCCAATGGAGACGCCATTTTGCAACAGCTTAGCAACACTCGGCCGTCGCCGAGTGGATCTGTACTCCGTGACTTTCGTCGGCTTCGGAACTGGTTCTTCAAAAACGGCCGCACGCTGGCCGAGGAGCTTCTGCGTGGCATTGCCTACAGCGTTGGCTCCGGTGTCGTGAGTCTCTTCATGGTCTGGATCCAGAGCCGTTTTTGAAGCCGGATTCTTCGGATCGGTCGCCTTGTAGTGGGTCGAGTCACACGTTGTCCTCATAGCATCAGGCCCACTCCTGGCCGTCAGCCAAGGTGCACGCGACGGGGTATCCGCTCGAGTCGAAGTGGGCAATGGTGCCGCTGTAGCCCACATGCCCGCAGGTCGGGCAGAGCAGAAGGCCGGTCCATGTCCGTCTGCGCCCCGCGCAGGATAGGCACGTCTCGCTGAGCGGCGTCGGGCCGGTGGTCTGGGCGTGCGAACACCGGCGCCCCAATGGGTGACCACCGGACGTGGTGGCTGGCACGCTGGAGCTACAGCGCCCGGTGGAAGAAAGCCGCTCCCAGACGGAGAACTTGGAAAAGAATCTGGCCGAGCGGGTCCTGATCGAGCAGGCCAAGCGCCTGCTCGCGGCCCAGCACGGCGTTCCTGTCGAGGTGGCCATGGCCTGGCTGCGCCAACAAGTACGGGATGAGCAGTGCACCGTTGTGGAGGTGGTGCGCGGCATCGTGGAGGCTCGGACCGGCACTCGTGGATAACGGGGTGGGAACGCGCGTCGTTAAGGTCCTGGGATGGCTTGAGCCCACGTCGCGCAGGTCTGTGGGGACAGGTCGGGGAACCGTTGCACGCTGAGGCCCTGTCCGGGGAGTGCGGCTCTGCTGACGGCCGGCGGGGCACGGCAGGCCGTCAGCAGAACCATCCGCGCGCTGTTTACGGCGCAGTCGTCAATATCCCTGCAGTGCCCGACCACAGGTCTAGCCGTTGTGCAATGCGATAGCCAGTAAACGAAGTGGCATTCCGGCGCACGGCAACCGGCAACTGCTCTCCGGGGTGCGGCCTGTACGGCACCGCCGGACGTCACTGGAACGCCTCCACGCACCGTCCCGCTGTGTGGTGACGAGACCCGCTTCAGGGCGTCGGGTCATAGCCAAGTCGCCTCTTTGTGGCCGATGACGGAACGGCCCCACCGTCCGGAGTAGGTGGGGGCGCTGGCTCGATACGGTCCGTATTTCAACAGGTGTGAACAGGGCCCTACTGGGGACCAGCCCCTTAGCTGACGCGCCTTACGCCGATGGGCCTTGTCGACTGCGACTCCCGGGGATGCCAGCACACTCCCGCGCGCAGGCGCCCCCGGTTGAGGTGGGCCCGGTCGCGGAACCGGGGAGTACACGCGACCGGGCCTGCGGGGCGGCGACGGGCCGCCAGCGCTCCCGCCGCACCGGCGGACCGCCATAGCTGGGGCGCCACCCCAGCATGGGCACCATCCAGCCATGAAGACAGCTCCGCGAGGGGCCGACCGGCCCTGGCTACGGGCCGGACGGGCATGACGAAAGAGCCCCACCGCCCGGAGGCGCACCTTCGTGACCGCCCAACTAGTAGGACTTTGTTGGGTGGTGTCGTAGGGCTGCCGGGGTGCGGGTTGGTGGCAGGTCGGGCAGTGGCCTGACCAGGTGGCAAGCAGTTGCTGTAGTTGTGCGAGGGCCTGGTAGAGGGTCAGGCCCCGGCCGGGGCTTTTGGGTCGGTGCGCTGTTCGGTCAGGAAGAGGTGGGCCGCGGTCACCAGGGTGACGTTGCGGTGCCAGCCGTCCCAGGACCGGCCCTCGGAGTGGTCGAGTCCGAGCCCGGTCTTCAGCTCGCGGTAGTCGTGCTCGATGCGCCAGCGGGTCTTGGCAAGCCGGACCAGGACACGGGGCGGGAGGTCGGCGGGCAGGTTGGAGAGCCAGTATCTGACCGGCTCGTCCGTGTCCTGGGGCCACTGGGCGATCAGCCAGCGCAGACCGAAGGTGCCGTCGTCGGCGGGTTTGGGGCGGCGACCGGCCGGACGGACCCGCAGGAACACGAACCGGGCCCGCATCCGGCCTCGCGATCCTCGGCGCCAGTCGACGGTGACGGCCTGGCCGTGGCCCGCGGCCCGCACGTGTGCACGCAGGCTGACCGGACGGGTGCGGTAGCGGGGCAGCGGCCGTGGGCCCAGTCCACCGTAGGGCAGGGTGACGGGTTCGATGGCCGCCGGGTAGGCCGTCAGCTCGCCCTTGACCTGCAGCGCGTAGGCCAGCTGCCGTTCTTCGAGCCCGTGGCGGAAGGAAGCGTTGTTGCCGTATCCGGCGTCGGCGGCCACCACTGCGGGCCGCAGACCGAGCCCGGCCAGCTCATCGAGCATGTCGAGTGCCAGCTGCCACTTGGGCCGGTGATGCCGGCGCTGCCGCGCGGCATCAGGCCCGTCCCAGCTCTCAGGCAGCAACAGCCGCCAGGTCAGCGGGCAGGACGCGCGGTCGGTGGCCGCGTGCACGCTCACCGTGACCTGGCAGTTGGCGGTCTTGCCCAGCGGCGGGCAGTACTGCGCGGCCACCGCGGGCGACAGGTCACCGTCCTTGGGAAAGCCGGTGTCATCCACCACCCACACCTCCGGCCGGCCCACCGCCACCGCCCGCCGGGCCAGCCTGTGCTGAACTGCGGCCATGGGCCAGGTCGATGACGTGACGAACTGCTGCAGCCGTTGATGATCGACGCCGAGCCGGCGGGCCATCGGCTGCATCGACTTGCGCCGACCGTCCAGCAGCAGGCCCCGTAAGTACAGGCCGCCCTTGGCCCGCTGATCCGACCGCACCAGCGGCGCGAACACCTCCGCCGCAAAATCCTCCAGCCGGTCACGGCACCCGGCAAGCTCCTCCGGAGTCATACCCCCAGCGAACTACCAGGCCCCGAACCTGACCAGCCACCTAACAAAGTCCTACTAGGACATGTCCGGTCGATCATGTTCGGAGCAGGAGAGCCTGACGGGTTCTCATAGCGAGAAGAGCCACAGGCAGAGCCCTATGAGGCCAGCTCCCACCAGTGCGTTCAGCGCGGCCATCATGGGCCTGGGCTTAAAGCCCTTGTCGAATCTGGCCATGGCGAAGGCGATGACGAAGAAGGGGATCGAAATCACCACAGCTCCCGTCCCCAGGGCGAAGTACAACAACTGCAGCATGCTTCTCCTCTTCAACCAGACGTATCTCGGTTTACGGCGTCCACGTCATCGAAGTGCGCGGAGCGCTGGGGAACGTTCCGCCCCAGGAAGCTCCCTGCACTCGAACGGCGATGATGCCGCGAACGCATGACGTGCGAAAGAGAGGGATGGTTGCCCCGCTAGGGCTTGGCCTGGACGACTACGAAATTCCTGCGTGTCCGCATCGTTGGTGTGGGCATGGGGCGGGGTGCCCTGACGGACGCGGAGTGGGAACGGCTGAAGCCGTTCCTGCCGGTCAGCAACGGTCGTGCGGCCGGTGGCGGAATCACCGGCAGGTGATCGACGGCATCATGCACCGCGTGCGGACCGGCGTGCAGTGGCGGGATCTGCCCGAGCGGTTCGGCCCGTGGAAGACGGTCTATGAGCGCCATCGGCTGTGGTCTGCCGACGGCACATGGGAACGCTTGCTGCAGCAGGTCCAGGCCGCGGCCGACGCCACTGGTGAAGTCGACTGGGACATCGCGGTGGACTCCACCATCGTGCGGGCCCATCAAGATGCGGCCGGCGCTCGAAGCGATCCACCACCGGGCCTTTGCGTCAAAGGGGACAGCAGAGAGCGAACACCAGGCCGAGCCCCCGTGGCAAAGCCTGCTGGCCCGCCTGGCGGAGGTGGTGCTGCAGATGAAGGCCTGGGCCGCTCGCGCGGCGGGTTCACCAGCAAGCTCCACCTGAGCGCGGACGGCCGCTGCCGCCCGTTGTCCTTGATCGTCACTCCGGGACAACGAGCCGACTGCACCCAGTTCAGGCCGGTTCTGGAGAAGAGTTCCCAGACCTGGCCCGGGCCGGCCGCGCAAGAAGCCGGACAGTCTCGCGGCCGACAAGAGGGGCACATGTGTCCTCAGCCCCCTACGATGCGGTCATGTCATCGTCTGGGATCGCTCCGGAGAGCCGTCGCGGGGGCATGAGGCCGACCTACATGGCGCCTGCACGTGGGGACCGGATCAGTAGGGCACTGTCGTGGTGGTGGGCGTCTGCGCCTGTCCTCCTGTTTGCCCCGGCGATCACGCATGCGTTGGGGTGGCCGGGCGTGCGGCGGGAGATCGGCTGGGCGTTCGTCCTGATGGCCTTGTTCGCTGCCGTGCTGGCGCCGGCCGTGGGATTGGTGGTGGTTCACGTGGGGGACCGGCGAGAGGCACGCGGATGATTCCTGATCATGGCTGTGGTGTCCAGTGTGCCGCTGCTCTTCTTCGCGGTTTTCGGAGTGCTGTTGCCCGAGTGCCCGGACGGAAACCACTGCTGGAGGCTGGTTCGTAGCTGCAGCCGCCGGGCGATGACCTAGTCGTGTCTGGTGTGATCACGATTCCGGAGCCCTCTTGGACTGCCCCGTCGTTCACCGGGCTCGGCCCGCGTCGCTATGGCCGCCCCCGCAGCAGCGCCGTCGGGCCGGACGCAGCATCAGGGACAGGGCCGCCGCTTGATATTGAGACCGACCATTGCATTTCCGTCTGGCGGTCCTGACCGCCGTTCGACACCGATCGCGCCACGAGCACTCCAATCCGGCCTCTGTCGCGGACTATTCCGCTGTCGGCCCCGCTCCCTCCGTTGAAGCATGGTTCGTACGCGCCCAGATAGCGCCCCGTGTTCGACGCTGAGAGAGATGCCTCTGGTCGAGGGCTGGGAAGCTCTCGGTGCGCCTGGCGTTCACCGCGGCTGAGCGGGGCGACGACCGCAGGTCGTGATGTTCCGTGGGGCAGGGTGGGGACATGACCACGTACGAGACGTTGCCGTTCCACCTTGAGACCGAGCGGCTGATCCTGCGGCCGTGGGCCGACTCGGACGCCGCTGAGTTCTGCGCCCTCCTCTCCGAGCGCGGCAAGGGAACTCCCACGGTTGAGCGTGCCCGGACGTCGATCGCGGAGCTGCGCGCCGCGACGATGACTACGGGGATCGCCCTGCTGCCCATCCAGCGTCGCGACGAGGGCGACTTCATCGGCTACTGCGGGCTGATCATCGGCCGCTCCACCCTGGAGGAGCCTGAGATCGCGTATGAGCTGTTCCAGTGCGTGCAGGGACGTGGCTACGCCACCGAGGCGGCCCGCGCGGTGCTCGATGCCGCTGTCACGACTGGCCGCAAGCGGCTCTGGGCGACCGTCGGCTCGTGGAACAACCCGTCGCTCCGGGTCCTCGAGAAACTCGGCTTCGAGCGGGATCACGTCTCTGTCGAAGACAACGGCGAGGTGCTCTGGCTGACCCGCCCGTTGCCGTGACGCGAGAGCATGCTCCCAGAGCTTCATCAGGGCAGGACTAAAGTCCGTTTCTGATCCAGCGGAACCGTTCCTGGATGTCCCCACTTCCGGTGGGGTCGTCGGGGGCACGTAGCACTCGCGGGTCGGGCGTCAGGGGGTCTTGTGGCGGGTGCCGCCCTCGATGTGGGTGGTCTCGCCGGAGACGAATCCCGCGCGCAGGAGCCACATCGGCGTGTCGACGATGTCGCGGTCTTGCCTTGGCGTCCGACGAAGGTTCCGCCCGCGCTCCTGCTCAGCAGGCCAAGACCGCCAGGTCGCCACCAAGCCCCACGCTCTCCTGCGGCAAGCCCACGAGCGGAACAGGCAAGGCGGCCATCGCCAAGATCGCCCGGCACGATAGGGAGAGGTTGGGCTTGCTGCGCTTGGTCGAGGTGCCGTCTCGCCCGGTGTCGCCGCAAGCTACCGAAGGCGACTGCCGGACGCCCCTCAGAGGTCGAACGCCGTCCTTTAGCGGTAGCCCTACTGGCCGCTCGCATGGGGCTCGCTGCCAGCCGGCCCGATGGGCAGTCCGGCCCAGATGCTCTCTCGCCATTGCGCTGGGGGTGGATTCATTTCACCACCCACCACCAAGGCGTGCTGCTCTGTACCGGCCACCAGCGAACCCGACCGGGTACTGCAACCTGCGGATGCCCGACTGGGCGGATACCGGGTCGGCCAACGGGAGCGTCCTGCACGCGGACGTCGACGGTGACGGCCGGGCTGGCAAGGGGCACCGCCGCTGTTCACCTCCTGCCGCGCCCTTCCGCTGCCCATGGCCCCGCTTCGGGCGCCATGGAGGGAGGCGACCGGGACGCCGTCCGTCCCGAGTGGCTGCTCGCCCTCTACCTCGCTCGCCCTCCCGCGCTGCACGACCCGGCTCGCGCTCCGCGGGAGGTCGAGGCCGAGCGGCGCGCACTCGCCCGACATGTGCTCAGTCCTGCCACGTACGAGGCCTGGGGCGCAGCACTTGGCGTGCCGGGGGAAGGTCATGCAGTCGCCCTGGGCACCGGCATGGACGGGACATCAGCCCCAAGCCGTTGGCAGGTCGGGCGGACGGGCCCTACTCCGAGAGCGGTTCCACCATCGGTGCGGTGTGGTGCTCAGACTCGACGAACGCCGCCGCTGCGGCTACGCCGAGAACGCCACAGACAGACGCGATGAGAACGGCTGCGGTAGCTACTGCCTTACGCATACGGATTGCCCTTCAGGAGTCCTGAGGTTCATCTACGTACGCAATGCTATGAGCGGTGAATGAGCACCCTTGCCAGCGAAAGCCCCGGCTAGCAGGTCCTTGGTCCCTTCGTTGAGTCGACCGACTCCGGGCCGCGGAGTCCGGGCAGGCTGGTCGCAGTCAAATCGACTTCGCTGAGCAGGCCACGTCGTGGCCGATATCCAAGGAGCGCAGAGCGTCCTGAGTTGCACGCCACGGGGTGCTGTCGACCGTCTGACGCGACCAGCGTCCAAAGCCACGCGAACCCCAGGCTCGGGCTGTCGGGCAGTCGAGGCTGTCATGGCCGGTACCGTGTTCCACGAAGCGGGCCGGGAAGACCGAGAACTCGACCGGACACCGTTCTGGCGGACCGCGCGTACTCGTCACGCGCGATCCGCAGGCATTTCCGCCGACGCGGGATCCGCGCTGTCGTTCCCCAGCCGTCCGACCAGGTCGGTCGCTGTTGGCGTCGAGGTGGGTCGAGTGGCCGGCCGGCCACTCGACTTGGACGCCGAAGCGTACAAGCAGCGCAACACGGTCGAGCGATGCATCTGCCGGATCAAGCAGTGGCGGGGTCTGACCATGCGAACGGGCAACTTCGCAATCGCCTACCGGGCAGCGCTGCACTTCGCTGCCACCCTCATCTGGGCCGGGGCGTGCGGAGTGGTGCGAGGGCTGAGGTCAGGGTGACGACCTCGGTGAGCATCTGCTGCAGGGCGCTCTCGTGACGTGCGGCGGGTGCGAAGGACGTGTACTGCTCGAAGTCGCTTTGCAGCGAGAGGTGGACCTGGGTGTGTACGGCCGTCAGCTGGACCGCGCCGGCGATGTGCCGGAGGTGGTCGAGGGCGCGGGCGCCGCTGACGTTGCTGCCGTAGCCGACGAACCCGGCTGCCTTGTTGTTCCATTCGTTGTAGACGAAGTCGATGGCGTTCTTCAGTGCGGCGGGGATCGAGCGGTTGTACTCGGGGGTGACGAAAACGAATCCGTCGAGCGCGTCGATCGTGGCGGCCCAGGTGCGGGTGTGGTCGTGCGCGTAGTCGCCGAGGCGCGGTGTGCGCGGCTCGTCGAACAGGGGCAGGTGATAGTCGGCGATGTCGACGACTTCGAACGTGGCGTCGTCCCGCGCGCCGGCGGTCTTCTCGACCCACTGCGCGATCTGCGGTCCGAGGCGGCCGGGGCGGGTGGTGCCGAGGATGATGCCTATCGTGGGCATGAAGGTCTCCACATGTACGTGAGGGGTTCGGGGCGGGCGAGGCGAGCGGCAGTCGTCAGGATGTGAGGCCGGGGGTGGCCAGCATGTTCTCGATGAGGTCGGCGGCGCGGGGGGTGCCGCCCTCGGCGCGGGCGGCGGCCTGCAACTGCTGGGATCGGGCGCGGCGTTCCGGATCGAACATCAGGTCGTCCAGTGCCGTGCGGAGAGTTTCGGCGGTGGCGTCGGCGGTGTCCACGCGGCGGGCGACGCCGAGTTCCACGAGCTTGTCGGCGTTCATGAACTGCTCGGCTCCCTGCGGGACGGCGATCATGGGGACGCCGGCGAGGAGCCCTTCGCCGCTGCCGCCCATGCCGGCGTGGGTGACGAAGGCATCTGCCTGTCCGAGGATCGCCCGCTGGGGGATCCAGGAGTGCACTTCGACGTTGGGCGGGATGGTGCCGAGTGCCTCGGGGTCGGTGTGTTTGCCGATCTGGAGGACGACGTGCCAGCCCGGCAGGTCGCCGAAGGCGGCGAGGCACTGCCGGTAGAACTCCGGCCTGTGCGTGTAGGCGGAGCCGAGGGAGATCAGCAGTACGTTGTCCGCGTCCGCCGGGCGGGTCCAATCATCCGTGTCCGCCGGGGCGTCGAAGCAGGGGCCGGTGAAGGTCACTGTGTTGGTGTCGACGCGGTCGGCGTGCGGCTGCATCGCTTTCGGGATCAGGGCGAGGGCCCGGGCGGGCGGCCCTGAGAAGGCGTCCACGTCCGTGGTGGTTGCCCCGCAGTCGGCCAGCCACCGCGCGAACCTGCCCCGGTACGCGTCGGCGCCCGGCAACTTCCGCAGTTGCGCCGCGACTTCCTCCTGGTAGCCGTCCCAGCCGACGAACGTCGGGGACAGCTGCACGAGGGGACGGCCCTGGCTTTCGGCGAGGGCGCGTGCGGCGTATGCGCCGATGTCGTAGAGGTACAGGTCGGCCGGATCGTCGTCGTAGGCGGCGTGCAGTTGGGGGAGCGCTTGGACGGCGTCGTCGAGGAAGAGACTCGCCGCGGCGATGGGATCGGCGGGCCAGTTGTTGTTCGCGACGGGCAATGTGGAGGTGCAGGGCACCAGTGCCGCACCGGCGGACTCGATCCGGTCGGCCACGAGCGGATCGTTGGCGTAGGTGACCCGGTGCCCGCGGGCCACCAGTTCACGGATGAGCGCGAGGCTGGGCAGGACATGGCTGAGGATGGGGACACCGACCATCGCGATGTGGGCGCGGCTACGGGACATGGGTGATCACTCGTTTCTGGCGCGGGATGATGGGTGCGGGACGGGTGCGGGCGGTGGGGCGAGACCCGGTGTCAGGGCTGGTCGGTCTGCGCGGCGGCCTGCTCCAGGTCGGTGACGGTCCCCGACATGATCGTCCGTACGTGCCGGGTGATGTGCTGCACGGGCCAGTCCCACCACGCCACGGCGAGGAGCCGGGCGATGTCCGCGGCGTCGTAGCGGGTGCGGATGAGCCGGGCGGGGTTGCCGCCGACGATGCCGTAGTCGGGGACGTCGCCGGTGACCACGGCGCCGGCGGCGATGATCGCGCCGTGCCCGATGCGCACACCGGGCATGACCGTGGCGCCGTGGCCGAACCACACGTCGTTGCCGACGACCGTGTCGCCCCGGCCGGGCAGGCCGGTGATCAGGTCGAAGTGCTCCGCCCAGGAACCGCCCATGGTGGGGAACGGAAAAGTGGAAGGGCCGTCCATGCGGTGGTTGGCTCCGTTCATGATGAACCGGGTGCCCGTGCCCAGCGCGCAGTACTTGCCGATGACAAGCCGCTCGGGACCGTAGTGGTACAGCACGTTGCGCGACTCGAACGCGGTCGGATCGTCCGGATCGTCGTAGTAGGAGAAGTCACCGACCTCGATCAACGGCGACTTCACCAACGGCTTGAGGAGAACCACGCGAGGATGCTCGGGCATCGGGTGGAGCACGGTGGGGTCAGCGGGAACGGGTGGCATCGCGGAGTTGGTTCCTCTCTGGTGAACCTAGGGCGACAGTTGTCGCGTTAAGATGCTGGCACAGCCCTGCCGCCTTGATCAACCGGATACTGATTGCCGATGACAGACCCACTGGACACGACGCCGGACCGCCGTCCGGGCGGCCGCACCGCCCGCATCCGCGCCCAGGTTCTCGATGCGGTGCGAGCCGAACTCGCTGAAGGCGGTCACGAACGACTCACGATGGAGGGCGTCGCGACGCGCGCCGGAGTGCACCGCGCCACGGTCTATCGACGGTGGCGCGATGTCGGCGGCCTGCTCGTCGACGTCATCGACGCCGCCGGCGAGATCGACTGGCAGCCACCGGACACCGGCTCGCTGCGCCGCGATCTGACCGCCCTCAACCAGGAGATCCAGGAATCCCTGGTCCTACAGCCGTCGTTCGCCGTCGCCCTCATGGCCGCCTCGTTCCACTCCGAACAGGCCGCGCGGGCCCAGACGCAGCTGTGGACGGACCGGTACGCGCAGTGCGAGATCCTTGTCGAGCGCGCCATCGAGCGCGGTGAACTCCCCGTACAGCACACGGACGCGCGGAGCCTGCTGATCGCCGCCACGGCGCCGCTCTACCACCAGCTCGTGCTCCTGCGTGCGGATCCGGACCCGCAACTCCCGGAACGGGCCGCCGAGGCGGCGGTCCTGGCGGCTGCCGCGGGTGCCTTCTCCGTTCGTCGGGAAGAGAGCGTGTGACCGAGCTACAGCAGGGCGCAAGGAACCCGCCGGTAGGCGGCTTCCTCTGGATCAAGCCCGTTTGATGTCCCTGGCCAAAAGGATCTCGGATCTGCAGGCGGGCGGCCTATGCTGAGCGCCGTTCGCACTATTGGGGGGAAGCATGGCAAGCAGGTTCACCGAGTTGACCGTTGACTGCCATGATCCGGAGAGGCTCGCGGCCTTCTGGTGCGAGGTCCTGGACTTCAAGGTGATCGACCGGAGCGAGGGCAAGGTCGAGATCGGCTCTTGGGTGCCGACCGTCGAGGAGATCCGGGCCCGCCAGATGCCGCCCACCCTAATGTTCATTCGTGTGCCCGAGGGCAAGACCGTCAAGAACCGGCTGCACCTCGACGTCAGCCCGATCGACGGCAGCACCGAGGACGAGGTGACCCGGCTGCTCGGCCTCGGCGCGACCAGGACGGACGTCGGCCAGGGTCCAGGCCGGAACTGGGTGGTCATGGCTGACCCCGAGGGCAACGAGTTCGACGTCCTGCGCACCTTGGCACCGCAGGACTAGGCGGTGTCTTAGGAGTCGGTGACCCTTCTGGCTGGCCGCCCTGGAAAGTTGCGTGCGGTCAGCCAGGCGATGAGGTCAAGCGCGATCCGGCTGATGTCGTCTTCCGCGTGAACCTTGTGCTCGTGGCGGGCTGAGTCACGGCGAACGATCTCGTATCCGCCCTCTTCCAGAACGGCCACGGACGCGTACCAGGTGGGGGCGTCCGCATCAGGCTCGATGACGATGAACGTGTGTCCGTGCCGTCGAGTGCGCTGATCATTTCGAACAAGGCGTCCTCGGAGGCGCCCTCAATGTGGTCGCCGTTCTCGCTGACCACGCCGTAGCCTCTGGCCCCCATCGGGACGGTCCTCTCCCTGTGCCGGTATCCGATCGGGTCGGCATCGCACGGGGCCGCCTACAGTCACTCGTTGATCGCTGCGTCCTGGACGACCGCCAGGTAACGCACGGCCAGCTTGTCGAACCGTGTGGTCACGGCACGGTTGCGCTTGAGCCGGTCACCCCGCACCCCGCACCCGCATCGGGCGGATACGAGGACGACCCGCGCCGAGCCAGGGCACGCGAATGGCTTCTAGCACGGCGACGAACTGCGGGGTGTCACCACGCTGTCCGGCCGTGATCAGCACCGACAACGGCCGCTGCCTCTGCCCACAGGCCAGGTGAATCTTTGTGGTCCACCCACCACGTGAGCGTCCCAGACCATGGTCGTCAGGCTTGGGACAGCTTCCGCCCGGGCCCGCGCCCGCGAGGGTAGCTCGAACAGGCTCGCCGTCCTGCCCCAAGAGGAGCGAGGTCCGCCGCGAGGTGGCGCGCGGTGTACTCGACCGCGCCGTTCGTGACCCCCTTGACGAGTGATCCCGGCCCGGGGCGCCAGCCGACCACACCGGAGAACAGCACCAGCGACCCGGTGGGCCGCAGTACCGGTGCGAAATGTTTGGCGACCAGCAGCGGGCCGATCACCTTCGCCGCGAACGCGGCGAGCAGTTTGTCGCGGTCCAGTTCGATGGCGCGGACGTCGTGCGGCGCCGAGCCGGTCGTCACGATGTGGTCGACGCCGCCCTCCTTCAGGCGCTCCGCCGCGGCCGCGAGCGTTGACTCGTCCTGCAGATCGATCCGCACCGCGGTGGCGCCGATCTCGCGCGCGAGTCCGTCGGCCGCAGCTTCGTCGCCCAATCGCGTTCGATGAAGGCGATGGCGTTGAGAGCCTTGGGGCCGAAGTAACCGGCGAGATCGTTGAGCACCATGGCGCGGCGCTCGTCGGGGTCCATGCGGGAGCCGGTGTCGGCGTGGCGTCCTTCGAGGAAGCCGACGAGCACGCCGCACGACCCGTCATGAGGTGTGTTGTCGAGGACGGTGCCGAAGGGACGGTGGGTGCTGTTGGCCTGGCCGCTGAGGCCGGCGTGGCGCCAGAACGGCTCGCCGTAGGCGATGTTGATCTTGATGACGCGGCCCATCGGCATCCGCTGGACGAGCTGGTCCCGGTCGCCGGGCAGACCCGGGGTGTAGCGGATACGGGCGGCCAGCGGCGGCGGGACGGCGACTACGGCCCGCCGGGCGCGGACGGTCAGGCCGCTGCGAGTGGTGATGCGGACGCCGGAGGTCGCTGTGGGCCGCCAGTCGATGTCGGTGACGGGCGCCTCCAGGACGATCCGGCCCCCGAGCTTCTCCGCCAGTTCGAGCGCAATGCGCTGCGTTCCGCCGACGACGCGGTCCTGCTGGGCTGCGCCCTCGACGTTGATCATCTGGTCGACGCCTCCGGCGGCGCCGATGTAGAACGCGGCCCATAGCGCGGACACGTCTTCCGGCTCGGCGGCGAAGACCGCCTCGGTGACCAGCCGGAAGAAGTCCCGGCCGCCTTCGGTGTGCGCGGTCCTGCGCAGCCAGGTGTCGAAGGTCTGCCGGTCGAGCTTCTCGGCCCGGGGCGCCAGCCACGGCTCGGCCGCCGCGACCTGCCGGGCTGTCCGGTCCAGTCGGTACTGGGCCTGTCCGATGTCGGCGAGGACGAGCGGGTTGAGCTTGGGGATGCGGCCCTTGTACCGGGAGCGGGTGGAGCGGAACTCCGCGATGTGCTCACCGTCGCCGTACGTGGGGTAGGTCCGCAGGCCGAGTTCCCTGATCAGCTTCATGGCGTGACGCTGGGTCGGGCCGACCCACTGCCCGCCCACCTCGATGGGGGCGCCACCTGGCAGCTCGCCGTTCAGGAGGCGTCCGCCGACACGGTCGCGTGCCTCCAGGACGAGCACATCCGCCCCGTTCCGTACGAGGTCACGGGCGGCCACCAGCCCGGCCACTCCGGCGCCGACGATCACGACGTCCACGGACTTCTCCACCACGTCCACCTCTCATACAGAACGCATCTGACATACACAACGTATGTGATATCCATGGCGTATGGAAACGCTGCGAGAGAAGTACGCGGAGAACACGCGCCGCGCCCTGCTCGAGACGGGACTGCGGCTCTTCACCGAGCGGGACTACGCCAGCGTCTCCGCAGAGGAGTTGGTGCGTACCGCAGGGCTGACACGAGGCGCTCTCTACCACCACTTCGACGGCAAGCCCGGCCTCTTCGCAGCAGTCTTCGAGGAGCTGGAGCGGCAGGCCACCCAGCACATCCGGACGGCGATCGCCCCCGTGGACGATCCGCGTGAGCGGGCCTCCCGGGCGGTCGGCGCGTTCCTCGACGTCTGCAGCGACGGCGCCTACCGGCACATCGTGCTCCAGCAGGGGCCCATCGCCCTGGGCTGGCAACGCTGGCGTGAGCTGGACCAGCTCCACCTCGGCGCCCTGGTCCTCGACGTCGTCAATGCCGCGCTCGATGCCGGACGCCTACGTCCCCACCCGGCCAACCTGGTAGCCGGGGCCTTCTACGGCGCGCTCACAGAACTGTCCCTCGCGATCGCCGACAGCGACGCACCGGAGCAGGCCCGGTCCCAGGCCGCGGAACTCGTCCGCGATCTCATCGACGGGGTGACGACGGACGCCACCCCGCCCTGCGCATAACCCGCAGCGACGTGGACCGGCCCGCACCTGCGAACCGCCGACCGGGCCATCCGGGCAAACCCCGCCCCCACGGGCTGACGGAGACCCTGAAGTGCGGCCAGGGACTGGTCTTCGAGGTCACCGGCCCCGGGCCAGTGTGGCTGCAGAGCCGTAACACGGCAGCGCTGGTCACCCGCATGTCCGTGCCGGGTCGGTTTGAGCCCGGGCACGGTGCCTATGGTCCGGCAGTTCCCGCCGTCGAGGTCACGCGTCCGGGTCGGGCAGCACCACTTTGCCGTCCCGCAGTACTCGCATGAGGTCTCGGGCGATGTCCTGCGGTTCGGCACCGCCGGGGTTGGCCCGGAAACGGTCGCCGGCTGTCTCGGCGATGAGTACCGCGATGCGCGCGGAGAGTTGCACGGCCATGTCGTCGGGTGCGGCTCCGCTGCGTTCCGCGATCGCATGTGCGGTTGCGCTGCGGTGTTCGGCGAGGATGTCCCACAGGCGGGCGCGGGCAGCGGGCGCTTCGTCGATCACGTCTCCGGCCATGAGCACGCGCTCGCGGTCCTCGGCTGTCATCGTGAGGCGCGCGCAGACGGCCCGGCTGAGGACGGTCGGGACGTCCTCTTCCGCGGTCTGTGCACGCAACGTGCTCAGGCAGGGCCCGTACTTCTCCTGGAACCCTTCGAGGACGAGCATTTCCTTGCTGTCGAAGTACCGGTAGATCGTGACGGCACTGAGGCAGCCCTTCGATGGCTCGAGCCGAGGGTGCGTCCAGGATGTGTCGGATCTCTTCTTGCGAGTATCCGTCGTACGTCAGGGCTGCTGCCGCCCGGGTGCGCGGATCCTGGATCTCTTCAAGGACCGCGGCCACCCACATGTTCCCGAGTACCTCGGCCAGGCGTGCGTCATGGTGCGGGAGGTCGTGGCTGGTGCGCTGCAGCCCAACGGCCTTGAGGTGCCGTTCCTGGCTGTCCAGCCGCCCTCGACCAGGGCGCGCTGCCGCAATCGCGGCAGGGCCCGGGCCGCGGTCATCATGGCCGGCTCCTGGCGCAGGTCGCCGTCACGCCCCAACTCTTTGAGGTCCTGGGTGTCGTGGGGAAGGCCACCGAAGCCCCGGTGGGTGACGCGTTCGAAAATGCTGCCCAGGCGCATCCATCCGTTCAGCACCGCGAGCGCGCAACGGACCAGTTCATCGACAGACCGGTCGTACCGGGGCCCGGGCCAGTGTGTCGACGATCTGCCGATCACGTAAGAGCCGTCCGTCGGCCTGTGAGTCGGTCGTGTCACCGCACTGCTCCGGGGCCTTCGGAGGCTGTCCGGGCAGACGAGGCCCGCTGCCCTGGCTGGCGGGGCGCGGCGGTCGCCGAGGGCGCACGGTGTCGTCGCGCCCGTCGGTGCCGTCAGGTGACATGCCCGCCCTTGCCTTTTGCTTGCCGTCCGGTCCGCCTGGCGACGGGCCGTGACCTGTCGTATGTGCGTCTGCGGGACTCTCCCCACGCCGCTCGCCGCATGTGCTCCGCGAACCAAAATGTTGGAGAACGCGTGGGGCAGCGGGACGGATCCGACGCAGGAGGAGACATCCGAGACAACAACTCGACCGGAGTGTCAGGTGAGTTCCTCTTCCGCATCACGTCCGCCCGCACCGCCGGCCGCTCGGCACGTCCGGCCCCCGCGCACCGCAGTGTCCTACCGATCGCGGTCACAGTCGGCCCGTCTGCCCGTGGCCTCAGCCCTTGAAGCACTCCCCACACACCAGTCAACGGATGGTCGACCGTGTTCCCTGCAGAGCGGACCGCGCGCCTGCTGCCGGCACTGCGCCACTGCCCGTCGTCCTCGTCGTCGTCCTGTCCACGCCGGCCTGGCCGGCGCACCGGCAGCACGTCGTGCTCGAGATGGTCCGTGAGCTGATCACCTGGACATACGGCACCACACAGCAGTGAGGTGCAGCGCCTAATCCCAACCCGGACACGACCGCCCACAGACCCATCACGACCCCACAACAACACCGCAATTCGACGGCGTTGCCGGGCCTCTCCTGCCCGCGTGTCAGCGGGGCTGCCAGGTGCGTACTTCGAGGTGGACGATACGGGCGTCGGGTTGGATACGGCCGGTCTCGATCAACCACTGCTGTACGGCGGCCGTGACGTCGCCGCCTGCCGCGTCGACGCGTCGGGCAAAGCCGGCTGCGTCGAAGCCGCCAGTGGCGGCCGAGCCGTAGGAGCGTTCTTCGGTGTGGTCGGTGCGCTGGATGACGTCGCGGCGGATGCCGGGTGAGTCGGTGCGGCTGCCGGAGGGCAGGACGTAGCCGGACTTGTGGACGCGGACGGTGAAGGCGAGTCTGAGGCCGCGGCGGGCAGCTTCCGCGATGAGGGGGCGCAGGCGGGCGGAGCCGGAGGCGATGGCCTGGGCGGCAACACGGCCGGTGCCGGTACCGGTGGGGGTGATCAGGACGGCCTTGGTGCGCACGCGGGCGCGGGTGCCTTTGATGGTGGTGCGGCGGGTGGTGTGACGGGCGGCGAGGGCGGCGAGTTCGGTCAGGTCGGTGATGCCGGCGGTAGTGATGGCGGCGAGGACCTGGCGCAGGGCGGGGACGAAGGCGGCGCCTTTGTTCTTTGTGTAGAACTGGGAGACCAGGGAGGGGTCGCGGTCGATGATGCTGGCGATGTCACGTTTGGTGCAGCCGGCTTGCTGGAGTTGGTCGGCGAGTTGGGCGGCCTCGTTCAACTGGGGTGCCGGGGCGGCCGGTCGGCGGCGTGGAGGCATCAGACACTCGCCGCCGGGGTGGTGAGGGCGGTGCGTCCGGCGTCGCGCAGGGCCAGGAGTTCTTCTTCGCTGGTGGGTGCGGCCAGCGGGCCGGTGAGGTGGCCCTTTTTGAGGTAGTCGCCGGGCTGTTGGTGATAGGGCCAGGCCTGGGGCTGGGTGAGGTAGAGGGCGTCGGTGCGGAAGGCGATGACGGTGCCGGGGGCGGCGTGCAGGGCGCCGGCGTGGGTGTCGTCGGCGCGGTGGCGCTGGGTGAGCAGGGCGGCGCGGGCGCCGGACCAGATGGCGGCGGCCCATTCGGGGTGGGCGTTGGGGTCGCGGCTGAAGCCGGTGGGCCGCTGCCAGGTGATCAACTCGTCGTTAAGGCCGATGATTTCGGCGTCCGCGGGAACGTCCCGCTCCTGGGTACGGGGGGTGGTGCCGGTGACCATGCGGGGGCGTTGGGCGAAGGAGCCGATGCCATACAGGAGGATGGAGCGCACGGCGCGGGCGGCGAGGTGCGCGGCGCGGGCCTGAGGCGGGTCTTGCTGGAAGTGAGCCTGGGCGGTGAGGGTGGCCCAGGCTTCCTTGAGTTTCTTAGCCCAGTCGTCCAGTGGTTTGCCGTCCTCCCACAGGATGCCGTCGAGAACCTGGATCTTCCACGGGGTGAGCGGGTTGGTCAGGGCGGTGTGGACTTCCGGCCCGCCGGCCCAGGTGGTGAAGGTGGCACCGGGGGTGGCCGGGTAGTGCCAGGCACGGTCGCCGGGGGCAGGGGCGGGCAGCAGGCCGACGTGGTCCCAGGTATTGGGGACGGTGACGCGGATGTGCCAGTGCCCGCACCCGTACAGGGCGCGGGCCTGTTCCTTCTCGGACCAGGCGCTGAACTGGTGGCCGGTGATGCGGCGGGGGGTGCCGATGGGGGATTTCCAGGTGTGCTTGGCGTAGGCGAAGGTGCGGTCGTACTCGACAAGTTGGGGCAGGCGTTCGGGCACACGGGGCGGGGCGATCAGCTCGTTGCGGCCCTGTCCGGCGGTGGCGTGCAGCAGGCCGCGCAGTTCTTCGGACAGGACGGGGAAGCCCTCGCTGTGCTGGCCGCGGGCGGGGATGGTGCGGGTCCACAGGTCGCGGCCGGTCTGGGAGGGCGAGCCCATCAGGACGGCGTCGTCGAAGTGGCGGCGCAGGGCCTGCCAGAGCAGGACGAAGGCGTCGCGGGCGATGGCCGGGGGGGGTCCTCGGGCTGGAGGTCGAACCACTCCCCCATGGAGCGGATTTCCACGTGGGCAGATCCGCCGTCGCGCATGTAGCGGGCGACGGGGTGGCGGGCGTGGACGAAGTGTCCGGCCATTTTGTCGCGGCCGCGGCCGGTGTCGGTGCGCCAGCCCGGGGCGGGGGCATTCAGCCAGGCGGCGACCGCGTCGCGCAGGTAGGGGTAGCGCTCGGCGTCGCGGTGCCAGGGGGCGCCCGCGGTGATGTAGATGCGGTCGGCGCCGTCGGGCAGCACGTGGCAGACCGCGGTGAGGATCTCGGCGGCCGAACGGGTGCCGAGATCGAGGTGGTGGGTGTCGTTGCGGTGGACCAGGATCCCGGTGTCGGTGTCGAGGAAGACGGTGGAGCGGGTCTGCTGCACGAAGTTGGGCCGAGTGGAGGCCAGGCTCCTGGTGTGGGCGAACCAACTCTCGCCTTCCTGGCCGTCGGGGATCGAGGGCAGGGTGCGCGGCTCGTCCTGCCGTGCGGGGGCGGCCCCGGGCGGAGCCTGTGCTGCAGGCGGCGCGGGAGCCGGGTGGGGGGTGCATCAGGGCCCTCGTCGGCCGCGGGCTCGGGCGCCGTGGCGGGTGGGGGCACGTGGGGCTGTGGCGCGTGCGGCAGCGTGGGGTCGGCCTCGGGCGTCGGCGCAGGGGGCTGGTGCTTTGCGGGGGCCGTGCCGGCCAGCGTTTGCGGGGCCAGGGCCGGGACGCGGGCGACGACTTCGGCCAGGCTCAGGCCGGCGGCCGGGGCGATGCGTTCGGCCTTGGCCTTGGCGTAGCCGGCCAGTCGGGCGAGGTGCTTGTCGCGTTCGGCCTCCAGCTTGGCGAGGGCGGCCCGGGCCTTTTTGATGTCGTCGCGCACCGTGCGCAGGTCGGCGAGAGCAGCGTTGTAGCTGGATGCGTCCATCGGTTCCTCGGCTCAGGCGGTGCGGTGGGTGGGGACGTAGGCGATGGGGCCGCTGGACTGGGAGGGCAGGCGGGCTCCCAGGAGATGGTCGGCCAGGGCGCGCTCGGCGGGGGTGGCACCGGTGAGGTGTTTGGTCGGGGCGGTCAGGTCGGTGACGTATCCGGCCAGGCGGGCGTGGGGAAAGGCTCGGCGTCCGCGGGGCAAGTTCTCCCACACGTTCAGGTGGGCCAGGACGGCGACCACGTATCCGGCGACGGTCACGGGCAGGACGTTTGCGGCGGCGACGCTGGCGGCGTCGCAACGCCAGCCGCCGCGGAGCGCTTTGAGCAGGCTTTCGGGCGGCAGCAGGGCGGAGAATCCGGACCATTGCCGGTCCTCGTCGTCGATCCTGCAGGCGGCGTCCACCCGAAGAACCGCCACCTCGTCCGCATCCAGATGCTGCAGAACGGCGGTTGGGCGGGCGGCCAGGCGCTGCACGGTGTCCAGCGGAATCATCACCCGCACCCCGTGCCGTGTCAGGCCGGGGAGCAGATCGGCTCGGATCAGGCGGCGCAGCGTGGTGATGGCGCAGCCGAGTTCTTGGGCGGCCTGGCCGGTTGTCAGCAGCACCGTTCACCCTTTCCGTCCGCGAGCATCCAAGTCAACTCTGATATCTGATCGTACTCAACACTAGGCAGGAGATGACGGGGCGTCAAATGAAAGCGGGGGGGCCGTTCTCCTGGATTCGGCCAAGGCCGGCGGGTGAGGGTGTGGGCGTGGACGACCGGAGGGTCAACGGCGCTGCATGGGGCGCAGCGCTTCGGCGTGAAAGGCGGTCTCGGCCGGTCAGTTGGGTGCAGGCGTGCCGGGTGACGGCTGTGCCTGCTGCACTGCGTGACAGGCCGGCGAGGGACCGGCGAGGAGGTCCATGACGTCGATGTCGAAGCAGGCGGCCAGCAGGACGCAGTCGTCGATGCCCCACGGAGTGGCGCCGCTTCGACGTCGGCCGATCTGGGCCTGGCTCACGCCGAGCGCTTCGGCGAGTTCCGCCTGGGTCATGCCGGTTTCGTGCAGGAGCATGGCGCCAGTGGCGCGCAACTGCCGTGCCAGCTCGGTGCTCACGCGAGTGGCTTCCTTAGGGATGAGAGTTTCTCCGGGAGCCCTAGCGCGCCGTGTCGGTGCACTCACCCTTGGTAGAGAGCTTGCTCGTGCGGAGGCTGTGGGCGCCCGCCTGCGGGGGGGGCGTGCGGTGCGGGCTTCACAGGGGGTTGCGTCGCGCCTGATCGGCCGCGGGCCCGGTGGCGTTGATCTTCACTAGTCGGTCGTCGATGGCCCCTGTGGTGCGTCCGAATTCCCGGCTGAGCTGCTCGGCGTCGGCTCCCTCGGCGCTGCGCCGGGCGAGGCGGGCTTTCTCGGCATCTGTCCAGCGGGCGTGGGTGTTGCTGTGCAGTTGCCTGCGCCGCCGAAAGGCCGGTGAGTACTGCGCAGGTACGCGGACGGGTTCGACGGCGGGGCCGGGCTTGCCGGCGATGACGCCCCGGCGCACCAGTTCTAGGTGGATCTCGCCGCGCCGTCGGTTGAGCTCCTGGGCCAAGACGCCGAAGTCGCGCTCTTGGCGGTGGCGCTGCACGAGTCGCCGGGACTCCTGGGCGGTCCAGCCCGAAGCGGAGCGGGGCTGCTCGCCGGTGCCGGGGTCGGGGCAGGCGGCTTGCAGCAGACGGGAGATGACGGGCAGATCGCCGACGTCGAGGGTGCCGTGGAGTTCGCCGCGGATCCGCCATGCCCAGCGTGCCGTAGCTGTCCAGGCGGAAGGCCAGGAGCCGGCGGGCGCGCTCGTCCGTTGATGGTGTGGCTGGCGTGCTCGCCCGCTCCCCCTGTGACGGCCGCGACGGGACCTTCCCTCACCCACCATCCCCCGTTGCCTCTTGACCGAAGCCATCAAGGCTCCCACGCCAAGATCTGCTGGCTGTGCCGGCGAGCAGGTCATGGCCCCCTTGAGAGGCTGGCGGCTTCTGAAAGCTCTGCTGCAGCACCCATCACATCGCCGACGTCGTGAAGGCTGTCCTCGTCCCTCACCACGCATCAGCGTGAGGTGGGAAAACGCCCCGTGCTTCGTGGCATTCGTGGCAACTGATTCCCTCGGTCTGCTGCAGCGCCCTGGCCTTCTGCTGGGCAGTGTTGCCGTTGGATCCACCGTCCTGGACTGCACCCATGTGATCCGTGGAATCATCCTGTGCCGTCCGGCAGCCGCGCCCGCCGGGCACCTGATGCCCCACGGCAAGAAGGGCAGGCCCTCCCCACGTCAAGAAAGGGCCTGCCCGTTCATGGCGCCAGCAGCCGCAGACGGCTCCTAGCGGGCCGTGTACCACTTCACGGCGTGCGTGCGCTTCGGCCAGAAGTAGTCACCCTCGTCAGGGACGCCGATCGACGCGGTCCCCGTGTTCGACGCCCGGTACTTATAGCCCTTGTGGGCCTTCAGCGAGACGGTCGGGGACTTGCAGTACTTCTTGTTGTGGCAGCTCCCCAGCTTGCCTCCCGAGTAGTCCTTCAGCTTCCCGCTCTTGTAGGAGCTGAGGGCCGCCTCAGGGCGTTGCACGCTGCGCTTCTTGCTGCACTTCTGGTAGCCGTAGGCGTACACCTTGCCGTGGCTGCGCCACACCTTCACGTAGTTCGTGCAGCCTTCGTAGGACTTCCCGTGCCCCGTGGCCGCCTGGGCCCCGCCGCTACCCGCGCATACGCAAGCGAGCGCGATCGAGCCGACGCCAAGGCCTCGTAGAATCCTCTTCACTTGGTCCTCCCGTGCTTTTGTTACTGCAGAAGACGCAAAATCACCGAAACGACAATCCCTGAAACAGCGGACAATCCGACTTCAGCGCCTTCTTCCTTTCCCCCAGGTGTGCATCTGCGCCTCTCCGCGCGTCGGCAGGCGGCGCGGCGGCCCCACGCCTGACCGCACGGCCCAACTGCACCGCACGGCACCGCGCCCCCCCTGCTTCCGCCGCGCCCCATGCTTCCGCCCACCCAGGGAAGACCCTGCCAGCACCCGGGTGCAGCATCCTTGCAAAACGCTTGCAGACTCAGACACCCGCGATGAGTCCGGCGGCACGAGCTATGGACAAGCAGCACACCGAGCAGTAGCCGGGCTGCACCGCATCGCCGCCGGCGATCGCGCACAGCTCGCCCGGGAACGGGTCCGCGTCAGCAGGCGTCGCCGATCGCGAGGCAGGCGGTAGCCGGGACGAGACCGTGCCCTATGAAGTGACCGCCGGCGCCGCACCGGCGGTGATGGGCTCATCTGTGCCTCAGCCTGACGGCCCGAGCGCCCTCTTCATGACCGTCGGAGTGCACAGACAGGCCGTCATGGATGGTCGGTCTGCGAGACGCCCTGCGCCAGCTGACCGACCACCTCCAGCACTCCCTGGCCGAAGTCGGTCGGGGCAATCAACAGGCCGAAGACCAGCACGATCGCCACGGTCGTCCACTGATCTGAGCGGCTCCTGGCCTGCACGCGGCGCCGGATGCGGAAGTAGATGATGACGGCGAGCAGGACGGCCACATTGAGCGTCAAGATCATCGCTGAAACTCCCCCAGCGGAACAGGACAACACGTTCGGTCGGCGTGATGGCATGGACACGGTGGAGCAAGCCGACAAGGGCCGGGGCCTCACCGCCCACTGGCCGAGCAGGTGGCGCTCCGCCAGGTGCATGCGGTGCTCTCGCCCCCAAGTGGCCCCCTTGGAGAAGGAAGTGGCCGCCCGTCAGGACGCCCCCGACGGCCGCGCCGAGCACCTGGCGGGCCGTGCCGTCGACTTGCCGGCGTACGCCGGCACCGGCTGCCGGGCCGTGCTCACCGTCGCGCCGGTGCCGGCACTGAATCGGCCAGACGCGGCCCGTGGGGGCGACTGCACGAGCGTCCCGGACGACGTCGCCGGCCCCGCCGATTCGCTCTGCCCGGCATCCGTCTTGGCGCATCAGATCTCACGCAGCAGGTCTCGGCCGCACGCACGCGAAGCCTGAAGCCCTGTCACGCTCGCAGCGAGCCCGCGATCGCACCGGCCGAGCCCACGGGCCGAAGACACAGGCGGCGATCACTCCGATGACGTGGAGCACCCACCGGTGAGCCAACAACCGCTGCACCACGGCGATCACCAGCCTGCCCACGATGACCGTGGACCGCCGACCGTCACCTGCTGCTCGTGACGACGTCGACGGGAGCAGCCACGGGCTGGCCCGCTCGCCGCCGGGCACCGGCTCATTGCGGCCCTTTGGCCGCGTCGCGCCAGTGCCTGCCACCAGACCCCAGCGGTCTACCGGGTCGCATGCCGCTCGTACCTGGCGGTTTCGATCTCCCCACAACGCCCTCCCCCTGCCACAGCCATTGGCATGGCCACGCAGTAGGTATGAGAGCACGTCCCGCTGACAGTCAGTAAGAGGGCAACCACTCGTCGCCAGGCGTTTTCGGACAACGGCGTCCACGCGACGAGGCGCCCTTCTGTGGCGGCCTGCGCGCTCGACGTCAGGTCCGCTACAGGTGACTCACCGATCAGCCGCGTCGCCAAGAGCGGACGCAGCCGGCCTCGCCGCCTTCTGGCCTGCATACCCGAAGCGGCGCTCAGCCTCTCAGCGGCGGCCTGGCCCGATAACCGGCCCCACAGAGCACTTCCCATCGCGGCGGGTCCCGCAGATGCGTGGAAGCCGGGGCCGGGTGCGCTGAGACTGTCCGCGGCGAGACGCAGACGGTCCAGCCGAACAGGCCTCCGGGAGCACCCCGGTGCGGGCGGATGCGATCCGTGTGCGCGAGCGCGTCGAGGGCAACGGGTCCGCGCGGTCTCGGCCCACCGGTGCAGGCCTGGGCGTCGTCCTGGATGTGGGCGCGCTGCTGGTGCCGGGAGCGGGCAGCATCCTCGTGTTCCGGGCGGGTCCGGGCCGGCGGTGAGGCCGAGCCGGCGGGCCGGCCATCGGGCCGACAGCCCGGTCCAGTGCACGTGTTGGGGGGCGGGCTCTTCCTGCAAGGCTCGCGCAGCCGCGTGAATGGCGCCGCAGCCGTCTCCGGGCGTGCGTGAGCGGCGGCCCGAAACGACCGCCGTTGCGATCGGCGGGGCATACCGGCACGGGCGGGCGGCCGGGTCCGGCCCGGGCAGGAGCAGCCGGTCTCTGTGGCGCGCTGACGGGCGTTCGCTGCGGCGGCCAGATGTCAGCCTTGCTGCAGTGCTTTGAGGTCCTGCAGGGTCAGTTCGTTCGTTCCTCGCCACACGGCCGGGCTCTCGGCCCATTTCACGATCGCCGGATGGGCCGTTTCGTAAGGGGCCCCGGCGGCGGTGTTCCTTCCGTCGCTGTCCGCGATCTGGGTGAGGTAGGCGGCCAGGGCGTGCGGTCCGCCGCCGCTGTAGCCGATGTTGTACCTGGTGCCGCGCTGCTGCGGCAGGATCGACAGCACACCCTTCGCCGTACGGGCCCAGAACCTGCCGCCGCTGACCATGAAGTGGTGGAGCCGGTCCAGGGGGCGCAAGGCCAGCGGGGCGTACGTGTCGAAAGTCCACCGGTCGGCTGCCCCGGTGCCCGCCTGCTTGAGGTGTTTGGCGACGACCGGGAGTCCGGACTGGGGGTCGTAGTAGGCCCGGCGGCAGACACAGCCCACCGCCCCGGCAGCCGTGGAGGGGCTGCGCTGGTCGTCCTCCACGCACGGCTGGAACAGGGCAGGAATCCTCGACTGCTCCACGAGCGCGCAGTGCAGGCTGTTCGGCTCGCAGCGCTGCAGCCTGTCCAGCCATTCCAGCTCGAGGGGGGTCTGGCCCTTGATCGGCACGACGGCGTTCAGTGATGACGCGGCGACGCCCAGGGCCGGCTCGGTGTGCAGGACAAAGTGCAGATAGCCGCGCGTCGGGTCGGTCAGGTTCAAATCGCGGTGCTGGTAGGTCAATGTGACGCTCCAATAGCGTTGAAGGCGTAGCTGATTCTCGGCACGCGCTGCTGACGCAGGACCCTGAAGAACACCAATCAGCCATCTGCTGGCCGGACACCGTCGATCCCGACCCACCCCGCACGGATCACAGCTTCTCGGCACTGGGCTCACCGGCTTGGTGCAGGTGCTGGATCTTCGAGCCGAACGGTCCAGGGACTGACGAACCACAGGCGAGGTGGGCCAAGGTGAGTCGACGGACCTGGGCGGCATGTGCCGTGGTCCCTGCGCGACCGGGCCAGCCAACGCGATCCGCGGGCCTGGCATACGCCTCCCCGACCACACAGCGGCCTCGCGCGGGCGCGCTCCGGCCCCCGGCAGGAGCAGGGAGAATTCCCTGCTCGTCAGGCAGACGATGCCGGCCCGACCTCCCCTGGTCAGACATCGGCAGCGACCACGCTGTCGTGGGGTTCGGCGGACACGATGAGGACTCCGCCCTCGTCGGTGGCGGTCCGTGATGCCCGGCGTATCAGCGTCTCCCACAGCTGGGGCCAGCTGGTGGCTGCGTCCCAGCGGATACCCTCGAACCGTACGCCCTGAAGGCCCCCTCGCGCAGATCAACTCCGACGAAGCCGTGGCCGGCCCATTCCACTTCCGCCGTGGCCGACAACAGCGTCATGGCCCGTCCGCAGGCCTCTTCCAGGTCGTCTGCGAAGTCCCGAACCACCTCGTCCACGCCGAGGAAGTGTTCGGGTGCATGCTGCCCAGCAGCTGCTGGGCAGCATGCACCTCGTGCAGGAGCCGCTCGGCAGCCGCAGCGAGGAAGGCTTCGACGACGGCGAGACATCCGGGCTCCGCACAGGACGCCGAACGGCGACGAGGGCCCGGCAGGCACAGAACCTCCCCACAGCAGTCGTCCAGCTGACGGACCGCTCCGTACGCGTGACCGGCCAGTACCCCTTCGACGAAGATCTGCCCGAGCTCATGGACGGCACGCCGCCAGGCGCGCAGTGCGCCGACCACGTCGCGGGGCCAGCAGCCACGCACGAGATCCAGCGCTCGACTGCGGTGTCTGACGCGTACAACCGGCGGGCGCTTGACGAGGGTGCTGGCTGCGCTGAAGGGCATGCCCCAGCTGGAAGTGCCTGCCGCCGGCGGCGGTCTGACTCTGACGGGACATGCGTGCGCTGACCGCAGTCTCGCGGTTGCGGCGCACGGCAGCGCGCCCCCGGCCCAGAGCGAGGCCGAGGGCGCGCAATCCCGGGATGCCCCCTCCCGCCGAGAACCGGTCATCGACCGCGGTTTCGAGATGCCGGCACGCCAATGCCAGCAATATGCCGAGCGTGCCCCGGTGGCCGAGCCACCGGTGGTGGCGCAGGCAGACCTGATCGTGGACACAAGAGTCCCGCGAGCGCCGGATGCACACTCCTACTCCACCCCCACCCGCCCCTTCTCGCGGACTTCGCGACACAGGACCCTAAATTGTTCGCGAAGTTGCTGGAGTTGGTGGAGGACTTCACACCGGTCTCGCAACCTCTGCCGTCCGATCTGGTGGATGCGGACCTATCAGGTGCGCTGGCCTTCCTCGGCGACGGTCCGCGTCGCATCGCGCAGATGCTCCAGATACGCGCGATCGCCCTCTACGGCGTGGAGACCACCATCGGGATCGGCCCCTCGGGAACCCAACCGGTTCGGACATTCCTGCAGTTGCCCAACGAGAAACTCGCCTGTGGGCGGCGCCATTATGGCGGGGAACCCGGCCAGTTCGCTGGTTCTCGTGACACGCTCCCGGCACTCGGGGAGTGCGAGTGAGCGCCCACGTCTTCTTTCACCTGCGCATGCCGCAAGGCGGAGAGCTGCCCGACCTGATGGCCATCGAGCGGTTCACGCCGGTCGCCCAGGCCCTCCCCCCGACCGCAGCGGTGGCACAAGTCGGTGGGGCCCTGCGTCTGTTCGACGCGGGGCCGACAGACCTTGCCTATCGGCTGAGGCTGCAGGCGATGGCCTGGTTCAGCCTCAACGTGGTGGTGGGGATCGGGCCCTCGTGGACGGTGGCGGCGATGGCCTCGGCCCGGACTGGTTCCCACGGCGTGAAGCACGTGTCCGATGCGGAGACCGAGGCGTTCTTGCGGCCGCTGCCTGTAGGGGACCTGTACGGGATCCGACGTGCCCAGGCCGAGACACTGCGTCGTTTCGGGGTGCGGAGCATCGGGCAGCTGGCCGCGTTGCCGGCGACGACCGCGCTCCGCATTCTGGGCCGGCACGGGCGAGTGCTGCAGGAGCGCGCACGCGGGACGGACCGCCGTGCAATCTCCCCAGGCGGCACGCCGAGATCCTGTAGCGTCCGGGCCGACTTCGCGCAGGATGTCCTCGACAGTGAACAGCTCCGGACAACCGCGGCACGCCTCGCAGCTGAGTTGGGCGGCCGCCTGCGCCTCGCGCAGCAGGCGGCAGGCGGCAGGCGGCAGGCGGCAGGCGGCAGGCGGCAGGCGGCAGGCGGCAGGCGGCAGGCGGCAGGCGGCAGGCGGCAGGCGGCAGGCGGCAGGCGGCAGGCGGAGTCACTGTGATGGTGCGGCTGGCCGATGGCCAGACAGTGTCCACGACCCGGACTGTGGCCGAGCCCTCGGGTCACACCGATGTCCTGCGCGGGGCCACGTACGCGATCCTGGGCGGCTTCGCTCTGCAGCGCGCGCGGATCCGCCGGCTCACGGTCGTCGCAGAACGAATCGTGAACGCCGAGCAGGCGTACACACAGCTGACATTCGACCCGGCCCGGGCATCGTGGTTGCGTGTTGAGCCAGTGATCGACCAGCTCAACGCCCGGTTCGGTGCGGGCACAGTGGCCCCGGCTACCTCGTTCTACGGGCCGGTGTTGGACTCATGAGGGCCCGTTCCTGCATCGCGGCACCGAGAGCATTGACGCGTGATCAACGGCGGCAGGCTCGTCAGGCTCACGGCGCGAGCCCGGCCGCTTCCAATCGTGGCGTGCGTTCCGAGCGGAACGCTCGCGGTCAGGGTGCTGCCACCTTGATGCGTTGCAGCCAGGCTTTGACGGCGCGGTCGGCTTGCTCAACCTTCTCGCCTTGGACCGCGAGGCCGTCGGCGAACGAGGCGCCGCGGCAGGAGGCTGCATAGTCCTGTGCGGTGGTGCCCAGGCCGCTCATGGCGTGGGTAGTGACGGGAGCGACGGTCTTGCCGGTGAAGTCGAGGCGCTCCGTGAAGGTCGTCATGATCATGGGTGCCCGGACGTTCCAGATGGGGCTTCCCAGCAGCACGGTGTCGTAGTCATCGAGGCTGGGCAGCGCGCCTTTAATGGCGGGGCGCGCGTCGGCGTTCTGTTCGCGCACGTTGCGCTCGACGGTCGCGTCGTAACTGTCGGGGTATGGGACGGCGGGCTCGATCCGGTAGACGTCGCAGTCGATGAGATCGCTGATCTTGTGGGCCAGAACCTCGGTATTACCGACCTTGAGCGTGGTGCGATCGCCGTAGTGGTAGTTCTCGCCGGCACGCGAGAAGTACGCCAGCAGGACCTTGGGCCGCGCCACGGGGGCGTTCGTGGTCTGACTCGTTGACGGGCGCTGCCGGTCGGACGGTGGCTGGTCGTTTCCGGGTGAGCAGCTGGTGAGGTGCGGTGCGGTCATGGTGGTGGCTCCGGTCAGCAGCGCTGCGCGCAGGATGGTGCGACGCCGGGCCGACGGGTGGTTCTGCTGCGTCACGGTCGTCCTTCGCGCGGTAGGCGGCCGGGGGCGAGCGGCGCCGAGGGCGCTCGCCCCTGTGCGGGTGTGGGTCAGGCGTCCAGGCGGCGCTTGGAGAGCCAGGCGACCATCTCGGGGTCGTGGTGGTCGAAGAACAGCGTCGATCCGGTGTCCAGGGCGGCGATCCGCTCCATGTCGTCGCCGGTGAGCTCGAAGTCGAAGACGTCGAGGTTCTGTGCCATCCGGTCGGGGTTGACCGACTTGGGGATGGTGACGATGTCGCGCTGGATGAGCCAGCGCAGTACGACCTGGGCGACGGACTTGCCGTGCGCGGCGCCGATCTCGCTGAGGACGGGGTGGGTGAACAGGCCGTTCTTTCCTTCGGCGAAGCCGCCCCAGGCTTGATGCTGGACGCCGTGCTCGCGCATGAGGTCGTTGTCGGTCGTGCGCTGGAAGAACGGGTGGGTCTCGATCTGGTTGACCTGCGGGGTGATCTCGTTGTTGAAGATCAGGTCCAGGAGGCGGTCGGGGTAGAAGTTGGCAACGCCGATGGCCCGGGTCAGGCCCTCACGGTGGGCGGCTTCCATGGCACGCCACTGGCCGTATACGTCACCGAAGGGCTGGTGCATCAGGTACAGGTCGACGTGGTCCAGTCCCAGCTTGGTCAGTGAGGTCTCCAGGGCGCGGCGGGTGTTGTCCTGGGCGGGGGCGTCCTGGACCCACAGCTTGGTGGTGACGAAGAGGTCCTTTCGGGGGATGCCGCTGTTCTTGATGGCGTGGCCGACGGCTTCTTCGTTGCCGTAGGCGGCGGCGGTGTCCAGGAGTCGGTAGCCGGCGGCGAGTGCGTCGGTGACGGCGCGCTCGGTGTCGTCGGCGGGGATCTGGTAGACGCCGAAGCCGAGGATCGGCATCTCGACGCCGTTGTTGAGGGTCACGGTCTGCATGAGGGGAGATTCCTTCGCTGCGTGGGGGTGTTGCTGGGACGAAGGCCGGTCAGGGGCGGATGAGGGCCTTGAGGACCTGGCGGTCGGCCATGGCCCGGTACGCCTGCGGCGTCTGGTCGAGGGCGTAGGTCTGGTCGAAGACGCGGCCGGGGGCGATGGTGCCGTCCAGGACGTCGGGCAGGAGCTGCTCGATGTAGGCGCGGGCGGGGCTGGCGCCGCCGGTCAGGGTGATGTTGCGCATGAACTCGGCCGGGCCGATCGGGCCCTGCTCGTACTGGGGGACGCCGAGGCGGCTGATGGTGCCGCCGTCCCTCACCGCGCCGAGCGCCGTGTCGAGGGCCGGCCGGGTGCCGACGGCCTCGATGACCTTGTCCACGTTTCCGGTCAGCTCACGGATGCGGGCGATGCCCGCTTCACCGCGTTCGGCGACCACGTCGGTGGCGCCGAAGTGCCGCCCGAGATCCGTACGTGCTTCATGGCGGCCCGCGAGGACGATCCGCTCGGCGCCGAGGCGGTGGGCGGCGATGACCGCGCACAGGCCGACCGCGCCGTCCCCCACGACCAGCACCGTGTCGCCGCGCCCGACACCGGCGGTGACCGCGCCGTGGTGGCCGGTGGTCATCACGTCCGACAGCGCCAGCAGCGACGGGATCAGGGCCGAGTCGGCGGCCACCGGCAGCTTCACGAGGGTGCCATCGGCGTGCGGGACGCGGACGGCCTCACCCTGCCCGCCATCTACTCCGTCGAACCCGTACCGGCCGCCGTTGCGGCACGAGATGTGCAGGCCCCGCGCGCAGTAGTCGCAGGTGTTGTCGCTGTAGGTGAACGGCGCCACGACCAGGTCCCCCGCGCTGAGGCCGGTGACGTCCGCGCCGGTCTCCTCGACGACGCCGAGGAACTCGTGGCCCATCGGCCTGCCGGTGTCCGTGGCGGGCATCGCCCCATACGGCCACAGGTCGCTGCCGCACACGCAGGAGGCGACGACGCGGACGACGGCATCAGCGGGCTGGACGATCTTCGGGTCGGCCCGGTCCTCGACACGGACGTCCCCGGCTCCGTACATCACGGCTGCACGCATGACAGGTGTTGCTCCAAACGGGTGGGACGGCGGCGCCGGGTCGGCGTCGCCAGCAGGTGGAAGGGGGCGGTCAGCGTTCGAGCATCCGCGCCTGGGCCTCGGTGTGGGTGTCACCGGCGGCGGGCGGGAGGCTGGAGAGCGTGTCGAGCTGCTCGGCGCTCAGGGTCACTGCGTCGGCGGCGGCGTTCTCCTTGATGCGGCTCACGCGCTTGGTGCCGGGAATGGGGGCGATGTCGTCCCCCTGGGCGAGCAGCCAGGCCAGTGCCACCTGCCCGGGCGTGGCCCCGGCCTCGTCGGCTACGGCCTTGACCTCGTCGGCGAGGGCCAGGTTGCGCTGGAAGTTCTCGCCGGTGAAGCGCGGATTGCCGCGCCGGAAGTCGTTCTCGTCGAACTGGTCTGTGGAGCGGACGGTGCCGGTCAGGACACCGCGTCCGAGCGGGGAGAACGGGACCAGGCCGATGTTCAGCTCCCGCAGCACGGGCAGGACGCGCTCCTCGATACCGCGCGTGAACAGGGAGTACTCCGACTGCACCGCCGTCACCGGTTGTACGGCGTGCGCGCGGCGGATCGTGTCCGGGCCGGCCTCCGAGAGGCCGAACGCGCGGACCTTGCCCTCGGCGATCAGCTCAGCGACCGCGCCCGCGGTCTCCTCGATCGGCGTGTTCGGGTCGACCCGGTGCTGGTAGTACAGGTCGATGTAATCGGTGCCCAGCCGCTTCAGGGAGCCCTCGACCGCGGCGCGGATGTTGGCCGGGCCGGAGTCCAGGTTCCACGCGCCCTCGCCGCCGTGCGAGACCAGGCCGAACTTGGTGGCCAGCACCACCTTGTCCCGGCGCCCCTTGAGCGCCTTCCCGAGTAGTTCCTCGTTGGTGTACGGGCCGTAGATCTCGGCGGTGTCGATGAGCGTGACGCCCAGCTCCAGCGCCCGGTGCACCGTACGGATCGACTCCGCGTCGTCCGTCCCCGAGCCCGTGTAGCCGTGGGACATGCCCATCGCGCCCAGACCGATCCGGGAAACCTCCAGGTCACGCAGCTTGATGTAGCGCATTTCGCCCTCTTCGTACCGTGGCGTCGCCCGGCTCACTCGCTCTCGGCAGGTCATGCCGCGGCGGTGTGAGAGCCGGCGTCTTGCTCATCCACCTTCGCCTGGATCGCACCGTCGTGGCAGGGCGAACTCTTCGGGGGTAATGACAGGGCCCCCCACCGGCCCGCGCGGCGCGTGCTCACCGGGTGAAACTGGAGTCATGGCATCGACGAGCGCACACAGCGAGGGCGCCGAGCTGGGCCGCTACCTGCGCGCCCGCCGCACCCAGACCAGCCCCGAACACGTCGGCCTCACCATCGGCGCTGGCATCCGCCGCACCCCCGGCCTGCGCCGCGAGGAACTGGCCACCCTCGCGGGCATCAGCATCGACTACTACGTACGCCTGGAACGCGGCAAGGAGACCCGCCCCAGCCCCGCCGTCCTCGACGCGCTCGCCCGCGCCCTGCTCATGGACGACCAGGAGCACCAGCACCTGCGCGAGCTCGCCGCCCGCGCCGCTCGCTACGTCTCCGAACCGCCGCCCGCACCGAGCCGCACCGTGCGTCCCCACCTCAAGCTGCTGCTGGAATCGCTGCGCCCGAACCCCGCCTACGTGATCAGCCGCAGCATGGACATGCTCGCCTGGAACCCCGGCGGCCTCGCCCTGTACGCGGGCCTCGACGACTGGCCGGTCAAGCATCGCAACCTGGCCCGCTACCTCTTCCTGCACCCCGCCGCGCGCGATCTGTTCCCCGACTGGGACCGGCAGATCACCGCCTGCGTCGCCCGCCTGCGCGCCATCGCAGGCACCGCTCCGGACGCGCCCGACCTCACCAACCTCGTCGGCGAACTCCTCCTGAAGAGCCCCGACTTCGCGGGACTGTGGGAACGCTACGAGGTAACCGGCCGCAAGCCCACGCACAAGACGTTCCAGCACCCGCAGGTCGGCACGCTCACCCTCACCTCGCAGTCCCTGCACGTCGAAGGCACCCCCGGCCAGCGCATCGGCGTCTACACAGCCGAACCCGGCACCCCCGACCACGACGCCCTGCTCCTGCTCGACATGACCGCGCCCCGACCTGCCGAACGCCCTGTCGCAGCCCCGAAAGCCACCGGTCGGCAGCCGTAAGCGGCGTGGCTCGGCCCTCTCCCTGGCACGACTATGTTCGTTGGCAAACGACATCGCCCACCGGCGCTCGTGAGGTTCATCGGAGCCCTGGACTTCAGGACCATAGGTCCGCCTCCGTCCTTGAAAGCGTGCTGCGGGACGGGGAAACGTCTCGGCCACGGGTATGCCACCGGATCTTCAGGGTGCGACAGCATCGGGCCTGAAACGCCCCGGGTGCGCTGCACAGAGGTACGTCATGGCGGTACGCGGGTGGATCCCGAACAGTCCCACCAGGTTGAGAGGGTCGGTGTTGTGCCGTGCCTCGTCGAGGATCCGGTCGCGGCGCAGCCTGCCGACTTGATGCCCCATCCGGTGCAGGGGCCGGTCGATGGCGCTGGAGGACACCGGTGGGTGGGCCGGGTCTAAGGCGGTATGTGCCGTGACGAGGAGATGCGGGTTGGCGCCGGCGGGCCAGCGGCGGTACCGCTCGGACAGCCACAACACGATCAGGCGGCTGGTGAGCTCGTCCAGGTAGACGGTGTGGACGAGGGCGCCTGGGCGGCGTACGAGAAGCGTGCCCGCGGCGCGGTCGAGATCGTCCATCAGCAGGCCCCGCTGGTCGTGCACGGTCAGCGCGTGGACAGCAGCGAGGACGAACGTGAGCTGGGCGCGCACCGCGGGAATCTGGCGTAGCGCACCACGGAGTTGGTCCTCGTGCAGTGGCTTGGGCAGGGTGCGCGCGGCAGGTACCGGGATGTGCCGGGCCGGGTCTTGGAAGAGGAGCCCTTCGCGTTTGAGGGCGCGGAACAGCGAGCGCAGTGCGACGGAGCGGGCCTGGGCCGGGAAGCCTGTGAGTTCCGTGATGGCACGGGTGATGTGGTCATGGGTGACGGCACGCAGATTCTCGATGCCGTCGCCGTGCCAGGTCTTGAGGACCGGGACAGTTCGGCGTAGGTAGCCGCATACGGTGACCGGCGACAGGGGATGGCTGCTGCGTACGGCGGTGCCGGTTAGTACATCGATCCATCGGTGCACGGGCATACGGAACGGGCCGGGTACGGTGTCGGCCATGCGGAATCCCCCACAGACACGCAAATCAGAGAACTGATTTTTGAAATCTGCGAGTTACTGGCGCATCTTCACTCATTCGTGCGCAGCGCCCGCACAGCCCCTCGCGCTGCAGGAACTGCCCGCGCGCCTCTCCCGGGATGCTCGACGAACCCGTCGCTACTCCAGTTTGATGATCGCCTCCATGGCACGCGCCGCCGCACCCTCCCCCGAGCCTCGCCACCACCACCGCCGGACCTCTCCCAGGAGCTGGGACTGCAGCGGGCCCGCGTCCGGCGGCTCTCCTTGCGAGCCAAGCAGCTCGAATCTACCGAAGGCTCCCCTCACCAGCTGCTCTTCGATCCGACAGACGGCAAGGACCACCGTCTTGAGGAGATCGCGGACGCGGCTCGGGCGCGGTTCGGCGCAGATGTCATCAGACCCGCCGCGCTCGCACCACCGCCGTCCAAGCCGTTGAAGACACCGATTCGCCACGCCCCGTACCGGCGCAGCGCGGTGGCGCACGGGTCACTGAACCGGCCGGCGGGCGCGGGCCGCTTCGATGTCTGGGACGTGCTCCTCGGCCCAGAGCCGTACGGCGCGGAGCGGGACGAGCAGGGAGCGGCCCAGCGGTGTCAGGGCGTACTCGACGCGGGGCGGATTCTCGTCGTACTCGTGGCGGCTGATCAGGCCGTCTGCCTCCAGGGCGCGAAGGGTTTCGGTCAGGACTTTGGGGGTGATGCCCTGGATGTGGCCCTTCAGTTCCGTGAAGCGAAGCGGCCCGTCGTCGAGGGCGTTGACGACGAACACCGTCCAGCGGGCGCCGATCCGGTGCAGCACTGTGCGGCTCGGACAGCTCGCCGCCATCACGTTGTACGCCTTGCCCACATCCGCTCCCGAGTTCTGGTTCCGTTGAAGATACCGGTATCAAATCCATACCGTTGTGCCCGATCCTATGAGAGGGAGTGGGACGCATGGAGCGGATCCTGGTCATTGGCGGCGCACGGGCGCTCGGCGCGGCCGTCGCGAGGCGTGCGGTGGCGGACGGGTACGACGTGGTCATCGGCGCCCGGAACGAAGCTGCGGCCGACGGACTCGCGCGCGAGATCGGCGCCACCGCGGTACGGATCGATCTGCAGGACGAATCAACACTCGCGGCCGCGGCGGAGCGCCTGAAGGAGGGTGGCGTCGACCACATCGTGACGACCGGCTCGGCGCCGCACGACGTCCGCGCCATCGAACTGGACCGCGACAAACTGCTCGCCGCGCTCGCAGCGAAGGTGATCGGCCCGCTGCTGGTCGCCAAACATTTCGCACCGGTACTGCGACCCACCGGGTCGCTGGTGCTGTTCTCCGGTGTCGTCGGCTGGCGCCCCGGGCCGGGATCACTCGTCAAGGGGATCACGAACGGCGCGGTCGAGTACACCGCGCGCCACCTCGCGGCGGACCTCGCGCCGGTACGCGTCAATGCCGTCTCGCCCGGTGTCGTCGACTCGGGCGCCTGGGACCGACTCGGCGACGCAAGGGCCGGCCTGCTGAGCAGGAGCGCGGCCGGGACCTTCGTCGGACGCCACGGCGAGACCGACGACGTCGTCGACACGGTGATGTGGCTCCTGCGCGCGGGATTCGTCTCCGGCGAGACCATCCACATCGAGGGCGGCGCCCGCCACAAGACCGCCTGACACCCGACCGGCGAGTGCTACGTGCCGCCGACGACCACGCCGGAAGTGGGGACATCCAGGAGCGGTTCCGCTGGATCAAAAACGGACCTATCGCCCTCTCAGCGGATCACGGCGCACACAGTGATCGTGACCAGGTATGGCACCGGCACCAGGAGGGCGGCACACAGCCACGCCCGAACTCGGCGGCCGTATGCCACAGGAAAGAGCACGTCGACGGTGACAACCAACAGCAGCACAAGACCGCCGAGACCGACCAGGCAAAGCCGCGCCCAACCTGCCCCTTCGATCACGTCAACACCGCCGCAATCGGTTTCGCCCACCCCGGCGGTATCGAAGGCGCACGATCGGTACTTCGTCAGCAACACCCACGCCGAGTGCAGCGGCACAACCGCCGGCACTCCCATCACCAAGTTCACCCACAACGGCATCCAGCGTGCCCACCACGGCCGCCGTTCACGACTCTCACCGTACTGATCGCCTTCAGACGAGACCTGCTCCAACGCCCGCATGACGGGGCAGAGTAGCTACCAGCCCAGACCGCCGTTCGGTCACCCCCCACCCCACGCCATGCGGGAGGAAACCGGCACGGTCGAGGATGAGTTGGCGGGTGGAGGTGGCGGGCTCCTCGTCGACGGGGGCGCCGCCGTCGCCGTCGCAGACCACTTTCTCGCGTGGCATGCCGGCGAACGCTTCGTGGTCGGTGGTGGCGGTCCCTCGTGGCCCTTGACCGTGGCGTCACCTGATCTGGACGTGCGCCGCCCGGCCCGGCTCCACCCACGACAACACCGCCGCCCGCCACAGCCACATCCTGGCCCACCCGCGCGCCGCCGGCCTCGGGGCGCAGGCCGACCTCGGCTTCCGCGGCCTTGTCGCCGCCGGTGGACCGGATCGGCCCCCGACGGGTTCGGAGGTGCAGGGTTCCCACTGCTGTCCCGCGGGGGCCGATGCAGGCCCTGCACCCACCGCACCGCCCGATACGCCCCGATCCACATCTGGCGTCCGGTTTGATCAGACCCTCGCGGCCCGGCGCACCTGCAGCACGCAAACAGAGGGGTGGGCCCGGCCGTCCCAGGCCGGGCCCACCCCTCATGGGCACACACGCCGCTGCCCGCGACGTGCTGCCGCATCTGTGCCGTCGTCAGGCGACGGCATGCCTCACCACCGGTACCAGCGGCCCTTGCGGCCGCCGCTCGCAGTGGGCCGGATCACGAAGCCGAGCAGCCACACCACCAGCACAACGACCGCGATCCACCACAGCGCCTTCAGGGCGAAGCCCGCACCGAAGAGGATCAGAGCCAGAAGAAGAACCACAAGCAGGGGAACCATTGTTATTACCTCCTGGCGACCGTGTGCTCTTACCGTGAACCTACAAACACACAAAAGGCGCGTTTCTTTTACGGACTGCAGGGCATTCGACCGCACCTCGGAGTGCCCCCGTCCACGCACCTCATGCGCACCAGCCCCCAGGCAGAAGGCGCGAACCGACCGCCGCGACCATGTTTGCCGTCCGCTCGAGCGGCCAGGCGAAGACCGAGCACATGATGTCGATGCCAAGGGAGCGTGAGCGGACATGACCGCCAGCGAGAAGGCCAAGGCGAAGACCGAGCAGGTCACCGGTGCCGTCAAGGAAGCCGCCGGACGCGCCGTGGGCAACGAACGGCTCACCGCCGAAGGCCGCGCCCAGCAGATGAAGGGCGACGCCCGCCAGGCCAAGGAAAAGACCAAGGACATCGGCAAACACTGAGCGCCGAGGATGCGACGCCGGTGGGGCGGCCCCCTGGGACAGGGGGCCGCCCCACCGGCGTTGCCGCGTGCGATCCTGCTTCAGGCCCGCTTGCTCGAGTGGCTTGCTTGATCACGGAGCCCGCTCTGCCATCGAGCATCCCGACTTGCGGGACAGAGACACGCCGCCCGTGCGCACCGAGACGCTGTTACCGCAGTATGTGCCTTCTCTGTTCGCTTCTTCCTGGGGGGACCATGCGCCACGCCATCACCGCGTGCGGGATTGCGGCCGTCTGCTGCCTGAGCCTTGCCGCCTGCACGCACAGCGAGGACAGAAGTGCACCTGAGCCGAGCCCGCGTTCCACGCTCCAGCTGGGGCGGGGCGCCGAGACTTCTGCCGTCGACAGCAAGAGCACCGTACAGATCCATCCGGATACGGTGGTCTATGACGGCAGCACCAGCTTCGGCGATTCCCAGCACGGCGTTTTCGCCGTCGTCGCCTACCAGTCCACGAACCGGACCGCGCACCGCGCAACGACGACCGCCGCTCAGGGAGGCTTCCGATGGAAGTCCCCGGACGGGCCTGCCGTCACCGCGGGGAACACCACGGCTGCGAAGAAGCTGGCCCCCATCGGCTTCAGCGAGGGCGGTCCCGTCCTTGCACCACGGACAATGCACCAGGACGTCGCGGTCTTTGACATCACCGCTGCCGAGAAGGGCGGCACCCTCGTCTACGTGGACGGCGACGGGGCCTCTTCCCAATGGAAGATCCCTGCGACCGACTCAGGCGTCTCGGTCCCCGCACTCAAATTCGCCCTGAACTGAGCGGCACCGACCAAAGCTGCTGGTCTTGCGACTGCAGACCTCTCGACTCGCCCGTCCCTCGATGCGGAACCGCCGGCCGCAACCGTGGATCGCGTCGGGCGAACTGTGGCCTCTCGTCGCACCGTTGCCACCGGCGCCGGGCGCGAAGCAGGCCGAGGCAGACCGCCGGCGCCGGACCGGCAGACACGGTGCGAGATCCTGTTCGCCCTCCACACAACGGGCGACCGGTGGGGCCACCTGCCACAGAATTCGGGCTTCGGTCCGGGCCGCGCCGGCGACGGCCGGCGACGCCTGGACCGCGGCCGACCTCCGAGACCAGCTGCGCGTCGTGTTGGTGCGGGTGGTTTCGGCGATGGCGCCGTCTTCACTGACACGTTGGCGGGCGTACCCACCGGCCGACGGAGACCATGGCGCATCCGCGTCACCGGCCCCGTCTCCCGTCGCAGGCCGTCCTCAGCCGGCGCGGCGCACGGCCGCCCGCACGCTCTTCATGATCTGGTCGGCCCGGCTGGTCCGGCCCCACCACCTGGCCCACTTGGGCTTTTCGACCGCCAGCGCCCTCACCGTGTCACCGCTACCGGTGGTGAAGACCGTCCCCGAGCAGCCCGTCTCCGCCGTGACGATCTCCGCCAGGGGACCTCCCCCGCCCAGGAGCACAGCCGAGGCCTGCTGGTGCGGGGTTTGGGCAGGTGCGCACCTGCCCAAACCCCCTGTCCGCACAGAACCGTGGGGCCTAGCAGGTCTTCTTGTACTCGAACTTGATGGGCGTGGTCAGGAACACCTTGTTGCCCTTGGCGCCGCCCTTGACCGAGATGCACTCGTGGGAGAGTCCGGCGTTCGTGGTGACATACAGACCGTGCGTCCCGGCACAGGTGTTGTGGTAGTAGACCGTGTACGTGGCGATGCCGTCGTCACCCCACGAGTAGTTGAAGCACGTGACGCTTCCCTCTCGCTTCTTGAGGACCGTGGCGCCGCCGTCCGTGTCCGCGCTCGCCGGCGCGGCACTTGCGACCCCCGCCGCCAGCATGGCACCGAGCACGGAGCCGACAATCTTCGCTGAACGCCGCATTTCTTCATCCTTCATGTGTTCTTTCGCGGTACACACATGCCTCCGGCACATGTCAACGCTTGCTTACCTGCGCAACCGTGACATCCGTTCGACAGGGTGCGCAACGGTGCACACATATCCCCTTTTCGCGCCCTTCCTACGGACAGAGGGGACCCGCACACCACGCCGGACCTTGTAACGGAGACGGGACGGGCCACACACCCCGCAGCCGCTGGCCGCACCACCCCACAGACCGTCAACTCACCACACTCAGAAGGGGGTTGACCGATCACGGGCGGCGCACCGTCAGCGGCGCCGCTCTGACGCCGGGCTGTCACACCACCTTCGGCGTTCCGACACTGGCGCTCCACGTAACGATCACCGAACAGGAAGATCACGTGAATCGTTATGGGCGCTTCGGTCATCCGGCCCGGCCGCCGCAGGCGAGCCGATTCCCGCGCTCAACCCGCCGTCCCCCAGCGGCAGACAAACCGAGGTGCACGGCACACTTCGGTTGACGCCCACAGCAGCTTCATGTGCACTAGCGACTCGGCACGGCCAACAGGGGCAGGAAGGAGCCACCCGAGATGTCTGGTGCGAAGCAGGGCGTCCATCACATCGAGCGCGTCCTTGCAGGCATCACTCTGATCGCCGCGCTCGGCTTTGCGTTCATGCTGCTGTTTACGGACCGGCAGTCGTTCCTCACCGAGGTGAAGGCAGGCACGTACGCTCCGGAGCTCATCGTTGCGGCCGTGGCCGCGGCCGGCTGGTTGCTTGTGCGGCGCCGCCGGCACGTTCGCGCCGCTCTCCTTCAGCCGAGCCCTCGCGAACTTGCCCTGCGCTCCACCACCGTGCCCTCCCGGCGCCCTTCCGGGGCCTCCTCGTCAGGGGCATCGGGTGAGGGCGCGTTGGCGATGGCGGCGCTGCTGACGGCGAGCCAGTTCTCCGCGCACGGCGACTCCTCTCATGGTGCGGACGACCTCGACCACCCCTGAGCGGCAGGCGAACTGCAGCCGGCTGTCACCGCCCCGGCTCCACAAGTCCCAGGTCCCGCAGGCACTCTGCGGTCTCCACGAGCGTCGTCGCGGCGGGACGCGGCCGCCAGCCGAGCTCGTCGCGGGCCCTGTCGTTGTGGATGACCGGGCGTGGGAGATCCTCGCCGGGAGCCTCGCGTTGCGGCGCCCGCGCGGCGAGTGAGCCGAGCCGGCCGCGCAGGATGCCGGCCATCTCGACGAAGCTGAGTGTCGGGCCGTCGGCGACGGCCACATAGCGCCGGCCCGCCGCCTGGGGCGCGGCCATCGCGCGCAGATGCAGGTCCGCCACGTCACGGACATCGACGATGCCGAAGCGGGCGCGGGGTGCGATGTTCATCGTTCCGTCCAGCATCGCCTTGACCAGCTGCATGGAGGAGCCGAGTGCGGTCGTCAGGGTGGGGCCGAAGATGCCGGTCGGGTTGACCACGACGAGTTCGCTGTCGCCGCCGTCGCGCTGCATCCAGTCCCACGCGGCGCGCTCGGCGATCGCCTTCGAGCGGGGGTAGGGGGCCAGGCCCGGTGTGTCGGGGTCGGTCCAGTCGGCCTCGGTGAACTCGGCGCCCACCTTGGGGGTGTAGCCGACCGCGGCGAACGACGAGGTGAGCACGGTGCGCCGGACCCCCGCGTCGCGGGCCGCGCGCAGCACCCGCAGCGTGCCCTCACGAGCAGGCACGATCAACTCGTCCGCGTCGTCGGGCTGGGCGACAGGGATCGGGGAAGCCACGTGGTGGACCTCTTCGCAGCCGGCCAGCGCGGCGGCCCACCCGTCGTCGGCCATCAGGTGGGCGGCGACGACCTGAAGACCCGCGTCATCAGCACCGCCCCGGCGCAGTGCCGCCCGCAGTTCCTGCGCACGGCCGATCGAACGCACCGTCGCGCGCACCTCCTTGCCCGCGCGCAGCAGGGCGGCGACCAGCTGGCTGCCGAGGTATCCGGACCCGCCGGTGACCAGAACCGGGCTCATCACGCCACCCCCAGCCGCTGCGCCGCCTCGAGGCAGAGCCGTGTCGCCTCGGCCTCCGCTCCGGCGTCGCCGCGTTCGCGGGCGTCCCACAAAGCGGCCTTGTGGCGCAGATAGGCGAGCCGGGCCCGCTGAGCGGCGATCTCCGTCTCGACGCGATCGGCGTGGCGCAGCAGCAGATCGCGCTGCTCGGCCGCGGCGGACCGCCCGCGCGTGCGGTTGCTCTGGTAGGTGCGCATGTCCTCGATGCTCATGCCGACCGCACGCAGGCAGGCCAGCGCCTGGAGCTCGTCGAGGTCCCGCTCGCCGTAGCGGCGGTGGCCGCTGCGCTCGTCCCGGTCGACCGGGCCGATCAGCCCGATCTCCTCGTAGTAGCGCAGGGTCGGCTCGCTCAGCCCGCTGCGCCGGGCGACGTCCTGGATGGAGAAAGCTGTCATGCGGGGAGCAGAACACACTTCAAGCGCTTGAAGGCAAATGCGCGGAATGCGTGGTCTGTGGCTCGGGCCGGAGGAGCTTCTGCCTGCCCTCGAGGAAGTGCAGCAGGTCATGTCGAACAGCAGGCGCCTCAGTCGTTCTCGGAGCCTGCTCCGAGAACGACTGAGGCGCCTGCCGCACCTGGGGCCGGGCTTGCGTCCACGCGTCGGGACGTCGTACCCGTCGGCACGCGCCCCGGTGCGGACGGCGGACGCGTCCCTCGTTCTTCTGGTTCAACCCATGGGCGGCGCTGCGCCGCCCCCGGCGCCTCGGCGTGTTCCTCTTCAAGGGAACACGCCGAGGGTCCGTCCGGGCCCGGTCGCAGCGCCGTTTCCCGGGTGGGCGTGTCAGCCGTTGTGGCTGCCGTTGGCCGAGAGCACCGGGATGCCGTGGAGGATGTGCGACCCGGGCTCGTCCCCCTTGGCCTGCGTGGCGTTCTCGGCGCACTGCTGGTTCTGCGCGGCGGACAGGACGGGGATGTCCTGGACGGCGACGGGCACGAGGAGGCCGACGAGCGAGCCGGCGTTGGCCTTGGCGGGCACGCCGGCGCACAGCTTGTTCAGCGACCCCTGGACCAGGCCCGCCTGCGGGCTCAGGCTGCCCTGCGCCACGGAGTTGCCGACCTCCTGCTGCGCGCCGTTGCCGCTGGCCGAGGTGGTGCCCTGGTCGTCCCCGAGAGCGAGGGCCTGCCCGGCGGTGGCGGCGGTGATGCCGACAACGGAGGTGGCGAGGGCGGCCGAGGCCATGGCCTTCTTCAGCATGACGTACTTCCTTGATCGTCAGAGGTGGATCACTGCGCCCGGAGTAACGGGCAGCCCGGCCCGGTGGTTGCGCTGAACCACTCCATCGGCACAAGTTCCCTACCCGTCGGGGTTGTTCGGACGGGGCCCGTCATGACGCCAGCAGGCCGCTTAGGTTGACGGTGCAGGGCTACGGCAGCTGTGCCGCCCCTGATGACGCGCGGATGACCCCGGGCGGAGCCCGGTGGCCGCAGGAGGCCGTGCGGGCGAGTCGCCGGAGTGTCTCCCTACCGGGGCGGGGCCGGGCTTGGCGCCGCGCGATCCGCAGGCATCAGGCAACTGACGGGGGTGCGGATGCGTGTTGACGCCCGGCCGCCGGCCGATAGCAGGCGACTTCACCGGTGACAGCGGCGCGGGCCTCGCGGGGACCGAGCCGGACGCGGTCGTCGTGAACCAGGTCGACGCGGCCCGAGGAAACAAGCCGGCCCCGCCTACACCCTGTCCGCCCCGGGAGCCGGACTGCGCTACTCGAAGGACGCCGTCGGCGACGGCAAGGACGACCTGGCTACGTGACCGTCCGCCACGGCAGCGCGGTTGGTTTCGGCGCGCTGGTGACCCTGCACCAGGACAGCAGCGGGGCGCCAAGGAACCGGGCGCACCGGTCAGCCCGGGCGGGGCAGGCACTGGGGCGCACGGCCCGTACCGGTCGCGGGGTGCGGTGCCGCCGAGCCGCCCCGGGCCGCGGCCCCGTTCCGAGGCCGTAGCGCTTTCACTTCCAGTCCAATGCAACAACAGAATGACATGCGTTGCGTTAGATCCAAGTCCAACGCAACACTTTTACGGCATCCACCTGGCACATTAGCGATCCAACGCAATAATCTCCTTGCCCATCTCATGAATGCAACGTAGCGTTTCGCATGTCAGAAAGACTGAGGGTGGGGCAGTAAAGGGGTGGGGTATGGAAACGGCACATCACCGGCAGGCGCCACCCGGCGCCTTCGCCGCCTTCGCCCGCTTCGCCCTCTGCGGCGGCGGCGTGGGACTCGCCTCCAGCTTCGCCGTGACCGGTCTCGCCTCCTGGATCCCCTGGGGCGCGGCGAACGCCGTGATCACCGCGGCATCCACGCTCTTGGCCACCGAGCTGCACGCCCGCTTCACCTTCGGCGCGGGCGGGCACGCGACGCGCAGCCAGCACGTGCAGTCGGCCGGCTCCGCGGCAGCCGCATACGCGGTGACCTCCGTAGCGATGCTCGTGCTGCACCTGCTCGTGGCGACGCCCGGCGCCATCCTCGAGCAGGCCGTCTACCTGACCGCCTCCGCACTGGCCGGCGCCGCGCGGTTCGCGGTGCTACGCCTCGTCGTCTTCGGCCGCGAACGCCCGCAGATCGCACCCACCGTGGTCACCGCGGTCACCGCCCGGCCGGCCCCCACGGCGCCGACCGGGGAGGGCCTGGCGTTCTCCCGGGCGCTCCACCAGCAGCGAAGTGATCTCCGGTATCCGCGGGGCCGCTGCCCGGTGCGGGCCTGGCGGTGCCCGCCGCCCACGCCGGGGCACCGTCCAGGGACACTGCCGGGTTTCGTGGGGCGGCAGAGGCATGGCGGGACAGGTGAGACGGTTCCCGCCGGTTAACCTTCACCCTGTCCACGGCGTCAAATAGCGGGCGCCCCCGCAGGAAAGGCACTACTTCATGCTGATCGCTCAGCGTCCCTCGCTGACCGAAGAGGTCGTCGACGAGTTCCGCTCCCGGTTCCTGATCGAACCCCTCGAACCCGGCTTCGGCTACACCCTCGGCAACTCGCTCCGCCGCACCCTCCTGTCCTCGATCCCGGGCGCGGCCGTCACCTCCATCCGGATCGACGGCGTGCTGCACGAGTTCACCACCGTGCCGGGCGTCAAGGAAGACGTCACCGACCTCATCCTCAACATCAAACAGCTGGTCGTCTCCTCCGAGCACGACGAGCCCGTCGTGATGTACCTGCGCAAGCAGGGCCCGGGTCTGGTCACCGCCGCCGACATCGCACCCCCGGCCGGCGTCGAGGTCCACAACCCCGACATCGTCCTCGCCACCCTCAACGGCAAGGGCAAACTGGAGATGGAGCTGACCGTCGAACGCGGCCGCGGCTACGTCTCCGCCGTCCAGAACAAGCAGGCCGGCCAGGAGATCGGACGCATCCCGGTCGACTCCATCTACTCCCCGGTCCTCAAGGTCACCTACAAGGTCGAGGCCACCCGCGTCGAGCAGCGCACCGACTTCGACAAGCTGATCGTCGACGTCGAGACCAAGCAGGCCATGCGCCCCCGTGACGCCATGGCATCGGCCGGCAAGACCCTGGTCGAACTGTTCGGCCTGGCCCGCGAGCTGAACATCGACGCCGAGGGCATCGACATGGGCCCCTCCCCCACCGACACCGCCCTCGCCGCCGACCTGGCCCTGCCGATCGAGGACCTCGAGCTCACCGTTCGGTCGTACAACTGCCTCAAGCGCGAGGGCATCCACTCCGTGGGTGAGCTCGTGGCCCGTTCCGAGGCCGACCTGCTCGACATCCGCAACTTCGGTGCCAAGTCCATCGACGAGATCAAGGCCAAACTCGCCGGCATGGACCTCGCCCTCAAGAACAGCCCGCCCGGCTTCGACCCCACCACCGCCGCCGACGCCTTCGGCGCCGACGACACCGACACTGGCTTCATCGAAACCGAACAGTACTAACCACCACACCCACCACAGAACCCCCGCCCAACGCCGATACCGGCCAGCGGACCACGGCCCGGACTGCACCCGCCAGAACAACCCGGCGACGCAGTCCGGGCCGCGACCATACCGGACCTCCATCTCGGCCCGGGCTTGAGTTGTCAGAGGCGGGGTGGGCGTCTCCGTGGAGGTTCACGGCTCTCCGTGCTCCGGCGCTGCACCGGAGCGGGGCACGGAAGCGAAGGGCTAATTCCGGCAGGTGCCCGCCGGACAGCAGGCCGGGGGCGCCAGACGACCCTCCACAGGCGGCCCTAGCGGGATGGCGGGCCAACACGCCGGGCGGCACCGGACCGGTGTATCGCCCCGCCGGGGAACGGCCGCTGTGGGGCCATGGCCTTCACAGACAGACTTCCTGTACCAGGCGGGCAGGTCACGAACTGGCATGCCGAACCAGCCGTACACAGACAGCGGCCGGGGACCCACGCCAGCCACTGCCACAACGCTCCTGGAAAACGTGGCCGCGCCCCGAGGGCGAGACAGGCCCACCACGGCGCGGTCAACACCACTGCCGGGCCTACGGTCGACGAGAAGGGGACGCATCGTTTCTGCGCACCGCTCGTTGAACCGGGCAACGCGGGCCCGCAGACGACGCTGGCGCCCTTCGGACCCGCCCGTGAACCAGCCCGCGCCGCACCGCAGGGCTTCGACGGTCAGGGCAGAACCCGTCGGGCCGGTGCGCACGGCGGGTGCGGGACCTCACCCCCTCCTCAGGTCCCGCACCCGCCCCTTCAGCCCCGGGCACCGCCATACCTGCACTCCTCCGGCCCTCACCAACCACGATGAGCACCTGGCACATCCGTGCCCGCCGTCACCCGGCCGCAGCCCCTCGCCCGAACGGCGGGGCCGAAGACGACCGGCGAAGGAGCACCTTGCATGCCCGCACCGGACCGGCCAGGCGCGGGCGGTCGAGATCCGGCCCGGGGCGGCGCACACAGCCCCGGTAAAGACCTACACCGCCATGCCGTACACGATGGTGAACAAGGTGCCGAGCGAACCGATGATGAACACCCCGGTCAGGCCCGCGACGATGAGCCCCTTGCCCTGCTCGGCACTGAACGTGTCACGCAACGCCGTGGCACCGATGCGCTGCTTTGCCGCACCCCAGATGGCCAGCGCGAGACAGAGCAGAATAGCCACCGCCATGACCACCTGAATCATGGTCTTGGCCTCCGCGCCCAGCGAGCCGAACGGCCCCCAGTCGGGAGCGATGCCCCCGATGATGGTGTCGATGTCACCCTTCTCGGCTGCGAACAGCATGTCGATCCTCCATGAGGCGCGGGTGCCGACGACCGCCTCGGCCGTCCGCTGGGACTGCAGTCGGTCCAGTCTCGCGGACAGACCAGCGACACGAACAGGGGCTGGCAACTCGCCCACACAACCGGCCCCTTCAGCGTGCCCGCGCACCCCGGGAAACGCAGCACCTCTGCCTCCCCGGACGCGAGACCCCCTCATCGCCGCAAGTGCTTCGGCCCAGCCCACTCCTCGCTCCCGAACCCCGGCAGGGCACCAAAACGGCCGACCCCGACTCCAGGTGACTACCCACGCTCCAACACCGCCTCGTTCGCCCCTCCAACGCTCAGCACGCCCACCCCGCCCTGCCTCACGGCGCACCCCGGACGACGCTGCCCCACCAAACCTCACTCAGACCGCAGCAGCACCGGGCGCCCCACGGCCCGTCCGGCCGGCACCCCGGCACAGCAAGCAGGCTCAAGCACGGCCCGCCGGCGCCGCAGTACACCAGGCAAACCGCACGACGTCGCCACCATCCGCTCTGCCATCCACTCCCGACGCACGGCTCGTCCTCCAGCCCGACCCCGGCCTCACCCTCACCCTAAAGTTGAGGTTGAGGTGCCACTCGATGCGCCCCTGCGACACCACCGCATGCCACACCCGGCCGCCGCCGCGCCCGCGCCCGGTACCCGATGTACGCAGCCCACCATCCGCACCGTGACGTCCCTCCCGGCGCCGTTCGGGCCACGCGGCACGAAGGCCGCACCGGCCGGGATGCGCAGGCCGATGCCGTCCAGGACGCTCTTGCAGCCACCGGACTTGCCCAACTCGTTCGCCGCAACAGCCGTGTCGGGGCGCGAACAAGGGCTCCTTCCACAGGCTGCGCGTGGTCGGCCTTAGAGGCTGCGGGCGGTGATGTCGCCCTGCATGACGGTCGCCTTGACGGTCAGAGCGGGCGTTTCGCCGGTGTTCTTCAGCGCGTTGTCGATACGGCCGTAGCTGGTGCCGGCATCGAGGGAAGCGGAGACTCCGGGGGCGGCAATGACGGTGATGTCGCCCTGCTGGGTGCTCAGGATGAGCTGCCCGGACACGGCCTCGCTGACGCTCACATCGCCCCGCTGGTTACTGATCTCACCCCCGGCGTGCAGTCGGCCGACCGTGATCGTGGCATCCAGGCCGCCCAGGCGGACCCGGTCCGCCTCGTCCAGCTTCACTTGACCGTAGCCACCCTCGAAGACCACCTCACCCAGGCGCCCCACACCACGGAACTCGGCGGCCGCCGCCTTCGCCTCGATCCGCGAACCGACCGGCACCTGAACAGTGACTTCGACGGATCCGGAGTTACCCAGGAACCGATTGGTCGCCTGCGGGGCCTTGATCCGCACCACACCGTCGGCGCAGGCGACCTCGGTCTGTTCGGCGGCCTTCACGTCACGGGACTTACCGGGGTTGGCGGGCCGGACCTCGACCGTGGCGTCGGTGCGGTCGGCCGCGATCACCTGGATACGCCCCGCCGGGATGTCCACAACGGCGGCGACCGGGGCGGCGGTGGTGAACTTCTGCATCGTGCTCTCCCTTGCCCATAGGCGGCGAACCCCGTGCAGCCCGCCGTTTCCAACAAGGGAAACGCTACGTTGCGTTCACAACATCGGCAATGCACTTGTTGCATGCGAAACTCATCATCGCAGCTAGAGCAGTGGAATTTGATGCAATGACCTCGCAGATAACGCAACGAATTATAGGCACAGTTGTTGCAATGAAATGAGAGTGAACGCTATAGTCGCCCCCGCCAGCCACCACCGGGCCACCCCAGACCATGAAGGAGAGTGCGATGCCGGGAGGCCGACTCACCCAGTCCGAACGTCAGGAGATCGCCCGGGGACTCGCCGATGGCCTCGCCTACGCCGAGATCGCCCGCCGTCTGGACCGCCCGACCTCCACCATCACCCGCGAAGTCATGCGCAACGGCGGCCCCACCGCCTACCGCGCCGACACCGCCCACCGCGCCACCGAACACCGGGCCCATCGCCGCAGGAAAGCCACTCCCCGCGACCCCAGAACCTCACCCCAGCCCTACGGACGCGACCCCGACGCCGTCCGCGCCTACGAGGAAACCTTCACCGCCGTCATCGCCGCCTCCGGCGCCCCCACCATGATGTCCCGCGTCCTGGCCAGCCTCTTCACCACCGACTCCGGCAGCCTCACCGCCGCCGAACTCGCCGAACGCCTCCAGGTCAGCCCCGCCTCCATCTCCAAAGCCATCACCTTCCTCGACAACCAGGGCCTCATCCGCCGCGAACGCGACGAAAACCGTCGCGAACGCTACGTCGTCGACAACGACGTCATGTACCAATCCATGATCGCCAGCGCCCGCTCCACCACCCACCTCGCCGACACCGCCCGCCAAGGCCTCCCCGTCCTCGGCCCCGGCACCCCCGCCGCCACCCGCCTCGAAAACACCGCCCGCTTCCTCGACTTCGTCTCCGAAAGCATCACCCGCGCCGCCAACCAAGCCCGCGACATCCTCCACACCCAACCCACCACCAACACCGATACCGATCCCGATACCGACACCAAGTGACCTAGCGCGGTCCGCGGTGTCGACTTGCGAGCTGGACGCCTGACTTGCCCCCACGGGCCTGCATTGCGGGCGATCGTAGGAGGTTCAGCCGGGGGCGGGTACAGGCCCCTGCACCCGCAGGGGCCTGTACCCGCGACAGGTCATCCGGTGTCAGAACGGTGGTTGGGTCCTCTGCGACGGAATGTTCAGCGCTCTGCCCTGGGGGTGCGGAATCCGAATGGGCCGCGCCGGGGACTGCGGTCTCTTCCCGACCCACTTGGCGGCGAACACGCGTACCCACCAACTGTCGTCCGGATTTCGCGAGGCCATCTGGATCACCCTCCTGCTCATCGGAGTCGGACTGGATCTCTGACTGGATCCTCGTATGCCCGCAATGCGCAATTAACTCCACATTCCCCCCGTAGGAATCATGTGCGGCAATACCTTGGCGGCGGTGACCGCACGATCGGGTGTTGAGCCGCTCACGAGCCGCTCAAGACGCTGGCCCCGTTGAGCGATTCCAGCCGTACGACCCTTACGTCAGCACACTGGCCGTCACACTCGGACCGGACCTGAGAACCAAGGAGAAGATCAATCGGACCACCGTTCCGCGACACAAGAGCGGATGGGTATCCGCACGTCAGGGGTGCGCAGTTGACGGGACGGGCCCGATTGGCTGCGGCGTCCGGGGGCAGAGGGTGCGTAGGTCAGCCACAAGGGGCGCGACCTCAGGGCGTAAGGAGCAGACCGTGCCATCGGGCAGCTCGCAGAAGACGTCGGCGGCCCGCACCGCCGCAGGCCGTGCCACCACCGTGGATCAGGCGTTCTAGATGGGGACGGCGACCAAGGTCCCGGAGACCCGGGACATGATGGGCGACGAGCTGTCCGGCGACGAGGCGTACGCAGCGATTCGCCGCTACGGAGGTCAGAAGCTGCTGCGTGACTCCTTTGTCCGCTTCCGTTACGCGGATGGGTTCAGCCATGCCCGGGCCCTTGCTCTGCAGACCGTGCTGGCTCTGATACCTCTCGCCATCGTGTTCGTCGGTCTGTCGACGACGCTGCACACCGAGTCCATCGGCCGGTTCGCGGAGATGACCATTCACCGAATCGCGCGAGGGCCGAGTGCCGCAGTGGTGGACGAGGCTCTGAACAGAAGCCGACGAACCGCCGGCGAGGGCACCCAGGTTGCCCTCTGGCTGGCTCTTGCGTTCTCTCTTTCCAACGTGACCACTGCGATGTGCCAGATCGAGCGCGGCGCCAACCGCATATACGGCAATGAGCGCGACCGTCCGTTCCTCAAGAAGTACACCCGTGGGCTCGTCATGGCGGTGAGCGCCGGACTCCCACTCGGGCTCGGCTTCGTCATGATGGTGGCCGGCCGCGATCTGGGAGCGGCGGCGGTGTCCGTCTACGGTCTCGGCGACGGGGCCAATACCGCCTGGGACATCCTGCGGTGGCCACTCGGTCTGGCGTTGGCACTCGTTTCGGCGAGTACCGTCTTCAGGCGCTCGCCACGTCGTCGGCAACCCGGCTACACCTGGCTGGCATTCGGAGCTGCCGTGTATCTGGTGCTGTGGTCCCTGCTGACGTGGGCGCTGAGTCTGTATCTCTCGGTCAGCGGCTCTTTCGACACCGTCTACGGGCCCCTGAGTGCCTTCATGTCCCTTCTTCTGTGGGCCTATCTGACCTCCATCGCCCTCTTCCTGGGCTTGTCGTTCGCGGCACAGCTCGAGGCCGCCCGGGCCCTGCGCCCAGGTCCCACCACTCCCGATCCTGGGGTCTGACCGGACGCGGCTGCGCAGCGTGTGTGGAAGAGGCCACGTGCGCTGCAGGCGAACGCGCCAACAGCGGGGCATGCAGCAGCACGGCACCGGACTCCACACACGACTGCTCGCTGTTCGATCGGTTCACCCCGAAGTCTGGCGCTCGCCGGGGCTCGCTCCGTCAGCACCGGAGGCGCGTCGAGCGGGACGCTATCCGTTCCGGATCCGTTCCGGTGGAGCCGAGCAGGTTATGAGAGCGATGAGGGGTATGAGGAGCTCTCAACACCTGGGCAGATGAGGCTGAGGAGATGCAATGCGGGTCGAGGCAACGGTCATGAGCAGCAAGGGACAGGGGCTGGGGTTCGAGGTACGGATTCACGGCATGCCTGTCGGCCTTGATCACACCGGTGCGCGCACGATCGGCGAGGCCCGCCGCTTGGTGGCACAGTTGGTGGCGCTGTCGTCTCAGGTGCCTGCCGAGTCTGTGATGGTCGACTTCATCGCAGGTGATCCCGCAGCCGCTCGAGCCATCGATGGCGACCGGATCGGCGGCGATACGGATTTTGACCTGGCCGAGGTGCGGGTCAGACATCGGCGAGGGGTGTATCGGGCAGCTGGCTGAGTGCCTCGCCCAGGGGTGACGGGCTCACTTCAGGGCCCGGGCACAGGAGCGAGCGCGGGCTGATGAGGGACGGGCCCGCACTGCGAAGTGACTCTGATGCGACGCCCGTAGCCAAGGCCTGCCCGCGAGCTCCGACGCAGCGGCTGCTGACCAAGCGTCCGGCGACGCGGTCGATGGCGGTGTCGGTGTCGGTGTCGGTGTGAGGCCTGTCTCGGCGGTCCGGTCTGGCGGTTCAGCTCGACCACGAGCTCACCTTGGTGGATGCCTGTGCCTCGATGCGTTCGGGAGGCGGCGTTGCAGGGCGGGCACCGGTGCGGGTGGCGCCGATGCCGGCGATCACGACGAAGGCGACACCGACTGCGGGCGCGAGGCCGGGTATCTGACCGAGCACCAGCAGGCCTGCGAGGAGTGCGATGGCTGGTTCCAGGCTCATCAGGGTGCCGAAGGCGGAGGTCCTGAGGCGGCGCAGGGCGAGGAATTCGAGGATGAAGGGCAGTACGGCGCTCAGAGCGGCCAGTCCCAGCATGGCTCCGAGCAGCTTCCAGGTGACGTGTGCCAGGTCGGACGGTGCCGCGGCAAGGAGGCCGATGAGGCCGGCGACGGGCATGGAGATGGCCAGTCCGTTGAGGCCGGTCACGGAGTCGCCCACGCGTTGGGTCAGCAGGATGTAGGCAGCCCAGCAGGCTGCGGCGGCCAATGCGAAGCCGGCGCCGGCCGCGTCGATGCCACCGTGCCAGGGTTCGGTCAGTGCCAGGACGCCGATAGCCGCCATGGCTGTCCAGCGTGTCCGGCCACGACCTGGGCCGTAGAGGGATACGGCGAGCGGGCCGAGGAATTCCAGTGCGCTGGCCGTGCCCAGCGGCAGGCGGGTCACGGCGAGCATGAAGAAGACCATCATGCCCGCGCTGACCGCGCCCAGCGTGGTGCATGCCACCAGGTCGCGGCCGGTGAAGTCGCGCAGGCGGGGCCGCACCAGCACCAGCAGGAGGACACCGGCCCACGCCAGACGGAGCCCTGTCGTGCCCAGGGCTCCGAGCTGATCGACCAGCGGGACCGACAGCGCCAGCCCGAGCTGAATGGTGGACATGGAAGCCACGGCCATCAGGGCCCCAGTGGCAGGTGTGGGCAGGCGTGGACCTGCGCGGTGTTTCGACAAGCTCATGGATCCGAGTACACGGCGTCCGGACCATTCGTGTCCACGTGCTAATTATGGACGATCCGTTCGCCGATCCTGGACAATGCCGGGATGGAGACTCGCCGACTGCGCATGCTGGTGGAGCTGTCCCGTCTGGGGTCCATGCGCGCGGTGGCCGACACCCTGCGCACGACCACCTCGACGATCTCGCAGCAGCTCGCCGCCCTGGCGGACGACATGGGCACCGCATTGACGGAACCGCACGGGCGCCTGGTCCGGCTGACGCCCGCGGGCCGCCGGCTGGCCGAGCACGCGGTGACGATCCTCGCCGCCGTGGAGACGGCGCGCCACGACCTCACCCCAGGAGCTGAGCCCAATGGCACGTTGCGCGTCGCGGGCTTCGCCACCGCGATCCGTGCGCACGTTCTGCCCATCGTCACGGCCCTGGCCACGAGCCATCCCCGCCTCCGTGTCCTGATCCGCGAACACGAACCCGCCGAGGCACTGCAGCTCCTGACCGAGGACGCGACAGATCTGGCGTTGACCTACGACTACAACCTGGCACCCGCGACCGAGGACCCCGAGGTGTCCGCCACCGCCCTGTGGACCGCGCGCTGGGGCCTGGGCGTCCCAGCACAGGCCGACACTCGAGAGGGGACAGCGCTGGAGGTCTTCACCCAGTTCGCCGGGCAGGACTGGATCGTGAACTCGCGCAACACCGCGGACGAGACCGTCATCCGCACCCTTGCGTCTATGGCAGGCTTCACCCCGCGCATCACCCATCAGGCCGACAGCCTCGACCTCGTGCAGGGCATGATCACCGCCGGACTCGGCGTGGGCCTCCTCCCGGTCGGGACCGCAACGTTCCCCGCCGTGCGACTCCTTCCACTCACCGGCCCAGACGTCGAACTGCGTGCCTACGCCGTCGCCCGCCACGGCCGCCTGGACTGGCCTGCCCTCGCCCTGGTCACCGACCTCCTCGTCAGACGGTCCACGACCGGGCAACACACCGGTCGGCCCGCAGTCCCGACCAGCGAGGAGCCCCGTCAGCTGCCGTGATCAACATGGCTAGCCTGTGCGGGAGGCGACGTCAGGCACTCCGGCCCGCGCTCACCAGCCAGCGGCTTCCTTGGCTCGCGACAAGCACGGCACACCAGAAAGAAGGAATCGTGATGACCACCACAGCCCGAGCCACGGTGCAGCAAGACAGTGAACGCGTACGCGTCACCCGCTGGGATTTCGAGCCCGGAACCAGCACAGGCCCGCACGTGCACGAGCACGACTACATCGTGGTGCCGATCACCGATGGCACGACCAAGATCCTCACCCTCGGCGGGGCAGAAGCCGTATCGGAACTGAAGGCGGGCGAGTCCTACGCACGTCCCGCAGGCGCCGAGCACGAAGTCGTCAACGCAGGCGACTCCTTTCTGGCCTTCGTCGAAATCGAACTCAAGGAACCCGCGAAGCACGTCGTGGCACCTGCCGCTTCTTGAGGCACTCTGCTCCTCAGGCGTTCGATCCCTCTAGGCCGGGATGAGCGCGGGTGACTCCGCAGAAGGCGTCAGCTCGGTGGTGATCTCGCCGCCCAGAATGGCCGCCCAGAATTCCGCGAGCGCTCTCGGGCCATCGCAGTCCAGGGCTACGGAGCCCAGACGGCCTAAAGGTTCGGTCTTGGGGATACCTCGGCTCATGGAGCGAAGCGGCGTAGGCGCATGCGACAGACAGCTACGCCGTCGCGCCCTGCCGCCCGCCATCCGCCGTCGCACGTGGGGATGTCAGACGTTGGCGTAGCCAGGGATGCCGGCCTTGATGCGCTCGAGTTCGCGTTCGTCGGAGACGCCCTGGAAGTCGTAGCGGGGGGTGTACGGGATCTCCAGGCGGCGGGCCTCGTCGTCGGTGAGTTCGAGGTCGAGGGAAGCGACGGCGTCGTTGATCTGCTCGATGGTGCGGGCGCCGACGAGGGGGGCCGCGACGACGGGGTTGCGGCGCAGCCAGGCGAGGGCGACCTGGGCGCGGGACACGCCGTGGGCGTCGGCGATGCCGCCTACCTCGTCGATGATGAGGCGGTCACTGTCGGCGGTGGCCTTGTAGAGCATGTCGGCGAAGGCACCGTCGGTGGCGGCGCGTTCGCCCGTGTTGGCCTGGTCGAAGGGGCGGGCGAGCCGGCCTCGGGCCAGCGGACTCCACACCATGGTGGCGACGCCCTCGTCGGCACAGAGCGGCAGCATCTCGCGTTCCTCTTCACGGGCGAGCAGGTTGTAGTGGTTCTGCATGGTGACGAAGCGGGCCCAGCCGTGCCGCTCCTGCAGGTGGAGGGCCTTCGCGAACTGCCAGGCGTGCATGGAGGAGGCGCCGAGGTAGCGGGCCTTGCCGGCCTTCACCACGTCGTTCAGCGCCTCCAGGGTCTCCTCCAGCGGCGTCCCGTTGTCGAACCGGTGAATCATGTACACGTCGACGTAGTCAGTACCCAGGCGGCGCAGGCTGGCGTCGATCTCGGCCATGATCGCCTTGCGGGACAGCCCGCCGCCGTTGGGGCGGCCCGGCCGCATGGTGTGGCGGACTTTGGTGGTGATGACGACGTCGTCGCGGTTCGCGTAGTCCTTCAGGGCGCGGCCCAGGATCTCTTCGCTGGAGCCGTAGGAGTACATGTTCGCGGTGTCGAAGAAGTTGATGCCCGCCTCGAGGGCGTGCTTGATCAGGGGACGGCTGGACTCCTCGTCGAGGGACCAGACGGGGTGCCCGCGGTCGGGTTCGCCGTAGGTCATGGCGCCGATGGCGACCGGTGACACGTCCAGGCCGGTGCGGCCCAGCTTGATGTAACGCATGCGGAAGCTCCTATGATGGGAACGAGCGGAGAGGTCTCCGGTTCACTTTCGACGTTAACGGAGAGTTCTCCGCTTAGCAACCGGACCCGATCGCCGCGACCCGAAGGAGGACCTATGGCCGGCACGTCACTGCAGCGCTCCGACGCACTCAAGAACCGGGAGGCGATCCTTCAGGTCGCCCACGACGCACTCGCCGAAAACCCCGACGCCTCGCTGAACTCCATCGCCAAGCGGGCCGGCGTGGGACCCGGGACGCTCTACCGCCACTTCCCGACCCGCGAAGCGCTGATCCTCGAGGTCTACCGCCACGACATCGGCCGCCTGGTGGCGTCGGTGCCGGACATCCTGGCCTCCCTGGACCCGCTGGACGCACTGCGGCGCTGGTTCACCGACCTCACGGGCTACGTACGCATCAAGCACGGACTGGGCGAAGCGCTGAACTCCGCGGCGGCGCAAGAAGTCGTCAGCGCCTCTTGGCCTCCCGTCAGCGCCGCCGTCGGCCAGCTCCTCGACGCATGCGAGCGGGCCGGGGAGATTCGCCCCGGCATTGATCCCGTCGATGTCGTCATGCTCATGAGCTGCCTGTGGCGTACCCCGGACACGCCGGACGGCGCCGCCCAGGTCCAGCGTCTGATGGACCTCGCGATCAAGGGCTTCCGTCCCTGAGGCAGAGTGGCCGTGCAACGAGCGGCATCCTCCCTTGACCGCACGGCGGCCTGAGCCGAGGTCATCAGGCCCTGAGTGCGGCTGCGTTCCGCTGCTAGCCCTCTCAGCAGCTCGCCACGCTGTCTCCGCACCTGCCCGCTGGCCGGCGCCTTCAGGCACCCGCCTCGCGCGCAGCCTGGTGCAGGGCTTCGAGGGCGTCCAGGACGACGGTGCGCTGGTACCAGTCCAGCCAGGTACCCGCCACGCGCTGCAACTGCTGCAACTGCAAAAGCTGTTCCTGGCGCAGGCCGGTCAGGGGCTCGCGGTGGTGGCTGGACACCACGCCGAGCACCATGCCGCCCCGACGCGCGATCAGGGGGACGCTGTGGCAGGCGCGGCTGCCCGCGTCCAACAGGATCTGCTTGCTCGCCTCGTCGAAGCCGGTGCTGCGGGCAATATCGGGGACGGTGACCTGGCGGGCCGACTTGGCGGCTCTGGAGCACGGAGTGCCGTCGTCCACAAAAGCAAAGTAGTCCGTGAAGATCTGCGGGTGGCCTTCATGCTGCACCATGCGCAGCGTTCTGCCTTGCCGTACCTGCACGTTGCCCGCTTCTCCGCCGGTCACGTCCAGCACTCGGTTCAGCACCGCGGACAGGACCGAACTCTGGCTCCGGGCATCGACCTGCTTGCGTCCCAGGGCCCGCAAGGGCGGGGAGGGTCTTCGCACCCGCCCGGGGAACCAGTCTTCGTCCTTGTCGTGTGGTGGCGTGGTCTGTGCGAGAGCGGCAGCCAGTTCATGAACTTTGATGTTGCTGCGTTGCGAGACAGTGCGCAGCAACGCGAAGGCGTCCTCTTCGTTGCTGAGGCTGTAGCGCTCGACCAGCCTGCCCAGAGCGAAGGACACTTGGGCCCTGGCGCGACCTTGTTTGTGGACGCTGGCGACGAGCTCCCGAAGTTCTGTGGCTTCGGACCGCAGTCCTTCCTCGCTCGTCCACGCTTCCCTGCGCAGCGCAGGGAGGAGCGGAATGGGGGCGAGGGGACGTGCCGGCTGGGCATGGCCGTGCGTCACGGCGGCCTCCGAAGAGTGCGGCGGATACAGGGGACAACCGCGTAGCACTGACGGCCGGACGAAGGTGCGCTTGCGCTTCCGTCCGGTGGCTGCCTGTGTGCGGCCGTGCCTGCTTCCCAAGCACTCGTCGCCGATCTTATCGCCACCCTGGTGGCGCGGCGTCGCGTGCCCCCGACGCCTGCTTCTGTCCCCACGGGGCGTCAGTCAGACGCACAGCGCCAGACCTTCGGGCACCAGGAGCCTGTCTCCTCGGAGCAGGAGCGGAACAGCGCGCGCTACCGGACCTCGCTCGAAAGGCAGGTGATCTGGAGAGATACCCTGGCCTTCCATGGCAATAAGTTCCGCGCTGTGCTCCTTCGCCCTAGTTGTAGGGCTTCTCACTCTGACTCCCGGACTCGACACCGCGCTGATACTGCGCACCTCGGCCCTTGGCAGGCGCGGGAGGGCCTTGGGCGTCGTCCTTGGAATCCAGACCGGCACCCTGGTGTGGGGTGCGTTCACCTTCCTCGGAGTGACGGCGCTCCTCACGGCCTCCCATCTCGCCTACACCGCGTTGCGCTGGATCGGCGCCGCCTACCTGATCTGGATGGCGGCCCGCATGCTCCGGGACACGTTCCGGGCGCTGCCCGGTCCAGAGACGGTCGCACCACTTCTGGCCGTCGGCGCTGACTCGCTCAGCGCGGGCTGGCGGCAGGGAACACTCACCAACCTCCTGAACCCGAAGATGGGTGCCTTCTACGTCGCTGTCCTGCCGCAGTTCATCCCCTCAGGGACAGACCACTTCACCATGGGCCTCCTCCTCACCACGGTGCACATCCTCATAGGTCTGCTCTGGTCTGCCGTCCTCATCGGCTTCGCTCGCGTCCTGCACGGCTGGCTCCGCAAGCCCAACGCGCGCCGTCTGCTCGACCGGATCAACGGCACCGTCATCGGCGCATTCGGCATCAGGCTGGCACTCAGCGACTAACGATCCGAGCGGCTCGGCACGGTGTACTGGCACTGCACTGGCACGAACGCACTCACACTCACACCGACACACCCACCCCCACCCCCACCCCCACCCCCACCGACACCGACACCGACACCGACACCGACACCGACGAGATCTACCAGCACAAGCATCAGCCCTTCGGCCGACCGTCTCGCCCGTCTGCTGGGGAGCTCGTGGCACTGGTGCTGGCACCGGCCAGGGAGGCGCCGCGGGTCTCGGGCGCGGGGACGTGCGAGACCGCGGCGCCGCACACCAGGACGGCCGCGGCCAGCAGGATCGTCGCCGAGACGCCGAACCGGTCCATGGCCAGGGGAAGCAGGAACGTACCAGCCGCGGATGCGGCCCGGCTGACGGCCGTGCCGATGCCGCTGGCGCCCGCCCGCACCTGCGCCGGGAAGAGTTCCTTCGGGTAGACGCCCGGCAGAACACCTTGTGCGGCGTTGAAGAAGGAGAAGACGAGGAAACAGATCACGACGACCGCGACCGGAGCCCCGCTCCACAGCCCGATCACCGCCAGGGCCACGGCGCTGATCCAGAACGTCCACAGCACCAGCGGACGCCGGCCCGTGCGGTCGACGAGAACGACTCCGATCGCCGAGCCGACGACCGCGAGGACGCTGGTCGCCACCGACGCGGCGAGGCCGTTGCCCAGGCCCAGCGCGGAGAGCACCTGGGGCGCGAACGTGCCGATCGCGAAGTACGGCAGCACGCTGCATGCCCAGAACACGCAGACGAAGACGGTGCGCTTGCGGTACTCACGCCCCAGCAGCAGCGCCCATCCCGCGCCCTGCCGTGACGAGGTGCCGGACTCCGCGGACTTCGGGGCGAAGGCGTCGAGATCGTAGGCGGGCCCGATCCGCCGCGCCACCAGCCGCTCGGCCTCCGCCCGGCGGCCCCTCCCGGCCAGCCAGGCCGGTGACTCGGGCACCCGCAGCGCCAGGCACAGGCCGAGCGCCGCCAGCACGGCCGCTCCGGCGAACGGCCACCGCCAGGCGTCCGGTGCCGACTCCGCGACCAGGTACCCGACGACGTACGCGACGATGAAGCCGACGTACCAGCCGAACTGCAGGGAGGCCAGGAGCGTGCCGCGTCGCCTGGCCGGGGCGAACTCCGCGACCATCGGGGACGTCACGACGTACTCGGCTCCGATGATCATGCCGATGAACAACCGCACGGCGAAGAGCTGTCCGGCGGTGGTGACCCACAACTGGGCCAGGCAGCCCACCAGATAGGCGGCCATCGTGAACACCACGAGCGGTTTGCGTCCGTAGCGATCGGTGAGCCAGCCGAACAGTGGACCTCCGACGAAGCAGCCGATGAGCGCGCCTGCTCCGACCAGTCCCTGCCACAGTGCCGACATGTCCAACTGGCGTGTCGCCATGGCCAGTCCGGGCCCCACAGCCTGGACGTAGCCGTCGATGAGCTTGCCGCACATCGCGACGGTGAACACGAACAGGAACACGCGCCGGTACTGGCGCCGGTGTCCTTCGTGGACAGCCGTGGGCCTGGCGCCGGGATGGATCGTGGTCACGCGTGCCTCGCCCTCATGTGCTGGTCAGCGGGGCGAACCGGCCCTGCGCTGCTGGTGGAGGGACTGTAGGAAGCCGGGGAGCACGGGAACAAGGAATCCGGGAAGACCGCAATGTGCGTTGCGCTCAGAGCAACCGGTCGGTCGGTGTCGGACGTCGGCGCGGTTCCCAGCCGAGGGCGGCCGATACCCGGGCCGCCGCCCGGACCGTGATCCGTCCGGCCTCCTCCAGCGACCCGCCCAGGCGCTCCTCGGGCGCACCGACGTTGAACGCGGCGACCACCCGGCCGCGGAAGTCGCGGATCGGCGCCGAGACGCCGACGAGGCCCGATTCGAACTCCTCCCGCACCTCGGCGTACCCGCGGGCGCGGGCCTCCTGGATGCGCTGCCACAACTCCTGCACGGAATGCACGAGCGAACCGTCGAAGCCACCCGACAGGTCGCCCATGCCGAGGCGTACGTACAGCTCGTCCGGGGTCGCGTCGAGGAGCAGCACCCGTCCCGCCGAGGTGCGCGCGGCCGGCACGCCGCGCCCCTCCCAGCCGTGCGCGCGGTAGGAATGCGCGGAGACGGACAGCACGGTGAGGACTTCGCTGTCCCGCAGGACGCACAGGTGACAGGTCTCCTCGAGCTGTGCGGCCAGGCGCCGCATGACCGGCTCGGCGATCCGGAGCAGCCGGCTCTCCGCCGTGCGGGCCACCATCGAGAACAGGCGCCAGCCGAGGCGGTACTCCAGGGTGTCGGGGTCGCGCTCCACGACTCCCTCCTCGGCGAGTGCCTTGAGCGCGCGCGAGACCTGGCTCTTCTCGCGTCCGGTGCGCTGGGCGAGCTCGACGACGCCGAGCCCTCTGCCGCGCTCCGCCTCGTGCAGGGCGAGCGCGTCGAGCAGGCGCAGATCTCGGTTGAGTCCTTGCCGCCGGTCCCCGGCGGGGCTCGCGGGAGTGGTCGTGCCCGGCAGGTCGGGGGTGTCCGGGTTCCGCGTCACGCCAGGTCCTCCGTGTCGCCGCTGCGCGGGGTTGCCGGCAGTGCAACCCGTATTGCGATCCCCCGCGATTCGTTGCCCGCCGCGTCCGGCCGTCCTTACGTTGACGGACGTGGGCCCCGCCTCTGCCGCCGGGGCCGTCGCACGTCCCTGGGAGATTCCTTCATGAAGATCACTGACATTACCCTCGACCGCCTACGGCTGGAACTGGAGCCTCCGTTTCGCGCGGCCTGGGACCCGGAGCCGCGCCGGCACTTCGACGCGACCGTCGTTCGGGTGCACACCGACGAAGGAATCACGGGCATCGGCTCGGGCGACACCATGGACGGGTTCGACGCGTTCCGTCACCTCTTCGTCGGGACCGATCCGCTGGACATCACCCGTCACGTGCGCGCCATCGAGACGGCCAACTTCCACGGCGGCCACTACTGGCCTCTGGAGGTCGCGCTGTGGGACATCATCGGCAAGGTGCACGACCGCCCCGTGGCCGAGCTGTTCGGCAACGCCACGAAGCGGCTTCCCGCGTACGCGTCCTCGGGCGAGCTGAAGTCGCCGAACGACCGTGTCGACACGGCGCTGCTCGCCCGTGAGATCGGCTTTCGCGCGATGAAGATCCGTATCGACCGGAACCGGGTCCGCGAGGGCATCGCCGCCGTACGGGCGGTCCGGGAGCGGCTCGGTGACGACTTCGAGATCATGGTCGACCTCAACCAGTCGTGGCGCATGGCCGGGGACACCGCCCCCGCCACCGATCTCGTCCGCACCCAGACGATCGTCGCCGAACTCGCCGAACTCGGCGTGTTCTGGGTGGAGGAGCCGCTGCCGTACGCCGATCTCGACGGGTTCAAGCGACTGCGTGCCGCCAACCCCACCGTGCGGATCGCGGCCGGAGAGATGCACCACTCCACCACCGAGCTGCTGCGTTTCCTCGAGGAGGACGCGCTGGACATCTACCAGATGGACGTCGTCCTCGCGATCGGCATGCACCGGGCGCGCACACTCGCCGAGGTGGCCCAGCTCAAGCACCGCCACTTCACGCCGCACAGCTGGACCAACGGCATCGGCGTCCTCGCCAACGTGCACGCCGCGGCCGGAGTCGGCGGTGGCCCCTACTTCGAGTTCCCCTTCGACCCGCCCGGCTGGACGCCCGAGCGCCGCGACTTCATGCTCACCGACCCGGTACGCATCGAGGCGGACGGCTGCGTCGTCGTGCCGGACGCTCCGGGGCTGGGCGTGGACCTCGACGAGGACGCGGTACGACGCTGGCGGATCGGCTGAACCGACCGGTCCCCGAGGCGGCGAGGCGCACTCGGCGCCCGCCCGCCGCGCCGGGCAAAAGGAGTTGTCCGGCGCGGCCGGCCGCAACGGGAGGTCTCGCCTTCGGCCCTCGTGCGACGCGGGTCATCGCGGGTCATGGCGGGTGCTTCGGTGAAGCGAGGTGAGGGATGTCGATGTGGAGGGTGCCGATTCGTCGCCGCTCTCGACAGCCACGCAGTAGCCCCTCCCCCTGCCGCTCAGTTGACGACACGCGCCCGGCGCCGCCATCACACGGTCCCCGCGGCTTGCGGTGATCATGGAGGGATGCTGACCGTGCTCGTGCTGGCCGCCCCCGACCAGGCGGCCGACCTCATCGCGCATATCGAAGGTGTGGCGGAGGCCCGCGTGGTCTCCTCCACCCACGACAGCGCGCTCGCGCTCGCCCGTGCCCAGACCCTGCTGCCCGACGTCCTCGTCGCCGACCTCAGTGCCCGGTTCGCTCCGGACTCAGCCACCGTCATCCACCGTGCCCGGCTGCTGACGCCGCCCTGCACGGTCGTGGTGCACGCCGACGGCGCGGTCCTGGGGACCATCGCCCCCGAGGGCGCCGTCTGCCCCGCTCCCGATCCCGAAGCCGGCGCGCTCGCCCGTGTGCTCGCGCAGCTGAGCGGCTTCCCGGCCTAGGTTTCCACCGTCATGTGTGAACACGGGTCGACCACGGGATGAGCCCCAGGTCACAAGGGATCGGAGACACGCGGAACTCCCTCGCCGGGGCGCAACTGTTCAACTGTCACGTCCGTCCCACGAATGCACCCATGCATCCGTGAGGAAGACGAAGCACCATGACCCAAGCACCGCCGCTGTCCGGACGACGTCCGCCGAGGCCGCGAGCGGCGGGGCGCCCGCCAGGTGTGGCCGACGGCAGGCGCCCGGACATTCAAGGGCTGCGTACCGTGGCCGTCACGCTCGTCGTGCTGTCGCACGCCGGGGTGCGGCAGTTCAGCGGCGGTTACCTGGGCGTCGACGTCTTCTTCGTCATTTCCGGCTTCCTGATCACGTCCCTGCTCTCCCGCGAGCTGGAGCGCACCGGCCGCATCTCCCTGTCCCGTTTCTACGCCCGACGGGCCCTGCGCCTGCTGCCTGCCTCCACCCTGGTCTCGGTCGTGACGCTGGGAGGGGCGTATCTCTTCCTCTCGAAGGTGCGCTTCGCGCAGTACGCGGGCGACGCGATCGCGAGCGGCCTGTACGCGGTCAACATCCGGCTCGCCGCGTCCGGCACGGACTATCTGCAGGCGGCCGACCCTCCGTCGCCCTTCCAGCACTTCTGGTCGCTGGCCGTCGAGGAGCAGTTCTACGTGGTGTGGCCGCTGCTTCTGGCTGCCGCGTATCTGGTCGTAGGCCGGCACCGACGGGCAGGACGAACGTCCTGGCGAACGGTCGCGGCGCCGGCCGCGACCGCTGCCGTCCTCCTCGCACTGTCGTTCTTCCTCAGCCTCCGTACGACGCGGGTATCTCCGTCCTGGGCCTACTTCGGTTCGCACACGCGGGGGTGGGAGCTGGCTGCCGGGGCGCTCCTCGCCCTCTGTGCCCACCGTCTGCGGGCCATGCCGCCGCTGCTCGCCGGAACGCTTTCCTGGGCGGGCCTGGCGGCCGTCGTCGGAGCAGCACTCACGTTCGACAACGCGACTCCGTTTCCCGGGTACGCGGCGCTCGTGCCCGTCTCGGGCACGGTGCTCGTGCTGGCGGGCGGCTGCGTACCGAGCCGGTTCGGCGGCGAACTCGTCCTGCGACAGCGGCTGTTGACCGGCATCGGCGGACTCTCCTACGGCTGGTACTTGTGGCACTGGCCGCTGCTCGTGATTCTTCCCGTCGCCCTGGACCGCCCGGCGGCCGGCGTACCGGCCCGGTTGGCGGTGTGCGTGTTCGCCCTGGTGCCGGCCTGGCTGACGCTTCGGCTCGTGGAGAACCCGATACGGTTCGGCGCCGTGTTCCGGGACCGGCCGCGCAGGGCGCTGGGCCTGGGCGCCGGTTCGACGGCGGGGATCGTGACGCTCGCGCTCGTCGCGGCGCTCTTTCCGCCCGCGATCGGCTCCGGTCGTCCGGCGCCGGGTCTGGCCGCGGCCCTCGACCGGGCACCGGACCCGCAGGCACGCCTGGCCCGGTTGCTCGCCGCGCCCAACGACGTCGTCCCCGGCAATCTCTCGCCCGGCCTCACCGAGATCAAGGCGGGTCGTTCGGCGGTGTACCGGGACGGCTGCCACGTCGGCCCGGCCTCGGTCGACGTGCCGCCGTGCGTGTACGGAGACCCTGCGTCGGACACCACGGTGGTGCTCTTCGGTGACTCGCACGCCGCCCAGTGGTTCCCGGCTCTCGAACGCCTCGCGCGCGAGCGCCACTGGCGGCTCGTCTCCTGGACGAAGGCCTCGTGCAAGGTCGCCGACGTCACGATCGTCAGCGCGGGCGCACCGTACACCGCGTGCGACACGTGGCGCTCGAAGGTCCTGGCGCGGATCGCGGACCTGCGGCCCGACCTGGTGATCGCCTCCTCGTCGGAGGCGGGCGATGCCGCGCGCCCGGGCGCCGAGGGCGCGGTGCGGCAGTGGACGTCGGGCTTCGAGCGGACGTACCGGTCGATCCGGGCGAGCGGGGCACGGGTGGTGGCGCTCCTCGACACGCCCTGGCCTGTGTCGGACGCGGTGGACTGCGCGGCGACGTATTCGCTGCGTCTGGGGCGGTGCGCTGCCGCGCCCGGCCGTGCGGTGAAGGACCCTCACAAGGCCGCCGCGGTACGGGCGGCTGCGGCGTCGACCGGGGCCTCGGCCGTCGATCCGGGCCGATGGCTGTGCGCGCCCCGGGTGTGTCCGGTGCTGGTGGCCGACACACTCGTGTACCGCGACGACGGCCACATGGCGGAGGCCTACGCGCGGGCTCTGTCCCCGGTCCTCGGCGCCGAGCTCACCCGGCGGTTCGGAATGCCGTGATCCCCCGGTACTCCCTCAGGCCTGGTCGACCAGGCGTGCTCCCCGTTCAGCGCCCTACAGAGCGCGGGCCTTCTGCCCGGAGCTTGTTCTTCCTACGATGACGCGATGAACGCTGGGGGCGGGTGGGATGCGTGAGACTGCGAGTTTCCGTTGTCGTGACAGTGCTCGTGTTTCTGCTGTCCGGCGCAATGGTGGCGTGGGCGCTCGACGGCGCTCTGGGTCTGTCGTTCACGGCGAAGGCCGTACCCGTGGAACAGGCCCGGCAGGAGCCGGTGCGCACCCCGCGGGCGGCGCCGACGCTGCGTGCGATCACCGGTGTCACCGGTACCCGACTGCGGCTCGCCGGCGAGGCGGTCGGTGACGCGCTCGCAGCCCGCGGTCGTGCCGCGCCCGCGATCCGGACGAGCCGCGACGACGTGGCCGCCGGCGACGCGCTGGCCGTGCGGGTGGGCGGCCTCTCCGGTGGCGGGTCCGACGAGCGGTACCGGCTGAGGCGTACCGGGCGTGGTTACGTCCTGGATGCGGCGTCGGCGGCCGGTGCCGCGGCGGGTCTGTATCGGTTCGCGGATCGCGTCCGCGGCGGCGAGGACGTCCAGGCGGACCGAGGGCGCGTCGTGGCGCCGAAGTTGGGGCTCCGGTTGATCGACACCGGTGCCGTCGGCCTGGACGCCGATCGCGCCCGGTTCGTCGGGGGCAAGGACTACTCCCTCAACTCCGATGTCGTGGGGAGGGCGTTGCTGCCGCGGGCCCCCTGGGTGGACGGCGCCGAGGTCGGGCGGATCGGGCAGCAGTTCCGGACACTCGTCCGGCACGCGGTGCGAGACGGCTACAACGGCGTGGTGGTACCCGGCTTCCTCGAGTACGTGACCTTCTCCGGCGTCGGCGACGGGCGGTCCGTGTACCCGGCGGACGACGTGCACGTCGCTCGGGCCCGCGCGATGGTCAAGGCATTCGCGCCGGTGTGGCGGTACGCCCACGAAGCGGGCATGCGGGTCTACTTCCAGACGGACATGCTGGCACTGTCACCGCCTCTTCGCCGCTATCTGGAGCGCGAGTTCGGCAGGCTGGACACCGAGAACCCGAAGCTGTGGTCGGTGTACGCGGCCGGGCTCGAGGAACTGTTCCACGCGATGCCGTTCGCGTCCGGAGTGATGATCCGTACCGGCGAAGGCGGATCCGCGTACCGGCTGCCGGGCTGGGACTACACCTCGGCGATCGAGGTGACGACGGCCGGATCGGTGCGCGCCATGCTGCGGTCGCTCCTGGGCGCCGCCGAACGGGCAGGCGGCGACCGAGAGGTGATCTTCCGTACGTGGAGCGTGGGCGTCGGCGCCGTCGGCGATCTGCACACCAACCCTGCCTCGTACAGAGCGGTGCTGGACGGCATGGACGATCCTCGGCTGATCGTGTCGACGAAGTACTCCCAGGGCGACTTCTACTCGCATCTGCCGCTCAACCCGACGCTGCTAGGTGGCTCCCAGCGGCGCATCGTGGAGTTCCAGGCCCGCCGGGAGTTCGAGGGGCAGGGCGCCCTGCCGGATGACCTGGCGGAGCTGGAACAGACGGCGCTGCGACGCTTTCTGTCCGCCAATCCTCACATCGAGGGCGTGTGGACCTGGGCGCAGACGGGCGGACCGCTGTACGCCGGTCCGCGCTCGCTGTACCTGCGGACCGGATTCTGGCAGTTGTGGGACGTGAACGTGTATCTGACCGCCCGCCTGGCGCAGGATCCCGAAACCGACGTGGCCAAGGCTCGTACGGCGTGGATCCGCCGGACGTTCTCGGACGATCCGGCGACCGTGGCAGCGATCGGCCGGATCCTGGGGCTGTCGCGCGCGACGATCACCAAGGGGCTGTACATCGGTCCGTACGCGGACACCTCGGCCAAGGCACTCGGTCTCGAACCCCCGCCGATGATGTGGATCTTCGAGTGGGACATCGCGACCGGTGACAGCGCCGCCCTTTCCAGCATCTACGCCGCCACCCGCACCCGGATGCCCGAGGCGCTGGCCGACGCACAAAGGGCAGTGGAGCTCTCGCGCCGTCAGCAACGGCTTCTGTCAGGGACGGACCCCGGCACCTGGCGCGACGCGCAGTTGCGCGAACGGTTTGCCGACGCACTCGCCTACCAGACGAACCTGCTCACGGTGCTGGGCGAGTACCGCGGTGCCGTGTTGTGGCACCAGAGATGGCTCGACACCGGATCGGCCGACGCGAGCAGGCGATGGCACGCGGCCGAGCATCGGTTCCGGGCAGCGGCAAAGGACCACGAGCAGCGCTACGGCGACGATCTGGCGCTGCCGGCCTACAACTTCACGGCAGCCGATGGGGGTCTGCGGCGGGCGGACCGCGATCCGGCCATGGCCTGGTGGGCGCGTGCTCTGCTGCTCGCCCTGCTCCTGACTGCCGTGGCCGCCGTGACGTTGAGGAGGCTGCCCGGAGCCGCTGGGGTCCGGGCACTGCTGACTGCCTCGCTGCGCCCGTGGCAGGTGCGGACGCTCCCCGAGCCGCCGGGCCGGCTTGACCGGCTCGTGGTGTGGATGCTCCCGGGACTGGTCCTCGTGCTGAGTCGCGCGGTGCAGACCTGGTTCCTGGCGCCGGTGCACGTGGCGGTGACGATGGGCGCCTGGGTGGTCTTCGCGGGCGTACTGCGTTGCGCGGTGGGGCGTCATGGGTACCGGCTTGCGGCGGCGGTGGGCGGCGCCGCTCTTCTACGGACGCTGCTCCTGCTGGGCGTGCTCGCCGTGCGCGGGCCCGGCTTCTACTGGTTCGGGTTCTGGACCTCGGCAGCGGGCCGCTTCCTGTACGTGATGGTGGCGTGGGCCCTGTTCCTCTGGGTGTGCGCAGCCGCCTGGTGGGCCCTTCGTCTTGGCTACCGGCTGAGCGCCCGGCGGGCCTGGGGCTGGCTCCTCGGTGCCGTGGGCAGCACTGTCTCGGTGGGTGCTCTGGTGGCCTGGGCGGTGGGCACGGAAACTTCGCTCAGCACCTGGAACGACCAGATGGCGCTGCTGCCGTGGGGCCTGCACCGCATCCTGGGCCTCACGGAGTACCTGGGCATCCCGGGAACGGTCCCGCGCACGCTCACCGTCGCGGCCGCGGTCGTGACGGTCGCGTCGGCCCTGCTGGTGACGGTCCGTCGGAGAGGCGAGTCGGCGGAAGAGACATCCGGCGCCGAGCGGAGGGCGGGGCAGGTCTCGAGGTGAGGGCGTCCGGAAACTAGGGCGGCATGGGAGGCAGGCGCGTTCAGCCTGAGACGGGCTCCGACCCCTCCTCGCCGGCGTGCACTTCGGCGTCTCCCCCGCCCTGAGAGCGAGTTCGCGTCGGCTCGTCGGCGAGCACCTCGCGCGCCATCCGGGACGTGGACCGGCCGCCTGCTCGACGGCTTCGACTTCGCCCTATGCGCATCGAGGTCGGCGGCGCGCCCCCAACAGGTCTGCCAGGCAGCCCAGTTGGGTCGCCCCGCGCGAGGACAGGACCGCCAGCATCCGGAACTGCGGCAGGGGCACCCGGTTCTCGACCTCGGCGAGCGTACGGGCCGACACCGCGCCCCGTACTCGCGTCGCGAGTACGGGGCGGTGAAGAGCAGGAGTTCCGCCGACGTCCTCCGGGCCGAGAGTCCACCGACTGGCGGACCCCAGGTTCAACCGGTCGCCGCTGTCGGCGTCACACCTCCGCGACCAGCATGGCTGTCATGAAGAATTCAGGTGCAACGACGATGAGCAGAACCCGGGATCCGCATGCCGAGCCGGTTGTCCGGCTCGACTGCGTCAGCCGGGTCTATGGCGGAGCGAAGAACCCGGTGACCGCGCTCGACGACGTCAGCATCTGCCTTGACGCGGGTACCTTCACCGCCGTCATGGGTCCGTCCGGATCGGGCAAGTCCACCCTGCTGCATTGTGCGGCGGGCCTGGACCGGCCCACGTCGGGGACCGTGCGTCTGGACGGCGTGGACCTCGCCTCGCTGCGTGAGCGGTCCTTGACCAGGTTCCGCCGCGAGCGCATCGGCTTCGTGTTCCAGGCGTTCAACCTGCTGCCCGCGCTGAACGTCGTCGACAACGTGACGCTGCCCCTGCGCCTGGCCGGCACTCGGCCCGCCAGAGCAGTCGTGGACGAGGTCCTCGAGCAGGTCGGACTGAGCGGGAAGCGGGCCAGCCGGCCGGGCGAGCTGTCCGGTGGCCAGCAGCAGCGGGTCGCGATCGCACGGGCGCTGGTCACACGGCCTGCGGTGATATACGCGGACGAGCCGACCGGCGCCCTGGACACGCGCACCGCGGCCGAAGTCCTCACTCTCTTACGGCAGTCGGTCGACAGAGCGGGCCAGACCATCGTCATGGTCACGCACGACCCGGTGGCCGCCGCGTACGCGGACCAGGTCGTCTTTCTCGCCGACGGACGGCTGATCGGTGCGCTCGAGCGGCCGAGCGTCGAGCAGGTGACGGGGCAGATGCAGAAGCTGGGCACGTGGGACGACCGTGGCGCGCTCCAGCAGACCGGGTACGGGGTGCAGCGATGATCCGTATCGCGCTGCGCACCCTGCGCTTCCACAAGGGCGGCTTCATCGCATCGTTCGTGGCGCTGTTCCTCGGTGCCGTCATCGTCATCGGCTCCGGCGGTCTTCTCGAGACCGGCATCCACAACGCGGCGCCACCGCATCGCCTCGCCGCCGCGCCGATCGTCGTCACCGGCGATCAGCGCTACGCGTACACCCAGGAGGAGCTCGTCTTCCCCGAACGCCTGCACATGGGCGCCGAGTTGGGAGACAAGCTCGCCAAGCTCCCGGGGGTCGGCTCTTCGGTCCAGGACCTCTCCTTCCCGGCGGCTCTCGCCCGGGGCGGCGAGGTCACCGGCCACGGCTGGTCCTCCGCCAAGCTCGCCCCGTACCACCTCACCGAAGGCAGGGCACCCGTCGGGGACAGCCAGATCGTCCTCGGGGAACGGCTCGCGGACCGTACGGGACTGAAGACCGGCGAGCGGATACGACTGCTGGTCCACGGCGCCGAGGAGAGCTACCAGGTCTCGGGGCTGGCCGCCGGTGCGGACGACGACGGCGCCGTGTTCCTGGCCGACACGGAGGCCGCCCGGGCCGCGGACCGTGTCGGAAGGATCGACAACATCGGGGTCTTCCCGGCCCCTGGTGCGAAGGTGCAGGACGTCGCCTCCACTGTGCGCAAGGCCGTGGACGGCTCGCCGATCACCGTGCTGACCGGGGACGACGGCGGCCGTGCCGAGGATCCGGGCGTCATCGCCGACGGCAGCGACCTGATCCCGTTGGCCGCCGCGTTCGGCGGTCTGTCGGCGATGGTCACGGTGTTCGTGGTGGCCAGCACGCTCGGCCTCTCCGTCCAGCAGCGACAGCGCGAGATGGCGCTGCTGCGCACGATCGGTACGACACCGGGGCAACTGCGCCGGCTCATCCTCGGCGAGACCCTCTTCCTCGCCGTCATCGCCACCGGTCTCGCGGCCGTCCCCGGGCCCTGGTTCGGGCGGCGGCTGCTGGACGCCTTCTCCAACGCGGGCGTCGTGCCCGACTCGATCGCGTACCGGGCAGGCTCCGTGCCGGTGATCGTCGGGGCAGCCACCGCGCTGCTCACCGCGCTCGGCTCGGCGTACATCGCGGCGCAGGCCGCGGCGCGCACCCGGCCGACCGAGGCGCTGGCCGAAGCGACGCTGCACCGGCGCTGGTTCAGCGCGTTCCGGTTGGTCGTCGGGCTGCTGTGCCTCATCGGCGGTGCGGCCCTCGCCTGGGGCACCACGGGTGCGGCCGGCCCTGACGCGGCGGGGGTCGCGACACCGGCCGCGATGGTGTGGGCCGCGGCGTTCGGTCTCCTGGGACCCGTCGTCGTACGAGCCCTCGTGGCAGTGCTGCGCCGTCCCGTCGGGAGGGCGTTCGGGCTCGCCGGTGAGCTCGCCGCGCACAACGCGCGGGCGCGCACGGCGCGGCTGGCATCCGCCGTGATGCCGGTGATGCTGGCCAGCGGCCTGGCGGTCGGCCTGGTCTACATGCAGACGACGCAGTCCGACGGCGCCAAGCGGGCGTTCGACGAGAACCTGCGCGCGGACGTCGTGGTGACGTCGGCCTCTGGCGGTCTCCCCCTCGACCTCGTCGGCAGGATCCGCGAACAGCCGGGAGTGGTCGCGGCGTCCGCGCAGATCCCGACGACCGGCTACATCGAGCCGGACGAGCCGATGCGGCCGAGCGAGGGTGAGGACACCGGCCCGCAGCCGATCGAGCTGTCGATGCAGGGGGTGACTCCGCAGGGCCTGGACCGCACCACCGCGTACCGGGCGGCGAGCGGCAGCCTCACCGCCCTGAGCGGCGACTCCGTGGCACTCCCCACCGCGTACGCCAAGGACCACAAGCTCGGCGACCCGGTCCCGATGCGCCTCGGCGACGGCACCCAGGTCACGTTGAAGTTGGTCGCCACCATCGACGGGCGGCGCGGCTACGAGACGGCACTTGTCCCGGCGTCACTCCTCATCGGGCACACGGACGGCGGGCTCGTCCCGCAGATCGTGGTGAGTGCGGCAGACGGCACGGACCGAACCCAACTCATCGCTTCTCTCACGAAGTTGGATGATCTCCAGCCCGGGGTCCAGGTGTCCGGAACACAGGTGCTGGAAGCCGCTCAGGCCGACACGGACCATACGCAGGCCTGGATGGCGTATCTGGTGCTCGGTGTGGTCGTCGGTTACGCGACGCTCGCTCTGATCAACACGCAGGTCCTGGCGACGGCCGAACGGCGCAAGGAGTTCATGCTGCAGCGGCTCATCGGGGCCACCCGCCGTCAGATCCTGCAGATGATGTCGGTCGAGGCGACCTTGGTGGCGCTGGCCGGGATCGTGCTCGGCCTCCTGGTCGCCGGGGCGACGTTGGTTCCGTTGAGCATGAGCGTCCTCGGCACGGTCCTGCCCGGCGGGTCCCCGTGGATCCTGATCACGGTGATCGCCGGCGCGGCAGCCCTGACTCTGCTGACGACGCTGCTCGCCGCGGGGGCGGTGCTGCGGGGGCGGCCACAGGACGCGGCGGGGCTGCGGGAGTAGCGGCGCATGACGTGGATCAGGGGTACCGCCCCACGGAACACTGTGCGCGAGCTGTCGCTACCAGAGGCCTCCGCGCGCTGGGCCAACCGACAGGAACGAAACGTGCGTTGCGTATCGGAATGGGAACCGAGAAGCCGTCCGGCGTCGAAGGGTGCGGGCGCGCGCTTCGGTCAGAGGGAATGCGGCTACGTTACGGACATCGATCCGTTGAGACGTCGACCGTGGCGGCCGGTAGGGTCCACCGGTGCGTGCGGGGATCGTGGGGGATACGCCGAAATCCGTCTTGAGTTGCTCAGCGATGGCGTCGTGCGTGACGCGTCCACGCGTGAGGGGGGACAGTTCCAGAACTCTGGCCAGATGGCCGAGACGGTCCAACGCCCGGGCGCCGACTGGGGAGCGGTCCTCGATCGTCTCCAGTACGCCCAGGAGGTGGGGCACGATGGCGGACGGCGTCGGAGGCGACAGCCCTGCCGTCAGGAAGCCCGCGGCACACAACGGACCTCGCCGACCGTGGCGGGCGCTCGCACTGATGTGGAGAAGGTGGACCACGAAGGCGCCTGCGGGCGACCAAGCCGGCGGCGTGGAGGGCACGGACGACATCGATCAAGATGGCGGCACCTACTTGATCTTGCCTCGGCCCCGGTGTAGGGGTGTCTTCGTATGTTGCATCCCGCATGTTTCGCAGACAAGGAACGTTTCTCATGAGCACTCTCGGAATCGCCGGAAAGTCATCCGTCGCTCTCGCACTGGGCTGCGCGGCCACGTTGTTGATGCCGGCCACTCCGGCCGCCGCCTCAGACTGGGACCGGAACTGCTACAGCATCTCCGCCCCCTACAAGGGCATCAGTGAAATCATCGGCAAGGCCGGAAAAACCCGCAGCGGCTGCACGGACGCCACCATTTCCCTGCAGCGTCACCGCTGGTACGGCTGGGAAGAGATGGACTGGACCCCGCTGGAGAGCGGCACCAAGCTGGCGTACTGGAACTGCACGGGTTCTGGCACCTACACCTACAAGACCGTCGTGGGCGTCGACTCCAACCTCGCCACCTACGAGAGCGCCGAACGTCGCTTGACCTGCTGAGGACCACGGTGGTCCACGGGTCCTCGCCGGGCTCTACGTGACCGGCCGGGGGAAGCCACAGGCCCGCCTTGCGGTGCGCGACGAGCAACACCCGCTCGTGCGTTTCGTCGAGGACGACGAAGTAGCTCACCAGGTGCTGTGCCGGCACGTCGGGTTTGCGAGTGCGGTAGAGCGGGGCACCGCCGGCGATCCACTCCGTAGCGGTCTCCAGGTGAGTGCGCTCCAAGTCGTCCCACGGGCCGATGCCCCGTACCGATTCCAGGAGTTGAGACCGTAGGCGGTCTGTTTCGGTGACGGATGTGGGGTCTGATGCCGGCATCCGTCCATCCTGGCAAGAGCCACTGACATCGCCTGCCGGATCGTTTCGGATGCAAACGACGCGTCACCCGGGAACGTTGGGTATCGCCCAGCCTTTCTCCAGGCCAAGCGTCATCTCGCGGGCGCACAAGGGCTCCGGTCGCTTGACCAGTTACCCATTCCGCAGCGCGCTGGATGGAGGACTGCGGCGGCCGGTGACCTTCGCTACGCAACGTCAGGTCGTGTCATCAGCGGCGACCGCACATGCAGCTCCAAGCTGGGGCCGGTCAGGGGCACGGTGCTCCAGGTCGCCGCTGCGGTCCCCGCTTCGGTGTCGACGACGAGGCGAACCCGGTGCGGGGTGGTGATGACGTAGAGGTCGGCGGCGAATGTGCTTCCCTGCCAGGCGCCGGCCGCGACAACGGGCCGGCCGAGCGGGGAGCTTTCTCGCCAGGCGCCGTGGCCGATCTCGACGTCGAGGAGGGAGTCGAATCGTACGAGCCATCCGCCGTCGGTGGGGTCGATGGTCACTGTCGTTCCGTCGGGCAGGGCCGAATCCTCGGAGGAGGCGTCGAGTCTCGCACTGACCGAGCGCCCCGGACCGGCCGAACCCGGCGTCGGCGGCAACGACAGCCGCCGCAGCCGATCGGCGAGGATCTCGTCTTCCCCGGCGCTTGCCGAATGCTGCACACCGGGCAGCAGGCACTCCCAGATGGAGTCGAGTACCTCCTGAGCGTCCCCCTGGGCGGTCACGGCGACCACGAGATCATGCGACGGGATCACCACGCACTGCTGCCCGAAGGAGCCGTGACCGTGGTACCCGTGACGCGACATCCAGAACTGGTAGCCGTAGCCGCAGCGGAAGTCCGCCTGGTTCGGCTCGTCCAGGTCCCAGACGCAGTCGATGTGCCGTCTGGTCGCGAGCTCCACCCACGCGCGCGGGACGAGCTGCTGCTCGTCCCAACGGCCACCACTCAGCAGCAGTTGCCCGAAGGCGGCGATGGCTTCGGTCGTGAGGTGCAGTCCGTGGAATCCGAAAGCGGCACCGCTGGCCACCCGGTCCCATTCGGCGTGGTCGACGCCCATCGGCTTGAACAGGCGTGCGTCGAGGAACTCCGGAAGACCGCAGCCCGTGACCCGTTCCACCATCCGGGCCAGGATGAAGGTGGTCGAGTTGTCGTAGGTGTGCCGCGTGCCCTCGGTCGCGGCGAACGGCAAACGCAGGAAACCCTTCACCAGGTCGTCGGGTTCCAGCTCCCATGCCTCGGCAAGGCTGTCCGTGGCATGCCCGGCTGACATGGACAGCAGATGGTGAACGGTGATGCGGCCTCCCTGCTCCGAGACGTCGGAAGGGACGTGGTCCGGCAACACGTCCACCACTCGATCGTCCAGCGAGAGAAGCCCGTCGGCGATCGCGAGCCCCACGGCGATCGACGTGAACGACTTGGTCAGCGAGTAGAGGAGGTGCGGGCGGTCCGCCGAGTACGGGTCCCACCAGCCTTCGGCGACGACGTGACCGCGATGCACGACCATGATCGAGTGGCACTCGACGGATCGATCCTCGAGCCGGTCCAACAACGCGGCGATCGAACGGGACGAGATACCCGAGGCAGTCGGTGCCGAACGCGGCAGCAAAGCACGCTGGAAAGACATTCCGACTTTCTAACAGATCCCGGATGACCAGGTGCGACTACCCGTGGGCAGCCGGCCTCGGCCCAGGCGTTTCAGTTCACTCCTTGACCGGATCGGATCCCGGCCTTTTGACGAGCCGGTCACCGACTGCGACCGCCTTCCAGAGCCGGCGGCTGACGCGGACCTTCACGTTTTCGCCGTCCGCACGGCGCACCTTGACGAAGTGATACATGTTCGAGCCGTCGAGCATGCCCCGGGACTTCTCGGTGACGGCGCCTTCCCAAGCGTCGTCCTGCCTTACTTTGCGTGATGTGAACATATTCGAGATTCTACGAAGCCACATGGTCGCCGGTGCAGGGCTTCAGATCCCCTCTTGGAGATGACATATGTCATTCCCGATCCGGAACATTTGTGGTGCGCCTCGCTGCGCCGCCGGCAATGGGCCGATCACGTACAGCAGGCCATTGTCTCGCACCAGCACCATCTGGCCATCGAGCGCGGAGCCGGCACAACTGCACTTCCGGAGGCGGCTACTCCTGCCGGCCACGGGCATCCGCCAGCCATGATTCTTGCCCGATCACTACCGGACACACCCGCCGAGTGGGGACTCATGCTGGGCGCTCTCACGCTCTACTTCCTGGGGCGCTGGTTCTTCGCCTGGCGGCAGGCCCAGTCGGAGGGGCACAGACATCCTGCTCACACCGCGCTGCACGAGCTCGGGGACGACGAGCCCACATCGCGCAGTGCACCCGGGGGGTTCGCTTCCTGGAAGGAGTTCCTGCGCTTCGTTCTTGTCGCCGTGGTGATCGCCGCGATCGCCGGGCTGACGTCGGGAGCGTTCCGCATCGCCCTGCTGGCCTGCATCACCCCGCTGCTGGTCCTCACCCTCGCCTACCTGGACTCCCGAGAGAAGCGCACAGCACGGGAATCCAGTCGACGTACGACCGAGTGACCCGGTCGTACGTCTTCCTCAATGTCGTCGAACCCCTGCCCCGGCGTTCAGGGCGTGGGAGGCCAACTCCGGGGTATCTGGCGGCGCATGGAACGCGAACGTCGCCTGCGGCGGCACACATGGGGCTGGAGACTGGTGCGCGCCTTCGTCATGGCGCTGGGATTCGTCTGCATGGTGGCGTTCGCCGTCGCGCTGGCGAAGGTCACGCTCGTCCCGTCGCCGGCGTCAGTGCCGTTGACACACAACAACCTGCACCCCGGCAGTTCCATTCGCCTCTACCTGGAGCAGCCGGACTGGCGTGACACCATCAAGCAGGTCGGCGGGAACATCCTCCTGGGAGTTCCGTTCGGGTTCCTGTTGCCGGTTCTCTTCCCGCGCACCCGGGGCTTGGTCCGGGTGGTCCTCATGACGGCTTTCGTCATGCTCACCGTCGAGATCGCACAGGGGCTGCTGGTCGCCGGGCGAGCCTTCGACATCGACGACGTGATCCTCAATTCGGCGGGGGCCTTCTTCGGGTACCTCGTCCTGGGCCGCAGGCTCGGCCGGGCGTTGCATCCGCGCCGCGCCCATTGGTGGCACCCACGCCGCACCGAACCGGCTCCGACCGCAGCGGCAGAGAAGGACCGGAGCCGCTGGATGTGGGCCTGGCGCAGGAGCAACCCCCGTCCTGCACCGGACGCCAAGAATGCCACCCCTCCGAAGCGCTCCCGCAGGAAGCTCCCCGCGTTGCTCCGAACGAAGCGGCCCTGATTCTCGAAGACTTGGGCCGCGCCGCACGGCGACCACCCGCGGCAGATCGGCGATGCTCGGTGGGAGGATGACGAACTGCCGTCGCGGCCTCGTCCGCATCGCCGCGCTGCACCTGGCCCGGCCCGCATCGCGCGCGCCGTCGAGTATCGCAGGGGCGCCTACGCCCTCCCGGATCCATTCCTCCGACGAACGACACGACAGCCGCTCTCCCCCACAGCATGCCGCCCAACTACCCGGGCAAGAGGACCCCATGACACCCGCTATCCGTACTGCCCGCGCCCTCATCGCCGCCGCCGTCCTCACCTGCGCCACCGGGGCCTACCTCGCCGCCACAGCCAGGGTGTGGTGGGCCATCGCCGCCGTGTACGTCGCAGCACTGCTCGCCTACTGCGCTCAGCGATCCCGCGCGGATCACCGCCGGATCCTCGTCCAGCACGACAGAGCCCGGCGTATCGCCCTGGGCGAGCTGATCGATGACGGGCTCCCATGCTGCCAACTGTGGAACGTGTCCGACGGTGAGGTTCACGGGCCCGGATGTCTGAGCCCTCACGACCCGGACGCCGAACTGCAGAACGCCTGCTGCTCCGACGCGTTCGTCTCACGTGACAGGACCCACGATCCGAGGTGCCGGATGGCCTCGGCGAGGAGCAACGCCGCTTGACCGGCAGGATCCGGCTGGGCGCGAACATGGCGTAGAGCGCTGGACCGTTGTCTCGCCCGCGTCCGCGACGGCCTGCGCCCTCGTCGGCGCGGCCGACTCAGCGCTCCAGCGCTCTACGCCGTGTTCGAGGCTGCCGCGACGGCGACCGTGTACGCCCCGTAAGCACGCGCCGCGCACCTCTCAGCGCCGTCGCTCCTCGGGCCACGGTCGAAATCGACGCCGCCCGGCTTCCACCGCACGCTCGGTGAAGCGACGGCGTAGCCACCCCATCCAGAACGCCAGCGGCGTCACCACCAGGCCCAGCAGCAGCGACATCGGCCAACTGACGCCGTCACCCGAGTAGTGCATGACGAGCACGGCTACGGCGTAGACCGCCATGACGATCAGGGCATCCCGCGATCTCCTGGACAGGTTCATCCGGATCGGATACCCCCGCACCCGAAGATCACGACAGCTGACCGTCGGGCCCATCCGCGAAGCTTGCGTGAATTCAGGGCTCGGCGTCCGCGGCAAACCGGAACCGGCTGCCGACGGAGTCGAGTTCGGCCCACACCCCCCGTGACTGGACCCGAGCGAAAAGCTCACCCTCCACATCGACAGGTCGCCCGACAGCAGCGGGATGCTCGGTCCCAGGCATCGGGTTTTGCATGCGCGGCGCGCGTCCACGGAGCGCGGACGGTTCGCCCGATCAGCAAAAGGCTCGGAACGTCCCGTCCACGCACGCCAGTGGGGTCAGCTCAGCGTCTTGATCGCGGCAGCGTCGTACGGCTTCAGCTCGCCGAAGCGGTCGGCGAGCACCTTGGCCGCCCATTCGGGGTCCTGGAGCAGCGCGCGGCCGACGGCAACCATGTCGAACTCCTCCGCCTCCAGGCGGTCGAGGAGGTTGTCGATGCTCTTGACGGGAGAGCCCTCGCCCTGGAACGCGTTCACGAAGTCGCCGTCGAGGCCGACGGAGCCGACGCTGATGACCTGCTTGCCGGTGATCTTCTTCGTCCAGCCGGCCAGGTTCAGGTCCGAGTCCTCGAACTCCGGCAGCCAGTAGCGGCGGGTGGAGGCATGGAACACGTCGACGCCGGCCGCGGCGAGCGGGGTGAGGATGGCCTCCAGTTCCTCAGGGGTCTCGGCGAGCCGTGCGGTGTAGTCCTGCTGCTTCCACTGCGAGTAGCGGAAGAGGATCGGGAAGCCCGGGGAGACCTGCTCGCGGACCGCTGCAACGATCTCCGCGGCGAACTTCGTCCGTGCGACCGGATCGCCACCGTAGGCATCGGTGCGCCGGTTCGTGCCCTCCCACAGGAACTGGTCGACGAGGTAGCCGTGTGCGCCGTGGAGCTCGACGCCGTCGAAGCCGATGCGCTCCGCGTCTGCGGCGGCCCGGGCGAAGGCGGCGACAACGTCGTCCAGGTCCTTCTGGGTCATGGCCTTGCCCGTGGGCTCCGCGCCCGCGGTGACCAGGCCGGACGGTCCGACTGCGGGAGCCTCCGGGTAGGGGGCGTCGCCCTGGGCGCGCACCATGCCGATGTGCCACAGCTGCGGCACGATGGTGCCGCCGGCCGCATGGACGTCCTCTGCGATCTTCGCCCAGCCCGCCAGCTGGTCCTCACCGTGGAACCGCGGCACTCGGTCGCTCTGCCCGGCCGACTCGTGGCCGACATACGTTCCCTCTGTGACGATCAGCCCAACCCCCGCAGCGGCGCGGCGGGCGTAATAGGAGCGCACGTCATCACCGGGAACGCCGCCGGGCGAGAACATGCGCGTCATCGGCGCCATCACGATCCGGTTCGGGACGGTGAGGCCGTTGAGCGCGATCGGGCGGCCCAGTATCTGGGCCGCGCGGGAGGTCAGCGTGGTGCCGGTCACGTGGGGGGCTCCTCAGGATTCGCAGGGTAAACCGGTTGGTATGTGAGCATGCATTCTTACATCCTCTGAAGTAACGGCGTGCGCGGCGGCTGCATTCCTTGGACAGCACATCCAGGGTGAGATGCACGAACCCATAGGACACGGACCCACAGGACACGGATCCACTGGACACGGATCCACTGGACCACGCAGGCGCGTTCAACCGATGAGCCGCAGTTTCGTGGGGCACAGGCCGAGCCGGATCGTCTGGCCCCAGGTCAGCTCGATCGCGTCGCTCTCCATGCCGTCCCCGAAAGCGACGAGCCGCTCGGATTCCACGGTCACCGACAGTCGTGCGTCGGCCGTGAGTTCGCCCGCGTTCAGGTGCGTCCCCGTGACGGGTGACGGCCACGCCTCCCGTACGAACCAGGCGAGCCGGTCGTCCGTCGGCTCCGGCAGCCGTAGCTGCGTGGCACGCTCCTGCCACACCGAGCGCAGCCAGCCGGTCGCGCCCGTCCCCGTGCCGATCAGCACTCCGGAGGAGGCCTGGGCCTCGACGGTACCCCTGTCACCGTCGAGGCCCAGGCGGTAGCGGGCGGTGCGGTGGCCGGCCGCACCGACGTAGATCTCGTTGAGTGCCACCAGGCGCTGGGTGTCGTCGGTGACGGCCTCGACCATCGTCAGCTCGTCCGCACCGGTCGTCGGGGTGAAGGCTGCGGGCAGCAGTCGGGCCACGTCGTCCGGGCGATGGCGCACCAGGACGCCCGGGTTGCGGCCGGGATCGGTGTCGACTCCGAGTACCGGCTGGGCCCCGACGTACTGCGCGGTGTTGGCCACGAGCCCGTCCTGTCCGACCACCACCACGGCGTCCTCGGGGCCGAACAGGAACCGGTCCAGATCCGCCCGCTCCACCTGCGCGCGCCGCCAGTTCAGCGGGACCGCGGCCGACACCTGCGCGAGCGCTTGTCGCGCCCGATGGTGCCGTTCGACGACCTCGTCGATGGACCGACCGCGTGAGGAGAGGAAGAAGGCAGCCTGCCCGTGGGTGCCGTGCCGGGCGACCAGCTCCTCGTACTCCGTGGTGCGGTGAACGATGACGGCGCGGGGCGCGAGGGTCATGCCCCCGGCTCCTGGTGCGCGCCGAGCCGCGCGAGCAGCCCGGTCAGCACGTCCGGGGAGACGGTCACGCTGTCGATGCGGGGCAGGTTCTCGGCGAGACGGGTGCCGGTCAGGGCGTGCAGGGTCGCCACGTCGACGTCGCCGTGCACCCGCAGCCAGGCCGCCTGCGCCTGAGCTCGGGCCTCGCCGACCTCGCGGGCGCCCTCCGCCTCCGCCCGGGCGAGCCGGACGGCCCGGTCGGCCTCCGCGCCGACCCGTACCGCGTCGGCGGCCGCCTTCTCCTCCGCCTCGCGCCGGCTGTTGGCCCCGCGCTGCTCGACCAACTGCTCCTCGCGCCGGGCCAGTTCGATCTGGCTGGCCAGTTCGTTCTCGGCGATGGTGCGCTCACGCTCCACGGCGACCGCGCGCCGCTCGTACGTGGCGCGGTCCGCCTCCTGCTGGATGAGCTCCCGGGCCGGGGTGCGCAGTGCGCGCTCCACCTCCGGTTCAGGGCGCACCGCCATCACGCGGACGGCGACGATCTCGATGCCGGTGGCGGGCAGTCGCGGCTCCTCGCCCAGGCCCTGGGTGATGCGCTCGCGCACCGCGGGCACACCGTCGGCGAGGGCCGCGGCCAGCGGGGTGCGGGCGAGCACTTCAAGGGCGTGCTGCTGGGCGCTCTCGGTCAGGAGGGTGGCGAGCTGCTCCAGCGGGGCGCCGCGCCACACGCCCGTGTCGGGGTCGACGGAGAAGTCGAGCCGCTCGGCCGCGACAGCCGGATCCGCGATCCGGTACGTGACCGTGGCCTGCACGGCGACATCCTGGAAATCGGCGGTACGAGCGTGGAAGGTCATCGCCAGTTCCCGGTCGTCCACCGGCACTTCCGACAGCGCGGCCGTGAGGGGCCGGAACCAGAAGCTCAGCCCCGAGCCGTCGTGGGCGAGCCTGCCTGAACGGTGGTGCCGTACGTGGGACGTGGGCGCCGTCCGCAGATGGCGCCAGCCGAAGCGCTTGGTGATGTCGGCCATGAGAACCCCCTTGATTTGAGTCATTAGGACTCTAAATAGAGAGATGCTTGTCGTCAAGGGGACGAGAAAACAGGGTCAGTCAGCAAGGCACCTCAGGACAGCGGCGAGAGCCCGTCCGGTCGCACCCCGACCGACAGGCAGGGAGGCGGCCAGCCGTTTTGCTGACCTCAAGGATCAGGCGGCTGCCCAGACTCGGGGAGCCGCCCGTCTACCGCTTCCGGCTTGCTCGTCCTTGGTGGCCGCCCTGGACTTCGGGCCCACGGCCACCCTCACGCGTCACACCTCAGACCGGACCGGGCACACCCTTGTACTTGGTGGTCTGGCAGGCAATGCGGTTGATGCCCTTGAAGCGGACGCAGACCTTGGTGTCGGTGTCCATGGCGAAACTCGACCAGGTGTAGGAGATCGTCTTGCCGACGCGCTTGGCCGTGGACGGGCTGCCGTAGTTGTGACCGTTGAGGGGCAGGTAGACCCCGCGGCTCTTCACAGACTTGGGCGGGTTCGACCAGAAGCCCGTCTCACTGTTGCCTCCGTTGTGCCCGACGAGCCGGATGCAGACCTGAGGCCCGGAGAAGTGGTGGGTACAAGCGCTGCTGTCAGCTGCGGCCGGGGACGCGGTCGTGATGACGCTCGCGCACATCACGGCGGCGACGGCGGCAGCGGTTCGGATCATCTTCATGATCAACCAACCGGGGTGTGCGCGACCCGGGCACCAGAGATCACCCCCAAGAGGGAAGGCGGCCAGCCCACGGGACACCACGCCTCGCAGGTCAGTCGCCCACGGCAAGTCAGAATCCACGTCCTCGATCGGCTTCATGAAGTCGGTGACGGTCGCGCGGGGAACATCGCTGGTTCGCGGTACTCAACGTGTACATGTCCCCCGCCCGGTGCAACCCACGCGCATTCGGCGACAGACCCGAACCGACAGACCCGGACCGGCGGACTGGCCCCTGGCGTGCCCTCGTTCGCGCCCAACTCCCCCGCGCCCTCACCGCCGCAGAATCCGGTCGGAGCCGCTCGCCCCCTACGCCTGCCGTCTGTCAGCAATCTTGTCGAGTTCACGCATCGCCTCGGCATGAGCACTCATCCGCAGACTCACACTGCCGCTGACGAAGAGCGCGACACCAGCAATCGACACCGGCACGGACAGCCCCAACACACCGAGGGCCTCAGGCCAGTCGCGCTCGTTCTGACACCAATCCCCGCGCTGCAGACCATTGTTGGCCGTACCGCGTTCGGTCAGCAGCCGCGATTCGCACTCCGCCGGATAGTGGTCGTCGGGCTCCCTGTCGACCTCGTACGGCGTGAGCAGCAACAGGGCACACCATGCCCATTGCAGCGCTGCCACCACCAGCAAGCCGACGCCCCAGGCACGTATCCGCCCATTCCTGTCCCTGAAGTCAAGGTCGTACTCGCGTGATCGCATGGCGAAAGAACCTAGCAGCGGCGCTCACCCGTGAGCGCATCCGCTGCGGCCAGCGCGTGGTACAGGCTTTGTCGACAGGGTTGCTGTTGCTATGTGCAGACGGCTCGGAGGGCGCAAGTCAGCTGAAGCCGAGCTCTGTGAAGGCGCAACCCCGCGTTCGGGATAGGGCAGTGCCCGGCGGCGAGATGGATCGGCCCGCGCGGAATCGTGAGGTGCTGAAGCATCTGACGGCGCCCTTCGCATCGGAGGTCGTTCCACAGTTGTTCAGTACGAGCACGCCGCCAGCGCAGGCAGCATGCAGCGCCTCGCACCGGGCGCATTGGCTCTGCGTCACACTAGTTGAGCAGCACAGCGCGGTCCCGTAGCGGTCCTGTAGATGAGCAGGTGCCCTCGGTGCCGGCGCGCACACCACACAGGACCGCTGATCATGGCAGTCGGGGCAGGACCTCCTTGCTTCCGTCAGGGCAAGTGCTGCTGGGCGAAGAACTCCCACATGAGGGAGCTCATGTTCGGGCCCAGCGGGTCCGCGAACGGGCCGGTGCCGCCGCCGGGCCACTTGTGCTCCAGCCCCTCCACGTCGTACTTCTCGATCAGCGGTTGACCTCCGCCGCGCGCCGTGTACCGAGTGCGGGTGTAGGGGCGCTCCCCCGGCGCATCCACCCGCTCGGTGGTCTCGGGCATGTCGTCCACATCCCCGTCGAGCCTGCCGTCGGGAGCCAGGTCGTCGACGGCGGCCCACTGCGATGCCAGGCGATTGGCCATCCACGGCGGCACTGTCGAGTCGGCGTCGCCCTGTTCGATGAGCATCGGCACCTGCCGGGCACGCGAACCCATCTCGGCATGAGCCAGCTTCGCGGTGTCCACCGGGCTGACCTTGTCCGGGTCGGGCTTGACCTTGTCGAAGGCGTACTCCCCACCGGCCAGCGAGGCCGCCGACGCGTACACGTCCGGGTAGGTCACCGCCATGACGACCGAGAGACCGGCGCCCGAGGAGGCTCCGACCACGTGAACGCGCTGGGCGTCGGCGCGGTAGCGCTCCACCACCGCCTGGGTGGCGCCCGCGATCAAGGAGGGCTCACCGCTGCCCCGGTGCTGGTGCCTCGGCTGAATCGCGTTCCAGCAGCGCCCCAGATTGCGCAGCGGGTCCTGCGACGGATAGACGACGATGAACTCCTTGGTGTCGGCCACCTGGTTGAACCGAGTCATATCCTTCATCGAGTTGCCGCCGAAGCCGGTCATACCGCAGCCGTGCAGCGCCACCACCACCGGCAGCTTCTTGTCCGGCCGGTAGCCGGGCGGCAGGTGTACCTCGTACTCCACCCTCCCCGCGGCATTGGCGTAGACGCCGCGCTCGTCATGTCCCGCGGCAGCGAACGACGTGTCCGTCAGGAGTGGCAGCGCCATTCCCATCGCCGCCGCGACGACCAGCGCACGCCGGAACCTCTCTCCCATCACAGGCCTCCCGTGGATGTGATCAGATGCCGCACATCCTGAGTCCCCGGCTCTGTCACCAGCCAGGGGCACGCGCCCAACGGCGGCCGCCGGATCCTGTGACGCCTCACCTTGCCGTCGGACGGCGGCCTCCACCGATCCCCCGCGGACAGGCCGCGGACTGAGACATCAGTCAGGGGAACCACATCGGGCTCGATGCCCCTGCATCGACGGGCCAGAGATGCCATCGCGCATCCGCAGGGCCCAGACAGGGACGTTTACGGCGTTGATCATCCATCCGGTAATACAGCTCAGAGCGGCTCTCCCTGTAACAAGATCGGACAGAAGTTACTTGTCCGTATGCCGTGACTTCCCTAGCACTTGGCAGTAGAACTCGTTCCCGTTCGTCCGAACGTGAGGGAGATCACATGACGACAAATGGCCAGCCCAAGAACAGACCTGACGGGATATCACGTCGAAGACTCATCGTTGGAACGGGTTCCATAATCGGAGCCTCCGCGTTGATCGGGCAGAGCTCCGCGGCGTACGCGCGCCCGATGGCCGCCGCGGACATCCCCAGCGGAGCCAACGTTCCGGTCCTCGTCATCGGCACCGGCTACGGCGGTGCGGTGGCGGCGCTGCGTCTCGCCCAGGCGGGCATCGACGTCCACATGGTGGAGCTGGGGCAGGACTGGGTCACGCCCGGTCCCGACGGCTTGATCCATCCGAAGGTCACCAGCCCCGACTACCGGTCGTTCTGGATGCGCACCAAGACGAAGGCGCCGCTCAGCAACTTCCTCGGCTTCCCGATCGACAAGAACGTGCCGAAGTACGCGGGCATCCTGGACGCGGAGGACTTCGCGGGGATCACCGTCTACCAAGGGCGCGGCGTGGGAGGCGGCTCCCTCGTCAACGGCGGCATGGCCGTCACGCCCAAGCGCCAGAACTTCGCCGGGGTCCTGCCCACGGTCAACGCGGACGAGATGTACAACACGTACTACCCGCGGGCCAACTCCGGGCTCGGCGTCGGCCTGATCGACCCGGCCTGGTTCGAGCGGACCTCGTACTACCAGTACTCGCGCGTGGGGCGTAAGCACGCCCAACGCTCCGGCTTCGCCTGGACGTTCGTCCCCGACGTGTACGACTGGAACTACATGGTCGCCGAGGACAACGGCACCGTGCCCAAGTCGGCACTCGCTCAGGAAATCCTCTACGGCAACAACTACGGCAAGAAGACACTGGCCAAGACGTACCTCGCCCAGGCCAAGGCGACGGGCAAGGTGACGATTTCACCGCTGCACGAGGTCACCTCGGTCCAACCGGCTTCGAGCGGCGGCTACACGGTCACCATCAGACAGCTCAACACCGCGGGCGACACCGTGGCCACCAAGACGGTGACGTCGGGGAAGGTGTTCTTCGCCGCCGGCAGTGTCGGCACCAGCAAGCTGCTGGTGAAGCTCAAGTCCACCGGCGCGCTGCCGAACCTCAACAACGAGGTCGGAAAGGGCTGGGGCGACAACGGCAACGTCATGTGCGGCCGGGCCAACCACCTGTGGGACCCCACCGGTGACGTCCAGTCGACCATCCCCTGCTCCGGCATCGACAACTGGGACGCCGGAGGCGCGTTCGCCGAGGTCGCCCCGCTGCCGACCGGCATCGAGACCTTCGCGTCCTTCTACCTGTCCATCACGAAGAACACGCATCGCGCCGAGTTCTCGTACAACGCCTCGACGGGCAAGGTCGACCTGTCCTGGCAGACCGCCTGGAAACAGGACTCCATCAACATGGCGAAGAGCATCTTCGACAAGATCAACAAGAAGGAGGGGACGATCTACCGGTCCGATCTCTTCGGATCCAACAAGATCTGGGGCGACCATCTCACCTACCACCCCCTGGGCGGTGCGGTCCTCGACAAGGCCACGGACAACTACGGCCGCCTGCAGGGCTACAACGGCCTGTACGTCATCGACGGTGCCCTCATCCCCGGCAACACGACCGTGAACCCGTTCGTCACCATCACCGCGCTCGCCGAACGCAACATCGAGAGGATCATCGCGACCGACCTGTGACACCGCGTCCTGTTCAGTTCCTCAGCACTTGATGTTCGTGGCCACGAACGCACGCAGCACACCTCAGCACCGACAAGGACGAGAACAGCCCCAGCCCGCACCGTTCCCAGTGTCGCCACCTGCTTCCCCGTACGAGTGATCGCGCACCGCCGCTTCCCGCCCGGCGGGAGCTTTCGGCGGCGCCACGCGAGTCATCGTCTCCCAGGTCAGACACCTCTTCGGACAGCGGTTCTCGGCGCAGCGAACAGGCTCTCCTCAAGCCGCCACGCGTGCCGTCCCCTCCGACGCGGCCCGGTCGGCCACCACACGCCGGCGACGCACCGGAATGCCCATCGTCGGGTTGGCGACACCCCAGGCCGCACCCTTGCAGACCAACTCCTTGTAGCGCGCCGCGAAGCGGCCGGTCAGAGCGCGGTCCACGGAACGGTCGTCGGCGGTGACGAACTGGATCAAGCCCTCCTTGCGGCCGAGCGAGATGCACTGGTTGAAGTAGCGCAGCGGGGCGTTCGGCAGCTTGCCTCCGGTCAGACGGGCCGCGATGGAGTCGGCGGCCTGCCAGGCCATGGGAGTGCCCGAGGCGCAGGACATGCGCAGGGGCTTGTCGCCTGCGCCCAGAGCGTGGCCGGAGTCGCCGATCGCGTACACGTCCGGGTGGGAGACCGAGCGCATCGTCTCGTCGACCACGATCCGGCCGGTGTCCGCCAGTTCCAGGCTGGTGGCTTCGGCCAGTGGGTGGACCGCGAAGCCCGTGGTCCAGACGGTGACGGCGGCCGGGACGGTCCTGCCGTCCGCGGTCGTGACCCGGTCCGCCTCGACCGCGGTCACCTCGGCGTTCTCGTGCACGGTGATACCGAGCCCGTCGGTGACCTTGCGCAGGTGCGCGCGGCCCTTCGGGGAGAGCCAGTCGCCGAGGTCGCCGCGCGCGGCGAGCGCGATGTCGAGGTCCGGGCGGATCTCGGCCACCTCCGTGGCGAACTCCAGGCCGGTCAGGCCACCGCCCACGACGAGGACCGTCTCGCCCTCGGTGAGACCGGCCAGGCGCTCGCGCAGCCGGAGCGCGCCGGGGCGACTCGCGATCTCATGGGCGTGCTCGGCGACGCCCGGGACACCGTTGTCGTTCCCGCCGCTGCCGAGGGCGTAGACGAGGGTGTCGTACGGCAGCTGTGCCGAGCCGTCGGCGCTGTCGACGGCGACCGTCTTGCGGTCCACGTCGATCGACGTGACCTTCGCGAGCTTCAGCTCGACTCCCGTGCCCGCGAACATCTCGCGCAGCGGGCGCGGCTTCAGGTCCTGGCCCACGGCCAGCTGGTGCATCCGGACCCGCTCGACGAAGTCGGGTTCGGCGTTGACGAGGGTGATGGCGACGTCCTCGCGGCGGAGCCGCTTGGCGAGCCGGCCGGCCGCGATCGCTCCGGAGTAGCCGGCGCCGAGGACGATGATGCGGTGCTGCATGTTCCTGCTCCTGTCTGCGCGGTTCCGGCGCCTTCTGGCCCGGTCACGCCCCTTGAACCGGGTAGCCCGCTGATTCCTGACAGGAGAGGAGTGTGACCTGCGCCACAAGGTGGATCAGAGGGCCTCGGTCAGGACCGGAGCACCGAAATCGCCCGCCGCCCAGCGCTCCGTCGCGCGCTCCAGCTTGTCCGGGTTGACCTGGCTGCGGATCGCGACGATGCCCTCCCGCGTCTGCTCCAGGCACATGACGCCGAAGACCCGGCCGTCGACCACCGCGACGATCGCGGGGCCGCCGTTGGCGGTGGTGGCGTAGAGGTCGGGCGAACCGCCGACCAGATCCCGCTTGGCCTTGGCAGGCTTGAACATCCCGCGCAGGAACTTCGCCACGGCAAGTGCGCCCTCGAAGGCGCTGGCCCGGGCCGGCACCTTTCCGCCGCCGTCGCCGACCGCGATGGCGTCCGAGGTCAGCAGCCTGATCAGCGGCTGCGTCTCGCCGCTGGTCGCCGCAGCGAGGAACTCCTCGACGACACGGCGCACAGCCGCCTCGTCGATGTCGGCCCGTGCCCCGCCGGAAGCCGCTCCACCAGCAGCACCCCCTCCGGATGCCGCCCGCGCTCTGCCCTCCGCCACATGCTTCTTCGCGCGATGGAGGATCTGCTGGCTGGCCGCCTCGCTGAGGTCCAGGATGTCGGCGATCTCCCGGTGGGAGTACGCAAACGCCTCGCGCAGCACGTACACCGCGCGCTCGTTGGGCGAGAGGCGCTCGAGCAGGACCAGCACGGCGTACGACACCGAGTCACGCTGCTCGGCCGTCTCCGCCGGGCCCAGCATCGGGTCGCCTTCGAGCAGCGGCTCGGGCAGCCACTGGCCGACGTAGGTCTCGCGGCGCGCACGGGCCGAAGTGAGCTGGTTGAGGCACAGGTTGGTGAGCACCTTGGTCAGCCAGGCCTCGGGCACTTCGATGCGCTCGACATCGGCGGCCTGCCAGCGCAGATAGGTCTCCTGTGCCGCGTCCTCCGCCTCGCTCGCCGAGCCGAGCATGCGGTAGGCGATGGCCTCGAGACGCGGCCTGGCCGCCTCGAACCGGTCCACGTCACTCAGGGTCAGGGCCATGCCCCGGATCCTAACCGTCGGGGTGCTCGCTTTCACGGCCACACCGGCAGGGGCCATCAGGGCCGCGAGCCACCGCCGGGCGGGCATGGCTCAGACCAGGGCGTTCTTGTAGAAGATGCTGGAGCGGCGGTCGCCCTCCAGGCCGGTGGCGAAGCCGATGAAAAGGCGGGCCTCGCCGGCGTCGGTGCGGTAGACCGCCAGGCCCTCGGGCTCACGGTGGTGGAGGGTGGAGCCTGCCTTGGTGAGGACGGGGCCCTGCTTCACGGCGCCCGTGTTGATGTCGACGCTGGTGACGTACGTGTTGCCGTCGCCAGTGGGGGTCCCGTCGCCGGGGTAGGCGTCACCCGTCAGGTAGTACATGTACGAGCCGTAGAGCGTGTAGCCCTGCGCAGTGCCGGAGATCGTCGGCTGCTTGAAGTCGACGAGCGGTGTGCCGAAGGTGCGTGCCTGGAAGGCGGAGAGCGGATACACGGCGATCCGCTTGCCGGCGCTGGTGTGGTATCGGACGATCACGCGCTCGTAGACCGGGTCGACGGAGCAGGTGTACTCGCTGGCCCCGGAGATCGGCCGGAAGGCGGCCGATGCGGCCGGCGAGTTCAGCGTGGTGTCGGCGGTGTAGCGGATGGGGGCGAGCGCGGTGCCGAACCCGCCGGTGTTCGTGGCGCACTCGATCCACAGCTCGGTGCCGGAGCCATCCGGCAGCGCGGCGAAGGCGACCCCGTGGCCGAAGCCGTTGAGGTGCATGTACGAGATGTAGTTCCCGTCGAAGTCCATCTTGTTGATGCACAGGTCACCGGCGGACTCGGCGCTTCCGTCCCGCTTGGTCGCCACGAACAGGAACTTGTTCACCCAGTCGAAGGCGAAGCTCTGCTGGACCCGCGGACCGTGCAGGTCCTTGGACCGGAACAGGTCGTACGACGGCTGCGTGAGATCGAACCGCTTGGTGGCGGCCACGGCGGCGGAGGCGGTCTGCGCGCCGGCACCGAGCCCGAGCGCGGCGAGGGAGACGCCGGCGCCGGTGCGTATGAGGCCGCGCCGGGAGAGAGAAGGGCCAGGGTTGCGGTTCATGAGGGACTCCAGAGGCATGGAGTGAAGGAAAGGGACACGTGATGCTATCCGCCGCAGGAGGGAGGACGGAGTGCCGTGCCCCAGCGCGCAGTTGAGCGTCGGATCGCCGCTCGGCCGAGCACGAAGTGGAGTCGCCCGAAGCCGCTCCGGCCCGCCGGCGGTGAGCGCGGCGACACCCACAACCACGTCCGCGAGACCCACGCCGTGACACACGCCCTGACGAGAATCCCCCTTGCTGAAGCAGCACGCCGCAGCGCCCAGGACCGACCGCGACGAAGGGCGTCACGCCCGCATCCAATTGTCAGCCAGCACTGGAAGAAGTACGCAGGAGTCACCGGGCCGTGACCCCGCTCAGTGGCTTCTGCGTACCGAACATGCGCTATCGCACTGTTTCTGCCTGTTCGAGCGGAGATCGACCGATCCGGCTGACGCACAGAGAGTGAGGCTCTAGGGTCAACTCATGGACGGTGAACACTGGTTGGCGTCCTGCCACCCCACGCCCGACGCGGCCTACACCCAGTGGGAACAACCCCCGCACCTCGCCGAGATCCCCCTGGGCCGGAGATTCGACGCGCTGCGTCTGCCCCAGATGCTGGGCCTCACGCTCCTCTGGGAGCTCGCCCGGGACCGAAGCCGCATCCCCGTCCTCGAAGAGCACGCGCGCCCCAAGCCCTGGATCTACGTGCTGGCCGAGCCCGGCACGGCCGAGGCCTGGGGCACCCGCCGCCGGCAGTCGGGAGCCACGATCCTGAGTGCGGGCGACACACTGACCGTCCCGTCCCCGCTCGCGGACGCCATCACCGGCGTGCAGCGGCACCACCGGTACATGTGGCGGACCGCGCCGAACGGCGCGGGGACCCTCGCCGCGTCCGACGACCTGGCCACCGCGCTCGATCGCGCGCTGGATCCGGACCGGCAGGCCGAACGGATACGCGCCGCACGCGCCGTCTTCTTCAAGGGCCGCCACCGAACAGACTGAACGGCTCCTCACATCAGCGCCGTCAAGAGTGCCGCGCCCCGGGTTCAGCAAACCTTCAGCGGTTCCGCAGCCGAGGGCGAAGGCCCACCGTCAGCTGCTTCCTGAGCATGCTTCGGCCGTGAGCCCCGTCCGGGGAGAGCCCGTCGCGGTCCCGACTCGGGTTCCTCGCAGCCCCTGCCCGGCCGAACCTTCCCTGCACATAGGGTGGAGCCGGTAAGTCCGCCAGCGCGAGAGGTCTGTAATGCCCGAGCTCCCCTCGGATCCCGCCGTCGCACAGTTCGGCCCCCAGGGGCTGCGCCGTATCAGCGTGCCCGCCTCGTACGGAACCGTGCCGGCCTCGGCCCGTACCCATCTCGCGCAGGTCGGTGTGCCGCTGCACGTCGGCCCGTACTTCATCGCGGCGGACGACACCGACGGACCCACCCTCGGGATGTACACCGGTCACCGCGGCGTCGCTCTCCAGGGCGACTGGGCGGAGTGGGTGCGCATCGGCACCGACCGCCTGGCGAGCTTGTGTGTCCGTACCGACGGCTCGGTGCAGGCCCTCTTCCTCGGCCGTGACGAGGCCGCGCTGTTCGTCAACTCGGACATCGCCGCCTTCACGCACTGTGCGGCCGTCCTGGATCGCGCCCTCCCGGTGATTGCCGCATCAGACGGGCTCCAGTCCGCCGCCGAGGCGTTCACCGCGCTGGTCCAGGAGATCCGGCAGGTCGACCCGGAGGCCGTCGCCGATCGGGAGAACTGGTGGCCGCGGGTGCTCGACGACGTCCGTCACACCCTCAACTTCCCGTTCTCGTCGGCTTTCGAGTACGTCGGCAAGGACGGCACGAAGCAGATCGTCACCGCCCAGACCGGCCCTGGCCGCATGCACCCCGAGGAGCAGCTGTGGCAGCAGCTCTCCTCCGCCGGGGTGGAGCCCGAGCAGGTCCGCCGCGTCTACTGCGAACTCCAGCCGTGCATGATGCCGGGTCACTACTGCGCCGCCTGGCTCCAAGTCGTGCTCCCGCACGCCGAGTTCACACACAGCTTCGACTACGGCGACACCGCGGAGTCACGCGAGGAAGGCCTCAAGGAACTCATCACGCACGCCGCGCAGCAGGCCCAGCAGTGATGCGCCGCCCGGGTGCCGCAGGAATGGAGATGGGTTGATGACCGCCGACCCCGCCACGGGCTGGCCCCGACCCGCATCCGGGCGGGAGCCCGCCGCGGCCGCCCTGCTCGCCTGGCTCGCTGACCCCCACGCCCCCGGTCTCGCCGTGGTCACCGGCGCCGAGGGCAGCGGTAAGTCGCGGCTCCTCTCATGGCTGATCGGTCACGGAACACAGCCCGGCACTGCCGAGGAGCGTCGCGTTCACGGCTTCGTACCGCTGCCCGGCCAGACTGCGACCACGGCTGCCTGGATGCTCGGCGAGCAGTTGTCGATCGCCGCTTCCTCCCCCGGCGACCTGCTGGCCGCGGTTGCCGCCGACCGGCGCCGCACCGTCATCGCGCTGCCCGACCTGCACTCCGCCGAGGAGCCGAACTCTCTCGTCGAACTCGTCCTGGATCTGGCCTCGTTGGAGCATGTCCGTGTCCTGGTCGAGGTCCGCTCCGGTACGGAATGGGCGCAGGCGCTCACCGCCGGACCCTGCGCCCGCATGGACCTGGACGAGCCCCAGTGGACCGACGAAGCCCGGCGCGAGTCCTGGGAGGCGGCGCACCCCGTCGGCCCGGCCGGGCTCGCGGAGCAGGACCCGGAGTCGATTGAACCGTTCGACCTGGATGATCCCGTCTCGGTCTGCGCCGCCGACCCTTGGAGTGTGACCACCGCGTACGAACGCTCCGAGGAGAGCCACGGCGGACTGCGCGCCGCCTGGCTCCGGGCCGGCGCCTCTCTGACCCGCGAGCAGCCGGCTGCCGAACGCGCCCTGGTTCTCCTCGCCGCTCTCGGTGACGCCGGTGATCCGCGCCTGCCCGCTGCCCTCAGCTTGGCCGCCCGAGAAGCTTCCTGGACCGTCGTGTGGCATCGGGTGCGCGGCGACGTCACCCCGCCGTGGCCCGGCCCGGTCCGATCCCTGGCAGCCGGCACCGGCCCGCTGGCGGGGCAACTCGTCGCCGCTGACCACCAGGGGACCGTGCGCGTCCTCGATGCGGAGAGCGCCGGTTCCGCCGGTCGCCTCCCGCATTCCGCGCACGGCGCCCGTGCCACTGCCGTGCACGGCGACGGCACTGTCAGCGTCCTCGACGAACACGGCCTCCTGCACACCCAGCGCGCCGCCGAGTCCGCACAGCCCAAGGGGCTAGCCGCCCTCCTCGACGACGGTCCCTCCGGGCATGAGCAAGTCCTCGAAGCCGTACAGGACTACACGCAGCGTCAGCAGGAGACGGTCACAGCGGTCAGCACAGCAGGGGACCACGTGATCCTCGGTGACGCCGCAGGCACCGTACACGCGGTGACCGTCGGCGCCGAGCCGCGCACCGCCGCTCTGCACCGGGGGCAGGTCACCGCGGTCGCCGGAACCGCCCTGCCCGTCTCTTCGGAGGGCGACACCGTCACCCTGCTGTACACGGGTGGCGCCGACGGCACCGTACGCGCATGGGCCCCCCACACCGACCCGATGTCCGAGCCGGTGGCCGCCCGCGACTGTGCTGTCAACGCGGTCGCGGTGGCGACGACCGAGGCCGGGCTCGTCCTCGCGATCGCCTGGGCCGACGGCCTGGTGGAACAACGCGCCCTGGACGACGACCGGTTGCGTACCTTCCGTCCCGGCGGCCAGGCTCACGCCCTCGCCTTCACGGCGGAAGGGGACTTGGTGGTGGGGACGGACGAGGCGCTCGTGCGGTTGCGGGGTCGGTGACGACGACCGGGCGGTGAGCGGCGGGGACCTCCAGGGCGTCGATCACTGAGGTACGCGCCAAAGGGCGACCAGCAATGCGTCTGGCGGTTGCATTTCGTTGCATTCCGCTTCTCCGCGCCCTCTCGGTCAACTCCGCCGCCATCAGCGCCAGATGGGACTCTTGTCACAGATCCGTGACGCGTCCGGGTTCCCCTTGTGCACCTGACAACCCGTCCAGCTAGCCTGGGGCAGAAGATCTTGTAGTTCATGGGGACGGAGCACGCGGCCATGGGTCTGGTACTGCCCAGCGTCATCGACGAGGCACTCGACCTCATCGGGGTCAGCTGGCCCAACGTCGACGAGGACGACTACTTCGAAATGGCGACGTCCATGCGGGACTTCGCCGAGGAGTTCGAGGGGCGCGGCGGTGATGCAGACAAGGCCGTGACCCGCATCCTCAACTCCTCCGAGGGCTGGGCTGTCGAGTCCATGCAGAAGCACTGGTCGCACGTGAAGACCGGTCACCTGGACAAGATCCCCGAAGTGGCAAGGCTGTTCGCGGACGCCTGCGACGGGGTCGGCGAGATCATCCGCGGCCTGAAGGTCAAAGCCGGTGTCGAGCTCGGCATTCTCGCGGGCACCATCGTCGCCGAACTCGCCGCCGCTCCCTTCACCTTGGGTATCTCCGCCGCGGTCGCCGCCGGTGAGATCACGCTGATGCGCACCATCGTGAAGCGGCTCATCGACGAGGCGGTCGATCAGATCGTCGACGCGCTCATCACGAAGGTCACCGAGCCCGTCACCGGCAAACTCGCCGAGCTCGTCTCGGACATGACCCTCGACCTCGCCGAGGGAGCCTTCAACCCCGGGGACAAGCCGGGCGGCATGACACTGGCCTCCGCGGGCGACAGCGACAGCGGCGGCTCCGGGAGCGCGGGCAAGAAGACGGTCATCGACCACTTCGAGTTCGAGGACGGCGCCGGCAAGGTCTCCCGCCACGGCAGCGACATGAGCAGCCAGTCCGGGATCCACCTCAGCAAGTCGAAGACCTCCTTCGGCAAGACCAAGGGCAAGGACCCCTTCACCGAGGTCTTCGACGGCATCCTCGAGGGCGCCATCGACGGGATGGAAAAGGCCACGAAGAAGGTCGCCGACCACGTCACGGACACGGTTCCGGACCGCGTGAAGGCTGCCTCCCGGCATCAGAAGCGCAAGGACTACGACGTCCGCGACGAGGCCGACAAGGTCGACGTCAAGAAGGTCAAGCGTGACGGGGGCACGCCCATGTACCTTCTCAGCGACGACGGTTCGATCCGCCAGCTGCATCACAACGGGACCACCAGCCCCGTCCCCCACAACGACTCCTCCGGAGTGAACGACGTACTCGGCGACAAGGCCTGGTACCCGTGGAACAACAAGGGGGACAAGCAGCGCAAGGACAAGCCCGGCAAGGGAAGCGTCGGCTCCACGAAGGTCGCGCCCGGCTCCACCGACCTGGCCCGCGCCACCCAGCTCGGGCGCTTCGCCAACCGCACCGAGCGCCCCGGCTCCTACATCCCCGGCGGCAACTACGCTTCAGCGCTGCACGACGACGGCAAGGGGAACCGTTTCATCTTGGTCGGCGCCAGCGGTAAGGCACACTCGGAACGTTCCATCGGACACCCGCTGATCAAGAAGGGCCACGAGGGCAACGTCGGCGAGCTCTACACGGAACGTGAGCCGTGCCAGAAGAATCCCAAGTGCGACAAGTATCTCGCGAGGGAATTCCCTGACAATCTCGACGTCACCCACAGCCAGAAGTACGACCAGTCCGAGAAGGGGCCGGACGGCAAGGAGCTCTCCGGTTACAAGAAGGACAGGGAGCACCGCGCCTACGTCAAGTGGCTGCACGACCAGTGGGACCAGCACGGTGTCGAGGGCGGGCGCACTGATACGGTGATGAACTTCTCGCCCTCGGACAACAAGTTCGTTCCATAAGAGGGCGGGCCCGCCGGCGGGAAGGAATCGGGGTCGCCAAGGGCGTCTCGATCCGCAACGCTGTTGTTGTGACCGCTTTTATCAACTGAGAGTCCCACGGCGCCTGTGCCGCCGCCGAGTTCGGAGTTTTGGCAGTGCTTTTCGACGTCACCCGCAGCGAGCTCGTCGACATCTTCGGCGAGGACCGGCTCGCGACTTTGCCCGCCGACGCTTTCCCGCCCGCCGCCGCGGACACCGAGGGCGCCCGCCTCCTGCAGACCGTCGGCGTCCCCACCGGGACGCTCCTGCTGCGTCAGCCCGACGAGGACGACGGCCGGCTGCCCCTCGTCCAGGACGTCGTCCGGATCGAGGACTTCGAGGACGCCGCGGAAGGCGCGGGTGACTGGCCCGTCATCGGCTGGCTGCTCAACGCCCACCTCGCCCTCGACCCGGGTTCCGGCGCGGTGCACGCCTTCGACGAGGACGAGGAGACCGCTCAGGAACTCCACGCGGACGTCTCCTCCCTCGTCCAGGTCACCGCCAGGCTCCAGCGCCTGCTCGAGGAGTTCACCTTCAGCGGCGGCGAGGACGAGGAAGAAGCCGACTTCGAGCGCCTGGAAGGCGAGGTCGAGCGCATCCGCGAGGAGACGAGCGACATCGACCCGCTCCCCTTCCAGGACGACGAGACCGTCTGGTCGACGGTCAGCGAAGAGATCGCCGCGGGCCAGCGCTTCCAGGGCGACAGCCCGGGCGCCCGCTCGCTCTACGGCTGATCGTTCTCCGATGTCGCCCGTGCACCGCGCGGTCTGCGCCGTGCACGGGCCTCTTTCCTGCGGACCCGTCTTCTCCTGAACCTGTCCGACGAACTCCCCACGCCGCATGCGCCCCGGCCCAGTAGGCGCGTGGCCTGCACGCCGCTCCATTGATGGGGCGCCGGTGGCAGATCAGAGCTGCCGCGACGCCGACGAGTAGCCACGGCCATAGGCCCGGGCCGGGGAGATGGGACAGTCTCCCCCGCTAACTCCCGGTACCAGCGGCGGAACAAGCCGTCCGGGCTCACCCCGCGAGCCCGGGGCAGACCTCACGCGGGCGCTCATCGCCACCCTCATGAATCGCGGACGCTGTCCGCGGGTGCGGGGCCCGTCTCGTGTGCGTCGTACAGGGTGCGCAGCGCCACCGTCAGCCGGCGCGCCGCGTCCTCGTCGAGCGGGGCGAGGAACGCCGCTTCGGCCTCGATGCGGGCCTGTTCGGCTTCACGCAGGCAGACGGTGCCGGTCTCGGTGAGTGTCACCACGTTCCGGCGGCGGTCCCGGTCGCTGCGACGGCGCTCGACGAGGCCCTTGCCCTCCAGGCCGTCGATGACGGCGACCATCGTCGTGCGGTCCAGGCCGATCGCCGACGCCAGCTCGTTCTGCGACCGCTCGGCACCGTCGGCTGCGATCACTGAGAGCACGCCCAGTTCCTTGGGGTGCACGTCGTACGGGGCCAGCGCCTCGCCCATCAGGTCGGCCAGCCGCAGAAACGCGTGCTTCATCAGGTAGCCGAGCCGATGCGTGAGCACGTCGGCCAATCCGACTTCGTCCGTCATGCCCGATAGCGTATCCTGTTCCTGATAATCAGCTGCACTGACGATTCCTCGCGCATCCGAAGGCGACGCGAATCGCTCGGCGCACGCACCGCAGACAGACCTTCACGCCCAGGCTCACCCCGGGTACGCGGTCACCTCACCGGGACAGCGACGTCCCGGCCCACATCCCCGCAGGAACGCACTGTGCGCGCGGCTCGTCCCGCCGCAGCACGGCGCCCGGCTCCGGGCCGCCGCGCACAGCGCACCGCACAACTCTCGGCAAGGAAGAGACGTCCTCCGTATGAGCGACTCCATAACCACCGGCGCCAACCGGACGGCGCCGGGCTCCGGCTCCCCCGACGCGCTCGAGGCACCCGACCCCCGGCGCTGGTGGGGTCTGGTCATCATCGCCCTGGCCCAGCTCATGGTGGTGCTCGACGCGACCATCGTGAACATCGCGCTGCCGTCCGCCCAGACCGACCTGGGCATGTCGGACGGCAACCGTCAGTGGGTCATCACCGCCTACACCCTGGCCTTCGGCGGTCTGCTGCTGCTCGGCGGCCGCGTGGCCGACCTCGTCGGCCGCAAGCGCACCTTCATGATCGGCCTGGTCGGCTTCGCCCTCGCGTCCGCGGTCGGCGGTGCCGCGACGGGCTCCGGCATGCTCTTCGCCGCCCGCGCGGCGCAGGGCGTCTTCGGCGCGCTCCTCGCTCCGTCCGCGCTGTCCCTGATGACGACGACGTTCACGGACCCGCGCGAGCGCGGCAAGGCGTTCGGCATCTACGGCGCGCTGGCCGGCGCCGGTGGCGCCGTCGGCCTGCTGCTCGGCGGCGTGCTGACCTCGTACCTGAACTGGCGCTGGTGCCTGTACGTCAACATCCCGATCGCGATCGTCGCGGTCATCGGCGCCAGGATCCTGCTGCACGACCGTCCTGGCCACAAGGACGTCAAGCTCGACGTGCCCGGCGTGATCCTGGGCTGCGGCGGCCTGGTCGCCATCGTCTACGGCTTCTCCGAGGCCGAGCCGCGCGGCTGGAGCGACTCGCTGGTCGTCTCGCTGCTGGTCGGTGGCGTCGCGGCGCTGCTGGCGTTCGTCCTGTGGCAGGCCCGGGCGAAGTCGCCGCTGCTGCCGCTGCACATCCTGCGTGACCGCAACCGCGCCGGCTGCTTCCTCACCATGGGCCTCGCCACGATCGGCATGTTCGGCCTGTTCCTGTTCATGACGTACTACCTGCAGGGCATCCTCGGGTACTCCCCCGTCAAGACGGGCCTGGCGTTCCTGCCGATGTCGGTCGCGATCATCATCGGTTCGACGCAGATCTCGGCCCGTCTGCTGCCCCGCGTCCCGGCCCGCGCCCTGATGGTGCCCGGCATGCTGCTCGCCGCGTGCGGTCTGTTGATCCTGACGCAGCTCGGCGTCGACTCGGCCTACGCGACGCACGTCCTGCCGGCCGAGCTGATCATGGGCCTCGGCATGGGTCTCACCTTCATGCCGGTCTTCTCCACCGCCACGCACGGCGTGCGCCCGCAGGACGCGGGCGTCACCTCGGCCATGGTCAACACCTCGCAGCAGGTGGGCGGTTCGCTGGGCACGGCCCTGCTGAACACCATCGCGACCTCGGCCACGTCGACGTACATCGCGGGCCACCTGACCGACCCGTCGAAGAAGGCCCAGGTCGTCGCGGAAGGCGTGGTCCACGGCTACACCCACGCGATCGGCTACGCGGTCGCCGCGATGCTGCTCGCCGGCTGTGCGGCGGCTCTCCTGGTCAACGCCAAGCCGGTCCGCCACGGCGCGCACTGACACCCACCGAGTGAAGGGGTCCGTACGGCCGACAGGCCGTACGGACCCCTTCGCCTTGCGCACTTCGCATGCGCGGGAGCCGCGGTGGGGCCACCGCAGCCGGTCGCGCCCCGGTCTCGTCAGGTCAGGTCCGACATGTCCAGCACGAAGCGATAGCGGACGTCGTTCCGGGCCAGGCGCTCCAGCGCCGTGTTGACCTGGGCCGAGGGGAGGACCTCGACGTCGGCGCCGATGCCGTTGTCGGCACAGAAGCGGAGCATCTCGGCTGTCGAGGGCCGCCCGCCGCTGCCGGCCGAGCTGAGTTTCTTGCGGCCCACGAGCAGGTCCATGGCCTCGATGGTGAGCTCCCCCAGGTATCCCACGAGGGAGAGGGTGCCGTCCATCGCGACCAGCTTCAGGTACGGAGCCAGGTCATGGGGTGCGGAAACGGTGTCGATGACGACGTCGAAGGTGTCGCGCGCCGCGGCCATCTGCTGCGCATCCGTGGAGGCGATCAGGTCGTGCGCCCCGAGCTGCAGCGCGTCGTCGCGTTTGTCCGTGCTGCGGCTGATGACGGTGGTGGTGGCCCCGAGTGCCACGGCGATCTTGACGGCGAGGTGGCCCAAGCCGCCGAGCCCTGCCACCGCGACCCGGCTGCCCGGGCCCACGCCGAGAGAGCGCAGCGGTTCCCAGACGGTGACTCCGGCGCACATCAGCGGAGCGGCCGCTGCCGCGTCCAGGCCGGTGGGCAGCGGGTAGGCGAACGTGTCGCGGACGACGTATTCGCGGGAGTAGCCGCCCAACGTGGTCGAGCCGTCCTGCCGATCGGTGCCGCCGTAGGTGAGCGTCGGGAAGGTGTGGCAGAAGTTCTCCTGTCCCGCGGCGCACATGGCGCACGTGCCGCAGGAGTCGACGATGTTGCCGACCGCGACCGGGTCGCCGACCGAGAAGGCGGTCACGTCGGCACCGGTCTCGGTCACCACACCGGTGAATTCGTGGCCTGGCACCAGGAAGCTTTCGGCGTGTGGATCGTAGGTGCGCAGTGTGTGCACGTCGGTGTGGCAGACCCCGCAGTAGTCCACGCGCACCGCGATGTCGTCCGGCCGCAGATCGCGTCGTGTGAGCTGTGTGCGCTCCACGGAGCCGGGGCCGGTCGCTTTCCATCCGGTGGTTGTACGCATCTCGATCCTCTTCAAACAGACTGTTCGGTCTATTGGAGCGTAGACCCATTGGGCGCCCTGAACAAACCGACTGTTCTGTTGAGTAGAATCGGCACATGCCGGAACAACCCCAGACCGCGCGTGGTGCGGCGACGTATCAGCGCATCGTGGATGCCGCCACCGAAGAGTTCGCGCAGCACGGCATCGCCGGAGCGCGCATCGAACGCATCGTGAAGGCAGCCCGCACCAACAAGGCCCAGCTGTACGCCTATTTCGGCGACAAGGACCAGCTCTTCGATGCGATCTTCCTCGGCTCGCTGGAGCGCATCACCAATGTCGTGCCGATCGACGCCGACGATCTTCCGGACTGGGCCGTGCGTCTCTACGACGAGTACCTGCGCCGCCCTGATCTGATCCGGCTCGCGACCTGGACGCGGTTGGAGCGTCGGCCCGACGGGCACTTGGTCGACACCCGTGAGCGCTACGACGACCGCAAACTGGCGGCCATTGCCGAGGCCCAGGCGGCCGGACGTGTCCGGGCGGGCGACCCGTTCGACATCATGGCCATGGTGATCGCCATGTCCATGGCCTGGTCGCCGGTCAGCAACGTGTACGCGGCCACCAGCGAGGAGCCCGACGCCGTGCACGAACAGCGCCGGGCCCTGCTCCGAGAGTGCGTCCGGGGAGCCACCACCCCCGCCTGAGGCCGGCTGACACGGTCGGCATCAGCACGGGCCCCTCCCCCGCCGACACTGCAGCGCCGCTGACCGGGCGCTGCGGAGATCGAGGGCCTCGAGCTCGTCGGACGCCCGTACAGCTGGCTCAGGCGCGAGCGCCTCCACTTCGTGGAGCGCCCGTAGCCGGCACGGGCGCTCCACGCTGCGGAATCACAACAACCGCTCTACGACGGCCCTTACTGAACCGCCCCGTCCGGAATGCACACGTATCCCCGGCCCCACGCGTTCCGCTCGACATGGCTCGGCTCCGTGGAGCGCAGGCAGAAGAGCCACGCCTGACGGTAGGACGGGTTCGTCAGGAGCAGCTCCTGCTCGTCGTCGTCCGCGCCGACGAAGCTGTCGTACGCCTCGTTCGACAGCACGACGGTGCCGGTGCCGGGGTCGGGGTCGGCGGCGAGGGCCGGGGCTGACCAGGCGATGGACGCGGCCAGGGCCAGGACGACGGCGCCCGTGGCGGTACGGATACGCATGAAGGTCTCCTTGATGAGAGGACGACAGGACATCGCCTGCTCAACCCCTGAGCCCCGCCTTGGTCACGATCCCCGCCCCCGAACAGGCCACGCGACTCCGCCTGGCCGTGCGGGCAGCGGGGACCGCGGTAGTGGTGGGCTGAACCACCGCCGGGCCGGGCAACGCGTCGTCCGTCGTGGGCGAGCTCTTCACGCTCGCGTCGGATAGCTCGGTCTCAGGTTCTGGGTCTCGTGGGGGCACGCCACTGCCTCGGGCACCTCAGGGTCCTACGGATTGGAGCCGGTCAAGGTCAGTCGGAGGTCCGGCGCAATACCAGGCAGACGAAGCCGAAGCTGTCCCGGTAAGAACGCAGCCATTCTGAGCGGCGGGTGGCGGCTGTGGAGAGGGCTTCGGAGCTGTCCGGATCATCAGGGTGGTCCAAGGCCCATGCGGCCAGCGATCCCCAGCACGCCCACTCGTAGTCGTCCAGCTCCCGGCGGGTGCTCACGTGGCCGTGCACGGGCGTCCAGCCGTCAGCGGTCACACGGTCCAAGGTGGTCGCCAGGTCCGCGAAGTCGCCCAACATCTCCACGGCCTCAGGAGAAGGCTCCTTCTCCCAGAATCCGTCACCGACCAGGACGGATCCGCCCGGAGCCAGATGCTTGCGTGCCGCCGCGAGAGTGGGCAGCAGTCCGCCGAAGGCATGGGCGGCCCCGACGCTCAACACCAAGTCAAACGGGTGCACGGAGGAGAAGTCGGCTGCTGCCTGATGGTGGAGAGTCAGGCGCTCTTGAACGCCCAGCCCGGTTGCCGCCTCACGAGCTTGCGCCAGTGCGTCTTCAGAGATGTCGACGCCCTCGGCATGCAGGCGAGGACTGGTGGCCAGGGCACGAAGGAGCCACTCCGCTCCCCCACAACCGAGGTCGAGCACACGCGCGTCCTGTCGGGAGATTCCGTGCTCGAGCAGTGCGCGCACCGAATCGTCGTCGAGCGGGGACTTGATCGGATGGTTGGCATGCGCGATCCGTGACATCTGTTCGCGGTTCATTGGCGCAGCCTGACACCGTCGCGAGACCGTACGCATCTTCATTTCCACACCGAGCGTCACGTCCATCGCTTCTGCCTTTTGCGGGGCGGCGGTGTTCGACTCTTTCTTGGCATCGGGGGTCGAAGAAGCGGTGTCGTTCCGGGAGCCGCAGCCGACGGCGGCGAAACTGACTGCTCACACGTCACGCACGGCCTATCCCCATGGCGTCGGTGTGGAGCGGATCCAGGTTGAGCGGGTGGCAGTCAGCCTGCTCACGAATCGATCAGTGCCGCAGGCTCGGCGTGGCCGGTGGCCGGCCACGCTCACCACGTCACGTTCAGCGTTCCTCCCACCGGAAGTGCGTGCCAGCGCCCGGCGTATTCGTCGAAGCGAGCCACGATCCGATCGACGACCGGCGGGATGTGCTGCGCCGTGACGTAGGCCGGAAGGTCCGCGGCGTGGCCGCGGCGTACTTCCCACACGGGCAGTGTGATGCCCGCCAGTTCCTCCGACCTGATCATGTCGGCGCGCTCACGCGCGGAGGATGTGGTCCGCTTCATCTTGCGGCGGCGCAGTGCCTTGGTGCGCTCCGCCGGGTCGGCAGGCCAGAACATGCCGTTGTCACCTGCGGCAAGCTGTCCGAACACTCCAAGCTCGATCCCTGCCTCTGCCTCGACGAGCAGATGGACCAGGTCATGAGGGAGATAGTCATGGCCTCCCGGCCCGTTGCGCGGGGCGAGAGCAGGACCGGCGTCGCGCTGCACGGCGATGCGGTAGCTGGTTCCCGGGCCCTTGGTGAAGACGACCTGCATGAGCAAACGGTAAGCGGCTCAGGCCGACCGACGCATCCGGTTTTTCCCGCCTTCGGCTTACCCGCGAGCTGCACTTCGACGCCGAGGACATCGACAGTGCGCCTCCCCCTTTCAAGGGCGTGTGCGCGACGGGCTACGTGAAAGCGCTCGCCCCGAGCTGCGGTTCCCGTAGAACTCGTGACGCGATCATGGCTGGGTCTTCTTGAGGCGTCTCCAGCAGATGAGACTGCAGGTCAACAAGACGAAGGCGTCGTGGAGTTCGAGGCGTTGTTCCCATCGCATTGCCAGGCGCTGGAACTGGTGGAGTAGCGCGAAGGTCTGTTCGACGACGAGCGGCTTTACGCGCTGCTCGGGGAGTTGTCGCTCAACAGTGACCGGTTCCGTCAGTTGTGGGGGCGTTTGTGGGGGCGTCACGATGTGCGTTCCGCGCACGACGTGACGTTCAGGAGACGGCATCCCCGGGTCGGGCCCATGGACCTGCTGGTCGAGAAATTCCCGGTGCCCGGCAGCGGCTTGGAAGTCCTGCTGCTGCACCCCGGACCCGACTGCCCCACGGCCGCACCTGGCGTACCTCGGGAGCCACTCGCACCCGGGCCGAAGGTGGCGCCTCCCAACGCTGCGTTCGACCCACAGCCGCCGGCCGACAGCTGCCGCGGGGCGACAGGGAGGTCAGCCGCCCTGACCGGCGCTTCCGATCGGGCCGACCTGCACCGGGCTGCCGGAGCCGTCCGTCACGGGCAGCGTGGCGGCGCCCGGCCAGGCGAGGGTGACCGACTTCGTCTCGTCCGGCGGGGTCACCACAAGCCCCGTGATACGGACACCGGAGCCGCCGGACGTGTTGCTCGGGTAGTGGATGCCGAAAGCCATCGACTCCCCGTTCTTGAGGATGCCCTGAGGAGCCTGTTCACCGGTGCGCTTCGCGGACAGCGCGCCCGAGTTGGTCTTCAGGTCGACGCCCGCGTATCCCGAGATCGCGCAGTCGCGGCCGCTCTTGTTCTTGAAGGTCACCGCGACCGTGTTGTCGGGGTCGCCATCGATGGTGTTGTCCGAGGCCGTGATCTCCAGCTGGTCGGTGCGGCACTTGCCGACCTTGCTGTTCGTGTGGGAGCCGGTCCCGGCGGCCGTGCCCTTCCCACCGGAACTCTGCCCGCCCGAGTTCTTCCCCCCGGAGTCCTTCCCGCTTCCCTGATCGGAGCTGCCCGAGCCCGAACCACCGTCCGAGGACGACGCAGTGGCTGCCGGCGACGGGTCGCCCTTCCCCATGTCGCCATCGTCGTTCTGACAGGCAGTGAGCGAGAGCCCCGCGGCAACGGCCAGGGCGGCAAAGGTCAGCTTGCGAACGCGCATTGATTCATCCCCGTATCGATCGAAAGTCCGGCCGCTCGTTCCGTGTCGGTACGAGCGAACGTTTCTGATCACCTAGAGCGGCACGGTCCGGGGGCACGTTCCGTCCAGCCGCTCGCTAATACATTCCTGTTACACGCACGGAGAGGCACCCGTAGCGCCATCGCCGGCAGCGCGCCGCCGGCCGGTGTGGAAGGCTGCTTCCACCGGGGCTCCGCGACTGTTCGCAGCCACCGTCCGCTGGGACGAATCCGTAACCCGACAGCGCTTGACCGCAGGCACTCTGGCGGCCTGGCGACCTGCCAGTGGAGGAAGTGGTTAAGCGGATCCGAGTGTCCCGGCTCGGCCCGGGCCGCCCACGCACCCGCCCCTGCCGATTCGTGCCGACAAGGCATGCGGCTCCCGCAGGATCCGCGCCTTCCTGCGTCGATGCGGGATTCCTACACAACGTCGAACTCGTTGCCTTCCGGGTCCTGCAGCAGGACGGCGTACTGCCCCGAGTCCGGCTCATCCGCGATCCTTAGCACGCTGGCACCGGCTTTGACGAGTCTCTCTACTGTGGTGGTGACCCGCTGCCTACGGACCGCCAACGGGACGTCGCGCCCGCCGCCGACCTTCAGGTCGAAATGTATGCGGTTCTTGGTGGCCTTGGGCTCCGGAACCTGCTGGAACCACACCCGGGGCCCTTGTCCTGCGGGATCGACGATCGACTCCGGGATGTCGCCCGCACCTACGGGCAACTCCTCCTCGGGCACCCCCATGGCTGCCCAGTACTGCCGCCACGTGGCATGGCCGCCCGGTGGAGGTTCGGGTACGTATCCCAGAGCCTCGCTCCAGAACGCGACCAGCCTCTGCGGGTCGGCACAGTCGATCGTCAGTTGCAGCGTCATGTCCATAACCAGAGCCTGACAGACACCTCTGACAGTGATGCGCGGCCTGGCAGCAGGACTGTGCTGCAACGCCATCGTGCCGCGCAAGCTCAACTGGCTTTCATTCAAGCGGTGTTGTGCGGAACACTTCGCGAGATGGATGAGACTACGGGCGCGGAGGCCGACACGGAGCGCCCGGGGCTGGGGCGCCATCGCCACACCTATCGCCCGCAGCGCAAGAAGCCTTCAGCGTACGTGCTGCTTCTGCTGCGGCTGCTCCCCTTCTCGGCCCTGGCCTGTCTCCTGACGATCCTCCTCGGTGTGTTCTTCGACTGGGAGGGAACAGCTGCGGCCGAAGTGGTCGGCGGGCTGGCGCTGCTGGGGCCCTTCACTGTCAGGGCTCTGTGGTACTGGCGGCACACAAAAGTGGAGCTCCGCCTCTACGAGCACGGTCTCGTCGCGATCGCGGCCAACGGTACGGAGACGATCTTCCCCTGGCCGTCGACCACGGTCTTCACGGACGCCTGGAATCGCTACAAGCTGTCCAATGCCGAGGGGACGGTCGTCACCCTCGGAGCAGCGCACCGTGGGCCCTTGCTCAACGGGGTGAAGATCCGTGGTCTTCGCGCCCGTGCAGCGATCAGGGGCGCCCAACTCCCGCAGGAGGAGGAGTGGGGCAGGGCGATCCTGGAGGGCGTCCGGAACGCGCAGCTTGCGTCGATCACCCAGACCGCTCTGGCCGGCGGTGAAGTCCCCTTCGGGGACATCGTGTTGAGCCGAGACAGGCTGACCGTCCGGCGCAGGCGCGGCCGGGACGACTTCACGACCTGGGAGGATGTCGACTCGCTCTCCCTCACGGCCGAAGGCAATCTCTCCATCACCTCGCGAGGAAGCGACTTCCCGACTCACTACGTAAAACCCCGATACCAGATACCCAATTTGGACATCTTTCTCGACCTCTCCGGCCGACTGCACGGACGCAGGGCACGGGCCGCACACACTCCGGCAGCACCGACTCCAACAGAACCCACACCCACACCCACACTCACGCCCACACCAGAACCCCCACCCACGCCCCGCGATGACGAGGAGACGACCGGCGACGTACCAGAACTACTGGCCCTGTACGTCGCTTTCGGCGTGGGCGCGTGGGCCGCCTGGCGCCTCGGCACCCGGCACGACGTCGACGGGTTGGGGTCCGTACTCCTCGCCGTCTGCGCGGCGGCTCTCGGCGGAGTTGTCGGGGCGGCCTTCGGCCTGGTCCTCGCGGCAGCCGTCATGATTGCGCCGAGAGTGGTGGGCGAGTTCCTCATCGAGCCCCTGATCCGCTGGATCCGGCATCGACGGTACGTCGCGTCGACCGCCCTAGCACTGGTCCTTACTGCCCCGCCGGCACTGCTCCTCGTACTATTCCTCCAATTCCCCTCCCGCCTGGTCCCGCTGGTGGCGCTGCTCTTCTTCGGCGGCTGGGCGCTGTTGCTCGCGGTGAAGTGGTGCGGCACGTCCGAGCGCCTGGTCGTACGGCATCTGCCGCACCTCCCTGGGGTGTTCCTGGTCGTCCTCGCCGTCGAGCAGCTCGTCTCCGGCGACGTACTGACCGTCACACCGGCTGCCGGCCTCTTCTTCCCGTTCGCCGTCTGGCTCTCCTGGCGCGGCTGGGGAAAGCTGAAGGACTCCACGCGTCCGACGGTGCAGGCGGTGGCCGACATCGTCGTATCGGTGGAACTCGGCCTCGTGCTGACTTTGCTGATGGTGTGGCTGGCAAACGTCCTGTCGTTCACGCCACCCCAAGTCACAGTCGCACGCGCCCTGTTGGAGAAGGTCCAAGGGCTGACGGAAGTGCACTGGCTGTACTGGCTGGCGGCATACACGCTGCTCGCTGTCGGCAGTTACGTCACACTCCGCTGGCCGGACCATGTCGCGCGGGTCAGACGGCGACTGCGCCCGGCCCGCTTCGGCGGAGCCCGGCTCCCCCTGGGCCTCGGTGCCAACTTCGGACGGCGGTCCCTCTCAGGAATCAACATCGGCATCATGGTCGGCCTGCTGTTCGTCGTCGTTCTCGCTCCTGTGACCGAGGGGACCTGGAAACAGCCCGTGGCCAAGAGATACGCGCTCGAAGTGCAGCGTCGGCAGTACGCCGAGGGCGCCGCGGCCGCGTACAAGGAGATCTACCGGCAGGTCACGCTGCATCCCCGGACCGCTGCCCGGGTGAGAGCCGTGATCCTTGCCGCGCACCGAGCCGCGCCTTCGCCACCTGGCGGACCCGTGAACCGGACGGCGCTGGACATCGCTCGGCAGGTCGGCCGCTTCCAGGCCGGCACTCTCGCTCCCGACGACCAGGCGCCGCCCCAACCCTCCCGGACACCGGAGACCGACGATCTCAACGGACAACTCGATCAGCTCGACGAGAGCCAACAGCGCACCGCGGAGCGGGAGAGACAGACCGACCGGTTCGCCGAGCTCGCCTCCCTCGCGATCACCCGCACCTTCGACGCCCTCGACCTGGGCGACAACCAAGCCGTGCAACTCGTCAAGGAGTACCTCGGCGGGCTGGTGGAGGACGGCCCGGTCAAGAAGATCTTCCACCGGTGGGGTGAACGCATCGGCGAGCCCCCGCCCGACGGCGATCAGCTCGTACGCATCGACGTCCGCCGCCTGACCACAGTGGCCTACGACCGCACCCGGGCCATGGTCGAACGCGCCGACGCCAGCCTGCTCGCCTTCTACGGCCGATTCGGCATCGGTGTCCCCAGCGAGGACACCTCGCTGACACCCGCGATCGACCTGGCGAACCAGCACCGGTACCTGCAGCAGGGCACGGGCCCGTGCGCCGGCTGTGTCAACTCCCCGAACAGCGGATCCAGCACGGGCGGAGGCTCCGGAGGCGGCGGCCGCCGCTGAATCGGAATCGCCGGCCCCGACGGGGAGGGGATCTCTTCGGCGGCGCGGCAGCGCTGTACGCGGCGGGGTCCACTGTTCCGGCCACCACGCTCGCCGGCGTGCCGATCTTCTACCACGTGCGGTCGTGGGACCGAGTCGTGTGGCTGCTCAGACACTGAGCCCGGACGCCGGCGCCCCCGCCTTCAGATGTACCGCCGGATGCGTCGCCGCCCGTGGCTCTACTACTCCGAAGGCGGACACTACGAACGACCCCGGCGGCGAAGGGGAGAACTCGAACGCATCGAGTCCTAAGATCCGCTCATGGTGAGCGAACTACCTGATGAGCTGCTCGAACTGCAGCGCGCGGCCGACGACGAGGGCCGGAAACTGGAACACCTCGACGACGGCGAACGCGAGAAGCAACGCGAGGTCTGGTTCGCAGCGGCGGCGAAATCCCAGGCGGCGGTCTCCGACTACGCCGCGCGCAACGACCTCAACCGGTACGAGGTCGAGAAGCAAGTCAGACAGACCGTTCGGCATCCTCCGACCCCGGAGGAGTAACAACGGCTAACACGATGACGCGGATCGGCGCTGTTAGCCGTGTCCGCGTCAGGAGTCGGGCGTTGTCTGGGAATGGGGACTTCGCCGTGGATCGTGTCGGATGACCTGTGGCAGCGGATCGAGCCCCTGCTGCCGCGCAAGGAACGTCGGTTTCGGCATCCCAAGCCGCTGCCGGACCGGCAGGTGCTGTGCGGAATCATGTTTGTTCTGCACACCGGCATCCAGTGGGAGTACCTGCCGTAGGAGTTGGGCTTCGGTTCTGGCATGACCTGCTGGCGGCGGCTGCGGGACTGGAACGAGGCGGGCGTCTGGCAGCAACTGCACGAAGTACTGCTGGCCGAACTCAACGCGGCGGCCCGTCTCGACTGGTCGCGTGCGGTGGTCGACTCCAGCCACGTGCGGGCCATAAATGGGGGAGCCGGACGGGACCGAGTCCGGTCGATCGCGGCCGAACCGGATCGAAACACCACCTGATCACCGACGGACACGGCACACCGCTCGCCGTGATCCTCACGGGCGGCAACCGCAACGACGTCACCCAGCTCCTGCCCCTGATCGACGCCATCCCAGCTATCAGGGGCCGGGTCGGGCATCCGCGACGTAGGCCGGACTCACTCTTCGCCGACCGCGGGTACGACCACGACATCTACCGCGATCAGGTCCGCCAGCGCCGCATCGTCCCGGCTATCGCCCGCCGCGGCACCCCCCATGGCACCGGACTGGGCAAATACCGCTGGGTCGTCGAACGCAGCTTCGCCTGGCTCCACGGCTTCAAACGCATCCGCATCCGCTGGGAACGCCGAGCCGACATCCACGAAGCCTTCCTCAAACTCGCCTGCTGCCTCATCACCCATCGACAGATCGGCTCACTGCGAGGGCCGATGCCGGCCCGTGAGACAAATCTGGCTACTTCCAGACGGTGAAGTAGTTCGTGACGGGCATAGTGATCTTGAAGACCATCCCGTACTCGCGTCGCAGATCCGCCACGCTGGTCGAGGCGGGCTCTCTGAGGCAACGTCGCACTGGCGGATCATGGGGGCTACATGAGCGAGGCTCTTCAATCACCTCACCTGTGTTCCCACTGCGCACCTGGTCCCAGCTCAGACTGATGGTGCCTGCGCTGAAGAGCTCTGTTGGTTCCCCGGTTCCTGGTCCTTGTGGGTCGCCTGCTTTCCCGCGGTAGTAGTCGACGACTGCGCGCGCGTAGTGGAAGTCGTGGTCGAAGGGGATGGGAGGTCCCGTACGGTCTCCTGCGCTGAGCACTCCGTCGATGGTGTCGGCCATCCTGCGGGGATCTGCCCCAAAGTAGGCAGCAACGGACATGGTGCACTTGATCTTGTACCTGTCGGAGCCTGTCGGAAAAAACAGCTCCTTCGCGCTCCCGCCAACACACACGTCTTCCAGAACAACCAGCCCCAGCGTGAGCGGCGTTTCGGCGTCCCAGACGGCAATGACGTCCCGACTGGCCAACTCAACCTCCTGCCGTGCCTTCAGGGCTTCAGGACTGCCAGCCAGCTTGCGCACGGTCTTCTCGCTGGTCGCGCGCCCGCACGCTGCGAGAACAAGCACCAAGGTGATAGTGAAAGGTAACCCGAACACACGACGTATCCAGGATCTCTGCTGTCGACTCAAAGCCGGCAGGCCGAGCCAGGCCGCAGCGACAGTAGCCAGAAGAACAGCCAGGACGAGTATCAAGATCCAGAAGGTGGTCGCCATGACGGCCATGATTCGCTAGCCGCACGAACCGCTGCTACCCGTACGGATACTCATAGAGCTCGACGTCGAGGGGTCGGGCACCCATCTCCTACCTGGAGCGAGAGCAGCGTCACCTCATTCTGTTAGGCGCTGTAAGCCACTCCCCCAGCGGCCGCTCCTCGTCCGGCGTCCTGGGGACGACGTCCGCGCCGCACAACGCGCGCGACGCCGCAGCCGGTGATCTCCTGGAAGCCCCCGGCCTTGCGCCATACCCGCGTACAGGAGAACCGCATGACCACCTCCGCCCCCACCCGGCCGCTCGTCGTCGTCACCGGGGCCAGCTCCGGTATCGGCGCCGCCACCGCACGACTGCTGTCGGAGCGCGGCCACGCCCTGCTGCTGCTCGCCCGTCGCGCCGAACGGATGACGGAGCTCGGGCTTCCGCACGCCCTGTGCCGGGCCGTCGACGTGACGGACCGCGAGGCGGTGGCGGCGGCGGTCGCGGAGGGCGAGGCGGCGTACGGTCCCGTGGACGGCCTGGTCAACAACGCCGGGGTGATGCTCCTCGGGCAGATGGACCGGCAGTCGCCCGAGGAGTGGGACACGATGTTCGATGTGAACGTGCGGGGCCTGCTCAACGGGGTGCACGCCGTCTTGAACGGCATGCTGGAGCGCCGCGCCGGCACCATCGTGAACATCAGCTCGGTCGCGGGCCGCAAGACATTCCCGAACCACACCGCGTACGTGGGAACGAAGTTCGCCGTGCACGCCATGTCCGAGAATCTGCGCGAGGAGGTCGCCGACCGCGGGGTCCGAGTCGTCACGATCGCGCCCGGGGCCGTGGAGACGGAGCTGCTCTCACACACCAGCGACGAGCAGATCAAGACGGACTACGAGGCGTGGAAGGAGTCCGCGGGCGGCGCCCTCGCCCCCGAGGCGGTCGCCGAGGCCGTGGCGTTCGCCTACGGACAGCCGCCCCAGGTGTGCGTCCGCGAGATCGTCCTCGCCGCCACCGGTCAGCAGGCCTGAGCCGGGGCAGTCGCCCTCACTCCTGGCCCGCGACCGAGCATGGTGAGTCCGCGGCCCACATAGGGCAACTGCCTTATGGTTAAGGAGACTTGGAGATAAGGCACCAGGAACTCACCTCGCCAACCCTGTTCGACGTACCGGCGGCGCGGGTATGCCATGTCTTGCCGCGCGCACGTCATATGCGCGGATTCGGCTTCGACCGGGGGGCTTCGGTGCGCAACAGGGTTGCTGGCATGGGGCTCGGTGAGATCCGCGGCGATTACGCCGTCATCAATCCTGCGACAGGCGCCATGATGCAGGTGCTACGGGGGTTCTTGCTGCTTGGCTGGGGCGCCCTGCTCGTGGCTACGGTCGTCAACCCGTCCGCGGTCGATAGCAATGCCGCTGTCGCGACAGCCGTGGTGGCCGCGGTGTACGCCCTGAAGTTCGGATGGCGGCGGATGACGGCCTGGTCCGGTGTGAACAGGTGTTACCTGTGTGCGGAGGGCGTGGCCGTCACCAGCCGATTCGGCCGGGTGCGCGACTCCGTGGCGTGGAGCGAGGTGACGGGTGTGCAGCAGACGACGGTGGTGGGTTTCGTTGTGGGCTGCCATCGCATCGAAATGTTCAGAAGCCGCTCCGCCGCGCCCCTCTGGTTCGTGGCGCCGGGTGCGAACTCCGCCCTGGTCAGGGCCCTGCTCGACGAGGGCAGGCGCATCGGTGCTCTCCAGTGAACCCAACCTTCCGTGCCCGGGATGCCGCCGGCGACAGCACCGGCGACAACCACGCTATGTGTCGACCGACGGCCGTGACAGCACGACCAGGCTGCGTGACTCGACCTGAAGGAGTGCCTCGGCCTTGTGTTCCTTCTCGTCGGGCTCGCCGGCCGGCTCCGCCGTGTCGATCTTCGTGGTCCAGCACACTCCGTACGCGGGGCCGGGGAGCTGAAACTCCATCGGCTCCCAATAGCAGTTGAAGAGCATGAGGAAGGAGTCGTCCACGACCCGGTCGCCGCAGGGGTCCGGCTCCGTGATCGCGTCCCCGTTCAGGAAGACGGCCAGCGCGTGGGCATCGGGCCATCGCCAGTCCTTGTGCGTCATCTCGGCGCCGTCCGGGCGCAGCCACACCAGATCCGGCAGCCCCTGCCACTCGTGCGGGGCGACCTCGCCCTGGAAGAAGCGGCGCCGGCGCAGGACGGGATGCGCGGTGCGCAGTTCACCGAGCCGCCGCGTGAAGTCCAGCAGGGACGACTCCTCGTCGCTCAGGTTCCAGTCGATCCAGGTCAGTTCGTTGTCCTGGCAGTAGGCGTTGTTGTTGCCGTCCTGCGTGCGGCCGACTTCGTCGCCGTGGCTGAGCATGGGGATGCCTTGCGACAGCATGAGGGTTGTTAGGAAGTTGCGCTGTTGCCGGCAGCGCAGCGCGCGCACGTCGGGAGCGTCGGTGGGGCCTTCGGCGCCGCAGTTCCAGGAACGGTTGTTGCTCTCGCCGTCGCGGTTGTCCTCGCCGTTGGCCTCGTTGTGCTTGGAGTCGTACGAGACCAGGTCGCGCAGTGTGAATCCGTCGTGCGCGGTGATGAAGTTGACGCTGGCGCGCGGCCGGCGCCGATCGCGCTGGTACAGGTCGGCGGAGCCTGTGAGGCGGGCGGCGAACTCCGGGAGTGAATGTTCGCGGGCGCACCACAGGTCGCGGATGCTGTCGCGGTACTTGCCGTTCCATTCGGACCACAGCGGCGGGAAGTTCCCTACCTGGTAGCCGCCGTCGCCGACGTCCCAGGGCTCGGCGATCAGCTTCACGCGGTTGATGACGGGGTCCTGTTGGATGAGGTCGAAGAAGGCGGACAGCCGGTCGACCTCGTGGAACTGTCGTGCCAGGGTCGCCGCGAGGTCGAAGCGGAATCCGTCCACGTGGCATTCGGTGACCCAGTAGCGCAGCGAGTCCATGATCAGCTGAAGGACGTTGGGGTGGCGCATCAGCAGGCTGTTGCCAGTGCCTGTGGTGTCGTAGTAGCGGCTGAAGTCCTCGTCGGAAAGCCGGTAGTACGACGCGTTGTCGATGCCGCGGAAGGAGAGCGTGGGGCCGTTCTCGTTGCCCTCGGCCGTGTGGTTGTAGACGACGTCGAGGATCACTTCGAGCCCGGCCGCGTGCAGGGCCTTGACCATGCCCTTGAACTCGTCGACCTGGTGGCCGAGTGTGCCGGTGGCGGCGTAGGCGTGATGGGGCGCGAAGAAGCCGATGGTGTTGTAGCCCCAGTAGTTCGAGAGCCCTCGGTCCAGGAGAAAACCGTCCTGGACGAATTGGTGGATCGGCATCAGCTCGACTGCCGTCACCTTCAGGGATGTCAGATGGTCCAGGACGGCCGGACTGGCCAGGCCGGCATACGTGCCGCGCAATTCCTCCGGTACCCCTGGATGTGTGCGGGTCAGGCCACGCACATGCGCCTCGTAGATGACGGAGTCGGTGTAGGGGTGCCGGGGTGACTCGTCCGCCTCCCAGTCGAAGGCCGGGTCGACGACGACTCCGCACAGGCCCTGGGCGAAGCCGCCGTCGGGGGCGGCCTGCTCGTGGATCGCTCGGGCGTAGGGGTCCAGCAGGAAGGCAGAGGCGTCGCAGCGATGTCCGGACGTCGGTTCCCAGGGGCCGTGGACCCGGTAGCCGTAGCGCTGCCCGGGACCGATGCCGGGCACGTAGCCGTGCCAGACGAATCCGTCGACGTCGGGCAGTGTCACGGTCCGTTCGGAGCCATCGGGGTCCACCAGGATCAGATCCACCTGGTCGGCCACGCCGCTGAACAGGGCGAAGTTCGTGCCGTGACCGTCGTAGGCCGCCCCCAACGGGTAGGGGCGGCCGGTGCGCACGGGTGCGGTCACGAAACCGCCCCGGCCGTCAGCGGTCCGTCGGCCGTCGGGACGGCACGCGGCACCTGCCGCTCGGCGCCCGCGGACGGGACAGGACGCTTCGGGGCCAGCGGCTCGCGGACGCTGTTCCGGCTGCGCAGGGAGAACCAGACGATGCGCCGGGCGTGCGTGGTGCAGCTGCCCCAGCCGTCGCTCAGTGCCGCGATACGGCTCAGGCAGGCCAGAGCGGCGGACCGCTGGTCGGCTCCGGCGGCGTCCTGATGCGACACGGCGGTGATCAAGTGCTGGCCGGTCCACCACGTCTCGATCGTCACAGGGCCCCCGCCCACCGCGGCCTCCATCAGCAGCCCGACCCCCCGGGTCGCGGGCGTCACCAGCTTCTCGAGCCCCCAGTACCGCAGGTGCGCGGCGACGATGCGCTGCATCTGGCCGACGCGCTCCGGCTCGGGATCCACCTCGACGTGGTAGTAGCGGGGCACTGTCCGGTTCATGGTTTCTGCTCCTCATCGCGGAGCTCGCGCCCGTCGACACGACGGGGCCGTGCGCACGGAGCGTGAGCACTGCTGGTTCGAGAGTCAGGATTCAGCCTCGCCCCACTACTCCATTCGTGCAACACGAGCGTGTTCGTCTCGTGACGCTGGGCTCAACAGGACGGATGGCGATCGGCCGCGCACGATGGTGGAGGAGCTGCCGCGTGTGACCGGCCGCTCCCTCTCCGTGCACGGTGTGCGGGCCCATCGGGCCCGGCGGCGCGGAGCCCAGGAGGTCGACGGATGCCATGGACGCATCGCGTACCGACACGGAGCTCGGCCGGCGCCTGCGGCGCTACCGCCAGTGGGAGCGCCGCTTCCTCGCCGCTCCCGCCGACGCCGATGTCCGCGCACGGTTCGAGCGGGCCGCAGGGGCGTTGTGCGCCGTGACCGGCGAGCGGTGCGGCCGGGAGGCCGCGGTGACGGCGGAACGCCGCTTGCGGGCCGAAGGTATGCGCGAGCGGACCGCGACGACGACCCTCGTGTGACCCCAACTGCCGTGCACAACGCGAGAGGTGAGACGGATGACGACGGTGCCGCATCCCGTGCCCGTGTCGATCGAGCGGGTACGCCCCCGGGTGGAAGGGGGCCTCGGCATGGCGAAGGCCGTCGTCGGTGAGACCTTCCCGGTCACGGCCACGGTGTTCGTCGAAGGATCCGCGGTCGTCCGTGCTCAGGCCGTGCTGTGTGATCCCGGCGGCAGTGCCGTCGAGTACCGCGCGATGCGTGAGACGAGCCCGGGCGAGGACCGCTGGAGCGCGGAGGTCACCCCGTCCGCGCCCGGCACGTGGAGCTTCTGCGTCCGGGCCTGGTGCGATCCCGTGGCCACGTGGCAACGGGATGCCGCCGTCAAAGTGCAGGCCGGCGTGGACACCGACCTCACGCTCGAAGAAGGGGCCGTGCTCCTGGAACGGATCCTTACCGGCACGTCCGACGACGCCCCGGCCGCGGCCACGCTGCGCACCGCCCTCGACGTGCTGTGCGACGGGCGCCGTCACGCAGGTGACCGGCTGGCGGCGACGACCGTGCGGGAGGTCCTCGCCGTACTGGAGTCCCATCCCTTGCGAGAGCGGCTCACCGAGAGCGAACCGCTGCCGTTGCTGGTGGAGCGGGAGCGGGCGTTGTACGGGTCCTGGTACGAGTTCTTCCCGCGCTCCGAGGGGGCGGTGCTGGAGGCCGAGAAGCCACCGGTGAGCGGGACGTTCCGGACGGCGGCACGACGCCTACCGGCGATCGCGGAGATGGGTTTCGACGTGGTGTATCTGCCGCCGATCCATCCGATCGGGACGACGCACCGCAAGGGACGGGACAACACGCTCTCGCCGGATCCTCATGATGTGGGGGTGCCCTGGGCGATCGGTTCGCCGGAAGGCGGGCACGACGCGGTGCATCCGGATCTGGGGACGCTGGAGGACTTCGACGCGTTCGCGACACGCGCGCGGGAGCAGGGTCTGGAGATCGCCCTCGACTTCGCGCTGCAGTGCTCGCCGGACCATCCCTGGGTGGACAAACATCCGGAGTGGTTCCGCCACCGGCCCGACGGGTCGATCGCGTACGCGGAGAATCCGCCCAAGAAGTACCAGGACATCTACCCGATCGCCTTCGACCGCGACATGCTGGGACTGGTGGCGGAGACAACGCGGATCCTGCGGCACTGGATGGCGCACGGAGTGCGGATCTTCCGGGTGGACAACCCGCACACGAAGCCGGTCGTCTTCTGGGAGCAGGTCATCGCGGACATCAACCGTACCGACCCCGACGTGATCTTCCTGGCCGAGGCGTTCACCCGTCCGGCGATGATGCGAACGCTGGCCGAAGTCGGCTTCCAGCAGTCGTACACGTACTTCACCTGGCGCAACACGAAGCGCGAACTCACGGACTATGTGGAGGAGTTGGCTCGGGAGTCGGCGGCGGTGATGCGACCGAACTTCTTCGTGAACACGCCCGACATCCTGCCCGGGTTCCTCCAGGACGGAGGCCGCCCGGCCTTCGAGCTGCGGGCGGTGCTGGCGGCCACGCTCTCGCCCGCCTGGGGCGTCTACAGCGGCTACGAACTCTGCGAGAACACTCCGCTGCGTTCCGGCAGCGAGGAGTATCTGCACTCCGAGAAATACGAACTACGGCCACGGGACTGGGAGTCGGCCGCGCGCGAGGGACGCAGCATCGCCCCGCTGATCAGCGCGCTCAACGACATCAGGCGCCGCAGCCCGGCCCTTCGCCGACTGCGCGACGTGCACTTCCACCACGCCGACAAGGACGAAGTGATCGTGTACTCGAAGCGCAGCGGTTCGAACACGGTCCTGGTGGTCGTGAACCTCGATCCGCACCACACGCAGGAAGCGACGGTGTCGCTCGACTGCGCGCACCTGAACCTGGCCCCTGACGCCTCGTTCCGCGTACGCGACGAACTGACGGGCGCGACCTACACCTGGGGCGCCACCAACTACGTCCGCCTGGTTCCTGGCGAGTCACCCGCACACATCTTCACCTTCGACTGAACACCCGGCCCGCTCTGCCAGGACGCGCAAGGACGCGGCAATGGAGGGAGATCACCATGACCGTCCATGAACCGATGCTGACCCCGCCCACTCCCGACAGGCGACGGGATCCGGACTGGTTCAAGCGTGCCGTCTTCTACGAAGTGCTGGTGCGCTCGTTCTACGACAGCAACGGAGACGGTGTCGGTGACCTCAAGGGCCTCACGGCGAAGCTGGACTATCTCCAGTGGCTCGGGGTCGACGCGCTCTGGCTGCCCCCGTTCTTCAAGTCACCGCTGCGGGACGGCGGTTACGACGTCGCCAACCACATCTCCGCCCTGCCGGAGTTCGGTGACCTGGCCGACTTCGTCGAGTTCGTGGACGCGGCGCACCAGCGCGGGATGCGCGTCATCATCGACTTCGTCATGAACCACACCAGTGACCAGCACGAGTGGTTCCAGCAGTCGCGCTCCGACCCCGAGGGGCCGTACGGCGATTACTACGTCTGGGCGGACGACGACAAGCAGTACCAGGACGCGCGGATCATCTTCGTCGACACCGAGGCCTCGAACTGGACCTTCGACCCGGTGCGCAAGCAGTACTTCTGGCACCGCTTCTTCTCCCACCAGCCGGATCTCAACTACGAGAACCCGGCCGTCCAGGAGGAGATCCTGGCCGCGCTGCGGTTCTGGCTGGACCTCGGCATCGACGGGTTCCGCCTCGACGCGGTCCCGTACCTGTACGCCGAGGAGGGCACCAACTGCGAGAACCTCCCCGCCACCCACGACTTCCTCAAGCGGGTCCGCAAGGAGATCGACGCCCAGTACCCGGACGTGGTGATCCTCGCCGAGGCGAACCAGTGGCCCGAGGACGTCGTCGACTACTTCGGCGACTTCCAGTCGGGCGGCGACGAGTGCCACATGGCGTTCCACTTCCCGGTCATGCCGCGCATCTTCATGGCGGTGCGCCGGGAGTCCCGCTACCCGGTCTCGGAGATCCTCGCCAAGACCCCGGCGATCCCGTCGAGCTGCCAGTGGGGCATCTTCCTGCGCAACCACGACGAGCTCACCCTCGAAATGGTCACCGACGAGGAACGCGACTACATGTACGCGGAGTACGCCAAGGACCCGCGGATGCGCGCGAACATCGGCATCCGCCGCCGCCTGGCCCCGCTCCTCGACAACGACCGCAACCAGATCGAGCTCTTCACCGCCCTGCTGCTGTCCCTGCCCGGCTCGCCGATCCTCTACTACGGCGACGAGATCGGCATGGGCGACAACATCTGGCTGGGCGACCGCGACGCGGTGCGCACCCCGATGCAGTGGACCCCGGACCGCAACGCGGGCTTCTCCTCCTGCGACCCGGGCCGCCTGTCCCTGCCCGCGATCATGGACCCCGTCTACGGCTACCAGGTCACCAACGTCGAGGCCTCCATGTCCTCCCCGTCGTCGCTGCTGCACTGGACCCGACGCATGATCGAGATCCGCAAGCAGAACCCGGCGTTCGGCCTCGGCTCGTACCGCGAACTGGCCTCCTCCAACTCCGCCGTCCTGGCGTTCCTCCGCGAGTACGGCGACGACCTGGTGCTGTGCGTCCACAACTTCTCCCGCTTCGCCCAGCCCACCGAACTCGACCTCCAGGCCTTCAACGGACGGCATCCCGTCGAACTCATCGGAGACGTCCAGTTCCCCGCCATCGGTGAACTGCCCTACCTGCTCACCCTCGCAGGACACGGCTTCTACTGGTTCCGGCTGCGCGGCACATCCCTCACACCCCGTGTCGCTCACCACGATTGGACCTGATCCGCCATGACCACGCCCCTGCTGACCGAACCGGGTGTCACACCCGCGCGGCTCGCCGCGCTTCTGGCCCGCTGGCTGCCCGACCAGCGGTGGTTCACCGGCCGCGACCACAAGATCACGAGCCTGTCCGTGGTCGCGGCGACGGAACTCACGGCCGACTGCTTCCACCTGCTGGTCAGGGTCGAGCACGGCGGCGAACAGGACTGCGTCCACTACCAGCTGCTGCTGGGCGCGGCCACCGACGTGTCACCACGGTTGCGGAGCCGCGTCCTCGGCGAGGTCGAGGGGGCTGCCGGGCAGGGCCTGCTGGTGTACGACGCCGTGCACGACCACCGCGCGGCGGCACTGCTCCTCGACCGCATCCGCAGGGGCGGCAGGTTGGGCACTCTGCGCTTCGAGTCGTTCCCGCGCACAGGCGTCCCGAGCCACCTGACGCCCCACGTCCTGGACGTCGAGCAGTCGAACACCTCGATCGTCTACGGCGACCGGCTCATCCTCAAACTCTTCCGGCGTGTACAGCCCGGCATCAACCCCGACCTGGAGGTGCCCGCCGTCCTGGCGCGGCACGGCTGCACGCAGGTCCTCGCGCCCACTGCCTGGTTCCACACGTCCGCCCCGTTCTTCGCGACACTGGGCGTCGTCCAGCCCTACCTCGCCGATGCCACGGACGGCTGGACTCTGGCGCTCGAATCGGCCCTGGAACGAACGGACTTCGTCGAGGAGGCCCGGGACCTGGGCCGCGCGACGGCCGCACTGCACGTGGCCCTGTCCGAGGCGTTCCCCGTCACCGCGGCCCCCTCGGACCACGCCCTGCGACTGGCGGACGCCATGACCCATCGCCTGCGGCGCGCGGCCTCCCTCGTGCCGTCGCTGCGCGCGTACGTGCCGCGACTCAGGGACGTCTTCGCCGAGTTCGCGCTGGCGAGCAGTGATCTGCCGCTGCAAAGGATCCACGGCGACCTCCATCTGGGGCAGGTGCTGCGGACCCGTGGCGCCTGGCACATCGTCGACTTCGAGGGCGAACCGGCCAAGCCGCCGGCGGAACGGCGCGGTGACCACTCCCCGGTCGGTGACGTGGCGGGCATGCTGCGGTCGTTCGACTACGCGGCCCATGTCGGCGCCTCGCCCCGGCCGCGGTGGGCCGAGCGCACGCGCGCCGCGTTCTGCAGCGGGTACGCCGAATCGGGGCGGTTCGATCCGCACGCCATCGCGGCGGTGCTGCGCGGGCACGAGGCGGACCGGGCCGTCTACGAGGTCGTCTACGAGGCGGCCCATCGCCCCGACTGGATCACCGTTCCCATGACGGCCGTCGCACGCCTGTGCCGCGTCGGCTGACCGTTCCTCACACGACCGCAGCAAGGGAGTTCCGCAGATGGCCGTCGCCGACGTGGCACCGACCACCGCCACCCACCGCGCGCACCGCGCGCCGGCTCTGGCCGCGGAGGACCGCGGCCGGCTGCTGCGCGGCGAGCACCATGATCCGCACTCCGTCCTGGGCGCGCACCCGCGGCCCGACGGTCTGATCGTGCGCTGCCTGCGGCCGGACGCGCTCGCCGTCTGTGTCCTCGCAGGGCCCACCGCGTGGGCCCTGCACGACGAGGGCGGCGGCCTGTTCGCAGGCACGATCCCGGGTGGAAGCAGCGGCGCGCACCGTCTGCGCGTGGCCTATGCGGACGCGGTCGTCGAGGTCGACGACCCGTACCGCTTCCCGCCCACGCTCGGGGAGTTCGATCTCCACCTCATCTCCGAGGGACGGCACGAGGAACTATGGACCGTGCTCGGCGCCCATGTGCTGGAGCAACAAAATGTCTCGGGCACGCGTTTCGCTGTCTGGGCGCCCGACGCCAGGGGCGTACGCGTGCGCGGCGACTTCTGCCACTGGGACGGCACAGCATTGCCGATGCGCTCGCTCGGAAGCTCCGGCGTCTGGGAACTCTTCGTCCCCGGAGTCGGCGCGGGAGCCCTCTACAAGTTCGAGATCACGGGTCCCGACGGCGCGAGGCTGGAGCGTGCCGACCCCATGGCCCGTCGCACACAGCCGCCGCCTGCGACCGCTTCGATCGTGGCGGACAGCGACTATGGCTGGGGCGACGCGCAGTGGTTGAGGCAACGCGCCGACCGTCCGGCCCACACGGCGCCCATGTCCGTCTATGAGGTGCACCTCGCCTCATGGAGACCCGGTGCGACCTATCGAGATCTGGCCGATGAACTGGCCGCGTACACGAGGGAGTTGGGCTTCACGCACGTGGAACTCCTGCCGATCGCCGAGCACCCCTTCGGCGGCTCCTGGGGCTACCAGGTCACCGGCTTCTACGCCCCCACCGCGCGCCTAGGCACCCCCGACGACTTCAAGTACTTCGTCGACACCCTGCACCAGGCGGGTATCGGCGTCATCCTCGACTGGGTTCCCGGCCACTTCCCCCGCGACGAATGGGCGCTGGCACGGTTCGACGGGCGCCCCCTGTACGAACCACAGGACCCGGCACAGGCCGCCCACCCCGACTGGGGCACGCTCGTCTTCGACTTCGGGCGCCGCGAGGTGCGCAACTTCCTCGTCGCCAACGCCGTCTACTGGTGTCAGGAGTTCCACATCGACGGCCTGCGCGTCGACGCCGTCGCCTCCATGCTCTACCTCGACTACTCCCGCCCGGACGGCACCTGGACGCCCAACGCGCACGGCGGACGGGAGAACCTGGACGCTGTCGCCTTTCTGCAGGAGATGAACTCGACTCTCTACCGGCGCTGCCCGGGCATCGTCACCATCGCGGAGGAATCGACCGCGTGGGACGGCGTGACCCGGCCGACGGACCAACCGGCAGCGGGCGGCCTCGGCGGGCTGGGCTTCGGCCTCAAATGGAACATGGGCTGGTCCCACGACTCCCTCGCCTACCTCGCCCGCGACCCCGTCCACCGCAAGTACCACCATCACGAGATGACGTTCTCGATGGTCTACGCGTACAGCGAGAACTACGTCCTGCCCGTCTCCCACGACGAAGTCGTGCACGGCAAGCGCTCACTCGTCTCGAAGATGCCCGGCGACTGGTGGCAGCAGCTCGCCAACCACCGCGCCTACCTGGGCTTCATGTGGGCCCACCCCGGCAAGAAGCTGTTGTTCATGGGGCAGGAATTCGCGCAGGGCGCCGAATGGTCCGAGGCCGACGGACCCCAATGGTGGGTGCTCGACGGGCATCACCCCGCGCACGAGGACCACCGCGGCGTCCAGCGTCTGGTGTCCGACCTCAACCGGCTCTACACGGCCGACCCCGCCCTGTGGGAGCAGGACTGCACTCCTGCGGGGTTCTCCTGGACCGAGGCGGACGCAGCGGACGACAACGTCCTGGCGTTCCTCCGCCACTCCGCCGACGGCGACCCGCTCCTGGTCGTCGTCAACTTCTCCCCCGAGGTACGCGACGACTACCGGATCGGTGTCCCTCTCGTTGCCCCGTCGACCTGGCGCGAGATCCTCAACACCGATGCCCTGCGCTACGGCGGCAGCGGCGTCCTGAACGCGGGGCCCCTCCCCCAGGAGCCCCGCGCCCACAACGGCTTCCCCGCCTCGATCACGCTGCGCCTCCCGCCGTTGGCGGCGCTCTGGCTCAGCCCCGGAGCCCCCGGGCTCGCCTGACCGCCGCCGTCGAGGCGTTGGCGAGGAAGGCCTCTCAAGATGCGGCGCGTGCGGCGGATCTTGCTGTCACGGCGTGTACGGCGTGTAGGTGATCGACGAGACCTTGAGGTACCTGGCCCCGTCTGCTGTGGCCCACGTCGAGGAGTCCGGGTTGCCCGGCCAGTCCCCGCCGACTGCCGTGTTCACGATGAAGCGCATGCCGACACCCGGAGCGGTGGTGTACCACTTCGTGCCGGTGATGGTGCCGTCCACAGTGAAGTCGATGTGGTCGGGCCACCACGTGAACGAGTACGTGTGGAACGCATTGGTCCAGCCCGAGGAGTTGCCCTTCGAGAACTGCGTCTGGGCGTTGTTCGGGTCGTGGAAGGTCTGGTACACGGTGTTCGGGTTCTGCCCGACGATCTCGGCGGCGTCGAACTCGGGCAGCCACGGGTTCAGGTACGCCGCCCATACGGCGGGCAGAAGGCCCTGGCCGTTGGGCATGTTCGCGGTGAAGCTGTAGGTGCCGTAGCCGTAGAGCGCCTTCGACTCCACGCGACCCGAGTAGTACGTCCCGTCGGCGGCCTTGTACGTCTTGATCATGAGCGTGCCGCCGTCGTACCAGACGCAGTCCGGTGTGTAGGTCTCCAACTCGTTGTTGGCGGTCCATCTCCCGCTGATGGTGTTCCAGGAGTTGACCGTCTGCGGCGCTCCCCAGGTTCCCGCGTGCGCTCGCGGCTGGCCGAGGAGAAGCAGCGACAGCGAGGCGAGGACGACGGTGATGAGTCTGGCCGGCTTGAGAAGTGCGGATGACATCGCGGCTCCATTGCTCGGATGACATTGACCGTGGGAGCGGTCCCACGGCCACTTCAGTAGCGGACTGTAGAAGTCCGTTCAATACCTGACAAGACTCACGGCAGCAGATTTCAGCTGACTTCTTTAGTTGAAGACATGAGGTGGGGATTCCTGCGCACTTCTGGCGACCGCATCGCGTCGGATGTGTCAACTCTCAGGGTTTGCACTCCGAAAGGGCCCGGGCGGCAACTCCGCTGCCGGACGGAGCTTCGACTACCGGCAGAGGGGTTCGGTCGAAGGGCTAGATTTTGCGGCAGTACAGGGCATCGGCTGTTCCGCCGCGTCCGATGGCCGTGGAGAAGGCGATGCCGGCGGCGTACTCGTCGGCGTTGCATTGCGCCTTGTAGAAGCCTGTGGCGTAGTCGCCGCCTTCGCCGGAGGCGGGGCGGCTGTCGCCTCGGTCGTCCCACAGTGTGCGGCCCGCGCCTGCGAGTGTGATGCGTGCGGGTGAGCACAACACGGCGGACACCCGGTTGCCCCGGACGCTGTACCCGATCATGAACTGTGCTTCGGCGCATTGGTACTTGGTGAAGCCGCTCGCCCAGTCCGCGGTGACGTTCGCCTGCGAGGCAACCTTGACCGGTGCCCCGGAGGCCGCGAGAGCCGAGGCGCCTGCGTCGGTGCACAAGGCGCCCTGGCCTCGCTGGCTGATGCCGATGAGCCGTTGGTCGTCGGGGCAGGACAGTTTGCGTGCTCCGCTGTCCCAGTCGGCTGCGGCCCGCAGTGCGCGGTTGGCGTCCGCATGGGTGGCCTTCAGCATCGACCAGGTACGCACCTGCGGCACCGTCCCCTCCCGCCCTGGAGCGGCGGTGAGCTTGCGCCAGGCGGTCGCGCGCCAGTCGTCGCCGTCGAGGATGCTGCGGGCCGTGCCTGCGGTGTCGTAGCGGATCAGACCCCACCGATTGCCTTGGTCGTTGTCGTGGAAGCCGACGGCCGGCCAGTAGGCGAAGTCGAGGTCGTGGTCGATGAGGAAGTCCACCGTGTTGGCGAACCAGGTGCGCTCCTTGGCGTCGGCGTCCTTGGCGACGCCGAACTCGCTGATCCACACAGGGGCTGTGAAGTGCCGGTCGGGAGTGTCCGCCACGTAGGAGGCCGTGTCGCGCATGACCGAGAACAGGTCGTCGCGGCCGAGGTCGCGGTAGCGGGCATCAGTGGTCTCGCCGGTGCCGGTCGCACCGCTGTGCCGGGGTCCCGTGTAGCCGTAGAAGTGGGCGGCGTAGACGAGCTTGTGGGAGCGCACCAGTGTGTTCGACAGGGCGGCGACGGGCTTGAGGAGCGGTCGGTCGTGCCAGAACCCGTCCACCGGGATGCCGGCCCAGTTGATGCCTTCGACCATGATGAGCAGGTCCGGATTGGCGTCCTTGAGGATCAGGTCGCCGGCTTGTTGTGCGGCTGCGGCCCAGTCGTGGGCGTCCCCCAGGCCCCAGTTGGGGTCGTCGAACACATCGCGGCGTACTTCGTTGCGGAGGTCGGCCCCCACGACGCGGGGGTTGGAACGGTAGCGCTTCGCCATGAACACCCAGTCGTCGAGCCACTTCTGGGTGCTCTGGCCGCTGTTCCAGCGTTCATTGCCGTCAACGCCGCAGCACCAACGGGTCGTCGTGGTGTGGTTGTTGAGGATGACCGCGAATCCGGCATCGGTCAGCGCCTGAACCGCTTCGTCGAACACCTCCAGGGGGCGCAGCCCGTTCAGGCGCGGGTTCGCTGTCAGCCCGGCCACCGGCTGGGTGTCGCTGAGCATCTCGTCGGAGAAGGGCAGGCGCACGCTGTTGAGTCCCAGGCCCTGGAAGTCGGCGATGATCCGGCTCATCGGGACCCGGTCCAGCCCGAGTGGCGCCCGGTGCCCCACTTCCCCCGCGTGGTTGTGCGCCGGATCGTCGGGCGAGCCCGATCCGTCCCAGGTGCCGCTGGAGCCATGCCAGTTGCCCGACTTCAGCTTGAACCGCTTCCCGTCCGCATCGACGATGTAGCGACCTCGGGTGCTGAGCGGTGCGCTCCAGGCGGGTGGTGCATCGGCTGTGGCGTTCGGCGTGGTCCTGGCCGGCTGAGCCATGACCGCGGACGGGCCGAGCAACAACCACGTCGCCAGCAGGGCAAGAACGAGCAGCAAGCGCGAGCGCACTGGGCGACTCCTCTGTGGGGAAGGATCGCCCCGACCTTAGAGCCGCACTACGCAGAATTGAAGGGACACCGACATCTTTAGGGTGGATTGGACGCAAGAGTGCCCGAGAAGCGGCGGGCAGGTACCTGCGTACGCCGGCATCGGCCGACTTGTCCCTGACTCAGATCCCGAAGTCGGCCCGACCGGCCTGCCGTCGGCTCACTCGCCCAGCCATCCGTGGTCAGCTTTGCTGACGGAAGTCGAGCATGTAGAAGACCTTGTCATAGCGGTGTTCTCCGACGGCGACGAAATCGGGCAGTCGGCCGTACTCGGTGAAGCCCAGGGACCGGTAGAGCTGCAGGGCGCGGGTGTTGTCGCCCCGGGCGTCCAAGGTGAGGACCTCGATGCCTGCCTCGCGGGCGTCGGCGATCAGGGAATCGGTGAGTGCCCGCCCGACACCGCGGCCATGGGCAGCGGCGTCCACCGCGAGTTTTTCGAGATCGGCGTGCGGCCGGTGGGTCGGCCGGGCGTAGCGCAGCCAGTACCCCAGGCCGACAAGGCGTCGGCCGAGGTAAGCGGCGCGCAGGGCCCCGTCTCCGGACTGCACCGCAGCCATGACGTGGCCGACGAGTTCCGCCACCTCATCCTTCGAGGGCGGTTCGACCCAGCCCAGCGCGGCGCCTCCACCGACCAGGTCCGCCAGGATCTGGTGGGCCGATTCCGCGAACCGGGCCTCCAGCTCCGGATCGGACGCCAGCTCCCGGGCGTCGAGGATGGCAGGCTCAGTGGTGATTCCGCTGTTCATGGCCGCATTCATGATCTCCAGCCTAGCCAGCCCCGTGCCCAGGCATGGGCCTGCTCCCTGGCAGGGTGTGAACGGCCGGGCAGCCGTTCGCCGTCAGGCCACGACCCAAGCAACGGTGGTGAGTGCTCCGCACACGGCGCCTGCCACGGTCTGCGGCGCCGTGTGATAGCGCAAGGCCACACGGGACCAGCACACCGCGGCGGTGACGGTGCAGCCCAGAAGCCACCAAGGAGAATGGACGACAGCGAGCAGCGCCACGACGGCCGAGGCGACCGCGGAGTCGACCGAGATCTTCCATACGGTGTTGACGCTCAGGAGCGCGACAGTCATGATCCACAGCGCGATCATGGCTTTCAGGATGTCCGGCGGGGCATGGCCCGCCAGCATGACCAGTACGCCGACCCCGATCGACATCAGGATGACGAGGAAGATGGGGGCTCGTTTGGTGCGGTCGACGACGTGGCGGTCTCCCCAGGTGCCCCGCCTGCGGTGGTACTCGATGTAGCTCGCGGGCACGATGCCTGCGCACAGTGCGCCGAGCAGTCCCCATGGCAGGCCGGAGAGGTCACCAGCAGCGGCGACGCCGATGGCGAGCATGCCCGCCACCAGTACGTTGCGGGGCTGCAAGAGGTCCGTGATGACTCGTGCGGCGCGATTCTCCGGCGCTGTGGCGGAAGTCGGAGCCGGGGCCGAGTTCATCGTTGCCTTTCGTTGCGGGCGGGAGCTGGAACTGCCTTACTCTGCGGGGCAGTTGGCCCGCCGCCTCAGCGGCGTGGACACGACTGCCTCGGTGGTCAGGACCCTATAGGGCGTTGCGCAGACGCCAAGAGCCAGGGGTCCGGGAGGGCACAGCGCGGGGCCCTTCACGCCGATACCCGCCCGGCCACAACAGGTCCTCGGGCTGGGACGACTACGCGGCCCGCTGGTGACGACGCCTTCGCCATCTGCCGCAACCTGCACGGCATGCACCTGGCCGGCTTCTTCGACGCGGCAAATCCTGTGCTTGTCGGACGGACCTCGGCACCAGGCGCCCCCTCGCTGTCCCAGCACCAGGCCGTGCTGGACGCGCTCGGCCCATTGAATGTACCGATCATCGCCGACGTGGAATGCGGACATGTGCCGCCGTACATGCCGGTCACCAAATGGGGCGCACGGCCGCCTGGTCCACACATCGAGCGGAGCGAACTCACCCGGACCAGGCTCTGAAGTATCGACTCGCGCTCCTCCCCATGCACAACCGACCGCCCGGCGACGAGGCCGGAGGGGCCATAACGGGCGGTGGGCGTGAGGGCGAGTAGGTCATGTTCTAGACGTCGAGCGCCGCGACATCCGGCGTCCGTTCGTGGAAGTGTCGCCGCAGGTGCCGCTCGATGAAACGGTCCCCGCGGCGCTCGAGGTGTGCGCGGCCCGCCTCGGTGCGGCCGAGTATCTGATAGCGCAGGACGTTGGCGGCTATGAGGGGCGGCACGGCCCAGGGCAGGGCGGGCGGCAGGTCCAGGTCGCGCATGCCCTGGCGGCCGAGGAAGTAGCGCAGCATGCTCAGCAGCCGGGCCCGGGTGTAGGCGCGGCGCAGGTGGGCGAAGTGGGGGAAGTGCAGCTGGCGTTGTGCTTCCACGAGGGCGCCGGCCAGGGGCGGGCCGGCTGTTCCGCCGTAGCTCTGGGTGAGCAGCAGATGGTAGTTCAGGCGGTGTTGCTGGGACTCGTGATCGCAGAGCCAGTCCTGGTCGACGCCCATCAGATGGCCGACGTATTTCCACAGGTGCATGAGGGCGCGTGATTCCGCGCGGGTCACGCGCACGCCGAGGAGGCGGACGCCGAGCAGTTGAACGGCGTTGAACAGACCCAGGGTGGCGGCAAGGTCGGTCCTGTTGACCGGCAGGCCCCAACGCCCGGCGTCCCACCGGTCGTTGTGCTCGAACTGGTGGTTGACCAGGGCGTGCATGAGCCGTACGTGCACGGTGAGGCGGAAGCCGTCCCCCGTGCGACGCAGGGCGCCGGGAGCGGTGACCGCGGTCGCCCATTGCTGGGTCTCGGCGATCCTGCGCAGTGCGGAGCCGCCGACCAGCGCGCCCGTCTCGACCAGCAGCCGCGGCGGTCCGTCGAACCGGTAAGAGCCGATCAGCGCGAGCTGCAGCATCACGTCAGCGGTGTTACGACCGAATCTGCGCGCCACCCGCCCGCCTTCGTCGATCAGGTCGAAGTCCACCCAGTCCGGCACCGGGTCGACCGCGGCGAAGAAATCCCGAAGGGCTCGGGGCGGGTTGGCCACCGAGTCGATGCCGTCGACGAGCGCGCGCCGGAACTGCCTCATCGTGACCTTGTCGGGGTGCGCGGCGTCGGTGATGCGCAGGGCGCTCGCCAGGGCGGCGCCGATCTCGTCGCGTGCGGTCAACCGCTCGCCGATGGTGGCGAGCAGACGGTCATCGACGCGGCCGCGGCTCACGCGCAACAAGCGCAGCGGCCGCCCTACGCGACGGTTGCGACGTTCTGTCTCGCGGAAGCGTTGTGGGTACGTGGACGGGGGCGTCCTTGTCCGGTTCGGCTCGGCCAAGTCATCTCGCGGTGAAGGCTCGTGTGCGACCATGAGTCGATGCTGACGGTCTTTCATATTCGCGTTCAACTCGTCTTCTGATGCCCACGTCATCGCCTGGCGACCACGCCCGGCGCGTGCCGCGCACTCGCGTGTCTCCACGCAGGATTCCGCGTCAGGAGCGCTCGCGGGCGACGGTTGAACGCATCCTGGAGGCGGGCGAGCGGGTCCTGGCCGAGCATGGCTACGAGGGCGCGTCGACCAGCCGTATAGCGACGGCGGCCGACCTGAGTCCGGGTTCGCTGTACCAGTACTTTCCGCACAAGGACGCGATCGTCCTGGCCGTGCTGGAGCGCTACAGCGACCAGTTGGTGGCCGGGGTGACCGCCCAGATGACGGGTCAGTTCGAGCAGCCCGCACCGGTGATCGTCCGCGCCACCCTCGCGACCTTGTTGGACGGTCTCGACGTGGAGCCGCCGTTTCTGCGCGCCGCCATCGTCTACGGTCCCCGGTTGGACGACGGCCGCGCCCTGCGGGTCTTCGAGGACCGCATCGGCGAACTGGTCCTGGCCTATCTCACCTCTCGACGCGAGGAACTACGCCCGGATCTCTCCTTGCCCGCGGCGGCCTGGATGCTGGTCCGCACGGTCGAGCATCTGACGGTCCGCTATCTGTTGGACCGCCCGCCCATCCCCAGGGACCGTTTCCTGGCGGAGCTGACCCAGCTGACGCTGAGCTACCTCAGAGCGACGGCTTGACTCGTCAGCACGGCCTGGGCGTCGGAATGACGACGGCCGCGATCGAGCCCTTTCCGGATCCAGATCCCGCAGGCCGATATCGATGACCTGCATGATCGTCTGGCGCGCACCCGATCGCCGTACTCGGTGGCGGGCGCCGCATCGGAGTGGGATCACGGCATCCTGTCGGCATCGGACCGGACCCGCGGCGGGCGACTTCTACTGGGAACTGGCCCACGCCGACAACCCGGGCTGGGGCGGTTCTTCAAGTGTGCCCATGGCCTCCTCGCTGTTCTCCAGCGACCTGCTGGTCCGCAAGGTGCTCGGCCCCGGCGACAGCTCCGTCTTCTTCCGGGAGCACGCCGAAGGCGGACACTTCCCCGTGTTCGAGGTTCCCGACCTGTTCGTCGACGACATCCGCGCCTTCTTCAGAACACTCCGCGACTGACACGGCGCAGCCAGGCAAGCCCTGTCGGCACGGCGCCCCGACCGACTCCACCGGCCACGGCCTCATCACCGCCCTGGCCGACCTCGGTGAGGCAGAAGCCACCCGGATCGTCGACGCGGTCCCGCAGCTCAAAGGGCAGATCACTCTCTCACCGGGCAAGCCGTACGAGACCCGCGCCCTGATCAGCAACACCCCCCGTTTTCAGGCGGCTTCCTCGGCAGCAGGCTCCTCAATGGTGTGGGAGTCAGTAAGGCTCAGCGCGCCGCCGGCCGCGATCAGTCCGACGACGACCGCGAGAAGCGCGTAGGTGATCCGCTCGCCGTGGAAGAACGACGCGACGAGGTCGCTGCTCCAGGTGCCCGCGGGGAGCTGGGTGGTGACCAACGCGGCGATCAAGGTGCCGACCACAGCGGTGCCGACGCTGGAGCCGACCTCCTGGGCGGTGTCGTTGAGGGCGGCGCCGATCGAGGTGCGGTTGCTCGGCATGGCGTCGACGAGTGCGACCGCGCAGATCGTCATCACGGTGCGCAGCCCCACGGTCATGAGCACCATGCAGACCGCGATGACGGCGTACCCGTGGTCGACGCCCCAGGAGAGACCCGCCAGTGAACCGGCCAGGCAGGCCGCGCCCACCAGACAGGCGATGCGGTGGCCGAACCGGCGCGCGAGCCACTCGGACAGGGGGGTCGCGACGAGCATCGTCACGATGATCGGGAGGTTGGCCAGGCCGGCCCGCACCGGGCTCCACCCGTAGGCGTACTGGAAGTGCAGGATCAGTCCGAACATCACGCTGGCCATCGCGATGGACGTGCCGATCTGCGCGAGAGCGGCGCCGCGGACGGTGCCGTTGGAGAAGAGGCCCAGATCCAGCATGGGTGCCGCGCTGCGGCGCTCGTGCCGGACGAACGCGATTGCGGCCGCGACGGCACCCACGATCGACGTGAGGGTGATCGCGGAGAGCCAGCCGTGCTCGACACCGCTGGTCAGCGAGTAGCAGGCGAGCCCGATGGCGGCGACGCTGAGCGCGGCGCCGGGCACGTCGAGCGCGTCCTTCGTCAGGTCTTCCGGCCGGTCGGCCGGGACGCCGAGCCGGACGCCGATGCACGCGATCAGTGCGATCGGGGCGTTGACGACGAGCAGCCACTCCCACCGCACATGGGCCAGTGCGGTGCCGCCGAGCAGGGGCCCGAGGACGAAGCCGGACATGCCGACGACGATCATCACCGTCATGGCGCGCATCCGCAGGGCCTTGTCGTCGAACAGACGGAAGACCAGCGAGTTCGTGATGGGCGCCATCGCCGCGGCGGCTATGCCGAGCGCGGCCCGCAGGGCGATGAGCTGGCCTGCTGTCGTGACGAGGACGACGCACAGACTCAGCGAGCCGAACACGGCGAGTCCGATCAGCAGCACCCGGCGGCGGCCGAGCCGGTCGGCCATCGACCCCGCGGTGAGCAACAGGCCGCCGAAGGTCAGTGAGTACGCACCGGTGACCCACTGCAGCGCGGTGGTCCCGCTGCCGAGATCGCGGCCGATCGTCGGCAGCGCGATCGACAGCAACGTGTTGTCGACCATCTCGACGAAGAATGCCAGGCAGAGGGCGGCCAGCGGGATCCACGCCGCGCGCAGGGACGGATAGGTACGTGAGGGGTTTTCGAGCGTGGCAGTAGTCATGGCAGCCCTTTCGATCGAACGCCGTTCGGGTATCGAACAACGTACGATACGCTACGATAGAACAACGTTCGATACGAAGCAAAACGTGATGGGATGAAGCCATGGCACCCCAGCAGAACCGCGCCGGCGGAGGACGCCGACGGGCTTCGCACTCGATGGAGTCCGTGCTCACCGAGGCGGTGGCCCTGCTCGATGAGGCCGGGGCACCGGCGCTGACGTTCCGGGCGCTCGCACAGCGCCTCGGCGGCGGCGTCGCCAGCATCTACTGGTACGTCGCGAACAAGGACGAGTTGCTCGACCGCGCCACCGACCACGTGATGGGCGAGGTACTGGCCGCCGTCGAGAAGCTTCCGCGCACCGAGGACCCGATCGACGACCTGCGCGCGATGGCCCTGACTCTCTTCGACGCGATCGTGGAGCGACCCTGGCTCGGCGCCTACTTCATGCGCAACACCGACGTCCAGGGCAACGCGCTGCGCCTGTACGAGCAGCTCGGCCGGCAGACCCTGCGCCTGGACCTCACCGCGCTCCAGCGCTTCCACGCCGTGTCCGCGATCGTGGGGGTCGTGGTCGGCTCCGCCGTCGACCTGGGGCAGGAGCCGCCCGAGGAGGTCCTCGGCGGCGCCGTGGACCGCGACGAGTTCCTCGGCCGCTTCGCCCGGACCTGGCGGGAGCTCGACCCCGAAGAGTTCCCCTTCGTGCACGAGATCGTCGACGAGTTCGACGGCCACGACGATGTCGACCAGTTCCGCTCCGCGCTGGAGCTGACCCTGACGGGCCTGCGCCTGCAAGCCGGCGCCTGAGCCGGTCACCCGCCTGCGGGGCCACCCGCGATGCGCCGTGCGTCGTCAGTCGACGTTGCCGTGATTCAGCCGCGAGCCACCATCACGGCGATCCACCGGCCCTGAGTGATCGTCGGCGCGGTCGCAGCGTGGGGATCTGTCACAGCTCAGCACCTGGCGACCCGGCACCCCGGGCCGCTGCGACCATCGGGCCTCACGCCTGCGGGGCGGGCGCCATATCCGATTCCGGGACGGCGGTCGCGCGCGAGGACAAGATGCCTTCGACACCGTGCAGGAACGTCTCAGAGATCAGCACCGGATCGAAAAGACAGCCAGCCGCCATGGCCCCGTCCCGGAGCATGACGAAGTGCCGTCCTGCCGCGTCGGCGGGCTCACAGCCCGCCTGCGCCAGCAACTGCGTGACGGTCTCCAGGAACCATTGACGGTGCGCCAGCACGGCCTGGTGGACCGGGTGCGCCGGGTCGGGATACTCGGCCACAGCGTTCAGGAAGGCGCACCCGCGGAACCCGGAGTACTGGATGCCCTCGGTGATGGTCCGGCTGACGGCCCGGACCGTGTCAGCCGCTGACCTGCCCTCCACCTGGGTGGCCGCGACCTGCGCCCGGATGCCGTGGTCGGCCTGCTGGAGATAGGCAAGAATCAACTCTTCCTTGCCCTTGAAATGCCGGTACAGGGTGGCGCGTGTGACCTGCGCTTCCGCGATGATCCGGTCCACGCCGACGGAGTGGATTCCCTCCGCGTAGAAGATCCGGGTCGCCGTGTCGAGCAGGCGAGACCGCGCCTCGGACGTGCTCCCACCTTCTCTGCTCGCGCTCATGGCGCCACCGTATCAGCCTGCGAGGGAGAACGTTCGGTCTTGACAGTGGGATGCGGGCACCCTTAGATGAATAGCGAGACCGAACGTTCTCCCTCATCGGAGTGGATGACTTCCGGGCGACGCATTGCGGCAGGTCCGCACAGCACACGGTCGGACAGCACACGGCTCCCGATGGCCACCTCGCTCACACGACGCCGCTTTCACCGAAAGGGATCCTCATGGACACCTCCGTCGCAGCCCCCGCCCCTGCCGCGAGCGCCTCCGCAGCGCTGCGCCACCTGTATTTCGTGCGCTTCGCGTTCGCCGCCGCCTGGGCCGTCCTGCTGTTCACATCCGCCCACACCCTTGGCACCCTCAGCGCGACGCTGCTGGTGATCTATCCCTTGTTCGACGTGGCGTGCGCCGTCGTCGATGCCAGGGCCGCCAAAGCGAACGGCGGACCGGTGCGCGGTCTCTACGCGAATATCGCGCTCAGCACCCTCACCGCAGCAGGTCTGGTCGCCGCCGCGTCCTCCGGCATCCCTGCCGCCCTCCGCGTATGGGGAGCCTGGGCGATCACCGCGGGGCTCGTCCAGCTGATCGTCGGCGTCCTGCGACGCAGCATGGGAGGCCAGTGGGCGATGATCGCGAGCGGCGCCATCTCCACCCTCGCCGGAGCCTCCTTCATCGCGCAGGCCGGCAAGGACGATGCCTCACTGAGCACCCTGGCCGGATACGCCTTCCTCGGCGGGGTCTTCTTCCTCATCTCCGCCCTCCGCTTGGGACGAGCCGACAAGACCGCATGAGCTTGAACGGCCCGCGTGAGCGCGTGGATCACCGGCCCCGGACCGGGCTGTGGCCGATCGCTCGCTCCGACCGGGGATGAGCTGTCCCACCGGGCCACCTCGGCGGACTGGCCATCCCGGTCATGGAACGCATCCGTGTCGGCGGCCTCGGTAGCGGAGACCCGCGCATGCGGCCCGACCATCTCGGCGGGGACAAGGCGTACTCCTCCGGCGCCATCGCCGCTACCTGCGGCGGCGCCAGATCAAGCACACCGTCCCCGAACCGAAGAACCAGCGGGCCAACCGCCCACGCCGGATCTAGTTGCCGGTCGTGCCGTCGAGCATCTCGCGCAGGATGTCCAGGTGGCCGTTGTGGCGGGCCGTCTCCTCGATGAGGTGGTGCAGGATCCAGCGCAGGTCGACGTGGAGGCCGTTGCGGATGGCTCGCTGGGCCTGCTCGCCCAGGCCGGCCCCGGCCACCAGCTCGCGGTAGCGGGCGCTCTGCTCGGCGTATTCGTCGAGCAACTGCGCGAGCGGGAAGTCGACGGCGATACGCATCTCGCGGTCGGGGTCTTCATCCGTCATGGGGGCCCGGTCCTCCTCGCCGAGGAAGACCACTTGGAACCAGTAGTACTCGACCCAGCGGAGGTGGTTGATCACTCCGCTCATGGTCATCAGCGGTGAGCCCGGCAGGAGCGCCTTACGTGCGTTCTCCTCGGAAACGCCATCGCATTTGGCGCGCGCGGTGGCACGTGTGTAGTCGAGAAACGTGGTGAGCTGGGTGCGTTCGTCCCACGCGGGCGGCGTGTCGTCGATTCTGGTCATCGCGCGAAGCCTCCCCGATCATGGCAACCGATGTCGAGGCAATTATCGACGGGCCCCACCTGCTCCAGCTGTACTCGGCGTGCCTCCGGGCTGGCTCGGCTCAGCCCAGATCGTCGATGAGGGCGGTGACGTAGGCGTCCAGCCACTCTTGGACAGCTCGCGTCGTCAACTCTGCGCTCCCCGCCTTTCGCCACGACTGCGACACCAACTCAGTCGATGATCCGGACGCGACTGCGCCGACGAGGACCAGCCGAGCTGTCGACTCCTTGGCCCCATCCGCACGCAGCGAGACACCATCCCAGGGCTGCTCCCACGACATACCAGAACAGATCCGGTGCGTTGAAGGTCGACCCGAGCAGCGGCTGCAGCACCGCCGGGATCCCGACGATCTGCAACAGCTCCACGGCCCAGCTGAATCCCAGCGCGACGCCGGCAGCGACAGCGGGCCGCAAGCGGGGCGCCGCCATGACCACGACGACACACACGAGCACCGTATAGAGCGTGTCCCCCGCGTACTTCGCAAAGTCTCCACCGGCCCACGACCGCACGCCAAGACCAGCCGCAACGGTCAACACCGCTGCGCCGCAAGCCCACCACCGTCTGTTCATCACCGGCACCCTATGCGCTGCGCCGAGCTCTGACGGGTTTCCTTCCCTCGGTCTCCGCGCACGGTGCCCACCGCCCGCGGGAGGGGTAGCGGGGAATCGATGGTGCCGTCGCGTCGTTGGGCTGGCCATGACGGACTCTCAGGCGCACGATGACGCACTGCTCCAGCTCGCCGCCGACACCAAGGAAGGCATCCTGGTCACTCTGAAGCGCGATGGCCGCCCGCAGTTGTCCAACGTGTGGCACGTGTACGCCCCCGCAGCCAAGACCATCCGTGTCTCCATGACCGACGACCGCGCCAAGACGAGGAACCTCCGCCGCGACCCCCGCGCCAGCTATCACGTCACCAACCAGGACCGCTCGGCCTGGACCGTCGCGGAGGGCACCGCCGAGCTGACGCCCGTCGCCACGGATCCGTACGATGCGACCGTCGAGGGACTCATCTCCCTGTACCGCGACCGCAATGGCGAGCATCCCGACTGGGACGACTTCCGCAGCGCCATGGTCCGCGACAAGCGAGTTCTGCTCACGCTCCATGTGGAACGCGCCTACGGCCAGCCCGTGGGCTGAACATCCCCTGGGATGACGTGCGTTGCGTGGCACACCTCCCTGACACACTCGCCCCTCGCAACGGCTGGGGCCAGGAGCCCCGCTTGAAGCCGCGGCCGCGCAAGGCGAGACCTCAATGATCGAGCCGCATCGGATACCCGTTAAGCTGCAAGCGCCTCGTGGGGGAAGTCCGGTCGAAGTCCGGCGCTGACCCGCAACGGTAGGCGGAACTCAGGTTCCGTAAGCCCGATTACCCACGGTGGTGAAGCTCCTGTCAATCGCCGTGGACTGCGAGAGGTGCTGCACACGGCGCCCGTCCGGAGCTGCTCCTTCTTGATCACGCAGGTGCACGGCCCGAGGCGAAAGCGATCCGCCTGTGGCCACGCTCCGCGACCGCATACCCGCCCTGCTGCCCCGAAGTACGCACGGTGAGCCCCCACCCCAGCGCGTCTCGCTGCCCCTACTGGTGGCCGTTCTGTGCGTCGCGCTCCCCCTTTCCCTCGCCTGCGGGGCGGGCATCGGTGCGTCGGGGCTCTCATGGGGCGAGGCGCTGCACTACTTGTGGGCGGGGCTGACCGGCGGATCCATCGCTCCGGACGAGGTCTCCTCGTACGTCATCGTCTGGGAGATCCGCTTCCCGCGCGCCGTGCTGGCTGCCGTCGTCGGTGCCGGCCTGGCGGCCGTGGGCGTTGCTGTCCAGGCCATGGTCCGCAACGCTCTCGCCGACCCGTTCGTCCTCGGCATCTCCTCAGGCGCGGCCGTCGGCGCCAACGCCGTCCTCATCTTCGGGGCGTTGAGCGCGTTCGGTGTCTGGGCGCTGTCGACGGCGGCGTTCCTCTCCGCGCTGGCGGCCATGGTGCTCGTGTACGCGATCGCCCAGAGCCCTCGGGGGCTGACCCCGTTGCGGCTCGTGCTGACGGGTACCGCGATGTACTACGGCTTCTCGGCGGTGACGACGTTCATGGTGTTCGCTGCCGAGCACGGTGAAGCGGCCCGCTCCGCGATGATGTGGATGCTCGGCAGTCTGGGCGGCGCGGACTGGGCCTCCGTGCCGATCGCCGCGGGCGCCGTGTTCGGCGGCCTCGTCCATCTCGGCTGGTCGGCCCGGCGCTTGAACGTCCTGGCGATGGGCGACGAGACCGCCGCCGCGCTGGGAGTGAATCCCGGGCGGCTGCGCAAAGAGCTCTTCCTCACCGCCGCCGCCGTCACCGGAGCGGTGGTCGCGGTCAGCGGGGCGATCGGCTTCGTGGGTCTGATGGTTCCGCACGCCGCGCGCATGCTGGTGGGAGCGGATCATCGTCGGCTGCTGGCCGTCGCACCGCTGGCCGGTGCCGTGCTGCTGATCTGGGTGGACATCCTGTCGCGCGTGGTTCTCGCGCCCGCCGAACTGCCGCTGGGCGTACTGACGGCGGCGATCGGCGTGCCGTGCTTCGTGCTGCTCATGCGTCGGCGTACCTACACCTTCGGGGGCGTGTGATGCGGGTCGACGTCGACGCTCTGACGGTTGACATCTCAGGGGCCCGGCTGGTGCAGGACGTCACCCTGCGAGCGGGCAGCGGACAGTTCGTGGGGCTCGTCGGTCCCAATGGCAGCGGCAAATCCACCCTGTTGCGGTGCGTGTACCGGGCCCTGCGTCCCACAGTCGGCATGGTCCGTCTTGATGGCGAGGACCTGCTGTCACTGAGCGCACGCGAGAGTGCGCGCCGACTCGCCGCCCTTCCGCAGGAGGCGGTCGCGGAGTTCGACTTCACCGTCGCCGAGGTCGTGGCCATGGGCAGGCTGCCGCACCAGGGGGCGGTGGCCCGGACCACCGACGAGGACCGGCGCGCCTGCAGAGCGGCACTCGAAGGAGTCGGCGCCGGCCACCTCGCGGACCGCGGATTCCTCACGCTCTCCGGCGGAGAGAAGCAACGTGTTCTGATCGCCCGCGCGCTGGCCCAGCAGCCCCGGGTGCTGGTGCTGGACGAACCCACCAACCACCTGGACATCGCCCAGCAACTGGAAGTCCTGGCCCTCGTACGAGCCGGCGGACTGACCGTGCTCACGGCTCTGCACGACCTCAACCTCGCCGCACTGCACTGCGACCTCATCCACGTCATCGATGCCGGGCGGATCGTCGCGTCCGGCGCCCCTCACGACGTCCTCACGCCCGAACTGTTGGCGGACGTCTTCAAGGTACGGGCCCATCGGGTGCCGCACCCCGCAACAGGCGCGGTGCAACTGCTCTTCGACCGTCTCCCCTCCCCTTGATCCGCCATCGCACCGTCCCCTTCCAAGGAGCCACCGCCACCATGCAGAACCGCGCACGTCCCGCTGCCCTCGCCCTCGCTCTGGCCTTCGCCCTCACCGGTTGTGGCGCGGACGTGACGCCCGAGAAGGGCCGGGGAAAGGGAGAGGGCACCCGTGCAGCCGACAGCCACTACCCCGTCACCATCGAGAACTGCGGCGAGAAGAAGACCTATAAGAAGGCCCCGCAGCGCGTGGTCACCAACGACGTCGGAATCACCGAGATCATGTTCGCCCTCGGCCTCGAGGACCACATGGCGGGCTATGTCATGCCCGACGACAAGGGGGACCTCACCACAGTGCCGTGGAAGGGCGGCTACCAGAAGACCAAGTGGCTCTCCAAGAAACAGATCAACAAGGAGCTGGTCCTGGACGCCGGCGCCGACCTGGTCTTCGCGGGCTGGAACTACGGGTTCAACGAGGGAGAAGGCTTCACACCCGACGCGCTGGAAGAAGTCGGCATCGACTCATACGTGCTCAGCGAGTCGTGCCGCAACGGGCAGGGCACAGCCCGCGGGGTGATGGCGCCCCTCGACGCGCTGTACACGGACCTGAAGAACCTGGGCACCCTGTTCGACGTCGAGGACAGAGCCGACGCCCTGATCACCTCGTTCCGCAAGCAGGTGTCCCAAGCGCAGGCCAAGGCGCTGAAGGGCGCCGAGCGGCCACGGGTGTTCCTCTACGACAGCGGCCAGGACAAGCCGTTCACGTCCGGCGCCTACGCCGGGCCCCACGACATCATCACCAAGGCCGGCGGCGACAACATCACGAAGGACGTCAAGGACAGCTGGACCACCGTGGGCTGGGAAACGGTCGTGGCCCGCGACCCGGAGGTCATCGTGATCAACAACTACGGGGACACCACCGCGGATCAGAAGCGGAAGTTCCTCACGTCGTACAAGCCGCTCGCGAACGTCTCCGCCATCAAGAACCACCGGATCGTCGTCCTCGACTACGTCGACCTCGTCGAGAGCCCGCGCAACCCCGCCGCCATCAGCTCACTCGCGGCGAAGCTGAGAAGCTTCCGCTCCTGAACTCGCAGTGCCCACGCCTGAGCCCAACTGCTGCAGGCGCGGGTGGCCGAGCTCCGCCCCGGCCGGCCGGGACCGCCGCAATCGGGCGGTTGCGCTCCTGCTGGTCGCTGCTCATCGAGGACGGGTCCCGGCCCTCGATGAGCAGCGACCTGGCTGACAGCTCCTACCATCCGCTGTCGGGCCGACGGCCTGGCCTCACTTCAGGTGCCGGCCGAAGAACCGGACTCCGTTCTCCACCTCGAACCACGGGGTACCGGTGTGCCCGCCCAGGTTGGCGTGCAGCGTCTTCTCCTTGGTACCGAAGCCGTCGAACAGGTCCAGGGCCCGCTGCCGGGGGTTTCCCTCGTCGTCCCACTGCAGCAGGAAGAGCAGCGGAATGGTGACCTGCCGAGCCTCCTCGCGCTGGGCGCGGGGCACGTACCCCCCGGCGAAGAAGCCGGCGGCCGAGATGCGTGGCTCGACCACGGCCAGCCGAATGCCGAGGGCGGTCCACCCCGAGTACCCGACCGGGCCGCCGATCTCGGGCAGCGCAAGAAGCGCGTCCAGGGTGGTCCGCCATTCCGGGACCGCCTTGTCGACCAGAGGGCCGATAAGGGACTCGAAGATCTCATCGACCGGCTCGCCGGCCTGCATCGCCCGGCGCAGTTCGGCGCGGGCCTGCTCGTCGGCGGCCGAACGGGGCCGGTCACCGCACCCGGCGGCGTCAATGGTCGCCACCGCGTAGCCGTTCGCCGCGGTGTGCCGGGCCCGGGCCACCAGCCGGGGTTGCGCCTTGGGCAGGCCGTTGTTGTGGGCCATCAGGACCAGCGGGGCCGGCGCGTCGGATTCAGGCGTCCACAGGGTGCCGGGGATCTCGCCGAGGGTGAATTCGCGTTCGAGCAGGCCGTCGTCGAGGCGCTGCTCAGAAGTGAAATGCATGGTCGTGCCTTTCGGGAGTGCTGCTGGACGGCGCTCCCGGACGACCTATCGCCCGACCGTGACCCCGGAGGAGAGCACCCATGTGAATACGTTCACGGGTACCACCTCCTCGTTCTCTCGCACGGCCTCCGAAAACCTAGCAGTGGTCGCCGTAACCCACCAACGGGTTTTTTGCGCAGGACCGATGGCCGAAAGCCTGACTTCTCGCGTTGGGGGCATCCCCTGCCCGGGCAGCAGCCAGTGGCTCGCCTACGGACCGGCCGCGGCAGGACGGCTCCTGGCCCACTACGGTCACGCCGGGGTCTCCAGCGCCATCAGCCCCATGACGAATGAAGTTCCGCCTGGCAGGCTCCAGTCATGACCTCACAGGAACCAGGAAAGTCGGCGACATGGGCGAAGGCCCTCGCCGCGATCGTCCTTCTCATACTCCTGCCGATCATGCTCTGGATCCTCTTCTCAGTACCGAAGTCGACCACTATTCCGTGGTGACGGCACGCCTGACGAGGCCTGGACCTGCAGCGTGATCCCGCCGTGCGCGACCCCGGCCGCCCCTCCCCTTCAGGCCCTGGCGCACAACGCCCACTCGTACCGCTGGCCGTGTCGTTGAACGTCCGTCACGCCAGAGCGCCCAACCATCATGAAACGCATAGGGGTTGACGATGCCGAGGCGGATGCCTACGTTCCTTTGAAACGTTCCATGCAGGATGCGAGGCGCGGGACGAGTGCTCCAGCGAGCCAGTGGCAATTGGTGCGGCGGGTCGCTGCGTTCAGCCTCGCCGCCGCCGTTCGTCGACCGACAAGGAGAACCGTCTCCATGCCCGAGCAGCCCGGTTCACCACTCAGCCGCCGCCACGTTCTGGCTGCCGGGGCCGCGGCGGGCGCAGCTGTCGCCGTCATGGCAGCCCCGTCCAGCGCCGCCGCCCCATACCAGCAGCCGAGCGTGTCCCGTGGTCGGGGCCGCTCCGGCGCAGGGCCGTGGATCCCCTCGTACCCGGACGGTCGCCCGGTGGCGACGCTGCGGCTCGATGCGCGCGACAGCGGTCCGGTCCTCAAGTACGGGGACGGTCCGGGTGGTTGTGACCGCTTGGGCGCTCGTGACGTCTGGGTCTACCGCGACGCGGACACGCTCTACATGAACTACGACGCCGCCGGGGACCGGGGCTGGCTGGCGGCCCTGGCCACCAGCCGTGACGGCGTGAGCTGGACCAAGCACGGCCCCGTCCTCGACCTGGGAGAACCGGGTTCCGACGACAGCGGGTCCGCGAGCTACGGCGTCACCTATCGCAAGGCTCCCGGCGACTGGCACATGTTCTATCTGGGAACCCCCCACACCACTCCCCCGCCCGATCGCATCCCGGCCTTTCCCTACATGACACTCAAGGCCCATGGCCCCGGGCCGGCCGGACCCTGGACCAAGGCGCCGGACGTGGTCCCCTTCCGCCCGGCGCCCGACACGTACTACTCCGTGACGGCGAGCCCCGGCCAGATCGTCCGCCATCACGGCGAGTACGTGCAGTTCTTCAGCGCCTCCACCGAGGACGCCGAGGGCACGCACCGCACCATCGGACGGGCACGGACCCGGGACCTCGACGGCACCTGGCAGCTCGACGACCAGCCCGTGGTACCGCTGGCGGAGCAGGTCGAGAACTCGTCGCTCTACTACGAGCACGTCAACGACACGTGGTTCCTGTTCACCAACCACGTCGGTCTCGACGAGCACGGCGAGTACACGGACGCGATCTGGGTCTACTGGACGCGCGACCTCGACCAATGGGACCCCACCGACAAGGCGGTCGTCCTGGACCGCAACAACTGCGCCTGGTCGCCGTACGTCATCGGTCTGCCGTCCGTGGTCCCCCTTGACGGCCGACTCGCCGTCTTCTACGACGGCCGTGCTGCCGACGACACCTCACACATGGGCCGCGATGTCGGCCTCGCCTGGCTCGACCTTCCCCTGCACCCGCCGGTCCGGTCCTGACCCCTCGATGCAGCCGGGCGCACCCCGCCCGGCTGCATCGCGATGGCGCTTCCGCCCGACACGGGGCCGCTCATAGGCGAGAGGGAGGCTCACACACCGGCTGACGTCGCCGCCTGACACGTCACGCGCGCCCGGGCGGGCGGTGCATCCGCCTCTGCACCTCCAGTCTATATTGCGCACTTGCGCAATATAGGAAATCATTGCCGCCCCGGCAGAGAGACAGACGGATGCTCGCGTCACACACACGCCCATCTCCAGCCACACACCCCACCGTTGACGGCTGGGCACCTCCGGACGGCCGCGTGCAATCTGCCTACCGTCCTGCCCTGGTGCACGGGGACGGGCCTTGGCCTCGGCCGGCGACCGTGCTCGGGTGGTTCACCACTGACTCCGGCGTAACGATGTGCCTGCTTCGTCCGTCCGGCAGCACGGCGGCCCGGTGGATCACGTTCGACCCGCACCACATCGACCTTGTGGTGCGGGAAGGGCTGTGAGCAACAGAGAGTCGGCGATTCCGCGGGCACACGCACGGCGTTCGGTCCGGACCCGATCGAGAGCGTACGGCTACCGCTGACTGTGGGTGGGACGCGTTCCGCTGCCGACGTCCTGACGGGGTGCCGCCAGGGCGGAGCCGTCCGTCTCGGGCTCACCCGTTGCCGCGGTGGTGGGCCGGGGTGCGGTGGCGGGTGAGAGAGCGGCGGCGACGAGCATGAGCAGCAGGACCGGGACCATCGCGGCGCGCAGCCCGTGGTGTTCGCCGAGGAAGCCGAGTGCCGGCGGTCCGGCCAGCAGCGCGACGTAGCCGATCCGGGAGGCCAGAGCGACTCGGCCGGGGGCGTCCGGACCGGATTCGCCGGCTGCGGAGAGGGCCAGCGGGAAGCCGAGAGAGGTGCCGAGCCCCCAGAGCACCACGGCACAGCCGGCCGCCACCGGTGAATCCACGAAGGACACGAGGGCGATGCCGGCGGCCGTCAGCAGCGCGCCGCCGCGGAGGACCGTGGGCCGGCCGGCCCGGGCGACCACGGGGCCGCCGGCGAAGCGGCCGGCCGCCATGGCCGCGGCGAACCCTGCGTACACCAACGAGCCGAGTCCGGCGGGCATGTGGTGGCCGTCGACCATCAGCAGCGGAAGCCAGTCGGTGGCGGCGCCCTCGGCGAGCGTCATGCCGAGCACCACGCCGCCGATCATCAGTAGTCGCGGGTCGAGGTACAGCCGCCGTTCCCTGGCTCCCGCGGTGGCCTCCGGGTCGGCGGGGCGGGTGGTGGACGCGGCCCCGGCGGCTGCGGTGTCGGCGGTCCGGGGGCGGCGCCCGGTGCCGGGGCGCAGTCGCGGCACCGCGAAGGCGAACAGCCCGACCGCGACGAGCAGCGTGACCGTCAGGTGCCATGGCACCGGGAGACCGGCCGCAGCACCGGCCACTCCGAGGCCCGCCCCGATGAGGGTGCCCAGGCTGTAACAGCCGTGGATGGCCGGCAACACGGGCCGGCCGAGCTGCCGTTCCAGTTCAGCAGCGTCGACGTTGCTGGCGACTTCCGAGATGCCCACGCCGGCGCCGAAGAGCAGGAGCCCGCAGGCAACCATCGGTGCCGTGGCTGCCGCCGTGCCCAGCGCCACCGTGCCCACACCGGCCAGCACGAGGGACATGCAGGCGATGATGACGGGGCGGGTCGAGAATCGTGCCACGAGGGCACCGGCCACAAGGATGCCGAGCATCGAGCCGATCGACATGCCGAAGAGCACCAGGCCCATCTCCGCGGTGGAGGCATCGAGCCGGTCCCGGACATCGGGGGTGCGAGTCACCCAGGTGGCGAGCGACAGGCCGGGGATCACGAAGCACAGCTGCAAGGCAATGCGGTGACGGCGGAGCAGTGGGTCCACGGGGACGGGATCCATGAGGGCGTGGGCCTCCGGAGACGGGACGTTGGGCGTACCCACGCACCCTAATGAGGGCCGCGATCGGGCCGATCACTCTTGCAGCACGCCCGGACGTGGCCCGGCCGGGCACCTGCCTGGCCCACGGACCTCACCCGGCGCGCCGTCGACGGCAGGTTCGGTCTTCCCTCATTCCCACGCTGATGACCGCATCGGCTCCGTGTCGTACTCCCAGCCGGCCTCCGTCACGCGGGACGTCGGTCGCCGTACGCGTCCGACGCACGCGTCATGATCTGGACCGCCTCCTCCTCCGTCGTGTCCGGGGGGACGACGAGCAGATCCCAGCGTCCATGGCCGGGGGCGACGAGGACGACAGTGTGCGCGGCCCCCGGCGCCGGACGCCTGTGCAGGCTGACGACCTGGCCGGCGACGAGCATCCGGCCCGGCATCGGTGACCACATTTCACCGTTGAGCACAATGCTGGCGATGTGACCCCAGGTCCGGGGCAACCCGGCGAGCAGCACAGGCAGTTCGGCAAGAAGATCGTACGAGCGCGGCCACCATGCTCCATCGATGGCGCGGGGCCCGCCGGCGTGGGGCGCAAGGCGCAGGCGCAGCAGAGGCCGGGAGGGAAGCGGGGGGTGCGGTGCGAGGGCCATGATGTGTGACTCCTGCCGACTGACGTGCGCGAATGGGGAGTTGAGAGGGGCCTCGCGTGCGGCGGGCCGCGTTGCGGGCCGGTCTCGGCCTGTGCGCGCCGTGCACCGAACCGAGTTGTCCAGAAGGCTGATGACAGCGACCGACGGACCGGGCTACCGCGCTTCGCGCCGTGACAGGCGCGCTGGGGAGTCGGCGTGGTGGAGGTTGTGCCAGCTGTCGCCGGAGGAGAGCAGGGCCAGTGGCCAGCTCGCTCCGACCAAGTCCCGCCCACAGCAGGGCGGTGACGCCGTGGAGCAAGCCGACTCCGATCACTCAGCCGAGAGCGAGCTCATCGACCCGGCCGCCATGAAGGTGCTGCGCGCAGGACAGACGCCCCGGTAACCGCCATCAGCGAACCACGGTGGAAGCCGACCGCGACACCGAGGCCCGTGACCGCCCATGGGGCGCACCCGAGCACGATGTCCGCAGGATGGATCAGACACCCCCCACAACAGTCGTCTGGCGACTCCGAGCGCCACGAACAGCGGCGTGACGATCACCGCCGTCACCGTCATGCACTGGTGACGTCCACTGTTGCGCGGAGGCCACCAACTGCCTTGTTGTGCAAGCGAGTTGACCTCATGGTCCTGCGGCGACCGGAAGCCGCACGACGGGGATTCGGAGGTGCGCGAGGCGGATGTCAGGGACATGAGGGCTCCTCGGCCGGATTGCGGATGGCGCGGCCGGGGTCGGGGGCTGCCCCTGAGTGGGCGGACGGCGAGGCATGGGGTGCTCCAGGTGATCGGGCACCGGCATACAGGGATCCTCGCCTCCTTCAACATACTCCTGCCGGACGAAGAAGGACCGGGACGTATGCTGGGACCACCGGGTGCTCCTCGTACGCCGACTCCGCTCGGCGTCGCTTCCGGCGCACCACGACACCGGGCCGCGCCGACATGGCGGCCCGAAGAGGGGCGTGCGTGATGAACGCACATACCGCCCGGCGCAGTTCAGCCGAATCCAGGCAGCCGACCACGTGCCCGCCCGTCCGGCTCGCCCTGCGTCCTCCGACCTTCCCCCCGGGGCCGGTGTGCGGGGCCTGGTGGCCGCGCACCGATGACCTGGCCGCCGAACTGGCCGCACTCACTGATGTGTTCGACGTATCCCGTGGCCGCGTGACCCGGATCGCGTCCCACCACGGAAGCTGGCCGAACGAGCCGCGCACCCTCCCCGTGACAGGTCACACGGTCACGGCCAGCTGGTACGCGTCCGGCCTCGACCCGCACACGATCCGGCTCTTCTCGTACGGCACCGGCCGCTGGGACCTGCTCGTCGTTCCGCCGCACAGCGAGGCCGGCGCGGCCGCCCGGCTGATGACCGCGGCGGCCGACCCCACCCTCCGCCTCACCGGCACCGCCCTGATGGCGATCGGAGGCCCGTCCGGGTGACCCGGCGCTCATGCTCGGCGGCGACGAGGTCGCCGCCGAGCGCGTCGGCAGGAGTACCGTGGGAGCACCAAGGGCATTTCGCACTCCGGCATCCACGCGGGTCTCGTCCTCGGTGAGCAACAACATCGGGGACGACCGGCGCGTCGCTCCGAAGACGGGTTCGCATCATGGCCGCGATCACCACGTCCACCCGCGCAGCCTCTCCGCCTCCCCTCTGTGCCGCCCGTGTGGCACTGCAACTCCCGACGGGCTGCGGCCTGCTCGACGGCGCCTGGTGGCCCCGCTCGCGCGACCTGGTCGCCGAACTGCCTCCCCTGGCGGCCGTTCTCGATCCACTGTGGGGCCGCATGACCCGCGTCGCCGTCAATCCGATGCTGTGGCCCGTCGTCCCGCGCAAGGTGACCGTCGGCGATCACGTGCTGAAGGTCGGCTGGTTCACCCCTGAACTCGACCCGCACAAGCTGCTGTTGTCCTACGGAATCGGCCGCTGGGACCTCCTGGTCATCCCGCCCGAGACGCGTCCCGCAAGCGCCGCCCGGCTCATGAGCATCACCTGCGACCCGGACGGGCCCCGACTGACCGCCACCGGTCTCATCACCGCCGAGGCCGCACGCAGCCACGACATCGCCGTCGGCGACCGGCCGCAGAGCGCGGAGGAATCGTGGGAGTACGAGGGTGGCGCGACCTCCACCCATCCCGTCGCGACGACCAGGAGGGGGTGACCGCCATGGACGCCGCACTCACCTCAGCCGCCCTCCTGCTCCTGATCACCGTCACCGCCCATGTGATCCAGCGCCGCAACACCCAGCACGCCGAAGGGACCACCTTGCGTACCTACCACCGCGTTCCGCCCGACCACCGGGCCCCCACCGATCCGGGAGGCGGCGGCCCGCCGCCTCCCACGCTCCCGCCGGGCGCCCCGGCCGACCGGCACGACCATCGCGACGGAGGCCGCGGGCGGTTCCCGGCGCGCCGCCGCCGTGACCGCACCACACACAAACAGGCCCGCTGAACCGGGCCTCTTCGAAGGGACCGCGAAGGGAGTCCGGATGGCCGAGGTGTATCTGCGCAGGCTCACCCGATGGCAGGCCGAGCAGCAACGCGAAGCCATCGCCGATGTGTACGTCACGGCGTACCGCGGCGCCGCCGGGGCGGAGTACCGGGACCGGACCAGGTTTCTGCGCCGCTACGAGCAGCATGTACGGCACGACGGTTTCGAGATGGCCGTCGCCGACGCACCGGGCCTCGTCGGCTGCGCCTACGGGTACCGGCTGGATCGCGACGGGGCGTGGTGGGGCGACTTCCCTGTCGAGGTGACGCCCCAGACCGAGGAACTCACTGCGTCCGGGCGGGTGTTCGCGCTCACCGAGCTGATGGTGCTCCCCGCGTTCCGCCGCCGCGGCGTCGCGACCCGCCTCGGGGAGCTGCTGCTCGCACGCCTCCCCCAGGAACTGGTGGTGGCCGGCATCGACCGGGACAAGGCCTCGGCCGGGATCGGAGAGCTGCTCCGTGCCTGGGGCTGGAAGGAACTGCCTGCAGCGGGGCCGGACGCGGAGGCGTCGGGCCGTGAGGTGTGGGCGCGAGGGCCTGTGCAATGAGTCGGCCAGGGGGCTCAGAACTCGGCTCTGGTGCGGGCGCGGCACCTGTCCTGAGCCGTCGACGGCTACAGGTCTCGCAGCGGATCAGCAGCGGACCGATGCCTGCGAAGCCACGATCGCCTTGTTGAGCTGTTCGACCTGGGGCTGGATCTTCTGCGCGGCCTCGGATGCTGTCGTATCGCCCCCGAGGCCGTCGATCGCCTTCTTCAAGTCGTCGTAGGCATTCGAGATGGCGTCCGTCTTGGCATTGCCGATGCCCTGTGCATCGTTGTTGATGTCCTTGAGGTCTTCGGCGATGTCTTCGCGGGCGTCCTTGATGTCATCGAGGGTGCTGTCGGAATCGAGCGTGGTCAGGTCCGCGGTGTCTTCCTTGAGGTCGCCGAGGCTGTCGCACAGGGCCTGGGCGCTCTTGGAGGCCTCCTCCTTGGGTGTGCTGTCGTCGTCGGAGCAGCCCCCCAGTAGGAGCGCGGCCGCGCCGGCGGCGGCAACAGTGACGGAGAGACGACGAGAGAGGCTGCGAGGAGACGTCATGCGCTCATGCAACGCGCCAATCCGGCGTCCAGCGCGCGGGCACGTGGCGAACGGGTGACGGCAGGACCAGGTCGTGGCTGAGACCGGTTGCGGACCCGCAGGCGGAGGCCTACTGTGCGGCGGCGATTCGCAGTAGTCTGGTGGTGACTCCGTGGATGCCTCCACCAACGTGTTCATCCCTCGTGATGCCGGTGTTCGGCGACGATACGTAAATGAAGAGAGAGACCGAACTTTCGCCAGCGGATATTCACGGTCCTGTGCGGCCGACGATTCACTCACCGCTGGGCGGTCCGTTGCCTGACCGGCCTGTGCAGTCCACGACTGCGGGCGCCTCGCGGAGTGTGCTACTGGGGAAAGGGCGGTGCAGCCGCCATGCCCGAGACACCGCGTGAGGAGCGACTCGCGTTCGCCTTCGTAGAACTCGCCGACACCATGGTGCGCGACTTCGACGTCATCGGACTGCTCCACACACTCACCGACCGCTGCGTGGACCTGCTGGATGTACAGGCGGCCGGTGTCCTGCTGGGTCTCCCACAGGGCCAGGTCGTAGAGGCCGCGGCCTCCGACGAACTCACCCGCGCGCTGGAGCTGGAAGGCGTCGAGTGGGACGAAGGCCCGTGCCGGGACTGCTTCCATGCCCGCGCCTCCATCGCCGAGATCTCCTTGGACACGATGGCCGCCGGCAATCGCTGGCCCCACTTCGCCCCGCGCGCCCGGCAGTTGGGCTTCACTTCGGTGGTGGCAGCCCCACTGCGCTGGCAGGAACAGGTGATCGGGGCGCTCAATCTGTTCCGTAACCGGCCCGGTCACCTCGGCGGGGGCCAGCTGCGCCTGGCCCAGGCACTGGCGGACACCGCCACCATCGGCATCCTCCAGCAACGTGCGGCACACGAGCAGACGGCCGTGATCGCACAGCTGCAACACGCACTGAACTCACGGATCATCATCGAACAGGCCAAGGGATACCTCGCCCACCGCCGGCACACCACCGTGGACGAGGCATTTGCCCGCATGCGCAGCCATGCCCGCCGCCAAGGGGTCAAACTCACCGACGTGGCCCGGCAGGTCCTGAACGGCACCGCCGCAACCAGCCTGCTGGATCCCGGCGCGTGAAACCGCTGCCGGGCCGGCCCGGCAGCGGTGGAGGCGGGAAACACCATGCCCTATCGGATCGCGACCTCGTTGCTGCGCGCCCTGGACTCACACCGGGGTCCGGGGCTGCCTGCCTTGCCGCTGAAGCAGGCCAGCCGGGAATTCGGACTGGACGGGCTGGCGTTTCTGCTGGCTCCCGGCGGCAGGCCCGGCGAACTCGTACAGGTCTTCGGTGAGCGCACTGCACCTCTGGAGGACCTGCAGTTGACACAGGGACAGGGCCCCAGCCCTGATGTGGCCCTCAGCGGCACCAGCATCCTCATCTCCGACATGGCCGCCCTCGACCCCGTCCGCTGGCCCGGCCTGTCCGTATCGGTCCTGCAGCTGGGCATACGTGCCGTGTTCGCCTTCCCGCTACGCATCGGGGTCATCGCGATCGGAGTCCTGACCGGCCACCGCACCACACCCGGGCCGATGACCGCCGACCAGCTCGCCTCCGCGCTGATCGTGGCCGATCTGCTCGCCCAGTACCTCATCCACCGCGGCAGCACCCGCGGCGACGTGAGCCGCCTCCTGGACGGCGCCGAACTGCACTTCGCCGAGGTCCATCAGGCCACCGGAATGCTCGCCGCCCAACTGGGCATCGATTGCGCCCATGCGCTGGCCCGGCTGCGCGGCCACGCCTTCCGCAATGACCAGCGCCTGCTCACCATCGCCCGCCAGGTCCTCGACCACCAGCTGCACTTGAACACCGACGACACTGGGGACAGTTGACTCCCTATCCTGTCGAGCTTCGGCGCTCGGGGGCCGCTTCTCCCGGAAGAGGTTGCCTCGGTTCGGAGTACGGTGAAAGGACCGAGAGTCCCCCGTGCATCGGCTACGGCGCCCGTGCCGTTCTCGGCGATCGACGACACCGACCCGCTGCGGCGGGTTCGGGACAGGGATCGTCTCATGGCAGAGCATGCGCTCCGACCGGTCGATGCGCAGCCGCGTCCACAGGTGCGGCAACAGAGCCCGTCCCCCCTGGAAGCGGAGCGGGTCCGCCCGTTGTCCCGATGCCAGGTCGCCGACCGCCTCCAGGAACTGGGCGCGCTGTACGCGGTCAACTCCGGCACGGAGCCCAGAGAATGGGAAGGGCTGAGCCGGGCTTTCCTGCGGCGTCTGGTGCTCGACATCCGGCGCCCCGGGTTCGGCCTGCTGGTGGCGGAGAACACGGCACTTACGGCGTGTGCGTATGGGTTCCGCCTGCGCGCGGGGCTTTTCGAGTTCAGGGAGATCGTTGTTCCGCAATGGGTGCGAGAGCAATCCCCGCATCTTGACTGGAACCTGTCGCGGCGACTGCAACGGCGACTCCTCGGCGATCACGGCGACGCCATTGGCGTCACCCTGGTCGAGCGCAGCGACGCGAGGAAGCTGGCAGCGCTGCGCTCCTGGGGATGGCGGAGCACGTCCGGACACCTTTACGGGATGACGGAGTTGGATCCGCGGCGTGTTCTGCTGCTCTGTCCTTGAGCAGCAGAACACGCCGCGGCCGCTGGGCACGACGTCGGCATCGGGTCGCCCTCGGGTGCGTCGGCAGCCGGGTAGGAACGCCCACAGCCCGTACGCCCATGGTTGTTGCGGGGAGCGATGTCATCGGCTCTGACCGGGAGGGGCCGGACGGGTGGCCCGGCCGCCGCCGAACCGCACTGGCTTGCCGAGAACGTCGGCCTGGGCCGGGCCGAGGCCCGAACGACGCGTACGCACTCGGGGCCGCTTGAACAGGTTGTCGGCGGCCCGTGAGTGACTGCCAGACTGGTCGCATGGCTGAACTGGACGGAAGACCCGTGACCCTCGACGAGCTCCAGAGCCTCGCCCTCACGAACTACGGGCACTTCACGTCCATGCGTATGGAGAACGGCACCATTCGGGGCCTGTCGCTTCACCTGGACCGGTTGGTGCGGGACTGCCGGCTCGTCTTCGGCGTCGAGTTGGATCGCGAGAAGACGCTGAGCTACATCCGGCAGGCGGCCGCTGGTGTCTCAGGTGTCGCGGGTGTGCGGGTCACGGTCTTTGATCCCGCGATCGATATGGGCCGTCCCGGCGAGGCCCAGGATCCTCACGTTCTCGTGCACTTGCGGCCTGCAAGCGCCACGCCCCCGCCGCCGCTCACTGCCAAGTCCTTCACTTTCACTCGTGACAACGCGGCCGTGAAGCACATCGGGCTCTACTCGCAGCTGCGGGTCCGACGTGAAGCACAGCGCGCCGGCTTCGACGATGCGGTGTTCGTCGAGCCGGACGGTCGCGTCTCCGAGGGCAGCACGTGGAACCTCGGTTTCGTGGACCAGGACGGGACGGTCATATGGCCGGATGCTCCTGTCCTCCCCGGCACGACGATGCTTCTGCTGCAGAGCCTCGGCCTCACCGAGCAGGTCACGGCTCCGGTGCGGCTTGTCGATGTCCCGGGCATGGCCGCCGCATTCGCCACGAACACGACGATCGGTGTGCGTTCCGTGAGCGCGCTCGACGACGTGGAGTTCCCGCAGGACCACTCCGTCCTCGACGCACTGCGTGACGGCTACGCCAGGATTCCCGGCGACAAACTGTAGACGGAGCCCTGCGCCTGAGCCTCTTGAGGTAGCCCGCGAGGCTCGGAGTCGGCGATCGTGTGCCACCCGCACCGGGGACTTATGGCTCGCAGTCCCGGAGATGAGGGATTCGCCGGGACTGCGCCGGGAGAGTGAAGTATCCGCTCCGGAGCGCTCCTGGGGCGCTTTGTTGCCGATGGGTCAGGTGAGGGCAGTCAGTCCTCCGCGCCGGCCGGACGGGCCGGCGTGCTTCGGTGAGTGAGGGATCTTCCATGATGCGTGTAGTGAAGACTGCTGCGGTCGTGCTGGCGATGGGCGGCGCGATGCTGGCGGGTGCGGGTGTCGCTGCGGCCGACAGCGAGGCGCAGGGTGCCGCGGTGGGTTCCCCGGGCGTGCTGTCGGGCAACGTGGTGCAGGTCCCGGTCCACGTGCCGGTCAACGCGTGTGGCAACTCGGTCAACGTGATCGGCGCGCTCAACCCGGCCTTCGGCAACACCTGTGTCAACGGTGAGCAGTGGACCCCGGACGGCATGGAGCAGGGCGGACACGAGGGACAGCCTGGCGCCATGGACGACGGCTACGGAATGAGCGACGACGGCCCCTGGAGCATGTGACCCCCAGTCACCTGGCGGCCCGCGTCCTGCCGGATCGGGCGCGGGCCGCCGCCCAGGCACTATCGGCCGGAGCACCGTCCCGGCGCCGATCTGATCCGGGTGCGGGCCCGTACCGCAACGTGCCTCCGGATACGCGCCCTGCGGGACCCGCGCGCACCGCCCGTCCGCCGAGCGGAAACTGCACCAACATGTCGCCGATATCCGGAACTGCGCGCCTCGTCCTCGGTGTCGCGAGGGGCTCGATACGCGGCGTGACAAGAGTCGCACCTATGTGTGCGATCGGTGATGACTCCATGAGCGCGCATCCCTGTGAACTCGGGCTTTACTGATCAGTAGCCCTCACAATCCGTAGCTTTCGTGTCCCCTGGCGGGAGATCCACTGCGTGCTAGCGTCCCGGGTCGCCGGGGGGCCGACACAGCGACGTGAGAGGAATTCCGTGGGTCACATGCACCACATGGCGGGAGGCTGGGCCACTCCGGTCCTGTCGTACGCCATGGCCGTCGTCGGCGCCGCGCTGGGACTGCGCTGCACCGTCCGGGCGCTGGCAGCCGGTGGGCGGTCCAAGCGGAACTGGCTGATCAGTGCCTCCGTCGCGATCGGCGCCGGCATCTGGACCATGCACTTCATCGCGATGCTCGGCTACACCGTCGACGGCACCGCGATCCGGTACGACATCCCGCTGACCCTGCTCAGCCTGGTCGTCGCCATCGCCGTGGTCGGCGCGGGCGTCTTCACCGCCGGATACGGCAACTCCCGGGTGCGTTCCATCGTGCTCGGCGGCGCCGGCACCGGACTCGGCGTCGCCGCGATGCACTACATCGGCATGGCCGCCGTCCAGCTCAACGGCTCGATCTCGTACGACCCCGCGCTCGTCGCGATCTCCGTCGTCATCGCGATCGCCGCCGCCTCCGCCGCTCTGTGGGCCGCGCTGTCCGTGCAGGGGCCGGCTGTCGCGGCCGTCGCCTCGCTCGTGATGGGCCTCGCGGTGAGCAGCATGCACTACACGGGCATGGCCGCCGTCACGGTGGACGTGCACGCCGGCACCGCGCCCCTGCAGGGCGCGAGCGCCACCGCCTTCATCCTGCCGCTGGCCGTGTTGCTCGGCTCCTTCCTCTTCCTGACCTGCGCGTTCGTCGCGCTGTCCCCCACGGCGCGCGAACGCGCCGAGAGCGAGGCCGCGGCCCGCCCGCTGCACGAGGTCGAACTCCCGGTCGCCTGACCGCAGCCGGGCTCTCCCCGGCCCGCACCGTCACACTCCCCACCGCGGCACGCCCTTACGTCACGCACGTCGGGCTCCGCGCGTTCCCCAGGGCCCGACGCACTGCGCGCGCCCACACTCCTGCACCGCCAAGGAGCCGCTTCGTCATGCCCGCACGCCCTCTGGTGCCCGATCGCTGGCGCCCCAAATCGATCCGCGCGAAGGTCGTCACCCTGCTGACCGTGCCGGTCCTCTCGCTCATGGCGCTGTGGGGACACGCGGCCGTCACCACCGCCTCCCAGGTCTCGGCCACCGAGCAACTGCGCCAGATCGACTCGACCCTGGTGGGGCCCGTCGCACGGTTCACCTCCGCGGTGCAGGACGAGCGGGCGGCGGCCCTGAAGTACCGGGCCGCGCCCGGCGGCACCGCCCGTCACGACTTCGACGCCGCGAAAGCCCGTACGGACAAGGCCGTCACGGCGTTGCGCGCGGGCGTCCGCTCCAGTAGCACCGACCTCGCGGCGCTCGACGCCGCGCTGCCCGGCCGACTGCGCTCCCTGCTCGCCGGCGCCGACTCGCTCGGTGAGCGGCGCGAGAGCAGCCGCAGCGCCTCCGCCGTGCTCTCCGGCTACGGCACGGCCGTCGACCGGGCCTTCGCCCTTCGCTCCAAGCTCGCGGGCGCCGACCAGCCCGATCGCGCCTCCGACACCCGTACCGTGCTCGAACTGGCCCGATCCCGCGAGGCGTTGAGCCGCCAGGACGCCGTGCTCGGCGCCGCGCAGGCGCGCGGGAACATGTCCGCGGCCCAGTACCGTACGTTCGTCGGCGATGTCGCCGAGCAGCGTGCCTTCGCCGACGCAGCGGTGTCCGACCTGCGGGCCGAGGACGCCGCCGCCTACCGCAAGGTGCTCCGCTCCCGCAGTGCGATCGACCTCGTCGGCGCCCAGGACGCCGTCCTTGCCGCCGGCCCCTCCTCCGCCGCCACCGTGGTGAGCGCAGGGCACTGGACTTCCGTCGCCGGCCCCACCTTGTCCGGGCTCGCCGCCGCGGAGCGGGGCGCGATCGACACGGGCGCCGACGCGCAGCCGTACTCCCTGTCCAACTTGGGCAGTTCCGGCCTTGCCGTACTCCTCGGCCTGCTCGGTGTGATCCTCTCGCTGCTGCTCTCCGTACGCATCGGGCGCGGCCTCGTCGATGACCTGACCCGCCTGCGCAATTCCGCGCTGGAACTCGCCGCCCACCGGCTCCCGGCCGCCATCCGCCGCATCCACGGCGGCGACGGCCTCGACCTGGAGCAGGAGGCCCCGCTGTCGCACGACCCGATCCGGGACGAGATCGGGCAGGTCGGCGCGGCGCTGACCACGGTGCAGCGGGCCGCGCTGCGCGCCGTCGCGGGCCGCGCCGCCGTGCTGACGGGGGTGTCCGGCGTGTACGTCAGCCTGGCCCGCCGCAGCCAGGTGCTGCTGCACCGGCAGCTGGAACTCCTCGACACCATGGAGCGCCGCACCGAGAACCCCACGGATCTGGAGGACCTCTTCCGCCTGGACCATCTGACGACGCGGATGCGCCGCCACGCCGAGTCCCTGCTGATCCTCTCCGGCTCCGCGCCCGGCCGCGCCTGGCGCAACCCGGTCCCGCTGATCGACGCGGTGCGCGCTGGCATCGCGGAGACCGAGGACATCGAGCGGGTCCAGCTGCACGACATCCCGGACCTCAGCCTGGCCGGCACGGCGGTCGCCGACCTCATCCATCTCGTCGCCGAACTCACCGAGAACGCCGCCTCGTACTCGCCGCCGCACACCCCTGTGGTGGTGCGTGGTGAGGAGGTCGGGGCAGGCGCCGTCCTGGAGATCGAGGACCGCGGTCTCGGCATGGGCGACGAGGCGCTCGCCGCGGCCAACGAGAAGATCCAGGCCGCGGACATCGACCTGCTCGACTCGCGCCAGCTCGGCCTGTTCGTGGTCAACCGCCTCGCCGAGCGCCAGCACGTCGATGTGACCCTGCGCCGCTCGGTCTACGGCGGCATCACCGCGGTCGTCTTCCTCCCGCACCAGCTCCTGGAAGCCCCGCACCCGGGCCTGCGGCCCCTGCCGGAACCGGAACCGGAGCCGGACCCGGAGCCGCTACGAGCGGTGGAGCCCGGCCTCGCACCGGTTGCCGAACCGACCGTCGCGCGCATCCCCTCCCAACGGCACTACGGCCAGGAACCGGCGACCGCACCCGAGACGGAGCCCGGCATGTCGCCCAGCGATTTGGCGCCCCGCCAACTCCCCGCCCGCGCCCGGCATGCCGCACCTCCACAGCCCTCCCCCACCGCGCGACCCACACCGGTACCGGACGCGGACGACGCCGAGGACGGACTGCCGCGCCGGGTGCGCCAGGCCAGCCTTGCCCCCGAACTGCGCAAGGACGAGGACACGAGCGCGGGCCCGAACCCCGCCCAGAGCCAGGCTGTCCGCTCCCCGGAAGCAGCCCGCGCCACGATGGCGTCCCTGCGCTCCGGCCGGCGCCGCGCCTCCGCGTCCCGCGAGGAACCGGCCGGCCCGGGCACCCTGGGCCACCTGCCCCACCACCACGCAGCGAACGACGAAGGGTTCCGAGACCGATGACGCCGACCTACTCCGTGACCACCGTGGGCGACCAGAACAGCGACCACGGCGCGAGCGGCATCGACTGGCTCCTCGACGACCTCGTCGACCGCGTCTCGGAGGTGCGGCACGCGGTCATGCTGTCCACCGACGGTCTGTGTGTCGGCGCGTCGCACGGGATGGGCCGCGACGAGTCCGAGCGGTTCGCCGCCATCGCCTCCGGCTTCCACTCCCTGGCCAAGGGGGCGGGCCGGCACTTCGACGCGGGCGGCGTCGTCCAGACGATGGTCGAACTGCAAGGTGGTTTCCTCTTCGTGGTCGCAGCCGGCGACGGCTCGTGCGTCGCCGTGTTCACCGACGGTCACGCCGACATCGGTCTGGTGGCGTACGAGATGGCCCTGTTGGTGGACCGGGTGCGCGAGCACCTCACCGTGCCCCTGCGCGCGGACGGCACACCGGCGCCGGATGGTGGAGCCTCATGACGGACCGACCTCCCAACCGCTATGCGAGCGGCCCGGGCGACCGCTCCGACGAGGCCTGGACCGACCGCTACGACGAAGAGGCCGGCCCTCTGGTCAGGCTCTACGCCATGACAGCCGGCCGCGCCCGCACCCACAACGGCGCCGAACGCGTCGACCTCATGGCGATCGCCCGGCCCACCGCGGCCACCCCGCGCGGCCCGCTGCCGCCCGAGCAGCGCGCGCTGCTGGCCCTGTGCGCCCACGGCCCGCGCCCCGTAGCGGACCTCGCGTCGGACTCGGGCCTGCCACTCGGTGTCGTCCGCGTCCTGCTCGGCGACCTCACGGCGCAGGGCCTGATCCACATCACCCCGCCCGAATCCTCCGCCACCGGGAAAGAACGTCCCCCCGCCCATCTCCTGCGAGAAGTGATCAATGGCCTCCGCGCACTCTGACCGCGCCCCGCATGCGGCGCCCGCCGACTTCACCGCGCTCAAGCTTCTGATCGCCGGCGGCTTCGGCGTCGGGAAGACCACGCTGGTGGAGTCGGTCAGCGAGATCCGTCCCCTGCGCACCGAAGAACCTCTCACGGAGGCCTCGCGCCCGGTGGACAGCCTGGAGGGGGTGGCTACCAAGTCCACGACGACAGTCGCCATGGACTTCGGCCGCATCACCCTGCGCGAGAACCTCGCCCTCTACCTGTTCGGCACGCCCGGCCAGGACCGGTTCTGGTTCGTCTGGGACGAACTGGCCACGGGCTGCCTCGGCGCGGTTGTTCTCGCCGACACCCGCCGGCTCGCGGACTGCTTCCCCGCTGTGGACTACTTCGAGAGCCGCGGCATCCCGTTCATCGTGGCGGTGAACTGCTTCGACGGGATCCGCAGCCACAGCCCGGACGCGGTGGCCCGCGCGCTCGACCTGAACCCGGACACGCCCGTCCTGCTCTGCGACGTACGCGATCGGGAGTCCGGCAAGGAGGTCCTGATCTCCCTGGTCGAGCATGTCCTGAGCCGGGAGCTGGTCACCCGATGACGCCTGCCGCGGGCGGCCCGCGCGGCGCAAACCAGGAGTCCGACGCCGAAAGGGCGACTGGTACCTCTGCTACCTCTGCTGCCTGATACCTAGGTCCCCTCGAGTCGCCGCATGCGGCGAAGGACAGGACTGGGGATTGCTGGAGCTGCTGCCTTGGTCTGGGGCGAGTGGCTGAACTGGCGCTGCTGCCCGGGTGATGTGCCCGTCGTCATCGCGGCCAGCAGGCCGATCAGCCCCGCACTGACGGCCCGCGAGCGATCCGCTTCGGATGCGTCGTGCTCCGGCGACAACACGAGAGAGCGCAGTGCGACGGGGACCTCTACCTCGTCGCACTGCCGGGGCTGCGCGTCGAGAGGCAGAGCTCGTAGGAGCGGGTGACGGAGAGCCCACCCGAAGTCAGGGTGGGAGGGATGAATCCCCGCCCAGTCCTCGGGCATCGCGTGACACCGCCCTCCCGCCTGACGCCGGCTGACCGTCAGCTTAGAGCCGCCTCTCTCGCCGACCCGATCCATCAAGGTCGTAGACCTGCTTCATGTCGGCCAAGTCGACGCGGGGCGAGGCCACGAGCCGCACCTCGTCCGGGCATCGCGGCGGCCACCGGCGGCGCACCTGGGGGCCCGACGCCCCGCAGGCAACTCCCCTCCTGGCAGCCGGATTTCCTTTCTGCTGACCTCATACGAGGGGGGACTCCACGGCAGCCATGGCCACGCTCTCAACACCCCACCGACCGCCCTTCCGGTGCCAGCACTTGAAGAATTGCCTTCCCCCGCACGCTGATCCGGTGGACGCCCCCAGTGAACTCCCCGCACCATGATCCTTGTGCCGCTTCCCCATCAGACCCAACAGCCCCCTCTGCCCGGCCACATGATCGTCTGCGGTGACGACGCGCTCGCCGAACGACTGGCCGCCGAACTGCGCGAGCTCTACCGCACCCAAGTCACCATCGTCGTCCCGACCGCGCGCACCGTTACCGAGCCCGAGGCCGGCGGCGCGGGCAGGATGCGGGCGGCAGCGCTGCTCAGCCGGCTGCAGGCCGCGATGAACCGGGCCGCCCCCATGGCCATGGACTCCCTCGCCGGACAGACGCCCCGGGTACTGGAAGCTCCGGTGCTGGACGAGGACACGCTCACGGAGGCCGGCGTCGTACGGGCGGATGCTCTGGCCCTGGTCCATGACGACGACGAGACGAACATCCGCGCCGCACTGGCCGCCCGCCGCCTCAACCCCCGTCTGCGCCTGGTGATCCGGCTCTACGACCGCCGGCTCGGGCAGCACCTGACCCAACTCCTGGACCAGGTTGCCGCGTTGGCGCAGCCAGGCCTCGACCCGGACGCCGTGGACACCTCGACGACCGTCCTGTCGGACGCGGACACCGCGGCCCCCGCACTGGCGGCCACCGCCGTGGCCGGGACCAGCAAGGTCGTCCAGGCCGACGGGCTGCTGCTGCGCGCCGTGGAACGCCACCCACCAGGTCGCGGCGGGGTCGCCGACCCCGGTATGTGCACGCTCGCGCTGTTGTCGTCCACCACCAACGATCCCGCGGGAACGGAGGGTTCGGACGCATCCGGTCAGGACGGACCGCTGCTGCTGCCCGACGACCGCACGGTCGCGGCCGCCACCGGTCGCGGCACGGTGGTCCTTGACGCCGTGACTCCTGCCGGTCGCGGTCTGCCGCCACGCCGACTGACGGGACGCGGGCTGCCGATCGGGTCGCTGTTCTCGCGCCGCCTGCGCTGGTCGCTGGCAGGGCTGGTGGTCTGCGTCGTCGGTCTGGCCCTGGCCACCTGGGCCACGACAGAGCCCCGTCCGCTGCGCGCCGGGTATCTCACCCTGCTGGACCTGTTCGCCATCGACGATCCGGCGATCGGCGAGCCTGCCGCCCGGCAGATACTCCAACTTCTCACCGGGTTGGCCGGGTTGCTGCTCCTGCCGGTCCTGCTCGCCGCCGCCCTCGAAGCATTCGGTACCTTCCGCACTGCGTCCGCGCTGCGCCGCCCGCCCCGACGGCTGTCCGGACATGTGGTGCTGCTCGGTCTCGGCAAGGTGGGCACCCGCGTCCTCGCCCGACTGCACGAACTGGGCATCCCCGTGGTGTGCGTGGAGGAGAACCCGGACGCCCGCGGCATCCCGCTCGCCCGTCGCCTGCGCGTGCCGACCCTCCTTGGTGACGTACGCGACGAAGGAGTCCTGGAGGCCGCGAAGATCCACCGCGCACACGCCCTGCTGGCCCTCACCAGCCACGACACCACCAACCTCGAAGCCGCGCTGTACGCCCGCTCCGTCAAACCCGATCTGCGGGTCTCCCTGCGCCTGTACGACGACGCGTTCGCCACCGCCGTCTACCGGACCCTGCGCGCCGCCCACCCCCGAGCCCTGACACGCAGCCGCAGCGTCACCACGCTCGCCGCCCCGGCCTTCGCCAGCGCGATGATGGGCCGTCAGGTCCTGGGGGCCATCCCCGTCGAACGGAGGGTGCTGCTGTTCGCCGCCCTCGATGTGGCCGGGCACCCTTTGCTGGAGGGGCGGACCGTCGCCGAGTCGTTCCGGTCCGGCGCCTGGCGGGTGCTGGCCATCGACTCCACCGCACCGGACGACCGGCGCCCCGACCTCGCGGCCTCCCCCGACGACGACGCCTCGGCATCGCCGCCCGGCCTCGTCTGGCGCTTGCACCCCGGCTACGTACTACGCCCCACCGACCGCGTCGTCCTCGCCGCCACCCGCCAGGGCCTTGCCGAACTCCTCGGCCCGCGCACCGAGACGCGGCCCGGCCGAGCGGCACCGTGACCGGATCCGCGTACGCGGTCGGCGCGCACGGCGATCAGGGCGTGCCGAACTCCACCCGGATCACGAGGGCGGGGCATCGTCGCCGGCCGCGGGATCCCCTTGGGGAGCACCCGGGGCGCTCGCCGAGTTGATCACAGGCGGGCGTATTCGGCGATGCCGCGTCGCCAGACACGGTTCATTCGCCCACGGCGTCCTCGGGCTCCCATCGCAGCAGGTCGCCCGGCTGGCATTCGAGTACTTCGCAGAGCGCGGCGAGCGTCGCGAAGCGCACCGCCTTGGCACGGCCGTTCTTGAGTACCGCCAGGTTGGCGGGGGTGATCCCGATACGGTCTGCGAGCTCGCCCACAGACATCTTCCGCCTCGCCAGCATCACGTCGATGTCGACGGCGATCGGCATCAGATCACCTCGTTCAACTCGGCCTGCATCTGCGTCGCTTCGGCGTCGCGCGCCACGGCTTGGGCGAGCAGCATCCGCAGCACGAGCACGATGAGCGCGACTCCCAGGATGGCCACGCCGATCCCGCCCATGATGAGGGTGACGCCCGGGTCGTCCCGTTGGCCGGGGGCATTGATGCCCGTGACCGCGAACCAGAGGAGAGCCGCCGCCACGATCGCGCCGATCACGGTGTCGACGTACCGGAAGGCAGCGTGGGAGAACACGGTTCCGCGCCGCACCATCATGACCAGCCGCCACACGCAGACCAGGGCGACCTGCGCCGCCACCATGCCCAGGATCATGATCACGCGCAGCGGGGTGAGCGGGAGCGACCCGTCTTCCGGATCGGAGGCCAACGCCCACACCATCGACGTCTGCACGAACACGGTTCCGGCGAGCACCACCACGATCACGGCGCGCAGCGCCCCCACTGTCAGCTGTCCCACAGCCCACCCTCCCATCGATTCACGATGGGAATCTATCGAATCTCGATAGATGTATCAAGAGTCGAGGTGAAGGCGGGTCGTCGGGAACAGCTGGTCCGCCCGGCACTGTTGCATCGACCGAGGGGCCGGCGCTCTACGGACGGGATACACACGGACCACAAGGTCGCCCGCCTGACAGACTCCGGACCCTGGGATCGCGGTACGCCCATCGCGCACCCGCACCGATACGCACTTTCTGCAGAAGGACGTTTCATGACTGACCGACCCTTGACGCTCATGGCCGTGCACGCCCACCCCGACGACGAGGCCACCGGAACCGGAGGGGTCCTCGCGCGGTATGCGGCGGAGGGAATCCGCACGGTTCTGGTGACGTGTACCGACGGCGGTTGCGGCGACGGGCCGGGGGGCGTCAAGCCGGGCGACCCCGGGCACGACCCGGCGGCCGTCGCCACGATGCGCCGTCAGGAACTCGAGGCGAGCTGTGAAGCGCTGAAGATCAGCGATCTGGAGACGCTGGACTACGCCGACTCCGGAATGATGGGCTGGCCGAGCAACGACGCCCCCGGATCCTTCTGGCAGACACCCGTGGAGGAAGGCGCCGCGCGACTCGCGGAACTCATGCGCCACTACCGACCCGATGTGGTCGTCACGTACGACGAGAACGGTTTCTACGGCCACCCCGACCACATCCAGGCCCACCGCATCACGATGGCAGCGCTGGAGATGACCGGGCTGACACCGAAGGTGTACTGGACGACGATGCCCCGCTCGGGGATGCAGCGGTTCGGTGAGATCATGCGCGAGTTCCATCCGGACATGCCGGAGCCCGATCCTGCCGAGGCCGCCGCGATGGCCGAGATCGGCCTGCCCGATGACGAGATCACCACGTGGGTGGACACCACCGCGTTCAGCGATCAGAAGTTCGACGCGCTGGCCGCGCACGCGAGCCAGGGCGAGAACATCTTCTTCCTCAAGATGGGCAAGGAGAGGTTCGGCGAGTTCATGGGCATGGAGACCTTCCTCCGCGTCCAGGACACCACCGGCGCGCCCGTACCCGAGAACGATCTCTTCGACGGGCTGCGCTGATCCGCAAGCGCTGTCGAGCGTGCTCGCACCTGGAGGCGGGGCACACGCCTGTGTCGTCACATGAGCGAGCTGATGGCCGTGACTGCGGAGTCGAGCGTCGAGGACACGGCGGACGCTGCCGACGTGCCCGCCAGATAGAAGCCGAATGCGGCGCCCACCACGATGTGGGAGAGCTTGCCCTCGCCTTTTCGCAGCAGGAAGATCACTGCCACGATCAGGACGAGGAACACCGGCAGATGCAGGGCGTTCATGGGTCTCACCTCGCGTCCCGGCTTGTCGCGGGTGCGCCCCGCGGTCGCCGGTGGCAGCCTCACGCCAGCCGCTGCCACAACGGCCAGGCTATGACCGCACGATCACTCCCGCTACTCGAGCGAACACGGACGGTGAAAGCGGGGCTTCCGACGCGGGGCAGGCTCTGAGGGCCTGCCCCGCGGGCCGGTCAGCGAGATCGGTCGGAAGAACAGGGGCTGGTGCGTTCCGCGGCCACACGCCCCGGAGCCTCGCTCTTCAACGCCGCTCTGGCCTGCCTTTCTCTCAACTCAGGGGAGTCGATCGCCGTGGGGGCGGCACCTTCGGCAACACCTCCCACAAGGGCCGCGACCCCGCAGCCCAGGCCGCCAGCACCTGCCGATCCACCAGAGCAATGGACAACTGCTGCGCAAGTGGCGGGCACTTCGACGAGAACCTTCCATTGGTCACCAGCACCACCACGTCCGCATGGTGAAGCGGCCGGGCCGTCCCGTTCAGCCGCTGCAGATCCGGGGTTCCCACCGCTGAACCTTCCGCACCAGCCTTGCGATGCTTGCACTGAATGACCCATCTGCGCCCCAGCGGGTCGGTGGCGAGCACGTCGGCGCCGTTGTCGCCGGCGCCGCCGACCTGCTTCGCGTCGGTGCAGCCGTCGCGAAGCATCAGGTCCCGCACCGCGTACTCGAACTCACGGTGGTGAAGCCGGTCCAGCTGGGACAGCGCGTAACGCAGCCCTTGGCGCCGGGCGTCCGCCCACGCGGCCCGCTGCTGCCGCTGCTGGAAGAACCCCGCGCCTGCCAGTCCCGCCAGCGCAGCGAGCACGAGCAGGACCCACCAGTGAGCCAGCAGCCAGCCGACCACCGCGCCGATCAGCCAGAGCGCGGCCACTGCTCCTAGTAAGACGGTCAGCAGTTGCGCCTGCAGGCGCTGCTGACGCTTGGTCGGCCGACGACGCCGCGCAGGCGCCCGCCCCATTACTGTTCACCGCCGCGCGAGAAACGGATCGGGTACGAGACCGTCGGCGTGGGTCTCCTCGGTTTCTCCCACCCCGGGAAGTGCACCGGATAGGCCGCCGTGGACGTCGGTCCGGGCGTACGCCCCGAGGGACCCGGCTTCGATCCGGGCGAATCGGTGGTGGTGCTCATGGAACTTCCCGCGGCCACGACCACCACGGCTACGCCGACGAAGAGGGCCACCTCACGGCGGGCTCCGGCGGCCCACCTGGAGTGCGCCCTGACCTCCGTACCGTCTCTTCGCCAGCACCTGTCGATCCAGACCACGGCTCCCCCTCCGAGACTGCTTGCCCGACGAACTACCCATGCTGGCATCACCCACTGACAAGTGGTCAGGGATTCTGCGTCGCAGTGATCGCCAAGCCAGAACCGTGGCAGCCCGGATTCACGGGGAGGCTCCGCCGCGCTCCGAGGCCTTCTCGAGGAACACTCCACAGCGCCCTGCGGCCAGGGTCGCTCTACGAGAGCATCATCGACGGAGAGCCAGCGGGCTGCCGTCCTCATCCCGTTTCTGCATCAGGACATACTCCCTGAGCAGCCCCACGTGAATCGTCGCACCGTCAGCCGCAGGCGTCTTTCTACGGTCCGACTGCTTCTTGCCGGCCTTCCACGACGTCGTGGGCCGCCTCCAAGATGGTGCGCTGCCCGGTGGTTGCACGGAGGCGCAGGCGGGCGAAGGCGACTTCGAGACTGATGTTGTGCCGTGCGGCCAGGATCCCCTTGGCCTGTTCGACCACCACGCGCGTGGACAGGCTCTGCTGCAGGTCGCTTGCGTGAGAGCGGCTTTCCTCTACCTCACGCTGCAACTTCCACATGCCGGCTGCCGCCTCGGCAAGAGAACGGACCAGCTCCAGGGCCGGTTCATCCAATGGGCTGCCCGGCGCGCCCAGCAGCACCACGGCGCCGACCAAACCGTCATCGCCGCTGAGGGGCAGCACCGTGACTCGCCCGAAGCCCAGGCTCGCGGCTCGCGGCGCCCACCGCGGCCAGCGCTCCCAGGCCGAGTGCGTGGTCACGTCCACGTCGAGCAGTGCGCAGCCCGAGCCCTGTACGTCGTGGCCCGGGCCCTCGCCCCAGCCGGCAGCGTCCGCCGCCAGAGACCGGACCGCGCTGTCGGTGCCGTCCGTCCACACCACTGTCGTGCCGAGCGGCGTGTAGCGGACGAGCGCGGCGCGGGCCCCGTAAAGCCACCGGCTGCTCTCCACGAACACGGCCAGCGCACCCTGCACATCCAGCGGATCTGCCGCGGCCTGTTCCAGCACCCGCGTGAAAACCTCTGCAATATCCGTCTGTCGGGGCGTCATCTCCTGAGACTAGGGCCAGCAACACCGCCTGCGCAGGGGATGTGACACGAACAAGCCACCCTGCGAAATCCGTCCGGAGGCTCCCTGCCGGGCTCGGGGAACAGGCCAGTGGCCCTGGGTCCACAGCGTCGCGGTGGAACCTATGCCGAAGGTCCAGGGTCGTTTTCCTGCCCGGGGACGAGAGAGGGACGGTCGGGCGCTTCGAGGATGGAAGGGCCAGTCCCCCCTTCCCCGGAGCCCCGCATGCCCGCGACCTTTGTACATCCTGCCGCCGTCGTCCCGCTGTTCAGAGGCAGACTCGTGCCGTCCGCTCTGGTCATCGGCTCGATGATGCCGGACGTCTACCAACTGCCGTTCCCGAACCTCGGCATGCACGACTGGGTTCCGGGTCTCCTCTTCTGTCCGCTGCAGACGGCGCTGATGCTGGTGGTCTTCCACGCGCTGCTCAAGCGCCCGCTGGTGGACCTGGCCGGACCTCGGCTGCGGGGCAGGCTTGCCGGGCCGGCCACCGGGTTCCGGCTTCGCGGGCCCGCCGCGTTCGGCTGGCTGTGGCTGTCGGCCGTCCTGGGAACGGCCACCCATCTGCTGTTCTATGACATCACTCACGGCCGGTACGTCGACTGGGGTCTCACCCCGGTCATCGGCACCTACAGCGGAACCCAGCTCGTCCAGGAAGGGCTCTCTCTTCTGGGGCTGGTCGCACTGGTCCTGGCGTACAGGTCCTGGTACCGGACAGCTCCCCACGTCGTGGACCCCGGCGCCTTGTTGCCCGCGATGCCGCGCGCGGCCCGAACCGCAGCCCGGGCGGTGCTGTTGGGCTACGCGCTGGCGGGTGTCGCCGCGGAGGTGATCCACCCGCGGGTCGACATCTACCGCGCCGGCCGGCTACCCGAAGTCAGGGCGGCGATGGTGGAGTTCGACCGTCAGCCCGTCATGCACCGCATCCGTGGCATCCGGGCCGGGCACGGCCGCGTCGTTGCGTGCCACCGCTCGGACCGGTGGCGATGCACGGGTTGGGTCCACCGCCAGCTCACGGTCGGCCTGGGCCATTCCGGCGCGGGCAGCCCGGCGCAGCTCGCGCGCCCGGGGCATCGCCCGCAGCGCCACGTAGAACACGGGGCCAGTGAGCAGCATGACGAAGGCCCCCGCCATCGGATGTGCCCCGACCCAATGGGCGAAGCGCACGAAGAGCAACAGGCCGGCGCAGAACACGAACCCGATCAGCGCGAGGGGGACCACGAGCCCGGTCATGCGCCCTCCTTCGCCACGGGTGGCGGCAGCACTTGTGCTGGTGAATGTCGCACCTGTCACGCTGTCGGGCTCTCGCATCGCCACTGAATCTCCCCTTGCCATTCGGAAACGTCGTGGGAGGACAGGTGCCCTGCAAAGGCCAAACCATGATCGACTACTTGCGGCCTTTTGTGCTTGCCTTGAGGGCTTCCTTGGGCCGGAGATTCGCGGCCGCCGTCACACTGCAGCCGACCGGGATTGAACTGCGAGGCTGCGCGCCGAACGCGATACCACAACAGAAGGTCCAGCATCACAGGACCCCACTATGAACCACGTGTATACATCGAAGGTACAGTCTTCCTCGTGACCCCCACGATGACTTTGCGACGTGCCACGAACCTCACCACGACCACGCTGACTGCCTGTGTCGTCGCTGGTCTCGGCCTCGGTGTCCTGACGAACCTGCTTCAAGGCTGGCTGCCATGGCCGTGGAGTCAGCTAGCGAACTCGGGCGGCGTGTGGTCGGCGTTCGCTTTCGTCACCGGCGCAGTCCTCGCGCACCGCATACGCAGCTTGCGGAGTCTCGCTGCAGCCGGAGCACTGACAGAGATCGGCCTCGTTGTCGGCTACTACGGCTACGCGGAAGTCGGCCGAGGCGGCATGGGGAGCCTCGTCTTTCCGCTGGTCTGGCTGGTCATGGCCTGCATTGCGGGTCCTGTGTTCGGTGTCGCTGGCGCCTGGTGGCGGCGGAGTCCTCTCCGTTGGCAGCGAGTCGCCGGGTTGGGCGCACTCGGTGGCCTGTTCGGGAGCGAATGCCTGCATGCATGGCTCACCCTCGGGTACACAGGTCAGGCGGTGGCCACTGGCTCGGTTGCCTGCGCACTCCCGCTTCTACTTGCAGGCACATGGAGAGAGCGAGGTTTGAGCGTGGCTGCGGCGTTCCTCGCCTCTCCCCTCGCCTACGCGGCCGTGTACGGGCTGCTCGACAAGATCTCCGCCTAAGAACTTGCGCAGATAGGAGATATGGGGGGCCGCGAGGAAAGGTGAGCACCCGATCTCCGACACGACCTCTTCGGCGACCACCACCCGCAACGGCCGCAACGAGTGGATCCGGCTCGGCATCTTCGCCCGGCTCAAGGAGATCGCGTTGGAGTCCTACGACCAGATCGTTGGGCTCACGCTCGACCAGATTGCCGTCGACGGCTGTCCCTCCCCGTCCTTGCGATCGGGGGCGCGGAGAACCTGGGCGCGTCGGTCGGCGCAACGATGAGGCTGGCCGCCGCCGACGTGCAGAGCCTCGTCCTTGTCGAGTGCGGGCACTACCCCGCCGAGGAAGCCCCGAAGGCAATGCTGTCGGCACTGACCGCGTTCCCGGCGCCGTGCCGTGACGGGTCGAACGTGTAAATCATGGGCGAATCAGAACGTCGTTGATCAAGTGCTAGGCGTACTCGCTCGCTCAGGGCGGTGGGTACGTCGGCGTTGGTGAGGTCGAAGATCGTGCACGCCGCGCTTCCGTTGCAGGGCCCGGCGTCGCAGCAGGTGTGCACGGGCTCGCTGAGTTGGTCGCTCGCTCGACGGAGCGCCGGTCTCCCGAAATGAATCCCCTCAAGTTCGCCTTCTGCCACCCCTGCCGCAGAGCCCCGTCCTGGCCATACAGACCTGACACATGCGCCCGGTTCCAGATCTCTACGCAGGGACACAGTTCATGGCGCCCCTGTGGTCCCCAATACGGATCGTCGCGCCCTCGTCGTTCCCACAAACAAGCCGTCCACCTTCTTCCACGACACGGAGGCGGCGCCTTGGGTTCAGGAATCCGGCAACCATGGAATACGCCGTAGGTGAACCGACACACCGAACCCGAGCACACAACCGACGGTCACTACGTGGTGATCCGCGGACGCAAGTGGCGAGCCACCGACCCAGCCGTGCCCGAAGACGCCGCGACACGCCTACGTTCGCATCTCATGGCCGCTCGCCGGGCGGTCGGTGTCGCGCTCCGAGAGAAGAACGCCACGGCGGAGCGCGCCGCGCGCAAGAAGGTGAACGCCGCGAAGGTCGCTCTTGGGGAGCGGGGTACGCCGCCATGGTGGGAACAGGACGAGGAGGCGCGTAGGCGGAGGTGGGAAGAGGGATTGCGCCATCTCGATGAGCCCGCACCCGATGGTCCCCATGAGTGACGCTTGCAATGCGGCAGACCGTACTGTCGAACCCGTCACCCAGGAGGACTTCTGATGCGCAGCGTGACCTACTCCATGAGCGTCTCACTGGACGGCTACATCGTCGGGCCGGGCGGCGGCTTCGACTGGACGGCGCCCAACGAGGAGGTCTTTCGCTTCGCCACCGACGAGGTACGGGAGGCCAGTGTCCACCTGTTGGGGCGGCGGCTGTACGAGACGATGCTGTACTGGGAGACCGTTGACCAGAATCCGTCACTCGACTTCTCAACGCTCGAGTTTGCCGCGGTCTGGAAGCAGCTCCCCAAGGTGGTGTTCTCCACCACGCTGTCCGCGGTACAGGGCCATGCCCGCCTGGCCTCCGGCGGCCTGGGGGAGGAAATCGAGCGATTGCGAGCCGAGCCGGGGGACGGCAACATCGCGATCGGCGGCGCGACTCTCGCCGCCGAGGCGGCCGAGTTGGGTCTGATCGACGAGTACCGTGCCAGGGTCTACCCGGTGCTCGTCGGCGGCGGCATTCCGTTCTTCCCCCAGCACGAGCGCCGGGTGGATCTCGAACTCGTCGAGACCCGCACCTTCAGCTCGAAAGTCGTCTACCTCCGCTACCGCGTGGCGCGCTAGCCGGCTGATGATCCGCCGAGTCCTGGCAAGAACAGGCCGGCCGGTGACGTTCTCTCAGCACCATGACCTGCGCGAGGCGGCGTGAACCAGCTCCTGGTGGAGGCGAGTCGGACGGACCACGCCCGCCCGCAGGCGCACGTACCACGATGGCGGAGAGCATCACCGCTACCGGCCGCGTAACCCGTCCGCGTAGCTTCGAGCCCGGGTTGTCACGCGAGGGCCCGAAGCTACGCCATCACCGAATCACCGCTGTGCGGACGACGCCGCCTCCGCTTCCGTCTCCGCTCCAGCAGTGGTGAGCCGGCCGCCGGCCGTTTCCAGGTGTGCGCGAACGAACCACTGGAACTGCTCAAGGTCTCGCAGCTGCCCGATCAGGAGATCTTCAGTGGCTGGGTCGATCGCCCCGACCTGCTTGACTGCGTCACGAAGCGACTCGATGACCCCGGTATAGACGAGATCGAGTGCGCCCAGGTGGGCGATGGCATCCGCCCGTCCCACGCTGTAGTCCTCCCACGTCCGCTCGCGCACCAGAGCGCCCGGGGTTCCCTGGGCCACACCACCGAGAGCGGCCAGGCGCTCGGCCACGTCGTCTGCCATGTCACGGACCCGGTTCACTTGCGGGTCCAGCATCTCGTGCACCGCGATGAAGTGCGGTCCGACCACGTTCCAGTGCACGTGCTTGAGGGTGAGGTGCAGATCGTTGAGAGCGTGCAAGCGCTGCTGCAGCAATCCGATGATCAGGTGCGCGTCCTCAACGGAGACGCCAGGCACCGTGTAACGGGGAGCAGGCGAAGATGTCACTTTTCTTACTCCTATCTAGGGCAATATCACCTCTCGGTACCCGAGACCGAGCTGTTCACACTCAGCAGCCGGGCCGAAGTCCACCACGACAGCGAACACTGGCGCCCGCAGTCACGCTGTCCTCGGCGATTCGGCCGGGTCGGATGGCAGAGCCTCGGGCTGCGTCGCTACCCGGCCATCTTCCCGATCGCGTTGCGCAGCGCGTTTTCCACGACCTCGCTCAGGGCCGGATGGATCCACAACGGCCGCTCAGCGACGTCCTGCACGCTCAGGTCGAACGTCATGGCGATGACCAGTGGCTGCAGGAGCGCGGCCGCTTCCTGGCCGAGCACATGGGCTCCGATGAGGCGGCCGGAGGCGCGGTCGACGAGCACCTTGCAAAATCCGTCGGTGTCCTCGAGAGCCCACCCGTAGGCCACGTCCTCGTAGCGGCGCTCTCCGACGACGTAGTCGAGCCCCTGCGTACGCGCGTCCTGTTCGGTGAGACCGACCTGGGCGATCTGAGGATGCGCGAAGACCGCCGAGGGCACTACGTCGTATGACATCTCACGCGGCCGGTCCGGGTGCAGCAGGTTATGGGCGACGATCTCCGCCTGGCGGTTGGCAACGTGCTTCAGCGGCGCTCCGGCGTCGGCGATGTCACCGAGCGCCCAAACGCCGGTCGCGCTGGTGCGCATCTGCGGGTCGACGTGGATCAGCCCCTCGTCATCGCAGGCGATGCCGGCGTTCTCGACTTCCAGGCTGTCGGTGTTGGGGCGTCGTCCCACTGCGACGAGGAGGGTGTCCGCCTCGATCTCGCTGCCGTCGTCGAGCGTCACGGTGACGTTGCCCCGGTTTCCGGCTACCCCGGTGACCTCACTCCCCAAGCGCAGATCCCACTGTCGGTCAGCGATGTCGGTGAAGGCGCGAGCGAGGGACTCGTCCTGCTGGGCCAGCAAGGAGTTGCGCTGCTCGACCACGGTGACGGCGGTGCCCGCGGAGTGGAAGACATGAGCCAGCTCAGCGGCAATGTATCCACCGCCGAGCACGATCATCCGAGCGGGAACCTCATCGAGTCGCATCACCGTGTCCGAGGTCTCGTACGCAACTCCTGAATCGGCCACGACAGGCGGCACAGCGGGGCGTCCGCCTGCGACGACGACGATCCGGTCAGCGGTGATCGTCTCGCTGCCGGACGACGTCTGCACGAGGAGTTCGCGTTCTCCGGTGAACCGCGCGGCGCCCCGATAGACAGTGATCCATGCGGTGTCTGCGCGGCCCTGTTCGCCCTCGCGGGACTGCGTGTCGAGTCGGTCGAAGACACGCTCCTGAACCTGTGGCCAGACGATTGCGTCGAGACGGGCCCGCACGTTGTGCCGTCCGCTGGCGCGTACGGTGTCAGCCACTTCGGCGGTGGCGGCGAGCATCTTGCTGGGGATACAGCCCGCATTCAGGCAGGTGCCTCCGAATGGGCCTTCCGAGACGATGGCGACGTCCAGGTCGGCGAACCGGTCATCGATGAGGGCATTGCCGGTGCCCGCACCGAGCACGACGAGATCATGGTGTGGCATGAAAGATCCCTAGCCGAATCGTCCGCCTTCACACCCTCGCGCGCACGATCGCCTCCGACAGGAGGCAGCCCGTCCCTGGCAGCCGTGTCCGTGCATCGTCAACGCCAGGCACGGCTGGCGAAGATACTGCGACCCCACGCGCAGGAGTTGAAGCCGTCCCCGCGCAGGACGCGGCGATGCGCGGACGCATGCTCAACCGGAGTGGGCCACCACGGCATCGATGAGATCGGGCCAGAGTTCGCGTGGACGGTCGTGGCCCATGTCGGGGACCAGCAGGAGTTCGGCACCGGGCACCAGCTCCGCGGTGCGTTTCCCGCCGCTGGGGTCGATCAGCGTGTCGTCCAGGCCATGGATCACCAGGGTCGGCACGCGCAGTTCGCGGAGTGCATCCGCGCGTGAACCACTGAGGATCATCGCGCCGAGCTGTCGTCCGATCCCGGCGGGACAGTAGGCGCGGTCGTAGCTTTCGGCGGCCAGTTCATGCAGTACCGCGGCGTTGCCGTATCGCTTGGAGGCCCACACCAGTTCCCCCCCCGCGGCCTCGACGTATCCCTCACGGTCCGCCGGCTTCGGACTGAACAGCACAGCCTGGGCCTCCGGGCTGGGCCGGCCGTATTCACTCTCGCCCGTCGAGGACATCATCGACGTCAAGGTCAGCACCCGCTCCGGGGAGGAGAGAGCCATGGTCTGGGCGATCATTCCTCCCATCGAGGCGCCGACCACGTGGGCGCGTTCGATACCGAGCGCGGTGAGCAAGCCAAGGCCGTCGTCGGCCATGTCGCGAAGCCGGTAGGGAACCATCGCAAGGGCGGTGGCAATGTCACCCGAGCTGACGGCGTCGATGAACTCGCCCATGTCGACGGGGTGATCGTCGAACTTGGTGGACAGCCCGCAGTCGCGGTTGTCGAATCGGATCACGTAGCGGCCGCGCTCTGCGAGCGCCCGGCAGAAGTCCTCGTGCCAGGCGATCATCTGCGCGCCGAAACCCATCACGAGGAGAACTGGCGGATCCCCAGGGTCGCCGAAGCTCTCGTACGCGATGGACACCTCGGGAGACACACCAACGATCGACATGCACGGAGCCTGCCACGGCCGCCCATAAAGCGCACCAAGAATATGGCGCCTGACCTGCACGTCCCGCCCCTGTCCGCACATGATCTGCCGGACAGGGCCCGGCCACGTCAGCCCACTCCGCCACCACCTTGTGTTGCGTGTGCCGTGACACAGCAGGGCCCTCGCGACGATCCGTGCAAGGAGTAACACGGATCATCGCAAGGGCCCTACCCGGTGCTCCCATGCCCCGGACGAAGGGAAGAGTCCGGGGAGTGGGGGTATCAGAGGATGCGCTCAGGCGCGTCGAACTGGTCGACCGGCTCGTTCGTGCAGGCGGCGACCGGGCCGCCGAGCACGTTGCCGCCAACGCCCTGGGCCGCGGGGACCGCGCAGCGCAGGTCGACGTCGACGAACGGGGCGCCGTAGGAGTTGGCGATGCCGCCCGGGTCACCGGCGATGGCGACGTCCCCGTTGTCGGTGGCGAACTCCGAGGCACCGGTGCCGTAGGAGGTCGAGCCGACAGAGGCGCGGGCGGCCTGGTTCGCGTCGTGTGCGCTGGTCATCGTCTCCGCCTGCGGACCGCCCTCGGTCGCCGAGGCAACGCCCGTCGCGCCGACCGTCGCAGCGGCAGCGGCGGACGCGAGAGCGGCACCGGCCAGAACCTTACGGATCATGGTTACTCCAAGTATGGGGGGGCGTGGTGGGAGCATCGTGCACCCTGCCGACCTGCCCAAACTCGGCCCACGGCAGAAACGTCACGTCACACCACCCCAACAGACCAGACGCTCACCCGAACGGCAGAGAGCGGCGGAATCGGGTCCCTCACCTCGCCCGCGAACTGTGGCGGAGGGCCCGGCGCGAGGGGTACTGGCGCTTCACTTGTGGCGCTTCACTTCTGCTTGACGGGAGGGCAGGAGCCCGTGTCCTCGCCGATGGAGTTGATCTCAGCGTTGGAACGGGGATCGCCCGCGTAGTTGAGCTGGTCCGTGCACTTGGTGTCGGACGGCTCCTTCTGAACCGGCGGGCACGTACCCGTGTCCGCACCAATGGAGTTGATCTCAGCGTTGGAACGCGGGTCGCCCGCGTAGTTGAGCCGGTCCGTGCACTTGGTGTCCGACGTGGCAGGCGTGCTCGACGGCTTGCTCTCCGCCGTGCCGGACGACGGGGTGCTCGTGGCCACCGATGAGCTGCTCGGGGAGGAGGCGTGGTCGGCGCCGTTGTTGCCGCACGCCGTCAGTGCCAGTGAGAGGGCCACTGCGGTCATGGTCAGTGCCGAGATCTTCCGAGTGCGCATGCTGGTGTCCTCTGCGTGGGGCCGTCGCTCCTGGGGAGCGGGCGGGCGAGTGAGCGGGGCGAGTGTTCGCCCGTGTGGGGTTCTGTCCCCTTAGACAGGTGGTGTGGTTGCCCACGTTGCACCTTGATCGTTCTCAGGACACGTTCGTGACATGACAGTGGTCGCGTCGTGAAGTCTGTTGCGGGCGTACCAGCGGGCGGCGATCCGGGAGTCACCTCGGCTGCTACCGGGTCTGGCCGGAACACGGTCTGCCGTTCGCGTCGATCGCATGGAGATGCGCCGAACTCCTCCGCTGATCCTGGCTTGTGGCTGCGGGCACCGCGAGACTGACGGCCGGCCACGGCGGCCATTCCGCTCGGCGCGCCAGCCGCTGGACCTCGCCGACCACTCGTCGATCAAGGAGTCAACACGCGTCTGCCCAAGCGAGCAGTTGCCGCCGTGTTCGTGGCCGGCGCAGCTTTCGCGGGTCTCGCTCCCCAGGCTGTGGCCGCTCCCATGCCCTGGGAGACCAGCAAGATCCCCACGATCACCACCCACATCAGCGTCTCCACGACGGTGGTCGGCGACAGCGGCACGGTATCCGTGCTGTGCTCTGGCAACTGCTATCAGTAGGAGGCCGCGTCAGGAATCTGAAGATCATGTCCTACGCGGGGTGGCAGGACGAGCCGCTTCGATGCGGCCACGACGCCCTGTCGAATCGTGCGAGCGGGCTGGCACGCAGCCATCCGTTCATTTCGGCAGTCCCCCCGGTCCCTGTGAGCGCGCCGTTGCACCTCGTTCGATCTCGGCCTGCTCCTGGGCGATCTCCCGTCCGAGGAAGAAGTTCAGCCCGGTCCGGATGGCCGCGATGGCTGCCATCTGGCCGATTTCGGCGAAACTCGGTGCGACCGACGTGCGCAGCACATCGCCGGCCAGCTGGAACTCGAGGCCCAGGACGAGGAACCGCCCCAGGCCCAGCCTGATTCGGTTGAACTCCGCCACTTTGCCGCGCCCGCGCACACCCGCCCGGATGAACTGCCCGAACGCCCACGCAGCACCGATGAAGATGACCAGTGCGCCCGCGGACTCCACCAGCCTGACCAGCAGACCGATCACTTCGTGCAGGCTCGACTCGGGCAGCTTTTCCACCAACGGGGTCATTGGTGGAGGCTCTTCTCCCAATAGCCAAGAGGCAAGGACGAGTTCACGCCCGTCCGGGCCACGGAGGGCCGACGGCCTCTGTGGCAATGCCTCGGGTGGCGACAGATGACTCGGGAGTACGGAGTACGAGGGGACGGCACCCGCGGTTGCTGGAGGAACGCGGTGACGGGGCAATCGCAATAGCCCGGCAGGCTGCTGGAGGAGACTGCCCTCCTCGCCGTTCTCGAAGGCTGCGGCCTCCGCCACCTTCAGGTTCTGCCGATCCTCGAAGATGCGCGTCCCCTCGCCGCGTGACGCCGGGCAGACGAGCAGGGTGCTCGATGCGCGCCCGGACAGCGGGCTGCTCGTCCCGGCCTCAGCGGGTCTCACAGCGCCGCGACCGCGTCCTTCAGCAGGAGTACGGCGAGCGTCGCGAAGGTAGTGCCCGCTGCGACGTTGACCGCGGTGGCCGCCTTGCGGCCGTGCATCAGGCCCTGGCCCAAGCGGCCGGCGCAGAGGCCGATCGTACTGTCCCAGATGAGGCCCATGGCCAGGAAGATCAGCCCGAGTGTGAGGAGTTGGAGCCAGAGCGGCCCGTGCTCCGGGCTGGTGAACCGCGGGAGGAACGCGGCGAAGAAGAGGACGGTCTTGGGGTTGAGCAGGTTGGTGAGCACCGCCCGGCGCAGGATCTCGCGTTCGGGCGGCGGTCCCGGCGAGTGCTCGGGAGCTTTCGTCGCCGTGCGCAGGGTGATCACGGCGAGTCGGCCGAGGTAGAGGCCGCCCGCCAGCTCCACTACCGCCAGCGCCACGGGTGTGGACTGCAGCAGTACGGCAAGGCCGAGTACGGCGGCCGTGACGTGGACGACCATGCCCAGCGCCATGCCCGTCGCGGAGAGCAGACCCGCTCGCGGTCCGCGCTCCACGGCCACCGCCACGATGTACGCGGCGTCCGGACCAGGGGCGACGGAGATGAGCGCTACTGCCACCAGATAGGCCGGCAAAAGGCTGAGGTCCAGCATGGCGTCCTCCTTGGTCTGTCCCGACCCATTTGCGTAACGCACAAGAGCCGCTTAATACGTTACGTCGGCACCGATGAGGCTGCAACGCCAAGAAGCCGGTCAATGCGTTACGCTGGGCGGTATGGCCATCACCATCTCCACGCTCCCGCTGGGCGTTCTCGTTGACCTGGTCAACAGATGGGGCACACGACCTCGCCAGGAGGACCGTCGCGGAGAGGAACCTCTGCCGTCTCCGGACACCCTTGCGGACCTGGGGCTGGGCCTTACCGGGCAGGCGCGGGCCGGACTCACAAAGGAGATGCTGGCCGACGCGGCGGACGCGCTGCACCCGGTGTTCGCCGCCGAGGACGCCGGCACCTGCGCGCGACGACTGACGCGGCTGCTGTCCACCAGCGGCGCGCGGCCGGCACTCGAAGCTGCAGGCGCCGACGACACTCTCCGCGCGGTCTGGACGGTGACCAAGACCGACCGCGCCCTGCTCGCCGCGGCGGCGGTCACCCTGCGCCAGTACCTCGGCGAGCACGGCTTCGGGCGGATCGGCGTCTGTACCGGCGGGCACTGCGCCGACGTCTACATCGACCAGTCGCCCGGCGGCCGACGCCGTTTCTGCTCGGTCACCTGTCAGAACCGCGCGCGCGTGGCCGCTTTCCGCAGCCGGAGAACGAAAGCCGCAGCCAAGTGAGCACATGCGACTGTGCGCGGTGTGCCCGGCCGAAGGACCGGGCGCACCGCGCACGTCGGAAGGATCAGGCCCGGGCGGGAGCCTGGTCGGCGTCGGTCGGCTGTCCGTCGGCGGCTCCGTCGCCGTCGGGCTTGCGCATGGCGGGAATGAGGGTCGCGACGGCGGCGGACACAAGAGCCACACCGCAGCCGATCATCAGGCCGGTACGGAACCCGTTCTCGGAGGCGAAGGTGAATCCGCCCATGCTGATGGTCATCTGGGCCAGAACGACGCCGATGACGGCGGAGCCGATCGTGGTGCCGAGCGACCGCATCAGGGTGTTGAAGCCATTGGCGGCGGCCGTCTCGGAGAGCGGCACCGAGCTCATGATGAGGGCGGGCATGGCGCCATAGGCGAGCGCGACACCGCTGTTGATCACGATTCCGGCGAGCATGATGCCCCACGCCGTCCCCATGAGCGGGAGAGCGACGCCGTATCCGACAGCGATCACGAGGGCACCGCAGATGAGGGCGGTCTTCGGGCCGCGCGCATTGATCAGCTTTCCGCCGAGTGGCGAGATCAGCATCATCATGATGCCGCCGGGGGCGATCCACAGACCGGCCGCGAGCATCGACTGGCCTAGGCCGTAGCCGGTGGCCTTCGGGAACTGCAGCAACTGCGGCGCGATCAGCATGAAGGAGTACATGCCGACGCCGATGAGAATCGAAGCGGCGTTGGTGAACAGCACCCGGGGCCGGGCCGTGGTGCGCAGATCGACGAGCGGTTCACGAGTACGCAGCTCGTAGAGGCCCCAGGCGAACAGCGCGACGACGGCCACCGCGAACAGACCGAGCGTGGTGCCCGATGTCCAGCCCCAGTCGGCTCCCTTGGAGATGGCCAGCAGCAGCGAGACCAGGCCGATGGCGAGGCCGACGGCGCCGGGCGCGTCGAACCGCTGCCCCTTCGCGCCTGCGGGAACATCCGGGACGATGGCGAAGATCATCACGCTGACGATCAGGGCCAGCACGGCCGAACCCCAGAACAGCACGCGCCAGTTCGCGTACTGGGCGACCGCGGCCGCGATCGGCAGCCCGATGGCACCGCCGATGCCCATGGAAGCGCTGACCAGGGCGATGGAGCCACTGAGCTTCTCGGCCGGCACGACGTCACGCAGCAGCGCGATACCGAGCGGCACCATCCCCATGCCCATGCCCTGCAGACCACGGCCGGCGATCATCGGCACGAGCGAGGAGGAGAGCGCGCACACCACCGATCCCACGATCAGCGGTACGGCACAGATGAGCATCATGCGGCGCTTGCCTATGAGGTCTCCCAGGCGGCCGGAGACCGGCACGCACACGCCCGACACGAGCAGTGTCACTGTGACGACCCACGCCGCGTTCGAGGACGATGTGTCCAGGATCTGCGGCAGCTCAGCGATCAGCGGCGTCACCAGCGTCTGCATGATCGCGGCCACGGTACCGGCGAGCGCGAGGGTGGCGACGACAGCGCCTGACCTGCTGCTCGTCTCGGGGGCATCCATAAGGGCTCCTCTATCTCTTCAACACGTGAATCTCTTCACCGCGTACGACGATGTGCAGCATACACATACAATGTATCGTGCATATCGCGTGCAGAGGGCACATGCATGAGGGGCGTGCAGCCCAGGGCAGGGAAACCTGGCCGTAAGCCCTGCGATACCGTCGGACCTGGGAGGACGCACGTACATGGACAAGCCCTCGCAGTTGGTCGAGTTCGAGCACATGGTGCTGGGCCGGCATCAGCTCGGCAATGACAAGCGCCGTCGGCAAGCAGACCGTCTCGAGCGCAGCGCCTACATCATGCTCAGCCGGATCCGGGCGCAGGGGCCGATGTCGATCGGTCAGCTCAGCGAGGCGTTCGCGCTCGACGCCTCCACGGTCAATCGCCAGACGGCGCAGGCGATGCGGGCAGGACTGCTCGAGCGGATTCCCGACCCCGACGGGGGCATGGCCCGCAAGTTCCGGTTGACCGAGGAGGGCGTGCGGCGGCTGGACGCCGAGCAGAAGGTGCACGTAGAGGAACTGGACAAGGTCTTCGAGGACTGGCCGGCCGAGGACGTGACAGCCTTCGCGCATTACCTCCAGCGTTTCAACACCAGCATCGAGCGACTCAGCGGCCAGCCCTGGCCCCGGTCCTGACCCCTTCTTCGCGATAGTTCTTTGCGATAGCCACAACGCTCAGGGGCGAGCCTCACGTCGCCCTTGTGGGCTACCTCCGGCTCAGGGCGAGGAAACCGGAACAATCACGATCCGCACCGACCGCATAAGCTTGATGACGTGGACCGATTCGACGGTGCGATCGCGGGGCTGGGCACACGGTCCGGCGTACGGCTGGTCGTCGGCATGTGGAGAGACTCGCCGTTCGGACCGGTGACCGACGTGATGATCGAGCGGCCGGACGGACACCGCATACTGATCGCACCGACCCCTTCCGTCGCCGACTACATCGCGACCACGTACACGTTCGACGAAGTACGGGTTGAATCCGTCGTACTCACCGTCGAGAGATCGGGCCGCCTCATCGTCCGGAGCCCCTCGGTCGAACTCGCGCTGGCGACCGGCCGCCGCACCGGCGTCGGGCTACTGCTCACACTCGTACCACGGCCACTCGCCCGAACCCGCGGCTGGTGCCGCCTGATCAACCCGGTCGCACGGCTGGCACGTCGAGGCGTGCGCACCAACGGCAGCGCCGGAGGCGCCCGCCACGAGTACTACTGCGCCCTGGACGAACACCTACTGACCTCAGCATCCGTACGCCTCGACGGGCACGATCCAGGCCCCCTCACCACGGTCACCCCTCCGGTCCGGTTCGGCTTCGGCTCAACTCCCCCGCGCCCCGCGCTGGTGCGGGTGACCACACTCATCGTCGAAGACGCGTCCAGGCGCAGGGCTGCCGGCTTGCCGGGCTGACGGGGGCTGGGTACCGACAGGCGTGTCCACGCTTCGCGTACCGTGGCGACGGCTCTGGCCTCGAAGGTCATACCGACGGGTGGGATCTGAAGGTCGTTGACCCCGCCGTAGGCCCGTCGATCGTCGTCGCGGCTCCACTGAGGACGGCGAGCCAGCCTGTCCGCACTGCAGGCCGTCACCGCGCAGGGCGATCGATGGTCAATCAGACCTCCAACTGCTCCTCTACACGCTTGAGATAGTGCCGCGCCATGGCCAGGTTCGACCGTGACCTGTCGATCACCAGGTAGATGAAGAGCCCGTGCCCGTTACTGCCGACGACGGGCCGGAGCAGGTGATACTGCGTGCCGAGAGTGATCAGAATGTCGTCAATCTTGTCCTGGAGACCGAGTGTCTCCATCGTTCGCATCTTGGCCCGGATCACATCTGTGTTCCCTGCCGCCGCGACGGTCAGGTCCAGTTCCTTGCCGCCCCCGAGAACACCGAGCGCCATACCGCTGTTGTAGTCGACGACGGCCGCACCCAGCGCTCCCTCGACCTCGGTCAGCAGCATCTTGAGGGAGACATCCACATTGGTCATTCGGTCCTCCGTACGCAGGGCGCAGCCAGTTGCACAGCCAGTTTCACTCCAGACGCTAGCCACCCCGCGTGTTTTCCATAGGCATATGCAACACACTGCGAGCTCGCGGAGCGCTTCTTGCAGTAATGCCTGCTGGACACCTGTCGTATAGAGATCTACGCACGCAGGAAGCCTCCGGTCACGGCCGGGGCCCGGAAGGTCATGACGCTGCAGCCGACAGCCCCTGAGCAACACCCGGCGTGTAAGGACACCCGCTTCACACGAGAGATGTCCGACTCAGGAGGCCTTGCTCCAGGCCGGCGTCGCCCTCAACTCCGCACACTTGCGCGACAGATGATCGCCTAGGCTGCACTGCATGACGCTGCAACTTGTTCAGGTGAACTTCAAAGCCCGGGACGACTCGGCGCTCGGCCAGTTCTGGGCGAAGGCACTCGGCTGGGACGTATCCAGCGAGGGCCCCGGCGTCACCAACCTGGAACCCGTGGGCTTCGACTGGCCGGACCCGTCCGCCGTCTGTATCGATCTCGTCCGCGTCCCGGACCCGGAGACGGTGAAGTACCGAGTACACATCGAGCTCGCCACCACCTCCGAAGCCCATCAGGCGGAATTGGTCGGACGCCTGACAGACCTCGGGGCATCACCCGCCTCTGATAGTTCGGGCGACACTCCGTGGACCGTGATGGCCGACCCGGAAGGCAACACGTTCAGTGTTCTGGAGCCCCGGGAGCTCTACCGGGACACCGGGCCGATAGCCGCCATCGTCGTCGATTGCGACGAGCCGCAGGCCATGGTCGAGTTCTGGGGCGAGGCGATCGACTGGGCCGTCCACGAGCTGACGGACGAGCGAGCGCTGCTGCGTTCAGTCAAGGGTGTGGGGCCGTACCTGGAGTTCCGGCGTACGACCGAAGCCCAGGCCGTACGGAACCGCATCCATCTCGACGTGATGTCCGAGCCCGTCGAGGATCAGGCGAGGGAGGTCGCCAGGCTCGAAGGCCTCGGCGCCAAAAGGGCCGACGTGGGTCAGGGTGACGTCTCCTGGGTCGTCCTGACCGACCCTGCGGGCAACCAGTTCTGCGTCCTCGGTCGGGGCTGACTGATTACCCGTACTCAATGGCCTGGAGCGCGGCCCTCCTAGACCGGCAGGGTGGGCTGGGGTCACCCAGGATGTCGAGGGTCTGGCGGTGCTACGGAGCGAGCCGACGCAGGTGGGCGCCTGCTCACCCCCTCTCCCCCACCGTAACGATGCCGAACGCTGGAGCGCTTGGCGTCACTCTGCGCGACCTGGAGTGGCTGCAGATGCCCGGTCCTGAACCTGGAGCCGGGCATCTCGCAGAGCAAGTCAACACATGGCGGGGACCAGCTCCTCGTCTATCAGGCCCAGAACCAGGCTGGTCTGCCCGGCTGCTGGCCCCTGCCCGCCATGGTCCGCGCCACCTCGACGGAGGTCGCCTGGTCCGGCTTCCACCAGCCCCAACGTCCCGAGTGGGGCGAACTGCCCCTGGGCCCCTACGTCTTCTCGCGCCCGGCCTACGACGAGGCTCTGGCCGCGCCGGTCCCGCTCACCCAGGACCCCCTCGCCTCGCTGCTGGGCGAGTGCTAGCCGAGAGCAGGAGCCCGGCGCCGCCCCTCCACGTCGTGGAAACCCGATCCAGACACCAACTGACCACTCTCGCCAGCCCCCACGCCGTTCGCCGTCGAGCCGCCACCACGCCGGCAGTCCTGTCTGCCTGCGCGCGGGCTACTGATCCGGTGACGTGCGGACGCCCGCTCGGTAGGCGCCGGGGGTGGTGCCCATGGTCTGGGCGAACGTGTGGACAAACGCGCTGGTGGTCGCCCAGCCACAGGCGTGGGCGGTGTCGGTGACGGCGGCGCCTTCGGCGAGCATGATCAGCCCGGTGAAGAGGCGGGCGCGGGTGCGCCACTGGGGGTAGGTCATGCCGAACTCGTCGCGGTACAGCCGCGAGAGGGTGCGCTCGCTCGTGTGCACCTGAGCCGCGAGCTGGGCGAGGGTGTGAGGCTGACGCAGGTCGTTCTCGACGAGGCGGCAGGCGTCGGCGAGGCGTCGGTCCTGTGCGGCGGGCAGGGCGATCGGCTCGGTCGTGACGCGGCGCAGCCGGTCGCGCAGTACCGCGTCGATGTGCCTGGTCTCGGACGGTGTGAGGGTGGTGCTGGTCAGGGCGATGAGAAGTTCGCGGACCAGAGGGTCGACGGCGATGACGGTCGGCTGCCGGGCATTGAGCAGAGGCGTTTTCCGGGTGGGAAAGCCGATGGTGTGGAAGCGGCTCTGTCCGTAGAAGCGGTGCTCGTGCCAGGTGTTCGCCGGGACCCACAGGGCCCGGTCGTTGGAGGCGATCCAGGAGCCGTGTTCGGTGGTGATCGCAAGGACGCCGGAGCTGACGTAGATGAGCTGGTGGTCGTCGTGGCGGTGCCGGTCGATGGTGTCGCCGCCGTCGCGGAACTGGGTGCTGGTCGGCGCGACAGGCGTATGGCGGATCTGCGACATGGATAGGCAGAATACGGGAAGTGCGCCCATGGTGTTCTTCTCCATCGTGGAGGGGTGACATCGACTCAGGAAACAAGCACTCCCCTCCATGCCGATGCCTCGCCAGGGCACTGGCGTCGGATGCGGATCTGGGCCTGCGCCCATGCCGTCGACGACTTCTACCAGGGCCTGGTGCCCGCGACCGTCCCGTACTTCGTGCTGCAACGCGACTTCAGCTACGTGCAGGCGTCGGGGCTGGCGCTGGCCGCAACGCTAGGCAGTGCGTTGCCGCAGGTACCGATCGGGCTGCTGGCCGACCGGTACCGGATGCGATGGATGTCGCCGCTGGGCATCAGCCTGGCAGGGACCGGGGCAGGTCTGTCCGGGCGGGTGACCTCCTACCCGCTGGTGTTCGCGCTCCTGCTGCTGGCGGGCGTGGGCATAGCCATGTTCCATCCGCCGGCGGGGCGCGATGCACGCCGCGCGGCCGGCGGCAGCGCCACCGCGATGAGTTACTTCGCCGCCGGCGGCAGCGTCGGCTTCTTCGTCGCCCCGGCGCTGGTCACACCAGCTCTGGACACCCTCGGGATGAAGGCGACCGCGCTGTTCGTCCCGCCGGCCGTCCTCATGGGCTTCATCCTGCTGCGCCACCACCATCGCACCGCCGGTGCCGCGGCAAGGACGGTTCAGCGTCAGGGCACGGACCGGCCCGGCCTGTTCGCAGCACTGACCGCCGTCGAGATCGTGCGCTCCACCATCTCGACCGGCCTCAACACGTTCATCTCCCTGTACTGGATCCGCCACCTTGAGGCGAGCAGCGGCCTCGGTGGCCTCGCCCTGACCCTCGAACTCGGCGGTGGCGTACTCGGCACACTGCTCGGCGGCCGGCTCGCCGATCGCATCGGCATGGTCCGCACGGTCCAGATCGGCAACGCCGCCATGCTGCCCGCACTGTGGCTCATGCTGATCTGCGACGACAAATACGCCGCGCTGCCTCTGGCGTTGCTGGTCGGGCTGATCTCGAACATCCCGTTCGCGGTGCTCATCAAGCTCGGCCAGGATTACCTGCCCAGCAGGCCCGGCACGGCAGCCGGGGTGACGCTCGGCCTCGCCATGAGCGCCGGCGGTCTGTTCATGCCGCTGCTGGGCATCGTCGCCACCCACTACGGCCCCCGGGGCGCGCTGATGGTCCTCGCCACCGTCCCGATCCTCGCGATCCTGCTCTCAACGGCATTGCGCGAACCGGTCCATCACGAACGGGAGCCCTCCGGGGACGCCCCTCCCCCGACCGTCTGACCCCGCACGGTCGATGCGAGAACCCTGCACGGCATGCGCACGCACGTAGTCGTCCACGACGCGATGCGGCCGATGCCGGCGCTGAACCGGGTGGCCCGGAAGCGTAGTTCGTCGCGCGCTTGCAGCGACAGGAGCAGCGGCACGCTCTGCCCATTCACCGCATAGGTCACCACTAGGAACCGGCCCAAAGACGACCGGATACAGTGCGCGCAACGGCAGTCCGGTTGCTTGAGAAGGGGCAGCGTGACCGACACCAGCGAAACCTCACCCGCCGACAGTGGAGCGGCTGCGGCTGAGCACAGCCGACTGCGCCGCCTGATGCGCTACATCCCCCTCATCGCCCCCGTCCTGCTGTGGGCCGTGCCCTGCTGGGTGCTGCTGCACACCGGCCAGCACTGGCCGCTCCCCGTCACGCTGGTCGGCACCGCACTGTTCGCCCTCGGCCTGATCTGCATGCCGCTCGCGATGATGCGCGGCCACGGGCGGCGGCAGCAGGACCGGGCCGCGATCGTCGGGGACACCCTGCTGGGCACCAGCTGGGTCCTGTTCACCTGGTCCGTCCTGCTCGGCGTCCTGCTGCGGCTCGCCCTGGCCCTGGCCGGCGTCGGTGAGGGCCAGGACCGGGCCCGGATCGTCACCTGGGCGGTCCTCGGCACAGCGGCCGTGCTCCTGGCCTGGGGATACGCCGAGGCCCGCCGGGTGCCACGCGTGCGTCACCTCGACGTGGAACTCCCCCGCCTGGGAGCCGGATTGGACGGCACTCGCGTCGTCCTCATCACCGACACCCACTACGGCCCGCTCGATCGCGCTCGCTGGTCGGCACGGGTCTGCGAGACGGTGAACACCCTGGAGGCCGATCTGGTCTGCCACACCGGCGACATCGCGGACGGCACGGCCGAACGCCGCCGCGCCCAGGCCGCCCCACTCGGCACCGTACGGGCCGGCCGGGCGCGGGTCTACGTCACCGGCAACCACGAGTACTACAGCGAAGCCCAGGGCTGGGTCGACCTGATGGACGAGCTGGGCTGGGAGCCGCTGCGCAACCGCCATCTGCTGCTCGAACGCGGCGGCGACACCCTCGTGGTCGCCGGCGTGGACGACGTCACCGCCGAGTCCTCCGGCCTGGCCGGCCACCGCGCCCACCTCGCCGGAGCCCTCAACGGCGCCGACCCCGACCTACCCGTCCTGCTCCTCGCCCATCAGCCCAAGTTCGTCGACCGGGCGGCAGCCGCCGGCATCGACCTCCAAATCTCCGGGCACACGCACGGCGGACAGATCTGGCCCTTCCACCACCTGGTCCGCATCGACCAGCCCGCACTCGCCGGTCTCAGCCACCACGGCACCCGCACTCTTCTCTACACCAGCCGTGGCACCGGCTTCTGGGGTCCGCCGTTCCGCATCTTCGCCCCCAGCGAGATCACCCTGCTCGTGCTCCGCTCCCCGCAGCGGCCCCCCTCGCCGTAGACCTGACCGGGCTGCAGGGGGGGGTGGGCTGTTCCAGGTCGCGGTCCCGGTCCCGGTCGCGGTCGCGGTCGCGGTCACGGTAGGGATGGTGCGAGGCGTGCCCGGAGCAGGACGACAGCACCCCTCTTCGACCAAGGTGGGTTGAAGACGCGTTCACACGAGCTGCTGATGAGTCCTGCAAAAATGCTGCGGCATTTCGGGAGCCATCAGCCGCCGGCCGCGCAGGGATCTCACTGCACTCACGTGGCATGCTGCGCCGGTTCGCGACACTTCAAGCAGCAATCGCGCGGTTGACTGTTGAAAGTGTTGAATTCACGCGTACCGCCCACGCTATCGATGGAATCCGCGCATTCCGATGGCAAGTACGGGCATCCTTCGAGGGCCGACTGATCAAGGTCTTGTGGCTCACGGGTGCAGCGGCGCCTCATGCCCAAGCCGCCACCGACTCTGCCTGTACCTCTGCGAAGCCGCTGGACACACGCTCGACCAACCCACGCCCGAGCGACGGCTGTCGGCCGCGAGACGCTGCAAACAAGCCAGCTGATCACCGTTGACGAAGGACCGCATCCGTTCCAGGTGTGCCGGCGAAAGGTATCTCCGTACGGTTGGTCGAGGAGGAAGCCAGACATGACGCGCACGCCGAATCTGCAGCTGCGCCGTCTACTTGACGATGCACGATGGACGATGGAACAGCTGGCTCGCTCAGTCAATGCTCTGGCGAGCCACGAAGGAACGTCTCTCCACTACGATCGCACCTCGGTGGCGCACTGGCTCAGGGGTACACGACCGCGCGATCCCACCCCGCGTCTGATTGCCGCCGCGCTGGGCATTCGCCTCAATCGCGCACTCACGCTGTCCGATGTCGGTCTGGCAGCTCCCCCTGCTTCGGGGCCGGCCGCCTCCAGCCTCATCGAAGATCTCCTGAAGACATGCGCCCCTCCCCCTGCTCACGCAGAACAGCACCCTGCGCCGTCAGTTCACACGTCGTCGTCCGGGCAACGCGGAACGACCGCGCCAACACCACGTGAAGCAACAGCTGCGTTCTTCATTCATCTGCACTACCGCTACGGCAGTCATGGCAGCAGTGCGCTGACCACATACATCACGGACGAGGGGCCCCGAGACACCTCTCCTGCGTCACTGACCGATTCCGCGAAGCTCGCCTACACACTCGGCCTGCTCGTCGCAGACCGCGCAGAACCTGGACGAGCGGACACACTGTGGCAGCACACCATTCGTCTGGCGCAGCACGCGGGTTCCCCTGACCTGCAGTCCATCGCCCTACGGGCCCGCGCAGCCCTGGCCCACCGCCGCGGGCAGCACATCACCTCACTCAGCCTGGCCGACGAGGCCCGCCGTTACGCCCAGGCGCCTGCCACTCAGGCCTACTCGGTCATCATGAGTGCCAGCATCCTGGCGGCTATCCACAACGCGCAAGCCGCCCGACGCGCCCTCGACCGGGCCCAGTCGCTCTACCAGGCGCCCGGGGCGCTTGATGATCCCTTCACGACGTACCCAGAAGCCGGATTCCTTTTCCAGCAAGCCCATGTCCTCGCTGACTGCGGTCACCGGCAGGAGGCCATTGCCGTACTCAACGAGTCTCTGGAGCTGCGCCCCGCGGCGGAGTTGCGCAATCGGGCTCTGACTCACGTCAGGCTCGCCCAACTCCTTCTGCCTTCCTCGGCAGCTGCCGCGACGCCCCACCTGAATGCTCTGCTCGATCTGGGTCTGCCCGGGCAACTGCGATCGGACGCCGTCCAGGACGCGCTTCGCGGCCTCGTACGCAGCGTGCGCAACGAGCCGCTCACCCAGCGAAATGCTCAGCTGCATCGATGGGTGACGCGACTGGCGTTACCGGCGCGCTGATTTCCCGTTCACTTGCTTCGCCGGCGTTCCGTGTCCGGGCCGCCTTGGCGACGCCACTTCACGGTCCTGGGGCTGTCGAGGTGCACGACGGACTCGTGATCGGGATCAGTCGACTCACAGTGGTGATCTCCGGGTGCGCATGCGCTCCTTCGCACCGACGGATTGGGCGCGCCGGCGCTGTTCTGTCCGGCGTCAGCGTTCTTCGCTCCGTGGAGCCGCAGTTCTTTTGCCTCCGGCTTTTCCGCCCACTCGTGCAGGAGAGCTCCGGTCATCAATGGGTCGTTCATGCCAAGTTCACTCTCCGCCTCGACAGCCGCCTTCCGAGAGCGATGCTGGTACAGCTCGCACCCGGCCACGAGCCGTCACAGCCACCCGGGTGAACTCACTGTTGCTCTCTGGCCTTCGACTCGCCTCCGCGGACGCGGAGCGGACCTCGTCCTGGTCCGCTGGGCCAAGCCCGATTCTTTGAGGCTGAGTTCAGGTACGGAAAACAGGCCCGCCGGAGCAACCCGCCGAGGGGTCGGCACTTTCCAACGCCTCCACCGCACAGCCCACAGCGGCCCAACGCCAACGTCGACCATGAGAGTCATCGCAGAGTTGATGCCGCCGTGTGACTGGCGTCCCGCGGGTGGGCGCCCCGTGGAGGCAAAGGTCAGGCATCCCCTCCGCACACGGGCCCTCGCTATCACCGCATCCCGCCCTCATCGGCAGCCCTTACGATCACTACACCTGGCGGCCCATCGTGAAGAACTCGGCGTTGGGTTGCAGTGCCGTCAGGTGGGCCATTCGGTTGGACAGGGCAAACAGTGCGGTGATCGCCCCGACGTCCCAGATCTCGTCCTCGGTCAGTCCCGCAGCGCGCGCCCGCTCCAGCTGCGCCTCGGTGAGCGAGGCGGAATCCTGGGCGATCACCAGCGCCAGATCCACGAGAGCCCTGTGCCGGGGGCTGAGCTCAGCGCCGTAAGGGTTCGTGGCTACCTTCTCCGCGATCTCTGGGTCCCTGGTACGGATCCGCAGGATCGCGCCGTGCGCCACTACGCAGTAGGTGCAGCGGTTGGCCCCCGAGGTTGCCACCACGATGAGTTCGCGCTCGGCTTTGGACAGCCCCTCGTCCGAGTCCATGAGGGCATCGTGGTAGTCCAGGAAGGCCCGCAGTTCACGGGGGCGCCGGGCGAGAGCCAGGAAGACGTTCGGTACGAACCCCGTCTTCTCCGCGACCGCCTCGATCCGCTCCCGCAGGTCCTGTGGGAAATCCGCCAGTGCAACGTGTCCGAAGCGGCTCACACTGTGACTGCTCACGCGTCGACTTCCTTTCCAACAGGTTCACTTGGGTGGCCGCGTCGCGCGCAGCCCCCGCTTTGATCGTCACTCCCCCGTTGAGGGCGCGGCACACCACCTGACGGTTGTGGCCTCTCGAGGCGAATCTGCAGGATGAAGAGATGCTGCAGGTCAGCTGACGGGTGCGAGCGCAGCTTGGTGGCGCTTCATGTGGGCCGTGTCGGCGCTTGCCCATCCGGAACGATCAAGGTTCCTCCAGTGCTCAACGCAGGGAGAATGGCGTAGGGAGACAGTTCGGATCCCGATGCTTGCCGGAGACTGGTCCGGGTGTGCTCGTGCAGGCCGAGGCGGGAACACAAGGCAGAGACGGTACGGGTCGCCGTGCGGTGACCGGTCGCGGAGGCTTCGGCAGTTCCCGTTGTTCGCCATATCCAGGCATCACCCGCCCGTTTGGCGAAGTTGTGGGCCGGCAGTGGAGGAGCGTGCGCGGCCGTGCGCAGCTGGATCGGCGGGACCGTCCAGATGGTGGGGACGTCATACGGATCGGATGCGTCTACGGGGGTGGGATCGGTAGGGCTGAGCGCCGCGTCCCAGGTTCGGTCCGTGAGGACGAAGCGACACCCGGAGCGGGCGAGTTCGACCTGCTGTCGTCGCGGCTTCCTGCGGGGGCTGACGGGGACACAGCATCCGCCGCACAGCAGGATTCCCAGGAGGGCGCTGACGTAGTGCCGGCTGTCGTGCACGCTGATGCCCACTCTGTCGTCGTGTTTGACCCCGTGGCCGACGAGCACGCTCGCTACCCGTCGCGCGTGGTAGGCGAGGGCGGTCCTGCTCAGGCACCCTCGCGTGTCGAGAAGCGCCGGCTGCGCCGGACTCGCGTGACTGAGCGCGAAGAATGCTTGGTGGACGAGTTGGTCGGTCAAGGCGGCGGACGACGTCGTAGGGCCCCTGTCGCGTTTGTGTCCCGTTCTGTTGGTCATGGGGCCGGGCAGCAGGCGAGAATGGCGCGCCGTCACCTGCCAAGCCGCTGTCGCATTCATAGGTCGCTCCGTCTCCTTGAAGGATTTCAAGACCTCACTCTGTGAGCGCTTTTCCGGCGCTGGATTCGGCTGGGCGGCACCTTGGCGCAGTGCCCGATGTCGCACGGGTGAGAGAACACGGCCTGTGGGGCGAGATTTCGTGCTCCTGCGATTTCGCCGACGGCGGCGCCTGCGCGGGTGACCTATTCCGGCCAGTCAATGGGCAGGTGGCCGACCGTATCTTGCGCACGCCATCTGATAAAGAGGATTCCGCATCGCACTGAGGGGCAGTGGCGTGCGCCCGGCGCATCCGGTGGCGTATTCGTGCCGGACCGATACTTCGGACCACGAAGGTCTGCATCGCCGCTGAACTGCGAACATGCGGAGCGCTCCCGGGTTCTCCTCGCCCTGTCGCCAACCGCAGCGAGCGGCGCAGATGTTGAATCTGTTGAATCCCGGGAGTGGCCCAACCGATTCAAGGAAGACGCCACTACAGCAACCGCACACCGTCCGCTCGAGCCCGCACGTACCGGACGGCACACGACCGCCCTGTGCGGGCCTGGGATTACCCCGCGCCTCGAATCAAGCGGAGGACAGGAATGGCCACCACTACCCAATTAGTGCGATCAGAAGTTGAATCGATTACGCCGGACGTTCCACGGCTCGTCTGGAAGTACGCACACCACTCGCCCACCGGCGGCAGTTTCACTGCGCAGCACCGACTCACGCACCTTCAGGTGGTGTGGCACGGGGCGCCGGACGGAGTGGTGGTCCGTGCCGAGTCCGAGGGGCTGTGGACCCCGTGGGTGCGTCTGCCGGGCCTGGTGCCGACGGGCGGATCGCGGGGCGACGGCGACTACTTCGGTCTCATCGCGCTCCCGCTCAGTGAACGCTATGAGCTGCGCGTCCCCCGAGGCATGTCGGTGGTGCGCATCGTCGAGCTCTGTCTCGACCTGGACCCTGCGTCTGCCGTGCGTCCCCAACCCGTGAAGGGATTCCGGTTCCCCGAAGGCCAGAGCATCCGCAGCGACTTCGTCTCCCGCGCCCAGTGGGCGGCAGGAGCGGAACTTGATCTGCGCGACTCTGGTCAGCCGGGCAGCCATCCGCAAGTGATCGCTCTTCAGCATGTCTGTGCAGAGGACCTTCTGGAGGGCTCAGCGGACTGCGAGAGCAACGCGTGGCTGAACATGTCGGCCCTGGCTCGATGTTGTTCCGACATACGGGGCCGCGACGAGTTGCCGTGGCACTACCTCATCGATGCTCAGGGATGTATCTGGCAGGGCAAAGCGCCGGCTCCGTGTGCCGCCCCCGGCCGCATCTCACCGCCCGACGACGAAGTGATCATGCTGGGGGTCCTGGGCGGCCGCGACAGTGACCCGCTGGCCGGCGCGCGTGCCGGCCAGGTGACGGCGTGGCTGCTGGCTCTGTTGGCCGGCACCTGCGGCATTCCCCCGAACACGAATCTGGGTACCGCTTCACGCTGGCTGCCCGTCGCTGCGGATCCCGCGTTGTCGTCCCACCTGCCGCTCCTGCGGCGTCAGGTGCAGAACCTCCTGTGCTGAACCGTCGACAGCCGTCCGGCCCTCATGCCCCTACTTGGGAGAGACTCCATGTCAGGTGAAACCGTTACGGGAGCCCACGTCGTGGTGCACACGTTGGAACAGCTCGGCGTGCGGCATGTGTGGGGAATTCCAGGTGGCGCGGTACTGCCGCTCTACGACCCGCTGGCGCGCAGCAGCTCGATCCGCCACGTACTGGTCCGCCACGAGCAGGGCGCCGGACACGCGGCCGAGGGATATGCCCTGGTGAGCGGGAAGCCCGGAGTGTGTATCGCCACCAGTGGACCGGGAGCGACCAATCTCCTCACCCCTCTGGCCGATGCATGCGCGGACTCGGTCCCCCTGGTGGCTGTCACCGGGCAGGTGGACAGCACGGCTCTGGGCACTGCCGCCTTCCAGGAGGCCGACATCTGTGCCCTGGCGGCACCGGTGACGAAGCTGAGCCGTCAGGTCACCCGCGCCGCTGACATCGCCGAGGCACTCAACGAGGCATTCCATCTGGCCGTTTCAGGTCGCCCCGGTCCGGTCCTCGTCGACGTGACCAAGGACGCGCTGCAGGCTCCCACCGCCGTAGCGCCACTGTCCGCAGTGCCGGCTCCGCCCTCCTCTCCGGCGCCGGACCAGGCGGCCATGGAGACCGCCGCGGCCATGATGCGGGCAGCAGACCGGCCCGTCCTCTACATCGGAGGGGGCGTCCTACGGGCGCGGGCCACGGGCGAGCTACGAGATCTGGTGGACGCCACGCACATCCCGGTGGTCACCACCCTTGCCGCTCGCGGTGCCTTCCCCGACAGTCACCCCGCACACCTGGGGATGCCGGGGATGCACGGGACCATCGCCGCGGTCGGGGCGCTCCAGCACGCGGATCTGGTCATCGCCGTGGGCACCCGCTTCGACGACCGGGTGACGGGGAAGGCCGACACGTTCGCACCGCATGCCAAGGTCATCCACGCCGACATCGACTCCGCCGAGATCGGCAAGATCCGTCACGCCGATCTGGCCGTGCACACCGATGCCCGACGCTTCCTGACTGACCTGTACAAGGCATGGGCCCATGGCCGTTCCACTACGGCCCACGAGTCGTGGCGCGAGCAGCTGCGGGCCTGGCAGCACGCCTATCCCCTGGGGTACGAGCCCTCTCGCGAGGGGGCTGTCGCACCACAGGAGGTCATCGAAGCGGTCGGACGCATCGGCGGCACGCACACACGTATTGCCACGGGTGTGGGGCAACACCAGATGTGGGCCGCCCAGTTCATCTCCTACGAGCGTCCGGGGAGCTTTCTCAGTTCCTGCGGCCTGGGGACCATGGGCTACGGGCTGCCCGCCGCGATGGGCGCTCAACTCGCCGATCCCCACAGCCCCGTGTGGGTCATCGACGGCGACGGATCCTTCCAGATGACCTGCCAAGAGCTGTCCACGTGCGTAGCGGAGAGCATTCCCGTCAAGGTCGCTGTGATCAACAACGGCGGTCTGGGCATGGTCCGGCAATGGCAGGACCTCTTCTACGACGGACGCCGCGCACACACCACACTGCCTCGCAGCACCCCTGACATCGCGGACCTGGCCCGCGCCTTCGGCTGTGTGGGGCTGCGCTGCACGCGCCCGCAGGACATCGAGCCCGTCCTGGCTCGCGCTCAGGCCGTCAACGACCGCCCGGTCGTCATCGACTTCCACGTCCGCGCCGACGAGACGCTGTGGCCCATGGTCATGCCGCACTCGAGCAACAGCGCCATTCAGTTCGCACGAAACATGTCGCCCGCATGGGGCGACGACGCCTGATCCAACCCTCTCTCACCAACAGGCACACCACCGCTATCTGAGGAGAACGAACGACATGGACATCATCGACCTGACGGCCGGCCACCAGCACGAGCGAGTCGTGCTGTGCAGGGACGCCTCCAGCGGACTGCGGGCCGTCATCGCGGTACACACCACCCGCCTGGGGCCGGCCCTGGGCGGCACGCGATGTATGCCGTATCCCAGCGAAGAAGCAGCCGTCGAGGACGCCTTGGAACTCTCGCGCGCGATGACGCACAAGAACGCCATCGCCCTCCTGCCGCACGGCGGCGGCAAAGCCGTGATCATGGCCGACCCCGCCACCGAGAAGTCTCCGGCGCGGCTGGATGCGTTCGCCGTCTTCCTGCACTCCCTTGCGGGCCAGTACATCGCCGCCTGCGACGTCGGCACCGCCCCCGCCGACATGCAACGCATCTCGCACACCACCCCCTACGTCACCGGCCGGCCGGCCGAGCACGGCGGCGCCGACGACTCCGGTGAACTCACCGCCTTCGGCGTGTTCCAGGCCATGCTGGCCTGCGCCGAACACACCTGGAACTCCGCGGACCTGTCCGGACGCACCGTCGGCGTCACCGGCCTGGGCAAGGTGGGGCGCCGCCTCGTGGGACACCTGCGCCAGGCAGGAGCGAAGGTCGTGGCCACCGACGTGCTGCCGCAGGCGCGCGCACAGCTCCAGAGCCGCCACCCCGACGTCACCCTGGTCGAGGACGACGACGCCGTACTGGCCGCCGGCCTCGACATCTATGCACCCTGCGCGCTGGGCGGCGCGATCAGCGCCGAGCGGGCCGCCACGATCGAGGCGCGCGTCATCTGCGGCGCCGCCAACCGCCAACTCCAGGAGAGCGGCCTGGACCACGTACTCCACGAGCGCGGCATCCTCTACGCCCCGGACTTCATGGTCAACGCGGGCGGCGTCATCCAGATCGCCGACGAGCTCAAGCACTTCGACGCCGAACGCGCCCGGGCCCACACCCAGCGGATCCGCACCACCACGCGCGAAGTCCTCGCCGAATCCGCCGGCACGGGACAGACACCCCACCACGTCGCCCTGGACCTCGCGGAACGCATCGTGGCACGCGGCCCCGCCACCCAGACGGTCCGCTGAACTCATGGCATGTGAGACTCCCGAGGAAAGGCGCACCACCGTGACCGGCAAGCCCTCCGTGCTGTACGTGACCGACCCGCATTACGGAGCCCAGGGCGGACGTTCCTACGGAGCAGAGGACGTCTTCCTGACCGACCAGCTCCGCGACGCCTTCGCGATCACCACCTGCACACCTGCGCAGGCCACCCACATGCTCGAAGAGCATGACCTGGTCGTGGTCCGCAACAGCGGCCCCGTCATCCACTACCGCCTCGAGTACGAGCAGTTCTGCAAGCAGGCGGCAAGCACGGGTGCGCTGGTCTACAACGAGCTGCGGGGCAAGGCCGACATGGCCGGCAAGGCCTACCTCCCCCACCTCTACCGCGCGGGCTGTCCGGTCATCCCGACCATCGAGGACCACGAGGAATTCAGCGCACTGCCCAGTGCTGCCGGCTACGTACTCAAGCCGCTGTGGGGAGCGGATTCCATCGGGCTTCAGCACCTGTCACCCCGGCAGGCCGCCACCGTCGAGCGGACAGGCAACCTGCTGCAGCCGACGGTTCCGATCCGCTACGAGGTCTCGTTCTACTTCGTCGACGACATCTTCCAGTACGCCCTCAACGCACCTGATCCACAGGCTCGTTGGGCATTGGAACCCTACGAGGCCACGGCCGCCGATCTCGCCTTCGCCCGCTCCTTCATCTCCTGGAACGACATCCGTCACGGCATCCAGCGCGTTGACGGCTGCCGTACCGAGGACGGGCAACTGCTGCTCATGGAGATCGAGGATCTCAATCCGTACCTCTCGTTGGACCTCGTACCCGACAGCACCAGGCGCACGTTCGTCGACGCGTTTCGCACAGCGCTCGGCCGGTACCTCGCCGCCGGGCACCGCGGGTAGCGCAACTGCAGCCGCGCGTACGGCTTATGAGTCGTACGACTTCAGGAGTTGCCAGGCGACGTCGCGGTGCAGGACGTAGAGGATGCCCGAAGGCGGTGCGAGTTCGCGCTCCGGTGCGTGCGGAACTACGGATATGTGTCACGGCGCATGGCATCGCCCCCGTCCGTTCGACCCGAAGCTCTGCGATCCTGGCGTGCGCGAGGGCGAGCAGCGTGATCGCGGCGAGGAGAGCGGCGGGCTCGTTGTCTGTCGCGGGCAGGCCCGGACTTCCCCTCCTCCGCAAACGCGTGCTCCTCACCGTCACTCAGGGGCGTGCTGCTCGGCAGCCAAGCCGTTCCGAGAAGCGGCCGCCGCCGCGGGCATGACGATCACCGTGCGAGTGGTGAAGACTGGACAGATGCCTCGCGACTCCGGCGGACTCATGTTCGTAGCGCTCGGTCTCGTACTTGTCGCCGCCGGCTTCCTCTGGCGGGGACGCGTCCTGCGCCCCCTCTCGGCGAAACGGGCTCAGGCAGCCGTGATCCGGGACCGTTCCAGACATCTGCTGCGTTCCGCGGACATGGCGATCGCCGAAGCGCGCCGCCGGGCCGCACGCGGCGAACCGGCCATCGTCACGGTCGGAGATGTGGCCAGCGTGGCGTGCCAGCACTACGGGCACGTCTTCGTGGAGCGCGAGGAGGCGGCTGCCGCCCTCCGCCAACGCTATGAGGCCGCCGACTGCCGGGTGGACTGCGTGACCGACGCTTTCAACTGACTGTCTGGGCCGGCGCGCTGGATTTCGGAGTTTCGCTGGCTCGCGAGTGGAGCGGCGTCAGTCGCTGCCAGAGGAGCCAGAAGGAGACGGCCGACGCGATGCGGAGGTCTGCGATCAGCGCTCGACGCCGTCGGGGTACGGCGTTCCGTGAGGCCGCCGAGACCGTGTGGGGCACGGGGAAATCGGTTGATCTCGGCCGTGTTTCGCTGCGAGGCGGTCAGATCTGATCGCCCCTGCGGGCAGCTTCGCAGTCGCGGGCGCGCCTGCCACGACCGGCCGTTACCGTGACCTGGCATGGCGATCAGAACCAGCGCGGAACTCATGGCCTGGCAGCCGCCAGCCGAATGGGACGGCCTGAGCGGAGACGAGCGACGGTCCTACCTGCACCAGCACGGCATGCCCACCACGTTGACGCCGTCGGACTGGGACACCCTGGACCGCGAGCAGCGGGGGGTGTTCGTGGAATGGCGCTTTCGGATCCTGTGCGACACCCCCGAGTCCCTTGCTCGCGACCGCGCCTTCAAGGAGGGCGAGTATCGCGAGGGGCTCAGTGCGTGGTCAGCAATGACGATCTGGTGGTGCTTGTGCCTGACCATCGCTGTGGTGCTGATCTGGGGACTGGGCACCGCCAGTGAGCACGTGGGGTTGCGCATCGGAGGGACCGTGTTCGTGGTCATCGGGTACGCGCTGGCGGTCTACGTGCCGATGCGTGTCGCCAAGCCCTGCCCGCCGCAGCCTTGACAGCGCGCACCGCTGGCGGCGGCATGGGTGGCTGGCAGTGCTGTGGCGGCGTGATACCCAACGCCGCGGAGACCACGGTGCGACAACTGAGGTGGTTCATGCCGCTCTCCTATGCGTACGCAAGACCGGGTTACTTCGGATCTGAAGGTGCGTGCGAGGTGCGTGCATCAGTGGGGCGCCGCCTGCAGAAGGCACGTGGCTCAGCCCTTCCCGCCGCGGTGGGATGGTGCTGGCCGCAGTACCTGCCCGGACATCGTTGCCCGGGCAGGGGGCAGCATGGGGAGACTGCTCGGGGCGCGTGTGCCCCGAACGGACGTACTGAAGGGGTTACTTGACGGTGATCGAACCCGCGTAGCTGGCGTTGGCGGCCGAGGTGCCGATGGAGACCGGGACCTTGCCGGCGGGGATGGGCCTCCTGCGAAACGTCCGCTGCAGCACCAACCGGATCACCGACATCGTGCAGACCGTTCTCGTCCTTCACCACGCCTCAACCTCAGGTTGGAAAAGGCTCACTGGCAAAGCAGGCGACAAGCACACTGCACTGGACGAACTGCCCGCTGAGCTCTTGAGTCCTGACGTGCTGCCGTTAGCGACTGTGTCGCATGAGTCCACTACAGGGCCTGTTTCACACCGCACCGGTCTGACAGGCCGCTCCCTCATCACCGGACCTGTGGAAACCCGGTCACGCGGGCTGCCATAGTTCGACCCGGTTGCCCTCAGGATCAGTGACCCAGCCGAATCGCCCGACACCCTCAATGTCCTGGGTCTCTTCGGCCACGTCCGCTCCCGTGGCGCGCAGCTGCGAGAGCATCGCGTCCAGGTCGTGGACCCGGAAGTTGAGCATGGTCTGCTGCACGCGGGATCCGAAGTAGTCGGAGCCGGATTCGAACGTCGCGAACACCGTCGGCCCGGCCGCCTGACGCCACAGGCCATTGTCATCCGTGTCCAAACCGAGGCACTCGCGGTACCACGCGCTCAGGGCCGACGGGTCTGAGGCCCTCATGAAGTATCCACCGATTCCAAGCACACGCTCCATGCCGCCATCTTGCCAGGACGACCGTCAACCGGACTGGCAGTACACGAGCGTCTGCCTGCCTCGCCCTGCCGCCCTGAGCACCTAAGTTGACCGTCCCGAGCCAAGAGCTGAGGGGGTCTTCGGTCGCTGGCAGTAAGTCCTGCGCCTCAGGCGCGCTTCACGCCTGCTTGGCTAGGGGCGGCCTTTGTGGAAACCACGGGGACCGTTCGTCGCCAGACGGTGGAGCGTTTCCTCGCCGCGCTGGAGCGGCTCGTGTCTCGGATCACGATCTACCGGCGCAGTACCGGGGGCCGCTCTGGCTCCGTGTCTCACGACGACCCGAGGGGCGCGAAAAGGGCAACTAGGAGAACCGCGGGCAGAAAGATGATGTCGGCCGCCATGACCCAGCCGACGCGCGGCGAGGACTGAGCCCCGACCGCGCGGCAGAACCAAATCGCCAGCGGCAGACACAGAAGGAACACCGGCCACGCGAGCCACAAGAACGTGACACTCATCTACAGGTCCTCCCCCGAACCCACTCATGCGCCAGGACGGCGCCGAGCCCCCTCGGCCTCCCCGACACCGCCGCCAGCCCGAGGCTCAAAATTGAACGCGTTCAAGGTAGCGCATGGCTAGCTACCTAAAATCCGAACACCAGGAAGCATCGGATCTGGGCGGGTGCGGTGACAGCCCGTCAGTTCTGTTGGCAGGCAGCCTGCTTGCACAGCCAGGAGTGGGCCGCACCCAGAACGCCACCTTGTTCGCGTACGGACGGGAGCTCATCTTCAACGCCCTCCATCCGGCACATCCGGGCACCGAGCGACGCGGCCCACCGAGAGCGGCGGGACTCGTCACCATCAGCAAGCCAGCCGTGAGGCGCGGTCGACGCCTTCCGGGCCTATCCCCTAAGCCGCCGCCCGAGCGCCGCCCTTGAGGCACTAAGTGGGGAGCACTCCCCGCTTAGCGCTACGGTCACCTCCGACACGCAAACGGGGAAAGATCCCCACTTCTGTCCGGGAGCCGCCATGCGCACGCAGCCCTCCACCGTCCAACTCGCTGACCTCACGGACGACTTCGCCGTCGACCCCTACTCCGCCTTCACCGCTCTGCGCTCCATCGGGCCCGTCCACCACGTGCGTTTCCCCACCGGGGACGAGTCGTGGCTGGTGGTGGGGCATGCGGAAGTACGCGCCGCGTTCGCCGACCCCCGGCTGCGCAATGACGTACGGCACTCCGCCGACTTCGAGGACGACGGGCTCTACTCCGTGGGCCGCAACATGCTCCAGGTCGACCCACCGGATCACACCCGCCTGCGGACCCTGGTGGCACGCGAGTTCACCGCCCGACGCGTCCAGGCTCTGCGCCCCCGCATCCAGGAGGCGGCCGGTGCACTCCTCGACGCCGTCGCCGCCGACGGCCGCGCCGACCTTGTGGCCGCGTACGCCTATCCGCTCCCGCTCACCATCATCTGCGAGCTGCTCGGCGTGCCGGACGTGGACCGGGCCGCCTTCCGGGCATGGTCCACCAAGGTCGTCGCCCTCGACGATGCCGAAGAGTCTGCCCAAGCCTCACAGGAGATGGCCGCCTACCTCGCGGGACTGGCGGAGGAGAAGCGGCGGCTGCGGGACGCAGCGGAGTGCGATCTGCTGCATGCACTGGTCCGCACCCACGACCGCGACGGCGGCGACCGGCTGACGCCGGAAGAGCTGCTCGGCATGGCCTTCCTGCTGCTGGTCGCGGGACACGAGACCACCGTCAACCTCATCGCCAACTCCGTACATCTACTGCTCGGCCATCCCCAGCAGCTCGCTGACCTGCGCGCCGAGCCGGACTTGTTGGAGAGCGCCGTGGAGGAGACGCTGCGCTTCGAATCCCCCGCGCCGGCGGGCACCTACCGCTACGCCGCCGAACCGGTCGACCTCGGGGGCGCCCGCATTCCAGTGGGTGCGCGTGTCGTGCTCTCCATCGCCGCCGCGAACCGCGACCCCGCACGCTTCCCCGCCCCTGAACGGTTCGACATCCACCGCGACCCCGTAGCGACCCGAGCCCACCTCGCCTTCGGGCACGGCCTGCACCACTGCCTGGGCGCCCCGCTGGCCCGCTTGGAGGCGAATGTGGCCCTGCGCATCCTGCTGGACCGTTTCCCCGGTCTGGCCTTCGACGGCGACGGCACACCAAAATGGCGCGCGAGTCTGATGAGGAGCCTGCAAGAACTGCCGGTGCGCTGGTAGGAGTTAAGGCCATTTCGCGCGTTGAGGCAGACGAGAAGCGCTCCCCTACAAGTAGCGAGGGACCACGCGCGGGCTGGACGGGCCGGGGCCTGTCCAGAGGCTCAGTTCACGGTTGAGAGGGGAAGCAGACTGACCGGTCCGTGCTGCAGATCTCAGCCTTCGAGTTGATGGGGCCATAGGGACGGTCGAAGGTGAGGAAGGTGACCATCCGTCCTGAGGGAAACCTCGCTACGGCCTGGTTCACCGGTCCCGCGCCCGCCGCCCGCCCGACATGGTCGAAGTGCCGGTCACCACCCTCGGCGATCACGAAGCTCACCATACGAGTCCGGCCCTCTTTGCCCTGTTCCAGGACCTGGTCGGGGTCACCGCGGCGAACGAGGAGCAGCCCCGGCGCAGGCGCCCGGTCGGGAAGAGTGCCACAGACCAGCGTGGTCTTCGCGCGCCGCACCAGGGCATAGCAGAAGGTGTGTCCGTCAGGCATCCACGCCAGCTCGCCGTTGTCGTCGTCCACTCGGTGAATCACGGTCACGATGTCATCCGAGGGGAGCTCGTACGGTACGGGGAGCTGGGCACGGCGTAACGCCGCACTCAGGAGCGCATCGTCGCGATCGGTAGCGGCGGCCTTGCCCCTGGGTCGGGCGGGCATCGTGTCGTACGGTCGGTGCAGGGCCGACGGTTTCGTGCCCGAGGACTTCGGGGGTGTGGGTGACGCCGTGTGCCCTGACGTACATCCGGTCAGCGTCACCAGCAGCACAACACCCATGCTTGTCAAAGCCCGTCGCATCGACACCGCCACCCCCTCCTCGGCGGATCTTAGTTCGAAACGGCGTACGGAGGGGGTTGAGCGGTCAAGCCGCCTGCATGGGCCGAGTGACCCGGCACCGTGAGGCTTCGTACTGCTGCCAGGCCGCTGGGAGCGGAGCGGTCTTGAGCCCGGCCCGCCAGCTAGCCCACGCTTGCTCAGCCGTCGGCGATGGACCTGTCCACCGCGTATCTGCTTGAACCCAGACGGGAACTGGCGGCGCGACGCGGGGAGTTCGGCGCCAGGCGCCGGCTGACTCCGGGGCGCCAAGCCCTGCTCGCCCTGGCCCACCTTCGCTGTGACGGCGACACCCACGCGCAGCTCGCGCTCCGATTCGGCATCAAGCTCGTCACTGGATACCGGTATGCCCGCGAAGCAATCGACGTAACGGCCCTGCTCGCGTGGACGCCCGCCGAAGGGATGGTGCCGGCCTACACGAAGGCGTTCGCGATCGCGGAGGACCAGTGCGGCCGGTCTATCGGAGCACCCCACGGAATAGTTGTCACGGCCTCGCCAGTTGCCTCTCACATGTGGAGTAGCGAGCAACTCGACCTGGACGCATATCTCACTCACCTCGGGTACGAGGGCGATCGAGCACCCACTCTCGAGACGTTGCGAGCCCTACAGCGTGCACATGTGCTGACTGTGCGGTGGGACACTCTCGACAGTTTCCTCTACCGAGAAGTGCGGCTGGACGTGCCGTCGGTCCAGGACAAGCTGTTGCGCAGGGGCCGTGGCGGCTACTGCTATGAGCACACCGTGCTCTTTGCTGCCGCTCTGGAAAAGCTCGGGTTCCGCTTCACTGCCGTCTCTGGTCGGGTGCAACTCGGCGCGGACTCCACCACGCCGCGTCCAGCGACCCACGCGATGCTGATCGTGAATCTGGACGGCACACGCTGGCTGAACGACATCGGCTTCGGCGCCAGTCCTCTGGAGCCCATCGAGCTGGCCGATGGCAGCCGCAGCGAAGGAGGACCGTGGCCCTACCTGCTGCGCCGGCAGAACATCACCCACGGCTCCCCCGGCTGGGCAGTGCACCAGCGCGGGGACGGTGCGGAGGGGCCGGAAGGCTGGACGGTTCGCCAGGTCTTCACCGAGACCCCGCAGTACCCCATCGACTACGCGGTCGGGAACCACTTCGTGGCCACCCACGACCGCTCTCCGTTTGTGACCCGCCCCTACATCCAGCGGTTGCGCACGGACCGGCACGACACCCTCGACGCGCTGGTGTGGACGACGGAGCGCCCCGACCGGGCCCCGGTGACCGAGACCGTTCAGCCGCAGGAAGTGCCCAAGCTGCTCGACGACGTCTTCGACATCCGCGTGGCCCCTCAGGAGCAGGTCTGCTGGTGACCCGGCTCACGGAGCTGAACGTCTGACCGGAGCAGAAACTGCTGGAGCGCCTGTCGCCCGCCAGGCCGGTGACGAATCCGATGACGAAAGGCGAGCGGCGAGCGGCGAGCGGCGAGCTGAAGCTGCGCGTCTGGTAGCCGTCCCACTGGTCGACCGCCCCCAGCGTCGAGGCCGAGGAAAACTGAGGACCTTGGTCCCGCATATGCCACTGCGTGAGGGATATCCGGAAGTACGTCGGAGCTCCGGTCGGGGTTTCGACGTCGCTACAGCAGAACGGAAGGAACACCCTCGTGGGCATCATCGCCTGGATCCTCATCGGCCTCATCGCGGGCGCCATCGCCAAGGCGCTCACCCCCGGCAAGGACCCCGGCGGCTGCCTGGTGACGATGCTGATCGGCATTGTCGGCGGCCTGCTCGGCGGCTGGCTGGGCAAGGTGATCTTCGGCGTCCACTCGATCAACGGCTTCTTCAGCCTCTCCACCTGGATTGCCGCGATCGCGGGTTCCGTGATCGTGCTGCTGCTCTACCGGGTGGTGACAGGTCGCTCGCGCTGACCCTCCTCCATGTAAGCAGGGCTCTTGCGCATCGCTAAGGCACGTCGGTGAGTTGCTCTCCGCGCCGCCTATCGGACGACGAGGTCTGAGCTGCTCGAGCTCATAGGCGACGCCCTGGCCCTGGTGAAGGACTCCCCCGGGTGAGCGTGTCAGCGGCGAGACACCGCTCCTCACGTGAAGACAACACTCATCCCGCCTTCTTCCAGGATCTCAAGCATCACAGCAACCAAGTCATAAGGTGCACCGTCCGATGCCAGAACCCGGGACAAATGGTGGTGGGCGATCGCGGAGTCCCGCCAGTGCAGGGTTGCGGGGGCGGTGTAGCCGAAGTCTCCGCGAAGACAGTCCACCACGGCGTCCACGCATCCGCCGAAGTAGCCGCCCGGCCCGTTGACCGCCTCGCCGAGTGCCAAGAAGAGGCTCGCCTCGTCAGTGATGTGCCGGCCATCAAGCTCGTACGCAGCTCCGCCTGGCCGGCCCTGGTGCTTGAACCGGCAGCCCCTCTCGCGCACGAGGTCGAGCCACAATGCCCGCTGCCGGGTATCCAGGCCGGCCCAGAGGCCAGAGGTGGTGGGCGGGCCGGCGAGCCACCGGTCCATGACCGGACGGGCATGGCCAGGTACGGGTTCGTGGAACTCTTGGTCGAGCTCGAGCTCCAGGTCGATCAGGCCCGGCGCGTGCGCGGACGGGTGCCACGCACCAACCTTGGGGTGCAGCAGTCGGCTGGTGAGCCGATCTCCATTGTCGTCTCGTATCTCCAGCCAGGCCTCATCCAAGTCCAACGCGCGGCGGGTGCCCACTGCCAGTACCCGCCTCAGTCGCTCACTCGGTGCCAGGTCTCGCAGGACGAGCGGCGGTGCAGCCTGCTTGTCGGGCAGAACACGTGTGAACTCCCGGCACGAGCCCAGCCATTGGTACCCGTCGTGCAGGCGGACCTGGGCCCGGTGTCCTTCTGGCGGGCCCAGGTAGTCGTCCAGACCGGTGAGCACGAGAGCGTCCGTCCGCGCGTGCAGCCCGAGGCTTTCCACGTCTTCCAGCAGCCAGGCGTCGAGCGTGCTGTCCTCCGGTACCAGCCACACCTCACATCCGACCCAGCCTCGCACTTCGGTACCGGACGACTCCCAGCCGAACAGCTCGTACGTCCCGCGGCGGGGTTCCCTGAACAGCCCGTCGACCTCGACACAGGCACCCCAGACCCAACCGGGCTCTGTCCCCGTCAACACGTACCGCTCCGGCCTGTGTTGGCCGCCGCCCTCATACACGGCGGCAATCATGCCTGGACCAGAGGAAGCCGCGAAGCCCTTTTCACGGCTCACGCCGTGACTGTGACGACGACAGGCAGAGCCTCTCGGAGCAGACGCAGACCGGACCGGAGTTCACGCCCTACTGCGTCTGGGTCAGCAGTGTCGGAGCCTCACACCGACCGGTCCGCCCGTCCACACGGACGAGACGGCGAACGAACAAGCTAGGCTCACGCACCAAGGCGGGGCGTAGCGCAGCGGTCGACGCGCGCGGTCTCCAAAATCGCGAGGACGCCGGTTCGAATCCGGTCGCTCCGCCCCTCTCAGTCATCCTCGTACTGGTGTGCGCGCCCGCCTCGCCACTTGACCCACGACGAGTCGTCGAGCAACCCGTCCACGTTGGGCAGGCCCGCGCGGTGCAGGAAATCGACGAGGTCCGCATCCGAGTGCGCGAGGCCGAGGATCTGTCCGTGCGCAGTAACCCGCCGGCCGCCCGTGCCGAGCGGTGGGTGAACGACTATCGGGGCGCTCGCCACGCCCCCGGGGTGCGGGCTCACCTGCCCTTGCGCGACTTCACGAACCAGACCGCGGCAACGACGATCACAACCAGAAGGATCAGTATCTTCATGTAGGTCAGGTGCCCCCGATCGGGCCGGTCAGTCCAGCACGCCGAGCGCCGTGCCGGGCCGGCAGGCGGCGCGCCCCGTACTCCACATGCCACCGGGCAAACGGCCCAGCCGACGGGACACCAGAGGCCTGCCTCACAGAGCCGCCGCCCGCACCGTATCCGCCGCACGTCACCCGGTCGCTGCCCCTCTGCCCGCAGCAATCGACCCACCTCGGCGATACGGCGCCGCACAAGATTTGGTGTGCCGGAGCAAATTGCGGGAAGCGGTTCCGACGTGCGCCGGGTGATCAATGTGGCAGACACTTTCCCTTGGCGAGCAGAGTCGGAGAACGAGAGAGGCGGCATCGGCACGTGGCCCACACACCTTCTGACGGCCCGAGCGGCGGAGTCCGCAAGCGCATGCCGGCAACGGTCGCGGACATGCCTCGGCACGTACGAGAGGAACTGGCCCGTCGGCTGCGCCGCACCAAGCGGGCCTATCGCAAGCAGGACGTACAAGTAGTCGAGAAGCCTCTGCTCAAGCGGGCCGTCGGCGCCTCCGCGCTCGGCAACTGCATGGAATGGTTCGACTTCGGCGTCTACAGCTACCTCGCCGCGACCATCGGCAAGGTGTTCTTCCCGGGCGCCTCCCCGGGCGCCCAGCTGATCTCGTCCTTCGCAACGTTTGCTGCTGCGTTCGTGGTCCGACCGCTCGGCGGCCTCGTGTTCGGCCCGCTCGGCGACCGCGTGGGCCGGCAGAAAGTACTCGCCACCACCATGATCATGATGGCGGCCGGTACGTTCGCGATCGGTCTCATCCCGAGCTACGCCACGATCGGTATCGCCGCTCCGATTCTCCTCCTGGTCGCCCGAATGGTGCAGGGCTTCTCCACCGGCGGCGAGTACGGCGGTGCCACCACCTTCGTGGCCGAGTATTCGCCGGACCGCCGTCGCGGTTTCCTCTCCAGCTGGCTCGACTTCGGCACCTTCGTCGGCTACGCCCTCGGATCCGCGTTGGTCACCGTCCTGAACCTGGCTCTCTCGGACGACCAGATGCTGTCCTGGGGCTGGCGCCTCCCGTTCCTGATCGCCGGTCCGCTGGGCGTCATCGGCCTGTACATGCGGCTGAAGCTGGAGGAGTCTCCCGCCTTCCAGCAACAGCTCGACGACCACGAGAAGAACCTCGCCCAGGACTCGGTCGGCAGTGAGTTCAAGACCATCGTCCGCGACCACTGGCGTCCCCTGCTGCTGTGCATGGGCCTGGTGCTGCTCTACAACGTCACGAACTACATGGTCACCGGCTATCTACCGACCTATCAGACGGAGACGCTCGACCGCTCCAGCAGTTCGGCGGACATCCTGGTGCTCGTCGGCATGGTCTGGATCGTCATCATCATCACTTTCCTCGGACGGCTCAGCGACCACATCGGCAGGCGACCGCTGTACGCCACCGCGGCAGCCGCGATGATCGTCCTCGCCATCCCGGCCTTCCTCCTCATCAAGGCCGAGGGCACATGGCGTCCCGTCATCGGAGTGCTGATCCTGTCCACGCTCCTCGCCTGCTTCGCCGCACCGAGCGCCGCGACGCTGCCCGCGCTGTTCCCCACTGCGGTGCGGTACGCGGCCATGGGCATCGGCTTCAACTTCGCTGTGGCGGCCTTCGGCGGCACCACTCCGCTGGTCACAGAGGCACTGGTGAACGTGACCGGTGACGAGTTGATGCCCGCCTACTACCTGATGGTGGCCGGAGTCATCGGCTTGGTGACCGTCAAGTTCCTTCCGGAGAGCGCGCAGTTGCCGCTGAACGGCTCCCAGCCCATGGTCGGTTCGCAGGAGGAGCAGCAGGAACTGATCGACACGTCTCAGGACCTGGTGCGGTACGCCAAGGAGCAGTCCTCGGCGCGCTGAGCCGCCCTCAATGCTCTCGCTGCAACACGGCATCTCCATCCATGTCCATGACCGACGAGTGAGGAGCTGTAGCTGATGGTCGGTGGTCGCGTGCGCGTGCTGCTGTTGACGGCTCTCTTGCTGATGACAGGCTCGGTGATGTCGTCCGCACCCGCGTCCGCTGTCATCGGAGGGTCGAAGAGTTCCTACGGCCCATGGGCGGTACGCATGCTCGTCGACGGCGAACCAGCCTGCACCGGGACGGCCGTCACGCCTCAGTGGATCATCAGCGCCTCACACTGCTTCTTCGAGCAGGGGCAGCCGGTCGCCGACAAGCGCATCGCGTTCCGCGTCGGCAGCCTCGACGTGCGCAAGGGCGCAACGGTTCGTCCCCTGCCCGGCAAACGCGTGGGAAGCGCGCACGCCGACATGATGCTCGTCAAAGTACCGGCGATGAAGATCCGTACGGCGCGGTTGGCCACGACCGGTGTCCGGCCAGGTCAGGCCGTGCGCCAGTACGGTTGGGGCGCTACGTGCGCCGGGGATGAGAACGCCTGTCAGTCCCCCGTGCTCAAGCAGTCGGATCTGCGGGTCGTTCCGGCCGATGACCCCCGCTGTGAGGGCTACACCGCGCCTGGCGGTTCGGACTTCTGCATGGAAAGGGTGTCCGGAATCCCCGCCGGCGGCGACTCGGGAGGTCCGGTGATGAGCATCGGCCCTCGCGGCAAGGAGACCCTCCTCGGCGTCTTCGACGGCTCCGACCGGCAGGAGATCGCAGAAGCCGGGGAGATCCGGCAGCAACTCGCCTGGATCCGCTCGGTGACCCAGCGATAGCGCGGAGCTGTTGCGGTCGGAAAGGTGAGCCGAGCCCCCTGTCGAGCGATCAGGATCAGCAGGCCCATCGCAGTCGAACGGCCTCGATCTCCGCGTCGTCGAGGAGAGCCTCGACGAGTGGGGCGGGGCCCGCCACCTTCGTCGCCCACAGGTCGTAATCCGTGCAGAGCACCCAGGAGCGGTTCTGCGCCCAGAGGTTGGACGGACTCCAGCCGTCCTCTTCAGGGTGGTCGTACAACGCTTTGGCGTCCGCGAGGGTGCCGGCCCGGACGCGCGGATTGTCGAAATCCTCGGCTCCGTGCAGCAAGGGGCTGTAGTAGGCCAGGCAGCCGGTTGCGGCGCCTTGTGGGCTGTGTTCGGTGAGGATGTCGACCAGGCGGTTCCAGTCGGCCCGGTTCAGGCTGCCCTCGGACGGTGCCTGGATGCCGACCGGCCAGCCGCCCGGCGCGATCGAAGGAAACGACGTGTGGCACGGCAGCCGTCCCTCGGGCACCACGGGGTCACCGGTCCGCCGCGACAGTTCGGCCCAGCGCAGTCGGCGCCAACGGGGTCCGCGGCGCTCTCCCCCGGTGCCGGTGAGCACGTCCGCGGGGTCGAGGCCCGGGATGGTCTCGACACCTCCGCTCGTCAGCGCGGCCCGTCGGTATGCGACGTAGGACATGTCGGTCGGCCCGAGTTCGTGCTCATACATGGAGTGGAGCACCCAGGCCGCGTCGGGCAGCGCCCGCGGCATGAATCCGGTGAGCCCGTCATCCGAGGTCAGGTCCAGCAGCCAGTCGGTCTCCTCGGACGGGGCGAGCGGCCACCGGGCGATCGCCAGAGCGGCGGCGGTCTCGTACATCCGCTCAGGATCGCACCCAGCGCAGGAGGGTGGTGCAGCAGCCCTCCGCGCTTCGGGTGTCTTGCCCTTCGGGGAGAGGAGCGAGCGTCAGGAGTGCGGGTGGGCGAACCAGCGGGAGGGTGCGGTAGGCCTGGTTGACATAGGCATCCAGGTAGCGGGCGACGGCCGCATCTCCTGCCGGAGCGCTCAGCGTCCACTTCATGTTGAGCAGGTCGGCGAGGCCGCCGTCCAGCTCGTCGAGGAGCATAGGAACGCACATGGACCACCGCGGGCGTTGTCAGTGGGCACGGGCACACTGACGGCATGAGCTCTTCTTCGTCTGCCGCACCGGATGCGTCCCGCACCGCCACTGCTTGGGTCGAGTCGATGGGCGGGCCTTTGGTCGTCATCCCCGTATCCGCGTTGGACGCATGGCATGGGTGTACGGAGACCGGTGTCATGGCGGGGGATGCCACCGCTCCGGACGACTACGACCGGGCCTGCGCGGTGGACGATCTGGCCGGTGTGATCACTGTGGGCGAGAACGGCGCGCAAGCACTGGTGCTGGCGGACGAGCCGGCCACCAGCTGCTACCTGCCCGACCATCGGGCCTTCCTGCGCTGGCTCGCCGGCGGCTCCGAGGCTGAGCTGAAGGCGGCGGCCGAGTCCGTCCTTACCGACCCGGGCACCAGCTGGGAGGAGTGCGGCACGTGGGTGTCGGACGGTCCAGCCATGCTCATGGACTCCGCCGAAGCAGGCTCTGAGCTGGCCACCACGTATCCCGGCGGTGGATTGCCCGCCCAGGCATCGGTTTCTCTGCCCGCCGGCCGCTGGAGGGTCCGAGCCACCCATACCGAGGTCGACGAGGGAGTCCGGGTCGGCCTGGTCCAGGTCCTGCCCATCGCTGCTTGCAACCCTCAGGGACCGATTGAGCGTGAGGGGAACCAGTCGACTTCGGGGTGCGTCATCGAGGCCAGGTGATCTTGAAACGACCGGAGGGCCGTGTATGCCTTCAACAGCAACCCGATACCTGTACCTTGCCCGGCACGGCGAGGCAACCGACGACGAGACTGAGCTCACCGCGCGGGGACGACGCCAGGCTGAACTGCTCGGCGAACGGCTTCGACAGACACCTCTGTCAGTGATCCACCACGGTCCTCTCCCCCGAGCGAGGCAGACGGCCCAATTGATCCACGGCCGGCTCGACCAAGTCCCTGTCCGATGCTCGGAGTTCGCCGGAGACTACCTGCCTTACCTGCCGAACCGAGATGAGCTGCCGCCCGGGACCGCGGACGCCACCCTGGAGCGCCTGGCCCAGTTCCCAAGGGAAGCACGCGAGAGGGGGCCGGGTCTCGCACAGGCGGCCCTTGCTCGCCTCACGGGACCGGTGGAAGGCGACCAACCCCGCCACGAACTGGTCGTCACTCACAACTTCCTTGTCGCCTGGCTCGTCCGCGATGCCCTCGACGCCCCGAGCTGGCGGTGGATCGGCCTCAGCCACGCCAACGCCGCATTGACCGTCGTCCGTTACGCGCCCGACCGCCCGGCGTCCCTGCTCGTCTACAACGACACGGGCCATCTTCCTCGCGACCTTCGCTGGACGGGCCTCCCCGCCGAACTTCACATCTGAAGCGCGGAATGGTCATAATCACAGGCTGTACGTCCGCTTCCTGGGAGCCGAGCGAAACGCAGGCGACGCTTTCTCAACGTCTTCGTCCTCGCCCACGAAATCGTCGCGCAAAGCGAGTTGGCTGAGGAGCAGTACCCATTCTGGAGAGCCGACAACGACTGGTGCGACGCCGACTACACGAACCCGTCCCATGTCGACCCACAGGTGTACAACCCGCAAGTGCATCCAGGTGCTGTCGCCTGGTTCAAGTCATCCGCCACAGAGCTGATCCGGCGCGTGGACGGATACCTGGAGCTTCTGGCCGCACACGGTGTCGAACGCCATCGGTCGGAGTCATGGAACCCAGGACGGGTCGTCTACGAGGACGAGAACAATTCGTGGTTGTCCCGATGGGGCACCACGACACCGCCTGAGCCGCACGACTGAGCCAGTCCCGCCGTGCCCAAGACACCGCTGTGCAGGAAAAGCAAAAGGCAAGGAGAATCATCTCCTTGCCACTCTCAACATATAGCGCGCCAGGGGGCTTGCCGCAAGGCCCGGGTGATGCCGCAGAATCATCGGCCGATGCCACCACCTGCGTAAATGGGGGGCAGGACGTGTGTGCGTTGGTGTGGACGTATGCGGGACACGGTGACATCGAACCAGTGGTGGGACCGGCAGGGCGGTCACGGAGTCACGGAGCACCGCCCCCTCGGAGGTATCGGAATGACTGAGCAATACGTGTTGGATCTTCAAGGGATCGACGAGTCGCAGGTCGCGATCGTCGGCGGCAAGGGCGCACACCTGGGCGTGCTGTCACGGATCGAAGGCATCCGCGTACCGGCCGGATTCTGCGTGACGACGGACGCCTTCCGGCGGATCATGGCGGATGCGCCGTCCGTCGGGGATCGGCTCGAGCAGTTGTCCCGTCTGCACCCGGACGACCGGGAGGCGCTGCGCCGGCTCAGCTCGCAGATCCGCCGGACCATCGAAGAGATCGCGATCCCGGATGATGTCGCGGCGGAGATCACCCGCGCGGTCTCCCGGCTCGGTGAGCAGGCCGCGTACGCCGTCCGATCCAGCGCGACGGCGGAGGACCTGCCGACGGCCTCCTTCGCCGGCCAGCAGGACACGTACCTCAACGTCGTGGGGGCGACGGCGATCCTCCGGCACGTCAGCCGGTGCTGGGCCTCACTGTTCACCGAGCGGGCCGTGACCTACCGCCAGCGCAACGGCATAGACCACCGTACGGTCCACATGGCCGTGGTCGTGCAGCGGATGGTCTTCCCGGATGCGGCCGGCATCATGTTCACGGCCGACCCGGTCACGGGCAACCGGAAGGTCGCCACCGTGGACGCCGGTTTCGGCCTCGGCGAGGCCTTGGTCTCCGGTCTGGTGAACCCGGACGTGTTCAAGGTGCGACAAGGCGAAGTCGTCGCGAAGGCGGTCTCCGCCAAACAGCGTGCCGTGCTCGCCCTACCGAGCGGCGGCACGCACGAAGTGGCGATCGACTCGCAGCGGCAGGAGCAGCCGGCGCTGACGGACGCGCAGGTCGTGCGGCTCGTGCAGCTCGGGCGGCGGATCGAAGGGCACTTCGGCCGCCCGCAGGACATCGAATGGTGCCTGGTCGACGATGACTTCCAGATCGTGCAGAGTCGGCCGATCACGACGCTGTTCCCCATCCCCGAGAGCGGCGACCAGGACAATCACGTCTACCTGTCCGTCGGTCATCAGCAGATGATGACCGACCCCATGAGGCCCCTGGGGCTCTCCGTGTGGCGGCTGACGGCCATGGCGCCGATGCATGAGGCAGGCGGGCGGTTGTTCGTCGACGCCACCCGGCGCCTGGCCTCGCCCGCGAGCCGCACCGCCCTCCTGGACCTCGTAGGGAGAGGCGATCCACTGATCCGAGACGCGCTGGAGACCGTCCTGGACCGCGGCGATTTCGTCCCGTCGCTCCCGGACGCGACCACCGGTGGACCGAGGGCCACCCCTGCTTCCGCTCCGATCGAGACCGATCCGGCCATCGTCACCGGGCTGGTCGAACGCAGCCAGGCGTCCATCGCCGCCCTGGAGCGCGACATTCGGACGAAGACCGGACCGGCGCTGTTCGATTTCCTGCTGAAGGCCTTCGAGGAGCACAAGCGGGTACTGAGTGATCCGCTGAGCTTGCAGGCGATCATGGCAGGGATGGAGGCCACGTGGTGGCTCAACGACAAGCTGCTGGAGTGGCTGGGCGAGAAGAACGCCGCTGACACGCTCACGCTGTCCGCCCCCGACAACGTCACCTCCGAGATGGGACTGGCGCTGCTCGACGTCGCGGACGTGATCCGCCCGCAGTCGGAAGTGGTGGCGTTCCTGCAAAACGTCGAGGACGACGGATTCCTGGACGAGCTGGCGAAACTCGCGGGCGGGCCCGAAGCACGCGACGCCATTGAGGCCTATCTCGACCGGTACGGCATGCGCTGCGTCGGCGAGATCGACATCACGAGGCCACGGTGGCGCGAGCGCCCCAGCACGCTCGTTCCCGTGATCCTCGACAACGTCAGGAGCTTCGCGCCGGGCGCCGCCGAGCGCCGCTTCGAGCAAGGACGCCAGAAGGCGCAGAGGAAGGAACAGGAGGTTCTGTCGCGCTTGCGGGCCCTGCCGGACGGGGATCGGAAGGCCGACGAGGCCAAGCGGATGATCGACAGGGTCAGGACCTTCATCGGTTACCGCGAGTACCCGAAGTACGCCATCATCAGCCGCTTTTTCGTCTACAAGCAGGCCCTGCTGGCGGAGGCCGAGCGCCTCGTGCAGGCCGACGTGCTTCCTGAGAAGGAGGACATCTTCTACCTCACGTTCCAGGAACTCCACGACGTCGTGCGTTCGAACCAGGTGGATGACGGGCTCATCCAGCAGCGCAAGGACGCGTTTCAGTCGTACCACGCGCTCACGCCACCGCGGGTGCTCACATCGGATGGTGAGGCCGTGAGCGGGGCGTACCGGCGCGACGACGTGCCGGCCGGCGCTCTGATCGGCCTGCCGGTTTCCGCGGGGACCGTCGAGGGTCGGGCCCGCGTCATCCTTGACATGGCGGAGGCCGATCTCGAAGCGGGCGACATCCTGGTCACGGCCTTCACGGACCCCAGCTGGTCGCCGCTGTTCGTCGGAATCGCGGGACTGGTGACGGAGGTGGGCGGCCTGATGACCCACGGCGCAGTGATCGCCCGTGAGTACGGTTTGCCGGCCGTCGTGGGCGTGGAGCAGGCCACCCGGCTGATCCGGGACGGACAGCGGATCCGTGTGCACGGAACCGACGGGTACATCGAGATCCTGCCCTGACCGACCGCACCGAGCAGCCTCACCGCTCACGACTCCTCACAACAGGAGGGCTCTGAGGCGCCGGGAATGATGGTGTGTCAGTTCTCGTTGAATGCCAGCCGAAGGGGGGGGCGAGCCAGTCGAGACGAGAAGGACCGCTGCCCGGCTTCGGGAGATCGACGACGAGTTGTGGGCGGACATCGAGCTGTGGGCCGCAGACCTGCCTGGTCTTCTCCCGCGCAGCGGTCGACTCCAGCCACATCCGCGCGCGGTGCAGGGCGAGCCGGCCCCCGGTCCGTCCCCGGTGGACCGGGGAAAGGCCGGCAGCCAGCACCACCTGATCGTCGAGGCACACGGCATCCCGCTCGCGGCGATCACCACCGACGGCAACCGCAACGACGACACCCAACTGATCCCGCTGGTCCAGGCCGTCCCGCCGATCCGCCGATCCGCCGATCCGCATCAAGCACGGCCGGTCACTGCACCGCCCGGGGCCCGCCTTCCCGCAGGCGCCGGTGAGGAGTTTCTCGTTACCTGAGGGCCTCGTAGTGGCCGGCGAGCGCATGAAACGCTTCCTTCGGTTCCCACGGCATGCCGAGGTAGGCGCGTGCGTCCGCCGGAATTCCGCTCTGCCCGTCGAGGACCTTCACGATGCCGTAGGACGCGAGGTCGGGATACGGGCCGGTCAGACGGTGAGGGGTGCGGTAGCCGGAGAAACTGAACCAGAAGACCGAGTCGACTCCTTCGTCCTCAAAGATGGGCATGAAGTCGTCGAGGTAGCGGACCTGTTCACCCTCGTCGCGCACCAGGGCTTGGGGGTGACGCCGTCCGGCCCCATGGCGACGTGCCAGCCCGCGCCGCCGTAGTCGCCCGCTCCCCGGAAGGTGCAGCAGCCACCTCCATGATGGCGACCGGCTTGCCGTGGGAGAACTCCTCGCGCAGATCGTCGCGGTAGGTCGCGGCGTTCCGCACGCCCCGGAAGGCGTCCAGGCCGACGATGCCGAACGGGCTCCAGTCCACCCCGTCCAGGGGACAGGAGGCGTAGCTGACGAGCCCGCTGAAGACGGGCCGCACCGCGCGGACGACCTCGCCGAGGAAGGCGTTGACCTTGGTGGGAAGGGGCTGCAGCGCGGCCTCACGGTCGGGGCCGGCCAGGACAGGGACGTGGTCGCTGAAGGTGTCGCCGGGCAGGTACCCGCGGGCGAACAGGCTCAGTTCACAGCCGGTGACCAGGACGACGTCGGCGCCGTCGCGGCGCAGCCGTTCGGCCTGCTGGGCGCCGTCGGTGAAGTACGGCAGCATCTCTTCGTCCGTCATCTCGCAGGGAAACGGCGAGAACCAGACCTCCAGCCCGGCGGCCGCGGCGTGGCGTGCGGTGGTCTCGATCCGGTCCAGGTCGCCACCGGTGATGCGGATCGCGGTGCAGTGCAGGTCCTCGGTGATGACCCGCACATCCCGCTCGACCAGGTGAGGGTTACGGCGCGATCATCGACTCTCCAGCGGCGTGAGGGTCAAGCCCACGTGCTGATCAGATGCGTGGATGTCGGCTCTGCTCCCTCGGCGGATAAGCAAGCCTCGGAATACGCGCAGCCAGGCGGACGTCGAAGAGGGTTCGCGACGACTTCCGTTCAGCCCTCCCAAGCCAACTCACAGCACGCGGGCCCGCGCGGCCTCACATGCGGGATCTCAGCACGTCGATCTCACAGCCCGGCGCGGACGGGTCGAAGCCGTGCTCGATCAGCCAGCGAACTGCCAGCAGGCTTCGCAACGACCACCACGCGTGGATCACATCGAGGTCGACATCGGTGCCATAGCCGGCGATGACGTCGTCGAGGTGCTCCTCGTGTCCGAGTGTGAAGGTGGCGAGGTCGTAGAGGGCATCGCCCTGGCCCGCCTCGGACCAGTCGATGATGCCGGTGACCTCGTCGCCGTCGAGGAAGACGTGGGCGATCTGCAGGTCGCCGTGGGTGAACGCCGGAGTCCACGGCCGGAGCGCGGCCTCGGCGACCTCGCGGTTGCGGGTGACCAGGTCGGCGGGCAGGACACCGTTCGCCACGAGCGACTCGCACTCGTCGTCGAGTTCCGCAGCCAACGCGCGGCTGCTCCGGCCCGCCCGGCCGTGCCGGGGCGGCAGCGGCGCGTCGTGCAGCTTCCGGATGGCCGCGCCCGCCGCGGCCCACGCCGCCGGCGACCCGGTCGACGGCCCGCCGAGGCGGCCGAGCGTCGTCCCTGGGAGTGCGGCGATCGCGAGCACGGGCGGCTTGCGCCACAGGACTTCTGGGGTGGGGACCGGCGCGAGGGACATCGCCTCGACCTCGACGTCGATGCGCGCCTGATCGGCGTCCACCTTCAGGAACACGTCGCCGACGCGCAGGGTCGCGCGCTCGGAATGGGCGACGACGACTTTGACCTCATCCATGGGCGACCAGTATCCCGGGGATGATCGCCGATGTCGCCGGGTTTATCGCGTGTGACGGCGCGGCTGACCGCTACCCGCTGCCCGGCGCCTCGTGCACGACACCGACCTCCGACCAGGTCAAGCCCACCGCTTTTGTGAGGAGTCCTGAGGACGAGTTCGCGAAGGGTGCGCAGCTGTTGCGTGTACTCGTCCTCTTGCCGACGCTGTACAGAGGTCTCGCCGACCGCGAAGGCGGCGGGTACCGCAACGAAGGGGCGCCGCAATGGCCGAACGATCGGGCAGGGTGATCTGCGACATCACGATCTCGGTCGATGGGTACGCGGCCGGGCTCAATCAGACCGAGAAGCGCCCGTTCGGAGACGACGGCGGCGACGGCTCGGGCGCCCGGCTGCACGCCTGGATGTTCGACACTCCCGACGAGAACCGGGCCGAGATCGATCAGATGGCCGCCGCCGAGGCATTCATCATGGGGCGCAACATGTTCGGCCCTGTGCGTGGCGCGTGGGACCGGCAGTGGAACGGCTGGTGGGGTGACGAACCGCCCTTCCACGCACCGGTGTTCGTGCTCACCCACCATGCGCGCGATCCGCAGACGATGAACGGCGGCACCACGTACCACTTCGTCACCGACGGAATCACCTCAGCGCTGACGCGGGCCCGCACGGCGGCCGACGGCGGTGATGTCCTGGTCCAGGGCGGCGCGACCACCATCAATCAGTACCTCGCCGCCGGCCTGATCGACGAGCTCAGGCTGCACATCGTGCCGTTCACGCTCGGCGCCGGCACGCGGCTGTTCGAGGGCGTCCCGTCCCTGAGACTTGAGCAGGTGTCCTCGAGGTCCGCAACGCTCGTCACACACCTGACCTATCGCGTGCTGCCATGACCAGCTCCACTACCGATCGGCCGCTTGGGCCTGTCTCTGCGACCGAGACAAGGCGCGTAGCCAGGTGAGTTGATCGGGTGCTGTTCCCGGCAACGGGCTACGGCTGGAGACCTGTCGGCTCACCATCTGTGAGCCCCCGCTGAGCGCCACCAAACGATCCATCTCGCGCATCTCACGGACACGCCCACAAGACCCAGAAGGCAGAAGCCCAAGCCCAAGCTGAAGCCGTCGCACGCGTGGCGGCTCAGCCCGTCCCATCACCTCCAGCCATAAAACGATTCAGCCCATTCAGGTGATAGCCCTCGCCAGCCGGTCGAACAACCCCTGCGACACGACCAGTTCGACTCCACACCGCCCCTGAATTGTCATCTCGGAGCGCAGGTATGAGGAGTTACCAGATAGAACCGCATAAACCAGGCGCGCGATCAAGATTGAGCGGCGCACGACGGTTGTCGCCGATGTGAACCCATGGCTAGCGTGTTCCGCGGCTCGCGAGTGAATCCATTCAACTCGTCTGCTGCACGCCTCTCTTCCGAAGCGTCTCTGTCCGCAGTGCGGCTGGCCCGGTCCCAGGGTCACAACCCGCCGTGCTCTGCGGTCAGGCACGACGTACGACCGTCTATCTGAGCGGGAGCCCCGATGTCCGAGGAACCGACTTCGCCCGAGCACGCCGGCAGATCTGTCGACGGCAGCGTCGGTGCTTTCAAGCGGCGCGCGTTGTTGCGGGCGGGCGCCGCGGCCGTGGCGTTGACCGCCGGAATGCGCACCACGGCAGCGGCCGCAGCTCCCGTCACGTCACCGTCAGCGGGCGGAACGGGCGCGGACGGGGCGCCTCTCAGCTCCTCCGTCGCCCCACGCGGTCCGTGGGACCGGTTCAAGCTCTCCCCGGCCGACCGCACAGTGCGCCCGACGTCCGTCCACGGCACGACCGGTTCGGTCGACGGCGCCAAGAACCTCGCCGGCAAGTCCGGACCGGCCCACGCCCGCCTGAACGGCAAGGGCACATCCGTGACCCTCGACTTCGGGCTGGAGGTGGGCGGTTACGTCACGATCACCCTCGGGCAGGGCACGGACGCCGACCAGGTCCTGGGCCTGACGTACTCCGAGCTGTCCACCTACATCAGCACGACATCGAGCGACGGATCCAACGGCGGTTCGAACAACGAACCCCCGGTGAATTACACGGCCCTGCCCGGTGGCCGGATCAACACCGCCACGTCCACCCCGACCGCAGGCACCGACGCCACCAAGAATCCCGCCGCCAACCTGCGGGGCGGTTTCCGGTACCTCACGCTCGTGAACCAGAGCGGCGGCACCGTCGAGATCACGGGCGTGTCCGTCGACATCGCGTTCGCGCCGAACGTGGCGGACCTGCGCGCCTACCCGAACTACTTCTCTTGCGACGACGACCTGCTCACACGTATCTGGTACGCGGGTGCCTACACCGTGCAGACCAACATCGTCGCCAACACCCAGGGCCGGGTGTGGGGCCCGCCCGACCTGGGGTGGGACAACAGCGCCCGCATCGGGGACGTCGGGGACACCGTCCTGGTCGACGGTGCGAAGCGGGACCGTACCGTGTGGCCCGGGGACCTGGGCATCTCCGGGCTCACGGACTACGTGTCGCTCGGTGACACGGTCACCATGCGCAATTCGCTGCAGACGCTGTACAACCACCAGGCCGACAGCGGGGCGCTCCCCTACGCCGGTCCGGCCGTCAACTTCATCGGGAACTCCGACGCCTACCACCTGTGGACGCTGATCGGGACGGCCGAGTACGTCGAGTTCAGCGGCGACTCGGCGTGGGCGCACACGATCTACCCCAAGTTCAAACGCGCGCTCGACTACATCACCGCGAAGATCGACAGTGATGGACTCCTGAACGTCACCGCGTCCAGCGACTGGGCGCGCAGGGACAGTGACGGCAAGAATCTCGAAGCGAACGCCATCATGTACCGGGCGCTCCTCGCCTCGGCCGCCCTGGCCGAAGCCGTCGACGACGCGGAGACCGGTGCCGCGTGCACCAAGAAGGCCGGTGCGCTGAAGACGGCCATCGACGACGCCGGTTACTGGGACGGGGCCACCGGCCTGTACCGGAACAAGCCCGGGGCAACGCTCTATCCGCAGGATGCCAACGCGCTCGTCCTCTGGTTCGGGCTGGTGGACGACGAGGAGCGCGCGCAGGCCATCAGCCAGGCGCTGGCCAAGCGTTGGACAAAGACCGGCGCCCTCTCACCGGAGAAGACCGACTCTTCGGTGCACCCGTTCCCGGGCAGCATGGAGGTCCACGGTCACTTCGCCGCGGGCCGCGCACGGACGGCGCTGGATCTGATCCGTCTGGAGTGGGGCTACATGCTCGATGCCCCGCAAGGAACGGCCAGCACCTTCTGGGAGGGGTACAAGACGGACGGCAGTTCCGACTACTCCGGTTCCTACATGAGCGCCGCGCACGGTTGGTCGACCGGCCCCACCTCGGCTCTGACGTTCCATCTGCTGGGCATCGCGCCCGTCGCCGACGGGAAGGGGACGTACCGCATCGCTCCGCAGCCCGGCGACGTCAAGCGTGCCGAGGGTCAGCTGACCACCCCTACGGGGGTGATCGCCGTCTCGTGGCAGAGCACCGGCCGCGGCGAGTTCGGGCTGACCGCCGCGATACCTGCTCGGCGCGTGACCGAGGTCGCTGTGCCGATGCTCGACGCCAACTCCTACGTCGTACGTGTGAACGGCAAGGCTGCGTGGGATCGCGATGCGCGGAGTTACGACGCGCAGTACGAGGGTGGGTACGTCCGGCTCACCGGACTTGCCGAAGGAAAGCACACGGTGACGGTTCGGCGCCGCTGACCCGGGTGGTTGCAGTGGCGCCGGGGGACGGCCCGCGCTTCAGGCGCCGACCGTCCCCGGTGGCCTGGCAGTGTGAGCCTCCCGACCGTCGGCACACCAAGAATCTGGCCGCCTTCGCCGGTCAGAGCCCCGAACTCGCCCCCCGATGCCGGACCAGCTGACGCGCCGCCGAAAGGCCGGGACCGGCGGGGACACCAGGAGCACTCCAACTCCTCGTGTCCCCGCACCCGTCAGGTCATTGGCCTCAGTTCAGTTGGAACTTCTGCGCGTCGGCGCCATTGCAGTCCCAGATCTGCAGCCGAGTGCCATTGGCGGTGGCGCCGCTCGGCGAGTCGAGGCACCGGCCGGACTGCGGATTGAGGAGCGAACCGTCCGACTGGGTCACCCACTTCTGGCCGCCGACCCCGTTGCAGTCCCAGAGTTCGACCTTGGTACCGCCGGCCGTGCCGTTTCCGTTGATGTCCAGGCAACGGCCCAGGGTGCGCAGCGTGCCGTCGGAGGGGTGGGCCCAGTGCTGGTCCTCGGCGTACTTCTGGCAGTCCCACAGTTGGACCGCCGCACCGTTGACGCCGGTGTCGTCGGCGGCGACGTCGACGCACTTGCCGCCTGGGCCGGTGAACTTGCGTTGGTCGCCGTTGGGTTCGTCGGTCTGGCCGGAGTAGCCGACGGAGGTGACGTTGGCCTGGACGGCGTTCTCCGCGGCGTCGGTCGGGTAGCCGGACACCATCACGCCTTCGAAGAAGGTGCCGCGGTTCCAGTTGCTGTTGTCTCCGCCGGTGCCCAGGATGATGCCGCCCTCCTGCTGCATCGGCTTGTAGCCGCCCCGATCGGGCAGGGCCCCGTCCCACCAGGTCGACAGACCGCCCGATTGCGCGTTGCCGCCCTTGAGGGCGTACTTGGTCTGCCCGTCGTTCTTCAGCATCGCCGTTACGTAGGTGGAGTTGTTGCCACGATTGGCGGTGTTGGAGCCGTTGGCCCCCTGGAACATGCCGTTCTCGAGGTCGGCCTCCACCCAGGGTCCCGATCCGGTGCACGGGGCGAAGTAGCAGGTCGTGGCGATGGATACGGCGTCCATGTGGCCGTTGCCGGTGTCGGCAGGGGTGCGTTCGGCGTTGCCGTAGTCGAAGCAGCAGGCGGAGCCGACGTGGGTGCCGCTGGCGACCATGTAGGCGCCTTCGGCCTGCCCGTTGACCGCCGTGCCCGAGGCCTGGCCGTTGGAGCGGTAGCCGACGCCGGGTGAGACCCAGATCCCGTAGACCTTGTGCCCGCCTGCCGTGACCGAGATCTCGGCGGCGTCGGCGCCGCGGTCGGCGCCCATTCCGGCGGTGCCGGCGGGCCCGGGCGTGAGGTCGTTGTGGCGCGAGGTCTGGTCGTAGATCTTGCTCATCGAGCAGGTGGTGTTCTGGCAGAAGGTGTCCTGCGTCGCGGCGTTGGCGTATCCGCCGGGCGCGAGCGGGCCGATGTCCTTGGTCGTACCGTCGGAGGCCCGTTTCACCTGGTAGAGCGGCCCGTTGTAGGAGGAGATGAGGGCGCGTGTGGTGCTGTGCGCGGCGACGCAGGGGGTGCCGGCGTTGCCGTAGATGTCGCACGGCAGGGACGTCGCCGCGTGCGAGAGTCCCGGCATATTGAGCAGCGCCCCGAAGACGAGGGCCACAGTCGCGATGAGGGCGAGGGCGGCCCGGCGGGGGTGGGCCAGTAAGCCGAGTGCGGAGGTGCCTGTTCTGCCTGCGGGGTGAGCCGTTCTGCGCATGATGTGCTCCTGAGGGGGGATGGAGTGGAGCCTCAACTCAACGGTCTGGTAGGTCAGTTGCCGTTGCGTGCCAGAGCGGGAACGTAGACTCCATGTTCGGTTGGGTCAATGTTTGTTGCTTTGCTGCGCGAGTTCTTGAAGGAATGTTTGGAGTTCCTTCGGATTCGGGTGGGGCGACCTTCTCGGGCCACGAGCAAGACCCGGCTGCTCGTTGCGCTCCCGGCCGAGCGCAACGCGATCCGGAACACCGTGTGTGCCGTCGACGACCCGTCCCATAACCTCGTGCACAAAGACGTCATGCGCTGCCAGGTGCATCAAGTCCGAGGAGGCGCTGGTGCTCGGAAGGGGCACGCGGTTGTTCGCGGTCGCCATCACCGCGGTCTGCATGGTGCTCATCGGCCCGAGCGCACCCAGCGGTGCCCTCATCGCGCGGCCACTGCCGGTCGACGCCGCCAAGGACGTGGTACCGAACCGGGTCATGACGTGGAACATCTGCAATCCCTGCAACCAGAGCGGGCACAACCTCGGCCGGGCCGCGGAGATCGCCACGTACGCGCCTCAGGTCATCGGCCTGCAGGAAGCGTGTGTACGGGACGTCGAGAAGATACGGGAATATCTGGAGAACTTCTACGGGCTGCCGTACCACGTCGAGTACGGATCGGTGCTGCGGAACTGGGGCCGTTGCGGCGGGTTTCCGTGGCGCCCGGGAGGCTTCGGCCAGGCGATCCTCTCGGCGGCACCGATGACGGACCGGACGAACGTGGAGTACCCCGACGGCGGATCGGAGGACCGTGGATACATGGCGGTCACCACGACGGTGGGCGGCCGCCCCGTCCGGGTCTTCAACACCCACCTCGCGGAACGGCGTCAAGAGGCCGTCCGAGCGGACCAGGTCGGCGTCCTGGCCGCGGAAGTCGCCCGGCACGAGCGCACGATCGTCCTCGGCGACTTCAACGCCGTGCCGGGCGCCCCCGAGCTCAGCGGAATGTGGGCGCTGGCCACGGATGCCGATCCTCATTGCCGCCCGTCGTCCGCCGGCCCCTGCGAAACGACCACCGACTGGCAGAGCAAGTTCGACTACGTCTTCCTGCGCGGCATCGCCTCGATCGCGCACGGGGTTCATCCCAGCGCGTACTCGGATCACCACCCGCTGCACGCGGACCTGGACCCGAGCTAGGGAGTGTCGTCAAATGTCACGCCCACATCAGGAACGATGCGAGGCAATCGTTGGTGTTGCCGCCCGTGACGGTGAACGCGAGCGGACGGCCCGAGGCGTCGCAAGCGAGATGGATCTTGGTCGTCGGACCACCTCGGGAACGTCCAGGACCAGGAGTGTGGAGCCCCCATTTCGGGCTCCCGCAGCGTGCTGGTGGGCGCGAACGAGGGTGGAGCCGACCGACACCTCCCAGTAGACCTCACCAGCGGCGTCCACTCGCCCTTGCGCTTCCCGAAGCATCCGCTTGAAGGGTGCCGTCCTTGACCCATCGACGGTAGCGGGTGCGCAGCGTGGCCCAGGATCCGGACCTCTCCGGCACGTCCCGCCCAAGCCGCGCCCGTCCGGAACTTTCAGATGCTCCCGTTAAGGACCGTCCGGTCGTCCAGCCGCTTCGTCCACCGTTCCGACCGAGGCAACAGAGGACGGACGAACTCCCACTCGGAGTCCGCCAGTTCACTGCGACAGATCACCCAGCCATGATCCACTAACCGGGATCGCGCAGATCGCGCCCCCCCCTACGGCAGCAGCGGATTCGCCGGCTGCGATCCGTGCCCGGCACCATAGGGCTTCATGGCGCACTGGTCTTCGGCTTCGATGAGCACCTGCTGCCCCCAATGAGCCGAGTATGCGGGGAACCGGACCCAGCCTCGTTCGGCGATGTTGTCGCCGAGATCGCTGAGCAACACCGCCCGAGCGCGCTGCTCTTCCTCCTCCGTCAGAGGCGTGGTACCGCCTTCCGCAGGTTGCGCCCGGACGTTGTACAGGTCTCGGATCACTGGCCCCTCGCAATTCGTCTGGGCTGTTTCCGGAGAGAGTATCGGCGCAGGCAGTGGTCCCAGCTGCCGGAACCCAAGCGTCTCTACTCACCGGGATGCCTCGCCTGGCGACCTACGGCACTGAATGTGCACGGGGTCTCACCGGGGTCACTTTGTCGACAACTCCCAGGGCTGGGTTTCATCGCACCGACGCCGGTCGGCGACCGGTACGAGGGAGCGTCAGGGCCTGTTGCGGGAGTGCGCTGCTGGGCAGTTGAGCCCTGTGGGTCGGTACAGTCGCGTGCATGCTGAAGCCAGTGCTGCGTGTAGTTGAAGCGGGCGGTCGTACCGTGGACGATCCGACCGAGGAGGCTCTGCACGACCTGCTCTCTGAGATGAACCTGTCGCACCGGTTTGTGATCTTGGAAAGACTCGATCTGGAGGCTGTGGATCAGCACTACATTCAGGTGTACCTGAACGACGACCTCAGCTACCAGGTCGAGTACCGCGAAGGCAGTGCAGACAAGCACTACCAGGCCCACGTTCCAAGGCTCCATGAAGTTTTCGGCCCGGAAGAGTCGACCGCCAAGGTGATGATGGACTGGGCTCACGATCGACAGGGATGGCGGGAGGCGCTGCCGTGGGCCCCGATGCCTTTTCAGTGAAGGATTACAGCCACTCGTTGATCACCGCGACCAGGACTGTCGCCTCGTAGCGGACGGCGAGCTTGTCGTAGCGCGTGGCGTCCGCGCGGTTCCTCTTGAGGCGGTTGATCCCGCACTCGACCGCATGGCGCTCGCGGTAGTCGGCCGGGTCGAAGCGCGGCGGCCGGCCGCCGCGGGAACCGAGCCTCCGGCGGCTGCGCGCCTGGTCGGCCTTGTCAGGGATGGTGCAGCGAATCCCGCGGCGACGCAGGTAAGCGCGGTTCCTGCGGGAGGCGCACGCCTTGTCCGCGCGGACCCGGTCGGGGCGGACCGTGATCGCACCTCCCGCGTCGGCCAGGTACTGCGGCCGGGCGAGTATCCGATGCCAGGTGCCGTTCCGCTGCCATCGGCGGAACAGGTCGTAGATCCGGCCCCACGGTCCGTACGCGACGGGCACGTCCCGCCACGGCACACCGGTCCGGACCCTGAACCGTATGCCGTCGATCAACCGCCGCCGGGACCAGACCGGTGGCCGACCTGCCTTCGTGCCATTCGGCAGCAGCGGTTCCAGCATCGCCCACCGCTCGTCCGTGAGATCTCCCCGGCCCATGAACCGTGATCATCCACAGCCCAAGATCCACTTTCGACACACGGCCTAGGCGGGAGCGATATGTGGGAGCGGTCCAGCAGAATTCAGCCGACTGACAGCTGAAACCGCAGCTTCTCCTTCGCCTGCGCCCCCAGCCTGTCGTAGAACCTGATCGCGTCCGTGTTCCAGGGCGGGGTCTGCCACTGGACTTGCCCGAGCCCCAGCTCATGCGCTTCGGCCACCACGGCTTCCACCAGCAGGGGGCCGACTTTCAGACCCCGATGACCATCGCGCAGGAACAGACAGTCCATGTGGAGATACTCCGCGCCGTCCCACGTGGACACCTCCGGAGCACACGTGGCGTATCCGATGATCTCGCTGTCGTTCAACTCCGCGACGAAGCAACGCAATCGCGGTGTGTCCGCGCCGAACAGCAACGCCTCCAGCCGCCGAGCCAGGCCAGTCGGTGGGGCCGCCGCCCTCTCGTAGGCGGCGTGCTCGGACACGAGCTGGACGACCTGCGGAAGATCGGCGACGCGTGCGCGGCGTACTCTGACCGAACCGGTGCCCGTCATCGGACATCCCCAGCCGGGCCTACGAGGACGGCGAGGTCGGACATGTACCCCTCGATCCATGGGTGAACGAGGACGTGGCCGCTACCAGGTGCCCCCGTAACCGCCCGGCTGCCCAGGGGGCGTACCGCACGAGCGTGGTACCGATCGGCCGGCGCCAGCAACGCGGATGAATCGACAGGCCTCAGAGGCTGCTCGAGTGAGGGCTCCCCAAGATTGGTCATACGACCATGATGCACGTGTGCACAACACACCTGGCAGGGGCGCCATGCGTCCCTCGGCATGGCATCTGAGAGGGTTCGCTGATGTGGCGTGAACAGATCCTCAAGACCATGTCCGATGCCGAACTCGGCGACCCGGCAAGCGAAGAGGCTTTGACGGCGGTCGAGAACGCCCTCGGGCAGCCAATTCCCGAGCAGTTGGCCGCGCTCTTGCGCGAGTGCAACGGTGTGCGAGGACGCTACGGTCTCGACGTCGTCTGGACCGCCGAGCGGATCGCGAAGGACAACGCGGAATTCCGCGCCGCTCCGGACTTCGCCGAGCTGTACATGCCGTTCGAACCGCTGATGTTCTTCGGCGACAACGGCGGCGACCAGTTCGCCTTCGTCCGGACACCGCAACGCGACGAGATCTTCGTCTGGGATCACGAGACGGACAGCCGATCCTTGGCTTCATACGGTCTCGGCCAATACATCGATCAGGCACTGCGGGAAACCGGCGACTGGCACCGGTAGCTCGGCCGAGCGGTCTTCGGAGTGCGGCAGGCCCGGCGGCGGTCATCCGTCACGCCGAGGGCCGCTTGTCCCGCACATTCCGCAATGCCGGCTGAACTTCGGCTCCACGTACGTAATGCACTGTCGTGCCGGGCAGAGTGGGCAGTGCGGCCCAGTGTGTGACCGGTTCGGCGCCGGAACGGCCATAGGGAAACCGGACGAGGTCGTCGGAGTCGACAAAGCAGTCGCGGTGTTCTGTACCGTCCGCGCTCCGGTGCCGCGTGGTGAAGTACATCGGCATGACCAGCCAGAATTCCTCACCGGCTGTGTCTGAACTCTCGGCTGGATACCGGCCCGTGATTGCTGCGGCGACAGGCATGCCGTCACCGGGCAGTCGGTCGCGTGCGTCGACCCATGCCACAGCGGTGGTCATTTCGGCCTCTGCCTCGCGTTGTTCGTGAGTCCCCAAAGCTGTCTCCCTCTCCTGCTGATAGCTCGTCGCGGGCCATTATCTCGGCATCCAGATGTCACCGGAGCCAAGCGTGACTGAGCAATTCAGCTGGCCGCGCTGAGCGCCGAAGTCGCCCGTCCCGAGTCACGAGCTGAGGGGGGCATCGGTCGCTGGTAGTAGGTCCTGCGCCTCAGGCGCGCTTCGCGCCTGCCTGGTTAGGGTCGGTCCTCATGGAGACCACGGGAATTGCTCGTCGCCAGACGGCGGAGCGTGTGCGCGACACGTTGGAGCGGCTCGTTACCGAGCGGGATGTATGGGTGTCGACGGCTCACCCTGATCACGGGCCGCACCAGGTACCGCTGTGGTTCTCGTGGGATGGGCGAGCAGTGTGGATGTGCACCAGCGCCACGTCCGCGACTGCGCGAAACGTCCGCAAAGAACCGCGCGTGCGCCTGTCGCTACCGGACACCTTCGACGTGGTGCTCCTTCAGGGTGAGGCGGAATGCTTCCCGGACCAGGAGGTGCCCGAAGGAACAGCAAAGGCGTTCGCCGACAAGTTCGGGTGGGATCCGCGCACGGACGAAGGTTCCTTCGTGTATGTACGTGTGGTTCCGACGACTGTGCGCGCTTGGCGCGGCGAGCCAGAACTGCGCGGGAGAGTCATCATGCGCGACGGGTTGTGGCTGGAATAGCGGCCGTCTCTCGCCGACGCGCCTCTCTCGGAACACCATCTACATCTGCATGGAGGACGGTTGGGGTTCGCGGGGGCCATGTTCACTTCCGGAGGTCCACGCCACCGCCGGTCGACTTCAGCCAATACGCGCCACACTCCAAGATCTAGCGTAATGAAGACGGATATAGCCTGATTTCTCGCTGTGCCGGAACGTGCGACGCACAAGACTCACCGCCGTGGGCAACACCTCCGCGCAACAGCCGAGCAAGGCGGCACGATCCGGGCAGCTCCGTTCTCCCGTCACCAGACGTTCGTGGTGGGGGCGTCCATCGGGTGTGCTGCGTGCGCTGTCGGTGTTCGCGGCGCTCCGTCTGGACGGCATCGCCGCCGTGATCTCGGTGAATCATCTGGCCGGCCGTCCCCCGGTCAGGAGTCTGAGCCGCTCCTGGGACTCCAAGTGGTACCTGCATATCGCCGAGTTCGGCTACGGGCACCTCTCGCGTGAGGCCGCCTCGGGCCTGACGCAGACCGACTGGGCCTTCTTCCCGCTCTACCCGATGCTCATCAGAGCCGTGACGCACGCGTTGCCCCTCACGGTGGAACAGGCCGCGCTGCTGATCGCCTGGAGCGCGGCGCTGGCAGCCGCGTACGGCATCTATGCCTGCGCGCACCGGGTCTACGGGAGCGCGGTCGCCACGGTCCTTGTCGCCCTGTGGGGGATGCTCCCGCACAGCGTCGTCCTGACCCTCGCCTACACGGAGGCCCTGTTCGCCGCACTCGCCGCCTGGGCCCTGTATGCCGTGCTGACGGACCGGTGGCTGACCGCCGGTGTGCTCGCGGCGCTTGCCGGACTGTCCCGGCCCACCGGAATCGCGGTCGCGGCGGCCGTCGTCGTCGCGGCCGCGGAGAAGGTCGTACGCCGTCGCGGGCCGGTGTCCGCCAGACCGTGGATCGGCGCGCTGCTGGCGCCGGCCGGCTGGGCGGGGTACGTGCTGTGGGTAGGAGCGCAGAACGGTGACCTGTGGCATGGCTACACCCGAGTGCAGAGCACCTGGCAGACCCGCTTCGACTTCGGCGTCCAGACCCTGGGCTTCTTGAAGAAGCTGCTGCTGCACGGCGGCCGGGTCGGGTACGCCATGGCGCTGGTGATCGTCGCGGCGGGCCTGCTGCTGTTCCTGCTGCTGTGCGTGGACCGGGCACCTCTCGTGTTCCTTGCGTACGCGGCCGCCATGGTGGCGCTGGCCGTGCTGGTGTCGGGCCCGTTCGGATCCAAACCCCGCTTCCTGCTGCCCGCGTTCCCCTTGCTGATCCCGCTGGCCCGGGCGCTGGAGCAGACCTGGCGGACCAGACGGACGCAGGCCATCGTGGTGGCCGGCGCCCTGGCCGTGGTGTCGATCAGTTACGGCGCCTACGTGACGGTGCTGGGTCGGCAGCCTTTGTGAGGGACGCCCGACGTGACGGAGGGATCTGGTGTGGGCGCGATCCGCGAAGGCTACGGCTTCCGGCCGTATCGGGGCCAGGAGGACCTGCACACCGCGGGCTGGGGCTCGGCTCTGCCATGTTCGCCTGTGCCGAGAGCCGGGTCCGGCGGCTCGTGCAGCAGCATGACACCGCTCGGACGGCCGTGTTCGGCGCGAACGCCATGGCCTCGGAAGAGGAGTCAACGGCGTTGCTGCTCACCACCGGCTTTCGGCCTGTCTTCAGCCTTGGTCGGCGTCGCTCTGTGTTCTGTCCGTCGGCGGGGGCGAGCCATCGCCGTGGGTGAGGTCGAGGAGCTCGGCGTGCGGGCGGAGTCGAGGCGTCTGGGGCTGGGACGGGCCCTGCCGTCTCAACCGGCTTGTCGGCGCACCATCTCGTTGATCCAGATGGGTGCGTACGGTGACGTGCAGCCCGGGGACGTCGGATAGTCCTTGAGCACCTCCAGGCGCTCACCGATGGCGAGAGCTCGGGCGCGGTGCGCGGGGTGCTCGATGCCGATCTGGGCCAGGCAGTGGTTCATCGCCCACTGGAGTCGGTCCGGGGCGTCCTCCATCTCCGCTTCGATGACATCGAGCAGGCCCGAGAGGTCGAGGCCCTCGGGCTTCTTCGCCACGCGTTCGGTGGTCAGCGCCCAGCCGGCGCTCGCCACCACGGGGTCAGGATCGGCGAACCAGGCCTGGCGCAGCTCTTCGCAGTGCGGGTTCTTCTTCACCACGTAACTCACGAGCCAGTCGTGCACCTTGGGCGTGCGCGCCTCACGCAGCATGGTGTCCAGCTCATCACGCCCGAAGGCCTTGGGGCGGCAGACGAGGATCGCGAGGAGCCGCGCCGCGCTGTCCCGCGTCGCCCAGAGACCGGACGCCAGCTCCTGCTGTGTCTTGAGGCGCTTCGCGAGCGCGCGCAGTTTGCTGAGGTTCACGGCGTGGTCGTCGCCGTGTTTCTCGTTCACGGCTCGTGCTCTCGGGTCATCGAGTCCGGCCAGCTCGGCCAACACCTCGGCCACTGTCGTCTCGGCCATCCCTGCCTCCTGCCTCTCACGTGCAGGTTCACCCTACGACGGGCTTCCGCCCTTCGTGAGGCACACCGATGTGCTGGACACCCTGCGCCGGTGCGGCGCGCACGACACGTATGACAGCGCGGCGGACCACTTCATCGACGGCCTGCCTCAGTACAGTGCGACAAAATCACACAAAGGAGCAGTGCCATCCCGACGCAGCCCCCAGGACCTTGGATGACATCCCGTAGACAGGCGTTGGCCGGCATGGCCGGTGCCGCATGGATGTGGAGCGCCGCCATGCCGAACGCGGCCTCGGCCTCGGCCGCCTCCGATCGGGCCACGGCGCGGTCGCTGGTGGATCGGATGACGCTGGAGGAGAAGGTCGGCCAGCTCTTCATGATCGAGGTGGCGGGCCAGGACGCCTTCCGCGTGAGCGAGGCCGCCGCGGCCCTCAACCGCAGGCGCTACGGGGTGGCCACTCCGGCAGAGGTTCTCCGCAAGTACGCACCGGGCGGAGTGATCTACTTCTCGGCGCGCGGGGACGACAATCTCGCCTCTCCGCGGCAGATCGCCCGGCTCTCCGACGGTCTGCAGAGGGCGTCCCGGAGTGCTACGGGACTGCCGCTGATCATCTCGGTGGACCAGGAGGGCGGCGCGGTCTCCCGGATGCCCACTCCGCCTGCCACTCCGCAGCCGGGCAACATGGCGCTGGGGGCCACCTGGTCCCCGTCGGACGCCCGTCGCTCCTACGAGATCACCGGTGCCGAGCTGCACGCCTGCGGCATCACCGCTGATCACGCTCCGGTGGCGGACGTGAACGTCAACCCCGCCAACCCCGTGATCGGCGTACGGTCCTTCGGTGCCTCCCCGCAGGCCGTGTCGACGTTCGTCCAGGCCGCGATCAAGGGGCTGCACCGCGGCGGCGTGGCCGTCACCGCGAAGCACTTCCCCGGTCACGGCGACACGGACACCGACAGCCACTTCGGACTGCCCCGCATCACTCACAGCCGGTCGCAGCTCGACGCGATCGATCTGCCGCCGTTCCGTGCGGCGGTCGCAGCGGGTGTCGACCTGATCATGACGGCGCACATCAGCGTCCCCGCACTCGATCCCACCTTGGTTCCCGCCACGATGTCGCACGCCGTCGTCACCGGTCTGCTGCGCGAGGAGTTGGGATTCGACGGTCTGATCGTGACCGACGCGCTCGACATGCAGGGAGCCAGCAAGCAGTTCCCTCCGGACAAGGCCGCTGTCACCGCGCTTGCCGCGGGGGTCGACATGCTGGTCCTCTCCCCCGACCTGCCGCTGGCTCACGCCGCGGTGGTCGACGCCGTGCGGTCCGGCAGGATTTCCGCGTCACGGCTCGACGCCTCGGTGGTCCGCATCCTGAGCCACAAGATCCGCCGCGGACTCTTCACCGACGCGCCCGGCGACGGCTTTGAGGACCGGGCCGAACGCGTCGTGGGCCGTCCGGAGTTCCGCTCCGACGTCGTCGCGATCACCGCGCGCAGCACCACACTGGTCAAGAACGACAACGGTGCGCTCCCCATCCGTACCGGCGCTCGCGGTGTCCTTGTCACCGGGTCCGACTCCGTCGCCGTGTCGCGCCTGGCGGCCTCGTTCACGTCGCGCGGGCATGCGGTCACGTCGCTGGACGCGGGTGCCACCCCCGACCGGGGCAGGATCGACGAGGTCGTCGCCGCTGCTGCCGCCGCCGATCTGGTGGTTGTGGCCACCAGCGGCCTGACGGTCGGTGGCGGGAAGGACGCGGGTGTCGCGCAAGTGGGTCTGGTGCGCGCGTTGCTGGCGGCGAAGACGCGCGTGGTCGTGGTCGGCGTCCGCACTCCGTACGACATCAACCGCTTCCCCGACGCGCCGGTGTATCTGGCGACGTACGGCAATGGCGCGGACGCCCTCGACCACGCTGTTCAGGTCATCGTCGGCGAGCACGGCCCGAGTGGGCGACTGCCGGTGTCGATCCCGGTGGCCGGTGACCCGTCACAGACCCTGTTCCCGATCGGGCATGGGCTGCGCTATTAGGTCGGCACCTCGCAGGATGTCCCATGCTCTGAGGTCGAGTTCGGCCGCACCTGGGGCAGTGAGGACGAGGCGTGCCGCGTGCGGTGGGGCGACTTCGGTGACCGTGAACGGTGGGTAACGTCGGATCTCGGTCACGGTCAGGTCGACGGTTCGGCCTTGGCGGTCGAGGCATCGGAAGCGATCACCGAGCCGCGTGGTCGCCAAGCAGCGCACGATGAGCGCGAGTCGGCCGGGTCCGAGATGTTCCACTTCGAAGATCTGGACTTCGGGGCGCGCGTCGGCAGCGGGCTCGGTCATGCCCGCCATGGTCTCAGGAACGACTGACCGCGACGGCGCCTTCGCTTGTCTCGGCGCCGAACGGACTGCTTCTTCTACTTCGTCGCCGCGGCAGATTCGCCGGACCGGGACGGTGGCATGACCTCACGCTGCTGAGCGGACTCGGCGGCGGTGTGGGCGGAGGCAAAGGTGAAGGCGCGTGGCGACGGCCCGTTCGCCCGTAGGTCCGCCAGGCGTTTCAAGGCTTCACCGACGGTCGGGATGTGACCGGCGGGAACCCACCAGAGCACCAGGTGCGCCTCGACATGCCGCTCGAACCATTCGCGACGCCGCCGCATGACCTCCAAGTGCCCGCTGCGGTAGGCGAAGTCCCAGAGCGCCTCCTGGGTCTCCCACACGGACAGATTGATGATGACGTTCTCGCCCGCCGGACGGAGGCCGGTGGCGTCCGCCGCCCCCTCCCCCACGAGTCTCCAGACGAATCCGGGCGCGTCGTCGGCCGCGGCGTTGACCGGGTCCAGCATCTCTACGAAGTGTGCGCTGCGTGGGTCGTCGAGCGGATGACGGAGCGTGGAGACATTCAGCTGGGCGAGGTGGGCGGCAGGCGTGGGTGCGGTCATGGCCTCATCCCAGCATGGCCCGCTTTTCTATGTCAACGAGTTTTGTTTTTAGAAGCTTCGATCACGACGCAGCACTCCCCCGGCCGCGCGTCCATCCGGGCGCCTACGGGGCCGCCCGCACCGAGCAGCCCTTCCAGCAGCGCGAGATTCATGCCGCACACGAGCGGCGGGAAGCGTTCGGCGACGGCATGGAAGGGGCAGTTGCGCATACGGATGACGCGCGCCGCTTCCCCGGGCTCACCCTCCCCCTGGGAGTTCTCGGCGTCTTCGGCGTGCGGTTCGTAGCCGCGGGCAGCCAGGATCTTCATGGCCTGCTCGAGATCGGCACAGGGCGCCGCCGAGCCACGCAGGGCCTCGCCCCGGCGGCGGGCGGCGGCGCAGAGCCCGGCGTCCAGGCCGGCCTCTTCGGCGGCCTCGGCGAGCAGTTCGGCGGCGGTGCGGTAGTCGCGGGCGGGCAGCGACACCGCCCGCTCGGTCCGGACCCGCGTGTACACCTTGGCGGGGCGGCCCGCCCCGGGGCCCGAGCGGCCGGTCAGGCGACGACTGCCGCTCTCCAGCAACCCGGCCTCGGTCAGCTTGTCCAGGTGATGCGCTGCGAGCGTGCGTGTCACCCCGGCCGCCTCGGCGGCCTCGTTGCGGCCGACCTCGCGGCCCTGCGCCGCCACGTACTCGTACAGGCGACGCCGCACCGGATCCTGCAGTGCCGCGATCGCGTCGATGTCCTCCATCCGGACATTCTAGAAACAATCCAGGTTGGAGATAGAAGAGCGGGGCGGGGCCCTGGCCCCCTTCTCCATGAGCATGCCGCGAAAGAGCGCGCCGGCGCAGGACCGGACTCCGCCGTCACGGGGATGGGACGGCGGAGCCGGCGCCGCTCATTGTTCCTGGTTCAACTGCCTTGCCGCCAGAGGGCCTTGTCCGGTCGAGCGGAAACGGGGGCCTGCAAGGGCGACCTCAGAGTGGGCCGGCCATGCTTGGCTCGCGGTCCGCGCCGGGCGATGGCCGTCACGCAAACATGTTGTGGTTCAGGAGATACGTGGCGTTTCCCGCGCGGATCCGGGCCGACCGACTACTCGCATCGACGACGAGTTCGAGCGTCGTACTCTGCCGGCCCCCGGTTCAGGGAGCGAACGGACGGCGGGCGGCTGATGGTGGTCGAAGAGCCGCGAGCGCTGACGCTCCCCACGAAGGCTCGGTCCGTCGGGCGCCAAGGCCGCTACCGGGGCTTCTGTACCGCGAACTCGTTGCCGTCGGGGTCGAGCATCAGCAGCTGACCACTGTCGCCTTCGCCGGTGTCGGTGCGGGTCGCGCCGAGCGAGATCAGGCGGTCGACCTCTGCGTTCCAGTCGGCGTCGGCGGGGATCGCCAGCTCCAGGTACAGCCGGTTCGTGCCCGCCTTCGGTGCCACCGGCGGACCACCCCACGTGATCTTCGTACCGCCGCTCGGCGACTGGATCGCAGTCTCCTCGTCCTGGTCCCAGACCAGGGGCCACCGCAGCGCCTCGCTCCAGAAGTAGCCGACCTTCTGCGTACCGTCGCAGGCAAGCGCTCCGACGACACCGGTGTCGGCGAGGAACTTGTTGCCCGCCGCGATGACGCAGAACTCGTTGCCGTCCGGATCGGCGAGCACCACATGCCCCTCTTCCGGGAGTTGACCGACGTCGATGTGCTGCCCGCCGGATGCCAATGCCCTGGCCACCGTCTGCTGCTGGTCCTCCGGGGTAGCGCTCGTCAGGTCGAAATGCGCCCGGTTCTGGGCGGTCTTCGGTTCCTGACTCAGCAGGAACCGGATGCGGAAACCGGCGGCGCTCGGAGGCAGGACCGCGACGTCATCGCCGTCCGGATCGTCGGCCAACTGCCAGCCCAGGATTCCGGACCAGAACCGTGCCAGGTCCGATGGCCGGGTCGCATTGAAGCAGATCGCGAACAGTTGACTGGTCATACCCCGCGCATCTCCGATCCGCTGACGGCCGACGCGGCACGCATCGCCCTCCCCGAGGCGCAGCCTAGGGGTGGCCCTTCGACACCCGCATCCGAGTTTCCGTCGCTTCCGCAGTCTCCGTCGCTTCCGGCGTTTCCGTCGCTTCCATCGGGAGTCGCGGAGTCGCGGCGTCACGTTTTCGCGAACGAGCAGCAGCAGCCCTGCTTACGCGCCGGCTCTGCTGCTCACCGCTCCGCGAGGATCAGGAGGATCCTCGTCCTTCCTCAGACAGACCACTTCAAGGGCTCGTTGTAAGAACCTTGCGAGTACGTGACCGCGGTGATCTTCGCGTCTGTCGGCAGCAGGTACGGCTGGCACACGGTGCGCTGGTCTCTCGGCTTCCAGATGTCTTCGCCGTCCAGCCGGGTGGTGCCGTCGTTGCCGACGCAGTCCTTGGGCCTGCTGCTGAGGTCGCCCATCAGGAGCAGGAGCTTCGTAGCGGGTCTGCCGTTGGCCTCGGCGCCGACGTCGCTCATCACCATGGGGACTTGATGGCGTTGGTGCCGACGTTCTTCGCCTTCACGTAGACCCAGGCGACCTTCTGCCCTTCGTACTTGCTCTGGTCGTCGAGTTCCTTGAGGTCTGCGGCCGTGCCCTCGATCACCTTCGTCGGCGTGACCAGGAACTTCGAGGTCTTCTTGTACTTGGTGATCTCCTGCGCGGGCCCGGGCTGCCCCAGGGTGAGCCGCGTGGGCGGGGAGCTGCTCGAAGAGGCGTCCTTCGCCGTGGTGTCGCCGCCCGGTCCACACGCGGTCAGTTCGACAGGTGCGGAACTGTGGAACGGATCCGGACCGAGGCTCACTCCGTGGCCGCCGTCTCCGGCACGACGTCGGAGCCCCTACCTGGCACAGCTGCCGACTGTCGTTCCTCGCGCCTGCCCAGCGCCGCGAGGAACAGTGTCACGGTGACCGACCCGGCCGCCATCAGGGTCATCGCCGTTGCCGGAGAGGCCAGTTGGGCCAGCGTGCCCGCGAGGACGGCGCCGATGCCCTGCAGAGCTGCCATGCCAGTGGCGTGCAGGCCGAGGGCCTGGCCCGTGAGGTCGTCGGGGGTGAGGGACAGCAGGCGTTCCTGCAGCACCAGGCTCGCTGCGAATCCGACAGAGGCGACGGTGACGGCCACAGCGGACAGTGCCACGCCGGGCCGCAGCACGAAGAACAGGTAGGGAGCCGCCAGCAGCAGGCGCAGCGGCGTCGCGAGACGGCAGCGTACCGCGGGCGGCACCAGGCGGCCCACCGCGAGGTCGCCCACGAACATGCCCAGCGCCCCGAACGCGTACAGCGTGCCGGCTGCCGCGGGGGCGTAGGAGACGTAGAGCGAGTCACTGCCGACGATGAGTCCGTTGGGGATCCAGAGGCCGAGGTACGCCAGGCGGCGCGGACGCGAGGACCACAGCAGGGCGTTGGTGCGCCAGCTCGCCGCGGCGGACGGCCGGCCTGTGGAGCGGGGCGGGCGGGCCGTGAGGCCGAGGCGCGTGACGAGGGCCGACATCACGTACAGGGCCGCGGCGAGGAGGAGACAGGTCTGTGGGGACAGGAGCGTCAGCAGGGCGCCGCCCGTCGCGAATCCGGCCATCTGTGTCAGGCCCCAGAGCATGTTGTAGACGGATCGGCCCAGCACGTAGCCGTCCTTGGACAGGATCTCGTTCAGCAGTCCCCCACGTACTCCCCCGCTCAGTGACGCGACCAGCCCCTGCGCCAGGACGACGGCGAAGACCGCCCAGACGGGCAGGCCGTCCAGCGCCAGCAGCGCCGTTCCGGCCGCGAAGGCGAGCCCGAGGCCGGACAGCACCGCGCGTGGCGGCAGCCGGTCCGAGCCCGAGAGCAGGAACGCGCCGCCCAGCAACTGCGCCAGTTGCGGGCCGAACATGCTCAACGCCGACAGGAGCGGGGAGCCCGTGGCCTTGAAGACCAGCGTGCCCAGGGCCAGCCCGCCGACCGTCTGGGCCGCGGCGAAGGCGGCGAAGGACAGCAGGAACGGGGTGAACTCCGGGGTCCGGAACAGGGAGCGGTAGCTGCGCATGTGCCGCAGTCTCGGAGCGGTCCGGAGGCGTGTGTACTGTTTCGCCGACACGCGAAAGGTCGTACTCATGGGCTTGTGGCAGATCGGCACCGACACTCTCGCCCGCAGCCGCTTCGTCCTCTCGCCCTTCGCCGAGACGTTCGCGAGCCTGAGGCTGCTGCACACGGAGACGGGCGCCCATCCGGGCGAGGATGCCTGGCTGCGCGCCCACCTGCCCGGCTATCGCGCGCGCCTCGAAGCCGATCCGGTGGTCGCGCATCTCGTGCGGGTGGCCATCGGCACCTCGTGGATCGCCGACTTCTTCTGCCCCACCTCGTGTGTCGGGGAGGCCTTCGAGGAGACCGTGGCGCGGGTGCGGGAGACCGGGGCCGAGGAGGCTCGGGCCAACCTCCGCGTGTGCCTCAAGGATTCGCTGCCCGCCGCCTTGGAGCGCAACGACCTGCCCGAGCGGGCGACCGCGCTCCTGACGTACGTCTGGGAGGAGACCGTACGGCCGGACTGGGACCGCCGACGACGTGTCCTGGAGGCCGACATGGTCGCGCGGACCGCCAGGGTGAACCAGGGCGGTTGGGCAGCCGTGCTGGATTCGTTGCAGCCGGGGATGACTCGGTGGCTCGGGGAGAGCAGGTTCCAGGTCAACCTGAACACGTATCCGCCGCGGGAGATCGCCGCCGGGGCCGAGCTGCTGTTCATGCCGGTGACACCGAGGACCGGTTGGGTGTCGTGGGAGGGACGAGAGCGGTACGCCGTCGTCTACCCGTGCCTCGGGGTGCTCTCCGAGGACCACGACCGCCGCCCCGTCCCGGCCGGTCTCGGCGCGCTCATCGGCACCGCGCGGGCCCGGCTGCTGGCGTTGGTCGGAACTCCCATGAGCACGACGCAACTCGTCGCCGTGACCGGGCAGGGGCTGGGGTCGGTGGGCCGGCACCTGCGGGTGCTGCTGGACGCGGGGCTCGTTCAGCGACGGCGGGCTGGACGGTCGGTGTTGTATGTGCGGACGGCGGCCGGTGAAGTACTCATGGATGCGTCGGGATCCGATGACGGTGGTCGGGAGCCGCAACGGGCCTTGGCGTAGTCGCGGACGATGCAACGGACGGCGGCACACGTATCTGCCGTCCTGCCGGGCTAGGGCCTGTCCGGCCCCTCAGTGGGCGGGAGGCCGTCGCCGCCTGCTCAGCCCTGACGACGAGGACTTCGTCATTCAGGCGGCCATCATCCGCCCGACCCGACAGCCTCGCCGCCCAACGCAAGGAACGTGCCCGCATCCGCGGCGAGAGGGACATCCGCTGAGGCGGACGCCCCTCTCGCAGTCGCAGCCTGAACTCGAGTGGGCCCTCGTGTCACCTTCGCCAGAACAGGTGGTGCGTCATGCCGCTCGGGCTGGGCACGATCTCCAGGTGGAACCGGTCGAGCAGCTCATCGGCGGATTCCCACAGGCGCAGTCCGGACCCGAGCTTCACCGGCGAGACCGCCACATGCATGGTGTCGACGAGGTCGGCATCGAGGAACTGCCGGATGGTGGTGACCCCGCCGCCGAGCCGGACGTCCTTGCCCTGCGCCGCTTCCCGCGCCTGTTCGAGGACCGTGGCCGGGTCGCTGTCGACGAAGTGGAACGTGGTGTCGGAGAGCGTGAACGACGGACGCGTGTGGTGGGTCAGGACGAACACCGGTGTGTGGAACGGAGGCTCCTCTCCCCACCAGCCGCGCCACTCATGGTCCTGCCAGGGCCCGCGCTGGGGCCCGAACTTGTTGCGGCCCATGATCTCGGCACCGATGTTCCGTGCGAAGTCTCGCGTGAAGTAGTCGTCGAGGCCCCGGCTCCCCCCGGGATCCGTGCGCATGGGCCAGCTCGCCGTGGCACCGGCCCAGGCGAACAGCCTCGCCGGGTCCACGGCGTGGCCGAACGGACTCTCGAGGCTCTGGTCCTCACCGGCACCGATTCCGTCACTCGAGACGGTGAAGTTCATGACTCTCAGCAGTTGTTCCACGTGTTTCCTTCTCAGGTCCTGTCGCGTCATCGTGTGGCGGGGCGCCGCACATCCTCACGTCGAACGGGGCGTGGCCGGATCGACAGCAGCCCGCAACTTTTTCCAAGGCACGTCAGGAAGCGGCCACGCTGGCGGTGTGCCCGTCGTGGACGCGGACGGCATCGAGGTGGCCTGGGTGGCCGTCGCCACCACTCACACGCGTCGCAACGGACGTCACCGCCCATCCAACCGTTCCAACCGTGCCAACCGCCAGCCCGGCGAACCTCCGCGGTCAGAGCACTGGGCGGCACGGCGAGGACCTGTGGTCCTGTCCACCGAGCCGTGTCCTACCCGGCCTTCTCCGCGCGGAAGGCGCGACGGTACGCGGCGGGAGTGGTGCGAAGGGCCTCGTGGAAGCGGCGGCGCAGGTTGACGGCCGAGGAGAGACCGACGCGGTGCGCGATGGTCTCCACGGGCAGGTCGGTCTCCTCGAGGAGCGCCCGGGTGGCGGCGATGCGCCGGTCCAGCAGCCACCGTCCGGGGCTGATGCCGAGTTGTTCGGTGAAGCGGCGAGTCAGTGTGCGGGACGAGACCTGGGCGCGAGCCGCCATCTCGGCGACGCTGACCGGCTGGTCCAGTCGCCCGGCCAGCCAGTCCAGCAGCGGGGCCAGCGAGTCGGCGACCGGTCCGGAGGTGGGCAGTTCGGCGTACTGCAGCTGGCAGCCCTCGCGGTGTGGCGGCATCACCAGTTGCCGGGCGATCCGGAGCGCGTACGCAGACCCCTGGTCGGCGCTGACCAGGTGCAGGCAGAGGTCCACTCCGGCCGCCGATCCGGCGCTGGTGGCGACGTCGCCGTGGTCCACGTAGAGCACCGCGGGATCGACCTGGACTTTCGGGAACCGGTCTGCCAGTTCGGGGGCCTGGGCCCAGTGGGTGGCGGCGCGTCGGCCGTCCAGCAGTCCGGCGGCGGCGAGCACGAACGCGCCCGAGCAGATGCCGACGATCCGGGCGCCGCGCCGGTGCGCCCGGCGGACCGCCGCGACGACCGCCGACGACACGTCGGTACCGGGCGGTTGCCGCCAGCCGGGGACGAGCACGGTGTCCGCGCGCTCCAGCGCGTCCAGGCCTGCCGTGACCAGCATGTCGTAGCCGACGTCGGTGCGTACGGTGCCGGGGAACTCCGTGCAGACTTCGAAGGCGTAGCGCTGAGGGATCGCCGGTCCGTGGTCGCCGAACACCGCGCTCGCGCAGGCCAGCGGGAAGGTCGCCTGAGGGGGTTGCAGCAGCGCCACGACGCGGTGCGGTGCCGTGGAATGGGGCAGTGAGCCGGGCGTCATGGCGGGAAAGTACCTCACCGTGTCGTTCGAGACACTGGGGTGACCGATTGGTCCAGTCCAACATCAGTGCTGTGACCACCGCGCAGACGCATGACCAGACCGCCCAGCCCACCGTGCTCGATCCGCCGACCACTCAACGTCCCTTGTGGGAGCGGCGCTTCGCGCTCTACTTCACCGCCCGCACCATCTCACTGGTCGGCGACGCGATGATGCCGGTGGCGGCCGCGCTCGCGGTCGGCGCGCTGTACGGGATCTCCGGGGCCGGCCTCGTCCTCGGTACCTGGACCGGGACGTTCGTCCTCCTGGTCCTGTTCGGCGGGGTGTTCGCCGACCGGTTCGGAGCGCGCCGGATGATGGTTCTGGCGGACCTCGCCCGGGTGCTCACCCAAGGTGTGCTGGCTGCGGCGTTCTTCGCCGGACCGCCGCCGTTCTGGCTGCTGATCACCATGGCGGCACTGGCCGGGGCGGCCGTCGCGATGTTCCTGCCCGGGGTGAACGGGATGGTTCCGCTGGTCGCCCGCGAACCGCAGCGGGCCAACGCCACGCTCAAGGTGGCCGACGCCCTCGCCCACTTGATCGGCCCGGCCCTCGCGGGACTGCTGATCACGGCCACCAGTGCCGGGACCGTGTACGCCATCGACGCCGGTACGTTCCTGCTCAGCGCCTTGTGCCTGGCGCTCATCCGGCTCGCACTGGCCGACGCGTCCGCCGACACCTCGGTCGGCATCGGCTCCTCGCCCCGCACCGGCAGTTCGCTGCGGCGCGAGCTGCGACAGGGGTGGCAGGAGTTCCGCTCACGCACCTGGATGTGGGCGGTGATCCTCATCTGGATGGGCTACGGCGTGCTGCTCTTCGGGCCGCTGGTACCGCTCAGCTCGGCGCTGGTCGGCGACCGGCTCGGCCCGAACTCCTATGGCCTGGCCGTCTCCTTCCTCGGAGCCGGCACGGTGCTCGGCGGCCTGCTGGCACTGCGGCTGCGTCCGGCCCGGCCGCTGGCAGCCGGCGCGGTGGCGATGGTGCTGTACGCCGTGCTGCCGCTCTGCGTGGCGCTGGGCTCCGACCTGCCGCTGCTGCTGGCGGGTCACGCCCTCGGCGGCGGCGCCTTGGCGTTCTGGTCGGTGATGTGGGCGACGAGCGTGCAGACCCACACGCCGCCCGCTGTACTCAACAGGGTCAGCGCCTACGAGCTGGCGGGCTCGGTGTCCGGAATCGCGCTCGGCCAGATTTTGGCCGGGCCCGCGACCGCGCTGGCCTCCCCCGAGCGGCTCCTGCTGGTGTCGGCCGGCGCCTGCCTGGCGGGCTGCGCGGCGCTGTTCGCGATCCCGGCGATCCGCACTTTGCGCCGCGCCGCTCCCTCGGAGAACGACGGGCCGGGGGCCCCGGACGGACAGTGAACGGACTGTCTCACGATGTCGCCGGAGCTCCCGCCTGCCGGAGTCGGCGTCGGCTACGCGTCCCGGGCCAGGTCCCGGACGTCGGAGAGCGGCTGGAATCCGGCCGACTTGTAGGTGGCGAGGGCTGCGACGTTACGGCTCGGCGTCGCGACGATCGCGCTCGACGATCCCAGCTCCTGGAGTGCGGCCACCGCGGCGAGGGTGATCGCCTTGCCGTGGCCGTGACCTCGATGATCCGGGTGCACGCCCATCGGTTCGAGCAACCCGGGCCTGCCACGACCGGCCGACCACACGGTCACCGCCGCCACCGCGTTGCCCGCGTCGTCGTACGCGATCAGACACCGGGCGTCGGCGTACGCCGGTCCGGCCGCCATCGCCTGCCAGCGCTCGTCCGTGAACGTCGGCCTGTCGAACGCTGCCCGATGTACGGCGGTCCGCACCTGTGCCTGCTCCGGTCCGGCCACCTCGACTCGCACGCCCGGATCCCGCACCGGCTGGGTGAGGTCACAGCTCAGCGGCGTCCACGGCTCGTCAGCGGTCCATCCGCTCTCGAGCAGCAGTTCTCGGACCAGCGCGCCCGTCGGTGCGTCGACGTACCCCTTCCGCTCCTTCAGTACGCCGCGCTCCGGAGCGCTCACGTCGTCGACCAGCCGACGCGCCAGCTCCTCGTCCCGGCGAGCATCCGGGGCCATCGTCAGGCGCAGCAATTCCGGCTCGTCCAGCAACCCGACGGCAACAATCCGTCCGCCCCGGCTCCACGTCCGCACCGCGGCGGCCGTCGCCTGCGCCCCGAACCGCCAGAACCAGCCCAGGTCGCCCGGGTGCAGGTGCATCGGCGCCCTGTCGTGCTGCCACTCCCGCAGCACGCCGACAATCTCGCCCAGCCCGTCAACTCCCGGCTCGCTCATCGCAATCGACATGCCCCCGATCACACCTCACCGCACCGACAGTCCGCACTCGATTTACGGCCGATGGCCGGTCGCCGCGTGGTGTGGTTGCCCCGTGCTCTTCATGCCCCATGGCTCGTCGCGGAGATCTGCCGTCTGGTCGCGTTGGCACCGATCGGGCTCATCTTCTTCGCCACGCGACACCGTGCGCGCTGAGAACCGCTTCTCCCAAGCGCTGTAGGGGCCCAACCGGACACGATCAGCAGGGGCAACGGCAACGACCAGCGAACCCTTCCGGCCCAATGCCGCGCGCACTCTCAACGACACCGCCCCGCACGATCGGCTCCTCAGCCGCGCCCCGAGTTCGCGGGCGTCTCGCGTTCTTGCAGGACCTGGCGCAGGGCGGTGATGCCGTTCAGGGCCGCGGGAAAGCCCGCGTAGGCGGCGAGGTGCGTGATGGTCTCGACGGCGTCGTCCCGGGTGCCCCCGGTGTTGAGCAGTCCGTGCAGATGCACCCGGAGTTGGGGCGCGGCGGTGCCCAGCGCGGTGCACATGGCCACGGATGCCAGCTCTCGGGTACGCAGGTCGATGCCGTGGCGGGCGTAGATGTCGCCGAAGACGAACTCGATGATGTAGCGGCCCAGGTCAGGGGCGATGTCGGCGAGGGACGTAACGACTGCTTCGCCTGCGTGGCCGTCGACGGCGGAGAGGGCGGCAAGTCCTCGCGTGTAGCGGTCGTCGATGTCGCTGTGACTGTCTTCGGCGCTGTTGCTGTCGGTTGCTTCGGACGCCTGGGATTCCTGGAGGTACCCAGGGTGTGAGTCGAAGACGGCACGTGCGGCGGTTACCGCGTTGAGCGCCGCCGGCACTCCTGCGTAGACGAGTGTGTGGATGAGCACCTCGGTGATCTCGCGTCGTGTGCAGCCCACGTTGAGGGCGCCCGCGATGTGGAAGCGCAGCTGCGGCTCCGCTGTGCCGAGGGCAGCGAGCGCGGCGATGGTGACGAACTGCCGGTCGCGCAGGGTGAGGTGAGGGCGGGAGTAGAGATCTCCGTACGCGAACTCGACGGCGTAGCGGGCGAGGTCGGGCGCGATGTCGTCGAGGGTCTCCAGTGGGGTCGGGGCGCCTGCTCCCACGGTGTCGAGCAGGGCGAGACCGCGCTCCAGTCGCGTGGGGCCGGTCGAGGATTCGTCGGAGAGGTGAGGTGTGGTCAAGAGGTGCTGCTCCTGTTCCTGTGCGAGAGCGAGGGCGGTCACGTTTTCCAACTGTCGAGTTGGAGTCTGGCATGGACGGCCACCCATGTCCAACCCTTCAGTTGGAGAATGGCTAGACTTGCCTCATGGCCTGGGACACCGCACGTACAAAACGGCTGCTGCTCGAGGCGGCCGTGACCGAATTCGCCGAGCACGGACCGCAAGGCGCCCGCGTCGACCGCGTCGCTTCGGCGGCAGGCGTCAACAAGGAACGGATCTACCAGTACTTCGGGAACAAGAAGTCCCTCTTCAACGCCGTACTGGAAGCAGAGCTGGCCCAGGCGGCCGCTGCGGTGCCCATGCCCGGTCCGGACGGCGACCTCGGGGAACTCGCAGGGCGCCTGTTCGACTATCACCGCGCCCACCCGCACCTGCTGCGGTTGCTCTCCTGGGAAGCACTGCAGGACGGCACCACCCCGCCGGTGTCCGAGGACGAACGCTCGGCCCACTACGCCGACAAGGCCGCCTCCATCGCCCTCCTGCAGCAGGCGGGCACCGCCACGACCGACTTCCCGCCCGGCCGGCTCTTCGGTGCCGTCTTCGCCCTGGCGACCTGGTGGCTCACCATGCCCCAGCTCGCCCGCATGACCCGGGCCGGAGCCGACAACTCCCCCGACGCACTCCGCGCCGACCTCATCGCCATGACGCGCCGCCTCACGACCGGGACAAGCGGCTCGGTTCAGCCTCACAGCGAGCAACAGGGCCCTGCCAGTTCCGAACCGGAGGCGAGTGCCTGAAGCGGTCTGCGCGGACCGGCTCCGGGCGACTGCGGCGGCATCGTGCAAGTGCGGGCCCCGGCATTGAGCAGGTCCCGCGCCCCGTCACTGGATGAGGCTCCCCCGGTCGACGGCGTCGTTGCTCCACCTCTGCAGCTTCTCCGGGTTGCGTACGGCCCAGATGTGCGTGACGCGGCCGTCGCTCCCGACGTTGAACGCGGCCACCGTCACGGTGACGGAGTTCGTCCGCGTCTGGGCCACCAGGCCGGCACGTCCGTTGACCGTTCGCTGCAGCAGATTCATGGCCGGAGCCCGGTCGCCGATTCCGGTCAGGTAGCGAACGATGTCGCCCGCTCCGGTGATCGGGCGCAGGGCCGCGCCGACCAGGCCACCGCCGTCGGCGATGAGGGTGGCGTCCGGAGTGAGCAGCGCGATCAGGGCGGCGATGTCCTTGGTGTCCCAGGCGCGCCGGAAGTCGTGGACGACGGCGGTCTGTTGGGCGGTGGGGGCCTGGGCAGCGCGCGCGGTGCGGGCTCTACGGCGGGCGGACGAGGCCAGTTGGCGGCAGGCTTCCGGGGTGCGGCCGAGAACGGTGGCGACCTCGGCGTAGGGGTAGCGGAAGACGTCGTGCAGGACGAAGGCGATGCGTTCGGCCGGGGTCATCGTCTCGAGGACGACGAGGAGGGCCATGTCGACCGATTCGTCCAGGGTGACCTGTTCGGCCGGGTCGATGCCCGAGCCCCATTCACGGGTGTCGGGCACGGGTTCCGGCACCCATTCACCGACGTAGCGCTCACGCCGCGCCCGAGCCGAGCCGAGCACGTCCAGGCAGATGCGGGCGGCCACTCGTGTCAGCCAGGCACCCGGTGATGCGATGGCCTCTTGCTCCTGCTGGGACAGGGCGTACCAGCGCGCGTAGGTCTCCTGGACGGCGTCCTCGGCCTCGGCCAGCGATCCGAGGAACCGATAAGTGAGGTTCATGAGTTGGCGGCGCTCCCCCGCCACCTGAATCGAACCCGTCGCAGAACCACTCGCCGCGGAACCACTCGTCGCGGAACCGCTCACTGGCCCACCACTCGCAGCAGAAATACCCGTTGCTGAACTATCGGACATGCCTGTGACTCCCCCATGCGTACAGCGCCCCTCCACATGATCGCTGAGACGCAGCTCACACACCAGAGGTTTTGTTGCGCCTCACGTTTGCTGCGGCTGCGTCGTCGGACAGCTGACAGTCCGCGGTGTCAGCCCCGGACAACGCCCGAGCAGCAGCAAGGAAGGGGCGTCATGCCCGTACGCACCATGCCCGCACAGTCGGAGGCACAGCAGCCCGGCACCAGGTTCTCCGCATTCGTACGTGCCTCGATCGCCCTGCAGACCGTGGCCATCTTCCTGCAGGCAGTCAGCGCGGGACTGCTGTTGTCCGCTCAGCACGGCGACCTCATGCACAGCGTCGGCGCCCGTGTCATGTACGGCATGTCGATGCTGTACGTGCTCGCCGCGGTCCTCGCCTGGCGTCCGGGTGGCGCCTCGCCCCGCCCCGTCCTGTACGCGACCGGGTTCCTGCTCCTCGCGTCTCTCCAGGTGGTCCTCGGCATCGCTCACGTACTCAGCCTGCATGTCCCCCTGGGGATCCTCATGTTCGGCCTGAGCGTGCTCGACCTGGGCCGGGTCCTGACACGAAGCGGGGTCCGGGCCACCGTCACCGCGTGAGACACGGCCGTCGGCCTCATCCGTGCCGCAGCGACCCCTGACACACCGGCTCGGGCCGGATCCGGTGGCACGCGGCGTGGGGCCTTCGCTCTCGGTTCGCCGCTCCGACTGCCTCACTCGAGAGGACCAATCGGCACACGATTCGGCTGCTTGCCGCACGTAGGAGTGGACCCCGCCGAAATCAGCGGGCGCAGACACGGGTCGTCGCTGGTGAGAGCCGATTCTTCCGGCGAGAGCTCTTCCTTCGAGAGCGTTTCCTTCAGACGGGAGTTGTCATGATTCGCAAGGTGATGGCCGGAGCCGCTCTGGCGTCCGCCGCCGCTGCTGCCACCGTCGGCGCCGCCGGTGTCGCCTCCGCCGCCGAGGCCGCCCCGCAGGCGGACTCGATGACCAGCGCGCACGACATGAACCAGGCCTCGCGCGCCGCCTACGGCGAGACCATGTCGGGCACCGGCACCTCGCAGTTCGCCACCGACAACGGCGACGTCGCCATCGCCGGAGACCCGGGCGGCATCGCCAACACCTACGGCTCCTCGTTCGTCAACGTCGACCTGCGTTGCGCCGTTGCCGACCCCCAGGGCGTCGGCGGCAACGTCCTCGGCGGCCCGGTCAGCACCTGCACCAACGAGCCCGTCGACCAGTACGACGCCGAGGAGCGCATCCTCTGACCCGCACCCGGGTTCCCTCGCGGGCACGATCAGCACGTCCCGCTTCAGCCGCGTCCCTCCATGCGCGGCCGAGGCGGGACGTGTCGTGTTTGAGCGCCGGTGTTCGGCGGCTACGGGCTACTTGCCCGCACCCGCACCGGAGTTGACCGCGCCGCAATGCCGGTCGTGGCCCGCCGCGTGCTGCGCCTTGTACTGGGCGTCCTTGAGCGCCTGTTCCTGGGACCTGTCCAGATGCCCGCCGTTGCGCACGACGCGCAGCAGGTCCTCCTTCAGCGCCTTGTAGTCCCGCTCGGCGCCCTGCGCGGCCTTGGCGTGCCGGCCGCAATCCTTGTTCCGCTCGCCGCGGTACTGCTTGTGTGCCTGGTGCTTGGGGGCGACGTCCTGCTCGCTGTGCCAGCCGCCCGGGTGGATGACGCCCACGAAGCCGTTGGCCTGGTTCAGGACGTACGTGAAGCCGTGGGTCTGCTTGCTGGGCTGCTTCGCGTCGAGGGCGGCGATGCGGGTGCCGTGCTGGGTGATCCAGGCCTGCCAGTGCCCGTCGGAGAGGTGGCTGATGTGCGCCACGGTGCCGTCGCTCAGGTCGATGTCCTGCGGCTGGTCCAGGGTGGGCGACGGCAGGGTCACGTCGGCGGCAGGCGCTTGGGCATGCCCGGTGGCGGCGCCTGCCGTGGAGGCCAGAGCCGTGACGGCCCCGATTCCGACGATGGCGGAGACAAGGCTGGTACGGACGATTCGAGAGGTCTGCATGGGATGGCCCCCTTTGCTTCCTGTTCGGTGGTTGGTGCGACGCCACTGAACGTAGGAGCTGCACATCAAGGCAATCCGTATGAAATGTCACAGAAATCGCACGAAGCGGTGATCGGGCGAGGCAGAGGCCTTATGCCCCTGCCCGGGTCAGGGCTTAGGTCCCCTCCCTCTTAGACACCTGGCGTCGCCGCCTCCACCGCGGCCTGCGTGCGCGGACCGTAGACACCCAGCGTCTCGTCGATGTCCCGGGCCTGCTGGAAGCGCGCCACGGCCGAGGCGACGTCCACGCTGTAGTAACCGTCGACCGGGCCTTCGTACAGCCGCATCTGTCGCAGCCTCTCCTGCACGTCGACCACACCGCTTCCGCGACTGCCCGCACGCAGTGGCCGGTGATCGTCATGGGCGGTCCCACCGTCGTCAGCGGCCGTCGGCGAGGACGCCCCCGGCGCGGGGGCCCGCTGGGAGCCGGAACCGGCCGGCGACGAAGACGGCCCGCGGCGGGAGGAGGGATCCTGCGGCTCAGTGGCCGGCGGCGAGGCGTTCTGCCAGGCCGGCGTAATGGCAGGCCCGGCGCCGGCGCCCGTCGTCTGCCCGGTCTCCTTCTGTCCTGGGACAACTGTCGTCCAGAGGCCTGCGGCCACCAACGCGGTCAGGCCCGCGAGGCCCGCCACGACGGCAGCGGCCCTGGCGCCGGGCGGGACGCGTCGCTTCATACGTCTGGGTACGGCGTCTTCGTTGAGCGGGGGCTTCACACCCCGGACCCTAGATCCCCACAGCCCGGCCACTGCCCCGCTGCACCCGTCACCCGGCAGATTTCGAACAGACCCACAATCAGAGGACCACCGCCTCCCGGCACATCGCACGGGGCGGCACCGGGGCAGCTCTGGTGCGGGTCTCCGAGCCTGCTGCGCCTGCACGTCCGTATCCGGGCAGAGGTCGACTGCGTCACGCAACCCCGGGTACCGGGTCTAACCAAGTGACGGTGCCGTACGCGTGATGCGTCGTGCGAGCGGCACAGGAGACGACGAGTACGGGAGATGTTCGCGATGGCTGATGTGCACGGTGAGCTTCCTCGTCGGCGGCCGGGGCGCGCGCTGGGGTGCTTCGGCGAGACCCTCGACGTCACTCCGAGCAGGCGCGGGATTCCGTTGGCCGCCGGGATGACCTGGTCCGATCAGGCGCCGACGCACCGGCGCCCGAGAGTGACGCGTTCGGCTCAGGTCGGTCAGGTGTGGGTGATCGGTCTCGCCGGCCGAGCGGACGCGCGCGCCGCCGTGGAAGTGACGAAGCGGGTCGAGGCGCTGAACCATGAGGCTCCTGTGGCCTTCGACCTGTCTCCCGTCACCCATGTGCAGGCGGCGTTCCTGTGTTTCCTGCGCAAGGTGTCCACGGGCCGGCAGGTGCGGGTGATCTCGCCGTCCGCGCGTGTCAGGGAGCAGCTCGTCCCGTTGGTCGAGCAGCGGGACACGGCGCTGAAGATCGTGGCCGACGAGGCGGCCGCCCAGCCGGAGTTGATGTGAGCTGCCCGGTTACGTGTCCGGGTGCGGGCCGGGTGTTCGCGTACGGCCGCCGCCAGTTGAGCGGTGGCCGTACGCAGGAGCCGGGCGAGATCGTCAAGGAGTACGGGCGGCGCTGATCCGGAGCCGAGTGGCGAGGTCGCGGTCGGTGCCGACCTCCGGTCCGGCGCGACGGGCCCGGTCCAGTAACCAGCGGGGCGAAGAGGTGCCCCGCAGGCGGTGGTGGGGCGGGACGCCGGGATCGCTCATTCACGGCTCTGGGGTGTCTCTTCGGATGCGGCGAGTTCGGCCGAGAACTGGGCGCCGGTGAGCAGCGCCAGGTTGGACAGCCACAGCCAGATCAGGAACACCACGATGCCGGCGACGGACCCGTACAGGCGGCTGTACGTGCTGATCATGGATGTGTAGAGCGCGAAACCGCCCGTCACGATCAGCCACAGCACCGCGGCCAGGATGCCGCCCGGCAGACTGCGGTGTTGTACGCGGGCCGCCGCGGGCCCGTTGCGGAACACCGTGGACACCAGCAGGACGATCAGGGCGAGCAGCAGCGGCCAGCGGGCGACCGACCAGGCGATGGCCACGGTCGCGTCCAGGTGCAGAGCCCGGCCGACGCCTTCGGCGACCGGCCGACTGAGCACGAGCACCAGAGCGGTCAGGACGAGAAGGGCCAGCAGGGCGAACGCGGTCAGGATGGTGTGGTGGGCCCTCGACAGGGGGGTGCGCCGGTCGGCGGTGCGGTGCATACGGTGCAGGGCGCGCCGGAAGACGGCCAGGTAGCTGCAGGCCGACCAGACCGCGCTGACCAGGCCGGTACCGATGATGGTCCAGGCGCCGGCGTTCTCCCGGATCATGCGGGTGAGCAGTTCGTGGAGTTGGTTGCCCGCCTGTCCGGGCGCGTACGCGGTCACATGCTCGATCAGGGACTGCGCGGTGTCGGGGCTGACGAGGCCGAACGTCGCCACCATCACCAGCAGCCCCGGCAGGACGGCCAGGGTCGCGTAGTAGGTGAGGGCAGCGGCGTAGTCGGTGATGTCGTCGTTCCACAGCGACACCGGTGTACGGAACAGGGCGTGCCGCAGGTCGCGCGGTGCGGGCGCGATGCGTTCGACGGCGGATGCCCGGGTGGGCAGCTGGGTGGGTTCAGTGGACATGAGGTGTGCGGTGGTGTGTGCCGCGCAGGCGGACTTGGACGGTGACGGGACGGGGTGCGGCCGCGGTCCGGGCCTCATCGACAACAGTGTTGAGCGCGCCGAGCACGCTGCTGGGTGTGATGCCGGGCTCCAGCCAGACGTGTTGCTGTACGTGCAGGCGGCGTCGGCGGCGGGCGATGCGCACGTGACAGCGGGCCACTCCGTCGACCGACTGTGTCCGCAGGCGGATCGCGTCTTCCAGGCCGGAGCCTCGAACATGGCTGCCCGGAGCGGCCAGGGTCAGGCGAGCGGGGCGCCGGACGGTCACTTGGGACAGGAAACAGAGGATCAGAGCGACGGCAGCCAGGATGCCGACCGCCATGACGGTCGGCGTCCACCAGGCGTGGGTGCGCAGTTCGGCCAGACCGTCACGATCGAGCAGGACGCTGTCCGCGGGCGGTGCCGGCCAGCCCGCAGGCAGGTGTGCGGCCCATCGCTCGTCGAAGGAGGCCAGCCACACGCCCGCGCACAGCACGATGAGTGCGACGGTGCCCAGGGTCAGCCGGTTGGCGGTGGTGCGTGGTCGCGACATCATGCGTCCCCCTCGCCGGTCGTCAGTGTTGCGTGGTGCGGTTCGGGGTTCTGCCCGGCGTCTGCTGCAGGTGCTTGCCACGTGTCGGCGGGGCGGAGGACCAGGCGCAGTCGCAAGGGGCGTCGTAGACCACAGGAATCCAGTACGTCGGTGGCGGTCCGACGGGCCTCGGCCCGGGCCGATGCGCAGTCCCCGAAGGCGACTTCACCGCGTACCTTGACGGTCCGTCGGCCGCAGCGGACCTTGATGTCCTGCGTTCCGGGTACATCGGCCACCGCGTCGCGGAGCAGTGCGGCGACGGCCGGTCGGTCGATCGCGGCGCTCCATCCCTCCCCCGCGGTGCCGAGTGTCAACTGACGGCGTCGGCCAGGCGTGACGACCATGAAGAGCAGCCATGCGCCGACCAGCGCGGCGCCGACTCCGGCGAGCGTGACGGTGGGATCACCGGGACCGTGACCGGCCAGCCAGGTCACGGCGGAGCGTCGCCATACCCAGGGCTGTGCACCGGCTGCATGCACACGGAAGACGTCGACCGTGCACACGACCGCGGCCGCCGCGGCCAGTCCCGACAGCACGCCCATCGGCCGACGGCGCTGGGACCACCAGCGGCGCGGCGGCCGAACCGCCGGCCCGGCAACGGCCTCGGCGTCGGCGGGCGGCGACGGCGGCGCGGCGTCCGGCGCCAGACGGGACACGACCACGCGGACCGTGGGGACCTGCAGACCCGTGAGGGCGCGCGTGCGGGAGGTCACGTGTTCCTGCACCCTGCGCGCGTCGGTCGACAGGTGCGTGGGATACGGCAGAGCGACCTGCACGCCGACGGATGCCCGTCGTCCCGCGACCGTGGCCGAGGCGCTCACGTCACGCGCGGCCACGGTGACGGCCTCTCGGGCAGCGCCCTGGGCGACCTTGCGCACGGCTCTGTCGGACAGGACGGTGGTGCCCCGCAGCGCGGGGGCGGGGGCGGTCACCGCCGGCTCCGCGAGAACATGTTCGGGACGTCCTCGATCCGTCCGCCGCCGTCCAGCCAGTAGCCGACCGCGTAGCCGATGGCGCCGAGAGCGGCGACGAGCAGGAACGCTCCGAATCCCCCGAAGTAGCCGGCGAAAGCCAGCGCCATTCCCGCCAGCATTCCTTGAAACGCCCTGCTCACCCGCGTGCCTCCACTCGTGTGCCCCCGCGACGGGGCGGCTGCTGATCGTGTCCGCGTCGGGCGCGGCTGCCCTGGTGACGTCTACTCGACGCGGGAGTCGACGGTGGCGGGGGCGTCGTCGTCGCCCGGCAGGTGGACGTCGTTGACGGTGACGTTGACCTCCACGACCTCCAGACCGCTGATCCGCTCGACCGCGAGGACGACGTTCTCCCGCACGTCCGAGGTCACGTCCATGATCGGCACGCCGTACTCTACGACCAGGTCGATGTCGATGGCGGTCTGCCGCTCGCCCACCTCGACCTTCACGCCGCGGCCCACGTTGGCCCGCCCGCCCGGAATGCGCTCGCGCACGGCGCCGATCGTGCGCGACAGGCCGCCGCCCATCGCGTGGACACCCGGGATCTCCCGCGCGGCCATACCCGCGATCTTGACCACGACCACATCGGCGATCGCCGTCTTGCCCCGCGTGGACGCCGGCTCGTCCACTCCCGAACGTCCCGTGCCCACCTCGGTCGTGGCCTCGGAAAGCTTGGCCACCTTCGGCGTAAGAGTCTTCTGCTGAGGAGCCGCAACCTGCTGCGTCGCCATGTCCACATCTCCTTGCTGTATTGACGTTCTGTGTGCTTGGACCCCGCCCGTGGACAGTTGTGACGCACCAGATCCAGAAACTTTCCCGGCACCCGCCACCGAGCCCCGCCACGCACTTGGAGACGAGTTCCCCGACGGGCCTCTATGGGCCGTCTACCCCGATCCGGGGCCTGCCCACGCGATCTTGTGGGGGCGCTGACCGGCGGTGCGGCGTTCGTCGATGGCCCTCATCACACGCACAGGTGACGCCATGATGGGATGACCGGATGCCGAGACCCACGCCGCTCCGCCCGGCCCTCGCCGCGACCGCCCCCTTCTTGTCGGCTCTCGCCGCGAGCGCATTGCTGCTCACCGCCTGCGGGACGCAGCGCCCTGGCGGCGCCGGCCACAGCGGCGCCGAAGCGGACGCGACACCGTCGCGCACGCAGGTCGACGATCCGGGCAAGGACGGCGTACGGATCACCTCGCTGACCCTCCCGTCGGCCTCCCCCACTCCCTCCCGCAGCACCTCTGTCACCGCCGACAGTCTCTCCACGGGCCCGACGGCCACTGCCGCCTACGAGGTCACCAACAAGGGCGCGAAGAGCCTGACTTATACGGTCGTCATCAGCTTCTTGAGCGGCGACGGCGGGGCCGTGACCAGCCAGACCGCGACCGTGCGGGATGTCGGTCCCGGGCGGACCGTGCGCGGCACGGTCCGCGCCGAGGCACTGCCGTCCGTCGCGCCGCGGGTGACGGGGGCCAAGGTCCTCACCGTGACGAAGGTCCCCTCGGACGAGGCACCGGCCGAGCCGGGCACCTGCCCGGCCTCCGGGATCCGCGTCAGCACCGACCAGGGCGACGCGGCCATGGGGCTGCGCGTCGTGGGCCTGCACCTCGACAACTGCGGCACGCACGACTACACCGTCGAGGGCTACCCCCAACTGGAGCTCCTGGACGCCGACTTCGAGCCCGTCGACGGCATCAGGATCCTCGACGGCAGCGGCGAGATCTCCACCGGCACCGGGCCCGACGGACCGCCCCAGTCCGTCACGCTCAAGCCCGGCGAGTCGGCGACCGCCGGCCTGGTGTGGCGCAACACCACCCAGTCCGGTACTCCGGTGAACGTGCCCTACGTGCGGGTCCGGGCGAAGGCCGGAGCCGACCCGGTGACGGTGACCCCGAACCTCGACCTGGGAACCACTGGAAAGCTGGGCGTCAATCCTTGGGCGAAGGCGGAGCGCTAGCACGCGGGCCGGCGAGGAACAGTCGCCGTTCCGCTCGGCCGACCGAGGTGACGACGACGGACATCGCGTCCCCGACCCGCACCGCATCCGACGGCGATCCCACGGGCGCCGAAAGCGAACTCCTGTAGGGGGACCAGTCCCTCGACGGCCGTCACATGGGTGCGGACTCTAATCGACTCGCACCACATACTTGCCGCGCACCCCGCCCGCCTCCAAGGCCCGGTGAGCGTCCGCCACCTCGTCGAGCGAGAACACCCGGTCCACGTAAGGCCGCAGCTCACCCGAGGTCACGTGCCGCGCCAAAATGTCGAACAACGCCCGCTTGGGGTTGCCGCTGAAGAAACGCACCCGGCCGCGTCCGTACACCGTGCTCGCGGCGATGAAGCCGAGGGAGGCGATGGGGCGGCTGAGGTCGAAGGCGATCGTGACCATGCGGCCACCGGGCTTCAGCAATCTGCGGTAGGCCGAAAGGTCGGTGCCCGCGGTGTCGAGCACCATGTCGAAGCGCCCCAACTCCCGCGGCTGAACCCGGTGATGGTCCACGACGTCGTCGGCGCCGAGGGAGCGGACGAAGTCGAGGTTGGTCTCCCGCGCCAGGGCGGTGACATGAGCGCCCCGCGCCTTGGCCAGTTGGACCGCGACATTTCCTACGCCGCCGGCGGCGCCCCGGACGAGCAGGCGCTCGCCGGGCTGCAGCGCTCCCTTGTCCCGAAGCGCGGTGACGGCGGTGGTGCCCACCGGGAGCGCCGCGGCCTCCACCAGGTCCAGGTCATCGGGAACCAGTCCGAGGCGCTCGGGTCGTACGACCACGTACTCCGCGGCACTGCCGAATCCAGAGGTCCGGCCCATGACGCCCCACACGCGGTCGCCCGGCGCGACGCCCGTCACCCCCGCGCCGAGCGCGGCGATCTCGCCCGTGAAGTCGAGCCCCGTCCGCTGCGGGAACCTGCGTCCGGTGACGAAGCGCACCCGGCCCGATCGGGCTGCCAGCTCACCGCCGTTCACGCTGAACGCGCGTACCCGGACCAGTACCTCGCCGGGGCCCGGCGCCGGGCGGGTGATGTCACCCACGCGCAAGACGTCCGGGCCTCCGTACCGGTCGTACAGCACCGCCTTCATCGTCGGCTCCATCGCTCCCGCCTCCCTTGCTCTGCCCAGCCGGCGGGCCCACCCCGGCGGCTGTTTGCGCAGCGTAGGGTGACAAACGGACGACATCGTCCGGTTACGGCGGAGGTGAGAGACAGTGACCGCGCATTCCTCTCGGATCGAGGGCGACGCCTCGGCGAGCGACGCTCCGCAGGGCGGTCAGGGGCTGCGCGTGGACGCGCGTCGAAACCGGCGCAGGATCCTCACGGCCGCCCGCGAGGTGTTCGCCGAGCGGGGCATCGACGCGGCCATGTCGGCCGTCGCCCGTCGTGCCGGAGTCGGGGTCGCCACGCTCTACCGTCACTTCCCGACCCGCGACGACCTGGTCCAGGAGGCTTTCGCCGAGCAGATGACGGCGTGCGCGGGCGTCCTCACCCGGGCGGTCGCCGATGCGGATCCCTGGCGGGGCTTCAGCCTGCTGGTGGAGGAACTCTGCCGGCTGCAGCGTAAGGAGCGGGGTTTCCCGGAGGCTTCCTCGCCGCGTTTCCGGGCCAGGCCCAGAAGCACTCCGAGGCGAGGACTGCGGCGGAGCGCCACCTCACCGGTCTCATCCGCAGAGCTCAGGCCGCCGGGGCCCTGCGCCCCGATTTCGCCCCGTCCGACCTGATCGTCGCGCTGGTCGCGCACGGTGGCCTGGTGACCGCCCTCCCCGAGGACGACGCGGCGTCAAGGCGTCTGGTGGCCTACCTTCTTGACGCCTTCCGTGCGACGCCTCGCCACACGGCACTCCCCGCACCCAGCGAACTGGCTCTGTCCGCGCTGCCCAGCACCGCTACGGCCCGTCGGCCGCATCCCCCTCATTCGCCGGTGGCTGCCAGCCGGTCTCGCCGCAGTCCGTGACCCGCGCCGGGCCCGTCGCGGCCGGGCTCACTTGCCGGAGCCCGTGTGGTAGCCGATCGGGTCGACGTACACGTCGGGAGCGTGCCCGCTGGAGGCGGGGACGGTGATGTTCAGGCCGTCGAGGTTCACGATCTCCGAGACGGTCTCGTTCGGCGGGGTCACGGAGAGCCTGGTGTACGTCTTGCCGGAACCGCTGGTGTCCGGGATGTACCGGAGCAGGAAGCGCGTCTCCTCTCGGGGCGCGATGGTGACGGTGGACGCCGAGGCGTCGGTGCGGGCGGCGTCCGGCCCGGTGTCACCCAGCCCGTCGGGGCCCACCAGTTGGACACCGGGGAAGCCGTGCATGCTGCACGTGGCCGAGCCGCCGTTCTTCAGGTTGACGACGATCTCGTTCTTGACTCCTGCGGAACCCGCGCTGAAGGCGAGGTCGTCGGTCTTGCACATCGATCCCGACGTCATGGACTGGGTCCGGGCGGTGACCTTGCCGTCCGAACCGGAGTCTGCGGAGGAACCCGAAGAAGTATCCGAGGTCGCGTCCTGGCTGCCGGCGGAGCTGTCGGCGGTCGCGGACGCGCTGGTGTCGGTGGCCGCGCTCGCACCCTCACTGCCGCCGCAAGCGCTCAGCGACAGACCGGCGGCGGTGACGACGAGGGCGAGTGCGGAGATCTTCTTGACGCGCATCGGTACTCCTGGGAAGCGATGTCGCCTCGCTCGTTCGGCCCGAGCGGGGCGCTGTCGTTTCATAGGACACGCACTTTCCGGTGAGCCGTTGCGCCCGGAGTTCGATCAAGACGCCCCTGTGACAGGCGGGTCGACGGGCCGTTACGGAAGATCAGGGAAGCAGGACAGTCCGGGGGGGATTCCACTCGAACCAACCATCGCGTCACCGCCGCCCGCATCCGCCGTTGCGCGGTCGTGGCCGAGTTCGCGCCCGGCCGAGGCGGCTCCGAGCCCCGTCATCGGGCCATCGGGCCAGAAATTCCAGAAAAGTTCCGCCGATGATGTCAAGAACCCGCGTCCGGCTCCGTCCCCGGGGTGAGCGCGACCACAATGGGTCGCACCAGAACCGAGGAGAACACCATGGCCAAGTACTTGCTGCTGAAGCACTACCGCGGCGCCCCGGCTTCGGTCAACGACGCACCCATGGACCAGTGGACGCCGGAGGAGATCTCGGCTCACGTGCAGTACATGAACGACTTCGCGGCCCGGCTCGAGAAGAGCGGCGAGTTCGTCGACAGTCAGGCACTCGCCCCCGAGGGTGCCTGGGTCCGGTACGACGGTGAGGGACGCCCGCCGGTCACCGACGGGCCGTTCGCCGAGACCAAGGACCTCATCGCCGGCTGGATGATGATCGACGTGGACAGCTACGAGCGCGCCGTCGAGCTGGCGGGCGAGCTGTCGGCCGCCCCCGGCGCGGGCGGGAAGCCCATCCACGAGTGGCTGGAGGTCCGCCCGTTCCTGGGCGCGCACTCCACCACCGCGGAGTGACCTCCGGGTGACTCAGATGGACGAGGCCCTGCTCCGGAGCCTCACCCCGAGCGTGCTCGCTGTCCTCGTCCGCCGCGGAGCAGACTTCGCGGCGGCCGAGGACGCAGTGCAGGACGCGCTCGTCGAGGCGGTCCGGGTCTGGCCGGACGACCCGCCGCGGGACGCGAAGGGCTGGCTGATCACCGTGGCCTGGCGCCGGTTCCTCGACGCGGCCCGCGCCGATACGACCCGTCGGCGGCGTGAGGACCTGGTGGACGAGGAGCCGGCGCCCGGGCCCGCGTCCGACGTGGACGACACACTGCAGCTGTACTTCCTGTGCGCCCACCCGTCACTGACCCCGGCCTCCGCGGTCGCGCTCACCCTGCGCGCCGTCGGCGGCCTCACCACCCGTCAGATCGCCCAGGCCTACCTGGTGCCGGAAGCGACCATGGCGCAGCGCATCAGCCGGGCCAAACGCACTGTCTCCGGCGTGCGGTTCGATCAGGCCGGCGATGTCGCCACCGTGCTGCGCGTCCTCTACCTGGTCTTCAACGAGGGCTACTCCGGAGATGTCGACCTCGCCGCCGAGGCCATCCGCCTCACCCGGCAGCTCGCCGCGGCGATCGACCACCCCGAGGTGGCGGGGCTCCTCGCGCTCATGCTGCTCCACCACGCCCGGCGCCCCGGACGGACAGCGTCGGACGGCAGCCTGGTGCCGCTCGCCGAACAGGATCGCGGCCGGTGGGACACGACCGCGATCGCCGAGGGCGTTGCGATCCTTCAGGCCGCTCTCGCTCGCGACCGGCTCGGCGAGTTCCAGGCGCAGGCGGCCATCGCCGCCCTGCACGCGGATGCGCCCACCGCCGAGGAGACCGACTGGGTGCAGATCGTCGAGTGGTACGACGAGCTGGCCCGGCTGACCGACAGCCCGGTCGTCCGGCTCAACCGGGCGGTCGCCGTGGGCGAGGCGGACGGACCGCGCGCCGGGCTCGCGGCACTCGCGGCTCTGGACGACGACTCGCTCCCCCGCTACGTCGCGGTGGCGGCGTATCTCCACGAACGCGACGGCGACTTGGTGAAGGCGGCCCGGCTGTACGCCGACGCCGCCCACAAGGCTCCCAACCTCGCCGAACGCGACTATCTGACGCGGCAAGCCGCCCGGCTGAACGCAGGCAGGTCTCGCTGACGGCCCACTTCGCGGCGGAGCGAACGTCCCTGCGGCCTTGGTCGACGACAGTGACGGTGATGGTGATGGTCGCGGCCAACGAGATCTGCGAGGCGGCGAGCCCCCCCGGCCTCAGCTGTCGGCCAGGCTTCGGTCCAGCAGGCCGAGCAACTCGTCCCAGTGGCGCTTCGTCCCGGAGGCGCTGAACGCGTCGGTGTCGGACATCGTGAAGCCGTGGACGGTGCCGGGGTAGGTCTCGGCGGTGAAGCGCACGCCTGCGGCCTCCAGGGCCCGGTCGAGTTCGCTCATGGCCTCGGACGACATGTCGTTCCCCGACAGGCCGAGGTGGACCTCGGCGGTCAGCTCTGGGATGAAGCGGTGCGGGCTGTCGGGCGCGTCGGTGACCAGGAAGCCGGGGTGGAAACCGGCGACGGCGGCGACCCGGTCGGGGTGGGCCGTCGCCGTGCGCAGCGCCAGGGCGCCACCGATGCAGTAGCCGACCGTGGCGACCGGTCCTGCGCCGGCCTCGGGCCGGGTGGTGAGGAAATCGAGGTAGGCAGTGGCGTCGCGCAGGATGCGTTCGGTGGTGTGCTCCTGGACCAGGGGCATCAACCGGCCGATGACCGCAGGCCGGACGTCTTCTCCGATGTGCTCGGGAAGCTCGACCACCGGTGCCGGGCCGTGCCGGTAGTAGAGGTTGGGGACGAGCACGTAGTAGCCGTGCCCGGCCAGTTCGCGGGCTCGCTCCGTGAGCTCGGGACGCATGCCGAAGGCGTCCGTGTACAGCAGCACCCCCGGGTGCCGCTCGCCGTCGTCGGGGAAGGCGGCGTAGGCGTCGGCCTGACCGTCAGGGGTGGGAATCAGCAATGTCTGGCTGGGAATGGCGGGCTTCCTTCCTGTAGTTCGCGGATCAGCGTTAGTGGGACTAACGCTGATCGGCGCGAGCGACCGTACATCGTTAGTCCCACTAACACAATGCGTAGGATGAGCGTCATGAGCAGAGCCGAAGCTACGGAGATGCCCGAGGACGACGCCCCCAAGGCGCCCGACAGGCTGCGTCGACGGGCGAGTCGGCTGCTGTCGCAGTTGACCACGCGGTCGGACCGGCTGGTCAACGAAGGGCTGGCCCGGGTGGACGCCCGCAAGTGGCACTACGCCGTGCTCGCCTCATTGCAGGATTTCGGTCCTTGCAGCCAGGCGACGTTGAGTCGTCGCACCGGTATCTACCGCAGTGACATGGTCGGCGTGCTCAACGAACTGGCCGAGCGCGACCTCGTCGAGCGGGCGCCGGACCCCGACGACCAGCGCCGCAACATCATCACGATCTCCGGCCCGGGCCGTCGTCGCCTACGCCGTCTCGACGGAGTCCTGGACGACCTTCACGACGAACTGCTCGCGCCGCTGAGCCCCGCCGAACGTGACCAGTTCGTGCGGTTGCTCTCCCGCTTGCTGGACCACCACACCGGCGCTTCCTGACTCCTCGTAGCCGCTACGCGACCTTGAAGGCACGACTGACGCAGGCCCTCGTGACGGCCGCCTGCCCTCACCGGCTCCGCTGATGACAGGCGGTCGACAACGACGGGTCCATGCCGATCTGATCGCCCCACTGACACACGGTGCGCAGGTCGTAGGTGGAACGGGGCTGCGGTCGCGGGGCCTGGTGGTGGCGCGGCGGGGCCGGACGGTGCTCGGGGGTCTGATGGCGCACCGGCGGCCGGGCGGCGGGCCGGTGCCTGCGAGGCGCGGTCGGCGCAGTGCGGTGCCGGGCAGCCGGACGGCGTACGGAGTGCTCGGCCACGTGCCGATCCGGCCGTGCTGCGGGTTCGTGGAACTTCGCCGCGCGCTTCGACTTCTTCGGCTTGTCGGACTTCTTCGACTTCTTCTGATGTTGCTGACGCTGCTCCTTCGACTTGCCCGTGGACGTGTCCGCGAGGGCCTCGCGGGCTGCCGGTTGGCGCGGGGTCCATGACGTGACGGGTCGCACGGGGGCGGGCTGTCCTCCCTGCTCGGGCGCGAACTGGCCGACCCGCCGGGGCGGGTTGGCGTCGTCCGGGCCCACGGTGGTGCATCCGGTCGCGAGCACGGCTGCGGCAAGCAGGGCGAACAGGAGTGGGCGGCGCATCCGCCCACTGTGCCCGTCGGGGCAGTGCGCGTGAGGGCGGCGCGCTCGGCGTTCATCGCCACGGGTGACGACGGAGGCCGAGGCGCGGCCGAACCTCAGCGCGGGGTCGCTCCGGGGACCGAGAAGTGACGTGGAACCTCAATTCCTCGCTGGTGACTGGCTCGCCCGCCATTCCGGCGCATCCGGGGTGTCCTGGAATTCCAGGAGATGCTGTCCGGCCAGTCGGGCCAGCGCGTCGCGCACCTCGGCCGGGGTGGCGTAGAAGAACTCGCGGCGCAGATTGACCCGGTTGACGCGCTGGGCCTCGAATTCCTGGTGCAGGTGGCGTTCCAGGCCGACAGCGTCCTCGCTGAAGACGAGGGCGTGGACGTCGAAGCGGAACGGCACGGAGGCGTCGCCCAGTTCGTTCACGCGGTCCATGGGGTCCAGGCGACGGGTCATGCCGATCTTGATCATGCGTTCGCCGAAGGCTCCGATGTTGGAGATGACGTAGACGTAGCCGGCCCGGATGTTGGCTTCCCGGGCGTCGACTGCCGCCATGTCGGCGTCCAGTTCGGCGAGTTTGCCTTCGAGTTCCGCGATAGCAGCCGCGTCGGCGGTGCCCGCGCGCAGCCGCCGCAGAGCGCTCTCGTAGTGGCGGCGTTCCTTGTCGAGGCGCTGGCGCTCGCGCTCGATCTCCCGCTGGAGACGCTCCTCCTCGCGCTGACGCTCGCGCAGTTCGCGCTGTTCTTCCTTCTCGGCTTCCTTCTTGGCCAGGTAGTCGGCGGTGAGTTCGAGTTCTTGTACGCGCAGCCGGTGGTAGTCGTCGCTGATCTGGATCTGCATGGTGGTGCCGAGCCGGGCGATGGTGTCCCGGGTCTTGGTCAGCCGGTCGACGAGGGAGCCGAGGCGGTGGGGCTTCATGCCGCGCACCGCGTTGTCCGCCTCGGCGTTGTAGGCGCGGAGCATGAGCTTGGAGAAGTCGCGGACCATCTTGCGGCCCTTGGCCGCCGAACCGTCGACCATCCAGTTCTGGTTGCCCAGGACGGCACGGTCGTTCCGTGCGAGCTGCTGGTAGCGGGACTTGAGATCGTCGAGGCGGGCTTTGTAGGCGAGCGCGTCGGCCAGCGGGTGCCGATAGGTGTAGATGCCGGCCTCTTGCAGCATCCGGGTCTCTTCGGTCTGCACCAGCGCATGCTGTGCGGCGGCGACCTGCTGCTCGGCCTGACGTGCCTGCTGGGCCAGGGTGTCGGCCTGGCGACGCACGTCGATCAGCGACTGGGCTGCCCGCTCGGCGGCGTGCTCGGCCTTGGCGTCCAGCAGGGCGTCGATCCGGGCCATTTCCTGGACCTTCTCGTCGTGCGCGCGCTGCAAGCGCTGCTGCTCGGCGACGAGTTGCGCGCTGTCGGCGCCCAGCAGGCCGGCCAGCTGCTGCGTCAGGTGCCGGTTGTCCTCTTCCAGTTGACCGGCCCGGGCGTCGGCGCGGGCCACCTCGTCCGAAAGGCGCGCGGCTTCCGCCTCGGCCTGCTTGCGGCGACGGCCGAACAGGCCGCCGGCGTTCGACGCACCGGTGTCTGTCGTGCTGTAGGGGGATGCGGCCGGGACGGGAGCGGGGGTCGCCTGGGCCTGCTCCGGGATCCACAGTTGCCAGCCCGGGGGTACGGGCCAGGACGGATCGGGCTGCCAGCCCGCCGGGGGCACCCAGCCCTGAGGCGGTACGGGCCAGGTGGGCGGCGGATTGAACCGGTAAGCCATGGTGGTGCGACTCCTGCGTGAGCAGCAAAGGCGTGAGCACACTGCTCACACCTCTTCATTACATCTCATCCACAACTTACGTACATCAGTTTCTCGCCAGACTCGTCAGCCCCACCGCGACCTATCGGCCCCTCCCGAACGGGGCCTACGGGTGCATGGACCAGAGACCAGGGACCTGTGAACCTTTGGGCCGACGGCCGGAGAGCCGGTCGGGGCCGCCCGCTCATCTGTCCCGGTGGCTGCCCGTCGCCGGCGGGATGCCCTCGTCGGCGTCGATGCCGGGGGCGGGTTTGGTGGGTTGGCCCGGCATCGTATCGCCCGCGGCGAGATGATCGAGGACCTCTGCCAGTTCCTGACAAGCACGCTGCACGGAACGTCGGGTGGCGCGCTGTTCGGTCACCATGGCGGACAGCAGCAGGGCGGTGAGAGCGGCGGCGCCGTTGAACGCCTGGAGCTTGGCCATGACCTCGATGGCCGACAGGTGGAGGAACGCGCCACGCTGCTCGTTCGCCTCGAACGTGGTCAGCACGGACGCGAACAGCGCGCAGAGCATGCTTCCGGCCAGTTGGAAGCGCAGCGCGGCCCAGATCAGCAGGGGAAAGATGAGGTAGAGCAAGCTCATCGGGCTGAACACGGCCAGCGGGACGAGCACCGAGGTCGCGAGGGCCAGGCACACGGCCTCTTTCCAGCGCCCGGCCCGGAAGGGGCCGGTCAGTCCCGCGAGCAGGAGCAGGAGCGGGGTGACGAGCAGGACGCCCATCGCGTCACCCACCCACCAGGCCAGCCACACGGACCAGAAGTCTCCGCTGTCCAGTTCCCCGGTCCACAGCTGTAACCCGACCCCCGTCGTGGAGCTGATCAGCATGGCTCCGAGTCCACCGAGGAAGACGAGGGCGAGCCCGTCCCGCAGCCGTGAGACGTCGGGCCGGAAACCGACGCGGCGCAGCAGGAGGTAGGCGCAGAGCGGCGCGACGGTGTTGCCCGCCACGGTGACGAGCGTGGTGGCCTGGGGAGTGGTGAGGGACATGATGACGAAGAAGGAGCCGAAGGCGATCCCGGGCCACACCCGCACGCCGAAGACCAGCAGCGCGGCGACAGCCACGCCGGTGGGCGGCCAGACGGGTGTGACGACCACGCCTTCGACGACGAGTCGTCCCAGCAGACCGAGGCGCCCGACCACGTAATAGCAGGCGGCCACGGCCAGCGTGCTCAGGGCCGCCTCCATGGGCAGCCGGAACCGCCGAGTCACCAACACAGCAGCAATCAGACACCGGCCGCACCTTCTCGGCCATACGAGCGCCCCTGTCCGGGTCCGGATCGGGCGCTATCTCAGGGACCAGCAGCAACGTGCGTCACGTCCGCCGCAGCCGCCCCGCGCGGGACGGCCTCCCGGCCCCCTCAAGCGTCCGGTCGGCGCCGCCACGAGGGACCGCTGTCGTGGCCTACGACGAGGACCGCGGCGTCGTCCTCATGCCCCACCGTCTCGGCCAGCTTCATCACGCCGTTGGCGAGGGCGTCGATGCCCAGGCCGGCGACGACGGTGACCTCGGCGAGCCGCATCACCTGGCGCAGGCCGTCGTCGAGGCTCAAGGACGGGCCCTCCACCACTCCGTCGGTCAGCAGGACGAAGACTCCACCGGTGGTGAGCCGGTACTGGGCGACGGGGTACTCGGCGCCGCTGAGGACGCCGAGCGGCGGACCGCCCTCGCCTTCGGCGACACCGGAGCGGCCGTCGGCGGTGGCCCAGATGTGGGGAATGTGCCCGGCTCTCGCGCACTCGAGGAGGCCGGTGGCCGGATCCAGGCGCAGAAAGGTGCACGTGGCGAACAGGTCGGCGCCCAGGGAGATCAAGAGGTCGTTGGTACGGCCGAGGAGCTCGCCCGGGTCTCCGGTCACGGAGGCCAGCGCACGCAGCGCCACGCGGACCTGCCCCATGAATGCGGCCGCCTTGATGTTGTGTCCCTGTACGTCGCCGATGGACAGGCCGATGCGTCCCTCGGGCAGCGTGAAGGCGTCGTACCAGTCGCCCCCGACGTTGAGCCCGTGGGTGGCCGGCATGTAACCCACGGCCAGGCGGACGCCGGGAGGGCTGGGAAGGTCCCGGGGCAGCATGCCGCGCTGCAGCGCCACCGCCAGCTCGACCCGGGAACGCTGCATCTCCGCCAGCTCCCGTGCCCGGGCGGTCAGCGCCCCGAGCCTGGCAAGCAGTTCCTCGCCGTCGTCGGCCTCCCCGGTGCGGAACATCTGTCACTCCGGTTCCACGAGAACCCCTCGCGTCGGTCCGTCGGTCTTCCGGTCCTCCACTGCGCGCGGCATCGGCGCAATTTGTCGTCCACTGTGCCCGCAGGTGACGGCGATCGCACCTTGTCAGGCCCTGCGACAGGGCGCCGCGCTCGCGTACCGGCCTTGTCAGACGGCCCTGACGACGGTTCCGGCGCCTTCGAGCGCGCTCACCTCGCCGGCGGGTGCCCCGGTGTCGGTGACGAGGGTGTGCAGGTCCGCCGAGGGCCCGACGTAGGCGTAGGCGGTGTGGCCGAGCTTGGTGCCGTCGGCGGCGACGATGACGCGGCGCGCGGAGGCGATGCTCGCCTTCTTCACGGCCGCGTCGTCGAGGTCGTACGCGGTCAGGCCCTCGGCCGCGCTCAGGCCGCAGCAGCCGATGACAGCGGTGTCGAAGCGCAGCGCGGCCAGGGAGGCGAGCGCGAGAGGGCCGGTCAGAGCACCTTCCGCGGCGCGGGGCCGTCCGCCGGGCACCATCAGCGCGGCCGTGCCCGGAGGGTCGCTGAGCGAGTGGATCGCCTGCAGGGACAACGGCATCACGGTGACCGGCCGCCCTCTCAGCAGGCGGGCGACCTCCAGGCAGGTGGTGCCGCTGTCCAGCAGGACGGTCTCGCCGTCGGCGATGAGCGAGGCCACCTCGGCCGCGATCCGCCGCTTGGCATCGACGGCCTCGCGGGAGCGCAGCGCGAACGGCGGCTCCTCGCCCCTGAGCAGCAGCGTGCGCGCCCCGCCGCGGACCCGTTCGAGGACACCCTGCGCGGCCAGTGCGTCGAGGTCGCGCCGGATGGTCATCTCCGAGGCACCGGTGAGTTCGGCGAGTTCCTGGACCGTGACACTGCCCGACTCCTTGACGGCCTGCGCGATCAGCCCGTGCCGGTCTGCGTTGCTCATACCGCGATTGAACACCACCCTTGAACGAACATGCAAAGTGTTCGAAGTGGCAGTTTACGAACACCACATCTGTTCGTTACGGTTCCCGCATGGAACATTCGCTGCGATCCGCCCGTGTGGCGACCTTCGTCTACTTCATCCTCTGCGGCACCCTCATGGGCGCCTGGGTGGTGCACATCCCCGCCATCGAGGAGCGCGTGGGCGTCAGCCACGCGACGCTGGGAGGCCTGTTGGTGCTGCTGGGCCTGGGAGCCTTCATCGGCATGCAGGTCGCCGGGCGGCTGACCGACCGGCTCGGCGCGCGCGTCGTGGTTCCGGCCTCCGGTGTCCTGTGCGGCGCGACCCTGGTGCTGCCGGGCCTCTCCCGGGACGCCTGGACGCTGACCGGCGCTCTGCTGGTCTTCGGGTTCTGCAACGGCTGCCTGGACGTGAGCATGAACGCCCACGCCGTACATGTGGAGAAGGCCTACGGCCGGCCCGTCATGTCGGCGTTCCACGCCACGTTCTCGGTCGGCGGCGTCATCGCCGCGCTGGTCGGTGCGGCTGCCGCGAGCGCCGGACTGAGCCCGGCCGCGGGCATGGGCGCCATGGGAGCCCTGGGCATCGTGACCGCACTGGCGGCGAGCCGCGCCCTGCTGCCGTCGGCGCCGCCCTCTGCCGACTCCGGCTCGGCCGAGGGTGAGCGGGCACCGGCGGCAGAGCGAGACGGTGCCCCGGGACGCATCTGGGTTCTCGCCGCCCTGGCGCTCATGATCATGCTGTGCGAGGGCGCCGCCAACGACTGGAGCGCCCTGCACATGAAGGACGTCCTGGGCACGCCCGCGAGCACCGCCGCCTTCGCGTACGGCACCTTCGCGGCGACGATGACGATCGGCAGGCTGCTCGCCGACCGGCTCGCGGCCCGGTTCGGGCCGGTGGCCGTCCTGCGTCACGGCTCGGCCGTGGCCGCGGTCGGCATCGCGCTCGTGACCATCGCCCCGTGGGCATGGGCCGCGTTCCTGGGGTGGGCGCTGTTCGGTCTGGGGCTGTCCGGCTGCGTGCCTCAACTGTTCAGCGCGGCGGGGCATGCGGACCCCGCCGCTGCCGGTGCCAACGTCTCGCGCGTCGCCGGCCTCGGCTATGTCGGCATGCTGGCCGGCCCCGCCGTCATCGGCTGGCTGACCCATCTCGTAGCCCTGAACCACACCTTCGTACTGCTGATCCTGCTGTGTGCGGTCGCTGCCGCGGCGGCCGGGATCCTGCGCACCGGATCCGACCGCACGCGCGAGCCGGCACCGAGCAGCCTCTGACCGCCTGTGCGGCACGGACCCTGACCCCCGTGCCGCGCAGGCTCCCCGCCCCGGCCGACCGGGCCGTACGCCAGAAATCACCGCCCGACACAAGGAGCCCTCGATGCCCCTGCCCGAGACAGACACCGCTTCCACGCGTGGCCGTGTCGGTGTCCTGCTCCCCCGCGACCTGCCCGTGAGGGAGGTGCTGCCGTTCGCCCGGCGAGCAGAAGAGCTGGGGTTCGACCAGATCTGGGTGGTGGAGGACCTGGGCTGGCGTGGCGGCATCGCCCAGGCCGGCCCCATCCTCGCCGCCACCACCGGCATCACCGTCGGAATCGGCATCATGCCCGCCGGTGCCCGCAACGTGTGCTTCGCCGCGATGGAACTGACCACCCTCGCCCAGCTCTTTCCGGGCCGGCTGATCGCCGGCATCGGCCACGGAATGCCCGACTGGATGCGGCAGGCCGGAGCCTGGCCCGACAGCCCCCTGACGCTGATCAAGGAGTACACGACCGCGCTGCGCCTGCTCCTGCGCGGCGAGCCCGGTCCGGCAGGCGGCCGTTACGTGCGCTGCGAGGGCGTCGTCCTCACCGAGACACCCGACGTCGCGCCTCCGGTCGTCCTCGGCGTGCGCGGCCCCAAGTCACAGGCCGCCGCGGGCCAGGTGGCCGACGGGCTGCTCCTCGCCGAGCCCGCGGCCCCCGCCTACGTCGCCGCCTCGCTACGGAATCTGGGCAGCCCGTCCGACGCGGGCACCCCTCACGTCGTCACCTACGACGCCGCCGCCGTCGACGAGGACGAGGGCGCAGCCGTCGCGCGCGTCCGGGACGCCCTGAGCGTCATCGGTGAGCCGGACTGGGCCGCGCACATCGCCCCCTTGCCGTTCGCCGCTGAGCTGCGCGAGCACCGTGCCGCCTGCGCCGACGCCCAGCAGTTCGCGCGAACCATGCCCGCCGCCTGGGTCCGACAGCTGAGCATCGCAGGTACGCCCGGCCAGGCACGCGAAGCGATCAGGGCCCGCCACGCGGCAGGCGCGACCAGCGTCGTCCTCGCCCCGACCGGCCCGGACGCCCCGGCGTGCCTCGACTCGCTCGCGCGCGTCCTGGACCCCCGCTCCTGAGCCGACCCCTTAGACACGGAGGCACCTGCCGCCATGCCCACCGACCGACACATCGTCCTCTTCGACCTTTTCGGGGTCATCGCCCGCCACCAGCGCCCGGGCGCCCTGGAGAAGATGGCCGCCCGCTGCCACGCACCGACGCGCACCTTCACCGAGGCCTACTGGGCCTGCCGCCCGCCCTACGACGCCGGCCGGCATTCCGCGTCCGCGTACTGGACGGCCGTACTGCGAACGCTGTCGCTCCCCCACGACGCCGACACGATCGAGGAGTTGCGGCTCACCGACATCGACAGCTGGTCACGCGTCGACGACCGCATGGTCGCCTACGTGCGCTCGCTACGGGACGTGGCCGAGGTCGCCCCGTTGTCCAACATCCCGTCGGACCATGCGGATGTCTTCCTCACCGCGCAGCCCTGGCTGCACGAACTGGACCACGTCGCCTTCTCCGGAAAGATCGGTGCCGCGAAGCCGGACCCGGCAGCGTTCCACCACTGCGTCACCGCCCTGCAGGCCGCACCCGCGGACTTCCTCTTCATCGACGACCGCGAGGAGAACGTGGGCGCGGCGCGGGCCATCGGCATGGAGGGACATGCCTTCACGGGACGGGAGGAGCTGGCAGCCGCCGTCGACAACTGGCTGCCGACCGGCACCACGTGACCGCCACGGATTCGACCGCCGCACGAGGCGTAGGAGTAGTTCCGGGAGTATTTTGACGGCGGCCGTATTGCCGCTGACAGGAGCCTGCACGACCGATCACGCCGACGATCACGCAGCCGCGAAGAGGGCGACCGTCCACGCCGCATCGAAGACGTCGAGCTCCCCCGTTCCCACAAGCTCTGAACAGATCCCCGTGAAGGTCGCGCCGGAGCTGGAGCCGGGAGAGACGCTCGCCGCGCGCCAAGGCGAGACACGCGGAGGCCGCATCTTCGCCTTCCCAGGTGGCGAGAAGGGGAACGCCCTTGTCGTCGCGGTGAGGCGCAAGGGGAAGGGCGAGATGAAGGTGGACCTGGAGCCCTTGCGGTCCACCTTCTCGTTCGCCTGCGTCGATGGCGAAGTCCGCACCACGTACAACCAACTGGACGTCTCCGGCGCGGAGAAGAACGGCACGGTCTCCGTCAGCGCACCCTCGACGATGACGTGGTCGATGACCATCGGCCGCGGCGAGCCGGCACAGGAGGAGGGATAGGACGGATAGGGCAAATAGTGCGGATAGGGGAACCCGTTCCGACGGAACCGGCTCCAACTCGCCTTCGCATTGCCGGATCAGAGCCGAAGCATCCGGTTGCGCGGCACCCGAGAGGCGTGGCGTCACTCTTGGAACAGCGCCCTGGCCCGCTGGAGTTGCGCTACTTGGACTCGACACCGGCCAACGGTGCGGTGCCGGCGGCCAGTTCCGCGCACGCGGCCTCCCACGTCAGGCTTCCGGGCCGGAACTGGCTGTGCAGGTAGGCCGCGCTGAGGCGGGCCACGGCTGCCACCCGCTCCGGGTTCTCGTCGCTGGTCTCCTGGGCGTCGTAGCCGGAGATTCCGCCGAGGAGGTGCTCGGCTCCGAAGACGGTGAGCAGGGCCTTCGGTGCGGGTGCGAGTCGGTAGGGGTCGGCGTGCCAGTCGGGGCCGACCGAGGTGAAGTGCTGGGAGTCGTCCTTGTCGCCGGCCACGACGAGCGCGGGCGTTGCCATGGTGGAGAAGTCGATGCCGTGGAAGAACGGCACCTGCGCCGCCATCCATCCGGTCAGGACGTCCTCTCCGCCTCGGCCGGGGGCCGCGAGGAGCACGCCCTGCTTGATGCGGGGCTCCAGGAAGCTCACCACCTCACCGGTGTCCGGGTCCGTGACCGTGGCGCCGAGGAGCAGGCCGGCAGTGAAGCCGCCCAGGGAGTGTCCCGAGACCGCCACGTTGTCGCGGTGGAGGCGACCGGCCAGTTGGGGGACCTCGTTCTCGATCTCACCGAGGTGGTCGAGGATGTGGCTCATGTCCGTCGCACGGGACTGCCAGAAGAAGGGTGCGCCGGGAGCGTCGGAGAGCTTCGCGGCTAGGGTCCGTGAGCTGAGGTGCGTGGGCTGGATGACCACGAATCCCGCCGCGGCCCACTGGTTGACCAGCGGTGCGTACCCGTTGAGCGAGGACAGATTGTTGGATGCTCCGTGCCCGTGCGAGAGGAGGATCACCGGCAGGTTGCCGCCGGCGGCGGGCGCGGTCACCCGGACCTGGAGGCTGACGGGACGACCGGGGATCTGGAAAGTCACCGGGCTGTAAGACAGGACCGGGGCGTCGGGGTCGAAGGTGGCGGAGGACATGAAGGTGCCCCTTCCGTGTGTTGGCGCTGCCGCGCACAGAGCAGGAGCGGCAAGAGGACGGCAGGCTCCGCGTGGCGTACCATTCAAGCGGAGCGACGTTCCATTTCATATTCGGAGCAGCGTTCCGCTTTGTCAACCCGTGGCAGGAAGGAGTCGGGGATGACGCCCCCCGAACCCGCGCAGGCAGGGGCGCGCGGCAAACGGTCGGACGCGCAGCGCAACCAGAAGATCTTGCTCGCGGCGGCCGCCGACGTGTTCGTCACGTCGGGAGTCGACGCCCCGATCCGGCAGATCGCCGCCAAGGCGGGTGTCGGGATGGGCACCATCTACCGCCACTTCCCCACCCGCGCCGACCTCGTCACCGCGGTGTACAACCACCAGATCGAGGAATGCGCGCAGGCCGGGCCGGTGCTCCTGGCCGACTGCGCCAGCCCCTTCGAGGCGCTGCAGCGGTGGGTGGACCAGTTCGTCGACTTCCTGGTCACCAAGCACGGCCTGGCTGACGCGCTGCAGTCCGACAGCAGCCGCTTCGCCGCCCTGCACACGCATTTCCTGGACCGTCTCGTCCCGGTGTGCGGTCAGTTGCTGGACGCGGCCGTCGAGGCCGGTGAGATCCGGGACGGCTACGAGCCCTTCGAGGTGATGCGCAGCATCGGGAACCTGTGCATCGGGCGCGAGACCGATCCCCGTTACAGCCCGCGGCGCATGATCGAGCTGTTGCTGCAGGGGCTCAGGCGGCCTCTCGACGTATGACGGTGGTGCACGAGGCAGGGGGCGGGCCTGCGAGGGAGCGTCACGCTGGTCGCCTGCCTGCTTACTGACCTATTCGGAGTGTTGTCGTCGGATAGTGAGTCAGTTTGAGTCCGGTGCCGGTGAGGCAGCCGTCGATGAGTTCGGGGTGGCGTTGAATGTGCCGCAGGCCGCGGCGGAGGGTGTGTTCGAGATGGTCGTCGTCGGTGAAGGCGACATTGGCCAGCGGACCGCGCCGCAGCAGTGACCAGACGCCCTCCACCGGGTTCAAGTCCGGGGCATACGAGGGCAGATGAACGATGGTGAGCCAGTCGTGGCCTGCCGCGTACTGGCGCATCCCGGCGGTCCGGTGGGTGTTGAGATTGTCCCAGATGAGGACGATGGGAGCCTTGAGCTGGATGTGGGCGCGAACGATGAGGTCGCGGTAGTCGGTCCAGGCGAAACTGTTGCGTCCCGTGCCGGGGTGCTTGCGGTGCCGGCGGGGCCGGTAGATCAGCCGGGAGAACTCGCCCGGCCGGTAACAGCACAGGGCGGCGATCGAATAGCGGCGCCAGGACCGGCCGCGCACCCGCACCACCGGCGTCTGCCCGCGCCGGCCCCAGGTCCGGGCCCGTGTCGGGGTCATCCCGAACCCGGCCTCGTCCTCGAAGACGAGGAAGGCGCCCAGCGCCGCCGCAGTCATTCCGCCTGCGGCCACACGTTTTTCTTCCACAGATGGACCGCGGATTCGTCGCGTTCAACGGCCCGGCGGGCGGGTGACTGCCAGGACCAGCCGTGCCGGTGCAGTAGCCGCCACACCGCCGCCGGCGAGACCTCCAGGGCGAATAGCCGGAAGATCAGTATGCGGATCCTCGCCAGGGTCCAGCGCTGGTCTTCCCAGCCGTGCACCGCCGGCCCCCGGGCCAGCTCCTGTTCCAGTTCGGTGAACCGGTCATCGCTCACCCTGGGCAGCTTCGGCGGCCCGGCCGAGGTCAGGGCGGCGGTCCCGCCCTGGCGCCAGGCCCGCCGCCAGCGCTCCACCGAGCGCACACTGACCCGCAGTTCCTTCGCGATCACCGTGTTCTTCTCACCCCGCTCGAACCGTTCCCCGGCCTCGAGGCGAATCCGCTCACGAAAATGCTGCCGTTCGGCGGTCAGTCCACCGCCCTGTGCGTACCGCATACCACCGGCCTACCGCGGGAATCACCGCCCGTCACCCCTCCCGACAACACCCCGAACAGATCAGTAGGTCCGGCCTGGTCAGGTCAGAACCCCGGGATCTCGGCTCGCCGCAGGTGCAGTTCGGGGCGAACGAGTTCGCGGAGACGCCCCGTCCAGTTGCGCCCTCGGCCGGCGTTGTCGCCCCAGAAAGCCGAGTCGATGTCGTCGTAGATGAAGGTGGCGTCGTCGGTGGCCAGCAGGATCTCGGCGAGCTGAGGGTGCTGCTCGTACTTGGCGCGCAGCAGACGCGTCATGACGGCGGTCCGGGAGTGTTCAGTTCTGCGTTTGCCGATCATCCGGTGATTGTGGCGCAGCGTCCGTCGAGGACGAGTCTCAGTCTCATTCGTCGTAGCGGTAGTTGTAGTAAGCGGTAGCGGTAGTTGTAGTAGCCGAGCGAGGCTCGGGGGGGGTGTAAGGGTTCTGTCGTGGTGCAGCCCGATGTCGTCGCTCCCGCGGGGCGGGAACGCGTCGAGCTGGTGGGGTACCCGTTCGGGTACGGGCCGGCGACCGCGGAGCGGCTTCCCCATACGAGGTTCCGCCTGGTGTTCGCGCGTGACGACGGCCCGGTCGCGCGGCGTCGCGCCGAGAGGACGGTGGCCCGGCTGCGAGCAGGTGGTCCGGTCCGGTGCTGCCGGTGGTGGACCTGCCGCCTCCCATGCCTCCGCCGCCCGCCGTTCCGCCTCGGGACGCGCCTCGCCGGGCCGCCCGCCCCTGGGCCGCACCCACTCCCCCGCCGCCAGGCACTCCGAACGCCTGACGTCCCCCACAACCCGGCGCGTTGAACAGCTCCCCCGGTCACGGCGGCGGCCCGCGCACAACGGCTGACGGCTCCTACCGCTTGGAACGCCCGCTTCAAAAGTCCGGCCGGGCGTGGTCGGCGCAGTGCCGTAGCGCGCTGTCGTACCGGTCAACGGCCCAGGCCAGCGCGTAGCGGTTTCGCAGCTGCCTCCCTGTATGACATCGGTGTACGTCGATACGATGCGCACGGCCGTACTTGCCCTGTGGTGGGGGCTTCGAGTGCTCCGACCCGACGGGGGTGTGCTGTGAAGTCACCGATGGATCCCTGGAAGGCGCTGAACGAAACCGACGGCGACTCCGTCGGCCGGCAGTTCCAACAGCCCGGACTGGCCTTGCGGGCCGGTCCGTTCGCGCTCGTCGCCGTCGTGGCCACGGTCAGCGTCCTGGTGCCGGACATCGACATGCAGTCCTGGCTGGAGTACTGGGTCAGCGTCGGGCTCCTGCTTGTGTGCGTCGGCGCCTTCTTCCTGCCGTGGCAGCGGCTTCCGGCGTGGACGCCGGTTCTGGTGCCGCTGCTCTACACCGGTTCCGTCCTGGAACTGATCCTCGCATCGGGCGTGGCCTCCGGCGTGGGACTCGTACTGCTGGTCCCGCTGATCTGGTCGGTGCTGTTCCGCCGCCGGTGGGAGTCGGCGTGCGTGGTGGTGGCGGTGGTGACGGTCCAGGCGGTGTCGTCGGTCGCTCAGGCGACGCCCGGAGCCGTGGTCGGCAGGCGGCTGCTGCTCTGGAGCGCGCTCAGCGTGCTGATCGCGGTGGCCGCTCATGGACTGCGGGACCGAATCAGCGGCTCCCAGGTGGCCAACGCGGCGTTGCAGGCCGAGGTTCGCGAGCTGTCCCTGGCCCGGGAACGGGACCGTATCGCCGCTGATCTGCGTCAGAGCGTGGTGCGGCGAATCTTCGACGCCGGGCTGAGCCTGCACGGCACGGCCGCGATGATCGGCGAGGGGCCCGCGCACCAGCGGCTGATGCACGGCGTGGCCGAGCTCGACGGCGTGATCCAGGCACTGCGTGAGAGCGTCTTCGACCTGGGCGAGGATGCGGATATGGCGATCGACGCGGCTGAGGAATCCCCGCCCGACGAGCACTGATTCCGACGACCGGCGGGGCCCGGCCGGCCTGTCCTCCGCCCTTGTGGGCCTTGTACCGGCACCATGACGGCGTCCGTCTCCGCGCCACTTCACGCGATGGCCATGGCCAGACGACGGGGCGACGGGGCGACGGGTTAGTGCCCGCCGCGGGGGTGTGCTTCGAAAGTGGATCAAGCTGGTGTGCCCTCGGTGCCAGAGACTCAACAACACCGCGACGTAGGCCCGCCTGACGGTGACTCCGACGAGAAATCGACATTGCTCGCGTTCTTGAACTACGTCCGTGAAGCGGTGGCCGCGAAGGCGCAGGGCCTTGACGACGGGCACGGACGAGCGCCCGGAGTGCCCTCTGGCACCAGTGTTTTCGGCCTGGTCAAGCACCTGACGGCAGCAGAGCTCTACTGGTTCGCCTGGGCCTTCGAAGGGGCCGATATCGAGCATCCGGACTTCAGCATGAACCTCTCCGAGGGGGACAGCGCGGACAGTCTCCTCACTGGCTATCGCAGTGCCATCGAACGGTCCAACGAGATCGTCGAGCGCTGTGCCGACTTGAACCATCCGAGTGCTCGGGCGGCAGGCGCAGCGGACATGGTGCGATCGATGCGGTGGGTGCTGGTGCACATGATCGAGGAGACGGCTCGCCATGCGGGTCACGCCGACATCCTGCGTGAGCGGAGTGACGGTGCCGTCGGCAGATGACGCACTGCCTCGCCCGATCTCAGGTGACCCACGAACGGCAGGCGCATCAACACCGAGCGGGTCGACCAGGCCGGCATCTTCGCCTATGGGGACGGCCTCTAAGCTGCGCCCATGACGGCTGCCTTGTTGACGTGCCGCGACCCGCTCCGGGCGCGTCTGCCCGACCCGCACTTCGCGGCCGTGGTCGAAGCGGCCGAGGTCCTGGGCCGTGACGTCGCACTCATCGATCATGACGCCCTGATGCAGGGAGGTGCCGGCGAGGCCGTGGCCAGGGTGCCACGCGGTGCCGGCCCGCTCTGGTACCGGGGCTGGATGCTGCCGAGCAGTCGCTACGCCGAACTGGAAGACGCGCTGGCCGAGCGCGGCACCACCCTGGCGACAGACGCACTGCAGTACCGCAGGGCTCATGAACTGCCCGGCTGGTACGCGACGTTCGCTGCCGTGACGCCCCGCAGCGTCTGGCTCCCGGCACAGCCAGGACAGGCCCTTCCGGCCGCGCGCCTCGCCGAGCTCGCCGCGTCCCTTGGCTCTGGGCCCGTCGTCGTCAAGGACTACGTCAAGTCCCGCAAGCATGAGTGGGACGAGGCCTGTTTCGTACCCGACGCCGCCGACACGGAGCAACTGGCCGCCGTGGTGCGGAACTTCGTCGAGCTGCAGGAGGAGTTCCTCGCCGGAGGGATCGTCCTGCGCACCTTCGAGGAGTTCACCGGCGACGAAGTCCGGGTGTGGTGGATCGACGGCAGCCCGGCTCTGACAACCGCGCATCCGGACGCGTACGGGGACGGGGCCTCGCGGCTGGTGCCGCAACTCGACCACGTGGCACCGCTGGTGCGCGCCCTCGGCTGCCGTTTCGTCACCACGGATCTGGCCCTGCGCTCCGACGGCGTGTGGCGCGTCGTGGAGGTCGGGGACGGTCAGGTCAGCGACTTGCCCGCGACCGTGGCTCAACGGCTGCTTCTGGAGCCTTTGTTGACGTCGCAGCGGAGCTGACGCTGCCGGCTTGCTTCCGTCCGCAGAGGTGTGCCGGCCGTGGTCCGTTCCGAGGGGCGTACGACGATCCCGAATCGGCAGCCTCCCTGTCGAGCCACCTGACGGCCGAGGTCAAGCGCGACGGCGTGTGCTGGGTCCAGGAGTATGTGCGTGGCGTCCCGCTCGCCCCGCCCAGCGCCGCAGGACCGGCGCCCCAGAGCGGGATGACCATCACCTTCCGGCCCGACCCCGAAATCTTCGGGTCGACAGAGCTCTCCTTTCCCGCACTGGCAGAACGCTTCAGGGAACTGGCCTTGCTGAACGGGGACCTGGCCATCACCATGCGCGACGAGAATGATCCCGGCCGGCCACGGTCGGAAAGCTTCCGCTTCCCGGACGGGGCACGCTCCCCCGTGGCCTTCCTCGACGCGGAGACACGCACACCGCTCCACACTGACGTGATCCACTTCGAGCGGTCAGACCCACAGGTGGCGGCCACCATGGAGGTCGCCCTCAGGTGGTGCACCTCCCGACAGGAGCACGTCCGGAGCTTCGCCAACAGCCGATCCACTCCTCAGGGCGGCACGCACCTGGAGGGTTTCCGGCGCGGGGTGACCGCTGCGATCAACGCCTGTGCGCGGAGGATGCGCCTGCTGTCGACAGCCGACGCCGATCTCAGCTCCGCTTCCGTCAGCGAAGGTCTGACAGCGGTCGTCTCGGTGAAGGTGGACAGCCCGGAGTTTCATGGGGCCACACGGGGTGGACTGAGCAACACTTCTGTACGTTCCTGCATGGAGACAGCCGTCCGAGAGCACCTCGGCACCTGGCTGGAGGAGCACCCGCCGCAGGCCGCGACCATCATCACCCGCATCATCCAGAGCGTTAGGGACATCTGAGGCGCGGCGGCACCAACACATCCCCGCCTCTTCAAGCGGCCCTCTCCGCGACCTGCGTGCGCAGTGCCTCCAGCAGCCAGTCGTGGGCCGATCCCGGTGTCGGTTCCGGGCGGCGTCCCACCGGGGTGATCACCTGGGTCACCAGCTCCCAGTAGTGGTCGATCCGTGGGTCGTTGGAGAGCTGCCGCGCCAGTTGCCGGCGGAAGCCGGGGGTGTCGCGCCCGCCCTGGACGCGTGCGTAGGTGTCCACGAATCCGTCGAGCGCCTGGCCTGCTCGCGGGGACCGCTCGGCGCGCAGCTCAGGGCGGGCCAGGTCGTAGGCCTCCGCCAACCCCGCGTAGAGGATGGCCATGTCGCGCGGGCTCGCGTGCTGGTGGGCCGCGGGCTGCGTGGGCCGGTCCGGTGTGCACGGGCGGGATACGAAGGCGTGGAGGCGGGCGAAGGCGAGGACATGGTGCGGGTGGGGCGTCTCCGGGATCGGGGGGACGGTGGCGTCGAGGAACGCGGCCATCGCTTTGGCGGGCATGCGCACGGGCAGCCAGGCGCGCCAGAACCTGGCCATCGCCTGCGTGCTCGGCGGGGTGCTCACGGCGCCGATCAGCCGTAGCCGCTCGGCACGTTCCTCGGGCGGGCAGGTGTGGACGAGGTGGAGTGCGGCCTCCTGCCAGCGCAGCGCGCTGAGCTGGGAGCCGAGCGTGCTCAGTTGGGCGGCGACCGCGTCCTCGAACGCCGTCCCGGCACCGTCGTCCTCCGCCTCGTCCAGCACCCGGCGCACTTGCGGGAGTGCGAGTCCGAGGCCGCGCAACGAGCGGATCAGGCGCAGTTGTTCCAACGCGTCGGGGCCGTAGCGGCGGTGCCCACCGCTGCTGCGCGGGCGCTCAGGGAGCAGTCCGCGCTCGGAGTAGAAGCGGACCGTCTTGACCGTGGTGGCCGCGCGCTCGGCGAGCTCACCGATGCTCCACGACCCGTCGTCCGGAAACAGCACTTGAACCTCCCTCAAGGGGAGTTACTAACCTACCCGCGAGCGAGCCCGAAAGCCGGTCCCGTCGGTTTCGGGGCACATCGAGCAGGGAGAGGGCATGAGCGTTTTCGTTCTGGTTCCAGGGTTCTTCAACGGCGCCGAGGTGTGGGCGGGGGTGGCCCGGCGTCTGGAGGCGACGGGTGCCGAGGTGCACGCGGTCGACCTCACGGACGCCGACGGTACCGGTCGTGGCGGTCCCGGTGACGGCGTCGTCCTCGGCACACATGTCGAGCGGGTCGTCGCGGCCATCGACGGCGCCGGGGCGGGTACAGGGCGCGACATCGTGCTCGTCGGACACGACTACGGCGTGTACCCGGCACTGGGCGCGGCGGACTGCCGTGCGGAGCGGATCGACCGCATCGTCTACGTGGATGCCGCCGTGCCGGGCGACGGCATGCCGGCCCTGTCGGCCGTGCCGGACCAGTCCCTGCGCGCGCAACTGGCCTCCGGCAGCGCTCAGGGCGATACGTTGCCGGTGCCCGCGCCCGATGACTGGCAGCTCTGGGGCAGCACCCGGGGTGTTCCCGCCGCCGAACTGGAGCGGCTCACCGCCCTGTCCTCGCCGCAGCCTCTGGGCACCTTGGTCCAGCCGTTGAAGTTGACGGGTGAGGCGGCCGCCATCCCCACCACCGGTGTCCTGTGCCACTTCAACGGCTCGAGCATCGAGTCGGTCCGGACACTGGTCCGTCTCGGCAATCCGGCCCTTCAAGCGCTGGTGCACCCGGATGTGACCTTCTTCGAACTGCCCACCGGACACTGGCCGATGCTGTCCTGTCCCGACGACTTCGCCGAGACGCTCGTCAAGGCGGCGGCCGGTGAGGGTGAACGCCTCGGCACCCCGCAGGACGGGGAGACCCGGCCGGCCGAGGAGCCGCGCTCCTTCCTCCTCGACGTGCCGCCCCTTGCCCGCGAACGGCACGGCGATCTCGACCTGTATCTCCCCCGCGAGCCGGCGGACGAGCCGCTGCCGGCGGTGCTGTTCGTGCACGGCGGGCCCGTGCCGCGCGGGATGCAGCCGACGCCCCGCGACTGGCCGGTGCTCACCGGCTACGGCCGCTACGCGGCCTCGCGCGGAGTGGTGGGCGCCACCCTGGACCACCGCCTGCACGACGTGACGGACTACGCCGTGGCCGCGACGGACCTGGCCGAGGGAGTGGCGGCCCTGCGGGCCGATCCCCGTGTCGACGCGGAGCGGATCGCGCTGTGGTTCCTGTCCGGGAGCGGGCCCCTGACCGCCGAGTGGCTGGACGGGCCTCCGGCCTGGCTGCGTTGTCTCGTCGCCTGCTACCCGATCATGGCGCCGCTGCCGAACTGGGGTGTGCCCGTCGGCCGTTTCCGTCCGGCCCTGGCAGTCCCGGCCGCCGCCGCGCTCCCCCTTGTCGTTCTCCGCCCGGAGCTGGAGCAGCCCGTGATCGCGGCGACGGTGGACGAGTTCCTGCAGGCGGCGGCCGCCCACGACAAGAAGGTCGAGGTGATCGACGTGCCCCGGGCACGCCACGGCTTCGAGGACCTCGATCACACCGAGGAGGCGCGTGATGCCGTGCACCGCGCGATGACGCACGTCCTCCACTGCCTCCTCACCGGGGCCACCGACTGACCGGCCGGAGTCGGACAGCGGGGCAGTCGCAGACCGGGGTCGCGCATGACGTCCGACAGCCGCGGGTGTTCAGGGGCTCAGCTGGTGACAGCCGCGGCGCTTCCCGCGGAGATCGCGGCCATGGTCCGCATGACGGCGCTGTTCACCGCTTCGGCGCCCCAGCTGACCTGCTCCAGCTCCTTGGCGCGCCGGTAGACCTTGCCCGACCAGGGGATGGAGCGGTGCAGGCTGGGCAGGGTGCCGCTCGCGGAGAGCAGCCCGACCAGTGCTGCGGTACGGGCGTCGGGCTCCGCGTTGTCCACCAGGACCGCCCGCACCTTCTCGACCAGGGCCTTCTTGTACTCGGTGTCCACGATCGTCGTCGACGTCGAGGAGAAGACACCCAGCCGCTTCTTCTTCTCCCGGCGCAGCATGCCTCGCTCGACGAGCCGGTCCAGCACGGTCCCGCGCAGCCCGGTGCCGATCTCGATGAGAAGGGTCTGGACACCGCGCAGCCGTTCGGCGACCTTGCCGTGGGCGCTTTGGAGCAACGGGTCGATGAGCGGCGCACCGGCGACGGCGTGCACCTTCAGGCCGTTCAGCCCGGCATCGTTCTCGTCGACCCTGACACGCCCTTTGAGACCGAGCTCGACGAGCACGGCGCCGCCCAGGGTGTAGTAGAGCGTGCCCTCTCCTGCGATGGTGCCCGACTTGTCGTCCAACATCAGCAGCAACAGGTCCTCGACGAGAGCGGCTCGTTCTGCTTGGTCTGCCTCTGCATGGTCAGCCTTTCCGGCCGGTGTCATCGGGTGGTTCGGTTTGTGTGTAGGGGTTCGGATGGCGGTGTGCGGTGTCAGGAACAGGGGCCCTCGTGTCCCAGCCTGCCCCGCACGGCCGGTGAACGCCCGCCCATGGAGCCGGTCCGGCTCACAGACTCCATCCTCGTGATCGGCAGGTCCGCGCCCCCGATCGCGTGCCTGAAGGCCATCGACAGCCCGGCGGCGTGGCGGGCGGGGTCGAAGGCGTCACGGCGGGTGGCTGCGAGGAACGTGGCACGCCCGGTACAGGGCGAGCATCTGCTGGGCGCGCGCCCGGTCGCCATCGGTGAGCCGGTCCATGGTGCGGGTCCTTTCCATGACGGGCGAGGCGCCCGGCCGGAGCTGTCACCGCCCACCGCACACTGTGCCGCCGCGGCACAGTCAAGAAGCACATGACGCGCGCCGCCCTCCATGCCCGCCCGCATCCGACGGGCTTGACCGTGCCGCTGCGGCATGGTGTGCGCTGGAACCATGGCCTGGAGCACCCGAGAGATCGCCGAGCTCGCCGACGTCAGCCTGCGGGCGGTCCGGCACTATCACGAGGTCGGGCTGCTGTCCGAGCCCGAGCGGCGCAGCAACGGCTACAAGCAGACGGCGTCGCGCACCTGCTCCGCCTGCTGCGCATCAAGCGGCTGACCGACATCGGGTTCTCGCTGCCGCAGATCGCCGCCATGGGCGAAGGCGACGAGCATCCGGTGGAAGCGCTGCACACGCTCGACGCCGAACTCGCGGCCATCATCGAGCGCCTCCGGCGGGCCCGTGCCGAACTCGCCCTGATCCTGCGCCAGTCACTGCCGGCCGACCTGCCCGGCGAGCCGGCACCGGCCGCCCGGTCGGCCATGTCTGCTGCCGACCGCTCCTTGTGCACCGTGATGACGCGCGTCGTCGGGCCCGCCCCGCGACAGGCCTACGCCGACGTGATGCGGGACCACTCGGACGACGAGGTGGACAGGGAGTTCGCGCTGCTGGGCACCGACTCGGACGAGCGGACCCGTCAGGATCTCGCCGCGCGCATGCTGCCCGGCACCCGGAAACTGTTCGCCGAGCACCCGGACCTGGCCACAGCCCACGTCGACACCCCTCGCGGCGAGACGTACGCGAGGAAGACGATCGGGACGGCCCTGAGCGAGCTGTACAACCCCGCACAGATCCGGTGATCGCGGCGATCAGGCGTGCGGCGGCGTCCGGCACATCCGGGTCCTGGTAGGCCGCCTCACGCAGGCTCAACGTGATGTTCGGGGCGGCTTGGCCGGTCGGCGACCCGCCGATACCGCTCCGGCCGTCCCGCTGCCTCTCGGGCGACCGATGCGGGCGGACCGGGCCGAGCCAGTTCCTGCGGTGGCGCTTCACCGTCGCGGTCGTCGTCGCCGTGTCAGCCGACGAGCAGCACGAGCTTTCCGCGCATGTGACCGTTCTCGCCGACACGATGCGCCTCCGCTACCGCGGCGAGCGGAAACGTCTGCGCGACCGGGAGCGAGAAACGCCCGGTGTCGACCAACTCGCCGATCTCGGCCAGCACATGGACCGCGCGGCCGGAATCTCCACGGCTGAACCTCACGCCGTGCTCCTGCGCGCCCATGAAGTCGGCGACCGTCAGGACGTGTTCCGGGCCACCCACGAGCCCGATGAGTTCGGGCAGCACCCCGCTTCCGGCGACGTCGAGCGCGAGGTCGACGCCGTCGGGCGCGAGCGCGCGGACCCGGTCGACGAGACCCTCGCCGTACGCGACAGGCTCGGCCCCCAACGCGCTCAGGTACGCGTGGTTCGCCGGACTGGCCGTGCCGATCACGCGCGCACCGCGCACGACGGCGAGTTGAACGGCGGCGCTGCCGACGCTTCCGGAGGCGCCGTTGACGAGCAGCGTGCTGCCGTTCTCGACGCCGAGTTGGTCGAGCGCGCGCGTGGCCGTCTCGATGGCGGCCGGCAACGCGGCGGCTCCGGGGAAGTCGAGTGACCGAGGGATCGGCGCGTAGAAGGACAGCAGGGCCCGTTCGGCCTGAGCCGCCCCCTCGACGGAGAAGCCGAACACCCGGTCACCGACGGCCGCGTCCGTCACGCCCTCGCCGATTTCGTCGACGACGCCCGCGGCTTCGTACCCCATCGTCTGCGGGAGCTCGGGATCCATCTGGCCGCTGCGCTTCTTCCAGTCGCTCGGGTTGATCCCGGCCGCGCGCACCGCGATCCGCACCTGCCCTGGGCCCGGATGCGGATCGGGGAGATCGACGATCTCGAGGACCTCCGGGCCCCCGAACCGGCTGAAGCGGGCTGCCTTCATCGATCGCTCCCCTCTCGCCCCGAAAGTGTCGCGCTTGCAGCGCACTCGACGACAGCGAACCTCGTTCGCCACGATGGCTCCAGGTTACAAGCGACGATCTTGGACCGCACCGCCGACCAGACCGTTCGGAAAGCATCCAGCCGGTCACGGGGCCGTTCGCTGGCGTACGTCGGGGAGGGTCTGCAGGCTCTACGGAGAGGAGTGGTGGCACATGTTCCACGCGCACTACTCCCCATTCCGTGCGGCCGGCTTCTCCCTCTCCGGCCGAACGATCGCCGTGGCGACGAGCAGCAACCTCTCCCTGTGGACGCGTGGAACTGTTAAAGCCCCAGCACCTCGCCGTACTTGATGGCCCCGTGGGGCAGGGCGAATCCGAACGGAGTCAGCGACTTGCCCACCGGGTACGTCTCCTCCGTGCTGCTCGGCACGAACCAGACGCCGCCCGACCTGGGCTCACCGGCGTTCTCCCCGGGCGCGCTCACCGCGGTGTCCCACAGGCCGTCGTGGTTGTAGTCGCCGACGGCCACCTGGGCGCCGAAGCGGTCGCCGGCCTCGGCAGTGCCGGGCATGTTCGTGGTGCTCTGGCTGCGGGCCAGACCGCCGTAAAGGCCCTGCTCCGTGCCGTTCAGGGTGACGTAGCCGCCCGCGTCCTTGACGGTGCCCACGTCCTCGCCGGGTACGCCGACGACCAGTTCCGGACGGCTGTCGCCGTTCAGGTCGCCCGCGGCCAGCGCGGCGCCGAAGTCGTCGCCCTCCTCGGCGGCGCCGCCGACCTCCGGGCTCGACTGGGTGATGCACTGGCTCTCTGCGCCGAAGTGCGCGGTCCTCGAGCCCTTGAGCACGAGCACCGCACCGCCGAGCCGGTTCTCGCAATGCGTGGTCTCCGACTCGGGGTTGGGCTGGACGAGGCCGATCGCGAGGTCCTCCGTACCGTCCCGGTCGAAGTCTGCGGCGGCGAGCGAGCTGCCACGGTCGGCGTCGGCCCACCACTGGGCGGGCTTGGCCCGGCCGTCCCAGCGCGTGATGAAGGTGCCGGAGTCCTCCATGGCCCTCCAGGTGGTGGCGAGGTCGTCCCGGCCGTCGCCGTCGAAGTCGCCGGTGGCCAGGTCGACGGTGCCGCCCCCCATGCCGTAGCTGCGCAGGGTGGTGGTGGTCGCCTGGTCGGTGGTGAGCGGGCCCGGGCGGAACCGGAGCGAGCCGTGCTCCTCGCCGCTCTCGCCGTAGGCAAGGTCGGTGACGCCGTCGCCGTCGTAGTCGCCCGTGGCGATGGTGCTGCCGATCTTGCTGAACTCGGACGTGCCCCTGGCCAGGGTGGTGCCCTTGACGTTCCATCCCGAGCCGTCCAGGACCGTGATGGTGCCCTCGTCCCTGAGCTGTTCGGAGGTGAGCGACTCGCCGCTCGCGCCGACAACGAGCTCGAAGACGCCGTCACCGTTCACGTCGACAGGTGCCACGGAGGACCCGAAGCGGTCGCCCGCCTCGGGCGTGCCGGGGATGCCGGCCTCGGCCTGGCTGATCACACCGGTGGACTGGCTCGGGCTCTGCGGGCCGCCATAGATCACGCTGACGTAGCCGGCCTTGACCTTGCCGTCCACCGTGGCGTCGGGCATGCCGACAGCGATGTCCGCGTATCCGTCGCCGTTGAAGTCGAACCGCGGAGTCGTTGCGGCGGCGGCGCTCCCGGCGAGCGGCAGGGTCAGACCGGCGGCGGTGAGGGCCGCTGCGGCGGCGGTGACGGCCAGGGTGCGTGCACGCACGAGGGAACTCCCGTAGTCGAAGGGGGCAATGAGAGCGACGGATCTCGGAGATGTGACTCACGAGGTGCACGAAGGGTTGCGTGACGGCAGCCGAAGATCCACGGCCTCGTGGGGAGCGGGGCGCTGCCTCAGAAGGGAACGGCCAGCCCGGCTTCGCGCAGCTGGTGCAACGCCCGGCCCATGCACTCGGCGACGGAGGAACCATCGGCTCGCATGCCGGCGGACAACGGCCCGCCGCCGGCAGCGAAGGTCCACGCCGGCAGGCCGTCGCGCAGGCGCTCCGCGTCGACCCGGATCATGGCCCCCACGCCCTGCTCGCCCAGCCATTCCAGGATGAGCAGCGTCGCATCCTCGACGCCGCTCTCCAGGTCCACCTTGGGCCGGCGCCCCATCCCTTTCCCCATGGCCACAACACTACTCAGAGTGCCGAATGGCCCTCATCGTGCACCCCGCCCCGGGATTCGTCCCGCCGGATCTGCGCCGTTCGCCACCCTGTGCCACCGTTTGAGAAGAGAGCGAGGCGTGCGCACCCCCCAGAGCGCCGCCTCCCACTCGAGACGGCAGAAAGGTGACGTCGCCATGAAGCTCAAGGACGAGCTGCCCACGGACCACAAACTGGCTCAGGTGTACCGATGGGGCGCCGCGTTCTGCGGCGTCGTACTGCTGGTCTTCGGATGCCTGGGCTTCGCCGATCAGCTCAGCCCCTTCGACACCGACGGCAGCCACATCGCCGGGCTGAGCACGAACGGCGTCCTCAGCCTCATCTCCGTCATCGTCGGCCTGGCCCTCGTCGTCGGTGCCGTCATCGGTGGAAACTTCGCGTCGACCCTGAACATGACTGTCGGGACGCTCTTCCTGATCAGCGGCTTCGTCCATGTGTTCATCCTCGACAAAGGCGCCAACGTCCTGGACTTCGGCATCTCGAACGTCATCTTCAGCTTCGTGATGGGCCTCGTGATTCTCGTCTTCGGGATGTACGGCCGCGTCTCCAGCCGGCTGCCGCACGACAACCCCTACTGGAAGCGGCGTCACCCCCGGGAAGCCGCCCGCGAGGCCGCGGCCGCACGTCGTGCCGCTTCGCCCGCCCTGGCCAAGAGTCCGGGCGCCCTTCCTCACGGCACGAAGTAGCCGTCGGAACGCCGGGCCGCTCAGCCACCCCGGTGACACGGGCAGCCGTACAATTTGAGGTCGAATGACCCCGGGAGACACGACCCGGGGGCGGCGACGATGCGAGGGGGACCCGTGCCAGGGCAGCGGTCCATCAGCGAGGCGGAGAAGCTCGCGGAGGCGAAGCTCGGCGGCATCGCGATCCGCCGAGAGCAGATGGCCGCCGTGGCGAACATCTACCGGGCCGCGTCCGCCGTGCGCCAGCATCTGGAGAACTCGGTACTGCGCGGCTCCGACCTCACCTGGACCGCGTTCGTGGTGCTGTGGGTGGTCTGGGTCTGGGGCGAGTCGGAGACCCGGCACGTCGCCGAGGAGGCGGGCATCTCCAAGGGGACCCTGACCGGCGTGGCCCGCACGCTGGAGTCGCGCGGGCTGCTGGCCCGTGCCGGTCATCCCACCGACGGACGGCTCGTGCTGCTCACCCTCACCGAAGAGGGCGAGGCCTTCATGCGTCAGGTGTTCCCGGCGTTCAACGACGAGGAGGCGTTCGTCACGTCGCGGCTCAGCGACGACGAGTGCCGCAGTCTCGCCGACGGGCTGCGCAAGGTGGTGCTCCAGGTCGAGGAGGGCGGCGAGGAGCGTCGCCAGTCGCTGCTGAACGGCGAGGCCCCCTCGCCCCGCCGCAGCGGGCGCCGCTCCAAGGGCTGAGCCGGCGAAGACTCGACCGGCTCTCTGTCAGCCCCTTTCGGCCGCGGCCTGTACCAGCGCGTCGAAGAGGCGCTGCTGGGCCGGATCCTCGTGCGCGGTGTCCTCCGGGTGCCACTGCACGGCCACGAACAGGGCGCCGGCGTCGGTGAGTTCGACTCCCTCGATCGTTTGGTCGGCGGCGCGGGCGGTGACGTGGAGCCCCTCCCCCAGGCGGTCCACGTGCTGGTGGTGGTAGCAGGAGGCCTCCGTCTTGTCCGCCCCGGTGATACGGGCCAGGGCCGAGCCGGGGGCCAGGGAGACGGGGTGGCGGACGTGGCGGTGTTCGCTTCGGGGGCCGCCCATGTCCTGGTGGAGTGTCCCGCCCAGAGCGGTGTTGACCACTTGGAGGCCCCGGCAGATCGCCAGCAGCGGCAACCCGCCCGACAGTGCCTGCCGGGCGACTTCCAGGTCGAACGCGTCCTGGAGGTCGTCGACGTCGTAGACGGTCTCGTGTGCGTGGGGCGCGCTGTATCGGTGCGGTGCCAGGTCGCCGCCGCCGGGGAGCAGGACTCCGTCGAAGCGGGCGAGCCGGGTGGCCACGTCGCTCTCGGCCGGATCGGCGGGGTGCAGGGTGACCGGTTCGCCGCCCGCCCGCCAGACGGCCTCGATCAGGGCGCGGGCGTTGACCTCTGCGGCGTAGCGCAAGGCTGATGTGGTGGCGGAGAAGCGCGCGGGGATCGCGATGAGCGGGCGTACGGGCGTCGTCACAGCTGGATCCAGGTCGTCTTCAGTTCCATGTACTTGTCCAGGGCGTGGGCGGACTTGTCGCGTCCGTTGCCCGACTGCTTCATGCCGCCGAAGGGGACGGTCAGGTCGCCCTCCTCGTAGCAGTTGACCCACACCGTGCCGGCCTTCAGGGCGCGCGAGACCTGGTGCGCGGTCGACAGGTCGGAGGTCCACAGACCGGCCGCGAGGCCGTACTCGGTCGCGTTGGCGAGGGCGACGGCCTCGTCGAGGTCGTCGAAGGTGAGCACGGAGAGGACCGGGCCGAAGATCTCCTCGCGGGCGAGCCGGCTGTCCGGGGCGACCTGGTCGAAGACGGTGGGTTCGAGGTAGGTACCGCCGGTCTCGGGGAGGGTGCGGGCGCCGCCCGTGCGGACGCGGGCTCCGTCGTCGGCGCCCGCGCGGACGTGGTCGAGTACGCGGGCGAGGTGGTGCTCGCCGACGAGGGCGCCCATCTCGGTGGCCGGGTCGAGCGGGTCGCCGACGCGCAGGGCGCGGGCGCGGGCCACGACGGCTTCGGTGACCTGTTCGGCGACGGACGTGTGGACGAGGAGGCGGGAGGGCGCGGTGCACATCTCGCCCTGGTTGAAGAAGATGCCCCAGGCGGCGGTGGCGGCGGCCTTCCCCAGGTCGGGGGCGTCGGGAAGGATGATGTTCGGTGACTTGCCGCCCAGTTCGAGCCAGACCCGCTTGAGGTTGGAGTCGGCCGCGTAGTGCAGGAACCGGCGGCCGACCGCCGTGGATCCGGTGAAGGCCAGGACGTCGACGTCGGGGTGCAGGCCGAGTGCGCGGCCGGCCACCGGGCCGGTGCCGTTGACGACGTTGAGCACGCCCGGCGGCAGTCCGGCCTCCAGGGCGATGCGGCCCAGGAGCAGGGCCGACAGGGGCGAGTTCTCCGAGGGTTTGAGGACCACGGTGCAGCCGGCGGCCAGCGCCGGGGCGATCTTCCAGCCGGCCAGGGTCAGCGGGAAGTTCCAGGGCACGACCGCGCCGACGACACCGGCGGGCTCGCGGGTGACGAGGGCGAGGGCGTCGTGCGGGGTGTGCGGGGACGCGTCGGTGAGTTTGTCGGCGAGCTGGCCGTACCAGCGGAAGGTGTTGATGACGGCGCGGAGTTCGATGTCGTGGGCGTCGGTGACGGGCTTGCCCATTTCGAGGCTGACGGTGAGCGCGAGCTCCGCCCGGTGTTCGTCGAGGAGTTCGGCTGTGCGGATCAGGACGCGGCCGCGTTCGGCGGGTGCCATACGGGGCCAGGGGCCCTGGTCGAAGGCGCGGCGTGCGGCGGCGACGGCGGCGTTCACCTCGGCCTCACCGCCGTCGGCGACCGCCGCGAGGACCTGACCGTCGCGTGGCGAGATCGTGGCGAACTCGGCGCCGCCGCCCGACTCGTCGGCGCCGTCGATGAGATGCGCGCCTGTCGGGTGGAACGCCTTGGCCCGCTCGAGCCATGTCTCATGGGTGGGGGTGGTCATGCGGTCCTCCAGAGAAGGGGCCGGAACGAAGGGGCCGGACAGGGGAAGGCGGAGCGAGTGGCGCCGACCGCTCGGCACGCGGCCGGGTCCCGCGTGCCGAGGGGAGGCGGGTCAGCCGGCTGCTCGACGCCGGAGACGTTCGTTGGCGACGCCGAGGGCGAGAACGACCGGGACCGTGAGCACCAGCCAGAGCGCGGTGCTCGTCTCGCCACCGATGAGGGTGGTGAAGTTGGCGAGGATGAGCCAGATCGCGCCCGCGATGCCGAGCGCGCCGAGCGCGGGGGCGATCAGCGTGTTCCAGAGGCGGTTGTCGACGCGACGGCGACGGAAGAACACGAGGACCGATATCGAGGTCAGCAGGTAGAGCAGCATCATCGCCAGGACGGCGAGGCCGCTGAACCAGGAGAAGAGGGTGAGCACCGGGTCCTTGCCGGCCAGCGCGAACGGCACGACCAGGAGCACGGCGACCACGGTCTGGACGCAGCCGGCCGTCCACGGTGCGTGCCGCGTGTTGAGGCGGCACAGCCGTGCGGGCAGCTGCCCGTCGCGGCCGAGGGCGAACAGATAGCGGTTGGCGGAGTTGTGGAAGGTCAGGATGCCGGCGAAGAGGGACGTGGCGAGGAGGATCGGCAGGACGTCGTCGACCCAGCCGCCGAACTGGTCGGCGATGGGGGCGAAGACGAACCCTGCCGAGTCCCCGGAGGCCAGCGCCTCCCCCGCGGCGCCGGGGGCCTTCGAGGCGCCGTAGGCCGAGATCAGCATCCAGGAGATGAGGGCGAAGAAGCCGGTGACGACGAGGACCGAGAGGTACGTGGCCCGGGGCACGGTCTTCTTCGGTTCCCTGGCCTCTTCCCCGTAGATGGCGGTGGCCTCGAACCCGAACATCGATGCCACGGCGAACATGACGGCGACTCCGGGTGCGCCCTGGAGCGCCGCCGACGGGGAGAAGCTGTCGGCCGCGCCGAGTCCTTCGGGACCGCCGCCCTTGAGCAGAGTGACCAGGCCGAAGACGAGCAGGATGCTGAACTCGGCGAGCACGAACACGGCCAGCACCTTGGCGCCCATCTCGATGCCCGCGGCGCCCAGCGCCTGCACCACGGCCATGGTGACCAGGGTGTACACCCACCACGGCAGGTCGAGGGCCGTGTGGTCGGCGACGAGCGCGGCGACGGTCGCGCCGTACAGCCCGTACATCGCCGCCTGGATGACGCAGTAGGCGAACAGCGCGACGCTCGCGCTGCCGGAGCCTGCGGTGCGGCCGAGTCCGGTGCCGATGTACGTGTAGAAGGCTCCGGCGTCCACGACGTGACGCCCCATGGCGACGAAGCCCACGGAGAAGAGCAGGATCACGGCTCCGGCCAGCACGTAGGCGGCCGGTGTGCCGGACCCGTTGCCGGTGGCGATCGAGATCGGGGCCGCTCCGGCGATGCCCGTCAGCGGGGCCTGACCGGACAGTACGAAGAAGAGGATGCCCAGAACGCCCAGGGCGTCGGGTTTGAGCGTGGCTGCAGTGGGGGCGTCCCGTACGGTCCGCTCGGCGGAAACCGTCTGACTGTCCACTCGGATCACCTGCCAGAAAGAGAGGAGGATCGTTTCAGGCCAAACGAGTTGCCTCATCGTCGGGCCGAACTATCCGTTTGACAAGGGGTCGAGGGCAGGGAATCCCGCGGCGACGGCGCTTCTTGCTCAGCCGTGCCCCGGCAGCGACGTGCCGGGCTCAGTCCGTGACCGGCTCCCCGGCCAGACGCTCCAGCAGGCCCCTGAGCTCCGCGAGCGCCTCTTCGGTCACCTCGCGCTCCCCGAAGGCCAGTTGGTGCAGGACCAGGCCCTCCAGTGCGGCGAAGACGAGCCGGGACATGCCGCGGCTCACCGGCCGGTCGAGGATGCGGGTCAACTCCCGCGCGCTGGCGCCGAAGTACTCCTCGTAGAGGCTGCGCAGCTGCGACAGCAGTTCGGGGCGACGGCGCGCCTCCAGCAGCAACTCGTACTGGAACGCCTGGAGTTCGGGGCCTGAGTCGACCATGTCGCCGAGTCCCGCCGCGAAGTCGGCCGGCTTGCCCGTGCCGATCTCGAGGGCGCTGCTGCTCAGCGAGGAGCGGATGGCATGGCTGACGGCCTCCTCGATCAGCGCGTCGCGCGAGCCGAAGTGGTGCACGACGAGCCCGTGGGTGACCCCGGCCTCCTGGGCGACGGCCCGGTAGGTGAGGCTGCGCAGACCGCCGCGGGCCACCACGCGGATCGCGGCGTCCAGCAGAGCGAGCCGTCCCGTGCCGTAGTTCGTGACGCGCTTGCGGGATCGGCGCTCACCGGCGGGCTCGACGGGGTCGGTCATGCCGTCGACCCTACCGGCGATCTCGCCGTCAGCGCTGCGGCGGCCTGATGCCACGGAACTCCCAGTCGCCGCCGAGCGCGGTGGACAGCACTTCCTCCGACTCGGTGGGCTGGGCCCCGACGTCGCCGCGGACGGCGGTGGGGCCCGTGACGATGTGGTTGGTGAGGCGTCCCAGGCCCTCGACCTCGACCTCGACGACATCGCCGGGCCGCACCGGCCGGGAGTTGGCGGGGGTGCCGGACAGCAGGACGTCTCCGGGGTACAGCGTGATGGTGCGGGCGATGTCGGCGACGAGGTAGTGCATATCCCACTTCATCTCGTCGGTCGAGCCGTCCTGGACGAGCTCGCCGTTGACGTACGTACGCAGCCGCTTGCCGTGGAAGTCCCAGTCGGTGACCAGGCCGGGGCCCAGCGGGCAGAGGGTGTCGGAGCCCTTGACGCGGAGCATGGATCCGGCGTCGGTGTCGCGGAAGTCGTGCAGTCCGTAGTCGTTGGCGACGGTGTAGCCGGCGATGTACTCCCCCGCGTCGGCCGGGGCGATGTTGCGCGCTGTCCTGCCGATGACGATGGCGACCTCGCCCTCGTAGTTGAGCCACTTGCAGCCTTCGGGGCGGACGACGGCGCCTTGGTGGCTGTTGAGCGCGGAGGTCGGCTTGTGGAAGTAGGTCGGGGTGTCCGGCAGGCCGATCCGGAACTCGTCCACGCGGCTGCGGTGGTTGAGGTGGACGGCGATCACCTTGGAGGGCACCACCGGCGGCAGGTGCCGGGCCTCGTCGGTCTTGACGCGGCGGCCGTCACCGGCGACGAGTTCGTCCCCGTCGACGGTGACCTCGACGGCGGCGCCGTCGAGGAGGATGCGGCGATATTCAGGGCGGGCAGACATGAGCGGGCCTTTCTAGGCGCGGCTGTGGGGAGTGCGGGGTGCGGTGGCGGCGGGGACTCCGGCGCCGGTCCAGCCGTCGGCGGGGCGGTCGAACCAGAGGTGCACCTGGCCGGTGCCGATCGCGTTCTCGTACGCGCCGTACTGGCGGCCCTTGGCGGTGCAGGCCCGTTCGCCGAGGGCGCCCGCCATCATCAGGTAGTGGAAGAACTTCGCCTCGGGCTTGTGCGTCCAGAACTCGTCCATGGTGTCGAGGACCTTGTCGTGGCGGCCCTCCGTGAACCAGTTGATGCGTTCGAGGTCGGCCTCCCGGGCCTCGGCGGTGTAGATGTGCGCCGGGTCGCTGGACTCGTGGTCGCGCAGTTCGCGCAGCGGCCAGAAGGTGTGCGACAGCGCGCCGGAGGCGATGAGGAGGACGCGGCGGCCGGGAGTGGCGGCGATACCGTCGGCCAGCGCGCGGCCCAGTCGCAGGTGGTCCTCCATGTCGCCGGTCTGGCAGACCCCGATGGTCACCCACCGCTTGTCCGCGAGGCCCTCGCCGAGGTACTTCCACAGGTTGATGGTGGCGTAGTAGATCGGCAGGTACGTGTCGTCGATCGCGGTGATCCAGGTGCCGTGCCGGTCGGCGAACTCGGCGATGTTGCGGGCGAGTTCGGGGTCTCCGGGGAAGTCGTAGGGCATGCGGCGCATGCCGCGCGGCAGCTCCTCGGAGGTGAACAGGCCCGCGCGGCGGTCCTGTGCGGTGACGACGAACTCGACGGTCGTCGCCCAATGGGAGTCCAGGACGACCACGGTGTCGTAGTCGTCGCGCTCGAAGACCTCCTTGCGCAGTTCCCGCAGGCCGGTGACGAGGGTGATCTCCTTGCCCTCGTTCAGCTCACGGCGGGTCTTCTCGGGGAGCACGACGGTGGGGACGTGGGCGAGCAGGCCCGCCCCGACGATCTCACCCATGGTCCTTCCATCCCTTCGGGGCGGTGACGGTGTTCTTCAGGTCGCAGTAGAAGTCGAAGCTCCAGATGCCGCCCTCGCGGCCGACGCCCGACTGGCGGGAACCGCCGAAGGGGGCCCGGAGGTCGCGGACGAAGAAGCAGTTGACCCAGACGGTGCCGGCGACGAGCTGAGCGGTGACGCGTTCCGCGCGCTCGGGATCACCGGTGGCGACGGTGGCGGCCAGGCCGAAGCGGGTGTCGTTGGCCAGGCGGACGGCCTCGTCCTCGTCGCCGAAGGTCTGCAGGGTCAGGACCGGGCCGAAGACCTCTTCCTGCACGATCTCGGATTCCTGGGCGACGTCGGTGAGCAGCGTCGGGGCGTAGTACTGGCCCTCGCCCCGGTGGCCGCCGATGACCGCGCGGGCGCCGGCCGCGACCGCCCGCTGCACGAAGCCGTCGATCTTCTCCAGTTGGCGGGGGTGGATGGTGGGGCCGATGTCGGTGGCTTCGTCGCGCGGGTCGCCCTGGTGGAGGAGGGCCGCCTTGTCGGTGAAACGGCGGGTGAACTCCTCGACGATCGGCTCCTCGACGAGGATGCGGGTCGCGGCGAGACAGACCTGGCCCGCGTTGTCGTACTGCTCGACGGCGAGGTCGACAGCCAGGTCGAGGTCGGCGTCGGCGAACACCAACAGTGGTGACTTGCCGCCGAGTTCGAAGCTGACCGGCGTGAGGTGCGGGGCGGCCGAAGCGGCGATGTGCCGGGCCGTGGGCACCGAGCCGGTGAAGCTGATGCGGCGGACGTCCGGGTGCGAGGTCAGCGCGTCGCCGATCTCGGAGCCGTATCCCTGCACGATGTTGAGGACACCGGCGGGCAGTCCGGCCTCGGCCGCGATGTCGGCGAGCAGCGAGGCGGTCAGCGGGGTCCATTCGGCGGGCTTGAGGACCACGGTGTTGCCGGCGGCGAGGGCCGGGGCGACCTTCCACGACTCCATCATCAGGGGCGCGTTCCACGGCGTGATGAGTACGCAGGGGCCCGCCGGGTCCCAGCTGACGTGGTTGGTGTGGCCGCGCGTCTCGAAGTCCTCGTGGTCGAGCTTCAGCAGCCAGTCGGCGAAGAAGCGGAAGTTGTGCGCGACGCGCGGCATGACGCCGCGGCGGTGCGAGCGCAGCAGGGCGCCGTTGTCGGTGGTCTCGACGATGGCGAGTTCTTCGAGGCGCTTCTCGACGCCGTCGGCCACGGCGTGCAGGATGCGGGCGCGCTCGGCGCGCGGGGTGGCGGCCCAGCCGGGGAAGGCGGCCTTGGCGGCGGCAACGGCCGCGGCGGCCTCGGCCGGAGTACCCCGGGAGATCTCGCCGAGGGCTGTCCCGTCGATGGGCGACGCATCGGTGAACGTGCCGGTGGAGGCGACGCGCCGGCCGCCGATCCAGTGGCGGGTGTCGACGGCGACCCCGGCGACCGTGAGGGTGTGCTCGGTCATCTGGTCAGACTCCTGCTGGTCGGTGGGCGGTCACTCGGCGCCGGACGTGTGGGACTCGAGCAGCCGGCCGCCGTCCCAGACGACGCCGACCTGGCGGTAGTACGCGGCGATCGGCTCGCGGATCTCCAGGCGGGCCAGCTCCTCGGTGGGCGCCTCGAAGAGCTCCAACTCGGCTTCTCCGACCCAGGGTTGGCCGCCCTCGAACGAGGCGGCACCGGACTCGACGAGCTCGTCGAGCGCCAGTCCCTTGCCCTTCTCGATGGACGGCAGCCAGCGGTGGTGGGCCATCGGGTGGGCGTTGACGAACCCGTTGGTACCGGCCGGTTCGCGCAGGGTGACGACGGCCTGGGCGAGGCGCCGGTCGGCCGCGGCGAGGGTGGCACCGAAGCGGGCGCCGGCCTCGATGCGCGGGGCGGGGCCGTGGGGGTGGGGGCGCGTCTGGTGGATGGAGCCGAGCTTCTTCGGGTACCCCTGGTGCAGCCCGCGGGCGATGGCGAAGTCCTTGTCGACCCAGATGTGGACACAGCGGGTGAAGGTCCGGCCCCGGTACTGGCAGCGGACGACCGCGAAGGCCTCCTTGTACTGGGCTCGCACCGGGTCGAGGAGCTCGTGGCCGTCGGCGGAGCAGGACTGCCAGTCGGCCCAGATCAGCGCGACCGCTCCGGGGTCCTCGTCGGCCAACTCCAGCGGCGCGGGCAGCAGTTCGCGGACCCGGGCCGGGTCGGTGCGGTACTCGACGGTCAGCAGATCGCCGGAGTAGCGCCAGGGCGGCGCGGGGATCAGGGACGAGGCGCCCGTCGCCGTCTTGGGGTGGAGGTATCCACGAACCGTGGGGTTTTCAGCCACTTGGGGTTCCTTAGGCGGTGAGGGCGGGCTGCTTGAGAAGTTCGGCGCGGTAGCGGGCGGCGGCCGCCGCGGCGGACCGGCCCCCCAGGGCCACGACGCCGACGAGCCGGCCGTCCTGGTGGTAGCCGACGAGGACGTCGCCGTCGAGATCGCCGTCCAGGACGCGCATGTCGTCCTTGCCGAGGGCGGGGGCACCGAAGGACTGGAGCCGGAAGTCGTGCTGGTCGCTCCAGAAGGTGGGCAGTGGCCCGAACGGCGCGAGGTCCGCCTCGGTGCCGTTCAGGTGGGCGGCGAGCACCTTGGCGGCGTGTTTGGCGGTGTCCGTGGGGATGGACCAGTGCTCGACGCGGCGGGGCACGCCGTCGTAGCGGGCGTTGGGGAAGCGGGCGACGTCGCCGACGGCGAGGACGTCGGGACGTCCGCCGACGCGGAGGTGTGCGTCGGTGAGCACGCCGTCGGTGAGGTCGAGGCCGTTGCCGTCGAGCCATTCGGTGTTGGCGACGGAGCCGACCGATTCGACGACGACGTCCGCGGCGAGGACGGTGCCGTCCGCGAGGAGTACGCCGGTGACGTGGCCGTCGCCTTCGAAGCCCGCCACTGCGGCGCCGAGGGCGAAGCGGATTCCGCGCTGTTCGTGGCGCTCCCGCAGCGCCCGCGCGAGTGGTGCGCCGAGCGGTCCGACCATGGGCAGCGGCAAGGGGTCGATGACGGTGACCTCGGCGGCGCCGAGGTCCAGGGCGGTGGCGGCGACCTCGCAGCCGATGAATCCGGCGCCGACCACGACCACGCGAACGCCCGGACGCAGCAGGGCTGTTCGCAGTTCCTCGGCGTCCTCCAGGGTGCGCACGGTGTGCCGTCCGGCGACGGGTCCGGGACAGCGCAGGCGGCGAGGGCGCATACCGGTGGCGACGACGAGACCGCTGTACGGAATCGCCTCCCCCTCGGAGAGTTCGACGGTTCGGCGGTCGAGATCGGCCCGTACGACGCGGGTGCCCAGGCGCCAGTCGGCGTCGGCCAAGCCGGCGCGGGGCCGGAACGCGAGCGACGCGAAGGGGGCCTTCCCGGCCAGGACCTCCTTGGAGAGGGGCGGACGGTTGTAGGGCATGTGCGGTTCGTCGCCGACAAGGGTGATCGGGCCGCCCCAGCCCGCCGACCGCAGTTGCTCGGCCATGCGCAGACCGGCCATGGAGGCGCCGGCCACCACGATGGGTGCGCTCATGAGGTCAGCCCTCGATCCGGATGGCCTGCAGCGGGCAGACGTCCGCGGCTTCCTCGACCTCGTCGCGCAGCGCGTCGTCCGGGTCCGCGACGTACGCCAGGCGACCGGCGTCGTCGAAGCTGAAGACGTCCGGGGCGGCGAAGACGCACTGGCCGTGGTCCTGGCACTTGTTCATGTCGACGACGACCTTCATGGGCCTGTCCTCCTGGGACTGAGGGGGCGTCAGAGAGGGGAGATGGGGCCCGGACCACCAGGGGCCGGGCCCCGGCCAAAGGGGTGCGGTCTCACCGACCCCCAACTCGTTTGGCTTCAAACAACATAGGAAGCGACCGGACCCTGGTCAATAGCTATCCGCATGGATAAATTTCTGCGACGGAACCCTTGCGAGAAGGGGGCGGCATCCATACCGTTTGGCATCAAACAAGTGAGTGGCTCCTGCATCTCCCCGCAGTTCGCAGCCGCCGCACCCCCTCTCCCCCAGCGCCCCGAGCGCTGGGAGGCGCCCCTTTCCCGCAGAGGAGACACCGGTGAGCGCATCCGACACCCCGCCCGTCCGCCAGCACATGGAACGGCTCGCCGCCGAGGGCATCGACGTCGTCCGGGTGACCTATCCCGACCTCATCGGCACCGACCGGGCCCGCGACGTCCTGCTCGACCACCTGCCCGCGGCCTGCGACCACGGACTCGCCTTCTGCCGCGCCGTCTACCACACGAGTCCACAGGGCGACGTGGTCCCGGTCGCCGGCGGCCTCGACGCCGGACTGCCCGACATCTGCGTCCGCCCCGACCTCGACACCCTCACCGCCCTGCCGTGGGAGCCCGGAGTCGCCACCTGTCTCGGCGACGTGACCGACCCCGCGACCGGACTGCCCGCGCCCGAATCCCCGCGCGACCTGCTGCGCGCCGTCGTCGACCGCTGCGCCGAGCACGGCCTGCGCCCGGTCGTGGGACCGGAGCTGGAGTACTTCCTGTGCGACGCCGCGCCGGACACCCCGCGGGGCTGGGGCCGTTACAGCGACGCGGCCGGGGTCGTCTACACCTCGGGCCTGCGCGCGGACGGCGACAACCACCTGCTGCGCACCCTGCGCCTGCTGCGCGACCTCGACATCGGCGTCAGCAACGGCAACCACGAGTTCGACGGCTCACAGTTCGAGATCAACCTGACGCACTCGGACGCCCTGGACGCCGCCGACCGCGCCTTCCGTTTCAAGGCGGCCGTCAAGGAACTCGCCCGCAGAGAAGGCAGGTTGGCCACCTTCATGGCCAAGCCCTTCAACGACGCCGGCGGCTCGGGCTTCCACCTCCACCTGTCCTGCGTCGACGACGAGAGCATCAACACCTTCCAGGACCCGTCCGCTCCGCACGGCCTGTCCGCCACGGCCCGGCACGCCGTCGCGGGCGTCCTCGCCCACACCCCCGCCCTCACGGCCCTGGCCAACCCGACGGTCAACTCGTACAAGCGCTTCGGACCGGACACCCTCGCGCCCTGGCTGATCGACTGGGGTCTCGACAACCGCAGCGCCATGGTGCGCGTCCCGCCCGAGCGCGGCTCCGGCTCCCGCCTCGAACTGCGGCTGGGCGACGCCAGTGCCAACCCCTACCTGCTGATCGCCGCCACACTCGCCGCCGCCCTGCTCGGCGTCCTGGCCGGGGAGGAGCCGCCCGCTCCACTGGAGGGCTACGGCTACGACACCACCAGGTCCGCCCTGCTCCCGACGACACTGCCCGCCGCGCTCGACGCCCTGGAGGCGGACACCGCGCTCACCGAGCTGCTCGGCAAGGACTTCACCGCCTCCTACCTCTCGTACAAGCGCGACGAGGTCGAGCGCTTCCAACGGCACGTCACCGACTGGGAGTTCACCGAGTACGCCTACCACCTCTGAACGCCCCGGCCCGCCGCACCTCCAGGAGACCCCGCCATGACCAGCCCCACCGTCCCCGCCACCCCCACCACCGCCGGCGAGCTGCGCGCCCGCCTCGCCGAGCCGCTTCCGCTGGCCGACGTCGACCTCGCCGACCTGAAAGACTTCGCCGACCCGACCACGCCCTGGCGGATGTTCCACACCCTGCGCCACGAGGACCCGGTGCACTGGCAGCCGGAGGACGCCCCCAACTCGGGCTTCTGGGCGGTGACCCGGCACGCCGACATCGCGACCGTGGACCGCGACGCGCAGACGTTCACGTCCACCAGATTCGTCAACCTCGAAGAGGTCGACGAGGACCAGATCAAGAAGCGCGCCTCGATCCTGGAAATGGACGGCGTCCGCCACCGCGCCCTGCGCAGCGTGATCCAGCGCCAGTTCGGCGCGAGCGTCATCAACGGCTACGCGGACTTCCTGCGCGGCCTCACCGCGCAGACCCTGGACGCGGCCCTCCCCAAGGGCACGTTCGACTTCGTCCAGGAGATCTCCGCCGACTTCCCCATCAACGTGCTCGCCCGCCTCCTCGACGTCCCGCCAAAGGACAACCAGCAGCTCATCGACTGGGGCAACCGCATCATCGGCAACACCGACCCGGACTACGCGGATGTCCTGCTGCACAGCGCGGAGAGCGAGAAGTACCGCGACCTGCCGTTCCGCTCCCCCGCGTCCCTCGAAGTCTTCGCGTACGGGCGGGAGCTGGCCCGGCAGCGGCGCGGCAAGGACGGCACCGACATCGTGTCCCGGCTCGTCAACCAGACCCCGCGCGACGGAGTGCCGCTCTCCGCCCAGGACTTCGACAACTACTTCCTGCTCCTGGTCGTCGCCGGCAACGAGACCACCCGCCACACCATGTCCCACGCCATGCTCGCCCTGCTCCAGCACCCCGAGCAGCTGGCCCGGCTCAGGGACGACCCCTCGCTGATCCCGTCCGCGACGGAGGAGTTCCTGCGCTGGGCCTCCCCCGTGTACCACTTCCGCCGGACCGCCACCCGCGACGTGGAACTCGGCGGCAAGCGCATCAAGGAAGGCGACAAGGTCGTCATGTGGTACGCCTCCGGCAACCGCGACGAGGACGTCTTCGACAACCCGTACGATCTCGACGTCGCCCGCGAGAACAACGACCACGTCACCTTCGGCAAGGGCAGCTCCCATCTGTGCCTGGGGAACCTGCTGGCGCGCACCGAGATCCGCATCATGTTCGAGGAGCTCGTCCCGCGTCTGGCCGACATCAAGCTCGCGGGCGACGTCCCACGCGTCCGCTCCAACTTCGTCAACGGCATCAAGAAGCTGCCGGTCGAGGTCACTCTCGCCTGATCGCACGCATGCGGACCAGGGCGGACGGCCGACGCCGGACACCGTCCGCCGCCCCGGCCGCGCGCCCCGACCCCTGCATGTGCCACGGTGCGCCCATGAGCAACGACTACGACCGGATCAGGCTCGGCATCGAGTTCATGACCGCCTACACGACCGACAACGCGATGCTGGCCGCCTACGTCGACGAACGACGCCGGGAAGACCCGGCAGCGGCCGAGCATCTGATGGACGGCACCGCCGCGCTCTGCGCGTACCTGCTGCGCAAACTCGCCAACGACACCGGCACCACCGAGCACACCGTGCTGCAGGAACTCGCGCGCGCGGCGCACCGGAACGAGCAGCGCTCCCAGGAATGAACACCTTCCAGCCGAGCGTCGGGGGCGTCGGCGACGCGTCCGTGAGGGGCATCCAGCTCCGTACGGCCTCCTGGTGCGAGCCGTTCTCCGTGCCCTGGGCGACCGGCTGCCGGGTCAGCCGTTCAGATGAAGAGCCGTGATGCCGGTGAGGACGAAGTCGATCCCCGCGAGGAACTGCTCGCGGTCGTCGTGATCGCGCATCTGGGGCGCGACCGCCCTGGTGAAGGAGTACTCGTCAGGGTCGAGCTCGCCCCACGCCGTCGACGCCGCGGCGAGATACTCGGCGCGGCCGGTGCCCGGGCCGAGAGCGCGGGCGCTGTCGGCGTTCGTGGCGTTCTGCCCCGCGGCACCCAGGATGTAGTGGACCAGCGCCGACGTCACCGTGAACCAGGCGGCCTCGGGCACACCGAGCGCGCGGACCTGCCGGCCGACGCCTTCGAAGATCCGCAGGGTCACCGACCCGCCGGGGCTGTGGGAGAGCTGCAGGGCGAGTTGTGTGGCGAGCCACGGATGTTCCTCGGTCGCGGCGAACAGGCCGAGCGCGACGGCGCGGATCCCGTCCCGCGGCGCGTTTGGGGATCGCGCGGGTTCGACAGCCACAGCGGCGGCGACGACGGCGTCCGTGGCGGCGGCGAGCAGTTCGCCCTTGTTCGCCACGTGCCAGTAGATCGCCCCGGGTCCCGTGGACAGACGCTCCGTCAGCGTCCGGAACGTCAGACCGCGCTCACCTTCCGCATCGAGCAGCTCGACGGCGGCTTCGATGATGCGCTCGCGGGACAGCGCGTCCGTGCGCCGCTCCGACTTGCGGGTCTGTGGTGTCATGCCACCATTTTGACACGTCTGGAGTGCTGTTCCAACATATGTTCTGGAGCGACATTCCAGGAAGGGCGGCCGGTCGTCACCGGTCATGAGAGGACGGGCGCGCTTGTGGAACTGACCCTCGTCGCCGTGCTCGGCGTCATCAGCATCGTGGCGGTCGCCGCGTTCTCCGAGCGCCTCGGTCTCGCCGCACCGCTCAGCCTGGTGGTCGTGGGCATCGGCCTGAGCTTCCTGCCGGGGGTCCCGCATCCCGAGGTCGAGCCCGAACTGATCCTCGCCGGGGTGCTGCCCCCACTGCTGTACTCGGCGGCCGTGAACATGCCCGTGGTCGACTTCCGGCGCAACATCCGGCCGATCACCGGTCTCGCGGTGCTGCTCGTCGTGGTGTCGACACTGGGCGCGGGCTGGCTCTTCCACTGGCTGCTGCCGGAGATCGGCTGGCCCGCCGCGTTCGCGCTCGGCGCGGTGATCAGCCCCACCGACGCCGTCGCGGCCACCTCCGTGGGGCGCCGGCTCGGCTTGCCGCACCGGCTGCTCACCGTGCTGGAGGGCGAGGGGCTCGTCAACGACGCGTCCGCGCTCGTCCTGCTGCGCTCCGCCGTCGCGGCGATCGCCGGTTCGGTGTCCCTCTGGGGCATCGTCGGGGAGTTCTTCTACGCGGTGGCCGTCGCCGTGGGGATCGGACTACTCGTCGGCGTCGTCAACGTCCGGGTGCGCGCGCTGCTCAACGACGCCGTGCTCAATGCCGCGATCTCCTTCGTGGTGCCCTTCCTCGCCTTCCTGCCCGCCGAGGAGTTCGACGCCTCGGGCGTCCTCGCCGTCGTCGTCGCCGGGCTGGTGACGGGCCATCTCAGCCCGCGCCGGCTGCGCGCCCAGGACCGCATCACCGAGGCCACCAACTGGCGCACCGTCGCGTTCCTCCTGGAGAGCGGGATGTTCCTGCTCATGGGCCTCGGCGTGAAGGCGCTCGTCGACGAGGTGCACGACGACGGCATGGGCATCGGACACGCCCTGCTCATCGGCCTGGCCGCCTCGGCGCTGGTGATCGTGGTGCGCATCGTCTTCGTCGCGCCGCTCGTCGCGGGGCTGCGCCGGGAACAGCAGCGGGCCGCGGAGTCCAAGCCGCGTCTGGAGTCCATGCAGGCGGCCCTGCAGGGCGACGAATCCGATCCCGCCATGGAGGAGCGCCTGCGCAATGTGCCCGAGAGGAAGGTGCAGCGGTTCCGGCTCCGGGTCGACAAGGCCTCCGCGGACGTCGAGTTCCGGCTCAACGAAACGCTGGGCTGGCGCGGTGGGGCGGTGCTCGCCTGGGCCGGCATGCGCGGCGCCATCACCGTCGCCGCCGCGCAGACACTCCCGCAGGACACCCCCGACCGCGCCCAACTCGTCCTGATCGCCTACGTGGTGGCGACGACGGCACTGCTCGCCCAGGGACTGACGCTTCCGGCGGTCATCCGCTGGGTGCGGGTGCCCAAGGAGGATCCGTCCAGGCTGCGCGAGGAGTACGTGCGACTGGTGACGGAGCTCTCGACCACGGCGAACTCCGTCCTGGACGACCCCGCGCTCACGGACCGCGACGGCGCGAAGTTCACGGAGCGGGTCATGGACCAGGTGCGCACGGACGCGAGGACACGCGTCCCCGGCCAGTCCGGCGCCGCCGCCCCGACCCCGGAGCAGCTCGGGGGCCGCGAACAGTACCTGCGGCTGCGGCTGCGCGTCCTGACCGAGCAGTCCGAGCACCTCCAACAGGCCCGGACCAAGGGCGCGTACAGTTCGGCCGCCCTCAACCACGCCCAGACCGTGCTCGACGTGGACATGGCGCGCCTCCAGCAACTGGCGGACGCGGCGGCCGACGACTGACCAACGAGCGGTTGCACGGTCTCCGTTCAGGGGCAGCGGCCCGCCAGGACACAGAATTCGTTTCCCTCCGGATCGGCGAGTGTCACCCAGCTCTCCTCGCCGGTCTGGCCGACATCCACATGTCGGGCGCCCAGGCCGAGCAGGCGACGGACCTCTTCGTCCTGCTCCCTGTCCGCGGCGTTGACGTCGAGGTGGAGCCTGTTCTTGATGGTCTTGCCCTCGGGCACCTGCGCGAAGGTCAGCGCCGGCGGCACGGGGCCGGGGCGGCTCCTGCCCTCCGGCACCAGCGGGGAGCCGATGGTGACAACTCCGTCTTCCCGGCCCTGGACCTCGTAGCCGAGGACCGAGCACCAGAACCGGGCGAGCGCCTCAGGGTCGGCACAGTCGATCGCCAGCTCGGTGAACTTACTGGTCATGTCAGGACCTCCCGGTGAAGTGACGCATCCGCCAAGGGCCGCGGAGCCCCTCGCAGAGTAGACAACCGGCGCGAGCGGGCGGGCCTGCGCCCACAGCTCACCGCGACAGCGACTTTGCTGCACAATGTCCGTTTTTGACATTCCTGGAATCCTGTTCCATCATCGATTGGAACGACATTCCAAGGAGTCGGGCTGGAGCCAACCAGGTCGCCTCGAACCTGAAGGAGCCACGATGACCACGCACGTCACGATCATCGGCGCCGGACTCGGCGGCCTCACGCTCGCCCGCGTCCTGCACGTCCACGGCATCACAGCCACCGTCTACGAGGCGGAGTCCTCCCCCGCCGCGCGCTCACAGGGCGGCATGCTCGACATCCACGAGAACAACGGCCAGCGGGCGCTTCGGGCCGCAGGGCTGACGGACGAGTTCCGCGGCATCGTCCTGGAGGGCCGCGAGGCCGTGCGCCTCCTCGACCAGAACGGCGAAGTCCTGCTCGACGAGCCCGACGACGGCAACGGCGCACGCCCCGAAGTGCTGCGCGGCGAGCTCCGGCGGATCCTGCTCGCATCGCTTCCGGACGGCACCGTCCAATGGGGGCACAAGGTCAGCGGAGTCCGCGCCCTCGGCGACGCCCGCTTCGAGGTGAGCTTCGCCGACAGCAGCACCGTCACCACGAGCCTGCTGGTCGGCGCGGACGGCGCATGGTCACGGGTGCGGCCGCTGCTCTCCGACGCCACACCCGAGTACGTCGGAACGTCGTTCGTCGAGACCTACCTGTTCGACGCCGACAACCGGCACCCGGCCACCGCGGAAGCGGTCGGCGACGGGGCGCTGTTCGCGCTCGCGCCGGGCAAGGGCATCCAGGGCCACCGGGAGGCGGACGGGACCCTGCACAGCTACATCACGCTCAACCGGTCGATGGACTGGCTGGCCGGCATCGACTTCACCGATTCCGCCGCCGCTGCCGCGCGGATAGCCGAGGAGTTCGACGGCTGGGCGCCGGAGCTGACCGCGCTGATCACCGACGCGGACAGCGGTCCGATCCTGCGCCCGATCCACTCCCTGCCCCACGGCCACCGGTGGGAGCGTGTGCCCGGGGTGACCCTGCTCGGCGACGCCGCCCACCTGATGGTCCCGTCCGGCGAAGGCGCCAACCTCGCCATGTACGACGGAGCCGAACTGGGCAGGGCCATCGCCGCGCACCCCGACGACATCGAGGCCGCGCTCACCGCGTACGAGCGGGACCTGTTCCCCCGCAGCGACGCGGAGTACACCGACGGCGCGGTCGTCTTCCAGCTCTGCTGCCGCGACGAGAACGCGCCCGAGGGACTGCTCGGCTTCTTCACCGGCCAGACGGCTCCCCGATAAAGCGCCCAAACCCTCCAGGAGTGCTGACGCAAACTGTCATGTGCGGCTTGAGAGTTCACCTTATGAGCGCAGAAGACATCACTCCAGTGGTCCCGTCCGTACACTCAAGAAGTCGTCAGCCAACGACAGATCTGGCCGTCGAAGGCACTATCCACGTCCCCCGCTGCCACTCGCTTCCCAGCGGGTCAGCACACAGACAGGAGCTTCCTGTGTCGGATCCTCAGCCTGGAAACTCGAGCGTCAAGGAACAGTACGCAGCACAGGTCGTCGCCGATCTGGAGCGCAATGCCAAGGAACAGGAGCAGATCGGCTCGCAGTTGGCGGTCCTGCAGGATCAATTGCAGTCGCTACGGGACGACCAGGCAGTCCTGATGGGCGTTCAGCAGGCCCTGGGGCTCGAAAAGAAGAAGAGCGCCGGTTCGCTAGCGCGTCCGCGGCGCCGGACCGCCCCGGGCGCGGGCGCCAAAGCCGCCGGGGTGCCGAAGCCCCGGTCCACGCGCAGCGCCAAGAAGCCCGCGCCGCGCGTGAGCAAGGCCGTCCCCGGTGCGCAGCCGACGCTGGTCACTCTCGTGCAGGACTACCTCGCGCAGCAGAAGGAACCGCGCTCGGCATCGGAGGTGGCCGAGGCGCTCGGCACCGCGCACCCCGACCGGGGCATCAAGAAGACGGTCGTACGCACCACCGTCGAAGGTCTGGTCGCCAAGGGACTTGCCCAGCGCAGCAAGCAGGGCGCCTCCGTCTTCTACAGCGCACCGGACCAGGCGCAGTCCCCCGATGCGGTCGCGGAGCAGGAACCCGCGACGAGCTGACCGGGACGGCTCGGCGGACGCGGGCGGCATGGCCGTTCAGGGCCATGCCGCCCGGCAAGGGCGCACCCCCGGCGCCGCACCCGGGCACACCCAAAACGGGTACACGGTCATTACGTGGGATTTCATAGTGAGATGCCATATCCACGCATGAATCGCCGAGCCTTCACCACCTTGCTGTTGGGCTCGGCCATGGGCAGCATCGCCGCCACGACAGGCGGCTGCTCGGCGGGCGGGCCTTCACCCGACGGCACGACGCAGCATGCCATCAAGCGCGCGTACGAGTTCCTCGATCACCGTGTCGACGAGGCCGCGGGCACGCATCAAGGGCTGCCGCGCAGCTACACCGGTGGGTACATGGCACGACACCATTCCACGGTGGCCTTCACGTACGACGTCGCGCTCACGATCATCGCCTACTGCGCTCGGGGCACGAAGGCCGACGTCGCACGGGCGGCCGCGCTCTCCCGCACGCTCGTGGCGCTCCAGGAACAGGACGCCGAGGACGACGGCAGGCTGCGCCAGTCCTACGCCTCGGGACGGCTGCCCACAGGGCGGGAGGTGCCCGAAGCCGCTGCCGCGGACACGTTCACCGGCACACTGGCCTGGGCGGGTCTCGCTCTGCTGCACGCGCACCGGGCCACGGGCACGGCCGCGTTCCGCTCCGGTGCGGTGCGCGCGGCGCAGTGGATCCAGCGCGAGGCCTCCTCGTCGACGGGCACGCCCGGCTACTCCGGTGGCATCAACGCCCAGGGCGACGAGGTGCGGTGGAAGTCCAGCGAGCACAACGCGGACGTCGCGGGATTCTTCCGGGCGCTGGTCGGCACCGTGGACGACGACACGTGGGGCAGCCGAGCGGACACCGCCGTGGCGTTCCTCGACGCGATGTGGGACGGCGAACAAGGCGCGTTCTGGACCGGCACCGGTACGGACGGCACCACGGTGAACCGCACACCGGTGCCGGAGGACCCCCAGACCTGGTCGTATCTGGCCACCAGGAACAGTCGGCACGCGGCGTCCCTGGACTGGGCCCGCAAGCATCTCGCGGCCGAGGACGGCGGGTTCGTCGGGGTGTCGGTCAGCGACGCCGACACGTCCAAGGTGTGGTTCGAGGGCACGGCCCACCTGGTGTGCGCGCTGCGGGTCCGAAACGGGGACCGCGACGGCGAGCGGGCCGACCGGCTGCTCACCTCCTTGCGCTCCGCGCAGGCCCATGCGCCCCACGCGGACGGGTACGGCCTGGTCGCGGCCTCGTCCGACGGACTGGACACCGGCGACGGCGACCGGCTCTACGCCAGTCTGCACACGGGCACGACGGCCTGGTTCGCGCTGGCGGCGCGCCGGGCCAATCCGTTCGTCCTGCAGTGAAGGCGCACCGCAGGGATCAGAGCAGCCACTGCCAGCGGGCCACGAGCAGGGCCGCGATGACGAGCAGCACGACGAGTTCCAGCCAGAACAGCCGCCGGTCGCTGCGCCGGTCCTGACGGGTGAGTTCCTGTGCGCGCCGCTCGAGCCACTGCGGGTCCGGGCCGTCGTCTTCTGTCGTCATCGGGCGCCGACCTTTCCGGTCTTCTCGGTCTTGTCCCATGTCATCTGCTTGTTGCGGAGTTCCTGGAAGAACGAGGCGACCAGGCAGGCGGCGAGCAGCGAACCGTATCCGGCGAGGTGCAGCAGGGGTGGTGCGAGGCGGCGCAGACGCGTTCCGGACAGGAGTTTGGCCATCCAGGCGATCGGCATGGACAGCGCGAGCCACGCGTAGACGGCGATCATCACGGGGTGGGTCTCGCCGTTCCCGGTGATCAGCCCCGCCCGCTCCAGCAGGGGGACGAAGACGCCGGGCAGCGCGGTGACGACGAGGATGCCGGTGGCGACGACGCCGGGATAGATCAGTGCCTCGCACCAGCTGCGGCGGAAGGTCCCCGGGTCGATCACGGCGGCGAGCAGAGTGATCAGCAGGTAGCAGATCAGGTTCGTCACCCACAGCAGATGGAACAGGGTCCAGGCCCGGTCGTGGTCGGTGAAGTAGAGGAACAGCAGCGAAGCCGAGCACGCCACCAGCAGCACGGGGGTGGCCAGGAGCGAGTACCAGATGAGTCCGAAGAGGTACGAGCCGAGCCGGTGCCGCTCGCCGGGGGCGGTGCGGCCGCGGAACCAGATGTGCCGGTAGCGCCGGGTGACCTGCAGGTTGCCGCGCGCCCAGCGCAGCCGCTGCTTCCACAGTCCGGTCAGGTCGGCGGGTTCCTCGGCGAGCACGGTGGCGAAGCCGTCGAAGACGACCCGGCGGCCGGCGAGCTGGGTCTCGAAGGTGGTGACCGTGTCCTCGGCGAGCGTGCTGGTGTCGATGCGTCCGCCGATCGCCGCCAGATTGGCCCTGCTGTGCAGTTGCGCGCCGCCGGCCAGACAGGCGACGACGCCGAGCACGTTCTGGGCGCGGCGGGCGGCGGCCTGGGCGGTGATGTATTCGTAGGCGATGTAGCGGGTCAGGTAGTTGCCGTGTTTCCCGCTGCCTTCCTTGATGTACGCGGTCACGGCACCCACCTCGGGGTCGGCGAGGTGCCGGGTCATCCGCACCAGCGCGTCCCGGTCGAAGACGACGTCGGCGTCCATGATCAGGACGGCCTCGGCCCAGTCGTCGCGCAGTACGTGGTCGAGGCCGTGGTTGAGGGTGTGGGCCTTGCCCTGTCCGCCGTTCTCGCGCCGCAGGTGCACGACGCTGCCAGGGTGGCGGCGCGCGAGGCGCTGGACGACCTCGGGGGTGTCGTCGGTGCTGGCGTCGTCGATGACGAAGACGCGGAGCCGGTCGGAGGGGTAGTGGAGGGCGAGCAGTCCTTCGACGGACGCGGTCAGGACGGGGGCTTCGTTCCAGGCGGGAATGAGGACGGCGGTGCGGGGCAGGTGCAGGTGCTCGTGGTCGTCGTAGAGGTGCCGGAAGCGTTGCAGTCCGATGAGCAGGAACTGGATGACGGCGGTCACCAGCGGCACCGCGCCGAGGAAGACGATCACCTCGGCGACGGTGTGCAGGATCTCGTTCAGGGTGTGCACCGCGCCTCCGTCTCGGCCAGCGCCCGGGCCACCCAGGGGAAGACGCCGACGGCGTCCGCGCGGTGCGCGTCGCTGCCCGCGGCGAGGCGTACGCCCGCGCCGGACAGCAGGGCGGCGGTGCGCGGGGCGGGGCACTGCCACTTCTCGTTGAGTTCGACGGTGACGCCGTGGTCCCGGCAGGCGCGGGCCAGCGGGGCGAGCAATGGGGCGTCGACCTCCGCCTCGTCGAGTCCGGCCTTGGGCAGCACGCTGAACAGGTGCGCCAGGTGGGCGGTGCGGCCCGCCGGGATCCGGCCGATCGCCCGCGCCGTGGCCCGCACCAGGAGTGCGAGTGCCTCGGTGCGGGACATCGTCCCCGCGTCCAGCCGGTCCCGTACCGCCTCGGGGTGGGCGGGGCCGTCCGGCAGCGGGAAGCGGTGGTCGGCGAGGGCGATGTGGTCGATCCCGGTGAGGTCGTCGGGCAGGTCGATGCGCCCCTCGGTGTCCATGATCTTCGCCTCGACACCGCACACCAGGCGCACCGGTGTGGTGGCCCGGGCGTCGCGCACGGCGGTCACGTACCGCGGCAGATAGGTGGTGTCGGCGCGCACGTGGTCGGTGAGGACCAGGGTGTGCAGGCCGGCCTTCTCGGCCGCGGCGACGACCTGGTCGAGCGGGTCGCGGCCGTCGGAGAAGTCGGTGTGCGTGTGCAGGTCCGTGCGGAGGAGGGGATGTGTCCGGCCGCTCATGCCGGGCCTCCCGGGCCGTTCCCGGGGCCCACCTCCCGTGTGTCGCCCATGTCGCCCAGTTCGCGGGGGTGCAGGACGACGTCCTGCCAGTGGCGTACGACGGCGGCCTCGCGGTGTTCGACGCGGTCCGGCAGTACGGCGCCGAGGAGTCCGGCCACCGCCCAGCCGGGCATGTCCACCCCGGCGGCGACGGTGAGGGAGAGTCCGCCCGGCGGGCGCGGGTTCACCTCCAGGAGGGCGGGCTTGCCGTCCCGGTCCTCGCGCACCTGGACGTTGAGGATGCCGCGCAGGCCGAGCGTGCGCACCGTGTCCTCGGCGAGCGCGGACAGTTCGGGGGCGTGCAGGATGCGGCCGGCGACCACGATCCCGGAGTCGGTCTTGTCACGGGCCCGGGGCACCGCGGCCACGACCCGGCCCGCGGCGTCGGTGAGGACGTCGACGGAGTACTCGGTGCCCGGCAGCATCTCCTGGAGGAGGTACGAGCCGTCCTGCGGCAGCCGGGCGAGACCGGCCGGGTCCTCGACGGTCGTCACCCCGCGGGAACCGGAGCCGGTGCGGGGTTTGGCGATGGCGGGGAAGCCGCCCGCGAAGTCGTCACCGACGCCCGTGTCGTCCGTCGGTCCGACGAGACGGGTGACCGGCTGGCGCACCGCCCCCTCGCACGCCTGCGCGAGGCGCCACTTGTCCAGGCAGGTCTCCAGTGCTGCGACGGACGGCACCAGGACACGCACTCCCGCTTCCGTGAAGGCGTCGGCGGCGCGGGACAGCGCCACCAGTTCCGCGTCCACCGTGGGGACGAGTACGTCGACGGCGTACCTGCGGCACAGCACGAGCACGGCCTCGGCGAAGCGCGGGTCGTCGCCGGGCGGCAGCAGCAGGCGGTAGGCGCGCGGCACCAGGTACAGCCCCGCCCCGTTGGGGTCGATGTCCGCCGCATAGCACTCGGCGGCGCCCTCCAGAGCCCGCAGGAAGCAGACGCCCGACGGTCCGCCCGCGCCCGTGACGAGCACCCGCGGCGGACGGCCGAGGGGGGCGGCGAGGTCGGGGCCCGCCGCCGGGCCGGTCCCGCGCCGCTCAGACATGGTCGGCCGGGAAGAAACCGAGCGGTGTGGTGTCACGGACGACCTCCAGGGGTTCGGCGTAGCGGGACTGGGAGAAGCGGCCCCAGTAGCGGGCGGTGGAGCGCAGCAGCTCCTCGTCCAGGTACCAGCGGCTCGCGGCCTGGGAGTGGTGCGCGTTGATCGCGGAGAGCTTCGCCTCCACGTCGCTCTCCCGCAGTCCGATGAAGCGGTTGGGCTGGTAGGAGACGGTGGCCGACGGCGACTGGTAGCAGGCCACGCGGGGCACGCGACGGCAGGCGACCAGCGCCGCGCGGTGCACGGCCCGGTGATCCTGGTGGGTGTCGCTCCCGGAGTGGACGAGCACCACGTCGGGCCGGGCCTCGGCCACGGTGCGCTCGATGGTCCTGATGGTGCTGCTGTTGTCGGCGATGGAACCGTCGGGCAGGTCCTCCAGCACCAGCCGCGCACGCATGACCTCGGCGGCCCGATGGGCCTCCGTGCCGCGCTGGCCGGAGTCGCCGCCGCCGGCGCCCCGCGACAGCGTCAGGATGGTGACGTCCCAGCCCTCGTCGACCCGCCGGTGGATGGTCCCGCCGACGCCGATCTCGACGTCGTCCGGGTGGGCGCCGATCACCAGCATGTTCACGCGCTCCTCCGGCACCCCCACACCGCCGAGCGCGTCGTGCCGGCTGTGCAGCACGCGGGTCACGGCCGCGGCAAGGCCGCCCGGATCGCCTCGTTCGACCATGTCGGCGGCCCGGCCGCGCAGGGCGGCGAGGGCGCGGCGGGTGCTCGGCGCGTCGTCCGTGACGACGATCGGCACGCGCGGGCTCTGCTCGTGCCACTGCTGCAGGAACCCGGTCAGGGCGCCGTCGCCCCCTGTGAGCGCGGTGTCCCACACGGCGGCGTCCCAGGCCTGCCCGGGGGACGGTGGTCTGCGCCCGGCGGCGAGGAACGCGTCGCTCGATCCGACGATGTGCACGAGAGTCGCGCCGGAAGCGCGCAGCACCTCGGCGGCGGCCGATGCCACACGCTCGTCGCGATCACCCACCAGAACCCGCGCGCCGGACAAGAGGGGCTGGCTGTCATGGGGGGAGGAGCGCCGCACGTCGGCCGCCGCAATCGACTTATCGCTTATTTCGGGCATAAAGCCCACCGTAACGCGCCCTGGGTCACGTCGGGCGGTCGCCGAAAGTCCCTTCCCGCCCAGCCGCAAGGGGGCAGAAGCCCTGTGTCATCAGGGCACTTGGACCCGATTGATCCCCTACACGTCGGGCACGATCTCTACTGGTCTCTCCTCGATGCGTCGGCACGTCCTGCTCCTCGCCCGGGTCCGGCTCGCCGCGTCGACGAACGACCGCCGCCGACCGCCCGGACCACCGCCACCTGGCGTACGCCCACTGGCCGTGCGGCCGCTCGGCGCGAAGGCTGTTCGACACCGTCCGCCCTCGCACAGGAGGCCCGAACCGCGCATGGACGACCTCACCCCGGTCCCCGACGCGCGCTCCCACCTGGAACTGCAGGCGATCCGACAACTCCTGCAGGCCCAGCGCCGACGCATCCGCTCGTACGCCGAGCGCCACCGGGCCGCGCCACCGGCACCGGCTCCCGCCCCGAACCGGACGCCTGCGCCGCCGTCCCCCTCGGGCCAGGAGGTCCTGGACGCTCTCACCCTGCCTGCCCTGCTGGTGACCCCGGTGCTCGGCGACGACGGCGAGATGCGGGACGCGCACTACGCGGCCGAGAACGCGGCCGCCCGCGCCTACGCAGCCGACCGCTTCCCCGAGGAAGGCGTCCGTCGCTGGACCGGCCCCACATCCCTGTACGAGCACTTCCCGGCGCTCCTGGACACCCCAGTGCCCGGCATGTTCGCCCGGGCCTTCCACGACCGCGCCGCACAGGGTCCCACGATGATCGAATGGGTCATGAGCAGCCCCGCGGGGCCCGTCCGCATCAACGACCAGGTGCGCGTCGCACCCTGCGGTGAGCATCTGCTCCTCACCTGGGAGCGCGGGCACCGCCTGCACATGGCAGCCGCCGCACAGCACCTGATGCGTACGTGCTGGGCCGAGTGGAATCTCGGCGACGACGGGGTCGAGCCGTCCCGCGGATTCCGCCAGGTGCTCGGCCTGCCCCGCAAGGCCGCCGTGCCCACCCTGTCCGATCTCGCCTCCACCGTCACCGCGGAGAGCCTGCCCGACCTCTACCAGACGCTGTACGACGTCATCCTCCGCAAACGCACGGCCCGCTGCGAGCTGCGTCTGCGCGGCGTCGCGGGCCGGGTGATCCGGATGACGGCCGAGCCGGTGCGGATCGCGCCCGGCAGCCTGGTCTGGGCGCTGCGCGGTGTGCTGACCGACGTGACCGCCGACCGCCACCACCGGGAGACCGCCGCGTGCGCCGAACGCGAGGCCCGCAGGCAGCGCGAGCGCGCCGAGGCCGTCGTCGACGTCGCCGACGCCCTGCGCGAGGCGGTGCTCCCCCACTTCCAGGACGAGCTGGCCGCCTACGGACTGCAGGCGGTCGCCGTGTACCGGCCCGACGAGCGGGAGGCCGGTGTCGGCGGCGACTGGTACAAGGCCCGCCGGCTGCCCGGCGGCCGGCTGCTCATCGCGCTGGGCGACGCCCGCGGCCACGGCCTGGCCGCGGTCACCCTCATGGCGAAGCTGCGCTACGCCCTCGCGGGCCTCGCCTACACCGAGGAGCGGGTCGAGCAACTGACGCGCTGGCTCAACGAGTTGGCCTGCGCCGAAGGAATCGAATCCACCGCGACCGCGATCATCGCCCGCTACCACCCGGAACGGGCCCTGCTGCGCTGGACCTGCGCCGGCCATCCGCGCCCCGTCCTCGTACGCGACGGACGGGCCGGCCAACTACCCGCTCCCGAGGGCGGCCCGGGACTCCCCCTGGGCGTCCTGCCCGACACGGCCTACATCGCCGCCGAGACGGTTCTGCGCGTCGGCGACCTCGTGCTGCTGTACTCGGACGGGCTCACCGAACGCCGCGCCAGCGACCCCGACCAGGACACCCGGCGCTTCCTCGACGCGGCGGAGCACTGCCACCGCACCGCTCCCCCGGGCCCCGGCCACGACGCGCTGCAGGACTACGCCGAACGCATCGTCGCCCGCTTGGACGGCCTCCACCGCACCGACGACGCGACCCTCCTCGTACTGCGCCGGACCGAGGTACCGGGCTGACAATCCGGCTACGGCGCGAGAGGGCGCGCCGCTACTGATCCGCGGGGTCGACGGAATCGACGGCCTCGCGGACGTCCTTGTGCTCCTCCAGGTGGTCGGAGGTTCCGGTGACCTCGAACAACCGCCGCGCCTGGTCCGGGACTTGAGTCAGCATCACCCGGCGTTCCGCTCTCACCCGCAGGAGATGGTTCAGCAGCGACGAGTCGCAGAACGTCAGCGCGGCCATGTCGAAGACCAGTGGCCCCGGGTGGGCACGCAGCGCGTGGGCCGTGGCCTCGGCGATGTCGTTCAGGTTCGAGTAGTCGAAGTCGCCGACCAGTTCGATCACCCACACCGGGCCGTGCCGATGGGACGCTCTGATCCCCGCCCAGTGCTCCGTCGGATCCACTCGACTCTCTCCCCACGCTGTCAGATTCTTCGCCTCTCGCGTACCGCGCGCCGCGGACCGCACACTGCATGCAACTGCTCCGCCTCGACCGAATTACGCCCGTCACCCTCGTGAGTGAGTGCGCTCGGCACGGCATCCGGTGGGCACCGGGGCATGGCGGACTCTCCACCGGACCGGCGGTTCCCACGTCGACGGCCACGGCTCCGCTCAGGTCGGCCGGGCCGGGTCGGACAGCGCCTCGTCCTGATAGGAGGAGCCGTCCGCGGCGTCGCGATCCGGCGGTGCCGCGGTCTCGGCAGGCTGGTCGCCCGCCAGCAGGTAGTCGAGGATGCCGGTGATCTCCAGGACCCGGCTCAACTGGGCCGGACGCTCGTTCATGCACAGGCGGGTACCCGCCGCCCGCATCCGGCGTCCGAGCATCAGCAGCGCGGACACCCCCATGGAATCGACGTACGAGATCCCGGCGCAGGCGAGGCGCACGGTGTGCGTGGCGGGGTGGGCGGCGAGCGCGTCTTCCACATGGTCGGTGAAGTCGTCAGTGGTGCCGTACTCCAGCGGGCCCTCCACCGCGACGGTGAGGACACCGTCGCGGTAGCTGTGGCTGAGGCGCAGGGCGGGAAAGGTCGTCATGAGGTCTGTCCGGAGCGGAGATCGGTGAGCGCGACGCGTGACTGGTCGAGGATGGAGACGGCGCGGGGGAAGTCGCTGAGCTGGCGGAGCAGCGAGACCAGCACCGGTTGAAGACTGGCGGCCGGGACCCGGCGGGCTTCGAGAATGCCCGCGGTCCACGTCACGAACGTCGTGAACAGATCGGCATCGTCGACGTAGAGGGCGGTGGCCAGGTAGCTGACGATGTAGTCGATGTCCTCGACGGTGCGCTCGCGCTGGAACTCGCTGTAGTCGCGCATCGCGGGAAAGCCGTCTTCCACGTCGGCCAGGGCCTGCTTGACCAACTGCCGCTTGACGCGGCGGACCATCGTGTATTCCTGGTCGTTCAGGTGCGGCAGGTCGCGGTCCGGCAGCCGTGCCGCATCCGCCTTCGGCCGCTCCAGCCCCTGGGCGAGCGCCAAGTGCGCGCCCGCCGCGTCGAGGGCCCACTCGGCTCTCATCGCGCGGGCGTAGCGGCCGTCCTCGCCGAAGGCGGCGCCGCCGGCGAGCACCGGCACGCCGATGGCCTGACAAGCGCTGATCGCCGTGTGCGCGATCGGCAGATGGGTCGGGATCGACGACGACAGCAGCACCGCGTCGGCGCCCGTGTGATGCAGGTGGGCGACCAGGTGCTCGGTGGGGACCTGCGCGCCGAGGTAGTCGACGCGCCAGCCCCGCAGCCGGAGCACCTCGGCGACCAGCCGGGCGGGCAGCGCGTGCCACTCGCCGTCCACGCAGGCCACGACGACCCGGCCGCGTGCCGTCTCGGGCAGGGCGTGCGCGGTGGCGTCGGCGAGCGCGGAGATGCAGCGTTCATTGATCGCGGTCGCGGCGTGCTCCTGCGCGACGGTGATCTTGTTCGCGGCCCACTCGGTGCCGACGCGTCTCTGCGTGGGCGCGATGAGGTCCAGCAGGATCCGCTCGGCGGCCCTGCGCACCTGCACCGGGTCGCAGGCTCCGGTGTCGGCGGCCGCACGCACCAGGGAGAGGGCACTGAGCTCGTCGCAGTCGATCACCGCCTGCCAGAGGCGCTCGCGCAGTTCGCTGAAAGCCGGCGCCTCGTCGTCCGCGGTCGTCGTGGCTGTAGTCATGCAGTGAACCTGCCCCGAGTATGTCCGTCCACCGCTGTGAGGTGGTTGTTACGTGGTGCGGTGATGGCGAGCAGGGCCATGTCGTCCTGCGGGCCTCCGTCGACCCACTGCGTGGCGACCATCTGCAAGCGCTCGGTGACCGCCTCGGCGGGCAGGCCCGCACACCCGGCCAGTGTGTTGCGCAGCCGCTGGTCACCGAAGAGGACGTCGCCGAGCGGGCCGCCGCGTGCCTCGGTGATGCCGTCCGAATACAGCAGGCACGTCTCTCCCGGTGCGAGGTCCACGGCTGCGGTGGTGAGCTTGATGCTCTCCGTGGGCAGGGCTCCGATCAGTACGCCCTTGGTGTCCGCTTCCTCGATCCGGCCGTCGGCGCGCACGATGAGCGGGGTGGGGTGTCCGGCGCTGGACACCCGCAGCCGTACGCGGCCGCCATGGCGCTTGACGGAGGCCAGGGCGAGCGTCGCGAAGCGGGCGTGGTGCGAGGACAGCAGTGCGTTGTTCAGCAGGGTGAGCACGCGCAGGTGGTCGCCGGCGAACGGCAGCAGCGCCTCGATGGTGTTGCGGATCTTTCCGGTGAGCACGGCGGCTTCCAGCCCCTTGCCGCACACGTCGCCGAGGACCGCGAACGTCTCGCCGTCGTCGCTGTCCGCCGGGTAGACGTCGTAGAAGTCGCCGCCGATGCGTTCGCTGACGGCCGCGGCACGGTAGCGGCCCGAGAAGTCGACCCCGCGCACGCGGTCGAGCACGGGCGGCAGCAGCTCACGCATGAGCACATCGGAGATGTGTGTCTGCTCGGCGTATATCCGCGCCGCGGACAGGGCCGCGCCGGCCCGTGCGGCGAAGAGCCGGGCGAACCCCTCCTCGGCTTCGGTGAACGCCGCTTCCTGCTTGTGGCGCATCAGCACCATCGCGCCGGCGGGCAGACCGTGCCCGGGCAGCGGGACCACGACGACCGAGCCGATCTGCCCGCCGTCGGCCGCGAACTGTTCCGGGACCGCCCAGTCGGGAACCTGCGCCGGGTCGATCCAGCACGAGGACACCGGCGGGAAGCCCAGCAGTGCCTCCGACAGGCCCGGCAGGCTGTCCGGGTCCATCGCGATCTTCTCCCGCACCACCGGCCCGTTGCGGGTCCAGCGCGTGACGGGATAGAAGCGGCCGTCGCGGACTCCGACGATGAGCGCCGCCTCCGCGAGGTGCTGCACCGCCATACGGGCCGTCACTTCCATGCACCGATCCACGTTCAGCGAGGACAACAGCTCGCTGGAGACCTCCTGCAGTACCCGCGAGCGCTTCCGCTCGCTGGCCAACTCGGCCTGGGCGAACCGCAGATCGGCGTCATCGATCAGCCACCACGACACGGCGCCGTCGGCCTGCCGGCTCGGAAAGGCGTCCACCCTTCTCTCGCCGACGCGGCCCCACACCTCTGCCGGCAGACCCGCGTCCGCCCCTCGCACCACATCGGCGTGCGCTTCGGTCAGCCAGTCGGGCGCCACGTCCGCCAGCAGGACACCGGGCCGCACACCCTGCAGGAGTTCACCGGCCCGGTCGTTGCAGGACAGCACTCGTCCCGCCCCGTCCACCGTGACCGAGGAACGGGGATCACGCAGGCCGACGGCCGGTTCAGCGCCTCGGGAGCCAACCGGCTCCGTGGAGGAAACCATCACGCGGGACCCGCAGGACGCCGGCCCCCACCACCCTTCACTGGATTCTCAGGACAGCAACCGGCGCCGCAACGGACCGACTTGCCCCGCTCCGGCGTCAACGCCCACGACTACAGTTGCCATAAGGCAACAGTTGCATGCCCAGGGGCTTCCCGGCAACCACGGCCGTCGCACGCGGCCCGGACTCAGGCGGCGGTGTCGCGACCGAACCAGTCCAGGCACACCACGAGGGCGTCATCGTCCGCGTCGGCGTTCAAGTACGCCGCCAACTCCTGCAGGATCGCGCGAGGCACCGCCGCCGCGGGCAGCAGGCTCGCGTTCTGGATCGCGCGCGCAAGCATCCGATCACCGTACGCCTCCCCCGCCTCCGACAGGGCGGCATACACCCCATCGCTGACGAACAGCAGGCGGTCCCCCGGCAGAACCTGGATCTCCTGTGCGACGTAGTCGGTCTCCTCGAACATGCCCAGCGGCAGCTGGGCCTCGAACGGCACCTGCTCCACCGCACGGGCGCGCTGCCGCCACAGCTGGGGCGATCCGGCGTCGACCACCCGCACCCGTCCCGTCGCCAGTTCGAAGGAGAGCAGCAGGGTCGAAACGTACTGTTCGCCCCGGTGCTGCGCGTAGAGGGCCTGATCGGCCAGAGCCGCCTGGTCGGCGATGCCGATGCCGGCCCTGCGGGCGTTGCGCAGGGCGTTCACGGCGAGGTTGGTGAGCAGGGAGGCCCCGATCCCCTCCCCCATGCCGTTCGTGATGGTCAGCGTCAGCGTCTCGGCCGTCGTGGCCCAGTCGAAGTTGTCGCCGTGGATGGCGTAGGCCGGCTCCAGCTGGGCACCGATCGCGTACTCGGCGCGGGAGCAGGACCGCCCGGGCAGCAGCTGCCACTGCATCTCCGCCGCCAGGGTGAGGCGGCTCGCCCTGCGGGCCTGCAGATAGACGTCGGTGTCGCGGTCGGCGACAACGATCTCGTGGCCCAGGATCTCCGAGAGGGCGGCAAGCTCGGCCACCCCTTCCTGCGTGCATCTCTCCTCCGGCACCCGCACGGAGAGAATGCCGAGCCGGTCGCCGCGGACGGTCACCGGCAGGTGCAGCTGCACCACGCCCGACGTGCTCTCGACGTGCGTACGCGGATCCTGGCTGCCGAAGACGCGGCCCTCGGCACTGGCGTGCACGGGAAGGGGCTTGGCCGTGTGCGGCAGCTCCGTCACCGGCTGCAGGACAGTGAGGCTGTAGTCCGCCATGAGGAGCTCGACGCTCACGGCTCCGTAGTGCTTGCCCAGGGCGGCGCGTACGGTGTCCAGCAGGCCGTACGGCGCCGCACCACGAATCGCCCGTTCGACAGCCACAAAATTCGTCGTCACAGCAGCCTTCTCCAAGAGGCCGGCGGCTACCGGGCGAGACAGGGGAACGGGCGTTCGGCGCGGCCGGATCACCTATCGGCCTGGAAGAACGCTCCTGGCGACACAGGCCCTCATCGGCATGACCTCGACCACGATCCCTGCGCCGCGCCCATCCGAGCCGAGCAGGAACATCGAAGCACCACAAGTGTTGCCATACGGCAACTGTCAAGGGATTGTATCTCGCGTACGCACCGGCCCGGCAGCAAATGACCAGGTCTCCGGCCCCGACTCGGCACTGATCCGCACTCCGCCGGCCGCCGCGCGGATATTTTCGGCGGAGCGGGCAGACGAGAGAGTACGCGTAATCAAAGCCACAGCTCGCGAGGGGTGCACCTCTTTCCATGGACAGTGACGGCCCCAGGGCGTGTGCCGGACCGCTGCAGGACGCCCGACCCGACCTGACCGCCGAGACGGTCGAGGCCGTGGAAGCACTGGTGTCCTTGTGGGCGCGCGCGTCCAGAACTGTCACCCCTCAGTTGTCCGTTCTGCAGTTGCAGGCTCTGCTCGTCGCCCGGGAAGTACCGCGGATCAATCTGAGCGCTCTGGCCGAGGAGGTCGGCGCCGCCCCCTCCGCCGCCAGCCGGCTGTGCAACCGGCTCGAGGCCGCGGGCCTGCTGCGCCGCGAACCGGCGACCACGAGCCGCCGGGAGATCCAACTGGTCCTGACCCGGCAGGGGAACGACATCCTCGACACCCTGTCCGCCCGGCGCGCCCGTATGTTCGGTGACGTCCTCAGCCGCATGCCGGCCGCTTCACGGCAAGAACTGCTGACGGGGCTCCGCGCCTTCGCCGAGACGGCTCGGACGCAGGGCCGTCGCACGACGGACCGCCCCTGACGGTCCGCCCCACGTCAGGCGATGGCCTCCGAGTTGCCCGCCGTCCCGTCCTCGGGGCCGCTCAGGCCGATGTACGCCGTGGCCGCCGCCTGGAACTGCTCCAGCCCCTCGGCCAGGTTCCGCAGATGGGCCGGCGACATGGTCTGCAGGACTTCCTCGATCTCCCGGGCGCGCGCCGAACGGAAGTCTTGAAGGACGACCGCTCCCCGACGGCTCAGCCGCAGATCGACCTCACGGCGGCTCGTGGTGCTCGCGAGCCGCTCCACCAGTCCGGCGGCCTCCAGCCTGTCGCACAGGCGGCTCACCGCGGACGGCCGCGACCCGAGCGCCTCGCCCAACGCCCGCTGGTTCACCCGCCGCTGTTCCTCGATCACCGTCAGGGCCCGGAACTGCGAAGGCGACAGCGGCCCGGACGGCGCCGCTTCCTGACCGCGCCCCCACAGCACCTGGAGCAACTCCGATACATGGCACGCCACATGAGCAACGTGCTCAGGTGCATGGAGGGGCACACTTCGGGACATCCCAGCACCCTCCCGTCCACAAAGCGAGGCAGATAGTCCAGCACCCTACCGTCGCGGAGGCGCCCGGCGCTCGCCCCGGTATATGCCCTCCGCGCTTTCGCCGGGTCCTCGGCTCCACCCATGAGGGTCATCCGGCTTCCCCTATGAAGATCATCCGTCGGCGGCTTGCAGGCCGCTGCCCTGTGCGCGCGCCGTGCCCGCCGCTTCTGCCCCGGGCGCTGTCGGTTCGGGCTCGACGGGTACCGGAGGCGGCGTGCGGTAGGCGCGGAGAGGGCCGTTGACCAGGGCCACGAGGGCCACCGCCAGGCTCGCGGACAGCCCTCCGGCGACCAGGGAGAACGGGGCCGAAGCGGCCGACGCCAGGAGGCCCCCGCGGAAGTTGCCGAGCTCGGGGCCCGCCACACCGATGACGTGTTCCACGGAGGAGACTCGCCCGCGGTACGCGTCGGGGGTCTCCAACTGGACCAGGGCGCTGCGGGTGACCACCGACACGGTGTCGGCCGCGCCGGCCACGGCCAGGCTGCCGAGCGCGAGCCACAGCGATCCGGCCAGGCCGAACCCGGCCATGGCCAGGCCCCAGGTCCCGGCCGCGACCAGTTGCACCAGGCCGGCGCGGCGCCGACGCGTCACCGTGCCGGAGAGCAGGCCGGCCGTGATCCCGCCGACCGCGACAGCGGAGAGGAACAGGCCGAGGGTCCGCGGATTTCCGCCGAACCGGGCCTCGTTGACCAGAGGGAAGAGCGCGATCGGCATGGCGAGCAGCGTCGCGGACAAGTCGGTGGCCATCGATCCCCAGAGCGTCGGCCGGCGCAGGACGATCCGCCACCCACCGCGCCGCGCCCGGCGCCTGCCTGCCGTGGCGACGCCCTCGGGCCGCATGGACGGGAGGCGCAGAACCGTGAGCATCGAGACCGCGACGGCCGCGCCCTGGGCGGCGTAGGCGGCGAAGAAGCCCCAGTGGGCAATGATCAGTCCGGCCAGGGCGGGCCCGGCCAGCATCGCCGCCTGAAAGGAGACGTTGGTCAGCGCGAGCCCGGCCGCGACCTGGTCGTTCGGCAGCAGCCGGACCGGGAAGGTGCGCCGGGCAGGCGCACCGAGCGCGTTGCAGCCGGCGCCCGTGGCGACCAGCGCGAGCAGCAGCAGGACGTTCCGGTTGTCCGCCAGCGCCTGGCCGCACAGCCCGGTGGCCGCCAGCAACTGGCCGCCGGTGGTGGCCCGCACCACCGTGCGGCGGTCGACGGCGTCGGCCAAGGTGCCGCCGAGCAGCCCGAGGAGCAGCGTCGGCAGGCCGGTGGCGAGCCCGATGGCTCCGGTGCCCACGGGGCTGCCGGTCAGGTCCCAGACCTGCGCCAGCACGGCCACGTTGGCTATCTGGCCGCCGAGCTGGGAGGCGGAGGTGCCGATCCACAGACTGCGGAACGGCCGGCTGCCGCGCAGCGGCCGGGTGTCGAGGAAGCGGACACGCGCCCTCATCGTGGCGGCTCGACGATGTGGTCGTGGATCCGCTGCCGCATCGACCGTCGCGCGAGCGCCTGTCGCACCTCCTCGACCACGGCGGTCATGGCGTGGGGGATCTCGGCGTCCAGTTCGGCGACCGTCGCGTGGGTGGCGCGCCATTCGGCCTCGAGGAAGGGCACCAGTGCCCGGCCGCGCTCGGTCAGGTCGATCCGCCGGGTCCGCGCGTCGGGCCCGGGCTCCGAGGTGACCAGGTCCTCCTTGCGCATGGCGGTGATGGTCTGGCTGATGGCGGAGTGCGAGCGGTCGAGGGACTCGGCGAGCTCCCGGATGGTCAGCGGCCCGGTGTGCGCGAGCCGGATCAGCGGATAGGCGAACCGCGGCCGCACCCCCTCGATGCCGCGGGCCACGTAGACCTGCTCGATCTCGGCGTCCAAGTCGGCGAGCAGCGCGTGCAGGGGCTGCCAGGGATCAGGAACCGTCGTGGGATCTGAAGATGTCACAGCGCTAATATAACAGCGCTGTCGCAATCAAATCCGGATGTCGTTGCATGCATCAATGCATGCATGAAAAGATACGTGGCTATGGCACCTATCTCGGGATCCCGCTCCGCAGCGGAGCACGCGTACCACCACGTCAAACAGGCCATCATCAGCGGTCGGCTGCCCGGCGGGCAGCTGGTCACCGAGAGCGAGATCAGTGAGGAGCTCGGCATCAGCCGGACTCCGGCGCACGAGGCCTTTCTCCGGCTGAGCAGCGAACGCCTGCTGGATCTCGCGGGCCGTAGAGGTGCCGTGGTCACGCCCATCGCTCCGCGCGAGGCGCAGGACGTACTGGAGATGCGCAGGCTGCTCGAAGGGGCCGCCGCCCGGCGGGTCGTCGAGGAGGGCGGTCCCTCCGCCGAGACGGTCCGCACCCTGACGGAGTGTCTGGAGCAGCAGCGACGCCACTTGGCCGCGGAGGATCTGGAAGCGTTCGTCGCGGCGGACGAGGCCTTCCACTCCGCCGTGGTGCGGGCCTCGGGCAATGCCATAGCGCTGCACTTCTTCACGTTGTTGCACGACCGCCAGCAACGGCTGCGCCACCAGCTGCTGACCATGCACCCGCAGCATCTCCCGGAAGTGATCGACGACCACCGCAAGCTGTCGGACTGCCTCACCGGGGCGGACGCCCCGGGCTACGAGGCAGTGCTCGCCGATCACGTGGCACGGCATCAGGGGGCCTTGTGAGTCGGGCGACGCCAGTTCCCTGCGGGCACGGTGTGCGTTCCGGGAGGCAGTGGCGCGTCGTGTTCGGCGCTGTCTTCGTCATGAGCTGGTGCGGCAACCAGTTCAGCCCCCTGCTGCTCCTGTACAAGCACGAGGAGCAGTACTCGACGCTGCTCGTGAACCTGCTTCTCGGGGTCTACGTGGGCGGTCTCGCGCCCGCTCTGCTCCTGGCCGGCGCCCTGTCCGACCGGCACGGGCGGCGCCCGGTCATGACGGCGGGGATGCTGACGGCCCTCGCCGCCGGTGCCGTGCTCGCCCTCGGGCCCCTCGGTCCGGCCCCGCTGTTCATCGGGCGCCTGCTGTCGGGCGTGACGGTGGGGATCGCGATGGCGGTGGGCAACAGCTGGCTCAAGGAGCTCTCCCAGCCGCCCCACGACACCGCCGCGGACGCCGGTGCGGGCGCCCGTCGCGCCTCGACGGCGTTCACCCTCGGCTCCGGCCTCGGTGCCCTGGTGGCCGGAGCGCTCGCGCAGTGGGGACCGCGCCCGGAGGTCCTGCCGTTCCTGCTGCAGATAGCTGTCGCCGTTCCGTTCGTGTGGCTGGTCAGGCGTGTCCCGGAAACGAGTCCGGGCGGCCTCGGCGGACCGCTGCGCAAGCAGCTGCGGGTTCCGGCGGCCGGGCACAAGCGGTTCGTTCGCGTGGTCGCGATCGCGGCACCGTGGCTGTTCGCCTCGGCCGCGCTCGCCTACGGCTACCTCCCCGTACTGCTCTCCGACTCCACCGGCTCGTGGGGCCTGGCCTACGCCACCGCACTCACGGGACTGACACTCGGCGTGGCCGCCCTGGTCCAGCCGCTGGCGAAGCGGATCGACACCCCCTCATCGGCACGGGGCCTGGTCGTCTTCCTGTTCCTGGCAGCCGCCGGGCTGCTGATGATGACCGGGGCCCAGCACTGGCAGTCCCTCCTGCTGGGCGTGGCCACGGCCGTCGTACTGGGCTGCGCCATCGGCACCGGACTGGTCAGCGGGCTCCTCGAAGTGCAGCGCATCGCCGGACCACGCGATCTCGCGGGACTCACGGGCGTCTTCTACACGCTCGCCTACGCGGGGTTCCTCACTCCGATCGTCCTGGCCGCCGCCACCTCACTGTTCAGCACGACGACGCTGCTGCTCGCCCTGGTCGTCCTGGCCCTGCTGTGCGCGACGTCGGTGCTGCTGGCCTACCGCCGTCACCTGCCGGCCGGACCGGCAACGACGCGGGTTGTCGCGCAGGGCGTCAGGAGGGACGCGCAGCCGTCCGACGCCCGCGTCGAGTGACCGTCCTCGGAAGGAGCTGGCCGGGAGTGCTCGCCGCTTCCTGGGCTGCCATGACCTCGTCGCCGTACTCGAAGGCCCAGGCACCGACGGCGTCGATGGGCGCCAGCAGGGTCCGTCCGAGCGCCGTGAGCCGGTACTCGACCCCTGAGGGTGCCTCGGGGCGGACCTGCCGGTCGACGAGTCCGTTGAACTGCAGTCGCCGCAGGGTCTCGGTGAGCACCTTCGAGCTGATGCCCCCGATCCGCTCCCGCAGGTCGACAGGGCGCGCGGGGCCGTCGCGCAGGGCCCAGAGCACCACGGCGTTCCAGGTGTTGGAGAGCAGGTCGAAGGCGAGGCGGGCCCGGCAGTCGGCGAGGAAGGCGTCGGTCGTCACGTACCAAATGGTGCCCGAACTCCCTTCTAGCGTCGGTGCGAACGCTGGAAGCGGGCAATCGGGTACGGACAGGGGACGCGTGATGAGAATCGGCGTACTGGGAACGGGCCACATGGCCGACGCGCTCGCCACCCACTGGGTGCGGGCCGGGCACGAGGTGACCATCGGGGGACGGAACCCGCGCGAGGCGGAGCGGCTCGCGACGCGCATCGGGGGCGGCGCGAGGCCTGCCGGTCTGCGTTCGGCGGCCGAGTCCGGTCAGGAGGTGGTGCTGGCCGCGCTTCCCTTCGGGGCGGGGGCCGTTGTCGTACGGGACCTGCGCGCCGTCCTGGACGGCAAGGTGCTGCTCGATTGCTCCAACCCGGTCGGGCCGGGTTTCCGGCTGCTGACGGAAGGCGGCCCCTCAGCCGCACGGCAATTGGCCACCGCGGCACCAGGAGCCCACGTGGTCAAGGCGTTCAACCTCTGTCACGCCGACGTGTGGCGCATGCGCCCGCCGGTCTTCGACGGGAGACCACTGGCGGTGCCGGTCTGCGGGGACGACGAGACGGCGCTGGTACGCGTGAACGAGTTGGTGCGGGACCTGGGGTGCGCACCGGTGGCTGCAGGCGGGCTCGACCGTGCGGGACTGCTGGAGGCGACCGCCGCGCTGCTCATCGGGCTGTGGGTCGGCGAGGGCGCGGACGCCCAGGCGATCGCCCCTCCGCTGGCCTATGCCGCCGGACCGGGCCGGCCGGACTCGGAAGACGGCGAGGGGGCGCGGAGGGACCCGGCGTGACTGCGCGAGCACGGCCTCAGTTCGTCGCGGGGGTCGCAAGGAAACCGGCCAGCTTTCCGGCTTCTTCCTGCACGGTGTCGTTCTCCTGGGGTGACAGGGTTCTGAGGGGGGTGACGCGTACGCGTTCGCCGTCCCCGGCCCAGGTCGCGGCGACCCGCCCGTCGACCAGCACGACGCGCTGTCCTGCTACGGAGAGGCCTAGATGCTCGTCGTCGACGATGCGGCTGCGGTCGTCGTAGCCGAGGAGCGCGTTGTCGAAGGCGGGCAGGAAGCGGACCGGTGCAGGGGTGTCGGCGTCCGGGCGGGGGGCGTCGGGCAGGTCCAGCAGTTCACGTCCGCGTTCGTCACGGAAGCTCACGAGCTCGTCGCGGAGGGCCTTGACCGCTTTCGGCAGCCCGGCCAGGCCGCTCCAGGCACGGATGTCGGCAGTGGCGGCGGGGCCGTACGCGGCGAGGTAGCGGCGGACCAGCCGCTGACCGACGGGATCGCCATCGTCACCCGCGAGGCGTCCGTCTCCGTCGCCGTGTCCGGACAGGGGGACGATGCTCGCGCCGAGCCACGTGGCCAGGGGGAGATTGCGCACTCCCGCGGTGGTCTGCCACAGGCCGCGCGGTGGCAGTTGGGCCATGGGGATCAGCGCCGCGATCAGCAATTCGCCCAGCGCGCGGCGGGGCGGACCGGGCCAGCGTTCCTCGACGGCGGTCACGAGTTCGGCCATGGTGCGGGGCCGGCCGTCGGCCAGGGCGGTCAGCCCCGCGGCGGCGAGCTCGTCCAGGTCGATGCCCGCCAGTTCGCGGCGGTACGTGCCCAGCACGCGCTGGCGCAGCATGGCGTCGTGCCGGGCACGCCAGTCCAGTACGTCCGTGGCGGTGACCAGATGGATCGTGCGGCGCATCAGGTGCGTACGGACGACGTCCCGCCCGGTGAGGGCGTCGTCGAGCTGGTCCGGGGTGAAGTCCCGCATCCGTGACCACAGCCCGACGAAAGGCTCTTGAGGCTCTTGTGCCTGCAGGCCGCACAGATGGGACACGGCGTCGGTGACCGTGGTGGCGCGGCGCTCGAGCAGGTACTGGCGGGCGAGCGTGGCCCGGTTGAGGTCGCGCTGGGTGAGAACCGTCATGGTCCTAGGCTGCGGCACGCTGGTCGTCTCTTCCGCTGGGTGGAGGCATCCGGGCCGCGGAGAGAGGCCACGGCCCGGACGGATGTGCACGTGGACTGCGGTGGTTCAGCCGTTGTGGGGCGCGGCGACGTCCAGGACCCAGGTCACCCCGAAGCGGTCGGTGAGCATGCCGTACAGCGGGGCCCACGGGGCCTCGCCCAGCGGCCGCACGACGGCGGAGCCCTGCGCCAGCCGCTCCCAGAGCGTGCTGATCTCGTCGGCTTCGTCCCCGCGCACGGAGACGAAGAACGAGTTCTCCCCCTGCGCCCAGGGAAGCTGGGACGGCACGTCGTAGGCCATGACGTGGAATCCGTGGCCGCCGGACACCTCACCCCACATCACCCAGTCCGCCTCGGCCTCGTTCTGTACCGCGCCCGCGTCCTTGTAGGTCACGGTGACGGTTCGGCCGCCGAACACCGACTGATAGAAGGCCAGCGCCTCGCGGGCCTGGCCCCGGAAGTTGAGATGAGTGGTGGTCGACACCGACATGACGCTTCTCCTCGCAACCGGTGGACGGGCACGGTCCGAGTGACCGCGGCCCGGGCCAGGAGCGGTGGCTCTCCGGCCTGTGCGAGATCAACCCTCGCAGCGGTAGAGGACAGGTTGTGTCCTCTACCGCTGGCACCATGGCCGTCATGCAGAAGACGTCCTCCCGCCTGCTGGTCCTGCTCTCGCTTCTCCAGTCGCCTCGCGACCGGTCGGGCGACGATCTGGCCGAGCGCCTCGACGTCACCGTGCGGACGGTGCGCCGGGACATCGACCGCCTGCGCGAACTGGGCTATCCGATCCACACGGTCAAGGGCCCTTCGGGCGGCTACCGCCTGCGCGCCGGTACGCGACTGCCGCCGCTGCTCTTCGACGACGGCCAGGCCGTCGCCCTGGCTCTCGCCCTGCAGACGGCAGCCGCGGATCCCTCCATCGGCGAGGACGCCACCCGGGCCCTGGCCACCCTGCGCCAGGTCATGCCCGCCCGCCTGCGCCACCGTATGGACGCGCTCCGCGTCACGCCGGTCCGGCCCGTCGAGAAGCAGGCCACGACGACGGCCGACCCTCAGCGCCTGGTCGCGCTCGGCGAGATCATCCGTGCCCGGGAGGAACTGCGCTTCGACTACGCGCCGGGAGGCGGCGGCGACGCACGTCCGCGCCGGGCGGAGCCGCACCACCTGCTCACCTGGCGTGGCACCTGGTATCTCCTCGCGTGGGACCTCGACCGGGAGGACTGGCGTATCTTCCGCGTGGACCGCATCACCGTCCGCACCCCCAACGGGCCCCGTTTCACGCCCCGGCCGCTCCCCCAGGACGACGTGTCCGCCTTCGTCACCGGACGTTTCCGCGGCACCGACGGCACCACCGCCGACTGGCCGTGCCGAGGTGAGGCCGTCCTCACCATGCCCGCGCAGTCCGTCGCCGCCTTCGTCCCTGACGGCATCGTCGAGGAACTCGGCCCCGAGCGTTGTCGCCTCACGCTCGGCTCGTGGTCATGGACCGGACTCGCCGCCGTCCTCGGCCGCTTCGACACCGAGATCGACGACGTCGCCCCGCGCCAACTCGCCGACTCCTTCGCCCTGCTCGCCGATCGCTACGCACGCGCGGCAGGGCAGCACCTCCCCGCCCCTGAGCCGGTGCCGGCAGGCCCGACGCACAGCTCTCCGGTACGGAGCCTGCCTCGGCACGGCCCGCCGGAGCACGCTGTCTGACGTGCCCCTATCTGCCGAGTCCGCTTGCCGTTAGCATGTTCGAACTCGCGACGATCACCCTGATCGCCTGTTCTTCACCGGAAACATGCCATCGAGCGCAACAAGTGCCGCTTGCGCCCTACATCATCAATGAGTCGGACAATTGAAAACCACGCCACCACGAATATCCCTGCCCGACCCCGGTGACGCCGCAATCCGGCGTCAGCCACGCACGATGCTGTGGGTCATGGCGGGAGTGGCCGTCCTCGGATTCGTCATCGCACTGGAATTCGCGGCGCGCCACTACGGCCAACCGGGGCCGATCACAGACGAAGCACGAGAGGTGATCTTCGCACCGCATTCAGGGCCGCTGCTGTACGCGGGTCTGGCGTTGACGATGGTGGTGCTCACCTGGCGGCAACGGCTCATCGCGGCGTGTGCCGCGATCGGCATCGACATCGTCTTCCTGCTGGTGCGGCTGGTGGTCGGCGCCGACCTGAACTTCGGGAACGGCGCGTTGTGGGTCGTCATGGGCTGTGCGGTCCTCGCCTTCACGCACCGGACCGGCGAGGAACGGGTCCTGCTGCTCAAGGGTGTCGGGCTGGGCCTGTTGCTGGTGTTCGGCCACAAGACGGGCGACACGTGGCTGCTCATCACGTCGAAGGCCCGCCCCGAGGTGCTCGATCCGTACGTGGCCACGGCCGATCACGCGCTGGGCAACCCCTCGTGGCTGTTCGGCCAGGCCGTCGAGGCCACCAGTCCGATCAGCAGTCACGTACTCGGACTGGTCTACGGTCAACTGCCGCTGGCAGCCGCCCTGGTCGGGCTCTACCAGCTGCGTCACGTCGGGGTCGAGCGGCGCTTCCCGAGCCATCATCTGGTCCGCACCTTCCTGGTCATCGGTCTGCTCGGGCCGGCCATCTACATGCTTTTCCCGGTCGTCGGACCGATCTACGCGTACGGCACCGACGGCGGACTGTGGGCGGCGGCCAACGTGTGGCCCGACACGCTGCCGTCGATCGGCGCGCTGCACCCGATCCCGTTCGACCAGATCACCCCGCGCAACTGCATGCCGAGCCTGCACACGGCTTGGGCCACCACGCTCTTCATCCACTCCCGCGAGGGCTCGCGGGTCATGCGCTGGGCGGGCACGTTCTGGCTGGTCGCCACCCTCACCGCGACGCTGGGCTTCGGCTACCACTACGGCGCGGACCTCATCGCCGGCGTGGTGTTCGCCCTCACGATCGAGGCGGCCATGCGCTCCGTCGCTCGCGGCTGGGACGTGTCAGGAATCCGTCTGGTCAGCTACGGCACGGCTGTTTTCGGCGTGCTCCTGGTCGCGTACCGCTACCTGCCGCAGCACATGGCCGCGCATCCCTGGGTGTTCGGACCGCTTCTCGTCCTGGCGCTGATCTCGGTGATCCAGCTCTACGTACGCACCACGAAGGCGTGGAATCCGAAGAGCGCGCCGACGCCGAACCCGGAACCGCAGCCCGCGGAACCGCAACCCGAGCTCGCCTGAGGCCGGGTCCGCCGGAGGCCTCGTGCGCGGGGCGGCGGACCCGGTCAGCCGGTGGGGACCCTCTCCTGCTCGGACGCCGCCACGAGCCGCGACTCCGCAGTGGTGCGGGGCGGTGCGGTCAGGACGGCGAGACAGCCGACGACCAGGCCGATGCCGCCCCACCCCAGCGGGGGAAGTCGTTCGCCGACGACCAGGACCGCCAGGACGGCCGCGACCGCGGGCTCCAGCAGGGAGAGCGTGGTCGCGGTACTGGCCGGGACATGGGCCAGGCCCCAGCCGAACACGATGTAGCCGAGGAACATGGGCACCAGCGCCATGTAGGCCCCGACCGCCACGTTCGTCCACGACTCCGCCAAGGGCGCGCCGGTGATCAGCAACACGGGCAGAAGCAGTAGTCCGCCGATACCGAAGACGGCTCCCATGGCGGCGCCGGACGTGGCGCCGCGGCTGATCAGACGGTGGGCCGCCCAGGAGTACAGGGCGTAGGTCAGCCCGGCCACCAGGCCGAGGCCCACGCCGAGCACGGTCGCGCCGACGGACCTGGCGCCGGGGCCCGGGTGCCGCGCGGCGGCTTCGGCCACGCACAGCAGCGCTGTCCCGGACAGGCCCAGAGCGGCGCCGCTCATCCAACGCCGTGTGAGGCGGCGGCCGTCCACGACCCGTTCGATCACGGCCGAGGCGAGCGGGGCGGAGCCGATCGAGACCACGGTGCCGGCGGCGACCCCGGCCAGGTGCATGCTGCTGTAGAACGCCAGAGGGTAGGCGCCGACCGCCAGCGCGCCGAGCAGCACCACACCGCGCTGCGCGCGCAGTCGGGGAGCTTCCCGGTGGATCCGGGGAGCCGCGATGAGGGCTTGGAGCAGCCCGCCCAGCCCCATGGCGACGGCTCCGATCGCCAGGGGCCCCACACCCGGGGCGAACGTCGCAGCCGTACCTGTCGTGCCCCACAGCATCGAGGCGAGCAGGACGCACAGCGACCCCGCGCCCGCCGGTCCGGCCGCCCTCCTCACAGGCGCTCCAGCAGGTCCGCCGCCATGGCCCGCGCCCGCTCCACCCGCGTGGCCGCGCCCTCGAGACCGGCGCGTGCCATCGCCCCTTCCAGCAGGAACGCCAGGTGCTCCGCGACCGCGCGGGTCTCCTCGGGCCGCCCGGGCAGCAGCTCCGCCACGTGTCCGGCGAGCAGGGTCTCGACCTCCTCCTTGTGCCGGCGCACCGCGGCTCGGCCTTCGTCACCCGCAGGCAGTTCGGCGGCCGCGTTCAGCAGACCGCACCCGCGGAACCCGCGCTCGTAGGCGTGCGCCGCGTGATCGGCGTAGGCGTCGAACACGGCCAGCACGCCCGAGCGGCCGTCGCTTCCCCCTTGCAGCCGCTGCCGGTACAGCCCCAGCCACTCCTCGTGCCGCGCGTCGAGATAGGCGAGCACCAGGTCCGATTTGGAGGAGAAGTTGTTGTAGAGGCTCATCTTGGCCACGCCTGCTTCGGCGGTGATCGTGTCGATCCCCGTTGCCGCCACGCCGTCCGCGTAGAACCGGCGGGCCGCAGCGGCCAGAATCCGCTCTCTGGCGGGCCGCCCCCGCGCAGGGCGCGGCGCCGAAACCCCGCCTTCTGTACCTGTGTCCGTATCCGTGTCCGCCAACGCACTCTCCCCCTCACTAGGTAGGTCAGTCTACCTAGTGAGGGGCGGCTGCTGCGCCCCCCTGCCCGTCGGGACCGGAGTCCTCTCCGCGCTGATGGCCACGGCGGGCGTCGCGGTCGAAGATGCCGAGGATCTCGCACGGCCCCCCTTCGGCGCCGATGGCGTGCGGGAGCATCGTGGGGAACTCCGCGGCCTGGTTGGTCTCGATACGGAAGCGCCGGTTGCCCAGCAGCAGGATCGCGGTGCCGGACAGGACGACGAGCCATTCGCGGCCCGGGTGGGCGCGCAGGCGCGACGGCTTGTCGGGCGGCGGGTTGGTCATGCGCTGGCGTACGACGGTCATGCCGGGGTCCGCCTTGACGGGCCAGCGCATCAGCCCGTGGGCCGCGTCGATGGCGGGGTGGGAGACGACGTCGTCCGTGGCGGTCTCGACCAGCTGGTCCAGGGACGTGTCCAGGGCGCGCGCGAGGGTGACGAGCTGGTCCAGGGCGAGGCGCCGCTGACCGTTCTCGATCCGGGACAGCGTGGACTGGCTGACGTTGGCCCGGGTGGCCAGCTCCTCCAAGGACCAGCCCTGTGCCACCCGCAGAGCACGGATGCGTTTGCGCACCAGGCTGTCCAGCTCACCATTGTCTTGCGTCATAGGCAAGAGTGTATGCCTTGGCAGCAAGGCGCGCCTAACGTCGGCCTTGTTCGGCCCCGTCCTGACCGGGGCCGCGAGGAAAGGGGCGACGACATGGCTACGACCAAGGCCGCACACGCGACCGGCGCGCCGGCGGACGAGACCGTTGACGCCATGGTGATCGGCGGTGGCGCCGCCGGGCTGAACGGGGCGCTGATGCTGGCCCGTTCCCGCCGCTCGGTCACCGTGATCGACAGCGGCACCCCGCGCAACGCGCCCGCGGAAGGCGTGCACGGCCTGCTCGGGCTGGACGGCACTCCCCCGGCCGAGCTGCTGGCAAGGGGCCGTCGAGAAGTGCGCCGCTACGGCGGCACGGTGCGCGCCGGTGAGGTCGTCACGGCCGTCGCGGCGGATCCGTCCACCGACGGCGATCCGCGCTTCACCGTCACCCTGGCCGACGGGAGCGTCCTCCACGCCCGTCGTCTCCTCGTCGCCACCGGTCTGCGGGACGTCCTGCCGGACGTACCCGGGCTCGCCGAGCACTGGGGACACGGCGTGGTGCACTGCCCCTACTGCCACGGCTGGGAGGTGCGCGACGAACCCATCGGCATCCTGGCGGTGGGGCCCGGCTCGGTCCACCATGCGCTGCTGTTCCGCCAGTTGACCGACGACGTCGTCTACTTCACCCGCGGCACCCCGCTCGACGCGGACACCCGGGCTCGGTTCGCCGCCCGCGGGATCCGCGTCGTCGACGCCCCCGTCGACCGGGTCGTGGCGGCGGAGGTCGGCGGTGTCGCGGGCGTACGCCTGGCGGACGGACGACTCGTCCCCCGAAGCGTCATCGCCGTGGCCACCGTCATGCGGGCGCGCGTCGAGGGACTCGAGGGGCTGGGCCTGCCGATGCGGGACCTGCCCGGCGGAACGGGACGCCACTTCGCCACCGGCACGGCAGGCACCACCGCGGTGCCCGGCGTGTGGGTCACCGGCAACGCGACGGACCTGACCTCCCAGGTCGGCGCCTCGGCGGCGGCCGGCGCTCTGGCCGGTGCCCACATGAATGCCGACCTGGCCACCGCCGACACCGAGGCGGCCTTCGCGGCCGCGCAGTTCGACACCGCGCGCGTCTGACGGGCCGCGCGGCCGGCCCGGACCTGCCGCGCGCGGGGTCGGACGCGCCCTCCTCCTGTCACCCACCGGCGCTGCGGCGTCGCTCCGGCGCCAGCATTCGCATGTCCTGTTGAGAGGAATCCATGAGTACGAACAAGCCTGGCCAGGTCAGCCCTGTGCCGAGCGGCGATGCGGACGAGGGCGTGCCCGACGCGCGTCAGCGTCGCGCGATCCTGAGCGCCGTCTGTGTCGCGTTGATGGCCGTCATCGCCTCGGTGTCGGGGCTCAACGTCGCCCAGCCCGATCTCGCCGTCACCTTCGGCGCCTCGCAGACCACGATCCTGTGGATCATCAATCTCTACACGCTCACCCTGGCCGCGCTGCTGTTGCCGCTCGGTGCGCTCGGTGACCGCATCGGCCGTAAGCCCATGCTGCTCGCCGGCCTCGGAGTCTTCGGCGTCGCCGGCGCGGTGGCAGGACTCGCGCCGTCGGCCGAAGTCATGCTGGCCGCACGCCTGCTCAGCGGGGTCGGGGCCGCGATGATCATGCCCGTCACGCTTGCCGTCATCACCTCCACCTTCCCCGAGGAGGAGCGCGGCCGGGCGATCGGCGTGTGGACCGGCGTCGCCGGAGGCGGCGGCGTCCTCGGCATGTTCCTCTCCGCCGCCTTGGTCGACGTGGCCGACTGGCGCTGGCTGTTCGTCCTGCCGGTCGCGCTCGCCGTGGTCGCCTTCGCCATGACGCACCGGTCCGTCCCCAACTCCCGTGAGAAGTCCGGGCGTTCCTACGACACGGTCGGCGCGCTGACGTCCGTCGTCGCCGTGGTCGGGCTCATCTTCGTACTGCAGGAGGGTCCGGAGCGCGGCTGGACCGCGCCGGTGACCCTGGGTGCTCTCGTCGTCGGCATCGTCGCCGCAGTCGGCTTCGTGGCCTGGGAGGTGCACCGCCGGGATGCGGCACTGCTGGACGTGCGGCTGTTCCGGGCGCGCGGGCCGGCCGGCGGGTCGGTCACGCTGCTGGTGGTCTTCGGTGTGCAGGCGGGCATCTTCGTGGTCCTCTTCCCGTTCTTCCAGGCCGTGCTCGGCTGGTCGGGGCTGCTGTCCACTCTGGCACTGATGCCCATGGCCGTACTGATGATGATGAGTTCCGGTCTGGCCCCGAAGCTGGCCGCGCGGACGGGTCCGCGCGCGACGATGGCCCTCGGCATCCTGCTGGCCGGCGCCGGGCTAAGTCTCCTGGCCGTCACGGTGTCCGTGGACGGCGGCTATCTGTCCGTCCTGCCCGGCATGCTCGCCATGGGCATCGGCATGGGCCTGTCGATGACACCCTCCACCGAGGCCATCACCGGCGCTCTCTCCCGCGAGCGCCAGGGAGTCGCGTCCGCCCTCAACGACGTGACGCGCGAGTTCGGCACCGCGCTCGGTGTCGCCCTGCTCGGGGCGCTCGTGTCCGCCGGCTACCGCAGTTCCATCGACGACAAGCTGCACGGTGCCCCCGAGGGCACCGCCGACACCGCGCGCGAAGGCGTCGCCAACGCCCTCGACGCCGCGCATCAGGCCGGGCCCCACGCCCAGGCCCTGATCCGCGCCGCGCAGCAGTCCTTCGTCGAGGGCTGGCAGCACGCCATGTGGGTGGGCGTCGCCGTCATGGCCGCCCTACTCCTGTATGTCCTGACCCGTGGGCCGCAACGTCCGCACCGCACGCCGACGGCCGCGACGGAACCGGCCGAGGCGACGGAACCGGCCGAGGCGACACCGACCGCGCTGTGAGACCGGAGCTCCGTGAAGGCCGCCGGCCGTCGGTCGGTTGAGTGATCGTGACTGATCAGCCTGTCGCGGGAGGGCGGAGGGTCCCGGTGGGCCAGCGCCTCGGACAGCGGCAGTCCGTCCCGTACGGCGATGACCCGACGGGCCCCCAGTTGGGCACGCGTCCGCGGGCATCGCGCCTGGGCGGCGGAGCGAAGCAATGGCTGGCGTCGACGAGGGGCCCGGCACAGTTCGGGCCCACCGTGGCTAGGCCGGCGCGCGGTGCGCGAGGATCTCCTGCAGTTCCGCGAGGGTCGTGCGCAGGAGCCCAGGCAGATCCTGCTCGTCCTTCGCGCCGGGCTCGGCGACGACCCAGCGTCCGTAGGCGACTTTGAATGCGGCGAGGCCGGCCTCGGCGGCCAGGTCGGCGGCCGGCTGCGGGGTGCCGCGTTCGCGCAGGGCGCCCGCCATCCCCGCGGCGAAGGCATCGAGCTTGACCAGCTCGCGCTCGCGCAGCTCGGTACTGGCGCTGACGAGGGCGTGGCGGCTCCGGACGCGCGCGGGGTCCTCCTGGAAGAAGGCACTGAAGGCGTCGAGCGCCGCGGTCACCGCGTCCATCGGGAGCGCCGAGGGCGGCGCCTCGGCGATGGTGCGCGTGAGCAGGTCCAGCGCCATCTCGGTGCCGTAGAACAGCACTTCGCGTTTGTCGGCGAAGTGCCGGAAGAAGGTCCGCTCGGTCAGCCCCGTCGCCTCGGCGATCTCGGCGACCGTGGTCCGCTCGAAACCTTGCTCCGCGTAGAGCTTCAGCGCCGCTTCCGCCAGCCGACCTCGCGCGTTCGGCTCCCATCTACCCATGGCGGGATCCTACGCCATGACAGTCCCTGTCATCACCGTGCTACGCTGATGACAGTTCCTGACATCAAGGAGGATTCCATGCGTGTATTCGTCACGGGCGCGTCCGGCTGGATCGGCTCGACCGTCGTACCCGAGCTCATCGGGGCCGGACACCAGGTCCTCGGGCTGGCCAGGTCCGACTCCTCGGCCGAGGCCGTCGCCGCCACGGGCGCCGAGGTCCTGCGCGGCGACCTCGACGACCTGGACACCCTGCGCGCCGGCGCCGCCGACTGCGACGGGGTGATCCACCTCGCCTTCGGCCACGACTTCACCCGGTTCGACGACTCCGTGCGGGCCGACGCGCGCGCCGTCGAGGCCTTCGGCGCCGCGCTGGAAGGCACCGGCAAGCCGTTGGTCATCGCTTCCGGCACACCCGCGATGCCGGGCAAGGTGGCGACCGAGCAGGACCGCCCCGAGTTCCCGCCCGGCTCCCCCATGGCGGGCCGGGCCGCGACCGCTCGCGCCGTGCTCGACCTGGCCTCGCGCGGCGTCCGCTCCTCCGTCGTGGGTCTGCCCCGGACCGTGCACGGCGAGGGAGACCAGGGATTCGTCTCCTGGCTGATCGCCGACGCCCGGGAGAAGGGGTCGGCCGGTTACGTGGGCGACGGTTCCAACCGCTGGCCCGCGGTGCACGTCACGGACGCCGGACGGCTGTTCCGACTGGCCGTGGAGCAGGCCCCGGCGGGGTCGATGCTGCACGCGACCGGCGACGAAGGCGTGGCGATCGGCGACATCGCCGAAGTCATCGGCCGACACCTCGGCCTGCCGACGGCCTCCCGCCCCGCCGAGGACTTCGGCTTCCTCGGCTCGGTCCTCTCCATCGACCAGCCGGCCTCCAGCACGCTGACCCGCGAACTGCTGGACTGGCGACCGGCGGGGCCCGGGCTGCTGGAGGACCTGGAGAAGGGCCACTACTTCGGCGACTCCCCGTCCCGCTGAGCGGCCCGAGGGAGCGGACGAGGCTCCCGGGGGGGCGCCCGCCTGCTGATCAGCTCCGGCTACCTCACGGCCTCGCACCGCGAACTCGGCGAGCGCACCCCGTACCACCCGTCGCACTGCCGTTCATGGCGCGCGGGGGCCGCGACGCGATGGTCGACTAGCTAGTGCGCCCGGAGTGACGAACCCCCAGCGCGGGAACAGCAGCTTCCGCGGAACCGACATCCACCCCGTGGAACTCCCCCGGAACGACAGCGGAACACCCTCCGGCGACTCCGAACAGGAACGTCGCCGTCAGGGCTACATGCTCGTGAGCGCCGCCATGTCGGCAGGCGTGCTGGTCGGCGCGGTGCAGCAGGCACAGAGGGGCGCCGGTACGACGGCGGTGCTGATGGGCGCCGCCTGTGCCGTGTGTCTGGCGGCGACGGAGCTCAGTCGGCGAGGCCGGCTCAAGGTGGCCGCCACCGTGTTCCTGGTCGGGATCATCGCGCTGGGGCTGCCCGGATACCTCGCCCAGGTGTGACGCTCCTCGCGGGCGCGCTCAGGCCAGCAACTACTTCCAGGCGGAACGGAGTTCGTCCAGCGCTTCCAGTCTGCGCGATCCCACTACTGGGCGACGAAATCGAGCTGGCCATCGCGAGAACGCCCCGGAAGTGGCGCTGCTGGGTCACGAAGGCTCTCTTGGCCAGGCACCGAGGCCGCGGTCAGCTGTCGCCGTCCTCGGCGCCGACCTTTTCGACGACGGTCTCGTCCGGGCCGACAGGCCGCCCGTCGGCGGAGCGGATCTCCAGCGGACTCAGCGGTTCCCCGTTCCGGCGGTCGAGGAGCCGCGAGTGCGCCTCCCCCGGGTCGAAGCACCGCGCTTCGCCCCACTGGCGCAGCGCCACGATGACGGGGAAGAGGGCGCGCCCCTTCTCCGTGAGTACGTACTCCTGGTAGCGGCTGCCGTCGGAGGCGGGCACGGTCTTCATGACTCCGGTCTCCTCCAGGGTGCGCAGCCGGCTGGTGAGGATGTTCTTGGCAATGCCCAGGCTTCGGTGGAACTGCCCGAAGCGGCGGCTGCCGTCGAACGCGTCGCGCACGATGAGCAGGGACCACCAGTCGCCGATGGCATCGATCGACCGGGCAACGGGGCACGGTTCGGCGTCGAACCGAGTGCGGGCGACCATCGCGCTTCCTCCTTCACACCACAGCTGGTTGCAACATGCTACCGCCCGCATCTAAGGTCCAGCAGGTAGCAAGTTGCAACCATGATGAAGGGGGTGCCGTATGCCGAGCGACTGCACAACGGCCGATGGGCAGCAGGCGGCCGTGAACACCGCACCCGATCCGTCCGGGCGGCCCTCCACGCGGCTCGTCCTGCTCTTCGCCGTCGCCTGCGGCAGCGCGGTGGCCAACGTCTACTTCGCCCAGCCCCTGCTGGTCACGCTCGGCGAGCAGTTCGGGCTCGGTTCCGGCCTGCTCGGCGCCATCGTCACGGTCACCCAACTCGGTTACGCCGCGGGCCTGTTCCTGCTCGTCCCGCTCGGCGACCTCGTGAACAGGCGCAGGCTGATCACGCTCCAGCTCGGCCTGCTCGCCGTCGCACTGCTGATCGCGGGTCTGGCACCCGCAGTCGCCGCCCTGCTCATCTCTCTGGCGGCGGTCGGAGCACTGGCCGTCGTCGCCCAGACCATGGTCGCCGCGGCGGCGCACCTCACCGCTCCGGCCTTCCGGGGGCGGGTCGTCGGAGCGGTCACCAGCGGGGTGATCACCGGCATTCTGCTGGCCCGCACGGTGGCGGGCGTGGTGGCCGACGTCGCAGGGTGGCGCGCCGTCTATCTCCTGGCGGCTGCGCTGACCGCGGCGCTCGCCGTGCTCCTGCGCCGCGCGCTGCCGGCCGATCCGCCACGCACGGTCACGTTGCCGTACCGGCGGTTGCTGTCATCGACCGTCGGCCTGTTCGCCCGTCACCCGTTGCTCCGGGTCCGCGGCCTGCTGGCGCTGCTGGTCTTCGCCGCGTTCAGCACGCTGTGGAGCAGCGTGGTCCAGCCGCTCAGCAGCCCTCCCTGGTCGCTGACGCACACGGCGGTCGGCGCGTTCGGCCTCGCCGGAGCGGCCGGAGCCGCGGCCGCGGGAGCCGCCGGCCGGCGGAACGACCGCGGTCTCGCCCAGCGGACCACGGGCACAGCGCTGGTCCTGCTCGCCGTGTCGTGGCTCCCGCTGGCCCTCACCCGGCAGTCGCTCTGGGCCCTGGCCGTCGGCGCGGTCCTCCTGGATTTCGCCGTCCAGGCCGTGCACGTCACCAATCAGTCGCTCATCTACGCCGTCCTCCCGGACGCGGGAAGCAGGATCATCGGCGGGTACATGGTGTTCTACTCGGCCGGCAGCGCCCTCGGTGCCATCGGCTCGTCCACGATGTACGCGGCGGCCGGGTGGACGGGAGTCTGCGCCCTGGGCGCGGGGTTCAGCTGCGCGGCCCTGCTGCTGTGGGCGACGCCCCGGGGCCCGCGTTCAACGGCGCGTTGATGCCTCATCAGACGCAGTCGCCTTCCGCTGCCCTGCTGTTCACTCGCCTGGCAGGATGACTTCATGTGGTCACGACTGCCGTTCGGGGACGCGCTACGGGCCGAGCTGGGATCCGTCGGCCGGGCCAGGCGGCTGGACAGCAGCCCTCGCTCACGTGTGTGGCGTGTTGAGCTGGCCGGGACACCGGCGGTGGTGAAGCACATCGTCGACGGCCCGGACGCCGAGGAGCGGTACGGCCGCGAGGTGACCGCACTGCGCGTCGCCGCCCGGGCCGAGCCGCCCGTGGTGCCCGCACTGCTGGCCACCGATCCCGGCCGGCGCGTGCTGGTACTGGAACATCTCCACCACGAACGCCCCTCCGCGGACTGGATCGTCGGCTACGCGACGGCGCTGGCCCGACTCCATGCCACCGCCCGCCCGGAGGACATGGAGGCACTCCCCCGCTGGGCGGGCCCCGGCGAGGCGGACATCGCGTCCTTCCTCCGGCTGGCCGAGGCGCTCGAGGTGCCCGTCGCGCCCGGCGTGCCGGGCGAACTCGCCGACCTCGTGGAACGGCTCGGCCGGGCACCGGGGCACGCCCTGCTCCACGGGGACCCGTGTCCCGGCAATGACCTGCACACCGCGGACGGGGTCAGGTTCATCGACTTCGAACAGGCCTCGTGGGGCAGTGGCCTGGTGGAGCTCGCCTACCTGCGCATCGGCTTCCCGACGTGCTGGTGCGTCACCGCGGCTTCCGCCGCACTGCCGGACCGGGCGGAGACGGCGTACCGCACGACATGGCACACGGCGACCGGCACTCCACTCGACGACGATCTCACCGACGCCTGCGCGGGCTGGCTGCTGCGCGGTGACGCGCTGGTCGAGAGGGCCCACCGCGGAACGGTCGATCATCTGGCCCGGATCCCGGACCAGGACTGGGAGTGGGGCACCGCGAGCGCCCGGCAACGGCTCGTCCACCGGCTCGCGGTCGTCGGCCGGATGACCGCCGGCCGTGCCGACCTGAGCGGACTGAACAGGCTCGGCACGGACCTGCGCCGCCAGATGCTCGTCCGCTGGCCCTCGCTCGCACCCGTCCCGTCGCGGCGCCCGCACACCGTATGACCGGCCTTGGCCGCCGGCCGGACAGCCGGCCACCGAGAACCGGCAGTCGTCAGCCCTCGGCCGGTCCCTCGCCGCCGAGCGTCTCCAGGAGTACGTCGACGACCTCGTCCACATCCGCATCGGCCAGGTCGTCGAACGCCCCGGAGTGGCGGGCGAGCAGCACTCCGGCGACCGCCGCCACGAGGACGTCGGCCCGCAGCCCGGGCCGGTCCCTGCCCTCCTTGACGAAGCGTGCGCGCAGAGGGTCCACGAGGCGGTCCCGCAGCGTCGCGCGCGTGGCCTCCTGGGCGGCGCCGTCGCTCAGCGGCTGGACCGCGACCCGCAGCAGCGGCACCGGTCCGCGCCGCTCCGCGCGTTCGGCGACCTCCCGCAGACGGGGCTCGGTCAGCAGGTCGTCCGGCACGGTGTCGCCGTGCTCGGCGCGCAGCACCTCCACGTACAACAGCGGCTTGCTGCCGAAGTAGCGCGCGATCAGGGCCGGGTCCACCCCGGCCCGCTCGCCGATCTCCCGGATGGTGGTGCGGTCGTATCCGCGCTCGGAGAAGAGGTCGGTCGCCGCCCGCAACAGAGCCTCACGGCTGCGGGCGGAGTTCCGGCGCGGGCCCGGCGTCGCCCCGCTCACGGGCGGCCCGGCACGGAGGGCGCCTGGTCACCCGCCACCGCGGGCACGGTCTGGCCCGCCGCGACGAGGGACGGGCTCGGCCGCGCGCCCGGCCGGGTCAGAGCGACCGCGAGGACGCCGGTGATCACGAAGGCGGCGCAGCCGACGAGGCCCGCGGTGCGATAACCGTCGTTGGACGGCAGTTGCGCACCGGGAGCGGTGGCGGCCTGCAGGATGACCGCGCTCAGGGCGCTGCCGGTCGAGTATCCGATGTACTTCACGACCTGATTGAAACTCATCGCGCTGCCCGTCTCCTGCGCGGGCACCCCGCCGACTATCAGGCCGGGGGTGACGGCGAACGTCACGCCCACGCCGAGCCCGGCGAGCGCCATCATCGCGCCGATGCCCCACAGGCTGGAGCGGGCGAGGAGGAAGCAGACCAGGGCGCCGAGCGAGAGCAGGCAGCCCAGCGGCAGCATCCGGCCGGGCGTCGCCGCGCGGCCCATGATCCGTACCAGTCGGCCGGTGACCAGGCTGGCGGCGGAGAACGGGACGAGCAGCAGTCCGGTGACGACGATGGACGCGGAGAAGCCGTACCCCGCCGACCGGGGCGTCTGGACGTAGCGGGTGACGAGAGCGATCAGCAGGTAGGTGCCGACGCCGCCGACCATCGTGGTCAGGTTGGCGACGAGCACGCCGCGGTCCTTGACGAGCCGTACCCGCACCAGGGGGTGCGTGCTGTGCAGCGAGTGCAGGACCCAGCCGGCGAGAAGGACGACGGCCGCGACCGCCAGCGCGAGCAGCGGCACGGACCCCCAGCCCCACCGCTCCCCCTCGGCCAGTGCCATCAGCAGGGCGGCCATGCCGCCTGCCAGCAGGAGCACTCCGGGGTAGTCCATCGGGACGGTGGGGCGGTGCGGCGCCGCGGGCACGACGAGCACGGTGGCGGTGAGCGCGGCGGCGGCCGTGACGGCCGCGAACCAGAATCCGGCGTACATACCGAGGTACTCGGAGAACAGGCCGGTGATCGGATAGCCGAGTCCGATGCCCGCGGCGGTGGTCAGGGACAGGGTCGCCACCGCCGATCGCGCCTTCTCCGGGGGCAGCGCGTCGCGGGCGGTGGCGATGGCGAGCGGTACGAGTCCCATGCCGACGCCCTGCAGCGCCCGCCCCACCAGAAGGCAGACGAATCCGAGGGGCAGGGCCGCCAGGAGACTGCCGGCCAGGACGACGGCGAGGCCGGTGAGGATCACCCGCTTGCGCTGCGGGCCGTCGCCCAGGCGCCCCATGACCGGGGTGGCGATGGCGCCGACCAGCATCGTCACCGTCAGCGCCCACTGCGCGCTGGACACGGCGACGTGGTCCTCGGCCGCGATGGTCGGGATGAGGGGTGCGCCGAGGCTGCTGACGACGGCGACGAGCATGCCGAGCGAGACAAGGACGGGCACGAGGGCCCGTGGGTGGCGGAGTGCTGATGCCGGTGCGGCAGGGGTGGTCGCGGTTCCCGGTTCCGAGGGGCTCAAGGTTTTCCCGTTCTTGTCATCAGGCGATGTCATCGCATGATGACAGCCGACGCGGCGCACCCCCATGGCCCCGCTGCGGCCGGCAGTGGCTCTTCGGGCGTTTCCACCCCATATATACCGACTGGCGCTGCCCCTCGGACGTCGCCCGGTGATGGATGTCACGCCGTGCGGGGCCTCGGCTCGAGCGCTGCCGTCGCACGACGGCGATGGTCCTTGGGGTGTCCCGAACCCGTCGGTAACTCGGCGGTGACAGTGAGCCCACCCATAGGAGCCACGTCACATGCGAACGACGGTAGTAGGGCCGGTGCGCCCCCGCCGCGGCCTGTGAGCCGCTTGCGCCGGCGCCGTGCGGGCCCTTCTGCGTACCGCGGTAGTACGTCACATCTTTGCGCCGCCCTCCCCGCGCCGCTAACCCTGATGAACGTTCTTCGAGCCGGACACATCGGGCGACCCGCCCGCTTCCACCGGCCGACCAGCACGCACCACCGCATGGGAGAGTCACCCCCGCATGACCATCACGAAGACCCTGACCAGCACCGCTCGCGCCACCCGACTCCGCAAGATGTCCGTCGCCGGGATAGCAACCGCCGGTGCCGCGGCCGCGGCCCTCACGCTGGTCCCCTCCCCCGCCCAGGCCGCCGAGCCCGCCGCGGCGAGCACCAAGGCGACGCAGGCCGCGACCGGGAAGTCGTACGCCGACAACCTCGACGGCTGGATCCGCGAGTCCCTCGACATCATGAAGGCCAAGGGGATCCCCGGTACCTACGAGGGACTGCACCGCAACATCATGCGTGAGTCCTCCGGCAACCCGAACGCCCAGAACAACACCGACATCAACGCGATCAACGGCACCCCGTCGAAGGGCCTGCTCCAGGTCATCCAGCCGACGTTCGACGCCTACCACGTGTCCGGCACCGCGAACAGCGTGACGGACCCGGTCGCCAACATCACCGCGGCCGCCAACTACGCCGCCGACAAGTACGGCTCCATCGACAACGTCGACTCGGCGTACTGAACCACCGATCCACGACGAAGGGCAGCGCATGCCGCACGAGAGCGGAGACGACCGTCAGGCGCACCCGGCCGACGGCTCGGCGGTGCCCCCCTATGGGCCCGCACGGGTCCGCCGCGCCCGGCGCAGGCCGCGGAAGAAGGCCCTGCGGTACACCGCCTGGGGCGCCCTGGGACTGGTCCTGGCCGGCAGCGGAGGCGTGGCCTACGCCTGGCAGCACCTCAACGGCAACATCCAGGGCACGAACGTGAACGCCGTCCTCGGGCACGACCGCCCGAGCGAGCAGCGGAACGGATCGATGAACATCCTCCTGCTCGGGTCCGACTCCCGGGCCGGCACCCACGGCCAGTACGGCCAGGGCGTTCTCGGCGCCCGCGCCGACACGGCGATGGTCCTGCACGTCGACAAGACCCACAAGAAGGCCTCGGTCGTCAGCATCCCGCGCGACACGATGGTCCAGCGGCCCGCGTGCGCACAGACGCACGGCGGCTCCGCGCCCGGCGCGCGGCAGGCCATGTTCAACTCGTCCTACCAAGTGGGCGGACCGGCCTGCACCGTCAAGACGGTCGAGAAGATGTCGGGCGTCCGCATGGACCACTATCTCGAGGTCGACTTCAAGGGCTTCCAGAAGCTCATCGACGAACTCGGCGGTGTGGACATCACCACCCACCGGGCCATCAACGACCAGAACAGCGGCCTGTCCCTGACCGCCGGCAAGCACACGCTCAAGGGCAAGCAGGCACTGGAGCTCGTCCGCACCCGGCACGGCGTGGGCGACGGGAGCGACCTGGGTCGCATCCAGCTCCAGCAGGCGTTCATCAAGGCCCTGATCCACCGCGCCGAAACCGTCGATCCGCTCGGCAGCCCGGCCAAGGCCTACGGTCTGGCCGACACGGCGACCAAGACGATCAGCGCGGACTCCGGCCTGGCCTCCACGGACAAACTCCTCGGTCTGGCCAAGGAGTTGAAGGGCATCAGCCCCGACCGCACCCACATGGTCACGCTGCCGGTCACCTACGACGCCCAGGACTCGGGCCGGGTCCTGCCGCTTCACAAGGCGTCGCACCGGGTCTGGACGGCCCTGCGCGAGGACCGCCCCATCCCGAAGACCGCGACCCAGGGTTCGGTGGCGGACCGGACCGACTCTCCGGTGTCGGCGGGTTCATAGCCCGACTGTGCCCACGAGCGCGCGGTTGTCCAGGGGACGTGCACGGCCTGGCTGGTGCGGAACGGACCTCGGTGACAATGCCCCCGCCGCTCGGCACAAGTTCGCCTCTGCGATCAACTGCGGCGCACAGGGCGCAGTGTGAGGAAACGGCGGCGAGTCTCGCGCTGCGCGCCATGGGCCAGGGACGCGGTCTGGTAGCTGCCGAGGTCGTCCTTCGCGTAGGTGGACAAGCCGGGTTCATAGCCGGGGCCGCCGTACACCGCTTCCTGGATTCTTCGGGTGAGCTCGGAGGGCACTTCGGCTCCGGGCGGGGTGGCCTCTATGGCCTGGTACAGGTAGCGGCGCAGTTCGAAGAATTTCATGTACACGGGCTGCGAGAAGAAGACGCCGCCGTCGAGGTTGAACTCGTTGAGCGCCTGCACATATTGCTCTGCCCATTCCCGGGTCTTGGGCCGGGCCGAGAGGGTCCAGTTGGTCTCGTAGTGGATGTGGATCTTCCAGAGCTTCGGGTAGTACTCGACACGCTTCTTGATGATCTCTTGGAACTGCGCCTGAACTGCAGCATTGTGGTTGGTCCGCACTGTGGCCCGGACGGTGAGGAGTGTTCCGGCCACGGAGACGGCTGCGGCTATGAGCGCCACAGCGGCCGGCGAGTTCAGGTCCATGCGCTTCTTCTACCGCGACCGTGGGCGCGTCGCCGCCGCTTTGCCGGATCCAGAGCCCGGAAGACACGGTGGTGCAGCGGTTCCCCGGAGGGTGAGGTCAAGGGCTCTGCCGCGCAGTCACGTTGGCGATCCCATGGCCATGGGAAGGGTCCGGAGCCCGGAGCAGGCGAAGGAACCCCCTCCGCTCAGCGGCGCAGGCACACCACTAATCCTGAGCCGGCGCTGGCGCGTTCGATCGTCTCGAGTGTCCACGGGGTGTCGGCCACCGCCGTCGCGAGCTCGTCCGGTGTAGCGAGCCAGTAGTCGAACCACGGCGTGGCGATCACGCCGTCCCGCACGCGGATCCTCAACTGGCCGGGGCTGCGGCCGCGTTCGCGATTCCAGGCGAAGTACGCGGCATGGTGGGAGACGCTCTCGCCGCCGGACGGATCGTGTGCCGTGCCCAGGATCCGGGTGCCCGGGCGCGCCACCTCGGCGAGCGCGCGGAGTACGGCGGGCGCCCGGTCGGGGCCGCCGAGGAGGCCGAGGTTGTTGCCGAACAGCGCGATGGTCTCGAAGGTGCCCAGCCCGTCCGGGAGTTGTGGCAGGCTGCCGAGCTGCGCCGTCAGTCCGCGCTCCCGCATGATGCCCACCACGCCGGGCGAGGAGTCGAGGCCCAGCACGTCCAGGCCCTTCCTGGCCCAGGGCGCCGCGTGCCGGCCGCCGCCGCAGCCGACGTCGAGGATGCGACCCGTGGCCTGCTCCCAGGCCCAGCGCTCCAGATCCGACCAGGCCTCGGGAGCGGCGAAGTAGCGGGCGGGGTCGTTGGCACTGATCAGCCCGTCGTCCCGTTCGACGACCTCGACCGAGGAGTAGGGGACGGCGCCCGCCGCCCAGCAGCGGGCCAGAATCGAGCCGAAGGCATCACCCAGGCGCGGTTGCCTCGGCGCCGGATCCGCAGCACTCATGACATCACGCTGCCCGAGGCGTGACGCCGGTGCAAGGCACGTTCAGCGCTGCCCGGGACGGCGTTCGGTTACTGTGCCGGGCGTGACGACGGCGTCGACCTGCGCCACGGCACCGATCCGCGACTTCCCCGCCAAGGAGTCCTGCCCCGCCCGCTGTCGTACCCCGGGCACTCGCACTCGCCAAGGAGCACATGTGAGTCTGCCCCTGCGCCCGCCGGTGGTCCGCGCCCTGGCCGCCGCCTCCGTCGCACCCCAGGACGTCCAGGAGTGCCTGCCGCTGACCGGAGGCACATACAACACCGTGGTCAGGGTCGTCCTGCGCGACGGGCGGCGCTGGGTCGTGAAGGTGCCGCCGTCCGGCGCGGACGGATCCGCACTCGCCTACGAACATGACCTGTTGCGCGGGGAGAGCGTGTTCTACGGTGCCGCGGCCCGGGCCGCGGAGGTGCCGGTGCCGCGCGTGGTGCACGTGGAGTCGGCCGGAGACCCGCCGGACGTCACCGGGCTCGTGATGACCGAGTGCCCCGGGGCGCCCTGGCACGAGGCCGACCCCGGACCGGAACCACGTGAACAAGCCCGGCTACGCGGCGAGTTGGGCGGGCACGTGGCCCGGCTGCATGCCTTGACCGGACCCGGGTTCGGTTATCCCGCCCGGCCGTTCGGATCGCGCCCGGGCAGCTGGCGCGAGGCGTTCATCGAGATGACCGACGCCGTTCTCGACGACGCCGCGCACTTTCACGCCGCGCTGCCGCACCCGGTGGCCACGGTCCGCCGGATTCTCGCCTCGGCCGCGGACGTCCTGGACGAGGTCACCGTGCCCGCGCTCGTCCACTTCGACCTCTGGCAGGGCAATCTGCTGCTCGACGGCGCGCCGGGCGGCCGGACCATCGGCGGTGTCATCGACGGCGAGCGGATGTTCTTCGGCGACCCGGTGGCCGACTTCGTGTCCCTCGCCCTGTTCGACGACATCGAGCACGACGAGGACTTCCTGGCCGGATACACGGCGGCGGGCGGCCGGGCGGACTTCACTGACACCGTCCGCCTGCGCTATCAGCTCTACCGCAGCTACCTGTACCTGATCATGCTCGTCGAGACCGTGCCCCGCCGGTACACCGCCGCGCACCGGACCTGGACCTGGAACCACGCCGGAAAGGAACTGGCGGCGTCCCTCGCCGCGATCTCCTCGGCCACGACGAGCTGACCCAGGAGCCCGTCGTCACACTGCCGTGGGGCTCACTGCCCCGTCGTGATCTGGTCGGCCTGCGGGGAGTGCTCCGAGGACGAGGTGACCACCTGGGAGCGTCGGGTGCCCCGGTCCATGAGGCCTCCCGTGAAGGCGAGGCCGAGGCCGGCCAGGGCAAGGGCCGCCCCGACCAGGTTGGGCGAGGTCCAGCCCCAGCCCGCCGAGATGGCCAGGCCGCCGAGCCAGGCACCGCCCGCGTTGGCGAGGTTGAAGGCGGAGTGGTTGGAGGCCGCCGCCATCGTCGGGGCGTTCTCCGCCTTGGCCATGAGCAGCATCTGCACGGGCGTGGTGATGAGGGAGCCCATCGCGCCGATGAAGGTGATCGTCACCAGCGCGGGCACCGTGCTGTGGACGGCGAAGTAGAACGTCACGAGCGCGGCGGCGAGGAGGGCGAGCCCCGCGTACAGCGTCGGTCGCAGGGCGCGGTCGGTGAGCGGGCCCGCGATCAGCGTGCCGAGCGTCATGCCGACGCCGTAGAGCGCGAGGACCAGTGTGGTCGAGGAGTCGGAGATGCCCGTGACGTGGGTCAGCATGGGCACCAGGTAGCTGTAGACGGCGAAGAAGCCGCCGAATCCGACCACGGCCGTGGCCAGGCCGATCACGACCTGCTTGTTGCCCATCGCGCGCAGCTCGTGCCGGATGCCGGACTGTGTGCCGCGCGGCTGGTGGGGCACGAAGAGAGCCAAGGCGACCAGGGCGGCGACGCCGATGACCGCGACCGCCCAGTAGGCGGACCGCCAGCCGAGGTGCTGCCCGAGGGCCGTGCCGGCCGGCACGCCTACGATGTTCGCCACCGTGAGCCCGAGGAACATCTTCGACACGGCGCGGGCGGCACGGTCGGGGGCGACCAGCTTGGAGGCCACGACGGCTCCCACGCCGAAGAGCGCTCCGTGCGGCAGGCCGGCCAGGAAACGTGCGGCGAAGAGCAGGCCGAAGTTGGGCGCGAGCGCGGACGCGACGTTGCCGACGACGAACAGTCCGGAGAGAAGCAGCAGCAGCCGCTTGTGCGGTACGCGCGCTCCGATGCCGGTCAGCACCGGGGCGCCGACGACGACACCGAGCGCGTACGCCGAGACGAGGTTGCCGGCGTGCGGCACGGACACGTCGACGCCGTCGGCGATCTGGGGCAGCAGCCCCATCGTGGCGAACTCGGTCGTGCCGATGCCGAACGCGACAACAGCCAGGGCCAGTAGGGCCAGCGGCATGGTGCAGGAGACCTTTCGAAGACAGCGGTCCATGAGCGGGGCGCGGGGTACGGCGGGCGGGACCGGGAAGGTCTCCGACCCGGCGGTCCGTCGCACCGGGCCTCATTGCCCGGCATCACCTCTTGAAGAGGCAAACCCACAAGGGTGCAGCAGCGCAAGAGGCACTCACATTCCAAGATCGCGCCGCGCTTTTGGTGACCTCGGTCACCCGGGCCCCGGAACGCACCCTCCGCCTCCCCGCCGGCCCGAAGAGGATCCGGGCCGCCGGTGGCACCACCGCCCGTCCGGCACCTCCGGCGTCAACCGGAACCGGTCCATCGATAGTGTCGGTACATGTTCAAAATGTCGTGGGCGCTGGTCACCGATGGTGCGGGGGAATGGGTCGGCAGCGACTTCCGCACAGCGGCCCGTGCTCTGGGCGCGGGCGTCAACGAGGTCTGCACGGCGGACATCGACGACGACGTGCGGGCCCGCTGGTGCCGCAGGTGGCTCGAGCCCCTCCAGCTCCGCATTCTCGGGGAGGGACAGGCGGCCGTCGAGGCGGGAGAGGACTGGATCGACGGGATGGGGCCGATTCTCGTCCGGCTCACTCCCCATGGGTGAGCAGGGGACGCCGCCGTGCAGGAGCAGGAGGAGGAGCAGATCGTGCTCGCCCTGCGCGTCCTCGGTCAGGCGGCGCATCCGCTCGCGTCGGGGCAGCCGTCTGCCGCTGCCCCGACGGGCAGCGGCAGACGGTTCGCGCGGGTGGATCAGGCCTTGTCCTGCATGCTGCCGCGCGCCGGATTGGCCTGCTCCGCGGCCTTGGGGTCCTTCTCGTCCGCCTTGGCACGGACCCCCTGCTCGATGCGTTCACCGAGGGACTTGTCGATGTTCGACCAGTAGGCGAAGGCCCTGACCAGCACCGGTTCGCTCACCCCGTTGAGCAGGTGGCCGACGACGTTGTCCACGAGGCGGTCGCGTGCGGCGTCGTCGAGCACCTCACGCACCATGGTGCCCGCCTGGCCCCAGTCGTCGTCCTCGGCGTGGTCGACGTACGCGGCTCGGGTGATCTCACCGTCCGCGGACCAGCTCGGCGGGGTGCCGTAGCGCTCCGTGTCGGCTGCCGGACCGCCCTTGGAGTTCGGCGCGTACACCGGGTCCTCGGTCTTGCGGTAGGCCATGGCGCCGTCTTTGGAGTACGTGTGCACGGGCGCGACGGGGGCGTTGACCGGCAGCTGCTGGTAGTTGCCCCCGATCCGGTGCCGGTGGGCGTCGGCGTACGAGAACAGCCGTCCCAGGAGCATCCGGTCGGGGCTGGGCCCGATGCCCGGGACCAGGTTGTTCGGCTGGAACGCCGCCTGCTCGATCTCGGCGTGGTTGTCCGTGGGGTTGCGGTCCAGCGTCATCTTGCCGACCTCGACCAGCGGGTAGTCGGCGTGCGGCCACACCTTGGTCAGGTCGAACGGGTTGAAGCGGTACCCGGCGGCATCCTCGTACGGCATGACCTGCACGTACAGCGTCCAGCTCGGGTGGTCCCCGTCGCGGATGTGCTCGAAGAGATCCCGGGTGTGGTAGTCCGTGTCGGCCGCGCACATCTGGTCACCCTCGTCCTGGGTGAAGTACTCGATGCCCTGGTCGGTCTTGAAGTGGTACTTGACCCAGAACCGCTCGCCCCGCGCATTGATCCACATGTAGGTGTGCGAGGTGTAGCCGTTCATGTGGCGCCAGGTGCGCGGGATACCCCGGTCGCCCATCAGCCAGGTGACCTGGTGGGCGGACTCGGGCGACAGGGTCCAGAAGTCCCACTGCATGTCGTGGTCGCGGAGGTTGCTGTCCGCACGGCGCTTCTGGGACCGGATGAAATGCTGGAACTTCATCGGGTCCTTGATGAAGAAGACCGGGGTGTTGTTCCCCACCATGTCGTAGTTGCCCTCGGTGGTGTAGAACTTCACCGCGAATCCGCGCGGGTCACGCCAGGTGTCCGGGCTCCCCCGCTCTCCCGCGACGGTGGAGAACCGTGTCACGAGTTCGGTGCGGGTGCCCGGCTGGAAAAGGGCGGCCTTTGTATAGGGAGTGACGTCTCCGGTGACCTCGAAGTGACCGAAAGCGCCGCTTCCCTTCGCGTGCGGCTGTCGCTCGGGAATCCGCTCCCGGTTGAACTGCGCCATCTGCTCGATCAGATAGGAGTCCTGCAGGAGGATGGGCCCGCCGGCGCCAACGGTGAGCGAGTGTTCATCGCTTTCCACCGGGACTCCGGCATCCGTGGTGGTCGCTTTGCCTGTGACGTCACTCATGGGCTACGCACGCCTTTCAATGGGTGATGTTCTCTGCGCCGCGAAGGTCCGGGTTCGCAGCTTCGGAGCGCCGCTTCAAAGGGCCCGTCTCCGGTTCGGCGGGCACGGGGGCGTACCGACGTTAGATCCATCCTGCGGCTTCTTCTCCGACACGGCCATTTGTCGGCAGGAGGGCCCGCTCCGCGTTCCGGCCGGAGCGGGCCGCACAGCCGCGTGGGCGGGCCGCACGGCGCGGCCCGCCCCTGACCTGCCCGGAACCGGGCCGGTCGTCAGACCGTGGGGCGGCCAGGAGTCGTCGGCCCTGCGCCCGGAGTGCCGGGGGCGCCAGGAGCGCGGCCGTAGTACGAGCCCAGCTCGTCGTGATAGCCGGCGTCGCCCAGGTGCTTTTCCTTGTCGAACTCCGGAGCGCTCTTGATCTCGTTCTTGGTGCGCGACACCTGGATCGTCTTCGCTTCGGAGTCGATGGCCGTGATCGTGCCGGCGGGCAGCAGCACCTCCTTGCCGAATATCCACACGCCGGTGTCCACGACGATGTACTGCGAACCTACGTCGTTGGAGTGCTTGTCCACCTTCCCGATCTGCCCGTCCGTCGCCTCGACCTTGTACCCGGTCAGATCGGCATTCGGAGTGTGACCAGCACTGGCCGGGTAACTCCAGATGTTCTCGGTCATGGTGGTACCTCCGTACATCAGTCGCTTTCGGTCAGGCGGTGCAGGGCTGCACCGTGCGTCCTGTCCGGCGACACCCCCCGACTAACCGAGCGACCGGCCTCTAAACGGACCGGACCGGACTTTGCTGTCATTCGGAGAACGATCGAGAACCGGATTGCTCCGCCGGTCCGTTGACCAGTTGCTTTGCACCTGGGCGGGCTTTTCGCCAATTTCAGGGGGCGTTCACCGCTGGCCGTTCGCGAACCACTCCGCCAGATCCGGGGCGACCCGTCGCACCGTGACGGGACGGCCGTCGGCGCGCAGCGACTCCGTGGCGGCGACGCCCGCGGCGACGGCCTCACGGGCCGCGACCGGGCTGGTGTCCGTCGCCCCGCCCGTGCTCACGAAGCGCAGGAACTCCGCCACCAGCAGCGGGTCGGAGCCGCCGTGCCCGCCGTCGCCGGGCTCCGGCATCGGGACGACGAGGTCGGCGTCGGCCCGGTATCCGCTGCGCCGCTTCCACACCCGGACCTCGGCGGTCTCCCCGTGGTCACCGAAGTTCTCCAGCCGCCCCTCGGTGCCGATGACCGTGTAGTTGCGCCAGTAGTCGGGCGTGTAGTGGCACTGCTGGTAGCTGGCGTGCACGCCGCCCTCGAGGCGCATGACCATCATCGAGAGGTCCTCCACGTCGACGACGGGGTTGAGACCGGTGTGGGACAGGGGCGGCCAGTTGTTCTCGGGGTCGTACCAGTCGGGCATCACCGCGCCGGGGGCCTGCCCCGAGCGGTCGGCGATGTCGCCGTAGACGGTGAGTCCGCCGAGCGCGCTGACCCGCTCGGTGTACGCGCCGGCCAGCCAGTGGATGACGTCCAGGTCGTGGGCGCCCTTCTGCAGGAGAAGGCCGGTGGTGTTGCGGCGGTCCGCGTGCCAGTCCTTGAAGTAGAAGTCGCCGCCGTGGCCGACGAAGTGCCGGCACCACACGGCCTTGACCTCGCCGATCTCGCCGCGCCTGATGAGGTCGCGCATCACCCGGACCACCGGCATGTGCCGCATGTTGTGGCCGACGTACAGGCGGGCTCCGCCGGTTCGCGCGGCCTCCAGGACGCGGTCGCATCCTTCGGTGGTGATGGCCAGCGGCTTCTCCACGAAGACGGCGACCCCGGCCGCCAGCAGGTCGACGGCGAGCGCTTCGTGGGTGTGGTCGGGGGTGATGACGAAGACGGCGTCCAGGTCCTCCGCGGCCAGCATCTCCCGGTGGCCGGGATAGACGTGGACGTCGTCGCCGAACCAGGTGCGGGCCCTGCCGAACATGCCGGGTGACGTGTCGGCGGCGGCCACCACCACGGACCCCTCGCCGGGGCGGTGGGCCTCCTGCGCGAGGGTGGCGCGCAGGCCGAGCCCGATGACGCCGAGGCGCAGGTCACGTGTGGGTGCGCTGCTGCCCGCCGGTGCGGTGGAGACGTGGGAGGTGTCGGTCACGCGTGCTCAGCCCTTCATGCCGGAGAAAGCGATGCCCTGGATGAACTGGCGTTGCATGGCGACGAACACCACGATCACCGGGAGGGTCGCGAGGAGGGACCCGGCCATCAGCACCGGGTACTCGGTCAGGTGGGCGCCCTGGAGGGCGGCCAGACCGGCCGACAGCGGCATCTTGGCCGGGTCGGTGTTGACGATCAGCGGCCACATCAGGTCGTTCCACGACCAGAGGAACGTGAGGATGCCCAGCGCGAGGAGGCCCGGGCGGGCCAGCGGCAGGGCGATCCGCCAGAAGACGGTGAACGGGTTGGCCCCGTCGAGGCGCGCCGCCTCCTCCAGTTCCTCGGGCAGGCCCATGAAGAACTGGCGCAGCAGGAACGTGCCGAAGGCGGAGAACATGCCGGGCACCACCAGCGCCTGCATGGAGTCGAGCCAGCCCAGGTCCTGCATGATCTGGTACTGGGGCAGCAGGAAGAGCTGGCCCGGCACCATCAGCACGGCGAGGAATCCGAGGAAGATGACTCCGCGCCCGGGGAAGCGGATGCGGGCGAAGGCGTAGGCAGCCATCGAGCACAGCAGCAGCTGGGCCGCGGTGCGCAGCAGCGCCATCACGACGGTGTTGAGGAACTGCTGCCCGAACGGCACCCCGTCGAAGACCTTCGCGTAGTTCGACCAGTCCCAGTGGGCGGGCAGGATCGTCGGCGGCACCTGGACGGACTCGCCGAAGCTCTTGAAGGAGGTCAACAGCTCCCACACCAGCGGGAAGACGGTGACGACCGCGCCCAGCGAGAGGAGGAGGTGAGCGGGCCACAGCCGGCCCTCGCGGCTGCGGCGGGTGCTCCGCGTCGACTCACGCATAGTGGACCCACCTCTTCTGCAACCGGAACTGGACGGCGGTCATCGCCATGATCAGGACGAACAGCACACAGACGATCGCGGCGCCGTAGCCGCGCTGGTTGTCGAAGAACGCCTTCTGGAAGAAGAGCATCACGACGGTCTGGCCCTCGCCGTAGGCGGGGTTCTGGAGCGAGTTCGTCGTATTGGCACCGATGATCAGGTACACCAGGTCGAAGACCTGGAGGGACTGGATCACCGAGAGCACGGTGGTGAAGAACAGGGTGGGGCTCAGCAGCGGCAGGGTCACGGAGAAGAACTGCCGGACGCGTCCCGCGCCGTCGAGCGCCGCCGCCTCGTAGTAGTCGCCGGGGATGCTCTGGAGTCCGGCGAGCAGCAGGATCATGTTGTAGCCGACGGTCATCCACACGCCGACGATCGCGACGGCGAAGCGGATGGTGTGCGGGTCGGACACCCAGTAGGTGCCGTCGATCCCGATCGTGGACAGCGCGTGGTTGAGGATGCCGGCGTCGCCGTTGTAGAGCCAGCGCCAGACCACCGCGACGGCGGCGGGCATCGTGACCACGGGCAGGAAGTAGAGCGTGCGGTAGACGCCGGTGCCGCGCAGTCCCTTGATGTTGAGGAGCACGGCGAGGGCCATCGACAGCGGGATCCCGAGCAGTACGAGGCCGGTGTAGATGCCGGTGTTGGCCAGCGACTGCCAGAACTCCGGGTCGCCCACGAGCGTGCGGTAGTTGGACAGGCCGATCCAGGTGGTGCCGCCGAAGGCGCCCCATTCGGTGAAGCTGTAGTACAGCGTCTGCACGACGGGCCACAGGTAGAACACCGCGAGGCCCAGTCCGGCCGGGGCGATCAGGGCGTAGCCCCACCACTTGTCCCGGTTCTCGAAGCGGCGCTCACGTCGGCGCAGCTCCCGCTGGTCCACGGCTTTCGGCGCGGTGCGCGGTGCCGGTACGGCGGTGTCCGTACGCACATCGAGGCTCATCAGGACCGGCCCTTTCTCTCCTGCGCGAGCAGCTGGTTCATCGCGTCGGTCAGGGAGCCGGTGGCGCCCTTGAGGCTGTCGTCACCGCTCCATGCCTTGGCGAGCCACATCTGTTCCTTGTGCTGCCAGGCCGCGCTGTTGGCGGAGCTGGGGAAGGGCACCGCGTAGTCGAGCGCGTCCAGGTGCACCTGGAGGTCGAAGCGCGGCATTCCGGCGGCCCAGGGCTCGGCGGTGCCGTTGCGCGCGGGGATGGCGGTGCCGTACTTGCCCTGGAGTCGGGAGGCCTGCTCCCCGCCGAGGAACCGGACGAATTCCCGGGCCAGTTCGGGGTGCGGCGTCCGGGCGTAGACGACGTTCGCCAGGCCGTGCAGGACGGTGGCGCGGCGGCGGCCCTTGGGCATCGGCGCGACGTCGACCTTGGCCCGCAGTTCGGGGTCGCGGTAGAACGTCGCCGCGTTGTAGGACGCTTCGTAGGTCATGGCCAGCGTCCCGGACTGGAACATCTGGGTGGGGTCGGTGTCGGTCATCTGCTGGAGCGTGGGCGAGGCGCGGTAGCGGTGGATCAGGTCGACCCACAGCTGCAGTCCCTCCCTGGTGTGCTCGTCGGAGTAGCCGGAGCGCGCCTTGTCCGCGGAGATGACCCAACCGCCCGCCTGGGGTATCGAGTTGTAGTAGTTCTCCTGCGGGCGGACCGGGGCGCCGACACCGTAGATCCCGCGCCTGCGGTCGGTGAGCCGCTGGGCGGTGGAGATCAGGTCCTGCCAGGTCCAGCTGTCGTCCGGGTAGTCGACCTTGGCCCGGTCGAAGATCTCCTTGTTGAACCAGAGGGCGACGGTGTCGAAGTCCTTCGGGGCGCCGTACTGGGTGCCCTTCCAGCGGTAGAGCGACATCAGGTCCGGCGGGAAGTCGTCGGGCCGCACTACGGCGTCGGGCCCGTCGGTCTCCAGGGGCAGGAGCTGTCCCGCGTCCGCGTAGAGGCCGAAGTTCGGGCCGTTCATCCAGAAGACGTCCGGGGCCGCGCCGCCGGTGCAGGCGGTGCGCAGCTTCGTCCAGTACGTCCCGTTGGGGGTGAGCTGGACGTCGACTGTGACCCCGGGCCGGGTGCGCTCGAACTCCCGCGCCGCCCGCTGCATCGCGGGCACCTGGTAGACGTCCCAGACGCCGTAGGTGAGGTGGCCGCGCCGGGAGCCGCCGGAGGAGGCCGACGAGGACGCGGAGGAACTGCAGCCGGAGGCGAGGGGGGCCGTCGCGAGCGTGGTCGCGGCAGCCGCCGAGAGGAGGGAACGTCTGCGCACGCGGGGCCTTCCTGGAGGGGGTGAGGGCAGCGCCCTTCCCCACCCGGGAGAAGGCGTGCAGCCGTCGGCGGTCGTTCGGGGGCGTGGCCCCACAACCGGAGTACCCCGACGCTATTTGCTCGAAGTTGACGGGTCAATGGCTGTTTGAATCAACTTTGCGCATGAGAGCCCTGTCGCGGGACAGCCGGACGCGGCACCGGGGCGGAGGGCCACAGCGGTGCAGATCAGTCTTTGTCAGGAGAAGAGCGTCGTCGCGTCACGCGCTCGGACGTCAGGCGCACACCTGCGCCGCGACGGCGGACAGCGCCTCGCCGAGGGGCAGTTCGATCCGGCGCGCGGCCCAGCGGTCGCCGCGGGTGGGGCCCTGGTTGACGATCAGGACCGGGGTGCCGGACTGCGTCGCCCGGCGCACGAAGCGGAGCCCGGACATCACGGTCAGGGACGAGCCGAGCACCAGGAGGGTGGTGGCCTCGTCGACGAGGCGGTGGCACGCCGCCACCCGCTCGGGCGGCACGTTCTCGCCGAAGAAGACGACGTCGGGCTTGAGCACGCCCGTACCGCAGTCCGCGCACGGCACCACCTGGAACGCGCGGACCGCCTCCTCGGGCAGCTCCACGTCTCCGTCCGGATTGACCCGCGCCGCACGGTGTCGCCCTGCGGCGGCCTCGAACCCCGGGTTGGCCTCCCGCAGCCGGCGGTCGAGCTCCGAGCGGGTGCTGCCGCGACCGCAGTCGAGGCAGATCACGCGGCTCAGGCTGCCGTGGAGCTCGATGACGTCCCGCACCCCGGCGGACTGCTGCAGCCCGTCCACGTTCTGCGTGATCACGCCCGTGACGAGCCCGGCTCCGGCCAGCGTGGCGACGGCCCGGTGCCCGGCGTTCGGCCGGGCGCGGGTCATCGCCCGCCACCCCAGCTGGCTGCGCGCCCAGTAGCGCTGTCGCGCGTCCTCGCCGCCGACGAACTCCTGGAAGGTCATCGGGACGTGCCGTCGGCGCAGGGAGCCGTGCTCGCCGCGGTAGTCGGGGATGCCCGACTCGGTGGAGAGCCCCGCGCCGCTCAGCACGGCGACCCCGCCCGCGCGCACGGCCTCGACGACGAGGCCCAGGTCGGTCGAGGCCGGCGGCAGGTCGCCCGTGGGTTCCCAGGTCAGCGTGGGTCGCGTCCGCATGGTTGCCAGCTTACGAGGCACAGCGGGCCCGGCGCCTGCGGTCGGGACGACGGGGACGGGACGTCGGGGTGGCCGGCGGATCAGCGTTCGGCTGCGTACACGATCAGGTTGTCCACGGGGTGGCCCTGCGGGTCGAAGGCGCCGTCGCAGGTGATCAGGCGCAGGACGCGCGCGTTCGTGGCCCCGTAGACCTTGTCCGTCGGAAAGGCCTTCTTGCTGACGGTCTCGGTCGCCGTGACCGTGAAGTGGAGGGTCCTGCCGCGGGAGTCGCGCACGGCGATGTCGGCACCCTTGCTGATCTTGTGGAGGTCGTGGAAGACGGCTTCGCCGAACCTGGTGTCGTTGTGCCCGATGATCACGGCGGCGCCGGGCTCGCCCGGAACCGCGGCACCCGTGTACCAGCCGGCGGTCATCCCCTGCTCGGCGGGCGGGACCTCGACGGTGCCGTCCTGGTTCAGTCCGAGCGGGAGAAGAGCGCTGTCGACGCCGACGGACGCGATGGTCACCCGGTCGGGAACGACGGAAGCGGTGCGCTCGGGTCCGGGCACCCGCCGGGTGGGCGGCGCGGTGGTCGCGTCACCGCTGATGCGGGCGCCGGTGCCCGCGGAGCAGGCGGTGAGCGAGACGAGGAGGGCGAGCAGGGGCAGGGCGGCCGCGCGGCGCGTCGGCTGGTGCACGAGGGACTCCTGGGGCGGAAAGCCGGGGCGCCGCCCGGGAAACGGACGGCGCCTTGAGCGGAGGGCGGTTGCTCAGTGCTGCGCCGAGCGGCGGCGCAGCACCACCGTGCCCGCGCCCGCGAGGAGTGCCGCCGCGGAGAGCGAGCCGACGAGGGCCGTGGTGGCGCCGTCGTCGTGCGCCGCCGGCTGTTCACCGGCGGCCACACCGCCGCGCGGCGCCGTCGTGGCGGAGGCGGCCCGCTTGCGCGCCGCCTCCGAGTCCTGCGCCGGAGCGGGCGTCGCCTCGGCCTCCTTGGCGGCGGCCCGCTTGCGCGCCGCGTCCGAGTCCCTGGTCGGGGCGGGCGTCTTGTCGGCCTTCTCGTCGGCGGCGCGGTCGCTCGCCACCGGCTTGGGTGTGGTGTCGGTGGCGAGCGCGGTGCCGGCGGGCACGAGCACCCCGGCCGCCACGGCGGCGGCGACGGCTGCGGTGCGCAGGGACAGTCGGTGGGACATGGCGATGACTCCAATACCTGTTCGCTCGGGGCCGGTCGGCCACGAGACGTCGATCGCCGGGGGTGAGCCGGTGATCGACGAACACAGGCTTGCGCGGAGTTGTGAAGAAGCTGTCAGACCGCTGTGGTCGTGGCATCAGGGCCGGTCCGCGGGGGCGGACCCGTGCGCGGCAGCCGCAGCGCGAACACCGATCCCTCGCCCTCCGTGCTCGCGGCCGTGGCCGAACCGCCGTGGGCCTGGGCGAGTTTGCGGACGATCGACAGGCCCAGGCCGCTGCCGCCCGTGCGCCGGTTGCGGGACTTCTCCGCGCGCCAGAAACGGTCGAAGACGTACGGTAGGTCGGCCTCGGGGATGCCGCTGCCGGTGTCGGCGACCTCCACCACGATCTCGTCACCGGACTCCGTCGCGTGGGCCCGCAGGGTGACCGTGCCGCCCGGCTCCGTGTGGCGGATCGCGTTCGACACGAGGTTGGCGACCGCCTGCCGAAGCCGCACCGGGTCCGCCGTCAACTCCGGCACGGGAGGAGCCTGTTGCTCCACGGCCAGCGTCACCCCCGCGGTCTCCGCGCGCACGTGGTGGGCCGCGGCGACCTGGCCGAGCAGTTCCTCGACGCGCAGCGGCCGCGGGTGCAGGCGCAGCGCGTCCGCGTCCGCGGCCGCCAGGTCCTGGAGGTCGTCGATGATGTGCTGGAGCTGCACGGCCTCTTCGAGGAGCGACGCGACGAACGCCGGATCGGGGTCGGCCAGTCCGTCCTGCGCCGCTTCCAGCCAGCCGCGGATGGTGCTCAGCGGCGTGCGCAGTTCGTGCGCGACATCGCTCACCATGGCCTTGCGCTGCTCCTCCAGACGTGCGCGGTGGGCCGACATGTCGTTGAACGCGGCCGCGAGCCTGCCGATCTCGTTGTCCGTCGTCACCGGTACCGGCTGCGCGGCGCCGCCGTCCCGCAGTCGCTGGGCGGCGCCCGTCAGCGCGTACAGCGGTCGCACCAGTCGGGTGCCGGCGAGGACGGAGGCGCCGACGGTCAGGGCGAGGACCAGGGCGGCGACGCCCGCGATCTTGGCGGTGTTACGGGGGGACAGGTCGAAACCGGGGACGGTGCCGCCGTCCGGGTCGCCGATGAACAGCAGGACGGGCGCGGCGACGTAGGAGGTGAGCTGTTCGCGGCGCGCCGTGCTGACGCACGAGGCCACCGTGCGGTCGTCCTCGGCCACGGTCGCGACCGGGGCCGGCGTCGGTGCCCGGGACGCTTCCTGCGCCGGTACGGGGCGCGGCCCCTGCTCCCAGGTGAGATCGAGGGAGAGGGCGACGCGGGAGTGGTCCTGGCGCGTGAGGCAGGAGTTGGTGAGGCGGGTCAGCGCGGCGAGCGCCTTGCGCTCCGTCGTCGTCGGCCGGTCGAGCGCGTCCGTCGTGCACTTGTCGTACACCGGGGGGAGGGTGGCGGTGCTCGTCCCGGTACCGGCGCCGGTGCCGACGGTCTGTATCCGCGGGCGGCCGCTCGGGCCCACCACGATGTCCGAGGCGAGCCCGACCGACCGCAGGCACGACGTGGCGCGCCGGGCCAAGGCGCGCAGCTGCGACCGCTCGGCGGCCGGCAGCCGGAACGGGCCGACCGCGCGTGCGTCGATCCGGTCCGTCGACGCGGTCGCCGTCCGGGTCCGGTCGGCGGCGAGCGCCGTGTCCACGGACAGCGGGTCGACGGTCGCCGAGGCCTGCGTGGGCAGCGCGCCCGGGGCCGTGTGCCCCGCCGAGTCGGCGAGCGGACGGCGTGCCTGGGTGGTCACCGTGATGTGGCGCCCCGTGGAACGGGCCAGGTCGCGCACGGTCGCGTCGACGCCGTCCCAGCCGGGGTGCGTGGCCGCGTACCCGAGCAGGGTGTCGTAGATCCTCGTGTCGTCGGCGAGGTTCTGGCCCTGTTCCTGCTTGATGGCGCCGGACGTGGTCTGGACGGCGAGCCAGGCCGTCGCCGCCACGGAACAGGTGGCGACCAGGACGGAGACGCCCAGCAGTCTGCCGCTCAGGCTCTTGCGCAGCGGCGGCCGGTCCCGCCGCGGCCCTTCCCCCGGCCTACGCCGACGCATCGCGTGCGCCCTTCGCCGGGTCCGTCAGCTTGTAGCCGACGCCGAACACGGTGAGCAGCCGGACCGGGCGGCGCGGCGCGGGCTCGATCTTCTTGCGGAGGTTCATGACGTGCACGTCGACCGTGCGGTCGCTTATGTACTTGTCGAATCCGTGCAGTTCCGCGAGGAGTCGCTGACGGCTGAAGACCCGGCCGGGCTCGGCGGCCATCGCGGCGAGCAGCCGGAACTCGCCGGGTGTGCACTCCACGGGCGCGCCGTCGACCGAGACCTCGTGCCGGTCGGGATCAACGACCAGCGAGCCGACCGTGAACCGGGCGGTGCCGCTCGGGCCGGGGCCGCCCCGGTGGGTGCGGCGCAGCAGTGTGCGCACCCGCGCCATCAACTCGCGCGGGCTGTACGGCTTCGTCATGTAGTCGTCGGCGCCCAGGTCGAGGCCGAGCAGCAGATCGTCCTCGGTGCTGCGGGCCGTCAGCATCAGCACCGGCACCTCACGCGCCTCCGCGCGCAGCACGCGTACGACGTCCAGGCCGTCGGTCCGCGGCATCATCACATCGAGGACGAGGAGGTCGGGCTCCTTGTGCCGGACCTCCTCGATGGCCTGCCGCCCGTCCCCCACGACGGTGACGGCGTGGCCCTCCCGCTCCAGGTAGCGGCGGACCAGTTCGGCCTGTTTCTCGTCGTCTTCGGCGACCATCACATGTGCGCACACCTGGCAGAGCGTAGGCGAGCCGCGTGACGTGCCGCTTCGGCGCGGTTCCTCCGCGGCCCGACGCGGGCGGTGCGCGCCGTCAGAGTCCGGCGTCCGCGGGGCGGCGGGCGATCCACAGCTGTCGTGTCGAGCGCACCACGAGGTCGTCGCGGTGGCGCACGTCCTGCGCGCCGCCGTCCAGGAGCGTGTCGAGCGCCGCGAGGTCGGCGGCGTCGACGCGGCCCTCCACGGCTCCGCGGATGCGGTGCAGGACGCGGTGCGCGTAGAGTCCGGCGCTCGCGGGCAGCGGGGTCGAGGCGTCCAGGCGCAGATGCTCGGTGTGCTCGTACTCGACGCCGAGACCCGCCGCTGCCAACAGGGTGCCCCAGTCGGCTCCCAGGTGGGGCACCTGCTCGGTGTGGAGTGCGGTGAGCGCCGTACGGCACCGGTCCTCCAGACCGGTCCGGTCCGGCACGACGTCGTCCGGCAGGAAGCGCGGCATCCCGTCCAGTTCGGCGACGGCCACGTGCCCGCCGGGGCGCAGTGCTCCATGGATGACGGCGAGCGCCGCGGCCGGGTCGTCAAGGTGGTGGAGGGAGGCCGAGGCCCAGACGAGGTCCGCGCCGTCGATGCCCGGCAGGCTCGCCCCGGCGTCGGCCTGGACGGTCTCCACCCGTGCGGTCACGTCCCGCTCCGCCGCGGCCCTGGCGAGCTGTTCCAGCATGTCGGCGGAGCTGTCGACGGCGGTCACCCGCGCGTCGGGGAACTGCTTCAGCAGCGCGAAGGTGCCGGTTCCGCTGCCGGCACCGAGGTCCACGATGTGCCGGACGTCGTCCCCGGCCAGCTCCGCGACCCGGGCGGTCACGGAGGCGAGGTAGCTCGCGAACAGTTCGGCGTCGAGGTCGAGGATCTCCGCGAGGCCGTCCGGGCCGGGTCCGTGCTGGTGCGCTTCCCCGTGGCCGCCGTGCGCGTGGGTGTGTGCGTGGGTGCTGTGAGCTGCGGATACGTCGTGCGTCATGGGTCCGACGGTACGCGCTCTTGCCCTCGGCGCATTCCGATTTGCCCATGACGCAAGAAGCCCGCGATCTCGACGGCGTGCTGCGCAAAAAAGCTCGGCTGTACTGGGCGGGAGCGTCAGGGGGCGGTGGCGAGGCCGACGAGGTGCCGGGCCGTGCCGGCGGGGTCGACGAGCTGGTGGAGGTGTGCGCCGGGAAGGTGTGCCACGCGCCAGCCGCGTGCGCGCGCCTCGGCGCAGAGGTCTTCGTACGGCGGGCCGAACAGCAGGTAGGAGCAGGGGTGGTCGTCCCAGCCGTCGGGCACGGGGATGTGCTGCTCGTAGTAGGACAGCGGCAGGGTGGGCTGCTCCTCGACGACCGTCCGCCGCATCGCGGGATCGGCGAACATCGGGGCGGTGTCGGCCTCGTCCCACCAGTCGGTCCATCGCGGCAGTACGCCGTCGACCGCCATCGGGCGGAGAAGGTCGAGCAGTTCCGATGGCGCGACGGGGGTCGGTCCCGTCCGGGCCGGCAGCGCGGCGTCGACGAAGACCGAGCCGGTCACCGGTTGGTCGAGGCCCGAGCGGATCACGGGGAGGAACAGGCCCGCGTTGCTGTGTGCCACCAGGACGACGGGCTGGTCGGCCGGGACGTGCCGGAGGTCGTCACGGACGGCGCGGACGATGCCGGGCCAGAAAGGCGGAGCGTCGGCGGCCACGTGCAGCAGGGACGGCACCCGCGCCTGATGTCCCGCCGCTCTCAGGCGGTCGGCCACCGGGCGCCAGGTCGCGGGACCCACGGACGGGCTGTGGACGAGCACGAAGAGTGGCTGCATGGGCCGATCCTGTCGGCCTCGGCGGGACGGCCGCGCCCGTCTTGGCCGACAGCAGAATCCCTGGCCCCGCATGACGCGTACCGGCGTCCGGCCGGCAGCCGGGCGCCGATGCCTGTCAGTTCCGGTCGGACCTGATCACGTCGGTGCGGCCCGTCCGAAGCGTCTTGCCCCGACGCAGCCTGAAAGGCGCGTAGAGGACGAGCGCGGTGCCGAAGGCCACGTAGTAGCCGAGGTCCGCGCCGTGGAGCGCCTCGGCGACGGGCCCGACGTAGAGGGCCGTGTCCATGAAGGGAACGGTGGCGGCGAAGGCGGCGAGGAACGCCAACAGCGCGGGCAGAAAAGGTTGTTGACGGGCCTGTTCCTCGGCCAGGTCGATGTCGGCGCCGCCTCGCTCACGGGCCCGGGCCCGCCAGTCGACGAGGACGACCGCCACGAACCCGGGAATCCAGTAGCCCACGAACAGGAGCACGTTCTGGAAGCGGGCGGCAGTGTCCGCGGCGTGCATCCACAGCACCAGCGGGAAGCCGAGGAGCGCGGCGAGACCGGCGGCGAGCGGGCGCGGCAGGCGCGCCCCGATGACCTGCAGGGCGAGCGAACCGCTGTAGTCGTTCATCGCGTTGCTGCACAGCGCGGCGAGCGCCACGGCCAGCAGTCCGACCGAGCCGATCACTCCACCGCCGAGCAAGGTGTCGACGCCCTGGGCGGTCTGGTCGGTGAAGACCGAGGCGCCCCAGAGCCCGAGGGCCTGAACGGCGGTGAACGACACGACGACGCCGGACAGCGTGCACCAGAACATGCGCGCCGGGGAGGTGGCGCGCGGCAGGTAGCGGCTGAAGTCGCTGGCGTACGGAGCCCAGGAGATGGCCAGGCTCAACGCGATCGTGGCGGTCAGGACGAACGCGCCGAAGCGGTCGGCACCGTGCGCGGCCCCGTGGCCGGCCGGGGTGACCCCGGCGTCGGCAAGGCGGACCGCCAGGGCGCAGAAGGCGATCGCCAGAACAGCCGTCATGCCCTTCTGGAGGCGGTGGATCGCCTCGTAGCCCAGCGCGCCGAGCGCTCCTTGGGCGGCCATCATCACCAGCGCCCCCAGCCAGAACGGCCAGCCGCAGAGCCGTGCGAGGGCGTCGCCGCCGAACAGGCCGATGAGCGCGTCCCAGGCAATGGACGACAGCCATTGCAGGGCGCCGGGTACGACCACGCCCCGCCCGAAGGCCAGCCGCGCGAGCGGCAGTTGACCCGCACCGGTGCGGCTGCCCCAGGTGCCGAGGTAGGCGGTGGGCACGGCGCCGAGCACGGTGCCGACGACCACCGCGGCGAGGGCGGTGGCGAAGTCCAGCCCCAGGGCGATCCCGACGGTGCCGGTGAAGACGCCGCTCATGGTCAGGTTCGGCGCGAACCAGACGGTGAACAGCCGTCCGGCGCGCCCGTACCGGTGGCTCTCGGGGACGGGGGCTATGCCCCGCGCCTCGGGGCGCCAGTCCCCCGGTGCGACGGGCATGCGCCCGTCGAAGACGGCCGCGCCCGGCGCCTCGGCGGCGTGCGGCTCCATGGAAGCGTGCGGCATCGACATCGCTGACATCCCTCCGCCAGTGCTAACTGGTTCAGGTTCTACGGGTGTGATCTCAGCCCCGTCGCTGTCGCGGGGCACCCCGTGTCGGGCAGTACCGGAGCGAACACTAGCCGGTCCTTCGCCCTGCGCTCGCCCCACCCCCATGACCTCCGATAAGCCCCGCTTATGGCGCGATTCGCCGTCAGACCCTGCGCTTATGCTCGTGAGTGCCGGGCAGGCCCGCCCGGTGATCACGGTTCAGGAGTGGTGCGATGAAGACCATCGGGTTGATCGGCGGGATGAGCTGGGAGTCGACGGCGGAGTACTACCGGCTGCTCAACGAGCTCACCCGGGACCGGCTCGGCGGACTGCACTCGGCGCGGTGCGTGCTCCACTCGGTGGACTTCGCGGAGATCGAGCGGTTGCAGGTCGAGGGCCGCTGGGCGGAGGCCGGACGGATTCTCGCCGCGGCGGCCCGGAGCCTGGAGGCGGCCGGCGCCGACATGCTGCTGATCTGCACCAACACGATGCACAAGGTCGCCGACCAGGTCCAGGCGGCCACGGCTGTCCCCCTGATCCATCTGGCCGACGCGACCGCCGACGCCGTACGTGCGGCCGGACTCGGGCGGGTCGGCCTGCTGGGCACCGCGTTCACGATGGAGCAGGACTTCTACCGCGGCCGCCTCGAACAGGGGGGCCTCGACGTCCTCGTGCCCGATGAAGCGGGCCGGGCGCTCGTGCACCGGGTGATCTACGAGGAGTTGTGCCTCGGCGTGGTCCGCGACGCGTCGCGCGCCGCGTATCAGAAGGTCATCGCGGGACTCGTCGATGCGGGCGCGCAGGGAATCATCCTCGGCTGCACCGAGATCGAGCTGCTGATCGGTGCCGAGGACAGTCCCGTCCCCGTCTTTCCGACGGCACGCCTGCATGCCGAGGCAGCCGTGACGGCCGCGTTGGGCGACGCCGCGTCCTGAACCAGCGGCTGCCGGCTCCGCGGCGGCCGAGCGGGCCTGCGTTCAGGACGCCCGCTCCCCCAGTCCCTCCGGGGCCCAGTACGCCTCGACGGCGTCCGTGACGGAGCCGTGGACGCCGCCCGAGAGGCAGTCGGCAGCCGCGGTGTACAGCGCGGAACGCACCACGGCGCTCGCGACGACAGCGAGGAACCCGTCCCCCGACATGGCCTCCGCCTCCAGGCTCGCCCGGACGAACGCCCGGGCCGCGCCGATGTCACAGCGCTCGGCTCCCGTGAAGTCCACCACGAAGACCTGCTGTCCGGTACGGGCCATGCGCGTCAGCAGACCGCACAGCTCGGCCGCCGCGCCCTCGTCGAACTCGCCGACGACATCGACGACCAGGACACCGCCGTCTTCCCAACGGGCCGGGAAGCTCACCCGCGCTCGTTCCATCTTCGACCCCTCAGCCATAGGGCCGCACGGCCCCTATCGGCTGCGCCTACCCCCGATCCGGGAAGCCACGCCCCCTTGTGTGCCGGGCAGGCGATCAGCACGCCGACACCGCTGGAGTCGCACGGCGCGAGACCTTCGAGATCGAGGACGAGTTGCCGGACCGGGCACAGGTCGATGCCGGGCAGCGCGGCGCGGACCTCGGGCGTGGTGTGGTGGTCCAGCTCCCCGGTCGGTTCCCTGCCGTGGCGGGGAATCGTGGCGCCGCTGTTCCCATCGTGTTCCCCAGAACCTGAATGACTCGGTCAAATGCGGGAACCCCGCCCAGACCAGGGCAGAGAACAGGGCTGACGCCCCGAGCCCCTCCCGGGAGGGTTCGGCAGTGAGCTCGCCACCCCGCTCTCCGCCCGCTCGTGGAGCGGGCGGAGAGCGGGGCCCTCGCCCGGTCACGAAGCGGGTGGCCGCCGATCGCCGCATGCGCTGTCGCCCCGGTGGCGATCCAGACGCCGCTCGAGTTCCGCCCGGATGCCCGCGGAGAGGTCCCCGCTGCACCCCCACTCGATCAACGCCTCGGCCACCTCACGCAGCTTGACGTTCGTGTTCATGGACACCTCGCGGAGGATGTTCCATCCCTCCTCCGGCGTGTGCCGGCCGACCGCCACGATGATGCCGATCGCCTGGTCCACCGTCGCGTGCGCGTGGATGGCGCGCCGGAGCTGTTCGTTCTCCTCTTTCAGCGCGGCCACCGACACCTCCGCGCCCTCCGCCGGATCGGCGCCTTCGCCTTCAGGGCTCATCACGACCTCCGCGCTATTGTCGGGACGGGGTACCGCTCGGCCGGGCAGTGCTGTCTCCATGGGGCGGCTTGTTTCACACTCTCTCCCACTTTTCACGCCGCGCAATGCCTTGCGTAACGCATCGGCATGCCCTCGACATATTCGCACCTGTGCGGTTTGACGTCCCGAAAAGTGGTGAGCAGCACAGGAGTTGATGCGGGAGGTGCAGCATGGTTCCGAATCTGGGCCAGAACGGCCAATGGGTGCGTACGCGCACGGAGGCCGACGCGAAGGTCCTCATCGAGGAGAAGCGCGCCGAGCAAGAACGCTCCCTGCACATGGGAACCGGCACCCTGGTGCTGACGGGCGCGGTCGTGCTGTTCATCATCGCGTGGGCCGTGTACGGGACGCCGCGCTGAGTGCTCCTCTCACGGGTGCCGGGTCGATCCGTCGGCAGCGCGGCATCTGATGCACGCCACCCCGGTCCCCTACGACCCCAAGCTCCGCAGGCTCAGCACCAGGTCGCGGGGCAAGCCGTGCGTGTCGTGCAGATAGTGCAGGTCCTCTTCGTCGAGCGGGCCCTGGAAGCGCGGGCGGGCCAGCACCTGTCGGCCGCGCTGGAGAAGCCGGCGGAACCGCTGTTCCTCGTCGAGGAGAACCCCGCGCACCTCGTCCGGGTCCGTGGTCTGCCGGAAGTGGTCCAGGGTGTGGCGCACCAACTCCCCCGGAAGGTCGCCCAGATGAGGTGAGGGGTCGTCGCGCCACAAGACGGTGAGGGCACGCCGCACCAGCCGCCGCAGCACGTAGTCGCGTCCCGTGTTGCCCGGCCGCACTCCGTCCCCAATCACCACGATGGCGGAGCGCAAGTGGTCGCAGACGATACGCAACGACGGTTCGTCCAGGTCCCACAGGGACGGCACCAGGTCGCGCCACGGCGTGAAGACATCGCATTCGAACACGGAGTTCTTGCCCTGGAGCAGTGAGGCCAGCCGCTCCAGGCCGAGGCCGGTGTCGATGTTGCGCTGCGGCAGCGGCACGAGGGAGCCGTCGGGAAGGCGGCGGTGACGCATCATCACGTGGTTCCACACCTCGACCCAGCGGTCGTCACGGGTGGGCGTCGACCGCGGTGGGGTGTCGCCGGTCCAGACGAAGATCTCCGAGTCGGGTCCGCACGGGCCGGTCGGGCCGTTGGACCACCAGTTGTCCTCGACGGTGAGCTCCACCGGGACCCCGAACTCCTGCCACACGCGCAGGGAGTCCGTGTCGGGGCCCACTTGCTCGTCGCCGCCGAAGACCGTGGCGTGGATCAGGCCCGGGTCGACACCGAGCCCCTCGGTGAGCAGTTCGTATCCCCATACGAGGCTCTGGGGGCCTTCGTAGTCGCCGAGCGACCAGGTGCCGAGCATCTCGAAGACCGTCAGATGCGTGGGGTCGCCGACCTCGTCCACGTCCGTGGTCCGCAGACAGCGCTGCACGTTGACCAGCCGCCGCCCCAATTCGTGCGGCTTCCCTTCGAGGTACGGGGTGAGGGGATGCATGCCCGACGTGGTGAACAGGACGGGATCGCCGGGCGGCGGCAGGAGTGTGGAGCCGGTGATGCGGCGGTGGCCGCGCTCCTCGAAGTACTCGACGAACGTACGGATGATCTCTTCGGTGTTCATGGGGTGTGGCTCCTTCGCGACTGAGCGGGGAGGCACCGGACACGGGGTCCGCACGATCATCGGAGACCGGAGCGGGCAGGGAAGGGACTGCCACGGAATCCTCGGCGGGCCGTCTCCGGTCGCCGAGGAAGAACTGAAGAACGTCAGGCGGCAACCGGCGAGCTGGTCGCTCGCGCGGTTGCGGTGGCACTTCGGCCGATGACGTTCATGGCTCCACGCTAACGCGGCCCGCGCGGGAACCACACCTGCTTTTCGACTCGCCCCGGCGGCGAGGCCCGGCCGGCGCACGAAGGAGAGCGCGGCGGCCTGCACGCCACCGGAGTCGGTCACGTCGCGCAACCAGGCGGCGCCTGGCTCGTTGACCGGACATGGCCGAGATTGATGCGATCAACAGCTTGGCGCACCGCGTCCCGGTGCAGCCGCACTCCCGCACCGCGCCGGACGGCACGCTCCGGAAGCCGCCGCAGCAGCCCGAGGAGAACGCCGTATCGGCGCAGGCCGAGGAGCAGATCTGCTGCAACCGGTGGTCCACCGTGATCTATTGACCCAAACCGCAGTCGTCCGCCGCCGGGAACGCCTCAGACGGGCTCACGGGTCGAGGCGCGCCGCAGCAGCGTGGCGGGAACGAGCCGGTGCCGCGCCGCGGTCTCCTCCGTCCGCGGGTTCTGGATCACGCCGATGAGCAGCTCCGCGGCCTGCTTGCCGATCTCCTCGGGCGCCAGGTCGAGCGCGGTGAGCGCGGGACGGGCGCTGCGGGCGAACTCACCGTCCGCGCCGACGACGATCTGGACGTCCTGCGGCACGGCGAGACCCAGTTCACGGCAGACGGCGAGCGTGGCGAAGCCGAACTTCTCCATCACCACGTACAGCGCGTCGGGACGGTCCGGGCGGCTGAGCAGCCGGTGCGCGGCCGCGGTGGAGTCGGTGCCGGGCTCGGCGCGGTCCATGAGCACCGGATTTCCCGTGCGCGCACACCAGTCACGGTAGGTACGGGCGGCGTCCTCGTCGTAGGACTGCCCGGTCGATCCGGTCAGCAGACCGATCCGGCGGGCCCCCGTGGCCGCCAGATGCTCGAAGGCGGCGACGGCGCAGGTGGACAGTTCGTTGTCGACCCAGGGGAAGGCGTCCTTGCGGGACAGGTCGCGGCCGGTGGTGACCACGGGCACACCCATGTCCGACAGCCGCGTCAGCAGCGGGTCGTCGGTGAGCGGGTCGATGACGATGGTGCCGTCGAGCGGGAGCGAGTCGAAGGGGCGGCCGTCGAGGGAGGGCGGGACGAGCACGAGGGAGTAGTCGTGCGCCATCGCCGTCCAGGTCGCGGCGTTCACGATCTTCACGAAATACTCGATGTCGGTGATGCCGCCCTCGACGGCGGTGCGGTGCGTCAGACCGAGCAGCCCCGTACGGGCGCCGCGCAGCCCCCGGGCATTGGGGTTGGCGCGGTAGCCGATCTCGGCCGCGACGGCCAGCACCCGCTCGCGCGTCTCGGCGCCGACCCGGCCGACCCCGTTGAGCGCGTGCGAGGCGGTGGTGACCGAGACTCCGGCCCGCCGGGCCACCTCGCGCAGGCCGCCTCCCTTGGCCGCCCCCTGGGCGCGGGGGCCCCGGGCCGCTCCGTTCCGCTTCGGCTCTGTGACGTCTGACATGGCGGCGAGCTTACCGGTTGACTGCCAAAACGTTTAGGCAGTACCGTCCGGACCGTTGCCAAAACGTTTGGGCAACAGGCTCGGCGTTCGCACCGGACCACTCCCGTGCCGCCTGCCGCTCCCCCGCACACCGCCGTGCGCCCCTCCGGTTCGCACCGGACATCCCCGTACATCACCGTCCCGTCCCTCCAGGCCGGGACGCGAGTCCGCAAAGGACGCCTGCCGACCATGGCCGAGGCCACCACCGCCGCCCCGCCCGGATCCTCCGAGCCCGCCACGCCGACGTCCGTCTTCACGGTCGAGCAGCGCGGCATCGACGCCGTCCCCGCCGCCGAGCGCCAGGGCGGGCCCAGCCGCCTGTTCGGCCTGTGGGCCGGGACCAACACCACCGTCTTCACCGTCGTCTACGGAGCGCTCGTCGTCTCCTTCGGCCTGTCGTTCTGGTACGCGGTCGCACTGATCGTCGTCGGCAACGTCCTGGGCTTCACCGTCACCGGCCTGACCAGCCTCCAGGGACCGCGCACCGGAACGTCCACGCACTCCGTGTCGCGCGCCGCCTTCGGGCCGCGCGGCGGACGGCTGCCGGCCCTGCTGAGCTGGGTCATGCTGGTCGGCTTCGAGGCGGGCGGCATGGTGCTGATCGTCCTCGCCGGCCTCGCGCTCCTGGAGCAGGCCGGTGTCACGGCCGGCACCCCGCTCAAGCTGCTGGTCATCGCGGTGGCGGCCGGTCTGCAGATGCTGCTGCCGCTGTCCGGCTACCACCTGATCATGAAGGTCCAGAAGTACTTCGCCTGGATCTTCGCGGCGATGTTCGCGGTCATGGCGTTCCTCGTCGTGCCCAAGGCCGACTTCGCCGCGCACGGCGCCGCCCCGTCGCTGGTGACGATCTCCCTGGTGCTCGCCATGGTGACCGCGTCCGGCGGCCTGTCGTGGGCGGACATGGGCAGCGACTACTCGCGCTACCTGCCCGCCGACTCGGCGCCCCGCAAGGTGTTCACCTGCGCCGCGCTCGGCGGCATGGTGCCCAACATCCTGCTGCAGATCCTGGGCGCGGCCGTCGCCACCGCGACGACGAACGCGACCGACCCGATCTCCGGACTGCCCGAGGTCCTGCCCGGCTGGTTCATCACCCCGTACCTGCTGCTCGCGATCGTCTCGCTGCTCGCGGTGAACACCACCGACATGTACTCCTCCGGCCTGAACCTGCTGGCCGTCGGCATCCCGATCAAGCGCTGGATGGTCGTGTTCATCGACCTGACCCTGTGCACGGCGATCACCCTGTGGGCCGTGTTCTCCGCGGACTTCTACACCTTGCTGTCGAACTTCCTCAGCCTGATCGTGCTGTGGCTCGGTCCGTGGGCCGCCGTCTACCTCACCGACTGGGCGCTGCGCCGCGGCCGCTACGACGTCCCCTCGCTGTTCCCCGAGGAGACCGGCCGCGACGGCATCTACTGGCACAAGGGCGGCGTCCGCCCCGCCGGCCTGATCGCGGTCCTGCTCGGCTTCGTCGCCGCGGTCCTCTGGGTCGACTCCACGGTGTTCGTCGGGCCGCTGTCCGACGCCGCCGGCGGCCTGGACCTGTCGGTGTTCGCGGGCGCCCTCGTCGCGGGTGTCGCGTACTGGCTGCTCGCCCGCCGCACCGTCCGCGCCGAGGCCGCGCTCACCCCCTCCGCCTGAGACTCCCCTCCTTCTCCGCCCTCTCGTACGCGCTCTGGAGCGAACCCCATGAACCACCCCAGCCTCCGCGACCTCATCGACGCCTCCGAAGGTGTCGTCAAGGCCGACCGGATCATCAAGGGCGGACAGCTCGTCAACGTCTGCACCGGCGAGATCTACCCGGCCGACGTCGCCATCACCGGCGACCGCGTCGCCGCCACCGGGGACGTCAGCGCGTACGAGGGGCCCGGCACCGAGATCGTCGACGCCACCGGCAAGTACCTCACCCCGGGACTCATCGACGGCCACCTGCACCTGGAGTGCTCCAAGCTGTCGGTCACGATGTTCGCCGACGCGGCCGTCCGGTTCGGTACGACCTCGGTGGTCTCCGGGCTCGACCAGTTCCTCGTCGTCGCCGGCCTCGACGGCGTGCGCGAGGCGCTGCGCGAGGCCGACGCGAGCCCGATGAAGATCTTCTGGGGCGCGCCGTTCAAGACGCCGTACACGCTGCCCGAGACGACCGTCGGCTTCACCTTCGGACCGGACGACCACGCGCAGGCGCAGGGGCAGGCGGACTGCTTCGGCGTGTGGGAGACCGTCGCCGAGTTCGTCCTCAACCGCGACGAGAAGGTCCTCAGGGCCCTCGAACTCGCCCACCGCAACCGGCTGCCGATCTTCGGCTGCGCCCCGATGGCCGCGCAGACCACCATCAACGCGCTGTCGGCCGCGGGCGTCCGCCTCGACCACGAGAGCTACACCGCCGAAGAGGCCCTGGAGAAGCTGCGGGCCGGCATGTCGCTGCTGATCCGTGAGTCGTCGGTGGCGCACTTCATGAACGAGAACGTGCGCACCATCACCGAGTTCGGGGCCCAGTCGCGCCGCGTCGGGCTGTGCACCGACGACATGCACGTCGCCGACATTCTGCGCGAGGGCCACCTCGACAAGCTGGTGCGCATGGCGATCAAGGCCGGGGTGCGGCCCGTCGAGGCGATCCAGATGGCGACGCTCAACTGCGCCGAGATGTACCGCATCGACCACCTCGTCGGCTCGATCACGCCGGGCCGCTACGCGGACGTGCTGATCGTCGACTCCCCCGAGTCGTTCCAGGTGGAGCGGGTGTTCTCGCGCGGTGAGCTGGTCGCCGAGGACGGGCGTACGGTGAACGCCCCGCGGCCGCCCGAGCGGACCCCCGCCCTCTCCCCCGCCTTCCAGGTCGCGCCGGTCAGCGCCGAGGGCATCGGTGTCGTCGCCGAGGGCTCCTCGGCCCGGGTGCTCGTCGTCGAGATGGACCGCACGGTGCCGTTCGTGCGCAAGGGCGTCGAGCTGACGCTCCCGGTCGTCGAGGGCACGGTCCGCGCGGACCTGGACCAGGACGCCCTGTACGTCACGGTCTCCGAGCGCTACGGGAAGAACGGCGGCGGCACCGCCACCGCGATGATCAACGGGTTCGGTCTGCGCTCCGGTGCCATCGCCTCGTCGGCCGCCCCCGACGACAACAACATCATCTGTGTCGGCGCCGACCGGGCCGACATGGCCCTCGCCGTGAACCACCTGGCCGAGCACGGCGGCGGTCAGATCGTCGTGGAGAACGGCGAGATCAAGGAGTTCCTGCCGCTCCCGGTCGCCGGCATCGTCGCCGACCTGCCGCCCGAGGAGATGGCCGACGCCGAGGACCGTCTGGAGGCCGCCGCCCGCGCCCTCGGCTGCGAACTGCCCTCCGCGTTCGGCTACTTGATCTTCCTGGAGATCACCGCGATCCCCGAGTACGCCGTCACCGACCTGGGCGTCGTCAACTACCACACCCAGGACGTCGTCGACATCCTGCGCCCCGCCGCCAACTGACGCCGCTCTCCGAGGAGTTCACCACCATGACTGTCGACGCGTTCATCGCCGGCCTGCCCAAGTGCGAGCTGCACCTGCACATCGAGGGCACGCTGGAGCCCGGCCTGAAGTTCGCTCTCGCCCGGCGCAACGGCATCGAGCTGCCGTACGCCGACGAGGCCGCGCTGCGCGCCGCGTACGACTTCGACGACCTGCCCGGCTTCCTCTCGGTGTACTACGAGGGCATGACCGTGCTCCGTACCGAGCAGGACTTCTACGACCTCGCGGCGGCCTACGCGGCCAAGGCGCACTCCCAGAACGTGCGGTACGCGGAGATCTTCTTCGACCCGCAGGCCCACACCGCGCGCGGCGTGGCCTTCGACACCGTCATCCGGGGTCTGACCCGGGCGCTGGACGACGCGGAGCGGGCGACCGGCTTCAAGGGCCGTCTGGTGATGTGCTTCCTGCGGGACTTCCAGGCCGAGTTCGCGATGGCGACGCTCGTCCAGGCGCTGCCCTACAAGGAGTGGATCGTCGGCGTCGGGCTCGACTCGGACGAGGCGGGCAACCCGCCGGTGAAGTTCCGTGCGGTGTTCGCCCGGGCGCGCGCCGAGGGCTTCCGGCTGACGATGCACTGCGACGTCGACCAGAGGAACTCCACGGAGCACATCCGCCAGGTCATCGAGGAGATCGGCGTCGACCGCATCGACCACGGTGTCAATGCCCTGGAGGACCCCGCGCTCGTGGCGCGGATCCGCGAGCGGGGCCTGGGGCTGACGGTGTGCCCGATCTCCAACGCCCATGTCACGGACGGGACGAAGGCCGCCGAGATCCGCGCCCTGATGGACGCGGGCGTGAAGGTGACGGTCAACTCCGACGACCCGGCGTACTTCCCGGGCTACGTGGCCGAGAACCTCGCCGCGCTGCGCGGGCCCGCCGCCCTGTCCGACGAGGACCTCGTGCGCCTCCAGCGCAACGCCATCGAGATCTCGTGGGCGGCGCCCGCGGTTCGCGAGCAGTTCCTGGCCGAACTGGCGGCGTACCAGGGCTGATCGCGCCCCGAGATCCGGAAGTGAGACCACGGCAGGCCCGGTCCGGGCCTGCCGTGGTAGCTTGCAGCCGCTGTGCGCCATGACGCCCCGAGGAGGTGAGACCGATCGACACTGCGACAGGTCGGGCCTCCTCGCTCTCCCGCATGGCCTAGGGAGCGCCCGCAAAGGCATCCCGAAAGGCGTGAGCGTCATGCGCTTCACTTCTGAGACGTCGCCCGACGGCGTCACCGAACAGCTCTTCACCCTCGGCGAGATCCCCGGCGTCCTGTGGACCCCGCAGGGAGCCGACGGCCCGCGACCTCTGATCGTGCTCGGTCACGGCGGCGGTCGGCACAAGAGGGCTCCCGAGGTGCTCGTCCAGGCGCACCGCTTCGTGACCGTGTGCGGTTTCGCCGCGGTGGCGGTCGACGTCCCCGGTCACGGCGACCGGCCCACGGACCCCACATACGACCGGATCGCCGAGGAGAACCGGGCGCGGGTGGCGGCCGGTGCCGAACTGGCCCCGCTGATCGCCGACTTCCAGGCGCTCGTGGCCCGGCAGACCGTCCCGGAATGGCAGGCCGTGCTCGACGCGGTCCAGGATCTGGGCACCGTGGGACCGGGACCGGTGGGCTACTGGGGTGTGTCCCTGGGCTGCGGGCTGGGCGTTCCCTTTGTCGCCGCCGAGCCCCGGATCCGGGCGGCCGTGCTCGGTCTGGGCGGGGCGCTCGGGTCGGCCGGGGCGGCCGCGCGCATCACCGTGCCCGTCGAGTTCCTCGTGCAGTGGGACGACGAGCGGGTGCCACGGCACCAGTGCCTGCGGCTGTTCGACGCCTTCGCCTCGGCCGAGAAGACCCTGCACGCCCATCCCGGCAAGCACGGGGATCTGCCGGAGTGCGAGACCGACAGTGCCGTGCGGTTCTTCCGGCGGCACCTGGGCTGAGGCCGGCCCGGTCCGTGTCCCGCCGTCGGCGGGACACGGACCGCGGGAGTCGCGTCAGACGTTGACGCCGTAGTCCTGGGCGATGCCGCGCAGTCCCGACGCGTAGCCCTGACCGACGGCACGGAACTTCCATTCGGCGCCGTGCCGGTACAGCTCGCCGAAGACCATGGCCGTCTCGGTCGAGGCGTCCTCGGACAGGTCGTAGCGGGCGATCTCCTGGTTGTCGGCCTGGTTCACCACGCGGATGAAGGCGTTGCTGACCTGGCCGAAGCTCTGGCCCCGGCTCTCCGCGTCGTGGATGGAGACGGGGAAGACGACCTTCGCCACCTGCGCCGGCACAGCCGAGAGATTCACCTTGACCGACTCGTCGTCGCCCTCGCCCTCACCCGTGAGGTTGTCGCCGGTGTGCTCGACCGAGCCGTCCGGGCTTGTGAGGTTGTTGTAGAAGACGAAATCGCGGTCGGACAGGACCCTGCCGTCCTCGCCGCACAGCAGCGCGGAGGCGTCGAGGTCGTAGTCCGCGCCGGTCGTGGTGCGCACGTCCCAGCCCAGGCCGACCAGGACCGCCGTCAGGCCGGGGGCCTGCTTGCTGAGCGAGACGTTGCCACCCTTGGCCAGGGAAACACCCACGGAACTTCCTCCATGTATTCGAGTGCGAACTGATCGGGCCTGCGCGTCGCCGCGCACCGGCCGTCACCTGGCCAACGTCGACGCTCCCTCCATCATTCCATTACTTGCGCAATACTTAAAATAATTGCCACGACGAACGCCGGGGCGGGGTGGCCGGCATCCCTGCCCGCCACCCCACCCCGACACCCGCACCGGCCTCCCGGTCAGAGATCGAACTCGTGCGGCGGCAGCCCCAGCATCTGGCACGCCTCACGCACCACGCCCTGCTCCGTCTTGTCGAAGTCGCCGTCGGCGCCGCCGATGACGATGCCGATCTGCACGACGGCGCGCGCCTCGGCCTCCTTCTTCTTCGCCTTCGCGACCTCCTGCAGGACGCTGACCTTGCCGAAGTCGAAGTCCGCGACCAGCTTGTCGAGGTTGGCCTCGAAACGGCGCTGCAGGTCGTCGGCGGGGAAGTTCTGCAGCACCTCGTTGCTCATGATCAGCTGCGCGACGCGGCGCCGCTCGGACGGGTCGATGGTGCCGTCGGCGGCCGCGACGAGCGCACACATGGCCATCGAGGCGTCGCGGAACGCGCCGGACTTGAGGTCGTTCTTCTTCGCCACCAGCTGCGTCTGCATCGTCGACGCGGATTCCTTGATGCGGTCCCACAGGGCCACGGGTACTCCTCCGGTTACGGTCTTAGTTCTACAGCCGTGTAGAAATTAGCAGAGTGCGGGAGGCAGGACGCGCCGGTCACGCCGGCGCGGGCGCCGCGGGCCCCACCAGTTCCGACAGCACGTCCTCCATCGTCACGAAGCCGATGACCGTGCCCTTGTCGCCGACGACCGCGGCGAGATGACTGCCCTGGGCCCGCAGCGCGGTGAGCGTGTCGTCGAGCGGGGTGTCGATGCGGACCCGGGTCAGCGGATGCAGGGCCGCCCGTGGGAAGGGCAGGTCGCGGTCGGCGCGTCCGAGGGTGTCCTTGATGTGGAGGTAGCCGAGCAGCGCCGCCCCGTCCTTCCCGGTGACGGGGAAGCGCGAGTACCCGGCGTGCGCCGCGACGCGCTCCAGTTCGCCCGGGGTGATCTCCCGCGTCACCGTACGCATCCGCTGGGCCGGCACGACGATCTCGCCGACCGGCCGCGTGCCCAGCTCCAGCGCGTCCCTCAGCCGTTCACCGTCGGCGCTGGACAGCAGCCCGGCCTCGCTGGAGTCGAGCACCATCCGCGCCAGCTGATCGTCGGTGAACACGGCCTCGACCTCGTCCTTCGGCTCCACCTTCAACAGCTTCAGCAGGCTGTTGGCGAAGGAGTTCACCCCGAACACGACCGGCTTGAGGACGCGCGTGACGGCGACCAGGGGCGGGCCGAGCAGCAGCGCCGTGCGCGCGGGCGCGGCCAGCGCGATGTTCTTCGGCACCATCTCGCCGAACAGCATGTGCGCGTACGTCGCCACGGTCAGGGCGATGACGAACGAGATCGGGTGCACGAGGGCGTGCGGCACATGGACGGCTTCGAAGCCGGGTTCGAGGAGGTGGGCGATGGCGGGTTCGGCGACGGCGCCGAGGACCAGCGACGAGACGGTGATGCCCAGTTGGGCCGTGGCCAGCATCGCGGAGATGTGTTCGAGGGCCCACAGGGTGGAGCGGGCCCGCTTGTCGCCGGCCTGGGCACGCGGTTCGATCTGGCTGCGGCGCACGGAGATCAGCGAGAACTCGGCGCCGACGAAGAACGCGTTGGTGAGCAGGGTGAGCGCGCCTATGGCGAGTTGCAGGACGGTCATCGTGGTCATCGGGCGTCCTCCGTCGGCTGTGCCTCGGCAGCGGCCCGTGCGGGCTCGGTGATACGGACCCGGTCGGCCCGGTGGTGCTCCACGTCGAGCACGGCCAGCTCCCAGCCGTCGAGGCCGACCGTGTCGCCCGGGGCGGGAATGCGGGCGAGGCGGGTGGCGACGAGTCCGGCCACGGTCTCGTACGGGCCCTCCGGCGCGGCCAGGCCGATCGCGGTGAGCTGGTCGATGCGGACACCGCCGTCGGCCTCCCAGGCGGCACGGCCGTCCGGCGCCGGGCCGACGGGCTGCAGGTCGGGCGCGCCGGCGGGGTCGTGCTCGTCGCGCACCTCGCCGACGACCTCCTCCACGATGTCCTCGACGGTGGCGACCCCGGCCGTACCGCCGTACTCGTCGATGACCACGGCCATGGTCCGGGTATCCCGCAGCCGCTCCAGGAGCCGGTCGGCGGGCAGGCTGTCCGGCACGAGGAGGGGTGGCGTGGCCAGCTCGGTGACCGCGGTGAGCTGCCGCTTCTCCGGCTCCAGGGCGAGGGCGTCACGGATGTGGACGGTGCCGATGACGTCGTCGAGGCTGTCGCGGTAGACGGGGAAGCGGGACAGGCCGGTGGCGTGCGCGAGGTTCGCCGCGTCGGCGGCCGTGGCATGCACTTCCAGAGCCTGGACGTCGACGCGCGGCGTCATCACGTTCTCGGCACTCAGTTCGCTCAAGTGCAGCGTGCGGACGAAGAGTTCGGCCGAGTCGGCCTCCAGGGCGCCGGCGGCCGCGGAGTGCCGGGCGAGCGCGACGAGTTCCTCCGGGGTCCGGGCGGAGGCCAGCTCCTCGGCGGGCTCCAGTCCGAAGCGGCGCACGAAACGGTTCGCCGTGTTGTTCAGATGCCGGATGAACGGGGCGAACGCCGCGGTGAAGCCGCGCTGCGGCCCGGCGACCACCTTGGCGACGCCGACCGGCCGCGCGATCGCCCAGTTCTTCGGCACCAGTTCACCGACCACCATGAGAACCACCGTGGACAGGGCGACACCGAGCACGGAGGCGACCGACGACGCGGCGCCGCCCAGTCCGGCCGCCTCCAGCGGACCGCGCAGCAGCACGGCGAGCGAGGGTTCGGCGAGCATGCCGACCACCAACGAGGTGACGGTGATGCCCAGTTGGGCTCCGGACAGCTGGAACGTCAGACGGCGTACCGCCTTCAGGGCACCGCCGGCGCCCCGCTCCCCCGCCTGCGCCGCGCGCTCCAGGTCGGCACGTTCGACGGTGGTCAGGGAGAACTCGGCCGCCACGAAGAGGGCGCAGGCGAGCGTGAGGAGCAGCGCGAGCGCGAGCAACAGGATCTCGGTCACCGCTCCACCCCCGCCCGCGCAGCGTCGGTCTCGGTCGGCGGGCGGGGCACGGCGCGCGGCCGGCTACTGGGAGGCTCACCCATCGCGGGCTGTGACTCCTTCTCGTTCGGGGGATCGGGCGACCCCGGGCCGCCGTCGGTCGACGGCCCTTTTCGGACTTTCCTGCGGCCGGGCCCGGCGCGCCACGCGCGCGCGACCCGCAGCCGCCTATGCTTCTACGCGCTTGTAGAACGTAGCGGGCGTCACCGGGGTTCCCCGCGCCCGCATCACCCTCGTAACGCTCGTACGCACATAAGGGAGTGAACGCCTCGATGGTGTTCAAACGACTGCTCGGCTCGCTCGGCGTGGGTGGCCCCACCGTCGACACCGTCCTCGCCCCCGGCGCCGTCGCCCCCGGCGGCACCCTTTCCGGCCAGGTCCATCTCAAAGGCGGCAGCGCCGATTTCGACATCGAGCACATCACGCTGGAACTGGTCGCCCGGGTCGAGGCCGAGCACGAGGAGGGCGAGAGCCAGGGCGTCGTCGCCTTCGACCGGGTCCTGGTCGGCGGCGGGTTCCGGCTGACCGAGGGCGCCGAGCACAGCGTCCCGTTCAGCGTGAGCCTGCCCTGGGAGACCCCGATCACCGAGCTGTACGGGCAGCAGCTCGGCATCGTGCTCGGAGTGCGCACGGAGCTCTCGGTCGCCGGAGCCAAGGACAAGGGTGACCTCGACCAGCTCGCCGTCGGCCCGCTCCCCGTGCAGGAGGCCGTTCTCGAAGCCTTCGGTCAGCTCGGCTTCGGCTTCAGGTCCGCGGACCTCGAGTACGGCCGCATCGCGGGCACCGGTCAGCAACTCCCGTTCTACCAGGAGATCGAGCTGACCCCCGCGCCCCAGTACGCGCACGCGGTCGACGAGATCGAGGTGACCTTCCTCGCCACCCCCGGCGGCATGGAGGTGGTCCTGGAGGCGGACAAGCGCGGCGGGCTCTTCTCCTCCGGCCACGACACGGTCACCCGGTTCACCGTGGGCCACGACGGCGTCCACCACCAGGACTGGAACACGCTCGTCGACGGCTGGGTACGGCAGTTGGTCGAGCACCGGTCCGCGTACGGCGGCCACAGCATGTACGGGCAGAGCCAAGGCGGGCACCACGAGGATCACGCGCACCACGACAACGGCCACGGCCACCGGTCCGGTCCGGGCGTGGGCACGGCCGTCGCGATGGGGGCGGCCGGGCTCGCCGTCGGCGTCGTCGGGGGCATGGTCGCCGCCGAGGTCGTCGACGAGGTCGGGGACTTCTTCGAGGGCGACGAGGACGACGAGGGCGGTGAGGACTGAATGTTCGGCATCAGTGAGATAGGCATCGTCCTGATCGTGATCGCCCTCGTCCTCGGCGCGAAGAAGCTGCCCGAACTGGTCCGCTCCATGGGCAAGTCCGCGCGCATCCTCAAGGCCGAGGCAAAGGCCCTCAAAGAGCCGAAGGAGGACGGCCCACCGCGCGTCATCCCAGGACAAACGGTATCGCCGCCCTCACCGGAGGACCCGAAGCCGTAACCGGGGCGGTGCCGTCCGCCCGCGACAAAGTTCTGTCCGACCCCTTCTGCGTACCGACTGGTCGGTACTAGCCTCGCGCCGGCGAGCACGCACTGTGGCGTGCCGTCGACCAGCACACTGGGAGGCAAGGTGTCGATTTCGCCACCGGCGACGACAGAGCCGCGTACGACAAGGACGGCACCATCGGCGCTGCGGGCCATGGGCGGACGACGACTCGACCGCTATCCCGAACGCGGGGCGCGGTACTGGTACCTGGGGATCGTGGTCCTGGTCACGATCGTTCTCTACTACCAGCTGTACATCCAGTACGCGGTGTCGACAGCCATCATCAGCCAGTACCACATGACGTTCCTGTACTTCGTGTACATCTCGGTGGCCGCCAACGCGGTGGGCGCGTTCTCGTCACTGGTGGCGGGCCTCGCCGACCGCTGGGGCAGGGCCAACATCGTGGTCTACGGGCTTCTGGCGGTCGGCCTGCTCACCACGTTCGCGCTGCCCAACGCGCCGGGCAAGGTGAGCTATCTGCTCATCTACTCCGCCGTCGCGTTCGTCGAGGGCATGATCCTGGTGGCGACCCCGGCGCTCATCCGTGACTTCTCGCCCCAGCTGGGCCGCGCCTCCGCCATGGGCTACTGGACCATGGGACCGATCATCGGCAGCCTCGTGGTCACCGCCGTCACCTCCCGCACGTACGGCGGCGGCACCACCTGGCAGGACGAGATCCGCTTCGCCGGCATCAGCGGTCTCGTCCTGTTCGTGATCGCCCTGTTCGGGCTGCGGGAGCTCGCCCCGGCGCTGCGCGACCAGATCATGGTGAGCCTGCGCGACCGTGCGCTGATCGAGGCCCGCGCGAAGGGGATCGACACGGACACGGCGCTGCGCGGCCAGTGGCGGCAGATGATGCGCCTCGACGTCATCGGCTCGGCCGTCGCGATCAGCCTCTACCTGCTCCTCTACTACGCCGCCGTCGGCAACTTCGTGCTCTACTTCGCGACGACCTTCGGCTACTCGGCACAGCGCGCGAACGCCCTGCTGAACTGGTACTGGGGCGCGAACGCGATCTCGCTCGTCGTCGCGGGCCTGCTCTCCGACCGACTGCGGGTGCGCAAGCCGTTCATGCTGCTGGGCGGGCTCGGATCCATCGCCTTCACCCTGGTGTTCACCCTGCGCGCCACCGAACCCCACACCGGCTACTACACGTTCGCCCTGATCGTCGCGGGCATCGGCGTCACCAGCGGCATCGCCTACTCCCCCTGGATGGCGAGCTTCACGGAGACCGTGGAGCGGCACAACCCGGCGGCCACCGCGACCGGGCTCGCCATCTGGGGCTGGGTCGTCCGCATCACGGTGGCCCTGTCCGCCGCCTTCGTCCCCCTCGTGGTGAACACGGTGACGCCGCTGATCGAGCACGGGCCCGCGGTCGAGCGGGCCTCCGTCCAGGCCGCACCGGCGCTGGCGGTGACCGAGGCACACCCGAAGCTCTTCGCGGAGCTCGGCGCCTACGCACCGGACAAGGTGCCCCCGGCCCTGCTCGCCCGTGCGGAGAAGGAGGTCGGCGCCGAGCAGCTCAAGACCGTGCAGGAGGCGGCGCCGCAGCTGAAGATCCTGCGGGAGCACGGCGCCGAGGTGCAGCAGGCGAGCGCCGACAACCCCCGCAAGTGGCAGACCTGGTGGTGGGTGTGTCTGGGCGGGCAGGTGCTGTTCCTGCCGTTCGTCTTCGTCATGACCGGCCGCTGGCGGCCGCGCGACGCGCGGCGGGACCTCCAGGCGCACGAGGAGGCGGTGGCCCGGCAGGTGGCCGAGATGCAGGACGGCACGCAGGAAGGACGCACCGCATGACCGGCACGCGACTGCACGAACTCGGCGCCCTCGAACAGGCCGCCGCCGTCCGCAAGGGCGAAGTGAGCCCGGTGGATCTCGTGCGCCACCACCTCGCCCGCGTCGAGCAGTACGACGAGCGCTTCGGCGCCTTCGTGACGCGCACGGCCGAGGCGGCCCTGTCCGAGGCGGCCGCCCTCCAGGAGAAGGGATCCGCCGGGGAACCGTCGGCGCTGTTCGGCGTGCCGACCGCGGTCAAGGACCTCGTCGACACGGCCGGGGTCCGGACCACGTACGGATCGAGGGCCTTCGCCGATCACGTGCCCGCCGTCGACGCGCACAGCGTGACCCGGATGCGCGCGGCCGGCACGATCAGCCTCGGCAAGACCAACACCCCGGAATTCGGCTGCTGTTGCTACACGGACAACGACGTCGTGGGCCCGGCCCGCAACCCCTGGGACCCGACGCTCTCCGCCGGGGGTTCCAGCGGCGGGGCCGCGGTGGCGGTGGCGCTCGGTCTGGTCCCCGTCGCGCACGCCAGTGACGGCGGCGGCTCCATCCGGATCCCGGCGAGCGTCTGCGGCCTGTTCGGGATCAAGCCCTCGCGGGGCCGCGTCAGTTCGGGCCCGTCCGGCACCGACGTCACGGGGCTGGCCGTACAGGGTCCGCTCGCCCGCTCGGTGCGGGACGCGGCGGCCCTGCTCGACGTCCTGGCCGGGCCCGAGCCGGGTGATCCGCACTGGGCGTCCCCGCTGCCGGACGGCGAGACGTTCCTCGGCCACGCCGACCGCTCCCCCGGGCGGCTGCGCATCGGCCGGTACGCGACACCGGTCGCCGAGGGCGTCACCGTGGATCCGGCGTGCCGGGCGGCGTGGGACCACGCCGCGCGGCTGCTGGAGGATCTCGGGCACGTCGTCGAGGACATCCCCAACCCCTTCGGACCCGAGATCACCGACCACTTCATCACGACGTGGAGCGTGCAGTCGCTCGGGCATCCGCTGGACGCCGAGCGGGAGGAGCTGTTGCGTCCGGTGACGCGGGCCTGGCGGGAGTACGGGCGCGGGGTGTCGGGCGCCCGGTTCGCGGCGGCGGTCACGGGCATGCAGCACGCGGCGCGCCGGGCGGTCGGGGCCACCCAGCAGTACGACGTCGTGCTCACCCCCACCCTCGCCTGCCTCCCGCAGACCATCGAGCACTTCGACGAGTCCGGCGACCCCCTGGTGAACCTGCATCGGCAGAGCGCTTTCAGCGCGTTCACCAGCCCGTACAACATGACGGGCCAGCCGGCGGTCAGCCTGCCGCTGTACTGGACCGACGACGACCGGATCCCCGTGGGTGTCTCGCTCGTGGGCCGGCCCGCCGACGAGGCCACGCTGATCGCGCTCAGCGCCCAACTGGAGGAGGCCTGCCCCTGGCGGGACCGGTACGCACGCCTGCTGGCGCCGTGACGGCACGCGGGCGGCGCTCCCGCCCGCCCCGGTGACCGACCCGGACGTCGAGGTTCCGTGACACCCGGGACGGGGCTGTGACGCGCATCAGGACAACGGTGTGGCGTCGCGGCGGGTCGTATGTGATGTGGACGGTGCCTCACCGGGCGCCGTCCACGCCGGGCCGAACAAGCGGCCCCGTACAGCGACTTGGGGGAGAACCATGGTGATGAGCCGAGGAACGAAGGTGCGTGGAGCGGCGGTCGCCGCGGCGCTGGCCGTGGCGGGAACGGCCGTCGCGGTGCAGCCGGCCGCGGCATCCGACGGCACACCGCGCTTCCTGGCCCCGGCCGAGCTGCCGCCCCACCCGTCCTCGGAGTGGTTCGCGGGCAAGGTGACGTCGGGGCAGCCGGACCCGCTGCCGCTGTGCGTGGGCGAGGCGCTGCCCTCCATCTCCGTGCACCGTGTCTTCCGCACGGACTACGACACGGGCGCCCTCCAGGTGACGGTGGTCGAGCGCAGCACGCAGCGGGCCAAGGACTTCGCGGCACTGGTGCGCAAGAAGCTGGACTCCTGCGCCCGGACGGTGATGGAGGAGCAGCCCGACATCACGGCGACCCAGAAGTACTACGGCCGGGTGAACGTCGAGGAGGGGGCGTACGTCTACGGCGTCCACACCGAGGCGACGTGGGGCGCGTCGGACATCAACCTCTTCTCCGTCGGACGGGACGGCACCACGGTGACGGTGGTCCAGTGGGGCCAGATGGGCAGCTACGACGGGGCCCCGGTCGCCGGCTTCAAGAAGACGACCGCGACGGCGGTGCGGAAGCTCTACTGAGCCTAGGGTCACGGTGACACAGGCCACACCATGGGGCGTGTGTGGCTGGGTAGGCGGCTGCGTGCTCGCCTGGACAGCTCCAGGGAGAACGACCGGAAACACCGACCCTGGGAGGTATGCGATGTCCTCGAAGCGACGCCGTAAGAAGAAGGCCCGCCGCAAGAACGGCGCCAACCACGGCAGCCGTCCCCAGTCGTAGCGGGAGCACGGCCTGAAAGGGGCGGGGCGGCACTGCCAGTGCCGCCCCGCCCCTTTCTTTTTTACCGGCCCCCGCTTTACCGGTATTTTTCTTTTCGACGTACAACCATTCCCAATCCACCACCGGCGGCAACAAAGGGGGATTTTCTTCGGATTTACTGGAACTGCGGCGGCGAATTGGTCATCTTCAATAATGACCGAGCGCCCGGCCCTCTCCCTTACCGGGCGGACCACGCATGTTGCACGGGGAAGGCACATCAGATGCGCAGCACCATTCGCACCCGCTTCATCGCCGCCGGTGGCGTCGCCGCCGTCCTGACCCTGGCGGCGGTCACCCCGGCGCTGGCCGGACCGACCGCCGCCACACCGCGGAGCGCCGCTGCGGCCCAGACGCCGCAAGGGGACCCGCGGAGCACCACGAACCGGGTCGCCGACTTCTACGGTGCCTACATCGACGCCGTGTGGGACAACGAGGACGCCGGTTCCGCCGCCGTCACCAAGGCGTTGCGCGGCTTCTATCTGTCCGACGCCGCACGCAAGAAGGTCGCGGCCTACGAGGCCCGGGAACACGCGGACGGAATTCTCTTCGCTCAGAACGTGCCCGTGAAGTGGACAGTGACGTACACGGGTTCCGGGACCGGTCATTCCACTGCCCTGGTGACGCTCACCTGGAACGACGGAAAGAACCCGGAGATCAGCAAGATCAAGGTCCAGTCCGATCTCGCCACCCGGAAGATCACCGACCTGGCACCGGTCGACTGAGCGGATTCTCCTGCCGCGACATGGCGCGCGGAACTCTCCGCATTCATGGGCGAGTTCCGCGTGCCGATCGGCCTTGTTCAGGCGTCCGGCACGGTGAAGTCGCACCAGACTGCTTTGCCCTCGCCGCGTGGTTCGACTCCCCAGCGTGACGTGATGGCCTCCACCATGAGCAGGCCACGTCCGGAGGTGGCGGTCTCCCCCGGGGATCTCCGGCGCGGGCGGGTGCTGGAGCGGTCCTTCACCCACAGGCGCACGCGCCGGGGCGGGCCGGTGAGCACCTCAAGGGTGAGAATCGCGCCCCCTTCGGTGTGGACCAGGGCGTTCACGAGGAGTTCGCCGGCCGCCACCTCGACGTCGTCGGCGACGGCGCCCAGGCCCCACGCCGCGAGATGCTCGCGCAGCGCCGCGCGCGCGTCGGCGAGTCCTTCGGGGTCGGCCTGATGGACGTACCGGTGGATGCGCGGTTCCTGGAGCGTGCCGGGGTCGGGCAGCCGACGCAGGACCAGGAGCGCGACGTCGTCCTTGCTGCCCCACCGCTCCCACAGCGCGCGCGACAGGTGATCCGCGAGGTCCTCCGCCGACTCGGGACCGGCGCGCAGCACCTGGGCGAGGTTCTGGATACCGGTGTCGAGGTCGAGACCGGCGTCCTCCACGAGGCCGTCCGTGCACAGCACCAGGGTCTCGCCCGGCACGAGGTCGAGCCGCACCTCGGGATAGTCCTCCATGCCGAAGTCGGTGGCGAGCCCCAGCGGGAGTCCGCCTCGGACCCGCGGCACGCCCACCTGACCGTCGACGTGCCGGACGAGGGGCGGCAGATGACCGGCCCGCACGGCGCGCACGATGCCGGTCGCGGGGTCGAACTGGGCGTAGGTGCAGGTGGCGAACCGCTCGGTGTCGAGCTCGGCGAGGAAGCGGGAGGCCCGGGAGAGCACCGTCGCGGGCGCGTGGCCCTCGCCGGCGAAGGCCCGCAGCGCGATGCGCAGCTGCCCCATGATGGCCGCGGCATGGGTGTCGTGGCCCTGCACGTCGCCGACGACCACGCCGATGCGCCCGCGGGGCAGGGAGATGACGTCGTAGAAGTCCCCGCCGACGTCCCGTCCGCCCCAAGCGGCGTGGTAGCGCACGGCGACCTCGGAGTCCGCGACGGTGGGGACCCCCCGCGGCAACATCGTGGCCTGCAGACTCTTGGCCAGGTCGCGCTCCTCGTCGAACAGCATGGCGCGCTGCAGCGACTGGGCGACGATGCCGGACAGCCCGATGCAGAGGTTGCGGTCCGCGTCGGTGAACTCCTTGCGGCCCCGGTAGAACAGCGCGAGTCCGCCGATGGCGCGGTCCTGCGCGACCAGCGGCAGGAACGCCGCCGAGTCCAGCTTCATCTCCTCGATGTAGGGACCCAGACGGGTGAAGCGCCGGGCGAGGGCGGACAGCGAGTCCACGAAACGGGGCTCGCGGGTCATGACGGCCTCGGCCAGCGGCAGCGACTCGTCGACCTTGTGCAGCTTGAGTTCGTCGAGGGCCTGCATCGTCTGGCCGACGAGGGCGATCAGCTTCAGGTGGTCGCCCTCGACGAGCCCCAGGACGAGGCCGTCGGCGGCGAACCGGTCGAGGCCGCTCGCGCCGGAGAGCACGGCCACCACGTCGTCGACGGTGACGGCCCGGGAGAGGGCTTCCGTGGTGCCCTGCACCATGAGGGCGATGCCTTGGCGGCGCTCCTCCCTGGGATCGACGGCCGCGAGCTCCGCCGCGTCGTCCGTGGCGCTCCGGATCACTCCCACGGCGCGCACGGCCCGGGCCTCGTCGTCGCGCAGGATGCGTCCACGGGCGTGTTCCAGCTGCACCGTGCCGTCGCGCCGGTGGACCCGGAAGTAGACGCCGTACTGGTCGGCGCCGGAGCTGATCGCCTCCGTGACGGCGAAGCTGATCCGCACGGCCTCCTCGGAGGGCAGCCGGTCCTGCATCGAGGTCACCAGGCCGTCGAACTCGCCCGGAAGCAGGTCGAGGAGCGCGAGAGCACTGTCGTCGAGGCTCACCTCCCCGCTCTCCAGATCCCAGTCGAAGCTGCCCGTTCCGGTCAAGGACAGGCGCTGTTCCAGACCGATGTGTGACTTCCTGGCTGACGTCATGGCTGTCTCCGGTTTGCCGCTCGGCCACCATAAGCGCTGGCCGCCCGGGGCGCGCGGCCGTTTCTGTCGACAATGCGACCGGTTCGGCACCGGAAGTGGACATACCTGTTCCGGCGATGCGTCGGACACGGGGGCTTTCGGGGAAATCGCCGGGTCCGCGTGGTCCGGCGTCGAGGGTGTGGACCATGCCGGAGTGGCGACCTTCGAGCGTCTGGGTGACACCACGAGCCGGGTGACCCTGCGGATCGCGTACGACCCGAAGGGCTTCGTGGAACATCTCGGCGCCCTCACCCCTCTCGACTCCACGCTCGCCCACCAGGACCTCGGCGAGTTCCAGCAACTCGCCGAGTCGGTGGCCCGGGAGCGGTCGCAGGGCTGAGAGACGCCGCGGCGCCCGCCCCCGGTCGGGGCGGGCGCCGCGGTGGGTCAGCGTGCTTCAGGGTCTTTGGGGTCGTCCGGGTTCTCCCAGGAGTCGGCGCGGGGCTGTGGAGACTGCGGCGGATCGGGCCTGCGCTCCAGGCGGCGTCGGCTGCTCCACAGCAGGGCGAGCAGCGCGAGCACGATGACGGCGCCGACGATGACGAACCACCACGACGAGCCGCCGCCGGCAGCCAGGACGTTAGAAGGACTCATAGCCTGCGTGTACCTCGTACCGGCGCCGGGGAACGCCCCGCCCCCGCACATCACCCGATCGGCGACCGCCGCGTCGGCGGGGCCGCGCGGACGCGGCCCCGGACCGGTGTCACGCGGGGTTGTCGATACCGGTCACGGCCGGCGGGCCCAGCGGGGCCTCGTCCTCGGTGAACCCTGCCGCGCGCAGCGCCTGCGCGGCGGTGTGCTCGGCTTTGAGCTGGGCCTCCTTGCCCGCGTCGGCGGTCACCTCCAGGCGCATGCTGAAGGTGTTGTCGTCGTTGACGGTGAGCAGGTCGAGGTCCTCCTCGCGGCCGAGTTCCGTCTGGTTCGGGTCCGCCGGACGCAGGCGTCCGACGATGTCGGCCCTGGCGCGATCGTCCACGTCGCGCAGGAACGTCCCCGGGATGGTGATGACAAATGTGGTCACGCGAGAAGGTGTCCTTTCTCAGCGGCCCGGCTCAGAAGGGGTGGGCCAGGGCCTGACGGGCGTTCGACGGGAGAGTGCGCACGGTGTCGGACGCTTCCCGCAGCGCGTGTGCGGCGTCCCGCTGCGCACGCCGGGCGTTCGCGCGTCCGGTCGCCGCCGCCCCGCGGGTGCGATACGCGACCGACGGCTTCCCGTGGGTATCGGCCGCGGCGATGAGCAGGCCACCGAGCAGGGACAGGTTCTTCATGAACTGGGTCCGCTGCCGGGCGCGCTGCTCGGGGTCCTTCTCCTTCCACCACGCATGACCGGCGATCGTCGTCGGCACGAGGGACCCGGCGAGCGCCAGGGAGGCGAGGCGGGGCAGCTTCCCGGTCGCCAGCATCACGCCCGCTCCGATCTGTACGGCCGCGTTGATCCTGACCAGTTGCTCCGGATCCTCGGGCAGCCGCGGTATGCGGGCCGCGAGGGGCACGGCCACCGGCCCGGCGACGGGCGCGACGCGTGCGGGATCGCGGAACGTGGAGAGCCCGCCGGTGACGAAGACCGAAGCGAGCATCGGGCGTGCGGCTTTCCTCAGTACGGTCATGCTCGCACGCCTTCCCCGGGATCACCCGCTCAGTCGGCGTGATCGCCGGACAGGAGCGGCGGCCGGCCGGCGAACGGCGTCAGGCCGCCTTGGTGTGGTCCTCGGAGGACCGCGCCCGGTGCCGTTCGGCGCGTCCTCCTCCGGGCACGAGGCGCAGGTGCCGTACGCGGCGATGGGTCGCCGGTCGCGCCTCCTCGTTCAGCAGATCCTCGATACGGTCCATGGCGATCACCAGGATTCCCATGGTCGGCAAGAGCAGAAGAGCGACAACTAGCATCGGCAGCGCCTCCTCGCGGCGTCTCTTCTCGCCTGCCCGGGAGCGGCACACCCAGCGTTCGGATCATGTGAAGAACCCGCAACGCCCTCTTCACGGCTTTTCCGCCGTCTCGCGGCTATCGCTCCGGGTGCGGGTCCGGTCGGTCTCGCGGCTCGAATCCCGGCACCGTCGGCGCCTCGTGGCGCACACCGGCTTCCAGCGCATCCGCGATGACCGCGCGGTCGTCGAGGCGGTCGGCGCGTACGACGACATCCGCTCCGGCCGGCGTGACCAGGGAGCGACTGAAGACGATCACCGCCCACGCGTCGTCCGCGCCCATCTCCCGTACTTCCCATTCGCTCGACAGCACCGCCAGCACGCCGCGGCCGCGCCACCGGTAGACGGATCCGGGTCGCGCGGTGAGGCGCGTGTCGACGCCCAGGATGTGACGGTGGCGTCCGCTCCTGGTGCGGTAGCCGACGTCGTCGCTCATCCGCGGCGCGCCCGAACTGCCGCTCGGCATCGGCCCGTAGGTGAAGGTCGCGTCGGTGCGCCTGTCGCCCTGCCACATCGGGAACGAGGAGCAGACGATGTGCCAGGTTCCGGCCAATCGGTCAGGTGTGACGTCGAGTTGTTCCATGGGGCGGACCCTACGGCGTGTCCACGCCACGCCCGCAACCAGGCCGTTCGCCGGCACCGTACGCCCGCACGGGTGAGCCGACGCGTGTCGCCGCCGGGCGGGGGCACGGGGTGGGGGCAGGAGGGTTCGCGGCGCGGGTGGCGTCGGCGACAGGCCCCTGGAGGTCTCCGGCGACCCGCGTGAACCCGTACGTTCCGCCCGCTACACGGAAGAGCACAGCTCATGACCGTTGAGAGCCACTCCCATCCGCCGGCCGTGCTGGAGGCCGTGACGCTTCTGCGCGGTTCTTTGCAGGACGGCTACGACCCGGCCTCCGACGCGACACTGGCGAGCGCCGTCGCGCGTCTGCAGGCCGAGCTGAAGGACGACATGACGGCGTACTGGGCGCTGCTGTGGGCGATGACACGCGCCGCCGAGCTGGGCGTCGGCATAGCCGCGAAGGCGTTCGACCTGGACCCCGACACCGTCCTCGACCAGCTGACCGTGGGGCTGCACCACGTGGATCACATGGAGTGACACGGGCCGTGCAGGATGGGGTCCCGAGCACCCCCCGACCACGGACGGATCTCCTGTGAACGTTCTCCTCTTCGGCGCCTCCGGCATGATCGGCCAGGGCGTGCTGCGTGTCTGCCTCGACGACCCCCGGGTGACCTCCGTGCGCGCCGTGGTGCGCGCCCCGCTCGGTGTCGCCCATCCGCGGCTGCGCGAGCTGGTGCACGAGGACTTCACCGACTTCTCCGACCTGGCCGACGAGTTCGCCGAGGTCGACGCCTGCTTCTTCTGTCTGGGTGTCACGTCGGCGGGGCGCGGCGCGGACGAGTACCGGCGGATCACCCACGACTACACGCTCGCGGCCGCCCGTGCCCTGCCCGCGAACCCGGAGCTGACGTTCACCTACGTCTCGGGCGAGGGCACCGACAGCACGGAGCGGGGGCGCTCCGCCTGGGCCCGGGTCAAGGGGCGCACCGAGAACGAGCTGCTGGCGATGGACTTCCACGGCTACATGTTCCGCCCCGGCTACATCCAGCCCACCCATGGTGAGCGCTCGAGGACGCCCCTGTACCGATGGATGTACGCCGCCGGGTCATGGCTGTACCCCGTGCTCCGCCGGCTGGCACCGAAGCACGTGACGACCACGGAGAACCTCGGGAAGGCCATGGTCGAGGTCGCCGGTCACCGTGGTGCGGGCGCGCACATCCTGTACAGCCCGCGGATCAACGAGCTGGCCGGAGCGGCTGGTTGACCTGTCCGACGGCCGGGGCCGGGAGCTGCTCGACCGCCCGCACGAGCGGGGCCAGGTCGGGCTCGGCCGCCGCGGCGTCGAGAGCTTCGCGCAGGGCCGCGTCATGCGTCGGCCGGGCCGCGGCCAGGAGGGCGAGTCCCGTTGCGGAGACGTTCGTGTAGATCCCGCGGCGGTCCGTCGGGCACAGGTAGCGGGACAGCAGACCCCGGTCCTCCAGGCGATTGACGAGGCGGGTCGTGGCGCTCTGGCTGAGGACGACCGCGTCGGCGACCTGCCGCATCTGGAGGTGGCCGCCCTCGCCATCGTGCTGGCGGCTGAGCACGTCAAGCAGTGAGTACTCGCGCACGCTCAGGTCGTGCCCGGCCTGCAGGGCGCGCTCGAGGCGGGACTCGATCCTGCCGTGGAGGAGGGACAGCGCCCACCAGCCGTCGGCGAGAGCGAGGAGCGAGGGAGCGGTGGCAGTCATGGGTGACGCGTCCTTCCTTCCGACCCTCACACAATGAGGCTTACGCCACTATACCGCGTTTGCAATTAACCCGCGCATGCAATTATTGTGGTCGCTCGTAAGGCTCCACCGCACAGCCCCGGCTCGGCGCCCGGCTCCGGCAGAGACACCCAGCAAGAGACAAGGGAACCCTCATGACCTCCGTGCCCACCGTCACCCTCAACAACGGCATCACCATGCCGCAGCTCGGCTTCGGCGTCTTCCAGGTCCCCGACGAGGAGACCACCGCCGCCGTCGCCACGGCCCTCGACGCCGGCTACCGCAGCATCGACACCGCCGCGATCTACGGCAACGAGCGCGGTGTCGGCCGGGCGCTCGCCGACTCCGGCATCGCCCGTGACGAGCTGTTCATCACCACCAAGCTGTGGAACGCCGACCAGGGCCACGACGCCACGCTCGCCGCCTTCGACGCCTCCCTGGACAAGCTGGGCCTCGACCACGTCGACCTGTACCTCATCCACTGGCCGACCCCGGCCCGGGACCTCTACCTCGACACCTGGCGGGCCCTGGAGAAGCTGCTCGCCGACGGGCGCACCCGCGCCATCGGCGTCTCCAACTTCCAGCCCGCCCACCTGGAGCGCCTGCTCGGCAGCGCCTCGGTGGTCCCGGCCGTCAACCAGATCGAGCTCCACCCGGGCCTCCAGCAGCGGGAGTTGCGCGACTTCCACGCCCGCCACGGCATCGCCACCGAGGCGTGGAGCCCGCTCGCGCAGGGCGCCGTCCTCAAGGACGACGCCGTCACCACGATCGCCGCGCGACACGGCAAGAGCCCGGCCCAGGTGGTCCTGCGCTGGCACCTGCAGCTCGGCAACGTGGTCATCCCCAAGTCGGTCACCGAGGCCCGGATCCGCGAGAACCTCGACGTCCTCGACTTCGAGCTCAGCCCGCAGGAGATCGACGCCCTCACCGCGTCGGACCGCGGCCTGCGCACCGGCCCGGACCCCGACACCCTGAACTGACGCACCCCCCAACTCCCCCACGCAGTAAAGACAGAGGCACCACCATGAGCATCCGCTCCCTGCTGCCGGGCCGCATCGGCTTCGGCACCGCACCCCTCGGCAACATGTTCCGCGCCATCCCCGACGACGAGGCCGCCGCGACCGTGCAGGCCGCCTGGGACCAGGGCATCCGCTACTTCGACACCGCGCCGCTGTACGGTGCGGGCCTCGCGGAGATCCGCCTCGGCGACGTCCTCGCCGACAAGCCCCGCGACGCGTACGTCCTGTCCACCAAGGTCGGCCGGGTCGTCCTCGACGAGGTCGAGGACCCCGCGAGCCGTGAACTCGGCGAGAAGGGCGCCCTGTTCGAGCACGGCCGCCCCAACAAGATGGTCAACGACTACAGCGCCGACGCGACGCTGCGCTCCGTCGAGGACAGCCTGAAGCGGCTGAAGACGGACCGGCTCGACATCGTCTGGGTGCACGACGTCGCCCAGGACTTCTACGGCGACGAGTGGGTGAACGTCTACGAGAGTGCCCGCACCGGCGCGTTCCGGGCCCTGACCCGGCTGCGCGAGGAGGGCGTCATCAAGGCCTGGGGCCTCGGCGTCAACAAGGTCGAGCCGCTGGAGATGACGCTGGACCTGGACGAGCCGCGCCCCGACGCGTTCCTCCTCGCCGGCCGGTACACCCTGCTCGACCACGAGCGGGCCCTGCAGCGGCTGCTGCCCGCGGCCGCCGCGCAGGACGTCGACATCGTCGTCGGCGGCCCGTACAGCTCCGGCATCCTCGCGGGCGGCAGCCACTTCGAGTACGCCGAGGCGCCCGCCCACATCATCGAGAAGGTCGGCCTGATCAAGGCGCTGGCGCAGGAGCACGGCATCGGCATCAAGTCCGCCGCGCTCCAGTTCGTGCTCGCCCACCCGGCCGTCGCCGCGGTCATCCCCGGCGCGACGCGGCCCTCCCGGATCGCCGAGGACCTCGCGGCTCTCGCCCAGGACGTGCCGTACGCCTTCTGGAAGTCCCTGCGCGACCGGAAGGTCGTCGCGCACGAGGCGCCGGTGCCCGTGAAGGACGCGTCGTGACCTCGGCCGCCGTCTCCCTCGACGTGCCGCGTTCCGCCGATCAGGTCTGGCGGCTCATCGGTGGCTTCGGCTCGTTGCCCGACTGGCTGCCGTACATCACGGAGAGCCGGCTCACCGAGGGCGGCCGGGTGCGGACGCTGACGAACGACGAGGACCAGGTCATCGTCGAGCGTCTCGAAGCCTTCGACGAGGCGGCACGCTCGTACCGGTACTCGATCGCGCGGGCCCCGTTCCCCGTACGGCAGTACCGGTCGACCCTGCGGGTCGTCGACCGCGGGGCGGACGGGGCGCGGGTGGAGTGGTCCGGCGAGTTCGTCCCGGACGGTGTCACCGACGCCGAGGCGACCGCCCTCTTCGAGACCATCTACCGCGACGGCCTGAGGGCCCTGGCGGAGACGATCGCCGCCTGAGCGGCCGACACGGTGCGGGTGAGGGGCCGGGATCTCCCGGCCCCTCACCCACGAGCACGTCACGCCCAGGCCGCATCAAATGTCTGTCCGGCGGCGTAGGACCGGACGCGCACGCCGTCGTCCGTGGCGCTCACCAGGTGGGCCTGCCCCCGCCCGGCCACGCGCACCGGCTCCCCCGGCGCGTACGTGATCAGGGTGTCCTCGTCGAGCGCCACGGCCCGTCGGACGCGGCCGCGCCCGACGGTGGAGATCTGCCGCCCCAGCGTGCCCCATTGCGCCGCGTGCACCTCCACGGCGAAGGGCACAAGTCCGAGTCCGGGACGCACGGTGATCTCGTCCAGGTCCTCGGCACTGTCCGCCGGGCACACCGGTACCCCGCGGTCGAGCCAGCCGCCCACCACGGCGTCGGCGGCCGCCACCACCGCGCCCGCGGAGAACCCCGCGTACGGCACGGCGCGCTCCGCGAGCAGGCCCGGCAGGTCGGCCGCGCAGTCCGCGAACACCTCCTGGTACGCGGGTGTCAGGCCGCCGCACACCAGCAGCGCGTCGATCGTGTCGAGCGCCGCGAGGTCGAACCGCCCCTCGACCGGAACCGTCAGCGCCACCGGCGTGCAGGGCGCGGCAGCGACGAGGCGGGCGGCGTAGCGCTCGAACTCCCCCTGTACGACGCCTGGTTCGCCCTCGTCCACGAGCACACAGCCGACCCTCGGCCGAGTACCGGCGTCCCGCAGGAAGTCCTGGAACACCTCGCCCGACTGCCATCCCCCGCCCACCAGATGAACCCTCGCACTCACGCCACTCCCCGATCCGCTAGCCGAGCGTGTACCCGCCGTTGATCCTGATCCGCTCGCCCGTGACGAACGCCCCGTCCGGTGAGGCAAGGTACGCCACGGCGGCGGCGACGTCCTCCGGGGTGCCCGTGCGCCGCAGCGGCACGTCGGCGGCGTAGGCGGCCAGCGACGCGGCCGAGGCTCCGGCGTGCCGTTCGACCGGGATCCACCCCGGAGCGACCGTGTTGACCGTGATCCCGTCCGGGCCGAGCGCACGGGCCCAGCTCTCGGTCAGGCTGTGCTGGGCGGCCTTGGCGGCCGCGTACGCCGACATCTCCGGCAGCACGCGCTCGGTCACGTCCGAGCCGATCTGGACGATCCGGCCGCCGCCGCGCTCGCGCATGGCAGGCAGCACCGCCCGCATCAGCAGGGTGGGACTCTTGACGAAGAAGGCCAGTTGGGCGAGGTGGTCGTCCCAGGTCACCGCCGTCGGGTCCAGCGCGGGCTGCGGCCCTGTGGCGTTGACGACGAGTGTGGCGACGGGGCCGAGCCGGGCGGTAACGCCCCCGACGAGTTCCGTGACCGCGGCCTCGTCCGTCACGTCGGCGGCGAAGTCCTGCGCCGTGCCGCCCGCCGCGCGGATGTCCGCCGCCACGGCGCGGGCCGCTTCGGCGCCCGAGCGGTACACGACGGCGACCGGGTGCCCGTCGGCCGCGAGCCGTCGGGCGATCACGGCCCCGAGGCCGCGGGAGGCCCCGGTGACCAGGGCGGTACCCGTGGCGGCTACACCTGTCATGCCGCCACCGTATGCGGCGGTGCGCGCACCGAACCAGAGCGCCTCGGCCGCGCGTCAGCGCACGGTCCGGCCGGTCAGCGGCGTCGCAGCGACGGGTCGAGCAGCGCGGGCGGCGTGTCGAACTTCTCCTCCGGGGCCAGGTCGGTGCCGGGCGCGACGATCTCGTCGATCGCGTCGAGCACATCGGCGGGGAGCACCGTGTCCGCGGCGGCGAGCTGCGTGCGCAGATGGTCCATCGTGCGGGGCCCGATCAGCGCGCTGGTCACGGCGGGGTGCGCGGTCACGAAGCCGAGCGCGAGCTGAATCATCGTCAGACCCGCCTCGTCGGCGACCGCGGCGAGCCGCTCGACGGCTTCCAGCCTGGCCCGGTTGGCCGGGACGGCGAGGTCGAAGCGCTGCGGCATGAACGCGGAACGGTTGGTGGTGACGGTACGGCCCGCGCGGATCGCGCCCGACAGCCAGCCCGAGGCCAACGGGCTCCACGCCAGGACCCCGAGCCCGTACTCCTCGGTCACGGGCAGGACATGGGTCTCGATGCCGCGCTGCAGGATCGAGTAGCCGGGCTGTTCGGTGGCGTAGCGGCTCAGACGGTGCTCGCGCGCCGCCCACTGGGCCTGCACGATGCGGTACGCCGGGAAGGTCGAGGAGCCGAAGTAGCGGATCTTTCCCGCGCGTTGCAGATCGGTCAGCGCCGACAGCGTTTCCTCGTCGGCGGTCGCCGGGTCCCAGCGGTGGATCTGGTAGAGGTCGACGTGGTCGACGCCGAGGCGGCGCAGGCTGTTGTCCAGTTCCGTGACCAGCCAGCGGCGCGAGCTGCCGCGATGGTTGCGCTCGTCGCCCATCGGCATGCCCGCCTTGGTGGCCAGCACGATGTCGTCGCGCCGCCCGGCGATGGCCTTGCCGACCATCTCCTCCGACTCGCCGTCGCTGTACATGTCGGCGGTGTCGATGAGGTTGACGCCCGCCTCGAGCGCGGCGTCGACGAGCGCGGTGGCCTCGTCCTGGGTGGTACCCCCGATCCTTCCGAAGTTCATCGCGCCGAGCGCGAGCGAGCTGACCTGCACACCGGTGCGGCCCAACGTGCGGTACTGCATGAGCGTGTTCCTCCATGGCGAGCGGAGCCCGGACTGGTCGTCGGCCCGTCTCGCCGACATCGCCGACATCGCCAAGGAAACGGAGCCTTGTTCCGTTAACGATACGGAGCGCCGTTCCACTTCGCAAGGTCACCTGGGCACAGGAGGGCTCGGCCACAAACAGGAGGGGGCACCCGTCGGACCGGAAGGGCCGGGATTGGTGGCGCGTCTCAGCCGAGAACGAGCGGGAGCCTCGCCGCGAGGTCACCCAGACCGGCCGCCTGCGCGCCGGTCGGCGTACGACGCCCCGTACCGATCAGCAGCGCGTCGGCATCCGAGAGCGAGGCGGGAAAGGCGGTGCCGGCGATCTTCTCCAGCGCGGCGCGGGCCGTCGCCAGGCTCTCGGCGGGCGGTCCGGGGGCCGACGGCAGGTGCGCGACGAGATCGAGGTGGTGCAGGGTCCATTCGAGGACGTACGCCGACAGGTAGTCGCCGACGGTGAGCACCTTGTCCTGGGTGGCGACACGGGCGGCGGGATCGGCGAGTTCGGCGGCGCGACCCGCCGCCGAGCCGACGTCGTCGAGGTGGAACTTGAGCCACCTCGGCTCGCCGTACGCCGCGGCCAGCCGGGGAATCAGCGCGTCGAGCGGGTCGTCACCGGTCGGGGGTTCGGCAAGCAGGTCCCAATAGCCGACCGCGTCGACGGTCGGCTCGGCGTCGGCGGGGGTGACCAGGGTGATCAGCACGTCTTGGGCGTCGATGATCAGGTGGCACACCAGATCCCGCACGAGCCAGCCGGTACAGCCGGACGGCTGCTCGAAGTCCTCGTCCGGGAGGCCGGCGACCGCGGCGCGCAGTGCGGCCCAGGAGCGCGAGAAGGGTTCCACGTCGGCACGGTAAGGCCGCGGCGCCGGCCCGGACAAGCGCATTCCGTGCGACGCCGAACCCGTCACCGACCGGAGGAGGCTTCCGGCGCCGGGCGGAGGATCATGAAGCTCCCCGGGTCCCGGACGGGGGTGAAACCGGCCCTCGCGTAGACATCGTGGGCGTCGCGTGTGGCGAGGAGCAGGCGCTTGAGCCGGTAGGGCGCGAGATGGTCGCGCACCGCCTCCGCGAGCCACGTACCGAGCCCCCTGCCGCGGTGCGCGGGCGCGACATAGACGTCGCACAGCCAGGCGAAGGTGGCCCAATCGGTCACCACACGCGCGTAGGCGACCTGTGCGCCGCCGGCATCATGGACGGCGAAGTTCAGGGATCCGCGCACCGACTGTTCGACGGTCTCGCGGGTGCGGCCGAGCGCCCAGAACGCGTCGGTCGACAGCCACTGATGAACCAGGGCCACGTCGAGACGGTCCGGGTCGGTGGAGAGCACGTACCCGTCACTCCTGTTGGCGATCATGGAGAAGGAGCGTAGACACAGCGCTTGGAACTTCCCAGTTAATATCGCGAGGGGAACGAGTGACCGCGGTGCCCGCCAGGCACCCAAGTCTCACTATGGTGACCCATAACTCGGCCTTATGAGCCCATAGATCCGACCCGCCTGCCAACTAAGGCTTGCCTTACTTTAAGATTCCCAGGAGTACTCGCTGTCCTCCGAAGGGAACCTGAACATGCCTCGCCCTCTGCGGGTCGCCATTGTCGGAGCGGGCCCCGCCGGCATCTACGCCGCCGACGCTCTGCTCAAGTCCGCAGTGGCCACCGAACCCGGCGTGTCCATCGACCTGTTCGAGCGCATGCCCGCCCCCTTCGGCCTGATCCGCTACGGCGTCGCTCCCGACCACCCGCGCATCAAGGGCATCGTCACCGCCCTGCACCAGGTCCTCGACAAGCCGCAGATCCGGCTCTTCGGCAACGTCGACTACCCGCGCGACATCGACCTGGACGACCTGCGCAGCTTCTACGACGCCGTGGTCTTCTCGACCGGCGCGACCGCCGACCGGGCCCTCGACATCCCGGGCATCGGGCTCGACGGCTCCTACGGCGCGGCCGACTTCGTCTCCTGGTACGACGGCCACCCCGACGTCCCCAGGACCTGGCCGCTCGACGCGGAGAAGGTCGCCGTCCTCGGCGTCGGCAACGTCGCCCTCGACGTCGCCCGCATCCTGGCCAAGACCGCGGAGGAACTGCTGCCGACGGAGATCCCGCCGAACGTGCACGCCGGCCTGCAGGCCAACCAGGCGCGGGAGATCCACGTGTTCGGCCGCCGCGGCCCGGCGCAGGCGAAGTTCAGCCCCATGGAGCTGCGGGAGCTCGACCACTCCCCCACGATCGAGGTCATCGTCAACCCCGAGGACATCGACTACGACGACGGCTCGATCGCGACGCGCCGCGCCAACAAGCAGGCCGACATGGTCGCCAAGACCCTGGAGAACTGGGCGATCCGCGACATCGGCACGCGCCCGCACAAGCTGTTCCTGCACTTCTTCGAGTCGCCCACCGAGATCCTGGGCGAGGACGGGCAGGTCACCGCACTGCGCACGGAGCGCACCGCGCTCGACGGCACCGGCAACGTCAAGGGGACCGGCGCCTTCACCGACTGGGACGTGAGCGCCGTCTACCGCGCCGTGGGCTACCTCTCGGACGAGCTGCCCAAGCTCCCCTGGGACGTCGCCTCGGGCACCGTGCCCGACGAGGGCGGCCGGGTGATCCAGGAGACCGGGGAGCACCTGCAGTCCACGTACGTCACCGGATGGATCCGGCGCGGTCCGATCGGCCTGATCGGCCACACCAAGGGCGACGCCAACGAGACCGTCGCCAACCTGCTGGACGACCACGCCAACGGCCGTCTGCACTCCCCCGCCGCCCCCGCCCCCGAGGCCGTCGAGGCCTTCCTCGGCGAGCGCGGCGTGCGGTACACCACGTGGGACGGCTGGCACCGGCTCGACGCCGCCGAGAAGGCCCTCGGTGAACCGCAGGGCCGCGAGCGCGTCAAGATCGTCGAGCGCGAGGGGATGCTCGACGCGAGCGGCGCGTGAGCGCCTCGGCGGTCGTCCGAACCCACTGAGAGCCTGCGCCTGAACCAGGAGCCCCTGCCGCGATCCGCGGCAGGGGCTCCTGGCGTCCGTGCGTCGAGGTCCGGCGCGCCTCCTCAGGCGATGCCGCCGTTCACGTACAGGACCTGCCCGTTGACCCATCGGCCCGGGCCCGCGAGGAAGGCGACGGCTCCGGCGATGTCCTGCGGTGTGCCGAGGCGCTCCAGCGGGGACTGCGCGGCGAGCCGCGAGACGGTCTCCTCGTCCTTGCCGTCGAGGAACAGCGGCGTCGCCGTGGGACCGGGCGCGACCGCGTTGACCGTGATGTCGCGGCCGCGCAGCTCACGGGCCAGGACGAGCGTCATCGCCTCGACGGCCCCCTTGCTCGCCGCGTAGGCCGCGTACGCCGGGAAGGCCAGCCGGGTCACCGAGGTGGAGAAGGTGACGACGGCGCCCCCGGCGCGGACCCGGCGCGCCGCCTGCTGGGCCACCACGAAGGTGCCGCGGATGTTGGTGCGGTGCATCCGGTCGAGGGCGTCCAGGTCGAACTCGGCGACCGGCCCGAGGACCATCACCCCTGCCGTGTGAACGACGACATCGACCCCGCCGAAGGCCTGTTCCACCTGGTCGAAGGCGTCGGCCATGGCCGTCTCGTCCGCCACGTCGCCGGTGACCGCGATCGCCCGGCCGTGCGCCGCCTCGATCGCGGCGACGGTCTCGTCGGCCGCGGCCTTGTTCCCCGCGTAGTGCACGCCGACCGCCATGCCGTCGGCGGCGAGACGCTGCGCGACGGCCCGGCCGATGCCACCCGAGGCGCCGGTGACCAGTGCGACACGTGTGCTCTCGGACATGGTGCGCTCCTCTTCGTTGCATCCCTGAGATCCGTCATCCCCGAGATTCGTCCGCGTCCCTGAGAAATGTCGGCCCTCAGCTCCACCGGGCCCTTTATGGACGCTCAGTCCATATAACCACGTTGTGAACGCACCGTCCATATGTCAGGGTGAGGGCACGGTCCGGTCGGAGTCGGTGTGCGGGAGGTCACGGATGACGGAGCGAGCACAGGGGGCAGCGGCTCCGCGGGCGCGGCGCGGCCGGGGTCGGCGGCCCGCCGACGAGGTACGTGCCGACGTGCTCGACGCGGCCGGCGCTCTCCTGCTCGACCGGGGCATGGGCACCTTCACCATCGAGTCGGTCGCCGAGGCGGCCGGCGTCAGCAAGACCACGCTCTACAAGTGGTGGCCGTCGAAGGGGGCGCTGGCCCTCGACGGCTACTTCCACGCTGTCGAGTCGGCGCTGACCTTTCCCGACAGCGGCGACATCGAGGCCGATCTGCGGGCACAGCTGCGCGCGTTCGTCCACGTCGTGACCGGGACGCGGGCCGGCCGGGTGATCGCCGAGCTGATCGGCCAGGCGCAGACCGATCCCGATCTCAGCGCCGCTCTCCTCGCGCGCTACTCCGGCCCCCGGCGCGGCCTGGCCGTCGAGACGATGCGCCGGGCGCAGTCACGCGGCCAACTGCGCGCCGACATCGACCCCGAGGTGCTGGTCGACCAGCTCTGGGGTGCCTGCTACCACCGGCTGCTGCTGCCCAACCTGCCCGTCACGCAGGAGTTCGCACTCAGCCTCGTCGACAACCTCCTGCGTGGCGTACGGACCTGATCCCGCCCGGAGCGGGCTCAGACCGGCTCGTCGAACGGGGTCACGCGGCGGTACGCGGCACGCGCGTGCAGCACCCGGCCCGTGACCGTGCCCACGACCGCCGCGACCAGCAGGCACGCCATCCATCCGGGATCGCGGTGTCCGGCCCAGGAGATCTCGCCGGTCGGCTCGGTGCCGAGGACGTTCAGACAGGTCCAGCACAGGAGCGCGGTTCCGGGGGCCGCGACGAAACGACCCCGCATGCCCAACAGCCCGGCCAGCAGGGAGAGCAGCAGCAGGGCGAGGCCCGTACGGTCGAGTACGCCGAGCACATGGCAGACGCCCACGAGGGCGAACGCGCCCAGGTACGCGGCGGTCCAGATCAGCGGCGTCGCCCACGGCTCCGGGACCTGCCGGGCGCCTCGGCCGATCAGTCTCCACTCCACCATTGCCGGCTCCCTCCCACACACCCACCGAACCGGGGCCCATCGGTCGGTCCCCTCGACCGGCGCCCCGCAGAACGCTACCGCTCGCGGCGCCGGTCCCGGCAACGCCCCCTGGCCGGACCGGGAACGGGCGGATCCTGAGCACAGGGATCGGCCCCGGCCCGTCGTGACGGGCCGGGGCCGATGGGGCCGCGGTTCAGCCGGCCGTCGACTGCGCGCGCTTCGGCAGCTTCCAGTTCGGCCGGGGGAAGTGGCAGGTGTAGCCGTCGGGGTAGCGCTCCAGGTAGTCCTGGTGCTCGGGCTCGGCCTCCCAGAAGTCGCCGACCGGCTCCACCTCGGTGACGACCTCGCCCGGCCACAGGCCGCTGGCGTCGACGTCGGCGATGGTGTCCAGCGCGACGGCGCGCTGCACCTCGTCGGTGTAGAAGATCGCCGAACGGTAGCTGCGGCCGATGTCGTTGCCCTGGCGGTCACGGGTGGTCGGGTCGTGGATCTGGAAGAAGAACTCCAGCTGGTCCCGGAAGCTCGTGACCGACGGGTCGTAGACGATCTCGATCGCCTCGGCGTGGTCGCCGTGGTTGCGGTACGTGGCGTTCGGCGTGTCGCCGCCGCTGTACCCGACGCGCGTCGAAAGCACTCCCGGCTGCTTGCGGATCAGGTCCTGCATGCCCCAGAAGCAGCCTCCGGCCAGCACAGCCCTCTCGGTTCCCACGGTCATGCGAAGCTCCCTGCCCACGTCGGTGCGTCCGTTCCGTTCTGAACGGGTCTACGCCCCGTGCAACGCTTGGCGGCGTCAGCCGATTCCCTCCCTGAGCCGTGCCACGTTCTCCGCCACGTCGCCCCGGGTCAGATCGCTGCCGATGCTCACGGTGAAGGCGCCCGCGGCCAGCCACTGGGCCGCGTTGTCGACCGTGACGCCGCCCGTCGCGTTGATGCGGGCGCCGGGCAGGACGGACAGCACCGACTTCAGGTAGGCGATGCCCCCGACGTGTGCGGCGGGGAACAGCTTGGCCACGCCGCGTTCGGCGGCGGTGCGCAGCTCGCTCGGGGTGAGACCGCCCTCGACCAGGAGCCGTCCCGCGGCGTCCGCCACCGGGCGCACCTCGGGCATCTGGAACGGGCTGACGAGGAACTGCGCCCCGGCCGCCAGGGCCCGTTCGGCGATCTCGGGCGAGGTGACGGTGCCGAGGCCCAGCGTCACCTGGGGCGCCTCGCGCGACCAGGTCTCCACGAGCTTCTCCCAGCCGGGTGTGGTGGCGGTGAACTCGAAGGCGGTGATGCCGCAGTCGACGAGAGTGCGGGCGACGCGGTCGGCGGTGTCGGCGTCGGCCTCGCGCACCGTCGGGGTGACGCGGGCCAGCCGCAGCCGTTCGATGACGTCGTCGGGGGCAGGGCTCATCGGGAACTCCGGGAGGGTGGGGGCGGCGGCCGTCATGCCGGGTCCGCGATTCGAGCGAGCGCGTCCAGCGTGGACTCGGCGTCGGCGCCGCTGGCGCGCAGCACGATGGCCTCGCCGCAGCGGATGTTGAGCGTCATCAGTGACAGCACGCTGCGGGCGGGGACTTCGTGCCCGTCCTCGCGGGCGACGGTGACCTCGGCCGCGCTGCGGGCGGCGGTCTGGGCGAACGCGGCGGCCGGACGGGCGTGCAGGCCGGCCTCCTCGGTGACGACCAGGCGGCGCTCGACGACGGTCATCGCGCTTCTCCTTCGAGCAGTGCGGTCAGTTGGGCCACGAGGCGCTCCTCCTCGTCGGGGCGCAGGGGGCGCGGGTCGATGTACAGGCGGCCGGTGACGGCGTGGTGGTCCCGCAGATGGACGCCGTGGGCGGCGAGTTCGGCCGCGAGAGCGCTCGCGTCCCGGCCGGCCGCTTCGCGATCCACCGTGAGTTCGGTGCGGTGGATGGCGCGACCGGCCTCGTCGGCGACGACCCGGGTCGTGATGCCGGGCAGCGCGGCGAGGCGCCCGGCGAGCTTCTCCATGCGTGTGCGCTGGTCGGCGGACTCGCCGGTCCCGTACTCGCGCAGCGCCTGGACCAGGCCGAACAGGGTCTCCTTGCCGACCTTCATCGGGCGGGCGATGCCCCCGTACTGGGCGCGGCACGCGGCCATGCGCGCGGCGCTGCCGCAGATCATTCCGGAGGTGGGGCCGCCCACCGCCTTGCCGCCGCTGTAGACGACGAGGTCGGCGCCCGTGGCGGGCCAGTGCCGCAGGTCCTCCTCCGCGGCGGCGTCGACGATGACCGGGATGCCGTGGCGCCGTCCGACCTCGACGGTCTCGGCGAGGGAGACCATGCCCTTCTGCACGGCGTGGTGGGACTGGACGTAGAGGAGTGCGGCCGTGCGCGGGCCGATCGCGCCCGCGAGGTGGCCGGCGGTCACCTTGTTCGCGGAGCCCACTTCGACGGGGCGGCCGCCGCCGAGGGCGACCATCTGCCGGATCGGTGCGCCGAAGTAGACGGAGTGGCCGCGCGGCAGGATCACTTCGCACGGGGCGTCGCCGGGGTCCGGCAGTGCTTCGATCCGGGACACGTCGGTGCCCGCGATGACGGCGGCGACCGCGATGGCGACGCCGGAGGCGGCGCCGGTGGTGGGGCAGCCGTCCTCGGTGCCGGTGGCGCGGGCTATCTCGCGGCCGGCCGCGGTGATCAGATCGTCCATGACGACGTGGTGGCGGGCCGCTTCGCCCATCGCGGCGATGACGGTGTCGCTCAGGACGCTGCCGCCGAGCGCCGTCATCTTTCCGCTGGCGTTGACGGCCGGGGGGACGCCCAGGTCCTGGTGGAGAGTGTGCACGCGGTGTCCTTAGAACGGGGTCGGGGCGCTCACTTGCCGGGGATCGGGAAGAAGAATCCGGCGACCATCGCGCCGATGATCGCGCCGCCGGTCAGCGGCTTCTTCCACGCGTAGAAGAGGGCGGCGCCGATGGTGGAGCCGAGGCCGACGGGGAGCGAGGCGGTGGCGGCGGAGATGATGACGAGGGGACCCAGATAGCGTCCGGCGGAGTTGCCGGCGCCCATCATCACGTCGGCGCCGAAGGTCGAGGTGCCGCCCGTGGAGTTCACGGTGGCGCGGCGGATGACGAGGATGGCGACGCCGATCAGCGCGCCGAGCACGGCGCCCACCGGGATCGCCAGCCAGAAGTGCTGGAGCGGGGCGGTGAATCCGGCGGCCAGCAGCATGGCGGGGATACCGATGCCGACACCGGTCTGCAGGGAGCCGCCGATGTCGAGGATGCCGACCATCGGGCCCTCGATGACGCGGGCGAACAGGAATCCCGCGCCGAACGCGGCGGCGGCGCCGTAACTGCCGCCTTCCATACCGGCCTTGAGCATGGAGACGACGGCGACCTCGTTGAACACGCCCGTGTGGTAGACGTAATAGAGGTGCGTGCCGGTGAAGATTCCGGCGGCCAGGCAGGCCACGAAGACGGGGAAGGCCCACTCGGAGAGCCAGAAGCTGCCCTCGCCGGGCACCTTGCTCAGGAAGCCGCCCTTGGTCTGTTCCGCGCCGGAGTTCTGCGCGGGTATGCCGCCCGCGGCGGCGGGCGCTGTCGCGCTTGCTGATGAGTCGGTCATGTCGCTGCCTGCCTCACTGCGGCTTGGTGCCGGTCGCGTCGTGGAACTGCATGAGCCAGTGCGGGATGTCCACCTTCATCTGCTCGAGCAGGGTGAGGTCGGCGCCGCGCAGGAACGTACTGGCCGCGAACAGCACGATCACCGCGCCGGCCAGCGACTTGGTGACCTTCGTCCAGCCCAGGTCGTCGACGCCCTTGCCGATGACGATGCCGAGCACGATGCCGGGCACCGCGTTGCCCATCACGAGGTGGCCGAGACCGCCGAGGACGGTGCCCCAGGCTCCGGTGCGGCGGCCCGCGTCGCCGGCGGCCATCCAGAAGATGATCGGCATGACGGGGTTGATCAGCCATTCCGAGGCCGGTCCGAGCACCTTGGCCGCGACGTCCTGCAGGGAGTGCGGGATGGAGGCCGCGGTCGTGTTGAGCAGCGTGATGAGGACCATGCCGACGACCGTGCCGGTCAGGGCCATCCGCCGGGGGTTGTGCAGCGTCTGCGCGAGATTGCGGTTCTTGACCATCGCGGCGGACGCGGTCCAGTGCGGCACGATGCGGTGGTCCACGTCGCCGGTCAGGGCACCGGTGCCGACCGCGCTCGACCAGGCGTTGAAGAGGAAGCCGAGGCCGAAGGAGAAGTGGGCGACCGGGTCGTTCTGGCAGGCGTTGAGTTCGCCGAGGGTACGGAAGGCGCCCATGCCCTGGACCTTCGGCGCGTGGAACATCCGGGCCACGCCCGCGCTCGCGCCGAAGCCGATGAGGCCGCCGATGACGAGCGACTCCAGGAGGACGGTGAGGGTCTGGTTCATCGGGTCACCTCATGCGCAGTGCGTGCTGGAGCGGCGAGAGCCGTTCCTCGCGCACCGCGAAGTCGAGGGCGTCCAGGTCGAGGGAGGCCACCTGGACCTCGATGCGCAGGGTGATCTCGAAGCGCTGCCGGGTGCGCGGGAAGAACAGACCGAGGAACCGTTCGGTCCACCGGTGTTCCACCGCGGAGACGACGTCGAGCTCCAGGGGTTCCACGCGGAAGCAGACGCCGTCGGTGCGCTTGCCGACGGCCGACTGCACCTGGCCGATGGCCGTGGCGAACGCCTTCTCCCTGGTCGGGCCGGTGCCGCTGAGGCGCAGTGTGTGGCGGGTCTCTTTCACGAGGCCTCCTTCTCCAGCTTCTTGAGGAGGGCCTCGGTGACCTTGAAGCCGAGCTCCTCGCTGTCGAGGAAGCCGAAGCCGAGGACGGTACGGCCCTGTTCGACGGCGGTCACACCGGCCTGGGCGGAGCGCATCCCGAACTCGATGTCGTGGCCGTACTTGGCCTTGGCGGTGACGGCCCCGGCTCCGCCGCTGCCGCAGAACGAGATGCCGAGGGCCGCGCCCTCGGCGGCCATCACGTCGCCCACCTTCATGTCGGCGCCGGGGCCGGCGATGAGGACGGGTTCGCCGCCGGCGGCGCGGATGCCGTCGGCGACCGCCTGGCCCTTGCCGAGCCGGTGTCCGATCACGATCTTGACTGTCATGGCGGTGCTCCCTGGGATGTCGGTCATGCCTGCGCGGTGGACTGGTGCTGGAGCTGTGCCGCCGCCTCGAAGTGCAGGGCGAGCAGCAGGACTTCGGTGTCCCGTGCGGGGAAGTCGCGCGGGGTGCAGTAGGTGTCGATGAGGGACCGGACGGCGGCCATCCGCCCGGGGGCCACCTCGGCGGCGAGCTGGTCGTCGAGCGCGTCGAGGTGTTCGGCGGCGCGGACACGGCGGACGAACGCGAGAGCGTGCACGGCGAGGGCGAGCGAGCGCGTCTCGTCGAAGGCGATGCCGCACGTCTCCGCGTAGACCTGGGCGAGCGGGAGGAACGCCGTCAGGTCCGCCCGGTCCTCGTCGGTGACGGGACGGGCGGTGTCCCGGACGGTCGTGGCCAGCCGCTCGATCAGGGGGGTGGTCATGCAGGGGCCTTTCGGTGGTTCCGGTCGGTGGTTCGCAAAGCCGGTTCACGGGCTCCGGAGGGTCCGCGGGACTCCGGCGCGGACGACCGCGGCCGCTCGGAGCCGGTGGGTTCCGGTGCGGGTGGCGCCGTCGGCGTCGGTCATCGTCACGGCCTCCTCGGTCAGCCGCAGCAGGGTCAGATCGGCCGCGGCGCCGGTCCGCAGCGTCCCCAGCTCGCCGTCCAGTCCGATGACCTGGGCCGCGTGCAGGGTCGAGCAGCGGATCACCTGCTGCAGGGTGAGGCCGAGCGCGAGCAGTTTGGTGAGGGTCGCGACGAGCGAGTGCACGGGACCGTCGACATTGCGGTTGTGGAGGTCGGTGCTGATGGTGTGCGGGGTGAAGCCCGCCGCCAGGGCCCGCTCGGCGACGGCGAAGTTGAGGCTGGCGCTGCCGTGTCCGACGTCGAGGCGGACGCCGCGCGCGACGGCGGCCCGCGCCTGCGGTTCACTGCCGAACAGGCCGCCGGGCTTGCCGTGGAAGGCGTGCGTGACGACGTCGCCCTCCCCCAGCAGGTCGAGTACGTCGCCGAGGTGCGGGGGTTCGTTGCCGACGTGGACCATCACGGGCACGCCGACCCGGGCCGCCACGCGCTTCGCGGCCTCGAGGGGCGCGAGCCCGCTGTCCCCGAGGACCGAGGCGCTCATCCGTATCTTCAGGCCGCGCACCTGGTCGGGGTGTGCGCGCAGCACCTTCTCCGTCGCCGCCTCGTCGATGTCGCCGGGGCCGCGCGAGAGCTCCTGCCTCCCGTGCACGAGTCCGTGCCGGGAGATGTTGAGCCAGCTCAGCACGCGGGTGGCGGCCGGGCGGACAACGTTGTCCCCGAAATCGTCCCAATCGTCACTGCCGCAACTGCCCGCGTCCACGATGGTGGTGACGCCCTGGTCGACGCCGACCGTGTCCGCGGGGACACCGAGATCGGTGCCCGGCTCGTAGACGTGGGTGTGCAGGTCGATCAGGCCGGGTGCCACGAGCAGTCCGGTGGCGTCCAGACGTTCCGCGCCGGTGAGGGTGCCGGGGGCGCCGACCGCCGCGATGCGGCCGTCACGGACGGCGAGGTCCCCGGGCGCGGGCTCCGGCCGCAGCGGATCGGCCAGCAGCCCGCCCGTCACCACGAGATCGAATCGTTGCGGGCGCACGGGGGGAGATCCGTGTACAGCCATGGACGGCCGCCTTTCCCGAGCGTGAGAGTGGTGCGCGTGGAGCGGCCGCCGGGACGGACAGCCGGATCTGCACCACGCTCCGCACCACGAGGAGACGATGTGCGCGTTCCGTAGAGTAGAATGACGTTCCGCTGTACGGATCGATTGGCAACATAGCCCGCTTCTCCCCGGAGGGTCAATGGAACCGAGCAAGCCCGCGAATTCCGTCGCCAAGGCGCTACGGGTGCTCCATGCGGTGGCCCGTGCCGACGGGCCGCACCGGCTGGGCGACATCGCGGAGCGCTCCGGCGTCTCCAAGGCCTCCACCCATCGGGTCCTGGCCACCCTGGTCGAGGAGGGGTACGCGGCACCCGACGGCGAGGGCCGCTACGGGTGCGGCGTCCAACTACGGGCGCTCGCGGCGCAGGTGCTCGCCGACGACGCGGTGGGCATCGACTCCGTACTGCGCGCCCTGCAGCAGCGGCTCGGCCAGGCCGTCCATCTGGCCGTGCTCAGCGGCGACCACGCGACGTACACGCACAAGGTCGACCCGGGGCACGCCTACCGCATCGCCACCGATGTCGGCACGCCGCTGCCCCTGCACGCCACCGCCGCCGGCAAGGCCCTCCTCGCCCATCTGCCGCCGGGGGAGGTCGCCGACATCCTCGGCCGCACGGGGCTCGCGGCGCGCACGTCGCGCACGCATACCGACCCCGCCGCCCTCACCAACGAGTTGGCCGCGATCCGCGCCGCGGGGTACGCCACGGACTACGAGGAGGCGGACGAGTCCATCTGCTCCCTCGCCGCGCCGGTGCTCGACGCCGACGGCACGGCGGTCGGCGCCGTCTCGGTCTCGTCCCTCACCTTCCTGGTCACGGAGGGGCAGTTGGCGGAGTTCGCGCCGGCGGTCGTGCAGGCGGCGCAGGACGTCTCCCGCAGGCTGTGATCGCAGCGAAAAGGGATGCCGCCCCTCCCGGCAGGGGCCGCATCCCTGGGTGCGCACGTCAGCGCCGGCGCCAGTGTCAGAGGATGTGAATACGCTCCAGCTCGCCGTCCGTCGTACGGATCATCAGCTCGTGACCCTTGGCCCGCTCGCGCTCCACGAACCCCAGGAGCAGCAGGGCGCGGTTGATGACGTCCGCCTTGCTCACCCGCCCGGTCTCGGCCAGTTCGTTGACCGCGACGACAGCCGGCGGGGCCAAGGTGACGGAAAGGCGCTCGCTGGGCGGGTGTTCCGGATGTCCTGTCATGGTGCGGCCTCCAGTTCTGTGACTCTTCCTCCGAGTGAACCACAGAAGCACCATTCACGCACCAGATATGCACCACATCGCGACCGCGCTCCCGCTGCCCGGGCGAGCCCTATCTGGTCGAGGAACCGCGTCGGCGCCGACGGGGCGGGAAGGGGGTCTCGTCGTCCTCCGCGTCGGGCAGGTGGGTGTCGCCGTCGGACCAATGGTTGATCCAGCCGCAAGCACCGCAGGCGTAGCGGCCGTTGACCCCGGCGACGACCGTGCCGCAGCCCCCGCACTGCTTCTCGGTGACCTGCTGCCCGGCCAGGAACTCGGCAGCGGCCGCCGCCGTCTCGACGTTCTGATCATGCGAGTTCATGGGCGGCGCCTACCCAGCCGTGCGCCCCCTCAACTCCTCCGCGCGCCCTCTTCGTCCCGTCGTCAGGCATCGTGCTTGTCACCGAGCGCGGACAGCAGCAGCGCCTCGGGCGCGACTCCCTCGGTGTGCCGCAGCATCGCCTCGTACGCGGAGTCGCCGAGCTTGGCCCGCACCGTCGCCTCGGTCTGGCGGCGCAGAGGCTCGACTTCGGGGGTGCCGCGCTGCAACAGGCCGACGGCCCGCCAGTACTCGACACTCGCCCCGAAGGCCGTGGCCGCGCGCTCGACCTCCCCCTGCTCGGCGCAGCTCGCCGCCAGCAGGTCCAGGCCCATCGCGATGCCGAACTGGTCACCGATGCGGCGCTTGGCGTCGAGCATGTTCCGCGCGTGCGCGCCCGCGGCCCGGGTGCGGTCCTGGAACAGGGCGATGAGCGCGAGTTGATAGTCCAGGTAGGAACGCGTCCAGTACTCGCCCAGGCGCAGGCAGGTGCCGCGCAGCGCCTCGGCGTCCTCGCGTGCCTGTTCCAGATGGCCGCTGCTGGTGAGCGCGAAGATCCGTACGAGCTGGCACAGCATGGTGCCGAAGGTCGGCGCCGACCGCGCCGCCTCCGCACGCGCGTCGTCCTCGGTGCGCGGTGCCGGAACACCGCTCAGGGCGTCGTCGGCCCGGTGCAGGGCCAGGATCGGGCGGGCGTCGAGGAGCGCGGCCAGCCCCTCCAGATACGTGGCCTGCCGCACGCCCTCACGATCGCCCAGGGCCGAGGCCGCCCGCAGACTCTCGGCGGCGAGGGCCCGCCCCTCGGGGTGGTCTCCCTGGAGGATGCGCGCGAGACCCAGCGACCACAGGGCGCGGGCCCGGTGCGGGTCCTCGTCGTCGGCGTGCTCCAGCGCGAGTTCCACGTAGTACATCGCTTCGTGCAGATGCCCGCAGCAGACCCAGAAGAAGGCGACGTTGCCCGCCATTTCCAGGGCCGCCGGATCGTCCGAGCCGAGCAGGAACGACACCGCGGCGCACACGTCGTGGTAGAGGTCCCGCATCCGCGCGTACCAGTAGGACTGGGACGGGCCGAGCCACTCGCGGCGGGCGCGTCGGGTGAGCTCCAGGATCGCGGCGGCGTGCCGGGCCTCGACGGCTGTCTCCTCGTCGAGATTGCGCAGCCACATCCGGCCGTAGGCGCGGACGGTGTCGAGCATGCGGTACGCATCCCGGTCCCGGACCACGACGGACCGGTGGACCAGGCCCGCCAGGGCGTCCCGCGCGTCGTCGGGTGTCAGCGGACCGCCCGCGCAGACCTCGACGGCGAGCTCGGCGTCGAACGGGCCGGGGAAGACCGCGAGCCGTGCCCAGAGCAACCGCTCGACGGGGTGGCACAGTTCGTGGCTCCAGCCGACCGCGGTGCGCAGGGCCCGGTGCCGTAACGGACGCAGGTCGGGCTGGTCCGGCAGGTCGAGGCCCGCGCGGATGCGGGTGGCCGTCTCCTCCAGCGAGTGGTGGCTCAGCTGGGCCGCCGCGAGTTCGAGTGCCAGCGGCACGCCCTCGAGGCGGTCGCAGACGAACGTGGCGAACAGCCGGTCCTCGGCGCCGCGCAGGGGGCGCCCCGCCCGGGCCGCACGGTCCTCGAACAGGGTCAGGGCGTCCGTCGCCGGATCGAGCGGCCCGATGTCGACGAGGACCTCGCCGGGCAGATCCAGGGGTTCGCGGCTCGTGGCCAGCACCGTGAGACGGGGGCAGGCCGCCAGGAGCACGGCCACCAGGTCCCGGCACGCGGCGGTCAGATGCTCGCAGGAGTCCAGGACGATCAGCAGCCGGCGGTCCCCCACCCAGGCGCACAGCACGTCGGCCATCATGCGCGGCGTGTGGTCCGACAGGTCGAGGGCGTCGGCGACGACGGCCGCCAGCAACTCGTCGCCCTGCAGAGGCCAAAGATCCGCCCAGCACACCCCGCTGAAGCCGTGTGACGCCTCACCGGACACGGCATGCAGGGCGAGCCGTGACTTTCCCGTCCCGGGACCGCCGACGACGGTCACCAGCCGGTCATGGCGGAGCGCCCCCGCCAGCCGGTCCAGCTCCTCGGTCCGGCCCACAAAGGTGTTCGTCTCGTCCGGATGGTTCCTCAGCACGGTCCAAGTCTTCCTCAACACTGGCGCGAAGGCGCCTTGTTGTGACTAATCCGCCCGCACGAGTGGCCTCATCCGTGACATCACGGTGTGTTCAGCTCGGCGAAATCGACGCCGTCCGCGACACCGCCGTACCCGCCCGGCCCGAACAACTGCTCGGCGGCCCGGCCGATCGTGGCGTAGGCCGCCTGCGCCACACCGGCTCCGAGACTGACCCGGGCCACCCCCACCGCCCCCAGCTCGGCCACGGACGGGGCGCCCGGACCTGCCATCACATTGAGCGGTACGGGGATCCCGGCCGCCAGGGCCGCGACGGTCTCGAGGTCGACGACACCGGGGACGAAAATGCCGTCCGCGCCCGCGTCGACATAAGTGCGCGCCCGCTCCAGCGTCTGCTGCAGCCGGTCCTCCGCGGCGCCGAGGCCCTTCAGATACGTATCGACACGGGCGTTGAGGAAGAGGTCGACGCCCTCCTGCTCGGCGGTGGCCCGCGCGGTCGCCAGGCGTGCGGCGAGGACGGCCGGAGGACGGCTGCCGTCCTCGATGTTGACGCCGACGGCCCCGGCCGCGAGGACCTCCCGCACCGTCTGCGCCACGCCCGCCTCGTCGTCGCCGTATCCGGCCTCGATGTCCGCCGTGACCGGCACCGTGACGGCGGCGGCGATCCGGGCGATCGCGCCCATCGCCTCCGCGCGTGACAGGACGTCGCCGTCGGGGCGGCCCAGCGACCAGGCGACACCGGCGCTGGTCGTCGCGACGGCGGGGGCGCCCGCCCTCTCCACCACGCGCGCGCCGGCGACGTCCCAGACGTTGGCGAGTGCGAGCGGACGGGCGGACGTGTGGAGTTCGCGGAACAGTCGGGCTTTGGTCTGCTGCGTGCTGGTCATACCGGGAGTCAAGCAGCGCCGCCCGGCCGCGGTCCGGCAGGAATCCGACACCTGCGTGACACGGGATACGAGCCCCGCCTGAGGACGTGGGGCGAGGCTCACGGCACCCCGGGGCGGGCTTCGTCCCCTGCCGCGCGCCACCTTTCTTACCGCCGAGTACGATCTCTGGTGTCCTGTTCCGATCCGTACCAGCGCCGCCGGGAGCCCCTGTGTCCGCGTCCCCCCGCATCCAAGTCGGTTCCGTAGTCGAGGACTTCACCCTGCCGGACGAGACGGGCACGCCCACGTCGTTGTCGTCCCTGCTCGCCGAGGGTCCGGTGGTCGTGTTCTTCTACCCGGCCGCCATGACGCCCGGCTGCACCGCCGAGGCCTGCCACTTCCGGGACCTGGCCGCCGAGTTCGCCGCGGTCGGCGCCCGGCCCGTGGGGATCAGCTCGGACGACGTCGAGCGCCAGCGCGAGTTCGCCGGGCTGCACACCCTCGGGTTCCCGCTGCTGTCCGACCCCGAGGGCGTCGTCCGTGGCCTGTTCGGGGTGGCCCGCGGCTTCGGGCCGCTGCCGACCAAGCGGGCCACCTTCGTCATCGGGACCGACCGGCGCGTCCTGGAGATCGTGCGCAGCGAGTTCCGGATGAGCGCGCACGCCGACCGGGCGCTGGCGGCCCTGCGCGCCGACGCCCGGTAGCGGCCGTCGGCTCAGCGCCGGCTGCGCACCAACAGGTACACGAAGTACGGCGTTCCAATGACCGCCGTCATGAGCCCGGCGCCGAGCTGCGCCGGGGCGATCACGGTCCGCCCCAGCAGGTCGGAGGCACACACGAGCGTCGCCCCGAGCAGCATCGCGACGGGGACGACCCGGACGTGCCGACGGCCCACCAGCGCGCGGGCCGCGTGCGGCGCGACGAGGCCGACGAAGCCGATCGTGCCGGCGGCGGCCACCGCGGTGGCGCTGAGCAGGACGCTCAGCGCGAGGAAGCCGAGCCGGCCGCGGGCGAGGTCCAGGCCGAGCAGGCGCGGGGTGTCCTCGTCGAGGGAGACCAGGTCGAGTTCCCTGCGCCGGGCGACCGTCACGACGGTGGCGAGCACGAGCACGGCGGCGACGGGCAGGACGTCGGGGCCGGTGCGCCCGTACGTCGAACCGGACAGCCAGATCAGGGCCTTGGTGGCGCTGAACCGGTCGGTGACCACGATCAGCAGGCTGATCAGCGAGGTCGCTCCGGTGGCGACGCCCATGCCGATCAGGACGAGCCTGCTCTGCCGGAAGCCGCCCTTCGCCGCGAGCCCGAACACGAGCGCGGCGCTGACCGCGGCGCCCGCGAACGCGGCCCCGGCGATACCCCACGCCCCGGTGCCGGGTGCGCTGGTGACGATCAGCACGGCGCCGAGCGCCGCTCCGCCGGAGACGCCGAGGACACCGGGTTCCGCGAGCGGGTTGCGGGTGACGGACTGCACGAGGGTGCCGGACAGGGCGAGCGCCGCGCCCGCGCACAGGGCCGCGAGGACGCGGGGCACGCGGGTGTCGAGCACGAAGGTGACGGCCTGCCCGGCCTGCCCGCGCGCCCAGTTGACGACATCGCCGAGCAGCAGCGTGCTGTCGCCCACGAGGACCGCGGCGATGGTCGCGCCGACCAGAACGACTCCGAGGACGACCACGGTGACCGTGAACGCGGCCCGGCTCGGGATGCGCAGCCGGTCGGGCGGCGCGGCGGCCTCGCCGTCGCGCATGCGCAGGGCCATCGCGACGAGGAAGACGGCGCCGACGACACTGGTGACGACGCCCGTGGGCACGGTCACCGCCGTTTCGGCGGAGGTCACGGCACGCAGCAGGACATCGGAGCCGAGGACGAGTGCCGCGCCGACCAGCCCGGCGACGGGGATGCGCAGCCGGTGCCGTACGAGGGGACGGATGCGGCGGGCGAGCGGCCGGACGAGTGCCGGTGCGCACAGTCCCACGAAACCGATCGGGCCGGCGAGCGTCACCGACGCCGCGGACAGCAGCGAGGCGAGGACGACGGCGGTGATCCGGGTGCCGCGCACGGAGACGCCCAGACCGCGTGCCGCTTCGTCGCCGAGGGCCAGGGCGTCGACGCGGCGGGACACGAGCACGAGGCCGGCGAGCCCGGCCAGGACGACGGGCGCCATGCGGGCGACGCCGTCGAAGCCGTTCTGGCTGATGCTGCCCTGGGCCCATTGGTAGAGGCCGTCGGTCTGTTCGGGGAAGAGGAGGAGCAGTCCGTCGGTGACGGCGTAGAGCCCGAGGGCGAGGGCGCTGCCCGCGAGGACGAGACGGACGGTGCCCGTACCGCGCCCGGCCAGCGTGAGGACGACCGCGGCGGCGGCGAGGCCGCCGATGAACGCCACCGACGACGACGCCAGCAGCGGCAGGCTCGCGCCGGTGACGGTGAGCACGCTGAGGGCGAGGTATGAGCCGGCGTTGACGGCGAGGGTGTCGGGGGCGGCCAGGACGTTGCGGCTGACGGCCTGCAGGACGGCGCCGGCCGCGCCGAGCGCGACGCCGACGAGGATCCCGGCGATCATCCGGGGCAGCCGGGAGGCCACGACGACGGAGGCGTCGCCCTGTTCGGCATGGCCGGTGAGGGCCCGCCACACCTGGCTCGCGCCGACGGAGGCGGTGCCCTGGGTGATGTCGACGACCGCGAGGACGGCGACCAGGAGCACGAGACCGGCCGTCACCGCGACCGCGCCCGAGGGGGACGTGGCCGTGCGCTCGGGCGTGGCGGCGGGGGTTGCGGTGACGGCCATGGCGCTACTTCGTCAGGGCGCCGACGATGGCGTCGATGTACTTCTCCATCGACTTCGGTCCGCCGAACATCCAGATGCCGTCGTCCAGCCGGTGCACGTCACCGGACTTGACGAAGGACAGCGACTTCCAGACGGAGTTGCCGGCGAGGTCCTTGGTGAACACGTCGTCCTCGGCCTTGTTGCCGATGTAGGCGAACTGCACGTCGTCACCGAGCCCGGTGAGCCCCTCGACGTCCGTGGTGGCCAGGCCGTAGTCCTTGTCGCCCTTGATCTTCCAGGCGTTCTTCAGGCCGAGGTCCTCGTTGACGGCGCCGACGAGGGAGTCGCCGGTGTAGGCGCGGACGGACACCTGGTTGGAGGCGGCGTACCCGTCGGCGAAGGCGAGCTTCGCGCCGTCGGCTCCGGCGTCCTTCAGGGCCTTGCGGCCCGCGGCGAGCTTGGCCTCGTACGAGGCCTCGGCGGCCTTGGCCTTGCTCTCCGTGCCGGTGGCCTTGGCGATGACATCGAGGGTGTCGTTCATCTGCCCGACCTGGTCGGCGCCGTCGGCCGACTTCACCTGGAGGACCGGGGCGATCTTCTTCATCTGCTTCACCGCGGACGCCGACAGATCGGTCGTGGTGACGATGAGGTCGGGGGCGAGCCCCGCGATGGTGTCCATGCTGGGCTCGCCGCGGGTGCCGATGTCCTTGGGCGAGTTGGTCAGCGGCGCGGCCGTGTCCCAAGCGGTGTAGCCCTTGACGTCGGCGACGCCCACCGGGTCGACGCCGAGGGTGACGAGCGACTCGACGACGTTCCACTCGGTACCGACGACCTTGGTGGCCGGGCGGTCCAGGCTCACCTTGGCGCCGTTCGCGTCGGTGAGGGTGATCTTCTCGGACTTGGCGGCGGCGTCGTCCTTGGCGGGCTCGGACGTACCGCAGGCGGACAGGAGGAGGGCGACGGCGGTGCCGGCGGCCGCGGCGAGGAGGGAGCGTCTCATGACGTGCTGTGGAGCCTTTCGCTTCTGCTGTGGTGCCGGCCTATCGCGCGTGTGCGCAGTCGGCCGGTGAGGGGGTCGGTGTCGACGTCGATCCGGATGCCGTACGTCTCGGAGAGGCGTTCCGGTGACAGGACGTCCTCGGGCGGTCCGTCGGCGATGATGCGCCCGGCGTGCAGCAGGGCGATCCGGTCGGCGACGGCCGCGGCCTGGTCGAGGTCGTGCAGGACGACGCCGACCGCGATGCCGTCGTCGTCCGCGAGGTCGCGCATGAGGTCGAGGAGTTCGATCTGGTAGCGCAGGTCGAGATAGGTCGTCGGCTCGTCCAGCAGGAGCACACCGGTCTCCTGGGCGAGGCAGCCGGCGAGCCACACCCGCTGCAACTGGCCGCCGGACAGCTGGTCGACGCCGCGGTCGGCGAGTTCGTGGACGCCGGTCAGGGCGAGCACCCGGTCCACGACGGCGGCGCCGTCGGGGTCCGTACGGCCCCATCGTCCGCGGTACGGGTAGCGGCCGAACTCCACCACGTCGCGCACCGTCAGCCCGCCGGGCGTGGGACGCCCCTGGGTCAGCAGGGCCACCCGGCGGGCGAACTGACGCGCCGTGAGGTCGAAGCCGTCGGCGGCGTCGGCCGTTCCGGGGTCGAGGGTCAGGCTGCCGAGTCGCGCGGCCTGCAGCCGGGCGATCGTGCGCAGCAAGGTGGACTTGCCGCTGCCGTTGGGCCCTACGAGGGCGGTCACTTCACCGGGCCTGAGGACGAGGGCCGCGTCGTGGACGACGTCGACGCCGTCGTACGACACGGTCACCTGCGCGGCCGACAGCTCGTGACCGCGCGGACGTGGGGCGCTGCCTGCGCGTTCACCAGATCTCACGGCGTGAAGGTTAGCCTAACCTTACTCGTCCGAGAACCACCCCCCTCCCCCGAACTCGCCCCGTCAGCCCGGGCGGCATCTTGTTTCAACGTACACATACATGCATAATGCGCTTATGCATAAGCCGGTCATGGACTCCCAGGACACGTCGGTGTCGCCCGAGGACCTGAACATCGCCCTGGAGCACATGGTCCGGTACGTACGGCGCAGCGCCGTCGCCGGCGGACTGAGCACAGCGGCCTCCTCGGCGCTGGCCCGGCTCGGACGTGAAGGTCCGCACCGGCTCACCGACCTGGCCCGCGCCGAGGGCGTCTCGCAGCCGAACATGACGCAGCTCGTCACGCGGATGGAACGGGCCGACCTGGTGCGCCGCGTCGCGGACAACAGCGACGGACGCGGCGTGCTGGTCGAGATCACCGGCACCGGCACGGAGGTCTTCCACCGGCGCCGCGCCGAACGCACCCTGGCGCTCCAGGAGTTGGTCGACGGCCTCACCGAGCCCGAGCGCCGCGCGGTGCAGGTCGCCCTGCCCGCCCTCGCCCGCGTCATCCAGGACCGCGCCGCCCGCACCTGAGGCGGCCGCCCGCCCTCGTCAGCACCTCACGCACCTCTCGCACCTCACGCCCCGACGTCGCGAAAGAGACCGCACATGAGTGCTCCACACGCCAGGACCGCCAGCCCTTTCGCACAGCCGAAGGCCGTCTGGGCCGTCGCGTTCGCCTGCGTCATCTCGTTCATGGGCATCGGGCTCGTCGACCCGATCCTGCCCGCCCTGGCCGACAGCCTGCACGCCACACCCAGCCAGGTGTCCCTCCTGTTCAGCAGCTACCTGATCGTCACCGCGGTCGCGATGCTGTTCGTGGGCTGGTTCTCCAGCCGCTTCGGCGCCAAGCGGACCCTGGTCATCGGCCTCGCGGTCATCGTCGTCTTCGCCGCGCTGGCCGGCTCCACCGACTCCATCAACGGCATCGTCGGCTTCCGCGCGGGCTGGGGCCTGGGCAACGCCCTGTTCATCGCCACGTCCCTGGCCGTCATCGTCGCCTCGGCGAGCGGCGGTTTCGGCGGGGCGATCATCCTGTACGAGACGGCGCTCGGCCTCGGCATCGCCGTCGGACCGCTGCTCGGCGGTGAGTTGGGCGCGATCAGCTGGCGCGGGCCGTTCTTCGGTGTCGCGGCGCTCATGGCCGTCGCGCTGCTCGCCACCGTCGCGTTCGTGCCGAGCATGCCCAAACCGGCGCGCCCCACCTCGCCCCTCGCACCGCTCAAGGCGCTGCGCCACCGCGGCCTGCTGACCATGGGCCTCATGGCGCTGCTCTACAACTGGGGCTTCTTCACCATGCTCGGATACGCCCCGTACCCCATGGAGTTGAGCGCCCACCAGCTGGGCCTGGTGTTCACCGGGTGGGGGCTGCTCGTCGCCGCGTTCAGCGTCTTCTTCGCGCCGCGGCTGCAGGCGCGGTACGGCACCGCACCCGTGCTGTACGCGAATCTGCTCGGCCTCGGCATCGTCATGGCCGTGATCGCCGCGGGTGTGGCCACGCCGGCCGTGGTGATCGTGGCGGTCATCGTCAGCGGCGCCTTCATCGGGATCAACAACACCCTCACCACCCAGGCCGTGATGCTGGTCTCCCCGGTGGAGCGGCCCGTCGCCTCCTCCTCGTACGGCTTCCTGCGGTTCATCGGCGGCGGACTCGCGCCCTACGTCGCCGGCAAGCTCGCCGACGCCACGGACCTGAGCGTCCCCTTCTACCTCGGCGCCGCCACGTTCCTGCTCGCGATACCCGTCCTCGCCAGCGGCCACCGCCTGCTGCGCCGGGCCGAGTCGGACACCGGCGGCAGCGAACCGGTCGCGCCCTCGCTCACCCCGGTCGGCGGGCCGGCCCCGACCGGGACCTCACCGGTCGTCGTCGCCGTGGGCGCGCACGACGGGGCGGCCGCGATCGTCGACGCCGCGGCGCGCATCGCCCGCGACACGCACAGCCCGCTGGAGGTGGTGCACGTCCGGCAGACCGCCGTCGTCGAGGAGCAGGCCGTCGACACCGAGGACCTCGCGGCGGGCCGCGCCGCCGTCACCGCACACCTGGACCGGCTCGCGGCCCGGGGCCTGCCCGCCACCGGCCAGCTGCTGACGGGAGTCGGCGACCACGCCGCCGCCGGCCGCGTCCTCGCCCGGCACGCTGCGGACATCGGCGCCCGGGTCGTGGCCGTCGGCAACTCGCCGCGCGGCCCGCTCGCCCAGTTCGCCGACGGCAGCTTCACCACCGCGCTCACCCATGCGGCGACCTGCACGGTCGTCCTCGTCGACCCGGCGACACCACCGCGCGCGCTCAGCGCGAGCACCCTCGCCGAGCTGCGCACCGGCAGCGCCTGATCCACGGCGGACACCGGGCCGGACACAGAAATGTGCCTCAGAGGCAAAAGATTCATCCACCATTCAACAGTCTGTTTACGATCAAGGGCCCTGCCTCGCCCTGCCCGGAGCCTCCATGCCCACGCCCCCGCCCACCGCGACCGAACGGCCGCATCCCCTGCACGCCCTGCGGGCCACCGTCTTCGCGATCGGCGCCCTCCTCCTGCTCGTCGGCGTCGGTGTCCTGCTGCACCAGCCGCTGCTGATCCCTCCGCTGGCGGCCAGCGCGGCGCTGGTGCACGGTGCGCCAGGACTGCCGATCTCCCAGCCGCGCAACCTTGTCGGCGGCCAGCTGATCTCCGCCGTCCTCGGGTTCGCCACGCTCGCGGTGACGGGAAGCAACGGCTGGGGGGCCGCCGTCGCCGCGGGCCTGTCCCTCGGCGCCATGATGCTGACCCACCTCTCGCACTCCCCCGCCGCGGCCACCGCGGTGATCGTCGTGCTGCAGGCCCCGGACCCGCTCGCGTTCCTTCCTCTGCTTGCGCTCGCGACCGCGCTGCTGGTGCTGATCGGCCTGCTGCCGGGCCGTATCGGTGGTCACCCGGTGCGCTACCCGCTGACCTGGTGACCGTCCGCTCCGGCTGCGCCGTGGGCACCCTTGCTGATAGCGTCCTTGGACCTTCCGCGTGAGTCGAGGAGTCCGAACATGGCGGGTGACGACGACATCTCCGGGTGATACCCGGACCCGACAGGCCATCGGCCGGTGCTGCTGAGCATCGCCGTCATGGCCTCGAAGTCGTCCCCTTCTCCCTGTTCCGGGAGCCCTTCCGGGCCCGCCCGTCTCTCACCAGAGGTCTTCCTTCGTGTCGGTCACATCCGTCTTCTGCCCGATCCCGCCCTCCGCCCGGCCGTCCCGGACGCGCGTCGAGGGGGCGGGCGTCCATGTCTGAACCGGCCCTGCTCGCCCACGATCTCGTCCGCACCCTCGGCACCCGCCGCGTCCTGGACGGCGTGTCCCTCACCGCCTCCCCCGGTCACCGCATCGGGCTGATCGGGGAGAACGGTGTCGGCAAGTCGACCCTGCTGCGCCTGCTCGCCGGAGCGGACGCACCGGACGCGGGCACCGTCGTCCGCCCGCCCGACCTCGGTTTCCTGCACCAGGAGATGCCGTACGACGCCGAGCGGACGCTCGCCGACGTCGTGGACGACGCGCTGCGCGAGGCCCGCGACGACCTCGCGGAACTCGAACGCCTCGGCGACCTCCTCGCCCGGACCGCGGAAGACAGCCCCGCCTACGCGGAGTTGCTCGACTCCTACGGGCGGCGCCTCGAAAGCGCCCAGGCCCGAGAGGTCTGGGACGCCGACCGGCGAGCCGCCCTGGTACTGGCCGGCCTCGGCCTCGACGCGGTCCCACGCGCCCGGACCCTGCGGTCCCTGTCGGGCGGACAGCGGGGCCGTCTTGCGCTCGCGGCGCTTCTCGTCCGGCGCCCCTCGGCGCTGCTCCTGGACGAGCCCACCAACCATCTCGACGACGGCGCCGCCCGGTTCCTGGAGGACCAACTGCGGACGCTGCCGGGCGCCGTGGTGCTGGCCAGCCACGACCGGGCCTTCCTCGACGCCGTCTGCACCGATCTGATCGACCTCGATCCGGCCGTCGACGGTCCCGTGCGGTACGGCGGCAACTACAGCTCCTACCTGGCGCAGAAGCGGGCCGAACGTGAGCGCTGGGAGCGGCGGCACGCCGAGGAGCAGGAGGAACTGGCCGAGCTGCGGCACGCGGCGGGGGTGACGGCTCATCGCGTCGCCCCGGACCGGGGGCCCCGCGACAACGAGAAGATGGGCTACGGCGTCCGGGCGAACCGGGTGCAGAGCCAGATCTCCCGCCGGGTGCGCAACGCCGCGCGGCGGCTGGAGGACCTGGAGCGCCGCCAGGTCGGCGAACCGCCGCGTCCGCTGCGGTTCCGGCCCGTCGAACTGGGGGCGGCGGCGCCGGAGACGTCGGACCCACAGGCCCCTCTCGTCGCGTTGCGCGACGTGCGCGTGCCCGGCCGCCTGGGCCCGACCCGCCTCGACGTGTCGCCCACCGACCGCCTCCTCGTCACCGGGGCCAACGGCTCCGGCAAGTCGACGCTGCTCGCCGTGCTCGCCGGACGGCTGCCCGCGGAGGGCGAGGTGCGTCGGCGGGCAGGGGTGACGGTGGGGCTGCTCGCCCAGGACTCCGAGTTCTCCCGGCCGGACCGGTCCGTGCGGGAGACCTACACACGGGCGCTCGGGTTCGAGCGGGCCGACGCGGTGCCGCTGCGCTCACTCGGCCTGCTGCACGACGGCGATCTGGAGAAGCCGGTCGGCCACCTCTCCGTCGGACAGCGGCGGCGCCTCGCGCTCGCCCTCCTCGTGGCGAGCCCGCCCGGCCTCCTGCTGCTCGACGAGCCGACGAACCATCTGTCCCCGCGCCTGTGCGACGAGTTGGAGGACGCCCTGGGCACCGGTCCCGGCGCGATCGTCGTCGCCAGTCACGACCGGTGGCTGCGCGGGCGCTGGCAGGGCCGCGAGCTCCGGCTCGACGCGGACGGGCGCTGACCGGCCCGGGTAAAACGGGCACTGATCGGTCCCGGTAAAGGGGTGGGGCGTGGTCACCCACCGCGCCCCACCGCGTCGTTCACGCCAATCGACCGCACTTTTCACGCTTCCTCGGGACCGCAACGCCCTGTTAACCCGGCGATCACCTTTGCACAGCTAATCTTCTCCTTGACCTTCGGTTGACCAATCGTTGGTTTCGCCTTGACGTGCGGACGATCGGGAGGAGGGCGCGTGTTCCGAGGTGGGAAGGCCCGCGCCTGGCTGACTCTCGTCGTCGCCGCGGTACTGGCCCTGTCGTTGTTCACTTCCGTACGTGCGTTCGCTCCCGCACATGAGTCCGACCGGCAAGGCGTGTCCGCGTCCGCCGGACAGGTACCGACGGCCGGCCCCGGCGACCACACCCACCCTCGCGATCCCGTCGAGGTGTCGCGCACCCGGGACCGGCACCGCGCGGCCTCCGGCAGCACCCAACTCCCTTACCCCGCACCGCTGTCACCGAAGCAGCGAGCCACGGCCGTCGTCCCGCCCGCCCCGGCCGGAGACGTCCTCGTCCGCCCGAGCAGATCCGTGCCGGATCTCACGGCGGCGACCCTTCAGGTCTTCCGCTGCTGACAGGGACATCGCGGTCCACTCTGTCCTGCCAGCCCGACGCGCCCCCCACGGCGCGCCAGGAGGAATCACCACATCATGCAGCCCCTCATCGACAACGCCCGTACGTTCGGACAACGCCCTGAGGAGTTCGCCCGGCTCGCCGAGGGCCAGTCCCCCCAGGTCCTGTTCATCACCTGTTCCGACTCGCGGGTCGTGCCGGCCCTGATCACCGGCGCCCGCCCCGGGGAACTCTTCGAGCTGCGCACCGCGGGCAACATCGTGCCCGCCCATTCGACCGGTCACCCCTGCGGGGAGACCGCCACCATCGAGTACGCCGTGGAGGTGCTCGGCGTCCAGGACATCGTCGTCTGCGGTCACTCGCACTGCGGCGCGGTCGGCGCGCTGGTGCGCGGCGACGACCTCGCGGCGGTGCCCGCCGTGCGCGACTGGCTCGCGCACGCCGCGGGCGAGGCCCCCGCACACGACCCGGCGGACCCGACCGTCGCGTCGGCGGTCCAACAACACGTGCTCACCCAGCTGTTGCGCCTGCGCTCGTACCCGTGCGTGGAGCGGCGCCTCGCGGACGGCCGGGTGCGTCTGCACGGCTGGTACTACGAGGTCCACACCGGAGGCGTACGCGAACACCGTCCCGACACCGACACGTTCGAGGTCCTGTGAGCGCCGTGATGACCAAATACCCCCACATCAAAGCGGACTTCACCGCCTCACTCGTCGTCTTCCTGGTCGCGCTCCCGCTGTGTGTGGGCGTGGCGGTCGCCTCGGGCGTCCCCGCCGAGCTCGGCCTGGTCACCGGCATCGTCGGAGGCATCGTCACAGGCCTGATGCGCGGCAGCAGCCTGCAGGTCTCCGGCCCCGCGGCCGGGCTGACCGTGCTCGTGTACGAGGCCGTGGACGAGTTCGGGCTGCCGGTCCTCGGCGTCGTCGTGCTGGCGACCGGCCTGCTCCAGATCGGCATGGGCGCCCTGAAGCTGGGCCGCTACTTCCGGGCCATCTCGGTCTCCGTGGTCGAGGGCATGCTCGCCGGCATCGGACTCGTCCTCATCGCGGGGCAGTTGTACGCGATGGTGGCCGCCGAGGCCCCGGAGTCGGGGCTCGGGAAAATAGCCGGACTGCCGGGGGCCCTGGTCGACTCCCTGAGCAGCACGCAGGCACTCGTCTCGCTGGCGCTCGGCGCCGGCACCGTCGCCGTTCTCGTGCTGTGGAAGCACCTGCCCCAGCGGGTACGGGTCGTTCCCGGCCCGCTGGCCGCGGTCGGCCTGGCGACCGCCGCCGCCGTCGTGTTCGACGCCCCCGTGGCGAACGTCGAGGTCAACGGCCTGCTGGGGTCGATCCAGCCGCCGTCCCTGGACGCCTTCGGCGAACTCGCGGGCCTCGGGCTGATCGGCACCGTCGTGGCGTTCACGCTCATCGCGTCCGCCGAGTCACTGTTCAGCGCCGCGGCGGTGGACCGGATGCACGACGGGCCCCGGACCGCGTACGACAAGGAACTGGTGGCGCAGGGCGCGGGCAACGCGGTGTGCGGTGTGCTCGGCGCGCTGCCGATGACCGCGGTGATCGTCCGCAGCTCGGCCAACGTGCAGGCCGGGGCGCGCACCAAGGCGTCCCGCGTGCTGCACGGCGTCTGGCTCCTGCTGTTCGCGGCGCTGCTGCCGGCCGCCCTGGCGTACATCCCGATCCCGGCGCTGGCCGGTGTGCTGGTGCACGCCGGGGCCAAGCTCATCCCGGTGCGGGCGCTCGTGACGCTGTGGCGCGAACACCGCGGTGAGGCGCTGATCCTGGTCGTCACCGCGGTGTCCATCGTCGCGGTCAGCATGTTCGAGGGCGTGCTCGTCGGTGTCGCCCTGTCCGTCGTCAAGACGGCCTGGGACGCCTCGCACGTGAAGCTGGAGGTCATAGACAAGGGAGCCGGGCCGGTCCAGGCGTACCTCACGGGCAACGCGACGTTCCTGCGGCTGCCGAAGATCCTCGACAGCCTGGAAGCGCTGCCGAAGAATCGTCCCGTCGAGCTGCACCTGGCAGGCCTCCACCATCTCGACCACGCGTGCCGGACCGCGCTGGAGAGCTGGGCGGAGCGGCACAGTTCCGCGGAGACGGAGCCGGTGAAGGTCACCGCCAACTGACGGACGGAGCGGGCCCGCCCATCGTGCAGGTGCACGGTGGGCGGGCCCGTTTCCGCGCGGGGTCAGTCGTCGAGAACGGCCGCGACCGCCTCGACCTCCACGAGCTGATCGTGGTAGCCGAGCACCGTGACCCCCATCAGGGTGCTCGGCACGTCGTGCTCCCCGAAGGCGTCACGGACCACTTGCCAGGCCGTCACCAGATCCGCCTGCTGTGTCGAGGCGACCAGCACCCGGGTGCTGATGACGTCCTTCAGGTCCGCGCCGGCCGCGGCGAGGGCGACCCGCATGTTCTCCACGCACTTCGCCGCCTGGCCCGCGTAGTCACCGACCGCCGCGGTCGACCCGTCCTTCTCCAGCGGGCAGGAGCCGGCGAGGAAGACGAGCCGCGCCTCGGCCGGTGCCGTGCTCGCGTACGCGTATTCGGCGACGTCCGACAGCGCGTCGGAGCGGATGAGGGTGACGGCGCGGACCATGGGCCTCTGGCCCCTTTCTGACGGCGGCAACGGGAACGACCGGAGCCGAGTCCGGTCATGTTGTCACATCACGGCTGGGCGGGCAGGGTCGCGCAGTTCGATCCCGCGGGCTCGCCGGAGAGGCGGTCGGTGAGCCAGGTGACGGCGCTGCCCTGGTCGGTGAGCAGCGGGGCGAAGTGGTTGAGCAGCGCGCGCCCGACGTCGGGCAGCCGCACCGGCTTGTACGTGACCTGTGCGCCGCGGCCGCACCAGTCGACGGCCAACTGGCGTGCCTGGCCGTGCGGTACGAGGTTGTCGCTGACGCCGGTGGCCACCCGCACGGGGCTGGCCGGCTTCATCGTGCCGATCCGCTGCTCGGCGAGGAACTCCTGGAGCCGCGGCTCGGCCTGGATGATCTCGGCGAGGGTCTTGCCGTCGTTGGTCCAGGAAGAGCTGCGTGCGGAGTTGTAGCCGAGGATCGCGTCGCCGACGCACATCGTCGAGAGATCCTTCAGCGCCGCGCGGCCCTTGTCGCCCAGGTGCGCGTCGGCGATGGCCCGCAGTTCGGGTTCGGACTGCAGGAATCCGTTGAGGGACCAGCCGAGGGCGCCGGCGAGGTCGGTCCCGTCGATGGCCTTCGTCGTCTCGGTCAGGTCGGCGGGCGGCGCCCCCGCGTACGTGCCGGAGAGGGTGACGTCGGGGGCGTACGTCGGCTGGAGTTCGGCGGCGGCCGCGGTCGCGCCGCCGCCCTGGCTGTAGCCGAACAGGCCGACGCGCGAACCGGCGGTCACGGTGGCGCCTTCGAGCGCGCGGGCGGCGCGGACGGCGTCGAGCACGGCGTGCGCCTCGTCGAGACGGTTGACGTAGGTGTGCAGGCGGTCGGTCGTGCCCAGGCCGACGTAGTCGGTGACGACGACCGCGACGCCCTTGGCCAGGAGCCGGTAGACGGCCAGGTCCTCGTATCCGACGGACACCGTCTGCCCGTTGAGGCGCAGCGGGTGTTCCAGGCCGAGCGAGGCGGCGCACTGGTCGCCCTGGCCCATGGTGCCGGGGGCGAGCGCGACGAGGGGCCGGGGGCCGTCGCCGCGCCACTTCGCCGCCGGCTCGATGTAGGCACCGGTGACCGCGGCGGCCTGGCCGTTCGCGTCGGTCGTGCGGTACATGATGCGGGTCGCCGTGCCGGGCAGCGGGCCGTGCAGCGAGGGCAGGCTGAGCGCCAGCGGGAGCGGTTCGCTGCGGATCAGCGCGCCGTTGGCGTCGGGCAGTTCGGCGGGCGGGTTGTAGAAGGCGGGGATCGTGACGCCTCGCGAGACCTCGTTCTGCGATCCGGTCGTCGCCGCGGCGGGCACGGCCTGTGCTCCGAGACAGGTGGCGGTGACGACGGCGGCGGCCAGCAGGCGGGTGGGGGCGGGCATGGCAAACCTCCTGAGTGCAGGCGGAGTCGGACTCCGGACCTGGCGGCGGACGGCCGGGATGCGGGCAGGCCGACGATGCGCGCGGCCGGTCGTCCCACCGGCCCCACGCGTCGCCGGGACCGTATCGAGGACGCCATTACCGCCGGTAGCACCCAGGAGGTTACGGTTCAGTAACTTACTTGCCGGTCAATCATGTTCACGCGTTGACGTCGAAGGGAACCCCGGACGGCAGCGCGGCGGCGAGATGGCTGGCGAAGCTCGCGTCCTTCAGGCCGAAGGTGGCGCTGCCGAAGTCGTAGGCGCTCAACTTGTCCCGCAGACCGGCCGGATACCCGTTCCAGCCGACGAGGGTCGGGAACTGCCAGGTGCCGCGGTGGTTCTCCGGGGGTTCGTCGTTGGAGTTCGCGGGGCGGAAGCAGTGGGTGCCGATGCCGTCCTTGTGGTAGACGACCTTGGGGTGGCTGCCGTCCCAGCGGATCTGGTCCCGCGGATAGATGTTGAAGTCGCCGTGGGCGGAGGTGGCGACGTACTCCGCCCGGCCGTCGCGCACCCAGACGACGACGTGCTCCCAGTCGTTGCGGTGTCCGCCGAGTCCGCTGCCGGCCACCGCCTGGTCCTTCTCGAAGTACAGGCCATATATGACGGCGCACCAGCCGTTGTTGCACTTGGAGCGCGCGTACCCATTGGTGTTGTCCAGGTCCGAGGCGTCGTGGCACTGCCCGTTGAGCGCCCCGCTCGGCTGGAGGCCGCCGTTGACGGTGCCGTCCGGCCCGATGGCGGGTGTCGGGTAGCAGCCGTCGGTGTCGTAGTCGAACGCGGGCTGGAACGTCTGCTCCGTCGCGTCGGCGTTGCCGGGCAGGGCCCCGGGCGGGGCGGCGAGGGCGGCGCCCGCGAAGGCGATCACGAGGGCGAGGGCGCCGCCGGTGGCCAGAGAGGCTCTGCGGATGACTGCGGTCGGATTCACTGGGGTCTCCTGCGTCACTGTGGGGGTCACGACAGTGATGTCATGCCCCCGACAGCAGCAGGAGACTCGCGCGTGCAACACACATGAATCCGCGGCGAATTGACGGAACCGGCGGAGGCGCGAACGGTGCACACCGGTGCGGCGGCGGATGCGCGGGGAAGGCCGCCGCACCGGAGCCGGTCAGGCCGTGTGCAGGGTCAGGCCGTAGCGACCGAGGATCTCGTTGATGGGCTGGTACCAGGTCTCACCGCCGCTCGTGCAGTTGCCCCAGCCGCCGGAGGTGACGCCCTGGGCCTGGTCGCCGCTGATGAACGAACCACCCGAGTCGCCCGGTTCGGCGCACACGCTCGTCTTGGTCATCTGATGGACGGCGCCCTGGCTGTAGTTGACGGTCTCGTTCTTGGCGAGGACCGTGCCGCAGTGCCAGTGCGAGGTGGAACCCGAGCGGCAGATGGAGGCCCCGACGGGAGCCTCGGCCGAGCCGCGGACCAACTGGTCGGAGACGGTGCCCCAGCCCAGGACGACCGGAACGGTCCACCAGCCGCTGCCGACGTTGACCCAGGCGTAGTCGTTGTCCGGGAACGACGAGCCCTGGAAGTTGCCCACGTACGAGCCGTCCCAGCCGCTGACCGACTGACCCGCGCCGCCGCAGTGGCCGGCCGTGACGAATCCGCCCTGGACGGAGAAGCCGATCGAGCAGCGGACGTTGCCGGTGTAGTACGGGTCCCCGCCGACCGTGCCCGCCGCGAGGGTGGACGGGGCGTGGTCCGTGGTGCGCACGGTCAGGGGGCCCGCGGCGCGGGCTCGGGCGAGGAAGGACGTGACATCGTTGTCAGCCTGCTGGTCGGCGAGGACCTCGACGACGACGCGGTTGGCCTTCCAGTCGACGCGCCAACTGCTCACGCCGGCCGGGGCGTCGAGCGCGTCGATGCGCTTCTTGGCGGCGTCGAGCTGGGCGGCGCTGTGGCTGACGACCTCCACGGCCGCACCGGTGGCCCGGACCTCGGCGGCCTTGGCCCTATCGGCCACAGCGACGGTCAGCCGCTCGCTCTTCGGCGTGAACCAGGACCCGGCGTAGGCGGATCCGGCCGCCTTGCGGGCCTTCTTCTCGGTGGCGGTCGCCTGCTTCTCGGCGGCCAGTCGCGCTTCGGCCTGCGGCTTCGTGAGGCCGAAGTCGTGCTGCATCGCGGTGAGCAGGCCGTCGGAGGCGGCGGCGCGCTCGGCCCGCGGGGTGTCCGCGCCGGCCGACTGGGCCGGCAGGAAACCGGCCGTGGCACAGGCTCCGGTGACCAGCAGCGCGGACAGGACGGCACGTATGGGTCTGGTACGTCGCATGGGTAGGCCCTTCGTTGTTCCCGTGTGGTGGGGGTGGAACAGCAAAGCCTGGGAGCGCTCCCGTGGCATGCCGCTGGGGAGCCTAGCGAGGGATCATGGGCAGGTCCATGCCAATGGAGCGGTGTGATCCGGGCATTGTTCCGGCCCGCGCCGGCGCCCTCGGTCACGGCCGTCGGGTCTATCGGGTCCGGACGATCACAGCCGGGCACGCAGGGCGTGGGCCAGCAGGTCGGCCTGCTCGGCGGTCACTTGCTCCCGCTCAGGGCGTCGGAGCAACTCGAAGACACCGGTGCCGCGTCGGGACTCGGGGAGGTCCTGTGCGCGCGGCACGATGTGGAAGTGCACGTGGCCGAAGCCCGCCGCCTCCGCGAACTGGACGACGTACGTCTTGACGCATCCGGTCTCCTCGCGCAGCGCCCGGGAGAGCCTCACCTGCCAGCGGCCCAAGGTGGCGGCCTCCGCCTCGGTGAGGTCGTGCACAGCGGTGACATGCCGCCGCGGAAGCAGGACCAGCCAGCCCGGCAGCGCGCTGCCCAGGGCGTGGGCGACGCGCCAGTGCCGGTCGAAGGCGACGCGTTCGCGCGGCGGCAGTTCGTCGAACCGGGCCTCGGTTCCGCAGGAGTAACAGTCGCCGGAGTCAGGGGAGTCGTGCGGGGTGCCCTGTGTCATGGGTCCACGATCCCGCACGGGTTCACGCTTAGGGTGCGCCCATGACCGAGAGCATGTCGCCGGACGCAGTGGCCCAGGAGCGCGCGGACCTGCTGCGCGAGCGGCTCAAGGAACGCATCTACGCCTCCCTCACCCTGCTCGCCGTCCTGGTGGGTCTGGCGCAGAGCGGCCACCCGACGCATGTCGGAGCGGTGGTCTCGGTCGCGGTCACCGCACTCGGTCTGTGGCTGGCGACGCTCGTCGCGGATCTCCAGGCGCACCCGGTGGCGCACGGCCGGATGCCCCGGCTCCCCGAGATCCGGCACACGCTGTTCACCAGCAGCCCGCTGCTGACCAGCGCGGCCGGTCCGCTGCTGCTGATCGGCCTGTCCGCGGCGGGCGTGATGGAGCTGACCACGGCGCTGTGGATCTCGGTGGGCAGCGAGGTCGCGGCGCTGGCGGCGTGGGGTTTCACCGGCGGCCGGCGGGTCGGCGCGAGACCGCTCGCTGCGCTGCTCACGGCCGCGCTCAACGCCGTGATCGGGGTGGGCGTGGTCGCGGTGAAGCTCGTCGCGGGGCACTGACGCCTGTCCGGCGGCTCGTGTCACGGGGTCCGGACCGGCCGCCGGCACGGCGCGTGTCACACGTCGGCGGGCAGTTCCAGCACCTCGCGGATCGTGCGGACCACGCCGTTCTCGCTGTTCGGCGGTGCCTGGTGGCGGGCCCGGCGGAGCACGTCAGGGTGGGCGTTGGCCATGGCGTAGGACCAGTCGGCGGCGTCGAGCATCTGCAGGTCGTTGAGGTAGTCGCCGAACACCATGGTCTGGGCGGCGGTGATGCCGAGTTCGCGCTGGAGCCGGCGTACGGCCACGCCCTTGTTCGCCGTGCGGTTCATGACGTCGACCCAGTGCTCGCTGGAGACGACGACCTGGTGGGAGTCGACGAGCGGCGCCAGGGCCGGGGCCGTGGTCCGCTCGGCGCTGCCGAAGTCGAAGAGGGCGACCTTGATCACGTCGTCGTCGACGGCGGTGGCGTCCTCGACGATGCGGTGACGGTGGTAGTACTTGCGCACCTCGGTCATGAAGCGCTCGTCGGACCGCTCCACGTAGGCGGACCGTTTGCCGCAGACGACGGCTCCCGCGTCGACCCCGCTGTCCGTGAGCTGACGCACCTCCTTGACGATCCAGGAGGCGATGGCCGGATCCAGCGGGTCGGAGCTGATCTCGGCGCCGCCGCGGACGACGTAGGTGCCGTTCTCCGCGATGTACACCATGCCGCCGTCGTCCACGGCGGCGAACTGGTCGGCGAGAGTGGCGTACTGGCGGCCGCTGGCGGGGCAGAAGACGATGCCGCGGCGGTTCAGTTCGGCGAGCAGCGGCCACAGGGAGGCCGGGACGCGTCCGTCGGCGTCCAGGAGGGTGCCGTCCATGTCGGTGACGACGAGACGGATGTCGGGGCGGTGGTGCGTGGTCAAGGTCGTTCCTCGGTACGGGAGTCGATCAGGGGGACGGAGCGGGGCGCGCCGAGCGGACGACGAGGGAACGGAGTTCCTCGACGGCACGGGTGCGGGCGCCGGTCAGTTCGGGGTCGGTCAGCGTGGTGGCGGTCACGGGGACGGGGCGCGGGTCGCGCGCGAAGTGCGCGCCGATCGCGTCGGCCAGGGCCGGGCCCCAGGCACCGCCGATGACGATCATCCGGGGGTCCACGAGGGCGACCGCGGCGGCGAGCACCCCGCCGATCGCGCGGGCCAGCACGGTCCTCGTCCGGTCGCCGTCGGCCAGGCGGTCCCGGAGCGCGGCGACGTCCACGGCGGTGGATCCGGCCCGGCGCAGGCCGAGCGCGGCGAACACCTCGGTCAGCGCCATGGCCGTGCCGTCGGGGCCGACGGTGTACAGGTGGGCGATCTCCCCGGCGAACCCGTGGTGGCCGCGGCGCACCGTCCCGTCGGTCACGACGGCGCCGCCGAGCCCTTCGCCGAGGTGGAGGTAGACGAAGTCGTCGATGTCGCGCGCGCAGCCGTCGGTGTGTTCGGCGCGGGCCGCCCAGTTGACGTCGTTGTCGACGAGGACCGGTCCGGTGACGTGCGGGGCGAGCGCGGCGGGCGGGTCGAGGTCGCCGATGAGGAAGGGTGCGTCGGGCAGTCGCACCAGCCGGCCCGTGGCGCGGTCGACGGGATCGGCGGCGCTGACCACCGCGTTCCGCAGGCCGCCCGGGGTCCGTCCGGCGAGCCGGCCCGCCGTTGCCGCCAGGGCGTCGGCGGCCGCCTCCGGGCCGGCCCCCGGCCCGAGTCCGACCGCTTCCCGTGCCTGTACGCGGCCGAGGGCGTCGACCGCCTCGACCGTCACCCGGTGCTGGGTGATCCCGGCGACGAGCGCCGTGCCGAGCCCCGGGGCGAGCGCGTAGTAGGAGCCGACGCGGCCCCGTCCGGTGGTCCGCTCGCCGGTGTCGACGACGAGCCCCGCCGCTCCGATGCGCTGCACGCTGTCGGAGATCGTGGGCTTGGAGATGCCGGTGCGCGCGGCGATCTCCGCGCGCGTCAGCCGGGCCTCGGACATCAGGGCACGCAGCACGTTCTCGTCGGTGAGCGCGCGGAGCATCTCCAGTGAGGGTCTCGGGGCCATGCGGACCAGTCTAGTAAGGAGTCCTGACCAAAGGGGATCCGGCTCCGCGGGGGCCCGTCGGCAAAGGCGGTCGGCCCTGACGCGTAATCCCCTTGATCGGGGCGCTGGACGCGACCTACCGTGCGGCCACCGGCCCAGCGGCGACCGACCACGTCAGGAGTGCTCTCGATGGACCGAGTCAGGGTGGACGGCGCCGTCCTTCGGTACGACGACCTCGGACCGGCGGAGGGGGTCGTGGTCGTGCTGGTGCACGGGCATCCCTTCAACCGGACGCTGTGGCGTCCGCAGGCCGAGGCGCTGGCCGTCGCCGGGTACCGGGTGCTCGCACCGGATCTGCGGGGGTACGGGGAGAGCGATGTCACGCCGGGCAGCGTCCTGCTGTCCCGCTTCGCGGACGATGTCGCCGCGCTCCTCGACCACGTGGGAGTGGGGCGTGCGGTGGTCGGCGGGGTCTCCATGGGCGGGCAGATCGCCATGGAGTTCCATCTGCGTCACCCGCGGCGCACCCGCGCCCTCGTCCTGTCGGACACGTCCGCGCCCGCCGAGACGGCGGAGGGCAAGGCGTTCCGCAACCGGCTCGCCGACCGGCTGCTCGCCGAAGGCATGGGCGGGTACGCCGACGAGGTCATCGACAAGATGCTCGCCGCCTACAACGTGACGGCGCTGCCCGATGTCGCCGAGCACGTCCTGGGCATGATGCGGGCCACCGACCCGCGGGGTGCGGCCGCCGCCCTGCGCGGGCGGGCCGAGCGGCCGGACTACCGGGAGAGCCTGGCCGCGGCCCGGGTGCCCGCGCTCGTCGTGGTCGGCGCCGACGACGTCTACACGCCGGTCGCGGAGGCCGAGTCCCTGGCCGGGCTCGTCCCGGACGCGACACTGGCCGTCATCGAGAAGGCCGGGCACCTGCCGGGCGTCGAGCAGCCCGAGCGGTTCACCGACGTGCTGCTGGACTTCCTGCGTACGCGCTGCCCCGCTTCGTAGCGGACGCGCCGGTGCACCGCACCGCGAGCGGCTTCCTCCTCGGTGCGCGCGTGTCCCGCGGAGGAAGCTCGGCTCACACGGGATCCGTGACGGCGGCGGCCGGTGCCGGTGCTCCCTCGCGCTCGGCCCGGCGCAGCAGGGTCGCCGCGACGAGTCCTCCGGTCAGCACGGCTGCCGCGCCGACGAGTTGACCGGTCTCCAGGGCCGATCCGAAGGCCCGGGTGACCGTGCCGCGTTCGGCGGCCGAGTCCGCGGCGGCCAGGGCTGCGGGCAGCGAGGCCGCGGTCACCGGGACCAGCGCGGAGAAGCGGGCGCTGAGCACGGCACCGAGGACGGCGACGCCCAGGCCGCTGCCGAACTCGGTGACCGTGCCCTCGATGCCCGCGCCCGCGCCCGCCTTCTCGCGCGGCATGGAGCCGAGGACGGCCACGGCCATCGCCGGGTTGGCGAACGCGCAGCCCACGCCCATGAGGAAGAGCCCGGCGAGCAGCCCGCCGTATCCGTCGGCGAAGCGCCCGGCGACGGCGACCGCGGCGAGCCCGCAGGCCAGCAGGGTCATTCCGAGCGCGACGGCGCCCGGGATGCCGAGCCGCGTGCTCAACCGGGCCGACAGGCCGGTGAAGTTGAACAGGACGACGGTCAGGGCGAACGGGGCGGTGCGCAGTCCCGCCTCCAACGGCCCGTAGCCCAGGACGAACTGGAGCTGCTGCGTCAGCAGGAACAGGGCGCCCCCGCTGCCGAAGGTGATGAGCAGCGCCCCGAACACCGCTCCGGTGAAGGTCCGGTTGCGGAAGAAGCTCATGTCCAGCATCGGGTGCGGGAAGCGCCGCTCCCAGACGACGAACGCGGCCAGGGCGCAGACACCGAGAGCCGCGCCCACGAGGACCTGCGGCGAGGCCCAGCCGTGGTCGGGCCCGGAGACGACGGCGTACACGAGGGCGGTCATGGCGACCGTCGACAGCAGGGCGCCGAACAGGTCGGGGCGGTGGCTCTGCTCGGCCCTGCTCTCCGGCACGAGGAAGGCGACGGCACACAGGCCGAGCACCACGACGGGCAGGTTGACGAGGAAGAGGGCGCCCCACCAGAAGTGGTCGAGGAGGACACCGCCGACGAGCGGCCCGGCGGCGAAGCCGAGGGCGTTGACCGCGGCCCAGATGCCGATGGCGCGGACTCGTTCGTCCTCGTCGAAGACCTGCACGGCGACCGCGAGGGTGGTGGTCAGCAGGAGCGCGCCGCCGACACCCATGCCCGCGCGGGCGGCGGTCAACTGGCCCGCGCTCTGGGCGAGTCCGGCCGCGAGCGAGCCGGCGCCGAAGACCGCGAGACCGCTGAGCAGCAGGCGCCTGCGGCCGTAGCGGTCGGCGGCGGCTCCCGCGGTGAGCAGCAGTCCGGCCTGTACGAGGACGTACGCGTTGATGATCCACTGGATGTCGGCCGTGCTCGCCCCGAGGTCGGCGGTGAGGGTGGGGACGGCGACGTTCAGGATGGTGTTGTCGAGGATGACGACGAGTTGCGCGAGGCAGATCACGCCGAGGATCAGCCAGCGGCGCGGGTCCTTGGGCCGGTCGGACGCGAGGGCGGGCGGCTGCTCGGCGGCGGGCGTCGCCGTCATGCGGGCTCCTTCATGGGCAGGCGCGGGGGAACACCGGGGACACCCCACAGGTTAGGTAACCCTAACCCGGACGGGTGTCCCCGGTGGAACCGCCCTGGAGCGCGCGGCACATGGGGGTGCGAACCGGCGCCGCGTGGCGCGGTGCCGGGCGCTTACGGGGTCATCCGGCCGGGACCGTCCGTGGTGCCGCGGCCGGTTCGGCCGCGGGTGCGGCGAGCAGGAGCATCGCGCCGAGGCCGAGCGCCGCCACTCCGGCGAAGAACCAGAACCCCCAGGGGTGGGCGATGCCCGCGGTGACCAGTGCGCCGGTGACGAACGGTCCGGTGATCGACCCGAGCCGGCCCACCGCGGAGGCCAGGCCCAGGGCGGTGCCGCGGGTCCGGGCCGGGAAGACCTGGGCGACGTACCCGTAGATGAGCACCTGCGCCGAGAACACGAAGACGCCGGTCAGCAGGACGAGGGCGTTGAGCAGCACGCTGTTCGCGATCCGCAGGCTCAGTACGGCCAGCAGCACGGCACCGGCCGCGAACCAGATGCGGGCGACGCGGCGGATCCCGTACCGGTCGGCGACGAGTCCGGCGACGACGAGACCGATGACCGCGCCGACGTTGAGGACGAGGAGCAGCGCGATCGAGCGGGAGATCGGATAGCCCGCGCTGCGCATCAGCTGGGGCAGCCACGTGTTGAGGCCGTACACGAGCAGCAGGCCCATGAAGGAGCCGCCCCAGACGGCGAGGGTGGTGCGGCGCAGCCGGGGGCCGAGCAGGTCGCGGGCGCCGACGCGTTCGCCCTCGGGGCCGGTGCGTGCGGCGAGGAAGGCGGCGGACTCCGGCAGCCGCCACCACATCAGGGGGACGACGAGGAGCCCCGCGACTCCCCCGCCGTAGAACAGCAGATGCCAGTCGTCGCCGGCGGACAGGGCGAGGACGGAGGTGAGGACGGCGCCGACGTGGTAGCCGGTCATGGTGAAGGTGCTGGCCGCGGCCCTGCGGCGCTCGGGCAGGTTCTCGGACATGGTGGTCAGGGCGACGGGCATACAGGCGCCGAGGCCGAGGCCGGCGAGGAAGCGGAGGGCGCCGAACACCGCCACGTTCGGCGCGAGCGGCGTCACGAGGGTGAACACCGAGAACAGCAGGACCGAGCCGATGAGCATGCCGCGCCGCCCGAACCGGTCGGTGAGCGGGCCGAGTCCGGCCGCGCCGACGGCGACGCCGACCAGGGACACGGTGGCGACCGCCGTGGCGTCGGCCGGGGTGAAGCCGAGGTGGTGCGTCTTCAGCAGGGTCGGGATGGTCGCGCCGAGCGCCACCAGGTCGTATCCCTCGAGCAGGACGGTCAGCCAGCACAGCAGCGCTGTGGTGGCTCCCCGGGGAGACGTCGTCATTGCCGTACTCCTAGCGGGATGAGCGGATGGGGACGGGGAGGAGAAGCGAGGAGAGGAGAGGAGAGGAGACGGGGAAGACAGGGGGACGGAGGGGAACGGGGGGTCAGAACGGGTAGGGGGCGATCTCGGGGCGCACGGTGACCCACTGGGTCTCGGTGAAGGCGTCGATGTTGGCGCGGGCGCCGCCGAAGCGGGAGCCGTTGCCGGAGTCGCCGGTGCCGCCGAAGGGTGCGGCGGGTTCGTCGAGGACGGTCTGTTCGTTGATGTGGACCTTGCCGGAGCGGACGCGGTCGGCGAGGGTCATGGCGGCGCCGACGTCGCCGAGGATCGCGACCGACAGGCCGTACGGGGAGTCGTCGACGACGCGGGCCGCCTCGTCGAGGTCGCGGTAGGTGCGCACCGGGGCGACGGGACCGAAGATCTCCTCGCGCCAGGCCGGGGTGGTGTCGTCGAGGTCGGTCAGGACGGTCGGCGGGTAGTAGGGGCCGTCGGGCTTGCCGCCCGCGACGACGCGGGCGCCGGCGGCGACGCTGTCGGTCACCACCCGGTCGATGCGGGCGAGTTGGCGGGCGTCGATGATGGGGCCGAGCGCGACGTCGGCGGTCGCGGGGTCGCCGACGGGGAGAGCGGCGGCCTTCTCCGCGAGCAGGGAGAGGTAGGCGTCCGCCTGGGATTCGTGGACCAGGTGGCGACCGGTGGACATGCAGATCTGGCCCTGGTGGAGGTACGAGCCGAACGCGCCGGCCGACGCGGCCGCGGCGAGGTCGGCGCCCGGCAGCACCACGAGCGCGTTGTTGCCGCCGAGTTCGAGGTGGACGCGCTTGAGGTGGCGGGCCGCGGCCTCGCCGACCCGGCGGCCCGCGGCGGTGGAGCCGGTGAAGGAGACGACCGACACCTCGGGGGCCTCGACGACGGCCGCGCCGACCTCGGCGTCCCCGGGCAGCAGGTGCAGCAGCCCTTCGGGCAGGCCGGCCTCCTCGAAGACGCGGACGATGCTGACGCCTCCGGAGACGGCGGTGCGCGGGTCGGGCTTGAGGAGGACGGCGTTGCCGAGGGCGAGCGCGGGGGCGACCGAGCGGATGGCCAGGATCAGCGGGAAGTTGAAGGGGGCGATGACGGAGACGACTCCGGCCGGGATGCGGCGGGCGAAGGACCAGCGCGGTTCGCCGCTGCTGAGCACGTCACCGAGCGGATGCGTGGGCAGGGCCGCCGCCTCGTGGCACTCCCCCGCGGCGATCTCGGTCTCCAGCGCGGCCTTGGCGCGGGCGGAGCCGGCCTCGCGGACGAGCCAGCCTTGGACTTCGTCGGCGTGGGCGGCCCACAGGTCACCGGCCCGGCGCAGCACGGCGGCGCGTTCGGCGGGCGCGGTGCGGGCCCAGGCCCGCTGCGCCTGTTCGGCCTGCGCGGCGGCTCGGGCGACGTCCTCGGGCGTGGCGGTGCCCAGGGAGCCGAGACCTCGCCCTGTCGCGGGTTCGACGACGGGGGTGGCGCCGCCGGAGCCGGGGGTCCAGCCGCCGAGGTGGATGCGGTCGTGCCAGCGGGGGTCTTCGAGAAGGGGCATCGTCACTCCGGTGTGGTGAGGTGGGTGTCGACCTGGACGAGGCGGGGTCCGGCGGCGGCGGGAGTCTTCAACTGGGCTCGCAGTTCGTCCAGTTCGCGCACTGCGGTGGCGGGGACCCCGTATCCGGTGGCGAGCGCGGTGAAGTCGATGCCGGGGATGTCGGTGCCGGGCACGTCCGGGGTGCCGAGCAGCCGCCCGAACCAGCGCAGGGCGCCGTACGTGCCGTTGCGCAGGATCAGGAAGGTGACGGGCACCTGGTAGTGGGCGGCGGTCCACAGGGCGGTGATGCCGTAGTTGGCGGAGCCGTCGCCGACGACCGCGACGACCGGCCGGGTCGGGTCGCCGAGCGCCATGCCGACCGCGGCGGGCAGACCGAAGCCGAGACCGCCGGAAGCAGGGAAGAAGTACGAGCCCGGGTGGCGCAGGTCCATCTGCCGCCACCAGGCGGCGTTCGTGGAGGTCGACTCGACGACGTAGCGGGTGTGCGGCGGCTGGGTGTCGCGCAGGGCGGCGAAGACCTGCTCCGGGTGGAGGGCTCCGTCGGCGGTGGCGGGTTCGGGCGCGGGTATGAACTGACTGTCCCCGTGCGCCTGTTGGCGCGCGGGGAGCCGGGTGATCAGGGCGTCGAGGACGGGTCCGGGGTCGGCGACGAGGGCCTCGCCCATCGGCGCGCGGGCGGCGGCGCCCGCGTCGTCGGTGACCTGGAACAGGCGGGCGCCGTCGGGCAGATAGGGCCCCGGGACGTGCTGGTGGTAGCGGAACACGGGCGCCCCGAGGACCAGGACGAGGTCGTGTCCGGCCAGCGCGTCCGAGACGGCGCCGATCCCCGCGGGCAGGACGCCGCGCAGCAGTCGGTGCCGGTTGGGGTACGGCAGCCGGTGCGGCGACGGCGCCACCCACACGGGCAGGCCGAGGTGCTCGGCACAGGCCACGGCCCGGTCGAGGAGCCCCGCGGTGTCGAGGTCGCCGCCGAGGACGAGGACCGGGGCACGGGCTTCGCCCATCTCTCGTACGAGATCGTCCAGTTGGCCGTCGTCCGGTACGAGGCCGCGCCGCACCCGGCGGTCCAGGACGGAGGTGTCCTCGGCCTCGGCGGCCCAGTCGTCGTAGGGCACCGACAGATACGTCGGGCGGCGCTGCAGTTCGGCCTCGAAGACGGCCTGGGCGAGGGAGCGGGGCACGTCGGCGGCGCAGGCCGGTTCGCCGGCCCAGCCGACGAGCGGCCGCATCAGCTGGGTGGCCTCGACGTTGGTGAGCATCGCCTCGAGGCCGATGGCGGAGCGGACCTGCTGGCCCGCCGTGAGGACGAGCGGGGAGCGGGCGGAGACCGCGTTGGTGAGTGCGCCCATCGCGTTGCCCGAGCCGGCGGCGGAGTGCAGGTTGACCAGGACCGGGTCGCCGGTGGCCTGGGCGTATCCGTCGGCCATGCCGACCACGGCGCCTTCGTGGAGACCGAGAACGTAACGGAAGGTGTCGGGCAGCCCGGCCAGGAACGGCAGTTCGTTCGAGCCGGGATTGCCGAAGATCGTCGTCAGCCCGCGGCGCTCCAGGAACTCATGGGCGATCCGGCGTGCGGTCGGCATACAGGGTCCTCCTTGACCGGCTGTGTGCCGCAGAGCGTAGGGAGGAAGCCGACCGTGCTCCAATCAATGTTGCCGAGCAGCTTCATAGACAGGATCGATAATGCGGGACTTCGACCTCAATCTCGTCCGGACCTTTGTGCTGCTCTACGAGACGCGCAGCGTGACGGCGACCGCGGAGGCGATGCATGTCACGCAGCCCACGGTCAGTTACGGCCTGCAGAAGCTGCGCCGCCGGTTCGCCGATGAGCTGTTCCGGCGCACCGGCGCGGGGCTGGCGCCGACGACGACGGCCCGCGCGCTGTACGCGCCGCTGCACAGCGCCCTGTCGGAGATCGAGGCCGCGGTCAGCGGAGTCCGCCTGTTCGATCCGGCTACGGCGCGCGCCGCGTTCACGGTGTGCCTGTCGGACCTGGGCGAGGTCGCCCTGCTGCCGCGGGTGATGGCCGCGCTGCCGCGGCACGCGCCGGGCGCCACGCTCACGGTCCGGCACCTCGATGTCGCCCAGGTCACGGACCAGTTGGGGCGCGGCGAGATCGACGCGTTCATCGCCACACCGCCGCTCGGGTCGCCCCGGGTGGCGCGGATCCCGCTGTTCTCGGAGGGGTACGTGGCCGTGGCCGCCCGGGACCATCCCCGGCTGCGCGGCCACGCGGTGGACCTGGCGGGACTGGGCGCCGAGCGGCACATCACCGTCTCGGGCCCGGCCGGTCACGACGGGCCGCGCCGCGCACTGGAGGCCCATGGGCTGCTGCACCGGGTGGCCCTCGACGTGACGCGGTTCGCGGGGCTGCCGTATCTCGTGCAGGACAGTGAACTCATCGCCATGGCGCCGAGGTTGGTGGCCCGCATGTTCGCCGCGGACCACCGGGTGCGCCTGCTGGAACTGCCCTTCGACATCGAACCGGCCCAGGTCTCTGTCTACGCCCGGCACGCCCACGCGCGCACTCCGGCCCAGCACTGGCTCGTCGACTTCCTGCGGGACACGCTTGTCGACGCCGTCGCGGACTGAGCGCCTACTGTCCGATCTGCGAGATGGCGTTGGCGAGTTGACTCATCACGTCGGTGATTCCCTGCCCCAGGGCGGTGGGAGCGATGAGCACGCCGAGCACGAGAGCGACCAGCATCGTGAAGAAGGTGTCGCCCCTCTTTCTCGGGCCGACCGGGCGCCGCAGCAGCATGAAGGCGATGACAGCCAGTAATAGTGCGACACTTACCGTGATCATCCGACGGCCCTCCCCGCTCCACCGCGGCCCCGCCACTCCTTTCCTGTGTACGGGACCGCCGGGTGCGTGTCCGCGCCTTGTGCAGGGTTGGCGCGAATATGCCCGCGGCTTCCGATCCGGGCGGCGCGCCGCCCTCGCCACGACACCGGCGCGGACTCCCGTTCCTGCTGGTGGCAGCCGTATTCGCGCTCGTCCGCCGCGGCTTTTCCGACCCCTCGGACGGTCGCGCGGACCGCCGTGGCGCGAGTGGCGCGAGGCAGGCCGAGGGTGTGGCGGGCGACAGCGCCCGCGCCGGGAGCACCGGCCCTCTCGCTCACCGGAACGGCCACGCGACGGCCGATGAGGTCGAAGAACAACCCGCCCGAGATCGCGGGAGGCTGCCGCCGCCACGCCCCGCGAGGGTGCCGCCTGGACTCGGACACCGCCGGGGGATACCGGCACCGTTCAACGAGTTCAGCAGGGCATCGCGTTACAACTCCCCCTGATTTTCGTCGAGTTGATACTGCGCCAGTCCGTGGCCGAACGACCAGTCGATCGACGCGTTCTCGGTGAGGGTGACAAGGACATTGCGAGGTTCCGTGTCCGCGTACGCGTGGGCGAGTTCCGCGATCCGCCGGTACAGCGCACGCTTCTGATCGGGCGTCCGGCCCGCGCGCAGGGTGATCCCGACGAACACGACACCGTCGTCGCGCGAGACCCCGGGGTAACCGTCGTAGCGCAGGACGCTGCGGTCGCCGTCGTGACTCGTGAGCACCTGGAACAGATCGTCCGGCGGGGAGCCGATGGTGTCGGCGAGCGCGTCGTGCACGGCACGCCCCAGAGCGTGGAGCCGATCACTGTCGGCGTTCAGGGCGTCGATCCGGACCAGAGGCATGGGCGTACTCCTCGATGGCGAGCAATGTCTGTGCATACTAGTAGTTACAGAAGGCGTGGTCCTGGACGGACCCCGACTGGCCGCGGCACATCCGGTCCGCGTAGGGTCCCCCTTTGTCCCGAACCACCAGCGGTATCGACACCGCAACGATCAGGAGCCTTGCACCGTGCCCGCACCGTCCACCGCCCCGGCGCCCATCTACGACCGTCTCGTCGACGAGCAGGGCGACGTCCTCGCCGACGCCCGCGAGGCCGCGCAGCAGGCCGAGCGCACCGCAGACGACGTCCTCGACTTCGGCCACGCCCAGGACGCCCCGCAGGCAGGCTGAGAGCGGCCCCCAAGGCCCCCGGGTCGCCCCGCACGGCGACCGGGAGCACGCTCCACGCACAGCGCCGCACCGCATTCGCTGCCGGGGACGATCCCGGCATATCGTGCGCGCGCCGCTGTCGATCCCGACCGGCGGGCGTGAACCTGCTCACTCCATCTCGGGCGCACCCGGCGGGCTCGGCGGACATCCCCGTCGCCCCGAGCGCTCGCCGCGCGCCGCGACCGTGGCGAAGATCACCGTGTCCGACATGCCCACGCACCCACTGCGGTCGAGCGCCTCGCTCCTGCGGTCCGCGTGCATCCCCTGGCACCCGCCCGGGCCGTGACGCCCGGCCGTGACGCGGAACACCCTTCCCGTCCCTCACCCGCTCCCCCGAGGCCGCGCGCCCGCCGAAGCCGGCAGCCGGTCCCGCGAGGTGCGCCCCACGAGTGCGCGCAATTCCCAGGTCACGACCCCGTGCACGCCTATTGACTCATTTTCAAACTCGTCGGTAGCTTCAACTCACAGCGCTGAAGTCCCCTGCCTCACAAGGAACTTGGCCATGAGCCGAGCCGGTTTCGAAGGAGCAACAGATGGCGATTCGCGCGTTCAGGAAGCGTCTCGCGGCCGTGGCCGTGGCGACGGGTGCGGCGGGCCTCGGCCTGACCGTCCCGGCACAGGCGACCCCGCAGCCCCTCCCCTATGTCGCACTCGGCGACAGTTACAGCGCCGCTTCCGGCGTCCTCCCCCTCGATCCGTCCGCGAGCCTGCTGTGCGCCCGCTCCACCGCCAACTACCCGCACGTCATCGCGGAGCGGACCGGCGCCGCCCTCAAGGACGTGACGTGCGGCGGAGCCCAGACGAAGGACTTCGCCGGGTCGCAGTACCCCGGCGTCGCCCCGCAGCTGGACGCGCTCGGCGCGGACACCCGCCTCGTGACCATGACGATCGGCGGCAACGACAACAACACGTTCATCAGCACGATCCTGGCCTGCGCGTCGGCCGGGATCGCCTCGGCGGGCCAGGGTCATCCGTGCAAGTCCCTGTACGGGGACAAGTTCGGCGACGACATCGACACCAAGACCTACCCGGCGGTGAAGGCGGCGCTGCAGGCGGTCAGGAACAAGGCGCCGCAGGCCCGCGTCGCGATCCTCGGCTACCCGTGGATCATGCCGGCCAAGGCGCAGGCGGGCTGCTTCGTGAAGATGCCGATCGCGTCCGGCGACGTGCCGTACGTGCGCGACATCCAGATCCACCTCAACAGTGCGGTGCAGCGGGCCGCGGCGGAGACCGGGGCCACCTACGTCGATCTGTCCCGGGCGTCCGAGGGGCACGACGCGTGCCAGGCCACCGGGAAGCGCTGGGTCGAACCGGCGCTGTTCGGCACGAACTTCGTCCCCGTGCATCCGAACGCGCTCGGCGAGTCGGCCATGGCGGACCTCACGATCGACGCGCTCGGCCTGCGCTGACCGCGGGCGGCACCGTGGCCGGGCGCGCGGGGCGCCGCGCGCCCGGCTACGTGAAGTCGACCTCGGGGAAACGCGCCGAGGGCCCGTCGAGAAGACGGCTGTCCCGGCCGCGCAGGTGACGGTCGAAGAATGCCTTCAGATAAGCCCGTTGGGCCGCGACCGCGCGGGGCGCGGGCACCGTGCCGACCCAGTCGGTGAGCGTCTCGCGCGGCAGATCGAGGCGGGCGGCGACCTGCGGGAGCAGCGTCGTGGCGTCGGTGTACGTGGCGTGCCGTGACCCCTTCAGGGTCAGGTCCCTGCGCCATCCGGTGCTGTGCCGCCACAACTCGCGCCAGGAGGGAACGGTGAGGCGGTCGTTGCCCTCGCTGCCCATCAGGAGCACCGGCCGGTCGGTGCCCTCGGCCGCCACCGTGGTGAGCCGGCCCTCGTCGTGGTCGTCCTGGACGTACGCGAGCACCCCGTCGAGATCGGCCGCCGCGGCGATGCGGCGGTCGTCGTGGAGTGCCTGGAGGGCCGCGAAGCCGCCGGCGGACTGGCCGAAGGCGCCGATCGGCGCCCGCCGCAGGCGCCCGTCCGCGAAGGCCCGGGTGACGGTGTCGACGACGAAGCGGAGGTCGGCGACGCGTACCGCCGCCGTCTTCTCCAGGAGCGCGGTCACCGCGGCGGGCCCCGCTTCCTGTGCCGCCGTGAACTCCGCCGGGAGCCGGCTCCCGGCCACCCGGCCGCCCGGGAACTCGACGGCCGACACGTCGTAGGTGTGGTCGATCGCGATCACCACATAGCCCCAGGAAGCCAGTTCGTCGGTGAGGGTGGTGCCCAGGCCGCGCGGGTCGAGGACGCCGGGCGAGTACAGCACCACGGGGTGCGGCGCGCTCCGGTCCAGGGGCGCCGAGGCGTGGGCGAAGGTGCGCGTGGCGGCCCAGTCGACGCGGCCCGCGGGGAGCCCGGCGAAGTTGTTGAGCCGGTCGAATCCGGCCGCTTCCCGTCTCGTCATCTGTGCGGCGCGGCGGTGCCCGGTCACGGGGCGGGCCGGGTGCCGCACGTCCACCATCAACTCCCGTACGGCACCTGCCGTCCAGGGGTCGCGTCGGGCACGGTCGACCAGGTGCAGCGCCGTCGTGCCCACCGGGCAGGGGCCCGTCGGAGCGGGCAGCCGCAGCCGTGCCCGGTCCGCCGAGGGAGCCCTGGCTGCGGCCGCCGCGGGTGTCGCGCCCAGCGCCAACAGGGCGGAGCCCGCGGCCAGTACGGAGCGGCGGCCGAGTCCGATGCGTGCGGTGGTCCCGTGTTCGTCCATGGTCCGAGGCTGGCCGGGCGCCGGGGGCCGCACCATCCGGCAGGCCCGCCGGGCGCGCTGGGGGTATCCCCCGGTACGGGTCCGCAGCGCGCCTGGGCCACATAAGGGGAGCAGCCCCTGAACGGCGCATTCCGACAGGGAGCGCGGGCGTCGGCCGCCCTACTGTGAGGCGTCGGGAACAACCAGCGGCAGGGCGGAGGCCCCGTGGGCGGCGAGCGCAGGAGACGGCACCTCTGGATCGCGGGCGCGGCGTCGCTCGGGCTGGTCGGCGCGGGGGTGGGCGCCTGGGTCGCGTTCGGCGGGCAGGAGGCCCCGCGGACCGGGCCGCTGTCGGCGGCGGAGGTCCGCTCGGCGGCCACCGGGTTCCTCGGCGCGTGGGCCGACGGCGACACCGGCGCGGCCGCGGACCGGACGAACGACGCGCGGGCGGCCGAAGCGGCACTGCGCGACTACAGGGAGCACGCCCGCCTCACGGCACGGGACCTCGTGCCGGGCACCCCCGCCGGAACGCGGGTCCCGTTCTCGGTGAAGGCCGAGTTCTCCTACGAGGGGGCCCGCGCGCCCCTGACGTACGAGACCGCGCTGACCGTGGTGCGCCGGGCCGGGGACGGGAAGGCCGTCGTGCGCTGGGAGCCCCGGGTGCTGCACCCCCGGCTCGGGCAGGGGAAGCGGCTGGTGGCGCAGCAGGCCGGGGCCGCGCCGGTGCGTGCCGTCGACCGGGACGGGCGGACGCTGGACACGCGGGCGTTCCCCTCGCTCGGCCCGGTCGTGGACGGGCTGCGGCGCACGTACGGGAAGACGGCGGGCGGTCGGCCCGGCGTCGAGCTGCGGATCGTGCCACCGGCCGCGGCCGGTGCTGACGCGGAGCCGCCGAGCGGCACGGCGCTGCTGTCCGTCCCGGAGGGCGCGCCCGGGCGGCTGCGCACGACGCTCCACGCGCGGGTGCAGAAGGCGGCCGAGCGCGAGGTCGCCCGGCGCGCCGATGCCTCGATCGTGGTGCTCAAGCCGTCGACCGGGGAGATCCTGGCGGTCGCCAACTCGCGTGCGGACGGCCCGAACACGGCCCTGGAGGGGCGGCTCGCGCCCGGCTCGACGATGAAGATGATCACGGGGTCGCTGCTCCTGGAGAAGAAGCTGGCCGACCCGGACAAGCCGCATCCGTGCCCGAAGACCGCGTCGTACGGCGGCTGGCAGTTCCACAATGTCGACGACTTCGACATCCCCGGCGGCACGTTCCGCGCCGACTTCGCGGCGTCCTGCAACACGGCCTTCATCACGCAGGCGGGCAAGCTGGCGGACGAGGAGCTGTCCCGCCAGGCCCGTGACGTCTTCGGGATCGGTGAGCACTGGTCGGTCGGTGTCACGGCGTTCGACGGGTCCGTGCCGGTCGAGCACGCCGCGTCGAAGGCGGCCCAGATGATCGGGCAGGGCGAGGTGCGGATGAACCCGCTGACCATGGCGTCGGTCGTCTCGACCGCGCGGACGGGGCAGTTCAGGCAGCCGTATCTCGTCGCGCCCTCCGTGGATCACCGCACGCTCGCCACGGCGCGGCGGACGCTCGACCGCGCCGCGCACGAGCAGCTGCGGGATCTGCTGCACACGACGGCGACGTCCGGCTCGGCGGCCGGCTCCATGCTGGGGCTGCGCGGGGACATCGGGGCGAAGACCGGGTCGGCGGAGGTCATCGGGCAGAAGGAGCCCAACGGCTGGTTCGCGGCCTGGCACGGTGACCTCGCCGCGGCCGCCGTGATGCAGCGCGGCGGCCGGGGCGGGGAGTCGTCGGGGCCGCTCGTGGCGGCCGTTCTCCGGTCGGTCGACGGGAGTCAGTGAGAGACGGCGAAGACCAGGACCGCGGTCAGGCCGAGGGCCCCGCACAGCGAGGCGGCCATGGCGATGCTGACGGCCTTCGCGACGACCGCGGTCGTGTCACCCCCTTCCTGCACGCTGCGCCGCATCGTCCACGCGGCCTCGGTGAGCAGGGCGACGCCAATGACTCCACACAGGAACACCACTACATCGATCATCCGATCATCGTCCGACGGCGACGGCCGGACCCGGCGCACGTGCCCGACGCGCCTCGCCGAGTCCGACCGATTGGCCCCGTCCGCGCACGTCACGCGGCCAGTGCGGCGAGCTCCGTCCCGGCCAGGAGGAAGCCGCCCACGCCGAAGTCGGCCGTGCTGTCGTAGGTGATCGGCTGGCTGGACTCGGGCCGGTCGCCGACCTTCTGGACGTAGCCGAGGAAGCCGTCGGGGTGCACGGCCTTGCCGACGAGGCCGTTCCAGGCGCGGGCCGCGACGGGCAGCAGCGCGGCCCGGTCGACGAGTCCGGCGCGGATCGCGTACGCGGTGCCGTACAGGAAAAAGCTGGTGCCGCTCGTCTCGGGGCCCGGCAGGTGCGTCGGGTCGGCGAGGTTCACGTTCCAGAAGCCGTCGGTTCGCTGGACGGCGGCGACCGCCTCGACCAGGCGCTTGAGAGTGGCGCGGTACTCGGGGGCGTCGGGGTGCGCGCTCGGCAGCGCCTTCAGGGTCTTGGCATGGCCGCCGGCCACCCAGCCGTTGCCGCGCGACCACAGGACCGGCTTGCCGGAAGGCGCGACGATGCCGCCGGGCAGGAAGCGTTTGTCGCGGTACCAGAGGCCGGTCGCGTCGTCGTAGAGGCCGGGGCCGCCCTCGGTGTGTTTGGTGTGGCTGTAGAGGCGGTGCAGCTTCTGCGCGTACGCGGGGTCGGCGCGCAGCGCGCCGAGACGGGCGAACGGGGGCATCGCCATGTGCAGGGCGTCGTCCCACCACCAGTCGTCGTTCTTGTCGGGCTGGTCGGTGTACGTCATGCGGTGCAGGTTGGCTTCGAGGGCGGTGAGTTTCGCGTCCTCGGGTTCGGCCTCGTACAGGTCGAGGTAGGCCTGCGCTGCGCACTGGTTGTCGGCGTGGCGGGTGGTGGCGCCGCCGTTGAGGGCGTAGTCGTGCCGCTCGGCCCAGTTGCGCGCATAGGCGAGGTAGCGGGTGTCGCCGGTCAGGCGACGCAGGGCGAGCAGGCCGCTGAAGAAGGTGGCGTTGGCCCAGAGGTTGTCGCCGGAGTCGCTGTGGGCGGCGATCCAGTGGTCGGCGACGCGGCGCAGCACCGTGACGATCTCGGTGCGGGGCGGCAGCGCCGCGGGTGGAGGAGCCGCGTGGGCCAGGGGCGCGAGCGCGGTCGTCACGGTCAGGGCGGCGGCGCCGGAGAGGAAGTGGCGTCTACGCATGTGGGGGCCTTCTCTCGGGTGCGGGTACGGGTAACGGGCGCGGATGCGGGCACGGGCGCGGCGGGAGCAGCCCTTCGGACACCACGGTCGGCGAACAGACACATCGCTTCATCGACTTCCGTGCCTCACATCCTGGTTCGGGTCAACTCGGCCACACAGAGCCGAAGTTCAGGTGTGTGAACATCGCGTATCAACGTGAATCACGGCAGGAGCAGTAAAGGACTAGGCCATGCTCACGTCAAGGCCGCGTTCGCATCCTCGTATGCTCGGGGGCACGAACGACGGATCGATCTTGGAGTGACACAGGTGACCCAGGTGGCACGACGGCCGGCCCTGACCCGGACGTGGGACCGCTTCGTGGCGTCCGACCCGGGGCTGCTGCGACTGATGGCCGGACTGCGGACCGTCGCCGCGATCGGCCTGGCCCTCGCCGTGCTCTCGCTGCTCAGAACCGATGTCACGCACATGGTCGCGGGCGCGATGGCCGCGATGGTCGGCACGTTCGCGATCCGCGAGAAGACGGTGCGCGGGCAGGCGGCCACGCTGGCGCTCGGCCTGCCGGTGGCGCTCGCGGCGATGTCGCTCGGCGCGCTGCTGCACAGCCGGGTGGTGGTGGGCGACCTGTTCTTCATCGCGCTGATCTTCGGCGCGGTTTACAGTCGCAGATTCGGCGACCGGGGCACGGCGCTCGGGCTGATCGGTTTCCAGGTCTACTTCGTGTCCCTGTTCGTGAACGCGTCGGTGGATCAACTGCCCCTCCTGTTCGGAACGTTGGCGATCGCGTTCGTGTGCAGTGCGGTGGCCCGTTTCGTGCTCGTGCCGGAGACGCCCCAGCTGGTGCTCGGGCGGCTGCGCGAGGCGTTCCGGGCGCGGCTGGCCCAGTTGGTCACCGCGCAGACACGGCTGCTCGACGCCCCGCCCGAGGAGCTCGAGGACGTCCTCGACGACCTGCGCCGGCACACGGCACGTCTGCACGAGGCGGCGCTGATGATCCAGGGCCGTCTGGAGGACGGCACCCGGGACGCGGCCACGGCCGCGCTGATCCAGCGCCGTGTCGCGGACGCCGAGGTCGCCGCCGAGCGCCTGGGCATGCTGCTCCTGAACGCGCGCAGTGCCGAGCGCGCCGACACCCTCACCCTGCACCTGCCGGGCGCGCCGGTGCCGGCCGCCGGCGCGCTGCTGCCCCGCGAGGACGAGGCGACGGCCACGCTCCGCCGCGACCTGGGCGCCCTGCACCTGATGGTGGCGCGCCCCGCCGACGCCAACCGGGGCACCGCCGTCGCCCACGTACGCAACCGTCTGCTCGGCTACCGCGACGAGGAGCGCATCCCGCCGGGGGCCACGCTCGCCGCGCAGGACGTGTTCCGCGGCATCGGTGAGGCGGCGCGCGCCGTCATGGGCCTCAGGCTCGCGCTCGACGGGCCGCAGGACGAGTCCGACGACTCCCCCGCCACGACCCGGTCACGCGAGGAGTTCGACGCGGAGGACGTGTCCATCACGGCGGAGAAGGAGGCACCCGCCGAGGAGGAGGCCGAGGAACCCGACGGGCTCAAGCGGCCGACCACCCGCGCCGCGTTCCAGGTCGCCGTCGGCTCGGCGCTCGCCATCGTCGGCGGCGAGTTCCTGTCGAGCCAGCGCTGGTACTGGGCGGTGCTCACCTGCTGGGTCGTCTTCCTCAACACCGCGTCCACGGGCGAGATCGTCGTCAAGGGCTACCGACGGCTGCTCGGCACGGTCCTCGGGGTCGTCGCCGGTGTGGCGCTGGCCGGGGCGGTGGGTCACCACACCTGGCTCGCGTTCGTGCTGGTCCTGCTGTGCGTGTTCGCGATGTTCTTCACCGCTCCGCTGTCGTACGCGCTGATGTCGTTCTTCGTGACGGCGATGCTGGGCCTGCTGTACACGCTCCTGAACACCTACAGCTTCGACGTGCTCGTGCTGCGCATCGAGGAGACGGCCCTCGGCGCGGCGTGCGGCATCATCGCGGCGGTGCTGGTGCTGCCGGTGCGTACCGACAGCCGCACCGACGAACTGCTCGGCACGGTCCTGGAGCGGCTCGGCGAGGTCGTGGCGGGCGCGGTGGAGCAGCTCAGCGGCGGACCGGCGGTCGATCTCCTGGACAAGGCGCGGGACCTGGACACCGCGCTCGACGACCTGCGGGCGTCCACGCAGCCGCTGACCCATCCGATCACGCCGCTGCGCGAGCGGCGCCAGACGGCCCGCTACCTGGTGGCGCTCCTGGAGACGTCGGCCTACCACGCCCGGTCGCTGGCGGCGACCGCCGAACTCGTGCCGTACAGCAAGCGGGTGGGTGCCGATCCGCGCCTGGGCCGGGCCGCGCGGCGCATCGCCCACAACATCGACGTGCTCGTCGCGCACGTGACCGAGACGGACACGACGGGCAGCGTCGAGTCGGGCGCGAGCATCGCGGCGATGCTGGAGACCGACGGCCTCGGCGTCCCGGCCGCGAACACCGTCACGTTCCGCGTGCTGCGTCATCTGCAGCGCCTCGACGAGGGCATCACCGGCCTGGCCAGGCCCCTGGACGTGCCGGTGGGCCCGCGCAAGTAGCGAGGGCCCACCGGCCCCCGTGCGTGCGGCTACTGCGCGGCCCACCGCCGGATCGTGGCGGTGGCCGCGTCCCGCTGGTCGGCGGGCAGGGCGGAGATCCGGGCGCCGTGGTTGGAGTTGGGCACGATGTACTTGTACGAGTCGCGCTTGCCGGGCGTGAACTGCTCGGCGCTCCACGGGTCGTTCTGCCCGTACACGAACAGCATGCGCTGCGACTCCGTGCGCACCCACTTGTCGACGCCCTTGATGACGGCGCCGTCGTAGCCGGTGCGCATGTCGGCGGGGAGCACGGAGTTCGGCTGGTAGATGTCCGGGTAGTGGCGGACGCCCTTGAGGTTCTCGAACTTCAGGTCGGCCCAGCCGAGTTGGGCGGCGGCCTGCCGGTAGTAGGGGCCCGATCCGTTGGCGCCGAGCGTGGAGTCCTCGTAGATGGACAGGCCGTGGTCGAGCGACCACTGGTACAGCGCGTCGTCGGAGACGGTCTTCGCGTCGGGCACCGTCGGGCAGTTGTCGACGGTGCCCGACTGCCAGAAGTTCCACACCTGGTCGAGGACCGCGAACTCGTAGGCGCGGTCGGTGGTGCCGAGCGTGTCGGTGAAGGTGTAGCCCGCGTCCTCGGCGGTCTTCTCGAACTTCGGCAGGAGCGTGTCGCGCCGCACGAGCATCTCGCGCTGCACGGCGGCGAGCGCGTCGCGGCACTCCTTGGTGCCGACCGTCCTGAAGAAGCGGTCGTAGGTGCTGTCGTCCTTGTTGTTCGCGTCGTTCGGGGCGACGTAGGCGACCACGCCGTCGTAGTCCCGCGGGTAGAAGCGGTAGTGGTACGTCGCAGTCATGCCGCCCTTGCTGCCACCGGTGGCGAGCCACTTCGAGGACTTCTCGTACAGCGGTCTGACGGCCCGCACGATGGCGTGCTCGTCGGCGGCCTCCTGCTGGACGGTCATCTTCTGCCACGGGGTGGCGCCGGCCGGGACGGACGGGCCGAAGAAGCGGTGCTCGACGCTGAGCTGGTTCGCGTCGAGGATCGTGGTGGGTTCGCGGGTGGTCGACGACAGGCCGTAGCCGCCGGTGTAGAAGACGACCGGCTTGGCCGTCGACTTGTGCCAGAGGGTGAACCGCTGCTGGAAGGTGCCCGACCACGGCTTGTCGTGGTCGATCGGCTGCGTGATCGACAGGGAGTAGAGCGGGAAGCCCTCCTTGTCCGTGACCGCGGTGACGGTGACCCCCGGTATGGCGCGCAGCCGCTCCTCGAAGGACGCCGCGGAGGCGGTGGAGGCGGCGGCCGGTGCCGCGGTGGCGGCCAGGGCTCCCGCCGTGAGGGCGGCGGACAAGAGCAGCGTGGGCAAGGTGCGCAGACGCACGGAGGCCTCCCGGGTCGAGGAAACGGTGAACTGGATCACTGGTCCGTCGACCGAGACCTTAACCCGAGCCGCCCGGCGGGGAGTTGGGGTCGTCGTCTTACTGTCCCGTCACTGTCCGGCTGCCGCGCGGGCGGGAAACGACGGAGCCGGGGCCCCCGCCTGTACGGCGGGGGCCCCGGCTCCGTGCGAGGTCGGTCAGAGCTGACCGGACTCGGCGATCGTGATCTTGGCCGAGGTGGCACCGCTGCGCGAGCCGAGGGCCTCGATCTTCTTCACGAGCTCCATGCTCGCCTCGTCCGCGACCTCGCCGAAGACGACGTGCTTGCCGTCGAGCCAGTCGGTGACGATGGTCGTGATGAAGAACTGCGAGCCGTTGGTGTTCGGGCCCGCGTTGGCCATGGAGAGCTGGCCCGGCTTGGTGTGCTTGAGCTGGAAGTTCTCGTCGGCGAACTTCTCGCCGTAGATGCTCTTGCCACCCGTGCCGTTGCCGGCGGTGAAGTCGCCGCCCTGCAGCATGAACTGCGGGATGACGCGGTGGAAGGACGAACCGGCGTAGCCGAAGCCCTTCTCGCCGGTGCACAGGGCGCGGAAGTTCTCCGCGGTCTTCGGGACGACGTCCTCGAAGAGGTTGAACGTGATCCGCCCGGCGGGCTCGTCGTTGATCGTGATGTCGAAGTAGGTCTTGATTGCCATGCGGCAATCCTTGCATCACGACCCCCGGATTGCCGATTCGGCCCGGCCGCACGGCCGTGTCCGTACGTTCCGTGACACTCCGGTGCCGGAAAGCGACGGGTTCCTCCCGTTCCCGGGCCGTCGGGCGCGGCGGGAGCACTCCGTACGGGGATACGCCCTGTGAGGCCGGTACGCGCGCCGCCTACGATGGCGCTCCGGCCACGAACCCTCGGCGGTGGCCACGGCACGGGAGGGGCCAGGAATGATCATCTTCGGTACGCGGGGCTACGCCTTTCAGCTCGCGATACTCACGTTCGTCTGCGGGAACTGCGGGAACCCCGCGGCTCACACAGTGCGCAAGTACGTCACGAAGTTCACGCTGTTCTTCGTCCCGCTGTTCCCCATCTCGACGAAGTTCCGCACGCAGTGCACCTTCTGCGGCGTCGAGCACCAGGTACCCAAGGATCAGGCGGAGGCCATGCTCGCGCAGGCCACCGCTCCGCAGGGCGGTGCTCCGCAGGGCGGCGCCCCGCAGCAGCACCACCACCAAGGCTAGGACCCGTCCGGCGGATCAGGGCGCGTCGCCGAAGTCGGGGACGCGCAGGCGTTCGCCGTCGCGCTGCGCCGACGCGTGGGCGACGATGCCCGGCAGGGTGTAGCGGGCGGCGACCCAGGCGTTGACCGGGGGGTGGTCGCCGGTGGCGACGGCGGTGACGAAGTCGTCGACCAGGAAGTGATGGCTGCCCTCGTGGCCGTTGGGCAGCCGGTCGAAGACGCGGGGCAGCCGGGCGCGGTCGTGCACGGGCGCCGAGCCCGAGGTGAACGCGGCACGCAGGGCGGGCGCGACGTTCGCGAGGGAGGGGTCGTCCGGCGCCACCGTCGGCTTGGGCCGCAGGAGCTCCGAGATGTCCGTGACGCCCTTCTTGTCCTGCCAGAGGCTGACCGTGGCGAGCTGCTCCATGCTCGCGTCGGTCCCGAAGAACCGGAAGCGGGACTCCCGGATGTGCGACGGGTAGCCGACCCGGCGGAACTCGTTGGTGCGGAACGATCCGCCGCCCGCGACCTCGAACAGCGCGGTCGCGTTCGACACGTCGTTGCCGAACCGGCTGACGTCCTTGTCGAAGACGCCGTCCCCGCGTGCGTCACGGACCCCGATCGCGGAGACGCTCACCGCGTGCGTGTCCCAGGCTCCGAGGACGCCGCCGACGGAGTGGGTGGGGTAGAGCAGCGGCGGGTAGCTGGCCGTGGCCTTCCAGTCGGCGCCCCCGCTGTACTGGTAGGCCTCGTAGAACCCGAGGTCCATGTCGTGGACGTAGTCGCCCTCGGCGTAGAAGAGACGCCCGAAGGCGCCGTCGGCGATCTGCCGGCGCGCGTGCACGGTCGCCGGGTTGTACTGGCTGGTCTCGCCCATCATGTACGTGAGGCCGGTCTCCCGGACGGCGTCGATGATCGCGCCGATCTCCTCCTCGGTGATCGCCATCGGCACCGCCGAGTAGACGTGCTTGCCGGCGCGCAGGGCCCGCAGGACGAGTGGGCCGTGGGTCCAGCGCTGGGTGAAGATCGCGACGGCGTCGACGTCCGGTGCGGCGAGCATCGCGTCGTACGTGTCGAACGTGCGGGTCAGCCCCTCACCGGCGACGAGCTCCTCGGCCCGTTCCGGGATCAGATCGGTGGCGTACATCGCGCCGACCCCCGGATGCGCGTGGAACAGCTTCGCGAACTGGCCGGCGAACTGTCCTGCGCCGACGATGCCGAGCGAGAAGGTCACGGCGGACCCCTTTCCGGAGGCGACGGATACCTCCGATTACTTTTGGGGCGGAAGGATCCACCCGTCAAGACGACACCGCGTCTCGCCCGCACTCCTCAACTCCCCTCCCCCGCCTTGACTTTGCTTCCGTCGCGGAACAATTCTTCCGGTCATGAGCGCACCCGAGAAGGAGAGCTGGCCGCCGCTGAGCCCCGGTGAGCGTGCGGTGGCCATCGAGGTGCTCACGCACGGCCCGCTGTCCCGTTCCGCACTGTCCCGGCGACTCGGCCTCTCCGCGGGCAGCCTCACCCGGCTGACCCGGCCGCTGATCGACTCCGGCCTGCTGGTCGAGGAGGCGGCGACGGCTCAGCCCCGGCAGGGCCGCCCCTCGCAGCCGCTCGCCGTCGTCGCGGGGTCGCGGCACTTCGCCGGGTTCAAGATCACGGGTGACGCCGTCCACGGAGTCGTCACGACGCTGCGCAGCGAGGTCGTCGCCCGGCGCTCGGTGCCGCTCGACACCCATGACCCGGGGCGCGTAGCCGCGCTGCTGGCGGACCTGACCGGCGACTTCGCGTCGCGCTTCGCCCGGCTCGCCGGGATCGGGATCGGCGTGGCCGGTCCGGTGCGCGAGCGCGGCGTGGTCGTCGACAACCCCTTCCTCGGCTGGTCCGAGGTGCCGCTGGCGGACCTGGTGGGCGAGCGCACCGGGCTCGCGGTGGTCGTCGACAACGACGTGGCGGCCCTGGCCGAGGCACAGGCCTGGTTCGGCGCGGGCCGCGGCCTCGACCGGTTCGCGCTGCTCACCATAGGGGCGGGCATCGGCTACGCACTCGTCCTGGACGGCCGACCGGTCCGTACGGGCGGGGGCGGCATCGGCCGGCACTGGATCGTCGACCCCTGCGGCCCGCTGACCCCCGAGGGCGAACGGGGCAGCGCCGCCTCCCTGTTGACCATCCCGAGCATCCGCTACCAGCTGCAGGCGGCGACCGGGCGGCCCGCGACGTACGCCGAGATCCTGACCGCGGCGGCGGCCGGGGAACCGGCGGCCGCCCGGGTCGTCACGGAGGCGGCCCGCGCACTGGGCGTGATGGTGGCGCAGATCGCCGATCTCGCGCTGCCGCGGAAGATTCTGCTGGCCGGGGAAGGCGTCGGGCTCATGGAGGTGGCCGGCGACGTCGTGGCCGCCACGGTCCGGGCCCGGCGCCACCCCGACGCCGAGCCCGTCGTGCTGGAGACCGAGGTCTCCGACTTCCACGCGTGGGCCCGCGGTGCCGCCGTGCTCGCGATCCAGGTGCTGGTGCTCGGGGCGAAGCAGGGCGTCTGAGAACGCGCTCCGCGCGCCCGGGGGCCCCGGACATGAGACGGCCCCGTCGCCTCACAGGGGGGGGAGAGGAGGCGACAGGGCCACAGGCTCGAGCGCCCGGGGGGGGGTGGGCTGCTTGAGCTGCTCACCCTCCTGGTTCCCGGGATCAGCCGGAGCATGCATGTCCGGAGCCGACTTTCGAAGGACCGTTCCTGCGCGGCAGCTACGGGTCCCGCAAAAGTCTCAAACTGGAGTTCAATGACACAGTGGAAGGCATGAAATTCCTTCTCGAGGTCGACATGGGCGATTCCGCGTTCGACGGCGACGCGGCCCGCGAGCTGGGCCGGATCCTGCGGTACTGGGGCGGCAACCTCCACCACTTCGCCCTGACGCCCGGTGACGGCTCGGCGATCCATGACTCCCAGTACGCGGAAGTAGGCCGATGGCACGTCACGGAAGCCGACTGATGATGGCCGAAAACATTCGCCGACCCGGGCGTTGAAGCGCTCGCGGCTCGCAGTCCGCTTCCTGCACAGGGGCCTGCGGTCCCGAGATGATCTCCCGAACATCCGCTTTTGTAAGGCTGAGATGGCCAGTTCAGGCGCTAGCACGAACCGGCCACCTGACGGCGAGTTCACGACGAACTTCTCGGCTAGGCGGACTGCCCGGCTTGTCCGGCCATCTCGGCCGTCGGCATGACTAGCATGAACGCTCAAACGGTCCGGAAGATCGGCGTCCCCTTCGATGCCTGCTGACCGGATCCGCAGCCGACATGACCGGTCGGCTCGTCGCTTCCCCACTCAAGGACCGAGGGACCCGCGGAATGTCAGTGCCTGCACCCCCCAGCCCGCAAGCGATAGCCAGGGCGGGGCGCACCTCCCTCGGCGCGGCACTCGCCGTGCTGGTGGTGGCGGCGGCCGCCGCCGGCGCCGCTGCCGCTCTCGCCCCGTCCGGCGCCCGCACCTGGGCCGTGTGGACGGCCGCGATCGCGTGGGTGTGCCTGACCGTCGCCGTCGTGACGGGCATCGTCCTGCTCGGCCGGGCCCGGCGGGAGACCGTACGCGCCCGGCAGGACCTCGCCCAGGCGCAGGGCCGGTTGGCCCAGCAGGCGGCGGAGGCCGCGCAACTGGTGAACGTGACGCTGCCCGGCGTCGTGCGGCAGCTGCGGGAGACGGCGAGCGCGGGACCGGCGATGGCACCGTCCGATCCCCAACTGCGCCGGATCATGGAAGAGTTCACGGCGACCGTCGAGACGTCCGTCCGGGAGGCCGTGCACGCCGCGGCGGAGCGGGACGCCGCCCGCGGCGTGCTGGAGCGGGCCGGCCAGGAACTGGACCGGCTCACGGCCGAGACGTTCCCCACCGCGGTGGCCCGGCTGCGCGAGGGCTCGTCCGCCGAGACCGTGCTCGCCGAGCTGACCTGGCCGGAGAACCCCTTGTTGAGGGTTCCGGCCGAAGGGTTCCTGCGCGAACTCGCGCTGAGCGAGCGACGGGCCGCCGCCGCCCAGGCCGCCTCGGCCAAGGCGCTCAGCCGCGTCCAGGCCAAGTCCGTCAGCATGCTGGCGGAGCTGCGCGGCATGCAGGAGCGGCACGGCGAGGAAGTGTTCGGCGATCTGCTGCGCCTGGACCACTCCACCTCCCAGCTCGGCCTGATGACCGACCGGCTGGCGCTCCTGATGGGCGGTCGCTCCAGCCGCGCCTGGAACAAGCCGATCGTGATGGAGAGCGTGCTGCGCGGCGCCGTCGGCCGGATCGCCGCCTACCAGCGGGTGCGGCTGCACTGCGCCACGGGCGCGGCGATCGCCGGGTTCGCGGCCGAGGGCGTGATGCACCTCCTGGCCGAGCTGATGGACAACGCGGCGAACTTCTCGCCGCCCATCGACGAGGTGCACGTCTACGTCGAGGAGCGGTCCGCGGGGCTCGTCGTGACCATCGAGGACAGTGGCCTGAAGATGGCCGACGCGGCGATGCGCCGCGCGGAGCAGGCGGTGTCGGGTCAGGTCACCGACCTGGCGTCGCTCCAGGGCACCCGGCTCGGCCTCGCCGTCGTCGGCCGGCTCGCCGCGAAGTACCGGATCGACGTGAACTTCCGCCCGTCCTCGCGCGGCGGAACCGGCGTCGTCGTCCTGCTGCCGCCCCAGCTCCTCGCCCAGCAGCGGGACATCGTGCAGCCCCAGACCGTGCCCGCGCCGCGCCCGGCCCCCGCGCGGACGGAGACCACGGAGACCCACGAGCGCGCCGAACCCGTCGAGCTCACCGGGCAGACAGCTCAGCCCGAGCAGACCGGGGCCGGTGTGCCGCAGCCCGCACAGCCGGCCGCCGCGACCCCGAACGGACTGCCGGTGCGCCCGCCCGGCCGCACGATGGCCGCCGCCGACCAGGAGCGCGGACGAGCCACGCCCGCGCCCGCCGCCGACCGGGCCACCCAGCCCGGCCGGGACGCGGGCTCCCGCTTCGGCGCCTTCCACCGCGCCCGCAAGGCCAAGGAAGGCGATCGGCCCGAGTAGGCCGCCGCGCTCCCGAAGGACCCCTCAACCCCCGCTCTACACCGTGAGATTGGAGGCACGGGCGGTGTCCGGCAGTGCCGGACGCAGCACCGCCCGACCCCGCCATGCAGACCACTGACACCAGCCTGACCTGGCTCCTGGAGAGCCTGCTGGAGCGCACCCCCGGCACCCGGCACGCCCTCGTCCTGTCCCGGGACGGGCTGAAGCTGTGCTGGAGCGAGCATCTGACGCTCGACCAGGCCGATCAGCTCGCGGCGATCTGCTCCGGCATCCAGGCCCTCGCGCAGGGCGCGTCGGTGGAGTTCGGCGACGGGAGCGGCGGTGTACGGCACTCCATGACGGAGTTCCACGGCGGCCTGCTCTTCATCGTGGACGCGGGCGAGGGGGCGCATCTGGCGGTCGTCGCGGACGAGGACGCCGATCCGGGTGTGGTGGGCCACCAGATGACGGAGCTGGTGGAGCAGATCGGGGAGCACCTGCGGGCCGAACCGCGCGAGTCCACCGCCGGGGGCGGCGCCTCGTGACGCGCCGGCCGGTGGACACCGGCGACCCGGACCGGCTCTACACGGTCACCGGGGGCCGCAGCCGGGTCGACGACACGTCGTTCGACCTGGTGACGCTGGTGGTCAGTGAGTGCGAGCCGACAGCCGGGATGCAGTCCGAGCACGTACGGATCCTCGAACTGTGCCGGGATCCCACGGCCGTCGTGGAGATCGCCGCGGAGCTGAAGCTCCCGATCACCGTCGTACGGATCCTGCTCGGTGATCTGCTGGCCGGCGGCAAGGTCACCGCCCGTCATCCGCGCCCGGCCTCGGCCGGCGCGGCCCTCCCCGATTCCGCCCTTCTCAAGGAGGTGCTCCATGGGCTCCGCAACCTCTGAACTGCCCGCGCACCGCTCACCGCTCGGCGCCCTCGCGGACACCGGCTTGAAGATCGTCGTGGTGGGCGGGTTCGGGGTCGGCAAGACGACCCTCGTCCGCTCCGTCAGCGAGATCCGGCCGCTGAACACCGAAGAGGTGATGACGCAGGCCGGCGTGGGCGTCGACGAGACGACGGGCGTGGCGGCGAAGACCACGACCACCGTCGCCTTCGACTTCGGCCGCATCAGCCTGAACGACCGCATGGTGCTGTATTTGTTCGGGGCGCCGGGGCAGGAGCGGTTCTGGTTCCTGTGGGACCGGCTGTTCTCCGGGACGCTGGGGGCGGTCGTCCTCGTCGACACGCGCCGGATGGACGACTCGTGGTACGCGATCGACCGCCTGGAGCACCACGGCACGCCGTTCGTGGTCGCGGTCAACCGGTTCGACGACGAGCCCGTGCGCCACTCGCTCGACGAGATCCGGCAGGCCCTCGCGCTGCCGGAGCACGTGCCGATGGTCGACTGCGACGCCCGCGTCAGGTCCTCCGGCAAGGACGTGCTGATCACCCTCGTGGACCACCTCTACGCAATGGCCATGGCCCAGGAGACGACACCGTGACCGAGCAGAGCCCGACCCCTTCCCCCAGCGGCGCTCCCGCCGGCTGCCCCGCCCACGCGGGTGCGGTGCCGCTCAGCGGTCTGGAGTACCAGCAGACGCCCTCGCAGCTGTACCGCTCGCTGCGGCGTGAGCACGGCCCGGTCGCGCCGGTGCTGCTCGACGGGGGCGTGCCCGCGTGGCTGGTCCTCGGTTACTCCGAGCTGAGCTATGTGACCTCGCACGACGAGCTGTTCGCGCGGGACTCGCGGCGCTGGAACCAGTGGGAGCACATCCCCGAGGACTGGCCGCTGCTGCCGTTCGTCGGCTATCAGCCCTCGGTCCTGTTCACGGAGGGCGCGGAGCACCAGCGGCGGGCCGGGGTGATCACGCACGCCCTGGAGCAGGTCGACCAGTTCGAGCTGGCCCGGGACTGCGGGCTCATCGCCGACCGGCTCATCGCCGCGTTCGCGGGCAGCGGGCAGGCCGAGCTGATGGACGCGTACGCGCACGCGCTGCCAATGGTGGCCGCCGTCCAGATGTGCGGGATGCCGCACGCGGGCACGGACACCCAGGACCTGGTGGACGACCTGCGGATCTCGCTGGACGCGGCGGAGGGCGACGATCCGGTCGCCGCGTACGTCCGCGTCGGTGAGCGGATCCAGAAGCTGGTCAAGGAGAAGCGGGAGCGGCCCGGCCCCGACGTCACCTCCCGGATGATCCAGGACCCGGCGGGTCTCACCGACGAGGAGATCGTGCAGGACCTGATCTCGGTGATCGCGGCGGCCCAGCAGCCGACGGCGAACTGGATCTGCAACACCTTGCGTCTGCTGCTGACGGACGAGCGGTTCGCGCTGAACGTGTCGGGCGGGCGGCTCAGTGTCGGCGAGGCCCTGAACGAGGTGCTGTGGCTGGACACGCCGACGCAGAACTTCATCGGCCGCTGGGCGGTGCGCGACACGCAGCTGGGCGGCCGGCAGATCCGGGCCGGCGACTGTGTGGTGCTGGGGCTCGCCGCCGCGAACACGGACCCACAGATCTGGCCGGAGGCGCACGTGGGCGCGGAGAACGCGGCGCACCTGTCGTTCAGCAACGGCGAGCACCGCTGCCCCTACCCCGCTCCCCTGCTGGCCGACGTGATCGCGCGCACGGCGGTGGAGACGCTCCTGGACCGGCTGCCGGACATCGTCCTGTCCGTGGACCCGGCGGAGCTGAGGTGGCGGCCGTCGATCTGGATGCGCGGTCTGACGTCGCTGCCGGTCAGTTTCACGCCGGTCGTGCAGTGAGCCGCCGTGCACCCGCCGCGCGGGTGCACGGCCCGTCCTTCAGTAGTCGCAGTGCATGGCGGCGCGTACTTCCTTCAGGGTCGCGTCGGCGAGGGCGCCCGCCCGCTCGTTCCCGGTCCGCAGCACGTCCCTGACGAGGCGCCGGTCCTGTGCGTAGGCGGCCCGGCGGGCCCGGATCGGCGCGAAGTGGCCGTTGACCGCCTCGGTGACCCGGCGCTTCAACGCCGCGGCGCCCCCGGCGCCGATCTCCTCGGCCACCTGCCGCGGGTCGCCGTCCTCACACAGGGCGGTGAGCAGGACGAGCGAGGAGACCTCGGGCCGGTTCGCCGGGTCGTACGTGATGTGGCGCTCGGCGTCGGTCTTCGCGCCGCGGATCAGACGTGCGGTCTCGTCGGCGTCGGCGGACAGGGAGATGGCGTTGCCGCGGCTCTTGCTCATCTTGGTTCCGTCGGTACCGAGCAGCAGCGGTGCGGCGGACAGCAGCGCCTCGGGCTGCGGGAAGACCGAACCTCCGTTGCCGTAGCGGTCGTTGAAGCGGCGGGCGACGGTGCGGGTGATCTCCAGGTGGGGCAACTGGTCCTGGCCGACGGGCACGACGTTCGCCTTGCAGAAGAGGATGTCGGCGGCCTGGTGGACGGGATAGGTGAGCATCAGGCCGCTGACGGCCGCCTGCCGTGAGTGGGCGATCTCGTCCTTGACGGTGGGGTTGCGGTTCAGCTCGGCGACCGAGACGAGGCTGAGGAACGGCAGCAGCAGCTGGTTGAGCGCGGGCACAGCACTGTGCGCGAAGATCGTGGAGCGCTCCGGGTCGATGCCGATGGCCAGATAGTCGAGCACGAGCTCCTCGACGTACTCCTTGAGGTTCTCGGCGATGTCGCGGTCGGTGAGCACCTGGTAGTCGGGGACCAGGACCAGGGTCTCGACGCCGAGGTCCTGGAGTCTGACGCGGTTGTGCAGGGTGCCGAAGTAGTGGCCGAGATGGAGTCGGCCGGTGGGACGGTCGCCGGTGAGGACGCGGAACCGGCCGGGCTCCTTCTGGATCAGCTTCTCGAGCTCGGCGCTGCGGGCCTGTGCGGTGGTGGTGCCAAGCGTGTCGGTCGTGCTCATGGTCTCTCCCGATGGTCACGGGCGCCCTCGGGACGGCATGACCTCCGCGGGAGGCAAGAAAGAAGGGCCGTCCGGGGACGGCCCTGTACGTGCATGACTGTGGCCGCCTCTAAGTGAGGCGCCACCAGGTCAGACACGAAGAACGATGCATACGGAGATACTACACCCGTAAAAGGTCTGGCGTCAGGCTCCGACCGGCGTGAACCGCACCGGCAGGGACTGCGGGCCACGGGTGAACACGCCCTGCTCGACCGGGTCGAAGCCGTCGGCGAGCCGGACGTCCGGCATGGCGTCGAGCAACTGGTTCACGCCGATCTCGACCTCCGCCTTGGCGAGCAGCGCACCGACGCAGAAGTGCCGGCCGAGGGCGAAGGCGAGGTGGTCGGCGGCGGCCGAGAAGGCCGTCGTGGTCGTCAGGTCGTCGCGGAAGATGTCGAAGCGGTCGGGGTCCTTGTAGCGGTCCGCATCGCGGTTGGCGGAGCCGATGAGGCAGGTGACGGTGGCCCCGGCGGGGATCGTGCCGCCCGACACCTCCACGTCGACCGCGGACTGGCGCATGATCATGTGGACGGGCGGGGTGACGCGCAGCGTCTCGGCGAAGGCGCGCGGGATCAGCGAACGGTCCTCGCGGACGGCGGCCAGCTGCTCGGGGTTGACCAGCAGATTGGCGAAGATGCTGGCGATGGCCTTGTCGGTGGTCTCGCCGCCGGCGGCGAGCAGCAGGCTGCAGAACGCCTTGATGTCCTCGTCGCTCATCCGTACGCCGTCGACCTCGGCGGCGCAGAGCGTGGACAGCAGGTCGTCGCCGAGGTTCTCGCGGCGGGCCTGGATGATCGGGATCATGTACTCGGCGAACTCGACGCGGGTGCGCTCGCCGGCCGCCGCGACCTCCTGGTCGCCCGCCAGGTTGCCGAGGAAGGCGATGACGGCGGTGTACCAGCCGTGGAAGCGGGCGTGGTCGGCCTTGTCGAGGCCGAGCATGTCGGCGATGACGTTGACCGGGAACCGGGTGGCGTAGTCGTGCACGATGTCGGCGGAGCCGGTGGCGCGGAACTGGTCTATCAGGGCGCGGGAGTTGTTCTCGATGACCGGCAGGAACTTCTCCTGGAGGTCGCTGCCGCGGAAGGCGGGGGCGACCAGGGCCCGGCGCACCGCGTGCTCGCGGCCGCTGAGCTGGAGGATCGTCTTGCCGTGGACGGGCTCCAGCTGCCAGTCGTAGTTGTCGGTGGTGAACTGCGCCTCCTTGTCCTTGAAGACGCGTTCGACATCGGCGTACCGCGAGACGATCCAGCTCTGCGTGGCCTCGTGCCAGAAGAGGGGCGCTGACTCACGCATGACGCGGTACGCGGGGTAGGGGTTCGCGGCGAACTCCGGCGAGAGGATGTCGGGGACCTGCGCGGTGGACATGGGGCTCCCTGAATGGGTGACGGGCGGTCCGCCTCAGGCTATTGATCACCCGTCACCCGGAACAGCCCCCTCCTCGCCGACAGTTGAGCGCTGCACGAATTCTGTGGCCGAAAATCGACCTTTCGGGGCCGGTCTCAGCCGTTGGGCAGGATGACCGCGCGCCCGTTGATCTTGCCTTCGTGCAGCCGCTCGTAAGCCTTGGGGGCGTCGTCGAGCGAGTACGTCTCGGTGTGCACGGAGACGGCGCCGGCCCGCGCGAGATCGAGGACCTCGATGAGCTCGCCGCGGCTGCCCCAGTACGGGGCGGTGACGCTGACCTCGAAGTTCGTCGCGCCGAAGCCGACGGGCAGGGTGCCGCCGCCGATGCCGACGAGGGTGACGTCGCCCTCGATGGCGGCGACGGCGCCGGCGGTCTCGACGGTGGGCTGGACGCCCACGAAGTCGAAGACGGCCTCGGCGCCGCGGCCACCGGTCAGCTCCTTGACCTTCGCGGCGGCCTCGGCGTTCGACAGGATCGCCTCGTGTGCGCCGACGGTGCGGGCGAGGGCGAGCTTGTCCTCGGAGACGTCCAGGGCGATGACGCGGGCGGCGGTCATGGCGCGCAGCAGCTGGATGGCGACGTGGCCGAGGCCGCCGGTGCCGATGACGACGGCGGTGGAGCCGGGCACCAGCTTCGGCAGCGAACGCTTGATCGCGTGGTACGGGGTGAGGCCCGCGTCGGTGAGCGGCACGGTGGCGACGGGGTCGAGGCCGTCGATCGGCACGAGGTGGCGCGGGTCGTCGACGATCATGTACTCGGCCATGGAGCCGGGGGCGCCGAGGCCGGGCGGGCGGATGCCGAGCTCGTCGGCGCGCAGGCAGTAGTTCTCCTTGCCCTGCGCGCAGTTGGCGCAGGTGCCGCAACCCCACGGCCCGTAGACGGCGACGGAGTCGCCCTCCTTCAGTCCGGTGACACCCGCGCCGAGACCGGCGACGGTGCCCACCCCCTCGTGGCCGAGGGTCAGCGGCAGTTCGTACGGGAAGCTCTCCGCGGGCCAGCTCATGACAGCGATGTCGGAGTGGCAGACGCCGGCGGCGGTGACCTTCAGCAGGACCTGCCCCGGACCCGGCTCCGGATCGGGAACGGTGACGACCTCGGGTGCAGACCCGACGGTGCGGTACTGAAGCGCCTTCATGACTCGACTCCTTCGTCGCTTATGTCCGACCCCCGTGCCTCCAGGATAGCTCTTAATGTCCCAATGAGACACATGTCCCTCTGAGACGCGTATCTCATCGGGGAAGGGCGCCGGGGCCACCCGTCCCGGGCCGGTCGCGGTACAGCCGCAGCCGCGGCGCATCGCGGCGAGCCGGCGCCCGGGGCGACCATCTCGGCGCAGCGGTCGCTGCGCGGACCGGTGTCCTGGCCGTCACCGGGGTCGGGCTCGCGCGGTTCGACGGCGATGACCGTGACGCCGCAGTCGACGGAGATGCCCAGGTGCCCGGCGAGGGAGGCGGCCGGTGACCGGCGAGCGCGGGGGCCAGCTGCCGCAGCGGGACTCGGCCGGGCTCAGGGGTGCGCGGGTGGGCGTCCATGGGGCGGCGGGGACCTCCGGCAGCGGGGAGACAGTGCTGCGGAGGCTATGCACGCCGCTGCGGAGCGGGGCCGTACGGCCGGACAACGTCGCGCGGCCAGGACTGTCGGCGCGTCCATTGGCCGGGCGTCGCCCCGCGTCGATCCGGACAGGACACCCCGGAACGCAAGTGACCCCGACCGTACGGGGGAGAACGGTCGGGGTCTGCTCATAGTTTAACGAAGAACCAATGGTGCGCCCTACCGAACCGGGGTCGACCCCGCCGTGAAGTGCGCCACAGTCGCACCTCACGACGCATGCACCCGACCACATGCCGTCACGACGGAGCGCCCATAAAGTGACATAAGGTGCGCCGGCGCGTGCCCCAGCGCCCCACCCCCTGTCCGACGGGAGCCCCTGTGGTCGAGTCGCAGTCCCTTCTCATCCCGCCCGCGAAGGCCGCCGTCTTTCTGGTGGTGACCGTCGCACCCGGCGGGGAGGCTGCCGTACGGGACGCGCTCGAGGATCTCGCCGGGCTCCGGCGCTCGGTCGGCTTCCGCTCCCCCGACGACGGCCTCAGCTGCGTCGTGGGAATCGGCTCGACCGCCTGGGACCGGCTCTTCGACGGGCCGCGCCCGCGCGGGCTGCACCCCTTCCAGGCCCTCGCCGGTCCCCGGCATCTGGCTCCGGCCACCCCCGGCGATCTGCTGTTCCATCTCCGGGCCCGGCGCATGGACCTCTGCTTCGAGCTGGCCCGTCTGATCATGGCCCGGCTCGGCTCCGCCGTCACCGTCGTGGACGAGGTGCACGGCTTCAAGTACTTCGACGAGCGCGATCTGCTCGGCTTCGTCGACGGCAGCGAGAACCCGACCGGGCAGGCGGCCGCCGAGGCGGTGCTCGTGGGCGACGAGGACCCGGACTTCCGGGGCGGGAGCTATGTGATCGTGCAGAAGTACGTGCACGACATGGCGGCCTGGGAGGCGCTGCCCGCCGAGGAGCAGGAGCGGGTCATCGGCCGCACGAAGAGCGCGAACGTCGAGCTGGACGACGACGTCAAGCCCGCGAACTCGCACGTCGCCCTGAACACGATCGTCGACGAGGACGGCACCGAGCGGCAGATCCTGCGCGAGAACATGCCGTTCGGCAGCCTCGGGCGCGGCGAGTTCGGCACGTACTTCATCGGCTACGCGCGCACCCCGGACGTGACCGAGCGGATGCTGCGCAACATGTTCCTCGGCGATCCGCCGGGCAACCACGACCGCATCCTCGACTTCTCCACCGCGGTGACCGGGTGCCTCTTCCATGTGCCGAGCGCCGACTTCCTCGACGACCTGCCCGACCCACCGCCCGCAGCGGCCGACGTCGTCGACGGCTCGCTGCGCATCGGCAGCCTCAAAGGAGTCCGATCAGCATGAGCAGTACCGCCCCGAGCACCAACCTCCATCGCGAACTGGCCCCCATCACACCCGCCGCGTGGGCGGAGATCGAGGAGGAGGCGGCGCGCACCTTCCAGCGCCATGTCGCGGGCCGCCGCGTCGTGGACGTCACCGGTCCGGACGGTCCGGAGCTGTCGGGTGTCGGCACCGGTCACCTCGGGGGCGTCACGCCGCCCGCGCCGGGGGTCTCGGCGCGGCTGCGGGAGGTGCAGCCGCTGGTCGAGCTGCGGGTCCCGTTCACCGTGAGCCGGGCGGCCGTCGACGACGTGGAGCGCGGGGCGCAGGACTCCGACTGGCAGCCGGTGAAGGACGCCGCGCGGGCCATGGCCTTCGCCGAGGACCAGGCGATCTTCGACGGGTACGCGGCGGCGGGCATCGACGGACTGCGCGAGCGCACCTCGAACCCGGTCCTGAGCCTGCCGGCCGAGCCGCGCGACTATCCGGACACGATCAGCCGCGCCCTCACCGCGCTGCGACTGGCCGGTGTCGACGGCCCGTACGCGCTGCTGCTGGGCGCCGACGCGTACACGGCGGTCAGCGAGACCTCCGACCACGGCTATCCGGTCGCGAACCATCTGAGCCGGATCCTGGACGGCGAGCTGATCTGGGCCCCGGCCCTGAACGGCGCGTTCGTCCTGTCGACCCGCGGCGGCGACTTCGAGCTGCGCCTCGGGCAGGACCTGGCGATCGGCTACACGGCGCACGACGCGAGCGGCATCGAGCTGTACTTCCACCAGACGCTGACGTTCCTGCCCTACACGGACGAGGCCGTGGTCGCGCTGCGGGCCTGAGCGGCCCCGTCAGCCCGGCGGACGCACCCGGGGCCCGCACGGACGGCATGATTCCGGTCGCTGTGCCGCAGGATTCCGGCCGTCGGCCGTCCCCTCGCCCGAGCGCCGGCCCGCGACGACCCCTGCCCGAGCTGGACGAACGCGGCCGGGCTCGAACGTGTACGAACGGCCCCGGCCAGATAGGCCTTCCGCGGGAACTGGCTGGTCTTGCCGTGGACCCGGTAGATGCCTGGGGCATCCAATGGTCGAGGAGCGCGGAAAAAAACATGCTCCGCGCACACGGACGAGCACTGCGAGGCGATCCGCTCCATGACGGAATCCACGACGGAACCGGCCCGCCAGGACCTGCACCCCACCCCCACACCCGTCGCCGAGGCCCCGGTCCCCTTCCCGCAGGACCGGGGCTGCCCCTACCACCCGCCCGCCGCCTACGCCCCGCTGCGCGAGGCGGGACCGCTGAGCCGCGTCACGTTCTACGACGGACGCACCGTCTGGGCCGTCACCGGCCACGGTCTGGCCCGCGAGCTGCTCGCCGACCCCCGGTTGTCGAGCAACCGCCAGCGGCCCGGGTTCCCGGCACCGACCGAACGGTTCGCGCAGGCCGGGGCCCGGCGCGTGGCGCTGCTCGGCGTCGACGATCCCGAGCACAACACCCAGCGCCGCATGCTGATCCCGAGCTTCTCGCTGAAGCGGATCGCCGCGCTGCGCCCCCGGATCCAGGAGACCGTGGACCGGCTGATCGACGCCATGGAGGAGCAGGGGGCGCCGGCCGAACTCGTCGGTTCGTTCGCGCTGCCCGTGCCGTCGATGGTGATCTGCGCCCTGCTCGGTGTGCCGTACGCCGACCACGAGTTCTTCGAGGAGCGCTCCCGGCGGCTGCTGCGCGGGCCCGCGGCGGCCGACGTGGAGCGGGCCCGGGACGAACTCGACGCGTATCTGGGCGAGTTGATCGACCGCAAGCGGCGCGAGCCGGGCGACGGCCTGCTGGACGAGCTGATCCACCGGGAGTCGGCGGACGGGCCGCCCGACCGTGACGAGCTGATCGCGTTCGCGGTGATCCTGCTCGTCGCCGGGCACGAGACGACGGCGAACATGATCTCGCTCGGTACGTTCACCCTGCTCAACCACCCCGAGCAGCTCGCGGCACTGCGCGCGGGCGACGCCACGACGGCCGTCGTGGTGGAGGAGCTGCTGCGCTACCTGTCGATCGCGGACGGGCTGCTGCGCGTGGCGAAGGAGGACCTCCAGGTGGCCGGGGAGACCATCCGGGCCGGCGAGGGCATCGTCTTCTCCACCTCGCTGATCAACCGGGACGGCGACACGTTCGCCACGCCGGAGACCCTCGACTGGGACCGCTCGGCGCGTCATCATCTCGCGTTCGGCTTCGGCATCCACCAGTGCCTGGGCCAGAACCTCGCCCGCGCCGAGCTGGAGATCGCGCTGGGCACCCTCTTCGAACGGCTGCCGGGGCTCCGGCTCGCGGCGCCCGCCGAGGAGATCCCGTTCAAACCCGGCGACACCATCCAGGGCATGCTCGAACTGCCCCTGACGTGGTGAGCGCCATGACGGTCCAGGTCGACAAGGAGCGGTGCGTGGGCGCGGGCATGTGCGCGCTGACGGCGCCGGACGTGTTCACACAGGACGACGACGGCTTCAGCGAGGTGCTCCCCGGCCGCGCCGAGCGGGCCGGGGAGCACCCGATGGTGAAGGAGGCGGTCCGCGCCTGCCCGGTCGGGGCGGTGTCGCTCACCGAGGAGTGACACCGGCCCGCGTCCCGTCCGCTCAGCTGTGCGGCACCACGGCCACCGGGCACGGCGCGTGGTGCAGCACCGCGTGGGCGACCGAACCGATCCGGGCGCCGACGGCGGTGCGGCGCGCGCGGCGGCCGACGACCAGGAGCTGGGCCTGCGGCGCCACCGAGAGCAGGACCTGCCCGGCGCTGCCGATCTCGACGTGCTCGGTGACGGGCACGTCGGGGAACTGCTCGCGCCACGGCGCGAGGGCCTCGCCGAGCGCCTTCTTCTCGTACGGTTCCATGCCGCCGGACTCGTCGAGGAGTTCCAGGGAGGCGGGACTGTACGCGAAGACGGGCGGCAGACTCCAGGCGCGCACGGCCCGGACCGTCGCCCCGCGGGCCGCCGCCGTGCGGAAGGCGAACTCCAGGGCGGCGGCGCTGTCCTGCGGGTCGCCCTCCTGCCCGACGACCACGTCGGGTCCGGCCGCCTCTGCGGTGGCCCGGTCGTCCGCGCGGACCAGGACGACGGGCCGCTCGCTGCGGGCGATGACCTGCTGGCCGACGGAACCGAGCAGGAATCCGAGCAGCGGGCCGTGGCCGCGCGAGCCGAGCGCGAGGAGCTCCGCGTCGCGGCCCGCGGCGAGCAGGGCCGCGGCGGCGCCCTCGTCGTCGAGGATGTCGGTGGTGACCGCGAGCCCGGGATGCCGGTCGGCGATCTCCTGCTCGGTCTCCGCCAGCAGGTCCCGGGCCCACCGCGCCTGCGCGTCCGCGTCGGCGGCGAGGGCCAGCGCCTCGGGCACGGGCGTCCCGACATGCACCAGGCGCAGTGGCTGTCCCCGCCGCACCGCCTCGCGCGCCGCCCACGCGGCCGCGGCCTCGCTCTCGGGTGATCCGTCGACTCCCGCGGTGATCGGCCGGGTCATGGGGCCCTCCTCCTGGTCCGTGCGCTGCCTCGTACGCCTACCTTCTCCTACTGCCGGGCCTTCCTCATGTCGCCGGTTGTCCGGCGCCGGCCTTCGGCCGCTTCTCCGGGCGCAGGAACCCGTTCCAGCCGCCCGGCGGCCGCTCCCCCACCTGCAGGCCGCGCAGCTTGGCGAGGACGGCCGGGTCCTGTGCGTCGAGCCAGTCGACGAACTGCCGGAAGGAGACGAGCCGCACGTCCTTCTTCCCGGCGATCTGCTTGAGGGTCTCCTCGACGGCGTCCATGTAGATGCCGCCGTTCCACTCCTCGAAGTGGTTGCCGATGAAGAACGGGGCCCGGTTCGTCTCGTACGCCCGCTGGAAACCGGCCAGATAGGACTGCGTGGCCTGTCTCCGCCAGCCCGGATAGTTGTACGAGGGTGCGCGCGTCGAGTTCTTCGACTGGTTGGCGAGGATGTTGTAGTCCATCGACAGGACCTCGAAGCGGTGGCCGGGGAACGGGATGCCCTGCAACGGCAGATCCCACACGCCCTGCTTCTTGTCCGGCCAGCGCTGCAGGCCGCCGGGCGACGAGGAGTCGTAGCGCCAGCCGAGTTCCCTGGCGACCGGCAGCAGGTTCTCCTGCCCCAGCAGACAGGGGGTGCGGCCGCCGACGAGTTCCTTGTCGTAGTCGAAGGGCAGCGACGGGTGCGTGTGCCAACCGGTGTTGGTGCGCCAGGTCTTGACGAACGACTGGGCCTGCTCGATCTCGCTGCGCCACTGCGCCGCGCTCCAGTTGGCGACGGATCCGGAGCCGCCGCAGAAGTGTCCGTTGAAGTGCGTGCCGATCTCGTGGCCCTCCAGCCAGGCCTGATGGACGTACTTCAGGGTCTCCTTGACGTGCCCGTCGGTGAGGTAGCCGATGTCGGAGGCGCCGACGGGGTTGTTCGGCGGGCGGTACAGGCGCTTCTTCGCCTCGGGCAGCAGGTAGAGGCCCGAGAGGAAGAAGGTCATGTGGGCGTCGTGCTCGCGGGCGAGTTCCAGGAAGCGGGGGAACAGGCCGTTGCCGACCTCGCCCGCGCCGTCCCACGAGAAGACCACGAACTGCGGGGGCGTCTGGCCGACTTCGAGCGGGGCTGCCGCGCCAGGCTGACGCGGCTGCTTGCCGGTGTACGCCGTCGAACCGTCGCCGATCAGCCGCAGCGCGGCCTTCTTCGGCGGGGCGGCCGGCCGGTCCGGGTGGCGGCCCGGTCCCGCCGGGGGCCGGCCCTGTTCCTCGCCGCTGCCGCACCCGGCGAGCGTCGCGGCCGCGGCACCCAGACCGACACCGAGCCCCAGGCGTGCCGCGCCTCTGCGGCTGATTCCACTCATGGACATCCCAACCCGCGCCGCGTGTGGGCGCGTTGTGTGTCCCCCCACACGGACACCGACCCCCGCACCGTAGAACCGATAAACGGACAAATGACACATTTAGGTCGGCGTGCCGCGCAAAAGCCTCGCCAAGGGGCCGGGGCTTCACCGGGCGTTCATCCCGGATGCGCGCCGCGGCGTTCCCCGCGGGGCCTCAACGATCTACGCTCGGCGGCGCCTTGACGGCATCCGTCCCGCCACGGCATCTGTCCCGACTCCGAAAGGTTCCGCGACGTGTTCGACGTCCTGTCCAGACCCACGGCGCTGCTGCGCCGCGCGGGAGCGGTCGGCCTGGCGAGCGCCCTCGCCCTGACGCTGCCCGGCCCGCTCGCCTCGGCCGCGGCGCCGCCCGAGCGGCCCACCGCGTACGTCGATCCGCTGATCGGCTCCACGAACGGCGGCAACACCTACCCCGGCGCCACCCGCCCCTACGGCATGATCGCCTGGTCCCCGACCAGCACCACCGGCGACCAGACCAGCACCGGCGCCGCGAACGGCTACGAGTACAACGCGACGCGGATCCGCGGCCTGAGCCTGACGCACGTCAACGGCGCGGGCTGCAACCCGGGCGCCGCGGGCGACGTGCCGATCATGCCGTTCGCCGGGGACGTCACGTCGTCGCCGTCGGCCGACACCAAGGACGCGGTGTACGCGTCGAGCTTCAGCCACGCGAACGAGCGGGCGGTCCCCGGCCGCTACACCCTCGGCCTCGACTCGGGCGCCTCCGCCGACCTGGCGGTGAGCCGCAGGGCGGGCGTCGCCGACTTCACGTTCCCGGCCGACCGGCAGGCCTCCCTCCTGTTCCGTGTCTCCAACTCGCTGAACGGCAGCGAGGACGCGCACATCGACATCGACCGCGCGCACCGCAAGGTCACCGGCTGGGTGCTGACCGGCGCGTTCTGCGGACGCCGGGCCAACGGCGGGGTGAACAACCGCAAGAGCTACTACCGGCTGTACTTCAGCGCCTCCTTCGACCGCGCCTTCTCCTCGTACGGGACCTGGAAGGACGCCACCCTCTCCCCCGGCACGACCAGCACCGGCGGCGGCGAGGGGTACGCGACCGGCGCCGACCGCGCGGGCCGTGGTTCCGGTGGATGGGTCGGCTTCGACCCGTCCTCTGACAACGATGTCCACATGCGGCTCGGGATCTCCTACGTGTCCCTCGCGGGCGCCGAGACGAACCTGCGCAAGGAGATAGCGCCCCGCGCGAGCGTCGACGACGTGGCGGCGCAGGCGCGCGCCGACTGGGACCGGGAGCTGGGCTCCGTGCGGATCGGCGGCGGCAGTGACGCGCAGCGCACGGCCTTCTTCACCGCGCTCTACCACTCCCTGATGCAGCCGAACATCGTGAGCGACACCGACGGCCGCTATCCCGGCATGGACGGCGAGCCGCACCGCCTCGCCCGCGGGCAGGGCGCGCAGTACAGCAACTTCTCGGGCTGGGACCAGTACCGCGCCCAGATCCAGTTGCTCGCCCTGCTCAAACCGAAGGTCGCCGGGGACTTCGCCCAGTCGCTGTACAACTTCGCGCAGCAGAACGACGGGGTGTGGGACCGCTGGGTGCACGTCAACGGCGCGACCCACGTGATGACCGGCGACCCGTCGGCGGCGACCCTGGCGACCTTCTACGCGATGGGCGTGCGCAACTTCGACTACGAGGGCGCCTTCGACTCCCTGGCCCGGCAGGCCACCGAACCACGTGACGCGGGCCTGTCGGACGCGGGCTGCCCCGGCCAGTGCGAGGGCCAACGACCCAACCTGGCGCAGTACTTGAGCTCGCACTACGCGGCGCAGGACGTATGCCACTGCTGGGGCGGCGCCGCCGAGACGCTGGAGGACTCGGTCGCCGACTCCGCGCTCGGCTCCTGGGCGAAGCTGCTCGGCCGGGACGCACAGGCCGCGTACTTCACCGAGCGCGGCACCTGGTGGCGCAATGTCTTCAACCCGGCGACGGGCTACATCCAGGCGCGGAACCTGGACGGCTCCTGGGTGACCCCGTTCGACCCGGGCAGCGACCGCGGCTTCGCGCAGGGCACGAGCGCCACGTACACCTGGATGGTGCCGCAGGACGTGCAGGGACTCGCCGAGGCGATGGGCGGCCGCGAGAAGGCGGCGACGCGGCTCGACGGGTTCTTCCACAAGGCGGACGGCTCCTGGTCGGTCAAGGGCGGCGACGCGCTGCGCTACGACCCGACGAACGAGCCCGGCATCCACGCGCCGTGGCTCTACAACGCGCTCGGACAGCCCTGGAAGACGCAGGCCACGGTGCGCGAGATCGTCAACTCCGTGTACGGGACCGGTCCTTCGGGACTGCCCGGCAACGACGACCTCGGCACCATGTCCGCCTGGTACGTGTTCTCCGCGCTCGGCCTGTACCCGAAGGCACCGGGCAGCGCCGATCTGCTGCTCGGGGCGCCGCTGTTCCCGCACGCGGTGGTGGACCGGCCGGGCCGCGCCGACATCGTGGTCGAGGCGCCCGCGGCCGATGCCACGCACGCCTACGTCGCCGGGGTGCGCCTCGACGGACGTGACCGCACGCGGTCGTGGACGGACGCGGAACTCCTGCGGCGGGGCGGCACGCTCGCCTACCGGCTCGTCGACCGGCCCGACACGACCTGGGCCACCGACCCGGCGGACCTGCCGCACTGATCCCGCACCCGGGGAAGGCCGGGGCGATCAGTCCTCGCCGACGACCTTCCCCGGGTTGAACAGGTCCAGCGGATCGAGGGTCTGCTTCACGGCGCGCTGGACGGAACAGACGGCGGGTCCCAGTTCGCTGCGCATGCCGCCCCGCTTGAGCAGCCCGACGCCGTGCTCGCCGGTGACGGTGCCGCCCGCGGCGATCGCCGCCTGGAGGAGCTCTTCGAAGGCGGCCTGCGCGGCGACGCGGGCCGCCTCGTCGCCGGGCTCGGTGATCAGCAGCGGATGCAGGTTGCCGTCCCCGGCGTGCGCGATGGTGGCGATCCGCACACCGTGCCGGCGGCCGATCTTCTCGATGGTGGCGAGCATCTCGGGCACCGCCGAGCGGGGCACGCAGAGGTCCTCGGTGAGGACGGGCCCGAGCCGTTCGAGCGCGGGATAGGCGAGGCGCCGTACGTCGAAGAGCGCCTCGGCCTCGACCGCGTCGGTCGACTGCTCCGCCCACAGCGCACCGGCCTCCCGGAAGGCGGCGGCCACCGCGTCGGCCTCGGCGGCGCCCGCGTCCCCCGGGGCGTCGATGCGGGCGAGCAGCATGGCCTCGGCGCCGGGTTCGATGCCCAGGTGCTTCCAGTCCTCGACGGCCTCCATGCAGGCGCGGTCGAGCAGTTCCAGGGCGGCGGGCGCGAGCCCGCGGCGGGTGACGAGGGCGACCGCGGCTCCGGCGGCGACCAGGCTGTCGAAGTTGCCGACGACCGTGCGCGGTTCGGCGGCGGGCGCGGGCCGCAGCCGCAGCGTGATCTCGGTGATGACGCCGAACGTGCCCTCGGAGCCGACGAAGAGGCCGGTCAGGTCGTAGCCGCTGACGCCCTTGGTGGTGCGCCGGCCGAACCGGACCCGGCTGCCGTACTCGCCCGCCGGGCCGCCCATGACGACCTCCAGGCCGAGGACGTAGTCCCGGGTGACGCCGTACTTGAGACAGCACAGGCCGCCCGCGTTCGTCGACACGTTGCCGCCGATCGTGGACCAGGGGGCGCTGGCCGGGTCCGGCGGGTACCACAGGCCGTGCTCGGCGACGGCGGCCTTCAAGTCGTTGTTGACGACCCCCGGTTGGACGACGGCGAGCAGGTTCTCCGCGTCGATCTCCAGGATGCGGTTCATCCGGGAGACGTCGAGGACGACACAGCCGTCGACAGCGTTGGCACCGCCCGACAGGCCGGTGCCCGCGCCCCGGGTGACGACGGGTATCCCCCGGGCCGCGCACGCCCGCACCACCGCCTGCACCTCCTCGGCGGAGCCGGCACGCACCGCCGCGAGCGGCCGTCCCACGGGCGCCCACTCGGCGTCGTCACGGCCGAGCGAGGCGAGCACGTCCGCGTCGGTGACGAGGGTGCTGCCGGGAAGCACGGCCGCCAGTTCGCGCACCGTGTCTGCTGTTTCTGCCGTGTTGATGTCGTACCTCCAGAACGAGTGTGCATGACCGGCCAGTTCGCGGGTAACTGCCGAACACCATGATGGAACAAGGCTGTGCGTCGCCTCACGGCGCGGGAGGGATGGTGGCAACCACCATGAGCGGGACGGACGTCACTGCGGACAGGACCCGGACCACGGATGGTGAGACGTCTCTTCACTACATCGCGGACCCCACCCAGGTGGCACCGCTGGACGCGCGGGAACTCTCCCGGCACTTCTTCCGGCGGCTCGCGGAACTCGAGGAGGGCACCGAGGAGTACCAGTACACCCGTAACACCCTGATCGAGATGAACATGTCGCTGGTCCGCTTCGCGGCGGGGCGTTTCCGGCACCGCGGCGACGACATGGAGGACATCGTCCAGGTCGGCATGATCGGCCTGATCAAGGCGATCGACCGGTTCGAGATCTCGCGCGAGGTCGAGTTCACCTCGTTCGTGCTGCCCTACATCACCGGCGAGATCAAGCGGTTCTTCCGCGACACCACGTGGGCCGTGCACGTGCCGCGCCGGCTGCAGGAGCTCCGGCTCGAGCTGGCCAAGGCGCGCGAGGAACTGTGCAGCCGTCTGGACCGCGATCCGACGACCGCCGAGCTGGCGACCCTGATGGACCTGCCGGAGTCCCAGGTGGTGGAGGCCCAGCTGGCCTCGAACGGTTACACGTCCGCGTCCCTCGATGCGGCCCTGACCACGGACAACGGTCAGGACGGCGAGTCGGTGCTCGCCGACTTCATCGGGGTGGAGGACGAGGCGATGGAGCTGGTGGAGGACTTCCACGCGCTCGCGCCTCTCGTGGCGCAGCTGCCCGACCGCGACCGGCAGCTGCTGCATCTGCGCTTCGTGGAGGAGCTGACCCAGGCGGAGATCGGTGAGCGGCTCGGCTACTCGCAGATGCACGTCTCACGACTCATCAAGCAGCTGATCGCCCGGCTGAAGTCCGGGATGCTGGCGGGCACCGACCTCGTGTGACCCGCCCGGCGAACCGGGGCCGTCCTCACGTCGGGAGTGTGAGGACGGCCCTGACGCGTTTGCCGACCGGGACGCGTTCGACCGTGACGTCGGCGAGGGTGTCCACGATCTCCAGGCCGTGCCCGCCGATCCGGGACGGGTCCCGCGGGTAGCGCAGCGGGACCCGGGCGCTGCTGTCGTAGACGGTGACGGCGATCCGCTCCGCCGTCCCCTCGAGCTCGAGGACGTACGGGCCGTGGCTGTGCCGGTCCGCGTTGGTGACGAGTTCGCTCACGACGAGCAGGACATCACCCGCGGCCCGTCGGTCCACGGGAACGCACCACTCCTGCGTCAGCTGCGCCAGAAACGTCTCTGCGAAGCTCCGGGCCTGCGCTATGCAGCCCGGCTCGCCGGAATAGTGCGTCACCCGCCGCAGCGGCTCGACAGGTGCGTCGAAGCCAGTTGGGATCACTGTCCCGTCCATGTACTCGATCATCCGTGTCTCTCTCGACCAGGCCTGCTTCTGTCGATCAGGCCCCCGCAGCCTTGCTGATACCCCGCGTGGGGCGCGGCAGTCCTGTGGATCCCCGTGTGACTGTCCTACGGTCCGGTCGTTTGCAGGGCTGAGCACGTTTCGTACTTCGACGCGGGAGAACCCGACCATGCCAACCCTTCGCCGCGGCCGCCCGGCCCTGCGCACCCGGATAGCCGACGACCGGGCCGAGGCCGCCCTCGTCGAGCAGTACACCGCGTTCGTCCGGCTCGCCTATCTGACCCTTCCCGCCTCGCTGTCCCGGCACCGACGGGTGCTCATGGCCCACGCGGCGGCCCAGGCCGCACTGCCCGGGACCCGGCCGGCCCGGGTGCCGGGCCCGCGGACGGCGGGTGACGGCCCAGGTGGCCCGGAGGACGTCCTGCGGGTGCGGGTGCTGCGCGCCGCCCTCGCCGGGGCGCACCGCCCGGCCGGCTGGCCCGCCAGGCTGCCGCCGCCCCGGACGCTGCTGCCGCGGCTGCCCGTGGTGTGGGGGCTGCGCCTGTTCCCGCGGGCCGGCGGCGCCGAGGAGATCGCGCTCGGGCAGGCGCTGTCCGGCGCGTCGGCTCCGGCCCGGGCCGCGTTCGTCCTCCGCAAGATCGACGGCTTCACCTCCCGGCGCGTCGCCGACCTCTTGGGCGCGGCCGGGGTGCAGGCCCCCGAGCGGGCCGTGCGGGAGGCGGCCGGTCTGGACGCCGATGCCGGACCGGCCGCCGAGGCGCTGCTGCGCTCCCAGGAGTTCGACGCCTGCTCGGTGCAGACCCGGCCCACGGACCTCGTGCGGCGCACCCGACGCAAGCGGCTGGTCCTGGCCGTCGGCGCGCTGGCCGCGGTGTCGGCGGTCGTCCTCGTCCTGCCGGGCGGCAGCCCCGTGGAGCGCCCGGAGGTCCGGTCGAGCACGGCGGCCAAAGGGATCCTCGACTCCGCCCGGCTGACCCGCACGGCGCCGGACGCGTGGGCCGACACCTCCCGGGTCGACTTCACGGCCTGGCCCGCCCGGGGCGACCGGGCCGACGACGAGGCGCTGCTGGCCCGGGCGCTCGATTCCTGGGGCACCCGCTCGGACGCGGTCCGGGTGACGGCCACGCCCGGCACCCCGACGGACGCACCGCCCCGCACACCCCAGCTGCTCTTCGCCGGAGGTGTCGACGGGCACGACGTCGTGCTGCTGAGCGACGGCGACCGGCTGGCCCGCTACAGCGAGCCGGACGGCAGCGGGCGCGCCGCACTCGACCTGGCCCGCGTCGACGACGCCGACGTGACCACCGCGGCCGCGGTGGTCCTGTCCCGTCGCGACGGCTCCGCGCGGTATCTGACGGCTCCGTGGATCACCGAGGCGACCACACGGGATCTGCTGCGACCCGACACCCCGGGCCGGCCGCTCGATCTCTCGGACGACGGCGTGACCGATCCCGTTCCGGTCGCCCCGGCGACGGGCTGCGACCGGCGGCCGGTGATGCAGTTGCGGTCCTCCTCGCGGATCGTGGAGCACCACGCGTTCATCGTCGCGGATCTCGGCGGGCTCTCGCCGGTGCACCTCACGTACACGCCGCTGCCCGGCCACGGCACGCCACCGGCCCGCCAGCCCCGCGAGGCGACCAGCACGCAGGCCCTGCTGGTGTGGGCGCGGTCCGCCTGCCGGCTGGAGCCCTGGCGCGGCGGCGCGGTGCGCGCGGTCAACGCGTGGGACTTCGCCGAGCAGGATCTGCCCGAGGGCGGCGGCCACGCGGTGTGGACGTGCGCCCGCGCCTCGACCTGGCGCGGCCCCGGGGACGTGGCCCTGCTGCTGCGGCCCCCCGCCTCGTCGACCACCGAACCCGCCCGGCTCGTCGGGACGGCGAGGAACACGGCCGCCTGCAGCCGGTTCGGGCAGCACGTGGTGGCCTCCGGTCGGTGGAAGTCGCCGAAGGGCCACTGGTACCTGGTGGCGGCGGGCAGCCGCGCGGTCACCGGGATCTCGGTGGGCGGGGCGGTCGATGCCGCCCGGTCCGGCCGGTCGCTCGCCGTGCGCGCGCCCGAGCGGGGTGCCGTACGGGTGACGGCGCGGCTGGACACCGGGGAGAAGCTGAAGCAGGTCGGCTACTGACACCAGTGAGCCCCCGTCCGCGTGAACGGGGGCTCACTGTGTGGCGGTCGGCTCGCCGCGCTGCCCTGGCGCGGGCCGACGCCCGGGTCAGCCGGGTACCTCGGCGTCCCCGGCCACCACCAGGAACGTGTCCGAATCCAGGTCCATCACCACCCTCGCGGACCGTCCCTGGGCACGCAGCCGTGCGGCGTACTCCTCCGCCGGCCAGGATCCGCGGGGCGCCCCCGCGGGAAACCGTCGCAACACCTTCGCCCGCATTTCGCCGGCACCTCCACACCGTCGACACCGCACGGACGGTCCCCGCCCGGTGACCGTCCGTCGTCCCTTGAGCTGCGCTTGCCCCCTCCTGGGGTGATCATGCACGGATGCCCCTGCTGCCATGGAATACATGCATCCGTGCACGTCCCAGGGCCGGAAGGGACTGAGGGAACGGCTGAGCACGCTCGGCCGGACCCCGTTCCCCGAACAGCCCCCCTCGATCAGCCAGGAGTGATTCCGTGCGTGTCCGTGTCGTCCTGTTCACCTCGGACCTGCGGGTCCACGACCACCCGCCCCTGCGGGCCGCTCTGAACGCGTCGGACGCGGTGGTGCCGCTGTTCGTCCGGGACGCGGGGATCGACGCGACCGGGTTCCCCGCTCCGAACCGGGAGGCGTTCCTCGCCGACTGCCTGCGTGATCTCGACGCGGCGCTACGGGAGCGCGGCGGGCGGCTCGTGGTGCGGTCGGGGGACATCGCGGAGGAGGTCGCGAAGGTGGTGACCGAGACGGACGCGTGCGCGCTGCATCTGGCGGGAGGCGTGAGCGCCTACGCCCGCCGTCGTGAGGAGGCGCTGCGGGCGGCGCTGCACGGCATCGGCTGCGAGGTGATCGCCCATGACGCCGTGGTGACCTGCGTGCCGCCGGGTGCGGTCACCCCGGCGGCCAAGGACCACTTCGCCGTGTTCACGCCGTACCACCGGCACTGGGCGCAGCATCAGACGCGCACGGTGGGCCGGGCCCCGCGCGCCGTCACCGTGCCCGACGGCATCGGCTCCGAGCCGTTGCCCGAGCGCGGCGCCGTCCCCGGGGTGTCACCGGGTCTCGCCGAGGGCGGGGAGCAGGCGGGCCGGGCGCGGCTCACCGCCTGGCTGCGCTCCGGGATCGCCGATTACGAGAACCGGCACGACGACCTGCCGGGCGACGCGACCTCCCGGCTCTCCCCCGATCTGCACTTCGGCACGGTCAGCCCGGTCGAGGCGGTCACCCGGGCGCGGGCGGCGGGCGGTTCCGGCGCCGAGGCGTTCGTCCGGCAGCTGGCCTGGCGGGACTTCCACCATCAGGTGCTGGCCGCCCGCCCGGCCGCGGCGCACGACGACTACCGCACCCACCACGACCGGTGGCGCTCCGAGCGGTCGGCGGGCGAGGAGATCGACGCATGGCGGGAGGGGCGCACGGGATATCCGGTGGTCGACGCGGGAATGCGGCAGCTGCTGCACGAAGGCTGGATGCACAACCGCGCCCGTCTGCTGACAGCGAGCTTCCTCACCAAGACGCTGTACGTCGACTGGCGGGTGGGCGCCCGGCACTTCCTCCACCACCTCGTGGACGGAGACGTCGCCAACAACCAGATGAACTGGCAGTGGATGGCGGGCACCGGAACGGACAGCCGCCCCAATCGGGTGCTGAATCCGGTGACGCAGGCCAAGCGCTACGACCCGGACGGAGCGTATGTGCGGCGCTGGGTCCCGGAGCTGGCCGGGCTGGACGGGCCCGCGGTGCACGAACCGTGGAAGCTGAGCGGCAAGGACCGGGCCGCGTACGACTACCCGGAGCCGCTGCTGGAACTGCCCGACGGACTGGCCCGGTTCAAACGGGCTCGAAGCGTGCGGTGAGCTCGGGGTAGAGCCGCTCGATGCGGGTCAGGGCATCCGGCAGCGACGTCGGGCGCAGGGTGCCGCGGACCGTGTGCCCCGCCCAGCCGGGTCCGCCGAGCATCACGGCGGACCTGCCGCGGGCCCCGCGCACGCCCCATCGGGTCTCGGCGAGGTGCCTGGCCAGCGGCACGCTCGCGGTGGACCGGGCCTGCGCCCACAGGACGACGACCCGCGGCCCCGTCCTGCGCACGGCCGCCGTGACCGCCTCGACGGGCACGGCCGCTCCGAACATGCGCTGGGGCAGGCCGATTTCGTCCAGCGCCGCGCTGAGCGCCTCCAGCGGCAGTGCGTGCTGTTCGGCCGGCACGCAGGCCAGCACGACGGGCGGGGCGGCGACGGTGACGGGCGCGACGCTGCCGCGGTGCAGGATGCGCGCGACATGCCAGGACAGCAGGTGTTCGACCTCGACGTAGCGGTCGCCCGCCTCCTCCCACTTACGGCCGATCGCGTGCAGCACCGGCGCCATCACGTCCTGCCAGGCCCCGACCAGGCCGTGCCGCGCCACCGCCTGCGTCAGCAGTTCGTGTACGGCTGGTGCGTCGAGGCGCGTGGCGGCGCGCGCCAGACCGCGCCGCTGCCGTTCGAGCGTGGTCTCCGGGAGCCGGGCCGGTTCCCGGCGCGGCTGCGGGAGGACGACGGGAAGGACCGGGTCCTGGCGCTTGCGGGCCATCTGCGCGGCCTCGGCGGGCGGCAGTCCCGTCGCGGCGAGGCGGCACATCTCCTCGACGACCGCGATGTCCTCCGCCGACCAGCGGCGGTGGTGGCCCTCGGACCGCGTTGCGGGTCCGAGCCCGTAGCGGCGGTCCCAGGTGCGCAGGGTCGTCGGTGACACTCCCAGGCGCCGGGCGAGGGCGCCGGTGGTGACCCCCGGTTCCGTCGCTACGTCGCCGTGCGCGTCTCGCGTTGTGTCCCGCTCCTCGTCCATCGGCTCACGATACGACGCACAAACGATGCGAGTTGCCGTTCGGCCGTACGGGTTTCCAGGATGACCGGTCCGTGGACGGAGACGCGGCCCATCCGTCCACTTCCGTTCGGGAAACGTCACGTTCGGGTACGGGCCGAGGAGTTGACGAGGCACCGATGAGCACAGCGGTCCGGCCTGTTACGCCGGGGGTGTACGAGTCGCCCGAGACGGGAGCTCGGACGGACGCGGCACAGCTGGCGGACCTGTACCGGCGATGGTCGCCTCTGGTGCTGCGGCTCTCCCGGCGGGCGTTGGGCGACACGTGTGACGCGGAGGACATCACCCAGCAGGTGTTCCTCGCCGCATGGCGCGGACGGGCCGGCTATCGTCCCGAACTCGGTTCCCCAGCCGCGTGGTTGACGGGGATCACCCGGCATCACATCGCGGACGCGCTGGCCTCGCGCAGCCGCTGGGCGGCCGTGCTCGACGGGGTGACCGCCGAGTGCACGGTGGTGGTGGAGGAGACGGAGGCGGCGCTCGACCGGGTGCTGGTGTCCCAGGAGCTGGCGCGGCTGCCGGTGCCCCAGCGCACGGTCCTGTGGCTCGCGTTCTACGAGGATCTGACCCAGCCGCAGATCGCGGACCGCACGGGGTGGCCTCTGGGTACGGTCAAGAGTCATGCCCGGCGCGGCATGCAACGGCTGAGTGCGCGCCTGCGGGAGTGCAGCAGAAATCGCGGCGCGGGCGCATCCGCCCCGGGCAGGATGCCGGAAGTACCTGACAGGCTTGTGTGACGCATCCTCGCAGTCGGACGGCGGGGTGGCCCGGCCCCCGCCGCCTGCCCGTCCTCGACGGAGTCGGCGCCGCCGAGGCCTGTCGCCGTGGGCGGCGCCCCATGGCGCTGCCCACGGAGGCCCCACGGGCGGCGCGAGAGGCAGCTCCCCGTTAGGGTTTGTGATCATGAATGCCCGATCCGTCCAGATCCGTGAGCTGCCCGAATCCGACATCGAGCGCGCCCTCGCGCTCGCCTACCTCGTCTTCCACGAATCACCGGAGGACGACCGGCGCAAGCACCACCGTGAGACCCTGGCCGACCTTCTGCGCATCGGCGCCTACGACGGTGACGATCTGATCGGGTTCGCGGCGGCGCACCCCTTCACCGTCTCCGTGCCGGGCGGCGGTGAACTCCCCTGTCCCGGCCTGACGTTCGTGTCGGTGGCGCCGACGCACCGGCGGCGCGGCGTGCTCTCCGCGATGATGGGCGAGCTGTTCGCCCGCTGTGCCCGGCAGGGCGCGCCGCTCGTCGCCCTGTGGGCGTCGGAGGCGTCGATCTATGGGCGGTTCGGCTTCGGCGCGGGCACGTACGGCGCGACCGTGGAGATCGACTCGCGGCGTCCACTGGCGCTGCGCATCGCGCCCGACCCCCGCCCCCTGCGCCTGGTCGACCCGGAGTCGGCCCCCGCGCTGCTCGACCCCTACTTCGAGAGCACGCGTGCGCACCGGGCGGGCCGGCAGGCGCGTACGGAGGCCTGGTGGCGCGACGAGTGGCTGGTCGAGAAGGACGAGGACGACGACGACATGTCGCCGCCCCGGGTGGTCACGCTGGGCGACCCGCTCGCCGGGTACGCGATCTACCGGACCAAGGCGGGTGACGAGGACGCGAACACGCCGGGCCTGGTCCGCGTCGACGACCTGGAGGCCGATGGTCCCGAGGAGGCCGCCGCGCTGTGGAGCTATCTGACCGCGATCGACCTGACGGGGAAGGTGCGGGCCTGGGTCCGGCCGCTGGACGATCCGCTGCTGCTGTTCGCGGCGGACCGGGACCAGGTGCGGGTGACGGGCTCGTTCCCGTCGCTGTGGGTGCGGCTCGTCGACGTGCGGGCCGCACTGGCGGCACGCTCCTGGGCGGCCCCCGTCGACGTGGTGCTCGCGGTCCGTGACGAGCAGCGGCCGGACAATGCGGGTTCGTACCGGCTGATCGCGTCGCCGGACGGGTTCTCGTACGCGCCGACCGGGGACGCGCCGGATCTGTCGCTGGAGGCGCGCGACCTGGCCGCCGCCTACATGGGCGCGACGCCCGTGCGGTCGCTGGTGCAGGCGGGGCTGGTCACCGAGCACACGCCGGGCGCGGCGTCGATGCTCGACGCCGCGCTGTACACGGAGCTACTGCCGCACACGCCCGACGGGTTCTGAACTCCCGCCGCGGCGCGGGGCGTTCAGCAGCTCATCTTCCAGGTGTGGGAGTCACCGCTGTCGTTGCCCCAGCCGTCGGACGGGATCTCCTGCCCCGGCGCGAGACAGACGGTGCCGAAGCCGACCCAGCCCGGGTTCTCGTAGACCTGGACGTGGTCCTTGATACCGGGTCCGGAGATGCCGTGGTTGGCCCAGGAGGAGTCCTCGTCCTGGATGCCGGGCTCCCAGTCGCCGTCGTCGCCGGACCAGTTCCAGCGCTGACCGGAGTAGTCGGCGTCGGTCCAGGCGCAGAACTCGCCGCTGGGGCACTGGGCGGCGTACGCGGTCGTGGTGACCGCGGCGCCGCCGAAGGCGATGACGGCGGCGGCGAGCAGGGCGAGGGGGTGCTTCAGGGTCATGTGTCTCCTTGTGGTGTGTTCTTCGGCTGGTGCCGTGTGTCAGCGGTGGCCGGCGGCATGCAGCACGCGGGCCGACGCATCGAATGCGTGCGCCTTCAGCCGGCGCCATTCGGTGACCTCGGCTCGGTGCCGCGCCCGCACCGAGGCGAGGCTGCGCTCCCGGTAGGCGGCCTCGGGCCGGAGGTTGTTGACGACGGTCGAGACCTGGAACCAGCGCTTCTCGTCCCCGTAGAGGCTGCGCTGGGCCGCGGCCAGGCAGCCGTCGGTGTGGGCGCGTACGGGGACGCCGTTGGCGAGGGTCAGGGACAGCTCGGCGGGCGGGCGACCGAACAGGGCGGCGGCGACGCGCTGTTGTTCGTCGGCGCTCACCCCGCGCTGCCCGGGCCGGGGCGGGGTGAGCCCCTGGCGGGTGAGGCAGCGGTCGGTGAGGACCTGTTGTGCGGCCCTGATGGTGTCGTCGGGCGAGAGAGCCGGTGGTGCGGGGCGGCCCGCGCACCCGGTGAGCAGGAGCAGGCCCGTCACGAGGGCGAGCCTCCACGGCCGTGGTCGGGATCGCATGGTCGGTCAGCCCCGCTCACAGCCCATGGTGTTGTCGCTGACCCCGTCGATCTTCTGTGCCCACTCCCAGTTCTCGGAGTAGTCGTCGCGCCGGATCTCCCGGTAGAGGCAGTTGGAGGCGGTGTAGCTGATGGCGTAGACGCTGCCCGCGACGCGGGACTCGAAGGAGTAGGCGTGACGCTGTGTGCCGTTCTCCGCCTCGGCGTAGCCGGGTGGCCCGTAGCACCAGGCCTGGCCGTGCTGGCCCGGCTCGGTCCAGAAGCAGACCTGGCCCGGACCCCCTGCCGCCTGGGCGCCGGTCGCGCTCGGCACGAGGGCGGCCGCGAGGGCCAGGAGCGTGACGGTGAGTGCGGACGTGCTCTTCATTCAGGCGGCCCCGAGGTGGTCGTGATTACCGTGCGTGACCACACTCCCCGGGTGTTCGCTCAGGCAATCGCCGCTTCACTCGTGTCGGTTACTAGTCATGACTGTCATACGGAGGCGTGGGTCCGGGCGCGCGCGGCCGTGCGGGCCATGCGCACGGCGTCCACGGACTCGGCGAGGAGCTCGTACTCGGTGGTGTCGTCGCGGGTGGCGACGCGGACGAGCCGGCCGCCCGCCAACTCCTCGGCGACGCACTCCTGCTGAGCGGTGTCCGCGCACCAGGCCCGCAGCAGGTCGGGCACGTCCGGGGTGTCGTCGCCGATCGGCATCAGGGCGCCCTCCGGCACGTGCGACAGTCCGGGGCGGGGGTCGAGCCGTTCGGCGATCCAGGTGGCACGGTCGCGCAGCCACCACAGGGCGAGCGGCAGGGTGGGGGCGCGGTAGGTACCGAGCGGAACTCCGACGCGCCGTCCACCGCAGATTCCGTACGCGGTGACGTGGCACAGGAATTCGTCGTGCACGATCTCCCCCATTGCCTGGCACCATTGATCACTAACTGGTCGGTAATTGATCAGCGATCCGATCCCGACGGCCGCGCCGATCAAGGTCATTGATCCGCGATATGCCGCATCGAACAAAGTTCAACCGTCTCACCCGACGAGTATCGGCACTTCGTGCGCACTGTCACCATGCTTTTCGCGCCAGTCTCCTGGCATATTCGGGCGCTCCGTTGGCCGAAATGCAGACGGTCGACGAAACTGCACCCCATGCACTCACACGACGTACTCATCGACGGCTACGGCCGCATTCAGGAGGAAGTGCACGCGGCGGTCGAGGGCCTTTCCCCCGACGATCTCCACGCGCGCCCCGGCGGCGCGAATTCCGTCGCCTGGCTGATCTGGCATCTCACGCGCGTGCAGGACGACCATCTCGCCGATGCGGCCGGGTTCGAGCAGGTCTGGCTCGCGCGGGGCTGGGCCGACCGGTTCGGCCTGCGCCTGCCGGCGACGGACACCGGATACGGCCATACGTCCCAGCAGGTCGGCCAGGTGAAGGTCGATTCCGGCACGCTGCTGCTCGGCTACTACGACGCGGTCCACGAGCAGACGCTGGGCTTTCTGGGTGACCTGAAAGACGCCGCGCTCGACCGCGTCGTGGACGAGAACTGGGACCCGCCGGTGACCCTGGGCGTGCGGCTCATCAGTGTGCTGTCGGACGACCTCCAGCACGTGGGGCAGGCCGCTTACGTGCGCGGACTGCTCTGAACGCTCAGGAAAGCCGCTCCTCCAGCAGGACGGTCACGGTGTCGCCCACATCCTTTCCGATCGCGCGTCGCACGTCCGCCTTCACGGGAAGTTTGTGGCGGCCGTCGCCGAGGGCCATGAAGGAACTGCGGAAAGGGTGCCCGTCGACGGTGCCGCGCACCTTCACCAGTCCGCGCGTACCGAAGAACGCGGCCGCTTCGGGCCAGACGACGTAGGTCCATCCGCCCGGGTTCGGGCTTTTCTCCAGCACGGCGCTGAAACGCTTGTTCAGCGCCGTCGCCGCGTCCGGGCGCGCTGCCATGGTGACCTCCGACGGCCGGTGTGCGGCGGGGCCTCCTGCCCCGCCCCCTGCTACGACCTTGCCGCGCGGCGGGACTCGTCGCACTCCACGAGGCCGGGGACTTCCGCGGGCCGGGCACTCCAGAGGTCTTGACAACTCGATTGGCCTGGACCAATTCTGACGCACAGCGGTGGCCACCGTTCACATCCGCCCTTCACCTCTCCCCCGGAGGCACTCCCGTGGACCGTGCACGTCATGGCAGACCCGGCGCCCGGCGCCGGCTCGGCGCCGCACTCGCCGTCACCTCGGCCGCGGCGCTCGGCGTCACCGCGCTCGCCGCTCCCGCCCAGGCCGCGGACGTCAACGTCGCCAAGAACGCCGGCTTCGAGTCCGATCTGAGCAACTGGACCTGTACCGCGGGCAGCGGCGCGACCGTCTCCTCGCCCGTGCACGGCGGCGCCAAGGCGCTGAAGGGCACCCCCGCGGGCCAGGACAACGCCAAGTGCACCCAGACCGTCGCGGTCAAGCCCAACTCGACGTACACGCTGAGCAGTTGGGTACAGGGCGGCTACGCCTACCTCGGCGCGAGCGGCACCGGCACCACCGATGTCTCGACCTGGACGCCGGGCAGCTCGTCCTGGCAGCAGCTCACCACCAGTTTCAAGACAGGCGCGAACACGACGTCGGTGACGGTCTACACGCACGGCTGGTACGGGCAGAGCCCGTACTACGTGGACGACGTTAGCGTCTTCGGACCCGACGGGGGCGGCGGCACCGACCCGGTGGTCGTTCCGGGCGTACCGGCGGGCCTCGCCGCGGGCGCGACGACGTCGTCCTCCGTCGACCTGTCCTGGACCCCGGTCTCCACGGCCACCGGCTACAACGTCTACCGGGACGGCACGAAGGTCGCCTCGGTCTCCGGTTCCTCGGCGACCGTCACCGGCCTGACGGCGAACACCTCGTACAGCTTCCAGGTCAGCGCGACGAACGCGGCCGGTGAGTCCGCCAAGTCGGCGGCCGTGACGGCGAAGACAGCCACCTCCGGGGGCGGCGGAGGCGGCGGCACCGTGCCCAAGCACGCGCTGACCGGTTACTGGCAGAACTTCGACAACGGCGCGACCGTGCAGAAGCTGCGGGACGTCTCGTCGCAGTACGACATCATCGCGGTGTCGTTCGCCGACGCCACGACCACCCCGGGGCAGATCACCTTCAACCTCGACCCGGCCGTCGGCTACGCCTCCACCGCCGACTTCAAGGCGGACATCGCCGCCAAGCACTCCGCGGGCAAGTCCGTGATCCTCTCGGTCGGCGGCGAGAAGGGCAGCATCTCGGTCAACAGCGACGCGTCCGCGACGGCGTTCGCGAACAGCGCGTACGCGCTCATGCAGGAGTACGGCTTCGACGGCGTCGACATCGACCTGGAGAACGGCCTCAACTCGACGTACATGACGAAGGCGCTGCGCCAGCTGTCGCAGAAGGCCGGGTCGAAGCTGGTGCTCACCATGGCGCCGCAGACCATCGACATGCAGTCGACGTCGGGCGAGTACTTCAAGACCGCGCTCAACGTGAAGGACATCCTCACCGTCGTCAACATGCAGTACTACAACAGCGGTTCGATGCTGGGCTGCGACGGCAAGGTGTACAGCCAGGGCTCGGTGGACTTCCTGACCGCACTCGCCTGCATCCAGCTGGAGGGCGGCCTCGACCCGTCGCAGGTCGGTCTCGGCGTCCCGGCGTCGACGCGCGGGGCGGGCAGCGGTTACGTGGACCCGTCGGTGGTGAACAACGCGCTCGACTGCCTGGCGCGCGGCACGGGCTGCGGCTCCTTCAAGCCCGCGAAGACCTATCCGGGGCTGCGCGGCGCGATGACCTGGTCGACCAACTGGGACGCGACGGCCGGTTCCGCCTGGTCGAACTCGGTCGGCCCGAAGGTGCACAACCTGCCCTGACCAGGCCGTGTCCGAATCTGCGCATCTGTGGGACACCTGACCCCACAGCCAAGACGCCCGTCTCCGCGGAGGCGGAAGCTGAGGAGTGCCGCCGGATCGTCCGGCGGCACTTCGTGGCGCAAGGCCCGAGTGAGAGCGTCCGGCATCTGGCCCGGCCGTTCCGCACGGAGACCGGGATGACGCCGGGGCAGTACGTCGAGTCGGTGCGCCTGGAGGCGGCGCGGTTCCGGTCGGCGGACGGGGCACGCTGAGCCGACCGGGCGCGGGACGCCCCGTCAGCCGCCCATGAAGAGCATCGTGCCGTCGGGGCCCAACGCCTCTACGCGCGCGCCGTGTTCGACGGTGCGGCTGACCGTGCAGTACTTCTCGTGGGTGAGCCGGATGCCGCGTTCCAGGGTCTCGGCGGCGCGGGTGTCGCCCTCGGGCAGGGCGAGTTCGTAGGAGACGCGCACGGCGCCGACGCGGCCGTCGTCCTCGGGCCGGGAGACCGACTCGACGACGATGCGCAGGGCGTCGTGGTCGACGGTGCGGGCGGTGCGGTCGACCACGAGGCCGCCGCAGCCGCCGAGCGCGGCGAGGAGGAGTTCGACGGGGGTGAACGAGGGCTGGGCCCCGTCGGAGTCGGCGGGAGCGATACGGACCTCGGCGCCGCGGTCGTTGCGGGCGGTCCAGTCGCGCTCGCCGTTGCGGACGGTTTCGATGCGGTAGTCGGCCATGGCGGAACCGTAACCAGGTCCGGGGCCCGCGCCGCGCAGGCGCCGGCGTGTGTCAGGGTGCCTGCTGGACATCGCCCCGGGTGGAGGAGGCGACGGTGTCGCGGTGCGCGAAGTCGCCGGGCGGGATGCCGGGGTGGTGGCCCGCCTCCGGGACGGCGACGGCCGAGGCGGTCGCCGTGGGGCCGAGGGTGAGGCGGGAGACGATGCGGTAGCGGTCGCCGCGGTACAGCGAGTGGACGTACTCGACGGGCCGCCCCGACGTGTCCGAGGTGAGCCGCTCGAAGAGCAGGGCGGGGGACAGTTCGGGGACGTCGAGGAGGTCGGCCTCGGCGCGGGTCACGACGGTCGGTTCGATGGCCTGGACGGCTTCGCGGACGTGTACGTCGTGGTGTTCGCGCAAATGCGCGTACAGGTCGCCGCTCTCCAGCTCCTGGGCGCTCAGGCCCGGGACCAGGTCGGCGCGGATGTGCAGGTGCTCGATGGCCATCGGCGCCCCGTCGACGAGCCGCAGTCGGGCCACGTACACGATCTTCGCGGCGGGTGAGAGGCGCAGCTTGCGGCCGACCCGGGCGCCCGCCTGGATGGTGGTGAACTCCAGCAGCCGGCTGGTCCAGGCCCCGGCGGCCTGGGGCACCGTCAGCGCCTCTTCCTGGGCGACGAGCTCCTGGGTGATCTTCTCCGGGGCGACGAACATGCCGCGGCCGTGTTCGCGGACGAGAAGGCCCGCGGCGACGAGTTCGTCGACGGCCGCGCGCAGCGTGGGACGCGAGACGCCCAGCCGGGCGCAGAGTGCGCGCTCGGAGGGGATCGCGTCGCCGGGGCGCTGCGACTCGATGAGTTCGAGGATGTGGTCGCGGACCCGCTCGCGCTTGAGCACCGCCCCCGGCGCGTCCCTGTTCGCGTCGGCGTTCACTTCCGCCCCCTCGTGCCGTACGACCAGTTGCCTTACCAGTTGACCACGGCCCGGGCTTGATCGACAACTACCCAGCATTTCCTGGGGGCTTGACGTGTCCAGTGGTCTATGCCAGCTTTCTCCACCACCAGAGGTCACCTGACCAGTTGCACAACTGGTCAGGTCCGGCGCCCCAGAGGTGAACCGTGAAGCTCCGCTTGCTCGCCGGTCTGTCCGCGCTCGTCGCGGTCGCCGGGCTCAGTGCCTGCAGTTCGTCCGGCTCCGGTGACGGGGAATCGGGTGACGGCGGGCGGACCACCATCGACGTGTGGCTGATGCGCGACAGCGTCTCGGCCGCCTTCCAGAAGGAGTTCGAGAAGGGGTTCGAGGCAGCGCACCCGGACATCGACGTGCGCGTCCAGATCCAGGAGTGGGACGGCATCGGTGAGAAGGTCACGGCCGCCCTCGCCAGCAACGACGCGCCCGACGTCATCGAGACCGGGAACACCCAGGTCGCCCAGTTCGCCCAGAGCGGCGGCCTGTTGGACCTGAGCGACAAGGTCGACGCGCTCGGCGGCAAGGACTGGCTGAAGGGCCTCGCCGAGCCGGGGGCGTACGAGGGCAAGCAGTACGGTATCCCGTACTACGCGGCGAACCGGGTCGTCATCTACCGCACGGACCTGTTCGAGAAGGCCGGCGTCGACGCGAAGTCGATCACGACGCGCGAGCAGTGGATCGACGCGACGAAGAAGCTCGACAACGGGGCGCAGCAGGGCATCTACCTGCCGGGACAGAACTGGTACGCCCTCTCCGGCTTCGTCTGGGACGAGGGCGGCGACCTGGCCACCGAGTCCGGCGGACAGTGGAAGGGCGCCCTGGACTCCCCCGAGGCGCTGCGCGCCATGGCCTTCTACAAGAAGCTGCAGGCCCTCGGCAAGGGCCCCAAGGACTCCGACGAGGCACAGCCGCCGCAGGCCGAGGTGATGGCCAAGGGACAGGTGGCGCAGATCATCAGCACCCCCGGCGGCGCCAACGTCGTCACCCAGAACAACCCCGAGCTGAAGGGCAAGCTGGGGTTCTTCCCGATCCCCGGCAAGACGGCCGGCACGCCCGGCGCCGTCTTCACCGGCGGCTCGGACCTGGTGATCCCGACGGTGTCGCAGCACCACGACGCCGCGTACACCTTCATCGAGGAACTGACCGGCGACGCCTGGCAGAAGAAGCTCGCCGTCGCGATGAGCTACGTACCGAACAAGACGACGCTCGCGGGCGCGGTGGCCAAGGACCCGGGTGCCTCGGCGATGGCGGTCGGCGCGGCCGTCGGGCACGCGACACCGAACACGCCGGGCTGGGCGGCCGTCGAGGCCAAGAACCCGATCAAGGACTACCTGACGGCGGTCCTCGCGGGCGGCGACGCGGCCTCGGAGGCGAAGAAGGCGTCCGACGCCATCACCGCGGCGATGAAGTCCGGATCCTGACCCTCTCCCCTCGTCACGACGGAAAGGAGTGAGCGCCGTGTCGGTCGTCCGCGAGCGGACCGCACCCCGCCCCCTCACCCGGCCGCCCCGGCGCCCACGGGACCCCGCCCGCCGCGCCACCACGTCCGGCGCCTGGCCGTACCTGCTGGTGGCCCCCGCCCTCCTCGGCATGCTGTACCTGCTCGTCTATCCGCTGGCCCGCACGGTCCTGATCTCCTTCCAGGACTTCGGGCTGCGCCAACTCATCCTGGGTGACGCGCACTTCACCGGCTTCGACAACTACACCACGCTGCTCTCCGACGCCCGGTTCTGGACCGTCGTACGCCGCACGTTCCTGTTCATGGCGGTCAACGTCGCCTTGATCATGGGGCTGTCGACGCTGGTGGCGCTGATGGTGGAGCGGCTCGGGCGGCTCTGGCGCACGGCCGTGCTCAGCGCGCTCGTGCTGACCTGGGCGATGCCGGTGGTCGCGGCGACGACGGTGTTCCAGTGGCTGTTCCACTCGGAGTTCGGGATCGTCAACCACGCCCTGACCGGCCTCGGGTTCTCGTCGTACGAGGGGTATCCGTGGCTGGCGCACGGGCCGGCGGCGTTCGCCATCCTGGTCGCGCTCGTGGTCTGGCAGTCGGTCCCGTTCGCGGCGATCACGCTGTACTCGGCACTCACCACGGTGCCGTCCGAGCTGTACGAGGCCGCTCGCATCGACGGCGCGTCCGGCGCCCGTATCTTCCGCTCGGTCACGCTGCCGATCGTGCGGCCGATCTTCATGCTGGTGCTGTCCCTCGAGGTGATCTGGACGTTCAAGGCGTTCGTGCAGATCTGGGTGATGACCCGCGGCGGCCCGGGCGACGCGACGACCATCCTGCCGGTGTACGCGGTGCAGACGGCCCTGGCCCAGCAGCGCTACGACCTGGGATCGGCCGCGTCGATGCTGACGGTGCTGCTCATGTCCGGCGTGCTCGTGGCCTACTTCCGGCAGATGTTCCGACAGGAGGCGGAACGGTGACGACCCCCCGTGCGCTGCGCCGCATCCCGATCCATGTCGCCGCGACCCTCACCGTGGTCGTCTGCCTCTTCCCCGTGTACTGGATGGTCGCGACGGCCTTCAAGCCGAGCCGCGACATCCAGTCCGAGCACCCCCAGCTGCTGCCGCAGAGCTGGACGCTCGACCATTTCCGCCGGGCGATCGACGCCGACGGGTTCGGACTGTTCTGGCGCAACAGCCTGCTGGTGACCGTGAGCGCGGTCCTGCTCGCGCTGCTGGTGGCGCTCGGCGCCTCGTTCGCGGTGGCGCGGATGCGCTGGCGCGGGCGGCGGCAGTTCATGCTCATGGTGTTCGTCGCGCAGATGGCACCGTGGGAATCGCTGATCATTCCCGTCTACATCATCTCGCGGGACACCGGGATGCTGGACCGGCTGCCGACGCTGACGCTGGTGTACTTCATGATGACGCTGCCGTTCACGATCGTGGTGCTGCGCGGTTTCATCGCGACGATCCCGGCCGAGCTGGAGGAGTCGGCGCAGGTCGACGGATGCACCCGGGTCGGCGCGTTCCGGCACATCGCGTTCCCGCTGCTGGCGCCGGGTCTGATGGCGACGTCGCTGTTCGGCTACATCACGGCGTGGAACGAGTTCGCGTACGCCAACTTCCTCATCATCAAGCAGCAGGACCAGCGGACGCTGCCGGTGTGGCTGTCCTCGTTCCACAACACGTTCGGCACCGACTGGGGCGCCACCATGGCCGCCTCCACCCTGTTCGCGCTGCCCGCGCTGATGATCTTCCTCGTGCTGCAGCGGCATGTCACGTCCGGTTTCGCGGCCGGCGCCGTCAAGGGCTGAGCCACCCCTGTCCGGAGGTCCGCAGTGCCCGCACACCGCCCCTCTCTGATCCCTCTGCCCACGCACCTCTCCTTTCGCCCCGGCCACTTCACGCTCCGTCCCGGCACGACGGTCCGGGTCTCCCCCGGCGCCGAACCGGCCGCCGACCTGCTCCGTACGCTCCTCGCGCCCGCCACCGGACTGCCGCTGGCCGCCTCCCCCGACGGGCCGTTCGTGCTCGCGCTCGATCCCCAGTTGGGCGGCCTCGGCGAAGAGGGGTACGGCCTCACCGTCGCGCCGGACGCGGTGCTGCTGCGGGCCGCGCGCCTGCCCGGGCTGCTCCGCGGCATCCAGACCGTGCGCCAACTGCTGCCGGCGGAAGCCCTGTCGGGGACGGCCCGGCCCGGCGTCGCCTGGCGCGTGCCCTGCGCGGAGATCACCGATGTGCCGCGGCATTCCTGGCGCGGTTTCATGCTCGACGTGGCACGGCACTTCCAGCCGGTGTCGCTGCTGCGCCGGTACGTCGATCTGCTCGCCCTGCACAAGCTGAACGTGCTGCATCTGCATCTCACCGACGACCAGGGCTGGCGGATGCCGGTCGCCGCGTATCCCCGCCTGACCGAGGTGGGTGGGCGGCGGGCCGAGTCGATGGTGGGCCCCGCGGGGAGCCGCCTCTTCGACGGGGTGCCGCACGAAGGCGCCTATACGCGCGAGGAGTTACGCGGGCTCGTCGCGTACGCCGCCGCGCGCGGTGTCACCGTCGTGCCGGAGATCGAGATGCCGGGGCACGCACGGGCCGCCCTCGCCGCCTACCCGGAGCTGGGCAACGTGCCCGGGCGGCCGCTCGGCGTGTGGACGCGGTGGGGTGTGTGCGAGAACGTCCTCGGCGTGCACGAGCCGGTGCTCGACTTCTGCCGTGCCGTCCTCGACGAGGTCCTCGACGTGTTCCCCTCGCCGCACGTGCACATCGGCGGCGACGAGTGCCCCACCACGGAGTGGGCGCGGAGCCCGGCGGCGCGGGCCCGGGCCGCAGCCGAGGGGCTGCCGGACACGGCCGCGCTGCGCGGCTGGTTCCTGGGCCGCATCGGGGAGCTCCTGACCGATCGCGGCCGCGTCCCGACGGCCTGGGCGGAGACCGGGGAGGGGCTGCCGCCGCACTTCACGGTGATGACGTGGCGCGACCCGGAGCACACCCGCATCGCCCTCAAACGCGGCCACACCGTGATCAGCGGCCAGCACCGGGCGAGCTACCTGGACTACGCGCAGTCCCACTCCCCCGCCGAACCGCAGGCACAGCCGGGTGCCGTGGTCGACCTGCGCGCGGTCCACGACCACGAGCCACCGGACGACACCGACGTCGCAGGACAGCTCATCGGCATGCAGGCGCAGTTGTGGACCGAGTTCGTCCCGGCCGCCGAGCACGTCGACCGCCTGTCCTTCCCCCGGCTGTGCGCGTTCGCCGACCGTGCCTGGCACGGAGCTCCGTCCTGGCCCGGCTTCCGCGACCGCGTCGCCGCGCACACGTCCCGGCTCGCCGCGCTCGGCGTGCGGCACGGCCCCCTCGATCCGCACCTCACCGTCCCCCACCGTTCCGGAAAGGAACCGACATGAAGAAATCCACCACGCGAAAGACCGCCCTCAACAGATCGGCCACCTGCGCCGTGGCCGTCGCCCTCGGCTGCGCGGGCCTGTTCGCGCTCCCGTCCAGCGCCTCCGCCGCCGCCGGCGATCTGACGGTGCAGTACCACACGGGCAGCACCGGCAGCGACCAGGCCGAGCCCTGGCTGAAGGTACGCAACACCGGCAGCGCGAGCGTGCCGCTCAGCTCGGTCAAGGTCCGCTACTACTTCAAGTCCGACACCGCGAGCGCGAATTACCGCTTCGCCTGCTCGTGGGCCGTCAAGGGCTGCGGGAACGTCACCGGCACGTTCGGCACCCTCGCCCACCCGACCGCGACCGCCGACCGCTACCTGGAGGTCGGCTTCACGTCGGGTGCCGGTTCGCTCGCGGCGGGCGCGGACACCGGTGATCTGCAGCTGCGCTTCTACCGAGCGGACTGGCAGTCGCTGAACCAGGCCGACGACTACTCGTTCGGCGCGGCCCAGTCGGCGTACGCGAACTGGTCGAAGGTCACCGCGCAGCTCGACGGAGCCGTCGTCTGGGGCACGGCCCCCGAGGGAAACGATCCGACCGATCCCACGGACCCGACCGATCCGACCGATCCGCCCGGCGACGGGGCCACGCTCTTCGACGACTTCAACTACAGCGGCTACAACGACCCGAAGATCTCCGCGAACGGCTGGAGCGTGCGCTCGAACTCCGGCGGCCCCGGCGTACCGGGCGCGACCTGGGCGCCGCAGAACGTGACGTTCCCGTCCTCCGGCGGCAACTCGGTGATGAACCTGGAGACGTCGACGGCGGGTACGGGCGAGAGCACCAAGCAGACCGAGGTCCTCACCAAGGCACTCAAGTTCAAGAACGGGACGTACGCGGCGCGGGTCAAGTTCAGTGACGCGCCGAAGAGCGGTCCGGACGGCGACCACCTGGTGCAGACGTTCTTCACCATCAACGACCTGAAGGCGCCGATGGCGGACGACTACGCCGAGTACGACTTCGAGTACCTGCCCAACGGCGGCTGGGGCGAGCCGTCGAACATCCTGTACACGACGTCCTGGGAGACCTACAACCCTGACCCGTGGCAGGCGGTGAACCAGCACACGGAGAGCCGGCAGAGCTACAGCGGCTGGCACGACCTGGTGCTCACCATCGACAACAGCACCATCAAGTACTACGTCGACGGGCAGCTCTTCGGCACGCACGACGCCGCGTACCTGCCGGAGCGGCCCATGTCGATCAACTTCAACCAGTGGCTGATCGACCTGGCCGGCCAGACGAGCACCACCGCGCGCGCCTACGACCAGCAGGTCGACTATGTGCTGCACGTCAAGGACCAGGTGCTCACCCCGGCGCAGGTGGCGGCGAAGGTGACCGCATACCGCTCGGCGGGCACCACGTTCGAGGACACGGTGCCGGCTTCCTGACCGGGAGCTGAGGGGAAACGGGGAGTCCGCGCGCCCCACACACACGGACTCCCCCTGGGGTGCTTCCCCTCCCCAGGTCGACCGCCTCGGGAGTAGGCGGCCGCCTGCGCCAGAGTCTGCCGTGGGCGGCCGGGGAACTCATCCCGGACCCCCGTCTTTCAGTAACCTTGCGTGTTGAATCAGTGGCGAGAAGTGACGGAAGGGAAGCTCCTGAGCCCTTGCGGCACGCAGGTACCGAGGGCGCGGAACCCGCCGTCTGGCTTGATTGCTCGCACTCAACTACGGCCGGAAGTCTCCGCGGGCAAGCGCTCTCCGCACCGGCTGCAGAAGCGCGCCGCGGCCTCCTCGGCGGCCCGGCCGCACTCCGCGCAGACGCGGGGCAGCAGACACGCCGCCTCGCCGCCCTCCGCGGTCACCGCGGTGGCGGCCCGGCCGATGGTCATGCCGGGCCGCCTGCGGTGCGCCGTGATGTAGACGAGGCCCGCCTCGCCCGCGCTGACGGCGCGCCGCTCACCGCGCGGCACGAACACGAGGGTGCCCGGCGCCAGTTCCTCGTCGGTGCCGGCCCGGTGGAGGGTCCCGTGGCCCTCGGCGACGACGAGCAGGACGTCGAGGTCGTTCTCGACGTAGGCGTCGCCGCGCGCGCCGGGCCGTACGCGGATCACGTTGGCGTCGAGCTGCCGGGCCGCGCCGCCGAGGCGCCACAACGCTCCGGTCGCGGCCGGGTCGGCCGCCTCCAGGAGCTCCGTGAGCAGGACATGGGCTGCGGGCATCGCGATCGTTCCTCCCTGGTGGTCAGGCGAACGGCAGCCTACGCAGTTCGGCGATGCGCAGCAGCCGGCCGAGGGCCAGGAAGGCGACGGCCATGGTGAGGGTCCCGGCGGCCAGCGCGACCGCGGTGCCGGTGGCGGAGGTACCGGCCGCGTCGGCGCATCCGCGGGCCGCGCCCCAGCCGGCGACCGCCGCGAGCCCGGCGGCGGCGACCAGTTTCCCGTAGCTGCGGACCAGGCGCCGTCCGTCGAGGCGGCCGTCGAGACGGCTCCGCAGCAGCCGCGCGGTGAGCAGCAGTCCGATGCCGTACGAGAGCGCGTAGCCCGCGGCCATACCGGTGACGGCCCAGCGCACGGGCAGCAGCCAGTGGCAGGCACAGGCGAGCGCGACGTTGATCGCTCCGATCCAGACGGCGGTCAGGAACGGGGTGCGGGTGTCCTCGAACGCGTAGAAGCCGCGCAGCATCAGGTACTGCGCGGAGAACGGGATCAGGCCGAGGCCGAACGCCTGCAGCATGTGGCCCAGCGGTCCGGGGTCGGCGGCGCCGTGTCCGAACAGCAGCGCGGCGATCTGCGGTCCCAGCGCGAGGAACAGGAATCCGGCGGGCACGATCACGGCGCCGGTGGCGCGCAGACCGCGGGACAGGTCGGCGCGGATGTCGTCGACGCGGCCCTCGGCGGCCGCGGCGCTCATCCGGGGCAGCAGTGCGGTGACGAGGGAGACGGTGACGATGGACTGGGGCAGCAGCCAGATGGTCTGGGCGTAGGTGTACGCGGTGTAGCCGACGCCGGAATGCGGCAGGGCGCCGTCGGCGGAGTTCGCGAAGTGGGTGACGACGGCGAGGGCGGCCTGGTTCGCGAGGACGAACAGGAGGGTCCAGCGGGCGGCCCGGATGCTTCCGCCGAGGCCCGTGCCCTTCCAGTCGAAGCGGGGCCGCAGCCGGAACCCGGCCGCGCGGGCGAACGGGATCAGGGCGAGGGCCTGGACAGCGATGCCGCAGGTCGTGCCGGCACCGAGGAGGCGGACCTGGGTCATGGTGACGTCGGTGACGTCGGCGGGCCTCGTCATCAGGGACAGGTAGGCGACGAACATGCCGATGAGGACGATGTTGTTGAGGACAGGCGTCCACATCATGGCGCCGAACCTGCCGCGTGCGTTCAGGACTTGTCCGAGCATGGCGAACAGTCCGTAGAAGAAGATCTGCGGCAGCAGGAATCGGGCGAAGACGACGGTGAGCTCGAACGCGGCGTGCGTTCGGGGCGTGTCGTTCATGTAGATGCCGACGATCTGCGGCGCCGCCCACACGGCCAGGGCGGTGCCGAGACCGAGGACGCAGACGACGAGGGTGACGAGGCGCTGTTCGTAGGCGCGGCCCCCGTCGGCGTGCTCGACGCGGGCGCGGACCAGCTGCGGCACCAGGACCGAGTTCAGGGCGCCGCCGATGAGCAGGGTGTACAGGCTGGTGGGGACGGTGTTCGCCGTGTTGTACGTGCTCGCGTAGAGGGCGGTGCCGAGCGCGGCGGCCTGGAGGACCTGGCGGATCAGGCCGGTGGCGCGGGAGACGAGCGTGCCGATCGCCATGAGGAACGAGGACCGGACGAGCGATGCCTCCCTCGGCTCGGCCTGCTGCCCGGGTATTCGGGCGGTCTTGGTCAACGGGCCTCCTCCGTCCGCGCGTTCAGGAAGTCGACGACCGGGGGCGTCGCGTCGTCCGCGAACTCCTCGAAGTAGGCGTGCCGGCCGCCGGGGATCAGCAGGAGGCGCGCGTCGGGGATGCGCTCGGCCAGCAGCGGCGCGTTGGCGGTCGGGTTGAAGTCGTCGTCCGTGCCGTGCACGACGAGGGTCGGCGCGGTGATCCGGGGCAGCGCGTCCCACGCGTCGTGGCGGGCGCTGGCCCGCAGGTGACGGCGGCGGGCGTGCGCGGGCATCGTCGGGTCGCCGAGCGTGTGGAACGGGCCGGGGTGCGTGGCGACGTACGCGGGTGTGTACATCAGGTCGAGCAGGGCCGCGCGGGCGGCGGCCGGGTCCGGGTCGGCGAGGGCCTTGCGGACGGCGGGGCCGCGCTCGGCGCCGTGCGGTGCGCCCGGGGAGGTGCAGCCGAGGACGAGGCGGTCGACGCGTGCGGCGTGGTCGGCGGCGAGCCACTGGGCGACGCGGCCGCCCATCGAGGTGCCGTAGACGTGGGCGCGGTCGATGCCCGCGTGGTCGAGGACGGCGACGACGTCACGGGCGAAGTTCTCCGTGCTGTAGGTGTCCGTGTCGGGCCGGTCGCTGTCGCCGGTGCCGCGCCAGTCGAGGACGACGGTCGTGAAGGCCGCGGCGAAGCGGTCGAGCACCGGGTCCCACCAGCGGTGGTCGTTCGACTGTCCGGTCAGCAGCACCAACGGGGCGCCGCTGCCGCGGACTTGGTAGTGGAGCGCGGCACCGTCGGCCGCCTGTGCGTGGGACATGGTCGACGATTCTTCCTCATCGCAACTACCTCTGTTCAAACGGTGGACTCGACAACATCACTCTGCAATTCTCCAACAACTAAACGCAAGAACCTGATGCGGTCCTTGAGATCGCTCGCTTCACTGCACGACCTGTGCAGGGACAGGGGAAGCATGTTCGGACAGTCGTTGCTCAGATCCAGATGGCGAAGCAGAAGACGCGGCCTCACGGTCGCGTTCCTCGCTCTCGCGCTGGCGTTCCTCGGCCTGCCGGCGGTCGCCGGGCATGCCGCGGGCGGCCCGAATCTCGCCGCGGGCGCGGCGACGAAGGCCAGCAGCGCCAATGCGGAGTACAAGGCGGCGAACGTGGTCGACGGCAACGCCGGTACGTACTGGGAGAGTTCGGGCTCCAGCCTGCCGCAGTGGGTGCAGGCCGACCTGGGGTCGACGGCCCGCGTCGACGAGGTGGTGCTGCGCCTTCCGGGATCGTGGGAGAGCCGGAACCAGACCTTGGCGGTGCAGGGCAGCGCGGACGGCACCTCCTTCGACACGCTCAAGTCGTCGGCGCAGTACACCTTCGCCCCCGGCTCGGGGAACACGGTGACGGTGTCCTTCCCGGCGACGCAGACCCGCTTCGTGCGGATCGTGGTGAGCGCCAACACCGGCTGGCAGGCGGCGCAGCTGTCGGAGCTGGAGGTGCACGGCACGGGCGACTCGTCGGTCAACCTGGCCCGCGGCAAGACGTTCACGGCGAGCTCCACCACGCAGATGTACACGGCGGCGAACGCCGGTGACGGCGACATCGCCAGCTACTGGGAGTCCCAGAACGACGCGCTGCCGCAATGGGTCCAGGTGGATCTGGGCGCTTCGGTACGTGTGAACCGGGTGGTGCTGCGGCTGCCGTCCGGGTGGGAGACCAGGACGCAGACGCTGACGGTGCGGGGCAGCACGAACGGCACGGACTTCAGCGATCTGGTCGCGTCGAAGGCGTACGAGTTCAGCGCGTCGAACGGGCAGACGCAGACGCTGTCCTTCGACACGGTCACCACTCGGTACGTGCGGGTGCAGGTCACCGCGAACACGCGGCAGTCGGCGGGCCAGCTCTCCGAGCTGGAGGTGTTCGGGCCGACGACCGGCGACACCGAGGCGCCGGGCGCGCCCAGCGGCCTCGCCTACACCGAGCCCGCGACCGGTCAGATCAAGCTGACCTGGAAGGCCGCCTCGGACAATGTGAAGGTCACCGGCTACGACATCTACGCGGACGGGACGCTGCGCGCGTCGGTCGACGGTGACACGCTCACCTACACCGACAACCAGCCCGCGTCGGCGACGCTCACGTACTTCGTGCGCGCCAAGGACGCGGCAGGCAACCAGTCGGCCAACTCCAACTCGGTGACACGCAAGGGCGATTCGGGTGACACGCAGGCGCCGACCGCGCCCGGGAATCTGGCCTTCACCGAGGCGACCAAGGGGCAGGTCAAGCTGACCTGGCAGGCGTCGACCGACAATGTGAAGGTCACCGCCTACGACATCTACGCGAACGGCACCCTGCTCAAGTCGGTTGCCGGGGACGTCACTTCGTACACCGACACGCAGCCCGCTTCGGCGACCGTGACGTACGCGGTACGCGCCAAGGACGCGGCGGGCAACCAGTCGGCGAGCTCCAACTCCGTGACCCGCAACGGCTCCACGAGCGACCAGGTGAACCTGGCCGTGGGCAAGCCGATCACGGCCTCGTCCTCGACGTTCACGTACGTCGCCGAGAACGCGGTCGACGGCGACACCAGCACGTACTGGGAGGGCGGCGGGGGCAGTTACCCGAACAGCCTGACCGTGAAGCTCGGCGCGAACGCGGACGTCTCCTCGCTCGTCCTGAAGCTGAACCCGGACGCCGCGTGGTCCACCCGCACCCAGAAGATCGAGGTGCAGGGCCGCGAGCAGGGCGCGTCGTCCTTCACGACGCTGGCCGCTGCGAAGGACTACACGTTCAACCCGTCGAGCGGGAACTCGGTGACGGTGCCGGTCACCGGGCGCGTCGCGGACGTCCGCCTGGTCTTCACCGCCAACTCCGGTGCTCCGGCTGGCCAGTTGGCCGAGTTCCAGGTGCTGGGTGAGCCGGCGCCGAACCCGGACCTCCAGGTCACGGGCATCACCTCGAACCCGGCGTCGCCGGTGGAGTCCGACAAGATCACGCTGTCGGCGACGGTGCGCAACGCGGGCACCCAGCCGAGCACCGCGACCGACCTGGACTTCAAGCTCGGCTCCGACAAGGTGGGGTCCGCCTCCGTGGGCGCCCTCGCGGCCGGTGCGACGGCGACCGTCAGCGCGGACATCGGGACGCGCGACGCGGGCACGTACCAGGTCGGCGCGGTCGTCGACCCGGGCAACAAGGTCGTCGAGCGCGACGAGAACAACAACGCCTACACGAGCCCGACGGGCCTCGTCGTCAAGCCGGTGACCAGCGCCGACCTGGTGGCCTCCCCCGTGTCCTGGTCGCCGAGCGCACCGGGCGAGGGCGACACGGTCACCTTCTCCGCCGTCCTCAAGAACCAGGGGAACCAGGCGAGTTCGGCGGGCAGCCACGGCATCACGCTCACGGTCACCGACTCCGGTGGCACGGTCGTGAAGACGCTCACCGGGTCCTACGACGGTGCGATCGCGGCCGGCGCCACGACCGCGGCGGTGAAGCTCGGTACGTGGACGGCGGGCAAGGGCAAGTTCACGGTGAAGACCGTGATCGCCGCCGACGCCAATGAGCTGCCGGTCAAGCGCGACAACAACACGTCGTCGCAGCCGCTGTTCGTGGGACGCGGCGCGAGCATGCCGTACGACATGTACGAGGCGGAGGACGGCACGGTCGGCGGCGGGGCGAAGGTCCTCGGCCCCAACCGCACGGTCGGCGACCTGGCGGGCGAGGCCTCGGGCCGCAAGGCCGTCACGCTCGACAGCACCGGCAGCTACGTCGAGTTCACCACCAAGGCGCCGACGAACACGCTCGTCACGCGCTTCTCGATCCCGGACGCCGCCGGTGGCGGCGGGAAGAACTCCACGCTCAACGTGTACGTCGACGGCAAGTTCCTCAAGGCCATCGACCTGACCTCGAAGTACGCCTGGCTGTACGGGGCGGAGACCGGGCCCGGCAACGCGCCGAGCGCGGGCGCTCCCCGGCACATCTACGACGAGGCGAACCTGCTGCTCGGGCAGACCGTGCCGCAGGGCAGCAAGATCCGGCTGCAGAAGGACGCCGCGAACGACACCACGTACGCGATCGACTTCGTGAACCTGGAGCAGGCGACCGCGCTGCCCAACCCGGACCCGGCGACCTACGCGGTTCCGACCGGCTTCTCGCAGCAGGCCGTGCAGGACGCGCTGGACAAGGTGCGCATGGACACGACGGGCAAGCTCGTCGGGGTCTACCTGCCGGCCGGTGACTACGAGACGTCGAACAAGTTCCAGGTCTACGGGAAGGCGGTGAAGGTCGTCGGCGCCGGGCCGTGGTTCACCCGGTTCCGCACGCCGTCGTCGCAGGAGAACACGGACGCCGGGTTCCGCGCGGAGGCGAGTGCGAACGGGTCGACGTTCGCGCACTTCTCGTTCTTCGGGAACTACACGTCCCGCATCGACGGCCCGGGCAAGGTCTTCGACTTCTCGAACGTCGCGGACATCACCATCGACGACGTGTGGAACGAGCACACGGTGTGCCTGTACTGGGGCGCCAACACCGACCGCATCACGGTCAAGAACTCCCGGATCCGGGACACCTTCGCCGACGGCGTCAACATGACGAACGGCTCGACGGACAACCACGTCGTCAACAACGAGTCGCGGGCGACCGGCGACGACAGCTTCGCACTGTTCTCGGCGATCGACGCGGGCGGCGCGGACGAGAAGAACAACGTGTTCGAGAACCTGACCTCGCTGCTGACGTGGCGGGCGGCGGGCATCGCCGTGTACGGCGGGTACGACAACACGTTCCGCAACATCCTCGTCGCGGACACCCTCGTCTACTCCGGCGTCACCATCAGCTCGCTGGACTTCGGGTATCCGATGAACGGGTTCGGCACGGGTCCGACCGCCCTGGAGAACACCTCGATCGTCCGCTCCGGCGGCCATTTCTGGAACGGTCAGACGTTCCCGGGGATCTGGATGTTCTCGGCCTCGAAGGTGTTCCAGGGCATCCGCGTCAACGACGTCGACATCGTCGACCCGACCTACAGCGGCATCATGTTCCAGACCAACTACGTAGGAGGACAGCCTCAGTTCCCGATCAAGGACACGATCCTGACCGACGTCACGATCTCGGGCGCACGCAAGAGCGGCGACGCGTACGACGCGAAGTCCGGCTTCGGCCTGTGGGCGAACGAGATGCCGGAGTCGGGTCAGGGCCCGGCGGTCGGTGAAGTGACCTTCAAGAACCTGAAGTTGAGCGACAACGCGGTGGACGTCCGCAACACGACGTCCACGTTCAAGATCAACCTTCAGCCGTAGCGCGTCACACGGCACAGCAGAAGGGGGTGGTCGGGCCGCGGGCCCGGTCACCCCCTTCTCGCCGCCCCTCTCACACCTAAAGGGGCCCTGGTTCCATTACGGACCCCTCCCCTGGTACGGTTACGTCACGAACTAACGGAACGCACGACCCGTTAGCGAGTTCGACGAGGCAACACGACCGACCATCAAGGGGATCGACATGGAGTACCGACAGTTGGGGACGTCCGGCCTGAAGGTCCCCGCACTCAGCTTCGGAGCCGGGACGTTCGGCGGGCGCGGCCCCCTGTTCTCGGCCTGGGGCACGTCAGGCGTGGACGAGGCCCGGCGCATGGTCGATCTGAGCCTGGAAGCCGGGGTCACCCTGTTCGACACCGCCGACGTCTACTCCGACGGGGCGTCCGAGGAGGTGCTGGGCGCGGCACTCAAGGGCCGCCGCGACCAGGCGTTGATCTCCACGAAGGCGGCCCTGCCGACGGGCACGGGACCGAACGACGCGGGGGTCTCGCGCTCACGCCTGATCAAGGCGACCGAGGCGGCACTGCGCCGCCTGGACACCGACTACATCGACCTGTTCCAACTGCACGCCTACGACGCGGGCACGCCGGTGGAGGAGGTCCTCTCGACGCTCGACGACCTGGTCGAGGCGGGCAAGATCCGCTACACCGGCGTCTCCAACTACTCGGGCTGGCAGCTGATGAAGGGCCTCACGGAGGCGGAGAAGCACGGGCGCCCACGCTTCGCGGCGCACCAGGTGTACTACTCGCTCGTCGGCCGCGACTACGAGTGGGAGCTGATGCCGCTCGGCCAGGACCAGGGCGTGGGCGCGCTGGTGTGGAGCCCGCTGGGCTGGGGCCGGCTCACGGGGAAGATCCGGCGCGGGCAGCCGCTCCCGGTGAACAGCCGGCTGCACGCGACAGCGCAGTTCGGGCCTCCCATCGAGGACGAGCACCTGTACCGGGTCGTCGACGCGCTCGACGAGATCGCCGAGGAGACCGGGAAGGCGATCCCGCAGATCGCCATCAACTGGCTGCTGCGCCGCCCCACCGTCTCGTCGGTCCTCATCGGGGCCCGCAACGAGGAGCAGCTGAAGCAGAACCTGGGGGCGGTCGGCTGGGAGCTGACGCCCGACCAGGTCGCGAAGCTGGACGCGGCGAGCGAGGTGAAGGTGCCGTACCCGTACTACCCGTACCGGACCCAGGACGGCTTCCGGCAGCTGAACCCGCCGACCGTGTGAGCGACCACCGCATCCGGGTGTCAACCCGACGTTGACACCCGGACACTGTCAACCTACGGTTGCCTCATGACGAATCCAGTCGGCACGAACGTCCGCCTCGACGACCTGATCGAGGCCATCAAGAAGGTCCACACCGACGCGCTCGACCAGCTGCAGGACGCCGTCCTCGCGGCGGACCACCTCGGCGACGTCGCCGATCACCTGATCGGGCACTTCGTCGACCAGGCCCGCCGCTCCGGTGCCTCCTGGACCGACATCGGCAAGAGCATGGGGGTCACCCGGCAGGCCGCGCAGAAGCGCTTCGTGCCCAAGGGCTCCGAGAACGACCTCGACCCGAGCCAGGGCTTCAACCGCTACACCCCGCGCGCCAGGAACGTGGTGGTGAACGCGCAGAACGAGGCGCGGGCCGCGAACAGCAACACGATCGGCACGGCACATCTCGTCCTCGGCCTGCTGCACGAGCCGGACAGCCTCGGCGCCAAGGCGATCCTCGCGCAGGACGTGCTGCTCGACACCGTGCGGCAGGCGGCGACCGCGCTGCTCCCGGCGGCCTGCGACGACATGCCGGCCCTGGTGCCGTTCGACGCCGAGGCGAAGAAGGCGCTGGAGCTGACGTTCCGTGAGGCGCTGCGCCTGGGGCACAACTACATCGGCACGGAGCACATCCTGCTCGCGCTCCTGGAGCAGGAGAACGGGTCGGGCGTCCTCGCGGACCTGGGCATCGGCAAAGCCGAGGCCGAGGCGACCATCTCCGCCGCGCTCGCCTCGCTCACCGAGCACGACTGAGGACCGCGCGACATACGCAGCGGACGGCCAGGTCCCCGGCCGGGCGCACAGCGGCGGGTGGGAAACTGCTCCCATGACTGACCGCTCAGGAACCCCCGCCCGGCCGGACGATCTCGTCGACCTCGACCAGCTGATCGACGCCTACTACACGAGGGAGCCCGACGTCGCGCGCCCGGAACAGCGCGTCGTCTTCGGCACGAGTGGCCATCGCGGCTCCAGCCTCGACGGCGCCTTCAACGAGAAGCACATCGCCGCGATCACCCAGGCCATCGTCGAGCACCGCACGGCCGAGGGCATCACCGGGCCGCTGTTCATCGGCCCGGACACCCACGCCCTGTCGAAGCCCGCGCTCAAGACCGCGCTGGGTGTGCTGGCGGCGCACGGCGTACGCGTCATGGCCGACGCGCACGACGGCTTCGTGCCGACCCCCGCGCTCAGCCACGCGATCCTGCGCTGGAACCGCACGGAGCCGGCCGACCGGGCCGACGGCATCGTCATCACGCCCAGCCACAACCCGCCGCGCGACGGCGGCTTCAAGTACAACCCGCCGCACGGCGGCCCCGCCGACTCGACGGCCACGTCCTGGATCGCGGACCGCGCCAACGCCCTGCTCGAGGACGCGAGTTGGACGCCCCGCACGGTCGACGAACCGGCCCCGGAGCCGTACGACTTCCGCGAGCACTACGTCGAGGACCTGCGCAACATCATCGACGTGGACGCCATCCGCGCGGCGGGCGTGCGGATCGGCGCCGATCCGCTGGGCGGCGCGAGCGTCGACTACTGGTCCCGTATCGCCGACATGTACGAGCTGGACCTCACCGTCGTGAACCCGGCGGTCGACCCGACGTGGCGCTTCATGACGCTGGACTGGGACGGGAAGATCCGGATGGACCCGTCGTCGGCGCCCGCGATGGCGTCGGTCCTCGCGCGGCGGCACGACTACGACCTGCTCACCGGCAACGACGCGGACGCCGACCGGCACGGCATCGTCACCCCGGACGCGGGCCTGATGAACCCGAACCACTATCTGGCCGTCGCCATCCACTACCTGTTCTCGCACCGGCCGCAGTGGTCGGCGTCCGCCGCGATCGGCAAGACCCTCGTGTCGAGCGCCGTGATCGACCGGGTCGCCGCGTCGCTCGGCCGCGATCTGGTGGAAGTGCCCGTCGGATTCAAGTGGTTCGTGCCGGGTCTGGTCGACGGCTCGGTGGCGTTCGGCGGCGAGGAGAGCGCCGGGGCGAGCTTCGTGCGCAAGGACGGCGCCACCTGGACGACCGACAAGGACGGTATTCTGCTCGCCCTGCTGGCCGCCGAGATCCTCGCGGTCACCGGGAAGACGCCGTCCGTGTACTACGCCGAACTCGCCGCGGAGTACGGGGCGTCGGGCGCCGCGTACGCGCGGATCGACGCGAAGGCGACGAAGGAGCAGAAGGCCCGGCTGTCCCGGCTCACGGGGGACGCGATCACCGCGGACACCCTCGCCGGGGAGCCGATCACCGCCCGGCTCAGTGAGGCTCCGGGCAACGGCGCGGCGATCGGCGGCGTCAAGGTGACCACGCAGAACGCGTGGTTCGCGGCGCGGCCCAGCGGTACGGAGGACGTGTACAAGATCTACGCCGAGTCGTTCCGCGGTGCCGAGCATCTCGCGCAGGTGCAGAGCGAGGCGCAGGCGATCGTGGACGCGGCCCTCGCCTGAGCGGCCTCAGTCGCGGGCGGCCTCCGGGAGACCGGGGACGTCCGCGACACCGCTCACCACGTAGGTGTGCGGGTGGGCTTCGAGCTGCTCGCGGGTCAGCTGGCCCGTGAGCACGCCCACGACGACCCCCGCCCCCGCGTTCGTCCCGGCCTCCAGGTCGACGACGGTGTCGCCCGCGACGAGCACCTTGCGCACGTCGGCGACGCCCGTCTTCTCCATCGCGCGGTGGATCATGTACGGCGCGGGCCGGCCGCGCGGCACCTCGTCGGAGGTGACGACGGCGTCGAGGTTCCCGCCCTCTCCGGTCGACCAGCCGAGCGAGGCGAGCAGCGGCAGGGCGACGTCGTCGCTGAAGCCGGTGGTGAGCGCGACCTTGACGCCACGGGCGCGCAGCTCCGCAAGTGCCGTGTCGGCGTGGGCTATCGGCTGCGGCGGCACGTCCTCGTAGCGCTTCTTGAGGAACGTGCGGAAGGCTCCGTACTGCCGCTCGACCAGGTCGGCGTCGGGGGTGCCGCCGCCGATGCGGACGAGTGCGGCGATGGCCTCGCGCTTGTCGGTGCCCATCCAGGTCTGGAGGTCGGCGGGGGCGACGGCCACGCCGGTGGACTCGACGGCGTGGCGCAGCGCCTCGTACACGGCGCCGTGCTCCTCGATCGTCGTGCCTGCCATGTCGAAGACGGCGAGTTCGATCACTGGGGTTCCTTATCGGTGGGTCGGGGCGATGCGCCGTCGGAGCGGTCGCGACCGGCGACGGTGCGGCCCCCGACGGTGTTCTCGATGGTGAAGGTGGCCATGGACGGCAGATAGCGGTCGTCCGCGTACTCCACGGGCGCGCCGTCACTCGTGAACGCCAACCGCCTTACCCGCAGCAGAGGTTGACCCTCCGTCACGTCCAGGAGACCGGCGTCGGCGTGGTCCGCGGCGATGGCGTCGATGGTGTGGCGCGCGTGGTGCAGGTCGACGCCGCGGGAGGTCAGGGCCTCGTAGACGGACCCCGCGTCGGGGTCGACCGCGAACAGATGCGTGCCCGCGTCGAGGACGAACGTGGAGCGCTCGATCATGGCGGGGACCCCGTCCAGGTGCCGCAGCCGCACGAGATCGACGACCGGGGCGCCCTCGTCGAGGCCGAGGCGGGCGGCGGTGTCCGGTGTCGCGCGCCGGCGGGCGACCTCGATCGTGACCTGTCCCGGGGTGCGCCCGATGGAGTGCGCCCACTGCGTGAACGACATCAGCGAGGCGAACGGCTGGGACGGCGTGACCCGGCGGGCGAGCGGCGGTCTGCCGCGGCCGCCGACCAGGTGTCCCTCCGCGCGCAGCTGCGCCAGCGCCTGCCGGACCGGGCCGCGCGAGGTGCCGAACTCCTCGCACAGCTGGGCCTCGCTCGGCACGGGATGCCCCTCGGGCCACTCCCCCGCTTCGATCCGCCGTCGGAACTCCGCTCCGAGCCGCTGGTGCAGCGGCCCGTCCTCACTTGTCTTCACAAGTTGAGTCTCGCAGCCTCGCGCCGCGCGACGCAAGGCTCGATCCGCTGCCCAGCAGGTAAACATCCAGGAAACTTGTATAGACAGCTCTTGTCGGAGTCGATCACCGCTGCGCAGGCTGGACGGCATGAGCATCACTACCGCACCCTCCACGCCTGTCACTCTGCCGCGCGACCGCAGCGACCTCGTCGTGGTCGGCGCCGGCATCGTCGGTCTCGCGCACGCCGTCGAAGCGGTGCGCCGCGGCCTGCGCGTCACGGTGGTCGAGCGGGACCGGCGGCCGGTCGGCGCCTCCGTGCGCAACTTCGGGCACTGCTGCGTCACCGCCCAGCGCGGGGAACTGCTCGACCTCGCCACCCGCTCGCGCACGGGCTGGCTGGACGCCGCGGCCCGGGCCGGCCTGTGGGCGCCGGAGGCGGGCGCCCTGGTGGTGGCCCGGTCGGCGACGGAGCTGGCCGTCCTGGAGGAGCTGCGCGAGGAGCGCGGCACGGACGCGGTGCGGCTGCGCACGCGCGACGAGGTGGGCGACGCGCTGGGCCGGCCCGCGGACGAGCGGGGTGACCTGGCCGGAGGCGCGCTGCTGCCGGCCGATCTGCGGGTGAATCCGCGCGAGGCGGCGCCCCGGATCGCCGCGTGGCTCGCGGAGCAGCCCGGCGTGCGCGTCCTGTGGGGCACGAACGTGACCGGCGTCGAGTCCGGCACCGTGCACACCAGCCGCGGCCCGGTCCACGGCGACCAGCTCCTCGTCTGCGTCGGCCACGATCTGGACCGCCTCTACCCGCGGGAGGCCGAGGCGCACGGCATCGAGCGCTGCCGCCTGTCGATGGCCCGCGTCGAGGCGCCCGCGGCGTTCCGGACCGACGCGGCGGTCCTGACCGCCACGTCCATGCTGCGCTACGACGCCTTCACGGCGACGCCCTCCGCGGCCGCACTGCGCGACGAAGTCATCGGTCACAGCGCCGAGTTGCTCGACATCGGGGCCAACGTGATGTTCACGCGGCTGCCCGACGGCACGGTGCTGGTCGGCGACTCGCACGCGTACGACACGACGGAGATCCCGTTCCAGGACGAGGCGGTGTCGGCATTGCTGCTGCGCGAGGTGGCGCGGGTCCTCGGGGTGCGGGACGTGCGAGTGACCGAGCGCTGGCAGGGCGTGTACGCGAGCAGCGCGCGCGGGCCGCTGCTCGTGCGGGACCTGGCACCGGGCGTGCGGGCCCTCTCCGTGACGTCGGGTGTCGGGATGACGCTGTCGTTCGGCCTGGCCGCCGCGACGTTCGACGGAACCTTGCGCGCCACCGCCTGAGGAGGACGGCGCGAGGCGGCCTGAGAAGGATGAGGAAGGGGGCCCCTCCCCTCACATGGGGCCCCCTTCCCCGGCTCACTTCAGACCCAGCCGGTGCACTCCTCCCAGCTGCGTCCCGACGTAGAGGCTCCGCCCGTCCGGCGTGGCGGCCAGTGAGAGGACGTCGGTGTTCTGGAGGGTTCCGGAGACGTTGCGCCAGGTGCGTCCGCCGTCGGTGGACTTCAGAACTCCCCTTGCACCGTACGGGACTTCACCGGGAACCCAGCGCCCAGTGGTGCCCGCGTACCAGGCACCGCCCGCCTTGACGACGCCCGACACCTGGATCCGCAGGCCGCCGTGGTCGGCGGTGTGGAAGGTGCGGCCGCCGTCGGAGGACCAGCGCAGTGCGGTGCCGCCGACGATCAGCCGGTCGCCGTCGGTGCCGAGCGCGGACACCTCACCGTCGGCCGCCTTCGTCAGGGTCCTCCCGAAGTCGTCCGAGTAGGACAGCCCGCCGTATCCGCCGAGCCAGATCCGTCCGGGCCTGTCCGGGTCGGCGGTCAGCGCGCGGAACTCGTCGTTCTTGCGCAGGCTCTTCCAGTGGGCTCCGCCGTCGGTGGTGGTGTAGACGCCGGGGCCGTCGATCCGGGCGTACGAGACGGCGACGCGGTCGGGGTCGCGCGGGTCGACCAGCAGGGCGAGCGCGTTCCCGTCGAGCTGCCCCTTCTCCTCCCAGGTGCGCCCGCCGTCCGTGCTCTTCTGCACGGAGAGCCCGGCGAGGCTCTCGAAGGTGCGCCATACGATCCTGCTGTCGCGGGCGTAGGCGCGGATCGCCGTGACCTGGGTACCGGTGGTGCCTTCGTGTTCGCCCGGGCCCCATTCCGGGGAGGCGACGGGCAGTGCGGTGCGGTACATGCCGACGCTCGTCCCGGCGAGCAGCGACCCGTCGGCGACGGCGAGCGCGGGTACGCCCTCGCCCTGCACGCCGATCCGCCGCTGTCCCGGGCTCCCGTCCCCGCCGCGGTAGATGCCCGCCGAGGCGGCGCTGACGGTGTAACTGCCGTCGGCCCAGCGGTCGTAGTCGTACAGCACCGTGCCGGACACCGGCTTGCCGATCTCCTGCCAGGTGGCGCCCGCGTCCTTGCTGACGCGGACGGTGCCGTCCGATCCGTCCCGCAGGATCTCGCCGCGGCTCACGGTGACGAGCCCGCGGCCGTCGCCCTGGCCGGCGCCCCAGCTCCGGCCGCTGTCACTGCTGATGAACAGGCCGCCGCCCTTGCCGAGCACACGCACCGCGACGAGCGGCCCGTCGGCGTCGAAGCCCGCGAGGACCTGCGAGCCGTCCTCGGCCGCGGAGTAGATGCGCTCGGCCTTCTTCGGACCGTCGCCGGCCATGCCGCGCACGACCCACAGGGCGCGTCCGGACCACGCGTACAGGTCGTCGCCGCCCATGGCGATCTGCAGGACGTCCCCCGGCAGCCCGAGGTCCTCGGCCTGCCAGCTGTCGCCCTTGTCGCGGCTGACGAGGAGACCGTCGCTCGAAAGGGCCGCCAGCACATGGGTGTCGGCGTCGGCGACCAGCTCGTCGTAGGACGTGTCGGGCGCGTTCAGGCGCTCCCAGGTCCGCCCCCGGTCCTCGGTGCGCAGGATGCCACCGGCGGCGACCGACCAGGACACGGCGGTCATCGCGGACCACCAGCGGTCCGGGTCGTGGGCGTCGACGACGAGCGAGGGCTCGCCGGTGGAGGCGCCCGTGAACGGGGTGCGGCTGCGCTCCGTCCACGTCCGGCCGGCGTCGGTGGTGAGCCAGGCGCCCGGCTTGCCGCCCTGCGTCATGACCGCCTGCTTCGGGGCACCCGGGGCCAGGGTGACGCGTCCGTCGGCGCTGTTCGGTCCGACCGGCTGCCAGGTCGCCCCGTCCGCGTTCTCCTGCGTGACCTCGAACCCGCCGTTGCCGTACTGGCGTTGGCCGCCGGTGGCGGTGGCGCGCGCGGTGATCCGGTAGGTCCCGGCCGTCGTGCCGGTGAGGTCGGCGGCGAAGTAGTGCGGGTTGCCGGTCGCGCGCGTGGCCTTGGTGTACGTACGGCCGCGCGGCGGGTCGACCGTGAGGACGGGCGGCGCGGTCAGCGGGGTCGGCGTGTAGACGTATGCGGTGCTCGCGCCCGACGACGGGTCGGGGCTGGCGTCGACGTACAGCGGGGCCGCTTCCAGGAGGTACGGCACCGTCAGGGACGGAGCGCCGCGGCCGGTGACGCTGATCGCTCCGGAGAGGTGCACGGTGGTGTCGGGGCGGCGCGCGTCGACCGTCAGTCGCACGGTGGCGCTGCCTCCGGCGCGGACGGTGACCCGGCGCGGGCTCACGCGCGCAGCGTCGCCGGTGACGGACACCGATCCGCTGACGGTGCGCTTCGACGTGTTGTGCAGGGTGACGGTGCGGGTACCGGTGACGCGTGATCCGCCCATGTCGGCGAGGCCGAACGAGACACTGGCAGGCGACGCGGTCAGTGCGGCCGCCGCGGCCGCGGCGACGTCGAGCCGTCCCGCGCCCTGGGCGATGGTGTCGACTCCCTTGAGGCGGTGGGCCGTTCCGGTCAGCTCCGCGCCGATCTCGATGGCGGGGCGGTCGGGCTGCAACTGGCGCAGCAGGGCCGCGGAGCCCGCGACGAGGGGCGAGGCCATCGACGTGCCGGACATGCGCCAGGCGCCGGAGGCCACCATGCTCCTGGGCACGGTCGAGCGGATCTCGACGCCGGGGGCGACGAGGTCAGGCTTCGGGCCGAGGTTCTGGTCGGGGCCGCGCGAGGAGAAGGAGGCGATCTCGTCGCTGGAGTCCCGGCCGGAGAGCGTCACCTTGGCTTCCTGGGCGGCGAGTTCGGTGAGTTCCTGGCCCTGGATGCGGTCGACTCCGGTCACGACGAGGTGGTCCATGCGCAGGTCGCCGCCCGAACCGGCCAGGCGCCGTCCGCTGTCCGCGGGCACGGGCGCGCCGTCGGATTCCTGCTGCTCCCTGCCGCCGGCGACGACCGGTCCGCCGCTGTTCGCGACACCGCCGACCAGGGCGACGGCGCCGCGCTTCTCCGCTTGCTCGTACACGGCGAGGTCGTCCGCGTAGACGGTGTCGCCCTCGCCGCGGGCGGGCGGGAAGGCGTACAGGACGGTCTTGCCGCGTACGTCCCCGGCCCGCTCCCAGTCCTCGGGGCTGCCGGTGCCGATGTCGACCAGGGCGCCGGTCACGGGCGTGTCCGGCGGGTTGGCGGAGACCAGTCCGCGGTACGTCTCCAGGGTCTCCCGCTGTCCGGCCAGGCGGAGTTCGGGCACGGCGATCCCGCTGGTGGAGGCGCCGACCGCGAGGACGCCCCGGGCGGCGGCGGGGCTGCCGACCGAGTACGCCCCGGGGCCCTCGTTGCCCGCGGAGGCGACGACCACGACGCCCGCGTCGACGGCGGCGCTCGCGGCCAGGCCGAGCGGGTCGGTGCCGTCGCCGGGTCCGCCGATGCTGAGGTTGATGACGTCGGCGCGGTGCGGGTTGGCGGGGTCGATCGCCGCCTCGATGCCCGCGACGATCGCGGAGGTGTCGCCGTAGCCGTCGGCGTCCATCACCTTGTACGCGAGAAGCTGGGCGTCCGGCGCCGCGCCGGTGACGCCGCCGCTCCCGGCCGCCTTCGCCGCGATGATGCCGGCGACGTGGGTGCCGTGGGCGTTGTCGTCCATGGGGTCGTCGTCGTTGTTGACGAAGTCGTGGCCGCCGACGACCTTGTGGCCCTCGCCGAGGCCGCCGCCCAGGTCGGGGTGCGTGTAGTCGACGCCCGAGTCGACGACGGCGACGGTCACGCCCCTGCCGGTGGCCTTCCCTCCGCCGGGCGCGGGGCGCTGCCAGACCTCGGGGAGGCCGACGAGTTCGTGGGCGTCGGTGGCCTGCACCTTCATCCGGGTGTCGGGGACGACGGCCTTGACGCCGGGCAGGGCGCGCAGCCGGGTCAGGGTGTCCTCGTCGACGGTCATGGCGACCGCGTTGAGGGCAAGTCCCAGGCGGCGTACGGCCTTCGGGGCCGCGCCCGCGTCCTCGGCCGCCTCGATCACCGTGTCCTGCCGGTCGTCGATCTTCGCGCGAGCCACCCGGACGTCGGCGGCGCGTGCGTCACGGGTGGCGCCCCGGGGCGCCTCCAGTGCGGTGGCGCCGTCGAGTTCGACGATGACGCGGGTGCGCGCGGGGGCGCCGGCCGCCTCGGCGGCGGGCGCCGCTCCCAGCAGCCCGCCGAGCACGGCGGCGGTCAGCGCGGCGTGCAGGGGTCTTCGGACGCCGCGTCGTGTGTGTCGTATGTGGTTGCCCATGCGTGCACTTGGTAGTCGCCCGGCCGATGCCCGCACAATGGATCACCGCGGCCCATTGCTGCCGCTGGCACACATGGGCCAGGATCCCGGCATGACCGATCAGCTCGCTGCCGTCGGCGTCGACCCGTTCGACGAGGCCGTCTACCGTGCCCTGCTCACCCGCCAGGCCGCCTCGCCGGGGCAGCTCGGCGACGAACTGGCGTGCTCCGCGGACCGGGTGGGCCGCGCCCTGGCCCGGCTGCACGACCTGGGGCTGGTCGGCCGGCTGTCCGGAACGCGCCGGCGGTACGCGGCGATCGACCCCGAGCACGCCGTCGACGCGCTGGTCCGCACGCGCGCGGCCGAGCTGGACCGCGTCCGGTCGACGGCGGCCGAGCTGTCCCGGCTGTTCTCGGCGGGCCGGCACGGCGGCGGTGAGGAGGTCGAGATCGTGCACGGCAGCGAGGCGCTGGGCCGCTGGTTCGTCCGCCTGCAGCAGGAGGCGCGGCACCAGGTCCGCACCCTGGACCGGCCGCCGTACGCACTGACCACGGCGAACCCGGTGGAGGAGACGGCGCTCGCCGAGGGCGTCGGCTATCGCGCCGTGTACGCGCCCGAGGCGCTGGAGTGGCCCGGGGTGCTCGACGACATCCGGCGGCTCGTGGCGCACGGGGAGCAGGCGCGGGTGCTGTCCGGGCTGCGGGTGAAGCTGGCGATCGCCGACGACCGCATCGCGCTGCTGCCCCTCTCCCTGGACCTGTCCGACGTGCGGGCGGCGGTGATCCGGCCCTCGGCACTGCTCGACGCGCTCATCGACCACTGGGAGCTGTGCTGGGCCGCGGCCGAGCCGCTGGACGCGCCCGCCGAGGGTCCGTTGGACGCGGACGACCGACTGATGCTGTCGCTGCTGGTGAGCGGGTTGAAGGACGAGGCGATCGCCCGTCAGCTCGGCTGGTCGGTGCGCACCATGCGGCGCCGCACGAGCCGGCTGCACGAACTCCTCGGCGCGGCCAACCGTTTCCAGGCCGGGGTGATCGCGCAGCGCCGCGGGTGGATCTGACCGGGACCACGGCCGCCCCCGGGGCGGGACCGGCCCGGCACCTTTCGGCGGGCGCCGAACCGATCGCTGCCTACGCTCCCGTCCATGACCACCGCGACCTCGCTGCCTCATCTGTCCGTCGAGCCGGGCGTCCTGTACTTCGGCACGCCCGTGGTGCTGCTGACGACGGAGAATCCGGACGGCACGTTCAACCTGGCCCCGATGTCCTCGGCGTGGGCGCTGGGCCGCACGCTCGTGCTGGGGCTCGGCGCCGAGGGGCAGACCGCACGGAACCTGGCGACCCGCCCCGATGTGGTGGTCAGCCTGCCGGGGCCCGGCCTGTGGCAGGCGGTCGAGCGGCTGGCCCCGCTCACCGGCCGGGACCCGGTGCCCGCCTCGAAGCCGCGCGGCTGCCGCTTCGAGGCGGACAAGTTCGCGGCGGCGGGCCTGACGCCGCAGCCGTCGGTCGCGGTGCGGCCGCCGCGGGTCGCCGAGTGCCCGCTGCAACTGGAGGCGCGGGCCATGGCCGTACGGCCCGACACGGGCGATGACTTCGTCGTCGTCGAGGCGGCGGTGCGCCAGGTGCACGCCACGTCCGACATCGTCGTGCCCGGCACCGACCACATCGACCCGGTGGCGTGGAGTCCGCTCGTCTACAACTTCCGCCACTACTTCGGCCTCGGGCCCGAGCTCGGGCACACGTACCGCAGCGAGACGGCCGGTGCGGCGCGGGTCAGTCGAGGCGCCGCTCGGCGAGGTCGAGCCAGTGCTCCACCTCGTCGGGGGTGAAGTGACGGATCGTCCGGTCCGTCATGCGCAGGCGCATGTGCGCCCAGGCCGGCCGCAGCGCCCACCTGCCCGCCGGAACAGGACCCTCCGCGGTCAGTCGCGTCCCCGTCCGCGCGCACAGGGCGTCGGCCAAGCGGTCGGCGTCGAGTCGCTCCGCGCGTTCCCAGGGAGTCATCCGCCGACGATGCCGGCAGGATTGATCAAACCTTTGCCGATGGCCGGATCGCACTGGTCGCCCGAGGCAACCGAAGCCGGGAAGCCCGCACAGCAAGGGATTTGCGAAGGGGATCACTCCGGCCGGTCCGGCGCGGCGCGGCCGAAATCCTCCGGGTCGCGCCGCCCGGCACGTTACGGCCGCGTTGACCCGGCCCGCCGCCATGACACACGCTCGACATATAGATGCCGTGTACAACCGACTCGGCCCCGACGGCACCCGCGCCTGCGTCACCGCAGGTCAACGCGGCCGTGTCCGGCTGCCCACGGCGGAACGGGAAGCAGGAGGAAGCATATGTGTGGCATCACCGGCTGGGTCTCCTTCGACCGCGACCTGCGGGCCTCGGCCGACGCATTGGATGCGATGACGCGGACGATGGAGTGCCGCGGCCCCGACGACCGCGGCACCTGGATCGAGGGTCCCGCGGCGCTCGGTCACCGCAGGCTCGCCATCATCGATCTGCCGGGCGGCCGGCAGCCCATGACCGCGACGACACCGAGCGGCACGGTCGCTCTGGTGTACTCGGGAGAGACGTACAACTACACCGAGCTGCGCGCCGAACTCGCCGCTCGCGGGCATGAGTTCAGGACCGACTCGGACACCGAGGTGGTGCTCCGCGGCTACCTCGAATGGGGCGAGGAACTGCCCGAGCGGCTCAACGGCATGTACGCCTTCGCCGTGTGGGACGGACGCGTCGACAAGCTGCTCATGATCCGCGACCGGATGGGCATCAAGCCCTTCTACTTCTACGAGACCGCGGACGGCGTGCTGTTCGGCTCCGAACCGAAGGCGATCCTCGCCAACCCGCTCGCCAGGGGCCGGGTCACCCTCGAGGGACTCCGCGAACTGTTCACGTTCGTGAAGACTCCCGGACATGCCGTGTGGGACGGGATGCACGAGGTCGAGCCGGGCACCGTCGTCACCGTCGACCGGTCCGGGCTGCGCCGCCGCGCGTACTGGACGCTGGAGACACGGGCGCACACCGACGACCGGGAGACGACCATCGCCACGGTGCGCGGCCTGCTCGACGACATCGTGCGCCGCCAGCTGGTCTCGGACGTGCCGCGCTGCACGCTCCTGTCGGGCGGTCTCGACTCCTCGGCGATGACCGCGATCGCGGCGCGGCAGCTGGCCGGGCAGGGCGAGACCGTCCGGAGTTTCGCGGTCGACTTCGTCGGTCAGGCGGAGAACTTCGTCGCGGACGAGCTGCGCGGCACACCCGACACCCCCTTCGTGCACGACGTGGCGCGCTCGGCCGGCACCGACCACCGCGACATCGTGCTCGACTCGCATGCGCTGGCCGACCCGGAGGTGCGGGCCAAGGTGATCCGGGCCCGTGACATCCCGGCCGGGTTCGGCGACATGGACGCCTCGCTCTACCTGCTGTTCCGCGCCATCCGCGAGCACTCCACGGTCGCCCTCTCCGGCGAGTCGGCGGACGAGGTGTTCGGCGGCTATCTGCAGTTCTTCGACGAGGAGGCACGCAACGCCGACACGTTCCCCTGGCTGGTGCGGATGGGCCGGCACTTCGGTGACGACGCGGACGTGCTCCGCCCCGACCTCGGCAAGCGGCTCGACCTGGAGGGCTACGTCGCCGACAGCTACGCGGGCGCGGTCAAGGGCATCCGGCGTCTCGACGGCGAGAGCGACTTCGAGTACCGGATGCGGCGCATCTGTCACCTCCACCTGACCCGGTTCGTGCGGGTCCTGCTGGACCGCAAGGACCGGGCGAGCATGGCGGTGGGTCTGGAGGTGCGGGTGCCGTTCTGCGACCACCGGCTCGTCGAGTACGTGTACAACACCCCGTGGGCGCTGAAGTCCTTCGACGGCCGGGAGAAGAGTCTGCTGCGCGAGGCGACCGCGGACGTGCTGCCGAAGTCGGTGTACGACCGGGTCAAGAGCCCCTACCCGTCGACGCAGGACCCCAAGTACGCGGTCGCTCTCCAGGACCACGCGAAGGACCTGCTCTCCCGGCCCTCGCACCGCGTCTTCGACCTCGTCGACCACGCGCGCGTCGCCCGCGCCGCGCACCGTGAGGCACCCCAGATCACCCAGGCCTCACGGCGTGGCCTGGAGCGCACCCTTGACCTGGCGCTGTGGCTGGACATGTACAACCCGGAGCTGGCCCTGGACTGAGCCCGTCCGGCCCGAAAGAACTGGCGGACCGGCCCGCGGTGTGCCTAGTATCCGCGGCAGCATCGCGTGCCGGTCACCGTCCGGGTGAGGCATGGAGGTGCCGGAGTTGCCTTCTGGAGGCAATCCCCCATGGCAGTTCAGCTCAACCACACCATCGTGCACGCCCGGGACAACCGGGAATCCGCCGAGTTCCTGGCCCACATCCTGGGTCTGGACGTCGGGGCCGAATGGGGTCCGTTCGTCGCCCTCGACCTGAGTAACAGTGTGACCTTGGACTTCGCGTCCATTCCGGCAGAGTCCATCGTCACCCAGCACTACGCCTTCCTCGTCACCGAGGAGGAGTTCGACGGCATCTTCCAGCGCATCAAGGACGCCGGTATCACGTACTACGCCGATCCGCACGGAAAGCAGCCGGGCGAGATCAACCACAACGACGGCGGTCGCGGCGTGTACTTCATGGATCCGGTGCGCCATGGCATGGAAGTCATCACCCGCCCCTACGGCGGCGGGGAGGACTGACACGCCAGGCGGTGGGGTCGCGTCGTCGACGCGGCCCTGCTCCGTACGCCTACCTGTGTGCCTCGATCTGTCTGTCTGCGCTCAGCGGAAATCCGTCACATGGAGAACGAGCAGGACCGTTCCCACGACCAAGGCCGCAGCCCCCAGCGCCCCCAGCCCCAGAGCCGTCCGCCGCGCCGGGCGGCAGACCAGTTCGGCGTCCTCCTGGCGGACGGAGGCCGAACAGGGAAGCGCCGCGAGGCCATACGTCACCAGACCGGCCGTAGTGAGCGTCAGGCCGAGTCCGAGCCACGTCACACCCGCGGACATAAAGGACATACGTCTGATTCTGCGGCCAGTTCGGCCATCGCGCTAGCCCGGCGGCAGGAGTGGTCTTCGCGGGACCTACCTCGGGCGATCTGCGAGACAGGCGTCGATACGGCTCCGCATCGACGCCATCGTGAACCCGGTGGGGTCGATCTTCCCGGGCTGCCACTCGCTGTGGCCGATGACGGAGCGGGCGTTCCAGCCGTGGTGGCGGCAGAGCGCGGCGGCGGCCCGTTCGACGGCGTCGAGCTGAGCGGCGGGCCACGGGTCCTTGCCGTCGCCCAGGTTCTCGCACTCGAAGCCGTAGAAATGCCGGTTGCCGTCGACGGTGGCCTGCTGCCGCCGCGGCAGTTCCGTCTCGGCCACGACGGCCTTGAGCACGTCGGGGTCTCCGAGGCCGGCGTGGTTGGCGCGGCCGTAGCCGACGAGGTGGACAGTGCCGTCCTTGGCGATGACGCCGTGACACAGCGGGCCCGGCAGCCCCTCGTACCCGTCGCGGCACAGTCGCACGGTCGCCTCGGTGCCGCGGGTGACGGTGTGGTGGATCATGACGCCGTTCACCGGGCCCCAGGCCCCCTTGGCGTTGCGGTGGTGGTCGCGCCAGTTCCCGCACTCGGTGACGGACCCGCCCTCGGCGCGCAGTGCGGCCGCGAACTGATCCGCGCTCATCGGCTCTGCCATGTCTCGGAGCCTAGAAAGAATTCGGCTCCGCCGCAGGTCGGAGGCTTGCCGCCGGGACAGGGCGGGCGGTCCGCCGCATGCGGTACCGGGGTGCGGCCGGTACAACGGAACCATGAGCACTGGAACCTGGAGCATGCCCGTCGACAAGGGCCGCGTCAGCGCCAAGTACCGCCAGCCCGGCGGCTGGGCGGCCGGTTTCCACACCGGCGTCGACTTCGCGGTCCCCACCGGCACGCCCGTGAAGTCCGTGGGGCCCGGCACCGTCGTGACGGCGGGCAACCAGGGCGCGTACGGCAACGCGGTGATCGTGAAGATGAGCGACGGCCGCTTCACGCTGTACGCCCATCTGAACTCGCTGGACGTGAAGACCGGCCAGTCGGTGACCGGTGGCCAGCGGCTCGGGCTCTCGGGCGCGACCGGCAATGTCACCGGACCTCATCTGCACTTCGAGGCCCGCACCCGCAACGAGTACAACGGGCACACCGATCCGCTCGCCTATCTCGCCGGGCACGGAGTCGGCAAGGCGGGCGCGAAGAAGGCCGCCGCGCCCCGCAAGAAGGCGGCGACGGCCACGGCGCGCAAGGCGGCGGCCCCGGCGGCGTACACGGTCCGGGCGGGCGACACGCTGTCCGGGATCGCGCAGTCGAAGCTGGGCAGCGCGAGCCGCTACGGCGAGATCGCCAGGCTCAACGGGATCGCGGACCCGAATCTGATCCGGGTCGGCCAGAAGCTCAAGATGCCCGCCAAGTAGACCGAGCAGCAGGCAGGCGCCGGCACCACCACAACTCGCGCTTCTCCAAGGAGAGTTCATGCCGCTCACGAAAGAACAGCGCGACGAGTTCCTCGCGGCCACGCATCCCGCGTGCGTCGCGGTGGACGCCCGGGGCGGCCGGGGTCCCCTCAACGTGCCCATCTGGTACGCGTACCGGCCGGGTGGCGCGTTCACCGCAGTGACCGGACGCGACAGCCGCAAGGCGCATCTGCTGGCGGCCGCGGGGCGGTGCACGTTCCTGGTGCAGCGTGTCGAGCCGTCGTACCGCTATGTGGCGGCGGAGGGGCCGGTGGCGTTGCGTACGGCGACGGCCGACGACCTGAAGGAGGTCGCCGGCCGGTACCTGGCGCCGGAGGTGCTGGCCGGGTACGTGGAGAACTCCTTCCGCAGGTCGGGCCCCGAGGGCCTGCTCCTCGTGCAGCTGCATCCGGAGCACTGGCTGAGCGCGGACCTCGGGGCGAACTGAGGTTCTCCTGCGCCGTCAGCCCCCGTAGACGTCCTCCACGTAGCGGCCGTCGACGACGAGTGCGGCGAGCCACTGTTCGGCCGCGGTCACGTCGGCGCCGGGCACGTGCGCGCGGTACAGGTCCCGGAACGCGGCGCGGACGCCCGGCGCCATCCGGGCGCCGTCTCCGCACACGTACACCCGGGCACCGGCGTCGAGCAGTGCCCAGAGTTCGGCTCCCTCGGCGGCGATGCGGTGCTGCACGAAGGCGTGTCCGTCGACGGGGGCCTCGCTGAAGACCGGGCGCAGGGAGATAGCCGCGGCGGCGTCGGCGGCGCGCAGTTCGTCGGCGTGCAGGAGGTCGCGGTCCGGGTGATCGCAGCCGAAGTAGAGCAGGGCGGGCGGGAGTCGGTCGCCCTGGCCGGCCGCTGCCAGTCGTTCGGCGATCGCGCCGCGGAACGGTGCGAGTCCTGTTCCGGCCGCGATCATAACGACGGGTCCGGGGGCGTCGGGCCGGATGCGGAAGGCGTCGCGGCACGGCTGGACGCGGCCGAGGACGGTGTCGCCGGGGCGCAGGGCCGCCAGGTGGGTGGAGCCGGTGCCCCGGTAGCGGCCGGTGCCGGAGGCGGCGGGCGCGTCGAGCACGGACACCATCAGGTCCACGTGGCCTGGCAGCAGGGCCGGGCTGGAGGAGACCGAGTAGTGGCGCGGCTTCAACGGGGGCAGCAGGTCGATGAGTTGCGGCCAGGTGAGGGCGCCGCGCAGGGCCGGGTGGTCCTCGATCAGTTCGAGGAACGTCCGAGGATCGTCGGCGGGCAGTGCCGCGAGCGCGGCGGCCTCGGGCGGGCAGGGGTTCGCGGCGGCGAGCGCGGCGACGTGATCGGGGCTGGGGCGGTGCTGCAACTCGACGTGCCGGGACAGGAGCTCACGGACCGTCAGAGGGCGGTCGACGGGGAGCGTGTCGCGGCGTGGCCGGTCGGTGCGGATGTCGAGCAGGGTGTCCGGGTCGACGCCGAGTGCGCGCACCGCGCGGTCGACGAGGGCGGGTTCGTGCGCCGGGAGCACGGTGAGGTGGTCGCCGGTGCGGTAGGTCTGCCCGTCGGGCAGCGCGAGCCGCAGGAACCGCTTGGTGCGCGGGTGGCCGGGGGCCGTGAGGTCGTGGGCCTCGGTGACGGTCAGCGGGGCGAGTCCGTGCCGGGCGGCGGCGAGGTCGCGGGGGCCGCCGGTGACCTCGCGGATGTCGTACGTCGCCGTGGGCGCGGGCCCGGTGCCGGTGGCGTCGGGGTCGCCGTACCGCTCCAGGAGTGCGGCGCGCAGTCCGGCGGTGAAGGTGCGCACGGTGCCGGTCAGGTCGCCGGAGGCGTCGGCGGCGGCGCGCTCGCAGAGCCGCTCGGAGCCGAGGGCGGTGAGGCGGTCGTCGATGCGGGTGGGGACGTGCTGGTAGGTGGCGGCCCAGTTGCGGTCGCCGACCCCGAGCACGGCGTGCACCGCTCCGTCGAGGGAGCCGTCCGCGGCCCGGTCCAGGGCGGTCATGAACTCCCGGGCGTCGTCGGTGGGTTGTCCGTTGTAGGAGGCGGCGACGACGATCACCGGGTGGTCGGTGGGCAGTGCTCCCGCGTAGGTGTCGAGCGGGGCGACGTCGGTCGCGCAGCCGAGGGCGGCGGCCTCGTCGGCGAGTTGGGCGGCCAGGCTCCGGCAGGTGCCGTAGTTGCTGCCGTGCAGGAACAGGGCGCGTGTTCCGGGCCGGACCTGTACCGGCAGCTCCGTCGTGTCGCGGACCTGTTCGGGCGCCGCGGTGTGGCCGGGGAGCGGAGTATGACGGCGGTCGGCGGGGGTGCGCGGGGCGAGTTCGAGGGTGAAGCCGTCCGGTTTCATGGTGAGGGTCTCCTTCACCGTGAGCCGGTAGTCGGCGTGGTCGCGCAGCCGGTAGCGGTGCACCAGCATCGCGAGCAGCATGGTGGCCTCGTGGAGCGCGAACTGCCTGCCGATGCAGGCGCGTTCACCGGTTCCGAAGGGCTTGAAGGCGTGCGGTGAGCGTGCCGCCTCGGCCTCGGGCGTGAACCGGTTCGGGTCGAACCGCTCGGGGTTGTCGCCCCACACCGGCCGGCGGTGCAGCATCGGGGTGAGCACGGTGACGCCCTGTCCGGCGCGCACGGGCACGCGCCCGCCGAGCAGGGTGTCGGCGCGGGCCTCCCGGCTGAACGCCGCCGCCGTGGGCCACAGGCGCAGCGCCTCGTTGAGCACCTGCCGGGTGTAGGTGAGCCGGCCGACCTCGTCGAAGTCCGGCTCGGGGTCGGCGGTGTCGCCCCACAGGTCGTCGACCTCGCGGCGGACGAGGTCGAGGACCGCCGGGTTCTTGGCGAGGTAGTACAGGGCGAAGGACATCGCGCCGGACGTCGTCTCGTGTCCGGCGATCAGGAAGGTGATGACCTGGTTGCGGATGTTGGCGGTGTCCAGCGTGCCGCCGCCCTGCGGGTGTTCGGCGGTCAGCATCAGACCGAGCAGGTCGTCGGTGTGCTGCTCGCCGCCGCGCACGCGGGCGGTGATGACGTCGTCGACGACCTGTGCGAGGTAGTCGGCGTCGGTGCGGAAGGCGGCGTCGGCCGCCGTGTGGTCGCCGCCCGGGGTGCGGGCGAGCCGCTTCATGCTCCACTCCAGGCAGCGCACCATCGACTCGACGAACGGGTGCGGTTCGGTGCCGGCGAAGGACCCGAAGTCGTAGCCGAATCCGGCGAGTCCGATGGTGTCGAGCGTCATCCGGGTCATGTCTGCGGGGACGTCCACGGGGCGGCCGTCGTGGGCGGCCCGGTCCCAGGCGTCGACGAGCCGGCGGGCGACGCGGTACATCACCGGGTGGTAGCTGCGCATGGAGCCGAGCGCGAAGGCGGGCATCAGGATGTCGTGGGCGCGCGCCCAGTTCGGCTCGTCGTTGTAGGCGGTGAACAGGCCGTCGGCGGCGAACGCGCGGACGTTCTCCAGGGCGGGACCGATGTGTTTGGTGAAGCGGGACTCGTCGGCGAGTTCGGTGACGAGGTCGAGGTCGGCGACGAACAGCGCGTCGCGGCCGTGCAGGCGGCGCACCAGGACCGGGCCGTGCTCGCGCATCAGGCCCATGACCTGCTGCAGCGGGGCGGGGCCCGGGCCGGTGGCGGAGATGTCGATGAGCGGAAGGCCGTCGGTGGGGGGCGGCGGGAGCAGCGTGGGGTGCGGCATGGTGCGGCAACTGCCTTTCGCGGGTGGGGGGATCGGCGCTTCCAGCTTGATCCCGCTCCCCCGCTGGTCAGCGCCGCTCCGCTACATGATTGTGTAGCGGGTGACGGCGTGGCGGGCTTGTGCCCGGCCCGCATTCGTGGCAGGGACGAGAGGCAGGTGCGGGCCGGTGGACGCGGTGGTGTGGCGCAATCGCGCGATGGTCCTCTTCGACCGCATTCCGATGCCGGTGGCGGTGTGCGACCCGTACGGGGTCGTGCGCATCGTCAACGCCGCGCTCGCCGCCGAGTGGGGCACGACCCCGGGGCGGCTCAAGGGCCGCGACCTGCTGGAGCTGTTCGCGCCGCGCGACGGCACGCAGGTCGACCGGATCGTCGAGGCGCTGAAGCTGCGGCGCCGTTCGCGCTACACCGTTGCGGTGACCTGGCGGGCCGCCGACGGTGCGGGGCGCAGCGGTGAGCTGACGGTCGACCCGGTGAGCGAGACCCCGAACGCGCTGCCCGATCTGCTGGTGATGCTGCGGGTGACGGGCGAGTCCGCGCCGCGTCCTGCGCCGGCCCCGGTGGTGCTGCATCCGAACGAGGAGCGGATCCTCGCGCTGCTCGCGGCGGGCGCGACGACGGCCAGGGCGGCGCGTGAGACGGGTCTGACGACCGACGGTGTCACGTACCACCTGCGGCGCCTGTCGCAGCGCTGGGGCGCGTCCAACCGGACCGAACTGGTAGCCCGCGCTTACGCGTTGGGGATTCTGGAGCCGGGCGTGTGGCCGCCTCAGGTCAGGTCGTCGAGGCCGGGCACCGGTGCGCCGGAGGGGAATCCGGCGGTGATGTAGGCGTCGTACAGCTCCTTCCACGGCGCGCTCGCCCCGGTGTGCGGCCCGTCGGGGGCCTGGCCGCGGTCGGCTCCGTCGAGGGCGGTGAGGCAGACCTCCCAGCCTGCGGCGTTGCGTGCGGCGCCGTCGGCCGTCTCCAGGACATTGGTGAGGGTGAGACGGGTGCCTCCGTCGTCGAGCGGTTCGAGGCCGAGGCGGAGTTCGTCGCCTCCCCAGGTGTAGGCGAGGCTGCGCGGGGCGTCGGCGGCGAGGACGGTGCCGGTAGCCCCTTGCTGCGCCGCGTCCGGGGCGTCGGAGAAGAGAACGGTGGCTCCGGGCTTCAGCTCGTCCGCCCGGAACGGGGACGGGAACCAGTGCCGCAGCTCGGCCGGGTCCGTGACGTACCGCCAGACGCGCTCGACCGGCCGCGCGTAGGTCCGGGTCAGGCGGACGGCGGGGCGCCCGTCGTCCAGGGTGAGGTAGGTGCCGGTGAGGGTCGTCATGCCTGCGCCTTCCGTGGTCCGCGCGGGACGTCCCCGCGTTCCGGGGTGCCCCAGGTCCTGCGAGCCTCTCACCGGGCGCCGGCCGGCGCTCGCGGTGCGGTGGTACGGGGGCCGTTTCCCGGGCAGGCTCGACACCGTGGCCCACCCATGGATCCGGCTCTGGAGGGAGACTCCGTGAACGGCAACGACGCGTACGGAAAGAAGGGCTTCAAGCGGTCCCGCAGTCACTTCGCGGACCGGATCACGGCCGACGGCCGGGACGGCTGGCCGGTGGAGGCGGGCCGCTACCGGCTCGTCGTGAGCCTCGCCTGTCCGTGGGCGAGCCGCGCCCTGGTGGTGCGGCGGCTGCTCGGCCTGGAGGACGCGCTGTCCCTGGCCGTCACCGATCCGATCCAGGACGACCGCAGCTGGCGGTTCACGCTGGACCCGGACGACCGCGACCCGGTGCTCGGCATCCGCTACCTCAGCGAGGCGTACGACGCCCGGGAGACCGGCTATCCGGGCGGTGTCAGCGTGCCCGCGATCGTCGACGTACCGTCCGGCGAGCTCGTCACGAACGACTTCCAGCAGCTGACCCTGGACCTGGAGACCGAGTGGACCGCGCTGCACCGCGCCGGCGCTCCCGATCTGTATCCGGAGCCGCTGAGCGAGGAGATCGACGCGGTCATGGAGGACGTGTACCGGGACGTGAACAACGGCGTGTACCGCGCCGGGTTCGCGACGAAGCAGAGCGAGTACGAGGACGCGTACCGGGATGTGTTCGCACGCCTGGACGCGGTGTCCGAGCGGCTGGCGGGGCAGCGCTTCCTCGTCGGCGACACGATCACCGAGGCGGACGTGCGGCTGTTCACGACGCTGGTGCGCTTCGACGCCGTCTACCACGGCCACTTCAAGTGCAACCGGAACAAGCTCACCGAGGACCCGGTGCTGTGGGCGTACGCGCGGGATCTGTTCCAGACGCCGGGCTTCGGCGACACGGTCGACTTCGACCACATCAAGCGGCACTACTACCAGGTGCACTCGGGCATCAATCCGACGGGGATCGTGCCGCTGGGGCCGGATCTCTCGGGCTGGCGGGCGCCGCACGGACGTGAGCGGCTGGGCGGGCGGCCCTTCGGCGACGGGACACCGCCCGCGCCTCGGTAGGGTCGGGGCGTACGCCACCCAGGTCACGGAGCCGCCATGTCCCGCCCTTACGTGCTGTTGTCCGCCGCCGTCTCGCTCGACGGCTGCCTCGACGACACCGGGCCCGAGCGGCTGCTGCTGTCGGGGCCCGAGGACTTCGACCGGGTCGACGCGGTGCGGGCCGCGAGCGACGCGATCCTCGTCGGCGCGGGGACGCTGCGCGCGGACCGGCCCCGGCTGCTGGTCAACTCCGCCGAGCGGCGTGCCCGGCGGGTCGGCGAGGGGCGCCCCGCGTACCCGTTGAAGGTGACGGTCAGCGCGTCCGGTGACCTGGACCCCGGGGACCCGTTCTGGACGACCGGGGGCGAGCGGCTGCTGTACACGACGGACGAGGGCGCCCCGCCGGCCCGCAGCCGCGTGGGCGAGGTGGCGGACGTGGTGCCGCTCGGCCCGGTGGTCGACTGGGCGGCGCTGCTCGACGACCTCGGCGCGCGGGGCGTGGGCCGGCTGATGGTCGAGGGCGGGGCGCGGGTGCACACGCAGTTGCTGCAGCTCGGGTTCGCGGACGAACTGCGGCTCGCCGTCGCGCCGTTGGTGGTCGGCGCGCCGGACGCGCCACGGCTGTTCGGGCCCGGCGCCTATCCGGGCGGCCCGCGCGGGCGGATGCGGCTCCTGGACTCGGAGCAGGTGGGCGACGTGATCGTGACGCGCTACGCGCCGACCGTGCCCGGCGCCACGGACGCGGCGACGGCGGCGGACCGGCACTGGCTGCGGCTCGCCTGCGAGCTGGCCGCCGACTGCCCGCCGTCCGAGACCGCGTTCAGCGTCGGCGCGGTGATCGTGGCGGCCGACGGCACGGAACTCGCGCGGGGCCACTCCCGGGAGGCCGGCGACCCGGTCGTGCATGCCGAGGAGGCCGCGCTCGGCAAGCTCGCCGCCGACGATCCGCGCCTGGCGACCGCCACCGTGTACAGCAGCCTGGAGCCGTGCGCCCGCCGGGCGTCGCGGCCGAAACCGTGCGCGCGGCTGATCGTCGACGCGGGGGTGCGTCGGGTGGTGACGGCGTGGCGGGAGCCCGACACGTTCGTGCCGGGCGCCGACGGGATCGGGGTGCTGGCCGGGGCGGGCGTCGTGGTCGCGGAGGTGCCCGAGCTGGCCGAGGCTGCCGTGCGCCCCAATCGGCACCTGGTCACCGCCGGACATCAGGAGTAGCGGGCCGCGGGAGTTCGCCGCCGACCTGCCGCGCCCCGCTGGACGACCACGACCGCGGCGAGCCCCAGGGCGAGCCCGAGCACGGTGCGCACGCCGAACGGTTCGCCGAACATGAGCGCTCCCCATACCGCGGTCACCGGCGCCATCAGGAACATCAGGGTGTTGACCTGCGTCAGTCCCCGCCGGCGCAGCACGATCCAGTACAGGCCGTAGCCGCCGAACGTCGACAGGCCCACGAGCCAGGCGATCGCCAGCCAGAACGACGGCGCGGCGGGCGGCGCCGTGCCACCGGTGGCGGCGGCCAGGGCGGTGAAGATCACGGCGCTCGTGGCGCAGTGCACGGTCAGGGCGGCCATCGGTTCGACGGGCGCGGGCGAGCGGCTCTCGACGAACGTCGCCGCCACCAGCGCCAGCATCCCGAGGAAGGGGATCAGGTACGCCCACCCGGCGACGCCGGTGACGGCCCCCGCGTCGGCCGTGGTGACGACGGCGACCCCGGCCACCCCCAGGCACAGTCCGAGCCACTGACGCGCCGTGACGTACTGGCGCAGCAGCGGTCCGGCGAGCGCGCCCGCGACGAGCGGCTGGGTGCCGTCGATCAGGGCGGTGGTGCCGCTGGAGACGCCGAGCTGGATGGCGTAGTAGACGGTCAGCAGATAGCCGCTCTGGGAGAGGACGCCGACGACGATCTGGCGTCCGGCGTCGCGGAGCGACAGGCCGCGCCACCAGCGCCGCCCCGCCGTCGCGGCGACGGCGCCGAGGACCAGCGCGAGCGGCAGGAACCGCCACATCAGCGTGGTCACGGCGGCCGCCTCGTCGGCCCCGAGCTTGGCTCCGATGAAACCGGAGCTCCAGGTCAGGACGAAACCTAGGGACAGAAGGACGTTCATGGCGTGGGCACCGCCTTGTGAGCGCGGGTATCGGATGTCGATGTCGATGTCGATGTCGATGTCGAGCAGAGGTATACAGATCTGTTTACCTGACGTCACTATACAGATCGGTTTACTCTGGAGGCATGCCTACGAAGACCTCAGGCCCGCCGACCGTCGATCCGGACCGCCCCGACCTCACCCCGGCCGCGCGCCGCGTCCTGGACACCGCATCGCGGCTCTTCTACGAGCGGGGCATCCATGCCGTGGGCGTCGACCTGATCGCGGCGGAGGCGGGCGTCACGAAGAAGACGCTCTACGACCGGTTCGGCTCCAAGGAGCAGATCGTCGTCGACTACCTGGCCACGCGGGACGCGCGCTGGCGGGCCTTCCTCGCGGCGCACCACGACCCGGCCGCGCTCAGCCCGTCCGAGCGGGTGCTGGCCGTCTTCGACGCGTCGAAGGAGTGGATGGCGGCCCACAGCGGCAAGGGCTGCAGCATGGTGAACGCGCACGCCGAGATCAGCGATCCGGCACATCCCGCGTACGCGGTGATCGCCGGGCAGAAGCAGTGGACGCTGGAGCTGTTCACCCGGCTCGCCCAGGACGTATCGCCGGACGCGGCACGGGAGTTGGGGCGTTCGCTGATGTTGTTGCACGAGGGTGCGCTGGTCTCGGACGGTCTGGATGTCTTCCCGGACGCGTTCGGGCGGGCGCGCCGTCTGGCGGCGTTCCTGCTCTCCGCCGCGCAGGAGGCGCGATGACCTGGGAGCCGGACGGGCCCGGCGTGCTGCGCCTGCCCTCGGGGCGGCTGGTGCGCGGCCGGGGGCTGCGCGCCCCGCTGCCGCCCGGTCCGCGCGCGGAATTCGGCGTGTACCTCCTCGGCCGTCGGCCGCCGCCCGTGGACTGGGAGTCGGCCTGGCTGCACTGGCCGGACTTCCGGCTGCCGTCCGATGCCGAGCGCGCCCGCGCCGTCCTGCACGAAGCATGGCGGCGGTGTGCCGACGCACGCGTGGAAGTGGCGTGCGCGGGCGGCCGGGGCCGGACCGGGACGGCGCTCGCCTGCCTCGCGGTGCTGGACGGGGTGCCGGCCGCCGAGGCCGTCGCGTACGTGCGCCGGAACTACGACCGGCGCGCCGTGGAGACACCGTGGCAGAAGCGCTACGTCCGCCGGTTCACCGTCCCGGAAAATTGAGTTGCGCCGCGCCGTGACCCGCTGCGCACCATAGGCGGGTCACACCTTTCGCCGTTCAGGAGACCCGCATGCGCCGATTCCTCGAAGCAGTTCAGCGACCCCGCCGGACCATCGTTTTCGAGGACTCGACCTTCCATGCAGACCCCGCAGGCTCGCACGACCCTGAACATCGGCATTCTCGCCCACGTCGACGCCGGTAAGACCAGCCTCACCGAGCGGCTCCTGTTCGACACGGGTGCCATCGACCGGCTCGGCAGCGTCGACGGCGGCGACACCCGCACGGACACCGGTGCGATCGAGCGGCAGCGCGGCATCACGATCCGCTCGGCCGTCGCGGCGTTCACCGTCGGCGACACCCAGATCAACCTCATCGACACCCCGGGCCACTCCGACTTCATCGCCGAGGTCGAGCGGGCCCTCGCGGTGCTCGACGGGGCCGTCCTGCTGATCTCCGCCGTGGAGGGTGTGCAGGCGCAGACGCGCGTGCTGCTCAAGACGCTGCGGCGCATGGGGCTGCCCACGCTCGTGTTCGTCAACAAGATCGACCGGGCGGGTGCCCGCGTCGCCCCGCTGCTCGACGACATCCGCCGCCGGCTGACCCCGCACGTGGTGCCGCTGAGCGACGTACGGGATGCCGGTACGCCGCGCGCCGCCGTCACGGCCCGCCTTCTCGACGACCCGGCGGTGCGGGACGCGGCCGCCCGGACGCTCGCCGAGGTGGACGACACGATCCTGGCGGCACTGGTGGACGGGCCGCCGCCGAGTACCGCGACCGTGCGCGCCGCGCTGGCGGCACGGACCGGCGACGGCACGGTCCACCCCCTGCTGTTCGGTTCGGCGATCGGCGGCCAGGGAGTCACCCAACTGGTGGATGCGGTGCGGGCGTTCCTCCCGGCTGCCCCACGGTCCGGGCCCGCGCCGGCAGAGCCGACCGGCACGGTCTTCGCGGTGCGGCGCGGGCCCGTCGGCGAACGGATCGGCTATCTGCGCCTGTACGGAGGTGAAGTGAGGGCACGTCAGAAGGTCACGTTCCTCAGGCGTGACGCCGAGGGCGGTTCGGAGCGGATCTCCGGACGGCTCACCGGGCTCCAGGTCGTCGGCCCCGGCGGCGACATCGCAGGGCCCGGCCAGATCGCCGAGGTGCGCGCCACGGCCGGGATCCGCGTCGGCGACCGGCTGGGTGAACTCACCGGTGACGGGGCGCGGTTCGCGCCGCCGACGCTCGAGACCGTGGCCCGGGCGGTCCGTCCCGGGCAGGGTGCCGCGCTGCGGGCGGCGCTGCTCGAACTCGCGGACCAGGACCCGCTGATCCATGCCCGCCCGGAACCCGACGGCAGCACCGAGCTCCTCCTCTACGGGGAGGTCCAGAAGGAGGTCCTCGGGGCCACTCTGGCCCAGGAGTACGGCATCGAGGCGGAGTTCCGGTCGAGCCGCGTCCGCTGCCTGGAGCGGCCCGCCGGCACGGGTGAGGCGGTCGAGGAGATGGGGCACCGCAGCACGACCGGGCTGCCCGCGACCGTGGGGCTCCGGGTCGCACCGGGACCGCTCGGCTCCGGGCGCGTCTTCTCGTACGCGACCGAACTGGGCGCTCTCCCCAGGGCGTTCCACCAGGCCATCGAGGACACGGTGCACGCGATCCTCGCCCGCGGCGGGCCGCAGGGCCATGCGGTGACGGACTGTCATGTGACGTTGATCCGCTCGGGGTTCGACTCCCCCGTGAGCGTCGCCGGCGACTTCAGGACCGTGACCGCGCTCGTCGTGCGCCGGGCCCTGGAGCGGGCCGGGACCCGGGTCTTCGAGCCGGTGCACTCCTTCGAGGTCGAGGTGCCGCTGGACACGCTCGCACCGGTGACCGCCCGACTGTCCGCACTCGGAGCCGAGTTCGGTGAGACCACGGGCGGCCGGGAGACGTGGCTGATCACCGGGGAGTTGACGGCGCGCAGGGTGCGGGAGATGGAACTGGCCCTGCCGGGTCTCACGCGCGGCGAGGGAGTGTGGTGGTCCCGGGTGTCGGGCGACCGGCTCGTCCGCACGCCCGGGGCGCTGCCCAAGGCGTGATCCGTCGATACGGTGGAACTAGACCTCCTGGGAAGGGAGGTATCCGTCATGACGTCGAGGGCTCTGCCACTGCCCCGTTGGGCGAAAGCCGTGGGTGTACTTGTCGTGGTGCTGGTGCTCGTCTTCACCGGGCTGCGCCTGGTGGACCGGTTGGACGTGTTCGGCACCGAGACGCACGACCGGTCGGGACCCGCGCTGCTCAAGTCGGTGCGAGATCTGAGCCGTTACGATGCCGCGTCCGGGAACTTCCAGGTCGTGGTCGACCTGGAGAAGGACACCAAGTACCTCCCGGACGCGATCCGCGGGACCCGGACCCTGTACATCGGGGCCGGCAGCGTGGACGCGTACGTGGACCTCGGAAAGGTCGGCTCCGGGGACGTGAAGGTGAACGACGAGCGGACGTCGGCGACGCTCAAGCTGCCGCATGCGCGGCTGGGCGACCCCGCGCTCGACACGGACCGGTCCTACGCCGTGTCGAAGCAGCGCGGTCTCCTCGACCGGCTCGGGGACCTGTTCTCCGACAACCCGAACGACGAGCGGGCCGTGCGCAAGCTCGCCGCCCGGCACATCGGTGAGGCGGCGCGGGACAGTGGCCTCACCGGACGTGCCGAGCGCAACACGACCGACATGCTGAAGGGGTTGCTGCGCTCACTGGGGTTCAAGGACGTGCGGGTGTCCTTCGGAACGTGAGCCCGGCGCCCTCGCGGGCGACGCCCCGCCCTCCGGGAACGGGCCCTCAGGCGCGCGTCGCGATGATCACCGTCGCGTAGAGGTCGTCGTCCTGCGCCACCCGTGGCCGCAGACCGGCGGAGCGGACGGCCGCCTCGGCGGCCGCGGCCTGGCGGTCGCTGGTCTCCACGAACAGCCGGCCGCCGGGCGCCAGCCAGCGCGGCGCCCCGGCGGCCACCCGGCGCAGAATGTCGAGTCCGTCGGCGCCGCCGTCCAGGGCCATGCGCCGCTCGTGGTCGCGGGCCTCGGGCGGCAGCAGCGGCACGTCGTCCGTGGGGACGTACGGGCCGTTGGCGATCAGGATGTCGACCCGGCCCGCCAGCTCGGGCGGCAGCGGCTCGTACAGGTCCCCCTCGTGGACCTCTCCCCCGAGCGGCTCGATGTTGCGCCGGGCGCAGCGCACCGCGGCCGGGTCGAGGTCCGCCGCGTGCAGCCGCGCGGGGCGCAGGTCGGCGAGCGCGGCGGCGACGGCGCCGCTCCCGCAGCACAGGTCGACGACGACGGCGCCCGGCGGGGTGAGCGCGTGTGCCTGGCGGGCCAGGAACTCGGTGCGGCGGCGGGGTACGAAGACGCCTGGGTCGACCGCGATGCGCAGGCCGCAGAACTCGGCCCACCCCACCACGTGTTCGAGGGGCAGTCCGGCGGCGCGGCGCTCGACCATGGCGGTCAGTTCGGCCGCGTCCCGGGAGCTGGACAGCAGGACGCGGGCCTCGTCCTCGGCGAAGACGCAGCCCGCGGCACGCAGGGTCGCGACGACCGGCGAAGGGTCTGCGGGGACATCGGAGGACGGCACGGAACGGGGCGACGGGGTTGTCGGCGGAAGCGACATGGCTGGTGGGTGACCTCTCGGGATACCGATGGGGCTCCCGGGCGCCGCACGGCCGCCGTCCCGCTCAGAGCGAACGGAGGGCTCGTACGACAGGAGAAGGGAGCTCCCGACCTGACACAGCGGTGATCGGACTCACCTCCTCGTTCCCTCGTGGCGCTGTTGGGCCCGGTCACACTACCTCACCGGACTCCGCGTCCGATTTCCGCCGGCATCCTCGCGCGGCCGCGACCAGTGTGGAGACCGTCAGCGGACGCACGGTCCCGGACCGACCCTTGTGCGAGTGGAACAGGAACGCCTCCCATGACCAGCACCTCTCTCGGCACGGCACAGGACCGGCTCGACGCCCTCGACTGGGCCGAACTCGCGGGAGAACTGGACGAGTTCGGCAGCGCCCTGACGTCGCGGCCGGTGCTCGCTCCGGACGAGTGCCGGTCCGTCGCCGCTCTCTACGACGACGCGGCACGGTTCCGCTCGACCGTCGACATGGCCCGGTACCGGTTCGGCCGGGGCCAGTACCGGTACTTCGGTCACCCGCTGCCCGAGCCGGTCCGGGAGCTGCGCGCCGCGTTCTATCCGCGGCTGCTGCCGATCGCGCGGTCCTGGGCCCGGCGGCTGAACCGGCCCGCGCCCTGGCCGGACGACCTCGGCACCTGGCTGGAGCACTGCCACGCGGCGGGCCAGACCCGGCCGACGCCGATCCTGCTGCGCTACGGGCCGGGCGACTGGAACGCCCTGCACCGGGACCTGTACGGCGAGCTGGTGTTCCCCCTCCAGGTCGTGATCGGCCTCGACGAACCGGGCGTGGACTACCGCGGCGGCGAGTTCCTCATGACCGAGCAGCGGCCGCGCGCCCAGTCGCGGGGCTTCGCGACGACCCTGACACGGGGGCACGCGCTGGTGTTCACGACCCGGGACCGGCCGGTGCGCTCGGTGCGCGGCTGGGCGAACGGCCCCATGCGGCACGGCGTGAGCACGGTCCGCACAGGCCGCCGGCACACGCTGGGGCTCGTCTTCCACGACGCCGAGTGACCGTGCTCCGAGCATGCCCCCCATGAGCGACGCTCGCTTTTGCCGACCGGTCGGACATATCGTTGCTTAAGCGGATGAATCGGACGGCTGGGGGTCGCCATGGTCCAGGAACTCCTGATCGCGGGCGCGGCGGCCGGCTCGGCCTGTCTGGTGTACGTCGCGGCGGCGGCCCGCGTGGTGAAGCAGTACGAGCGCGGAGTCATGTTCCGTCTGGGGCGGCTGTCGGGCGGTGTGCGCTCGCCCGGGTTCACCCTGGTGGTGCCCGGGGTGGACCGGCTGCGCAAGGTCAACATGCAGATCGTGACGATGCCGGTGCCCGCGCAGGACGGCATCACGCGGGACAACGTCACCGTACGGGTGGACGCCGTCATCTACTTCAAGGTCGTCGACGCGGCGAACGCGGTCGTCCAGGTCGAGGACTACCGGTTCGCCGTCTCCCAGATGGCGCAGACCTCGCTGCGGTCGATCATCGGCAAGAGCGACCTCGACGACCTGCTCTCCAACCGCGAGAAGCTCAACCAGGGCCTGGAGCTGATGATCGACAGCCCGGCCATCGGCTGGGGCGTACAGATCGACCGCGTCGAGATCAAGGACGTGTCGCTGCCCGAGTCGATGAAGCGGTCGATGGCCCGGCAGGCGGAGGCCGACCGGGAACGGCGGGCCCGCGTCATCAACGCCGACGCCGAACTGCAGGCGTCGAAGAAGCTCGCCGAGGCCGCCGGGGTCATGTCGGAGCAGCCCGCCGCGCTGCAACTCAGGCTGCTCCAGACCGTGGTGGCGGTCGCCGCCGAGAAGAACTCGACGCTGGTGCTGCCCTTCCCGGTGGAGCTGCTGCGGTTCTTGGAACGCGCTCAGCAGCAGCCGTCCGGCGTGGCGCCTCCTACCGGCCCGCCCGGCGCAGGGCCCGGTCCGTCACCGTGAGGGCCACGAGCAGGACGCCCAGGACGGCCGAGGCGGTCGCCATCAGGTGGAGTCCGGCGTCGTCGGCCCGCTGACCGTAGGCGAGAGCGATCAGGCTGGAGGCGGTGATGGCGCCGATGTACTGGGCGGTGCGCTGCAGGCCCGCGGCGGCGCCGATGTCGGCGGCGGGTGCGTACTCCTGGACCGCCGCCTGGTTGCTGGTCCCGATGAGGCCCTGCGGGATGCCGAAGCAGGCGCCCGCGAGGAGCAGGACCGCGAGCGGGGTGTCCCCGGACACGAGGGTGAGCAGGCCCGCCCCCGCGGTGAGCAGGACGCACGCGACGGTGAGCGGGGCGCGGATGCCCTTGGTGCGGGCGCCGAGCAGGGAGCAGACCAGTGCGGCGACGGACATCGGCAGAATCAGCAGGCCGGTGTGCCCGGAGGAGTAGCCGCGCCCCTCTTCCAGCCACTGGGTGTATCCGTACATGACGCAGTAGATGAGCAGGTAGCTCACCCCGTGGCGCAGGTAGGTGCGGGCGAGCGGGCCGTTGCCGGCGAGCATCCGGATGTCGATGAACGGGGTGCGGCAGCGCAGTTGCCACCACAGCAGTGCGGCCGTGAGGACGGCGAAGGGGGCGAGCAGCCACCACATGGGGTGGGCGAGGTCCAGGAGGAAGAACACCAGCACGGTCAGCGCCGTGGAGAACAGGCCGATCCCGAGCGGGTCGAGGGCGAGCCTGGGGGCCGGGCCGCTGGCCGTGGCCCGGGGCGGGTCGGCGGGGATCCAGGCGAGTGCGCAGGCGAACGCGACGGCGGCAACGGGCACGTTCACCGCGAAGATGCCGCGCCAGCCGACGACGGTGACCAGCAGTCCGCCGAGCGTCGGACCGACGGCCGCGCTGCCGAGCGCGGCGAAGGACAGCCGGGCCATGACCGGCCGCGGCGGGCGGCGGCCCACGCGGCGCCCCTCGTCCCGCAGGACGGCCATCGCGGCGGGGTAGGCGGCGGAGGTGCCGATGCCGAGCAGCAGCCGGGAGACGATGAGCCAGCCGAAGGTGGGGGCCAGGGCGCCGACGAGCCCGGAGGCGCACACGACGACGAGTCCGGCGAGGAAGACGCGGCGCGGGCCGAGGGCGTCGGCGAGTTTGCCGAGGACGGGCTGGGCGACGGCGCTGGCGAGGTAGAGGACGGAGATCAGCCAGGCCGTGTCGGCGGCGCCGATCCCGAAGTGGTGCCCGATCGCCACCAGCGCGGTGGAGATCATCGTGGTGTTGAGCGGGTTGAGGACCGAGCCGAGCAGCAGCGGGGCGGTGAGCCGGGCCCGGAATCCGGTCTCCGCCGGGGCGGACTCCCGGGGGACGGTGACGCGGGTGGCGGCTATGTCGCTCGCGTCACCGCTCACTTCTGCACCAGCCGCTCGAGGAGCAGGGTCGCTTCGGCGAGGGTGCGGCGCTCGGCGGCGTCGAGCTCGGAGGAGAGGGCCTGGGCGAGCCAGCCGTGCTTCGCGGCGCGCACGGAGTCCAGGGTGGCCCGGCCGCTGTCGGTGATCGACATGACGGACTGCCGCCCGTCGTTCGGATCCGGCGAGCGCGTCACGAAGCCCTGTTCCTCCAGGGCACCGATCGTCAGGCGCATGGACTGCGGGCGCACGTACTCGGAGCGGGCGAGCGCGGCTGTGGTGGCGGGCCCTTCCGTGCCGAGGCGCGCCAGGACCGTGCGCTGGGTGGGGGTGAGGAGGCTGTCCGGCGACGCGCTGCGCAGTCGGCGCGAGAGCCGCCCGACGACGGTGGCGAGGTCGGCGGCGATCCGCTCGGTGGGCGGCTCGGCGGCCGCGGGTCCCTGCGTTCCTGACATGCCTCCACCGTAGGAGATAGACAGGCAGCCTTGCAAGTTTTCCTTACGATCCCCGCGATTCCCTGAGGTCAGGGCTCCAGCGCGCCGAGCAGGGTCCGTGCGCACAGGTCGCGCACCTGCGCCCGGGTGAGCTCCCGCCCGTCGAGCCAGTCCAGGCAGACGGCGACGAGGAAGGCCAGCCAGCCGCGCACGGCCAGGCGCAGCACGGCCGGTTCCGGGAGCCGGCCCACGAGCTGCGGGTCGGCCTCGATGGCGGCCATGATCTGTGCCTCGTGGGCGGCGAGACCCTCCCGGTACACGGTGCGCACCGTGGGATCGCCCGCCGCCTCGGCGCGGTGGAAGGCCCGGAAACCCTCCGCGTGCGAGGCGACGTACTCGAGGAACGTGTCCAGGCCGGTCCCCAGCTGGTCACGGACCGGAACGCCGGGGACGGCCGCGGTCAGCCGCAGCATCCTGGCGCTCTCGCGGCGGACGACGGCGGCGAAGAAATCCCGCTTCGTCGGGAAGTAGTGGTACAGCAGTCCGCGCGAAACACCCGCGATCTCGGCGACCTGCTCGATCCAGACGTCGTCGTACGGATCCTGCGCGAACAACGTGGACCCCACGGACAGCAGTTGCTCCCGCCGCTCCTCGGTGCTCAGCCTGCGCCGGGTCCGCTCCCCCGACGTCCGCGCTCCCCCTCGCTCTGCGCTCATGCGGGCACCTTACTGGACGTCCGTCCGCTTACTTGACGTCGGTTCAACAACGGGACCACACTGTGGCGCATTATTGAATCCACGTCTAACAAGGTGCGGATGCGGTCTCAACCAGCCGCGCGCGCAGGGGAGATGGGCACGATGGCGCAGGTGACGCAGACGGCGGGGAGCGTGCTGCCCCGGGGCTTTCGCAGCGCCGAGCAGGGCTGGCCGCGCCTGGACCGGATCCCGCACCCGCCGCGCCGGGTGCCGCTGATCGGCGATGTGGTGGGCGCCAACGTCCGCACGCCGCTGCAGGACTCGATGCGGATCGCGGCCGAGCTGGGGCCGATCTTCCGGCGCAAGGGGTTCGGCAAGGAGATCGTGTTCGTGGCGGGCGCCGAGCTGGCCGCGGAGCTCGCGGACGAGTCGCGGTTCGCCAAGCACGTCGGGCTCGGGGTCGCGAATCTGCGGCCGGTGGCCGGCGACGGACTGTTCACGGCGTACAACCACGAGCCCAACTGGCAGCTGGCGCACGACATCCTGGCGCCCGGCTTCAGCCGTGAGGCGATGGCCGGCTACCACCCGCTGATGCTGGACGTGGCGGGGCAGCTGACGGCCGCGTGGGACGCGAGCGAGGCGGCCGGGCGGACCGTGGACGTGCCCGGGGACATGACGAAGCTGACCCTGGAGACCATCGCGCGGACCGGGTTCGGGCACGACTTCGGGTCGTTCGAACGCGAGCGCCCCCATCCGTTCGTGACGGCGATGGTGGGCGCGCTGTCCTTCGCCCAGCGCCGCAACGTCGTGCCGCCGCTGCTGTCGGTGCTGCTGCGCGGCGCGGAGAAGCGGAACGCCGCGGACCGCGCGTACCTGAACCGGACGGTCGACGAGGTGATCGCCGCGCGCCGTGCCTCGGGCGGCGGCCCCGGCGATCTGCTCGACCGGATGCTCGACGTGGCACATCCCGAGACGGGCGAGCGCCTCACACCGGAGAACATCCGTCGCCAGGTCATCACGTTCCTGGTGGCCGGGCACGAGACGACGTCGGGCGCGTTGTCGTTCGCGCTGCACTATCTCGCGCAGGACCGCGCCGTGCTCGCGAAGGCGCAGGAGGAGGTCGACCGGGTGTGGGGCGACACGCCCACGCCCGCGTACGAGCAGGTGGCCAAGTTGCGTTACCTGCGCCGGGTGTTGGACGAGTCGCTGCGGCTGTGGCCGACGGCTCCGGCGTTCGCGCGGGAGGCGGTCGCCGACACGACGCTGGGCGGGACGCACCCGATGCGGCGCGGCGCCTGGGCGCTGGTCCTGACGACGATGCTGCACCGCGACCCGGTGGCGTGGGGCGACGACCCCGAGTCGTTCGACCCGGAGCGGTTCGCGCCGCAGGCGGTGCGCGGGCGCCCCGCGCACGTCTTCAAGCCGTTCGGCACGGGGGCGCGGGCCTGCATCGGCCGTCAGTTCGCGCTGCACGAGAGCATGTTGGTGCTGGGGCTGCTACTGCGCCGCTACGACCTGCGGGCGGAGCCGGACTACCGGCTGAGGATCACCGAGCGACTGACGCTGATGCCGCACGATCTGCGGCTGCGTCTGACGCGCCGCTGACTCTTCCGGCGAGCGGGCGGGCGCGCGGAGTCGGTCCGGGCGCCCGGTCGCGGCCACCGTCGCCCCGGGGCCGATCATCGCGAGCCCGCCCGTACCGCCCATCAGGGCCGTGCGCTGACGGGTTCGGTCATGCTCGGATCATCCCGTGCGGCCCGCGGGTGCACGAGAGCGGCTTTCGCCCTGGGCCGCCGGGCCGGTCCGGCGCCCCGGGGCGGCCGACCGCGCACCGGCCGGCGCTATTCGTCCGCCGCCGACTCCATGGACGCCACGTCCAGCACCCCGTCGAGTTCGGCCAGGACGGCGACCAGTTCGGGGACTCCTGCGGCGCCTTCGATCTCCATGCGCACGGCCATGGTGCCGGGCCGGTCGGGCCGCTCCTCCCACTCGGTGCGGTCGGTGCGCAGTTCCACGACGCGGAAGCCGCGGCTCGTGCACTCCTCCAGGACGCGGGTCAGCACGCTGCTGCCGACCCGATAGGCGAGATGCAGACCCGAGCGCCGTTCGGTGGCCAGGGCGGGCACGCGCCGGCTCAGCCAGGGGTAACCGCGCACGACCAGGAAGTGGCAGGCGGTCGCCGCGAGGGCGAGCAGAGGCAGACCGCCGCCGCAGGCCATCCCTATGGCGCAGGTCAGCCAGACCGTCGCGGCGGTGGTGAGACCGCGTACGGCATCCCGGCGGACGAAGATGAGCCCGCCGCCGATGAACCCGATGCCGGAGACGATCTGCGCGGCGACCCGTGACGGGTCGAACGACACGCCGTCGAGCCCGAGCACGGAGTTGAACCCGTGCTGGGACACCTCCATGAACAGGGCGCTGCCCACGCCGACGAGCGTGTGCGTACGCAGCCCCGCGCTCTTCTGCTGGACGGCGCGCTCCGCACCGATCAGGGTGGACAGCACCAGTGCGAGCCCCAATTCGGCCAGTTGCCGGGCGCCTTGGCCCGCAGCGGGATCGAACAGGGGAACTGCGAGCGACGACAAAAGCGGATCCTTCCTTTCCGTTCTCACCCTGGCGCGCGGCTCAGGGCACTCACGAGGCTAGTCCCGCCCCATTGGAGAGGGATTGTCAGACCCGTGCGCAAGAGTGGGAGGCATGAACGGGATCAGGAACCTCGGCAAGCAGGGTCAGCAGACGAAGCACCACGAGGTGGCGGCGGCACAGGCGTGCCTGCGGCTGCTCCACACGGCGCGCGCGGCGCTCTCCGGCACGGAGCCACCGGCGACCGCGTCCGTGCTCGCCGTGCCGATCGCGGAGGCCGACGAGGCACTCCTGCGCGCCGGTCTCGCGGGCAACGAGGGGTGGCTGCTGGATCGGATCTACGACCTGGGCCTCGGGCCGCAGGCACCGTAGGATCCGAGGGCCGTCGCACTGGGGGGAGTCGACGGGCCGGTCAGGGCCGGGCACTCCCCCGTGCTCGTCACCCGACCTGTCTGGAGCCCCAGTTGACCTCCATCGACGATGCCACCGGTCCCCTCGGGGCCGCCGGCTCCCCCGCCTACCGCCTCGACCCGGCGGGCGGCTGCCCGCACGCGCGCAACGCCCGCTTCCTGGAGCGCGGCGCGGTCGCGCCGGTCGTGCTCCCCGGCGACGTGCCGGGCATGGTCGTCCTCGGCCACGACGCGCTCAGGGAGTTCCTCGCCCACCCCGACGTCGCCAAGGACGCCCGCCACTTCACGGCGCTGGCCGAGGGCCGGATACCACCGGGCTGGCCGCTGCGCACGTTCGCGACGGTGCGCGGCATGACGACGGCGGACGGCGAGGACCACCGGCGACTGCGGTCGCTGGTGAGCCGCGCGTTCACGGTGCGCCGGGTGGAGGGACTGCGGCCGCGTATCGAGCGGCTCGTCGACGAGCTGCTCGACAGCGTCGCCCAGCAGGCGGCCGCCGACGGTGTGGTGGAGCTGCGGTCGCGGTTCGCGCTGCCGCTGCCCATGCGGGTGATCTGCGAACTCTTCGGCGTGGACGAGGAGTTCAGGGACCGTCTGCATCACCTGTCGAGCCAGATCGTCTCCACGGACACGACCCCGCAGGAAGCCCTCGACGCGAACAAGGAGATGGTGGCGGTGCTCGCCCAGGTCGCCGCGGCCCGGGCGAAGGAGCCCGGGGACGACCTCACGAGCGCCCTCATCACGGCGCGCGAGGAGGACGGCGACCGGCTCGGCCAGGAGGAGTTGATCGGCACACTCATCCTGTTCGTCATCGCCGGTCACGAGACGACGCTGAACCTGATCACGAACGCGGTACGGGCGCTGTGCGCGCACCGCGACCAGCTCGCGCTGGTGCGTGCGGGGACGGCGACGTGGTCGGACGTCGTGGAGGAGACGCTGCGCTGGGACAGCCCGGTCAGCTACTTCCCGTTCCGCTACCCGACCCGGGACCTGACCGTGGGCGGCACGGTGATCCCGCAGGGCACCCCGGTGCTCGCGGGGTACTCGGGCGCGGGCCGCGACCCGGCCGCGCACGGTCCGGACGCCGACCGGTTCGACGTCACCCGCCCCGCGAAGAGCCGGCATCTCTCGCTCGGGCACGGCGCGCACTACTGCCTGGGCGCGCCGCTGGCCCGGATGGAGGCGACGGTCGCGCTGGAGCGGCTGTTCACCCGGTTCCCCGCTCTCGATCTCGCCGTGCCACGGGAGGAGCTGCCCGCGAACTCGGGTTTCATCGGCAACAGCGTGCGGCGGCTGCCGGTCCGGCCGGGACCCGACGCCGAGGCCGACGCCGACGGGCGGTGACACTGTCCGCATGGACCACATGGATCACCCCCGTACCGACGCCTACCTGGCCCGCATCGGGTCGGCACGCCCGGCCGCCCCGACCGGCGAGGCGCTGCGCGCCCTGCACCTGGCGCATCTGCGCACCGTGCCGTTCGAGAACCTCTCCGTGCACCTGGGCGAGGACATCACGCTCGACACCGACGAGCTGGTCGCCAAACTGGTCGACCGGCGACGCGGCGGCTTCTGCTACGAACTCAACGGCGCGTTCGCCGCGCTGCTCACCGCCCTCGGCTTCGAGGTGACCCTGCTGCAGGCGCGTGTCGTGGGCGAGGGCGGCACGCTCGGCATCCCGTACGACCACATGGCGCTGCGGGTGCGCGACGCCGAGGGCGCCGACTGGCTCGCCGACATCGGATTCGGCACGCACACGCACTTCCCGCTGGCGTACGCGGAGCGCGGCGACCAGAGCGACCCCGGCGGCGTCTTCCGCGTCGAGGACGCCGCCGACGGCGATCTGCTCGTGCTGCGCGACGGGGAGCCGCAGTACCTGCTCGACCAGCGCCCCCGCGCCCTGCGGGACTTCGACGCGGGCGCCTGGTACCACCGGACCTCACCCGCCTCGCACTTCACCCGGTCCCTGGTCTGTTCGCTGCTGACCGAGGACGGGCGGATCACCCTCAGCGGTCATACGCTCACCACGACGGTGGGCGAGGAGCGCACCCGCAGCGAACTGCCCACGGACACCGCGGTGCTCAAGGCCTACGACCAGCACTTCGGCATCGCTCTGGACCGCCTCCCGGGGGAACCGAACATCGCCGAGGGCTGACCTCGTCCGGCCCCCGCTGGTTATGCTGCCGCCGAAGCGTTCAGCAAAGCGCTCAAACGAACAGCGGGTGACGAGGGGGCCATCAGCATGCGCGAACCGGTCGATCTCAGGCGGCAGCGGATCCTCGCCGTCGTGCAGTCGCGCGGCGCGACCCGGGTCAGCGATCTCGCAGCGGAGCTCGCGGTGTCGGTGGTGACGCTCCGCCGCGACGTGGAGGAGCTGGCCCGCGAGGGCAAACTGCGCCGCGGGCACGGAGTGGCCCGCCCGGTCCTGCCGGAGACCGAGCGGGCGGCGGTCCCCGCGCCGCCGCCCACCGCGGACGGCGGCCCCGTCGCGCTCGTCGTCCCCGAGCGGCACGCCTACCTGTACGAGGCGCTGCACGGCGCGCGCACCGCTTTCGAGGGGGCCGGTGTCCGGATCGCGCTGCATATCGCACCGACCGCACCGGGAGCCGAACAGCCCATCGTGGAGCGGGCGTTGGCCGAGGGTGCGCGCGGTCTGCTGATCGCCCCGCGCTGGCGCAGCAGCGCGACGGAGGAGGCGGACTACGCCTGGCTGTCGCGCCTGGAGGTACCCGCCGTCGTGATGGAGCGCAGGCCGCGGCGCGGCAGCGCGCTGCACGCCGTGGACACCGTCTGCACGGACCACTGGTACGGCGTCCACCTCGCCGTCGAGCACCTCACCGGCCTCGGTCACCGGCGCATCGTGCTCGCCGCGCGCGACGACAGCCCGACGGCGCGGGCCATCCGCGCGGCGTTCACCGAGATCACGGCGGAGCACGGGGACGTCGACAAGTGGGCGGTGGCCCTCAGTTCGCCCGGCGCGGCCCCCGATCCCGGAGCGGAGAGCGCGGAGAAGGCGATCGAACTCCCGGCTCTGTTGGCCGAGTTGGGGGCGACGGCTGCCTTGCTGCACGGCGACGTGGACGCGTTGATGCTGGTACAGGCGCTGCGGGACGGCGGGGTGCGGGTCCCGGAGGACTGTTCCGTGATCGCGTACGACGATGTGGTCGCGGCGCTCGGCAGTACCCCGCTGACCGCCGTGTCGCCGCCGAAGGCGGATGTCGGCCGGGCGGCCGCGGAGCTGCTGCTGCGCCGCCTCTCCGACCGCAGCGCCGCCGGCGGCTCCGCGGGTCCGGTACGGCGTCTGGAGCTGTTGCCGGCGCTGGAGGTCCGCGGCTCGACGACCCGGGCGCCGGGCACCTCCGCCGTCCCGGCGTCAACTCCCGCTTCGGAATGAGCGTTTGACCGTTTCATTTTCTTCTGATCGATCTATTGACCAGGTCCGCTCAGCCGATCAGTATTCCCGTGACTCGAACACGCAGGAGCCGCGGGAGGCGCCCATGCCTGGTCGACAGAGCCGTCGATCCGTGCTCGCCGCGATCACCGCGCTGCCGCTGACGGGCGCCCTGAGCGCCTGCGGCGGGAACGACAGCGCGTCCATTCGATCCGGGAGCACCAGCAAGTCCGGTACCAAAGGCACGACCACCATCACGTTCTGGTCCGCGCTGCGCGGCAGCCAGGAAGTGGTGGACGCGTTCAACAAGACGCACGACCACATCAAGGTCGTCTTCGAGCAGATCCCCTCCGGCACGCAGGGCGGGTACCTGAAGCTCAGCAACGCGGCACGGGCGGGCAACGCCCCCGACGTCGCCACCATCGAGTACCCGCAGCTGCCGGGGTTCGCGATCGACGGTGTCGCACGGGACATCACCTCGATGATCAGCGACGAGCTGCGCTCGAAGCTGCTGCCGCAGTCGCTGGGCCAGACGACGTTCGAGAAGCACACGTACAGCGTGCCCCTCGACATCGAGCCGATGGTGATGCACTACCGCAAGGACCTCTTCGGCCACTACGGCTTCGACGTCCCCACCACCTGGGACGAGTACGCCGAGCTCGCGCGCAAGGTGCGCCGTACCGGCGGGGGCCGCAGGATCGCCACCTTCCCCACGGACGGGATGACGCAGTTCGCCGCCTGGTCCTGGCAGGCGGGGGCCACGTGGTTCGACACGTCGAAGGGCGCGTGGAACGTCTCCATGGCGGACGCGCCGACCCGGAAGGTGGCCGCCTACTGGCAGCGGCTCATCGACGAGGACCTCGTCTACGTCAACTCCTCCACCGCCCGTCTCTACGACGCGCAGATCGGCAACGGCCTGGTCCTGACCCGGCTCAGCGGCGCGTGGGACGCGGGAGCGCAGATGAACGCCCGGCCGGAGCAGAAGGCCAAGTGGCGGATCGCACCACTGCCCCAGTGGACCCCCGACCGGCCCTCGCTCGGCACGCACGGCGGCTCGACGTTCGCCGTGACGAAGAACAGCTCCCACCCCGAGGCCGCCCTGGAGTTCATCGAGTGGCAGGTCTCCCACCCCGACGCCCTCAAGGCGCGGCTGTCGAGCGGCGCGAGCAGTCAGTACCCGGCGGCGACCGAGCTCATCGAGGTGGGCCGCGCCGCGTTCGACCGGACGTACTACGGCGGCCAGGACATCTACGCGCTGTTCGAGGAGGAGGCCCACAAGATCCGCGACGGCTGGGTGTGGGGTCCGCGGATGACCGCCACCGCCTCCGTCATGCAGGACTCGTTCGCCCGCGCGGGCGCCGGTTCGGGCACCGTCCTGTCGTCCGTGCGCGCCGCGCAGGAGGGCACGATGCCCGACCTGAAGGCGCTCGGTCTCGCCACCACCCAGCACTCGACATGACCGCCCGCACCCCGAAAGGCAGGTGACCTCCATGACCGCGACCACGCACGTCCCTTCGTCGACCACCGCGCCGCCCCGGACGGCCGGCGTCTCCCCGCAGCAGGCGCACCGGGCGGCCAAGCGCCGGCGCAACGGCGCCGCGGGCATCCTGATGACGCCGTTCTTCATCCTCCTGACCCTGGTCTTCCTGATCCCGGTCGGCACGGCGGTGTGGCTGAGCTTCTTCAGCGACGACCAGCCGGGACTCGGCTTCGGCCCCGAGCGGACCGTGTTCGTGGGGCTGCGCTCGTACGCCGCGGTGCTCACCGACCCGACGTTCCTGTCCGGGCTCGGCACGGTCGCGCTGTACTGCGTGATCTACATCCCGCTGATGGTGATCGGCTCCCTGGCGCTGGCGCTGCTGCTCGACTCGGGGGTCGTACGGCTGCGCGCCTGGGCCCAGTTGGGCCTGTTCCTGCCGCACGCCGTGCCCGGCATCATCGCCTCGCTGATCTGGCTGTATCTGTACACGCCCGGCATCAGCCCGGTCATCGAGGTCCTCGGCAAGGCCGACATCACGGTCGACTTCCTGGGTCTGCACACCACACTGCCGTCGATCGTGAACATCGCCCTGTGGAGCAACCTCGGCTACAACATGGTCGTCTTCTACGCGGCCCTGCAGGCGGTCCCGCGTGAGGTGCTGGAGGCGTCCGTGGTCGACGGCGCCGGCCCGGTACGCACCGCGCTCCAGGTGAAGACGCCGCTCGTGCGCTCCTCGATCGTCATGGTCGCGATGTTCACGCTGATCTGGGCGCTGCAGCTGTTCACCGAACCGATGCTGCTCCACCAGTCCTCCCAGATGATCAACTCGCGGTTCTCGCCGAGCATGTACATCTACGACGCGGCCTTCAGCCGCAACAACTACTCGCTCGCGGCCGCCGCGTCGGTGATCCTCCTGATCATCACGATCGCCCTCTCCTACGGCGTCACCCGCTGGACCAACCGCGTCGACGCGGCCGAGGAGAACGCCCGATGAGCACCGCCGAGCCGATGAACTCCACCCTGCTGCGCCCGCGTCTGCTGGGCCGGGCCACCGTCAACGTGGTCGTCACGATCTCCGTCCTGTACACGCTGCTCCCGGTGCTGTGGCTGGTGCTCGCATCGTCGAAGTCCCGCGACGCCCTGTTCAGCAGCAACATCCTGTCGTTCAGCGACTTCTCGCCGGTGCAGAACATCAAGGACCTGTTCGCGATGGACGGCGGTCTGTACGGGCGCTGGTACGGCAACAGCCTGCTCTACGCGGTCCTGGGCGCGGCGATCGGAGCGCTGATCAGCGTCGCCTGCGGCTACGCCTTCGACAAGTACCACTTCCGGCACAAGGAGAAGCTGTTCGGCCTGGTGCTCGCGGCGGTCATGGTGCCGCAGACGGTTCTGGCGCTGCCGCTGTACCTGATCGCGTCCGAGACGGGCGTGGTGAACACGTTCTGGTCGGTGTTCGTCCCGGTCCTCTTCAACCCGTTCGGGGTGTATCTGGGCCGCATCTTCGCCCAGGGCTATGTACCCGACGAGGTTCTGGAGGCCGCGCGGGTGGACGGCGCCGGTGAACTGACGACGTACGTCCGGGTCGCCCTGCGTATGCTCGGCCCGGGTCTGATCACGGTCTTCCTCTTCCAGCTGACCGCGATCTGGAACAACTTCTTCCTGCCGATGGTGATGCTGTCGAACCAGGACCTGTATCCGGTGAGCCTGGGCCTCTATCAGTGGAACAGCCAGGCGTCCGTCTCTCCCGAGTACTACCCGGTGGTGATCATGGGTTCGCTTCTCGCGGTCCTCCCCCTCATTCTCGCGTTCATCCTCCTCCAGCGGTTCTGGCGGTCCGGTCTGACGGCGGGGGCGGTCAAGTGACCCTGCCCCGCGTGGCGTTGGCCATGTCCCCCCAGGCCGCGGCGGCCGTCTTCACGCCCCGGTCCACGGCCGCGCTCACGAAGGTCTGCGACCTGGCGCCCCTGCCCGTACTGGACGACCTGACGACGGCGCGGGCCCGAGAGGTCCTCGCCGACGTCGAGCTCCTCGTCACCGGATGGGGGTGTCCGCGCCTCGACGCGGACGTCCTCGCGGCGGCGCCCCGGCTCAAGGCCGTGGTGCACGCGGCCGGTTCGGTACGCGGGCACGTCACCGACGCCTGCTGGGAGCGGGGCATCGAGGTGACCTCGGCGGCCGCGGCCAACGCACTGCCCGTCGCCGAGTACACGCTCGCGATGCTGCTGCTGCACGGCAAGCACGTGCTGGAGCGGGCCCGCGAGTTCCGGCAGACCCAGGACCGCGACGACTGGCTGCTCACCTCGCACGCCGTCGGCAACTACCGGCGCACGGTGGGCCTGCTGTCCGCCTCCCTCATCGGACGCCGGGTGATCGAGTTGCTGCGGCCCTTCGACTTCGAGGTCCTGCTGCACGACCCGTACGTCACCGAGGCGGAGGCCGCCGAACTGGGCGTGGAGTGGGTGAAGCTGCCCGAACTGTTCACGCGCAGCGACCTGTTGAGCATCCACACGCCGCTGCTGCCGGCCACACGCGGTCTCGTCAGCCGTGACCTGCTGGCCTCCATGCGGCCGGGTGCCACGCTCATCAACACCGCGCGCGGCGCCGTCGTCGACCAGGAGGCGCTCACCGACGTGGTGCGCGCGGGCCGTGTCCGGGCGGTGCTGGACGTCACCGATCCCGAAGTGCTGCCCGCCGACCACCCGTTGTGGGACTGCCCGAACGCTCTGATCACTCCGCACCTCGCCGGTTCCCAGGGCAGCGAGTGGGAGCGGCTCGCCGACACGGCCGTCGGCGAGGTGGCGCGGTGGGCCGCGGGCGACGGTTTCGCCCATCCCGTACGACGCGAAAGGCTGGCGTTCCTGGCATGAGCATTCCGTTCGATCTTCCCGTGGAGAACCGGGAGCTGAGCCCGTACACCGGCTACGCCCGCGCGCACTGGGAAGCCGTCGCCGACGGGCTGCTCGGCGCGGCCTGGCGCTGGGCCACGCCGCAGGGCGCGCTGCTCGACCTGCCGGGCCGGCCGTCCGCGTCGGGGGTCCGCTCGGACGGCCTCGAGGGCTTCGCCCGTACGTTCCTGGCGGCCGGGTTCCGGGTCGCGGGCGCCGACGGCAAGGATCCGCACGGCTGGCTGGAGCGGTACGCGAGCGGCCTGACGGCGGGTACCCGCACGCCCGGCGCGGACGACGCCGAGTCGTGGCCGCTGATCCTGGACCACCATGTGCAGGGCCAGCCGATGGTCGAATCGGCGTCGGTGGCGCTCGGTCTGATGCTGACGCGGCCGTGGCTGTGGGACCGGCTCGACGGCGACGTGCAGGACCGGGCGGAGAAGTGGCTGCGCGGCGCGATCACGCATACGCCCGCGCCCAACAACTGGTACCTCTTCCCCTTCATGGTGGCGTCGTTCCTGGAGTCGGTGGGCCGCGGCGACGGGGCCACGACGCGCGCCATGGAGCGGGCCCTGGACCTGATGGAGACGTGGTACCGGGGCGACGGCTGGTACGCGGACGGGGACGGGCGGGCCTTCGACCACTACAACGGGTGGGCGCTGCACCTGTATCCGCTGCTGCACGCCCATCTGTCGGACGACACGGCGCTGTCGGCCCGGTTCGGTCCCCGGCTGCGCGAGCACCTGGACGGCTTCTCGCTGCTCTTCGGCGGGGACGGCGCGCCGATCCACTTCGGCCGTTCGCTGACGTACCGCTTCGCGGCGTCGGCGGCGATCGGCGTCGGCGCCGTCACCGGGCACACACCGCTGTCGCCGGGCACGTCGCGCCGCCTCATCAGCGGCAGTCTGCGCTACTTCCTGGACCGGGGCGGCGTCACGGACGAGGGCCTGCTCAGCCTGGGCTGGCACGGCCCGCACAGCGCGACGCTCCAGCCGTACTCCGGGCCCGCGTCCCCGTACTGGGCGTCGAAGGGCTTCGTGGCGCTGCTCGCGCCGGAGGACCATCCGCTGTGGACCGCGACGGAGGAGCCCGCCCCGAGCGAGGGCCCCGACCGGGTGCTCGCGCTGCCGGCGCCGGGCCTGCTCGTGCAGTCGACGCAGGACGACGGGATCGTGCGGCTGCACAATCACGGCAGCGACCATGTCCGCCCGCACGAGGGCGAGTTCGCGGCGCAGGACGACCCGCTCTACGGCCGCCAGGCATACTCCACGCACACCGGCCCGACGTCCCTGACGAACGTCGCGGACAACCATCTGTCGGTCGAGGTCGGCGGCGCCGCGAGCGTACGGCGCCGGATCCGTCCGCTGGGCGCGGGGCAGGGCGACGGGTGGGGCTGGGCGGCGTCCTGGCACCGCCCGGTGTTCGCGTCCGGGCCGCCGATGGTGCCGGGGCTGCGGGTCGAGAGCGTGACCGTGGTGCGGGGCCGGCACGAACTGCGGGTCCACCGGGTCGTGGGCGCCCCGCACGGGGCCCGCGTGACGCTCACCGGGTGGCCGACGGAGGCGCTCCGCTCGGAGTTGGTGGGGCTGTACGGGTGGGGTGAGCCGGACTCCGTGCGGGCGCCGGAGGGGACGGCGTACGAGGCGTGGGTGCGGGTGCCGCGGCTCTCGGCGGGTGTCGAAGGGGGCGGGATCTTCGTGGCGCTGGCCGCTCTCGGCGGGGAGTGCGATGTCCCGCTCGCTGATGCCGTGGCCGATGTTTCCGTCCATGACGGGGAGTTGAGGGTGCGGTGGGCCGACGGGTTCGAGTCTGCCGTCGGGTTCGAGCCGCTGCGCGTTCAGTGCCGGTGAGCGGGGGCTGGTCGCGCGCTTCCTCGCGCCCCTGATGGATCGAGCTGTGCCTGAACGGCCGGGGCGTACCTGGCCACCACCGCGTCGACGTCCGCGGCCCGCACATGCGGACCGCGGGCGATGCCGTACATGACGCCGAGGCCGAGCAGCATCGACACGGCCAGTTCGGCGCGCAGGCCCGCGTCCTCGCCGGTGAGGCGTTCGGTGAGGCGGCCGCTGACCTGGGCGCGGAAGTTGGCCCGCAGGATCTCGCCCTGTTCGCCGTGGAGCGGGGCGAAGACGATGCGCAGGATCGGGTCGGCGCCGCGCTCGGCCTGCCCGGTCAGTACGTGGCGCACCATGTGCGGGCCGAGTTCCGCGAGGGGGGCGTCGAGGAAGGACTCCACGTCGGCTTCGAAGTTCATGACGCGGGAGAACAGGGCGTCCTTGTTGCCGAAGTACTTGAGGATGAGCGGCGGGCTGACCCCGGCCCGGTCGGCGACCGCCCTGAGCGTGATGTCGCCGTGCGCGTGCCGGGCGAGCAGGTGCCGGGCCGCCCGCACGATGGCGGCCTTGGTCGCCTCGGCATCGCGTCGGCCCGTGCCGGGTTCCTGCTCGTCGGCGTACGCCGTGGTCATCGCGTCAGGCTCCCTTCGTCGTCGCCACGTGAGCCGGAACGCCCGCGCCCACGCTCTCCTGCGCGGTGTCGGACGGGACGGCCAGGGCGACGGCCGTGGCCACCAGGGCGACCGTACCCGCCAGGGCGAACGCGAGTTGGTAGCCGGGCAGGGTCGGCACCTCGGCGTCTCCCACGCGGGTCGTGTGGTGCACGAGGACGGCGGCGACGGCGGCGCTGGAGACGGCCTGTCCGATGGTGCGCATGAGGACGTTGACCCCGTTGGCCGAGGCGGTCGCCTCCGAGGGGACGGCGCGCAGGATCAGTGTGGGCAGCGCCGAGTAGGCGAGGGTGGTGCCGGTCGACACGACGGCCGCGCCGACGAGGATGACCCACAGGTCGGTGCTGTCGACGATGCGCACGACATAGCCGAGGGCGAGGACGATGCCGCCGATGGCCAGGGTGACGCGGGGGCCGCGGGCCGTGGAGACGCGGGCGGAGACCGGGGAGAACAGCAGCATGATGACGCCGCTGGGCAGCATGCACAGACCGGTGGCGACGATGGACAGGCCCAGGCCGTAGCCGGTGGCGACGGGTGCCTGCACGAGCTGCGCGGTGACGAGCGAGTTGGCGTAGAACGCGAAGCCGGTGAACAGTGCGGCGACGTGCGGCAGTCCGACGCGGCGGCCGGCGGCCAGGCGCAGGTCCACCAGCGGGCGGGCGGCACGCAGTTGCTGCCACGCCCACAGGGCGAGGATCACGACGGCGCCGCCGAAGAGGCCGAGGATCCGCGCGCTGCCCCAGCCCCACTGCCCGCCCTGCGAGACGCCGAGCAGCAGGCTGCTCAGGCCCGCGGCGAGGCCGAGCGTACCGAGGGCGTCGAAGCGGCCCGGAGATCTGACGGGCGATTCGCGCACCGCCCACCAGGCGAGCGCGAGGCCGAGCGCGCCGAGGGCGCTGGTCGCCCAGAACATCACGTGCCAGTTCGCGTACTGGACGATGAGCGCGGCGACCGGCAGGCCGAGGGCGGCGCCGATGCCGACGGTTGAGCTCATCAGGGCGACGGCGGAGCCGGTGCGGTGCGGCGGGAGTTCGTCGCGCAGGATGCTGATGGACAGCGGCACGACGGCCGCGGCGGCGCCCTGCAGGGCGCGGGCGGCGATCAGGATCCGGATGTCGGAGGTCAGCGCGCACAGCACGGAGCCGCCGGTCATCAGGCCGAGAGCGATCAGCAGGACGCGCCGCTTGCCGTACATGTCTCCGGCCCGGCCGAGGACGGGGGTGAGGACCGCGCCCGCCAGGAGCGTGGCGGTGACCATCCAGGAGACGGCCGCGGGGGACGCGCCGGTGAGCCGTGGCAGATCCGGCAGCAGCGGCACGACGACGGTCTGCATGACCGCCATGAGGATGCCGCCGAAGGCCAGCACGGGCACGGTGAGGCGGTCGCGCAGGCGCGGCGGCTCGGGTATCGGGAGCGGGGCGGGGTCCATGGGTCTCCTGCTCGGGGACGGCGGGCGGACGGCCGGCGCGTCGTGAAGGTCGGGTGAATCGGCATTCACCCGGCTGGTGAATGAGTATTCACCATGAGGTGCCCCGTTGTCTGCGCCCGCGGATCCCGGGCGCCCGTCAGGCTTCGGCCGCCGCGCGCAGCGCCGACACGAGCGCGGTCAGGGCGGGCTGTGCGGGAGCGGTGTCGCGCACGGCCGCGCAGATCCGGCGCACCGGCTCGGGGCCGCGGACCGTGCGCACGACGACGTCGGAATGCCGGTGGGCAAGCCCCATCAGCGGCATCAGTCCGACGCCGATGCCGGCCGCGACGAAGCCCTGCGCGGTGGCGTAGTCGGCGCTGTCCACCACGACGTCCGGGGTGAATCCGGCGGCGCCGCACGCCTCGGTGACGAGGACGTGGCAGGGGCCGGCCGGGCCCTCGGTGCCGACCCACGGCTGGTCGGCGAGGTCGGCCAGGTCCAGGACGCGCCGGGCGGCCAGCGGATGCCCCTTGGGCAGGACCGCGCGGTACGGGTCCGCGACGAGGTCGAGGAGGCGGACACCGGCCCGCGGCCCGTCCGCGGTGCGCACCACGACGGCCAGGTCGGCGTCGCCCCGCTGCACCTCGGCCAGCGGATCGTCCGGGTCGGCGGCGGCCAGATCGACGCCGACGGAGGGGTGTTCAGCGCGCAGGCGGGCGAGCGCGGGGGCGACGAGGGCGGACCCGGCGGTGGGGAAATAGCGCACGGTGAGCCGTCCGCTGCGGCCCGCGCGCAGGTCGCCGAGCGCCGTCTCGGCCTCGGAGACCTGCCGGCCGATCTCCTCCGCGTACCGCGTGAGCAGCCGTCCGGCCTCGGTGGGCCGCACCCCGCGGCCGATGCGCTCCAGCAGGGCGGTGCCCGCCTGCTTCTCCAGTGCCGCGACGGACTGGCTGATCGCGGACGGGGTGTAGCCGAGGTTGGCCGCGGCCGCGGTGACGGAGCCGCTGGTGACCACGGCCCGGAGCACCTGCATGCGTCGTACGTCGAGCATGCAGCAAAGGTTAACAGTGGCTGCATTACTTTTCACTTGTCCTGTCAGGTGCGGGGAGGCAGCGTGGGACGCACCGGACGAGGGATGTGGAGGCGGACGTGCGTGTCGGGGTGCGGATGGCGGTGCTGGCCCTGTTGTGGGGTTCGGCGTTCCTGTGGATCAAGGTGGCGTTGGAGCACGGTTTCTCGCCGGTCGAGGTGACGGTGCTGCGCTGTGCGATCGGCGCCGTGACACTGCTGGTCCTGGCGCTGGGGGCGCGTCAGCGGCTGCCGCGCGGGCGGACCGTCTGGGGGCGGCTGGTGGTGGCCGCACTGTTCTGCAACGCGCTGCCCTTCGCGCTGTTCAGCATCGGCGAGCAGACCGTCGACTCGGGTGTCGCCGGGGTGCTCAATGCCACGACTCCCCTGTGGTCGCTGCTGATCGGGCTGCTTCTCGGTTCGGAGCGCGGACTGTCGCCGGCCCGGCTGGCGGGGCTCGTCCTCGGCTTCGGCGGCACCGCCCTGATCTTCGCTCCGTGGCAGCGTGCGGGCCTGGCGAGCTGGGGCGCCCTCGCCCTGCTCGCCGCCGCGGTGAGCTACGCGGTGGCGTTCGCGTACATGGGCCGCAAGCTGGCCGGGCACGGCGCGGGCTCCGTGGCGGTGTCGGCGGCCCAATTGCTCACGGCGACGGGCCTGACCGCGTCGGCGCTGCCGGTGACGGGCATCGGGGCACCCGGTTCGGTGGACGTGACCGGTGTGGCGGCGGTGCTGATCCTGGGTGTCCTCGGCACGGGCGTCACCTTCTACCTCAACTACCGGCTCATCGAGGACGAGGGGCCGACCAGCGCGGCGACGGTCGGCTATCTGCTGCCGGTCGTCTCGGTGGGCCTGGGCGCCCTGGTGCTCGACGAGGCCCTGTCGCCCCGGGTGATCGCCGGCATGGCGGTGGTGCTGGCCGGAGTGGCGCTGACCCGCCGCGCGACGGGCGCCGGGACGCCTTCGCTTGCCGCCGCGTCCGGGCGATACTGCCGATCATGACCTCGACTGACGCGCTCCGCTTCGGGCTTGTCGGCACGGGCCCCTGGGCCCGGCGGACCTACGCCCCCACGCTCGCCGCCCATCCGCACGCCCTCTTCACCGGTGTCTGGGGGCGCCGCCCGCAGGCCGCCACCGAGCTCGCGGGCGAGTACGGCACGACGGCATACGACGACGTGGAGGCGCTGTTCGCGGCGTGCGACGCGGTGGCGTTCGCCGTGCCGCCGGACGTGCAGGCACCGCTGGCGGTCCGGGCCGCGACGGCCGGCTGTCACCTGCTGCTCGACAAGCCGCTCGCCACGGAGCCGGCCGCGGCCCGCGCCGTGGTCGAGGCCGCCGACGCGGCAGGGGTCGCCTCGGCCGTCTTCTGCACCCTGCGCTACGCACCCGCCGCCTCGGCCTGGATCGCCGAACAGGCCGCTGTGGAGGGCTGGTTCACCGGCCGCGCCGACTGGTACGGCGCGCTGTACACGCCCGGCGACGACGCCGAGGTCCGGGCCTCGACACCGTGGCGGGCCGAACGGGGCGCCCTGTGGGACGTGGGCCCGCACGCCCTGTCGGTGCTGCTGCCCGTCCTCGGCGACGCGGTGGCGGTGACGGCCCGCCGCGGCCCCGGCGACACCGTGCATCTCGTCCTGCGGCACGCGGACGGCGCGTCCAGCACGGCGGCCCTGAGCCTGACGACCCCGAAGGCCGCGGGCGGCGTCTCGGTCGAACTGCGCGGCGCGGCCGGGGTGTTCACGATGCCGACGGGCGGCGCGGCGCAGGAGTCCCTCGCCCTGGCCGTCGACACCCTGCTGGAATCGGCCCGTACGGGCGTGCCGTCGGCGTGCGACGCACGCTTCGGCCTACGGCTCACGGAGATCCTCGCGACGGCGGAGCGGTCCCTGTCCTCATCCGGTACCGAACCAGACATCGGCGAGTGAATCGAGCTCGCTCACCCCTTGCGGCGGCGGCAACTCGAGCAGATACCAAGGGAGATCGGCGTACTCGGGGAGCAGCGTGTACGCCATGGCGGTGCGCGGGTCGACGGTGCGTCCGTACGCCGCGGCGAAGCGTCATGCGTTCTCGCACTCCCCCGCGGCGCGCAACTCCGGCGTGGCGACGGGAAGTCGGCCGTGCAGGAACTCCAGCACGCGGGCCTCGCGCATGCCGTCCCCGACCGCCGCGGCGGGGAACAGCGTCGGGGCGTGCCCGTCGTCGACGGCGTACACCGGCTGGGTGCCGCGGTGAACCGCGCGGGTGCGGCGTCGGGCGGCCCCAGCCGTCGGCACAGGTCGAGCACGCCGGGCCGCAACAGGCCTCGTCGGGACGGGACGACGCACTCCCCCTGCGCGTCGGTCTCCAAGAGCGACAGCGTGCCGGGCACTCAAGAACGCCGCCCACCAGCGCCTCCCACGCATGACGGGCCCTGGCTCGGGCCCTTTACGCTGGTGACCATGCCGCTCCAGATCAGCGCCACCAACCCCGAGCACCCGGTGCTCCTGCTCGCCCTGCCGTGGCACATTCCGCTGGAGGAGTGGCCCGAGGAGTACCTGGTGCCGCTGCCGCGCGGCATCTCGCGACACGTGGTCCGCTACGCGCGCGCCGGCGACGAGGTCGTCGCCGTGAAGGAGCTGGCCGAGCGACCGGCCCTGCGCGAGTACGAACTGCTGCGCACCCTCGACCGGCTGGGGATCCCCTCGGTCGACCCGCTGGCCGTCGTCACGGGCCGCGAACAGCCGGACGGCAGCCCGCTCGAACCGGTGCTGATCACCCGGTTCCTGGGCGGCTCCCAGCCCTACCGCTCCATGTTCGAGACGACGCTGCGCCCGTCCACGGTCCACCGGCTGATGGACGCGCTGGCCGTGCTGCTGGTCCGGCTGCATCTCGCCGGTTTCGCGTGGGGCGACTGCTCGCTCTCCAACACCCTCTTCCGGCGCGACGCGGGCGCGTACGCCGCGTACCTCGTGGACGCGGAGACCGGCGAGCTGCATCCGAAGCTGAGTCAGGGGCAGCGCGAGTACGACATCGATCTGGCCCGGGTGAACATCAGCGGCGAGATGCTCGACCTGGAGGCGTCGGGGGCCCTGCACCCGTCCATCGACCCGATCGAGTTCGGCACGGAGATCGGGCAGCGGTACACGAACCTGTGGAGCGAGCTGACCCGCACGTCGGTGTACCCGGCGGGCAAGCACCACTACATGGAGCGCCGCATCCGCCGGCTGAACGACCTGGGCTTCGACGTGGCCGAGATGCAGATATCGCGCTCGCCGCACGGCGACACGGTCACGTTCGTGCCGAAGGTCGTCGACGCCGGGCACCACCAGCGCCAGCTGCTGCGCCTCACCGGCCTGGACGCGGAGGAGAACCAGGCGCGGCGGCTGCTCGGCGATCTGGAGAGCTGGATGGCGACACAGGACGACGCGCAGGGCGCCCGGCCCGAGGTCCTCGCCCATCGCTGGGTGCGCGACGTGTTCCGGCCGACGGTCCGCGCGGTCCGCGACCGTCTCCCGGCTCCGACGGATCCGGCCGAGCTGTACCACGAGCTGCTGGAGCACCGCTGGTACCTGTCGGAGCGCGCCCAGCACGACATCGGGCTGGAAGCGGCGGCCGAGGACTACGTACGCAGCATGTCCAAGCAGGGCTGACGCCGGTCCGGGGTCAGTGCCCGCCCTGCGGCTTCACGCAGCCGGTGCCCTCGATGTACACGCCGTGCGTCTCGACGTTCACCACGTCGCCGACGGAGCCCTCGACGCACACCGGGGAGAGATCGACGACGTAGGCCACCAGGCCGCCGCTGCCCGTCGTGCTCACCTTGTCCGGCGCGTAGCCGAGTTTCGTCAGGGCCGACGTGACCTGTGTGCTGGTCACTCCGCCCTTACCGGCAAGTCTCGCGAGCGCCCCCTTCACTCGCTCCTCCTCCCGGAGGGCCGTGCACAAGGAGGCGCCCTTGAGTTCGAGCGTGCTCTGGAAGGCATGGTTCTCGCGGTACTTCGGGTTGGCGTCGCCGGCCGCCGAGGGCTGCTCGGCAGGTGGGCCCGAGGCCGTGGGAGTCGCGCAGTCGGCGGCGGTCGCGGACGGCGCCGGAGTTGAGGGCGGCTGTGTCGAGGGGGCCACGGCGCGGGCCGTGTCGGCGGCCTTCTCGTCTCCGCAGCCGACGAGGGACAGGCCCGTCGTGAGCACGAGACAGGCAGCGGCGAGGGGTCTTCGTATGGTCATGGGCCCGAGTATGCCCGGGGCGGTCGCACAGGACCGGGCGCGGCCGGTGCCGTGGCCGCTACGTAATGGCGAGTGACGGCACCGGCCGCAGCCAGTGACCCCCGGGTGCCGCTCACGGGCCAGCGCGGGACGTGCGTCGTGCAACGCATTTTCCGGCCACATCGAACAATTGGGTGGCCCGGTCCCGCTCTCTCCCGCAAACAGCCCGAAGGCGCGTGGGATACCCGACGCCGGGAAATTTCGGCCATTTTCGAGCGGCCTGGCACAGGTGCCACATCGCTGTGCCTACGTGCTCACAGACGATGAAACCGGCAGGTGGGTAGCCCCGCATGCCCCATCATGACGGACCGTCTGATCGTTTTCTTCGGGCAATGTTTATTACCAAAGACGATGGGAGTATTTAGACTGCTCACGCTCAACTCGGCGTGTACGAAGAGGGATTACCCACCATGAACAAGAAGGCGCTCCGCGCCCTGCTCCGTGAACGGCGCGCCCTCATAGCCCCCGAGTCCCACGGCTTCACCCGCCCGACCGGGCAGGGCCGCCGCGCGCCCGGCCTGTCGCAGCACCAGGTCGACCAGTTGCTGCACCGGACGCTGGGGACGTATCACCGGCTGGAGTCGGGGAGTTACCCGAATCCGCCGACCGATCTCCTGCGCGACGTGGCGCACCTTTTCGGCCTCAACGAGACGGAATGGGTGCTGCTCTGCAGATACGCCGTGCTGCAGGATCCTCCTGGGCCTCTGCACCTTTCGTCGGGCAAGGAGGTCCCGGGCGTCTGGCAGGAAGCGGTGGAGAGCATCGGTCACATGGCCTACGTCACGGACGCGTCGTGGGATCTGCTGGCCTGCAACGAGCCGTTCGCGAGGCTGTTCCCGGGACAGCGCGTGCCGTCGAACACCATGCGCTGGATGCTGCTCGACCGGGAAGCGCGCTCGTCCCTCACGGATTGGCACACGGCGTGGGCCCCTCTGGTCATGCCTCAGTTGCGCGCGGCGATCGCGTCACGGCCGGACGACGACACGTTGCTCCAGATCGAGAAGGAGATCCTCGCCGACCAGGAGACGGCCCAGATGTACGAGGCAGGTGGCGCATCCGTCCACCCCGACGGAGACGAGCGTCCGCTGCTGCACGCGGAGCGGGGACCGGGCTGGGTCACCACGTGCGCGGCGCAGCCGCTCACGGCTCCCGGGGCCCGCCTGATCATCCTCGTGTTCCACCCCGGGGCCCAGCGATCACACTTGCGGGCGCCCAACCTCCGGTTCACCTGAGCGCAGGCCCTGGTCAGCACTCCACTACCGTGAAGTACGTTGAGCGCTACCCCCCACACCCCATCTCAGCCAAGTGGGAGTCGCTCCGTGCCCGCCTACATATCCAGACCTCGGACAGTCTTCGGTGCCCACAAGATCAGTACCGCCGAGATAGTCGACGACATCCGCTCCCACCACGCCGAGCATCCGCGCCTCGGCGCCATCGTGCGCGTGGTGAACAACTGCGGTGTCCGCACACGGTTCTTCGCCAGGCCGCTGCAGTCACCGACCGTGTCGGGCACCGCCGATGTCGGCGAACGTGCTCGAGCCACTTTCCAGGACGCCCTGGACCTGGCGGAGAGGGCCGCCGCAGCGGCACTCGACTCGGCCGGGCTCACGGCGCTCGACATCGATGCCGTCATCACCTCCCACTCCACGGGGTGGTCCGTGCCGAATCTCGACGTGCATCTCGCGGGGCGGCTGGGGCTGCGTCCCACGGTCCGCCGCCTGGCCCTGACCACACTGGCCTGCGCAGGCGGCACCCAGGCCCTGATACTGGCGGCCGACCACGTCACCGCTCGACCGTCCGCCAAGGTGCTCGTCGTCGGGGCCGAGGCGATCTCCGGCGTCTACCACCACGGCGACACCAGCATGCAGTCGATGGTCTACAAGGTCCTCTTCGGCGACTCGGCTTCCGCCGCCGTCGTCACCTCGCAACCCCTGACGCCGGGCCTGGCGATCGAGGACAGCTTCGAGTACCTCCTCCCGGAAAGCGTCGACCGCTACAGCGGGCGCATCGCCGCTGACGGTTTCCACTTCGACTCCACCAAGGAGGCGCTGACGGCCGCGGACGACGTCCTGCCGTCACTGGTCACGTGGCTCGGCCCTCGGCACACCGACTTTCCCGTCATTCATCCAGGCAGCCCCCGCATCATCGCCGACACGGCGGCGGCGCTCGGCCTGTCCGGGGTCGACGCGCGTCACTCGACGGCCACCCTGGCCGACGAAGGGAACCTGGGCGCACCGAGCGTGCTCCGCATATTGGAGCGCACACACGACGAACCCCCCGCGCCGGGCTCCCGCGGCACGATGGTCGCCTACGGCCCCGGGTTCACCACGGCAGCCCTGCACGGCCACTGGCACGGCTGAGCCAAGAATGTCCCGCCGGGACTCATGTCCCACCGGGACACAAAGGTGTACCCTGGGGGCATGAAGGCGAACGAGCCCACTCCCACCCGGCTCCCCGAGGACCGTCGACAGGTCAAGGCCCGCCGGACGCGTGAGGCGCTGGCGGAGGCGGCCGTCGAGCTGGTGCTCGAGCGTGGGCTCGGGGACGTGACCGTCGAGGCGATCGCCGAGCGCGCGGACGTCACGCGCCGCACCTTCAGCCGGCACTTCGCCGGCAAGGAGGACGCGGCACTGGACTTCACCCGCGCGGACGGCGCCCGCATCAACGCGGCGCTGCGCGCCCGGCCCGGGGACGAACCCCCGCTCCTCGCGTACCGCAGGGCCGTCGCGGACTGGCTGGCCGACCGGGAGACCCCGGGCTGGCACCACCGCCCGCGGCTGCGCGAGCTGTACGCCGCCGTGGACGAGGAACCCGCCCTGTTCGCCGCGTACGAGCGGATCCGGGTCGACGCCCAGGACGAGTCCGTCCGCATCATCGCCGACCGGCTCGGCACCGACCCGGCCCGGGACCTGCGTCCCGAGGTCGTCGTCGGTGCCGCCGCCGGCGTGCTGACCGCCGCGCTGCGCACCTGGGCGCGCGGCGGCACGGGCACGGACGCCGAGGACCTCGCCGATCTGGTGGCGCGGGCCTACGACGCCCTCATCGGGGAGGCCGCCCGATCGGCGGCGACCTCCGACATCGCAACCAGAGAGTGACACGCACCATGAGCACCACCCCCACCACCGGTCAGATCACCGAGTACGCCGCCGAGTTCGCCGGAAAGACCGCCCTGGTCACCGGCGCCGCCTCCGGCATCGGCCTGGCCACCGCCCGCCGCCTGGGCCACGGCGGCGCGAACGTCGTCATCGCCGACTACAACGAGCAGGGCGCGAAGGAGGCCGCCGAGACGCTGAAGGGCGAGGGCGTCGAGGCCGCGGCCGTCGCGCTCGACGTGACGCAGCCCGCCTCCGTCGAGGCGGCCGTGCAGTTCGCCGTCGACACGTTCGGCGGACTCGACCTGGCCGTGAACAACGCCGGTATCGGCGGCGCCAGCGCCCCCACCGGCGAGTACGACATCGACGTGTACAACCGGGTCGTCCGCACGAACCTCGACGGCGTCTTCTACTCGATGCGCTACGAACTCCCCGTCATCGAGGCCGCGGGCCAGGGCGGCGCGATCGTGAACGTCGCCTCGATCCTCGGCTCGGTCGGCTTCGCGGGCTCCCCCGCCTATGTCGCCGCCAAGCACGGCGTGGTCGGCCTGACGAAGGCGGCCGCCGCCGAGTACGCGGCGAAGGGCGTCCGCGTCAACGCGGTCGGCCCGGGCTTCATCGAGACCCCGCTGCTCAAGGAGATGGACAAGGCCGCCTACGACGGGCTCGTCTCCCTGCACCCGGCGGGCCGGCTCGGGCAGTCCGAGGAGGTCGCCGAGCTGATCGCGTTCCTGCTCTCGGACCGCGCCTCGTTCATCGCGGGCAGCTACCACCTGGTGGACGGCGCCTACACCGCCGTGTGAGCCGCCTCCGCCCCGGCGGCACAGCTCTCCTGATGGGCTCCCGGTGACGCTCTCGAATGCGTCACCGGGAGCCCGTTCGGCTCTCCGGCACCGTTGTGGTCGTTCTGCGGCCGGATCCCCTTATGTCTCACGCGTCACGTCAAGGCGCTTGTGTCACGGCATGAGTAATGGAACCGTCGGTGTCGGGCAGGCGGGGGGGCGTGGATCAGCTCGAGGAGGGGCGCGGGGGCACCATGGAACGGCAGGCAGCGCAAGGGGCATCGGGCGGCGGCAAGGCACGCGAGTCGTACTTCGACAACGTGAAGTTCCTGACCATCGTGCTCGTCGCGTGCGGGCACGCATGGGAACCGCTGACGTACGGCAGTCGCGCGGTGACGGCGGTGTACCTCACCGTGTACGCCTTCCACATGCCGGCGTTCGCGCTGGTGTCGGGGTACTTCTCCCGCAGTTTCGACATGGCTCCGGGGCGGCTGAAGCGGCTGGTGACCGGGGTCGTCGTGCCGTACGTCGTCTTCGAGGTCGCGTACACGCTGTTCTACCGGTGGGCGCAGGACGATCCCGGGTATCCGATCAGCCTGCTGGACCCCTGGTATCTGATGTGGTTCCTGGCCGCCTTGTTCATCTGGCGGCTCTCGACGCCGCTGTGGCTGCAGATGCGTCACCCCGTGCCCGTGTCGCTCGCGCTGGCGACGGGCGTGTCGATGATGCCGGACGCGGGCGGCGACCTGGCCCTGCAGCGGGTGATCCAGTTCCTGCCGTTCTTCGTGGTGGGTCTGGTGCTGCGGCCCGAGCACTTCGCGCGGCTGCGCACCTGGCGGGTGCGCGCGGCGGCGGCGCCGGTGGCGCTGGTCGCGGTGGGGGCGGCGTACTGGGTGGCGCCGTGGTTCGACGCGGGCTGGTTCTATCACCGCGGCAGCGTGGTGGGCCGCGGGGTGCCCGCGTGGGCGGGGCTGTTCGCGACACCCACCCTGTTCGTCCTCGCGCTCGTGCTCACCGCCTGCTTCCTGGCGTGGGTGCCGGGGCGCAGGCTGTGGTTCACGGCCCTGGGGACCGGGACCATCTACGCGTATCTGCTGCACGGTTTCGTCATCAAGTCCTCGCGCTTCGGGGGCTGGTACGACCATCCGTGGCTGCACACCCCGGCAGGTGAGCTGACGGTGACGGCGACGGCGGTCACCGGCATCACTCTGCTCTGCACGAATCCGGTGCGACGGGTCTTCCACTTCGTGGTCGAGCCGCGCATGGACTGGGCGTTCCGGCGGCCCCGGCCGCGGCCCGGTGCCGAGCGGCCGGCCGAGCGGGAGACGGTCACCTCCGGCGGCGGCTGACCGCCTGGGCCGAGGCGAGCAGGCAGTGCATGCGCTCGGTGAGCGCCGTCAGGTCGTCGGCGGGGCTGTGGAACGGGATACGCACGTCGGCCTGTCCGCGGGTGCGCTCCAGACGCAGCGTCAGGCCGTGCCGGTCGACGGCGAGCGGCTGGACGCGGACGACGCCGTGCAGGCTGTCGGGGGTGATGAGCCGGGTGAGCTGCTCGATGGCCTCGGGGTGTGCGTCGGCGAGATGCGTCAGCAGGCGGGGCTCGGCGAGGGCCAGCGGATCGGGTGCGGCCGCGGCGAGTTCGTCGAGTTCGACGCCGATGCGTTCGGTGCGGGTCTGCAGCACGGCGCGCCGCAGGTGCAGCACCATCTCCGAGCCGATGGGGCCCTCGGGCACGAGTTCGCCCGACAGCCACAGCCGGGCGCGGACCCGGTCGCGCACCGGGACGGGGGCGGCGTCGGCGAACTCCAGGAGGGCCGTGGGCCTGCCGTGCGGTGAGCAGAGAACGGCGGCGGCGAGCACGCTGTCCGGGGGCGGCGCGATCCGGACGGTGCCGCCGTCGGTGACGCAGTGCGCGCCGACGAGGTCGTCCTGTCCCACGTCGGTGGTGACGCCGCAGGTCCACGCGGCGGCGAGTACGGAGCGTGCGCGGACCGCCGTGGTGGGCACGGCGCTAGCGATCTGTCGGACACCCATCCCGAACCTCCATTAGGTAAGCCTTGCCTAACTTATCGGAGATCGTCGGTGGGGGTCCACCCCATCGCCCGGTGTCGTCGGCGAGCCGTGTGGTCCCCGGTGCGATTGACTCGCCGGGTGCGCCGTTTTCTCGTGTTCCTGTTCGTCGTCGCCGGTGCGGCCGGGACGCTGGTCCTGTCGCTGCTGCTCTCGCCCTGGTGGTGGTGCGCGGCGGGCCCGCTGCTCGCGCTCGCCGCGCTCGGGGTGCGGGACCTGGCCCAGCCCCGCCACTCGGTGCTGCGGAACTACCCGCTGCTCGGCCGTCTCCGCTTCCTGATGGAGGCCCTGCGCCCCGAGGTCCAGCAGTACTTCGTGGAGCGCAACTACGACGGGCGGCCCTACGACCGGGACGTGCGCAGCATCGTCTACGAGCGGGCGAAGGGCGAGGAGGCGGAGGAGCCGTTCGGCACGGAACGGGACGTGTACGAGGAGGGGTACGAGTACCTGGTGCCGTCGATGCGCCCGCGCGACACGCCCGAGCAGCCTCCCCGTGTGCGGATCGGCGGGCCCGACTGCACGCAGCCGTACGACATGGCGCTCCTGAACGTCTCGGCGATGAGCTTCGGTGCTCTGTCGGCGCCCGCGATCCGGGCCCTGAACAAGGGCGCCGCCCTGGGCGGGTTCGCGCACGACACCGGCGAGGGCGGCCTGTCCGACCACCATCTGGCGCCCGGCGGCGATCTGATCTGGGAGATCGGCACGGGCTACTTCGGGTGCCGCACCGCCGACGGCGGTTTCGACCGCGCCGAGTTCGCCGACAAGGCGGCCCGCGCGCAGGTCAGATGTGTGTCGCTGAAGCTGTCGCAGGGCGCCAAGCCGGGTATCGGCGGGGTGCTGCCGGGCGGCAAGGTGACCGCGGAGATCGCGCGCGTGCGGGACGTGCCCGAGGGCGAGACGGTGATCTCCCCGCCGTACCACCGGGAGTTCGGCACGCCACGCCAACTGGTGCTCTTCCTGGCCGAACTGAGAAGCCTCACCGGCGGCAAACCGGTCGGGTTCAAGCTGTGCGTGGGCTCCCGGGTCCAGTTCCTCTCGGTGTGCAAGGCGATGCTCGAGGAGGGGGTGACGCCGGACTTCGTGATCGTGGACGGCGCGGAGGGCGGCACGGGCGCCGCGCCGCTCGAGTTCGCCGACCACCTCGGCGCGCCGCTCACCGAAGGGCTGATCACGGTACACAACGCCCTGGTGGGGACGGGACTGCGGCCCCGGATCCGGATCGGCGCGAGCGGCAAGGTCGCCACCGGCGCCGACATCGTCAAGCGCCTGCTTCAGGGCGCCGACTTCACGAACGCGGCCCGCGCCATGATGTTCGCGGTCGGCTGCATCCAGGCGCAGCGCTGTCACACCAACACCTGCCCGGTAGGGGTCGCCACCCAGGACCCGCGCCGCGCCCGGGCGTTGGACGTCGCCGACAAGGCCGCCCGGGTCCGCGACTACCAGCGGGCGACGGTGCGCAGCGCGGCGCAGATCATGGCGGCGATGGGGGTCCAGGACCCCCGGCAGCTCCGCCCCGACCTGCTGATGCGCCGTATCGCGCCGCACGAGGTGCTCTCGTACGCGCGGCTCTACGAGTGGCTGGAGCCGGGCCGGCTGCTCGACGAACCGCCCGCGTCCTGGGCCGCCGACTGGGCCGCCGCGCACCCCGACCGCTTCTGAGCCACCCGCATGTCCCAACTCCACGCGAACGAGGGGTGAATATGCCATCCGCCCCCGCGCCGGGATCCGGAGAGGCATCATGCCCGCCATGGACGGTACTGCGCTTCTGCGGGAGCTCTTCACGCCCGACGAATACGACGCGGTCAGCAGGCACGCCGATCATCTGGGCGTGACGGTCGTCGAGTACGTGTGCCGCACGGCTGCCGAACGAGCTCTCGAACAACTGCACTTGACGGAGGCGATCGAGGCCCAGGCCCTGCACTTCGGGAAGTTGTCGATACCGCAGGTCGACCGGGCGCGCTGCGGGGCCGACGCGTCCTCGCCCGCGCTGAAGCGGTTCCTGGACACGCTGGCGCACCCCAGCGAGGGAGACTGACGCACGGTCACTCCGCGTGATCCCGCATTGCCGGGGCACATGCAGTTCATGACAACGGTGACGGCACGGCCCACGAAGGCGGAGCGGACCCCCACGAGACGCTGGGGGCGGATGCTCGTACGGGCCGTGGTCGCGCTCGTCGCGTTTCTCGGCCTCGTGCTGTTCTCCGCCGTGCTGGCCCGGCTCACGCTCACCCCGTCGCCGGCGTCCGACCAGATCGCCGGGTCCAATCTGCGGCCCGGCGCCTCGCTGCGGCAGTACGCGGAGTCGTACACCTTCCTGGGCGCGTGCAAGCAGATCGGCGGAAATCTTCTGCTCGGGGCGCCGTTCGGGCTGTTGCTGCCGGTGCTCGTGGCGCGCCGGATGCGGATGGTGCGGGTCCTGCTGCTGACCGGGACGGTCATGGTGCTCGTGGAGCTGGCGCAGGGCGCCCTCGTCCAGGGCCGTGCGTTCGACATCGACGACGTCATCCTCAACACGGCGGGCGCGCTGATCGCGTACCTCCTGGTCGGCCGGCGCATCGGTCGCGGGTACCACGCGCTGGCGGGACCGAAGGAGCAGAGCCGCTTGCGGATCATGTTCCGCGGGAATGGGGCTCGTTACCGGGACAAGACCCATGCAGGAGACAACGAGAGGAAGTGATCGACATGCGTGCGTCCAGGGGCGCCGAACGGCGTGCCGCACGCGTGGAGTACCTGATGCCGCACGGCACCGGCGCTGCTCGCTGGGCCCGTCGCCTGACCAGGTCGTTCCTGGCCGGGCGCCCGGGCGAGACGGCGGCGGACGCCGAACTGGTGGTGTCGGAGCTCGTCACCAACGCCAACCGGGCGTCGCACAGCCGCTGCCGGATGAGTCTGCGGCTCGACGCGGGCGAGCTGACCGTGGCGGTGCACGACGACGGTCCGGGCCTGCCCCGTCTCAAGCCCGCGTCGGACTCGGCCGAGTCGGGCCGTGGCATCGCTCTGGTCCACGCACTCGCCGAGCGGTGGAGCATCGAGCCCGATCCGCGGGGCGGCAAGACGGTGCGCGCGGTGCTGACGCCGTCCTGACGGGTCCTCCGCCATTCGGGCCCGAAGGCGTGACGGGGAGAGACTTCGTCGGGCCGGGCGGCAGCGCTCGGCCTGCCGTCCGGCCCGACGTGTCCGGTGCCCTGGCTCAGTGGCCGCGGGCGATCCACTCCTCCAGGTGCGGAGCCTCCGCCCCGATCGTCGTGCTGTCACCGTGCCCGGTGCGGACGACGGTCTCGGCCGGCAGGGTCAGCAGCCGTTCGCGGATGGACTCGACGATGGTCGGGAAGTCGCTGAACGTGCGCCCGGTCGCCCCGGGACCGCCCTGGAACAGGGTGTCCCCCGTGAAGACGGTCCCGAGCGCGGGCGCGTACAGGCTGACCGCCCCGTGGCAGTGCCCCGGGGTGTGCAGGACCGTCAGCTCGACGCCCGCGACGCTCACTCGCTGCCCGTCCGCCAGCTCGGCGTCGGGTGCGCGGTCCGGGTGCGTCCGCTTCCACAGCTCCGTGTCGGCGGGGTGCAGCAGGATCGGCGCTCCGGTCCGCGCGGCGAGCGCGGGCGCGGCGTCGATGTGGTCGTCGTGGGCGTGGGTGCAGACGATCGCGACGAGGCGTCGGTCCCCGACGGCCGCGGCGATGGCGTCGGCGTCGTGCGCCGCGTCGATCACGACGGCCTCGGAGTCGTCACCGACGATCCACACGTTGTTGTCGACGTCCCAAGTGCCGCCGTCGAGGGAGAACGTGCCGGAGGTGACGAGGTGCTCGATGCGGGCGCCGCCGTCCGTGGAGCCGGCCATCAGAACATCACCACCGAGCGGAGCACGTCGCCGTGGTGCATCCGCTCGAACGCCTTCTCCACGTCCTCGAGCGCGATGGTCTCGGTGACGAACGCGTCGAGGTCGAGACGTCCTTGCAGATAGAGGTCGATGAGCATCGGGAAGTCGCGGGAGGGCAGGCAGTCGCCGTACCAGGACGACTTGAGCGCGCCACCGCGTCCGAACACGTCGAGCAGGGGCAGTTCGAGCCGCATCTCGGGCGTGGGCACACCGACGAGGACCACCGTGCCCGCCAGGTCGCGTGCGTAGAAGGCCTGTTCATAGGTCTCCGGGCGGCCGACCGCGTCGATGACCACGTCCGCGCCGAAGCCGCCGGTGAGCTGGCGCACGGCCTCGATCGGGTCGGTGGAGCGGGAGTTGACGGTGTGCGTCGCGCCGAGCGAGCGGGCCGTCTCCAGCTTCTTGTCGTCGATGTCGACGGCGATGATCTTCGCGGCGCCGGCCAGCCGGGCCCCGACCACCGACGCGTTCCCGACGCCGCCGCAGCCGATGACGGCGACGGAGTCGCCCCGTCCGACCTCACCGGTGTTGATGGCGGCGCCGAGGCCCGCCATCACACCGCAGCCGAGCAGACCGGCCGCGGCCGGCGAGGCGGCCGGGTCGACCTTGGTGCACTGTCCGGCGGCGACCAGGGTCTTCTCGGCGAACGCGCCGATGCCGAGCGCGGGGCTGAGCTCGGTGCCGTCGGCGAGAGTCATCTTCTGCTTCGCGTTGTGCGTGGCGAAACAGTACTGGGGCCGGCCGCGCCGACAGGCACGGCACTGGCCGCACACCGCACGCCAGTTGAGGATCACGAAGTCGCCGGGGGCGACCTCGCTCACTCCCTCGCCCACCGATTCCACGACGCCCGCCGCCTCGTGCCCGAGCAGGAACGGGAACTCGTCGTTGATCCCGCCCTCCCGGTAGTGCAAGTCGGTGTGGCAGACGCCGCACGCCTGGATCTTCACGACGGCCTCGCCCGGCCCCGGATCCGGCACCGTGATCGTCTCGATCGCCACCGGTGCGCCCTTGGCTCGCGCGATCACACCTTGCACCTGCTGTGCCATGACGGTCAGCCTTCTTTCTCTCGGCGTCGTCTCTCTACGCACCCATGGTCGCGCACGCGCGGAGCGCGGGACAGCACCGGTGCCCAGGTCGGAGCGTTCTAGGCTGCGTGGGTGCCTGACCGAACGGTGGCCGCGTCCACCCTCCTGCCCGTCAACGGCGTCCTCGCGGTGACGCTCGTCGTCCTGCTGCTGGTGGCCGTGGCGGTGGCGGCGGTGTTCCGGCTCGCGCCGGACGGCTCGTGGCGACGGGCCCGGGACGTCGCGGTCGCGGGCGTGCGCGCGGCGGTCCAACTGGGCGTGGTCTCCCTGTTGATCGGCTGGGTGATCCGGCACGGTGCGGCGCTGCTCGCGTTCATCCTGCTCATGTTCTGCGTGGCGGCGATCACCGCGGGCCGCCGTGTCACCCCGCATCGCAGTGGGGTGTGGGCGGCGCTGCCGATCGCGGCGCCGGTGGCACCGGTCGTCGGCGCACTCGTCGCCTCGGGTCTGCTGCCACCCCGTGGCATCGCCGTGATCCCGGTGACCGGGATCCTCATCGGCGGCGCGCTGACGGCGACCGTGCTCGCGGGGCGGCGCGCCCTGGACGAACTCACCGTGCGCAGCGGTGAGGTGGAGGCCTGTCTGGCCCTGGGTTTCCTCCCGCACGACGCCCGTCTGGAGATCGCCCGGCCCGCGGCGTCCGACGCGCTGCTCCCCGGCCTCGACCAGACCCGCACGGTCGGCCTGGTCACGCTGCCCGGCGCGTTCGTCGGCATGCTCCTGGGCGGCGCGTCCCCGCTCATGGCGGGCGCGGCCCAGCTGTTCGTTCTCGTGGCGCTGCTGGCCGTCCAGACGATCGCGGTGGCGACGACGGTCGAGCTGGTGGCCCGAGGCCGGCTGCGCCGCTCCTGATCAGCGGCTCTCCCGTGCCCGCCGGCGCAGCTCGGCTTTCGCCGCCGGGCTCAGCCGCTCTCCGGCGAGCACCCGCGACAGGTGCAGGAGACGCCGTCGCAGTGCGGTGCGGCCGGGCTGCTCGGCGAGCTGCCGATAGGTCGCGTCCCATTCCCGCCGCGTCTGTACGAGGTCCTCCGTGATCGTGTTCCGCATACAACCAATTAGAGCGCGTGTTCGATTTTCTGTGCAAACGACACGCGCCACGCCCTCCCCCTCCGCGCTTGCCGCCACTCTGGGATCACCGCCGCCCGCCGCACTCCCAGTCGTGGACCTCGATGTCGGCATACCGGTCCGCGGTCAGGACGGCGCGCGCCGTGTCCGGGTCCGGGGCCCGGAGCAGCACCGCCGTGCCCAGCCAGGTGGTGCCGTCGTCGGAGAGCAGCGGGCCGTACGCGAGGAGCTCGTCCCGGTCCGGCGGCACGTCGAGGTCGGCCGCCCGGCCCGATCCGAGGCCCAGCACCAGATACCGATCGCCGCCGGTCAGGCCGCCGGGGAACTCCCACATGGTGCGCCCCAGCAGATTGCGCCAGCGGCGCAGCAGCACGTCCCGGTACACGCCCGCCTGGTGGCCCGGCTCGTCGAAGGCGAACGCGCGGGCGGCGGCGGCATCCGGCAGGTCGACGATGTGCACGCTGCCCGTGGGCGTCTCGCCGTCCTCGGCGAAGGTCGGGCCGCGCGCGATCAGCTCCTTGGCGTACCGGTCCATGTAGGACCAGTGGTCCTCCAGCAGTTCGTCGCGCAGTTCGAGGGAGCCGGGACGGTCACGGTGGTAGCAGAAGAACTCCATGGCCCCAGACTCTCCCCAACGGGCGGCGAACCCGCATCGGGTTTTCCTGCCGCGAGCGTCGCCGTGTGAGCATGCGGGGATGACAGCGGGCCGCATCATCTTCCTCAACGGGACGTCCAGTTCGGGAAAGTCGAGCATCGCCCGGGAACTGCTCGACATCCTCGACGACGGTGTGTTCTTCCATCTGGCGGTGGACGGTTTCAACGCGATGCGCACGAAGCGGAAGCTCGATCCGGAGCAACTCGACGCCGCGCTGCGCCGGACCCGGATGGGCTTCCACCGCTCGGTCGCGGCCATGTCCGAGGTGGGCAACGACGTCGTCGTCGACCATGTGCTCAGCGAGCCGTGGCGACTGCTCGACTGCCTCGCGGTACTGCCCCCGGAGAACGTGCTGTTCGTCGGCGTCCATTGCCCCCTCGACGAACTGACCCGCCGGGAACGGGCGCGGGGCGACCGCCCGCCGGGCCTCGCCGCGCACCAGTACCACCTGGTGCACCGGCACGGCGACTACGACCTGGAGTGCGACACCGGTACGGCGAGTCCGCGCGCCTGCGCCGAGCGGATCAGGGACTTCCTTCCGGTGCACCCCAGCCCGACCGCCTTCACGCGCCTGCGGGGGCGCCGCCCGGCGCAGAGCCAGGAGCCGCCGGGGCCGGGGCGCGACCAGATCGCCGCCCTGCCGCCGCGACGCCGGCACGGCTGAGTCGCCGCCGTGGGGGTCGCGGCCGCGGGTCCCGTCCCCGAGAATGGGCCGCGATGACTGCGACGGCGCATCACGGACCCGGCGCCGCCCCGGGCGTACGGCTCTCCTCCGCGCACGGGCGGTGGATCCTGGCGTGCGTGGTGCTCGCCTCCGGCATGGCGATGCTCGACGGGACCGTCGTGAACGTCGCGCTCCCGACCATGGGGCGCGACCTCGGGGCCTCCTTGTCCACCCTGCAGTGGGTCGTCAACGCCTACATGCTGACGCTGTCCGCGCTGCTGCTGTGGGGCGGCGCGCTGGGCGACCGGATCGGCCGACGGCGGACGCTCGTGCTGGGGGTCGCGGGGTTCGCGGCAGCGTCGGCCCTGTGCGGCCTGGCCCCGAACGAGGGGACGTTGATCGCGGCGCGTGCGCTGCAGGGCGTCGGGGGCGCGCTGCTGACCCCGGGGTCGCTGGCGCTGGTGCGGTCCGTGTTCCATCCGGACGACCAGGCGCGGGCGGTCGGCGCCTGGTCCGGGCTGACCGGGGTGGCGGGCGCGCTCGGACCGTTCCTCGGCGGTTGGCTGATCGACGGGCCCGGGTGGCGGTGGATCTTCCTCATCAACGTGCCGATCGCCGCGGCCGTGCTCGTGGTCGCGCTGCGGTTCGTGCCCGAGAGCCGCGATGCCCACGCCGCCGACACGCCGTTCGACGTGGCCGGCGCGGCACTCGCGGCGCTGTGCCTGGCGGGCGTGAGTTACGCGCTCATCGGCTCGTCCGGCGGCGCGTCCGCCGTGTCCACCGGGCTTCCCGCGCTCCTGGGCGTCGTCGCCGGTGTCGCGTTCGTGCTGGTCGAGCGACGCCGGGCCGCCCCCATGCTGCCGCTCTCGCTCTTCTCCTCGCGGCTGTTCAGCGCCACGAACGGGATGACGCTCTGCCTGTACGCGGGGATCGGCGGCATCCTTTTCCTGCTGCCGGTGCAGCTGCAGACCACGTTGGGCTACGACGCACTGCAGGCCGGGACGGCGACGCTGCCGGTGACCGCGTTGATGCTGCTGCTGTCCGCCCGGGCCGGTGATCTGGCGCGCCGGGTCGGGCCGACACCGCCGCTCGTGACCGGCCCGCTCGTCGCCGCGGTGGGGGTGCTGCTGATGCTGCGGATCGAGCCAGGGGCCTCGTACGTCACGGAGGTGCTCCCCGCGGTCGCCGTGCTGGGGCTCGGCATGAGCCTGTTCGTGGCCCCGCTGACGGCGACCGTCCTGGCGTCGGTGGAGCCGGAGCGCGCCGGGCTCGCCAGCGGTGTGAACAACACAGCGGCACGCGTCGCGCAGCTGCTGGTCGTCGCCGGTCTGCCGCTCGCCGTCGGACTGTCGGGCGAGGCGTACACCCGGCCCGCCGCCGTGAACACCTCGTTCCACCGGGCGGCGTACGGCTGCGCCCTGCTGTTCGTCCTGGCGTCCGCGACGGCGGCCCTGTTCGTGCGGCCACGGCACGTGCGGCCCCGCATCGCCGAGGCCCCGCAGCCGCAGTGCCGGTCCCATCTCGGCGTCTGCGCACCGGCGTTGGAGTCCGGTGACGACCGCCGGGCGTCCCTCACTCCTGACGGCCGAGCAGCGCGGCGATCGCGCGGTCCACGACGGCGGTGACGTCCTCGTCGCCGGCAGGCACCAGGGCGTACGAGCGCCGCAGGAAGCGACGCAGGGCCGAGGTGTCGAACTGGACCACGGCGAGACCCTCCGGCGCGTGCAGTTCCACGACGGTGCGGGCGCGACCGCACGGCCAGACGTGCACGTCACCGGTGCCGGTCGGGGTGCGGAGCCCCTCGTCGAGGAGGGCGCGCGAGAACGCCCACGTCACCTCGGCACCGGCCAGCGTGGCCGCAGCCGGGAACACCAGCCGTATCGCGAGCGGGTCGGCGGAGGAGTAGCGGAGCGTGACGGTCAGCGCGCGCTCCGGGCCGCCCGGCCCCTCGGCGGTGACGAGGCGGGCGCGAGCGGGCTGTTCGAGAGTGACGGGCAGCGTGGTCGGCATGGCGGGCTCTCTTTCTGCGCTGCGTGGTTCCTGATACCCGTTCGACGCGGCAGTGGGGCGACGCATTACGGCAAAGCCCGGAGAGGTTGATGTGACCTGCGCCACTCACCCCTCCATAATCCGACATTCGTCAATTAACGTGTCAATCCGCCCGCCCGATCGCAGTCGGGCCTTTCCGCTGACGTCGGACGGAAGAGTCCTGCCATGACCGACGGCCCCGCCGCCGCGCCGATATCCGCAGCCGCCACGGAGGGCGGCCTCAGCCCGGCCGGGTACGCCCGGATCTACGAGGCGGAGCAGCCGCGCCTCGTCGCGTACGCCCGCTCCCTGACCGCGAACCCCTGGCTCGCCGACGATCTCGTCGCCGAGGCGCACTTCCGGGTGTGGCGACGCCTCGCCGCCGGGCACGCCATCGACAACGTGGCCGCCTATCTGACGACGACCGTGCGTCATCTCGCGGCGACGGCGGGGCGCGGCGCCGCCCGCGAGACACCGCTCGATCCGCACGACGGCGTGGAGTCGGCGCCTGCGGCCTTCGGCGCGCACGAGGACCAGGACCCGGCCGTGCGGGCGGCGGGCGTGGACCTGCTGGCCCGGGTGCTGGGCCAGCTCCCCGAGCGCTGGGTGAAGGCGTTGTGGCTCGCCGAGGCGGAGGGGCAGCCGCTGGAGGCGGTGGGCCGGCGCATCGGCGCGGGCAGCGGGGCGACGGCGGTCCTGCTGCACCGGGCGCGGGAGGGCATGCGCCAGGCGTTCCTGCGGGCCCATCCCGGCACCCCTGAGGATCCGGCCTGCGAGGCCCACTGGGACAGGATGCCCGCGCACGTACGCGACGAGGCGTCCGCACGGCAATCGGAGAAGCTCCTCGCGCACATCGACACCTGCGACGACTGCCGGGCACGGCTCGCGGTCCTGCTGCGCGCCAACGACCGGCTGCCCGCTCTGGCGGGTCCGGCGCTGCTGGTCTTCGCGCTCGGCGGCGCGGGCACGTTCCTGCTGCCACTGGCGACCGGGGCGGGGGCGGGCGTCGCGTCCGGCGGTCACGGGTCCGGCCTCCTGCACGGGATGCGGCACGTCCTGACCGGCGGGTCCAAAGCGCCGGGCGCGGTGGCCGGGGTGCTCGGGGTCTCGGTCGCGGGGGCGGCCGTCGCAGCCGGGCTCGTGTTCAGCGGGCCCGGCGACCCGGTGCCGCCGCAGCGTGCGGCGACGGTCGCGGACAGCCCCGCCGCCGATCGGGAGGGAACGCAGGCACCGGCCCCGCGCCAGGCGCAGCCCGCGCCGTCAACTCCCCCTTCGCCCGGGTCCGCTGCTCCTGATCCTGTAACTCCTGACTCCCGGCAGGACCCGCCCGCGGCACCGAGTGCTCCGAAGCCGCCGGACCGACCGTCCGCACCGGCCGAGCCCGGGCAACCGACCGCGTCCACGGCACCCAGGCCTCCAGCGCAGCGACAGGGTCCGGCGACTCCGACGGCTCCCGTCCAGCCGACGGCACCCGAGGCCCCGGCGGCTCCGCCGCAGACACCGGACACACCGGCAGCCCCGGCCACCCCGACCGCGCCCGCGGCCCCGCCGCCGAGCGCCACATCCCCGACGACACCGCCCGCACCCACCGGCCCCGAGACCACGACACCCACCGAACCGACTGGACCCGCCCAGCCGACGCAGCCCACACAGCCCACCGAACCGGCCGAACCCACCCAGCCGCCGCAGCCCACGGAACCCGCCCGGCCCACCGGCCCCACCCCGCCGACGCAGCCCACCGAACCGACCCAGCCGGCCGAGCCCAGTGCACCCGCTGAACCGACTGAACCCGCTCCGGCCTGCGAACCCTGGCTGGGTCCGATCTACGTGTGCCACTTCGGCTGACCACGGGCGCCCCGGGCGGCGACAGGACCGTACTGGTGCGCCGTGCTCCCCCGCGTTGCACCATGGCTGCATGCTGTTCGCCCGGCTCGCACAGGTGTCACAGGAGGTCGCCGCCACCTCGGCGCGGTCCCGGAAGATCGAGCTGCTCGCCGAGCTGTTCCGGGGAGCGGAGCCCGACGACGTGCCGATCGTCATCCCGTATCTGGCGGGTCGGCTCCCCCAGGGGCGGCTCGGCGTCGGCTGGCGCGTGCTGGGCGAGCGGGTGGAGCCCACGGCCGAACCACGGCTGAGCGTGCAGGACGTCGACGCGGCGCTGACCGTGCTGGGCGATGTGTCCGGCGCCGGGTCACAAGCCGAACGGCGGCGCCTGGTGGGCGAGTTGATGGGGGCGGCGACGGAGGACGAGCAGCGGTTCCTGTTCGGCCTGGTGACCGGCGAGGTGCGGCAGGGCGCCCTGGACGCGGTCGCGCTCGAAGGGCTCGCCCGGGCGACCGACGCTCCCCCGGCGGACGTACGGCGTGCGGTGATGCTGGCGGGCGGGTTGCAGCCGGTCGCGCAGGCACTGCTCTCCCGGGGGCCCGCCGCGCTCGCGGACTTCCGGCTGACCGTCGGGCACCCCGTGCTGCCGATGCTCGCCCACAGCGCGGGCTCGGTCGGCGAGGGCCTGGACAAGCTGGGGGCGTGCGCCGTGGAGGAGAAGCTCGACGGCATCCGCGTCCAGGTACACCGGGACGGAGAAGAGATCCGGGTCTACACCCGCACCCTCGACGACATCACCGACCGGCTGCCCGAAGTGATCGCGGTGGCCAGGGAGTTGCCGAGCGATCGGTTCATCCTGGACGGCGAGGTGATCGCGCTGGACGACGCCGGGCGGCCGAAGGCGTTCCAGGAGGTCGCCGGGCGGGTCGGATCGCGGGTGGACGTGGCACGGGCAGCCGCGGCCCTGCCCGTCTCGCCCGTCTTCTTCGACGTGCTGTACGTCGACGGGGTCGACCTGCTGGATCTGCCGTTCGCCCGGCGGCACGAGCGGCTGACGCGGCTCGTGCCCGAGCCGATGCGGGTGCGGCGGACCGTCGTCGAGGACGCCGCCGACCAGGAGCAGCGGGCCGCGGCCGAGGACTTCTTCACCGCGACGCTGGAGCGCGGGCACGAAGGCGTCGTCCTCAAGGGCCTCGAAGCGCCGTACAGCGCCGGGCGGCGGGGCGCGTCCTGGCTCAAGGTGAAGCCGGTGCACACCCTCGACCTGGTGGTGCTCGCCGCCGAGTGGGGGCACGGGCGGCGCACCGGCAAGCTGTCCAACCTGCACCTGGGCGCGCGCCGCGAGGACGGCTCGTTCGCGATGCTCGGCAAGACGTTCAAGGGGCTCACCGACGCGCTGCTCACCTGGCAGACCGAGCGGCTGCGGGAGCTGGCCGTGGGCGACGACGGGCACGTGGTGACGGTGCGGCCCGAGCTGGTTGTCGAGATCGCGTACGACGGGCTGCAGCGGTCCTCGCGCTATCCGGCGGGCGTCACGCTGCGCTTCGCGCGCGTGGTGCGCTATCGCGAGGACAAAACGGCCGAACAGGCGGACACCGTGACAACGGTGCTGGCGGCCCACCCCGCCCTCGACGCCTGAGCATTTCTTTGCCAAAACATGAGCCGTATAGGGTGACACCCGCACTGAAAGATGCATCAGCCACGTAACGGCCGCCGGGACCGCCGCCCGGACATGCACGGACAAGGGGAGAGACGTGCCCGCTTCACGCCTGAGCAGGACACCATTGCCGGGGATCGGATTCCGCTACGACCTCACGACGCGAGAGCAACGCCAACTGTCGGTCGTCGCGCACCGGGACGGGGGTCGCACGCTCAACGCCTACCAGGCCGACGATCCCGACGCCTGCGCCCTGTCGCTCAAGCTGACCTCGGGGGAAGCGGCGTATCTGATCGACGCGCTGATGCCGTCGCACCACAGCCCGAACCTCCTGCACACCACCGATCTGGGCCTGGTCGCCGAGCGCATCGAGATCCCGGGGGTGTCGCACTGGAACGGCCGGCTGCTCGGGGAGACGCAGATGCGCACCGAGACCGGCGCGTCGATCGTCGCCGTGCTGCGCCGGGCGGAGGCGATCCCGTCGCCGACCCCGGACTTCCGGCTGGCGGGCGGCGACACCGTCATCGTGATCGGTACCCGCGAGGGCGTCGAGGCGGCGGCCACGATCCTGGGTCGGGAGTGATCGGATGCACTCCGCTGTCTTTCTCATCGAGTTCGGGGCGATCATCCTGGCGCTCGGCCTGCTGGGCCGGCTCGCCGGGCGGCTGCGCTTCTCGCCCATCCCGCTCTATCTCCTCGCGGGGCTGGCGTTCGGCGAGGGCGGGCTGCTCCCGCTCGGCGCGAGCGAGGAGTTCGTGGCGATCGGCGCCGAGATAGGCGTGATCCTGCTGCTGTTGATGCTCGGCCTGGAGTACACGGCGAGCGACCTCGTCAGCAATCTGAAGACGCAGTACCCGGCGGGGCTCGTCGACATGACGTGCAACGCGCTGCCCGGCGCGGCCGCCGCGCTGCTGATGGGCTGGGGTCCGGTGGCGGCCGTCGTGCTCGCCGGTGTCACCTGGATCTCGTCGTCGGGCGTCATCGCCAAGGTGCTCGGGGACCTCGGGCGGCTCGGCAACCGGGAGACGCCGGTCATCCTGAGCATCCTGGTCCTGGAGGACCTGGCGATGGCGGTGTACCTGCCCATCATCACCGCGCTGCTGGCCGGGGTCGGCTGGGCGGCGGGCGGTCTGACGCTGGCCATCGCGCTGGGTGCGGCGGGCCTCGTCCTGTTCGTGGCCGTGCGGTACGGGCGGCACATCTCCCGGTTCGTGTCGAGCGACGACCCCGAGAAGCTGCTCCTGGTGGTGCTCGGTCTGACGATTCTCGTCGCCGGGCTCGCCCAGCAGCTCCAGGTCTCCGCCGCCGTCGGCGCCTTCCTCGTCGGTATCGCGCTGTCGGGTGAGGTCGCGGAGGGGACGCACACGCTGCTGTCCCCGCTGCGGGATCTGTTCGCCGCCGTGTTCTTCGTCTTCTTCGGGCTGCACACCGATCCGGCGAGCATTCCGCCGGTGCTGCTGCCCGCGCTGCTGCTCGCCGTGGTCACGGCCTGCACGAAGATCTTCACCGGGTACTGGGCGTCCCGCCGCGCCGGTGTCTCCGTCAAGGGGCGCTGGCGGGCCGGTGGCGCGCTCGTGGCGCGCGGCGAGTTCTCCATCGTGATCGCGGGCCTCGCGGTGACGTCCGGGATCGAGCCGCGGCTCGGTCCGCTGGCGACCGCGTACGTGCTGATCCTGGTGATCGTGGGCCCGCTGACCGCGCGGTACACGGAGCCGATCGCCCAGCGGCTGTTCCCCCGGCAGCGGGCGGCGGCGCCCGCGGCGGGCACCGTGCCGGCACCGCGGGCCTCCGAGAACACGACGCCGGTCGACGAACAGATCGGCTGACCGCCCGGCCCCCGGGCCGTGCCGCTCAGGCGCGCGCCTTCCCCTTCCGGTAGGCGATCTCGCCCAGTGCGATGTCCACCGCCAGGAACGCGGCCAGGGGGATGCCCAGGAGCGGGACGAAGTAGCCGAGGACGGCGATCAGCGCCATCGACGGCACCAGGACGTACGGCGGCACGTGCTGCCAGGCGCCACGCGGCAGGGGCTTCCCGAAACGGGAGCCCCTGCCGCGCTGCCACCACATGCGGTAGCCCCAGAGGATCAGGAAGATCACGCTCAGCGCCAGCGCGGCGAGGACGATCTGGTTGACGAGGCCGAACAGGGTGCCGGTGTGCGCGTCGATGCCCCAGCGGGTCAGCTTGGCGAGCACCGGATAGTCAGCGAACCGCAGCACGTCGGTGACCTTCCCGGTGGCCGGATCGACCGCGACCGCGTCCTGCTTCACCGGCCAGCTGCGCTGGATCTGCTTGACGACGTACGCCGACGACGCGTCGGCCGGGGGCACGATCTCGACGGGGTCGCCCAGCCCCTCGGCCCGCGCGGAGGCCAGGACCCGGTCGACCCCGACGCCCTCGACAGGGGCACCGGCCGCAGCGCCCCCGCCGTGTTCCGCGTGCTCGCCCGAACCCGCGCCCGTACCCGAGCCGGCATCCGACCCCGGCACGGTGGCCGTCACCGCGGGTGTCGTCTGCCCGATCGCCACCCGCAGGTCCTCGATGCTCTTGCCCGCGTACGTCGACCAGGTCAGGCCCGTGGCGGACAGGAAGACCAGGCCCACGGCCGCCCACACCCCGACCGTCCCGTGCAGGCCGAGGCTGCGGCGTCGGCCCGTGCTGCCGCGCACCTTGCGTCGGGCGCGGGCCCGGCCGCACCAGAGCACCACTCCGCCGCCCGCGATGACCCACAGCCAGCTCGCCGCGAACTCCCCGTAGAGGCGCCCGTTCTCACCGAGGTGGAGGTCGCGGTGCAGGCCGTCGATCCAGGTCCGCAGGGGCAGCGCGCCCGTCGATCCGTACTGCTCCAGCGCTCCGCGCACGGTGCCCTTGTACGGGTCGACGAACACGGCGAGGGTGTGGTCCGCGGCGACGCCCGGTACCCCGGCCAGCAGGACGCGGGTGGTGGCGCCGGGCTCGGGCGACGGGCGGACCGCCGCCACGGTGCCCTCCGGGTGCGCCGCGCGGGCCGCGGCCACCTGGCGCGACACCGAGAGCTTGCGGTCGCCTTCGGGCACCCGCAGCTCATGCGCGTACACGACCTTCTCGGCCTGGAAGGAGGCCGCGTACAGGAATCCGGAGAAGGCCGCCACGAGCAGGAAGGGGGCGACGCAGACGCCCGCGTAGAAGTGCAGGCGGCGCACCATCGGGCGCAGGGTGCGCAGGGCGCCGCGGCGGGCGACGGGCGGGACGCCTTCGGTGAGGGGTGGCGTCGTCGGCGGTGCTGACATGGGCGGCAACTCCTCGGGGCTTCGGGTCGGTACGGGTCAGGAGTCGGGGCGGTTCAGCCCTGAGTTCCCGGCGCCTCTTGTGGTGTGCGTCACATCTACGGCCGGGCGGGCGGGAGTTGGGGAGGTGGCCGGTCGCGCTGGGCAGGCTCCTGGCACGATGCTCGCCATGACGTCAGGGCCCGCTTTCCGCCTCGCTCGCGCCGCCGTGTTCGCGGCCGTGTGCGTGTCGGCGACGGCGACGGGACACGCCCTGATGTCCGCGACCGCCCTTCCCTGGTGGGCGGTCGGATACGCGGGCGCGGCGACGACCGCGGCCGCGTGGTGGCTGACCGGGCGTGAACGCGGCGGCCGGGCGGTGACCGGGGCGACCGTGGTCACCCAGCTGACGCTGCACGAACTGTTCGCTCTCGCCCAGAAGTTGACGGCCCCGACGGCGGACTCACCCATGACGGACATGGGCGCCATGCCCATGCCGGAGGCGCACGGACACCTCGCCTTCATGTCGCCGGGTTCGACGACCGGGATGTTCCTCGCCCACGTCGCCGCCGCGGTGGTGTGCGGCCTGTGGCTGTGGCGCGGAGAAGCCGCCGCGTACCGGACGGGGCGGGCGCTCGCCGCCGCCCTGTTCGTACCGCTGCGCCGGGCGCTCGGGGTGCCGCGGGTCGTCGCGGTGCCCGGACGGCCGCCGCGCGCGGGCCTGTTCGCGGCGCCGCGGCGGCTGCGCACGGTGTTGCTGCAGCACGTCGTCTCGCGTCGGGGGCCGCCCCGCTCGCCCGTCCTCATGTGACCGCTCGCGCCTCGGGGTGACGGGCGGCTTCCCCACGCCCGCACCACCGAAGGACGTCCGGCGATGACCCCTGCCCTCGTACACCCCTCTCCCCCGCCGGCCGCGGCGCGCGCGGCCGACGACGAACGGATCACCGCGCTCGCGCTCGCCGCGCGGGACGGCGATCCGCCGGCGGTCGAGCGCTTCGTGCTCGCGACCCGTCAGGACGTGCGCCGCTATGTGCTGCACCTGAGCGGCGACGTGCACGGCGCCGACGATCTGACGCAGGAGACCTATCTGCGGGCGCTGACAGCGCTGCCGCGGTTCGCGGCGCGCTCCAGCGCCCGCGTCTGGCTCCTGTCGATCGCGCGGCGCACCGTCGCGGACCGGTTCCGCTCGGCGGCGGCCCGGCCGCGGATCGCCGACACCGACGACTGGCAGGCGGCGGTGGAGCGGGCCCAGGCGCCCGGTCTGCCCGGCTTCGACGAGGGGGTCGCGCTGCTCGATCTGCTGGCCCGGATCGACGCGCCGCGCCGGGAGGCGTTCCTGCTGACCCAGCTGGCCGGGCTGCCGTACGAGGACGCGGCGGCGGCCGTCGGCTGCCCGGTCGGCACGGTCCGCTCGCGGGTCTCCCGGGCCCGTGCGCACGTGACGGCCCTGCTGTCCGCGGCCGAGCACACGGCCTGATCCCGCCGCTCCGGTCCCCGTGGCGCACGGGGACCGGAGCGGCACGGACAGCGGCGGGCCCCGTGAACGGTCCCGTTCTCTCCCGGTCGCCGTCCGTGAGCCGGGCGCTTAGCGTGGTGGGCGAGGTAGATCGGGGGGTGCACCTGGTTGTCTGGAGGCCACCATGGATCGCTCGCCCGACTCCGCCGAGGCATCAGCCGAATCCGGCATACGGACCACGCCGCCCGACGGCGGCTCGGCGCCGTACGCGGGCGGTGGCGCCCATGAGCACCGATGGCTGATCCTCGCCGTCATCGGCATCGCTCAGCTGATGGTCGTTCTCGACGCGACGATCGTGAACATCGCGCTGCCCTCCGCCCAGCAGGACCTGGGCTTCACGGACGGCAACCGGCAGTGGATCGTCACCGCCTACGCCCTCGCGTTCGGCAGCCTGCTGCTGCTCGGCGGCCGCATCGCCGACCTGGTGGGCCGCAAGGCCGTCTTCATCGCCGGTCTGATCGGCTTCGCGGCGGCCTCGGCGCTGGGCGGCGCGGCGACGAGTTTCGGGATGCTGGTGTTCGCGCGGGCCCTGCAGGGCGTGTTCGGCGCGCTGCTCGCGCCGGCCGCGCTGTCACTGCTGACCACGACGTTCACGGACCCGCGCGAGCGCGCCAAGGCGTTCGGCATCTACGGCGCCATCGCGGGCGCCGGCGGCGCGGTCGGCCTGCTGCTGGGCGGTGTGCTGACCGAGTACCTGGACTGGCGCTGGTGTCTGTACGTGAACCTGGCGTTCGCGGTCGTCGCGATCCTCGGCGGCATGCGGCTGCTGCACGGCGGCCGCCCCGCGGACCGGCCGAAGCTGGACGTGCCGGGCACGATCCTCGTCTCGGTCGGCCTGTTCTGCATCGTCTACGGGTTCTCGAACGCCGAGACGCATGCCTGGGGCGATGTGCAGACGTGGGGTTTCCTCGTGGTCGGCGCGCTGCTGCTCGTGGCGTTCGCCTGGTGGGAGACGCGGGCCGCGCACCCGTTGCTGCCGCTGCGCGTGGTGCTCGACCGGGACCGCGGGGCGTCGTACCTCGCGATGTTCATCTCCGGCGCGGGCATGTTCGGCGTGTTCCTGTTCCTGACGTACTACCTGCAGCAGATCCTCGCGTACTCGCCGGTGATCACCGGTGTGGCGTTCCTGCCGATGGTCGCCTGCATGGTGTTCTCGTCGATCGTCACCACGAACTATCTGGTGCCGCGGCTCGGGCCGAAACCGATCGTGCCGCTCGGCATGGCGCTCGCGGCCGGCGGCATGGCCTGGCTCACCGCGCTCGACCTGCACAGCAGTTACGCGGCGCATGTGCTGCCGCCGCTGCTCGTCGCCGGTATCGGCCTCGGTCTCATCTTCGCGACCGCCATGAACCTGGCCACGGCGGGAATCGCCGCGCACGACGCGGGCGTGGCCTCCGCGATGGTCAACACCAGCCAGCAGGTGGGCGGTTCGATCGGCACGGCGCTGCTGAACACGCTCGCGACGAGCGCCGCGACGAGCTATCTCTCCGGCAAGCAGCCCTCGCCCCAGGTGCAGGCGCAGGCGTCGATGGAGAGCTACTCGACCGCGTTCACGTGGTCGGCGCTGTTCTTCGCGGTGGGCTTCGTGGTGACGCTGGTGCTGTACCGGCCGGGCGTACCGAAGTCGGCGTCGGCTTCGGCCGAGGGCGCCGTCCACATGTGAGACGGTTCGGGCCGCCCATCCACGGGGCATACCCCTTCTGCAAAGTCCGCCCGCCCGGCCGTGTGCCGGGCGGGCGACGGCGCTTGCGCGGGGTGGCGGAATCAGGGGCGAGGGTCAAGGGGGACCGACCATGCGCGGCGTGCCGTACGAGGCGTACCAGGTGGACAGCGAGCGGCTCGCGACGGCGTTCGTCGAAGTGGCGGACGCCGCCGCGCAGGGCGGATCGCAGGCCCTGTCCGCCCTGGTCGGCTGCTGTGTGTCCCTGCTCGGCGTGCCCTCGGCGGCGGCGGTGCTCAAGCCGCCGACCGGGCGGGTCGAGATGGCCGCCTCCGACCCTCGGGGGCTGCGTCTGGAGCGGGCCTCGCTGTCCTGGGGCGAGGGCCCCGGAGCGGACTGCCGGGCCTCGGAGCAGCCGATCCGCGGTGTGCCGCTGGCGCATCCGTACGCGCGGGCCAACTGGCCGTCGTACACGGCGATGGCGCGCTCGCTGGGCTTCGCGTGCGTGGTGGCGGTGCCGCTGCGCACGGCGGAACGGGCGGTCGGCTCGCTCAGCCTGCTGTCGGAGCGGGCCGGCCCGCCGGGACCGCTGCAACTGCGCCTGGGCCAGCACCTGGCGGACGCCACGGCCCTCGGCATCCGGCCTCTCACCCGCTGCTGAACCCGGCCCGGACCGTGGATCCCCGGGACCGCCGTGCCCTCGCGGTCGTCCGGCATCTGCACCGAGACTGGCGGTATGGCTGACGGGACGAAGCGAACGAAACGCAGCGCGGGTCTGCTCCTCTTCCGCCGCACCCCCGCGGGGCCCGAGGTGCTGCTCGGTCACATGGGCGGCCCGTTCTGGGCGCACAAGGACGCGGGGGCGTGGAGCGTCCCGAAGGGCGAGTACGGGCCGGACGAGCCGCCCTGGGACGCGGCACGCCGCGAGTTCCGCGAGGAGCTGGGACTGCCCGCCCCGGACGGCACGCCGCTGCCGCTCGGCGAGACGGTGCAGTCCGGCGGGAAGCACGTCACGGTGTGGGCCGTGGAGGCGGACCTCGACCCGGCGGACGTGGTGCCCGGCACGTTCACGATGGAGTGGCCGCGCGGTTCGGGGCGCACCGCCGAGTTCCCCGAGCTGGACCGGGTGGCGTGGTTCGGCCTGGACGCGGCGCGGGCCGTCGTCGTCACGGCGCAGACGGTGTTCCTGGACCGGCTGGCCGAGCAGGTCTGACACCGGTCCGTCCGGGTACGCGGAGGACCCCGCGTTGCGCGGCCCCGCGCCGCGCGGGAAGGTCGAAGGAACCGCGCACAGGAGGTCGCCCCCATGCCCATCGCGACGGTCAACCCCGCGAACGGCGAGACGCTGAGGACGTACGACGCCCTCTCCCCCGAGGACATCGAGCAGAAGGTGGCCCTGGCGGCCCGGACGTTCGACACGTACCGCACCACGACGTTCTTCGACCGGGCCAGGCTGCTCCAGCAGGCCGCCGATCTGCTGGACGCGGACACCCCGGACATCGCGCGCGTCATGACGACGGAGATGGGCAAGCCGGTAGCGGCGGCCCGCGCGGAGGCGGCGAAGTGCGCGCGGACGATGCGCTGGTACGCGGAGAACGCGGCGCGGCTGCTGGCCGACGAGCACCCGGCCGAGCAGGACGTGAAGGACTCCGGTGCGGTCCGGGCGCACGTCCGCTACCGGCCGCTGGGCGTGGTGCTCGCGGTGATGCCGTGGAACTTCCCGCTGTGGCAGGTCGTCCGGTTCGCGGCGCCCGCTCTGATGGCCGGGAACGTGGGCCTGCTCAAGCACGCCTCGAACGTCCCGCAGACCGCCCTCTACCTGGAGGACCTGTTCCGCCGGGCCGGGTTCCCCGAGGGCTGTTTCCAGACGCTGCTCGTGGGGTCCGGCGCCGTGGCGGGCATCCTGCGCGACGAGCGGGTCGCCGCGGCGACGCTGACCGGCAGCGAGCCGGCCGGGCGGTCCGTCGCCGCGATCGCCGGTGACGAGGTGAAGAAGACGGTCCTGGAGCTGGGCGGCAGCGACCCGTACGTGGTCATGCCGTCGGCGGACGTCGCCAAGGCGGCGAGGACGGCCGTGACGGCCCGGGTGCAGAACAACGGCCAGTCGTGCATCGCGGCGAAGCGGTTCATCGTGCACGAGGACGTCTTCGAGCAGTTCAGGGACGCTTTCGTGGACGGTATGCGGGCGCTGCGCGTCGGCGATCCGCTCGACGAGTCGACGGACGTGGGCCCGCTCTCCAGCGAGCAGGGCCGGGCCGACCTGGAGGAGTTGGTCGACGACGCCGTGGAGGCCGGGGCCACCGTGCTGTGCGGCGGTCAGCGGCCGAAGGGCCTCGCGGAGCGCGGCTGGTACTACGAGCCGACGGTGCTGGCCGACATCACGCCGCAGATGCGCATCCACCAGGAGGAGACGTTCGGGCCGGTCGCCACGCTGTACCGGGTCGGGGACCTGGACGAGGCGCTCGCCGTCGCGAACGACACATCCTTCGGGCTGAGTTCCAATCTGTGGACCGGCGACGAGGACGAGATCGAGCGGTTCGCCCGCGACAGCGCGGCGGGCGGCGTCTTCGTGAACGGCATGACGGCCTCGCATCCGGCGCTTCCCTTCGGCGGCGCCAAACGGTCCGGGTACGGCCGGGAGCTCGCGGACCACGGCATCAAGGAGTTCTGCAACATCACGACGGTGTGGATCGGCGCCTGAGTTCATCCACCTCCACAGAACGATCGAAACGCTCAACTTGGGCGATCCTCTTGAGCGTTTGAAACTCCGGGTGCTAGAAACCGCTTACTCCCAGCGGTCACTCCAGCATCCCGGAGCCCTTCATGACGTCGCAGACACCCCCTTCGCCCTCGTTCCTCCCGTCGGCTCCCTCCTGGTCCCGTCGCGGCTTCCTCGCCTCGACCGCGGCCGCCGGTGCCGCGCTCGCCGTCGGACTCCCCCAGCAGGCCGTGGCCGCCGGCGCGGGCGGCGCGGCCGCGGCCGACGACGAGTTCGCGGCGCTGCGGGCGAAGTGGCGGACGCTGTACCTCGGCGAGGGCTTCAGCCCGACCGCCGAGCCGTTCAAGTCGAAGCTCGCGACGCTCGGGGCGCAGGCGAAGTCCTGGCACGACGCGATGGCCCCGACGGACGGTTCGCTGTGGCCGGACGCCGTGTTCGGCGACCCGGACCCCGACACGGACACCGAGTCGTACGGCTACTCGGAGAAGATCCAGACGAGTTACGAGCGCGTGCGGGCCATGGCCGAGGCGTTCTGCCAGCCCGGCACCGGCCTCACCGGCGACGCGTCCCTCAAGACGGCCGTCCTGACCGCCGTGGACCACCTGGGCACACAGGTCTACAACAAGTCCCAGGCCCAGTACGGCAATTGGTACAACTTCCAGATAGGCGCCCCGCAGCGGCTGCTCGACATCGCGATCCTGATGTACGAGCACCTGAGCGCCGAGCAGCTGACGGCGGCGGTCGAGGCGATCGACCACTTCGTACCGGACTCGCTGGTCGCCAAGTACACGGGCACCAGCACCGGCGCCAACCGCATCGACCTGTGCCGCGTGCTCGCGCTGCGCGGCATCCTCGACGGCACCGCGGCGAAGGTCGCGCTGGCCAGGGACGCCGTGTCGCCGGTCTTCCCGTACGTCACCTCGGGCGACGGCCTGTACGCGGACGGCTCGCTGATCCAGCACACGTACGTGCCGTACACGGGCTCGTACGGCGCGGTCCTGATCGACGGCCTGAGCAAGCTGTTCGCGCTGCTCGGCGACTCCACCTGGGCGATCACCGACAGCGGACGGCAGATCTTCCTGGACTCCGTGGAGGACGCGTACGCGCCGTTCCTGCACGACGGGCTGATGATGGACAACGTGTCGGGGCGGGCGATCAGCCGGGGCCTGGTCGCCACCGATCCGCTGAAGATCCAGCAGGACGACCACGCGCGCGGGCACGGGGTGATCGCCTCGATCGTGCTGCTCGGTCTGGGGGCGAGCGCCGAGGAGAACGCGCGGTGGCGGGCGCTCGCCAAGGGCTGGTTCACCCGCGACCACTACAGCGACGTGACGACGGGCCGCACGCTCGGTGTCGCCGCGCTGTCCCGCGTGACGTCGCTGCTCGACGACTCCACCGTGAAACCGGCGGCCGAACCGACCGGCCACCACGTCTTCCCGTCGATGGCGCGGGCCACCCACCGCACGAAGCGGTTCACGGCGTCGGTGTCGATGTCCTCGAAGGCGATCACGTTCTACGAGAACGGCAACGGCGAGAACGTCCGCGGCTGGCACACCGGTTCGGGCATGCTCTCCTGGTGGGCCGCGGACGACAGCGACGGCGGCGGCCAGTACAGCGACGGCTACTGGCCCACCGCGGACCCCTACCGGCTGCCCGGCACGACGGTCTCCCGCAAGCAGCTCGCGGACGCCGAGGGCGGGACATGGGGTGCGGCCAGGCCCGACACGACGTGGGTGGGCGGCGCGACGGACGGCACGTACGCGGCCCTCGCGCAGGACGTGCGCGGCCTGTCGTCGACGCTTCGGGCGAAGAAGTCGTGGTTCTTCCTCGACGACGCGGTGGTGTGCCTGGGCGCGGGCATCACGAGCACGGACGGCGCCGCGGTGGAGAGCGTCTTCGACAGCCGCAACCTCGGGGCTGCGGGCACAGCGCGCCTGACGGTCGACGGCCGCCCGCAGCCGACGAGCCACCCCTGGAACGCTGCCCATCCGCACGCCCGTTGGGCCCATGTCGCGGGTCACGGCGGCTACGTCTTCCCCGGCGGCACCTCCCTGACGACGCTGCGCGAGGAGCGTACGGGCACGTGGCGGAGCATCAACGGCGGCGGCTCGACCGATCCGGTGACGCGACGGTACGTGACCCTGCTGGCCGACCACGGCACCGACCCCTCGGACGCGGCGTACGCCTACATCCTCATGCCCGGCGCGAGCGAACTGCGCACAGCAGCGCGGGCGTTGGACCGGGGGTGGCTGGACGTCGACGTCAACTCCGGTGCGCGGCAGGGCGTTCGGGTGCCGTCACTCGGCTTCACCGGGGTGACGTTCTGGGAGCCCGGATCGGTGGGCCGGGTGACGGTGGACGCGCCGCTGATCGTGCAGATCCGGGAGAAGCGGGACGGCACGGCGACGGTGTCGGTCAGTGACCCGAACCGCGCGGTGAAGGCGGCCACGCTGACCTGGCGGCGCCCGGTCCGGTCGGTGACGTCGAAGCCGGGGACGGTCACCGGCGCCGAGCCGGGCCGGGAGCTGAAGCTCACGTTCGGCGACCTGAGCGCGACCGGCGGCCTCACGCAGAAGGTGACCGTCCGGCTCGGCTGACCGGCGCGCCGCACGAGGCCCGGAGGTTCAACTCCGGGAGGATGTCGAGGTGTTGTCCCGGTTCGCGGGTGCCTGACGGCTCGGCGAGCCGGGACAGCAGCAGCTCCGCGGCGCGACGCCCCACGGTCCGCTTGGCCGGGGCGACCGCCGTCAGCGGCAGATCGGCGAGCGCGGCGACCTCGTCGTCGTAGGTGATGACGGACAGGTCCTCGGGCACGCGCACGCCGTGTGCCCGCAGCCGGGGGACGAGGACGATCGCGTCGGCGTCGCTGTGCAGGATCGCCGCGCTCACCCCGTGCTCCTCGACCGCATCGCGCAGAAACGCGAAGGTCCGCTCGAAACGCTCGGCCTCGGTGGCCGCGGGCCGCCGCGCGAGCGACGACTCGGGTGCGGGGCGCAGGCCGAGCGCCTCCACGGCCGCCTCGTAGCCGCGCCTCAACTGGGCGCTGGTGGGCGACTCCTGGGCCGCGAGGGCGACGGTGCGGTGACCGAGCGAGGCCAGGTGCCGGACGGCCTCGGCGGCGCCGTGGGCATGGTCGGAACGGACCCGGTCGAGGGCGGCTGCGGGGTGCCCGTGCGGCGCCGACCGCTCGACGAGGACCGTCGGCACGGGCCGCTCGGTGATCCGCAGCCCCTCCCCCGGACCCGGTACCCCGCGGTCCCAACTGGGCGTCAGGAGAAGCCCGTCGACGCCCGCCGCGAGCAGCCGGTCGACCTGTACGGAGTCCTCGCCGGGCAGGTACTGGGAGAGCGCCACCACGAGGCGGGCGCCGCGCTCCTCCACGGCCTCCCGGGCGCCGCGCACCACTTCCGCGTAGTAGTACTCGGTGGTCGGCACCACCATGCCGACGACGACTCCCTCAGCCGGCCGGCCCGTCTGCTCCGGGAGCTCCCCCGTCTCTCCGGGCCACACGACGGCGCCGTGCAGCCGGTGGAGTCTGCCCTGGGCGGCGAGGGACTCGACGTCACGGCGCAGGGTGACCGGGGAGACACCCAGTTCGTGGGCGAGGTCGGCGACGCGGAGGGTGCCGCGTTCCCGGAGCAGTTCGAGGACGCGCGCGTGGCGCCGGTCGACGTGCAGCCGCATGGTTCCGGCCCCTCCCCGTGGTCCCCTGCCCCGATCAGCGCGCCGTCGGCGTCGGCCGCGTCATCGTATCGATCGAGTGCGCTCACAACGATCCGGCGGGAGGGCCGGAGTTGGGCTTGCGGATCATGTGGACGTCCACCGGGTCCTGTGACTCCATGGTGAAGCCGTGCCGCTCGTACAGCCGTCGCGCGGCGCTGCCCTGCAGCACGTCGAGGCGGACGGCCCGGGCGTCGGCGTCCGCCCGGTCCAGGAGGGCGCCCAGCACCGCCGACCCGAGGCCACGGCCCTGGTGGACCGGTGCGAGGTAGAAGTGCTCCAACCGAAGGTCGTCCCCGTCGGGTCGCAGCGTGACGCAGCCCGCGAACGCGCCGTCGGCCTCGACGACGAGGGTGTGCATCGGGGCGAAGGAGTCCCGGAACCGCTGCCGCACACGGTGCGGGTCGTACCGCCCGAGCCGTTCGAGATCGGCGCGCATCACCGCGGCGCGCAACTCGACGATGACCTCGATGTCGGCGACGAGGGCGGGGCGCAGTTCCCAGGCGGGGAGGGCGGCAGGATTCGCACTGTCGTTCACTTCCGCAGTCTCGCAGACCCTCGCGCACCTCCTCGACCCGGTCTCGCATGGTGTCCACCATCGAGGAACGGGACCGGTCCGCGCACATCCGCACGCTCTCGCCCGCGTGCGCCTCGCGTACACGAAAAGCGCGAGCCTGAGCCGGTACGGGCACACGCCGTCCGTGCGTTCACCCGCATTCACCTCGCCGTCACCGGGAGTTCGGCGCCGGGGCCGACCGTGTGCGCAGTTCACCTTTCAGCGCCTCAGGAGGCTCCATGTCCCCGCACGTCACCGGCAAGCGCCGCGTCCGCCGCACCGTCGCCGCGGGGGTGCCGCTCGCCGCGCTGGCCGCGATCGCCGTGGCCGGGACCGCGACGGGTGCCCCGGCCGGCCACGGCGGGTCCCGCACGGCCGAGGTGACGGGCAGCGCGACGCTCGGCGACATACCGCTGGGCACGTTCAGCAACGGTCTGCTGCCGGGCACGGTGGACGACGACCGCGGTGTCGACCTGGGCGGCATCGGCTCCGACATCTTCCCGGCGGGACGCGAGGGCGATTACTGGACGGTCACCGACCGCGGCCCGAACGGCCAGATCAAGGTCGACGGCACCAAGCGCCGCACCTTCCCCGTCCCCGGCTTCGACCCGGCGATCGTGAAGATCCGTGTCACCGGCGACCGGGTGAAGGTCCTGCGGTCGATCCCGCTGACGACGACGTCCGGCAAGCCCGTCACCGGCCTGTCGAACCAGGAGGGCCGCGACGAGAAGCCGTACACGTACGACGCGGGGTCCCCGCTCGCGTACGACCCGAACGGGCTCGACACCGAGGGCATCGTGCGGGCCGCGGACGGGACGTTCTGGCTCATCGACGAGTACGGGCCGTCGCTGGTGCACGTCTCGGCGCACGGAAAGGTGCTCGCCCGGCACGTACCGAAGGGCCTGAACCTGAAGGGCGCCGACTACCCCGTCGTCGAGTCCCTGCCGTCCGTGCTGCTGCACCGCAAGATCAACCGAGGCTTCGAGGGGCTCGCCCAACTGCCGGGCGGTGACCTGGTGCTGGCCCTGCAGAGCCCGCTGTCGCTGCCCGACGGGGATGCGGGGGACGCCTCGCGCACCACGCGGCTCTTCCGCTTCTCGCCGCAGAAGAAGGCGGTCACGGCCGAGTACGCGTACCGCTTCGATGCGGTCGGTGACGTCGACCCGGGCGAGGACGACACCTCCGAGCTGAAGATCTCCTCCGTGGTGGCGCTCGGCCGCGACCGGCTGCTGGTGGAGGAGCGCACCGACAAGGCGGCCCGCCTCCAGGAGGTCCGGCTCACCCGTCGCGCGGACATCCTGGGCGGAGCGTGGGACGACGCCGGTACGTCACCGTCGCTGGAGCAGCTCGAGGACCCGGCGGCCTCCGGGGTGCCGGTGCTCGGCAAGCGGCTCGTGGTGGACCTGAACACGGTCGAGGGGGTGCAGGACAAGATCGAGGGCGTGGCGCTCGCCGGGCACGGCACGCTCGCTCTGATCAACGACAACGACTTCGGGATGACCGACGGCGCGGGCGCGTTCGACGCGAACGGGCGGCTCGTGGACAGCGGCATCGAGACGCGCGTGACGTACGTGAAGTTGCCGAAGGGCGCTCTCTGACGAGCGCCCCGGTCACTGCTTCAGGGCTGTTCGCCGGCCGTCTCGTCGATGGCCGGCATCGGTGCGCCGTCCGGATGCCAGGCGCGGAGGAAGCCGGACTGGCGGCCGAGGTCGACGAGTTCGACGCGGGCACCGATGCTGTCCATCCGGTGGTAGGCGAAGGGCCGGCCGTAGGGGCAGCCCGAGAAGTCCACGGAGAAACCGGCGTCCGTCAGGCGACGGGATCCTCGGTCGACATCGCTCGACCAGAAGCCCAGGTGATCGAACCGGGGTCCCGCGGCAGCGTCCCACGGGCTGCCGCGCGCGCCTGCGATCAGCTCGATGAAGGGCGGCCCGCCCTGGGTGAAGGCGATGCGGTAGTCCCACGCGCCGAGCCGGTCGGACACCGGGTCGCTCCAGGTCACCCCGGCCGCCCGTTGGAGGTCCCGCATCGCCGGCTCGATGTCGGGAACGGCGAAGCACACATGGTAGAAGGCAGTCATCCGTCCATCCTGTAACACCCGTCCCGGTCCTCCGGGCGGAGCGTCACGGCAGCAGGGACTCCACGTCGCTCGGCAGCAGGCCGCTGGGGAGCTCGCTGGGCAGTTCGGTCGGGATCCCGGACGGCAGGCCGCTGGGAAGTTCGCTGGGCAGCGCGCTCGGGAGCTCGCTCGGGATGCTCAACGACGGTGAGGGCGTGCCTCGTTGGCTGCTGCTGGCCGGCGAGGGCCGGCCGTCGCCGCCGGTGTCGCGCGTCGCCACGAGCACGACGGCGCCGACGATCACCACGAGGGCGACGAGCACGGCGAGCAGGAGGAGGGGGCGTCGCCCGGGGCGCCGCGGTTCCTCGGGTGGCGGTGCACCGTAGGAGCCCCCGGGCGGCGGGCCGAACCCGTCGCCCGAGGGCGGTCGATCGCTGGGCGGCGGGGGCGGCTGCGACGGGGGCGGGGGTACGGACATACCCCCAGGGTCCCCGTCGACGGTCCAACACGCGACCCCCGGAGGGAAGTTGTGGTCTCCCCTGACCCGTGTGCGGTCAGCCGCGGGCGGCCAGCAGGTGGTCCATGGCCAGCTGGTCCAGGCGCTCGAAGGCCATGCCGCGCTCGGCGGCGGCGTTCACGTCGAACTCCTCGTAGGCGCTCTTGTCCGCGAGGAGCGCGGCGACGCCGTCGGCCGCCGTCGGCTGCGCCAGCTCGTCCAGGCGCGACGCGCGCAGCGCTTCCTGCACCTCGGGGTCGGCGCGGAAGGCGGCGGCACGGTCCTTGAGGATCAGGTAGTTGCGCATGCAGCCCGCGGCGGACGCCCAGACACCGTCGAAGTCCTCGGTCCGCGGCGGCTTGAAGTCGAAGTGCCGCGGGCCCGCGTAGCCGGCCGTCTCCAGGAGGTCGACGAGCCAGAAGGCGGAGCGCAGGTCACCGGCGCCGAAGCGCAGGTCCTGGTCGTACTTGATGCCGGACTGGCCGTTGAGGTCGATGTGGAACAGCTTGCCCGCCCACAGGGCCTGGGCGATGCCGTGCGGGAAGTTCAGGCCGGCCATCTGCTCGTGGCCGACCTCCGGGTTCACGCCGTACATCTCCGGGCGCTCCAGGCGCTCGATGAAGGCGAGGGCGTGGCCGACGGTGGGCAGGAGGATGTCGCCGCGGGGCTCGTTCGGCTTGGGCTCGATGGCGAACTTGAGGTCGTAGCCCTTCTCGATGACGTACTCGCCGAGGAGGTCGAAGGCCTCCTTCATCCGGTCGAGCGCGTGCCGGACGTCCTTGGCACCGCCGGACTCGGCACCCTCGCGGCCGCCCCATGCGACGTAGGTCTGCGCGCCCAGCTCGGCGGCGAGGTCGATGTTGCGCATGGTCTTGCGCAGCGCGTAGCGGCGCACGTCGCGGTCGTTGGCGGTGAAGCCGCCGTCCTTGAAGACCGGGTGCGTGAAGAGGTTCGTCGTCGCCATCGGGACGACCAGGCCGGTGGTGTCGAGTGCCTGGCGGAAGCGCTTGATGTGGGACTCGCGCTCGGTGTCGGAGGCACCGAAGGGGATCAGGTCGTCGTCGTGGAACGTGACGCCGTAGGCACCGAGCTCGGCCAGGCGCTGCACGGACTCGACCGGGTCGAGCGCGGGGCGGGTCGCGTCGCCGAACGGGTCGCGGCCCTGCCAGCCGACCGTCCAGAGGCCGAAGCTGAACTTGTCGTCGGGGGTGGGCTGGTACGTCATCTCGCGGCTCCCTCGCCGATCGCGGGCGGCATGGCATGTCATGTCGCCCGCCTATTTCGTCATGGCGCTTTACAAATTAGTATGCGGGCACGCCGCTGGGAAGAGCCGACCCGGATCGGACCTTTCACGATCACGGGATCACCGGAAATCAGGAGAGCCGCATGTCAGCTGCCGAGGGCCCCCTTGTCGTCGGGGTCGACAGTTCCACGCAGTCCACGAAGGCCCTGGTCGTCGATGTCGCCACGGGCGCGGTCGTGGCCAGCGGGCAGGCGCCGCACACGGTGACCTCGGGCGCGGGCCGCGAGAGCGACCCCGAGGAGTGGTACACCGCGCTGACCTCGGCGCTCGCCCAGTGCGGCGACGCGGCACGCCGCGCGTCGGCCGTGTCGGTGGGCGGGCAGCAGCACGGCCTGGTGACGCTCGACGCCCAGGGGCGGCCGGTGCGTCCGGCGCTGTTGTGGAACGACGTGCGCTCCGCGCCGCAGGCCCGCCGTCTGGTGGACGAGCTGGGCGGGGCGAAGGTGTGGGCGGACCGGTTCGGGAGCGTACCCGGGGCCTCCTTCACGGTGTCGAAGTGGGCGTGGCTGGCCGAGCACGAGCCGGAGGCCGTACGCGCGACGGCGGCGGTGCGGCTGCCGCACGACTACCTGACCGGGCGGCTGACGGGTGCGGGCACGACGGACCGGGGCGACGCGTCCGGTACGGGATGGTGGGCGTCGGCGACCGAGGCGTACGACGAGGACATCCTCGGGCGGGTCGGGCTCGATCCCGCGCTGCTGCCCAGCGTGGTCGCGCCCGGCGAGGTCGCGGGCACGGTCCGCGACGCGGCGGACGGACTGCCCTTCTCCAAGGGCACGCTGGTGGCCGCCGGCACCGGGGACAACGCCGCCGCCGCGCTCGGCCTCGGCCTGCTGCCGGGCACGCCCGTACTGAGCCTCGGCACGTCCGGCACGGTGTACGCGGTGTCCCGGCGCCGGCCCGCGGACGCGAGCGGCACCGTCGCCGGGTTCGCGGACGCGCGCGGCGACTGGCTGCCGCTGGCCTGCACGCTGAACTGCACCCTCGCCGTGGACCGGATCGCCGCGCTGCTCGGCCTGGACCGGGAGGCCGTCGAGACGGGCGGCACCGCGACGATCCTGCCCTACCTCGACAGCGAGCGGACCCCCGATCTCCCGCACGCCTCCGGCCTGTTGACCGGTCTGCGGCACGACACGACCGGCGGGCAGCTGCTGCAGGCGGCGTACGACGGGGCGGTGCACGCGCTGCTCGGCGCCCTCGACCGGGTCCTGGACGACGAGGCCGACCGGTCCGCTCCCCTGCTGCTGATCGGTGGCGGCGCGCGCGGCACGGCCTGGCAGGAGACCGTGCGCCGGCTGTCGGGGCGGGCCGTCCAGGTCCCCGAGGCCCGCGAGCTGGTGGCGCTCGGCGCCGCCGCGCAGGCCGCGGGCCTGCTCACCGGCGAGGACCCGGGGGCCGTGGCCCGGCGCTGGGAGACCGCGCGCGGTCCTGTCCTCGACGCGGTGGAACGGGACGAGGCGACCCTGGAGCGGCTCTCGGGGGTGCTGGCGGGCGCGGCGCCGCTGCTGGAGCGGCCGTGACCGGGACGCCGTGCCCGCCCGGCCGCGCGGCCGGGCCGCTCACGTCGACCTGCGCGCATCGCCCGTCGCACATCCTGGGAGCATGACCGCATGACCGCACCACTGCACCGTCCCCGGCCGGGGACGCCCGACACCCAGCAGGGCATGCGCCGCCGCAACCTGTCCCGCGTGATGCACGCGGTCGCCGCCGCGGGCCCTCTGTCCCGGGCGTCGGTGGCGGGCCGCATCGGGCTGACCCGGGCCGCCGTCTCCACGCTCGTCGACGAGCTGATCCGGGCCGGTCTCCTGGAGGAGCTCGGGCCGCAGCGGCCCGGCGGTGTGGGCCGGCCGGGCTCCGCGCTCGCGGTCAGCGGCCGGGGCCCCGCCGGGCTGGGCGCCGAGGTGGGCGTCGACCATCTCGCGGTGTGCGCGGTGGACCTGCGCGGCGAGGTGCGGGCGCGCGCGGAGCTGCGGGTCGGCAACCGGGGGCGCGCGCCGGGCCCCGTGCTGCTCGACCTCGCGGAGCTGGTGCGGCAGGTGACCGAGGAGGCCGCGGCGGAGGGGCTGCGCCCGGCGGGGCTCGCCGTCGCGGTGCCCGGACTCGTGGCGCGGGGCACCCAGACCGTCGTCCGCGCCCCCAACCTGGACTGGCACGACACGGACGTCGCCGCGCTGCTGCCCTGCGAGGTGCCGCTGAGCGTCGACAACGAGGCGAACTTCGGCGCGCTCGCCGAGCTGTGGCTCGCCGCGGAGTCCCCGGCGGACTTCCTTCATGTGTCGGCGGAGATCGGTATCGGCGCCGCCCTGGTCGTCGACGGTCAACTGCTGCGCGGGGCAAGGGGGTTCGCGGGCGAGCTCGGGCATGTTCCGGTACGCCCCGAGGGTCCGGCCTGCCCGTGCGGCGGGCGCGGCTGCCTGGAGCAGTACGCGGGCGAGGAGGCGGTGCTGCGGGCGGCGGGCGTCGCGCCGGGCGCGGACCGGGTGTCGCTGCTGGCCGAGCGGGCCGAGGCGGGCGACACGGCCACCCGCCGTGCGCTGCGCGGCGCCGGCACCGCGCTGGGCATCGCGCTGACCGGCGCGGTGAATCTGCTCGATCCGCGCGCGGTGGTGCTGGGCGGCGCGCTGTCCCGTCTCGCGCCGTGGCTTCTGCCGTCCCTGGAGCGTGAGTTGACGCGCCGCACGGCGACTCCGGCCGACGGGGTCGCCGTCTCCCGGTTCGGCTCGGACGGGCCGCTGCTCGGCGCGGCGCATTCCGTAGTGCGGGCGGTGCTCGACGACCCGATGGGAGTCGCGCAGGAGGCGTAGCGCGCCGCCCCGGCCGGGCCCGCCGCTGCCAGTGGTTCGGACCTCTGACGTGCGGTTGTGCACATTCCGTGGGTTCTCCACAGGGGCGTCGCGCCCTCTTTCGCGCCAACCTGCGGGCGCCGTACCGTACTTCACGCGAGGCGCCGGACTCCTGTCCGTCCGACGGGTGGCGGCGTGCGCACGGGAAGGGGATTCCTGTGTCGGGGGACGCCGTCGGAGACCAGAGGCTGGCGATCGGAAGCAGTCCTGTGCAGCACCTGTTGTGCCCGCTGCTCGGGACCGTCGCGTTCGTGCCCGCGCTGCTGTCCGCGGCGGGCATCCCCGCCCCCGTTCCGTACGCGGGTCCCGTCGTCGGCACCTGGCTCGCCCTCGGGGTCGTCGTCCGGCTCGTGCCGACGCGACGTCATCCGCCACGCCTGGCCGGGCTGGAGAACGCCTTCCGGGTGTCCCGGCTCGACCTGGTGCGGTGGCTCGTACGGGACTACGGCGTCAGCGAGTTGGACGCCCACCGGTTCGCCACGCGGACCGTCGGGTCACCGCTGGCGAACGTCTGCGACACCGATGACACCTGCGTCGCCGAGCTCCGCGAGGAGCGGCCGCCGGCGCGCGAGACGCACCGCGGACTGCACGCACGGCCGCGCGAGAGCACGGCGACCCTGCCGCGCCCCGAGCGTTGAACCACCGGGCACCGCAGCCCCGAGCTCTGCGGCAGCGTCCAGGCGCTGCCGGTTCCCCCCACCGTCCGAGCCATTCGAGAGGCAGGATCGTCATGGACCGAGCAAGAGGAGCACACTCCCCCGGCCGCCCCAGCCGCCGCCGTCTGCTCCAGGCCGGGGCGCTGGCCGCGGTGCCCGCCGCGCTGCTGCCAGCGGGCCGGGCCGGCGCCGGGGCACAGGCGGTCGACTACCCGCCGGCCGAGTCCGTCCCCGCGAGCACCTCCAACTACACCGTGTCCAGCCGCCCGTCGTCGTATCCCGTCGACTACGTCGTCGTCCACGTCACGCAGGAGACCTATGCCGACGCCGTCGCCATCTTCAAGAACTCCGCGAAGCAGGTCTCCCCGCACTATCTCGTGCGCTCGGCCGACGGACACATCGCGCAGTGCGTGCGCGAGAAGAACGTCGCCTGGCACGCGGGGAACTGGGACTACAACACGCGCAGCATCGGTATCGAGCACGAGGGCTGGGTCGACAAGCCCGAGTACTTCACCGACGCGATGTACGAGCAGTCGGCGGCGCTGACCGCGTCGATCTGTGCCCGGTACGGCATTCCGATGGATCGCGAGCACATCATCGGCCACGTGGAGGTTCCCGGCACCGACCACACCGATCCGGGCCCGTACTGGGACTGGACGCGCTACATCCGGATGGTGAACTTCGCCTGACGCCGCGTCCGGGGCGGCATGTGCCACCTCGGACGATCCGTGCCCGGCTCCTTGTCGACCCGCGCCGCCGGAGCGACGATGTCCCCACCGCATCGCCGTCTGGAGGCCGAGTTGACCGATCCCTGGGTCGCCCTGGAGCCGGGCGCCGATCCCTCCGAGCGGGTGCGGGCGCTGCGTCACGCCCATGACCGGTTCACCGCGGCGGGCACCGTCGCCCGTCCGGTGCGTCCGGTGGTCGCCGATTCCTGGCGCCGCTCGGCCGGGGCGCACGTGAGCCCGGACGCGTCGGCGGCGGTGGAGCTGACCGACGGCGACCTCGGGGCGTATCGCGCGGAGCATCCGCTGTCCCGGGTGATGCCGTTGTTCCGCGAGCTGATGGGCACGTTCGCGTCGGACGGAGAGCATCTCCTGGCCGTGTGCGACGCGCAGGGCCGGCTGCTGTGGGTCGAGGGTCATCCGGCCACCCGGCGGCGGGCGGACGGGATGAACTTCGTGCCGGGGGCCCGCTGGTCGGAGTCGGCGATGGGGACGAACGCGCCGGGGACGGCGGTCGCCGTGGACCGCCCGGTGCAGGTGTTCGCCGCCGAGCACTTCATCCGCGAGGTGCAGCCGTGGACGTGCGCGGCGGCTCCCGTGCACGATCCGCACTCCGGGCGGCTGCTCGGCGCGGTCGACATCACCGGCGGGGACGGCCTCGCGCATCCGCACAGCCTCGCGTTCGTGCAGGCGGTGGCCCGCGCCGCCGAGTCCCAGCTCGCGCTGCTCGCCCCCGGACCGACGGCCGGGCCGGGTCTGCGGCTGAACGCGCTCGGCCGCGACGAGGCGCTGCTGGTCACCGCATCCGGCCACAAGATCCGCCTGAGCCGCCGCCACAGCGAACTGGTCGTCCTCCTGTCCCGCCATCCGGAGGGCCTGAGCGGCGACGAGCTGATGTGTTTCCTGTACGACGACGAACGGGTCACGCCGGTGACCCTGCGGGCCGAACTCGCCCGGCTGCGCAGAGTGCTGGGCCCGGATGTCCTCACGTCCCGCCCCTACCGCCTCGCCGTCCCGGTCGACTCGGACCTCACCACGGTGGAGCGGCGCCTCGGCTCCGGCGCGGTGACCGCGGCGGCGTCCGCGTACACGGGTCCGCTGCTGCCGGCCTCGCAGGCGCCGGCGGTGGCCCGTATACGACGCAGGCTCGCCGACGGGCTGCGGGCGGCGCTCATCGCGCGGGGTGACCCGGACCTGCTCGCGGACTGGGCGCACGCCCCCTGGGGCGAGGACGACCTCGCCGTCTGGCAGGCGCTCGCCGCGGCCCGTCCGACTCCGCCGGTCCTGACCCGCCTCGCGGCGCTGGACGAGGAACAGCGCGCCCCGGACCCGTACGCAACGTAGCTGCAACGTCCTGGTCCCTAGCCTCCCGGGCGAAAGCTGCCCAACGGCGGGCAGCCCGCACTGGAGGCCAGCCAAGATGACCCGTTACACCGCGCCCGGCACCGAGGGCTCCGTCGTCTCCTACCAGGCCCGCTACGACCATTTCATCGGCGGCGAGTACGTGCCGCCCGCCCGCGGCCAGTACTTCGAGAACCCGAGCCCGGTGAACGGACAGCCGTTCACCGAGATCGCGCGCGGCACCGTCGAGGACGTCGAGGCCGCCCTCGACGCCGCGCACGCCGCCGCGCCCGCCTGGGGCCGCACCTCCGCCGGTGCCCGCGCCGACATCCTCCTCAAGATCGCCGACCGGATGGAGGCGAACCTCGAGCAGCTCGCCGTCGCGGAGAGCTGGGAGAACGGCAAGCCGGTCCGCGAGACCCTCGCCGCCGACATCCCGCTCGCGATCGACCACTTCCGCTACTTCGCGGGCGCGGTCCGCGCGCAGGAGGGCAGCCTCTCCGAGATCGACGACGACACGGTCGCGTACCACTTCCACGAGCCGCTGGGCGTCGTCGCGCAGATCATCCCGTGGAACTTCCCGATCCTGATGGCGACATGGAAGCTGGCCCCGGCGCTCGCGGCCGGCAACGCGGTCGTCATCAAGCCGGCCGAGCAGACACCCGCCTCGATCCACTTCTGGCTGAGCCTGGTCGCGGACCTGATCCCGCCGGGCGTCGTCAACGTCGTCAACGGCTTCGGCGTCGAGGCGGGCAAGCCGCTGGCCTCCAGCTCGCGCGTGGCGAAGGTCGCGTTCACGGGCGAGACCACGACGGGCCGCCTGATCATGCAGTACGCGTCCGAGAACATCAAGCCGGTCACCCTCGAACTCGGCGGCAAGTCCCCCAACATCTTCTTCGACGACGTCTGGGCGAAGGACGACGACTTCCGCGACAAGGCCCTCGAAGGCTTCACGATGTTCGCGCTCAACCAGGGCGAGGTCTGCACCTGCCCGTCCCGGGCACTCATCCAGCAGGGCCACTACAGCGAGTTCCTCGAGGCGGCGATCGCCCGCACGGAGGCCATCAAGCCGGGCCACCCGCTGGACACCGACACGATGATCGGCGCCCAGGCCTCCAACGACCAGCTGCAGAAGATCCTCTCGTACCTGGACATCGGCCAGCAGGAGGGCGCGAAGGTCCTCACGGGCGGACAGCGCATCGAGCACGACGGCGAACTGGCGGGCGGCTACTACGTCCAGCCGACCATCTTCGAGGGCTCCAACCGCATGCGGATCTTCCAGGAGGAGATCTTCGGCCCGGTCGTCTCGGTCGCCTCGTTCGCCGACTACGACGACGCCATCAAGATCGCCAACGACACGCTGTACGGGCTCGGCGCGGGCGTGTGGACCCGCGACATCAACACGGCCTACCGCGCGGGCCGTTCGATCCAGGCGGGCCGCGTCTGGACGAACTGCTACCACGCGTACCCGGCGCACGCGGCGTTCGGCGGGTACAAGCAGTCGGGGATCGGACGGGAGAACCACAAGATGATGCTGGAGCACTACCAGCAGACGAAGAATCTTCTGGTGTCGTACAGCGTGAAGAAGCTTGGGTTCTTCTAGAGCCTCAAGTCGGTTGCCTGGAGGCTCCGTTGCACTCCAGGCAACCTGTACACGTGTACTGTCCTCTGCGATCGCCCGGGTGCCTCGCGACACGATTGACGTCTTGAGCGGATTCTCCCGGACCAGTGGCGGGCCAAGCGGCCCATTGCCTTGGTGGTTGTTGACTCATATCGTGCCCGCCGCCGGCGACCCGTTCCTGCGTGGAGACGCCTCAAGAATCGCGGAGCGTGATCGTGTCACGAGCTCTATGCGGGGATGCCTGATTCGGCGCGGAACATCCAGTGGTGCTTCTCCAGGTCGGCGACGACGCCGATCAGGAGATCCTGGGTGACTGGATCAGCGGCGCCGAAGACTGTGATCCGGTCCCGCATGCGACCTATGACGGTGAACAACGCCGAGCTGAGGGCGGTGAGCGCTTCGGTGTCCTTGATCCAGCCCGGGGCGAAGGCGGACAGGACGCTGGTGGCGGCGACGGTGGCTGCTTGCCCGTCCGGGCTCACTCCGATGGTCGCGGCGCGTTCGGCCACCTCGTCGGCTCGGGTGCGGACCATGGCGACCACGTCGTCGAGCCTGAGGTGGAGAGAGTGGAACCGTGGGCCGTAGAGATTCCAGTGGGCCTGCTTGGCGAGCAGCGACAGGTCCAGGAGGTCCACCAGAGCACCTTGCAGGGCGTCACCTGCGATCTTGCGGTCGTTCTTGACGTCGGGCATGGCCATCAGTCCTCGCTGGCGTGAGTGTCGAAGGTGGGCACGCCCTGCGCGTCGAGGGCGTGCGGAAGTCAGTGGGCAGGAGTGCAGCGCTGCCGTGCCGGAAGGTGTCGCGGCCAGGCGCGCCCCTTCCGGGTAGGAGCAAAGGCGTAGGAGATGGCGGCGCCGGGCCTGAGGAATGGCCCGGCGCCGTGCTTGTGGTCGGGAGGGGCCGGCCGCGCGGCCCGGGCCGAGAGCCTCCGTGCCCGGGTCAGCGGCTCGGTTCAGGCTTCTGCGTGACGCAGTGCCCAGTCCAGCGCCCGGTCGGCGACCTCTTCCCAGCCCGGCTCCGCACACGTCCAGTGGGACCGCTCGGGGAACTCGTGGTAGTCCGTGACAGTCCCTGGTGCCTTGTAGTGGCGGGCGTTGGACTTGTTCACCGCGGGCGGCATGATGTGGTCCCGCCCCCCGGCGATGAAGAGCAGCGGGGCCCGGTCGGGATTGTGAAAGTCGACCCAGGTCTCCCGTCTGCCGGGGGTGAGGTTGGCGATCAGCCCGTACGTCCACACCCAGCTGCCCGGAGCGGGGATGGCGTAGCGGTCGTAGGCCGTTCGTGCCTCGTCCTCCGGGAGGGTGTTGGTGAACGCGTAGTGGAACTGCTCGGGGGTGAAGCCCGCCGCCCGGTGCCGCTTGGCCGGGTTGTTGAGGATCGGGAAGAGGGAACGGAGCTGTGAGGGCGGGTTGACGCGGATGCCCTGGGGCGGCGCCGAGTCGATCACGACTCCTGCCGAGCCGTGGCCCCGGTCGAGCAGGAGCTGGGTGAGCACCCCGCCGAAGGAGTGACCGATGAGGACCGGCTTCTCCGGCAGCGCGGTGATCACCTTCTCCAGGTGGGCAACGGTCTCGGGCACGGTCAGCGACGCGATGGGGGAAGGGTCGGCCCGCAGCGCCTCCACCTCGGCCTCGAAGCCGGGGTACGCCGGCGCGAGCACCGTGTGCCCCTTCGCCTCGTAGTACGGGATCCACCGCTCCCAGCTGCGCGGGGTCACCCACAGTCCGTGGATCAGCACGATCGTGCTCATTTTCCGTACCCCTCCAAAAAGGCGAGCAGGTCCTCACCGAGGGTCTGTTTGTGGGTGTCGGTCAGGCCGTGCGGCGCGTCCGGGTAGACGAGCAGTTCGGCGTCCTTGACCAGCGACGCCGACGCCTTGCCGCCCACCTCGAACGGCACGACCTGGTCGGCGTCGCCGTGGATCACCAGCGTGGGCACGTCGAAACGGGCCAGGTCGGCGCGGAAGTCGGTGGCGGAGAAGGCGGCGATCGACTCGTAGGCGTTGCGGTGTCCGGCGGCCATCGACTGCAGCCAGAAGGCGTCGCGGACACCCTGGGAGACCGGAGTGGTGGGGTGGTTGAAGAACGGGCCGTCGGCGAGGTCCTTGTAGAGCTGGGAGCGGTCGGCGAGCGAGCCGGAGCGCAGGCCGTCGAACACCTCCACCGGCACCCCGCCCGGGTTGTCGTCCCGGCGGACCATCAGCGGTGGCACCGCGGCCACCAGCACCGCCTGGGCGACTCGGGCCGTGCCGTGCCGACCGATGTAGCGGGTGATCTCGCCGCCGCCGGTGGAGAACCCGACCAGGGTCACCTCCTGGAGGTCCAGGTGGTCCAGAAGGGCGGCGAGGTCGTCGGCGTAGGTGTCCATCTCGTTGCCGTGCCAGGTCTGCGTGGAGCGGCCGTGGCCACGGCGGTCGTGGGCTATGGCGCGATAGCCGTGCTCGGCGAGGAAGAGCTGCTGCGCCTCCCAGCTGTCGGAGTTCAGCGGCCAGCCGTGACTGAGCACGACGGGGCGTCCGGTCCCCCAGTCCTTGTAGAAGATCCGGGTGCCGTCGGAGGTGGTCACATTTGTCATCGTGCTGCCTTTCCGATGAGGGCGGCGGTGGTCCGCGGCTGGGAGATCATCGCGACGTGCGAGGCCCCGGCCTCGACGGTGTGCGCGCCGGCCCGCTCGGCCATGAAGCGCTGGGCGGCGGCCGGAATGAGGTTGTCGTCGCGGGCGACCAGGTAGGAGGACGGAACGGTCTGCCAGGCGGGCGGGCCGGACTTCTCGGAGAGGGTCGCGGTGTCGCCGGGCCGCTGCGTCGCCCACAGCAGGTCGGCCTCCGACCGGGACAGATCACCGGCGAACACCTCGCGGAACGCGGACCGCTTCACGTAACCGTCGACGCCCTGCGGGTGGGGGCGGAAGTCCAGCGCGGCCTCGGTGAGCCGGGTGCCGGGGAACTTCGTCTGGAGGTCGGGCACCGTCTCGCCCGCGTCGGGGGCGAAGGCCGCCACATAGACCAGCGCCCGTACCCGTTCGTTGCCGTGGGCGGCATTGGTGATCAGCATGCCTCCGTAGGAATGCCCGACGAGGACGAGGGGGCCGGGCAGGCTGTCGAGGAAGGCGGCGAGATAGGCGGAGTCGGCGTGCACGCCGCGCAGCGGGTTGGGCGGGGCGATGACGGAGTGGCCGTCGCGGGTCAGGCACGTGATCACCCGGGACCAGCCGCTCGCGTCGGCGAAGGCGCCGTGGACCAGCACGATCGTCGGCTTCGGCCGCGCGGAGCGGCCGGTTGCTGCGGCCGCGCCGGCAACGCCGACGGTCGTGGCGGCAGCGGCTGCTCCGGCCAGTACGGTTCTACGGGTAACAGGAGGAGGCATGAGGGAACGCGCCCCTTTCTCGGGCATCCGGGCTCTCTCGGAAAGCGGCCTGCGCGGCCGTACGACGAGGAAATCAGCGCCCGCCCCGCCGGACCATGCAGAACGGCACGCAGAACCGCAGCGCCGACCCGCGCCGGGGATCGCTCGCCCCGGCCGGTCCTCAGCCGCTCGGCGCGGTGAGGTTCCCCAGTGCCGAGCGCACCTCACCGGCCACCGGATGCCACGTGTGGCCGGCGATCACCTCCTGTGCCCGCGTCAACTCCGCTTTTCCTCGGTCGTGTTGGCCCAGGCCGGCCAGGGCGAGCCCTCTGGCGAGGTGGAGACGGCAGATCAGTGCGGGAACGCCGCATGCGGCCGCGAGCGGCTCCGCACGCGCGGCCTCGTCGAGCACCTCGGTCCACCGGCCGAGAAGGGCCAGCGCATACGCGGCGTGCACCCGGGCCCCAGCCTGCGCGCTGAGCCGCGGGCGTGCCGCCACCGGGCGGGCCGCCACCTCACGCAGTCCCTCCTGATAGGTGGCCAGAGCCTGCTCGAGGCGACCGAGTTGCATGTGAATCGCCCCGATGCGGATGAACAACTGGACGTACCCGTCGTGGTCGCCGGCGAGGTCGGCCGGGAGCAGAGCCGCGCGAACCATTTCCAGCGCCTCGGCGTACCGCCCGGCACGATTCAGGGCGTCCGCCGCGTACTGCAGCGCCCACGCCTCCTCCTTCAGGTCACCCTCTTCCGCGGCGAGATCCCGCGCCGCCAAAGCCGACTGCAGTCCCTCCTCCCAGCGGCGGGCGCAATTCGAGGCGGCCCACGACAGGTAATTGAGGTGCACGATCTTCAGACGGCGGTCGCCCAGCCCTGCGGCCGCCGCCCGGGAGAGCCCGTACACCTCGTACCAACCGCGCCAGGCGATGGTGATGTCGGAGTACCAGTGCAGCGCCTCAGCGGTCTCCACCACCCGCCGGTGCTCACCGGCCCCGGCGGCGATCCGCAGCGCGCCGAGCCAGTTCTCCGCCTCGGCCCGCAGCCAGTAGGCGGCCTCGTCGGAGGTGGCCAGCGGGACCGGTCCTCTCCAGTCCGCGGGCGGGGCGCCGTGACCGGGTTCGAACCAGCGGCCCGCGGTGACCGTGATGTCCAGCAGCCGCCGGGCCATGTCGAGCCGGACGGCTGCGCGTTCCCCCTCCGGCTCCTCGCCCCGCAGACGCTCTCCGGCGAACAGCCGCAGCAGGTCGTGGAGTTGGTACCGGTCGGCGCCCCGCGGCTGGAGCAACCCCAGCTCCACGAGTTCATCCAGCACATCCACGGTGTCCGCCAGGCCGTCCTCGGTCACCAGGGCGGCCAGCGGGGCGGAGAAGTCCGGGCCCGGGAGATGTGCCAGCCGCCGGAACACCCGGCGTGCCGCGATGGAGAGCTGGGTGTGGGAGAGCGTGAAGGCGGCCACCACGCTGACGTCACCACTGCGCAGGGCGGCCAGTCGCCGGTCCTCCCCCGCAAGCCGCTCGACCAAGTGGCGCACCGACCAGCCGGACCGGGTGGACAAGCGGGTGCCGGCGATGCGCAGTGCCAACGGCAGGTGCCCGCAGAGCAGGGACACCTCCGCGACGTCGTCTGCGGCCGAGGGCTCCGCCGCCTGGTCGGCGACCGTCCGCAGCAGGGCCGCCGACTCCTGCGGCGTGAAGGGAGAAAGAGCCAGCCGCCGGACGCCCTCCAGGCCGCTGAGCACGCGTCGGCAGGTCATCAGCACCAGCCCGGCCCCCTCGCCCGGCAACAGCGGTCGCACCTGCGCTTCGTCGGCGGCATTGTCCAGGATCACCAGGCAGCGCCGCTCACGCAGTACCGCCCGCAACTGTGCGCACCGCTCCTCGTCCGAGGCCGCGACGGCGCGGGCCGAGATGTCCAGGGCCCGCAGCAGCCGTACCGCGACATCACCCGCGGCGGGCGGGGCGGGATCGACACCACGCAGATCGACGTAGAGGCAGCCACCGGGATAATCGTCGCGTATCGCTTCGGCGGCCCGCAGCACGACAGTGGTCTTGCCGACGCCGGCCTGCCCGTGCACCAGGACGACCGGTGTCGGCCCGCCGCGGGCACCGTCGGCCGCCGCCCGGCGGAGCACGTCCAGTTCACGCACCCGGCCCGTGAAATCGCGTACCGCACGGGGCAGTTCGCACGGGCCCGGCCGCGCGGCGGCCGAACTCCGGCGCAGCGCGCGGGCATCCTCCTCCAGCCGCCGGCGTTCGTCCTCAGCGACCCCCAGCGAGCCGGCGAGCGCGGCGAGCGTCCGGGGCTGCGGCGCCCGGCTGTGCCCCCGCTCCATGTCGCTGATGGCCCGGGCACTGACCCCCGACGCCTCGGCCAGCTCCTCCAAGGTCATCCCGGCCACGCGCCGTAACTGCCGCAGCCGCTTCCCCAGTGTCATGAGCCCCCCCGCTCGATCGACCGATCGAGCCGATCCTAGGTGAGCCCGGCGGTCCTCGGCGAGGGGCGATCCAGTGGAACCGGGCCACGAACGCCGCTGCTCGGAGGACGCTCAGCCGCGCTCGTTGTTCTCCGACACATCAACCAGGAAGCCGCACCCCGATTCGACGTTCAGGTGACTCCCTCGGCCCCAGCGACGATCGAGGCCGCCCTCACCCGCCGATGCGGGCCGGTCCGAGCATGCCGCGGCATCAGGCTGCATGGGGTTGGTTGTTGGAGCGGACCAGCGCGACAGCACGCCTATCGCATGGTGCCCGCCATGGTCGTCCATGCCGGCACGAAGTTCGCGGTCCGCGCCATCTGCGAAGGGCTACGGCAGGAAGCGGGCGACTCCCTGCGCGTCACCATCGTCTCCCCGGGGTCCCGTGGCGACCGGCTTCGCCGAGGCGTCGACGCATGCGCGGGTCAGGGCAGAGATCACCGAGATGCGGGATCGGATCGCGATCCCGTCCGAGGCGATCGCCCGGGCCGTCGCGTTCGCCGTCGAGCAGCCCGCGACCGTCGACGTGAACGAGGTCGTGGTCCGGCCCACCGCCCAGAACTGACCTCGGTCACCCTGTGCATCAGCCGTGGGTCCGCGCGGTTCACCTCAGCCGGCGGGGCGACACCGCGCTGGTCAACTGTCGAAGCGGCGACGAGAGTTCTCGATGTCACCGACGTACCGGTGAGTCCAGTCGCACATCCCGTCGATGGTGGCCCGAAGGGCCCGGCCGGGCGCGGTGAGGGTGTATTCGACGCGTGGCGGTACCTCGGGGTGCACGGTCCGGTCGATCAGCCCGTTGCGCTCCAGCATGCGCAGGTTCTGCGTGAGCATCTTGTGGCTGATGCCCTCGATCGCGTCCCGCAGCTCGCTGAAGCGCAGGGTGTCCTCCCCCAGCGCCTCGATGATCAGGAACGCCCATTTGTTGGCGATGTCCGAGAAGATCTCCCGCGCCAGGGAGTCGGCCCGCCGAAGGTCCGCTTCGTCGGGCGAGCCCGCGAACTGCTTGGTCACCATGAGGTTCCCCCGTCACCGAAAAGTGCGTTCTTCCACGTCGCGCGTCACTCTCCTACGGTTCCTGAGTCACCACAAGAGACCAGGAACAGCCCTGGAGCCGGTGGCAGCGAGCCACCGGCTCTACGACAAGGAGGCAGGCGCCATGCCCGTCACTCTGATGAACCCCGAAGGACTGCCCACGATCGACATCTACCGGCAGGTGGCGATCGCATCCGGAACGCAACTGGTCTTCGTCGCCGGCCAGGTCGCCTGGGACGCTGAGGGAACCACGGTCGGCGAGCACGACCTCACCGCACAGGTCGAACAGTGCTACCTCAACATCGCCACCGCACTGGCCGCGGCCGGCGGCTCCTTCGACGACGTGACCAAACTGACCGCCTACGTCGTGGACTGGTCGCCCGACAAAATGCCTCTGCTCCTGGAAGGGATGTCCCGGGCAACCTCGAGACTCGGCGCCACGCCGGTCCCACCGGCGACGCTGCTGGGCGTCGCGGCACTGGACGTACCCGAGCATCTGGTCGAGATCGAAGCGATCGCGGTCCTCGACTGAGCTCCGGTCCAGATCGGTCCGGGCTCGAACCGGCCTGTGGCTACGGGCGGATCTGACTGGGACCGCGCCGAGTTGGTCGGCTACGGCGAGCCTGTACCACCAGCAGACGAGGAACGTTCTTCGTTGGTACAGCCCAAAGAAACTTGGGTTCTTCTAGAGCCGTCCCGGACCAGCCACGGGCCAACTGGGGCGCTACGTTGCGGCGGCCTCAGTGGTGCGAAGCATGCGACGAAGAGCAGACGACGTCGCGTGGCGGGCGTGATCACACGGCAATGTGCTCACGGGTGGTCTCGAGGTCGTTGAGCACCGCGAGGACTGGTCCCCAGCACATGCCGACGGTGTCTCGGTCCGGGATACGCCGCGTTCTCGTTGCTTGCGGAGGTGGACGAGGTTTCGATACTCACGACCGATCGCCATGAAGTCATGGGCGTCCGTCTGAATCCACCCTCGGGTACGAGCGGTGTCGAGCAGCAGGGCAAAGCTTGCCCGTTCAGGGGCAACGCGCCTCTCACCCTGGGGGAAGCCTCGTTGCAGCACTGGATCTCTGTGGGTTACTACGTCGAGGAGAAGGGCTTCCGTGAAGCTGCCGATGCCGATGAGCGCCATACCGTACGCACCGTGCTGCTCACAGATCTGCGTTTCGGTGACCCCCTCCAGACAACCCGCTTGGGTGCCTACCGTCTGTCGTCGATGGGGTTTCTCGCTCTACCTCGCGGCGCCTCCGGCGGACACGAAGGGCGTACTCGTATCAGCCCGCTCCTTGATGCTTGGAGCCGTCGGCGAGTTTCCCGGCCTTGGCCTTCGACGAGAACGGGTGAACGCATGAGGTAAGAAAACATCCGTGACAGAACCACCCCAGACCGCCACCCAGCACGCCTTTGTCGCCCTCGCGCCGCCCGACCATGCGAAGAACGAGCTGGCGCACGCGCTGAGCCCGGCCTACGCCGCCTATCCCGGTCTGCGCTGGAACCGCATCGAGGACTGGCACATCACCCTGGCGTTCCTGGGCGAGCTGCCGGTACAGGCCGTTCAGCGGCTTCGTGCACCCCTCGCCGACCTGGCGGCTGCCCGCCCGTCTCCCGAACTGGCGCTGCTCGGTGGCGGACACTTCGACGAGCGAGTGCTGTGGAGCGGCATCGAGGGCGATCTCGACAGACTGCACGAGCTGGCCGAAGCGGTACGTGCGCGGATCAGGGACTGCGACGTCGTCTTCGCCGAACGTCCGCTGCGTCCCCACCTCACGCTGGCCCGCGCTCGCCGCTACGACAACGCGTCCGTGACGGCGGCGGCCGCCTGCCTCGACGGCTTTACTGGACGCCCTTGGCAGGCCGAACGCCTCCACCTGGTCGGCAGTACGGTAAAAGGCCACCCGGGCCCACGGCGCTATCAGGACATCGACGCCTGGGGCCTGGTCACTGGGCAAGAGCATTCCGATCCGAAACCGCCACAGACTGCTGTGCATGAGCACAAGGACGCCTCGGGCCTCAAGATGATGCCGCCTCGACCCAACGCGCCCTGAGCCCGCTCAGACGGTCATCCCGCCAGTCAGGGAGTCCGGCCATCGCATGTGCCTCTGGTTGCAGAGGGGGGTGCCGCAACCGGTCCGTCGCCGGACGGCCACGACGGCGGTCCAAGTCCGTCCTGGGCGATAAGGCGTACGACTCGCAGGCCAGCCGGCATGAGCTACGGCGCCGCCGCTTGCTCCTGGTCCGTCAGAAATTCCGCAATCACCTAGTCGACTGCTGAACGGTCCGACACGTCTGTCCCTGGCCGGGGGGCGCCGAGCGGGGTTGCCGGCCACATGGGAAGTTGCCTCCAGGCGGATTCGGCATTCCCGATAGCGTGTCCCTCTGCCGCATGGGGTGTCCATGTGTCCATCCGGCCTGTGCGGAGGGCATTCGGCGGAGAGCTATGAGGGTGCAATGAGTGAACTGACGAAGCCCGAGGTGAACGTTCCGGAGGGTGACGCTCCTACCGAGTTGACCATCCGGGACCTGGTCGTCGGGGACGGGGTCGAGGTGAAGCCGGGCATGGTGGTCAGGGTCCACTACGTCGGGGTGGCCTTCGAGTCCGGGAAGGAGTTCGACGCCTCCTGGGAACGGGGCCAGCCGTTCAAGTTCGCCCTGGGCAGTGGCAGGGTCATCAAGGGCTGGGACCGGGGAGTGAAGGGCATGAAGGTCGGCGGGCGACGCGAGATCATCATTCCCCCACGTCTCGGCTACGGCAATCAGTCGCCATCACCGTTGATCCCGGCGGGCTCGACCCTCGTCTTCGTCGTGGACCTGCTTGACTCGTATTCCAGCACAGCCGGGTGGAGCAACGCCTAGCCCCCTGCGGCACGGAAGAGACCGTCGGATCCTTCGCGGACGCTCCGGGGATTCCGCTGACCCGTGCGTGCCCGACCGGTCGCCCCTCTGCGCCCGAAGCCTGCCCTCCCCAGCGCCACACGCGCCAAGATCCGGACCATCTCCGGACCAGCAACCTCTCGAGAACCACAGCTACGGCCGTTTTCACCGGTCAGGCTGGGTGCAGCCGCTGTGCCACCAGCAGGCGAAGAACCTTCTTGTTTCGTACAGCGCGAAGCAGCCGGGGTCCGTGCGTGCGCCTCCTCAGAGGTGGCCCAGTTCGGCGCTGAAGTTCGCGAACCAGTTCAGCATGTCGGGCCTGGTCACGGATCCCTCGGCGGCGACGTCGGTGATCCTCGCGCCCTGGAGGATGCGTTTGACCGGGACCTCCAGCTTCTTGCCCGTGAGTGTGCGGGGTACGGCCGCGATGGGGACGATGGTGTCGGGTACGTGGCGGGGAGAGAGGTGTTGTCTGATCGCGCTGACCAGCTCGGCGCGCAGGGTGTCGTCGAACCGTTCTCCGTCCGCGGGGACGACGAACAGCGGCATGTAGTAGCGGCCGTCGGGCCAGGCGACGTCGGCGGCGGACCGGGCCGGAGCCGCGTGCCTGGTCGCCGTTCCCGAGGAGTTCGACGCGCTGTTGCGGGCGACGCCGCCGATGGCCGGGGCGGTCGAGGCAGCCGACGGCGACACCGCGGTGATCCTCTACACGTCCGGCACGACGGGCACCCCGAAAGGCGCGGAGCTGACGCACCGCAATCTGGTGACCAACGCGCTGACGACGGCACGGACCCTGTTGCGGGTGGGACCCGACGACGTTCTGTTCGGTGGTCTCCCGCTGTTCCACGCGTTCGGCCAGACCTGCGCCCTCAACACCGCGATCGCCTCGGGGGCCTGCCTGACACTGCTGCCGCGCTTCGACGCGGCGAGGGCCCTGGAGACCCTGCGCCGGGACGCAGTGACCGTCTTCCTGGGCGTGCCCACGATGTACACCGCGCTGCTTCAGGCAGGCGTCCCGGGCGCGATGCCGCACTTGCGTCTCGCGGTCTCGGGCGGTGCCTCGCTCCCCGTGGAGCTGCTGCACTCCACCGAACGAGAGCTCGGCGTCACCGTGCTGGAGGGCTACGGTCTCTCGGAGACATCGCCGGTGGCCTGCTTCAATCCCCCGGATCGACCGCGCAAGGCCGGCTCCATCGGGCTCCCGGTGCACGGGGTCGAGCTGCGGCTCGTCGGCAAGGACGGCCGCGTCGTCGGCCCGGGCGAGGTCGGCGAGCTGGCCGTCCGGGGCGAGAACGTCATGAAGGGGTACTGGAATCGCCCCGACGCCACCCGGCTCGCGTTCCGGGACGGCTGGTTCCGCACCGGCGATCTCGCACGGGTCGACGAGGACGGCTACTACTTCGTCGTCGACCGCACGAAGGACCTCGTCATCCGCGGGGGCTACAACGTCTATCCGCGCGAGATCGAGGAGGTCCTGTACCGCCATCCGGACGTCGTGGAAGCCGCGGTGGTCGGTGTGCCCGACCCCACGCACGGCGAGGAGATCGCCGCCGTGGTGGTCCTTCGGCCGGGCTCCGCCACCACGGCGGAGTCGCTGCGCTCCCACGTCAAGGAACGGGTGGCGGCGTACAAGTACCCCCGGATCGTGCGGCTGGTCGACGCTCTGCCCAAGGGGGCCACGGGCAAGATTCTCAAGCGGGCCATCGTGATCGAGCAGCCCGCACGTCCTGTGGTCTGACGGAGCGGACCGTGCTCCCTCATCAGCCGAGCCCTGCGAGAGGTCCTCAACTGGCCACCCCTGAGACGGGGCGCATCCTGCGCTGGCGTGACGGCGGTGCGGTGGAGTTGCGCACCACCAGTTCGGGCTCGTGCAGGAGTTCGTTGGAGCTGGTGGGGACTCCCCCTATCTGGTTGGCCAGGAGGGTGACGGCGGAGCGGGACATGGCGTCGATGGGCTGGCGCAGGGTCGTCAGAGGCGGGTTGGTGTAGTTCATGAACGCGGAATCGTCGTAGCCGACCACCGAGAGGTCTTCGGGGACGGACAGATCCGCGCGGCGGGCCGCCCGGATGGCGCCGAGGGCCAGGATGTCGCTGCCGCAGATGAGCCCGGTGATCTGCTGCCGCAGGAGTTCGTGGGCCGCCGCCTGTCCGCCTTCGAAGGAGAACAGGGCGTGCCCCACGAGCTGTTCGCGGAGGTGCGGAGCGTGACGTGCTGTCAGTCGTGCGAAGGCGTCGGCCTTCCGGCGTGAGGGGCCGTGGTCGGAGGGGCCGACGAGGAGACCGATCCGGGTGTGGCCGAGTGCGGTGAGATGTGCGTAGGCCTGTTCGACCGCGGTGGCGTCGTCGGTGGAGACCTGGGGGAAGCCCGGGCCGCCCTGGCTCGCGGGCGGCTGGCTGACGGCGGCGTTGAGCAGCACGACGGGCACGCCGCGCTGCGCGAGAGCCTCGTACTCCTGCGCGTTGAGGCCTCCGCAGAAGATCACCCCGCTCACCTGTTGGTCGAGCAGCATGGACACGTATTCGGCCTCGGTGAGGCCGCCGGCGGTCCGCGTACAGAGCACGGGAGTGAAGCCCAGCTGGACCAGTGCGCCGCCCGCGACTTCGGCCAGCGCGGGGAAGATGGGGTTCTGCAGCTCGGGCAGGACGAGTCCGACGAGGCGGGAGCTGCTGCCGCGCAGTTGGGTGGGCCGTTCGTAGCCGAGGACGTCGACGGCGGTGAGGACGGCCTTGCGGGTGGCGTCGGAGACTCCGGGTTTGCTGTTCAGGACGCGGCTGACGGTCGCTTCGCTGACGCCGACGCGGCGGGCCACTTCGGAGAGCTTACGAGCCATGAGAGGGGTGCCTTCTGTAGGTGACGCTGGATGTGAGGGCACCGTCGGGGCCGGCGGTCACCGGCCCCGACGGCGTGCGGTGTCATCCGGTGCGCAGCCAGACCGTGGTGTCGGGAGCCACCGTGCGGTCGGAGGAGGCGGCGCCGGTCGCGCTGCTGAGGAGGACGTCGCTGTGGGGCGGCAGGGGCTGTTCGGCGGCGGACAGGTTGGTGACGCAGACGAGGCCCGCGTCGCGCTGGAAGGCGAGGACGTGTGGGTCCGCGTCGAGCCAGCGGAAGCCGTCGCCGCGCAGGCTCGCGGCGTGGTGGTGGCGGGCCGCGAGCGCGCCCCGGTAGAAGGCGAGCATGGAGTCGGGGTCGGCCTGCTGGGCCTCGACGGTGAGGCCGGCCCAGTCCGCGGGCTGGGGCAGCCAGGTCCGCGCCGTGGCGGTGGGGCTGAATCCGAACGGCGGCTCCTGGCCCGACCAGGGCAGGGGGACGCGGCATCCGTCGCGGCCGATGTCCCGGCCCGCGGTGCGGTGGAAGATCGGGTCCTGCCGCAGCCCGGCGGGAATGTCCTCGACCTCCCCCAGGCCCAGTTCCTCCCCCTGGTACAGGTAGTGCGCACCCGGCAGGGCCAGGGCGAGGAGCAGGGCCGCGCGGGCCCGGCGGGTGCCGAGGGCGAGGTCGGTGGGGGTGCCGTGCTGGCGCAGCGCGTGCCCGTACGAGGAGTCCGCGCGGCCGTAACGGGTGACGTGCCGCGTCACGTCGTGGTTGGAGAGCACCCAGGTGGGCGAGGCGCCCACGCCGGCGTGGGCGTCGAGGGTGTCCTGGATGACGGTGCGCAGGGCGCCCGGCTCCCAGGGGCTGTTGAGGTAGTCGAAGTTGAAGGCGGTGTGCATCTCGTCGCTGCGCAGGTAGCGGGCGAAGCGTTCGGGGTCGGCGAGCCAGACCTCGCCGATGAGAGCCCGGGCCGGCCGGTAGCCGTCGGCGATGGCGCGCCAGGAGCGATAGATGGAGTGGACGTCGTCCCGGTCGATGTAGGGGTGGTCGGGCGGTGTCGCGTCCGCGTCGAAGTCGGGCAGGGCGGGGTCCTTGGCGGGCATGGTGGCCGAGTCGATGCGTACGCCGTCGGCCCCGCGGTCGAACCAGAACCTGAGGACGTCCTCGTGCTCCTCGCGGACCTTCGGGTTGTTCCAGTTCACGTCGGGCTGCTCGGGCGCGAAGAGGTGCAGGTACCACTCCCCCGGCGTTCCGTCCGGGTGGGTGACGCGTGTCCACGCGGGGCCGCCGAAGACGGACTGCCAGTCGTTGGGCGGCAGTTCGCCGTCCTCGCCCCGGCCGGGCCGGAACCAGAACAGGTCGCGGGCCTCGGCGCCGGGCGCCGCGGCGACGGCCTCCTTGAACCAGGCGTGCTGGTCGGACACGTGATTGGGAACGATGTCGACGATGATGCGCAGGCCCAGGTCATGCGCTTCGGCGATGAGGGCCTCGGCCTCCGCCAGGTCCCCGAAGGCGGCGTCGATGCGCCGGTAGTCGGCGACGTCGTAGCCGGCGTCGGCCTGCGGCGAGGCGTACCAGGGGCTGAACCAGAGGGCGTTGACGCCGAGTTCGGCCAGGTAGGGCAGGTGTCGGCGGACACCGGCGAGGTCGCCGACGCCGTCGCCGTCGGCATCGGCGAACGAGCGCGGGTAGACCTGGTAGATGACGGCGTGGCGCCACCACTCGTCGTGGGCGTCGGCGGATCGGACCACGGAGCAGACTCCTTGGATGCAAAGTGCGGATGAGGTGTGGGAGGTCTGAGGTGTGCCCGCGCGCCGGAGCGGCCCGGGATGTGCCCACGCGACCGGGACAGCCCGGGGGTGTGCCCGCGGCTGCCGGGGCGTCGGGTGCGGGTCATCCCTTGAGGGCGCCGGCGGACAGGCCGCTGATGATGTGGCGCTGGAAGAAGAGGAACAGCACGATCATCGGGACGGCGGCGATGGCCAGACCGGCGATCATCTCGGTGGGCGGGACCTGGGTGGTGGACGTGGACAGCCGGTGCAGGGCGACGGACAGCGTCTGCTTGTCCGGGTCCTGCAGGACCAGCAGCGGCCACAGGAAGTCCTTCCACATACCGACGACCGAGAAGATCGAGACCACGGCCAGCACGGGGCGGGACAGGGGCAGCACGATGCGCAGCAGCACCTGGAGGCGGGAGGCGCCGTCGATGGCCGCGGCGTCGAGGATGTCGGTGGGGATCTGGTCGAAGAAGCGCCGCAGCACGTAGATGTTGAAGGCGTTGGCCGCGCCGGGCAGCCACAGCACCCAGGGGGTGTTGATGAGGTTGAGGTGGAGCAGCGGCAGGTCGTTGACCGTCAGGTAGGCGGGCACGAGGAGCGCCGCGGCCGGGAGCATGAGGCTGGCGAGCATGCCGGCGAAGACGATGTTGCCGAAGGCCGGGCGCAGTTTCGACAGCGCGTACGCGGCACAGACGTCGACCGCCATCTGGATGGCCCAGCCCCCGGCCGCGTAGTACACGGTGTTCAGGAAGAAGTGGGCGATGTCCATCTGTGTCCAGGCGTCCTTGTAGGCGCTGAGGTGGACGGACTCGGGCAGCAGGGTCGGAGTCTGCTCGGCGAACTGCCGGGGTGTCTCCAGCGCGGCACTGGCCATCCAGTACAGCGGGTAGAGGAACGCGGCCGCGAAGGCGAGCACCGTGAGCGTGAGGATCGCGTAGTAGAGACGCCGGTTGCGGGGGCGTGCGAGCTCCTTGGCGGAGATCAGGCTGCGCTGCGCCGGCTCGGCGGAGGGGGTGGCCCTGGACATGTGTTTCTCCCTCAGCCCTGGTCGCCGTCGCGGGTCAGGCGCAGGTAGACGGCGGCGAAGACGGCGAGTACGACGAAGAGGAGGACGCTCATCGCGGCGGCCAGGCCGAAGTCGTTGTTGACGGCGAAGGCGTAGCGGTAGATCAGCGTCATCACGGTGATGGTCGAGGGGTTGGTGAACCCGGTCATCTGGAACGGCTCGATGAACACCTGCATCGTCGAGATGATCTGGAGCAGCAGCAGGACCAGCATCACGAACCGCATCTGCGGGACGGTGACGTGGCGCAGCCGGGCCCACATGCCGGCCCCGTCCAGTTCGGCGGCCTCGTACAGCTCGCCGGGGATGGACTGCAGCGCGGCGAGGTACATCAGCGTGGCTCCGCCCATGTTCGCCCAGGTCGAGACGAGGACGAGGGAGATCATCGCCGTGTGCGGGGACTGCACCCACTGCGACGTGGGCAGGTGCGCGCCGTGCAGGAGGGTGTTGAAGAGGCCCTGCCCCGGATCGTAGAAGTACTGCCAGAGCATGACGCTGACGATCGGCGGCAGCATCACCGGCAGGTACACGGCGATGCGGAAATAGGCCTTGAAGTGGCGCAGTTCGTTGAGGAGGACCGCGATGACGAACGGCATCGCGTAGCCGAAGACCAGGGCGAGGCCGGTGAACTCGGCGGTGTTCTTCCACGCGGTCCAGAACAGCGGGTCGGCGAACAGGGTGCGGTAGTTGCCGAGGCCGATCCACTGCGGGTCGGTGATGAGGTTGTCCCGCTGGAAGCTGAGGACGATGCCGCGGACCAGCGGGTACCAGGAGAAGTAGGCGAAGCTGAGGATCCCTGCCGTGAGGAAGCCGTAGGCCCAGACGTTGTCCGTGATCCGTCGGCGCAGATGGGGCCACCGGCCGGGCGGGCCGGCCGCGATGTCGGCGGGCGCGGGCGGGTGGACCTCGCTGCGACGCGGCGCGAGGGACGTCGCCATGGGTTCTCCTTGTGGTTCAGGGTGGTTCAGGGCTGTTCAGGGCTGTTCAGGGCTGTTCGGGTCGGACACATCGGGTGCGCTGGTGGTGGATCCGCGGGGGCCGTGCCGCGGGTCAGGGCGGCGGCACGGCCCTGTCAGTGACGTACGGGCCGCTACTGCTGGGCGGCGAGCAGCGAGTCGACCTGCTTCGAGGCGTCCTCGAGGAGCTTGTCGATGTCGGCGCCCTTCTGCGTGAGGACCTTGGCCATGGCGGTGTCCAGCACGGCATAGACCTTCTGTGCCTGCGGCGGTTCCAGCTTCAGCGGAACCTTGCCGATCGAGGCGGCGAACGGCGCGTAGTTGGCGACGGGCTGGTTCGCGTACTTCTTGTCGGCCGCCGCCTTGGTCTTCTGCGCGGCACCGGCCCAGATGTTGGGCTCGGGCAGGCCGACGGGCTGGTCGTGGTCGGCGGCGCGCTTCTGGCCGAGCGTGATCCGGTCCGGGTTCTCGTACTTGAACATGATCCAGGCGAGAGCGGCCTTGGTCTGCGCCGCGGTGTTCTTCGGGTTGAACATGAACCCGCCACCGCCGGCCAGGGTGCCCTTGCCCTCCGGCATGGGGCCGAGGCCGTACTCCTTCGGGTCGCCCTTGTACTGCGCGGCGATGGTGGTGATGTTGTCGGAGGTGGCCAGGTACATGCCCAGCTTGCCCGAGCCCATCATCTGCAACAGGTCGGCCCATTCGAGGAGTTGGCGCTGCCCCATGGAGTTGTCGGTCCAGCGCATGTCGTGCAGCTGCTGGAGGACCGCGCGGCCGGTGGCGTTGTCGAAGTCGGCCTTCCACGTCCCGTCGGACTGCTGCTCGGCGACGTCGCCGCCGCGCGAGTACATCTCGGCGGTGAAGTGCCAGCCGCCCGTGTTGGACTTGCTGTAGTCGCCGTAGCCGGTGACGCCCTTGCCGAGGGCGGCGATCTTCTTCGCGTCGGCGCGGACCTCGTCCCAGGTGGTGGGCGGCTTGTCGGGGTCCAGGCCCGCTTTCTTGAACAGGGTGCGGTTGTACACCAGCCCCATGGAGTAGTTGCCTTCGGTGACGCCGTAGGTGCGTCCGGCCTCGTCCTGGAAGACCTTGCGCAGTTCGGGCTTGACCTGCTGGGCCTCGGGATAGTCCTTGAGGAAGTCGGTGATGTCGGCCGCCTGGTGCTTGGCGATGATGCCGGCCGGGTCGGTGAGGTAGACGTAGTAGGCGTTCTCCAGCTGGCCTCCGGCGAGCTTGGCGGAGAACGTCTGGGGATCCATCTGGCCCTCGTGCGGCACGACGTGGATCTTCGGGTTGGCCTTCTCGAACGCGGCGACGTCCTGCAGGAAGATCTTGCGGTTGACCGGGTCGGTCTTGGCCGGCATGTCGTTCACCGTGATGGTGATCCTGCCGTTGGGGTCTCCGGACTCGTCGTTGGAGGCTCCGCAGCCGCTCACAACGAGGCCGAGTGCGGCCATCGCGGCCACGGCGATGCCGACGCGGGTGTTTCTGCCCGCCGGTATTGCGGTCATGGATCGTCCCTGAGGGTGAAGTGGGTGTGGGCCCTGTGTCGGTTCGCGGCCCGTCGAGGTGACGCACAAGTTACGGGCCACGAGAACGCCGAGCAATACACAAACCTGGATGCGCAAAGCATCAATAACACCTGCGAACCACCGAGAAATTTGTCGACGAAACCGTACGCAAGAACCCGACGTGCGTCCCGCAGCGAGCCGCCGCCGCACCGGCCGCCGCGGTGCGTCCATCAGCGATGCCAAGCATTCGCGCCCACGCTGAGCTGGCCCGACACCCCCGGAGCCGCCCTTGCCCCCTCACCGGGAGCACGCAAGATGCAGAGCAAGAACACAACCGTCCGAACGTAATTCCGTTCCGCGCATTCAACGCACCGGATGCCTGAACTCCCTTCATTCGCGCGGTACTTGAGGGCCCGCAAGGAGCGCAACGGATTTCGTGCGGCACGTCGGTGGAATTCGCGGATGTCCACACGCATTGCCCGGTCATCACCCCGCCGTTACGGTGCGCGTCACTCACCCGCTCCTCACTCGTGGGAGATTCCCATGTCTCAATTCGGCTCCGTGCTCCGCCTGGAGCGCGCCAGACCCCGCCTCCTTCTCGTGGGCACGATCCTGGCCGTGCTGTGCGCCGCACTCGGCTGGCGCGGCACCCCGGCCGTGGCCGCCTCCACCACCTACCAAGCCGAATCGGCCGCCCTCAGCGGGGGCGCCGTCGTCCAGAGCGACCACACGGGCTTCACCGGCAGCGGCTTCGTCGGCGGGTACACCGACTCCGCCAAGGGCACCGCCACCACCACGTTCACCGTCACCGCGAGCACCGCGGGCGCCTACACCTCCACCCTCCGGTACGCGAACGGCACGGGCAGCACGCAGACGCTGTCCCTCTCCGTCCGCGGCACCAAGGTCGGCACCGTCTCCCTGCCGGCCACCGCCGACTGGAACACCTGGACCACCGTGGCGAGCCCGGTGAACCTCACCGCCGGCAGCAACAAGATCGCCTACGCCTTCGGCTCCTCCGACAGCGGCAACGTGAACATCGACGCGCTCGCGCTGGAGGCGGCTCCCGCCCCACCCGCCGGCCAGTACGAGGCCGAGTCCGCGGCGTTGACCGGTGGAACCCTCACCGAGACCGAGCACCCCGGCTACCAGGGCAGCGGATACGTGGGCGGCTACACGGACGCCAACAAGGGCTCTGCGGCCACCACCTTCACCGTCACCGCGAGCGCCGCCGGAGCCACCGACGTGGTGCTGCGCTACGCCAACGGCACCGGGTCCGCCAAGACGCTGTCGGTGTACGTCAACGGCAGCAAGGCCCTGACCACGTCACTCCCGGCGACCTCCGACTGGAACACCTGGGCCACCCGCACGGAGTCACTCACCCTGAAGTCCGGCTCCAACACCGTCGCCTACCGCTTCGACTCCTCCGACAGCGGCAACGTCAACCTGGACGACATCACCGTGGCGTCCGGCTCCACCGAGCCGCCGCCCGGCAGCGGAGGCGGCACCGCTCCGGGCAAGGTCTACGAGGCGGAGACCGCCTTCGCCACCGGCGGTCCCACCTCCGCCACGTCCCTGTCGGGGTTCAGCGGCAGCGGCTACCTCACCGGCTTCACCGCCCAGGGCGCCCAGACCGTGATCGACACCGCCGTACCCTCGGCCGGCACCTATCCGGTCGCGGCCACCTACCGCAACACCACCAGCTCCCCGCAGACCCTCTCGCTCTACGTGAACGGGGTCCGCTCCAGCCAGCTGTCCCTGCCGGCCACGGGCACCTGGGCCTACGTCACCGTCAACGCCAAGCTGCGCGGCGGCCTGAACCTGATCGGCCTGCAGAACGATTCCGGCGACAGCGGCAACGTCTCCGTGGACAGCGTCTCGGTCGACGGCGGCAGCGCGCTGCCCACCCAGGGCGCCGCCCTGCCCTACACCGAGTACCGCGCGGCCGACGCCACCACCAACGGCACCAAGCTGGCCGTCAGCACGAGCTACCCGAGCCTGTCCGCCGAGTCCACCGGCCGCAGCGCGGTGAAGCTCACCGCCACCGGCCAGTACGTGCAGATCACCCTGACCGAGCCGGCGAACGCCGTCGTCGTGCGCTACTCGATCCCCGACACCGCGAGCGGCTCCGTCACCACCGCCCCGCTGTCCCTGTACGCGGGCTCCACCAAGGTCACGGACCTGCAGACCACCAACAAGTTCTCGTGGCTGTACGGCGCCGGCTACTACGACACCAACACGCCCGGCAATGCCGGGGACTCCACCGGTCACCACTACTTCGACGAGGTGCGCTACCTCAACTCGACGACGTGGCCCGCCGGTACCGTCCTCAAGCTGCAGAAGGACGCCTCTTCCACGGCCGCCTCGTACACCGTCGACGTCGTCGACACCGAGCTCGTCGACGCCGCCGCCACGATGCCGGCGGGGTACGTCTCCGCCGCCGACTACGGCGTGAAGCCCGGCTCGACCGACATGACCAGCGCCCTCAACTCGGCGCTGAGCAGCGCCGCGAGCGCCGGCAAGGGACTGTGGCTGCCCACGGGCACGTACACGATCTCCGGCCGGATCAACCTGTCCGGTGTCTCGCTGCGCGGCGCGGGCCCCTGGTACACCACCCTCACGTCCAGCGCGGAGAACGGAGCGGGCGGCCTCTTCTCCACCGGTGGCCGGGTCCAGATCGCCGACCTGTCCGTCTTCGGCGACCAGACCTCCCGCAACAACGACTCCGGTGCCGCCGCCATCGAGGGCAGCTTCGCCTCCGGCTCGTTGATCTCCAACGTGTGGATGGAGCACACCAAGGTCGGCCTGTGGGCACGGCCCGGCACCGGCCTGCTCGTCTCCGGGGTCCGCGTGCGCAACGTCTTCGCCGACGGCCTCCACGTCCACGGCGGCTCCACCAACACCCGCGTCGAGCAGTCCCACGTACGCAACACCGGCGACGACACGATCGCGCTGGACACCGAGGACGGCAACGTCACCCACAGCACGGTCTCCCACAACACCGTGCAACTCCCCATCCAGGCCAACGGCATCGGCGTCTACGGCGGCGGTGACAACACCGTGGAGAACAACTCCGTCAGCGACACGGTCGCCTTCGGCTCCGGCATCACCATCAGCACGTACTTCGGGCAGGGCTTCAGCGCCCCCACCTACGTCGAGGACAACCTCCTCACCCGCTGCGGTTCGTATCACATCAACTGGGCCACCACGATCGGCGCCCTGTGGATCTACGCGAACACCGCCGACATCACCCAGCCCGTCCACGTCGACGGCAACACCATCAAGGACAGCACGTACCAGGGCGTCCTGCTCAGCTATGCCAAGCAGATCAGCAACCTGACCCTCGACCACGACACGATCACCAATGCCGGCACCTACGGCTTCGACCTCAACAACGTCACCGGCGGCATGACCGTCTCGAACACCAGCGTCACCGCGAAGACGGGCGGGCTGCTCAACAACTCCCCCTCCTTCACCCTCACCCGGGGAAGCGGCAACAGCGGCTTCTGAACACCGAAGCCCCCGGCCCCGGTCGTGCGCCCGTCCCTGGCACGCCCGGGGCCGTACGACCGGGTCTCTCCCTTTGATCCACTGTGACTCACGCCGCGACCCACATCACTGACGTGCGGATACACTCCGCCCATGGCCCGCAAGCTCGCAGAAGTAGCCCGCCGAGTGGGCGTCAGTGAAGCAACCGTCAGTCGCGTCCTGAACGAGAAACCAGGAGTGTCGGACAGCACGCGACAAGCCGTCCTCACGGCACTCGACGTCCTGGGCTACGAGCGCCCCACGCACCTGCGTGCGGCACGGGCGCGTCTGGTCGGCATCGTCCTGCCCGAGCTGCAGAACCCCATATTCCCCGCGATAGCCGAGATCGCCGGCGGCGCCCTCGTCCAGCTCGGGTTCACGCCCGTCCTGTGCACCCGCACCGCCGGCGGTCTCACCGAGGCCGAGTACGTCTCCATGCTCCTCGACCAACAGGTCGCGGGTGTCATCTTCTGCGGTGGCCTGACCGAGGACGAACACCAGGCGCTGCTGCAGCGGAAGGTCCCTGTCGTCCTGCTCAACGCCGCGGTCGACTACCCCGGCTTCCCCAGCGTCAGCACCGACGACACCGCCGCCGTCCGCCAGGCCTTCGCCCACCTCACCGCCATGGGGCACACCGACATCGGTCTCATGGTCGGCCCCGGCCACCACATGCCGTCCCGCCGCAAGGTCGCCGCGTTCGAAGCCCTCACCGCGAACGCCCGGGGCAACCACCCGGTCGGCAACGCCCTGTTCTCCTTCGAGGGCGGCCAGGCCGTCGCCTCCGAACTGCTCTCCCAGGACATCACCGCACTGATCTGCGGCAGCGACGTCCTGGCCCTCGGCGCCATCCGGGCCGCCCGGCGCGTGGGCCTGCACGTCCCCGACGACCTGTCGATCGTCGGCTTCGACGACTCCGCCTTCATGAACTACACGGACCCGCCACTGACCACCCTGCGACAGCCGATCGAGGCCATGTCCCGGGCAGCCGTCACCCTCCTCGCCAACCAGATCTCCGGCGACAGCCCCATCCCGCACGAACTCCTGCACGAACCGGAACTCGTCGTCCGGCTCTCGACCGCTTCCCTCCTGCCTCGGCTGACCGGGGCCTAGATCGTGTCAAAGCGAGCCGAGTCAGAGGAACGCTAGAAGACCGGCCGGGGCCGCCTGCGGACAGCAGGTGTCCCACTGCTGACCAGCGGTTGCGGACCTGTCACGCCTGGGACCGCTTGCGCGCGGCTTCGACCCGGATCCGCAACGGTTTCAGCAGCTCGTTCAGGTAGTCACGCCCTGCCGGGGAATCGAGGTCCACCGATGGATCGGCGGACGGCCGGAGCAGGTGCTGGCCGTTGTCATGGTGTCCGTACAGGGCGACGACCTCGCCGGAGAGCAGTCCAGAATCCTGGCGTGACGGCCAGCGCATGCCCACGGCCCAGGGGGCCTGGCCCCGGATCCAGGAACCCCAGCGGCGGGTGCGCGGATAGTCGGGAGCCGCTGCTTGGACGAGCCAGATGTCCTGATGGACCGCGGCCAGACCGGCATTGTCCGTCAGGTCGACCAGCGGCAGGTCGACGGCGGCGACGACCTTCGACAGCGCCCTGCCCCGCACACGGGGCTGCGTGATGCGCCGTCGGCCGTCCGCACGCGGCAGCAGGTCGCGGGCCAGGGTTTCGCAGACCGCCGTCAACGGGGTCAGCCCGGCGTAGAGGAAAGGCAGCGTGTCGGGGCTGAGCCCGTCGCGGATGTGACAGAAGCGCCCGCCGCCCCAGTGCAGGTCGGCCGGTACGCCCTTGAACTCGGTGGCCGCACGGTGCGCCGCGTGCACGCGCCACAGCTCGGTGCCGGCCGGAAGAACGTACCGGTGCGGCTCGGCCCGGACGGCGGGGGCGGGAATCATGACGTCGGGCACGTACTCACCACTCCGGGATCTCGGCTCGTGCGGCGGACAGCAGCGCATGGTCCACCCCGGTGCCCAGCAGGGTCGCGGGCGCGGCGCCCAACCACACATTGGCCCCCAGCCACCAGTCGGCGGCGCCCCAGGGATCCTCGTCGGCCGACAGGAGCCTGTTGATCTCGATGACGACCGGGTACGGAGCGCCCGACCGCTCGGCCAGCTGGAAGGCGGGGACCCGGTCCACCTCGTTCTCGACGGTCAGCACGATCAACTGGTCGGCCTGGCCCGGGGGAAGCTCCACCAAGGTGACGGGGAACGAGGGTGCCGCGAGGATCCAGGCGTCGTCGGCGTCGGGACGGTACGCGGGTTCGGCCGCCGGCTCCACCGCGCTCATCTCGTACGGCAGGGCGACGCCGCCGGTCTCCAGGATTCCCGTCGCCAGCAGACGCGTCCTCAGTTTCCGGAAGGATTCGAGGAGTTGAGGGCGCTCCTGCGCGGTTCCCGACACCGGGTGGTAGCGCACGCCCGACGGGGTCAGGGCGTCGCGTACCGGGTGGCCGGGCGCGAGCAGCGGCTTGATGAGGTCGCGCAGTTCGTCCGCGGCGATCTCCGGGGCCGATTCCGCGTCCTCGACGATCTCGAGGAGCTCGGCGCGTCCGGCCGCGTCCAGCAGCCCGGACAGTTCCTCCCAGTTCTCCTCGATCGCTTCGATCGCGTCCGCCAGGAAGGGCACGTGGACACCTCCTCTCGCCGTCGTCGCCCGCACCGTAACAGCCTTGTCCGGGAGGGGTGTTGGGATTCCCGAAGCCCGGTCGCGGATGCGCCGTGTGAGGCATCATGGGCAGGAGGCAGCGCCCGAGGGAGTAGGTGCACGCCGTCAGCCGGCAGATGCGCGGAACCAGGGCCCTCCCGGTGCGACCGCGCCATAGGGGGGTCTGTGAGCAATTCCGCGGCCTATGAGTGGACCTACGTCGATCGCGAGGCGGAACGGCGCAGGGAGCTGCGTGCCCAACTGGCGCAGGAGACCGCCCGGTCGCGGAACCTGCGGGGGCAGGCCAGGTCTCTGCGTCGCGCGTACGGCACGGCCAAGGTCGACGTGCACATCGTCTCCGCCTCCGGTTCCGCCGACTCCACGGAGTTGGCCGCCGCCCTGGCGTCGGCCCGCGACATCAACGCGCGCGCGGAGTCCGAACTCAGCCGGGCCGCCGCCGACGTCTGGGCCACGTCGACCGACACGTCCGCCGACAGGAGCCGAGGGAGCCGGCGAACGGCTGCGCCCCGGCCCGCCACACGTCCGGCCGCCGCTCCCGCGGCCCGCGCCGCCGACGGGGAACACGCCTCGCGCGCGCGGGACGCCGCCGTGGCGCAGGCCGAGGCGCTGCTGAGCCGTGACGGCGCGTCCTGCGAGCCGGACGACCTGCCGGTGTTCGCCCGACGTCTTGAGGCGCTGCGTCAGGCGCGCGGCGCGGACGAGGCCCGGACGCTCTTCCACGATCTCGGCGTGCTCGTGCACAGGTCGACCCAGCGCCAGCGCGACGCGGCCCGGCGGTCCGCGGTGCGGGCGCGGCTGCTCGACCGTCTGGAGGATGCCGCGCCCGAGGACCGGGACCGGCTGTCGGCGGCGATCACCGAGTCGCCCGATCCGTCCCATCTGGAACGGGAGGTGGACTGGGCCGTGGCACAGGCGGAGACCGCCCGGCACCGCGCCACGGTCGCCGGCACCGTGATGGACGCGCTGCGCACGCGGGGGTACGCCGTCGGCGACGACTTCGCCGACCTGCTGACGGACGAGGGGAGCGTCGTCGTGCCGCTCGGCACGGCCGCCGACGGAGCGGACGGCGGGACCACCGCGTCCGACAACTACGGGGTGCGAGTGGCCCTGACGCCGGACCGGCCGGGCCTCAACACGGTACTGGTGGCCCGGACCGGCGCCACGGCCGAGGTGGACGATCAGGTCCAACGCTGGTTCTGCGACGAGCAGTTGCCCGGCATCGAGGACGCGGTGCGCCGACAGGGCGTCGAGCTGGCCCGGACGATGACGCTGCCGCCGGGCGTGCGCCCCACCGCGGTGCTGCCCGACGGTTCGTGGCCCGACGCGGAGAGCTCCCCCGACCACGCGGCGGAGGGCACGGAGGAGACGGCCTCGGCGAACGCGTCGGCCCAGCCGAAGCAGCGCCCCAAGAAGAAGCGGAAGACCCCGCGGTCCGCGGCATACGGGCAGGAGCAGTGGCGTGAACGCTGAGACCGCAGGGATGTTCGGGAAGGAGCGCGGGTCGTCCGCACCTGAGGCCCCGGCTCTGGCGCCCGCCTGGATCCGCGAGCTGGACATGGCCCTGACCGTCTATCCGCAGATCCTGCTGACCGGCAACGTCCGCGATGTGTTCCTCCTGCCCGAGGAGGGCGAAGGCGGCGTGGCGGCACCCGAACCGGACGGGCCGCCCACCCCGTACAGCCTGGAGGAGGTCGTCGAGTCGCTGTGCCGCACCCGGGGATACGGCGCCCTGGCCCGGCAGAGCCTGGTCGACGACCGGGTGCTCGCCTGGCGGCTGACCAACGATCCGTTCGCCTTCCCGCCCGCGCTGCGCCGCATGGCCGAGGAGGACGCCCGCACCGATCACGAACGCGAGGCGCGGGAGCGCGAGGAGCACAACGGCGCGGCCGATACCGACGATGCGGACGACGGCGACGACGTCGAGGCGGGCATCGCGCGCATCCGGGAGATCATGATCGGCACGGTCCGGCACACGGGGCCCGCGATCGGCCTGATCATCCCGTACACGGCCCGCCTGGGGTCGCCGCGCGGCCCGGTCGCCGGTGAGGCCGCGCGGCTGCTGGCCACGGTCGAGGAGCTGGGCCACACGGCGCGGCCGGTGCGCGGCACCGGGGGCGTGACTCCGTACAACACCATCTTCTGGGTGGTCGAGAAGCAGGAGGAACTGCCGCTCGAATTCGCCATCGGCAGCCGGGCGTTGCGCGTGATCAGTGTGCCCGAGCCGCCGCACGACCAGCGCCGCGCGGCCGGCCGGTTCGTCGTCGAGCGGCTGGCCGGACGCAGGACGGCGAAGGACGGCACGGCGGTCGCACCGGCGACGCGGGAGGAGCGGGACCAGGCGGCCGAGGCGCTGACCCGGTCCTCGCACGGGATGGGAGTAGGCGAGATCCTGGCCGTCGGCCGCATGGCCGCCGACCGGGGACTGCCGCTCGCCCGCCTCGACGAAGCCGCCAGGCTGTACCGGGTGGGGGTGCTCGACAACCCGTGGGCGACCCAGGCCGTGCGCGAGAACATCCTCAACGGCGAGGCGTATCTCAACGCCGAGGTCATCGGCCAGCCGCACGCGGTACGGCGGACCATCGAGATCTTCATGCGCTCGGCGGCCGGGCTCACCGGCGCCCAGTCGTCGAGTTCGCCCAGCCGGCCCCGCGGCACCCTCTTCCTGTCCGGGCCCACCGGTGTCGGCAAGACCGAACTCGCCAAGGGCGTCGCCAAGATGATCCTCGGTGAGGACGCCCGGCCGATCCGGTTCGACATGAGCGAGTTCGCCGAGGAGCACGCCAGGGACCGGCTGATCGGCGCGCCGCCCGGCTTCGTCGGACACAGCGCGGGCGGCGAACTGACCAACGCCGTGCGCGCGCACCCGATGAGCGTGCTGCTCTTCGACGAGATCGACAAGGCCCACCCGCGGCTGTTCGACCTGTTCCTGCAGATCCTGGAGGACGGTCGGCTCACCGACGGGCAGGGGGCCACGGTGCACTTCACCGAATGCGTGCTGATCTTCACGTCGAACCTGGGCGTGTCCGCGGAGGTGATCCGGCCGAAGAACCGTCGGGATGCGAAAGCGGGCGGCGGCGACGGCAGCGGGGACGGTCCGGAGGACCCCGGGAAGGAGAAGGCCGGGCAGGGGCCCCGGCTCAGCCGGCACGACAAGCCGGAGGACGTCCGCGAGGCGCTGCGCGCGGCTTTCGACACCTTCTTCAACGATCACATCGGCCGGCCCGAACTGCGCAACCGGTTCGGCGACAGTTTCGTCGCCATGGACTTCATCCAGCCCGACTCGGTACCGCCGATCCTCAACAAGGCGCTGGCCTCCGTGACCGCCCGGATCAAAGAGGTGCACGGCGCGGACCTCACGGTGGCCGACGACCCGTGGGAGGTCCTGCGGGTGGAGGCCACGCGGCGTCTCGACCACGGCGGCCGCGGAGTGGTGACGGCCGTCGAGTCCGCGCTGGTCAATCCGCTGTCGCGCGAGCTGTTCCACCAGCCGGCCCGGCCCGGCGACCGGCTCGAGGTGGAGGCGGTGGACGGCGAGGGTGACGCGTACGCGGTGAAGGTACGGCGAGGGACATGAGGGACGCACCGGCGGTGCCGACGCTGCGGGTGTCGCAGGTGCTCGGTCCGATCACCGCGCTGGGCCCGGGGCGACGCCTGGGGCTGTGGGTACAGGGCTGTCCCCTCGCCTGCGCGGGCTGTATGTCCCGGCACACCTGGGACCCCGGCGGTGGCCACGACGTCACCGTGGAGCGGCTGGCGCGCGTCTGGCAGCGCGCTCTGGCCGACGGTTACGACGGGCTGACGGTGAGCGGCGGTGAGCCTCTGGAGCAGCCGGAGGCGCTGGGCGCGCTGCTGGACACGGCGGACCGGGTGCGTCGCGACGTGGGCCGGGCCGAGGCCGACCTGCTCGTGTACACGGGATGGGAGGAGACCGAGATCGCCGCCTCGCCGTCGGCCGTGCTCGCGCTCCGGCACGCGGACGCCGTCGTCACCGGTCGGTACCGCGCGGGCGAGCCGACGCGTCTGGTGTGGCGCGGCTCGGCCAACCAGCGGCTGACGCCGCGCACCGCACGGGGCCGACGCCGTTACGGACCCCATCTCGACCGACGCACCGACCATCCCGAACTGCAGATACAGGTCACGGAGGATGCCGTGCACATCATCGGCGTACCCAGGCCAGGTGAACTGAGCTCACTGGAAAGCGACTTGACCACTCAGGGCCTGACCTTCCGGGAGAACACATGGCGACCGTGACCACCCGCTATCGCTGCCCGGTGACGCCCGACGACTGTCCGACGTCACCGCGCCGCGGCTACTGCCGGATCCACGAGTGGGAGCAACTCGTGCCTGAGCGGCAGTATCTGACGGTCGATGAGGAGGGCGACCGGCAGGGCGCCGCGACGTCCGGGCCGGGCTCCGAGCGCGACGCTCCGAGCCGAGGAGCCGACGCACCCGGCCGGGAGTCCCGGCCCGCCGGACCGGGGTCCGTCCCCCCGCAGCCCGACAGCCGTCCCGGTGCTCCCGCGCCCGCCACGCGCCTGCAGTCGGCGACGGGCCGGGCTACCGGGTCCGTCCCGGCCGCCCCGAGTCTCGCCCTCCTGGTGGCCGAGGTCCTCGTCCCCGTACGCGCCGCGGAGCGCGGGCCCACCCCGCTCGGGCGGGACTCCCCCGACTGCGCCCATGTGCCGGGACTGGCCGCGCTGGACCAGGTGTCCCGGGTCCACGCCGAGGTGTACTGGGACGCGGGCCGGCTCTATCTCGCCGACAGGGGCTCGTCCAACGGCACGTTCGTCGACGGCGAGCGCCTCACCCGCCCCGTCCAGCTGTGGCCCGGCACCCACCGCGTCCAACTGGCGCAGCCCCCGGAGGCCGTGGACATCAGCCTCGTCGAGCTCGACGAGTTCGGCTTGCCCCGCTGAGCCGTACGACGCCCTGTGGCGCTCACCGGCCGAACCGACGCCTTTCGCAAGAAGTCCTGTAGTACGCGCAGGACTTGGAAACCTTCGAGGACCCCTCATGGCCGACGACTCCGACGAGACACCGGCGCACCCCGCCGGCCCGCCCCGCAAGCAGCCCAGCCCGCCGACCCGCAGACAGCCGAGCCCGCGGACCCGCAAGCAGCGGCCCTCCGCCGCTCCCCCGAGCCCGCCGACACGCCTGCAGCGCGGCGCCCGGCCCGCCGACGACGCACAGCCGGAGCAGACCCGGCGCCAGGACGACCCGGCAGCGGTTCCCAGCCCCCGCACCCGCCTGCAGAATCCCGAGGCTCCCACCCGCGCCGGCCGGCCCGGCACCGATCCGCCCACGCGCCGTGAGACGGCAAACGCCGCCCGGTCCGACTTCCCCCAGGGCCTGCTCGACCGGTACGAGCCCCACAACGTCGCCGGTGTCGGCAGCGAGGGCACCGTCTGGCACGTGCGACGCCTCGCCGACGGCACCGACGCCGCGGTGAAGGTCGCGCACCCGGGCCAGTCCATGGACCTGGACACGCTGGAACACCTGGCGACCCCCGATTTCCGCCGCCACGTGCCCCGGATCCACGAGTTCGGGGAGGTCGCGGTCGGACCCGTCGTATGTGGCTGGGTCGCGATGGAGTATCTGCCGACCACGTTCGAGGACCACCTCACCCGGCGGCTGCGGGACGGGAAACCGCGCGAGAACCGGGCGCACACGGAACGGACGGTGCGCGAGCTCACCGACCTGCTCGACTTCTGGCAGTCCCGGATCGACCGGAACCCCCTCGACCTGAAACCGGCGAACATCCTCGTCCGGCAGCGCCGGGGCGGTGGCGGGGACCGGTCCCAGTTCGTCGTCGCGGACTTCGGCGGAGTCGCCCGGTTCACCGCCAGCCAGAGCTACCACGACTTCCAGATCACGGCCCTGTACATGGCGCCCGAGCAGATCGTCAACCAGAACCTCAAGGCCACCCCGTGGTGGACTGTCGGCCTCGTCCTCTACCAGGTGTTCACCGGCCGCCCGCTCTACGTCCTCGGCGACGACGCCCGGATCACCGACGAGGCCTGGACCAGGAAGCTGATCGTCAACCACGAGGTCGACCTGACGGCCGTCACGGACGCCCGGCAGAACCTGCTGCTCCAGGGCCTGCTCACCAAGGACCCCGACGACCGCTGGACCGCGGCCGAGGTCCGCCGCTGGCTCCGGGGCGAGAACCCGCCCGTGATCCGGCCCGACGCCCCCGACACCGCACCGGGCGCCCGCCACGCCAACCGGCCCATCACCTTCCGTGGCACCGCGCACCACGAGGCGGAGAGTCTGGCCGCCGCCATGGCGCAGCACTCCACGGAGGCCGCGGACTGGCTGGCGGGCCCGGACGGGTCCCGGCTCGCCACCTGGCTGCGCGACGAACTGGAGGACACCTCCTTCGACAGCGGCCAGTTGCTCGGGCTCGGCCGCGGTCCGGACAAGGCGACGCGGGCCGCCGTGGCGGCGCTCTCCTTCGTCGCGGTCTTCGCTCCCTCGGCCACCCCGCAGTACCGGGGCCGGCGCGTGGACGCCGAGGGCATCGCCCGCATCGCCCAGGGGCAGGGCGCGGTCGCGTTCCTCGACGAGCTGCTCAAGGCGAACGTGCCGATCATCGCGGCCGGTTTCGACTGCGCCCATCCCGATTGCGGCGAGCGGCGCTGCGCGGTGCTGCTCGCTCTCGCCGACGAACTGCCCCGCACCATCGAGGACGTACGCTCCCGGGCCCGGTCCGTGGGCCGGCGCGGGGGCGGCGACGGCCGTCTCGACCAGCGCGAGAGAGACGCCGCGTACGGGCTGGCCGCCGCGCTGATCGTGGACCCGGGGCGGCGCGGCCAGGCGCTCCTGCCGCTGACCGGACTGCCTCGTCCGCTCGCCGTGCTGCTCGCGAGGGCACCGGCGGTCGTGCTCGCCGTCCTGGTCCGGCTGGGCGCGCTGCGGCACCGTGCGGGTGCCGCGCTGCGCCGTGGTTCCGAGGACGCCGGGTTCCGGCGCGGCTGGGCGGATCTCCTGCGCCGGGCGGCGGGCGGTGACACGCGGACGGTACCGGGACGGGCCGCCCTCGTCGCCGCGGCCGTGCTGCTGCCGCGGGCGCTGCGCGCCGACGCCATCGGGCAGGACCACGACGTCACGTTCGCCGAGTGGTGGAGCGGCGCCCGGGGGCCGCTGGTCCGACGGCTGTTCGCCGCCGCCGCGCTGTTCACGATGTTCCTGCTGCTGATCTGGTCGGGCGCGATGCTCCGGTTCGTCTCGGACTCCGGGCTCGGCTGGGACGCGATGGACCCGTCCGACCGGCTGACCGCGCCCCTCGCGCGCGCCGCCGACGCCGCGTCCGCGGCCCAGACCGGGTTGTGCGCGGTGGCCCTCGCCTTCGCCGTGGCCTTCGCGGTGGCTCCGGCGCGGTTGTCCCTGCGACCGCTGCTGGCCGGTGCGGCGTTGACCGGGTACCTCGGGCACGCGCTCCCGGACCTGCCGCCCCTCGACGTGCTGCGGGCCCCGGACTGGCTGACCGAGTTCCTGCGCCCCCTGTTGGGCGGCTGGCGCAGCTGGAACGCCGTCGTGGCGCTGGTGATCGTCCCGTTGGTCTGTGTCGTGCTCCTGCGCCTCGCCCGCGGCCGGCTGGCCGAGGCCCGTGCCGCGGAGGAGCAGCAGGCCGGCCTGCGGCGACAGCGGACCGAGCAGCGGCGCGCCCGCGCCGGCCTGGCCCGGCACCCTTACCAGGACCCGAGCCGCTGGCGCACCGGGCAGCTCGGCACCCGGGACCGTGTGCTGTTCGCCATGGCCGGCCTGCTGACGCTGGTCACCCTGCTGTGGGCCGCCGTCGAGGTGCGGGTCGCGCTCACCGGGGAACACCGGACGCTCGCGTCGTGGGGAACGGGGCAGGAAGGCGCCTCCTACCAGTCGCAGTACGTGCTGGTCTGCGCGGCGGCGTGTGCGCTGGCCGCCCTGCTGTCTCCGGAAGGAGCGCGGCGGCTGCTCGGCGTCTGCGTCGTCGTGGTGGCCGCGCTCGGCCTGTGGCCACCGCCGGTCGAACCCGCGGAGGCGGTCAGCCGGCCGATCCTCTCCGGCCTGTTCGCGGACTTCGCCGGGACCTGGGGGCATGCGGCGTTCTGGTCGGCCCTGCTGCTGGCCCTGCCGCTGTGTCTGTACGCGGGCACCTTCGCCGTGCGCCGCACGCGGCGCGCCGCGCGATGACCGCCCCCACCGCGGCGGCCGGCCCGCCCGACCTCGCGCCCGGGGCGGGACCGGCCGAACTCCTCGACCACGCGGAGCAGTTGCTCGAACTCCACGACGCGCAGGACCGGCCCGAGGAGGCGGGGGTCTCCTGGCGCTCCTCCCGCGACGCGCTGCTGCGCGCCGACGGACTGCTGGTGGGGCAGGGCGGCGCCGTCGACCCGGCGGAGTTGGCCCGGTGCCGGTTCCTGCTGGGTCTCACCCTGTCGGTGGGCTACTGGCAGGCCGTCGGGGGCAACGCGGACGCGTACGAGGTGCACGACCCGCCACAGACGCGCGAGACGGCGATCCCGCTGCTGGCCGAGGCCCGGGCGACGCTGCACCCGGACGATCCGGAGTACGCCACGGCCTGTGTCCGCGTCGGTCTGCTGCTCCACTCCCGGTACGAGGACGCCCGTGCCGCCGAGGACGACGCGGCGACGGAGCCGTCCCCGCCCGCGGACCGGGTGACGGGGCCCGACGCGTCCGACCTCGTCGAGGCCCTCGCCGCCTTCGACGACGGCGTGCCCCGGCTCGACGAGGAGCCGCACCCCGGACTGATCGTGGCGTACGGCTGTGCGCTGGCCGACCGGTACGACCTCGACGCGGATCCCGAGGACATGCGGCGGGCGCGGGCCGCGCTGGAGTCGGTCCTCGACGGGCTCCGCCCGGTCGGCTGGGTGCCCGCCGAGGACGGGGCGGGCTCGTGGGCCGACGAGGCGGACGACCTGGAGACCGAGGCCAGGGTCCGGCTGATCCGGCTCCTCGACCCGGCTGCGGACACCGCCGACGGCGCGTCGGCCGTCGCGCACCTGGAGCTGCTCGCCGCGACCCTCCCGCACGAGCACCATGCGCGGATCTTCGCCGCCGCGCACCTGGTCGACGTCTACCGGGAGCGCGGCGACGGCCGCGTCAGCCCCGCGGACCGTCCGGCGTACCTGGCGAGCCTGCGCGATCTGTCACGCCTGGTGGATCCGGAGAGCCCGTATCGGGCCCAGGCGACGGCGATGCTGGGCGCCGCGCTCGCGGAACGGGACGAGTCCGCCGGGCCCGGCTCCCTGCCGACACCGGAGAACGAGCAGGCCGTCGGGCTGTTGCGTGAGGCCCTCGACGACCTGGCCGAGGACGACGGGCTGCGTCCGACGAGCCACGCCCTGCTGGGCTGTCTGCTCAACTCCCTGCGCGAGCACCATCCCGCGCGCTACGACAACGACGAGGCCCTGCATCATCTGGAGCGGGCCGTCGAGCTGATTCCGGCGGACGATCCGATGCGCAGCGATCTGCTCAATCAGCTCGCGCACGCCAGGATCGTCCGCAGCGACCAGGGCCACGTCGACCTGGAGGGGGTCGACCGCACGATCGCGCTGCTCAACGAGTCGATGCGGGTACCGTCGCAAACGCCCGGCTTCGGCTCGCAGTCGCACGGGGCGTACGCCGCCGCGCTCAGCCAGCGTCATGCGCTGTCCCATTCGTCGGACGACCTGGACGAGGCGATCCGGCATCTGACGGCGGCGTTCCGGCAGACCGCCGTCGACGACGTGAACCGGATCGTGTACCTGCAGAACCTGTCCATCAGCCTCTACCAGCGCTACCAGGAGGGCGGTGATCTCCAGGACCTGCAGACCGCGGCCCGCTACATCCAGGAGGTCAACGCCGTCGTCGCCGGCGGCGACCGGGCCGGTTTCGCCGATCTGCACCTGGTCGGGCAGGATCTGCCGTATCTCGAACACGGCCTGGTCCAGATGCAGTTCATGCTGGCCTCGGCCTCCCGGTCCCGCTCCGGGATGGCGGCCGCGGTCGAGGCCATGCGCCGACTGCAGACGTCCGTGCCCGAGGACGACCCGGGTCGCCTGGAGCTCGACGCGGACCTCGGACTGATGCTGCTGCTGTACTCCTTCTTCGGCGGCACGCCGCGCGACCGCGTGGACGGGCTCGCCCTCATGGCGGAGAGCGTGGAGGCGATGCCCGGGCAACACCCGCAGCGGCCACGTCTGTTGCTCCGCACGTCGGCCGCGCTGCTGATGACCTCGTTCGCGCCGTACAACAAGCGGGGCGTCGAGGCGGCGGAGAAGCTCGTGCGGGAGACCCTCGCCGCGGTGGAGCCGGACAGTCCCGAGGGGTTGCGCGCCACCACGCTGCACGCGGTCCTGTGCCACGCCCGGTTCGCCCACGGTCGGGCGCCCGCGGACGCCGACCGGGCCGTCGAGCTGGCGCGCGCCGCGCGGGAACGGATCGCGGACCGCCCGCCGTCCCCGCTGGCGACGCTGCTCGCCCAGGTGCTCTCCGATGTCCTGCGGGCCCGTTCGGGTTCCGGCGACGACGAGGCGGCGCGACGCACGGGGGTCGCCGGGCTGCGCGAGGCGGCCACCGTCGTCCTGCTCCAGGCCTCCGCCGAACCGGCGCTGCAGATGGCCCGCACGGCGTCCGAACGGGCCCTGACCATCGCCCGCTGGTGTCTGGCGGACGGCGATCTGCCCGGCGCGGTCGAGGCGTTGGAGCTGGGGCGCGGCCAGGTGCTGCACGCCTCCACCACCACGTCCGACGTGCCCGCTCTGCTGCGGGAGGCGGGCCGGGCGGATCTGGCCGAGGAGTGGGAGGGCGGCGGCCGGGCACCGACGCCGAACGACCTGGGGAGCCTGCTGGCCGGGGCCGGCTCGCTGCTGGGCGCCCTCGACGAGGGGGCCGAGCTGCCGCTCCCGGACGACCTGCGGCAGCGGACGCTCGCCGCGCTCGCCAAGTCGCGGGTGAACACCGCGTTGATGTCGCCGCCCACGGCCGAGGAGATCGCCGCCGCGCTGCACCGGGCCGGCGCGCACGCGCTGGTGTATCTGCTGCCGCCCGGTGGCGGGAGCGCGGGCCGGGCGGTCGTCGTCACGCACGATGCCCGCGTCGGCACTGTCGACCTCGGCCTGGTGCGGCGCGAGTCCCTCGATGTCCTGGCGACGTACCAGGAGGCCCACCGGCACCGTCAGGCCACGCTGGACCGGGACGCGTCCCCGGCCGAACGGAAGACGGCGCACGCACGCTGGCACGGCGCCCTGGAGGAGCTGTGCGACTGGGCGGGCACGGTGGTGATGGCCCCGCTCGTGCGCTCCCCGCTGATCAGGGAGGCGGGACCCGAACCCCATCTGATCCTGGTGCCGTTCGGCGATCTCGGCGGCGTCCCCTGGCACGCGGCCCTGCTGAGCAGCGGACTGCGGCACGGCGGCCCGCCGGTCCGGGCCGTCCACCGTCTCGCCCTCTCCTACGCCGCCTCCTCACGCCAGTTGCTGGAGGTGCTCGGCCGTCCCCGGCTGCCGCTGGACGCCGGTCCGGTGATCGTGGGCAATCCGGACGGTTCCCTGCCCGGCGCCACCACCGAGGCGCGGCATCTGCACGCGGCGCTCTATCCGCGCGGCAGACTGCTCGGCAAGGTGCGCCGCGCGGCCGGGCGCGGTGTGCCCGCGGAAGTACTGGCCGCGCTGCCGGGTCGCACGGGGGCCGGGGCCTCCGTTCTCCACCTGGCCTGCCACGCGCGGCCGTCGGGGAACTCCCCACTGGACGCCTGCTTGCTGCTGGCCGCGCCCGAGGACGGTTCCGGTCTGCTGCCCGTCCACGAGATCCTCCGGCAGGCCCGCGGCCGCCCGGTCGGCGCCCCCGGCGGCCTGGTGGTCCTCGATGCCTGCGTCAGCGACCACGCCACCGGCGACTTCGACGAGGCCCTGACCCTGTCGACCGCCTTCCTCGCGGCGGGTGCCACCGGGGTCGTGGGCTCCCGCTGGGAGGTGCTCGACGGTCTCACCGGCCTCATGATGTACGTCTTCCACGACCGCCTGCGCAAAGGATCGCCGCCGGTCCATGCCCTTCGCGAGACCCAGCTGTGGTTGCTGGACCCCCACCGCGAGATCCCCGAGAACATGCCACGCGCGGTGACCGACATCCTGAACGACGGAGATCCGGCAGCGCTCGAACTATGGGCCGCGTTCTCCTGTCAGGGACTGTGACGCGTCAGGTGACGGAGGCAGTCCGTTGGCATCGACAGGCGTACTGGGGAGGCTGGATGGATTCGGCTACGGCAGGTCTGCTGGCGGCGGCGGTGGGTGTGGGAGGCACGCTGGCCTCGGCCTGGCTGGTCCAGCGCCGCGCGGACGCCACCCGCAGAGAGGAGTGGCAGCACCTCGAGCGCACGCGGATCGCCGACCTCGCGGCCCAGCAGCGAACGGTGATGGTGGAGGCCCGGAAGGCGGCTTACATCGCGTTCAATGCTGCCGCTCGGCACTACCTGGCGAGCCTCAACGATCACGTCCACGCGCTGCGCCTCGGCACGGAGACCCCGCAGACCTCGTTCGACGCCGTCGAAACGGCACGTGCGGAATACCGCCAGTGGTACGCCGAGGCACAGATGATCGTGCCGGACCAGGTGCTGGCACAGGTACGCACGGTCAACACCGGCATCGCTGCCGTCTACGGAATCCTCGCCCGCATCACGCGAGGGACAGCCCGTGAAGGCGAGGACATCGCCACCGCACAGTCCCGGATCAAGGAAAGCTGGCGGGCCCTGTCCCTGATGCGGGCGACCATGCGCGCGGACCTGAACGTGACAGCGCCTTCGTCCGACCCCCGGCATCCAGGACCGCCCCCACCCTCCGTACCCGGCAGCTCTACGCGCGGGTGAGGGCCACCCGGGGGCATCCATGGGATGCGGCCGCACTGTCCAGGAAGTGCTGGAACGGCGTCCGCTTGAGCTTGACCACCGTGGACGCCGGCCGGCCGGCACGGCGAGCGCGGTCCATGAGAAGGCTCTCGTACTCGGGGTGCCAGCGCGCAGCTGTTCTGGATCCGGGAGTCGTCGCCGTGGGTGAGCGGGTCCGCCTTGCCGGCCCGGCCTCCTCACATCGGCCGCCGACCGGGACCTTGTCCCAGCATGCCGCGCCGCCTTGCGCGACGAGTCGTTCGTCTGCGCGGAGGCACACAGACCACGCTGGTGCGCAGTTATGTCGACCGTGTCCGGCGAGGCGACGACCTTCCCGATCGTGCCGTCACCGACCGTGAGGAAGAGGTCCTCAAGCTGGTCGCCGAGGGCCGCTCCTCCCAGGAGATCGGCGAGTTGCTCTTCATCAGCACGAAAACCGTGGAACGTCACCGGGCGAGCATCCTCCAGCGGCTCGGCATGCGTGACCGCACCGACCTGACGCGCTACGCGATCCGTACCGGCCTCATCGAACCCTGAACGGCAGACCGTGCGCCGGCCTCGGTCGCCGGTGGCCAAGACGCGCGGGCCGCGCCCCCGACATCGTTGTCGAGGGCGCGGCCTGCACAAGGCGCGTCACTACGGCATGCGGCGAGCCCCGCGGGGGCACCGCGCGCCGGAGCGTGCGGTCGGATCACGGCGTGTAGACGGCGTCACTGCCGTACAGCTCCCTGGTGAACGCGGAGACATCGGCGCTGCGGTCGGAGCCGTCGAGGTTGTACGTCAGGTAGACGCCGTATCCCTCGCTGACGGTACGGCGGGCGAGGTCGGCGACCGTGCTCTGCGGGGTTCCGCCGATCTCGACGGCCGCCGGCGACAGCTGCGACTTGGGCAGGGCGATGCCGGGGACCTGCCAGCTGCCGTAGTACGGGTTCCAGGCGTAGTCGAACTTGGACGAGATGTCGACGCCGCCGTAGGAGAGGCGCGACGCGGCCGGGCCGATGTTGTAGAGGCTGATGATCTTGTCCGGCATGTTCGCGCGCAGCGCCGTCACCAGGTGCACGAACGAACTGTCGTTGGGCTGGCCGGTGCCGTTGTTGCCGTACTCGGCGTACTCGTCGTCGAAGTCGATGCCGTCGAGGCCGTACTTGGTGACGGTGTCCGACAGTTGCGTCGCGAACGCCGAAGCCGCCTGCTGGGACGGGAAGTTGGCGAAGCCCGCGCCCTGGTGGTTGCCGAGCACCGAGAGGACGACCTTGATGCCCTTCTGCTGCAACGGCCGTATCTCCGTGGCGGCGTTGTCGAGGACGCGCTGCACGTTCTCGTTGAAGGACAGATAGGCCGCCTTCGAGCCCGTGTCGTAGTTGATGTTCGCCGCGAAGATCACGGCGACGTCGAAGACGTTGCCGCCGCCATTGGCGAGGGTGTACTTGCCGACGTTCAGCATGCTGTTGTTGTTCACCTCGACGTACGCCACCGAGGTCGGCCCCTGTTTCGCGGGCGCGGGAGCGGGGGCCGCTGCCGCGCCGGCCGTGGCGGTCGTGCCGAAGGCGAGAGCTGCGACGGCCGAGAGCGCGAGCGCGGCCGTCCGCGCTCTGCGCCGTACCAGAGTGAACATCGTTGATCGGTCTCCCCTCGCATGGATCGGCGCCCGACCTGTTCGAAAGCGCCGAGTGAGCCCTCCGAGTTTTCCTCTCACGTGACCGAATTCCGAGAATCGTGCGCGAACCCTTCACGACTCCCACGCACCTCGCGCCACAACTACGGCCCGGGGTAGCAGAGTTGCCCCCATCCTCGCGAAGGTGTTTCGTCGCATCTCGTACGTTCTGGGACGCTACGCTGATCCCCAGGAACAGCTCTCCGTGGGACGGTCATGGCCGCTGGAGGGTGGTCGGACACCACGGGGAGGGCTCGCATTGGAACGCCTGGCCGGAGCGGACAGCGAAACCGCGGGTCGACCGGACGCGGTGAGCGTGTGACCGGCCGTCCGGCACCCGCGGTACTGCCCCCGACGCTGCGCTCGCGGCTCGGGCCGATCGCGGTGCTCGCCGCGCTGGTGGTCGTCGTGATCGGGGTCCTGTATGCCGGCCACACTCAGCCCGGCCGGGTGGACAGGTGGTTCGTCGATCCGACCGCGGACAGTGTGCAGCAGCCGTGGCGGAACATCGCTCTGGCCATCGACTTCTGGGGGGAGCCCGCCGGCGCGGCGATCCTGGTCGTGCCCGCCGCGGCGGCCTGCCTGCTGCTCAGGCGTCCCCGCGGGGCCGTGCTCCTCGTCGCCGGCGTCGGCCTGGCCGTGGCGACGACGACGCTGCTCAAGCCTCTGGTGGGGCGCACCATCCACGGCCCCGACAATCTGTCCTATCCGAGCGGGCACACCGCCTTCGCCACCGCGCTCGCCCTCGCGGTGGCGCTGCTCGCGACCGGCCGGCTCGGCCTCGGCAGGACGGCCGGCACGTCACTCGTGCTCGGCGCGGCGCTGGTGGCCGGCGCCGCGATGGGATGGGCGCAGGTCGCCCTGGGCGCGCACTACCCGACCGATGTCCTCGGCGGCTGGTGCACCGCGCTGGCGGTGGTACCGGCGACCGCATGGCTGATCGACCGGACGGCCGACCGGCGGGCAGACCGGTCGGCCGACGCCCCTCTGCCGGAGCGTCTCTGACGTCACGTCACGTCATGCCAGGCGGCGGAAGACGGGTTTCACCGGCCGCCCGCCCACCCAGGGGGTGGGGTCGGCGGCGTCCAGTGCCTTCCGGTACACCGCACATGCCTGGGCCACGACGTCGACGGTGTGATCGATGTCGGCGTCGTCGAGCGCGCTGCTCACCACGAACGACGGGGCCAGCACTCCGCCCGCGAGGAGCCTGCGCAGGAACAGGGTGCGGTACTGCTGCGACGGCTGCCCGTTCTCGTCGAGAGTGGCGAAGACCAGGTTGCTGGCCCGGCCCCGGACGACGACGTGCTCGGCGACGCCCATGCTCGCCGCCGCGTCGCGGACCCCGGCGGCCAGCCGCTCGCCGAGGGCGTGCAGCCGCGCGGTGATCCCTTCCTCGACGTAGGTGGCCTGCACGGCCATGGCGGCCGCCAGGGAGTGCGTTTCCGCTCCGTGCGTGGTGGACAGCAGGAACACGCGGTCCCCGGAGTGCCGCAGCCCGCCCCGCTCCATCAGTTCGCGGCGTCCGGCCAGCGCGGAGACGGCGAACCCGTTGCCCAGCGCCTTGCCGAACGTGGAGAGGTCGGGCACGACACCGTACAGGCCCTGGGCGCCCGCCTCGGACCAGCGGAAGCCGGTGATCATCTCGTCGAAGATCAGTACGCAGCCGTGCCGGTCGGCCAGCTCGCGCAGGCCCTCGAGGTACCCGGGCGCGGGTTCGGTGTGGCCGGCGGGTTCGAGGATCAGGCAGGCGATCTCGTCCTGATACCGGGTCAGCATCTCGTCCGTGGCGGCCAGGTCCCCGTACGGGAAGGACACGGTGAGCTCGGTGGTCGCCGCCGGAATACCGGCGGACATGGGTGTGGTGCCGATGAACCAGTCGTCGACGGAGAAGAACGGATGGTCGCCGCAGATGGCCACCCGCGGGCGCCCGGTGACGGCGCGGGCGAGGCGCACCGCGGCGGTGGTGACGTCGGAGCCGTTCTTCGCGAACTTCACCATCTCCGCGGTCGGCACCGTGGCCAGGAAGCGTTCGGCGGCCTCGACCTCCACGACGGAGGGCCGGACGAAGTTGCTGCCGCGGTCGAGTTCCCGGCGCGCCGCCTCACTCACCCGTGGGTGGGCATGGCCGAGGCTGACCGACCGCAGGCCGGAGCCGTACTCGATGTAACGGTTGCCGTCGAGGTCCCACACGTGGGCACCGCGGCCGTGGCTGATGACCGGGGCCAGGTCCTCGGGGTACTGGTCGTCGCCCTTGGCGTAGGTGTGCGCGCCGCCCGGGATCAGGGCGTGCAGCCGCTCGTTCGCCGTCCGCGACCGGGGCAGGGAGAACTCTTCGGTGTCCACGGTGAGTTCAGCTCTCTTTCTGCTTCAGGGCCTCGGCGAGTCCCGGCGCCTTCCGATCCCGCTCGGAGATCGATGTGACCGGCAGCGGCCAGGGAATGGCGAGTTCAGGGTCGTCGAAGGCGATCGTCACGTCCTCGGCCGGATCGTGCGGGCGGTCGATCCGGTACGAGGTGTCGGCGGTCTCGGTCAGCGCCTGGAAGCCGTGCGCGCACCCCGCCGGGATGTACAGGGTCACCTGCGTCTCGCCGGACAGATCGAAGGAGGCCACGTTGCGGTAGGTCGGCGAGTCGGGCCGCAGGTCGACGACGACGTCGAAGATCCGCCCGTACGAGCACCGCACCAGCTTGGCCTCGCCCGCGCCGGAGCGCAGGTGCAGGCCGCGCAGTACGCCGCGGACCGAGCGGGACACGCTGTCCTGGATGAAGGCGTCCGGGTCGAGGCCGACCGAGCGGACCACGTCGGCGTCGAAGGTGCGGCAGAAGAAGCCGCGTTCGTCGGCGTACGGCGTCGGCTCGAACAGGTAGGCGCCGGAGATCTCCGGGACTGCGGTCGCTTTCATGAGGTCTCCTGCCGGGCGTGGGCTTTGGCGCCGGCGTCGGCGGTCGCCGGGAAAAGGGCCGTGGTCAAGGCGGTGAATTGATGCGCGAGTTGTCGGGTGGCGGCCAGGTTCCGCTCGGCGAGGGTCCGGCGCAGTTCGGCCGAGCGCTTCTCCAACGCCCGGAACTGCTGCATCAGTTGGTCGGCGTCGACCTCACGGGCCGGATGGCAGTACGCGGCAAGTCCCATCTGCGCCATGAGCGCGTCGCTCTTGGCCGCGTAGCTGAGTGCGAGTGTCGGTGTGCCGGCCTTCAGCGCGCAGATCAGGTTGTGGTAGCGGGTGGCCACCACGGTGTCGGCGGCCGCCGTCTCCTTCATCAGGTCGGCCAGCGAGGTCGCCTCGGCGGCGGTGACCAGCGGTGAGTCCACCGCGTCGGTGATCGCGGCGACCACCGGCGCGTCGCATTCGTCGCCGGTGAGCAGCCGGACCGGCCTGCCGTCCTCGACGAGCGCGCGCACGAACCGGGTCGTGCCGTCGAGGTAACGGCGGTGGATCTCCTCGGACCGGGCACGGTCGTCGTTGCCGCCGTGGAAGTCCATGACCCCGACGCAGACCGGGCCCGGCGGGCCCGGTGCCGCGCTCGCCGACGGCGTCGGCAGGGCGAAGGCGAGGTCCGGGTAGACCTCGTCGCGCGTGGTGTCCACGCCCATCTCCCGTATCGCGTCCCGGGACTGGGTGTCACGGTACGAGCGGTAGGTGGCGAGCCGGGCCGACCAGCGCACCAGCGCGCGGGTCGGACGGTTGCCGATCGGGGCGGCGCCGACGCCGACCAGCGCCGTCCGGGTGCGCAGTACGCGGCCGCTCGCGCAGAGCAGGAACAGCGCGTACGGGAAGCCCCACGGCCGCAGCGGCAGCGTGGCCTCCAGGACGCCCATGCCCGGCACGATCACCACGTCGTGCCGGCGCACCCAGGCGGCGGTACGGACGACGTCGACGAGTTTGCCCAGGCCCTTGCCCGCGATCGCGCCCGCCCGTGACGCGGTCCGGTACTCCCCGCGGTACCAGTGCAGCCGCGTCGCGGGAATCCCGAACCGGGCCGTGACGGCCTCGGGGCCACCGCACAGTGCGTCCACGACCGCTTCCGGGTGGTCGGCGCGGAGGTATCCGAGCACCGCTTCGAGCGACCCGTCGTTGCCGAGGTTGCCGGAGCCGAGCAGGCCGAACACACCGACCCGCACCGGGGTCACGCCTGTCCCCCTTCACGACCTTCACGACCCGCACGGCCCTCACGCCCGGCGACGAGGGCGTCGACGGAGACGGTGAGCTTGGCCGGGTCGACCGGAGCGCGGTCCTCGACCCGTTCGCCGGCGCCCGGACGGACCCGGCTGGTCATCCAGGTGGCCAGGTGGCGGTGGCACGCGCGCCGGTCGGCCGCCGACAACGGCGCCCGCCGGATCGCCGAGGCGAAACCCCAGACGTACTCGGCGAGCAGCCGGGGCGTCGGGTGCAGCGGGCCGGCCCGGCGCGGGTCCAGGTTGACGCACCGGGAGCGCTTGGAAGGGTTCGCCCGTTCGGCGCGGGTGGGATGGTCGCGGCGGAAGTAGAGGAGCTCCGGCACCTGGTGGAAGGCCCCGTGCAGGGTGATCTCGGCGACGAACGTGCGGTCCGCGTGGTGGTAGCTGTCGTGCGGCTTCACCCGGCGCAGCACGTCGGCCCGCATCACCCCGTAGAAGTCGTCGCCGCCGGGCTCGAACAGCAGGCTGCGGAAGCGCTCGGGCGCGCTGGGCGAGTCTGTGGCGAGCGTGTACTCGTAAGGCACCTTCACCTGCCCGTCGCCGTCGATGACCGCCTGGTCGGAGTGCGCGAGGACCACGTCCGGCCGCTCGTCGAGGGCCTCCACGCAAGCCCGCAGCAGGTCCCGCGCGTACAGGTCGTCGTGCGAGGCCCACTTGAACAGCTCGCCGCGGCACTGGGTGAACACGTAGTTGTGGTTCGGCGCGGCGCCGATGTTCTTCAGCAGCCGGATGTAGCGGATGCGGGAGTCCTGCGCGGCGTACTTGCGGCAGATGTCCTGGGTCCCGTCGGTCGAGGCGTTGTCGGTGATGACCAGCTCGAAGTCCTCGTAGGTCTGGCCGAGCAGGGCGTCGAGCGACTCGGCGAGGTACTCCTCGCCGTTGTACACGGGCAGGCCGATGCTCAGCCTGGGGTGGGCGGTCATTGCGTCCTCACTTCGGGGATGGGGTTCTGGTGGCGCTCGCGCAGGGCGGACCGCAGGTGCAGCCACCACACGGCCGAGCTGCAGACGGTCGCGGCGGCGACGCCCCAGGCCGAGCCGACCGTGCCGCCGACGACCGCGCCGCCGAGTCCGCCGCCGACGTAGCAGGCGGAGGCGAACAGTTGGCAGCGCAGGCTGCGCCGGGCCGCGGCGAGCGCGCGCAGTCCGGCCGCCGCGCCGGTGCCGAGGCCGCTGCCCGCGACGCCGAGGGTGGCCGGCACGATGAGCTGGGAGGCGGAGTGCCAGACGTCGCCGAGGACGAGTTCGCCGGCCCGGTCGGGCATCAGGAGCAGCGCGGCGCCCCACAGCAGCGCGGCGGCGGCCTGCCCACCGCCCAGCAGGAGGCAGAACTTGGCGAGGCGTTGCGGGGCCTGCCGCAGCACCCGTGCCGCCTCCGCGACGGTCACCAGCGAGAGCCCCATCAGCAGGGCGAGGAACGGGCCGAGGAGCAGCTCGGCGCCCCGGACCGCGCCCACCGCGCCGACGCCGACGATCGCGCCGAGCCCGTACGCCCGCAGCTGGCTCGCGCCGCTGAGGCTGACGTTCTCGACCAGGTACCGGTAGCCCAGGTCGCGCTGCTCGCGCAGCCACCCGCGCGCCTGGGTCACCCGGGGCCGAATGCCGGACTGCAGGCAGCCGTACGCCGCGGCCACCGCGGCGGACACGCCCCAGGCGAGCACGAAAGCGGCGACGCTGCCCACGCGGGCCGCCACGACCATGGCCGGGACGAGCGCGACGCCCCACACGAGGTCGTTGACGAACGCCTTGCGCCCGGCGCCGGCGGCGAAGAACGCGAACCGCCAGGCGTCCTGCAGCAGCAGCGCGGGCAGCACGACACCGAGAGAGACGAACGCGGGCCCCACCCGGCCGCCGAGGCCGAGCCCGACCAGCAGGCACACCGCGCCGAGGGCGGTACCGACGCCGAGCGCGGCACCCGACGACCGGCCGGCCGCCGCACGCCAGGACGCCTCCGGCACGCCGCTGAAGCGCACCACGAGCGGGTCGGTGGCGAGACCGCGGGCGACGTTGAGCACCACGCCGTAGGTCAGCCAGGCCAGGCTGAACACGCCGAACGCGGTCACCCCGAGCGAGCGTGCCACGTAGATGCCCACCGCGAAGTTGGTCATGCTGGAGGCCGCCTGGTCGGCCAGTCCCCAGGACAGCCGGCCGACGACGGCCCGCCGCGCGCTCGCCGTCTTCGGCCTCGTCTTCTCCCCCTCGGTGGTCATCGGCGTCATGCCTTGATCAGTCCGGCGCCGTGCAGGGCGTCGGCCGCGGCGGCGACGGTGTCGAACGGCAGAGCGGACCGTTCGGCGACGTCCAGCAGACTGTGCTCGCCGTCGGAGAGGTTGAGCACCCAGAGCATGGCCATCTGGGCCTGCTTGGTGTCGCTGCGGCCGCCGAGCGCGTCGTACAACCCGCGGCGTCCCAGCTGTGGTTCGCCGTAGGGGCTGAGGTTGACGTACTGCCGGTTGCGGTCGAGCACGGCGAACGCCTCGCGGCAGACGGCGAGGGTGTCCGCCATCGCCTCCGGAGTGACGAAGTCCGGGTTGTCCGCCGAGGTGTGGTACTCGGGGTACCCGGCGTACGGGGTCCGGCTGAGCGAGCCCACGCCGAGGTCGAAACCGGGCGAGCAGTACTGCCGCTCGTCGTAGCCGTACGGGGTGAACTCGTTGATGTGGTGCGGCCGTTCGGAGGCGGACAGCACGTGCCGCATCACCCGGTCGATCTCCGCGTCGCCGCGTCTGCTCTGCTTGTACGTCAGCTGTCCCGAGTCGCCGGCGCAGGCCAGCACCAGGCCGTGCTTGACCCGCTCGATCCGCTCCGCGTTGCGCGCCAGCCAGGTGATGGCCCCGATGGTGCCGGGCGCGTAGATGAACCGGTAGGTGTAGTAGGGCGTCTGCTCGGCCAGCGCCCTGGCCAGGTACGTCGCCACCGCGATGCCGGCCAGGTTGTCGTTGGCCAGCGACGGGTGGCAGACGTGGCAGGAGACGATCACCTCGTCGGAGACCTGCCCGGGGACGACGTGCTCGGCGTAGGTGAGGTGCCCGTCGGCGAGTGTGGAGTCGATGCGCACCTCGTAGTCGCCGTCCGGCAGTGCGTCCAGCGTCTCCTGGGCCAGGCAGAACCCCCATTCGGGTTTGTAGTAGCTGGTGCGGTACGGGACCAGACCCGGCTGGTCGGGCAGGGTGTGCAGGTGTGCGCGGAGCTCGGCCAGCGGCATGGTCCGTGACACCGGCACGCTGTAGCCGAGCACGTGCAGGCTGGACGCGGCGAAGTCGACGACGCGGTTGCCCGCGGTGTCGGCGACGTACGCGTCCCGGATGTTCCACTCCTGCGGCACCGTCCAGTCGAGCACCTGCGTCCCGGTCGGCACCTCGTGCACCTGCAGCGGGACGTACTCACCGACGATGTCCAGGGTGGCGCGCACACCGTCGCCGGTGATGCTCCGGCAGAGCGGGTAGAGCCGCTCCACCAGTGCGTGCATCTCTTCGCCGGCGCCTGTCATCGGCGCCACCGCAGGGTGCCGTCGACGGTGCCGGCGTCGGACGCCGCGCGCAGCACGGCGAGGCGGGTGAAGCGTCGCTCGAAGTCCTCCTGGGCCAGCCCGTGTTTCCGGTAGGCCTCGGCGAGTTCGAGCGCGCCCTGCTCCACCGTCCACTCGACGTCGAAGCCGGGCAGCGCGGCACGGAACCGCGAGAAGTCCACCCGGTACGACCGCGGATCGGCGCCGTTCTCCCCGGTGATCACCACCTTCGAGCCGGGCACCGCCTCGGCGACCTGCTCGGCGATCTCGGCGACCGTGACGTTGTTGATCTCGCTGCCGATGTTGAACGCCCGGTCGTGCACCGCCTCCTGGGGCGCGGACAGCGCGGCCGTGAAGGCCCGCGCGATGTCGGCGGCGTGCACCAGCGGGCGCCAGGGAGTGCCGTCGGAGAGCACCCGCACCTCGCCGGACATCAGCGCGTGGCCCACCAGGTTGTTCAGCACGATGTCGGCGCGCAGCCGGGGCGAGTAGCCGAAGGCGGTGGCGTTGCGCATGAACACCGGGGTGAAGTCGTCGTCGGCGAGTGCGTGCAGGTCGTCCTCCACCCGCACCTTGGACTCCGCGTACGGCGTCACCGGGCGCAGCGGGGCGTCCTCGGTCACCAGGTCGTCGCCGCCGGAGGCGCCGTAGACGGAGCAGGTCGACGCGTACAGGAAGCGCCGCACGCCGGCGTCGCGGGCCAGCCGGGCGAGGCGTACGGACGCGTGGTGGTTGATGTCGTAGGTGAGTTCCGGTGCCAGCGAACCCAGCGGGTCGTTGGAGAGCGCGGCCAGGTGGATCACGGCGTCCACCCCGGCGACGTGTTCGGCCGTGATGTCACGCAGGTCCACCCGGTGCCCGGACGGGTCCGCCGGCGGCGGGCCGAGGACGCAGTCGGCGAACAGGCCGGCGTCGAGACCGACGACTTCGTGTCCGGCTGCCGTGAGGACCGGGGCCATCACGGTGCCCAGGTAGCCCTGGTGTCCGGTCAGCAGTACGCGCAAGGTTCATTCCCCCAGAGTGGAAGTGCCGAGATCGAGCGTGAGTTTGGAGACGGCGAAGGCCTCGGCGTAGCGGGCGTGGCATTCGATGCCGCGGATCCGCGCGAGACCGAGGAAGGCCTCCCGGTCGTACCAGGGCCGGTGCCGCTGCGAGGGGTAGTGCTCCTGGAGCAGCCGGACCTTCTGTTCGGCGGTCTCCGGGGACAGCGGCTGGTACGCCGACGGGCGGCCGAGGTCGCCGTCCCACTTGACGATCTCGTAGCGGAGCACGAGGTGGTCGCGGTACGCGGTGGTCATGAGCTTCGCCAGGCCGCGGTGGTCCTGGTGCGCGTCATCGGTACGCGGCGCGAGGACGAGGTCCGGCTCGGTCCGCTCGCGGAGCTCCTCGACCGCGGCCTTGGCCTCCTCCCAGTGCGCGGGCATCCGGCCGTCCGGCAGCTTGAGCACGGTCAGCCGCAGGTCGGCGCCCGGGCAGAAGGCGGCGAGCGCGGCCTGCTCCTCCTGCTCCCGCTCACTGCCGCCGCCGGAGAGCACCAGCGCGTCGACCCGGATTCCCGGGTGGGCGAGGCACAGCGTCAGCAGGGTGCCGCCGGCGCCGATGGCGATGTCGTCGCAGTGCGCGCCGACCGCGACGATCCGGTCGAGCCGACCGGCCCCGAGCCGGATCACGCACTCACCCCCGCGGCGTCCCGCTCCCACACGGCCCACGGGCGGTCGCCCCGGGTGTAGGCGTCGTCGAGCGCGGCCCGTTCCTTCACGGTGTCGGTCGGCTTCCAGAAGCCGCGGTGCTGATGTGCCACCAGCCGTCCCTGCTTGGCCAGTTGGGCGCATCCGTCGGCGACCAGGTCCCCGTTCTCCGGTATGTGGTCGAAGACCTCCTGCCGGAGAACGAAGTAGCCGCCGTTCTCCCACAGCGGCATGTCGCTCACCGCGGTGATGCCCCCGACCAGACCGTCCTCGCCCAACTCCACGCAGTGGAAGGACGATTGCGGCGGTACCACCATCATCGACGCTCCGGCGTCGCGCGCGGCGAACCGGTCGATCATCTCCGGCAGCGGCGCGTCGGTGAGCACGTCGGCGTAGTTGGCGAGGAACATCTCGTCGCCGTCCAGGTGGTGGCGGACCCGGCGCAGCCGCTCCCCGATCGGCGACTCGATGCCCGTCTGCGCGAACGTGATCGTCCAGTCGGCTATGTCGGTGGACAGCAGCTCGGTCCGCCCGCCGCGCAGCACGAAGTCGTTCGACGTCGTCTCCTCGTAGTTGAGGAAGAAGTTCTTGATGTGGTGCGCCCCGTACCCGAGGCACAGGATGAACTCGGTGTGCCCGAAGTGCGCGTAGTAGCGCATGACGTGCCAGATCAGCGGTCTCGGGCCGACCATCGCCATCGGCTTGGGCACGTCGTCGGCGGCGCCGCTGCGCATCCGCATCCCGTAACCGCCGCAGAACAGAACGACCTTCATGCTGTGACCTCTTTCAAGGACGCGACCTCGACAATGCTCAGTTCCGGGATGGGAAAGACGAGGCGGCCGCCCCACTCGTGCACGAAGGACAGCTGCTCGACCAGCTCGGCCCGCAGGTTCCACGGGAGGACGAGGACGTAGTCGGGCCTGTCGGTGCCGATCTGCTCGGGCGACAGGATCGGGATGCGGGTGCCCGGGGTGAACCTGCCGTGCTTGTACGGGTTGCGGTCGACCGTGTACGGGAGCAGGTCGGGCCGGATGCCGCAGTGGTTGAGCAGGGTGTTGCCCTTGCCCGGGGCGCCGTAGCCGACGACCGTCTCGCCGCGCTCGGCGGCCTCGATGAGGAACTTGAGGAGGTCCCGGCGCACCTTGGCCACCCGCGCGGAGAACTCGGTGTACCCGGACAGCTCCTGCAGCCCGGCGGCCTTCTCCCGGGCCAGCACGTCGGCCACCTGCTGCGTCGGCTCGCCGGCCACCTCGGCGGGCCGGGCCCACAGCCGGATGGAGCCGCCGTGCGTGGGCAGCAACTCGACGTCCACGAGCTTCAGCCCGCCGCTGGCCAGGGCCCGGATCGCGGACGCGACCGTGTAGTACTGGAAGTGCTCGTGGTAGATCGTGTCGTACTGGTTCTCCTCGATCAGGGTCAGCAGGTGCTGCACCTCGATGGACACCCAGCCGTCGTCGGCGACCAGGGCGCGCAGCCCCTGGGTGAACCCGACCACGTCGGGAATGTGCGCGTACACGTTGTTGGCCACGACCAGGCCCGCCGGACCGTGCTCGGCGCGGACGGCCGCGCCGGTCTCCGGGGACAGGAACTCCGTGAGGGTGGGCACCCCCGCGTCCCGTGCCGCCGCGCCGACGTTCACCGACGGCTCGATGCCGAGGCAGCGGATCCCCCGGTCCACCACGTGGCTCAGCAGGTACCCGTCGTTGCTCGCGACCTCGACCACGAAGCCGTCGGGGCCGAGACCCACCTTCTGCACGGCGTCGGCGACGAACGTGCGCGCGTGCTCCACCCAGGAGGTCGAGTAGGAGGAGAAGTACGCGTACTCCTTGAACGTCTCCTCCGGCGTGATCAGCGGCGGGATCTGCGCCAGCCAGCAGTCCGTGCAGACCCGCAGGTGCAGCGGGTACGCGGGCTCCGGCTCGTCCAGGTGGTCCGCGGCGAGAAAGCTCTCGCACGGTGGCGTCGCTCCCAGGTCGACGACGCTCGCCATCGCTTCCGAGCCGCAGAGTCGGCATCGTGTCATGTGCTGTCCCCATCCCCCCTGCTCGCGCGGATGTCCCCGCCACGAGCCAGTGCTGACCGCCCCGCGATCGCGGTGCGGTACTCCTCCACCAGGCGCTCCAGGCCGACGGCCGGGCTGAACCCCTGCTCGTAACGGCGTCGGGCCGCCCGGCCCATCTCCCGGTTGCGGTCCGGTTCGACCGCGATCCGGCGTATGCAGGACGCGAGCGAGGCGGCCTCGCCCGGCCGGTGCAGCAGCCCGGTCACCCCGTCCTCGACGAGTTCGACGAAGGCGCCGTGACCGGCGGCGACGGTCGGCACCCCGGCCGCCATCGCCTCGACGACCACGAGGCCGAACGCCTCCAGCCACGTCGAGGGAGCCACCACGGCGACCGACCGGGCGATGGCCTTCTGGCACTCCGCCGTGTCGTACAGGCCGACGTAGCGCACGTCGTCCCGGCCCGCCGCCCAGGCGGTCACCTCCTGCTCCAGCGGCCCCGCGCCGGCGATCACGAGCGGTACGCCCACACCGCCGCTCGCCGCGAGCTCGTCCCACGCGGCCATCAGCAGCCGCACTCCCTTGGCCTGCGCGAGCCGGCCGAGATAGAGCACGTGCTCGCCGGCGTCCTCACGGCACGTACCGGGGTCGGGCACGAAGTTGTGCTTCACCGCCAGCCGCTCGGCCGGCATGCCCGATCGCACCAGCACGTCGCGCTGTGCCTCGGAGATGCAGAAGAACCGCTCCACGCCGGACCACCAGCGCCGCCGGTTGACCGACAGGCTGACGGCGAGCGGCACCGTCGCGAGCCGGGAGTTCCGGTAGCAGCCGTGCCGGACGGCGGGCAGCGGCGTCGACCCGACGCACTCGGTGCACGGCCGGCCGTCCCGTTGCAGCGTGCCGGGCGGGCAGACCTGGGTGTAGTTGTGCAGCGTCGCGACGGCGGGCACACCGGCGTCGGCGCAGGCGGCAAGCACCGCGGGCGACAGGAGCGGGAAGACGTTGTGGACGTGGACCACGTCCGGCCGCTCGGCGCGCAGCCGGGTGGCGAGTTCGCCGCGGACCGCCGGGTTCCACGGCACGAGCAGCGGTACCGCGGCCTTGCTGAGCAGGGACCGGTCGGCGATGGTGTCGCTGCGCCGCTCGAACACCTCGACCCGGTGGCCGGCCGCGCGCAGCAGCTCCACCTCCTGGTCGACGACCTTGTTCTCCCCGCTCGGCTGCGCCGAGGCGTAGCGGTTGTGCACCACGAGGACGTGCATGCTCAGGTCACCTCCGGTTTACGGGCCCGGCGCGGCACGCGTCGTCGGGGGACGTCGGGCGCGGGCAGCGCGGTGGCCGCGGCAGGCGCCGCCAGCAGCGAGGCGGCCACGGCCAGATGCAGCAGATACGGCGAGGCATCGCCGAGCCCGGCCTCGGTGTACGACGCGATCGCGCAGTAGCTGATCAGGAAGATCGCGCAGGCCCGCTGCAACGACGGTGGCCGCAGCAACGCGACGCCGGCCAGGACGATGATGATCGCCGCCACGATGGCGGTGCCGATCAGGCCCTGCTCCTCGTACACGGCGAGCCAGCTGTTGTCGATGGGCAGCCCGCCGAACGACTTGTCGCCCAGGCCCATGCCGAACAGCTGCTCCGAGGTCGTCCGGGGTGCTGCCAGCAGGGCGTCCCAGACCTTGGCCCGGCCGGTGAGGTTGGAGAAGTTCTCCTGGGTCTGCCCGCGCAGGAACCACGCCTGCAGAGCGGAGCTGAACCCCACCGCGGCCACCGTGGCGCACAGCACCGTCCAGGCGAAGAACCGGCGGGCGGCGGCGCTGGTCAGAATGAGCGAGCCGATCGCCAGGGCAAGACCGACGAGCAGGCCGAGCGTGGCGGTACGGGTATGGGTCAGCGCGAGCAGGACGAGTGACGGCACGATGACCACCGCCGCGCTGGTCCTGTCGGTCCGGCGGCCCAGGAGGAGCAGCACGGTGAGGCCGATGATCACCGCGGCGTACTGTCCGATCTGCGGCGGGGTGAGCGGCCACAACGCTCCGACGAGGCGTCCGCCGTAGAGCTCGGGCAGGGCGGCGCCCGGTGAGATGACCAGGCCGGCGGCCACCGACCCGAGCACCGCGAAGTACAGGCGGATGTGGTGCCGGGCGAACGTCAGGCCGCCGTCCCACCAGCGGCTGAGCAGCCACAGCGTGCCGACGAAGAGCGCCAGCCGGCCGCAGCGGAACAGCGCGCCGAACCCGGACTCCAGGTCCGCGCTGGAGATCACGCTCGGCACCAGCAGCAGGGTGAGCAGGAGCAGGAAGGCGCCGCCCCGGATGCGCAGCCGGAGATTGACCGCGAGCGCCAGGGCGAACGCGGCGACCAGCGAGCCCATCGTGACCATCTGGATGAGGGAGCGGGGCAGCGGGACGATGGTCTTCGCACCGGCGGAGCCGAGCGTGTTGAGGATCAGCAGACCCCAGACGATGCCGACGATCTTCGGAGTGCCGGCCGGGCGCGGCGCGGCGGGCTGCGTGCCCGCGGTGTCCGGTCGGCTCGGCGGCCCGGTGCGCGTCAGGTTCCAGGCCATCTCAACCACCCGCCTGTGCGCGGAAGGTGCTGCCCGCGTCCTGCTGGTACGGCGCGTCCTGCCACTCCCCGACGTCGAGCACCTGGCTCGGGTCGCGGGCGACGAACTTCCACGGTCCGAGGTAGGCGTTGTCGTGCCAGCGGTTGTGCTGCTTCTCGGTGATCGCGTCAGCCACCCCTTCGCCCTTGTAGGGCGACCAGTCCGGATAGGTGCCGTAGTTGGCGAGCACCGACATGCGGTCGCACTTCGCCGTGCACTTGAGGACGGACTTGTCCAGCACGAAGCGGTTGTCGTGGATGTCCACCCGCTGGGTCTTCCACCGGCAGTCGGCGTAGAGCGGTGCTTTGGAGATCGCCGGTTTCGCGCAGCGGTCGGTGTGGTGCACCAGCAGGGTGCAGTCACCGGACGAGGTGTTGGCCGGGCTGTTGCAGAACCGGTCGGCGTTCTCCCACAGGGTGATCCCGGACCAGTTGTTCTCCAGCACGTTCCGGTAGATCTCGATCTTGTCGGTGCGGGCTCGGATCCGCGGTTCGCCGCCGGACTCGGACAGGTAGACGGTCGCGAACGGGAAGCTGTCGCCGCTGTCGGCCGCCTTGCGGCCCTCGACCCAGTTGTTGCGCCGGATCGTGTTGTTCCGGATGACCGCGTTGTAGCTGGTCTCGTAGATCAGCGCGGCCCCGTCGTTCGCCTCGAGCACGTTGTTCTCGATGCGGAAGTCGTTGTTGTTGGTGTCAGCCCACAAGCCGGTGCCGCGGTTGTCGTGCACCCAGTTGCCGCGTACGTCGGCGCCGTTGACGGCCCAGAACTTGATGCCTCCGGTGCAGCCGCAGCCCTTGCGCCGCCGCTCCCAGTCGCCGGTGTTGTTGCCGACGATCTCGTTGCCCTCGACGACCAGGCCGCTGAGGGGACCGCCGGACTTGTACGCGTTCATTCCGTACTGGCCGTTGTCGCGCAGGCAGTTGGCGCGGACCTGCTGGCGGGCACCGGCCATCAGCCCGGCGCCGGAGTTCTTCTGGATCGTCGCGTGCTCGATCACCCAGCCGTCGGCCGAGTCGTGGTTGACCACGCCCTCGTTCTGCGGCGCGACGAAACCCTGCACGGTCAGGTAGCGGATGGTGACGTCGCGGGCGCTGCCGCCGAACGCGTACTGGTTCTTCTTCCGGCCGTCGAGCACCGCGCCCGGCGCACCGAGGTAGCGGTTCCCCTTCTTGGGGATGACCTGGGCGTAGCGGTCCGGGTCGAGCCGGTGCTTGCCCGGCCGGAGCCAGAACGTGGTGTGCGGGGGGTTGCTCTTGGTCTTCGCCGCCAGGTCACCGACCTTCTTGGGGTCGACCGTCACCGCGCCCGCCGGTGCCTTCGCCGGCCCGGCCGCGGGTTTGGCGCACACCCGGGCCACGGCCGTGGACGGGGTCGCGGACGTGGAGGGCACAGCGGTCGGCTCTGTCCGCGCGTCCGTCGTCGTGTTCTCACAGCCGGTCACCGTCAGCAGGGCCAGCGCCAGTAAAGCCGTCGCCCACACCCAGTGCCGCCTCTTGATCTCCACGCGCCCCCCTAGCCGTGGAACCCGAGCACGGTGGTGAAGCCCTCCGTGCCGTCGGTGAAGCCGGTGCCGACCAGCGTGGTAGAGGGTTCCTTGCGCCCGAACCCGGCGGAGTACCAGCCCAGCGGCGGTTCGGTCTCGCCGCAATGGGCCCGCCAGCTCAGTTCGCCGGGCAGGTCGAGCACGGCGGAGCGGTCCTCGCCGTCCCGGGTCCAGGTGAGCACGGCCCGGTCGCCCGACAGGTCAGCGGTGATCGCCGGGCCGAGGTGGAACGCCAGCCGCACGGCCCGGCGCGGGCCGCGCACCTCGTCGACGATCCTCAATTCCTTTGTCGCTTCGGTCAGTTCGACCCGGCGGCGGTGCACGGAGTCCTCGTAGCCGTCGTGCTCGGCGCACCAGCGGGCCACGCCCTCTCCGGACGTGTCCGCGACCAGGACACGACTGCGGGCCTGGCGGGTCCACAGGAAGGGGCCGCCGGAGACGGACTGGTCGCTGCCGTCCAGTTCCAGGGTGTTGTGACCGAGGGTCGACCGGAAGTACTGCCGCCACTCGGGCTGCCCGTGGTAGCAGAACGTCCCGGGGTCGGCGAGCACGTCGACCCCGTCGTGCCGGACCTCCACGGACAGCGCGTCCGCGTGGGCATGCGCGGCGATGGACAGGAAGCCGTGCGGACCGCCGTCGCAGCGGCACCAGATCTCCGACCCGCCGCGCAGGATGGTCAGGCCCGCGTCGGCGAAGTGGGCCGGTCGGCTCGCCGGACGCGTCACGGACGGTTCCGTGCGCTTGATGAGCGCGGCGAGGAGCGGGGTGCGCACATCGGTGCCGGTCACGGCCGGCCACCAGGCGAGCCGGCCGAACACGGCGTCCCCGGTGGCGAGCAGCGAGGCCCAGCGGTCGGTGCCGGCGCCGTCCACGACCAGGCCGTACCCGTCGTCCGCGTCGCCTTGGCGCGGCGGTCGCAGGCGGCTGTCGACGACGGCCGCGAGCGCGTCGGTCATCCGCAGCAGCACCAGCCGGATCGACGCGGGGACCGGCACGTCGGCGGCATCCGCCTCGGCCACCGCGGCCAGGCCGAGTTCGAGCACCAGGCCGTGGTACTCGGTGGCCAGTTCGCGGTTGAGGCCGGAGACGAAGGTGTTGTTGCGCAGCTGCCGCTCCAGCGACCGCAGCGCGTCGTCTCGCCAGCGCGCCGAGGAGGGGAACCAGCCGAACGCGCAGGCCGCGGCGAACTGCCCGGCGGTCTCGGCGATGACGTGGTTGTTCGCCGAGGACCCCCGGCTGGGGAAGGCGGCCAGCCAGCGCTGGTGGTGCCAGATCTGGTTCCGTGCGACCGGGTTGTCCTCGAACAGCTCGGCCGCGCCCGCCCAGCCGTCGAGCAGCCGGCGGATCCACACCCAGGACAGCAGCCGGATGCCCAGCTCGATGCCGCTGATCCAGTGCACGCCGCGCAGCGGCGGGTTGGCCGCCCACCACGACCTCAGGTGCTCGGCCACGCGCTCGGCGTACCGCTCGTTCCCGGTGACCGCGTAGGCGGCGGCGAGCACGGTGAGGTACTGGTGCCGGGACGGCTCCCAGATCTGCTTGATGTCCCCGACCACGTCCTCGTTCCGGTACGGCACACCGAAGGCGTAGCCGAACGGCGCCCGGCGGCCGGTCTTCGGGTCGTACCACCAGTCCGGATCGGTCAGGTCGTCGCGGACCACTCCGAAGAATTCGGCGTGGCCGTACATCAGCCGGTCCGCCTCGGCGAGGAGACGCTTCGCGGCGTCCGGCGGTATCGCGCCGATCGTCCCGGCGGGCAGGACCGCGGTGAACCGGGCGCCGGTCACGCTCGGGCAGTCGGGCCGCGCCGACCTCCACCGCCGCCTGCGCACCGCGTCGCCCACCCGGCCGCCGACCTCCGCCGGTCTCATCCGGGACAGCCGCCGCAGGTACCAGCCCGCGCTCATGGTCATCGCGTCCTCGCCAGCGTCACCGGCGCGCCGCCGGCCAGGCCGGCCTGCACGGCGAGGGTGGCCGACGTGGTGGCGACCAGCGACTCCAGCGGTACCGGCATCGGCCCGCCGGTCCGCACGGCCTTGATGAACGCGGCCAGTTCGGCGTTCTGTCCCTTGTCCCGGGCCTTGGGCAGCCGCGAACTGACCCACCGCTTGCGGCCGTAGACCGAGGCACGGACGAAGTCGTCGAGCCGCAGCACCTTGCCGTCCGCGACGAGGTCCAGCGTCTCCTTGGGGAAGCCGGGCGCGCCGGTGGTGACGTAGCTGATGGTGGCGGTGGACCCGTCCGGGTAGCTCAGTACGACCTGCAGGTCCTCGTTGCCGGACGAGGCGACCGTGTACACCGAGACCGGGTCGGCCTCGAGCAGCCAGCTCGCCGTGTCGATGAAGTGTCCGCCCTCGCCCTCGAACCGCGAGCCCTCCGTGCCCTGCTGGAGGTACCAGCTGCCGTGCTGCAGCCGGCCCGCGTTGACCAGGTAGCGCAGGCTCGCCGGACCGGTCCGGGCGCCGAGGCGCTTCTTCGCCTCCTGCAGCAGCGGCGCGAAGCGGCGGTTGAAGCCCACCTGCAGCCGGTCGTTGCCGGACTCCTCCACCGCGGCGAGCACGCCGGCCAGCTCGTCCTCGGTGAGGGCCAGCGGCTTCTCCACGAACACCGCCTTGCCGGCCAGCAGCGCCTTGCGGGTGAGTTCGGCGTGCGAGCTGTGCCGGGTGACGACGAAGACCGCGTCGATGGACTTGTCGCCGAGCACGGCGTCGAGGTCGGTGGTCGCCTCGGCGAAGCCGAACTTCCGCTGCGCGTTGGCCGCGGACAGCGCCGTCGTGGTGACGACGGTCGACAGCTCGACGCCGTCGCGCTGCGAGAGGTGCGGCAGCAGCATCGATGTCGCGTAGTTGCCCGCGCCGACGAACGCAAGGCGCACCGGTGTCCCGGCGGCCCGGGCCGGGGCGGCTGCCTCGCCGCTGCGGCGCACCGCGGGCACGGCCACCACCGGGGCCTCCGCCTCCCCTTCCCCCGACTGTTCGGGGTACCGGAACAGCACGGCCACGGCCTTCAGATCGCCGTCCTTCAGGCGCTGGTACGTCTCGACGGCGTCGTCGAAGTCGGCGACGTGGGAGACCAGGGGCTCCACGTCGACACGGCCGCGGGCGACGAGGTCGAGGAAGCACGCGAGATTGCGGCGCTCGGTCCAGCGCACGTAGCCGATCGGGTAGTCCCGCCCCTCGATCTCGTACTCCGGGTCGTAGCGTCCGGGGCCGTAACTGCGGGAGAACCGGACGTCGAGCTCTTTCTCGTAGTACGCGTTCCACGGCAGGTCCAGGCGGCACTTGCCGATGTCGACGACCCGGCCGCGGTCCCGGCAGAGCCGGGCGGCCAGCTCGACGGGCTGGTTGCTGCCGCCGCCGGCGGCCAGGTACACCTGGTCCACGCCGTGACCGCCGGTGAGTTCGGCGACGGCGGCCTCCACGGCCGCGGACCCGGGATCGCCGCAGGCCGCGGCGCCCAGGCGCTCGGCGAGCTCGCAGCGCACCGGGTCGGGGTCGGCCCCGACGACACGGACGCCCGAGGCGGTGAGGAGCTGCACCACCAGCTGTCCGATCAGCCCGAGGCCGATGACGAGCGCCACCTCACCGAGCTGCGGCTCGCCCTGGCGGACGCCCTGCATCGCGATCGACCCGACGGTGCCGAAGGCCGCGTGACGCGGCGCGAGGCCGTCCGGCACCGGGGTGTAGAGGTTCTTCGGCACCCAGTTCAGTTCGGCGTGCAGCGCGTGCTCGTTGCCGGCGCAGGCGACGAGGTCGCCGACCTTCACATCGTCGATCCCGGGGCCGACCTGCTCGACGATCCCGCACAGCGAGTAGCCGAGCGGCGTGTAGGAGTCCAGCTTGCCCATCACCTTGCGGTAGGTGGCGGGCACCCCGTTGGTGGCCACGCTCTGCATGACCTTGGCCACCTGGTCGGGGCGGGAGCGGGCCTTGCCCAGCATCGACATGCCGGCCTCGGACACCTTCATGAGCTCGGTCCCGGTGGATATCAGCGAGTAGGCGGTGCGGACCAGCACACCGCCCGGCTTGCAGCCCGGCTCCGGCACGTCGAGCACCGCAAGCTCGCCGCTCTTGTAGTTCTGTACAACCTGCTTCACCCGAAGTCCCCTTGTTCCTCAGCCGTGTTCGCCGTGTTCGCCGTCTTCGCTGTCTTCTACGCCGCCGAGCGAGCGCTCCGACCGGTCCCGGAGGTCGCGTCGCGGTACCAGTACTCGAGGGTCAGCACGTGCCACAGGTGCTTGGAGAAGTCCCGCTGCCCGGCGGCGTCCTCGGCGACCATGCGCGCGAGCGCGTCGCGGCGCAGGAGCCCGGAGTTGACGAGCACACCGTCGTGCACCACCTCGCGCACCAGCGGTGCCAGGTCCCGGCTCATCCAGGCGCGCAGCGGGGCGCTGAACAGGCCCTTGGGGCGGTAGACGATCTCCCGGGGCAGGACCGAGGTGGCCGCCTCCTTGAGGACGGCCTTGCCCTGCCGTCCGACGATCTTGCGGTCGCCGGGTACGGCGAACGCCGCCTTGACCACCTCGACGTCCACGTAGGGCACCCGCACCTCGGTCGACGCGGCCATGCTGGAGCGGTCCGTGTACGTGAGGTTCAGGCCCGGCAGGAACATCCGGGCGTCGCCCAGGCACATGCGGTTGACGAAGTCGTCGAGGTCGTTGTCCTCGTAGATGTCCGCGTGCTCGGTCAGCACGTCGTCGACCGTCCCGGCCAGGTCCGGATCGACCAGGGCGAGCAGTTCCTCCTGGTCGTACATGGTGTAGCTGCGCCGGAACGCGGTCTCCTCCGGCAGATCGGCGAAGGAGAGGAACCGCTTCGCGAAGCGCACCGAGCGGTAGCCCCGGCGGGCCGTGGCGACCGGCAGCCGGTCCACGGCCGCGGACAGGCCGCGCCGCAGGGGCCGCGGGACGCGCTGGTAGCGCAGCGCGATCAGGTTGGCGAGGTGCTTGCGGTACCCGGCGAACAGTTCGTCGGCGCCCATCCCCGAGAGCATCACCTTGACCCCGGCCTCCCGGGCGGCCGAGCAGATCAGGAACGTGTTGATCGCGGCGGGGTCGCCGATCGGCTCGTCCAGGCTGTACGTCATCTGCGGCAGCAGGTCGAGCACGTTCGGGGCGATCTCGATCTCGTGCAGGTCGACACCGAACCGCTCGGCCACCTGCCGGGCGTAGCGCAGGTCGTCCGGCATCGCCTCGAACTTGGCGTCCTCGGCGCGGAACCCGATCGTGTAGGCGGAGATCCCGGGTTGCCGGCGGGCCGCCAGCGCGGTCAGGTAGCTGGAGTCGAGACCGCCGGAGAGGAAGGTCGCCACGGGTACGTCGGAGAGCATGTGCCGCCGGGTCGACTCCTCGACGATGGCGGCCAGGTCCGGCTGGTCGCCGCTGCGGGCCCGCTCCCGGCCTTCGGCGGCGACGTCCTTGAGGTTCCAGAACCGGCCGCGCTCCACCCGTCCGTCGGGCCGGCATCTGAGCCAGCTCCCCGGGGGCAGCTTCTCCGCTTCGCGGAACGCGCAGCGCGAGTCCGGCACCCAGTAGTAGAGCAGCGAGGCCACCAGCGCGGCGTGGTCCACCTCCAGGGACCCCCCGGTGGCGGCGGCGAGCGCCTTGAGCTCGGAGGCGAAGACCAGACCCGCACCGCGCCGGAGCAGGAACAGCGGCTTGATGCCCAACTGGTCGCGGGCGAGCACCAGTTCACCGGTTCGCTCGTCGAAGATCCCGAACGCGAACATGCCGCGCAGCCGGGGCAGGCAGTCCGTGCCCCAGCGCCGCCACGCCTCCAGCACCACCTCGGTGTCGGAGGTACCGCGGAAGCGCACCCCGGCGGCGGCCAGCTCGGCGCGCAGCTCGGGCGCGTTGTACAGCTCACCGTTGTACGTGAGGACGAGGCCGTCGGAGACCATCGGCTGGGCGCCGGTCTCGGACAGGTCGATGATGGCGAGGCGCCGGTGCCCGAGGTGCACCTCGCCGTCACCGACGCGGTGGCTGTAGCGACCGGAGCCGTCCGGACCCCGGTGGGCGAGGGTGTCGGTGAGCCGGTCGGTCACGGCCTTTCCGTCCGGCCATCGGTACGTGCCTGCGATGCCACACATGTCTTACCGCGCCTCCTGGTCGATCTCCGGGACCCGTGCCCATGACGGCCGCTCCGTCCGCGGCCGGCCCGTCGTCTTCTCCCGGGCAGGCCGCACGTTGTGGCCGCGCAGCGCGGTCTGCAGCCCGTCCCAGAGGGTGCCGTCGGTCCGGTCCCGCGGATCGGGGTCGATCAGCACCACACCGATCACCGGGATGAGCAGGTCCGCGAGCTGCCGTGCCACGGTGTGCAGCCATGCGACGCTGCCGTGCCCGGCCCGCACGACGAGCACGGTCTGCGTACCGAGGTCCTGGAGTCCGGTCCACGCCGTGCCGGGCGCCACCGAGCCGACGCCGAGCCGGTGCTCCTGATGCGCCACGGTCGCGGCATGCTCGCTGCTGACCACGGTCGGGTCCCCCGGCTTCAGGCGGCGGCCCGAGAGCTGTCGGCCGGGCAGCGCGTCGATGATGACCGCTTGCCCCTCGGCCCCCAAAGCCCTGGCGAGGTCGAGGGCGATCACGCTGGTGCTGCGCGCGCAGCCCAGTTCGAGCAGCGACACCGGTTCCGTGGAGTCCCGCACGGTGCGGGCCAGGGTCGCGGTGAGCCGTTCGCGTGCCGCCCGGGTCCGTCGGCGTTGCCACGGCCTGCCCGATCGGCGGGGCAGCTCGGCGATGACCGAGGCGCCCAGGTTCGCCGCGATGTCCCGGCGCAGCACGGGGCGGTCCGCCACCACCGTGCCGACCGCGGCCAGCGCGAGGCCGAGGACGAGCCCGAGGACGAGGCCGATCGCGGCGTCGGTGGCGGCGGCCTTGGGCAGGGAGTGCCGCACCGCGCGCGGGGCGTCCACGATCTGCGTGCCGGCGACCACCTTGGGGGTGCCGGTACGTGCGTCCGCGGCGCGCTGGTCGAAATCGGCGATCCGCGAGTTGAGTTCGGCCCGGCGGGCGAAGAGCGACTCGATGCTCGCCGACGCCTTCGGGTCGCTGTCCGGCGACCTGTTCCCGATCTCCTTGTTGACCTGGGTGAGTTCGTCCCGCATGCGGTCACGCTGGTCGCTCAGGGCTTTGGCCTCGGCATTCGCGGCTTCCTGCATCCGCCGCACGTGGTCCGCGACAAACGCGTCGGCCAACGCCTGGGCTCGGGCGACCGCTTCGGCGTCGCTGTCACCGGTCACGTCGATCTGGAGCAGGTTGTTGGTCAGGCCGGTCCCCCGGTAGTCGCGCATGAAGTCCTGCGGGTCCTCGGAGGACTTGAGGGCCCGCAGGGCCTTGTCGGCGATCTGCGTGGTCCCCAGTACGGCGACGTCGGTGCGGATCAGCGTTCCGGTGTCGTTGGGCTGGTCGTCCTCGTGCGCGACCAGCACCTTGGTCACCGCGGTCGGTGGCGGCGGCATCAGGACGGCCACCGCCGCGCCGGCCAGCAGCCCGAGGAGCGCCAGGGAGCACCAGAGGCGGCGGCGCCTGCGCACCGACACCACCAGCGCCTGCAGGTCGAAGAGCGGGGCGGCCGCCGACGACTCGGACGTCGTGCTCGTCGTCACAGCGAACCTCCCGTCATGTGACCGTGCGCCGCGAGCGCCGGAGCGGCGTCGTCCGAAGGACGGTCGGCAGACCGTGTCGCACGGGCCAGGACCGTGCCGACGACGACGGTGCCGACGACCTCATGGCTGCCGTCCGCGCACGCCTCGGCGATGCCGGCGAGCTCTTCCGCGGTCCAGCTGCCGGCGCTGAGGACCACCAGGGCACCGGACTCGGTGTCGCGGTCCGGCACGGTCGGCCGGTCCGTCGAAACCTCCACCACGCGCAGCACCGGGTCGCCCTGGGCCTCGGCGGCGAGCTGCTCGGCGGCCTGGTGGGCGGTCGCGTCGCCGTTCGGTACGACGACCAGCAGCCGCCGGGGTGAGGGCAACCGGTCCCGGAGGCGGGCGCACACCCGCTGGTAGCGGATCCGTCTGCCGGCCTCGTCGCCGGATCTCTGCGGGGCCGGTACGTCCCACCGGGTGTCGATGCCGAGGAGCCGGCGGATCCGGGCGCGCGGGGCAGCGTCCTGCGGCCGGTGCGCGCCCTGTTCACCCGGCACGTCGACGGTGCCGAGGAGCGGCGAGCCCAGCGCCGCGGCGATCTCCGGTTCGGTGCGCAGCCGGCGGTTCGCCCGTGCGGCGACGAGATGGCCGAGGACCGCGAACAGGAAGAACAGCAGCGCTCCGGCGACGATGAACTGCGTCCTCGTCGGCGGCGCCTCGCCGGTCGGCCGGGCCGCCGGGCCCATGACCACCATGCCCGCCTTGTCGGTCGCCGGGTCGGCCTGGTCGAGCTTCGTCATGGCCTCCTCCAGCGAGGTGCGCAGCTTCTCGAGGGCGGTGCGGGCCTGCACGCTCTCCACGGTCTGCCCCGGGTCGGCCGCATCGGCCAGGTCGGAGATGCGGCGGTTGGTCTCCACGACCTGCTGACGCAGCGCCTCGGTCCCGGTCGCCGCGTCGGGGTCGGTGCTGCCGCCCGCGATCCGCGCGGCGAAGCTGACGAATTCCTTGGCCACTTGGTCGGAGAGCTGCTGTGCGCGCTTCGGGGTGTCGGCCGTGCCCGAGATCTTGATGAGGTTCCCGTCGGCCGCCTTGGCGCTCACTCGGTCCCGCAGCTCGCTGCTGGTGACGTCATGCCAGTCGAGCTTGGCGGCGGCACGGTCGACCACCGACGAACTGGTCGCGATGTCCACCTGGGTCAGCAGTTCGCGCTCCTCCCACTGCCCGGGGAGCAGTACTGATGCCGACGCCGTGTAGCGGGGCGGGAACACCATCGATGTGCCGTAGCCGACGAGCGCGCCGACCACGGTGAGAACGGCGAGCAGCCGCCACCGCCGGCGCAGTATCCGCCCGACTGTGACCAGGCGGATCGTGTCATCACTCACTGACGCGGCCTCTTCCTCGTACCGTCCGGGCCACCTGCCGACACCGGAGTGCGGTCACGGCACGCGGCGGCGTAGGCGGCGAGCAGCGACGCCTGCGAGTTCCGCCAGGAAAGCTGCCCGCTGATCCGCTCCTGGCCCGTCTCGCCCATCCGGGCGCGCTTCTCCGGATCGTCGAGGAGCACCGTGATGAGCTTGGCGAATTCGGCCTCGTCGTTGGCGGGCGCGTAGACGGCGGCGTCACCGGCGGAGACGCGCGCCTCCCGGAGGTCGAACGAGACGATGGGCCGGCCCATCGCCATGTACTCCAGGACCTTGTTCATGGTGGACACGTCGTTGAGCGGATTGCGCGGGTCCGGGGACAGGCACACGTCCGCGGTGGACAGGTAGCGCACCAGGTCGGCGTCCGGAATGCGTCCGGTGAACTGCACCTGCTCGCAGAGCCCGAGCTGCCGGGACAGCTCCACCATCGCGTCGAAGGCGTCGCCGGAGCCGACGAACACCGCGTGCCAGTCGGTCCGTCCGAACTCGTCGCGCAGCTTGGCCAGTGCCCGCAGGGCGTAGTCGACGCCGTCCTGCGGGCCCATGACGCCGAGGTAGCACAGCAGATGAGGCTTGCCGCGCTTCAACTCCGGCTCGGGCGGAACCGGTTGGAAACGGTCGGTCTGCGGCGCGCTGCGCACCACGAACACGTCCTCCGGCCGCTGCCCGCCGCGGCCCACCGCGACGTCCCGGTAGCTCTCGTTCGTGGCGAGCACGACGTCCGCGGCCCGGTACGTCATCCGTTCCAGCGCGCACACGCCGCGGTAGAGCAGGTCCTTGCCGCGGTCGAACCGGGAGAGGTACAGCTCGGGTACCAGGTCGTGCTGGTCGAAGACGAACCGCGCGCCGCGCCGCTTCAGCCACCGTGCCGACAGGAACAGCAGGTCGGGCGGGTTGCAGGCGTGGACCACGTGGACCGGGCCGACCTTGCGGATCAGCCGGGCCGTGTGCCACAACGCCGATCCGTACTCCTTCAGGTAGCCGGCCGGTCCTCCGGTGGCCGCGCGCAACGGGTAGCGGTGGATCCGCACCCCGTCGATCACCGCCTCCGGCTCCGTGTCCCGCTTGCTCCCTCGGGGGCAGATGACGTGCACCTCCCACCCGGCGTCGCGCAGCGTCGTGCACTCCTGCCAGACCCGCCGGTCGAACGGCACCGACAGGTTCTCGACCAGGATCAGCGCGCGACGGCCCGTGCCGTCGCCGCCGGTCGTGTTACCAAGCAAGGCCCATGTACCCCGGTTCGGCCCGGCGCGCTTCGGCGTCGGGAAGGCGGACGAGATCGACGATCACCGGTTTTTCGCCGTGGCCGAGCGCCGAGAGGACAGCCGGGTCCTTGGTCCCGACGAGGCACACCTCGGCGTGCTCCAGCACCTCGCCGACGGAGTTCGCGAGCAGCTGCGCGAGGTGCGGCAGCCGAGTCTCGATGTACTCGCGGTTGGCGCCGATCAGCCGGGAGAGGCTCACGTTGGCGTCGTAGATCCGCAGGTCGTACCCCTTGCCGAAGAGCCTCTCCGCCAGCTCGACGAGCGGGCTCTCGCGGAGGTCGTCGGTGCCGGGCTTGAAGGACAGCCCGAACATGCCCACCCGGCGCTTGCCGGTGCGCTCGACCAGGTCGACCGCGCGCTGCAGATGGTCGGAGTTGGAGGGCAGCACGTGGGAGAGGATGGGCACCGAGACGTCGGCCCGGTTGGCCGCGTGGACCAGGCTGCGCAGGTCCTTGGGCAGGCAGGAGCCGCCGAAGGCGAAGCCGGGCCGCAGGTAGGCGGGACTGATGTTCAGCTTGCGGTCGGCCAGGAACACGTCCATGACCTGGTGCGAGTCCACCCCGAGGGCCTGGCAGACCGCGCCCAGCTCGTTCGCGAAGCCGATCTTGAGGCCGTGGAACGCGTTGTCCGCGTACTTGATCGCCTCGGCTGTCGAGACCGGCACCCGGAACACCTCGCCGGGCAGGCCGTCGTACAGCGCCGCCACCACGTCGCCGCTGTCCGCGTCGACTTCGCCGATGACGGTCTTGGGCGGGTCGAAGAAGTCCCGCACGCTCGTGCCCTCGCGCAGGAACTCCGGGTTGACCGCGACGCCGAAGTCCACCCCGGCCGTGCCGCCCACGTACTTCTCCAGGATCGGCACCAGCAGGTTCGTGCAGGTGCCCGGCAGCATGGTGCTGCGGAACACGATGGTGTGCCGCCCGCCCCGTTCGGCCAGTGCGGCGCCGATCTGCTCGGTGACCCGCTCCAAGTACGTGGTGCACAGGCTGCCGTTGGGCTCCGACGGTGTGCCCACGCAGATCAGGGACACCTCGCTGCCCATGATCGCCTCGCGGACGTCGGTGGTGGCGCGTAAGGCTCCGGTCCCTACGACCTCGGCGGTGAGCTCGCCGATCCGCTCCTCGACCACCGGGGCCTTGCCGTCGTTGACCAGGTCGACCTTCGCCTGGTTGACGTCCACACCGATGACCTCGTGGCCGAGGCTCGCCAGGCACGCGGCCGACACGCAGCCCACGTAGCCGAGCCCCAGGACGCTGACTCTCATGACCCGTTCCTCCCCCAAGGCAGGCCCTTTCGGCCTGCGTTCCCTGCGTCGTCCGTGCGATGCTCCCCGCGCATCAGTACGCCCCCTGCCCGTGGAGCACCGCGCGCAGCGTCTTCCACAAGATCACTGTGTCGAGGGCGAGCGACCAGTCCTCCACGTACCGCAGGTCGAGGCGGACGGCCTCCTCCCACGGCAGGTCGCTGCGCCCGCTGATCTGCCACAGGCCGGTGAGCCCGGGCTTGACGAGCAGCCGCCGCCGGATGTCCGGGCCGTACGCCGCGGACTCCTCCGGTAAGGGAGGCCGCGGGCCGACGAGCGACATCGAACCGGTGAGCACGTTGAAGAGTTGCGGGAGTTCGTCGAGCGAGTACCGGCGCAGCACCGTCCCCACCCGGGTCACCCGCGGATCCCGGCGGAGCTTGAACAGCAGCCCCGCGCCCTCGTTGCGGTCGGCCAGTTCGGCACGTGCCCCGTGGGCTCCGGTCACCATGGTGCGGAACTTGAGAATGGTGAACTCGCGGCCGTCCTTGCCGACTCTGCGCTGGCGGTAGAACGCGCCGCCCCGGCTGTCCGCCAGGACGAACAGTCCGACAAGCACCATCAGCGGCGCGAACAGCATCAGCAGGACCGCCGCGCCCAGCCGGTCGACGACCTCTTTGACCGCCCGGCGGCCCCCGGTGAAGGTCGGCATGCTGACCCGCAGCAGCGGGATGCCGAGCACCGCGTCGACGTGCAGCCGCGGGCCGGCCACCTCCATCAGGACGGGGGCCACGACCATCTCGGCCTCGCTGCCTTCGAGGTTCCAGGCCAGCCGCTGCAGCCGGTCCGGTGACCAGTGCGGGTCCGGGGTGACCGCGACGACACGGTAGCCGTCGCGGCGGACGTGGTTGGCGACGTCCGTCAGCCGGCCGACGACCGGCACTCCGTCCAACTGGTCACCGTCGAGCCCGAGACCGTCCGTGGTGCACACCGCGTCCACGCGCCAGCCGAGGTGCGGAAACTTGCGGGTCCGGTTGATCAGGTCGCGCACGGTGGCCGGGCTCCCGGCAGCGAGCACCGGTCTGAGGCACTGCCCTTCCTTCCGCTGCTTGTGCAGCGAGAGGCGGAGCACATACCGCTCGGTCATGGTGACGAGCGCGATCGCGGGGATCGCGACGAAGATCCATAGTTTGATGTTGCGCGAGGTGAGGGCTATCCCGCCGAGCGCGAGCACGACGGTCGCCGTGAACAGTGAGCGTCCGAGCCTGCGGAACTCCTCGGCTCCCTGACCGAGCACAGCCGGGGCCCAGGCCCGGCTGACCGCAAGCGATGCCAGCACCAGCAGTTCGGTGCCGAAGGCGAGGATTCCCCATTTCTCATGCCAGTTGGCCGCGTCCCGGGCCCCGAAAAAGTTGCCGATCCCCGCCACCACCAAGGCGGTGGCCACGGTGTCGCTGGTGATCACGGTACGGCGATACCGCTGTTCCCAGTCATTCGCCGGCTGGCTGATCGTCCCGTCCGCCAGACGCCCGCGCGCCGACGGAAAAGGGCCGACTAATCCCCCCTGCCGCACAAGAACCCCCCGGTCCCCAATGGTTCGACATGGTCGTGTGCTGATCCCCCCGGGAGGCCACGCCCCCCGCACCGCGCTGTTCCTCCCCCTGGAGGCCCCCGCCTCCCGCGCATGACTTCTCGGCCGTTTCAGCGCTGCTTGGACTGCTCACCCCGGCGGCAGATTCGCAGGTCCTGCCGGACTGCCGAGATGCACGGGACCCGTCTCAACTTCGAGTGCTCCCCACACCCGAAGCCCCCTCTCGGGCCCCCAGAATTGATCACCCCCGCCTCTGACGCCGGAGACACAACAGCTGAATATCCATGGCATTTGAGCTATAGATCATCACTTGTCGCCTCGTGTCCCGGCATGTGAAGCATGGACAATCTAGAGCATCGGAACCCGTCTGGAGAGGGTGATGTGTGGAATTTGTGCTCAAGATTTGTAGCTGGGGTCACGGGCCGCTGACCGGCCGCGGATTTCCAGCTGGCCAAAACCTGTCTTGCGGCTTGTGACGTCGGGAGCTCCCGGAGGGCCGGCCGCGCGGGACAGGCGCTCGTCAGGAACCGCCGTCCCCCAGCAGACCGATCCGGAGTCTGGCCACGAGCCTGCTGATCAGGCGTGAGGCGTGCATCTGCGAGACGCCCAACTCGCGGCCGATCTCGACCTGGGAACGCTCCTCCACGAAACGCATATGCAGGATGACGCGATCTCGTTCGTCCAGCTCCGCGATGAGCGGAGCGAGGGAGCGCTGGGTCTCGATGAGTTCGTAGGACTGTTCCTCGAAACCGACGAAGTCGCCCAGCACGGTGTCGGTTTCACCGCTGCCCCCGGAGACGGCGGCGTCCAGGGAGGCGGTGTTGTACCCGTTCACCGCCATCTGGACCTGGGCGACCTCGGCCCGGTCGAGCTGCACCCGCTCCGCCAGTTCGGCCGTGGACGGCGAGCGCCCCAGACGCTGGCGCAACTCCTCGGTCGCCTCGGTCACTTCGGCGCGGGCCTCCTTCAGCCGGCGCGGGACGTGCACGGCCCACGTGGCGTCGCGGAAGAAGCGCTTGATCTCACCGGTGATCCACGGAACGGCGAAGGAGGTGAACTCCACCTCGCGGGAGAGCTCGAACCGGTCGATGGCTTTGATCAGACCGATCGTGCCGACCTGGACGAGGTCCTCTCTCTCCGCGACACCGCGGTACTTGAACCGTCCGGCCGCGTACTGGACCAGCGAGAGGTTCATCTCGATCAGCGTGTTGCGCACGTACTGGTGATCACGCGTACCCTCCTCGAGCTGCGCGAGGCGCTCGAAGAAGTACGTGGCCACTTCTCTGACGTCACGCGGCGCGATCGACGCCGGATCCGCGTAAGCCTGTTCCACCAACTTCATGTCGACGCCGCCCGCCTCGTGGGCGTGCTGCTGCGACATCACTGTGGTCATCCGATCCATCCTCTTCACTTCTTCAGAACTGCTCCGGATCGGAACGCATCCGTGCCGGGCGTCACCCTTCGACCGCTCGGCGGCGGGCAGTTGGAACACACGCGACAAAGTACCCCAATGCGACGGCCCAACCGCGTACCTGGATCACGCGCGTGGGCGCCAACAGGGGCCGGCCGGCGCCATGGCGCGCAGGGGGTACGACGGACCGAAGGTCGTCGACGTGACAGGGACGGATCCGGCGGCGCGGCGCTGCGCCGAGGACGGACGGCAGCCCAAAGCGCGCCAGGGGCGGCCTAGTTGACCGCGGGCCGCCCCTGGGGCGTCGTCAACGACGCTCGAGCCGCGGGGACGGGGAATCAGCTGTCCCCGGAGCGGGCAGCAGGCCCGTGAGTGAACCGATGCCGTTCCATTCCAGACGGAGAATGGCGAGATCGTCGGTGTGCCGGTTGGCGTTGAGTTCGCGGACCTGGGTGATCAGCTCGTCGAGGTGCGTGTCGGTGTCGTCCGCCGGTATCCGGTCCATGAGACGGATGAGTCCGTCCACGCCGAGCCGCTGCGGCTCTTTCCCCTCGTGGCCCTCGACCAGGCCGTCCGTGTAGATGACGAGCGCTCCACGGTCCGGCAGGGTGAGCTCGCTGGCCTGCCAGTTGGCGTGGCCCGGCGCGATGCCCAGAGCGATGCCGTGGCGTGCCGACACCTCGCGCGTCCGGCCCGCCGTGGTCAGCAACGGCGGGTGATGGCCCGCGAGATGGAGGGTCGCGCGGCCGGCGGCCGGGTCCAGACAGGCCAGCGTGACGGTCGCGAAGAGGTCGCTCTGCGTGCGTTCGGCGACCAGCATCCGTTCGAGGAGCAGCAGCAGGTCCTGGGCGCGGTGGCCGCCCAGGGTGAGGGATCGCCAGGCGATGCGCAGACACACTCCGAGCGCGGCGGCGTCGGGACCGTGCCCGCTCACGTCACCGACGATGGCGTGCAACTGACCGTCGGGCGTCTGGACCACGTCGAGGAAGTCGCCGCCCAGTAAGGCCCGTTCGCGGCCGGGCAGGTAGCGGCTCGTGGCCCTGATGGCGGAGGCGGAGATCATCGGCTGCGGCAGCAGGCCCCGTTCGAGGCGGGCGTTCTCCTCGGCGCGCAGCTGCCCGGTCCGGATGTCGGCGCTGGCCCGCTCGGCCTGCTTGCGGTGGACCGCGTAGCGGACGGCGCGGTGCAGAAGGTCAGGGGCGACCTGACCCTTGACGAGGTAGTCCTGGGCACCGGCGGCCACCGCCTCGCTGCCGGCCTGCGACTCGGCGAGACCGGTCAGGACGATGATCGCCGCATCGGGTGCGATCTCCTGGACCGCGGCGACCGCACCGATCCCGCTGGCGTCGGGCAGGTGCAGGTCCAGCAGGATGCAGTCCGCGGCGTGGACCGTCGGTTCGGCGCGGACAGCGGCGAGGCTGCTGGCCCGGATCAGCGAATGGCGCAGCCCGGTGTCGATCAGCAACTCCTCCACCAGGAGGGCGTCGCCGTCGTCGTCCTCGACCAGGATGATCCGCACGTGCTGTTCGGGTGCGAAGGTGTTCATCTCGCGGCCGCGCCTTCGACGACGTCGGCCTGCTGCGCGGCCCCGGTGGCCGCGAGGGTGAAGACGAAGCGGGTGCCGGGCCCGTGGTCCGGGTCGATACCGATGGTTCCGCCGTGGAACTCGGTGATCTTCTTGCACATGGCGAGGCCGATGCCGCTTCCTGGATAGGCGTCCTTGGTGTGCAGGCGCTGGAAGATGATGAACACCTTCTCCGCGAACTCCGGGGCGATCCCGATGCCGTTGTCGCTGACCGCGCAGCGCCACAGGTCGCCGTCACGGGTCGCCTCGATGGTGATCTCGGGTGCCCGGTCGGCGTGCCGGAACTTCACGGCGTTGGCGATCAGGTTCTGCCACAGGATGCCGAGCTGCGTGCTGTCCCCGGTGACGGTGGGGAGCGGATCGCGCACGATCCGGGCGCCGGACTCCTCTATGGAGACACTCAGCGCGTCGAGCGTCTGGCTGACCACCGCGTCGAGATCGACCTCGCGGTGGTCGTTGTGGACGCGGCCCACGCGCGAGAACTCCAGCAGGTCGTTGATGAGCTTCTGCATGCGGTTCGCCCCGTCGACCGCGAACCCGATGTACTGGTCGGCCCGCTCGTCGAGCTGTCCGGCGTAGCGACGCTGGAGGAGCTGGCTGAAGCTCGACACCTTGCGCAGGGGTTCCTGCAGGTCGTGCGAGGCGACGTAGGCGAACTGCTCCAGCTCGGAGTTGGAGCGGCGCAGGTCCACCGCCTGTTCGTCGAGCCGGCGGCGGGCTTCCTCGGTGAAGGCGAGTTCGTCCAGGAGCCGGCGCCGCATGGCTTCCATGTCCGCGCCGAGCCGGCGCAGGTCCGCGGGTCCGGTGGCGACGACGGGGTGCTCGAAGTTGCCGCCGGAGACCTCGCGGGCATCGGCGCCCAGCCGCTCCAGAGGGGTGGTGATGCCCCGCCGGAGCCCCTCGAAGACCAGGACCGTGAGCAGGAGGATGACAGCGGCGATGCTGATGAGGATGCCGTCGCGCAGCCGCGACGCGCTCTTCAGATCCTCCGTGGCCGCGAAGCGGGCGTCGCGCAGGTGGTCCTGCTGGACGACCATGGCCTTGCGCAGCGCGTCGAACGAGGTCTTGCCCTGGGTGGCCCGTTGCGCGGAGAGTTCCACCGAGGTCCCGGCGGGGGCCTCGGCGACCGGTCGGGCAACGGTGCGCTGCCAGCGTCCCGCCTTGGCCAGGACGTTGTCGAGGTCGGCCCGCCCCTCCTTGTCGTCCGCGAGCAGGTCGCGCAGCTGGGTCACGGCCGAGCGCTGGTCGGTCAGGCCCTGCTCGTAGGGCGCAAGGAAGGCACGCTCACCGGTGAGGCCGTAGCCGCGGACGCCCGTCTCCTGGTTGACCAGGGCCGCCTCCAGGCGCACGGCGTTGGACAGGGACGGGCTGCGGACACCGACCAGCTCGTCGGTGATGGCGGACGCGCGGGTCAGGGACCAGAGACCGAGCCCGCCGAGCACGGCGAGCACGACGAGCGCCGAGCCGGCGCTCACCCGCAGCCAGCGGCGCGTGGTCCAGTTCGCGCGGGATGTTCGGGAACGTCCGCTCTTGACGTCGGTCGCCATACCGGGGCGCTCCTTGAATCAGTCAGGGCCGCCTCCCCTTGTGCGCGGCGTGCATACTGTAACCGCAATCCGACAAGTCATGTTGTCGAGCGACCAGCAGTTTCCTAGGGTGTGCGGCATGCCTGGCAAGCATTTCTCCCTACGTGTGACCGAGGAGGAGATCGCCCAGCTGTCCATCGACGCGCTCGGCGACCTCGTCCGTCGGCTCACCCCTCGCACCCTGGACCCCCGGCCCGCCGACGACGGCCACGTCACGGCACAATCACAGGCGTTGACGCGCTTGTACATGGTGTTGCAACTGAGGAGCGCGCTGGATCGCCTGGAGTACCAGGCGGCCCAGGATGCGGTCGCGGCGGGGGCCGGCTACCCGGAGCTCGGCCGGGTCCTCAACATCACCCGGCAAGGGGCCAGGAACCGCTGGCCCGATCTGATCACCCACCCGTCCCGCACCCCAGCCGACCCGACCCCGCCCCGGAGCCCATGAGATGACCACGTCGCCCCGTCCCTACGACGTCCTCCTCGTCGAGGACGACCTCGCCGACGCCATGCTGGTCCAGGACGCCCTGAGCGCGCGCGGTGCCCGGAACCTGACCCAGGTCGAGGACGGCATCGCCGCTCTGGAGTACCTGCGCGACCCGAGCTCCACGCGTCCCGACCTGATCGTCCTCGACCTCAACATGCCGAGGATGAACGGGCGGGAGCTGCTGGCCGTGCTCAAGGGCGACGACGACCTGCGCACGATCCCCGTGGTGGTCCTGACGACCTCCGCGGCTCCGGACGACGTGACGGGCGCCTACCGGCAGTACGCCAACGCCTACGTCACCAAGCCGGTCAACCTCGACGACTTCGAGCACGCGGTCCAGAGCATCGACGCGTTCTACCTGGACACGACCACTCAGCCTCCCCGTCCCTGACGAGACCGTGGAGCAGACGTCCGCGCACCGGGGTTCGGGCTGCAGAGGCCCGGTGCCCGAAGACACTGGAGGAGGTCCTGTGGGTGCTCCGGACGCATCCGACACGGAGCGCTTCACCTGCTCGCAGGCTCGGACCGACACGAGCAGGACCGTGGTCGCCCTGTGCGCGGACCTGACCGAGCAGCAGGCCCGCCGTCTGCACGACGATGCGCTCCTGATCGCCAGCGAGCTCGCCTCGAACGCGCTGCGCCACGGCGGTGGCATCACCGGCTTCAGCGCCCGCGTCCACGACGGTGCCCTGGTGGTCGAGGTCAGCGACCGCAGCCCGCACGCACCGCTCCTGAGACCCCACGACCCCACCGTCCCCGGCGGGTTCGGCTGGATGATGGTCAACGACCTGGCGCACGCCGTCACCGTCGAGGCGCACGACCGGGGCAAGACCATCTCCGCCGTGCTGGGTACCGCTCCCTACCGTCGGCCGTGACCGGCGTCACGACCACGACCAGGACCACGGTGCGCCCGCAGACGACCTGCGGTGCGATCACCCGGCCCGGCCGGGCCTCACGCACTGAACCGGCTCCGTCGCTCCCTCGACCCAGAAGGTGGACATGCGCATCACTTCGGCCGACGTCATCGTCACCAGCCCCGGCCGCAACTTCGTCACCCTGAAGATCACCACGGACGAGGGGATCACCGGTCTCGGCGACGCCACGCTCAACGGGCGCGAACTCGCCGTCGTGTCCTACCTCCGCGACCACCTCGCCCAACTGCTCGTCGGCCGTGACCCGCACCGCATCGAGGACACCTGGCAGTTCCTCTACCGCGGCGCCTACTGGCGGCGCGGACCGGTGACGATGGCCGCCGTCGCCGCCGTCGACATGGCGTTGTGGGACATCAAGGGAAAGGTCGCGGGTCTCCCCGTGTACCAGCTCCTCGGCGGTGCCTGCCGCACCGGCCTCATGACCTACGGCCACGCCTCCGGCCGCGATCTGCCCGAGCTGTTCGACTCGGTGCGCCAGAACATCGAGGAGGGGCACCAGGCCGTACGGATCCAGACCGCCGTCCCCGGCCTCAACGCCGTGTACGGAGTGGCGGCGCAGCCCCAGGCCAGTGGCGAGCGCTACGACCACGAGCCGGCCGGGCGGGGCCCCCGCCCTCCGGAGGAGGACTGGGACACCCGCGCCTATCTGCGCCATCTGCCCACTGTCTTCGAAGCCGTACGGAACGAGTTCGGGCCCGCCCTGCCGCTGCTGCACGACGGCCACCACCGGATGACGCCGATCCAGGCGGCGAAGCTCGGCAAGTCCCTTGAGCCCTATGACCTGTTCTGGCTGGAGGACAGCACGCCCGCCGAGCACCAGGAGGCCTTCCGCCTGATCCGCCGGCACACCACCACTCCCCTGGCGGTCGGCGAGGTCTTCAACCACGCGGCCGACTTCCAGACCCTGCTGAGCGAGCGGCTCATCGACTACGTACGGGCAGCCTCGACCCACTTCGGCGGCATCACCCCGCTGCGCAAGATCATGAACACCGCGGCCGAGTACCAGATCAAGTCGGGCTTCCACGGGCCCACCGACATCTCCCCCGTCGGCCTGGCCGCCCAGGCCCATCTGGGCCTGGCCCTCCACAACTTCGGGATCCAGGAGTACATGGGGCACAGCGACGCCACGCACGTGGTCTTCCGCCCCTCGCTGACGTTCAAGGACGGTCTGCTCCACCCCGGCGACACCCCTGGGCTCGGCATCGACCTGGACGAGGAGGCCGCCGCGGCCCACCCGTACCAGCAGGCTTATCTGCCCTACAACCGCCTCGCCGACGGCACCGTCCACGACTGGTGACGGATTCACCGCTTCCCGGTGCGGGCCCGCGATCGGCTTCTGTACGGACAGTCCGCGAAACGGACAGATTCCGGCTTGCGGCGAGGCGGGGGCTGTAGGCGGAGGACAATTCTGGTGGGCTGCGCCGCGAAGGCCCGCACATCACGACTCAGCCCAGGAAGGCGTGCCCGCCCAGACCTAGCGAGCGACGATGCCATGGAACGCTTCGTGGAACCGTGCGGATCCGACCGTGCCGGACAGCAGTTGTGCATCCAGCTCACGCGGCTCTCCGAACTCGTGCGCTACGCACAGGACGTCATGGAACTGAAGGCGGAGGACGCGGACGTCTTCATGCCCCTCTACGCCGTCCTGCTGCACGGCGCCTGCCCCGACTCCGTCGTGATCCGCCGTCTTCGTCGGCCGGCCGAGTGCGCGGTCGGGCAGGCGGCACTCACGGCCTCGCTCTCGTGCCCGCAGCGGGAGACGGCGGTGCAGCTCCTGATGACGGTGTGGTCCGCGAGTCTCACGCCGGACGCGGAGGCCGAGTTGTGGGCCGCTCGTGCGCCCGACCTGCCCACCCGCTGCCTGCGTGCGGCGGCCACCGACTCCGGGCCGCCCTCGCCGATGCCGCTCGCCTAGCGGTCGCGCTGTCCCCACGCGCCGGTCGCCGCACGCGCCGACTCAGCGGACCATCCGGCCGGCCACCTGGATCACGTACGCGAGCTCCCGCTGTGCGTCGGGCGTCCAGACGGTCGGCTTCGCACAGTGCGTGGAGAGCATCCCGATGAGCGTGCCGGCCGGCGTGACGACGGGCAGTGAGGCGACGGCGTGCACGCCCGCGTCCTGGAGCACCTCGGCCGCTGTGGTGCCCACGAACAACGGTGACGTACGCACGTCTTCCACGAACACGGGGTGCTGCTGGCGGGCTGCCGCGCCGCAGGCACTCCCCTTCCCATTGAGCTGCACGCTGTGGAAGAAGGACAAGAACGGTGGGTGGAATCCCCGCTGTGCCGCGATGCGCAGCGTCCGCGACGCGGGGTCGAGCAACTGGGCGTTGCCCATCGGAGCCCCGATCACACGCAATGCTGCCGCAAGGGCCTCCTGCAGCACGAGCCGATTGCGCTCCTGGACGGCGACGGCGGACGACGCACCACTTGTTCCTTGGATGCGCAGGGCCCGCAGAGCGCCGTTCAGATGAAGGGCCCGCAGCCTGGGATCGTCGGCTCCCCACACCTCCATCTCCCCACCCGCGGAGCGCACTTGTTCCGAAAGTGCCTCGACGAGCGCCACTCCGGCGAATCCCATGAAGGAGACGTCGCTGAAGTCGAGCACGAGGCAGCCGTCTTGTTCCGCCAGGCGCGAGAGCTGCCTCCGCAACGCCACGACAGCCCCGTGATCCAGCTGCCCGGATACGCGAACGACTGCTCTCTCGGCTTGCGAGGTGACCGACACCTCGATGCCCGGCACCGACAAGGACTGCACCATGGACGCCACCCGCCCCGACCGCGCTGGAGATGTGCCTCCAGCCTAGACACCGCTCGCTCGTCGCGGGACCGCTTTCAAGCCCGCGCTCCAGGCCTGCGCCTGTCGCCGAACACGCTGTTGTCGGCCACCTGTACGACCGCCGTGGCGCCACCGGCACGCGGGCGGGCGCCGTCGCTACAAGCGGCTCATGGAAGCCATCGCGTACAAGAGCTCGACGATGGCCGTCTGGTCGCCCTGCTGTCCGGTGGCAGCCTGCCTCGGGGCGAGGTGACCGGCCGCGAGACGGCAAAACTCCACCTCCGGGAGCACGATATGGCTCACGCAGTTGTCAGGACCGGCAGGGCCGTCGGGCCGGTCGAGCGGGAGATACCACTCCCCTCCGCTCTCGCCCTCGATCTCGAGACGGACGCTCCGCTCCGAAGCGCCCGGTTCGACGACCGGCAGCGGTGGAGAGGCGAGACCGGCCTGCCGTCTGGCCGCGAGGATCGACGGCAACATCTGCACAGCGACCCCGATCAGGGTCTGCAGGTGCTCCGGCACCGGCGGTGGATACGGATAGTCCACGGCATCGGCGATGTCGGTGGCATGGATCCACGTCTCGAAAGCCCTGTCCAGCAGCGCCAGTCGCAGCGGCAGGACCACGTCCTCCCCGTACGGCACCGCGATGTCGGCCACTCCGCCGCCGCCGTACGCGCAGGTCCGGATCAGTTCGTAGGCCTGGTCCCGCCACGTGCTGCGCACCGAACTGCCGTCGGCCCGCCCGCTCGCGTCCGATCCCTCCTCGGGCGATTCCATCTGCTTCCACAGGGCCTCGGTGCGCTGTTGCGGATCCGTCGAGCCCTTCCCGTCCGGCGTGACCGGATCCGGCAGACCGAGGCTGGCGGACACCATCCCGTCGACGGCCACCAAGTGCCCGAGGACCCCGCCCACCGACGTGCTGTGGCTGGCGGAGTCGTCGCCCTCGAACCACTGCAGTTGTACCGGCTTGGCCCACTCGTCCTCCGCCAGATCCGCCAACAGCCCGTCCAGGCGCGCGGTTTCGGCGTCGTAGGGCTTCGCATAGTCCGGCACGGCGACCTGTGGCGGACGAGCGCCCAGACAGGCTCCGAGCACCTCGGCACGCAGGGTCGGGGGCAGGTCCAGGTCCATGTGGGGATGCAGGAACTCGGAGGCGGAACGCAGCCGTTGTGCTTCCGCCGCGCACGACGCGCAGGCGGACAGATGCTCCTCGATCCGCTCCGTCTCCTCCGCCGAGCAGGCGTGGAGCGCCCAGGCACCGAGCATCCGCTGCAGGTGGAGGTCTTCGCACGCGTTCCCGCTCACCGCTCGTCCTCCCTGACACCGCCGGAGAGCATCTGCAGCCCCAGCCGCAGCCGGCTGAGGACTTCGTCCTCCGTGATGCCCAACTGTGCTGCCGCTTGGCGGTAGTCCATGTTCCCTGTGTACACCAGGTGAAGCGCCACGCGTGTCCTGGAATTCACGGAAGCGAGGACGGCATCGGCCTGTTCGATTTCTGTGGTCCGGGCGGGCCCGCCGGGTCCGCCGTCCCTCACTCGCTTGCCGGCGCGCTCGCAGGCCTCCATGGCGAGCCACGTGCTGAGGCGGTGTCTTGTCGGGTCGAACGCTTCGGGGTGCTGCCACAGTTGGGAGAAGACCGCGGTCACGACTTCACGTGCTGCCTTCTCCTCGCCGAGCAGACGGACGGCGATCGCGTGCACGAGTCGGGCGTGCCGGTCGTAGGTCTCGCCCAGGGCAGCCGCCTCGCCGCGGGCCAGGCGCACCTGCACCTGCCGGTCCCACTGCGCGGTGTCGTGCCGCGTCACGCCCATGCTCCCCCTCCCGTCGCGTCACCTCCTCGACTCTAGCCAGCCGCGCCTGTGCTCTGCCGACCCAACGGCAAATGACGCCTTGTGATTGTTCGTCACAGAACGCGCAAGCGATTCACGAGCGCAGCGGGCAGGTGGCCACCTCGGAGCAAGGCGTCGTTCTTCGCGTTCACGGAGGGGAACTTCACGTTCGAAGAGGTCGTCGACGGCATCTGGCAGCGGGAGCGGTCAGAGCGCCCGTGCCGTGAACGGGCCGACCGTGAAACTGTCCCCGCACACCTCGAGCTCGCCGGGGGCCGTCGCGGTGAGGGCCGCCGTGTTGTTGGGCGGGTAGACCTTGATGCGGGCCGGGTCGGGCCAGCAGGTGCCGTCGGTGACCTCCTTGCGGGGTGTCTGCACCACCGCGTGGGCCGTTTGGCCCGGCTTGAGCACGACGTCACGCATGGTGCCGTTGTTCGACCGTGTCGCGGGCTTGCCGACGCGCTTGCCGTGCGCGTCGGTCAGCGACAGGCCCGGATAGCCCTTGAGCGCGCAGGTGCCGTCCGTGGTGTTGGTCAGGGTCAGGTCGAAGTACTTGCTGTTCATCTCCTGGCCCGTCGGCTTCAGCGCCGTCTTCAGGGCGTCCGTGGTGCAGTCGCTGCCCATGCCGGCGTCCGAGGCGTCCGAGGCCTCGGAGGTGGTCGCGGGGGCCGCGGAGCCGGAGGTCCGCGGGTGGCTGCTCGGTGCCGCGCCGTCCTTGGCCGCATCGGTCGACTGCGCACTGCGGGTCGTCGTGTGAGCGGCCGCCTGGTCGTCCTGCGCACCGCACGCGGTGACGGCCAGCACGCCGACCGCCACGAGTCCTGCCGCGCAGGCACGTTCACGATTCCATTTCGTCCCGTTGGCATTCATACGGTTCGCCTGTCCGCATGGGCCCCACCTATGCGCCCGTCCGTGGGATCCCGCGGCATTCCCACGCCCCACGCGCCCTGTTCACACGGTTCTCCCACCCTCTTGCGCCACGGTCGACGTCGGGAGTCGTTCTGTCACGCAGTCCAGAAGGAGAACCGTTGACCAACGCAAGTGTTCCCAGGAAAGCCCTGCTGTGGCTGGCCACGGGCGCTCTGGCGGCCGGCCTGGTCGCGTGCGACAGCGACAGCGGCGGGGCGAACACGGCCGAGGAGAGCGCCGGCGGGCAGCGTGCCGCGTCGTCCGGGCACCCCAACATCGTGTGGGTGCTGACCGACGACCTCTCGTCGGACCTGGTGGACTACATGCCGCACGTGAAGGCCATGGAGAAGAACGGCATGTCCTTCTCCAACTACACGGTGACGGACTCGCTGTGCTGCCCCTCACGTTCGTCCCTCTTCACCGGCAAGTTCCCGCACAACACCGGGGTGTTCACCAACATGCCGCCGGACGGCGGGTTCGGGACGTTCCACGAGAAGGGCAACGAGGACAAGACCTTCGCGACGTCGCTCAAGAAGCAGGGCTACCGCACGGCCATGATGGGCAAGTACCTCAACGGCTATGAGCCGGACATGACCGTGAACGGCGAGAAGAACTACGTTCCCCCGGGCTGGGACGAGTGGGACGTGGCCGGGAACGGCTACAAGGAGTACGACTACACGCTGAACCAGAACGGCAGGACGGTCGACCACGGGCACGACCCGGAGGACTATCTGACCGACGTGGTCAACGAAAAGGGCCAGGACTTCATCGAGGACTCGGTGAAGGAGAAGAAGCCCTTCGTGCTCGACATCTCCACTTTCGCGCCGCACGGCCCGGCCACCCCGGCTCCCCAGGACGAGAACACGTACCAGGATCTGGAACTGCCGAGGCCCGCGGCCTTCGACAAGACGCCCACGGACGCCCCGCAGTGGCTCACGGACAAGAAGTCCTTCACTCCTCAGCAGATCAAGAAGATCACCAAGACGTACCGCAAGCGCGTCCGCGCCGTGCAGGCGGTCGACCGGATGATCGGTGACCTCCAGGAGAAACTGAGGAAGGAAGGCGTCTACGACGACACCGTCTTCGCCTTCGCCTCCGACAACGGGTTCCACATGGGCCAGTACCGTCTGATGCCGGGCAAGCAGACCGCCTTCGACACGGATGTCAACGTGCCCCTGGTGGTCACCGGACCGGGCGTCGAGCGGGGCGCCACCACCGGGGCGATCGCATCCAACATCGACATCTGCCCCACCTTCACCGAGCTGGGCGGCGGCAGTCCCGATCCGGCGGCCGACGGCCGCAGCCTCGTGCCCCTGCTGAAGGGGGACACCCCGAAGGACTGGCCGCGGACCGCGCTGGTGGAGCACCACGGGCCCACCACCTCGGCGAAGGACCCCGACAAGCCGGGCAAGGGCAGCGGCAATCCGCCCAGCTACGAGGCGCTGCGCACCGACCGGTACACGTATGTCGCGTACGAGAACGGCTCCCACGAGTACTACGACCGCAGCAAGGACCCGGACATGCTGCACAACGTCTACGCGCAGCTGTCCTCGGACACGAAGAAGCAACTCGCGTCGCAGACAGAGAAGTTGACGGACTGCAAGGGTGCCGAGGAGTGCGGCGCGGCCGCGCGGGCCGACTGACCGGCGCCGGTCCGCAAGGACGCGAGGGGGGCTCCGGTGTCGCGGAGCCCCCTCTTCGTGGTGCGGTGATCGATTCCCACGGTTCTCACACCTGGCACAGACGTGCGTGGAACCCCGCCCCCGCAAGCTCCCGGTATGGGAAGGACACTGGACACTCGGGCACACGTGACGCGTCTGCTGCACCGTACGGGGTTCGACGCCCGGCCGGATGCCGTGGAGGCCGCGCTGAAGTCCGGCTTCGAGGCCACGCTCGACCGTGTGCTGGCCGCCTCGGGAACCGACCGTGGGGTCGATGCGACGCCGGCCCCCGAACTGGGGCCCCTGCCGCCGCGCAACTCCGAGGCGAAGAAGCGACGCGAGCAGGGACCGTCGGGCAAGCGCACCGAGCGCCGAGGTGACGCGGCCACGGCGACCGCCGCTGCCGACCACGGCGGTTCCCCGCAGGCCGAACCGAAGGACGAACCGAAGGGTGAATCCGGGGGCGACGGGACACCGAAGGACCCCAAGGACGATCCCGTCCGCAAGCACTACCGCGAGGTGCTGCGGCAGCAGCGCGAGGAGCTCACCCAGTGGTGGCTCGAGCGCATGGTGGCCGCAGAGCATCCGTGGGCCGAGAAGCGCACGCTGCTGTGGCACAACCACTGGGCCACCTCCATCCGGAAGGTGAAGTCCGGTGACGCGATGCTGCGCCAGAACGAGACGTTGCGGCGCCTCGGCGCAGGGGACTTCCGCGATCTGGCCCGCGCCATGGTGGTCGACCCGGCGCTCATGGTGTGGCTGGACGCCGACGGCAGTACCGCGAAGGCCCCGAACGAGAACCTCGGCCGGGAACTGATGGAGCTCTTCGTGCTCGGCGTGGGCCACTACACCGAGACCGACGTCCGCCAGGCGGCCGCCGCGCTCACCGGCTGGACCGTGGACCGGCAGGCGCATCCGTGGAAGGCGCGCTTCAAGGCACGCCGGCACGACCAGGGACGGCAGACGGTGGTCGGTGAGACGACCGACTTCACCGCGCGTTCCCTCATCGACCATCTGGTGAGCCTGCCGGACTCGCACGCTCACGTGGCCACCCGGATGTGGGGCGCCTTGGTGAGCAACGAGAACAAGCCGTCGAAAGCGGCCCTGGCACGCATGACCGCGGCGTACGGGCGGCAGCGCGACACGACGGCCCTGTTCCGGTCCATGTTCACCGACGAGGCGTTCGCGGACGCCGACAACGTGCTGGTGAAACAGCCGGTCGAGTACGTGGTGGGCAGTCTGCGCGCGCTCGGCGTACGCCCTTCCGCGCTGCCGCAGAAGGCACGCAGGCAGCTGCTGACCCGCACGCTGACGGGTCTCGGCCAGGTGCCGTTCGCACCGGAGAGCGTGGGCGGCTGGCCCGCCGGCGCGGCCTGGCTGACGACGGCCGCCGCGCAGGTGCGGATCACGTTCGCGCAGCAGCTCGTGCACCACGCCGACCTCGACGACGTGGACGCCGCGGCCGCGAGCGAGCGTCCGGACCTGCTGGCCCGCAAGTTCGGCGTCGGCGCCTGGGGCGCGACCACCCGCGGCGTGCTGCGCGCCGCCGCCCACGACCCCCGCAAGGTGACGGCCGTCGCGCTGACCGCGCCCGAGCACCTTGTCCTGAGCTGAAGGAGAGCCCCCGTGGACACCTGGACCCGACGGAAGTTCCTCACCACGAGCGGTGTGGCCGGGGGCGTGGCCCTGGCCGCCGGAGCGACCGCCTGGGGCGTGGACGAACTGCTCGCCACCGGCTCCGGTACGGCCGGCAGTGACGCCGCGACCCTGGTGCTGGTCACCCTGTACGGAGGCAACGACGGCCTCAACACCCTGGTGCCCGCCGCCGATGGGCACTATCAGGACCTGCGCGGCGATCTCGCGTACGGCGAGGACGAGGTGCTCGCGCTGGGCGACGGCCTCGGCCTCAACCCGGGCATGAAGCAGATGAAGCGGCTCTGGGACGACAAGCGCCTCGCGGTCGTCCGCGGCGTGTCCTACCCGAAACCGGACCACAGCCACTTCCGTTCGATGGCGATCTGGCAGACGGCGTCTCCGTCCGGTCCGCTGCCCTCGGGCTGGCTGGGCCGCTGGCTGGACCAGGAGGGCGGCAAGGACCCGCTCATGGGCGTGTCCGTGGGCGCCACTCTGCCGCCGCTGATGGCCGGCGAGCGGACGGCGGGCGCGGCCGTGCGCCTCGGCGGTGCGAAGCTCCCGGATGCCTGGCAGCGCACCTGCACCGAGCTCGCGCGGGTCGACGGCGACGCCCACCCGCTGCTGAAGCGGGCGGGTATGTCACTGGCCGACCTGACCAAGGTGTCCTCGGCCTTCGACGACAAACAGGGGTCGGACCATGACGACACCGACGAGTCGGACGACGACGCGACGAACGACGGGGGCTCGGCCGGCGGCCAGGGCGGGCTCGGCACCCAGCTGGACGTGGTGGCCAGGGCGATCGAGTCCGGCGTGTCCACGCGGGCGTACAGCGTGAGCCTCGGCGGCTTCGACACCCACGCCGGGGAGAAGGCCACCCAGTCGAGGCTGCTGGCCCAACTCGACCGCGATCTCGGTACGTTCCTCGACCGGGTGAGGAAGACGAAGGCCGGGCAGAAGGTCGTCGTCGCCGTGTACTCGGAGTTCGGCCGCCGCCCCAAGGCCAATGCCAATCAGGGGACCGATCACGGCACGTCGGGGCCGGTGTTCGTGCTGGGCGAGCCGGTCAAGGGCGGCTTCTACGGTGACCAGCCGAGCCTGACCGATCTCACGGACGACGATCTGCGCACGACGACCGATTTCCGCGACGTGTACGCCACGCTGTTGCGCGACGTCCTCGACACGGACCCGGCGAAGGTCCTGGACGGCCACGACTCCACTCTCGCCTTCCTGTGAGGCCGGCCGGCTCCCGGTGCGTCAGGACGCCGGCGGGAGCCGGACGGTCACGCGGGTGCCCCCGGGCGCGCCGGCGACGTGCACGCTGCCGCCGTGCGCCTGGGCCACCGCCGCGACGATGGCCAGCCCCAGACCGCTGCCGTCGCCGCTGTGCGCCGGGTCGCCGCGATAGAAGCGGTCGAAGACGTGCGGCAGCGCCTCCTCGGGGATTCCCGGGCCCTCGTCGGCGACCGTGACGACCACCTGCGGCGCGGAGGGACCGGCGGTGCTCACCGTCACCTGCGCGGCGGTCCCGGACGGGGTGTGATTGCGGACGTTGGCCAGCAGGTTGTCGACCACACGTCGTAGTTGCTCGCCGTCCCCGTGCACCACCGCGCCGCCCTCGGCCCGCACGGTGAGGGGGCTGCGCGGGGCCACGACGCGTGCGGCGGACGCCGCGTCGCGCACGATCACGGCCAGGTCCACGGCGGACCGGTCGCGGGCCGGGGCGCTGTCGAGCCGGGCGAGCAGCAGCAGGTCGTCGACGAGCCGCTGCATGCGCAGCGCCTCGGTGGTGATGCCGTTCATCACGCGCTCCCGCTGCGCGGGGACGGCGAGTGCGCCCTGGTGGTGCAGGTCGGCGTAGCCGAGCACGGCGGTGACAGGCGTGCGCAGTTCGTGCGAGGCGTCCGCGACGAAGCGGCGCAGCCGGTCCTGCGTGGTGCGCTCGGCGGCCAGCATCGTGTTCAGCGCCAGGCCGAGCCGGCCGACCTCCGTGTCGTCGTCGGCCGGTGCGACCCGGCCGGCCCGGTCCCCGGACGCGATGGCGTCCGCGTCGCGGGCCATCGACTCCAGCGGGCGCAGGCCGCGGCGCAGGACGAGCAGCCCCGCGCCCGCGAGGAGTGCCAGCACGCCGCCGGTCGCCGCCACCTCGACGATCAGCACCTGCCGCAGCGTTCCCTGGACCTGGTCCAGGGGGACGGCCGCGATCAGCGTCCCGCGGCCGGGCACCCGCTGCACCAGCAAGCGGTAGTCGGGTCCGCCCGGCTCGGCCGGGCCCACTGTGACCGGGTCGGCGCCGCGGGCGTCGGACAGCGGGTCCGGCAGGTGCGGCGCGGCGTCGTCCGGGTCCCGCAGCCGCGGTACCAGGTCCCGCACGCCGCCGTCGGACCGGCGCAGTTGGAGATAGAACTCGGATGCGCCGAGCAGCCGGACGTCGTTGCCGAGCGTTCCTCCCGGCCCGGCCTGTTCCAGTTGTTGGGCCACGCGTTGGCGCACCGCGCGCAGGGTGACGTCGGTGCGCCGGGTGAGGTCGTTGCTCAGCGCCCCGTACACGACGGCGTCCAGGGCGATCAGGGCCACGGCCACCAGGGTGAGCAGCGCGAGCAGGAGCCGGCCGCGCAGCGAGCGGGGGCGCAGGGAGCGGCGCCGGGATCCCGCGGGGGTCACGCGGTGCCCTTCTCGCGGAGGATGTAGCCGACGCCGCGCCGGGTCTCGATCAAGCCCGGGCCCAGAGCGTCGAGTTTGCGGCGCAGGTAGGAGATGTAGGTCTTCAGCACCCCGGGGTCGCCCTCGCCGAAGTCCCAGACGTGTGCGAGCAGTTGCTCGTGCGTGAGGACGCGGTTCCGGTTCAGCAGCAGGTGGTGGAGCAGCCGGTATTCGGTGGGCGAGAGGTCCACGCGCGTGCCGGCCCGGCGCACCTCGTAGGTCTCGGTGTTCATCTCCACGTCCCCGCAGACGAGCAGCCGGGGCTCGGTGCGGCTCTCGCCCCGGCGCAGGACGGCACGGACCCGGGCGGCGACCTCGGCCAGCCGGAAGGGCTTGGTGATGTAGTCGTCGGCGCCGAGGTCGAGTCCGCCCACAATGTCGTGTCCGCTCTCGCGGGCGGTCAGGAAGACCACCGGGGTGGTCGAGCCGGCCTCCCGCAGCCGGCGCACCACCTCGAAGCCGTCGATGTCGGGCAGCATCACGTCGAGCAGCACGAGGTGCGGGGCGTGCTCGCGGACCGCCGCGAGGGCCGCCCGGCCGGTCGCCGCCTCCGCCACCTCGTACCCGAGGAACCGCAGCGAGGTGGCGAGGACGTCCAGGATGGCCGGCTCGTCGTCGACGACGAGGAGTCGGGTGCCGGGCGGGACCTCTGGTGCGTTCATGCCCCGCATCCTGACATCGTTCTCTGTGGGCCGGACCGTCAGGTCGCCGGGGCAGGTCACGGACCCGCGGGACGCCGTGTCCGGCCCGGAGTCACGGTTCTTCGGGGCCGTCCTCGTCGAGTTCGAACCACACCGTCTTGCCCTCCGGTTCGGGGCGGATGTTCCACCGGTGGGCCAGCAGGTCGAGGAGGACGAGGCCGCGGCCCGAGGAGGAGAGTTCGCCGGGAGCGCGCCGGTGCGGGACGTCGTCGCTGCGGTCGGTGACCTCCACGCGCAGTCGTCGCCGGCCGTGCGCGCCGCTGACGTCGGCCCGCAGGACAGCGGCGTGTTCGGTGTGGACCAGGACGTTCCCGAGGAGTTCGGAGACGAGCAGGAGCGCGGTGTCGACCTGTTCGGGGCGTGCCCAGTCGTGGAGCAGGCCCTGGAATTCGATCCGTGCGTCGGCGAGGCCCTGGGCCTGGTCCTGTTCGAGGGTGAAGCGCAGGTGCCGCCCGGACCGGACCGCGCGCGCGTCCGACGGGTCGCGGCGCAGGAGCAGCAGGGCGATGTCGTCCTCCGTGAAGGAGGCGGCGGGCTGGTCGCCCGCCTGCGCGGGGGACGGGGCCACGACCGCGTTCAGGAGCCGGTCGGCGAGGCCGTCGAGGTCGTCGGGGCCGCCGGGGGTCAGCGCGTCGCGGACCCGGAGCCAGCCGGAGTACATGTCATGGCCGCCGGACTCGATCAGCCCGTCGGTGCACAGCATGAGGATCTCGTTCTCGCGCAGGGACACGACGCTGACGGGATAGTCGTCCTCCCCCAGGTCGAGGCCCAGGGGCAGGCCGCCCCGTACGTGCTTGAGCAGGCAGGTTCCGTCGGGCAGGCGCAGCACGGGGTGCGGATGCCCGGCGCGCGCGATGCGCAGGATTCCGGTGGCGGGGTCGGCCTCCAGGTAGATGCAGGTGGCGAAGCGGCCCTCGTCCAGTGACGCCAGGAAGTGGGAGGCACGCACCAGCACGGCGTCGGGGCCGTGCCCCTCGGCCGCGTAGGCATGGATGGCCGTGCGCAGCTGGGACATCAGGCCGGCGGCCTGCACGTCGTGGCCCTGGACGTCGCCGATCACCAGGCCGAGGCGCCCGCTGGGCAGGGTGATGCTGTCGAACCAGTCGCCGCCGACCATGAGCCCCCCGCCGGTGGGGACGTACCGGGCGGAGACGGTGAGCCCTTCGACTCCGGGGCCGATCCGGCTCATGCTGCTGCGCAGGCTCTGGGAGAGGGCGCGGTCCGCCTGGCCGTTGTAGGTCTGCTCGATGCTCCGGCCGAGCAGCCTGGCCAGGGTCAGCAGGAAGCTGCCCAGGCCGTCGGTCATCCGCACCGGGGCGTCGAAGGCGGCCATCCATACGCCGGTGAGCTGATCGTAGGTGGTCAGGGGCAGGAAGGCCCAGGCCTCTTGGCCGTCCCGGTCGGAGAGGGGCCAGCCGGACGGGAACCGTTCGCGGTACTCCCGCGGCGAAGCCAGGAACACCGGGCGCCCGGTCCTGGCCACCTGCGCGGCCGGATGGCTGGTTTCCAGCGGCAGCCGAAAGGCATCGCACTCGCCGTCGGGGTGACCGAACTGGCCCACGCAGTGCAGGACTTCGCGGTCCGCCCGGAACACCGCCTGCCGGGACAGGGGAAGGGTGGCGTCGGCGAGCTGGGAGATCAGGACCAGCGCCTCCCCGAGCGATTCGACCCAGGCCAGGGCGTGCCCCGTCACGAGCAGGTCGGCGCTTCGATGGCGGGTGGGGTCGGACGCCCCGCCGGACACGCCGGCGGACGACGGGCCCGCCATCCGGTTGAGGGCCTCGACCTGGCGCAGCTCGGCGTCGCGCTCCTCGCCACCCTCGCCCCCGCGCCCGCCAGCCACCTGCGGCACTCCCGTCGCTCGACCCACTCCGGCTTCTCCCATATTCCGTCGATGAGCCGTGACGCGCCTGCTCACCGGCGCCCCCGCACTCCCGATCGGGGCCGGACGGGCGACGCGGACGGGTGACGGGCCCGTGTTCCGGGGGTGCGGGGGCCGCGCTCGCCCCTGTGGCATCCGGTCCAGTGGGACGGCGCGGCAACCGCCGACGAGCGGTCCGGGTCGACCGGAACGGAGCACGTCACCGCCAGGCGGTGCGCCCCTCAGCGTCCCGCTCGGTCACCGGGCGAAGGGCCGTCTTCCCGTACGTCCCGATGATGACCCCGCCCCTCGGCGTAGCACTCCAGTCGTACGGCACAACCCATACGCGGACGGATTCGGCGCACCCCCGCCGCCTCGTAATTTCTTGATCGGACCACGGAGTTGATCGAGAGGTCATGGATCGATGTACGGCAAGGCATGCGCGCCCGAGTACCAAGGCGAACTGAGCGCGGAGCTCGGTGTGAACTCCTCGTACGAGGACGTCCTGTCGGCGGCGAGCCGGGCGCTCGCCGAGGCGGGCACCGCTCTGGACAGATCGCGCGCGGCCCTGGCGGTGGCCGAGGCCAACCGGCGGCTCGGCCGGGTCGAGGACGCGCGGGCCGCCTGGCGCGAGAGCTACCGCAGCGCGCGGGACGCGGGGGACGAGAGCGCCATGGCCTGGGCGTTGTGGAGCGGCGGCACCCTGGCCCGGCAGTGCGGCACGCTCGCCCTGGCCCGGCGTCTGCTGACCTGGTCCGTCGCGCTCGCCGCCCGCGGCGACGACCGGCTGGCCCACGGCTACTCCCTCGCGGGGCTCGCCGAGACGGGCCGTATCCAGGGCGACTACGCCGCGGTCGCCGAGCTGCACGAGCAGCTCCTCGAGCAGGGGCGGGCGCACGGAGAGGCCCGTCACATGGTCTGGGCGATGTCCGGCATCGCCCAGATGCACCGCAACCAGGGTGACTACGCGAAGGCCCTCGACCTCTTCGAGGAGTCCGTGCGCATCGCCACCGAGGCCGACGACGCCCGCGGGCGTGCCTGGTCGCTGCGCGGGGTGGCCGACGTCCTGTCGCTGCGCGGTGCCTCGGACCGGGCCCTCGCCCTGCTCACCGAGGCCGAGGTCATCTGCCGTGCCATGAACCTGGCCGGCGCGCTCGCCTACAACCACAAGATGCGCGGCAACATCCTCTACCGGGCCGGGTGGTACGAGGCCGCCCGCGTCACGTACGGCATCGCCCTGGACGAGTTCACCGCGATGCACGAGAAGCGCGGTGCGGCGCTGGCCCGGCTCGGGCTCGCCAAGTCACGGGCCCGGCTGGGCCGGCCCGAGCGGGAGACGCTCGCCGAACTGGACGAGCTGGACAAGGAGTTCGCCCGGATCGGCCTCAAGGAGGCGCGCGAGACGGTCGTCGCCTTCCGCGCCGAACTCCGCTCCGGGCGGGCGGCGTCTCCGGCCAGGTCGGCCGCCTAGATCTGTCGCGAGCCGACCTGGCGCCGGGGCTCGTACGCGCGGCTCAGGCCGGGCCCTCCGCGTCGGCGAAGTGCGACAGGACCATCTCGATCAGTGCGTCGACGTCGGTCTCGGCCATGGGCTCGCCGGTCATGCCCATCCGGTGGAGCAGGACCCCGACCACCACGTCGATGAAGAAAAGGACCCGGTGCTCCGGCTCGCCGAGCGCCTCCTGGAACGCGATCCGGTACGGGTCCTGGAGCCGCGTGGACAGGATCTCGCGCAGGGCCGGATCGCTGACGGCGTCACTGAACACGCCGGCGAACGCGTCTCCCACACCGGGCTCGCCGACCTTCCTCGCGATCCAGCGGATGGCCGACGACATGAGCGCGGCCCGGTCGGCGCCCTCCAGCGGCGCCGGACCGAACGCGTCCAGGAGGCAGTCCACGATCAGCGCGCCCTTCGTCGGCCAGCGCCGGTAGACCGTCGATTTGGCGACGCCGGCCGCGGCGGCGATGCGCTCGACGGTGGCACGCGCGTAGCCGAGCTCCTGGACGGTGCTCAGCGTCGCGGCGAAGACCGCGTCGTTGACGCCGGCGCGGGGGCGGCCCGGCGGCCTGGCGGATGTCCTCGAAGTCATTCCCGGACGATACCTGTTTTCGCTACTCTAGGTTTCGATACCTCAGGTCGCGAAAATCTATGGGCAGGGGACGCCATGAGCGAGAGCACTGCTACGACGAGGCCGCCGGAGCCGGACTGGGCGACGGTGACGTTCGAGGAACTGGTCGCCTACCGCGAGGCGGAGAACCGTTTCCGGGCGTCCGACGAGGCGCGGGCGTTCACCGGAGAGCCAGACCCCGGTGCCGAGATCTCCTGGCAGCGGGTGGCGCTGCCCGACCGCGAGATCCCGGTCCGGGTCTACCGGCCGTCCTCCGGCCAGGACGACGGGGGCGCGGACCGGACCGCCCTGCCCCTCGTGGTCCATGTGCACGGTGGCGGATTCGTCGGGACGGCCGTGCAGTGCGACTGGAGCAACAGCCACGTCGCCGCCCGGCTGCCCGCGGTCGGCGTGTCGGTCGAACACCGGCTCATGGAGCGGACACTCCCCTGTCGGCGGCCGTCGCCGACGGCTGGGACGTGCTCCGGCACCTGGTGGAGCACGCCGCGCAGTGGGGCATCGATCCGACGCGGGTCGGCGTCTTCGGCGAGAGCTGCGCCGCGCTGATCAGCGCGCCGGCGGCGATCCGGGCCAAGGAGACTGGTCTGCCCCTGCGGGCGCAGGTGCTGGTCAACCCCGCCACCGACGTGACCGACACGATGCTCGACCACGCCTCGATCACCGAGCACGCACACACCCCGACGCTCGCCGTGCCCGTGCTGCACCTGTTCCGGCGGTTCGGCGTGCCGTCGGGAACCGACCCCGCACGCTGTCACCGCTGTACGCCGACGACCTGGACGGGCTGGCCCCGGCGCTCCTGGTGGTGCCGACCCGCGACCCGCTCGCCGATCACGGGCGCCGCTACGCCGAGCGACTGCGGGCGGCCGGGACACCGGCACGGCTCACCGAATACCCCGGAGCGGGACACGCGTTCCTCAGCCTGCCGGGGGTGGCACCGCAGGCCGAGGCCGCGCGCGCCGAGATCCTGGCCTTCCTCCGCACCTCCCTCGCCGCCGATCAAACTGCTGACCAAGCCACTGACCAAGGGCACCCTGATATGGAGGAAACCACGACCGGTATGACACGGCTCCGGCAGACTCGCTCCGCGAAGGGACCGGCGACCGTACGGCAGGGGACGACGATGGAGGAAGGCACAGTGCAGCGGATCGGCATCATCGGGGTGGGCGAGATCGGCCGGGCGATCGTGACAGGTCTGTGCGACGAGGCGGACGAGCCGCCGGAGGTCTTCCTCTCCCCTCGGGGGGCCCGCACCGCCGCGGAGCTGTCCGAGCGCTACGGGAGCGTGCGGGTGTGTGCCGACAACCAGGAGGTGGTGGACCGCTCCGACGTGGTGATCATCGCCGTACGCCGCCAGGACCGGCACGACGCGCTCGCCGGACTCGAAGTGGACGCCTGCAAGGTGGTGGTCAACGTGATGGCAGGCGTCTGCGAGGACGACCTGCGCGGGACCCTCGCCACCACGGCCCCGCTGGTACGGGCCATCCCCTTGCCCGCAGTGCGCGAACGACGCTCCGTCACGGTGACGTGGCCGTCGCACCCGGCGGTGAACGCCCTGTTCGAGCACCTGGGCGGGGTGCTCCCGGTCGCGGACGAGGATGCCTTCAACGTCTTCTCCGCGCTGACGGGCACGCTGACGACCCACTACGCGTACCTCGCCACGCTCACGTCGTGGGCCGCCGGCCACGGCATCGCCTCCGACGACGCGGACCGCTACGTTCGCAGCCTCTTCCAGGGCGTCGGGCGCGCCCTGAGCGACGAGACCCGTTCCCTGCCCCGGCTCGCGGCTGACCACGAGACCCCGAAGGGGAACAACGAGCGCATCCGCACCACTTGGTTCGACCCGGCCAACTCCGCGGCCCTCACCAAAGCCCTCGACGGACTCCTGAGCGATCTCGGCCGGACCGACTGAACCGCTCGGCCGCGCGGGGCCCGCAACGCAGAGGTGCGCACACACCCTCGTGTGCGCACCTCCGTCGTTCAGGTGTGCCTCAGGCCGGGCGCCCTCAACCCAGCGGCGTCACCCGGACATTGCGGAACCGCACCTTGTTCCCGTGGTCCTGGAGGCGGATCGCCCCGGCCGACGGTCCCTCCGGCGCGCCCGCGCCGGTCGGTCCGTCGATCGCGACGTCGTCGTGGACCTTCTTGCCGTTCCACACCACGGTCACCCGCGCGTCGGCGGTCTTGTTGCCGCTGTCGTCGAAGCGGGCGGCACGGAACGTGATGTCGTACGTCTGCCATGTCTCCGGCGCCGTCGCGGCGTTGACGTCCGGCGCCTTCTTCAGATAGATCGCCCCGGCCTCGTTCGTGTCGAGGGTCTGGTCACCGTACGAGTCCAGGATCTGGAGTTCGTAGCGGTCCTGGAGATAGATGCCGCTGTTGCCGCGGTTCTGGCCGGTCACGTCGTCCGGCAGGAGGGGGACGCGGAACTCCGCGTGCAGGGTGAAGTCCTGGTAGGCGTCCTTGGTCCGGATGTCGCCGCAGCACACCTCCATCGATCGTTCGTCGGCCAGCGGCCATTCGACGCGTCGGCCGTCCGGATGCTGCCACTGCGCCTGGGAGTCGGCGGTGCCGTCGAAGAGGGTGACCTGGGAGCCGTGCGGGCGCACGGTGATCAGGTCGAGGTTGACGTGGCCCGCGTCGCCGGTGTCGAAGCGGTACGCGACGGTGTTGTGCCCCGCGCGCAGCGTGACGCGTTCGGTCCGGGTCGACCAGGCGTCCCAGGTGCCGGTCGAGGCGAGGGGCGTCTGCCTGAGCTTCTTCCCGTTCGCGTACAGGGAGAGGGACTTGGTGCCCTGGTAGGGGTTGGGGCCGTTGGAGTAGCGCAGGTTCACGTCGTAGTCGCCGGCCTTGGGGACCGTCACGTCGAAGGTCGTGGCGGCCTTGCCCTCGGTGTTGTAGCGGTCGACGAAGCCGCTGCCCGAGTAGCCGGTGTGATCGGTGTTGACGCCGGCCGTGCCCGTGAGGCTCGCCTCCTCGGCCTCGTACAGCGTGGCGGGCGGCGGCTGCTTGCCGGGCAGTTCGTTCAGCGTGTACCAGGCCTCCGTGCTCCACAGCGTCTCGCCGGACGCGGACGCGAAGGGGCGCGGCGAACGGACGTGCACGACGCGGCCGGGCTTGAGTCCGTCGAGCCGCAGCCGGACCGTGCGGCCGTCGTCGGCGAGCGTCGCCGAGCGCACGGCGAGCTTCTCCTCGGCGATCTTCGGTCCGCCGTAGTCGGCCGTCGGGGTGTAGCGCCACTGCTCGGCCTGGTAGCGCTCGGCCAGCTTCTCGACGGTGGCCTCCGACAGGGGCTGGGTGTACTCCAGGTCGAAGCCGCCGGGGACGGCGCGCATCTCCTGGACGTCGAAGGTGTTGCCGCCGTTCGGCGTGAGCTTCTGCAGGCCGAACTTCAGCTTCCCTTCCTGGCCCCAGTTGCCGTCGGCGCCGAGGCCGCCCGCGTAGATCGCGCCGTCGGGTCCCATGGTGATCCGGTTGACGCCGGCTTCGAGTCCCTGGGTGTACCGGAACACGGCGCCCTGGTACTGGCCCTTCACCTTCTCCAGGTAGCCGCGCTGGAGCCCGCCGTAGGTGACGTCACCGAAGAGCATCTGCCCGGCGAACCGCCCCTTGGTCAAGTACAGCGGTGTACTGGGCGAGTTGGCTATCTCGTTCTGCGGCAGCCACAGCACCGGCTGGGTCACGGGCTTGTCGTCGAAGGGGCCCGACGGCTCGGTGTAGTGGTTGAAGAAGCGGTCCTGTTTGATCTGCACGAGCTTGGACGCGGGCAGCCAGCCGCCCTGGTTGTCGGCGGTGAAGATGTCGCCGCCGGGGCCCCAGCCGATCCCGTTCGGGGTGCGCAGACCGCCCGCCACGGGCTGGGTCTTCCCCGTCTTCTTGCTGATCTTGTACGTGGTGCCGCGGCCGGGCGCGGGCTGCGGGGTGGTGGTCGCGCCGCCGTAGTTGATGGCGACGGAGAGGTTCACGTAGAAGTAGCCGTCACGGTAGAGCAGCCCGAAGGCGAACTCGTGGAAGTTGCCGCCGTACGGCCAGGTCGCGACCGTGCGGTACTCGTCGGTGACGAAGTCCTTGTCCTTGTCGACGAGTTGGGTCAGCTCGTGCTTCTGCGAGACGTACAGCGAGCCGTCGACGTACTTGATGCCCATGGGCTCGCGCAGCCCGCTCGCGACCTTCTTGACGGTCACCTTGTCGCGGCTGGTGTCACCGGTGACGTGGTCGAGGAGGTACACCTCGCCGGCCGTGTTCTCGGAACCGCCCCAGGTGCTGAGTGCCAGACGCCCGTCGGGCAGCCAGTCCAGGCCGGTGACCTGCGGTTCGAAGCCGTCCGGGCGCAGGTCGGTGAGGTCGAGGTCGGGGCGTACGCCGGCCAGCGGCAGGCCGTCGCCCGGGCTGTCCGCGCCCGCCTCGCACTCCTTGCGGCCCGGCGCGGTCACCCGGACGACGCCCGCGTCGGTGCTCAGGGCCTCGCGCGGCACGACGGTGAAGTCGTCCGCGCCCGGCGGCTTCCACGCGAGCGTGAGCTGCTGCCCGCCGGTCCGCTCGAAGTAGTCGACGCGAAACGGGTGGGATCCTGCGGTGAGTTCGACGGACCCGTCCTTCGGTTCGGCGCCGTGCAGCCCGTCGTGGTCGATGACCTCGCGGTCGTCGACGGTGAGCCGCGAGCCGTCGTCACTGGTGAGACGGAAGGCGTACGTCCCGTCGCTCGGGACGACCAGGTAACCGGAGGCCTGGGCCGTGAAGTTGTCGGCGAAGCCGCCGAAGTCGTCGACCGCGGACCAGTCCACGGTCCCCATCAACTTGTCGTGGTTGGGCGTCTGCCCGGGCTTGAGCGTACACAGCTTGCTGAGCGGGACCTGGGTGTCGAAGACGCGCAGGGTGACACCGGGTTCCTGGGGCGGGATGTCGTCGGGAGCGGCGGCCGACGGGGGCGCGGCCCAGACGCCTCCGGCGAGGAAACCCCCGACGAGCAGGGTGGTGAGGCGTCTTCGGGCGCGGTGGAACAGCCGTGGATGCATCGGTCCTCCAGGACGGGACCGGAGGCCGCCGGATCGCACTCCGGTCGAGCAGTACGGATCCGCGGGTGCGCGGAAAGTGGGCGGTACTCCTACGGTTGCGCCGTCACGCTAGGGGACTTCTGCTGAGCACGTCCATACTTTGTCATCAACGAGTTCAAAGTCCGGTGGCGAGCCGCTTCTGGAGGAACCGCCGCTCCGCGCCGTTCCCGACCAGGTCCAGCGCGCGGGCGTAGGACTCGGCCGCCTCCGCCGTCCGTCCCATGCGGCGCAGCAGATCGGCCCGGGTCGCCGGCAGCAGGTGCACACCGTCCAGCTCACCCGATGCCTCCAGGTCCGCGACGAGGGCGAGCCCGGCCTGCGGTCCCTGCGCCATGCCGACGGCCACCGCGCGGTTCAGCCGCACCACGGCGGTCGGCACATGCCGGGCCAACTCCCCGTACAGTGCGGCGATCTCGGCCCAGTCGGTGGCCTCGGCCGTGGCCGCCGTGGTGTGACAGGCGGCGATGGCGGCCTGGATCTGGTACGGCCCCGGACGGCGGCGGCGCAGGGCGGTCTCCAGCAGTGCGGCGCCCTCGTCGATCGCGGCCCGGTCCCAGGCGGTGCGGTCCTGGTCCTCCAGGGTGACCAGGTCGCCGTGTGCGTCGACTCGGCTGCCGCGCCGGGCGTCGTGCAGCAGCAACAGGGCGAGCAGGCCCAGCACTTCGGGCTCGTCGGGCATGAGGCGGGCCAGGACGCGGGCCAGGCGGACGGCCTCGGCGCACAGGTTCGCGCGCACCAGGTCGGCGCCCGAGGTGGCGGCGTACCCCTCGTTGAACAGCAGGTACACGACGCCGAGTACGCCGGTCGTCCGTTCGGGCAGCAGGTGGGCGGGCGGCACGCGGTACGGGATGCCCGCGTTGCGGATCTTCCGCTTGGCCCGCACGAGACGCTGCGCCATGGTCGCCTCGGGCACGAGGAAGGCGCGGGCGATCTCCGGTGTGGTGAGCCCGGCGAGCGTGCGCAGGGTCAGGGCCACCCGGGCGTCCATGGACAGCGCGGGATGGCAGCAGGTGAAGATCAGCCGGAGCCGGTCGTCGTGCACCCCGCTGTCGTCGGCGTCGTCGGCCGCCGGGTCGGACGGTTCCTCACGCGGTGTCAGCACGGCCGCCTCCCGAAGTCTTCCGGCCTCCACCGTGGTGCGGCGCAACACGTCCAGGGCCCGGTGGCGCGCGGTCGTGGTCAGCCAGGCGCCGGGGCGGCGCGGTACTCCGTCGCGCCGCCACCGGTCCAGGGCCTGGGCGAAGGCGTGCTGCGCGCACTCCTCGGCGAGGTCCCAGTCGCCGCCGGTCACCCTGATGAGGGTGGCGACGATCTGGCCCCATTCCTCATGGAAGGCGGCCTCGACCGCCGCCTCGACGTCGGTCACTCCCACACCGGCCGAATCTCCACCGCTCCACCGGCCGGTACGCCGGGGTGCCGGGCGGCGAGCGCGAGGGCGTCGTCGAGGTCGGCGGCCTCGACGAGGTCGATCGCGGCGACGTACTCCGCGGACGGATCGAACGGGCCGTCTCCGAGCAGGACTTCGTCACCCCGCACCCGCACGGTGGTGGCGTCGCAGGGCGGGCGCAGCCGCACGCAGCCGCCCTCCCCCGCGCCGCGCCCGGTCACCCCCTCGTGGTCGAGCGGTGCGCACAGGAACAGGGCGTACCTCACGCCTCGCCCTCCATGCCGGGAACGACGAGCGGCACCGACGTGTGCTGGTGGACGATCTGCCAGCGGTCGCCCGCCGACCGGTATCCGGTGGTCACCCGCGAGACGGTGTCCAGCGGTTCGCCGGTGGCCAGCGTCGCCCTGATCCGTACCAGGGCGTGGCTGAACGCGATGCTCTCGTCGACGCGGACGCGGAAGTCCAGCACCTCGCGCTCGACGGGTCCGGCCAGCGTCGAGAACCACAGCTCCTCCGCCTTGCGCAGGGCTTCCACGCCGCTCTGCTCGAGGCCGCTCACCGGGTGGAAGACCTCGACGTCCGGCGCGTAGCAGGCCATGGCCCGGTCGAAGTCGCGCTCGCGGCCGGCCGCGGTGAGCTCCGCGTCGAGCCGCCGGATCTCGGCCTCGGCGTCCTCGTCGTCCCAGAACGCGCGCACCTCCAGGGCCCCGATGGTGGCGACGGGGTGCTTCGCGGCGGCCGCGACGGCCTCCTCCATGGTCGCGCAGTCGAGGATGTCGAACCCCGCGACGTACTCCTTGGTCTCGGCGAACGGCCCGTCGGTGCGCAGCACTTCACCGTCCCGTACGCGCACGGTGACGGCGTCGGCCGGGGCGCTCAGCCGGTGACCGTGCAGCCTCGTGCCGCGCTCGCCGCTCAGCTCCTCGACCCAGGGCGCGACGGGCGCCATCCCCGAGGCGTCCGCGGTGTCGTCGCCGCAGACCAGCAGCATGTACTTCATGGGTCCTCCCGGTGTTCATCCGTTTGTTTCACCCCACCGACGAACGGAACGGCTCCCTTTCGACACCTCGCGCGACACATTTTTCCGAGCGCGCGAGGAGCCTGTTCACCGTGCCGGGCTCCAGCTTGCTGGACAGCCTCTCCTGGATCGGTCCGGTCCAGGATCTTGGCCGGAACGATCCGGCCCGCCCGCCGCGCGCTGAACCCGTGGATGCGCAGCGTCGCCGCATGCCGTGCACCGCCGGGGGCACCTGTCGTCCATACCGCCGAAGCGCGGGTGCACCGACGGCGTGAGGAGAGCGCATGAGTCTGACCAGGGGCAAGGGCGGGGCCACGGCCCGGAAGGCGGCGAACAGTTCCGTCGTCGACACCGGGGCGCGCTGGGGGCTGGCCGCACGCGGGGTGCTCTATCTGCTGATCGGGCTGCTGGCGCTGCGCGTCGCGTTCGGCGGTGGGGGCAAGGAGGCCGACAGCAGCGGCGCCATCCGTGAGCTGGCCCAGCAGCCGTTCGGGAAGATCCTGGTGTGGGCCGTCGGGGTGGGCCTGGTGGGGATGGCGCTGTGGCGGCTCAGCGAGGCGCTGTTCGGCGCTTCGGGCCCCGACGGCAAGAAGCCGGGCAAGCGGCTGCTGTCGGCCGGGCGCTGCGTCTTCTACGGGTTCATGGCGTACTCGGTGCTGTCCTTCGCCCTCTCCTCCCGCGGCAGCAAGGGCAGCGACGCGAAGTCGCAGGACTTCACGGCCCGGGCGCTCGATCTTCCGCTGGGCCGCTGGCTGGTCGGCATCGCCGGTGTGGTGGTGATAGGCATCGGCATCGGTGTCGGGGTGCGGGCGGTGCTGCGCACGTTCCACAAGCACCTCAAGAAGGGCCAGATGTCCCAGCACGTACGCCGGGCGATCGATGTGCTGGGCATCAGCGGCGGTGTCGCGCGCGGGCTGATCTACGCGGGCGTGGGCGTCTTCGTGCTGAGCGCCGCCGCGCAGTACGACCCGGACCGGGCCAAGGGGATGGACGGCACCCTGCGCGCCTTCGCCGACACCCCGGCCGGGCCGTGGCTGCTGGCCCTGATCGCGTTCGGCCTGCTCCTGTTCGGCCTGTTCTCGTTCGCGCTCGCCCGGTACCGCAGGGTCTGAGCGCGGCGTCAGCCGGTCACCAGGCCGGCGACGAGGTTGATGGCGGTGGCGAGGATGCCGGTGCCGAAGACGTAGGACAGCAGGGTGTGCCGGAGCACGATCGCGCGGATCGTCGAACTGGAGACGTCGGTGTCGGACACCTGGTACGTCATGCCGAGGTTGTAGCTGAAGTAGAAGAAGTCCCGGTACGCCGGTGGCTGCGGGGAGTTGAAGTCGATGCCGCCGCCGGACGCGTAGTAGATGTAGGCGTACCGGGTCGCGTACATGAGGTGCAGCGCGGCCCAGGCCAGGAACACGCCGCACAGGGCGGTCGCGGCGGCGACGTGGCCGGTGTCGGACCTGCCGCGCAGGAGCAGCAGCACGATGGCGACGAGGCCGCACAGGGCCGCGGCGACGACCACGAGTTCCTCGGTGACGGGGCGGAAGTCCTCGCGGCCGGCGTTGCGGCGGGTGGCGTCGGCGTCCATCGGCCAGAGCACCGCCCACCCGGACACGACGAAGACGAGTTCGGTCGCGGCGATGCCCACGAGCCAGCCCAGCGGCTTGTCCGTCGCGACTCCCACGGCGATGCCGGCCAGGGCGCCGAGGACCACGGCCGCGACGAGCCGGGGCACCGCGGCCTGCGGCAACCAGGCGCGCATCAGGCGGCGCTGCCCGTGCCGGACGTCCTGTGCGCGTCCGGCAGCACCATGTACGTCATGGAGTGATCCTCGCACCGGAGCGCGGTGAGCGGGCGGTTCGACGGAGCGGCAGCGATCTCGACACCGTTACTTACCAGTCAGTAAGCTCGCTGGGCATCCGTATTCCCACCGCCTTCGGGAGGCTCCCTTGCGCCGCGTACGCTCGCCCCAGCTCCTCGCCGGGCTCCTGGCCGGGGCCGGGGTCACCCACTTCCTGGCGCCGAGGCCGTTCGACGCGATGGTGCCGCGCATTCTGCCGGGCTCGGCGCGGGCCTGGACCTACGCCAGCGGTGCCGTGGAGCTGGCGCTGGCCGCGGGGGTCGCCCTGCCGGCGACGCGGGAGCGGGCGGCGTCGGCCGCGGCCGCGTTCTTCGTCGCGGTCGCGCCCGCCAACGTGCAGATGGCCGTGGACTGGCGCGACCGCCCGGCCCCGCTGCGGCGCGCCGCTCTGGCCCGACTGCCGCTGCAGGTGCCGTTGGTGCTGTGGGCGCGGAAGGTCGCGCGCGACGCGGGCTGAGCCGGTCAGCCGGGCGACGGCACGGACGCGCGCAGCAGGTCGATCAGGGCGCGGGCCGCGGCGCTCGGCGGGCGGTCGGCCGGGACCGCGAGGGACAGCGGCCAGTGCAGGTCCGCGCCGGTCACCGGGATCACGGCGAGCCCCTGCGCGGTGCCGGTGAGGAAGCGCGGCAGCAGCGCGACGCCGAGGCCCGCGCGCACGTAGTCCGCGCTGGTGGCGATGTCGGTGATCTCGATGGTGACGTGCCGCGGCACCGCGCGGGCCGCGAAGGCGCGGTCGGCGACGGCCCGGTTGCCGTAGCCGACCGGGCAGTCGATGAAGCGCAGTCCGGCCAGCTCACCGATCGCCACGTCGGCGCGTCCGGCGAGCGGATGATCGGGCGGCACGACCAGGTCCAGCGTCGAACCCGCCAGCGGCAGCAGCTTGACGCCGGCCGGGCGCGGCCCCGGCAGCGAGACGAAGGCCAGGTCGAGGCGGCGCTCGGCGAGACCCGCGATGTGCCCCTGCGAGCCGGTGGGCGCCACGCCGATCTGCAGCTGCACCCCGGGGTGGCGGCGGTGGAACTCGCCGAGCAGGGCGGGCAGGTCGATCAGCCGGATCGAGGTCAGCGTGCCCAGACGCAGGGTGCCGCGCAGCCCACCGCGCACCTCGGCGACGGCGTCGGCCGCGTCCCGGGCGGCGTCCAGCGCGATCCGGGCCTTGGGCAGCAGGGCGCGGCCCGCGTCGGTGAGCAGCACCCGCTTGGAGTTGCGGTCGAGCAGCCGGGCGTCCAGGTCCCGCTCCAGGGCCTTCACCGCGGCGGACACCGCGGACTGCACGATGTGCAGCCGCGCCGCCGCGCGCGTGAAGTTCTGCTCCTCGGCGACGGCGACGAAGTACTCGAGATGTCGTAGCTCCACGCCTCGACTATCGCATGGAGAGATACTTGCCAGCTTGATCATTCGTTGGACGTGATCGCCGTCGAGGCGCACAGTGGGAGGTGCCCTGAGACGTCCCCAGCCCGCCGACCTCCGATCGGAGCAGCGCCATGACCACGTCGACGCCCGAGCGCGCCCGGCTCTCCGCACCCGGCGGACCGCCTCCCGCGCCAGCCGGTTCCGCCCGCCACGGCATCGGGTTCTGGACGGTCGCCGTGGCGTTCCTCATCGCCATGGCGTTCTCGACCGTGCCGACGCCGCTGTATCCGCTGTACGAGGCCCGGGACGGCTTCTCCACGTTCATGGTCACCGTCGTGTTCGCGGTCTACGCCGTGGGGGTGACGGTCAGCCTCGTCCTCGCCGGGCACGTCTCGGACTGGGCGGGCCGCCGGAGGATACTTCTGGCCGCGCTCTTCCTGGAGCTCGTCGCGGCCGTCCTGTTCCTGACCACCTCGGCGCTGCCCATGCTGCTCGTGGCCCGGTTCGTCACGGGCCTCGGGGTCGGCATGCTGACCGCGACGGCCACGGCGCACCTGCACGAACTGCACGCCGCGCACCGGCCCGGTGCCCCGGCGCAGCGCTTCGAGATCGTCTCCACCGCGGCCAACATCGGCGGCTTGGGCGTCGGTCCGCTGGTGGCCGGGTTCCTCGCCCAGTACGTGGGTGCGCCGCTGCGGGTGCCCTACGTCGTCTTCGCGGTGCTGCTCGTCGTGGTCATGGCCGCGCTCGCGCTCGCCCCCGAGACGGTTCAGGCGCCGCCGGTCCGCCCGCGGTACCGGCCGCAGCGCGTGAGCGCCGACCACGGGGACCGCGCCGGGTACGTCGCCGCCGCGGCGGCGGCCTTCTCCTCCTTCGCGGTGTTCGGGTTGTTCACGTCGATCGCCGCCGGGTTCGTCGGGCACACGCTCGGCCATCCGTCCCGGGCTCTGGCCGGCGTCGTGGTGTGCGCGGTGTTCGGCGGCGCGGCCCTCGCCCAGACGCTGACCCATCGGCTCCCGCCCCGCGCGAAGATGACACTGGGGCTGCTCGCCGAGGCCGTCGGTTTCCTGACGCTCGTCGTCGGCATGCACACCGTCGACCTCGCGACCTTCCTGACCGGTGGCGTCGTGGCGGGCGTCGGGGCGGGGCTGCTGTTCAAGGCGGCGGTGGGCACCGTCGTCGCGATGGCCGCGCCGGCCCGCCGCAGCGAGGCGCTGGCGAGCCTGTTCCTCATCGCCTACCTGGGGCTGAGTCTCCCGGCGGTCGGTATCGGTGTGGCCACGCTGTCGTTCTCCGCCACCACCGCGATGACCTGGTTCGCCGGGCTGCTCCTGCTGCTCCTGTCCCTGGTCGCGGTGCTGGGCCGGCGCTCCCCCGGCGGCGGCCCGGCCCGTCTCACGCGCGGGCGCCGATCCTCCCGCGCCTGATCGTCAGCGTCTCGTCCGCGGCGTCGGCGACGTCCTTGGAGTGCGTCACCACGATCACGCACTTGCCCTCGTCGTGCGCCAGCTTCCGGAACAGGGTGATGATCCCGGCCGCGGTGTCGTGGTCGAGGCTGCCGGTCGGTTCGTCGGCGAACAGGATGTCGACGTCGCAGGCGAGCGCCCGGGCGATCGCGACCCGCTGCTGTTGGCCGCCGGACAGCTGGAGGGTCCTGCGGTGCTGCTCGGCCTCCTCGATGCCGAGCAGGGCGAGGAGTTCGGCGGCGCGCTTCCTGCGGTGGCGGACCGTGACTCCGGTGATCTCCATGGCCGCGGTGACGTTCTGGATCGCGGTCATGTACGTCAGCAGGTTCAGGGACTGGAACACCGTGGCCGCGTGCCGGTTGCGGTAGGCGCCCAGACCGATCTCCGCGATGTCCCTGCCCCGGAACCGCACGCTCCCGGAGGTCGGTGAATCCAGTCCGCTGGCCAGGGAGAGCAGGGTGGTCTTGCCGGATCCCGACGGACCCGTCACGGCGTACATGCGGCCCGCGCGGAACCGGTGGGAGACCTCTTTGAGCACGACGCGGCGGCGGCCGCCGCCGGTGAACGTGCGCGTCACGCCGGAGAGTTCGAGGAGGGCGTCGTCGGACATGTCAGTTCCCCTTCGTCAGGATGTCGCGCGGGGTCAGCCGCAGGACGCGGACGCCCGGGACGAGCGTGGCCAGGGCGGCGATGCCGAGCCCGGTGGCGGCGACCTTGGTGAGGTCGGCCGGACCGAGGCGGATGTCCATGTCCTCGATCGGCTCCGCCTCGGGTTCGTCGCGTTTCGTGCCGCCGCCGGTGTTCGCGTAGTCCTGCTCGGGCGTCTCGTTCGCGGCGTCCTCGCGGGCCGAGGAGACCTGGCTCGACAGCAGTTGCTGCCCGATCGCCTCCGACAGGACCGGGCTGCAGGCGGCGGCGAGACCGATGGCGACGAGGGCGCAGGCGACGATCTCCACCAGGTGCTGGCCCAGCAGCCGCGGACCGCGCTCCCCCAGGGACAGCAGGATGCCGAGTTCGGTGCGGCGCTCACGCAGGGACGCGGCGACGATCAGGGCGAGGATGACCGTGCCCGCCACGGCGACCAGCCACACGGTGACCGTGGCGAAGTCGGCGGTCTTGGTGATGGGGCCGACGAGCCGGCGGTACTGCTTGTCGTTGACGGTCAACGGAAAGATCTCCGGGTCGGCGCCCGCGGCCTGCGCGTCGTGCCGCAGCGCGCCCAGGTCGTCGGGGTCGTGGAGCGTGAAGGTGGCCTCCTGGACGACACCGTCCTTGCCCGCGCCCTTGTTCATCAGGATGCTCGCGCCGTCGGGGCTCAGGTACAGGTGGTTGGCCGGGTCCGTCACCGGGGGCACGTACTGTCCGGCGTCGGCGGTGCCGGACGTGTAGATGCCGACGACTTCGAAGGAGTACGCGGTCTGGTTCTGTTTCTCGCCGGGGGCCGGGAGTTCCCCGGCCTTCAGCTGGAGCCGGTCGCCGACTTTCAGGTGGTTCGCCTCGGCGAGGCGTTCCTCGACGACGATCTCGTCCTTTTCGCTGTCGGGGGTGATGCCGTGCCCGGACACCAACTTCGCGTCGCCGTTGCGGAATTCGGCGACGGCGTCCAGGTCTCGAATTCCATCGGCCTTGAAGAGGTCGGTCATCGGGCTGCCCTCCCCGGCGGGCGCCGGGACCGGCTGGTACAGCTTCGTGGACTTCGTGGGGAACGCTCCGGCGTCCGTCGTGTAGTTGCAGCGGTCGACGACCGCGGACGCGCAGATCTTGTCGACGACGCTGCGCCGCAGATCACCCTTCTCGCCGATGACACCGCCCTGCCCGTTGCCCGGGGCGTCCGCGCCGCCGGACCGCATGAGCGCGTCGACGTCGAGCTGCATCGTGGCCACGGCACCGACCTCGCGCTTGGCTCCCTCGGCGGCGCGCGCCGCGGCGGCCTGGATCAGATATCCGGACAGGACGAGCGTGCAGATGACGAGGAAGAGCCCGGTCAGACTCAGGGTCTTGCCCCAATGGCCCGTGAGGCGCCACCAGGCCCGCTTCAGAAAGTTCATGGTCATCGACGCTAGACAGCGGCCGCTTTGAGCCGCGTTTGCTTTCCGCGGATGCCGCCTTCCGCTCATACACGCGTCACATACGCGCTCTGATAGAAGTGGCGGCGGTGCCTGCGGAACAGGAATTCCCTTTCACCGCCCACAGGAAAAGCTCAGAGAACGTACAGGGAATGTGCGGAAGGGACGGCCCGGCGTGCGCGTGCTGGTGGTGGAGGACGAGCAGTACATGGCGCGCGTCCTGGAGATCGGGCTGCGCCGCGAGGCCATCGCCACCGACGTCGTCCACGACGGGGACCGCGCGCTGGAGAAGCTCACCGTGTACGACTACGACGCGGTGGTCCTGGACCGTGATCTGCCGGGGCTGCACGGCGACGACGTGTGCCGGCGGATCGTCGCCATGGGCCTGGACTGCCGGATCCTCATGCTGACGGCCGCCGGGCGGCTCGGCGACAAGGTGGAGGGGCTCGGCCTGGGCGCCGACGACTACCTCGCCAAGCCCTTCGACTTCCCCGAACTCGTGGCCCGCCTGCGGGCCCTGTACCGGCGCAGCCCCGTGGCGCATCCCCCGGTGCTCGCCTTCGCCGGGCTCACCTTCGACACGCACCGCCGCCGGGTCGCGCGGGACGGCGTCGAGATCCGTCTCACCCCGAAGGAACGCGCCGTGCTGGAGCTGCTCATGCGCGCCGAGGGCGGTGTCGTGAGCGCCGAGTACCTGCTGGACAAGGCCTGGGACGCGCACACCGATCCGTTCACCAACGCGGTCCGCCTGGTGGTCCACACCCTGCGCAGGAAGCTCGGAGAACCACGGCTCGTGCACACGTCCATCGGCGCCGGCTACTACCTGGGGACGACCGGATGATCCGGCCGGGCCGCCGTACCCCGCCGCGCTCGCGCACCCTGAGCATCCACACCCGGCTCTTCCTGGGTTTCGGAGCCGCGCTCGCCGGGTGCGGGGCGCTCATGGTCGCGATCATCTACGTGGGCATCCGCTATCTGCCGACGTACGACTTCACGACCACCGTCTCCGTTCCTTCGCCGGCGGCGTCCTCGCCCGCCCCGACGAAGCTGCCGGACTTCCGGCAGGCTCGGCCCGTCGAGGGCGAGAAGGTCGACACGAACGGCCTCGTCCAGGACAAGGAGGACGTGTGGCACACGGTCCTCGCGGTGTCCGTGGCCGGGGTGCTGCTGGTGACCGCGGTCGGATGCGGCGCCGGATGGCTGCTGTCCCGCCGGCTGCTCACCCCGCTGTCGGCGATCAACCGGGCCGCGGCGCGCGCCGGTCAGGGCGATCTGTCGTACCGGATCGACGCGGCAGGGCCCGCCGACGAGCTCAAGCAGCTGGCGGACACCTTCGACACGACGCTGGAGCGGCTCGAGGAGTCCTTCGAGGCGCACCGCCGGTTCGCGGCCAACGCCTCGCACGAGCTGCTCACCCCGCTCGCCACGACGCGGGCCGTCCTGCAGGTCGCGGCGGCCGACCCGAGCCGCGAGGAGTTCGCCGAGCTGCTGCCGATGCTGGTGGAGACCAATGAACGCAACATCACCGTCGTGAACGAACTGCTGCAACTGGCCGCCACCGAACAGGCCGAGTTCGACGCGGAGCCGGTCGACGTGGCCGACGTCGTCGCCGAGGCGGTGGACGACCTCACGGGCCGCGGCGGCGACCTGGACGTGCGGCTGCGGCTGCCCGGCCCGGAGACGGACTGCCACGTCGCGGGAAACGCCACGCTCCTACGGCAGTTGGTGGTCAACCTGCTCGACAACGCGCGCACCCACAACACGGCGGCCGGATCGGTCGAGGTGACCGTCGACGCCGACACCTCTTCGGACACCGACGCCGACGGCGTGGTGCTCACCGTCACCAACACCGGTCCGGTGGTGGACCCGGAGACGGTGGACCGGCTCTTCGAGCCGTTCTATCGCGCGCGCCCCCGCGTCTCCAGCGACCGGGGCCACGGCCTGGGTCTCGCCATCGTCCGCAGCGTGGTCCGCGCGCACCACGGGACGGTCACCGCCGAGGCGCCCGCGAGCGGGGGCCTGCGCATGCGCGTACGGCTGCCGGTGGCCGCGGGCGGATGAGCGGTCACGTGGACGCGCGGACCACCAGCTCGGGTTCGAAGATCATCGACGTCGGTTCCGTGCGCGCGCCCTCGATGTGCTCCTGCAGGATGCGGGCCATGGCCCTGGCCATCTCCTCCACTGGCTGGCGGACGGTCGTCAGCGGCGGGGTGCAGGTGATCGCGACGCTGGAGTCGTCGAAGCCGACCACCGCCACGTCCTCCGGGATGCGCCGGCCCCGCTCCCGCAGCACCTGGCACACGCCTTGCGCCATCAGGTCGTTGGCCGCGAACACGCCGTCCAGGTGAGGGTGGTCGTCCAGCAGCCTGGCCATCGCGGCCGCGCCGCTGTCGAGGGTGAAGCCGCCTTCCGCGATGGGGACGTAGGGCAGGCCCGCCCGCTCCATCGCTTCCCGGAAACCGGCGAGCCGCTGCTGGCCGGCCGGCAGGTCCAGCGGGCCCGTCACCGTCGCCACGCGGCGCCGGCCCCGGTCCAGGAGGTGCTGCGCGGCCATCCGGCCGCCTTCGCCGTGTGCCAGGTCCACGTAGCTGACGGGAGCGGGCAGAGCGGGCCGGGCGAAACACACGGCGGGCAGCTGTTCCCGCGCGAGCAGCGGCGGCAGCGGGTCCTCGGCGTGCGTGGAGACGACGAGCGCGCCGTCGGCCCGGCCCTCGCGCAGGTAGCCCATCACCTCGTTCCGTGCCGACTCCGACTCGGCGAACATCAGGACCGGATGCATCGATCGGGTCCGCAGGAAGGCGACGACGCCGCTGACGATGCGGCCGAAGAAGGGGTCGGCGAACACCCGCGCCGCGAAGGCGTTCTGCGCGCTCTCGTCCTCCTCGCCCGCGCCGGACACCACGAGGGCGATGGTCTCCGCACGCCGGGTGACCAGGGAGCGCGCGGCCCTGTTGGGGGTGTAGCCGGTGCGCCGGATCGCCTCGCGCACCGTCTCGCGAATGGCAGGGTCCACGCTGGGGACCTCGTTGATCACCCGGGACACGGTCGCCCGCGAGACCCCCGCCTCACGGGCGACGTCCTCCAGCGTCAAGGACTGTCGTTGCATGCACGCAGCTTAATCGTGCCGCCGCATCGCGCATAGAGCGCTCTCTTGTCAACTGCCGTCGGCGCCCACCTCTAGGTGCCCGGTGAGCGGGAGGTCACCGGCCGAGCGCCCCACGTGCACGGTGAAGCGGCCGGGCTCGACGACCCAGCTGTGCTCCTCCGCGGACCAGTGCCGCAGCGCGCGGGCCGACACGGTGATGTCGGCGCGGGTCGTGCCACCGGGCGCCGCCTGCACGGCCGCGTACCCGGCGAGCCAGCGCGCGGGTCGCTCCACCCGCGAATCGGGCCGGGACAGATACACCTGGACGACCTCGCGCCCGTTCCGGTCACCCGTGTTCCGCACCCGTGCCGTCACCGTGAACTGGCCCTCCTCCTGAGCGGCTTGGGACACGGTGATGTTCTCGTAGTCCCACGTCGTGTAGCCGAGACCGTGCCCGAACCAGTAGGCGGGGGTGCGTCCGGTGCGCAGCCAGGCCCGGTGTCCGACGTGCAGCCCTTCCTCGTAGGCGAGCACGCCGTCGACGGGCCGTGTCTCGGTGACGGGTGCGTCGTCGAGCCGGTCGGCCCAGGTGGTGGGGAGCCGGCCGCCGGGCTCGGTGTCACCGAACAGGATGTCGGCGAGGGCTCCCCCGGCCTCCTGGCCCGGCAGCCAGGCGAGCAGGACCGCGGCGACGCGGTCCCGCCACGGGAGTTCGACCGGCCCTCCGGAGTTGACGACCACGACGGTGCGGGGGTTGACCGCGGCCACCGCGCGCACCAGGTCGTCCTGGCGTCCGGGCAGGGCGAGGGTGGTGCGGTCGTGGCCCTCCGACTCACTGCCGTCCGTGGTCCCCACGACGACGATCGCCGCGTTGGCGTCGCGGGCAGCGGCGACGGCCTCGGCGATCGCCACTTCGGCCAGTGGGGCGGGCGCCGCCGCGGTCAGGACTGTGGCGCGTCCGGTGTCGGGGGCGAGTTCGCGGCGTGCCACGACCAGTACGGGGGTTCTGGCGGTGAGGGTGTGGTGTGCCGTGGGGCCGGGCGGGTTCACGTGGACGACGGCCGGGTCGTCGGTGCGGCGCGGGAACTCGTCGTCGATCAGTGTGTGGCCGTCCACGGTCAGGGACAGCCGGCCGAACCCGCCGAGGGCGAAGGCCCATCGGCCGCCGGTCTCCGGGGTCAGCAGGGCACTGATCTCCACCGTGCGGGCGCCGTCGGTGAGGGTGGGCTCGAGGAGCCGGCCGGAGTGCCGGTGTTCGCTGGTGAGCTCGTTCCCCTCGGCGTCCAGGATGCGCAGCAGCAGGCCCGGCGCGCCGGATCGCGGATCGACGCAGTTCCGCGGGGACAGCGGGGCGGGCGGGGCCCCCAGGTCCGGGCCGGTGGCGTGGACGACGCGGGCCCGGCCGCGCAGTCGATCCCGGATCCCGTCGAGCGGCGGGACGATCCGCTCGGGGAAGACCCCGGCGCTGCCGCCGCCCTGGACGCGTGGCGTGACGGCGTGCGCTCCGATGACCGCGACGGTGCTCGACTCGGCCTCGCGCAGCGGGAGTACGCCGTCATTGGTCAGCAGCACCGTTCCGGCCGTGACGGCGCGGCGCAGCAACTGCCGGGTACGGGAGGCGGGCGGCGGTATGCGGCGTGCCGAAGCGGGCGTCGTGTCCAGGGCGCCGACACGCTGGGCCAGCAGGAGCAGTCGGCGCACCTTGTCGTCGATCGCGGCCTGCGGCACCCGCCCGTCCTCCACGGCGTCGGCGAGCAGGTCGTCCCAGGGGCCGCCCGGTCCGGGCATCGCGAGGTCGAGGGCGGCGTTCGCCGTGTCGACCGCCGTGCGCAGGGCGCCCCAGTCGGACATCACCACGCCGTCGAAGCCCCACTCGTCCTTCAGGGGGCTCGCGAGCAGCGGGCTGGCGGCCATGGTGGTCCCGTTGACGCGGTTGTATCCGGCCATGACCGCCCAGACGCCCGCGTCGACGGCCGCCTCGAAGGGGGCGAGGCAGACCTCGCGCAGGGTGCGCTCGTCCACCCGTACGTCCACGGTCAGGCGGCCCGTCTCGGAGTCGTTGGCGACGAGGTGTTTGGCGGTGGCGGCGACCCCTTCTGCCTGCAGGCCGCGGACGAGTGCCGCGCCGATGCGGCCGACGAGCCAGGGGTCTTCTGAGAAGCACTCGAAGTGGCGTCCGGCCAGGGGCGAGCGGTGCAGATTCAGGTTGGGGGCCAGCACGACGTGCACGCCCTTGCGATGTGCCTCCGTGGCGAGCAACCCGCCTAGTTCGCGGACCAGTTGCTCGTCCCAGGTCGCCGCGAGGGCCGACGCGGACGGCAGCAGGACCGAGGTGACGCGCTCGTCCCAGGCTTCTCCCCGTACCCCCGCGGGCCCGTCCGAGGTGACCACCTCGGCCAGGCCCACGGCGGGTTCGGCGCGGGTGCGCCAGGTGGTCCCGCCCGTGAGCAGCCGTACCTTCTGCCGCGGACCCAGCTTGTCGACCAGCCGGTCCGGCTCCTCGTCGGCCATTGCCCCACCCTTCGAACCCATGGATGCTGTAGAGCGCTCTCTCACGGTGTCGTTCTATCGGATTCCGGTCAGTTGTAGATACCGAACTCGTAGAGGGAGTAGCCGTATCCGGTGCCGCGGGCGGTGCCGTTGACGCGGACGTAGCGGCCCGTGCCGGTCACGTCGAAGTCGTCGACGCCGCCGTTGCCGTCGGTGACCTCGCGGACGGTCGTCCAGTTCTGTCCGTCGTCCGAGGTCTGGATCGTGTACGCCTTCGCGTACGAGGTCTCCCAGTTGAGCTGGACGTGCCGGAACGACTGGCGGGAGCCGAGGTCGACCCGGAGCCACTGCGGGTCGCTCCAGTCACTGGCCCAGCGGGTGTCGTTCTTGCCGTCGACGGCGCTCGGGGCGGTGCACGGGCAGTCGCCGTAGTCGGTGGTCTGCTGCGAGGAGGCCGTGGCGGTCTTACCGAGGGCGATGTTCGTGCCGTCGACGGGCGGCGGCACGACGCGCACCGAGCGGGTCTCGACGCCCACGTTGCCCTTGCCGTCGGTCACCTTGACGTAGATCTTCCAGACGCCGGGCTTGTCCGGGGCGGTCACCTTCAGCCGTCCCGAGCCGAGGTCGGTGGCCTGCATCGGCACGAGCTGCTTGCTCTGGTCGATGTAGTTGCTGTTGCTCAGGACCTGGTAGGACAGCGGGTCGCCGTCGGGATCGGTCGCTTTGGCGGAGACGATGAGATCGCGTCCGGCGGGCACGTTCGACGCACCCCCCTCGATGTCCATCTGCGAGATGACGGGCGGGGTGTTGTCCCTGGACGTGTCCGCTCCGTAGGCCTTCTTCACGGCGTAGTAGGACAGCCGCTTCTCACCGGCGGGCAGCAGGTTGAACCAGATGCCGCCGAAGTCGTACTCGGTGCCGTAGTGGAACATGGTGGCGCCGAGGGCGACGCCCTTGTGCCCGGTGATGCAGCCCCACGCCTTGGTGTAGCCCTCGGCCTTGGCCTGGTCGGTGGGCTCCTGGGGAACGCCGTTGGCGTCGTCGGGCACCTCCCACTCCCCCGCGGGGCCGGTCTCGGTGACGATGTACGGCTTGGTGTAACCGCCCTGCTCCCAGGCCGACTTGACGTCGCAGACCGCGTTGTAGGAGTTGACGGCGTACAGGTCGAGGTCGGGGGCGTTCTTCTTGTAGTAGGGCCAGGCGCCGACCCAGGCGTCGGTGGAGGTGACCGGGTGGTTCGGGTCGACGGCGTGGATCTTCTTGGTGATGTCGTTGACGAAGGTCGTGTAGGCGTCGCGCTGCTTCTCCAGTTCGTCGCCGCTGTAGCAGTTCTGCAGACCGAGTACGGACTCGTTGCCGACGTTCCACATCAGCACGCCGGGGTTGTCCTTGTACGTGTCGACCCACTTGGGGAACTCGTCGAGCATCTGGTTCTTGTACGCGGTGTCCGTCAGGTAGTTCACGCAGCCGCCGCTGCCGGGGCCGCCGCCGGGCTGGAGCCAGAAGCCGGCGATGACCTTGATGCCGTTCGCGGCCGCGGAGTCGAACAGCGGCTTGCTGGTGGCGTCGGTGCCCCAGGTGCGAATGGTGTTGACGCCCATGGACTTCAGGTCGGGGAGGTACTTGTCGGCGTCGCCGACGGACGGTCCCCAGGTCAGGCCCTTGACCTGGTACGGCGAGCCGTTGACCTGGAGCTGCCAGTTGCCCTGCGATCCGGTCACCTTCACCACGTCGCCCGCCGCCTGCGCGTGCTGGGCGGGCAGGGCCAGGAAGCCGGCCGCGAGCATCCCGGCGGTGACGGGTGTGGCCAGACGGTGCGATCTGCGGTTGGTGGTGCGGGTCCTGCGCATGCGGGTGCCTCCGGTGGGGGTCGGTGGGAGAAGCAGAGGGGGCAGAGAGAGGGGAAGCAGAGGGAGGGAGAGAGGGAGGGGAAGGGGCGGCGGCCGGTCAGGACGGCCGCCGCCCCGGGTACTTCGCGGGGTCAAGGCAGCTCGTAGTGGTCGTTGAGGACCGCGCCCTTCTCCGGGTGGTTCTGGTCGTAGCCGCGCGGGTCGCACTGGAGGCCGCCGACGACGCAGTGGTCGACCATGGCCTTCAGCGTCCGGTCGTCCCAGGCGTTGAAGAAGTCGTAGTGGAACGAGTAGCTGGGGCCGCTGGACAGCCGCAGCTTCGACAGGTCGCCGTTGACGGGGAACGCCATCTTGAACTCGATCATCGGCAGGGCGACGGGGTGGTCGGCCGGGCAGATGTTGTCGTTGGTCCCGTTCTTCACGACCGGATACGCCATGTGGCTCTTGTGGTCAGGGGTGTCCAGGTACTTCCCGTCCCAGCAACTCGGCGCCTGGAAGCGGATGTTGACCTGGGTGGACGGCGTCGTGGGGCAGTCCTTGGGGAAGTCGACGTTGAAGAAGCTGTCACCGCACTCCCAGCCCTCGACGAAGCCGGGGTGGTTGCGGAACTCCTGCGCGGTCTGCATCGGGCTGCCGACGACGAACCGCAGTCCCTTGGGGAAGGGCCGCACACTGGTGTAGTCGGTGACACCGGCCTTGTAGTAGATGGTCTGCTCGCCGACCGGGAGGACCGGCTGGTCGCCGTTGAGCATGGTGGGCATCCAGTAGCCGGACTTGTCGCCCGGCGCGAGGCACTTCGTGGAGCCGCTGCCGAGCGAGTCCGTGGTGCTGTTCGCGTCGGTCGTGGTGTTGCCCATGAACGTGTGGTCGTGGGACTTTCCGGCCTGGCCGGGGTAGACGATCGGGTCGTCCGGCTTGGTGTGGGTGACGGAGCAGTGCGCCTGGAACTCGTGGAAGTAGGCGTGCGGCGGCTCCTTCGTGGACGGTTCGACGCCCGTGACCGGCGGGTTCGCCGGGATGTAGCCGTCGCCGTCCGCGTCCTCGGCGGCGGCTCGGGTGGACGCGGCCATCGTGTGGCCCTGGTGGACGGATGCGGACGAGGACGTCTGCTGCGCGGGTGCCTCGGCGGCGCCGGCGGTGAGGGCGACGCCGCCCACGCCCAGCGTGGTCAGTACGAGTGCGCCGGATATCAGCAGCCCTGAGAAGATTTTCGATCTCCGTGCCATGGAGACCTCCTGCCATGTCGGTACGACGTGTGGTGGGGGGTGGGCGGCGGCACGAGGGGTGGCCGCCGTCCGTGGGACATGTCGCGCACGGGTCGAGAGAGCGCTCTCTCGCCGGGGAGTGTTCTCGCTCTGACGTGGCAGTGTCAAGAGAAAGTGAACGCCCTGTTTCAGGAAGCGGCGCCGGGCCCACCCGTTCCAGGGGTGTTCCGGCACCTCATCAAGTGGCTTCGCAACAGCGGCACTTGGGCTCTCGGAGAGCGCTCCCGCCCTGGTCCTCGCCGGTGGGGGCGTGGTGCCGGTCGCTAGTCTCGACTCCTATGAACCAGACCAGTCGCGTCCTTCTCGTGACACCCGCCCTGAGCGCGGCGCAGCGCCGGGCCGCCTTCGACGACGGCGATCCGCTCGACCCCGCGGGGGCCGAGCGGGCCCGCGCGGCAGCCGGTTCGCTGCCCGCGGATGCCCGGGTGGTGGTGTCGCCCAGCGCGCGCTGCCGGGAGACCGCCGCCGCGCTCGGGCTCTCGACCGCGTCGACCGCCGCCGAACTGGCGGGCATCGACGCGGGGAGCTGGCGCGGCAGGACGCTGGACGAGGTGGGCGCCGCCGAGCCCGAGGCCCTGGGGCGCTGGCTCACCGAACCGGGCACCGCCGCGCCGGGCGGGGAGTCGGTGGCGCAGGTGTGCGCGCGGGTCGCGCGATGGCTGGGCGGCGTGGAGCCGGGCGCGGGGCGTCTCGTCGCGGTGGTGGAACCGGACGTGGTGCGGGCCGCCGTGGTGCAGGCGATCGGGGCGCCCCCGGCCGCGTTCTGGCGGCTGGACGTGGCGCCGCTGACGGTCACGGAGCTCAGCGGGCGGCTGGGGCGGTGGAACGTCGGGCTCGGCCGTCCACTGGGCCCGTCCTGACCCGGCCGAGGGGAACGAGGCCCGCTGCCGGCCAGGGAGCGGTGCCTCCGGGTTCGGCGCGGCCGACCGCGCTCCCGCGGCGGTCGGCGGCGCCTCCAGTGGCGGACCTGGAACGGGGCCCTCTCCGTCCCCGCACATCTCGCTCCCGTTCGGCGATCACCTCGTGACCGCCGGGGGTGGTGCGGCGCGGCCGGGACGGTCCGGCCGCTCGGCTCCTCCCCTCCTCGCCCGGTCGGCGACGCGTGGCCCGGCCGGCCCCCGCGAACGCGAGAGGGCCCCCGGACGGTTCCGCGGGCCCTCTCGTGCGACGGGTCGGGTCACTGCCCGGCCGGCACCGCCCGAGCGGGCACCGCGGCGGACCGCGGACGCAGCAGCCGTTCGGCCAACTCACCGAAGAGCAGGCCGAATGCACCCCACAGCGTGATCTGTACGGCGAGGGCGGAGAGCCGGAAGCGCCACAGCAGAGCGGCCGGGAAGTGGTCCGGCACCTCATTGACCACGGGCAGGAACGCGAAGGCCACGCCGATCACGACGACGAAGCCGAGCACCGCCACGACGGTGGCGTACCAGGTGCCGATCCTGGGGGCGAGCCGCTTGCCCAGGATCGTCGCGCCGATCGCGAGCAGCACACTGAGCACCATCATCAGGAAGTACAGGGTGGTCCGCTTGCCGATGGTGTCGCCGTTGCCGACCGCGGGCGGATTGGCCGGATACTTCAGGAACGGCACGACGTACACGGCGATCAGCGCGCACACCGACAGCAGCAGCGCCGTGGCGCGCGGGCCGAAGCGGCCCACCCGGCCCAGGGCGAAGCAGTAGGCGAGCGCGGCGATGCCGCCGAAGGCGACCCCGTAGACGAGGACGCCGGTGGCGAGTCCGGCCGTCGACTGCAGGCTGCGGGAGACGAGTTCGACCTCGTCGCCGTGGGAGTGCCCGGCGTGGCCGCTCTCCTCGAAGCCGATCGCCTTGTCGACGTTCGGCTCACCGAGCCAGTAGGCGATGACCAGGGCGAGCACGCCGGCGGCAAGGCCGGCGAGCATGCCCCGAACAAGCAGGTTGCGTACGGTTGTCGAGTTCATGAGCTGCGCGACGTCCCTCTGGTCAGTGGCAGGGGAAGCCGAGCAGGTGGCGGGCGTCGTGCACCCACTCATGGACCTCCGCGCCGCTGAACACGGACGTGGCGCCCTGTTCGGCGCCGACGAAGTAGAGCAGGACGAGCATCAGGATGCCGAAGAAGGCGGCCCAGGGGGCGATCACCTTCAGCGGCAGTTTTGCCGGTATGACAGGGGTGGTGGCGGTCGGCTGGGCGACAGGCTGCGCCATGGCAGGGCCTCCTCGGGAGTTCGCGTCCCATCTCGGTGGTGCACAGGACGACAGCCACGGGTCTGACTCACGAGCGGTCCTGGGACCGCTCGCACACAGTGGCGCGACCGTGCCGGATTTCCACCGGCTTCCGTCGTGCCGTCGTCGATACGCACTGAAGGTACCGCGTGTCGCGTGCATGGCCAAGACAGCCCCGGCCGGAGTGATCTTGCTCGCAGTGCCGGTGCGGCTACGACCTGCGCGCGCCGAGGCCGAGTTCGCGCGCGCCCAGCGGTGCGAAGTGGCGTGCCACGTCGGCGTCGGTGACCTCGGCGAGGGTGCGCGGTGACCATCGGGGCCTGCGGTCCTTGTCGATGACCTGGGCGCGGACGCCCTCGACGAGGTCCGGGCCGCTCAGCGCCGCGCAGGAGACGCGGTACTCCTGGTCGAGCACGCTTTCCAGGGAGTCGAGTGCGCGGGCCCGGCGCATCGCGGCCAGGGTGACCTTGACGGCGGTGGGCGACCGGCTGAGCAGCACTTCGGCCGTTTCCTTGGCCGCGGGGTCGCCGTGGCCGAGCAGGCGGTCCACGATCTCCTCGACGGTGTCCGCCGCGAAACAGGTGTCCGTCCAGTCACGCTGAGCCGTCAACTCTCCCTGCGGCGCCGGGAGTTCGTGGCGCGCGAGCGCGTCCCGCACCGGCGCGGTCGCCAGCTCGGCCAGGAGTGCGGGCAGCGCCGCCGACGGCACGTAGTGGTCGGCGAGCCCGCACAGCAGGGCGTCAGCGGCCCCGATGTGCTCGCCCGTCAGCGCGAGGCGGGTGCCCGTCTCGCCGGGCGCACGCGTCAGGAGGTACGTGCCGCCGACATCGGGCACGAAACCGATGCCGGTCTCCGGCATGGCGACCCGCGAGCGTTCGGTGACGACTCGGACGCCGCCGTGCGCGGAGACGCCCACGCCGCCGCCCATCACGATGCCGTCCATCACGGCGACGTACGGCTTGGGGTAGCGGGCGATACGGGCGTTGAGGTGGTACTCGTCGCGCCAGAACGCGGCGGATGCGGTGCCGTCGCCGTCCCGCGCGTCGTCGTGCACCGCGCGGATGTCGCCGCCCGCGCACAGGCCGCGCTCCCCCGCGCCGGTGATGACGACGGTCCCGACGGTGTCGTCGTCCTCCCAGGAGGTGAGCGCCTGGTCGATGAGGCGCACCATGTCGTGGTTGAGCGCGTTCAGGGCGCGGGGCCGGTTGAGGACGAGGTGGGCGGCCCGGCCCTCCCGGTGGACGAGGACGGGGGCTTCGCCGCCGGTCATCCGAGGTCCTCCGTCAGGGCACGGGTCACGAGGATGTGCATGAGCTCGTCGTTTCCTTCCAGAGGCGGGGACCCGCGGGCCCGGACGATCTTCTTGGTGCCATCCTCCCCGATGGCCCCGCGGGTCACGCAACGGCCTGTCAGACGGTGGCGAGCGACACCTCGGTGGACTTCATGAGGGCGACGACGGAGGAGCCGGCGCTCAGGCCGAGGTCGGTGACCGCGTCCTTGGTGACGGCCGCGGTCAGTTCGCCGCCGTCGACGGAGATCTTGACGGAGGCCATGGCGGCGCCGGTGGTCACGTCGGTGACGGTGCCGGGCAGTTGGTTGCGGATGGACAGGCCTTCCACCGGGCCGGTGGCGAGGGCCACCTCGGTGGACTTGACCAGGGCCCGGACGGCGGAGCCGTCGGCGAGGCCGAGGTCCTTGACGGACTCCAGGGTGATGGCTGCCGTGAGGTGCTGACCGCCGTCGAGGCGGACCCTGACCGTCGCCATCGCCTCGCCGGACGTGATGGCGGTGACGGTGCCGGGCAGCTGGTTGCGGATGCTCAGAGTCATGACGGCGCGCCTTACGAATAGCGGTGTTCTGCCCCTTACGGGGCCTGTTGCGACCTCACCGTAGTCCTGCCGGGCGCGCCAGAGCCCCACCCCCGTCGCAGGTGCCAGGCGCCCGGACGGCGGCGCCTGGCAGATCGTGGCGGACCCTCGCCGCAGGGGACCAAGTGGGGCCGAAGGTCCCGGATCAGGCGGGGTACGCGTGGGTCTGCGCCGCCTTGACCGTCGCCCACACCGTGGCGCCGGGGTGCAGGTCGAGCTCGGCGGCCGCCACGGTCGTGAGGTCGGCGGCGAGCGCCAGTTCGCCGGTGAGGGCGGCGCGGATCTGGTCGCCGTGGGTCTCCATGCCGGCCACTTCGCAGCGCCACAGGTTGCGCGCGCTGGAACCGGTGGGCCGCTCGCCGTGCAGGGTCACCGCTCCCGGCGGGAACGCGACGAAGACCGGGCCGTCGAGGTCCTCGGTGGTGGTGATCGCGGGGCCGTCGCCGTCGACCTGGACGGTGTGGCCGTCGGAGCGGCCCCGGTAGAGATTGAGGCCGACGAGCTGCGCGATGTAGTCGGTGCGCGGGTGGCGGGCGATGTCGGAGGGGGCGCCCTCCTGGACGACGTGCCCGTCCTCGACGACCACCAGGCGGTCGGCCAGCACCATGGCGTCCAGCGGGTCGTGCGTGACCAGGACGGCGACGGCCTCGAACTCGGCCAGGTGGCGCCGGAGTTGGGCCCGAACGTCGAGGCGGGTACGGGCGTCGAGCGCGGCCAGGGGCTCGTCGAGCAGGAGCAGGCGGGGCCGGGTGGCCAGGGCGCGGGCGAGGGCGACGCGCTGGGCCTGGCCGCCGGACAGGCGGCGCGGCTTGGCCCCGGCGTGGGCGGCGAGTCCCATCCGGTCGAGCCAGGCGGTGGCCTCGGCGCGGGCCTCCGACTTGGTCCTGCCCTGGCAGCGGGGCCCGAAGGCGACGTTGTCCAGGGCGGTCAGGTGCGGGAAGAGGAGGTAGTCCTGGAAGACGACGCCGACGGGGCGGGACTCGGGCGGGGTGCCGTCGAGTTCGTGGCCGTCGAGGCGCAGGTGGCCGTCGTCGAGCGGGGCGAGGCCGGCGAGGGCGCGCAGCGCGGTGGTCTTTCCCGCGCCGTTCGGGCCGAGCAGGGCGACGACGTCGCCGGGGGCGGCGGCCAGGGTCACGTCGAGGCGGAAGGTGCCACGGTCGACGACGAGACGGGCGTCGAGGCCCGCGCCGTCCCGGCGGGCCGACTCGCGGTCGGTCACGGTCTCGGTCATGAGGCGGTCATCCAGCGGTCGCGCAGGCCCGCGAGAACCGTGATGGACACGGCGAGCAGGACCAGGCTGAGGGCGATCGCCGCGGCCGGGTCGCTCTGCATGGCGAGGTAGACGGCGAGCGGCATGGTCTGGGTGCGGCCGGGGAAGTTCCCGGCGAAGGTGATGGTCGCGCCGAACTCGCCGAGCGCACGGGCCCAGGCGAGGACCGAGCCCGCGGCGATGCCGGGCGCGATCAGTGGCAGCGTCACCCGGCGGAACGCGGTGAAGCGGGACGCGCCGAGCGTCATGGCGGCCTCCTCGTAGCGCGGGTCGGCGGCGCGCAGGGTGCCCTCGACGCTGATGACGAGGAAGGGCATGGCGACGAACGCCTCGGCGATCACCACGCCCGTCGTGGTGAAGGGCAGGGTGATGCCGAACCAGGAGTCCAGGTACTGGCCGACGATCCCGTTGCGGCCGAGCGCCGTCAGCAGCGCCACACCGCCCACCACCGGGGGCAGGACGAGCGGCAGTGTCACCAGGGCGCGTACGAGACCGCGGCCGCGGAACTCCGTGCGGGCCAGCAGCCAGGCCAGCGGCACGCCGAGCACCAGGCTCACGAGGGTGGCCAGCGTGGCGCAGACGAGGGAGAGCTGGAGCGCCTGCCACACCTCGGTGCTGGTCAGCTGGGACGGCAGGTCCCGCCAGGGGGCGCGGACGAGCAGCGCCAGCAGCGGCACCACGAGGAACGCGAGGCCCACGAGGGCGGGCAGCAGCAGGGGCAGCGGCGCGGTGCGGACACGGCGGCGCCGCGGCCCACCGGTGAGGGTGTCGGCCGCGGCGCCGGACTTGTCGAGCGAGGTCACGGCTTGAGGAACCCGGCCTCGGTCAGCACCTTCTGCCCGTCGGCCGACTGCACCAGCTTCATGAACTCCTTCGCGGCGGCGGCGTTGGGCGCGTCCTTGAGCAGGGCGATCGGGTAGTCGTTGATGGCGTCGGTCGATTCGGGGAACTCCACGCCCTCCACCTTGTCACCTGCCGCGTGGACGTCGGTCTTGTAGACGACGGCCGCGTCGGCCTCCTTCAGCTCGACCTTCGTCAGGGCGCTCTTGACGTCCTGCTCGTACGAGACCGGGGTGAGCTTCAGCTTGCTGGCGTCGAGCGCCTTCTGGGCGGCGGCGCCGCACGGCACGCTCTTGTCGCACAGCACGACCTTGAGGTCGGAGTTCGTGAGGTCCTTCAGCGAGGACACCTTGTCCGGGTTGCCCGGCAGGGTGGCGATCTCCAGCTGGTTGCGCACGAAGGTCGTCGGCTCGCCGGACGCGCCGCCCTTGTCGGTGACGATCTTCATGGTCTTGGGGCTCGCGGCGGCGAACACGTCGGCGGGGGCGCCGCCGTTGATGCCCGCGGCGAGGCTGTCGCTGCCGCCGAAGTTGAAGGTGACCTTGGTACCGGGGTGCTCCTTCTCGAACTGCTTGCCCAGCGTCGTGAAGCTCTCCTTGAGCGAGGCGGCGGCGAACACGGTCACCGTGCCGGACAGCTTCTTGTCCGCGGAGGCCGGTGCGGAGGAGTCCGAGGACGAGCCGGAGTCGGACGAGCCGCAGGCGCTCAGGGTCAGCAGCGCGGCGGTACCGAGGCCGGCCACGGACAGCATCCGACGGGTCCGGCGCGCGGAACGGGTTATCACGGGTCCACTCCCTTGGTTCCTGAGCTTTCGACTGGTGCGGCAGCCGATGGGTTGCGGGGATCATACTGCCGCACCTGCAAGGTGTAAGTCTTCTGTCACATCGCATGAGCTGGGATCTTGCCCCTTGGATATACGCATGTGCGTTTGTACGGGGCGATCGGGCGGGTACGGTCCTGCGGGAGGTGGTGGCCCATGAGCCAGTCCATGACGGAACCCGTGGCCGACCCCGTGGCGCAGCTGACGCTGAGCGGCGATCTCGCACGGCCGGCCCGGCTGTCCGTGACCGATCTGCGGGCCTGGTCGCAGCACGGCGCCGAGGTCGACTTCGAGTGCGCCACCAGCGGCGTCCAGCACCACCGCTTCACCGGTCCGCGGCTGTACGACGTGCTGTCGGCGGCGGGGCCGGGCTTCGACCCGGTGCGCCGCAAGGACCGGCTGCGCTATCTCGTCGCGGTGCGCGGCGCCGACGGTCACCACGCGCTGCTGTCCTGGGCCGAGATCGACCCCGACTTCGCGGGCCAGCCGGTCCTGCTGGCGCTGACCGTCGACGACAGCCCGCTGGACCGGGCGGGGCCGCAGCTCGTACTGCCGCAGGACCGCTGCGGGGCCCGGCACATCAGCGGCATCAGTGCGATCCGCGTGACGGGGGACTACGCCTCCTGGGTCTGAGCGGTGTGCAGGGCGAGCCAGACGCGGTCGCGGGTGAGCGGCAGCTCGGTGAAGCGGATGCCGGTCGCGGCGCGCAGGGCGTTGGCGAAGGCGGGGGCGACGGGGTTGAAGGGGCTCTCGCTCATCGATTTCGCGCCGAGCGGGCCGATGGCGTCGCGCGTCTCCATGAAGTGGACCTCGGTGCGCGGCACGTCGGCGTACTGAGGGAGCCGGTAGCGGCGGAAGGCGGCGGTCTCCACGGCGCCGTGCTCGTCGATGCGCACGTGCTCGAAGAGGGTGGCGCCGAGCGCCTGCGCGACGCCGCCCTCGACCTGGCCCCGGCACTGCATGGGGTTCATGACCTGTCCGGCGTCGGCCGCGTGCACGCTGCGCAGGATGCGGATCTCGCCGGTGCCGGGGTCCACGGCGATCCGGAACCACTGCGCGTTGAAGGCGACCGAGCGCGGGGTGCCGCCGAAGTGCCCCTCGGCCGTGAAGGTCACGCCGACGGCCTGCGCGGCGGCGTACAGCTCCTTCAGCGGGAGGCGTCCGCCGGGGTGCAGGACGGCCTCCTCTCCCAGACGGCAGTCGGCGCGCGGGACGCGTAGTTGGGCGGCCGCGACGTCGAGGATCTGGTCGGCCAGAGCGCGTGCGGCGCGCAGGGTGGCCTTGCCCGCGACCACGACACCGGTGGAGGCGAAGGCTCCGGTGTCGTGGCGGACGACGTCGGTGTCGGACTGGCGCACCGCGATGCGGTCGACGGTGGTGGCGAGTTCGCCCGCGGCGATCTGCCGGTGGACGGTGGTCGTGCCGTTGCCGAACTCGGCTGTCCCGAAGGCGAGTTCGTACGTCCCGTCGCAGGCGAGGGCGGCGCGGGCGTCCGCGAAGTGGCCGCCGGGCGGGCCGGTGGCGATCATCGCGAGGGCCGTGCCCTCGCCGACGAGCCAGCCCTCCGGGGCGCTCTCGCCCGCGAGTTCGGCCTGCGCGCGGCGCACGATGTCCACGCACTGGTCGAGGCCGTAGCTGGCGATGTGGAGATCCTCCTCCTCGCCGCCGGGAGTGACCATGGCCTCGCCCGGGCCGATGATGTTGCGGGCCTTGAACTCCAGCGGATCCAGGCCGAGTTGCCGGGCGAGTTCGTCGAGCGCGGACTCCAGCGCGAACATCACCTGCCCGAGGCCGTAGCCGCGGAAGGCGCCGGCCGGAACGGTGTGCGTGTAGACCGCGTACGCGTCGACCTTCTTGTGCGGGGCCCGGTAGACGGCGGTGGACTCGCCGACGCTGTGGAACATCACGGCCGGGCCGTGGTTGCCGTAGGCGCCCGTGTCGGAGACGACGCGGAGCTGGAGCGCGGTGAGGGTGCCGTCGCGCCGGGCGCCGAGTTTCACGCCGATGGTGAAGGGGTGCCGGGTGGTCGCTCCGTAGAACTGCTCGGCGCGGGTGTACTCCAGTTTCACCGGGCGGCGCAGCCGCAGCACGGCGAGGGCGACGATGTCCTCGACGAGCATCTCCTGCTTGCCGCCGAAGCCGCCGCCGACCCGGCCCGCGACGACGCGGACCTTGTCCTGCGGCAGGTCGAACAGCGCGCACAGGGCCCGCCGGGTGAGGAAGGGGGTCTGGGTGCTGGAGCGCACGACGAGCCGGTCGTCCTCGTCGAGCCAGGCGAGGGCGCCGTGCGTCTCCAGGCTGGCGTGCTGGACGCGCTGGGTGCGGTACGTGTCCTCGTACACGACGTCGGCCTCGGCGAAGCCGCGCTCCACGTCGCCGGTCTCGCCGTGCGTCTCGCCGACGACGTTGGCGCGAGGGCGGGCGATGCGCGCGGTGGCCGCGTCCTTGTCGTGTACGACGGGTGCGCCCGGCCGCATGGCGTCCTCCGGGTCGAGGACGGCGGGCAGCACTTCGTACGTGATCTCGACGCGGCGGCAACCCTCTTCCGCGGCGGCCTCGCTGTCGGCGACGACCGCGGCGACGCGCTGCCCGATGTAGCGGACGGTGTCGTCGAGGAGGCGGGTGTCGTCGGGGTCCTCCTCGGGGTGTTCGTGGCGGGCGGTGGAGTAGTGCCGCTCGGGGGCGTCCTGGTGGGTGAAGACGGCGTGGACGCCGGGGACGCGCAGGGCGGCGGCGGTGTCGACCGCGGTGATGCGGGCGTGGGCGTGCGGGGAGCGCAGCAGCTTCATGTGCAGCAGTCCGGGCACGTCGAGGTCGAAGGTGTAGCGGGCGGTGCCGGTGACGACCTGGGGGCCTGCGGGGGCGGGCAGGTTGCGGCCGACGGACTCGCCGGGGGCGGGGGCCTCGACGTGGCACCGGCCGCGTACGGCGTCCTCGATGGCGCGGTAGCCGGTGCAGCGGCACAGATTTCCCTTGAACGCTTTGGGGAGATCGTCGAGTTGGTCGTCGGAGAGGGCCGCCGTCGTCATCATGAACCCGGCCGTGCAGAACCCGCACTGGAATCCCTGGGCGTCGAGGAACTTCCGCTGCACGGGGTGGAGTTCGCCGTCCGGTGCGGCCAGCCCCTCGACGGTGGTGACGGCTCGGCCGTCGGCGCGGAAGGCCGGGTACAGGCAGCTGTGCACGGGTTCGCCGTCGACGTGCACGGTGCAGGCGCCGCAGTCCCCCGCGTCGCAGCCTTTCTTCACCCCGAACCAGCCGCGTTCGCGCAGGTAGGTGCGCAGGCACTGGCCGGGACGCGGCTCGTCCTCGAAGGGGCGGCCGTTGATGTCGGTCCTCATGGTGCGGGGGTCCCTTCGAGCTCGCGGCGGATCTCCTCCGCGTACCGGAGTGTCATATGCCGTCGCCAGGCGGGCAGTCCGTGGATGTCGTCGACCCACTCGTCGTCGCGGATCGCCGTGTCGAGGTCCGCGCGCAGCCGGTCGGCACTCGGCGGCAGCGGGAACCACAGCCGGATCGGCCGCACGGTCGCGGCGGTGACGGTGATGGCCAGCGATCCGTCGTGCGGGTCGAGCGCCCCGATGACCAGCGCCCCGGAGCGGCCGAGGCCGTACAGCGACGCCTGCCGGAACGCCGTGCGGCAGGCGAGGGCGCGGGCCGGCAGGGTCACCGACCGCAGCAACTCCCCCTCGGCGAGGACCTTGCGGCCGGCTCCCGTGACGAAGTCGGCGACGCGCACCCGGCGGCGTACGCCGTCCTGGGCGAGCAGCAGGCACTCCCCGTCGAGCGCGGCGGTGAGCGAGATCATCGGGCCGGCCGGGAGGGCGTTGCAGAGGTTGCCGCCGACCGTGGCCATGTTCCAGATCTTGAACGAGGCCAGGAAGGCCCGGCAGCACTGCTCGAACAGGGGCGCCGCTGCGTCCGTCAACGCCGCGGCGTAGCGGGACAGTCGGGCGATGGTGCAGGTGGCGGCGATCTCCACGGAGCCGTCCGGGTGGCGCCGCACGGGGGTCCAGCCGGTGCGGCTGAGGTCGACCAGGCGCCGCAGGCGCGGCTGGGGTTCGGAGAACAGGAAGGTGCCGCCGCCGAGCCACGCGTCGCCCGGCTGCCAGGGCGCGGGATCCCGGGCATCCCGTATCTCCACCACGGTGTTCAGGTCCATGCCGGTCAGTGAAGCAACGGGATCCGGCCGCGGACGACTGGTTCACAGCACGGAAACTCCGAGTTTTCCGGGGCCTCGGCTGGAGGATCAACCAAGGGGTATTCCACTCCCTTCACCTGGCATTTACTATGCCAAGAAGCTCATTTGCCTGGTGAATGAGATATGTCGGAGAGCGGCACGCGGAGCGGCCGGATCCGGTCCGTACGAGAACCCGGAGCACCATGCACGTCGAACATCTCCTGAAGGACGAGACCCTGGGCCTGCGCCTGCTGTGGGCCGCGGACGCGCTGCTGGAGCGGGAGATCAGCGGGGTGACCGTGACGGACCTGGAGAATCCGGCCCGGTTCGTGCGCCCGGGCGAGGTGGTGCTCAGCGGACTGGTGTGGTGGACGCCGCGGGGCGGTCCGGGGCGCGCGGAGCGGTTCGTCTCCGCACTGCGCGGCGCCGGGGCCGCCGCGCTGCTGGCGGGCGAGGAGACGCACGGCGCGGTTCCCGAGGTGCTGGTCGAGGCGTGCGCGCGGCATGCGCTGCCGGTGGCGGCGGTCCCGGCGCACGTCATGTTCCGGTCCGTGACGGACACCGTCTATCTGCAGCAGTGGGGCGAGTTGAGCCGTCATCACGCCCTGCCGGAGAACGCGCGGATCCGCCTGAGCCGGCTCCTCGCCCGGGGCGCGGGACCGCAGGAGATCGTCGAGGCCGCGTTCGCGCATCTCGGCCGGGCGACCGAGGCCTACGTGCTGACCCCGGCCGGGCGCACGGTCGCCGCCACCGCGCACGCACGGCCGTTGGCCGCGGTGCAGGCGGCGGCGCTGGTCCATGACAGCGACGGCGCGGCGCTGCCCGTCGAGGCGGACCTCGCCTCCCCGTACGAGCGAAGGCATCTGTACCTGCCCGACCGGGACGCCGTACCGCCCCGTCTGTTGCAGGAGGTCGCCGCGATCCTGGGCCGCTGCCAGGAGTCGGGGATCCGGGACCGCTCGACCGGGGTCCGGGCCGCCGACGGACTGGGCGCGCTGCTCTGCCGGGAGACTGCCTCCGCGAGCGCGCTGGAAGCGGCGCTGCGCGACTGCGGGCTGCCCGCCCGTGGCCCGTACCGCGTGGTCGTCGCCGGCACGAGCGGCGAGGGCGCGTGGCCCGCCGAGGGCGCGCTGGCGGAGGTGACGGCTCTGGTGGCGACGGGGCCCGCGGCGGTCGGTGTACTGCCGGACGGCACGGCGTTCTCCGTCACCGCCGGTCCGGCGGGGCCGGCCGACGAGGTGTGGCAGCGCGTCGCCGCCTGCGATCCGGGGGTGGCGCTGCACGGCGGTACCGGATCACCCGCCGCGTCGGCCGCGGGCCTCGGACCTGCGCTGGCCGAGGCCCGGTTCGCCCTGGACGCGGCCCGCGGCACCGCCCCCGGCTCCTCGCTGCTGACCGACGCGACCGCTCTCACCACACTCGACACGCTGCTCGCCGGGATCCCGGCGACGGTCCGCGGCGCGTTCAGCGGCACGGTGCTCGCCCCGCTCCTCGACGCCGAGAACGCCTCCGCGACCCCGCTTCTGGAGACCCTGCGGACCTTCCTCGCCTGCGACGGGTCGTGGGCGCGGACCGCGCAGGCCCTGCACCTGCACGTCAACACCGTTCACTACCGCGTCCAGCGCATCGAGCTCTTCACCGGGCGCGATCTGTCCCGGCTCGCCGACCGGCTCGATCTGTGGGCGGCCCTGCTGTGCCACGACCGCTCGGCCGGCATCTGAGCGGTCAGGCGCGGTCGATGTGCACGTTCGTCGACTTCACCCGGGCGGTGGCCTCCATGCCGACCTCCAGGCCGAGTTCCTCCACGGCCTCGCGGGTCAGCAGCGACACCAGCCGGTGCGGTCCGGCCTGGATCTCGACCTGGGCGGCGACGTCACCGAGCTTGACGGCGGTGACGATCCCGGGGAACGCGTTGCGCACCGAGGTGTACGAGACGTCCTCGTCGCCGCCGGTGCCCTTGGCCAGCTCCACGGAGAACGCGGCGAGGTCCTTGCCCTCGATGAGGCGCCGTCCGCCCTCGTCGCGATGCGTGACGACCCGGCCCGCGTCGGCCCAGCGCCGCGCCGTGTCGGGGCTGACGCCGAGCAGCCGTGCCGCCTGGCCGATTGTGTAGGACTGCATGGATCACAAGATAGCGACCGTGCCGGCGCCCCGTTCCGTCAGTACCGCTGGGCCTTCGCGATCTTCGCGGTGAGGTGCGGCTCCGGCGGCTTCGAGCTGATGGCCAGCGGCTGGGCGCGGTCGCCCGCCTTCAGGTCCTTCGCGCCGACGACCTTGGACTCCACGACCTTGCCGTCGGAGTCGCTGAAGTCGACCTGCACCGCGAACGACGCGGTCTCGTCGGTCCTGTTGGTGATGTTGACGACGAGCGCGCGCACGTTGTCCGTCTCGGCGAGCGGCTTGCCGGTGAGGGAGACGTCCTTCATCGCGTTGCCTTGCCCGTCGACGGCGTCCAGCTCCTTCTGGAACTCCTGCCGGTTGCGCTCCACGTCGGCGGAGACCGACGCCTCGAAGTCGTGGGCCCGCTGGGACGCCGACTCGGCCGCCCTGGAGGCCGACTCCTTGACCTCCGCCTTCTTCGACGCGGCGCTGGAGGCCAGCGCCGACGGAGCCTCACCGGAGAAGTCCGACGCGTTCGGTGCGGTCGGCCGGGGGCTGGCGCTCGCTCCGCCGTCGTTGTCGCTGTCGGAGCCGCATGCCGCGAGGGTCAGCATGCCGGCGGCCGCGCACACGGCCACGGCGATCGGCGCGCGACGGCGGCGGGTCCGTCCGGACGCCCGGGCTGTCTTCATGAGCGGGTTCCTTTCTGAGCACTGACGCTTCCTCGCGCCTGTAGGGCGGTCGGTCAGAAGCGCAGGACGGCGGCCACGTGTCCGGCGTCCGCCAGCGTGCCGTCGGGGACGAAGACGACCTCCGCGCCGGTCTCCAGGGCGGACTCGACGATCTCGTCGACGATGTCGTGGACCGCGTCCAGGTCGTCGGCGGCGGCCGGTTCGAGATGGCCCTCCCCGGCCCGCACGGTGATGCGGTAGTTCTCCTCCACGACGAGCCGGTGGATCCGGCCGTCCGAGGCCTTCTGCCAGACCTCGTCCACGCCGGCCGCGTAGGTGTTGCCGCCGCGTGCCCGGTCCAGCTCCGCGAGCGCCTCGGCGACCACGCGTTCGGCGTCGTCGGCACGGGCCGGGGCCACGGCCCGCGCGACCGTGTCCGCGGCGGCCCCGGCCAGCCCGCCGAACGGGACCTGGACCGCGCCGTGCGCGGCGGTCCCGATCTCGTTGAGCAGGGACAGGGCGGCCGGCTCCCCGGTGACGTAGAGGGGCCGGGGCTCGTCGCCCAGCCGGTTGCCCAGTGCGGCGTCGGCGTCGCGGAAGAACTGCCGGGTCTGCTCGTCGCGGAAGGTGCTCGGCAGGTCGCCGACGCGCTCCTTGCGCTCGGCGTCGGGGTCCTCCAGGCTGCGGCTCAGCGGGAAGCCGTGGCCGGTGTCCTCGGTGACGCGGTCGCCCTGCCCGTCCCAGAGGGTCATCCGGTCGGCGGCCACGGCCAGCACCCAGTAGGCGCGCTGCGCCGCGTCGGCGGCGACGAGGTTGCGGGTGAGGAAGGTGTCCGCGACCACGACCCGTTCGGGCACGGACCGGTCGACGACCCACGCCTGGTGCTCCCCGGGCGCGGCGAAGACGACGAGCCCCTTCCTGGCGTGGGCGAGGTCCACCTCCTCGACCGCCTTCCTCAGCTGCGCGACCACGTCGTCGCGGCGTTCCCTGGTCACGGCCGGGTCCGCGGCGAGCTGCCGTACGGCTTCGTCGACGAGGTTGCCGAGGCGGACGGGGTCCTGGGCGTTGTCGGGCTTCGTCCGGTGGGTCGGCATCGCCAGGGACACGGCGGGATAGGGCCGCGGTGCGCGCAGCTGCCCGAGAATCGCCGGGTTCAACGAGGAATGCATGCCTGAAGGCCCTTCTGTCGCGATCCATCCATGCTGCGCACAGATCGGCTCATCCAGCCATCCGGATACGAGTAAAAGGTGCGGCACCCCATCAAACAGGTTGAAACTGGTGCACCGGCATCCCGTTCACACCCGCACGCACACCCGTACCGCCCGGAGGGGCCGACATGGAGCAGGCCGTCGAGAAGAGCGCTCCCGCCGCGAAGCTGACTCTCTTCACCCTGACCACGATGGTCATCGGCTCCATGGTCGGCGCCGGGGTGTTCTCCCTCCCCCGGCGCTTCGCCGAGGAGACCGGGGTGGCGGGCGCCCTCATCGCCTGGGCGATCGCCGGCACCGGCATGCTGATGCTCGCCTTCGTCTTCCAGTCCCTGGCCGTGCGCCGGCCCGACCTGGACGCGGGCGTCTACGCGTACGCGAAGGCAGGGTTCGGCGAGTACCTGGGCTTCTTCTCGGCGTTCGGCTACTGGGCCAGCGCCTGCGTCGGCAATGTGACGTACTGGGTGCTGATCATGTCCACCGTGGGCGCGATCTGGCCCGCTCTGGGCGACGGCGACACGGCGCTCGCCGTGGTGCTCTCCTCGGCCGGCCTGTGGGCGTTCTTCCTGATGATCCGGCGCGGGGTGAAGGAGGCCGCGGCGATCAACAAGGTCGTGACCGTGGCCAAGATCGTGCCGATCCTCGTCTTCGTCGTACTGGCCCTGGTGTACTTCAAGCCGTCGGTGTTCGCCGACAACTTCGGCGGCGCCGACTACGCCGGTTCGCTGTTCAGCCAGGTGCGCGGCACGATGCTGGCCACCGTGTTCGTCTTCCTCGGTGTCGAGGGCGCGAGCGTCTACTCCCGGCACGCCAAGAAGCGCTCGGACGTCGGCCGGGCCACGATCCTCGGTTTCCTCAGCGTCTTCGCCGTCTTCGCCTCCGTCGTCATCGTGTCGTACGGGATCCTGCCGATGGGCGAGATCGCCGAACTGCGCCAGCCGTCCATGGCGGGCGTCCTCGAGGAGGCCGTCGGCACCTGGGGCAAGGTGTTCATCAGCGTCGGTCTGATCGTCTCCGTCCTCGGCGCCTATCTCGCCTGGACGCTGATGGCCGCCGAGGTGCTGTTCGTGGCGGCCAAGGACGACGACATGCCGCGGTTCCTGCGGCGCGCGACCTCGGCGGACGTCCCGCTGCCGGCGCTCCTCATGACGACCGTGCTCACCCAGGTCGTCCTGGTGATCACCGCGTTCTCGGACGACGCCTTCAACTTCGCGCTCGATCTCACCAGCGCGCTGTCCCTGATTCCGTACCTGCTGGCGGCCGCCTTCGCCGTGAAGATCGGGACGCGGCCCGACCGCCGTACGGAGGGCGGGCGCTCCTCGACGCGCGAGCTGACCATCGCGGCCGTCGCCACGCTCTACACCGCGTTCATGCTCTACGCGGCCGGGCTGAAGTTCGTCCTGGTCTCGTTCGTCTTCTACGCCCCGGCCACGATCCTGTTCGTCATGGCCCGCAGGGAGCAGGGCAGGCGCCTGTTCTCCCCGCGCGAGCTGCTCATCCTGATCGTCTCCGTCGTCGGCGCCGTGCTCGGCATCGTCGCCCTGGCGGCCGGCTGGATCAGCCTGTGAGACCGTCAACCCCGGAAGGCACACCGTGACTGACCACGACACCCCCGCTTCCGCCGCGTACGGCGTCCACTCCGAGGTGGGCACGCTGCGCAAGGTCCTGGTCTGCGCGCCGGGGCTCGCGCACCGCAGGCTCACCCCGACCAACTCCGACGACCTGCTCTTCGACGACGTCATGTGGGTGGAGAACGCCCAGCGCGACCACGCCGACTTCGTCAACAAGCTGCGCCGGCGCGGTGTCGACGTGGTCGAGCTGCACGATCTGCTCGCGCGGACCATGGCGATCCCCGAGGCGAGGTCCTGGCTCCTCGACCGCAAGATCGTCGCCAATCAGGTCGGGGTGGGGCTGATCGACGACACCCGCGCCTTCCTGGAGTCACTGGAGCCGCGGCAGCTCGCCGAGTACCTCATCGGCGGTCTCGCCACCACCGACCTGCCCGACGACTACCGCTCCGCGTACGTGGCGATGGCCCGCGAGTCGACCGGTGTGCGCGAGTACTTGATGCCGCCGCTGCCCAACACGCTCTACACCCGCGACACCACCTGCTGGCTGTACGGCGGCCTCACGCTCAACCCGCTGTACTGGCCCGCACGGCACGACGAGACGCTGCTGATGAAGGCGATCTACCTCTTCCACCCGGACTTCGTCGGGTCGACCGTGTGGTGGGGCGATCCCGAACTGGGCTGGGGGCAGGCCACGTTCGAGGGCGGCGACATCATGCCGGTCGGCAACGGAGTGGTCCTGATGGGCATGAGCGAGCGCACCTCGCGGCAGGCCATCACCCAGGTCGCGGCCGCCCTGTTCGAGAAGGGCGCGGCCGAGCACGTCGTCGTCGCCGGGATGCCGAAGCTGCGCTCGGCGATGCATCTGGACACCGTCTTCACGTTCGCCGACCGGGACATCGTCACGCTCTACCCGCGGATCATGGACTCGGTGCACACGTTCTCGCTGCGTCCCAGCGACAAGGCTCCCGGCCTCGACATCGTCGACGAGGGCTCGACCCCGTTCGTCGACGTCGTCGCCAAGGCGCTCGGCCTCCCCGGGCTCCAGGTGATCGAGACCGGCGGGGACGTGTACGCGTCCGAGCGCCAGCAGTGGGACAGCGGCAACAACGCGGTCGCCCTCGAACCCGGTGTCGTCGTCACCTACGACCGCAACACCCAGACCAACACCCTGCTGCGCAAGGCCGGTGTCGAGGTCGTCACCATCGTCGGCGCCGAACTCGGCCGCGGCCGTGGTGGCGGGCACTGCATGACCTGCCCCATCGTGCGCGACCCCGTGGACTTCTGACCGCCGCGCAGCCGGTGAGGTCACGCCATGGAACGGACCGCGCTCCACGGACCGGTGCGGGTGGTGGCCTTCGTGGTGGCCGCGCTGGCCACCCTGTGCGTGATCACGACGGCGACGGTGCGCGCCACGGTCCTCGACCCGGCGTTCCACGCGTCCGTGCTCGACGAGCAGCGCGCGTACGACCGGCTCTACAACGAGGTGCTGGTGGACCCCGCGGTCTCCCCGGTCACCAGGGACCTGCTGGCGGGGCTGAACGTCCCGGAAGCCCAGGTGACGTCCAACATCAAACTGGTGCTGCCGCCGGAGACGGTCCGTGCCCTGGCACAGCAGCAGATCGACGCGGTGGTCGGCTATCTGAACGGCGAGCGCGCCACCCTCGACCTGACCGTCGACCTGCGGCCGGTGCTCGCCAATGTCGACCATCTGGCGCAGACCTACTTCGGCGATCTCGTGGCCGGGCTGCAGCGCAGCACGGAACCCGACTTCGACCGGTTCACGGCGGACCTCTCGGACGCCGTGGGCGATCTGGCGGCGGGCCGGGCACCGGAGGGGCTGCCGACGCTCCCGCTCACCACGACGCAGGCCGACCGGGCCGCCGAGACGCTGCTGCGGGCGCTGCCGGAGCGGGAGCGTGACGCGCTGCGCCCGCAGGTCGAGACCGCGCTGGCCGACGGGGACGTGGCCACGGCGCTCGCGGCCGTGGCGCCCGCGGTGTTCTCGGACCGGGCCCGCGAGGCGGTGCGGCAGTTCCAGCGGGCCGTCGACGGCGGCACCTGGGACCTCGGCGCGGTCCTCGCCGCCTCCGGCAACGACCTCCAGGTCCTCCACGACATCCGCCCCTACACCGCCGCGGGACTCGGGCTCGTGGAGATCGTCGCCGCGGTGCTGCTCGTGCTCTCCCTGGCCGCGCTCTGGTTCATCGGCCCTCCCCGGCCGGGCTCCCGGCTGCGGCGCCTCGGGTGGTCGCTCCTCGCCGGCGGGCTGCTGACGGCGGCCGCCGTCGGTGTGACCCGGCTGGTCACCGACGGCCGCGTCGTCGACCCGCCCGCGTCGTGGCCGCCGAGTCTGATCCGGCTCGTCGACGACGTGCAGCACGGCGCCCTCGACCACATCGCCCGCACCGCCCTGTGGGCCGCGCTCGTCCCCGTGGCCGCCGGAGCGCTGCTGGTCCTGGTGGACCGGGTACGGCGGGTGCGGGCCCTGGACTCCCGGCGCCTCGTCACCCTCGGGCTCGGCGGCGCCGCTGTGGCGCTGGCCGGGATGACCGTGGTGCCGCTCGTCGCCCGGCCGGCCGCACCGCGTCCGTGCCAGGGCAGCTCCGCGCTGTGCGACCGCCGCTACGACGAGGTCGCGTACCTCACCTCGCACAACGCCATGTCGACGACGGTCGACCGCTTCATCGGCCCTCTCCAGGACCCGGGGATCACCGCCCAGTTGAACGACGGCGTCCGCGCCCTGCAGATCGACACCTACCGGTGGGAGCAGCCCGACGAGATCGCCGGGCGCCTGCGCGACTCCGACTTCACGGCCGCGCAGCAGGCGCTCATCACCCAGGCGATCAACACGTTCAACCCTCCGCGCGAGGGGCTGTGGCTGTGCCATTCCGTGTGCCGGGCGGGGGCGCTCGCCCTGGTGCCGACGCTGCGCGAGATCGGTGACTGGATGCGCGCGCACCCGACCGAGGTGATCACCCTCATCGTGCAGGACGCGATCACCGGCCGGGACACCCGACAGGCCGTGCACGAGGCCGGGTTGGACACTCTCGTGCACACGCCCGACCCCGACCCGGCGAAGCCCTGGCCGACGCTCGGCGACATGATCGACAGCGGTCGCCGCCTGGTCGTCTTCGCCGAGCGGGCGGACGGCCCGGCGCCCTGGTACCGCAATTTCTACCGGTACGGCATGGAGACCCCGTTCGCGTTCCGCGCGCCGGACGAGATGAGCTGCGCGCCGCACCGCGGCGGCGACGACAAGCGGCTGTTCCTGCTGAACCACTTCATCACCATCGACGGCGGCAGCCGGCTCGACGCGGGCACGGTGAACACCCGCCGCTTCGTCCTGGACCGGGTCCACCGGTGCGAGCGGGAGCGCGGCAGACCGGTCACGTTCGTCGCCGTGGACTACGCCACGATCGGCGACCCGGCGGGCGCGGTCGCCGCGTTGAACGCCGAGCGCTGAGGAGCAGTCGCTCGATGCTCACGCCGTGACTGACGGTCAGAAGTGCGTGGCGATCCCGAAGACCGTGCGGAGCAGGGCCATGTCGTGCCGGTCGCGGTCCGTGGGCTCGTAGCCCTGGTGGAAGGACACCTGCTGGGCGGCGGAGAGGCACGGCACCCGCTCCCCCGCGACCGTGCCGGTGACGAAGCACTCCGCCGGATAGACGAACGGCCGCTCCGCGGCGAAGGAGGCCTGCCGGGCGGAACCGTCGTCGGCGAAGACCAGGGGATGCAGATCGAGTACGCGTCCGTCCGGATCCGTGACGACGAACCGGACGGGGCGCTGGTCCAGGGACTCGGTGAATCCCGCGTCGGCCAGGGCGGCGAGCACGACCGGCTCCTGTTCCTGCCGGTGCATCAGGTCCAGATCACGGTGCTCCCGGGTCTGCTCGCCGACCAGGGCGTCGATGCCCCAGCCGCCCCCGACCCACACGTCCGCCCCGGCCCGGCGCAGCAGGGCGAGCACGGCCCGCACGTCGTCAGCTGTCATCATCCGACGCAGGGTAGGGGCCGGACGGCGTGGGCGGCGACCCAGATGTTCCCGGAGCAGCACCATGCCATGGCCTCCGGGACGTACCGGGAGGCCCGGCCCGCCCGGGAGTGCCTGGTCAGGCCCGTGATACCTTCCGATGGCCAGTCGTACCTTTGTGCGTTCTCGTACGTGCACGGGTCAGGGAATCCGGTGGAAGTCCGGAACTGACGCGCAGCGGTGAGGGTGACGGGCGGAGCCACTGCCACTGGGCCGGTCCACCGGTCCGGGAAGGCGCTCCGGCCGGACGATCCCGAGTCCGAAGACCTGCTGGCGGCCCCCGGGGTCGAGGACCGGCCGGGGGTGGACCACAGACCGGCTCCGCGTATGGGCCCTGGACGCAGAGGAAGTTCCGTGCCGTTCGCACGTCAAGTCCGCCGTCTCGCACCGCTGTTGGCGGGCGCCTTGTTGCTCACGGCCTGCGGCGGGGCAGGCTCCGCCGACACCGCGGACCGGGCCGGCGGGGGCGTCACCCTCGACAACTGCGGTACGAAGGTCCGGGTCGCGCACGCCCCGCGCCGCGCCGTCGCCCTGGACCAGGGTTCGGCGGAGATCATGCTCTCGCTCGGTCTCGCCGACCGGATGGTGGGGACCGCGACGTGGACCGATCCCGTCCTGAAGGGCCTGGAGAAGGCGAACGCGAAGGTCCCGCGGCTCGCCGACCGCTACCCGTCCTTCGAGAAGGTCCTGGACACCGAACCGGACTTCGCCGCAGCCTCGTTCACGTACACCCTCGGCAAGGGCGGCGTGGCGCCCCGCGAGCAGTTCGAGAAGCTCGGCGTGCCCACCTACCTGTCACCCACGGACTGCGCCGGCAAGGACAACAGCGGTGACGGCGACGGCGTACGCACCCGTGCCCTGACCATGGACACCGTCTACGGCGAGATACGCGACCTGGCCCGGATCTTCGACGTGGAGGAGCGCGGCGACAAGCTCGTCGCGCAGCTCAAGTCCCGTGTGAAGAAGGCGGCTTCGGGCGTGGACGCCAAGGGTGTGAGCGTCCTGTACTGGTTCGCGAACTCCGACTCGCCCTACATGGCCGGCTGTTGCGGCGCGCCCGGCATCGTCACCGAGGAGCTCGGTGTGCGCAACGTCTTCGACGACACGCACGAGGAGTGGCCGCAGATCAACTGGGAGACCGTCGCGGACCGCGACCCCGACGTCCTCGTCATCGGCGATCTGACCCGCCGTTCGCAGTCCGCGGAGTCCGCCGCGCAGAAGATCCGGTTCCTGGAGTCCGACCCGGTGACCAAGGAGATGACCGCCGTCCGCGAGAAGCGGTACGTGCTGCTGAAGGGGCAGGACCTGAATCCGACGATCCGTACCGTCGACGGTGTGGAGAAGGTGGCCGCCGCGCTGCGCGGCTTCGGCCTCGGCAAGTGAGCACGGTCCGGCCCGCCCTGTACGGGGCCGCGGCACTCGCCGTGCTGTGCGCGTCCGTCGCCGTGGCCATCACCATCGGACCCGCGCACATCGGCGTCGGCGACGTGTGGTCGGCGGTCGGCGCCCGGATCGGCTGGGGCACCTCCGAGCTGTCCCCGATCCGGGACGGCATCGTGTGGAACCTGCGGCTGCCGCGCACGCTGCTCGCCGCGGTGTGCGGGGCCGGGCTCGCGGTGTGCGGCACCACGCTCCAGGCGCTGCTGCGCAATCCGCTCGCCGACCCGTTCGTGCTCGGTGTCTCGTCGGGCGCGTCGACCGGGGCGGTCCTCGTCGTGGTGCTGGGCCTCGGCGGCGGCGCGCTCTCGGTGTCCGGCGGCGCGTTCCTCGGGGCGCTGTGCTCGTTCGCGCTGGTGCTGCTGCTCAGTCACACCCTGGGCGGGACGACGGACCGGGTGGTGCTGTGCGGGGTCGCCGCGATGCAGCTGTTCTCGGCGCTGACCTCGTTCGTGGTGCTCACGGCGGCCGACGCGGAGACGACGCGCGGCGTCCTGTTCTGGCTGCTCGGCTCGCTCGGCGGGGTCGGCTGGACGGAGGTGTGGCTGTGTCTGGCGGTGCTCGTGGTGACGCTGGCGGTGTGCCTCGGGCACGGCCGGACCCTGGACGCGTTCGCCTTCGGCCCGGAGGCGGCGGCCGCGCTCGGCGTGCACGTGGCCCGCACCCGGCTCGTCCTGCTGTGCGTGACGGCCCTGCTGACGGCGGCCCTGGTCAGCGCGGCGGGGGCGATCGGCTTCGTCGGGCTCGTCCTGCCGCACGCGGCGCGCGCCCTGGTGGGGCCGGGGCACACCCGGCTGCTGCCGGTCACGGCGGTGGCCGGTGCCGTGTTCCTGGTGTGGGTCGACACGCTGGCCCGTACGGTCCTCGAACCGCAGGAGGTTCCGGTGGGCGTGGTGACGTCGCTGATCGGCGTGCCCGCGTTCGTGGCCGTGCTGTACCGCGGCCGGAGCACCCGGTGAGCGCGGGCCTGCGCGCGGACCGCGTGTCCTGGTCGCCCGGCGGCGCCCTGATCCTGGACGGGGTCAGCCTGACGCCCCGGACGGGCTCCGTCACCGGGGTGCTCGGCCCGAACGGCTCGGGCAAGTCGACGCTGCTGCGGCTGCTCGCCGGGGTCCTCGCTCCGGCGGCCGGAGTCGTCACCCTCGACGGCGCCCCGCTCTCCGCGCTGCCCCGCAAGGAGGCGGCCCGGCGGATCGCCCTGGTCCATCAACAGGCTGACACCCAGGTCGAGTTGACGGTCGGCGATGTCGTCCGGCTGGGCCGGGTCCCGCATCGCAGGGCCTGGGCGCCCGTCTCGGCCGCGGACGAGGCGGCGGTCCGTGCGGCCCTCGACCGCAGCGGCCTCGCCGAGCAGGCGCACCGCCTGTGGCACACGCTGTCGGGCGGTGAGCGCCAGCGGGTGCAGATCGCCCGCGCTCTCGCGCAGGAACCGCGTGAGCTGCTGCTCGACGAGCCGACGAACCATCTCGACATCCAGCACCAGCTGGAGCTGATGGACCTGATCACGGGCCTGGAGCTGACCAGCGTCGTCGCCCTGCACGACCTGAACCTGGCCGCCACGTACTGCGACCAGGTCGTGGTGCTGCGGCAGGGAAGGGTCGTGGCGGCGGGCGAGCCGGGGACCGTCCTCACCGAGGACCTCATCGCCGACGTCTACGGCGTCCGCGCGCACATCACCCGGCCCGGTCCCGGCGAGCGCCCCCACATCCGGTTCCTGGGCACGCTCGCCCACGACGGCTGAGGCGCGCGGGGGTCACTCGAACCGGTCGGCATCCCCCGCGCCGTAGCGGACGATCTCGGCCTCGCCGCCGGAGAAGTCGATGACGGTGGTCGGCTCGGTGCCGCAGTCGCCGGAGTCGAGCACCGCGTCGACCGCGTGGTCGAGCCGCTCCTTGATCTCCCAGCCCTGGGTGAGCGGCTCGTCCTCGCCGGGCAGCAGCAGGGTGCTGGACAGCAGCGGCTCGCCCAGCTCGGCGAGGAGCGCCTGGGTGACGACATGGTCGGGGATGCGGACGCCGACCGTCTTCTTCTTCGGGTGCTGCAGCTGGCGCGGCACCTCACGCGTGGCGGGCAGGATGAAGGTGTAGCTGCCGGGCGTGGCCGCCTTGATCGCGCGGAACACGTCGTTGTCGATCTGCACGAACTTGCCCAGCTGTGCGAAGTCCTGGCAGACGAGCGTGAAGTGGTGTTTGTCGTCGAGGTGCCGGATCGCGCGGATCCGCTCGACGCCCTCGCGGTTGCCGAGTCGGCAGCCGAGTGCATAACAGGAGTCGGTGGGGTAGGCGATCAGCGCGCTGTCGCGGATGCCATCGGCGACAGCGCCGATGATGCGCGTCTGCGGGTTCGCGGGGTGCACGTCGAAGTACCGGGCCATCCGTCGAGCGTACGGGATCAAGGCCGCGGTACGACGGCGTTGCGCACCGCGGAGAGCCGTGTACACGCGCGACAATCCCGACACCCGCCCACCCTGCCCGCTCCCGCCGACCCGTCCACGGCCCATACTGATCGGGCCCCGATCACCCACAGAACGACTCCATGGCCAAGAACAGCACCTCCTCGACCACCGTCCCCGACACCGCATGGCTGGGCAGCGGGCGCCACCTGGGGCCCGAGCCCGAGCAGGACGTCCGGCGCAACCTGATCGCTCTCAAGGCGGCCGGGGTGCTCGACGACTTCCTGGACCTCGACCCCGTCGAGGCGGCCCGCTCCACCGTCCTGGCCCGCCGCCTGTTCGAGGCGCGCTGGCGCGTGGCCGACGACGTCACGGTGCGTGCCCAGCTGACGACGTACGACCCCGAAGGTCGCCGCAAGGAGGCCGAGGCCGTCACCTGGGTCCTCGCGGCCGAGGCGGAACAGCCGTGGGACCCGTACTGGCCGTCGCCCGCCACCATGTTCTGGCCGGACAGCGACCGTGTGCCGTGGGACCACGACGCGGTGGGGGGTGCGCGCCTGCGGACGACGAACCACCTGCCGAAGGACGACGACGAGCTGCGCCACCGGCTGCGCGAGTGGACCCGGCAGAGCTGGTACGTCCATGTCGTGGTGCACGAGGCGATGACGCCGGACGCGAAGGGGCAGCAGCCGGTCACGCGGTTCCTGCCGCCGAGTCTGCGGCACCGGGTGATCGAGCACCGGGGCACGCCGGAGCAGGCGCAGATCGTCGACTTCGCGCTGAAGCGGGAGCTGAAGCTGCGGATGCCGCGGGGCGGCGGCGTCGTGCTGCCCACGGCGCCGCAGGGCCCGGACTACGACGCGGACCGTTTCACCGTGCGCAGCGTCTTCCTGGACGGGTCGGAGCCGACCGAGCTGCTGGACCGGATCAAGGAGTTCGCGGCGCTGCCGCGGCCGCTGCCCGCCGACGCCGAGCGGGCCCTGACCCGGCTGCGCCAGGGCTGGCACCTGCTCACTCCGGACGAGGAGCTGGTGCACGCCCAGGGCATGGTCACCCGGTACGCCGAGGCGCTCGACGCCATGACGAAGTCACGTGATCTGTACCGGGAGGCGGCCGACGCGGCGCAGGCCGCGCTGGCCGAGGCGACCGGCGGCGACGGCGTGCCCCGGCCGGTCGCGCCGGGGCAGGTCAGGGCCGACGGCTCGCCGCTGGGCGCTCTCACGAAGGCGTTCGGCCGCTTCCGCGACCCGAACAAGTAGGGCCCGCCGGCGTCACTCCTCGTCCTCCCCCTCGTCGCCCGGGTCGGACATGCGCAGGGCGATCTCGCGCAGCAGTTCGGTGGAGTTGATGTCGGTGCGGCCCTCGTCGTGCACCTTCGCGAGCTGCGTGAAGAGAAACGCGAACGCCTCGACGAGTGACACGCTGGCCGGCATGAGCGCGGCGATGGTCAGCTCGGCGGCCTGCTCCGGATCGGATCCCGCCGGGATCTCGATCGTCGGGAACACTTCCGACACGAGCCGTCCGAGCTGACTCAGGTCGGTGTCGAGTCCGTCGCCGTCGTTGAGCCTGCGCACCATCTCCTGCGTCTCTGTGAGCACACCGATGGCCCGCAGAACGATCTCCCTCTGTTCCATGTGCGGAGCCTATGCGGGCGACGGCCCCGAGGGTGCAACGTGCTCGCAACGTCCTGCCCGCTTCACTGTTCCGTCATGAGCGACGTACCTCGCGTGGAGCTGACCCCCGCGGCCGCCGAACTGGTGCGGCGACTGCGTGACACCCATGGGCCGTTGATGTTCCACCAGTCCGGCGGCTGCTGCGACGGCAGCGCGCCGATGTGCTATCCGGCGGGCGAGTTCCGTACCGGTGCCGCGGACGTGCTGCTCCAGGATCTGGCGGTGGACGGCGTGGCGGAACCGGTCTCGTTCTGGATGTCGAAGAGCCAGTACGAGGTGTGGAGCCATACGCGGCTCATCGTCGACGTCGTCGAGGGGCGCGGCAGCGGCTTCTCGCTGGAGGCGCCGGAGGGCGTACGTTTCCTGATCCGTTCCCGGCTGGTCGGCACCTAGCCATCGACGGGCACCCTGTCGTCTGCTGAACTCCCTTGATGCAGACGAGAGTTGGCAAGCGACGCAAGAGTGTCCTGGCGGCCCTGACGGTCGTGGGAGTACTGGCCGGTGCCACCCTGACGGCGGCGGCACCGGCCGGCGCCGCCGCGGCGGCCGAGCGGGTGGCGCCCGGGGTGACGTACACCGGGTTCGACATCCCCGCCGCCAAGGGCACCGCCCACGCCCATGTCCTCACGGTCGATCTGCGCGATCCGCGCGTACGCGTCGATCTGCTGCACCCGGGCGCGGTCGGGGCCCGGGCCACCGTCTCCTCGATGGCCGACGCAGCGGGCGCCGTCGGCGGCGTCAACGGGGACTTCTTCAACATCACCGAGACCCAGCACCCCGGGGTCGAGGCGACCGGTGCCGCGGTCGGGCCTGCGGTCGCGAGCGGCCGGACCCTCAAGGCGGCCGTCCCGGACGGGCAGCGCTTCGGCCCGGCCCTGCCGCCGGGGACGTCCACCCGCGACGTGCTCGGGGTGGGCGTCGACCGGCGGGCCCGGCTCGACAGCATGGCGCTGGACGGGTCGGTGCGCAGCCGCGAGGACCGGGTGGCGCTCGGCGGGCTCAACCAGTACGCGCTGCCGGTCGGTTCCATAGGTGCCTTCACCGCGGAGTGGGGCAGCGTCTCCCGGGCCCGTGCCACCTGCGGCACGGACACCGTGCGAGCGGCGCCGTGCAGTACGGACACATATGAGGTGACGGTGCGCCGCGGCCGCATCGTGGCACGGGCGGACACGCCCGGCAGCGGGCCCGTCGCGGACGGCAGCACGGTGCTGGTGGGGCGGGAGGCGGGCGCGCAGTGGCTGCGGAAGCTGTCGGCGGGCGACCCGGTCCAGGTGCGGCACCGCCTGGTCGCCGCGCAGTCGCGCATCCCGTACCGGTTCGCGGTCGGCGGCTATCCGGTACTGCGCGACGGAGCCCCGCTGCCCGGCCTCGACGCGAAGACGTCCGCGGTCCGTACGGCGGCCGGCGTCGCGGACCACGGGCGCACCCTCGTCCTGCTGGCGCTGGACGGCGCGCCCGCCTACCGCACGGGCCTGTCCATCGCCGAGGTGGCCGACACCATGCGGTCGTTGGGTGCGGACGACGCGTTCAGTCTGGACGGCGGCGGCTCGTCGACGCTGGTGGCGCGGGAGCCGGGGGCGGCCTCGGTCACGGTCCTCAACCACCCCACGGACTCCCCCGAGCGCCCCGTCGCAGGCGGCATAGGCGTGTTCGCGGGCCGCTAGGACCCGTCGCGCACGGCGACCAGTCCGTTGAAGACGCCGACATAGGCCGTGCCGTCGGGGCCGAGGGTCACGGGCGCCCAGTTGTTGTCGTACGCGACGCCGGTTCCGGCGAGGCGCTTCCAGCGGGTCGCCCCGGTCCGGAAGTCGACGGCCGTGAAGTACCAGGCGTCGACGCCCAGGGAGTTCGGCTCCTTCGTGTAGAAGTACAGCAGCCCGTTGGCGGTGGAGAGTTTCGGCACGGTGGACGGGGAGCGCACGGCGCTCTCCCACACCGTGTCGCAGCCGCTGCCGTCGTCGCGTACGTCGATGCGGCTGACCCCGCCGACGACGCTGCGCCCGAAGGTCAGCGAGGTGATGTTCTCGTAGCCGTAGTTGTTCTCGACGACGAGGCTGTTCCCGTGCGAGATCAGGGAGTTGTCGGTCGTGGAGGCGCCGGAGCCGAAGACGGGGACCTTGCAGACGAGCCGCCGGCCCTCGGGGACGTCGGCGCCGCGCCGGTACACGAGCACGTTCATGCGGTCGTCGGCGTTGTCGGTGATCGCGACGTAGTCGTCGTGTTCGCCGAACAGGTCGGGGGTGGTCCCCGAACCCTGGTTCACCGAACCGGGTTTGGTGCCGGTGCCGCGGTCGTACGTCTGCCGCCAGACGGCCTTCGGGGTGCCGTCGGCGGCCGCGTCGAAGCTGTACAGGGCGTGGTCGGTGACGATGGAGACGCCGTCCTCGGCGACGGAGAAGGAGTTCTGGATCTCCTCCCCTGCCAGCTGGATCGACTTGATGGCGCCGGTGGCGGGGTCGACGGTGCCGACGCGGCCCTGCCGGGTCACCCACCAGATCCGTCCCGTCCAGTCCGGCATGACGGAGGTGACGGGGTCGCACTGGCCGCTCGGGTACAGGTTCGTCCAGCTCACGCAGTCGTGCGGGACCTGTCCGGTGAGGTCCCAGTCGTCGGTGACGACGAACCGCCAACTGCCGTCCGCGGCCTGCTCGTGGGCGAGGCGGACGATGTGCTGGCGGGAGTCGGCGAGGACGAGGCGGTCCTGGTCGTCGAGGTAGGAGTAGGCGCCGCCGGAGGTGTCCTTGAAGATCCTGGAGAAGTCGAGGCGGGTGATGGCCTCGACGGTCGAGGGGCGCTGGGGCAGCTGGTACTCGGCGAGGGTCCGGAGGCTGTGCGGGTCGAGGAGTTTGACCAGGAAGCCGGTGAAGGTGCCGCAGACGGTGACGATGCGTCCGGCCTTGTCGAAGGTGACGGTGGCGCACTCGCCGCCGAGCGCGGCCATCTGTTCGCTGGTGACGTCCGGGTTCTTCCCGTCCGGCCCGCTCCAGGGGTACGTTCCGCTGCCCCAGCCGTCCGCGTGCATTCCGCTGCGGCCGTTGGCGGCGAGGAAGGGGTGCTGGGCGGGCGCCTTGCCGGGGACCGGCTGCGGGGTCGCGGGGGCACCGCCGTACTGCTCGACGAGGCGGTGGCCCGGCGCCTTGGGGATCCCGTCCGCCCAGGCGCCCGGCGGCTGCGCGGCGCCCGCGGCCGTGAGGGTGAGGGTCACGGCCAGGGCCCGGGCGAGGTTTCTTCGCTGCGGCATGCGCCCGAAGCTAGGTTCCGACGCTTGAAGTGTCCATGCATATAGGGGAGTTGTTCACGAACCCGAAACGATCACGGGGCCAGGGCCGGCGGTCACGGCTTGATGCTGCTGACCAGCCCCGCGGTGGCCGTGATGCCGTTGTGGATGGTCGGGGCGACCCCGGTACCCGCGAGCAGGAAGCCGAGCAGGACGCAGACCAGCGCGTGCGAGAGCTTCATGGCCCCGTTGCGCACGATGATCACCGCGACGATCACGAGCAGCAGCACGATGGAAATGGACAGCGACATCGTCGTACCTCCTCCGCCACGCCGGCACCGTGGCTTTCGGCCGCAAGTGTGGCGTAGCGGAGGGCGTCCGCCGGGGCATGACCTGTCCCCCGAACGGGTGTTAAAGCCGGGTCATCGGTCGTGCGCGTCGAGGAAGGCCTCGAGACCGGCGAGATCGTCGGTGTTGAGGTGGTCGACGTCGGCGGCGATCAACTCGGACCAGACAGCGTCGCGTTCGGGTCCGGCGAGGTCGGGCGTGGCCCAGAACCGTACGCGCTGGCGTCGGGCGTGCGCGGCGGAGACGATGGCGCGCAGCTTGTCGCGCTCGGCCGCGGGGATGGGGCCGGCGCCCTGCCAGGTGAAGTTGTTGGCCCAGTTGTCGCTGATGAGCGGGACGAACGAGGCGGGGGCGGGCGTTGCGAGGTCGGTGAGCCGCCCGTCGTAGAAGGCGCTGCGGGTGCGCTGCGCCTCCATCGGGGCGCGGGCGGCGCGGTCGCCGGAGATGACGGCGGTGACGGGCCCGGTACGCACCCGCCCATGGGCGTAGGTGGTGAACAGACCGCGGTGGCGGCGCAGTTGGCGGTCGAGTTCTACGTAGGTCGCCGCGCCCTCGGTCTTGATGTCGATCAGCAGCTGGAGCGGGATGCGCCGTCCGCGGTACACCGCGCCGCGGTTGGCCTTCACGCGGGCGGCGAGCGGTGCGAGGTAGAGGGACTCCAGGGTGCGGTCCGGGTCGAGGTCGACGGGGTCGTGGGCGACGAGCAGGTCGCCGTCCACGAGGTAGATGTCGGCCTCGACGCTGTTGAACCGGTGGTCGAGGGCGTCGAAGAGGGGCCTCGGGTGGTCGTAGTCGTTGTGGGCGTGGGCCCGCAGGAGGGGGCGGGGGCCGTGCCCGCGCTCCGTGGCCTGGGCGAGTTGCGGCGTGACGGCGCCGAGGGCCAGTGCGCCGGCGAGGGCGCCGAGGGCTCTGCGGCGGGTGGTCGGGGCCATGTGTGCCTCCCGTGGTGGGCGGGTGGGGACATGGGCGAGTATGCGGGGCGCCCGGCACCAAGGGGCAGTGCTGGGAAAGGAGTTGGCCGGACTGCCGCCCCGGGTTCATAACGGCGTCACGGGGTGCGGCGCGGCTGCCGCCCGTTCAGATGTGCTGCGTTCGACGCCGAACTCGTTGCCTTCCGGGTCGCGCGGGGTCACCCGGCCGAGGCCGTCGGGGCGGCGGCGGTCCTTGTGGAGGCTCACTCCGAGGGCCGGCAGGCGCACGACCTCGTCGTCGCGGGTGCGCTCCCCGGTCGATGGTGATGTGCCTGATGCGTGTGGTCATGGGCGTCAAACGATCACTGACGTGCCCTGCCGTCCCTCGTGCTGCCGTGATCCACGGTCCGGTCGCACCACCGCTCGAGGAGCACCCGGTCGTGTCCGACGGCCAGCAGCCCCGCGCCGGTGTCACGGCGGTACTCCTCCACCACGCCCACCAGCGCCGCCGTGGTCGACGCGTCGAGCATCGCCGTCATCTCGTCGCAGACCAGCCAGCGGGGGCGCAGGACGAGGGCGCGGGCGACGCAGGCCCGTTGGAGCTGGCCGTCGCTGACCTCATGGGGGCGGCGGCCGAGGAGATCGGCGCCGAGGCCCACCGCGTCCGCCAGCTCCCGGACCCGCGCGACGTGTGCGCGTCGCTGTGCGCGCAGGGGCTCGGCGATGAGGTCGGCGAGGCGCAGGCGCGGGTCGGCGGACAGGCGGGGCTGCTGGAAGACGACGCCGAAGGCGGTGCGCTGGGCCCGGGGCGCGCGGTGACGCCAGCCCCGGGCCGGCTCGCCGTCGATGACGACCTGCCCGGCGTACGGCTCGTGCAGCAGGGCCGCGACCCGGGCGAGGGTCGACTTGCCGCAGCCGCTGGGGCCCAGCAGGCCCACGCTCTCGCCGGGCCGCACGGTGAGGGTGACGTCGCGCAGGACGGGGGCGCGGCGGTCGTATCCCGCGGTGATCGCGTTCAGTTCAAGCACGCAGGGTCTCCGTCCGGGCGGGTTCGGGGTGGTGGCAGGCCACGCCGTCGGCCGGCTCCGGCACCCTGGCGCACGTCTCGTCGGCCCGGGCGCAGCGGGCCGCGAAGGCGCAGCCGGGCGGCAGCGCGCTCAGCTCGGGCGGCATGCCGGGGATCGGGGCGAACTCTCGCTCGGGCAGGGCGTTCAGCAGGCCGCGGGCGTACGGGTGGCGGGGCCCGGGCGCACCGAAGAAGGCCGGGGCGTCGGCGAGTTCGACGATGCGGCTCGCGTACATGACGGCCACGCGGTCGGCGATCCGTTCGGCCGCCGCCAGATCGTGGGTGATGAGGAGCAGCGCCCGGTCGGCGCCGATGTGGCGGCGCAGTTCGTCCACGGTGCGGTCGACGAGGTCGCGGTCGAGGCCGGTCGTCGGCTCGTCGGCGAGGAGGAGGGGCGCGTCGCCGACGAGGGCGAGCGCGGTGGCCGCACGCTGGGCGAGGCCGCCGGAGAGTTCGTGGGGGTACCGGTCGAGGTGGTCGAGCGGGAACGCGGCACGGTCGGCGGCCTCGTGCACGGCCCGCCGGACATCGACCCGGCGCCCCTTCAACGCCGCTACGGTTTCGGCGAGTTGGGAGCGAACCGTCCGTACCGGTGTCAGATGAGCGGCGGGGCTCTGCGGCACCAGAGCGACGCGGCGGCCGCGTACCCGGCAGGCGAGGGTCCTCTCGTCGGCGGCCAGCAGATCGAGGCCGTCGCCCAGGCGTGCGGCGCCCGCGGTCTCGGCGTTCTCCGGCAGGAGCCCGAGCAGGGCCGACGCGAGCACCGACTTGCCGCACCCGCTCTCGCCGACGAGGGCCAGGCACTCCCCCGCCGCGAGCGCGAAGGAGACGTCGCTGACGGCCCGCACGTGGGCGCCGTCGCGCATCCGGAAACGCACGGACAGTTCGTCGACCGCGAGCACGGGGGTCACAGGGTCAGCTCCGATCGGCGGCGCGGGTTCAGGCGTTCGCGCCAGGCGCCGGCGAGTCCCGCGACGGCCAGGGTCGGCACGATGATGAACAGGCCGGGGAAGAGGGTGGGCCACCAGTCGCCGGCGAGCAGCGAACCGCGCGCGCTCTGCACCAGCGTGCCGAGGCTCGCCCGGTGGGCGGGCAGCCCCAGTCCGAGGAAGGACAGGGCCGATTCGTGCCAGATGGCGTGCGGCACCATGAGCACGGCGGCGAGCGCGGCCTGTGGCAGGACGCCTGGCAGCAGGTGCCGTACGGTGACCCGCCACCGGGAGGCGCCGCCGGAGATCGCGGCCTCGACATACGGGCGCGAACGCAGCGACAGCACTTCGGCGCGGACGATCCGGGCCGTCGATAGCCAGTGGGTCAGGCCGACGGAGACGACGACGGGCCACACGCCCGGCCGGAACATGGCGACGATGAAGACGCCGAGCAGCAGGTGCGGCACGGACGAGAACGTGTCGACGACGCGCATCACGCCCCGGTCCGCCCAGCCGCCGAGGGCGCCCGCGAGGGCTCCGACGGCCGTGCCGATGACGGTGGCCACGACGGCCGCGACGACGCCGACGAGCAGCGAGACGCGCAGCCCGTACACGCAGCGCAGGAGCAGGTCGCGTCCCACGTCGTCGGTTCCGAACGGGTGCGTCCAGGACGGGGGTTGCAGTTTCGCGGCCAGGTCGACGGCCTGCTCGTCGAGGTCGGCGAGCGGGGGCACGAGCAGCACCGCGAGGACGACGAGGCCCACGATCCCGGCCGAGGACCACACCCGCCACGCGCGTGTGGAGCGGCGCCGCGCCCCGCGCGTACGCCATGTCAGCGTCTGCTCAGCCATCGAAGCCCACTCTCGGGTCGGCGAGGCCGTACAGCAGGTCGGCGGCCCAGTTCCCGGCGAGGACGGCGAGTGTCGCGAGGACCGTGAGGGCGGCGAGCAGCGGGAAGTCCACGGCCGTGGCGGCCTGGACGGTCGCGGCGGCGATGCCCGGCCAGCTGAACACGGTCTCCACGAGCAGGGCGCCGGTGATGAGTTCGGGCACGCGGGAGCCGATGAGGGTGAGCACGGGCAGCGTGCCGGAGCGCAGAGCGTGCCCGAACAGGACGGTGCGCGGGGCGAGTCCGCGGGCCCGGGCGCCGCGCACCGGGTCCTCGTCGAGGGCGTCGCCGACGCCCTGGCGGACGTACAGGACGAACCACGGCAGCTGCGAGAGGCCCAGCACGCCCGCGGGCAGCACGAGATGGGACAGCACCTGTGCGGCGGAGACGGTCGCGGAACCGGTGTCGGTGAGGCCGCCCGCGGGCAGCACGCCGAGTTGGAGCGCGAAGAGCCAGACGGCGAGCAGGCCGAGCCAGAACGGCGGCGCGGCTTCCAGTGTGTAGGCCAGCGACGTCACCGCGCGGTCGAGCGGGCCGCCGCGGCAACGGGCCGCGAGCACCCCGAGCAGGGTGCCGAGCGCGATGGCGAGGAGGAAGGCGGTGGCGGCGAGCAGGGCGGACCAGCCGAGGCGCTGGGCGATCACGTCGGCGACGGGCTGGCGCAGGACGGCGGAGTCGCCGAGGTCACCGGAGAGCGCCGAGGTCAGCCATTCCCACCAGCGGGCGGGCAGCGGCCGGTCGACGCCGAGGTTGGCGCGGAGCTGGTCGAGGTTCTCCTGCGACGCGGTGAGGCCGGCCGTGCCCGCGTACGCCTTGACCGGATCGAACGGGGAGGCGGCGGCGATCGCGAAGACGCCGAAGGTGACGGCGGCCAGGACGGGCGCGGCGAACAGGATCCGCCGGCCCGTCAGGCGTGCCATCGGCCCCCAGGGGAGCCGCCGGTTCATGCGCGCCAGTCCTCCACGTTCCACCACGGCCCGGACGCGAGCCCGTGGTCGTGCGGCTCGGTCTGTGTGGTGAGGCCGCCGAAGCGTGCGTCGACGACGTAGAGGTGGTCGATGTGCGTGAGGAAGGTGTAGCCGGGATCCTTCACGAGCTCGCGCTGGACCGTGTCGTAGGCGGCCCGCCGCTCGGTGTCGTCACCGCTGCGGCGGCCGTCCTCCAGGGCGGCGTCGACCTCGGCGTTCTCGTACCAGGCCATGTTGTTGAAGCCGTCCCCGGCGAGGGAGGACTTGAGCAGCGTGTACTGGTCGAAGTCGGGGTCGGCGGGCGCGCCGCCGCCGGCGAGGACCGCGTCCTTGGGCATGCGCGGCTCGATGACCTCCCAGGTGCCGGACTCGACCTTGATGTCGATGCCGAGCTTCTTGGCGTCGGAGGCGTAGGCGAGGGCGTGGTCCTGGCGGAGCTTGTCGCCGGTCAGGTACCACAGGGGGAAGGACGCGCGGACTCCGTCGCGTGCGCGGACGCCGCCGGCACCGGCCTTCCAGCCCGCCCGGTCCAGCAGCTTCTTGGCCTTCGCCACGTCGTACGTGCGCTCCGTGCCCTTCGCGAACCAGGGGCTGTCGGTCGGCACCGGGCCGTACGCCGCCTTGCCCGCGCCCTCCAGGATCCGGTCGACCATGGCCTTGCGGTCGACGCCGATGTCGAGGGCGCGGCGGATCGCGCGGTCGCCCGCGACCTTGTTGCCGGTGGGCAGGGTGACGACGCGGTAGTCGAAGGTTTTCGCCGCGTACGTCTTCTTGCCGGTGTCGTCCTTGAACGTCCTGGCGAGGTTCGGCGGGAGGATGGCGCCGTCGAGGTCGCCGGAGCGCAGCCGGGTGGCGCGCACGTCGTCGTCCTTGATGATGGCCATGGTGAAGTTCTTGATCTTCGGCGCGCCGCCCCAGTAGTCGGGGTTGGCCTTGAAGACGAGCTTCTCGCCCTTGGACCACGTGACCAGCGTGTAGGGGCCGGTGCCCACGGGCCGGGTGGTGAACGCGCCGTTGTTCACGTCCTGCCGGCCCGCCACGTGCTCGGGCGCGATGGGCAGGACGGTGCGCTCGGCGAACGGCGCGTAGGGGTACTCGAGGTGGAAGACGACGGTGTCGTCCCCCTTGGCCTCGACGCTCTTGACGGCGTCCAGCTCGGTCCTGGACGCGTTGTTGGTCTTCTTGTCGAGGATCGTCTCGTACGTGAAGACGACGTCCTTGGACGTGAACGGCTTCCCGTCGCTGAATTTCACGCCGTCGCGCAGGGTGTACGTGTACGTGCGCCCGCCGTCGGTGACCTTCGGCAGTGCGGTGGCGAGCGCGGGCTTCAGCTTCATGTCGGCGTCGTGCGTGAGCAGTCCGTCGAAGAGCTTGGAGTTGCCGTCCTTGCCGTAGCCGAGGAGCGGGCTGAGCGTGTCGGGCTCGTAGGCGATACCGACGACGGCGCTGTCCGCGCCGCCGCCCTTCGCGTCGTCGTCCGGCGTCGCGCAGGCGGCAGCGGTCAACGCCAGTGCGGTGACCGCTGCCCCTGATATGACGCTCCTTGCCGGCCGTGCCACGCCGCCCACCCCTATTCAAGATCAACCACTATTGCGAATGAATCGCAATAGTGCCATCTCGTCAAGGGCAGGTAAAGCCGGGGGTCATGTCCGGCTCACGGCGCCCGGAGGTCGACCAGCTCGGCCAGCTCCTCCCGGTGGCGGCCCGCGGTCCCGAGCGCGATCGAATCGGCCTTGGCGCGCTTGAGGTACAGGTGGATCGGGTGCTCCCAGGTCATCCCGATGCCGCCGTGCAGCTGGAGCGCCTCCTCGGCGGCGCGCACGGCGACGGGCGCCGCGTACGCCTGGGCGACGGCCACCGCGACATCGGCGTCGTCGCTGCCGGTGGCGAGCGCGTCGGCCGCGTTCCGCGCGACGGCGCGGGTGTTGACCGTCTCGAGCCACAGCTGCGCGAGCCGGTGCTTGAGCGCCTGGAAGGACCCGACCGGTCGGTTGAACTGGTGGCGCTCCCGCGTGTAGCGCACAGTCTCCGTCAACAGCCAGTCCGCGAGGCCGAGTTGCTCCGAGACGAGGAGGCCGGCTCCGGCGCGCAGGGCGCGGCGGACGGCGGGCGCGGCATGGCCGGCGAGCGGGCGTGCGGCCGCGCCCTCGAACGTGACGGCGGCCAGCGGGCGCGTGCGGTCGAAGGAGATCTGGGCGTCGACGGTGACCCCGCTCGCCGTCGCGTCCACGGCGAACAGGCCGCTCTCGGTGGGCACGAGGAGCACATCGGCGGCGGCCGCGTCCGCGACCCCGGTGACGCGCCCGGTCAGCGCCCCGCCCTCTTCTCGTACGTCCTTGAAGTCCCGCCCGGGCGTCGCCGAGAAGGGCACGGTGAGCGCGCCGAGGGTGCGGCCGGAGGCGAGGGACGCGAGCAGTGCCCGTGCATCGTCGGTGTCGCAGGCGAGCAGGGCCTCCGTCGCGATGACGGCGCTCGCCAGGTACGGAACCGGGGCCACCGAGCGTCCCAACTCCTCCAGGACCACGGCGGCTTCACGGTGCGAGGCGCCCTGGCCGCCGTGCTCCTCCGGGACGAGGAGTCCGGCCAGGCCCATGCTCTCGGCGAGGTTCTTCCACAGGGCGCGGTCGTACGGCTCGTCCGTCTCGATGCGGGCCAGTACGGCGGTGGCGTCGCAGTGGTCGGCGAGCAGATCGCGGACCGCCGAGCGCAGCGCTTCCTCTTCCTCGGAGTACAGCAGGTCGGGCTGGGTGCTCATCGGGACAGGTCCTTCCAGGCGACGTCCTTGTCGGTGCGCGGCTCGGGCGGCAGGCCCAGGACGCGCTCGGCGACGATGTTCAGCAGGACCTCGCTCGTCCCGCCCTCGATGCTGTTGCCCTTGGCGCGCAGATAGCGGTATCCGGCCTCACGGCCCGCGAAGTCGACGAGCTCGGGGCGCCGCAGGGTCCAGTCGTCGTACAACAGGCCTTCCTCACCGAGGAGTTCGACCTCCAGACCGCTGATCTCCTGGTTGAGCCGGGCGAAGCCGAGCTTCATTCCGGCGCCCTCCGGGCCGGGGTGTCCGGCGACGAGCTGCTGGCGCAGCCGCTCACCGGTGAGCCGGGCGACCTCGGCGTCGACCCACAGCTTGACGAGGCGCTGGTGCAGGTCGTGGGTGCGCAGCTCGGGGCGCTCGCGCCAGGTCTTCGCGACCGGGCCGATGAGACCGCCCTCGCGCGGCAGTCGCATGCCGCCGATGGCGACGCGCTCGTTGTTGAGGGTGGTCTGCGCGACCTTCCAGCCGTTGCCGACCGCGCCGAGCCGGTGGGCGTCGGGGATGCGGACGTCGGTGAGGAACACCTCGTTGAACTCGGCCTCGCCCGTGATCTGGCGCAGCGGCCGCACCTCGACGCCGGGGTCGGTCATGTCGCACACGAAGTACGTGATGCCGCGGTGCTTGGGCACGTCCGGGTCGGTGCGGGCGATGAGGATGGCGAACCGGGCGTTGTGCGCGCCGGACGTCCACACCTTCTGCCCGTTGACGATCCAGTCGTCGCCGTCGCGCACCGCGCGGGTGCCGAGCGCGGCGAGGTCGGAGCCGGCGCCGGGCTCGCTGAACAGCTGGCACCACACCTCCTCGCCGACCCAGAGCGGCTTGAGGAAGCGCTGCTTCTGCTCGTCGGTGCCGTAGTGGAGGATGGTCGGCGCGGCCATGCCGAGGCCGATGCCGTTGCGCCGGGGGTCGTTGTCGGGGGCGCCAGCGGCTTCCAGCTCGGCGTCCACGACGGCCTGCAGGGCGCGCGGCGCGTCGAGGCCGCCGAGGCCCTTCGGGTAGTGCACCCAGGCGAGCCCGGCGTCGAAGCGGGCGGTCAGGAAGTCCGCGCGGGGCGTGCCGGCCGGCGGGTTGGCCGCGAGGAACTCCTGGGTGAGCGTGCGCAGTTGCGCGGCGTCGACGGTCATGCGGCGGCTCCTTCGGTGCGCGCGTTCAGTCCCGGGATGACGACGACGCGGCCCGTGGTGACGCCGTCGGCGACGCGCTGGACGGCGGCCGCGGCGTCGGTCAGATCGACGCGCTCGCTGACCAGGGGCTTGATGGCACCGCGCGCGGCGAGCTCGGTGAGCTTCTCGTGGCAGTGCGGGATGAGCTTCGGGTTCTTGGTGGCGTACAGGCCCCAGTGCAGGCCGAGGATCGAGTAGTTCTTCACCAGGGCGTGGTTGAGCGCGGGGCTCGGGATGGTGCCGCTGGCGAAGCCGACCACGACGATCCGGCCCTCGAAGGCGACCGTCTTGGCGGACTGGGTGTACGCGTCGCCGCCCACGGGGTCGTAGATCACGTCGGCGCCGCGGCCGCCGGTGGCCTCCTTCACGGCGGCGATGACGTCCTCGGAGCGCCGGTCGACGACCACGTCGCAGCCCAGCTCCTGGGCGACCTTCGCCTTCTCGGGGCCGCCGACGACGCCGATGACCCGGGCGCCCGCGGCCTTGCCGAGCTGGACCGCCGCGCTGCCGACACCGCCCGCGGCGGCGTGCACGAGGAGCGTCTCGCCGGCCTGCAGGTGCGCGCGCTGGTGCAGACCGAACCAGCCGGTCTGGTAGCCGATGTGCAGGGCGGCCGTCTCGGCGTCGTCCAGGGCCTCGGGCGCGGGCAGCAGGGCGCGCGCGTCGGCGACGACGTACTCGGCGAGGCCGCCGTGCGGCAGCGCGGGGTTGGCGATGACCCGGCGGCCGTCCTCGGTCTCGCCGCAGATCTCCACGCCGGGCGTGAAGGGAAGCGGCGGCCTGACCTGGTACTGCCCCTTGCACAGCAGGGCGTCCGGGAAGTTGATGTTGGCGGCGCGCACCTTGAGCAGGACCTGCCCGTCACCGGGCACGGGGCGCTCGACCTCTTCGAGGCGCATCACCTCGCTCGGCTCGCCGTTCTCGTGCACTTGCCATGCCTGCATGCGGGGCCTCCACGGACTGCTGCGTCGGGACTGCTGCGTCACACCTGGTTCCGCTACCGGGTTCAGCCGCATACTAAGCGGTCGCTTGCCGTCCTGGGAATGCCCTCACGGAAGGTCAGTCCGCCGCGGCGCGCGTGGGGCGCGCCCGTACGTGCATCCGCTCGCCCTGCGGCCCGAAGAGACTGAGGAATTCGGCGGGCCCCTCACCGGTGGACCCGAACCAGTGCGGCGTACGCGTGTCGAACTCGGCCGCCTCCCCGGGCCCGAGGATCACGTCGTGCTCGCCGAGGACAAGCCGCAGCCTGCCGGAGAGCATGTACAGCCACTCGTAGCCCTCGTGCGTCTGCGGGTCCGGCTCGATCTGCCGGGCCGGCTCGATCACCTTGTACGCCTGGAGCCCCCCGGGCTGCCGGGTGAGCGGGATCATCGTCCGGCCGTAGTGCACGATCGGCTTCAGGCGCACGCGCGGGTCGCCGACGGGCGGGGCGCCGACGAGCTCGTCGAGCGGCACCTGGTGGGCGCGGGCGATCGGCAGGAGCAGCTCCAGGCTGGGCTTGCGCAGGCCCGACTCCAGGCGGGAGAGCGTGCTGACGGAGATACCGGTGGCCTCGGAGAGCCCGGAGAGCGTGGCGCCGCGCTCCTTGCGCAGGGCGCGCAGGCGCGGTCCGACCCCGGAGAGCACGGCGTCCGTACTCGCCTCGGAGGGTTCGTCTTCACGGTCACGGTGGTGCGGTTTCATGATTCCATTGCAGTTTCGGCAAAGCCGTTTGTCAATACGGCGAGACCGGGTGCACCTTCGGGAGGGACGCAGACGCAGCACTCACGCACAAGGCGGTCACCATGGGACATCAGCAGCACAGCACGGACGCGTACGACGTCGTGGTCGTCGGCGGCGGAGCGGCGGGCCTCTCGGCGGCGCTGGTCCTGGGCCGCTCGCGCCGCTCGGTGCTCGTCGTGGACGCGGGCGAGCCGCGCAACGCGCCGGCCGCGCACATGCACGGGTACCCGTCGCGGGACGGCATGCCGCCCGGCGCGTTCCTGGCCGAGGTGCGGCGGGAGGTCGCGGCGTACGGCGTCGGGCTCGTCCGGGACAGGGTGACGGCGGCCGAACCCGTCGGGTCCGGGGAGTTCGACGTGAGCCTCGCGGACGGCGGCCGGGTGCACGCGCGCAGGCTCGTCGTCGCCACCGGCCTGGTCGACGAACTGCCGGACATCCCCGGCGTCGCCGAGCGGTGGGGCGACGACGTGATGCACTGCCCGTACTGCCACGGCTGGGAGGTCCGGGACCGGGCGATCGGTGTGCTCCACGCGAAGGCGTCCGGCATCCACCAGGCCCTGCTGTTCAGTCAGCTGTCGGACGACGTGACGCTCTTCCTGGACGGTACCGACGAGGACGAACTCCCGGACTCCGACTGGCAGATGCTGGCGGCGGCCGGGGTGGGCGTGGTGAGCGGGAAGGTCGGCGGGCTCGTCGTGACCGACGACGCGCTGAGCGGGGTCCGGCTCGCGGACGGCCGGGTCTTCGCGCGGTCGGTGTTCGTGGTGCCGCCGCGCATGGTGCCGCGGGACGCGCTGCTCACCGCGCTCGGCGCGCGGACCCGCGAGACCCCGGCCGGTCCGTTCGCCGACGTGGACCCGACGGGGCTGACCAGCGTGCCGGGCGTGTGGGCCGTGGGCAACGCGGCGGGTCCGGCGGAGCAGGTGGTGAACGCGGCGAGCGCCGGGTACCGGGCCGGGACCACCATCAACGCCGACCTGCTCCACACCGACCTGGAGCGGGCCGCGGCGCTGCGGCGGGCCGGGGTGTTCTCACCGGAGGGCGAGCGCGCGGTGGCGCGGGCCCACACGGCGCGGACCGGCGCGTGAAGTACCGCGCGGGCATGGAGGATTGAGCGGTCCAGGAGTATCCATGCCCGCATGACGTCCTCCAGCGCACCGCACGGACTGCCCGCCCCTCCCCCGCTCGGCGCCGCGGCGCTGCCCCCGGGCACGTACGACGACCGGCTCGTCCTGGTGACCGGTGGCGGCACCGGGCTCGGGCGGGCCGTCGCCGCCGAGTTCGCCCGGCTCGGCGCCGCCGTGATGATCGTCAGCCGGAGCCCCGAGCATCTGGCGCCCGCCCGCGAGGAGTTGGCGGCGATCGAGGGGGCGGGGCCGGTCACGGCCGCGGCCTGTGACATCCGGGACGCGGGGCGCATCGCCGAGGTCTTCGACGCGGCCGCGGCGGCGCACGGCCGCGTCCCGGACGTCCTCGTGAACAACGCGGCCGCCAACTTCCCCGTACCGGCGGAGGACTTGTCGCCCAACGGCTGGCGCTCCGTCATCGACATCACTCTCAACGGCACGTTCTTCATGTCCCGCGAGTTCGCGCGCAGGCATCTCGCGGCGGGCACGGCGGGCTCGGTGATCGCCGTCGGCGCCTCGTACGCGTGGACGGGCGGCCCGGGGTTCGCGCACAGCGCGGCGGCGAAGGCGGGCGTGAAGAACATGGTGGAGACGCTGGCCGTGGAGTGGGGCCCGTACGGCATCCAGGTCAACGGCCTGGTGCCGGGCCTCATGCCGCACGACGACATGACGCGCGACATCCGCGCCACCCTCGACCGCGCCGAGGACCCCGGCGCCCGTCAGCCCGCGCTGCGCGTGGGCACTCCACGGGAGCTGGGCTGGGCCGCGACCTTCCTCGCCTCCCCCTACGCACGTTTCGTCAGCGGGCACACGCTGGTGGTGGACGGCGCGAACTGGCAGCGGCGGGACCTGGTGAACGCCCCCGTCACGACGGTGCGGGAGCAGTTGGGGCGCGGGCCGTTCGAGGCCGGCTGACCGGGGCCGGCCGGCCCCGGGTCACGCGCCCCGGAACTCCGGCGGCCTGCGGTGCGCCTGCGCGGTGAACCCCTCCGTCGCGTCGTCCGAGGTGAGCGTGAGGGCCGCGCTCATGGCCACCCGGTCCAGGGCGGCGTCGAGCCCGTGGTCGGCGTAGGCGTCGATGTCCCGCTTGACGGACTGCACGGCGAGCGGGGCGTTCGCGGCGATCTCGGCCGCCACCTCGCGCGCGGCGCTCTCCAACTCGGCCGCGGGCACGACCTGTTGGAGCAGGTTGAGGCGCTGCGCGGTGTCCGCGTCGATCCGGCGTCCGGTGAGCGCGAGGAACTTCGCCCAGCCCGCTCCCGCCTCGCGCGCGATCCGCAGATCGCCGCCCGCGTCGACGGCGACGCCGAGCCGGGCCTCGGGCAGCGCGAACACGGCGTCGTCCGCCGCGATGCGGACGTCCGCCATCAGCGCCAGTTCGAAGCCGAAGCCCAGGCAGTAGCCCTGGACGCCCGCGACCACCGGCTGTGGCAGCCGCGCGAACGCGGCGAACCGCTCGTGCGCCCAGCGGATTCCCTCGTAGTAGCCCCGGCTGCGTGCGGAGCCGCTCTCCCCCTCGATACCGCCGCCGGGCGCACCCACGTCGATGCCCGCGCAGAAGGCGCGGCCCTCGGCCCGCAGCAGGACGACGCGGATGCGGTCGTCGAAGCGGATCCGGTCGGCCATGACGCCGAGCTGGCGACTGGACTCCCAGCTCCAGGCGTTCAGCTTGGCCGGGCGGCAGAGCGTGAGGACGCCGATGCCGTTCTTCTCCACGTCCAGGCGCAGCCGCCGGTCGTCGCCGTCGGGGATCTCCGTGTCGGTCGTGTCGATCATGCGGCCCCCTGCCGGTCGAGGACGGTACGGCGGTGCTGGCGGCGCGCAGCGTAGCGGTCTTTCCCCGCACCTAGAAGGCCCGACAACCACACAGGGAAGGAGTAGACACTGTCTACTAGCGACTGGTAGACAGTGTCTATGCAGACGGAGAACGACGGCGGCACCCTTCGGGACCGCCTCATCGAGACGGGTGTCGCCCTCGTCGACGCGAAGGGAGCGGCGGCCCTGTCGCTCAGGGAGATCGCCCGCGGGGCGGGGGTCTCGCACGGGGCGCCCCGCCGCTACTTCCCCACCCACCTGGAGCTGCTGTCGGCGATCGCCCGCCGCGGCTTCACGGATCTGGGGGCGCGGGCGAAGGAGGCCGTCCACGCCAGCGAGGAGAGCCCGCGCGCACGGCTGGCCGCCCTGTCCCGCGTGTATCTGGACTTCGCGGCGGACCATCGCGGCATGTACGAGTTGATGTTCCGTCACGATGTGTTGGAAAGCGACACGTTGGGCCTGCGGGAGACGAGTCTGCCGCTCTTCGGGATGCTCGTGGAGCTGATCGGGTCGGCCCGCCCTGATGTCGAACCGACCGTCGTGGCGGGCGCGTTGTGGGCGAATCTGCACGGCGTCGCGCAGCTGTGGGGCTGGGGAAGTCTGCAACTCGCCGTCGGCGCCGCCGACATCGAGCCGCTCCTCGCCTCGGTCCTCGACGCGCATCTGGGCCCGGTGGCCTGATGGGTGTGCTGTCGCACCGCCGCGTCACCCTGGCCGGCAGCGTCGTCGGCGCCGTCCTCGTCGCGCTCGACGGCACCGTGCTGACCATCGCCCGGCCCGCGCTCCAGCGCGACCTGGACGCGTCGCTGGCCGAGGCCCAGTGGACCGGCACGGCCTATCTCATCGCGGTGGCGAGCCTGCTGGTCTTCGCGGGGCGCCTCGGCGACCGGTACGGGCACCGGCGGCTCTTCGCCCTCGGCATGCTCGGCTTCGCGGCCACGTCGGCGGGGATCGGGTTCGCGCCCGGCATCGGCTGGGTGATCGCCCTGCGCGTCGCGCAGGGCGTGTGCGGCGCCCTGCTGCAACCGGCGACGCTCGGCATGCTGCGGGCGGCGTACCCGCCGGACCGACTCGGCATGCCGATCGCGCTGCGCACGAGCGCGATCGGCGTCGCGGCGGCCGCCGGACCCCTGGTCGGCGGCGCGCTGACGGCACATCTCGGCTGGCGCTCGGTGTTCTTCCTGGGGGTGCTGCCCGCGGTGGCGATCGCCCTGCTCGTGCTGCTCGTACGGGATCCGGAGCCCTCTGCGGCGCCGGGTCCCGTGGGCCTGGACCCGGGCGGTGTGCTGCTGCTCGGCACGGCCCTCGCCTGCCTGGTCACCGCGCTGGTCGAGCTGCCCGGCGCCGGCTGGTCGACACTCACGGTCCTCGCCGTGGCCGGCGCCGTGACGGCGACCGCGGCACTCGTCCGGCACGAACGCCGCACGGCGAGCCCGCTGCTGGCGCCGTCCGTCGTGGCCTCACCGGTCGTCGTCGCCGCGCTCGGGATCCTGCTGGCCGCGTCGGCGGCGCTGTTCGGCTCGCTGTTCGTGGCGTCGTACTTCCTGCAGGACGTCCTCGGGCTCGACGCGCTCGACACGGCGCTGCGCATGCTGCCCGCCGCGCTGTGCATGATCCTCGCGGCGCCGCTGAGCGCGGTGCTGCTGCGCCGGTACGGGGCGCGGGCGACGACGGGCGCGGGCATGGCCCTCCTGGCGCTCGGCGTCTTCGGCTTCGGCAGGCTCGACGCCACGGCCACGGCACCGGCGATCGGGGCCTGCGCGTTCGCGATGGGCACGGGCTTCGGCACGGTGATGGTCAGCGCCACGGAGGTGCTCGTCCGCCGGGCGGCCGCGGCCGACGCCGGGGTGGCGGGCGGCCTCCAGCAGACGGCGATGAACATCGGCCCGACCCTCGGCACGGCCCTGTCCACGACCCTGCTCATGTCCGGCAGGGACCTCACCGCGTCGATGGGGCCGACGCTGACCGCCCTGGCTCTCGTGACCTGCGTCGGCGCGGCGGCGGCAGGACGGCTGCCCCGGCGGATGCGGGAGACCGCGCAGGTGGCCTGACCGTCCCGTCGGTGCGGATGCCGTCGCTCCCGTCAGTGCGGAATGCCGTCGATCAGCTCGCGTGCGCCCTGCCGCAGCAGCGCCACCGCCACGGACATGCCCAGGGTGGCGGGGTCCAACGGCCCCGCCCACTCCTGGGCGTTCAGCACCCGCTTCCCGTCGGGCGTGAACACACAGGCCCGCAGCGACAGGTCACCGCCGCGCTCGGCCCGCGCGTACCCGGCGACCGGCGAGTTGCAGTGTCCCTGCAGTACGTGCAGGAACATGCGCTCGGCGGTCGCCTCGCGCCAGGTGTCCCGGTGTCCGAGCCCGCTCACGGTGTCGAGGGTCGCCTCGTCGTCGGCGCGGCACTGCAGCGCCAGGATGCCCGCCCCGATGGGCGGGCACATCAGCTCCGGTGACAGCACGTCGGTCATCAGGTCCGGGCGCCCGATCCGTTCGAGCCCCGACACCGCGAGCAGCAGGACGTCCGCGTCCCCCGCCGCGAGCTTCTCCAGCCTCCGGTTGGCGTTGCCGCGCATCGGAACGCAGGTCAGGTGCGGGTGCGTGGCGGCCAGTTGGGCCACCCTGCGCACGGACGACGTCCCGACCCGGGTGCCTTCGGGCAGTTCGTCGAGGGTCCGCCCCGCAGGGTCGATCAGCGCGTCACGGACGTCGTCGCGCTTCAAGTACGCCCCGAACGTGCACCCTTCGGGCAGCGGCCGGTCCGCCGGGACGTCCTTGAGGCAGTGCACGGCCAGATCGGCCCGCCCGTCGAGCAGCGCCTGGTCGACCTCTTTGGTGAAGGCGCCCTTCCCGCCGAGCGCGGCGAGGTCGCCCATCCACTTGTCGCCGCTGGTGGTGACGGGGACGACCTCGGTGCGCACATCGGGGTGGATCACGGCGAGTTCGGCGCGGACGCGCTCCACCTGGGCGAGCGCCATCGGTGAGGAACGGGAGACGATACGGATCAGCTCGGCAGCCATCCGCACACGATAGTGCCCCGCGCGCCCGCGGGTTGACCGCTTCGAACGGCGCCGCGCGCCTCATCCGGTGGTGCGAAAACAGGATCGCGAGGCGAGGCCGCACGCTGACAGTCTGCCCCCATGGACGCTACGGATTCGGACGGTACGGCAGCGGAAGTGCTCCTCATCGGGGGACGGGCCGGGGTCGGCAAGACGACCGTGGGATGGGAGGTCTCGGCGCTGCTGCGTGCCGCGGCCGTCCCTCATACGGTCGTCGACGGCGACTTCATGGGCCAGGTGCACCCGGCGCCTGAGGACGACCCGCACCGTGCGGGGATCACCGAACGCAATCTCACGGCGGTCTGGGCGAACTTCGCCGCGCTCGGCCACCGCCGTCTCGTCTACACGAACACGGCGAGCGTGCTGCCCGAGGCGACCGGCATGTTCGAGCGCGCGATGGGGGCGCGGGTCCGGATCACCCGGATCCTGCTCACCGCGTCCGACGCCACCGCCCACGAGCGGCTGACCGGCCGGGAACTCGGCTCCGAGCTGGCGACGGAGCTGGCGGCGAGCGCCCGCAAGGCACGGATCCTGGACGGGCGGGCCGCCGCGGGCACGATCCGGGTGACGACGGACGGGCGGTCCGTCGGTGCCATCGCGGGCGAGGTGGTGACCGCCACCGGCTGGCTCGCGGGCCTTCGTCAATCGGTGGGCGAGCCCAGCGGACAGGCCCGGGAGTGATGCCAGTACCGGCGGGTCAGCGCACTGTCCTCGTCGTCGCCGGCCGGCGCCCCGCACATGCACCGGCCGCGGCGGGGATCGATGAGGTCGGCGGCGTCACGATGACCGGCCTCCCGCAGCTGCACGGCGAGTTGGTGGGCGTAGTCCTCCACGAGCTGCGCGGCCGACGCGGCGGTGTGGCCGGCGTCGCCGCGGCGCAGCTCCTGGATCAGCTTGCTGCGAGCCATCATGCGTCCGGCTCTCCGTTCCTCTTCCCGATGTCCCCGGCTCTCCCGCCCACGTGTCCGACCGCGCCTAGCGGCTGAACACCTCGAACGGCACGGCGGGCGTTCCGCCGAACCGCTCGGCCACGGACTCCACGTTCTGCGTCAGGAACGTACGGCAGTACGTCTCCGGGTCCTCGCTCGTCAACACCTCGATATAGGTGCGGTGTTCGAGCAGGGAGCGGACGGCGCGTTCGAGGCCGGGCGTCGCGTCGACGGCGTGGGTCGGCTCGGCGGATCCCGCGACGGCCACCCATCGCACCCCGTTCCACGGCTGAAGGCCCTGTTCGGTCAGCTCCGGGAAGATCCAGCGGTTGCCCGCGTCGGCCGCGGCGTCGAGGGTGGCGCGGCCGACGGCGACGTGGTCGGGGGTGTTCCAGTGGACGCCGCCCCAGGTGTCGCGGTGGTTGAGGGTGATGACGAGTTCCGGGCGGTGGCGGCGGATCGCGGCGGCGATGTCCCGGCGCAGTGCCGGGCCGTACTCGACGACCCCGTCCCGGTGGTCGAGGAACTCGACGGTGTCGACGCCGACGACGGCGGCGCTGGCCCGCTGCTCCTGTTCGCGCAGCGGGCCGCACGTCGCCGGTTCGAGGGTGTCGATACCGGCCTCGCCCCGGGTGGCGAGGACGTACGTGACCTCGCGGCCCCCGTCCGTCCAGGCGGCGACGGCCGCGGCGCAGCCGTACTCCAGGTCGTCGGGGTGGGCGACGACCGCGAGGGCCCGCGTCCAGTCGTCCGGCATCGGCTGCAACGGTGCCTGGCTGTTCGGTTCAGTCACGCTCATGTCCGGCAGCCTATGTGTCCGGGCCGGGTCACACCTCGCCGCGCACCGTCGCCAGCAGCCGGTCGAGCACCCGCGGCCCGCCCGCCCGCAGTCCGTCGTGCTCGAACTCGTTCGTCACCCAGGGGCGCAGTCCGCGGATCGCGCCGGCCGTGCGCAGGGCGTGGTCCGTGTCGACGTACATGTCGTCGTGGTAGACGGCGGCGGCCACCGGCACCTCGTTCGCCGCGAGCCGGGTCGTGTCGTACAAGGGCGTCCAGTCCGTGCGCGCGGCCAGGTCGTGCGCCGCGTCCCGCAGGGGCCGCAGCGCCGGGTCGCTCTCGAACTGCCACGGGTGGATCGACTCACCGGTGAACATGAGGGCCGCACCGGACGCGAGGGCCTTGTCGCCGTCGAACTGGGGGAACTCGGCGCGCACGCGCTCGGCCGCCCAGTCCGTGGCGCGGCCGCCCTGCGCGTAGATCGCCTCGTGCAGCACCGCGTACAGCGGGTGGCCCGCGTACGACAGTGCGGAGGCCACCTGCTCCTGGAACGCGTCCGCGAGCTCGCGGCCCGCGGGGGTGCGCACGAACGCGTCCTCCAGCAGGTAGTGCAGGCGGTCGCTGCCGTCGGAGCCGCCGAGCCAGATGCCGAGCGACTGGAACGCTTCCAGCGTCAGCCGGTAGCCGCCGGGCAGGACGGGCTCGTGTTCCTGGACGTACGCGGCGATCTCCCGTGCCCGCTCGACGTCCATCGGGTAGCGGGCGTAGTGCGCGCGGACCTTGCGTTCGATGCGTGGGTACGCGGCCCGGTACACGTCGTCGGCGTGGCCGTCCAGCGTGGGCAGTCCGCCCGTGATGAGCGCCGCCTCCAGGCCGTGCGGTGCGGACGACAGGTAGTGGGTGGCGCAGAAGCCGCCGAAGCTCTGTCCGAGCACGGTCCAGGGCGCGCCGCCCGTGACCTCGTGGCGGATGAGCTCGCAGTCGCGGACGATCGCGTCGGCACGGAAGTGGGTCAGGTAGTCGGCCTGGGCGCGGGCGTCGCCGCGCAGCGGGAGGGTCTGCCGGTTGGCGGGGGCGGACGCGCCGGTGCCGCGCTGGTCGAGGAGGAGGACGCGGTAGTCCTGGAGGGCGCGGCCGAGCCAGGCCTGCTTGCCGGCGAACCGGTTGGCGCCGAAGCCGGGACCGCCCTGGAGGTAGACCAGCCAGGGCAGTTCGGCGTCCTCGCGGCCCGCGGCGACGGCCTCGCGCGCGTACACCTCGATCCGCTCGCCGTCCGGGGCGTCGTGGTCCAGCGGGACGGAGAAACGGCGGTCGGTGAGGACGACCCCGGCCTGTCGGTATCGCGCGGCGCTCAATTCGACTCCTGTGCGAACGTGCTGATGTGCGGGCGTGCTGCTGCGCTGGTGTGCGCATGGCGTGCGGGCGGCCCCGGATTCCGGACGCCGGGTCCGCCGCCCAGTTCAGCACACGGCAGCGGCCGAGGTCAGCGCGGGCCCAGGCTGGAGCCGCGGACGACGAGCTCGGGCTGGAGCACCACGCGGCGGTGCTCGTGCACGGTGTCCGGGTGGTCGGCGGCGGCGATCTCCTCCAGGAGCAGATCGGCGGCGAGCGCGCCCATGGTGACGGCGGGCTGGCGCACGGAGGTGAGCGGTACCGCGGCGGCCGCCGCGAACTCGATGTCGTCGTAGCCGACGATCGCGACGTCCTCCGGGACCCGAACCCCGGCCGCGTACATGGACTGCAGGACGCCGAGGGCGAGCAGGTCGTTCGCGCAGAAGACGGCAGTGGGGCGGTCGGCGAGACCGAGCAGGCGGGCACCGGCGTCGCGCCCGGCGGCCACGTCGAGGCGCTCGGTGGGCAGTTCGTGCAGGGCGGATGCGGGCAGCCCGGCCTCTTCCAGGGCGCGCAGCGCGCCCTGGCGGCGGTCCTTGACCTGGTTCAGGGCGGGCGGGCCGCTGACGTAGGCGATGCGGCGGTGCCCGGCGTCGACGAGATGGCGCACGGCGAGAGCGCCGCCGTTGACGTCGTCGACGGAGACCGAGCACTCGGTGGCGCCCTCGGCGACCCGGTCGACGAGCACGAACGGGATGTCGTGCCGCCGGAATCCCTCGACGGTACGGCCCGTCGCCTCGGCCGGGGTCAGCAGGACGCCGCGCACCCGCTGCTCCGCGAAGAGCGAGAGGTACTCGGCCTCCTCGGAGGCGCTCTGCGCGCTGTTGCACACCATGACGCCGAGCCCGGCGTCGCGGGCGGCGCGCTCGGCGCCGCGTGCCACGTCCACGAAGAACGGGTTGCCCATGTCGAGGACGAGCAGGCCCATGATGCGGCTGCGGCCCGCGCGCAGTTGGCGGGCGGACTCGCTGCGGACGTAGCCGAGGCGGTCGATGGCCGCGAGGACGCGGGCCCGGGTCTCGTCGGCGACGGTCTCGGGCCGGTTGATCACGTTCGAGACCGTGCCCACGGACACCCCGGCGACGCGCGCGACGTCCTTGATCCCCACGGACTGTGCCATCGGGCGTGGACCTCCAGGTGAGCGGGTGCGGCAGGGGGAGTGTACGTGGGCCGGCCCGGTCGTTGTCCGGCCGCGGACGGCGCCGCAACCGCTCCGTTCCGGTTGAATCGTTTCGCACCTTACCTTCGGCGACTTTGTACGGGGAGACGGCGCCGGTGAATCACTTCCATACAGGCGCTTCATGCACACCTCTTGCCACGGGTCACAGCTGCACGTAGGTTCCTCCACCCCATATTGAATCGTTTGAAATCGTTCAACCGATCCTGACCAGGGGCGAGCACCTTCACCGCCGAAGGGAAACCTGACAGATGAGCAGCGACATCCGCCGCAGGACCGTCCTCGCCGCGACCGCGGGCGCCGTGCCCGTCGTGGCCGCCGCCGGCACGTTCGCCGGTGCGGCCCCCGCCCAGGCGGCTCCCGCCGCGCAGACCGACGGCGGCGCCGTGACCGGTCTGACCGTGGAGCACCGTGTCCAGCCGCTCGGCACGGACGCCGCCCGCCCCCGCTTCGGCTGGCGCCTCGGCTCGCAGCAGCGCGGCCTCACGCAGGGCGCGTACCGGATCCAGGTCGCGTCCTCGCCCGCGCGGCTCGCCTCTTCACGGCCCGACGTCTGGGACAGCGGCCGGGTGACCTCGTCCGACTCGGTCGCCGTGCTCTACGACGGGCCCCGGCTGAAGCCGTCCACGCGGTACTTCTGGGCCGTCACCGTCTGGGACGCCCAGCGTCGCAAGGTCGGCACCGCGCCCGCCGCGTCCTTCGAGACGGGCCTGCTCGGCTCCGACGGCGTCACCGGCTGGGACGGCGCGCAGTGGATCGGCATGAAGGGCAAGGCGCCGAACTCGGCGGGCGCGCCCATGCTCCGCTGCGAGACGGCGCTGCGGAAGGGCAAGGTCAGTGAGGCCCGCCTGTACGTGACCGCCCTCGGCGTCTACGAGGCGTACGTGAACGGCGAGCGCGTCACCGTCCCCCAGGACGGCGGCCGCACGGCCGAGCTGCTCGCCCCGGGCTGGACCAACTACGACATGACCGTGAACTACCTGACGTACGACGTCTCGGACCTGGTCGCGAGCGGCCGGCCGGTGACGCTCGCGGCGGTGCTGGGCAACGGCTGGTACAACGCGCGGGTCTCCGAGGGCAGTACGTACTACTCCAAGGACGGCAACCCGCTCGCGCTGAAGGCCAAGCTCCTGATCCGCTACGCCGACGGCAGCACGCAGTCGGTCGTCACGAAGCCCGGTGACGGGTGGAAGGCCACCGACAAGGGTCCCTACCGCGCCGACGACATCTACGACGGCCAGACCTACGACGCCCGCCAGGAGCTCGACGGCTGGGCGGCGAACGGCTTCGACACCGCCGGCTGGGCGGAGGTCGAGCAGGTCGGCTACGCGGCGAAGTTCCCCGACGCCAAGCTCACCGCGTACCCCGGCGAGTCGGCCCGGCTGATGGCGAAGTGGGACCGGCGCCCGCAGTCCCTCACGGTCTACGACGAGGTCACGGGCGAGTCGTCGAGCGCCAACGGCAAGGGCCGCATCGTGCCCGACCCGGCGCGCTCCACCGCGGGCACCCCGGGGGCCGTCGCGCTGCGCACCGGCGACACGGCCGTCTACGACCTCGGCCAGAACATGGTCGGCGTCCCCCGCTACACGCTGACCGGCCCGGCGGGCGCCGAAGTCGTCGTGAAGTTCGCCGAGATGCTCAATGACGACAGCAAGGGCGCGGACGGCCCGGTGGGTTCCCCGTACCGGGCCAACCTGCGCAGCGCCAAGGCCACGAGCACGTACGTCCTCAAGGGCGCGAAGGACGGCGAGACCCACCAGGACTCGCTCACGTTCTACGGCTTCCGCTATGTGTCGGTGGAGGTGACGACGCCGGACACCGAGGTCACCGTGTCCGGTGTCACGGGCAAGGTCGCCACGTCGGCGGTCCGGGACATCGGCAGTGTCAGCACGGACGACGACAAGGTCAACCAGCTGATCAGCAACGTGCGGTGGGGTCAGCGCGGCAATTACCTGTGGGTGCCCACCGACTGCCCGCAGCGCGACGAGCGGCTCGGCTGGACCGGTGACACCCAGGTCTTCTCCAACACCGGGCTCTACAACGCGGACGCGGTCGCGTTCCTCAGCAACTTCGAGGACATCCTCATCGAGTCGCAGAAGATCTACGGGCTGGGCGGCGCCCAGTTCACGGCGGTCGCGCCCGGCAACCGGTACAACGCGGCGTCGCCGTGCAGCGGTTGGGCGGACTGCGGAGTGATCGTGCCGTGGACGGTGTGGCAGATGAGCGGCGACCGGACCATCATCGACCGCAGCTGGGACGCGATGGCCCGCTACATCGACTGGATCCGGGAGCAGGGCGGGGACAGTTACGCCGGACAGGGCGCGATCTTCGCCGACTGGCTGGCGCCGCAGAACACCGGCACCCAGCTGATGAGCGACGCGTACTACGCCTACAGCGTCCATCTGATGGCCCAGATGGCGCGGGCCACCGGGCGCGCCGCGGAGGCCAAGACGTACGACGGGCTCTTCACCAACATCCGGCGCGCGTTCATGGCCAAGTACGTGGAGACGGACGGCGACAAGATCACCGTACGGTCGAGCCTCGGCGGCAAGCCGTCCATGGGCGGCGACCCCGAGGACAACAGTCAGTCGGCACTGCTGTGGGTGCTCAAGCTCGGCTTCTACGACACGCAGGCCCAACGCCGCGCGCTGGTCGGCCTGTTGGCGGACAACATCGGCAACGACGCGGCGTACAAGGCCGCCCACCCCGACAGTGCCCGTGTGCAGTACGCCGAGAACACCCTGTCCGTGGGCTTCCTCGGCGTGAACGTCCTCGCGCCGGTGCTGACCGACGAGGGCCGCGCCGACCTCGCGTACAAGCTGCTCCACCAGAACGCCATGCCGTCGTGGCTGTACTCGGTCGACAACGGCGCGACGACGGTGTGGGAGCGCTGGAACTCGTACTCGAAGGAGGACGGTTTCGGCCCCGTCGAGATGAACTCCTTCAACCACTACTCGTACGGCGCGATCGCGGAGTGGATGTACGCGTACATGGCGGGCATCGCCCGGGACCCGGAGCACCCCGGGTTCCAGCGTTTCGTCCTGCGGCCCCACCTGGACCCGACCGGCGGCATCACCCGGGTGACGGGCCGGCACGAGTCCCCGTACGGCGAGATCACCAGCGCGTGGTCGCTGGCGAAGGACGGGACGCTGACGTACGAGGCGTTCGTCCCCGCGAACAGCGAGGCGACGCTGAGCCTGCCCGCGGTGTCGGCGTCCGCCGTGCGTGAGGGACGGACACCGCTGGCCTCGGTGGACGGGGTGCGCTACGTCGGCTTCGAGGACGGGACGGCCACGTACCGGCTGCCGGCCGGACGGTACCGGTTGACCAGTACGGTGCGCTGACCCGCGGCGGAGCACCAGGTGAGGGGCCGGACGGGCGACGTTCGGCCCCTCACGCGCAGCCGCCCGGCATGCGCACTCGGCGGACGAGAGCGCGCCGCCGTCAGACCGTCACCTCCTCGGCCGAGCCGGGCGGCAGCCAGACGATCTGTGCCCGTACGTCGGCGGGTGCCTTCGCCCACGCACCGGTCACCGCGCTGCGCCCTTCCCGGAAGTGCGACCACCCTTCGTAATGCACGGGGAGCACGGTGCGCGGCCGCAGTTCCCGGCACAGCTCCACGGCCCGGGCCGCCGTCAGCGTGTAACGGACCGGCCCGGTCTGCGGGAAGCGCACCCCGCCCAGGTGCAGCAGCGCGGTGCCCACGTCCTGGCGGCGGGCCAGCTCGCGCACGCCGCCGTACAGGACGGTGTCGCCGGAGATCCACAGCGTGCCGTGCCGCTGACCCTCCCAGCGCAGGGCGAAACCGGTGACGTCGCCGACGAGCGCGCGGGACAGCGGGGGTCCGTGCCGGGCGGGGGTGGCGGTGACCTCCACAGTGACCCGGTCCGGGGACGTCAGCCGCCGTGTCGTCCACGGCGCGAGACCGCGGGAGGTGCCGCCGAGGCGGCGAGCCCCGGACGGCGTCGTGAGCACGGTGCCGACCGTGGCCAGCAGGGCGCGGCCCGCCGTGTCGAGATTGTCGGCGTGCTGATCATGCGTGAGCAGCACAGCGTCCAGCGGCGGGAGTTCGGCGGCCCGCAGGGCGGGGCCCGCGGTCTTGCGGGAGGAGGTTCCCCAGCGGAACGGGTAGCGGCGGCCGGGCGGATCGAACGTCGGATCCGTCAGCAGCCGCCAGCCGGCCGCCTCGATCAGTGTGGTCGGACCGCCGATGTGGGTGACGCGGACCACGGTCATGCGCGGGCTCCTTCCCGATGCCCCGGGGCGGTCTGCTTCTACCGGGCGTGCGCGAGGGCCCAGTCGAGGGCGTGGTCGGCGACCTCCTCCCAGCCGGGGGCGGCGGGCAGCAGATGCGGCATGCCCGGGAACTCCTTCACCTCGGTGACCGAACTCGACTTGTAGTGACGGGCGTTGGACTGCTGCACCTTGGGCGGCATGAGATGGTCCTCGCCGCCGGAGACGAAGAGCAGCGGCGGCCGGGCGTCGTTGTGGTAGTCGACGTACGTGCTCTGGTGGCCGGGGCGGAGCGTGGCCAGGGCGCTGTCCCAGAAGATGGCGCCGGACGCGGGGATCGCGTACCGCTCGTACAGGAGCTTCGACTCCTGCTCGGAGAAGGTGTTGGTGAAGGCGTAGTGCCACTGCTCGGCGGTCAGCGCGACCGACCGGTGCCGGTTGGCGGGGTTGCGCAGCACGGGGAACGCGGCCTTGATCTGGCTCAGCGGCAGCACCGCGACGCCCTCCGTGGGGGCGGAGCAGATCGCCACCCCCGCCGCGCCGAGCCCCCGGTCGAGCAGCAGCTGCACGAACACGCCGCCGGCGGAGTGGCCGATCAGGACGGGCGGCTCGTCCAGGCCGCGCACCAGCGTCTCCAGCTTCTCGACGATCTGCTCGACGGTGACCTTCTCGATCGGCGCGGGGTCGGTGTTGAGCGCCTCGACCTCCGCTTCGAAGCCCGGATAGGCGGGGGCGAGGACCCGGTAGCCCCGCTTCTTGTAGTGCTCGGCCCACTGCTCCCAGCTGCGGGGCGTGACCCAGAAGCCGTGGATGAGGACGACGGTGTCAGGAGCGCTCATGGCGGGGTCCCTTCCTGGGGCTCGGTGGCGCGCCGGTGGAGGGGAGCATGACATGGGCCCGGGAGGCCCGATTGACCCTGCGCCACGGTCTGGCCCCTGTGTGCCGGAGCCTTTACGCGGCCCGGCCGACAGGAGCGCGTGTCCGCTACACGCAGCTTTGTCGAACATGCCCGCCCTGGCGGACACTGCCCTTCGAGGGGAGCGGCGGTGAGGGGACCGCCGCCACTGCCGTGGGGGGCTCCGTGCTCGTTCTCGACACCGACGACCTCGCCCCGGCGGACCGGTACGAGGCGCTGCGTTCCGTGGTGGCCCGGGAGGGCGGTGTCTCCACGGTCGAGGAGAGGGAACCGGCTGCCAGGATGCGCAAGCGGCTGGAGGTCTGGCACTTCGGGCCGCTCACCCTGTTCGACACGTACGGCACAGCGGTGCGCTTCGCGCGGCCGGTGCGCACGGCTCGTCGCGAACTGATGGACAACGTCTCGGTCATGACCCAGGCCGAGGGGTTCGGCACGGCCGCCTTCGGCTGCGACGGATTCCAACGACGTCTGGCGGGAGGGGGCGTGGGGCTGACACCGCACATGGTCGCCTCGCACGAGTACGCCTGGTCGGGCATCGGCCGGTCCGTGGCCTTCTCCGTCGGCCTGGCGCATCTGGGCCTGCCGGTGGACACCGTGCGGGCCGCGGTCCCGCTGCTGCAGCACAGCCCCGTCGAGTCGATGCTCCTGCACCAGATCCGCGAGCTGCGCAGACACGCGGACCGGCTGAGTGACGATCCCGCGGCGGACGCGCTCGCCGCCGCCACCGTGCATCTGACGCGGGCCCTGATCGTGTCGGTCGCCGGCCGGGACCGTCTGCGCCGGGCCGTCGCCGAGGAGACGCTGTTCACCCGGATCCTGGCGTATGTACGGGCACACCTGCGCGAGCCCGACCTCGCGCCGCAGCGCATCGCCTGGGCGCACGGCATCTCCGTGCGCACCCTCTACCGGCTGTGCGAGCAGGAGGGGCTGAGTCTGGAGAGCTGGATCATCCAGCGCAGACTGGAGGGTGCGCGGGCCGACCTGGCCTCCCCCGGCCAGGCTCATCGCACGATCGGTGCCATCGCCCGCTCCTGGGGTTTCGTCCACCCCGCCCATTTCACCCGCCGGTTCCACCGGGCCTACGGCAGTACGCCGAGTCAGTGGCGGCACGGTTCGGCGAAGCGGGCGGGGGCCGCTCAGCCCAGCGCCCTGCTCGATCCCCGTACCACCAGCTCCGGCCGCAGCACGACGTGTTGATGCCGGTGCTCGGCGGCGCGCTCCCCCGTCTCCTGGAGGAGCAGTTCCGCCGCGATGGCTCCCAGGGTCAGGGCGGGCTGCCGGACCGAGGTGAGCGGGACCGTGGCCGCCGCGGCGAACTCGATGTCGTCGTAGCCCACGATGGACATGTCGTCGGGGACCTTGACCCCGGCCGCGTACAGGGCCTGCAGGACGCCGAGGGCGAGCAGATCGTTGGCGCAGAAGACGGCCGTGGGGCGCTGTGCGAGGCCGAGGAGGCGGGCGCCCGCGTCGCGGCCCGCGGCCACGTCGAGCCGCTCGGTGGGCAGTTCGCGCAGCAGGTCCTCGGACAGGCCCGCCTCGGCGAGTGCCTTGAGGGCGCCCTCGCGGCGGTCCTGCACCTGTCTGAGGTGCGCCGGGCCGCTGACGAAGGCGAGGGCGCGGTGTCCTCCGGCGACGAGGTGGCGGACGGCCAGCGCGCCGCCCGACACGTCGTCGACGGAGACCGAGCAGCCTTCCTCGTCGCCTGCGACGCGGTCCACGACGACGTACGGAATGCCGTGCCGGCGGAAGTCGCGCAGCGTCGCGCCGCTCGGGTCGGCCGGGGTGATCAGGGCGCCGCGCACCCGCTGTTCGGCGAAGAGCGAGAGGTACTCGGCCTCCTCGGACGGGTTCTGCGCGCTGTTGCAGACCATGACGCCGAGCCCGGCGTCGCGGGCGGCCCGCTCGGCGCCGCGCGCGACGTCCACGAAGAACGGGTTGCCCATGTCGAGGACGAGCAGCGCCATGATGCGGCTGTGCCCGGCGCGCAACTGGCGGGCGTACTCGCTGCGTACGTAGCCGAGGCGGGCGATGACCTGCTGGACGTGGCGCCGGGTCGGTTCGGAGACGCGGTGGGGTTGGTTGAGGACGTTGGAGACGGTGCCCACGGAGACTCCGGCTGCGTGGGCCACGTCCTTGATGCCGACCGTCGCGCGCTCACGCAAGGTGGAAGACCTCGGTGAGCGGGCGCATCGCGGCGTCCGGGGCCTGCCCGGCCAACTCCTCGAAGAAGTCGGCCATATGGGCCTGCCAGCGGGCGTTGACTTCGGTGGCGTCCATGGCGGCGCGCGCGGCGTCGAAGTCCTCCGTCTCCAGGTAGCCGACGAGCAGGCCGTCCTCGCGCAGGAAGAGCGAGTAGTTGTGCCAGCCGCTCGCGGTCAGGGCCTCCCGCATCTCGCGCCACACGTCCTGGTGGCGCGCGCGGTACTCGTCGATGCGGTCGGCTCTGACCTTCAGCAGGAAACAGACGCGCTGCGGGTCCGTCATGTCGCCTCTCCCGTCTCCTCGCGGATCAGAACTGGAACTGGTCGATGTTCGACTTGTCGAAGACGGTCGGCTTGCCGAGGGAGACGACGCCGTCCTTGCCGATGGTGAACTCGCCCATGTCGCCGGCCTTGTACTTCTCGCCCTCCTTGCCGGTGATCTGGCCGGACTCCAGGGCGACGGCGGTGTGCGCGGCGAGCGCGCCCAGCTTGGCCGGGTCCCACAGCTCGAACGCCTCGACGGTGCCGTTCTTGACGTAGGCGCGCATGTCGTTCGGGGTGCCGAGGCCGGTGAGCTTGACCTTGCCCTTGTACTTCGAGCCCGACAGGTACTGGGCGGCGGCCTTGATGCCGACGGTGGTCGGGGAGATGATCCCCTTGAGCTTCGGGTGCTCCTGGAGGAGGCCCTGGGTCTGCTGGAACGACTTCTGGGCGTCGTCGTCCCCGTAGGCGGTCGTGACGAGCTTGATGTCCTTGTACTCGGGCTTCTTCAGCTCGTCCTTCATGTAGTCGATCCAGGTGTTCTGGTTGGTGGCCGTCTGGGCCGCCGAGAGGATCGCGATCTCGCCCTTGTTGCCGATCTGCTTGGCCATCTGCTGCACCTGGGTGCGGCCGAGGTCCTCGGCGCTGGCCTGCGAGACGAAGACATTGCGGCAGTCGGCCTTGGTGTCGGAGTCGTACGTGACGATGCTGACGCCGTTCTTCATGGCCTGCTTCAGGGCGGTGCACAGGGCGCCCGGGTCCTGCGCGGACACGGCGATGGCGTCGGCCTGCTGCTGGGTGAGGGTGTTGACGTAGGAGACCTGACCGGAGGTGTCGGTACCGCTGCTGGTGCCGACCTCCTTGTACGTCGAACCGAGCTCCTGGAGCGCCTTCTTGCCGCCGTTGTCGGAGGTGGTGAAGTACGGGTTGTTGACCTGCTTGGGCAGGAAGGCGACCGTGAGGCCCTTCTTGGTGGCCGCGTTCGGGTCGGCCTTGCCCGCGGCGTTGGACTTGGCCGCTTCCTTGTTGGCGTCGTCCTTGGTGGTGCCGCCGCAGGCGGTGGCGCCGATGACGAGGGCGGTGGTGACGGCGAGCGCGGCGGTGAGTCGGCGGGTTCTGGCGGTGACGGTCCGGGACATGGCGGTTCCTTCGGTGGTGGGCTGTGCGGGACGGTGCGGGGATCTGGGGGCGCGCGCTCAGGAGGCGGCGGGTGCCGGTGGTGGTGCGGCCGTGTCGGGGGTGCGGCGGCGGGCCCTGGTCTGCGCGATCTGGCGGCCGACGCGGGGCGCGAGCACGGAGATGACCAGGAGGACGCCGGTGACGACGATCTGGGACTGGGCGGAGACGTTCAGCAGGCTCATCACGTTCCGCAGCGAGCCGAGGAGGAAGACGCCCGCGACGGCGCCGCCGAGGGTGCCCTTGCCGCCGTCGAAGTCGATGCCGCCGAGCAGGACGGCCGCGATGACGGACAGTTCGAGGCCGGTGGCGTTGTCGTAGCGGGCGCTGGCGTAGTGCAGGGCCCAGAACACGCCGGTGAGCGCGGACAGCAGGCCGGTCGTGACGAACATGGACAGCTTGAGCCGCTTGACGCGGACGCCTGAGAACCGGGCGGCCTCCTCGCTGGCGCCGATCGCGAAGAGCGAGCGGCCGACGCGGGTGGCGTGCAGGACGACGACGGCGATGGCGAGCAGCACGAGGAACGGCAGCGCCGCGTACGGCAGGAACGTGTCGCCGAACCGGCCGGCGCCGAAGTCCAGGTACTGCGCGGGGAAGTCGGTGACCGAGTCGGAGCCGAGCACGATCTGGGCGATGCCCCGGTAGGCGGCCATGGTGCCGATGGTGACGGCGAGGGACGGCAGGCCGAGGCGGGTCACGAGCAGCCCGTTGACCAGGCCGCAGACGAGGCCGAGCACCAGGCACAGCGGGATGATCGTCTCGATGGTCATGCCCTGGTTCCACAGGGCGCCCATGACGGCTCCGGACAGGCCGGCCGTGGAGCCCACGGACAGGTCGACCTCGCCGGAGACGACCAGCATCGTCATCGGCAGGGCGATCAGGGCGATGGGCAGGGTGTTGCCGATCAGGAACGAGATGTTGAGCGCGTTGCCGAAGTTGTCGACGAACGAGAACGAGCAGAGCAGCAGCACGATCAGCAGGGCACCGACGGCGGTGTCCCAGCGCACGGCGCCGCCGAGGCGTGACGTCTTCTTGAGATCAGGCATGGCGGGCGCTCCTCATCTGTGCGGCCTGCTTGCGCAGGACTGCGGCGACCCGCAGGGCCAGGATCCGGTCGACGGCGATGGCGAGCAGCAGCAGGATGCCGTTGATGGCGGTGACCCAGACGGAGCTGACGCCGATCGCCGGCAGGACGCTGTTGATGGACGTCAGCAGCAGAGCGCCGAGGGCCGCGCCGTAGACGGTGCCGGAGCCGCCGGTGAAGGCGACGCCGCCGACCACGACGGCGCTGACGACGGTGAGTTCGTAGCCGTTGCCGGTGGCGGAGTCGACGTTGCCGAAGCGGGCGAGGTAGAGGGCGCCCGCGAGTCCGGCGAGCGCGCCGCACAGGACGTACGCGGTCATGATGCGCTTGCGGACGGGCACGCCAGCGAGGGTGGCCGCCTCGGGGCTGGAGCCGAGCGCGTACATGTCGCGGCCGCTGCGGTAGCTGCGCAGGTAGTAGCCGACGCAGAGGAGTACGGCGACGGCGAGGAGCGCCAGGTAGGGCACGATCCAGATGCCGTCGTGGCCGAAGTCGACGAAGGGGTCCGGCAGGTCGGCGGCGACGATCTGCTGCGATCCGACCCAGATGGAGTCGATGCCGCGCACCACGTACAGGGTGCCGAGCGTGACGACGAGGGCGGGGACCTTGCCGAGGCTGACGAGCGCGCCGTTCAGGACGCCGAACAGGGCGCCGATCGCGACGGCGTAGACCACGGCGATCAGTGAACTGCCGCCGCCCTGGAGGTAGTCGCCCGCGGCGAAGGCGGAGATGCCGAGTACGGAGCCGACGGACAGGTCGACGTTGCGGGTGATGACGACGACGGCCTGGCCGGTGGCGACGAGGACCAGGATGGTGGCGTTCAGGAGGAGGTCCTTGACGCCCTGCTCGGACAGGAACTCCGTGTTGGACAGCTCGGTCGCGAGGAGCATCAGGACGAGCACACCGGCCACGGCGAGTTCGCGGGCCTTGAACACCTTGTCGATGAGCCGCCGTCCGGCGGTGGCTTCCGGTGCGGCGTCTTCCCGCACGGATGGGGCGGTAACGGTCATGATCCAGCCACCTCAAGGGACCTCAGGGGCGCGGGGACTTGCGCGAGCAACCACACACGGCGTGCGGCCGCCGACGAACGAGCGACAATCAACGGCGAAAGGGCGATCATCAGGCGCCCCTCCCCGTGGCCGCGGCCATCACGGACTCCTCGTTCGCGGCGGAGCGGCTCAGCTCCGCCGTGAGCCGTCCCTCGTGCATGACGAGCACCCGGTCGGCCATGCCGAGGATCTCGGGCAGGTCGGACGAGATCATCAGGACGGCGACGCCCTCGGCGGCGAGCGACGACAGCAGCCGGTGCACCTCGGCCTTGGTGCCGACGTCGATGCCGCGCGTCGGCTCGTCGACGATGAGGACCTGCGGCCCGGTGGCGAGCCACTTGGCGAGGACGACCTTCTGCTGGTTGCCGCCGGACAGGGTGCCGACGACGTCGGCGAGGCGCGCGTACTTCACCTGGAGCTTGACGGACCAGTCCAGGGAGCGGCTGCGCTCGGCCCTGCGGTTCATCAGGCCGGCCCGGCTGGTGTCGGCGAAGCCGGTGAGGCCGATGTTGCGCTCGATGGACATGTCCATCACCAGGCCCTGGGCACGCCGGTCCTCGGGGACGAGGGCGAGGCCCGCGTGCATGGCGAGGCTCGGGGCGCCGGGCTTGAGCTTCGTGCCGAGCACCTCGACCTCACCGCCGTCGAACCGGTCGACACCGAACACGGCGCGGGCGACCTCGCTGCGGCCGGCCCCCACCAGACCGGCCAGGCCCACGATCTCGCCGCGCCGCACCTCGAAGGAGACGTCGGTGAAGACGCCCTCGCGGGTCAGCCGGCGCACGCTCAGGGCCACGTCACCGATCTCGGTGTCCTGCTTGGGGTAGAGCTCGTCGAGGTCGCGGCCGACCATCCGGCGCACCAGGTCGTCCTCGGTCAGGCCGTCGAGCGGTTCGCTGGCGACCCAGCCGCCGTCGCGCAGGGTGGTGACGCGCTGGCACAGCCCGAAGATCTCCTCTAGGCGGTGCGAGATGAACAGCACGGCCGCGCCCTGTTCGCGCAGCGTACGGACGACGCCGAACAGGCGGGCCACCTCGCTGCCGGTGAGCGCGGCGGTCGGCTCGTCCATGATCAGCACACGGGCGTCGAAGGAGAGGGCCTTGGCGATCTCGACGAGCTGCTGGTCGGCGATGGACAGGCCGCGGGCCGGCTGGTCCGGGTCGAGCTCGACGCCGAGCCGGGCGAACAGGTCGGCCGTGGCCTGCTTGACGGCGCGGTGGTCGACGCGGCCGAGCGAGCGGCGCGGCTGGCGCCCCATGAAGATGTTCTCGGCGATCGACAGGTCGGGGAAGAGCGTGGGCTCCTGGTAGATGACGGCGACGCCGGCGTCCCGGGCGTCGGCGGGGCCGTGGAACTCCACCGGCGCGCCGTCGAGCAGGACCGTGCCGGTGTCGGGACGGTGCACCCCGGCGAGGGCCTTGATCAGGGTCGACTTCCCTGCGCCGTTCTCACCGGCGAGGGCGTGCGCCTCTCCGGCGTACAGGCGCAGGCTGACGCCGCGCAGGGCGCGCACGGCACCGAAGGACTTGCTCACCCCCTCCAGCGCGAGGACCGGAGTGGTCTCCGGTTCAGGATGCGTCATTGCATGTCTCCGTGAGTGTGCAGGGGTGGACGGACCGTGCCGAGCGCACGAGAGCCACTGAGGGCGCCGGGCGGATCACCGGCGTGAAATGTTTCAGTGAAGTTGCCCGGAAGCTAGCTCCGTCCCTCCGGAGAGGTCAAGGGGCCGGAGTGAAGCCGAATCACCGGGCTGCGCCGAATCGCCCGCTTCGCCCGCCCCCGGCATCGCGTGAACTGCGAGGAAAAAGCGGGGAAGACCGCACGCGGCGAGGTAACAGCACGATTGCGTAACGCACTTGACCTCGTGCCGGACCCCTTGACGGCCGGATCGCCCGGGGCTAACTTCCCCAGCGAAGTGAATCGATTCACGCACTCAGAGGTGAACATGCCTGACATCGCTGCCGTGAAGGCCGCACTCGCCGATCAGCGGATCGAGACGCCGTCCTGGGGCTACGGCAACTCCGGCACCCGGTTCAAGGTGTTCGCCCAGGCCGGCGTGCCGCGCACCCCCCAGGAGAAGCTCGACGACGCCGCCAAGGTGCACGAGTTCACCGGCATCGCCCCCAAGGTGGCGCTGCACATCCCGTGGGACACCGTCGACGACTACGCAGCCCTCGCCGCCTACGCGAAGGAGCGCGGCCTCGAACTCGGCACGGTCAACTCCAACACCTTCCAGGACGACGACTACAAGCTGGGCAGCGTCTGCCACCCGGACCCGAAGGTGCGGCGCAAGGCCGTCGGCCACCTCCTGGAGTGCGTCGACATCATGGACGCCACCGGGTCGAAGGACCTGAAGCTGTGGCTCGCCGACGGCACCAACTACCCGGGCCAGGACGACATCGTGGCCCGCCAGGACCGGCTGGCCGAGTCCCTCGCGGCGGTGTACGAGCGGCTCGCCGACGACCAGCGGCTGCTCCTGGAGTACAAGCTGTTCGAGCCGGCCTTCTACACGACGGACGTGCCGGACTGGGGCACGTCGTACCTCCAGTGCCTGAAGCTGGGCGAGCGGGCGCAGGTCGTGGTGGACACCGGGCACCACGCGCCCGGCACCAACATCGAGTTCATCGTGGCGCTGCTGCTGCGCGAGGGGAGGCTCGGCGGCTTCGACTTCAACTCCCGCTTCTACGCCGACGACGACCTGATGGTGGGATCCGCGGACCCCTTCCAGCTGTTCCGCATCCTGCACGAGGTCGCCAAGAACGGCGGCTTCGACGCGGCGACGAACGTGGCGTTCATGCTCGACCAGTGCCACAACATCGAGGCGAAGATCCCGGCGGTCATCCGCTCCGTGACGAACGTGCAGGAGGCCACGGCCAAGGCGCTCCTCGTCGACCGCGACGCCCTGACCGCCGCGCAGCGCGAGGGCGACGTCCTCACCGCCAACGCGGTCCTCATGGACGCCTACAACACCGACGTGCGCCCGCTGCTGCGCGAACTGCGCGAGGAGCAGGGCCTGGCCCCTGACCCCGTCGCCGCCTACCACGCGTCCGGGTGGCAGGAGCGGATCGTGGCCGAGCGGGTGGGCGGCGAGCAGGCCGGCTGGGGGGCGTGACCGCAGTCCCTCCCGCAGTCGACACCCGCTCACCGAACTCGCAAAGGAACCCGTCATGACCTCCGCCACCCCTCCCGAAGTCGCCGCGCTGCTGGCGCGCTCGAACCGCCTGGGCGCCGATCCCCGCAACACCAACTACGCGGGCGGCAACACCTCCGCCAAGGGCACCGACACCGACCCGGTGACCGGTGCGGACGTCGAGCTGATGTGGGTCAAGGGCTCGGGCGGCGACCTGGGCACGCTCACCGCGGCCGGGCTCGCCGCCCTGCGCCTGGACCGCCTGCGGGCGCTCACCGAGGTGTACCCGGGGGTGGAGCGCGAGGACGAGATGGTCGCCGCGTTCGACTACTGCCTGCACGGCAAGGGCGGCGCCGCGCCGTCCATCGACACCGCGATGCACGGTCTGGTGGACGCCGCCCACGTCGACCACCTGCACCCCGACTCCGGGATCGCGCTCGCCTGCGCCGCCGACGGTGAGAAGCTGACCGCCGAGTGCTTCGGCGACAAGGTCGCGTGGGTGCCGTGGCGGCGGCCCGGCTTCCAGCTCGGGCTCGACATCGCCGCACTCAAGGCCGCCCACCCCGAGGCCATCGGCTGCGTGCTGGGCGGTCACGGCATCACCGCGTGGGGCGACACCGCCGAGGAGTGCGAGGCGAACTCGCTGTTCATCATCCGGACCGCGGAGACGTTCCTCGCCGAGCGCGGCAAGACCGAGCCGTTCGGTCCGGTCGTCGAGGGGTACGCGGCCCTGAGCGGGGCCGAGCGCAGGGCGCGCGCCGCCGAGCTCGCTCCGGTGATCCGGGGCCTGGCCTCCTTCGACCGGCCACAGGTCGGGCACTTCGACGACTCCGAGACCGTCCTCGACTTCCTGGCGAGCGCCGAGCACCCGCGCCTCGCCGCCCTCGGCACCTCCTGCCCCGACCACTTCCTGCGCACCAAGGTCCGCCCGCTGGTCCTCGACCTGCCACCGTCGGCCGGCCTCGACACGGCCGTCGCCCGGCTGAAGGAGCTGCACGCCGAGTACCGCGAGGAGTACGCCGCCTACTACGCGCGGCACGCCACGCCCGACTCCCCCGCGATGCGCGGCGCGGACCCGGCGATCGTGCTCGTCCCGGGTGTCGGCATGTTCAGCTTCGGCAAGGACAAGCAGACGGCGCGGGTCGCGGGCGAGTTCTACCTGAACGCGATCAACGTGATGCGGGGCGCCGAGGCCGTCTCCACGTACGCGCCCATCGAGGAGTCCGAGAAGTTCCGCATCGAGTACTGGGAGCTGGAGGAGGCCAAGCTGCGGCGGATGCCGAAGCCCAAGGCGCTCGCCACGCGCGTGGCGCTGGTGACGGGCGCGGGCAGCGGCATCGGCAGGGCCATCGCGCACCGCCTCTCCGCGGAGGGCGCCTGCGTCGTGGTCGCCGACCTCAACGCCGAGGGCGCGGCCACGGTCGCCGAGGAACTGGGCGGCGCGGACAAGGCCGTGGCGGTCACCGTCGACGTCACGTCGGAGGAGCAGATCGCCGAGGCCTTCCGGGCCGCGGCGCTCGCCTTCGGCGGGGTCGACCTGGTCGTCAACAACGCCGGCATCTCCATCTCCAAGCCGCTGCTGGAGACGACGGCGAAGGACTGGGACCTCCAGCACGACATCATGGCGCGCGGCTCCTTCCTCGTCTCGCGCGAGGCGGCCCGCGTCATGCGGCAGCAGAGCATGGGCGGCGACATCGTCTACATCGCCTCCAAGAACGCCGTCTTCGCCGGCCCCAACAACGTCGCCTACTCGGCCACCAAGGCCGATCAGGCCCACCAAGTACGCCTTCTCGCAGCGGAGTTGGGCGGCGACGGCATCCGCGTCAACGGCGTCAACCCGGACGGTGTCGTGCGCGGCTCCGGCATCTTCGCGGGCGGCTGGGGCGCGCAGCGCGCGGCGACGTACGGCATCGAGGAGGAGAAGCTGGGCGAGTTCTACGCCCAGCGGACCCTGCTCAAGCGCGAGGTCCTCCCGGAGCATGTCGCCAACGCCGTGTTCGCCCTCACGGGCGGGGAGCTGACCCACACGACGGGCCTGCACGTCCCGGTGGACGCGGGGGTGGCGGCGGCGTTCTTGCGCTGACCGGGGACACCCGGGGCGCCGGATGACCGGCGCCCCGCAAGGGGCGCGGGGATCTGCGCGACCAGCCCACGACGACCCGCCCCCGGCGACACACCCCCAACCCGCAACGGCGCAAAGGCGAAACCTCCATGCCCACCACCCCCTACGCCGCGATAGACCTGGGCGCATCGAGCGGCCGAGTCATCACGGCCCAGGTCACCCCGACCACGCTGAACCTCAGCGAAGCGCACCGGTTCCCCAACCGACCGGTGAACGCCGGAGGCCACCTGCACTGGGACGTCCTCGCCCTGTACGCGGGCATCCTGGACGGCCTGCGCAAGGCCGGTCAGGTCCGGTCCGTCGGCATCGACAGCTGGGCCGTCGACCACGGGCTCCTCGACGCGGACGGCGCGCTCCTCGGCAACCCGTTCCACTACCGCGACACCCGCACGGACCACATCGCCGAGAAGGTCTGGGCGAGCGTGCCGCCGCAGGAGCTGTACGCCACGACCGGCCTCCAGTACGCCCCGTTCAACACCCTGTACCAGCTCGCGGCGGCCCGCGACACCGCTCAACTCCGTTCGGCACAGCGGCTGTTGCTGATCCCGGACCTGCTCACGTACTGGCTGACCGGGCAGCAGGGCACCGAGCTGACGAACGCCTCCACCACCCAGCTCATCGATCCCCGCACGGGTGACTGGGCGCGGGACGTCGCGGCCCGCACCGGCATCGACCTGGGCCTGTTCGCGCCGCTGCGCCGCCCCGGCGACCCGGCCGGCGAGCTGCTCCCCCGCGTCCTCGACGAGACCGGCCTGACCGGTCCCGTTCCGGTGACGACCGTGGCCTCCCACGACACCGCGTCCGCGGTCGCCGCGGTCCCTGCCACCGGGGAGAACTTCGCGTACATCTGCACCGGCACCTGGTCACTCGCGGGTCTCGAACTCGACGCCCCCGTCCTGACCGAGGAGAGCCGCGCCGCGAACTTCACGAACGAGCTCGGCATCGACGGCACGGTCCGCTACCTGCGCAACATCATGGGCCTGTGGCTGCTCCAGGAGTGCCAACGCGCCTGGGACGAGACCGACTTGGCGGAGCTCCTGGACGAGGCCGCGCGGGCCACCGCGCTGCGCTCGGTCGTCGATGCGGGCGACGCCGCGTTCCTCGCCCCCGGCGACATGCCGGACCGGATCGCGGCCGCCTGCCGCGCCACCGGCCAGCCCGAGCCGCGCACCCGCGCCGAGACGACGCGCTGCATCCTCGACTCGCTCGCCCTCGCCCACCGCCGGGCCGTCGAGGAGGCGGCCCGCCTCGCCGACCGGCCGGTCGACGTCGTGCACATCGTCGGCGGCGGGGCCCGTAACGCCCTGCTGTGCCAACTGACCGCGGACGCCTGCGGACTGCCGGTCGTGGCGGGCCCCGCGGAGGCCGCCGCGCTCGGCAACGTCCTCGTGCAGGCGCGCGCCGACGGAGTCCTCGGCGACCGCGCGGCGATGCGCCGACTGGTCGCCGACAGCCAGCCGCTGACGCGCTACGCGCCGCGCGGCGACCGTGCCCGGTGGACGGCGGCCGCGGCCCGTGTCACCACCCCGTGACCCGAACCCCGGTACGACGTACCCTGCACCCATCCGATGATCGAGCCGAATCGACCGACCGAAGGGGCCACGATGCGTGTCGCGCTCTTCCTGACGTGTGTCAACGACACGCTCTACCCGGACACCGGACGTGCCGTGGTGAAACTGCTGACCAGACTGGGCGTGGAAGTGGACTTCCCGGCCGCCCAGACCTGCTGCGGACAGGCCCACTACAACACCGGCTACCGGCACGAGGCCGAGCCGCTGGCCCGCCACTTCTCCGATGTCTTCGGGCCGGGGATCGGCACGGGTGATTACGACGCCATCATCACGCCGTCCGGTTCGTGCGCGGCGATGGTGCGTGAGCTGTACCCCCGGATGGGCGAGCGGGCCCGCGCGGAGGGCCGCGGCGACGGCCTCGCGACGACGCTCGCGCCGGTCGTCCCGAAGACGTACGAACTGACGGAGTTCCTGGTGGACGTGCTCGGCGTCACCGACGTCGGCGCGTACTACCCGCACAAGGTGACGTACCACCCGACGTGCCACGGTCTGCGCTCTCTGGGCCTCGGCGACCGCCCCACCCAACTGCTCCGTGCCGTCAAGGGACTTGAGCTGGTGGAGCTGCCGGGCGCGCAGGAGTGCTGCGGCTTCGGCGGCACCTTCGCCGTGAAGAACTCCGATGTCTCGTCGGCGATGGGCGCCGACAAGGTGCGCAACGCCGAGTCGACGGGCGCGGACGTGCTGTGCGCCGCCGACAACTCGTGCCTGATGCACATCGGCGGCACGATGAGCCGTCTGCACACGGCGCTCCGGCCGGTCCACATCGCGGAGATCCTGGCGAGCACGGAAGAGGAGCCCCTGGCATGAGCGGTACGTATCTCGGGATGCCGGCCTTCCCGAAGGCCGCGCACGACGCCGTACGGAACACGACGCTGCGCGCCAATCTGCGGCACGCCACCCACACCATCCGCGACAAGCGCGCCCGCGCCGTCGCCGAACTGGACGACTGGGCGCGGCTGCGCGAGGCGGGCAAACAGATCAAGGACCACACGCTGCGCCATCTGGAGCACTACCTGGTCCAGTTGGAGGAGGCGGTGACGGCGGCGGGCGGCACCGTCCACTGGGCCGCCGACGCCGACGAGGCCAACCGCATCGTCACCCGGCTCGTCCGCGAGACGGGCGAGACCGAAGTGGTCAAGGTCAAGTCGATGGCCACGCAGGAGATCGGCCTCAACGAAGCCCTCGAGGAAGCCGGCATCGCCGCCTACGAGACCGACCTCGCCGAGCTCATCGTGCAACTCGGCGACGACCGCCCCTCGCACATCCTGGTCCCGGCGATCCACCGCAACCGCGGCGAGATCCGCGACATCTTCGAGCGGAAGATGGGCAGTTGGGGCCGGCCGGCTCCGGACGGACTCACCGACACTCCCGCCGAACTGGCCGAGGCGGCCCGCCTTCACCTGCGCGAGAAGTTCCTGCGCGCCAAGGTCGGCATCTCCGGGGCGAACTTCATGGTCGCCGAGACCGGCACCCTCGTCGTCGTCGAGTCCGAGGGCAACGGCCGCATGTGCCTGACCCTGCCCGAGACCCTGATCTCCGTCGTCGGCATCGAGAAGGCCGTGCCCACCTGGCAGGACCTGGAGGTCTTCCTCCAGACGCTCCCCCGCTCCTCCACCGCCGAGCGCATGAACCCGTACACGTCGACGTGGACCGGCACCACCGACTCCGACGGCCCGCGGACGTTCCACCTGGTGCTGCTCGACAACGGCCGCACCGACACCCTCGCCGACGAGGTGGGCCGCCAGGCCCTGCGCTGCATCCGCTGCTCGGCGTGCCTCAACGTCTGCCCGGTGTACGAGCGGGCGGGCGGGCACGCCTACGGCTCGGTCTACCCGGGCCCGATCGGCGCCATCCTCAGCCCGCAGCTGCGCGGCACCGGGAGCGAGATCGACGCGTCGCTGCCGTACGCGTCGTCGCTGTGCGGCGCCTGCTACGAGGTGTGCCCGGTCGCCATCGACATCCCCGAGGTGCTGGTGCATCTGCGGGAGCGGGTCGTCCAGGGCGGCGAGGTGACCCGGCGCGGCGCGAAGGTGACGCTGAAACCGGCGAAGGGGCACGCGGCGGAGCGGGCCGCGATGCGCGCGGCCCGCTGGGCGTTCACCCACCCGGCCGCACTCGGCACCGGCCAGCGCCTGGCCTCGCGGACCCGCCGCTTCCATCCGCGCACGGTGCCGGGCCCCGGCCGCGCGTGGACGGCCACCCGGGATCTGCCGACGGTGCCGGCGGAACCGTTCCGCGACTGGTGGCAGCGGACGAACGGCGGAAAGGGCGGAGCGAAGTGAGCAGCAGGGACGTGATCCTGGGCCGGGTACGACGGGCGCTCGGGGGCCCGGCGGGGGCCCCGGCGACGTACGACACCGATATCGACCGGAGCTATCTGCGCGAGCACGGCGACCGCACGGTCGAGCAGACGGTGGATCTGCTGGCGGAGAATCTGGCGGACTACCGGGCGATCGTGCACCGGTGCACCGGCGCGGAACTGCCTCAGACGGTCATGCGGCTGCTGGCCGCGCACGGCTCGCAGACGGTGGTCGTGCCGCCGGAGCTTCCCGTGGAGTGGCTGGCCGCGGCCGATCCCACGCGGATCCAGGACCGCGCGGCGCACACCCCCGCCGAACTCGACGAGGTCGACAGCGTCGTCACCGCCTGCGCGGTCGCCGTCGCCGAGACCGGCACGATCGTCCTCGACGGCTCCCCCGACCAGGGCCGCCGCCGCATCACCCTCGTCCCCGACCACCACATCTGCGTCGTCCGCGTCCCCGGCCAGGTCGTCTCCTCGGTCCCTCAGGCCCTCGAACGGCTCGATCCGACGCGCCCCCTGACGTGGATCTCGGGCCCGTCCGCGACCAGCGACATCGAGCTGGACCGGGTCGAGGGGGTGCACGGTCCGCGCACGCTGGAGGTGGTGCTGGTGAGCGAGGAGTGAGACGCGCGGTTAGCGTGAGCTCATGATCCGGTTCGACCAAGTCACCAAGCGGTACGCGGACGGCACCACGGCGGTCGACGACCTCTCCTTCGAGGTCGCCGAGGGCGAACTGGTCACGCTCGTCGGCCCGTCCGGCTGCGGCAAGACCACGACGATGATGATGGTCAACCGGCTCATCGAGCCGACGTCCGGCCGTATCTACGTCGAGGGCGAGGACATCGCGTCCGTCGATCCGGTCAAGCTGCGCAGGCGCATCGGCTACGTCATCCAGCAGGTCGGCCTCTTCCCGCACCGCACCATCCTCGACAACACGGCGACCGTCCCGGCCCTGATCGGCTGGAAGAAGCCGAAGGCGCGGGCGCGCGCCGCGGAGCTGCTCGATCTGGTGGGCCTGGACCCGAAGACGTACGGCAGCCGCTATCCGGAACAGCTGTCGGGCGGTCAGCGCCAGCGGGTGGGCGTGGCCCGGGCGCTGGCCGCGGATCCGCCGGTCCTGCTGATGGACGAACCGTTCGGCGCGGTCGACCCGGTGGTGCGCGAGCAGCTGCAGGACGAGTTCCTGCGGATGCAGGCGGCGGTGCGCAAGACGGTCCTGCTGGTCACGCACGACATCGAGGAGGCGGTCCGGCTCGGCGACCGGATCGCGGTGTACGGGCAGGGGCGCATCGAGCAGTTCGACACCCCGGGCGCGGTGCTGGGCACCCCCGCGACGCCGTACGTCGCCGAGTTCGTCGGCGCGGACCGCGGGCTCAAGCGGCTGTCGGTGACCGAGATCGAGGCGGACGACCTGGAACAGCCGTCGGTGGCCCGGCTCGACGAGTCCGCCGCGCAGGCCGCGGCCCGGATGCGTGAGGAGGCGGTCCGCTGGGCCGTGGTCCTGGACGCACAGGGCGATCTGCACGGCTGGGTCGGGATCGACGAGGTCACGCTGGCCGGGCCGGACGGCCGGGTCGCCGATCTGGCGCACCGGATGAACGCGTGGGTGCCGATCGGCGCCCCGCTCAAGCAGGCGTTCGGCGTGATGCTCCAGCACGACGCCGGCTGGGTGGCGGTCCTGGACGGCTCGCGCTTCCTCGGCGTCCTCACCCCGGCGAAGCTGCACGAGGCGCTGCGCCGGTCGGTCGACGCGGACGCACAGGGGGTCGGCCGCGACGAGGTGGAGTTCGACTCGGTCGCCGACGCCTGACTCGTTCCCGCCGCCCACTGCCACTGTCACTGCTGCGAAGGGGGGCCAGAAGATGACTACGTCTCATCCAGTGCGGCGGCAGCCGCATCCACGGTGGGCCTGATCAGCCGTATGTACGCACGCAGGGTCTCCTGGAACTCGCGACGGTTCTCCCGGCACACGTTCTGGGCCAGGGCCGCCAGAGCGGTGCTGAGCGTCCCCGACATGATCAACAAGTTCGACGCCGCGACCTCGACGGCGGACGGGCCTTCCAGACCGATCAGCGTCACGGCCCGACGCAGGTGCTGATGCCGGTCGCGGTGAGCGTCCAGTGCGGCTTCGCACTCGGTCGTCGCCAGACCGTCGATGCCTCGAAGCCCGTCGGCGACGGACTGAGCCCGCTCGATGAGGTCCAGGTAGGCGGCCCGCCGAGTCTGCCGGATGCCTTCGCGACGCTGCGCGTCCACCGTGGCACCGACCTGGATCCGCGCAGCGGTCGCATTGCCCCTGCTGGTCAACCAACTGGCCAGCGAGCTGGCCGCGATCGCCGTCACACCAGTGAGACCAGCCACGAGCAACGAGGTGTCAGACACGCCGACGAGTCTCTCCAAGAAGACGACGCGTCGGCCACCGCTTCCGCACCGATTCCCTGTCCGACCGACGGCACGACCCGATGAGCCTCACCCTAAGGTGCAGATTGAGGCCTGGGGCGCCAGTGGTTCATGGCGCGCAAGTTCTCGTCCTGTACGTCGCTGGGGACGGTCCGGTCCGGCCGGTACGCGGCGAGGTCGGCGACGGGCCGTCCGGTGGCGATCTCCTGCGCGGCGAGCCGGCCGAGCACCGGCGCGAGGGTGACCGCGCTGTGCGAGACGAGGTGGTAGAGACCGGGCGCCCCCGCGGCCACTCCCACCAGCGGCAGCCCGTCGGAGGGCACGGGCCGCACCCCGATGCGCGCGTCCTCGATCCGGGCCCGCGCCAGGCCGGGGACAACGGCTTCGGCGCGCCGGTGCAGTTCCTGCGGGAGGCCGCGGGCCGCGCCGTCGAGTCGTGCGTCGACCTCCCAGGACAGGGCCAGCACGCCCCCGCCCGGGGTGGGCCGCAGGTCGATGTCGGGGGCGGCGACGATCGCGGTCAGCGGCTCCCCCGGCAGCGGGTCCGTCTCGGTGACTAGACCCGGGACCTGACGCAGGGGCAGCCGGACCCCGGCGAACCCGGCGATCCGGTCGGCCGCGGGCCCGGCGCAGTTGACGACGACATCGGCGCTCCAGGAGCGCGCCCCCGCCACGACGCCGGTGATCCGCCCGTCCGCCCGCGTCAGACCGGTGACGGCCACCCCGTAGTGTGTCTCGGCGCCGTGCCGCACGGCGTCGTCGAGCAGGGCGTGCACGAAGCGCGGCGCGTCGAACCAGGCCGTGTTCTCGTGCACCACGACCTCGTCGGCACCGCAGGCGGCCGGGTCCACGGCCGGCGCCAGCTCGCTCAGCACGGACGGCGGGGCGAGGCGGCACTCGTGGCCCCAGCCCCGGGCGCGCAGGGCCCGTTCGCGCAGCGCCCGGTGCGCGTCGTCGCCGTCGGCCCACTGCAGGAGCGGCGCCGGGTGCCGCCAGGCCGGGCCGCCGAGCGCCTCGGACAGGAGGCGGTGCTCCTCGGAGCCCTGCCGGTTCAGCCGGTAGTACGCGTACGGGGTCTTGAGGTGGGTCACGTCCGCCGAGAACGTGGCGCCGGAGGTGCCGCTCGCGGGCCGGGCCCGCTCCACGACGACGACACGGACGCCCGCGCGGGCGAGATGACGGCTGACGCAGGCGCCGAGCACGCCCGCGCCGACGACGACGGCTGAGGTCATGGACGATCCTGTCCGGACGGGTCGGGGCGGGGGGCGTTCCACCTTCCCGCGATCCAGCCCCCGCACACCCTCCCGTATCGGCCTACTTCAGGAGTCCCTTGTCCTCCAGGTACGTCCTGGCGACGTCCTCGGGAAGCCGCCGCCAGCTGTCGACCTGCTGGTTCAGGGAGGCCAGATCCTCCGTGGTCAGTACGGAGTTGAGGGCCCCGAGGGCCGCGGCGACCTTGGCGCTGCCCGCCCGTGACCGGTTCACGACGGGCACGATGTAGTCGGCGTTCTGCAGATGCTTGTCGTCGTCGAGGAGGACGAGGCCGAAGTCGGCCAGGGTCGCGTCGGTGGACGTGGTCAGCACCATCTGGTCCTGCCCGCTCTGCACGGCCTTCTTGGACTGGGTGGTGCCGACGCCCTTCGGGTCGACGCCGGTGATGTCGATGCCGTAGACCTTCTTCAGCCCCGGTTCGCAGTAGGGCCGCTGGACGCATTCGTCACCGGCGGCGAGCCGTACCTCGAGGCCCGACGCGCCCAGATCGCTGAGGGTCTTGAGGTGATGCCGCGCGGCGTAGGACCGGGCGACGGCGAACGCGTTCTGGTCGACGGCCTTGCCGGCGTCGAGGACCACGAGGCCCCGCGGCCGGGCCAGTCCCCGCAGCGCCTTCATGGTGGCGTCCAGGTCGGGCGAGCCGACGGGATCGGCGTCGGCCCCGTTGGTCTTGGCGTTAAGCCAGTCGGCGAAGGTGGCCGCGTATTCCGGGACAACGTCGATCTGGCCGGATTCCAGGGCGGGTTCGTACAGCTCCCGGTTGGCGACGGACAGGATCTCGGTCCCGTAGCCGGCGTTCTTCAGCAGCAGCGCGTACATGGTGGCGAGCAGGTCGCTCTCGGTGAACCCGGCGGATCCGATGACGAGGTGCTTGCTGTCGCCGGGCGGCGCCGTCACCTCGCCCTGGTTCTCCAGGGACGGCCCGCTGGAACACCCGGCGACGAGCAGCACGAGCCCCAGCAGCGCCGCCGGTCCGCGCAGTCGCGCCCTCATCCGGCCCTCCCCCGCGCCCAGGACGGCGCGAGCCGCTCGGCGATCTCGAAGAGTCCCTCGACGACGAGGGCGAACACGGCGACGAGCACGGCGCCGGCGACCACCTGCGGTGTGCTGGCGAGGTTGAACCCGGCGGTGATGATGCGTCCGAGGCCGCCGCCGCCCGCGAGGGCGGCGATGGTGGCGGTGGCGACGAGTTGCACGGCCGCGATCCGTACCCCGTTGAGGATCATGGGCAGCGCGAGCGGCGCCTCGACCCGCAGCAGCATCTGCCGCCCGGTCATGCCCATGCCCCGCGCGGCCCGGACGACTTCCCGGTCGACGCCGCGCATGCCCACGTACGCGTTGGTGAGCAGCGGCGGCACGGCGAACAGGACGAGGGCGACGACGGTCGGCCCTTCGCCGTAGTTCCCCAGCGGCGTGAGCAGCAGGAGCACGAGGACGGCGAAGGTGGGCACGGCCCGTCCGACGTTGGAGATGTTCACGGCGAGTGCCCCGCCCTTGCCCAGGTGCCCGAGCACCAGGGCGATGGGCAGGGCGATCAGGCAGCTGATGACCAGGCACACGAGCGTGAGCACGAGGTGCTGGGTGAGCCGGTGCCAGATGCCGTCGTCGCCGGACCAGTGCGACGGGTCGCTGAGCCAGTCCCAGGCGTCGGTGAGGGTCTTCACGCGCGGCTCGCTCTCGTCCAGGGGGTGAGCAGCCGGCCCACGCCCAGCAGCACCAGATCGGCGGCGATGGCGATGACGACGCAGAGCACAGAGGCGGTCAGTACCTGCGCCTTGAAGTACGTGTTCATCCCGGCGTAGATCAGGTTCCCGAGGCCCCCGTAGCCGACGATGGCGCCGACGGTCACCAGGGACACGGCCGACACGGTCGCGATGCGCAGCCCGGCCATGGCGGCGGGCAGGGCGAGGGGCAGCTCCACGGTGAGCAGCAGCCGGATCGGCCCGTATCCCATACCGCGCGCGGCCTGCCGGGTCTCCTCGGGCACGGCGCGCAGCCCGGCGAGGATGTTCCGCACGAGCAGGGTCAGCGAGTACAGCACGAGGCCGGCGACGACGAGCGTGGCGGAGAGCCCGTAGGCGGGCAGCAGCAACGAGAACATGGCCAGCGACGGGATCGTGTACAGCACGGTGGTCAGGGCGAGCACGGGCCCGGCGGCCCACCCCCACCGTCGCGCGACGACGGCGAGCGGTACGGCGATGACGAGGGCGATCGCGACGGCGACGAGGGTGATCTGCAGATGCTGCACGACGGCGTCGACGAGGATGTGCCGGCGCGTGCTCAGGTACTCGCCGCAGATCCAGTCGTTGCGGGCGAGGCAGTCGTCCGGCGGTGTGTCCGGCACCGCGGTCACGAGGGGCACTCGTCCATTCCAGTGGCAGGGACGGCGCGGGGCGCGCTGGGATGACCCGTACGGGCGGCAGGCGCACCGGGCGCGCGCCGTCCGACGGGGCGACTTCCGGCCTCGGGCCTGACGGGACACGGCGGCGGGACTAGGTTGTCCGACATGAGCAATCTTGATCGCGAGGCGGTGCCCTCCGTGTGCGGCGGACGGGGCTTCGTCGTGGCGGAACCGGTACGGGAACTCCTCAGCCCGCGCAGGGTGAAGCTGGGCGGGTCCACGGAGGTGCGCCGGCTGCTCCCGAATCTGGGCCGGCGCATGGTGGGGGCCTGGGCCTTCGTCGATCACTACGGCCCCGACGACATCGCCGACGAGCCCGGCATGCAGGTGCCGCCCCACCCGCACATGGGGCTGCAGACGGTGAGCTGGCTGCACGACGGCGAGGTGCTGCACCGCGACAGCACGGGCAGCCTGCAGACGATCCGCCCCCGCGAACTCGGTCTCATGACGTCGGGCCGGGCGATCTCCCACTCCGAGGAGAGCCCGAAGTCCCACGCCCGCTTCCTGCACGGCGCGCAGCTGTGGGTGGCGCTTCCCGACGCCCACCGCCACACGGACCCGCACTTCGAGCACCACGCAGATCTGCCGACGGTGACGGCCCCCGGTCTGACCGCGACGGTCGTCCTCGGCTCGCTGGACGGGGCGTCCTCCCCCGGCACCACGTACACCCCGATCGTCGGCGCGGACCTGGCCCTGGCCCACGGCGCCGACGTCCGCGTCCCCCTGGACCCCGACTTCGAGTACGCGGCCTTGTCGATGTCCGGCGAGTCCCACGTCGACGGCGTCCCGCTGCTCCCCGGCTCGATGCTCTACCTCGGCTGCGGCCGCACCGAACTCCCGGTCCGGGCGGCGTCGGACGCGGGCCTGATGCTGCTGGGCGGCGAGCCGTTCGAGGAGGAGCTGGTGATGTGGTGGAACTTCATCGGCAGGTCGCAGGACGAGATCACGCAGGCGCGGGAGGACTGGATGAGTGGGTCGCGATTTGGGGATGTGAAGGGGTACGACGGAGGGCGGTTGGATGCGCCTGAGCTGCCGCCTGTGCCGCTTAAACCGCGAGGTCGGGTGCGCTGAACGGGCTGTTCTCGGCGCACTCCACGTGAAGTCGGACGAGCAGCAAAGTCGACTCACCTGACTTCCCTCCCACGCGATCGTAAACGCTTCTCGGAACACCTGGACCCGCACTTATGAGTCGCAAGTTTCGTCAGCTGTAGCCAGCTTTAGCCGGACTGATGCTGACCCAATGCTGACTTTCGTAACGCCCCGTCAGTTCCAAGTCGACGCCCGACCTCTGTCCCGCTCCGGCCGCCTGAGCTCGTGCTTCTGTAGCCAGAGCCGAACCGCCGCGCTCAAGGAGCAGCGATCCAAGCGGCACAGAGAGGTGTGGTGCGCGGGCAGTTCGGTGTGGCCCGCGGTTTCGGCCCGCTGCCGACGAAGCGGGCCACTTTCGTCATCGGCACGGACCGGCGCGTACTCGAAGTGGTACGCAGCGAGTTCAGAATGAGCGCGCACGCGGACCAGGCCCTGGCGGCCCTGCGCAAGGCCGCTTCCTGAGGTTTACCTAGAGGCTGTCCCGTATGGGGCTGGAGTTATCCAGTGAGGGCGATGTTGTGGGGGTGTGCGACACCGAGCATGGCTTGGTGCACGCCGTTGCCCTTGAGTCGGCAGTCCCGCAGGATCTTTCAGTTCTTCAGGCGGGACAAGGCGTGCTCGACACGCGCCCGGGCCCGGCGGTGGACCGCGTTCTCAGCCTCCTGTGCCGGGCTCAGGCACTGTTGATCTGGACGTCTGCGGTGCGGGATGAGCAGTCCGGTTCCTTGGTAGCCGCCATCCGCGATCACGGGAACACCGCGGCAGGCCGCATCGACGCCGGACACGGTGAAGGCCCGGCAGTCGTTCGGCTACCGGGCAGTGGATCGCCGATGGCCACCACCCGCGTATCCCTTCTCGGTAGACAGTGAGCGCGCAGGACCGTATCCGGCTCATGCTGTGGGACCTGAAGCACGGAACAACAGCCAGGCATCCTGCCCAGATCATTCCGACCCCGGTCCCGCCGACTCCGGTCTCCTCGGCGGCGAATCCCGCGGGCAGTGAGGGAGGGCCGCGATGCTGATGGCCGCGATCACCCGGCCGTCTTCCTCACGCACCGGAGCCCCTCCAGTTGGAACCGCACTCGGCCTCCGGCGTCGACGGCAACGTCGCCCTGAGCCATCAACAGCAACAGCAACAGCAACAGCAACATCGTTGTGGGAGATATCGTGCCGTGCTGCCCGCCGGTGACAGCCGCGCCGCCTCCCCTCCCGCCCGAGGCCGCCGCGCCGGTCACGGCACGCACGGCGTCCGCCTGCGCAGTCCGACCAGCCTCGGCTCATGCCCGCTCGGGCAGTGGGGGTGACTTTGTGGTCGCCCTCCGGACCGCGCAGGTCCGAACGGTGGGCCCTTCAGCATGGAGCGGGCGCTCGACAGCATGGACCGTTCCACACCTCGACGGTTGAGCGAAGGGCAGATCATGGCGGAGCAGCAGGGGTTCTACTCCAAGGTCGCCGAGAAGTTCGGTGGGTACTCCAGCGGTGCGCGGCGCACCACCTCCTATCCACAAGGGGATCCGGAGGAGGAATTCGATGCCCTGGTGCACGAACTCGGCTCGGCTACAGGCAAGTTGCTGGATGTCGGCTGCGCCGATGGCCTGAACCTGCTGGGCCTCGCCCCCTCGTTCGGGCGAGTGGACGGGCTGGATCTGTCCCCGGAAATGCTGGCGTCGGCAGAACGGCACCGGGCCGCATCGGGACTGGACCATGTCCGATTCGCCGGCGGGGACGCCTCGGCCACCGGCTTCCCCGCCGGAACCTTCGATCTGGTCACCTCGCGGCGCGGTCCGTTGTTCCCGGAGGAGTTCCGCAGGGTGCTGCGCCACGGCGGATCAGTGGTCTACCTGGGTATCGGTGAGCGGGATGTGCGGACGTTGAAGGAGACGTTCGGCCGGGGCCAGTTGTACGGACGCTGGGCCGGGACGCCAGTGGCGCTGGAGGAGCGTCGCAGGCTTGAGGACGCGGGTTTCACCGTCGATTACGAGCGCGAGTTCTCCTACGACGAGTTCTTCCACACCCCTGAAGATCTGGACCGGTTCCTGCAGATGGTGCCGATCTTCGAGGACTACGACACCGAGTCCGATCGCGAGGCCTTCGATCGCTACGTCACGCGGGCGACCGCGCAGGAGGGCATCCACCTGGCCCGGCACTGGTTCGTTCTCCGGGCCCAGCTCACCGCCGAGGACTGACCGGCCAGAGCACGACGAAGGCCCGGACACACCCATGGTGTCCGGGCCTTCGTCGTGCTCTGCGCGGCTGTCGCCCCTCGACGGGCTCCGCGTGGCCGCGCCCGCTCTCGCGCCGACGAGTGTCCGCTCGGCCACCCGATGTTGTCCGTCCGGCGGGCACGGCTGCACGAGAGGACAACGGGCAGATCTTGGGCGCCCGTACCGCCGGACATGTCCCCCACCGCCCCCGGCGACGCAGCATGGGTGACGGCGCCGACGAGACCGGGCGGCCGGTCACCTTCTTGGTGCACTGACGAAGTGAGGACGACACGTGTCAAAGATCATTGCGGTGGTGTCCGGCGGAATCGACTCCGTCACCATGGCGTACCAGTTGCGGGCGCAGGGCCACGACCTGCACCTGCTCGGCATCGACTACGGGCAGCGCCACCGACGCGAACTCGACTGTGCCCGGCTGGTCGCCCGCCGCCTCGACGCCCCGTACGAGGAAGCCGATCTCGGCGGCGCCCGCGGAGTACTGCGCGGCTCCTCCCTCACGGACTCCGCCGTCGATGTCCCGGACGAGGGCACGGGTGGCGGCGGGCCGGCCGACAGTGACATCGCGGTCCCCGGCCGTCCCAACATCGTCCCCAACCGAAACGCCCTGTTGCTCTCAGCGGCGTTCGCGCTGGCCGTCGTGGAGCGGGCCGAAGCCGTCGCCTTCGGGATCATGGCGGAGGACATAGGTCCATCGGACACATCGCTCGAGTTCCTGGACGCCTTCCTCGCCATGGAGCGCATCGCGACCCGCGGTCACGCCCACCCGGACCTGGACCTGATCGCGCCCCTGGCCCGGCTGCTCAAGCGTGAGGTCATCACCCTCGGCGATCAGCTCTCCGTGCCGTTCGAGGACACCTGGACCTGCTTCCGCGGTGAGGAGGTGCACTGCGGGAGGTGTGCGTCCTGCATCGAGCGCCGCGAAGCATTCACCGCGGCCGGTGTCCACGACCCCACCGTCTACGCCGCCTCAAGAGCGCCCTCGGCGTCGGCTTGAGGGCCTTTCCCCGCTGAATTGCGCCCCGGGCGGAGCGGCTCTTCCCACCCTGCTTCGCAGGACCCTCGTTCCCTCACCCGCCTCGACGCGGGGGTATGCACGAAGGACATCTGATGAACGTGTTCGAACAGATGGAATCCGAGGTCCGCAGCTACAGCCGTACCTGGCCAGTGGTGTTCGACCACGCCCAGGGAAGCTGGCTCTACGACGAGGACGGCCGCCGCTACCTGGACTTCTTCGCCGGCGCCGGCGCACTGAACTACGGCCACAACCCGCCCGTTCTGAAGAGGGCCCTGATGGACTACATCGCCAGGGACGGGATCGCACACTCCCTGGACATGTTCACCGTCGCCCGGCGCCGTTTCCTGACCACGCTCCACGAGACCGTCCTCGCGCCCAGGGCACTGGACTACCGCGTGGTGTTCCCCGGCCCCGGGGGAACGAACGCGGTCGAGGCCGCACTCAAACTCGCCCGGCGCGTGACCGGTCGCACCACCGTGGTCGGCTTCACCAACTCCTTCCACGGCATGACGCTCGGCGCCTTGGCTGTGAGCGGCAACGCCGCCAAGCGGGCCGCGGCCGGCGTACCACTGGGGCATGCCGTCTCCATGCCCTACGACGGCTACCCGGGCAGCGCCCCCGAACTTCTGGACCGCATGATCGGCGACAGCGGGAGCGGACTCGACAAGCCCGCCGCCGTGATCGTCGAGACGGTGCAGGGCGAGGGCGGGGTACAAGCCGCGGAGGACGACTGGCTGCGCGCTCTGGCAGCGGTGTGCCGCCGCCACGGGGTGCTGCTGATCGTCGACGACGTGCAGATGGGCTGCGGTCGGGTCGGCCCGTTCTTCAGCTTCGAGGACGCCGGCATCGTGCCGGACATGGTGTGTCTGTCCAAGTCGATCGGCGGCTACGGCCTGCCGCTGGCGCTGACGCTGATCCGCCCCGAACTCGACGTCTGGAAGCCCGGCGACCACAACGGCACATTCCGTGGTGTGGGCCCGGCGTTCGTGACCGGCGCCGCCGCACTGCGTGCCTACTGGTCCGGCAACGACCTGGAGAAGGCTGTGCGGCGGTCCGGCGAACGGCTCGCCAGCGCGCTCGGTGAGATCACCCGTGGGCACCACGACGGCGTGCCCACCGTGAAGGGACGGGGCCTGGCCGCGGGGCTCGACTTCCGGTCCCACGGTGACAGGGCCGGCGCCATCGCGGCCCAGGTGTCCGCGGAGGCGTTCCGGCGCGGGCTCCTGGTCGAGACATCGGGAGCGGACGGCTCCGTGGTCAAGCTCTTGCCGCCGCTCACCGTCTCCGACGCCGAGTTGGACCAGGGCGTCGACATCCTCGGAGCGTCCGTCGACGCGACTCTTCACGGCTGACGAGAACGAACACCGCACCGTACGAAAGGAGCCCCCCATGAACAGCGCCATCCCGACCGTCGACCTCGGCGCCTGGCCCACTGCCTCCGACCAGGAGCGGCAAGCCACCGCCACGGCACTGGACCTGGCCCTGCGCGAGACCGGCATGTTCCTGCTGAAGGGACACGGCGTGCCGCGCCGGGCGATGGACGAACTCCGCGCACAGGGCCGGGAGTTCTTCGCTCTGCCGCGCGAGGCGAAGGAGCCCTGTGCCATCGGCGCCCCGTACGAGAGCGGCTGGCTGGAGATGCATCCCGGCGGAGGTGTGGGGGTGCCTCGCGAGGAGGGCGAGGAGCCGATGGCGGCGCCCGACCTGCACGAGTCCTTCTACGCCGGCCCCGCGTACCGTTCGGGCGACGAGGCGATCGACCGCTACTGCTACCCGCGCAACCGGTGGCCCGACGCGGTGCTGCCCGGACTGCGCCGGGCCACCGAGGCCTACACCGCTCACATGGAGCGCGTGGCTCGCGGCGTGAACACACTGTTCGCCGAGGTGCTGGGACTGCCCGGGGACTTCTTCACCCGCCGTGCCGGTCACGCCACGTGGACCCAGAACGTGAGCTGGTACCCGTCACTGGCCACCGTGGGTGCGGTGGCGAGCGGGCAGCTGCGCAACGGTCCGCACACCGATCTCGGCGCCTTCACCATCCTCAGCCGTCAGCAGGGCGTGGGCGGTCTGCAGGCCTGGAACGAGGCCGACGGCTGGTTCGCGCCGCCGTACGACCCCGAGGCGCTGGTGGTGAACCTCGGCGATCTGATGGAGCTCTGGACGAACGGCCGCTGGCGGGCGCTGCGCCATCGCGTGCTGGCGCCCAGTCCGAGCGCCCCTCACGAGGAACTGCTGTCCTTGGTGTTCTTCTTCGAGTCCGACCCCGACACGCTCGTCGAGCCGCTGGCCCCGCCGGTCGGCGGGGACTCCGCATTCGCTCCCGTCATCTCGCGCCGCTCGGTGCTGGAGAAGCTCGGTGTCCTCCCCGACGCCACCGCGTCCTTCTCGTGAGCGCCCCCGGCCACCCGGGGCGCCCCGTCCTCAGAAGAAAGGTCTCCCTCCCGTCATGACCCTGCGTATCACCAAGCGTTTCGAGTTCTCCGCCAGTCACCGGCTCGACGGCCTGCACGAAGACCACCAGTGTGCGCGGCTGCACGGCCACAACTACGCGGTGGAACTCGAACTGAGCGCCGAGCAGCACGAGTTGACGCCGGTCGGGTTCGTCCGCGACTACGGCGACCTCTCGGTGTTCAAGAAATGGCTCGACGACACTCTGGATCACCGCCACCTCAACGACGTCGTCGACCAGAACCCGACCGCGGAGAACCTGGCGGTGTGGATGTACGCGCAGTGGGAGAAGGACTTTCCCGAGCTGACCTCGGTCCGCGTCTCCGAAACGCCCAAGACGTGGGCGGAGTACCGGCCCTGACCTCCGGGCCCGCTCCCTGCAGTCCTCGCCCTCACCCGCAACCGGCGCATGCCCGAACTGAAGAGGAGGTGGTGCCCCGTGGAACCGGAACTCGTCGTCAACGAGATCTTCGGCCCCACTTGAGGCCGTCCAAGGAGAAGGACGGTCGCTCGGCCGCAGATGCGGCTTCCTGCGGCTCGGCGGCTGCAACCTGTCCTGCCGCTGGTGTGACACCCCCTACACGTGGGACTGGCAGGGCGTCAGCGACAGCGGCGTCAGCTACGACCCCAAGGTCGAGTTGCACCGGCGGCCGGTCTCCTCGGTCGCCGAGGAGCTGACGGCTCTCGGGGTCGACCTCATCGTCATCTCGGGCGGGGAGCCGCTCAGTCAGCAGGCACGGTTGCTGCCCCTGGTCGAGACGCTGCTGGGCGCGGGGATGGAGGTGGAGTTCGAAACCAACGGAACCCGCGTCCCGGACAGCCGGCTGGTGCGGCCGGGTGTGCGTTTCAACGTCTCGCCGAAGCTGGCGCACTCCGGAGATCCGGCCCGACGGCGCATCGTGCCGCAGGCGCTGCGCCAGTTCGCCACCACGCCGGGCACCACGTTCAAGTTTGTCTGCCGCACCGTCGCGGACCTTGACGAGGTGAGTGTGCTCGCCGCCGACTTCGGCATCGAATCCGTCTGGGTCATGCCCGAGGGACAGAGCCCGGACGACATCGACAAACACATGCAGGAACTCGTCTCCTCGGTCATCGACCGGGGATGGAACGTGACCACCCGGCTGCACACGCTGGTCTGGGGACACAAGAGAGGTGTCTGAAGTGACCATGAACACTGTCGAACCGCGGACCGGGGACGAGGAGAGCGGGGACGATCCGCTGGTCGATCTCGCGCACCGGCTGCTCAAGGAGATCGGTGAGGATCCCGATCGGGACGGGCTGCGGCAGACGCCCGAGCGCTTCGCTCGCTGGTGGCGCGAGTTCGTCGACTACGACCCCGGGACCATCGACACCCTCTTCGAGACCACGACCACCAGCCAGATGGTGGTGGTCTCTGACATCCGGGTGTGGTCGCTGTGCGAGCATCACCTCCTGCCCTTCAACTGCTCGATCGACATCGCCTATCGCCCCACGAGCCGCCTGCTGGGCCTCTCGAAGTTCGCCCGCGTGGCGCACCGCCACGCTCACCGCCTTCAGGTGCAGGAGCGGCTGGTCACCGGCATAGCCCAGGAGGTGGCGGACGTCACGGGCGCCCGGGACGTGGCGGTGCTGGCCAAGGGCGAACACCTCTGCATGACGATGCGCGGCATCAAGACTAGCGCCGAGATGACGTCGACCGCGTTCCTGGGCGCGTTCGGCGACGACAGCGCGCTGCGCGGTGAGTTGCTGGCGCTCCTGCGGTCCTGACACGTCGCCGGGCTCCCGGCCTGCGGCGGTCCGCGGCGGACCTCTTGGTTCGTCGTGGACCGCCGCAGTCCGTTGTCGCCGACCTGCCGGCGCACCTGTCGGGGTCACACGTGTGGGCTCTCACGTGGGGCGGCGCTTGTGCGGAAGGTCGGGGCGATCCGTCACAGGTAGCCCTCGCGGATCGCGTAGGCCACGGCATGTGCCCGATTGCGCAGGTGCAGGCGTGTCATGGCATCGTGCAGGATCCCTTTGATGGTGCGCTCGGAGTAGCTGAGCTTCTCGGCGATCTCCTTGGTGCCCAGGCCGTGCGAGACCAGCTCCAGGACGTTCAGTTCGCGCCCCGTGGGACGGCCGGTCGCCACGGTGCTCAACACCGTCCCCTGCGCTTGGCGTTCGAGGTGGGCAAGGAGCCGGTGCAGGAGGTCTCCGGGCATGTCTCCCTCGTTCCTGGCCGTCGCCTCGATCGCCTTCACCAGCCGCGCGGGGGTGGCCTGGTGACGCCAGACGACGGAGGAGATCCTGGCTTCGATCACCAAGTTCAGCCGCTCCTCTTCCAGTTCGCCCGCCACCAGCACGACGCGTTTGCCGTAGTCCGTGGCCAGCTTGCGGAGTTTGGCGACGGACTCCGCGTCCAGCTCGTGGTCCAGCACCAGCGCCACGGCCTGGGTGGGATCGTCGAGAGTTCGGCTCGGATCGGATATCAGCGTCATGGAAGGCCGGTGCCCTATGTGGGCGACGACTCCGGCACGGGTGAGCGGGTCGCCCCCGTGCAGAACGACGGAGATGACAGACGCCGGTCTTTGTGCCATGTGGTCGGTCGGCTGCTCCTGCAGCAGGCGAAGAGGTGCGTCGCTGCACAGGGTGGGGTAGCGCCGAGACATGTACGTCCTTTGCTTTCAAGTGGATCCGGTGAATCCCCCGTACTGCCCGCAGATGCTAGGCGCCGACAGCCCCGTAGTGGACTGGCGACTGATGGTTACCTTTCAAGTTGACGTGAAACGTCGGATCGTGGCTGGAAGTGTTGGATGACCTCACCACAACTGCCCTGCCGCAAAAACCCGTTAGCCCTATCAGTCTTGGTCATATACACAGCCGCACGGTGCCGCGGAGTTTGATTTCCGTTGGTTTCGGGTTCCTTGAGCACACATTTTGCGCCGCCCCGAATTCGGAGCGGCGCAACTTCCGGACATCAGGGTCACTGTCGGCACGCCTGCTCGACAGCGTTGTCATCTTGCCCGGACGACCGGCCGTCGAACCTGTGCGTGCGCCCCCGAGACGGCCGGCTGCATTCCGGCCGGTGGCAGAAATCCGGATGCGGCCTTAAGGGCGGGGGCTTCTGCACGAGCGGGCAGTCGTACCGCCCTTTCAGACCGTCTCCGGGTACGTGCCCCCGGGCTCCGCCCAACGGACAGAATTCCCAGACAGCGCAGGGCCGTTCGCGAGAGCGGCGGCCGTCCGAGCATCGAGGAGAGGCGCCCATGACCATCAGCGCACCCGCGATCATCCTGATAGACCCGGTGCGGCAGGGACGGCCCTTCAAGGCGGCTGCCCGTGACCTCGGCTTCTCCGTCGTCTCCCTCTACACACACGACTACCTGGCCTCCCTGTCCGGGCACGCGGAGGGTGACGATCTCAGTCTGTACCCGGCCGACCCGCACGAGGCGCACCGCCTCATCACCGCCGCCGGCGTCGATGCCCGGGCCGTGGTGCCCTGCCTGGAGGCCGGGGTCCACCTCACCGATGTGCTGGCCGACCGGCTCGGCCTGCCGGGCAACGACCACACCCTCGCCTGGGCCCGCCGGAACAAGGCAGCCATGCGTGAGCACGCGGCACAGGCAGGCGTCCGGATCCCGGAGTTCCGGCTCGTCCGTTCGCGGAACGACATCGCGGCCGCTGCGCACGAGGTGGGCTTCCCCGTGATCGTCAAACCCACGCTGGGGGCAGGGTCACAGGGCGTGCGTGTCTTCTCCACCGCCGCCGACCTCGACGCCCAGGGCCCACCCGTCACCCACGACGTGTACCGCGAGCCCGTGCGCGAATGGCTCGTCGAACGCTACGTGCGGGGGCGCGAGTTCGCCGTCAACTTCTTGAGCGCGCACGGCGAGCACCGCCTGGTGGACATCTGGGAGTACCTGCGGCCCGACGACGCCGACTACGACTTCCCGCTGTGGGACATCGTCCAGATCGGCCCGGAGCACCCCGACTTCGCCCGTGTCGAGACCTACACGCGCGGCGTGCTGACCGCCTTCGGCATCCGGCGCGGTCCCAGCCACACCGAGGTCAAGTGCGCCGACGACGGCGAGTTCCTCATCGAGGTGGGCGCGCGGCTGTCCGGGGGCCCCGCCGTCGACCTGTGGATCGCGCACGGCGGACTGCGACCCTTCCACGACACGATCGCCTGCTACCTCGGGCAGCGCCCGGCGCTTGTCGAGAAGCCCGTCGTCTTTCCCGTCCGGTTCGGTTCTGCCGTCGTGCACAACGAGCAGGGCCCCGGCCCGCTCGTCGCGGTGCACGGGGCCGAGGAGGCGGCCCGCCTGCCCGGAGTCGACAGCGTGGAACTCGGTTACGCGCCGGGCGAGCACGTACCCGCCACACACGACAACGTCAGCATCCCCTTCAGCGCCGCGGTCCACGGTCCCGACTCCGACGCGGTCCTCGCGACACTGGCCCGCATCAGGTCCCTGGTGCGGGTGGAGACGCGGCCCGCCGCAGCCGTGGACGGCACCGACGCCGCGACCGCGGCCTCCTCACATGCCTGAACCGATGTCCCCGGACTCATCGGCCCACACCTCCACGCCCGCACACCCGCCCGTGGGCCTCGTGGCCACCTACCGGGAGATCCTGGCCGCCCCGGGGGCCACCCGGCTCGCCGTTGCCAGCCTGGTGTCCAAGTGGCCGATCAGCATGTTTCCCGTCAGCACGCTGCTGTTCGTCTCGCCGGTCTACTCCTACGCCCAGGCCGGCGCCGTCGTCGCGGTGATGCTCGCCACCAACGCGGCCGGCAGCCCGGCTCGCGGCCGCCGTCTCACCCGGCACGGAGCACCCGCGGTGCTACGGACCTGTCTGGCCGGTTATCTGGCCGGGCTGACGGGGATCGCGGTGGCCGCGGCCGTCTCCGCGCCTTTCGCGATCGTCCTCGCCGCAGCGGCGCTCATGGGCACCTTCTTCCCGCCGGCCAGCATTCTGCTGCGCTCCCACTGGACCGCGGTGGACCGCGGCCGCGGCCGCTCCTCCGCCAACGCCCTGGAATCCGCCCTGATGGACCTGTCCCTGATCACCGGTCCCCTCATGGCCAGCTGGCTCAGCACCTCCCTCAGCCCCGTGCTCCCCCTGGTCCTCATCGGTTTGCTGATGACGCTCGCGATCGTCCTGCTGTCGGGTCTGGCGGACCACGCGACGCCGTCCGCGCCGCTTCCCCGGCACGGACGCCGTCTGGGGGGCGCTGCGCTGGTGAGCCTGTTCGGCACACAGTTCTTCTTCTGCACGGCCCTGGCGGCCACGGAGGTGTCGCTGCCCGTCTACGCGCAGCAGCAGAACGCGGCCGCCTACAGCGGCCTGCTCCTGGCGGGCCTCTCCGTGGGCAGCATCATCGGCGCTCTGGTTCTGGGCAGACTGCCCGGCTCCGGCATCACCCGGCTGCCGGTACTGCTCCTGCTGCTGGCCACCGGCACGAGCGCGATCGGCGCGGCCATGTTCCTGGGCCCCCTGGCGGTGGCCGCGGTCAGTGTCCCGGCCGGCCTCGCCACCGGTTCGGTCTTCGCCCGCTTCTTCACCGACCTTGGAGCGGCGACACCGCCCGGCGCCGACCACGAGGTACAGGGCTGGGCCAACAGCATGACCACCGTCGGATTCGCCGCGGGCTCCTTCGGTGGGGCCGCACTGGCCGATGCGCTCGGCACACCGGCCCTCCTGCTCTGCTCCCCCGTCGCCGCCGCCGTGGCCGCGTCGCTGGCGACATGGTCCGCGACGGCCCGGCCCCGGACCTGAGGCGACCCGCGGGACGGCCGTGCGGTCCCCTCCCCGCAGCCGCCGGGAGCACCGCCGCGCGAAGGCCGCACACCACAGACCACGGACCGGCACGAACGCCGGTCGCTCCCGCACCACCGGCAACCGACAAGGAGTACGCCATGGCACGCCGAACCGATCCCCCGCCCACGGAGGGGGCGCCTCGCCGGAGCGACGCCGACGCCGTCACACGTACCCCCGACCCCGTCGCAGACCGCGCCGCCGAAAGCAAGACGCTCGACGGGACCGAGACGCTTCACGTGGTACCCGCTCGTCACTGCGCCCGCTGGGTCGCGTCCCTCGCTGTCCTGGTGCTCACGGCACAGTTCGCCCACGGCCTGCTCACGAACCCGGTCTGGGAGTGGCAGGTCTTCTCGTCGTACCTGCTGTCCGAGGCGATCGTGAACGCGGTCGCCGTGACCCTGCAACTCACCCTGTACGCCACACTGTTGGGCTTCACGCTCGGCACGGTGCTCGCGTTCATGCGGCTCTCGCACAGCCCCGTGCTGCGGACGGTCGCCTGGACGTACATCTGGGTCTTCCGCTCCATCCCGATGATCGTGCAGCTCGTCTTCTGGTTCAACCTGGGCGCTCTGTACCGGGAGTTGGGGGTCGGCATCCCCTTCGGCCCCGTTCTCGTCTCGGTGGACAGCAACACGCTCATCGGCACAATGGGAGCGGCCGTCATCGGGCTGTCACTGCACCAGGCCGCCTACTGTGCGGAGATCGTGCGAGGCGGTGTCATCGCCGTGGACCGCGGGCAGTGGGAGGCCGCGGCCGCCCTGGGCATTCCCCGCCTGCGCCAGATACGCCGGATCATCCTGCCGCAGGCCCTGCGCTCCCTCCTGCCCACGGCCGTCAGCGAGATCATCAGCCTCCTCAAGGGCACCTCGGTGGTCTACGTCATGGCCATCGGCGAGCTGTTCTACCAGGTGCAGGTCATCTACAGCCGCAACAGCCGGGTGATCCCGCTCCTGCTCGTCGCCACCACGTGGTACGTGGCCCTGACGTCCGTCCTGTCGGTGGCCCAGTACTACGTGGAGCGGCGGCTCGCCCGCGGCCTCGACCGCACTCCGCCACCCACTCCCCTCCAGCGCGCACGGCGTGTTCTGCGCGACCTCACCTCTGGCTCGCGTCAGCGCGACGCCCTGGCGATCGGCAGCCCCCGGTGAGCGACCTGACCGTGGACGTGCGAGGCGTCCACAAGAGCTTCGGCACCCTTCAGGTCCTGCGCGGCGTGGACCTTCAGGTGCGCACCGGGGAAGTGGCCGCCCTTCTGGGGCCGTCGGGCTCGGGCAAGTCGACGCTGTTGCGGGTGGTGAACCATCTGGAGCGGGCCGATCAAGGGTGGGTCACCATCGACGGCGAGCTGATCGGCTACCGCAGATCCGGCACACGTCTTCACGAACTCGCGGAGAAGGAGATCCTGCGGCAGCGCGCGAAGGTCGGCTTCGTCTTTCAGAACTTCAACCTCTTCCCCCATCTGACCGTCCTGGAAAACCTCATGGAGGCGCCTCTCGCCACCGGGCGGGCACGTCGCGCGGAATGGTCGGCACAGGCGCACGCGCTGCTGGAGCGGGTCGGCCTCGCGGACAAGGCCCACACGTATCCGCGCCGGCTGTCCGGCGGTCAGCAGCAACGGGTGGCGATCGCTCGGGCGCTCGTCCTGAAGCCGAAAGTGCTGCTCTTCGACGAGCCCACCTCGGCACTCGACCCCGAACTGGTCGACGAAGTGCTCGACGTCATCGAGGACTTGGCCCGCGCCGGCACCACGATGATCGTGGTCACGCACGAGATCGAGTTCGCCCGGCGGGTGGCCGACACCGTCGTCTTCATGCACGACGGCGTCATCGTCGAACAGGGTCCCCCCTCCGCGGTCCTGGACGACCCGCGGCACCCGCGAGCTCGCTCCTTCCTCTCCAAAGTCCTGTAGCACCTTTCGTCCTGCAGTCCCGCTCTCGAAGCCTCAAGGAACACGTGTGTCTCGTCTCCGCTCCGTACGGGCTCTGGCCGTGTCGCTCTGCCTCACGGCTCTCGCCCTCTCCTCCTGTGCCAACCCTCCGGACGCCGACTCCCCCAATGGCAGGGCGTCCGACGGCGTCGGCGACATCAGCAAGGAAGCCGGCCTCCGCCCCCTACGCACGCACCGGACCGAAGCGATCGCCTCGACGGTTCCGAAGGCCGTCCGGGACCGAGGGACTCTGGAGGTCGTGACCTTCGCCGGTCTCGCGCCTCCCCTGAGCTTCTACGCGACCGACAACAAGACCGTCATCGGCATGGAGCCGGATCTCGCCCGCCTCGTCGCCGACGTCCTGGGGCTCGACCTCCGACTGCACACGGTGTCATGGGAGAACATGTTCGTCGGCCTGGACAGCGGCAAGTACGACGTGGCCATCGCCAACATCACCGATACCGAAGAGCGCAAGCGCAAGTACGACTTCGCCTCCTACCGCCAGGACAAGGTGGCCTTCGAGGCGCTGAAGGGGAGCGAGCTGACTGTGCGGGGCCCGAAAGACGTGGCAGGCCGCACCGTCGCGGTGCATCCGGGGACCAACCAGGAGAAGCTGATCACGCGGTGGAGCAAGGACAACACCCGCGCGGGCAGGAAGCCGGTGACCGTCAAGTACTACCAGACCCAGAGCGATGTCTACCTGGCCCTGCGCTCGGGCCGGATCGACGTCTACCTCGGCTCCAATCCGTCGGTGGCCTACCACGTCGCCGATGCCGGCCAGACCGAGATCGTCGGCACCTACTCCGGGGCGGGGCCCGGCCGCGAAGGCTGGATAGCCGCCACGACCAAGAAGGGCAACGGGCTCGCCACTCCCCTGAGCCGGGCGATAAGCGAACTGATCGACAACGGTACCTACGGCAAGGCCGTCAAACGCTGGCACTTGGCAGGCGAGGCGGTCACCGCATCCCAGGTCAATCCCCCGGGACTTCCGTAGCGCGCCACCTCAGTCCTCACCAAGGGCCGCACCGGAGACGGTGACGGGCAGGGCTATGGTCCTGTCCGGACCCGCACCGGCCGAGGGCAAGCAGACTCGGGGAGGGGTTGACCGGATCCTCTCAGGCCCCACTGACAAGCAGCTTGCGCAGATGCCAGTACCGGGTCGTGCTCCTGATGCCGGCCGAACCAGTGCGTGGACGGCGGTGCGCTGACCAACGCCGCACGTTGGAAGCGATTGCGTGGAAGTACCGCACTGCATCGCCCTGGCCGGAACAGCGTCAACTCCATGCATTCCAGACCGCTCACAAGCGCCCGCTCCGCTGGGCCGCCGATGGGGCCTGGCAGCGGATCCCCGATGCCCCTCACCCTCTGTCCCGGGAAGCCGGCGTCCGGGAGCCGACCATCCACCCCATCCGGTCCCGCTCGCTCCCTCCTCTCCCCCCGGCACGTCAGCCGCAGCATGCCCTGTACCGGCGCCACCAGACCAAAATCCGGACCAACTCCGGACCAGCCCTCGACCGAAGGCTGCGCCAACTACCGTTTTGCCTGGTCGACATGGGGGCAACTGCTGTACCACCAGCAGACGAAGAACCTTGTTACTCGTCATGGTGACGTGCCGGGTTCTGAAGCTCGCCCGACAGCCCTACGAACCGCTGGCTGAAGAGGCCGGTGACCAAAGCCGGAACGAAATGGCACCATCTGAAACGGCACTGCGGCGTACCGCTAAACGTAGTGGCGGTACACCGCCTGTGCGACGCACGCCGGCTTGGCGCCGCCCTCGGTCTCGACAGTGAACGTCAACCGCATCTGCACCCCGTCGCCCTTGACCTCCTCGACGGAGTCGACGGTCCCGTGCAGCCGGATCTTGGCGCCGACAAGGACCGGACTCGGGAAACGGACCTTCTCCAGGCCGTAGTTCACGCTCATGGTGATGCCGGAGATCTCCAGCAGGTCGCTGAACATCGGGATGATCAGGGACAGGGTGAGATAGCCGTGGGCGATGGGACCGCCGAAGGGGCCGGCCGCGGCCCGCTCGGGGTCGGTGTGGATCCACTGATGGTCTCCTGTGGCGTCGGCGAAGGTGTTCACCCGGTCCTGGGTGATCTCCAGCCAGGCCGTACGGCCGAGGTCGCGGCCGCCCAGTGTTCTGAGCTCGTCGAGCCCGCGCGCGGTGGTGGGCATGAGGGGTCCTCTCGAAAGGCAGATGAGTGAGGGGGTGCTGCGGCTGGCTCAGGAGAGCTGATCGCTCGCCTGCAGCCGAGGCTTGATGATCTTCCCGGAGGCGGTTCGGGGCAGCGCGTCCGTGAAGGCGAGCGATCTGGGGATCTTGTATTTGCCGAGCCGGCCGTGCAGGAAGGCCAGCAGGTCCTGCTCCCGTGCCCGGGCACCGGCCTTCAGAACGACGACCGCATGCCCCACCTCGCCCCAACGGGCGTCCGGTACGCCGATCACGGCGCACTCCTCGATCGCCGGGTGGGCGAGCAGCGCGTTCTCGACCTCGGCCGGGTAGACGTTCTCGCCGCCGGAGATGAACATGTCCTTGACCCGGCCCGCGATGTACGCGAAACCGTCGCCGTCGAGACGGGCCAGGTCGCCGGTGCGCAGCCAGCCGTCGTCGGTGAACGCGTCGGCCGTCGCCTCGGGCCGTCCCCAGTAGCCGGTCATGACGTGGGGTCCCTGGACGAGGATCTCGCCGGTCTCCCCTTCGTCCGCGTCCCGGCCGTCGGGCAGTACGGCGCGCATGTCGGTGAAGAAGTGCGGGACGCCGGCGGATCCGGCCTTCTCACGGACCTGCTCCCTGTCCAGGTAGAGGACGCCGGGGGCGGCCTCCGTCAGTCCGTAGCCCTGGCTGAACGACAGACCGCGCGCCAGGTAGGCGGCGATGGTGCGGTCCGGGACGGGTGCGCCCCCGCAGTTGAGGTGGCGCAGGCCGGAGAGGTCGGCGCTCGCCCAGCCGGGCGCAGCCGTGAGCGCGTCGTACATGGCAGGGACGCCGAACAGGTAGGTCACCTGCCGGGTCTCGATCAGTTCGAGGACGCGGTCGGGGTCGAACGCACCGAGCAGGACGACTTTCCCGCCCTTGAGGATGGTGGGCAGGCACGTCATGTTGAGGGCGGCGGTGTGGAAGAGCGGGGCGGTCACCAGGGTCACCTCGTCGCCGGCGATGTCGGTGTCGACCAGGACGTTGACGCTGTTCCAGACGATGTTGCCGTGCGAGAGGACTGCTCCCTTGGGGCGGCCGGTGGTGCCCGACGTATACATGATCATGCAGGGGTCGTCGGGTGACACGAGCTCGTCCAGGTGCAGGTCGGACGCGGCGGCGAGCAGTGTCTCGTACCCGAGCGCGTCCGCGCACGGTGCGCCCAGGGTGATGCGGTGGTGGACCCCGGCCCCGGTGGCGGCCGTTTCGGCGGTCTCGGACAGCTCGTGGGAGTGGACGAGCACGCGACTGCCGGAGTCGGTGAGGTTGAAGGCGAGTTCGGGAGCGGCCAGACGGGTGTTGAGCGGCACGAACACCGCGCCGAGCGCGCCGACGGCGAACAGGGTCTCCAGGAACGACGGATGGTTGGGGCCGAGATAGGCGACGCGGTCCCCGCGCCGTACGCCCAGCTCCCGCAGCGCGTCGGCCAGTCGCAGGACACGACGGTGCAGTTCCGCGTACGTCCACTGCCGGTCCTCGTGGACGACGGCGACGCGGTCGGGGGTCTTGCGGGCCCGGCGGGCCGGCCAGGAGCCGATGCCTTGGTCGAGCATGGTGACCCCCTTCAGTCCTTGCCGAGACCCAGCAGGCGGGCGGCGTTCTCCTTGAGGATCTTCGGTCGCACCTCGGGCTTGATGTCGAGCCGCTCGAAGTCCGCCAGCCAGCGGTCCGGCGTGATGACGGGGTAGTCGGAGCCGAAGAGGACCTTGTCCTTGAGCAGGGTGTTCGCGTAGCGCACCAGCTGCGGCGGGAAGTACTTCGGCGACCAGCCGGACAGGTCGATGTGGACGTACGGCTTGTGCGTGGCCACCGCGAGCGCCTCGTCCTGCCAGGGGAACGACGGGTGGGCCAGGATGATCCGCAGCTCCGGGAAGTCCACGGCGACGTCGTCGACGAGCATCGGGTTGGAGTACTTCAGGCGGATACCGCCGCCTCCGGGCACGCCGGCGCCGATGCCGGTCTGCCCTGTATGGAAGAGGGCGGGGACGCCGAGTTCTTCGATGGCCTCGTACAGCGGGTAGGCCAGGCGGTCGTTCGGGGCGAAGCCCTGGATGCTCGGATGGAACTTGAAGCCGCGCACCCCGTACTCCTCCACCAGGCGCCTGGCTTCGCGCGCGCCGGCCCGTCCCCGGTGCGGATCGATGCTGGCGAAGGGGATGAGTACGTCGGAGTGGGCGGCGCAGCTCTCGGCGATCTCTTGATTGGCGATGCGCGGATGCCCGGTGGCGTGCTCGGCGTCGACGGTGAACACCACGGCGGCCATCCGCCGCTCCCGGTAGTACGCGGCCATCTCGTCGATGGTCGGCTGCCGGTGTCCGTGCGCCTTGAAGTAGTCCGCCGAGGCTCCCAGCAGGTCGGGGCTCAGGGCTGTGTGGCCGTCCTTGGAGATCTCCGCGTGCGTGTGTACGTCGATCGCGACCAGTTCGTCGAGGTTGGGCGACGTCATCGTCGGCTCACCTTTCGTCGTACGAGTGTGAGGTCAGACCCCGACGGGCTTCGGGGCGGGAATGCCGTAGGTCTGCGGCTCGCGGCCGACGGACACCGGCCAGGCCGCGGCGATCGCGTCGGCACTCCAACCTCCCTCTGTGTAGGCGCTGTTGACCTCCTGCGGGTGTGACCACAGGGCCAGCTTGTCGCCGCCGATGCCGATGCACTGGCCGGTGACGTCGGAGGCGGCGTCGGAGGCCAGGTAGACGACGAGCCCCGCGACGTCCTCGGGGGTGCCGAAGCCCTCGCCCTTGCGCAGCTGGTCCGGCAGCGGCTCGCCACGCGTCTCCAGGGCGTCGACGTGAGCGGCGAACGCGGGGATGGTGCGGGTCATTCCGGTGGCCGCGACCGGTACCAGCGCGTTGGCGGTGATGCCCGCCTTGGCCAGCTCCATGGCCCAGGTACGGGTCATGGCGGCGATGCCGGCCTTGGCCGCGGCGTAGTTGGTCTGCCCGAAGTTGCCGCGCTGGCCGGCCGGGGAGCAGGCGGTGATGATGCGGCCCCCCTCTCCCTGCTCGCGCATCCGCACGGCTGCGGCCCGGGCGCAGGTGAAGGTGCCCCGCAGGTGCACGTCCACGACGGAGTCGAAGTCGTCGTCGGACATCTTCCACAGCACCCGGTCCCGCAGGATCCCGGCGTTGGTGACCATGACGTCGAGGCGGCCGAAGGCGTCCACGGCGCGCGACACCAGCGCCTCGGCGGCTTCGGTGCCGCCGACCGGAACGACTTCGGCGACCGCGCGTCCGCCGGCGGCGGTGATCTGCCGGACGGCCCGGTCGGCGCTCGCGGCGTCCACGTCGTTGACCACGACCGCCGCGCCGGCCGCGGCCAGTGCCGTGGCGTAGGCGAGTCCGAGTCCCTGCCCGCTGCCGGTGACGACGGCGACCTTGTTCGACAGATCCATGTGCACGGTCCTTTGTCGGAGGGAGGGGGGATGATGCGTTTGACGTTAGGCAGTTCTACGACTGTCGTCAATACTCTGCCGAACATTAGAGGGAAGCCCTACACTGACGCCCGTGACCAGGACAGACGTGAATTCCGTGAGGGACGAGGAGGACGGGCCCGCGACCGCCGCGCGCCCGCAGTCGCTGATGCTCAGTTTCTTGGGCCTCTACGTTCTGGGGCGCGGCACCGCGGTCTACTCGGGCAGCGTCATCGACGTGTTCGCACGTCTGGAGGTGTCCGAGGACGCGGCGCGCTCCACGCTGGCCCGCATGGTCAAGCGCGATCTGCTGGTCCGTCACCGGCGCGGCCGCAAAATGTACTTCGGGCTCACCGAGCGCGCCGTCGACGTACTGCGGGACGGTCACGACCGGATCTGGAGCGGCTCGGTCGTCGAGCCCGACTGGGACGGCACCTGGACCCTGGTGGGTTTCTCGCTGCCCGAGAGCCGGCGCAGCCTGCGCCACGATCTGCGCTCGCGCCTGGTGTGGGCCGGTTTCGGTCCGCTGCAGAACGGGCTGTGGGCGGCACCCGGCCGGATCGATGTACCCACCGTCGTCGCCGGGCTCGATCTGGACCGTCATCTCAATGTGCTGCGGGCCCAGGCGGCCGAGCCGACCGAGGCGGCACACCTCCTCGACCGGGCCTTCGACACGGCCGCCATCGCCGCGCGCAGCCGCGCCTTTCTGGCGGCGTGGGACACGCCCCGGCCGATGCCGGCCGCGCCCGACGATCTCGCCCGGCAGTTGCTGCTGCACACGGACTGGCTCCAACTGGTGCGGTCCACACCACGGTTGCCCGCGGATCATCTTCCGGAGGACTGGCCCGCGGTCCGCGCCGAGCAGGTGTTCCGGAAGTTGTCCGCCCAGTACGACGGCCCTGCCGGGCAGGTGGCCGACGCCGTCCTGGACGTTGTTCCCGCCGACACGGCCGCCGGTCCGGTCTGACGGTCGCAGGGTCCCGAACGGGCTCGGCCCGAACGGGACCGGCCCCTCATCCCCGGCCGAGCGGAAGCGGCGGTCGCAGGTCGGGCGCGCCGTCCTCGATGACCTGTGCGGCATCGAGGATCCGGTCCTCCGCGAAGCGTCCGCCGATGAGCTGGACACTGACCGGCAACCCGTCGTCGAGGATCGACGGCACCGTGACGGCCGGGAACCCCAGGACGGGAACCGCGGCCATCGGCCACTGGGCGGCGACGAGTTCGGCAGCCCGCTCCGGTCCCGCGATGTCGGCGTCCTGCTCGAACGGCAGCTCGGCGGAGACCGGGGTGAGCAGGATCCGGTCGCTGCCCAGGAGTTGCTGGAGCCGGGTGACGAGTGTGGCCCGGCGCGCCCAGCCCTGGATGTAGGTCTCCAGCCCGGGGCGCTCCCCCCACTCGTTCGCCGCCGCGGCGAAGGAGTACGCGAGCGAGGTGCGGATGTCCTCGTCGCCGACCTTCTCCACCAGCGGCAGCATGGGCCGGAAGTCCTCGTAGATGAGGAGTGACCAGATGCGCGCGGCCTCCGCCAGCAGGGGAAGTCCGTCCAGCTCCTCGACCTCGTGGCCGGCGGCGGTGAGCCGGGCGACGGCCTCGTCGATGGCCCGCTCGACGGCCGGGTGGTTCTTGACCGTGCCGATCCCCCGCACCACGGCGACCGCGGCCTTCACTCCTTGCGGCAGACGGGCGGGCGCGACGGGTATGCCGACCGGATCGCGCAGGTCGGGCGCCGTCATGACGTCCAGCGCGAGTCTGGCGTCGGCCACGGTCCGGGCCAACGGCCCCTCGACCGCGCACATCTGGACGGTGGGCGGGAAGTCGATCTGCACCCGGCCGGCCGGGGTGTCGGCGTACGCGGGCGGCATCCATCCGGAGACCCGGCCGACGGTGGGCCGGATGCCGACGACTCCGCAGCAGGCGGCTGGATAGCGGATCGAGCCGCCGATGTCGTTGCCCTGCGCGATCGGCGTCATGCCCGCGGCAACGCTGCTGGACGCGCCGCCGCTGGAACCGCCCGGCGTGCGCTCCGGATCCCAGGGGTTGAGGGTGCGGCCGTGCAGGTCGTTGGTGGAGAACCAACGGTAGGAGAAGGAAGGGGCGTTGCTCCGGCCGAGGAGCACGGCGCCGGATTCGCGCAGCGCCGCCACGCACGCCGCGTCGTCCTGCGCGGGAGGTCCGGCGAGAGCGGCCACCCCATGGCTGGTGACGTGGCCCCGCTGATCCGTGTTGATCTTGGTAGACACCGGTACGCCGTGCAGCGCGCCGAGTTCGGCCCCCGCGGCGACGGCCTCGTCCGCGCGGCGGGCATCGGCCAGCGCCTCCTCGGGGCGCAGGTCGACCAGGGCCGCGAGGCGGGGGTTGGTCTCCTCGATGCGGTCCAGGCAGGACCGTACGACGTCGACGGACGAGACCTCGCGGGTACGGATCGCCGCCGCCAGATCGGTGGCCGTGCGCTGCCACAACTCGGCTGCGGGGTGCTGGTTTTCCATGATCGCCTCTCACCTCTGAGAAGGGGGGTGCCCGCGCCTCACGAAGAACCGGCCGCGTGCGGGGAGAGTCGGAGGAGGACCACTCCGACCAGAAAATGCAACGGCGTCATACAACAACGTTGCATCGCGTGCTCAGACTCATCCCCCACCAGCGGGTTGTCAAGGCCACGAGCCCGTCAGGCCTGCTTCCCCGACCCCAGCAGCTCCACCGCGGCGAGAACGGTACGCGTCCCGCGCTCGGACGTCCAGCCGTCGGGGTCCTCCAGCGTGGAGAGCCAGTAGCCGCGGAAGAGCAGATGCAGGATGTCGGCGGCCAGTTCCGGCGCGGGAGTTCCCGCTTCGGCGACGACCTCGACCAGTTCCGCGTGCTGGGCGCGGGCCACCGTGCGGACCTGCTTCAGCTCGGTCCCGGCGCCCGACCCGGCACCGACGATCTCCATCAGCAGGCGCCGCATGACCTCGTCGTCGTCCGCGGTCGTGCACATCCAGCGGGCCAGCGCCGGCAGCCGCTCCGGCCCGCCCACCCCGTCGAGCAGCTCCTCCACTTCCCGGCCCCACTCCCGCTCCGCGCGGCGCAGCGCGTTGACCATGAGATCGGCGCGACTGCGGACGTAGTTGGTGACCATGGCCGTCGATCCACCGAGCTTCTCGGCGACGGCCCGGATGGTCACGGCACGCACCCCTCGCTCACGGGCCACGTCGATGGTGGCGGCAGCGATCTCGTCGAGCCGCCGCACTGCGTCTACTTCGATCGGCATGTCATTGACCTCAAGGGGTTGTCGACGGGTGTTGACGAGGTGAAGAACAGCTGCAATGTTGTCATACAACAGCGTTGCACAACACTGTTGTATTTCATTTGGCTGGAGATGCCCCATGCCTTTTCCCTTCGAGCGGATCAGCGCGGCACCGGTCCCCGAGGACGCCCGGCAGTACATGGTCCGTATGCGCGACGGCGTGCGCCTGGCCACCGATGTCTATCTCCCCGCGTCGGACGAGGGCGCGGGAACGGTCCCCGCCGTCCTGGTCCGCCTCCCCTACGACAAGAACAGCCGGTACGTGTATCTCGACCGGGTGGCCCGCCTCTTCACCGCCCGCGGCTATGCCGTGGTGGTGCAGGACGTGCGCGGCAAGTTCCGCTCCGGTGGCAGCACGGTGCCCTTCCTGCGTGAACCACAGGACGGCTACGACACCCTCGAGTGGATCGTGCACCAGCCCTGGTCGGACGGCCGCGTCGGCATGTTCGGCGACTCCTACTACGGGTTCACCCAGTGGGCCGCCGTCGCGGCGCAGCACCCGGCGCTGCGCGCCATCGTGCCGCGCGTGACCGCCGCGGACTTCAACACGATCTGGCAGCCCGAGGGGCAGCGCGCACCGGTCTGGCTGGAGGGCGTCGAGTACTTCGCCCACCACTGGGTGGACAACGAGTCCTACGAGTACGCGATCGACCGTTCCCGACGGCCCGTCATCGAGCAGTACGAGGAGGCCTTCCGGGCGATCGGGGCGCGCTCGCTCTGGTTCGATCTGCTGGCCCCCCGACAGGCGGGTCTGTCCACGCAGCCCGGCCTGCATCCGTTCGACGCGCGGCCCGTCCCGGTGCTGCACTGCGTCGGCTGGTTCGACAACATCGTCAGCGCGCACATGCGGGACTACATGGAACTGGCGTCCCGGCCCGGCTGGGACGCGGTCCAGTACCTGTGGGCCGGTGCGGTCGACCACGAGAACTACCGCCTGGCGCAGGCTCCGGTCTCCGCCGAGAACGACCACAACACCGACGAGGGCGCCCTGGACCGGATGCTGCCCGACTACGCGAACCCGGCCATCGAGTTCTTCGACGTGTTCCTCAAGGAGGTACGTCCCCTCTCCTCGCTGTCCAAGGTGAGCTGGGAGCTCGGGCACTCCGGCTGGCGCACCTCGACCAAGTGGCCACCGCCCGACAGCACCGAACGCACCTTCTGGCTGGCCGATGCCGTCCGTGCGAGCAGCCCGCTGCCGGGCGGTTCACTGAGCGACCACCCGGTCGACGAGGGCGCGACCGTGCGGTGGACGCACGATCCCGACGACCCGGTCCCCTCGGCGGTCGACGACTCGTTCGCCTATCTGCGCGTCCACCCCGACCTGTCACTCATGGTCGGGCGGGAGGACGTCCTCGCCTTCTCCGGTCCCGTGCTGTCGGAACCTCTCGACCTCGCGGGCCCGGTCGTCGTGGGACTGCATGTCACCAGCACCGCCGAGGTGTTCGACGTGTTCGCCAGGGTCGTCGATCTCGCTCCGGACGGGCAGGCCCGGCTCGTCGCCCGTGGCCAGATCTCGGTGCACGCGAGTGAGGCCGCGGACGAGATCCGCGTCGAACTCGGGCACACCGGCTACCGGTTGCGGCCCGGTCACCGGCTGACGCTGGTCCTGGCGAGCAGCGATCATCCGCTGTTCCTGCCGGCGCCGGGCACCGGGGAGAACCCGTGGACAGCGCTCACCGCGAAACCGAGCGTGCAGACCCTGCACGTCGGCGGAGTACGCCCTTCGCACCTCACCGTCACGGTCGTGCCGCCGGCCGCTCCCTGAGCCGTCCGCACACCCGACGGTTCACCCGCACCACCGCGCGACCCCGCGCCAAGGAATCCACCGCAGCGATCCGTCTCCTTTGAGGAGCTCCCTCATGCAGGCTCCCAGAACCACTCTCCGAACCAACCGCACCGCCATCGGCGCCCTGTGCGTCCTGCTGTCGGCGACCGCCTGTAGCTCGGGCTCCGGCACCGAGTCGGCGCCCGAAGCCCCGAAGCTCACCCTGCGCACACCCGCGGCGACCAAGCCCCTGGAAAGCGTCACCTGGAACCTCCCCATGGGCGAGCCCAGGACGCTGGACTCGGCGAAGATCGCCGACTACTCGCCGAGCACCGTGAAGGCCAACCTCTGCGACTCCCTGCTGCGGTTGAAGCCCGACTACACCACAGGCCCGGGCCTCGCCTCCTCGTGGAGCCGCCCGGACGACACCACGCTGGTCCTGAACCTGCGCAAGGACGTCACGTTCTGGAACGGCCACCCCATGACCGCGGACGACGTCGTCGCCGGACTCCTGCGCCAGAAGGACCCCGCGACCCAAGGCGTCAATGCGACTCTGCTGGCCAACGTCAAAACGATCACCGCGTCCGGCGCGCACCAAGTGACGGTCCGGTTCACGAGGCCGGACGAGATGTTCCTCAAGTCGCTCGCGACCAGCTTCGGCACGGTCAACGAGGCCGCGGCGATGAAACGCGCAGGCCGTTCCTACGGCACGGCCAAGGGCGGTCTGATGTGTACCGGCCCGTTCAGGCTGAGCTCGTGGAAGCCCGGCGAATCGATCACGGCCACGCGCAACGCCGACTACTGGGACACATCCCTGAGGCCCAAGGTCCAGAAGCTCACGTTCAAGTTCATCACCGACGGCTCGACCCTGACCAGCGCCCTGCTGTCCGGACAGGTCGACGGCAGCTACGAGATCAGCTCCTCCGGTGCCCGCGCGCTGTCCGCGTCATCCGTCGGCACGCTCTACCACGGGCCCTCGGCCCAGACGAACTTCATCGCCGCCATCGGCACCGGCTCGCCCCTCGCCGACCACCGGGTCGCCGAGGCGCTGTCCCTCGTCCTCGACCACAAGTCCCTCGTCAAAAACGTGTACGCGGGTGCGGCTCAGCAGCTCAAGACGTTCAACCCGCCCTTGGTGTGGCAGCACGGCGACGCCGCCGACACCTACGCCAAGGGCTACGACGCTCTCCCCGCCGTGCCCGCGGTCGACGTCGAGCGCGCCAAGAAGCTGATCGCGCAGGCGAATCCTGCCCGGCGCACCCTGAATGTCGCCGTCGCCGCGGGCGACCAGCAGTCCCAGCAGACCCTCACCTTCCTCCAGGCGGGAGCGAAGAAGATCGGCCTCAAGCTGGTCATCAAGCAGCTCCAGCCCACACAGATGTCGGGTCTGTTCTTCGACCCGTCCCTGCGCAAGGGCCTGGACGCGACCATGGTCCTCGGCTACGTCGAGATACCCGACCCCCTCTCGTACGCGCAGCTCATGACGTCACCCACCTCGCCGTTCAACTGGACCAACTACCGCAACGCCAAGGTCACTTCCCTCCTCGGCAAGGCCCAGGCCACCCTGCGGCCCGCCGATTCGGCAGCCCTCTTCAACCAGGCACAGGCGCTGTACACGAAGGACCTGCCGGTGGTGCCGCTGGCCTCACCCTACGAGCGGCTGTTCCTCAACAAGCGGCTCAGCGGCGCGCCCGCCTCCTTCGCCTACCTCAACATGCCCTGGGCGGCCTACCTCGGCGGCACCGGGAAGGCCACCTCGTGATCGCCCGCTTCGTCGCCCGGCGCGCGGCGGCCCTGGCGGTGACGCTGCTCGTCGCGAGCGTCGCCGTCTACGGCGCCCTGTTCCTCTCCCCCGGCGACCCGGCCACGCTGCTGGTGGGCGGCGGCAAGGAGCCGAGCCCCGGACTGCTCGCGGAGATCCACCGGCAGTACCACCTGGACGATCCGTTCCTGGAGAGCTACTGGCGCTGGCTGACCGGCATCGTCCAAGGGGACGCCGGTCAGTCGCTCAGCTACCAGGACTCCGTCACCCACCTCCTGGCCGACCGGGCCGGCAACACCGTGTTCCTCATCGTGTACGCCGCCGTGCTCATCGTCGTCCTCGGCGTCACCTCGGGCACGGTGGCCGCCCTGCGCGGCCGCCTGACCGACACCACCATGACGGTGGCCTCCACCACGCTCATGGCCGTCCCCGTGTTCGTCATGGCCACGCTCCTGATCTGGCTCTTCGCCGTACGGCTCGCCTGGCTCCCGGCGTACGGCAGCGGATCCGGATTCACCGGGCGGCTCGAACACCTCACGCTGCCCGCCGTCGCGCTCGCCGCCTCCTGGCTCGCCTACGTCGCCCAGGTGACCCGGTCGTCGGTCCGGACCGAACTCGCCTCCGAACACGTGCAGACGGCCCGCAGCCGCGGCATCGGGGAGCGCGTCGTCATCCGCAAACACATCCTGCGCAACGCCGCCGCGCCGATCGCCTCCGTCTCCGGAGTGGCCGTCGCCGGGCTCATCGCCGGCAGCGCCATCGTGGAACAGGCCTTCGGTCTCAACGGTGTCGGCGCCCTGCTGATCCGCAGCGCCGCCCAGCAGGACCTGGCGGTCGTGCAGGCGGTGGCGCTGCTCACCGTGGTGGCGTTCGCCGTGATCAACACCGTGGTGGACGTGGTCACCGCCGCCCTGGACCATCGCGTCGCTCTGGGAGGAGACCGGTGAGCACCTACCAACTGGCGTCCTTGTCCCGAGGGCGGCCCTCCACGGGCCGCTTCCGCGCCCTCACCCGTGGCCGGGGCATGCTGATCACCTCCGGAGCCGTCGTCGCCCTCGTGGTCCTGGCCGCCGTGTCCGCGCCGCTCCTCGCGCCCTACGACCCGAACGCCGTGGACCCGCTGGCGGTCTCCCAGGGCAGTTCGGCGGCGCACTGGCTCGGCACCGACGACACCGGCCGCGACCTGTTGTCGCGACTGCTGTACGGAGCCAGGCCCAGCCTTCTCGCTCCGGCCCTGATCACCGTGATCGCCGGATTGGCCGGCACAGGCCTCGCGGTGTCGGCCGCGTGGCTCGGGGGCTGGTACGACCGTCTGGTGTCCGGCTTCCTGGACCTGATCTTCGGGTTTCCCGGTCTGGTCCTGGCGGTGGTCGGGGCAGCGGTCTTCGGAGCGGGTCTGCACATCGCTGTGGCCACCCTCTCGATCGCGTACCTGCCCTACATCGCCCGCGTCGTACGCAGCTCAGCCCTGCGGGAGCGGTCCCTCCCCTATGTCTCCGCCCTCGGCATGCTCGGCATGTCGGGGCGACGGATCTGCCTACGCCATCTGCTGCCCAATCTGCTGCCCCTGATCCTGGTGCAGGCCACGACCTCCTTCGGCTACACGCTGCTCGACGTGGCGGCGTTCTCCTTCATCGGCCTCGGCACCCAACCACCCACCGCCGAATGGGGATTGATGGTCGCGAACGGCGCGCCCGGCATCCTCGCCGGCCAGCCCGCACAGGCGCTGTACGCGGGCCTGGTCATCGTCGTCCTCGTCATCGCCTGCAACCTCTTCGGCGGCGCCCTGTCCCGCCGACTGCTGGGAGAGGACCGATGAGCACACCGCTCCTTGAATTCGACGGGCTGCGCGTCACCCTCCCGGTGAAGGGCGAGCACCGTCCCGTCATCCACCGCGTGGATCTGTCCGTGCCGGCGGGGAGCGCCGTGGGGCTGGTCGGGGAATCCGGCTCGGGAAAGTCGCTCACCGCCCGGTCGGTGCTCCGGCTGCTGCCGCCCGGCGCCCGGGTCGAGGGTGAGGTCCGCTTCGCCGGGGCGTCGGTCACCGCCATGGGCCCGGCGGCTCTGCGTGCGCTGCGCGGCCACGACGTCGCGATGATCTTCCAGGATCCGCGGGCGCACATCAATCCGCTGCGCACCATCGGCGACTTCCTCACCGAGGGACTGATCGCCACGCGCGAAGAGCGCCGCGGGAGTGCCGAGGCCAAGGCCGTGGACCTGCTGCGCGAGGTGGGCATCGCCGACGCCTCCCGTCGCCTTCGCCAGCGTCCGGCCGAGCTGTCCGGGGGGCTTCTGCAGCGGGTGATGATCGCCGCCGCGCTGCTCGGTGAGCCCCGGCTCCTGCTGGCCGACGAGCCCACCACCGCCCTGGACGTCACCACTCAGTCGGAGGTCATGGCCATCGTCGACGAGGCCCGTGCTCGGCGCGGCCTCGCGATGCTGTTCATCACCCACGACCTGGCCCTGGCCACGGCCGTCTGCGACAGCATCGCCGTCATGTACGCGGGCTCCGTCGTCGAGGAGGTGCCGGCGGCACGGCTGCACGACGGCTCCGCGCATCCGTACACCCGCGCTCTGCTCGCGTCACGGCCCGAGCCCGGTGCCGGTGCGCAGCCTCTGCGGACCATCGGCGGCAGGCCACTGTCGGCGTTCGAGGCCGGGCGGGGGTGCGCCTTCGCGCCACGCTGCCCGGCCGTCCAGGACATCTGCGCCAGCGAGAGCCCGAAGCCGGCACCGGTCGAACACGGCTCGGCCGCCTGTCATTTCCCCTCGCCCACCACCCTGCACGGCGACCAGGACAGGAGCGCACGACATGACTGACGACGCCGCATCGCCCGCCCTGGAGGCGGTCGGCCTGCGCAAGACCTTCGGCGACTTCGTCGCCGTGGACGACATCACCCTGACCCTGGCGCCCGGCTCCTCGCTGGCCGTGGTCGGCGAGTCGGGCTCGGGCAAGACCACCACCGCACGCATGATCGCCGGCCTTGAGCCGCTCACAGCCGGCACGCTCCGGCTGGACGGACAGGCCCTGCCCGGGCGCCGGGCGGGACCCGCCGCACGCCGACGCTTCGCCCGATGCGTACAGATGGTGTTCCAGGACCCGTACGCATCGCTGGACCGCCATCAGCGCGTGGCGGACAGCATCAGCGAAGTCCTCACGCTGCACACCGACTTGAGGGGCGACGAGCTGCGCCGCCGCACCGCCGAACTGCTCCACCAAGTGGGGCTCGGCGCACCGCAGGCCCGGTCGCTGCCGCGTTCCCTGTCCGGAGGGCAACGGCAGCGGGTGGCCATCGCACGGGCCGTGGCCGTCGAGCCGCGCCTGCTGATCCTGGACGAGGCGGTCGCCGCCCTGGACGTGTCCGTGCAGGCGCAGATCATCGCGCTGCTCAGGGAGATCCGCGAACGCTCGGACATCTCCTATCTGTTCATCACCCACGACCTCGGCATCGTCCAGCACATCTGCGACGACATCGTCGTCATGCACCGCGGACGTGTCGTCGAGAGCGGACCCACCCTTTCCGTGCTCGACAAGCCGCAGGACCCGTACACCCGCAAGCTGCTCGACTCGGTGCCACGGCGCGGCTGGAGACCCAGCCGCCGCCTTCCCTCCGCCGACACCAACCCACCGACCTCGTAACGGAGTTCAGCCATGCCCTTCTCCCCCGCCCTGACCTACGCGTTCGAGATCCGCGCCCACCTTGATCCGTCCCTGCACATCGGCCACGGCGACGGAGAGGTCACCGAGTTCACCCCGATCGTCGGCGGCACCGTCGACGGTCCTCTGCTGCGCGGAAAAGTCCTCCCCGGCGGCGGCGACTGGAGCAGCACGCGCGGCGAGGTATGCGAACTCGACGCCCGCTATCTCCTTCAGGCCGACGACGGGGCCGTCATAGACATCGTCAACCGCGGCTACTACCGTCCGGCGCCGGACAGCCCGGACCAGTACGACGCGGACCTCCAGGTCACCCACGCCGGCCACTACTACCGCACCCACCCCGTCTTCCGCACCGACGCCCCAGCCCACCGCTGGCTCGCCGAGACGGTCTTCGTCGGTCTCGCCCGCCCCGAGGGAGAGGACGTGGTGGCCATCCGCATATACGCGCTGACGTAGGTCAAGGCGCCCCCCTTCCCTGGGAGAAGTCGCCGCGCTACTTCGACGCAGCCCCCCTCCCCCCGGGAATTACCGGAGCCCTATGTGCTGCCGCAGTCTTGAGACGGCCATCAAGGCGACGTGATCCGTGAAGTGCGGGCTCAGGACGCCCTCACCTACACGGAAGTCGCGTACCCGGCCGCGCACAGCCAGCAGTTGTTCACCGAGGACACCACCCGGGCCCTCCGCCGAGCGGATCAGGGGCGATCGGCCCCCGCCCACGGGACATGTGGCGGGCGGGACGGGCGATGCGGCGCGGAAGGATGAGTCCGGTCAGCGCGAGGGGAACGTGGTACGCAGCCGATAGCGCTCGCCGCTGTAGTCGACCGTCGACAGCAGTACCGGCCGCTGGTCCCGGCCGCGGATCGTCTGGTCGAGCCTGAGCACTGGCGCGCCCACCGCGATCTGGAGTTCTCGGGCGAGCTCCGGATCGGCGGCGCGGGCCTCGATGGCCGTCTCCGCGTGGTCGAGAACAACCCCGCGGACGGCGAGTTCCGCGAAGAGGGAGGCGGAGGTGAAGTCGACCTCGTCCAGGCCCGGAGCGGCCCGGTCGACGATGAGGGTGCGGTCGACTGCGATGCGTACGCCGTCGAGGAAGCGGACCCGGTCAAGGCGCAGGAGCGGAGTGCCGGCCGGGACGTCGAGCCGGTCCGCGTCGTCGAGGGTGGCGAGCACCCGCTCCCGCGTCAGCACCAGCGAACTCGCCGTCATCTGCTTGCGCCGCGCGGTGGCGGTGAAGGACTCCAAGTCGTTGGGCCACTCGCGGGCGGGCGCGGGCGCGGCGACGAACCAGCCCCGGCCGTGCGTCGCCGTCAGCAGCCCCTGCTCCACCAGGTGGGTCAGCGCCTTGCGCAGGGTGACCCGGGAGATGGCCAGGCGCACGCACAGGTGACGCTCGGACGGCAGCCGGTCGCCCGCCGCGAGTCCTTCGCGCGCGATCTCCCCGCGGATCAGATCGGCGGCCTGCTCCCACAGCGGGGCGGCACCGCTGCCACGGCGCGGGGTGGGGGCGGCTGGGCCCAATTCCGACATACGGGTTCCTCCGGTTCGACAACCTGAACCATACCACCGCATACCAGTAGAGCCCGTCAGGTCGCTCTCCCGATGGTACGTGGCTCGCTTTTGGTCTGCTTCATTAATACCAGTGTTGACCAGTTGCAGACCTCCGCATACCTTGGGAGTGTTCCCCAGTCCCACGGAGGAAGACAGATGAGTACGGCTCACGCGACGAAGCGTGCCGGAAGCGGCGTGATGGCGGTCATGCAGCGGATCGGACGCAGCCTGATGCTGCCGGTGGCGGTGCTGCCCGCGGCGGCGATCCTGCTGCGGCTCGGCAAGGACGACCTGCTGGGCCGCGAGGCCCTGCCCGAGGTCATCCGCAAGTTCGGCATGATCCTCAGCGCCGGCGGCCAGGCGGTCTTCGACAACCTGCCGCTGCTCTTCGCGATCGGTGTCGCCATCGGTTTCGCCAAGAAGTCCGACGGCTCGACAGCGCTGGCCGCAGCGGTCGGCTACCTCGTCTTCAAGAACGTCCTCGCAAGCCCGGCCTTCCCCAAGGGAGTCGACGGCCAGCCGCAGGATGCGAAGGTGCTCGGCGGCATCGTGATGGGCCTGATCTGCGCCCTGCTCTACCAGCGCTTCAGCCGGACCAAGCTCCCGGAGTGGCTGGGCTTCTTCGGCGGCCGGCGGCTCGTGCCGATCCTCAGCGCGTTCGCCGGTGTCGTGACCGGGCTCGTCTTCGGCCTGGTGTGGCCGGTCGTCGGCGGCTGGTTCTTCCACTTCGGCGAGTGGCTGGTGGGCACCGGCGCCTGGGGCGCGGGGCTGTTCGGCCTGGTGGTGCGGGCGCTCATCCCGATCGGGATGCATCACTTCTTCTCGTTCTTCCCCTGGTTCGAGGCGGGTTCGTACACCAACCCGCAGACCGGCGCCGAGGCCCACGGCGACATCGCCCGCTTCCTGGCCGGCGACCCCAGCGCCGGGCAGTTCATGACCGGCGGCTTCCCGATCTACATGTTCGCGTTGCCCGCCGCCGCCCTCGCCATCGCACACACCGCGCGGCCCGAGCGCCGTAAGGCCGTCAAGGGCATGATGATCTCGGTCGCCCTGACCTCGTTCGTCACCGGTGTCACCGAACCGCTGGAGTTCAGCTTCATGTTCGTGGCGCCCGTCCTCTACGCCATCCACGCGGTGCTCTTCGGCGTCTCCATGGGCGTCTGCTACGCGCTCGGTATCCGCGACGGCTTCGGTTTCTCCTCCGGCGCCATCGACTACGTCCTCAACTTCGGCATCGCCACCAAGCCGTGGCTGCTCATCCCGATCGGTCTGCTGTTCGCCCTCCTCTACTACGGGATCTTCCGCTTCGCCATCGTCCGGTTCGACCTGCCCACCCCGGGCCGGGAACGCGAGGACGACCCCGGGGAGGCCGCCGTGCCGCCCCCGCGCGAGCAGGAGAACGTGGCCACCGCAGCGGAGGCCCCGGGCCTCGCGACCGGCCCCGTGACTCCGCCCACCAATCCCGCGTCACCGCAGGCCGGCCCCGCGACCCCGCCGACCGGCTGACGCGCCCGCCCACGACGCCGTACGACCGCACCACCCGCGCCCCGAGCCGCCGCCCGCGGCCAGGGCCGCCGAAAGGAACCCCCATGACCGGCTCCCGCATCACCTTCCACACCGGCCAGGACCGGCAGCCCGACGCCCTGGAGCGGGTGACGGCCCACGTCCGCGCGCAGCTCTCCGGACCGGCCCGCGACCTCGCCGCCGCCCGCAGGCCGCTGTTCGCCGGGATCGGCGCCTCGTACGCCGCGCTCGCCGTGCCGGTCGCGGTGCTGCGCGCCCATGGGGTGCCCGCCCAGCGGGTGCTCGCCAGCGAGATCGAGGACGGGCTCGGCGGGTTCGACACCGACGCGCTGATCGGCGTGTCGCAGTCCGGGCGCAGTTCGGAGACGCTCGCCGCGTTCAGGGCGGCCGGTGATGTGCGCACCGCCGCCCTGATCAACGTGGCGCCGTCCCCGCTGGGCGACCTCGCGAGACTGACGCTCGATCTCGGCAACGAACCGGACTCGTACGCCTCGACCGTCGGTTTCACCGGCACCGTCGTCGCCCTCGACCTCCTCGCCGGGGCGGTCGCGGGTCGCGCCGGTGATCCGTGGGACGGCATCGCGGACCGGCTGCGCACCGTACGGGAGCGGGCAGCCGCCACGATCGCGCCGCTGCGGGCCCGCGCCGCCGCCTGCGTCGCCGCGGACTGCGTGGCCTCCGGCGCCTCGCGGGCCACCGCCGAGGAGGCCGCCCTGCTGCTGCGCGAGGTGCCGCGCCTGCCCGCCGCCGCCTCCGTCACCCGCAACTACCTGCACGGCGAGATGGAGTCGGCGGGCAACACACTGCACCTTGTGTTCGGCGACGGCCGCGAGGTCGAGCTCGCCCGCTCGCTGTCCGGCGCCGGTCACCTGACGCTGCTCGTCACCACCCGGGAGGTCGAGGCCGGCGACGCACTCGGCGTGGTCCGGCTGCCCGGGACGGACCCGGCGCCGCGCGTCGTCCTGGAGACGGCCGTCGTCCAGGAACTCGTCCAGGCCCTCAGCGCCGAACGCGACGTGCCCGTCGAGGCGTTCGTCTTCGCCAACGACGACACCAAGGAGGGCGGCGTCGACCCGGGCGACTTCGCCATCGCCTCCCCTCAGTTCTCCGGCGCCCACCGCAGCTGAACCGTCCGCCGGTTCCGTTCCGGGCGCCCGTGCCGGGGAGCGAGCCCTCCCGGCGCGGGCCGCCCGGCGCGGAACCGGGAACCCAAGGTCCGCTCCCCGGCGCGCCGACGGGCGTGCTGGAGGGGTGCGCGGATGGGGGCGCGGGGCGAGGGACGGGCGACGACGAGGGGCGGCCGGCACCGTACGGGACCAGCTGGATCTACAAGCCGGGCGGCCCGCTCGGCACGCAGACCATGCACAATTCCACTGGCGAAACCAAGTCAGCAACGTTTGGTACGGAGCCCTATGGAGGACGGCGATCCGGGCCTGCCGTGTCCGGCCACCCGCCGTGCCGGACCACGAAACCCCGCCGCGCCCCTACATCCCGGCGCCGCGCTCACCAAAGTACGTCCCGATCGTTCCCACGGTTTCCTACTCCCGACGCTCCCTGCTGGCCTGACTGCACTGGCTGCATGAGACGGAGGCGGCTTCGGGCGGGTGAAAATCCGGAGCCGCCCGGTGTCATCCGATGCGTTGCTGCCGAGCCCACGTGTCTACATCGGAGACCTTGAATTGCAGCTTCGCGTTCCGTCCGAGTCAGTGCTGTTCAACGTTGACCATCAGGCCCTGGAAGACGTCGAGCTGGTGGAGGAAGTCGCCGTACCGCCCGAGGCCACCGGCCGCCAGTACGGCTTCAGCGGAGAGACGTTGGACTTCCTCACCCACGTCGGGCTCCCACAAGCAGAGGAGTACGAGCTGGGGTTCTTCCTGCCGCAAGACTTCAACTCAGCGTTCATCTGGGACGCCACAGCGAAAGCTGCCGACGGATGGGAGACCCCTGACGAGCTCAAGACGGTCGTCAAGATCGGGAACTTCCCGATCAACCCGATCGTGATCGCTGCGGACACAGGCACCGTCTACCAGTACACAGAGGGCGTCAACCTGGTCATCCCCATCCACCAGGACATCTCCTCACTCATCAAGACCGCCCAGTCCTGGCTCGACTTCATCACCTCCTTCAGCGCCGACGACGAGGACCCCGACTCCGCGGATGCCCGTCGCCGTCAGGAAGTCGAAGCACTGATGGCGTACATCCGCGAAGTCGATCCGCTGCCGTTCGCCAACCAGTACAGCGAGTGGAACGAGCTCTTCGACAACCTCCAGGGCGGGATGTACACGTAACCGCCCCCTGCAGCGCGGCCATCACCGGCGCCTTCGGCCGATCCGGACCGACCGCGCCCGCCGATTCACCAAGTCGAGCCGGGCCAGGGCGTGGGGCAGCCCTGGCCGCGCTCGGTGCGGGGCGTGGCCACGGGTGAGCGACCGCCTTGCACCCCATGGACGGCGGTCAACGCGCGAAGGACGCCGCCGAGGCCCTACGGGCCCACTGGCCGATGGGCGACGCCCCCACTGACGCGCTGATGCCGCTCCTCGAAGCCAATGACATCCGCATCGTTGCTCTACCGACCGACTGCGGAGACGTAGGGGCGTTGTTCACACGCCAGTCCGGGACACCCTTCGTCTTCCTCCCATCCCGTCTGGACGGCGAACAGGCACGGCGGCACCTCCCCCACGAGCTCGGGCAACGCGTCCTTGGCCATAGCCGGCCGGGCCACCGGGTCTCGCGCACTGCGGCCGTCCCGTCCGCCTCTGCTTTCCTCATGCCCCGTACTGCCGTCGTCGCCTCGACGCTCCGCACCGCCACTCTCGAACGCTTGGCCGCAGAAGCCGGCGACTGGGGTGTTTCGATATCCGCTGTTCTCCACCGCCTGCATGAACTGGAGCTTTTCCCCGAGTGGTCCCACAGATCCACCGACCAAAGACTCGGTGGCGAAACGACCCCCCACCTCCCGTCCGGAGCCGGTTCCGATGAACGCAGCCGCCTGCTGCCCAAAGCCGTGGCTCACCTTCGAGCTGGCGGGCTTCCCGTCGACTCCGTCGCGGAGTTGACCGCCCTTCACATCGACGACCCTCCGCGCTGGGCGACGACGACCGGCCCAGCGCCTCCTGCTTCCGCCGAGAAGCAGAAGCACCAGAGCGGGTCCGGCTGCGGATTTTGCTGCCGCCCAGGACGGCCGCAGTGATCACTGCGGCGGTGGCGGCGAGGGCGGGGCCTCCGTAGGCGATGGTGTGCTGGAGGGAGGTGGCTGCGACGTATCCCGTGGTGGCTTCGGCGCCGGCCCACACCGGTGCGGCGAGCAGGCTGTAGGGGGCGATGCGCCGGTAGGGCAGGTGGGTCGCCCCGGCCAGGTGCGGGGTCAGGGTGCGTACGACGGGGACGAAGCGGGACAGGAAGACGGCCTGGCCGCCGCGTCGGGCCATGAGTGCTTCGGCTCGCTGCCACGCGGCGGTGGGGATGCGGCGGCCGAGCCGTCCGGTGCGCAGGTGGCTGCCGAGCATGTGTCCGGTGCGGTGGCCGAGGGCGTCCCCGGCGACGACCGCGCCCGAGGCGGTGGCGATGACCAGAACGAGGTTCAGGTCGCCGGCGCGAGCCAGGGTTCCGGAGGCCAGCAAGAGAGTCAGGGTCGGGATGAACGCGCCGATCAGCAGCACGGACTCGGCCAGCACCGCGGCGGCCAGGATCGCGTAGGCGGCCTGGGCGGGAACGTGACTGATCAGTCCGGTCAGCGTGTTCACCGGTCTGCACCGGCCATGATGTGCTGCGCTGCCGGGACGGATGCGCGGGCGGGGCGGCGCAGCTGCCAGACGTTGGCCGGGGGCAGGTTGCCCCACACGGTCCAGCAGCCGGTGGCGTACCTGCGCTGGTAGTCGGCGAGGACCTCTTCGACGGCGCGGTGGCGGCGGGCTTCGCTGCGGGAGGCGGTCAGGGCGCGGGCGTAGCGGGTGCCGCGGTAGGCGAAGTAGGTGAGGGTGCCGCCGGGGTGGAGCAGTTCCATGTACCGGTTCATGATCGTCTCGACCTGGGCGGGGGTGAAGTTGGTGAAGGGCAGGCCGGAGACGATCACGTCGTAGGGGCGGCCGGTGTCGAGCTGTTCGACGAGGGTGTGGTGGACGCGGACCCGTTCACTCCGGCCGACGAGCCGCGGATGAGTGCGGACGAGGCGGCGCAGCTGGGAGGCGAAGCGCGCGTTGGCCTCGACGATGTCCAGTCGGCTGCCCGGGGAGAGGCGGGAGATCAGGGTGCGGGTGACGGAGCCGGTGCCCGCGCCCGCCTCCAGGACGTTGAGGGGCTGCGTTGCGTGCTCCTGGACCGGGTCGGTGAGCAGGCGGGCGAGCGCTTTGCTGCTGGGAGCGATGGCTCCGGTGGTGCGCAGGTCGCGGGCTGCTTCGATGAGAAACATCCAGCCCTCGGCGTTGCGCTGCGCGAGGACACGGTCGTGTGAGGTGGTCCAATCGTCCATGTCTTCGACGCTAAGGACGCTCGCTCTCCTGCGGATCATCCCTTGTGCGTCCGCCTTCCCCTACGAAAGTAGGGGGTCGCCGTGGCGGAACGGTGGCCGTGACGCAGACGGCCGCCTGCCTACGCTGCGCAGATGAAGCGGGAACAGAACCACAGGTGGGCCGCGTACGGTCGCTACGGCCTGGTGGTGTTGCTGACGCTGGCCGCGGTCCAGAACACGGCATCGAGCGCCGGCGGCCACTACGGCGGCGCCCGCACAGCGGTGGCGCTCGCGTGCGGGCTCGCCCTGCTGCTGCGCCGCGGCCCCTGGTGGCTCGCCCCGGCTCTCACGACGGCGGCGGCGGGTGTGTGGGGGTGGCCCATGCTCCCGCTGTTCCTGCTGGCCCTGTTCGACCTCGCCTCCCGCCGCCGCACCCTGGCAGCCGTGGTCTGCTCTGCCGTGGCCCTCACCGGCAACGCCGTCCTACGCCCGGTGGTGTCCTTGTGGAGCCCGCAACCCTATGGTTCGGTGCTCTTTGTGCTGCTGGCCGTGGTGGGCGGGCTGTGGATGGGAAACCGCCGCCGCCTGGTCGAGGCGCTGAATACTCAGGTGGATCATCTGCGGACCGAGCGGGAACTACGCGAGCAGGCCGCACGCATGGCCGAGCGGTCCGCGATCGCGGCGGAGATGCACGACGTACTCGCCCACCGGCTCAGCCTGATCGCCCTTCACACGGGTGTCCTCGCCACGAAAAAGGATGCCCTGCCCGATCCCGTCGTCGAACGCCTCAGCCTGCTGCGTACCACCTCCACCGAGGCTCTGACCGACCTGCGCGACGTGCTTGGCGCCCTGCGTACCGATACCTCTGCTGCCACCGACCCGCCCGCACCGGCCCTGCGCGACGTCGAAGAGATGATCGGGCAGTCCCGGGCGGCCGGACAGGTCATCGGCACGATGGTCGAGGGCAGTCCTGAACAGGCGCCCGCGGCGCACCGTCTGGCCGTCTACCGGTTGGTCCAGGAAGCATTGACCAATGCCCGCAAGCACGCCCCCGACGCGCCCGTCCACGTCCGCGTCGACTACGGGCCACCCGCCACCCTGATCGAAGTCACCAACCCTCCCAGCACGAACCTCCACGGCGCCCCGGCGGTTCCCTCCGGATTCGGCCTCATCGGACTGCGCGAGCGCGTCGAAGCACTGGGCGGGCACTTGAACGCCGGCCCCGGCGGCGCCGGGACCTGGCGACTGGCCGCCCGCATCCCCCACCCCGTCACCGAACAGAACGGCCCCCGTACGTGATCCGCGCCATGGTCGTCGACGACGACGCCCTCGTCCGCCTCGGACTGACCGACCTCCTCGCCAGCGACGACGCCATCGAGGTCGTCGCCCAGGCCACCGACGGCCTCCACGCCATCGAGCAGGCCACCGCCCACCGCATCGACGTCGCCCTGGTCGACGTCCGCATGCCCCGTATGGACGGCATCGCTGCCACTCGGCGGCTGCGTGCCCTGCCCCACCCACCGAAGGTCATCACCCTGACCACCTTCGACCTCGACGAGTACGTCTACGACGCACTGGCCGCGGGCGCCGACGGCTTCCTCCTCAAGGACACCGACCCCGCTGAAATCTTGCGAGCCGTCCACCTCGTCGCCGCCGGTTCCGCCATGCTCCACCCCACCGCCGCCCGCCGCCTCATCGATCGCTACCACCACACGGGCCGCCCTCAGGCCACCCAGGCCCAAGCCCGCATCGCACCTCTCACCCCACGTGAAAAGGACGTCCTGGCGCTGCTCGCTAAAGGGGACACCAACGCCGATATTGCGAAATCCCTCGGCATGCAGGAGAGCACCGTCAAATCCCACGTCAGCCGTATCTTGACCACCCTGGGCGTCACCAACCGGGTCCAGGCCGCGCTCTTGGCCCGCGACGCCGGCCTCACCCCCTGAGCGCCCTCCCGACATCACCGCCGCCATGTGCCTGCGAACGCGTCCGCGCGGTTTTCGGACCACGCACCGGGCCCGGGACGAACGCTCTGTTCTTACTTCTCCAGGGTGAGGACGGCTTTGGCGATGTCGGTCATGTGGTGGGGACTGTTTCACGACCAGACGAGTCGCCCTTCGGCGAACTCACAGACTGGGTGTTCTCCATCGGCGATCTTCGTCAGCATCTCCGCCACGGAGTCGAAATAGTGAGCCAGCGATTCGTACTCACCCGTGGTCGTGATCTCGCCCGCGAACCATTTGCCGACACGCCCGTCCCGCACGTCGATGAACTTTCCCATCCAGCCGGCCTGGTCCGACAGGAACGGGATCCACTCATTGCGCCAGAACGGATTCTCCGGCTGGTCCGGGGGGTCGAATCCACCGGGCATGGAGCGGTTCTCGTAGAGCCTCTCCATGGCCCGGATACCCAGAAAGAAGCTTCCCTCGTCCGGAAACCCCGCGAAGCCGCAACATGCGGCATCGTCGTCCACATCCTCCTCAGGAAGATCCAGATTGTTCTGCAGCAGCCACGCCCGCAGATCCTGAGGGAGGCCGATACCCATCCGCTTCTCAGCGGCCGCGATCATCTGTTCCGTAGCGGGCCCAGGCAGATCCACGTGATCGGCAGGGGCGTGCTGCCGCAGAAGATTCATCACGCGGGACCAGCTCTCCACGAACGTTGTCACCGCTGGCGGGGCTTGATCATGGCGAAGACCTCCGGTGTGGTGGAGCTGTCTAGTGCTCTGACCGGGAAGGTTCGCCGGATCGGTGGTTCCAGAGGTTGGATGTCCGGAGACGTCCGATCCGACCGCTGGGGGTGTGGTGGCTAAGCCTGTCCATGTGCGCAGGTTGACCGACCAGGAGGGGCAGAAGCTGCAGCAGAGCGTGCGTCGTGGCAGCACCAGTTCGGTGCGGTACCGGCGCGCGATGATGCTGCTGGCCTCGGCCGGCGGGAATCGGGTCCCAGTGATCGCGAAGCTGGTCCAGGCCGACGAGGACACCGTCCGCGACGTGATCCACCGGTTCAACGAGATCGGTCTTGCCTGCCTGGACCCTCGGTGGGCGGGAGGCCGTCCCCGCCTGCTTAGTCCTGACGACGAGGACTTCGTCGTCCAGACGGCCACCACCCGCCCGACCAAGCTCGGCCAGCCCTTCACCCGCTGGTCCATCCGCAAACTCGCCGCCTACCTGCGGAAAGTGCACGGCCCTTTGATCCGGATCGGTGGCGAGACATTACGGTGCCTGCTCGCCCGTCGCGGCATCACCTTCCAACGCACCAAGACTTGGAAGGAGTCGCCCGACCCCGAGCGCGACACCAAGCTGGACCGCATCGAGGAGGTGCTGGAACGCTTCCCGGACCGCGTGTTTGCGTTCGACGAGTTCGGGCCGCTCGGCATCCGCCCCACCGCCGGAGCTGGCTGGGCTCCCGCCGGTCACCCTGAGCGCCATCCCGCGACCTATCACCGCACCCACGGGGTGCGGTACTTCCACGGCTGCTACTCCGTCGGCGACGACCGGGTGTGGGGCGTCAACCGCCGCAAGAAGGGTGCGGTGAACACCCTGGCCGCACTGAGGTCGATCCGGGCCGCACGCCCGGACGACACCCCGATCTACGTCATCCTGGACAACCTGTCCGCCCACAAGGGCGACAAGATCCGTCGCTGGGCGAAGAAGAACCGCGTCGAGCTGTGCTTCACCCCGACCTACGCCTCCTGGGCCAACCCGATCGAGGCGCATTTCGGGCCACTGCGGCAGTTCACGATTGCCAACTCCAACCACCGCAACCACAGCGTGCAGACCCGGGCCCTGCACTCCTACCTGCGCTGGCGCAACGCCAACGCCCGCCACCCCGACGTCCTCGCGGCCCAGCGTCGCGAACGCGCCCGCATCCGCAGCGAAAAGGGCATTCGCTGGGGCGGACGCCCGCTCCCCGCCCCGGCCTGACCAAGCGACAGAGGCCGCCGAGAGCGTCAGACCCTCACACCACGCGCGATTCGGTACAGCACGTTCGGACGCAGTGGCCCTTCGGGTGCGGTGGGGTCGTCGAAATCGTCAGCCGGGTCTCGGGTCATGCCGATCCGGCGCATCACTGCTTGGGAACGGAGGTTCGTGGCAGTCGTCACTGCAAGGATCTCGGTAAGTTCAAGCGTTTCGAAGCCGAAGGCCAGGCCAGCCAAGGCGGCCTCGGTGGCGTAACCCTGGCCCCAGGCCGAGCGAGCGAGCCTCCAACCGATCTCTACCCCAGTGAACGGCATGCCATCATCCACCTGGTCCAAGCCCGCGAAGCCGATGAACTCGCCCGTGGCCTGCAGTTGAACTGCCCACCATCCGTAGCCTCGCTGGTCGAACTCGGCCTGGAACTGCGCCACGGAGGCATCGCTCTGTTCACGGGTGAGCAGGTCGCCCAAGTGCTCCCGGACCTCGGGATCAGCATTCATCGCCGCCCACGGTTCAAGGTCGGAGTCTTGCCATCGACGGAGCACGAGGCGATCGGTATGCAGTTCAGCCATGCTGCCCAGCCAACGTGAGCACCGTCCCCAAGGCAATCCATTTGGGTGTGGCTCTTCTGGAGGGATGACCGTCTAGGGTTGGGCATGGGCCCCGTGTCGGCGGCGATGCCATGTCAGTGCGGGGGACGCAAGGGCAAGGACGAGCGCGATGCCCGCAGTGATCATGGACGGCCTCGTCTGTCCTTGGGCAAGCACGTACGCCCCACCAGCGATACCGCCCAGGGCTACGCTGAGCGCGGGTGGCCAATGGCACGTGGCGAGTCCCGTGATCACCACCACGTACGTCGGCAACACTGCGAGAAACACCACCCAAAACGGCCACGGGACGCTGTGGTGCGGCGCAACGCAGTCGCCCCTGATGCCAGGCTCGCAACGGGCTATGAACCCGGAGATTCCCCAGCTCATGAACAGCATGACAAGGACGCCGAGCGGAATCCACCAGAGGCTCGTTTCGTCGAGCGGTCGAGTTCGCGACGAGCGCTTCGCGCCCACCTTGCGCTTCCTGCCAGGTCTCATACCGCTGTGACCATAGGGGTGTGGTGTCGCTCCGGGGAAGCCCCGATCCTGCACGGGCCAGCCGACAGATGTGGCTCTCCTCGGCGACCATCCCTCCAAAGGAGCTACACCCAATCCATTTTCTTCGGGACTGCTACCGCCGCTCAGAAGGAGAATGCACGGCTGGCTCCAAGCCTGAGGAAGCGACCACCGCCCCGGCGAACCTTCCCGGTCAGAGCACTAGCGACTGCACCGCACGGAGGGCTTCGTGTCCCACCGTGATGCCAGTCTGACCGTGCACGGCAGGCGACTGCTGGTCGAACGTGTCCGCGCCGGTCGCCCGGTCACGTATGTGGCCGCCGAAATGGGCATCTCGCGGCCCACCGCCCACACCTGGATCCGCCGCTGGCGCACCGAGGGCGAACAAGGACTGCACGACCGTTCCAGCCCTCCCCCCACCACACCGCACCGCACCGCGGCACCGCTGGAGGCCCGGGTCTGCCGCCTGCGCCAGGACCGCAGACTCGGAACGGCCCGCATCGGCCCGATCCTTGGCCTGCCCGCCTCCACCGCGCACCGGATCCTGGCCCGCCACGGGCTGAACCGCCTGGCCTTCCTGGACCGGCCCACCGGGCAGGTCATCCGCCGCTACGAACGAGCCCGGCCCGGCGAACTCAGTGGTCCGGGCGGCCGCGGGGCCGGACCGACCGCGCCACCGGATCCGTAAGCCGGCCAACACCGGGACGAGCACGAGTCTGTCGCCTCGCCGCCCCGGTGTGGTCAGCCAGGTCAGCGGGCTCAGCGCACGTCCACGCAGTCACCGGTGGCGGTGACCGGCGGCGTAGTAGAGGTGCCCTCGAACTTGTAGCGGTAGCAGCGGTCGGTCGTGGCGGTGCGAGTCTGCTTTTCGACACCCGCCAGGCTGCCGGTGCCGGTGATGTGGCTGCTGGTGGTGGCGTACGAGCCGGTCAGCGAACGCTCCTGGAGGCGGACGGTCTGCTGGGTGTAGCCCGCGTACTTGTGGGTGTCCCAGTTGGCGCGCTCCAGCTTGCCGGTGATCGTGATCGTCTTGCCCTTGGCGACGGGTTCGGGGGCCGCGTTGTTGCTCAGCCGGGACCAGCGCTTGAGGTACCAGGTCTTGGCGTTGTCGGTGTCCACGTCGGTGGCCGCGTCGGTGATCGCATAGAGGGCGATCTTCCACGCTCCGGCGTCCTCGTTCTTCAGGTAGTCCTGGGGGTCGATCTTGAAGGTGGCCGTGCAGTCGAACATGGTGTCGCCGGACTGAACGCACGGGTCGATGTCCGCGTCGAACTGCTCGGAGTTGAAGAACTGCTTCAGGTCGCTGTCGCGGTCGGTGCCGCGCCAGATCGACGCGTGGCTGCCGTAGAGCTTCGACCCGCCGCTGACCGTCCACTTCACAGTGATCGTCTGCGTGTTCGTCGTCCCGATGCGGGCGCTGTTGCCGCCGTCGACGGTGATGCCGGAGACGACGGTGGAGTCGGCAGCTCTCGCGGCGAGGGTCCTGGGCGCTGCGGCTTTCGCTGCCGACGCGTCGGCGGCGAAGGCCTTGCTCTGCTGCAGCGCCTCATCCTCGCCGGTCCCGCCCGCCGTCGCGGACGGTGTGACGAGCAGACCGACGGCAACTCCGGAGGCGGCCAGTGCGCTGACGCCCAGGGTCACCTTCTTGCCGGGCGTCAACTTGTTGCGGGAGTGCTGGGACATGAGAAGGCTCCGTTATGGACTTTCGATGGGCGGATACAGGTCGCACGGCCACAGCGGCCGCACAGTGTTGATCGTCGATGAAGCGAAAGGGTTGTACGCGCGCGACCGTTGAGGCGCGTGAGGTGTATCACCTGGTGTTGTCGTGTCGCACAGGGCTTGTGTGCTGCGCGGACCAACCAAGGCCTGGGGTGCGCCAAGCTCCATCGCTTGTGCGTGGACGAACTCGGCACTCACAGCGGGATGGACGGGGCGCGTTGCGCGTTCGACCTGTCAGCGTCCGGGCTCTCAACGAGGACGGCGCCGGGCCGCCCGTCGGGACCGAGCCTACTGACCTATTCGGAGTGTTGTCGTCGGATAGTGAGTCAGCTTGAGTCCGGTGCCGGTGAGGCAGCCGTCGATGAGTTCGGGGTGGCGTTGAATGTGCCGCAGGCCGCGGCGGAGGGTGTGTTCGAGATGGTCGTCGTCGGTGAAGGCGACATTGGCCAGCGGACCGCGCCGCAGCAGTGACCAGACGCCCTCCACCGGGTTCAAGTCCGGGGTATACGAGGGCAGATGAACGATGGTGAGCCAGTCGTGGCCTGCCGCGTACTGGCGCATCCCGGCGGTCCGGTGGGTGTTGAGATTGTCCCAGATGAGGACGATGGGAGCCTTGAGCTGGATGTGGGCGCGAACGATGAGGTCGCGGTAGTCGGTCCAGGCGAAACTGTTGCGTCCCGTGCCGGGGTGCTTGCGGTGCCGGCGGGGCCGGTAGATCAGCCGGGAGAACTCGCCCGGCCGGTAACAGCACAGGGCGGCGATCGAATAGCGGCGCCAGGACCGGCCGCGCACCCGCACCACCGGCGTCTGCCCGCGCCGGCCCCAGGTCCGGGCCCGTGTCGGGGTCATCCCGCACCCGGCCTCGTCCTCGAAGACGAGGAAGGCGCCCAGCGCCGCCGCAGTCATTCCGCCTGCGGCCACACGTTTTTCTTCCACAGATGGACCGCGGATTCGTCGCGTTCAACGGCCCGGCGGGCGGGTGACTGCCAGGACCAGCCGTGCCGGTGCAGTAGCCGCCACACCGCCGCCGGCGAGACCTCCAGGGCGAATAGCCGGAAGATCAGTATGCGGATCCTCGCCAGGGTCCAGCGCTGGTCTTCCCAGCCGTGCACCGCCGGCCCCCGGGCCAGCTCCTGTTCCAGTTCGGTGAACCGGTCATCGCTCAGCCTGGGCAGCTTCGGCGGCCCGGCCGAGGTCAGGGCGGCGGTCCCGCCCTGGCGCCAGGCCCGCCGCCAGCGCTCCACCGAGCGCACACTGACCCGCAGTTCCTTCGCGATCACCGTGTTCTTCTCACCCCGCTCGAACCGTTCCCCGGCCTCGAGGCGAATCCGCTCACGAAAATGCTGCCGTTCGGCGGTCAGTCCACCGCCCTGTGCGTACCGCATACCACCGGCCTACCGCGGGAATCGCCGCCCGTCACCCCTCCCGACAACACCCCGAACAGATCAGTAACCCCTCGTCAACGGCGGAGCTCCGTACTTTACCCCCAGCTGAAATGGCACTATATGGGCGATATGCGTAGGCCGGGTTCTCGGCAACCGGCCACACGTGAGCGCCGTCCCGCTTGAGCAGCCTGACGGTGGCTTCGCCTTCCAACGTGGCGGCCACGACCTCGCCGTTCCCGGCTGTCTCCTGCACGCGGATGATCACGGTGTCGCCATCAAGCACGTGGGCGCCCGCCATCGAGTCGCCCTTCACTGGAATCCGACGGGTTCGCCGAATCTTGGAGGGCTCAGGAAGGGAACCGATGGCAGACTGCGCCCGATCGCGTGCGGTCTGACGTATGTTCGCGCGCCCGGGTATGTGCACTGATACAGCCGTAGGGACTCAGATCTGCTGAAAACAGGTAGCCGAGTGGCCGGCTCAGGTGGTGAGCAGTTCGGCGATCTCATGGGCGAGCTTCGGGCCGAGCGAGCCCCAGCCATCCTTGTAGCCGTACACACTCCCCAGGGTGCGGGCTTCGTAGTCGCCGTTCAGGAGGTCTATGTCGGTGGGGGTGATGAGCGACGGGTGGGGGACGCCGGCGGCGCCCGAGACCTTCAGCAAGTCCCGGCGCAGGGTGCGCAGGTACGTCGCGGCCCGGGTGCTCTTCGAGGGCGCGTCGATACCGCGCGCCAGCCACGGGTTCTGGGTGGCGATGCCGGTGGGGCACTTGTCGGTGTGGCACTTCTGGGCCTGGATGCAGCCGATGGAGAGCATCGCCTCACGGCCCACGTTGATCAGGTCGACGCCGAGGGCGAACGCGACGACGGCGTTCTCGGGCAGGCCGAGCTTGCCGGAACCGATGAAGGTGATGTCGTCGGTCAGGCCCCGCTCGGCGAACACGCCGTAGACGCGGGAGAAGCCCACGCGAAACGGCAGGGACACCGAGTCGGCGAAGATCAGGGGAGCCGCCCCGGTGCCGCCCTCGCCACCGTCGACGGTCACGAAGTCGACCCCTCGCTCGCCCCGCTCCATCAGGGTGGCGAGCTCCTCCCAGAAGTCCATCTCCCCGATGGCGCTCTTGATCCCGACCGGCAGTCCGGTCTCCGTGGCCAGCAGTTCCACGAAGTCGAGCATCGAGTCCACGTCGTGGAACGCGGTGTGCCGCGACGGCGAAGCGCAGTCCTCGCCCGCGGGAATGTCGCGGATCCGGGCGATCTCGTCGGTCACTTTCGCGCCCGGTAGCATGCCGCCGAGCCCCGGCTTCGCGCCCTGCGAGAGCTTGATCTCGATCGCCTTGACGGGCGCGTCCGCGACCGTGGACTTGAGCTTGTCGAGGTTGAACGTCCCGTCCTCGTTGCGGCAGCCGAAGTACGACGTGCCGATCTGGAGGACGAGGTCCCCGCCGTTGAGGTGGTAGGGCGACAGGCCGCCCTCGCCGGTGTTCTGCATCGTCCCGGCCAGCGCCGCGCCCTTGTTGAGGGCCGTGACGGCCGCGCTGGACAGCGAGCCGAAGCTCATCGCCGAGATGTTGATGACGCTCGCCGGGCGGAACGCCTTCGCGCGGCCGCGCGGTCCGCCGAGCACTTTGGCCGAGGGCAACGGCGCCTGCGGGTCGCTCAGATCGGGCAGCGCACCGGCGAAAGTACGCTGCTTCACGTACGCGTGACCCTGCTCGTGCTCGATGTCGTTGTCGGTGCCGAACCCGAAGTAGTTGTTCTCCCCCTTTGCCGACGCGTAGATCCAGCTGCGCTGGTCACGGCTGAAGGGGCGCTCCTCGTCGTTGGACGTCACGATGTACTGCCGTAGCTCGGGGCCGATCGTCTCCAGGATGTACCTGGCGTGTCCCACCAGGGGGAAGTTCCTCAGCAGCGCGTGCTTCTTCTGCACGAGGTCGCGGGCGGCCACCAGCGCCAACCCTGTGGCGGCTGCCGCACCTATGCTCCGAGCACGCATCACGAACGTTCCTCTCGTCGACCGGCTGAACCTCACGGTGGCCGTCTACCCCGCGCCGCGGAAATGCCACGCGCTGCCGAAGACCCGAGGGTGCCGCCCCTGCGGGAGGGCCGCGGCGCGGCCCGTACGGGGGTCGGGCCGCGCCGCGCGGGCGGGTCAGAGCGCCGAGTCGAGGTGCCCGAGGTGCTCGATGAGGTTCATGTTCTCGGCGTAGTCCACCGGGCAGTTGATGATCGACACGCCCGGGTCCGCCAGTGCCTCACTCAGCGTCGGCAGCAGCTCCCCGGCGGACTCGATGTGGTAGCCCTTCGCGCCGAAGCTGCGGGCGTACTGGACGATATCCGGGTTTGCGAAGTCGGTGTTGGAGTTTTCCCCGACCTCCAGGTCCATCTTCCACTTGATGAGCCCGTAGCCGTTGTCCTCCCAGATCAGCACGGTGAGCGGGATGTTCTCGCGGACCGCCGTCTCGATCTCCTGGGAGTGCATGAGGAACGAGCCGTCGCCGACCGTCGCCAGCACCTTCGTCTGGGGCCTGGCGAGCTGGACCGCGAGTGCGCCGGGCAGCGAGAAGCCCATGGTGGACAAGCCGTTGGAGATGAGGCAGGTGTTCGGCGCGTACGTCGGGTAGAGCCGGGCCATCCACATCTTCAGCGCGCCGGTGTCGACCAGCACGATGTCGTCGCGACCGAGCGCGGCACGGGTGTCGGCGATGACGCGCTGCGGGGCGAGCGGGTAGCGCTCGTCCGCGGCGCCCTGCTCGAGTTCCTTGGCCAGCAGCGCGCGGGTGGCCGTGGTGTCCTCGTCGTCGATGGTCCAGCGCAGGCCGTCGAGTTCGGTGGCGAGGGCGTCGAGGGAGGCGGAGATGTCACCGATGATGCCGACGTCGACCGAGTAGCTGTCGTCCACCTCCGCCGGGAAGCGGTGGATGTGGACGATCTTCTTGTCACCGTCCGGGTTTATCCGGGACGGGTCGAACTCCTGCAACTCGTAGCCGACGGCGATGACGACGTCGGCCTCCTCGAACCCGAAGTTGGTGTAGTCGCGCCGCATGAAGCCGAACGTGCCGGTCGCGCACGGGTGGTCGTCGGGCAGGACGCCCTTGCCGTGGAAGGTGGTCGCCGTCGACACGTCAAGTGCGGTGGCGAACGCCGCCAGCGACTCCTCGGCGCCGCCGCGCGCCGCGCCGTGACCAGCGAGGATCACCGGCCGGCGGGCCTCGCGCAGCAGCTCCGCCGCCCGCTTGATCTGCTTCGGGGACGGCGCCTCAGCCTGCACGACGTTCCTGCGCAGCGGGCGCAGGTCCGAGCCGTCCGTCGCCGCGTCGACGTCCTCGGGCACAGCGAGGTAGACGGCGCCCGGCCGCTCGGACTCCGCGGTCTTGAACGCGCGCCGCACCATCTCTGGCAGGGCCCGGGTGGCCGGGACCTCCGCCGACCACTTCGTGACCGGGGCGAACATGCTCACCAGGTCCACGAACTGGTGAGACTCCTTGTAGTTGCGCTCCTTGCCGACCTGCGCGGTGATCGCGACGACGGGCGTGCTGTTCGTCATGGCGTCGGCGACGCCCAGCATCAGGTTGATCGCGCCGGGCCCCAGCGTCGCGGACATCACCCCCGCCGAGCCGGTAAGCCGGCCGTGCATCTCCGCCATGAAGGACGCGGCCTGCTCGTGCCGGGTGAGGACGTAGCGGATCTTCTCCGAGCGGGCGAGGGCGTTGGTGAAGCGGATGTTCTCCTCGCCGGGCACGCCGAACACCACCTCGACGCCCTCGTTCTCCAGGCAGCGAACCAGGAGTTCGGCCGCTCCGTCGGGGGTCTGCTTCTGGTGCTCGGCGTCGCTCACGCTGATCGTGTCCTCTCCTGATTTCGGGCCGCGCCAATGGGGCGGGCCGGTCAGCCGTCTACCCCGGCCCGCCGGCCGGACGCCTGTGGACCGAGGCCACGAGAAGCTCAAGTGGAGCGGGGACGCGCCGTCCGGGCCTTCGGCGCCGCCTGAGGCGGCTCGTACGGGCGGCGCCGCGCGCCCTCGGAGAAGGACATCCGTAACTGGATCGCCGCCTGGAACACCGACCCCAAGCCCTACGTGTGGACGAAGACCGCGGACGAGACTCAGATGACCAGGAGGACACCTGTCCGGCTGAGCCCTGCCCCGGTTCGCCCGTCCAGGTAGTGGCAGGCGCGCGACGGGCTTGCCGAACCCGGTGGGCCCGATCCCGTTCGTACGGTCACCAGATGGCCTCGTACTCACAAGATCCGCGGTGCACAGCGCTCGCCGAGGCGGTGGAACCGCTGCTCCGGCGTAGCTCTCCCCCGGATGCCGACGGTTACGGCGGCTGTTTCCAGCTGGTCCTCGCGAGCAAGGACTCAGACCAGCTGGGCGGCCCAGCTCTGATCCGGGCCGCCCTTCGCGTGGCCGCCTGTCGCTTGGACTGGAGGGTCAGCACGTACGGCTTCGACCGGCCCGGTGCCTCGGATCAGGTGCTGCTGGGCATCGAAGACAAACGCCCGGTTCCGCGGCGCTACGCCGAGATCGTGCGCAGGGAACGCGACATCGCTGTACGCGCCGCAATCAACGCGTCGCCCGGCGCAGTGCCGCGCGGATCCTCGCGGCCTGCGCCCCTGCGGGGCACTCCTGCGGTACAGAGCCAGGAGTTCCTTGCCTCCGTCGCCGATCGTGGCCTGCTGAAGTGAGCTGCGCAGAGTTCTGTGCAGGAACGTCGCGGGAGCAGAGGTTCACCGTTGTCCGTGTGGGGTGAAGGGGCAGGCCCTCGCCGGAAGGCCTGCCCCTGGTGACTCACCACAGGGGAGGTGAGTTGCATGCGGGCTTTCACCAGGTCGCTGCCTTCGTACGTCTTCCAGTGTGTATGGGTGAGTACGAGGTGTGCCTGCTCCGTGAGCTCCTGTCGCAGTGCCGCGTAGGCGGCCTTGTCCTCGTCCGTCCAGCCGGCTGACGTGGGCTTGGACGACTGGTAGCCGTTGACCTTCCCGCCGTGTGCTGTCTCTTGGAGTTCCCAGCCGTCGAGAGGCTCCTCGGACCAGGGCAGGTTGTGGGCCTGGGGGAAGGCGGCGATCTCGGCGTACAGCTCGGCTGTCCGCTTCTGTGTGGCGAGGAGGTCGGACGGGAACGGGGAGGCGTCGGTCATGTGAGCGAGCGCAGTCGGGTGGTCCGACATTCAACGGGTTCGGCTGCGGGGCGTGCGGTGTCGGTGCTGAGGAGTTCAGCGGCCGGCAAGGCTCCCCATGAGAGCGTCATGGGGAGCCTTGGGGACTGCGGCCGGCGATCCAGCACCGGCACCACTCCTCCGGCTCCGCCAACGACAACCAGGTCAGGGTCGCCAAGAAGATCCTCGAAGAGGTCCACGCAGCGGAACGTCTCCCCCAAGGTCCTCGGCTCCACCGCGAAGGTGCACGTCAAGATCGACAAGAACGGGCTCGGCCACGGCGCCGTCGGCATGCTCGAAGTGTGGGGTGACAACGGCAAGCACGACTCCGAGATCATCGGCGTCATGGTCTCCGAGTCCCCCGACCGCGACGACCCCGGCGCCACGATGCGGCCCTACACCTCGAACGCGGGACCACTGTTCTCGAAGCGCTCCTTCTCCTCCGCCTCGATCTGCCGCCGCAACAGGTCTACCTGATCCTTCGCAGCCTTCGCGGCCACCTTCGCCGTCCGCGCCTGCACTCCCGAGTACCCAGTCCCCGCAATTGCCACGACCACCGCGGCGATCGCAGTGATCAACTCTCCGTCCATACGTCCCCCTTGGGCTGCGCTCCACCCCAGGAGCGTCCCTCAAACGGACAGTATCCGTCGCCGCAGCCGCCACATAGCGAGGATGTCTGACCTGCGACGTAGATTCGGCGCTCCCGCGGGCTCCGTCACCCGGACCGGGACGTATGGACACCTCCGGCCGGCCCGACCAACGTTGGCGACCAGGATGAGGAGCGAAGGATGCTGGCCGGATCGGTGCAGCACAGGCCGTCGTTGTCACTGGCCACAGGGACAGCAGCTGCCACCGCGTCGTCATGCGGGCTTCGCCTTGCCCGTCGGTGTCCGCTTGGTCGCCTTCTTCGCGGCCGTCTTCTTGGCCGGCGCCTTCTTCGTCGCGGCCTTCTTCTTCGCTTGCAGCTCGTGGACGTCGGCGTGCGCGCCCTCGCCGCGGGCGTCGGGGCCTTGGCGACGGACTGCTCCAGGGCGGCCATGAGGTCGACGACCTGACCAGCCGGCCCCTCTTCGCTCTCCATCTGCGGCGGCTTCTTGCCGGAGGCCTTCGCCTTGATGACGTCCGCGAGAGCATCCGTGTAGCGGTCGGTGGCCCAGTCGGCGTCGGCGATGGGCTCCTCACGCGTCATGGATTCGATGAGGAGGATCGCCTCGTCGACCTCCTTGTCGCTGATGTCGACGGCCTTGGGGGCGAGGGATTCCGGGGAGCGGATCTCGTCAGGCCACTTCAGGGCGTGCAGGGCGATGGCGTTCTCGACCACGCGCAGCAAGCCGAGTCCTTCCCTGCCGTGCCAGACGAACTTTGCGACTGCGGCCTTGCTTTTGCGCTCGAGGGCCTGCCTGAGGAGGACGTACGGCTTGGTGGCGACCTGCCCGTCGGTCTCCAGGTAGTAGCCCTCCCCGATTTGGATCGGGTCGATGGACTCGTAGGGCACGAAGGCGACGATCTCGATGGCCTTCGCCGTCGGCAGCGGGATCTCGCGGAGTTCCTCATCGGAGATAGCGACGACCTGGTCCTTCGCGTACTCGTAGCCCTTGCCGATCTCGGCGTTCGCGACCTCGCGGTCCTCGGTCTCGCAGATCTTCTTGGTGCGCACCCTGGCCATGTCTTCCAAGTGGTACTGGTGGAAACGCAGGCTGTGATCCTCGGTCGCTGCCGTGACCTTGATGGGGATCGTGACCAGCCCTAGCGCCGGTCCACACAGGGCGGGGCATGACGAACCTTCACAATCAGCCCCGAGACCACCAGGCTATGGCGCAGACCAGCGCACAGCATGCCGAGTGGCAGGCGCCCCAGAAGCAGGCCACCGTGACCGTATGGAGCAGAAGCAGCCCTGGCCCGGATGGGGCGACGGCGCAAGGCAGCCCGACGAACACCAGATCACCGAGCTGCCCGGCGACGCACCCCTGCTCAGCGAAGCGGCCCGGTCGAGCATCCTCGACCGCGAGATCAACACCTATGTGATCCACGGCTGCGGATCGAATCCCGAACTCCCGTGCAAGCCGTGCTCGTCAAAGGCCACGCGCCGAACCGCAGGCTGCACGCGATCCTGACCCTGGCCACCCGCCTGCTGTGGGGCATCGTGTGGATCGCAGTCGCCATCACGACGAAGGAAGAACGAGCCGTTCTTACCGTCGATGAATACGGGCGGCTCATGAGGGCGGTCAGCCGAGCCTGACCGTCCGTCGGCAAACCGAGCAGAGGCCTGACTGCCGTGAATATGCAAGTAATACGAGCGGCTATTCGTCTTCGTGGTGAGTGGCGTGACCGAGAAGCAGATTCTTCTTCACGAACCGCAGGATCAGGGCGGCCGCGACCCCGGCTCCCGCGGCCCAGGCGGCCGCTGGTACAAGGCCCACGCCGCAGGCGGTGGTCACGAAGAAGACCGCCAGGCAAAGTGCGATGGGAATCCAGAATCCGGAACTGATGTCGGACGGGTCCAGCTTGGGCATGTCTCCCTCTCCGCGGCAATGGCCTTGGGCAGGCCGGGAATTCTTCCTGCCCAAGGCCATAAGCGGCAAATCGTCAGCACCTCCAGAATGACCCAACCTGGCCACCGACGGCACCGAGGCCCGCCGCAGGCGCGACGCCCGGTCCGGTAAATGCTCCGACGAAGCCCGCGCTCACCGCGGAGGCCTGGCTGTACTTCGCGGCACACTTCCAGTCCCGGGCCGAGCCTGGTCGGCTGGAGCTTCACTCCCGACGAAGTTCTTAACCGGCTATCGGCGGCTCACACAGTGACCTGAGTTGCCGGTGAGTGATGAGGCAGCAGGCCAGTTTGAGGAAGGCTTCGTGAATGTCGGCTAGCCGTTCCCAGCGAACACGGAGCCGTCGGAAGCCGTGTGATCGTGGGTAGTTGGGCGGCATGAGGCTGTTGCTGCGAGGTCTGGTCGGTCTGGTTGTGGGTGCAGGGGTCGTGCTGCTGCTGGAGCGCTGGCTGGCGCAGGACTCGTGGGGTGCGGCGGCCGAGCAGACGGCGTGGTGGGCGGGAGCGATGGTGCTGGTGGTCGGGGTGGCGTGGTGGCGGGTGAATCGTCGGTAGAGGGTGCGCCCTGCCCACCGGATGGTGAGTAGGAGCGCGGAGGTGGCCGGCCGGAGGAGCAACGCGACCGAGGGGGTGGCCGGTCGCGCGCTCACGACGACGTCGGGGAGCGGGACGCCCGCTTCGATCTGTCGGGACAGTTCGCGCAGCCTCAGGAACGCGTGGCGATCGCGCTTGCGGAGGCGGCGCTGCGCGGTGGACCGACCTTGGGCGAGCCGCGACCAGATGCGGCGGGAGAGTTCGAGATCGTCGGCCGGCGCCTCGGCGAGCGTCGCCTTCAGTTCGCCGAGGAGTGCGGGGTGAGCTTGCACGCGCGGAGCAGTTCGGCGGGCCGGTCGCGGAGGACGCGCCGGAACGTCATCAGCTCGCCGTCGAGGTCATTGACGTCTCCATGCGCGCAGGCCGCCGGATCGTCGACAGCGGCGAGCGGTGGCTGAAGGGGCCGGCAGAGATGAGTGCCGTCGCGCTGCGGATTACTGAGGCAGCAGGCCACGGTTCTGACCGGTCGGCTGCGCTGCTGGCCGAGACGTCACCACGGGACGATCGGAGCATGCGGACGCGCCTACCCGGGGCCCGCGCCGGCACCGGGAGCCCCTGGCTGCGACGAAGGCGGCAGCGCGACACAGCTGGACACGCAGTTAGCTTAGGCTAAGCTAACTGCGTGTCGAAGACTCCCAGGCTTGTACCGAAGCACCCCGGCCTCTTCCGCGGTGAAGTCGTGAGCAGTGTCCGGTTTTCTCCGTCGATGCAGCGCGTGACGGTGACCGGCGACCCCTTCGCCACGTTCCCGTGGCAGGGCTACGACCACTGGTTCCGGCTCTTCTTCAAACTGCCGCACCAGGACCGGTTCGTCCTGCCGCACCTGTCCGGCTCCACATGGTGGGAGCCCTATCTCGCCCTCCCCGAGGACGAGCGTCCGCACTGCGCCAACTACACCGTGGCGGACTTCCGCCCGGAGAAGGCGGAACTGGACATCGACTTCGTGGTGCACTGCGGCCCGACGGGCGAACCCGAGGGCGCCGCGGCGATCTGGGCGTGCGCCGCCCGCGCCGGCGACCCGATCGCGCTGCTCGACCAGGGCCTCCTGTTCGACTGCCCGGACGACGCGTCCGAGGTGCTGCTGGTGGCCGACGAGAGCGGCCTTCCCGCGACCGGCGGTGTGCTGCGCTCACTCCCCCGCGGCACTGTCGGCCGCGTCATCCAGGAGATCCCGGCGGACGGCGACCGGCGCGAACTCGGTGCGCCGGAAGGGGTCTCCGTGACGTGGGTCGTACGCAATGACCCCACGGCCGTGCCCGGCGCGGCGGCGCTGAAGGAACTGCGGCGCCACGAGAAGGTGTCCGAGACGGGGTACGCGTTCGTCATCGGCGAATCGACGCTCGCCACGGAGGGCCGCCGGCATCTGCACAAGGCGGGGCTTCCGAAGAACCGGATCACCTTCTCCGGCTTCTGGAAGCACAGCCGGGTCAAGGCCGCCTCGTAGGGCAGCGCCCGGAGCCCCTGGTCAGCCCTTCCGTGCCCTGACGGTCGACGGTGCAGACCGTCGGGCGGCTCTCCTCGTGTCGTTCGGGGCGGAGGCGGGACGGACGGTCCCGTCCCGTTCCGCGGCGAGCCGGGTCAGAGCAGTGCGGTCGCCCGCAGGGACGGCTGGAGCAGATCGCCGTGTGCCAGCACCATGGCGTCGCACAGCTCCCAGATGCGTTCCACGGGCAGCGCGGCGGCGGTCGCCGGGTCCGCCATGGCGGCCTGCCGGATCGCACGCGGGTCGTCCTCCAGTGCGGCCCTGACGACCAGGTCGTTCATGCTCAGATAGCCGCGGTTGAGGGCCGCGCACTGGGCGGGCAGGGCACCGATCCGGGTCGGCTGCACGCCCGACGCGTCGACCAGGCAGGGGACTTCGACGGTGCCGGTCGCCGGGAGGTTGTCGATCAGGCCGTGGTTGGGGACGTTGCCGTAGACGGTGCGCGGGGTGCCGGTGGTGATGCTGTGGATGATCTGGGGCGCGTACTCCATCGTGCCCTCGACATCGAGCGGGGCCCCGGCGCGGAGCGCGTCGCGGGTCTTCTCGTACAGGGCGACGTTCTCGTCGACGATGCCGAGGTAGGCGCCGACGGGCAGCCGCAGCCGCTCGATCTCGCTGTCGTGGTGCAGGTACCAGGGCACGTACTCGGCGGAGTGCTCGCTCGTCTCGGTCGGGTAGTAGCCGAGGCGCCGGTACATGTCGACGCGCACCCGGCGCCGCAACTGCGGCTCGGAGGCGATGAGTTCGTCGAGTCGGGGATAGAGGTCCTCGCCGTCGTGCTCGAACCGCAGCAGCCAGGCTTGGTGATTGACGCCGGCCGCGCGGTAAGTGACCTGCTCGTAGGGCACGTTCAGCAGGTCCGAGAGGTCGCGTAGCGTCCAGTAGACGGAGTGGCACAGGCCCACGACGCGCGTGAGTCCGGTGGCGGCGGTGAGGTACTGGACGTTCATCGCCATGGGGTTGGTGTAGTTGAGCAGCCACGCGTCCGGGCACAGTTCCGCGATGTCCGCGCCGAGCGCCTTCAGCACGGGGAAGGTGCGCAGCGCGCGGAAGATGCCGCCGACGCCGAGGGTGTCGCCGATGGTCTGGCGGACGCCGTGGGCCGCGGGTACGTCGAAGTCCGTGCGGGTCGACGCGCCCATGCCGACCTGGACGATGTTGATGACGAAGTCGGCGCCGGCCAGGGTCTCTCGGCGGTCCGGGTGCGCGGTGACGGTGACGTACGGGGTGGCCCCGGCACGGTCGGCGATGTGCCGGGCCGCGCCGAGGGCGGTCTCCAGTCGCTCCGGGTCGATGTCGTGCAGGGCGATGTGGAGGTCGCGGAGATCGGGGAAGGCGAAGAGGTCCGTCAGGAGCCCCTGGGTGAAGACAACGCTTCCGGCGCCGATGAAGGCGATCTTCGTGGCGTTCTTCGTGGCGTTCTTCGTGGTGGTCATGAGACGTTCTTTCCGTTGCGAGTACTGGTGCGGGGCCGCGGCCGGTGCTGTGAAAGGTGCGGTGACGCGTGCGGTGGCAGTGTTGTTACGCGGGTGGCCGGGGCACGGTGGGGAGCGCGGCGTCCGCCTCGGCCCAGGTGGGCTGGGCCGGCGTGCCGCCGTACGCCCGGGTGGACAGAGCCCCGCAGACCGAGGCGAGTTCGAGCGCGTCGGCGGCGGAGTGCCCGGCCAGCACGGCCGCGACGAAGCCCGCGTCGAAACTGTCGCCCGCGCCGACCGTGTCCAGCGGCTCGGCCTGGATGCCGCGGGTGCGGAGCGCGGTCCGGCCGTCGTGGACGAGGGCTCCGTCCGCGCCGTCCTTGACGGCCACCAGAGGTCCGCGCAGGGCGAGTTGACGTGCCGCCGCGTCGAGGGGCGCGTCCTCGGGCAGGCCGGCGAGGGCGCGGGCTTCGCGGGCGTTGGGCAGCAGGAAGTCGGTGACGGCGAGCACCGAGCCGAACCCGTCGGGGTCGCCGGTGTCCCACTTCCCGGCCGGGTCGTCGTTGGTGTCCAGCGAGGTGGTGGCCCCCCGCTCGCGCGCCGTGCGGAAGAGCGCGGGCAGCGCCTCGGCGAGCTTCGGCAGCAGGAAGTACGAGGCTGCGTGCACGTGGCGGCTGTCGCCGAGCAGCGCCTCGGGTACGTCGTCGGCGCTCGTGGCGGCGAGGGTGCCGGGCGAGGTGAGGATCGTACGGTCGCCGCCGCCGCGCGTCACCACGACCGTGAGCGGGGTCGACAGGGCGGGGTCGACCCGGACGGCGCTGGTGTCGACGCCGCGGGTGGCGAGTGCGGCCGTGACGAAGCGTCCTGCCTCGTCGTCCCCGACCCGCCCCGCGAAGGCGACCTTCAGGCCGAGGCGCGCGGCGCCGCACGCCATGATCGCGGCGGAGCCGCCGAGGGTCAGCAGGCCCGTGTCGACGAGTTGTTCGCGCTGGCCGAAGGCGAGCGGCGCGTCGAGGGGGCCGAGGACGATGTCGGGGTTGGCGTCCCCGATGACCAGCAGATCGTAGGTGAATGAGGTGTGCGGGACGGGCGAGGCGTGCGGCAGCATCCGGTTTCCCTGAGGTTGCGATGCGGAGAGGTGAGCGGGGTGGTCCGGTCTCATCGCCTGCTCATCCCTTGAGCCCCGACGAGGTGATGGACTGGACGAACGACTTCTGGGCGAAGAGGAAGGCGAGCAGCACCGGCAGCACGGTGATCACGTTGCCGGCCATGACCGCCGACCACTTCGTGTGGTGCAGGCCCTGGAAGGTCGTCAGGCCGAGTTGCAGCGTGTACTGCGTGTCGTGGTTGATGGCGATCAGGGGCCAGGTCAGGTCGTTCCAGGTGGTCAGGAAGGTCAGTACCGCGACGGTGCTCAGCGCGGGCCGCGACATCGGCAGCACGATCAGGAAGAGCACGCGCAGCCGTGAACAGCCGTCCATCCAGGCGGCCTCCTCCAGTTCCCTGGGCAGCGACAGGAAGAACTGCCGCAGCAGGAAGACCGCGAACGGGGTGACCAGCGACGGCACGATGAGCGCGCCCAGGGTGTCGATCAGCCCGAGCCGTTTCATGACGAGGAAGGTCGGGATCATCGTGAGCTGGAACGGGATCGCCATCGTCGCCAGCATCAGCCCCATCAGCAGCCGGGACCCGGCGAACCGCATCCGGGCGAACGCGTACCCGCCGAGGGCGCCGAGGACCAGGTTGGACACGACCGCGACGACCGAGACGATCAGGGAGTTGGCGAAGCAGCGGGGGAACATCGCGTTGCCGAGGACGTACCGGTAGCCGCCGATGTCGATACCGGAGGGCCACAGTGCGGGCGGGAAGCGGTTGATCTCGGCGTTGTTCATCACGGAACTGAGCAGCAGCCAGATCAGCGGGATCGCGAAGACCAGGGCGAGCGGGGCGAGCAGCAGGTGCCAGGCGCTGAAGGGCAGCCGGGCCCGGCCCTTGGGGCGCGCGGCGGGCGGGGTGGTGAGCGTCACTGGTCGGCTCCTTCCAGGGGTGCCGGGCGTACGGAACGGCTCCGCACCAGCCGAAGCCCCACGGTGACCACGCCCAGCGCCAGAGCGAGGACGTAGGCCGCCGCCGCGCCGTAGCCGGCCGTGAAGTTCTTGAAGGCCTGCTCCCAGATGAAGTAGACGATCACCGTGGTCGAGCCGAGCGGCCCGCCCTTGGTCGTCACGTACACCAGGTCGAAGACCTGCAGGGCGTTGATGGTCTGCCACACCAGCAGGAACACACTGACCGGCGTCAGCGCGGGCAGGGTGACGTGCCGCAGCAGGTGCCACCGCCCGGCACCGTCAAGGCGTGCCGCCTCGATCAGGGACGGCTCCACGTCCTGGAGCGCGGCGAGGAAGACGACGACGCAGAAGCCGGTGCCGCTCCAGAGCGAGATGGCCACCAGTACGAGGAGCGCCTGCCCCGGATCGGAGAGGAAGCCCTGCGGGGAGACGCCGAGATGGTGCAGTACGGAGTTGGCGACGCCGAACTCCGGGTCGAGGATGAAGGAGAACAGGACGCCCTGTGCAGTGGCCGAGACGACGAACGGCACGAAGAACAGGGTCCGGTAGAGCCCCACGAAGCGGATGCGCTGGTTCAGTGCGAGGCCCAGCGCCATGCCGAGGCCGATGGAGAGCGGCACGTACAGCGCCGTGTAGAGCACGGTGTTCCACACGGCCTCGGCGAAGTGCGGATCCTGGCGCAGCGCACGGTAGTTGTCGAGGCCGACCCAGCGGCTGGGGGTGACCAGGTCGTCCGCCTGGAAGGAGAGGAGGAGGGACCAGCAGACGGGGACGACGCTCAGGCCGAGGATGATCAGGACGGCGGGCGAGATGTACGCCCAGGCGGTCGCGGACTCGCCGCGGCGCGGCGGCGATCCGCCCTTGCGCGGGAGCCGGGCCTCCGCACGCCCGACCGGTCGGCCGGGGTCCTTCCCACGGGCGCGGCCTGCGCGCAGAGAACCGGGGTCTTGGTCGGGAAGCGTGAGCGGGGCGGGCAGTCGGGGCATGACGGTTCTCCTGAGCGCGGTGTACGCGGTGTACGCGGTCTGCGCGGGGCAGCTGTCCGCACGGGTGGGGCTGCCCGTGCGCTGTACGCGGGCACGGTCGATGCCGTGCGCCTGGTCACCGCGGGATGAGGAGCGCGGCGTCGGCCTCCCGCGCGCACCGGCGCAGCGCCTCGGCCGGGCTGCTTCTGCCGAGCAGTACGGCGGAGACGGCCTGGCCGAGCGCCTGCGAGATCTGCGGGTAGGCGGGGTGCACCGGGCGTACGCGGGCGGAGTCCAGTGCCTGTGTGAACACGGAGAGGCCCTCGGTCTCCGCGTCCCGCTTCCGCCAGGCCGGCAGCGCCGCGGTCGGGCGGCTGAGCGGCAGGCTGCCCGCCTGGACGTCCCAGCGCACGTCCTGGGCGGGCTGCGTCAGCCACGTCACGAAGGTGCGCGCGGCCCGGACCCGCGCCGGGCCGTTGTCGAAGACCGTCCAGGTGTCCGGTCCCGAAATGGTCATCGGGCGACGGCTGTAGCTGGGCAGCGGGACGACGTGGTAGTCGATCTTCGCGTTCCGGATGTCGGGAAGCTGCCACGGCCCGGTGACGACCATGCCCATCCGTCCGGCGAGGAAGACCTGGTACATCTGCTCGCTGCCGGGCTTGGGGTCGATGTACACGCTCTTCGCCCGCGCGAGGGTTTCCACCGTCTCCAGGGCCCGTACGCCCTCCTTCGCGAAGCCGATCGACTTCCCGTCCGGCGCGACGACCTCACCGCCCAGGTCCCACACCATCGGCCACAGCCGCCACACCGTGTCCTCGTCGCCCACCCCCGGCCAGCCGGTGCCGAAGACGGAGCGCCGCCGGTCGGTGAGGCGGGCGGCCGTGTCGGTGAATTCCTGCCAGGTCCAGCCGGGTTCGGGCAGCGGCAGGCCGGCGTCGCGGAAGACCTTCTTGTTGCAGACGACGGCGAGCGAGTCGATCAGTGCGGGGGCCGCGCGCACCCGGCCGTTGACGGTGACGGCGTCCCGCGCCGGCTTCCAGTACCCGTCCCACGGGACGGGACCCGAGCGGAAGGTGTCGGTCAGGTCGACCGCCGACGGGCTGCGCGCGACGCTGGCGAGGTCCGAGCCGAAGACGTACACGATGTCCGGGAAGGAACCGGACGCGAGCGCCGCGGTGATCTTCTGGAGCATCGCGTCGGACAGGACGCCGCCGCCCGCGTCGACGCGGATCCGGGGGTGGGTTCGGTTGAACTCCCGGACCAGCGCCTCGATCACGGTGCGCGCGGTGTCGGTCTGGCCGTGCCACAGTTCGACCGTGACGCGGCCGTCGGGGCCGACGCCGTCCGACGCGTCCGCGCCGCATCCGGACAGCGCGGCCGGCGCGGCGGCGCCGAGCGCAAGGCCGGTGCCCCGGCGCAGGATCCGGCGGCGGGACGGGTGGGACGTACGAGGGTTCGCGGCCATGTGCACCTCCAAGGGGCGTGCGGAGCACGCCGTGCCGTATCACCGAAGGCCTGGTGCATCCCAGACCGAGAGCCCTGTTCACCAGGGACCGGGGCGCCGGAGCGCAGGACGGGGAGGGTGCCGGTCAGCAGGTCTGCCGCAGATAGCCGCTGCTGCCGGCCGGAGAGACGTCCATGTCCCGGCGGACGATGGACAGTTCGTCCTTCCAGCCCTGGCAGGCGGTGGCGAGCCCCTTGGCGGTGTACTCGATGACGATCACGTCGTCACCGAAGTGGTCGGTGAAGGAGTCGCACTCGTTCCACTCCCCGCACTCCTCCGCGACGGCGAAGTCGAGCCCGGTGGTGGAGCGGTGCTCGGCGAGGTCGGCGGTGTTCTTCTGGGCGATCGCCAGGCCCTTGGAGTGCGCGTGGGCGGAGAGCTGGGTGATGTACGCCATGGCCGCCGAGGCGCCGAACCCGCCCTGGCTGCGGGTGTAGCTGTCGTAGTTGTCGGGCTCGACCGCCTGGAAGCCCTTGGCCGCGCAGCCGTCGATCCAGCCGTTCACCTTGGCGGCGATCCGTTCGCGCTTGGCGGCCGTGCTCACGTCCAGGACGGCCTCGTTCCACTCCTCGTCGATGATGACGTCGCCCGCGGAGTCCCGCAGGAGGAGGTCGGCGTCCCACGCGTCGAGTTCGTCGGGCTGCACCTGGAAGGCGTTGACGTAGCAGATGTTGTAGAGGCCGGGGGCCGCCGTGGCGCGACGCCCGCGGTCACGGCTCACCACGGACACCCCCGCGGGCGGGGTGTACGCGCCGCCGATCTGGTAGTCGAACCCGGCGTGGGCCGGGGGAAGGGTCAGTGCGGCGGCCGCGGGGGACGCGCTGAGGACGGGGGCGACCAGCGTCGCCGAGAGGGCCACGACCGCGGCGGAGATCCGGCGGGTACGGGCACGATCGATGCTCACTGTCGAGCTCCAGTGTGATGGAGGGTACGTCCCCGCCTCGGGCCCTGGAGTGACCCTGGCGACTGTGTCCGGGCTTGCGGGCCGTGGGGCCCTGGCGCTTACCGGCTAGGCGTACCTCTGACGCCGCGAGCCCTGCTTCGCGTGCTCGGCTCCGGCGTTTCGAGGAGTAAAGCGATCAGCTCTCCCCGTGTCAACAGAAGGCGAAGTAGGAGGTGGTCCCGGTGAGTTCGAACAGGCGCTGGAGCACGGGCTGCAAAGGGCCTCGCAGCATGAGGACCGAGTCGCTGCGGCGCAGGTGCCGCTGGGTGTTGATCAGCGCGTGGAGCAGCGCGGAGTCGGCCCAGACGAGGCCGCGCAGGTCGATGACGACGGTGGGGGTGCCGGCCGCCTTCTCGATGTGGGCGACTAACTCTTCGGTGGTGTCCCATTCCAGGAAACCGAGGACCGAGATCGTCGCCGTGGCGCCCGCGTCAGTACGGTTGATGGTGACGGAGCGGTGGGTGTGGCGACCTTCGTCGTTGCTGTCGTACGGGGCGCGTGTCATGCCGGCCTCCTGGTCGTTCCGGGCCGGGGGTCACTCGTTCGTGTGAGGGCAGGGGCTGCCCGGCGTCCGTCGGGGGGCGCGGGGCAACCGGGAGGCAGGGGAATCGCCGGGGTGCGGAGGTTCGTATGACGCTGTGGCACAGCGGCGGCACGCTGAGCGGGGTACCGGACAATCCCGCGGAGGCGCGGGAGGCCGTCGACCTGCTGATCGAGGAACCGGGCGAAGCCTGTCCCGTTGCGCTGCGCGGCGACATCATGCTGGCGGTGTCCGAACTGGTCTCCAATGCCGAGCAGCACACTCCGGGCATCCGCTGTTTCACCGCGGCGGTGCACGGAGGCACGCTCGGCGTGACCGTCGACTACGCGCCCGGCGGGCGAGGGGACTTCCACATGTCCAGCCGGGCCGGGTACGGCTGGTCGATCGTGACGGCCGTCGCCGCGTCGGTCACCGCCACCCAGCCGCTGACCGGCGGCAAGCGCGTACGTGTCCTGCTCCGACTGCACTGACAACAAGCTCACTTCCCGCTCAGTCACCCCATCGACGGCCCCGTTGGCGCCAGTACCCCCAGGGCGCGGCGCCCAACGTCCCTCGATCGTGGGAAGAGAATCATCAACAGACGGTCACGTGTTCAGCGCACCGGCAGGTGGGCACGGATGATCTTGCCGCGCCCGTCGGGGCGGACCTCCACGGAGATCTTCTCGGCCAACCGCTGTACCAGCGCCCAGCCGAAGCCACCCGGCTCCAGAGCGTCGCGCGGCGGCGACAGGGGCAGCGCCGAACTGTGGTCGCCCACCTCGATCACCACGTGGCCGCCCTCGGCACGCACCTGGAACCACGCCAGGCCGCCGCCGTGCCGACGAGCGTTGGACACGAGTTCCGAGCAGGCCAACTGGGCATCCGCCAGGCGCTGTTCCACCTGCGCGCCGGCACCTTCGGGAGCGTCGGCGGCGCATGCGTGGACCGCTCGGCGCACTTGCTCACGCGCCTGCGCACCTGACATCTCCCGCAGGCCCGGGGCGGGCTGCGGGGGCGGACGCGATGCGTCCTGTCCGTCGTGGTGCGCCGCCCTCATGGCGTGCTCTTGCTTCCACTGGACGGTGCACCCACCGGACCGCGCACCTCTCTCACGAGGAACACCCCCGGCTGTCGGTCACGGTCCCCGGCCTGCCGCGACGGCCGTCTTCCGCGCGTTCCGTGTCCTCGACGCAGGCCTCGAACACGTTCATGGTTCCGGTTTCGGTGAGCAGACGCCGAACGCCGACACTCAGCGGGCCCCGCAGCACCAGACGGCCCTGCCGGGTGCGCTGCGAGCGCAGCGCCCGCAGCAGAGCGTGCAGGAGCATGGAGTCACCGAACTCCACCCGCGACACGTCGATCTCGAGAATCTCGGGGGCGCCCGCCATCACGTCCGACAAGGCCTCGTCCAGTAGATGCCCGGTGTCCTCGTCACAGTCACCGACCAGGACGATCACCGATCGCTCGGGTTCGAGACGGATGGTGACCTGCAAAGACGCGCGCATGAACTCATTATTTCATCCCGCACGGGTCCCGCTGCCCCTTCCCCGGGTCTGCTCGGCGCGGGGGCAGGGGCGGCGGCATCGGCTACGCGTCGGTCATCAGGCCCGCCCGGAGCTTGTTCACGACGCGGGTGATCAACCGGGAGACGTGCATCTGCGAGTAGCCCAGTTCCTCACCGATCTGCTGTTGGGTCCGCTCCTCGACGAAGCGCAGATGGATGATGGCGCGTTCCCGCTCGTCCAGATCGGCGATCAGCGGAGCCAGGGCGTGGAAGTTCTCGACGAGCTCGAAGCGGTCCTCGTCGACGCCGACGAAGTCGGCCAGCATGGTGTCGGACTCGTCGTCCTTGCCGTTGACCGTCGCGTCCAGGGACACGCTGTTGTAACCGTTGGAGGCCTTCTGCGCCTCGGCGACCTCGGCCGGGTCCAGCTGCATCAGCTCCGCCAGCTCCGCCGTGCTCGGCGCGCGTCCCAGACGGGAGCGCAGCTCCTCGGTGGCCTTGGACAGTTCGATGCGCGCTTCCTGCAGACGGCGTGGGACGTGCACGGCCCAGGACGTGTCGCGGAAGAAGCGCTTGATCTCGCCGGTGATGTAGGGGACGGCGAAAGAGGTGAACTCGACCTCGCGGCTCAGCTCGAACCGGTCGATCGCCTTGATCAGACCGATCGTGCCGACCTGGACGATGTCCTCCATCTCCTGCGGACCGCGGTGCTTGAACCGGGACGCCGCGTACTGCACGAGGGAGAGGTTCATCTCGATCAGGACGTTGCGCACGTACTGGTACTCGTGCGTGCCTTCCTCGAGTTCGGTGAGGCGGTCGAAGAAGTGCCGGCCGACCTGACGCGCGTCCTTCGGCGCGATCGACGACGGGTCCGCGTACGCCCGCTCGACCAAGGCCTCCTCGGCCGGTGTGGCCGTCGTGGGTCCCTGCGCCGTCACGATCTTCATGCGTTCCGCCTCTTGTCGACTGAGCCTGCCTATCGGTCCCCGTCCACCCCGCTTACCCAGGAAGTCGACGTGCATACCTGCAGGTTGTCGTACCGATCTACGGAACCTGAAGGAGCGTGCCGCAGGGCCGGAACCTGCTCGGCGGACCACGGCCGAACTCCCCGCAGGGCACGGCGATGTGCAGATGCGTGAACAAAAGGTGAAGGGGCATGCGGATGCGTGCGACCACCCGCACCCGACCTGGAGAAGCACATGTCTGCCACCACCGCGGCCACCGTTCCCGAGCCGACGCACGGGAGGTCACAGGCCGAGCGGGTTCAGCGCCTGCGACGCCGCATGGAGCGCCTCATCGGCGTCGCCGCCACCGAGGGGAACAGACTCCTGCCCCTGCGCAACGGCGACGAGATCTTCCCCGCCATGCTGACGGCGATCCGCGAGGCCCGGCACACCGTCGACATGATGACGTTCGTCTACTGGCAGGGCGAGATAGCCCGGGAGTTCGCCGAGGCTCTCGCCGAGCGTGCGCGCGCCGGTGTTCGTGTGCGGCTCCTGCTCGACGCGTTCGGCAGCCGCACCATCGAACAGGACCTCCTCGACCTGATGGAGCGCGAGGGCGTCGACATCGCCTGGTTCCGCAAGCCACTGCTGCTGTCCCCGTTCAAACAGAACCACCGCTGCCACCGCAAGGTCCTCGTCGTCGACGAGCTGACGGCGTTCACCGGCGGCGTCGGCATCGCCGAGGAGTGGTGCGGAGACGCCCGTGGCCCGCACGAGTGGCGCGACACCCACGTCCAGGTGCACGGCCCGGCCGTCGACGGAATCTGCGCCGCCTTCGCCCAGAACTGGGCGGAGTGCCACGACGAGCTCTTCGACGAGCGGGACCGTTTCGTCGAGCACGAGCCGAAGGGCGATGCCGTCGTGCAGGTGGTGCGCGGGTCGGCCAGCCTCGGCTGGCAGGACATCCAGACGCTGCTGCGGGTGGCGATCGCGTCCGCCGAGCAGCGACTGCGCCTGGCCACCGCCTACTTCTCACCCGACGACCACTTCGTCGAGCTGCTGTGCGCCGCGGCGGGCCGCGGCGTCGAGGTCGAGCTGCTGGTGCCCGGCCCGTACACCGACAAGAAGATCAGCCGGATCGCCGGACGTCACCACTATCACCGGCTGCTGGAGTGCGGGGTGACCATACGCGAGTACCAGCGGACCATGCTCCACTGCAAGATCGTCACGGTGGACGGCACCGCCGCCCTCATCGGCTCGGCCAACCTCAACCGGCGTTCCCTCGACCACGACGAGGAGGTGATGCTCGCCGTCCTCGACACGGAGTTCACCGCCGCCCTCGACGCGGACTACGACGCCGACGTCTCCCACAGCGTGACGGTGGACCCCGGCCGCTGGGCGAAGCGCCCGCTGTCGTTCCGCGCCGCCGAGACGGCCACCCGGGCCGTGCAGCACTTCCTGTGACAGGGCAGCCTCTCTCGCCGGTCGGTCAGGCCCGGCGCGGGCTCTGCACCGTGGAGTGCGGGCCGTCGCTGCCTAGGTGTATTGACTCGCAGCGTTGTTTACGCGGGTGATCGGTGGGTGGCCGCCGAGCGCGGTGTGGCAGCGGTGGTGGTTGCAGGTGTGCAGGAAGTCTGGCAGGGCGGCGGAGCGAGCCGAGGACCGCCCCTACTTGGCCTGCGGTGCCAGCGTCTGGGTGGTGCAGCCGAGTTCGAGGGCAATGCCGTCCCACATGCGCGCATAGGCGGTCTTGCGCGGCAGGGCCCCGTCATAGCTGGCGAGTTGCACGCACACTCCGTCGAGCAGCGCGTTGATGCGCCAGGCGGATGCTTCTGGGGAAGTGCAGTGGAACGAGCCTTCTTGGTTGCCTTGTTCAATGATGCGCTGGAAGGAGTCGAGCCACCGGTGCAGGTAGCGGATCTGTCCCGATCTGACTTCCGGAACGCGCAGCGCGGCAACCCAGCCCTCCATGAGAGGGATCCAGCGAGTGGTGGGCCGCTCGGCCGTGATCGGGGTGATGGCAGCGCGCATCTTCTCGATGGCGTTGCCGTCGCCTTCGGCGGTGTGGCGCATGGCGACGGCTTCGTCCTCGGCGAGGAAGGTGAAGGTGTCCGTCAGGAGCTTTTCCCTGGTGGGGAAGTGGTAGTAGACGAGGGTGTAGCTGATGCCGAGCTGCTCGGCGACGTGCTTGACGCGCGCCTTGGCGAAGCCGTGTTCGCGCAGTACCTCGATCGTCGCGTGGAGGATCTGTTCGCGGCGTACTTCTACTTTCCTGGTGGGCACAGTCAGCAACCTATACGGGTGGGGGTTCTGAACGCCCTTCAGGGGCGGGAAGCGGTGGTGGGGGTGGCGTCGAGAAGGGCTTGTGTGTAGGGGTGGGCGGGCTCGCTCAGGACGGTGCGGGCGTCGCCTTCCTCGACGATGCAGCCCTTCTGGAGGACGGCGATGGTGTCGGCGTGGCGGGCCGCGGCGGGCAGGTCGTGGGTGATCAGCAGCAGGGCGGTGCCGGTGCTGCGCAGGTCGTCGAAGAGCTGCATGATGCCGGCCCGCATGGAGACGTCGAGCATGGAGACGGGTTCGTCGGCGATGAGGACGGCCGGTTCCAGGACCAGGGCGGCGGCGATGGCGACGCGCTGGCGCTGGCCGCCGGACAGCTGGTGGGGCAGCCGGTCCAGCAGGGCAGTGGGCACGTGAGCGCGTTCGAGGGCGCGGACGATGCGGTCCTCACGCTCGCCGGCGTTGGAGCCGATCTTGTGGATGAGGAGCCCCTCCTCGACGATCCGGCGCACGGTGAAGCGGCTGGGCAGGCTGGCGAAGGGATCCTGGTAGACGGTCTGGATGTGGCGCCGCCGGGCGCGCAGCGCGGCTCCGCCGAGGTGGGTGACGTCCTGGCCGGCGTGCAGGACGGTGCCGCTGTCGCAGGTGAGCATGCGGGCGGCGACGGCGGCCGTGGTGCTCTTGCCCGAGCCGGAGCCGCCGACTAGGTCGTGTCCGCAAAGTCATGGGAGCCAGAGTTGTAGGCAGGCGAGGGTGACCATGGCTTGGTAGTGGCGGGCTCGTTTGTCGTAGCGGGTGGCCAGGGCCTTGTGGTGCTTGAGCTTGTTGAAGCAGCGTTCGACGAGGTTGCGGCGCCGGTAGGCGGCCCGGTTGAGTCTGCATCGGCTCTGGCCTCTGCGGATGCGGCCGTTGATCTGGTCGATTCGTTCCGGGATCGCTGCTTTGATGCCGCGTCCGCGCAGGTAGGCGCGGATCTTGACGGACGAGTAACCCTTGTCTGCGGCCACCCGCTCCGGTCTGGTGCGTGGGCGGCCCGGACCGCATCGGGCGACCCGGATGCGGGCCATCACCGCCTCGAACTGGGTGCAGTCGTTGACGTTCCCAGCGGTCAGGGTGAAGGCCAGGGGCCGGCCGAGTCCGTCGCAGGCAAGGTGGATCTTCGTGGTCAGTCCGCCGCGGGAGCGGCCGATCGCCTCGCCCGGCCAGAGCCCCCTTTTCGTGCCCCGGCCGCATGCTGATGGGCTCGCACCGTCGTGGAGTCGACACACACGATCGACCAGTCGACAGCGCCCACGGCGTCGGAATGCTGCTGGACGTGGGCCAGCAGGCGGTCCCAGGTTCCATCGGCCGACCAGCGGCGGAAGCGTTCGTAGACCGTCTTCCACGGGCCATAGCGTTCCGGCAGGTCCCGCCAGGCCGCCCCGGTCGACAGCTTCCACAGGATTCCGTTGACGACCTGACGTCGGTCCCGCACCGGACGGCCCATCCGGGGCGGAGCCAGTAACGGCTCGATCACCGCCCAGGATTCATCGGTCAGTTCATGACGACGCACCATGAACAGACCAACGAGCCAACGACTTTGCGGACACGACCTAGGGCCAGTGCCTTGCCGTGTTCCAGGCGCAGGCTGACGTGGTCGACCGCGCGGACCGGCTCGGCCGTACGGGAGCGGGGCAGGAGGGTGCGGCGCTGCGGGGCGAAGCTGACACAGACGTCGCGCAGTTCGAGCGGGCAGGGTGCCTCGGCTGGTGTGGGGTTGCTCATCGGGCGGCTTCCTCGGAGGCGTCGAACAGCTGGCGGGTGTAGGGGTGGGCAGGGTCGGTGCGCAGGCGCGCGCTGGGGCCGTGCTCGACGACCTTGCCGTGGCGCATGACGGCGAGGCTTTCGCAGTACTGGCTCACCAGTGGCAGGTCGTGCGAGACGAGGACGAGCCCCAGACCCAACCGGTCGGTGAGGTCGACGAGGAGATCGGCGATCTGCGCCTGGACGATGACGTCGAGGGCTGTCGTGGGCTCGTCGGCGAGCAGCACCTTGGGCTCGCAGGCGAGTGCCATGGCGATGACCGCGCGCTGGCGCATGCCGCCGGACAGTTCGTGGGGGTAGCGGTCCGCAACAGCGGGGGTGAGACCGACCAGGTCCAGAAGATGTTCGGTGTGCGCTCGGGCCGCTTTGCGGTGCGGTTGGGTCTGGTGCAGCAGCATCGGTTCGGCGATCTGCTTGCCGATGGTGCGTACCGGGTTGAAGGCGGCCATGGCTCCCTGGAAGACCATGGCGATGTCCTTCCACCGGTGGGGCCGGATGGAGCGCTCACCCCCCGCCAGAATGTTCGTGCCGTTGAGGAAAACGTGGCCGGCGGCGGTGGCGTTGGCGGGCAGCAGCCCCATGCAGGTGAGGGAGACGGTGGACTTGCCGCTGCCCGATTCGCCGACGAGGCCCAGTCGCTGACCGGCGTGGACGGCCAGGTCGACCCCGTGCAGCACGGTGACCGGCTCTCCGGCCGCCTGCTCGAACCTGACATGGAGGTCTTTGACTTCGAGGACGGGGGTGGGCACCGCCGTGACTTCTGACTCCTGCGGCTGCGTCGAGGTCGGGGTCATCGCTTCTCCTTGAACCGGGCGAGCGGCAGGACGCCGAAGGTGCGCACCGACAGGTGGCCCGCTCCCAGGCGGGGGTTGAGTGCGTCCTCGATGGTCTGGCCGACCATGGAGCAGGCGACGACGGCGAGCGTGATGCACAGGCCGGGCGGGACGATGGCCCACCAGGCTCCGCGCAGGACGGCGCTGGAGGTCGAGGCGGCTTCGATGAGGCCGCCCCAGGTGATGGCGTTGGGGTCGCCCAGGCCGAGGAAGGACACGTAGCTCTCGGCGAAGATCGCCGTGGAGATCATCAGCACCACGTTCGCGGCCAGCAGAGGTGCGATGCCCGGCAGGATGTGGTGGCGCAGGATCCGGCCGTGACTGGCGCCCAGGGACCGCACGCGCTGGATGTGGGGGCGTTCGCGCAGCGACTTGACCTCGGCGCGCACCATGCGGGCCGTGCTGGTCCAGTAGATCGCGGCGATGATGATCACGACGTTGGTGAGGTTCCGGCCGAACAGTGCCGCGGCCACGATCATCAACGGGACATCGGGCAGGGTCAGGAAGTAGTCGGTGATCCGCATGAGGATGCCCTCGGTGCGGCCGCCGACGTAGCCGGAGATCATGCCGACGGCGCCGCCGATCAGGACCGCGACGGCGGCCGCGGTGAGGCCGACGATCAGGGAGACGCGGGCGCCGGCGATGAGCTGGCTGAGCATGTCGACGCCGCCGTCGTCCAGGCCGAGCGGGAAGCGCGCGGAGGGGGCTTCGAACGGGTCCCCCACGGCACTGTTGGTGCCGTGCGGTTCGAGCAGCGGCCCGAAGACGGACACGATCAGCAGAAGGCCGAGCAGGACGAGACCGATGCGCCCGTAGAGGGTGTGCAGCAGGGCGTCACGGACGGGCCGGCGACGGCGCGCAGGCGACGGCGGGGCGATGGTCGTGGGGGCTGGTTCGGTCGGGGCTGGTGCGCTCACGAGGCGGCTCCCACACGCGGGTCGAGCTTGGGGTAGAGGAGGTCGGCGATCAGGTTGGCGACGATCACGGCGGCGGTCAGCAGGAGGAAGGCGCCCTGCAGGGTCGGGTAGTCGCGGCTGCTGATGGCGTCCATGACGGCGAGGCCAATGCCCGGGTAGGAAAAGACGCTCTCGATGACGACGGCGCCGCCCACGATGTAACCGAAGGTCTGAGCGGTGATCGTGACCAGCGGGAGGAGGGCGTTGGGCAGTGCGTGCCGGAAGACCGCGCTCAGTGGGCTGAGTCCTTTGGCCCGGGCAGTCAGCACGTGGTCCTCACCCAGGGCGGACAGCAGGGAGGAGCGGGTGATGAGCGCGAACTGGCCGAACAGGATGATGCCGAGGGTCGCCGAGGGCAGCACCATGTGCTGGACGCGGTCGATCAGGCTGTCGCTCCATGAGGCGGGTTCGAGGACGCCGAGGCTGGGTGAGTGGAGTCCTGCGACCGGCAGGCCGACGGTGAACGCGACGTACATGACGAGCATGAGGCCGAGCCACTGGGCGGGCATCGAGTAGAGGATGAGGCTGGTCAGGGTGAGGCCGCGGTCGGTGAGCGTGTTGTGCCGCCATGCGGCCAGCGAGCCGGCGATGACGCCGAGCAGCAGGGCCGCGATGGTGCCCAGCAGCAGCATGGGCAGGGTGGCCAGCAGCGGTTGGAGCAGCTGTGTGGTGACGGGGCGGTGGGAGGAGACCGACTGGCCGAGGTCGCCGTGGAGCAGGTCGCGCAGGTAGTACAGGTACTGCACGATCAGCGGCCGGTCGAGGCCGAGCTGGTGGCGCAGCAGTTCCCGGAAGGCCGGGGTGCAGCGCTGGCAGCGCAGGGAGGAGACGGCGTCGCCGGGGATCGTGCGGAAGAGGACGAAGTTGAGCGTGGCGGCCACCCACAGCGTGAGAAGGGCCGCGCCGATCCGGCGTATGAGGCGCTGCGGGCTCATGCGCGGCCCCCGGGAAACAGCGTGAGCGGACAACAGGAGTCGGTCATCGCGGATCTCCTTGGTGGTGCTGCACGTTGGCGTAGTAGCAGTCGCAGGCTCCGATGGTGCGGGGGGCGAACCCGCTCCACCCGGGGCGGGCTGCGCTGATGAGAGAGGTGTTGACCAGGAAGATGTACGGGCGCTGGCGAGCGGCGATCTGCTGCAGCCGGTGCACGAGGGCGCGGCGTTGGGCGAGCGAGCCGGCGCGGGCCTGTTCCTGGAAGAGGCGGTCGTAGGCGGGGTCGCTGAACCCGGTGTCGTTGAGGTTGCCGAGCTGGTCGCTGGCCAGGAGCGACAGATTGAACGACGGATCGACGTTCCCGCCCCACGTCCACATGCCGATGTCGGCCTTCTCGTACTTGTAGTCGGGCGCCGACAGGGCGGCGAACGCCTGCGCCGTGTCTCCGGAGGGCAGTTGGGTGACCTTCACTCCGAGTTTCGCCCAGTCGCTCTGCACGATCTTGAACTGGCGATTGACGTCGAAGGTCAGGTCCCCGGGGGTGATGATCTCGTAATTCATGCGGTGTGCCGGCTGCGGATACTTGCCGGTCGTGGCGGGGACGATCCGTGTCCCGTCCTTGTCGCGCCGGTAGCCCAGGGCGTCCAGTGCCCGGTTGGCGGCGGCGACGTCGAACGGTAGCGGCTTGATCTTCGGGTCGCGCCAGGCGTCGCCCGACATGGGCGAGATGAGGTTCGCGTACGGCTGGGCATAGTCGCCGAAGACGACCTTGGCGATGCGCCGCCGGTCCACTCCCCGCTCCAGCGCCTCGCGTACCTGCGGGTCGAGCAGCTCGCGGTTGCGGGGCTTGGCGGGGTTGGAATTGAAGATGATGTCGCTGCGCATCGGTCCGTCAGCTGTGGTCACCCGCATCTTGTCGGCCTTGCGCAGGGCGTCCGCGGTCGTGCTGGGCAGCTGGTTGACGAAGTCGAGATTGCCCGCGATGAGGTCGGAGACCAGGGCTTCGGCGTTCGTGTAGTAGGTCAGGGTCACGGCCTTGAGCGTGGGCCGGGCGCCGTAGTAGCGGGGGTTGGGCCGGTAGACCGTGGTCCCCTTCTCCTCCAGCCGCGTGATGGTGAAGGGCCCCCCGCTGACCATGGGCAGCGAGTCCTGCGGCCGATAGCTCAGCAGGCCCGCCCCGCCCTTGCCGATGTGGTCCTTCCACACCGTGCGCGGCAGGACGAAGAAGCCGGTGAGCAGATCGAGGATGTTGGACGGAGCCTCACGCGTGAACGCCAGCTTCACCGTGTGGGCGTCGACGGCACTCACCTTGTCGACCGGGCCCAACGCGGAAGCGAGGGAGGCAGTGGCACCCTTGGCGAACTTCAGGTCGGTGCGCGCACTCCAGACCACGTCCGGCGCGCCCAGCGCCGACCCGTCGGACCACCGGGCATCGGGGTTCAGGTGCAGGACCAGGCTCCGGCCCCCGTCGGTCTTCGACCAACGGGTCGCCAGCGCCGGGATCACCTTGTTGCCCGGGCCGTACTGCACCAGTCGCGGGTAGGTCATCGAGACGGCGTTGAGCCCCTCGTCGCTGCCCGCGGTGTAGGGGTTGACGGAGTCGATCGGCGACACCGTCCCGATCCGCAGCACCTCTCCCTCCGGAGGCGCGCCCGGGGCGCGGCATCCCACCGCTGCCACCATGAGCATGCTGACGGCCGCGCATCGCGCCTGCCAGCGTGCCGGTTTCCTGAGCTTCATGCGAGCTCCTCGAACAGTTCCAGCCGTGCCGACGCCACCGCGCCGGGCCGAGTGGCCGGAACTCTACGCATGATTGACATGTCTGTCACTAAGTTGCCGCCGCACATGCATGTAACGAAGGGGTTACGCGCGAATGGGCATGTACAGGAGCCGATTCAAACTGATACATCTGTCAGTCGAGCCGCTGACTGGAGACTTCATGCACGTCACCCCCGCCCTCTCGCCGCACTGGCCGCTGCCGCCCGACCTGAGGACGCTGTGCGCCTCCGTCCCGCACGTCACGGCCTTTCCCACCGTCACCGAGATCAACGACCGCCTGGCGGCACTAGCCGAGCGGCACCCGTCCGTGGCGAGCCTGCGCCGCATCGGGACATCCCGGGGCGGCGAGCCGCTGCTGCGTCTGGATATCGACGGCGGTCCCCGTACCGCCCTGGTCGTGGGCGGCCCGCATCCCAACGAACCGATCGGCTCCATCACCGCGCTGCACCTGGCCGAAGCGCTCTGCGCCGACCCGGCTCTGCGCGAACGCCTGGGCCACTCCTGGCACATCATTGGCTGTATCGATCCCGACGGCGCCAAGCTCAACTACTCCTGGTTCGACCGCCCCCACGACCGGCTCGCCTACTTCCGCGGCTTCTACCGCCCTGCCTTCTTCGACCAGATCGAATGGACCTTCCCCCTCGACCACCGGGGGGTGACATTCGAGGCGACCCTGCCCGAGGTGCACGCCTGGATGGAATCGATCGACGAACTCCGGCCCGACCTCATGCCGTCGCTGCACAACAGCGACACCGGCGGCGTCTTCTACTACCTCTCCCGCGACGTCTCCGACCTGGCCCGACGGCTGTCCGCCCTGCCCCCGCTCTTCGGTCTCACCCTCGACGTCGGCGAACCCGAATCACCGGGCGCGCCCCTGTTGGCGCCCGCCGTCTTCGGCCAGTGGGACACCCCAGAAGAGATCGACTGCCTGATCGAGCACGGCAAAGCACCGGACACCTGGAGCGCCGGCGACTCCAGCTTCTCCTACGCCCGGAAGTACGGGACCACCGGACTCATTGCCGAAGTGCCCATGTGGAGCGATGCCACGTTCAGCGACACCAGCCCCAGCACCGTCCCCCTCGACGAGCTCCGCGAACAGGAGCGCGCCACCACCCAGCACACCCTTCAGATCCTGGGAGACGTCTACACCGAGGCGGCCGACTTCATCGACGCAGGCTCACTCTTCGCCCGAGCCTGCCGAGACCGCCTGACATCGAAGCCAAGCCTCATGCCACCCACCACCGGCCGCCTGGCCACGCGGGCCGAGGTGGCATCCCAAGCACAGTCCCGGCACCTGCTGCGCCTGCGCTACGGAAGCATGCTCGTCCGCCTGCTCGCCTCGAACCCCGCACTGCGGCCGCTGCACGCACAGATGACCCGCACCTACCAGCAGTGGGAGCAGGAATCCGTAGCGGACACACCCCCCACCGTGCCCGTGCGCGTCGCCGCAGGAATCCAGCTCGCCGCGATCAGCATCGCCGCGACCTGCTGACCTGCCGCACGCGGCCACCACCCCGCAACCGCAACACGCCCGCGCAGGCCGAAGGGGCGGTTCAGCTGCCTGTCTCCCGGCCGAGCTCGGCCGTCGCGTCCGCGTACTTCAGCAACAGCCGGGCGAATTCGAGCCGCTCCTGTTCCGGCCAGCCGCGGGTGAGGTGGACGAACGCCTGGCGGTGCTGGCTGCGGAAACGATCACGCAGGGCGATGCCCTCGCCGGTCAGCCGCAGAACGGTCCGGCGCGCGTCACGCTGTGAGACGGTCCGCTCCAACAGGCCGGCATCGATGCAGTCCTTGACCATCCTGCTGGCCACCGAGGGGTCGACGGAGAGCTGATAGGCGACCCCTCCTACCGTCATCTCCCCCTCAGCCTCGTCGACGATGTTGATGACCTGATTGCGGGACATGTCCTTGCGGGTCACCGGCGGGTCGACCTGCACCAATGCAGTGCGCCGGCGTATCCGGGCGAACGCAGCGCCGACCGAGTCCAGCAACATGTCGGGCATCTGATCTGCGTGGTCCTTCATCCGCCCAGCATATCCGCAGACTCGTGCCGAATACATAAGCATGCAAGAATGCATGTATATGCTGCACTGCATGTGTGCTGCGCCGCCGTTGCGGATCGCTGCGCAGCGGCACACCACTGATGGGACACACAGCCATGACCACTGCGATCATCAACGCCCGCATCTTCGACGACGAGCAGACGCTTCAGGCGAGCACCGTCGTCTTCGACTCCACGGGGATCCGCGCCCTCGGCGCCGACACCCCCGAGGGCGCCGAAGTGGTCGACGCCGAGGGCGCGACCCTGCTGCCTGGGCTGATCGACGCCCACGTCCACACCAACACCGCCTCGCTCGCGCTCGCGCTACGTTTCGGAGTGACCACCGAACTGGAGATGCAGGGCACCAACACCGCCGACAACCGCGCGCACATCACCGACGACGACTCGCTCGCCGACGTTCGCTCCTCCGGCTTCGGCATCACGCCGCCCGGCGGCCACCCCAGCGAACTGTTCCCGGAGGGATTCCGTCCCGGCCCGCCACCCGGCGCCTCATCTGCGCGGCCGGAGGGCCCCCCGCCGCTCATGCCGTTCTCCACCACCCCTGAGGAAGCGGTGGCGTTCATCCCCCAGCTGATCGAACGCGGCTCGGACTACATCAAGTTCATGGTCGACGACGGGTCCGTAGAGGGCCATCCCGGCCTGCCCATGCTGGACCAGGCCACCTTGAACGCGGGAGTCGCCGAGGCCAAGCGCCACGGCAAGCTCACCGTCGCCCACGCCCTGACCGTCGAGGCGACCGACATGGCCATCGAGGCCGGCGTCGACGGCCTGGCCCACCTGTTCATGGACGGCCCCCACAGCGACGAGATCATCACCCTGATCCGCGACTCCGGCACGTTCGTCGTGCCCTGCGTCGTGCTGAACGCCTCCATGATGGGCATCACCGGCGACCGTCTCGCCGACGACCCCCGCGTGGCGAGCCGCCTCGACGAAGCCTGGATCAAGACGCTCCGTAGCAGCTTCAACCACTACCCACAGGGCCGCATCGACGACGTCCTGGCCTCGGTCCGCGCCCTGCACGAGGCAGGCGTCGACATCCTCGCCGGCACCGACGTCTCCATGCCGATGCCCTTCCTCGGCGGCCTCGCTCACGGCGCCAGCCTCCACCACGAACTGCAATACCTCGTACAGGCCGGCCTCACCCCCGCCCAGGCCCTGCGCGCCGCCACAGCCACAACCGCCCGCCGCTTCAAGCTCGACGACCGCGGCCGCATCGCAGAGGGCCTGCGCGCCGACCTGCTCCTCGTGGACGGCGACCCCACCACCACCATCGACGACACCCTCAACACCCGAGCCGTCTGGCGCCGCGGCACCCGGCTGCCCACAGCCTGATCCAACGACGCCTCAACGCTGCGGGGTCACCCACCCCGACCTCGGGGACGTCGGTACGCGGCCGTGGAGCGAGCGGAGAGACCCCCTCGTCCATCTGGCCACGCCCTCGGACCTCCGATCCGGGTCGTCACCCGCGAGCCCGGACCGTGAGAAAGCCGCGGTCCGGTTCGAGGCCCTCGCCGACAGCAGTGTTGGAGGGCTGGTACGGAAACTGGTCTCGGGCAATGACCCGGCGCCCTTCCAAACCCGCATATGGCGACGCCCGCCCACCCCATGGATTGGAGTCCCGCGGCGGACTGACCAGCAAGATCCACCTTGCCGTCGACGCGCGCGGACTACCCATGTCGGTCGTCTTGTCCCCGGGCCAGGCCGGGGACACTCGCACCTGCTGCCACTGCTGGAGCAGATAGCAGTCGGCCGTGACGGATCCGGCCGCCCTCGCACACACCCCGACCGGGTCCTGGCCGACAAGGCGTACTCCCACCCGTCGACCCGGGCGGCAATGCGAGCTCGCGGGATCGCGTCCACCAGTCCGGAACGCAGCGACCAGATCGCCCGCCGCACAGCCGAGGGCTCCCGCGACGGACGCCCACCCGCCTTCGATCCCGAGCGCTCCACCGCAGGACACGCCCTAGCCGCAGAGCTCCGGCTCCAGCAGGGCGACGGCCTCGCGCAGTCCCCCGGGTTGGACGGACCCGTCGATGACAGTGCCCCGCCAGCCGGGCCCCGCCAGATGGAGTGCCGGCTGTTGCCGTGCCCCTTTGAGTCCCCAGGCCGCTCGCTGGAGGTGCGCGGCGAGAGGGGTGCTCGCCAAGGACCGGGTCTGCGACCACAGCACTATGGCGGCCGGCCCGGTCCGGCGCACCGTGGCGACCAGTGCGTCGGCCGGAACGGCTGCGCCGAGCATCCGCGCGGGTCGGCCCACGTGCAGGAGCGCCGCGTGCAAGGCCTCGAGCGGCAGCGTGTGCTGTTCGCCGGGAACGCAGGCCAGGAGCACACGGGGCGCGTTTCGGATCGTCTGCGGAGAGTCCAGCAGGAACTGTGCGTTGCGCAGGGTGGTGGACACGTGCCAGGACAGCAGGTGTTCGACCTCGACGTAGCGGTCACCGGCGGACTCCCACTTGCGGCCGACCGCGTGCAGGGTCGGCATCATGAGTTCTTCCCACGCGGTGATCACCCCGTGGTGCCGGACGAAGGCGTCGAGCTGCTGCTGAACGGCGTCGGAGTCGAGGCGCAGAGCGGCACGGGCGAGTCCCCGGCATTCGGTCCGCACCATGCCAATCTGGAGAAAGGACGTGCCGGGGCCGTGGCTCTGCGGAGGGGCCGGCGCCGTACTGGCGGACATGGCGGTCTCGGTCGCTTCACCGTGCTGTGCGACGGCTCCGGCACGTTCTTTGGCGACGCGCGCGGCTTCGGCCGGAGGGATGCCGGAAGCCGTGAGGCGGCACATGTCCTCGATCATGGCGACGTCACGCGGGGACCAGCGACGGTGGCGACCATGATTCCGCTGGGCGGGACCCAGCCGGTAGCGCTGGTCCCATGACCGCAGCGTCGTGGGTGAAATGCCCAGGCGCCGGGCCAGCGATCCCGAGGTGATGCCCGCACCGTCGACCGCTGCCGGACGCCGGGGCGGCTGTTCGGGCACAGCGTGGGAGTTCATGCACGAAGTGTATCGACGCAACATCGTTGCGGTCCGGGGCGAGGCGTGGCGGCTGCACGGATCTGCTGCCGCGTGCATCTGCCCTGCCGCAAGGAACGGAACGTCCGGTGACACGGGTTCTTCCCGTCCCGCACATTCGCCTTGCTCCACAGGCCTGGCCGCCAGAGGTGACCGATGTCAGCCCCGTCCTCGATCCGCCATCCCTCGCCGGGGGATCTCGCGCTCATCGCACTGGGCGCCGAGGCGCCGACACCGGCGGACCAGCACGTGCCGGAGTGCGAGACCTGCCTGTCGACATTGAACTCGTTCCTGCGCGTGCTGGCGGCCGGCCGGGAGGGACCGGTAGCAGCCGCGCGGCCGCCCGACACGGTATGGGAGGCGATTCGACGCGAGCTGTAGTCCGGGGGGGGGCGACTCCCGCCCCACGCAGAAGCGATGCACATTCGATGCGACTCGAATTCAAGGCCTCCGCTGCCCCAGAGTGAAGATCACTTGACCGGCGACGGAAGGGCACGGGCCCATGCGCGCTCAGCGGACCACGCGGACTCTGCAGGACGGCCTGTGGGCACCTGTCGAAGAGTCCCTTGCCGACGAAGAGTTGGCCACCGGCCTTCGCCGCGGCCAGGAAGCGTGCCTGGAGGCCGCCTACCGTCGCTGGGGAACGCTCGTTCACACGCTGGCCTACCGGTCACTGGGCGACTCGCGCGAAGCCGAGGACGTCACCCAGCAGGTCTTCCTGGCCGTGTGGCGCGGCCGTGAGGGGTACGCCCCCGAGCGCGGCGCCTTCGTCGGCTGGGTCGTGGGCATCACCCGACGCAAGATCGCCGATGCCCTGAGCGCCCGGACCCGCCGGTCCGCACTGGCATCCGCCGCGGAGGCCTCGCTGAGCGCGGCACCGGCCGCCGACGACTCTACGCAGCGCACCCTCGACCGGGTGCTCATCAGTCACGAACTGGCACTGTTGCCCGCGGTACAGCGGCGCGTTCTGGAACTCGCCTTCTACAGCGACCTCACGCACAGTCAGATCGCTCAGGTGACGGGCTGGCCCCTGGGCACCGTCAAGAGCCACTCCAGGCGAGGGCTGAACCGGCTGCGGCTGCGGCTCGCCGCCACCGATGTCGCCTAGGGTCTGTTGCGACAGTGAGTGCTGAGGTCGCACTGGCTACGGAGCCGAGTGCGCTGTCGGTTGCGCTCCCGCTGCTCGGAGGATCTCGGCAGTGCTGTGGTGGGGGCCGTTGTCCGCCCAGTCGAGCGGGGACCAGCCTGTGCCATGGTCTTCGCGAAGGTTGGGATCGGCTCCGTGTGCCAGCAGTTGCCGGACCGTTTCGATGTGCCCCCAGCACGCCGCCGCACACAGCGGCGTGCCCTCCGAGCCGAGGCCGCTGCTCTCCGTGTCGGGAGAAGCCCCGGCTTCCATGAGGAGACGGGCTACTTCGAATTCGCCCTGCACCGATGCCAAGTACAGCGGAGTGGTGCCGTCACTGTTCCGCTTCTCTGGGTCTGCTCCGCTGCGCAACAGGGTCTTCGTACTCCGGGCGTCACCTGTCAGGATCGCCTCGAAAAGGCGGCGGGAGAGCTTCTTCTGCCGGCGCTGCTTCATAGCCGGTGAGGCTAACGATCATGGGTGCGCCGGAGCCACTCACATACATTCGTCGATCACCGCGACCAGCACCGTGGCTTCGTAGCGGACGGCGAGTTCGTCGTACCTCGTGGCTATGGCCCGGTGGCGCTTGAGACGATTGATCCCGCGCTACTCGCCCCCTCTGTGCCCAGAACCACTGGGACAGGCCGTTCACCGAACGGCGCCGCGCGCCATGCTCCGCTTCGCCCTCGCCCAGCTGACCGCGGCCTGCGCCATGGACTACCGCATCTTCCGCGACACCCTCTCCGGCGACCTCGGCATCCCCGCCGCCGGACTCGACGAGCGCGCCCCGCGGGTCCACGACGTCACGCTCGACGGCATCAGCCGCCCGTCCGCCCCGCCCTCGTGAGCCGTACCCACACCTCGCGGTGTGCTCGAGCACAGTCGCATGCGCTTCGGTTGGGCCCAGGACTCATTGCTCCGCCCCAGCGGACTGCTTAGCGTGATCGACATCCCCGCCATCGATGTCTCGCCGCGCGTTCTGCGGACGAGACGTTCTACGTGCTGCCGGAGTTCTCCGTGAATCCCTCCCCGCTCTCGCCCGACGACTGGCTGCTCTACGAGCGGCTGGCGTCCGGGGCCTCGGGAGGCCTGGAACCGCTCCGCGAGGAGCTGGGCGCCGACGTCGTGCGCACGGCGCTGGAACACCTTCATGTCTGGGGCCTGGTGGAGCACGACAGGACCGGGGGCATGCCGCAGGCGGTGGAACCGGGCACGGGGCTGAGCCGTGTCGTGCGGGCCTGGGACGCGGCACTGGACGAGGTACGGGCGTCCGCCCAGGAGGTGGCCGAACGGTGGCGCCGCGGCCGGGGATCGCGCAGCGACCCGGTCGAGATCCTCGAACCCGGGGATGCCGGGCCGGCCGCTTTCGACGCCCTTCAGCGGGCCGCGCGGGACGAGGTCCTGATCCTCGACCGGCCGCCCTGCGTCTCGCCGGACCGCTTCAATGCCGTGCAGGTGGAGATGATGCGGGAGCGCCAGGTCCAGTACCGCACGGTGTACGCGCATGCCGCGCTGGCCACCGAGGAGGGTGAGGGGTCGGTGCGGGCGGCGGTGTCGGCCGGGGAGCTGGCGCGGACGACGGACCGGCTGCCGATGAAGCTGGTGGTGGTGGACCGGCGGGTCGCGGTGATTCCACTGGAGCAGCAGGAACGGTCCTCGCACCGGGCGGTGCTGGTCCGTCCGTGCGCGCTGCTGGAAGCACTCCTGGAGTTGTTCGAGTCGGTGTGGGCGCGGGCGCTGCCGTTGCCCCTGACCGAGGCGCTCCCAGCGCGGCCCTCGGTGCCGGCGGAGGACGAGCAGTTGGTGCGCCTGCTCGTGTCGGGACTGACGGACGCGGCGATCGCACGGGCGCTGGGCTGTGCGGCGCGGACGGTGCAGCGGCGCATCGCCCGGCTCATGGAGACGAGCGGCAGCGTCAACCGTCTGCAGCTCGGGATTCATCTGGCCTCGGCCGGCTGGGGACCCGCGCGCCGAGCCCGCGAATAGTGTCGCCTCCGTCACCTCCGCCCTGAATGCACGGAGTTCACGAGGCCGTCGCCGGCCGGGCAGGTGGCCGCGGCGAGCGAGCCCCCGCATCGGTCGTCTGCCAGGAGCCGGAGCAGGGCGCGCGACAGGGCTTCAGTGTCGACAAGTGGATGCTGTCGCAATGTCGCCACCACCGTTTCCCGCCAGGCGAGTTCACGACACCCGCCGGTGACGAGGGGACGGTCACCTCCGGCGGGAACGCGGGAAACGACCGCCCGCGGAGCGCAGGACGTACACCGCTTGAGCTGCTCCAATTCCGTTACTAAATAGGCGAGTTGGTATGTCACGCAGCCGACATCGGGAGTGCGGCGAAACCGCTCCGCAGGCACGAGCGAGGGGTGATGACGCCTGCGGCCCCGGCATCCGGACCACCGCACCTACCAACCGGTAACCGTTGACGTTCCCCTGACGGTGATCGCAAGCTCGTGTCCCGGCGGCGGAGTTGATCTCCACCGCACACGAGCAGTCCGGCGGAATCCTCCACCACTGCTCCGGCCCGCGCCCGGCCGTCCCTTCACACCACGCCCACCGTCACGGTCCGCCCGTGCGCACCGCCCTGCCCGGAGGTACCCGTTGTCCCCCGCACCCCCGAAGCCGTGGTTCAGACAACTCACCGGCACCCATGTCCGCGCGCTCTTCGCGGCCTGGATCGGCTACCTGCTCGACGGTTTCGACTTCGTTCTGCTGACGTACGTCCTGAGTGACATCAGCGCCGAGTTCGACGTGTCCCTGGCGACCGCCAGCACCCTGTTGGTGGCGACCTTCGGGTCCCGATGGCTGGGAGGAGTCGTCTTCGGGTCCGTCGGCGACCGCTACGGCCGCAAGGCGGCGATGGTCTGGTCGATCGTCCTGTACTCGGGCGGCACGTTCCTGTGCGGCCTCGCCTGGAACTTCGCCGCCCTGTTCGCGTTCCGCCTCATCGTCGGCATCGGTATGGCGGGCGAGTACGGAGCGAGCAGTACCTACGCGGTCGAGAGCTGGCCCGCGCACCTGAAGAACAAGGCCAGCGCCTTCCTGATCACCGGCTTCGCGGTCGGCGGGCTCGTCGCGGCCCAGGTGTACGCCCCGGTGGTCGACCACTTCGGCTGGCGCTCCCTGTTCTTCCTCGGCCTGCTGCCCGTCTTCGTCGCCCTGTACATCCGCAAGTCCGCACCCGAGAGCGCCGAATGGCAGGCCGCCGCCCGCGAACAGGGCACTGTGCGCTCCCTCTCCGCCCTGTCGCTGTTCTCCCGGCAGCGCCTGCCGGTGACACTCACGCTGATCCTGGTCGTGTTCCTGGCGTTCTGCACCAACTGGCCGGTCTCCGGGCTGATGCCCTCCTATCTGGACTCACTCGGCTACAGCCGCCGGAGCAGCGGCGACATCATGTTCTACGCCGGCCTGGGCACCGTTCTCGGCACCGCGGCCTCGGGGTTCCTCGGGGACCGGTTCGGAACCGCCCGCACCTACGCGTCGGTGCTCGCCGTGTCCTTGGTGTTCCTCTTCCCCGTCTTCGCCGTCGGCGGCGGCCGGCCCCTGCCGCTGGTGCTCCTGCTGTTCTGCTTCATGGGCACCAACTTCGGCATCTCCGGACTCCTGCCCAAGTACCTCTACGACTACTTCGACGCCGGGACCCGGGCCTCCGGCCTCGGCACCGTCTACAACATCGGCGCCGTCGGCGGCGGCGTCGCCCCGTGGTGGGGCGCCGTGCTCGGCGACAGCTGGGGGCTGGGCACGGCGATGGTCAGCCTGACGGCCGTCGGGGTCGTCGCCCTCGTCCTGCTGGTCTTCCTCGACGTCCCCGGGCGCCTGTTGCGCCGTCGGGCCCGGCTCTTTCCGGATGTGCCCGAACTGGCCAAGGCGCCCGCCGCAGCCGGCCTTCCCGTCTCCCCCCGAAGCAGCTCCGAGCGGAAAGCAGCCGCCACCCATGACTGAATCCACCACCGCGACCGCCGGCGACCCTCACCTGCTCTCCCGGCCGGAACGCCTCGAGGGACGTGTCCGCGCCCTGCTGCCCAGCCTCAATCCGGCCGCCACCCGCATCGCCCGGGTCCTGCTGGAGGACCGCGCCCGCGCCGCGCAGCTGACGATGACACAGCTGGCCGAGCTGGCCGGCACCAGCGAGTCCTCCGTCGTCCGCGCCACCCGGGCGCTCGGCTTCGGCGGCTACGCTCAACTGCGCCTCGCGCTGGCCGCCGAAGCCGCCCGAGAGGCGGGCGAACGGCCCGTCACCGGGGACATCTCCCGCGACGACGCCCTGCCCGACGTCATCGCCAAGCTGGCCGGCGAAGAGATGAAGGCCATCTCCGACACCGCGGCCCAGCTCGACGCCGTCGTCCTCGACAGGGTCATCGACCTGCTCATCGGCGCACGACGGATCACCGTCCACGGCTCCGGCGCCTCCGGCCTGGTGGCCACGGACCTGCACCACAAGCTGGAGCGCATCGGCTATCTCAGCCACGTCCATCTCGACATCCATGCCGGTCTGACGAGTACCGCCCTGCTCGGCGAGGCCGACGTGGCCATCGGGATCTCCTACTCGGGCGAGACACGTGACGTCGTGGACCCGCTGCGGCAGGCCGCCGCCACCGGCGCCGCCACCGTCGCCATCACCAACCACCCACGGTCCACGCTGGCCCGCAGCTGCGGTCATCTGCTGCGCCCCGCGGGAGGCGAGAGCCCGTTCCGGCCCGGCGCCCTGGCGAGCAGGATCAGCCAACTCCTCACCATCGACTGCCTCTTCGTCGGCATCACCCAGCGCACCTACGACACCACCATGCGCGCCCTGTCCCTGACCCACGACGCGCTGCAGCAGCGGCGCACGCCCGCAAGGACGCGGCACTCATGAGCGCGGTGCACTCCGCCGGCCACCCCCGCCCGGCCGCACCGGCCGCCGCACCGCCCGGGGGCGCACCCGACGCGCGGGTGGCCGCGGTGGACATCGGCGGCTCCGGCATCCGTCTGACCGTGTCCGGAACCGACCGCACCGCGCACGGTCCCGGACGGGCCGTCACCGGCGACGGACTCGACACCGAGGCCCTGCTCACCGCCGTGAAGAACGCGCTGCGGTCACTGCGCCTGCCCGAGAGCACCCCCATCACGGCCGTGGCCGTGGGCATGAGCGGGCTGCTGGCCCTCACCGCGAACCCGGCCCGCCTGATGACGGATCTCGCCCATCTGTTCGGTGCCCGGCACGTGGTGCTGACCTCCGACGTACTCACCTCCCACATCGGCGCACTCGGGATGCGGCCCGGCGCGGTCGTCGCCGCAGGCACCGGGGCGGTGGCGCTGGGCACCGACTTCGCGCAGTGGTGGCGCCACCGCGACGGCTGGGGGCATCTGCTCGGGGACGAGGGCAGCGGCGCGTGGATCGGAGCCGAGGGCCTGCGCGCCGCGCTACGGTCCCACGACGAGCGTCCCGGCGGTTCAACGGCGCTGCTGCACCTGGCCGTCGACCGCTTCGGCCCTTGTGCGCGGTGGCCTTCCCGGATCTACCCGCACGGCGACGTCGCCGGCCGTCTCGCCTCCTTCACCACCGACGTCGCCGACGCCGCCCACCGGGGCGACGCCGTGGCCCGCAGCATCTGGCAGCGCGCCGCGGAGCATCTGGCCGACAGCGTCGTCGCGGCGCTGCCGGCCGCCCACCACGAACCGCTCGTGTCCTGGTGCGGAGGTCTCTTCCGCGCCGGAGCACTGCTGCGTGACCCGTTCCGGGCGGCCGTACGCCGTGCCGCGCCGCACGCCCGGCTGACCGAGCCCGCCGGCTCCTCGCTGGACGGCGCCGCACAGCTGGCCCGCCTCGCCCACCGCGCCCCGGACCAGCTCCCCAGGGCCGCCCCCTACTTACGGGCGCTCGCCCTCTGAAGACCCCCTGTCGCACCACCACCCGTACCACCACCCGCACCACCACCCGCACCAACCAAGGGAAACAACTGCCGTGAACACCAAGCGATTTGCCCTCATCGGCGCCGGACTCTTCGGCGAACGCCACGCCCAGGCCTACCACCGCTCCCCCTACGTGGACTTCGCCGCCGTGTGCGACATGCGCCCCGGCCGGGCCGAGGAGATCGCCGCCACGTACGGCGCCGCCCATGCCACCCGTGACCACCGGGACGTTCTCGCCGACGCCACCATCGACGCCGTCTCCATCGCCACCCCTGACCACCTGCACCGCGATCTGGCCGTGGCCGCGGCCGAAGCGGGCAAGCACATCCTCGTGGAGAAGCCACTGGCCACCACGGTGGAGGACGCCCGCGCCATCGACGACGCCGCCCGTGCCAACGGGGTCAAGCTCATGGTCGACTTCCACAACCGGGTCAACCCGATGATGTACTCCGCCCAACAGGCCATCGCCCGCGGTGACATCGGCACGCCCGCCTACGTCTACTCCCGGCTGAGCAACACCCTGGGCGTGGCCACCGGCATGCTCTCCTGGGCCGGCCACTCCTCGGCCCTGTGGTTCCTGGCCAGCCACACCATCGACGTCGTGCGCTGGATGCTCGACGACGAGGTCACCCGCGTCTACGCGGTCAGCCGCGACAAGATCCTGCGCGAACGCGGCATCCCCACCGCCGACTTCCACGCTGCAACCGTGGAGTTCGCCGGGGGCGCCGTCGCCGTGTTCGAGTCCGCGTGGATCCTGCCCGACACCCACTCCACCGTGAAGGACCTGAAGCTGGAGATCCTCGGCGACAAGGGCGCGCTCAACATCGACGGCTCCCACAACCGCGCCCTGGAGCTGTACACGGCCGAGCGCAGCACCTTCCCCGACCTGTACGCCCCGCCCACCGGCGAGCACCTCACCGGCTTCGTGCTGGACGCCATCGCCTACTTCGTCGACGCCGTCGTCTTCGACAAGCCGGTCCTCGCCACCGGCCAGGACGGCATCGAGGTCACGAGGATCCTGTGCGCGATCGAGGAGTCCGTGCGCAGCGGACAGCCCGTGGACCTGTAGGCCCGCGTACGGGACTGAGCCACATGCCTCGGCGCACACGTCAGGTCGACAGCGGCTCCGGAGCCCCGCGCCTGAGCGGGACGGCCCCGTGGGAGGCGTCCGGGCGCGAGCCCTGACAATGGCGTCGATGACACTCACAGGTGCTGCGGTGGTGCTCGAGCACCACCGCAGCACCGAACGGAAGGCAGCACTCCATGGCATCCGCCGTCCCGCCCCCTGACGCGGTGGCCATCCTCGACCTGGTCCGTGTCCGCGTCGACGCCCTGGCACGGGACAGCAGCGACGATCCGCTCCTGGAGGGCATGCCCGACGACATCGCCCGTCACGAACTCCCGCTCACCGCGCGTCGCTACTACGCCGCAGCACTGCGCCTGATGCGTTCGGGCGGGCAGTTCGACCGCTCCGACCTCGAACTGGCCCGTCACCGCGCCGCGCAGCGCGCCGAAGAGGGCATGCCGCTCCCTCTCGTCCTGCACAACTGGCAGCACGCGGCCCGCCTGCTGTGGCAGGCCTGCGTCGACGCCGCGGGCGATCGGCACATCGCCGGTCTCGGCTACCTGGGCCACCAGTTGTACGCCTTCCAGGACGCCGCCCTGCAGGCGGTGACGGAGAGCTATCAGGCCCGGCTCTCCGTACTGCGGGACGAGGACCTGGGTACCGGCCGAATGCTGGCACAAGCCCTCCTGGCAGGGCAGGAACCAGGCCCTGAGACGGGTCACGCCACCAGTGCGCCCCTCGCCTCCCGTTACGCGATCCTCACCCTGACGCTGCCGCCTCTGCCGTCCTCACCCGCCCGTCCGGTGACGCACGAGGTGACCACACGGCGCCGTGTCCGTCAGGTGGCGACCGCGCTCGCCCACCACCACGCGGGCCGCACCAACCTCGCCGTACTCGAAGCGACCCACGCCCAGATCCTGCTCCCCGCCGACACGCACGAACCCGACCCGGTCGTCGCCGAGCGGGCGAACGCCCTGCATCGCGCCCTGCGCACGGAGACCCGCCTCGACATCCGCGCCTCCTGCACCGATCCCGCCGAGATCCGCCACCTGCCCGCGTCCGCACGCGTCGGGCACGACCTGCTGCGTCTGGCCCGCTCCTCCACTGCCGCGGGCGATCACACACACCGCATCGCCGACCACGCTCTGGACTATCACCTCACCCACGTCTCCCCCGCTCAGGCCACACTCCTCGGGCAGATCGAACCGCTGCACCCGCACCCGGAGCTGGTCGACACCCTGCGCGCCTGGTTCACCAACGACCTGGACCGCGCGCGCACCGCCAGGGCATTGGGCGTCCATCCCAATACCGTGAACAACCGGCTCCACAGGGTCGGACGGCTCCTCGACGCGGACGTCACCTCGTTCACCACCCAGATGACGCTCGCCACGGCCCTCACCATCCACGGCCATCGGGCGGATCACGGCTGAAGCCGACGCCCTCGTTCGTCCCCTGGCTCACGCGGTTCCGATGCCGCCGGGAGCGGGCAGCACCTCTTCGACGGGCCCCCGCCGCACACAACGACCGCCCTCGAACAGCACGGCCTCCCCGGTCAGCGCACGCACCGCGGGCAGGTCATGGCTGACGAACACCAGGGCCGTCCGCGCAGGGGCGAGCAGGCGGGGCAGGGCGTCGAGGACCCGTTCCCGGGAGACGGTGTCTGCCCGCACCAGCGCACAACGTTGCAGTTGTCCGCCATGTCGGTGATCTCGCCGAGCTTCTCGACGCGTGGGACGCGCCGGCGGCCGTGCTGATCGGCCGCTCCTACGGCGCCGACCTCGCCTCGCGGTTCTGCCTGGCGCATCCGGAGCGAGTGGCCGCGACGCTGCTGCTGTGCGGGCCGTTCGTCGGTGAGTGGCGCACCGCGGACCGAGCGGAACGGGGCCGCCGCATGACCGCACCGCAACAGGCACGGCTCCACGAGCTCCAGCAATTGCCGCACCGCACGGAGCAGCAGGAGGTCGAGTTGCTCACGCTGTCCTGGTTCACCGACCACGCCGATCCCGAACGCGGCCGGCATTGGGCCGCGCAGGGCGCGCGGAGTCGGCGCCCCGTCAACTGGACCATGAACCGTGAACTCGGCGCGGAGGGGCGGAAGGAACCGCTCGTCCGACGCCTCGGCGAGCTTCGCGCACGTCTGCCCGCGCAGGTGGAGATCCTCGGCGGCGGAGACGATCCCCGCCCGCTGTCGGCACTCGCGTCGCTGGCGGTCCGGCTCGGTGTCCCGCTGACACGGATCGACGGCGCGGGGCACGAGCCCTGGCTGGAACGGCCCGATGAGGTACGCGGGCATCTCCGGAGATTCGTGCGGGGCGCGGTCGGACTGTAGGCCTCGACGGGCGCCGCTCCCCACCCTGCTCCGCTGACAGGAGAACGCTGAGAGGAGAACCCGGTCAGTCCGCCAGGCAGCAGTCCCCGCACTTCCCGCCGCCCGGGATGCGGTAGTACAGGCAGCAACTGCGGCGGCGGAACGTCAGCCCCGGGCCGGTGATCCGGCCGGTGCCACGAAGCCGTCCCGTCTCCAGCAACTCCCTTGTGAGGCACACGAGTTCTGTACGCAGGTCCGGCCGAGCCCTGAGCAGCACCGCCGCCGACCCGACGAGCGCGGACGCGACGTTCCCCGCCAGCAGCCCCGGGGCGATGGTGACGGTGAGTCTGCTCTCCAGTTCCTCCAGTGGGCCGTTGACCTCCGCGTACACGGCCTCCGCAAGGGACGGCAAGCACCCGGCGGGCCGTCCCGTCGGAGCCGCCAGGCGGAGCGCCGGACCGCCTCCGGCCCATTCCACCGTGCTCGTGTCGGGCACGATCCGGTGCAGGAGCGTGCAGGCCAGCACCGGTGACCAAAGACGGGCGGCGAGCCCCAGGTGCGCGAGGGAGACGCCTACGCGGGCTTCGTCCGTGGCGCAGCGGTCGTTGACCGCCCGCGCGAGAACGGCGAATTCCGACGAGGCGAGCCGCCCGCTCCCGGATGCCCGTCCTGCGGGCCTCTCCGCCGTCTCCAGGACGAAGAATCCGTCGAGTCTCGCGACCTCGTGAAGCGCCTCGATCACGCTCCCGCGCGAGAGCTCGCTCGGCTCCTCACTCACGACAAGTCCCTTCAGCGCTGTGGTGGTTCGGACATCCGGAGCCGAGGGCTCAAGAGGTCCTGAGGCGGCGCGGCGGCTTGAAGAGGTACAGATCGAGAATCTCCGGAAGGGGTGCGACGCCCGGCCCGCCGGCGGTGATCCAGTCGGCTATGTCCTCGGTGGCGTCACGGTCGTTGACGAGGCCGAGCCACACCGGGCGGGCACCCGCCGCCCGCCCGGCCTCCGAGGGCTGTACGACGATGACGTTGGCCTGGTCGCAGACATCCAGGCACTCGGAGACGCGGACCGGCGCGACCGCCCGCAACCGCGCGGTCTGCGCCGCGTGATCACCGCTCACCTTGGCGCTGCCGCAGCAGCAGTCGCGGCACACCACCACCCTGCACGGAACCTCGCGGCCCCGTGCTGCGCCCTTCTCGTCAGCCGGCCTCTTGGGCATGCCGCACTCCTCCCTCTCCGGGGAAGTCCGCCCCGGGGTCCGTCGAGGAGGCGACAGCGTGAGTCTCCTGGCTCTCGGGTCGAAGCTCGTCCCGGCCTTCCCACCCGTCCTGGGCAGTGGCTCGTCGGGATCCGCTCGCCGATCACAGTGGCGGTACCGCACCGGATTCACACCGGATTCCTCGAACCGCCGTCGCCTATGTCGTCGGCAATCATGCCATCCGGCCCGCCGCCGGATCGCCTGCGGCCTCACCAGTACGGCCATGTCCCGCTCCCCTACCGCGCCGGCGCCCAAACGCTCACCTCGCGCACGTGTGGATCATGCCGCAAACCTCCGCCACACGGCCCGCTCCGCACAAGTCCCGGAACGGAAGCCGGAGTAGCCTCCTAATTAAACTAACTGGTAAGTTTAATTTATGAAGCGGAACACCACCTCCCGAGCCCGTCTTCTCGCCGCGGCCGAGGGCGTCTTCTATGAGCGGGGGATCGTCTCGACCAACGTCGACGCCGTCGCCCAGGAAGCGGGAGTGACGAAGCCGACCCTGTACGCCCACTTCCCGTCGAAATCGGCGCTGGCGGCGGAAGCGCTCAGAAGTCGGCATGCGCGGCGGGCCGCCGATCTGGAGACGTACCTCTCCACCGAGGCGTCAGGGGAACCGCGTCTGCTCGCCGTGTTCACGTGGCTGGCCGACTGGTACGAGGGCCACGGGAAGAGAGGGTGTGCCTTCGTCAACGCCGCCGCCGAGCTGTCACCGTCGGACGAGCTGGTCTCGGTCGCGGCGCAGGAGGAGAAGCAGTGGCTGCTGAACACGCTCGGGCGGCTGTGCGAGGAGGCCGGTGCCAGGTCCCCTGAGGTGCTCGCCTCCCAACTCCTGCTCCTCATCGACGGCGTGGCCGGACGCGTGGTCGTCCACGGTCCCGGGGCCGCGGCCGGCGCGGTCGACGACGCGGCGCGGGCGGCCGCGGTGCTCGTCGCGGCGGCCACGGGCGCTCATGCGTAGCCTGTCCGACCGCCCGGTCCAGCGGGCCACACGGATCGTGGCGGGGCTGGCCCTGTTCGGCTTCTCCCTGGCACTGCTCCTCAAAGCGGGTCTCGGCGCCGACCCGTGGACCGTCTTCACGCAGGGCATCGCTCTGGCCACCGGCCTCTCGCTCGGCGAGGTGGTCGTCGTCGTCTCGCTGGTCCTGCTGGTGCTGTGGCTCCCGCTGCGCCAGCGTCCCGGCTTGGGCACGGTCGCCAACGCGTTGCTCGTCGGGCCGTTCCTCGACCTGGGCATCGCGTGGCTCCCCGCCGCGCACCACCTGGTCGAACGGGCGGTCTTCCTCGTGGTGGCGGTGTGCGGCGTGGCCGTCGCGACCGGTCTCTACGTGGGGGCGGGCTGGGGCCCGGGTCCCCGTGACGGGCTGATGACCGGGCTGGCCGAGCGCGGCGTTCCCGTCGTGGCGGCGCGTGCGGCGATCGAGGTGTCGGTGCTGGCCGCGGGATGGCTGCTGGGCGGCGGTGTCGGCATCGCCACGGTGGTGTTCGCCCTCGCGATAGGCCCCCTCGTCGGCTATGCGCTGCCGAAGCTGACGCTGGGCCGACCGGACCGGGGCCGGTGAGACGGCCCGGTCGGGTACGTACGCCGAACCCGACTGTCCCGCGCCGGGGTTCCCTTCACCGCCCTGATTTCCGTTGCCGCGGCCGGAACGACAGGGAAAGTCAGCGGCGCTGTGCTCCTCGGTGGTCCGCCGCGTCCTCGCAGACCAGCCTGTGCGTGTCCGAGCTGATCGATCTGGACGGCTTCCCTTCGGGCAGCGCGGGGGCCACCGCCCGGAACACCGCGCGCACCCGTTCCTCGTCGTACTCCCAGAGGTTCGCGGTCGCCCGCAGGGACGCCCCTCCCCCGGGCAGCAGCTCGGCCTCGTGGAAGGCGCCGCTGTCGCGGAGGGCCTCGATGCCGCCGAGGCGCGCTGCCGCGCCCGGGGAGCAGACGGTCCACCACGCGTAGCCCCGCAGGGCCGTGTCCAGTTCGGGGAACGTGTCCTCCAGCAGCAGGCCGATCTCACGCTCCAGCGCGGTCCTGCCCGTCACGGATTCCGCGTCGTCCGCGATGCTTCCGTAGAGGATGTCCGTGTGCCGGTGCAGTTGCGTACGGAAGAAGGCGATCCAGCGGTGCTGGGTCTCGTCGCGGGTGCCCGGGTCGGTGAATTCCTCCGTGGAGCGGGACGCGACGAGTGAGACGACCTCGGGGGTGTCGCGGTCCCGGTCCACGTCGACATACAGCGACGGCTGGTCGGGGTGGCCGTCGGGGCCGACGGTGCTGAGGGCGACCGTCGCCTGACCGGGCATGTCCTCCAGATCCCGCAGAAAGGCGCGCCAGTTCTTCGGGGACCAGTGGACCTCGTACGGTCTCTTGCGCCGACGGGTCGGCTCGAGAAGCACCAGGGTCGCCCACAGCTCTCCGGGGGCGGCTTCGCCGCGGCTGAGTGCGACGGCGCGACCGGAGAAGTCCGCGTCGGATGCGAAGGTCGCCCCCAGCGGCCCCGCGAGTGCCTCGATCGCGGCGGTGAACCAGCGTTCGGCCAGCTCGCGGTAAGCGGCACCGGTCGTCGGGCAGGGCAGATCGATCTCCGCCCGCAGCGTGGAGTTGAGTGTGATCTCGCCGTGCTTCGTGTCCCGACCGGCCATGCCCGCCCCCTCCGACCCGCACCTCACCCGGGCGCGGGAGGGCAGCCTAAGCCACCCCGCCCAGCGGCTTCCGTGCCGTACGGGCATCCCACCGCGCGTCACGTCCTCTCGGAATTGGCGGACCGGGCGTCGCGGGCGATGCCCTCGGCCCAGGCGGTGACCTGCTCGAAGCTCCGGTAGTCCCCACCCCTGCCGGACCTGACGATCATCCGTGCCGTGAAACCGCGGGCGTGCTCGTCGAGCCGGCCCCCGAACGTGACGTGGCCCCGCGCGTCGATCCGGTCCGCGACGCGGCGCACACCTCGCACCGGCGCGATGTCCCGGTCCGGGGCGGAGGCGTCGAGCGGACCGCTGCTGAACAGCCACACCGGGCGCGTCGCCAGGTCGCGGCGGGCCCGGCGGGCGAAGCGGCGGGCGTCCCGGTGCCAGCGGCCCGCGTACAGGGCGCCGCCGAGCACCACGGCGTCGTACGCGGACACGTCCACGCCGACCTCGTCGGCGGGGCACACCGTCATGGCGCACCCTTCCTTGGCCAGGACCTCGCCCAGGTGCCGGGCGATCTCTGCGGTGGAGCCGTTCTTCGTCCCGTAGGCGATCAGCACGCGAGGCTCCCTGTCGGCCATGGCCGTCAACCTCCCTTGGTGAGGGGTGTGTTGTCGCGCAGCACGGCGAGGTGCTTGCGGTACTCGTCCGCGTCCAGCTCCCCGCGGGCGTACCGTTCGGCGAGCAGTTGCTCGGCCCGCCCGGGCGGCATCTCACGGTCGTCGAAGCGGCGGGACGTGCCGCGGCTGAGCGCGAACGCGGCCAGGCCGAGCAGCCCCCAGAGCGCAAGGACGCTCGCCGCCATCAGCGTGTATCCCCAACTGTTCATGTAGGGGCCCATATTGCCGAACATCGCCGTCTCCCTCCGTGTTCTCCCGTTCTCGTGTTCTCGTGTGTTCACCGCTTGCGCAGCCAGTGCTCCTGGATCCCGTGCATCGCCGGCTCGTCGGGGCGCAGGTGTGCGTCGTCCTGCCGGTACGACATCTTGTCGACGACGGCGACGACGCCGTCGATGTGTCCGGTCATGCGGGCGGCGATGTCCTTCTCGCTGCGCCGCTCGACCTGGCCGGTCAGGGTGACCACGCCCTCGTGGACCTGGACGGTGAGGGTTTCCGGCGTCAGCCACAGGCAGCGCACCAGCACCTCGTCGACGACCTCGCGGCGGATCTCGTCGTCACGGCGCAGGAACACCTGGAGCAGATCGCGGCGCGTGACGATGCCGACGAGCCGGTCCTCCTCGTCGACCACCGGCAGCCGCTCCACCTTGCGGTGGGCCATGGTGCGGGCGGCCTCGGCGATCGTGTCGTCGGCGTGGACCGTGACGGCCGGCTCGGACATCAGCTGACCGGCGGTACGAGCGGTCTCCTTGCGGCGGGTGCCGCGGGCACCGCGGCGCAGCCGCGAGAGCCATCGGCGCCTGCCGCGGGACTCGGGTTCGGCCTCGTCGCGTTGGCGGATCATGAGATCGGTCTCGGAGATCACACCGATGACCCGCTCGTCGTCGTCCACCACCGGCAGGCCGCTGATCCGGTGCCGGTTCAGCAGCCGTGCGACTTCTTTGAAGGGCGTGGCGTACTCGGCGTGCACGACCTCCGCCACCATCACGGATCCGACCTTGCTGTGCTTCATCTCCGCCGGCTCCTCTCGTCGTTCGTCGTCAGCGCAGTCGCCTGAGGTAGGGGTCCCGGGTCCGGGCCGGCGCGAGGCGTATCCGGGCATCGACGACCGTGACACCGCCGGAACGGGCGAGCACCGGGTTGAAGTCGGCCTCGGCGAGCTGCGGCAGGTCGCTCGCCATATGGGACAGCCGCAGCAGGAGTTGTTCCAGGCCTTCGAGGTCGACGGGGCCCCGTGCGCCGTGCCCGAACAGCAGCGGGGCACAGCGCGGCGCGGTGATCAGGTCGTGGACGTCGTGGTCCGTGAGCGGCGCAAGGCGGCCCGCCTGGTCGGCGAGGACCTCGTGGGCGGTGCCGCCGAGTCCGAAGAGGACGAGCGGTCCGAACACGGCGTCCTGCACGACGCCCGCGAAGAGCTCAATGCCGCGCGGGGCCAGCGGCTGCACCACCACTCCGGTCAGCACGCCGCCGAAACGGATCTCGAAGTCCCGGTGTGCCGCCCGCACTTGGCTGTCGCCGCGCAGGTCCAGATGCACGGCGCGCTGCTGGGTCCTGTGCAGGAGGCCGGGCCAGTGCGCCTTGAGCACGACGAGGCCGTCGGCTCCCCTGAGGCGTTCGGCGGCGAGCACGGCCTCGTCCTCGGTTCCCGCCCAGGCCCAGGGCAGCTGCGGAATGCGGTAGCAGTCGAGGAGTTCGGCGCAGGCGCGCGGGTCGAGCCAGCCGCCGTCCCCGGATGCGCCCAGGTGGCGCTCGGCCACGCCGCGGGCGCGCTCCGGGTCGAGGCCTTCGGGCGCGGGGACGGTCCCCGGGGGCCGGGACAGCCAGTCGGCGCGTGCGGCCGCGTGGGCGAGGGCGCGGGCGGCGGCCTGGGGATCGGCGTAGGACGGCACGGGCCCCTGGTCGGCAGGGAGCAGGCGGACGGATTCGGCCTGGTCGAGGAGGACCGCGGCCAGCGGGCGGGTGCGGCGTCGTCCGGGGGCCCGGGTGAGGGACCGGACGAGATCGTCGCCGGTCGCGGCGGACACGGCGGTCGGCACCAGCGCCACGAGGATCGCGTCGACGGCGCCGGATCCGGTCAAGAGGTCCACGCAGTCGCGGAGTTGGTCCTCGGTGACCGTGGCGCCGGCGTCGACGGGGTTGACGGCGCTCGCTCCGCGCGGCAGGACGGCGAGCAGCTCGTCGACGAGGCCGGGCCCGAACGGCGGCAGGGTCAGCCCCGCTTCCGCGCAGGCGTCGGCGGTGAGCACGGCGGCGCCGCCCGCGTTGGTGACGATGCCGGTCCGGCGTCCGGCGGGCAGGGGCTGCGCGTACAACAGGGCCGCCGCGTCGAGGAGTTCGGGGATCGTGCGGGTGGCCGTGATGCCGGCCTGTGCGAACAGGGCCTGCCGGGTCATGGTGCGGGTGGCGGCGGCAGCGGTGTGCGCGGCGGCCGCGCGGCGCCCCGCCTCGGTGCGGCCCGCGTCCACGGTCAGCACGGGCATCCGGCGGGTCACGCGGCGGGCGGTCCGGGAGAACGCCCGCGGGTTGCCGAACGATTCGAGGTGCAGCAGCGCGAGGCCGGTGCGCTCGTCGCTCTCCCACCATTGGAGCAGGTCGTTCCCGCTGACGTCGTACTTGTCGCCGAGCGAGACGAAGCTGGACACGCCGATACCGAGGCGGGCCAGGCCGCCGAGCAGGGCGATGCCGACGCCGCCGGACTGGGCGGCGACTCCGGCGGTGCCCGGGGCCGGGTGCGCGGCGGCGAAGGTGGCGTCGAGGCGGACCGTCTCCTCGGTGTTCGCCAGGCCGAGGCAGTGCGGCCCGACGAGCCGCATGCCGTGGGTGCGGCACGTCTCCAGGAGGACGGCGGCCCGGGCCGGGTCGAGTCCGCCGGTGACGACGAGCAGCGCGTGCGCGCCGAGCTTGCCGCACTCCTCGGCGATCCCGACCATCTCATCGGCGGGCACCGCCAGCACCACCAGGTCCGGGACCTCGGGCAGTGCGGAGACGGCCGGGAAGGCGTGCACCCCGAGGACGGCGGCGGCCCGGTGGTGCACGGCGTGCAGCCGGGCGGTGCAGCCGCCGGTGCGCAGGTTGCGCAGGATCGCGCGCCCGGGCGAGCCGGGCCCCCGGCCCACGCCGACCACGGCGACCGAGCGGGGCCGCAGCAGGGGCACGAGGCTGGCGACCGCGGCGGCCCGCCCGCGCTGCTCCACCGCGGTCAAATAGGTCTCGCTCTGGGCGAGTTGGACGGTGCAGCGGACTTCGGGCCCGTCGAACCGGCGGGCGGTGCGCAGTCCCAGGTCGGCGAAGACCTTCAGCACCTCGTGGTTCTCGGCGAGGGCGTCCGCGGTGAACGCGGCGATGCCGTCCGCGCGGGCGGCTGAGACCAGATGTTCCAGGAGGAGGGTGCCGACGCCCCGGTGGTGCCAGTCGTCCCCCACGGCGAGTGCGATCTCGGCGGCGTCCGTGCCCGGCGTCCGCTCGTACTCGGCGACTCCCACCAACTGCCCTTCGTGCTCGGCCAGAAGCCCCCGGTGTCCCTTGTCGGACGTGTCGCAGATCCGGTCCGCGGCCCGGCGTGCCGAGTCGCGGCTCAGCCCGAAGAAGCGCAGCCGCAGGTTCCCCGGCGACATCTCCTCGTAGAGTTCCCGCACCTTGGCGTGGTCCGCGCCGCGCGGCGGACGGATCCGTACGGTCGTTCCGTCGACGAGGAGCGAGTGTGTCCCGGCCGTGGCGTTGCGCCTGTCCGTCATGTCCTCGCCCTCCGGCGACTTCGGACGCCGACTCGGTCGCCGGCCTCCTCGTCCAGCGTCCGGCGTGCGCGCCCCGGCTCCCAGGGGCGGGCGGGGCAGAGGGACGGGGCCGTCCGGCCCTGTGCCCCCACCGCGCGGACCGGCCCGACGCGGCGCCCCGAGCGCTCCCCCGACCGTGCCGTCGAGGCGCGCGACGTAGAGAGCCGGACGGCCCGGCAGGGCCGAACGACCCGATGTGCGGGGCCAGTTCGCCCCTGCTCCCGGCGACCGGGCGATGCCAGCGTGGGCGGGGAGGCCCTCATCGGGGCCTCCCCGGAAGGGGGCGAGGACCGTGGAACGGGGTCCGCTGATCGTCGGGATCGACGGCTCGGAGTCGAGTGCTCAGGCCCTGGACTGGGCGATCGAGGAGGCGGGGCGCCGCGACGCCGGGCTGCATCTGCTGCACGCCTCGCGCTGGGAGCGGTACGAAGTCCTGGAGCCGTCCTTCGGCCGCGGCCGCGGCGCCGTCCAGGAGTTCGCGGAGCACATCGCGGCGCAGGCGACCGAACGTGCCCGGCACCGCGCACCCGGGACCAGGATCACCGGCGAGGTCACCCCGCACGACCCGGCGGCCGCCCTGGTCGAGGCCAGCCGAGAGGCTGTGATGGTGGTGGTCGGCAGCCGCGGGCGGGGTACCTTCGCGGGGCTGCTGCTCGGCTCGGTCAGCCTTCCGGTCGCCGCGCGCGCCGAGGCTCCTGTCGTCGTCGTGCGCGGCCACGAGAAGAACGTGCACGGCGGTTTCGGGCAGCTCGCCCTGGGCGTGGGGGAGGCCGAAGGGGCCGCGGACGTCGCCGAGTTCGCGTTCCGGGAGGCCGAGCTGCGCCGGGCCGATCTGCTCGCGCTGCGGGCCTGGCGGTGCCCCGCTCACGAGGTGCCCGACTACCCCACGGCCGACAGCGAGACCCACCAGGTGCGGGCGGAGAACGAGTTGAGCGTCACGCTGCACGACCCGCGCGAGGGTCACGCCGCGGTGACGGTACGGACGCAGCCGCGGGAGGGGCGGGCCCGCGACATCCTGGTCGAGGTGTCCGCGCACTGCGATCTGCTGATCGTCGGCGCCCGCCGGCACCGCGGCGCTCTTGGTCTGCAGCTCGGCCCGGTCGGCCATGCCGTCCTGCACCACTCCGCCTGCCCGGTCGCGGTCGTCCCGCACGACTGACCGGGCCCACCGGACCCGCCGCCCCCTCGGGAGAGGAGCAACCTGGTGCACAAGGCGCTGTACGGACGGGAACTGCTGCGCCTGCAGACGGAGTTGGTGAAGCTCCAGGAGTGGGTGCGCGTCCAGGCGGCCCGCCTCGTCGTGGTCTTCGAGGGCCGGGACGCGGCCGGGAAGGGCGGCACGATCAAACGCGTCGCCGAGCACCTCAACCCGCGGGTCGCCCGGATCGTCGCGCTGCCCGCGCCCTCGGACCGCGAGCGGGCGCAGTGGTACTTCCAGCGGTACGTCGAGCGGCTTCCCACGGCCGGCGAGATCGTGCTGTTCGACCGCAGTTGGTACAACCGGGCCGGGGTGGAGCACGTCATGGGCTTCTGCACTCCGGCCGAACACCGGCGCTTCCTCCACCAGTGCCCCATCTTCGAGCGGCTCCTGGTGGAGGACGGTGTGCTGTTGCGCAAGTACTGGTTCTCGGTGAGCGACACCGTGCAGGAGCAGCGCTTCCGCCGCCGCCTCGACGACCCGACCCGGCGCTGGAAACTGTCTCCGCTCGACGTGGAGTCGATCACGCGCTGGGAGGCGTACTCGCGGGCGAAGGACGACATGCTCGTGCACACGGACATCCCGGAAGCACCCTGGTACGTCGTCGAGAGCGACGACAAGCGCAGCGCGCGCCTCAACATGATCGCGCACCTGTTGTCGACGGTGCCCTACCGGGACGTGCCACCGCCCGATCTGGAACTCCCCCCGCGTCCGCCGTCCACGGGGTACCACCGGCCGCCGCGCGAACTCCAGCGGTACGTGCCCGATCACGCGTCGGGGCTCGGCGCCGCCTGAGGCGACGGGCCCCGGCACCGTCCCGGAACGAGGCAAGGAAGGAGAGACGGATGACCTCCGCGACCACGCTGCGCACGAGCCTGCCGGTCGAATACCGGGAACGCCTGCTGCGCGTCGCCCGAGAAGTCCACTTCGAGGCGGGTACCCGCCTGTTCGAGGAAGGGGGGCGCGCCGACCGGTTCTGGGTGGTGCGCACCGGCACCGTCGGTCTCGACATGCATGTGCCGGGACGCCGGGCCGCGCTCATCGAGACGCTCGGTCACGGTGAACTCATCGGCTGGTCCTGGCACTTCACGCCGTTCGTGTGGCAACTCGGCGCCGAGGCGTCGACCCCCGTACGTGCCTGGGAGTTCGACGCCGCCACGGTCCGCGCCCTGTGCGCCGAGGACACCGCCTTCGGCCGTGCCGTCGCCGACTGGGTCGGCCGGGTGCTCGCGCACCGCCTCCAGTCGGCCCGCACCCGGCTGCTCGACCTGTACGCGCCGTACGGCAGCGGCCGGCCCCGATGAGGCAACTGCGCCCCCGTACCGGGTGACCGGATCTCCGCGCCTCCTCGAACCGCCCGCGGTGTGCGCCCGGCCGTCTTCGCCGCGCCCGCGCGCCGTCACCGCGCATCGGTCTACATGGGCGGGACGAGTTTGAAGTAGCGGTCCAGGAGCGCTTCGTCACCCCGCACCGCCAGGTCCTCCTTGCGGATGCGGTGCCACAGGAACAGCATCAGTTCCGATGTCGTGCCGCTGAGCTCGACGAGGCAGCATCCGGTGCCCTGGTTGAGGAGGACCTCGTCGGGGTCCGTCTGCACGATCCACATGCGGTGGCCGTCCGCCTCCCGGAACCGCATCCGCTCCCCGGCTCCCGACGCCGCGGCCTGCGATCTGCGGCGGGCGGGGGCCATCACCTCGAAGGTGTGGGTGACGGCGTCCGCCGCCAGCTGCCGGTCGATCGGGCGGGGGTCGCCCAGTGCGTTCTGCGCGTCCCAGCGGTGCACGGCCGCCTCGATGGTCTGCATCTGCAGCCAGAACCCGACGGACTGCTTCTCGGACCAGGTCCACACCGGCTCCGCCGGGTCCCGCTCGGCGAACAGCTCGGCCAGCGCCGCGGCGCCCTCCACGAACCAGGTGAGCAGGCTCTCGGCCAACGGGCCGTGGTGCGGGCCCCCTTCCGGATCCGGCCAGCCCGCCGTGTCCGCCGGCAGCCCGAGGTGCTGGGGGCCGTGGTCCTGCGGCGGCTCCCGCAGCCCCTCCTCGATCAGCCGGATCACATAGCGGTGCGCCGCCCCCAGGTGCAGGGTCAGGTCCGCCACCGACCATCCGGGACACGACGGCACCAGGGCGACACCGCCGTCCCCTGCTGCCCGCGCCGCCGCGCGGGCAGCTGCTTCGAACGCCTCGACCTCACGTCGGAACTGCTCCACGTAATCCATGCTCCTCCGTCCGCCTCCGTCCCCTTCACGTACAACCGCCGCACACGGGCCGTCTGTTCGACTCCTTGTCACTCAGCTCGTCCCACAAACCATCCGGGACCAAGGCTCAGGCGGATACATGAGATCCGCCCGCCGCGCTGCTCTGCCGAGCGGTGCGCTCCCTCAGCGCGCGGACCGGGCCGGGAACTCCAGGCGCACTTCGTATCCGCCGTCGAGCGTGGGCCCCGCCGTGACGCTCCCGCCGAGGAGTTCGGCGCGCTGGCGCAGCCCGACCAGGCCGTGGTGAGCGCCCGGAAGGGGCAGGGCCGGGTGGCGGGAGGCCGTGTTGGTCACCACGACGCGTACGGTGTCGTCCGCGCGGGCGATGCGGATGGCGGCCTTCGCGCCGGGAGCGTGCTTGCGTACGTTGGTCAGCGCTTCCTGGACGGTGCGGTAGACGGCGCGCTGCGCGGTGGTCGGCAGCTCCTCGGTCAGTTCGGTGCTCAGCTCGGCCTCGATCCCGCTGGCGTGGACCAGGTTCGGCAGGTCGGCGAGCGAGGGCTGCGGGGTGAGTTCGGCGGGGCGGCTGCCCGCGGCCCGCAGGACGCCGACCATGTGCCGCAGTTCGTCGAGTGTCTGCACGGCGAGCCGTCTGATGTCGGCGGCGGCCGCCTTCGACTCCGTGTCCCCGGTGCTGACCTGGAGGGCGCCCGCGCGGACCGCGATCAGGCTGACCTGGTGGGAGACGACGTCGTGCATCTCGCGGGCCAGCTGGGCCCGTTCCTTGGCCAGCACGGTCTGCGCGATCAACTGCCGCTCGTTCACCCGCGCTTCGGTGATCTCGGCGAGCCGCAGCGCCAGGGCCCGCCGGGCCTGGACGAGCTGCCCGAGGAAGACGGGCGCGGCCGCCGTCGCCAGGCTGTACGTGATCGTGACCAGGGCGCGGGAGTCCGAAGGATCGGCGAACTCCGGTGCGTCGTACGACCATACGGTGGTGTCGCTGAGGGTGAAGACCAGTGCGCAGCAGACCAGCAGGGCGCGGTGATGGGTGCGGGACGCGAGCGCGTAGAGCGCGGCCAGGGTGGCGAACACCGCGTCCGTGACGAGCGTGGTGGGCAGCGTCAGCAGATAGGTCAGCAGGGGCCGGTGGCGGCGCAGCAGGAGCGCGAATGCGCCCAGCAGCGCACACGCCATGGACGCCCGGTGGTGACCCTGGACGTGCACCCGGACGTCCAGCAGCGCGACGGCCACGAGAGCGATGTCGACGACGAGGCCGGACGGGCGTCGGCTCATCGGGCCTCCGGCGGCGCGGACGGCTCGTTGAGCAGACCGGCGCGCTGGGCGAGCAGCGCTGCCTGGACCCGGTTGCCGACCCCCAGCTTCGCCAGGACCGCGCTCACATGGTCCTTGACCGTCGCGGCACTGAGATGCATCCGCTCGGCGATGCCGGTGTTGGACAGGCCCTCGGCGACGAGGACGACCACGGTGCGCTCGCGCTCGCTGAGCCGGGCGACACCCGTGGCGGCCGGGCTGCCGGGCCCCGTGTCCAGGTAGCCGTCGACGACCCTGCGCGTCACCTTGCCCGACAGTACGACGCCGCCTTGGGCCAAGGAACGTATCAAGTAAGGGAGTTGCTCGGGATCGGTGTCCTTCAGCAGGAATCCGGCCGCCCCGCTGCGCAGGGCGGCGGACACGTACTCGTCCATGTCGAACGTCGTGAGCATCGCGACCACCGGCGGATCCGGCATCCGGCGCAGCTCGGCCAGTACGGTCAGTCCGTCCACGTCCGGCATCCGGATGTCGAGCAGTACGACGTCCGGCCGACGTCCGCGCGCGGTCTCGACGGCGGCGCCGCCGGAGACGGCCGCCACCACCTCGATGTCGTCCGCGGTGTCCAGGATGTGCCGGAAGCCCGTACGCACCATGGCCTCGTCGTCGACGACCAGTACCCGGATCATGCGTGCTCAGCCCCTCGTCGGACCACCAGTGGACCGCTGTGACGGCCGGTGGCGCCCGCCGGTTCCCCGGCGGGCCTCCCCGCCGGTCGGCGGGGGGACTCCGGCCGCCTGCCGGATGGGCCCGGCGCTCACGCGCACCGAGGCTCGGGCCCATGACGCGACAAGCATCGTCCGCCGCATCCGTCCGTTCGCCCGATCCCTCCGAAACCACCGATACCGCCGATCCGGGCGCGGGACCACCCCCGGGCCGGCTCCTGGGCATCGACCTGGCCCGAGGTCTCGCGGTCCTCGGCATGTACGCCGCCCACGTCGGCCCCGACCCCGTCATCGGCGGTACCGGAGGCTTCCTCATGGAACTGGGGCGCGGGCGTTCCTCCGCGCTCTTCGCGCTGCTTGCCGGATTCTCCCTGGTGCTCATCACCGGCCGCCCGCGTCCGCACACCGGGCGCGCGGGACGCCAGGCGGCCGGCCGGGTCGTCCTGCGCGCCCTCGTGCTGATGGTGCTCGGTTACATGCTGACCGCGCTGGACACCGACGTCGACGTGATCCTGTCCTTCTACGGCCTGCTCTTCCTCCTGCTCCTCCCGCTGCACCGGCTGGGCGCCCGGGCGTTGACGCTCCTCGCCGCCGCGAGCGCGCTGATCCTGCCGCAAGTGCTGTTCGTCATCCGGCAGTTGATCTGGGAGGGCGACTGGTCGGACGCTGTCGTCGCCGCGGATCCGCTGGCCCGGATCACGGACACGGACGGCTTCACTGAGCTGTTCTTCACGGGCGAGTACCCGATCCTCACGTGGGCGCCGTTCCTCCTGGCCGGCATGGCGGTGGCCCGTCTCGACCTGACCCGGCACCGGGTCCGTGCCCGGCTGACCCTCGTCGGCGGTGCGCTCGCCGTCCTGGGGTACGGCGGCTCGTGGCTGGCGCTGCACCTCGTCCCGGGGGCCTTGTCCTCCGTGGCCGGGGCCACGGACGGCGGTTCCGCGTCCGCGGCCTGGTGGTCCGACACCGTCGGCGACCTGACCGGTGCCGCCCCCGGCGGCTGGCTGCTGGTGGGGGCGCCCCACAGCCAGACGACGTTCTCGATCCTCGGCAACACGGGCTTCGCGCTCCTCGTCGTCGCCCTCTGCCTCGCGGCCACCCGGAGCCCCCGCTTCACCCGCCGGGCGGTTCCCGTCATGGCGGTGGGCCGTATCGCGCTCACGGCCTACGTGCTGCACATCGTGGCCATCCGCGTGGTGGGAATGGAGGACGCCACCGGTCCGGCGCTGCTGTCGCTCTGCGTGTTCACGGTGACCGCCATGTTCCTGGCGACGGTCTGGACCCGCTTGCTCCCCCGCGGCCCGCTGGAGTATCTGCTCCACGCCGCCACGCGGCCGGCGCGGCACATCAGGTGACGTCGACGTTCCCGGCCCGGGCCGCCGCCCACATCCGGATGGCGGCTCCGTGGCGGACCATGGCCACGGTCGGCGAACAGATCTGCAACCTATGTCCCGCTTAGCCGATTTGACGTAACTGTCACACAACGTACGGTCAAGTTGGCATCACTGCACGTGAGTTGTGCGCAAAGAATGCAGGGTGTGACCGATATTTTTCACGTCAACCTTTGAAACGGTCACAGGAAGGTCACTAAGGTCAACATCGAACCTCCGCTTGGATGATCACTCACATGAGGTGTGTGACGGTGGAGGGGCACCGCCCACTCGGTGTTCCGTGGGCGGCCGGAGGAAGAAGGAGCTCGCCTTCGTGGCGTCCCACCGTCGACCCAAGCAGCCGAGCCGCGCTCAAGTGACCGTGCTCACCGTGACCGCCGCCGCTGCCGTGGCACTCACCTCGCAGGCCGCAAACGCGGCCCCCAAGCCCACGAAGAGCGAGGTCAAGGCCAAGGTCGACAAGCTCTACCAAGAGGCCGAGCGGGCCACCAACCAGTACGACGGAGCCAAGGAGAAGCAGAAGAAACTGGAGAAGGAGATCAGCCGGCTCCAGGAGAAGGTCGCCCGCGAGCAGGACGAGCTCAATGAACTGCGCACGGGCATCGGCGCGATGGCCAGCGAGCAGTACCGCTCCGGTGGCATCGACCCCTCCGTCCAGCTCTTCCTCTCCACCGACCCGGACGACTACCTCGACAAGGCGTCCACCCTCGACTCGCTCTCCGAACAGCAGCTGGAGTCGCTGAAGAAGGTCCAGGCGAAGCAGCGCGAGCTGACCCAGGAGCGCGCCGAGGCCGCCGAGAAGCTCAAGGACCTCGCCGACACCCGCACCGAGCTCGGCGAGAGGAAGAAGGAGATTCAGGGCAAGCTCGGCTCCGCACAGAAACTGCTGAACTCCCTGACCGCCGCCGAGCGCCAGGAGATGGCCGACGACGAAGCGCGCGCCAGCCGCTCCGCCGCCGGCCGCGTCGACCTCGGCAACGAGGTGGCCGCCTCCAAGTTCGGATCGGCCGCCCTGAACGCGGCCGCCTCTCAGATAGGCAAGCCGTACGTCCGTGGCGGCACGGGCCCCAACTCCTACGACTGCTCGGGCCTCACGCAGTGGGCGTACGCGCAGGCCGGTGTCCAGATCTCCCGGGTCACGTACACGCAGGTCAACGACGGAGCCCGGGTGGGCATGAGCGCACTCAAGCCCGGCGACCTGGTCTTCTTCAACAACACCGAGCACGTCGGCCTCTACGCGGGCGGCGGCCAGGTACTGCACGCGCCGTACCCGGGCGCCGTCGTCCGGTACGAGTCGATGAGCACGATCGGCAGCTTCCAGTTCGGCGTCCGCGTCGCAGGCTGACCGGGCCCGCGTCCCCTCCTCCGACGCTAGGCGCTCCGCGAGCCGGCCGGCGCACCCGCGCCCTGCGGCGACCGGCGCAGGCTCAGTGCCCGTAACGCGAGCTGCATCTCGAACTGAGCCGTCGGGTCACGGAGTTGGTCGCCGAACACCTCCTCCAGCTGGCGCAGCCGGTAGCGGACGGTCTGGGGGTGGACGGCGAGGCGCTGGGCGACCTCGCTCGCGTTGCGGGCGCAGCTCAGCCAGCACAGCAGGGTCTCGGCGAGCCGCTCGCGCTGCGGGGACCGTACGGCGTCGAGCGGGCCGAGGTGCTGGCGGGCGAGCGCGTCGACGAGGTCCTCGTCGCGGAAGAGCAGCAGGGTCGCCAGATGGTCGGTGCAGCGGACGAGGCCGGTGGCGGGGAGCGCGCCACGGCGCACGAGGTCGAGCGCGTCGCGGGCCCATCGCAGGGAGCGGGCCCCCTCGTCGAGCGCGACCGTCGGCCCGATCGCGGCGCGCAGGCCCCGTAACGTCCCGGTGATGGCCCTCTCCCGCCCCGGGCCCTCGGGGTCGGGCACGACGATGACGCCGGACGGTCCTTCGAACCGGGCGAGGAACTCGGGCGGCACGATGGGCCGGAGCGTCTCGCCCTTCCCTGCGCCCTCGGTGACGACCACGGCGATCTCCCTCGGCACCGGCCACTGCGCGGTGTGCGCGAGGTCGGCGACGGCCTCCGGGGAGACCGGCGGATCGGCGGTGACCAGATCGATCAACCGGTCGCGGCGCTGCTGGAGTTCACCGGCGATGTGCAGCCGGGCCTCGGTGTATCCGGCGGTGGTGGCGGCCGCCATCTCGTCGAGGTGCAGGAACATGGCCTCGCCGAACGCGACGAGGACGTTCGGCGGGAGCCGGTCGGCCCGGACCAGTTCGCTGACCCGGCGCCAGGTGACGCGGGCGCCGAGCCGCAGCGCCGACTGGAACGAGTCGAGGCTGCGGCCCTCGTCGGCCTCGCCCCGGCCGATGCGCTGATACGTCGCCTTGACGTCCTCCCAGTCGGTCTCGGAGTCGGCGACGCGGGCGAGGAAACCCTCCAGGGCCTGCTCGACGCCACGGTGCACGACATGCATGTACGTGTCGTCCATCGGCCGGGCGTACTCGGCGATCTCTGTTCTGATGGCGCGGACGACCTCGTCGGTGAGGTCACCGAGGAACGGCCTCAGCTGGTCGTGGAGTTCGGCGGGGAAGGAGCTGAACGCGGCCTCGTCCGCCGGGCGTTCGGCCGTGGTGCGGGCTCCGTCGGCCATGGGACCTCCCTCTGCGCGTGGGGACATCAGGGGCTCGGCGACGATACTGCCGGGCCCGGGCGGCGGCCCGTCGTCGGCGTACAGAATCCGCCGTGACCCTTGTCACTGGAGTGACAACGCGCCGACGCGTCCTGCGCGTGCGGGCACAAGTGGTGACGATGTGTCGTGCGCCACGATCCGTGCATGACGGACCTGTTCGCGCGACGCCCCGTGACGGCGCCCTGGCTGCGCTTCTACGCGCCCGGAGTTCCCCCGGACCTGTCGGTGCCCCCGGTCACGCTGCCGGACCTGCTCGACGACGCCGCCCGTCGGTTCCGGTTCCGCGCGGCGCTGTCCTGCCAGGGGCGCCGGACGGGTTTCCGCGCGCTGCGGCGGGCCGCGGTGCGCTGCGCCGCGGCGCTGGATCGGCTCGGGGTGGGCCGCGGCGACCGGGTGGCGGTGCTGCTCCCCGACTGTCCGGAACTGGTGGTGCTGTGCCATGCGGTGTGGCGGCTCGGGGCGGTGGTCGTGCCGGGGAACCCGGCGGACCCCGGGCGGGCGGTGGCGGGAGCCGTGGTCGCCGTCGTGCCGCGGGAGAGAGGGCCGGAGACGGCGCGGGCCGGGAGGTACGCGGCACTGTCCGTGGTCGTGACCGTCGAGGTGGGCCGACGGGGCGGTCCGGGGGCGAGGCGTCGAGGCGGGATCCCGGCCGGTTCCGTGTCGCGGGCGTCGCTGACGGCGGGCGGGGCACCGCCGCGGCCGCGCGGACCGAGCCGGACCACCTCGGCCCGCGGGCCGGGAACCGCTCCCCGTCAGCCGCGGCAGGCCCCGACGCTGGTGGCCTATCACGACCTGGACCGGCGGGATGCCGCTGACGACCGGAGCCGGGCCGGCGGTCCGCTGCCCGAGGACATCGCCGTCGTCCTGCCCCGCCGTGACGGCACCTCCGTGACGCTCCGGCACCGTCATCTGGCCGCGGCGGCCCACCAGATCCGTGCCTGGCATCCGGAGTCGGCGCAGCGGAGCGCCCGGCTGCTGTCGCTGGTGCCGCTGTCCGGGCCCCACGGTCTCGCGCTGGGCGTGGCGGCGGCCGCGCTCACCGGGGCCTGCACCGTCCTGGTGCCGGACGGCGATCCCGCGACGGCGCTGCGGGCGGCACGCCGCGCGGCGCCCACCGTCCTCGCGGCGTCACCCGCCCGGCTGCGGCTGCTCATGGAGCGGCCCGCCCACGAGCGGGAGGCACTCGCCACGGTGCGGACGGTCGTCACGGGCCCGCTGGACGCCGTCACCGGTGAGCGGCTGCGGGCGGCCCTGGACGTCCGGGTCGTCGAGGCGTACGGGCCGACCGCGGCGGCCGGGATCGCGCTGGCCAACCCGGCCACGGCCGACGCCCGTTCGGGCACGGCGGGGATCCCGCTGCCCGGGACGGAGGTACGGATCGCCGTCGAGGGGGCGCTCGCGGCCGAGGCGCTGCCCGGCCATGCGGGCGAACTGCTGCTGCGCGGACCGCAGTTCGGCGACGTGCCGGGCCTGATGCCCGGCGGATGGCTGCGTACGGGACGGCTCGCGATGTGCGGACCCGACGGCTTCGTCACCCTTCTCGACGCGCGCGGCGGCGATGACGGCCCGGGCGGCGCAGCGCGACGGCCGTGACGACAGCGCCGAGGAGGACACATCCGGCGGCCAGCCGGAGCCCGGTGTCGTAGCCGTCGAGGAACGCCGTGCGCGGGTCGGCGCCGTCGTGCAGCGCGTCGCGTTCGGTGCGGGTGAGCACGATGCCGACCAGGACGACGCCGAACACGCCGCTGATCTCGCGTGCCGCGCTCACCAGGCCGGACGCCATGCCGGTGCGCGTGGCGGGGACGCCCGCGACGGACCGTACGGTCAACGGTGTGGTCAGCGAGGAGCCGACACCGATGAGCACGAGGCCGGGCTGCAGATCCGCGTAGGAGGCGCCGGCCCCGACCCGCGACACGAGCAGCAGGCCCGCCGCGACGAGCGCGAGGCCGGCGGCGATGGAGCGGTGTACGCCCACTAGCCGGGCGACCCGTTCGGCGAACGGGGTGCACAGCAGCAGCGCGCCGGCGAGCGGCAGGAACGCGAGGCCGGCCTTGACCGGCGAGAAGCCGAGGACCTGCTGGAGGTAGAGGGCGGTGAAGAAGAACACGCCGTTGACGCCCATGCCCCAGAGCACCTGTGCGGCGACCCCGCCGACGAGGAACCGGTCGCGCAGCATCCGCAGATCCACCAGGGGCAGGAAGGTCCGCGCCTCGACCACCAGGAACATCAGGCCCGTCGCGGCCGACAGCCACAGGCACAGCGGGACGGGCGGCGTGACGAAGGAGTCCTCGCCGCCCTTCACCAGGGCGTAGGTGAGGAGGAACAGGGCGAGGGCCGACAGGGCGACGCCGGGCAGGTCGAGGAGGGCGGGCAGGCCTGCGGCGCGGCGCCGTCCGGCGGCCGGGACGGCGGGCACGAGGAGCAGCGCGAGCGCCCCGAAGGGCACGTTGAGCAGGAACACCCAGCTCCAGCCCCAGTGTTCGGTGACGAACCCGCCGATGACCGGGCCGAGCGCGAGGGCGACGGCGAGGGAGGCCGTCCACAGTCCGACGGCGGTGGAGCGGCGCCGCTCCGGCAGGTCCGCGGCGACGACCGCGAGGGAGGCGGGGAGGACGAGCGCTGCCCCGGCGCCCTGCACGGTGCGGGCCACGACGAGTGCGGTGCCGCTGTCGGCGAGGGCGGCCGCGGCGGAGGCGAGGGTGAACACGACGAGGCCGACGGCGAGCACGGAACGCCGCCCGAGGAGGTCGGTGAGGCGTCCTCCGGCGAGCAGCAGCGCGCCGAAGGACAGCACGTAGCTGGTCGCGACCCACTCCAAGTCGGGCACGTCCAGGCCCAGTTCGTCCTGCACGGTGGGCAGGGCGACGTTGATGACCGTGTTGTCGAGCGTGGTCAGGAATCCGGACAGGGACAGCAGGACCAGGAGCGCCGACAGTCTTCCCCGATGCATCGCCCTGCCCCTTCCGTCGGACTCTCACGTCGGCTTCTCACGTGGGCTTCTTGCGTCGCTTCGCCCACCGGATTGTGGGGGCGCGGACCGGGTGCGCTCTCCTGCACCGGCTGCCGAATCCGGCCGCGGGAGTTGTCACCGCGCTGACAGTCCGCTCCGGACGAACTGTCAGCGCCTCGTCTTTCTCCGATGTCCCCCAGCGGCGGAACCTGGGGCCTCAGCCGCACCGTCCGTCACCACCGTCCGTCACAGAGGGAGCCGCCGAGATGACCGAGACGACGACGCCCGCGCACGCGCCGCTGCTGACCGACCGGCTGCGGCGGTGGGCCGACGAGCGCGCCCACCAGCGGGCCTTCACGTTCGTCGACTTTCCCGAACCGCACTCTCCCGGGCTGCACCGCACGCTGGGCTGGCGCGGTCTCGACTCACGGGCCCGCGCGGTCGCCGGGCAGCTGGTGCGCACGGTACGGCCGGGCGACCGGGTGGCTCTGCTGGTGCCGCAGGGCCTGGACTACGCGGTGGCGTTCCTCGGCTGCCTGTACGCCGGAGTGATCGCGGTGCCCCTGTTCACGCCCGAACTGCCGGGCCACGAAGGCCGGTTGGCGGCGGTTCTCGACGACTGCGAGCCGTCCTGCGTGCTGTCGGACGAGGCGTCGCGGGCGTCGGTGGAGTCGTTCACGGGCGGCCGCCTGCCCGTGCTCGCGGTGGATGCGCTTCCGCAGGCGCCGCCCGCGGCGGAGCTGCCCAGGCCCGCGCCGGACGACGTCGCCTACCTGCAGTACACGTCGGGCTCCACCCGCAGCCCGTCCGGGGTGATGGTGACCCACGCGAACGTCGTCGCCAACGCGCGGCAGGCGGTCACCGCGTTCGATGTCGCGCCCGGGCGGAACACGTCGGTGGGCTGGCTGCCGCTCTTCCACGACATGGGACTCGTGCTGAGCGTGGCGACGCCCGTCCACGCGGGGTTCCCGTCCGTGCTGCTCGACCCCGTGGCGTTCCTGGAGCGGCCGGCGCGCTGGCTGCGGCTGCTCGGCAGCTATCCGGGGACGATCAGCGCGGCGCCCAACTTCGCGTACGACTACTGCGTCTCCCGCGTCGACGCGGACGAGGCGGCGGGGCTGCGCCTCGACCGGGTGGCGGCGCTGCTCAACGGGAGCGAGCCGGTGCGGCCCGGCACGCTGGAGCGGTTCCTCGGCGCGTTCGGCGGGGCCGGGCTCACCGCCGAGGCGCTGTGTCCGGCGTACGGGCTCGCCGAGGCGACCGTGTTCGTGACGGCCGATCCGCGCGACCGGCCCGCGACGACCGTGGAGTGCGACGCCGACGCCCTGGGCGCGGGCCGCGTCGAGGAGCGCCCCGGCGCGGCGGCACGGCTCGTCGACTGCGGCCGGCCGGTCGGGCAGGAGGTGCGGATCGCCGCCCCGGAGACGGGGGCCGTGCTCGACGAGGGGCGGGTCGGCGAGATCCAGGTGCGGGGGCCGAACGTCGGTGCGGGGTACTGGAAGCAGCCCGAGCGCGGCGCCGGGACGTTCCGTGACGGGTGGCTGCGCACCGGTGACCTGGGGGCGCTGCGCGACGGGCGGCTCCTGGTGACCGGGCGGCTCAAGGATCTGATGGTCGTGGACGGCCGCAACCACTATCCGCAGGACGTCGAGGAGACCGTGCAGTCGGCGCTGGACGTGGTCCGCAGGGACCGGCTCGCCGCGTTCCTCGTGCCGTGCGGCGACGGTGCGGAGGGCGAGGAGCTCGTGGTGGTGGCCGAGACGCGGCGCGGAGCGGCACCCGACGGGACGGCGGTGCGCGAGGCCCCGGCCACGGCCCGCGGGGCGATCGCGACCCGGCACGGCTTGCGGCTGGCCGAACTGCTGCTGGTCCCGGCGGGCACGGTGCCGCGGACGTCGAGCGGGAAGGTGGCGCGGGCCGCGTGCCGGGAGCGGTTTCTGTCCGGTGCGCTGCACGCGGAGGCGCTGTGACGAGCGCCGCGCAGCGCGTCCGCGAGGTGCTCGTCGACCGGCTCGGCGCGTGGTACGGGGTGCCGCCCGACGAGGTGACCGACGACCGGCCGCTCGCCGAACTCGGCCTCACCTCACGGGACGCCGTCGCCCTGACGGCGCTCCTGGGCGAGGTCACGGGACGCCGGCTGCCCGCGACGCTCCTGTGGGAGACGCCGACCCCGGGAGCGCTCGTGGCGGCCCTGACGACGGCGGACGAGGAACCGCTGCCCGAACCGGCCAGTTCCCCGGCCCCTACGAGCAGTTCGCTCGTCGCCGTGATCGGGGTCGGCTGCCGGTTCCCGGGCGGGGCCGACTCCCCGACCGCGTACTGGCGGCTGCTCTCCGAGGGGCGGGACGCCGTCGGGACGGTGCCCGAAGGGCGCTGGGAGCAGTTCGTGCCGCCCGGGTCCACGCTGCCCGCGGACCTCAGCCGGCACGGTGCCTTCCTGGACGGGCTTGCCGACTTCGACGCCGAGTTCTTCGGCATCGCCGCCGACGAGGCCGTCGCCCTCGACCCGCAGCAGCGGCTGCTGCTGGAGGTGACGCGGGAGGCCCTGGACCACGCGGCGCTTCCCGCGCCCTCCCTGGCCGGGACGCGGACGGGGGTGTTCGTCGGCATCAGCGGCACCGAGTACGCCCATCTCACCGCCGCGCGGCCGGAGTCGGTGACCCCGTGGACCGCGCCCGGCGGCGCGCTGAGTGTCGCCGCGGGCCGTCTCTCGTACACGCTCGATCTGCGCGGTCCGAGCCTCGCCGTCGACACGGCGTGCTCGTCGTCGCTGGTGGCCGTGGACCACGCGGTGCGCAGTCTGGCGGACGGCGCCTCCGACATGGCGCTCGCGGCGGGCGTCAACGTACTGCTCTCGCCCGCCGTGACGCTGGGCTTCCAGCGGACGGGCGCGCTGGCCGGTGACGGGCGGTGCAAGGCGTTCGACGCGGCGGCCGACGGCATGGTGCGCGGCGAGGGCTGCGGCGTCGTCGTCCTCAAGCGGCTCGCGGACGCCGAGCGCGACGGCGACCGGGTCCTCGCCGTCATCACCGGCACGGCGGTGAACTCCGACGGCCGCTCGAACGGGCTCACCGCACCCAACGCCTCCGCGCAGCGCTCCCTGCTGGCTCAAGTCCACCGCGCGGAAGGCCGGTTGGTGGACTACGTGGAGGCACACGGCACCGGCACCCCGCTCGGCGACCCCGTCGAGGCGGGCGCGCTCGGTGCCGTGCTGGGCCGCGGTCGCTCCCCCGAACAGCCTTTGCTGATCGGCTCGGTGAAGACGAACCTCGGACATATGGAAGCGGCCGCCGGGATCGCGGGGCTCATCAAGACGGTCCTCGCCCTGCACCACGACGAACTGCCGGCCCAGCTCCACTTCACCGAGCCCGGACCGCACGTCGACCTCGACGCGCTCGGCCTGCGCGTCGTCACCTCGCCGGAACCCTGGCCGCGGTACTCGGGAACGGCGACGGCGGGCGTCTCGGCGTTCGGCTTCGGCGGCACGAACGCGCACGTGGCACTCGCGGAGTACCGGACGGAGGTGCCCGGGCCCGCGGGCAGCCCGGACCAGCCCTCCGTGGTCCTGCTCGACGCACCCACCGACGCCCGGCTCCGCGCGCAGGCGGGCACGTTGGCGCACTGGCTCGACTCCCCGGCGAGCCGCGGTGTCCGCCTACCGGACCTGGCCCGGACTGCGGCGGGCCGGACCGGTCGTGGCCGCCGGCGCGCCGCGGTCGTCAGCCGTGACCTGCCCTCCGCCACCACCGCCCTGCACCGCCTCGCCACGGGCGCACCGGACACTCATCTGGTCACCGCCGACCGGGCCCCGCTCGCCGCCGGCGCGCCGGGACCCGTCTGGGTGTTCTCCGGATACGGGTCGCAGTGGCCCGGCATGGGACGTGAACTCCTCGCCACCGAGCCGGTGTTCGCCGCGACCGTCGACCGCCTCGAACCCCTGCTCCGCGAGCACACCGGTGTCTCGCTGCGGGCCGCCACCGAGCCCGATGCCGACCTGTCCTCCCTCACCGTCGTCATGCCGGTCCTGTACGGCCTTCAGGTCGCGCTCGCCGAACTGTGGCGGTCCTACGGCGTGGAGCCCTCGGCGGTCGTCGGTCACTCCCTGGGCGAGATCGCGGCGGCCGTCGCGGCGGGCGCCCTCGATCCGTCGACCGGGGCGCGCATCGTCGCGGTGCGCTCCCGCCTCCTGGCCACCCTGAGCGGCGGCACGATGGCCGTGGCCGATCTCCCGTCGACGGACATCGCGCTCTTGGCAAGGGAGTTGAGGACACTGAACGTCGCGGTGCACGCCTCCCCCGCGCAGTGCGTGGTGACGGGCTCGACATCCGATGTGGAGGCGCTCGTCGCCCGGGTCACCGCCGACGGCGGCTTCGCGCGGGCGATGCCGGTGACCGCGGCGGGACACTCCCCGGACGTCGAGCCGCTGCTCGACGAGTTCGCGTGGGAGCTGGGCGCGGTGCGGCACGGGCCGCCCGGGTGCCGGCGCTACTCGACGGTCCTCGACGACCCGCGGGCCGACGACCCGTACGACACGGCGTACTGGCTGGCCAATGTGCGCCGCCCTGTCCGGTTCAGGCAGGCGGTGCGGGCGGCGGCCGAGGACGGACATCGCGTCTTCGTCGAAGTCGCCCCGCACGCGACGCAGTTGCATCCCCTCATCCGGACGCTTCAGGACGCCGGGGTGGACCGTCCGCTGATCCTTCCGACGCTGCGGCGCGGCACCGACGACGCGCTGACGTTCCGTTCGTCGCTCGCCTCCCTTCTGGTGCACGGGGTGCGGGTGCCCTCGGCGCGCGAGACGCTGCACCGAGGCGGCCGGATCGTGGACGTACCGTCGCCCCCGTGGCAGCACCGCCGCTTCTGGGCGGGCGAGACACCCGAGGCGCCGCCCGTGGAAGCGGCACCGGCCACGGCGGCCACGCCGCTGGACCGGTTGCGGTCCGTGGTGGCGGGCGTCATGGGCTTCGGCCCCGACCGCCTCGATCCGGACGTCCCGCTCACCGACCTCGGTCTCGACTCGCTCACCGCGGTCCGTATCCGCACGGCCGTGGAGCGGGAGTTCGGCGTGGCGCCCGAACCGGGCGTGCTCCTGCGCCAGGGCACGCTGCGGGGAGTGGCAGCGCTCCTCGACGACGCGCCCGCGCCCCCGCTTCCCTCGCTCACGCATCCCGCCGAGCCGTCCTTCGGCACACCGGGCATCCTGCGCTCGTTCCCCGGCGACGGTCCGCGCACCCCGCTGTTCCTCGCGCACGCCGCGGGCGGCTCGTCCGACGTGTACGGGCGGCTGGCCGTCCACCTCGACGGTGACCGTCCGGTGTTCGGCTTCGACCGTGTCGAGCGTCCGGCCGACGTGCCGGGCCGCGCCGCAGAGTTCGCCCACCGCATCCGCCGACTGCGGCCCGACGGACCCTGGGTGGTGGGCGGCTGGTCGTACGGCGGGCTCGTCGCCCAGGAGGCGGCGCGGCTGCTGGCGCCGCACGGGGAGGTCGCCGCGCTCGTCCTCATCGACTCGGTGCTCCCGCTGCCGGCCCCGCCCGCGGACAGCCCGGCCGCCGAGGCCCGGCGCCGCTTCGCGGACTTCGCGGAGTACATCCGGACCACCTACGGGGCAGAACTCCCGCTGCCCTACGCGGAACTGGGCGGCCTGGACGACGGCGCCCAGGTCGATCTCGTGCTCAAGCTCCTGGAGCAGGCCGTCGATCTGCCCGCCGCCGTCCTGGCGCACCAGCGCACCTCGTACCTGGACCTGCGCAGCGGGGAACGTCACACACCCCGCCGCTACGACGGCCGGACCCTCCTCTACCGGGCCACGCAGCCGGCACCCCACACGGTCCGGGATCTCCGCTACGAGCGCACCGACGCGGCCCTCGGCTGGGACGCGCACTGCACCGACCTCACGGTGACCCCGCTCCCCGGTCACCACCTGGCCCTTCTCGATCCCCCGGTGGTGGGCGCCCTGGCCGACGACCTGACGCGCGCCGTCGACCCCAACTGAACCTTCCCGCTGAGCACTTGGAGCCCTCATGCCCGGACGCCGCCACCGCGGACCCGCCCGTACCCGACTCGCGGCCTGCACCGCCACCGTCGCACTCCTCGCCACCGGCGGCGCGCTCGGGATGTCCCCCGCCCAGGGCGCGCCCGCCCCGTCCGCCGGGCAGGCCGTGACGGCCGAGGACGGAGCCAGGATCGTGGCGCGCAACTGGCTCGACGAGCGGACCGTCGATCTCACGGTGCGGTCCCCGGCCGTGGGCGCCGACGTCCCGGTCCGCGTCCTCCTGCCCGCCTCGTACGCCCAGGCGCCCGACCGCGAACGGCCCGTGCTCTACCTCTTGCAGGGCGCGCACGACGACTACACGTCCTGGACCCGCGAGACGGACGTCGAGAACTTCCTGGCCGGGCAGGACGTCATCACCGTCATGCCGTCGTCGGGCGCCACCGGGATCCCCACGGACTGGTGGAACTTCGGCCGCCGCACACCCGACTACGAGACGTTCCAGGTGGACGAGGTGATGCGGCTGCTGCGCGAGGAGTTCCACGCGGGGCAGCGGCGCGCCGTCGCGGGAGTGTCCACGGGCGGCTACGGCGCCCTCGCGTTCGCCGCGCGCAGGCCCGGCGCCTTCGCCGCCGCGGCGTCGTACAGCGGGGTCCTCGACACGACAGCGGTGGGCATGGTCACCGTCGTCAACGCGATCGTCGCGCGGGAACTCGAGCTGCCCGGCTCCTTGTGGGGCGGCCCCGTCCTGCAGCGCGCGAACTGGACCGCCCACAACCCGTACGCCCTCGCCGAGCACCTCAAGGGCACCCGCCTGTACGTCTCGCAGGGCAGCGGCATCCCCAGCACCGACTTCGGCAATCTCCAAGGCGCCGTCCTGGAGGGCACGTTGTGGGGGCAGGCGCGGAAGTTCACCGACCGGCTCGCCGCCCTCGGCGTGCCCGCACAGACGCACCTGTACCACGGCGGATCGCACGCCTGGTCGTCCTGGCAGGGAGAGTTCAAGGCCTCCTGGCCGACGCTCGCCGCAGGACTCGGACTCCCCACGAACTGACCTCCGCCCGCCCCTCAAGCCCGAAAGGAACGCCATGGAAACCGACCCCCTCGCCGCGGCCGTGGTGGCCGACGCCCCGGCCGCCACCCTCGCCGAACTGCCCGTCCCGCAGCACTACCTGGCGGCCCACCTGCGCGCCGAGGACCAGGACACCTTCAGCGGCGTGGACGACAAGGACGTCCGCAAGTCGATCCATGTCGGCGCGGTGCCGATGCCCGAACTCGCGCCGGACGAGGTCCTCGTGGCGGTCCTCGCGAGCGGCATCAACCACAACACCGTATGGTCGGCGATGTTCGAGCCGGTCCCGACCTTCTCCTTCCTGCGGAAGTTCGGCGGCGACGGCGGCTGGGCGGCACGGCACGACGCCCCGCAGCACGTCATCGGCTCGGACGCGGCGGGCGTCGTCGTGCGCGCGGGCTCGGGCGTCCGGCGCTGGCGGATCGGGGACCGGGTCGTGGTCTCCCCCGTGTACGTCGACGACGAGGACCCGGCGACGCACGCGGACGGCATGATGGGCCCCTCCCAGCTGGCCTGGGGGTTCGAGACGAACTTCGGCGGCCTCGCCCACTACTGCGTCGCCCGCGCCAGCCAACTCCTGCCCAAACCGGCTCACTTGACATGGGAGGAGGCGGCGAGCAACCCCCTGTGCGCGGGCACCGCGTACCGGATGCTCGTCAGCGACCGGGGCGCCCGGATGAAGCAGGGGGACGTCGTGCTGATCTGGGGGGCGGCGGGCGGCCTCGGCGCCTACGCGGCGCAACTGGTGCGCAGCGGCGGCGGGATCGCGGTCGGCGTCGTCGGCAGCGAGGAGAAGGCGCGCGCGGCGCGGGAGTTCGGGTGCCACGCCGTCATCGACCGGCGCGAGATCGGTCTGGACGGCGGGGTGCCCGCGGATCCGGCCGTGCCGGGGCGCCGGCTCGGCCAACTGATCAGGGCGGCCGTCGGCGCGGACCCGCACATCGTGTTCGAGCACGTGGGACGGGCCACGTTCGGCGTGTCCGTGTACGTGGTGGGGCGCGGCGGGACCGTGGTGACATGCGGCTCCACGACCGGCTACCAGCACGAGTTCGACAACCGCTACCTGTGGATGCGGCTCAAGCGCGTCATCGGCAGCCACGGCGTGAACCTCGCCGAACTGGCCGCCATGCAGCGCCTGTTGGAGATCGGCCGGCTGCGCCCCGCGCTGTCGGCGACGTATCCGCTGGAGGAGACCGGGGAGGCCGCGCGCCTGGTCCAGCGGGGCCGGCACACGGGAAAGGTGGGCGTGCTGGCCCTTGCGCCGCGCACGGGCCTCGGCGTGTCCGACCCCGACACCCGGCGGGCGCTCATGGGGTGAGGGTCATGCGGGGCCGGGGTGTCACCCGGTGGGCCTGTCCCGGCACGGCCGGCCCGTGCGGAGGTTCTTCGTGGCACCGGTGATGACGGTGTCGAGCCTGTCGCGGGTGGTGGCCAGATCGGCGACCTGACGGTCGATGCGGTCGCGTTCCACGGCGAGCCGCTCGATGAGCTCCGGAGTGGCGTCACCGTCGACGACGCAGGGCAGCAGGTCGACGATCGTTCTGCTCGACAGGCCGGCGGCGTAGAGCTGCTGGATCAGCTCGATGCGGTCGACGGCGCTCTCCGGGTAGTGCCGCTGGCCGCTGGTGCTGCGGTCCGCGGTGAGCAGGTGCTGCTCCTCGTAGTAGCGCAGGGCCCGGACGCTGACCCCGGTCCGGGCGGCGAGCTCGCCGATACGCATCGGGTTCCTCCTTCGTGAGCCGGGCCACACACCTTGCCTCTGACGTCGACGTCAGGTTCTAGCGTACGACGTGCGGGCCGCACCGCGACCAGCGGTCCGCTCCCCCGTCAGAGAGCAGAGCCTTCCATGCCCCCGTATGACATCCCTGTCCCCGCCGCCGTCCCCGTCGTCTCCGTGAAGCCGGTCGTGCTGCCCGCTCCGGAGCGCGGCACGGATCTTCGGGTACGCGTGTCCGCGCCCGTGACCGGCCGCGATCTGCCCGTCGTCCTGTTCGCGCACGGCTTCGGCTCGTCGCTGGAGGGCTACGGTCCGCTGGCCGACTACTGGGCCGCCCACGGGTTCGTCGTGATCCAGCCCACGCACCTCGACTCCAGGACCGTGGGTCTTCCCCAGGACGACCCCCGCACGCCACGGATCTGGCGGTTCCGGGTCGAGGACCTGAAGCACGTCCTCGACCACCTCGACACGCTGGCGGCAGCCGTCCCCGGTCTCACCGGCCGCCTCGACCTGAGCCGTATCGCCGCCGCCGGGCACTCCTTCGGCGGCCAGACCGCGGGCAATCTGCTGGGGCTGCGCGTCCTCGACCCGGTGACGGGCCGCGCAGAGGATCTGTCCGATCCACGTGTCTCGGCGGGTGTGCTGCTCGCCACGGCCGGCCGGGGCGGCCCCGACCTGACGCCGTTCGCGGCCGAGCACTTCCCCTTCATGAACCCGGATTTCGCGCACATGACCACACCGGCCCTGGTCGTCGTGGGCGACCGCGACGACTCCCCGCTGAGCGTGCGCGGACCGGAGTGGATGGCCGATCCCTACGTCCTCGGCCCCGGCGGCAAGAGCCTGCTCACGCTCTTCGGGGCGGAGCACTCCCTCGGCGGCATCGCGGGCCACGAGGCCAAGGAGACCACCGACGAGAACCCCGCACGGGTCTCCCTCGTCCAGCAGGTCACCTGGGCCTACCTCCGCCACGCACTCGGCGTCGACAGCACCGCTTGGACGGCGGCGCGCAAGGTCCTCGCCGAGAACGCCCATCCGCTGGGCCGGCTCGAATCCAGGTGACCGCCCGGCGACGCTCCGCTGCTCACGGTCCGTGCCGCGCACCGGTCAGCCGGAACGAGCGCACCACCGCGAGCGTGCTCCCGCCCACGAACGCCGCCGCGAGGCCCGCGAGCCGCAGCTTCTCCGCGCGGACCTCGCCCCGGCTCGCCACACCGCGTGTCGCGGCCCGGCCGCGCGGGTCGTAGAGCACGGGAAGCACGTCGCCCGGCCGTGTCGAACTCCCGCAGCCCCGCCGGATCCTGGTGCCGGCCGGGAGGGGGAGCGCGTCACCGGCGACGACACAGAAATGGTCGCCGCGGGCGTCGCCCCGGGCGCCGTCGTCCTCCACCGCGGTCACGCGCACGTACTGCTCGAGGCCGCGCTCCGCCAGGACGACGTCGGTGGCGACCCGCGGTGCGTACAGGGCCAGACACGCCCCGAGGAGGACGACCAGGCCGATGAGGACGCGTCCGGCCCGCAGCACCAGCAGATAGAGGGTGAGCGCCGCGACCGCCACGAGTCCCAGTTCCCCGCTGCGCAGGGCGGACGGCCCGACCCACATGCCGGCGAAGCCCGCGCCGACCACCGCCAGGCCCGCGGCGCCGCCCGCGAACAGCCCTTCCGTCAGCAGGCTCCGGCCGGGCAGACCGACGAACTCGGCGGGCCCCCACAGCACCGTCCTCAAGTGGGCCGCGAGCCCCGGAGCGGGCCGGTCGCGTTCCCCGCGCACGCCACACCCCCATCGAGCTCACCGGATCGCACCGAGGCGGCGAGGTGGGCCTGAGCGCCACCCGGCGCGGTCTTCGCATTATGCAAAACGTGTGAGCCGGCTGTGACACCGCCCCGAGCGCTGCGCCCGCGCCCGGCCCGCGTCAGTGCGGCGTGCTCACGAACGCGCCGCCGCACGGCCCGCCGCCCGTGCTCTCCTCCGCCCGCACCGCGCGCCCGTCCATCGTCAACAGGTCGTAGTGGCGGGCGATGCGCTGCGTGGAGCGGCCCACGTAGTGGCAGATGAACGAGCGCCGGAAGCGGTCCGCCGTGCGGTTCGGGCCGGAGCCGTGGACCAGGGTGCCGTTGAAGAACAGGACGTCGCCGGGGGCCATGTCCACGGGGACCGGGGCGAGTCCCGGCGGCGGTGGCACGTACTCGCGGGCGAACGACAGGCCGGGGTCGGCCTCCTCCGGGCAGAAGAGGTCCAGCAGATGGGTGCCCGGGACGACTTCGAGACCGCCGTTCTCCCGGTCGATGCGGTCGAGGGCGACCCAGGCCGCGATGCAGGTCCCCGGTTCGACCCGGAGGTAGAAGTTGTCCTGGTGCAGGGCCTGGCCGCGGGCGCCCGGCGGCTTGAAGTAGAACATGCTCTGCGCGGCGAGCGGTTCCTCGCCGAACAGCCCGGTGAGGACGGCCCCGAGCCGGGGGTCGAGAAGCCGGCGCCGCGCCATCGCGTTGAAGCGGTGCGGGTGCATCACCCGGGGATACGTCCGCAGGGGATCGAGGGGGCCCTCGGCCGGCTGCGGCTCGGGTTCGAAGTGGCCGGGCACGGGACCCGCGGCCTGCAACCGCATGAACTCGTCGGTCAGTTCACCTGTCTCGGCGGGGTCGAAGAGGCCCGGGGCGATCGCGTAGCCACGGGTACGGAACTGCTCCTGGAACGTGTCGGACGCGGGGTTCTGCACTGAGCCTTCCTCTCTCGGATCGCGCACACGGGCAACCTCTTCAGTACTGCACTTGAGTCCGGGCTTGAGTCGGTCTTGAGTCCTGCGCCGCCCCTGTGCTGGACTGCCGCGGACGCGCGAAGGGCTCGGCGGCGGACCGATCCGAAACTACGGCCGGAGCGGCGGACAGCGAATGACGGGCACGATCACGCACATGCCGGAAACTGCCGCCGACACTCCCTCACCGCCCGCGCGGTCCCTCATCGCCGCCCGGTTCGACGAGCCCGCCGGCTATGCGGTGACACGCACGGCGGGCGCCGCCAACTGGCTGCTGATGTGGACCGCCGCGGGGCGCGGAGAGGTGCGCGGCACCGGCCCGTGGCTCCCGCAGGAGCCCGGCGATCTCGTCGTGCTGCCGTCCCGTCGCCCGCACGCCTACCGCACCGATCCCGCCGCACGCTCCTGGGCCGGCTGGTGGGTGCACTTCCCGCCGCGGGCGGCCTGGCCCGCCTGGCTGCGCGACCACACCCGGGACGGCGTGCACTGCGTGCGCGGGGTCCCGGCCGCGGTCCGTGACCGGGTCGACGCGGCCTTCCGCCGGCTGCACACCGACGCGCGCTGGACGGACGGCGGGATGCCGCCCGTCCCGGACCCGACGGTCATCGCGATCGCCGGCACGGGCCCCGGCCGCGAACTCGCCCTCGGCGCCGTCGAGGAGATCCTGCTGCTGGCCACCGGCTCCGCCACCGCGGGCGCGCAGGGTGATCCCCGCGTCCGGCAGGCCGACGCGATCATCGCCGCGGCTCCGGGCGCTCCGCACACGGTCCGCTCCCTCGCGGACCACGTCGCCCTGTCCCCCTCACGGTTCGCGCATCTGTACGCCGAGCAGACCGGCCACACGCCGATGCGGGCGGTTCGTGCCGCCCGCCTCACGCATGCGCAACGGCTCCTGGACGCAACGGATCTGGACATCGGGCAGGTCGCACGCGCCTCGGGCTTCACGAGCCCCTTCCACTTCAGCCGCGCCTTCCGGGAGCGGTACGGGGTGCCGCCCTCGGTGTACCGGCGGTCATCGGCGCAGGAGCGCGGTGACGAGGGTGTGCGCAACGGCTGACCGGCGCCCCCGGCCACCTCGTGCTCACCCCGCGTCCGCCGCCTCCTCCGCCCCTTCGTGCACCTGGACGTGATCGAGGACGGCGACCGCGCGGGCGGCCTCCAGGACGTCCTGCGCGGTCAGCAGGAACAGCCGCAGCCGGTCCTCGCCGTCGACGAGGACGAGCATGCAGGGCCGCAGCCGGCGGACCTCGGGCCCGAACGCGAAGCCCGCGACGCCGTGGAAGACGCTCGCCCCGGCGAGGCCTGTCTGATGGGCGCGTTGGACCAGTTCGATGTACGCGGGACGGTGACGCCAGAGCGTGGCGCCGTCCAGATGAATGGTGAGACGGGCGGTCCTCGTGGTGTGCGACATCGGCGGACACCCCCTTGCTGCCGCGCAACCCGGTGCGCGGTACCTGGGAACGTACTGCCCTCCGGGGCTTCCGAACACCCGTGGCACGACAGCGGCTTGAGGGCGGCGACACGCCTCGGCCGGGCCCGGCGCGGCGAGCCGTCGGGGCGCCGCCCCACAGGTCACACGCGCGCCGTGGTCACCCCGGTCATGTCCACAGTGCCTCGGCGAGGGCGAACCCGACGAAGGTGGCGCCGAGTCCGGCGACCACGCTGGCCACGACGTTGGCCGCGGCGAGGAAGCGGGCCCCGCCCTCGGCCAGGCGCAGGGTCTCGTACGAGAACGTCGAGTACGTCGTCAGCGCCCCGCACAGCCCCGTCCCGACCAGCAGCTGCACCTGCGACGACGCCGCCCCGGCCGTCACCGCGCCGGTCAGCAGCCCGAGCACCAGGCTGCCCACGACGTTCACGGTGAAGGTGCCCCAGGGGAAGACGGTGTCGTGCCGCCGCTGCACGGCACGGTCGGTGAGATACCGCAGCGGCGCCCCGACCATCGCGCCACAGATCACGAACAGCCAGTTCACCGGTCCTTCTCCCGCCCCACGTACCGGATGACCTCGCAGTCGTCGAGGATCACGAGCCCCTCGTCCACCAGCTCGTCCAGCTGCGGCAGGAAGCCGCGCACCAGCTCCTCGGTGTCGACGATCACGACGGCCACCGGCAGGTCCTCGCTGAGCGACAGCAGCCGGCTCGTGTGGATGAGCGAGGACGCGCCGAACCCTTCGATGCCGCGGAACACGGAGGCGCCGGCCAGGCCCGCGGCGCGGGCCCGGTGCACGATCTCCGCGTACAGGGGCTTGTGGTGCCAGGTGTCGTTCTCGCCGATGAAGATCGTCACGCGCAGGGCGCGACCGGCCGGCCTCGTCATCGCTGCCTCCAGGTCACCACGCGGCGCGTCGCGCTCGCGGCGCACCACACCGCCGCGAGCGCCGCGACGACCGTCGCCGCGAGATAGGCGAGGCCCGTGCGGACCTCGCCTGTCTCGACGAGCTGGTGGATGTCCACGGCGTACGTCGAGAACGTGGTGAAACCGCCGAGGACTCCGGTCCCGAAGAACGGCCGGACCAGCCGGTGCGCCGCCCACACGTCGGTGATCAGCACCATGAACACGCCGATCACGGCGCAGCCGACGGCGTTGACCCACAGGGTCGTCCACGGAAAACCGCCGTCCGCGACCGGCCACATGAGCGACGCGGCGTAGCGCCCCGAGGCCCCGATCGCACCGCCGGCGGCGACCACCGCCACGATCGGCGCCTGCTCCCGCCACGGCCGTGCCCGCCGCGCGGGCGCGCGCGGACCGACGTCCGCGTCCGTGGCTTCGTCCATCACTCCAGTTTCGGGGGCCGTCATGAATGCGCATCTCCTACTCGCCGGGCGCCCGGGCGTGCGGGCGCGCTCCTTCGCAAGTAGGGACTGTCGGCGGCACCGATGCCGCGGTTCGGGTACGGCGAGCCCCACCGCCGCGCAGTGGCCCGCGGAGAATCCGTGCAGGCGACTGCAGGGCAGCAGCCTAACGCCCGCGTCGAGGCCGCCGCACGCCCGGTCGCGTCTCCTCGACCGGCCGGGGCGCTACGCCAGGGGCGTGGACCGGATCGCGGAGATGTCGAACTGGAGCCGGACCTTCTCGCTCACCATGGTGCCGCCCGCCTCCAGGCGCTGGTTGTAGACCAGGCCCCACTCGGTGCGGTCGATGGTGGTGGTGCCGTCGAAGCCCGCGCGCTCGTAGCCGAAGGGGTCGAGGACCGAGCCGAGGTAGTCGAGTTGCAGCTCGACGGGCCGGGTGACACCGCGGATGGTCAGCTCCCCCGCCATGCGGAAGGTCTCCCCGCCCTCGTGGACCGTGGCGGTGCTGCGGAACACCATCTCCGGGTGGCGGTCCGCGTCGAAGAAGTCCTTGCCGATGAGGTGCGCGTCCCGCTGCTCGACGCCGGTGTCGACGCTGGCGACCCGGATGACGAGCTCGGCCCGCGACTGCGAGGGCCGGGCGCCGTCGAAGTACAGCGTGCTGTCGTAGTCGCTGAAGGCGCCGCGCACCGTCGTCACCATCGCGTGCCGCACGGAGAAGCCGATCCGGCTGTGCGGACGGTCGATGGTCCACTGCCCGGTCAGCGCGCGCAGCGCCGGGTCGAGCGCGACACCGCTGTCCGCGGACGCCGGGAAGGGCGTACCGGGGCCGACCGCCGGCGCCGGCTCGAGCGTCGCGGTCTGGCGACGGTTGAAGATACCCATGATGTCGTCTTCCCCTTCGAAGCTGATCACTCCGTGTTATCACGGGTGCGACGACCGTCCCGGAGCGAGATGGGAGGCCTCGTCCGGGTTCCATGCGGCTGCCTGCAAAGAAGCACAGGATCGACACGAAGATGGATGCACTGTCGGCTGACAGGGCGTCACGTACGGTCACGGGCGGGGGGTTCGGGCCGGCCTCGGGGCTCCCTCAGCCGGCCGGATCAGCGCTCGGTCCGGCTCCGCGACGGCATGCCGACCGTCTACAGCGGTACGCGCTGCGTCCTGTTGGCGCGCCCGCGGCCGGCACCTGAGGCAGCAGCGTGAAGTCGACAGGGCGTCGTGTGAGCCCCGTCGCGGCGCCCGCTCACCCGTAGGACAGGTTCGAACAGATGTCCTCGTCGGCCGAACGCGCGTCGTCGGCCACGCTGGACGGCACGGACGTGGGGGCCGGCGAGGCGGAGGCGGCGCCCGTGTAGTCCGCTCCCAGCACGACGGCGACGCCCGCCGTGCCGGTGGCCCGCAGCGCGGCGTCGGGGAAGAGCCGGGCGACCGCCTCGGCGTCGGCCTTGTGCCCGGCCCCGTACTCGATCGTGGTGGAGTCGTGGTCCTGCGTGGTGGCGTTGCCGGTGCCGGTGACGGTGAAGTCGTGTCCGGTCAGCGCCCTGGCGGCGGTGGAGGCCAGGCCCATGGTCGTGGTGCCGTTGTAGACGGCGACGGAGATGCCCGCGCCGGACACGTCCCCGGTGGCGGACGGGGAGGCGGACGCCCGCGCGCCGTTCTTGGCGCCCGCGTCCTTGCCGTCGAGAGTGCGGTCGTCCTTCAGCGCGGCCCACAGCGCGTCGGCGTCGGGCTGGACGACGGCGACGCGGTCGCCGTCGTACTTCCAGGGGATGGTGACGAACTTGGTGTTGTGCAGGTCCACGTTCTTCAGCCCCATAGCGAACGTCAGCAGCTTGTCGGCCGAGCCGAGGCCGGGGTCGACCGTCATGGACTTGGTGGCGGCGTCGGCGAGCGGCAGCAGTTTGGTGGGGGTGAACCCGTCGTCCTTGATCTTCTTGATGAGGCTGGAGACGAACGCCTGCTGGCGCTTGATGCGGCCGATGTCGGAGCCGTCGCCGATGCCGTGCCGGATGCGGACGTAGTCGAGGGCCCGCTGCCCGGAGACCGTCTGCTCGCCCTTGGCGAAGAGGCGCTTGCCCCGCGTGGTGCGGTGGGGGTTGAGGTCGTTCTGGTAGACGTCCTGCGGGAGGCAGACCTTCACTCCGCCGACCACGTCGGTGAGTTGGGAGAAGCCCTTGAAGTCCACGACGATGGTGTGGTCGACGCGCAGCCCGGTCAGTTCCTCCACGGTGTTCTGTGTGCAGGCCGGATTGCCCTCGGCCGTCTGCCCCGTGGAGTAGGCGGAGTTGAACATCTCGCCGGTCCGCGTCGTGCTCCACGACCCGTCGGGGAGCTTGCACGGCGGGATCGTGACGAGGGTGTCGCGGGGTATGGAGACCCCGACGGCGTGCTCGTGGTCCGCGTAGACGTGGAGCAGGAACGCGGTGTCGGAGCGGCCGATGTCGTCCTTGTCGCCGCCGCCGAGTTCGCTGTTGCCGCCGGTACGCGCGTCCGTGCCGATGACCAGGACGTTCTCACCCTTTGACGCTTCGGCGTCGGGCCTGTTCTTGGAGACGCCGTCCGACGAGAACGTGTCGATGTTCCCGCTCAGCCGCAGATACAGCCAGCCCGCGCCGGCCGTGACCAGGACGAGGAACGCCAGCCCCGTGACGAGGCCGAACCGCAGCCTGCCGCGCCGGCGGCGCCGGGCCCGCGCGCCACGGCGCCCCGTGTCGCCGCGTGCCCCCTGGGCCCTGCGGCGGGTGCGCTCGGGTGGCGCCTCGGGGATCTGCGTCATCGATGCCCTCATCCTGTGCGTCCTGCGAGAGGTGACGTGCGACGCCGCCCCAGGGTTGTACGGTTGCGCAATGTAGCAAGTAAAACTGAGGATGCGGTACGCACGCCGCACCCGTCGGCACGATCACGGCAAGGAGTCCCCACCATGTTCCGCAACGCACTCGAACCCTGGCACCTGCTCATCCTGGGGCTGGTCATCATCCTGGTGTTCGGCTCGAAGAAGCTCCCGGACACCGCCCGCTCCCTGGGCAAGTCGCTGCGCATCCTCAAGAGCGAGACGCAGGCGATGAAGGAGGAGAACGCCGCCAAGGACAGCGCGAGCAGCGAGGCCACGCTGCCCCGGGCCGAGGGCAGCTGACTCCGCGCACGAATGGCCGGGGAACCGGGGCGCGACCAGAATCGTTGTCGTCAGACAGCACTACCCGAGGAGCACCTGCGTTGTCCGCCAGACCGACGGACCCCCCGGGGCACAGTCCCCGACCACCCCGCCCTACGAGGCATGACCGCGGCACGCGGCGGGGTGGTGTTCGATGAGTGCCGCACTCGGCCTGGTCGCCGTCCTCGTCCTCACGGCGGGGACCGGCTATTTCGTCGCGCAGGAGTTCGCCTACGTCGCCGCCGACCGGATCGCGCTCGCCCGGGAGGCCGAAGCGGGCGACAAGAAGGCCGCCCGCGCCCTGAAGGTGCTGGAGCGGCTGTCGTTCATGCTCTCGGGCGCACAGCTCGGCATCACGGTCACCGGCCTGGTCGTCGGCTTCCTCGCCGAGCCGTCCGTGTCCGCGCTGCTGCGGCCCGCCCTGTCCGGCGTGGGCGTCCCGGACGCCGCCGTCACCGGCATGTCCGTGATCCTCGCCTTCGTGCTGGCCACGGTCGTGCAGATGGTGCTGGGCGAGCTGGCCCCGAAGAACCTCGCGCTGGCCGTGCCCGAGCGGCTGGCGAAGGCACTGGCCGGCCCGACCCTCGCCTATCTCAAGGTGGTCGGCCCTGTCGTCCGCCTCTTCGACAGCGCGGCGAACAGGCTGCTGCGCAGGATCGGCATCGAGCCCGTCGAGGAGCTGCACCACGGCGCCACCCTGGAGGAGCTCAGCCATCTCATCGGCGAGTCCCACCAGCAGGGCGAGCTGCCCGGGGACACGGCGCTGCTCCTCGACCACGCCCTGGAGTTCAACGAGCGCACGCTCGACGAGGTGATGGTGCCGCGCGCCGACGCCGTCTTCGTGCGCAAGGACGCCTCCGCCGACGAGACCGTCGGGCTGATCGCCCGGCACGGTCACTCGTCCTACCCGGTGCTGGGCGACCACCCGGACGACATCACCGGAGTCGTCGGGGTGCGCGAGCTGACCCGCCTGCCGCTGCATGCCTACGCGACCAGCACCGCGGGCGGACTGGCCCGCCGCCCGCTGCTGCTGCCGGACACGCTGGCCCTGCCCGACGCGGTGGACCGGATGCGGGAGCGCGGCGACGAGTTCGCCGTCGTCCTGGACGAGCACGGCGGCGTCGCCGGCGTCGTCACGTACGAGGACATCGCCGAGGAACTGGTCGGTGACATCGCCGACGAGACCGACACCGTCACCCGCCTCGCCGTGGCCGACGGCGCCGGCTGGATCGTCGACGCCGGCCGCCGTCTCGACGAGATCGAGGAGGCCACCGGCATCGAGCTGCCCAGGGGCGAGGACTACGACACCCTCGCCGGGCTGATCGTCGACCGCCTCGGCCGCTTCCCGGCGATCGGCGACCGCCTCACGGTCGATCTGCCGGACGGTACCCGCGCGCTCATCGACGTACGGGCCCTGGAACGGCACGTCGCCGAGCGCGTCCGCATCGAGCGCCGGTCCGCCGAGACCGCGGCCGCCGGATCCGCCGACGAGGAAGGGAGCCGGCGATGAGCTTTCCGATGGCACTGTTCGTGACCGTGCTGCTGCTGATCGGCAGCGGGTTCTTCGTCGCCGCCGAGTTCGCGCTGGTCGCCGCCAAGCGGCACCGGATGGAGAAGGCCGTCGCCCAGGGGCAGCGCGGCGCTCATGCGGCGCTGGCCGGGATGCGGGAGCTGTCCCTGATGCTCGCCGGGGCCCAGCTCGGCATCACCATCTGCACCTTGGGGCTCGGCTCCATCTCCAAACCGGCCGTGTCCCACGCGCTCGACCCGCTGCTGCGGGACTGGGGGCTGCCGAGCGGTCTCAGCTACGGCGTCTCGTTCGCCGTCGCCATGGTCGTCGTCGTCTTCCTGCACATGGTCGTCGGCGAGATGGCCCCCAAGTCCTGGGCCATCGCGCACCCGGAGCGCTCGGCGATGCTGCTCTCCCCCGCGTTCCGCGCGGTGGTGAAGGTCGTCCGCCCCCTCATCTGGTTGCTGAACAGGATCAGCAACGCGCTGGTGCGGTGGTGCCGGGTCACCCCGCGCGACGAACTGACGGCCGTGCACGACCGCGAGCAGCTCACGCGCCTGGTCGCCGAGTCGGAGCGGCTCGGCCTGATCAGCGCGGACGACTCCGAGCTGATCACGAGCTCGCTCACCGAACCGCAGGCCCCCGTCGGGGACCTCCAGGTCCCGGCGGAGCGGATCTCCTCGGTGCCGGCCGGGGCCGGCGTCGAGGACGTGCTGGCCCGGTCCGCCGCGGCCGACCGCAGCCGCCTGCTGGTCCTCGACGGCACGCGCGTCGTCGGTTCGGTCCATGCCCGCGACGCGCTGATCGCCCGGGCCCGCGACCGTGCGGCCACCGCCCGCGAGCTCGCCCGGCCCGTACCGGAGCTGTCGGCCACCGACACGGTGGGCGACGCCATCGACCGGCTGCGCCGGGCCCGCGCCTCGCTGGCCGTCGTCCGCGACGGAACGGGACGGCTGACGGGCCTGGTCACCCTGGACGACCTGCTGGCCCGGCTCACGCATCCGCGGGCGGCCTGACCCGACGGCGGGGGACGGTCCCCGCCCCCGTCAGCGGCTCCGCGTGCTCGCCCGGTGCAGCGCGGCCGCGTAGAGCGCGAGGACCGCGGCGAGCAGCAGGTAGTAGACGACGGGCAGGCCCGCCATGCCGAGCAGGGGGCCGACGGGGGTCAGCGGGAGCAGGATGCCGATGACCGCGAGCCCGGTGGCCGCCCAGCGCACGGGCCCCGGGGTGCGGCCCTCGGCCGCGCGGCGGCCGGTGCGCAGCAGGAGCATGACCAGGGCCTGGGTCAGCAGGTTCTCGGTGAACCAGCCGCCGTGGAAGGCCGCCTCGTCGCGAGCGCCGAGCGTGCCCGGCAGACACAGGGCGAGCACGCCGAAGGTGGCGAGGTCCGCGAGGGCGCCGAGCGCGCCGAACCCGGTGATGAAGCGGAGGAAGGAGCGCGGCCGCAGCACCGTGGGGCGGCGCAGGGCCGCCGGGTCGGGCCGGTCGTGGGCCAGGGCGAGCTGCGCCCCGTCGAAGCACAGGTTCTGCACGAGGACCTGCGCCGGGAGCATCGGCAGGAAGGGGAGCAGGAGCGCGGCCACGAGCATCGCGATCACGTTGCCGAGGTTGGAGGAGAGCGTGATGCGCAGATACGAGGCGATGTTGGCGCTGCTGTGCCGGCCGGCGACGACGGCGTGCTCGATGGCCGTGAGGTCCTTCTCCGCCAGGACGACGTCCGCGCTCTCGCGGGCCACGTCGACCCCGTCGCGCGGGCAGATCCCGACGTCGGCGGCGCGCAGCGCGGGCAGGTCGTTGACGCCGTCGCCCAGGTAGCCGGTGGTGCGTCCGTGGGCACGCAGCGCGGCGACGACCCGGGCCTTGTCCTCGGGGGTGCAGCGGGCGAACACCGTGGTCCGGGCGGCCAGCTCGCCGAGCTGTCCCTCGGTGAGGTCCTTCAGCCGCTCCCCGGTGCTCACCTCGCCCGGGTCGATGTCCAGGTCGCGGCAGACGCGTGCGGCGGTGGCCGGGTCGTCGCCGGTGAGGACCTTGACGGCGACGCCCCGCGCGGCGAGAGCGCGGACGGCGTCGTGCGCGGTGTCGGCGGGGGCGTCGCGGAAGGCGACGAAGCCGCGGAAGGTCAGTCCGCGTTCGTCGGCCGGGGTGTAGGCGCGGGTGCGGGCGGTGCGCCGCGCGGTGGCGACGGCCAGCAGGCGGACCCCGTCGGCCGCGCGCTCCGCGGCCTGCTTCCGCAGCTCGGCGCGCTCGTCGGCGTCGAGTGCGCAGCGGTCCAGGACGTCCTGCGCGGCGCCCTTCACGGCGAGGGTGTGGGTGCCCAGCGCGCCGGGTTCCCGGACGACGGCGGTGGCGAGGCGGCGGACCGGGTCGAAGGGGAGCGCGTCGACGCCGTCGTACGCCTCCCAGTCCTCGGGGCCGGTGGCCGCCAGCAGCGCTTCGTCGAGCGGGTCGGGGTCCGCCGGTTCGGCGGTCTGCAGCGTCCACCAGGCCGAGACACCGGCCCAGTGCAGGGCCTCCGCGTCGGTGCGGTCGGGGTCGACGGCCGGGCGGTCCTGGGTGAGGGTGCCGGTCTTGTCGACGCACAGGACGTCGACGGCGCCGAGGTCGTGCAGGGCGGGCAGCCGCCGGACGATCACCCCGTGGGTGCGGGCGAGCAGGGACGCGCCGCGCGCCAGACAGGTGGTGACGATGACCGGCAGCATCTCCGGGGTCAGGCCGACCGCGACGGCCACGGCGAACGGCAGGGTCTCCAGGCCCCGGCCGCGCAGCGCGGCGTTCGCCATCAGGACCAGCGGCGGGGTGAGGAGCATGAAGCGGATCAGCACCCAGGAGATGCCGTGCACCGAGCGGTCGAAGGCGCTGGTGCGGGCGCGCCGGCCGGCCGTGCGCACCGTGGCGAAGCGGGTGTCGGCGCCGGTCGCGACCACGAGGCCGGTACCGCCGCCGGAGGCGATGCTGCTGCCCTGGAAGAGCAGGTGCGCGCTGTCGCCCGCGCCGGGCAGGTCCACCGGCTGTTTGGGCACCGGCGCGGACTCGCCGGTCAGGGCGGCCTGGTGCACGGTCAGGCCGCGGGCCTTGAGCAGACGCAGGTCGGCGGGCACCAGGTCGCCGGGGGCGAGGCGGACGACGTCGCCGGGCACCAGGTCGTCGACGGGGATCTCCCGCACGCGCGGGGCGGCGTCGGGTGCCGTGCGGCGCTGGACGCTCGTGGTGGTGGCGACGAGTCCGCGCAGCCGGTCCATGGAGCGGTCGGCGCGGTGCTCGCCCTGCGCGCGCAGTACACAGCTGACGGCGACGAGCGCGAGGATCACGCAGGCGGTGCCCCACGCGGCGACCACGGCCGAGACCAGGCCGAGGCAGAACAGCACGGCGGTGAACGGGTCGCGCAGGCTGTGCCACAGCCGCTTCGGCCGGGACACCGGGCGGTGTCCGGGAAGGATGTTCGCCCCGTGGCGGGCGAGCCGGTCCTCCGCCTCCGACTCCGTCAGTCCGCGCGGCGAGCCGTCCAGGGCACGCAGCACCTGCAGCGCGGACAGGTCGCCGGGGGCCGGGCCCACCGCGGGGGCCGCGGCCGCACGGGCGGGAGCGGGGTCGTGGGCGGACACCGCGCCGCTCAGGCTCCGGCGCCGCGCAGCCGGCGGACCGGCGCGGCGGACTGCTCGGCCCGCTCGGTGAGCTGGCCGACCATCAGCCGGACCACCGTCACCACGTCCGGGTCGTCGACGTAGTACACCTGGCGGCGGCCTTCGCGGCGCGAGCGCACGAGGCCGGCGAGCTTGAGCTTGGACAGGTGCTGGCTCACGGCGGGCAGCGCGCCGCCGACCCGCTCGGCGAGCCCGGTGACATCGCACTCGCCCTCGGCCAGCGCCCACATCATGTGCAGTCGGGTGGGGGCGGCGAGCAGCCCGAAGGCCTCGGCCGCCTGGTCGAGCACCTCGGCGGACGGATCGCTGAACCCGGCCTCGGCCGACCCTGGAGAACCTGCCGCCACTGTCTCTCTCCTGTCCTTTCCGCGCAGACCGACGCCCCAGTTTAGACGCCTGCGGGCAGCGGCTTTCCGGGAAGGACGGCGTGTTCGGTGAAGCGGCCCGCTGCCCGGAAGCCGAGCCGGCGGTAGACGGGCTCGCCGTCCTCGGAGGCCTGCAGCACGGCGAGGCGGTGGCCGTGCCGGCGGGCCGTGTGCAGGGCGGCGAGGGTGACGGCGCCGCCGTAGCCGCGGCGGCGGTGGGCTGCCAGGGTGCTGATGTTGTAGATCCCGGCGACGCCCGCGTGCAGGAAGACCTCGGCCGAGCAGACCGGGCGGCCCGCGACGTAACCGACCAGATAGCGGGCCGGACCGTCGGCGGCGAGGGCGTGCGGGGCGGTCCGTTCGAAGAAGTGCCGGACGGTCGCGGCGGGCGGGTGCCAGTTCGCGGCGAGGACGGCGGCGTAGTCGGCGAGCTGTTCCGGCGTGGTCACCGGGTGGATGTCCAGGTCGTCGGCGCAGGGCTGCGGCAGGGCGTCGGTCAGCTCGGCCCACATGGCCGTCTCGTGCTCGGTCACGGGCAGACCGGCGGTCGTCAGCCGGGCCGAGAGATCCGGCGGTGTCGAGGAGGGGCCCACCCACCAGGAGAAGGGGCGGCCCGTGGCGGCCAGGGCCGTGGTCGTCACGGTGATCCGGGCGGGCGCGTCGTCGGGGGTGAAGCGGGCCGCGGCGACGATGTTGAAGGTGTCGTCGTCGAGGCCGCTGTCGGCGATCAGGAGATCGTCGGTCGCGGCGACCGACGCACCGTCGAGGCGGCGGTGCAGGTGGCAGGCGTGCTCGGCCAGGTTCCGCTCCATCCTGGCCGTCAGGTCGGTCACGTCAGGTGCGGGGTCCTACGGCGCGCTCATGGTGGTCGATCAGATCACACCCCGCCGGACAGCGGGCCCACGGACCGGGGACGAGTCCGTGAGCCGGCCGTAGGGGTCCGGCGACGGGCAGGTCAGCAGCTCAGGTTGGCGCCGGGGTCGACGCCGAGGATCTGCGAGAACTTCTTGTAGTTGTCGATGCGGCTCTGGACCTGCGAGGGGTTGCCGCCGTTGCATTCGATGCTGCCGTTGATGCTGCGGATCGTCTCGCCGAATCCGGAGCCGTTGACCATCGCGTTGTGCGGGGTCATGGTGCCGGGGCCGGTCTGGGTGTTCCAGTACCACAGGCCGGTCTTCCAGGAGACCGCCGAGTCGTTCTGCACGAGATCGGGGTTGTTGAGCAGATCGATGCCGAGGGCATCGCCGGCGGACTTGTAGTTGAAGTTCCAGCTGAGCTGGATCGGGCCGCGGCCGTAGTACTTGTCGTTGCCCGCCGGGCAGCCGTACGACTGCGACGTGTCGCAGTAGTGCGGGTAGTTGGCGGTGTTCTGCTCGACGACGTAGACGAGCCCGCCGGTCTCGTGGCTCACGTTCGCTAGGAAGGCGGCGGCTTCCTGCTTGCGTACGGTGTCGCTGCCCGTGCCGGTGAACTCCGGGTACGCGCTGAGCGCGGCGGTCAGCCCGTCGTACGTGTAGAAGGAGTTCCGGCTCGGGAACATCTGGTCGAACTGTGCCTGGCTGACGATGAAGTCGGCCTGGGCGTCGGCCTTTTCGGCGGACGCGGTGCCGGCCAGGGCGAACACTCCGAGGGTGGCTGCTGACGCGCCGGCGGTCAGCAGCGCGAGGAGGCGACGGCGCATGGGGGCGCTCCAATCGGACGGAAGAGTGGGGGGTACGGCGCCGCGAGCCATGACGCGCATGCGCGCCGTGGGGATGGCTCGCGGCGCCGCCGTTCGGAGCGTCCGTCAGCCGCCGACGTTCACGTCGATGCAGGCGTAGAACGCGTTCGTCGTGTCGGCGATGTTCCAGACGGCCAACACCTTCTGACGGCCCGTCAGCGAACCGAAATCGACCTGGTGCGTGACGGTGGCGCCGGGCTTGGCACCGTTGTCATTGAATTCGGCGATCGACTGGCCACCGACGAAGTACTGCCAGGTGCTGGTGGCGTGCTGGGCCGTCAGCTTCCATTCGAAGGTGGTGGACTTCTGGACGGGCGTGGCGACCCAGCCCTTGGAGTCGTCGTCGAGCTCGGCGAACCGGCTGTTCCCGCCGCTGCAGCTGGTCAGACCCTTGGGGCCCTCGACGCTCTGCGGTTCGTACGTGATGTCACCGCAGGACACGGTGCCCGCGGCACACTGCGCCTGACGGCTGGGCGGGGTGTTGATGTAGCCGTGCGCGCTCGCCGGTCCGGCGGGCAGGCTGACGGCGATGACCGGGGCCAGCGCCGCGCCGATGAGCGCGGCCGTCTTCCTTCTGGCGTTCATGCGTACTCCTTCACTTCAGGTCTTCCTGAACGCGCGAAACGTGGGGGCGCGCGGTCAGGTCGGCCTCTCGTGGGTGGGGCCAAGAGGCGCGAAGGGACACGGGAAGGACCGCCCATGAACGCAGGGCGAACTCCCGTAAGCGGAACGGCCGTTGCTGCTTGGACTAGACCATACAAGCGGTCGTGACCCTGTCAAGGCAGTCGCGGGGAAACCCACCGCACCGGGGACCCGGGCGTCACAGGGGCCGCGGATCGGACGCGCCGAGGCATGGCAGGCGCTCCGCCGGGGCATGAGGGCGATGTGCACGCCGTCGGCGCGGCGCCGGGGGCGGGGACGGTCGGGGACGACGGCGGTCCCGGTCCGCCACGGCGGCTTCTTCGACGGAAAGTCCGGCCGCGTGACGGACCGGACGCGGAAGCCGGGTGCTCACGGGCACCGGACGACAGGCACCGGCCGGGCATTGCGCCGATCGGGCCGACATCGCGTCCGACGCCGTCCCGCGGGGCACAGTGCCGACGTGACCAGGGAACGGACCACGGGCGACGACTACTCCGACACCGCGGAGTTCTACGACATCCTGCAGGCCGACCAGGACCGGCGGCGGGCCGCACGGCTGTACGGCGCCCGTCTGGAGCGGGCCGAGGTCGTGGTCGACGCGGGGGCGGGCAGCGGCCTGCTGACCGTGCTCGCGCTGGAGTCGACGTCCGCGACGGTGCACGCGGTCGAACCGGCGGCGCCGATGCGCGCCCTGCTGATGACGCGGCTGGCCGGCCTGCGCGCCGACCAGCGGGCGCGCGTCACCGTGCACCCGTGGACGCTCGACGCCTGCGCACTGTCGGCGCGCGCGGATCTGGTCGTGTGCAACAACGTCGTGCCGACACTCCCGCCGGGCCAACGCCACGCGCTGTGGCGGGGTTTGGGCCGCGCACTCGCCCCCGGAGGCCATGCCGTCCTCGACACGCCGCCGACGGAGCCGCCCCTCCGGGAGCAGGTGGAGCGACTGCCTCGGGTGCGCGTCGGGGAGGACGTGTTCGGCGCCACCATGACGACGCGCGCCGAGGAGCGGCTGATCAGTGTGTCCTTCACCTACACCGTGGAACGGGACGGCCGGGTGATCCGCGAGCACCGCGACACGTTCCCCCTGTACCCACTGCCCCTGCCCGTGCTGCGCGAGGAGTGGCGGCGTGCGGGTCTGGAGGACGTCGCGTGCGACGCGGAGACGCTGGTCGTGCGCCGCGCGCGGTGAGCCGCGCGCCGTCAGCCGGCGGTCCGGCCCCCGGCGACGTCGATGCGCAGGGCGCGGACGAACGCGTCCTCCGTCTCCGCGCTGAAGAACCCCGTGATGCCGCGCAGGAGTTGCAGCGCGGTGCGCACTCCGGCCGGCAGCGGGGAGGGCATGCCGGCGGCCACGGCCGCGAGCTGGTCGGGCGCGCTCCGGGCCGCCTCCAGGTGAGCGTGGGCCAGGCCGAGATCGCCGGTGCCCGCATGCCGTACCGCGCAGGTCACGTCGTACGACGCGCTGCGCGAGAGGGCGAGGAGCGACTGGATGCCGGACATCTCCGCGTCGTCGTGGGCCGCGGCGCTGAGGTGACCGCCCGCCCGGTCGAGGATCTTCGCTATGGCGGACAGTCGTCCCGCTTCAAGAACTGCGACAGGTGCCATGCCGATTCCTTTCGTCCCCCCGTCCGCTGAGCCCGTGTCTCCAGCGTTATCACCGGGTCCGGCGCCGGACGAACCCCCGCGTGGGGGCGCACAGCACGCGCAGAGAGAGGCCGGGCGGCGCCCAGGGCGGAGGTTGAGGCACAGGACGGCGCACACCGCCGTCGGGCGCTGCTGGGCGCACGCGGCGGTCCTCGCGGTCCCGCGCACTCATGGACAGCTCCCCACCTGCTGTGATCTCATCCGTCCCGCACGCCTTCCGCTCAGGCACGAAAGACCCCCCACATGCAGAAGACCAAGGCCGCACTCTGGGAATTCCTCCAGGGGCTCGGCAAGACGTTCATGCTCCCGGTGGCGCTGCTCGCGTTCTGCGGCATCATGCTGGGCATCGGTTCGTCGCTCTCCAGCGACGCCGTCACCGACAATCTGACCTTCCTCCAGGGCGAGGGCTTCCATCTGGTCTTCACGTGGATGGCCAACACCGGGCTGGTCGCCTTCAAGTTCCTGCCCGTCATGTTCGCGATAGCCATCCCGCTGGGCCTGGCCCGCGAGGACAAGGGCGTCGCCGCGTTCTCCGGCTTCGTCGGCTTCGCCGCGATGAACCTGGCGGTGAACTTCTTCCTCACCGCCAAGGGCGTCGACTTCGAGGACGAGAAGGCGATCGCGCACTACGGCATCGCGGACGTCATCGGCATCCAGTCCATCGATACGGGACTGCTCGGCGCGGTAGCCGTTGGCATCGTTGTCAGCGTCCTCCACCGGCGCTTTCGTACCCAGCGGATGCCGGACGCGCTGGCCTTCTTCGGGGGTCTGCGGTTCGTTCCGATCGTCTCGGCGCTCACCCTGAGCGTGCTCGGCCTGCTGATCCCCCTGGTGTGGCCGACGTTCAACGGCTGGATCACGGATCTGGGCCGGGCGATCGGTCACACCGGTGTCTTCGGCCCGTTCTTCTTCGGCATGGGCGAGGTCCTGCTGCGCCCGATCGGCCTGCACCACATCCTCGTCGCGATGTTCCGCTTCACGGATGTCGGCGGCTCCGGCACCGTGTGCGGCGACCACGTCTCCGGCGCGCTGAACCTCTTCTACGCGCAGCTCAACTGCTCGCAGGCGCCGACCGGTTCGGTCACCGATGCCACCCACTTCCTGTCCCAGGGCAAGATGGCGGCCTACCTCGGCGGACTGCCGGGCGCGGCGCTGGCGATGTACCACTGCGCGAACAAGAAGATGCGCCCCGAGATCAAGGCGCTCCTGGTGTCCGGTGTCGTCGCCTGCGTCGTCGGCGGCATCACCGAGCCGCTCGAGTTCCTGTTCCTGTTCATCGCACCGTGGCTGTACCTCGTCCACGCGGTCCTCGTCGGCCTGGGATTCCTGACCGCCGCCGTGCTCGGCGTGTTCATCGGCAACACGGACGGCAACGTCATCGACTGGCTCGTCTTCGGCGTCCTCCAGGGCTCGACCACGAAGTGGTACCTGGTCCCGGTGATCGCCGCCGTCTGGTTCGCCGCCTACTACTTCCTGTTCCGCTGGGCCATCGTCCGCTTCGACCTGAAGACGCCCGGCCGGGACGAGCCGGCCGAAGAAGCGGAATCCGCCGGGCAGGAAGACACCGACGGCGCGCCGCGCGAGCTGGTCGCGGGCAAGTACGACGCGGTGGCGATCCTCGACGCGATCGGCGGCGCCGACAACATCCAGTCCCTCGACAACTGCATCACCCGCCTGCGGATGACCGTCACGGACGCCGAACGCGTCGACGAACAGCGCCTGAAGAAGCTCGGGGCGGTCGGCGTCATCAAGCTCGACGCCCACAACGTCCAGGTCATCATCGGCCCGCAGGTGCAGTCGGTGAAGGACGCGATCGCCACGATGGTCCCGGTGGGCTGAGCCGTGCCACTCCCCTCCCCCGCCGACTCCCCCGCCGACGGCGTCGAAGGCTCCGGCTACGACTTCGACACGCCCGTCGACCGGCACGGCACCTGGTGCACACAGTGGGACTACGTCGAGGACCGCTTCGGCGTCCCGGACCTGCTGCCGTTCACCATCTCCGACATGGACTTCGAGACGGCGCCCGAGGTGCTCTCGGCGCTGCGCGGCCGCCTCGACCACGGGGTGCTCGGCTACTCCCGGTGGCGCCAGGCCGACTTCCTCTCCGCGGTCGTCGACTGGTACGGCACCCGGCACCGCACCACGGTCGACCCCGACACGATCGTCTACGGCCCGTCCGTCGTCTACCAGATCGGCCGGCTCCTGCAGCTGTGGTCGCGGCCCGGTGACGGGGTCGTGGTCCACACGCCGATGTACGACGCGTTCCCCAAGACGATCGCCGCGCACGAACGCCGCTTGCTGGAATGCCCGTTGGGCGACTGGGACACCCTGGAGCGGTTGCTCGCGCGGCCCGACACGGCGATTCTCCTGCTGTGCTCGCCGCACAATCCGACCGGCCATGTCTGGACGCGGGACGAGCTGGACCGGATGGCCCGCCTGTGCGCCCGGTACGACGTGGCGGTGATCAGCGACGAGATCCACTCCGACCTCGCGCACCCGCCGCACGTCCACCGCCCCTGGGCCCTGCACGGCGCTCCCGGGGCGCGCTGGGCGATGGTCACGTCGGCGTCGAAGTCGTTCAACATCCCCGCGCTGACCGGAAGTTACGGCATCATCGGCGATCCCGCGGCCCGCGACGGGTATCTGCGCCACCTCAAGGAGGCGGACGGCCTGTCGTCGCCGTCGGTGCTGTCGCTCGTCGGGCACATCGCTGCGTACCGGAAGGGCGGCGCCTGGCTCGACGCGCTGGGCGGCTACCTCCGCGGCAATCTGGAGCACGTCGCCGAGCGGCTCGACGCGGCGTTCCCGGACCTCGGCTGGACGCCTCCGCAGGCCGGTTACCTCGCCTGGATCGACGTGCGCCCCCTGGGCATCGACGACGAGGCGCTGCAGCGCGAGCTCGTCGACACCCAGAAGGTGGCCGTGATGCCCGGGACCTCGTACGGGGCGCCCGGCTTCCTGCGCCTCAACGTCGGCTGCCCACGGGCCAAGGCGGCGCGGGGGATCGACGCCGTGGTCGCGGCGCTGCGCGCCCTCGGCTGAGGCCCGCCGCCCCGCCGGCTCACTGGTACGGCGGGGCGGCGGGAGGCGGTGGCGTCACCGGCTGCGGTGGCGCCACCGGCATGTCGGGGCGGCTGTCGTGCACGACGCGGGCGAGCGTGAACTCGTACTCGAACGTCTGGGTCATCCCCTCGGCGATCACGAGGTAGCCGTCGCCGTGCTCGTAGACCGTACGTCGATCGTCCCCGCACTCTGCCACACGGACGGCGTCGCTCCGGCTGCCGGGGTGGTGCCGGCACCACCCCTGATCCGGGCCTCAGGCCTCCTGTCCAACTCCCGTTGCCGGAGCAGGATTTCGTCTCGTAGCCGACGACGGACAGAGGAGAGAGACGATGAGCGGTCCTACGCGACGCAGGGTCCTGAAGGGTGCGGCGCTCGCGGCGGCGGGCAGTGTGGTCGGCGGCTTCGGGGCCGGCACCGGCGCGGCCGCCGCGCGGCCCGCGACGGGCGGGACGGGTTCGCTCCCGTTCCTGGAGGGCGCCTTCGCCCCGGTCACCGAGGAGCTGACGGCCTTCGGCCTGAAGGTGACCGGCCGCCTGCCCCGCGACCTCGACGGCCGCTATCTGCGCACCGGCCCCAACGCCCTCGGCCTGGAGGATCCGCGGGCACACCACTGGATGCTGGGCGACGGCATGGTGCACGGTGTGCGGCTGCGGGGCGGGCGCGCCGAGTGGTACCGCAACCGGTGGGTGCGCTCCGCGCAGGTGGCGAAGAAGCTGGGCGAGCGCTACCCGGGCCAGGCGCCGCCGGACGACTTCGCGTGCAACACCCACGTGATCCCGTACAAGGGCCGGATCCTGGCGCTGCAGGAGAGCGGCCCGCTGCCCTACGAGCTGGACGGCGAGCTGGCCACGGTGCGCCCCTACGACTTCCGGTCCACGCTCACCGGGGCGTTCACCGCGCACACCAAGTACGACGCGACGGCCGACGAGTTGCACGCGGTGGCGTACTACGCGACGTGGGACCACGTGCGGCACATCATGATCGACCGGACCGGACGGGTGGCCGCGACCCATCGGATCCCGGTGGCGGACGCGCCGATGATGCACGACTTCGCGCTCACCGGGAAGTACGTGGTGATTGTCGACGTGCCCCTCACGTTCGACGCCGCCGCGGCCGAGGCGGGCGCGCTCGTGCCGTACCTCTGGAACGAGCGCCATCCGATGCGGGTCGGCGTGATGCCACGGACCGGGGGCGCGACCCGCTGGTTCCAGATCGACCCGGTGTTCTACTCGCACACCCTCAACGCCTACGACCAGGGCGACACCGTGGTCGTCGAGTACACCGCCATGCCCGCGCCGTTCTACGCGGCCGGCCGGGGCAACGGCGGCCCCTCCAGCACCGGCACGCCGACGCTCGAACGCTGGGTCGTCGACCTGCGCTCGGGACGCGTCACCGGCACCCGCCTGGACGACCTGCCCCAGGAGTTCCCCCGCGTCAACGAATCCCTGGTCTCCCGTCGTCACCGCTACGGATACACCGCGAGCGCGGCCGAGATGTGGCGCGCCTACGAAACGGTCGACGGAGTGCCGCCGGACGAGAAGTTCTCCAACTGCCTGGTGAAACACGACCTGTTGCGCGGCAGCCGGCAGGTGCACCGCTTCTCCCGGGGCGCGGCGGCGAGCGAGCCGGTGTTCGTACCGCGCCGCGGCGGCCGGGACGAGGACGACGGCTACATCCTGTCCTACGTCCACGACCCCGACCGCGGCGCGACGGACCTGGTGGTCCTCGCCGCGCAGGACTTCACAGGCCACCCGCTGGCCCGCGTCCACCTGCCCGGCCGGGTACCGCTGGGCTTCCACGGGAGCTGGGTGGCGGACGCCTAGCCGAGGGGGCCGGGGGTGCCGCGGCGGGACAGTGGACCGGCCCGGCCGCGCGCCCCTGTGGGAAACTCGTGGGGTGAAACGGCAGGAGCTCGACGACCTCGTCCGGCTGCGGCGGGCACGTGACCGGATGGACCGTGACTACGCCGAGCCCCTCGACGTGACGGCGCTGGCCCGCGACGCCCTCATGTCGCCGGGACACTTCTCCCGGAGCTTCCGGACCGCGTACGGCGAGACGCCGTACAGCTACCTGATGACGCGTCGCATCGAGCGGGCCAAGGCGCTGCTGCGCCGCGGCGACCTGACGGTGACCGAGGTCTGCTTCGCCGTGGGGTGTACGTCGCTGGGCTCGTTCAGCTCGCGGTTCACCGAGCTGGTCGGGGAGACGCCGAGCGCGTACCGGGCCCGCGCCCACGACGACGCCGTCGCGATCCCGGCCTGCATCGTGAAGATCCACACGCGGCCCGTCAGGAACGGACAAGCGGGGTCCGCCGCCCGGTCGTAGGCTGAGCCGCATGGACGACATCAAGCTTTCCACGTGCTTCATCGCCGTCGACGACCCCGACCGGGCGATCGCCTTCTACCGCGACGTCCTGGGCCTGGAGGTGCGCAACGACGTCGGGTACGAGGGGATGCGCTGGGTGACCGTCGGCTCGCCGTCGCAGCCGGACGTGAGCGTCGTTCTGGAGCCGCCCCTGGCGGATCCGAACGCGTCCGAGGACGACCGGCGGGTGATGGCGGAGCTGCTGGCCAAGGGGCTGCTGCGCGGCGTGCTCTTCGCGACGGAGGACTGCGACGCCACGTTCAAGCGGGTCAGCGAGGCCGGCGCCGATGTGGTGCAGGAGCCGATGGACCAGTTCTACGGCGTGCGCGACTGCGCGTTCCGTGATCCGGCGGGCAATCTGCTGCGCTTCACCCAGCCGCTCGGGGAGTGACCGCCGCGGGCCCGTCGGGTCCGGTGTGCTGGGGCGCCTTGAGCCCGATCCGCGGTCCGGCGAGGTCCGGGACGAGGCCGAGCGGCCGGCCCGTCGAGCGGTGAGCGGTCTTGCGGGCCACCTCGGCGACGATGTGGGCCGCGGGCTGGATCTCCTCGCGGGGCGTGCTGTGCGACTCCGTGGCCGGCACCCGCGGCGGGTCGGCGAAGGCGGCCACGGTCGGCATCGCGGTGGCGGCCAGGGCGCCGAGGACGATGAGGAGGGCGCGGAGGGCGCGCGGACGGGCGCGGCTCGCGGTCATGGGACGAGTGGGCCTTTCGTGGCGTGCGGAACGGGCGGGTGTCCTCGGCCGACGGCCCGGTTCAGGCCACCCGGCCCGAGGACATCGGGCCGGGGTCGAGGGTGCGGGGCAGACGGGCGAGGCCGACGATGCCGCCGTCGTCGAAGTCCTGGTCGTCCGGCTGCGCGGAACTGTCCGGGGCCGGGGTGGACTGCGCCGTCCTCCCCGGAGTCCGGGCGGCGGGTCTCGGTGTGTGCGCCGGGACCGCGGTGTGGGTGCCGCGGCGGCTCGTGAGCCCACCGTCCGGGGACAGCGTGACGCGCAGACCGTGCACATCGGCCGCGGCCGCCTTGCCGAGGGCGACGAGGTCGGCGATCTTCTTGCCGTGGTCGGTGATCTCGGCCTGGTACGCGTGCTTCCCCAGGCGATAGACCTTCGCGCTGTCCCCCTTGACCGCGAGAGCGACGGTCCTCACATAGGTGCGCTTCGCCGCGGTGGGCGCACCGGACTCCGCGGTGACGCCCGCACCGTGCGGCACGGCGGCCAGGGCTCCGGAGGCGGTACCGAGGGCGATCGCCGCCGCGGCTGTGGTGGTGACGATGCCGGTGCGCAGGGCACGCGAGGTCAGGGGCATGAGGGGCACCTTCAGGATCGCTGTCGGGTGTGAGGGCGGCCGCCCCGGTGGTTCGCGGCGACACCTACGAACGTACGCATTTCATGTCAAGGGGCCCCATACGTCATGTAACGGTACGTATGCGTACACATCGCAAACTCCGCACCGGAGGCGGCCGGCGGCGGACGCCCCGCTCCGCACGATTCGCCCCGCCGTTTCCCGGGGAGTAACCCCCCATGCCGGACCGGATAGCGTCGACGCACGCCGTCATCGTGGGAGTGGAGCGCTACGACGGCGGGCCGGGCTGGGACCTGGACGGGCCCGTGCGCGACGCCGTCGGCCACGCCCGCAGGCTGCTCGCCGCGGGGCTGCCACCGGAGCGGATCACCCTGCTCCTGTCCCCCGCGCCGCACAACGAGCACCTCGCCGCGGAGGCCGGGCTGGGCTTCAGGCGGGCCGGGCGGGAGGCCGTGCACCAGGCGCTCTTCCGCGAACTCCCTTCGCGCAGCGGTGACTTCTTCTTCCTGGCGTGGTCCGGGCACGGGCTGGTGGCCGCCGACGGGCATCGCCGGCTGTTGTACGCCGACGCCACCGAGCGGGACATCCGCAGCCTGGACCTGGACGCGGCGCTCGCCGCGTGGCGCTCGGACCTGGTGCCGTCCTTCCCGCATCAGCTGTGGCTGCTCGACGCCTGTCAGCTGTTCGCCGATCCGGCGCGGCTCGACGGCGCGCTGGCGCCCGATCCCGTCCCGGTGCGGCCGCTGCGCGAACGCCCGGGCCAGCACGCCCTGTTCGCGTGCGCCCCGGGCCAGTCGGCGCGCGGCAGCCGCACCGGCGGACCCGGCGTCTTCACCGCCGCCGTGCACGACCTGTGGGACGAGGGAGGCGGGGCGGGCTCCTGGCCCGCGGACCCCCGGGCCCTCGCCGACCAGGTGCGCGAGCGGGTCGCCGCCCAGGGCACGGCGGCGCAGACGCCCACGTACTTCTGGCACTGTGGGCCACAGGGGCAGAGCGAGCAGTGGCGGCGGCCGGCCCCGGCACCGGCCGGCCCGGCACGTCCGGCGCGCGCCCGGCGCCGTGAGCTGGTCCTCGCGCTGGAGCGGGTCCCGGCGATGCGGGAGCCCGACGCGCGCGCCCGGGTCATCCGGCAGCTGCCGCCGGAGATCGCCGCCAGTGTGCCGCAGTCGGCGATCACCAGACCCGCGCTGCTGGACCTCGTCGACACCTGTCTGGAGTTTCCCGACGGTCTCGACGAGTTGTGCGACGCCTTGGAAATGGTGGACCCGGGAACGCTGGCGTACACCGAATTCTCGGCCAGAGCACGGGAGTTGACCGAAAAGGATGACTGAGACGCGGGGTTCCCGAGCATGAGTGCAGGGGACATGATGGAGCACAAGGGGTCGGCGTCGGCGGCATCGGCGGCCCAGATGCTGGGAGGGCAACGGCACCATGGATCACGCCGACAGCGCTGTCGAGTCGGAGCTTGTAGACCTCGGGGGATGGACGCTTGAGCAGCTACGCGCGCATACCGGAGCCGAGCGGGCGCAGGGCAAACGGAGACTGCTGCGCAAGCTCGACGATCCCGACGTCAACTTCGGCGGCGACGACAAGAGTTGAGCGCCCCCGCGGCGCGGCGGGCAGGGGGCCGGGGCCGGACGATGTCCGCTGAGCCCACCCCTTCGACCGGCGCGCTGCGGCGGCACGGGTTCTCCGAGGCGGACTTCGACGACCTGGCCGGAGGCGGCGGCAGCACACGCGTGCTGCGCAGCCTGTGGCGGGCCGAGCGCAGCCACCGCCTCCTCCTGATCGATCTCTTCCTGGACCTGTTGCGTGAGCACCCCTGGTCCGTGGGCCCGTTGGACCCGGCGGACGAGCCGTGGCAGCTGCTCGTCGAAGCGGACCGGCGCGGGCACGCCGCGGTCGAGGAGCTGCTGATGGCGCCCGAGACCGGACTGTGGCTCGCCGGGACCCTGCGCACGCTGCGCGGCACGGCGGCTCCCGCCGCGACACCGGTACCGCTGTGGGTGGAGACCGGGCACTTCCACGCCCTGGCGGCCGCCGCGGCGCTGCGCACGGGTGCCGACTTCACGCTGACCGTGCCCTCGCGGCACGGCACGGTGTGGCTGCCCGGCGTCGGACGCGCCGTCGTGCCCGGCGGCGCCCCCTGGGGCCGGGCCCGCGTCACGGGCTCCGCGCGGGAGGTCAGTGTCGAGATCGGGGAGCACACGGTCCGGGCGCCCGCCCCGTACACGGCTCCGGGGCCGGACTGGGAGCCGGCCCGCAGGGTCCGGCTCACGGCGCTGGGCGAGAGGCGCTCCGTACTCCTCGACGACCAGGGCCTGCACCGGATCGTGCCGACCCCGCAGGGCCGGCCCCCGGGGCGGCTGCCCGCCGACGAGGCGGACCGCTGGACCGCCCTGCTGCGGGAGGCGACTCCCCTGCTCGCGGAGGCGGACGCCCAGTCCGCCGCGGACGTCTCGGTGCTGCTGCACAGCGTGGAGCCACTGGCCCGGACCGACGGCGAGCGGCTGACCAGCGCCACGTCGGGGGACGGCGCGGGGCGCCTGGCCTCCGCCCGGCCCGCGGACGCGGAGCAGCTCGCGGCGGTCCTCGCGCACGAGATCCAGCACACCAAGCTCAGTGTGCTGATGCACCTCTACCAGCTGTACGAGCCCGACGACGACACCCTGTTCTACACCCCGTGGCGCGACGAACCACGCCCGCTGCGCGGACTGCTCCAGGGCGTCTACGCGTTCACCGCGGTGACCCGGTTCTGGCGCGGCCGCGCCCTGCTCGCCCCGCAGACAAGGACCACGGCCCGCTTCGAGTACGCCCTGTGGCGGCGTCAGCTGCTGCGGGTGCTGGGCGAGTTGGAGACGCACAAGGGGCTCACGGCGCTCGGCCGCAGACTGGTGCGGACGCTGGGCGAGGCCGTGACGCAGTGGGAGCACCCCGAGCGGTTCGGCGCCGTGGACGCCATGGCACGCGATGCCGCCGACCATCACACGATGAGCTGGCGGCTGCACCACATGACGGCGGACCCGGCGACGGTGACCGCGCTGGCCGACGCCTGGCCCGCCCCGCTGACGCCCGGCCCTACCGGTGCCGCCCGGCTGCGGCCGAGCCCCGAGGTGCCGCGCCTCGACGTCGTCGCGGCGCTGTACCGGCTCCGGCTGACCGGGCACGCCGAGCCCGAACTGCCGCACGACGCGCGCCCGGCCCACGCCCTCCACGTCCAGGGGGACGAGGCGGGGGCGGTGCGCGCCGCGGTCACCGCCCTGCTGGAGGACGGCACGGGCCGGACGTCGTCATGGGCCGATCTCCTGCTGGCCCTGCGCGCACGGGGGCCGGACGCTCCGGGCCATGTCGCCCGCAGACAGCCGGAGTTGGCGTGCGCGGTGCACCGCGCACTGGGCCGCCGGGGCGGGGCGGCCCCCGGCCCCGTCGCGTTCGTCACCTGGCTCGACGGACTCGCGCCGGCCTGACGGGACCGGGCAGGCCCGTCAGATCGGCATGGGATCGATGTCGCAGTTGGCCCTGCGGGAGGCCACGGCGTCGGCGTGGGCGGGGTGCTGTTCGCCGAGGACCCGGGCGATCCCCTCGACGGCGATGCGGCGCAGCTCCTCGGACTCCGCGCGCCGGCCCAGCGCCCTGAGGTCCTGGGACAGGTTGCTGGTCAGCACCAGGACCGTCGGGTGGTCCTCGCCGAGCGTCTCCTTCGCGGCGCGCAGGGTCGTCTCGTCGAGGGCGAGGGCGGCGGCCACCTCCCCCTGGGCGAACAGGTCGCTGGCGAGGTTGATCCGGCACACCAGGGTGTCGGGGTGGCCCTCGCCGAGCAGGGCCGAGCAGCGTTCCAGCGCGGACTCGTTGAGCCTGCGGGCCTCGTCCACCTTGTTGAGCAGCCGGTAGGTGATGGCGAGATCCATCTCGGCTTCCAGGGTGTGCGGGTGGTCGGGCCCGAAGACGCGGGCGAACTGGTCGCGGGTCTGTTCGCCCAGCCGCATCGAGTCGCTGAGCTCGCCCGACTGGCGCAGGTCGACGGAGAGGTTGAGCGAGGCGACCAGGGAGTCGGGGTGTTCCGGCCCGTAACGGCTGAGGAGTTCCTTGCGGGCCCGCCGGGTGAGCTCGGCCGCCTCCGCGTGCCGGCCCGCCTTGCGCAGGGAGACACCGAGGCGGGCCACGTTGCGCAGGGTGTTGGGGTGGTTGGCGCCGATCTGCAGCTGGTAGCGCTCGGTGATGCCTTCGAAGAGCTGCACGGCGTCGACGTACTCGCCCAGCTCACGCCGGTCGAGCGCGATGCTGGACTCGGTGAGCATGCTGCTCAGCGAGTCCTCGCCGAACATCTGGGCCCGGCGCTGCCAGGTCTGCCGGTCGAGCTCCAGCGCCGCCCTGAAGTCGCCGTTCACCCGCAGGCTGACGCCCAGGTTGTGGGCGTGCATCAAGGTCTCGGGGTCGTCGTCGCCGTAGGCGCGCACCGCCCGCTGGTAGACCTCCTGGTTGATGTCGCGGGCCGCCTTGAAGTCGCCGCCGGCCCGGCTGTCGGACGCGGCCAGGCCGCGCACGCGCAGGAACTCGTCGTCCACGTCGGAGCCCGGCCGCTCCTCGAGGACCGCGAGCATGCGGGTGCTGAGGGCGGCGGCGTCGTGGTAGCGGCCGAGGGCCCACAGCACGTAGCGCAGGTGGCGGCCGAGCATCAGCGTCTGGCGGTCGTCCTCGCCGTGCAGCTCGGACCAGATGTCGTACGCCCGCTGGGAGAACTCCCGCGACCCCTCGTGGTCACCCCAGTAGTAGAGGTACTCGGCGACGGCGTGCACCATCTGGCGGACGTGCCGGGAAGGTGAGCTCATCGCGTCGGAGACGACGACGTGCGGATAGAGCTCGCCGAAGCGGCCCCAGTGCGAGGGGTCCTGCGGGTCGCGCGGGGTGGCCGCGGCGAGCAGCAGGTGGGCGCCGTGCTGCAGCCGGTCGCGCTGTTCCTGCGACATGCGGGCGTTGAGCACGGCCTGGACCAGACGGTGCATCTGGATCGAGTTGGTGCGGTGGTCGATCTTCGCGAGGGAGTAGCGGTTGATCTCGCGGATGGCGCGGCCCAGCCGCAGCGGGTCGGTCAGCGCACGGTCCAGGTCGGGGGCGATCGGCTCGACGGGCGCTCCGGAGAAGAGCGAGCGGGCGATCGGTTCGGGGGCGAAGTACGAGCAGACCTGGAGGAGTTGCAGCGCGGCGGAGTTCTTGCCCTCCAGGTGGTCGAGGGACACGTTCCAGGCGGTCGCCACCGTCTGCTCGTACTGGGTCGGCGGGGAGACCGCCATCAGTTCCGCCCGCTTCTCCGCGAACAGCCGCAGATACTCCTCAGCGGGCATGCCCGTCTCCGCGCGCCAGGCGGACGCCTGCTCCACGGCCAGCGGCAAGTCACCGAGGACGGAGGCGAGTTGGTCCGCCTCGTCGTGGGGCAGGTCCGGGTTGCGCCGCTGGAGCAGCTGGATGCTCTCCTCGCGCTTGAACACGTCGACCTCAAGGGGATGCGCCAGGGTGTTCCACTGCGGGTTGCGCGACGTCACGAGAATGGAACCGGAGGAGCCGCCGCCCGTGGTGAGGGGGAAGTAGCTCTGCACCGACTCGGGACTCTCCGCGTTGTCGAAGACCAGGAGCCAGTTGGCGTAGGGGCGTCCCGTGCGCAGGGCCTCCAGAACCGCGGGCACGGCCGTGTTCGCCTCACCGGTCACCGGCAGGTCGAGCCGGAGCGCGAGTTCCACCAGCGCCTGGGCGATCTGCGTGGGACGCTCCGCGGGGATCCACCAGACCACGTCGTAGCGGGCGGCGTTGCGGTACACGTACTCCAGGGCGAGCTGCGACTTCCCGACACCGCCCATGCCGTGCAGGGCATGGGGCAGCACGGCGGTCGGGCCTTCGCCGAGGTCGGCCTCCAGGCGGTCCAGGAGGTCGTCGCGACCGGTGAAGACGAGGTTGCGCGGCGGCATGTTGCCGAGGATCGCGGGGCCTGCCGCACGCAAGGGGTGCGGTGCGGCGCCGGCCGGATCCTCCCGGCCATCGGTGGCGGGGGCGGCGGTCCCGGGGACGACCGTGGTCACTGGCGTGCCTCCTTGGAGCGGGCCGGGCGCACCCGATCCCCTGCCTGCGGGCCCGGCGGTCGGGGACTGCGAGGGATACGTGGAATCGGTGCGACTCGGGCCATCTTGCGAGTTCGGGTGCTTCATTGTGCCTCGTGGTGATTCGTCCGATATCACTCCGCCACGCTCCCCAGCGTCCGTCGGCTGTGCTGTTTCCGTGTGGGCCGCGATCAGCCGGCCGAGCCGCCTGGCCCTGGGCAGGTGTTCACCGGCGAGCACGCTGAGCACCGCGTGCTCGACGGCCCGGAAGCGCGCGTTCTCCGCCGTCACTTCCGGTTCGGGCGGCTGCTCACGGCCCTCGTAGTGCGCCAGCAGTTCCCGGGCCGCGCCGCTGCGGGAGGCGAGCACCTCCGCGGCCCTGCGGGAGGCCTGCAAGGTGGTGCGCTTGGTTCCGGCCGCCAGGAGTTCCTCGCGCACGCCCGGGCGGAACACGTACGCGCTGTCGTCCCCCGGCAGCACCTCGACCAGACCGCTCATCAGGAGTTCCGCCAGATGGACCGGCGCCGACTCGGGCATCATCGCGCGCTGCACCGCGGCGATGACCGGCAGGTCGAGCTGGACCGCGGCGAGCCGCACCGCGAGTTCGAACGCTTCCGGCGAGGCCCAGACGCGGAAGCGGGCGACCTGTTCGGCCGCGGAGACGTCCTGGCGCGCCGGCTCCTGCTCGACGGCGGGCTCGTGCGGCGCGTCGGGCGTCACCATGAGGGCGGCGACCTCCGTCCAGCGCGGCTGCTCGCCGGTCACGAACCGGGCCCAGGGCGACAGCCATTCACCGGAGACCTCGAGGACGGGCACGGCCAGCGCGTGGGCCCGGCGCAGCGGCGCCACCCAGTCGTCGGTGCCGTGCGGCCGGGTCGGCGCCCAGTCGACGGCCTCGCCGGCGGCCCCGCGTCCGGACAGGTGCAGCCTGACCCGCTCGGGGCGCAGCCCGGTGCGGTGCCACAGACGCTGCGGCAGCGTGCTCAGCACGGCGAGCGGCTGGTGCCGGCCCCAGAGGGCGAGCGCGGTGTGCACGGCGCCGCTGCGCCAGGCGGCCGCAACGCCGTCGGTGAGGACGAGCACGATCCGGCGCCCGGACTGGTCGACGAGGCTGCGCACGGGGTGGGTGGCGCCGCGCCGGCCGGGTCCGCGCAGCACCACGCCGCCGGTGGAGTCGGTGTCCAGGCGGCGCAGCACGATGTCGCGGAAGCCGCCGTAGCGGCGCAGCACTCCGGCCAGGCGGTCGGCGGTGGCCCGCCAGATCGCCATGTGGGGCGCGCTGTCGACGACGAGGACCACGTCCCAGCGCGCCTCGGGCGCCGACCGCAGGGCGGGCGGCAGCCAGGGGGCTTCGGCGAACTGTTCGCCGGTGCGCTCCTCGTCGACCTCCTCGACCGGCGAGGTGCGGCGGATCTGCCGGAAGGGCCGCAGGGCGCGGCCGAGGTTCCTGGCCGAGGGCCCGGTCCTGCGGCGCGCGCGACCCGTACGCCGGCGCCCCGCACCCTGCCGCGGTACGCCGTCCGCGCTCTCCTCGGCCGGGGCGGGAGGCGGGGCCGCGCGCTCCTCGGCGGCCGCCTCCGGGGCTCGTAACGGCGTGTGGGGCACGTCGGCGCCCGCGTCGGCGTCGTGCTCGTCCTGGTGTACGGGGGCGGTGGCGTCCGGGGCAGGCTGCGGCTGCGGCCGGGGCTGCGGCGGCGGCTTCGGGGCCGCCGTGGGCGGGGGCGCGGATTCCCTTTCCACGCCGAGGAGTTCGGGGTGCTGCTCGGCGATCCAGAGCGCGTCGGCCACTTCCCACCAGTGCAGGTCCCCCACGGGCAGGCGTGGGCGGCCGGAGGACGGACGCGGGCCGTGCGCATCCGGTCCCCTGCCCTCGGAAGCGGGCGGGCGTTCAGTCACTGAGCCCTGTCCCGTCGGCCTTCAGCGAGTGCCAGATGGCCCGCAGGACCGCCTGCCACTCCGCATCGTCGCCGTCCGCGTACGTGTAGGCACCCGACGTCGCCAGATGCGCCGCGTTCAGCAGCATGTCGGCGGCCAGACCGTCGGTGCGCTCGCTGCGGGACGTGAAGTCCTGGATCAACTTGCCGTGCATGTCACCGAGTCGGTCGGAAAAGTGGGCGGAGAGCAGTTCGCCCAACCCTTCCGCATCGGGGTCCGGCATGTCCAAACGCAGACACCGGCGCAAGAAGGCCTCCGGGAACTCCTGTTCGCCGTTGGAGGTCATGATCACGATGGGAAATGCGCGTGCCCGAACGATTCCGTCCGTGATCCGAGCGACTCCGCCCGGATCGGCGGTGTGCACGGTGACCTCGGGCTGCTTCTTGCTCACACGAACGAGTGGAGGCACGGCGTAGCGGCCGTCCTCGAACAGCGACAGCAGATCGTGCGGGAGGTCGACGTCGCACTTGTCGATCTCGTCGATGAGCAGGACCCTCGGAATGCGGTGCGGCAGGAGCGCGGTTCCGAGCGGCCCCAACTGCACGAACTGGCCTACATCCGTGGGGAGTTCGCCTTCCGTCGCCGCTTCCGTGTCCGCGGCGTGCTGCTGCTGGGCCAGATACCAGGCCTGCCCGGCCTGGGCGCGGCCGATCACGTCGTACTCGAACAGGCCGGAGGCCAGCGTGGTGCGGCTGGTGACGGGCCACTGGAGGACCCGGCCGAGGCTCAGCTCGCGGGCGATGCGGAAGGCGAGAGCGGATTTGCCCACACCTGGGCGGCCCGTGACCAGAAGTGGCCGGCGCAGCAGGATCGCAGCGTTCACCAGGCGGGTCTCGTCCCGTGGGGGCCTGCGCGGCGCGTCGGCGGGGCCGAGCCTGCGGTCGGCCTCGTCCTCGTCGGGCGGCTGGGGCTGGACCGGTCCCCCGGCGAAGCTCCGCCAGCGCGGGCCCTCGGGCCAGCTCCGCTCGTCGTACGGTTCCTGGGGGCGCGGCCTGCCGCTGCCGCGGTAGGGCAGCCCATTGGCCTCGTGCGCGTTCACTCGGTCCCCCCTACGAAGGCGGCGGGAGCGCACGCATCACCGTCGAGGAGCTGCTGCGGATCGTCCCAGACCACGCCCAGTTGTTGGATCAACGCCTTGTCGCGTACCTCCGCCGTGCCCGCTGCCGCATCGCTCCTCCACTGTCGTGCAGTGGCGGGCAGGTTGGCCAGACCCTCCCCGGCCAACAGTTCCTTCACCAGACCGTGGAAGGCCTCCGGATCGTCCGCCGCCCGGTGGAAGATCATCACCGGCACGCCGAGATCAAGGCCGAGCCGCAGTTCGTGCGACCCCGTGCCGTCGCCCGCCCGTGGAGTGTCGCTGAGCACCATGCAGACCACCCCTTCCTCCTTGCCGATCCGCGCATCCAGCAGGGCGAGATGCTCGGTGTCGGGGCGACCCTCCGGGTCGCACCAGTGGGCGCGTCCGCCACCCGGGTCGCTCTTCCAGCGCGTCCAGCGCCTGCGCCAGGCGTGGTGCAGATCGCGCCGCTGCATCCGTTCGAGGCTGTGCACGTACACCCACGGGTACTTGCTCAACAGCGGGTTGGAATGCCCCAGTCGGGGATTCCTGTCCCACCATTCGACGGGTTCCGTGAGCAACTCCGCCGGCAGGAAGAATTCCAGGACCACGTTCTCGTCCCGAGCCTGCCACAGCTCGGCCGTCGCGGACAGAAGGTCCGCGACGGCGTACGGGAGTCTGCTGCGTGGCACGGGCTCCTCGGGGTCGCAGTCCTCCCGGTGCAGTCGCACGGACTCGGCGTACCGGACCCGCGACGAGATCCGGTAGTACGCTTCCGGCCGCCCCTCGCGCGCCGCTTGCGCATCCGAGGGACGCAGGTCCGGGGCGACCTTGATGAACAGCCGGATGACCGGGACATGCGGCTCCGCGAACCCGTCGTCCGGCGCCGCCGAGCCGTGCCCCGCGTCGGTCACGGCCCTGCGTCCGGCCGGATCCGGCCGCCCGGACAGCTTCTCGCGCAGCGCGCGCAGCCCCCGCGGCCCCTCGCGTTTGCCCCACTCCCCCGCGAAGTGGTCGTTCCAGGACCGGATCTCGCCCACCAGGTGCGCGGCCTCGGTGCGCAGCATCAGGTGCTCCAGGAGGGCCATGCTCGGTTCGAGACCGCCGACCGGCGCGTTGTGGCAGGCCAGGTGCACGAAGGCGTGCCAGGCCGAGCGGCAGTGACGGGGCAGGCGGATCCGGTCCTCGGTGGCGGCGGCGACCAGTGCGGGCAGCTCGGGCAGGGCGAGGTCGAGGCCCTCGCGCAGGGCCGACCAGTCGCGGCCCCGGTAGAGGTCGATGGCGTGCCATTCGTCGAGCAGCGGCCGCAGCCGGCCGGCCACGGCCGGAGCCAGGAACTCCGTGGTGATGACGAGCTGTTCGAGTCCGTCCTCCAGGCGGCTGCAGTGCCGGACCGCCTCCGCGAAGGCCTGCCGTGCCGTGTGGAATCCCTCCAGGTCCAGGTCCGGGAACTCGTCGCCCAGTTCACGCGCCCACTGCAGCCGCCCCCGTTCGTCCGCGAGCGGGGTGGACGCGCCGAGCGCCTCGACCATCTCCCGCAGGGTCCGCTGTCTCGCCTGCCGTCCGTCTGCGCCCTGCGGCACGTGCGTCCCCCTCGCACTGCGTAACATCCGGCGTCACCCGGGAAGTTCCTGCGCCAGCACCTCGTACAGGTGCCGATTGGTCCAGTACGCGCTGTGGGCGGCCGACACCGGCTGCCCGTTGTCCACCTCGACGTCGCGTACGCGCTGCCCGAAGACCTCGGCGCCGACGAACGACAGCAGGTCGCGCCGGTCGTAGATGTTGAGCCAGCGCGGGAAGGCGGCGGGCAGTCCGGTGCCGTAGGGGCGCGAGGGCAGTGCGTCCAGCTCGTAGAGCACCGGCGCCTGGGAACCGACCGTCACCAGCTGGGCCACGTCGGGCGCCGTGCCCGGTTCCCCGGCGAGCAGGTCGAAGGCGACGATGCCGCCCAGGCTGTGCCCGAGGAGGACGACCGGGGGCGGGAGGCGGCGCGCCAGGTCCGCGACGTACGCGCGCACGGCCTCGCCCCGTACGAGATAGCTGAGGATGTCCCCGGCGAAGCCGAGGGAGCGCTCGCTGATCCGGCTGCGCCGGCCGACGACGAACCGTGATCCGCCCGCCCGCTCGAGCAGCCGCGCGGAGGCGCCCAGGGCCCTGCCCAGGCCGTCCGCCAACCCCCGCTCCTCGCCGCCGAGTTGATCGACGACGGCGGCGACCATGGCGTCCCGTCCGGCGGGCGGCACCGCTCCCGGGCCGCCCGGATGACCGGCGAGGGCGCGTGCGGCCAGCGATCTCCCGGTCAGCCGGGCCAGGCCGGCCGCGCCCGCGCCGTCCGCCGCGTCGCAGGCCCGCCGGAAGGTCTCCGACGTCAGCAGCGCCGCCACGTCGCCGTCCGGTCGCGCGCCGAGGTCCGCCGCCCGCCACGCGTCCCGGACGGCGGGCGCTGCCGCGAGCTCCTCCGTCCAGGCCCACAGCTGTCGTCCGGGGGGCAGCGCGCCGGGCCGAAAGGGCGCCGCCGCCTGCTGCCCGGCCAGGGCGAACAGATTCAGCTCCGCGTCCGGATCGGCGTACAGCAGGGCCCAGCGGGCGCGCTCCTCGTCCTGCGGGAGCGGTCCCTCGACCGGCTTGTCCGGCACGTAGCCGGGGATGGATGCGCCGTCGGCCCGCAGGTAGGAGCCCAGCGCGGAACCCCAGTCGCACTCCGCCACCGTCACGTCGGCCCGCACCTCGGCGAGCCCCGCGCGCACCGCCCGCAACGCCTCCGCGTAGCCCGGCGCGCGCACCCCGGTGCCGTGGATGAACAGCACGCTCGTCACTCGTCCTCCACGAACTCCCCCGTGTACCACGGCATTTGAGGATGCCTCAGCGATTCATCCTAACGGTCGCACCCGGCGCGTCGAAGAGCTGCGCAAGGTGTGACGAGGGGTTTCCGAGAACGAAGTGGTATCGGACTCCTGCAAATGCCGTAGACGGTTCGCCGTCAGGGCGTCAACTCCCGGTGCTCTCGCGCAATTTCAGCTCGTGACCCACCACATGATCCTGCAACGGACCGGCCGCGGGCTCCTCGATCCGGTCCAGCAGGAGCGCCACGGCGGCGCGGGCGATCTCCTTCTTGTCCGGGGAGACCGTGGTCAGGCTCGGCACGCTGAAGCGGGAGGCCTCGATGTCGTCGAAGCCGACCACGTCCAGGTCTCCGGGCACGCTCCGGCCCCGCTCGTGCAGGGCGCGCAGCGCGCCCAGGGCGAGGTGGTCGTTGAGGCAGAGCAGGGCGTCGGGGCAGGACGCCGAGTCCATGAGGGCGGCGGCGGCCCGCGCGCCGTCCTTCCAGTGGTAGGCGTCCACCGGGACCACCAGGTCGCCGTCGAAGGGGACCCCGGCCGTCTCCAGCGCCTCGCGGTAGCCGTCGGTGCGCAGCCGGTCGGTGCCCTGGCGGCCGCGCACCGTACCGCCGACCACGGCGATCCGGCGCCGCCCGCGGGCCAGCAGATGCTCGGTGGCCTCGCGCGCGGCCCGTACGTTGTCGATGGCGACGTGGTCGGTGCTGCCCTCGGCGGGGCGCTCACCGAGCAGGACGACCGGGAGCCCGCGGTCCCGGGTGGCGAGATCGCGAGGGTGCAGGGCGAGCGGGCTGAGGATGACTCCGTCGGTGAACTGGGCGTCGAAGCCGTGCAGCGCGGCGAGTTCGCGCTCGCGGACACCGCCGGTCTGGTGCAGCAGCACGGTCTGTCCGCGCCGGTCGGCCTCGGCCATGACGTGCCGGGCCAGTTCGGAGAAGTACGCGACGTCGAGCTCGGGCACGGCCAGGGTGATCATGCCGGTGCGCCCCTGGCGCAGCTGACGGCCGGCGATGTTGACCCGGTAGCCGAGGGCGTCGATGGCCTCGCGCACGACTTCACGGGTCCGGTCCGACACGTGCTCGAAGTTGTTGATCACGTTGGAGACGGTCTTGGGCGAGACGCCCGCGTACTCCGCCACGTCCTTGATCCTGGGTCTGGCCGCCACGCTGTTCTTTCCTTCCGTCTGCCGTCCGTGATCGTACCGACCATCACGAATCGGTCTCGGGCCGGTTCCTCGGCCGTCCCGGATATTTACATCGTTGTAATCGTCATGGTGCCATGACCCCGCACCACGTGGCACCGCACTCACGAGCAAGGAGCACCATGCCCGTTCCGCATTTCCCGGCCGTGCCGCGGCCCGAGTACCCGCGGCCGCAGTTCGTCCGTGAGGCCTGGCTCAATCTCAACGGCGAGTGGCAGTTCGAGATCGACCGGGCCGACACGGGACTCGAGCGCGGCCTGCGCGAGCGCGAGTTGAGCGACCGGATCACCGTGCCGTTCTGTCCGGAGTCGGAGCTGTCCGGGATCGGCGAGACCGACTTCCTGGAGGCCGTCTGGTACCGGCGGACCGTGACGGTGCCCGCCGACTGGACCGACGCCCGGGTGCTGCTGCACTTCGGGGCCGTGGACCACGACACGACGGTGTGGGCGGACGGCGTCGAGGTCGCCCGGCACCGCGGCGGCTTCACCCCGTTCACCGCCGACCTGGGCGACGTGGCCGTACCCGGGCGGGAGTTGACGCTCGTGGTGCGGGCCCGCGACAGCCGGCACGGACCGCAGGCCCGCGGCAAGCAGGCCACCTGGTACGCCAACACGCACTGCCACTACACCCGCACGACCGGCATCTGGCAGACCGTGTGGCTGGAGCCGGTGCCCCGCGCCGTCGCCCTCAAGCGCCCGCGCGTCACCCCGGACCTGGCCTCGGGCTCGTTCTTCCTGGAGCTGCCGCTGACCGGGAACGCGCCGGGTCACCGGGTCCGGGCGACCCTGGCCGACGAGATGGGCACCGTCGTCACCGCCGAGGCCCGCGCCGACCTCGACCTGACGCCCCGCCTCGCCCTGCCGGTGCCCGCGGACCGGCTGCGCGTCTGGTCGCCGCAGGACCCGCACCTGTACGACCTGACCTTCGAGGTCGTGGACGCGCAGGGCGGGCTCGTGGACCGGGTCCGCTCGTACGCGGGCCTGCGCTCGGTCTCCGTCGACGGCAGGCGGCTGCTCCTGAACGGTGAGCCCGTCTTCCAGCGGCTCGTGCTCGACCAGGGGTACTACCCGGACGGCCTGATGACCGCGCCGAGCGACGCCGCTCTGGTCCGCGACATCGAGCTCGGTCTGGCCGCCGGATTCAACGGGGCCCGGCTGCACCAGAAGGTCTTCGAGGAGCGGTACCTGTACCACGCGGACCGGCTCGGCTACCTGGTGTGGGGCGAGTTCGGCGACTGGGGCTGCGAGGTCGGCGTCCGCGACGACAACCAGCGCCCCGACGCGTCGTACGTCGCGCAGTGGCTGGAGGCCGTCGCGCGCGACTACTCGCACCCCTCGGTCATCGGCTGGTGCCCGCTCAACGAGACGTACCAGCACCTGCACGACCGCATCACCCAGCTCGACGACGTGACGCGGGCGATGTTCCTGGCCACCAAGCAGGCCGACGGCACCCGCCCCGTCATCGACGCCTCCGGGTACGCGCACCGGGTCCCGGAGACCGATGTCTACGACTCGCACTGCTACGAGCAGGACCCGGCCGCGTTCGCGAAGACGATGCAGGGGCTCGCGCAGGACAAGCCGTACGTCAACGCGGGCCCCGACGGGCGCCCCTGGTCCGAGCCGTACCGCGGCCAGCCCTACTTCTGCAGCGAGTTCGGCGGCATCTGGTGGGACGCGCAGGCGGCCGCCGAGGCGGCGGGCAACGAGGTGGACGCGTCCTGGGGGTACGGCGAACGGCCGCGCAGCGCCGAGGAGTTCGTGGACCGCTTCACCGGTCTGACGGGCGTGCTGCTCGACGACCCGGAGATGTTCGGCTACTGCTACACCCAGCTCACGGACGTCTTCCAGGAGCGCAACGGCGTCTACCGGTTCGACCGCGGCGAGAAGGTCGACACCGCCCTGCTGCGCGCCGCCCAGCTGCGCCCCGCGGCCTTCGAAGGCTCGAACTAGCTCACTCACGCCCGCGATTTACATCGATGTATGACCGGGTGGCAGCGTCGCCACCCGGGGAAGGAGCCAGATGACCGGCACACCCGCACCCGTCGGTCGCCCCGCACTCACCAGACGACGCGCGCTGACCGCCGCGCTCGCCGCCGGGGCCACGGCCCTCGGCGCCGGGGCGCTCAGCGGCTGCGGCAGCGCGCTGGCGGCCGACGATTCGACCGTCCGTCTGTGGGACCTGTTCAGCGGGGCCGACGGCGGCCTGCTCAACGACATGGTGCGCGCGGCGCGACCCGACATGCCGGGCACGCGTATCGAGCGCACCGTCCTGGAGTGGGGCACCCCGTACTACACGAAGCTCGCCATGGCCTCGGCGGGCGGGCGCGGTCCGGACGTCGCCGTGTCGCACATGTCGCGCCTGGCGGGCTACGCGCCCACCGGCCTCGTCGACCCGTGGGACCTCGGCCTGCTGGCCGAGTACGGCGTGCGGCGGAGCGACTTCACCGACGCGGTGTGGTCACGTACGCAGTACGAGGGGCAGACCTACGCGATCCCCCTCGACACGCACCCCTTCATCGTGTTCTTCCACCCGGAGCCGGTGAAGAAGGCCGGACTGCTGACGAAGGACGGCACGCTCGACGCGGACGCGTTCTCGTCGCCCGACAAGTTCCTCGCGGCCGGCAAGGAGCTGGCCAGGGCCTCCGGGCAGCAGGGCATCTCCTTCGGCTACGTCACGGACACCGCGCAGGGCTGGCGGCTGTTCTACGGCCTGTACCGGCAGACCGGCGGCGCGTTCAAGCTGCCTACCGGCGGTCCGGCCGAGGTGGACATCGACCGGATGGCCGAGGTCATCGCGTTCATGGCCAAGCTGATCGACGGCCGGGTGAACCCGAAGCGCCTGGACTACCCGGCGGGACTGGCGTCGTTCACGAACAAGCAGACCGCGATGATCCTTTCGGGCGAGTGGGAGCTCGGCACGTTCCGGGCCGCGGACAAGAACGTGGGCGCGGCGCCGATGCCGACGGTCTTCGGCACCCCGGCCGTGTACGCCGACTCGCACTCGTTCGTGCTCCCCCACCACGAGAGCCCCGACGCGGAGCACCGCCGCCGCACGCACCGGGCGGTCGCCGCGATCCTCAAGGCCGGTCAGATCTGGGCGACCGCCGGTCACATCCCCGCGTACGGGCCCGTGACCCGTACGAAGGAGTACGCCGGCCTGCTGCCGCAGGCGCACTACAAGGCGGCCCAGGACCACGTCGTCCTGGACCCGGCGGTGTGGTTCGCGGGCGCGGGCTCCGATTTCCAGAACTCCATGTCGCAGGTCCTGCAGCAGGCCCTGCTGGACGGTCTCTCCCCGGACCGTGCGGCGCGCGCGATGGTGCGGCGCCTCAACACCTTCCTCGCCAAGCCCAGCCCGGCCTGACCGGCCGCGACCACCTCGCAGGAGGCACAACGATGTCCTCTCCCCACGCCTCGCCCCGGCCAGGGGCCCTGTCGGTGCGGCGGCTGTTCTCCCCCGGCCTGCTGTTCGCACTGCCCTTCCTCGTCCTGTTCGCCGTGTTCATGATCTGGCCGATGGGCCAGGGGCTGTGGATGAGCCTGACGGACCGGGCCCTGTCGGCGCACGCCCCGTCGTTCATCGGCCTCGGCAACTTCACCGAGGCCTTCCAGGACGCGGAGATGTGGCGGTCCTTGTGGCACACGGTCCTGTTCACCCTGATCTCGACGGTCCCGCTGGTCGTGGTGGCGCTCGGTATGGCGCTGCTCGTGCACACCGGGCTGCCCGGACAGTGGGTGTGGCGGCTGGCGTTCTTCGCGCCGTATCTGCTGCCGGTCGGTGTCGTCGGCCTCCTGTGGATCTGGCTGTACCAGCCCGACCTCGGCCTCTACAACCACCTGCTCGACAAGGTCGGTCTCAGCGGGTTCGCGTGGCTCAGTGACGAGTCGGTCGCCATGTGGGCGATCGCCCTCACGACCCTGTGGTGGACGGTCGGCTTCAACTTCCTGCTGTACCTGGCCGCCCTGCAGTCGATCCCGGACCACTTGTACGAGGCCGCGGCGATCGACGGCGCCGGGGCGTGGCGGCGCCTGTGGTCGATCACGCTGCCCCAGCTCAGCCGCATCACGACGGTGATCACCGTGCTGCAGATCCTGGCGTCCCTGAAGGTCTTCGACCAGGTGTACCTGCTCACCAAGGGCGGCCCGAACAGCTCGACGCGCCCCGTGGTCGAGTACGTCTACGACGTCGGCTTCACCGGCTACCGGCTCGGTTACGCCTCGGCGATCAGCTACATCTTCTTCGCTCTCGTCGTCCTCGCCTCCGCCGCCCAGTTCTTCGCACTCCGCCGCCGGGAGAAGTGACCATGACCTCCACCGAGACCCCCGTCCGCGCCGAGTCCGCTCGCCACGTGACCACCTCCGTACGTCCGTTGAGAGCACCTCGGCGTCCCGCCCGGTCACAGACGAACCTGACGCTCGGGGCGAGCCGCACGGCCCGGGTGCTCGCCCTGACCGTGCTCGCGGTCGCCGCCCTGGTCTGGCTGCTGCCGATGGCGTGGGCCGTGCTGACCGCGTTCAAGTCCGAGCAGGACGCGAGCGACCCGCTGAACTGGGTGTGGCCGAAGCACGGCTTCACGCTCGACGGGTTCAGGACGGTCTGGGAGCGCGGCGATCTGCCCTTGTGGATGCTCAACAGCCTGCTCATCTCGGCCGCCGTCACCGTGATCACGGTGCTGGTCTCCGCGATGGCCGGATACGCCTTCTCGCGCACCCTGTTCGCCGGCCGCCGCTGGCTGTTCGCCGTGACGGTCGCGGCCGTGCTGGTACCGCCGCAGATCCTGATCGTGCCGTGGTTCCAGCAGATGCTGACCCTGCACCTGCTGGACACGTACGCGGCGGTGATCCTGCCGCAGACGGTGGCGCCGGTGATGGTGTTCATCCTGAAGAAGCACTTCGACTCGCTGCCGAAGGAACTGGAGGAGGCGGCCCGGATCGACGGCGCGGGGCACTGGCGGATCTTCTGGTCGGTGCTGCTGCCGCTGTCGCGGCCGATGCTCGCCGCCGTGGCGATCTTCGTGTTCATCGGCGCGTGGAACAACTTCCTGTGGCCGTTCGTGTCGACGTCCGACCCGTCGCTGATGACCCTGCCCGTCGGGATCACGTCGGTGAAGGACGCCTACGGCATCCAGTACGCGCAGACGATGGCCTCGGCCGTGCTCGCCGCGCTGCCGCTCGTGATCGTGTTCGTCTTCTTCCAGCGGCACATCGTGAAGTCCGTGGCGACCACCGGCCTCGGCGGCCAGTGAGCGGTGTCGGCTCGCCGGCCCACCCGCCCCGTTGACAGCCCCCTGTCCCTTCCCTACCGTCCTGAAGCCGTGGAACTTACATCGATGTAAGGAGCCGCTCATGCGCGCCCGGCCCCGTACCGCTCTGGTCGCCGCACTCCTGACCCTGCTCGTCGGCCTGGTCTGCGCGCCGCAGGCCGCCGCGGCCGGACAGGCGTCCGCCGCAGCCGCGGGCACCTTCCGCAATCCGCTGAACACGGGCCCCGATCCGTTCCTGGCGTACGCCAACGGGGCCTACCACCTCACCACGACCCAGGGCGACAGCATCAAGATGTGGCGCTCGCCGTCCCTGGGCACGCTGCTCGACGCCGACCCGGTCACGGTCTGGACGGACACCGACGCCTCGCGCAACCAGCACATCTGGGCGCCGGAGTTCTACCGCTTCGGCGACCGCTGGTACCTCTACTACACCGCGGACGACGGCACGGACGACCACCACCGGCTGTTCGTGCTGGAGTCGGAGCGCGACGACCCGGCCGGGCCCTACCACTTCAAGGCGAAGCTCACCCCGCCCAACCACACGAACGACTTCGCCATCGACCCCGGGATCCTCCAGCACAACGGGAAGCTCTATCTCGCCTACAGCGGCATCAACCCGTACCAGCACAACGGCCTGAACATCGCGCCGATGTCGAACCCGTACACGGTCTCGGGCGACGCCGTCGCGATCGACGCGGCAGGGGGCTGCCCCGAGGTCCGCGAGGGGCCCGAGTTCCTGAACCGCAACGGCCGTACCTGGATGACGTATTCGACCTGCGACACCGGCAAGCCCGACTACCAGGTCTGGATGATGTCGCTGCCCGACACCACCGATCCGCTCGTCCCGGGCAATTGGAGCCGGCACGCGGGGCCGGTGTTCTCCCGCGCTGACGACCGCGGGGTGTTCGGGCCCGGGCACCACGCCTTCTTCAAGTCCCCCGACGGCACGGAGGACTGGCTCGTCTACCACGCCAAGACCACGTCGGTGAACACGTACACGAACCGCACGACCCGCGCCCAGAAGATCACCTGGAACGCGGACGGCAGCCCGAACCTCGGCACCCCGCTCGCCATGGGCGCCACCCAGGACCTGCCCTCCGGCGACCCCGGATCGGGCAACTACTGGATCAACGACGACGGGCGCTCCAGCGGCGACGGCACGGTCGCGTACACCGGCACCTGGAACTCCGGCGCGGGCTGCGCCGCGCAGTGCTTCTGGAGCGACGACCACTGGAGCGACCAGGCGGGCAACACCGCGACGTTCAGCTTCACGGGCACCCGGATCGCGCTGCTGTCCGTCCGCGACACGGGCAACGGCATCGCAGCGATCAGTGTGGACGGCGGCCCCGAGCAGCGGGTCGACTTCTACGGCGCGATCCGCACCGGCGAGACGCTGCAGTACCTCAGCCCGCGCCTGGCGGCGGGCGAGCACACGCTGCGGGTCCGGGTGACGGGTGAGCGGAGCGCGTCGTCCGGGGCCTCCTTCGTGAGCGTGGACCGGGCGGAGGTGTACACGCACTGACGGCCCGGGGCGGCGGGGAGACCCGCCGTCACGGCTCGATCAGGCCGACGCGGATCGCGTAGCGCGTGAGCTCCAGACGGTCCTTCAGGCCCAACTTCTGCAGCAGGTTGGCACGGTGGCGCTCCACCGTCTTGACGCTGATGAAGAGGAGCTCGGCGATCTGCTGCGAGGTGTGCCCTTCGGCGACCAGCTTGAGGATCTCCTCCTCGCGCTCCGTGATGGGGCGCGAGGGCAGCCCCTCACCGCGGCGGACCCGCTCCAGATGGTCCCGGATCAGCGCCTTCAGCGCTCCCGGGTACACGAAGGGTTCGTCGCGGGCGGCCGCCCTGCAGGCCTCGACCAGATCGCGGTCGGCCACAGATTTGAGGACGTAGCCGCAGGCCCCGGCCTTGAGTGCCTCGAAGAAGAACTGCTCGTTGTCGTACATCGTCAGGATCAGGATGCGCAGGTCGGGCTGGCGGCGGGCCAGTTCGCGGGCGGCCTGGAGTCCGGTGAGCCGGGGCATCGCGATGTCCAGGACCGCCAGATCGGGCTGTTCGGTCCGCGCGAGGTCGAGGGCCTCGGCCCCGTCGCCCGCCTCGGCGACGACGGTGAGATCGGGTTCGCGGTCCAGGATGAGCCGCACGCCCCGGCGCACCAGCGCGTGGTCGTCCGCCAGCAGGACGCGGATCTCGCGGGCGCTCACCGACCGCGCCCCGGGGCCGTGACCGGAACGTCGAGGCGTACGAGGGTGCCGCCGCCCTCGGCGGGGGCGACGGTCAGGTCGGCGCCGACCAGCAGGGCGCGTTCGCGCATGCCGCGGATGCCGGCGCCCTCGGCCCGGCTGCCGATGCCGCGCCCGTTGTCACGGATGAGGAGCGTGACCCGGTCGTCGGCGGCGCTCACGACGAGGTCGGCCCGGGAGGCGCCGGCATGGCGCACGACGTTGGTGAGTCCTTCCTGGGCCACCCGGTAGACGACGAGTTCGGCCTCGTCCCCGAGCGACGGCAGATGCGGCGCCAGCCGGCTGTCGACCACGGTGTCGGCCCAGTCGGTGTACTCGTTGGCCAGGGACCGCAGCGCGCTGACGAGGCCCAGCTCCTCCAGGACCCCGGGCCGCAGCCGGCGGGCGATGCGCCGGATCTCGTCCAGGCCCGCGCGGGTCGTCTCCTGGATGCGGTGCAGGTCGTCCTGGAGCGGCGGGCCCGCCTGGTCGGCGGCTCCCTTGAGTTCGAGCAGGACGGCGGTCAGGGTCTGGCCGACCTCGTCGTGCAGTTCCTGGGCGACGCGGCGCCGTTCGGCCTCCTGCGCCGACAGGGCCCGTGCGGTGCTGGCCGCCCGCTCGGCCTCCAGGCGGTCGAGCATCGCGTTGTACGTCTCGATGAGGGCGGCCACGTCACCGTGCCCGGACGTGGCGGGCCGCTCGCCGGGGCGCAGCAGATCGGTCGTCGTCATCGCCCGGGTCAGCCGCTGCAACGGGGACAGGCCGATGCGCAGCAGCGCCGCGTTGGCCGTCAGCATCACCACCAGACCGACCGCCAGGATCAGCGTCTCGGTCAGCAGGACGGGGGTGGAGACGGTGACGGGGCCGAGCAGCAGGAGCGCCACCGCCGCCAGCAGGACGGTGGCGTTGAGCAGGAAGATCCGCCAGAACAGGGACACGGACGTGCGGCCTCCCGGGTGGGACGGTACGGCTTGCCTCCGTCCAGGCTCCCTGGTCAGCGGCCACGGTGTCCATCGGGGTCAGCACCCATTCACGGGCGTGCCGCCCGCATGCAGGGTGCGCTCCCCCGTATCTGGGGGTCGCACCCCATGGTCACGGCGCGCGCCGCACGCGACGGTGGGGGCACCACCCGACACGGAGGTGCGCAGATGCGGGACAGCCACGACAACACGCTCTCGGCCATCGCGACGCGTCTGGAGGAACAGGATCCCCGGTTCGCCGACGGCCTGAGCCGGGGCAGGCCGCGGCGCCCTCGCGAGTACGACCGGCGCGGTACCTGGGCCGTCCTGATCCTGGCGTTGGTCCTTCTCGGGGTCGGCATCGTCGTCGGCCACGGCCTGCTCATCGCCACCGCGCTGGTCGCCGCGGGCGCCGCCTGCCACTGGTTCGAGCGGCCGAGCGGTCGCAGCCGCTGAACCCGGGCGGCGGCCGGACCGGTCAGTCGGCTCCGGTCCGCGTGGCGGTGATCAGGACCGCGGTGTACGGCATGGTGAACGTGCCGCCGAGGGCGTCGAGAGCCGCGCCGGTCCGGGCGATGAGCTCCTCGGTCTGCCGTGGGGTGTGCCGGCCGGTCTCGCCGGTGGTGCGCAGCATCTCCAGCCACGCGTCGCGGGTGTAGGCACGCTCCCACTCGAAACGCTGGTCATCCGGCTCCTCGAAGTCGCCCGTGACGCGCAGGCTCTCGGCCGTCCTGGCGAAAACGGTCCCGTACGCGTCGAGGGCGGGCCGCGTCCAGGGGTCGCGGGGCGCGTCGGGCAGGGCCCGGCGGTACGCCGCGCCGAGCGCCTCCGCGATCTCGGGCGTGGGCCGGAAGACGTTCCAGAAGAGCGCGAGGCGGCCGCCGGGGCGCAGCACCCGGGCCGCCTTGGCGGGACCCGCGACGGGGTCGATCCAGTGCCAGGTCTGTGCGGCGACGACCGCGTCGAAGGTGCGCCCGGCGGCGTCCCAGGTCTCGAACGGGGCCACGTCCACGCTCAGTCCGCGGTCGCGGGCGAAGGCGGCCATGCGCGCGTCGGTGTCGACACCGAGGACCGTGCAGCCGGCCGCCTGGAACTGGCGGGCGGCGATGCCGGTGCCGGTGCCCACGTCGAGGAGGTCGGGGCCCGGGGCGCCGCCGACGACGTGCTCGATCAGGGCGTCGGGATAGCGCGGGCGGATCCGGTCGTAGCGCTCGGGGTCCGCGCCGAAGGACTCGGCCATGTCACGCGCCCGGTGCGGCGCCTCGGACGGCTCGGGGGCGGGGACGGAACGGTGAGTGGGCATGCGCCCACTCTAATGGGCACCTGCCCACTCATCTACGGTTGCACCACTCCCCCACGACCTCGAGGAGCGACGCAGGTGCCCACCGGTGTGGCCATTCACGATGTGCGCGCCCAGCTGTTCGACGCCGCGGAGCGTGTACTCCTGCGGGACGGCGCGAGCGCGCTGACCAGCCGGGCTGTCACCGTCGAGGCGGGGTGCGCCAAGGGCGTGCTGCACCGGCACTTCGCCGATTTCGACGCCTTCCTGGCGGAACTCGTCCTGGACCGCGTCGCCCGGACCGACGCCCGGGCCCGCGCTCTGCGGGCGTCCGCCGGCACCGGCACCGTCGTCGATCACCTCACCGCGGCCCTCGCCGACCTGTTCGGCCCGGTCGCCGTGGCGATGGTGGGTCTCATCACGTTCAGGGACGGGCTGCGCGCCCGGCTGCGCGCCGCCGGGCAGCGCGGCGTGCCCGTGCTCACCCAGGCCACGGCCATGATCGTCGAATACCTCGGCGCGGAGCGGGAGTCGGGCCGGATCGCGACCGACGCCGATGTCGACACCCTGGCCCTCACCCTCATCGGCACGGGGCATCTGCTCTTCGCGGGCCGGGACGACGGCCCGCCGGAGCCGGAGGCGGTCCGCAAGGTCGTCGTGTCGGTCGTGGCCGGGGCACTCACCTCGGCGGACTCCGGCTGAGGCCCGTCCGGCCGAGCGCGCCTGGGCACATCCGATCGACCGGACAACCGTTTGAGGGGGAGGGTCCGGCCGGCCGTCACCGCTGAGCGGGCCGGGCCGTTGGGGTCCGTGGATGCGCCCCGGCCGACCGACTGCGCGTGCGCGTCCCGGCGGTGGCCACGGCACTGTGCGGGTGTGTTCCCCGTGGCCGCCGCCTTCACGGGGAGGCGATGAACACGGCGGCGGGCCCGCCCCGGTGACCGGAACGGGCCCGCGCGCCCCACGGATCGAGGGGACTCAGCCGCGTGCGGGCTCCAGTTCGCGGTCGTCCTCGACGGGCCGGGGACCGGACAGGCTCTGCTGCAGCTTCTCGCCCTCGACGTCGACGTTCGGCAGCGCCTTGTCGAGCCAACGGGGCAGCCACCAGGCCGACTTGCCGAGCAGCGCCATGACCGCGGGCACGATCGCCATCCGGACCACGAACGCGTCGAAGAGGACGGCGATCGCCAGGCCGAAGCCCATCATCTTGATCATGCTGTTGTTCTCCATGATGAAGCCGGAGAAAACACTGATCATGATGATCGCGGCGGCGCCGACGACCCGGCCGCCGTGCCGGAAGCCGGTCACGATGGCCTCCCCGGGCCGCGCCCCGTGGACGTAGGCCTCGCGCATCCGCGTCACGAGGAACACCTCGTAGTCCATGGCGAGACCGAAGACCACACCGATCATGAAGATCGGCATCATCGACATGATCGGGCCGGGCTGTTCGACCCCGAAGACGTCCGCGAGCCAGCCCCACTGGAAGACGGCGACCACGGCGCCGAGCGCCGCTGCCACCGAGAGCAGGAAGCCGAGCGCGGCCTTGAGCGGGACGAGGACCGAGCGGAAGACCAGCATCAGCAGGAGGAAGGCGAGACCGACCACCAGGAGCAGGTACGGGACGAGCGCGTCGTCGAGGGTCTGCGAGAAGTCGATCGTCATGGCCGTCGCGCCGGTGACCAGGATCTCCGCGTCGTTGTCCGCCGCCCAGGACGTGGCGTCCGAGCGGATCTCCTTGACCAGTTCCTCGGTCTTGTGGTCGCTCGGTCCCGTCTTCGGGACGACCGTGATGATGGCGGTGTCGCCGGCCGGGTTGACCTGGGCGGGGGTGACCGCCACGACGCCGTCGACCTTGGCGAGGTCGGCGCCGACCTGCTTCGCGGTGCCGGCCGCGCCCTTGCCGTCGACGGTCACCATCAGCGTGCCGTTGAAGCCCGCGCCGAAGGACTCGGACAGCATGTCGTACGCCTTGCGCTGGGTGCTGTCCGGCGCCGACGAACCGTCGTCGGGCAGGCCCAGTTCGAGGCTGGTGGCCGGGACGGCGATCGCACCGAGGCCGAGGACACCGACGAGCAGGACGCCGAGCGGGCGGCGCAGCACGAAGCGGGCCCAGCGGGTGCCGAGGTTGGGCTTGCCGGAGCCGGCGATCGGGCCCGCCTGCTTGCGGTCCTTGCGGCGCAGCACCTTCTTGCCCGCGAAGCCGAGCAGCGCCGGGATCATGGTGAGCGCGATGAGGACGGCGATGGCGACGGTCGCCGCGGCGGCCAGGCCCATCTTGGTGAGCATCGGGATGTTGACGACCGCGAGGCCGCTGAGGGCGACGACGACGGTCAGGCCCGCGAAGACGACCGCGGATCCGGCGGTGCCGACCGCGCGTCCGGCGGCCTCCTCGCCCTCGCGGCCCTCGGCCAGCTCGGCTCGGTAGCGGGAGACGATGAACAGCGCGTAGTCGATACCGACGGCGAGGCCGATCATCGAGGCGAGCGTGGACGTGGTGCCGGACAGGTTCAGGACACTGCCGAGCGCGGCGATGCCGGAGACGCCGATGCCGACGCCGATGATCGCGGTCAGCAGCGGCATGCCCGCGGCGACCATCGAACCGAAGGTGAGGATCAGGACGACCGCGGAGATGGCGATGCCGATCAGCTCGGCGCTGCCGCCCATCTCCTGGTCGGCCTCGACCGCGTCGCCGCCCGCCTCGACGGTGAAGCCGTCGGCACGCGCGTCGTCGATGGACTTGGTCAGTGCCTCGTGCGCCTTGTCGGTCAGCTCGGTGCCGGCGACCTTGTACGTGACGGAGGCGTAGGCGGTGGAGCCGTCCTTGCTGACGGCGTTCGCCTTGTACGGGTCGGCGACCGAAGCGACCTGCGGCCCCTCGCCGAGCTGCGTCACCAGCTTCCGCACGTCGGCCTTGGCCGCGGGGTCGGTCAGCTTCTCGCCCTCGGGGGCGCGGACGACGACGCGGGCGGTCGCACCCTCGGAGTTGGCCGCCGGGAACTTCTGGTCGAGGAGGTCGAAGGCCTTCTGGGACTCGGTGCCCGGCATGGAGAACGAGTCGGCGGGCGGGGCCGGCGCGGCCGACGACGCGAAGCCGATCCCGCCGAGCAGCAGCACCCACAACAGGGCCACATAGCGGCGGCGCCTGAAGGACAGCCGCCCGAGTTTGTAGAGGAACGTAGCCACGGCGAAAGGGGCTCCCGTCGGGATCGTGGGCAGGTGCGACCGCCCGACGGTGCGTCGTCGCACGTCAGAGGGTCGGCAGGATCGTTCCTCTATCGTCACTGCCCGCGCGGGCCCGCAGGTCAGCCTCTGAGCCGGACTCCGGACCCGCGTCCGCGGTAGGCGCGGGCGGCCCGTGTCATACCCGGGGAGGAGCCGTGTGCGATACGTGTAGGCCCCCGGGAGCAGTCGCCGGTGCGGCCACGGGTCCAGGACACCGGGTGGGGCGCGTGGACGACGAATAGGTATGTTGACATACCTATCTCGTCATAGCTATCTTGATCGTCATGTCCTCCTCCCGTGCCGCCCGCAAGGACGTCGAGCGCGTCGCATCCGCGCTCGCGGCGTCCCTGCCGACGCTGCACCGGACCCTGGACCGCCGGATCCTGACGGACTTCCCGCACGACCGGCTGCCCGAGGCGCAGATCGCCCTGCTCCGTCTGGTGGCGGACCGGGACGGCATCACGGTGCGCGAGGCGGCGCACGAGCTGCTGATGCAGCCGAACAATGTGAGCGCCCTCGTCTCGCACCTCACCCGCTCCGGCCTCCTCGACCGGCGCTGCGATCCCGCGGACCGGCGCGTGGCTCATCTGCACACCACCGCGGTGGCCCGTGAGCGCATCGCCGAGGCCGAGGGGATCGCCCGGCGTCATCTCGCCGAGGCACTGCGGCATCTGACGGGCGGTGAGCTGGACGCGCTCGGCTCCGCCCTGGGCGCGCTCAACGCGCTGGACTCCCTGCTGCGGCCGACCGCGGGCTGACACCCCGCCGGTCCGCCGCGCCCACGCCCTGCCCCCGCCCGCCGGGAGCAGGGCTTCTCCGTGCCCGCCCGGGCACGTTCCCCTGTCGTACGAGACAAGACAAGGCAGTCGTATGCCCTCCTCCTCTGTTGCCCCCTCCCCTGCCCGGGTGCCGGCCCCGCCGGGCGCGGCGCCCGCGGGGCGACGCGCCAACCCCTGGCTGACGCTGATCGCCGTCGCCTTCGGCCTGTTCATGGTCGGGCTCGACGGGTCCGTCGTGTCGCTCGCGAATCCGGAGATCGGCCGCTCCCTCGACGCCTCCACCGCGGATCTGCAGTGGGTGACGAACTCCTATCTGCTCGCGCTCGCCGCCGCACTGATCCTCGGCGGCAAGCTCGGCGACCGGTTCGGGCGGCGGACCTTCTACCTGATCGGCGTCGCCGGATTCACGCTGGCCTCGGTGGCCATCGGGCTGGCCGGTTCCGTCGAGCTCGTCATCGCGTTCCGCGCCGCGCAGGGCTTCTTCGGCGCCCTGCTGATGCCGAACACGCTCGGGCTGCTGCGCGCGGTGTTCCCGCCGCGGAAGTTCGGCATGGCCGTCGGCATCTGGGCCATGGTGTCCTCGGTGTCGACCGCGCTCGGGCCCATCGTGGGCGGCCTGCTCGTCGAGCACGTCAGCTGGGAGTCCGTCTTCTACCTCAACGCGCCGGTCGGCGTCCTCGCCCTGATCGTCAGCGTTCTCGTCCTGCCGCAGAGCAGGAACACCGCGGCGGCCGGCCAGAAGTTCGACGTCCCGGGTGTCGTGCTGCTCGCGCTCGGGATGCTGGTCGTGGTGTTCGGCGTGGTCAAGGGCGAGACGTGGGGCTGGAGTTCGGCCGGCACCCTCGGCGCGATCGCCGCGGGCGTGGTGATGCTCGTCCTGTTCGGCGTGTACGAGTCGCGCGTCGCGCACCCGCTGCTGCCGATGCGGCTGTTCCGCAGCCCGGCGCTGACCGTCGGCACCGTGGTCACCGCGCTGAACTTCTTCGTGCTGCTCGGCGGGATCTTCTTCGTGATGCTGTACCTGCAGAACGTGCGCGGGTTCTCGCCCGTCGAGGCCGGTGTCCGCACGCTGCCGCTGAGCCTCGCGTCCGTCGTCGCGTCGCCGCTGGGGGCGGCGCTCACCGACCGGTTCGGGCCGCGTCTGACGATGCCGCTGGGCATGGTGCTGCAGGGCGCCGCATCGTTCCTGATGCTCGGCTGGGGCGCGGACTCCGGATACGCGGCGATGTGGCCGCCGTTCATCCTGCTCGGTCTGGGCGTCGGCATGGTGATGTCCGCGTCGTCCGCCGCGATCGTGGGCAGCGCGCCGGTCGAGGACGGCGGAGTGGCCGGCGGGCTGCAGGCCACCGCGCTGCAGGTGGGCGGCGCGCTCGGCACGTCCGTGCTGATGTCGCTGATCAGCGGCCGGGTCGGCGCGACGCTGGGCGCCGAGCTCCGGTCGGCCGGTGTTGCGGAGCGGGCCGCCGACGGTCTCGCCGAGGCGAAGGACGCCGTGGCCATGGGCGCGGCCCCGGTCTCCGACGCGATGCCCGCGCAGCTGCGGGCGGCGGTCACCGACGGCAGCCACGCGGCCTTCATGAACGGGGTGCACACCGCTGTCCTCGTGACCGGTGTGCTGTGCGCCCTCGGCGCGGTCGTCTCGGCCACGGTGCTGCGGGGGCGGGGCGCCCGGCACTGAGCGGACGAGCCGGGCGCCTGCCCTTACTGCGCGCAGGCGCCCGGCCCTCGACGCCCTCGGGTCCGCGGACGCGCTCAAGTGGCCGCAGAGGCGCGGACGTTCGGCTCAGTGCACGGCCGGCACCGGCTGGTCCGTGCTCCGCTGCGCGGCCTGCTGCCCCTTCCGCAGGGACGCGATCCCGATGAAGACCATCGAGAAGACGCCGGTGAGGGCGAAGGCCGTGAAGCCCCGGTCGCCGTTGCCGGAGGCGAGCAGCTGACCGCCGAGCCAGGGGCCGAAGACGGCGCCGAAGCGGCCCATGCCGGAGGTCCAGCCGACCGCGGTGGCCCGGCTCTCGGGGGCGGAGCGGATCGAGACCGTCGCGTAGATCATGGTCTGGGCGCTGTTCAGGAAGACACCCGCGAGGAAGACCATCACGAAGGTGAGCGCGAGTGCCATGTGGATGCTCAGCAGGTAGACGCTGATCGCCGTGCACAGGAACCAGATCGCGGAGATGCGCGGGGCGCCGAAGCGGTCGGCGGCGCGGCCCGCGACCAGCATGCCGACGATGCCGCCGAGGTTGAAGACGACCACGAACTGCAGCGAGGAGCCGAGGTCGTAGCCCTCCGCGCGCATCAGGGTGGGCAGCCAGGTCGCGACACCGTAGACGAGGAGCAGGCCGCCGAAGGAGGCCAGCCAGTACAGCAGGGTCTGGACCCACTGGTTCGCGCGGAACAGGTCGACGAGCGCGTCCCAGCGGCCCGCTCCGTCCGGTCGCCGCGTCTTCACCGCGGGCAGTTCCACGTCGTACGCGGCGGACAGCCGCTGCGCCTCGTCGGTGCGGCCCTTGGCGACGAGGAAGCTGAGGGACTCCGGCAGCACCTTGGCCATCACCGGCACGAACAGCAGCGGGACGACGCAGAACCAGAACGCGGCCCGCCAGCCGAGCGGTTCGACGACCCAGGTGGCCACGTACGCGGAGAGGATGCCGCCCGCGTGGTGCGCGGTCATCAGGCCGCCGACGATCAGCGCGCCGCGGCCGCGGGGGGCGTAGTCGGAGACCATCGTGATCGCGGTGGGCAGCAGGCCGCCGAGGCCGATGCCGGCGAGGGTGCGGCCGAGGCCGAACGTGGTGACGTTCGGGGCGATCGCGCACAGGCCCGAGGCCAGCGAGAAGAGGGTGACGCAGCCGACCATCATCTTCTTGCGGCCGATGCGGTCGGAGACGGTGCCCGCGGTGAGGGCGCCTATCAGCATGCCGAAGGTGGCGTAGCTGCCGAGGTCGCCGGCCTGGTCCGGGTCGAGGCCGAGCGCCTTCGTGTCGAGCATGTGCGGCAGCACGGAGCCGTAGATGAACATGTCGAGGCCGTCGAAGAGGACGGCGAGCCAGCACAGGGCGAAGACCAGCTTGGCCATTCTGGCGCCGCGGCGCGCGGTCGGCGGGGTCACAGAGGAGGACATCGTTGTTTCCTCTCGTCCGGGAGGAGGGTCCCTGGAGCGGTGGGATGGGGACGGCCGTGCGGCGGCCGGAGCGGGGGGGTGTGAGCGGCACGTTAAGAAGTCCCGACCCCGTCGTCAACACTTTTGTTGACAATCTAAGAAACAATTCGGCCCCGGGGTGGGTGGCGGTCCCCGGGGCCGGTGGCTCGCTCAGGCCTCTGCGGGCGGCGTCGCGACGGGAGGTGTGCCGTGGGTGTGGAACGACCGGATCGTCTTCAGGCCCCAGGCCTGGCCCTTCGCGCGCTCCGCCTCGGTCCAGGTGACGAGCGGCCAGTCGGGGGCGAGGACGAGGCGGGTGAGGGGGTTGCAGAGCTCGATGCGGTTGCCGCCGGGTTCGTAGACGTAGAGGAAGAACGTCTGCTGGATGGCGTGCTTGTGCGGTCCCGTCTCGATGAAGACTCCGGTGTCGATGGCGAGGTCGGCGGCGCGCAGGATGTCCTCGCGGGTGTCGGTCGCGAAGGCGATGTGGTGCAGCCGGCCCTCGCTGCCGGTCCAGTCCTCGGTGTAGACGACGTCGTACGACTTGTCCGTGAAGGTCAGCCAGCGGGCGGCGACCCGGCCGGTGTCGAGCCGGATCTGCTCGGTCGGCCGGGCGCCCAGCACGTTCTGCTGGAACTCGGCGTTGGCCAGGACGTCGGCGGCGAGGAAGTTGATGTGGTCCAGGCGGCGGACGCCGACGCCCCGGTCGGGCTTGGCCTGCGGCTGGTTCTTGAGGGCTGGCTTGAGCGCGTCGGGGGCCTGGTAGTGCTCGCTCTCCCAGTAGAGGGCGTGTTCGTGGCCGTCCGGGTCGGTGGTGACATAGAGCTTGCCGAGGCCGGGCTCGTCCTCGGCCCAGTGGCCGCTGCCGCCTGCTTCCTCGACCGCCTTCACACGGCGCTGGAGCGCCTCCTCGCTGGAGGTGCGCAGGGCGAGCCGGCCGAGGCCGGGCTGCTCGCGCGCGGTGAGGACGAGGCTGTGGTGCTCGTAGTCGTCGAAGGTCCGCAAGTAGACGGTGTCGCCGTCGCGGCCGTTGACGGTGAGACCGAGGAAGTCGGTGAAGAAGGCGACGCTGGCGTCCAGGTCCGGGGTGAACAGCTGGGCGTGGCCGACGTGGGCGATGTCGCCGAGGGGCGGAGTCATCCTTGACCTCCTGAGGATCGTGCGGGCAGAGGAGTCGCGGCGGGCCGGGGGAAGACGGTGCCGTCGAAGATCTTGCGGGCGGTGCGGACCACGGCGGTGCGGCGGGCGCGGGGCAGGCCGTCCGGGCCGGTGGTGAGGCTGCTGTCGATGTCGGTGAATCCGGTGGGGTGCTCGATGCGCAGCCGGTCACCGTCGGCGGGCGGCGCCGCGAGGCCGGCCCCCACGCTGCCTTCGATCCGCAGCCCCGCGGCCACGCTCGCGGCGCCCAGGACCCCGATCGAGGTGTGGCAGCGTACGGGGATGAAGGTGCGGGTGGTGACCGCGCCGCCGTGGCGCGGCGGGGCGAGGAGTGTCAGCTTGGGGACGGTGGCCGCCGAGACGTCGCCGAGCCCCATCAACTCCCCCGCTGCCAGCCTGATGTCACGCAGGCGGAGCGCCAACTCCTCGTTCGCCTCCAGATCCGCCGGGTCCTCGTCACCGGTGACCTTCAGGGACTCTGCGGGGACGAGGACCGTCGGCATCCCGTTGTCGACGCAGGTCACCTCGGTCCCGGAGACGGTGTCGCGGACGTGCCTGGTGGGCAGCAACGGGCCGTTTCCGGGCGGGAATTCGACGACGACCGCCGCGGCGGTGCCGGGTACGCCGGAGATCTCCGCGTCACCCGAGTACGCGACGCGGCCGCCCGGGGTCGGGAAGGTCGCCGTGGCGAGGTCCCCGGTGTTGACCATGCGGATGCGGACGGCGGTCTCGTCCCGTCCGGGCGGGACCAGACCGCGCTCGACCGCGAACGGGCCGACTCCGGCCAGGAGGTTGCCGCAGTTCTGACGGTCCGCCACCTCCGCTGTTTCGACGCCTACTTGGAGGAAGAGGTAGTCGACGTCGGCCTCGGGGTCGCCGGAGGGCGAGACGACCGCGACCTTGCTCGTCAGGGGGTGCGCCCCGCCGAGCCCGTCGATCTGGCGCGGGTCGGGGCTTCCCATGATCCGCAGGAGCAGGTCGTCGCGGGCCGCCGGTTCGGCGGGCAGGTCCTCGGCCAGGAAGTACGCGCCCTTGGAGGTGCCGCCGCGCATCAGCAGGCAGCGCACCCCCGCGGGCCCGGTCACGCCCCGGCTCCGGTGTGCTGCTCGTACGTCCGGTACTCGACCCCGAGGTCCTCCAGCGTCGTGCGCAACCCGTAGCGGTCCAGGCCGAGTTGACCCTCCAGGAAGGCGGCGCGGGTGGCGGCCTCCTTGTCCTCGCGGGCCCGGGACTTCTCGGCGGCCTGCGCGGCGCGCTCGCGGGGCACGACCACGACGCCGTCGTCGTCGGCGACGATCACGTCACCGGGGCGGATCACCTGGCCCCCGATCACGACGGGGACGTTGACGCTGCCGCCCGTCGCCTTCACCGTGCCCTGCGCGGACACGGCGGCCGACCAGGCGGAGAAGCCCATGGCGCGCAGCTCCGCGGTGTCGCGGATACCGGCGTTCGTGACGATGCCGCGCACTCCGCGCCGCTGGAGGGCGGTGGCGAACAGTTCGCCGAACATGCCGTCCGTGGACGGGGAGGTGGTGGTGACGACGAGGATGTCGCCCTCGCCGCACTGCTCGACGGCCGCGTGGATCATGAGGTTGTCGCCGGGCCAGGACAGGACGGTGACCGCGGTGCCGGCGACGCGCGTGTCCTGCTGGTTGGGGCGCAGACGGTGGCCGAGCAGTCCGGTGCGGCCCATCGCCTCGTGCACGGTGGCGACGCCGAATCCGGCGAGCGCCTCGACCTCCTCCGGGCCGGCCTTCGGCGGGTTCGTGACGATGACGCCGGGCATCAGGCGAGCTCCTTCGCGATCTGCGGGTAGGGGCGCATGTAGGCCTCGGCCATGGTCCTGTGCGCCAGGCCCAGGTTCGGGCCCGCGTTCCGCTTGAGCTGCACGCCGCGGCGCACGGCGAGGTCGGTGTAGTACTCCCACAGGTGCTGCTGGGCGCCGAGGCACTCCATGGCCTTGCGCTTGGTGTCCCAGACCTCGGTGATGTCGAGCAGGACCTCGGGCCTGAAGCCGCTCATCTCGGGCTGGTGCGGCTCGAAGCAGAAGACGGGCGGGGCCCCGATGATCTCGCCGTCGCCGGGGTAGCCGATGGCCTGCGCGAGGACGCGGGCCTCCAGGGCCATGCGGTGGGCGGCCGGGTGGTCGCCGTTGTACGGGTCCTCGGCGGGATGCGTGAGGACGACGTCGGGCTGGGTCTCGCGGTAGACGGAGACGAGCCGGTCGGTCAGCTCGGCGGTGGCCACGAGCGGGTAGTCGCCGGCGTCGAAGAAGCGGACCTCGGCGCCGAGTTCGGCGGCGGCGCGCTCGGCCTCGTCACGGCGTATCGCCTTGATCTCGTCGAGCCCCCGGCCCTCGCGCCAGGCCTTCGCGGACTCGCCGCGCTCGCCGAACGTGAGGCACGCGAGGGTGACCTTCTCGCCCCGGGCCGCGGCCAGGGCGATGGCGCCACCGGCCCGCCACACGAAGTCCCCTGCGTGGGCGGTGATCACCAGTGTCGATCGGGGCGGGGCGGCGGGCGCGTTGCCGTTGGTCATGCTGCATCTCCTTGCTGACAGGTGTGCGCCCGCCCGGGGCGGCGTCAGCCGGCGCGCAAGGCGTCGATCACGCTGCGGAGGTGGGCGCGGACGGCCGTCTCGGCCGCCTGTGGATCCCTGGCCCGGATCGCCTCGATCACGGCCAGGTGCTCGCTCAGGGACTGCTGCGGACGGCCCGGGCGCAGCGCCAACTGGAAGCGGTGACGCACCAGTTGGGCGTTGAGCCGCTCCAGGAGCCCGACGGCCGTGTGCTGGCCGGAGATGTCCCGGATGCGGGCGTGCAGGTCATGGTTGAGCTCGGAGTAGGAGATCGGATCGCCGTCGGCGACCGCCTTGGACATGGCCTTGCCCAGGTCGGTCAGCTCGTCGAGCTGGGCGTCGGTGGCGTCCTTCGCCGCCTTGGCCGCGCACAGCCCTTCGAGCACCATCCGGCACTCCGTGATCTCCACGGCCTCCTCGACCGTGACCACGCGCACTCGTGACCCGCGATTGCGGATCCGCTCGACCAGCCCCTCGGCGGCGAGGTCGAGCAGCGCCGCCCTGATGCTCGCGCGGGTGACGTCGTACTGCTCGGCGAGTTCGTTCTCCACCAGCCGCTGGGCCGGTGCCATCTCGCCGCGCAGAATCGCCTGCCGCAACCGCTCCAGCGCGTACTGCTTGGCCTGCTCTCCGGAGCCTGGACGGGCTTCCTTCGGCATCTGCCCTCCCTGAGTGAGTGCCTGTCGACGCTAAATCTAGGCCAACAAGATTGTCAACGATTTTGTTTGCGTTTTCCGTGTCGCCGCGATCGCTCCTCGCCCCCGAGTTCACCCGCCGTACGCGCCCGGGCCATCCCCGCCTCCCCTCCCCCTCACGCCAAGATCACAGGATGAGTTCGCCATGTCCCCGACATGAAGGAGCCCTTCCGTGGTCACCCTCCGGACGCCCCTGGCCGTCCTCGCCACGGCCGTCGCCGCGCTCGCCGTGACAGTCACGGCGCCGGTCCGCGCCGCCGCCCCGCCGCCCGCCGTGACACCGCGCGCCGAGACGGCCGCCCTGCACGACGACGAGGCGGGCGGGAACGCCGACGCCGACGACCCGGCGATCTGGCGCGACGCCGCCGACCCGGACCGCAGCCTCGTCATCGCCACCGCCAAACAGGGCGGCCTGCGCGTGTACGACCTGGACGCGCGCGAGGTGCAGTCGGTACCGGCGCCCGCCGCGCCGGGCCCGGACCACGCGCCGGGCCGGTTCAACAATGTCGACCTGGTGCACAGCGCGCGCCTGTCCGACCTCGCGGTCACCACGGACCGCGGCAGCGACCGGCTCCGCGTCTACCGCATCGACCGCGACCGCCCCGGCGGACCCCTCACGGACGTCACCGACCCGGACGCTCCCGCGGTCTTCTCCGGATCCCAGGAGGAGATCGACGAACAGCGCACCGCGTACGGCCTGGCGACCTGGACCGACCGGTCGACGGGCCGCTCCTACGCCCTCGTCAGCCGCCGGGAGCGCACCCGGCTCGCCCTCCTGGAGCTGACCGGCCACCGGGACGGCACCGTCGGCTACCGCACGGTCCGCACCCTCGACCTGCCCGCCGCCTTCCGCCTGCCGGACGGCAGGACGTGGTCACCGTGCGCCGAGCCCGGTGAACTCCCGCAGGTCGAGGGGATGGTGGTGGACCCGGCGAACGGCACGCTGTACGCGGGCCAGGAGGATGTCGGGATCTGGCGGCTGCGCGCCGATCTCACGGGCACGCCGAAGCTGGTCGACAAGGTGCGCGCGTACGGGGTGCCCGGCACCTACGACGAGGCGACCGAGGAGTGCGTCGCGGGCGCCGACCCCGGCTTCGGCGGCAGCCACCTCACCGCGGACGTCGAGGGCCTGACCCTGGTCGCGCGGAAGGACGGCGAGGGTCTGTTGCTCGCGTCCAGCCAGGGCGACGACACCTTCGCGGCGTACGACCGCGAGGTGTCCGACGGCAACGAGTACGAGGGCGGCTTCCGGGTCGTCCCGGCCTCCGCGGCGCTCGACGGTTCCGAGGAGTGCGACGGCGCGGCCGCGCTGAACGCCCCGCTGGGCCGCCGCTACCCGCACGGCCTCCTGGTCGTGCAGGACGGGCACGACGCGCCCGGCGACCCCGAACGCCCCTCCACCGACTTCAAGTTCGTGGACCTGGCCGAGGTCACCGCCGCGGTGGACGACTGACCGGACCGGCGGGCGGCTCGCCCCACGGCGCCTCCAGCGCGGACCGCAGCGCGGCCACCGCCTCCGCGCCGATGCGGTCGGCGAGCCGCCGCTCCAGTCCGTCGACGGCGCGGCGCGCCCGCTCGTGGGCGCGCCGCCCGTCGGCCGTACGGACGATCAGCCGCTGCCGGGCCGACGAGGGGTCCGGCACCTGTTCCAGGAGCCCGGCGGCGACCAGGGTGTGCACGGACTGGTGCACGGTCTGCCGGGTCACACCCGTGCGCCGGGCGAGCTCCGCCACGGTGGTGCCGTCCTCGTCGAGCGCGGCGAACAGCTGTATCTGCGGCGGCGTCACCGCCGCCACCCCGTCGGCGGCCAGCGCGGCGAGCAGCCCTTCCTCGAACCAGCGCCGGGCCTCGCCCAGGAGCTGCGGCAGATCACGTCGGGTCCCGGTCATCGCATCCTCGCGCTCACGCACGGCCCGGGTCCGGGCCCTTGCCCGCCGGCCGCGTCACATGTCAGGGTACCTGACATAAACCGTCAGGCGGCCTGACACAGTGAGGGTGAGCAGTCATGACCATCGAGTACGCGACGCGCTACCGGAGCGCCTCCCGCATCCCGCCCGCGCCCGGAAAGCCGTACGTCATCGAGAAGGGCGAGGGCGACCGGGCCCACCTGTTCGGGGACCTGATCACGGTCTACGCGGGCGGCGAGCAGACCGAGAACACCTTCAACTTCTTCACCTGCGAGGGCCCCAAGGGCGACATCATCCCGGCGCATCTGCACGCCGACACCTACGAGGTCTTCTACGTGACGCACGGCGCGGTCCGTCTGTTCGTCGAGGACACCGAGGGCGAGCAGACCGAACGCCTGCTCACGCCCGGGGACTTCGGCTTCGTCCCGAAGAACTGCCCGCACGCCTACCGCATGGAGCGCCACCACACCCAGATCGTCGGTGTCGCGGCCGGCCCCGGCGGCACCTTCGAGCGGTTCTTCGAGACGCTGGGCACCCCGGCCGAGGAACACGGCCTGCCGCGCACGCCGTTCGTGCCCGAGCCGCAGAAGTTCGCCACCGTGCCCCAGAAGTACGATGTCCAGTTCCTGCCCGACCAGCACTGGAGGACCTCATGACGCCGGCCGAGCTGCTGGGACTGATCGCCGCCCCGCACCCGGACGCCGCGCCCCTGCCCCCGGCCGCCGGGCGCGCGGGCGGGATCCGCGTGCTGCGGGGCGTTCCCTACGGGCTCGTGGACGGCGGCCGGCCGCTGGAGCTGGACCTGTGGCTGCCCGGCCCCGAAGCCGCATCGCCCGTTCCTGTGGTGCTGTTCGCCCACGGCGGGGCCTGGCGGCGCGGACGCCGCGACGACATGGGTGCGCGCACCCGGCCCTGGGAGCCCGGCCCGTTCGAGCGGATCGCGGCGGCGGGGCTCGCCGTCGCCTGCGTCGACTACCGGCTCAGTGGGGAGGCGAACTTCCCGGCGCCGCTGGAGGATCTGCGCACCGCGCTGCGATGGCTCGGGATCCGCGCGGACGAGCTCGGTGTCGATCCGCGGCGCACCGTGGTGTGGGGCGAGTCCGCGGGCGGCCATCTGGCTTCGCTCCTGGCCCTGACCCACACCGATCCGCCGCTCGCGGGCGCGGTCGTCTGGTACGGGCCCGCGGACCTGACGACCGCGCGGCCACCGTTCGACCCCGCCGCTCCGGCCACCATGGAGGCCCTGCTGCTCGGAGCGGCGCCGGCGGCCGTCCCCGAACTGGCCGTCGCCGCCAGCCCGGTGCGGCAGGCGCACGCGGACGCGCCGCCCTTCCTCGTCCTGCACGGTGAGGACGACGTGATGGTTCCGGTGTCGCACGGTCAGGATCTGGCGGCGGCACTGCGGGCGGCGGGAGCGCCGGTCGAACTGCGGACGGTGCCCGGGGCGAATCACGGCTGGACCGGCCTGGACGAGGACGGGGTGGAGCAGATCTTCACGACCTCCCTGGAGTTCGCCCTCAAGGTCGGCTGACCTCTTTGCCGGGCGCGAAAGTGCTGGCAGATTGGGGTGCGCCGGTCCGTTTCCCGGATCCGGCGTCAACTTCAGGACTTCGATGACGAGGTGTGCGATGAGCCCGCAGTTCGGCGACTACCAGTACGAGATCTACCTCGACGGACTGCGCGGTGTCGTGCCCTCCCTCCCGATGGAGTTCGGCGCCCTGGAGGAGCGGGCGCGGGCCGCACTGTCGCCGTCCGTGTGGTCGTACGTGGCGGGCGGCGCGGGCGACGAGCACACCCAGCGGGCGAATGTGCGGGCGTTCGAGCGGTACGGGCTCGTGCCGCGCATGATGGTCGGCGCGGCCCAGCGGGACCTGTCCGTCGACCTGTTCGGACTGCGGCTGCCCTCGCCGCTGTTCATGGCGCCGGTCGGCGTGATCGGGCTGTGCGCGCAGGACGGGCACGGGGATCTGGCGACGGCCCGGGCGGCGGCGCGGACGGGTGTGCCGATGGTGGCCTCGACCCTGTCGGTGGACCCGATGGAGGACGTGGCCGCGGAGTTCGGCGACACCCCGGGCTTCTTCCAGCTGTACACGCCGACCGACCGGGCGCTCGCCGAGAGCCTCGTCAAGCGGGCCGAGGCCGCGGGGTACAAGGGCATCGTCGTCACCCTCGACACCTGGGTGACCGGCTGGCGCCCGCGCGACCTGTCGACCTCGAACTTCCCGCAGCTGCGCGGTCATTGCCTGGCCAACTACACCTCGGACCCGCGCTTCAAGGAGCTGACGCCGTCCGACGACCCGCAGGCCGTCGTCGGGTCCTGGGTCGGCCTCTTCGGCAACCCGCTCACCTGGGACGACCTGCCGTGGCTGCGGTCGCTCACCGATCTGCCGCTGATCCTCAAGGGCATCTGCCACCCGGAGGACGTGCGCCGGGCGCGCGACGGCGGCGTCGACGGCATCTACTGCTCCAACCACGGCGGCCGACAGGCCAACGGCGGTCTGCCCGCGCTCGACGCGCTGCCCGGCGTCGTCGAGGCCGCGGACGGCCTGCCGGTCCTCTTCGACTCCGGGATCCGCTCGGGCGCCGACATCGTCAAGGCACTGGCCCTGGGCGCGACGGCGGTCGGTGTCGGACGCCCGTACGCCTACGGACTCGCGGCCGGCGGCGAGGACGGCCTGGTCCACGTCCTGCGCACGCTGCTCGCCGAGGCCGATCTGATCATGGCGGTGGACGGCTATCCGACGCTCGCGGACCTGACGCCGCAGACGCTCGCCGTCGTGCGGGGGTCCTGAGCCGGCGACGGAGTGGACCAGCTCCACGCTGCCCTGATCGTCACCAGCCGGGATAGCGGTGCCACCAGTACGGGTCCCACCCCTGGATGTACTCGCTGCCGCTGGGTGAGTCGTCGAATTCGAGGACCAGGTCGCGGGCCAAGGTGTCCAGGACCCAGGCCAGTTCGTGGCGGCCGGCCAGGTCGACCGGGAGCGCCTCGGCTCCGTGGACGGCGCCGAGGAGCGCGCCGGTGACGCAGGCGACCGAGTCACCGTCCGGGGCGCCCGCCGCGAACTCCAGCGCGGTCCGGAAGGCGGCGGGCTCGGGGAACGCGGCCGCTGTGTAGAGGCCGCCGAGCAGGGCCGAGGGGGCGGTGGCGTCCGGTGCGAGCCGTGCGAGACGTCCCGCGTCCACCGGCTCGTCGACCGCTTGCCGGAACGCTGCGGTCAGTCGGCGGTGCTCCTCGCCGGTGAGGGGCTCTCCTACGGACGGCAGCGCGGTGACGCCTGCATGCAGCGCCTCCCGGACGGACGCTCCGGTCCGGGAGGACGCACCGCTCTCAGCGGCGGGATGGCTCAGACAGTGGTGTGCCAGCACGGTCGCGTGAACGGTGGCGGCCTGTGCGGCCGAATCGCCGTGGGTGAGCGCGGCCAGCGCGCCGGCCCGGGAGATTCCTCCGGGGCCGGCGGCCGCGGCGGGGAGGCTGCGGGTCAGCGCGTGGCAGCCCCGGCTCGCGGTGGCCATCCTGTCCTGGCCCTCCTCGATCCGCGACAGGGCCGTCACCGTCGCCGGTGCGCTGCCGCGCCGCTCGGCCAGTACGGGCACGCCCGCGAGCCAGCCGTCCGGCCACGTCGTGGTGCCTGACGCGTTCCAGCGGCGCCGCATCTTCTCCGGCTCAATGCCCTGCAGGTGGGCCCACCGGCAGTAGGCGTGCAGGATCACGCCCGGCGGATAGCAGATCCCCTTGTGGTTTCCGCGTACTTGGGCGCGGATGACGCCCTCGGCGGTGAAGCAGGCCAGCTGTGTGCTGACGCCGGCTCGTAGCGTTCCCGCGGCCGGCAACGTGCCCCGGGCGCCTCCCACCGTGTCCCCCAGAGCCAGGCCGAGCATCATTCCCCGTACGCGGGACTGCCGGGCGAAGAGACGCCTCTGGTGCTCTTTCTCATGGGACAAGGTGGTGCGCCTCTCTGTGGTGTACGGATCCGGGTATCGATTCCGGTGGTGCCGGGCACCTGTCAGCTGCCCGCTCTGACCTGCGCGAGCAGCTCCGTCGCCGTCTCCCAGCGGAACTCGCCCGCGGCGAACCGTACGCCCATCCCGCGCAGCCGCCGGACACTGTCCTGGTAGGCGGGGTGCAGGGCGAGTTGTTCGTTCACGCAGGGCACGGCGACGACGGGTACACGCGCCCCGTACGCCTCGCAGAGCGTGGCCACGGCGAGGGTGTCGGCGATGCCCGCCGCCCACTTGTTGACCGTGTTGAACGTGGCGGGCGCGACGACGATCGCGTCCGCAGGCGGGAACGGGCGGGGCGTCGTGGGCGAGCGCCACGCGGAGCGCACCGGGCGGCCCGTCCGCTCCTCGACGGCGGCGCGGTCGAAGAAGCCGCCGAGCGCCGTGGGTGTCGCGATCACCCCGACGTCCCAGCCCGCGGCCTGCGCGTCGTCGATCAGCCGCCCGACGCCGTCGGCGATCCGGGCCGCGCACACGACGACGTAGAGGAACGGCTCAGACACGGTCCACCGCCTCGATCAGCTCGGCGAGACACGCCGCGGCCTTCGTCAGGCCGTCGTGCGCAGTGACCGGTTCGTCCAGGTAGACGTCGCGGCGCAGTTCCAGCATGAGGGCGCTGACCCGGGCGTCCGTGCCGTAGTGCCGCAGGGGGACGTACGTCCCGGCGAAGGGGGTGTTCAGACCGATCGCGCCGAGCGGGGCGAACGCCTCGCGGGCCAGGGCCAGCAGCGCGTCGGGGGTGTGGAAGGGATCGGTGCCGAGGCAGACGGGCGGGCGGGGGTCCGTGCCGTGCAGTTCGTAGGGCAGGGCGCGGCTCGGGTACGAGTGGACGTCGATGACGACGGCCCGGCCGGTCGCCGCCAGACGCTCCTCGACGGCCCGGGTCATCGCCTCCGCGTACGGGTGGAAGTACGTGGTGAGCAGGGCGCTCTCGTCGGCGGGCGGTTCGGGGCGCAGCGGCGCGCGCTGCGTGGTGCGGGTGTACACGGCGCCCATACCGGCCGCGCGCATCTCCTCCCGCTCGTCGGGGAACCGCTCGGGGTCGACGACGAGCCGGGAGCGCTCGTTGACGAAGCGCCACGGGGTCACGGCCGCGGACCGGGCGGCGTGCTCGGCGATGTCCTGGGTGCGGGCGTCGGTGATGAGGTCCAGTTCCCGCTCCAGGGCGGCGTCGTCGAGCAGCAGGCCGGCCCGGACGTCGGGCGGGACCGTGCGGGAGCCGTGGGGCACGTGGAGAAGGACCGGGGAGGCCGGGTCGCCGGGGACCAGCCGGTGCGCGGGTCCCGCGCCGGGTGCGGATCTGTCCGTGGTGTCCATGCCTCCACTCTCTCCCGGCCCGGGGCCCGGTCGGTCCGGAAGGCGCCCTGAGGTCACCCCGAGACGGGCCCGGCAGGGCGCCGGTACCGGGTGCCGCCCGGTGTGCTCGTCGACCTGGACGGGTCCGCGCCCTGCCTTCTCGTGCCCGACCCGACCGCGCTACTGCGGGACCCGCGGATTCAGCGCCTGCTGCGTGAGCGGGCGGGGATCGCGGGGCCCGAGGTGCCGCTGCGCCAGGCCGCCGACTCCTTGCGGTGGGCCCGCACCCTGCGCGCCCACGGGCCGGGCGACGGTCCGCTGCGGCTCGCCCGGCTGCTGCTGCTCGCGGACCCCGCGCTGGTGCGGCTCATGGCCGCCCGCAGGCTGGCACCGCTGGCCGCGCTCACCCCGAAACAGCGCGACCGGCTCGCCCACACCCTGCTCGCACACCTGCAGAGCCCGCACGGCAGCGCGCCCGAGCTGGCCGAGCGGCTGGCGATCCATCCGCGGACGGCCCGCCGCCGGCTGCATCACCTCCAGCGCCTGTTCGGCCCCGCACTCGACGACCCGGACGCCCGTTTCGAACTGGAGGCGGCGCTCCGGGCCGACCTGGGCCGATCGGTCGGGTGACCTGCACAGAAAGGCCTGGGGAATATGCCATGCGCCCCCTCCGTTGATCGCGTCGAAGAGGAGGTGACCGTGGAGCAGAAGTACTACACGCACGGGACGGCCGCGGAGCGCTGGGAGCGGGCGCGGATGTTCTTCGACGCGAAGGAGTTCACGACCGCCGCCGGGATCCTGGACGGTCTCGTCGAGGAGGTCCCGGAGCAGGTCGGTCCGCGTCTGCTGCTCGCCCGCTCCTACTACCACTCGGCTCAACTGCGGCGCGCCGAGGACCAGTTGCGCATCATCGTCGAGCGCGACCCGGTCGAGCACTACGCCCGGCTGATGCTCGGGCGGACGCTGGAGCGCCAGGGCCGGGACGCCGAGGCCGCGCCGCATCTGCGGATGGCGGCGGCCCTCTCGGGGGATTTCCCGGAGGCCTGAGCCACTCCAGGGCGCACGGTGCGGCCGGTGCGCGAGCCCGGCCGCATCGCTGTGAGCAGGAGCTCGGCTAGCCTGGGCGGACGATGAACCGCACTGATCAGCCCGCCCCGGCCCACCGTCTGACCACACCGTGGGGAGACGTGGACCTCACCCGTTTCCCGGCGGACCCCCGCGACCAGCTGCGCGCCTGGGACGCCGCCGACACATATCTGCTCCAGCACCTCGCCGGCAGCGGCACCGACCTGTCCGGCGCGGTCGTGGTGGTGGGCGACCGCTGGGGCGCCCTCGGCACGGCACTGACCGGGGCCGACGGCTGCGCGCCGACGCTGATCTCGGACTCGTACCTCGGACAGCGGGCGACGGAGGAGAACCTGACGCGGGCCGGGCGGTCCGGGGCCCGGCTGCTCACCACGCGGGACACCCCGCCGGACCGCGTCGACGTGCTCCTGGTCCGCGTGCCGAAGAGCCTCGCCCTGCTGGAGGACCAGCTGCACCGGCTGCGGCCCGCGCTGCACGCGGACACCGTGGTCGTCGGCACCGGCATGGTGAAGGAGATCCACACCTCGACGCTGAACCTGTTCGAGCGGATCATCGGTCCGACCCGCACGTCGCTCGCCGAGAAGAAGGCGCGGCTGGTCTTCAGCACGCCGGACCTGCCGCTGTCCCCCGGCCGGAACCCGTGGCCGCACCGCTATCGGCTGCCCGACGGCATCGGCCCGTCGGCGGGGCGCACGGTCGTCAATCACGCGGGGGTGTTCTGCGCCGAGCACCTGGACATCGGCACCCGGTTCTTCCTGCAGCATCTGCCGCGGGCCACGGGCGCCGCGCGGATCGTCGACCTGGGATGCGGCAACGGCGTCGTCGGGACGACCGCCGCGCTGACGGCCCCGGACGCGGAGGTCCTGTTCACCGACGAGTCGCACCAGGCGGTGGCCTCGGCCGAGGCGACGTACGCGGAGAGCTGCGGCGACCGGCCCGGCAAGGCCGTCTTCCGGGTCGGGGACGGCCTGGCGCAGGTGCCCGCCGCGAGTGTCGACCTGGTCCTCAACAATCCGCCCTTCCACACGCACCAGGCGACGACGGACGCCACGGCCTGGCGCATGTTCACGCAGGCGCGGGCCGCGCTGCGGCCGGGCGGCGAGCTGTGGGTCGTCGGCAACCGGCACCTCGGCTACCACCTGAAGCTGCGCCGTCTCTTCGGCAACAGTGAACTCGTCGCCAGTGACCCGAAGTTCGTGGTCCTGAAGGCCGTCAAGCAGGACCGGTCACCGGGCCGGGGGCGGGGCGGTCAGCGCCGGTGAGGCGGCGAGCGCGGCGGCCAGCAGGCTCACCGCGCCGCACCCCGCCAGGAACACCCCGGCGCCCCAGGCCGCGGTGACGAGCCCGGCGAGCGGGAACAGGAACGGGCTGAGGCCGAGCGTGCACAGCGAGGTGACGGAGGTGACGCGGCCGACGTAGCCGGGTGCGGTCCACTGCTGGAGCAGCGCGTGCCCGAGGATCATCGGGATGCCGCTCGCGGCGCCGAGCAGCGCGCACAGCGCCACGGCGACGGCCGGTCCCGGTCGGGCCAGACCGAGCGCGGTGACCAGGGCGGCCGTGGCGAGCAGGCAGCCGGCGAGCACGGCGCCGGGCGCCGGGACGCGGGGCAGGGCGGTGAGCGCGACGCCCACGACGGCGCCCGCGACGCTGAACGCGCCGAGGAGCAGGGACAGCGTGCCGGGGCTCCAGCCGCGCTCCCCGGTCAGCAGGACGAGGGCGGTGCCGACCGGGCCGCTGAAGCACATCTCGCCGAGCCCGATGACCGCGACGAGGCGCAGGAGGCGCCGCCGCCCTCTCAAGTACCTCAGTCCGTCGCACAGTTGGCTCCACCCGGAGGTCTCGGCCCGTACCGTGCCGCCCGGCACCCGCAGGACGAGCAGCAGGGCGAGCGAGAGGCCGAACAGGGCGCCGACCCCGGTGAACGCGCCCGCCGCGCCGCCCGCGGTCAGCGCCGCCGCGGCGGCGAACGGCCCGGCGGTGTTGGCGAAGCGCACCGCGAGGGAGCGCATGCCCTGCACCCGCGTGAGCTGCCCCGGCACGGTCAGGCGTGTCGGCAGCGCGCCCACGGCGGGCAGGAACAGCGCGTCGGCGACGCCGAAGCAGACCGCGAGCGCGCACAGCACGGGGAGTTCGGGTCCGCGGGCGTACGTCAGCGCGGCGGCGGCCAGGATCGTCAGGCACCGTACGAGATCACTGCCGATGAGTACCCGGCGCGGGCCCAGCCGGTCGGCCAGGACGCCGCCGAACAGCATCAGGACGGCCCGCGGCACGGCTCCCGCGGCGAGTACGAACCCGGCCCGCGCCGGTCCCGCGGCTTCGGCGGCGGCCCAGGTCAGGGCGGTGAAGTAGACGACGTCCCCGGTGACGGACGTGGTGTAGGCGCCGAGCCAGCGCAGCACGTTCGCGTCGCGGTGGGCGGCGGGGGCATGCGTCGTGGCGGTCACGGCTCCAGGGCCCGGTCCGCCGGGAACGCCTGGAACTGCACGGTGGCCGCGGCCGCGCCCGGCGCGGGCTCCTTGTCCCGGTACCGTGCCACGACGGCGTACAACTCCTGCTTCAGCGCTGCGAGTTCCTCAGGTGTGACGTGGACGGTGAGATCGGTGAAGGCCGAGACCCCGAACCACTCGTCGGGCATGCCGGGCAGCTGCGCGGCGGCCCGGCGCAGCGTCTCGGCGGCGGCGAGGGCCACGGCCTGCGAGTACGCGCGCCCTTCGGTTCCGCCGCGCTCGGCGGGGTCGTGCTGCGAGCCGCGGTGCAGGGCCCGCCACCAGCGGTCGCGCCGGTTGCCCCGCTCGGCGTCCTCCTCGATGAGCCCGCGGCGAGCCGCCGCAGGTGGTAGCTGGCGGCCCCGGAATCCAGGTCGAAGTGCTGAGCCAACTGCCGCGCGGTGGAGGGCCCTTGCTGTCGCAGCCGATTCAGCAGCGCGAGCCTCATGGGGTGCGCGAGGACGCGCAGGGCGGCGGTGTCGAGGGTGATGTCGCCGTGCGGCGCGGGGCGCGGGGAATCGGGCAGGTCTGCCATGCGCCGACCCTAGAAGCAGAAGACTCCTTCCGGAAGAGTACTTCGCGAACACTTCTTCGCGATGCAGCCATTCATCCGGTACGGCGCAAGCGATTACTACGCCTCCCACCCTCCCAGCCATAGTAAAAAGCAGTAACTCGTCGCCCCCTCTTGCGAGTTGACAGCAAACGCTTACATCCTGCCGCTCATGAGACTTCCCTCCACACGCACCCGTCGCGTCCTCACCACCCTCGGCGCCACCGCACTGCTCACCCTGGGCGCGAGCGGCCAGAGCTGGGCCTCCACCCCCACCGTCCGCTGGTCGACCGGGGCGCCGACCCCGGTCACGAAACTGACCCTGCCGATGTCGTTCGAGGCGGCGCCCGACGCGTCCGGCATCTACTTCGCGTACTACACGACCCTGGAGAGCGGCACCCGCCCCTACGCCGGCTTCCAGCCCAAGCCCGTCGGCAGCAACGGCAAGTCCCAACTCCAGGCGGTCTTCAGCTCGTTCAACGCCGACGCCACCACCACCGACAGCAACTGCCAGTACGGCGCGGACGGCGGCGCGGGCGTCAGCTGCGCGGTCCGCTTCGACTACACCAAGGGCACGATGTACAGCATCGTGCTGCAGCGCGCGAGCGACGACGGCACCACGCAGCTGATGACCGGCGACGTCGTGAACACCGCGACCGGCGCCGCGGTCGCCCACATCGGCAGCTTCCGGCTCCCGGTGGCGTCGGGCCGCTTCAAGGCGTCGGACTCCGGGTTCGTCGAGCCGTACCAGACGGCGGGTTGCGGGCAGCGCGTCACGGTGACGTACGGGAAGCCGACCGGCACCGAGGGCGGCGTCACCTCCACGGGCGGGCTGCCCACGGTCACCGACCCGGCGTCGGGCAGCTGCCTGAGCAGTACGTCGACGGACACGGCGGCCGGACGCCAAGTGACCGTCACCGGCGACCAGTACAGCGGCGAGTGACCGGAGAGCCGACCGCCTCCTCGCCCGCGGGCCGTTCGGCTTTCATGCTTGTCGGAACGGATCCCTCCGGGCGACGATGCCCGCATGAAGGGTGATCTTTTCGCGAACGAGTACATGGTGCAGCCCGCTGTCGCGCCGGGCATGACCGTCCAGAACGCCAAGTCGATCCGCTACGTGGTCAACGGCGAGATGCTGGCGCGGCAGGGGGCGATGATCGCCTACCGGGGGAATCTGCAGTTCGAACGGAAGGGCCAGGGCGTCGGCGGCATGCTGAAGCGGGCCGTGACCGGCGAGGGCCTGGCCCTGATGAAGGTGCACGGCCAGGGCGAGGCGTGGTTCGCGCAGGAGGCGCAGAACGTCTTCGTCGTCGACATCGAGCCCGGCGACACGTTCACGGTCAACGGCCGCAACGTGCTGTGCTTCGACGCCTCGCTGTCCTACGAGATCAAGACCGTGAAGGGCGCGGGCATCTCCGGCGGCGGCCTGTTCAACAGCGTCTTCACCGGGCACGGCAAGCTGGGCCTGGTCTGCGAGGGCAATCCGCTGGTGCTGCCGGTCTCCCCGCAGCAGCCGGTGTACGTGGACACCGACGCGGTGGTCGGCTGGACCACCAGCCTCCGTACCTCGCTGCACCGTTCGCAGTCCATCGGCTCGATGATCCGCGGCGGCTCCGGCGAGGCGGTCCAGCTGATGCTGGAGGGCGACGGCTTCGTGGTCGTCCGCCCCAGCGAGGCGACGCCGCAGAAGCCGCAGCAGCACTAGCCGCGGTCCGGGCCTGCCGTCACGTGACCGGCCCGCTCGCGCTCCCGTACCGCGATCCGGGCCAGTTTCGTCAGCATCATGCCGTTGCGGACCCTGACCAGGTAGTCCACCGGGAGCCCGTGCATCCGGGTCCCGGGGCCCCGCAGCGGGTGCCAGTCGAGGACGAAGAGCGTGTGCTCACCCCAGGGCAGCAGGTTCATGGCGATGCGGGCCGCGCCGAAGGGGTCCGCCTTCGCCTCCAGTTCCAGGCGGCGCTCCGGTTCGCAGATCCGGACGACGCTGGTGTCGTCGAGAGTCAGCGGGCCGAGCCCGACCCGCACCTTGAGCGCGGCGCCGACCGCGGGCCAGTCCGGGTCCGCGGTCAGGACCTGCTGGGTGCCCGTCACCCACTCACCGAAGCGGTAGCCGTCGGACAGCAGCGCCCAGACCGCGGACGGCGGACTGAGGATGAGACGGCGGTTGCGGGCCACGTCGATCACGCTCCTCGGGAGGCAGTGACCTTCAGCTTCGCCCCGCCCGCCCCGTTCGGACACTTCGGTGGGTCCGGACGGGGCGGTGGCCCGCGACGCGCCGGCCGGGCCTACTGGTCCCGGTACGTCTCCAGCAGCCGCAGCCACACCTCGCTGACCGTGGGGTACGCGGGCACCGCGTGCCACAGCCGGTCGATCGGGACCTCGCCGGCGATCGCGATCGTCGCCGAGTGGATGAGTTCGCCGACGCCCGGGCCGACGAAGGTGACGCCGAGGAGGATCTCCCGGTCGAGGTCGACGATCATCCGGGCGCGGCCGGTGTAGCCGTCGGCGTAGAGACCGGATCCGGCGACGTTCGCCATGTCGTAGTCGACGGCGCGCACCCGGTGGCCCGCGGCCTCCGCCTCGGCCAGCGTCAGGCCCGCGCTCGCCGCCTCCGGGTCGGTGAAGACGACCTGCGGGACCGCGGACCGGTCGGCGGTGGCCGCATGGGCGCCCCAGCGGTCCGTCTCCAGGATCGGGACACCGGCGGCCCGCGCCGTGATCGCGGCGCCCGCGATACGGGCCTGGTACTTGCCCTGGTGGGTGAGGAGGGCGCGGTGGTTGGCGTCGCCGACCGCGTAGAGCCAGTCGCTGCCCTCGACGCGCAGGGTCTCGTCGACGCTCAGCCACGACCCGGGCTTCAGGCCCACCGTCTCCAGGCCGATGTCCTCGGTGCGCGGGGCGCGGCCCGTGGCGAAGAGGATCTCGTCGGCCTCCAGGGTCGAGCCGTCGCCGAGGGTGACCGTGACGGTGGCGCCCTCGCGCTCGACGGCCGTCACCGACACGCCCGTGCGCACGTCGGCGCCGGCCTCGCGCAGCGCGTCCGCGACCAGTTCCCCGGCGAACGGTTCCATCCGGTTGAGCAGCCCGTCACCGCGTACGAGCACGGTGACCTGCGAGCCGAGCGCCTGCCAGGCGGTGGCCATCTCCGTCGCCACGACTCCCCCGCCGACCACGACCAGGCGGCCGGGCACATGGTCGGAGCTGGTGGCCTCACGGCTGGTCCAGGGCTTGGCCCCGGCGAGGCCGGGCAGGTCCGGCAGGGCCGCGCGGGTACCGGTGCAGACGGCCACGGCGTGCCGGGCGGTGAGGGTGGTGACGGTGCCGTCGTCGGCGGTGACCGTGACGCGGCGGGGTCCGTCGAGGCGGCCGTGGCCGCGATAGAGGTCGGTGCCGATGGACTCGATCCAGCCGACCTGTCCGTCGTCCTTCCAGTGGGAGGTGTAGTCGTCGCGGTGGGCGAGCACGGCGGCGGCGTCCAGCGGACCCTGCACGGACTGGCGCAGGCCCGGCACGCGGCGGGCGTCGGCGCGGGCGATGACGGGCCGCAGCAGCGCCTTGCTGGGCATGCACGCCCAGTACGAACACTCGCCCCCTACGAGCTCGCTCTCCACGATCGCGGCGCTGAGCCCGCCCGCCCGTGCCCGGTCCGCGACGTTCTCGCCGACCGGTCCCGCTCCCACCACTACGACGTCGTACTCCATGGCTTCCTTCATAGGCCCCAGTGTGGTCGTAGGTGTGCCCGTGAGCCACATGGGTACGAGCGCGGAATACGTCCGCCCCGCGGACCGTTGTGCACAGCGGCTTTGCCCCCTACGGCTTCGCCCCGAACCCAGGAAGCAGGAAGAGGGAAAACACCATGAGCAGCACCACCGTGGAGCTGACCAAGGAGAACTTCGATCAGACGGTCACGGAGAACGAATTCGTGCTGATCGACTTCTGGGCGTCCTGGTGCGGGCCCTGCAAGCAGTTCGCCCCCGTCTACGAGAAGGCCGCCGAGGCCAATCAGGACCTGGTCTTCGGCAAGGTCGACACCGAGGCGCAGCCGGAGCTGGCCGCCGCGTTCGGCATCCAGTCGATTCCGACGCTGATGATCGTCCGTGATCAGGTGGCCGTGTTCGCGCAGCCCGGCGCGCTGCCGCAGGAGGCGCTCGACGACGTGATCGGCCAGGCCCGCAAGCTGGACATGGACGAGGTCCGCAAGTCGGTCGCCGAGCAGCAGGCGCAGGCTCAGGCCCAGCAGTCCGACGAGGGCTGAGCCCAGGACACTGCGGGAAGAGGCGGTCGCCCACGGCGGCCGCCTCTTCGTGTTCCCGGGGTGTCCGGGGTGCCTCAGGTCGATGCGCGGGGCACCGCGCTCGCGCCCATCACGTCCCGTACCTCGGGTTCCGCCGCCGGGTCGCGCACCAGCCGGTCGACGAGCCCGGCGAGCTCCTCGCCCGAGGGCAGGTCGATCCGGACCGTACTGAGGCGGGGACGCAGCAGGCGGCCCAGCATCAGGTCGTCGGCGCCGATGACGGCCACCGCGTCGGGAATGGCGACGCCCGCGTCCTGGAGGGCGCGCATCAGCAGCATCGCGTACTCGTCGTTGTACGCGAACACGGCTCCCAGGCCGAGCTCCCGGATCTGCCCGGCGACGCGGGACGCGTCGTCCTCGGTGTAGGCGAGAGGCAGCGGCACGACCTCCGCGCCGGTCTCCCGCACGCCCGCGAGGCGGGGCAGGGCGAAGGCGTCGAGGCCCTCCTCGCGGGGCATGACGACACCGAGGCGGCGGTGGCCGCGCGCCAGGAGGTGCTCGCCCGCGGCGCGTCCGACCTCGCGGTGGTCCATGAGCAGGGCGTGTGCGCCCTCGACGGGGTCGGGGCCCAGGGTGATGACGGCCCGGGCGCCGGAGCGCTTGAGGACATTGATGCCGTCGGGTCCCATGCCGACCGGGGCGAGGACGGCTACCGGGCGCAGCTCGGCCCAGGCCCGGGCCGCGTCGTCGCCTGCGAGGCCGACGCTGCCGTACTGCACGACGGTGTAGTCGAGGCGGCTGAGGGCCCACTGCAGCTCGTTGAGGAAGCCGCTGTAGAGCGGGCCGACGGGCACTTCGGGGGTCGGCATCAGGACGATGCGGGTGTGTCCGGCGCGCAGGCTGCGGGCGGCGGCGTGCGGGACGTAGCCGAGTTCCTTGGCGGCCTCGTGGACGCGGCGCCGGGTGGGTTCGCTGATGCGGACCGCGCTGGTGTTGTTCAGGACGTAGCTGACCGTGGCGCGCGAGACTCCGGCCAGGCGCGCGACGTCCGCGCTCGTCGGTACGGCGCCCCGGGCGGGCCCGGCGGACCCAGTGGGCTCGGCGGAGGCGGCCTCGGGGGCTCCGGAGGGCTGGGCGGGCTGCTGCTTCGGTATCTGCACCATGACGTACGGCATCCTTCCAGACGGCGGCTGCGGGCGTGCCGAGGGCCCGCAGGAGGCCGTCCGGAACGCAACCGGCGGCGGACCGGCGCCGGTTCGGGTGCCGGTTCGGGTGCCGGTCCGCCGCCGGGGATCCGGGGTCTATCCGGTGGCCAGGGTCCGCCACAGCGCCGGGTCCTCGAACCCGAGGGCCCACAGGACGGTGTACGGCACGCCGTACTTGCGCAGCGCGGGCAGATGGGTGGCGGTGCCGCGGGCGTCCTGGTACCAGACGGTGCGGCGCGTCTTCCCGTCCTTGTACGTGAAGTGCGGAGTGCGGGAGTCCGGGTCGAGGGCGTAGGGCGCCTTGACCTTGCGGCGCAGCGCCTCGGCGTCCTGCGAGGTCACGTGCTTCGCCCGGGCCTTGTCGCCGACCGCCCAGTCCCAGCCGTACGCCGGCAGGCCCATCTCCAGTTTGACGCGCGGGACTTCGGCGGTCGCGCGGGCCAGGATCTCGTCGTACCACTGCGGTGTCGAGATGGGTCCCGGCGCGCCTTCGGCGTGGTGCATGTTGTACGCCATGATGCGCAGCCGGTCGGCGACGGCGCCCAGCTTCCGGTAGTCCCACACGCGGCCCGTGGTCCGGGTCTTGGGGGTGACGGTGACGAAGCACTGTTTGTCCAGGGCGTGCAGCCGAGCGCAGAGGTCGGTGACGAAGGCGGCGTAACCGTCGCGTACCGCCGGGTACTTGGCGTCGGGCGTCGGCGCGATGGTCTCGTAGTCGAGGTCGAGCCCGTCGTAGGCGCGGCTGCGGACGACGGCGAGCAGCGCGTCGACGTGTTCCGCGCGTCGGGCGGGGCTGGTCATGACGGCGCCGAGGGCGCCGGGCTTCATCTGCTCCATGACGGTCGGGACGACCTGGATGCCCCGGGCGTGCAGCCCGTCGACGATGCGGCGTTCCCCCGCTCCGGGGTGACCGTCGACGCGGGTCGCGGACTTGGTCTCGTACCAGAACGGGCTGATCGTGCGGATCTGCGCGGCGTGCTCGAGGGCGTCGCGGTAGGCGGCTTCCTGGTTCCAGTAGGGCAGCCAGGCCGAGACGGTGCGCGGGGGCGGCGGCGCGGAGCGGGCCGGGGTGGTTGCGGTGGCGGTGGGGACGGCGGTCAGCGTGAGCAGAACGGCGAGCGCGGACAGGGCGCTTCGGTGTATTCGTCGGGCCATGTCCCGAGCCTGGGCGTCATCCGGTGCACCCGCCGCGCGGATTGGGCCGTCCAGGCTCTAACGTGACCCGCGTGACTGCCTTTACGGATGACCACGCGTACGACCACCCCGGCCGCAGCGGCGCGACGGCCACGGTGGAGGCCGAGCCGCGCCAGGTGGGACGGGTGCGCACCGAGTACGCGCCCGCGCACGACGGCGATCCCGATCCGGGCGAGATCGTCTGGACGTGGGTGCCCTTCGAGGAGAACGACGGGCGCGGCAAGGACCGGCCGGTGCTCGTCGTCGCGCGGGAGGACGCGGGGACGCTGCTGGCCGTGCAGTTGTCGAGCAAGCGGCACGACCACGACCGCGAGTGGGTGGCGATCGGCTCGGGTCCCTGGGACCGCGACGGCCGCGATTCGTGGGTGGACGTGGACCGGGTACTGCGGCTGCACGAGCGCGGCATGCGGCGTGAGGCGTGCGCCCTGGACCGGGGGCGCTTCAATCTGGTGGTGCTGCGGCTGCGGGAGCTCTACGGCTGGAGCTGACGTCCGGACAGGACGCGGGCGAACGCCGCGCGGGTCGTCTCGCCCCGGGTGCGGTCGAGGACGGCGAAGACGACCTGCTCGAAACAGCCGGCGAAGCGGCCGTCGAGCAGGGCGCGGAACGCCTCGGCCACCTGCGCCGGATCGTTGCGGAACACACCGCAGCCCCATGCGCCGAGCACGAGGCGCCGGTAGCCCTGTGCGGCGGCGACCTCCAGGACGCGCTCGGCGCGGGACGCGAGCGCGCCCGGTATCTCGGCGACCCGCTCCGGGGTGTGCCGCGCGATCACCCCGGCGTTCGGCGCGGGCGAGGTCAGGAAGCCGACCTGGTACGGCTCGTCGAGCAGGGCGCCGCGGTCGTCCCGGAACACCGGTACGCCGGGCGCGTGGATGACCCGGTCGCTGTAGAAGACGTCGCGGTCGGCGCGGTGGTGGGCGTAGAACTCCGGGACCTCGATCAGGCACGTGTACAGCGCGGAGGAGCGGCAGACGGCCTCCTCCTGCGCCTGCGCCCCGTTCAGATAGCCCCCGCCCGGGTTGCGTGCAGACGCGAAGTTCAGCACGGCGACCGGCCCGGGACGCTCGCCCACCATGCGCCGGGCGGCCGCCAGGCTGCTCTCCCCCGTGACCTCGACGCCGGTCGTGGCGCCGGGCGCGTCGGGCACCGCGACCGGCTCGGGCCCGTACATCCGCGTACCCGCCCGGGCCCGCGCCACCGCGTCGCCGATCGTGACCGTGCGGCCGTCCCCCGTCGCGTACCGGCCCGCCGCGACGATCTTCTCCGTGCTCTGCGCGATCTCGCGCAGCCGGGCGCTCACGCCCGGTCCCCCGTCGTTGCCATGAACAGATCGTGAGTGACCGGTGACGTCCGGGGCAACAGTTTTTCGTCCTGCCGAGCACGTGCCGGGAACCCGGCAAAGACACCCCGGGGCACTCTTGTGCGAACCGCCGGGACCGTCTTGGGTGGGACCGGCGTTGTCCGAAACGGCCCGACCCGGGCCGAATCGACGGCATGGCCCCCAGCGGGGACCATGGGATGCGTGAGGATCAGGAGGATCCCGGCATGACCGAGGGAGACTGTACGACGCTCGGTGACCTCGTCACCGAAGCCGAGGTGGAGGCCCTGGTACGGGGCATCTGCTTCAAGACGGGCCCGCCCCGCACCGTGGGTGTGGAACTGGAGTGGATCGTCCACGAGCCGCACCGCCCGCGGCTCCCGTTACCCCCCGCACGACTCGATGCGGCCTACGTCGCACTGCGCGCCCTGCCGCTGCGCTCGGCGCTCACCGTGGAACCCGGCGGACAGCTGGAGCTCAGTTCGTTCCCCGCCGCCTCGCTGACGGAGTGCGTCTCGGCCATGCAGGCCGATCTGACCGCCGTCCGCGCCGCGCTCCGCGGCCACGGACTCGTCCTGTCCGGCCACGGCACCGATCCGTGGCGGCCCCCGCGACGCGTTCTGCACGAACCCCGCTACGACGCCCTGGAGACGTCCCTGGACCGCGCCGGTCCCGCCGGGCGGTCCATGATGTGCTCCTCCGCCTCCGTGCAGGTGTGCCTGGACGCGGGCCACGAGGAGCCGGGTCCGCTCGGCCACGGCCGGCGCTGGCGGCTGGCCCATCTGCTCGGGCCCGTCCTGGTCGCCGCCTTCGCCAACTCGCCGATGCTGTCCGGCCGTCCGACGGGCTGGCGCTCCACACGGCAACTGCTGTGGGAGCGCATCGACGTGGGCCGGTCGGGGGCGCCGCCGCTGGACGGCGAGCCGCGCGCCGCCTGGGCCCGGCACGTCCTCGACGCGCCGGTGATGTGCGTCCGCGCGGACAACGGCCCCTGGCACGTCCCCGACGGGCTGTCCTTCCGGGACTGGATCCGCGGTGGTGCGCCACGGCCGCCGACCCGCGCGGATCTCGACTATCACCTGACCACCCTGTTCCCGCCGGTACGGCCGCGCGGCCACCTCGAACTGCGCATGATCGACGCGCAGCCGGGCGACGACGGGTGGCTCGTGCCGCTCGCCGTGACGACCGCCCTGTTCGACGATCCGGAGGCGGCCGAGACGGCGTACCGGGCCGTCAAGCCCCTTGCGGAGCGGACCGGTTCGCTGCCCGCGCCGCACAACCCGCTGTGGCGGGACGCCGCCCGGCTCGGCCTCGCCGACCCGGAACTGCGCGAGGCGGCGACGGCCTGCTTCACGACGGCGCTGGACGCGCTGCCCAGGCTCGGCGCGGGCCCCGACGTGCGGCAGGCGGTCGCGGACTTCACGCACCGCCACGTCGTGCGCGGCCGCTGTCCCGCCGACGACGTGCTCGACCTGCTTCCCGAACCCGCACAGGGGAGGACCGTCCGCTCATGACCACCGAGGAGAACGTCACCACGGATCCGGAGGCGCTGCGCCGACGCGCGACGGACGCCCTGCTGGCGGCACGCCGCCGCACGACCCTGCTGACGAGCTGCGTGGAGGAACCCGAACTCACCGCGCAGCACTCGCCGTTGATGTCACCGCTGGTCTGGGACCTCGCGCACATCGGCAACCAGGAGGAGCAGTGGCTGCTGCGAGCCGTCGCGGGCCGGGAGGCGATGCGGCCCGAGATCGACCCGCTGTACGACGCGTTCGAGCATCCGCGTGCCGAGCGGCCCCGGCTGCCGCTGCTCGCGCCGCAGGAGGCACGCGGGTACGCGGCCGAGGTGCGCGGCAGAGCGCTCGACGTCCTGGACACGGCGTCGTTCGAGGCGGACGGCGCAGCGCGGCTGACCCGCTCCGGCTTCGCCTTCGGCATGATCGCCCAGCACGAACAGCAGCACGACGAGACGATGCTGATCACTCATCAGCTCCGGTCGGGCGGCGCGGCGCTCACCGCGCCGGATCCCGATCCGCTGGAGGGCCCGTTCCGCGGCCCGGCCGAAGTCCTGGTGCCCGGCGGCCCGTTCACGATGGGCACGACGGCCGAGCCGTGGGCGCTGGACAACGAACGGCCCGCGCACGCCCGGCTCGTCCCGCCCTTCCACATCGACACGACACCGGTGACGAACTCCGCGTACATGGAGTTCATCGCCGACGGCGGCTACCGCGAGGCCCGCTGGTGGGAGCCCGCGGGCTGGGACATGGTCCAGGGCGGCGGTTTCGAGGCTCCGCTGTTCTGGCGGCGGGAGGCGGGCCAGTGGCTGCGCCGCCGGTTCGGGGTCACGGAAGTGGTCCCGCCCGACGAACCGGTGCTGCACGTGAGCTGGTACGAGGCCGACGCGTACGCCCGGTGGGCCGGGCGGCGCCTGCCGACCGAGGCCGAGTGGGAGAAGGCGGCCCGCTTCGACCCGGCGTCGGGCCGCTCGACGCGCTACCCGTGGGGTGACGCCGACCCGACGCCGGAGCACGCGAACCTGGGCCAGCGCCATCTGCGCCCGGCGGCCGCGGGCAGCTACCCGCTGGGCGAATCCCCGCTGGGCGTGCGGCAGTTGATCGGGGACGTGTGGGAGTGGACGGCGAGCGACTTCCTGCCCTACCCCGGCTTCGTCGCCTACCCGTACCGGGAGTACTCGGAGGTGTTCTTCGGCCCCGACCACAAGGTGCTGCGCGGCGGCTCGTTCGCGGTGGACGCGGTGGCGTGCCGGGGCACGTTCCGCAACTGGGACTACCCGGTCCGCCGGCAGATCTTCGCGGGCTTCCGCACGGCCCGCGACGCCCACCCGCGGGAGGCCTCCTGATGTGCCGTCACCTGGCCTATCTGGGGCCGCCGGTGCCGCTCGGCGAGGTACTGGACGCGCCGCCGCACAGCCTGTTCCGCCAGTCGTGGGAGCCGCGCAGACAGCGGCACGGCACCGTCAACGCCGATGGTTTCGGGGTCGGCTGGTACGCGGACGGGGATCCGGTGCCCGCCCGGTACCGCCGCGCCGTACCCCTCTGGGGCGACCCGTCGTACGCGGACCTGGCCCGGGTGGTCCGCTCGGGCGCGCTGCTCGCGGCCGTCCGCGACGCGACCCTCGCCGGGGCCGACGGGGAGGCCGCGGCCGCGCCGTACGCCTCCGGGCCGTGGCTGTTCAGCCACAACGGCGCGGTGCCCGGCTGGCCGCGCTCGCTGACGGCCCTGGTGCCCACGCTGCCCGCGATCGACCTGCTGTCCCTGGAGGCCCGCTGCGACGCCGCTTTCCTGTGGGCGCTGGTGCTGTACCGGCTGCGCTCGGGCGACGACGAGGCGCAGGCACTGGCGGACACGGTCACCGAGGTCGCCGAGGTGGCGCCCGGCGCGCGTCTCAACTTCCTTCTCACCGACGGCGAGACGATCACCGCGACCGCGTGGGGCGACACCCTCTGGTATCTCGCCGAGCCCGGCCGCCGCACCGTCGTCGCCTCCGAGCCGTACGACGACGATCCGCACTGGGTCGAGGTCCCCGACCGCACCCTGCTCGCGGCAAGCCGTACCGACGTCCTGCTGACCCCGCTCAAGGAGCCGTCCGCGTGAGCCCCTCCCCTGCCTTCCAGCTGACCCGCACCCTGGCCGAGGACGCCACCGGGGCCGCGCTGCGGTCCGATGTCCTGCGCGGCCTGACGAGTACCCCGAAGTCGCTGCCGCCCAAGTGGTTCTACGACGCGCGCGGCAGCGAGCTGTTCGACGAGATCACCACGCTGCCCGAGTACTACCCGACCCGCGCCGAGCGGGAGATCCTCGTGGCCCGTGCCGCGGAGATCGCGGCGGCGACGGGCGCCCGGACCCTGGTGGAGCTGGGCTCGGGCTCGTCCGACAAGACCCGCCACCTGTTGGACGCCTTCCCGCGGCTGACGGCGTACGTGCCCGTGGACGTGAGCGAGAGCGCGCTGCGGGGCGCCGCGACCTCGCTGCTCGCCGAGCGCCCTTCGCTCGGCATCCACGCCCTGATCGCCGACTTCACGCGCCCGCTCGCGCTGCCCGCCACGCCGGGTCCGCGCCTGGTGGCCTTCCTCGGCGGCACGATCGGCAATCTGCTGCCCGCCGAAAGGGCCGAGTTCCTCGCGGCGGTGCGCGGCATGCTGTCGCCCGGGGACTTCTTCCTGCTGGGGACCGACCTGGTCAAGGACGAGGCGACGCTGGTCGCCGCGTACGACGACGCTGCGGGGGTCACCGCCGCGTTCGACAAGAACGTGCTGGCCGTGGTGAACCGCGAGCTCGGCGCCGATTTCGACCTCGGGGCGTTCGACCACGTGGCGCTGTGGGACGCGGAGCGGGAGTGGATCGAGATGCGGCTGCGCGCCGCGTCGGCCCAGACCGTGAAGATCCGGGCGCTGGACCTCGCGGTCGACTTCGCGGCGGGCGAGGAGCTGCGGACGGAGGTGTCGGCGAAGTTCCGCAAGGAAGGGGTGCGGGACGAACTCGGTTCGGCAGGGATGGAGTTGACGGGGTGGTGGACGGACCAGGCCGGACGGTTCGCGCTGTCGCTGAGCACCGCCGCGCAGCGCCCCGCCCGCACCTGAGCGGGGGCGGGGCCCGGTGGGCTACTCGCCGCTCTCGTCCAGGCGGCGGGTGATCTCGCGGGACGCCTTCTTCGCCTCGGTGGCCGGGTCCGCGCCGGACAGGACCCGGGACATGTAGGCCTTGATGGGGTTGTCGGCGGCCTCCACGGTGGCCCAGAGCGGCGACGCGGGGGTCGCCTTGCCGTGGGCGGCGCCGACGGCCATCGCGGCGACACCCGGCTCGTCGGTCACGGCGTCGGCCAGGGTCGTCTTGTTGGGGACGTAGTTCATGGTCCTGGCCAGCTCCGTGTTCCACTTCGCCCCGGCCAGGGCCTTCACCACGGCTACCGCGCCGTCCCGGTCGTCGGTGTTGCCCGCGACGACGAGGTCCGAGCCACCGGTGAAGACGGAGCCGGCCCGGGCCGCCGTCTTGCCGGGGATCGGGAAGTAGCCCAGCTTCCCCTTCAGGGACGGGTTCTTCTTGAGGATCTGCTGGGCCGCGCCGGGTACCGAGATGATCTGGCCGACGTCGCCCTTGGCGAACCGGTCGGCCTGGGAGGGGTGTTCCTCGTCGGCGTCCTTCGGGCCGTCGCCCAGCGCCTGGAGCTGCTGGTAGAAGTCCATGGCGCGCAGCGCGGCCGGCGAGTCCAGGGTGCCGGTCCAGGTGCTCGACGACTCGCGGGCCAGGTCGCCGCCCTCGTCCCAGATGAACCCGGACAGCGTGTACCAGTCCTGTCCGGCGAGGTAGATGCCCTGACGGCCGCCGGTGTCGAGGCGCCGCGTGATGTCGAGCCACTCGGCGCGGGTGCGGGGCGGATCCTCGATGCCGGCCTGCTCGAAGAGGTCGGTGTTGTAGATGACGACGCGGTTGGCCGCGTACCAGGGGATGCCGTACTGCCGCGACTTGTCGATGCCGGGCTCGGCGAGGCCGGGCAGCCAGTCCTCCATGCCGAGGTCGCGCGCGGACTCCAGCGACAGGTCGATCAGGCCGCCCTCGTCGACGTACTGCGGGACCTGGGTGTTGCCGACCTCGATCACGTCGGGTGTGTCGTCGCTGTGGGCGCTCTTGAGGGCCCCGGTGACCTTCTCGCCGATCCCGGTCCAGTCCTGGATCCGGATGTCCAGGCGGATGTCGGCGTGCTCGGCCTCGAAGTCCTTGGTGAAGCGCTTGAGGAACGCGTCCGACGCGCTGTTGCGCATCAGCCACACGGTGACCGCGCGCCGTCCTTCCTGTTTGCCGCCGGGCAGGGCACCGCACGCGCTGATCAGCGTGCCGGTCACGACGACGAGGGAACCGAGGGACAGCACGGCACGGCGGGATCTCACGGGGGGTCACTTTCTGCCTGCGGACAGGGAGGATCGCCCGACGTGGGGGAAGAGCACTCGGCTCGTACGGGTGTGGCTGGATTTTGGTATGTACCAATCGGAAGGGTCAAGAGTTACCCGGAAGTAAGTCGAACAGGTGCACCCCTCCGCCCCCTCGCGGTCCACGGCTCCCTGGGGCACGGTGGAATCATGTCGAACCACACGTATCGCGTCACCGAGATCGTCGGCACCTCCCACGAAGGCGTCGACCAGGCGATCCGCAACGGGATCAAGCGCGCCTCACAGACCCTGCGCAACCTCGACTGGTTCGAGGTCACGCAGGTCCGCGGCCAGATCGTCGACGGGGAGGTCGAGCACTACCAGGTGGGCCTCAAGGTGGGCTTCCGCCTGGACGACGACAACTGACGGGACCCGGCGCTCAGGTCCGCCCGTCGCGCTCCTGGGCGTCCTTCAGCGCCGCGGAGGGGCTCGCCCAGCGGGCCCGTACGACGGTGAATCCGGCGCGCTCCGCCTCGTCGCACACCAGCTCGTCGTCGTCGACGAGCATCCGGACCGTACGGCCGCGGGCCAGCCGGCGCAGCACGTCCAGCTTCGTGCGCCGGGCGGGCCTGCGGTCCGTGTCCCGCCGCATGTGCAGCGGCCCCTCCGGCAGGCCCTGCGCGGCGAGCCACTCCTCGGTGTCGGCGCGGCAGCGCTCGGGCCGCCCGGTCAGGTACACCACCCGGCACTCCTCAGCGCTCTTGCGCGCAAGCGCGATCCCCTCCGCGAGCGGCGGATCGTCCGGCGCGGCGGCGAAGAACGCGTCCCAGTCCCGCGGTCTGCCCTCCAGGAACCGCTGCCGGTGCGCGGTGTCGGCGAGCGTCCCGTCCAGGTCGAAAACGGCCAGCGGCCTTGCATCCCGGGTCATGACGGCACCTTATGGGGCGCGTCCGGGAATCCCCGCGGAGCCACCGTGTTGAAACGGACGTGACCACCGTGATCGAAACGACCCGTTTCTCCGTCCTGGACCGCTCCCGCACCCGCGAGGGGCACACCGCCGCGGAGGCGCTGCGGGACACCGTCTCGCTCGCACAGGATCTGGAGCGCCTCGGCTATCACAGGCTCTGGGTCGCCGAGCACCACGGTGTGCCCGGCGTCGCGGGGTCCGCCCCGGCCGTTCTCGCGGCGGCCGTCGCGGCGGCGACCCGCACCCTGCGGGTCGGCACCGGCGGCGTGATGCTGCCCAACCACCAACCCCTGGTCGTGGCCGAGCAGTTCGGTGTCCTGGAGTCCCTGTTCCCCGGCCGGACCGACATGGGGCTCGGCCGGTCCGTCGGGTTCACGGACGGCGTCCGCAAGGCGCTGGGCCGCGACAAGGACGCGGCCGACGCGGACGACTTCGCCGGGCAGCTGGACGAGCTGCTCGCGTTCTTCACGGGCACGTCGTCGACCCGGGTCCACGCCCGGCCGAGCGAGGGGCTGCCCGTGTCGCCGTTCGTGCTGGCGATGGGCGAGGGCGCGTCGATCGCCGCCCGCGCGGGCCTGCCGATGGTGATCGGCGATCTCCGTGGCCGGGAGAAGATGCTGCGCGGCATCGAGCGCTACCGCGCCGAGTTCCGCCCGTCGGCCTGGGCCGAGGAGCCGTACGTCGTGATCTCCGGGACGGTCGCCGTGGCCGGCAGCGAGCCGGAGGCCCGCCGGCTGCTGATGCCGGAGGCCTGGTCGATGGCGCACGCGCGCACCCACGGCACCTTCCCGCCGCTGCCGCCCGCCGAGCGCGTCGCGGCCCTGGAGATGACCCCGAAGGAGCGCGAGCTGTACGAGTCCGGGCTGCGCGGCCACATCGTGGGCACGGAGCAGCAGGTCACGGACGCCCTGGAGGGGGTGATCAAGGAGAGCGGCGCGCAGGAGGTGCTGGTCACGACCAGTACGTACGACCGCGAGGATCTGCTGGAGTCGTACCGGCGGCTGGCCCGGGTGGCACGCCTGAGTCCGGCCTGAGCCAGGCCTGAGCCCGGCTCCCTGCGGGACCTGTCGTGATCGCGGGCGCCCGTCGGGCGGATAGTCTGTGGTCATGCCAGCCGCCCGACGCACCGCCCGCCAGACGGACCTTCTGGAGCGGCTGGTGGCGCTGCTCGTCGCGGAGGGGTTCGCCTCCTTCACCCTCGACGACCTGGCCGAGCGGCTGCGCTGCTCGAAGACGACGCTGTACCAGCTCGCGCGGAGCAAGCAGGGCCTGGTGCGCGAGGTGGTGAAGCACTACTTCAAGAACGCGACGGCCGCGGTCGAGAAGCAGGTCGCCGACACCTCGGCACCGGCGGAGCGGGTGGTCGTGTACCTCACGGCCGTCGCCGAGCAACTGCGGCCGCTGTCGCGGCAGTTCCTCGACGACATGGCCGACTTCGACGCCACCCGCGAGGTCTACGAGGCCAACACCCGGCACGCCGCCGACCGGATCCGGCAGCTGATCACGGAGGGGGTCACCGCGGGCGCCTTCCGCGAGGTGCACGCGGCCTTCGTGGGAGAGGTCGCCGCCGCCACCATGCAGTCGATCCAGCGGGGCGAGGTCACCACGCGCACCGGGCTGAGCGACTCGGACGCCTACGCCGAACTCGCGTCGCTGATCGTGCACGCCGTCGCGTCCTGACCCGGCGCCCGGCCCGCCCGGCCCGCCCGGGTCAGCGGGGCGCCATCCGGAGCGCTCCGTCCATGCGGATGGTCTCCCCGTTCAGGTAGTCGTGGTCGACGATCGCCAGCACCAGCCGGGCGTACTCCTCGGGTCCGGCGAGCCGGTGCGGGAAGGGCACGCCGGCGGCGAGCTCGGAGCGGAACTCCTCGGACACCGTGGCCAGCATGGGCGTCTCGACGATGCCCGGGGCGATGGTGCAGACGCGGATCCCGTACTGAGCGAGGTCCCGCGCGGCCGGCAGGGTCAGGCCGACCACTCCGCCCTTGGACGACGCGTACGCGGCCTGGCCGATCTGCCCCTCGTACGCGGCGATGGACGCGGTGTTCACGATGACGCCGCGCTGCCCCTGCTCGTCGGCGTCCTGTGCGGCGACGGCCTCCGAGGCGAGCGCCAGGACGTTGAACGTGCCGACCAGGTTGACCTGGACGACCTTCGCGTACAGGTCGAGGTCGTGGACTCCGCGCTTGCCGACGATCCGCATCGACGGACCGATGCCGGCGCAGTTGACGACGGTGCGCAGCGGCACGCCCGAGGAGGTCGCGGCGGTGACGGCCGCCCGCACCTGCTCGGGCACGGTGACGTCGGTGGGGACGTAGTGGACGCCGTCGCGTGCGGGGGCCTGCTCGATGCTGTCCGGGAGGTCGAGGGCGTAGACCGTCGCCCCTTGTGCGGCCAGCGCCTCGGCGGTCGCGGCGCCGAGCCCGGAGGCCCCGCCGGTGACGATCGCGGCGGTTCGGTCGATGCGCATCAGGTGCTCCTCAAGCGTGGGCGGTCCGGGTGGGCGGGGCGGCAGGCGCGGTCAGCGAGCCCGACCCACCCCTGCCGAGCGCGCGGCTGATGACCAGGCGCTGGATCTGGTTGGTGCCTTCGAAGATCTGCATGACCTTGGCCTCGCGCATGTAGCGCTCCACGGCATGGTGCCGGGAGTAGCCGTCGTCGCCCAAGAGGTCGACCGCGTCGCCGGTGACTTTCATGGCGTGGTTGGTGGCGACGAGCTTGGCGATGGACGCCTCCTGCCCGAAAGGCAGATCCCGGTCCTTGCGGCGGGCGGCGGCGAGGGTGGTGGCCCGGGCGACGGCGACCGAGGCGGCCATGTCGGCCAGCGCGAAGGCGGGGCCCTGCTGGGCGATGAGCGGCTCGCCGGAGGATTCGTGGTCGCACGCGTAGCGGACCGTCTCGTCGAGGGCGGCCTGGGCGAGTCCGGTGGCGACCGCGGCGATGCCCATGCGGCCGCAGTCGAGCGCGGCGAGGGCGATCTGCAGTCCCTGCCCCTCGCCGCCGATGCGTCGCTCGACGGGGATGCGCACCCCCTCGAAGCGCATGGTGGCCGTGGCCGAGCCGGTGAGGCCCATCTTGCGCTCGGGCGGATCCGCGGCCAGGCCGGGGGTGTCGGCGGGGACGAGGAAGCAGGAGATGCCGCGCGAGCGGTGGTCGGAGGTGCGGGCCATCACCGTGTAGAAGTCCGCGTGTCCGCCGTGCGTCGTCCAGGCCTTCACGCCGTCGAGCACGTAGTGGTCGCCGTCGAGGACGGCCCGGGTGCGCATCGCCGAGGGGTCGGAGCCGGCCTCGGGTTCCGACAGGCAGTACGCGCCGAGGAGTTCGCCGCCGAGCATGTCCGGCAGCCACCTGCGGCGCTGCTCCCGCGTGCCGAAGACGGCGAGGGGGAAGCAGGACATGGCGTGGACCGAGACGCCCACGCCGACGGTGGCCCAGGCGGTCGCCACTTCTTCGAGTGCCTGCAGGTACACCTCGTAGGTCTGGCCGCCGCCCCCGTGCTCCGGCCCGTAGGGAAGGCCCAGCAGGCCCATGCGGCCCAGGGTCCTGAAGGCCTCGCGGGGGAAGGCTCCGGCGGCCTCCGCCTCGGCGGCGCACGGCACGAGCGAGTTCTGGGCGACGTCCCGGATGCGGCCGATGAGCTCGACGGCATCGGGACAGGGCAGCGCACGATCAGCGGGCAAGGTCCCTCGCTCATCTCAAAGAGTACGGAGAACGGCACGACAGTATCATTTCTGGTACTCCACGCCAGCGCGCGCGGACACCGTGGGCCGCGGCCTAGAATCGTGTGATTTGCCCTCCGGCCCGCGTGTGGCCGGACCGTGACCGCCGCCGACCCGGAGAGCCGCACCCATGCCCCACCCGTCCTCGCCCGACCCGCGCCACGACGGCTTCGTCCGGGTCCGCGGCGCCCGTGAGCACAACCTCAAGGGCGTGGACGTGGACATTCCGCGGGATGTGCTGGCGGTGTTCACGGGGGTGTCCGGCTCGGGCAAGTCCTCGCTCGCGTTCGGCACGATCTACGCGGAGGCGCAGCGCCGCTACTTCGAGTCGGTCGCTCCGTACGCGCGGCGCCTGATCCACCAGGTGGGCGCGCCGGAGGTCGGCGGGATCAGCGGTCTGCCGCCGGCGGTGTCGCTGCAGCAGAGCCGCTCGGTGCCGACGTCCCGTTCCTCGGTCGGCACGGTCACCACGCTCTCGAACTCCCTGCGGATGCTGTTCTCGCGCGCGGGCAGCTACCCGGCGGGGGCACCGCGGCTCGACTCGGACGCCTTCTCGCCGAACACCGCGGCCGGCGCGTGCCCGCGGTGCCACGGCCTCGGCCGGGTGCACCGCACCACCGAGGAACTCCTCGTCCCCGATCCGTCGCTGTCGATCCGCGAGGGCGCGATCGCCGCGTGGCCGGGCGCCTGGCAGGGCAAGAACCTGCGGGACATCCTCGACACGCTCGGCCACGACGTGGGGCGTCCGTGGCGGGAGCTGGCGCAGGCGGACCGCGACTGGATCCTGTTCACCGACGAGCAGCCGGTGGTCACGGTGCACCCCGTACGGGACGCGGACCGCATCCAGCGCCCCTACCAGGGCACGTACATGAGCGCGAACCGGTACGTGCTGAAGACGTTCGCCGACTCCAAGAGCCAGACACTGCGCGCGAAGGCGGAGAAGTTCCTGGAGAGCACCCCGTGCCCGGTGTGCGGCGGCGCCCGGCTGCGGGCGGAAGCGCTCGCGGTGACCTTCGCGGGCCGGACGATCGCCGAGCTGGCGCGGCTGCCGCTGGCGGAGCTGGCCGGGATCCTCGCCGACGCCGCGTCCGGGGACGCCTCACAGACGGCTCGGGTCCTCACGGACGACCTGCGGGCCCGCATCGCGACGGTCACCGAACTCGGCCTCGGCTACCTGGGACTCGACCGTCCGACGCCGACCCTCTCCTCGGGCGAGCTGCAACGGCTGCGTCTGGCCACGCAGTTGAGGTCCGGACTGTTCGGTGTCGTGTACGTGCTCGACGAGCCGTCCGCCGGACTCCATCCCGCCGACACCGAGTCCCTGCTCACCGTCCTGGACCGGCTCAAGGAGGCCGGCAACTCGGTGTTCGTCGTCGAGCACCACCTCGACGTGATGCGGCACGCGGACTGGCTGGTCGATGTGGGACCGCTGGCCGGGGAGCACGGCGGGCGGGTGCTGCACAGCGGTCCGGTGGCGGACCTGCGCGCGGTCGGGGAGTCGGCGACGGCCCGCTTCCTGTTCGCCGAGGAGCCGCCGGCCGAGCGCCGAGTCCGATCGCCCAAGGGGTGGTTGAAGGTCGGTCCGGTGACCCGGCACAACCTGCGGGACGTGACGGTGGAGGTTCCGCTGGGTGCGTTCACCGCCGTCACCGGGGTGTCCGGGTCCGGCAAGTCGACCCTGATCGGCGCGATCACCCAGGACCTGGAGGGTGTCGGACGGCTCGTGGTCGTCGACCAGAAGCCGATCGGCCGTACGCCCCGCTCCAACCTGGCCACGTACACCGGACTGTTCGACGTCGTACGCAAGCTCTTCGCGGGCACGGACGAGGCGCGGGAGCGTGGTTACGGCGTCGGCCGCTTCTCCTTCAACGTGTCGGGCGGGCGCTGCGAGACCTGCCAGGGCGAGGGTTTCGTCAGCGTCGAGCTGCTCTTCCTGCCGAGCACGTACGCGCCGTGCCCGGACTGTGCGGGCGCGCGCTACAACCCCGAGACCCTCCAAGTGACGTACCGGGGGCGGAACATCGCCGAGGTGCTCGATCTGACCGTGGAGGCCGCGGCCGCGTTCTTCACCGCGGCGGACGACGACGCGGCCGAGCCCGTGCTGCGCAGCCTGCGCACGCTGCTCGACGTGGGGCTCGGCTATCTCCGTCTCGGCCAGCCCGCGACCGAGCTGTCCGGTGGCGAGGCCCAACGGATCAAGCTGGCGGGCGAGTTGCAGCGGGTGCGCCGCGGCCACACGCTGTATCTGCTCGACGAGCCGACGACCGGGCTGCATCCGGCCGATGTGGAGGTGCTCCTGCGGCAGCTGGACGGACTGGTCGATGCGGGCCACTCGGTCGTGGTCGTCGAGCACGACATGGCCGTGGTCGCCGGCGCGGACTGGGTCGTCGACATGGGGCCCGGCGGCGGGGACGCGGGCGGGCACGTCGTCGCGACCGGCCCGCCCCGGGATGTCGCGACCGCCGCCGGCAGTCGCACGGCCCCCTATCTAGCGCGGGCGCTCGGCGGGTGAGCGCAGCCGGCCCTTGGCCAGTTTGCCCGTCGGCGTACGCGGGAGCGCGCCCACGAACTGCACCTCCCGCGGCACCTTGTAGTGCGCCATCCGTTCCCGCACGTACGCCATCAGTTCGCTCCCCAGCTGCCGTCCGGGGACGCTTCCTTCGGCGGCCTGCACCACCGCGCGGACGCACTCCCCCATCTCCTCGTCCGGCACCCCGATGACGGCCACGTCGGCGACGGCGGGATGCAGGACGAGGCAGTCCTCGATCTCCTGCGGGTAGATGTTGACGCCACCGGAGATGATCGTGAAGGCCTTGCGGTCGGTGAGGAAGAGATAGCCGTCCTCGTCGACGTGGCCGATGTCGCCGGTGGTGGTCCAGTGCGGGTGATCGGGGTGCTGGGCCTCGCGGGTGCGGCCCTCGTCCCCGTGGTACCGGAAGGGCAGCTCCTCCCGCTCGAAGTAGACGACGCCCGTCTCCCCCGGCGGCAGCACCTTCCCCGCCCCGTCACAGACCCGCAGCTCGCCGAGGATCCCGCCACGTCCCACCGAGCCCGGCTTGCGCAGCCACTCCTCCGGCCCGATGAAGGTGATCCCGTTGCCCTCGGTCGCCGCGTAGTACTCGTACAGGACGGGCCCCCACCAGTCCATCATCCGCCGCTTCACCTCGACGGGGCAGGGCGCGGCCGCGTGGATCGCGACCTTCATCGACGACGTGTCACTGCGCTCGCGCACGGCGTCCGGGAGCTTCAGCATGCGCACGAACATGGTCGGCACCCACTGGCTGTGCGTGACCCTGTGCCGCTCGATCGCCTCCAACGCGCCGTGCGCGTCGAAGGACTTCATGAGGACGACCGTGCCGCCCGTCGCGATGACCGTGCCGCAGAACCGCAGGGGCGCCGCGTGGTACAGCGGGGCCGGGCACAGATAGACGGTGTTCTCGTCGAAGCCGTACATGGGCTGGAAGAGCAGCTGGTACATCGAGGGGTCGGTCCGGATGTCGCCGTCGGGCAGGGTGGGTTCGATGCCCTTGGGGCGGCCCGTCGTGCCGGACGAGTAGAGCATGTCGGTACCGCGCGGCTGGACGGCGGGCGGCTCGGCCGACGCGGCCGCCAGCGCCGCGTCGTACGTCCCGTCGTCGAAGCCGAGCCGGTGCGTCACCTCGGGCACCAACGCGGCGACCGACGCGCCGAGTTCAGCGAGTGTGGCATCGGCGACGATCAGCGCGGCCGCCCCGCAGTCCCGCACGATGTAGGCGGCTTCCTCGGCGGTGAGATGGTGGTTGACGGCGGTGAGATAGAGGCCCGAGCGCAGCGCGGCCCAGTACACCTCCATGACCCGCGGATCGTTGTCGGACAGCAGGGCCAGATGGTCGCCTCTGCGCAGCCCCGCCGCGTGCAGATGGTCGGCGAGACGCAGCGAGTTCTCCTCCAACTCGCCGTAAGTGAGGGTGATGCCGCCGTCGGCCGTGACGACGGCCGGCCTGGCTCGGTCGTACGCTCCCGGATACATGGGTCGACGTTACCCGCAGTAGGTGACGAGGCGTCAGAGGTGTGCGGGGAGTTGTCGGCACGCCCCGCACACCTCTCACCTCAGCTCGTCCAGGACCATGTGCCAGGAGTCGGGGCTCTCGCGCCACCTGTGCCAGCGCTCGTCGCCGGCGAGCACCAGGGCGAGCGCCTCGTCGACGGTCACCCGCGCGCGGCCCAGCACTTCGCGCACCACGACGACAGCCGCCTGTGCCCCGGGACGTCCCGCCGAGGCCAGGCGCCCCACGGCGGAGGCGGGCACGTCCGGCGCGGTGGCCCTGACGTGGTCCACGAGCGGGCCCACCCAGCGCGCCCAGCGCTCGTACGAGGGCGCCTCCGCGTCCCGCTCGGCGCGGGCGACGAGGGGTTCCAGCGCCGCGGACAGGCGTTCCAGGTACTGCGCCGCGGTGCCCGTCACGTGGGGATACTCGCTCTGGAAGTGCTCCCAGCCGATGTCGGCGCAGGCCCGCATCTCCTCCAGCCACCAGCGTCCGCCGGGCCGCAGCAGCTCGTCACCGGCCAGGACGAAGGCGCCGCGCAGCACGTCGTACCGGAGCGGCGCCAGATCGGCGAGGAGCACGGCGTCGTACAGGTCCTTGCCCTGCGGGTGGATGTCGCCGATCAGCCACATGATCTTCCACGCCAGCGACAGCTCGGGCGTGACGGCACCGACGGTACGGGCGGGTCCGTCACCCAGCGGGCGCAGCGGCGTGGGGACGGCCGGGGCGGCGAGCGGTTCGTCGTGGACGACGTCGATCTGCACCGTGCCGCCGGCCGTGCCAGGCGCCGTCCACGGCAGGAGCAGGCGCCGGCCGGGGACGCGGTCGTACGTCCAGATGTCCTCGGTGACCGCGCCGGCCGCGTCGATCCGCACCTGCGCGTGCGGCCAGGCCGCGGCGGTGGCCTCGGCCGCCTGCGCGATCTGCGGGAACAGGGCCTGCGCCTCGGGCCCCTCGAACGCCCAGCCGGCCGGCGCGAGGAAGTCGAGGTCGCCCGGCTCGCGGGCGGCGCCGCCGCACCACGTCGCCATCAGCACGCTGCCGCGCAGCACGAGCCGCGCGCCCAGGGCGCTGTCCGCGACGGCCGCCAGCACCAGGTCGAGGGCGGTGCGCCGGGCCCGGAACCAGGCCCGGGCCGTCGCCTCGTCGTCGAACCGGGGGTCGCCCGCGCGGAAGGCGTACGGGTACTGCAGGAGGGCCGGGTCGAAGACGGGCGGCTGGCTCAGCCCCTCCGGCGCGGGCAGCAGGGTGCGGGGCAGCGCGAGCCCCCGCCGCATCTCCTCGTCCGGCGGGGTGTGCGGGAGCTCCTCGCCCCGGTACAGGGCGCGCCGCCACACCGGGTCGTCGGGGGCGTTCGTCGATCCGGTCATGTGAGCGCTCCTTCCGGGCGGGGCGACGAGGACAGGGGGTCGAGCCAGCCCGCGTCGAGGTCGAGGCGGGTGTCGTGCAGGACGTACTCGCGCTCGACCTCCAGCACCCGGGTGCCGGGGGCCACCGCGAGATCCGCGACCAGCGCGTCGAGCCGGCGCTGCGCGGTGGCGCGGCCCACGCCGTGACAGCGCTGGGTCACGAAGCGTTCCTGGCGGCCGTCGGGGCGGGTCCGGCGCGCGTTCCACGACACGTGCGCGCCGTGGTCCGTGGCGCGCGCGGCGAGGGAGCCCGGGTCGACGCCCTCGGCGAGGAGCAGCTTCACGTGGTGCTCGAAGTGCAGGTGCGGCGCGGCGAGCCGGGCGGCCGCGTCGCTCTGCGGTACGCCCGCCGCCCACGGCGCCGCCTCCGTCTTGGCGCGTACGACGACGAAGCCGTCCCGCGCGAGAGCGGCGGCGGTCCGGGCGACCGGGCCGTGGATCCACGCGTCGGCCCGGCTCCGGCCGCGCAGCGTCACCATCGGCTGGGAGCGGTGCCGGCCGCGGGCGAGCACGATGTGCGTGACGCCGAGGCCACGGGCGGCGGCCCAGTCCGCGAGGCGCCGCGCGGCCGGGTCCGCGGCGGGTTCGACGGTGAGGTGCGTCTCCAACTCACCTTCGAATGCAGCGAGTTCGGCGCTCATGTGGCCGGCTGTACATGAGTGAACCAACGGGCGGTCTCGTCCGCCCCGAGGACCCGCTCCAGGGTGAGGTCGCCGGTCATGCCGGGGAAGAACCGCCCGGCAGGCCAGCCGCGCTCGTAGGGCGGCGGGTCGAGGACGAGGAGGCGGGCGCCGTCGACGACGGGGATGTCGCTGGGGGTGCCCTCGTTCCATATCCAACCGCCGTCCGGGGCCGCCAGGTTGAAGGAGCCGGTGGTGGGCACCTGGCCCGGCGCGTCCCGGCACACCGCGGCCTCCTGCGCGGACGGGACGCGCGCCGCGACATGGCCGCCGCCGGCGAGGACGTCGGCGAGCAGTGTGTGGAGCTGGAAGTTGTCCCCGATGCCGGTCATCCGCAGCGCGAAACCGGCGCCGCTCTCCCGGTGCAGCACCACCAGGGGTGCGTCGTCCAGGACGAGGAGGGCGTAGGTCAGGCACTTGAAGTCGTGGCCCGACGCCTCCTGCACGGCCCGCAGCGAGGTGAGCAGGCCGGTGCGGACGGCGGGGTCGAGTCCGGTGCGCACCGCCGGGTGGTTGAGCATCGCGACCGCGGCCATCTCCCACTGCGGGAGCGTCCACCAGGCCATCGCCGCCTCAGGGCCCACGCGCTCCAGCACGGCGTCGTCCGGGGCGTCGGTCTCCGGGTCGGGCAGGTCGCCTCCCCCGGTCTCCGTCCAGCGCGCGCAGAACTCCCCGGCGCCGCGCACCGCGTCGGCGAGCCCGTCGAGCAGGGCGGGCGCGCACCGGCCGGCGTCGGCGCCGCGCTCGACGCAGGCGCCGACGGTGACGGCGACCATCCCCCGCGGGCCCGCGGGGAGTTGTGTCAGCAGCGCGGCGAGGCGGGGCGCGCCCGCGTCGATCTCCGCCTGCTTCGCGTCCCCGAAGTGCCGGTGTATTTTCTGGAACTCCTGCTCCGAGCGGGCACCGTCCTGCTCGCGCACAGCGGTCTCGAAGCCCGTGACGGCGTCGAGAAACCGCTCCCTCCCCTTGCGGTTCATGATCATGCGCGCAGATTACCCCCGGCCACTGACAACGCCGCCGCGCGTGCTCCGGGCCGGACACGATGACGGGACCGGGAGAGCACCACTCCCGGTCCCGCCCACCCCGCGCTGTTCGCGGGACGTCATGGGTGGCTCAGCCGCGGCTGACCTTGCGGTTCGCCCGCAGCCACTCCTTGTTCATGCTCGTGATGGAGAACAGCGGGATGCCCTTGGGGCAGGCCGTCGCGCACTCGCCGGTGAGCGTGCAGCCGCCGAAGCCCTCCTCGTCCATCTGCGCCACCATGTCGAGGACGCGAGTCTCGCGCTCGGGGGCGCCCTGCGGCAGCACGTTCAAATGGTTGATCTTCGCGGAGGTGAAGAGCATCGCCGCGCCGTTCGGACACGCCGCCACGCACGCGCCGCAGCCGATGCACTCGGCGTGCTCGAACGCGAAGTCGGCGTCGGGCTTGGGCACGGGCGTGCTGTGCGCCTCCGGGGCCGCTCCGGTCGGCGCCGTGATGTAGCCGCCGGACTGGATGATGCGGTCGAAGGCCGTCCGGTCGACGACCAGGTCCTTGATGACGGGGAACGCGGAGGCCCGCCACGGCTCGATGTCGATCGTGTCGCCGTCCTTGAAGGACCGCATGTGCAACTGGCAGGTGGTGGTGCGCTCCGGGCCGTGCGCGTCGCCGTTGATGACGAGCGAGCACGCGCCGCAGATGCCCTCGCGGCAGTCGTGGTCGAAGGCGACGGGGTCGTCGCCCTTGACGATGAGTTCCTCGTTGAGGGTGTCGAGCATCTCCAGGAACGACATGTCCTGCGAGATCCCGTCCACCTCGTACGTGGACATGGCGCCTTCGGCGTCGGCGTTCTTCTGGCGCCAGACGCGCAGGGTGAGCTTCATGCGTAGCTCCGCTGAGTGGGGTGGACGTACTCGAAGACCAGGTCTTCCTTGTGCAGGGTGGGTGCCTCGCCGGTGCCGGTGAACTCCCAGGCGGCCGCGTAGGAGAACTCCTCGTCCCTGCGGGCGGCCTCGCCGTCGGGCGTCTGCGACTCCTCGCGGAAGTGGCCGCCGCAGGACTCGGCGCGGGCCAACGCGTCGAGGCACATCAGCTCGGCCAGCTCCAGGTAGTCGACGATGCGGTTCGCCTTCTCCAGGGACTGGTTGAACTCCTCGCCGACGCCGGGCACCTTGATGCGGCGCCAGAACTCCTCGCGGATCTGCGGGATCCGGTCGAGGGCCTTGCGCAGACCGTCCTCGGTGCGGGCCATGCCGCAGAACTCCCACATGAGTTCGCCGAGTTCACGGTGGAAGGAGTCCGGGGTGCGGTCCCCGTCGACGGCGAGCAGCCGCGCGAGCCGGTCCTCGGTCTCGCGCACGGCCTCGACGGTCGCGGGGTGCGCGGCGTTCACCTCGTCCTTGTGGGGGTGCTTCGCCAGGTAGTCGTTGATGGTGGCCGGGAGGACGAAGTAGCCGTCCGCCAGGCCCTGCATCAGGGCGGAGGCGCCGAGCCGGTTGGCGCCGTGGTCGGAGAAGTTGGCCTCGCCGATCGCGAACAGCCCGGGGATGCTGGTCTGCAGGTCGTAGTCGACCCACAGGCCGCCCATCGTGTAGTGCACGGCCGGGTAGATCCGCATGGGCACCCGGTACGGATCCTCGTCGGTGATCCGCTGGTACATGTCGAAGAGGTTGCCGTACTTCGCCTCGACGGCCTTGCGTCCCATGCGCTCGATGGCGTCGGCGAAGTCGAGGTAGACGCCCTGTCCGCCGGGGCCGACGCCCCTGCCCTCGTCGCACACGTTCTTCGCGGCGCGCGAGGCGATGTCGCGGGGCACGAGGTTGCCGAAGGACGGGTAGATGCGCTCCAGGTAGTAGTCGCGCTCGTCCTCGGGGATCTCGTTGGCCGGGCGGGTGTCGCCCTTCGCCTTGGGCACCCAGATGCGACCGTCGTTGCGCAGCGACTCGCTCATCAGCGTGAGCTTCGACTGGTGGTCGCCGGTGCGCGGGATGCAGGTGGGGTGGATCTGCGTGAAGCAGGGGTTGGCGAAGTAGGCACCGCGCCGGTGTGCCCGCCAGATCGCCGTGGCGTTGCTGTTCATGGCGTTCGTCGACAGGTAGAAGACGTTGCCGTAGCCGCCGGAGGCGAGGACGACGGCGTCCGCGAAGTACGTGTCGATCTTCCCGGTGATCAGGTCGCGGGCGACGATGCCGCGTGCCTTGCCGTCGACGATGACGAGGTCGAGCATCTCGGTACGCGGATGCAACTCGATGTTCCCTGCCGCGACCTGGCGGCTGAGTGCCTGGTAGGCGCCGAGCAGCAGCTGCTGGCCCGTCTGCCCGCGGGCGTAGAACGTACGGGACACCTGTACGCCGCCGAAGGACCGGGTGTCGAGGAGACCGCCGTACTCCCGCGCGAACGGCACGCCCTGGGCGACGCACTGGTCGATGATCTCGACGGAGATCTGGGCGAGGCGGTGCACGTTCGACTCGCGGGCGCGGAAGTCGCCGCCCTTGACGGTGTCGTAGAAGAGGCGATGCACGGAGTCGCCGTCGTTGCGGTAGTTCTTGGCCGCGTTGATGCCGCCCTGCGCGGCGATCGAGTGGGCGCGGCGCGGCGAGTCCTGGTAGCAGAACTGGACGACGTGGTAGCCCTGTTCGGCGAGCGTGGCCCCCGCGCTGCCGCCCGCGAGGCCGGTGCCGACGACGATGACGGTGTGCTTGCGCCGGTTGGCCGGGTTGACCAGCTTCGCCTCGAAGCGGCGCGTGTCCCAGCGCTCGTTGACGGGCCCGGCCGGCGCCTTGGTGTCGACGACCGGTTCGCCGGTGGAGTATTCCGCGTACGTGGTCATGGTTCAGCTCACCAATCCGGTCATGACGCCCACGGGCACGGCGATGAAGCCGAGCGTGAGCAGTGCGGCGAGGGCGTTGCCGACGGTCTTCAGGACGCGGTCGCGGGTGCGGTTGCCGACGCCGAGGGTCTGGGCGGCGCTCCAGAACCCGTGCTGGACGTGGAGGCCCAGGGCGAGCATCGCGACGATGTAGATGACGTTGCCGTACCAGGTCGAGAAGGTGTCGATGATGTTCTGGTACGGGTGCAGGTGCTCGTAGCCGCCCGGGTGCACGGTGCCCGTGGTCAGGTCGAGGATGTGCCAGACGATGAACAGGCCGAGGATGATGCCGCCCCAGCGCATCGTGCGCGTGGCGTAACTGGCACGCGGCTTCTTGTGCACGTACTTGCTGGGGCGCGCCTTGATGTCGCGGCGGCTGAGCTGGTACGCGGACGTCGCGTGGGCCACGACGGCGACGACGAGCACGACCCGCGCGATCCACAGGCCCCACTCGTGGTGGAGGACCGGGCCGCCCATGGTGCGCAGCCAGCGGGCGTAGTGGTTGATCTCCTCCGGACCGAAGAAGATCTTGAGGTTCCCGATCATGTGCGCGACCAGGTAGAGCAGCATCACGAGTCCGCTGACAGCCATCACGGTCTTCTTGCCGAGGGAGCTGTCCCAGATCGTGCGCGTCATGGACGGTCGTCGGTCCGTCCGCGTTGCCAGAGCCATGTCACCAGACGGTAGGGCCGAAGGGCCCGATCGGTCCAAGACATGGTCCGGCTCATTTCCATAGGCACTCTCTATCAACGCCTATCCTGGGCCTCATGCAGTTCCAACAGCTCTCGTACTTCGTCGCGGTCGCGGAGACCCGGCACTTCACGCGCGCGGCCGAGCTGGTGCATGTCGCCCAGCCGTCGCTGTCCCAGCAGATCCGGGCGCTGGAGCGGGAGCTGGGGGTGGATCTGTTCCAGCGGGCCCGGGGCAACATCACGCTGACCGACGCGGGCGAGGCGCTCCTGCCGCTGGCCCGGCGGATCCTCGCCGACGCGGACACGGCGCGGCACGAGGTGCAGGAGCTCGCCCAGCTCAAGCGCGGGCGGGTGCGGCTCGGGGCGACACCGTCGCTGTGCACGGGCCTGCTGCCGGACGTGCTGCGCGCGTTCCACGACCGGTACCCCGGCATCCAGCTGCTCATCGAGGAGAGCGGCTCCCACGACCTCGTACGGGAGCTCGCGCGTGGCGCGCTGGACCTGGCCCTCGTCGTCCTGCCGCTGCCGGCGCCGGCGCCCGCGCTGACGACGGTGGAGCTCCTGCGGGAGGAGCTGGTGGTGGTGTCGTCGCCCGGCGCGTCCCCGCCCGGCCGGGGACGCGCGTCCGTCCGCGTCGGCGACCTGGAGGGCGAACGCCTGGTGATGTTCCGGCACGGGTACGACCTGCGGGAGCTGACCGTCGCGGCGTGCCGGGCGGAGGGGTTCGAGCCGGATTTCGCGGTGGAGGGCGGGGAGATGGACGCGGTGCTGGGGTTCGTGCGGGCGGGGCTCGGGGTCGCGGTGGTGCCGCGGATGGTGGCGACGCGGGCCGGGGCGGATCTCCGGGTCACCCCTCTGGCACGGCCCGGTCTGCATCGGACCATCGCGCTGGCACACCGCTCCGACGTGGCCCCGCCGCGGGCTGCGCGGGAGCTTCAGCGGATGTTGGTGGGGCGGGACGGGTGACGGTGCGGGGCCCTCGCGGGCGGTATCCGGTTCGGCGTTGCGCCCGGTCGCCGAGTGCGGGGCCCTCGCGGGCGGAATCCAGCTCGGGTGGTCGCGTCCCGTCGCCGGGTGCGGGTTTCGTCGTGGCCGGTCGCGCAGTTCCCCGCGCCCCTACGGCGCGCGGTCCGTCACACAGTAAAGACCCCCGGCGGGATCCCGCATCACCGTCCACGCCCGCCCGTCCCGCACGAACTCCGCCCCCAGCGACTCATGCAGCACCCGCACCGCGGAGCGATCCCCGCAGGCCAGATCCACATGGGCCGACGGCGGCGCGTCCGTGTCGAGGCGCTGGAAGAGCAGCCGCACCGGCGACGCTTCCAGCCTGCGGAACTCCGCACCGGTGCACGGGAGTTCGGGCCACCCGGTGAGCTCGGCCCAGAACGCGACCTCCGCGTCGTACGCGCCCGGCGCCGTGTCGAGGCACACCTGGTCGAGCCTGTTCGAGGGGGCCGTCGGCGACGGTACGACCCGCTCCCCCTCCCATGACACGAGGCAGAACAGATGCCCGGCGGGAGAGCGCAGCACCTCCAGACCCGGTGCGGCGAAGACCCCGGTGGCCCCCAGCTCGCGGGCCCGCCCCGCCTGCCCCGGTACGTCCTCGACCGCCAGATCGACGTGCGCGCCGCCTGGCCCCTCGGCGACCCCCTGCACCTTGACGCACGGGTCCGCGCCGGACGGCAGCAGCGTGGCGAACTCGTCCCGCTCGCCGCGCGGTGCGGACAGCACCGACCCGGTGGCCCGGGCCCAGAAGTCGCAGGCCGCGCCGAAGTGCTCGTAAGGCCGGTCGATAAAGGCGTACGCCCAGCGGATCCCGGCGGGGCTCACGCGCTCACCCCGTCGCGTCCGCGAGCGCCAGCTCGTGCAGCCGGTCCGGCGGGCCCGGGCGGGCGTAGTACCAGCCCTGCGCCGTGTCGCAGCCGAGCTCGCGCAGCTGCTCGGCCTGCGCGCCCGTCTCGACGCCCTCGACCGTGACCGCGAGGTCCAGGCTGTGGGCGAGCGACACGATGCCCTCGACGATCTTCAGGTCGACCGGGTCCGCGGGGAACTGCTGCATGCCCTGGGTGAAGGACCGGTCCAGCTTGAGCACGTTCACCGGCAGGCGGCGCAGGTTCGCGAGGTTCGAGTAACCCGTCCCGAAGTCGTCGAGCGCTATGTCGACGCCCATCTCCGAGAGGCGCCTGAGCGGCTTGAGCAGGTCGTCGTCGGCGCCGATCAGCGCCGACTCGGTCACCTCCAGGCACAGCGCGCCCGGTTCGAGGCCGGATCGCTCGAGGATGTCGACGGTGTCGGAGACCAGGCCGGGGTGGGTGAGCTGCATCGGCGACAGGTTCACGTTGATGCGCAGCGGGCCCGCCTCCGCGTGCCGGTCCTGCCAGACGCGGGCCTGCCGGACCGACTCCTCCAGGACCCACCGGCCGAGCGGCACGATGAGGCCGGTGTGCTCGGCGAGCGGGATGAAGCGGTCGGGCCCGAGCACGCCGTGCTGCGGGTGCCGCCAGCGCACCAGGGCCTCGGCGCCGCGCACGCTGCCGTCGCCGAGGTGGACCAGCGGCTGGTACTCGATGAAGAACTCGCCGCGGTCCAGGGCCGCGGGCAGCGCCGTCGTCAGCCCGTGCCGGGTGATGGCGCGGGCGTCGGCCTCGGGGTCGGCCAGCTCGAACCGGTTGCCCCCCGCGGACTTGGCCCGGTACATCGTGATGTCGGCGCTGCGCAGGACCTCGGCGGGGCTGCGGTCGCCGACCGGGCCCTCGACGATGCCGATGGAGCCGCGCACGGTGAGCTCGCGGCCGTCGATGCGGATGGGCGTGGCAAGCGCTCCCATGATGCGGCCGGCGAGGTCGTCGACCTCGGCCTCGGTGTCCTTGCCGGTGGTCAGGGCCACGAACTCGTCGCCGCCGAGCCGCGCGACCATCTCGCCGGGCGCGGTGGCGCAGGCCTGGAGGCGGTCGGCAACCTCGACGAGAAGCCGGTCGCCGACGGCGTGGCCGAGGCTGTCGTTGATGGTCTTGAAGCCGTCGAGGTCCAGGTAGCACAGCCCGAACCGCATGTTCTCGCCCGCGCCGAGCACCTTCTCCAGGCGCTCGAAGAACAGGGTGCGGTTGGGGAGCCCGGTCAGGGCGTCGTGTGTGGCCTCGTACCGGAGCCGGAGGTTGAGGAGGCGGCGCTCGGTCGTGTCCTCCACCAGGGCGAGCTGGTACTGCGGTACGCCGTCCGCGTCGCGCAGCAGCGACACCGTCAGGTTCGTCCACAGGGCCGTGCCGTCGGGCCGGTAGAACGCCTTCTCGACCCGGTAGTGCTCGCGGTCGCCGCGCACCAGTTCGTTGTAGAGGTGCCAGACCTGCGGCGCGTCGTCGGGGTGGGTCCACTCCATGACCTTGCGGCCGCGCAGCACGTTCTCACCGCCGCCGAACATCCGCACCAGCGCGTCGTTGACCTCCAGCACCGTGCCGTCCAGATCGGCGATGCTGATGCCGATCGCGGCGCCGTGGAACACCGCGCGGAACCGGGCCTCGCTCGCGTGCAGCGCCTCGGCGACGGCGCTGCGGGCGTTGAGCGCGGCCATCGAGATGGCCTCCTGCTCGGCGAGGGTGCGCTCCCGCAGGGCCGCCGCGAAGCCGGCGGCGACGGAGTGCTGGATACGGGCGCAGCGGGCCCGCAGGTCGTCCTCGCGCTCCGGGGTCTGTGCCTCGTCGCCGCAGTACAGGACGAGATAGGCGTCGACCACGTCCAGGGTGCGGCTGAGCGCCTCGGGGTCGGTGCAGTGCACGTCGACGAGGGCGGACCCGACGGCCTTCGTCTGTACGGCGTCCAGGGCCCGTGCGGCCAGCGCGTCGCGCAGCCGGCGGGCGAGCGGCACGAGTTTCTCCTCGAACTCGGGCCGGGTCAGGGATGTGGCCGTCACCGGGAAGATGGCCCGGCTCCAGATCGTGGCGAACCTGCGCAGTCTGTCCTCCGGGCCGCCCGGCTCCCCGCTCACGCCTTGCGCCCCACTCCCACATAGCCCGCGAAAGTGAACGGGTCCTCGTCCTCGGGCGCGGTCTGCGGCCGCCACACCGGCAGCGGCACGATGCCGGGGTCGACCAGCTCGTACCCCTGGAAGAACCGTCCGATCTGCTCGGGGGTCCGCATGATCAGCGGATTGCGGACGTCGTCGCGGTAGACGTCGACGGCACCGCCGGCCTGCTCGGTCGGTATCGGCATGCCCTCGTAGGAGGCGTGCGTCACGATCAGCATGCTGCCGGGGGCGAGCGCCGCACTGAGTTCGGCCACCGCCCCGTAGGGATCGTCGGAGTCCTCGATGAAGTGCAGGACGGCGACGAGGAGCAGCGCCACCGGGCGCTCCAGGTCCAGGAGTTGTGCGATCTCCGGGCTGCGCAGGATCTCCTGCGGCTTGCGGAGGTCGGCGGAGACGACGGTGGTGTCCGGGTTGCCGTCGAGGACGGCCCGGCTGTGCGCGACGGCGACCGGGTCGTGGTCGACGTAGGCCACCCGCGCGCCGGGGCTCGCCTGCTGCGCCACCTCGTGGACGTTGCCGAACGTCGGGATGCCGGAGCCGATGTCGAGGAACTGGGTCAGCCCCTCGTCGACGGCGTGGCGCACGGCCCGCCGCATGAACGCCCGGTTCGCCTGCATGATCTTGGGCAGGCCCGGCAGGAACTCCATGGCCTTGCGGGCGGCTTCCCGGTCGACCTCGAAGTTGTGCGAACCGCCCAGGTAGTAGTCGTAGATCCGGGACACACTGGGCACCGAGATGTCGATGCCCTGCGGGGCCCAGGCAGGACGCTCCATCAATCTCTCCAAGGCGTAGGCGAGCCGGTGTTCGAGCTGAGGCTACTGATCAGCCGCCAAAGGAGCGAGTCAAAACGGAAATTGACCGTCCGTTCTCGGTCACTGCCTGCGGCACGTGCCATTTGGCGAGGATCCGAAACCACCCCGAAACCATCTCTTTCCCAGCCGAAAAGAACCGGTCCGTTCCGTCCTATGGCCGTCACTTGGCCAGAGGAGGAACGGACCGGTCTTTCGACAAATCCTTCGAGGACTCTACTGTGAGCCGCGCGCGGGGCGCACCGGCACCTCCGCGGTTGTTACTTGGGAGCGCCCACCGGCTTTCCGTCAGGCGAGGCCGCGTACCAAGTGCCGCCGACGCCCTGCCCGTTGGTGTCCCCGGGCTCCTTGTCGCCGGAGAACGTGTAGACCGGCCAGCAGTTCAGCGTCTGCTGCTTGGTGCCGTCGGGCCGGTCGAAGGTCATGTATCCCTTCAGGGGAATGTTCTCGGTGTCGTTCTTGGCGACCGGCGCGACGGCGGGCCACTTCTTCGCGCAGGCGCCGACGCAGTTGGACTTGATGGGCCAGGCCGAGTCCTTCAGGAAGCGGTAGACGGTCATGCCGTTCTTGTCCACGACGATCTCGCCGAGCTTCGGGTCCTTGCGGGTCGACAGGCCCTTGACGTCGGCGGGCTGCGCGGCGGCGGCCGCGCTCGCCTTCTTGCCGTCGGGCGCGGCCGCGTACCAGGTGCCGCCCACCCCCTGGCCCTTGGCGTCCCCGGGGTTCTTGTCCATGGCGTAGCGGTACATCGGCCAGCCGTCGATGGTCAGCTGCTTGGTGCCGTCGGCGGCCGTCACCTCGCCGATCAGCGACGCGTCGACGCCGGGCGCGGACTTGGCGCCGCTCGCGGGGACGGCCGGCCATGTCTTCAGGCAGGCTGCGTCACAGTTCGACTTGGGCGGCTGCGCCGTGTCCTTGTCGAAGCGGTAGAGCGTGAGCCCGGCGCTGTCCGTGACGACCTTGCCGAGCTTCTTGCTGTCCCACACGGCGAGCTGACCGGCGGACTCGGCCTTGGCCGCGGCGCCGGCGTCGTCCTTCCCGGACGAGCCGTACCCGTCGGCCCCGTCGGATCCGTAACCGCCCTGCGCCGGGGCGGCGTTGCCCACGTTCTGGCCGTTCGTGGACGAGCCGCCGGTGTCCTGACCGCACGCCGTCGTCAGCGCCAGCAGGGCCGCAGCTGTCGCTACGAGCGAGGCGCTCCGCCAGGAGGTCTTCATCGTCAACTCCCGTATGTTACTTGGGTGTTGCGCAAACCCGGCCGGGCTCGCACATGGCCCTAGGTACGGGCGGGAACATCGGGTGCGTTCAACGCGGTCCAAGATTTATTGCCTCGGACGGGCTACGGGACGCGGCGCAAACCCCGAGTGCTCCCGCTCCCCTCCTTCGGGGCAATCCGGTCGGCGGGCGGCGTGCCGCTCCGGCGCGCTGCTCATGATCTCGGTCGTGCCCCGAACCAAGCGGGCCAGGTCCGCCCTGGTCACCCGATTCCTCGCGGCGATGACCGTCGCCTGGCTGTGCGGCTCGCCCGCCGCGGCAGCGGCGCCCGTCCTCGCCCCGGCCGACAACTGCGCGTACGCCTCGATCGACGGCGGCGCGACGGGCGGCGCCGTGGCCGTCTCCGGCGACGGTGTCATCTGCAGCGCCGGGCCGCGCACGCCCGCGCCGAAGAAGCCGGCCCCCAAGCCCCCGCCCCCGAAACCCGCACCTCCCCCACCACCGCCTCCCCCTCCTCCACCACCGCCTCCCCCACCGCCGCCGCCCCCGCCTCCGCCGCCACCACCACCGCCGCCACCACCACCGCCGCCGCCGCCGCCGAGCCCGACACCGACGCACTCCGCGTCCCCGAAGGCCGAGCCGACGCCCGTCCACTACCCCGCCTACCGCCCCACGGCGCACCGCGCGCCGCCGAGCGGCGGACCGTCCCTGGTCACGCTCACCCTGCTCATCACCGCACCCGCGGTCCTCGCGGTCGCCGCCCTGCGCCCCCGCTGAACCTGTGTGGAGTCACCCATGTCGGAATGGCTTGTTCTCGCCCTCGCGATGGTCGCCGTCTGTGCGGTCGTGCTCGTCGTCCAGGTCCTGCAACAGCGGCGGATCGGCGACGACGACGACCCGTCGGAGACCCCGGACGTCATCGAGTACATGACGATGATGATCGGCGTGGTCTACGCGATCGTCCTCGGTCTGGCCATCGCGGGCGTCTGGGAGGCCCGCAGCGCGGCCCAGGACCACGTGCGCAACGAGGCGCAGGCGCTGCACGAGGTCCACGAGCGCGTCCGCGTCTACCCGGCCGACGTCCGGGACCGGATCCGGGCGGATGTCGACACGTATGTCAGCCATGTCGTGACGACGGAGTGGCACGTGATGCGGACGAAGGGCGAGCTGACGGACCAGGGCACGCAGTTGCTCGACAAGGTCCGCCACGACGTCACGGACTTCGAGCCGAAGAACGACTTCCAGGCCCAGGCCTACCAGCCGCTCCTGGACCAGGTGACGGCCGCGGACGACGCGCGCAACGCCCGTGCGGACTCGACCGGGGCCACGATGCCGGGCGTCGTCTGGTTCGGCCTGATCGTCGGCGGACTGGTCACCATCGGCATGATCTTCGCGCTGCAGATCCGGCGCACGCCCCGCGAGCTGATCCTCGCCGGCCTCTTCTCCTCCCTGATCGCCTTCCTGCTCTTCCTGATCTGGGATTTCGACGCCCCCTACAGCCGCGGCGTCGCGGCGACCGCGGAACCGTTCCTGATGCTCTTCCCCGGGGCCCACTGACGCCGCCGGGCTGCGGACGGGCCCCGCACGGAGCACTCTGAGGGCATGACCCCATGGCAGGCCCCGATCGTCGTCCACCCGCCCGCACCCGAGGGCGGGCGGCACGTGTCCGTACGCGGACGGGCGGTGGGCCTCGCCCACGGCGACGGGGATCTGGCGGCCCTGCTGCGGCGGGCCGGGATCGGCGCGGCGGACCTGACCCTCGACGACCCGCACCTCGTGGAGTGGCGGGGAGCCGGTCCGCACGTATGGCACACCACCGGGCCCGACGGACCGTCAGCGCGCCGCGACATCCCCTGACCGGCCCAAGCGCGTGCCCCGTTCGCACGACACGGATCGCGCCCATAAGGGGGTGTCCCTAGCGTTTCGGACATCGAGGTGCTTGTCCCAAGCGAGCGGAACCGGTCCGCAGCTGCTCCTCGTGGACCCGGAGGAACCATCATGCACGCGATACGCACCGTTTCCGCCACCGTGCTCTCGCTCACCGCCCTGACCCTCACCGCGCCCACCGCCGTGGCGAAGGAGTCCGACCCGTTCCAGGTCAGTGTCTCGCCCACGACGATCGCGGCGGGCGGTCAGGTCACGCTCAACGCCAGCGGCTGCTCGGGTGACACCAAGGTGTCCGCCGGGATCTTCGACACCGTCACGATCCGCAAGGACCGCGGTTCGGCGTCCGCCACCGTCGACTGGGACGCCAAGCAGGGTGCCATGTACTCCGTGCAGTTCCGCTGCGACAGCGGCACCACACGCAACGTCGACCTCACCATCGCGGGCGGCAGACCGGTCAATCCGGTCGTCCCCAATCCCCCACCCGTCTATCACGGGGTCAGGGCCGGGGTCGGCGGCAGCATCGCCGGCTTCGACCTCAAGGAGATCGGCCTCGGCGCGGCCCTGATCGCCGGCGCGCTGGGCACCGCGTACCACCTGGCGCGGCGCCGCACCGGCGACGGCGGCGCCTGACGGACGTCCGCACGGGCCGGTGCCCCGAAGACCGCTCGGTCCTCGGGGCACCGGCCCGTTCACGTGCGTCGCGGGCCCCGCGAAGGGGTCGGGGCCCGCTGTCGCCCGCCGTCCTGTGCGGTTACGCCTTGCCCTCCGCACGGCGGCGCATCCAGAAGACGCCGCCGCCGACCAGCGCGGCGGTGACGAGCGCCCCGCCGATCGCCATGTCGGTGCGGGTCGCGCCGGTCTCGCTCGCGCCGCCGAGACCACCGCGGACACCACCGTGGATGACGGTGAAGGCGGCCGGTCTGGCCAGCGGCTGGGAGCCCGGGCAGCTGACGGTGATGTCGTGCGCGCCGGGGGTGGCGTTCTCGTGGACCGTGGCGGTACCGCTGGCCGTGCTGCCGCCGGCGTTCGAGAGCGGCACCGATCCGAAGGCGTCCGAGGAAGCCGTGGCCCCCGACTTCTGGCAGTTGGTTCCGTCGACCGTGATGGTGAGCTGACCGCCGCGCGGGATGACGCTCGGGGTGGCGGCGACGTTGGACGGGTCCGTCCAGGCGGACGCGGCAGGGGCGGCGAGACCGACGGCGGCGACAGCGACGGCGGACACCGCCAGGGCACGGGTGCTACGCATGGAAATCCTCCGCGGAAGGCGTCCCCGGGGAACGGTCCCCGGGACTTTCGGCGAGAACGCCTCCCAGACGAACCCTCAGATGCCGTGCGCAGAGCCGCATTTCGGGAATCGGCCGTCCTGGTGAGCCGACACACCGAAGGAATTCCGTACAAGCCGATATTGCCGCAGGTCACGGACCGTCAGAAATCTTTTGGCGTCGGCAACTCGGATGGCGCACCGGCCCCCTGGACGGCCGTGTGCGCCACCACCCGTTCGCCCTCGCCCCGTCGCTGGCCGCGCGCGGCCGATTTAGCGTTTCGGTACGCGCAACCGTCGCGGTCTCGCCGCCGCGGCCAGAGGGGATGAGCGAATGTCCGACGCAAGGTTCGCAGCCGAGGAGCAGCCGAGAAAGCGTGCGCCGTGGGGCGTGATAGCGCTGGTGCTGCTGACCGGGCTCGCATTGATCCGCAATGGTTCGGGGGAATTCGACATCGGTCCGCCGCAGCCCGCCTCGGCGGCCGCCGCGGACAGCCGCACCCCCGCGTGGGCGAAGTCGAAGGCGCCCGAGCCGCTGCCGTTCTCGCTGGTGGACCGGGTGCGGATCCCCGCGATCCGGGTGGACGCGCCGGTCACGCAGGTCGGTCTGGACGCGGACGGCTGGGTGGACGCGCCGCCGCCCGAGGACCCGAATCTGGCGGGCTGGTTCACGGGCGCGGTCTCGCCGGGCGAGAAGGGCACGGCCGTCGTCGTCGGGCACGTCGACAACATGCAGGGGCCGGCCGTCTTCTACGGTCTGGGCTCCCTGAAGAAGGGCAATCACGTCGAGGTCCGGCGCAAGGACGGCAGGACGGCCGTCTTCCAGATCTACGGGATCGAGGTCTTCGAGAAGTCGAATTTCCCGGGCAAGAAGGTCTACAGCTCCACCGGTTCGCCGGAGTTGCGGGTCATCACGTGCGGCGGCGGTTTCTCGAAGCAGAACGGCTACGACGGGAATGTGGTGGCTTTCGCCCGCCTGGTGTCCGTGCGCTGAGCGCACGGACCGGGCGGGCGGCGGCCCGTGGGGGGGGAAAAATTCCGTCAGATGCCGCGGCGGCGCGGGACCGTGATGCGATAGCCGTCGTCGAGCAGCCTGGGCAGGTACTCGCGCAGTGCGGCGACACTCTGCGAACGGTTGCCGCCGGCGTCGTGGTTGAGGACGACGACGCCCGGCGCCGCGCCGCCCAGGACCCGGGAGACGATGGTGCCGGTGCCGGGGGTGTTCCAGTCGAGGGTGTCGACCGTCCAGGCGAGGGGTTCCATGCCGAGGTCGGCGCCGAGCCGGAACGCCGCGCGGTTCCAGGCTCCGTAGGGGGCGCGGAACCAGGCGGGCGGTTCACCGACGGCGTCGTCGATGACGTCGCAGGTGCGCTCGATCTCGGGGCGCATGCCCGAGCGCGTCATCTTGGTGAGCAGGGGGTGGGTCCAGGTGTGGTTGCCGATGACGTGCCCGTCGTCGGCCATCTCGCGCAGCAGGTCCTTGTTCTCGACGGCCATCTCGCCGCACACGAAGAACATGGCGCGCACATCGTGCTTGCGCAGGGTGCGCAGGATGTCCGGCGTGTAGCGGGGGTCGGGTCCGTCGTCGAAGCTGAGCACCATGGCGCGGTCGCCGCGGTCGAAGTCCATGCTGAGGATGGGCTCGTGACGCACCTTCAGTCTGCCGGGCACGGCGCGCTGCGGCCCGTATCCGGCGATCGGGCTGAGCCGGTAGGCCGACGGTTCGAGGGCGCGGGCGGCAGGCGGTCCCGCGGCGGGCGCGGCGCTCGGCGAGGCACTCGGCGGCGTGCTCGGGCGGCCGGTCGCGGCGCAGCCGGTGAGGGCGGCCACGCCGACGGCCGTGAAGCCGCGCAGGAACGCCCGTCGCCCTGGAGCGGTCTGATGCTTTTTCATGATGTATGCGTCGCACGGTGTCGGCGTCGCCGCGCACACGACCACCGGATGGGACGCGCGAAAGCACCCGTTCAGCGGCGGCGGACCAGGGGGAAGGGCAGGGTCTCGCGGATGGTGCGGCCGGTGAGGAACATGACGAGCCGGTCGACGCCGATGCCGAGGCCACCGGTGGGCGGCATCGCGTATTCGAGGGCGTCGAGGAAGTCCTCGTCGAGTTCCATGGCCTCGGGGTCCCCGCCGGCGGCGAGCAGCGACTGGGCGGTGAGCCGGCGACGCTGTTCGACGGGGTCGGTCAACTCGCTGTACGCGGTGCCCAGTTCGGTGCCGAAGGCGACGAGGTCCCAGCGCTCGGCAAGGCGCGGGTCCGTGCGGTGCTGCCGGGTCAGGGGGGAGACGTCGGTCGGGAAGTCCTTGTAGAAGGTCGGCAGCTGTGTCTTCTCCTCGACGAGGCGCTCGTACATCTCCAGGACGACGTCGCCGCGGCCGTCGTCCGGCGAGTAGGGGACATCGGCGCGGTCGCAGAGGCGCCGCAGGGCGTCGAGCTCCGTGTCGGCGTCGACCTCCTCCCCCAGCGCCTCGGAGATCGCCCCGTACACGGTCCTGACCGGCCAGGGACCCGAGATGTCGTACTCGGTGCCGTCCTTGCGGGCGACCGGCGAGCCGAAGGCGGCGGTGGCGGCGCCCTGGATGAGTTCGCGGGTGAGATCGAGCATGACGTCGTAGTCGGCGAACGCCTGGTAGGCCTCCAGCATCGTGAACTCGGGATTGTGCTTGTAGGAGACGCCTTCGTTGCGGAAGGTGCGGCCCATCTCGAAGACCTTCTCCAGGCCGCCGACGCACAGCCGCTTCAGGTACAGCTCGGGGGCGATGCGCAGGTAGAGGTCGAGGTCGTAGGCGTTGATGTGGGTGGTGAAGGGCCGGGCGTTGGCGCCGCCGTGGATCTGCTGGAGCATCGGCGTCTCGACCTCCAGGTAGCCGCGCTCCAGCAGACCCTGGCGCAGTGCCTGGACGGCGGTGGAGCGGGCGCGGACGACGTCGCGGGCGTCGGGGCTCGCGACGAGGTCGAGGTAGCGGCGGCGGACCTTGGCCTCGGGGTCGGCAAGGCCGCGGCGCTTGTCGGGCAGCGGGCGCAGGCACTTGCCGGTGAGCCGCCAGTCGGTGACGAAGACGGTGAGTTCGCCGCTGTCGCTGGCGCCGACCTCGCCGGTCGCGGTGAGGTGGTCGCCGATGTCGGTGCCGGTGGTGAAGGCGTCGAGGAGCTCCTGGCCCGACCGGTCGCGGGTGAGGGCGAGTTGGCGGTCCCCCGACCAGTCGCGCAGGGTCGCGAAGACGACCCCGCCGAAGTCGCGGACGAGCATGAGACGCCCGGCGACGGTGACCTCGTGGCCCGTCAGGTCCTCGGTGACATCGGCGAGGGTGTGGGTGCGGGCGGGGACGCCCACGGGGTACGGGTCGATGCCGGCGGCGCGGAGCCGGTCGAGTTTGCGGTGGCGTACCCGGATCTGGTCGGGCAGCCGGGACGCGGGTGCCGTGTCCGCCGTGTGCAGGTCGAGGGCCTCGATGGGCGGCAGGCCCGCCGTGGTGGCGGGCGTGGTGACGCCGGCCGGGCGGTGGCCCTTGCCCCACAGCTTGCGCAGCGAGGGTACGGAGACGAAGCCCTCGGCGATGCCGGACGCCAGGCCGATGCGGGCGAGCGAGGCGGTCTCGCCGTAGCAGATGAACCGCGGGTACCACTCGGGGCGGTACTTGGCGTTCGACCGGTAGAGGGCCTCCAGCTGCCACCAGCGGGAGAAGAACAGCAGCAGCCTGCGCCACAGGCGCAGGACCGGGCCCGCGCCGATGCGGGCGCCCTCCTCGAAGACGGAGCGGAACACGGCGAAGTTCAGGGAGATGCGGCGGATGCCGAACCGGCCCGCCGCCTCGCACAGTTCGGCGATCATGAACTCCATGACGCCGTTGGGCGCGCTGCGGTCCCGGCGCATCAGGTCGAGGGAGACACCGTCCTTGCCCCACGGCACGAGGGAGAGCAGGGCGAGCAGGCGTCCTTGGTCGTCGAGCGCCTCGACGAGGAGGCAGTCGCCGTCCTGGGGGTCGCCGAGCCGGTCGAGCGCCATGGAGAAGCCGCGCTCGGTCTCGGTGTCGCGCCAGGCGTCGGCCTTGTCGACGATCGCCTCCATCTCCTCGTCGGTGAGGGTGGCGTGGCGGCGGACCCGGCAGGTGGCGCCGGTACGGCGGACACGGGCGACGGCCTGGCGGGCGACGCGCATGTCGCGGCCGTTCAGGTCGAAGTCGGCGACGTACAGGATCGCCTCGTCGCCCAGTTGGAGTGCGCCGAGCCCGGCCCGCGCGAACGCGGTGGCGCCCTCTTCGGAGGCGCCCATGACGGCGGGTGACCAGCCGTGCCGGCGGGCCACGTCGAGCCAGGCGCCGATGGCGTGCGGCCAGGCCTCCCGGTCGCCGACCGGGTCGCCGCTGCCCAGGCAGACGCCGGCCTCGACGCGGTAGGTGACGGCCGCCTTGCCGCTGGGCGAGAACACCACGGCCTTGTCGCGGCGGGTCGCGAAGTAGCCGAGCGAGTCCTGGGACCCGTAGGCGCCGAGGAGGGCGCGGATGCGGGGTTCCTCGTCGCCGTGCAGGGCCGCTTCCATGCGCTGCGAGCGGAACATGGTGGCGCAGGCGTTCAGCAGGGCGAGCGCGCCGAACAGGCCGAGGAGGAAGTACAGGGGCCGGGGCGGTCTTCCGTCGAAGGTGCCGCCCGAGACCAGGCCGCCGCAGACCCGGTCGGCCGCCCACAGCAGGCGCTGGCCGGCCGGCAGGGTCCCCGGGAACAGGGCGACCAGGCCCCAGCCCACGAGGATCGCCACGGCGAGCCCGACGAGCAGCACGGCGAAGGCCCGCCGGACCGAGCCGCGCCGCGACTGCGCGGAGAACTCCCGGCGCGCCCGCAGCAGCACCACGAACGCGATGCCGCACACGATGAGCGACGGGAGCGAATCGGCGAACAGGCCGAGGCAGACGCCCAGCACGTCGACGGCGAGCAGCAGCCCGAAGTAGACGGTGACCAGCCACCAGGCGACCTTCTTGCGGGCCGCGGTCGCTCCGGCGAGCAGGAAGAGGAACGCGGCGTAGGCGAGGTTCGCGCTGACCGGGACCGTGAGCGTGTCCAGGAAGCGGGTGACCGGTCGCAGGAAGTGGCGCAGCGGCGCGATCAGGGCGATCAGGGCGCAGAAGAGACCGAGGGTGCCGAAGAACGTCGCGAAGATCTCCGGGACGCGGCCGAGGCGGCCCTCGCGGGTGCGGCCCGCGGCCCCGGCCTCGGTGTCCGGCGCGGCTGAGGTCATGGTTCCGACTCTAGGAAGGGTCGGGTGCGGCCGCCTGTCGGGATACGTGTGAAGATCTCGGAACCGAGAGATCCGTTCTGCCCCACGGGTCCCCTCACCTGGGGGTTTCCGCTAACCTCTGCGCGTGACCGATCAGCAGCCACACCAGTTCGAGCGCGGTACGGACGGGCCCAAGGTGATCGTGGTCGGAGTCGACGGCTCCGATTCCTCGTTCCGGGCGGCGGCATATGCCGGAGGCCTGGCCAGGCGGCAGGGCGCCCTGCTCGCCGTCGTCTATGTGCAGCCCGTGATGGCGGCCGGCGCCGCGCTCGGCGTGCCCGTCGCGGAGACGACCGACGAGATCGCCGAGGGCCTCATCGCGGAGATCCGCGAGGCGGCGGAGCGGGTGAAGGACATATACGACGTGCGCTGGGAGTTCCACACGTTCCGCGGCGACCCGTTCAACGGGCTGGTCACCGCCGCCGACGAGCTCACGGCCGACGCCGTCGTGGTCGGCGCGTCCGAGCAGGCCGGGCACCGCATCGTCGGCTCGGTGGCCGTACGCCTGGTGAAGGCGGGGCGCTGGCCGGTCACCGTCGTTCCGTAACGACCGCCCGGCCCCACAAGGCGCGTCGTCTTCCCTCGCCGTCGCCACGGGTGCATCATGATCGGCCGTCAGCCGTCACGTCTGCGAAGAGGTGAGCTCATGGCCGTTCCCCCACGACCGCGCATGGGACAGGGCGTGCTGCGCCGCAAACCCATCGAACAGATCGAGGACACCGAGGGCGGGGCGGGCGGCGAACGGTCCCAGCTCACCCGCTCGTTGGGCCTGGGGCAGCTCACCGCGATCGGCGTGGGCGGCATCATCGGGGCGGGCATCTTCACCCTCGCGGGCACCGTCGCCAACGGCACGGCCGGCCCCGCCGTGCTGATCTCCTTCCTCATCGCGGGTGTGGCGAGCGCCGCGGCCGCCCTCTCCTACGCCGAGTTCGCCGGGCTCATCCCGAAGGCCGGATCGGCGTACACGTACGGTTACGCGGTGCTCGGCGAGCTCGCCGGCTGGTTCATCGGCTGGGACCTGCTCCTGGAGTACACGGCGATCGTCGCGGTCGTCGCGATCGGCATCTCCGGCTACTTCAGCTTCCTGCTCGGCGAGATGGGCATCGATCTGCCGAACTGGATGCTGGGCGCGCCCGGCACCGGCGACGGCCACAAGGTCGACCTGTTCGCCGCGGCGCTGTGCCTGCTCATCGCGTACCTGCTGACGCTCGGGATCAGGAACGCGGCCCGCTTCGAGACGATCGTCGTCGTCCTCAAGGTGCTCGTGGTGCTGCTCGTCATCGGGGTGGGCTTCTTCCACATCAACACGGGCAACTACACGCCGTTCTTCCCGTTCGGGGTCAGCGGCGCGTTCACCGGTGCGGCGACCGTCTTCTTCGCGGTGTTCGGCTACGACGCCATGTCGACGGCGGCGGAGGAGTCGAAGGACGCGCAGCGTCACATGCCGAAGGCGATCCTCTACTCCCTCGCGATCTCGATGGTGCTGTACGTGCTCGCGTGCCTGGTCCTGACCGGTATGCAGAACTACAAGGACATCGATCCGGAGAGCGGCTTCTCGACCGCGTTCAAGGCGGCCGGACTGAGCGGGCTCGCGGACGTGATCGCGGTGGGCGCCATCATCGGCATCCTGACCGTGATGTTCACGTTCATGCTGGGTGTCACCCGGGTGTGGTTCAGCATGTCCCGGGACGGGCTGCTGCCGAAGTGGTTCGCGAAGACGCACCCGACGCGGCACGTGCCGACGCGCGTGACGTGGATCGTCGGGGTCGCGTCGGCCGCCATCGCCGGTTTCCTGCCGATCGGCGAGGCGGCCGAACTGACCAATATCGGGATCCTGTTGGCGTTCGTCGTGGTGTGCGTCGCGGTGATCGTGCTGCGCTACCGGCAGCCGGACCTGCCGCGCACCTTCCGCACGCCGGGGATGCCGGTCGTGCCCGCGGTGGGTGTCGTCTTCTCGATCTGGCTGATCACGTTCCTGCAGTGGCAGACGTGGGTGCGGTTCGCCGTGTGGTTCGTCATCGGGCTCGGGATCTACTTCGGGTACTCCTACAAGAGGTCCGAGCTCGCCCGCACGTCCACCGACTAGTCATTCCCCGCTCGCCTCAAGGGACTTCTGGAACTCCTGCTTCATCTGGTCGAGTCCCTTGGGGCCCCACTCCTGCCAGAACGGCTTCCACTCGCTGATCTTCTTGCGGCCGGCGACGATGTCGTTGACGAGGTCGCCGGATTCGGTCGACAGGCGGCCGTAGTGCTCGGTGTAGGCGTCCGAGTAGTGACCGACCGCGGCATTCGGGACCGCGGTCTTCAGGAGCTGCTGCTCGACGCCGTAGATGTCGCGGACGTCCTGGACGCCGTGGGTGCCGGGGAAGCTGGAGGGCGCGAGGACATAGGGGGCGGTGGTGGCCGTGGTCAGACCGCTCCACAGGCCCTCGACCTCCTGCTTGCCCTTCTTCGTGCGCTGCGGATAGCCGTCCTTGTCGTACGTGAAGTCGGTGCCCTCCACGCCGAACTCCAGGAACTCCCGCTCCTTCGTCCCGTACGGCGCCGCAAGGTAGTTGAGGACTTCGAGGAGCATGCGTACGCGCTTCTCGCTGCCCTTCTTGATGGCGGTGTAGCCGATGGTGCCGAAGGCGTGCAGATGGGCGTTGGCCTTGTGCCCGTCGGCGTCGAAGGGGACGAGGATCTCGGCGGCCAGCTTCGGGTCGTTGGTGCGGGTGTCCTTGCGGGCGCCCAACGGGTTCGCGTAGACGCACGCGCCGATGCGGCCCTGCGCGAGCTTCAGGTACGCGTCCGCCATCTTCGGGTCGCCGGGGTAGAAGACGCCCGCCTTCTTGAGCTTGACGACGAGGTTCAGCGCCTCCAGGAACCCTTCCGACTCCATCCAGAAGGTGACCGAACCGTCCTTGGCGCGGCCCCACTTGTTGGGCGCGCCGTAGCACTGGCTCAGCACGCTCACGGCGTTCACGTAGATCGGTTCGAGCGCCCATACGTTGCTGCCCGTGACCTCCTTGCACTTGTCCATGAACTCCTCGGTGCTCGACGCCGAGAAACCGTCGGCCTTCGCCCAGATGTCCGGGTTGCCGGCGTAGACCTGGCCGAGGGCGGGGTACGGGCTCGGGGCGCCCCAGATCTTGCCGTTGACGACGGCCGTCTTCCAGTGGGCCGGGGTCATGTTGGCGAGGTTCGGGTAGTCCTTGACCGCGTCGCCGGAGACGTACTCCGTGATGTCGGCCATCTTCGACTCCAGCAGCTGCGAGATGTGCTGCAGACCCTGGTTCGGCGGGATCCACATCAGGTCGGGCAGATCACCGCCCGCGACGATCGCCGGGAACTTCTCCTCGTAGCCGGGGTCCGTGCCGAGGATGGCGGACAGGTCGACGCCGAGCTTCTGACTGACCTGCTTCCAGTGGGCGTTGGACCCCTTGGGCGTGGGCGGCTGCACCCATATCTCGGTGAGCATCGACACCTCCGAGCCGTCGCCGGGCACCTTGGCGACGCTCTGCACGAGCTCCTTCGGGTACGAGAGGAAGCCGGCCGACAGGCCTTTGGCGTTGGGCGGCAGGTCGGGCTTGACCTTGGTGAAGGGGACGTACGTCGGCAGCTTCACCTTCGCGGAGGCCGCCTCGCCCTTGCCCGCCGTGGACGAGCCGCAGCCGGTGAGGAAGGGGGCGGCGGCGCCCGCCGCGACGGCGGTGCTCAGACCGAGGAAGTGGCGTCGGGACAGACCGGTGCTCATGGGTCAACTCCAAGAATGGGGAGGGCAGGTGGGCGGCGCGGGGCGGGTCAGCCCTTGATGGCGCCGGTCAGCACACCCTTGCTGAAGTACTTCTGCAGGAAGGGGAAGAGCAGCAGGATCGGCAGCAGCGCCAGCATCACCACGGCCATCGAGATGGACTGGGCGGGCGCCATGTGGTTCACGCCGAGCTGGTCGCCGGTGATCGACTTGCCCTGCACGACGTAGCTGCGCAGCACGACCTGGATGGGCCACTTGCCGGAGTCGTCGAGGTAGAGCATCGCGTTGAAGAAGGCGTTCCAGTACGTGACCGCGTAGAAGAGGCCGACGACCGCGATGACGCCCTTGGACAGCGGGAGAACGATGCGGGTCAGGATCCGCCAGTCGCCCGCGCCGTCGATGCGGGCCGCCTGGTACAGCTCCTCGGGGATGTTCATGAAGAACGCCCGCATGACCACGAGGTTGAAGGCGTTGATGAGGCCCGGGAGGATCAACGACCAGTAGGAGTCGCGGAGTCCGAGCTCCTTCACGAGGACGTACATGGGGATCATGCCGGGCGCGAACAGCAGCGTGAACAGGACCAGGAGCAGGACCGGCTTGCTGCCGGGGACGCCGCGCTTGGAGAGCGAGTAGGCGAGGCCGATGGTCGTCAGGAGCGAGAGGGTCGTGCCGACGACGGTGATGCCGATGCTCACCAGGACGGCGCGGGTGACCAGGCCGCCGGAGAGGATCGTCGTGTACGCCTCGAAGCTCGGGTCCGTCGGGAAGAGGACGAAGCCGCCGGACTCCGTGATCTCCTTGCGCGACGCGAGGCTGGTCGACAGGACCGTGAGGAACGGCAGGATCATCACGACGCAGATCACGGCGAGGACGACCGCCTTCGACGCCTTGCCGAGCCGCGACGGCTCCTCTTCCCACGCGGGTCGCACGTCCTCGGGCCGGGGCCTCAACAGAGGCAAGGAGAAGGTCACTTGGAGTACACCCCTTGCTCTCCGAAGGCGTGGGCGAGCCGGTTCGCGCCCCAGATCATCAGGGCGCCGACGACGCCCTTGACGAGGCCGGCGGCGGCGCCGACGCCCCAGTCGCCGTAGACCACGCCGTGGTAGTAGACGTACGTGTCGAGGACCTCGGCGGCACGGGCGCCGACCGCGTCGCGCTGGAGCAGGAACTGCTCGAAGCCCACCGAGAGCACGTCACCGAGACGCAGCACGAGCAGCATGATCGTGACGCTGCGCACCGCGGGCAGGGTCACGTGCCACATGCGGCGCCAGCGCCCGGCGCCGTCGACGGCGGCGGACTCGTACAGGCTCTGGTCGACGCTCGCCAGCGCGGCGAGATAGATGATCATGCCCCAGCCGATGTCCTTCCAGATCACCTGTGCGGTGATCAGCATCGGGAAGGTGGAGGGGTCGGTCATCACGTCGAGGGCCGAAAGTCCGTGTTCCCGCAGGAAGTTGGAGATCAGGCCCGCGCCGCCGAGCACCTGCTGGAAGAGGGCCACCACCAGGACCCAGGAGATGAAGTGCGGCAGGTAGACGACGCTCTGCACGAACTTCTTCACGCGGCTGGAGACCAGGCTGTTGATCAGTAGCGCGAGGGCCAGCGGGGCCGGGAAGAAGAAGATCAGCTGGAGGGCGGCGAAGGCGAGCGTGTTGCGGACCGACTCCCAGAAGGCGGGGTCGGCGAAGAGCTCCTGGAAGTTGGCGAGGCCGACCAGGGCGCTGTCCTTGAAGCCGATGAACGGCTGGTAGTCCTCGAACGCCACGATGTTGCCGAGCATCGGGACGTAGAAGAACACCACGAAGAACAGCAGGCCGGGCGCCATCAGGGCGAGCATCACCCAGTTGTTGCGGATCCGGCGCCCGAGCGGTGGACGGCTTCTGACCTTGCGGTCGGCGGCGGGCTGCGCCGTGGCCACGGGGGGCGAGGCGGCGCGTGGGCGCCGCTCAGTTGCAGGGGATGACACACGTTCTCCCACCGACGGGACGGGATCGCCAATTTGGAAGGCAACTTGCTGAAGTGGAGAGTCATCATGGAAGGGGCCGGAAGGCGCGTCAACCGCCTGCCGGCCCCGGAGAGTTGGACTCTTCGTCGGCGGGTCTTGGACTTTTCTACGCGGCGTGCTCGATGTGTTCCAGTGCGAGACGGGCTGCCCCGATTGCGGTCGATTCCTCGCCGAGCGTGGAGGTCCGTACCGTCGGCGGGCAGGGGCTGAGGGCCGCGAGTCGCTCGGCGAACGGCTCGCTCAGCAGGGCTCCGGCGCGCGAGATGCCGCCGCCGAGGACGACCGACCCCGGGTCGAGCACGGCGACGTGCCGGGCGAGGCTCTCGGCGAGGGCGTGGGCGAACGCGCGCAGCGTGTACGCGGCTCCGCCGTCGCCGGCCGCGGCAGCGGCGACGACCGCGCGGGCCGCGTTCTCCCGGGTGGGCCGCGCCTCTCCGCCGTGCCCGGCGAACCAGTCGAGCAGCCGCCGGTAGGGGGTGGTCCAGCCGTCACCGGCGACCATCTCGCCGGCGGCGCCGTGGTGGCCGCGGTGCAGCCCGCCGTGCAGCCACAGACCGATGCCGAGCCGGTTGCCGACGTACAGGTACAGGAAGTCGTCGGCGTCGGCGGCGACCCCGGCCGTGCCCTCGGCGAGGGTGGCGAGCTGGATGTCGTTGCCCACGATCACGGTGCCCGGAGCCGTGCCGGCGAGTTCGGCCGTGAGGTCGACGCCGCTCCAGCCGGGCAGGGAGTCGCTGACGGTGACGACACGGCCCGCGGTGTCGACCATGCCGCTGGTGCCGACCCCGGTGGCGAGCGGGCGCACGCCCACCGCGTCGGGTCCGGCGAGACAGCCCCGGATGGCGGCGCGCACCGCGTCGAGGCGCTCGGGCGCGGACAGTTCGGGTGTGACGGGCACGCGGTACGTGGCGACGGTGCGGCCGAGCAGGTCGGCGGCGAGCGCGAGCACTTTGTGGGCGCCGATGTCGACGCCGATGACATGTCCGGCCTCGGCGCGGAACCGGAACCGGCGGGCCGGTCTGCCGACCCCTCCGATGCCCGGTTCCAGCTCCACCAGGCGGCCCTCGCGCAGGAGTTGGGCCGTCAGGTCCTGCGCGGTGGGCCGGGACACGCCGATGAGCGCGGCGAGTTCGGGCACGGTGATCTCCGCGCGCTCGCGCAGCACGCGCAGGGCCGCGGCCGCGTTGAGGCGGCGCAGCAGTGAAGGATCACCACTCTTGGCGTGGTGCGTGGATTTCATGGTTGCGGCTCTCCCCGATCCAAGGCGTCCCCCTTGACAGCATGATCGGTGACTCCCCAGGGTGACCCGGAGTGATTGAGCAACTTACCTAATAAACGCGCCCCTGGGGGACCACGCATGGGTGAGCACTTCGCGGGACAGCATCTCGACCTCGCCGCCGGGCACGGCCATCCGGAGCTCACGTGCGGCGTGGGCGACTGGGACGCCGACGTGTACGGCAACCACCGCATCCTCGTACGGGCCGAGGCGGCAGGCCCGGTGTGCGCGGTGGAGGTGCCGTGGCGGCGCCAGGATCCGGACCCGGCGCTCGTCGATGTGATCGTGCGCGCGCCGTCCGGCCGGCGGGTGCGCAACACCCTCGCGGTCAAGGTGACCGCCGAGGTCGGCCGGATCGCGTTCGAGCCCGTCGAGGGCCCGGGGACGTACGCGGTGCACTATCTGCCGTACGCGCACACGGGCCGCGCCTACTACCCGCAGGCCGCCTACCGGCAACCGACACGGACCGCCGACCCGCAGTGGGTGCACGAGCACGGCCTCGACCGGCCGGCGCAGTCCTGGGCCGGACTGCCGCGGGCCCGGGCGCTGCGCTACGAGGCGGCGAGCGCGGTGGACTCGTTCGCCCCGCTGGGGTTCGCGGCGACGGCGGCGGAGCGCAGGGCACTGGAACTCGACTTTCCCGACGCCGAGTTGCTGCTGTTCGGCGAGGACCGGGCGCACCCGCTGGGCCGTTACGGGCAGGTGCCCGCGCGGTGGGCGCGCGGCGCCGCGTTCGCCCCGTTCGAGGGGACGGCGGACCGCGGCGAGTCCTACGCGTTCCAGGTCGGCGTGTACGCCGGGGCCGCCGGCCTCGCCGACGTGCGGGTGGCGGTGCGAGGGCTGCCGTTCGCGGTCCGCTGCCTCAGCCTGGGCGGGATCGACGCGCGGGGCCGCGCCTTCGAGCGGCGGGTCGATGTGGCCGCGGGCGGGGTGTGCGCCCTGTGGTTCCTCGCGGACGTCCCGGCGGACACCGGGCCCGGGCGGTACGAGGGCGAGGTGGCGGTCCGCGCCGAGGGCAGGGCCGAGCGGGTGCTGCCGGTCCGGCTGACGGTGACCGACCGGCTGCTGCCCGACGGCGGCGCCGGTGAGCCGCACCGGCTGGCCCGGCTGGCGTGGCTGGACTCGACGGCCGGGCACGACGACGAGCCGGTGCCGCCCTTCACCCCGGTCCGCGCCGGGGCGGCGCCGGACGGCGGGCACCGCCTGGACATCCTGGGCCGCACCGTGCACCTCGGTCCGGACGGCCTCCCGCACCGGCTGGTCTCCACGTTCACCCCGGCGGTGACGGCGGCCGACGGCCCCGCGCGGGAGGTGCTCGCCGCGCCGGTCCGCCTGGATCTCGGACGCGCCGTGAAGTCCGGCTCCCTCACCGTGGAGCAGCCGGGTCCGGCCCGCGTCAGCTGGTCGACGCGGGCCGACGGGGACGGTGTACTGCTGCACACCGAGGGCGAGTTGGAGGCGGACGGCTTCCTCGTCGTCCGTGCGACGGTCGAGGCCACCGCCGAGGTCGAGCTGCCCGACGTGCGCCTGGAGGTGCCGGTCCACGAGGACATCGCCCGGTACGTGATGGGCCTCGGCCTGACGGGTCGCGTCTGCCCGGAGACGTACGACTGGACGTGGGACACCCCGACCCGCAACCAGGACGCGCTGTGGCTCGGCACGACGCACGCGGGGCTCCAGCTCTCCCTGCGCGACGAGCACTACGAACGCCCGCTCAACACCAACTACTACCGGGAGAAGCCCCTCGTCACGCCCCGCTCCTGGGCGGGCGACGACGGGCTCGGCGGGCTGCGGCTGCGCACGGCCCACGGCGTGCGCACCCTGACCGCGCACAGCGGGCCCGTGCGGCTGCGCGCCGGGGAGAGCCGGCGCTTCGAACTGCGGCTGCTGCTCACGCCGTTCAAGCCCATCGATCCGGGGCGGCAGCTGACCGAGCGGTACTTCCACGCGTACGCCGCGCCGGAAGAGGTCGCGGACTACGGCGCGAACGTCGTCAACCTGCACCACGCCACTCCCCCGAACCCGTACATCAACGACCCTCTGCTCGCCGCCGACCGGCTGCGCGCCTACACCGAGCGGGCACATGCGCTCGGCGTCCGGGTGAAGGTCTACGACACGGTGCGCGAACTGACTCGGCACACACCGGAGTTGCCGGTGCTCGCGTCGTTCGGCGACGAGGTGCTCGCGGCCGGCCCCGGCGGCGGCCACGCCTGGCTCCAGGAGCACCTGGGTGACACGCACGTGCCGGGCTGGGTCGCGCCGGACGTGCGCGACGTCGCCGTGGTCACCACCGGCGAGTCCCGCTGGCACAACTTCTACGTGGCGGGCATCCGGCGGTTGCGCGAGCACATCGGCGCGGACGGCCTGTATCTCGACGACGTCGCGTACGACCGGGTGACGATGAAGCGGGTCCGCAAGGCCCTCAGCGCCTCGGGCGAGACCCCGCCGCTGGTCGACCTGCACTCATGCAACCAGTACCGCGCCCCGGACGGCTTCGCCTCAAGTGCCAATCTGTACGCGGAGCTTCTGCCCTACGTCGACCGGCTGTGGCTCGGCGAGCTCTTCGACTACGAGGGCACCGATCCGGCGTACTGGCTCGTGGAGGTGTCCGGCATCCCGTTCGGCCTGATGGGCGAGATGCTGGAGGGCGGCGGGAACCCGTGGCGCGGGCTGGTGTTCGGGATGACCGCGCGGGCCCCGATGACCGACGTGCGCCCGCTGTGGCGCGCCTTCGACGAACTCGGCCTGCCGCAGGCGGAGATGACCGGCTGGTGGGCGGGCGACCCGGCGGTGCGCACCGGGCACGACGACGTGCTCGCGACGACCTGGCGGAGCGGCGACGGGCACACGACGGTGGCGCTCGCGTCCTGGGCGACGGAGCCTGTGGAGTGCCGCATCACCCTGGACGGCAGGGCGGTCGAGGCCCACGCGCCCGCGGTCGAGGGCTTCCAGGAGGCGAGCTCGTACCCGGCGGGAGGCCCCGTCCGGGTCGCACCGGGACGGGGCCTGCTGCTGCGGCTGGAAGCGCCTACTTCCCCATGACGAGGCCGTCCTTCGCGGCGCCCCGGCTGAGGACGACGCTCCGGATCCGGTCCCGGATGCCCTCGACGTCGGCGCCCTGGTCGATGGCGCGGTTCAGGTTCACGACACGGTCCGGGCCGAGGTCGAACCACTCGGGGACGAACTCGGCCTTCGTCACCCGCCAGCGCTCCCCCGCGCGGGCGGGCGGGGCGAAGCGGAAGCGGCCGATCGTGCCCATGTTGCCGCGGGCGTCCTGCGCGCCGTCGTAGGTGAACATCTCGCCGGCGATCTGGTCGCCCATGCCGTAGATGATCCAGGTGCCGTTGACCTTCTCGTACGCCTGCGGGACGTGCGCGTGGGTGCCGAGGATCAGGTCGATGTCGGGGCGGCCGTTCGTGCGGGACGCGGTGAGCTGTCTGCCGAGGCTCAGCTGCCGGGCGTCCGGCTCGTCCTGCCACTCCGTCCCCCAGTGCATCGAGACGACGACCACGTCGGCGCCCGCCCTGCGGGCGGCGCGGGCGTCGGCCACGATCCGCTGACGGTCGATCAGGTTGACGGCCCAGGGGCGGCCCTGGGGCAGCGGGTAGCCGTTCGTGTCGTAGGTGTACGCGAGCTGGGCGACCTTGGCGCCGCCCGCGCGCAGCCAGGCCGGGCCGCGCCCCTCGGCGGCCGTGCGGCCGGAGCCCGCGTGCTTCACGCCGGCCCGGTCGAGGGCGCCCAGGGTGCGGGCGATGCCGTCGGCGCCGTCGTCGAGGGTGTGGTTCGAGGCCGTGGAGCAGGAGTCGTATCCGGTGGCCCTGAGGCCCGCGGCGACCTGCGGCGGGGACTTGAACGCGGGGTAGCCGCTGTAGTCGCCGTTCGCGCCGTACACCGTCTCCATGTGGCAGATCGCCAGGTCCGCCCCGGCGACGACCGATCTCGCGCCGGCGAGCATGGGGCGGAAGTCGTAGCCGTCGCCGCCCGCGTCCGCTCGGGCCTTGTCGATGATCGAGGTGTGCGGCAGGACGTCGCCGGACGCGACGAGGGTGAAGCCGCGGGCCGCGGACGGGGCGGGGCGGCCGGTGGCCCCCGTCGCGGTGGGCGGACCCGGTGTGCGGGCCGGTTCGCCGGCCGGGGCGGAGCAGCCCGCGCCCAGTCCGATCAAGGCGGCCACGAGGACCGCCGTCCGCCGCGTCCGGCGTGTGCTCCGTGTCATCGACCAGGCTCCCTGGACAGAGTGGACCCGCGCAGGGGTCGTTTTCGGGGGGATTTTCGTCCTACGCATCCACGTACGAGGACAAAGGTGAGTCAAGGCCCCATACCGGGCGCGCCCCTGAACGGGCGGCACGCCGCTGCTCCACTCGGCCCGTTCACCGCACCGTTCGTCGACGGCTTCGACCGCCTGCCGCAGAGCCGCGCGCGGCCCCTGGGCGGGCGCGGCGCCCTGCGTTGCCATACGCGCATGACGACGGCGCTCACGACACCCACGACACCGGAGGAGGACCTCGCCCAGGTCCAGCGGGAGCACGGCGGGCCGCTGTTCTCGTTCCTGCTGCGGCTGTGCGACGGGGACCGCCAACGCGCGGAGGACCTCGTCCAGGAGACGTACGTCCGGGCCTGGCAGCACCCGGAGGCACTCGACTCCCGCTACGAGTCGGTGCGGCCCTGGCTGTTCACGGTCGGCCGGCGCCTCGCCATCGACGCCCGGCGGGCGCGGCTCGCCCGGCCCGCCGAGGTGGGCGACGCCGTCCTGGAGAGCGCGCGGGTGTGCGCCGACCACGCCGAGCGGTCCGCGGCCGCGCTCGACGTGCGGGAGGCGGTGGCGACGCTCAGCCCGGAGCACCGGGCCGTGCTCCTCGAGGTCTACTTCAAGGGCGCGAGTGTGGCGGAGGCCGCAGGAGCGCTCGGCATCCCCCCGGGTACCGTCAAGTCCCGTGCGTACTATGCGTTGCGGGCGTTGCGACGGGTACTTCCGGGCTACGCGCCTGACCTGCGATGAAACGGGAGGCCGGGTCAAGCATCGGCAAAGCGCCTTGCTCAGCGTGCTGTTTCCTCGGTTGAGTAATCCGCTGTCCTCCCCGGCGAGTTGGACGGGTGGGGCCCGGGGGCCGGCGAAGCGCACGGACCGGAGGAAGGCAGGAAAGGATGTCGTACGAGAGCCAGGGCGGTGCCTCGGGCACCGACGGCGGTGAACTCGTCGTTCCCATGGCGTGGTTGTACGCCGAGTACATCGCGGACGAGTTGCTGCGCACCGGGGATCTGATGCCGCCCACGTCCTTCGAGTTCCGGGCCGGACGTGACGCGCTCGCCCTGACCATCTTCCTGTCCGACTCGGGCGACGAACTGTCCAGGATCCGGGTGGTGTCGCAGCTGGACACGTGGTCGTCGCTGACGGCGTACGACCAGCCGTGGCAGGCGTGGGTGCGGGCGTGTTTCGCCGAGCGGGAGGAGCGGGCGCACGGCCTCGGGAGTCCGTCGCCCGACCTGGAGCTCGCCGTCACCGCGTGGAGATGGCTGGAGGAGACCGAGCTGCTCGCGCCGGACCTGGACGCGGTGCCCGTTCCCGACGAGGAGGACGGACCGCAGGTGTGGACACCGGCCTGGCAACTGGGCCTTCCCCTGGGCCATTTGGCGATCCATCTGTTCTGACCGTTCCGGCACGGCCGCTCAGGGCGCGTAGACGCCCGCCCGGTACTTCGGGATGCGCACCGTGATCTTCATGCCCGCGCCCACGGCCGTCTCGATGACCAGGCCGTAGGCGTCGCCGAAGACCTGGCGCAGGCGCTCGTCGACGTTCGACAGGCCGATGCCGGTCGAGCGGTCGCCCTCGCCCCGCAGGATCGCCCGGAGTTCCTCGGGGTCCATGCCCAGGCCGTCGTCCTCGATGACCACTTCGGCCTCGGCGCCCGCGTCCGTCGCCCCGATGGTGATGCGACTGCGGGTGACGGCGCCCTCCAGGCCGTGCTTGACCGCGTTCTCGACGAGGGGTTGCAGGCACAGGAACGGCAGCGTGACCGGGAGCACCTCCGGGGCGATCTGCAGGGTGACGGACAGCCGTTCACCGAAGCGGGCGCGGACCAGTGCCAGGTACTGGTCGATGGAGTGCAGTTCGTCGGCGAGCGTGGTGAAGTCGCCGTGGCGGCGGAAAGAGTAGCGGGTGAAGTCGGCGAATTCCAGGAGGAGTTCGCGGGCCCGCTCGGGGTCGGTGCGGACGAACGAGGCGATCGCCGCGAGGGAGTTGAAGATGAAGTGGGGGGAGATTTGGGCGCGCAGCGCCTTGATCTCGGCCTCGATGAGCCGGGTGCGGGAACGGTCGAGTTCGGCGAGTTCGAGCTGGACGGAGACCCAGCGGGCCACCTCGTCGGTGGCGCGGGCGAGGACCGCGGACTCGTGCGGCGCGTAGGCGACGACCGCGCCGAGGACGCGGCCGTCGGCGACCACCGGCGCCGCCACCGCCCAGCGCAGCGGGCAGTCGACGGTGGCGCAGCCGCAGTCGAAGGCGACGGAACGGCCGCCGGCCAGGACCGGGGTGACCTCGTCCATGACGGACTTGGCGTGCGCCTGCTCGGCCGCGCCGTCCCAGGCGAGCACGGTCGAACGGTTGGTGAGGGCCAGGGCGTCGGTGCCGAGGAGCGTGCGCAGGCGGCGGGCCGACTTGCGGGCGGTGTCCTCGGTGAGGCCGGCGCGCAGGGCCGGGGCGGCGAGCGAGGCGGTGTGCAGGGTCTCGAAGGTGGCGCGCTCCACGGGTGTGCCCACGTCGCTGCGGCCCGCCGGGTGGGCCGTGCGCCTGCCGACGAGGAAACCGGCCGCGAGCAGGACGGGGCAGAGCGCGAGGAGGGTCGCCGTGACGGTGCCGGTCACTCGTGGTCGCCTCTCGCCGTGGGGGGCGACGGGGTCCGGCGCGTGCGGGGCGTCGCGGGCTGCTCGCGCCGTTCTCCGCGTCCTCGGACGCCGCCCGACCAGAGGGCCTCCGGCAGGTGCAGGCGGGTCATCGTCGCCGTCGTGTGGGCGGGGATCGCGTCCGGGGTCGCCAGGGAGACCAGGATCATGGCCAGGAAGCCGACGGGCACCGACCAGACCGCCGGCCAGGCCAGCAGGGTGTGCAGCCAGCCGTCGGTGGCCACGCCGGCGACCGTCGACGTCACCGCGACGAAGGCCGAGCCGCCGCCCAGGAAGAGTCCGGCCAGGGCGCCGGGCGGGGTGAGGCGGCGCCACCAGATGCCGAGGAGGAGCAGCGGGCAGAAGGAGGACGCCGAGACCGCGAAGGCCATGCCCACCGCGTCCGCCACCGGCACGCCGTCCACCAGGAGCGCGCCGGCCAGGGGCACCGCCATGGCCAGGACGACGCCGAGCCTGAAGTGGCGCACCCCGCGCGTCGGCAGGACGTCCTGGCTGACCACCCCGGCCACCGCCATCGTCAGCCCGGACGCCGTCGAGAGGAACGCGGCGAACGCGCCGCCCGCCACCAGGGCGCCGAGCAGGTCCCCCGCCACGCCGCCCACGACGCGGCCCGGCAGCAGCAGCACGGTGGCGTCGGCGTCATGGGTGGCGGTGAGTTCGGGGGCGTAGAGGCGGCCCAGCCAGCCGTAGAGGGGCGGCAGCAGGTAGAAGGCGCCGATCAGGGCGAGGACCACCACGGTCGTACGGCGGGCCGCGCGGCCGTTCGGGCTCGTGTAGAAGCGGACGACGACATGCGGCAGGCCCATCGTGCCGAGGAACGTCGCGACGATCAGTCCGTACGTGGCGTAGAGCGGGTGGTCGGCGCGGCTGGTGGCGAGGGGCCGGCCCGCGCCGACGCCCGCCGAGGGCAGGTCGGCCGCCGGTACGTCGCCTGGCGGGCCGCCGCTGCCCCGCCAGGCCAGGAGCAGGAAGAACGCCGGGACCAGCAGGGCCGTCAGCTTCAGCCAGTACTGGAAGGCCTGCACGAAGGTGATCGAGCGCATGCCGCCCGCCGCCACCGCGAGCACGACGACCGCGGCCACCAGCGCGCCGCCGAACCAGCGCGGCGCCCCGGTGAGGATCTGCAGCGTCATGCCCGCGCCCTGGAGCTGGGGCACGAGATAGAGCCAGCCCGCGCCGACGACGAACATGCTGACGACGCGACGGACCTGGCGGGACTCCAGGCGGCCCTCGGCGAAGTCGGGCAGCGTGTACGCGCCCGAGCGGCGCAGCGGCGCCGCGACGAAGACCAGCAGGACCAGGTAGCCCGCCGTGTACCCGACCGGGTACCAGAGCATGTCCGGGCCGTGGATCAGGAGCAGTCCCGCGATGCCGAGGAAGGACGCCGCCGACAGGTACTCACCGCTGATCGCGGCCGCGTTGAGGCGGGGGCCGACGGTGCGCGAGGCGACGTAGAAGTCGGACGTGGTGCGGGAGATGCGCAGGCCGAAGCCGCCGATGAGGACGGTGGCGAGGACGACGACGGCCACCGCCGGGATCGCGTACGCCTCGTTCACGGCGCCCCGGTGTCGCGGCCGCGGACCAGGTCGGCGAAGTCGCGTTCGTTGCGCTCGGCGCGGCGCACGTACCACCACGCGATGAGGACGAGGAAGGGGTAGCAGCCGAAGCCGAGGACGAGCCATTGGACGGCCGTGTTGCGCAGGGCTCCGAAGAACAGCGGCAGGACGGCGACGGGCAGGGCGAGGACCGCGAACGCGGCGGCCGCCGCGCGCAGTTGGCTGCGCATGAGGGAGCGGACGTAGGCGGCGCCGAGCGTCGTCTGTTCGTCGATCTCCCACTGGGTGCGCAGGCCGGGCAGACCGGGCGCGCCGTGCACGGTGCGCGGCTCGCCGGTCACCACCTGTCGCCGTGGTTCGGACACGGGCGGAGTGTAGGCAGGCCCGGCCCGTCAGAGGAAGGGGCTGGTCAGCCACCGGCCCGGCGCATCAGCAGCTCCCGTACGCGGCTGGCGTGCCGGCGGCTGACCGCGAGTTCGGCGGCGCCGACGCGGACGGTCATGCCGCCGCCGTCCAGGCGGAGTTCGTCGATGCGGTGCAGGGAGACCAGATGGCTGCGGTGCACGCGGACGAAGCCGAGCGGCTGCCAGCGCTCCTCCAGGGTGGTCAGCGGGATGCGGACGAGGTGGCTGGCGCCGTCGGCGGTGTGCAGCCGGGCGTAGTCGCCCTGCGCCTCCGCGTACGTGATGTCGGAGACGGCCACGAGGCGGGTGACGCCGCCGAGTTCGACGGGGATGCGGTCGGCGACGGTGGCCGGGGGCGGGGCGCTGGCCGCGCGTTCGGCGACCCGGCGGACGGCCTCGGCGAGGCGTTCGCGGCGGACCGGTTTGAGCAGGTAGTCGACGGCCTTCAGGTCGAAGGCCTGCACGGCGAAGTCCTCGTGGGCGGTGACGAAGACGACCAGGGGCGGGCGGGCGAAACCGGCGAGGAGCCGTGCCACGTCGAGCCCGGTCAGGCCCGGCATCTGGATGTCGAGGAAGAGCACGTCGACCGCGCCGTCGCCGCCCGGGCCGTCCTCCAGCGCGCGGCCGATGCGGCGCAGTGCCTCGGTGGCGTCCGTGGCGCCCTCCGCGCTGCGGATGCGGGGGTCGGAGCGCAGGAGGTAGAGGAGTTCGGCGAGGGCGGGTTCCTCGTCGTCGACGGCCAGTACGCGCAGCATGCGGCGGAGTGTAATCGGGTGGTCGCTTGAGTGAATCGGGCGCCCGGTGCGTACCGGTGGGCGAGAGCGGGAGGAACGCAATGAGGTCCCTGGAACGGCATCGCGACGCCGGCGCCTATGCGCTGGGGGTCCTGGACGCGGCGGAACGGTTCCGCTTCGAGGACCACCTGTTGGAGTGCGCGATGTGTGCGGCGCGGGTGAGCGAACTCGGCCCCCCGGTAGTGGCGTTGGGTCTGTACGCGCGGGCGACGCCGGGCTGTGTCGACCTGTTCGCGCGGCCCGCCCCGACCGTGGTGGAGCGGGCCGTCGACCGGCTGGCGGCGCTGCACCGCGCGGGCCGGCGCCGGCTGTGGGGCGCGGTCGTCGCGGTGGTGCTGCTGCTCGGCGCGGCCGGACAGGGCGCGGCCCTGATCGCCGGGGCGCGCGATCATGAAGCGGCGGCGCTCACGCTGCGCGGGCGGGACCCGGCGTCCGAAGTGGCCGCGACGCTCACCGCCGATGAGCGCGGGTGGGGCACCCAGGTGGGCCTCGACGTGCGCGATCCGGGCGGACCACGGGTGTGCGAGCTGGTCGCGGTGGGCCGGGACGGGAGTGAGCAGACGGTGGCGAGCTGGGCGGTGCGGGGCGACCGCGTCGAGGTGCAGGGCGGGGCCGCGGACCGGCCCGACGAGATCCGGCGGTTCGAGGTGCGGGCGCTCGGCGGCGACCGGCTGCTGACGCTTCCGGTACCCCGGTGACCGCGGACCGGGACCGGCGGCCCGCTACTTGAGCAGCCGCGACATCCGCCGGTCCGCGAGCGGCTTGCCGCCCGTCTGGCACGTCGGGCAGTACTGCAGGGAGCTGTCGCTGAAGCTGACCTCGCGGATCGTGTCGCCGCACACCGGGCAGGGCTCGCCGGTCCGCCCGTGGACGCGCAGGCCGCTCTTCTTCTCGGCCTTCAGCCGCCCGGCGGCGACCCCGCGCGAGCGTTCGACGGCCTCCGTGAGCGTGTCGCGCAGCGCCGCGTAGAGCGTGTGGAGGTCGTCGGGCGTCAGGCTCGACGCCAGCTTGAACGGGGACATGCGGGCCACGTGCAGGATCTCGTCGCTGTAGGCGTTGCCCACCCCGGCGATCAGCGACTGGTCGCGCAGGGCGCCCTTGATCTGCCGCCGCTCCCCGTCGAGGAGCTTGGCGAACGCCGGTTCGTCGAAGTCGTCGGCGAGCGGGTCGGGGCCGAGCCGGGCGACACCCGGTACGTCGGCGGGGTCGTGGACGACGTACACGGCGAGCTTCTTCGTCGTGCCGGCCTCCGTGAGATCGAAGCCCGCGCCGGTCTCCAGCGCGACGCGCAGCGCCAGCGGCCCCTTGCCGGGCTTCGGCGGCCCGTCGGGGAGCCGGTCCTTCCAGTGCAGCCAGCCCGCGCGGGCCAGATGGGTGACGAGGTGCGGGCCCCCGTCCGTGGCGATGTCGAGGAACTTGCCGTGCCGCGCCACGGACGTCACGGTGCGGCCCTCCAGGGCCGTGAGCGGCGGGTCGTACGTCTTCAGGACGCTGATCGCGACCGGCAGGACGCGCATGATGTCGTGCCCGACCAGGTGGTCGGTGAGGAAGTCCGTCAGCGCTTCGACCTCGGGCAGTTCCGGCATACGTCCAGGGTGCCATCGAAGAGTCCAAGCGGCCGCTCCGGAAGTCCATGCCCTGGGCGCCGGGGTGGGCGCACGCTCGACACACACCCTCGCTAGACGTGCACATGCCATCCTCCCCCACTCTCCTGGAGGCATCCGTGTTCCGCTGGAGATCCCTGTGTACGGCGGCCGTGGTCGCCGTCGCCGCCTGTCTGGGGCTGTCCGCCGCGCCCGCGCAGGCCGCGGGCCAGACCCCCGGCACGTACACGAACTACCGCTTCCCGAGCGGCACTTCGGACCTGTCCGAGGTGACGTTCGGCACCACCGTCGAGGCCGACCCGGGGCGTGGGAACGTCTACTGGGCCCATCAGTTCGGCTTCACGAACGGGGTCGGCGGCTACGTCGGCCAGCAGCGCTGGCGCACCGGCACGGGCATGTTCCTGTTCTCCCTGTGGGACGCGACGGCCGCGCGGCCGGGCTCCTCGGGGACGTACTGCCAGACCCTCGACGAGACCGGCTCCGGCTACACGTGCCGTTTCGAGCAGAAGTTCGCGGCCGGGCACCACTACACGTTCCGGATCGCGCCCGGCGCCGACGCGGGCTGGTACCGGGCGACGATCACGGACGCCACCGCCGGTACGTCGTTCGTGCTCGGGAGTCTTCAGGTCGGGACGGGCGCCCGGGTGAGCGCCGACGGCCTGGTGGACTGGGTCGAGTACTTCGACTGGAACAACAACGCGGCGACCTGCGAGGACGAGCCCTACTCGCGGGTCCGGTTCGATCTGCCGACGGGCCCGGGTGCCACCGCCTCCGTCAGCGGCACCTCGGTGAGCAGCACCTGCGCCGCGTACGCGAAGGTGACCCGGGTGACGGGCGGCAGCGTGCAGGAGGACGCGATCGGGAACTCCGCGTCCGGGGCGATCACCGGGACCGGCGGCGCGTGCGCGGACGTGACCGGCGGGTCGAGCGCGGACGGCACGGCGCTGGAGCTGTGGTCGTGCGGCGGCGGGAACCACCAGAACTTCGTGCTCGCGCACGACGGTTCGGTGCGGTCCTTGTTCAAGTGCGTCGCGGTCGACGGGAGTTCGGTGCAGTTGCGGACGTGCGACGGGTCGGCCGCGCAGCAGTGGACGCGGTCGGGCGAGACCCTCGTGAACCAGGGCAGGTGCCTGGACACGGAGGGCGGCGCGAGCGCCGACGGCACGCGGCTCGTCGTCCGGACGTGCTCGGGCGGCGCCGGCCAGCGCTGGACGACGCCTGGCTGATCCCCTACCGGCGTGCGGGGACCACGAACTCGCACCACACGCACTTGCCGCCGCCGCGCGCCTCCACGCCCCATACGTCGGCGAGCCGGTCGACGAGGAGCAGGCCGCGCCCCGAGACGCCGGAATCGCCGGCCTCACGGCGGCGCGGCAGGGCGCTGGAGGTGTCCTCCACGTCGACCCGCAGGCGCCGGTCGGGCCCGGTCAGCACCCGCAGGGTGACGATGGCCGGGCCCTCGGTGTGCAGCAGGGCGTTGGTGACGAGTTCGTCGGCGACGAGCTCGATCTCGTCGGCGCGTTCGCCCGCGCCCCACGCGCGCACGGCGGCGCGGATCATGTGCCGGGCGGCGCTGAGCGCCTCCGGGTCGCCGGGCGGTACGTGCTCGGTCAGCCGGCCGCCGCTCTGCGGGGCGCCCGCGCCGCGGCGGCGCAGGAGCAGCAGCGCCACGTCGTCGTCGCCGCGCCCGTCGACGGACGCGCACAGCCGGTCGGCGAGCCGGTCGAGGTCGGCGGGACCCGAGCCGATCAGCGCGGTGAGGGCGTGCAGACCGTCGTCGAGGTCGGCGCCGGGCTGCTCGACGAGGCCGTCCGTGCACAGCAACAGGGTCTCGCCCGGGTCCAGTTCGACGGTGGTGACCGGGTATTCGAGCCGCCCGAACTCGGCGGACAGGCCGAGCGGCAGACCGCCTTCGACGGGCACCCGGCGGCAGGTGCCGTCGATCCGGCGGAGCAGCGGGTCGAGGTGCCCGGCGCGCACGACCTGGACGACGCCGGTGGACAGGTCCGCCTCCGCGTACAGGCAGGTCGCGAAGCGTTCGGTGTCGAGTTCGTGGAGGAAGACGGAGGCGCGGGCCATCACGGTGGCCGGGGTGTGGCCCTCGGCGGCGTACGCGCGCAGCACGATGCGCAGTTGCCCCATGACGGCGGCGGCGTGCGTGTCGTGGCCCTGGACGTCGCCGATCACGGCGCCGACGCGGCCGCCGGGCAGCGGGATCACGTCGTACCAGTCGCCGCCGATGTCGCGGCCCAGCGACGCGGAGCGGTACCGCACGGCGATGTCGGCGCCCGGCACGGCCGGGATGGTGCGCGGCAGCATCGCCTGCTGCAGGCCCTGGGCGAGGTCCTTCTCCTGCTCGTAGAACATGGCGCGCTGGAGGCTCTGCGCGATGCTGCTGCCGAGGGCGACGAGGACGTTGCGCTCGGACTGCGTGAATCCCTTGCGGTCGTGGTAGAGCAGGCCGACGACGCCGATCGGCCGGGCCTGCGCGATGAGCGGCAGATAGGCGGCCGAGCGGATGCCGAGGTGCGTGATGTGCGGCCACAGCACCGGGTAGGACGCGGCGAAGTCCTCGGGCGACTCGATGAAGCGGGGCGTGAGGGTGCGCACGACCTCGCTCATCGGGTACGGGTCGTCGATGCGGGTGACGTGCGTGCCGGGCACGAAGCTGCCGGAGGGCCCCTCGGCGACCAGGTGGATCCGGCCGGCCCGGACCAGGCCCATGACGAAGCTGGTCGCGCCGAGGTGCTCCACGCCGTGCGTCTCGCGCAGCACGTCGATGACCTCGTTGACGGTGCGGGCGTGCGCGAGGGCGGCGGTGGTGTTCTGCACGACGCTGGTCTCGCGGCGCCGCACGGCCTCGCGGGCCGCCCGTTCGTGCTGGACGGTGGCGTCGTTGAGTTCGTCGGTGGCGTCGCGCACGATGCCGACGATGCGGCGCGGGCGGCCGCTGTCGTCGCGGCGGATGTAGCCGCGGGTGTGGGTCCAGCGCATCGCTCCGTCGCGGGTGCGGATGCGGAAGTAGACGCCGTAGTTCTCCTCGCCGCTCTTGAGGGCCTGGGACACGAGGTTGTCGAGGCGGCCGCCCTCACCGGGCGGGACGCGCAGGGCGAGGGTCTCGGGGTGGTCGTCGTACTCCTCGGGGAGGAGGTCGAACACCTCGTGCGCGTTGGCGTCCATGTGCATGAGGCCGGAGTCGAGGTCCCAGTCGAAGCTGCCCATCCGCAGGCCGCGCCCGTAGGCCTCGAGAAAACCGCGCGGGGAGTCCTCCGGGCTCTCCCCCTCGGGGGGAGAGCCGGGCTCCTCGCCGCCCTCGCTACCCGCGTCCATGAAGCCACGCTATGCGCAGGTCCAGGGGGCCGCATGCGGGGCGCGGGCCGGTTCGGCGGGGCCGCGCCGGCGGGCCGGTGACGTGCCGGCGCGGGCGCCGCCGAGGTGTCGGCGGCGCCCGCGCGGCAGCTCACGGCCGGCTGCCGGTCAGCTGTCGAAGGAGTTCTCCTGGAACGGCGACGTCTCGTCCGTCGCGTCCGGGATCAGGCCTCCGCCGTCCGACTCGTCCGGGCTGTCCGGCACCAGGTCGGGCCCGGTCTCCTCGCCCGGCGTGCCGGTGTCGTCGGACGGGATGTCCTCGGAGGGCAGGTCCTCGGAGGGGGTGTCCGGCGGCACGGCGGTGTCGGAGTCGGTCCCGCTGTCCGGGGCCGTGGGCTCGTCCGGCGTCGTGGGCTCGTCCGGGGTGCTCGGGGTGACCGGCGTCGGGGTGGGGCAGCCGGACGGCACGGGGGACGGGGAGCCCGTGGGGCTGCCGGTGTCGGTGGCCGTCGGGGTCGGGCAGTCCGTGCTGGAGGCGTCCTCGTCGGGGGTCGCCGAGTCGGAGTCGGAGTCGGAGTCGCTGGGGGCGGGCGACGTGGGGCTGTCGTTGGGCGACGGCGTCGTCGGCGTGGGTGTCGGTGTCGGCGTGGGCGGCGGGACCGGGCGGTCGTGGTCGCCGTCGTCACCGATCTTCCGCTCGATCCACGTGTTGTTGACGATGTTGATGATGGTGATGTTCTCGATGACCTTCGGGGCCGGGGTCACCACGACGACCTGGGTCGGCCGGTAGCCGCTCCACTCCTGGCCCTGGTGGGCGGGCGAGCCCTTGAGGGCGACGGGCGGCTTCAGCGGATTGCCGCAGGCGCACCGGACGCGCGGCATGCCGCGCTCGTCGACGAGGACGGCGGTGCCGGACTGGAGCACCGACTGGAACGTGGTGGCCCGGCCGTCGCGGTAGCCGTGGTTGGTGACCCGGGTGTCGGCGCGCAGCACCACGGGCGTCAGGCCGCGCAGGAAGCCGGGGACGTCGGCCCGGGCGATGCCGGAGGCCTCGGCGAACGCGCCGGCCTTGGCCTGGTCGGCGGTGAGGAAGCGGACCTGCTGCTCGACGTCGCAGCTGCCCACGGCGTGGGTGCCGCCGTACAGCCCGGGGGTCGCGCCGGAGATGGTGTGCATCCCCTGCGAGGTGGCGGAGGCGCTGCCGGTCGGTGAGGGTTGCGGCGTTCGGGTGACGGGCGGGGGGCTCTCGTCGGACGCGGCGGTCGAGTCGGTGAAGGGATCGGGGCCCTGTGCGGCGACGGGCTGGAGGAACAGCTCGCCCTTGCCGTCGGCGGCGCTGTCGCCGCCGCTCCCGGAGCATCCGGCGAGCAGCAGGGCCGCGGATATCCCGAGAGCCGTGACGTACGTTCTGGTCCTGGTCCGTGCGCGCACGTGTTCTCCCACCTGTGCATCAGCGATATGTCCCCATTGTCAGGAGCGGGTCGCACGGCCCCGCAAGTCGTGGCCGTGCCGCGCGGGGGCCCACACTGAGGGCGTGAACTGGTTCGGCACCTGCGACCACTGGCTGAGCCGCCTGGTGTTCCAGCGCGGCCTGGCGGCGGTGTACCTCGTCGCGTTCGCCGGGGCCGCGCTGCAGTTCCGGGCGCTGATCGGGGAGCGCGGCATGCTGCCGGTGCCGCGGTTCCTGGCGCGGGTGCCGTGGCGGCGGGCACCCACGCTGTTCCGGCTGCACTACTCGGACCGGTTCTTCGCGGGGTGCGCGTGGACCGGGGCGCTGCTCGCCGCGGCGCTGCTCGCGGGCGTCGACGGGCTGCTGCCGCTGTGGGGCGCGATGCTGCTGTGGCTGGCGCCCTGGGCGCTGTACCTGTCGATCGTGAACGTCGGGCAGACCTGGTACGGCTTCGGCTGGGAGTCACTGCTCCTGGAGGTCGGCTTCCTGGCGGTGTTCCTCGGCAACGACGAGGTGGCGCCGCCGGTCCTCGTCCTGTTCCTGGCGCGGTGGGTGCTGTTCCGCCTGGAGTTCGGGGCGGGCCTGATCAAGATGCGCGGCGACGCGTGCTGGCGGAAGCTGACCTGTCTGTACTTCCACCACGAGACCCAGCCGATGCCGGGCCCGCTGAGCTGGTTCTTCCACCATCTGCCGCGGCCGCTGCACCGGGTGGAGGCGGCGGCGAACCATGTCACCCAACTCGTCGTGCCCTTCCTGCTGTTCGCCCCGCAGCCGGTCGCCACGGTGGCGGCCTCGTCGATGATCGTCACCCAGCTGTGGCTGATCCTGTCCGGCAACTTCGCGTGGCTGAACTGGCTGACGGTGCTCCTCGCCGTCCTCGCCCTCGACCTGACCCCGCTGCACGCGCCGCCCGCCCTGCCGCCGGCCCCGATGGGGTACGTGGTCGTCGTCCTGGCCCTGACCGCGCTGGTGGCGGGCCTGAGCCTGCGCCCGGTGCGCAATCTGCTGTCCCGGCGCCAGTCCATGAACCGGTCGTACGACTCCCTGCACCTGGTCAACACGTACGGGGCGTTCGGCACCGTCGGCCGGATCCGGCAGGAGATCGTGATCGAGGGCACCACCGACCCGCAGCCGCGGGCCGCATCCGACTGGCGCGCCTACGAGTTCAAGGGCAAGCCGGGCGATCCGCGCCGTCTGCCGCGCCAGTTCGCGCCGTACCATCTGCGGCTCGACTGGATGATGTGGTTCGCCGCGCTGTCACCGGCGTACGCCCGCCCCTGGTTCAACGGGCTCGTCGAGCGGCTCCTGGAGGGCGACCGGGACACGCTGCGGCTGCTGCGCCACTGCCCGTTCCCCGACGCGCCGCCCGCGCACATCCGGGCCCGCGTGTACCGCTACCGGTACACGACGTGGCGCGAGCTGCGCGCGACGGGCGCGTGGTGGGAGCGGACCTACGTACGGGAGTTCCTGCCGCCCACCCGGCTGAGGTAGACGCGCCGGGCGGTCCCAGCGAACACGTCCTCGTCCGCGCCGCCCGCCAACTCCCGTGCGATGTCGACGACTTGGCCGTAGGTCGCGGCGAGCGTGCACACCGGCCAGTCCGAGCCGAACATCACGCGCCCGGGGCCGAAGGCGTCCAGGACCGTGTCGGCGAAGGGGCGCAGCGTCTCGACGGTCCAGGTCGCCCGGTCGGCCTCGGTGACCAGGCCGGAGAGTTTGCAGACCGTGTTGGGCAGCGCCGCGAGGGCGCGCACGTGGGTGCGCCACGGCTCGAGGTCACCGGCGGCGATCGGCGGCTTGCCCAAGTGGTCCAGGACGAAGAGGAGTTCGGGGTGGTCGGCGGCCGCCTTGACGCAGGCGGGCAGCTGGTGCGGGAGCACCACCAGGTCGTAGACGAGGCCGGCCGCGGCGATCGCGGCCAGGCCCCGGCTCACGTCGGGGCGGAGCAGCCATTCGGGGTCGGGCTCGCCCTGCACCTGGTGCCGGATGCCCGCGAGGTGGCGGCCGCCGGGGAGCCGGCCCAGCGCGGCGAGGGTGTCGGCCACGTCGGGGCGGGTCAGATCGGTCCAGCCGACGACGGCCGCGACGAGGTCGCTGCGCTCGGCGAGCGCGAGGAACTCGGGGGTCTCCTCCGCGACGGTGACCGTCTGCACGAGGACGGTGGCCCCGACGCCCGACGCCCGCACGTCCGGGGCGAGGTCGTCGAGGGTGAAGTTCCGCCGGATGGGCGCGAGTTCGGGTCCGGTGATCCAGTCCTGGTCCCGGACGGACAGGTCCCAGACGTGGTGGTGGGCGTCGATGATCCCCGCCGGCGCCGTCACGGCAGTTCCCAGACCACGGGCAGGCCCGCCGCGGCGCCGTCCGCCGAGTAGTCGTGCGCGACGTCGAGGAGCTCGTCCATGCGGGCCTGCCAGGCGATGTTCACCGGGAGCCGCTCCAGCTCCGCGAGCATCCGCGGATAGTCCGCGCACTCCAGGAGGTGGAACAGGTCCGTGCCGCTGCGCCAGATCGTCCACCGTGTGGCGCCGGCCGCGCGGATCGCGGCGACCAGCTCGGCGGGGACCTCGCGGTGTGCGGCCTCGTACTCCTCGACGCGGTCGGCGCGGACCTTGGTGTGCAGGGCGACTCTCACGCGTGCTGCTCCTGTTCGGGGGTGGGGACGTCTGCGGCGAGCAGCTTCCTGGAGCGGGCCTCGGCCCAGAACTCCGCGGGCACCGGGGCGGCGAACTGCTCCGCGGTGTCGGCGACTTCGGCTGCCGAGCGGGTGCCGACGAGGACGCTGGTGACGGCCGGGTGCCCGAAGGGGAAGGCGAGCGCGGCGGCGCGCAGGGTGGTGCCGTGCCGCTCGGCCAGCTGCTTGAACTCCCCTGCTCGCGCCAGGACGTCCGGCCGGGCGAGGGCGTAGTCGAAGGTGGCGCCCTCCTTGGGGTCGGCGAGCAGCCCGGAGTTGAAGACGCCGCCGATGACGACGCGGACGCCGCGGGCCGCCGCCGCGGGGAGCAGTCCGGTCAGGGCCCGCTGGTCGAGCAGGGTGTAGCGCCCGGCGCACAGGACGACGTCGACATCGGTGTCGCGGACGAACCGGGTCAGCATGCCTGCCTGGTTCATGCCCGCGCCGATGGCCGACACGAGCCCTTCGCCGCGCAGCCGCTCCAGCTCCGGGTACGCCTCGCCGAAGGCCTGCTCCGCGTGGTCGTCGGGGTCGTGCAGGTACACCACGTCGATCGCGTCGACGCCGAGCCGGCCGAGGCTGTCCTCGATGGAGCGCCGCACCCCGGCCGCGCTGAAGTCCCAGACACGGCGGTGCGAGGCGGGCACCGCGAAGCCGTTCCTGAGGTCGTCTCCCCCGCCGTCGTACGGCTCCAGGAGCCTGCCGACCTTCGTGGACAGGGTGTACGAGGTCGAGGGCCGGGTGCGCAGGTACGCGCCCAGGCGTCGCTCGGACAGGCCGATGCCGTAGTGCGGGGCGGTGTCGAAGTAGCGGACACCGGCGTCCCAGGCCGCGTCGACGGCGGCGTACGCCTCGTCGTCGCGGACCTCGGTGTACAGGTTGCCGATGCCGGCGGCGCCGAAGCCGAGCTCGGTGACCGGTACTGCCGCGCGGCCCAGGGTGCGGGTGCGCATCGGTGTCACTGTCCCGCGGGCCGCAGGCGCAGGCCCTGCATGCCGCCGTCGACGGCGAGGGAGGTGCCGGTGGTGGCGCCGGACAGCGGACTCGCCAGATAGGCGACGGCGCCCGCGACCTCGTCGGCGGAGACCAGCCGGCCGGTGGGCTGGCGGGCTTCGAGGGCGGCGCGTTCGGCGGCCGGGTCGTCGGCCGCGTCGAGGAGCCGGCCGATCCACGGGGTGTCCGCGGTGCCGGGGTTGACGCAGTTGACGCGGATGCCCTCGCGTACGTGGTCGGCGGCCATGGCGAGGGTGAGGGAGTACACGGCGCCCTTGGACGCGGCGTACAGGGCGCGCTGCGGGAGGCCCGCGGTGGCGGCGATGGAGCAGGTGTTGACGATCGCGGCGTGCCGCGATTCCCGGAGGGCGGGCAGGGCGGCGCGGGCGACGCGGACCATCCCGACGACGTTGACGTCGAGGACGCGGTGCCATTCGGCGTCGTCGTTGTCGGCGACGGTGCCCTGGGCGCCGATCCCCGCGTTGTTGACCAGGATGTCGAGTCCGCCGAGCTCGGCGACGGCCGCGGCCACGGCGGCGCGGACCGTCTCGTCGTCGGTGACGTCGGCGGCGTGGCCGCGCAGGGGCTTGTCCACGGCCGTGATGTCGCGGTCGAGGACGGCGACGTCGGCGCCGCGCGCGACGAGCAGGTCGGCGGTGGCGCGGCCGATGCCGGAGGCGCCGCCGGTGACGAGGGCCTTGAGTCCGGCGAAGTCCTGGAGGCTGGCGCTGTCGGTCATGCTGCGGCTCCGTTCGTGTGCGTCGGTGCGTGCTCGGCCAGGTCCTTCACCCAGAACTCCCCTTCGGGGTAGGTGAACTCGGCGATGGACTCCGCCCGCATGGCGGCGGAGAAGCCGGGTGCGGCCGGGGCCGTGTAGTGACCCTCCTCCATGACGACGGGGTCGAGGAAGTGGTCGTGCAGATGGTCGACGTACTCGATGACGCGGTCCTCGGTGGTGCCGGACAGGGCGACGTAGTCGAACATCGACAGGTGCTGGACGAGTTCGCACAGGCCGACGCCGCCCGCGTGCGGGCAGACGGGGACGCCGAACTTGGCGGCGAGCAGCAGGATCGCGAGGTTCTCGTTGACGCCGCCGACCCGGGCGGCGTCGATCTGGAGGATGTCGATGGCACCGGCCTGCAGCAGCTGCTTGAAGACGATGCGGTTCTGGACGTGTTCGCCGGTGGCGACCTTGACGGGGGCGACCGCCTCGCGGATCGCGGCGTGGCCCAGGATGTCGTCGGGGCTGGTGGGCTCCTCGACCCAGTACGGGTCGAACTCGGCGAGCGCCCGGGTCCACCGGATCGCCTCGTCGACGTTCCAGCGCTGGTTGGCGTCGATCGCCATCCGGACGTCGGGGCCGATGACCTCGCGGGCGGTGCGGCAGCGGCGGATGTCGTCGTCGAGGTCGGCGCCGACCTTGAGCTTGATCTGGGTGAAGCCGTCGGCGACGGCCTGCCGGGCGAGACGGGTGAGCTTCTCGTCGGAGTAGCCGAGCCAGCCGGGCGAGGTGGTGTAGCCGGGGTAGCCGCGCTCCAGGAGGCGGGCGGTGCGCTCGGCGGCGCCGTCGCGCCCCGCTCGCAGCAGTTCCAGGGCTTCTTCGGGGGTGAGCGCGTCCGCGATGTACCGGAAGTCGATCTGGCGGACGAGCCATTCGGGTTCCGCCTCGGCGAGCAGCCGCCACAGCGGCTTGGCGGCCCGCTTGGCGGCGAGGTCCCAGGCGGCGTTGACGACGGCGCCGATCGCCATGTGCATCACGCCCTTCTCGGGTCCCAGCCAGCGGAGCTGGCTGTCGCCGACCAGGTCGCGGTTGAGGCTGCCCGGGTCGGCGCACAGCTCGTCGAGGGGCCGGCCGACGACGTGGTGGCTCAGCGCCCTGATCGCGGCGACCTGGACGTCGTTGCCGCGGCCGATGGTGAACGTGAAGCCGTGCCCCTCGTGCCCGTCCGCGGCGTCCGTGCGCAGTACGACGTACGCGGCCGAGTAGTCGGGATCGGGGTTCATGGCGTCGGAGCCGTCCAGTTCCCGGGAGGTCGGGAAGCGGATGTCGTAGGTGTCGACCGCGGTGACACGGGGGGTGGTTGCGGACACGTGTTGCCTTTCGGGCAGGTGTGGGGCTTCGGTCAGTCCTGGGCGCGGCCGGTGGTGACGCGGGCGATCATCAGGGCGAGCAGGATGATTCCGCCGTAGATGGCCTGGATCCAGAAGGACGGCACCTGGGCGAGGGTGAGGAGGTTCTGCACGACGCCGAGCAGCAGCACACCGGTCAGCGCGCCGAACATGGTGCCCTTGCCGCCGTCGAGGCTGATGCCGCCGATGACCGCCGCGGCGAACACCGTGAAGATCATGTTGTTGCCCTGGTTGGCGCTGATGGCGCCGACGTAGCCGGTCTGCATGATGCCGCCGACCGAGGCGAGGACTCCCGCGACGACGAACACGCCGAGCATGACGCGCTCGACGCGGATGCCGGCGGCGCGGGCGGCGTCCGCGTTGCCGCCGATCGCGTAGAGGGCGCGGCCCACGCGGTGGTACTTGAGGACGACGCCGGCCACGCCGAAGCAGACGGCGGCGAGCCACACCGACAGGGGGATGCGCAGGAACGTGGTCGTCGCCAGCGAGAAGAACGAGTCGGGCATGCCGAACAGGGTCTTGCCCTTGGTGGCGCCGACGAGCAGACCGCGCAGCACGATCAGCATCGCCAGCGTGACGATGAAGGCGTTGAGCTTGAACCTGACGACGAGGATGCCGTTGAAGGCGCCGATGGCGCCGCCGACGACGAGGATCGCGAGCAGCGCGAGGACGGCGGGGAACTCGGTGCCCCAGCCGGACTGGGCGACCGGCAGCACCAGCAGGGCGCCCACGGCGGGGGCGATGCCGACGACCGATTCGAGGGACAGGTCGAACTTGCCGGTGATGAGCACGAGGGACTCGGCGAGGACGACCATCGCGAGGGCGGCGGAGGCGCCGAGGATGGAGATCAGGTTGCGTTCGGTGAGGAAGGAGTCGTTGACGATCGCGCCGAGGATCAGCAGCAGGATCAGCGCGGGGACGAGGGCGAGTTCGCGGGCCCGTCGCAGCAGGACGCTCTTCGCGGTTCCGGTGCCTCCGGGGCGGGCCGGGGCCTTCGTCGCCGGGGCCGACGGGGCCTGTGTGTCAGCCATGGTGGACTCCTTCTTCTCCGGCACCTCCGGCGTTCGGGGAGCGGGGTTCGGGGCGGATCCCCGTGGCTGGAGGTCAGTCACGGTCCACCCCTTCGATAGAGGCGATGAGGTCGTGGTCGTTCCAGCCCGCCGGGTGCTCGGCGACGATCCGCCCGTGGAAGAGGACCAGGACCCGGTCGCAGCGGCGGAGGTCGTCGAGCTCGTCCGAGACGACGAGGACCGCGGTGCCGTCGTCGCGGGCGCTGTCGACGCGGCGCAGCAGTGATTCCTTGGACTTCACGTCGACGCCGGCCGTGGGGTTGATGAGGACGAGGAGACGGGGGTCGGAGGCGAGCGCCCGGGCCATGACGACTTTCTGCGCGTTGCCGCCCGAGAGGTCGCAGACCGGCTGGTCGGGGCCCTCGGCATGGATGTCGAGGCGGTCGATGAGGTCGCGGGCGAAGGACCTCTTGCGGTCCGTGCCGACGAATCCGTGGCGGCCCAGGCGGCCGAGGACGGACATCGTGGCGTTGTCGCCGATGGACATGCCGGTGACGAGGCCCTGGTCGTGTCGGTCGCGGGGCACACAGCCGACTCCGGCGGCGAGCGCGGCGAAGACGTCGCCGAACGGCAGCCGTTCGCCGTCGAGCCGAGCGGTTCCGGCGGTCGGTGTGTGCAGGCCCGCCAGCGATTCGGCGAGGGTGATCTTGCCGCTGCCGCTGGATCCGGCGAGCCCGACGACCTCGCCGCGCCGCACGGTGAGGTCGACGTCGGTGTAGGTGTCCGAGGTCAGCCCCGACACCTCCAGGACGACCGGGGCGTCCACGCCGTCCTGCTCGACGACCGCCTCGGCCGCGGCCGCCGCCTGCTCGGCGATGACCTCGCCGGCCATGGCCTCCACCAGTGCGGGGCGGGGCAGTTCGGCGACCGGTGCCGTGGTGATCCAGCGGGCGTCGCGCAGCACGGTGACCGTCTGGCAGACCTCGTACACCTCCTGGAGGTGGTGCGAGATGAACAGGAAGGTGACGCCCGAGTCCTGGAGCGAGCGCATGCGGGCGAAGAGCCGCTCGATCTCCCGGTTGTCGAGTTGCGCGGTCGGCTCGTCGAGGACGATGAACCGGGCGCCGCCGCTCAACGCCCGGGCGATCTCGACCATTTGGCGGTCCTCGACCTTGAGGTCGGCGGTGCGCGCGTCCGGGTCGACCCGGATGTCCCAGGTGTCGAGGAGCCGCTCCGCCTCGGCGTGCAGCTTCTTCCAGCTGAAGAAGCCGCGGCGGGATCCGGGCTGCCGGTTGATGAACAGGTTCTCGGCGACCGTCAGCTCCGGTACGACGGTGGGCTTCTGGTAGACGCAGGCCACCTTGGACCGCCAGGCCTCCCGGTCGCCGAGCGGCGGCGCGGGCTCGCCGTCGAAGAGCAGGGTGCCCGCGTCCGGCGCCTGGAGCCCGGTGAGGACGGTGACGAGGGTGGACTTGCCCGCGCCGTTGCGGCCGACCAGCGCGTGGGACTCGCCCGCGCGCACGGTCAGCCGTCCGTCGGCGAGGGCGACCGTGGGCCCGTACCGCTTGGCGATGCCGCTGGCCTCCACCAACGGGGGTGTGGTCGCTGTCATTTGACCGTGTTTCCCCAGAGCTTGGGGTCGTCGACGTTGTCCTTGGTGACCAGCGGCGCGGGCAGCTGGTCCTCGAGGATCCCGCTGGGCAGCTTGACGATCTCCGAGTCGTGGTCGGTCGGACCCGGCTCGAACGTCTTCCCCTGCATCGCCGCCTTGATGTAGTACATGCCGTACTTGGCGTACGAGTCGGCGGGCTGCGAGACGGTCGCGTCGATCTGGCCCTTGCGGATGGCGTCGAACTCCTGCGGGATGCCGTCGTTGGAGACGATCGTGATGTGCCCGGCCTTGCCAGCCGTCTTCAGCATGCCCTTGGACTTGAGGGTCTGGAGGGTCGGCGCGAGGTAGACGCCGCCCGCCTGCATGTAGATGCCCTTGATGTCGGGGTTGGCGTTGAGGAGGGTGTCCAGCTTGGAGGCGGCGGTGTCCGACTCCCACTTGGCGGGGATCTCCAGGACCTTCAGCTTCGGGTACTCGGACTTGACGCAGTCCCGGAACGCCTTGGACCGCTCGCGCCCGTTGACCGACGCCAGATCGCCCATGATCTGCACGACCTTGCCGGTCTTGACCTGCTTGCCGAGGTACGCGCACGCCTTCTCGCCGTACGCGACGTTGTTGGCGCGGACGACCATGGCGACCTTGCCCTTCTCGGGCGCCACGTCGACGGCGACGACCGGGACGCCCTTGCGTTCGGCCTGGTCGAGTCCGGCGGCGATGGCGGCGCTGTCCAGCGGCGCCACGACGAGGCCCTTCACTCCCTGGTTGAGCTGGTTGTTGATGTCGGTGATCTGCTGCGAGGGGTCACTGTTGGAGTTGACCGTCTTCAGCGCGTCGACGCTCTCGGACTTCGCCATCTTCGGCACGTAGTCGTTGTAGGACTGCCAGAACGGCGAGGTCAGCAGGGGCAGGATGACGCCGACCTTGCCCGTGCCGTCGCCGCCTCCCGCGCCGCCGGCCCCGGCGGCGTCGTCCTTGGTGCTGCCGCACGCGCTGAGGGTGAGGGCGGCGCACCCCAGGAGGGCCGCCAGGCGCAGCGCTCCCGCTCTCGAACTCTTGGTGCGCTTCGTGGTGCCAGTCATCGGACCGCTCCTCGGCTCCGGAAGTCATGGGCTCGCGACCGGCGTTCTGCCGTCCCAGCACCGGCCGCGCCGAGATATTTATCAGACCACTTCGTCCCGACGACACCCTTAGGAACCAAGTTTTCTCGGGTTTTACGCCTCCGAGACCCCGAAAAGGTCCGACCACCTCGGTAGTGGTCGGACCACATGGCTGGTTAGACTGCGCCGCATCACCGCGCCTCGTCACGGAGCGGACCCGCACTCGGGAGGACGTCATCGTGGAGCAGACCGCCCCCCAGAAGGGCACCGTCACCGAGCGGGCGATCGAGCAGATCAAGGCGATGATCGGCGGCGGCCGGCTGGAGCCGGGGCAACGCCTGCCCACGGAGCGGGACCTGGCGGCGCAGCTCGGTATCTCGCGCAGCTCCATGCGCGAGGCGATCCGGGCGCTGACCGTCCTCGGGGTCCTGGAGGCCCGGCACGGTTCGGGGATCTACGTCACGCAGCTCGAGGCCGGGGACCTGCTGGAGACGTTCGGAGTCGTCGCGGATCTGTCGCGGGGTCCACGTCTGGTGGAGTTGCTCGAGGTGCGCCGCATCCTGGAGTCGACGGCGACGGCGCTGGCCGCCGCCCGTATCACCCGCGCCCAACTCGCCGAGGTCGAGGAGCACTTGGCGGCGATGGAGGCCACCGACGACCCCGAGGAGATCCTCTCGCACGACCTGGCGTTCCACCGGGCCATCGTGGCCGCCGCGGGGAACGACACAATGGCGGCGATCCTGGAGGGCCTGTCCTCACGGACGTTCCGGGCCCGGGTGTGGCGCGGCTACCAGGAGGAGGGGGCGTTCGAGCGGACCCGGCGTGAGCACTCCCGTATCCACCGGGCGTTGGTGGCCCACGATCCGGAGGCGGCGCGGGCCGCTGCCGCGGCGCACGTCGGTGAGGTCGAACAATGGCTGCGGGCCCAGCTGGACTGAGCCCCGGCCCCGCGCCCCTGAGATGCCGCACGCAGTGCGCGTCTCAGGGGCGCGGGGAACCGCGCGAGAAGCCCCACCGGCCCGCACCCGGCAACGAATCCCTACCCACCCTCTCCCGGCGCCGCGGCCACCAACGCCGCCAGCAACAACTCCAGCGCGGCATCGAAAGAGCTCCCGCCCATCAACGGCAAGTGCCCCCGCACAGAAGCCAGTTGCGGATACTCCCGCGCGGACAACCCCGCATACACCCCGGCCCACGCGAGATCATCCGCCTCCCTCCGCTCGACCGGCAGAGCCAAGTGCGCCGCATCCAGCGCCGCATGCCCCAGCACCGTATCCACGAAGGCCGCGTAGTACCGCACCGCCGTCGCGTCGTCGAAACCCGCCCGCCGCAGCAGACCGATGCCGGTGTCGACGGCCCGGAACTCGTTGAGCCGGCGCGTCACCCGGTACGCCGCCATCGCCGCCACCCTCGGGTGCTCCCGGTAGCAGCGGTGGATGCGCAGGGCCATCTCGCGCAGCCCCTCGGCCCACGGCATGCCGTCCGGGTCGAAGCCCGACTGGGCCTCGCCGATGATCCGGTCGGCCAGTGCGAGCAGCAGATCGTCCGTGTTGTGGAAGTACCGGTACAGCGCGCTCGGGTCGCAGCCCAGGGCCGCGCCGAGCCGTCGCACGCTCAGCGCGTCGGGCCCGTGCCGGCCGACCAGGCGCAGCGCGCAGTCGACGATCACGTCCTCGGACAGCACCACGCCCGACTTGGTCGGCTTGCGGCGCCGCCGCTCCGCCGGGATCCGTCCCTCGGCCATGCGGCCCGTCCTTTCCTCCGGTCTGTCCGCGCGCCTTTATGACAACACCATTGACGCAACATTGACAAGGCCGGTTTGATCGCAGCCTCCTCGCCACACCTCCCGTTCATCCCCTGTTCTCAGGTCACAGGAGTCTGCCCATGAGAAGCGAACCTCCAGGTCTGCGCCGTTCCCTCGGTGTCGTCGACGGCGTCGCGATCGCCGCGTCGAGCACGGCCGCCACCACGAGCATCGGCATCGGGATGGGATCCCTCGCCGCGACGGTGGGCCTCCAGGCGCCGGCCGTCCTGCTCATCGCCTTCCTGCCGATCCTCGGCATCGCGACGGCGTACGCCCGCCTCAACCGCGACGAGCCGAACATGGGCAGCGGCTATGTGTGGGTCGCCTCCTCGCTCGGCCCCTGGCTCGGCTTCCTCACCGGCTGGGTCACGCTCGTGGGCACCGTGATCTTCATGGCTTACACCAGCGCGGTGACCGGCTCGGTCTTCCTGCAGTTCGCCAACAAGGCCCATCTGCACACGCTGCTGGGCCTCGACCTCGATCCGAACTCGACGGCCCTGAGCACGGTCGTCGGCCTGCTGGTCCTCGGCGTCGTCACCGTCACCGCGGTCACCGGCGTCCGCAAGGCGACCCGGCTGCAGGCGTGGCTGCTGGTGTTCGAGTACGCGGTCCTGCTCGGGTTCTGCGGCTGGTCCCTGGTCACCGGGTCGCACAGCTTCCAGTGGTCGTGGCTGAACCCCTTCGCGATCCACGACGGCACGGCGTTCGCGCAGGGCCTGGTGCTCGCGGTGTTCTTCTTCTGGGGCTGGGACGCCGCGTTCAGCGTCACCGAGGAGACGAAGGACGTCCGGGACGTGGGCCGCGGCGGCTTCATCGCCCTGTTCTCGATGCTCGCGCTGTTCCTGTACGGGTCCGTGGCCTTCCAGCGGGAGATGTCGCTGCCGGAACTGATCGAGCAGGGCCCGCAGGCTCTCACCTACCTCGGCGCGAAGCTCGCCGACGAGCCGGTGGCCAGCCTGCCGCTGCTCGCCCTGCTCTTCTCCGCGGTGGCCTCGCTGCAGTCCAGCGTCATCCCGACGGCGCGCGGCCTGTACGCGATGGGCCGGGACCGCACGATGGGCCGCGTGTGGACGCGGATCAGCCCGCGGTACGGCTCCCCCGCGATCGGCACGGTGCTCGTCATGGCCGTCGCGGCCGTGGTCGCGCTGCTCGCCCTCGCCATCCCGAAGCTGAACGAGATGATCCTCGCGGCCGTGAACTCGATCGGCCTGACGGTGGCCCTGTACTACGGACTGACGGCGCTGGCCTGCGCCGTCCGGTTCCGCTCGGCCCTGCGCACCTCACCCGCGCAGGCGCTGCGCTCGGTCGTCGCGCCCGGCGCCGGCGCGCTGGTGCTGCTCGGCGTCGGCATCTACCTCGGCCGGGACTACGCCACGATGAGCGACCACTTCGAACTCAGCCCGGACAACGGCTGGTTCATGCTCTCCGTACCCGTGGCCACCATCGTCTCCGGGCTCGCCATGGCGGCCGTCGCCAAGTACCGCCGCCGCTCCCCCTACTTCACGACCCGGCGCGGCACCGACGCCGACGCCGTCCCGCCGACCGCGCTCGAAGTCCCGTAACCCCCCTCACCGCACAAGGAGTTGCCCCGCATGCCCGACACCGCACCCGCAGACCTGGTCCTCACCGGCGGACCGGTCCACACCGGTTCCCCCGCCCGGTCCCGCGCCACCTCCGTCGCCGTCCGTGGCGAGCGCGTCGTCGCCGTCGGCCACGACGAGGTGCGCGAGCTCATCGGCCCGCGGACCGAGGTCGTCGACCTGGCGGGGAAGCTGCTGATCCCCGGGTTCCAGGACGCGCACGCGCATCCGGTCGGCGGCGGGCTCGAGCTGGGGCAGTGCGATCTGAGCGGGGCGACCACGCTCGCCGCCTACCGCGAGCTGATCACCGCGTACGCCCGAAACCGTCCGGACCTGGAGTGGATCACCGGCGGCGGCTGGTCGATGGAGGCCTTCCCCGGCGGCCTGCCCACCGCCGCCGAGCTGGACGCCCTCGTGCCGGACCGGCCGGTGTATCTCGTCAACCGCGACCACCACGGGGCGTGGGTCAACTCCCCCGCCCTGCGCCGTGCCGGGATCGACGCACGCACGCCCGACCCGGCCGACGGCCGCATCGAGCGGGACAGCGCCGGCGAGCCCACCGGCATGCTCCAGGAGGGCGCCGCGAACCTGGTCGGAGAGCTGCTGCCGCCGGTGACCCGGGAGGAGCGGATCGCCGGCCTGCTGCGCGCCCAGGAGCTGCTCCACTCGCTCGGCATCACGGCCTGGCAGGACGCGCTGCTCGGCTCGCACGCCAATCTCACCGACCCCACGGACGCCTATCTGGCGTGTGCGGACGACGGCCGGCTCACCGCGCGCGTGGTCGGCGCGCTGTGGTGGGACCGGGCGCGCGGCACCGAGCAGATACCGGAGCTCGTCGCGCGGCGGGCGGCCGGCACGCGTGGCCGGCTGCGCTCGACGACCGTGAAGATCATGCAGGACGGGGTCGCCGAGAACGGCACGGCGGCGCTGCTCGGCCCGTACCTCGACGCGTGCGGCTGCCGGACGGACAACAGCGGGATCAGTTTCGTCCCGCCGGAGGACCTCAAGACGTACGTCACCGCGCTGGACGCGCACGGGTTCCAGGTGCACTTCCACGCGCTCGGCGACCGGGCCGTGCGCGAGGCCCTCGACGCCGTGGAGGCGGCGCGGCGGACCAACGGCTGGTCGGACACGCGCCCGCATCTCGCGCACCTCCAAGTCGTGCACCCGGACGACATCGGGCGGTTCCGGGCGCTCGGCGCCACCGCGAACATCCAGCCGCTGTGGGCCGCGCACGAGCCGCAGATGGACGAGCTGACGATCCCCTTCCTCGGGGCGGAGCGGGCGGACCGCCAGTACCCGTTCGGGGCGCTGCTGCGCTCCGGCGCGACCCTCGCCGCCGGCAGCGACTGGCCGGTGAGCAGCCCCGACCCGCTGCAGGGCATCCACGTCGCGGTGAACCGGACCGCCCCTGACGCCCCGGCCGGTACGCCCGTCTTCCTGCCCGGGCAGCGCGTCGGGCTGCTGGACGCGCTCACCGCGTACACGGCGGGCAGCGCGTACGTGAACGGCCTCGACGCGGAGACCGGGACGATCGCCCCCGGCTTTCTCGCGGATCTCGTCGTGCTGGACCGGGATCCGTTCGCCGGGGCGCCCGAGGAGATCGGGGCCACGCGCGTGGCGCAGACCTTTGTCGGGGGCCGCCGCGTGTACGGGATCTGACCCGGCGCGGTCGCCGGGCTCACGGGGCCCCGCTCCTCGATCTCCGGAGGGGCTCAATACGCGCAGCGGAATCCGCAGTTGCCGCTGCTGGAGTCCGGGGTGTTGGACGTGCGGGCGGCGACCCGGTAGCGGTTGCAGTAGGAGTCGTGGCACATGTACGAGCCGCCCCGCATGACCCGGTTCCCGCCTTCGTCCGGCCCCCGCGGATCCACCGCGGGGGCCGCGTCGTGCGTCGCCGTGAAGCGGTCGGCGACCCACTCCCACACATTGCCCACGACGTTGTGCAGGCCGTAGGCGTTCGGCCGGTACGCGTCGACCGGGGCGGTGCCGACGTGGCCGTCCTCGCCCGTGTTCACCGCCGGGAACTCGCCCTGCCAGATGTTGCAGCGCCAGCGGCCGCGCGGGGTCAGCTCGTCGCCCCACGGGTAGCGCGCCTGGTCGAGGCCGCCGCGGGCCGCGTACTCCCACTCCGCCTCGGTCGGCAGCCGTTTGCCCGCCCACTGCGCGTAGGCGTGCGCGTCGTCCCAGCTGACGTGGACGACGGGGTGCCGGGCGCGGTCGCCGACGCCTGAGCCGGGGCCCTCGGGCGCGCGCCAGGTGGCGCCTTCGACGCCGCGCCACCACGGGGTGCCGGCCGGGGCCTGCGTGGCCCGGACGTGCTCCGGCGCGAGGAAGCCGGCGAAGACGTACGACCAGCCGAACTGCTCGGCGGCGGTCACGTATCCCGTTTCCTTCACGAACGTCGCGAACTGGGCGTTGGTGACCGCGTGTTCGTCGATGCGGAACGCGGAGACGGTGACCTCCCGGACCGGTCCCTCGCCGTCGCCGGGGTTGGCCTGCTCGTCCTCGTTGCCCATCCGGAACGTGCCGCCGGGCAGCTCGACCATGCCGCGCCCGGAGGCCGGGCGGCGCGGCGTGACGGTCCCGGCCACGGGTTCGGGCGCGGCCGCGCCACGGGGCGCGGCGCAGCACGCGGGGACGGCCGGCCCGTCCCCGCCGGCTGTCACAGAAATGTCATGCGCGGTCAATGGTCTTCTCCTTGTGCAGGCACAGATGATCGGGGTCGCCGTCCCCGATCCGCCCCCTGCGTGAGGAGCCCCATGCCCGATCGCCGCCGTTTCCTTGCCGGTTCCGCCGCGGCTCTCTCGCTGGCCGCGCTCCCCGGCGCTCCCGTCTCGGCCGATCCTCGCACGTTAGGCCGGGTCCCGAACATCGTGGTGATCCTCGCCGACGATCTCGGCCAGGGAGAGCTGGGGGCGTACGGGCAGAGACAGATCGCCACCCCGAGGCTCGACGAGCTGGCCGCGCGGGGGCTGCGCTTCACGCAGGCGTACGCGGCCGCGGCCGTCTGCGCGCCGTCCCGCTGCTCGCTCCTGACCGGCCTGCACGGCGGGCACGCGGCGGTGCGGGAGAACCCGTTCAGCGGCCCGCAGGGGGCGATCGGCGACGGCGACACCACGTTCGCGGAGGTGCTGCGGGCCCGCGGCTACCGCACGGCGTGCGTCGGCAAGTGGGGCTTCGGGCCGGACGAGGCGGACCAGCCGAGCCACCCCAACTCCCGTGGTTTCGAGGAGTTCTTCGGCTACATCGGGCACGGCCACGCCCACGAGTACTTCCCGGCCCATCTGTGGCACAACGGCGAGAGGACCGACCTTCCGGAGAACGCGGACGGCAAGAAGGGCGCGTACGCGATCGACCTGATCGAGCGGCACGCCCTCGACTTCCTCGACGCGCACGCCGACGAGCCGTTCCTGCTCTATCTGACGCCGAACATCCCGCACGCCCCGTCCGACATCCCCGACACGGGCAGTTACGCGGACCGGACCTGGCCGGCCGCGGACAAGGGGCACGCGGCCCAGGTCAGCCGCCTCGACACCCTGGTCGGCCGGGTCGTCGACCGGCTGCGGGCCCTCGGCGTCGACCGGCACACGCTCGTCCTCGTCACCAGCGACAACGGCCCGCACGAGGAGGGCGGCTTCGACCCGGACCTGTTCGACGCGAACGGCCCGCTGCGCGGCTACAAGCGGAATCTGTACGAGGGCGGGGTGCGGGTCCCGCTCATCGCCTGGCAGCCGGGGACGGTGGCGCCGGGCACGACCGACCGGCCGACACCGCTGATCGATCTGCTGCCCACCTTCGCCGAGCTCGCCGCCGCGCCCGCGCCGCGCGACATCGACGGTCTGTCCGCGGCGGCGCTGCTGCACGGCGGCACGGCGGACACGCACCCGCATCTGTACTGGTCGCGCAATGACCCCGGCTCGACCAGGCGCGCCAACGCCGTCGACGGAGGCCGCATCCTGAAACTCGCCGAGGCGGTCCGCAAGGGCGATCTCAAGGCGGTCCGGTTCGCCCCGGCCCGGGACCGGTCCGTGCCGGACGAGCAGTGGCAGACCGAGCTGTACGACCTGGCGGCGGATCCGGGCGAGACGACCGACCTGGCCGCCGCGCGCCCTGCGGCCGTCGCCGAACTGACCGCGCTGCTGCGCTCGTCGTGGGTCGCGTCCTACGACCGGGAGGCGTACGGCCTGACGGTGCGGGGACCCGAACTCGCCCTGCCCGGTGAGCGGTTCACGGTGACGGTCGGCTTCGGCAACGCCTCGACGCGGGTCTGGACCGACGCACGGGTGCGCCTCGCGGTCCCGGACGGCTGGCAGGCGCGGGCGACCGGGCCGCGCGCCACGGACCGGCTGGCGCCCGGCGCCTCGTTCACGGCGACGTGGGAGGTGACGGCGCCCGCCGATGTCGCGACCGGCGCCCGTCTCCCCCTGCGGGCCACCGCCTCGGCGACGTACGACAGGAAGAAGCTGCGGTTCACCCGGACCGTCACCACGGCGACACCGCCCCCGCCGCCCCGCGCCGACGCATTTCTCAGCGACCTCGACTGGGTATCGGCGAGCAACGGCTGGGGTCCCGTCGAGCGCGACACGAGCAACGGCAAGCAGGCCGCGGGCGACGGCACACCGATCGCCTTCGGCGGCACGACGTACGCCAAGGGCCTCGGCGTGCACGCCCCGTCGGAGATCGTGTACTACCTGGGCGGCACGGCACGGCGGTTCACGGCGGTCGTCGGCATCGACGACTTCTCGGCGAGGCAGAGCGGCAAGGGCGGCACGCGGGCGCGTGTCGTCGGGGACGACGGGACGGAGCTCTTCGACAGCGGGCCGCTGACGGCCGCGGGCGGCCCGCGCCCCGTCGACGTGGACGTCTCCGGGGTGCGGCTGCTGCGTCTGGTCGTGGAGGACGCGAACGGCAACAGTTCGTACGACCACACGTCATGGGCGGCGGCGTACGTGCGCGTCTAGGGAGGGGGTGGGGCGGGACCCCTGCCGGAGCCCCGCCCCTCTCGCCTCATACCTGGGACTTGTACAGCCCGAACTCCCTGATGCGGACGGCCGATCGGGCCCGGGTGACCCGCAGGCGCCAGCGTCGCGCCGTGACGGGAGCGGCCAGGGGCAGGATGCGGGTCGCGCCGATGGTGCCCAGTTCGGCGGCGGTCGTCCACGCCCCGTCGACCCAGGCCTCCACCACGAAGTGCTCGACCTGCTGCCCGTGCCGGATGTCCTCGGCGATCCTGATCCGGTCGACCGCCAGGGGCCGGCCCAGATCGACCGTGCGGGTGCCCGCGCCGTCGTCGCGGACGCGGGCGTCTCGGGCGAGGTCCCGCGGCAGCTCGCGGTCGGTGCGCTCCCGGAACTCCTTGAGGCGGGCGACGTCGGCGGCGGGCAGCAGGCCGTCCGTGTCCGGCGGGATGTTGAGCAGGAGGACAGCGCCCCGGCCCACGGAGCGGTACCAGATGTCCGTCAACTGCTCCACGGACTTGGGCTGTTGATCGGCGTGGTAGAACCAGCCCGGGCGGATCGACACGTCGCACTCGGCGGGCCACCACTGGAGCGCGGCCGCGTCCGGCTGCGCCTTCAGCAGGGCCTCGCGGCTGCCCTCGTCGGCGGAGTCGTACGGCAGGACACGGTCGTACTTGCCGTTGCCGCTGTCCTTGACGGCGATGACGCTCCACTCGTTCTCACGCGCCATGCCGTCCTCGTTGCCGACCCAGCGGACGTCCGGTCCGGACACGGCGATCGACGCGTCCGGAGCGAGCGCGCGCACCAGGGAGTACCAGCTGTCCCAGTCGTACGTCTCGACCTTGTCGGGCGGGATGCGGCCCTGGGCGCCGTCGAACCACACCTCGTCGACGGGCCCGTACTCGGTGAGGACCTCGTAGAGCTGGTTGAGCATGTGGGCGCCGTAGTCGGTGGCGTCGAGCTCGTACGCGGGCAGGTCCCGGCCCGCGCGGTCGTCGCCGTCGACGAGGGTGGGGATCGTGCGGGTGGTGCGGGCGCTGCCGTTGGCGTAGACGCCGTCGAGGTACTGGTTCTCGTCGGCGGGCGAGATGTAGACGCCGACCTTGATGCCGTACTTGCGCATCGAGTCGGCGAAGGAGCGGAGTACGTCGCCCCGGCCGTCGCGCCAGCTGCTGCTCACCACACTGTGCTCGGTGTAGCGGGACTGGTAGAGCACGAAGCCGTCGTGGTGCTTGGCGGTGAGGATGGCGAGCTTGAAGCCGCCGTCGCGCAGGGCGCGCGCCCACTGGTCGGTGTCGAGCCCGGTGGGCTGGAAGATGTTCGGGTCCTCGTCGCCGATGCCCCATTCGAGGCCGGTGAAGGTGTTGACGCCGAAGTGCAGGAAGGCGGTCTTCTCCAGTGCCTGCCAGGCGAGTTGGCGCCGGGTGGGGCGGACGCGCGCGGCCTTCGCGAGGAGTTGCCGGGCGCTGTCGCCGGGGCTGACGGGGATCCGGAAGGACGGATCGGCGGGGGCGGCCGGTGCCGCGGCGGCGGGCAGGCCGGTGGCGGCGACGGCCGCCGTGGCCGTCGCCGCGGCCAGGAAGTGACGTCGGATCAGGGGCATCTGGGGGTGGGTCCCTTCGGCTCAGGCGCGGGTCAGGGTCCAGGTCGTGGGGGTCCGCTGGTCCGGCGGGTACTGCACGAGGCGGCCGCCGGAGGTCGCGTCCAGCGTCATCCGGGTGATGGCGTTCGTGATCCGGAAGCCGCCCTGGCCCGACGTGAGCTGCCAGCGCTGGAGGGTGTTCTTCGCGTCGCACGTCTCCCAGGTGACGGCGGAGCCGGGCTCCAGCGGCACGTTGAGGGTGAGCTTGCCGCTGCGCGTCTCCAGGCAGGCGCCGTCCGCGTTCGTGAGCGTGGCGTAGCCGTCGGCGGTGCGGGTCAGCCGCACCGGGGCGCGGGGCGTGCGGTGGCCGCGGTCGGCGAGGGTGTACGTGCCGTCGGCGAGCGGCACCCGGGTCAGGTCCCGCCGTCCGGGGGCGTGGCCGACGGCGTCGGCGCGGGCCGTGAACTCGGCGTAGGTGGCGTCCGGGTGGGGCGATCCCCAGGTCACCTGGGCGATGTGGTCGAGCGGCTGGGACGTGGCCGTGGCGACCTCGTTCTCGGTCTCGCCGCGCCCGTTGTCCGGCCACAGGATGATCTTGGCTCCGGTGACGCCGTCGCGTGAGGCGAGCTTCTCGCCCTCGAAGCTGCGCGGGTCCCACTGCTCGTCGTACAGCTTCTTCGTGTCGGTGTGGAAGCCGCCGCGGATGACGTAGAGCGAGTAGGCGGCGTTCATCACCGGGTAGCCCTGCGCGATGAGCCGGCTCGGCTTCACGTTCACGTCCAGCCAGTGCTCGACGGTGGTGCCGGGCTTCACGGGCACGGTGTTGGCGCCGGTCAGTCCGTCGTTCCAGATACGCAGCCGCTTGCCCTTGCTCGCGGCGTACGCCTCGACGCGGTTCACGAAGTCGATGAACGCGTCCTGCGGTGTCGCGTTCGCGCCGTACTTGGCCCGCGCGTACTCCAGGACGTGCGGGTACTTGGCGAAGTCGGAGCCGAGCATGTACTCGTCGGCGCCCATGTGCCACCACTTGGCGGGGAACACCTCGCCGTACTCGTCGATGAGGCTCTTGTAGTAGGCGAGGGCCTCGGGCTCGGTGATGTCGAGGCGCGACGGCTGGGCGTTGCCGTCGGCGTCGACGAGCTGGAGGTCGGGCCGGTCCTGGATCCAGGGGTCCATGTGGCCCGGGGAGTTGATCTCCGGGACGATGGTGACGTGGTACTTCTCGCCGAGTGCGACGAGGCGGCGGATCTCGTCCTTGGAGTAGTAGCCCCAGGTGTTGGCCTCGGGGTGGGCGTCGCTCTTCACCTTGAGTTCGAGGAGGAGCTGGTTGAGCTTGTGGTACGCCATGTCGCGGACGAGGTTCTCCAGCCAGTCGGTGGAGATGTGCACGTAGCAGGCGCAGACGCCGACGCCCCGCTCCTTGTACTGCGGCACGTCGACGGTGCGGCCGGCCGGTATCTCGTCGCTCTGGCGCAGGAGTTGCAGGAGGGTGCGGGTGCCGTAGAAGGCGCCGGTCTCCGCGGCTCCGGTGATCTCCACGCGCTTGCCCGCGGTCAACTCGTAGCCTTCGGCGCCCAGTCGCTTGTCGTGGGCGTCCACGTCGACGACGATGTCGCCGGTCCGGGCCGGGCCCGCGGTGACGGGTACGGTCCCCTTGCCGGCGGCGCGCAGATCGTCGGAGAGGGTTCGGGCGACGCGGCGGGACGCGGCATCGGCGGCCACCAGCCGGGTCCGGTCCCCGAAGGTGTAACTTCCCTCCCCCGCGGTCCAGTCGGTGAGCGCCGGGACCGTGCGGGGCGCGGTGGGCGCCGGGTCCGCGTGGGCGGCGGAGACCGGGACGGCGGTCAGCAGCAGGGCGAGGGCGCCGCCGAAGAGACGCGATCTGCGCCGCCCCATGGGCGGCTTCGTACGGAGCTCGGTCAACATGACATCGGATGATTCATGAACGGAGCGGAACAGTCCATGGATAAACCCGGCGGATGCTTGGACATCCGCCGACACAGATCCGATCTCCTGTCGGCCCTGCCGCACGACGCCCGGGATCGTCCCGGCCGGGACGGAGCATCCGGACACGCGTGCGCCCACACCCCTCACCGTGGAGGGATGCGGGCGGACGAACGGGACGGAGCGCGGGGCTCAGTCGACGCTGGGCAGGATGTGCGGTTCGGCGAGATCGTCCTCGTACCCGGCGAGGCGGATCGGGGCCGACCGGGCCCAGACGTCGAGACTGCCGAGCTTCTCCGGCCTGCGGCCGGCCCGCTCCGTACGTTCCTTCGGGCGCTGTTCGCGATTCGTCTTCTCTGGTGTCACCGCGCACTCCTTGTGTGTCGGGTAACCCGCTCCGGCGTGACCGGCCCAGCGTCGCGCAGGGCACCGAACGCCCGATCGGGCTTGAGCAGAGGGCCAGTTCGGGCGCGGTGGCGCCGGTTGTCGCTGGTGGAATCGGCCGTGGTGACCGGCCTCTTCCCGGACGGCACCATGGGTACGGGTGGGACCCACTTGCGGTAACCGTCCGGCTACAGAGTAACCAAATGAGCGGGGGTCCGCTCGATGGGGCTGAAACCCGTACGCCCGGTGGGGGTCGCCGGGTGTTCATTCAGCCACGCGGGCCCGCCGGGACGCGACCGGTTTACCGTCCACGGGGCGTACTTCAGCAGGTTCCGTCCGGCTTCGCCAGGTTCCTTCCGGTCGCCCCCTTCCGGGCTCCGTCACGACGTCGGGGCGGGCCGGTCCGTGTCGATGCTGCGCCCCGGTTCGTCGGCCGGCCCGGCGGAGGGACGCGATGTGGCGTCCGGCGATCCCGAGGGCCCGGCGGGCGCGGGAGCGGGCGGGACCTGGCCGTTCGGCGCGGGCGGGCCCGTCGGACTGGCGCTCGCGCTGCCCGCCGCCTCGTTCGCGATGGCGTCGAAGTCCACGTCCCCGGTGTTCTCCAGCATGGTGATGTGGTCGAGCACCGTCTGGTTGGCGTCAGTGGCCAGCTCTCGCACAAGTGAATTACGGGTGGTGTGCCGTACCTGGGCGACGAGCGCGAACACCTTGCCGTGCGCGTTCCGCAGCAGATTGGCGAACTTCCGCTCATAGTCCGCACCGCTCGCCGCCGACATCTCGTTCAGCCAGCCCTGTTGCTGGGCGGTCGGCTGGTTCGGGAGTTCCACCCCGAGTTTCGCCGCCACGGAGCGCACCCGCTGGTCCAGGTCGGTGTGGCCGACGACGAGGTGGTCCCCCGCGTTCCTGATCGCCTGGGTCGGGGCGCGCTCCATGGCCTGCTGGCCCGCCGGTATCTCCCACAGTCCGGCGAGTCTGACCTTGACGACGAAGTCCCGGTCCGTCGCGGACAGCGGACCCCACTGGGTGGACACGGTGCCCGCCTTCAGGTTGGCCTGGCCGGTTCCCGACCGGTCGGCGTACGACCAGATCGGGAACGCCAGGGCGCCCAGCGTGGCGACCAGGGCAGCGAGGATGAGGGTGGTGCCGTTGACGCGACGCAAGCAGTCCTCCCGGAGACCGACGCCGACTCGCCGGTGCGGCGAGCTACTTGGTGGTACCGGAAGATACGGCCGTGGCGGGTGCGGTGTTCAGCTCCTCGCTGCTATCGCCGTGCTCCGTCACGGTGCGTACCCGCCCGCGCCAGGCCCGCGCGACGAGGACCACGCCGACGATCCCGACCGCCACGACGAGCAGTGCCGCGTCCGGCACGTGGTCACCGACGCCGCGTGCCCACTGCTCCGCGGCGAACGAGTCGTCGACGTCGAGCAGCCCCGGCAGCGCCGTCGTCCCGTCGAAGACCAGGAACATCGCCCCGAGGGCGAGGAAGAACAGACCGGAGACGAGCGAGGTGGAGTGTGCCTCGAACCGGCCGATGCGCAGCGGCCGGCCGCGCAGCCAGCGCCGGCGTCCCAGGTCGAACCGTTCCCACAGCAGCGCCAGCAGGAACAGCGGTACGGCCATGCCGAGGGCGTAGACGGCGAGCAGGGCCCCGCCGTAGACCGGGTGGCCGCCGAGCGCGGCGACGGTGAGGACGCTGCCGAGGATCGGCCCCGCGCAGAACCCGGCGAGGCCGTAGACGGCGCCCAGCGCGTAGACGGACAACGCGCTGGTCGGGCGGATCCGGCCGGACAGTTCGGTCATCCGGCGCGAGGCGAAGCCGCGGCCCGCGATCTGCAGCACGCCGAGCGCGATGATCAGCCAGCCGCCGGCGGCGACCAGCAGGTCCCGGTGACCGTAGAAGAAGCGCCCGGCGTACGAGCCCGCGGCGCCCAGCGGGACCAGGGTCGTGGCGAGGCCGAGGTAGAAGATGCCGGTGCGGGCGACGAGCCGGGTGGGGCTGTCGACGGAGTAGGCGAAGAAGGCGGGCAGGAGCAGCGCGCTGCACGGGCTGAGCAGCGCGAGCAGTCCGCCGAGGAACGCCGCGAGGTAGCCGATGTCGCTCATCGCGCCGCCGCCTTCGCCGTGTCGATCGCCTGCGCGAAGGCCGCCGCGGGCTGGGCGCCCGCGATGGGCTGCCCGTTGACGAGGAAGGAGGGCGTGGAGGTGGCGCCCAGCGAGTACGCCTCGTCGCGGTCCTTCGTGACCGCCGTGTGCGCGGCCTTCGCGTCGCGGTCGCGGCGGAACCGGTCGAGGTCCTCGACGCCGGCCGCGCGGGCGAGGGCGTCGAGACGTGCGGCGCCGAAGCCCTTCTCCTTGGCGCCGTCGGCGTAGGCCGCCGCGTGGAACTGCCAGAAGCGCCCCTGCTGTCCGGCGGCCCAGGCGGCGCGCGCCGCGGCCTCCGACTCGGCGCCGAAGATCGGGAAGTTGCGCCACTCGATGCGCAGGGTGCCGTCCTCGACGTACTTCTCGACCAGGCCGGGTTCGGTGTCGCGGGCGAACTTGCCGCAGTAGCCGCACTTGAAGTCGGCGTACTCGATGAGCACCACGGGCGCGTCGGCCCGGCCCTGCGCGAGCGGGTCCCGCGCGTCGCGCCGCGCGAGCTTCAGGAGCTTCGCGGTGGTGTCGTCCGGCTGCTGGCCGGCGGCGCTCTCCTGCCGGGCGGTGTCGGTGCGGGGCTCCGGCCGGGTCGCCGTGTACGAGACGGTGCCGAGGAGCGCGGCGGCCACCGCGACGGCGGCGGCGATGGCGAGGGGGCGGCGCTTGGAAGGGGCGGTGCTGCGGGGCTTGTCGGGCATGACGAAGTCGTCCTTGCGTGGGAAGGAAAAGCGGATGACGGCGCGCGGGCGCGGGGCCCGGGGCGTCATCTACACGCGCAGGACGGACAGTTCGACGGGCGAGGGCGGGTCGTGCGGCGGCGGGCCGCGGCCGGCCGGGGTCGGCGGGACGACGCCGGTGAACGTCGTGGTGGTGGCGAGCCCGTGCTCGTGCGCAAGAGGCGCGAGGAGTTCGTGCGCGGACGTGCCGCGCGAGGGCACCCCTTGCCCGCTGTCAGGGGCGTGCCGCTGCTCGGGGTCGCAGCCGGGCGTGCCGGGTGCGAGCTGAGCGCTCGCACGCAGGTCCTCCCGCGAATCCGGTGCGGTCGCGGTGGCGGCGCAGAGCGGCACCCCCAGAGCGGAGATCAGCAGCGCCACCAGCAGGGCGCCCCGCATCAGCCGCGCTCCGGGCAGGGCGGAGCGTGCGCGGAGGGGACGGGCGGGGCGGAGCATGCGGCAATTCTGCACCACACGGGGGAATGAGCGTTAACGTCCCGTTGACCGGTCCGTCAGATGCCGGTCCCGTCCCCATGGTCTCCTTCCGGACAGGCAGCGCAGGAGCTTCGGGAGGAGTCGTCCATGGAACGTGTCGAGCTGCGCACCGTCGAGGAGTTGATGGCGGCGCTGCACGCCTGCCGGGGCGCGTGGGACACGCCCGACCGCAGCGGCGACCCCGTCGATCTGCACGATCACGCGCTGCAGACCGCGGCGCTGCTGCGGCGAGGGCGTCCCAGCGACAAGGAGTTGCAGGTCGCGGGGCTGGTGCACGATCTCGGGCATCTGCTGTGCCCGGGCGACGACGCGGGGCACGCGGACCGGGCCGCGGACGCGGTGCGCGGCCTGCTCGGTGCGCGGGTGGCGCGTCTGGTGCGGTTGCACGTGCCGGCCAAGCGCTATCTCACGGCCGTCGAACCCGGCCGGGGCCTGTCGGCGCAGAGTGCGCTGACCCTCGGCGCGCAGGGCGGCCCGATGACGCCGGACGAGGTCGCCGCGTTCGAGGCGGACCCGCTGGCCGAGGACGCGGTCACGCTGCGGCAGGCGGACGACGCGGGCAAGGTGGTCGGCCTGGACGCCGGGGTGCTGGAGGACTGGCGTCCGGTGCTCGAACTGGTCGCGGCGGGCAGCCGCCCCACCGCCGCGCACAGTCGCTGACCTCAGCGGCCTCGGCCCTCGTCTGCACGCCGGAGGCACGAACCGTCCACGAACAGCGCACGGTTGACGCATCGTCATGCACCGGCGGGGCGTGAGACCGTACGCGCATGACTCCGGACCCCGCCGCAGCACGCGTCCTCGACGGGCGGGCGGCCGTCGTGACCGGTGCCTCGCGCGGCATCGGCCGGGCGATCGCCGGGGAACTGGCGCGCGCCGGGGCGAAGGTGTGCGTGACGGCGCGCGACGACGCGGGCGTGTACGAGACGGTGGCGGCGTTGCGGGCGCAGGGCGCGGACGCGGTGGGCGTGGCGGGTTCGGTCGCCGACCCGGCGCATCTGTGGGAGGTGACCGAGCGGACGATGGCGGCCTACGGCCGGGTCGACGTCGTCGTGAACAACGCCGCGACGAACCAGCCCTACGGCCCCCTCATGGACGCCGACCCGGACGCGTGGCGCACGGCCTTCACGGTGAACGTGGAGGCGCCGCTGCGCCTGGTGCAGTGCGCCTGGCGGGCGTGGATGGGTGAGCACGGCGGCGCCGTCGTCAACGTCTGCACGGAAGGCGCGGCCCATGTGGGCCCGCACGTGGGGGCGTACGGCACGAGCAAGGCGGCCCTGCTCCATCTGACGGCTCAACTCGCGGGCGAGCTGGGCCCGTTGGTGCGGGTGAACTCGGTCTCCCCCGGCCTCGTCCGCACCGAGATGGCCCGGTTCGTGTGGGAGCGGGCGGAGGAGGCGGTGGCGTCCGGGCTGCCCAGCGGCCGCATCGGCGAGCCCGACGACATCGCCCGGGCGGTGCGCTGGCTGGTGTCGGACGAGGCGTCCTGGGTCACCGGTGCGGACCTGCTGGTGGACGGCGGCACGCGGGTGCGTGCCGCCTCACCGATGGGGGACGCGGGCGCCGTGCAGCGGCGGCTGCGTCACCACTTCCCGGGCGCGTAGTCCTTCAGGAAGACGCCGTACACGTCCTCGCCGGCCTCGCCGCGCACGACCGGGTCGTACACGCGGGCGGCGCCGTCGATCAGGTCGAGCGGGGCGTGGAAGCCCTCCTCGGCCAGGCGCAGCTTGTCGTAGTGCGGGCGCTCGTCGGTGATCCAGCCGGTGTCGACGGAGGTCATGAGGATGCCGTCGGCCTGGAACATCTCCTGGGCGCTGGTCCGCGTCACCATGTTCATCGCGGCCTTGGCGGCGTTCGTGTTCGGGTGGCCCGCTCCCTTGTAGCCGCGGCCGAAGACGCCCTCCATCGCGGAGACGTTCACGACGTACGCGCGGCCGCTCGCCGCCTTCTTCGCGGCGTCCGCCATGGCCGGGCGCAGGGCGCTGATCAGGATGAACGGCGACGTGTAGTTGCACAGCTGGGTCTCGAGCAGCTCCACCGGGGAGATCTGGTCGATGGTCTGGACCCAGGTGTTGGAGTCGACGACGTCGGGGACGAGGCCGCCCGCGTCGATGGCGGTGCCGTCGAGGTGCCGGGCGACGCTCGCGTTGCCCGCGACGAGCGCGAGGTCGGCGACCTTCTGCGCGTCGAGGCCGCTGGTGCCGATGGGCAGCGCGGCGATACCGTCCACCGCTCCCGAGTTGAAGGCGCCGATGACGGAGTGGGCGGGCAGTTCCCCGGCGGGCAGCGGCGCGCCCTCGCCGTCGACCAGGGCGGCGTAGGCGGAGGGCAGCCGGCGCACCGTCTGGGTGGCGTTGTTGATCAGGATGTCGAGCGGGCCGGCCGCGGCGACCTGCTCGGCGAGGGCGACGGCCTGCGCCGGGTCGCGCAGGTCGATGCCGACGACCTCCAGGCGGTGCATCCAGTCCGCCGAGTCGTCCATCGCCTTGAAGCGGCGGATGGCGTCCTTGGGGAAGCGCGTCGTGATCGTCGTGTGCGCGCCGTCGCGCAGCAGCCGCAATGCGATGTACATGCCGATCTTGGCGCGGCCGCCGGTGAGCAGGGCGCGCTTGTCGGTGAGGTCGGCGCGGGCCTCGCGCTTGGCCCGGTTCACGAGGGCGCACTCCGGACAGAGCTGGTGGTAGAAGTAGTCGACCTCGACGTAGCGGGCCTTGCAGGTGTAGCAGGAGCGCGGGCGCTGGAGTATCCCGGCGATCCGGCCCTCGTCGGTCTGCGACGAGGGCAGCAGGCCCTCGGTCTCGTCGTCGATGCGCTGCGCGGACCCGGTCGCGGTCGCCTCGGTGACCGCCTTGTCGTGGGCGGTCTTGGCGGCGCGGCGGTCCTGGCGGCGGCGCTGCTTCACGGTCCGGTAGATGCCGGCGGTGGCGCGTCGGACCGTGATCGCGTCGGGGTGGTCGACGTCCAGCTGGTCGAGCTCCTTCAGGACGGCGAGGCAGACGGCGAGGCGCTCCGGGTCGATGCCGGGCCCGTGCACGACCTCCGTGTCCGCGGAGGCCTGAGGGGCCTGGTTGTCGTCTGTCACCGTCATCGCCGCTGCCGTTCCTAGGGTCTGCCGCGTCGCGCGCGAACCGCGCGAGCTTTCGAAGGCGGAATTTTACGGAGCGGTGCCCCTTGTCTCCAAACTCGTTCCGGTTCAGGGGGCGCAGGCGGCGATCAGCGCGCGCACCTCCTCGGTGACGGCGCGGGCCAGCACGTCAAGATCGGGAACGGCCCGGGCGTCGGCCACCAGGCCGTAGTGGACGCGCCCGCGGTACGTGGAGACGGCCACGGCGAGGGACTGTCCCTGGGCGAGCGGAGCCAGCGGGAAGACCTCGGTGAGCGGGCAGCCGCCGAGCCGCAGGCCGAGGCTGGGCAGCGGCACGCTGGTGACCAGCAGGTCGAACAGGAGCCGCGCGTTCTGCCCGACGAGGGAGCCGCCGAGGCGGTGGCCCAGCGGCGGCACGTGGTCGGCGAGCAGCGCGACGGCGCCCGCGCCGCGGTTCGGGCCGCGGTCCTTGCGCCGGTCCATGGCGGCCCGTACGACGCGCAGCCGCTCCAGGGGGTCGGGCTCCGCGACCGGCAGCCGGACGAGGTAGCCGGAGAGCCGGTTGCCCTGCGGGTGGGCGGTGCGCGGGCGGCGCCGCGAGACGGGGATCAGCGCGCGCGGCTCGACGCCCTCGCTGCCGTCGCCGCGCTCGTCGAGCCAGCGCCGGACGGCCCCGGCGACGACCGCGATGAGGACGTCGTTGACGGTGCCGCCCACGGTCTTGCGGATGCGGTGCACGTCGTCGAGGTCGAGGACGACGCCCGCGGTGCGGCGGGTGCCGCTGGCCCGGGAGGTCAGGGCGGGCGAGGTGCGTACGCCCCAGGTGGCCCGGGCCACGGACGCGCCGATGGCGACGGCCTGGGTGGCGCTGCTCACCACGGAGCGCACATGGTCCGGGTAGCGCCGCGGGTCGAGGTCGCCGAGGGTGATCTCGCGCATCCCCGGGAACGGGAGCGGCAGCCCGCGACGCCGCGCCGGCTCTTCCTTGGGCGCCCGCGCGATCGGCAGGTCCATGGGGTCCATGACGGCGGCGGCCAGCGTCAGCGCGCGCAGTCCGTCGGCGAGGGCGTGGTGGAACTTGAACAGCACGGCGAACGACGTGCCGTCCGCCGCGGGCAGCACATGGGCCTCCCACGGCGGCCGCGCCCGGTCCAGGGTCCGCTGCATGAGTGCCCCGGCGGCGGCGTGGAAGTCGTCGACCGGCTCCGTGAGGCGCACGTGGTCGAGCGGGTCGAACTCGGTGACGGGCACGCGGGCGGCGCCGCCGACGGGCACCAGCACCCCGGCTATGCGCATCCGCAGGCCCGGCACCCCGGCGGCGCGCGCGGCCAGCAGTTCGTACGCGTGCCCGGCGGCACCGGGCCCGTCGGCCTCGAAGACGCCCAGGGCGCCCAGGTGCATCGGGTGTTCGGCGGTCTCTATGTTCCAGAAGGCAAGGTCGAGTGGTGCGAGCAGGTCCGAGCTCGTGGAGTTCATGGAGTGCTCTCGCGTCGACGACGGGGAAACCGCAGTCAATCGCCCCCAGTCGATTACGGTCAAGTACGATCTCGGCACGCTCAGTTAACAACTGATTAAGACCCGCCCCTCAGGGAGGGGCGGGTCTCATGTGACACGGGAGCACTGTTCAGTGCGTCACGTGACCGTCCGGCACGTCACCGCAGAGCGGGCGGCGCCGCGTCGGCGCCGGTCCCCCACCGCGAGGGCTCGCTGCCCACCCTGAAGGACAGGTCCCGCAGCCCGCGCAGGTCCTCGGTGGTGAGATACGTCTTGCCGTAGTCGGCGCCGTTCGCGCGGGCCGACTGGATGTACCGGTCGGCGTCCGACGTCCCCTGCGCCCGTACGGTCAGCTTCCCCGTCGGGTAGTACCGGCGGTCGAGCGTGAGGTCGACCCGCTCGAAGACGGGCGTCGACAGGCCCCACGTGTCGGTGCCGGGCTGCACCGGGAAGATGCCGATGGACGACAGGACGTTCCAGGCGGACATGGTGCCCAGGTCGTCGTTGCCGGTCATGCCGGTCGGCGCGTCGGTGAACAGGGTCAGCGCGGCGTGCACCACGTCGGTGGTCTTCCACGGCTGCCCGGTCGACAGGTACGTGTACGGCGCGATCAGGTCGGGCTCGTTCTGCGGGTTGTACTTGTCCGCGTTGTAGTAGTCGTACGGCCCGTTGACCCACACCTCGCGGGCGGTCTTCGCCGGGTCGGCGACCAGCTGGTCGTACGCGAAGAACGAGTCGAGGCGCTTGTTGGCCGCGTCCGTGCCGCCGATCAGGCCGACCATGCCGGGCAGGTCCTGCGGCACGAGCCACTGGTACTGCCAGGACGTGCCCTCGTGGAACCCTTCGCTCTGCGCGGGGTCGGCGGGCCCGGTGAAGGCGCCCGACGCGTCACGCGCACGGAAGAAGCCGGTCGAACCGTCGTAGATCTTGCGGTAGTTCTGCGCCCGCTCGGTGTACCGCTTCGCGTCGTCCTCGTGCCCGAGCTCCTTGGCCATCTGGCCGAGCATGGCGTCGGAGAGGGCGTACTCCAGCGTGGCCGAGGCCCCGTGGTCGTAGTCCGAGTCACCGGGCTTCACGTGCGCCCGGTCCTTGATGTACGGCGCGAAACCGTCGGCGAGGTACTCCTTGTTGGCCTCGCGGCCCACCGGCGCGGAGTCGGCCGGCGGCACCCCGTCGGCGTTCTTCTTCAGCGCGCGGTACGCGTCCTCCTCGTGTCCCTTCAGCAGGCCCTGCTGGTAGGCGTTGGTGAGGAACGGGGTGACCGGGTCACCGGTCATGATGTTCGTCTCGACCGTGCCGTAGCCCCACTTGGGCAGCCAGCCGCTGTCCTTGTCGATCTGGATGACCGACAGCGCCATGTCCCGCGACTCGCGCGGGGCGAGCAGCGACAGGAGCTGCGCCTGGGTGCGGTAGGTGTCCCACAGGGACCAGTTCTGGTAGTACGTGTAGCCCTTGGCCCGGTGGGTCTTCTGGTCCCAGCCGGTGTAACGGCCGTCGACGTCGCTGCCGATGTTCGGTGCGAGGAACGAGCGGTACAGCGAGGAGTAGAAGGTGCGCCGGAGCGTCTCGCTGCCGCCCTGGGCGCGCACGTCGTCGAGGCGGTCCTCCCACGCGGCCTGCGCGGCGCGGTGCACCGAGTCGAAGGAACGGCCGCCCTCCGCACGGAGGTTGAGGGCCGCGCCCTTGGCGTCGACGTACGAGATCGCGGTGGTCGCCTCGACCGTGCGGTCCTTGCTGGTGTCGAAGCGGACGTAGGCGCCGTTGCGCTCGGCGTCGGCGTCCGAGGTCTTCGAGCCGGCGCTGACCGCGTCGCCCTTCCACGTGCCGGACGTGGTGAACGGCCGGTCGAACGTGGTGATCGTGTAGACCGTGTACGGCTTGGTGTCCTGGCAGAAACCGCTGCCCGTGATGGCGGTGCGCACGGTGTGGTCGTCGAGGATCTCGACCTTCGTGTGCAGGCTCTTGTGCAGCGACTGCCCGGCATTGATGAGGACGTTGGCCTTGTCGGTGGCCGGGAAGGTGTAGCGCTGCACACCGGTGCGCTTCGTGGCGCTGAGCTCGGCACCGATGCCGGCCTTCAGGCCGACCTTGTAGTAGCCGGGCGACGCCGTCTCGTCGTCGTGGCTGAACTCGGCCGCGTACTTCGCGTAGTCGGTGCTGGTGATGTCGCCGGTGGTCGGCAGGACCGGCAGGTCGCCGCCCAAGCCGCAGCCCACACCGGAGAGATGGACGGTGGAGAAGCCGCGGATGTGGTTCTCGGAGTAGTCGTAGCCGGTGTTGTGGCCGGTGTCCGGCGAGAACTGCACCATGCCGAACGGGACGGCGGCACCGGGATAGGTGTTGCCCTCGTTCTCGGTGCCGATGAACGGATTGACCAGATCGGTCAGCCGGTCGGCGCTGCCGTGGGCGGCCTGTGCGGACGGCGCCGCGAGGCCCGTGCCGAACAGGGCGACGGCCGCGAGCACCCCCAGGGTGCGCGGTCGCAAGCGGGTGCGTCTTGTCATCGTGCGCCTTTCGACAACGTTGTCAGTAAGCGCGCTCATTCTTCGTGCGCGCCGATGGCCCGTCAAGACGTCAGACGCCACAGGTGGTCCTCCGTCCCGTTGTCGGCGAACTGCACCACTTGGGCACTGTTCGCCGTGGACATCCCGTCCACGCCGAGCACCTTGCCGCTGTGCTCGTTGCGCAGCAGGAACCAGCCGTCGCCCTGGTCGACGCGGGTCCACAGCAGGTCCGCGCGCCCGTTGTCCTCGTACTGGACGACCCGGGCACTGTCCGTGGTGGAACTACCCTCCACCACGAGGTACTTACCGCTCTGTCCGTTGCGGATGCGCAGCTTTCCACCGCCCGCGTCGATCAGCTGCCAGGCGTGGTCGCCGGTCCCCGAGTTGTCGAACTGCACGACCCGCGCGTCGTTGGCGGTGGACATGGAGTCGACGGCGAGGACCTTGCCGCTGTGCTTGTTCTGGATGCGCCGGTAGGGCGGTTCGGGTGTCCACGCGTGACCGTCGGGGCCGGCCGTGGGGAACGACGTGACGCGCAGCCGCGCCGCGCCCATGGGCACGAGCGTGACCGTCTCCACGCCCGCCCGGCTGCGCGCGGGACTGGGCTGAAGGGGCGCCACGACCTGCTCGTCGTCCGCGATCCACTCGGGGATGCGGCGGGCCCGCGCCGCGAGGGTGACGGGGGTGCCGTCGAGGGTGAAGGGGTTGGCGGGCAGGGGTCCCGCGGTCCGGCGCAGAGTCGGCGAACTTCCGGGCACCAGACCGTAGTTCCAGGCGGACGCGGCATGGACGTCGTACTCGGGGAAGGTGTCGTCACCCCCGGTCCGCACGTACTTCTCGGCGATCTTCAGGGAGTAGGTGAGCGGCCCGTGGTCGACGCTGACGCTGTCGTGGTTGCCGCTCCAGGTGCGCAGGGTGGTGCGCTGGGGCAGGCGCAGGGTGACGCGGTCGCCGGTGCGCCAGGTGCGCCGGATCTCGGTGAACACGGGTCCTGAACCGGCCTGCACCGTCCGGCCGTTGACGGCCAGGCGGGGCTTGTCGCACCAACCGGGGATGCGCAGCCGCAGGGGGAAGTCGACCGGCCGCTCGGCGGTCACCGTGAGCGTGACCGTCTCGTCGAAGGGGTAGTCCGTCTCCTCCCGCACGGTCACGGGGACGGAGTCGGCGCCCACCTCGGCCCGCACCTCGCTGGCGGCGTACAGCGCGGCGGCGAGCCCGCCGTCCGGGGTGCCGAGCCACAGCTCCTCGGTGAAGTAGGGCCAGCCCATGCCGTAGTTGTGCGGGCAGCAGCGGTACTGGTCGACGCCCGGCTGGAAGGACTGCATGGCGAAGCCGTTCTGGAACTGCCCGTCCGTCTTGCGGGAGTTGTCGAGGTCCACGCTGTTGGCGCTGGTGATGTAGTGGATGCCCTTGCCCTGCGGGTCGAGCGCGGCGGGCAGCATGTTGAACGCGAGGTCCTCGCAGCGGTCGGCCCAGACCGGGTCGCCGGTGATGCGGGTGAGCAGCTCGTGGCTGGCCATGAACTCGACGATGCCGCAGGTCTCGAAGCCCTGGCGCGGGTCGCCGAAGCCGGGCCGGTAGTTCTCGTCGCCGGCGATGCCGCCGCCCGGGAACTGGCCGTATGCGCGCAGGACGTCGTCGTAGGTACGGTACGTCGCGCGCACCAGGTCGGCGGCGCCGCCGGACGCCCACTGCGCGTACTGGGCGGGCTCGCGGAAGCCCTGGGCGATGTTCACGTTGTGCGGGGTGGGCAGGTCGCCGGTCCAGTCCGCGCCGTAGCGGTGCATCTTGTCGACGAGGCTGGTCAGGAACGCGTCGCCGGTGCGCTCGTACAGCCAGCGCGCGGTGTCGATGCCGTCGCCCCAGCGCACGGAGACCCAGCTGGAGTCGAAGGCGCCCTTGCCCTGCGCCTCCATGTAGGTCAGGAAGCGGGTCAGGAAGGGGACGATGCGTACGTCGTGCGTGTACTCCTCGTACGTGCGCAGGGCCATGAGGAGCGGCAGGAACGGCCAGAAGTCGGGGCCGCCGTTGAGCGAGGTGCGCAGGGCCCGCGGGCCGAAGAAGCCGTCGGCCTCCTGGGTGGCGAGGACGGCGTCGATCCAGCGCTTGCAGGTGGCGAGGGCGTGCTCGTCCTTCGTGGCGATCGCCAGGGGCACGAATCCTCTGAGCCAGTACGGGAGTTCCTCCCAGCCGCCGAGTTCCGGGTGGACCCAGCCGCAGGTGTCCATGTCCAGGAAGTGGGACTTCTCCTCGTAGCGGCCGCACAGTCCGTCGAGCAGAAGCCGCAGCTGCCCGGCGAGCCAGCCGCGGGCGGTGATGCTGCCGACGGGCAGACGGGTGAAGGCGTCGGGGGTGACTGCGGCGGACTGCGCCGCCGACGCCGTGGCGCCGACCGTACCGCCGCCGAACGCGGTGGCCGCCGCGACGACGGCTCCGGACCGGAGCACGCCACGTCGGGTCACTGTCATCAACTCGCTCCTTCGCAGGGGTGGTTGGAGCATCAGCAGAAAGGTGGAGCGCCAGCAGAAAGGGGCGGGCCCGTCGCGGGGCCCGCCCCTCAGGACGTGCGGATCAGGAGCAGTTCGCCACGGTGGCCTGGGAGGCGTCGCGGATCAGCGCCTCCTGGGCCGCGTGCACGCGCTTCACGTCCGGCTTGACGACCCTGCGGTCGTAGGTGAGCAGACCGTTCAGCTCACCTTCCACGTCGGAGATCTGCGTGTAGACGGCGCCGTTGCCGCCCTGGCAGGCCAGCTTGTGCACCTCGTCGAGCTTGGTGAGGTAGTCGTCCGTGTACGTCGCCGGGTCGACGTCGACGTAGGACTGCTGGACCGACCAGGCGTGGCCGGGCACGGCGAGGCCGAGGCCGCCGTACTCGCCCGCGACCAGGGCTCTCTTCCCGTCGGGGTGCGGGGGCAGCGCCGGGCTCGGATAGCCGTGCTCGTCCATGATGTCGCCGGTGCCGCCGTCCTTGCCGAGGTTGAGGCCCGACATGCCGTTGATCAGGCGGGTCGGGTCCCAGGACTTCGCCTGGTCGGCGAGGCGTCCCTCGTCGTACTGACCCCAGCCCTCGTTGAGGGTGACCCACATGATGACCGACGGGTGGTTGTAGTGCTGGTCGATCATGATCTTCATCTCGCGCTCGAACTCGGCGCGGGCGGCCGTGGACGGGTTCACCCCGGCCGTCATCGCCGGCATGTCCTGCCAGACGAGCAGGCCCAGCTTGTCGGCCCAGTAGAACCAGCGGTCGGGTTCGACCTTGATGTGCTTGCGGACGGAGTTGAAGCCCATCTGCTTGTGCATCTTCAGGTCGTACGCGAGCGCCTCGTCGCTGGGCGCGGTGTGCAGGCCGTCCGGCCAGAAGCCCTGGTCGAGGGTGGCCATCATGAAGGTGGGCTTGCCGTTGAGGACGGTGCGCGGTGTGCCGTTCACCTGTTCCACGGCGATGGAGCGCATCCCGAAGTAGCTGCCGACGCGGTCCTTGCCGACGCTCACCTTGAGGTCGTAGAGGAACGGGTCGTCCGGGGTCCACAGGTGCGGCTTGTCCAGCTTGAGGGTGAGCGGCTTGCCGGAGACGCCGCTGACGCTGCCGACCTTGCGCTTGCCGGCGTACGCCGTGGCCGTCACCGGCAGTCCGTCGCGAACTCCCGTGGCCTCGACGGCCAGTTGGCTGTCCTTCACGTTCGGCGTCAGCTTCAGGTCCGCGACGTGGTCCGTGGCGACCGGCTCCATCCAGACCGTCTGCCAGATGCCGGACGACGGGGTGTACCAGATGCCGCTGGGGTCGAGGCGCTGCTTGCCGAGCGGCGGGTTCTCGCCGTTCTCGGCGTCGGTCGGGTCGTAGACGCCGACGATCAGCTCCTGGGTGCGGCCGGGCTTCAGCGCGTCGGTGATGTCGGCGCTGAACTTGTCGTAGCCGCCCTTGTGGTCCGCGACCTTCTTGCCGTTGACGTAGACCTCGGACTTCCAGTCGACGGCGCCGAAGTTCAGCTGGAGGCGCTTGCCGCTGCCGACCTTCCAGTCCGCCGGGACCGTGAAGGTGCGCCGGTACCACATGCGGTCCTCGTGGCGCTCGATCCCGGAGAGCTGGGACTCGACCGGGTAGGGCACGAGGATCTTCTCGCCGAGCTTCTTGCCGGTCGGGACGGGATCGCCGTCCTTGGCGGCGGCGAATTCCCAGCTGCCGTTCAGGTTCTGCCAGTCGGAGCGGGTGAGCTGCGGCCGCGGGTACTCGCGGTGCGCGTTGGCGGGGGTGACGTCGTCGCCCCACTTGGTGCTCAGCTGGTAGGTGGAGTGGTTCGGGCCGCTGGACCAGAAGGCCCCGACGGCCGTCCCGTCACCGCCGGTCAGACCGCCCTTGCCGTCGTACGTCACGTCGGCGAGGCCGGGTGCGTCGCCGTCCTTGTTCCCGACGACCGGCTCCTTGAGGCCCACCAGGAGCGCCCGCGGGTCCTTCGGGTCGGACTTGATGCTCTTCAGCGGCCACTTGGCGCCGCCGATGACCGCCGAGAGGTGGTCGTTCACGTCGCCGGGCACGGAGCCGAGCTTCTGCGCGAAGTCGAGCTTCAGGGTGCGGCCGTCGCCGAGGACGGTGGTGCCGATCGCCCCGTCGTACGCCCAGTCGTCGGGCAGCCGGAACGCCGAGGAGGGGATGGCCTCCTTCTGCTCGCCCGGCTCGGTCCAGCGCAGATGCAGATTGGACCCGCCGAAGTGCTCGAAGTACTCGACCTTGATGTCGACCGCCTGGCCGGCGGTCAGCTGGACCGGCTGGGACGTCTGCTCCTTGTCCCAGTCGTCGACCCAGTGGTCGATCACCAGCTCGCCGCCGACCCAGAGCCGGAAGCCGTTGTCACCGGTGATGGAAAACGTTGTCAGGCCGGTCTTCTCCGGCACCAGTTTGCCGGTCCAGCGGACGTTCGCGTCGTCGGCGCTGCCGGTCGCCGACTGCAGCCGGGACTCCAGGCTGCCGAAGTCGATCTGGGGGTCGAATCCGGTCGCCTTCAACTCGTCGAAGTCGAAGGCTCCCGGGGCGGATTGGGTGTAGTACTCGCCCTTGAGCCCATGCGGCACGACCGGTTCGTCCGCGGCCGTGGCGTGCGGCGCCACGGTGAGTGCGGTGAGACCGAGTGCCGCGGTGAGCAGCAGGGCCAGCTGGCGGCCATGTCGTCTGAGGGTTCTGGTGCGCACGGATCCTCCTGTGCTGGAACGCGTCCGGTGGAACACGTCGAGGAAGGGTGGCGGCTCGTCGCTCTAGTCGGTACAACTCGTCTGTACAACGTTGGAAGGAACGGCAGTTGGCATGACAGCACGCATTCCGGCGCGCTGTCCAGGGGCATGACAAGCGCACCCGGCGAGCGGGTGCGCGGAGCCGAAGGAGATTCCGTGCGGGTGAGCCTCAAGGATGTCGCGGAGCGCGCGGGCGTCTCGATCAAGACCGTCTCGAATGTCGTGAACAACTACCAGCACGTCACTCCGGCGATGCGTGCCCGGGTCCAGGAGGCCATCGACGAGCTGGGCTACCGGCCCAACTTGACCGCCCGCCACCTGCGCAAAGGGCGTACGGGGATCATCGCGCTCGCCGTCCCGGAGCTCGGCAACCCGTACTTCGCGGAGCTCGCGGGCGCCGTGATCGACGCCGCCGCCGAGCACGACGTGACGGTGCTGCTGGATCACACCCGCGGCGATCGCGAGCAGGAGGTCCTGGTCAGTCAGGGCTTCCGCGCCCGAGTGATCGACGGGCTGATCCTGAGCCCGCTGGAGCTGGAGGCGGAGGATCTGCGCGGCCGGGACGACGACGTGCCGCTGGTGCTGCTCGGCGAGCGCGAGTACGACCTGCCCTACGACCACATCGCCATCGACAACGTCGCCGCGGCCCGCACCGCCGTGCGCCATCTCCTCGGCCGGGGCCGCACCCGGATCGCCTACCTGGGCGAACGCACCGACTCGGCGAATCAGCCAGCGCATCTGCGACTGGCGGGCTGGCGCGAGGAGTTGACCGCCGCGGGGCTGCCCGCGCCGGACACCCAGGTCGGGGCGACCGGCGGCTGGGACCGGGGCGACGGCGCCGAGGCGATGGCGCGGATGCTGGACTCGGGGGTGCGCCCCGACGCCGTGTTCGCCTATAACGACCTGGTCGCGATCGGTGCGATGCGGGTGCTGCACGAGCGGGGCCTGCGGGTCCCGTGGGACGTGGCGGTGGTCGGCTTCGACGATCTCGCGGAGGGGCGTTTCGGAGCGGTCACGCTGACCACGATCTCGCCGGACAAACAGGCGATCGCCCAGCTCGCGGTGCAGTCACTGCTCAGCCGGCTCGAGCACCCCGAGGAGCGCTCCGGACGTGAACTGACCGCGGAATACCGGCTGATCGAGCGTGAGAGCACGCTCGGCCGCCGCTGATCCGCGGCGGCGGCCCGGAGCGGGCGCGCGAGCACGAGTCGCTGCGCGAGGCCTTTACAGCCTTCTTCCAACGATGTAAAAACCTCCCCTGTACCGCCGTTCCGACTGGTCGAACACATCCACCCCGTCAGCGCGTTCACGCGCCGGGCCGTGCCGTTTTGGGGACCACCACATGACGCAGACCGCACGACTTCGCCGTACTTCCTCCCGGGCCCTGCTCGCCGCCGGCCTCATCGCCAGCCTCGCGCTCGCCACCGGATGCGCCAAGTCCGAGGACGACAACTCCAGCTCGGACAAGGGGAGTTCCAGCGCCAAGGACGAGAACGCCGGGCAGGAGGTGGCCTCCCCCGGTACCGGCGACACCTGTGACGTCTCCACGTACGGGGGCAAGAAGCTCGACCTGAAGGGCGCCACCGTCGGGTTCTCGCAGTCCGAGAAGGAGGCCAACCCGTTCCGCATCGCGGAGACGGCCTCCATCAAGGCCGAGGCGCAGAAGCGCGGCATCAAGCTGCTCACCGCCAACGCCCAGTCGCAGTTCTCCAAGCAGATCAGCGACGTCCAGGACCTCATCGCCAAGGGCGCGGACCTGCTGGTCATCGCGCCGCTCAACTCCGACGGCTGGGAGCCGGTGCTGCGGGCCGCGGGCGCCAAGCACATCCCGATCGTCACCGTCGACCGCAAGATCAACGCGACGGCCTGCAAGGACTACGTGTCGTTCATCGGCTCGGACTTCGTCGAGCAGGGCAAGCGCGCCGCCGACCAGATGATCGAGGCGACCGGCGGCAAGGGCACGATCGCGATCCTGCTCGGCGCGGCGGGCAACAACGTGACCACCGAGCGCACCAAGGGCTTCGAGGACCAGATCAAGGCGAAGGCGCCCGACCTGAAGGTCGTCTTCAAGCAGACCGGTGAGTTCGCCCGCGAGAAGGGCCAGCAGGTCACCGAGCAGCTCATCCAGTCCAAGCCCGACATCACCGGTATCTACGCCGAGAACGACGAGATGGGCCTCGGCGCCGTCAACGCGCTGAAGAGCGCGGGCAAGAAGGCCGGCGCCGTCAAGATCGTCACGGTCGACGGCACCCGCAACGCGGTGCAGGGCATCGTCGACGGCTGGATCTCCGGCGTCATCGAGTCCAACCCGCGCTTCGGGCCGCTCGCCTTCCAGACCCTGGACTCCTTCACCAAGGGCGACAAGGTCGGCCAGGACATCGTCATCAAGGACAGCGCGTACACCAAGGACAACGCCAAGACGGATCTGAACAAGGCGTTCTGACATGCTGTCAGCAAAGAATCTCAGCAAGACGTTCCCCGGCGTGCGCGCTCTCGACGGTGTCGACTTCACCGCGCGCGCCGGGGAGGTGCACGCCCTCATCGGGGAGAACGGGGCGGGCAAGTCGACGCTCATCAAGGTTCTCACCGGTGTGTACCAGCCCGACCCGGCCGCCGACGCCGAGGGCGGCACGCTCTCGTACGACGGCCGCGAGGTCGCCTTCGGCACGCCGCTGGAGGCACAGCACGCGGGGATCTCCACCATCTACCAGGAGGTCAACCTCGTCCCCCTGATGAGCGTGGCCCGCAATCTGTTCCTGGGCCGCGAACCGCGCGGGAAGCTGGGTCTGATCGACTTCCGGCGCATGCACCGGGAGGCGGACGCGGCCCTGCGCGATCTGGGCGTGCGCGTGGACGTGCAGCGTCCGCTGCGCGAACTCGGCGTCGGCGCCCAGCAGATGGTGGCGCTGGCCCGCGCGGTCTCGGTCGACGCGAAGGTCGTCATCATGGACGAGCCGACGTCGTCGCTGGAGCCGCGGGAGGTGCGCACGCTCTTCGGGGTGATCCGTATGCTGCGCGAGCGCGGCATCGCCGTCGTCTACGTCAGCCACCGCCTCGACGAGCTGTACGAGGTGTGCGACGCGGTCACCGTGCTGCGTGACGGCAAGGTGGTGCACACCGGCGAGCTGGCCGACCTGGACCGGCTGCGCCTGGTGTCGCTGATGCTGGGCCGCGACATCGGCGACGTGCGGGACGAGGGCCTCACCAAGTTCTCCGGTGAGCACGACACGGCAGCCGAACCCGTTCTGCGAGCACAGGGCCTGACGGCTCGTCACCAGTTGCACGACGTCTCGCTCGACGTACGTCCCGGCGAGGTCGTCGGTCTCGGCGGGCTCCTCGGGTCGGGGCGCAGCGAGACCGCGAAGGCGATCGCCGGCGCACTGCCCACGGACAGCGGCCGGGTCATGGTGGCCGGCGTCCCGGTGCGTACGGGATCCACGCCCGCCGCGATCCGGGCCGGCATCAGCCTGCTGCCGGAGGACCGCAAGGCGGAGGGGATCGTGCCGGGCCTGTCGGTGCGGGAGAACATCGCGCTCGCGGCGCTTCCGGGGCTGTCCCGCTTCGGTCTCGTCGACGAGGCGCGCATCGACCGCATCGTCGACACGTTCGTGCAGCGGCTGCGCATCAAGTCCGCCGGACCGCACCAGAAGGTCGGGGAACTGTCCGGCGGGAACCAGCAGAAGGTTCTGCTCGCGCGCTGGCTGGCGATGAACCCGAAGGTGCTGCTGCTGGACGAGCCGACGCGCGGTATCGACGTCGGCGCGAAGGCCGAAGTGCAGAAGCTGATCGACGAGTTGGCGGACGACGGCCTCGGCGTCCTGCTGATCTCCTCCGACATGGAGGAGCTGATCGAGGGCTCGGACCGGGTCGTCGTCCTCAAGGACGGCGCCGTGGTCGCGGAGCTCACCGGTGACGCGGTCACGGAGGACCGACTGATGCGTGCCATCGCCGCAACTCCCGCTGGGGGGAAGTCCGTTGACTGACCTGTCACTGGGCAGGGCCGGCCTCGACCGGGACCGGCTGCTGCGCCTGCTCCAGGACTACGGCGTCTATGCGGGCGTCGCCGTCCTGCTGCTGGCGAACATCGCCTTCACCCCGCACTTCCTGTCCGCGGAGAACTTCCGCACCCAGGCCGTGCAGGTGGCGCCCGTCCTCATCGTGGCCCTCGGCATGGCCCTGGCCATCGGCACCGAGGGCGTCGACCTCTCGGTCGGCTCGGTGATGGCGCTCGCCACCTCCCTGATCTCCCTCTATCTCGGCTACGGGGCGTGGATCGCGCTGGTCGCGGCGCTCTTCGGCGGGATCCTGATCGGCGTCGCGAACGGTGCCCTCATCGCGTTCATCGGGGTCCAGCCGATCGTCGCCACGCTGGCGCTGATGGTCGCGGGCCGCGGGCTCGCGCTCGTCCTGCTGCCCCAGCTCAAGGACGTCCGCGACCCGGGTCTGCGGGCGCTCGGCACCGGTGACGTGCTCGGCATCCCGTACCTGGTGCTCATCGCGGCGGCCCTCGCGCTGCTCGTCGCCTTCGTGGTGCGGCGCACCACGTTCGGCCGCCAGCTCCTGGCGATCGGCGACAGCCGCCCGGCGGCGCAGCTCGCCGGACTGCCGGTGCGCCGGGTCCTGATCCTCGTCTATGTGATCTCGGGGGCGCTGGCCGCGACGGCGGGCGTGCTGGCCACCGCCCGGCTCACCGCGAGCGACCCGACCTCGCTCGGCAATCTGATGGAACTCTCCGCGATCACCGCGGTCGTGGTCGGCGGCACCCCGCTCACCGGCGGCCGGGTGCGCATCGGCGGCACCGTCGCGGGCGCCGTCCTCATCCAGCTGCTGACGGCCACGCTCATCAAGCACGACCTGCCGCCGTCGTGGACGCAGATCGCCCAGGCCGTGGTGATCGTGCTCGCCGTCTACGCGGCCAGGGAACGGGGGAAGCGATGACGATGACTGACGTCGAAGCGGTACAGCCGGCCGGGGCCGCGCAGGAGGAACCCCTCGGCGCGACACGCGCCGAGCGGCTGAGCGCGCTCGCCCAGCAGCACGGCGCGCTGGTCACGCTGGTGATCGCGGTGATCGCCGCGTCCCTCTCCTTCGACACGTTCCTGACCGGCGACAACCTGGAGAACATGGCGCTGTCGTCCGCGTTCCTCGCGGTCGTGGCGCTCGGGATGACGTTCGTGATCGTGACGGGCGGCATCGACCTGTCGGTCGGTTCGCTGTTCGCGCTCGGCGGGGTGCTCGCGGCCTGGGGCTCGCAGTACGGGACGGTGGTGGCGCTGTTGCTGCCGCTGGCCGTGTGCGGTCTGATCGGGCTGGTCAACGGGCTGCTGATCGCGCGCTCGCGGCTCGCCCCCTTCATCGTGACGCTGGCGGCGATGCTCGGCGCGCGCGGCATCCTGCTCGCGATCACCGACGAGGGCTCGAAGACGTATCTCGTCGACAAGTCCACGTTCTTCGCCTCGCTGGGCCAGGACAAGCTGTTCGGCATCGGCATCCCCGTGTGGATCACGCTGGCGCTGTTCGTGCTCGGCGCGGTGGTGCTGCGGCGCACCCGCTTCGGGCAGTACGTGTACGCGGTCGGCGGCAACGAGGACGCGGCGGCCCTGATGGGCGCGCCGGTGGCCCGCACGAAGATCGGTGTCTACACGCTGTCCGGTCTGTGCGCGGGCCTGGCCGGTGCGCTGAACGCGGCCTGGCTGGTGTCGGGCGTGACGATCCTCGGCTCCGGCATGGAACTGGAGGCGATCTCGGCGGTCGTCATCGGCGGCACGCTGCTGACGGGTGGCTTCGGGTTCATCAGCGGTTCGCTGGTGGGCGTGCTGCTCCTCAAGGTCATCCAGAACGTGATCAACCAGATCGGTTCGCTGGACTCCGCGTACCAGCAGGTGGTCAGCGGGGCGTTCCTGGCGGTCGTGGTGATCGCGCAGACGTGGCTGGGACGGCGGCGCCGGGTGCTGTGAGGCCCGGCTCCCCGCGGTGGGCGAGGAGCTGGAGTCCGACGGCGAGGACGCAGGCGAGTCCTCCCCCGGCCCAGATCGTCAGGTAGGCGGTCAGGGTCGGGGTGTCCGTCGTGCCGACCACCAGGGAGCCGAGCGCGACGGCGAAGGCGGCGCCGCCGACGCTGCCGCCGAGTGTCTTGAGGTTGTTGTAGACGGCGGTGGCGCTGGCCGTGCGGTCGGCGGCGCTGCCCTCCACGATGACGGTCGGCAGTCCGCCGAGCGCGAGGCCGCAGCCGAGGCCGACCAGGGCGTTGGCGGCGGCGAACGGGGCCAGGCCCGAGTGCAGCGCGATCACCGCGGCGTATCCGACGGCGAGCGCCGTGAAGGCTCCCAGGAGCAGCCGGCGGTAGCCGATGCGGGTGGCCAGGGCGGCGCACAGGGCGGACCCGGCGAACGCCGTGATGTTCGGGATGACGCCGTAGAGGCTGATCTGCCATGCGGCGAGGCCGAACCCGTACCCCTCCTCCCCCGGGGAGGCCGCCATGAAGCTGACCGCGACGGTCTGGCCGCCCAGCATCACGGCGCCGAGCACGAATCCGGACGCGTAGTACGGCGCGCTTCTCCTGCGGGCCAGGGCGCGGACGTCCACCAGGGCGTCCGGGCGGGCGAGTTGGAGCCTGGCCCAGACGGTCAGCAGGAGCCCGGCGAGCAGCAGTCCGCCGAGCGTGGGCGCCGAGGTCCAGCCCCGGGCGGGGCCACGCGACACCGTGCCGAGCAGGGTGACGAGGGCGAGGGCCAGCAGGGCCGCGCCCGGCCAGTCCATCCGGCCGCTGGCGCGGGTGCGGGACTCGGGGATCGCGGTGAACGACAGGGCGACGCAGCCGACGGCGAGCGCGGCGAGCGCGAAGAGGGTCGGGCGCAGTTCCCCGAGGAGGGCGAGCAGCGGTCCGGCGAGCGCGTGTCCGAGCACGGTGCCCAGGGTCAGGGCGCCGACCAGCAGTCCCACGGCCCGGCGTCCGCCGTCGATGTCGAGCCGGTCCCGGACGAGCCCGATCTCCAGCGGGAGCAGTGCGGCGAGGGGTCCCATCAGGGCGCGGCCCAGGAGCAGCACCGCGAGGTTCGGGGCGCAGGCGACGAGGAGCGTGCCGAGCGCGATCGCCCCGAGCGCGGCGCGGATCATGCGCCGGTGTCCGTACAGATCGCCGAGGCGGCCGAGGGCGGGCACGCTGATCGCGGCGGCCAGGTACTGAGCGGTGGTGAACCACTGTGCCTGGCCGGTGCTGATGCCCTGCCAGTCCTGGACCTCGGGGACCAGGGGCACGGCTGCGCCCTGGAGGAAGCCGCTGACCAGCTCGAAGGCGATCAGCAGCCCGACGACGGCCCGGACCTTCGGTGCGGCGGGTCCGCTCATGCGGCGGCTCCCCGCGCCAGGCGCCGCTCGGCGAGGGCGGTGAGCAGGGCGGCCTGGCGGTGCAGCACCGCGTCGTCGAAGACGGCTTGCGGGGAGTGGTTCATCGGCGCGTTCGCGAGGTCGGCGCCGTCGGGCGCGGCGCCGACGAGCAGCATCGCGCCGGGCACGCGCTGGAGGACGAACGCGAAGTCCTCGGAGCCGTTGGCCGGGTTCGGTGCCTCCCAGACGGCGCCGGGCTCGAACAGGTCGCGGGCGGTGTCGAGGGCGAAGGCGGTCTCGGCGGCCTCGTTGACGGTGACCGGGTACATCACGTCGTACGTCACCTCCGCGTCGACGCCGTGCGCCGCGGCGATGCCGCGCACCAGGCGGGGCAGCCCCTCGATGAGCCGCTCGTGCGCGGCCTCGGAGTAACTGCGCACGGTGGCCCGGAACTCGGCGGTCTCCGGGATGACGTTCTGCTGGGTGCCCGCGTGGAACTGGCCGACGGTGACGACGGCCGGGTCGAAGATGTCGAAGCGGCGGGTCACCCAGGTCTGGATGGCGGTGACGATCTCGCAGGCGACGGGGACGGGGTCCTTGGCACTGTGCGGGGTGGAGCCGTGGCCGCCCTGGCCGCGGACGGTGACGGTGAGCACGTCGGAGGCGGAGGTGACGGTCCCGGGCCGGGAGGCGATCCAGCCGCCGGGCAACTGGTTCGCGGCGACGTGCAGGGCGTACGCGGCGTCGAGCGGCTTGCCCGCGGCGTCGAGGACGCCCTCGTCGATCATGGCGCCCGCGCCGTTGTGGCCCTCCTCGCCGGGCTGGAACATGAACACGACGTCGCCGTGGAGGTCCGCGCGGCGCTCGGCGAGCAGGGTGGCCGCGCCGACGAGCCCGGCCGTGTGCAGGTCGTGGCCGCAGGCGTGCATCGCACCCGGCACCTCGGAGGCGTAGGACACTCCGCTCTTCTCGGTGACGGGCAGCGCGTCCATGTCGGCGCGCAGGAGGACCGCGCCGCCGGGCCGGCCGCCGCGCAGGACCGCCGTGACGGAGCTGAGGTCCTTGCCGAGGGACACCTCCAGGGGCAGACCGTCGAGGGCGGTGAGGATCTTCTCCTGGGTGCGGGGCAGGTCGAGGCCGAGCTCGGGTGCACGGTGCAGGGCGCGGCGCAGCTCGACGAGTCCGGGCTGGAGTTCCGCGGCGCGTTCGGTGATCGACATGCGGGAGATGCCTCCTGGTACGGTCCGGCGGGACGACGGGAATGGCGTTCAGGGTGCGGCCCTGCCGCATGAACGGGTCGTGAATCGCAGGGAAAACGCAGGAGTGGTGCGGTGGCGCAGGAATTCGGCGGCGTGCTCGACGGCCTGGATCAGGCGCTCGTGCACGCCCTGCAGATCGCGCCGCGGGCCGGGTGGGCCCGGATCGGCGCGGCGATCGGGGTGGATCCGGTGACGGTGGCCCGCCGCTGGAGCCGGCTGACGGAGGCGGGGGCCGCCTGGGTCAGCTGCCATCCGGCGCCGGTCGTCGCCGAGTCCGGCCAGGGGTGTCTGGCGTTCGTCGAGGTCGACTGCGCGAACGGGCGGCTGTCCGAGGTCGCCCGGGCGCTCGTGGCGGAATCGCACGTCGTGGCCGTCGAGCACGTCAGTGGCGGACGCGACCTGCTGCTGACCGTGTTCGCGCCGCGCCTGTCGGCGCTCACCCACTGGGTGACGCACCGGCTCGGCTCGCTGGCGGGCATCGTCGCCACCCGCACCCATCTGGCGAGCACCGTCTACACGGAGGGCAGCCGGTGGCGGCTGCGCGCGCTCGACTCCGCGCAGCTCGCCCGGCTCACCGGGACGGCCCCGGCCCGCGCGGACGCCCCGGTCTTCGAACTGACCGATCTCGACCACGCGTTGCTGGCCGAACTGTCCGTGGACGGCCGGGCGGGTCACCGCGCCCTGGCCGAGCGGTGCGGGGCGGGTCCGGACACGGTGCGCCGCCGGGTGAACCGGCTGTTCGCCGCGGGCATGGCGCAGACCCGCTGCGAGGTGGCCAGGCCGCTGTCCGAGTGGCCGGTGTCGCTGATCCTGTGGGGCCGGGCGGCGCCGGGCGATCTGCGGGCGGTCGCCGAGCAGGTCACGGGGGCGCGGGAGGTGCGGCTGTGCGCGGGGGTGATCGGCCGCCACAACCTCAAGGTGATCGCCTGGGTCCGCTCGCTCGACGACGCACAGCGGTTCGAGGTGCGGCTCGCCGAGCGGGTGCCCGCTCTGACCGTGGTCGACCGGGCGGTGGCCCTGTGGCCGATGAAGCTGAACGGCCATCTGCTGGACGAGCGCGGCTACCGCCTCGGCGCGGTGCCGATCGACGTCAGGGGTGTCGGCCCGGCCTGAGCGGGTTCCGCGCGGCGCCGTCGCGCCGGCACCCGAAGGGCCGGGCCGGGGTGGTGCGCGCGGCTCAGCGCACCGCCTGCCCCTTGCCCAGGGCGATCACGCCGCCCTTCGACACGGTGTAGAGCTCCGCGTCCCGGACCGGGTTGACGCCGATCGTCGCGCCGGCCGGGACCTCCACGTTCTTGTCGAGGACGGCGCCGCGCACCACCGCTCCCCTGCCGATCCGCACGTTGTCGTGCAGCACCGAGCCCTGGACGACCGCGCCGTCGGCGATCGTGACGCCCGGCGAGAGGACGGAACCGGTGACCTGCCCGCGGATGACGCAGCCCGGGCTGACGATCGACTCGCTCGCGATGCCGGCCGCGCAGAACTTGGCGGGCGGCAGCTGGCCGGAGTGCGTGTAGATCGGCCAGCGCCGGTTGTCCAGATTGAACATCGGTTCGTCCGAGATGAGGTCCATGTGGGCCTCGTAGTACGAGTCGAGGGTGCCGACGTCGCGCCAGTAGCCGTGGTCGCGCTCGGTCTCGCCGGGGACGTGGTTGCTGTCGAAGTCGTAGACCTGGGCGACTCCGCGCTCCGTGAGCATCGGCAGGATCGACCCCCCCATGTCGTGCACCGAGTTGTCGTCCTCGGCATCCTGCAGCAACGCGTCGACGAGGGTCTTCGTCGTGAAGAGGTAGTTGCCCATCGAGGCGAAGACCTCGTTCGGGCTCCCGGGCAGCGGCGGCGGGTCCGACGGCTTCTCCAGGAACGCGTCGATGCGCGTGCCGTCGCGGGCCGGCGTGATGACGCCGAAGGACGGAGCCTGGGAGCGCGGCACCCGGATGCCCGCGACGGTGACGCCCGCGCCGGACTCGATGTGCTGCGCGAGCATCTGCCGCGGGTCCATCCGGTACACGTGGTCGGCGCCGAACACCGCGATGAAGTCCGGCTGTTCGTCGTGGACGAGGTTGAGGGACTGCAGGATCGCGTCGGCGCTGCCCGAGTACCAGCGGGGCCCGAGGCGCTGCTGCGCCGGGACGGGCGTGACGTAGTTGCCGAGCAGGCTCGACATCCGCCATGTCGTGGTGACGTGCCGGTCCAGGGAGTGCGACTTGTACTGCGTGAGCACGCAGATGCGCAGGATGTCACCGTTCACCAGGTTCGACAGGGCGAAGTCGACGAGGCGGTAGGTACCGCCGAACGTCACCGCGGGCTTCGCCCGGTCCGCGGTCAGCGGCATCAGCCGCTTTCCCTCTCCTCCCGCCAGTACGATCCCGAGCACCGAAGGCCCACCGCGCATGCCAGCCCCCTTCACGTCACAGCGCCTCAGGCGCCGTTGAGGATCTCCCTGTACAAGTCGACCGTGCGCCGGGCGACCGCGTCCCAGCCGAACTCCGCCGCGGCCCGCTCCCGTCCGGCCTCGCCCATCCGGCGCGCCGCGCCGGGGTCGCCGACCACCTCGTTCAGCGCGTGCGCGAGGCCGGCCTCGAAGGCCGCCGGGTCCGCCTCCGCGTACGGGACCAGCAGGCCGCTCTCGCCGTGCGCCACCACCTCGGGGATGCCGCCGACCCGGGACGCGACGACCGCGGTCCCGCACGCCATCGCCTCCAGGTTCACGATGCCGAGCGGCTCGTACACGCTGGGGCAGACGAACACCGTCGCGTGCGTGAGGAGTTGGACGACCTCGGCGCGCGGCAGCATGGACGGGATCCAGCACACCCCGTCGCGGGTCTCCTTCAACTCCGCCACCAGTTCGCGGAATTCACGCCCGATCTCCGGGGTGTCCGGCGCCCCGGCGCAGAGCACCAGCTGCACGCCCTTGGCGAGGTCGCGGGCGGCACGCAGCAGGTGAGGCACGCCCTTCTGCCGCGTGATGCGTCCGACGAAGATCACGTACGGGCGCTCCGGGTCGATCCCGAAGCGGCGCAGCACGTCCGTGCCGGGGTCGGCGCGGTACAGGGACACGTCGATGCCGTTGTGCACGACGCGCACGCGCTTGGGCTCCAGCGCCGGGTAGCAGGCGAGGATGTCGTCCCGCATCGCCCGGGACACCGCGATCACGCCGTCCGCCGCCTCGATCGCCGTGCGTTCCGCCCAGGCCGACAGAGCGTAACCGCCACCGAGCTGCTCGGCCTTCCAGGGGCGCAGCGGCTCCAGGGAGTGTGCGGTCATCACGTGCGGAACGCCGAGGTGGAGGGCGGCGAGGTGGCCCGCGAGGTTCGTGTACCAGGTGTGGGAGTGGACGAGGTCGCGGCCTTCGAGGGCGGCGGCCATGGACAGGTCCACGGAGAGGGTGCGCAGCGCGTCGTTCGCCCCGTCGAGCGCCGGCCAGGCGCGGTGCCGGCGGACACCTTCGCCCGCGCCCTCGCCCCAGGTGTGCACGTCGAGGTCGACGAGCGGACGTAACTCCCTTGCCAGGAACTCGACATGGACTCCAGCGCCGCCGTAGACATCCGGCGGATACTCCCGGGTCAGCAGTCCCACTCGCACGCACGGCCCCCGTCGTCGGTCGTCCCACTCGATCAGGTCGGTTGTGCTCGCCTCGCGTCTCATGGTCACCCATGGAGGCCCGGCGCGGAAGAGTGCGAACGGTGTGAGGCCCTCCGCGGTCCCGGTGCACCCGCCCTGGGGATGACTCACGAGGCGGCGTACTCCATCGGCAGTAGGACCCAATGACTGCTCAGGTCGGACGACAAGAACGCTCGGGAGAGAGATCGTGGAGGGTATGAGAACCGATCGAGCGCCGCGCCGCACCGCAGGGGGCACCAGATGAGTGCCCTGGCGCTGTCCGTGCTGCTCTCCCTCGTCTCGGCGGTCGCCTACGCGGGCGGGGCGATCGTGCAGGAGCGGGTCGCCGAGACGACGCCGGACTCGGCGTACGCCCCGCTGCGCAGGCCCGCGTGGTGGGGTGCCGGGTGTCTGAACGGCCTGGGCGCACTGCTGCACGTCGTGGCCCTCGCCTACGGCCCGCTGAGCCTGGTGCAGCCGCTGGGCGCCCTGACGATCGTGCTGGCGCTGCCGATGGCGGCGCTGCTGGTGCGCCGCCGGGCCGGGGCCACCGCCTGGCGCGGGGCGATCATGGCGACGGTCGGGCTCGCGGGCCTGCTGGCGCTGACCGGCACGGCCTCCGAGGACTCGCTGACCGGGGCGGAGCGCCTGCTGGTCGGTCTGATCACGGCCGGTGGCGTGCTGGTGCTGATGATGTCGGCCCGCGCCGCGCACCGGCACCCGGTGGTGCGCGCGGTGCTCCTCGCGATCGCGGCGGGCAGCGCGTTCGGCATGGCGTCGGTGTTCACGAAGTCGGTGGCCGTCGACTGGTCGGGCCGGCCCCTGGAGCAGCTCACCACCCTGCTGGCGATCGCGGCCCTGGCCACCACGGGCATGCTGCTGTCGCAGGCCTCCTACCGGGGCGCCGGCCTCGCTGCGCCGCTGGCCACCGCGACGGTCGTGAACCCGGTGGTGGCGGCCGCCGTCGGCCTCACCCTGTTCGGCGAGACGTTCCGGCACGGCACGATCGGCACGGTCCTGGCGCTGGGCTGCGGTGTCGTGGCCGCGGGCGGCCTGATCCTGCTGACGACCGAGCGCATCGGCCGGGACCGCGCCGCCCACGTGGTCGCCGGTCACCCGACGCCGCAGGTCCCGGACAGTCCGGCCGGTCTCGAGGCCATGCCGCCGCGGCAGCCGAAGCCGCCGTCCGACGAGCCGGCGGTCGGGAACGTCAGATCCTGACGCCGTGGGCCCGCAGATAGGCGAGCGGGTCGATGTCGCTGCCGAAGCCGGGCCCCGTCCGCACCTCGAAGTGCAGATGCGGGCCCGTGCTGTTGCCGGTGGACCCGGAGCGGGCGATCCGCTGGCCCTCCACCACCCGCTGCCCGTTCTTCACGGAGAGTGCCGACAGGTGTCCGTACTGGCTGTACTTGCCGTCGGCGTGCCGGATCACCACTTCGTAGCCGTACGATCCGCCCCAGCCGGCCGAGACGACCTGACCGGCGGCGATCGCCTTGATGGAGGTGCCGGTGGCCACCGCGAAGTCCACGCCCGTGTGGTAGCCCTTCGACCAGGAGGAGCCGGCCGCGTGGTACGGGGTGCCGAGGGGCGCGTCGACGGGCGCGACGGCACCGCGCGAGGCGGCCCTGGTCGTCGCGGTCTTCTTGGCCTCGGTCTTCTTCGGTGCTGTCTTCCTGGGCTGTGATTTCTGGGGCTGCTGCGTCGTGGTCTTCCTGGATCCGGCCGTCTTCGTGGCGTCCGCCGTCTTCGTGGCCCCGCTCGTCCTCGTCGACGCTCCGGGCATCGAGAGCCGCTGGCCGGGAATGATCAGGTCCGGGTCGGCGCCGATGGTCTTGCGGTTGGCCGAATACAGCCGCTCCCAGCCCCCGGGCACCTTGCGCGCGTCCGCGATGCCGGAGAGCGTGTCGCCGCCGATCACCGTGTACGACTCGCCGCGGCCGGCGGTCGACTGCGGGGTCACCTCGGGCCTGACGTCCTTGACCGTGCGGACCGGGGGGCGCTCGGGCGTACGGCCGAGCCCGGCCCGCTGCGAGCACACCGGCCAGGCGCCCGGCCCCTGCCCCTTCAGGACCTTCTCCGCGACCGCGACCTGCTGGTCCTTGGTGGCCAGGTCGGCGCGCGGCGCGTAGGCCGTGCCGCCGTACGCGGCCCAGGTGGAGCGGGTGAACTGCAGACCGCCGTAGTAGCCGTTGCCGGTGTTGACGCTCCAGTTCCCGGAGGACTCGCACGCGGCGACCTTGTTCCAGGTGTGCACGTCGGCGGCCTGCGCCGTGCCCGCGCCGATGAGCGGGATCGCCATGCCCGCGCCACCGACGGTGACCGTCAGCGACGCCCGGTTGACCCGGCTCGGCTGGTACCGGCGGTGCCGGCCGCGTAACGCCATGGAAGCCCCCTCTGAAACCTGTACAGGCACACGTAGGAGCGGCAAATTAGCCGCTCCCACGCAGTGATGACAAGAGTGCCGAGGGTCACCCTGACTGCTTTCAGTCCCTCAAGTGGCCGGGAATCCACCGTAGTTGGACGGCCTGCTGGAAGGGTCCGCCGCCCTCGTGGTCGTTGAAGGCGTACACCTCCATGGAGCGCTCGGCGCCCGCCCAGTGGTTGTGCGCCGCGAACACCGTCGAGGGCGGGCAGGTCAGGTCCTCCAGGGCCACGGAGAACAGGCCGGGCGCGGTGGCACGGGCCGCGAAGTTCATGCCGTCGAAGTACGAGAGCGTACGGAAGACGCGCTCGTCCTCGCCGATGTGCGCCTTGAGGTAGATCGCGATCTCGCGGTACGGGTGACGCTCGGTGAGCGTGGTCGCGCGGCCGAAGTGGCACAGGAACGGGACGTCCGGCGCGGCCGCCTTCAGGTCCGGTACGAGACCGGCCACGGCGATCGTGATGCCGCCGCCCTGGCTCCCGCCGGTCACGGCGACGCGGGAGGCGTCGACGAGCGGGTGCGAGCGGGCCGCCTCCACGGCGCGCACACCGTCCGTGTAGACGCGCCGGTAGTAGTAGTCGTGCGGGTCCTGGATACCGCGCGTCATGAAGCCGGAGACCGCCGGCCCGCTGCCGACGGGGTCCGGGGTGTCACCGACGGTGCCGCCACTGCCCTGGCCGCGGGTGTCCATCACGAAGTGCGCGAACCCGGCGGCGGCCCACCTGAGGTGGGTGTGCGGCAGGCCCCGGCCGCCGCTGTAGCCGATGTACTCGACCACGGCCGGTATCGGCTCCGTGGTGCCCGCGGGGAGGATCAGCCAGCCCTTCACAGGATGCCCGCCGAAGCCCGCGTACGTAACGTCGAATACGTCGACCGCGGTGAGCGGGACGTCGACCGGCTCGAAACGCGCGTCGAGGTCGTGCTCCCTGGCCTCGGCCAGGGTCTTCTCCCAGAAGACGTCGAAGTCGTCGGGTGCCGTCAACACGGGCTTGTAGGAACGCAGTTCGTCGAGCGGCAGGTCGAAATGAGGCACGCACGGCTCCAGCATCGTAGAGAGTTCGAGAGGGGTTCCACGTGGGGGAAGGCCCACGCTACGCCTCGGCACGCGCCAACTGAACAAGATCTTCCAACTTCCCAATCCAGGAGCGACAGGCATGAGCAGTACAGCTCAGATCGGTGTCACCGGGCTCGCCGTCATGGGGCGCAACCTCGCCCGCAACTTCGCGCGGAACGGCTACACGGTCGCCCTCCACAACCGCACGGCGTCGCGCACGCACGCGCTGGTGGAGGAGTTCGGCGAGGAGGGCATCTTCGTGCCGACCGAGACCGCCGAGGAGTTCGTGGCCGCCCTCGAACGGCCGCGACGGCTCGTGATCATGGTGAAGGCGGGCGATCCGACGGACGCGGTGATCAAGGAGTTCGCGCCGCTCCTGGAGCCCGGCGACATGATCGTCGACGGCGGCAACGCGCACTTCGCCGACACCCGTCGCCGTGAGAAGGAGCTGCGCGAGCAGGGCATCCACTTCGTCGGCACCGGTGTCTCCGGCGGCGAGGAGGGCGCCCTGCACGGACCGAGCATCATGCCCGGCGGCAGCGTGGAGTCGTACGAGTCGCTCGGCCCGATGCTGGAGAAGATCTCCGCGAAGGCGAAGGACGGCGCCCCGTGCGTGACGCACGTGGGCCCCGACGGCGCCGGGCACTTCGTGAAGATGGTGCACAACGGCATCGAGTACGCCGACATGCAACTCATCGGCGAGGCCTATCAGTTGCTGCGCGATGTCGCCGGGTACTCCCCCGCGCAGATCGCGGACATCTTCCGTACGTGGAACACGGGCCGCCTCGACTCCTACCTGATCGAGATCACGGCGGAGGTGCTGTCCCACGTGGACGAGGCCACCGGAAAGCCGTTCGTCGACGTGGTGCAGGACCAGGCGGAGCAGAAGGGCACCGGCCGCTGGACGGTGCAGATCGCGCTCGACCTGGGCGTGCCGGTGTCCGGCATCGCGGAGGCGGTGTTCGCCCGCTCGCTGTCCGGGCACGCGGAACTGCGCGACGCCTCCCAGGGGTTGGCGGGCCCGACGGCGAAGCCGCTGAGCGAGGCGGAGGCCGCGGCCTTCGCGGACCGGGTCGAGCAGGCGCTGTACGCGTCGAAGATCGTGTCGTACACGCAGGGCTTCCACGAGATCGCCGCGGGTAGCGAGACCTACGACTGGGACATCGACTCCGGCGCGGTGGCCCGCATCTGGCGCGGCGGCTGCATCATCCGGGCCGCCTTCCTGGACCGGATCACCGCCGCGTACGAGGCCGAGCCCGGCCTGGTCTCGCTCCTGTCCGACAAGGGCTTCGCCGACGAGATCGCGGCGGCCCAGGACGACTGGCGTGCCGTCCTGGTCGCCGCGACCACCCAGGGCGTGCCCACACCGGGCTTCGCCGCCGCGCTCGCGTACTACGACGCGCTGCGGGCCGCGCGTCTGCCGGCCGCGCTCACGCAGGGCCAGCGGGACTTCTTCGGCGCGCACACCTACCGCAGGGTCGACCGCGAGGGCTCGTTCCACACGCTGTGGGGCGGGGACCGCTCGGAGGTCGACGCCTAGGCGTCACACGGGTGACGGCTCGGGCTCCGGCGGCGTCGGGTCCGGGTCCGGCGTCGGGCCCGGCGGCACCGGGGACGGCGGAGGCGCCGGCACGGGGCCGGGCCCGGGCCCCGGTGCCGGGAACGGGTCGGGCTGCGGCGTCGGGTTCGGGTCCGGGACATCGGGTCCGGGGCCCGGCACCGGGGTGGGGCTCGGTGGGACGGGGTCGGGGAACGGGTGGGTCATGGTCGTGCCTCCAGAGGTTCGGAGGGGTCCTTTCCACCTTCTCCCCAGTCGCGTGCCCACGCCCGCCGGGTCCACTCCTGCGGCCCGGACGTCACCCGTCCGTGCGGGTCAGGCGCACCACCGGGATGTCCCGGCTGGTCTTCTTCTGGTAATCGGCGTACTGCGGGAACAGCTCGACCAGGGAGTCCCAGACCCGGGCCTTCTCCTCGGACGGGAGCGTCTCGGCCCGGGCGGCGAACCGCTCGGTGCCGACCCGCAGCCGGACCTCCGGATTGGCCTGAATGTTGAGCAGCCACAGCGGGTGGTCGTCGGCGCCGCCCTTGGAGGCCACGATCAGGTAGTCGTCGCCGTCCCGGCCGTAGATCAGGACGGTGCGCCGCCACTGACCTGAACGGCGGCCCTGGTAGTCGAGCAGCAGACAGGGGACGCCCTGGATGGTGGTGCCCTTGGTGCCGCCGGACTCCTCGTACGTACGGGCCTGGTCCGCGACCCAACCGGTGGGGCTGATGACGACGTCCGTGTCGCGCTCCGCCATGGTGACTCCTCCTCGCTCGGTCCTGCTCGGCAACTCCCCCAAGCTAAGCCGTTCCGGGGGCCGCGCATTCCGAGGCGCCGGCTTCCAGACCGGTACGCGGACTCGAAAGGACCGGCAGCGTCGTGCGGACCCGGTTCGCGGCGTCGGCGAGGGAGGGCTGCGCGAGGACGATCGCGTCCGCGTCGGTGACGGCGTCGACGGCCGCCGCGACCAGGTCGAGATACCCCTCGCGGTCACCCGCCTCGAACCGTTCCCAGGCCCCTGGCACCAGTACCGCGCGCACCTCGACCGCGCGGCCGGCCCGCGCGGCCTCCTCCTCGACCAGGGCGGTGCTCGGGCCGAGGGTGCTGGACACGGTGGCGATGACGACGACGCGCTCCCCCGCGGCGACGGCGCGCGCCGCCATCGGGCGGTCCCCGCGCAGCACCGGCACGCCGACCGCGGCGGACTGCGCCTCCGCGACACCGCTGATGGTGGAGCAGGTGCACACCACGGCGTCGGCGCCGTCGGCCACCGCCGCCGACAGGAGCGCACGGATGTCGTCGGCCACGGCGTCGGGTCCCTCGGCCCGGGCCCGCGCCAGCAGGTCCTCGTGGACGAGGTGCCGCAGCGCGAGTCCGGGGTGGTGCGCGTCGCGCAGTCCGTCGTACGTGGGGACGTGCACCGGTGAGGTGTGCAGGAGTGCCAGCGTCATGATCGGCACCCTATGCAGCGGTCCGTTCCGGTCACCACTTGCCCGGGTCGGCGGCCAGTGCCGCCTTGGCGGCCTCCAGCAGCCCGGCGGGGGCGGCGGGCGCCTCGCCGGGGTGCCGCTCGGCCCACTCGACGACGAACGAGCAGAGCGGCGCGACCGCCAGGGTCTCGCGGGCGGCCGTCGCGTACAGCTCGCGGGCCAGCGAGCCCGCGATGCCCTTCCCCTCGTGCGCCGGCTCCACGATGGTGTGCACGGGCACCAGGGCGCGCTCCGGCTCCTCCAGCACGAAGTACTGGATGTAGCCGACGATCTCCCCGCCGGCGCCGCCCGCACGGGCCAGGAGGAGGCCCTGTTCGCGGTCGTCCTGGATCTCGATGTCGCTCATGGCTCTCCTCGCGTGGCAGGGCTCCGGGTCAGCCCGCGGGGACCGCCTGGGGGCTGCGCAGGGTGTCGCCGCCGGGGGCCGGTTCGGAGGGGTCCGCTCCGAGCGCCACGATGCGGTTGTCCCGGTCCACGTGCACGACCTTGGGCCGCAGGGACCGCGCCTCGGCGTCGTCGACCTGAGCGTAGCTGATGATGATCACCAGGTCGCCCGGGTGCACGAGGTGGGCGGCCGCCCCGTTGATCCCGATGACTCCGGAGCCGCGCTCGCCCTCGATGACATAGGTCTCCAGGCGGGCGCCGTTGTCGATGTCGACGATGTGCACGAGCTCGCCGGGCAGCAGGTCGGCGGCGTCGAGCAGGTCCGCGTCGATGGTGACCGAGCCGACGTAGTGCAGGTCGGCCTGGGTGACGGTGGCACGGTGGATCTTGGACTTGAACATAGTTCGCAGCATCGAGCTACTCCCGGACTGAGGCTCCCTGCCTGCGTTTTTGCAGGTCAAGGGCTGTAACCACAGCCTACAACGAGTCGCATGTCCGGGAGGGATTCCTCAGGTTTTTCCGGACTGGTGCTGACCGATTGCCGACTTTCCTGACGACTCACCACCTGACCGGGAGCCGCGCCCCAACCCCGTCCCGTCCCCTGTCCGCACCGCAAGCACCCCCGCAGCATCAGCATCGAGCCCCCCAGCCCACGACGCCTTCCCGACCTTCCGGTCGGCGCACTCACCGAGACGCACGCCATCCGCACGACCTGGACCCACGAGCGCAATGATCGGCTCCGACGCCGACGACACGGGCGCGTGAGCACTGGCCTCAGCCCGTCTTGCCGCGGATCGAGCCCAGAGGCCGAGAACAGCGGTGGGAGATCTGTCATCACCTGCCGGCGACGGGCGGGGTGTGCCACCAGTGACCGCATCCACCGGCACGGAAGAAGTCGCGGCGCCGTTCGTCCGCGGCCGCCAGTACCGCGACCAGTAGCCGGAACGCCTCGTCGGCAGAGGTGAGGCCGGCGTTCTTCCCCAGTTGCTGGTCGATCGGCCGCAAGTGATCAGAACCGTTGTCTCGCTGAGCATCTCGGACATGCCGACAGCGCCAGTGCGCGAAGAGCGTCGCCCGTTGGCGCTACGCTTCCGCCTCGGTTCGTACCCCGGCCAACGTTCCGTCGATGGCCGTCCGCAGCATGGCGAAGCGGCCGTCGAGGATCTGTTCCTCCCGCTCTGGATTGCGCTCGATCACCGCGTGGAGGGGGCCGGGCGTCGTGCCAAGCTTCATGCCGTGCTTCAAGCGGGTGCCAGAGCCGTCCTCGGTCGGTTCGATGTGGTATGTCCAGACTGATAGAGGTTCGCCGTTGTCGTGGCGGGCGTCGTAGTAGACGACTTCCCATTGGAAGGTGCGTTCGGGCTCAATCGTGACGATGCGGCTGACCGTCTGCCACTCTCCGAGCCCGCCGTTGCGGTTGCGTCCGACGAAGCAGGCTCCTACAGCGGGCTTGTCGGCGCCATCGAGCCACTGGACCTCCTGTAGTTCAGGGCTGTGCCGGACAGATGTGGCGATGTCTGACACCAGGTCCCAGACTTTCCAGGCGGGAGCGGCGATCTCGATCGTGCTCTCCACCTGCGGGCCGTCCGCGAGACGCATGGGTTCATCCTCCGTGGGTTTGTCAGTTCAGCGTTGATGTTGGCAGGGCGGGTTCCGGGAGCGCGGGGCCGTCTCCGGTGATCGTGTCGATCGCCGCAGCAGTTGCGATCGTTTCGCAGGTGACGCCCCACTTGCCGCTGATCTCGACAACCGGGCCGGGGCGAAGAAGATCCGCCCTGAAGCCACCCTTGCGGCCATCCTCGGAATCGGGCCACAGCGACACCTCAGCCTGCAGGAAGTCGAGTTCACTGCGGGCGAGGGGATACCAGGCCTTGAAGACTGTCTCTTTCGCGGAGAACAGCACACGTCCCCAGTGCACGCTCGGCCAGCGGCCCGCGAGTTCTCTGAGCTGCTCCGCCTCACGGTTGCCGACCACCAGCTCTCTTACGTAAGGGGGAAGTTCTGCGTGGGGTTCGGCATCTATGCCGACTGAAACCAGTCCGTGATCCACTCGCGCGACGGCGGCCGCCTGGTATCCATTGCAGTGGGTCATGGCCCCGACGATCCCCGGCGGCCACTCGGGGGCCCCGCGTGGCCCGGGGAGCAGGGGAACCTGTGGCTCGCCAAGGCTTCTCAGCGCGCGCCGTGCGCACTCCCGGACAGCGGTGAACTCCTGCCGGCGTTTGGCTCCGGCCGCTGCCATGAGCCTTGCTTCTTCCGGGAACAGCGCACCCGGCGAGTCCCACAGCCCGGTGCCGAACGATTCCACGGCTGCCACGTGCGGGGGGAGCAGGGAGGCGAGCAGTCCGCGGCCGTCAGCAGTGGGGGCGTCGGCCGCCGCGTTGTTCACTCCTTGATCTCGCAGATCGCGGCGCCCGAGGTGAGGGAGGCGCCGATCTCGGCGGACAGACCCTTGACGGTGCCCGACTTGTGGGCGTTGAGGGGCTGTTCCATCTTCATGGCCTCCAGGACGACGATCAGGTCGCCCTCCTTGGCCTCCTGGCCCTCCTCGACGGCCACCTTGACGATGGTGCCCTGCATCGGGGAGGCGAGGGTGTCACCGGAGGCGGCCGGGCCGGACTTCTTGGCCGCGCGCCGCTTCGGCTTCGCGCCGGCCGCCAGACCGGTGCGGGCCAGCGACATGCCGAGCGACGACGGGAGGGAGACCTCCAGGCGCTTGCCGCCGACCTCGACCACGATCGTCTCGCGGTCGCCGTCCTCGTCCTCGGCGTCCGCGCCCGCCGGGGCGAACGGCGGGATGTCGTTGACGAACTCGGTCTCGATCCACCGGGTGAAGATGGTGAACGGGTCCTGCGAGCCGGTCAGTTCGGGCGCGAACGCCGGGTCGACCACGACCTTGCGGTGGAACGGGATGGCGGTGGCCATGCCCTCGACCTCGAACTCGGCCAGCGCGCGGGCGGCCCGCTGCAGGGCCTCCTTGCGGGTGCGGCCGGTCACGATCAGCTTGGCCAGCAGCGAGTCCCAGGCCGGGCCGATCACCGAGCCGGACTCGACGCCCGCATCCAGGCGGACACCCGGGCCGGCCGGGCCCTCGAACCTGGTGACGGTGCCCGGCGCGGGCAGGAAGTTGCGCCCCGGGTCCTCACCGTTGATGCGGAACTCGAAGGAGTGACCGCGCAGTTCGGGGTCGCCGTAGCCGAGCTCCTCGCCGTCGGCGATCCGGAACATCTCGCGCACCAGGTCGATGCCCGCGACCTCCTCGGTCACCGGGTGCTCGACCTGCAGACGGGTGTTGACCTCCAGGAAGGAGATCGTGCCGTCCGCGCCGACCAGGAACTCCACGGTGCCCGCGCCGACATAGCCGGCCTCCTTCAGGATCGCCTTCGAGGAGGAGTACAGCTCCTCCAGCTGGGCGTCCGAGAGGAACGGGGCCGGCGCCTCCTCCACCAGCTTCTGGTGGCGGCGCTGCAGCGAGCAGTCACGGGTGGACACGACCACCACATTGCCGTGGCTGTCGGCCAGGCACTGGGTCTCCACGTGCCGCGGCTTGTCCAGGTAACGCTCCACGAAGCACTCACCGCGGCCGAACGCGGCCACCGCCTCGCGCACCGCGGAGTCGTACAGCTCCGGCACCTCCTCGAGCGTGCGGGCGACCTTCAGGCCGCGGCCGCCGCCGCCGAAGGCGGCCTTGATCGCGATCGGCAGGCCGTGCTCCTCGGCGAACGCCACCACCTCGTCCGCACCCGAGACCGGGTCCGGGGTGCCGGCGACCAGCGGGGCACCGGCGCGCTGCGCGATGTGCCGGGCGGCGACCTTGTCGCCCAGGTCCCGGATGGCGTGCGGCGGCGGGCCGATCCAGATCAGCTCCGCGTCCAGCACCGCCTGGGCGAACTCCGCGTTCTCCGACAGGAATCCGTAGCCCGGGTGGATCGCGTCCGCGCCGGAGTCCTTCGCCGCCTGCAGCACCTTCTGGATGTCCAGGTAGCTGGTCGCGGGGGTGTCACCACCCAGCGCGAAGGCCTCGTCGGCCGCGCGGACATGCAGAGCGTCCCGGTCCGGTTCGGCGTAGACGGCAACGCTCGCGAACCCGGCGTCCCGGCACGCCCGGGCCACGCGGACAGCGATTTCGCCACGGTTGGCGATGAGCACCTTGCGCATGCCGTTCATTCGGCTTTCTCTCCCTTGCTGCGCGTCGCGGTCCCGTCGGTGCGGGGTCTCGGCGCGCTCGCCGCTTCGCCGGTTACCGCGCGGCTTGTCGGTTCCGGTACGGGTGGGGTGGTGGCCTCAGTCGTTGCCTCGGTAGATGTGAAGCTCATCGCTTCGTTCCTCCTCCCCGGCCAGTAGCGGGGGTGCGGGGTACGGTTCGTCGGCGGTCCGCGTCGTACTGGTCCTGGTCGCGGTCCTGTCGTGGGTGGCCACGTCACATTCCTCGACGCCAGCTGCCGGGGAAGCGGTAGGTGGCGTGTCGCTCCGGCCGGTCCCAGCGAGGGGTGTCCTGGGGGGCGTGCGACGGCGTGTCGGCCGTGGTCTCCGCGGCGGCGGCCCGCGTGAGGAGCAGCACGGTGAGTGCGGCGAGCTCGATGTCGGTGGCGTGGCCGCGTTCGATGCGGACCAGGGGGGCCGCCGCGGCAGCGGATGGGATTGCGGTGGTCACGGTGTCGCTTCGCTTTCTACTGGGGCGGGTTGCCGTGTTTGCGGGACGGCAGGTCTGCGTGTTTGGTGCGCAGCATCGCCAGGGACTTGATGAGGACCTCGCGGGTGGCGGCGGGGTCGATGACGTCGTCGACCAGGCCGCGCTCGGCCGCGTAGTAGGGGTGCATCAGTTCAGCCTTGTACTCCTTGACCATGCGGGTGCGTTCGGTCTCGGGGTCGTCGGCTGCGGCGATCTGTCGGCGGAAGATGACGTTGGCGGCACCTTCGGCGCCCATCACGGCGATCTCGTTGGTGGGCCAGGCATACGACAGGTCGGCGCCGACGGACCGGGAGTCCATGACGATGTAGGCGCCGCCGTAGGCCTTGCGCAGGATCAGCTGGATGCGCGGGACGGTGGCGTTGCAGTAGGCGTAGAGCAGTTTGGCGCCGTGGCGGATGATGCCGCCGTGCTCTTGGTCGACTCCGGGCAGGAAGCCGGGGACGTCGAGCAGCGTCACGATGGGAATGTTGAAGGCATCGCACATCTGGACGAATCGGGCGGCCTTTTCGGAGGCGTTGATGTCGAGCACGCCGGCGAGGGATCGGGGCTGGTTGGCGACGATGCCGACGGTCCGGCCGTCGAGTCGGGCGAGGGCGACCAGCACGTTGGTGGCCCAGCGCTCGTGGATCTCCAGGCAGTCGCCGTCGTCGACGACCGATTCGAGCACGGCGCGCATGTCGTAGGGGCGGTTGCCGTCTGCGGGGACGATGTCGAGGAGGTCGTCGCAGCGCCGGTCGGCGGGGTCGTCGGCGTCGAGGGCCGGCGGGTTCTCGCGGTTGTTTCGCGGCAGGAGCGACAGGAGGTAGCGCACTTCGGCGAGGCAGGTCTCCTCGTCGTCGTAGGCGAAGTGCGCGACGCCCGAGGTCTCGGCGTGCACGTCGGCGCCGCCCAGACCGTTCTGGGTGATCTCCTCGCCGGTGACGGCCTTCACGACATCCGGTCCGGTGATGAACATCTGGGATGTGTCGCGGACCATGAAGACGAAGTCGGTCAGGGCCGGGGAGTAGGCGGCGCCGCCGGCGCAGGGGCCGAGCATGACGCTGATCTGCGGGATGACGCCGGATGCCTGGGTGTTGCGCTGGAAGATTCCGCCGTAGCCGGCGAGCGCTGTGACACCTTCTTGGATACGAGCGCCGGCGCCGTCGTTGAGGGAGACCAGGGGGGCTCCGGCCGCGATGGCCATGTCCATTGTTTTGTGGATCTTTTCGGCGTGGGCTTCGCCCAGTGCTCCGCCGAAGATCCGGAAGTCGTGCGCGTAGAGAAAGACAGTGCGGCCGTCCACAGTGCCCCAGCCGGTGACCACACCGTCGGTGTGCGGCTTCTTGGCCTCCAGGCCGAAGCCGGTTGCCCGGTGCCGGCGCAGAGGCTCGATCTCGTTGAACGATCCCTCGTCGAGCAGCAGGTCGATCCGTTCCCTGACGGTCAGCTTTCCTTTGGCGCGCTGGCGTTCGGTGGCGCGGGGATCCGCGCCTTCGGCGATGACCTGCTTGAGAGCCATCAGTTCCTCGACGGCGCTGTGCATTTGGTCTTCCTCCGTCGTGCTCATCGGGCACCCGCCGGTTCGGGCGCGTGAAGGTCCGCATCGGCCTCGGCGAGTACGCGGTCGATGTCGTCGGGGCCGGCCAGCGCGATGGCCCGTGCTTCGGGCCTGGCTCGCGCAAGGAGCCGGGTGAGCGGTCCGGCCGGGGCCAGCTCGATGTGAAGTGCGTCCGGGGCCAGACGGGCGATCGTGTGCCCGCACAGATCCCAGCGGACCGGTGAGACGAGCTGTGTGATCAGCCGGCGGCGCAGTTCGTCGGAGTTCGCGACAAGGGCGCCGTCGCCGTTGCCGAGGAGGTCGGAGGCGGGTTGGACGAAGTCGGCCTCGTTCACGGCGCGGTCGAAGGCCTCGACCGCGGGCGTCATGGCCTCGGTGTGGAAGGCTCCGGCGACGTTCAGGGGCGCCACGCGGGTGCCCGTGGGAGGTGCGTCGGCCAGCGCTGCGATCAGGTTCGCCGGGCCTGCGGCCACGAACTGGTGACTGCCGTTGAAGTTGGCGATGGTGACGCCCATGGCTTCCACGGCTGCCACGAGTTCGTCATCGCCGGCCCCTGCCCGCTTGGACGGCATGACCGCAGCCATGCCGGTCGGCGTGGCCCGGCACGCCTGTGACATCACCGCGCCCCGCACTCTGGCCAGGGAGACGGCCTCTGCCGCGCCGAGATGCCCGGCCCCCGCGGCCGCGGACAGTTCGCCGACCGAGTGTCCGGCGTACAGGATCGTGTCGGGGAACGCCGGAAGCCTGCTGCGCAGCAGTTGGTGGGCGAGCACGGACACGGCGACGATCAGCGGCTGGGCGTAGGCCGTGTCGGCGAGGAGGGCCTCGTCGTCGCCGGCGCGCAGCAGGTCGAAGCCGGCCGCGCGGGACCAGGAGTCGATCTGTTCCCAAGCGCCGGGCACGGCCTCCAGCCAGGGGTGGAGCATTCCCGGTCGCTGGACTCCCTGTCCGGGGGCGGTGACGACGTAGCGGTAGCCCATGTAACTCTCCTTCTCCTGCCATGCGGGCATGTCAGCTCCGCTCGGATGCGTCGGCGAGTGAGCCGGCCGGGCGCAGCAGGGTGATGGCGCGGTCCACCTCGAGGACGACGCGGCCATCGCCGGTGCGGGCCACGCCACTGAACGTGGCGGTCTCCTCGTCCCGGTCCGTCAGCGTGACGGTGTGCTCCAGGAGCTCACCCGCGTGCACTGCTCCCTTGACTCGCACCCCGCGTGCGGAGCCGAAGATCAGCAGTTGCTTCTCGTCGCCTGCGGACTCCACGAGGAGGAGGAGTCCACAGGCCTGCAGGAAGGACTCCAGGGTGAGGCTGGCGGGCAGGGCGGCCGGCCGGGTGCGGCCGATGTGCAGGTCGAGCTCGTGATAGGTCACGGCCTTCACGGCCGTGAGCGTGCCCGGCCGGTGCTCGACGATCCGGTCGATGTGCAGCGCGGGGTAGCCGTAGGGCAGCAGGTCCCCGGGATCGGGGTAGGCGGTGATCGGATCGGGTGCGGTCGTCATGTCCTGCACCTCCATCTGGCCGTGATGCGGGCGCAGCGCTGCCCGTCGATGCTGCAGGTGGTGTGGGTGAGCAGGTCGGTGCGGTCGCCGGTGATGTCGGTGTCCAGCTCGACCACGTCGCCGGCCAGCGCCGGGCGGCTGAAGCGGACAGAGCGCAGCTCTGTCAGGTCGACCCCGCCCAGAGCGCCGTCGAGGTGCAGTTCGAGCATCTGCTGCAGGCTCTCGACGAGGAAGACGCCGGGATACACGGTCAGTTCGGGGAAGTGACCGGACAGGTACGGGTCGTCGGGGACGACTTTCTTGCGGCCGATGAACCCGTTGGGGGTCGGCCGGATGTCGTCCACCGCGGGCAGCGGCAGTCGGCGGCCCGCGTCGACCAGTGGATACGTGTGGGCTGCCATGTCACACGCCCATACCGACGCCGCCGCCGATCGGGATCGAGGAGCCGGTGATGAACCCTGCCTCGTCGGATACCAGGAAGGCGACGAGTGCGGCCACCTCTTCGGGTTGGCCGACTCGGCGCAGCGCCGTCTGGGAGACGATCTCGTCGCGCCGCTTCGTCGAGAGGTCAGAGATCATGTCGGTCTCGATCAGGCCGGGCAGCACCACGTTGGACGTGATGCCGGCCCGTCCGAGCTCCCAGGACAGAGAGCGGGCGAGGCCGATCAGGCCGCTCTTGGATGCCGCGTAGTTGACCTGTCCGGGCGAGCCCCACAGCGCCACGATGGAGGAGACGAACACCAGGCGTCCCCACTTGTTCGCGAGCATGTCCGGCACCGTTTCGCGGGCCACGTTGATGGAGCCGCTGAGGTTGGTGTCCAAGACGTCCTGGACTGCGTCGTGCGACTGGGTGAGCAGCGGCCCGTCGTTCATGACCCCGGCGCAGTTGATAACGATGTCGATCTCGCCGAGGATGTCTCGCGCCTGGTCGACGGCCTGGCTGACCGACTCCGGGTCGCGTACGTCGCATTCGACGAACGAGACGCCGTCCAGTTCGGGCTTGGTGGTGCGGGCGGTGCCCACGACGCGGTAGCCGCGCTTGTACAGCTCGGTGGCGATGGCCGCTCCGATGCCGCGGCTGGCTCCGGTGACGAACGCGGTGCGATTGGTCATCGTGCTGCTCCTTGCTGATGTGCGCGCACGCGCACGAACGATTCGATGTGTGCGATGGCGGAGGCCGTGGAGTCGCCTCCGCCGATGACGCCTTGCCAGCCAGCCCGCCGGGCACCGGCGACGTTGGCTTCCAGGTCGTCGACGAGGACGTTGGACGGGGCAGGCAGGCCGGAGACCGCTTCGGCCAGTTCGAACATCTGCGGCTCGGGCTTGCGGGTGCCCAGGTCGCAGGAGAGGAGGACCGCGTCGAACAGCCCGTCCCAGTCGGCGAACTCGGCGAACGGTGCCTTCCAGTCCACGGGCAGATTGGAGATCAGGCCGACGAAGACCCCGGCTTCGCGCCACGTGCGCAGCGCGGTGAGCCATCGTGTGTCGACCCTGCGGTCGGCCCACCATTCGGCGCCCAGTTCGGACAGATCGGCCTCGATGAGGTACTGGGCAGCCAGCTCCGTCTCGAGGGCCGCTGTCCACTGCCGTTCGTCGAGGATCCCCGAATCCAGCACGGCCATCCCGTCCGGGCTGTTGTGCCGGTCCGCGATGGAGCGCAGACACGTCCCGAGTTGCGCAGGGGTGAAGGACTTGCCTTCGCAGTAGGTCCTGAGCCCTTCCTGCAGCGGCGGGGTCATGACGCCGCGGAAGTCGGTCCACACGGCGTGGCTCATGACACGTCCCCGTCTCCCGGTGCGACGGGGCCCACGGCGAACGACAGACGGGTGACGGCCAGGCCGTCCTGCACGCACTCCACGTCGGTCCAGTGGGATCCGCGCCGTGCCACGACGCTTGTCTCGCGGTCGAGTTCGGCGAAGTGCTCGAACGTGGCGCGTACCGCGGTGACGGCCTGTGTGGCGGGCTGGTAGGTGCCGGCAATGGCCAGCTGGCGTCCCGCCTCGATCAGGACCATGGCAGGAAAGTGGTCGTAATCGTGGTCGAAGAGGCTCGCGTTGGAGAGGTCCGGGGCCAGCAACGCGCTCAGGAGATCTCCCTCGGCGTGCGCTTCGCCGATGGCCACGTTGGTGGCCAGAGTCCGGGCCACGCTGCGAGGTGTGCTCAGGCCGGCCCGCGCCGCGTCGGAGCGCAGGGCAGCGGTGGTCGGCGCGGGTGTGCCGTCTCGCTGGTAGGCGCGAAGCTCCGGGTATCGGGGCTTGGGCACACCTTGCACCGCCATGGTCGTGCGGGCAAGGGGACGGCCGGTGGCGTCGGTGACCGTCTGCGCGTACTCGATCTGCTTCGGTGTTCCGTCGCTGCGCAGCCGCAGTTGCTCGAAGTCGGTGCGCACCGTCGCCTCTGCGGTGAGGGACGCGAGGGCTGCCGGGTCGATGAGCTCCACGTCGATCGAGTTGAAGAAGAACGCGATGTTGTGGGAGAGGCCCTCGAACTCGTGGGCGGCGCTGAGCGCGGCCTGCCGGCAGGCCTCGACCAGCAGGAGGATGTCCAGCCAGTGCGAGATCGGGTGGTCTCGGTAGTAGGGGCTGAGGTCGGTGGTGACCGTCGTGCTGACGTATCCGCCGTCGGCTGCCTGTCGGGGCGGCGAGACGAGGATCTCCTGGTCATTGGCGCGGTGCACCAGGTCCCGGCGGACGCGGCTGCCCGCGAGGGTCGCATCGGTGGTCATGTGCGCCCCTCGACGGTCAGGATCGCGGCAGCCACCGCGCCGGATTCGTCGATGCCGGTGATCAGTACGCCGGTGCCGGGCTCCCCCAGGGCGAGGGCGGCGGTCAGCTGCATGGCACCGAGTGCGGCGCCGCACTCGCCGACCGCCGAGCGCACGTCGACCCGTTCGGCGTCCAGCGATGCCAGAGCCACGTGTTCGCTCTGCTCCAGCGAGGTGCCGACGGTTCCGGGCAGGACCAGCTTGATCTCGACACCGGCGTCCCTGGCGGCGTTCTGGGCGCGGACGATGGCGCGGCGCAGCGCGCCGGTGTATCCGCTGTGGGTGCGCTGCGGGGCGAACAGCACCTCGCAGGCGGTCAGCGTGGCCAGCGCGGTCGGGGCGTCGGGGCCGGCAGGTTCGAGGGCGAGGAGCGCTGCTCCCTCACCGATGGTGACGGACTCGTCGACGCTCTTGGTCAGGCGGGTGCCCCAGGCGGTGTGAGGCGACAGCTCCTCGACTCCGCCGACGAGCATCCGCTCCGCGTGCCCGCAGCGAATGAGGCGCGCGCCGTACTGCAGCGCGGACAGTGTGCTGACGGTGCCGTTGGCCAGGGTGGAGTTGGGGCCGCGGAGCCGGTGCCAGATGGCGATCTGGCTGGCGCAGCAGTTCATCGTGACGTTGGGGAAGACGGCGGGGTTGACGAGGTCGATCCCCTTGCCCTCGATGATGTCGACGTCGAGTTCGACGCTGCTGCGGAGGCTTCCGACGACCGTGCCCATGGCGATACCGGTGGACTCCCAGGACCGCTCGCTGACTTCGGACCGCTCGGTCAGTTCACGCTTGAGGAGCGTGCTGGCCGCCAGCCCGAGGCGGGTGGTGCGGTCGAGGTTCTTCGTTCCCTTGCGGGGTACGTAGTCGGTGATCTTGAAGTCCGGTACGGCGGCGACCTGTCCGGGCAGGCCGTCGTAGGCCTCCGTGTCGGTGCCGGTCGTGTCGGGAGCCGGTGCGCTGCCGGGTGTGGCCGGTGTGCGCAAGGCGGTGCGCAGGGCGTCGAGGCCGACGCCGGCGGCGCTGAGTACGGACGCCCATGAAATCTGCAGTCGCTGTACGGAGCTCATCGTTGTCCCCCCTGTGTGTGGCCCGCGCCGACGGGCTCGTGGTCGTCGTAGGCGCCGAAGATCGTGATGGCGTTGTTGCCGCCGAACGCGAAGCCGTGGTTCTGCGCGACCTTGACCTCTGCGGTCTTGGCGCCGGAGCCGACGACGTCGATGCCGTGGCCGAATGCCGGGTCCACCGTGCGCAGGTTGGTGGTGGGCGGCAGGAAGGATTCCTCGATCGCCTTGCAGCAGGCGATCGCGCCGAAGCCACTGGCGGCGCCCATCGTGTGGCCGAGCATCGATTTGATGGAGCTGATGGGCGGGTGCTCGTCGCCGAAGACCAGCCGGGTGGCGGTGATCTCGGTGATGTCGTTCGTCGGCGTGCCCGTGCCGTGGGCACAGATGTAGTCGACGTCGGCCGCCGTGATGCCCGAGTTGGTGTGGGCCTTGCGGATGCACTCGGCGATGGACTCGGCGTCCGGGTGCACGATGTGGTGGGCGTCGCAGCTGAGTCCGTAGCCGAGCAGTTCGGCGTAGACGTGAGCGCCGCGGCTTCGGGCGTGCTCCAGCTCCTCGAGGATCAGCACCGCGCCGCCCTCGGCGGTGACGATTCCGGTGCGGTCCTGGTCGAACGGCCGGGGCACGTCGTCGGCGACGGCGCCCAGGCTCTGGAATCCGGCGTGGGTGAAGCGGTTGACGCTGTCGGCGCCGCCCGCGACCATCACGTCGGCCTCACCGGCGACGATCTTGTCTGCGGCGCTGCCGATGGCGTAGTTGGCCGCCGAGCAGGCGGTCGGGATCACCAGTGTCTCGCCGTGCAGGCCGAGTTCGACCGAGACGGCCGCCGCGATGTTGCCGGCCGGGATCTTGCGGATCACGTCGGCGTCGACTGCGGCGGGCCCGTCCGTCAGCCATTGCTGGGTGAAGGTGTCGACGGACGGGGCCTCGCCATTGGTGGTGCCGATGATGGCGCCCGTGGTGGTGCGGGTGTCCTCGTCGAGTTCGATGCCTGCGTCCTGGACCGCGAGGCGGGCCGCGGCCGCTGCGAAGTGGGCGGTGCGCCCCCACTCGTTGGGGCGGATGACGCTGACGATGCCGGCCGGATCGAAGTCCGTTACTTCACCGGCGAGTTGGGAGGGGAAGTCGCTGCTGTCGAAGGCGGTGATGGGTGTCACGCCGCTCAGGCCGGCTTTGATGCCCGCGGTGAATTCCGCCGCTCCGGTGCCGATGCTGCTGACGCATCCCAGGCCGGTCACCACGACCCGGCGTGCGGGGCTCACTGGCCGCCGTCCTTGGAGTCACGTATCGCGATGATCTGCTGGACGAGCAGGTCGACGGTACGCAGATCCACGGCGAGTTCGCGGGGCACGCGGATCGACAGCTGCTTGTTCACGCGGGCGAGGACCTGGATCAGGCCGAGGGAGTCGGCGCCGTAGAAATCGATCAGGTCGGCCTGCGCGTCGACCTCGTCCGGCTCGACGTCGAGTTCGAGCTCGTCGACGATGATGTCGAGAGTGGTCTCGCGAATGAGCTCGTCGGAGATTACGGCAGTAGTCATGATGTATTCCTTCTCAGTGTTTTTCGAATGGAGCTGGCTGACTGGGATGTATCGGTCAGGTCGCTCATGGGATCGGCTGCTGTGATGTGCGGGAGGGATGTCAGGCGGACACGCACTCCAGCACCAGGCACGACCAGGTGTAGCCGCCGCCGGCATTGACGACGATGCAGATGTCACCGGGACGCAGATCCCGGTCCTGGGCCATGTCCTCGATGTTGGCGCCCACGTCGGCGACACCGAGGTGGGCGGTGAGGTCCCCGGACCAGGAGAGCTTGTCCTCGCCGAAGACGGGGGCGAGGTGGCCGCGGTACACGGTCTCGAAGATCTTTCCGCTCAGCCGCGGCACGGCCACGGAGCGGATGTGGTCCTCGCTTCCGTCGAGTCCGGCCTCCGCCAGGGCCTGGGACACGCACCCGAGGAGGCTGGCGCGGGACCTCTCCCCGAAGCCGGCCATGCCGTACTCGGTGAGATAGGCCTTCTTGGCCGCCTTGAGGTCGACCGTTCCGCCGTCGCGCAGGGCGGGGCCGGGGGTCGGCCGGTACCCGGCGCGGTTCATGACCTCGAGTTCCGGGGCGGCCTTGCTGGCGAGCGACACGATGCGGAAGGAGTTGTGCGCGGCGGCATTGCGGGAGACCAGGAGTGCGGTCCCCGCATCGCCGTGCACACAGCCGTAGTTGAGGTTCCAGCGGTCGATCTGCGGGAACTGCATGGCGTCGGCGGTGGTGACGGCGCCGGTCCTGAGCGAGGCGTCGGCCTTCATGGAGCGGGTGAGCAGTTCCAGCGCCGCCATCGGCGCGTTGCAGCCCTGCGAGAGATTCATCGGCAGGGCTCCGAGGGCCTCGGTCTGGTGGGCGACGTAGTGCGCCGCGCTCCAGATGTCGAAGCCCTGGTGCCACCATCCGCAGTGGATCAGGACGTCGACGTCCGAGGCATTCGTGTCGGCGGACTTGAGGGCGGTGCGCAGCGCGTCGACGGCCATGTCGGCGGCTGGGGCCTCTTCGTCGAAGACGGGAACGCTCGGGTTGCCGATGGTCTCGTCGTAGTCGCGGACGAGGCCTTGGGCGAGCGCCTCGGCCACCGGAACTCGGTTGGCCGGGTAGGACACGGCGTTGCCGTTGAGGAACAGGTCACCGATGAGCATGTGTCACTCCGGGTAGGTGAGGGATCCGAGGCCGAGGCCCGCAGGGACGCTTTAGGCGTCGCTCTTCTGCTGCAGTGCGGCGGTGCCGAAGAGGCAGATGAGGAGGCCCACGGCGAGGAACACAGCGGTGACGATCACGAACCCGAGGTTCATGCCGCTGTCGGCCGCGATGGTGATGAACACCTGGCCGAGGATCGCCGTGCCGGCCGCGACCGCGGTCTGCTGGGCGGTCGACATGATCCCGCTGCCCGCACCGGCCTGATCCGGCGGGAGCGAGGAGAGGATCGTTCGGAAGACCGGCGGGATGAACAGACCGTTGCCGACTCCGATCAGGAACATCGGGATGAGCAGGTCGTAGAAGTGAAGGTGGGGCCACCACAGGCGGGCCGCGCCGATCAGGAGGATGAGACCGACAGCCTGGACTGCGGTGCCCGCCTGGACGGTGCGCACGCCGATACGGCCCATGAGCTTCGGTGCGCGCAGGGAGCCGAGGAACGCTCCGACCGCCAGCGGTGCCACGGAGATACCGGACTCCACCGCGCTCATGCCGTTGCCGTTCTGCAGTGCGAGCGGCACCGCGAGGGAGAAGCCGCTGAAGACCAGGAACCCTCCGCCGAGAATGAGCAGCCCGCGGTTGACCGCGCGCAGGCGAACCAGCGAGGGCGGGATCAGCGGGATGCGCCCGCGCGCCTCGAGTCGGCGTCCGTAGCGCCACAGCGCGATCCCGCAGACCACGGCGACCACGAGGAGCGCCCAGCACCACAGCGGCCATCCCTCTTGGCGGCCGACGCTGAGCGGGATCAGCAGCGTCAGAATGCCGAGGCCCAGGAGCACGGTGCCGCCGATGTCCATCGTCTGGCCCGGCGCGCCCTTGGTGTCGGGGACCTGGGCCTGTGCCCCGATCATCGCCAGGATGCCCAGCGGGACGTTGACCAGGAAGATCGGCCGCCAGTCGAGACCGGCGATGTCGGCCCAGACCAGCACGCCACCGAGCAGCTGCCCGGCCGCTGCGGAAAGGCCGCCGATCGCCCCGTACAGGCCGATGGCGCGGGCCTTGGCGGATTCCACCAGTGAGGTCTGGATGGTCGACAGGCCCTGCGGCAGCAGGATGGCAGCTGCCGCGCCCTGCAGCACGCGGGCCCCGATCAGGAAGCCCATGCTCGGTGCGAGCCCGCAGGCCAGGGAGGTGACGGTGAACGCCAGGATGCCGATCTGGAGCATCCGTCGGCGGCCGTAGCGGTCGCCGAGCTTGCCACCGAGCACCAGGAAGATCGCGTAGGCGATGACGTAGCCGCTGACGATGAACTGCGCCACCGAGGTGCCGGTGTGGAAGGTCTGCTGGATCGACGGCAGTGCCACGTTGACGATGGAGGCGTCAATCATGGTGAGTGCTGCTGCGACGAGGACCGTGGCAAGTCCCAGCGTGCCCATGGTGGATTGGTGTTCTGCGCGGGGTGGGGACGATGCCTCAGCAGTCGCCATGGAATTCCTCAGCTTTCTTTTAGGAACTGACGGTTCGGCAGGACCGGTTAGAGACGGTCCCGGCGGGAGTCTTCGAGATGCCGGCGCAACGCCGGGCCAATTACGCAGCTCTCCTGGGAGCTGAGGTCGAACATGACCATCCGGCTCACTGCTCGGACGCTGACCTTTTTCGAGGCGTCGAGGAGGCGGAAGTTGAATTCGAAGCTGGATCGCCGGACATTCGATGTCCACACTTCGACCCGGATCGGTTCGAGCGAGTACCTGAGCGGTCGCAGGTATCCGATGTCATGTGAGGCGACGACGGCGGCCTCTCCCTCGAAGACACCGCTGGCCATGAGCCACCTGATCCGGGCTTCTTCGATGATCCGTACGATCTCGCAGTTGTTGACGTGGCCGTAGGAGTCGACGTCACCCCACCGGAGCGAGACCTCGACGGACGACGGCTCGGCGGCGGACGGGTCCGCCATCAGCGCTGTGGAGTCCATGGTTACCGTCGTCCCGCCTCAGCAGAACGCCTGGTAGACGAACTGCCGCAGACGGTTGGTGATCGGCAGGGTGCGCGAGGGGTACAGCTGCGGGGAGACGAGCGCGCTCACGCCGGACGAGGGGTCGATGAAGTAGTTCGCGCTGCTCATGGAGAGCCAGAAGTACTCGCCCTTGCGGGTCAGCATGTGGCTCTCCTGCGGCTGTGTGACCGTCATGAAGCCGAGGCCGAAGCCGGAGGCGGGCATCAGCTCGTTGACCGCCGGTACGGCCCAGCTGCCGAAGCCGTTGCCCAGAGGCACGTTCCCCGGCAGGTGGTTGCTGCGGATCGACTCGACCGTCAGCGGCGAAAGGAACTGCTCGGACGTGGAGTTGACCTTGCCGTTGTTCGCCAGCATGCCAAGGAACTTCATGTAGTCCGCGACGGTGGTGTAGATGCCGCCGCCGCCCGACAGGAAGACCGGGTCCTCCGTGTTGTAGACGCTCGCGGGCGCGTTGTGCTCGATGCCACCGTCGGCGGTGGGGCTGTAGATCTCCGCGTAGCGGTCCTTCTTGCTCGGATCGACGAGGAAGGCGGTGTCCGTCATGCCCAGCGGCTCGAACAGAGCCTCCCGCATGTAGACGTCGAGGCGCTTGCCCGAGATGACCTCGATGACGCGCCCGAGCACGTCGGTGCTCACGCCGTAGTTCCACGCCGAACCCGGCTGGAAGCGCAGCGGCACGGAAGCCCAGGTCTCGACCGCTTCGGCGAGGTCGGTGCCGGCCGGCGGCTCCACCGTGTGGCCCTGGTTGACATAGAGCGTGTCCACCGCGTGGGACTGGTGCGCGCCGTAGCCGAGACCGGAGGTGTGGGTGAGCAGGTGCCACATCCGCATCGGCTCCACCAGCCCCTCGGTGATGGGGGATGCGGGCAGGCCGGCGCGGTAGACCCGCTGGCCGGCGAAGGCCGGGAGGTGGTCGGCCACCGGGTCGTTCAGCCCGACCAGGCCCTTCTCGACGAGGGTCATGAAGGCGACCGAGGTCATCGGCTTGCTCATCGACCAGGTGCGGAAGATGCTGTCGGCCTGCATCGGGATGCCTGCGGCGATGTTCGCCATTCCGCCGGAGGACTCGTACTTGGTCTCCCCGTGCTGGGACACCATGGCGGACCAGCCGGGGATCTTGCCTTCGTCCGTCAAGCGGCCGAAATAGTCCCCCAGGCCGGCCAGGCGATCCACCCTGAGCTCCATATTGTTGCTTCCTCCTTCTACAGGCCCCTGAGATGGTTGTTCCGGCCGGGCTGAACGGCGCCCCTAAGAAGGGTCGATCGCGGTCAGCGATATCGGCGGGAATTCTTGGGGCAGTCGGCACTGAAATAACGCCGGCTGCTCTCCAACACGACTGAAGATTACGAGAATTCGATCGCGGCTCGAGGATTGAGGAGGGCAACTGCACCCTAGGGTGCATCCAACTCGACGTTCAGCGGCTTCTGTTACACCGGTGATAGGCGGGCAGGCCAGAGGTACCTGCCAAAGTCGCGCTCACTGGCGGGACTCCGGACGCGTTCCGAAAAGGTCGTTCTGATTTAGCCAGGTAGGCGCTGTCCGGAGCCTTGCTCGTGGCTAGCTTGGGTCTCGTCGCCCCGGTTGCCCGACGCCGCTCCGGAGCGCAGGCAGATCGGCTCGGCCACCTGTTTCACAGAAAGGGCGTCCAGGAGGGGAACATGCACTATCCGGCCGCGGCACAGTTCATGCACACCGCAATTCCCGATGTCATTCGCACGTATCGCAACGCCTTGCTCACAGTCCGCAGTCCACTGGCGATGCACCAGGAGGCCTGGCCCAGATGTCGCGACCAGGCCCGGTCGATCGTGGAGGAGTGCGCCTCGGCTCTGGCAGGGCGCGGGTCGTCGGATTCGACTGAGGCCCGTTCCTTCTCGCAGCTCGTGGGGGTCGACCGCGCCGGGCAGGGGATCGCCATGGCGGAATCGGTGCGCGCGGTGGACATTCTGTGGAGCGCGATGCAGCCGTCGCTGCGTACTGCTGTCCAGTACGAGGTCGCCGCACGACGGACGGACGCGCTGCTCTTGGCAAGCACGGCTTTTCGGAGCAGTACGGGAAGCCGTCTGTATGCGGGGGCTCGGGCCTATGACGCCGCTGACCGGCTCGTGCCGGCCCGGTCTGAGGTCGCCGCGAAAGCGGACGGGCGTGTGCCGGGAGCTGCCGCGCCGGCCCGGCCTGCGGCCTGTGCCGGTCTGTCGTGCCGTGAGCGGGAGATCCTCGAGCGGGTCTCGATGGCTCGGACCAACGGTCAGATCGCCCGTGAACTCGGGATCGAGACCGCGACGGTCAAGCGTCATCTCAGCAATATCTACGGGAAGTTGCAGGCTGATTCTCGGATCGACGCAGTGAACAAGGCGTTCGGCCGGGTCTGACCCGGCCCGGCGCTTCGGCCTGAGGGGCCGCGTGCGGTACATGCCCGATGGAGGGCCGACGCCTTGGCGTCGGCCCTCCACTCTTTTCCGGTTCGCCATGGGGATCAGAGGGATCCGCGGATCAGCGCGAAGAGCAACAGCACGCTGTTCGCGACGTATTGGGTGCGCATGAAGGCCCGGTAGGCGCTGCGATGGCGGTGCTTGTCGGCGGGGTCGACCCGGGCGGTGCGCAGAATCTGGACGACGACGCAGACGGCTCCGACCGCTAGGACGGTGGTGCCGATCAGTGTTGAGGGCGCCCAGGCGATCGATGCGAGGACCGAGCAGACCCCCACGATGAGCGCGCCGGCCACTCCGAGGGCGCGGGCCGATGCCGCGCCGTGGCGGACGGCCACTGTCTTGCGTCCGCCCGTGGCGTCGCCGTCGACGTCGCTCAGGTCCTTGACGACCGACCCCACCAAGGCCATCCAGGTGCTCAGCGCCCCGGCGGCGACGAGCCCCGCGGGGCTCAGCCCGTCTCCGGTCGTGGCCGCGCCGCCCGCGAACGACGTCCAGCCGAGACCGAACACCACGACGGCACAGGCGGTGCTCCAGCGCTTGGCCGGAAGCGGCGGCGCCGAGTAGAGCCAACCCAGCAGCAGGAAGGCCGCCACCCACACAGCAAGTCCTGGTATCCACGCTGCCGACACGAGCGAACCCACTGCGGCCAGTGCGGTCAGTGCGGCGGCTGTCCGCACCGGCAGGGCGCCCGTGGCGATGGGCCGGGCGGAGCCGTTGGCGCGGTCTTCCTTGACGTCCATGACCCCGTTGACCAGATAGGCGGCGATCACGGCCAGCCACCAGGCCAGGCCTCCGGCGGTCAGACGCAGCAGGCTGACGGCGTGCGCGTGGGCGGGCGAGGCGGCACCGATCACATACCGCAGCAGGAAGACCACCTGGACGGTGGGGCGCGCCTCCACGACGGCAAGTCGGGCATGCCTGGGGAAGAAGCGGATCGGCGCCTGCGTGGCGAGTGTCGCGTTGGTGATCTGAGCCATGGCCCGCAACGTAGCCATTTCGACGGAGTATGCGCGATATCCAGAGCCTCAGTTGCATCCAAGGGTGCAGATGCCGTGGCTTTGTCTCTGCGCCCTTGGATGCAGTTGGTCGTTGCAGGCCGTGTGCGTTGCCGGACAGCGGTCACGATGGCCAGGCGGTTGCGGCCCGTAGTCGACGGGCCGCGCTGCTCGGCGTCCTCGGGTTGTTCCGTGGCACGCCTGACGACTTCGGATCGAATCGTTTGGGGAGGTGGGCCATGGCTGACGTGGTGATCGTAGGCAGCGGTCCGGTGGGTCTGCTGCTGGCGTGCGAACTGCGGGTGGCCGGCGTGGACGTGCTGGTTCTGGACCGGCTGACGGAGCGCGCTCCGTACTCGAAGGCGCTCGGCATGCACGCGCGGACCCTTGAGGTGCTGGACCAGCGCGGCATCGCCGAGCGGTTCGTGGAGGGCCGCCGACGGGCGCCGACGACGCACTTCGCCGGTCTGCGTCCGCTGGAGCTGAGCGCGTTCGACACTCGGCACCCGTACATGCTGCTCATCCCGCAGGCGGAGACGGAGCGCCTGCTGGAGGAGCGAGCCACCGAACTCGGGGTGCAGATCGGGTTCGGCGCCGAGGTCGTGGATCTCGCCCAGGATTCGGACGGCGTGGACGTGACGCTGTCGGACGGTGCTTCCCTGCGGGCCGGATACGTGGTCGGCTGCGACGGCAGCCGCAGCACAGTGCGCCGGCTGCTCGGTGTGGGCTTCCCCGGAACTCCTGCCACCCTCACGGCGATGATCGCCGACGTGACGCTCGACGATCCGCCGGCCCAGCCTCGGCTGCTGGCTAGGTTCCCGGGGGGCCAGGCCGGTGTGCTTGAGTTCGAGCCGGGCCGCTATCGGGCCATGACCATCGAGTTCGACGCGGTGGCGGACCGGGACGCGCCGGTGACGTTCGACGTGTTCCGGGACACGTTCCGGCGGATCAGCGGTGCCGATCACGGGATGCGTGCGGCGGGCGAGGTCTCCCGGTTCGGCGATGCGGCCCGGCAGGCCGACCGGTACCGGGTGGGCCGGATCTTCCTGGCCGGTGATGCCGCACACATCCACAACCCTTCCGGGGGCCAGGGCCTCAACCTCGGTATGCAGGACGCGGTGAACCTCGGCTGGAAGCTGGCGGCCGCGGTGCGCGGGCAGGCGTCTGAGGAGCTGCTCGACAGCTACCACGCGGAGCGCCATCCGGTCGGTGCCGCGGTCCTGGCCAACACGCACGCGCAGGTCGCCCTGAGCCGGCCCGGGCATGGTGTGGACGCGCTGCGGGATCTCCTCACCCCGCTGCTGAACATCCCGGAAGTGAACCGTGCCTTCACCGGCATCGTCAGCGCACTCGACGTGCACTACCCGATCGCTGGTGGCCATCCACTGACCGGTGCGCGGATGCCGGACGTGAGCCTCAAGACCTCTGACGGTGATGTGCGGATGTACCAACTGCTGCATCGCGCCAGGGGGGTGCTGCTCGATCTGACCGAGGACGCCTCGCTGCGTACCAGAGCGGCAGGTTGGGCGGACCGGGTTGACGTCGTTCCGGCACGCCCCGCAGGCACCGATCTGGACGGGGTCCACTCCGTCCTGGTCCGCCCGGACGGTCATGTGGCCTGGGCGTCCCCCACCGACTCGGCTCTGCCCGATGCGTTGTCCCGTTGGTTCGGTCCTGCGGTTGACTCCGATCAGACGGCAGGACGGTCGTGACGACAGCGGTGCACGGACGGTCGCCCCCCCCCTTTGCTCGGGTGGCCTCCGTCGCTGCTCTCCTGCCACCGTTCGTTCATCGATCGCTGCTGTGCATGGGCTGCCCGCAGGAGATCGAGTGCCACCGTGCACGCACAGAACATCCACCCCCCATCCCTCTCGCAAGGAGTTCCCCGTGTCACTCATTCCCGACAGCCACGTCGACCTACTGGAGCGCCCGTTGTTCGGGCATCTGGCGACTATCAGGCCCGACAACACCCCCCATGTGAACCCGGTCTGGTACCAGTGGGACGGGGAACGGCTCTGGTTCACCACGTCCACCAGTCGGTTCAAGTACCGCAACATGGAGTCGAATCCGCACGTCTCGCTGTCCGTGAACGACCCGGATCAGCCCTACCGCTACCTTGAGGTCCGCGGCATCGTCGACCAGGTGGATCCCGACCCCCTGGCGCTGGGCTTCTTCAAACTCGCCGAACACTACGGGCTGCAGATGGACGTGCCCGCCGGCGAAGAGGACCCGACACGCGTCATGGTCGCGGTCATTCCGCACCATGTCACTTTTCAGTAGTCATGGAGACAGGGAGCGCTCCCGTGGATGCCAAGCCCCGGACCGACGCCTGGTCCTTCTTCGTCATGGAGTTGAACGCCGGGCTGCGGCGCAGCGCGCCGCAGTTGCACCTTCGGGGGCCGCTCTGGACTCGCGCGCGTATGGCGGGGGATGACGTTCGCGCCAGTGAGCGTCCCGCTGCGTCGTCGGGGCAGGGCGCGCTGTGAGGTTCCGCCGAAGGGTAGTGGCCGCAATGGCGGAACTCGTCGCTGGTCATCGCCGGTCGTCAGGGCGTGTGATCTCCCCGTAGGGCGGCCGGTCGGCCCGTCGGTTCTCGTCTTCAGGCTGCCTGGGGCAGCACGGGAGCTGCCTTGGCGGCCGGCCCGTGGCCGGTGAGTCGGCTGAAGGCGTATGCGGCTGACACCAGGGTCATGTGGTGGTGCCAGCCGAGATAGGAACGGCCTTCGAAATCCCGCAACCCGTAGTGGTGGTGCATGTTGCGCACCGCCTCCTGCGTGCGGTGTGTGGTGTCCGCGAGACGGAGGATCTCGCTGGGACGTTGCTGCCCGAGATCGGTGACGAAGTAGCGCGCGCCGCGCCCGCTCACTGGCTGCTCGACGAGTAGCGAGCAAGGCCGGTGCGGAACGCGCTGGACGCCGTCGGCCAGGCGGACCGCGCAGGTCCGCACGTGGGAGCGGGCCCGCCCGCCCGTGCCGGGCACAACGCCGAAGGCGAAGCCGGGCGAAGCCGTTCCGCCACGCAAGAACTCGCTTGCGGCTACTGGTCCGCTTTGCCTGGACAGCAGGCTCGCTGCGAGGCGGTCCGGGACTTGTGCGACGAATCCTGTGCCGAGGGTGGCGAGGCCAGGCAGGAGCGACGAGTCGTGCGGGACCTCGGTGAGGTCGACGACGACGGGGATGTCCTGTCGTCCGGAGGCGGCGATCTGGGCGCGAACCAGGTCGAGGGCGCAGGCGCCCTCTGCAGGCGTGGTCTGGTCGTCGGGAATGCGGGCAGCTGCACGCCGGGGCTCGTCGGTCTGCCACGATCCCGGCAGCGCGAGGCGCCAGTCGACGGGGAGGCTGTGGTCGGCAGATCCCAGAAAAAGGCCCACTCCGAGCTGGCAGTTGACGGTGCGGTCGACGTCGCGGATGTAGCGTCGGTGGACTCCGGCGGAGTGGTGGCCGCGCTTGGGAAGCACGGCAAGTCCCAGGCTCCAGGTGAGAGTCGGACGGTTCCTTGTGGCCCAGTCGGCGAGTGCCCGCCGTGTCGGCTGCCAGTCCCAGGGGCTGACGTTGAGGAACTGCTGCAAGGCCTGGGAGGCATAGGGAGAGTCGGAGACAGCGGCCGCCATACGGCGCAGCGATTTCTTGCCCGGTGTCGTCAGCAGGCCTGTCACGTACTCGCGCGAGCGGTTGCGTTGGTCTGCTCGCGGGAGGTGCGCGAAGAGGCGGTCGATGAACTCCGACAGGAGTTCGTCGCTGTCTGTCCTTGCCGGAACACGCCCGTGGCTGTGGATGCCGACAGTGTTGTGCACAGTCATCCCCCGACCCTTCTCGATCCGATCCGCTGCCAAGAAACATAGAGAGTTCTCTCTTTTTAGTCCAGTCGCTCTTCGGGAGGGGACGACCTTGAGAGGTTGCCGACGAGCCGGCCGTCGCGTGACCAGGCTGAATCTGGCAGGAACTCGACTACGCCTTAGGCACCTTGACCTAGCGTCCACCGCGCAGGCGCCCGCATGATGCATCGAGTGAACGTCTGGACCGGCACGTACCCGAGGGCCCTGACCTAGGGATTCGATACCGGAGAGGGCGAGGCCCCACACCTGCATCGGGACGACGCACGGACGCATCACGGTCCGCACCGTGGGGCCGCACCAAGACCGCTGCGTCCGCAGCACACCACCTTGCGTTGGTATTCAGCCAGCGCGAAACCGACGAACAAGAAAGAAGAGGGGCATGAAGGGGCAGACCGGACAGGCGAGGGCGGCGCTGACACGCGCGCGGCTCATTCGTAGCGCCGCGGCGGAATTCGCTCTGCACGGCTACGACGGAACCTCGCTGTCCCAGGTCTGTAAAGCGGCGGGCGCCACCATGGGTGCCCTCACGTTCCACTACCCCAGCAAGGTGTCCCTGGCGCGGGCCGTGTGTGCGGCCGGGATCGAGGCCACGCGCACCGTGGTGGGCAAGGCAGACCTGCAGGCACAGGCCCCGCTGGACTCTGTCGGCGTTGTCGCGGGCGCACTTGCCTCGTTGCTGAGTGACGAGGGCACGGCGCGGGCGGCTGCCCGGCTGACCCGTGAACGGCCGTCGCTGCGCCTGGACTGGCGCGACAGCTGGCTGCCGCTGGTCCGCGCCCGCCTGTACCAGGCCGAGGTCCTCGATCAGCTGCGGCCCGGCACGTGTCCCGAGTCTGCCGCCCTGCTGGTGGGCAGCCTGGTGGCCGGGGTGGAGGCAGGTCTGCTGCCACAGTCCAAAGAAGCGCTCCTGCCGTCACGCACCGCTCAGGAACATCTCATCGACCTGTGGCAAACGGCTCTGCGGGGCATCGGCTCGGTTCACGACGAGCCTGCGCCGGCGCCCTGACCCCTCTCCGCCAGCGCATGGCGGTACCAGTCAGCCGCTTCGTCGAGCCGGGCCAGAGGGCCAGGGCCGGGTTCCGTATCGAGCAACTGCCAGATACGTTCGCTCAGGTAGAAGTGATCCAGGGAGAGCAGTTCCAACTGCCGTTCTCCGTAGCGTCCTTGTGAGTGCGCGACGAGTGCTCGGCACTCGTCCCAGTCCGCGCTGCCCCGGGCGGGAGCCACGAGCCCATGCGCGCTGAGTGTCTTCCTGAGCTGTCCGGTAGAGACCGGCTCCGGATGGGCTGCATGTTGGACTCCTCGTGCCGTGGTGGGAGCTGTCGCAGCTGCGGCTACCAGTCGGGCCAGATCGCCGACGTCCACGACTGACAGCAGCCCCGTGCCACCGAGCCACTCGGGCAGGACACGCTCGGCCAGCTCGGCGTATGCCGGCACCACCCACCGGTCTCCCTCTCCGATGACCAGGCCCGGCCTCAGGACAAGAGCGCCCGCGTCCAGGGCGAACCGCTCCCCCATCAGTCGGGTGCGGCTGGCGGCCGAGACCGGCTGCGGAACGACGGCGTCGACGTCGATGCCCCGGTGGGGACCCGCTCCGTAGACGGCTGCGGTCGACAGGTGCACGATCCGCTCGAGCGCACTCGCCCGCGCCGCCGCCATCACATCGGCAGTCCCGCGCAGGTTCACCGCCTCGCACCGTTCGGCGTCCTTGCCGACGTACGAGGCCGTGTGGACCAGGGCGTCAGCTCCGTCGAGAAGTGCGGTCAGTGATGCGGCGTCGGCGAGGTCGCCGCGGATCTGCCGCACCGCTCCGCCCCCGGGCAGGGCGACGCCCGTGCGGCGCATCAGCACACGGACCTGTACCGGACCGCCCACCGGGCTCGGCCGGCCGAGCAGGCGTTGCAGCACGGCGGAGCCGATGAATCCGGTGGCTCCGGTCAGTGCGACGGTCCACGGCGTCACTTGGTCACCTCGGCCGCGCGCCCGTGAAGCTTCAGGCTGTCCGTGACCTCGGGGGCGGCGACGGCCGGCAAGAAGTAGGACCACAACTCCGCGATGCGCTCCGGCAGATCCTTGCGCCCCTCGCTGATCTGGGACAGCAGCTGGGTTCCGCTGTACGCACCGACCAGGACCCTGGCGAACGACGACGGATCCACGCCCTCACGCAATTCTCCGAGTGCTTGGGCCACGATCAGTTCGTCTCGGAAGGTGGCGATCCACAGCTGGTACGCCGCGTCTTCCCGCAGGCCGAAGGCTCCCTGCTCCACGGCCAACTGCACACCCGCTCGGAACAGGACGTTGCGCTGCAGCTCATGCGCCAAGGCGAGCGTGAGATCGATCAGGTGCTGCAGCCCGTCCACTTGCCCCAAGTCCGGCAAATCCGACGCCTGCTCGGCCATGACCGCCCGGGCCAGGTCCTCTTTGGATTCAAAGTGGAAGTAAAGAGCTCCCATAGTCGAACCGGCCCTCTTCACGATCTTGGTCGTGCTGGTTCCGGCGTATCCGTGCAGGTCAAACTCTTCTGCGGCGGCTCGAACGAGCGCCGCCCGCGTCTTTACCGCACGCTCCTGCTGTAGCCGTGCCATCAGTTCTCCCTCGACAATGAAACAGAGCGCTCTCTAGGTTATGCCCCGTGACCAGTGCCCTAAGGCTGTCGGGCTCATCCTGCCACCTGCGGCCACCCAGCCGGTCATGTCACTTTTGGATCCTCAGAGAGGCTGTTCCATGCCTGCTGCCGTTGTTGAACCCGCTCCCGCCCATGGTCCGCTCAGGGGTGCCACCAGTTCACCGTCCCCGATGCTCACGACGGTCCCTCGCCAGTACGTGCACAAGACCGCCGAGACGGAAGCCTTGCTGCGCGGCTGGCAGCAGGATGGCGAGAACGCCTTCCTCGCCACCTCACTGTGGCCCCAAGCACACAGCTTCTACAGACCCGGCCACGGCCTGCACGACCCGATGCTGTTCTCCGAGAGCGTCCGTCAGGCCATACCGCTGGTCAGTCACGCAGGATACGGGGCTCCCATGGACCATCGTCAGATATGGGACACCTACCGCTGCGCCGTCTTCCCTGATGCGTTGCGTCACGAGCCCGTGCCCGCCGCATGCTCACTACGCCTTAGCGGCACCGACGTCGTCATGCGCTCCGGACGCCTCAGCCGCATGACGCTGACGGCCACGGCCACCCGCGGCGACCAGCACCTGGGCATCGCCGAGACCCAGTTCACCAACCACGGTCCGGCCATCTACCAGCGGCTGCGCGGCGCGGGCAACGACGCCCCCGACGCGATGGCACGGGCCGTCCCACTGCCAGCACCGATCGCCCCCGACCAGGTCGGCCGAATCGACCCGCAGGATGTCGTTCTGGCCCCCGGGCGAGCGGAGATGCAGTGGCAGTTGCGCGTCGACGTGACCCACCCCGTGCTGTTCGACCACCCGGTCGACCATGTTCCGGGCATGGTCCTCCTGGAAGCGGCACGACAGGCTGCCCATGCCACGATGCACCCGCGGCCCACTGTCCTCACGAGCCTGAACGCCCGGTTCACGCACTTCGTCGAGTTCGACACGCCGTGCTGGATCACGGCCGAGCAGGGTCCTGTCTCAGCGCCCGGGTACGAGACGGTGCGCATCACGGCCCGCCAGGGCGACCACGTGCCCTTCGCCGCGACGGTGACCTCGCTCGTCGTCTCACCCTGACGCGCAGGTAGCCGGACCGCTCACCGCCGCTGCGGAGCGGCGGCTCGCACTGTGACGGCCTCGCACTCGTCACGTGTGAATGCATCAGCGTCGGTCGCTGGTGTCACGGATTCCACGCAGCGACCTCCGGCACGGACCGGATCCGCCGCTGGTGGCGCTCGCGCAGACACTGACCGGACCTGGGTGCAGGCACACCACCCGGGCCAGGCCCTCCTGCATCGCGTCGGGCCGCGGCTCCCTCTTCTTGCGCGCGCATGTGGGAGCCATCTACAACACATACACAGGTCCAGTCGAGCTCCCCGGCCGCGCGCAGTCCCGTGTCCGGACGGCGCCGACCCACGTGGCCGGAGCGGATGCAGTCGGCGTCGTCGTTCTCCCGAGAGTCACACCAGCCAGGAAACAGCCACACCGATCATGTAGAGACCCACCCCTGCGAAGATGCCGCCCACGAGCTTCGCCATCCCGCCGTACCGCTCCTCAAGAGCAGCGAACGATGCTGCATCCCCCTCCTGATAGAACCAGCTCCGCACCCCGCGAACATCCCTGATGAACGCACACCCGAACACAGCCCCCAGCAGGATGACCACAACAGACTCCACAGCCCCAAAGTAACGGGGGCACGAGAAACGCCGAACGATCAAGGTGTGAAGGCCGTCCTGCCGGATGCAGCAGCGCTGCCGGGCTGGAGGCACATCGGACGGTCCCGGGCGGAGACGGACCCATACACCTGCATGATCTGGACGAGGAAGGACCCCTGCAGGGATGTGCTCGTCACCGGCAGCGCAAACTTCACGCGAGGGCCGCAACGGACCACGAGATGGCTGCGGTTCAGCTTCTTCGTCTTCTCCTGCCGCACCACCAGCGCAGCCCACCACCTGTACAGCAAGCTGCCGGACTACAGGCCACTGCCCGCCGAAGCGAAGAGGCCAAAACTGGGCGACGAGAGCGCCGCATCACGCAACCTGCTCAACGGCGAGCACCCAACAGCCGAGATCTACAACAAGATCCGCGTGGGCCACACGGTTGTCCTGACCTTCGCGGCCGGTCTGGAGAAGGCAGTAACAGCGGAAAACCACGCACATAACCCTTGCGAACCACCACCGAAGCAGTCGCACCGGCCGCATGACTCCCCTCAAGAGAGCTACACCCAAGTGGTGGTGCCAGGAGTGATTTCGAACACGCTGAACACCACCTGCTGTCAAACGAGGAGGAGCAGCTGCACGAAACTGAGCTGACGAGCCATGAATCAAGCCTTCCGAGCGGAGACGGAGCCCGATGTGCCGGGCTCCTGTCACGAGTCGAAAGTCATCAACGAGGGACGAGATGCGGTCCCATGCTGACCACTTGCTGACCTCAGTCCGGCAAGAATGACTCTGACCTGCGGCTACGCCGAACCGCTAGATCTTGCTCTTGAATCCCCCGCGGCTCGCGATGCCCTGCCGCCGGCCCGCCGTATGCTCGTCCTCATGAGTGCCGCACCTCCCGCCCGCAGACGCGATGGCGCCGCGACACGTGAAGCCATCCTCGCCGCCGCGGTCGTCGAGTTCACCGAGCTCGGGTACGCCCGGGCCGGGGTGCGGCAGATCGCCGAGCGGGCGGGTGTCACGGCGATGATGATCAACCGCTACTTCGGTTCGAAGGAGCGGCTGTTCGCCGAGGCCGTCGACCGCGCCTTCGGCCCGCCGACCGTCGTCGGCGACGAGCTGCCCGGGCTGGCGGACTCCCTCGCCCGCAGCCTCGCCGAGCGCACGGCGCCCGACGCCGAACGGCTCGATCCGTTCCTGCTGTTGCTGCGCTCGGCAGCGGATCCGGTGGCGGCGGACATCGTCCGGCAGGGCGTCGAGACCCACGTGGGGGCCCGGCTCGCCGGGCTGCTCGACGGTTCCGACGCGGAGGTCCGCGCTCAGCTCGGGCTCTCGCTGATCGCCGGCACGTGGCTGCTGCGCAGTGTCGTCGGCACGAGCGCGCTCGCGGCGGCCGACGACGAGCGCCTCGCGGGGCTCCTCGCGGAGATGCTCCGGCCGGTCACCCGCGAGGCGGACTCCGCGCCCGTCGCCGGCCCATGAGGCGCCGACGAACAGGGGGCGTGACGTCCGCGTCCGCTCAGAACGCGGACCGGATGAGCCCGCCGTCCACGCGGAGGGTGGCTCCGCTGACGTACTGGGCGTAGGTGCTGCACAGGTACGCCACGGCCGCCGCGATCTCGTCCGGCTCGCCGAACCGTTCCTGGTCGTTCGGGATGAGGGCCTCGACGGCGTGGGGCCGGATCTCCTCCCAGGTGTGACCCCAGCCGCGGGCGGGCCCGATCCCGGTGACGAGGTCCCTGGTGGCGTCGACCAGGATCGCTCCGGGTGACACCACGTTGGAGGTGACGCCGGTGCCCTTGAGCTCGCGGGCCAGGGACACGGCGAGGTTGTGCCGGGCCGCCAGGGTGGCGTTGTACTGCGGGTGCGTGTTCATCGGCTGGGAGGCGAGACCGCCGCCGATCGTGATCACCCGCCCCCAGCCGCGCTCCCGCATCGCCGGGACCAGGTGCTGGATCATCCGGACGCCCGAGACCACGTTGACGTTGTAGGTGTCCCGCCATTCGTCGGGACTCGCCTCGGTCCACGACAAGTGCCGGTAGAAGCCTGCGTTGTTGACGAGGATGTCGACGGGACCGTCCGAGGTCGCCGCCCGGGCCACGTCGCCGGCGGCGTCGTCGTCGGCCAGGTCGCCCACTGCCGTGGTGGCGGTCCCGCCGGCCTCACGGATCTCCCGCGCGACCCTCTCCGCGCGGTCCTTGTCCCGGCCGTGCACGACGACCGCCGCGCCCTCCGCCGCCAGCAGCTTCGCGGTGGCCTCACCGAGCCCGGAGCTCGAACCGGTGACGAGCGCGCGTTTTCCGGCCAGATCGAGATTCATGCGTGCTTCCTTCTCCCTGGTCCCCTGCCATGACGGCCGGGAAAGTGTGTCATTAAAGAAGTCTACACCTGTAGACGTTTTCGGAGCGGGGACCAGCAGGGGCCCGGCACGACGATGCGGCCGGACACCAGGTGGTGTCCGGCCGCATCGGGTGGGTCACAGGGGTCAGCGGCCGCGGAACGCGTTGTGGACGGCCACCGTGGACGTGTTGTCCTGCTGGTCGACCACCTCGGCGCGCAGCGTGACGCCCTTGCCCTTGGCGGGGGCCTTGAGCGACGCCTTGCCGTGCTTCACCGTCAGCTTCTGCCAGGTGGCGCCGTTGTCGTACGACGCCTCGACGGTGAGGGACTTGAGGTTGTCACCGGCGGCGGCGCCCTGCACCTCGACCGGCATCGTCAGCTTCTTGCCGGCCTTGGCGGTGGATCCGAGGTCCAGTTCCGGGTGGAAGCGGACCATGGAGGCGGGGATCAGCTTGTCGCCGTCCTTGGAACGGAAGGTCCAGCTCGCGTCGACCCGGGTGCCGACCAGCGCGATGTCCTCGCTCCGGGTCGCCGTGGTGCTCAGCGTGTACGTGCCGTCCTCGGCGGGCACCGCGAACGACGCGTACTCGATGTCGTCGTCCTTGTCGACGAGCGTCTCGCCGTCGCGGGTGAGCTTGGTGTGTGCCGACTCCAGCGTGGTGGAGCCGTCGTGGCCCTGGCCGTCGTCGAACATGCGCAGGAACGCGTACAGGGTGTTCCCGCTGCGGACGATGTTGTCGCTCTCGTCCATCAGCGGACCGAACACGCCCGTGTTGAAGGTCTCCTTGTAGGTGTGTCCCGCGCGGAACGTGCTGAAGGAGATGCCGTAGCGCGACTCCGTCGGCTGCCACCCGTTGGGCAGCGGCGCGCCGAGCTGCTCCATGCCGAGACCCCACTGTGCCTTGTCGGACGTCGACAGGTAGACCTTCCGGCTGGCCGGCGCGGGAGCGGTGATGCCCGAGGAGTAGCCCATGAGGGAGCCCTGGACCGTGCCGATGGGGCTCAGCCAGGAGTCCTTGCCGGGCACGGGCGTGCCGAGCGACGCCTTCACCTCGGCGAAGTTGCTCTTCCTCTCGTGGCGCGTGTAGCCGGTGGCGAGGCGCTGGACCGGACCGCCGTACACGAGCGAGTACTGCTTCGTGGTGCCGACGGCGAAGTCGGCGTCCCAGAGCTGGCTCAGGGAGCCGTCGGTGATCTCGGGGCCGAGGTGGGCGGCGCGGAAGTTCTTGTACGAGGTCAGCTGCCAGCCGGACTTGTAGTCCGTGTAGCCCTTCTTGACCGCGTAGTACATGTACGCCTGCCGGGCCGTCGCCTTGCCGTCGGGCACGGTGATGTCGACGGGCTCGGCGGTGCGGGCGTCGAGGGTGACCTTCTGGTCCTTGTCGACGATGAGCTTGGGCTGGGCGATCCAGTCCGTGCCCTTGGTGGAGTCGGCGCGGTCGGCGAGGATCACGCCCTGCACGGTGTACTCGCCGATGGGCAGGCGCAGCGTGCCGGAGTCGCTGTTCTCGTCGACGGCGTACTCGGTGCCCGCGGCGTCGCCGGTCAGGGCCTTGACGTACGTCTGGAAGTGCGCGGCGGCCTTGCCGTCCCGGCCGATGTGGCTCAACTCGACTGCGTACGAGGCCACTTCACGCTCGACCGCGAAGGCGGTGCGCACGCTCTGGTCCGCGTCGGCCGCCACGACGGCGCCGGAGTACTGGCCGTCGGGGGCGTCGACCCTGGTGTCGGCGGTGACCGTGACGTCGGCCGTCTTGCCCGCGGGCACGGTGACCTTCGCCGGGGTGACCGTGAACATGCCCTCGGGCGCGGCCTTGCCGTCCGGGGCCGTGCCGCTCGCCGTCAGGTCGAGGGAGACGTCGGAGGTGCCCGTGTTGCGGTAGGTGAGGGTCTGCGTGAGCGGCTTGTCGTCGTCGTGCGGCCAGGCGGCCTTGCCGAAGTTCAGCGAGGTCTGCTCGGCGTACACGCCCGTCTTGACGGCGTGGTCGACCTGGATGCGGCCCGAGCCCTGCTCGAAGGCGGCGAAGCCGGTGTCCTTGGTGGAGGCGGTGAGCACGCCCTTGAGCTGGGCGGCCGTCCAGTCCGGGTGCTGCTGCTTGAGCAGGGCCGCGGAGCCGGCGACGTGCGGCGTCGCCATCGACGTACCGGAGATGGTGACGTAGCCCTCGGGGTTCTCGCCGACCTCGCCTGCGATGACGCTGCCGGGGGACGAGGCGGCGGTGATGTCGACGCCCGGCGCGGTCACGTCCGGCTTGATGGCTCCGTCGCCGAGGCGCGGGCCGCGGCTGGAGAAGTCGGCCATCTTGTCGCCGCTGTCGACGGCGCCGACGGTCAGCGCGCCGTCCGCGGAGCCGGGGGTGCCGACGGTGCTCGCGCCCGGTCCCTCGTTGCCGGCGGCGACCGCGAAGAGGACGCCGTCGCTCTCGCTGTAGCGGTTGACCGTCTCCTCGAGCGGGTCGACGTCCGGGGTGTCGGTGCCGCCGAGGCTCATGTTGACGATGTCGGCGCCCTGCGCGACGGCCCAGTCGATGCCGCTGATGATGTCGGAGTCGGCGCCGCTGCCGGTGTCGTCGAGGACCTTCGCGGCGATGATGCTCGCGCCGGGGGCCACACCCTTGTACGTGCCGCCCGACTTCGCGCCGGAGCCGGCGATGGTGGAGGCGACGTGGGTGCCGTGTCCCTGGTGGTCGACGTCGTCCGGGGACGTGGAGAAGTTCTTGGCGGCGACCACCTTGCCGGCCAGGTCGGGGTGGTCCCCGTAGACGCCGGTGTCGACGACGGCGACCTTCACGCCCTTGCCGTCGTAGCCCGCCTGCCAGGCCGCGGGGGCGCCGATCTGCGGGACGCTGACGTCGAGTTGGGCCTTGACGGGCGCGTCCAGCCAGACGTGGTCGACGCCCTGAGCTGCGGAGGTCCGCGCGACATCGTTGTCGGAGCCGTCGGTCCGCGTCAGGGACTTCCACAGCGCGGGCAGGTCGTCGGCCGACGCGGTGAGGGCCTGGGCGTTGAGAGCCTTGAGGCTGCGGTGGACGGTGGCGCCGGCGTCCTGGACATCGGCGCGGGCGGTGGCGGCGGTGCCCCGGTAGCCGACGATGACCTTGAGCCCGTTCCTGTACAGCTTGCGGGCGGCGGCGGTGTCGAGCTGCTTGACGTCGAAGAGCCGCTTGTCGAGGGTGCCGTCGGAGATCAGCCGCTGGGCGTCGAGCGGTACGACCAGGGACTGCTTGCCGTCGTCCTCGACGTGGACGGGTATGTCCGCGCGCCCGGGAGCCGGGGTGAAACCGCTGACCTTGCCGTCCGTCACCTGGACGACGTCACCGGTGATCAGCTGGACGCGGCGCTGCGTGGGCTCCTTCTTGGCCGGCGCCGCGGGGGTGGCGGACGCCGCGCCGGAGGCGGTGGCCGGGACGGAGGCGGCCGCGGTCGCCGCGACGACCGCGGTGGCGGCCAGCGCGACGAGCGTGGGTCTTCTGACGAGTCTGCGCACAGGGTTCCTTAGGTAAGGGCAGGAGCAACGGTGGTGCTGGACGCGCGCGGGGTGTCCGCGCGCGTCCGTTCGGAGGCGTGCGCGTCCGGGCGGGGACGCGCACGCGGGTACCGCGGGTGGGGTCAGTGCCGGTGCGCGGATGCCACGGCGGTGAGGGTGAGGGTCTGTTCGTCGGCGGTGCGGGCGCCGCCGACGGGGCCTCCCGTGCTGTCCGTCCAGGCCCGCGTCGGCGTGGTCTCGGCGGTCCTGGCCGGGTCGTCGGACAGCCCGATGACGAGTCCGCTGTAGCGGTTGACCAGGCGGTACGTTCCGGTGGCCGTACCGTCGGTGGTCTTGCCGGGAACGACGAACCACTGCTGCCCGACGGTGGGCCCGCCGGCCGGCGCGGCCGTCACTGTGGGCTTGGCGCCCCAGGCCCGTCCGGCGTCGCCCGTGGCGTCGACGCCGAGGAGCCGGCCGGTGGAGGCGTTGGCGATGCGGTACGAGCCGTCGCCGTCACTGGTGAAGATCCACTGGCTCAGCGCCGAGGTTCCGCCGCCGGTGGCGGAGGTGGTCGCCGAACCGCCGGACACCTGGGCGAGAAAGCGCCCGTCGCCGCTCGCGATGGTGTGGGCCTTGCCCGTCGTGACGGGGGCGGCCGGTGCGGTGGTGTCGATGACGGTCTCGTAGTACTCGCCGGAGGCGCCGTTCGAGCACTGGAAGGAGCAGTAGCTGCGGAACGTCTTGCCGACGATCGTGGATCCGGTCCGGTTCACCGGGTCGAGGAACCAGCGGTACCAGGAGCCGGTCTTGTAGGCGCCGGTGTCGCCGAGCAGCCGCCACTTCTGGGTGGCGAGGTCGTCGGTGGCGTAGATCCGCTGGGGCTCGTTGCTGTCCTGGGTGATGGCCTCGGGCTGCCCGATGTACAGGCCCAGGTGGGCGTCGTAGGCGACGTTCATGGTCAGCAGGTCGGACTTGGCGGGCAGGGTCCCGGCCTTCTGCTGCTCGGCGACGCTGCCGGGGTTGTCGGGGTCGTAGTCGTGCGCGACGGCCGTGTACCCGGTGGGGTGGCCGGCGTCGACGGGCTCCATGTTGCTCTCCAGGCCGCCGGGTCCGGGCTGCGACCAGGCCCCGTCGTACCACTTCCTCCACGAACCCGGCGCCATCTTCCCGGACATCGGAGCGCGGGCGACATGCGCCCGGCTGCCGTCGGTCCAGCCGCCGGGCACACCGCCCTTCGGGATCACCCGCGAGTTGTAGAAGACGTAGAAGTAGCCGGAGGCCGTGTCCACGAACAGACGCGGATCACCGTCGCCGTAGTAGTACGTCTCGTGCGGGAACGCCGCGCTGTCACCCCTCTTCGTGCTGTAGGGCGAGGTGAGCACGTGGTCCTTGATGTCCCACGTCCTGCCCCGGTCCTTCGAGACGGCGTAGTCGATCGCGTCGTAGTGCAGGCCGTCGCCGTACGGGCTCGGGGTGAACTCGTTGTGCACGAGCCCGTACCAGTCACCACTGTCCGAATCGACCCACACACCCATCAGGTCGCAGTAGTTCTTCTGCGCATAGTGCGACGTGTCCGGGGCGTACGTGGACTCCCGGCCCGTGGGACTGTTGTTGCAGCGCCACGTGGTGTCGTCGTTACGGTCGTCCGCATTCGCCGGATTCACAGCATCGCTCAACTCGCCGTCACGAGCAGCCGCATCAAAATCCTTGCCGCTGTAGAACGTCCACTCCCGCGGGTCGTCCGCCCCGTACAGGGCGTGCGCGGACTGATAGTGGAACGAGCCGTCCTTGTCGATGAACGTCGCCGCGGGACTGTCGTCGGGGTGGGTCCACGGGCCCTTGGTTCCCACGGAGACCGTGTAGGTGGGGGCATCGGCGGACGCCGGCCGGCCGGTGAATCCGCCGAGCAGCACCACACTGGCGGCGGCCAGCGCGCAGGCGGCCTTGATACCGGGACGAGCTGGCACAACTGCTCCTCTCATACCTGAACGGGCCGTGGCAGGACGGCGGTTCAGGGTGGCGAGATGTCCGGAGCCAGGCGTTTCAGGGCATACCGAGGCCGTCGGACCGTGGGGGTCTGCAGGGTGTTCACCGCGTGGCGCGATTTAGTTCGACTAGAATCCGAACTAATGCAGGGACTGTCAAGCAATTCGTTGGACCGCACAGGCGGGCGATGCCCCCGCAACCGGCATGCCCTGCAGGGCGCTTGCCATCATGGGAGCGACGACTCTCGCGTCGGTCACGGCCGACGAAGGAACATGGGTGAGAACCAAGTGACCGAACTCGGAACGGCGGCGCCGCCGAACGCCGCGCCCCCGGACGCCCCCGGCCCGCGGGACCGGGCGTCGATCCGGCGCACGAACCTCAGCGCGGTGATGGGCCTGCTGCGCGACAGCGGCCCGCGCTCCCGGGCCCAGATCGCCGCGGACACGGGCCTGCCCAAACCGACGGTCACCAGTCTCGTCGCCGAGCTCGTCACCCTCGGCCTGGTGCGCGAGGGCCCCGCGCAGCGGGAAGGGGCCGTGGGCCGCCCCGGCACCCTGGTGCACCTCGACGGTGACGCCATCTGCGGCATCGGCGTGGAGATCAGCACCAGCTACGTCCACGTCCTCGCCCTGGCGCTCGACGGCACTCAGGTCTACGCGCACCGGGAGCCGCTCGCGGTCAAGGAGGAGGGCCCGGACGCCACCCTCGACGTGACGGCCCGCCATGTCGCCGACTGCCTGACCGCGCTCGACCGCGAGGGCAGGCGTCCGGCCGGCCTCACGCTCGCCCTGCCCGGCGTCATCGACATGGCGTCGGCCACCGTCACGTACGCCCCCGGCATCGGCTGGCGCGACGTGGCCGTGGCCGACGCCCTGCGGACCCGGGTGGGACGGGCCGTCGCGGGGACGCTGCCGCCGATCGCCGTGGACAACGACGCCAAGCTGGCCGCCCTCGCCGAGTACGCGCAGATCCGCGGTTCGGGCGTCCGCGACATGCTCTGCATCACCGGGGAACGCGGCATCGGAGCCGGCATCGTCAACGACGGGCGGCTGCTGCGCGGCGCCGACGGATTCGCCGGAGAGGTCGGCCACATGCCTCTCGACCCGCACCGCAACCCCTGCGTCTGCGGCCGCCACGGCTGCTGGGAGACCATGGTCGGGCTCGACGCCATCCTGCGGCTCGCGGCGGGCGGCAGCGATCCGATCCACGACCCCGGCCTCGCGCTGGAGGACCGCCTGGCAGACCTGCGCGGCCGCGCCGAGGCGGGTGATCCGCGCACCGTGGAGGCCCTGGACCGGGTCGCGCACGACCTGGGCCTCGGCCTGGCCCTGCTGACCGATGTCCTCAATCCGCGGGTGGTCGTCCTGGGCGGCTACTTCACGCACATCGGGGACCGGTTCCTGGACCGGGTCCGCGAGACGGTGCGGGCACGGGTGATGGCGCCCCTCGCGGGCGGCTGCGAAGTGCGCCTGTCCGAACTGGGGTTCGTGGCAGCGGCGTACGGAGGGGCCCACCTCGCGCTCGACGCCGTCTACCAGCGGCCTGCTCTTTCGTAGCGCGGGGCGGGCGCCGCGCGGTCAGCCGTGGAGAGTGGCCCGGGGTGTGCGGCCGTACTCGGCGCGGTACGCGGCGGAGAAGCGCCCCGGGTGGAGAAACCCCCACTGGGCGGCGATCCGGGTGACGGTGGCGCCGCTGAGCGGGTCGGCGGCCTTGAGGGCGGCATGGACGTGCGCGAGGCGGACACGGCGCAGATACGCCGTGGGCGTGGTGTCCAGATGCCGGCGGAAGGCGTACTGCAGGGCGCGCGGCGTGACCTGGGCGGCGGCAGCGATGTCGGCGAGGCCGATGTCGGTGTGCGCGTGCTCGTCGATGTACGCCGTGGCGCGGGCCGTCGTCGAGGAGGTGGCGTCCCGCGTGTCGGACAGGGCCGGCTCGTGGCCGATGACGGTGTTGGGGAAGACCTGGAGGGCCGCCCCGGCCAGCAGCCGTGCCAGCGGGCCGATGATCAGGGGGCTCGCCTGGGCTCCGAGGTCGCAGACGCTGCGGGCGTAGGCGCGGGTGCGTTCCCAGTGGACGGCGCTGGACAGATCGGCCGGGGTGAAGCTCGTGAAACGCAGCGGGTGGCCGCGGCGCGGGTCGACGGTGGCCGCGGCCTGCGAGAGCAGCTTCACGGGCAGGGTGATGACGGACGCGTGGAGATCCGCCGTGACTCCGGAACAGGCCTGCGCCGGCACGTGGCCGAGGAAGACGTCCCCCGCCACGAAGCTGCCGTGTTGCTTTCCGGAGCTGCGCCGGGCCCGGCCGCCGCCGACGCGGATGACGACCAGGCTGCCCTGAGGCTCGTTGGTGAACTCGAAGTGGGCGGGCAGCGCCAGTTCGCTGTACTCGAAGGCATCGGCGTCGAAGTGCCGCATGAGGTACTCCCCGCCTCGGGGCATGGCCCCCGCGCGGAACTCCCGCCCATAGGCAGCCTGCAGCAGGCTCTCCGCTTCCTCCGCTGAGTGCGTACGCGTTTCGGTCAGCCGCACAGGCCCGTCGCTCACAACCCCGACCCCGATTCAGGCGATCCGTTCACGCTACCCGAGGAGCCGGGAGCCGCGCACGGGATCGCCCGGGCTCACGGCGCGGGCAACTCGGCGCGGCCCTCGGTGATCTCGCGGGCGATGTCCGCGATCTTGCGCTGATGGGAGCGGGCGTAGGTGCGCAGGCGGGCGAAGGCCTCGTCGACGGGGACGTCGTGCCGGGCGGACAGCATGCCCTTGGCCTGCTCGATGACGACCCGGCTGGTCAGCGCGTGCTGCAACTGGGCCACCACGACGCGGCTCTGCTGCACTTCCCGCAGCAGGAACAGTGCGTCCGCGGTCAGCTGTGTGAGCGTGCGCACCAGCGTGAGCGCCCGCTCGTCCAGGACATGTCCCGGGCCGCCGAGCAGGAGGAGCGCGCCGACCGGGCCACCGGGACCGGACAGGGGCAGCGCGGTGATCCGGCCGACCCCCAGGGCCCTGGCGCGGGGCACCCAGCGGGGCCACCGCACGTGGGCCGGGCGCCCCGTCACGTCCAGGTCGGTGAGCGAACAACCCGCGGTGTGGGCCTCGTGCCCCGGGCCTTCGTTCCACCCCGCGGCGTCGGCCGTCAGCGCGCGCAGTCCCCCACTGGTCCCCTCCGTCTCCACGGCCGCACCACCCGGCGGCGCGTAGTGCACTCCCGCACCGTGCGCGCCGGCCAGACGTCGGGCGCCCTCCACGAACGTGCCCAGGACTCTCTTCGCGTCGAGCGGCTCACAACTGGCTTCGACCGTCAACCGTGCTGCCAGGGAAGCGAGTTCCACGTCCGACAACATCACGACTACCCTTCTGGCATATCCGCGGGCACACCGCTCCCATCATGACGAGCGACACCCCGATCCGCAGCCCCCATAACGAATCGGCAGCCACTTCCTTCGGGTGACTGTCCATAAAACGAAGAGGCCCCGGATTTCCCACCGGCTTCGGCTCCGCGGAGTAGTCCCGTCAACTCCCCTGCCCCCCAGGGAAGTTGATGCCGGGCAGTCGTGCCGTCAGCCCGCGAACCGGGCCATCCACGCCTCGACCTCGTCCGCCGAGCGCGGCAGGCCCGCCGACAGGTTCTCGTGGCCGTCCTCGGTGACGAGCAGGTCGTCCTCGATCCGGACGCCGATCCCGCGCCATTCCTCGGGCACGGTGAGGTCGTCCGGCTGGAAGTACAGGCCGGGCTCGACGGTGAGGACCATGCCCGGTTCCAGGACGCCGCCGACGTAGTCCTCGGTGCGGGCCTGCGCGCAGTCGTGGACGTCCAGGCCCAGCATGTGTCCGGTGCCGGCCATGGTGAATCGCCGCTGGAGACCGAGTTCGTAGGCGCGGTCGGCCGGGCCCTCGATGAAGCCCCACTCGACCAGCCGGGCCGCGAGGTGGCGCTGGGCCGCCTCGTGGAAGTCGCGGTACGCGGCGCCGGGCTTGACGGCGGCCATCCCGGCTTCCTGGGCCTCGTACACCGCGTCGTAGACCGTGCGCTGCAAGGGCGTGAAGGTTCCGCTGATCGGCAGCGTGCGCGTCACGTCGGCGGTGTAGAGGGTGTGCGTCTCCACGCCCGCGTCGAGCAGGAGCAGCTCCCCCGGCCGCACCGGGCCGTCGTTCCGGGTCCAGTGCATGATCGTGGCGTGCTCGCCCGCGGCGCAGATCGTGCCGTAGCCGACGGCGTTGCCCTCCAGCCGTGCGCGGCGGAAGAAGGTGCCCTCGATCCAGCGTTCGGTGGAGGCGACCGCGCGGGAGAGTTCGCCGATCACGTCGGTGAATCCGCGCACCGTGGAGTCGACGGCCTTGCGCAGTTCGGCGGTCTCCCAGGCGTCCTTGACGAGGCGGAGGTCGCTGAGCGCCTCCTCCAGTTCGGCGTCGCGCTCCTCGTCGGTGGTGACCGCGGCCTCCAGGGCGGGGTCGACGCCGCGCACGATCCGGGTCGGCGCACCGGAGGCGGCGAGGTCCGCGGCGGCCGTACGGACGTCCCGGCAGGGCAGGCCGAGCACGAGCTCCGCCTCGGCCAGGGAAAGGCGCCGGCCCATCCACAGCTCCGCCGTGGGGCCGGTCCAGAACTCGTCGTCGTCCCTGCCGTCCCGGGGCAGCTGGTAGCAGTAGGCGTCGTGGCCGCCGTCCGCGCGGGGTTCGAGGACGAGGGCGCCGTCCCGGGCCTGGTCGCCGGTCATGTGCACGTACGCCGAGTGCGGCCGGAAGGGGTAGGTGTCGTCGTTCGACCGGACCTTGAGGTTGCCCGAGGGGACCACGAGGCGTTCGCCGGGGAAGCGGGCGGAGAGCGCGGCGCGGCGGGCGGCCGCGTACGGGGCCTGCTCCGCGGGCTGCAGATCGTGCCGCTCGGTGTCCGCCCAGCCGGTGCGCATCAGCGCGGACAGTTCCTCGGAGATCCCTGCGTAGAGACCGTTCTTTCGGCCTTTCGCCACGGCGCACACCTTCCTCTGGCTGTGTTGGTGCAGACGGCTCCCGGACCGTATCCGGGCAGACGCCCGCCGGGGGCCGGATCGTGCCACTGGCACGGATCGGACAGCTCTCGCGCCGGGCGCGGCCGATAATGCGCGTATGACGAACGCGAAACTCGGCGAGGCGCTGCGGCTTCTGGGGCTCGGCCCCGCCGCGAGCCGGGTCTATCTGGCGCTGCTCGAGCTGGCCCCCGCGCCGCTGGGCTCGATCGCGGCCGCGGCCGGTGATCTCGGCGAGGCGGAGCTGGCCGCGGCGTACGGCACGCTGGTCGACGCCGGGCTGGCCAGCGCCGCCGAGGAGGGCGCCGACGTGGTGGCCCCGGTTCCGCCCACCGCCGGTCTGGAGATCCTCGCCCGGCACCGGGCGGCGGAGGTCGAGGAGTCGCGTATCGCGGTCACCGGGGCGTTCGAGTCGTTCCGGCGGCAGCGGCTCGCCGCGTACAACGACGACCTCGTCGAGGTCGTCACCGGCGAGGCCGTAGGCCCGCGGATACGGCAGGCCTGGGCGAGCGCCCGCGACCAGATCCGGCAGTTCGAGTCGCCGCCGTACTTCCCGCTGCCCGGCGCCACGGACGACGCCCTGGCCACGCTCGCCCGCGGTGTCACGCAGCGGGTCGTGTACTCGCGGGCGTCGCTGGAGCACCCGGGCCACGTCAAGGACGTCATCGAACCGTGCGTCAAGGCCGGTGAGCAGGCCAGGGTGCTGCCGTCGGTTCCGGTCAAGCTCGTGATCATCGACGACGCGTACGCGCTGGTGTCGCTGTCGATCAAGGAGGCCGACGTGCACAACACGATGCTGGTGGTGCAGCCGTGCGGCCTGCTGTCGGCGCTCATGGCCCTGTTCGAGCAGTCCTGGCGGAGCGCGTTGCCGTTCCACGGCCGGACCACGCGGCCCGGTGGGCTGCCGGCCGCCGACCGGCGCCTGCTGTGGCTCCTGGCCGGCGGTGCGGACGACGACGTGATCGCCCGCGAACTGGGGATCAGCCGCCGCACGCTCTATCGCCGCCTGCAGATCCTGATGGCCAGGCTGGGCGCCGCGAACCGCTTCCAGATGGCCCTTCAGGCACAGCGCAGCGGCTGGCTGTGACGGCCCCGGGGGCCGTTCACGGCGGCCCGTCGGGCCAGCCCAGGAGACGGGCGCCGATCACCGCGGTCTGCAGGGAGTAGCGCTGGGCGGGGTCGGTGGGGTCGGCGCCGGTGAGCTGGTGGATGCGGGCCAGGCGGTAGGTCAGGGCGCGCACGCTCAGCGACAGGCGGCGGGCGGCCTCGGCGGCGACGCAGCCCGAGTCGAAGTAGGCGGCGAGGGTGTCGAGGAGCGGCCGGGCGCCGCCGCGGGCGCCCCGCAGCGGGCTCAGCGTGTGGTGGACCAGGTCGGCGATGGCGTCCCGGTCCCGGGTCAGGACGGGGTAGACGAGGAGGTCGGCGGCGCGCAGCACCGGGGCGTTGAGGTCCAGCCGGGCGGCGAGGTCGAGGGTGCCCAGTGCCTCCTCGTAGGAGTGGACGACGCCGCCGGGGCCCGGCTGCGGGCGGCCGATGGCGACCTGGCCCGCGGTGGCGGCGTACGCGTGCTTGGCGAAGAAGGCGAGGACCTCGTCCTGGTCGCCGGGGGCCACGCAGATCAGCCGTCCCTCCTTGGTGGTGAGCAGGACACTGCGGTCGCCGAAGCGGGCGATGAGGGCGCTCTCCACCTCGCGGGGCACCGGGTCGCCGTCCTCGTACGCGTTCGCTCCCTGGGCGACGGCGACGGCGTGCGCGGAGGACAGCCGCAGGCCGAAGCGTTCGGCGCGCCGGGCGAGGCGGCCCAGGTCGCTGCGGCCGTAGAGGAGGTCGTCGACGAATTCGCGGCGTGCGGCCTCTTCCCGTCGTACGGCGAGGCGTTGGGCCCGCTCGTACCCCTCGGCGAAGGCGTCGACGGCCTCTTCGACGGCGGCGAGGACGCTGTCGGCGTCGGCCGTGCGCGGCCAGTGGGCGCGGGTGGCCGACAGGTGGGCGGCGACCAGGGCGCGCAGTCCGTGACCGGCCTCGGCGGCGCGCAGGCCGAGTGCGCGTCGTTCGTCGAGTTCGTCGCGGGTGAGGCGGCGGCCGGTCGCCGCGGCGGTGGCGATGAGCGCGGCATAGCCGTCCAGGTACGTGTCGGGTATCTCCTGGTCCACCATCGAACTCCCCCTGCTCGCTTCGGCCGTGATCCGTGCGCGGCCCGGCCGGGCGGGCCCGCCCGGCATCAGGAAAGCGTAAAAGACTGCCGGATTCCGGCAATGAACCGGGGTGCCGGTGCGTGAAAGGCTCCTTGTGCGGCCAGTTGGGGGCGCTCAGGGGAAGGGGCCGGCCATGACGCTGTTTCTCGGTCTCGGCATCGCGGGGATCGTCCTGCTCGCGCTCTCGCTCGTCCTGGACGGGGTCCTGGAGGGACTCCTCGACGGGGTGGGCGCGCTGGACGGGGTGTTCGAAGGGGTGCTGTCGCTGCCCGTCATCGCGGGGTTCGTGTCCATGCTCGGTTTCGGCGGCGCGCTCGTGCTCGGCACGACGGGCCTCGGGGCGGGGGCGGCCACGGCCGTCGGTACCGGTGCGGGGGCCGGTGCCGGCTGGCTGACGTGGCGGCTGAGCCGGGCGCTGATGCGGGACGACTCCTCCCGGGCGCCGCGCGGCGCCGACCTGGTGGGCAGCACGGGCCGGGTGGTCACCGCGATCCCCGCCGACGGATACGGCGAGGTACTGCTCCACCAGGCGGGCCAGCCCGTGAAGTTGGCGGCGCGGAGCCAGGTCGCCGTGGCCCGGGGCGGCGAGGTGTGGGTCGAGGAGACCCTGTCACCGACCTCCGTGGCCGTGCGCCCCGTCGAACGCTGAACCGCACGCGAACGCATCCGTACCACCCGGCCGGACCGGCCCGAGGGAGAGTCCACCATGAGTCCAGTCGTCATCGCCGTGATCGGAGTCGTCGTACTCCTCGTCCTGCTGGCGCTCGTCGTCGTCACCCGGTACAAGGTCGCCGGGCCCAGCCAGGCGTTCATCGTCACCGGGCGCCGCGGCAAGAAGTCCACCGATCCGGAGACCGGCCGGATCTTCACCGACAACAGCGGGCAGAAGGTCGTGGTCGGCGGCGGCGTGTTCGTCGTGCCGTTCGTGCAGCAGAAGTTCACGCTCGACCTGTCGTCGCGGCACATCCCGGTGGCCGTGCGCGGCGCCGTCACGCTGCGCGGGGTGAAGGCGCACCTGGAAGGCGTCGCCATCGTGAAGGTGGGCGGTACCGAGGACTCGATCCGCGCGGCGGCGCAGCGGTTCCTCGTGCAGCAGGAGGGCATCGTCGGGTTCACGCAGGAAGTGCTGTCCGGTGCGCTGCGCTCCATCGTGGGCCGGATGTCGGTGGAGGACATCATCCGGGACCGGGCCGCGTTCGCCGGGCAGGTCGCCGAGGAGGCGGAGGCCTCCCTGTCCGGGCAGGGCCTGGTCCTCGACGCGTTCCAGATCCAGGACATCACCACCGAGGGCTCGTACCTGGAGGACCTCGGCCGGCCGGAGGCGGCCCGTGCCCGGCAGGAGGCCGACATCGCGGAGGCCGTGGCGCGTCGCGCCGCCGAGCAGGCCCGGCTGAAGGCCGAGGAGGAGATCGCGATCGCGCAGCGCACGTTCGCGCTGAAGCAGGCCGAGATCAAGGCGGAGACCGACGAGGCCGCGGCCCGCGCCGACGCGGCGGGCCCGCTCGCGGAGGCGGCCAGGCGCCAGGAGGTGCTGTCGGAGCAGGAGAAGGTGGCGGAGCGTCAGGCCGCCCTGACCGACCGGGAGTTGGACACGAAGGTCCGTAAGCCCGCGGACGCCGCCCGTTATCAGGCCGAGCAGGAGGCGGAGGCCCGCCGGGTCGGCCTCGTCAAGCAGGCGGAGGCGGACGCGGAGCGGGCCCGGCTGACCGGTGAGGGCGAGAAGGCGCACCGCGCCGCGCTCGCCGAGGCGGTCCGTCTGGAGGGCTCGGCGCAGGCCGCGGCGATCGCCGCGAAGGGCGCCGCGGAGGCCGAGGCGATGCAGAAGAAGGCCGACGCGTTCGAGCGGTACGGGGACGCGGCGATGCTGCAGATGATGGTGGAGGCGCTGCCGCAGGTCGTCGCGAAGGCGGCCGAGCCGCTGGGCGCCGTCGACAAGATGACGGTGATCTCGACGGACGGCGCGAGCAAGCTGTCCCGCACGGTCACGGACAATGTCACGCAAGGCCTCGAACTCCTCAGCTCCACCACGGGAGTCGACCTCGCGGAGCTGCTCAAGAAGGCGACCGCGGCTCCGGTGCCGGCGCAGAACGGCCGGATCGAGGTCACGGACTGAGGACCGGCGCGACTACAGCGGCCGGCGTACTCCCCCGGGCCCGGATCCCAGGGTTTTCACCGTGGCCCCAGGGCGCCGCGCCGGTCCATCGTGGAGGGCACGGAAGCGCACGGGAGCTTCCGGCACGGGGGAACAACGGGGGAACAACGGGGGAACAACGGGGGACGGGGGTGCTCGTGACGGGCACCCCCGCTGTGCGTGTCAGGGGCCGTCGGAGCGGCTGAGCAGGCGCACGAGCTGGGCCCTGCGGTGCACGCCGTCGAGTTTGCGGTAGATGTTGCCGAGGTGGAACTCGACGGTCTTGACGCTGAGGAAGAGCTGTTCGGCCGCCTCGTGGTTGGTGACACCGCGGCCGACGGCGAGGGCGACGCGCAGCTCCTGCGGGGTGAGGCCGTCGAGCGGGGCGGGTCCGGTCCGTACGGGAGCGCCGCCCGCCGCATGCAGTTCGGCGGCGGCACGGGCCGCCCAGCCGTTCGCGCCGAGCCGCTCGAACGTGGTGAGGCCGCACCGCAGCCAGCGCCGCGCCTCGCTGCGGCGGCCCTGACGGCGCAGGAGCTCTCCGCGCGCGAACTCGGTGCGGCCGCGCTCGAACGGGGCGCCCACGAGGGCGAGATGGGCAAGAGCCCGGTCCATGTGGCGCTCCGCGTCGGCCGGTTCGAGCATGCCCCGGCAGCGGGCGGCCGCGGCGGTGGCGATCGGGCGGTGTCCGCGACCCGCCTCGTGCTCCAGGACGCGCAGTACCTCGTGGGCCTCGTCGGTGCGGTGGAGGTGGGCGCAGGCGTCGGCGAGGTCGGCCGCCCAGGAGAGGTAGAGGCCGTCGCCGCGGCCGTTGGCGAGGGAGAACTCCCTTACTTCTCGCAGGTGTTGGACGGCTGCCTCGAAGTGTCCGAGGCCGAGTTCGAGCAGGCCGAGGGCGCCGTGGGCGCGGGCCGCGTCCATGGGCAGTTCGGCGGTCGCTGCGAGCGCGAGGGCCTGGGCGGCGTGGCGGCGGCAGTCCGCCTCCCGGTTCAGGGCGGCCTCGGTCTTGGCCTGGGCGGCGCGGGCGCGGCACACCTCGATGACGCGTCCGGTGTCCTCGCCGAGGCGGGCGGACTCGTCGGCGTGGGCGAGGGCGGCGTTCCACCGGCCGCGCCAGAACTCGACGACCGACAGGGTGCCGAGGAGGTGGGCGAGCAGCCCCACGGTGCTGGCGGCGCGCGCGGCGTGCACGGCGCGGTCCAGCAGGTCGTGCCCCTCGTCGAGTTCCTCGGCGGCGAGGTGGCAGAGCCCTCCGACGCCGGAGAGGGGGTAGGGGAACGCCGGGTCCGGTGCGGCGAGGGGCTTCTCCAGCTCGTGCAGGAGGGCGCGCCCCTCGTCCGCGTCGCCGCCGAGGAGGTGGACGAGGGCGTGCAGCAGGCGTACGGGCAGCGCCGCGGCGGGGTCGCCGAAGGCGCCGGTGATCCGCATCGACTCGGCGGAGGCGGCGCGGGCGGCGGTGAGGTCGCCGATGGCGAGTTCGGTGAGGGCGAGGCCGCCGAGCATCACCGCGGCGAGGGCCGGGTCGACGCGGCGGGCCTCGTCGACGGCGGCGCGCAACTGGTCGCGGGCGCGGGCCGGGCGCCCCCGCTGAATGTCGACGTAGCAGCGCAGGTGGCGCACGTCGAGGCGGGTGCGGGGGCCGGCGGCGTGGCCGAGGGCGCGGTCGAGGAGGTCGGCGGCCTCGTCGAGGGATCCGGCGGCCTGCGCGGCGCGCGCGGCGGACAGCAGACGGCCCGCCCGGCGCTCGTCCTGCGGGGTGAAGCGGGCGGCGTGCGCGTACAGCCGTGCGGCGAGCGGGAAGGTGAGGCCGTGAGGGGCGTCGGACGCGGCGCGTTCGAGGGCGGCGGCGACCTGTTCGTCGGGGTCGGCGCCGGACTCGGCGAGGTGCCAGGCGTAGCGCTCCAGTGCCGCGGGTGCCTGGGCGTCCTGGAGGGCGTGGGCGACGGTGCGGTGGGCACGCCGGCGGCGGGCGGCGCTCGCGCCGTGGTAGACGACGGACCGGACCAGGGGGTGCCGGAAGACGTACGCCCCTTCCTCCATGGTCATCAGCCCGGCGCGGTCGGCAGGTTCGAGGGACGCGTGGGTCAGTCCGTGGGAGCGCAGGACGCGTTCGGGTCCTGCGCGGGGGCGCGGTCCCAGGACGGCGAGCAGCAGCACGGCGTCCTGGGTCCGTTCCGGCAGCCGGGCGATGGCGCCGCGGAAGGTGCGGGCGAGCATCTCTCCGACGGGCAGCGGGGCCCCGGTGCCGGGGCGGTGACCGCCGCGGGCGAGCAGGGCGGGCAGTTCCACGAGGGCGAGGGGGTTGCCGCGGGCCTCCGTCAGGAGCCAGTCGGCGTCGTGCGGGGAGAGCGGCTCGCCGGCGACGAGCCGGCGGGCGGCGGCGGTGTCGAGGCCCTGCAGGGCGAGGGTCTCGACGGGGGCGAGCCGGGAGGCGGCCTCGTCGGTGTCACGGGTGGCGAACAGGGCGGCGACGCCTTCGCGGCCCAGGCGGCGGGTGGCGAAGGCGAGGGAGTCCAGGGAGTACGGGTCGAGCCATTGGGCGTCGTCGACGACGACCAGGACCGGCCCGGACTCGCTGATCGCGCCGAGTAGGCTGAGGGTGCCGGCGGCGACGGCGAACGGGTCCTGGGTGACGGCCGGGCCGAGCGCGAGGGCGCCGGTGAGGGCGGCCGCCTGCCGGTCCGGGATGCGGTCGAGGTGGTCGGTCACCGGGCGGAACAGGTCGGCGAGGCCGACGTACGGGAGCCCGGACTCGGCCTCGATGCCGCGCGTGCGCAGCTGTGTGAGGTCCCCGGCGACCGACTCGGCGTAGCTGAGCAGGCTGGTCTTGCCGATGCCTGCCTCTCCGCGGATGACCAGGGCGGTGCTCTGCCCCGCGCGTGCGTCGTCGACGAGGTCGTCGATCCGTGCGCATTCCGCTGTGCGACCCAGCAGCATGGGGTCAGGGTAGCCGGGGGCGGGCAGCCGACGCGGAGGCCAACTGGACGATCGAAGCGTCCAGTTGGCCGGATTCGCCCCCGTGCGGCGCCGGGGGTGGGAGCGTCAGGCGGCTTCCGGTACCTCGTCCCGCTGCTCACCCGGGGCGAACTGGGTGCGGTGCAGTTCCGCGTAGCGGCCGTGGGCGGCCAGCAGTTCGGTGTGGGTGCCGCGTTCCACGATGCGGCCGTCCTCCACCACGAGGATCTGGTCCGCGGAGCGGATGGTGGAGAGGCGGTGGGCGATGACGATCGCCGTACGCCCGGTGAGGGCTTCGGCCAGCGCCTCCTGGACCGCCGCCTCCGAGGTGTTGTCGAGGTGGGCCGTCGCCTCGTCGAGGATGACCACGCGCTGGCGGGCCAGCAGCAGGCGCGCGATGGTCATGCGCTGGCGCTCGCCGCCGGACAGACGGTAGCCGCGTTCACCGACGACCGTGTCCAGGCCGTCCGGCAGGTCCCGGACGAGCGTGTCGAGGCGGGCCCGGCGCAGGGCGTCCCACAGGTCCGTCTCGCTCGCGGCGGGCCGGGCCAGCAGCAGGTTCGCGCGGACCGTGTCGTGGAAGAGGTGGCCGTCCTGGGTGACCATGCCGAGCGTGGCCTGCATCGACGGTGCGCTCAGGTCGCGTACGTCGACGCCGCCGATGCGCACGGCCCCGGCGTCGGTGTCGTAGAGGCGGGGCAGCAGCTGCGCGATCGTCGACTTGCCCGCGCCCGACGAGCCGACCAGGGCGACGGTCTGGCCGGGTTCGGCGCGGAAGCTCACCCCGTGCAGCACCTGCGCGCCGCCGCGGGTGTCGAGGGAGGCGACCTCTTCGAGAGAGGCGAGGGAGACCTTGTCGGCGGACGGGTAGCCGAAGCGGACGTCGTCGAACTCGACCGCGACCGGGCCTTCGGGGACGTCCCGCGCGTCCGGCTTCTCGTCGATCAGCGGCGTGAGGTCCAGGACCTCGAAGACGCGCTCGAAGCTGACGAGCGCGCTCATCACCTCGACACGGGCCCCGGCCAGGGACGTCAGCGGCGCGTACAGGCGGGTGAGGAGCAGGGCCAGCGAGACCACCGCGCCCGCCTCCAGCGTGCCGTCGAGCGCGAAGTAGCCGCCGAGGCCGTAGACGAGCGCCAGCGCCAGGGCCGAGACCAGGGTCAGCGCGGTGATGAACGCCGACTGGGCCATCGCGGTGCGGACGCCGATGTCGCGGACCCGGCGCGCCCGGTCGGCGAACTCGGCCGACTCGTCCTCGGGCCGTCCGAACAGCTTCACGAGCGTGGCGCCGGGCGCGGAGAACCGCTCGGTCATCCGGGTGCCCATCGCCGCGTTGTGGGCGGCTGCTTCCCGCTGGAGCCGGGCCATCCGGGTACCCATGCGGCGGGCGGGGAGCACGAAGACCGGGAGCAGGACGAGGGAGAGGAGGGTGATCTGCCAGGACAGCGTGAGCATGACGACCAGGGTGAGCAGCAGCGTGACCACGTTGCCGACGACCCCGGAGAGCGTGTTGCTGAAGGCACGCTGGGCGCCGATGACGTCGTTGTTGAGACGGCTGACGAGCGCGCCGGTGCGGGTGCGGGTGAAGAACGCGACGGGCATGCGCTGGACGTGGTCGAAGACGGCGGTGCGCAGGTCGAGGATGAGCCCCTCGCCGAGGTTCGCGGACAGCCAGCGGGCGAGCAGCCCGAGGCCCGCCTCGGCGAGGGCGATGACCGCGATGAGCACGGCCAGCCGGATCACCACCCGCTGCTCCTTGCCGCCGACGATCGCGTCGACGACGTGGCCCGCGAGGACCGGCGTCGCGACGGCGAGCAGTGCGGTGAGGACGCTCAGGATCACGAACTGGGTGATGCGGCGCCGGTGCGGCCGGGCGAATCCGGCGATCCGGCGGAGCGTCGCGCGGGCGAAGGGGCGGTGGCGCGGGCCCCCGTTCTGGGCGTTCATGACGCTCTGCAACTGCGACCAGGCTGTCGTTTCCATGCTCATGCGGACGACGGTAGAACCTCGACCAAGCTTGAGGTCAAGGGCGCGCCCGTCCGCCGGACCGGCCCGCGCGCGGCCGCTCGCGCGCGCAGGCAGGTGATCCGGAGCGGCACCCCGGCCGTACCTCTTGACCCTCGGGTAACCGGAACGTAACTTCGCCTCAATTCTTGTACCCACCACAGAAGTTGTGGGTCTCGGACTATCGGGAAGCGAAGACATGCCGGAGCTACGAAGGCGTACTCTGCTGTCCGCGATCGGCGTCACCGCCGCCGCGGGGGCCGTCGTGACCAGCCAGTCCTCCAGCGCGTCGGCGGTGGGCGGCAGACGCGACACACCGTACGAGAGCAAGGTCCAGGGCCTGCTCTCCCGTATGACTCTCGAAGAGAAACTGGGGCAGTTGCAGCAGCTCCCCTGGGCGTACGACCTCAACCCCGGCTCGGGCTCCACCAAGGAGGTCGAGGACGCCGCGCGCTCCGGCCGGCTCGGTTCGGTGCTCAGCATCTTCGGCGCGAAGACCACGAACGAACTGCAGCGCCTCGCCGTGGAGGAGTCCCGGCTCGGCATCCCGCTGCTGTTCGGCCTGGACGTCATCCACGGGTTCTGGACGAACTTCCCCGTCCCGCTGGCGCAGGCCTCCAGCTTCGACCCGGAGGTGACGCGGTCCGACGCCGAGGTGTCGGCGAAGGAGGCCCGCTCCAACGGGGTGCACTGGACGTTCTCGCCGATGATGGACGTCACGCACGAGCCGCGCTGGGGCCGGATCGCCGAGGGCACCGGCGAGGACCCGTACCTGACGGCCCGGTTCGCGGCCGCCAAGGTCGAGGGCTACCAGGGTTCCGGCTACGGCTCGAAGGAGACGCTGGCCGCCTGCGCCAAGCACTTCGTCGCCTACGGCGGCGCGGAGGGCGGCCGGGACTACAACACGGTCGACGTGTCCGAGTCACGGCTGCGCAATCTCTATCTCCCGCCGTTCAAGGCCGCGTTGGACGCCGGGGTGGCCACGGTGATGGCGTCCTTCAACACGATCAGCGGCGTCCCGGCGCACGGCAACGCCCACACGCTGACCGACATCCTGAAGAAGGAGTGGGACTTCGACGGGTTCGTGGTCAGCGACTGGACGGGCGTGCAGGAGCTGATCGCGCACGGGTTCGCCGCGGACGGCGCCGACGCGGCGCGGCTCGCCCTGAACGCGGGCGTCGACATGGAGATGAGCAGCACCAATCTCCTCACCCACGGCAAGAAGCTGCTGCGCGCCGGGAAGATCTCCGAGCGGCGGATCGACGACGCGGTCGCGCGCGTGCTGCGCCTCAAGTACGCGCTCGGGCTCTTCGACGACCCGTACGTGAAGGAGTCCGCGGCGATCACGGAGCCCTCGGCGGCCGCGCGCGGGGCGGCGCGGGCGGCGGCGGCCCGCTCGATGGTGCTGCTGAAGAACGACGGGGACGTCCTGCCGCTGAAGAAGTCCGTCGGCTCCCTGGCCGTGGTGGGCCCGTTCGCCGACTCCGCCGATCTGCTCGGTACGTGGGTGGTGCCGGCGTCGGCGGAGAAGTTCCCCGCGGTGAAGGTCCTCGACGCGGTACGCGAGGCGGCGCCGGACGCGAAGGTCACGTACGCGCGGGGCGTCGACGCGGAGGGCAAGGACGTCGGGGGCATCGACGAGGCGGTCGCGGCGGCGAAGGCGGCGGACGTCACGGTGGTGGTCGTGGGCGAGCCGGCCGCGATGAGCGGCGAGGCGTCGGCGCGCAGCGACATCTCGCTCCCCGGCGACCAGGAGAAGCTGATCGCCGCGATCGCGAGGACGGGCAAGCCGTTCGTGGTGGTGCTCGTCAACGGGCGCCCCCTGACCGTCGGCGACTGGCTGGAGTCGGCGCCCGCCGTCCTGGAGGCCTGGCACCCCGGCACCGAGGCGGGCAACGCCGTCGCGGACGTGCTGTTCGGCACGGTGAACCCGGGCGGCAAGCTGCCGGTGTCGTTCCCGCGCACGGTCGGCCAGATCCCCATCCACTACAACCACGAGTCGACGGGCCGCCCCTACGACCCGGACAACAAGTACACGTCGAAGTATCTGGACCTGCCGCCGACCCCGCAGTTCCCCTTCGGGTTCGGGCTGAGCTACACGACGTTCGAGCTCGGCACCCCGAAGCTGAGCCGGAGCAGTGTGCCGGTGCGGGCGCTGCGCAAGGGCGACACCGTCGAGGTGTCGGTGTCCGTGCGCAACACGGGCTCGCGCGCGGGCGACGAGGTGGTGCAGCTGTACGTCCATGACGTGGCCGCGAGCATCACCCAGCCGGTGCGCAGGCTGCGCGGGTTCCGGCGGGTCACGCTCGACAAGGGCGCCTCCACGACGGTGCGCTTCCGGCTCGGGGCGGAGGACCTCGGGTTCTGGACGAATGACACCGGCGGTGAATTCCGGGTGGAGGAGGGCGCGTTCGAGCTGTTCGTCGGCACCTCCTCGACGGCCGAGGCCAAACTGGCCCTGAACATCACCTAGCCGTCCCACGAGAGGACCACCCGCCATGCCGTCCGTCCGTGTCGAACGCGAAGGTCCCGTCACCACCGTCGTCCTGTCCCGCCCCGGGGCCCGCAACGCGGTCGACGGGCCGACGGCCGCCGAACTGGCCGACGCGTTCCGCGAGTTCGAGGCGGACGAGACGGCGAGCGCGGCGGTGCTGTGGGGAGAGGGCGGCACGTTCTGCGCGGGTGCGGACCTCAAGGCCGTCGGCACGGAGCACGGCAACCGGGTGGCGCGGGACGGCGACGGCCCGATGGGCCCTACGCGGCTGCGGCTGACGAAGCCGGTGATCGCGGCGGTGAGCGGTCACGCGGTGGCGGGCGGTCTCGAACTCGCCCTGTGGTGCGATCTGCGGATCGCCGAGGAGGACGCGGTGTTCGGGGTCTTCTGCCGCCGCTGGGGCGTGCCGCTGATCGACGGCGGCACGATCCGGCTGCCCCGCCTGATCGGGGAGAGCCGCGCGATGGACATGATCCTGACCGGGCGGCCCGTCCCGGCGCGGGAGGCGTACGAGATGGGTCTCGCCAACCGCCTGGTGCCCCCGGGCGGCGCCCGCGCCGCGGCGGAGGAACTCGCCGCGCGGCTGGCGGCGTTCCCGCAGGCGTGCCTGCGCAGCGACCGCGCGTCGGTGCGCGAGCAGGGCGGCCTGGACGAGGCGTCGGCGATGCGGGCCGAACTCAGTCACGGATCGGGCGTGTTGGCGGAAGGGCTGCGGGGCGCGGGGCGATTCGCGTCCGGCGAGGGGCGGCACGGGACGTTCGACGGCGGGTGAGCCCGCTCAGTGCGCGTCCGGATGCCGCGAGCGGCCCGACGGGCTTGGGGATCAGCCGAGTTCGAGGGTCGTCACGCCGAAGACGCGTTCCTGGGCGAAGGGCCGGACGGGCCCGGTGTACATCCGGGCCGTCTCGAACCCGGCCGCAAGGCCGCGTGACTCCGCGAGCGCGACGGCTTCGGGGGTGGCCGCCGGCACGTCGATGCCGACCGGCTCCCCTACGGGCGCGAGCGCGTCGAACAGGGCGCGCGCGTCGTCGGCGGTGTCCGCGAACAGCGGCCCGATGCGCGGGGAGTCGTGCGCCGGGCGCACCACGCCGTATCCGGTGACGCGGCCGTCGACGACGCGGGCGAGCGCCCTGTGGCCCGCCGTGGTGAGCCAGGACTCCAGGAAGCGGGGCCGGTCGGCGGGGTAGCAGGCGCTGTCATAGGCGAGGACGGGCGCGAGGTCGCCCTCGATCGGGACGACGGTGCCGTCGGGTGCGGCGCGGTGCCGGACAGGGCCGGTGAACCGGATGGTGCGATGGGCGAGTTCGAAGCCGGACCTGCGGTAGTTGTCCTGCTGGGCGACGACGCCGTCGAGCCCGACGGTGCGCCCGCCGGCGTGCGCGAGCCCGGCGCGCCAGGTGGCGAGGCCGTGGCCGCGGCCGCGCACGTCGGGACGGACGAGGTAGCAGCCCAGGAACGCGTACGCGGCACCGTAGGTGACGACGGAGACGGCGGAGACGGGCTCGCCGTCGATCCGCCCGAGGAAGAACCCGTCGGGATCCTGCGCGAAGAAGCTCGGCCCGTCCGCGAGCCCGGGGTTCCATCCTTCGTCGGCGGCCCAGCCCCGGATCACCGGCCAGTCGGCGAGGGCGGCCCGGGAGAGGTCGAGACGCTGGGGGACCTCACTCATACGCACCCTCCTGGCTCCCGCTCCTGTCCGCGTACGGCCCCTCCGCTCGCCCGGCGGGACCGGAGGCGGCGCCCATCCTCCTCGATTACGCCCCACGCGTCACACCCGTACGGCAGGATGCTCGGACGTACGCTCGAACAGGCCGCGCTGACAAGGGAGTTGCCCCATGACGGAGACGTCCCCCGCCACCTCCGCCATCGACACCAGCAAACCGCACCCGGCCCGGGTGTACGACTGGTTCCTCGGCGGCAAGGACAACTATCCGGTGGACGAGGCGCTCGGGCGGCAGATCACGGCGATGGAGCCGACGGCCAAGTACGGCGCGCGCCACAACCGTTGGTTCATGCAGCGCGCGACGCGGATGCTCGCGGCGCGGCTCGGCGTGCGCCAGTTCCTCGACATCGGCACCGGCATCCCGACGGAACCGAACCTGCACCGCATCGCGCAGACCGCGGCGCCCGAGACGAAGGTCGTCTACGTCGACAACGACCCGATCGTGCTGGCCCACGCGGAGGCGCTGCTGCGCGGCACCCCCGAGGGCGTGACCCGCTATCTGCAGGCCGACGCCCGCGAACCGCACAAGATCCTGGAACTGGCCGGGGGCATCCTGGACTTCGACCGCCCGGTCGCGGTGTCGCTCATCGCGCTGCTGCACTTCATCCCCGACGAGCAGGGCGCGCACGAGATCATCCGCACACTGGTGGACGCCCTGCCGTCGGGCAGCCACCTCGTCCTGTCCCAACTGGCCTCCGACCACGATCCGGTGCGCACCCGGCAGGCCGTCGACATGTACGCGGCCGGCGGGGTCACGCTGGTACCGCGCTCCCGCGAGGAGATGACGGACTTCTTCGCGGGTCTGGAGCTGCTCGACCCGGGCGTGGTCTGGTTGCCGGACTGGCATCCGGAGCTGGCCGTCGACGAGGAGCGGGACGGGACCGCCGTGCCGCTGTACGCGGGGGTCGCGCGGAAACCGTGAAGGGTTGCCTGGGATGACGAACATCACACATGGCGATGCCCACGTGACAGAACGGAGCGCGTAGTCCCACTGATCCCCTACTCTCGTTCACATGTCCTCCACGCCTACCCCGCACTCCGCACGGTCCGCCGACGTCGTCAACGAGCAGATTCGTGACCTGTGGGCGCGCACCGGCGGCCAGTTGAGTGCCGAGGACCGGGCGGAGTACGAGACGCTGGTGGCGGAGTGGGCGACGGCGACCAGCGGGGGCCTCGCGCAGCGGGCGTGACGCCCGCTGGACGCTCAGGACTGCGGCCTGCTGCCGTGGTTGGCGGCGTGCTTGCGGCGGGCCTTCTTCTTACGGCGTCGCTTCGAGGACATGGCGCCTCCTGAGGATACGAACGGATGGACAGATCCCCTAAGCCCCCCAATCGGGACCTAGCGGGACATTTCACCCGTCCACCATTCCACAGGGTCACCCGCGGCGCCCATCGGGCGGGGATCACGGCGCGACAGCGGCACCCATCAGCGACAATGCGGCTGCCACCGGATCGCCATTGATCCGGCGGCAGCAGCCATCCCACGCGCGGACCGGATGGGGGGGGTGTCCGATCCCTCACTCATCCTCTTCAGTGGCCCCGCCGGGTAGGGATGCATCAGCGGGCCAGGACTTCACGACAGTTTCGTCGGCGGTGTCGACGGGTTCGATGCGGGCACCAGCATGATGGCCATGAGCGGCGCCAGCGACACCGCGCGCTACGTCCAAATCCCCCGCCCCGCCAACCCGAAGTCAGCTCCGAAGCGTCGCGGCTCGCCTGTGTCGCCGACCCGCCACAGCGCCCCCACCGACTCGGCCGGAGCCTCGCGAACGCCCGGCCCGACGAGCCTATTCCGGCGGCGTGGGCGTGTCATGGCTGCGGTACATCGCCTGCACGTCCAGCTCCAGCTTCACCGTGGGGCCGACCACCGCGATCCCGCGGGCCAGCATCGTGCGCCAGTTGAGCGTGTAGTCCTCGCGGTGGAGTTCCGCCGTGGCGAGGGCCGCGCAGCGCAGTTCCTCCGCGTAGCCGCCGTTCACGACGCCGAGGTAGTTCGTGTCGAGGTCGACCGTGCGGCTGACGCCGTGCATCGTCAGGGCGCCCTGGAGCGTCCACTTGGAGCCGCCGCGGTAGATGAAGCGGTCGGAGGAGAAGTGGACGTAGGGGTAGCGCTCGACGTCGAGGAAGTCGGCCGAGCGCAGGTGGTTGTCCCGGGTGTTGTTGCCCGTGTCGATCGACGCCGCGTCGATGCGCACCTCGACCCGGGAGTCCGCCATGTCGGGCGCGACGTGGATGCCGCCCTCGAAGCGGGTGAAGCGGCCGTGCACATGAGCCATGCCCACGTGCTTGGCGATGAACCGGATCGCGGTGTGCGGCGGGTCGAAGAGCCAGGTGCCGGGGCCGGGGAGCTCCGGGGCGCGGCCCGGGTGGAGCTGGACCGAGGTGAGGGGCGAGGTCTCGTCGGGGAGCACGTCGACCGTCTGCTGGTGGGGCTGCAGCCCCTCCGCCGCGATCAGCACGCCGTAGCGGCCGGGCTGCAGCGTCAGGAAGACGAGGCCGTACGGGTCCGCCGTGGCCCGCGCCGCGACCCGGCCGGAGCCCGAGTCCGTGACGGTCACCTCGGCGCCGGGCATCGGCTCGCCGACGGGGTCGGCGACGGCGCAGTGGAAGGCGCCCGCGCCGGGCGGCACCGGGTGCGCGAGGCCGGCTCCCCGCGCTGCGGAACCGGCCCGCTTCCGGCGGAACAGGGCGAGGGGCATAAGGGCGGCCTTTCCGGTGCAATTGACGTTCCGTGATCACTTTGCCATGGGCACCAGTGGCGCAATTCCGGCGGAATCTCCTATTCCGTTCTCGGTCGCCCCCGCGTTTCACAAGATCCACACGTACCGGGACGCAGCCGCTCCCTCAAAGGAAGAAATAAGACAACCGCGCCATTCTCTAAGGATTCACCCAGGTCGCCCGGGCAGCATGCGACACCGCAAAGGCCATGGATCAGGAAGGTTCGGTGTGCGTGTGGGTGACTCTCGGGTTCGGATAGCGGATGACACGGATCGCTGGTCGCGGCGCGGAGTGCTCGCCGCGCTGGGAGCGGCCTCGGTGGTCACGGTCGCGGGCTGCGGCGGCGAGGCCGGGGCGAAGGACGGCGCCGGTGCTGCCACCAGTAGGGCCGCGGTCAGGGTCAGCCCCGCCGACGGGACACGGCAGGCCGACTTCGGCAGCCCGGTCACCGTCGCGGTCACCGGCGGGACCCTGTCCGCCGTCACGGTCGCCGCGGCCGACGGCACGCGCCTGAAGGGGACGTACGACGACGGGCGGACCAAGTGGACCTCGTCGTCGCACTCCGCCTCCGACACCGAGTACACCGTGCGCGCGGAGGTGGACGGCAGCGACTCCGCGCACACGACCAGCTTCACCACCAAGAAGCCCGGCGCCACGTTCGTCGGCTACTTCACCCCGGAGGACGGCTCGACGTCCGGCGTCGGCATGCCCGTCTCCCTCACCTTCACCGAGGCCGTGACGGACCGGGCCGCCGTGCAGAAGGCGATCACCGTGACCGCGGACCCCGACGTGGAGATCGCCGGACACTGGTTCAGCGACACCCGGATCGACTTCCGCCCCGAGGAGTACTGGGCGTCCGGCACGAAGATCACGCTGAGCCTGCGGTTGAAGGACGTCGAGGGCGCCGACGGGGTGTTCGGCACCCAGGACAAGGACGTCACCTTCCACATCGGGCGCGCCCAGATCAGCGTCGTGGACCTGCGCGCCAAGTCGCTGACCGTGCGGCGCGACGGCGAGGAGATCGCCACCTACGACGTCAGCGGCGGGGACGCCGAACACCCCACGTGGGCCGGGAAGATGGTGATCTCCGAGCGGTTCGAGGAGACGCGGATGGACTCGACGACGGTCGGGCTCGGCGACGAGTACGACATCGACGACGTGCCGCACGCCCAGCGGCTCACCACCTCCGGCACCTTCATCCACGGCAACTACTGGGGAGCGGCGTCCGCGTTCGGGACCAGCAACACCAGCCACGGCTGCGTCGGCCTGCGGGACGCCCAGGGCGCCGACGACCCCTCGACACCGGGCGCGAAGTTCTACAAGAGCTCGATCGTCGGCGACGTGGTGGAGGTACGGCGCTCGGGCGAGGAGACCGTCGATCCGGCGAACGGGCTCAACGGCTGGAACATGTCGTGGGCCGACTGGAAGGCCGGCAGCGCGGTCTGAGCGGGCCGGGGCTATAGCGCGGCAATGGGACAAGCGGCACGTTCTACGCCAGATGTTCACAGGTTCTCCGTGAAGCGTTGACGGCGCCGGAAGGCCTCTGGCAAGGTCACCAGGCCCGTCACGCCGCCCCTTGACGAGGGACCGAGGAGATCCCAGCCCCGATGAACCACAGCTGTGAACCCTCCCCAGCGCCCGCCCCGCCCACCGATCCGTGGCGGCGGTTCGCGGAGAAGTACTGGGCGAAGGAACCGGTGGTCGTCCCGGGCGGACCCCCGTCCGGCCTCGACGCCGCGGGGGCCCACCGGCTCATGGTGGCCGCGGCGAGCGCGCCGGGCCGAACCCGGCTGCGGCTCGCCGTCCCGGACGGCGTGCTGTGCGATCCCGGACCGCTGCTGCCCTCGCCGGCCGACCGGGACACGGCCGCCTACGCGGCCCGGCTGGCATCCTCCGGTCAACTGACGGACAGCGGCTGGCTGTTGACCGCCGAGCACGCGCTGAGCCTCGACTTCACGCTCTGGTCGCGGGTACGGGACGCCGTGGCGGGGCTGTGGCGGCACGTCGGCCGGCCGCCGCTGCCCGTCACCGCGGAGCTGGCCGTCGGCACCCGGCACCAGGCGGCCGAGGAGTTCGGGGCGCGCCCCGACGCGGCGGCGCTCACCTGGGTCCTCGACGGGTCGTTGACGATGCGGGTACGGCCCGAGCACACCGGCACGGAGTTCGCGCTGCACGCCACGGCCGGCGACCTCGTGCACTGGCCCGCGGGCAGCACCCACCTCGACGACCGCACCCGGCCGTGCACGACGCTGCGGCTGTCCGTGCCCGCCCGCACCACGTCGGCGCTGCCCTACGTCGGCGAGGTGGTCCGGGAGCTGCTGCGCCAGGACGCGCCGGCCGCCGACGAGCAGCCCGCGGTCCCGCACCCCGCGCCGGCCGCGCCCGACGGACGCCTCACGCCCGCTCCCCCGTTCACCGAGCCCGGCCGGCGCTATGTCGCGGCCCTGGCCGGCGACGCCCCCGAGCGCGCGCTGCTGCTGCGCTGGGCCGGCCTGCACTCGGCGGGCGGCCTCGACCCGGCCCCGCCGCCCCGGCCCGGCGTCCCGCTCGCCCCGCACCACCGATTACGGCGCACCGCCGACATCCTGTGCCTGCGGCCCGCCGCCGAACAGCTGATCTGGGCCGCCCACGGGCATGCGCGGCGCAGCACCGACCCGGTGACGCGGCGGGTCCTCGACCACCTCGCGGCCGTCCCCCGGACCGGCGTCGGCGCGCTCGCCGAGGCCTGCGGTCTGCGCGCCGACAGCCCCGGCCTCCTGTCCCTGCTCACCGAGCTGTACCGGGTGCGCGCTCTGGAGCTGGTGCGGTGAGCACGGCACCGGCTCCCTCCGTCGACGTCCTGGAGTCGTTCGACTGGGACACGTTCATCGACACGCACTGGGACCGGCGGCCCGTGCTGATCACAGGCGGCGCGCTGGGGAGCGCCCCGTTCGACGCGCACGAGGTCTTCGAGGGTTCCGTCACCGTGGCGCAGCGGCCCACGGCCGGCCGGGTGAGCTTCGCGCTCGGGCCGCGGCGACTGGCCGACCCCGGGGACCTGCTGCCGCAGCCGGAGGACGGCTCGTTCGCCCGGTACGACCGGCGGCTGCTCGGGCAGTCGGACCGCGAGCCGTTCACCCTCGTCGTGCGCGGGCTGCACGCCTGCCACCACCCCGTCTGGCTCAGGGCACGAAACTTCCTCGCCGGGCTGTGGGCGCGCACGGGCCAGCCGCTGCTCGGGGCGACGACCGCGCTGTGCCACGGCACGCTCGGCCCCGGCCGGCTGCCGTACGCCCAGGGCGCATCGTTTCTCTACACGCTGCTCGGACGCCCGCGGCTGCGCCTGGAGCACGACGGGCGGTGGTCGGTCGCCCGGCCCGCGCCCGGCGATCTGCTCTACTGGCCGGCCGGGCGGCGGTGCGTCCCCGAACCGGGCCGCGCCCCGGCGGCCGTCGCGCATCTGGGCATCCCGCGGACCGCTCCCCTGCCGGGCCACGGGCTGCACTCGCTGCTCGCTCCGGGACCCACGCCGGCGTCCCCGCAGGGGCGCTGGGGCGGGGACGACATCCTCGTCCACGACGACGCCGCCGCGGACCTGCTGCCCCCGGTGCTCATCGAGGCGCTCGCCCACTATCGCGAGGCCGCGCGTCCCGCGGCGCTGGAGCGGCGGCTGGTGCGGGAGGCGCTGCGGCACGCGACGGACGGCGGGCTGCGGCCGGTGCCGCCGCCCGCCCGGCCCGGCCACTTCACCGACGACGACGGCGTGCGGGCCGTCGAGCGGGTGCTGTGGGGTGAGGCCGCGGGACGACGGCTGGTGGCCGCGTGCGGGCACATCCTGGAGACCGATCTGACCGCGCCCGAACTCTCCGCACTGATCGGGCTGCTGAACGCGGGCGAGGAGGTCGCTGTCGCCGAACTCACCCCGCCCGCGCGGGCGTTGCTGTCCCGGCTCGCCGGGTTCCGGGCCGTGGAGCGGCTATGAACCGGTGGGGACGGCCAGGTACTTGTACTCCAGGAACTCCTCGATGCCGACCCGGCCGCCCTCCCGGCCGAGGCCCGACTGTTTGACGCCGCCGAAGGGGGCGGCCGGGTTCGAGACGAGGCCGGTGTTGAGGCCGACCATGCCGGTCTCCAGGCGTTCGCCGACACGCAGCGCACGGTCCAGGTCGCGGGTGAAGACGTAGCTGACGAGCCCCCATTCGGTATCGTTCGCGACCTGGACGACGTCGTCCTCGTCGTCGAAGGTGAACAGCGCGGCGACGGGCCCGAAGATCTCGGTGCCGGTGAGCTCGGCGTCGCGCGGGACCTGGGCGAGGACGGTCGGCGGGTAGAAGTTGCCTGCACCGGACGGCAGTTCGCCGCCGGTGAGGACCTTCGCCCCGCGGTCGACGGCGTCGCGCACCAGCGTCTCGACCTTGGCCCGTCCTGCCGCGTCGATGAGCGGGCCGACGTCGGTGCCGGGCGCGGTGCCGTCCCCGACGGTGAGGGCGGACATCCGCGCGGTCAGCCGGGTCGCGAACTCCTCGGCGACGGAGCTGTGCACGAAGATCCGGTTGGCGGCGGTGCAGGCCTCCCCCATGTTGCGCATCTTGGCGACCATCGCGCCGTCCACGGCCGCGTCGAGATCGGCGTCGTCGAAGACGATGAACGGGGCGTTGCCGCCGAGTTCGAGCGAGGTCCGTACGACGGTGTCGGCGCACTGGGCGAGCAGGATCCGGCCGACCTGCGTGGAGCCGGTGAAGGACAGCTTGCGGATGCCGCCGCTGCGCAGCAGGGGTTCGACGAGGGCCGCAGCGTCGGTCGTCGTGACCGTGTTGAGGACCCCGGGCGGCAGGCCCGCCTCGGTGAGGATCGCGGTGAGCGCGAGCGTGGACAGCGGGGTCTGTGGCGCCGGTTTGAGGATCATGGTGCAGCCCGCGGCGACGGCCGGGCCGATCTTGCGGGTGCCCATGGCGAGCGGGAAGTTCCAGGGCGTGATGAGCAGGCACGGACCGACCGGCTGGCGCAGGACGAGATGGCGGTTGCGGCCGTCGGGGCTGGTGGCGTAGCCGCCGTCGATCCGGACGGCCTCTTCGGAGAACCAGCGGAAGAACTCGGCGGCGTAGGCGACCTCGCCGCGGGCCTCCGCGAGGGGCTTGCCCATTTCGAGGGTCATCAGGAGGGCGAGGTCCTCGGTGCGGTCGAGGATGATCTCGTGGGCCCGCCGCAGGATCTGCGAGCGGGCGCGTGGGGCGGTCGCGGCCCAGTCCCGCTGGGCGGCGACCGCGGCGTCGAGGGCGGCGCGGCCGTCCTGCGGGCCCGCGTCGGCGACGTGGCAGAGGGTCTCGTTCGTGGCCGGGTTGTCGACCGGCATGGTCCGGTCGCCGGTGCCGGGGCGCCAGCCGCCGGCGATGTGGAGTTGCTTCGGGACGTTGTCGATGACGGGGTGTGTGGTCATGGTGGGCTCCGCCGTAGGGGTCGATGGTCGTGGCCGAGTGCAGGTTCCGTCGTGGCCGGTCGCGCAGGTTCCCCGCGCCCCTCCGTGCCGGAGCCGGGTCAGGCGGTGGCCGTCGCCACCGCCGCGCCCCAGGCCCGCAACGCCTCGTCCACCTGGTTCTCGTTCACGACCAGCGCCGGGATCATCCGTACCACGTTGCCCCACGGGCCGCAGGTGAGCAGCAGCAACCCCTCGTCCGCGGCGGCCTGTTGGGCCCGCACGGCGGTCGCGGTGTCGGGCTCGCCGTCCGCCGTCGTGAACTCGCTGGCCAGCATCAGGCCGAGGCCCCGTACGTCGCCGATCGCCGCGGTCTTCGCCGCGACGTCCTCCAGGCCGGCCCGCAGCCGCGCGCCCATCGCCGCGGCGTTGGCCACCAGGCCCTCCTCGGCGATGACGTCGAGGGTGGCGCAGGCCGCGGCGCACGCGACCGCGTTGCCGCCGTAGGTGCCGCCCTGCGAACCGGGCCTGGCCTTGTTCATCAGGTCGGCCGGCGCCGCGATGCCGGACAGCGGGAAGCCGCTGGCCAGGCCCTTCGCGGTGATGAGGACGTCGGGCCTGACGTCGAAGTGGTCGTGGCCCCAGAACCGGCCGGTGCGGCCGACGCCGGTCTGGATCTCGTCGAGGATCAGCAGGATGCCATGCCGGTCCGCGCGCTCGCGCAGCCCCTGCAGGAAGGCCGTGTTGGCGGGGACGTAGCCGCCTTCGCCGAGGACCGGCTCGATGAGGATCGCCGCCGTGTCGTCGGGGTCGGAGACCGTCTGCAGCAGGTGGTCGAACTCGCGCAGCGCGAACCGGGTGGCCGTCTCCTCGTCCCAGCCGTAGTGGTAGGCGTTCGGGAAGGGCGTGATGGCGACGCCCGCCATCAGGGGACCGAAGCCCGTGCGGATCTTGGTGCCGGACGTGGTCAGCGATGCCGCCGCCACGGTCCTGCCGTGGAAACCGCCGTGCGCGACCACGATGTTGGGCCGTCCCGTGGCCTGCCGGGCCAGGCGCATGGCCGCCTCGACGGCCTCGCTTCCCGAGTTGACGAAGAACAGGCTGTCGAGTCCCGCGGGCAGCACGCCGCCGAGCTTGTCGACGAGGCGCTGCAGCGGCTGGTGCATCACGGTCGTGTACTGGCCGTGGATGAGGGTGCCGACCTGCTCCTGCGCGGCGGCGACGACCCGGGGATGACAGTGGCCGGTACTGGTGACCCCGATGCCGGCGGTGAAATCCAGATACCGACGGCCGTCGGTGCCGTAGAGGTGGACGCCTTCCCCGCGCTGCGCGACGACGGGGGTGGCCTGGCGCAGATGCTCGGACAGTTGGGTCATGCCTCCCACCCTCAGTGCCGGGCCGAACGGGCGTCAATGGGGCATGTGTGACGAGTCCCGGTCGCCCGCGTCGTCCGCCGCCGTCATCGATTCGCAGGAGTTCTGCGTAATTTCGGTACGGGCGGGCTTCCCAAGGCCCCGTGGTTATGCAACAGTCCTGCGCAACCCGACCGACGAGCCTTCGGAGGCGCAGGCGATGGCGGTGCACGACCGGGTGCGCGGGCACGATCTCGCGGCGCTGCGCGGCCTCAACACGGCCGTGGTGCTGCGGGCGTTGCGGCAGGAGAGCCCGCAGACGGTGAGCGGCCTGGCCGCGGCGACGGGGCTGTCCCGGCCGACGGTCGAGGCGCTCGTGGAGGAGCTGGCCGGGCAGGGGTGGATCGCCGAGACCGACGCCCCGGCGGCCGGACGTGCGCCGGGGCGGCCCGCGCGCCGCTTCCGGTTCCGGTCCGAGGCCGGGCACGTGGTCGGCGTCGACATCGGCCTCAGGAAGCTGGTGCTGCTGCTCGCGCGGCTCGACGGCGAGGTCGTCGCGCGGCATCGTGAGGAGTTCCCGGCGGAGTTGTCGGGCGCCGAGCGCATCGAGCTGCTGCGTGGCCGGCTGCGCCGCTTCCTGGCGGATCAGGGGATCGGCCCCGACGACGTGTGGTCGATGGGCATCGGTGTGCCGGGCATGGTCGACGACACCGGGCGGATCCGCTCGGTGATCGTGCCGGACTGGACCGACCTGGACCTGGCCCGCCGCCTCGCGCACGACGTCCCCTGCCGTGTCCTGGTGGAGAACGACGTGAATCTCGCCGTGCTGGCCGAGCACTGGCGGGGCGCGGCCGTGCTGGCCGACGACGTGGCGTGCGTGCTCGTGGGGCGGCACATCTCGTGCGGCCTGATGATCGACGGCCGGCTGCACCGCGGGCGCCGCGGCGGCGCCGGCGAGCTGGGCATCCTGCCCCAACTCGGCCTGGACGAGGCCGGGAAGGCCCTCGGCTGGGACGGGGAGCGACAGGACGGCGAGTCCCGGACGGACGCGCTCGCGCGGGCCGTACGGGCCGGTGACCCCGCGGCGCTGGAGGTCCTCGACCGGTATCTGGCCGGGGTCGCACCCGGCGTCGCCGCGCTCGTCCTGGCGCTCGACCCCGAACTCGTCGTGCTGTCGGGAGCGTTGGCCCCGGTAGGTGAGCCGCTCGGGCCGCTCCTCACCGAGCATCTGCGCCCCCTGACCCTGCACGTGCCGCGCATCGCGGTCAGCACACTGGGTCGCGAGGGCGTCGCGCTGGGGGCCGTACGCCGCGCCCTGGACGCCGTCGAGCCCCCATTGCCGCACATGGCCGTCCCGTCGAGGCCGTCCGCTTCTCCCTGATCTCCCCGATCTCTCCCCTCTCCCCTACCGACCGGAGACGCGTATGCGCAGGAGAACGCTTCTCGCCGGTGCGCTCGCGGCGGCCCCGCTCGCCGCCGGCTGCAGCAGCGGCGACGGAGCTTCCGAGGCCGCCTCGGCGCGCGGCCGCACCACCCTCTCGTACGGCATCTGGGACGTCGCCCAGGCCCCGGGAATGCAGCGGATCATCAAGGCCTTCGAGCGCCAGAACCCCGAGATCTCCGTGGAGATCCAGCTCACGCCCTGGACCTCGTACTGGACGACGCTGCGCACGTCGATGCGCGGCGGGACGGCGCCCGACGTGTTCTGGATGAACGCGGTGAACATCCAGCTGTACGCGGCGAACGGCGCGCTGGAGCCGTTGAGCGAGCACATCGCCCGCGACCGCACCCCGCTCGGCAGACATCCCGAGGCGCTCGTCGACATCTACGCCTACGAGGGCAGACAGTACGGGCTCCCGAAGGACTTCGACACGATCGGGCTCTGGTACAACAAGGCACTGTTCGACAAGGCGGGCATCACGTACCCCGATTCCTCGTGGACTTGGGACGACGTGCGCGACGCCGCGCGCGAGCTGACGAACCCCAGGACGCGGGTCTACGGGATCGCCGCCGAGATGGACCGGCAGGCGAAGTTCTACCCGACGGTCTTCGGCGCGGGCGGGTACGTGCTGCGCGACGGGCGCTCCGGGTTCGCCGACCAGCGGTCCGTCGAGGGGCTGCGGTTCTGGACGGACCTGGTGGACCGGGGCTGGTCGCCGCCGCAGAGCGCCATGTCGGAGGTACGGGCCCGCAATCTGTTCCTATCGGAGCAGGTGGCGATGAACTACGACATCTCCGCGATGGCGTCGTTCATGTACGGCACACCGGCCATCAAGGACCACGGCGGCGTCGCCGTGCTACCCAAGGGCCGCGAGCGGGCCACCGTCATCCACGGTCTCGCCAATGTCGTCAGCGCCAAGTCCCGCAAGAAGCAGGCGGCCTGGAAGTTCGTGGACTTCATGGCGCGGCGCGAGGCGGCGGAGATCCAGGCCGAGGGCGGCGTCACCATCTCCTCGTACGAGGGGACGCAGGACGCCTGGCTGAAGTCGATGCCCGAGTTCGGCCTGCGGTGCTTCATCGACATGCTCGACTACGCGGTCCCGTACCCGAGTTCACGGAACACGGCCGTCTGGGAGGACCAGGAGTACCTGCTGCTCGGCGCTCCGTTCAGCGGCAAGGGCGGCATCGAGCAGGCGGCACGGACGCTGGCGAAGCAGATGGACCGGGCACTCGACGAGGAGGGCAAGTGATGGCCGTGTTCCCGTCGACGGCCGCCGCGGAGGCGGACGGCCGCATCAGGAGGCCCCGCACGAAGGCCGGGCGGGACAGCACCACGCGCGGCCCCAACTCCCGTACTCAGAAAGCCGCCTACCTCTTCATCGCGCCGATCGGTGTCGGCTTCCTCGTGTTCTACATCTGGCCGATGATCCAGACGTTCGGCTTCAGCTTCACCCATTTCGGACCGTTCGGCGGCAACACCTGGACCGGCGGCGACAACTACGTGCGCGTCGTCCAGGACGTCACGGTGTGGCGCGCGGTCGGCAACACGCTGCTGTACGGGGCGATCGGCCTGCTCACCCTGCCGCTCTCGATCGTGGTGGCCGCGCTGCTCAACCGGCGCGGGCTGCGCGGCGTGGGCATCTACCGCGCCCTGTACTTCATCCCGTTCGTGACGCTGCCGGTCGCGGTCGGCCTGGTCTGGAACTGGCTCTACAACGGCAACTTCGGCCTCCTGAACGAGGTGCTGTCGTGGTTCGGCGTCTCCCGGCACTTCTGGGCGTCCGACCCGTCGTCCGCGCTGTGGGCCATCGGCGTCGTCTCCGTGTGGCAGAGCGTCGGCTACTACTTGATCATCTTCATCGCGGGGATCAAGGGCATTCCGCAGGACTACTACGAGGCGGCCGAGCTGGACGGCGCGGGCCCGGTGCGGCGCTTCGTCACGATCACGCTGCCGCTGCTGAGTCCGAGCATCTTCTTCGCGGCGGTCATCTGCGTGATCAACTCGCTCCAGATGTTCGACCTGATCTACGTGATGATGAGTCCGACGAACCCGGCGCTGGGCTCCACCCAGTCCGTGGTGAGCCTCTTCTACCAGTGGGCGTTCCAGCAGAACAACCAGGGCGCCGCGGCCGCGCTCGCCTTCCTCCTGATGCTGCTCACCGCGGCTCTGACCTACCTCCAGTTCCGGCTCCAGAAGAAGTGGGTGCACTATGCGTGACCGCCTGCGCCGGGTGGACGGCGGCGCCGTCGCCACGCACCTCCTGCTGTCGCTCGGTGCGCTCGTGATGGTCTTCCCGTTCCTGTGGCAGCTGCTCACCGCGCTGAAGACACTGCCCGAAGCGGTGCACGTGCCGACGACGTTCCTGCCCGAGCGGTGGAACTGGGCCTCTTTCAAAGAGGTGTTCACCGCCATGCCCTACGGGGAGATGCTCGGCAACAGCATGATCAACACCGTCGGCCGGACCGTCGGCCAGCTGGTGTTCTGCTCGCTCGCCGCGTACGCCTTCGCCCGGATGCGGTTCCGCGGCAAGAACGTGCTGTTCGCCCTGTTCCTGTCCGTGCTGCTCGTCCCGTCGTCCCTGCTGATCCTGCCGCAGTACGACATCATCCAGCGGCTCGGTCTGCTGAACTCGCCGCCCGCGCTGTTCCTGCCGGGCATGTTCAGCGCGTTCGGCACATTCATGCTGCGGCAGTTCTTCCTCGCACTGCCGCGGGAGCTGGAGGAAGCGGCCCGCATCGACGGCGCGGGGCCCTTCCGCATCTTCTGGTCGATCATGCTGCCGCTGATCCGCCCCGCGCTCGCCGCGCTCACGGTGATCACGGCGATGTGGTCGTGGAACGACCTGCTGTGGCCCCTGGTCGTGAACACCGACCCCGCGAAGATGCCGATCAGCGCCGGACTGACCTCCCTGGAGGGCCAGTTCGAGACCAACTACCCGGTGATGATGGCCGGTTCACTGATCGCGAGCCTGCCGATGATCCTCCTCTACCTCTTCCTCCAGCGCCACTTCGTGCAGGGCATCGCCCAGAGCGGTACGAAGGGCTGACCCCCACCCCCTCCCGGGAAAGGACCTGTATGGCACGCCTCGACGTGGGTCTGATCGGCGCCGGCGGTATCGCCCGCGCGCATCTGCCCGCCTGGACGGAGCTGGGCGCACGCGTCACGATCCTGTCCACCGACGGCAACGCGGAGAAACTGGCCGCCGCATACGCCGAGTTCGGCGTGACGGCCGTGCACACCCTCGCCGAGCTGCTCGACCGCAGCACCGTCGTGGACGTGTGCACACCGACGTTCACCCACCGGCAGCTCGTCCTCGACGCGATCGCCGCGGGCCGGCACGTGGTGTGCGAGAAGCCGCTCGCGCCGACCGTCGACGAGGCACGGGAACTGGCGGAGGCGGCCGAGGCCGCGGGAGTACTGCTGTTCCCGGCGCACGTCGTGCGCTACTTCCCGGCGTACGCGGCGCTGGCGCGGTCCGTCGCGGCGGGCGGCGTCGGCGCGCCCGCCGTGCTGCGGTTCACCCGCTCGGGCAGCTACCCGGTGTGGGCGCCGTGGTTCTCCGACCCGGCGCTGTCCGGCGGGATCCTGGTCGACCAGATGATCCACGACTTCGACTTCGCGCGGCTGCTCGCGGGTGAGGTCGTCCGCGTCCACGCGCAGGTCCGCGGCCGTCAGGAGCCGGGCGCGGTCGCCGGGGACGTGGCGACGGGCACGGCGGTCCTCACGCACGCGTCCGGTGCGGTCAGCCATGTCCTCGGCGTGTGGGGCCTGCCGGACCTGCCGTTCCGTACGACGTTCCGCGTCGCGGGTCCCGGCGGTGTCCTGGAGCACGACTCGACCGCCCGCACCGGCTTCCGCGTGCTGGCCCAGGGCTCACGGCCGCGCGGCGAGGGCATCCCCGGCAGCCCCCTGACGGAGAGCCCCTACCTGACGGAACTGCGGGAGTTCTCGGCGGCCTTCGCGGGCGGGCCCGCTCCTCGTGTGTCGGCGCACGACGGCGTCGAGGCGGTCCGTATCGCGACCGCGGCCGCCGAGTCCGCGCGCACCGGGGAACCCGTCGAGCCGAAGCCCACCGAGGAGGCCGGACTGTGAAGGTCGGAGTGCTGTCGTTCGCGCACGTCCACGCGGGCGGATTCGCGCGCCTGCTCGCCGCGATGGACGGGGTGGAGGTCCTGGCGGCCGATCCGGAGACGGACCTGGCGGCGCCGGGCGAGGTCCGCGGCAAGGACTTCGCGGCCCGGTTGGGCGTCGACCACGTGGACACATATGAGGAGTTGTTCGCCTGGGGGCCCGACAAGGTGGTGGTCTGCTCCGAGAACGTCCGTCACCGTCCGCTCGTCGAACGTGCCGCGGCGCACGGCGTGGACGTCCTGTGCGAGAAGCCGCTCGCCACCACGCCCGAGGACGGCGCGGCGATGATCGCGGCCTGCCGGGCGGCCGGGGTACGGCTCGCCGTGGCGCATCCGGTGCGCTTCAGCCCCGCCTACCTCGCGGTGCGCGACGCGGTGCGCGCGGGCACGGCGGGCGAGGTCCTCACCGTGTCCGGCGCGAACAACGGCTACATGCCGGGCGCGCGGCGCCGCTGGTTCGTCGACCCCGCGCTCTCGGGCGGCGGGGCGCTGATGGACCACACGGTGCACATCGCGGACCTGCTGGACGACCTGTTCGACGGCGCCCCGGCGCGTTCCGTCTACGCGCAGACCAACAACGTCCTGTACGAGGGCGACGTGGCCGTCGAGACGGCGGGCCTGCTCACCGTCACGTACGCGAACGGAGCGGTGGCCACGATCGACTGCAGCTGGAGCCAGCCGCGGCACCACCCGGCGTGGGGCGGTCTCTCGATGCAGGTGGTCGGCGACCGGGCGACGCTGGAGATGGACGCCTTCGACCAGAAGGTGCACGGCTTCAGCGAGACGTCGCGCGCCCCGGTGGAACTCCCGTACGGCGTCGACCTGGACGCGCTGATGCTGCGTGCGTTCCTCTTCGGCGACGGCTCGGGGCCGGTCGGGGTGACGGACGGCGCGTCCGGGCTCCGCTCGCTGCGGATCGTCGAGGCGGCGTACGAGTCGGCGCGGACGGGGCGAGCCGTGGCCGTCGGCTGAGCGCGGACAAGGGGGCCGGGCGGGGCGGGAGTTGCTCACCGGGGCGCGCGGGGCGAGGGCCATCGGCCGGATCGGCGGCCCGCCCCGCGCGGCGCCCGGCCGGTGCGGCAGGATGGCCCGGCGCGCGTTTCGTCACCCCGCCGACACGCGCTCTTCACATCCCCGAACAAGCAGGTACCACGTGACGAAGCATCACATATCCGCCCCCGCCGCACGGTTCCGCCGCATCCCCGTGGGAGGTGCCCGATGAACCGCGCTCTCGACCTGCACGACCTGGTCGTCGCCGGAGTCGCGCTCCTCGCCGGTCTGCTGGCCGGGCTGCTGCTGCGGGTCCTGCTGCGCTGGCTCGGCGACCGGGCCAGCCGGACCCGGTGGGGCGGGGACGATGTGATCGTCGACGCGCTGCGCACGCTGGTGCCGTGGGCCGCCTTCGCGGCGGGCGCGGCGGTGGCCGCCGAGGCACTGCCGCTGACCGCCCGCACGGGGCGCAACGTGAACATGACGCTGACCGCGTTCGTGATCGTCGCGGCGACGCTGACGGCGGCCCGCGTCATCACCGGCCTGGTCCGGACGGTCGCGCAGTCCCGGTCAGCCGTGGCGGGCTCGGCGACGATCTTCGTGAACATCACGCGGGTCGTGGTGCTCGCGATGGGCTTCCTCGTCGTGCTGCAGACCCTCGGGATCTCCATCGCGCCGCTGCTCACCGCGCTGGGTGTGGGCGGCCTCGCGGTGGCGCTCGCCCTGCAGGACACCCTCGCCAACCTCTTCGCCGGTGTGCACATCCTCGCGTCGAAGACGGTGCAGCCCGGTGACTACATCCGGCTCAGCAGCGGCGAGGAGGGGTACGTCGTGGACATCAACTGGCGCAACACCGTGGTGCGGCAGCTCTCCAACAACCTCGTGATCATCCCGAACACCCAGCTGTCCGGCACCAACATGACCAACTTCAGCCGCCCCGCGCAGGACATGACCCTGACCGTGCAGGTGGGCGTCGGCTACGACAGCGACCTGGAGCACGTCGAGCGCGTGACCACGGAGGTCGTGGAGGAGGTCATGACGGGCGTGGAGGGCGCGCTGCCGGAGCACGAACCGGCCGTCCGCTTCCACACGTTCGGCGACTCGCGGATCAGCTTCACGGTGATCCTCGGCGTCGGCGAGTTCAGCGACCAGTACCGGATCAAGCACGAGTTCATCAAGCGGCTGCACCAGCGCTTCCGCGAGGAGGGCATCCGGATCCCGTCGCCGGCCCGCACGGTGGCGCTCACCGCGGGCAGCGCCCCGATCGTGATCCCGCACCAGCGCGAGGCCACGGGCCCGAGCTCGATCGCGCCGACCGCCTAGAGCCTGCCCGTCAGCCGCGGTCCTCGGCGAGCACGGCGCCGATGACACGCTCGGCGGTCCGTGCCATGAACGGGTTCGACTCCCGGTAGTACGCCAGCTCGTGGGCGGCGACGGTCAGGGCCCAGCCCCGGCCGCGCGCCCACGTGTCGGCATCGAGTCCGACGGCGTCCCGGAAGATCCGGCGCCCCGGAGCGTCGAGGACGTACCAGGCGACGAGGAGGTCGACGGCCGGGTCGCCCGTGCCCATGCACTCGAAGTCGATGACGGCGCTGAGCCGTCCGCCGTCGACGAGGAGGTTGCCGGGCTGGAGATCGGCGTGGAGCCACACGTCGGGCAGTGGGCCGCGCGGGGCCCGCACGGCGGCGTCCCAGACGGCGAGGGCCGTGTCGGCGTCGATCGCACCGGCGAGCCGCCGCAGCACCTCGCGGGTCCCCGTGTCCCGTTCGGCGAGCGGCCGGCCCCGGTACGCCTCGGGCGCGCCCGTGGGGTCGATCCCGCGCATCGCCGCGACGAACGCCGCCAGGTCACCGGCCAGGGCCTGCGGGTTCTCCAGGTTCCCCACGTCCGGGATCGCGCCGGGCAGCCAGCGGTGCACCGCCCACGGGTACGGGAACCCGTGCCCCGGCTTGCCCTCGGCGAGCGGTTCGGGCACGGCGACCGGCAGCCGCGCGGCCAGGAACGGCATCCACCGGTGCTCGCTCGCCAGGTCCGGGGCCGCCCGGCGCACCCGCGGCAGCCGGATCACCAGATCGTCGCCGAGCCGGAACAGCACATTGGACGTGCCGTGCGAGGCGACGTACCGCAGCGGCAGCCCCGCCCAGTGCGGGAACTGCTCGTCGACCAGGGCGCGTACGAGCGCCTCGTCGATGTCGGCCTCGTCGTCGTGCAGCTTGCGAACGCCCATGGTCACCTTTCGCGGCGGGGATCAACGCCGCGTGAGCCTATCCGGGCCCGGTCCGCCGGTTCGCGTCATTTTCGTGGCGGACGCGAGACCTTACCCCCGCACGTTCTCCAGGGTCCGTCCGGTCGTGCGGGGCCCGAGGACCGCCACGTCCACGCACAGCAGCGCCATCAGGACGGCGCACCCGGCGAACATGCCCCGGGCGCCGAACGCGTCCAGCACCGCGAGGCCCACGAAGGGCAGCACGCCGCCGGTCAGCCGGGACAGCGAGTAGGCGATGCCGACGGCGCTGCCCCGCATGCCGGTGGGGAACAGTTCGGCCTGGTAGACGTGGAAGGCGTTGGAGAAGATGTTCTGGGTGAGCGTCATGAGGACGCCCGCCGTGACGATCGCCGCCGAGGAGTCCGCGGTCCCGAAGGCGAGGCCGAACACGGCGATCGCCGCGGCCGAGACGATCACCAGCGTCTTGCGTTCGATCCGCTCGATGAACAGGATCGAGACGGCGGAGCCGATCGGGTAGCCGAGGAAGCTGAGCGCCGTGTACGTCAGCGAGTGCACGACGTCGTGGCCCTTGGCCATCAGGACGAGCGGCGCGAGGGACCCGAAGCCGTAGTAGCCGACGGTCTGCAGCACCTGGAAGATCCAGAGCATCGCGGTGCGCCGCAGGTACGGCGGCCGGAACAGTGCGCGGACGGGCACGACGGTGTCCTTCTCCGTCGCCTGCGGTGCGGGCGGCGGAAGGGGGGACGAGGGCAGGGCCGGCGTCAGCCCGGCGCCGCGCTCCACCTCGGCGACGATGCCGTCCGCCTCGCCGTACCGGCCGCGGGCGCTCAGCCAGCGCGGCGACTCGGGCAGCGACCGCCGCAGCAGCCAGACGAACGCCGCGCCGACGCCTCCGAAGACCAGCAGCCACCGCCAGCCGTCGATCAGCAGGTGCCGGTCCGCGACGAGCAGCCCGCCGAGCAGGGCGGCGACCGGCGCGCCGCAGAAGCCGAGGGTGTACGCGACGGCGACGAACCGCCCGCGGACCGCGCCCGGCAGCAGTTCGCTGACGTACGTGTCGACGAGCGGGAGTTCGGCGCCGAGGAAGAGCCCGGCGACGACGCGCAGCACGACCAGCGACGTCAGGTCGGGGGCGAAGGCCGCCAGCAGCGAACTGACGCTGTAACCCGCGAGGTTGAGCATGAACAGCGGGCGGCGGCCGAAGCGGTCCGCCGCCCTGCCGAGCAGCACGGCCCCCGCGAACATGCCGAAGAACGGCGCCCCGACGAGGAGCGCCTTCGCGTCCGAGTCGAGGTGCCACTGCTCGGTGAGGACGCTGCCGAGCACACCGCCGAGGAACACCTCGTACAGGTCGAAGAAGGTCGCGAGTCCGGCGAGCAGGGTGATCCGCCAGTGCCAGGCGTGGACGGGTACGGCGTCCAGGCGGGCGGCGACGGCGGGCCAGGCGGGCCCATCCGTGCGCGCCGCCGTGCCGCCATCAGGTGTCGCCTCAACCGTCCCGCCGGTCATGCCCGTTCCCCGACCTTCCGCTATAGCTGCTGGTTACACGCATGCTGTCATGCGGACCGCCCCACACCGACGGCCTCCACGATCCCTCCTCGGGACTGACGTATCACTGACCCCATGTGCCATTACTGCGGTTGCCGGGACATTCCCCTCATCAAGGAGTTCATCGCCGAGCACGAGCGCGTCACGGACGCCGCCGGCGACGCGCTGCGGGCCCTCGACCGCGGGGACCCGGCGAGGGCGCGCAGCCTCGTGGACCGCATGGCCGCGGAGCTCACGGCGCACTGGCGCGGCGAGGAGGACGGCCTGTTCTGGGTGATGCGTGAGGATCCCGAGTACGCGGAGTACATCGCGGCCCTGGAGTCCGAGCACCGCGAACTGGCCGGGCTGCTGCCCGCGCTGGACCTGACCGACCCGGGCGATGTCCGCACCTTCACCGAGGCGGTGCACGAGCTGCACCGGCACATCGCGAAGGAGGAGGACGGACTGTTCCCGGCCTCGCTGACCGCGCTGTCGGGGGACGAGTGGGACGCGTCCATGGCGGCCTGGCGGGCGGCGCACCCGCGGTGAGCGGCCCCGGGAACGACTGTGGGGCCGCTTCGGATCTCTCCGAAGCGGCCCCACGGCCTGCGACTTCATTAAGTCGGGACGACAGGATTTGAACCTGCGACCCCTTGACCCCCAGTCAAGTGCGCTACCAAGCTGCGCCACGTCCCGATGTCGGCTGCCTTCCGGGTCCCGTCCGGCGGCGACAGACAGAACAATACCCCAAGCTCACGGGTGGTTTGAAACCCTTGCGCGGCCGCCGGGAGAGGTGGGCGAGAATCGGGGCATGAGCACTTCGCACAGCGGTGACCGGGACCGCGACGACGCGGGCCGGGCGCGCAACGCACGTCCCCGCGACGGTCTCGGCCGGCCGCTCCCCTACGGCAGCCCCGGCGTCGACCGCCAGCCGGAGGGCGTCGTGCGCACCCCGGCGCAGACCGTCGCCCAGGCGCAGGAGCTGCTCGACGCGGGCCGCCCGTTCCACGCGCACGAGGTCTTCGAGGACGCCTGGAAGTCCGGCCCCGCCGCCGAGCGCGACCTGTGGCGGTCCCTGGCCCAGCTGGCGGTGGGCCTCACCCACGCGGCCCGCGGCAACGCCAGGGGCGGCGCCCGGCTGCTGCGGCGGGGGGCGGACGGGCTGACGGCCTGGACGGGCGAGCCCCCGGCCGGTCTGGACCCGCAGGCGCTGGCGGCATGGGCCGGACGGCTGGCGAACCGGGTGGAGCGGAACCCCGCACCGGTGGACGCGGCCGCCTGCACACCCCGCCTCAGGAAAGCCCCGTAAGGGGCGCGGGGAACTGCGCGGCCCACCACACACCCCCCGCACCCGCCACCCGGCATCACGCCAGACGGCCCAGCGGCTTCACCGGTCCGGCCCCACCCGAATGCGCCGCCCGCGGCCACGGGCCACCCTGCAGAGGTGACAGCCACCGAAACCCCGCAGCCCGCCGCAGAGGCCCCGGCCCCGCCGGTGCTGGACAAGCGCCGCCGCAACGTCGTCTTCGTCACGATCATGCTGGGCATGCTGCTGGCCGCCCTCGACCAGACGATCGTCGGCACGGCCCTGCCGACGATCGTCTCGGACCTCGGCGGCGCGGCCCACATGTCGTGGGTGGTGACGGCGTACCTGCTGGCGGAGACGGTCGCCACGGTGCTCGTCGGCAAGTTCGGTGACCTGTTCGGTCGCAAGGTGGTCTTCCAGGTCTCGGCGATCGTCTTCATCACCGGCTCGTTCCTGTGCGGTCTCGCGGGCAACATGACGCTGCTGATCGCCTGGCGGGCGATGCAGGGCATCGGCGCGGGCGGTCTGATGGTGACCGCCATGGCGCTGATCGCGGACGTCATCCCGCTGCGCGAGCGCGGCAAGTACCAGGGTGCGATCGGCGCCGTGTTCGGCGTGGCGACGGTCATCGGTCCGCTGCTCGGCGGCCTGTTCACGGACCACCTCACCTGGCGCTGGGCGTTCTACGTCAACGTTCCGATCGCGATCGTCGTGGTGATCGCCGCGGCCCGCACCATCCCGGTGGTGAGATCGGCGACCCGGCCGGTCATCGACTATCTCGGCATCGCCCTGGTCGCGGTCGGGGCGAGCGCGCTGATCCTGGCCACCAGCTGGGGAGGCAACGAGTACGCGTGGGGCTCAGGCGTCATCATCGGCCTGTTCGCGGGCGGCATCGTCGCGCTCGGCCTGTTCTGCTGGGTGGAGCTGCGCGCGGCGGAGCCGATGCTGCCGATGCGGCTCTTCGCCAATCCCGTCTTCACGGTGTGCTCGATCCTCAGCTTCATCGTGGGCTTCGCGATGCTGGGCGCGATGACGTTCCTGCCGACGTATCTGCAGTACGTCGACGGCGACTCGGCCACGATCTCCGGGGTGCGGACGCTGCCCATGGTGATCGGTCTGCTGATCGCGTCGATCTTCTCCGGCAACGTCGTCAGCAAGACGGGCAAGTACCGGATCTTCCCGATCGTCGGGTCGCTCGTCATGGCCCTCGGCCTGTATCTCCTGTCCCTGATGGGGAGTTCGTCGAGCGCCTGGCTGGAGTCGCTCTACATGTTCGTGCTCGGCGTCGGCATCGGCCTGTGCATGCAGGTGCTGACGATCGCCGTGCAGAACACCGTCGAGTACGCGGATCTGGGCACCGCGACGTCGGGCGTCACGTTCTTCCGTACGCTCGGCAGTTCCTTCGGGACGGCCGTGTTCGGCACGATCTACGCCAACACGCTGAAGCCGAACCTGACGGAAGGGGTGGAGGCGGCGGCCCGGACCGGCACGGGGCTCGATCCGGCGGCGCTCGCGAAGGCCGCGCAGAGCCCGGAGGGGCTGCACGCGCTGCCGGCCGTCGCGCGGGCGCCGATCGTCGAGGCGTACGCGGACTCGCTGCACACGGTGTTCCTGTGGACGGTGCCGGTGGCGGCCATCGGGTTCCTGGTGGCGCTGTTCCTCAAGCAGGTGCAGTTGCGCGACAGTGCGCGGATGGGCTCCTCGGACATGGGCGAGGGCTTCGCCCAGCCGACGACCGGTGACCCGGCGCATCTGCTGGAGCGGGCGGTCGGCAACATCGTGAAGAAGTCGGACCTGGAGACCGCCCGGCGGATCCTCGGGTCCTCGGACACCCGGCTCGACATCGCGGGTGCCTGGGCGGTGATGCAGGTGGAGTTCTTCACGCGGATGGTCGGGCACGCGAGTCTCGGGATGATCGCGGCACGGCGCAAGCTGCCGCCGGAGGTCCTGGTGCCGGTGTTCCAGCGGATGGTCGACGAGGGCTATCTGTCGCGTACGGGCTCGTACTTCTCGCACACGGAGGCGGGGCGCCGGGAGGCCGGTGTCATCGGCCACGCGTGGGGCGAGTGGCTGTCCAAGCAGGTCGAGGCGGATCTGGGCCGGGCTCCGGGCAAGGACCTGCGGGCTGCGGTCGACTCGATCGCGAAGCGGCTGCTCGCGGAGGACCTGGCGCAGGGCCTGCCGCAGCAGCCCGGCTCCGACCGCACGCTCACGCCTTCCTAGGCGCCGAGGACGCGCGGACGGGGTCAGCGCAGCAGCAGTTGGAGGCCGCCGAGGATCGTGGCGGCGATGACCAGTTGCTCGAACAGACGCTGGTTGATGCGGTTCACGGCCGTCTTGCCGATGAGTGCACCGGGCACGACGAACGCGACGAGGCAGGCGTCCAGGAGCAGGGAGCGGCCGTCGATGAGGCCGAGGCCCACGCTGAACGGCACCTTCGCGGAGTTCACGATGAGGAAGAACCACGCGGAGGTGCCGAGGAAGCCCAGTTTCCGGAAGCCCGCGGAGAGCAGGTACATCGACATCACGGGACCGCCCGCGTTGGCGACCATCGTGGTGAAGCCGCCGAGCACCCCGTACGAGCGCGCCTTGACGCGGGCCGCGCGGGTCGCCGTCTCCTCGGGTTCGGGTGTCTCGGCCCTGCGCCGCCGCCACAGCGTGACGGCGGCCATCAGCAGCAGGATCGCGCCGATGGAGGTGCGCACGGCCCCGTCCCCGGCGAGGGCGAGGAAGACCGTGCCGAGCACCACTCCCCCGGCGACGGCCGGGAACAGCCGCCACAGCGTGGGCCAGTGGGCGTGCCGCCGGTAGGTGAGCACGGCGAGGATGTCGCCGCAGATGAGGATCGGCAGCAGTACCCCGGTGGACGCACGGGCGGGCAGGATCGCGGCGAAGATCGCGAGGCTGACCGTGTTGGCGCCGCTGACGGCGGTCTTGGAGAAGCCCACCAGCAGGGCCGCGGCGGCCAGGGCGGTGAACTCCCACGGGGTGATCCCGAAAATGTCGTGCATGGGGGGCCGATGGTAGACCCACCTATCCGCCGCGCGTCAGGGGCGCCACATGGTGATACGGGGTGCTCAGCTGCCGGCGTAGGTGGCCCTCAGTTCCCGCTTGAGGACCTTCATGCTGGGGCCGAGCGGCAGTTGGTCCGTGAACTCGATGCGGCGCGGGTACTTGTGCTTGCCGAGGTGCTCCTTGGACCAGGCGGTGAGCTCGGCGGCGTCGAGTGCCGTGCCGGGCCTGGGCACGATCACCGCGCACACCTCCTCGCCGTGGACGTCGTCGGGCAGGCCGATGACCGCGGCGTGGCCGATGCCGGGGTGCCGCATGAGGACCTCCTCGACCTCGCGCGGGTACACGTTGTAGCCGCCGCGGATGATGATGTCCTTCTTGCGGTCGACGATGCGCAGATAGCCGTCCTCGTCCTTGGTGCCGAGGTCGCCGGTGCGGAACCAGCCGTCGACCAGGGCCTCGGCGGTCGCCTCCGGGCGGCCCAGGTAGCCGGTGAAGACGCAGTGGCCGCGGACGACGACCTCGCCGAGTTCGCCCGTCGGCAGCAGCTCGACGCGGTCCTCGACCTCGGCGCGCGCGATCTCGACGTCGACGCCCCACAGGGGCTGCCCGATCGTGCCGGGACGGGCCCCGAACGCGGGCTGGTTGGCGGAGGCGGCCGGGGAGGTCTCGGAGAGGCCGTAGCCCTCGTAGACGGTGGCGCCGAAGGCCTGCTCGAAGCCCTCCAGGACGGCGACGGGGAGCGAGGCGCCGCCCGAGACGCAGATCTTGAGCTGCGGGAGTTTCCCGGCCTCGGGCGCCGCCGCGAGCAGGTTCACGTACATCGTCGGGACGCCGTGGAACGTGTTGACGTTCTCGGCGACCATCAGGTCGATCGCGCGGGCCGCGTCGAAGCGGGGCAGCAGGACGAGCGTCGCGCCGACGCGCCAGGTCGCGTTCAGGGAGACGGTCTGGCCGAACGCGTGGAACAGCGGGAGGGCGCCGAGCGCGATGTCGTCGACGTGCGCGTCGTTGGCGTCGAAGGCGCTGACGGTCGCGTTCATCACCAGGTTGAAGTGGCTCAGTTCGGCGCCCTTGGGGACTCCCGTGGTGCCGCTGGTGTAGAAGATGACGGCCGGGTCGTCGGCCTCGCGGGTGACGTAGGACGGCAACGGGTCTGCGGCGTCGGTGAGTTGCTCCAGGTCCCCGGCGGCGCCGAGCGTGAGCATGCGCACCCCTGCGGCCTGCGCGGCGGCCGCGCCCACCGCGGCCTGCGCCGGGTGGCACAGCAGCAGGCTCGCGCCGCTGTCCTTGAGGACGTGCTGCACCTCCTCGGCCGACAGGAGCAGGTGGACGGGCACGACGACGGCGCCCGCCGCGAGCGCCGCGTAGTACGCGCGGGGGAACTCGGCCGTGTTGGGCGCCATCAGGGCGACCCGGTCCCCCGGGCGGACGCCGAGGCCGGTCAGGGCCGCGGCCTGCTTGCGGGCCTGCAGCCACAACTCCTTGAAGGTGAGGCGCAGTTCGCCCTCCACGAGTCCGACCTTGTCGGGGTGGCGACGGGCGGACTCGGCGAGGATCGCGGCGAGGGAGAGGGTTGCCATGAGGAGTGGTGCTCCGTTCGGTGCTGACTGCTGGTGCGGCTCTGGACCAGGTCGTGGACCCTGAACTGGGTCAGCGGGCGCCGCCGTTGACGTACAGCGTCTGACCGCTGACGTAGGAGGCGTCGTCGCTGGCGAGGAACGCGACGACCGCGGCGACGTCCTCGGGCTGCCCGACGCGGCCCAGCGGGGTCCGCTCGGCGGCGAGCTTCTGGTGCTCGTCGGCGGTGGAGCCGACGCGCTCGGCGGTGGCGGCGGTCATCGCGGTGGCGATGTAGCCGGGGGCGACCGCGTTGACATTGATGTTGAAGCGGCCCAGTTCGATGGCGAGCGTGGCGGTGAAGCCCTGGATGCCGGCCTTGGCGGCGGCGTAGTTGGCCTGGCCCCGGTTGCCGAGGGCGGACCGCGACGACAGGGAGACGATCTTTCCGTACTTCGCCTGCGCCATGTACTTCTGGGCGGCCTGGGAGCAGGTGTAGACGCTGTTCAGGTTGACGTTGATGACCGCGTCCCAGTCGGTCTTCGGCATCTTGAAGAACATGCCGTCGCGGGTGATGCCCGCGTTGTTGACGAGGATGTGCAGCCCGCCGAGGTCCGCGACGACCTGGGCGAACGCGGCCTCCACCGCCTCTTGGTCGGTGACGTCGCAGCCGTAGGCGCGGGCCGTGCCGCCCTTGGCCTCGATCGCGTCGACGGTGGCCCGGGCGCGCTCCGCGGTGAGGTCGACGACGGCGACGGTCGCGCCCTCCTCAGCGAGCCGCCGGGCGGTGGCGGCGCCGATGCCCTGGGCGGCGCCGGTGACGACGGCGACGCGACCGGTGAACCTGCTCATGAGTGCTCGATGTCCTTTACTGGTCGGGGAGTTCAGGTACTGGCCAGGGAGTTCAGCCGCGCTCGACGAGGACGGCGCTGCCCTGGCCGACGCCGACGCACATGGTGGCGAGGCCCCGGGCGGCGCCGGTGCGGCGCAGCCGGTGCAGCAGGGTGGTGAGGATGCGGGCCCCGGAGCAGCCGAGGGGGTGGCCGAGGGCGATGGCACCGCCGGTGGGGTTGACGAGGTCGGGGTCGATGCCGAGGCCGTCGACGCAGGCGAGCGCCTGGGCGGCGAACGCCTCGTTGAACTCGGCCTCCTCGATGGCGTCGATCGTCCAGCCGACGCGGCCGAGCGCCTTGCGCGTGGCGGGCACCGGACCGATGCCCATGACGTCGGGGTGGACACCGGCCGAGGCGCCGGCGACGTAGCGACCGAGGGACTCCAGGCCCAGTTCCTCCAGTGCCTCCTCGCTGACGAGGAGGAGGCCGGCCGCGCCGTCGTTCATCGGCGACGCGTTGCCCGCGGTGACCGAACCGCCCTTGCGGAACACGGGCTTGAGGCCGCCGAGCTTCTCTAGGGAGGTGTCGGGGCGGATGCATTCGTCGGCGTCGACGACGACGCCGTCGGGCCGGGTGACCGGGAGGATCTCGGCGTCGAAGAGACCGTCCTTGCGGGCGGCGGCGGCCCGCTGGTGGCTGCGCAGCGCGAACGCGTCCTGCCGCTCGCGCGGGACGCCGTACCGGTCGGCGACCTCCTCGGCGGTCTCCCCCATCGCGAGGACGCCGTGCAGCTCCTTCATCCTCGGGTTGGTCAGGCGCCAGCCGAGGCGGGTGTCGTACGTCTGCAGGGTGTGCGGCAGCGCGTCGTCGGGGCGGGGCAGCAGGAAGGGGGCGCGGCTCATGGACTCGGAGCCGCCCGCGAGCACGATGTCGGCCTCGCCGGCGGCGATGGTGCGGGCCGCGGTGGTGACGGCTTCGAGGCCGGAGGCGCAGAGCCGGTTCACGGTCGCGCCGGGTACCGACTCGGGCAGGCCCGCGAGCAGGGCGGCCATCCGTGCGACGTTGCGGTTGTCCTCGCCGGCCTGGTTGGCGGCGCCCCAGTAGATGTCGTCGACGCGGGCCGGGTCGAGCGCGGGCACGTCCGCCAGCACGCCCCGCATCACCGTCGCCGCGAGGTCGTCGGGGCGGACCGTGGAGAGGGCTCCGCGCAGCTTTCCGATCGGGGTGCGGCGGGCGGCGGCGAAGTGGACGGGACGCACGGTCAGCTCCAAGGGCCAGCGGTAAATTAGCACTGCTAGTTTTGGACTATAGACCCGGGTCACGGCAGCTGGGAAGGGGCACCCGGGAGCAATCACCCGGTGATCAAATGGGGGCATGCCGTGATCAAAGAGGTGGGCCGGATTCCACATCTCAGGGCTGACCCTGATGTCCCGCTCCACGGCCACGCCTACTGTGGAGCTCCGGCACCGCTCCGCGGACGACGTACGGGGGACCACGGGGGAACGGGGGAACGACGTCGTCTCCGGAGCGGACAGCCGGAACCTCTTGCGTGCGGCGAGCGGGCTTCAGCCCCGCAGATACATGAGAACGGCCATGACGCGCCGGTGCTCCAGGAGATCGGGCTCCAGGCGCAGCTTGCCGAAGATGTTGCGGACGTGCGTCTCGACGGTCTTGCCGCCGATGACCAGCTTCTGGGCGATGGCCTCGTTCGAGCGGCCCTCGGCCATCAGGGACAGCACGTCGCGCTCGCGCCCGGTCAGCTCGTCGAGGGGACCCGGCGCGCGCGGCGCGTCCATCAGCCGGGCCACGACCAGCGGATCCAGGACGGTCTCGCCCGCGGCCACCCGCTTCAGGGCACCGTGCAGCTCCTCGATGTCGGCGACCCGCTCCTTGAGCAGGTACCCGAAGCCCTCGGGCCGCTCGGCCAGCGCGTGCACCGTGGACGTCGTCTCCACGTACTGCGACAGCAGCAGGACGCCGGTTCCCGGGTGGATCGCCCGGATCGCGGCCGCCGCGACGAGGCCCTCGTCGGTGTGGGTCGGCGGCATCCGGATGTCCAGCAGCACGGCGTCCGGCGCGTGCTCGGCGACGAGCGCGAGCAGCGGGGCGGTGTCCCCGCACTCGGCTGCCACCTCGATCCCCTCGTCGGTGAGGAGCCGTACGATCCCCTGCCGCAGGAGCGCCGAGTCCTCGGCCACGATCACCCGCACGGCAGCTCCGCCCTGATCCTGGTCCCGCCGCCGGCGGGACTGTGTATGTGCAGTACGCCGTCGACGGCGGCGAGCCGGTCGGCGAGGCCGCGCAGTCCGGTGCCGCGGGCGGTGTCGGCGCCGCCCACTCCGTCGTCGACGGTCTCCACGACGAGCCGGCCGTCCTGGTGCCGGGCGGAGACGCTGACCGCGCGGGCCCGCGCGTGCTTGGCCGCGTTGGAGAGCGCCTCGCAGACGGTGAAGTAGGCGGTGGTCTCGACGAGGGGGTCGTAGCGGCGGGGCTCGGCCGCTACGACGACGGGCAGCGCGGCCTCCTGTGCGAGCGCGGTGAGCGCGGGCGCGAGTCCCTCGCGGGTGAGGACGGCCGGGTGGATGCCCTGGGCGAGGCCGCGCAGTTCCTCGATGGCCAGGCGCAGGCTCGACTCGGCCTCTCCCGCGGCCTCGCGCAAGGTCTCGTCGGGGTGTTCGGCGAGCCCGCGCCGCACGCGGCGCACGGCCATGAGCGCGAAGACGAGGCGGGCCTGCGCCCCGTCGTGCAGGTCCCGTTCGAGACGGCCCCGCTCGGCGTCCGCGGCCTGGACGATCCGGGTGGCGACGTCCTTGGCGCGGGTGCGCAGCCACACGTTCTCCAGGGCGAGACGCAGCGCGGCGGAGACGGAGCCGAGGAGTTCCGGGTCCTCGAGCAGCGCCGGGTCGTGGTGCAGCACGGCGAGCGGCCGGCCGTCGGCGGCGTCGACCCGGGTCCGGCCCGGCCGCTCGGGGCTCACCTCGCGGCCCGCCCCGTCGACGTACGCGCCGCGCTCCTCGCGCCACAGGCCGAGCCGCAGCGTCGGGTCGCCGAGGACGCGCACCAGCGCCTCGCGGACCCGGGACGGGTCGGGGTCGGTGCCCACGTCGATGACGAGCCCGCTGACCTCGGCCCGCTGCAGATGCATGCGCAGCAGACCGCCCAGGAAGGCGAAGGGGACGGCGACCTGGGCGAGGTCCGACATCAGGTACACGGCCTGTTCGGCGACGGAGCCGACCTCGCCGAACCACGGCACGACGTAGAACAGCATGTCCCACATCAGGAACGCGACGGCGATGCCGATGCCGATCCAGGCGGGCAGCAGGGCGCGCCGCCGGGCGGCCGACGCGTGCCGCCAGCGCAGCACGATCGCGACGGCGGCGACTGCGGAGATCACCCAGCCCGCCGCGTGGTACACGGCGTCGAAGGTGTCGAACAGGCCGTGCCAGGACGGTACGAGGAAGAGGTTGGGGCCGCAGGCGCGGCAGTCCAGATAGGTCGCCCCGGTGTCGGTCGCCGGGTCGAACAGGAGGGCGCGCAGCAGGCCGCCGACCGCGACGAGACCGTACGCGAACTGGACGAGGCGCCGGGTGAGGACCGTGGTGAGACGTCCCTCGGGGAAGGACAGGACGAGGTGCAGCAGCACCGCCATGTTCAGCGCTTCCCACCAGGCGCCGAACGCGAACAGGGCCGGGACCGAGGTGCCTTGGAGGTTGCCGAGGAACCAGGTGATGCCCTCGAACACCATGAGGCGGCCGGTGTTGTTGGCGGGCCTGCGCCGCCAGGCGATGATGCCGGCGACCACGTAGGCCCAGCCGACCGCGAGGTCGCGGACCAGGTCGGACGCGGAGGCGCCGACGCGCGCGTACGCCCAGGTCCCCGCCGTACCCGATACGACGGCCAGGGCCGCGGCCCCGGTCAGGCGCAGCCGAACCGCCCGCTTTCCCTGACTGTCCACGGGCCACACGGTAAGCCATTCAGCGGCTTGCGGAACACGCCGCTCAGGGGATACGCGCCCAAGTGCCCCTCCTGTCCCGTCCTCACCTTCCGGTAGGGCGCCCTGTGATTAACCCCGGTGAAACGCCCCGCCCCTACGCTCCCGTCGTGGACGCGACAGTGACGGACCAGGTCAGCCTCTCCTTCGACCCCGCGGTCTGGCGCGCCACCGGCGCGCCTTTCCTCGCCGCCGGTGCGGCCGAGGGCCCGCTCGCGGGGGTGCGGGTCGCGGTGAAGGACCTGTTCGCGGTGGCGGGGCAGCGGGTGGGCGGCGGCAATCCGGTGTGGCTGGAACAAGCGCCACCGGAGCCCGAACACGCTTCAGCCGTAGGTCAGTTGCTGGATTCCGGGGCCTCGGTGGTGGGCCTCGCGCACACGGACGAGCTCGCGTTCAGCCTCGCCGGGACGAACGTCCACTACGGGACGCCGGGGAATCCGGCGGCGCCCGGCCGGACCACGGGCGGGTCCAGCAGCGGCTGTGCGGCCGCGGTGGCCGGCGGCGCGGCGGACCTGGGCCTGGCCACGGACACCGCGGGCTCGATCCGGGTGCCCGCCTCGTACTGCGGTCTGTACGGCTGGCGTCCCACGCACGGAAGTGTCCCGACGGACGGACTCGTGGCGCTCGCGCCGTCGTTCGACACGGTGGGGCTGCTGGCGCGTACGGCCGGGGTCCTGCGGGCCGGGGCGCGGGCGCTGCTGCCCGAGAGCGCGACCGTGCCGGTGCGCCGTCTCGTGGTGGACGACGCGGTCACCGCGCAGGCCGGGCCGGAGGTGGCGACGGCGTTCGAGACGGCGGTGCGGGCACTGTCGTCGCGGACGGGCCTCGATGTCGTACGGGTCGACAGCGGTGTCGCGGCCGGGGTGACGGAGTGGCTGCCCGCGTTCCGCACCGTGCAGGCCGCCGAGGCGTGGCACAGCCACGGGGCGTGGATCGAGCGCCATCCGGGGGCGCTCGGGCGGGACGTGGCGGCACGGTTCGAGGCGGGGCGCACGGTCGGCGATCGGGAACTCGCCCGTTGCAGGCGGGTGTTGGACTCCGCGCGGACCACCTTGCTGGCCGAAGTCCCGCCCGGCACCGCACTGTTGCTGCCGTCGGCGAGCAGCCCCGCGCCCCGCGCGGAGGCGGGCGCGGAGGCGATCGAGGCGACGCGGGCCGCCACGTTGCGCCTGACGTGTCCGGCGTCGCTGGCCGGGCTGCCCGCGGTCGGGATGCCGTTGCTGCGGGTGGGAGGACTGCCCGTGGGGCTGTGCGCGGTGGGGGCGCCGGGGGCGGACCACGCGCTGCTGGCCCTGGCCGGCACCTGAGCGAACGATCGCCCCACGACGCCCCTGACGCCCTCGTACTGTAAGGAAGCCACCCGGGGCGGGGTCGGCGGACGCCGAGGAACGAGCGAGGGGGTCGGGGTGGGATCGCGGAGGTTGCTGTCGTTCGCGGACGCGCTGGAGCTGCTGGGGGTCGATCCGCCGCGGATCGCCGCGCTGGACCGGGCGCTCGGCGGGGCGCTGAATCTGGCGACCGGCGGGACGAGCGGGACCGTGCTCGGCATGATGTCCGAGCGCGGCCGCATCATCGGGCTCGGGCGGGACGCGGTGCGGGGCGCCGGCCGACGGCTCGGCCGGGCCGAGGGCCGGGCCGAGCGGACCGAGGTGCTGCGGGCGGCCCACACCGTGATCGTCGTGGTGGCCTGGTTCCAGGCGCTGGAGGCGGCGGACCTGCCGATCTCGCTGGACGACGTGGAGCTGTCCGGTCAGGAGCAGTTGGCGCTCGTGGGCGCTTCCGCCGAGGACGGGCTGGTGCAGTCACTGTTGACGGCGGCCGTTCCGTGTCCGGCGCCGCACGAGGACTTCGTGGAGGCCCTCGACCACTGGTACTTCTCCCTCTCACGCCGATTCATCGCCTTCGTGACGGGCCTTGCGCAGTGGGAGCTGCTCTCGGAGACGCAGCAGCAGGCGTTCCGCGACACCCTGCTCGTGGCGAGAACGGACGAGGCCCTGGCGAACTACCGGGAGCTTTACTCACAACTCATGCAGACCGCGCCGGAGTTCGCCCTCTGGGTCACCGAGAACGAACACCGCGCGACTCGCGCCGAGGTGCGCCGCGCCCTCGACGGCATCGACACCCTCCTCACCGCCACCGCCCGCGGCCTCACCGCGCCCGTCGACGTCGCCGCCGCCCTGGCCCGCTCGCACGAGGCCGCGCTCGGCCACCCGGTCCTCGACACCTCGACGGCCCCCGAGGGCATCGTCGTCCCCACGCTCCGGGCCATGTACCTCGACCCCGACTTCCGCGTCGCGCAGCCGCGGGGCCAGTCGGGCCCCGCCGACGAGTCGTGGTGGGAGCAGTTCGGCGTGCGGCACGACCTGACCCGGTACCTCGCCGGGGCGCTCACCGGTCCGGCCCTGGCCGAGGCCCCGCTCCTCGTCCTCGGCCAGCCCGGCGCGGGCAAGTCCGTGCTCACCCGGGTGCTGGCCGCGCGGCTGCCGGCCGCCGGGTTCCTGCCCGTCCGGGTCCCGCTGCGGGACGTGCGCGCGGAGGACGAACTGCAGGACCAGATCGAGCAGGCGATCCGCGCGGCGACCGGCGAGCGCACGACCTGGCCCGACCTGGTGCGCGCGGCGGGCGGCAGCACTCCCGTGCTCCTGCTCGACGGGTTCGACGAACTCCTCCAGACCACCGGCGTCCACCACACGGACTTCCTGGTGCGCGTCGCCCGTTTCCAGCAGCGCGAGGCCGAACAGGGCCGCCCGGTCCTGGCGTTGGTGACGAGCCGCACCGCCGTCGCCGACCGGACACGCTATCCGGACGGCATGGTGGTCCTGCGCCTCGAACCCTTCCGGACGGAGCAGGTGGAGCGGTGGCTCGCCATCTGGAACGACGCCAACGCGACCACACTGCGGCCGCTCACCTGGGAGACCGTCTCCCGGCACGCCGAACTCGCGGCGCAGCCACTGTTGTTGACGATGCTCGCGCTGTACGACGCCACGGAGGGCGGCCTCCACCGGGAGGGCGGCGAACCCCTCGCGGTCACCGAGCTGTACGAGGAGCTGCTGTCGTCGTTCGCGCGGCGCGAGGTCGGCAAGACCACGCGGGGCGGCGTGCCGGACCACGAGAGCGGCGAGCGGGTCGAGCAGGAGCTGCAGCGGCTGTCCCTCGTCGCCTTCGCCCTCGTCAACCGGCGCCGGCAGTGGGTGTCGGCGGCCGAGCTGGACGAGGACCTGGCGGCGCTGCTCGGCAGACGCGCGGCCGAGGCCTCCGGTTTCCGCACGCCGCTGGGCGCGGCCGAGGTGGCGCTCGGCCGGTTCTTCTTCGTGCAGCGCGCGCAGTCCGTGCGGGACGGGCAGACCCTGTCGACGTACGAGTTCCTGCACGCGACGTTCGGCGAGTACCTGGTGGTCCGGCTCGCGCTGCGGCTGCTCACCGACCTGCTGACGCCGCGCCCGTCGCTCTCCCTCGGCGAGTCCCGGATCGACGACGATCTGACGTACGCCCTGTTGTCCTACGCGTCCCTGGCCTCCCGTCAGATGCTGCGGTTCGCGCGCGGGCTCGTCCGTCCGATGGACGCGGCGGAGCGCGAGCGCCTGGCGGCCCGGCTGATCCGGGTCCTGCACGAACACGAGACACGGACCGCCGATCACCATCCGGGCTACCGGCCCGCCGGCATGGCCACGGCCACGCGCCACGGCCTGTACGGCTCGAACCTGGTGCTCATGGCCATGGTCCTCGTGGGGCGGACGACCGCGGCCGAGCTGTTCCCGAAGTCGTCGGACCCGGTGAGCGACTGGTCCCGGAGCTGTCAGCTGTGGCGGTCCTCGATGGACGAGCAGCAATGGACGGACTTCGCGCTCGCCTTCACCACGCGCCGCCGCTGGGACGCCGACGGACACCGCGTCCTGGAGATATCGCTCCGTGAGGGCGAGGTCCTGGCTCCGGAACGCGTCGACCCCAACTGGCTGTTCCGCAACCCGGAAGGCCACGGCGGAAGCGCCTGGCAGCGCACCTACTGGGACGATCTGTGGCACAAGATGTCCCTGACGGGGGCGACGAACGACTCGGTCGTGCGGCACGCGATGGACCCGGTGTTCCGCAACCTCGGCCCGGCCGTGACCACGTTCGTCGCCGAGGCCGGGGCGCCCGCGACGTCGTTGGCGCACGATCTCCTGCGGCTCCTCATGGAGGACATCTCCATGGTCCCCGGTGGCGAGCTCGCCACCCTGTACGTCAGGGTGCTCGACGGCATCCGCATGCTGCCCCGCCGCTTCGCCGCCCTCGACCGGATCATGGACATGCTGCTCACGGCACGGGACCGGGACCGGGCCCGGCTTCCGACGCCCGTCGCGGAGCGTGTCGACGACTTCGTGCGCGGCCTGGCCGCCGACCTCGACGACGACTCGCCCCTGCACGAACTGACGCGGTTGCGGATGCGGCGGGTCGTCGAGCGGCACTACCCCGGCCTCTTGTCCACCTGACCGCCGTCCGGCGCACCTGCGGGCCGCCGGACAGTTCGGCCGAGGACGGGGGTGCCGGTCCACATCACGCCGAGGGACAGCACCTGGCGCCGTGCGCGACGCGTCGGCTCAGGACTCCTGCGCCGACGCGTCGTGCAGTGCGTCGACCTTGGTGACGAAGTCCTGGAGGTAGGGGTCGGCGATCTTCACCGGTCCGAGCTGGTGGTGTTCGGCCGGGTCGACGGTGATGTGCGCGGCGGTGTCGGCGGCGGCGTCCATGGCCGTGCGCGCGGTCGCCGCGCCTTCCTTGTCGTGGGCGTCGATCGCGCGCAGCACTGTCAGGCCCTGGCGCAGGGCCTCGCCCCAGTGCCCCGTGGCGGTGAGCCAGCGGTCGGCGTCGTGCAGGAACAGCCGGTCGGGGACGCCGTCGCGGAGTACCGCCGGGGTGCGCGCGATCGTGGCGGCCGTCGGGGAGAAGGCGCGGATCGCGGCGCGCGGATCGGTCTCGTACGTCTGCCAGAAATCATCCAACTCTGCGCTGAGGAGCGGCGCTTGGGGCTGCCAGGGGGTGTCCCCGAAGGTGGGTGCCATGTGGTTGAGGTCGACGAAGACCTGGACCGCGTCCGCCACCCGCGGGTCGCCGCCCGCGAGGTGCAGGGCGGACCGGCGGGCCGAGCGGGTGCGGTCGTAGCCGCGGTCGTTCCACGAGAAGTCGGACATGGTGAAGACGGCGAGCTTGCTGGCCGCCTCCTGGTTCATGGGGTTGGAGACGAGTCCGCTGAGGTTGTCGGACAGGCCCGCCTCGCGCTTGTCGTACGGGGCGAGCAGGAGGCGTCCCGCGGTCTTCCCGAAGTCGTTGACGGGGTAGTTGTCCCAGACGAAGACCTTGCGGCCGAACAGCTGAGAGGCCTGCTGCGCCTGGGAGTTGGTGATCTCGGGCGGGACGACGTCGGTACCGGTCCACATCACTTCGACGGCCGGGTCGAGGTGGGCGCGGATCTCCTGTTTGTAGGCGGTGTCGGTGAGGTCGCCGTACTCGGTCGGCACCATCTGGAGCGGGTTGGCGCCGTCGTGCGTCGCGATGAAGTCCTGCTGGACGGCGTTGAGGAGCGCGACCTGCGCCTGGGCGGCGGGCCCGCGGCCCGGCGCGCCGAACGTCGCTTCGTCCGCGGCGCAGTTCCACTTGGTGTAGCTGATGTCGTCGAGCGGCACGGAGAACGAGCGCACGCCGAGGTCGTACAGGGACTGGAGTTTGGCGGTGAGCGCCTTGACGTCGGCCGGGTCGGAGTAGCAGATGGAGCCGCCGGGCGAGACGGCGAAGGTGAACCGGACGTGGTTGGCGCCCGCCCGGTCGACGAGTTCGCCGAGCTCCGTCAGCTTGTCGGCGGGGTAGGGGTCGCGCCACTTGTCGCGGTGGTAGGGGTCGTCCTTGGGCGCGTACACATAGGTGTTGGACTTGACCTCGCCGAGGAAGTCCATCTGGTCGAGGCGTTCGTCGGTGGTCCAGGGCGGACCGTAGAACCCCTCGATGCTGCCGCGCAGCCGCATCGACGGGAAGTCGGAGACCGAGGCGCCCGCGACGGCGTGCCGTGCGACGAGCTGCCGCAGGGTCTGCGCGGCGTAGAACTGGCCGGTGGCGTCCGTGCCGCCGAGCGCGACCGTGCGGCGGGCGGCCCGCAGCGCGTAGCCCTCTTCGTGGTCGGGGACCTCGGTGCCCCGCAGCGCCTGCGCGATGTCGGGGCGGGCGGCGGGACCGAGCAGGACGGTGAGCGCGGCGTGCCCGGAGGCCTCGGCCCGGACGTCCAGACGCTGCACACCCCGGTCCTGGAGGGTCTTCGTGACGAGGGCTCGGGCGGCGGGGTCGGTGGTGTCGCCGACGACGAGTTCGGCGCGGGCCGGCAGCGGCAGGTCGTCGCCCGCGCGGGCGAGGTGCTGCGGGGTCGGCGAGACGGTGGGCAGCGGGCCGGGCGGTGCGGAGGGGGCCGCGGTGACGGTCGGGGCCGCCCCGACGGAGGCGGCGAGCAGCAGGGCCGCGGCGGTACAGGCCTTCAGTGTTCTCCGGGCGGTCATGCGGGACTCCTCCAGGGGATCGCGTGACTCGGTCGCGGTGGGGCGCGTGAGGCGTGGGGGCCACAGGGGGACAGAAAGCGCTTGCGCCTCGGAGCAGGCTAAGGCGCTGCCGCACCGTCGACAAGAGGGCGCGGCGGCACGGATTCCGGTTGACTCCGGGGCCTTTCGGCAGGCGCCGGCACAGGAGCCGACGGCCGATGGTGCGCCGACCGACTGATGAGCCAGTCAGATGCGCAACACCCAGGTGATGGCAGCACTTGAGGGACTCACTGTTGAGTTCTTCTCAATACGTGGTTAGGGTCGTGCCCTGTGGAAACCGACGACGTCCCCGGCCGCGCCCCGAGCGCCGACACCGCCGCCCGTGTCCGTGAGGTCATCACGGCGGCGGGCGTCAGCCAGCGCGAGTTCGCGCGCCGTATCGTGATGGATCCGTCGAAGCTCTCGCGTTCGCTGAGCGGCACCCGCCGCTTCACGGCCGCCGAGCTGGCGCGGATCGCCGACGAGGGGCGGGTCGACGTCGGCCGCCTGCTCGGGGCGCGGCCCCGGGAGCAGTCCCAGGCCGCCGTCGCCCCCGTCGAGGGCGGGCGTCCGCTGCAGATCGTCCGCGAGACGGTCCGGCTGATCGCCGAGCACGGATTCCACGCGGTGCGGGTCGTCGACATCGCCCGCGCCTGCGCCACCAGCACCGCCGCGATCCACTACCACTTCCCGGGCCGCGCCGACCTGCTGGAGGCCGCGGTGCGCTGGTGCATGGACGAGGACACCGCCCGCCGTGCCGCCCGGCTCGCCGCGGCGGACGACGCGGTGGCGGAGCTCGCCCAGCTCATCGAGCTGCAGACACCGCGCACCGAGCAGCAGCGCCGCCAGTGGGCGGTCTGGCTCGACCTGTGGGCCGAGGCCGCGCGTTCCACGGCGGTGGGACGGCTGCACGCCGAGTACTACCGGCAGTGGCGGGAGACCGTCGCCGACGTCGTACGAAGAGGGGTCGCCCAGGGCGTGTTCCGTCCGGCGGTCGACCCGGAGGCGGCGGCGCTGACACTGACCGCGCTCATCGACGGCCTGGCCGCACAGGTACTGGCGTCCGGTACGGCCGGTACGGATCCGGACGCGATGCACACCGCGTTGGAGGCGCACGTCCGTACGGCGCTCCTGAAGGCCGCGTAGGCGGCTCCTCAGAAGCGCGGGGAACTGCGCGACCAGCCACCCGCACCCGCGAACACATCACCCACCCCTACGGCGAGTAGGCCAACGGGAGGCCCCCACATGACCGTCACCGAGAACGTCATCATCACCTGCGCCCTCACCGGCGCGGGCGACACCGTCCGCAAGAGCCCCCACGTCCCGGTAACCCCTCAACAGATAGCCCAGAACGCGGTGCAGGCCGCCGAGGCCGGCGCGGCCGTCGTCCACATCCACGTGCGCGACCCCGAGACCGGCGCCCCCTCCCGCGATCCCCGCCTGTACCGCGAGGTCGTCGAGCGCGTGAAGGAAACCGGCACCGACGTCGTCATCAACCTCACCGCCGGCATGGGCGGCGACCTCGTCATCGACCCGGACGACCCGCTGACCCACCTCCCCGGCACCGACCTGGTCGGCGGCCTCGAACGCCTCCCGCACGTCGAGGACCTGCTCCCCGACATCTGCACGCTCGACTGCGGCTCCCTCAACTTCGGTGACGGCTCGAACCTCTACGTCTCCACCCCGGACATGCTCCGCGCGGGCGCACGGCGCATCCAGGAGCTGGGCGTCCGGCCCGAGCTGGAGATCTTCGACACCGGCCAGCTCTGGTTCGCCAAGCAACTGCTGGCCGAGGGCCTGCTCGACGACCCGACCGTGTTCCAGCTGTGCATGGGCATCCCCTGGGGCGCCCCGGCCGACCCCGGTGTCCTCCAGTCGATGGTCAACATGCTGCCGGACGGGGCCCGTTGGGCCAGCTTCGCGCTCGGCCGGATGCAGATGCCGTGGGTGGCGCAGTCCATCCTGCTGGGCGGGCACGTCCGCGTGGGCCTGGAGGACAACCTCTACCTCGGCAAGGGCAACAAGGCGACCAACGCCCAGCTCGTCGAGCGGGCCGTGACGATCACCGAGTCGATCGGCGCGCGCGTCGCGACCCCCGACGAGGCCCGCGAGCTCCTCGGCCTCAGGAAGGCGAACCACTGATGACCTCCCCCACCTCCCCCATCTCCCCCACCACTCCTGAGAACGTGCAGCGCGTCGCCTGCGTCGGTGCCGGTGTCATCGGCGGCGGCTGGGTCGCCCACTTCCTGGCCCGCGGCTACGACGTGACGGCCTGGGACCCGGCGCCCGACGCCGAGTCGAGGCTGCGCCGCCTGGTCGACGCGGCGTGGCCCGCGCTCACCCGGCTGGGCCTCGCGGACGGCGCGTCCCGCGACCGCCTCACGGTCGCCCCCACGCTCGAACTGGCCGTCGCAGAGGCCGAGTTCGTCCAGGAGAGCGCCCCCGAGAAGCTCGACCTCAAGCGCGACCTGCTGACCCGGCTGGACGCGGCGACGCCGCCCGGCGTCGTCATCGCCTCGTCGACGTCCGGCTACCCGATGACCGACATGCAGACGACCGCCGCGGACCCGTCGCGCCTTGTCGTCGGGCATCCGTTCAACCCGCCCTATCTGATCCCGCTCGTCGAGGTCGTCGGCGGCGAGCGCACCGACGCGGCGGCCGTCGCGTGGGCCTCGCGCTTCTACGAGGCGGCGGGCAAGTCGGTGATCACCATGGACCGCGAGGTGCCCGGGTTCATCGCGAACCGCCTCCAAGAGGCCCTGTGGCGCGAGGCGTTGCACATGGTCGCCAACGGCGAGGCGACGGTGCGGGACATCGACGCCTCGATCACCGAGGGCCCCGGACTGCGCTGGGCGGTCATGGGCCCGATGCTCACGTTCGCGCTCGCGGGCGGCGAGGGCGGCATGGCGCACATGCTGGACCACTTCGGCCCGTCCCTGAAGTCCCCCTGGACCCGGCTCGAAGCACCCGAGCTCGACCGGGAGTTGTACGACGCGGTGGTCGCCGGCTGCGACGAGGCGGCGGACGGCCGCACCATCGCCGAGCTGGTGGCCGAACGCGACCGGGGCGTCATCGACGTCCTGCGCGCGACCGGCCGCCTCGACCGCGAGGCGGACCCCCGATGACCGAGACGACCATGATCCCGCTGCTGCACCGCACGGTCCGCCCCGAGTGGATCGACTACAACGGCCATATGAGCGAGGCCTTTTACGTCCTGGCCTTCGGGCACGCCACGGACGCCCTGATGATCGAGACGGGCCTGCACTCGGGCTACCGCGAGTCGACCGGCTGCTCCCTCTACACGGTCGAGTCCCACATCCGCTATCTGCGCGACGTTCCCGAGGGCGCCCATCTGGCCATCCGGACACGGGTGTTGGGCGTGGCGGCGAAGAAGGCCCGTTTCACGCACGAGATGTACGTGGTCCCGGACGACTCCGCCGAACCGGACGCGGACGCGGCTCCGGTGGCGACGACGGAGCTGCTCGCCCTGCACGTCGACCAGAAGGCGGGCCGCGCCACCGAGTTCCCCGAGCCGGTCCACGACCGGTTCCGCGCCCTCACGGAACCGGCGCCGGACTGGGCGGGACGATCCATCGCCCCCGTGGCCTGAACCACGCACGCGAAGGGCACCGGCCACCGGGCCGGTGCCCTTCGTCGTGGGACGCCGCGGTCAGTGGGGCCGGTCCCCCGCGATGGCGACGCGCTCGGCGACCCGCCGGGCGTCGCCGTAGTCGGCGACGGCGTAGTGCTGCGTAGCCCGGTTGTCCCAGAACGCGATGTCACCCGCCTGCCAGCGGAACCTGACCTGGAACTCCGGCACGTGGGCCTGCTGGAACAGCAGGCGCAGCAGCCGGTCGCTCTCGGCCCGCTCCAGCCCGACGATCCTCGTCGTGAACGAGGTGTTGACGAAGAGCATGCGCCGCCCGGTCTCGGGGTGCCTGCGCACGACCGGGTGGGTCACGGGCGGGAACGCGTCCTGCCAGCGGGCGAGCCGCTCGGGACCGTAGAACCGGCGGAAGCCGGGCAGGAAGTCGTGCTCGGCGACGGCTCCGTCGATGCGGGCGCGGACGTCCTGCGGCAGGTTGTCGTAGGCGGCCGCCATGTCGGCCCACATCGTGTCGCCGCCGGACGGCGGGACGTCCCGCAGCTGCAACACGGCGCCCATGGCGGGCCGTTCACGGAAGGTGACGTCCGTGTGCCACACGTTCTCGAAGGTCGGCGTGGACGAGGCGCTCTTGTCGAACCGCACGACCTCGTCGCTGTCGCCGCGCTCCAGCAGCGGATTGGTCTCCAACTCACCCCAGTTGCGGGCGAATTCACGCTGATCCGCGCTGCTCAGATGCTGGCCGCGGAAGAACAGCACCTTCCACTCCAGCAGGGCCCGGTTCACCTCCTCGCGCAGCGCGGGAGACAGCGGCCGGGCGAGGTCGAGGCCGCGGATCTCGGCGCCGATGGTGGCGCCCTGCGGGACGACGTCGAAGAGCTCGTACGGGCGGTGCTGCCACCCGTCCGGGGTGCGGCGCAGCAGGCGCCGCCCCTCGTAGAGGCCGTCGGCGGGGATGTGGGCGGGGCGCAGCGGGGTGGTCGAGGGCGGGATTTCCGTCACGGACATGGGCACTCTCCGGAGGGCACGCGGTGGTGAGAACGCGGAAGGTCCGTACGCGCGCGGCCCGGACAGGGATCACCGCGGAACGTACGGAGAGGAGCGACGAGGGACCTGGCGTCCGCTACAAGCCGCTGCGCGCGCAACCACATCGGTCCGGCACGGTGGCCGTTCCGAAAGCGTGGGCGCGATGCGTGAACATGCCCTCATCCTGCGCCGTGAGTGATCACCGGGTCAAGGTGGCGCATGTCTCCGCGCCGTACGACCTGGCGGTTGTGGAAGAAGTCGTCCTCGCGCAGCACGACGACCGGCCTCACGCGAACGGCCGAGGCCGCCCTCGCGGTGTGCGAAGGCGGCCTCGGGCTCGGTCCGTCGACGGTGCTCAGACCACGGGGACCGGCACCGGGAAGGTCGGGTACTCGACCCCGGAGACGTGCTGGACGACCCGGATGACCTGGCAGGAGTAGCCGAACTCGTTGTCGTACCAGAGGTAGAGGATCGCGTTGTCGCCGTCGACCTTGGTGGCGCCCGCGTCGACGATCGAGGCGTGCCGGGAGCCGATGAAGTCGCTGGAGACCGCGTCGGGGGCGCTGATGAAGTCGATCTGACGCTTGAGCGGCGAGGTCAGCGAGACGTCGCGAAGGTAGTCGAGGACCTCTTCGCGGGTCGTCTCGCGGCCGAGCCGCAGGCTGAGGATCGCGATGGAGACGTCCGGGACGGGGACGCGGATCGAGCTGCCGGTGATCGGCGCCTTCAGGTCGGGCAGCGCCTTGGCGACGGCGGAGGCGGCGCCGGTCTCGGTGATGACCATGTTGAGCGGCGCGGAGCGGCCGCGGCGGTCGGCCTTGTGGTAATTGTCCAGCAGGTTCTGGTCGTTGGTGAAGGAGTGGACGGTCTCCACGTGCCCGCGCTCCACGCCGTACTCGTCGGCCATCGCCTTGAGCGGCGGCACGATCGCGTTCGTGGTGCAGGAGGCGCAGGACAGGATCTGCTCGTCCGGCTTGATCATGTCGTGGTTGACGCCGTGCACGATGTTCGGGACGTCGCCCTTGCCTGGGGCGGTGAGGACGACCTTGTCGATGCCCGGGCGCAGGTGCCCGGACAGGCCCTCGCGGTCGCGCCACTTGCCGGTGTTGTCGATCAGGATGGCGTCGTTGATGCCGTACGCGGTGTAGTCGATCTCCGACGGGTCGTTCGCGTAGATCACCTTGATGGCGTTGCCGTTGGCGACGATGGTGCTGTTCGCCTCGTCGACGGTGATCGTGCCCTGGAACTGGCCGTGGATGGAGTCGCGGCGCAGCAGCGAGGCCCGCTTCACGAGGTCCGCCTCGCCGCCGCCGCGCACGACGATGGCGCGCAGCCGCAGCCCGTTGCCGGAGCCGGCCTTCTCGATGAGCAGGCGGGCGACGAGGCGGCCGATGCGGCCGAAGCCGTAGAGGACGACGTCGCGGCCGGCGCCGCGCTCCATCTTGTGGTCACCCGTGGCGCCGGCGACGGCCTCGGCCGTGAACTCCTCGACGCTGAGGCCGCGTTCGTCGCTCCGGTACGTCGCGGCGAGCATGCCGATGTCGATCTGGGAGGGCCCCAGGTCGAGCGCGGTGAGGGCGCGCAGGAACGGCATGGTCTCGGTGACCGAGAGCTCGGCGCCGGCTATCTGCCGGGCGAATCGGTGGGTCTTGAGAATGCTGACCACCGACTTGTTCACCAGGGAACGGCTGTGCAGGAGGACGTTCACGTCCCGTTCGCGGTGCAGCTTCCCGATGATCGGGATCATCGACTCCGCGGTCTCCTCGCGGTGCTTCCAATTGGTGAACGAGTCGTCATTGACAGTCACGTGCGTCTCTTTCGAGCTAGGCGGCGCTCATATGCTAACCCGCCCGCTCAGCACCGCTTCGCCGCCCCCGGATCAGCGCTTCGCGAACGGTCCGCCGGAGGCGAAGGCGCGGTCCGCGAAGCGCTCTCCGATGCGGCGATGGGTGGCCGCGTCGGGGTGGATGTCGTCGGGCAGCGGCAGTTCGTCGACGTCGGCCTCGCCGTAGAGTTCGCGGCCGTCGAGGTAGTGCAGATGCGGGTCCTCGGCCGCGCGCGCCGTCACGATCCGGGCCAGCTCCTCGCGGATCCCGCTGAGCGTGAGCTTTCCGTACGCGCGCTCCGCGGGGTCCCCCATGGCCCTGAACTTGAGCTGTCCGCTGGAGAGCGTGTCGAGGTCGGGGGCCGCGGGACCCGGGGTGTCCTCGTGGATCGGGCACAGGATCGGCGAGACGAGCAGGAGCGGTGTCGTGGGGTGCCCTTCCCGGATGGTGTCGAGGAAGCCGTGCACGGCCGGGGTGAAGGCACGCATGCGCATCACGTCGTAGTTGACGAGGTTGATCCCGATCTTGACGCTGATCAGGTCCGCGGGGGTGTCCCGCATCGTGCGCGCGGTGAAGGGGTCCAGCATGGCGCTGCCGCCGAAGCCGAGGTTGATCAGCTCGGCGTCGGCCAGTGACGCGGCGTGGGCGGGCCAGATGGCGGTCGGGCTCGCGGCGTCGGAGCCGTGGCTGATGGAGCTTCCGTGGTGCAGCCACACCGGGCGGCCGGGGTCCGCGGCGGGCTCGACGGGGGCGTCGGTCCGCAGGGCGATGAGCTCGGTGGTCTCGTTGTGCGGGAGCCAGATCTCGATGTCCTTCATCGCGTCGGCCAGGCCGGTGAAACGCAGGGTGCCGGGCGAGCCGGCGGTGCGCTCGGCGGACCCGGTGGCCAGGTCGATGGTCAGGGTGTGGCCGCCCGGCACGCTCCCCTGCGCGGCGAGACGTCCGTCGACCAGCAGGTCGTACACCCCGTCGGGTCGCTGCGGCACACCTACATAGACGCGCTTGACCGGCAGGGTGTCCAGCTCGACGGCGGTCGCCCGCGTACGGAACGCGAGCCGTACGCCGGAGGGCTGTGCCTCGACCATGGCCAGCTGACCGTCGGCGTTCTGGGCGCGGGCCCATGCGGGCAGCCGATGAGGCAGCAGCCCGAGCTCGGTGCGCTCGACGTCGAGGGCGCCGCGCAGCAGTCCGGCGGTCAGCGGTGTGGTGATCCAGTGATGCTCGGTGTTCATGACCTCAACCTGTTGATCAAGCGGCGGATATTGATCAATTGATGGACTACGAGTCCCGTGGCGGGCTAGGCGCCCTGCTCGGGCCAGTTCCGCAACAGGGCGTCCAGTGCGTCAAGAGTGCGTACCCATGTCACATCGGAGTCCGGTGCGCTGTGGCTGAACCCGCCTCCCATCTCCAGGCTCACGTAGCCGTGGAAGACGCTGCCGAGGAGTCGGACCGCATGCGTCTGGTCCGGCTCGGTCAGGTCGTAGCCGCGCAGCAGTGCGCGCGTCATCTGCGCGTGCCTCGGCCCGGCGCCGGCGGCGGCCGCCTCGGGATCGAGGCGGAACTGGGCCGCGGCGTAGCGGCCGGGGTGCTCACGGGCGTAGTCGCGGTAGACGTTCGCGAGGGCGGTCAGGGCGTCCTTGCCGGCGCGCCCGGCCAGCGCCTCGGCGGCCCGGTCCGCCATCTCCTCCAAGGCGATCAGGGCGATCCGGGTCTTGAGGTCGTGCGAGTTCTTCACATGCGAGTACAGGCTCGCGACCTTGACGTCGAACCGCCGCGCGAGCGCCGAGACCGTGACGTGCTCGAAGCCCACCTCGTCGGCCAGCTCCGCGCCCGCCATCGCCAAGCGCTCCGCACTGAGCCCCACACGCACCATGACTGCCCTTCCTCTCGACCGTGACCATTATGCATTTGCCTAAAACCTTTAGGCAACTTAGCCTCGGTGTTATGAAGCCACTGACCGAGCGGGAGATCCGTTCCGCATTCGTGAACTGCACCAAGGGCGAGGCGAAGCGCATGAACGTGCCGCACGATCTGGCCGAGCGCCCCTGGGACGACCTGGACTACTTCGGCTGGCGGGATCCGCAGGCCCCCGACCGCGCCTATCTCGTCGCCGAGATCGACGGCCGCCCGCAGGGGGTCGCGCTGCGCTCCTCGCACGCCGCGTCGTGGCAGACCCGGCGCAGCATGTGCTCGATGTGCGTGACGACGCACACCGGCGGCGTCTCCCTGATGGTGGCGCCGAAGGCGGGCAAGGCCGGGAAGCAGGGCAACTCGGTGGGCGCCTACATCTGCAGCGATCTGGCGTGCTCGCTCTATGTGCGCGGCAAGAAGGACGCGGGCGCCGGTGCGCGGCTGCACGAGACGCTCACGGCGGAGGAGAAGATCGAGCGGACGGTGGCGAACGTGGCCGCGTTCGTCGCCAAGGTCACGGCATGAGCCGACGCCCGGCGCACGCGCCGGGCGTCGGGGGTACTGCCGGAGTCAGTTGGACGGCGCCGGGTTCACCTTCTGGTCGACCTCGTAGTCGAAGTTGATCTGGTCGCCGTCGACGGACTTGACCTTGACGTCGACAGCGACGGTGCTGCCGTCCGTCGCCGTGACCGTGCAGCGCATGCTGGTGCCGGCCTTGCCCTCGAGGTCCTCGGGGCAGCTGACGTCCGGCTTCGGCGCCCCGGTCGTCGAGGCCAGCTTCTGCGCGATGGTGTCGCCGACCTTCTCCTTGGACATCTTGGGCGTGGTGCTCACCGAGGCGGAGCAGCCCACGAGCAGCGCCCCCGCGCACACGGCGGTGCCGATCGTGGCGGCAGCGGACGTCCAGGACTTGATCATGGCGGGGTTCCCCTCGAGCGGCTGATGCTGTGCGTCCGTGCTCCGACGGTCGGCCACCGACGCGCCCCGCACGGTATCAGTGCCCCGACACACGGCCGCCGCGGTCACGCACCCTCACATGGCCTCCACACATGGCCGCCACCAGCCGGTCCGCGCGGCCAGCAGCCACCCACGCCGTACGGGCGAGGACCTGGTCCCCCACGCCGGTGCGGGACCTACCGTCATAGGGCGCCGTGGCACAACGGGCCCTCGGGGCCACGCGGCCGAGTGGCCGGTGCCCGACGGTCCCGGCCGTGCCGATGGGCAGCGCCGACCGTCGCCGAGCGAGCCGTCCCCTCGCTCGAACAGCCCTGGCCCGTAACGGAGTTCAAGAAGGCGTACGCCGCTCGCTCGTCCCGTCCCGGTTCGCGGCGACGGTCATGACGATCCGCCGCTCATCGGCGACCCGGGCGGTCATGCGCCCGTCAGTCCCCGCTTCCGGCCGTCATCTCCAGGCCTGACCGTGCACGACGCGATACGGCGACCGCCCGGCCCGCGCGTCGGCGACCGCGTCCTCCACCGGCGGCCGGGAGTCGTCCCAGTCGCTCGCCGACCAACTGTCGCCGAGGGCGACGATCTCCCGGCCGTCCCCGGCGTCGACGTGCACGAACATGCCGGTGACCACGGCCTCCACCACCTCGTCGACCGCCTCGATCAGACCCTCGGAACCGTCGTCACAGGCATCGCAGCCGCAGTCCGGCAGCACCGCCAGCGTCGCGACGGACTCCCCCGCCCCGAGCACGAGGACGGTCCGCGGCACACCCTCCACGGCGGAGAACCCGAACACGAGCGGCACCGCCCCCGCACGCGCCGGGCGCAGCCGGACCGCGCCGTCGACGGCGACATCGGGTGCCCGCCGCCAGAGCCCCGCCGGATCGGCGACCGTCTCCGCCTCGGCCAGCCCGAGCCCGCACAACGCCTTCGTCCACGCCTCCGCGCGAGCGGCGAGGATGCGGTACTTCTCCGGCTCCGAGCAGCGCGAGTACTCCTCGTCGCGCACGTCGCGGTCGGGATGCGGATCGGGCCAGGGCGGAGTGTCCGCGCCGGTGACGGCGAACGCCTCGTCGACTGCCCTGTGGAGCCCCGCTCGATCCATACCGGACACCCTAGACGGGGCTGCCCGTCCGACGATCGCGGCGTAGTCTCGGCCGAGGTTCGCGCCGTGCTCGGCGGCGTACGGGGGAGGAAGACGCGATGACGGACGCGGCGGCACAGGTGTGGGAGTCCACGCTCACGTCGGTGGTGGTGTACGCGCGCGGCGCGGTGTGCCGGCGGCTGGCCCGCGGCGTCGCTCCGGCCGGCGGCCGGGTACGGGTGAGCGGATTGCCGCGGTCCCTGGACCCCGGTTCGCTGCGCGCCCGCGTCGTGGACGCACCCGGCGCGCGCGTGACCGAGGCCCGGATCGCCGTCGAGGCCGAACCGGCCGCGCCCGGCACGCCCCAGGACCTGGTCGACGAGGTGCACCGGCTGACGGAGGAACAGCAGGCGGCGCACGCCCGCCGGGACCGGCAGGTCCGACGGATCGAGGAGATCGCGGCGCTGCGCCCGGTCCCGCCGCCGCGCAGACGCGAGGACCCGCACCGGCGCACGCCCGTCGAGGCGTGGCTCGACCTCGCGGGGTTCGTCGACGAGCGGCTGGCCGCCCTGCAGGCCGGGCTCGTCGAGCTGGACGAGGCACTGCGCCGGATCGGGCACGAACTCGGTATCGCCACGGACCGCGCCGAGCGGGCCTCCACGGACACGCCGTCGGCTCCCGTACGGACCACGGTCTCGGCCGTCCTCACCCTGGAAGGTGCCGACGCCGAGGAGACCGACGTCGAGGTCGAGTACCGCGTGCCGGGTGCCGTCTGGGTCCCGTCCTACCGGCTGACCCACCGTCAGGGAGAGGACGGCGGACGGCTGGTGCTGCGCGCCTCGGTCGCCCAGCGCACCGGCGAGGACTGGACGGGCGTCCGCATCGGCCTGTCCACCGCCGACCTGCACCGCGCCACCGGGGTGCCGCACCTGCGCTCCGTGCGGATCGGGCGCCGCCAGGCCGCTCCCGCCCCGTCCGGCTGGCGCGAGCCCCCGCCGGGACTGGACGACCTGTTCACCGGGTACGAGGCGGCGGCGCCGCGCCCGGCACCGCTCGGGTACGGGGCGCCGCCCGCGGCGGGCAGCGGGTTCGTCCCGGAGCCCCCGGCGTTCGCGGGGGCGCCGCCCGCTCCCCAGCCCGCGGCCCGGGCTCGTACGGGCGGCAGGCGCATGAGCCTCGACGCACCGGAACAGATGCCCCTCGCCGCGGCACCGGCGGCTTTTCCGGCACCTCCGGCACCGGCAGCACCCGCCGGATACGGCGGCCCACCTCCCCCGGCCCCCGCGGGCTACGGCGCCCCACCGCCCGCGGCACCGGCCGGAACCACCGCGGCGCCGCCCCCGCCACCGCCGCCGCCCGGTCCGCCGCGGCCCGCAACCGCCGAACTCGACTACGCCGACCTGGTCCTCGCCGGTCCCGACGCGCCGGACGGCCGCCGCGGCCTCCTCGCGCCCGGCACCCCCACGGACCCGGTGGCCGCCGAGTACCGGCGCCGCGCCCACGCGGTGGCTCAGCTGCCCCTCCCCGGGCACGCGGTACGGCCGCGCGAGTCGGCGGGTTCCTTCGACCACCGTTACGACGCCCAGGGCTCCGCCGACATCCCCTCCGACGGCACCTGGCACACCGTCACCGTCACGGAGCTCCCGGTCCGACTGCGCACCGAGTACCGCTGCGTACCGTCCGTCGAGGAGACCGTGTACGCGACGCTGGTCGTCACCAATGCCACCGACCAGGCCCTGCTCGCCGGCCCCGTGGACGTGGCGGTGGACGGCGACCGGCTGCCGACGACGGCCCTGCCCCGCCTCGCTCCCGGCGGCACCGGCCGGGTGGGGCTCGGGCCCGCCGAGGCGGTCCGGGTCGGCCGCCGCACCGAGCTGCGCGAATCCACCGCCGGTCTGCGCAGCACGACCACCGTGCTCGACCACCGGATCCACGTGGAGCTGGCCAACCGCCTCTCCCGGCCGGTCACCGTGGAGGTCCGCGAGCGCGTCCCGGTCACCTCCGATGCCGACATCCGCATCGAGGAGCGGGGCGGCTGGTCCGCGCCGGAGGACGCGGGCGACGGCCCCGGGCAGCACGCCCCCGGCACCCGCCTGTGGCGGGTGGACGTACCCGCGGGCGGCGCCACCGCGCTCGACGGCGGCTACGAGATCCGCATCCCGGCCGCCAAGGCCCTCACCGGCGGCAACCGGAGGAGCTGACACCCGCCATGACCGACTCCCCTGTCCCCGAACCGATTCCGCTGCCCGTCACCGCGGTGACCTGCCTGGAGGACCGCGCCCACGTCGAGCGGGCCGCCGCCCTTGCGCTGGAGGCGGGTGTCCAGCGGCTGCGCCTCGGCCCGGTCAGCGCGCTCGCCGTCGACCGCAGCCTGCACGCCGAACTCACCGGCGGCCCGGGCGACGCCACCGTCCTCGACCTCCGCCTGGTGCGGGCCTGGACACCGCGCGCTCCCGAGCCGCCCACCGACGAGGACTCCCCGCTGCGCCGCCGCGCGCACGCCCTCGACGAGGAGCTGCGCACCCTGGAACAGCGCCGCGACCGGCTGCGGGCCCGCCTGGACCTGCTGGGCGGGCTGGCTTCCGATCTGCTGCGCGAGATCGGCGAGGGCGCAGGATTCGGCGAGGCCGAACCGGAGCGCTGGTCCGCAGAGTTGGACCGGGTGGACGCCGAACGCGACCAGTACGAGGACGAGCTCGGCGCGGTCGAAGCCCGCCTGGGCAGACTGACTGCCGAACTGAACGAGGCGCGGCGGGCGTTGGGGCTCGCCGAGCAGGAGCCGCCGGAGCTGACCGCGCACGTCGAACTGACCGTGCGGGCGACGGCAGCCGGCCCCGTCGACCTGCGCCTGAGCCATCTCGCTCCGTGCGCGCTGTGGCGTCCCGCGTACCGGGCGACGCTCGACGGCGGGGAACTGACCCTGCAGACGGACGCGGTGGTGTGGCAGCGCACCGGCGAGGACTGGTCCGGCGTCCGCCTGACGCTGTCGACGGCCCGATCGGCGCTGGCCACCGCCCCGCCGCGGCTCGTCGAGGACCGGCTCACCCTTCGGGACCGGTCCGCCACCGAACGCCGCTCCGTCGACATCGAGCTGCGCGAGGAGGCGATCACCGACCTCGGTCCGACCGCGGTGCCCGGGCTGCCGGGCGTCGACGACGGCGGCGAGGTGCGCGTCCTGCACGCCCCCGCCCCGGCCTCGGTGGCCGGCGACGGCCGTGCCCACCGCGTGCCCCTCACCACCAGCACCTCGGCGGCGCACGTCGAGCACGTCTGCGCGCCCGAACTGTCGCCGCTGGTGACCCAGGTGGTGCGGGCCACCAACTCCAGCGGCCACGCGCTGCTCGCCGGGCCGGTGGAGCTGGTCCGCGGCAGTGGCTTCACCGGCCGCGGCACCCTCGACTTCACCGCGCCCGGAGCGGTCCACGAGCTGGCGTTCGGCAGCTCGGACACCTACCGGGTGATACGCGAGACCGACGAGTCCCGTGACACCACCGGCCTCACCCAGCGGACCGTGATCACCCGCACGGTCCGGCTGCACCTGACCCGGTTCTCCGCCCCCGGCGAGGCCGACGACCAGGTGATCACGCTGCGCGAACGGATCCCGGTCTCCGAGGTCTCGGACGTCGAGGTCCGCCTGCGCAAGGAGGCCTGCTCCCCCGCCCCGGACGCGCTCGACGCCGAGGGCATCGCGCGCTGGGACGTGTCCCTCCCGCCGGACGGCCGCCGCACGGTGACGCTGGTCTACGAACTCACGGCGAACGCCAAGGTCAACGGGCTCTGAAGCGACCCCGGTCGCCGGCATCGCGGGCGCGGGCCCGGCCGCGATGCCGGCGACCGGGCCCGCGCCCTTCGGCGGTCACCCGGTACAGCACCCGTCGTCGCCGGGCGCGGCCTTCACCGGGGAATCCCCGGCAAGGGCCGGGCCGGCCTCCGTGCGGCAGAAGCACGACGCCTTGATCGGTACGTCCGCGAGCGCCTCGGCGATCTTCAGCTGCTGGGCCACGATCCGCGCCTCGCCCTCCTTGCCGAGCCGCACCAGGCACTCGTGGAACCCGTGCAGGGCCCACACGTTGCGCGGGTGCTGCTGGGCGCGCGGCAGGGTGTCGTCGAGCCCGAGATCGGCTCGGTAGACGGCCTCGGCCTCCGCGACCCTGCCCTGTTCGAGGAGCAGGGCGCCGTACGCGTGCCGGGTGGGCTGCATCCAGCCCCACGGCTCGTCGTAGGGGAGGCCGTCGTCCAGCTCGATCGAGCGGCGCAGCGCGGCGAACGCCGCGTCGTACTCCCCCTTGCGGTACTCCAGCTCCCCGTCGAGCATTTCCGAGGCGATCGCCAGGATGTCGGCGCATGTGTTGTTGAACAGCATCCGCGTGTCCGGGACTTGGGCGACGGCGGTGCGGAACAGCAGGCGTTCGGCCTCGGCCTCGTCGACGCGGCCCGTCGCCGACAGGGCGACACCTCGCGCGTAGTGCAGCATCGCCGTGGTGACGCAGTGCAGCTTCTGGTCCTCGGGCAGCGCAAGCGCGAGGACGTCGGCCCAGCGGCCGAAGCGGATGAGCACGTGCACGCGCATCGCGAGGAAGCCCTCCAGCCAGTCCGCCATCGGCGGGCTCTGGACGCGCAGCAGCTCGTCGGGCACGGCCGCTTCGAGCTGTCGCGCGGCGTCGATCGCGTCCTCGAACCGGCCGAGGAACATCGCCCCGTAGATCCTGAAGTGATGGTTGTGGCAGCGGTACAAGGTGTAGAAGTTCGCCGCGCCCCGCCTCGCGTGGAACTTCGCGTCGGCCGCGATCGCCGCGGAGTTGTCGACGAGCACCCGGCGGTAGTCGCCGCAGAGCACTTCCAGGTGCGAGGGCATGTGCTGCAGGTGTCCCGCGTCCGGCACCAGACCGCGCAGCCGGTCACCGGCCGGCAGAGCGGTCTCGGGGGTCGGGGACATCTCCATCAGATGGATGTAGCAGTGCAGCAGACCCGGGTGGTGCGCGCCGGCCGGTGCCGCCATGGCCTGCTCGAGAACGGCCTTCGCCTCGGTGGTGCGCGCACCCGGGGCGGGCCGGCCCGAGCGGATGTCCCACAGCTGCCAGGGCGTGAGGTTCATCAGCGCGTCGGCGTACAGGGCGGCCACATCGAGGTCGTCCGGGGCCAGCCGGTGGACGTCGCGCACGCGGTCGGCGTAGGCCGCGTTCCACACGGAGCACTCCTGTGCGCCGCCGGAGGCGTCGGCCCGTGGGTAACGGGCCCGCAGCGCGTCGATCAACGCTCGCTCCACCGCGGTGACTTCACCGGCCTCGGCCTTGGCGAGCGCACGCTGCGTGGCGGCGTGCGTGCGCTCCACGGTCTGCGCCAGCTCCTGTTCGTCGAAGAACTCCCAGGGCTTGTTGTAGTTGGGTCCGAGCGCGTAGGCCACGCCCCAGTCGGCCATGGCGCAGCGGGGATCCGCTGCGGCGGCGGCCTCGAAACAGCGGACCGCCTCCTCGTGGTTGAACGCGAAGGTCCAGTTCAGTCCGCGGTCGAACCAGACCTGCGCCTCGGCGGACACCGTCGTCACGCGGCGCGTGTGGCGGCCGAGATCGTAATAGTCCTCGTGGCCGTGATCCATGCGTGCTCCTCGATGCCGGTCGGCCGTGTGCTCCTGCGGATGTCCTACCGGCACGGGAGGCGGGAGCGCCAGTACGGCGCGCGAAGCGAGCCGGGGGTCAGAGACCCAGGTCGCGGGCGACGATCTCCTTCATGATCTCCGTGGTGCCGCCGTAGATGGTGGTGATGCGTGAGTCGAGGTAGTCGTGGGCGATGCGGTATTCGAGCATGTAGCCGTAGGCGCCGTGCAGTTGCAGGCAGCGTCCGACGATGTCGACGTAGCTCTCCGTAGCCCAGAACTTCGCCGACGCGGCGTCCACGGCGCTCAGTTCACCGCGGGAGTGCTTGGCGAGCAGCGCGTCGATGTAGGTGCGGCCCACGCGTGCGGTGGTGACCATGTCAGCCAGTTGGAAGCGGGTGTTCTGGAAGGAGCCGACGGTCCGGCCGAACGCCTTGCGCTCCCTGACGTACTCCACGGTCCGTTCCAGCACGCCCTCGAGGGAGGCCACGGCGTTGGCGGCGATCGAGATCCGCTCCTGGGGCAGATTGCGCATCAGGGCCTTGAAGCCGGAGCCCTCCTCGCCGAGCAGGTTGGCGGCCGGCACGCGGACGTCCTGGAAGAACAGCTCGCTGGTGTCCTGGGCGTGCAGACCGATCTTCTCCAGGTTGCGGCCGCGCGAGAAGCCGGGCCGGTCGGCCTCGACGACGAGCAGGCTGATCCCGCCGTGCCGGTCCGGTCCGGTGCGTACGGCGGTGACGACCAGGTCGGCGTTCTGGCCGTTGGAGATGAACACCTTGCTGCCGTTGACCACGTAGTCGTCGCCGTCGCGGACGGCGGTGGTGGCGATGCCGGCCAGGTCGCTCCCGGTTCCGGGCTCGGTCATCGCGACCGCCACGACGAGTTCCCCGGCGGCGATGCCCGGCAGCCAGCGGGCCTTCTGCTGCTCGTCGGTCAGGTCGGTGAAGTAGGGCACGACGATGTCGTTGGACAGCCCGACCCCGGCGAGGCCGTCCGACGCGGGGTGGCGGGAGAACTCCTCGCCGATCACCGCGTTGAAGCGGAAGTCGGTGACCCCGCCGCCCCCGTACTCCTCGGGGATGTTGAAGCCGAGGATCCCGGCCCGGGCGGCCTCCTGGAAGAGTTCGCGGTCGACCTTGCCCTCGGCCCGCCACCGTTCGGCGTGCGGCGCGGCGTGCTTGTCGACGAACGCCCGGACCGTCTCGCGCAGGAGCTCGTGCTCGTCGTCGTAGAGCACCCGTTCGCCGAAGAGCGCTTTGGTCATCAGGACTCCGATCTGAACTGTTCGCGTACATGCGGCGGGAAGAGAGCAGGAAGAGGCGAGGGGCGAACGAGGAAGGAGCGAGGGAGGGGCACGGCAAGGGGTGAGTGAGGCGAGGCGAGGTGAAGAGGACGGTCAACCGGTCGGGACGAGTACGGGCTTCAGCGTCCGGCCGGCCTGCTGGTCGGCGACCGCCCGGGCGAAGTCGCCCAGGCCGTAGGTGGTGACCAGTGCGTCGAGGGGCAGGCTCCCCTGCCGGTGGCGCCGGATCAGCTCGGGCACGAGGAGCGACGGCTCGGCATCGCCCTCGACACAGCCGCGCAGTTGAAGCCCTCGCAGCATCAGGGCACGCACATCGATGGCGGCCGTGGTAGGCCCGAGGCCGATCACCGCCAGCACTCCTCGGGGCCGCAGCAGAGCGAGTGCGCGAGCCAGCGGCCCGGGGCGGCCGGTGGTGTCGAGCGCGTGGGTCACCGACGGCAGGGGGTCGTCCAGGGAGGCGACGGCTGTCGCCCCGAACCGGACGGCGAGTTCCCGGCGCGCGGCAACGGGCTCCGCCACCACCACCTCCACCCCGTCGGACAGGGCGGTCAGCACGGCCGCGGTGCCGACCGCACCACCGCCGACCACCAGCAGCCGGTCGCCGGGACCGGGCTGCAGGACGTTGAGCACCGCGCCCGCACCGGTCAGGAATCCGCACCCCAGCGGGGCGGCGACCTCCGGTGGCACGTCGCCGACCGGAACGCACGACCGGGCGTCGGTCAGCGCGGCCGCCGCGAACGACGACTGGCCGAAGTGGGCGCCGAACACCGGCTCGTCGCCGACGCGGATCGTCGGGGACCCGTCGAGCCGTCGCCCCGACGCGTTGAGCGCGCTCGCCAGGTCGCAGTACGCCGGATGACCGGCCCGGCACTGCCCGCAGCGGCCGCAGGATGCGAAGGAGATCACGACCCGGTCCCCCAGGCCCAGGGTGTCGACGTCCGCGCCCAGCCGCTCCACGATGCCGCACCCTTCGTGGCCGAGCACGGCCGGCCGGTCCCCGAGCGCTCTGCGGGTGGCGAGGTCCGTCGGGCAGACGCCGACCGCCTCGATCCGGACGATCACCTCGTCCGGGCGCGGGTCGTCCAGTTCGGCCTCGACGACCTCGCCGGCCTCGGGGCCGCTCGAGAGGAGCACCGAGGTCCTCATTCGCGTTCCAGGCCGAAGTAGAAGTGGCGGCCCCGCGCGAGCACGAGTTCGGGCTTGCCGTTCATCACGCCCATCAGGGTGTGCTCGTCCACGCGCTTGAAGTGGTCGAGCACGGCCATGCCGTCGTACACCATGGTGGCGGTCACCTCGCCGCGGAACTCGACGTTCCAGAGGCTGGCCCCGCCGCGGCCCGCTGTGGTGTCGGAGTAGAGGCCGCCGTCCTCGGCCCGGCAGATCAGCGGTGCGGCATCGTGCAGCGCGTCGAACCGCTTGCCGTGCCATCTGCTGGTGGCCAGCGTCCTCTCGATGGGGTGGCCGGTCGGAAAGGCGAACCCGCGCCAGTGGCCGAGGATCGAGGACGCGTCGACGACGTCGAGATCCGCCCACAGGGCGTCGAGGTCGACCGGGTCGAGCGGACCCGTCGCCGCACGCAGTGCCTGCCACCGCCGGCCCACGGGCGACGCGCCGGTGCTCATCGGACACCGAGCCGGCGCAGCAGCGCCAGCTGTCCGTTGGTGCGGCGGACGAAGCTCTCCACGGAGCCCTGCCCGGGCTTCGCCGGTCCGAGCGGCAGGAGGCGCTGCGCGGCGACCGTCTGGCTCTCGGTGTACTTGCGGATCCCCTCGGCCCCGTGGCGCCTGCCGAGTCCGCTGTCGCCCATGCCGCCCATCCCGGCCTCGATGCTGCCGGCCGCCGCGGCGGCGCCGTCGTTGATGTTGACCGACCCGGCGCGGATCCGCGCCGCCATCCGGCCGGCCTCGCGGGAGTCCTTCGACCAGATCGACGCCGACAGTCCGTAGGTCCCCTGGTTGGCCAGGTCCACCGCTTCGCTGTCCGTGCCGTAGGCGTAGAGCGAGAGCACCGGGCCGAACGTCTCCTCGCCGCACACGGTCATCTCGTGCGTGACGCCTTCGAGGACGGTCGGTTCGTAGCAGAGCGGGCCGATGTCGGGGCGGGCCCGGCCGCCCACCAGCACGGTCGCCCCCTTGGCCACCGCGCCCTCGACATGCGCCTCGACAGCCGCGAGCCGCGCCGCCGATGTCAGCGACCCGATGTCCGCCGCGTAGTCGTAGGACTGCCCGAGCCGCAGCGCCCGCGTCGCGCGGACGAGCGCGGCGCGGAAGGCGTCGTAGACCTTCTCCTGCACATAGACGCGTTCGATGTGGATGCACATCTGCCCGGTGTTGGCGAAGGCCGCCGCCACCGTGCCGGCCGCCGCGGCGGCGAGGTCGGCGTCCTCCCGCACGATCAGCGGGTTCTTGCCGCCGAGTTCGAGCGAGGCTCCGACCAGGCGCCGCGCGGCCCGCTCCGCGACGGCGCGTCCGGTGGCGGTCGACCCGGTGAAGCAGACGAAGTCGACGGCGTCGACCAGGGCGGTCCCGACCACGTCCCCCGGACCGGCCACGATCCGCCACAGACCGGCCGGCAGTCCGGCCTCCGCCATCAGGGCCCGCGTCCACAACATGGTGAGCGCGGTCTGGGAGTCCGCCTTGGAGACCACGGCGTTGCCGGCCATGAGGGCGGGCAACGCGTCGCCGACACCGAGGTAGAGGGGGTAGTTCCACGGCGAGATGACGCCGACGACGCCCTTCGGCACGCGCACCTCCCTGACCTTCGTCAGGCCGGGGACCATCCCGCGCACATGGCGGGGCGCCAGGTAGTGCCGGGCGCGCCGCGCGTAGTGCCGGGCGATCGCCACGACCTGGGCCACCTCCTGCCAGGCGTGGTACCGGGCCTTGCCCGTCTCCCACTGGATCAGGTCGATCACCTGGTCCTGTCGCTCCAACAACAGGTCGTGGAAGGCGAGTACGACATCGCCGCGGCGCCTCAGCGGTGTCCGCGCCCACTCCGGCTGGGCCGCCCGGGCCCCGGCCACCGCCGCCGCGACGTCCTCCGGGACGCACGCGGGAACGGCCGCGATCGGCGAGAGGTCGAACGGTGCGGCCGCGGTCACCGGCTCGGCGTCGTCGGACCCGCGACGCGTCGCGTCCCGGCACACCAACGCACACCATCGCGCGATCGACTCGTCCGTCACCCACGAGGGCCGGGAAGTCGTCGCCGCACGGCTCTCGGGTGCGGGGATCTGGTCCTGCTCCGTGGTCATGCGGGCTCCTCGGTCGTACGGGACTGGTCGAGCCGGGGGCGGCTCCTCGGTCACGTCGATGCCCTTGTCGACGGCAGCGCGCCTCGCTATGTTAATCGGAAATCACATCCTGGAACAAGCTCTGAAACGTGGCAGTAACGCCAACACCGAGCCAGGCAAAGCGCAATGACGCGCCGCTCGTCCTACCAGGAAAGCGAGCAAGTTAATGAGCAATCTCAGCCGTAGAAGAGTCCTTTCGTTGGGTGCCGCGCTGGGTCTCGCGGGCGCGGCGAGCACCGCCGACGCCTGGGCGTGGTCGCCGGCGGGCTCGGTCGCCGGAACGGGCACGGGCGCCGACCCGGAGTACGTGTGGGACGACGAGGTGGACCAGCTGGCGGTCTCGCTCTTCGAGAACGGCCAGGTTCCGGCGGTGAACGCGGCGATGGCGTCGTGGGTGAACAACAACGACCCGCTGCCCAGCGGCCTGCCGGCCGACCTCACCGCATACCTGCAGCGGGCCAACAAGCTGCCCTCCTGGGCGGATTCCGCCAAGCTGGCCCGCGCCGCCGACTTCAACCGCCGCAAGGACACGTACCTCTTCATGCTCTACGGTCTCGGCAGCGGGATCATGAGCACCGTGATCCCGCGGGAGGCCCGGAGCGTCTACTGGTCCGCGGGCGGCGCCGATATGAAGGACCGCGCGGCCAAGACGTTCACGTTCGGCTACGACCTGGCCCAGCTGAAGGGCTTCGAGCCGACGGGCCAGTTCGTGGTCACCGCCAACAAGACGCGGGTGGTGCACGCCGCGGTGCGTCACCTGCTGCCGCAGTCGCCCCACTGGACGGCGGTCGCGGACGAGCGCATCCCGATCAGCAACGCGGACATCCTGGTCACCTTCCACAGCCTCGGCACCTTCGTGCGCAGGAGGCTGCTCGACTGGAAGGTCCCGTTCCCGGCCCAGGACCAGGAGGCCTTCCTGCACAGTTGGCAGGTCGCCCTGCACCTGCTCGGCGTGCGGGACGAGTACATCCCCAAGACGTGGGCCGACGCGGATGCGCAGTCGGGCCAGGTGCTCACCCCGATCCTCGCCCCGACGACTGAGGGCATCGAGCTGGCCGAGGACCTGCTCGGGCTGACCGCCCAGGTCGACCTGGGCGTCACGCGCGGGTTCCTCAACGAGTTCGTGCGCTACGTCCTCAGCGACGAGATCGGCGACTGGCTGGGGCTGAAGCGCGACTACGCCTCGGCGGCCCTGATCCGCACCGCATGGCCGGCCTTCATCCTGTTCCGCGAGGGGCTGTCACCTGTCGCGCCCGGCGCCTTCTACGTGTTCGACCAGTTCGTGCGCGCCCTGGCCATGGCGTTCCTCAACAACGGCACCTCGGGGACGACCACCCCCATCGTGATCCCGACGGGGAACAGAGCGGGCTCCTGAGCCGCCGGGACGCGCGCACGCGGGCCCGTCCCACGGCGCGCCTGCCGCGGGACGGGCACCCGCGCGGCCTCTGTTCAGAGCCCCAGGGCGCCCACGACCAGACCGGTCACGGCCGCACGACGGTCGGGGCCGTCCTGCCACCGCAGGCTCCGCCCGGCCTCGACCACCACACCGAACCCGGCGTGCACCAGCACCCGGGCCTGGCGCGGGTCCAGCTCGGGACGGGCCAGCCGCAACTGCTGCTCCCAGACGGCGATGTGCTCACGCTGCGCCTGCACCAGGGGGCGCTGCAGCTCGGCCGGCAGGCCGACGAACTCGGCTTCGGCGACGCTCGTGAGGGCGGTGTGCTCGAAGCTGTAGGCCACGTACGTCGCCGCCAGCGCCACGACGGCGTCCCGCGGATCGGCCACCTCGTGCAGACTCCGGTCCACCGCCTGCGCCAGCAGCCCCGCCGCCTGGAGGCATGCCGCCGCCAGGATGTCGACCTTGCCCGGGTAGTGACGGTAGAGCGCGGACGGGGCCAGCCCGACCGCCTCGGCGATCTGACCGTTCGTGACGTTGGCGAACCCGTCCCGGGCGAACAGCGGGACGGCGGCCGCGAGGATCTCCGCACGCCGCGAGCGCGCCACCGGCAGGGCGGGCAGCTCCACGGAGCGCTTGCTCCCCGTGGCCGGTGCGGGGGCGGTCGCCACCACGCGCAGGGCGCACGCCAACAGCAGTTCCTCGACCCGGCGTTGCGCGATGGAGGTGTGGTGCATGGTGATGGACCCGATCGCGCCGAGCGCCGCCACGACCCGCAACCGCTCGTCAGGCAGCGGACCTTCGCGCCGCACCGCCTCGGCGACCCGCCCGACGACGTGCCCGAACTTCGCCCTGAGGAGCCGGCGGTCCTCGCGGTCGAGGTACCTGGCCTCCCAGCGGTACACGCCGCCCGACGCGCGATGCTCGACGGTGACCCGGACGAGGGCGGCGAGCACGTCCGCCGGGGCCGCCTCGGGCGGCAGCTCGTCGAGCGCGCCGACGAGTCGGTCCACCATGGCGTGCGCGCACTCGGCGAACAGTGCGTACTTGTTCGGGAAGTGCCGGTACAGGGCCGCGGCGGTGATGCCCACCCGCGCGGCGATCTCCTCCATGGACGCGGCGTGGTATCCGCGCTCGCTGAAGAGCCGGCCGGCCGCCTCGACGATCAGCTGCCTGCGGTTGCGGGGACGAGTGGCCGAGGTCGGCTCGGTGGTCATGAACGCACAGACGAACGCGGGGACGGGGCCATGCGGCCAGTCAATCACACGCCGAGCCGGGCCCGGGGCCGCCCGCGTGCGGACCGCGCAGCCGCCCGGCCCGGGCCGCGCCCCATGTGATTCTCCATTAACAAAATTGGTTCATGACCCTTCTCCGCCCGCGGCATCGAGCGGCACAATGCCGCAGCGGCCACCGACCGACACGACGCCCGAGGAGTCGCCCATGTCGACCGACACGGTTCCCGTTCCCGCCTGGTCCTTCCGGCACCACTGGATGTCCCAGGCGGCCACCCACGCGAGGATGCGGCCGGACAAGCCGGCCCTGCGCTTCCTCGGGGAGACCACGACGTGGGCACAGCTGTCGCGGCGGTCGCTGCAACTGGCCGCCGCGCTCGCCGACCGGGGCGTCGCAGCGGGTGACCGCGTGGCCATGCTCACGCTGAACCATCCGTGGTTCGTGGAGAGCGTGCTCGCGGCGAACAGCCTGGGGGCCATGGCCGTGCCCCTCAGCTTCCGGCTCGCGCCGATGGAACTCGACTACATCCTGACCGACTGCGCTCCTTCGGCGATCGTCGTGGACGCGCGGCTCCTGCCGCTGCTCCGGTCGGTGCCGGGCGCCGCGTCGATCGGCACGGTCGTCGTCATCGGCGAGGCCGAGGCCGAGGCCGGAAGCGGCGTCGGGTACGAGGAGTTCCTGTCGGCGTACGAGCCGATGGAACTGCCCGACGTCAGCGAGGAGTCGACCGCGCTGATCATGTACACCTCGGGCACCACCGGCCGACCGAAGGGGGCGATGCTGTCCCACCGCAACATGCAGATGCAGGCGCTCACGTGCATCCGCGCGATGGAGATCTTCGACGACTCCGATGTCGGCTTCCTGACCGCGCCCTTCTTCCACATCGCGGGACTGGGTTCGGTGGTGGCGAACTTCGCGGTCGGCAGCACGGTCGTGATCCATCCACTGGGGGCCTTCGACCCGGGGGCGGTGCTCGACGCCTATGAACGTGAAGGCGCCACCGTCGTGTTCAACGTTCCTCAGCAGTGGGACCTGATCTGCGCCCAGCCGGACATCGACAAGCGCGATCTGAAGCTGCGGATCATCAGCTGGGGGGCCGCGCCCGCGAGCGACGCGACCCTGCGCGCCATGGGCGAGAAGTTCCCCGGCGCGCTCAACGTGGCGGTGTTCGGCCAGACCGAGACCTCGCCGATCACCTGCGTGCTGCGCGGGGAGGATTCCCTGCGCAAGCTCGGCTCGGTGGGTCTGCCGATCCCGAGCATCCAGTACCGCGTCGTCGACGCGGCCATGAACGACGTCGCCGTGGGCGAGGTCGGGGAGATCGTCTACCGCGGGCCCACCCTGATGCAGGGGTACTGGCGCAAGCCGCGGGAGACCGCGGAGGCCTTCGAGGGAGGGTGGTTCCACTCCGGCGACCTGGTCAGGCAGGACGACGAGGGCTTCGTCTGGGTGGTCGACCGCAAGAAGGACATGATCATCAGCGGCGGCGAGAACATCTACTGCGCCGAGCTGGAGAACGCCGTCGCCGCCCACCCTTCCGTACGGGAGGTCGCGGTGATCGGCCGCGCCGACAAGCGCTGGGGCCAGATACCGGTCGCCTTCGTCACCGTCGCCCCGGGGGCCGGACTGTCACTGCCCGAACTGACGGAGTTCCTCGACGGCAGGCTCGCCTCGTTCAAGCGGCCCAAGGACCTCGTACTGGTCACCGAGCTGCCGCGCAACGCGGGCGGCAAGGTGGTCAAGCAGGTGCTCCGCGCCCAGGACGCGGCACGCGCATAGCGCGAGGGCCTGTCCGGAACTCGCCGTCGTACCGCACGTCCGTGGTGCGAACCGGGCGGAGAACTCGGTTCGCACCATGGACAACTGCCGTACGCCGTCGCTACGTTCACCGATCGATGACAACGATGTCCATCCGGATCGGTCCATCCGTACCGGCTGCGAGGAGCGGTGATCGTCGTGGTGTCACGAAGAAGTCTTCTGCAAGCGGGCGGCGCGGTGCTGGCGGCAGGAGGACTGGGGCTCTCCTCGCCGCACGAGGCCGGTGCCGCCGGTCGTACGGCAAGTCGCGTCCTGCCCTCCTTCGGCCGCCCCACCCGGCTCGACGTGGCGGACGTCGGCGCGCTGGACGGTCATGACCAGCTGCTCCTGACGACCCTTCAGGGTGTCGTCAACCGGCGCGGTCCCCGCCTCTACTTCAGCTTCGACGCCGGGGACACCGACCTGCGCTGGCTCGACGGCACCGGCGCGGCCGTCACCCGCCACGAGCACGCCCTGGACCTGGTGGACCGGTACCGGCGTGAGGTGCGCGGCGCCGTTCTGATCGACCCGGACGTGCCCGACTCGGTCAATGTCGCGACCACGCTGGCCGGTCTGCGGGGCGCGGTCGCGGCCACCGCGGAGCAGGCGAGGACGTACGGCCTGAAGACGGTCGACGACCTGCGCGGCCGCTTCGACCCCGACGACGTGCCCGCCACCTACCGCTGGCAGCTCGACCACCTCTTCCCGCAGTGCGACCACGCGCTGGTGGCCGGGCTGCCGCCCACCCGCACCGTGAACGTCCCGGGCGTGAAGTGGCGGGAGGTCGCGCGGGAGACCGCGCGCGTGCGCGACACCTCCAACCGCCGGGTGCGCAGCCTCGACCTGAGCCCGGAGCTGAGCGGCGACGACGGGGTCTATCTGCGGTTCCAGGACTCCTTCGGCGACGACGGCTGGGGCGCGTCCGTCGGGGCCGTCACCGTGAAGGCCGACGGCAAGGAGATCGCCTCCTTCACCCCGGGCACCGCCGCCGAGTCGCCGTACCTCTTCGACGGTCTCAACTCCTCGGTCGGCGACAGCTCCAACCGGTTCAGCGACGGCGGCGGCTCCTTCGTGTACCGCTTCGCCGCCCCCGCAGGTACGAAGCAGCTGGTCGCCGAGGTCGACCTGTGGAACCAGTTCCTCGTCACCGCCACCACCACGGCCCCCACCCGTGTGGAGCCGTTCCCCCACTTCCGTGACTACGTGGTCGCGAGCAGGGCCATGGTGCTGTGGCTGCCGCCCGCCGGCGACACCGGGGACCTGCTCGACGAGACGCTGGGCCGGCTCGCGCCGACCACCCCGTACGCCGGCTGGTTCCCCCACGACGTGGCCGGTGAATGGGGCGGCGTCGACCGGGCGTCGCAGCACGGCGTCGAGGTCGTCGCCACGGACTTCTACATGAACGGCACGGTCCACGCGGGCGTCCCCGCGAAGATCTCCGGCCGCGTCCGCCCGCGGCCGAAAGCGAAACTCCGCAACCGCGTCTACGTCACGCTCACCGTCGGCGAGGGCGACAACGTGCAGTACTGCCAGCGCCGGATGCGCGACATCTGGGACGACCCCGCGCGCGGCAGCGTCCCCGTCAACTGGACCGTCAGCCCGCTGCTCGCCGACATCGGTCCCGCGATCCTGGCCCACTACCAGCGGACCGCCACCGCCAACGACCTGCTCGTCTGCGGCCCGTCCGGCGCCGGTTACACCTACCCCGCCTCGTGGCCCGCGGAGCACCTGGACGTCTACACCGAGCTGACCGGACGTTATCTGCGCCGCACGGGCATGGACCTCGTCTACGCCTACAACCCGCGCACCGCGGCCGGTGACGGCTGGATCCCCTTCGACGAGCGCGTCGTCGCCTCGTACGCGAAGAACACCCCGCTGCGCGGCATCATCCAGTCCTGGGAGACCGGCGACCTGCGGAGCCGGCCCGCGGGGATCCCGGTGATCGGCAACTTCTACCCGCAGGGCAAGGGCGCGGAGTTCCGCGACGCGCTCCTGGCCCACGTCGAGGACCGGGACCCGTCCGCCCCCTTGTTCGTCGCGGGCGCGATCAACGCCTGGAGCTGGACGCCGAGCGACATCGCGGACCTCGCCGCACTCCTCGACGATCCCTTCGAAGTCGTCCGCGGCGACGTGTTCTTCGCCCTGCTGGACGAGGCGATGACGGCGAACCGGCGCTGAGCCGTCAGGCCACCGGGGCGGGCAGCGGAGGCAGCCGCGTCTCGTACAGCCAGCTGTCGAGCAGCTCGTCCACCGGCCCGGACGCGAACCGTGCCACGTGCGCGGCGAACATCTGCGTGCTGACCACGCCGTGCCGGTGGACGGTGGCCCACGCGCGCAGCATCCGGAAGAACGCGTCGTCGCCGAGCGCGCACCGCACCGCGTGCACGGCGAGGCCGCCGCGTTCGTAGAGCCGGTCGTCGAACATCGACTTGCGCCCGGGGTCGGCCAGTTTGAGGTCCTGCGGCTGCGTGGCCAGCAGCCGGTGCGCGCCGGCGGCCGACTCCTGGGCGTCGCGGGCGTCCGCTCTTTCCCCCCAGAGCCATTCCGCGTACTTGGCGAGGCCTTCGTTGAGCCAGATGTGCCGCCAGTCGGCGACGGTGACGCTGTTGCCGAACCACTGGTGGGCGAGTTCGTGGGCGATCAGGCGCTCCGAACCCCGGGAGCCGTCCACGTGGTTGACGCCGAACAGCGACAGGCCCTGCGCCTCGACGGGCACATCGAGTTCCTCGTCGGCGACGACGACGTCGTACTCGGCGAACGGATACGGGCCAAAAAGCTCCTCGAACAGCGCCATCATCTGCGGCTGGCGCGCGAAGTCCCGGGAGAACTCGGTGAGCAGATGCGCCGGGAAGTGCCCGGCCTGCGGCACCCCGCTGAGCCCCGGGTCCCCGAGCAGAGCCGTCCGGTACTTGCCGATGGACAGGCCGACGAGATAGCTGGGCGTGGGCGCGGGCTGTTCGTAGACCCAGGTGGTGGTGGAGGCTCTTGCGGTACGGGTGAGCAGCCGGCCGCCGGTCACCACCTGGTACGCCGAGGGTGTGGTGACCGAGATCTGATACGCGGCCTTGTCCGCGGGCCGGTCGTTGCACGGGTACCAGGAGGGTGCCCCCACGGGCTGGCTCGCGACGAGCGCGCCGTCGGTCAGTTCCTCCCAGCCGAGGCCGCCCCAGGGGCTGTTGACCGGTTTGGGGTTGCCCGCGTAGTGCACCTCGACGGTGAACGCGGAGCCGGCGGGCAGCGTCTTCGCGGGGCGCACCCGCAGCTTCCCGCCGCGATGCGTGTAGTGGGGGGCGCGGCCGTCGATGCGGATGCGGCTGATGCGGAAGTCGGCGAGGTTGAGCTGGAACTCGGTCAGCGGGGCCCGGCCCGCGATCGCGCTGAGCCGGGCGCGGCCCGCGAGCCGGTTCGGGCCGGGCCGGTAGTCGAGCTCCAGCTCGTAGCGGTGCACCCGGAAGCGGGCGTCACCGTTGCCCGGGAAATAGGGGTCCGGTGCCGTCTTCTGGTGCCCGCTCACGCCTGGTCCGCTCCCTGCCCTGTCCTCGTACGACGTGCCGCCGCGCCGTCGTCCGGCGGCGGCCCGCCACCTCAGGGGCGCCAGGCCTCGATCGGGTTGCCCAGCCAGCGGGTGTCCGCCGGTACCGACTCGCCGGCCATCACGAGGGACGCGGGCCCCAGGGTCGACCGGGCTCCGATCTCGCTGCCGGGCAGCACGATTCCGCCAGGTCCCAAGGTCGCGCCCTCGCGCAGGACCACAGTATCCGTCCGAAGGATCCGATCATGGAAGAGGTGTGTCTGCACCACGCATCCGCGGTTCACCGCGACGGCGGACTCCAGGGTGACCAGGTCGGTCTCCGGCAGCCAGTAGCTCTCGCACCACACGCCCCTGCCGATGTGCGCGCCGAGCCCGCGCAGCCACAGATTCAGGACCGGGGTGCCGGTGACGGCTCCGGCGAGCCAGGGCACGGCGACCATCTCGACGAAGGTGTCGGCGAGTTCGTTGCGCCAGACGAAGCCGCACCACAGGGGGTGCTGACCGGTGCGGTGGCGGCCGACGAGCAGCCATTTGGCGGCGATCGAGACGAGAGCGCCGAGCGTTCCGGCGCCGAGCAGCACGACCCCGGACAGCAGGGCGGCGAGCCACAGCCCGTGCGCGGCGGTCGCGGCGAGCACCGCGGTCACGAGGACCACGAGGGCCGTCGAACAGAGCACCGGGACGATCCTGCACAGTTCGGCCAGGGCGCGGGCCAGCTTGAGGCGGGCGGGCGGCGTGTAGGTGCGGCTGGTGTCCGCGTCGGCCGCCGCACGCGGCAGTTCCACCGGCGGCAGGCCGAGGTAGGAGCTGCCCTGTTTGGCCTTCTTGGGGGTGGCCGAGAGCACGCCGACCAGTCCGTCGTCGGGCACGCGGCGGCCGGGCGCGGCCATACCGGAGTTGCCGAGGAAGGCACGGCGGCCGATCTCCGCGCGGCCGATGCGGACCCGGCCGCCGCCGAGTTCGTACGGCGCGGTCAGTGTGTCGTCCGCGAGGAACGCGCCGTCGCCGACCGTGGTCAGGCTGGGCAGCGCGAGCACGGTGGACACCTCGGCGCCGCGTCCGATGCGCATGCCGAGGAGCCGCATCCAGAGGGGGGTGACGAGCCCGGCGTACAGCGGGAAGAGCGTCCGCCGGGACAGGTCCATGAGCTGGGTGACGGTCCACGCCTGCCAGCCGACGCGGCTGTGGGTGGGGTGGGTTCCGGCGTGCAGGCCGAGGCTGAGCAGCCGTACGCAGACGAGGATCAGCGCGGCGTACGCGAGGCCGAAGGCCAGGGTCGCGGGGACGAGCGCGAGCAGTGCGCCGCGCACGGCCCCACCGAGCGCGGCGTCGGCGGGCACGAAGGCGTGCGCCACGAACAGCGTGGGGACCAGGGCCGCGACCGGAAGGAGCGTGAGGGCCGTGCCGGTCGCGCCGTACATCGCGCGCCAGTGCACCGCGCGCGGCGGGCGCTGCTTCGGCCAGTCGTGCTTGGCCCGGCCGAGCTTGACCGCGGGCGATCCGGCCCAGCGCTGACCGGTCGGGACCTGCCCGCGGACGGCGGACCCGGGGGCGACCTCGGCGCGCTTGCCGACGCGGGCGCCGGGCAACAGGATGCTGCGGGTGCCGACCACGGCGCCCGCGCCGACCTTCAGGGGGCCGATCTCCAGGCGGTCGCCGTCCAGCCAGTGTCCGGACAGGTCGACCTCGGTCTCGACGGCGCAGCCGCGGCCGAGCTTGAGCAGTCCGGTGACCGGGGGCAGCGAGTGCAGGTCGACGTCGGGGCCGATCTTGGCGCCGAGCGCGCGGGCGTACCGCTCCAGCCAGGATCCGGTCAGCGCGGTCGCGCCGCTGTGCTCGGCGAGGCGCTCGGCGGTCCACAGCCGCAGGTGCACACAACCGCCGCGCGGGTACGTGCCGGGTCCGACGCCGCGCAGCAGCAGCCGGGCGCCGCCCGCGGCGATGCCCAGACGTCCGGGCGGGCTGTACAGGACGAGGGCGCCGGCGCCGATCAGCCACCATGAGGCGGTGGGGGCCCACGGGTAGGCGCCGAAGTGGTGCAGGACGTTGCCGAGCGCGGCGAGCGCGATGCTCCAGCGCAGCCCGACCAGAGTGAACAGCGGGAGCAGCAGCAGGACTTGGGTGATCTGGGTGCGCCGGGGCACGGGCGCGACGACGCGTTCCGCGCCGTCGTCCTGCGCGGACTTCTCCAGGCGGCGGGCCAGCTTGCGCAGGACGGGCCGGTCGTAGATGTCGATGACGGCGGCGCTCGGATAGCGCGTCCGCAGCCGGGTGGTCAGCTGGGCGGCGGCCAGGCTGTTGCCGCCGATCGCGAAGAAGTCGTCGCCCGCACCGGTCACGGGGATGCCGAGGGTCTCGCTCCACTGCTCGGCGAGCCAGGCCTCGGTGCCGTAGAGCTGCTCGGTCGTGGTGCCGGTGTCGAGGTCGGGCAGCGGCCAGGGCAGGGCGGCGCGGTCGACCTTGCCGGAGGTGCGGGTGGGGAGTTCGTCCACGGGGGCGAGCAACGGGACGAGCGCGGCGGGCAGTTCGGCGCGCAGCCGGTTCACGGCGGCCGTGTGGTCGAAGCCGTCCTGGGTGACGAGATAGCCGACGAGCAGTTGGTTGCCGCCGCGTGCGGTGCGGACGGCGGCGGCCGCGCCGGCGACGCCGGGCAGGGCCTGCAGGGCGGCGTCGACCTCGCCGAGTTCGATGCGGCGGCCGCCGAGCTTGATCTGCTCGTCGGTGCGCCCGAGGAAGACGAGGCCTGCCGGGTCGGCTTTGACGAGGTCGCCGCTGCGGTAGGCGCGCTGCCAGCCCATCGACTCCAGGGGCGCGTACTTCTCGGCGTCCTTCTCGGGGTCGAGGTAGCGGGCGAGTCCCGCGCCGCCGATGACGAGCTGCCCGCTCTCCCCCATGGGCACGGGCCGACCGTTGTCGTCGACGACGGCCAACTCCCAGCCGTTCAGGGGCAGTCCGATCCGGACCGGCTCATCGCCGCCGGTCATCAGGGCGGCGCACGCGACGACGGTGGCCTCGGTGGGCCCGTAGGTGTTCCACACCTCGCGGCCCTCGGTGACGAGCCGCTGCACGAGCTCGGGCGGACAGGCCTCACCGCCGAAGATCAGCAGGCGTACGTCGTTGAGGGTCTCCGGCTCCCACAGGGCGGCAAGGGTCGGCACCGTCGAGACAACAGTGATCTCCTGCTCGACGAGCCACGGCCCGAGGTCGGCGCCGCTGCGCACCTGGGAGCGCGGCACCGGCACCAGGCAGGCACCGTGGCGCCAGGCCAGCCACATCTCTTCGCAGGAGGCGTCGAACGCGACGGACAGTCCCGCCATCACACGGTCGCCGGGCCCGATGGGGTCCTCGGCGAGGAAGAGGGAGGCCTCGGCGTCCACGAACGCGGCGGCGCTGCGGTGGCTGACCGCGACGCCCTTGGGCTTACCGGTCGAACCGGAGGTGAAGATGATCCAGGCGTCGTCGTCGGCGCCGGGCCGTGCGGCCGGAACGTCGCACGGCTTCTCCACGACGAAACCGTGCCCGGCACCGATGACGGTACGGACCTCCGCTTCACCGAAGACGAGGTCGGCGCGCTCGTCGGGGTCCTCGGCGTCGACCGGGACGTAGGCGGCGCCCGCGGCGAGGACCGCGAGGATCGCGATGTACAGCTCGTTCGTCCCGCTGGGTGCGCGGACGCCGACGCGGTCGCCCTGCCCCACCCCGGCGACGTCGAGCCGACGCCGTAGCTGTTCCACCTCGGCGGCCAGCTCACGGTACGTCAGCTGTCGGGTGCCGTCGTCGAGAGCGGGCTCATCGGGGTGTGCCCGCACCGTCGCGTCGAGGATGTCGGCCAGGGTGCGCGGCGCGGCGGCGCGTCCCGCGGTGAACAGGGCCGGTTCCTCGAACTGTTCGCCCATCTCCACGTCGAGCAGGCTGAGCTCGGCGTTCGTGCGCGTGGCTTCCATCGGGTCCTATTCGTCGAGGGCCACGGGTCCCCGAGAGTGTGACGTGGCGCACTCGGATCGCCTGGGTTTGTCCGTACCTGGAACCAAACAACCGGCTTAGCCTATTCGGTTCGCACGCGCGCGGCGTGCGGAGTGGGCAAGGCCACGTCGGTCCGGAGCCATCACCTGCCGGTGGACAGAAGCACCCCCGCCCGGGCGCGGCCCATCCCCGAACGCGCCGGAGCCGGCCGCGGCGGACCGTGTCCGGTTCTTCAGGCAGATGCGCCACACAGCCGAACAGGCCCGCCACGAATCCCAGTTCCTCCTCCGCGGGCAAGCTCTCCACCTGTCCGAGTACGACACTCACCCCGACACCGGCAACCGGCTCGCCCACCAGCAGCCCACCGAACGCCCGGGCGACTGGCTCGCCCTCTGGCTCAACTTGCGCAGCGTCGCGGCCGCTTCCCGGCTTTCTCGTGCAACCCTCGGACGCCTTTGCGAGTCTCCTGTTTGCGGAACGGTGATTCACGCCTGAAACAACCAATTCGGGCAAACATCAACGGCCCACCACCTCATCGAAGCGGGATGTCCGCCGGACGCCTCTGTCCCCTGCAGGAGCTCAACGCATGGCCAAGCACATACGCCCTACCACCCCGCCTCCGACGCGCATCCGCGTCGCCACAGCGAACGCCTGGGCGGCGCACCTGACCGGCGGCCTCCTCGCCGCGTCGGCGGACACGGCCGGCGCGGCCGACTCCGTCACGCACCACAAGGCGGATTTCACCGGGGAGGGTTACGGCGATGTCGCGTTCTCCGCCGGCAACGCCACTGCGTCCGGGCGGAAGAACGCAGGGGACTTCGTCGCCCTGTACGCATCGGCGAACGGCATCACGTCGGTCAAACGCACCACCATCAGCCAGAACACCACCAGCGCGCCCGGCTCCTCCGAGGCGGGTGACGGCTTCGGCCGGGTCGGCGCCTACGGCGACTTCAACCGCGACGGCTTCGACGACCTCGCGATGGGCGCCGGGCACGAGCAGGTCGGTGCCGACCTCGACGGCGGCACCGTCGCGCTCCTTCAGGGCTCGGCCTGCGGCCTGCCCGGTGGCACCACCATCGCCGACTCCGCGGCTTCCTCTCACGACCGCTGGGGCGCCGCCCTCACCGCGAGCGACATCAACGGCGACGGCTACCCGATGTTCGGCGCGAAAGCCGCCAACTGATGCGTAGCCGCGCGTAGCTCATGCGACCGGGTGACCGGCGACTCCGTCACACCGAACTGCCGGACGGAACCGCACTGCGACGTCGGCCACCAGGCCCACCTCGGCGACCACTCATTGGTCGATCAGCACAGCAACACCCCGACTCGCCATCGTCAACAACCCAGCGAAAGGCCCGTCCATGAAGCGTACGCTCACGTTGATCACCGCGCTGGCCGTCACCGCGCTGTCACCTACAACGGCGCACGCGGCGGTCAAGAAGGCCAAGCCTCCGCTCAGTTGCGAGTCTCGGACGTTCATCTCAAGACCGGGCCCGCACTTCAGCGACCCCGAGGACGCGGACGCCCAGATGAACATCATGGGCCCGATCATCGAATCGATCAACAGCGCCAGTTGTGGACAGACCATACGCGTCGCCATGTACTCGATCGGCAGCACACACCCGGGCCCGGAGTTCGCCAACGCCCTGATCGCCGCACACCAACGTGGCGTCATCGTCAAGGCGCTGATGGACTCTCACAGCGACAATGCGATCTGGCAGTCGATGGTCACCGAGTTGGGCAACGACCCGCGAGCCTCCAGCTTCGCCGCGCTGTGCCCGGGCGGCTGCCTGACCCACTACTCCGGCTCCGCCCTGCACGCGAAGTACTACATGCTCAGCGGCGGGAGCGACGCGAACAGGACGGTGACCGTCAGCAGCGCCAACCCCACCTCCGCCCAGGCCAGAACCGCGTGGAACAGTGCCGCCACCGTCAAGGGCAACGTCGATCTGTACAACTCCTACGTGCGCTACTTCACAGCCATGACCAAGGGGGCGCTGGGCGGCCCGGGCCCGTTGGTGCCCGACTACTACAACTCCACCAGCGGCCAGGCCGCCAGGACACTGTCGCCACCCTCCTACCAGTGGCCCAAGGCGCGCTCCAGAAGCGACACCTGGGTCGACTTCCTGAACAACGTCAAGGCGCCGGCCACGATCAACATCGCCATGTTCGAGTGGACCTCTCACGGGCAGCCGGGCGACCGGAACTATCTGGAGCTGCCGAAGAAGCTGGTGAGCCTGGCGAATTCCGGCGTGAAGATACGGATACTCTTCACCGCCGGCATGGTTGATGGCAGCGTGCAGAACTACCTGAAGGACCGGCCGAATATCGACGTGCACGACACCACCCGCGGCACCGACGCGAACGGCAACGCTCTGCACTACACGCACGACAAGTACATGATGGTCAGCGGCGGTTACGCGGGTGCGTCCAACTCCAGACTTGTGTTCGTCGGCTCCTCGAACTGGACGAGCAACGGCGTCTGGCACAACGACGAGTCGGACCTGAAGCTGGTCGGCCAGTCCAGCTACGACATGTTCATGACGGACTGGCAGAACCAGTTCAACCGCTGCTGTGGGACCGTGGCGCGACAGTTGAGCGCCGAGGAGCGCGCCGAGAACACGGCACGCGAGATTCCGATCGATCCGGCGCAGGTCGAGGAATAGGCATTCTCGGTCACCGCCAGCCGGTTACTTGCCGAACCCTGCCGTGAGGCTGATCACGCCCGATGCGCGCTCCATGGAGCGCGGCACCCCAGGTCGGCCCTGACGGCGATGTGATGAGCGACCGCGACAAGGACGCGGAGGTCCTCGCCCTGCGCCACCAGTTCACCGTCCTCGAACGATCGCTCGGGGCGGACCGGGTGAAGCTCGCTCCGGAAGTCCGGGTGTTTCTTGCTGCTCTGCTGGTGCCCCTGCGCCGTCAAGTCCTGCGGCGGTTGCAGTTACTGGCCCGGCCTGACACTGTGCCGCGCCGGTATCGCGACCTGACGAAACGGCGTCATGTCCGTACCTGCCGGCCGAAGAGATCCGGCCGCCCGCCCACAATCCGCTCGATCCGCATGCTGATCCTGCGCCTGGTCCGTGAGAACCCCTCGTGGGGTTACCGCCGGGTGCACGGCGAGCTCGCCACCTTTGGCATCCAGATCGCCGCCTTCACCACCTTGGAAGTCCTCACGTGTGAGGGCATCGACCCAGCACCCGAGCGGGCCGCCACCACCTGGGCCGACTTCCTGCGCTCGCAGGCAGACGCTCTCTTGGCCTGCGACTTGATCCAGACCGTCCCCCTGACCGGCCGACGCCAGTACATCCTCGCGATCATCGAACACGCCACCCGCCGCATTCGGATCCTTGGCACGACTGCCCGTCCCTCCGCGGCCTGGGTCACCCAAGCTGCCCGCAACCTGGCCATCGACCGGACGGACGCGCAAGCCACCGTCGCCTACCTGATCCGAGACCGGGACGCGAAGTACCCTGCCCTCTTCGACGAGATCCTGGCCAACGCCGGCATCCAAGTCGTGCGCACCGGCATCCGAATCCCGCGCATGAAGGCCCTCATGGAGCGTTGGGTCCAGACCTGCCGTCACGAACTACTGGACCGCACCCTCATCTGGAATGAACGTCATCTGCGCCACGCGCTGCACCAGTTGCACCTAACTCTGCAGTACGACCGCGGGGCGCGAGCGCATGGCCCGCACGCGGTCGTCGGCCACGACCGCAGGGGTTGGTGGCGGGCCCGGCACACCCGTTGGCGGCGCGGGACGCAGCCGGGCCCGACGACCTCCTGGCCGTCGACTTCCTCGTGGCGGAGCCCGGCTGCACGAGCGAGATGCTGGTCGACCGCTTCGGCCGCGACCTGCCGGCCGACGCCCAACTCTCCATGGTGACGGGCTCGCTGTCGGCCCAGCTCCGCCTGACGTGGCCACGGCCAGGGAGCCTCCCCTCCCCCGCCTCGCGGTCGCCCACCGACTCGACTCCGGCGACCTCCAACTCCCCCTGACCGAACCACTCCGTCCGGTCAGCATCGTCGCGCGCCGGCGGGAGCGGCTGGGGGCGGCGGAGGGTGCGGTGCGCGACGTGCTGGAGGTGGGACGGCGGGCCGATCCGTTGCCGGAGATTACGCGGCATGAAGAAGCGCTACGCACTGCCTGACCAGCCCCGCAAGACCGTGGATCTCCCGTGCCGAAAGCAGCCCCGCCACGGCTGGTTCCTTATGTTCCTATTACCTTTACCCCTGCACACGGTCATTGCCGAACCCGCCCCACCTCAACTGAACAGGGTGCGGTCACCGGCTGAAGATCACGAGGGGAAGCACACGTGCCGTCCACACCCGCTCCGGGGCCCTGGCAGCCGGAGCCGCAGTCGTACCCTGCCCAAGGGGGTGCCTACGGGAGTCCTCCCTATGGGGGCTATCCGCCGTCTCCGGGCGCGGGCCAAGCCGCGCAGCCGCAGCCCGGTTACGGCTACCCGGCACAGCCCGCGCCGCCCCTCCCGAACGTCCCGCCCCAGGGCGGCGGTTTCGCGCCGATGCCTCCTGCCGGCGGGCCGGGCAACCGTTCCGCCGGGAAGGGCTCGCGGATCTGGGGCACGGTCCTCATCGTGCTGGGCGTCCTCCCGCTGCTGATCGGCGCGGCCGTGTTCGCCGCCGCCGTCAAGAATTCACAACACACCGTGTCCAACCCGGAGTTCATGCCCAAGGCCTGGCACAACCTCAAGACGGACCAGATCTTCCCGGCGCACCTGGAGGACACCAGCCTCATCCAGCACAACAAGGGCTGGATGAGGCAGGGCATCATCGGCGAGGGCTCCTGCGCGAAGAACCTGCAGGGCACCTTCCTGAAGAAGGCCAAGTCGGTCGGGTGCAAGCGGGTGCTGGCCGCCACGTATGTCGACGGCGGCGGCAAGAACGCGGCCACGGTCGCGCTCATCGTCACCGACTCCTACGCGGGCGCGAAAGCGCTGTCGAACCACTACTACGAGGCCAAGTCGGCGGCCCGGGCCAGCGAGCCCGTCACACCGCCCGTCAAGCCGCTCTCCGCGCCGGGTACCCTGGCCGCCAACTGGCGGGCCATGGGCGGCGGCGTCTCGGACATCGGTGTGGGCATCGACGATCCGCCCTATGTCGTGGCCGTCACCGCGGGGCCGGTCGACCTCAAGCGCACGTACGGCACGCTGCCCGAGGAATGGGACGCCTACGGCGACCTCAGCGAGCTGTCGATCTACCCCGACATGGCCGACGACATCGCCAGCGCCTACGGCCGCTCGTTCCCGGATGTCCTCAGCGGCAAGGAGAAGTCATGGGGCGTCTGAGCCGCGCCGAAGCACCGAAGCCGCGTCTGCGCCGTCCGCCGCGGTCGGCCCTCGCCACCCTGGTCGGCGGGCTCGCGTTCACGCTGGTCGCCACAGCACCGGGCACCGCCACCGCGGCCGCGCGCGGCTGGGAAAAGGCGGCGCTCTCGCTGCCCCAGGCGCACGCCGTGACCCAGGGCGACGGCGTGAAGGTGGCCGTCATCGACACCGGGATACGCACCGGCCACCCGGCGCTGAACGGCCGCGTGACCAACGGCCCTGACATGCTCCAGGAGACCGACCAGGACGCGTCCTGGTACGGCGCGCACGGCACGGCCATGGCCTCGAACGTGCTGGAGGCAGCACCGCAGGCGAAGGTCCTCGGGCTGCGGGCGATCCGCGACGACAAGGACCCCGACTACGAGACCTGGAAGGAGGCCGTCGAGAACGGCGGCGGGAACGACGACAACGTCCACGCCCTGAGCGACTCGATCACGTACGCGGTGAAGCACGGCGTCAAGGTGATCTCGATGTCGCTCGGCAGCGACGCCATGTTCTCGCACAGCGACACCACCGACATCGCGGCGATCTCGTACGCGCTCTCCAAGGGCGTCACCGTGGTCGTCGCGGCCGGCAACAGCGGCGACCTGAACGAGATCGACGACACCGGCAACGGCGGCGGCGAGAACAACGTCGGCTATCCGGCGGCCTACCCGGGCGTGCTCACCGTGGCGGCCACCCAGCCGGGCGGGCAGCGGACGTCGTTCTCGTCCGTTCACAACTACGTGGACATCGCGGCGCCGGGCACCGGTATCTACAGCGCCGACTACCGCAGCAAGGGCCTGATGCCGATCGACGGCACCTCGTCCGCCACCGCGCTGACCTCCGGCGTCGTGGCGCTGCTGCTGTCGAAGTACCCGGATCTGTCACCCGCCCAGGTGTCCCAGGTCCTGCGGAAGACGGCCGCGCACCCCGGCACGTACTCGCCGACCACCGGCTACGGCGAGATCGACGCCGCGGCCGCGCTGCGCGCCGCCGCGAAGGTGAAGGGCACCAGGACGGTGCCAGTGGGCACCAAGGGCGCGGGGGCCCACTTCGGCTCCGGCGACGACGGCACCCCGGCCCGTATCGCCGCGGGCCTCGACAGCGAATACGTGGGGATGGCCGCCGCGTTCGGCGGGCCGGGGCTGCTGGCACTCATCGGCGGCATCCTGCTGCTCCGCCGCGGCCGCAAGGCCCGCGGCGCGGCACCCGCCGCACCGGTGGCCAGCTGGGGAGCACCGGGGCCGGGAGCCGGACCGGGAGCCGGTTGGGGTAACCAGTAGCACCTGTGGCACGGGCGGCGGCGGGCCTCATTGCCTGCCGCCGCCCTCCCTCAACCGTCCCGCCTCGCGCACCGCATCGGCCGGCGCCGCGACATCGCCGTCCTCGGTGGATGCCGCCAACTCTTCTGCGTAGTAAGCCAGTTCACCCCACGATGACTCCCCCGGATGCGGCGCCTCCGACGTATCCCCCGACCGGTGCGCGAAGTCCGCAGCCGCGATGACCCGATGCGGACGAGCCGCTGCAGGACTCCCACCCGCGTTCAACTCCTCCACACCCCACGCAACCAGCGAGCCCCATAGTCGACATAACACGTGAACAAAAGCGGAACTGGGGTCAAGATGTCGCTCACGTTCACATCCGTGCCTGGTTTGTCGCCTGCGGCTCCCCGTCCCATGGGCGCAAGAAATCGAATATGCGCGCACCGCCCCCAGGGGGAGCAAACAGACGAGGGGACAGCGGGAGCCCGCCCCCACTCCCCCGCTCCCACCGGGGAGCGCACCGGAAACAGAAAAAGGGCCGTTCGAAAACGGCCCTTCACCTGCGACATTCGACGAGTCGAACTGTCGGGACGACAGGATTTGAACCTGCGACCCCTTGACCCCCAGTCAAGTGCGCTACCAAGCTGCGCCACGTCCCGGTGCTCGCTGACCTGGGGTTTCCCCTGGCCGAACGTGCACGGAAACCATACCGCACTCGGAGCCGTGGTCGCGCACGCCTTTCCCGTGCGGCGAGGTACCAGCACGGCTCAAGGCGCCCCGTACTCGTGCGCGCGTCCGCCCGCCCAGCGGATGAGCGGCGAATCCCCCAGCACGAGTCCCTCGGCGTCGTCGAGCCCGGCGCGGCGCAGGAACTCGATCACGTCGCGGTCGCTGTGCGCGAGGCCGAGGATCGTCTGACCGGCCGTGACCCGGCGACCACCGGTCGGCGACGGACGGTGCACGACTATTTCGTCGGCCACGGGGCGCTCCCGCTCGGAGTGGGGCCATCGGTGAGGGTGTTCCGCATGACGCTACTAGAGCATGTGTTCGATTTTTGAGGCAAGCGGCGCCGCCGGGACACGGCCGCGCACGAGGACGCGGCGGGTGCCCCGAGCGAACGCGGGTGGCCCGGGCGAACCGGGACGCACCCTGCTGTGTCCCGGACCGGCGTCAGTGCGGCAGGACGCCCTCGATGGCCGCGGTCACGGCCTCCGCGTCCGGCTCCGTCTGCGGGGCGAAGCGCGCGGTGACGGTGCCGCTGGGGGAGATCAGGAACTTCTCGAAGTTCCACCGCACATCGCCGGTGTGGCCTTCGGCGTCGGGCGTGGTGACCAGCTGGCCGTAGAGGGGGTGCCGGTCGTCCCCGTTGACGTCGACCTTCTCGGTCAGCGGGAACGTCACGCCGTACGTCGCCGAGCAGAACTCGGCGATCTCGTCGGCGGTGCCGGGCTCCTGGCCCATGAACTGGTTGCAGGGCACCCCCAGCACCGTGAAGCCGCGGTCGGCGTACCGCTTCTGCAGTTCCTCCAGCGCGGTGTACTGCGGGGTGAGGCCGCACTTGGAGGCGACGTTGACGATCAGCACGGCCTTGCCCTTGTACTGCCCCAGGTCGGCGGAGCCGCCGGTGAGAGCGCCGATCTCGGTGTCGAAGACAGACATGTCACTCCTGTGTGTTCGGTACCCAATGAGTTCTGCCGGTCCGCCCATTGTGGGCCCGGGCCCCGCCGGCTCGCGTGGGGGCCCGGCTCCCCCACCTGCCGCGGGCGTCGTCGGTGGTAACTGTTCCCCATGAATGTCGATCAGGCTGATCCGGCGGAGCTCGACCTGCTCCGCGCCGCGCTCGAGGACGGCGCTCCCCCGCTCGGCTGGGACGCGGTGCGCGCCTTCGAGGCGGAACACGGCATCGTGCTGCCGGAGCCGTACCGCACCTGCGTGGCCGAGATATCCGACGGCTGCGAGCAGGGGCCGCCCGAGTACGGGCTCGTGCCGCTGGCCGGGCTGCCGGGCGACTGGGGGGACGAGCGGGACGCGCGTCGGCCGGATCTGCCGTTCCCGCTCGAGCAGGAATGGGTGTGGGAGGCCGACGACGTGGATCCCGACGAGGACGTGCCCGACGCGGTCTTCGACCACGGGTCGCTCGTGCTCGGGACGGACGGCTGCGGCATGAACTGGCACCTCGTCGTCACCGGCCCCCAGCGCGGCCGCATCTGGTGGATCAGCGGAGAGGGCGCCGCCCCGCTCGGCGCGGCGTTCGGGGGCTTCGCGGGCGATCCCGGTTTCGCGGGCTGGGTCGCGCACTGGTCCAGCGGCAGGGGCTGGTACGGCGACGCCTGATCGCCGAGGTCCGGCCCAGCGGGTCAGCGGGGGCCGGACCTCGCCGGTCGCGGCTCCGGCACGGGCAAGGAAGGCATGCGGGGTGCATCGGCCCGTTCCAGGCCGCGGATCGCCGGGATCAGGAGCAGGGCGGCGACGCACCCGAGCGTGACCACGCCGCCGGCGAGCAGGACGTGATGCGTACCGAACGCCCCGGCGGCGGGGCCCGCGAGCGCCTGGCCGACCGGCGCCATGGCGAGGGAGCCGGCGACGTCGTACGCGTGGATACGGTTGAGGACGTCGTGAGGCACCTGCGTCTGGACGCTCGTCGCCCACATCACACCCCAGAACGACATGCCGACCCCGGCGACCGCGCAGCCCGCCGTCATCCCGGGCACGCCGAGGCCCGCGCCGACCGCGGCGGGGAACAGGGCGAAGCCGAGCAGGGCGAGGGAGCCCGCGCGGAGCATGCGGCGGGGCCGCAGGCGCAGGGCGATCAGGCCGCCGATGACGGTACCCGCGCCGAGTGCCGAGTTGACCAGGCCGTAGGCGCGCGGCCCGTACTCCTGTGTGACCTGGGTGGCGACGAGCGGGACGGCCGGGCCCGAGGCGCCGATCTGCAGGACGCACCAGACGGCGATGACGCCCCACAGCCAGGATCGGGACCGGAACTCCCGCCAGCCCTGGACGAGGTCCTTGCGGAAGCCGTTGCTCGGGGCCCGGCTGTCGGGGGCCGCGGGCGGCAGCCGGAGCAGCAGCAGGCACAGGGCGCTCAGCGCGTACGTCCCCGCGTGCGCGGCGAAGACGAGGCCCGGGGAGGCGAACGCGACGAGCAGACCGGCGACCGCGGGCCCCGCGAGCTGCGAGCCGGACTCGGCGACGCGGATCGCCCCGTTGGCGGCCTGCACATCGGCGGCGAGGCGGGGCACGGTGCTGGCCACGCCGGGCTGGAAGATCGCGGACGCCGCGCCGTTGACGGCGCCGATGACGCAGATCTGCCAGAGCACGACGTGCCCGGTGAAGAACATGACGGCGGCGAGGGACTGGGAGACGAGGCGTGTGACGTCGGCGCCGATCATCAGCCACCGGGTGCTGAACCGGTCCGCGAACACCCCGCCGAAGATGACGAGCCCGGCGAAGCAGCCGACGGAGGCGGCCATCGCGAGGCCGACGGCGCCCGCGCCGTACCCGTACTGGAGCAGGCCCGCGGCGAGCGCCACGGGCAGCATGGTGTCGCCGAGCTTGGCGACGGCCCGGGCCGTGAAGAACAGCCCGAAGTCCCGTGACCAGATGCCGCGCGGGCGGGTCGTCGAGGCGTCGCGCTTCCGCCGGCGCCACGGGCCGTGCCGCGCCGTCAGGCCGCCCGGTCCGCGGCCTCGCTCCTGTCCGGCCGGGGCACGCTCATCGCCCGCCGGACCGCCGCTTTCTCCACCGTTCTGTCCTGTCGGTCCGTCCCCGCCCATGCCCGCCCGGCTCCTTCCGGCTCACGGCCGTCCCCTGCGACGCCGCATCCGCCCTCTCTACGGGCGGATCATGCCACGCGCCCCGGGCCGGGCCCCACGGAGTTTCAGTCCGTGGCCGGGAGCCCCAACTCCGGGTGGGCGTCGAGCAGTCGGGGCGGGGCCGCCTGGCGCCAGGAGTCGGCGAGGATGGCGCGCAGCTCCGCCGTGTCGTCGAGGGCGGCGAGCCGGGCGCGGACCCAGGCGAAGGAGGCCTCGTGGTCGGCGATCCAGAACTTGTCCGGCTCGGCCAGGACCAGCTCGTCGCGCTCCTCCTTGGGGCAGCGCACGGCGATCGACGTCTCCTCCTCGGGCAGCGTGGCGAACATCTTCCCCGCGACCCGGAACGTGGGCATGCTCCAGGCGATCTTCTCCGTCGTGTCCGGCAGGGACAGGGCGATGGTGCGTACATCCTCGGCGTCCGGCATGGGAGAAACCGTAGCCAAGGGCACTGACAATCACGGCAGGCGACCTGGTCACGGCACTCGTTTGTCCAGCCACGCGGTGAGATCGGCCTGCACCTCGTCGCGGTGGGTCTCGTTGAGGATCTCGTGGCGTGCGCCCTCGTAGCCCCGCCAGGTCAGGTCGGTGACGCCCGCGTAGCGGAAGTCCTCCAGGAGTTCGTGGACCAGGGTCATCCGCTGGTTGCAGGGGTCCTCGGTGCCGACGGCGACGTGGATCGGTAGGTCGGCGGGGATGCGGGCGAGGTTCGCCGGGTCGTTGATCCGGCGCACGGCCCGGACCCAGTCCAGGGCGAGGCCCGCGGAGAACGGGAAGCCGCAGCGTTCGTCGGCGACGTACTTGTCGACCTCGGCCTCGTCGCGCGAGAGCCACTCGAAGCCGGTGCGGTGCGGGTAGGGGTCGTTGAACGAGGCGAACAGGTCGGGGACGTAGGAGGACGGCGCGGCCCGGCCGGAGCGGGCGATCTCCGCCTCCAGGGCCGCGATCGAGCCCTCGTTGTCGGCGCCGGGCAGGGAGCGGAACGTGCCGGAGAGGATCAGCCCGACGAGGTCGTCCGCGTACCGCTGGGCGTAGTCGCGGGCGAGCAGCGAGCCGAGGCTGTGGCCGAGCAGCACGAAGGGGACGTTCGGGTGCAGCGCCCGCGCCTGGTCGCCGATGGCCTTGATGTCCTCGACGATCGCGACCCAGGCGTCGACGGTGCCGGGTTCCGCGTCGTCGGTCACGCCGTAGCCGCCGGTGGAGGCGGCGGTGGCGCCGTGGCCTCGGTGGTCGGAGGCGATGACGGCGTAGCCGTGGGCGGTGAGGTGGCGGGCGAACCGGTCGTAGCGCAGTCCGTGCTCGGCCGCGCCGTGGGCGATCTGCACGAAGGCGCGGGGCCGGCCGCCGTCGGGCAGCCAGGTGTACGTGGCCACGGCCGCGCCGTCTCCGGTGCTCAGAGCGGTGGCGGTGTAGGCGGGGTCGGTCATGGGGCGGCTCCTGTTCGCTGCTGGGTGTGCGGGTTTCCTGCATCTCCCCTGCCCCGTCGGCCCTCATTCCTGTCGGTACGTACGCCGCTTCCGACCCATTGACCCCTCAGGTCCGGCGAACCTACGCTGAACGACGCATTCGGGAAAGCGCTTTCTAGGTACGTCCTGTGAATCCGGAAGGCGCACTCCGGCGTTCCCGGCTGCACTCCACCAGCACTCACCGCACACCCGCAGCATCACGCAGCCACGGCATCCGTCCGCGGCCGACAGCCAAGGGAGCGCCATGAGTACGTCGAGTACAGCCGCACCACCCGTCCGCCGCCGGAGCAGACCCAGAGGTCACCTCCCTCACCTCACCCTGCTCCTCGCCCTGTTGGCTCTTCTCGCCGGCGGGCTCGGGCTGAGCCCGCGGGCCCAGGCACAGGAGGAGGCCTTCCGGGTCCTCGTCTTCTCCAAGGTCACCAACTTCGCCCATGACTCGATCCAGGCCGGTGTCGACGCCGTCGAGAAGCTCGGCGCGGAGAACGGCTTCGAGGTCGAGGCGACCGACGACGCCACCGCGTTCACCGACACGAACCTGGCCCGCTTCCGGGCGATCGTCTTCAACAACACCAACTCCACCCCGGAGAGCGGGGATCTGCTCGACGCGGACCAGCGCGCGGCCCTGCAGAAGTACGTGCGCGGGGGCGGCGGCTGGGTGGGACTGCACGCGGCGTCGGCCAGCGAGCGGGACTGGGGCTGGTACGAAGGGCTGGTCGGGGCGATCTTCGACCAGCACCCGGCCGTGCAGACCGGCCGCGTCAAGGTCCTGGACCACGCGCACCCCTCCACGAAGGGTCTTCCCGAGCTGTGGGAACGGACGGAGGAGTGGTACAACTGGCGCGCCGATCCGACGGGCAAGGTGCACACGCTCGCGCAGATCAAGGTGCGTGACGGTGTCTCCGGGCTCGACGAGGGGGTGGACCACCCGTGGTCGTGGTGCCAGAACTACGACGGCGGCCGCTCCTGGTACACGGCCGGCGGGCACGCGAAGTCGGCGTTCCAGGAGGCGGGTTTCCTGCGGCATCTGCTCGGCGGCATCGAGTGGGCGGCGGGCAGCAAGGCGGGCGACTGCTCGGCGACGAAGACGGGCGCCTTCCAGCGCACGCCGCTGGCGACGGCCGATCTCGCCGATCCGTTCGAGCTGGCGGTGGCGCCGGACCGGCGGGTGTTCTTCATCCAGCGCACCGGCAAGCTGAAGATCGTCGACCAGGAGTCGATGAAGGTCACGACGGCGCTCGATCTGGCGTACACGCCGGAGATGACGAGCCAGTCGGACGGGCTGCTGGGGCTCGCCCTCGATCCGGACTTCCAGGAGAACCACTGGGTCTATCTCCTGAATTCGGACAAGACGGAGAAGCGGATCAATCTGTCGCGGTTCACGGAATCGGGCGGAAAAGTCGATCCGGCGAGCGAGAAGCGTCTGCTCGCCATTCCCACCTTGCGGGGCGAGGGCCGCGCGAATTCGCACATGGCCGGGTCGATCGCCTTCGACAAGAAGGGCGATCTGTACATCGCGACCGGTGACAACACCGATCCCTTCGCCTCCGACGGTTTCGCGCCGATCGACGAACGCGCGGACCGCCGCGCCTGGGACGCCCAGGGCACCGCGGGCAACACGAACGATCTGCGCGGAAAGGTGCTGCGGATCACGCCGAAGGACGACGGCACGTACGCGATCCCCGAGGGCAATCTCTTCGCGCCGGGCGCGGAGAAGACACGGGCCGAGGTGTACGCGATGGGGCTGCGCAATCCGTTCCGCATCACCACGGATCCCAAGACCGGGGCGCTGCTGGTGGCGGACTACGGTCCCGACGCCCGGCAGGCCGTGGCCGACCGGGGCCCCGAGGGCACGGTCGAGTTCGACCGCATCACGAAGGCGGGGAACTTCGGCTGGCCGTACTGCATCGGGAACAACACCCCGTTCAACGACTACGACTTCGCGACGAAGACCTCGGGAGCGAAGTTCGACTGCGCGAAGCTCGTGAACGACTCGCCGAACAACACAGGTCTGACGGAACTGCCGCCCGCGCAGCCCGCGACGGTCTGGTACGCGTATTCTGCGTCCGAGCAGTTCCCGGAACTGGGGACGGGCGGCGGCGGCCCGATGAGCGGCCCCGTCTACGCCTACGACTCCGAGAACACGTATCGCACCAAATTCCCCGAGTACTTCGACGGGAAGTGGTTCACGTACGAGCTGACGCGGCAGTGGTTCAAGGTCTTCTCGATGCAGGAGAAGGACCAGACGTTCACCGACCCGCGGTTCCCGGCCGCGAAGTCGGGCGATCTGAATTCCATCAACTCCGTGTTCGGCGACATGAAATGGAACCAGCCGTTCGACGCGGACTTCGGTCCTGACGGCGCGCTGTACGTCATCGACTTCGGGCTCGGCAGCGGCACGGGCCGCGGCGGCAGCAACGAGGGCGCGGGGATCTACCGTATCGACTACGTCGCCGACAGCAGGCTGCCGGAGGCCCGAGCGGCCGCGGCGCCGGACAGTGGGCAGGCGCCGCTGAAGGTGGCGTTCGACAGCGCGGGCTCCGGACTGCCCGAGGGGCAACAGGTCACGTACGCCTGGGACTTCGACGGGGACGGCAGCACCGACTCGACCGAGGCGAAGCCCACGCACACGTACACGAAGAACGGTCAGTACACGGCGCGGCTCACCGTGACCGGGCCCGGCGGGCTGAGCAGTCGCGCGGTCACGGATGTCACCGTCGGCAACACCAGACCGGTGGTGACGATCCACCAGCCTCCCGAGGGCGGGATGTTCTCCTTCGGCGACACGATTCCGTTCACGGTGAAGGTGACGGACCGGGAGGACGGCTCCGGCAAGCGGATCGACTGCTCGCGGGTCGTCGTGCAGTCGCAGCTCGGCCACGACACCCACCTGCATCCGCTGGACAACTACACGGGCTGCACCGGTGAGATCGTCACCGACGCCGGGGACAGCCACGGCCCCGGCCAGAACCTGTACTACGGCATCAGCGCGCAGTACGAGGACAAGGGCGGCACGGCCGGTGTCCCGGCGCTCACCGGGTCGGACTCGCTGACCCTGCGCACGTCGTTCCGGGAGGCCGAGCACTTCACGGCGACCGGCGGCGCGCACGACGGTGCGGAGACGGTGAGTCGCGCGGAGGCGTCGGGCGGCAAACGGCTCGGCGAGATCGAGGACGGCGATTGGGTGTCGTTCGACCCGGCGCACCTCAAGGGCGTCGACTCGGTGACGGTGGGCGCGGCGTCCGGCGGGATCGGCGGGGACGTGGAGTTCCGCGCCGGTTCCCCGACGGGGCCGCTGCTCGGGAAGGCGACCGTGCCGAACACCGGCGGCTACGGCAACGCGGTCTCCCCGACCACGCAACTCGCCCCGCACGGAAGCACGTTCAAGCTCTACGTGGTGTTCCGCAACCCGGACTGGTCCGCCGAGGGGCCCGATCTGCTCGCCCTCGACTGGCTGCACTTCAACGGGCCGGGGGTGGAGAAGCGGGCCGGCGCCAAGGTGACCGTGCGCGCGACGCCCGCCGAGGGCACGACGCCGCTCGCGGTCGCGCTCAAGGGCTCGGTCCGGCTCCCGGAGGGCCGCACAGCGGCCTCGTACCACTGGGACTTCGGAGACAACGGGAAACCGAGCGGCCCGGAGGGGGCCACGGCCGAGCACACGTATGCACGCGCGGGTGCCTACACGGCGCATCTGACGGTGACGGACGACAAGGGCGACACGACGACCGGCGCGGTCCGCGTCACCGTGAAGTGAGGGAGGACGACATGACACGCACCGCACGAACGGTCACCCGAAGAGCCCTTCTCGGTACGGCACTCGGCGCCTCGGCAGCCGCCGTCCTCACCTCGCCCGTCGCGGCGTCCGGCCGACGGCGGATCCCGCGCGGCGCCATCGGCATGCATCTCTACACGATGCGCGACGTACTGGCGCGCGACTTCGCGGGCACCGTCGGGCAGCTCGCGGAGATCGGCTACGCGACAGTCGGCGTGAGCGGCCGGCACGGGTACACCGCGGCCGGGATCCGCGGCATGCTCGACGCGGTGGGGCTGCTCGCGGTCCTGGAGCACGTCGCGTACCCGACACTGACCGGCGACGGTCTCGGCCAGGCCCTCGACGACCTGCACACGCTGGGTGCGACATGGCCGGTCGTGCCGAGTCTGCCGGGCTCGATGCACACGGTGGCCGGATTCCGGGAAGCGGCACGGGAGTTCAACCGGATCGGGGCCGCGTCGCGCGCGGCGGGGCTCGGCCCGGTGCTGTTCCACAACCACGGTTCGGACCATGTGGTGGTGGACGGGGAGAACCTGTACGACATCCTCGTCCGGGAGACCGATCCGCATCTGGTCGCGTTCGAGCTGGACGTGTACTGGGCGGCGAAGGGCGGCGCGGCGGACCCGGCGACGTACTTCGTACGGCATCCGCGCCGGTTCCCCGCGCTGCACGTCAAGGACATGGCGCCGAACGGGGACTTCGCCGACGTGGGGTCGGGGACGCTCGACTTCGCCGCCATGTTCGCGCATGCCCGCGAGGGCGGCGTCCGGCAGTGGCTCGTCGAGCACGACACACCCGCCGATCCGTTCGCGACCGCACGTAACAGCTACAACTACCTCGCGGCGCTCAGATACTGACGCGACGTCAGTGCGCGTCGGGGTCCTGGGTCCGGGGACGCTTGTAGAAGAGCGTCGTCGGGCGCGGGACCCCGGCCGGATCGGCCGCGTAGTCGGGGATGACACCGGCCTCGGTCCAGCCGGCCTTGCGGTACAGGGTCTCGGCGGGACTGCCGGTCTCCGTGTCGAGGACAAGCAGGGTGATGCCCGCGTCGGCGGCGGCCTGTTCGGCGGTCGTGAGCAGGGTGCGGGCGAGCCCCTGGCCGCGGGCCGACTCGTGCACCATCAGCTTGAGGATCTCGGCGCGGTGGCGGCCGTTGGCCCAGCGGGTGAAGCCGAGCGAGACCGTGCCCACGCAGACGTCCGCCGCATCGAGCGCCGCCCAGACGACGAGGTCACCGGTCTCGACGACGGGCGTGCGGCCCAGCCACCACGCGGTCGCCTCGTCGCGCGTGAGCCCGCTCAGGAAGCCGAGCGAGGCGCCGCCGGCCACGACGTCGGCGAGCAGCTCCCCCAACGCGCCTGCGTGCGGCGCGAACTGATCCGGGGTCAGCCGTTCGGTACGGATCACGGCAGGACCACCACGAGCGCGTAGCGCACGGCCTCGGGTCCCGGGCAGTGGAAGTGCGTCGGGCCCCACAGGCGAAAGCGCAGGCAGTCCCCCGTGGTGAGGGTGTGCGTGACGCCCTGCACGGTCAGGTCGAGGCGGCCGTCGAGCACCCAGATGTGCTGCTCCAGGCCGGGGACGGGCGGCCGGTCGTAGACGACGTCCGCGAACGGTTCGAGGCTGCCCTCGACCACCTCGGCGCGCAGACCGGCGAGCGGCGGCGAGACCGAGCGCCGGACGAAGCCGGTCGCGCCGTCGCGCCACACGGGCTGCTCGGCGGCCCGTACGACCTGGGCCGGGGCGGACTCCACCTCGCTGAGCAGCTGGGACATGGTGCGTCCGTAGACGGCGCACAGCCGGTTGAGGAGCGCAGCGGTCGGGCTGATCTCGGCCCGCTCGGCCCGGGACAGCGTGGAGCGGCTCACCCCGCTGCGGTCCGCCAGCTCACCGAGGGACCAGCCGTGCTCGGCCCGCAGTTCGGCCAGGCGTGCGCCGAGCCGGGCGTCGACCGGATCCGTCTCGGCATCGGTAACCGTGGGCACTTCACCATCGCGTCTCATATTCGGCACGATATCCCAGATATGAAACAGCGAGGTCACGGGGGTCTCCGCGAAGGGTCCCGCTCCGCTCAGTCGTGGGCGGCCACCGCCCCCAGGAGTTCCCTGATCCGGCCCGTCGCCGACCGGAACTGCGGGGTGGCGAGCGTCTCGGCGTACCCGCGCTCCGGCGGGAGACCGACCTCGATGATCTCCGTGACCGTACCCGGGCGCGGGCTCATCACGAGCACCCGGTCGGCCAGGTAGACGGCCTCCGCGATCGAGTGCGTGACGAGGAGGACGGTGGTGCGGGTGCGGCGCCAGATCCGGTTCAGCTCGACGTTCAGCTGCTCACGGGTGAGGGCGTCGAGGGCCCCGAACGGCTCGTCCATCAGCAGGACCGGCGGTTCGTGCAGCAGCGCCCGGCACAGCGCGACGCGCTGCTGCATCCCGCCGGACAGCTCGTGCGGGTAGGCGTCCTCGAACCCTTCGAGGCCCGCCGTCGCCATCAACTCGGCGGTGCGCGCCCGCGCTTGAGCGGCGGCCATGCCGCGCATCTCCGCCTGGAGGAGGATGTTGCGCCGCGCCGAGCGCCATTCCAGCAGGGCCGCGCGCTGGAAGACGTACCCGATGTCGTGGCGCGGCCCGCGCACCCGCTCGCCGTGCAGCAGGACCTCACCGGAGGACGGCGCGAGCAGGCCCGCGACGAGCTTGAGGAGCGTGGACTTGCCGCAGCCGGACGGGCCGACGATCGCGACGAACTCCCCGTCGGACACGTCGAGCCGGACGTCGTGCAGGGCGGTCACGTCCTTGCTCCTGGTCCGGAAGCGGACGGCGACGTCGTCGAGGCGGACGGCGGGGGCCGGCTGCGGCGGGGCGAGGGGGCCGGTGCCGGCCGGGGCGTCCTTGGCCATCGTCATCCCTCAGCCCTTCATCGCGTTGTCGGCGTCCCAGTACTGCTCGACCGGCTTCGCGCTCTTGACCAGACCGGCCTGGGCGAAGACGTCGATGGTCTGCTGCCAGTCGGCCTCGGTGTTGACACCGGGCGCCTTGCCCCGGGTCGCCTGCGTGTGCAGCAGCGTCAGCGTCGTCCTGAACTGCTCCGCCAGCACGCCGGCGGGCGGAAGCTGCTCGGAGGCACCGTCCATGGCGGCGACGGCGGGCTGCGGGCTCTTCTCGGCGGCGGTCCACGACTCGCTGACGGCCGTCGCCATGCGCCGCGCGAGGTCGCCGCGGCCGGTGAGCGTCTTGCGGCCCGCGATGAGCCCGTTGGAGTAGAAGTTGAGTCCGTGCTCGGAGAAGCGCAGGTACGCGACGTCCTTCTTGGCCTTGTCCTGCATGGTGGGCCCCTGGTCGCTGGCGTAGCCGAGCAGGCCGTCGGTCTTCCCGGAGATGACGGCGGCGATCTTGCCCGCCGGGTCGGTGTTCTGGACCTTGACGTCGGACTCCGCGATGCCGTTCTTCTTCAGGAAGATCGGGAAGGTCTTGGAGAGCGCGTCACCGGCCGTGCCCGCGATGGTCGTGCCCTTCAGGTCGGCCGGGGTGGCGATGCCCTGCGCGGCGAAGGACTGCACGGAGGCGGGCGTCGTCTGCAGGAAGACACCCAGGCTCCTGACCTGCACCCCCTGGTCGACACCGGCGAGGACGGCCGGGGTGTCCGCCCAGCCGAAGTCGGTCTGCCCGGCGCCGGTGGCCTGCACGGTCTTCTGCGAGCCCTGGCCCGCCCGGATGTCCAGGTCGATGCCGTGCTTCTCGAAGATCTTCCGCTGCTTGCCGTAGTAGAACGGGGCGTGCTCGCCGTACGGGTACCAGTTCAGGGTCAGCGTGACCTTGTCGAGCTTCTTGCCGGAGTCGCTGGTCGAGGTGGTGTCCGAGCCGCCGCCGCAGGCCGTCGCGGCGAGCGCGAGCAGGGCGAGCGGCACGGTGGCGGTCAGCAGTCTGCGCGGGGGCATGGCGGGCCTTTCTGCGAAGGGACGTTCCATGGACCGGTCGCGTTCAGTACGTCGTCACGGCGGCGGCGTCGCGCCGGCTGGCGTGCCACGGCAGCAGCAGCTTCTCCGCGATCTCCACCGCCACGAACAGCACGACGCCGATCAGCGACATGACGAGCAGCCCGGCGAACAGCATCGGGGTGTCCAGGTTCCCGTTGGCCTGGAGGATGACGTAGCCGAGCCCTTCGTTCGCGCCGACGAACTCGCCGACCACGGCGCCGGTGACGGCGAGGGTCACCGCGACCTTCAGCCCGGAGAAGAGGTGCGGCAGCGACGCCGGGAACCGGATCTTGCGGAACGTCTGCCAGGGGCTCGCGCCCATCGTCGCGGACAGCTGCAGCATCTCCGGATCGACCGCCTTGAGGCCGGTGACCATGGAGATGACGACGGGGAAGAACGCGATGAGCACCGCGATGAGGATCTTCGGCGCGATCCCGAAGCCGAGCCACACCACGAACAGCGGCGCGATCGCGATCTTCGGGACGACCTGGGCGAACAGCAGGATCGGGTACAGGGTCTTCTCGACGGTGGTCGAGTACACCATGACGACGGCCGACAGCACGCCGACGCCCACCGCGATGACGAAGCCGAGCAGCGTCTCGTACGTGGTGACCCAGCTGTGCTGCCAGAGGTAGTCGGGCTTGTCGAGCACGACGTCGAGGGTGCGGCCGGGCGAGGGAACGAGGTACGGCTCCACGAGCTCGGCGGCGGCGATCACCCACCAGGCGCCGAAGCAGACCAGGAGAAGGGCGAGCGGCCGCCAGCTCTTCTCGGCCGCCGCGGCGAGACGGCGGCCGGCGCTCGGCTTCTTTCGTTCATCAACACCACTGATCCGCAGAGGAGTTGACTTGACCGTGCTCTGACTCACGTGGAACTCCCCTGATATCAGGTCGGCTTCGGCGGAGCGGCGGAGCAGGTGCTGCGAAATCGCTTTCAGAAAGCGCTTTCTGATACGGTGTCAGTCACGCTAATGAGCCGATGTCTGAGCGGTCAAGAGACCGTGCAGAAGTTTCCTGTGACCGGTGGCGAACCGGGACCGAGGGGGCGCGGTGGACGAACCGGACGGACCACTGGACGCACGACCGCACGTGACGCTCGACGCCGTGGCCCGCCGGGCCGGCGTCTCCCCCGCCACCGCGTCACGCGCGCTGAACGGTACGGCGAGGGTACGGACGGAACTGCTCGGCCGGGTCCGGGCGGCGGCGCACGCCCTCGGCTACATCCCGAACGCGCACGCCCAGGCGCTCGCCGGTTCGACGGGCAGTACCGTCGGGGTGATCTGCCACGACGTCGGCGACCCGTACTTCGCGGCGATCGCGAGCGGGGTGATGGCGGCCGCGGCGGAGCGGGATCTGCTGGTGATGCTGGCCTCCACGTTCCGGGAGCCCGAGCGCGAGATCGCGTATCTGTCGATGCTGCGGGGGCAGCGGGCGCGGGCCATCCTGCTGATCGGCTCCGGCATCCAGGACCGGGCCTGGGAGCGGGCCCTGGACGCCGAACTCGCCCCGTATCTGCGCTCGGGCGGCCGGGTGGCGGTGGTCAGCCGGCACCGCAGCCTGCGGGTCGACTCGGTCCTGCCGGGCAACCGGGCCGGGGCCGCGGCGCTGGCCCGGGCCCTCGTCGCCCTGGGCCACCGGGAGTTCGCGGTGCTCGCGGGCCCGGCGTCGCTGACGACGGTGGCCGACCGGGTCTCGGGGTTCCGGGCGGGGCTGGCCGAGGCCGGGATACCGCTGCCCGCGGACCGGGTGGTGCGCGGGGCCTTCACCCGGGACGGCGGCCACGCGGCGGCACTCCGGCTCCTCGACGCTCCGGGCGCGTCGCCCACCTGCCTCTTCGCGGTGACGGACGTGATGGCGGTGGGCGCGCTGGCGGCGCTGCGCGAGCGGGGGCTGCGGGTGCCGGACGACGTGTCGCTCGCCGGGTTCGACGACGTGCCGCTCGTACGGGAGCTGACCCCGCCGCTGACCACGGTGGCGCTGCCGCTGCCCGAGATGGGGCGGGCCGCGCTCGCCCTGGCCCTGCGGGAGCCGCGCGGGGAGCGGGCGCGGGTGGAGCGGTTCGCCGGGGAGGTCATGGTGCGGGGCAGTACGAGGGCCCTGTCGTAGGCGGGCGTGGCCGTGATCACGGACCGCGAGCGACGACGACGCGGGCGGCGTGCTGTGACCGGGGGTGTCAGCCCCGGGCCGCCTCCCCGAGCGCGTCGAGGACCGGCCGGATCAGCGGATGCGACTCCGCTCCGTGACGGACCGCGGCGAAGACCTTCCGGGTGGGGGCCACGCCGTCGATCGGGCGGACGACGACCTCGGTGAGGTCCATGCCCACCAGGGCCGAACGCGGGACGAGGGCCACGCCCGCGCCGGCCGAGGCCAGGGCGACGACCGCCCGGAAGTCGTCGGAGGAGTGCTCGAACTGCGGGGAGAATCCCGCGTGCTCGCAGGCCAGGACGACCACGTCATGGCACGGGTTGCCGGGGTAGGGGCCGATCCAGGTGTCCTTCGCCAGGTCGCCGACGGGCACCCGCTCGGCGTCCGCGAGCCGGTGCGCGACCGGCAGCACCGCGTCGAACGGCTCGGCGTACAGCGGCACCCGGGTGATCCGGTCGTCGTCGGCCCCCGGGGCGCCCCGGTACTCGACGGCGACCGCGACATCGATGCGCCGGTCCAGGAGCATCGGCAGGCTGGCGTCGCCCTCGGCGTCCTGGACGCGGACGCGGATGCCGGGCGCGGCCAGGGCGAGCCGGGCCAGGGCCGGGCCGACGACCAGTCCGATGCCGGTCGCGAAGGAGGCGAGCGTGACCGTGCCCGCCTCGCCCGTGCTGTAGGCGGCGAGCTCCGCCTCGGCCCGCTCCAGCTGGGCCAGGACGGCGTTCGCATGGGTGAGCAGGATCTCGCCCGCGGGGGTCAGACGGACCCCGCGGGCGCCGCGCTCGACCAGCTTGTGACCGGTCTCCTGCTCCAGGGCGGTCAGCTGCTGGGAGACCGCGGACGGGGTGAGGTACAGCGCGGCGGCAGCCGCCGTGACCGTGCGGTGGTCGGCCACCGCACGGAGGATGTGCAGCCGCCGCGCTTCGATCATGTCCCCGATTCTCGCAAACCGGTCAGCCGAGCTGCGCGCGGGCGTCGACGAACGCGTCCACGGCCCTGTTCACGTCCTCGGTCGAGTGCGCGGCGGAGAGCTGGACGCGGATACGGGCCTGTCCCTGCGGCACGACCGGGTACGAGAAGCCGATCACGTACACGCCGCGCTCCAGGAGCAGCTCGGCCATCCGGCCCGCGACCGACGCGTCGCCGATCATGACCGGCGCGATGGCGTGGTCGCCGGGGAGGATGTCGAAGCCTTCCTCGGTCATCCGCGTACGGAACAGCTTCGTGTTCGCGGCGAGGCGTTCGCGCAGGTCACCGGCCGACTCCAGGAGGTCGAGGACCTTCAGGGAGGCTGCCGCGATGACCGGGGCGAGGCTGTTGGAGAACAGGTACGGGCGCGAGCGCTGGCGCAGCAGCGCGACGATCTCCGCGCGGGCGGCGACATAGCCGCCGGAGGCGCCGCCGAGGGCCTTGCCGAGGGTGCCGGTGATGATGTCGACGCGGTCCATGACGCCGTGCAGCTCGGGGGTGCCGCGGCCGCCGGGGCCGACGAAGCCGACGGCGTGCGAGTCGTCGACCATGACCATGGCGTCGTGGCGCTCGGCGAGGTCGCAGATGTCCGTCAGCGGCGCGACGTAGCCGTCCATGGAGAAGACGCCGTCGGTGACGATCAGCTTGCGCCGGGCGCCCGCTTCGGTGGCCGCCTTGAGCTGGGCCTCCAGGTCGGCCATGTCGCGGTTGGCGTAGCGGAACCGCTTGGCCTTGCTGAGGCGGATGCCGTCGATGATCGAGGCGTGGTTGAGGGCGTCGGAGATCACCGCGTCCTCGGGGCCGAGGAGCGTCTCGAAGACGCCGCCGTTGGCGTCGAAGCAGGAGGAGTAGAGGATCGTGTCCTCCTGGCCGAGGAACGCGGACAGGCGCGCCTCCAGCTCCTTGTGCACCTCCTGCGTGCCGCAGATGAAGCGGACGGAGGCCATGCCGTAGCCCCAGCGGTCGAGGGCGGCGTGGCCCGCGGCGATCACCTCGGGGTGGTCGGCGAGGCCGAGGTAGTTGTTGGCGCAGAAGTTGAGCACCTCGCCGGGGCGGCCGCCCGCCGTCACGCCGACGGTGGCGGACTGCGGGGTGCCGATGACCCGCTCGGGCTTGTGCAGGCCGGCGGCGACGATCTCGTCGAGGGTGGCCTGCAGGTCTTCGCGTACGTTGTCGAACATGACGTGAGTCCTTGTCAGCGGGGGGAGTTCGGGGGCGGGTCCGGCGCCCGGCGAGTGAGCCGAAGGGGCACCGGCTTCGGGGTCCCGGAGGCGAACCGAGCCTGGAAGATCAGACTTCCCAGTCGAGGATGACCTTGCCGCCGCGGCCGCTCGCCGCGTCGTCGAAGGCCGCGTCGAAGTCGGTGTACGCGTAGCGGCCGGTGATCACCGGGGCGAGGTCGAGGCCGCCTTCGAGCAGCACCGACATGGCGTACCAGGTCTCGAACATCTCGCGGCCGTAGATGCCCTTGATGGTGATCATCGAGGTGACGATGCGGGCCCAGTCGACGGCGAACTCCTGCGACGGCAGGCCGAGCATGGCGATCTTGCCGCCGTGGGTCATGTTGGCGAGCATGTCGCGCATCGCGACCGGGTTGCCGGACATCTCCAGGCCGATGTCGAAGCCCTCGCGCAGGCCGAGCGTGCGCTGGCCGTCGGCGATGGTGGCGTCCGCGACGTTCAGGGCGAGGCTGACGCCGACCTTGCGGGCCAGCTCCAGGCGCTCCTCGCTGACGTCGGTGATCACGACGTTGCGGGCGCCGGCGTGCTTGGCGACGGCGGCGGCCATGAGGCCGATCGGTCCGGCGCCGGTGATGAGCACGTCCTCGCCGACGAGGGGGAAGGACAGCGCGGTGTGCACGGCGTTGCCGAACGGGTCGAAGATCGCCGCCACGTCGAGGTCGACGGGGACCCGGTGCACCCACACGTTCGACGCGGGCAGGGCGACGTACTCGGCGAACGCCCCGTCGCGGCCGACACCGAGGCCGACCGTGGCGCGGCACAGGTGGCGCCGTCCGGCCAGGCAGTTGCGGCACTTGCCGCACACGAGGTGGCCCTCGCCGCTGACCGTGTCACCGACGGCGATGTCCGCGACGTCCCGGCCGGTCCCGACGACCTCGCCGACGAACTCGTGGCCGACGACGAGCGGCGCGCTGACGGTGGACTGCGCCCAGCCGTCCCAGCCGCGGATGTGCAGGTCTGTACCGCAGATCCCGGTCCGCAGCACCTTGATCAGTACGTCACCGGGGCCGACGGACGGCTCTGGCACGTCCGTCAGCCACAGTCCCGGTTCGGCCTTCTCCTTGACCAGTGCCTTCAACGGCTCGGCTCCTGTCGTCGCGTACGCGGGCAGCGCGAAGCCGCCCGCGTACGGGGAAGAGTGGGTGGGGTGGCGGTCAGCCGGCCGCCACCCCGGACTCTTCCGTACGACGGCGCCCCAGGTCCATCGAGGATTTCTTAAGCGCCGTCGCAGCTTTCCTACAGGCCGTGCCGGTGTGCCGCCCCGTGGGTCTGTCCGCGCTCGAAGTACGCGATCAGCTCCGGGTCCAGGTCCGGCACCTCGCGCGGCGTTCCGCCGTCGCGCAGCGACTCGGTGGCCCGTACCCCGGCGGCGACGGCCATGCGGGCGGCGACCGGCGAGGTGTCGGTGGCGCCGCCGTCACGCGCGAAGCGCACGAACTCGTCGATGAGCAGCGGATCGGCTCCGCCGTGTCCGGCGTTGTCCTCGGCGTCCGGCACGGGGTACTCGGCGTCGGCCTCGCCGCGGTAGGAGGAGCGGCGCGTGTTCCACACCTTGACCACTCCCCCGGGTCCGTCGCCGAAGTTCTCCAGGCGGCCCGCGTCACCGATGACGGTGTAGTTGCGCCAGTAGTCGGGGGTGAAGTGGCACTGCTGGTAGGCCGCCAGCACCCCGTTGTCCAGGCGCATGTTGACCAGGGACACGTCCTCGACGTCGATGACGGGGTTGAGTCCGCGCTGGGTGGCCGCCGGCCAGTGGCCGTCCTTCGTGTACCAGTCGTCGTGCTTGGGCTCGCCGGGTTCGCGGCGGTGCGGGTTGTCGCCGTAGACCATGAGGTCGCCGAGGGCCTGCACCTGGCGGGTGTAGCCGTTCGCGAGCCAGTGCAGGACATCGATGTCGTGGGCGGCCTTCTGCAACAACAGCCCGTTCGTGTACTGCCGTTCGGCGTGCCAGTCCTTGAAGTACCAGTCGCCGCCGTAGCCGACGAAGTGCCGCACCCACACGGTCTTGACCTCGCCGATCTCGCCACGTGCGATGACGTCGCGCATCAGGCGGACGACCGGCATGTGCCGCATGTTGTGGCCGACGTAGAGCCGCGACCCGGTCTCGTACGCGGTGCGCAGCAGTTCGTCGCAGCGCTCGACGGAGATGTCGAGGGGCTTCTCGACGAAGACCGGCTTGCCCGCCTCGAGCGCCTCGCCGGCGACGTCGGCGTGGGTGTGGTCGGGGGTGAGGACGACGATCGCGTCGACGTCCGGGTCCGCGATCACCTTCTTGTGGTCACTCGATATCAGGGCGCCGGGGAACGCCAGGGCCGCCTCCGTCCGCGCCGCCGCGTCGTGGTCCGCGAGGGCGACGACCCGGGAGCCGGCCCCGGGCCGGTGGGCGGTGCGGGCGATCGAGCCGCGCAGTCCGTAGCCGAGGACGCCGAGTCTGAGGTCGGAGGGAGCATCGGTCATGGCGTAACCGCCTTTCCTGTACGTGGTGTCGGTGCGGCGCTCGCCCTCATGGAAGCAAGCACGCGGGCGCGGGGGCACCGCGGGGCCCCCACGGACCCGCGGTGCCCCCGCGCGGTTCGCGGGAGTGCGCCCTGTCCTAGGAGTGCACCTGGACCTGCGCGAGGCCCACGCGTCCGGTGCCGGTCAGCTGGATGCGGACGTAACGGGCCTCGGTGTCGGTGTCGAGCAGGGTCGGGCGCAGGGCCTTGCCCGTGACGTGGACGGTGGTGGCGTCGGAGAAGTCGGCCGACGACGCGAGCCGCACGTCGAACGCGCCCGTCGTCATCGACGCGTCGTTCCAGATCTCCACCTGCCCGACGTGCCGCTCGGCGCCCAGGTCGACCTGCCACCAGGCTCCCGCCTCGGACAGCGTGCGCGTGTCGGTGGAGGTGTCCCCGTCGACGGCGCGGGCGGCGGCGCTCGTCCCGTCGGTGGAGGACTGGGTGGCCGTGCCGGTGCGGGCCAGGTCCGGCCGGAGCCGCTCGACGTGGCCGTGGCCGTCCGCGCCCGCCGCCGCGGCGACCTTGAGGGCGGCGGCGGGCAGCCGGTCGAGCCGGGTGTGGTTGTCGGTCATGGTCGAGCCGGTGCCCGCGAGGGCGGGGGCGTCGGTGTCGGTCCAGTTGCCGGTGGCGTGGTTGTCGATGCCGTAGTCGGCCCAGTTGGAGACCCACTTGTAGCCGAGGCGGGTCAGGACGTTGCCGCTGACCGTGATGTGGCTGGACTGTTCGTCCAGGTAGATGCCGTTGCCGTCGCGCTCGGTGTTCCCGTAGGCGCTGCGGTTGATGTAGTTGCCGGAGATCACCGTGCCGGGCTGGGCGCCCTGGGTGTAGATGGCGCCGCCGTCGTGCTGCTCGTGGGCGACCCGCATGACGTCGGTGATCCGGTTGTTCGTGACGCGGTTGTCGCGCAGCACGGACTGCTGGGCCTCGGGCTGGTTCCAGCCCCAGCCGACGGAGACGGCGGAGTACGGCAGGTCGTCGAGGGTGTTGTGGTCGATGACGGTCCCGGCCTCGTAGCCCGCCCAGATGCCGACGGCGTCCGTGTACTCCACCCCTGTGTGGCGAACGGTGTTGTACGACACCGTGTTGCGGGCCCCCACGAGTTCGGGTCCCGGCGTGGGGTCCGTGTCGCCGATGTACGCGGCGCCGGAGGAGAGGTCGGTGAAGCGGGAGCGGGTGAGGGTGGAGTCCTGCGTGCCCTGCTCGAAGACCGCGCCGGCGCCGCCGAGGTGGCTGAACCGCGCGTGGTCGACGACGACATGCCGGCCGCCGCGCACGGTGAGGGCCGCGGCGGGCTTGGTGTAGAACCGGCCCGCGTGGTCCACGGGGCCCGTGGCACCGGTCAGGGTCAGTCCGGCCTGCATGCCCGCGTAGCCCTCGCCGGTGGACGGCTGCAGGTAGGCGGCGTACGCGAAGTCGATGCCGGTGACGCGGACGTCGTGGGCGCCGTCGAGGACGAGGAGGTTCTCCGTGACGGGGGTGACGGCCCGGAAGCGGCGGGGGTCCTCACCCTCGCGCGGCAGGTACGTGACGGTGCGCGCGGCCGAGTCCCACACGAACTCGCCCGGCCGGTCGAGGAGTTCACGCGCGTTCTCGAAGAAGGCGACCTTGGAGTAGCGGGCCGAGTCGACGGTCGTCGAGTCCCAGGCGGGGCCCGTGCGGTTCGTGCCGGACGCGGAGTTGGTCCAGCAGGGCTGGGCGAACGTCATGTGGTCGCCGGTGACGGACGCGATGCGGCAGTGGTAGTTGCGCCACCGCACCCGGATGACGGCCTCGGCGTCGGTGGGCCGGGCCCATCGGTCGATCCCGGTGGCCTGCGCGCCGGTCATGCCGGTCTTGGTGGCGTCGCACACGGCGGCGGCGCAGGAGTCGCCCCGGGCCCGCACGGCGCGGGTCCCGTCGACGAAGAGCTGGCGCGGGGTGACGCCCTCGGGCACCTTCGCGGTCCAGGTGCCGTCGGAGTTCGGGGCCCAGCCCGTGAGCGTGCGCCCGCCGGAGAGCACGGGGTCGGCGCCGGGCGCGGCGGCCCAGGTGACGCCGGAGTCGTCGGCGCCCAGCTTCAAGGGCGCAGTCAACCGGTAGGTGCCGTCGGCGAGTTCGACGCGTACCGCCCGCCCGGTGACGGCGCGCGCGGCGTCGCGCGCGCCCTCGACCGTACAGGGGCGCCCGGTGGTGCAGGACGTGCCGGACCCGTGCGGTGCGGCGTGCAGGACCATGGGGCCGGAGGCCGCTGCCCGGGCGCCGGGCAGCGGGGTGAGGGCGAGGGCCGCGACAGCTGTCAGCACCGCCACGGCAGCGCGCCCCACAGCGGCACGGGGAACCGCGCGAGCAACCACAGAGGTCCGGGAGCCGCGCACGAAGGGAAGATCCCGGGCCGAAAGGCGCCCCGGTCGCCGGCTCATGACGCCACCGCCCAGTCGGGACGGCCCGGCATCGGCGGATTCGTGGCCCCGAACAGCCAGTCCCGCAGGAAGGAGTCGAGGGACCGGTCGCCCGTCACGGCGACGGCGTGCCGGATGAAGTCCTCGCTGGTCACGGTGGTGTCCTTGAAACGGCGCGGCCACGACCCCATGATCCGGTCGAACGTCGGCTGCCCGACCTGGAGTTGCAGCGCGTACAGGACGAGCGCCCCGCCGTCGTAGATGTTGACGCCGCCGAGCCCCTTGGGCAGCCCCGGAGGCCCGTCGCTCGCCCGGATCGCGTCGAGTTCGGCGTAGGTCGCCTTCATCTTGTCGTCCATCACCGACCAGCCGCGCTCCTCGCTGTAGAGGGCGGCGTAGTACACGGCGGGGCCTTCGTTCAGCCAGGCCTGCTGCCAGTCGTTCGGGGTCACGCTGTCGCCGAACCACTGGTGGGTCAGCTCGTGGACCATGGTGTTCTCGTAGGTGGGGTTGCCGTCGGCGTTGGGCTTGAACCAGTTGGTGCCCATGAGCGTGAGCGTGGAGTTCTCCAGCGCGTCGGTGTATCCGTCGTAGATGTGCACGCCGTACACGGAGAACGGGTACCTGCCGAACTTCGCTTCCAGCCAGGCGAGATGGTCCGGCGTGCGGGCCACGATCGGGCCGTACTTGTCCTCCTGGCCCTGCGGGACGACGTGGCGCAGCGGCAGTCCGGTGTGCGAAGTGCCGTACAGATAGGTGCCCTTGACGACGGCGATGCCGAGGAGCTCGGTGGGCATCCGCTCGCGGAGTGCGAAGTGCCACACGGCCGAGCCGTCGGACCGCTTGTCCTTGCCGGTCAACACGCCGTTGGCGGCGGCGACATACCCCTCGGGCGCGGAGATGTGGAAGGTCCAGGTGGCCTTGTCGGACGGGGTGTCGTTGCACGGCAGGAAGGTGTCCGCGCGCGACGACTGCACGGCCGAGGCGAAGCCGCCGTCGCTGCCGAACTTCCAGCCGGACAGGCTGGTGCGCGGCGCCTTGCCGTTGCCGTGGTAGGTGACGGTGACCGTGAAGGGCGCGTTCTTGTGCAGCGGCCCGGCCGGGGTGACCGTCAGCTCCTGGCCCGACGCGCCGACGGTCAGGGCGAATTGAGCGGGGCGGCCGTTGACCGTGATCGCGTCGATGGTGTGGCCGTCGGTGTCCAGGTTGAACGACGACAGGTCCTGCGTCGCCCTGGCGGACAGCTCGACCACGCCGGTGAAGTCGTAGGTGACCGGGGTGAAGTCGAAGGTCAGGTCGTAGTGGGTGACCTGGTAGCCGCCGTTGCCGAGCGTCGGGTACAGCGGGTCGCCGACGCCGTCGCCGCCGGGTTTCGGGTCGAAGCCCCGGGCGTGGGCGGCCGTGGCGAACAGTGGGACGGTGAAGGCGGCGGCGCCCGCGCCCTTCAGGAGTACGCGTCTGCTGGTGGTCACTTCTTCCCCTTCCGCGAGGACTTCTTCTGGGAGGCCTGCTCGAACTCGGCGCGGCACTTGTCGCCGCCGGCGCTCCGCCACTTCTTGACCAGGTCGTCGTACGAGGACAGGGGCCTGCGGCCGGTGATGAGGTCCTTCACGCCGTCGAGGTGGATGGTGTAGAGACTGCCCAGGCCCTTGGAGTCCCAGGTCGGTGCCGTGTAGGCGAGGGTGGGGTCCTCGATCATCATCGGGATGAGCTTCGTGTACGCCTCGTGGACGTAGCGCGCCGCGTCGGGGTGGGTGGCGCTGAAGAACGCGGGGGTCGCCGAGGCCAGCTTGGACCAGGGCACGGTGACGTCCTGGGCGCCCTGCTCGGTGAGCACCGGGGTGCCGTTCTTGTCACGCTTGTGGTCGGTGCCCTCGACGCCGTAGTTGATGAGCGTGTACTCGGCCGAGCCGAAGGGCGAGGCGGCGAAGTCGGCGAGGCGCAGCAGCTCCTTGACCCGCTTGTCACCGGCCTTGGTGATGTGGCAGTTCTGCAGCGACACGTTGTCGGTCCAGACGACGGCGTCCTTGCCGACCGGCACCATGGGCCGTACGTCGAAGGACGTGTCGATGGCGGCCATGGCGTCGACGTAACCGGTGGCGGTGGCCAGGTAGGCCGGCATGCCGTCGTACACGTACGCGGCCTTCCCGTTCATGAACAGGCCGGTGTACTGGGCCTTCTGGGCGCCGGACATCTGCACGGTGCCGGGATAGAAGCAGCCCGCCTTGTACAGCTGGGCCGCGGTCTCGACGGCGTGCCGGAACGCGTCGTCCTCCAGCTGGTAGGTCCATTTGCCGGTCTTCGGGTCGCGCTTCCAGAAGTGCTGGGCGCCGGACGACATGGCGAGCAGGTTCATGCTGCCGCCGGTGAAGAAGTACTGCTTCTTCTTGGCGTCGGTGAGGTCCTTGGCGAGTTCCACGAGCCGCTCGACGCTGTCGATCTGGTCGAGGTCGGTGACGCCCGCCTGCTCGAAGAGGTCGGCGCGGTAGAAGCCGGCGCCGCCGCTGCCGGAGCGGGCGATCGGTATGCCGTAGAGCCGGCCCGCGTAGATGGCGTCCTGCCAGGCGTACTCGGGGACGGCGGCCAGGTTCGGGTAGTCCTTGACCTTGTCGCCGGACAGGTGCGGCGTGAGGTCCGCGCACGTGGCGGTGAGGAAGGCGCCCTTGTTGTCGACGCCGCCGGTCTCCGGGTACATGAAGATGTCCGGCAGCTGGTCACCGGCCACCATGGTGGAGAACTTCGCCGGGTAGTCGTCGGCGGGCACCGCCGTGAAGTCGACCTCGGTGCCGAGCATCTTCTCGATCGCCCGCCACGCCGCGTTCTTGCCGCGCTCGGGCGGCAGCGGCGCGAACGTCTCGGTGACCGCGGTGATCTTCCGGGCTCCCTTCAGCGGGGTGCCGCGGGTGGCCCGGGCGGGTTTCGCCGGGTACTTCAGGAAGGCGTTCGGGACACCGGCCGCGGTGCCGGGCAGGTCGGCGTTGGCGCCGATGGAGCGGACCGTGGTCGTCGGGAGCAGCTTGGCGCTGTTCGCCTCGGCCTTGGCCGCGGCGCCGCCGTCGCCGCAGGCGGCGAGCAGCGGGGCGGCGGCGACGGCGAGGCCGGCGCCCGCACCCCAGCGGAACAGGGTGCGGCGGTTGATGGGCGTGGTGCCGGACATCGGGGGACTCCTCAGCACGAGACGAGACACGAGACGAAAGAGGACGGGGTGAGGGGGGTGCGGGCAGCGGGGTCAGCCCTTGACGGCGCCGGTGAGGACGCCCTTGGTGAAGAACCGCTGGAGGAAGGGGTAGACGAGCAGGATCGGCACCACCGCGATCACCAGCACGGCCATCTGCACGGCCTGCTGCGGGGCGATGGCCTCGCCGGCCGCGGCGGTGTCGAGGTTCTGGCCCTGCAGGACGAAGGTGCGCAGCACCATCGGGAGCGGCCACTTGTCGTTGTCGCCGAGGTAGAGCAGGGCGTTGAAGTACGCGTTCCAGTACGCGACGGCGTAGAAGAGCCCGACGACGGCGATGACCGCCTTCGACAGCGGCAGCACGACCCGGATCAGGGTGCGGAAGTCGCCCGCGCCGTCGACCTTGGCCGCGTCGTACAGCTCCTCGGGCAGGTTCATGAAGAAGGCCCGCATGACGACGAGGTTGAACGCGCTGACCATGGTGGGCAGGACGAGCGCGGCGAAGGTGTTGTAGAGGCCGAGCTCCTTCACCAGAAGGAAGTTGGGGATGACGCCCGCGTTGAAGAGCATGGTGAACAGGGCCGTCATCAGGATGAAGCGGCCGCCGACGATGCCGCGCCGCGAGAGTCCGTACGCCATGCCGATGGTGGCGAGGAGGCTGCACGCGGTGCCGATGACGGTGACGCCGACGCTCACGAACAGGGCGCGGGTGACGCGGCCGCCGGTGAACGCGGTGCGGTAGGCGTCGAGGCTCGGGTGGTCGGGCCACAGGACGAGGCCGTTGGACCGGATGATGTCGTTCTGCGAGGCGAAGCTCGTGCCGATCACGCCGAGCAGCGGGTACGCGACCAGGCCGACGACAATGACGAGGGCGAGGCACTTGAGGACGAGCCCGGCCTTCGTGGGGCGCTCCATCCACGGCGGGCGGGCGCCGGACGGGCGCAGTTGCCCGGCGGCGGGCGTGCTCCTGCGGCGGCGCGTGGGCACCGCGGTCGTGTCAACGGTCAGCACCGCGGTACACCCCTTCATGGCCGAGCCGGTGGGCGAACTTGTTGGCGCCGATGACGAGCACGGTGCCGATCACGGCCTTCACCAGGCCGACCGCGGCGGCGGTGCCCCACTGGTTGTCCTTGATGCCGTGGAAGTAGACGTAGGTGTCGAGGACCTCACCGCTGCCGGGGCCGACGGCGTCGCGCTGGAGCAGGATCTGCTCGAAGCCGACGGTGAGGATGTTGCCGAGGTTGAGGATCAGCAGCAGCACGAGCACCGGGGACAGGCCGGGCAGGGTGACGTGCCAGAAACGGCGCCAGCGGGCCGCGCCGTCCATGGCGGCCGCCTCGTACAGGCCGCGGTCGATGGAGAGCAGCGCGGCGAGGATGATGATCGTGCCCCAGCCGGCGTCCTTCCACATGACCTGGAGCGCGAGCAGCCAGGGGAAGGCGTCCGGGTCGGTCATCATGTCGTAGCGCGGCAGGCCGACGGCTTCGAGCAGGTCGGGGACCACGCCCGCGCCGCCGAGGATCTGCTGGAAGATCGAGACGATGATGACCCAGCCGATGAAGTGCGGCAGGTAGACGACGCTCTGCACGAAGCGGCGCAGTTTGTCGCTGACGATGCTGTTGAGCAGCAGGGCGAGCCCGATCGGCACGGGGAAGAACAGGACCAGCTGGACGAGCGCGATCTCCAGGGTGTTGCCGGTCGCCGACCAGAAGTCGGGGTCGGCGAAGGCGTTCGTGAAGTTCGTGAGGCCGGTCCAGGCGCTGTGCAGGTAGCCCAGGTAGGGCTGGTAGTCCTGGAAGGCGACCATGTAGCCGAGCAGCGGCACGTAGTGGAACACCACGAAGTACAGGAAGCCGGGCAGGCACAGCAGCAACATCACCTTGTCGCGTTTGACGCGCTGCCAGAAGGTCTTGCGGGGAACGACGAGGGGTGGTGCGGGAACAGTCATGGGGCGGTCCTGTTCGGCCGAGTGGCGCGGAAAGCCGTGTTCGCACGTAACTGCGTTTCTGCGGCGGCAAGTTAGTAAGCGTTTAACCTCATCGTCAAGAGATCCGTGGAACAGCCGCGTTAAGTCGGGCCTTCAAGTCAGCTTCATGAGCTGCCATTTCACGCACTATCAGGACAACCTGTCGCTCCTGGCCGACTCTTGACCTTGACGGTCGAGCTGCACGATCCCTAGCGTGCGGTCACGCCATAGAACACGTTTACTGTCCGGAGGCAGGGTGCGTACCACTGACGAGGCGCCGGTCGAGGCCATGGCCGCCGACGCCACACCGCCCCCGCGGCGGCCCCGTACGGTTCTCGCGATGGACTCCGCGGTCGTCGACGACGTCTTCCCGCCGGCCGTGCGGGCCCGCCTCGAGGAGACCGCGGACATCCAACCGCCGCGCGTCGTGCGGGAGTTCAGCAGCCCGGAGGCGCGCGCCGCGCTCGCCGAGTGCGAGGTCCTGCTCACCGGCTGGGGCTGCCCGGCCATCGACACCGCCGTGCTCGACCGGGCACCCCGGCTGCGCGCGGTGATCCACGCGGCCGGCACCGTGAAGACGTTCCTGAGCCGGGACGCGTACGCGCGCGGCATCACGGTCTCCTCGGCGGCCGCGGCCAACGCGGTGCCGGTCGCCGAGTTCACCCTCGCCGCGATCATCCTGGGCGCCAAGCGGGCCTTCCCGCTCGCCCATCTCTTCCGCACCCGGCGCACCCACCGCACCGGCGCCGACCTGGACCGCCAGCACTGGCTGGGCACACGCGGCATCACGGTCGGCGTGGTCGGCGCGTCCCGGATCGGACGCCGCGTGGCGCAACTGCTGCGCTCGCTCGACGCCGAGGTCCTGCTGTACGACCCGTACGTCGGCGACGCCGAGGCCGAACTGCTCGGCGCGACCCGCACCGACCTGGACACCCTCGTCGCCACCAGCGACGTCGTGACCCTGCACGCGCCCGACACCGACGAGACCCGGCACCTGCTGGACGCCCGCCGGCTCGGCCTGATGCGGCCGGGCGCGCTGCTGGTGAACACCGCGCGCGGCCCCCTCGTGGACACCGCGGCCCTCACCGAGCACCTGGTCAGCGGCCGGATCGACGCCGTGCTCGACGTCACGGACCCGGAGCCGCTGCCCGCCGGGCACCCGCTGTGGGACCTGCCCAACGTCTTCATCACCCCGCACATGGCGGGCGCCCAGGGCAACGAGGTGGGGCGGCTCGGCGCGCTCGCCGTCGACGAGCTCGCCCGCTACGCGCGAGGGGTGCCGCTGAACCATCCCGTGCTCCTCGACGAACTGGAGCGGATCGCGTGAGCGGGCCCGCGCCGCAGCGCCTAGGCTCTGCGACGGGCGGACGACCAGAGGCAGAGCAGCACGACCATCAGGGGGTGGGCCGGATGTCCCGGCAGAGTTCCACGGCACCCGGCAGCGGCGGACCCGCCGGACAGCGCCGCGCCACCGTCGTCGACGTGGCCAAGCGCGCCGGAGTGTCCACGGCGACCGTGTCCCGCGTGATGAACCGCAACTACCCGGTGGCCACCGAGACCCGCGAGCGCGTCGAAGCGGCGATGCGCGAGCTCGGATACGTGGTCAACGCGCATGCGCGCGCCCTCGCCGGTGTCTCCGGCCGCACGGTCGGCATCATCGTCAACGACGTCGTCGACCCCTTCTACGCGTACATCGCGCGGGGCGTCGAGCGCGAGGCCACCGCCGGCGGCCGCCTCTGCCTGGTCTGCTGCACCCAGGGCGAACCGCAGCGCGAGCTCGCCTTCATCGAGCTGATGCACGAGCGGCGCGCGGACGCGGTGGTGCTCGTCGGCGGCAGTGTCGACGACCGCGCGTACATGGCCGAACTCGCGCGTCGCGCCCGCGAGTTGGACGCGGGCGGCTCCAAGCTCGTGCTGTGCGGGCGTCCCTCGATCGGCAACGGGGCACCCACGGTCGGCGTGGAGTACGACAACGAGGGCGGCGCCTTCGCACTCACCGACCACCTGATCACCCAGGGGCACGAGCGGATCCTGTACCTCGGCGGGCCGCCCGGCCTGTCCACGGCCAAGGACCGGCTGGCCGGACACCGGCGCGCCCTCGAACTGCGCGGCATCGCACGGGATCCCGAGCTGGAGCAGCCGGGCGCGTTCAGCCGCGCCTTCGGCTACCGGCGCATGACCGAACTCCTGCGGGAAGGACCCGAGTTCACCGCGGTGTTCGCCGCGAACGACATCGTGGCGGCCGGCGCGGCGCAGGCCCTGGAGGAGGCCGGGGTGCGCATCCCGCAGGACATCTCCCTGGTCGGCTACGACGACATCCCGGTGGCCCAGGAACTGCGGCCACGCCTGACGACGGTCCGGATCCCCCTGGAGGAGATGGGCCGCCAGGCCGTGCGCAACGCCCTGAACGGGGGCGACGAGGACGACTGGCGCGCACCCACGACCGGCACCGTGCGGCTCGGGACGCAGCTCGTGGTGCGGGACTCGGTGGCGCCGCCGCCCGCGAAGCGCCGCCAGGACTGACCCGACGCCCCGCACCTCCACCGTGCGCGATGCTGCTCGAACCAGGGCCGCTCGGCGTAGTAACGAACAGAAACTCCCCGAACCCTCTTGCGGCCGGATAGCAAACGCTTACATGCTGGCGCGCAGCCCCCACGCTCGTCCCGCCCATCACTCCGACGTTCTTCGTCCCCATGGGAGTCCTGGATGCGCCCTGCCCACCTGCCTCGTCCCACCGCCGCCGGCTCGCCCGGATTCGGCCGCCGTTCCCTGCTGGCCGGGCTCGCGGGAGCCGGTGCCGCCGCGCTCCTCGGCTCCGGGACCGCCGCCGCATCGACCCCGCCGCGGGCCACGGACCCCGACACCCTGCTCATCGAGGCGTTCCCGGACGCCGAGACCGAGCGGCTGCGCCTTGCCACGACCTACCGCGGCAGCGACTTCATCGCCACCGGCCGCTACGCCCCCGCGGGCACGCAGATCACCGTCCGGGTGACGGCGCTCGACGGAGTACTGCCGACGCTGCACATCGGCACGTTCGACAACCATCCCGACAACGCCGACCTCATGACGCCCCGCGCCGTCACCCTGACCCAGGGCGTCAACACCTTCAGCGACCCCTACGGCGGACCGGTCCATCTGCGGCTGCCCGGCAACGGCCAGCGCGCGCAGGTCACCTTCGAACAGGGCGCCGTGCGCATGCCGACGTTCGTCCTGGGCGGCACGACGGAGGCGCAGTTCCAGCAGGAACTCGACACGTTCACCGACTCCCTGTACGTGGAACTGTCCTCTCCGCACGCCCTGGTGACCGTCACCCGGGCGAACTTCCTGCCCTACCGCGACGAGGACCACACGGCGCTGATGCAGACCTTCGAGAAGGTCATCGACTCCCATGCCGCCGTCGCGGGACTCGACGGCTCCGCCCCGCTGCACCGACGCAAGGCCGGCCCCTACCAGTTCAGCGAGGTACCGAAGGTCCCGGCCGGGGTCGGCGCGTACGCCACGCACTACTACAACGCCTTCCCGCCCGCCTATTTCGACCGGCTCCTGACCGTCCAGGGCCTCACCACCCGCGGCTGGGGGCTGTACCACGAACTCGGCCACCTGCACCAGCAGTTCGCCTACCGGCCGTCCGGCCTGACCGAGGTCACCGTCAACATCTACTCGCTCGCCGCGCAACGCGTCCTCGGCCAGCCCTCCAACCTCCTCACCCCGGACGCCACGACCGGTCTCACCCCGTTCCAGTCCGCGCTGCCCAAGCTCGGCACTCCGGGGCTCGCGTTCGCCACCTCGTTCGGCGCGTACGAGAAGCTCGTGTCGCTGCGCCAGCTGGAACTCGCCTTCGGCACGGACCTGTGGCCGAAGCTGCACCGGATCGTCCGGACCGAGAACCCGCAGTCCGACTGGGCCACCCAGGACGCCCTGCGCTGGACCAACTTCGCCGTCTACGTCAGCCGTGTCAGCGGCTACGACCTCACCGACTTCTTCGTGACCCGGTGGGCGTACCCGATCGACGCTGACGGCCTCGCCGCACTGGCCGCCCTCGGCCTCCCCGAGCCGCCCGTCGACCCGGCCACCCTGTCCGACTGATCTGGAGGGCGACGACCGACCATGGACCTGACCCGACGCCGGACCCTCGCACTGGCCGCGGCGGGCGCCGCCGCGACGGCTCTGCCGCTCGGCGGACGCGCCGCCGCAGCCGACGCCGACCCCTACGACGCCCTCCTCGCCCGCGCCGAACAGCAGCTCACCGGCGTCCCGTTCGACGCCGACGACCCCGACTTCGCGGCGGCGCTCACCGCCCTGGACACGCAGGCCACCGCCTGGTGGAGGCAGCTCGACACCTCCGCCGGACGCACGGCGCTGTGGCCGGACCTCTCCCCTGCCGCCGACCCCGGCATGTTCGGCCAGAGCTATCCGCGGCTGCGCACCCTCGCCACCGCCTGGGCCACCCCGGGCACCTCGCTGACCGGCGACGGGGCCGTGCTCGCCGCACTGGTCGACGCGCTGCGCTTCCTCAACACCGGCCGCTACGACCCCGCCCGCTCCGAGTCCGGCAACTGGTGGTTCTGGGAGATCGGTGCGCCCCGCGCGCTCATGGACACCTGTGTCCTGCTCCGTGCCCACCTGCCCGCCGACGACCTCGCCGCGTACGTGCGGACCGTCGCCCGCTTCGTCCCGGACCCGGACCGCCGCACCAACTCCCCGTCCCTCGCCGAGACCGGAGCCAACCGCGCCGACAAGGCCGTCATCGTCGCCCTGCGCGGCCTGCTCGCCCGGGACGCCACCGTGCTCGCGCTGGCCCGCGACGGCCTGTCCGACGTCCGCGACAGCGGGAAGAACAGCCTGTTCCGGTACGTCACTTCGGGCGACGGGTTCTACGCCGACGGCTCGTTCGTGCAGCACGAATACGTCGCCTACACGGGCACGTACGGGAGCATCCTGCTCGGCAGCGCGGGCCAGCTCATCGCTCTGCTGGCCGGCTCCGACTGGGCCGTCGCCGATCCGGCGGTCACCGTGCTCCACGAGGCCGTCGACCGGACCTTCTCCCCCGTCCTCTTCGACGGCGTGATGATGGACGCGGTGCGCGGCCGCGCGATATCCCGCGAGCGTGCCCGCGACCACACCGACGGCGCCACGGCCGTCACGTACATCCTCCAGCTCGCCGACGGCGCACCGCAGTCGTACGCGGACCGCTGGCGCGCGGCGGCCAAGGGCTGGATCCTGCGCAACACGCAGACCCCGTACGCCGGGCTGGTCGGCGTGCCCGCCCTGGCACGCGCGAAGGCGGTCCTCGACGACCCGGCGGTACGGCCGGCGGACCGTCTCACGGGGCACTTCGTCCTCGCCGACATGGACCGGATCGTGCACCGGCGGCCACGCTGGGCGTGCTCCCTGTCGCTCTCCTCGAAGCGGATCTCCGCTTACGAGGCGGGCAACGGCGAGAACCTGCACGGCTGGTACACCGGCGACGGCATGACCTATGTGTACGACGGCGACGACCTCGACGCCTTCGGTGACGGCTTCTGGCCGACGGTCGATCCGTACCGCCTGCCGGGTACGACGGTGGACACGCGCGCCCGGACCGATCTCGGCACGGGCAGCGGGACCAGCACGTTCCGTCCGAAGAACGCCGTCGCGGGCGGGGCCGTCCTCGACCGTCGGTACGGCGCCGCCGCGATGGAGCTGATCGCCGACGGGTCGACCCTGCGCGCCAAGAAGACGTGGTTCTTCGTGGACGACGCGGTCGTCGCGCTCGGCGCGGACATCACGGCGAGCGACGGCCGCACGATCGAGACGGTCGTGGAGAACCGGAACCTGCACGCCGACGGCGCGCCCCGGCTCGTGGTCGACGGTCACCGGCATCCCACGGATCTGGGCTGGTCGGCATCGCTTCCCGACGCGCGGTGGGCCCATCTGGAGGGCACGGGCGGCTATGTCTTCCCGTCCGGCGGCCCGCTGCACGCCCTGCGCGAGGAGCGGACCGGCACCTGGCGGGCCCTCAACACCGGCGCGGACACCGGCGGCAGCAGCACCCCGGTCACCCGCCGCTACGCCACTGTCTGGTTCGACCACGGCCCCTCCCCCGTCTCCGCCTCGTACGCCTATGTCCTGCTGCCGGGCGCCACCGCCGCCGCGACGGCCGCCTGGTCCCGGTCCCGGCCCGTGCGGGTCCTCACGGCCGACGGGACCGTCCAGGCCGTCGAATCACCGCGGCACGGGCTGCTCGCCGCGCACTTCTGGGCCGCCGGCACAGCCGGTGGCCTGCGCACGGACGGACCCGGCACGGTCCTCGTGCGCCGCCACGGGCACGGGGTGACGGTGGCCGTCGCGGACCCGGGCCGCACCGCGACGACCCTGACGGTCGAACTGCCCTTCCCCGTGCGCCGCGTGGTCCGCGCCGACGACACGATCACCGTCACGACCGGCCGCCGGCCGGTCGTCACCGTCCGGGTCGGCGGCTCGCGCGGTCACACGCACACCGCCGAACTCGCCTGACCGCAGCGGATCTTCGCCGCCGCCCACCCCGCAGACCGACCGAGGAGCCAGCGAACCACCATGCCCGCCCCGTACTTCTCCCTGCCGCCCACCGACCGGGTCCGCTCCCCGCTGACGGGCTGGACCCGGGCGCACTGGGAGGCGCTGGCCGACCGGCAGCTGGACGCACTCGTGCCGTACGCGACACCGGGATTCGCGCAGTACCGGCTGCCCGGACGGGCCAGCTGGTCCGGGGTCGTCTCGGACGGTCTCGAAGGGTTCGCTCGGACATTTCTGCTGGCCTCCTTCCGGATAGCGGGCGCGGGCGGCGGGACCGACGACCCCGGCCCGTCCGCCGTGTCCCACCTGATCGAAAGGTACACACAGGGTCTGACAACAGGCACGGACCGTGACAGCGGGGAGGCCTGGCCCGACCTCACCGACTGCTCCCAGCAGATGGTGGAGGCCGCGTCGATCGCGATCGGCCTGCACGAGACCCGGCCGTGGATCTGGGACCGGCTCGACACCCGGGTCCAGGAACGGGTCGTCGACTGGTTCACCGGCTTCGTCGGCGGGCGGACCTGGGACAACAACTGGCGCCTGTTCCAAGTGGTGTCGGAGCAGTTCCTGGCGTCGGTCGGCGCGCCGTACAGCCGGAGCGACATCGACGGCGGCCTCGACCGGATCGAGGACTGGTACGTCGGCGACGGCTGGTACACCGACGGCGACGGCCGCAACTTCGACTACTACATCGGCTGGGCCCTGCACCTGTACCCGCTGCTGTGGGCCCGCATGGCCGGGCCGGACGGCGACGACGGGCGCGGCAAGGTCTACCGCGAGCGGCTGAACCAGTTCCTGTCCACGTACCCGCACTTCTTCGGCGGGGACGGCGCGCCCGTGCACCAGGGCCGCTCCCTCACCTACCGGTTCGCGGCGACCGCTCCGGTGTGGATGGGGGCGCTGGCCGACTGCACGCCGCTGGCGCCCGGACTGACCCGCCGCCTGGCGTCCGGCACGGCCCGGCACTTCGTGGAGCGCGGGGTCCCCGACGAGCGGGGCCTGCTGCCGCTCGGCTGGTACGACACGTTCCTGCCGTCGACCCAGGCCTACTCGGGGCCCGCGTCACCGTACTGGGCGAGCAAGGGCTTCCTCGGTCTGCTGCTGCCCGCGGACCATCCGGTGTGGACGGAGCGTGAACTGCCGCTGCCCGTCGAGCAGTCGGAGCAGTACACGGCGCTGCCCGCGCCGGGCTGGCTGCTGCACGGCACTCCGCACGACGGTATCGTCCGCCTGGTCAACCACGGCAGCGACCACAACCCGCTCGACGGTACTGCCGCGGACGATCCGCACTACGCCAAGCTCGCCTACTCCACGGCCACCGCTCCCGAGTCGGCGCCGCACGCCTGGGCGCGTACCGTCGACAACCATCTGGCGCTGCTCGCGCCCGACGGCACCCCGTCGCGCCGCCGCCGCATCCACCCTTTGACCTGCGAGGGACGCCGCGCCTCGTCCCGGCACGACGCGCAACTCCCGGGCTCGGACGAGGAGTTCCCCATCGAGTCGACGAGCGTGCTGCACGGGCCCTGGGAACTGCGGGTCCACCGGGTGCAGGCGCCGGCGGGCTGCGCCGTGCGCGAGGGCGGGTACGCGGTCGCCGACACCGCGCGGCCGCACGCCGAGCAGGGCCCGGGCTGGGCGCTGACCCGCACGGAGACGGGGCTGACGAGCGCGGTCGTGGGCCTGTACGGCTGGGACGAGGAGACCGGCATCGCGCGCGAGGTGGAGGCCAACGCCCACGGGCCGCACTCCGCCACCCCCTTCCTGCGCGCCACGCGGCACCCCGGCGGCACCAGCACGCAGGTGACGCTGGTGGCGCTGACCCGCGACGTGGTGCACCCCCAGGCTCTGCGGGAGTCGATCGAGTGCGCGGTGGACGCGGACGGGCAGGTGCGCATCACGTTCCCGGACGGTGGGACGGTCACCGTCTAGGGCCGGTCGCGCAGATCCGGCCGTGAGCAGGTCGAAGGGTCAGGTGTGGGCCCCGAAACCGGTGGCCGCCGGGGCGGCGTGCGCCAGGAGATGGCGGACCAGGGTGAGCAGGGTCTGGATGCCGGAGCTGGAGATCCGGGCGTCGCAGCGCACCACGGGCACCTGCGGGTCGAGGTCGATGGCGGCGCGCACCTCCTCGGGTTCGTAGCGGTAGCCGCCGTCGAACTCGTTGACCGCCACGATGAATCCCATGCCGCGCTCCTCGAAGAAGTCGACGGCGGCGAAGCAGTCCTCGAGGCGGCGGGTGTCGGCGAGGATCACCGCGCCGAGGGCGCCCTCGGACAGTTCGTCCCACATGAACCAGAAGCGTTCCTGGCCCGGTGTGCCGAAGAGGTACAGCACGTGTTCGGGGTCGAGGGTGATGCGCCCGAAGTCCATCGCGACGGTCGTCTCGACCTTGTTCTCGATGCCGTCGAGGTTGTCGGTCGCGGCGCTGACGGTGGTGAGCAGCTCTTCGGTGCTGAGCGGAGCGATCTCGCTGACCGCCCCGACGAAAGTCGTCTTGCCGACCCCGAACCCGCCCGCGACCAGGATCTTCAGTGCGGTGGGGAAGGGATCAGAGCTGTCGTCGTAGTCCATCGAGCACTGCCTCCAGTAGGGACCGGTCAGTGGGGTTGTCGTGGAACGTGGGGGGCTTGGTGGTGACCGCCCCGCAGTCGACGAGGTCGGACAGAAGGACCTTGGTGACGGCTGCGGGGAGTCCGAGATGGCCGGCGATCTCCGCGACCGACGTGGGCTGCGCGCACAGTTCGAGCGCGGTGCTGTGTTCCGGCCCCAGGTACCCGAGGGGGGTCGTGCCGGTGGCCATGACCTGGGACAGCAGATCCATCGACGTGCTCGGCCGGGTGCGCCCGTTGCTGATCGTGTACGGGCGCACGAGGCGTCCCGCGGCGCCGTCGAGCCATGGCCCGTCCTGCGGGGCCGTCACCCTCAATTCCTCATCGCCGTGGGTTCGACCGAGTGCTGCCGGGGCGCCGTCACCAGGTAGGGGCGCACGCTCTTGACGAGCATGGCCATCTCGTAGCCGAGCACGGCGGCGTCGGCCTCCCGCCCGGCGAGCACCGCGAGACAGGTGCCGGAGCCCGCGGTCGACACGAACAGGAGGGTGGAGTCGAGTTCCACCACCACCTGTCGTACGTCGCCGCCGTCACCGAACCGGGCGCCGGCGCTGCGGCCCAGCGAGTAGAGGCCCGACGCGAGGGCCGCCATGTGGTCCGCGCTGTCGGCGTCGAGGCCGTGCACGGACTTGACGAGACCGTCGGAGGAGAGGAGCACGGCGCTGTTGGTGTGGGGAACGCGCTGGACGAGGCCGCTCATCAGCCAGTCGAGATCGGACACATGACCCGTCGGCACATCGCTCGCCATGGGGGATCGACTCCTTGGTGGACTGCTCGGTGTGGTGCTGGTCGGGGGAACGGTGGGGGCGGGGCCCGCCGGATATCACCTCGCGGACATCGGCAGGCCGGGCAACGGTCATCCGGCACTGCCGCCTTCGGCGTCGCCGGTGTCCGGCGACCGGTGGGGCAGCTCGCGCGCGTCAGCCGCCTCGGCGAGCGTGATGCCGCGCTGGAAGGCGGCCATGAGCCCGGGGTCGTGCCCGACCGGCGGCTCGTCGTCCTGGCGTTGCGCGGGGCCGCCGCGCAGTTGCGGAGCGAGGTGTTCCTGAGCCCTGCGCTTGGGAAGCAGGGGGCGGCCCATGGTGCCGCGGACCGCGCCGCTGACCGGGAGGGGCGGCGTCGCCGCGTGCTCCACGGCGGACTCACGGTCCTCGGGGCGGATCCCGGGCAGGGCGTCCGCGGGGGTGGGGCGCGGGTCGCCCGTGGTGCGCTGCGGGAGGGGCGGGGCGCCGAATCCGCTGGGCGGCGGCTGTGCGGGTCCCGGCTGTCCGACGGGCGGCTGCCGCGGCACGGCGGTGACGGCGCCGTGCCGCGGGGCCGGGGCGGGCCGCGTGGTCGGGGGCACCGGGTGTCGTGTGTCGTCGGGGTGTCCGAGCGCGCCGTGCCCGTCGGCGGCTCCCGGTGCGAGCACGCTGTCGGCGGTGGCCGCGGCGGCGGCTCGGCGCACGCGGGGGGCCCGCTCGTCCTGGTCGGCGCCGAGCAGTTCCTGCGGCAGGACGAGGACGGCCTGGACCCCGCCGTAGATGTTGGTCCCGAGCCGGACGGTGATGCCGTGCCGCCGGGCGAGCTGCGACACGACGAACAGTCCGATGCGCCCGTCCTGCAGCAGGCTGGACACGTTGACCTGGTCGGGGTCGGCGAGCAGCGCGTTCATCTTGTTCTGTTCGGTGACCGGCATGCCGAGTCCGCGGTCCTCGACCTCGACGGCGAGCCCGGAGGTGACCAGGTTGGCGCGGAGCAGGACCTGGGTGTGCGGGGCGGAGAACACCGTGGCGTTCTCGACGAGTTCGGCGAGCAGGTGGATGCAGTCGGCGACGGCGTGCCCGCGCAGGGTGCCGTCGACCGGGGGCACGAGTTTGACCCGGGAGTACTGCTCGACCTCGGCGATCGCGGAGCGCATGACCTCGGTCATGGAGACGGGGTGGCTCCACTGGCGCCGGGAGACGGCGCCGCCGAGCACGGCGAGGTTCTCGGCGTGCCGCCGGATGCGGGTGGCGAGGTGGTCGACGTGGAAGAGGCCCTTGAGCAGATCGGGGTCCTCGACGTCGTTCTCCAACTCGTCGAGGACGGAGATCTCGCGGTGCACCAGGGACTGCAGGCGGCGGGCGAGGTTCACGGAGACCTCGACCTTCTGCCGGCTGCCGGCCTGGCCGGACAGCTGTGTGGCCTGGACGACGGCGGTGACGGCGACGTCCTGGGCGCGGGCGAGGTCGGCGGCGAGCAGGTCGAAGTCGTCGGAGCCGGGCGCGGGCGCCTTGGGGGCGCGGCGCGGCGGCGGTCCTTCGCCCTTGCGCAACTGGTCGACGAGTCCGCGCAGTTCGGCCTGGCCCCGGGCGCTGGTGCGGCGCAGCGCGAGGACGCGGTCGCGGACGGTCGTGGCGGCGCGGTCGGCGGCGACGCCCGCGATGACGATGCCCGCGACGGTGACGAGGCAGGCCCCGGCGAGCACGCTCCACAGGGTGAGGCTGGGCCGCGCCCCGGTGGACCGTACGGCGAACAGGACGGCCGCACACGCGCTGAGCGCCACCGCGAGGGGCGGCAGCACGGCGAGACGCAGCAGTTGGGGTCGTATGTGAGTCTCGGGGTGCGGCGCGGCCCGCCCCGCCGGCCTGCCGTGCCGACCGCCTTCGCGACGTTCTGCGCGGGCGGCCGGCTGGCGGAGCTGAGACATACGGCGTCCTCGTCCTCGGTTCTCTCGGGGATGGGCAGGGCGGCACGGCGGCAGGAACGATCGACCGGGCGTCGCGCGGCGGACACTCACGGTAGTCGTCAACGCTTCACGTGCGAGGGGCAGTTGCCAAACTCCGGCGGCCCACGTCCCGCTCTGGTATGAGCGCTCGCACAGCCGACCGATTACGCCACCGGACAGGTGTTCGCCGAGGTCGGACTGTCAGTGCCCTCCCGTACGGTCGCTTCCCATGGCTACCCGAATCGACCTCACACTCGACTGCGCGGACGCGTCGCTGCTCGCCGCGTTCTGGAAGACGGCGCTCGGTTACGTGGACGAGCCCCCGCCCGCGCCGTTCACGACGCGTGAGGAGTGGCTCGCCTCGTTCGGCCCGCCTCAGGACGAGGAGGAGGACGACGGCGCGTGGCTGTGCGACCCGGACGGGGTGGGGCCGCGGCTGTCGATCCTGAAGGTGCGGGAGCCGAAGACGGCGAAGAACAGGCTGCACCTCGACATCCGCGTGCCGGGTCATGGCACGGCGGACGAGCGCTGGGCCCGGATCGAGACGGAGGCGGACCGGCTGGCCCTGGCGGGCGGCACGATCCTGGAGGAGTTCGACGGCCATCACATCGTGATGGCGGATCCGGAGGGCAACGAGTTCTGCGTGGCGGCGGGTTCGGGCTGACGCGCCGGGGCTTGCCGCACGGGTGCGGACAGGGCGACGGCACCTCCGGGCGAGGGTGGGGCGGCACCTGCCCGGAGGTGGGCTCTTCGTCGGAGCGGACCGGTCCGCGGGCCCGGGGGCTCAGAGACCGATGTCGCGGCTGCGGTAGTCGTCGAGGGACTCGCGGCGCACCAGGAGGCGGGCGTGCCCGTCGGCGACGGCGATCACGGGCGGACGGCCGACCAGGTTGTATCCGGAGGCCATGGAGAGGTGGTACGCGCCGGCCACCGGGACGGCGAGCAGGTCGCCGGGACGGACATCGGCCGGCAGCTCGACGTCGGCAGCGAGCACGTCGCCCGCCTCGCAGTGCCGGCCGACCACGGTCGCCGTGGCGGCCGCGGCGGTGGAGTGACGGCCGATCAGGCGCGGGGCGTACCGGACTCCGTACAGGGCGGGCCGCGGGTTGTCGCTCATGCCGCCGTCGACGGCGACGAACACCTTCGCGCCGGTGTGCTTGACCGCGAGGACGCGGTACACGGCGACCCCGGCGGGTCCGGCGACCGCCCGGCCGGGTTCGATCAGCAGGCGGGGCACGGTCAGGCCGGCGCCCGCGCAGCTCTCGACGAGTTCGGCGCGCATCCGGCGGGCCAGCGCCGTGATGTCCAGCGACTCCTCCCCGGGGCGGTAGGCGATGCCGTGGCCGCCGCCCATGTCGAGTTCCGGCAGGACGACACCGTGGCTGTCGCGGATCCGGGCCATGAGCCCGACCATGCGGCGCACCGCGGTGAGGTAGGGCTTGGCCGTGGTGATCTGGGAGCCCAAGTGGCAGTGCAGCCCCATGAGTTCGAGTTGCGACTGGTCCAGGATGCGGGCGATGGCGTGGTGTGCGTAGCCGTCGGCCAGGGACAGGCCGAACTTCTGGTCGTCGGTACCGGTCCGGATCTTCTCGTGCCCTCCGGCGGTGATGCCGGGCACGATGCGCACCATTACCTTCTGGTGGCCGTCCGGGCCGACGGCGGCGGCGAGCCGGGCGATCTCGGAGGGGCTGTCGATGACGATGCGGCCGACGCCGAGGCGCAGCGCGACGTCGATGTCGCGCGGGGACTTGGCGTTGCCGTGCAGCACGATCCGCTCGGCCGGGAACCCGGAGGTGACGGCGAGTTCCAGCTCACCGGCCGAGCACACGTCGAGCCCGAGCCCCTCCTCGTCCATCCAGTGGACCATGGCCCGCGACAGGAACGCCTTGGCGGCGTACAGGACATGGGCCTCGGGGAAGGCGGCGCGGTAGGTGCGGCAGCGGTCGCGGACCTCCGCCTCGTCGACCACATAGGCGGGCGTCTCGAAGCGCTCCGCGATCTCGGCGAGCGACACCCCGCCGACGGCGAGGTCGCCGTGCGGCCGGCGGGCGGTGGAGGCCGGCCACACCGACAGGTCGTCCGCGGCGGCGGGAGCGGGAGCATGCGGGTGCGTGATGGTCATGATCTGCGTACTCCCTTGTTCAGTGGATCCACAGCGCGTCGGCGACGGCGGCGGCGCCGGTCACCCGCGCGACGTCGGTCGTCTGCTCCCGCCACCGGTCCCGGACCGTCCCGGCGCCGCCACGGGCGAGCGGGGCCGCGGTGACCGGGGCGGAGAAGGTCGGGTCGACGGTGACGGCGGTGACGCCGAGGGGCTCGGCGAGGGCTCTCAGCGCGGGTGCGCCGAGCCGGATCCAGCGCTGGTCCGGGCCGAGCGTCGCGGCCAGCCGTTCGCGGCTGGTGAATCCGACGGCGGTGCGTTCGCCGGGCGGGGTGCGGAACATACGGGCGGCACACCCCGAAGGTCCCGGCCGGACGGGAACGTAGAGCGGCCCGGCCGGGACACGTTCGCCAGGTTCCGGATCCTCACCGCACAGCAGGTCGTTCATGGGACTCCCCCTGGAGAATCCTCGAAGCGGTATCGGTCGCCCGGGCCGTCACGGAAGCCGGAAGGCCGGGGTGGCATCGACGCTATGCCCGGGGTGGCGGGGACTCCGACGCCTCATGACGCGACGCTGACGGCACGGAGCCCAGCTCTGACGCGATGCTGACGGCGGGACGGGGAGCGGCCCGTGGAGCAGCGTCGCATCGGTCGCGGGCACCGGCCCGGGGACGGGTGCACCGCTCGTCAACACTCCGTAAGAAGGGGCCTGCCGGACATCAGGACCGCGCCAACAGCGCGTCGCGGCAAGCGACTTCGCGTGTCCTATGGCGGAAGGTACCGGGGCTGGAAAAAGTGAGGCCTGCATGGAAGAGGAAAGAACCGAGCGGGCGCCCCGCGTCGTGGCGGGGGTCAGCGGCAGCCCGGGGAGCCTCACCGCACTGCACCGCGCGGCCGCCGAGGCCCGGCGTTCCGGCGCCGAGCTGTGGGCCGTGCTGGCCTGGGCGCCGCCCGGCGGTGAACTCGGGCACCGCGGCCCGTCGGCGCCCACGGTGCTCGCCGAGTGCCGGCGGGTCGCGGGCGAGCGCCTGCTCCTGACCCTCGGCGGCGCGTTCGGCCGCACGGTGCCCGGCGTGCGACTGGCGGGTGTCGTCGTGCGCGGCACCCCGGGCGCCGCGCTGGTGGGCATCGCCGACCGGCCCGACGATCTTTTGGTGCTCGGCGCCGGCTCCCGGGGCCGGCTGCGCCGCGCGCTGCGCCCCTCGGCCGCCCGGTACTGCCTGGCCCACGCCCGCTGTCCGGTGCTCGCCGTGCCGCCCTCGCCGCTTCAGCACGACCTCAACGCGATGCACCGCCGGATCACCTGGCGGGCCCCCGTGGACCTCCGGGAACTGACGGATCGCGGTACGCCCTGACGGGGCCGGGGAGGGGCGGTGGGCCGCCGCTCCCCGGCGCGGTCAGCGGTCGCCCGCCAGGTCGAGCTGCGACGGGGCCGGGCCGTCCTCGACCGCGCGCGGCCCGACCGGCCGCCAGGAGCGGGTGACGGGGGCGCTCACACCGCGCCACCACGCGTCGGTCGGGAGATCCCCGGCCGGCTCGAACGGCTCGCCCGGACGCGGCGTGGCGAGGGCCTGGCCGGCATCCAGCGCCGCGTCCACGGACCATTCACCGGGCTCGGCCCACGGGTGGGGCGCCAGGTTGAACGTGCCCCAGTGGATCGGCATCAGCACGCCGTGCGGCCGGCCGCCCTGCAGGTCGAGGTGGGCGCGCAGGCCCTCCTCGGGCGTCATGTGGATGTCGGGCCAGAACTCGGAGTAGGCCCCGATCTGGATCATGGTCACGTCGAACGGGCCGTGCTGCGCGCCGATGTCCTGGAAGCCCTGGAAGTAGCCGGTGTCCCCGCTGTGGTAGATCCGGTGCTCCGGTCCCTGGGCGACCCAGGACGCCCACAGGGTGTGCTGCGGATTGCGCAGGCCGCGGCCGCAGAAGTGGCGGGCGGGCGTGGCCGTGAGCGTCACGCCGCCGACCTCGGTCGACTCGTGCCAGTCCAGCTCGCGCAGGCGGTCGGCCGGGACGCCCCAGTGCTCCAGGTGCGCGCCGACGCCGAGCGGCACGGCGAAGACGGTGTCCGTCCCGGCGAGCGCCTTGATCGTCGGCATGTCCAGGTGGTCGTAGTGATCGTGCGAGATGACGACCACGTCGACCGGGCCGAGCGCCGCGAGGGGCAGCGGGGCGGGGTGCAGCCGCTTGGGTCCGGCGAAGGGGAACGGGGAGCAGCGCTCGCCCCACACCGGGTCGAAGAGCACCCGGACGCCGTCGATCTCCGCGAGCACGCTGGAGTGCCCCATCCAGGTGATCCGCAGTCCGCTCACGGCCGGTTTGGCCAGGTCGGCGAGGGTGGTGGCGTGCACGGGGACGGTGCCCGTGGGCGTGCGCAGCGCGCGCTCCTCCTTGCGGAAGTAGATCTTCGCGAACTCGAGCATCGAGCCGTCGGGGCGGATGCGCGCGCCCTCCGGGTTCCGGAACTGCCCGTCGGCGAAGTTCGGCGACCTGCGGATGCGCTCCAGGCGCGCGCCGGTGGCCTCGGCGCCGAACGCAGCGGGCTGCAGCGAACGCAGTCCGGTACTCAGAGAACGTGACACGGCGCCTCCCGTTGATCGATCAGGGTGTTCCATTATGTGCCGCCCCGCCGCCGGTGCGCGCCGCCGCCCCCGGGCCGCCCCGGGCAGTACTGATCGGGCATTCAGTACGCGCTCCGTTGACAGGGCTCCTTGCCGGTTCCGATACTGACCGAAGATTCAGTAAAGCCGTCGCCGCACCGGACCCCGCCCCGATCACCGTTCCCGAGGAGCCCTCATGTCCACCGCGCCGCCCGCCGCGCTCCCGGCGAAGCCCTTGATGACGCTGACCTGGACCGACCATGTCACCGGCCGCACCGGCTACCTGGTGGTGGACCGCCTGGTGCGCGGCGTCTCCAGCGGCGGCCTGCGGATGCGCCCCGGCTGCACCCTCGAAGAGGTCGCGGGACTCGCGCGCGGCATGACCATGAAGGAGGCCCTGCACTACGACCCGCTGGCCCGGTACATCCCGCTCGGCGGCGCCAAGGGCGGCATCGACTGCGACCCGCGCTCCCCGGAGGCGTACGGGGTCCTGGTGCGCTACCTGCGGGCCATGCGCCCCCACATCGAGTCCTTCTGGACGACGGGCGAGGACCTGGGCCTGACCCAGGACCTGGTGGACCAGGCGGCCGCGGAGGCGGGCCTCGTCTCGTCGATCCAGGCGGTGTATCCGCTGCTCGACGACGAGCGGGCCGCCCGGGAACGTCTCGCGGACGCGTTCGCGCTCGACGTCGACGGGATCGGCCTGGACGAGCTCGTGGGCGGCTGCGGTGTCGCCGAGTCGGTGCTCGTGGCGCTCGACCGGGCGGGGGTTCCGTACGAGGACACCCGTGTCGCGCTCCAGGGCCTGGGCACCATGGGCGGCGCCACGGCGCGCTTCCTCGCCCGTGCGGGTCTGAGGGTGGTCGCGATCGCCGATCTCAGGGGCACGATCGCGAACGCCGACGGGCTCGACGTGGAGGCGCTGCTCGCCGCGCGCGACGCGTACGGCTCGGTGGACCGCTCGGCGCTGCGCCCGCAGGACCGCGAACTGCCGGGCGAAGCCTGGCTGTCGGCCGACGCCGACGTGCTCGTGCCGGCCGCGGTGTCGTACGCGATCGACGCCGCGAACCAGGAACGGATCACGGCCCGCTGGATCGTGGAGGCCGCCAACATGCCGGTGCTGCCCGACGCCGAGGAACTGCTCGCGCGCCGCGGCACCACCGTCCTGCCGGACGTGGTCGTCAACTCGGGTACGAACGCCTGGTGGTGGTGGACGCTGTTCGGCGACATCGGTGCGGACGCGGACGAGGCCTTCGACCGCACGCGCCGTTCCATGCGCGCCCTGACCGGGCGGATGCTCGACCGCGCGGAGGCCGAGGGGACGACGCCGCGGGCCGCCGCGCACGCCATCGTCGCCGACCGGCTGCCCGTCATCGCGGAGCGCTTCGGCTGGTACCGGTGACCGCGCGCCCCCGCACCGGGACGGCCGCTCGCACCGGGGCCGCCCGGCCGAACAATTAGAGTGCCCGTGTGGCTAGAGTCCGGTTGAGCGTGGCCGAGCGGCGCGAGGAGCTGCTGCGGGCCGCCATCGAGCAGATCGAGGCGCGCGGGATCGCGGCCGTGCGCATCGCCGACGTGGCGTCGGCGCTCGGCGTGAGCAACGCACTGGTGCTGTACCACTTCGCGACGAAGGAGAAGCTCGTCGCGGCCGCGTTCACGTACGCGGCGCAGGACGACCTCGCCCGGCTGCGCAGACTCCTCGGCCGTCGGACCACGGCGCTCAAGCGGCTGCGGGCGGCGGTGCGCTGGTACGCCCCGACGGGCCAGGCCAAGGGCTGGCGCCTGTGGATCGAGGGCTGGGCCGCGTCGCTGCGCGAGCCCGCGCTGCGCGACGTCACCCGCGACCTCGACAAGCAGTGGAAGGCGGCACTCGCCGAGGTCGTCACGGAGGGCGTCGTGGCGGGCGAGTTCACCTGCCCCGACCCCGCGGCGACGGCGCTGCGCCTGACGGCCCTGCTCGACGGGCTCGCCGTACAGATGACGGCGTACGACGGGGCGGTGTCCCGGGCCCGTACACAGGAGTGGGTGGACGAGGCGCTGGCACGGGAACTCGGCCTCGAAAGCGCCCAGTTGGCGCGGCCCGCACGCTAGGTACGACCACCCGCGCGGCCGGCCACGCGCGCGGCGCGGGCGCGCCGCGCGCACGACGCCCCCCGGCCGCCCGCCGCTCACGTCTCGCGCTGCGGCTCGTACGCGTCGGCGTGCAGCCCGAACGTCCAGGCGACGCCTTCGCGCGCGGTTCTCGTGCGCGGCGGCACGCGCAGCCAGTAGGTGCGGTGACTGCCGTCGGGCTCCGGGGTGGAGTTGACGACCTCGACCATCACCACGTCCTCGTCACCGGGGAGCCGGACCCGCCACAGGACTCCGGTGGCGTCCCGGTGCACGGGCTCGGCCCCGGACTCCGTCAGATAGCGGTCGTAGCCGAAGTGCTCCAGCATCACCCGGCGCAGTTCCGCGTTCTCCTCGTCGCGGATGCGCTGCGGGGTCAGCCCGGCGAGACCGGCCAGGAAGTCGGCGGGCACCGGCATGCCGCGCCAGGCGTGCAGCGCGAATCCGTCGGGGAAGGCCACAGCGGGTCCCGTGGCGCTGTCGAGGCGCCCGGCCTCGTCGCGGTGCAGCTCCGTGGGCCGCTCGCACACCACGGCCACGTCCTCGTACGGCCACCACCAGCCGGCCGACCGGGCGACCTGGGCCAGCCCGCCCAACCGGGAGTCCCGCTCCTCGTCGGACGAGCCGAAGGCGCTGAGCCAGGCGGCCTCGTGCTGGCCGAGCACGGCGTCCAGGAGCAGGAGGCGGATCGCCGCCTCGCTCCCCCGGTCCCGTGCGCCTACGACCGTGCGGGAGGGCTCGGCCAGTTCCTCCACGATTCCTGTTCTGATGCGGTCGACCAGCATCTGGGTGGTGTCCCACAGGCGGCCTCCCGTGGCGTTCCAGTGCGCGCTCCATCCGGCCGGGCCGAGCCGCGCGTGCAGCCGCTCACGGGCCTGGGCCCATGGGCCGTTGCGAACCAAGTCCCTTACGGAGGAGCCCGGTTCGCCCGTCTCCGCGCGGCGCGCGAGCAGCGTCACGGCCGCCGCGCGCGGCGAGTCCGCCCACAGGATGCGCGCCGGCTCGGCGAGCCGGGCCTCGCGGTAGGCGAGCCGCACACCGGCCTCGGCCGCTTCCCGGTCGGCGGGCCCGGTGGCGGCGGCGACCGCCCGCCAGTGCGCCAGGTCCGCCGCGGCGCTCCCCGCACCCTCGCGGCTCCTTGACCATGCCGGCGCCGCTGCCTGCGCCGTGGACGTCATCTGCTGTGCCCTCATCGTGTCGGCCATCCCCCGGAACCCCTCGTCCACGCTCACTCGTCGTCCTCTCCCCGTCCCTCTCCCGCTCCCGCCGCGCCCCGCGCGCTCAGTCCGCCACGAGCCGCACCGAGCCCGGCACGTACTCGCGCTGCCGGATCACCCGGAACCAGCCCTTGGGCAGCGAGATCGCCGCGTGCTCCTCGTGCACCACCCGCCCGCCGTCGGGCAGTTGGAGCAGCAGCGGGCCGAACGGGCCCGGCTCGCGCACCAGTCGGCCGGGGCCGACGACCGCGTGGGCGTGGCCCGTGACCTCGCCCAGCGCGAGCACCAGCCGCCCGCGGGCGTCCCGCGGCTCGTCGGGGGCGTCCGCCACGTGCGGGGGCACCGCGCCCTCCGCGAGCGGCACGATCAGCACGTCTCCCTGCCGGTACATGACTCTCCCGTCCCACGGTCCGCCGAGTGCGGCCGCGTCGTTGCCGACGGTAGGGGCAGGGTCTGACAACGGCGGCCTGGCGCCCCGCGGCCGTGGTTGTCAGTGACGGTTGGTACAACTTCAGTTCCAGCGGAGATCGCGGACGGCGCGAACGGATCGGGAACGGGGCGGACATGGCCATCGGAAACCACCTGCAGGAGCTGCACGGCCTGCCCATTTTCGACTTCCCGGCGGCGGACGGGGAGCAGGCCGCGACGCTGCCCGCCGCCGACGCCGTCGCGTGGCGGGTCTCCGTCGAGTCGTACGACAGCGAGGAGGCGTGGCCGGAGGCGTTCGCCCGGTTCGCGAAGGCCGTCGACCTCGGCGGCGTCAAGGCGATCGTGGTCGGTTCGTGGAGCGACCCGTACGAGAACGGGCCGGAGCCGGTCATCGCCGCGCTGCTGGAGGCGCGGGACCGGCTGACGGCGCTGCGCGCGCTCTTCCTGGGCGACATCGTCTTCGAGGAGTGCGAGATCTCCTGGATCACGCAGGGCGACGTGACCCCGCTGCTGAGCGGCTTCCCGGAGCTGACGGAGTTCGCGGTGCGCGGCGGGACCAGTCTGGCGTTCCCGGCGGTGCGCCACGAGCGGCTGCGCTCGCTCACCGTGGAGACGGGCGGTCTGCCCGCCGAGGTGGTGCGCGGGATCGCGGCGAGCGAGCTGCCCGCCCTGACCCGGCTGGCCCTGTGGCTGGGCACGTCGGACTACGGCGGGGACTCCACCGTCGCCGATGTCGAGCCCTTCCTGACGGGCGGCCGGCTGCCGGCCCTGAAGCACCTGGCGCTGTGCAACAGCGAGATCCAGGACGAGATCGCGGCGGCCGCGGCGGCCGCCCCGGTGGTGGCCCGGCTCGACACGCTCGACCTGTCGATGGGCGTCCTCACCGATGTCGGCGCCACCGCGCTCCTCGCGGGTCAGCCCCTCACGCACCTGCGCAAGCTCGACCTGCACCACAACTACCTGAGCGACGGGCTGCGCCAGCGCTTCCTGGACTCCCTGGTGCCCGCGGGCGTCGAGGTCGACCTCGACGCCGACGACGCGGACGAGGACCAGGACGGGGACACCGTGTGGCGGTACGTCTCGGTCGGCGAATGACCGGGCGGACGGCACCGGCGGGACCGGACGGCCCGCGGGACGCGGCGGCCGCGTCCCCAACTGGCCCCGCTCCGCTCCGTCTCGCGGTCGTCGGCAACCCCGGCAACCGGCGGGTGGACCTGTTCACGGCCGCCGTGCGGGACGCCGGACTGCCGGCGCCGCGCGTGGTCGCGTGGCGCGACGTGCTGCGCGAGGGCGGAGCCTCGTTCGCCGGTGACGAGATCGTGCGGATCGACTCGGCGGGCGAGGACGAGGAGGTCGAGCGCGCCCTGCGGGACGTGGCCGATCCGACGCGCGTCGAGGGCGGCGCCCGGTGGTACCGGCGCTTCCTGACGGCCGTGCGGTCCCTCGACGGCGGGGTCCGGCTCGACGATCCCGACGACGTCGCCGTGCTCTTCGACAAGCGCCGCTGCCATCAAGTCCTCGCCCGGGCCGGGGTGGCCGTCCCGGCCTCCCCCACGTCCGGCGGCGCCGCCGAGGTGCGCGGCTGGGACGACGTGCGGGCGCTGATGGCGGAGCACGGGATGCCCCGGGTGTTCGTCAAGCCGGCCCACGGCTCGTCGGCCTCGGGTGTGCTCGCCCTGGAGACGGCCGGCCCCGGCCGGATCCGCGCCACGACGTCCGTGGAGCCGGCGGACGGCGCACTGCACAACTCCCTGCGCGTGCGGCGCTACACACGCGAGGCGGACATCGCGGCGATCGTGGACGCGCTGGCCCCGGACGGGCTGCACATCGAGCGCTGGCTGCCGAAGGCGTCGCTGCACGGGCGCGCGGCCGACCTGCGCGTCGTCGTGGTCGCCGGCCGCGCCACGCACGCCGTCGTGCGCACCAGCCGGACGCCTCTGACCAACCTCCATCTCGGCGGCCTGCGCGGCGAGTCGGCCGCCGCCCGGCAGGCCGCGGGCGCGTCCTGGGCGCACGCCCTCGACCTGTGCGAGCGCGCCGCCGCCTGCTTCCCGCGCACGCTCTGCGTCGGCGTCGACCTGCTGCCCTCGGTGGGCTGGCGGCGCTTCGCCGTCGGCGAGGTCAACGCCTTCGGCGATCTGCTGCCGCGCCTGACCGGGCTGCCCGGCAGCGGTGCCGAGGGACTGGACACGTACGCGGCCCAAGTCGCCGCCGTGCTCCGCCACTTCCCTGACGCCCGGCACCCCGCGCGGGCCCCGGCCGTTTTCGGCACCCCGCACCGAGCGGCTCCCGCCGCCGCACACCCGCACCACCCCGCAAGGACCCGCGATGCCCGCACCTGACACCACCTCGCCACCACCCGCCGCCCCGCACACGGCACCGGTCATGCCCACGGCACCCGCCGCGGCCGGCGCGACGGCCGATCCCGACATGAACGAGGTGGTGGGCCGCGACGACCTCCTGCTGCTCACCCTCGACACGCTCCGCCACGACGTGGCGGTGGAGCTGGCCGCGGCGGGCCGCATCCCCCACCTGGCACGTCATCTGCCGGGCGGCACCTGGGAGAAGCGGCACGCGCCGGGCAGCTTCACGTACGCCTCCCACCAGGCGATGTTCGCCGGTTTCCTGCCGACTCCCGCGACGCCCGGCCCGCATCCGCGGCTGTTCGCGGCGCGGTTCGCGGGCAGCGAGACCACGGCGGGCCGCACCTATGTCTTCGACACCCCGGACCTGGTGTCGGGTCTGGCCGCGGCCGGGTACCGGACGGTGTGCGTCGGCGGCGTCGGCTTCTTCAACCGGCAGGGCGCCCTGGGGAGCGTCCTGCCCGGCCTCTTCCAGGAGAGCCACTGGGAGCCCGAGTTCGGGGTCGCGTCGCCCACGTCGTTCGAGGCGCAGGTCGCGCGCGCGGAGCAGGTCGTCGCCGAACTCCCGCACGAGCAGCGCCTGTTCCTGTTCGTGAACGCCGCGGCGCTGCACCAGCCGAACTGGTTCCACCTGCCGGGTGCCACGCGCGCGGCAGGTGACTCGCCCGAGACCCACGCCGCCGCTCTGGAGTACATCGACCGGCACGTGGGGCGGCTGTTCGCGGCGATGAGCGCGCGCCGCCGCTGCTTCGCCGTCGTCTGCTCCGACCACGGCACGGCCTACGGGGACGACGGCTACACCGGCCACCGTCTCGGCCACGAGGCGGTCTGGACCGTGCCCTACGCCCACTTCTTCCTGGAGCCGACCGGATGACCACCACCGCCGAAGCGGCCGGACGCGCGGGGACCGTGTCCGCCGACGCCCCGCGCCCGTACCAGAGTTACGTCTACGCGTATCCGCACAAGACCGCCTACCGGCCGTTGCCCGAGCGTCCCGCGCTGCGCGACCTGTGGCGCGACGAGCCCAAGGGCGCGCTCTCCCTCTATCTCCACATACCGTTCTGCGAGGTCCGCTGCGGCTTCTGCAATCTGTTCACGCGCATCGGCGCACCGGACGAGCTGACGGGCCGCTATCTGGACGCCCTGGAACGGCAGGCCGTGGCGGTGCGCGAGGCGCTCGGCGACGGTCCGGACGTGCGGTTCGCGAACGCGGCGTTCGGCGGTGGCACCCCCACCTTCCTCGACGCGGACGAGCTGGCGCGGCTGTGCGACATCGCCGAGCTGCGGACGGGCGCGGACCTGCGGGCGGTGCCGCTGTCCGTGGAGACCTCGCCCGCGACGGCCACGGCGGACCGGCTCGCGGTCCTCGCGGAGCGCGGCACGACCCGGCTGAGCATCGGCGTGCAGAGCTTCGTGGACGCGGAGGCCCGCGCCGCGGTCCGGCCGCAGCGCCGCGCGGATGTGGAGGCGGCGCTGACCCGCATCCGGGACACGGACATCCCGGTGCTGAACATCGACCTGATCTACGGCATCGACGGCCAGACCCCGGCGAGCTGGCGCGCCTCCCTCGACGCAGCGCTCGCCTGGCGCCCCGAGGAGCTGTACCTCTACCCGCTCTACGTCCGGCCGCTGACCGGCCTGGGCCGGAGCACCGCCCCGCTGTCCGACCACGCCTGGGACGAGCAGCGGCTGCGCCTGTACCGCCAGGGCCGCGACCATCTCCTGGAGCACGGCTACGAGCAGGTGTCGATGCGCATGTTCCGGCGCGCGGACGCCCCGGCGCAGGGCCCGGACGACTACGCCTGCCAGACCGACGGCATGATCGGCCTGGGCTGCGGCGCCCGCTCGTACACCTCGTCGCTGCACTACTCCTTCGAGTACGCCGTCGACATGCGGGAGATCCGCGCGATCATCGACGGCTACACGGCCACCGCCGCCGAGGAGTTCGCGCGGGCGCGGCACGGCCGCCGGGTCGACGGGCGGGAGGCGCGCCGCCGTCATCTGCTGCAGTCGCTGCTGCAGGCCGAGGGCATGCCGCTGGACGACTACCGGCTCCGGTTCGGCGCCGGCCCGTTCGACGACTTCGCGGCCGAGCTCGCGGCGTTCGCCGCGCGCGGCTGGCTGGAGCCGTGGGACGACGGGGAGCGGCTGCGGCTGACGCCCGAGGGCCTGGCGTACTCGGACGCGCTCGGGCCGGAGCTGTTCTCCCCCGAGGTGCGCGCCGCGATGGCCGCGTACGAGCCGAGGTGAGCGGGCCGATGGACCTGACGCTGCTGTACCGGGGGCCGCTGTCCTCGTGCGACTACGACTGTCCGTACTGCCCGTTCGCCAAGCGCCGCGACTCCACCGCGCAGCTGCGCGCGGACCGCGCGGCGCTGGAGCGGTTCTCCGGCTGGGTGGCCGGGCAGCGCGAGGACCGGCTGTCCGTCCTGTTCACGCCGTGGGGTGAGGGGCTGGTGCGGTCCTGGTACCGGAAGGCGATGGTCGAGCTCTCGCACCAGCGGCACGTCGCGCGCGTCGCCATCCAGACGAATCTGAGCTGCCGCACGGAGTGGCTCGCCGACGCCGACCTGGACGCGCTCGCCCTGTGGTGCACGTTCCACCCGGGGCAGACGCCCTACGAGCGGTTCCTCGGCAAGACGCGGGAACTGGCGCGGCGCGGGGTGCGGTTCAGTGTCGGCGTGGTCGGCCTCCCGGAGCATCTGGAGCAGGCCCGTACGCTGCGCAGGGCGCTGCCGTCCGAGGTGTACCTGTGGGTGAACGCGGCGGAGGGCCGTACGTACACGGACGAGGAGGCCGCGGCCTGGACGGCCGTCGACCCCCTCTTCCCGTACAGCAGGCATCCGCACCGCTCGGCCGGGCTGCCCTGCCGGACCGGTTCCTCGGTCGTCTCGGTGGACGGCGAGGGCACGGTGCGCCGCTGTCACTTCGTCCGGGCCGAGCTGGGCAACCTGTACGACGGTTCCTGGCGCGCGGCGCTCGGACCCCGGGCATGCCCGCTGGCGGTCTGCGACTGTCACATCGGCTACGTCCACCTGGAGACGCTGCCGCTGTACGACGTCTTCGCGGGCGGGGTCCTGGAGCGGATACCGGCGGCGCCGGTTCAGGCGGTCAGGACGCCGATTCCAGGTGCGCCTTGATGATGTGCGGGTCCACGAACCCCTTGGCCTCCACGCGGTCCCCGGAGGACTCCCCGCGCAGCCGCCGGCCGATCCACGGCACCAGGAACTCCCGGGCCCAGTGGATGTCGTCGCGCCGCACCTCGAACGTGCCGCGCGGCGGGAGCAGCGGCCAGGGCTGCTCCGGGTCGGCGGGCACGTCGACGCCGAGCATCTGCCCGGCGCGCAGCGCGACGCGGGTGTGTCCTTCGGCGGAGAGGTGCAGCCGGTCCTCGTCCCAGGCCCTGCGGTCCTGGATGGACTTCAGCGACCACAGGTCGAGCATCGTGCAGCCGTGCCGGTCGGCGATGGCCCGTACGTGCATGTTGTACGTGGCGATCTTGCCGCGCAGATGCTTGAGGACGGCCACGTCGCGGGTGTCGAAGCCGGTGGCGACCATGACGGTCCCGGCGGCCTCGGTCAGGCGCACCACGGCCTTCTCGAAGCGCTCGGCCACGTCGTCCGGGTCGGTGCCGGGGCGGATGATGTCGTTCCCGCCGGCGACCAGGGACACCAGGTCGGGGGCGAGCTCGACGGCCCGCGGGATCTGGTCCTCGACGATCTGGTCGATGAGCTTGCCGCGCACGGCGAGGTTCGCGTACTGGAAGGTGTCCTCGGGGACGCGGTCGTCCAGGAGGACGGCGAGCCGGTCGGCCCATCCGACGAAGTTCCCGTCGGGCCCGGGGTCCCCGACGCCTTCGGTGAAGCTGTCCCCCACCGCCGCGTAGGACCGAATCGTGCCGCCGCTGAGTGATCTCGATTCGTTTGCCACGACCACACATCTTTCACCCTCGGTTGTGACCTACGCGACCGTAGCCAGGGGTTGACGCGTGGTGAGAAAACCCACTCGGCGCCCGGGGAATATCCCCGGGCGCCGAGAAGATCGCGCGTGGTGCCGCGGCTCAGACGTTGACGCCGTGCTCGCGCAGGTACGCCAGCGGGTCGATGTCGGAGCCGTAGCTCGGCGACGTACGGATCTCGAAGTGCAGGTGCGGTCCGGTGACGTTGCCGGTCGCGCCGGAGAGGCCGATCTGCTGGCCCGCGGTGACGGTCTGCCCGGAGGAGACGCCGACCGACGACATGTGGGCGTACTGCGAGTAGCGGCCGTCGGCGTGCTGGATGACGACCTCGTTGCCGTAGGCGCCGTCCCAGCCGGCGGAGACGACGGTGCCGGCGCCGACCGCCTTGATCGAGGTGCCGGTGGGCACGACGAAGTCGGTGCCGGTGTGGTAGCCGCTGGACCACATCGAGCCGGACTGGTGGTAGGGCGTGCCACTGGTGCCGTCGACGGGCTTCACGTAGTCGGCCGTGGTGGTGCTCGCCTGCGTGGCCGTGGTGGTGGCGCTCTTGGCCGCGGCGCCGTCCAGCGTGAGCTTCATGCCGGGCTTGATGAGGCCGGAGTCGGAGCCGACGACGTCTTTGTTGGCCTGGTAGAGCTTCTTCCAGCCGCCGTCGACGTCCTGCGCCTTGGCGATCTTGGAGAGCGTGTCACCGGCCTTGACCGTGTAGGTCTTCGCGGCGGTGTCGGCGGTCGCCGCGTGGGCGCCGGTGGCGCCGATGAGCGGCAGGGCGAGCGCGGCCCCGCCGGCCGAGGCGACGGCGGCGGCGCGCGTGACGCGCTGGGACTTCGGGCGGCGGTGCTTTCCCTTGGCGGGCATGGCGGATTTCCTCTCCGTCGCCTGCGAGGTGAGCTGTCGGGTTCGGGCTGGAGTTGCCCGGCCGCGCCCGGTGTACGAGCACGACTTCACCCCTAGCCGCATGGGGAATTCCCTCGGCGGCGTACTGCCTGTGGGTCCCCCGCTCCTGCCGTCACGGGTCGTGGTTCGGAGTCCGGGCGGTGGCAGGACTAGGCGTTCCGCCCGGATTGAAGGGTGACCGTAAGGCAGCACGAAAGGCGGCGACAAGCATCGAATTGACTTATGGTGCCGCTTTCTTGATCGACTGAGAGCTTTCTGTGTCACCCTGCGTCGACGGTCGCGCTTTACCGGCGCCATACCTTCAAGAAAATCAAGGGAATTCCCGAGAGGTGGATTCGAGGCGACCGCCACGCACCGTCACGGCTATGAGCCTGCTCACGCGCCCGGCCACAATCTCCCTTCCCTTGCGGATAGTTGGCGCATAAATACCTAAAACGGACACATGGTTGGCGCCGGAATCCATGTCGTATCGTCGGGAGCGCGCCCGCCGGCGAGCAACGCCGGTGATCCGACCGGGAGGAGCCCCCGTGACGCAGCACGCCCCGTCCACCGAGCCCGAGCTGTCCGGAGTGCGCAACTTCCGCGATGTGGGCGGCCTGCCGACGGTGGACGGCCGGAGCGTGCGGCCGGGCGTGCTCTACCGCAGCGGCCATCTCGCCCACGCCACCGCCGAGGACGCGGCGTTCCTCGCCGGGCTCGGCCTGCACACCGTCTTCGACTTCCGCAACGCCGCGGACCAGCGGCTGGAGGGCGCCGACGTCGAGCTGCCCGGCGTGCGCAATGTGAACCTGCCGCTGTCCGACCCGGCGGACGGCGCCGAGTTCTGGCAGATGGTCCGCGACGGCGACATAGAGCAGCTGCGGTCCCTGCTGTCCGAGGGCCGCGCCGCGGACCGCATGATCACGTCGTACCGCTCGATCATCACCCAGCGCACCGCCGAGCACAGCCGCGTGCTGCGCTCGATCGCCGAGGACAGCGTCCCCGCCCTGATGCACTGTGCGGCGGGCAAGGACCGGGCGGGGCTGTCGATCGCGGTGACGCTGCTCGCCGTCGGCGTGGAGCGCGACGCGATCGAGGCGGACTACCTGGAGTCGAACGCGAAGCACCGCCGCTACAAGGTGCGCCGCAGCGGCACGTCCGCCGACGCCTACTCCCCCGAGGTCATGGAGCTGCTCAGCCCGCTCTTCGACGCTCGCTCCACGTACCTGCACGCGGCCTTCGACACCATCGAGCAGACCTGGGGCGGCACGGACCGCTACTTCGAGGAGGGCCTGGGGCTCACCGCGGCCGAGCGCGACCGGCTGCGCGAGCGGCTCCTGGTCTGACCCGGCTACTCGCCCCCGCCCAGCGTGAACAGCAGGTAGATGAAGGCGGCGAGGGCGTGCCCCGCGAAGACGTACACGAGGACCCGGACCCAGATGCCGCGCGGCAGCTTGTCCTCGATGTCCCGCCGGGCGGGCTGTTCCCCGGCGGTGGGCTCGGTCGCGTCGCTCATGTCAGTCATGTCGGGCCTCCCGGGCCGGACCGGCCGCCGGGCCGAGGCACAGCGCGGCGGTCGGGCTCTGCAGCAGGGTGTGTACGAAGAGGAGCTCGGCCCCGCCCGGGTCCCCCGCGGCGATCCGGTGCGGGGTGAGCGAGTCGAAGTGCGCGCTGTCCCCGGGGTCGAGCCGGTAGGACGTGTCCCCCAGGCGCAGCCGCAGCCGCCCTTCGAGGACGTAGAGCCACTCCTCGCCGGGGTGGACGCGCACGATGTCGCCCTGCGAGCCGTACGGCACGTGGACCCGCAGCGCCTGCATGCCGCGGCCGGGGGAACCGGCCTGGAAGTACGTCCAGCCGCCGGCCTCGGTCGCCTCCATGTCCCGGGCGCGGACGACCGCGTCCCGGTCGGCGGGGGTCTCGCCGAGCAGTTCGGAGACCGTCGTACCGTAGATGCGGGCGAGGGCGAGCAGCATCGGCAGCGAGGGCTGGCGCTGACCGGTCTCCAGGCGCGACAGATGCGCGGGCGACAGACCGGCGGAGCGGGCCGCGGCCTCCAGCGTGAGGGCGGCACGGCGGCGCAGGGCACGCAGCTGGGGCGCGACGGCGGGCAGCTCCGGGGGCTCCGGAACCTCCTTCGGGAGGGCAGGGCTCATACGGTCGATTCAGCCAGAGCCCTGCCCGAGGGGCAAATTTATTGCCTCAGAGGCAAACCGTTCCGGGCGGTCAGCGGTTGGCGACCGCCTGCTTGATCAGGGTCTTGCTGAAGTCCCACATCAGCCCGCCGCCACTGTGCGCGTCGTCCATCACGGCGGTGAACGCCGCCACGAACCGCTCGACGTCGGCCTCGTCCACCACGAGCGGCGGGATCAGCTTGATGACTTCGAGGTGGTCGCCGGAGACCTGGGTGAGGATCCGGTGCTTCTGCAGCAGCGGCACGACGACCATCTGGGCGAACAGGCCCTTGCGGGCGGCCTGCAGCATGGTCCAGCGGCTGCGCAGCTTGAGTGACCTGGGCCGGCCGAACTCGATGCCGATCATCAGGCCGCGCCCGCGGATGTCGCTCAGCAGCTCGTAGCGGTCGACGAGCGCGGTGAGCCGGGTCTTCAGCAGCTCGCCCATGGCCCGGGCGTTCGCGACGGTCTCCTCGTCCTCCATGACGGAGAGCACCGCGAGCCCGGCGGCCATGGCCTGCGCGTTGGACCCGAAGCTCGCCGAGTGGACGAGGACGCGGTCCATGGACGAGTAGACCTTCTTGAAGATCCAGTCCTTGCCGAGCGTCGCCCCGACCGGCACGTACCCGCCGGACAGCGCCTTGGCCACGCACACGAGGTCCGGCTCGACGCCGTCCTCGTGCTGGTACGCGTAGAAGTCGCCGGTGCGGCCGAGGCCGGTCTGCACCTCGTCGGCGATCAGCAGCGCCTTGTGCCTGTGCAGGAGTTCCTGCGCGGCCCGCAGATAGCCGGGCGGCGCCTCGTGCACGCCCTTGCCCTGGATCGGCTCGACGATGAGCGCCGCGACGTCGCCCTTCTTCAGCTCCTTCGCGAGCGCGTCGAGATCGCCGAGCGGCACGGGGGTGTCGGGCAGCAGCGGCGCGAAGCCGTCACGGAACCCGTCCTCGCCGTTGACCGACAGCGAGCCGGTGGTCAGGCCGTGGAAGGCGTGCGAGCAGTACAGGACGCGCGGCTTCCCGGTGGCGTAGCGGGCGAACTTCAGCGCGGTCTCCACCGCCTCCGTGCCGCTGTTGCCGAAGAACACCCGGTCCAGGTGCGGGCTGTGCGTCAGCAGCTTCTCGGCGAGCAGGCCCGGCAGCGGCTGGCAGTCGAACCGGGTCAGATCGGCGAGCGAGGCGTCGAGCACGTCGTGCAGCGCCTTGCGGACGACGGGGTGGTGGCGGCCCAGGCCCATGACGCCGAAACCGGCGAGCATGTCGAGGTGGTCGTTGCCGTCCGCGTCCCAGAAGTGCGCGCCCTCGGCCCGCTCGTACACCTTGTCGAAGCCGATGGTGTGGAGCATCTTCGGCAGCTGGTGGTTGAGGTACTTGGCGTGCAGCTCGTACCGTTCGGCACCGCGCTCGGCCAGCAGCGTGCCGAGGTCGAACTCCTTGCTCATACGTCGTTCTCCTTGCCGGCCACGGGCGGCCTGACGGCTTTCAGGTTCAGGGAGGCGCTGATCCGCCCCGCGATCTCCACGGGCGTCAGGCCGATGTCGGCGAGCACCTCGCCCCGCTTGGCGTGCGCCAGGAACTGTTCGGGAATCCCGAACCGCCGTACGGGCACGTCGACTTCGGCCTCCCCGAGCGCGAGCGCGACGGCCGAGCCGACGCCGGCCGCCTTGCTGTTGTCCTCGACGACGGCGACGAGCTCGTGGGCGGCGGCCAGCGGAGCGAGATCGGGGTCGACCGGCTTGACCCACCGCGGGTCCACGACCGTGCAGGCGATGCCCCGTGCCTCCAGCAGCTCGGCGGCCTGCAGGCACACGGGCGCCATCACGCCCACGGACACGAGCAGCACCCGCGGCTCGTCGGCCCGGTGCAGCACGTCGATCCCGCCGATCCGGTCGACGGCCTCGATCGAGGCGCCCACGGATTCCTTGGGGAAGCGCAGCATGGTCGGCGCGTCGTCGACGGCGACGGCCTCCCGCAGCTGCGCCCGGAGCTGGTCGGCGTCGCGCGGCGCGGCGATCCGCAGGCCGGGCACGACCTGGAGCACGGACAGGTCCCACATGCCGTTGTGCGAGGCGCCGTCGACGCCGGTCACCCCCGCGCGGTCGAGCACGAAGGTCACTCCGCACTGGTGCAGCGCGACGTCCATCAGCAGCTGGTCGAAGGCGCGGTTGAGGAAGGTCGCGTAGACCGCGACCACCGGGTGCAGACCGCCGGTGGCGAGTCCGGCGGCCGACACGGCGGCGTGCTGCTCGGCGATCCCGACGTCCCACACCCGGCCCGGGAACTCCTCGGCGAACTTCGTCAGCCCCACCGGGTGCAGCATGGCCGCGGTGATCGCGACGACGTCCTCGCGCTCCCGGCCGATCCGCGCGATCTCGTCGCCGAACACCGATGTCCAGGACGGCCCGTTGGAGGGGGCGAGCGGTTCACAGGTCAGGGGGTCCATCACGCCCACGGTGTGGAACCGGTCGGCCTCGTCGGCGAGCGCGGGCTCGTACCCGCGCCCCTTCTCGGTGAGGCAGTGCACGAGGACCGGTCCGTGAAAGCGCTTGGCCCGGCGCAGCGCGGACTCCACCGCCCCCTCGTCGTGCCCGTCGATCGGCCCTACGTACTTCAGGCCCAGGTCCTCGAACATGCCCTGCGGCGCGAACGCGTCCTTGAAGCCCTTCTTGGCGCCGTGCAGGGACTCGTACACCGTGTGTCCGACGACGGGCGTCTTCAGGAGTACGTCCTTGCCCCAGGCCAGGACCTTCTCGTAGCCGTCCGTCGTGCGCAGGGTGGCCAGGTGGTTGGCGAGGCCGCCGATGGTCGGGGCGTAGGACCGCTCGTTGTCGTTGACGACGATGATCAGCGGCCGGTCCTTGGCCGCCGCGATGTTGTTCAGTGCCTCCCAGGCCATGCCGCCGGTGAGCGCCCCGTCGCCGATGACGGCGACGACGTGCCCGCGCTCACCCTGCACCTGCCGGGCCTTGGCGAGCCCGTCGGCCCAGCCGAGGGCCGTGGAGGCGTGGCTGTTCTCGACGATGTCGTGCTCGGACTCCTCCCGCGACGGGTAGCCGGAGAGGCCGCCCTTCCCGCGCAGCTTCGAGAAGTCCTGACGGCCTGTCAAAAGCTTGTGCACGTAGCTCTGGTGGCCGGTGTCCCAGACGATCCGGTCGACGGGCGACTCGAAGACCCGGTGCAGCGCGATGGAGAGCTCCACCACGCCCAGGTTGGGTCCGAGGTGTCCGCCGGTCCGCGCGACCGCGTGGATCAGGAACTCTCTGATCTCCGCCGCCAGTTCGCCGAGCTCCTCCTCGCTCAGCGCCTTCAGGTCCCGCGGCCCCCGGATGGTTTCCAGAATCGTCACGCTCGAGCCCCCTTCCCGTTCGAACTCAAGACCTCAGCTCACGGTGACGTCGGGCGCACCCGACGCGACGCCGTCCTGCTCCATCTGCTCGGCGATCTTCATCGCCTCGTCGATGAGCGTCTCCACGATCTTCGACTCGGGCACGGTCTTGATGACCTCGCCCTTGACGAAGATCTGCCCCTTGCCATTGCCGGACGCGACGCCGAGATCGGCCTCGCGCGCCTCGCCGGGACCGTTCACGACACACCCCATGACGGCCACCCGCAGAGGCACCTCCATGCCGTCGAGCCCGGCGCTCACCTCGTCGGCGAGCTTGTACACGTCGACCTGGGCCCGCCCGCACGAAGGGCAGGACACGATCTCCAGGCGCCGCTGCCGCAGGCCCAGCGACTCCAGGATCTGGATGCCGACCTTCACCTCCTCGGCGGGCGGCGCGGACAGCGAGACGCGGATGGTGTCGCCGATGCCCTCGGAGAGCAGCGCCCCGAAGGCGACCGCGGACTTGATCGTGCCCTGGAAGGCGGGGCCGGCCTCGGTCACGCCGAGGTGCAGCGGGTAGTCGGACGCGGCGGCGAGCTGCCGGTACGCGTTCACCATCACGACCGGGTCGTTGTGCTTGACCGAGATCTTGATGTCGCGGAACCCGTGCTCCTCGAAGAGCGACGCCTCCCACAGCGCCGACTCGACGAGCGCTTCCGGCGTCGCCTTCCCGTACTTCTGCAGCAGTCGTCTGTCGAGCGACCCGGCGTTGACCCCGATGCGGATCGGGGTGCCGGCGTCCGAGGCGGCCCGCGCGATCTGCTTCACCTGGTCGTCGAACTTCTTGATGTTGCCCGGGTTCACCCGGACCGCCGCGCATCCGGCGTCGATCGCGGCGAACACGTACTTCGGCTGGAAGTGGATGTCCGCGATCACCGGGATCTGCGACTTCCGCGCGATGGTCGCGAGGGCGTCCGCGTCGTCCTGCGTGGGGCACGCCACCCGCACGATCTGGCAGCCGGAGGCGGTCAGTTCGGCGATCTGCTGCAGCGTGGCCCCGATGTCCGAGGTCCGTGTCGTCGTCATCGACTGCACGGACACGGGCGCGCCGCCTCCCACGGGTACCGGTCCGACCTGGATCCGACGGCTGACGCGCCGTTCGGCGAGGGGCCGGACCGGTACCTCGGGGAGGCCCAGTGAGACAGGCTCTCCGGATTTCATGGCGTGGTCACCCACGATTCCCGGCGACGGTCTCGGTCATCGCGCGCAGGGACTCCTTGAGGGAGCCCATGGTGGCGAGGACGGCGGTCGGCTCGTAGCCGCAGTGCGCCATGCAGTTGGCGCAGCGCGGGTCCTTGCCTCGGCCGTAGGCGTCCCAGTCGGTCTTCTCGATGAGCTCCCGGTACGTCGGCACGTACCCGTCGCTCATCAGGTAGCAGGGCTTCTGCCAGCCGAAGAGCGAGTAGTTCGGGATGGCCCACGCGGTGCACGGGAAGTCGACCTTGCCCTCGAGGAAGTCGAGGAACAGGGGCGAGTGGTTGAGCCGCCAGCGTCGGCGGTTGCCGCCCGCGAAGGCCTTCTTGAACAGCTCGCGGGTCTGCGTGACGCCGAGGAAGTGCTCCTGGTCGGGGGCCTTCTCGTAGGCGTACGCGGGCGAGATCATCATCTCGTCGACCGAGAGGTCGTCGTTGAGGTAGTTGAGCACCTCGATGATGTTCTGCGGGGTGTCCGTGTTGAAGAAGGTCGAGTTCGTGGTGACCCGGAAGCCGCGCCGCTTGGCCTCCTTGATCGCCGCGACCGCCTCGTCGAACACGCCTTCCTTGGCGACGGATTCGTCGTGGCGCTCGCGCATGCCGTCGATGTGCACGGTGAACGCGAAGTACGGCGACGGCGTGAACCTGTCCATCTTCTTGCGCAGCAGCATCGCGTTGGTGCAGAGGAAGACGTACTTCTTCTTGGCGACCAACTGCCGGACGATCTCGTCGATCTGAGGGTGCATCAGCGGCTCGCCGCCGGCGATGGACACCATCGGGGCGCCGGACTCGAGGACGGCACCCACGGCCTGCGCGACGGGCATGCGCTGCTTGAGCACCCCGGCCGGGTGCTGGATCTTGCCGCAGCCCTCACATTTCAGGTTGCAGGCGAAAAGCGGCTCCAATTCGACAATGAGCGGAAACTTGTCCCGCTTGCGGATCTTCTGTTCAGCGAGATACGTCGCAACCTTGATGGACTGACGGAGCGGCATGGCCATCTGGCTCACCTCCGAGGGAGCAGCAAAGAACGGTGCCATTCGAAAAAAGCAGGAAGGACGGCACGAAGGACACGGAAAGCCGATAGTCCACCGCGAACTGTGCCGATCCGGACGAGTTCATGTTCTGGAGCGTCGACGACCACCCGGACGGCCGCAACCGGACGGCCGTCGGGCCCGGCGGCCGCCGCGGCCGTGCGCAGGGTCGCCGCGGACTCCATGTCGACCGCGACCGCGCCGGTCGCGAGCAGGTCGCCGCGTTCGTGTCCGCGCACCACATGGTCGGATCCGGTGAGCGGACCGGTGTGCACGGTGCGGCCGGGTACGGCCTTGACCAGCTCCTTGACCAGCAGGTCCGTGCCCGCGCACGGCGTGTGCCCGTACGCGTCGCGGGTCTCCTCGGCCACGACCAGGTCACCGGGGTGCATCCCGGGCGCGAGCCCGGCACAGAAGCCGGTGGCGACCACGGCGGCGTCGCGGAGGGCGATGTCACCGAGGGCCCGCGTCATGGTCCGTTCGGCGGCCTTGGGTCCCATGCCCGTACGCAGCACTTTCACGGGCGCGGTCGCCCCGGCGCGGCTGCCGGTACGCAGGGCGACGTGCTCGATGCCCAGCGCGCACGCGACGAGCAGCGGCATGGTCTCCGGCGGGCGGGTGGCCGCCGGGTCCCCGGTCATCAGCTTCCCTTGGCCGCGGTGGCGGCCCGGTCGGCGAACGGCTCGCCGTGCACGTACCGGCCCAGCGCGGTCAGCGGGAAGACCTGCCGGTACAGGTGATAGTTGATCGAGAAGTCCCAGGGGAAGCCGGTCCCGGTGAAGTACGGCTCCTCCCAGGTGCCGTCCTCCGTCTGGGTGTCGGCGAGGAACTCGATGCCCCGCTCGACCGCCTTGGAGTCCCGCTCCCCGGCCGCGAGCAGCGCCATCAGCGCCCAGGCGGTCTGGGAGGCGGTGGAGACCCCGTGGCCCTTCCAGTCCTCGTAGCGGTACGAGCGCAGGTCCTCGCCCCAGCCGCCGTCGTCGTTCTGGACGGATTCGAGCCAGCTGACGGCCCGCCGGATCGCGGGGTGCGAGGCGGGCAGTCCGGCTGCGGTCAGCGCGGGCACCACCGACCCTGTGCCGTATACGTAGTTGACGCCCCAGCGGCCGAACCAGGCGCCGTTCGCCTCCTGTTCGGCGAGCAGCCACTCGATGCCGCGCCGGGTGCGCGGGTCGTTCGACCTGCCCTCGATGGCGAGCATCTCGACGACGTGCCCGGTGACGTCGGCGGACGGCGGGTCGATGACCTCGCCGAAGTCGCAGAACGGCAGCCGGTTGGGGAACGGGCTGGTGTTGTCGACGTCGAAGGCGCCCCACGCCCCGTTCTTCGACTGCATCCCGAGGTTCCAGCGCACCCCGCGCTCGATGGACTTCTCGACCCGCGCCTTGTCCGGGTGGTCCACGCGGCGCAGCGCGAGCACGACCTCGGCGGTGTCGTCGATGTCGGGGTAGTTGTCGTTGTGGAACTCGAACGCCCAGCCGCCGGGCTCCACTTGGGGCTTGCGCACCGACCAGTCGCCCGGCCGGTCGATCTGCTCGTCCATCATCCACGTCACGGCCTTGACGAGGCTCGGATGGTCGGCGGGCAGCCCGGCGTCGGCGAGGGCGATCGTCGCCAGACAGGTGTCCCACACCGGGGACTGGCAGGCCTCGATCATCCGGGCCCCGTCCTCGCGCCACACGGCGAACCGGTCGAGCGACTCCAACCCTGCCTTGAGGACCGGGTGTTCGAGGTCGTAGCCGAGCAGGTGCAGGGCGATGACGGAGTACACCGCGGGCGGCTGGATGCCGCCCCAGCAGCCGTCGTTCTCCTGCCGCTCGATGATCCAGCGGGCCGCGGAGTTCATCGCGGCCTTGCGCAGTCTCTTCAGGGCCACCTTGTGGTAGCCGTGCATGATCTTGTCGAGCCGCTGGAAGGCTCCGTCCCAACTGGCCACCGAGGCAAGGGGCTTGGCCGGGTTCGGGTTGCGCGCGTCGGTGTGCAGCTCGTCCAGCGGGAACGGGGCGGGGCGCACCGGGCGCTTCGCGGACACGATGGTGAGCGGCACGATGGTCTGCCGCGCCCAGCATCCGAAGTCGTAGATGTTGAGCGGCATCCACTTCGGGAAGTAGATGAGCTCGGGCGGGAGTTCGGGGAGGTCGTCCCACTTCCACCAGCCGAACAGGGCCAGCCAGATCCGGGTGAAGACGCGGCTCGCCGCGATGCCGCCGCGTTCGCGGACCCAGGCGGACGCCTTGGCCATGTGCGGGTCGTCCGGACGGTCGCCCGCGAGCCGCAGGGCGACGTACGCCTCGATGGTGGTGGAGAGTTCGCCGGGTCCGCCGTAGAAGGTGGCCCAGGTGCCGTCCTCGCGCTGCTCCCCACGGATGAAGAGGGCGGCGGCGTCGGTGGTGGCCTGGTCGCGGATCCCCAGGAACTGGCGCAGCAGCAGGTCCTCGGCGTCCATCGTCACGTTCGTGTCGAGGTCGCCCTTCCACCAGCCCTGGGCGTCCTGCCGGGCGAGCAGGAAGTCCGTGGCGCGTTGTATGGCTCGGTCGGCGGCGCTGTGTGTCCCGGCCGCCTCGGGGGTCGTGTCGGACTGGGGGGCAGTGGTGGCCGAGGTCGCCTCGGGAGTCACGGCTCCGGTGCTTCCGTCGGTCGTCGCTGTCATGGCTATCCCTTCGTGCAGTGGCTCTTCTCTGCTGGGTAACCGTCGGCCGATGCCCTGGCGGGACACCGGCCGGCGACTGCGAGTCATATGCGGCCGATAGTGATCATCTCTTTCGTACGACGACGAAGTCGGCGAGCGCCGCGAACTGTGCGCGCACCGTGGCTGGCATCTGGACCGTGTCCAGGGCTTCGAGGGCGACGGTGTGCTGGCGCCGGGCCTCCTGGGCGGTCCACTCGCGCCCGCCGGCCTCCTCGATGAGGGCGGCGCGGGCGGCGAACTCCGCCTCGGAGAAGTTGTCGAAGTCGTTGTTCTTGGCGTCCGCGGCGAGGAGCTCACCGAGCCGCTCGGAGGCCGGGCCGCCCGCGGCGAGCGCGGCGACGACGGGCAGCGACTTCTTGCGCTGGCGCAGATCGCTCCAGGTCTGCTTGCCGGTGGACTCGGGGTCGCCCCAGATGCCGAGCAGGTCGTCGACGGCCTGGAAGGCGAGGCCCAGGTGGTAGCCGTACTTCTCCAGGGCGTCGGCGGTGACGTCGTCGGCGCCGCCGAGGACCGCGCCGATGGAGGAGGCGCAGGCGAGCAGGGCGCCGGTCTTGTTGCCCTCCATCTCCAGGCACTCCTCGACACTGACGCGCTCGCGGTGTTCGTAGGAGATGTCCTGCGCCTGGCCGTCGATGAGGGCCCGGGTGGCGGTGGTGAGACGGCGGGTGGCGCGGCCGGCGTCGACCGACGCGATCTCCAGGAGCACCTCGTTGGCGAGGGCGAACAGGGCGTCACCGACGAGGATGGCCTGGGCCGGGCCGTGCACCTTCCACACGGTGTCGCGGTGGCGGCGCTGCTCGTCCCCGTCCATCAGGTCGTCGTGCAGGAGCGAGAAGTTGTGCACGAGCTCGACGGCCACGGCACCGGGCACGCCGATCTCGGGCGCGGCGCCCGCGGCCTGCGCGGAGAGGACGGCGAGCGCGGGGCGCACGGCCTTGCCGCCGTCACCGTCCGAGGGGTTGCCCTCGGCGTCGATCCAGCCGAAGTGGTAGGCGGCGACGGTGTCCATGGGCGGCGCGAGGCGGTCCACGGCCGCCTTGAGCACCGGCGTGGCCAGGGTTCGGCCGCGCTCCAGAAGCGCGGTCACGTCCACCGCGTCGGCAGCCTGTTCGGCCGAGGGCACAGGTGGCACAGTCTCTCCTTGATTTACCGATGTCGGCGTTGCTGCCGTGGGTGTTTCGATGCTCACGCCGCCTCCCGGAACAGATGGCCGCGCGGGCGGCCGAGGGCGGCGAGCGCCGCGTCCGCGGCGCTCGTGCCGCTGCGGACTGCGCTTTCCATGGTCGCGGGCCACCCGGTGGCGGTCCACGCGCCGGCCAGGTAGAGGCCGGGGGCATTGGTGCGGGCCGTGGGCCGCAGGGCGCCGACGCCGGGGGCCGGCGCGAAGGTCGCCGTCCGCTCCCGGGTGACGAAGAAGTCGCGCACCGTCGCGCCGCGCGCGGCGGGCAGCAGCCGCTCCAGCTCGGGCAGGTAGCGCTCGCGCAGCGCGGCGACGGGCTCGTCGATCTCGTCCTGGGCGGCCGACTGGGACACGGCGAGGTACTGGCCCTCGGTGAGTCCCGAGGCCTCCGTGCGGTCGAAGACCCACTGGACCGGGGAACCGAGCGCGGTGAAGAACGGCTGCTTGAGGACCTTGCGGTCGTACACGACGTGCAGGTTGAGGATCGGCGCGGTGCCGATGTCGAGGAGCCGGTCGGCGTCGTCCAGCGCGCCCTTGGGCAGCAGGTCGTACGTCTCGCGCTGCGGCACGGCGAGCACGACGGTGTCGGCCTCGAGAATCTGGCCGGAAGTGTCGGGTGCCTCGGGAACCTCGATACTCCAACGCCCGTTCTCCATAGGCGAGATGGAGGTGACGCGTGTACGGAGTTCGGTGCGTACGCCCGCGGAGTCGAGCGCCTTGCGGGCGAGGGTGTCGTGGAGTTCACCGAGGGGCACCCGGGCCCAGCCGATGTCGGCGGCGCCGGGGTCGGACAGCAGCCCGGTCCTGAACACCATGGCGGCAAGCCCCAGCGAGGACTCGCCCGCGACCGCGTTCAGGGTCGCGACGCCGACCAGGTCCCACAGCGCCTCGATGGCCCGCTGCGACTGACCGTGCTCCGCCAGCCAGGAGCCGAAGTCCTGCTTGTCGAGCGCCGGATCCGCGGGGTCGAGGCCCTTGAGGGCGAGAGCGGCCCGTCCCACGTTGGCGCGCTCGGCCAGCGACAGGTGCGGGTAGGTGGCGAGGCTCTTCGCCAGGTGCAGCGGTACGGGCAGGGCGGTGCGCCGCAGCCGGCCGAGCCGGTTCCGGTCGGCGTCGAGCACGGGCACGTCGAGACGTTCCTGCACGGGCGCGAGCGGCGTGGCGTCGATGCGGTCCAGGAACCAGCGGTAGGCGGTGCAGCAGCGCAGGTACACGTGCTGGCCGTTGTCGACGGTGAGGTCGCCGCGCTTGAAGGAGAAGGCCAGGCCGCCGAGGCGGGGCCGCCCTTCGAGGAGCGTGACGTCCATGCCGCCGTCGGCGAGCGCGAGCGCCGCGGTGATCCCTGCGAGCCCGCCGCCGACGACCACCGCGACGGGCCTGCGTTCCGACGCGGCGGAGTCCGCGTCGAGCGCTTCCGATGCCGTGTTGCCGGTGCTCATGCGCCCTCTCCCTCAGTGGTGCCGGCGGTGCGTACGACCAGCGTGCGGCGGGGTTCGACGGGTGTGACGAACGCTCGGCAGGTCGTTGCATGCAGGGACGCCGCGCCGCCCCGGAGGGTTGCGCGCCACTTCGCGGCGGAGGCGACAGGGAGCACCGGAATGCCCATCAGGCGCGCCTCCTGAGCGCGGTCCGGGAGACGGTGCGGGCGTCGAGGCCGGACAGGCCGCGCACGGCGACGTACGCCTTCTCGTGGCCGGGCAGCGAGACCCGGCCGCGCAGCACGGCCTCCGGCTCGCGCTCGATGCGGTCGAGCAGGCGGCGGTAGATCCCGGCCATGGCGGCGACGCAGGCACCGGAGCGCCGGTCGAGCAGGGGCAGGAGGCGGTAGCCCTCGGCGAACAGGGCGCGGGCGCGACGCACTTCGAAGTGCACCAGCCCGGCGAAGTCCGAACCGGCGGGCGGCACCGGACCGTCGAACCCGGCCGAGCAGCCGAACTTGGCCAGATCGTCGGCGGGCAGATAGGTCCGCCCGTCGGCGGCGTCCTCGCGAACGTCCCGGAGGATGTTGGTCAGTTGGAGTGCGAGCCCGAGCGTGTCGGCGTACTCGGGCGCGCGCTCGGCGCCCCGCGCCCCCGCTTCGGTCCCGAACACGCCGAGGGAGACCCGTCCGATGGCGCCTGCGACGCACCGGCAGTACACCTTCAGGTCGTCCCAGGTCTCATAGGTCTCGCCGCGCAGGTCCATCAGGACACCGTCGATGAGCTCGTCGAGCCCGCCGAGCGGGATCGGGAACCGGTCGGCGGCGTGCGCGAGCGCGACGGCCACCGGATCGGTGTCGTCCTCGTCGACCTTGCCGTCGCGGACCCGGCCGAGCAGCGCCCGGGTCTCGTCGAGCCGCTGCGCCTTCACGTCCGGCGCCAGCGTGCCGTCGCCGATGTCGTCGACGCGACGCGAGAACGCGTACACCGCCGACATGGCGCGCCGCTTCGCGGTCGGCAGCAGCCGGATGCCGTAGGCGAAGTTACGGGCCTGCTGCCCGGTGACGGTCTCGCAGTAGCTGTATGCGGCGAGCACCGGTGCCGACACCTGCTGGTCAGACTCCACGGTTTTGCTCACCCCTCTCCTCGCAGAGTCGCTCCCACCTCGCGCAGCAGCTGGAGCTTGGTGGGTTTGGGCGGTCCGGTAAGGACGTCGTACGAAACGGCGGTGATCGCGTGGACCGCCGCCTTCCCCCCAGCCACGAACCCGGCCAGCAGCAGCTTCAATCTGCCGTGGACGCTACCCACGAGGGGGGTGCCTTCATTCAAGAGCCGGAGGGCGCGTTCCGCTTCGAACGCGACCAGGGCGCGCACCGCTGCGCCTGCGGTCGGCGCGGCGAGATCCGACTCCTGGACGTGGAACCGTTTCATGTCTTCGGCGGGAAGATAGATGCGGTCGCGCGCCAGATCCTCGGCGACATCCTGCAGATGTTCGACGATCTGCAGTCCCGTGCAGACCGCGTCCGAGCGGCGGATGCGCTCGGGGGTCGCGGTGCCGGTGAGGGCGAGGACGAGGCGGCCGACCGGGTTGGCGGACAGCTCGCAGTAGGCGAGGAGGTCGTCGTACATCTCGTAGCGCGTGACGAGCTGGTCCTGGCGGTTGGCCTCGATGAGGCCGACGAACGGTTCGGGGGTGAGCGAGCGGCGCCGGACGGTGGGCTGCAGGGCGCGCAGCAGCGGGTGCCGGGGCGTCGCGTCGAAGACGCGGCGCAGGTCGGCCTCGAAGGCGTCCAGCATTGCGAGGCGGTCGTCGGCCCGTTCGGGTGAGACGCCGAGGAATCGGGCGTCGGCGCCGCCCGGCGCGAGGTCGCCGTCGCCGATGTCGTCGACCAGGCGCGCGTACCCGTACACGGCCATCAGGTCGTCGCGCCAGGCGCGGGGCAGGAAGAACGGGGCCACCGGGAAGTTCTCGTCGGCGGCCTTGTCCAAGGTGGCGCTCTCCGGGCCCTGCGGGGGCACCGGGCGCACACGGGACAGTGCGCTCACCGGGTGCGGTCCGCTTCCGGAACGACGGCGAAAGCCTCGTGGACCTGGAGATTTCCCGTAACCATTGCCGTCACATCTCCCGTTCTACACTGCGGACTAATACATCCTATTTCGGACACGCCGCCCGGCCGTCCGCGCGACCGACCTTCTCTATCGGACCAGGACATCGCGCATTATCGCCCCACTTGCCGCGCATAAGCACCGGTACAGCTTACGTTGTACAACGATGACCGCCACGGCGGGGTGTTCCGCGCATCACAACAACACACCGATTGACGCCAAGATTCCTTACTGGCAAGGAAGTTGACCCACCCTTGACCTTGATCGGGAAGTAGTTGGCATCTACATGAACATCAGAGGCCCCACCGGTTGGATTCCGGTGGGGCCTGTTATGACGCGGTCGGAAAGCCGGGCGGTTACTTACCCGTGAACTTCTCGTACTCCTTGAGTACCTCGGCCGTCGGACCGTCCATACGCAGCTCCCCGCGCTCCAGCCACAGAACGCGGTCACAGGTGTCACGGATGGACTTGTTGTTGTGACTCACCAGGAAGACCGTGCCGGCCTCCTTGCGCAGCTCGCGGATGCGGGCCTCGGAGCGCTTCTGGAACTTCCGGTCGCCCGTGGCCAGGGCCTCGTCGATCATCAGCACGTCGTGGTCCTTGGCGGCCGCGATGGAGAAGCGCAGGCGGGCCGCCATGCCGGACGAGTACGTCCGCATCGGCAGGGTGATGAAGTCGCCCTTCTCGTTGATGCCCGAGAAGTCGACGATCTCCTGGTAGCGCGCCTTGATCTCCTCGCGGGACATGCCCATGGCCAGGCCGCCGAGGATGACGTTGCGCTCGCCCGTCAGGTCGTTCATCAGCGCCGCGTTCACGCCGAGCAGCGAGGGCTGGCCGTCGGTGTAGACCTTGCCCTTCTCCGCGGGCAGCAGGCCGGCGATGGCCCGCAGCAGCGTCGACTTGCCCGACCCGTTCGAGCCGATCAGGCCGATGGCCTCGCCGCGGTAGGAGGTGAAGGAGACGCCGCGCACGGCGTGCACCTTGCGGACGCCGCGCTCCTCACCGCGCTTGAGTATCCGGCTCAGCGCGGAGGTGGCGCTGCCCTTGCCGGTCCTGGCGCCGTTGACGCGGTACACGATGTGCAGCTCGTCGGCGATGACCGTAGGGATGCGGGCATCGGTCGTCTTGTCGAGATCAGCCACGGCCGTACCTCTCCTCTGCCTTCCAGAAGTAGACGAAGCCGACCACGGCGAACAGGACGGCCCAGCCGAGGGCGAAGCCCCACACGTGCGGAGGCAGGTACTCGTCGTCGGTGTACCCGTGCCCACCCATGAAGGCGAAGCGGATCAGGTCCATGTAGATGGCCGCCGGGTTCCACTGCAGCACTTCGCCGACCCAGCTGGGCACGCTCTCCTTGCCCGCCAGCATCGCCGGGATGCTGAACATGACGCCGGACGCGTACATCCACGTGCGCATGACGAACGGCATCAGCTGCGCGAGGTCGGGCGTCTTGCTGCCCATCCTGGCGAAGATCAGCGCGAGGCCCGTGTTGAAGGCGAACTGGAGCACCAGGGCCGGCAGCACCAGCAGCCACGACAGCGCCGGGAAGATCCCGAACCCGAGCATGATCACGACGAGCACGATCATGGAGAAGAGCAGCTGCTGGAGCTGCTGGAGCGCGAAGGAGATCGGCAGCGAGGCCCGCGGGAAGTGCAGCGCGCGCACCAGACCGAGGTTGCCGGAGATCGCCCGTACACCCGCCATGACCGAGCTCTGCGTGAACGTGAAGACGAAGACGCCCGTCACCAGGAACGGCACGTAGATGTCGTGCGGGATGCCCTTCCTCGCGCCGAGCAGCAGCCCGAAGATGAAGAAGTACACCGCCGCGTTCAGCAGCGGCGTCGCCACCTGCCAGACCTGGCCGAGCTTCGCCTGGCTGTACTGGGCGGTCAGCTTCGCCTGGGAGAAGGCGATGATGAAGTGGCGCCGGCTCCACAGCTGTCGTACGTACTCGAACAGACCGGGACGGGCTCCGCTGACGGACAAGCCGTACTTGGCGGCGAGCTCGGCCGGGGAGAGCCCGTCGTCGGGGGACGGGGCCGCGCTCACGGCGACCGGCCCGTCATGCGTTGTCTCACTCACAAGGGGGAACTTTCGTCTTCAAAAGCACAGCCTGATCGGGCATGGGCGGGAGCAGGGACCGTGGGTAGGCCCGCATGCTCTCAGACTCGAGCTTGTCAGATGACAGGAGGTCGGCCCAGTCGGGTCAAGCGCCACACCGTGCGCCACTTCATGGGACGCCTGGGTCCGCAGGGCGTCGTCCAGCCCTCCTTGAATCCGCCGAGCCAGGCCTTCAGGGCCGGGCCCGAGGGACGACGGGCGAGGGTGAGGAGCAGCCAGACACCGAGGTAGACCGGGACCAGCAGCGCGGGCAGGTTGCGGCGGGCGAGCCAGACGCGGTTGCGGGCCACCATGCGGTGGTAGACCGCGTGCCGGGACGGAGCCGTCGTCGGGTGGTGCAGCACCATGTCCGCGCGGTAGTCGATCAGCCAGCCCGCGTCGAGGGCACGCCAGGCGAGGTCGGTCTCCTCGTGGGCGTAGAAGAACTCGTCGGGCAGCCCGCCGACCTCCGCGATGACCCGCGTCCGGCAGGCGTTGGCGCCACCGAGGAAGGTCGTCACGCGCGAGGAGCGCATCGGGTCGGCGGCGCGCAGCCGCGGGACGTGACGGCGCTGGGTCTCGCCGGTGTCCGGGTCCGCGATGCGGAAGCTGATGATGCCCAGCTCCGGGTCGGCGGCGAAGGCCTGGCGGCACAGCTCGGCCGTGTCGGTCAGCGGCAGCAGGCCGTCGTCGTCGAGGAAGAGCAGGATGTCGACGTCGGAGCCGGAGGGCCCGAAGGCCTCGATGCCGACGTTGCGTCCGCCGGGGATGCCGAGGTTCTCGGGCAGCTCCACGGTCCGTACGCCCGCGGGGACGTCCGGGACCGGTGAGCCGTTGCCGACCACGACCACCTCGACGGGGTCGCCGTCCTGCTTGGCGACCGAGTCGAGCAGCGCGCGCAGCTCGGCCGGGCGGTTGCCCATCGTGATGACGACCGCGCCGACCTTCAACTGCTCTCCCGGGGCGCTCACTTGAGCCTGCTCGAAGCGAGGATGGACACGAGGTGGAGCACGGTCTGGAGGAGCGCGATGCCCGCCAGGACGGCCACGCCCAGGCGCGTGAAGAACAGGTCGCCCCGGATCTGGTCCACGATCGCGAGGACCAGGATCAGCAGGGACGCCTCGATGCCCAGGATGAGGCGGTGGAACTTGAGCGCGGCGGCGGCCTTGCGGGCCAGCGCCATGCCCGAGCCGCGGATCTCGGACGCGGACTCCTTGACCTGCTCCCGGCCGCTCTGGGCGCGGGACACCCCGACCAGGTCCGTCTCGGCCTTGATCAGGATGGCGCCGAGCGCGGCGAGGGTGCCGAGGAAGGCCCACAGCCAGTCGATGCGGCCGGAGCCCCACAGATCGGCGGCGCGCAGGCCGAAGCCGACCAGCACGGCGGCGTCGGTCAGGTACGCGCCGACGCGGTCCATCCAGACGCCGGTGAGCGAGTACTGCTTGCGCCACCGGGCGATCTCGCCGTCGACGCAGTCGAGCAGCAGGTACAGCTGGACCGCGACGACGCCGAGGACCGCGCCCCAGATGCCCGGTACGAGCAGGGCCGGGGCCGCGAGGACGCCGCAGACGGTCATCAGGTAGGTCAGCTGGTTGGGCGTGACCTTGGTGTTCACCAGGTGGCGGTCCACACGCAGCGAGATCTCGCGCATGTAGAGCCGTCCGCCCCAGTGCTCACCGCTGCGCCGGTCCTTCACGCCCGCGGGGTGAACGACCGGGCGGAGCTCAGCTACCGATGGCTTTTGCATAGTCGGCGTAGGCGTCCCTGATCTGGTCGGTGGAGAGGTCGAGGTGTTCGAGGATCGTGTAGCGGCCCGGTCGGGTCTGCGGAGCGAACTCCACGACCTTCACGAACTCGTCCACGGTGAAGCCGATCTCCTCCGGCAGCACCGGCAGGCCGTGCCGGCGCAGCACCTCGGTCATGTACGCGGACTCCTCGTGGGCACCGCGCAGGTGCATCGCGAAGGCCGCGCCCAGGCCGCACTGCTCGCCGTGGCTGGCGGCGCGCTTGGGGTAGAGGAGGTCGAAGGCGTGGTTGATCTCGTGGCAGGCGCCGGAGGCGGGCCGCGAGTCGCCGGAGACCGACATGGCGATGCCGGTGAGGACCAGGCCCTCGGCCAGCACCTGGAGGAAACCGTCGTCGCCGACGCCGCCGGGGTGGCGCAGCACGGCCTCGCCGGCCTGCCGGGCCATGGCGGCGGCCAGTCCGTCGATGTCCTCGCCGCGCTCGCGGGCGGCGAGCTCCCAGTCCGCGACCGCGGAGATGTTGGACAGGGCGTCGCCGATGCCGGAGCGCACGAAGCGGACCGGCGCCTCACGGATGACGTCGAGGTCGATGACGACGGCGATCGGGTTCGGCACACCGTACGAGCCGCGGCCCGCGTCGTTGTCGAGGGTCGCGACGGGCGAGCACAGGCCGTCGTGCGACAGGTTCGTCGCGACGGCGACCAGCGGCAGGCCCACGCGCGCCGCGGCGAACTTGGCGCAGTCGATGATCTTGCCGCCACCGAGGCCGACGACGGCGTCGAAGCGGCCCGTCTTCTTGATGTCGTCGGCGAGCTTGATGGCGTCATCGAGGGTGCCGCCGCCGACCTCGAACCACTCGGCGCTGGGCAGCGAGGGTTCCAGGCGGGCGCGCAGGGCGGCGCCCGATCCACCGCTGATCGCGATGGCCAGACAGCCCTGGGACGACGAGATCCTCTGGTCGGCGAGGACCCCGGCGAGGTCGTTGAGCGCCCCTCGCCGGATGTCGACGACGACCGGCGAGGGAATGAGCCTCGTCAGTACTGGCACGCGATCTCACGTCCCTTGGCGAGGTCCTCGTGGTTGTCGATCTCGACCCACGCGACGTCACCGATGGGCGCGACGTCGACCTTGAAGCCGCGGTTGACGAGCTCCTGGTAGCCGTCCTCGTAGTACAGCTGCGGGTCGCGCTCGTACGTGGCCTTCAGCGCGTCGGCGAGCTCCTCGGCCGCCTCGCCCTCGATGAGGGTGACGCCGATGTACTCGCCGGTCGCCTCGGCGGGGTCCATCAGCTTCGTGATGCGCTGGACGCCCTTCTCGGGGTCGACGATGACCTTCATCTCCTCGTCGCCCAGGTTCTTCACCGTGTCCAGGGCGAGGATGATCTTCTTGCCGTCGCCGCGGGCGGCCAGCAGGGTCTTCTCGACGGAGACCGGGTGCACGGTGTCGCCGTTGGCGAGGATCACCGAGTGCTTGATGGCGTCACGGCCGCACCACAGGGAGTAGGCGTTGTTCCACTTCTCGGCCACGTCGTTCTCGATCAGCGTCAGCTTCAGGCCGTACTTCGCCTCGAGCGCGGCCTTGCGCTCGTAGACGACCTCCTTGCGGTAGCCGACGATGATGCCGACCTCGGTGAGGCCGATCTCGGCGAAGTTCTTGAGGGTCAGGTCGAGGACGGAGAGCTCGTTCTCGGTTCCCTCGCCCACGACAGGCACGAGCGCCTTGGGAAGCGTCTCGGTGTAGGGGCGGAGCCGGCTGCCGGCGCCGGCGGCCAGGACGAGGCCGATCATGCGGGTTCTCCTTCATCGTGTACGGCGGGTGCTCCACGTCGAGCGGAGGCGACCCAGAAGCGGATGCTCTCGGCGAGCACCACGAGTGCCACGAACACGGCGAGGACCGTGAGCGCGACGGTGAAATCCGTGTCGGTGAGCAGCGCGGCCAGCACGGTGACCACGAGCGTTCTGGTCTCGTGCCCGCCGATCGCGTGCACCAGCCGGCGCGGGGGTGCTCCGGTGCCACCGCGGATGCGGTACACCGTGTCGTAGTGATGGTAGGCGACCGCCGCCACCAGCCCGAAAGCCGCGGGCAAGGCTCCGTTCACGTCCGCCTTGGCCGCGAGCAGCAGGATCGTGCCGTACTCGGCGGCGCGGAAGATCGGTGGAACGAGCCAGTCCAGAGCGCCTGTGAGGGGTCCGCTGACGGCCACGTCGGCGAGGATCACGTAGGCGGTGGCGCCGGCGACGACACTCCAGGAGCCGAAGTCCTCGACGGTGGCAATGATCACAAGGATCGCGGCGCCGAGGAGGGCCAGCAGCGGGGCGGTGTACCCCCCGCCGCGCAGCTTGCGGACGGTGATGCCCCGCAGCAGGCCCGCGTCGGCCAGGTCGGCCAGTGCCTGGGCGGCGCGCGGGGTGCGGCGCGCCCTGCGGGTCAGGGAGCGCAGCACCCGGCCGGCCGTCGTGTAGCAGGCGGCGAGCGCGCAGCCCACGAGCAGGACGTAGAAGGTGATGCGCGGGGTGGTCAGCGCCGTGAGGACCGCGATCAGCGCCCAGCGCTCGCCGATCGGCAGCACTATCATCCGGCGCAGCCAGACCGTCCATCCGACGCTGTCGAGCTTGTCGGAGAGGGCCGCGGTGGGGCTGGTGTTGGCGGTCGCGTCGTGGTTCGCCTCGTTGAAGGAGAAGTCGACGACATGCCGGCAGGTCTGGAGGACCATCGCGCCGAGGGCGAGCGCCCAGACGTCATCGCCGTTCGCGTGGGCCGCGCCGAGCGCGAGGCCCGCGTAGTACGCGTACTCCTTGGCGCGGTCGAAGGTCGCGTCGAGCCAGGCGCCGAGCGTCGAGTACTGCAGCGAGTAGCGGGCGAGCTGCCCGTCGGTGCAGTCCAGGACGAAGGAGAAGAGGAGCAGCAGGCCCGCGGCGACGAAGCCGGGGCGCGTGCCGGTGGCCGCGCAGCCCGCCGCGATCAGGGCGGTGACCAGCGACGCGGTGGTGACCTGGTTCGGGGTCAGGCCGCGCCGTGCGCACCAGCGCGCGATGTAGCGGGAGTACGGGCTGATGCAGTACGTGGTGAAGAAGCCGTCCCGGGCCTTGACCGCGGTACGCAGCCGGATCGCCTCGTCGTCGACGGCGGCGACGGCCTGCCGGGCCTCGTTGCGGGCCTGCGGGTCGGCGGGCACCGCGGCGACGAGTTCGCCGAGCTCGGGGCGGTGCACATCGGTGCCGGCCGCTTCCAGGCTCTTGGCCGTGGCGTCGGGCGCGATGCCCGTCTCCCCGACCGCGCGGTGCAGGGCCTCGCGGGCCGCGGGCTGCGCGGTGACGGCGCCGGGGATCGCGGACACGGGGAAGCGGGGGTCGGTGAGGCCGAGGCGCAGGGCGTGGACATGGCCCACGAAGCCGGCGTCGACGACGGCGACCCGCTGGTCCGCGGGGGCGGTGGCGAGTGCCGCTTCGGCGTCCGCGACGTCCGGGGCGAGTCGCACGTCGAAGCCGAGCGCCCGCAGATCGCCCTCCAGGGACGACCCGGGAACCGGCTGGCCGGTGACGATGGCGGTCGACAGACGAACTCACTCCTTGGGTGCCGACGCGAGGGCGCCGGGCTCATGCACGGTGGAGGCGCCCGGAGCGCAGTCCCTAGGGGTGGCCGGGCGGCATGTCGGCAGAGGCTATCGGATGATGAGAAGTGGACGTTCACCGCCCGTTTACGGCCCGATTGGCCCCTGTCCCACACGGTCTGCGTAGGCCAGGCCGCCCGTTCATCATTGTCGATCAAGGCCCCGGGCCACAAACCCGAGGGCGTCCGCGACCGGCTTAGGGTGGTGCGTCATGACATGGCTGATCACCGGCGGAGCCGGATACATCGGGGCACACGTGGCACGGGCGATGGCGGGCGCCGGGGAGCGCGTCGTCGTCCTCGACAACGTGACGTCGGGGGTGCCGGACCGGCTGCCCGCGCAGATCCCGCTGGTGCGCGGCTCGGTCCTGGACGCCGACCTGGTGCGCCGGGTCTGCGCCGAGCACGAGGTCACCGGTGTCGTGCACCTCGCCGCGCACAAGCAGGTCGGTGAATCGGTCGAGAAGCCCGAGCCGTACTACCGGGACAACGTGGGCGGACTCGCCACGCTCCTGGAGACCGTCGCGGCGGCGGGTGTGCGCCGGTTCGTGTTCTCGTCGTCCGCGGCGGTCTACGGCAACCCCGACACCGACCTCATCACGGAGTCCACGCCGTGTGCTCCCGTGAACCCGTACGGCGAGACGAAGCTGGCGGGCGAGTGGCTGGTGCGGGCGGCCGGGCACGCGCACGGCATGGCGACGGTGTGCTTGCGCTACTTCAACGTGGCGGGCGCCGCCGAGCCCCTGCTCGCGGACACCGGCGTCTTCAACGTGATCCCGATGGTCTTCGACCGGCTCACCCGCGGCGAGGCCCCGCGGATCTTCGGCGACGACTACCCGACGCCGGACGGCACGTGCGTACGTGACTACATCCACGTCGCCGACCTCGCCGAGGCGCATCTGGCGGCGGCCCGCCGGCTGGCGCTGCCCGACGCGAGCGGTGACCTGACCCTCAACATCGGCACGGGCCAGGGTGTCTCGGTGCGCGAGCTCGTCGACGTGATCGCGGACGTCACCGGGAACTCCACGCCCGCGCTCGTCGAGCCGCGTCGCCCCGGTGACGCGCCGCGCGCGGTCGGCTCCTCGGCGCGGGCCGAGAAGGAGCTCGGCTGGACGGCGCGGCGCACCGTGCGCGAGATGGTCGAGTCGGCCTGGGCCGGATGGCGGCTGCGGCACCCCGAGTGAAGCGTGCCGGTCCTCTGACCTGCGGACATGCCCCGCCCCTACCGGGAGAACGTTTCCGCAGGTCAGGGCACATGACAACGGTGTTCACTGCAGTGTTTGCGGATACCCCCTACCCGTAGTTCACTGTGATCGCCGCCCCGGACCGGTGCGGCACGGCGAGCGGATACGGAGGGCGGTTTCCATGGGGGCCGGACACGACCACGGGCACAGCCACGGGCCGACGACCGGGACGGCCGCCGCCGCTCACAGGGGACGGCTGCGCATCGCGCTCTCGATCACGCTGACCGTGATGGTGGTGGAGATCGTCGGCGGCCTCGCGGCCGACTCGCTCGCCCTGATCGCGGACGCCGCCCACATGGCCACGGACGCGCTCGGCCTCGCGATGGCCCTGCTCGCGATCCACTTCGCCAACCGCCCGGCCAGCGATCAGCGCACCTTCGGCTACGCGCGCGCCGAGATCCTCGCCGCGCTCGCCAACTGCCTGCTCCTGCTGGGCGTCGGCGGCTACGTCCTGTACGAGGCGATCCAGCGCTTCATGGAGCCGGCCGAGACGGCGGGCGGTCTGACGATCGTCTACGGCCTCATCGGCCTGGTGGCGAACATGATCTCGCTGTCCCTCCTGGTGAAGGGCCAGCAGGAGAGCCTGAACGTACGCGGCGCCTTCCTGGAGGTGGCGGCCGACGCGCTCGGCTCGCTGGCGGTGCTGGTCTCGGCCGTGATCATCCTGACCACGGGCTGGCAGGCCGCCGACCCGATCGCGTCGATCCTGATCGGGCTCATGATCGTGCCGCGTACGGTGAAGCTGCTGCGCGAGACCCTGAACGTGCTGCTGGAGTCGGCTCCCAAGGGCGTCGACATGGCCCAGGTGCGGTCCCACATACTGGCGCTGCCGGGCGTGGAGGACGTCCACGACCTGCATGCCTGGACGATCACCTCGGGCATGCCGGTGCTCTCCGCGCACGTGGTCGTCAGTCCGGACGTGCTCAGCGCGATCGGCAACGAGAAGATGCTGCACGAGCTGCAGGGCTGCCTCGGCGACCACTTCGACGTCGAGCACTGCACGTTCCAGCTGGAGCCCACCGGACATGCGGAGCACGAGGCGAAGCTCTGCCACTGAACCCCCGCTCGGTGACCCTCCGTGCTAGCGTGGCCATCGATCTTTGAGGAGGTGGGTTGATGACTGTCGTCGCGGTGACCGCTGCCGTGCGCAGCGACAGGTGCATCCCCATCTCCCGGGCCGTCGCCTGAGCGAGGCCCCTTCACTCAAGGGTTCTACGTTGACCGACAACAGCAACGTCGTACGCGATTCCTTCTTCGCCCTGCACCACGGGCTGCCCCGGCAGGGCCCCGGCTCCGACGCCACCACACGGCGTCTCCTCTCCCTCGTGGGCGAACTGCCCGCCCGGCCCCGCGTCCTCGACCTGGGCTGCGGTCCGGGCCGCTCCGCGCTGCTGCTCGCCGCGGAGACCGGCGGCGAGGTGACGGCCGTGGACCTGCACGAGCCCTTCCTCGACGAGCTGCGGGCCGCGGCGCACACGCGCGGGCTGGCCGACCGGGTGCACGCCGTCTCGGCTGACATGGGCGAACTCCCTTACGCGGACGGCTCGTTCGACCTGATCTGGGCCGAGAGCTCGGCCTACAGCATCGGCTTCGCCACCGCGCTCGCGCGGTGGCGGCGGCTGCTCGCGCCGGGCGGCGCGCTCGTCCTCACCGAGTGCGAGTGGACGACGGACACCCCCTCCCCCGCGGCCCGCGCCTTCTGGGAGGAGCACTACAAGCTGCGGACGACCGAGGGGAACCTGCGGGCCTGCACGACCGCCGGGTACTCCGTGCTCGGTGTGCACCGGCAGCCCGAGTCCGACTGGGACGAGTACTACGAGCCGCTCGCCGAGCGGGCCGACGCCGCCGATCCACAGCGGCCCGGTATGGCCGAGGCGCTCGCCGGCACGCGGGCGGAGCTGGCGATGCGGCGCGAGCACGGCAGCGAGTACGGATACACGGGCTATGCGCTGCGGCCCGCGGCCGCCTGGCCGACACGGCCGGAGACGGACGGCGACCGGGAGGCCGTGCACGCCGTCAGCGCCGCCGCCTTCCCGACCGCGGCCGAGGCCGACCTCGTGGACGCCCTGCGGGCCGACCGGGGCGCCTGGCTGGAGGGCCTGTCGTACGTCGCCGAGGCACCGGACGGCACGGTCGCCGCGTACGCGCTGATCACCCGCTGCACGGTGGACGGCGCGCCCGCGGCGGCGCTCGCACCGGTGGCCGTACTTCCGGAGTACCAGCGCGTGGGCGCCGGTTCGGCCGTCGTACGCGCGGTGCTGGAGGCGGCCCGGGCGCACGGGGAGGGAATCGTGCTCGTTCTCGGGGACCCCGCCTACTACCCGAGGTTCGGGTTCACGCCCGCCTCCGCGTACGGCATCAGGCCCGCCTTCGAGGTGCCCGACGAGGCGATGATGGCCCTCGACCTGGGGGCCGGTGGCGGTTCCCGGCAGGTCCCGCGGGGCACGATCGCCTACCCTGCCGCGTTCGGCGTCTGACCCGCGCCCGCCGTGGTCCCGCCCGGCTTCGCGGCCGGGCGGGACATGCGGAGCACCACCAGTGCGGATGGCTGTCCGTTTCGTACGGCAGACTTGGGGCCCGAGGACCGAAGCGAAGGATGGGTATGCCGACCACACCTGCCACCGCGGCGAACAGCTCGTCGAACGGCACCGGAGAAGCGATCTTGCTGGAACTCGTCGACGAGGGCGGCAGGACGATCGGCACCGCGGAGAAGCTCGCGGCCCACCAGCCGCCGGGCCAGCTGCACAGAGCGTTCTCCGTGTTCCTCTTCGACGAGCGGGGACGGCTCCTGCTCCAGCAGCGGGCACTCGGCAAGTACCACTCCCCCGGTGTGTGGTCGAACACCTGCTGCGGGCATCCGTACCCGGGCGAGGCCCCGTTCGCCGCGGCCGCCCGGCGCACCTTCGAGGAGCTGGGCGTCTCGCCGTCGCTGATGGCGGAGGCAGGCACCGTGCGCTACAACCACCCGGACCCGGAGTCGGGTCTGGTGGAGCAGGAGTTCAACCACCTGTTCGTCGGGATGGTGCAGGCTCCGCTGGACCCGGACCCCGAGGAGGTCGGGGAGACGGCGTTCGTGACGGCCGCGGAGCTGGCCGAGCGGCACGCCAAGGACCCGTTCTCGGCGTGGTTCATGACCGTGCTCGACGCGGCGCGGCCCGCCGTCCGGGAACTGACGGGTCCGGCCGCGGGCTGGTAGCCGTCAGACGTTCGCCGGTTTGAGGGGCAGGGCGGCCCAGATCACCTTGCCCCCGCTGGCGGTGTGCTCGACGTCGCAGACGCCGCCCGCCTCCGCGGTGATCTCCCGCACGAGCAGCAGGCCGCGGCCGCCGGTCTGGCCGCTGGTGGCCTCCAGCGCCGTCGGGCGGTAGGGGTGCTCGTCCTCCACCGAGACCCGCACCCACTCCGCGCCGACGGCGACCTCCACGGCCAGCATCGGCGAGAGGAGGGCGGCGTGCTTCACCGCGTTGGTGACGAGCTCGGAGACGATCACGAGCAGCCCGTGGACCAGGTCGTCGGGGGCGGGCACCCCTTGCCGCGCGAGCAGTTCGCGCACCGCCCGCCGGGCCTGCGGCACGGAGGCGTCGACCGCCTGCGCCGTGAACCGCCAGATCCCCTCGTACGGCAGTGGCACGCCCGTGGCGGCCTCGGGGGGAGCTCCCCCACTGTCCTGAGGACGCGGGCGCGCTTCCAACCCGTCGTCACGCATCGTCCGGTCGCCGCCCTTGCGCTCGATTGTCACCACCCTTCGAGTGTTGGCAACGCGCTGGTCCGGACCGGTTGACTGACCATAAGTCAGCGACTATCGGCGGATTTTGATCGTGGACGTATGACCTGGTCAGCCAGGCGACTGATCCTGGCCCAGTTGTTCCGTTTTCGGCGGCTCTTCAGCTTGTTGTACGAGGTTGACGATCCGGCGGCCGCCCAGTCCGGTGGCCAGCAGGCCCAGGCCGTCGAAGAGCAGCGCGAGGGAGAAGAAGCAGCCGAGGACATAGCGGCTGCTCTCCGGCCAGTTGCCGAGGACCAGGACGCCGAGCAGGATGCCGAAGGCGCCCTGCACCAGGGTCCAGCCGAACTGCGGGCCGCGCACGACCAGGGCGCCGACCAGCCGGAAGACCCCTCCGGTCAGGAACAGGAGCGCGGCGAACATGGTGAGGGCCTGGGCGGTGCCCTCCGGACGGCGGATGACGACGATGCCCGCCGCCAGGTTCAGGGCGGCGACCACGACGCCGAGCCAGAAGAAGTTGCTGCCCCGCGACTGGATGGCGTGCAGCAGCCCGACGAGGCCGCCGATCAGCAGCAGCCAGCCGAACAGCAGCATCGAGGTCAACGTCGCGAAGGCCGTGTAGAAGAGGCCGATCACGCCCGCGACGACCAGGAGGCCGCCGAGCACGGCGAGCCAGCCGAAGCCGCGCCGGAGTTTCTTGCGTTGGTGGGCGGGGCCGCGTTCCTCCGCGGTCGTGACCTTGCCCGTCAGCGGGCTCTCATCGTCCTGTCCGGCCATCGGCGCCTCCTGTCGGCACCCCTTCTTGATCGTACGTTCGACACCGGCGGATAGCATCCGGCGCATGGCTCCCTTGTCCTCGCAGCAGCTCACGCACACCGTCACCGGCGGGGTCGCCACCGTCGTCATCGACCATCCGGCCAGGCGCAACGCCATGACCGACACCATGTGGGCCGCCCTGCCCCCGCTCCTCGCGGAGCTCGCGGCGGACCCGGCCGTGCGGGTCCTGGTGCTGACCGGCGCCGGTGACACCTTCTGCGCGGGGGCGGACATCTCCACGCTCGGCGAGGACGCGGGCGCCGCGCAGCGGCTCGCCGTCGCGGCGGAGGAGGCGCTCGCGGCCTTCCCGAAACCGACGCTGGCCGTGGTGCGCGGCTTCTGCGTGGGCGGCGGCTGTCAGCTGGCGGCCGCCTGCGATCTGCGGTTCGCCGCCGAAAGCGCCCTGTTCGGGGTGACTCCGGCGAAGCTCGGGATCGTCTACCCGGCGTCGTCGACGCGGCGTCTGACGGCGCTGGTGGGGCCGGCGACCGCCAAGTACCTGCTGTTCTCCGGCGAGTTGATCGGGACGGAGCGGGCCCTGCGGTCCGGGCTCGTGGACGAGGTCCTGGACGGGCCCGCACTGGACGAGCGGGTGGCCGCGTTCACCCGCGTCCTGGCCGGCCGCTCGCTGCTGACGCAGGCGGCGGCGAAGGAGTTCGTGGCGGGGCGCACCGACCGGGACGGGTACTGGGCCGGGCAGGCGCGCGGCAGCGGCGACACCGGGGAGGGTGTCGCCGCGTTCCTGGAGCGCAGGGCGCCGCTCTTCGGCTGGACCGTGCCGGCTACGTCAGGATGAAGCGGCTCTTGCCTCGGAACTCCTCGACGAGGTGCGCGGGGGCCTTCTGCGGCGAGCCCGCGTCGTAGGGCGGCTGCGGGTCGTACTCGGTCAGCAGCTGGACGGCCTGGGCGTGCTCGTCGCCCGCGATCCGGCCCAGCAGGGTCAGACCCATGTCGATGCCGGACGAGACCCCGGCCGCGGTGACGTACTTGCCGTCGATGACGACGCGCTCGCCGGTCGGCCGCGCGCCGAACTGCTTCAGGACGTCGAGGGCGAGCCAGTGCGAGGTGGCCCGGCGCCCCTCCAGCAGGCCCGCGGCGGCCAGCAGCAGGGAGCCCGTGCACACCGAGGTCGTCCAGGTGCTGGTCGCGTCGGCCGCGCGCAGCCAGGCGAGGAGGGTCTCGTTCTCCATCTGCGGGGTCTGGCCCGGCCCGCCCGGGACGACGACGATGTCCGGGTGCGGGACCTCGGCGAAGGCCTTGTCGGCGACGAGGGCGAGGGCGCCGGTGTCGCTCCGGACGGGGCCCCGCTCCTCGGCGACGAAGACGAGTTCCGCGTCGGGCAGGCGGCCGAGGGTCTCGTAGGGGCCGACGGCGTCGAGCGCGGTGAAGCGGTCGAACAGGACAACGGCGATCTGCACGGTGTTTCCCTTCGGTGGGTCAGTGTGCGGGGGCCGGGGCGCGGAAGCGGCGGCGGTACTCCGCCGGGGGCGTGCCCAGGGTCTTGAGGAAGGCGCGGCGCATCGCCTCGGGGGTGCCGTAGCCACTGGCCCGGGAGATCTCCTCGACGCCGTCGGTGGTGTCCTCCAGCAGACGGCGCGCGTGCTCGACACGGACGCGTTCCACGTATCTGCCGGGGGTGAGGCCCGTCTCCGCCTGGAAGGCGCGGGCGAAGTGGCGCGGGGACAGGCGGGCGCGGGCCGCCATCGACTCCACCGTCAGATCGTCGTCGGGGTGCTCGGTGACCCACTGCTGGAGCTCGCGCAGCGGCTCGCGGCGGGCCGTCTGGGCCGCGAGCTGGGCACTGAACTGGGCCTGGTTCCCCGGGCGTCGCAGGAAGACGACGAGGTGGCGGGCGATCGTCAGGGCGGTGTCCCTGCCGTGGTCCTCCTCCACGAGCGCGAGGGCCAGGTCGATGCCCGCGGTGACGCCGGCGGACGTCGCCACGTTCCCGTCGCGTACGTAGATGGGGTCCGGGTCGACGTCGATCGCCGGGTGGTCACGGGCGAGCCGCTCGCAGTACGCCCAGTGGGTGGTGGCCCGGCGGCCGTCGAGGAGGCCCGCCCGCGCGAGGAGGATCGCGCCCGTGCAGACCGAGACGATCCGCGGGGCGTGCGGGGCGTGCGTCCGCAGCCAGTCGATCAGGCGCGGGTCGGGGCGGCGCGTGCCCTGGCCGCCCGGGACCAGCACGGTGTGCGGGGCCGGGGCGTCCGCGAGGGCGTGGTCCGGGACCAGGGTCAGGCCGCTCGACGTACGGACCGGTGCGCCGTCGGGCGAGGCCGTGCGGACCCGGTACGCGCCGGCGGCGGAGCCCGCGGCGAGCGCGGCGCCGGCGAAGACCTCGACGGGGCCGGTGACATCGAGGCTCTGGACGCCGTCGAAGAGGAGGACCAGGACGGTGCGGGGCGACATGTCCCTCATTGTTCGGGGGCATCGCGCATGGCCGCAATGACGAGCAGCCCACCTTTCCTGCCATGGCCGCCTCCCCTGCCTCCCTGCGCGTACCAACCGGTCGGTAACGTGTCGGCATGACCGCTGACCCGCGCCCGCGCGCCGCCCGCCACTGTCACAACGTCCTCAACCCGTTCCACTCGACCCACTACTTCTCGCCCGACCTGGGCAAGGAACTGGCCGCGGTGGGTGTGACGGACCGCAGCGCCGCCTACTTCGCCGCCCGGTCCGCGGCCCTGGGAGCGGTCGGCGCCGGTACGGTGACCGCCACCTTCTACAACTTCAAGCACGACCTCGTGGCCCGGCACGTGCCCGCGGTGTGGCGGACCGCCTCCCCCGAGACGGTCCTCGCGGCCCGCCTGCGCGCCGTCGACGCGACGCTGCGCCGCCTCCTGGGCGAGGACGTGCTCGCCTCCCCCGAGATGGCCGAGGCCGCAGAGCTGGCGCTGCGCGCCACACAGGCGTGCACGCGACACGCCCGCCCCCTGTACGCGGCCCACGCCGACCAGCCCGTCCCCGAGGCGCCGCACCTGGCGTACTGGCACGCGGCGACGCTGCTGCGCGAGCACCGCGGCGACGGGCACCTCGCCGCGCTGCTCGCCGCCGAACTCGACCCGGTGGAGGCGCTGGTCAGCCATGTCGCGACCGGCAAGGGCATGGCCCCGAAGTGGCTGCTCGCCACGCGCGGCTGGTCCAGGGACGAGTTCGACCGGGCCGCCGAGCGGCTGCGCGCGCGGGGACTGCTCACCGCGGACGAGGAGTTGACGCTGACCGAGGAGGGCGCGGGCCTGCGCGCCGCGATCGAGGAGCGCACCGACGTGCTCGACCGGGCGCCCTACGACCACCTCGGGGACGCGGGCGTGGCCCGGCTGACCGAGCTGGCCACGGGGTTCATCGGGACGGCGTTCGGCAACGGGGCGTTCCCCGCGGATCTCATCGGCAAGGCCGCCTGAGGCATGAGCACGGCGCTGCGCGGTACCCGGCGCTCCTGACGGATCCGGCCACCCCGGCCGGACGACGAGAGGAGCGCCTCCCATGTTCCGTGCCATCGCCGATGTCCTGCGTCAGACCGGCGGGGCCGTCGCCACCGTGGTGACGCTGCCGTTCCGCGCGCTCGGCCGCCTCTTCGGCGGCGCCTCCCGTTCGGGCCACCGCACGCACCACGTGTGAGCAGGTCGGCGCCCTGATCCTCCGTTGTCGGCGCCACCTGCCACAATTGCCGCGCAACCTCAGTCGACATAGGCGGTACGGGATCGTGGCGACACCCACTGTTGGGTCCATCGAAGGCAGGATTGCCGAGGAACTCGGCGTACGGGAGCGGCAGGTGAAGGCCGCCGTCGAGCTGCTGGACGGCGGCTCGACGGTGCCCTTCATCGCCCGCTACCGCAAGGAGGCGACGGAGTCCCTGGACGACGCCCAGCTGCGCACCCTGGAGGAGCGGCTGCGGTACCTGCGCGAGCTGGAGGAGCGGCGCACCGCCGTCCTGGACTCGGTGCGCGAGCAGGGCAAGCTGACCGAGGAGTTGGCGGCGCAGATCCGCGCCGCCGACACCAAGGCGCGCCTGGAGGACATCTACCTGCCGTTCAAGCCGAAGCGGCGCACGAAGGCGCAGATCGCGCGCGAGGCGGGCCTCGAACCGCTGGCGGAGGGCCTGCTCGGCGACCCGTCGGTGGACCCGCTCGCCGCCGCGTCCGCGTTCGTGGACGCCGACAAGGGCGTCGCCGATCCGCAGGCCGCGCTGGACGGGGCCCGCGCGATCCTCACCGAGCGCTTCTCGGAGGACGCCGACCTGATCGGTGAGCTGCGTGAGCGCATGTGGGTGCGCGGGCGCCTCGCCGCGAAGGTGAAGTCCGGCAAGGAGGAGGCGGGCGCCAAGTTCGCCGACTACTTCGACTTCGCGGAGCCCTTCAAGGAGCTGCCCTCGCACCGCATCCTGGCGATGCTGCGCGGCGAGAAGGAGGACGTGCTGGAGCTCGTCCTGGAGCCCGAGGAGCCGGTCGAGGACGGCCCCAGCTCGTACGAGCCGATCGTCGCCGACCGGTTCGGCATCCGCAATCAGGGGCGTCCGGGTGACAAGTGGCTGCAGGACACGGTCCGTTGGGCCTGGCGCACGCGCATGCTGGTGCACCTCGGCATCGACCTGCGGCTGCGGCTCCGTACGGCCGCCGAGGACGAGGCGGTCAAGGTCTTCGCGGCGAACCTGCGGGACCTGCTGCTCGCGGCGCCCGCGGGCACGCGCGCGACGCTGGGCCTCGACCCCGGCTTCCGTACGGGCGTGAAGGTCGCGGTGGTCGACGGGACGGGCAAGGTCGTGGCGACCGATGTCATCCACCCGCACGTGCCGGCCAACCGCTGGGACGAGGCGATCGCCAAGCTGGCGAAGCTCTCCAAGGAGCACGCGGTCGACCTGATCGCGATCGGGAACGGCACGGCGTCGCGCGAGACCGACAAGCTCGCGGGTGAACTGATCACCAAGCACCCGGAGTTGAAGCTCACCAAGGTGATGGTCTCCGAGGCGGGCGCCTCGGTGTACTCGGCGTCGGCGTTCGCCTCGCAGGAACTGCCGGACATGGACGTGTCGCTGCGCGGCGCCGTCTCCATCGCCCGTCGGCTGCAGGACCCGCTCGCCGAACTGGTCAAGATCGACCCGAAGTCGATCGGTGTCGGCCAGTACCAGCACGACCTGAGCGAGGTGAAGCTCTCGCGCTCCCTGGACGCCGTGGTCGAGGACTGTGTGAACGGCGTGGGCGTGGACGTGAACACCGCGTCGGCCCCGCTGCTCGCCCGGGTCTCCGGCATCGGCGCCGGGCTCGCGGAGAACATCGTGGCGCACCGCGACGCCAACGGCCCGTTCAGCAATCGCAAGGGCCTCAAGGACGTCGCCCGGCTCGGCCCGAAGGCGTACGAGCAGTGCGCGGGCTTCCTGCGCATCCGGGGCGGCGACGACCCGCTGGACGCGTCGTCGGTGCACCCGGAGGCCTATCCGGTGGTGCGGCGGATGGCGAAGTCGACCGGTGGCGAGGTCGGTTCGCTGATCGGCGACACGGGCACGCTGCGCTCGCTGAAGCCCGGTGACTATGTGGACACGACGTTCGGTCTGCCGACCGTGACGGACATCCTGAAGGAACTGGAGAAGCCGGGGCGCGACCCGCGGCCCGCCTTCAAGACGGCCACCTTCAAGGAGGGCGTGGAGAAGATCTCCGATCTGGAGCCGGGGATGATCCTGGAGGGTGTCGTGACGAACGTCGCGGCCTTCGGGGCGTTCATCGACATCGGTGTGCACCAGGACGGGCTCGCGCACGTCTCGGCCCTGTCCCGTACGTTCGTGAAGGACCCGCGCGACGTCGTGAAGCCCGGGGACATCGTGAAGGTCAAGGTGCTCGAGGTCGACGTGGCGCGCAAGCGGATCTCGCTGACGCTGCGCCTCGACGACGAGAAGCCCTCGGGCGGGAGCGGAGGGCGGGGAGAGCGGGGCGGCGATCGTCGTCCGCCGCAGCAGAAGTCCCGGCAGGGCGGTGGCCGTGGCGGGGCCGGCGGTGGCTCCGGTGGTGGCCGCGGCGGCTCCGGTGGTGGCGGCAAGGGGCGGCCCGCGGCCGCGCCGGCCAACTCCGCGATGGCCGACGCGCTGCGCAAGGCAGGGCTGGCCTAGGTGCCGTAGGGGGTGATGGGCGTGGGGAACCGGCGGCCGGTTCATGGCCGGTCGCGCAGTTCCCCGCGCCCCTCGGCGGCGCTCCCGCTCAGCCCTCCGTGATCTTGCCGTCGGCCACCAGCAGCCGCCGGTCGGTCCGCACCGCGTCGAGCATCCGCCGGTCGTGCGTGACCAGCAGCAGCGTGCCCTCGTACGACGCGAGGGCCGACTCCAGCTGTTCGATCGCCGGCAGGTCGAGGTGGTTGGTCGGCTCGTCCAGGACCAGGAGGTTGACGCCCCTGCCCTGAAGGAGGGCGAGCGCGGCGCGGGTGCGTTCGCCGGGCGAGAGGGTCGCCGCAGCGCGCAGGACGTGGTCCGCCTTCAGGCCGAACTTGGCGAGCAGGGTGCGGACCTCGGCCGGTTCGGTGTCGGGGACGGCCTCGCAGAACGCGTCGAGCAGGGTCTGCGGACCGTGGAACAGGGCGCGGGCCTGGTCGACCTCACCGACCACGACGCCGGAGCCGAGCGTCGCGTGCCCCGAGTCGAGCGGGATCCGGCCGAGCAGAGCGCCGAGCAGCGTCGACTTGCCGGAGCCGTTCGCACCGGTGATCGCGACCCGGTCCGCCCAGTCGATCTGGAGCGTGACCGGCCCGAAACGGAAGTCGCCGCGCCGGAGTTCGGCGTCCCTGAGCGAGGCGACCACCGCGCCCGAGCGGGGCGCGGAGGCGATCTCCATGCGCAGCTCCCACTCCTTGCGGGGCTCCTCGACGACATCGAGCCGTTCGATCATGCGCTGGGTCTGGCGGGCCTTGGCGGCCTGCTTCTCGCTGGACTCGCTGCGGAACTTGCGGCCGAGCTTGTCGTTGTCCGTGGCCTTGCGCCGGGCGTTCTTGACGCCCTTGTCCATCCAGGACCGCTGCATCTGGGCGCGGCCTTCGAGCGCGGAGCGCTTGTCCGCGTACTCCTCGTACTCCTCGCGGGCGTGCCGCCGGGCGACCTCGCGCTCCTCCAGGTAGGCGTCGTAGCCTCCTCCGTAGAGGTTGATCTGCTGCTGGGCCAGGTCGAGTTCGAGGACCTTGGTCACCGTGCGGGTGAGGAACTCGCGGTCGTGGCTGACGACGACGGTGCCCGCGCGCAGCCCGCGGACGAACGTCTCCAGGCGCTCCAGACCGTCCAGGTCGAGGTCGTTGGTCGGCTCGTCCAGGAGGAAGACGTCGTAGCGGGACAGGAGGAGCGAGGCGAGCCCCGCGCGGGCCGCCTGGCCGCCGGAGAGCGAGGTCATCGTCTGGTCGAGGCCGATCTGGAGGCCCAGTTGCGCGGCCACCTCGTCGGCCCGCTCGTCGAGGTCGGCGCCGCCGAGGTTCAGCCACCGCTCCAGGCTCGTCGCGTACGCGTCGTCGGCGCCCGGAGCCTCGTCGACGAGGGCCTGGGTGGCCTCGTCCATGAGGCGCTGGGCCTCGTCGACGCCGGTGCGGCGGGCGAGGAACTGGCGGACGGTCTCGCCGGGCCTGCGGTCCGGCTCCTGCGGGAGGTGGCCCACGGTCGCGGTCGGCGGGGAGAGCCGCAGCTCGCCCTCCTCCGGGGTGGTGAGTCCGGCGAGGAGCCGCAGGAGGGTGGACTTCCCGGCGCCGTTGGCGCCGACGAGTCCGATCACGTCGCCGGGCGCGACGACGAGGTCGAGCCCGGCGAACAGGGCACGGTCCCCGTGTCCCGCGGCGAGGTTCTTGGCTACGAGGGTGGCAGTCATCAGGGGGCCGATCCTAATCGGGGCACAGGGATCGGCCCGGTCCGGGCGGTCAGCGCGCCATCGGCGCCACCAGCACGCTCCCGGTGGTGCGGGCCACGAGGAAGGACTCTCCCTTGGTGGCCCTGCCGTCGAGCGGGATCCGGTGCCGTCCGGGGCCGAGCACCTCGTCGAAGACGTCGTGGGTGCGGGGGCGGTACAGACGGTCCAGACGGTACGAGACGAGCTGCACCCGGCAGGTGGAGGTGACCTCGATGCCCGCCTCCCCGTCGGCGGCGACGAGCCGGGTGAGGCGGCGCTGTTCCTGCGGGCTGCGGTCGAGCGCGGCCTCGATCTGGGCGACGAGCAGCGGGATGATCGGCGCGAGTCCCTCGACGTACGCCGGGTCGGCGCCCGCCTGCTCGAACTGGCGCCGCACCGCGGCGCGCCGGTCCTCGTCGACGGCGCGGCCGAAGGCGACGGCCCCGTAGGTGCGCAGCTCCTCGGCCGATACGCCGGACGCGTCCTGGGTGATCTCGGCGCCGATGCCGATGCTGCGCAGGGCGGCGGCGAGCTTGGCGAGGACCGCGACGCGGGCGCCGATGAGCAGCACGCGGCGGCGCGGGGCGGTCCCGGCCGCTCCGCCGAGCAGGCGGCCCAGGGCGGCGCGGTACGCGGTGCCCTCGAAGCGGAACGGGCCGATGCCGTGGTAGCCGTTGAGCTCCAGGTCGGCGTGCTCGTCGGTCTGCCAGGCGAAGTCGCGCCACACGTAGTCGTCGCTGCCGTCGCCGGCGCGCTCGATCACCGCGGTGACGGCGCCGCATTCCAGCCCCTCGCACTCGGGACAGCCGTATATGACGTAGCGGCCGTGGGCGAGGGGCGCCTCGGCCTCCAGGAGCAGGCTTCGGACGTGGTCGGTGAAGATGGCGGGCGGGATGTCGGCGGCCAGCGGGGAGACGGCGTCGAGGTCGGAGAGCTGGAACAGCAGCGGACGCCCGTCGACGATGAAGTCCACGAAGTCCCGGTGGACTTGGACGTCACCGTTGGCGAGAACTCCCCCGGCACGCATCGCCGGTGCCAGCCCGAAGGTCGCGTACTCGGCAGACATAAGGTGAGTATCCCCACCTGGCACCCGATGTGAGCACGGCATGACACATTCCGCTACGGTCCGGGCGTGGACAGTGAGGCGAGCGGCGAAGTGATCGTGGTCGGCGGCGGGGTCATCGGGCTGGCCACCGCCCTGGTTCTGACGTGGCGCGGCCACCGGGTGCGCATGTGGTCGCGGGACCCGGCGCAGCGCACCACCTCGGCCGTCGCGGGCGCCCTGTGGTGGCCGTACCGGATCGACCCCGTCGAGCGGGTGGGTCCGTGGTCGGTGCGCTCGCTGCGCCGGTACGAGGAGTGGGCGGGGCGCGCGGCGGAGACCGGCGTACGCATGGTCGAGGGGGTACACGCGGGCACCCGGCTGGACGGGCTCGGTGCGTGGGCGGGCGAGGTGGCGGGGCTGCGCGACACCGACCGGGGTCTCGCGGCGCGGCTGCCGCCGATCGACATGCCGGCGCATCTGGCGTGGCTGCACGGGGAGTTGACGGCGACAGGGGTGCCGGTCGAGCGGCGCTCGGTGACATCCTTGACGCAGGCGACGGCCGCGGCGCCGGTCGTGGTGAACTGCACGGGTCTGGGCGCCCGGGACGTGGTGCCGGACCCGGCGGTGCGGCCGGTGCGCGGGCAGTTGGTGGTCGTGGAGAACCCCGGGGTCCGCACCTGGTTCACGGCCGCCGATCCGGCTTCGGACGCGACGACGTACTTCTTCCCGCAGCCGGGCGGGCTGCTGCTGGGCGGTACCGCGGAGGAGGACGCGTGGTCCCTGGAACCGGACCCGGCGGTGGCGGACGCGATCGTGGCGCGGTGCGCGGCGGTGCGTCCGGAGATCGCGGGGGCGCGGGTGCTCGGGCATCGGGTGGGGCTGCGTCCGGCGCGTCCCGCGGTGCGCATCGAGCGTGAAGTGACCCCGTCCGGGCGGGTGTTGGTGCACAACTACGGGCACGGGGGTGCCGGGGTGACGGTGGCGTGGGGGTGTGCGCAGGAGGCGGCCCGGCTGGTCGAGGGCGCTGACGGCTGACGGCCGGGGCCGGACGAGCCGGCGTCGACGGGGGCACGGTCAGCCGCCTGCCGTGCCCCCGTCCGCGCGGACTCAGTGCTTGCCGATCGGATCGCCCTCCGTCTCCGGCCCGTCGCCCGGACCGATGCGGATCTCGAACTCGCCGCCGTACTGCTCGTGTCCGGCGACCACGGCCGCTTCCACCACCTCGTTGCCCATGTCGCCGCGGACGATGAGCGGGTCCCGGCGCAGATCGCGCATGAGGGCCACGCACATGCCGATCATCACCAGGGTGAAGGGCGCCGCCACGAGGATCGTGAGGTTCTGCAGGCCGGTGAGCGCGTTGCCGGAGCCGTTGCCGATGAGGAGCATGACGGCCGCCACCGCGCCGGTGACCACGCCCCAGAAGATGACGACGAACCGGCCGGGTTCGAGCGCCCCCTTCTGCGACAGGGTGCCCATGACGATCGAGGCCGCGTCGGCGCCGGACACGAAGAAGATGCCGACGAGGATCATGACCAGCAGGCTCGACGCCGTGGCGATCGGGAACTCGTGCAGCACACCGAAGAGTTGGGCCTCCGGAGTGTCGGCGCCGCCGAGCTGCCCGTGCTCCTTCATCTTCATCGCCGTACCGCCGAAGATCGCGAACCAGATGAGGCTCACGGTGGACGGGACGAGGATGACGCCGCCGACGAACTGACGGATCGTGCGGCCGCGGCTGATGCGCGCGATGAACATGCCGACGAAGGGCGTCCAGGAGATCCACCACGCCCAGTAGAAGACCGTCCAGCTGCCGAGCCAGTCGGCGACGCCCTTGCCGCTGGAGGCCTCGGTGCGGCCGATGAGCTGCGGCAGGTCACCGAGGTAGGCGCCGATGGACGTGGGGAGGAGGTCCAGGACGATGATCGTGGGGCCCGCGACGAAGACGAAGACCGCCAGGATGAGCGCGAGGACCATGTTGATGTTCGACAGCCACTGGATGCCCTTCTCCACCCCGGAGACGGCGGAGGCGACGAACGCGACGGTGAGGACGGCGATGATCGAGACGAGCAGCGCCGTGCTCGCCTTGTCCATCCAGTTCAGGACCTCGAAGCCGGAGCCGATCTGCAGCGCGCCCAGACCGAGCGAGGCCGCGGAGCCGAAGAGCGTGGCGAAGATCGCGAGGATGTCGATGACCCTGCCCCACGCCCCGTGCGCGTGCTTCTCGCCGATGAGCGGGACGAAGACGGAGGAGATGGTCTGCCGCCTGCGGCGCCGGAACGTGCTGTACGCGATGGCGAGTCCGACCACCGCGTAGATCGCCCACGGGTGCAGGGTCCAGTGGAACAGGGTCGTCGCCATGGCCGTCTCCATGGCGTCGGCGGCATCGGCCGGGTCGGTGCCCGGCGGGGGCGTCGAGAAGTGCGCGAGGGGTTCGCTCACGCCGTAGAACATGAGGCCGATGCCCATGCCGGCGCTGAACATCATGGCGACCCAGGAGACCGTGCGGAACTCCGGTTCCTCGCCCTCCTTGCCGAGGGTGATCTTCCCGTAGCGGCTGACGGCCAGCCACAGCGCGAAGACCACGAAGCCGGTGGCGGCCAGCATGAAGGCCCAACCGCCGTTGTGCATCAGCCCGTTGAGGGCACTGGTGGAGACGCTCTCCAGGTTGTCGGTGGCGACGGAGCCCCAGACCACGAAGGCCAGGGTGAGCACGGCGGTGACGCCGAACACGATCCGGTCGGTGGAAGGGCTCCGGCCGCCTGTCGCGCCCTCTTCGGCGAGGGGCGCGTCGCTGGGTGGTTCCTGAGGGTTTGTCACCCTTGAGGACCTACCACATACGACGCGCCCCACACGTCCGACACTCGATCAACAGCTGCTGTCGGGCGCCCCTTCCGTCAAGTGGTAGGGCGCACGTGCGTCGAGCAGCAGTGCCACCAGGGCCCGTTCGGACTGCCGGAGCGGCACATAGGCTCCCTTGCCCGTTTTCCGGACGGTGATGCCGTGCAGCGCCAGTTCGTCCTTGAACTCGCCGTACTGGGCGGCGGTGAGCCGGTAGCCGCAGGGCGGGTCCTGGATGATCTCGGCGGGCTCGGCCGGGTCGTTGTCGGCGCCGCCGACGTAGACCGGTCCGGTGTCGCGGAAGCCGGCGACGCGGGCGGCGCCCGTCGCCGCCTCGATCCGGCCGGTCCGCTCCCCGGTGAAGCGGAACAGGCCTCGGAGCGCCGCGAGTTGGGAGTCGCGGCGGCGTCGGTTGTTCAGCGCAGGGTCGGCCTCCTCGGCGGGCGTCCCGGGGTCGACGCGGCTCTCGATGAGCAGGCCGACGGCGTGCTTGACGCCGGAGACGTTGCGCAGGATGCGCTCCTGCCCGTCGCCCGCGGTCTGCTTGATCGGGTCGCCGGTGACCGGGTCGGTCCAGATGCCGTACGTGCCCGTGGAGTGCCCGGCGGCGTTCGCGGCCGGGCGGACGTAGTCCAGGGACAGGGTCTCGGCCTCGTCGTGGACCGCGCTGTCGGTGTTGAGATTGCGCGGCCACAGGTCGAAGAGGGCCTTGTCGTAGTACTGGGGCGTGGCCCCGTACTCGTGGAGGTCGTAGATGACGTCGGGCCTTCGGTCGCGGATGACGGCCGCCATCGCGCGCGCCTCCGCCGTTTGCAGGGCGATGTGGTCGCGGTTGATGTCGACGCCGTCGGAGTTGCCGCGGGTGTCGGCGGCGCGGCCGTCGGGGTTGGCGGTCGGCACGACCAGCAGGGTCGTGCGGGCCAGGAAGGTTCGCGTGGCCCGGTCCTTGGCGTACGCGAGGTCGCGGATCGTGGTGAGGCAGGCCTCGCGGCCGGACGGTTCGTCGCCGTGCTGGCTGCAGATGAGCAGCACGGTGTTCGCGGTGCGGTGCTCGCCGATGCGGACGAGTTGCAGCGGTCGACCCTGTTTCGTCGTGCCGATGCGGGAGACGGTGACCCGGTCGGACGCCTTGTCGACGGTGGCGAGGAGGCGCTGCTCCTCGGCCTGGCCGGTCCAGCGGGCGCCGTTCGTCTGCTCGAAGCCGGTGCGGGGAGCGGTGGAGGTGGCCTGGGCGGGGGCGCTCGCCACCAGGGGCGCGGCGAGCGCCGCCGCGGCGGTGGCGAGGCCGAGGGCCCGCGTGCGGGGTTTCATCGGTTGCTGCCTCCCGGGACGGGGCGGTCCTGGCGGAACGTGGTCAGGCCGTCGGCCGCGGTCGAGTGGGGGGTGGCGTGGTGGGATCCGGCGGTGGCCGCGGCGAAGGCGGCCGCGCCGCCGACGACGGGGACGCGGGCCACGGTGCGGGACAGGTCGAGCGTGAGGGCCGGCCTGGTCGACGGAGGGTCGATGAGGTCCTTGTCCGTTCCGGCGACGATCAGGGCGAGCCGGTGGCCCCCCGGCACGACGTGGTCGCTCGACGCGAGCGAGAGCGTGACGGTGTAGGGCTTGCCGGGGGTGAGGGGGCGGCCCTTGTCCGGGTTCGCGTAGGTGCCGAGGTCGGCCCAACCACGGCTGAAGATCGTGGAGTTGACGTCGGCGGTGGCGGTCGCGGTGTTCTTGAAGCAGGAGCTGTCACCGGTGGTGCTCGGGCCCCAGCAGCTGCGCTCGGTGAGCGTCGTGATGCCTTCGCCGGCGCCCGCGTAGTCGCGGATCGTGGCCGGGCCGAGGTCGACGAGGACGGCGCTGAGGTGCGCGCTCGCCGTGGTCGGGGTCGCGGTGACGGTGACCTTGGAGGAGCCGGACAGCCGCAGGTCCTTGCCGAGCGGGCGGCTGATGAACCCTGTCTTGCCGGGTGTCGACGTGTCGATCTGCGCGGCCCAGTCGGTCTCGCTCAGGGCCGGGTCGTCGGTGAACGTCTCGGTGCCGCGGCCCGGGGTGAGGCCGAGGGTGCCGACGCCCGCGGCGGCGCCCTTGCCGGGACGCAGTGCGGTGGTCGCGGTCGTGCTCGGGGGCCAGGCCCGGTCGGTGGTCCAGTGGTCCGGCGTGCGCTCGATGTCGGCCATCGGCTCACGGTCGATGCCGTTGTCGTAGCCGAGGAGTTCGTGGTCGAACCAGCGGTGCAGGGTGTCGACCCAGGCGCCGCGGCGGAAGTCGAAGGGGTCGACGTGTCCGGTCTGCGCCAGCCAGATCTTGCGCTCGACACCGTTCTTCGCGAGGGCGTCCCACCACTGGCCGAAGTGCTTGGCCCGGACGTTCAGGTCCTGCATGCCGTGCACGACGAAGACGCTGGCCTTCACCTTGTGCGCGTCCTTGACGTAGTCGCGCTCCTGCCACAGCGAGGTCCAGTCGCCGCTGCGGGGCGCTTCGTCGACAAGTCGCTTCTGCACGGCGGCGCAGCGGGTGCGGGCCTCCGGGCTCTCGACGTAGTCGGAGAGCCACTCGGGTCCGGAGTCGTAGAGCGGGGCGCCCTGCTGGAAGTAGTAGTCGTACCAGGAGGAGATCCCGCCGATCGGGACGATGGTCTTCAGGCCCTCGACCCCGGTGGCGGCCACGCCGTTGGCGATGGTGCCGTCGTAGCTCTTGCCGATCATGCCGGTGCGGCCGTTGGTCCAGGAAGCCTGGGCGCGGTCGGTGCCGGCGCGGGTGGTGTAGCCCTTGGCGCGTCCGTTCAGCCAGTCGACGACGGCCTTGGCGGACTGGATGTCGGAGCGGCCGCCGACGTCGACGCAGCCGTCGGAGCGGTTGGTCCCGGCGAGGTCGACGGCGACGAAGGCGTAGCCGCGGGGCACGAAGTAGTTGTCGTAGTAGAGCGGCATCTGGACGACATTGCCGTGCGCGTCGTACGTCTTGAGCTGGCTCTCGTTGCCGCGCCCGCAGCAGGAGTAGTACGGGCTGGCGTCCATGATCACGGGTATCTTGCGGCCCTGCGCGGCGGGTTCGCGCGGGCGGACGATGTCGACGGCGACCCGGTCCGTCTTTCCGTCGTCGTCCCCGTCGACACGGGTGTCGACCCAGACGGACTCGCGGATCGCGTTCTCGTAGGAGTAGACGGGCTGCGACGCGCGGGAGGCGGGTGCCGCCTGTGCGGCGCCGGGTACGACGAGAACGGCGAGCAGGGCGGCGGTGGCCGCGGCTGCGAACGTTCTCCAGAGGCGGTGGGTGCGTCGGGCAGGTATCGGCATGGCGCGGAAGGTACACGGGTCAACTCCTGTGCGACAGAGGGCCGAACGCGCCGATGACAGGCGCTTGGGGCAGGAAGGCACATGTCGGCCGAATGGCGATCGTGTGACAGCTGCGGCCATGGACACGACCGGGGCACGAGGTGCTGAATAGGCTCGCGGACGAGATCAATCCTCGGCCTGTCCCTACGACTTGGAGTTTTCGTGTACCGCAGACTCATCGCCCCTGGCGCGCTGGCGGCCTCCCTCCTGCTGGCGATCCCGGCATCGGCCGCCGACTTCGAGCCCGGGGCCTCGGGCATCGGCGACCCCTACTACCCGACGTACGGGAACGGCGGCTACGACGTCTCCCACTACGACCTGCGTCTGAAGTACCAGCCGAAGACGGACCTGCTGGAGGGCACGGCGACGATCCTCGCCTCCTCCACGCAGGACCTGTCGCGGTTCAACCTCGACCTCGGGCTCACCGCGAGCGAGGTCAGGGTGAACGGCAGGAAAGCCGCGTTCACCAAGTCCGATGTGCAGGAGCTGGAGGTGACGCCCGCGGCCGGGCTGCCCAAGGGCACCCCCTTCACGGTCGTCGTGAAGTACGCGGGCAAGCCGTCCGAGGTGAAGCTGTGGGGATTCACGTCCTGGCAGCGCACCCCGGACGGCGGCGTCGCCGCCAACGAGCCCGAGGCGGCGGCCTGGTGGTTCCCGTCGAACGACCATCCGCGCGACAAGGCGACGTACGACGTGTCGGTCTCCGTGCCGGACGGCACCCAGGCGATCTCCAACGGCACGCTGCAGTCGCAGAGTTCGAAGCTGGGCTGGACCCGCTTCAACTGGCGCTCCAGCCACCCGCAGGCCACGTACCTGGCGACGCTGGCGGTCGGCAGGTTCGACATCACGACCGACACGACCGCGGACGGCCTGCCGGTCGTCAACGCCTACAGCAAGGACCTCGGCGCGAACGAGGGCGCGGCCAAGGCGAGCGTGGAGCGCACGACCGAGGTCGCGGAATGGCTGGAGTCGGTCTTCGGGAAGTACCCCTTCGAGGCGCTCGGCGGGTACGTCCCCAACGTGCCGTCGTCGTTCGCGCTGGAGACGCAGACGCGTCCCTTCTACTCGCCGAAGCAGTTCGCGAGCGGCTCGAACGTGTCGGTGGTCGTCCATGAGCTGGCGCACCAGTGGTACGGCGACAGCGTCTCCGTCGACAACTGGAAGGACATCTGGATCAACGAGGGCTTCGCCCGCTACAGCCAGTGGCTGTGGTCGGAGAAGGAGGGCGAGGGCACGGCCCAGGAGCTCGCGGACTACGTGTACGCGCAGCACCCGGCGGACGACGCGTTCTGGACCGTCAAGCCGGGTGACCCGGGTGCGGAGAACCAGTTCGACGCGGCCGTGTACGACCGGGGCGCCGTCGCGATCCAGGCGCTGCGCAACGCGGTCGGCGAGAAGAAGTTCTTCAAGATCCTGAAGGGCTGGCCGACGGCTCACGCGTACGGCAACGCGTCCGTCTCCGACTTCGTGTCGTACGCGGAGAAGGTCTCGGGCAAGCCGTTGGCGTCCTTGTTCGACACGTGGCTCTACCAGCCGTCGAAGCCGGCGGCTCCTGCCGCCCGCGCCGCGGCGGCGCCGCACCAGCCCAAGTCGTGGAAGCAGATCGCTGCCACGAACGGGGTGCACGGGGAGCACTGACCCGTCTGCCGTCGGCCGTCGTGCGGTGGGTGCACGTTGCGTCGTGGCCGGTCGCGCAGTTCCCCACGCCCCTGAAGGCTGCGGCTTCGCCGCTCGCCTTCATCGATGGAGATCGCGCACGAAGTGCGCATCTCCAGGGGCGCGGGGAACTGCGCGAGGACGGACCACCGGCCCGCAGTCGGCGACGCGACCGCTCACGGCAGACGAGCAGCCGCCCGCGCCCGCTGGGCAAAGGGAAGAAACCGGCACCGCTCCGGCAGGCGCGGCACGACGGACCGGACGACGGCGCCGAGCAGACGCAGGCGGCGCTCCTGCCCGGCCGTCCACCGGAGGTGAAGGGCCTCGCGCGCCTCGGGCGGGAGCAGCCCGATCGACAGGAACCGGAGCACGCGCGTGAGGACGGGGCGCAGGAGGGGCCACAGCACCCTCAGGACGCCTCGGCCCGGCGGGGCCGGAATCGCCCGGTCCCGCGCGATCAGCTCGTCGACCACCGCGTTTTGCCCGATCTCCTCGGCCAGCACCGTGCGGTAGTACGGCCAGAACTCCGCCGTCGTCTGCGGCATGTCCCGGTCGTGGATGCCGAGGATCCGCCCGACCATCAGCCACTCCGCGTAGAACCGCTCGTCCTCGTCGGGTGTGAAGGGGCGGGCGAAGTAGCGGCGCGCGTAGCGGGCGACGGGGTAGCCGGTGGCGTGGACCCACGCGTAGTACGCGGGGGTCAGCGCGTGGTAGCTCCGGCCGTGCGGGTCCGTGCCCTGGATCGTGCGGTGCAGGCGGCGCAGCCTGCGGCCCTCCTCGACGGCCTCCTCGCCTCCGTAGACCCACATCAGGACCGAGGTGAGCGAGCGCCGGCCCCGGCCCCACGGATCGGTCCGGAACACCGAGTGGTCGTCGACCCCGGCGCCGACGGCCGGGTGCGCGACCTGGAGGACGAACGCGGCGGGCAGCGCGAGCAGCGAGCGGACGTCACCCGCGGTGTCCCAGAGGATCCCGCCGGGCGGGGGCGGTGCCGGGTCCGGGTCGTGCTGTTTCATGCCGCTTCCTGTGGGGCGCGCGGGGCCGATGGTGCCTGTCGACCCAGTATGCGCCGCCCGCGCGGCCGGTACGCACCCCCGGCGCGGCCCGGTCTAGAGCTCGCCGCCGTAGCGTTTGGCCAGGTCCGAGGCGAGTTCGGCGACGCAGGTGCACAGGTCGGTGACCGCGGCGGTGTGCTCGGCGTCGGCCGGGGTGCTGTGGGTCGGGACGACCTGGGCCCGCAGCCGCACGGGCGGCGCCGGTGGCGCCGGGGCCTCCGGGCCGGGCCGCAGCCTCACGGAGGTGACGAGCGCCGTCGCCAACGCGGCCGCGAAAACGGCCAGTTGACCCGTCTTGAAGTGAACGTCCCACGGAACCAGGGCCATGCCTGAGTCCTACCCGCACGGCCCACCGCCGCAACGCGCCCGCTCAGCCGTCGTGCCCGTACACCGCGACCGGTATCCCCCGGGCCACGATCCGCTCGGCGATCAGCGGCTCCACCTGCCCTTGCCCAACGGCACGGTGGCGTCACCCCGGACATACGTGATCTCCGACATGACGCCACCGTAGGGGCCGGCACCGACAACGGCGGGTGGGCTAGTCGCCCTTGGTCGCGCCCGCGTTCTGCTGCGCCGCCCGCTGTTCGATGCCGCGGCGGGCGCGGAACCAGCCGGCGACCAGGAGCACCGCGACGAGCGGGATCAGGCAGAGCGTCTTGCGGCCGGTCTCCGCGTCGTTCCACATGAGGCCGAGGACCAGCAGCAGGAAGACGATCGTGACGATCTCGGTGACCGGGGACCAGGGCAGGCGGAACTTCGGCCGCTCGACCAGGCCCTGCTTGGCCCGGCGGACGAACGCCAGGTGCGCGACCATGATCATGACCCAGGTGCCGATGATGCCGATCGAGGAGATCTCGATGACGATCTCGAACGCGTCGTGCGGCAGCAGGTAGTTCAGGCCGACACCGAGGACGCCGACACCGGCGGTCAGCAGGATGCCGCCGTAGGGCACCTGGCTGCGGTTCATCCGGGCGGTGAACTTCGGCGCGGAGCCGGACATCGCCATGGAACGCAGGATGCGGCCGGTGGAGTACAGCCCGGAGTTGAGCGACGACATGGCGGCGGTCAGCACGACCAGGTTCACGATGTCGCCGATGCCGCCGACGCCCAGCTTCGAGAACAGGGTGACGAACGGGCTCTCGCCGTCCTTGTACACGGACGACGGCAGCAGCAGGGCGAGCAGCAGCACCGAGCCGCAGTAGAAGAGGCCGACGCGCCACATGATCGAGTTCACGGCGCGCGGGACGATCTTGTGCGGCTCGGCCGTCTCGCCGGCCGCGACGCCCACCAGCTCCAGGGCCGCGTACGCGAAGACGACGCCCTGCATCACGAGGATGACCGACATGGTGCCGCTGGGCATCCAGCCGCCGTTGTCCGTGATCATGTGCAGGCCCGGTGTGTGGCCGTCGACCGGGTGCTGCGTGGCGACCAGGAAGATGCCCACGAACAGGAAGGCGACGAGCGTCGCCACCTTGATGATCGCGAACCAGAACTCCATCTCGCCGAAGTACTTCACGGAGATGAGGTTCACGCCGAGCACGACCGCGAGGGCTATCAGCGCCAGCACCCACTGCGGAATGCTGGTGAAGGCGCTCCAGTACTGGGTGTAGAGCGCGATCGCCGTGATGTCGGCGATGCCGGTCATCGACCAGTTCAGGAAGTACATCCAACCGGCGACATAGGCGCCCTTCTCGCCGAGGAACTCGCGCGCGTACGACACGAACGAGCCGGACGAGGGCCGGTACACGACCATCTCACCCAGGGCGCGTACGACCAGGTACGCGAAGACTCCGCAGACGAGGTACGCGAAGACGAGGGCGGGGCCCGCCGAGTGGAGGCGGCCACCGGCCCCGAGGAAGAGTCCGGTACCGATCGCGCCGCCGATCGCGATCATGTTGACGTGGCGGCTCTTGAGGTCCTTGCTGTAACCGGCGTCGCCCGCGTCGGCGGGCGTCTGGGCGGCATCCGTGGGGGATGCGTCCAGGGCCGTGGTGACGGCGTCCTTGCTCACGTGGGGGTGTCCACTCTGTGGTGCCCGGAGACGCGCAGGTCACCGGGGTCCGGATGTGCTCCGGTCCGCGACACCCCTGACAGTGCGCGGACCGACTGTGCACCTTCCCCCAGAGATCACCGGGCACGCGGTGGCGGAGATCACATAGCGGTTCTTCTCACATGACGGGATCGCTCTGTACAGGACGCCCGGTCAGGCGTATAAGGCGCCGAGTTGGGCCGGGCGGGACACTTTCACAACATCGGTGTGTCAGCAATACTGTTGAACCTGATTGACAGCTGCACGTACGTGTACGAGAGCGACCCGCGAGGCGGACATGACGACGGACATCGAGGACGCCGAGGCGGCGTCGGCCCCCACGCTGACCGTCGACGAGCTGGCCGCGCGCGCGGGCGTCACGGTCCGCACGATCCGCTTCTACAGCACGCGCGGGCTGCTGCCGCCGCCGGTGATCGGTCCGCGCCGGGTCGGGCACTACGGGCAGGACCATCTGTCGCGGCTCGCGCTGATCGAGGAGCTGCAGCACCAGGGCATGACCCTCGCCGCGATCGAGCGGTACCTGGAGCAGCTGCCGCCCGACCTGAGCGCGCACGATCTGGCCATCCACCGGGCGCTGGTGGCGACCTGGGCGCCGGACGCCGCGGAGGACATGACGCGCGGCGAGCTGGAGCGCCGGGCGGGCCGCGCCCTGTCCGGCACGGATGTGGACCGGCTGTCGGCCATGGGCGTCGTCGCCTACACGGAGGACGCGGACACGTACCGCGTGGATGTCGGTCTGCTGCGGCTCGGCGTGCAGCTGCTCGACGTACCGATCGCGCACGAGACGATCCTGGCCGCGCGCACCGTCCTGATGGAGCACACCCGCCAGGCGGCGCACGAGTTGTCGCGGCTGTTCCGCGACGAGGTGTGGGGGCCCTACCGGGAGCGCGAGTCGGATCCGGAGCATCTCGCGGCGATGAAGTCGCTCTCGGCCCATATGCAGCCGATGGTGGTGCAGGCGCTGGTGACGGCGTTCCAGCGGTCGTTGAAGGAGGAGCTGCGGGAGGCGTTCCGCGCCGAGGGCTGACCGCCTCGGGTGGGAACGCCTCCCGCCGTGTCCGGCGTCAGTCGGTGAAGGTCTCGCCCTTCTCGGCCTTCTCCACCAGCAGCGCGGGCGGCAGGAACCGGTCGCCGTAGCGCTCGGCCAGCTCCTGTGCCCGGGCGACGAATCCGGTGAGGCCGCCCTCGTAGCCGTTGATGTACTGGAGGACGCCGCCGGTCCAGCCGGGGAAGCCGATGCCGAAGACGGAGCCGATGTTGGCGTCGGCGACGGACGTCAGGACGCCCTCCTCCACGAGCCGCACCGTGTCGAGCGCTTCCGAGAAGAGCATGCGCTCCTGCATGTCCTTGAACGGGATCTCGCTGCCGGGCTTGGTGAAGTGCTCGCGCAGGCCGGGCCAGAGCCCGGCGCGCTTGCCGTCCTCGCCGTACTCGTAGAAGCCCGCGCCGCCGCTGCGGCCGGTGCGCCCGAACTCGTCGACCATGCGGTCGATGACGCCCTCGGCCGGGTGCGGGGCCCAGGTGCCGCCCGCCTCGACGATCGCGGCCTTCGTCTCGTTGCGGATCTTGCGGGGCAGGGTGAGGGTCAGCTCGTCCATCAGGGAGAGCACCTTCGCCGGGTAGCCGGCCTGGCCCGCCGCCTGCTCCACCGACGCGGGCTCGATGCCCTCGCCGACCATGGCGACGCCCTCGTTGATGAAGTGGCCGATGACGCGCGAGGTGAAGAAGCCGCGCGAGTCGTTGACGACGATCGGCGTCTTGTTGATCTGCCGTACGAGGTCGAAGGCGCGGGCCAGGGCCTCGTCACCGGTGCGCTCGCCCTTGATGATCTCGACGAGCGGCATCTTGTCGACGGGCGAGAAGAAGTGCAGACCGATGAAGTCGGCCTGCCGCTCGACGCCTTCGGCGAGGACGCTGATCGGCAGCGTGGACGTGTTGGAGCACAGCAGCGCGTCGGGGGCGACGACGTGCTGGATCTCCTGGAACACCTTGTGCTTCAGCGAGGGGTCCTCGAAGACGGCCTCGATGACGGCGTCGCAGCCGGCCAGGGCCTGCGGGTCGGCGGTGGGCGTGATGCGGGCGAGCAGCGCGTCCGCCTTCTCCTGGGTGGTGCGGCCCCGCGAGACGGCCTTGGCGCACAGCTTCTCGGAGTAGCCCTTGCCCTTGACCGCGGCCTCGGCGGACACGTCCTTGAGGACGACGTCGATGCCCGCGCGGGCGCACGAGTAGGCGATGCCGGCGCCCATCATGCCGGCGCCGAGCACGGCGACCTTGCGGACCTTGCGGGGCTCGATGCCCTTGGGGCGGTTGGCGCCCGAGTTGACGGCCTGGAGGTCGAAGAAGAACGCCTGGATCATGTTCTTCGCGGTCTGGCCGGTGACCAGCTCGGTGAAGTAGCGGGCCTCGATGGTCAGGGCCGTCGCGAAGTCGACCTGGGAGCCCTCGACGGCGGCCGCGAGGATGTTGCGCGGGGCCGGGTAGGGGGCGCCGTTCAGCTGCTTCTTGAGGTTGGCCGGGAAGGCCGGGAGGTTCGCGGCGAACTTCGGGTTGGCCGGGGTGCCGCCGGGGATGCGGTATCCGGGCTTGTCCCAGGGCTGCTGCGACTCGGGGTTCGCGTCGATGAAGGCGCGGGCCTTCTCGATCATCTCCTCGCGGGTGGCGGCCACTTCGTGGATCAGGCCGTTCTCCAGGGCGCGCTTCGGGGCGTACTGGGTGCCCTGGAGGAGGACCTTGAGGAGGGCGTCGGCGATGCCCATGAGGCGGACGGTGCGGGTGACGCCGCCGCCGGCCGGGAGCAGGCCGAGCGTGACCTCGGGCAGGCCGATCTTGGAGCCGGGGGCGTCGAGCGCGACGCGGTGGTGGCTGGCGAGGGCGATCTCGTAACCGCCGCCCAGGGCCGCGCCGTTGATGGCGGCCACGACCGGCTTGCCGAGCGTCTCGATGCGGCGCATCGAGTTCTTGATGCCGGTGCCGGTCTCGAAGACGGCCTGGGCGTCCTCGGGCCCGGCCTTCATCATGTCCTTCAGGTCGCCGCCCGCGAAGAAGGTCTTCTTGGCGGAGGTGTAGATGATGCCCCGGATCGAGTCGCGCTCGGCCTCGGCGCGGTCGGCGATCGCGGCGATGGAGTCCTTGAACGCCTGGTTCATGGTGTTCGCGGACTGGTTCGGGTCGTCCAGGACGAGCGTGACGATGCCGGTGTCGTCCTGTTCCCAGCGGATGGTCGTGCTTGCGGTCATGTCGGTCTCCGTGAAGTCAGGTGCGGGGAGGTTGGCGGGCGGCTTCTGGGAAGGGCGGCGGTGTTTCGTGGCCGGGTGCGGGTCCGGTGGGGTCTGGTCGCGCGGTTCCCCGCGCCCCTGAGATGCGCACTTCGTGCGTCGTCTCATCGGGGAAATGCGGCGCGCAGCGCCTGCATTTCAGGGGTGCGGGGGAACCGCGCGCTCAGCCCGCGACAACCCGCGCCCGGCAACGGAATCGCACCCCTACGGCGCTACACCCGTTCCACGATCGTGGCGATGCCCATCCCCCCGCCGACGCACAACGTGGCCAGCCCGTACCGCAGGTCCCGCCGCTCCAGCTCATCGACGAGCGTGCCCAGGATCATCGCGCCGGTCGCGCCGAGCGGGTGTCCCAGGGCGATCGCACCGCCGTTCACGTTGACCTTGTCCAGCGACAGACCCATGTCCTTCACGAAGCGGAGCACCACCGCCGCGAACGCCTCGTTGATCTCGACGAGGTCGATGTCGTCGATGGTCAGGCCCGCCTTGGCGAGGGCCTTGCGCGTGGCGGGCGCCGGGCCGGTCAGCATGATGGTCGGCTCGGAGCCGGAGACGGCCGCGGAGACGATGCGGGCGCGCGGGGTCAGACCGTGGCGCTCGCCGACCTCCTTGTTGCCGATGGCGACGAGCGAGGCGCCGTCGACGATGCCCGACGAGTTGCCCGCGTGGTGAACGTGGTCGATCTGCTCGACCCAGTGGTACTTCTGCAGCGCGACCGCGTCGAATCCGCCCAGGTCGCCGATGTCCTTGAAGGACGGCTTCAGCTTGGCCAGCGAGTCCGCGGTGGTGCCGGGGCGCAGGAACTCGTCGTGGTCGAGGACGGTCAGGCCGCTGCGGTCCTTGACCGGGACGACGGAGCGGGTGAAGCGGCCGTCCTTCACGGCGGCGGCCGCGCGCTCCTGGGAGAGCGCCGCGTACTCGTCGACGTCGCGCCGCGAGAAGCCCTCGATGGTCGCGATGAGGTCGGCGCCGATGCCCTGCGGCACGAAGCCGGTCTCGAAGTTGGTCATCGGGTCGGCGAACCAGGCGCCGCCGTCGGACGCCATCGGCACCCGCGACATCGACTCGACGCCGCCGGCGAGGACGAGGTCCTCCCAGCCCGAGCGGACCTTCATGGCGGCCAGGTTGACGGCTTCGAGGCCGGAGGCACAGAAGCGGTTCTCCTGGACACCCGCGACGGTGTCCGGCAGGCCCGCCGCGATCGCGGCGATCCGGGCGATGTCGGAGCCCTGGTCGCCGACCGGGCCCACGACGCCGAGCACGATGTCGTCGATCGCGGCGGGGTCCAGGTCCGGGAAGCGGTCCCGGATCTCGTGGATGAGGCCGACGACGAGGTCGATCGGCTTGGTGCCGTGCAGCGAGCCGTTGGCCTTGCCCCGGCCGCGCGGGGTGCGGATCGCGTCGTAGACGTACGCGTCTGTGGTCACTGGGTTGCCTTTCGCGGAGCTGAGGGTTGCGGTGCGGTGGTTCAGCTGTGGTTCAGGACAGCAGCGAACGGCCGATGATCTCCTTCATGATCTCGGTCGTGCCGCCGTAGATGGTCTGGATGCGTCCGTCGGTGAAGGCCTTCGCGACGCGGTACTCGGTCATGTACCCGTATCCGCCGTGCAGTTGGAGGCAGCGGTCGGCGACGCGCTTCTGGAGTTCGGTGGCCCACCACTTGGCCATGGAGGCATGCACGGCGTCGAGGGTGCCGTCCGCGTGGTCCTCGATGCAGCGGTCGAGGAAGGTCCGGGTGACGGCGCACTCGGTGGCCATCTCGGCGATCTCGAACCGGATGTGCTGGAGCTTGGCGAGCGGCCGCCCGAAGGCCTCGCGCTCCTTGACGTAGCTCGTGGTGATCTCCAGCAGGTGCTCGGCGGCGGCGATGGCGGCGACGGCGATGCCCATGCGCTCCTGCGCGAGGTTCGTCATCAGGTGGATGAACGCGCCGTTGAGCTCGCCGAGCAGATTCTCCTTCGGGACGCGCACGTCGTTGAAGAACAACTCGGCCGTGTCCTGTGCCTTCTGGCCGATCTTGTCGAGGTTGCGGCCGCGCTCGAAGCCCTCCGTGCCGCGCTCGACGACGAGCAGGGACAGTCCGTGCGCGCCGCCTTCCTGCGTGGTCTTGGCGACGACGATGACGAGGTCGGCGAGGATGCCGTTGGAGATGAACGTCTTGGAGCCGTTGAGCAGCCAGTGGTCGCCGTGGTCCTCGGCGGTGGTGCGGATGCCCTGCAGGTCGGAACCGGCGCCGGGTTCGGTCATCGCGATGGCGGTGATCGTCGAGCCGTCGCAGAACCCGGGCAGCCAGCGCCGCTTCTGCTCCTCGGTGCCGAGGGAGGTCAGGTACGGGCCGATGATGTCGTTGTGCAGTCCGACGGCGAGTCCGGCGGCGCCCGCGCGCGTGAACTCCTCGGCGAGGACGGCGCTGTAGCGGAAGTCGGCGGTGCCGCCGCCGCCGTACTCCTCGGGCACGGCGAGGCCGAGGAGCCCCTGGCGTCCGGCGGCGAGCCAGGCCTCGCGCGCGACGATGCCGTCCTTCTCCCACCGCTCGTAGTGCGGGGTCACCTCCTTGGCGAGGAAGGTGCGGACGGTCTCGCGGAACGCCTCGTGCTCGGCGCTGAACAGGCGTCGTTCCATGCTGGCGATCAACTGCCTTTCTTCGTGGGGTCGAACAGACCTGGTACGTCCCAGTCGCGGGCCACCTCCGCGGTGTCCGCGCCCGGCTGGGCGGGGCCCGTGCGGACGGCGGTGGGGGTGGCCGAGAAGCGGGGCGCGGGCGCGGGCTGGGTGATGCCGCCGTGGTCGACGAAGGTGCCGCGGGCGGCGAGGTGCGGATGGCCGGGGGCCTCGCGCAGCGAGAGGACGGGGGCCACGCAGGCGTCGGAGCCCTCGAAGACGGCCGTCCATTCGTCTCGGGTGCGCTGCGTGAAGCGGGCGGCGACGGCTTCGCGCAGCTCGTCCCAGCGGGTCAGGTCCTTGCGCGCGGGCGCGACGCCCGCCAGGCCCATCAGGTCGATGAACTCGTCGTAGAACTGCTGCTCCAGGGCGCCGACCGCCATGTACAGGCCGTCGGCGGTCTCGTACGTGCCGTAGAACGGGCAGCCGCCGTCCAGCAGGTTGGCGCCGCGCCGGTCCTGCCAGCCGCCGGCCGCGAGCATGCCGTGGATCATCGCGGCCAGGTGCGAGGTGCCGTCGACGATCGCCGCGTCGACGACCTGTCCGGCGCCGGTGGCGCGGGCGTGGTGGAGCGCGGCGAGGATGCCGACGACGAGGTAGAGGGAGCCGCCCGCGTAGTCCCCCACGAGGTTGGCGGGGACGGTCGGCGGCTCGTCCGGCTTGCCGATCATGCCGAGGGTGCCGGTGAGAGCGATGTACGCGATGTCGTGTCCGGCGCGCTGGGCGAGCGGGCCCTCCTGGCCCCAGCCGGTCATCCGGCCGTAGATCAGCTTCGGGTTGCGGGCGTGGCAGGGCGCGGGCCCCACGCCGAGGCGCTCGGCGACCCCCGGCCGGTAGCCCTCGACCAGCACGTCGGCGCGCTCGACGAGCCGGAGCACCTGCTCCGCGCCGTCCTCGGCCTTCAGGTCGATGATCACGGACCGCTTGTTGCGGTTGGTGATGTCGTACTCGGGGTTGATCGCGAGGCCCGCTCCGCCGGGCCGGTCGACCCGTACGACATCGGCGCCGAGGTCGGCGAGGAGCATCGCGGCGAACGGCCCCGGGCCGATCCCGGCGAGCTCGACCACGCGCACCCCGGCGAGCGGGCCACCGCCGGATTCCGTGCCTGCCACTGCCATCCCGCCACGCCCCCAGTCTGTGACACAACTGATGTAACACCAGAGATGCTATGAACACGTCCTGGTCAGCACAACCCCCCGACGAGCAAGCGCTTAGCCAATTTCCGGCCCCCTAAGGAGCGCCGCGGGCCCGCACGCTAGCCTCAGCCACCGACAGCGGCGCGGGAGCACGGTGAGGGGTGTCATGAACAGGCCTGGGAACCCCGGGAACACGGACAGGACGTACGACGTGGTGTTGTTCGGGGCCACGGGCTTCGTGGGGGTGCTCACCGCCGAGTACCTCGCGGCGCACGCTCCCGAGGGGCTGCGCTGGGCGATCGCCGGGCGCGACACGGCCAAGCTGGAGCGGCTGCGCGAGCGGCTCACCGGCATCGACCCGGCGTGCGCGGTGCTGCCGCTGGAGCGCGCGGACGTCGCCGACGCGGCGTCGCTGCGCGACCTGGCCGCCCGCTCGCGCGTGGTGGCCACGACGGTGGGCCCGTACCTGGAGTACGGAGAGGGCTTGGTCGCGGCGTGCGCCGACGCGGGCACCGACTATGTGGACCTCACAGGTGAGCCCGAGTTCGTGGATCTCATGTATGTGCGGCACGACGCCCGCGCGCGAGAGACGGGCGCCCGGCTGGTGCACGCGTGCGGCTTCGACTCGGTGCCGCACGACCTGGGCGCGTACTTCACGGTGCAGCAGTTGCCGGAGGCGGTGCCGCTGCGGGTCGACGGTTTCGTACGGTCGAACGCCACGTTCTCGGGCGGTACGTTCGCGTCCGCGCTGAACCAGTTCGCGCGGGCCCGGCAGATGCTCGCCGCGCAGCAGGACCGGCGGCGCCACCAGCCCCGGCTGGTGGGGCGCACCGCGTACGCGCCGACGGGAACGCCGCGGTACGCCAAGGAGGTCGGGGCCTGGGCCGTGCCGCTCCCGACGATCGACCCGCAGGTGGTGCAGCGCTCGGCGCGGGCCCTGGAGCGCTACGGCCCGGACTTCCGCTACCGGCACTACGCGGCCGTGAAGTCGCTGCCGGTCGCGGTGGGCGGGGTCGCCGCCGCGGGAGCGCTGTTCGCCGCGGCTCAACTGCCGCCCGCGCGGCGCTGGTTGAGCGGTCGGCTGCTGCCCGGGGACGGCCCCGACGAGGCACGCCGGGCCAAGAGCTGGTTCTCGGTGCGGTTCGTGGGCGAGGGCGGCGGGCGGCAGGTCTTCACGGAGGTGTCCGGCGGGGACCCCGGCTACGAGGAGACGGCGAAGATGCTGGCAGAGGCCGCGATGTGCCTCGCGCAGGACGAACTCCCCGCCACCTCGGGGCAGGTGACGACCGCGGTGGCGATGGGCGACGCGCTGATCGGGCGGCTGCGGGCGGCCGGGCTCACCTTCCGGGTCGCCGCCGAGAGGTGAGCGCCTGTTCGCCGGCGCCGAGGCCGAGCAGGGCGTCACGGCACAGCCGGTCGGCCCTGCGGGTCGTCTCCGGCAGCCGGTAGGCGGGAGTCAGGGCCAGCGCGTGCGCGCACGCGTTGGCCAGGGAGACGCGGTGGCCCACCGAGACGTAGAGCGGCTTCACGCCGTCACGGGTGCGCAGGGCGCGGCCGAGCTCCTCGCCGCCGTCCATGAGGGCGGCGGCGCTCCCCCGCGCGCGCCCCACCTCGCCGTGCGTGAAGGTGAAGGGATTCTTGGCCACGCCCATGGTGGGCAGCCCGGTGAGCACGCCGAGGTGGCTTGCGAGGCCGAAGCGGCGCGGGTGGGCCCGTCCGTGGCCGTCGCACACGACGAGCCCCGGGTCCGTGCGCAGCGCCGCCAGGGCGCCGAGGACCGCCGGGATCTCACGGAACGCCAACAGGCCCGGCACATAGGGGAAGGCGACCTGCCCGACGGCCGTCGCCTCCTCGACGACGTCGAGTGTCGCCGCGTCCAGCACGACCGCGGCCGCCGCGACGAGATCGCGTTCGTCGTCGTAGGCGACGTCGATCCCGGTGACCGTGCCCGCCCCCGGCGCCGGCCCGGCCTCGTCCAGCACCACGCGGTCGCGCAGCGCGTCCTGCACCGCCCGCGCCGTCGCCTCGTCCGTCGGCCAGCCCTCGGGAACCCCCGTGATCGTCTGCATGCGCCAACCCTAGACAGCGCGCACACGGACGCCCGTATGATGTAAGGCATGAGTGCAATTACTGACCCTTACACGGTCGAGGCCGGGGTCCCGTCGGTCGACGTCTTCCGGCGCCTGCGCACGGACGCGGGGCTCTCCGACAAAGCACCCGAGGCCGTCGCGCTCGCCCTGCCCCACACCTGGTACGGCGTGCTGCTGCGGCACGAGGGGGAGCCGATCGGGATGGGGCGGATCATCGGGGACGGCGGCACGGCGTTCCAGATCGTCGACATCTGCGTGCACCCTGCCCACCAGGGCCAGGGCCTCGGGAAGCGGATCATGGCCGCGCTGACCGAGGAGCTGGAGCGCCGGGCGCCCGCGACCGCGTACGTCTCGCTGATCGCGGACGGGCCGGCGAAGTTCCTCTACGAGAAGTTCGGCTTCGCCGAGACCTCGACGCACGACTCCGTGGGCATGTACCGCCTGATGAGCGGCAACTGAGTCCCCGTCAGCGCCGGGCGGTACGGCCGCCGCTCTCCCACGACTGCGGATTCCACAGGCCCGAGCGCCGCAGCGACTGAGGGCAGTGGAGATAGATCTCGTCGATCTCCAGGAGCAGGGCGAGGGTCGGCCGCTGCTCCTTGACGGTCATGTCGTCGAAGAACGGGGCGTCGGTGAGGATCCGGGCCCGGCCGTTGATCCGCAGGACGTCGGTGGCGCCGGGTATCAGGAACAGCAGGCCCGCGTGCGGGTTCTGGAGGACGTTGTGGAAGCTGTCGGCGCGCCGGTTGCCGGGCCGGTCCGGCAGGGCGATCGTGCCGGGGTCGACGACGTGCGCGAACCCGGGGCCGTCCCCGCGCGGCGACGTGTCGCAGTTGCCGTGCGCGTCCGACGTGGAGAGCAGGCAGAACGGCGAGCGGGCGAGCAACTCCCGGTCCCGGTCGTCGAGTCGGTCGTGGACCTTGTCGATCACGATGGGGTGCGGCTCCCCGAGCATCTCGCGCAGCTGCTCCGCGGAGCGCAGCTCCTCGTAACCGTCGCCCCGCTCCGGGGACGGGCGGGACGCGAGGGTGTCCGTGCCGTGCAGCAAACCGACTCCTGAGTTCGTACGGGACCGCGGCGCGTCCGCAGGCCGCGCCAAGGGTAGTTGTCGAATGAACCTTATCCGATGTTAGGTTAGGCTCACCTAACGCCTGGAACGCGTGGTTCCGGCACCTGTCGCCCTGCGCGGCATCCGGTGGACAAGGAACGACGAACCAGTGCAACTCACCCTGTGGGACACGGCCCCCGTGGCCCGCCGCCGCGGCACCGCGCGGTCGCTGCTCGGCCTCGGAGCACTCGCCGTGCTCCTGCTGGCCGCGACCGGCCTCAGCCTCGCCGTCGGCTCGGGCCGGGTCCCGCTCGCCGACGTGGTCGCGGGGCTCTTCCACCCCGACCGCGGCGTCCGCGCCCAGCTGATCGTCCAGGAGGTGCGGATCCCGCGCACCGCCGCGGGCCTGATGGCCGGCGCCGCGCTCGGTCTGGCGGGCGCCGTGATGCAGGGCGTGGCGCGCAACCCGCTCGCCGACCCGGGCCTGTTGGGCGTCAACGCAGGCGCCTCCGTCTTCGTGGTCTTCGCGATCAGCGTGCTCGCCCTGACCGAGCCGCGGCAGTACATCTGGTTCGGCTTCCTCGGCGCCTGTCTCGCCGCCGTCCTCGTCTACGGGATCGGCAGCCTGGGCCGCGAGGGCGCGACGCCCGTGAAGCTCGCCCTGTCCGGCGCGGCCGTGGCCGCCGCCCTCGGTGCCCTGACCAGCGCGATGCTGCTCACCGACCGCCAGACCTTCGACCAGTTCCGGTTCTGGCAGGTGGGGGCGTTGAACGGCCGGGAGCCGGACGTGCTGTGGCAGGCGCTGCCGTTCGTCGCCGTGGGGGTCGTGCTCGCCCTCGCGCTCGGCCCGCAGCTCAACACCCTGGCCCTGGGCGACGACACGGCCCGCGGGCTCGGCCAGCGGATCGCCCTGGCCCGGATCGGCGCCGCGGCCTGCGTGGTCCTGCTGTGCGGGGCCGCGACCGTGATCGCCGGACCGATCGCCTTCGTGGGCCTGGCCGTGCCGCACGCGGTGCGCCTGATCACCGGGCCCGACTACCGGTGGATCCTGCCCTGCAGCGCGCTGCTCGCCCCGGCCGCGCTGCTCCTCGCCGATGTCGCCGGACGGCTCGTCGCGCGGCCCGGCGAGGTCCAGGTCGGCGTGATGACGGCCGCGCTCGGCGCCGTGCCGTTCGTCGTGCTCGTGCGGCGCAGGAAGACGGTGGAGCTGTGACCGGCACCGCCCTGCACGCCGCCACCGCCCGTGTCGTGTCCGTACGCCGGCGCCGGCGTGCCCGCTTCACCGCCGTGACCGCCACCCTCGCCGTGGCCGCGTTCGCCGCGCTGTGCGTCTCGCTGAGCTTCGGCGACTACACGCTCCCGCTGCGCGACGTGGTCGCCACCCTGTTCGGCGGGGGCGACAGCGGCACCCGCTTCGTGGTGCTCGAACTGCGCCTGCCGCGCGCCCTGCTGGCGCTGCTCGTCGGCTGCTGCTTCGGCCTGTCCGGCGCGGTCTTCCAGACCCTGCTGCGCAATCCGCTCGCCAGCCCCGACATCATCGGCGTCAGCTCCGGCGCGGGCGCGGCCGTCGTGCTGGCCGGCGGGCTCGCCGGCCTGAGCGGTACGCCCCTGTCGTTCGTGGCACTGTCCGGCGCCCTGGTCACCGGCGCAGCCGTCTACCTGCTCGCCTGGCGCAAGGGCGTCACCGGCTACCGGCTCGTCCTGATCGGGCTCGGCGTCGGTACCGGCCTGTCGAGCGTGATCTCGTACCAGATGACGCGCTCGGACGTGACGGAGGCGCAGACCGCGTTCCTGTGGCTGGCCGGGAGCCTCAACGGCCGCTCCTGGCCGCAGTTCTGGCCGCTGCTCGTCGGCGCCGCGGTGCTCGTGCCGCTGACCGTCGTGGCCGCCCGCGCGCTGTCCGCGCTGCAGCTCGGCGACGACACGGCAGGCGGGCTCGGCTCACGGGTCGAGCGGGACCGGCTCGCCCTGCTCGCCTGTGCCACCGCGCTGGCCGGGGTGGCGACGGCCGCGGCGGGCCCCGTCGGCTTCGTCGCGTTCGTGTCGCCGCCGATCGCCCGGCGCCTGGTGCCGGGGCAGGGTGCGGCCCTGCTGCCCTCCGCCCTGACCGGCGCGCTCCTGGTGACCGTCGCCGACTTCGCGGGCCAGCACGTGCTGCCCGGCACCCAGCTGCCCGTCGGCATCGTGACGAGTGTGATCGGCGCCCCGTACCTGCTGTGGCTGCTGGCCCGGGCCAACCGGGTCGGGCAGGGCGGCTGACCATGCGCCCCGCACCGCACCTGTCCCGTCCCGACGCCCTCGACGAACCGGAGACCCCCGTGGCTTCCCCGCACACCCTGCAGGCCCGCGGCCTCGAACTCGGCTACGGCGAGCGCCGCATCGTCTCCGCGCTGGACGTCGACGTCCCGCCCGGCCGGATCACCGTCGTGGTCGGCCCGAACGCCTGCGGCAAGTCGACGCTGCTGCGGTCGATGGCCCGGCTGCTCACCCCGACGGCGGGCACGGTCCTGCTCGACGGGCGCAGCGTGCACGCCATGTCCACCAAGGACGTGGCCGCGGTGCTCGGCGTGCTGCCGCAGACCCCGGTCGCGCCCGAGTCGATCACCGTCGCCGACCTGGTGGGCCGGGGCCGGTATCCGCACCAGGGCTGGTTCCGGCGCTGGACGCCCGCCGACGACGAGGCGGTGGCCACCGCGCTGGCGGCGACGGACGTCCTCGATCTCGCGGACCGGTCGATCGACGAGCTCTCCGGCGGCCAGCGCCAGCGCGTCTGGATCGCCATGGCCCTGGCCCAGGAGACGGAACTGCTGCTGCTCGACGAGCCGACGACCTATCTCGACATCAGCCACCAGCTCGACGTCCTCGACCTGCTCACCGACCTCAACCGGCAGCGCGGCGTCACGCTCGTCGTCGTCCTGCACGACCTCAACCTGGCCTGCCGCTACGCCGACCACCTCGTCGCCATGAAAGACGGGCGCATCGTCGCCGAGGGCGCGCCCCGCGAGGTCGTCACCGAGGACCTCGTCGCCGAGGTGTTCGGGCTGCGCAGCACCGTCATCCCCGACCCGGCGTCCGGCACCCCGCTGATCGTCCCCATGGGGCGCCATCACGTCGACGCCGCCCCGTGACCCCGACCCGTGACCCCGCCCCCGCAACAGAACCGCGAAAAGAGCCCCTCATGTCCACCCGGACCCCCCGTACCACCCGCCGCCGGCTGCTCGGCGGCGCGCTCGCGCTGACCCTCGCCGGCGCCCTCGCCGCCTGCGGCTCGAACGACGACGAGGCGGCGGGCCCGGCCGCCCAGAAGTCCGCGGGCAGCTTCCCCGCGAAGGTCTCCACCAAGTTCGGCACCGTGACGGTCGACGAGCAGCCCCGGCGCGTCGTCGCGCTCGGCTGGGGCGACGCCGAGACGGCCCTCGCGCTCGGCGTGCAGCCGGTCGGCGCGAGCGACTGGCTGGCCTTCGGCGGCGACGGCGTCGGCCCCTGGGCCAAGGGCGCGTACGACAAGTCCCCGCAGAAGATCGGCACGCTGGAGCCCGAGTACGAGAAGATCGCGGCGCTCGAGCCGGACCTCATCCTCGACACCAAGTCCAGCGGCGACCAGACGCGCTACGACACCCTCAGCAAGATCGCGCCGACCATCGGTGTGCCCAAGGGCGGCGACCAGTACAAGATCTCCTGGGAGAAGCAGACCACCATGGTCGCCCAGGCGCTCGGCGTCCCCGACAAGGGCGAGAAGCTGATCGACGACACGGAGCGGCAGTTCGCGGACGCGGCCGCCGCGCACCCGGAGTTCAAGGGCCGGAGCATCACGGTCGGTTCGCGCACCGCCTCGGCCTGGGGCGCGTACGTGCACGGCACCGGCCGGCTGGACTTCGTCGAGCGGCTCGGCTTCGAGAACAACGCGGCCGTGGAGAAGAAGGCGGGCGCCGCGTTCTCGGTGCCGGTGTCGGAGGAGAACCTCCAGATGCTCGACGCGGACCTGATGGTGATGGCGCCGATCGGCACCACCGCGAAGAAGATCGAGTCGGACCCGCTGTACCGGGCGATCCCGGCGGTGAAGAAGGGTCACTCGGTCGTCTTCGACGACACGAACCTCAGCTCCGCCTTCGCCACCGACTCGGTGCTCTCGGTCCAGTACGCGCTGAAGAACGTGGTGCCGCTGTTCGCGAAGGCCATGGACTGACCCGTCGTCACACCCGGCTGCCCGCCGCCGTGTCGGAGGACAGCCGCTGGGCCAGGTACACCGGGATCACCGACAGCAGGACGAGGACGACGGCCACCACGTTGACCACCGGGGCCTGCTGGGGGCGGGCCATGTTGGAGAAGATCCAGATCGGCAGGGTCTGCACGCCCGCCCCCGCGGTGAAGGTGGTCACGACGATCTCGTCGAAGGACAGCGCGAACGCGAGCAGGCCGCCGGCCGCGAGCGCCGAGCGGGTCAGCGGGAACGTGATGTCGCGGAACGTCCGGAACGTGTCGGCGCCCAGGTCCATGGCCGCCTCCTCGTACGAGCCCGGGAGGCGGCGCAGCCGGGCGGCGACGTTGTTGAAGACGACCACGACGCAGAACGTGGCGTGTCCGACGACGACGGTGAACAGGCCGAGGCCGATGCCGAGGGGCTCCAGGACCGTGCGGAAAGCGGTGTTGAGGGCGACGCCGGTGATGATGCCGGGCAGCGCGATGGGCAGCACGACGGCGAAGGAGAGCGCCTCCCGACCGAAGAACCGGTACCGGGCGATCGCGAAGGCGATCAGGGTGCCGAGGACGAGGGCGATGACGGTGGCGCCGAGGCCCGCCTTCACGGACGTCCACAGGGCGTCCCTGGCGCCCGCGCTGTGCCAGGCGTCCTGCCACCATCGCAGGGTGAAGCCGTCCGGCGGCCAGCTCGAACTGCGGTCCCGGTTCAGGGAGTTGACGACGACCAGGAGCAGCGGGACGTAGATGACGGCGAAGCCGGTCAGGGCGCCGACGCGGAGCGCGATGCGCGCGGGGCGGGACAGGTGCACCACGGGCTCCCTTCAGAGGCTGCTGAGCGCGCCGGTGCGGCGCACCGCGAGCAGATAGAGGACGATCACGACGACCGGCACGGTGCCGAGGGCGGCGGCCAGCGGCAGGTCCAGGGTGATGTTGGAGTAGACGACGTTGCCGATCAGCTGGGTCTTGCCGCCGACGATCTGGACGGCGATGTAGTCGCCGAGGCTGAGCGAGAACGTGAAGACGGAGCCCGCCGCGACGGACGGCAGGACGAGCGGCAGCAGCACCGTGCGGACGGTGCGCCAGGTGCGGGCGCCCAGGTCGGCGGAGGCGTCGAGCAGGCTGTCGGGGATCCGTTCGAGACCCGCGTGGATCGGCAGGATCATGTACGGCAGCCAGAGGTAGGTCAGGACGAGGACCGTCGCGGTGAGCCCGTAGCCGGGACCGTCCACCCCGAACGGGGACAACAGCCAGTCCAGCAGGCCCCCTTGGGCGAGCATGACGCGCCACGCGTACGCCTTGACGAGATAGCTCGCCCACAGCGGCATGAGGATGGCGACGACGAGCAGCGGGCGCCACCGGGGCCGGGCGACGCGCGCCGTGTAGAAGGCGATCGGGAACGCGAGGACGACGCACAGCGCCGTGACGGCGAGGGCGACTGCCGTGCTGCGCAGGGCGACCTGGCGGTACACGTCCGTCGTGAACAGGGCCGTGAAGTTGTCCAGGGTCCAGGTGCGCACGATGTCCGAGGTGAACGGGTCCGTGGTCCACAGGCCCGACAGGAACAGCACCGCGAGCGACCCCAGATAGGCGACGACGAGCCAGGTCAGGGGCGCCGCGAGGAGCAGGGCCAGGCGCAGCCGGGGGCTGCGGTGCAGCGTCCCGGCGACCTTCTTCACGACCGCCTCAGCCCTTGATCTCGGTCCACGCCTGCACCCACTTCGCGTAGGGCACGCATGTCACGTCGGTGCGTCCGTCGAGGCACTGCGGGATGGGCGTGGTCCAGAAGTGGACCTGCTTCCAGTACGCGGCGTCGTCGGCGTGGTAGGTCGCGCAGTGCTGCTTGTCGGCGGTCTCGTCGCAGGCCTTCGCGTTGGCGGGAGCCTCGCCGAAGTACTCGGCGACCTGCGCGTTGGTCCGGGGCGAGACGATCCAGTCGAGCCATTTGTAGGCGCAGTTGGGGTGCTGGGCCTTCGCGGAGACCATCCACGTGTCGGACCAGCCGGTGGCGCCCTCCTTCGGGAGGACGGCCTCGACGGGCGCCTTCTCGGCCCGGGCGGTGTTCACGATGACCTGCCAGCTGGTGCCGATCACCGAGTCGCCGCTCTTGAAGGCGGAGATCTCCTTCAGGTAGTCGCTCCAGTACTCGCCGACGTTCGCGTTCTGCTTCTTCAACAGGCTCACGGCGGCGTCGAACTGTTTCTGGTCGAGGGCGTAGGGGTCCTTGATGCCGAGGCCGGGCTCCGTCTTCATCAGGTACAGCGCGGCGTCGGCGATGTAGATCGGCGAGTCGTACGCCGTGACGTTCCCCTTGTGCCGCGCCGCGTCGTCGAAGACGGCCTTCCAGGAGTCGGGGGCCGGAGAGATCTTGTCGGTGCGGTACATGAGGAGGTTGGCGCCGCGGCCGTGCGGGATGCCGTAGGCGACGTTCTTGACGGAGTTCCAGGGCTGCATCTTCAACCCCGGGAAAATGTCCTTGTAGTGGGGCACGAGGTCGGTGTTGACGGGGGCCGCGTCGCCGGACGCGATCAGGCGCAGGGAGGCGTCGCCGGACGCGGAGACGGCGTCGTACTGGCCGGTCTTCATGAGGTTGACCATCTCGTCGGAGGTCCCGGCGACCTTGGTGCTGACCTGACAGCCCGTCCGTTTCTCGAAGGGGGTGACCCAGTCGATCTTCGGGTCGTTCGAGCCGTCCTCGGCGTAGCCGGCCCAGGCGATGAGACTGACCTTGCCCTCCGCCTTGCCGAGGGACTCGGGCGCGGAGAGCTTCGGCGGGGTGAAGCCCCGTTCGCCGGGCGCGCCGCTTCCGCCTCCCCCGTCGTCGGAGGAGCCGCAGGCCGTGACGAGGAGCAGTCCGCCGAGGGCGGCGGCGGTCATGAGGGTTCGGGTTGCGCGCACGAGGTCTCCCTGTCGGTCGATTCGCGTGAGTCGCTCAAGTCGTGTGGCTCAGTGGGACGTTGTGCCGTCGGTGCCAGCGCAGCAGGACCCGGCTGCCCGGCAGGGCGAGGGCGTCGGCCGCCGTGGTGTCCAGGTTCTGGCGTACGACGACGAAGCGTGCGCCGGCGTCGGTGTCGACGACGACGCGGGTGCTGTCCCCGAGGTACACGGCGTCGGCGACGGTGCCGCGCACCTCACTGTGGTCCCGGGCGGGGCCCGCGCCGCGATCGTGCCCGCCGTCGGCGGCGAGGACGCGGATCTTCTCCGGTCTGATGCCGAACGTGCCGGATTCCCCCACGACCATCTCGGCGGCCGCACCGGTGAGGGTGTTGGAGGTGCCGACGAAGGACGCGACGAAGGCGGAGGCGGGCGTCTCGTACAACTCCCCCGGTGTACCGACCTGTTCGACGCGTCCGGCGTTCATGACGGCGATCCGGTCGCTGAGCGCGAGGGCCTCGGCCTGGTCGTGGGTGACGAGCACGAAGGTGATGCCGACGTCGCGCTGGAGTTCCTTGAGCTCGGTCTGCATCTGTTCGCGCAGTTTGAGGTCGAGGGCGCCGAGCGGTTCGTCGAGCAGCAGGACGCGGGGGCGCACCACCAACGCCCTTGCCAGCGCGACGCGTTGACGCTGACCGCCGGAGAGCTGTCCGGGCCTGCGGCCGCCCAGGCCTTCGAGGCGGACGGACGCGAGGGCGGCGCGGGCCCGCTCGGCCTGCTTCCTGCGGCCGACGCCGCGCACCTTCAGTCCGTAGGCGACGTTCCGCTCGACGCTCATGTGCGGGAACAGCGCGTAGTCCTGGAAGACGGTGGTGACGTCGCGCTCGAAGGGGGCGCGGCGGGTGACGTCGGCGCCGTCGAGCAGGACGGTGCCGCTCGTCGGTGTCTCGAACCCGGCGATCAGCCGCAGCACGGTCGTCTTCCCGGACCCGGACGGGCCGAGCAGCGAGAAGAACTCGCCCTCGGCGACGTCGAGTTCGACGCCGTCGACGGCACGCACGTCACCGAAGGTCTTGCGCACCCCGCGCAGGCCGATCGCGGCCGCCCCGCGCGCCGCGTCCTGTGTCGGTCGTCCCGGCATCGCCATACGCGTAGATCATGCACATTTCAACGATCCCCACAAGACCGCCGGTAGTCTGCCGATCATGTTTGTACTGGAATTGACGTACACCGCACCGCTGGAGAGCGTCGACGCCCTTCTGGACGCGCATCGCGCCTGGCTCGACGAGCAGTTCGGGGCGGGGGCCTTCCTCGCCGCGGGCCGCAAGGAGCCGCGCGAGGGCGGCATCATCATCGCCGCGGGGGCCGACCGCGCGACGATCGAGCGGATCACGGCGAGCGACCCCTTCGTGACCGGCGGGGTGTGCGCGTACCGGGTGAGCGAGTTCGTCGCGGCCCGGACCGCGCCCGAACTCGCCCGTTTCCAGGAGCAGTTGCCTCCCGGCTAGCGCTTCCGGTCAGTGCTGGAGGCGGGCCACCCGGCCTTTCTCGCCCGCCGCCCAGCAGGCACCGTCGCGCGTGCAGTCGACGGTGTCGTACGAGCCCGGGTCCACGGTGCGCCAGGTGCGGCCCGCGTCCGTGGTGAGGTCGGTGCCGGTCGGGCCGACGGCGAGGGCGGCGCCCCGGCTGTGCGGGAGCCAGGCGACGCCGGAGCGGTAGGCCGGCGGGGGCTGCGCCGACGCCGTCCAGGTGCGGCCCGCGTCGCCGGTGACCGCGGCGGCCCGCGGCGAGGGCTGGTCGGCGCGGTAGTCGCCGCCCACCGCGATGCCGTGCGTCCGGTCGCGGAAGGCGAGGCCGAAGACGCCGCGCGCCGGGTCGCCCGCCGGGATCGGGGCCTCGCTCGCGGTCCAGGTCAGGCCGCGGTCGGCGGAGTGCAGCACGCGGGATGCCGCGCCGCCGCCGGTGGCCAGCCAGACGTCCTTCGGGCCGGACGCCACCAGGCACTGGCCGGACGCGGCGAAGCCCGCCTCGCCGGTCTGCGCGGGCGGCATCCCGGCGGTCGGCAGCACCCGCCAGGAGCGGCCGCCGTCGCCGGTCGACAGGATGCGGTACCTGCCGTCGACCGGATCGCTCATCGCGAGGCCGTGGCGCCGGTCGAAGAACGTCACGCAGTCGTAGAACGCCTTCGGGTCGGTGTTGCGGAACGACTCCGTCCAGGTCGCGCCGCCGTCCTGCGTACGGAAGATCCGGGACGCCTCGCCCTCCCCGATGGCCAGGACCACCGCGCGGCGGGCGTCGAACGCCTCGACGTCGCGGAACTCCAGCTCGCCGGCGTCCGGCGGCGACACGGACTTCCAGTGCGCGCCGCCGTCCGTGGTGCGCAGCACGGTGCCCTTCGTCCCGGCGACCCACGCCGTGCTCCGGTCGACGGCGGCCAGGCCCCGGAACCGGGCGTCGGTGTGCGTGTCCGTCAGCTTCCACGCCGGGGTGCGGGCGGCGGCGGGGCCCGGTGCGGCGCCCAGCGCGAGCGCCGAGAGAGCCGTCACCGCCAGGACCGACACGGTCCGTCCCGCTCTGCCTCGCTTCCCCCTGCGCCCCGTGCTTCCCGCTGCCCTCACTGTCCTCAGTCGCCTCATGGCGCGCGAAGCTAGCCCACCGCCCCTGTGGTGGTCCAGAGCACCTTGAATGAAACCGGTGACAGAGGTCACTCGTTTTTCGTCGGTCCTGAGGTGCACGGATTTCCGCGTTCCGTCGTCTATTCAAGTGAGGCCGTCCGACCGTCCGCCGTCGTCCGCCAGTCGTCACAAGGGAGCAGGCGTTGTCCATCGTCATCGAGCAAGCCGTAGAGGCCCGTCTCGTCGCCGCCGCGCCGCGCATGGCGAGCATTCCCGCGACGTTGGGCTACGACGCGCGCGACCCGTTCGCCGTGCACATGTCCTTCCCTGCCCCGGCCACCCTGGAAGGCGTCGAGGTCTGCTGGACCTTCGCGCGCGAGCTGCTGACCTCCGGGGTGACGGAGCCGGCGGGCGCGGGTGACGTGCGCGTCCGGCCCTACGGCTACGACCGGACGGTCCTGGAGTTCCACGCCGTGGAGGGCACCGCGATCGTGCACATCCGCACGGGCGAGCTGGAGCGCTTCCTCACGGACACGACGGAGCTGGTGCCGGTCGGCGAGGAGTACCTGCACGTGGACGTGGACGGCGATCTGGCGGAGCTGCTGCGCGACGCGTGCTGACCCCGCCTCCGGGAAGCGGCTGACAGCCGTGCCGGTGGATGCCAGGGTGCGGTGAACAGGCGTGGGACGCGTTGTGCAGGGGGCATGGGGCACGAGGGGCGGGACGGGCGCCGTGCTCCGGCCCGCGCTGCGCCGCCTGTTCGCCGCCGCGCTCGCCGAGCACCACCACGTCTCGCTCGACCAACAGCGCGGGATCGTGAGGCGGGTGGGGTGGTGTCGGCCGGTGCGGGGTGTGTGTGGCTGGGTGCGCTGTTCCCGGGCCCCTCGGGCCGATCCGTCCGTCGCCCGGGGCCGGTGTCAGGTCGCCGATCCGGTCGGCGGGGGCGGTGATTCTGGCGGGTGCGCGTCGTGCGTGGCTGAGCGCGCGACTCCCCGCGCCCCTTGCGGGACGCTAGCCGCCCGATCCGGAGGATCTTGCCGCTTCCGCTGATCTCACCGCTGACTCCAGGGCCCTGCTGATCGGTGGGAGGTGCGGGCCCGCGGTCAGGGTCAGGGCCGCGAGGCGGGCGGTCCGGCGGCGGCGGTCGCGGGGGTGAGGAGGGTGCGGAGGTGGCCCGCGGCGGCCAGGACGGCCAGGGTCGCGTCGTCGCGGGGCACCGCGTCGGGCGGCGTACGGTCCGCCAGCGCGCCGAGCACCTCCGCGCGCAGCACCTCGACGTATCCCGCCCGTTGCAGCGCGTGCTCCGCGCGGGGGAAGAGACCGAGGACGCGGCCCCTTCCCGGGTGCAGATACCCGTCCGCGACCAGGCCCTGCCGGACCAGCGCGTGCGTGGAGCGGGCCCGGTGGGTGATCCAGCCGCGCCATTTCCTGGGCCGCGACTCCTCGATGAGTTCCAGGAGCTGGTCGAGGACGGCGTCGCCGGTCCGGACGCCGAGCACCGGGGTCACGATGCCGTCCGCGTCGTGGACGAGCTCCCGCCCGGCGAGCTCCGCGAGGACCGCGGCGCGGACCGCGAGCGGCAGGTCGGGGGCGCCGGCGATCCGGCCCTTGCCGGTGTCGTACGCCAGGAGGAAGAGGCGGGCGGGCACGGAGAGGGAGCCATGGGGCACGCCCGTCACGGTAATCGGTTGACACCTCCGAGGACAGGCTCTTACGGTGTATAGCGGTTCTGTTGCCGTCGATAGGAGAAGGACGTTGCTCGTCTGAGGTCCTGAGACACCGCGCATGTCACGCCGCGCACGTTTCTTCACGTGTTGCCCGTCGCGTCCATGTCGTCGTGTGAGACCTCGGCATCCGAGCCGTCCTCCCCGCCGGTACAGGCCTTTTTTGTTGCCCGTGGCCCGCGATGTCTCGAACGCGTCACACCGCCACCGTTCGCACCGAGCAACCGCGAGGCCCTCATGTCCATGTCCTCCCCCCATTCCCACAGCCCCGCCGCCACGTCGATCGCCGTCACCGCGCTCTCGTACGCCTGGCCGGACGGCACCGGCGTCTTCGACGGCCTGCAGGTCGCCTTCGGGCCGGGCCGCACCGGCCTCATCGGCGTCAACGGGTCAGGGAAATCAACCCTGTTGAAGCTGATCGCCGGTGAACTGAAACCGGTCGAGGGCACCGTGCGGGTGTCCGGCGAGATCGGCTACCTCCCGCAGAACGTCACCCTCGACACGGCCTTCCGTGTCGACGAGGCGCTCGGCATCGCCGGCATCCGGACCGCGCTGCACGCCATCGAGGCGGGTGACGTGCGCGAGGAGAACTTCACCGTCGTCGGCGACGACTGGGACGTCGAGGAGCGCGCGAGCGCCCTGCTCGGCGAACTCGGCCTGGGCCACATCGACCTGGACCGCACCATCGGCGAGGTGTCCGGCGGCGAGTCGGTGCTGCTGCGGCTGGCGGCGCTGCTGCTGCGCCGGCCCGACGTGCTCCTCCTCGACGAGCCGACGAACAACCTCGATCTGCACGCACGGCAGCGCCTGTACGCGGCCGTGGACGGCTGGTCCGGGGTCATGGTCGTGGTCAGCCATGACCGTGAACTCCTCGACCGCGTCGACCAGATCGCCGATCTGCGGGGCGGCGAGGTCGTCTGGTACGGCGGGAACCTGTCCGCGTACGAGGAGGCGCTCGCCGCCGAGCAGGAGGCGGCGGAGCGGATGGTCCGGGTCGCCGAGTCCGATCTGAAGAAGCAGAAGCGTGAACTGGCCGACGCCCAGGTCAAGTTGGCGCGGCGCAAGCGCTACGGGCAGAAGATGTGGGACAGCAAGCGCGAACCGAAGATCGTGATGGGTGCGCGCAAGCGGGCGGCGCAGGTCTCCGCCGGCAAGCACCGCATCATGCACGAGGAGAAACTCACCGATGCGAAGGAGCGGCTGGACGAGGCCGTGGAGGCGGTGCGCGACGACGACGAGATCCGGGTCGACCTGCCGTACACCGCCGTCCCGCCGGGCCGGTCCGTGCTGACCCTGCGCGAGCTGCGCCTGGCCTACGGGGCGCGCGTGGACGGCGAGTTCGAGCTGCGCGGGCCCGAACGCATCGCTCTGATCGGCCGCAACGGCGCGGGCAAGACGACGCTGCTGCGGACCGTCGCCGGCGAGCTGGCGGCGGTCGAGGGCGAGGCGACACCGCATGTGCCGCTGCGTTTTCTGCCGCAGCGCCTCGACGTACTGGACGACGAGGCGACCGTCGCCGAGAACGTGGCCCGGTTCGCGCCGGACGCCACCAACAACCGGATCCGGGCCCGGCTGGCCCGCTTCCTGTTCAAGGGGGCGCGGGCCGACCAGCGGGCGGCGACCCTGTCCGGCGGCGAACGATTCCGCGCGACGCTCGCCGCGCTGATGCTCGCCGAGCCGGCGCCGCAGCTGCTGATGCTCGACGAGCCGACGAACAACCTGGACATGGCGAGCGTGCGGCAGCTGACGTCGGCCCTGGAGTCGTACGAGGGCGCGCTGATCGTGGCGAGCCATGACCTGCCGTTCCTCGAGTCGATCGGCGTCACCCGGTGGTTGCTGCTGGAGGACGGGGTTCTCCAGGACACACCGGCTCCGTAAGGGGCGCGGGGAACGGCGCGACCAGCCACAGAAGGGCCGCGGTCGCGTCCGCTCGACACATGGGCGGACGCGACCGCGGACTTTCGTGGGCCGAGCGCGAAACCCCGACAAAAGGTGTCGGGTATCGGGCCTACCGTCGGAAACATGCCGAGCAACACAGGATCCAGCCACCCCTATCTGCACATCGTCGGCGCCCGGGAGAACAACCTCCAGAACGTGACGCTGCGCATCCCCAAGGAGCGCCTCACCGTGTTCACGGGGGTGTCGGGCTCGGGCAAGTCGTCGATCGTCTTCGGCACCGTCGCGGTGGAGTCGCAGCGCCAGCTGAACGAGACGTTCGCCTGGTTCGTGCGCAACCGGCTGCCGAAGTACGAGCGGCCGCGGGCGGACGCGCTGACCGGCCTCTCCCCCGCGATCGTCGTCGACCAGAAGCCGATCGGCGGGCACTCCCGCTCCACGGTCGGCACGATGACGGACACCTACTCGGTCCTGCGCGTGCTGTTCTCACGGTGCGGGACACCGAGCGCGGGGGCGGCGACCGCGTACTCGTTCAACGACCCGAGCGGCATGTGCCCGGCGTGCGACGGGCTGGGGCACACGGTGCGGCCCGACTACGACCGCATCCTCGACCCGGCGAAGTCGCTCGCGGACGGCGCCGTGGTGTTCCCGCCGTTCGCCGCCGGCACCTGGCAGGGCCAGACGTACACGAACACCACCGGCCTCGACACCACCAAACCGGTCGGTGCGTTCACGCCCGCGGAACGGGAGTTCCTGCTGCGCGGGCGCGACGCGCGGGTGCGCGTCGACAACACCGGCGGCAGCCGTGAGATCGCCTACGAAGGGCTCGCCGACCGGTTCGAGCGGCTGTACCTGAACCGGGACCTGTCGTCGCTGAGCGGACGCACCCGCGATCTGGTGCAGCGGTACCTCGTGGACGGCCCCTGCCCGGCGTGCCGGGGCGCGCGGCTCAGCGCCGCCGCGCTCGCCTCCCGGATCGACGGCCGGAACATCGCCGACTGCGCCCGGATGGAGGTCGGCGAGCTGATCCCGGTCCTGCGGCGCCTCGGCGAGGCGGGCGACCCGGTGGCCGGGCCCATCGCGGCAGCCGCCGTCACCGCGCTCGAACGGATCGAGGCGATCGGGCTCGGCTACCTCCGTCTCGACCGGCCGACGTCGACGCTCTCCGGCGGCGAGGGCCAGCGTCTCAAGACCGTGCGGCATTTGGGATCGAGCCTGACCGGAATGACGTACATCTTCGACGAGCCGAGCGTCGGCCTGCACCCGCGGGACGTGGGCCGGCTGAACGATCTGCTGCTGCGCCTGCGCGACAAGGGCAACACCGTCCTGGTCGTCGAGCACGACCCCGATGTCATCGCCGTCGCCGATCACGTGGTCGACATGGGGCCGACGGGCGGCGCGGGCGGCGGGCGCGTGCTGTACGAGGGGACGCCGGACGGGCTGCGGCACGCCGACACCCTGACCGGCCGCTGCCTGCGCCGCACCGGCGGGGTGAAGCGTCGCCCGCGCGAGGCGACCGGCCACGTGCGGATCGAGGGCGCGGACCTGCACAACCTGAAGGACGTCACCGTGCGGGTGCCGACCGGGGTGCTCACCGCGGTGACCGGAGTCGCCGGGTCCGGCAAGAGCTCGCTGGTGTCGGGGGCGCTGTGCGCGGCGCGGCCGGACGCGGTGGTCGTCGACCAGTCGTCCATCGGCATCTCGGGGCGGTCCACCCCGGCGACCTACCTCGGGATCATGGACACCGTCCGCAGGATCTTCGCCCGCGAGACGGGTGCGGAGGCGGGCCTGTTCAGTTTCAACTCGGCGGGCGCGTGCGCGAGTTGCCAGGGGCGCGGGGTCGTGTACAGCGATCTCGCGTTCATGGACCCGGTCACCACCGTGTGCGAGGCCTGCGGCGGGCGGCGGTTCGGCGACGGGGTACTGCGGCTCACCGTGCGCGGGCAAAGCGTCGCGGACGTACTCGACATGACCGCCGGGGAGGCCCTCGCCCACTTCACCGGCCCCGGCGAGGAGCAGGTGCGCCGCCGGCTGCGCGCCCTGCGCGACGTGGGCCTCTCCTATCTGACACTCGGCCGGTCGCTGAGCACCCTGTCCGGCGGCGAGCGTCAGCGCATCAAGCTGGCCACGCAGCTGCACCGCACCGCCGCGACGTACGTGCTGGACGAGCCGACCACCGGCCTGCACAGGGCGGACGTCGACGGGCTCGTGGCGCTCCTGGACCGGCTGGTCGACGCGGGCAACACCGTGATCGTCGTCGAGCACGACCTCGACGTGGTCCGGCGTGCGGACTGGGTGATCGATCTGGGGCCGGAAGGCGGCCGGCACGGCGGACAGGTGGTCTTCGAGGGGACGCCGGCCCAACTCCTCGACGCGGAGGGCTCCTTCACCGCGGAACACCTGCGGCGGGCGGTCGCGGGCGTGGAGGGGCCGGGTGAGGGGGAGGTGACAGCCGCGTAACGGGGGATTCCGCCGTGACCCGCGGGCTGTGCATGATGAGCGCCGTCGCGCAGCACGCACCGCCCCGCACCAGCCATGGAGTACACCCGTGCCGAGCAAGAAGGCCCTGATCCGCCGCCCCGGACCGCGCATCGCGGAAGGTCTGGTCACGCATGTGGAGCGGACCCCCGTCGACGCCGGGAAGGCGGTCGCGCAGTGGCAGGACTACGTCGCCGCGCTGGAGGCGCACGGCTGGGAGACGTTCCTGGTGGAGCCGGCCGACGACTGCCCGGACGCGGTGTTCGTGGAGGACGCGGTGGTGGTCTTCCGGAACGTGGCGCTGATCGCCCGCCCGGGCGCCGAGTCCCGGCGCGGCGAGATCGCCGGGGTCGAGGAGGCCGTGGCGCGGCTCGGCTGCTCCGTCAACTGGGTGTGGGAGCCCGGCACGCTGGACGGCGGCGACGTACTGAAGGTGGGCGACACCCTCTACGTGGGCCGCGGCGGGCGCACCAACGCGGCCGGCGTACAGCAGTTGCGGGCGGTCTTCGAGCCGCTCGGCGCGCGCGTGGTGACGGTGCCGGTCAGCACGGTGCTGCACCTGAAGTCGGCGGTGACGGCGCTGCCCGACGGCACGGTCATCGGCCACGAGCCGCTGGTGGATCACGCCTCGCTCTTCCCCCGCTTCCTGCCCGTGCCGGAGGAGGCGGGCGCCCATGTCGTGCTGCTCGGCGGCGACCGGCTGCTCATGGCGGCGAGCGCCCCGAAGTCGGCGGAGCTCTTCGCGAGCCTCGGCTACGACCCCGTTCTGGTGGACATTTCGGAGTTCGAGAAGCTGGAGGGCTGTGTGACGTGCCTCTCAGTCCGGCTCCGGGAGCTGTATGCGTGACGACGATCTTTATGGAGCGCTTAACCTACGGCAACGTAACCTACGACACCGTAGGTAATACCGCTCGCTGTACCTCCGTCCCCCAGGAGCTCCCATGACCGTCATCTCCCCCCGCCTCGGCTCGTCGACGACATGGACCGACGCCCGGCTGCTGCACGCGCTGGAGGAAGTGGTCGAGCAGGAGCTCAACCGGCACCTGAAGGTCGCCAAGGACTGGATGCCGCACGAGTACGTGCCCTGGTCCGACGCCCGTAACTTCCCCGGCTTCTTCGAGGACGGCCAGGCCTGGGACAAGGAGCAGTCGCAGGTCACCGAGATCGGCCGCACCGCGCTCATCGTCAACCTGCTGACCGAGGACAACCTCCCCAGCTACCACCACGAGATCGCGACGCTCTTCGGCCGGGACGGCGCCTGGGGCACGTGGGTGCACCGCTGGACGGCGGAGGAGGGCCGGCACGGCATCGTCATGCGCGACTACCTCCTCGCGTCCCGCGCCGTCGACCCGGACAAGCTGGAAGCCTTCCGCATGTCGCACATGAGTGAGGGCTTCGAGTCGGACAACCGGCACTCGATGCTGCACTCGGTCGCGTACGTCGCCTTCCAGGAGCTGGCGACGCGGATCTCGCACCGCAACACCGGGCACCAGTCCGGCGACCCGGTCTGCGACCGCATGCTGGCGCGCATCGCGACGGACGAGAACCTGCACATGGTCTTCTACCGGAATCTGCTGAAGGCCGCGTTCGAGATCGCTCCCGACCTGACGATGCGCGCGGTGCGCGATGTCGTCGTCGACTTCCGCATGCCGGGGCACGGCATCCCGGGCTTCGAGCGGGCGGCGGCGCAGATGGCGATCGGCGAGGTCTACAACCTGCGCATCCACCACGACGACGTGCTGCAGCCGGTACTCCGGTTCCTCAAGGTCATGGAGATCGACGGGCTCGGCCCGGAGGGCCTCAAGGCCCAGGAGGAGCTGGGCCTGTTCATGAACGGGCTCGACGCCGAGGCCTGCAAGTTCGACGAGAAGCTGGCCGCCCGCAAGGCCCGGCTGGCGGCGCGGGCCACGAAGGCCTGAACCGGCCGCCGGGGACCGGCGGCCGGTTCGGCCCGCTGGTTCACCGGCGTTCAGCGCGACCCGCCGCCGGCTTCGGCGGCGGTCTTCAGGTCGCTCAGCCAGGCCTCCAGTCCGTCGCCGAGGATCTTGGTCGCCGCGGGCACGTCGGCGTCGACCTGGGGGCCGGCGTGGGTCTCTTCGGTGCGCACGAGCACGCCGCCCCGGACCTCGGTGAAGTTCCAGACGTGCACGCCGTCGATGTGCAGCCCCTCGCCGACCGCGGGGCCGGTCCAGCGGATGCAGGACCCGTGCTCGAGCTGCTCGACGGTCGAGGTGATGTCGAGGCTGGTGGCCGGGGTCGCGGGGTTCGGGGGCACCGGCGTCGTCCACCGGAACGCCGACCCTTCACGGAAGGGCCCGTGGTCGACGCGGTGCGCGCGCTCGACGTGCGGCTGCCAGGACGGCCAGCGCTCCACGTCGGTCTGGAGCTTCCACAGGGTGCGCAGCGGCGCGTGGATCACGGCCGCGGTGCGGTAGCCGACGCGGGCGTCGGGGTCGACGCCGGCGCCCCGGCAGGTCAGCGGCGCGCCGGGGTGGGAGGCGGCCCCGGCGGGGGCCACCGCCGTGCCCAGGACGCCGAGCGCGAGCGGGACGGTCGACAAGGCGGCGCGGACACCGGTACGACGCATGCTGGACATGGCTATCCCCTGGTCAGAAGTCGGGTGAGCTGTGCGCGAGCAGGAAGCGGGGCACGGCGAACGGGCCCACACTCCGCTTCAATGATGGGTTTTCGCGTTCGCTAGAAGTTCTAACACTCACCCCCGAGAGCGTCAATAACCTTCGTGATAACCTCTAACGCATCATGCGGCCGGAGCCGCGACGGTGCGGAAAGGCGGCAAGCCAGTGGCGGACACGAAGACCCCGCGCGAGCGCTACCGCGCCCAGGTGCGCGCGGAGGTCAAGGAACACGCGTGGGAGCAGATCGCCACGGCGGGCGCGTCGGCGCTCTCCCTGAACGCGATCGCCAAGCAGATGGGCATGAGCGGACCCGCGCTCTACCGGTACTTCGCCGGTCGCGACGAGCTGATCACCGAGCTCGTCAGGGACGCGTACCAGAGCCTCGCCGACACCTTCCGCGAGACCACCGAGGCAGCCGGGTCCCGCGCCGACCTCACCGCGCTGGCCCACGCCCTGCGCGACTGGGCCCTGGCCGACCCTCACCGCTACTTCCTGGTCTACGGCACCCCGGTCCCGGGCTATCACGCGCCCGACGACATCACCGCCATCGCCTCCGCGATCATGGCGACGCTGCTCGACGCCTGCGCGGCGCTGCCCGACACCGCTCCCCCGGCCGCGTTCGACACCCACATCGAGGCCCACCGGCAGTGGGCGGACGGCCACCCCGCCCCGCCCGCGGCCCTGCACCGGGCGCTGAGCGTCTGGACCCGGCTGCACGGTGTCCTGTCCCTGGAGGCCGCGGGCCACTTCACCGGGATGGGCTTCGACCCCGGACAGCTCTTCGAAGCCGAACTGCAGGACCTGCTCGCCCGCTGAGCGGCCGGCCGGCTCCGGACGACAGGTGCCGTCAGGCGAGTCCCGCCGAGATGGCGCGGCGCACGGCGTCCGCCCGGTCCCGGATGCCGGCCTTGGCGAACAGGTTGTTGATGTGGGTCTTGACCGTGGCCTCGCTGATGAACAGCTTCTCGGCGATGGCCCGGTTCGGCAGGCCCTGGCCGATCAGGGTGAGCACCTCGCGCTCGCGGGGCGTGATGTCCCGCGGCAGTGACCGGTCCGGCGCCGGCGGCTTGGTCCGGACCGTGGCGAGCAGCCGGTCCTGGACCTCCCGGTCGAGCACGGACTGCCCGGCCGCGGCCGCGCGGATGGCACGGACGATGTCCTGGCGCCCGGCGTTCTTCGTCAGATAGCCGCGGGCGCCGGCGCCCAGCGCGGCCAGGATCGAGTCGTCGTCGGCGAACGTGGTCAGGACGACCACGGCCACCTCCGGGTGTTCCTCGCTCAGCCGGCCGGTCGCCTCGATCCCGTCCATGACGGGCATGCGCAGGTCCATCAGCACGACGTCCACCGGCCCGGCACCGGCGACCGCGGCCAGCACCTCGGTGCCGTCCGCGGCGGCCGCGACCACGTCGATGCCCTCGGAGAGCCCGAGCACCGCGGCGAGCGGCTCCCGGACGGCGGCCTGGTCGTCGGCGACGACCACCCTCAACTGCGTGTGCTGCTCGGTCTGTTCACTCATCCCGGGATCACTGCCTCCACCTGCCAGCCGCCCTGGTCCGGTCCCTCGGTGACCGGCCCCGCGGTGATGGTCCCGCCCAGCAGGGCGACGCGTTCGCGCATTCCGATCAGTCCCATGCCGCTGCCGACACCCGCCGTCACCGCCCGCACGGCGGGGCGGTTGCGGATCCTCAGGGTGGTCGACGCGGCGGTGAACGTCAGCTCCACGGCGACCTCCGCGCCGGGCGCGTGCCGGGCCGCGTTGGTCAGTGACTCCTGGGCGATCCGCAGCAGGTTCTGGGTCACCCGGGCCGGTACCTCGCGCACGGCCCCGGTGACGGTGAGCACGTCGTGGTGGCCGGACGATTCGAGCATCGCGGTCAGGCTGTCCAGCAGCGGCAGGGCGTCCTCGCGCAGGGCGTGCACGGTCCACTGGGCCTGCTTCAGGCTCTCCTTGACCATGCTGTGGGCCTTGTCGTTGGCCTCGCGGACCTTGTCCAGGTCGCCGGTGTCGAGAAGGGCGTCGGCCAGCTCCAGCTGCATGTTGATCCCGGCCAGCGAGTGGGCCAGGACGTCGTGCACGTCCCGGGCGATCCGGCTGCGCTCGGTCAGCACGGCGGCCTGGGCCTCGGCGCGGGCGGCCCGCTCGGCGGACTCGGCCGCGGAGATCGCCGCCTGGATCGCCCGCTGCCGGCCACGGTTGACGATCCCGACCAGGACGGGGGCGCCGGTGGCGAGGCCGAGGGCCCAGGGCAGCAGGTGGTGGCCCGGGCCGAGGCGGAAGTACAGGACGCCCCCGCACAGCAGGCTGCAGGTCAGCGCGAGGACGAGGGCCGGTTTGGCGGCGAGCCGGTAGCCGATGTGGCCGGCGAGGAAGAAGGCGAACAGATAACCCGTTCCGCTGCGGCTGACGCCGATCAGCGCGGCCGCCGCGACGACCCCCGCGGTCAGCCAGACCACGGCGGCCCGCTGGGAGACCCGGGCCTCGGGCAGGGCCCGGGCCAGCAGGGCCACGCTGTTGACCACGAAGAGGGCGGTGACCGCGAGGCCGCGGCCGCTGAAGCCCATCGGCCGGATGGTCACGATCCCGACGACGACGACCGCGAGGCTCAGGACCCACTGCACCCGGGGGTCACGACCGGGAACCGGCCGCGGGCCGGCCCCCTGGGGCAGGGCCGCCCCGGACGGCGGGGCGGACTCGGTTGCGGGCACGGCCAGACGATAACGCACGGTCAGGCGGTGCGGTCGAGGACCGGCGCGGTGGGCGCGGCCGCCTCCGCCGGGAGCGCGCGGGCCACCCTGCGGCTGCGGACGAGGATCGTGGCGAGCCGCGTGACCACCTCGGTGAGCGCCATCAGGACGAACGCCGCGACCCAGGCCTGATCACCGGTGATGTGGTGCGTGATGCTGAACCGGGCGACGTCGTCGGCTCCGCCGGCGTGCTCGACCCACAGCTGGAACCCCATCCGGGCGCCCATGCCGAGCACCCACAGGGCCGCCGAGACCGCGCCGGCCTTGATCAGCAGGTGCCCGCCGGCGGGCCGGATCCGGGTGTGGACGCCGCCGGCGATGCCGAGCGCGGCTCCGACGGCCGTCAGGGTCCCGATCAGCACCAGGTCGTTGCCCGCGGTGGGGACGGTGTCGAGGTACGAGTAGGCCACGAAGGCCACGATCCCCAGCGGGACGAGGAAGGTCCTGAGGTCCAGGCGGCCTTCCCGCAGCTGCCGGAAGACGACGAGGAGAAGGGCGATGTCGGTGATCCACTCAGTCGTTGTCATGCCCCCAAGCCTGCTGCGGCAGGGCCTTCGGCACCTGGACCCATGGGTGGAACCCGGGGTGGAGATGACCGCCGGACCGCGGTCCACCCTCCACCCCGCCACGGACGGGAACGGACCCTGGCGGGGCCGCCGCGACGGTGCCACGGTGCGAGCAGGGGGTGAACTCCATGGCGCAGACGCACGAGTGGATGTTCTACGAGGTCATGTGGCGCAGCTGGGCCGGGCGGGCCCAGGTGCCGTATCCGGTGCCGTGGTGGGCGCAGCAGGCGTTCCGGCGGTGGAGCGACGACTTCGACGCGGGGGCGTACGACTCCAAGGAGGCGGCGTTCGCCTCGAACGCGCTGTACCGGTACTGGGCCATGGTCGGGGTGAAGGATCACCGGCAGGAGTCCCTGGTCGGGCAGGCCGGGGAGATCGAGCCGGTCTACGACAAGTACTGCCTGTCGTTCTTCCTGTTCGACCCGGCGACGGGCGCGCTGCACCTGCCGCAGCTGACGGACGGCGGAGCGGTGGCACAGCGCATGGAGGCGCCGCATCTGCCCGTGGTGCTGACGACGTTCCGCACCGCCGACGGTGTCGAGTTCGTGCAGCGGACCTTCGCCGTGCCGGTCGGGGCCCGGCAGCGGGACGCGGTCGTGACGCGGCTGACCGTGGGATCGCCGACGGGGCAGGCCCGGGAGGGGCTGGTGTGCGCGGCGCTGATGCCGGCCGGGCCGAGCGGCTTCCAGCGCCACGACCGCAACGGGCGGGAGATCACCGACCGGCGCCTGACGTTCCTGCGGTATCTGCCCGGTGAGCTGCGGGTCGAGACGAACAGCGGCTGGGGGCCCGTCTTCGAGACGCCGCCCGAGCAGTTCGGCGTGTACGGCAATCCGGACTTCAGCCAGGATCCGGACGTGTACGTGCACCACAGTCCGTTCCGCGACCTGGTGATGGGCGGGAAGCTGAACGGGGCGGCCGAGGCGCAGGACCAGGTGGCGGGGCTGTGCAGCGCCGTGTTCGCGTGGCCGTACCGGGTGGTGGAGGACGAACTGGTGGAGGTCGACGTGCGGCTGCCCGTCGACCTGTACAGCGGGCCCGACGACCTGGCCGAGCTGCGCGCGACCCCGGCAGACGTCCTGGAGACCGCCAACCGGGAGTTCTGGACGGGAAAGCTGCTGCGGCAGGGACTGCAACCCGAACTGCCGCGCCCGGTTTCCCACTTGACGGATCTGTTCCGGCAGGCGCGGTCCGAGCTGCTGATCCTGTCCGACCTCGGCGAGATCCATCCGGGGCCGACGGTGTACGACTCGTTCTGGATCAGGGACTCGTCCGTGGAGGCGACGGCGTGCTCGCTGGTCGGTGATTCCGCCCTGGCCGCGCACCAGTTGGGGACGCACTATCCGCTGCGGTTCAACCGCGGCGGCGGGCGGATCGGGCCGTGTGCGGAGTACGGGTTCTTCGGCGGGCCGCACGAGAAGGACGACCGCGAGTGGGACAGCAACGGGCAGGCGCTGTGGGCGATCGGACGGTTCGACCGGACCGCCGGGCGGGCCGCGGCGTTCGGCGCGAAGCTCTACAGCCCGTACGTGGTCGACGGGGCGCGGTGGCTGCGCGACAACCGGGACGGGTTCGGCCTGCTGCACAGCGGGTGGAGCGCCGAGCACCTCGGCGAGCGGGACAAACCGCACTACTGGGACGACCTGTGGGGGCTGGCCGGGCTCTACGAGGCGGCGCGGCTCGCCGAGCGGCTCGGCGCGCCGGAGGTGGCCGAACTGTGGAGCGCCTTCGACGACTTGAAGGCCGCCACCGTCGCCTCGATGCGCTGGGTCCTGGCCGAGCAGCGACGGCGCGGGGCCTGGGAGACGTACCTGCCGACGGGGCCCGGTGACGTGGGGCGGCTCGACTCGACGATGATCGGCGCGGCGGCGTACTTCCATCCGCTGCGGCTGCACATGGGCAGCAAGCTGGGCGACGACATCGACCGGGCCGCGCGCTGCACGCTCGACACGATGTACGCGCACTTCGTGACCGGCGGATTCCGGCACGAGGCGGCCTGGAACGCGTACGGTCCTTATCTGACCACGCAGTTGGCGCACGCATATCTGCTGGCCGGGAATCCGGAGCGGGCCGACGCGCTGCTCGGCTGGGTGGTGGACGCGGCGTTCCCGCACCTCCAGGACCGGGCGGTGGCGCTGGGCGCGTGGAACGAGCAGCACGCCTTCCCGGTCGCCTCGGACTTCCGCGACGTACCCGGCCGGCACTGGTACATGGGCGACATCCCGCACGGCTGGGCCGCCGCCGAGTATCTGCTGCTCGTCCGCGACATCCTGTTCTTCGAGGCGGACGAGGACCGGGACCCGCATCTGTACATCGCCCCGGGGGTCCGGCCGCACTGGATGCCGGACGGGCAGCACGTGGCGGTCGAGGACGCGCCGACCCTGTTCGGGCAGCCCTTCGGGTACCGGCTGACGCACGATGCGGCGGCACGGCTGGTGACCGTGCGGATCGGGGCGGCGCCGGACGGGGTGCGGTTCGTGTACGCGTGCCGCTTCGGGACGGTGCGGTCGGCCGTCGCGGACGGGCGGGACCTGGACGTGACCGGCTTCGGCGACGATGTCCATGTGCCCGCGGGGACAAGGGAGTTCGTGGTCACGTACGCCTGAGCTGGTGGCGCTCCTTCTCGGAGAGGCCGCCCCAGACGCCGAAGCGCTCGTCGTGGGACAGGGCGTACTCCAGGCAGGCCGGGCGGATCTCGCACATGCGGCAGATCAGCTTGGCCTCGCGGACGGAGCTGCCCGGCTCGGGGAAGAAGAAGTCGCCGCCGGTCTGGGCGCACAGGGCCTGGTCCTGCCAGCTGGGGCCGACGGGCGTGAAGGTCGTGTTCGCGTGCATGGCGGAGATGGTGCCGCCCGGCGAAAAACGATTGATCAACGCGCGATCAACGCGGCTCGCCGGGCGGCGCCGCCCGCCGCGGAACTACTGCTGCTCCGGGTCGCCCTTGATCACCGCGAAGCCCGCCCCGTACGGGTCCGCGAGCTTCGCGATCCGGCCCACTCCGGGGAGGCTGACCGGCGCGGAGCGGACCGTGCCGCCCAGCTCCTGGACCTTGCCTGCCGTGGCGTCGACGTCCGGGACGTGGAGGTACGGCGTCCAGTGCGGGCCCGCACCCGCCTCGGCCGGGTCGCTGTCCAGCGGGACGACACCGCCGAACATCCCGTTCTCGTCCGTGCCCGCGGGGCTGACCGTCGTGTACGTGCCCCCGGGGAACTCCACGTCGAACGCGCCCCAGCCGAACACCACTCCGTAGAAGTCCTTCGCCGCGGCCACGTCGGGGGTGTACAGCTCCACCCAGTTCAGCCCGCCGTCCTCGGTGACGTGGTCGAGCCCCTTGTTCACCCCCGGCTGCCAGATGCCGAAGGCGGCGCCCGCCGGGTCGGCGAGGATGGCCATGCGGCCCTGGTCCATGACGTCCATCGGGCGGAAGAGCACGGCGCCGCCGGCCTGCTCGACCGCCTTGGCGGTGGCGTCCGCGTCCGCGCTCTGGAAGTAGACCGACCAGGCGGGACCTCCCTGGTCGGGGGTGACGGTCATGGCGCCCGCCACCGTCCTCCCGTCGAGCTGGAACATCCCGTACCCGCCGGCGTCCGGGCCCGCGGACCGGAACCGCCAGCCGAAGACGCCTCCGTAGAAGGAGATCGCACCGTCCAGATCGGGGGTGCCGAGGTCCATCCAGTTCGGCGAACCGGTCACGAAGTCCGTGGTGATCATGGTCCCGCCCTCCTCGTCGAGGGATTTTCTTCCTTGGACCGCCGAGTCTTCCACCACCCACTGACAAGCGCCGTCGCACCGCGCTGACCAGGCAAGGTACGGACCAATGGGCCGTATACGATCCATCTTCAACTTTTGAAGGCAAACAATCTGTGGGAGCGCTCCCTGTCATAAGTCTTGACGCTCCTCATCCCTCTCGCCACAGTGGGGCACCCCACTCACCCCCCACATTTCAGGAGTGCGATCGTGATATCGCGCAGGATGTTCCTCGCCGGCGCCGGGGCGACCGTCGCAACGGCCGCCGCCTCCCTGTCCGTTCCCGCCTGGACCGCGGGCGCCGCGCCCGCCACCTGTGAACTGGCCCTGGAGAACAAGTCGTTGTCCGGGACCGTGCGCGCGTACGTCACCGGCCACGAGCAGTCCTCCGGCAACTGGGTGCTGCTGCGCGCCGACGGCAGTGTCTACCGCCCCGAGTCGCCGAGCGCCCCGCAGACGCCGCTGCCCGTCGACTGCGCCATCCCGCTGAACCCGGCGGGGTCCGCTCCCAAGGTCGTGACGCTGCCTCAGATGTACGGCGCGCGCGTCTACTTCGTCCGCGACGACACGCTGGACTTCTTCCTGAACCCCGGCCCGGGTCTCGTCGAGCCGGCCTTCGCGACCCCCACCGACGCGAACTACGGCAAGACCTGGTCGTTCTGCGAATTCACCTTCAACACCGAGCAGTTGTACGCCAACATCAGCTACGTCGACCTGGTGACGGCCCTGCCGATCGGGCTGACCCTGGAGGGCGACACGACCCACACCGTCGCCCCGCTGCCGGACGGCGCCGTCGACAGGATCGCCGCGGATCTGGCCGCCCAGGCCGCCAAGGACGGGCAGCCCTGGGACAAGCTCGTCATCAAGGGCGGCGACGGCAAGGTGCTGCGCGTCATCTCGCCGCAGAACCTGATGGCGCCGTACTTCGACCGGCCCGACGAGATGCCGTTCCGCGACGTGTGGAACGGCTACATCGACCAGGTCTGGGACAAGTACCGCTCGACCGACCTGAAGATCGACCTGCAGGGCGGCCGCGGCGTGTTCACCGGCCGGGTCAGCGGCGACACCCTGACCTTCAACGGCGGGCACACCTTCACCAAGCCCGCCTCGAAGGACATCTTCACCTGCAACCACGGCCCGTTCACCAACAACCCGGCCGACTCCGACGACAAGAAGGGCCTGCTGGCCCGCCTCGCCGCCGGATTCAACCGCAGCATCATGCTCACCCACCCCGAGCAGCCGAACGGCGCCGGGTCCGGCGACTACTACACGGACGCCACGACGAACCACTGGTCGCGCATCGTGCACGCCAACTCGCCCATCGGGTACGCCTTCCCGTACGACGACGTCCGCCCCGACGGGGAGCCGGACGTGTCGGGCGCGGCCAATGACGGCAACCCGCGCCGCTTCACGGTGAGCGTCGGTTCCTGACCGGTCCCCTCGCACCACGCGTCATGCGCCGGCGTCCTCGCGGATCAGCTCCACGGCCTTCTCCGCGAGGGCGACGGTCGGCGCGTGCGTATGGCCCCGGGTGATGCGCGGCATGACGGAGGCGTCGACGACGCGCAGCGCCTCGGTGCCGCGGACCCGCAGCCGCGGATCGGTGACGGAGCCCTCGTCGGCGCCCATCCGGCAGGTGCCGACGGGGTGGTAGAGGGTCTCGGCGTGGGCCCGGATCGAGCGGACGAGCGTCTCGTCGTCGACGACACCCGGGTACCCGGCCATGGGCGCGGAGTGCAGCGGGCGCAGCGCGGCGTCCGCCAGCAGTTCCTCGGCCCTGCGCACGCCCGCGACCAGTGTGCGCAGATCGTCCTCGTGGGCCAGGTAGTCCGGGTCGATGCGGGGGCGGGCGGCGCCGGGTCCCGTCGGTGTGATGCGGCCCGCGCTGTGCGGCTGGAGGAGGACCACGCCGAGGGTGATGCCGTGCTCGGTCGGCGGGGTCAGCCCGTGGTCGACGAACGGGACGGGCGCGTAGACCACCTCGATGTCGGGGGCGGCGAGTTCGGGCCGTGTCCGGATGAAGGCGACGGCCTCGCCCACGTTCGAGGTGAGCGGTCCGCGGCCCCGGAGCAGGAAGCGGGCGATGTTGGCGGGCGTGTCGGCGCCGGTGAGGGTGACGGGGCGCGGGCAGCGGACGGTGACCGCGTAGGAGAGGTGGTCCTGGAGGTGCCGGCCCACGTCGGGCGAGGCGACGAGCGGGTCGATGCCGGCGGCGGTGAGGGCGTCCGGGTCGCCGATGCCCGCCTGTTGCAGCAGGTGCGGCGAGCCGATGGCACCCGCGGCGAGGATCACCTCACGGGTGGCGCGCAGCGCCCCGGCGGACACCCCGTCGGCGACCACACCCGCGGCGCGGACGCCGTCGAAGTCGATCCGGGTCACACGGGCGCCGGTGTGGATGTCGAGGTTGGGGCGGCGCGCGGCGGGCCTGAGGTATCCGTCGGCGGCGCTCCAGCGGCGGCCGCGGTGCTGGTTGACCGGTGTGAGGGCGAAGCCGCCGTGGTCCGGCTGGTTCAGCTCCCCGAGATCGCGCAGGCCCTGGGCGCGGCAGGCGTCCAGGAAGGCGTGGGTGGTGGGGTTCGGGTGGCGGGGCGGGGAGATGTGCAGGGGGCCGAGCGTGCCGTACACGGACTTCTCGTGCCGGGCGCCGGCCCACCGTTCGGCGCGCTGGAAGTACCGCACGAACGCGTCGTGGGACCATTCGGGTCCGGCGGCCTCGCCCCACGCGTCGTAGTCGTCGCGGTGTCCGCGCACCCACATCATGGCGTTCAGGGACGACGAGCCGCCGAGCATGTGCCCCCGCGGCCAGTACAACTCCCTCTCGTTCAGGGCGCTTTGCCCGGTCGTGGCGTAGTCCCAGTCGTACGGCGTCCTGAACAGCTTCGGGAACGCGGCCGGTATCCGGATCTCCGGCTTGCGGTCGCGCGGCCCGGACTCGACGAGCGCGACCCGGACGGACGGATCCTCGCTCAGCCGCCCGGCCAGCACACATCCGGCGGACCCGGCCCCGACGATGACGTAGTCGTACGTGCGGTCCTTGCTCAACTCGGCTCCTTCGACGACTCGTTGGCGCGTACAGGTGTCATCGATGGTCTACACCCGGGCGGGGGCGGCCGTACACACGCAGGGGTGCGGGGTGAGTGAGGGCCGGACGATCTCCGGGCGGGTCAGCCGGTCAGCGGGGCCTGCCCACCCCCAGCGCGGGCAGCACGGTCTCCGCCACCCGGTACGCCTCCTCCAGGAGCGGATTGCCGGACAGGATGACGGTGTCGACGCCCAGAGACCTGAACTCCTCCAGACGGGCGATGACTTGCGCGGTGGATCCGACGACGGCCGTGCCGGGGCCGGGGCGGAACAGGCTCATGCCGGGCCAGAGGTTGGGGTGGGCCTCCGGTTCCCGGGCCCGAGCGGGGACCCTCCCGCCGTGCTGGCGGAACTGGCGCTGCCAGCCGACGCCGTCCTCGCCCGCGCGGTCGCCCGGCTGCCGGGCCTACGTCGCCTCGCTCGTGACGTCGAGGAGACGGTCGGCGGCGGCCCACGCCCGGTCCTCGGTGTCCCGGACGATGAGGTGCAGGCGCAGTCCGATCCGCAGGGTGCGGCCGTACGTTGGCTCGTGTACGGGAAGCGGGTCATGCCCTGAACGACGGCGAGTCCGCACACGGCGTGCGCACCCTCGCGGTGCCGGTCCTCGACCGGGCGGCCCACGCCCGGTTCGCCCTCGCGGTGCGGGCGACCCCGGGGCTGATCCCCGACGCGCGCGTGCCGTGATTCCTGGAGAGGGCCCGGGCGTGCGCCCGGGCCCCTGGAGGTCCTGCTGCTGCCTCCGGGCGAGCGGCCCGAAGGGACGTGACGTACCGGACCGGCGGCCGTCAGTGATGCGGCGCGTCGTACGGCGGGATCGACCCGTCCGCCTTCTTCACCAGGAACAGCCCCGCCATCCCCATGTCGGAATGGCTCTGGACATGGCAGTGGTACATCCAGGCCCCGGCCCCGACGCCCTCCCCCGCGATGAACTGGAACCCGAACGAGTCCGCCGGGCCGCAGATCTTGTTGTCGAGGACCTGGGACGGGTCGTCGGGGCCGGTGAGCATGCCCGTGCGGTTGTCCGCCCAGCGGTGACCGTGCATGTGGAACGTGTGGTAGTACTCGCCGTGCGTGATCATCACGATCTCGACCCGGTCGCCCACCGTGGCCTCGAAGTTCGGGGCTTCGTGGGCCGCCTTGTTGTTGATCGTCATGTCGTTGAAGACGATGGTGAACGTCTTGCCGGGGTCGGGCAGGATGTCGCCCTTGCGGCGCACGATCACCGGGCCGTAGAGGCCCTTCCGGATCCCGCCCGTGCCGTGGTCCGTGCCGACGACGTGGTCGTGGTAGTGCCAGTAGCCCGCGGTACCCGGGCGCCACGTGCCGTCCTTGCGGCGGCCCGGCGCGTGGGTGCGCCAGGTGTAGGTGCGGGTGCCGCCGGGTTCGACGTGGCTGCGGTTCATCCGCGTGCCGTCGCTGGAGATCTCGTAGTCCATGCCGTGGACGTGCAGGCTCGCGTCGACGTCCGTCAGGTTCTCGAACTCGATGTGCAGGGTGTCGCCCTCGTTGAGCTCGATGAGCGGGCCGGGGATCGACGCCTTGCCCTTCTCGAAGCCGTAGCCGAGCTGGCCGTCCGCGAGCTTCTCCGCGTACATCGTGATGTGCTTGACCTCGCCGCCCGCGGGCGCGGTGCGCGGCGGGGTGTCGGCGCCGGCGGCCTGCGGTGCCGCCGCCGCGAGCGACAACGATGTCACCCCGGCCGTCGCCGCCACCGCGCCGCCGATCAGCATGCGCCGGCTCAGCGCGCGCCTGTCCCGCTCGCTCGCCCGGTTCGGCTCGTCGTGCAGTTCATCGTGTTCCGTCGTCACGGCCAACTCCCCAGCCTCGTACGAGCTTTCACGTCGCGCTGAGCACGGTAGCCACGTGATCTTCGTTTATCCACACTCAGGACAAAGTTTGTGGAATCGCGGTCATACCTATTGGCGTGCCGCGCAAAGAGGTCTAGCTTTCACCGCGCTGTTGCTGTGTCCGACGAGGGGTGGGTGAACACATGCGGCGGTTACCGCATCAAGAGCCGTTGCCCGTACGAGAGTTCAGAGCGAGCAGAAGCAGACGCGGCCGGATCTGGGCGGCCGGTGTCGCCGCGGGTGTCGTGGCCGCCGGGCTGCTGAGCGGGCCCGCCGCCAGCGCGCGGCCGGCCCCGGAGCCGCTGACAACGATGTCCGTCAAGTCGCCGCCCGGCGGCGCCAATGTGCGGGTCCTGGTGTTCTACGGGTCCGCGGCCGGGGGTGACGAGTCGCCCCTGGTGAACGCGGGCATCGAGGCGATCGAGAAGATCGGCCAGTCCGGCGCGGCCGGGCAGCGCTTCACGATCCAGGCGACCGATGACGCGTCCGTGTTCACGAACGGCACCAAGCTGGGCCGTTTCAACTCCGTCGTGTTCCTGACCGGCGGGGGCGACGTCCTCGACCCCGATCAGGAAGCGGGCCTGGAGACGTACATGGAGGCCGGCGGCGGGTTCGTCGGCATTCATGACGCGGCGCGCGCCGAGCCGTACTCGGACTGGTTCACCGGTCTGATCGGGGCCCGTCCGGCCGCCTCGTCGCCCGCCTCCGTACAGCGGGCCACCGTCGAGGTCGGCGACCGGCAGCATCCGGCGACGAAGGACCTGCCGGTGCAGTGGAAGCGGCCCGACCAGTGGCTGAACTGGACGAAGAACCCGTCCGGCGACGTGCACACGGTGGCCCGGGTCAACGAGTCCACGTACAAGCCGGGCGAGAGCGCGAACGGCGCCGACCACCCGGTCTCGTGGTGCCGCGACTACGACGGCGGCCGCTCCTTCTACACCGGGATGGGCGGGACCGTGTCGTCGTTCGACGAGGCGGACTTCCGCGACCATCTGCGCGGGGCGCTGCTGTGGACGACGCGGATCGTGCGCGCCGACTGCAAGGCCGCGATCAACGCCAACTACAAGGCCGAGCGCCTCACCCAGCCCAACCAGGCCGGGCAGAACGACCAGATCGGCGAGCCGCACGGGCTCGTCACCGCTCCCGACGGCCGGGTGCTCTACATCGGCCGCGGCGGCGCGGACTCCTCCCAGCCCGTGGTCACCGACTGGAACGACCCGGACGTCGGCAAGGGCAAGGGGCAGGTCCACGTCTACGACCCGAAGACCAAGAAGGTGACTCTCGCAGGGGAGTTGACCGTCTTCGGCAACAAAGGCGGCGGCGACGAGCTGATCAAGGTCGAGGAGGGCCTGCTCGGGATCGAGCTGGACCCGAGGTTCGAGCAGAACGGGTGGGTGTACCTGCACTACACGCCGCACGCGCAGCTCGACCGGGACAAGCAGCTCGCCGAGCGGCGCGTCTCCCGCTTCACGCTCGACCTCGCCACGAACAAGCTGGACCTGAGCAGCGAGAAGGTGCTGCTCAAGTGGCCGGTGCAGGTGCACAGTTGCTGCCACGCGGGTGGCGGGATGGCCTGGGACTCGAAGGGCAATCTCTACATCGCGACCGGTGACAACAACTCCTCGCAGTTCAGCGACGGTTACTCGGGCAACAACCCGCAGCCGAACTACAAGGGCGTCTCGTTCGCCGACGCGCGCCGCACCGCCGGCAACACCAACAACCTCAACGGGAAGATCCTGCGGATCCACCCGGAGGCCGACGGGACGTACACCCTGCCGGAGGGGAACCTCTTCACCGGCAAGGAGACGGCCGAGGGCGGCGGCAAGACGCGCGGCGAGATCTATGTGATGGGTGTCCGCAATCCGGCGCGCATCTCGATCGACAAGAAGACCGACACCCTGTACGCGGGCTGGGTCGGCCCGGACGCCGGTGAGCCGTCGACGACCTGGGGTCCGGCCAAGTACGACCAGTTCGCCGTCATCACCAAGGCGTCCAACCGCGGCTGGCCGTACTGCATGGGCAACAAGCAGCCCTACCGCGACCGCAATCTGCCGGACCCGACGAAGCCGCTGGGCTGGTACGACTGCGACCACCCGAAGAACGAGTCGCCGAACAACGACGGTCTCGTCAACCTGCCGCCGGTCACCGGGAACAACATCTGGTACTCGCCGCAGGGCGGGGCGCCCGACTATCCGCGCGACGCCAAGGGTGTCCCCTCGTACAAGAAGGAGGAGGCCAAGTACCTGCTGCCGTGGCTGAAGGGCGGCGGCCAAGCCGCGATGGACGGTCCCGTCTACCGCTACGACGCGTCGATCGCGAACGCGGACAAGTGGCCGAGCTACTGGGACGGGAAGTGGTTCGTCGGTGACTTCTACGACTCCGACCAGCCGCGCAACGCGGTCCTCACCGACCCGAAGACGCACGGCGACGGATCGGTACCGGTCCACTCGGAGTCGCTGAAGAAGATCATTCCGATCGGCAACGACGGCATCAAGAACCTCATGGACTGGAAGTTCGGTCCCGACGGTGCCCTGTACGTCCTCGACTACGGCCGTGGCTTCTTCACCTCCGACAGCAAGTCGGCGCTGTGGAAGGTCACGTACACCGGCGGCGAGGCGACCCCGGCGGCCGATCAGCTGGCCAGGAAGGGCTGATCCCATGCGACCTACGCGAATCATGCGCCCCGTCCGCAGACACAGACTCCTCACGGCGCTGCTCGCCGCCCTGCTGATGTGCCTCGGGCTCGGCGCGCTGCCCGCGGCGACGGCGGCGCCGGCGCCCGAGGCGGCGGCCGACCAGGTGCTGACCTGGACGGCCGGCGACGACATCACGAAGTACGCGTCGGCGCCGACGACGGCGGTCGCCGGCAAGGCGACGATCGTCTTCGAGAACAGCACGGCGACCGGCAACACCATGGGGATGCCGCACACGCTGACGTTCGACGTGTCGGACCCCGAGTACAACAACGACGTGCCGCTGAACATCCTGGCCAACCCGAACGACGACCAGGGCGGCAAGCACACGGCCGAGGTCACCCTCTCCCCCGGGCGCTACCGCTACCACTGCACGATCCCCGGCCACAGCAGCATGCAGGGGATCCTGGTGGTGACGGACGGCGGCGGCGGTGACGACACGACCGCTCCGGAGACCTCGGCGAAGGCCGAGGGGCAGACGAACGCCGACGGCGCGTTCGTCGGGTCCGCGTCCGTGTCGGTCACCGCGACCGACGACGGCTCCGGCGTCGACAAGATCGAGTACGCCCTGGACGACGGTGCCTACACGCCGTACACGGCGCCGGTGGTCGTCGACCAGGTCGGCACGCACACCCTGAAGTACAAGGCGACCGACAAGGCGGGCAACGCGGCCGCCGAGAAGTCCCTGGACTTCACGGTGGTGGCGCCGCCGACGGACGACCAGACGCCGCCGGAGACCTCGGCGACGGTGACCGGCGACAAGGACGAGTCCGGCGCCTACGTCGGCATGGCCACGGTGACGGTCTCCGCCTCGGACACCGGTTCCGGGGTGAACACCGTCGAGTACGCGGTCGGTGCGGACGGCGCCTGGCAGCCGTACACCGCGCCGGTGATGGTCCACGACCCGGGCACCTACAAGGTGCGTTACCGGGCCGCGGACAAGGCGGGGAACGCCGCCGCCGAGAAGTCCGTCGACTTCACGGTGGTCGCGCCGCCCGCCCAGGACACGACGCCGCCGACGGTGTCCCTCGCGGTCGCCGGGGACAAGAACTCCGACGGCGCCTACATCAACTCCGCGAAGCTGACGCTGACGGCGACGGACGACGACTCCGGTGTCGACAAGGTCGAGTACTCCCTCGACGGCGGCCCCTACCTCGCGTACACCGCCCCCGTGGTGGTGGACCGGGTGGGCGCCCACTCGGTGGCGTACCGGGCGAGCGACAAGGCGGGCAACGCCGCCGCGGCGCAGACGTTCGTGTTCGCGGTCGCCTCGGGCGGCGGGGTCCCGGCGCCCAACTGCCCGGAGCTCGACGAGCGTGCCACGGTGTTCGTGGGCACGACGGACACGGGCATCCCGAACCGGGTCACCAACAACCGGTGCCGGATCGGCGAGTTGATCGAGGACGAGAAGGAGTGGACGTCGCACGCGCTCTTCGTGAAGCACGTGAAGACGGTCACCGACAAGCTCCTGAAGGAAGGCGTCGTCGACCAGCGCGAGTACAACAAGATCAACAAGGCGGCGAAGGCGTCCCCGATCGGAAAGCCCGGCCAGACCGAGGGCTACACCAAGATCCTGGACGGCACGCAGGAGCAGTTCGCCAAGTGGGAGCAGGTCGGCGGCGGGAAGTTCGCGCTGAACGCCGACGGTTCGATCACCAGTCGTACGGACGTCGACGGCATGGGGATGCTGTGGTTCCCGCAGCGCAAGTACGGGAACTTCTCGCTGAAGCTGCAGTGGCGTGACGACGCGCCGGGCACGGGCAACGCCAACGGCGGTGTGTTCGTGCGCTTCCCGTGGGTGCACGACAACCCCGAGGAGCCGAACCCGGAGTGGGTCGCCATCAAGTACGGGCACGAGATCCAGGTGCTCGACCGTCCCGACGGCGACATGTACAAGACCGGTTCGGTCTACGGCTTCGACCGGGTCGGCCTCGCGGGAGCGGGCGTCACCCAGAAGGGCACGTGGAACGACTACGAGATCAAGGTGGTGGACCAGCACTTCTCGATCTACCGCAACGGTGTGCTGATCAACGAGTTCGACAACACCGGTGGCCAGGTCTTCGAGCCGCCGCGGGGCGACGACCCGGGCACGGACGGCCGGCGCTACTCCTCCGGCTACGTCGGGCTCCAGGTGCACAGCACGTCGGACGTGATCTCCTACCGGGACATCCGCGTGAAGGAACTCCCCTAAAACACAGGTGAGTTGGGTCGAGCCGGGTCAGTCCTCGTGTCTGGCCCGGCTCGGCTGTACCCGCTTGGGCTCGCCCGGCATCTTCGGGTACTCGGGCGGGTACGGCAGATCGCCCAGGCCCCGGTCCCTCTCGTCCTTGTCGGCGAGTTCGAGGAGCGCCTCCAAGGAGTGCCGCTCCTCGTCCATCCCGGCGTGCACGTCGCCGAGTTCGGCGTACCGCTTGGGCATGGTGACGATGTCGAAGTCGCGGGGCAGCGCGTCGCCGAGCTCGTCCCAGGTGAGCGGGGCGGAGACGGGCGCGTGCGGGCGGGCGCGGACCGAATAGGCGGAGGCGATGGTCCGGTCCCGGGCCGTCTGGTTGTAGTCGACGAAGATGCGCTCGCCGCGCTCCTCCTTCCACCAGGCCGTGGTGACCGACCCCGGCATGCGGCGCTCCAGTTCACGGCCGCAGGCGATGGCGGCACGGCGCACCTCGACGAAGGTCCAGCGCGGCTCGATGGGCACGAAGACGTGCAGCCCGCGTCCGCCGGAGGTCTTGGGCCAGCCGCGCAGACCGCCGAAGTCGTGCAGGACGGACCGCAGTTCCCGGGCGGCGTGCACGGCGTCGGCGTAGTCGGTGCCGGGCTGCGGATCGAGGTCGATGCGGAGTTCGTCGGGGTGGTCCGGGTCGGCGCGGCGCACCGGCCAGGGGTGGAAGGTGAGGGTGCCGTACTGGGCGGCCCAGATCACGGCGGCGACCTCGGTGGGGCACATCTCGTCGGCGGTGCGGCCCGAGGGGAAGGTGATGGTGGCGGTGGGGATCCAGTCGGGCAGGTTCTTGGGGGCCCGCTTCTGGTAGAAGGACTCGCCGGTGACGCCGTCGGGGTAGCGCTCCAGGGTGGTGGGGCGGTCGCGCAGGGCGCGCAGGATGCCGTCGCCCACGGCGAGGAAGTAGTTCGCGAGGTCCAGCTTGGTGTACCGGACCGTTCCCCCGTCGGGGAAGAACACCTTGTCGGGGCTGGACAGACGCACCGTCCGCCCGCCCGCTTCCAGCTCCACTGCCGCACCCTTGCTGCCCATGCGCCTACGCTAGGCCGAAGGGACGTACGGCGCATACCGGGCGACAAGCTGGCATAAGAGACAGAATCGGTGCATGGATCTTCCCGTGATGCCGCCGGTCCGCCCGATGCTCGCCAAGTCCGCCGCCCGGATCCCCGCCGGGATGCACTACGAGGCGAAGTGGGACGGCTTCCGGGCGATCGTGTTCCGGGACGGCACGGAGATCGAGCTGGGCAGCCGTTCCACCAAGTCGCTGACCAGGTACTTTCCCGAGCTGGTGGCGGCGCTCTCCGAGCGGCTGCCCCAGCGGTGCGTGCTCGACGGGGAGATCGTGATCGCGCGGGACGGGCGGCTCGACTTCGACGCGCTCACCGAGCGGATCCATCCGGCCGCGTCGCGCGTGCGGACCCTGGCCGAGCGCACGCCCGCGTCGTTCGTGGCGTTCGACGTGCTGGCCCTCGACGACGAGTCGCTGGTCGACCGGCCGCTGACCGAGCGCAGGCGGCGCCTGGAGGAGGGCCTCGCGGACGCCTCGGCACCGGTGCACGTGGCCCCCGCGACGACCGATGCCGCGCTCGCGGCCGACTGGTTCGAGCAGTACGAGGGCGCGGGGCTGGACGGCGTCGTGGCCAAACCCCTCGACCTGCGCTACCGGCAGGACGAGCGCCTCATGATCAAGGTCAAGCACGAGCGGACCGCGGACTGCGTGGTCGCCGGGTACCGCTTCCACAAGAGCGGCCCGGTCGTCGGCTCGCTGCTGCTCGGCCTGTACGACGACGCGGGCACGTTGCAGCACGTCGGGGTCTGCGCGGCCTTCACGATGAAGCGGCGCACGGAACTGATCGCCGAGCTGGAGCCGCTGCGCATGGAGTCCGCCGAGGGCCATCCCTGGGCCGCCTGGTCGGACGAGGCGGCGCACGAGAAGTCCCGGATGCCGGGCGCGACCAGCCGCTGGACCGGCAAGAAGGACCTGTCCTGGGTGGCGCTGCGCCCGGAGCGGGTGGCCGAGGTGGCGTACGAGCACATGGAGAACGGGGCGCGCTTCCGGCACACGGCCCGCTTCCGGCGCTGGCGCCCGGACCGGGACCCGGCGAGCTGTACGTACGCGCAGTTGGAGGAGCCCATGAGGTTCGACCTGGCGGACGTGCTGCGCTGAGCGGTCCGCCGGAGCGCGGGCGCCGCACTTGGGGTGCGCGTCCGAGGGGTATGCAGGACCCGTGGACGCGAACGGAATACGCAGGCGTGGGTTCGTCGCCGGTGCGCTCGGGGTGCTCGCGGCGGCCTGTGACCCCGACGGCAACGGTTCCCCGGCACGGCGCGACACCGCCCTGCTCGCCGTGAAGATCGACAACGTGGGTGCCGCGAGGCCGCAGACCGGCATCGAGGACGCCGACATCGTGTACGCCGAGCAGGTCGAGGGCGGGCTCAGCCGGCTGATGGCGGTGTTCGGATCGCACGTGCCGGATGTCGTGGGGCCGGTGCGCAGCGCGCGGGAGACCGATCTGGAGCTGCTGCGGCAGTTCGACCGGCCGACGCTCGCGTACTCGGGCGCCCAGGGAAAGCTGCAGCCGCTGATCGACGCGGCGCCGCTGCGCGCGATGCCGCAGGGCGAGCACTCCGGCGCGTACTTCCGGGGCGGCGGGAAGCCCGCCCCGCACAACCTCTACCTGCGCCCCGCCAGGCTGGGCCGGCCGACGTCGGGGGCGGGCGCGGGGCAGGCGGCCGGCTTCCGGTTCGCCACCGGGGTGCCGGGCGGCGGCCGGCCCGAGACGGCGTGGACGGTGCGCTTCCCCGCGGCCCGGTTCACCTTCGACTGGTCGGCGGGCCGACGGCGCTGGCTGGTGGGCATGGACGGGCGCGCGGCCGTGACGGCCGGCGGGGAGCGGCTCGCCGCGGCGACAGTGGTCGTGCAGTACGTCGACGTTCTGGCGTCCCGGTTCCACGACAAGTTCGGCAGCACGTCACCGCTGTCGCGCACCGTCGGCTCGGGGCGGGCCGTGGTACTGCGGGACGGACGGGCGTACGACGCGCGGTGGCAGCGGCCGAGCGCGGGTGAGGGCACCGCCTTCACGGCGGACGGGCAGCCGCTGGCATTCGCGCCGGGGCAGGTGTGGGTGGTGTTCGCGAAGAAGTAGCGCGGCGGCGGGCGGGCCGTGGGTGCCCGTCAGGCGTGCGGCGCCGCGAGCGGGTCCGCCGGGTCGCGCAGGCCCTCCGCCGCGTCGGCGACCCGCTGGATCAGATCGAAGAAGACCCCCTGCTCCTCGGCGCTCAGCGGGGCCAGGAAGATCTGGTTCATCCGCGCGGTGCGCACGGTCAGCTTCTTGTGCGTGCGCAGCCCCTCGGGCGTCAGCCTGAGCAGCCGTCGGCGGCCGTCCTCCGGGTCGCGCGTCCGGTCGACCAGCTCGCGCCGGGTGAGGCGGGTGATCACCTCGGCGATCGTGGACCGGTCGAGGCCGACGCGTTCACCGACGGTGCGCTGGTCCAGGCCCGGCTCGGCCACCAGGGTGTTGAGGACGGCGAACTGCGGTGACGTGATCTCCTCCGAGACCATCGTGTTCCACAGCAGGTAGTGCGCCTGCTGGAGTCGCCGGGCGAGGTGCCCGGGGTGGGTGGTCAGGTCCACCGCGGCCATCACGGTCCTCCGATTACGTAGGTGTACTGAGGAATCTTAGACCCCTTGACGGTCAACTTGCCTGGTGGCAACGTGAGGCCCGTTCGAAAAATACTCAGTGCGCTGAGTAGTTTCTGGAGACGGACACCGGACGCATGGACAAGGTCGGCATGACACTCACCCAGCAGGACATCGACGCGGAGATAGCGGCCGAGCACGCCGCGTACGAGAAGCGGGTCCGCGGGGGTGGCCCCGTGGAGCACCATCCGCGCCGCGACTACGCCCCCTACCGCTCGTCGCTGCTGCGCCACCCCACCCGGCCCCTGGTCGCCATCGACGTGTCGAAGGACCCGGAGCTGGTGGAGCTGGCCTCCCCCGCCTTCGGCGAACGCGACATCACGGAGATCGACAGCGACCTCACGCGGCAGCACCACGGCGAACCGATCGGCGAGCGCATCACCGTCTCGGGCCGGCTCCTCGACCGGGACGGCCGGCCGGTGCGCGGCCAGCTCGTCGAGGTCTGGCAGGCCAATTCGGCGGGCCGCTACGCCCACCAGCGCGAGCAGCACGACGCCCCGCTCGACCCCAACTTCACCGGGGTGGGCCGCACGTTGACGGATGCCGAGGGCCGCTACCACTTCACCACGATCCAGCCGGGCCCCTACCCGTGGCGCAATCACGTCAACGCCTGGCGTCCGGCACACATCCACTTCTCGATGTTCGGCTCGGCGTTCACCCAGCGGCTCGTGACGCAGATGTACTTCCCGAGCGATCCGCTGTTCCCGTACGACCCGATCATCCAGTCCGTCACCGACGACGCCGCGCGCGGGCGCCTGGTCGCGACGTACGACCACAGCCTGTCCGTGCCGGAGTTCTCGATGGGCTACCACTGGGACATCGTGCTCGACGGCCCGCGGGCCACCTGGATCGAAGAAGGGCGCTGAGCGACCACCATGACGAAGATCGACACGAGCGACCCGGCGAACGTGCTGCCCACGCCCTCCCACACGGTCGGCCCGTTCTACGGGTACGCGCTGCCGTTCCCCGGCGGCGGCGACATCGCGCCCGTCGGCCACCCCGACACCGTCACCCTCCAGGGGCACGTCCGCGACGGCGAGGGCGCTCCGCTGCCGGACGCCTTCGTGGAGCTGTGGGGCCCGGACCCCGACGGCCGGCTGCCGCGGGTCGACGGCTCGATCCTGCGCGACCCGGCGACCGGCGGACATCTGGGGCGCAACGGCGTGGAGTTCACCGGCTGGGGCCGCGTCCAGACCGACGCGAGCGGCCACTGGTACGCCCGCACGCTGCGGCCCGGCGCACGCGGCGACAACGCGCCCTACCTCAGCGCCTGCGTCTTCGCCCGCGGCCTGCTGGTCCATCTCTTCACCCGGATCTACCTGCCCGGCGACGACGCGGCCCTCGCCGCGGATCCGCTCCTGGCCCGGCTGGAGCCCGCGCGGCGCGACACGCTGATCGCGCGGGAGCAGCCGGACGGCACGTACCGTTTCGACATCCGCCTTCAGGGCGAGGGCGAGACGGTCTTCCTGGAGTTCACGTGACCCTGTTCGACCCCGGCACCGAGGACGCGCCCGTCGAGCGCATCACGTCCGAAGAGGCTTTCCTGCAAGCCCTGTTGGACGCGGAGGCGGCCCTGACCCGGGCGCAGGCCGCGCTCGGGCTCGCTCCGGCCGAGGCCGCCGGGACCGTGACGGCGGCCGCCTCGGCCGGCGCCTTCGACGTCCGGGACCTCGCGCGCCGGGCCCGCTCCGGCGGCAACCCGGTGATCCCGCTGGTCGCGGACCTCACGGCGGCCGTCCCCGCGGCACACGGGCCGTACGTGCACCGGGGCGCGACGAGCCAGGACATCCTCGACTCCGCCCTGATGCTCATCGCGGCGCGCACCCTGGATGCCGTGCTCGGCGAAATCGCCCGCACGGAGGGCGGGTTGGCGCGGATCGCCGCCGAGCACCGGGACACCATGATGCCCGGACGCACGCTCACCCAGCACGCCGTGCCGACGACGTTCGGGCTGAAGGCGGCAGGCTGGCGCTCACTGGTACTGGACGCGCGGGATCGGCTGCGGCACGTACGGGAGTCCCTGCCGGTCCAACTGGGCGGGGCCGCGGGCACGTTGGCGGCCTTCGAGGCGTACGGCGCGTCCGATCCACTGGCGCTCGTCACGTCGTACGCCCAGGAACTCGGCCTCCGCGCGCCGGAGTTGCCGTGGCACGCGCTGCGGACGCCGGTCGCGGACCTCGGGGGCGCGTTGGCGTTCACGGCCGGTGTGCTCGGCAAGGTGGCCGCCGACGTCGTCACTCTGTCCCGTACGGAGATCGCGGAGGTCGCGGAGGGTGCGGGCGGCGGTTCGTCCGCCATGCCGCACAAGGCCAACCCGGTGCGGGCCACGCTGATCGCCGCCGCGGCCCGCCGTGCGCCCGGGCTCGCGGCGACGCTGTACGGGTCGATGGCCGCGGAGGACGAACGGCCGGCCGGCGCGTGGCACGCCGAGTGGGCCACGCTGCGGGAGCTGTCGCGGGTGGCCGGCGGGGCGGCGCGGGACGCGGCCGAACTGGTCGAGGGGCTCGTGGTGCACGCCGACGCGATGCGCGCCCATCTCGCCCTGACCGGCGGGGCGATCGTGTCCGAGCGGCTGTCCGCCGAACTGGCCGGGCGGTTCGGCCGCGGCCGGGCGAAGACGCTGCTCGCCGCGGCGGCCCGGCGGGCCCGCGAGGAACGGCGGCCGCTGGGTGCGGTCCTTGCCGAGGAACCGGACCTGGCGGACGTCGACGTGACGGGGCTGATGGATCCGGCGCGGTATGTCGGGGCGGCGGGCGCACTGGTGGACCGGGCGCTGGCCCGCCGGTGACCTGCCTCTTCCCACCGTGCGCTGCTGCGCGCCGCCGGGCGGCCGCGGCGGAGGAAGGCTTCCCGGGGTCGGGCGCCGCCCCGCACCCCGGAGGGGGCGCGGGGCGGCGCCCGACCCCGGACAGGTTGCGCCCGATGGCCGTCCGGCCTCCGCCCCGCGCCCCCGACCCCCGCTGCCCGCTTCCCGCTTCCCGACCTGTCCGCACGACGTCCCTGGAGCCCTCGTGAACCCCGCCCCCACCGCATTCCTCCACCACCGCGCCGAAGGCTCCCCGTCCGCTCCCCCGCTGCTGCTCGGCCCGTCCCTCGGGACGTCGCTCGCGCTGTGGGACCAGGTCGCGCCCGAGCTGTCGAGCGCGCACCGCGTCGTGCGGTGGGACCTGCCGGGCCACGGCGGCTCGGACGCCGGGCTGATCTCCGCCGGGGCGAGTGTCGGTGACCTCGCCGGACTGGTGCTCGCCCTCGCCGACGAGCTCGGCATCGAGCGGTTCGCCTACGCGGGCGTCTCGTTGGGCGGCGCCGTCGGACTGCACCTCGCCGTGCACCACCCGGAGCGGGTCGGCAGTCTCGCCGTGATCTGCTCCTCCGCGCACTTCGGCGGTGCGAAGGCCTGGCAGGATCGGGCCGCGCTCGTACGGAAGGAGGGGACGGCGGGCGTGGCCGGGACGGCGCCGTCCCGCTGGTTCACCCCCGCGTTCAGCTCGCCCCGGCTCGTGCAGGACAACCGGGACGCCGACCCGGAGGCGTACGCCGCCTGCTGCGACGCGCTCGCCGCGTTCGACCTCACCGGCCGGCTCGGGGAGATCTCCGTGCCGACGCTGCTCGTCGCCGGACGCGACGACCCGGCGACCCCGCCCGCCCATCTGCGGGAGATCGCCGACGCGGTGCCGGGCGCCGAGCTCGCCGAGCTGGCCGGGGCCTCGCATTTGGCGGTCGCCGAGCGCCCGGAGGCGGTCCTCGGGCTGCTGCGGGGACATCTCGGGCAGGGCGCCCGGCGCGGCATGGAGGTGCGGCGCCAGGTGCTCGGCGACGCACACGTCGACCGGGCGCAGGCGCGGCAGACGCCGTTCACCGCGGGGTTCCAGGACTTCATCTCGCGCTATGCGTGGGGCGAGATCTGGACCGATCCGACGCTCACCCGGCGCGAGCGCAGCATGGTCACGATGACCGCGCTGGTCGCGCACGGCCATCACGACGAGCTGGCCATGCATGTGCGGGCCGCCCTGCGGGGCGGCCTCACCCCGGAGGAGATCGGCGCGGTGCTCCGGCAGTGCGCGGTGTACGTGGGCGTGCCCGCCGCCAACTCCGCGTTCGCTGTCGCCCAGCGGGTGCTCGCCGAGGAAGACGCAGGGTGACCCTGGCGGACGTAGGTTCAGCCGGGCCTCCTGCGCGGTCCGGCCGCGCGCCTAGCCTGGCCGCATGGCCACACTTCTGATCACCGGTGCCACTTCCGGTCTCGGCCGGTACCTCGCCCTCGACCTCGTCCGCGCCGGTCATGTCGTCCTCGCCCACGGCCGGGACCAGGGCCGTACGGACTCGCTCGTCGCCGAACTGCGGGCCGCCGCCGGCCGCGGTGGGCACGCCGAGGGGTTCGTCGCCGATCTCGCCTCGCTGGCGCAGGTGCGCGAGCTCGGCGCCCGCGTCGCCGCGGCCCGTCCGGATCTCGACGTCCTCGTGAACAACGCCGGGGTGGGGGCGGGCCCGCGCGGCGGCGGCCGTGAGCTCAGCGCGGACGGGCACGAGCTGCGGCTCGCCGTGAACCTGCTCGCGCCCGTCGCCCTGACCCGGGCGCTGCTCCCGGTGCTGCGCGCCAACGCCCCGGCCCGCATCGTGAACTGCGGATCCCTCGGGCAGTCACCGCTCGACTTCGACGACCTGGACCTCGCCCGGGAGTACAACGGGAGCGAGGCCTACTGCCGGGCCAAGTTCGCGCTCGCCGCCCACACCTTCTCGCTGGCGCGTGAGCTGTCGGGCACCGGCGTAACGGTCAACGTGATCCACCCGGCGACGTACATGGACACGGCGATGGTGCGGGACGCCGGGATCCGGCCGTGGAACAGCGTCGCCGACGGCGCCGTGGGGGTCCTCGCCCTGGCCACGGGCGCGCCGGGCGCCGAGTCCACGGGCCGGTTCTTCGACGGGCCGCGGCCGGCGCGGGCGCACCGGGCGACGTACGACCGTGCCGTGCAGGAGCGCCTCGACGCCGAACTGGAGCGCCTGCTCGGCTGAGGTCCGCGATGGCGCCGCGGCGATGAGTTCCGCTGCCTGGTCCGGCGGAGCTGACCGCGGCGCGCGGGGGCGGTACCCGGCCCCCGCGCCGACGGCGCTCTAGCGCAGCCCCCTGCCGGTCTCCAGCACGTCCCTGGCCCGCGCCGCGAGACCGTCCGCGCCGCACGAACGAGCCAGGGTCAGACCGCGGTTGAGCTCGGACAAGGAGCGCGCCGCCATGCCGTACTCGACCCGGGCGAGGGCGTGCTCGTACGCGCAGGGCGAGGCTTCGAGGTACGTGACCGCCTTGGCGTACAGGGTGAGTTGCTGCTGTCCGGTGGCCAGGGCGGCAGCGCAGCGCAGCGCTTCACCGATCGCGGTGTCCGTGCCGAAGCGCTCGGCCTGGACGCGGGCCTCCGCGACGAGCTCGGCGGCGCGGCGCGGGTCGGTGGGGGCGAGGGCACGGGCCAGGTCGCAGGCCCACGGGGCCATGATCGTGTTGTGTCCGCCGCGGGCGATGGCGGCCTTGGCCGCGCTCTCCAGCTCGTTGACCCCCTCCTCGACCCGGCCGGTGGCCAGGAGCAGGCGGCCGCGGACCGAGTGCGCGTCGGGCAGCACGATCGTCGACGGGTAGGGCGGGCCGAAGGAGTAGCGGTCGGCGACGGCCTGCGCCTCGTCGGCCTTGCCGCGGGCGAGCAGGGTGTCGATGAGCATGCACGCCGCGTCCCAGTGCATCGGCAGTCCGCGCCCGACGCGGTCGGCGAGGCGCAGCGATTCGCGCAGGAACGCCTCGGCGTCGGTGAGGCGGCCGCGCCTGCGGTGCACATAGCCGACGAAGGCGTGGGCGATGGCGATGTGGCCGCCGCTCCAGCCGGCCGTCTCGTACTCGCGGACGGCCTCGGTGAACAGGCTCTCGGCCCGGTCGAGCCGGTCGGAGAACAGGTACGCGCTGCCGAGCATGGCGAGGACCTCGAAGCCCCACTCGGGGTCGGTCCAGCCGAGGCCGGGCGCGAGACGGCCGTTGACGAGGGCGCGGTCGCAGCGCTCGACGACCTCCTCCGCGTTCTCCCCGCGGGTCATCGCGTCGAAGGCGCGCAGGATCAGCAGCACGCGCTCGGGGTTGTCGCGGCCGCCGAGCCGGTCGGCGATCGCCGCGAGGTTCCGGGAGCGGCCCGGGGAGTCCTCCTCGCCGGCGTGGATGCCCTCCCACATGAAGTGCACGGCCTGGAGGCGCAGCCGGGCGGGGCCGGGGTCGAGGCGCTCGGCCTCGGTGTCGATGAGGCGCAGCGCCTCCTCCAGCTGGTCGTTGTGGACCAGGGCCTGGGAGAGGCGGCACACCGCGTCGACGCGCTGGTCGCCGTCGAGCCCCGGGGTCGTGTCGAGGGCCGCCTCGAGGTGCTTGATGGTGGTGGCGGGCGAGGTGAGCAGGGTGGCGCAGCCCAACTCGTAGAGCAGCTGCGGGCGCACGTCGGGCAGCGGCGGCTCCTGGAGGGCGCGCTCCAGACAGCGCCGGGCGGCGTCGGGCGCGCCGACGGCGAGGTGTTCGCGGGCGGCGGAGCGCATCTGCTCGACGAGTTCGGGGTCGTCGTCCGGGTGCACCTCGAGCAGGTGGCGGGAGGCCGCGGCGGGCCCGCGGCCGGACGCGGTGACGGCCCAGGCGGCCTGGCCGTGCATGGCGGTGCGGGTGGCCGGCGGGATCGCGTCGTAGACGGCGGAGGCGATCAGCGGGTGGACGAACTCCAGGGCGGTCGTGGCGCCGTACGCGGAGTCGGTCAGGATGCGGGCGGCTCGCAGCCGCTCGGAGCAGCGTCCGGCCTGTTCCGGGTTGAGCCCGGCGAGCAGGGCGGCGAGTCCGGAGTCGATCCGGGTGCCGAGGATGGCGGCGGCCCAGGCGAACTTGACCGACTCGGTGCCGAGTCCTTCGAGGCGGGCGACGAGTCCGCGGCCGCGCGCCGACTTGTTCAGCGCGCGCAGCTCGCCGGCCGCGTCCTCCTGGGGGTTCAGCTCGCTGTCCTGCACCTTGGCGAGCAACTCGACGGTCTCGTACGGGTTCCCGCCGGTGACCGCCCACACCTCGCGGCAGAACGGGTCGTCGGCGTGGCCGCCGAGCGTGGCCCGGGTCAGTCCCGCGGTGGCTTCCGGGGTGAGGGCGCGCAGTCGGGCGATGCCGGGCCGGGCGGCGGCGGCCACCGCGTCCAGGCAGACGGCGGCGGGCTCGTCCTCGGGGTCGCGCTGGGCGACCACGACGAGCACGGGCAGGTCGTCGAGGCGCTCGGCGAACGCGGCCAGCCACTCCAGGGTCTCCAGGTCGGCCCAGTGCGCGTCGTCGACGAGGATCAGCAGCGGCCAGTGCAGGCGGGCCAGCCGGGACACGGCGGCGACCAGACCGTCGCGCACACCCTGCGGGTCGGCCTGGCGTCCCGTGGGCTCGGCTATGCCGAGGGCGGGGCCCGCGATGTCGTACCAGTCGCCGAAGTACTCGCGGGTCTCCTCCTCGGAGAGCTCGAGCAGGGCGGGCTGCAGGAGTTGCCGTACGACGTTGAAGGGGACGGATGTCACCGTCTCGCCGCCCCGGGCGGTCCACACGGTCGCCCGGCCCGCCGCGACCTCGCGCAGCCGGCCGAGCAGGGCGGTCTTCCCGATGCCCGCCTCGCCCTTGTACACGACGAGGCTGCCCGACGACGCGGCGTCGCCGCACAGGTCGTCCAACGCGCTCAGCGCGACGCCGAGTTCGGACTCCCGCTCCCACAGCGGCGGGCCGGAGGAGGCGGCGTCCTCGTGCCGTCCCTGAGTCATCCCGCACCCTCCAGGTGTCGTTCACGTCGATCGATCACTTCGATCGATCGGTGTACTGGTCACGAGGGTAATGCGCGGCGGCGCGCCGTGGTGGGGGGTCTCGTGAGCCGGTGACTTTTGATCGGACCTGGGGGCCGGCCCGGTCGACGGGGCGCCGATCCGTAACGATCCCGACCGCAATGCGGACCCTCTCATCCCCTTTTCAGGCACGCCTCATACTGTTCCGTTCATGACGTCGCAGACTCCCGCAGGCTGGTACCCCGATCCCGGTCAGGTCCCCGACGGCCCGCGCACCGAACGCTGGTGGGACGGCAGCCGCTGGACGGATCAGACCCGGCCCGCCACGACCCCGCCGCCGTTCCCGCCGCAGGCGGCCGCGCCCGGTCCGGTGGCGCCGTCCCAGCAGCCGACGGCCCCTGGGACGATTCCGGCGTACCAGGACCACCAGAACTACCCGATGTATCCCGGTCAGTTGCCTCCGATGCCGCCGAAGCCGCGCAGGCGGGCGCGGATCGCGATAGCCGCCGGCATCGCGGTGGTCGTCCTCGCCGGCATCGGCGGCGGCGTCTACGCGCTCACGTCGGACGGCGACGGCAAGAGCAGCAGGGCCGGCGGGGAGTCGCGGCAGCCCCAGGAGCCGCGGCAGCCCGAGGGGCCTGGCGGCGGCGCGGGCGGGGGCGACGGCAGCCCCTCCCCCGACGCGCCCGGCTCACCGCGGGCCCCGCTCGACGAGGGCTACGCCACCGACATCGTGAACGGGGTCGCGCTGCCGGTGCTCGACGGCTGGACGGGGTCCGACGGCGCGGGCGTGGCCGGCGTGCAGACGGGCACGTACAAGTGCCCCGACGACGTGGAGCAGAGCTGCGTGAAGGGCGGCGCGTCCACCTCGTCGGCGAAGAGCCTCAAGCTCGACGCGTCGACCGCCGAGGCGGCGGCGAAGGAGGACATCCTCAAGAACGCCAAGGCGTCCTACGGCGGCAAGGTCTACGGCGGCATCCTCAACCACGACGAACTGCTGTCGAAGAAGGTCACGGTCGCCGGGCAGCAGGGCTACCGGGTCCGCTGGAACGTGGACACCAAGTCGAAGATCGACGCCTGGGTGGAGTCGGTCGCGTTCCCCTCGCCGTCCGACCCCAAGACGCTCGTCGTCGTGCGGATCGGCGTCGACATCCCGCGCACCGACAAGGAGAAGGCGGCGGGTCCGGACGACACGGCGATCGACAAGCTCGTCGAGGGCATCAAGAAGGCCGACGTCACCGGCGGCGGCACGGGCGGCAACGGCCAGGACGTCTGACCCCGGAGCGGACCCGGACACACAGGGTCGGGCGGGTTCCCCTCCGCTCATGGAGGAACCCGCCCGGCCCGGGGGTGCGCGCCGCCCCCGTCCCCACGGTGCGGCGCGGGCAGACCACCGGTCGGTCATCCCTGCGACCGGCGGCCCACGTTCAGGTGGCCCGATCCGAGGCGGTCAGGCCGAGCCCCGGAAGCAGCACGTTCTCGACGAAGCCGACCAGGTAGTCGGCGTCGGCGTCGCGCCCCTCCAGGACGGGGCGGCTGCGCATCACTCCGAAGAGCTGCGCGGCCAGGTACGGCAGCGCCGGATGGTCGGCGGCGATCTCGCCGCGCGCCACGGCCCGCTCCGTCATCGCCTTGATGGAGGCGAGCTCCGGCTCGATCAGCGCCTCGCGCAGCGCGCCCTTCAGCTCGCCGTCCTGCCGGACCGCGTGCCCGAGCGCCTGCATCAGCGCGGTGTCCGGCAGCGCCTGCGCCGCCGCGTTGCGTGCCGCGGCGACGAGGTCGCCCGCGAGGCTGCCGGTGTCGGCGGCGGAGAACTTCGTACAGCGTCCAGCCCGCAGCGCGGCGGCCACGAGCTGCGGTTTCGTCTTCCACTGACGGTACAGCGTGGACTTGCTGCAGCAGGCCTGGGCGGCGACGCCCTCCATGGTCAGCGCGTCGTACCCGTTCCTGCGCAGCTGGTCGAGGACCGCGTCGTAGAACTCCTGCGCCCGCTCGGGGGTGATCTTGGAACGGCGCGAGGCGGTCGGCACTGTCGCTGCCTCGGTGACCGGTTCCCGCGTCGTCATGACCCCACTCCTCGCTCGGCGGCTCGTGTCGATGAGATCACACCCTCTCATCGATACGCCAGTGTACCGGTACGCCAGCGTTTCGGTACACTGGCGTTTCGATGAGCGCGGTTCAGACCGCGTTCACCGTCGCGCCACAAGCGCACCCCGAACCACCACGCACCACCCAGTCGTCACGAAAAGGGGCCGGGGGATGAATTCCCTTACCGAGCCTGCCGCACCGGAGCCGGACAGCCGCACTGCCCGACCGCCCCTGGTCCGCGAGCTCCTGCTGGTCGTAGGACTCTTCCTCGTCTACAAGTTCGGCCGCCAGCTGGCCAACGGCCACACCGCCGAGGCGTTCCGCAACGCCGATCACGTGTGGAGCTTCGAGCGCGCCCTGGATCTGCCCGGCGAGGGCGCGGTCCAGAGCGTCCTGCTGCGCAGCGACGCCCTCGTGCACCTCGCGAACACCTATTACGCGACCGTGCACTTCCCGGCCACGCTCGCCCTGCTCGTCTTCCTGTACCTGCGCCGCCCGCGCCACTACGTGTGGACGCGGCGCGTGCTCGCCGCGCTGACGGCCGCGGCGCTCGCGCTGCACCTCACGTTCCCGCTGGCACCGCCCCGGATGCTGGAGGCCGCGCACCTCGTCGACACCGCGCAGGTCTACGGACCCTCGGTGTACGCCGCGAAGCCGGACACCGACACGATGGCCAACCAGTTCGCGGCCATGCCGTCGCTGCACTTCGGCTGGGCCCTGATGGTGGCGATCGGCCTGATCGTCGCCACGAAGTCGCGGTGGCGCTGGCTGTGGCTGCTGCACCCGCTGCTCACGCTCCTCGTGGTCGTCGGCACCGCGAACCACTACTGGCTCGACGCGCTCGTGGCGACGGCCCTGCTCGGTGTCGCCCTCGCGGTGATCCGGATGCCGCACACCGTCGGCGGCCCGCCCGCGATCCGGCGGCACCTGCTGCCCGCCCCGGCGAGCACGGTCGTACCGGCCGCCGTCCCGGCGCACGGCACGCGGGAACCCGCGCCCTGGTCGCCCGCCGCCGCGTTCCGTACGCCGCCCGACTCGCTGTCCGCGTCGGACGTGCTGGCGCACATGCCGATCCGGATACCGGTACAGGTGTCCTCGACGCCGGGGTCCACCTCGGTGGCGACCGCCCCGCAGCCCGTCACGACGGGGGCCGGCCGATGAGCGCCACCCTGCTCGCCGTCGCGCTCTCCCTCGTCTCCGCCGTGGCGTACGCCGCGGCGGCGGTGGCCCAGGAACGGCTCGCCGCTCGCACCGCGGGCTCCGGACCGGGCCTGTGGCGGCTGCTCGGCACGGGCTCCTGGTGGTGGTCGGTCGTCCTCAACGCGGGCGCGGCGCTGCTGCACGTCGCCGCCCTCAAGTACGGGCCGCTCACGCTGGTGCAGCCGCTCGGTGCGCTCACGCTCGTCGCGGCCGTGCCGCTGGGTGCCCGGATCGCGGGGCGGCACGTCACGGCGGGCGAGTGGCGGGGCACGGCCCTGACGCTGGCCGGTCTGGGCGCGCTGCTCGTCACGGCGTCGGGGCCCGCCCCCGACGACACGCTCTCCCTGCCCGAGGCGCTCGCGGTGGCCGGAGTGACCGCCGCGCTCATCGGAGTGCTCTCGCGGCGCGGCGCGAAGCCGGGGCTGCGGCACGCGACCGCGTCCGGGCTCGCCTCGGGTGTCGCCTCGGCGCTCACCCAGACCGTGACCGTCGCGGCGACCGACCGCTCGGGACCCCTGCTCGCCCCGCAGGTGATCGTGGTGGCCCTGCTGGTCGCGGCCTTCGCCGCGGGCGGCCTGCTGCTGTCCCAGACCGCCTACCGCGGCGGGCTCGGCGCACCGCTGGCGATGGTGACCCTGGCGAACCCGGTGGCCGCGGCGGTCATCGGCCTGTCGCTGCTGGGCGAGCGGCTGCAGGGCGGTGTCGCCGGGTTCGCCCTCGCGGCCGCGGGGGCGGTGCTGGCGGCGCGGGGCGTGGTGCTGCTGACCCGCAGCGCGACGCCGGCCCCCGAGGACCCGCACACCGGCCTGATCGTCCTGGGGTCGATCCCTCCGCAGCCGGCCCAGGCCGCTCCCGCTTCGGCGGTCGAGGAGCGGGGTCCGGCACAGAGCCCCGTGGCCGTCGCCCCGTAAGAGCGAACAGCGCGGACCATCCGGATGCGACCTGATCCGCCGCACAGGCGCTAGCTGTATTGACTCGCAGCGTTGTTGACGCGGCTGATGGGTGGGTGGCCGCCGAGTGCGGTGTGGCAGCGGTGGTGGTTGTAGGTGTGCAGGAAGTCTGCCAGGGCTGCTGTTCGTTCGTCGTTTGAGGTGTAGGGCCGCAGATAGGCCCATTCGTCGAGCAGGGTCCGGTTGAAGCGTTCGACCTTGCCGTTGGTCTGCGGCCGGTAGGCGCGGGTGAGTTTGCCGGCCGCCCCCAGGTCGGCCAGAGCCTCGCGCCAGGCGAAGCTTTTGCGGTAGGGCCAGGCGTTGTCGGTCAGGACCCGTTCGACGTGGTCGATGCCGTGTGCGGTGAAGAAGGCTGCCGCCCGCCGGAGGAAGGCTGCGCAGGTGGCGGCTTTCTCGTCGGGGTGGATCTCGCTGTAGGCGAGGCGGGTGTGGTCGTCGACGGCGGAGTGGATGTAGTCGAAGCCCATGTTGTTGCGGGTGACGCGGCCGGCCTGACGGCCCAGGACCTTGTGGCCGCCGCCGTCGGGGATCCGGCCGAGCTTCTTGACATCGACGTGGATCAGTTCGCCGGGCCGGTCTCGTTCGTAGCGGCGGATGACCTGCCCGGTGGGCCGGTCCAGGAAGGCCAGGCGGTTCAGCCCGTGGCGGGCCAGAATCCGGTGTGTGGTCGAGGCGGGCAGGCCCAGGATCGGGCCGATGCGGGCGGGTCCGAGCTTGCGGTCCTGGCGCAGCCGACACACCAGTTCCTCGGTCGTCGCCGCAGTGCGGTGCGGTGTGGTGAGGGGACGGCTGGAACGGTCATGCAGTCCTTGCTCGCCCTCGGTCCGCCAGCGGCGAACCCACTTGTGGGCCGTGACGCGCGAGATGCCCATCTCGGCCGCGACGTGCGCGACCGGACGGCCTGCGCGGACACGCTCGATGAGAAGCCGCCTGCCGAGAACGGTCAGCCGGGCATTACGGTGGGACACGAAGACCTCCGTGCGGTGCAGTCCTAGACAGCTCCACCACACCGGAGGTCTTCGCCATGATCAAGCCCAGTCGGTGTTAACAACGCTCGTGATCAATACAGCTAGCGGCGGCGGATCCCGTCCAGGGCGAAGCCCAGCACCCGGTCCCGCTGCTCATCGTCCACGTAGGCGGCGCCGGTCACTCCCGACACCATCCGCAGCAGGTCGTCGAACGACAGGTCGTCGCGGACCTCCCCGGCCTCCTGCGCACGCCGCAGCAACGGCTCTCCCGCGTCGAGCATCGCGCGGCGGCAGGCGGTGAAGATGTCGGACTCCCCGCTGAGCGCTTCCCGGATGGCGCGCTTGGTGACCGTGTAGTCCACGAACCGGCGCAGCCAGGCGGCGAGGCCGTCCCAGGGCCCGGCGTCCACGAGCTCGTCCGCGAGCCGGCACAGCGCGTCGACCTCTTCGGCGTAGACCGTCTCGAACAGGGCGCGCCGCGTGGGGAAGTTCCGGTAGAGCGTGCCGATGCCGACGCCGGCCTGCCGGGCGATGTCCTCCAGCGAGGCGTCGGCGCCCTTCTCGGTGAATGCCTGGCGCGCGGCGGCCAGCAGCGCGTCGAAATTGCGCCGGGCGTCCGCGCGGCGCGGGCGCTGCGCGACGACCACGCCTCCCACGCGTTCCCTGTCCGTCGTCATCCGTGCACCATGCCTCTCCACCTGAAGGGGAATCCGGGTTGAATCCGGAGGCACCCCTCCGCTATCGTGAATTAAGTCGAGGGGTGCCTCCACTTTAGCAGGGGCGCCCTCCGCCCTGCCGTACCCGAGTGACGCGACGAAGCGACGGCTCCGTACGGCAGATCCCCCGATCCTTTCAGCCCGCGCCCGTCCGCGGGCCACCCCCTCCTGCCGTCTTCCGCCCGGAGAGAGGCCCCTCGTGAACCGGAACAACCGCCTGACCTTCGCGGTGCTCGCCACCGGCGCCGGCGTGTTCTCGATGATGCAGTCGCTGGTCGCGCCCGCGCTGCCCACGATCCAGCACGCCCTGCACACCTCCCAGGCCACCTCGACCTGGGTCATGACGGCGTATCTGCTGTCCGCGTCCGTCTTCACCCCGATCCTCGGCCGGGTCGGCGACCTCGTCGGCAAGAAGCGCACCATGGTCGCCGCGCTCGCCGCCCTCACCGTGGGGTGCCTGCTCGCGGCGCTCGCGCCGAGCATCACCGTCCTCATCGTCGCCCGCGTCGTCCAGGGCATCGGCGGCGCGCTCTTCCCCCTCTCGTTCGGGATCATCCGCGACGAGTTCCCCGCGCGGCGGGTCAGCCCCAGCATCAGCAACCTGTCCGCCGTGATCGCGGCGGGCGGCGGGGTCGGCATCGTCGCCGCCGGGCCGATCGTCGGCGCGCTCGACTACCGCTGGCTGTTCTGGCTGCCCGCCGCGGTCGTCGCCCTGACCGCCCTGATAGCCCTGCGCTACGTGCCCGAGTCGCCCCACCGCGGTTCCGGGCAGGTCAACTGGCTCGGCGCCGTGCTGCTGTCCGGCTGGCTCGTCGCGCTCCTGCTGCCCGTCAGCCAGGCCACGTCCTGGGGCTGGGGCTCGCTGAAGGTGGTCGGGCTGCTGGCCGCCGCCGTACTTCTCTTCACCGCCTGGCTGCTCGCCGAGGCCCGCTCGACGAGTCCGCTCATCGATCTGCGGGTGATGCGGCTGCCCGCCGTGTGGACCACGAACACCGCGGCGCTGCTGTTCGGCGCCGGCATGTACGCGGTCTGGTCGTTCCTGCCGGGCTTCCTGCAGACCCCGTCCGCGGCGGGCTACGGCTTCGGCTCCAGCGTGACCGGCGCCGGTCTGCTGATGCTGCCGATGCTCGTCGCGATGTTCCTCGCGGGCGTGCTGAGCGGCCGCCTCGAACCCTCCGTCGGCGCCAAGGCCCTGCTCACCACGGGGGCCGCGCTCGGCGCGGCGTCCTGCGCGATGTTCGCCCTGTGGCACGGGCAGCAGTGGCAGATCGCGGTGGCGGCCGGGGTGTTCGGCCTCGGCATCGGCCTGGCCTTCGCCTCCATGGCGAACCTGATCGTGCAGAACGTGCCGGCGGCCCAGACCGGCGCGGCCACCGGCATGAACGCCAACATCCGCACCATCGGCGGCTCGATCGGCGCGGCCCTGATGACCAGCCTGGTCACCGGCACGCTCCAGCCCTCGGGCGTTCCCTACGAGTCCGGCTACACGCACGGCTTCACCCTGCTGGCCTGCCTGTGCCTGGCGGCGGCGCTGGCCGCGCTGCTGGTCCCGGCCGGCCGCCGGGCCCTGGTCACCCGGGTGACGGCGACGGCCGAGCGGGAAGCGCCTCAGCCGCAGACGGCCTCCCGGTGACGGCGACGGGGCGGACCGTCCGGCCCGCCCCGTCGCCCGGGATCACCCGAAGGTCCGGTCACCCGAAGCCGCGCGAGTCCTGCTTCAGCGCGGTGTCCACCGTCAGAGCCGTGGCCACGACCAGGCTCAGCAGCGGCTCGGGCAGCTGGAAGTGGATCTGCAGCACGTAGTTGTCCGCGGTCGTGAACATCGTCTTGGCGAGGCCCTCCCACGTCTTCGTGATGCGGGCGACCTCGGTGTCCGTGTGGTCGACGATCGCGAAGTTCCAGGCACGCCAGTTCTCCGCCTTGATCGCGCCGACCTGCTGGCCGTTCACGTTCATCGCGAAGTTGATCTTGCCGATCATGTTCTGCTGGACGATCTCACCGACCGGCGAGCCGTCCGGGCGCTCCACGACGACCCGCGACTTCATGAACTTCGCGGGGCGCGTGAGCACCAGCTGCGGCTGGCCGTAGGCGTCCCGGATCTCCAGCTTGTGGGTCATGAACTGGTCGACGCTGGAGACGAACCGCAGCGCCTTCTTCAGACTGCTCTGGCCGATCTCGGTGACCGAGCCCAGCTGGTTGCCGTTCTGATCCATGACGCTGTACTCGTTCGTCAGCTCGATCAGCTTGGCCTTCTGGTTCACCACCAGCACCGGCTCGGTGAACAGCGAGCCGCCGCCCTGACCGGTCGGCGCGACCCCGGCCTGCTGCTGCACCTGGCGCTGCACCCGGCTCGCGTCCGCGTTCTGCTGCGCCTGGGCGCCGTAGGCCTGCTGCTGCCCGTACCCGGCGAACTGTCCCTGCGCGGGCTGTTGCACCGGCTGGGCCTGCGGCTGCTGCGCCTGCTGCGGCACCTGCCCCGCGGCGGGCGCCTGCTGGGCGGGCGCATGGCCCTGGGCGTGCGTGTGCTCGGTCCACTGGGAACCGTCCCACCACCGCAGGGTCTGGGGAGTCCCCTGCGGATCCGGGTACCAGCCAGCAGGGGTGTTCGATTGCGTGGTCACCGGGGCACACTATCGCGACGCCCCAGGAATACATCCAGGTCGCACCAGTGTGATGTGTGCCCCTCCGCCCCTGATGTCGCAGGGGCGGAGGGGCACACGGGGCTCACGCGGTCGCGATGGCCGGGTCGCTCACGCCGGCCTGCCCGTTCTCGACGTGCCCGGCCAGGCGGCGCAGGTACCCGGCGTTGCCCTCCAGGACGACCTTCAGGTCGTACCAGCGCTTGGTGCCGCGCAGGTCGACGGTCTGCTCGGCGGTCGCCCCGGCGCGCACCGTGTACGTCTGCGGCTGGCCACCGTAGGCGTTGGTGACCGTCAGGTGGACGTCGGCGGTGGTCGGGTTCTTCAGGGTCAGCTTCAGATTGCCCGTACCGCCGTCGTGGCGGGCGGTCACCTCCGGCTCGGCGACCTTGTTGTTGCCCTTGAAGGCACGCAGAAAGCCGTTCGGGCCGTGTGCGGTGAGGTCGTAACCGCCGCCGGAATACGCCGAGTTCCAGCTGTCGGCGATCGACTTGGCGGCCTCGGCCGTGTAGGTCCACGGCCCGTCGGTGCGGCTTTGGGAGCGGACCTGGAAGGCCGCGCCCTTCTTGTCGCCGCCGCTGAACGTCAGCTTGTACTTGCCCGTCGCGACGTCCTGCGCACCGTCGACGTAGGGCGCGTACCCGAGCGGGCGGCTGGGCCGCGAGCCCGCCTCCTGCTTGGGCAGCGCGCCCTGCGCGGGCGGCTTCGGCACATAGCTGTCGTGCCGGTCGCGGTCCGGCGGCTCGTAGCCCGCGGTGTCGGGCAGGTCCGCCGGGTCGGTGACCTTGAGGGAGAAGTCGAAGGCCGAGGTGAGGTCGCCGCAGATGGCGCGGCGCCACGGCGAGATGTTGGTCTCCTTCACCCCGAACCGGTTCTCCATGAAGCGGATGATCGACGTGTGGTCGAAGGTCTCCGAGCACACGTACCCGCCCGTGGACCACGGCGAGACGACGATCATCGGCACACGCTGCCCGAGCCCGTAGGGGCCCGCGGCGCGGGTGCCGCCCGGGTAGTAGTCGAGCTTCGTGTCGACGGTCGACAGGCCCTGGTTCGCCGAGGCCGGGGCGTACGGCGGCACGACGTGGTCGAAGTAGCCGTCGTTCTCGTCGTACGTGATGAACAGGGCCGTTCTGCTCCACACATCGGGGTTCGAGGTGAGGGCGTCGAGGACCTGCGAGATGTACCAGGCACCGTAGTTCGCGGGCCAGTTGGGGTGCTCGGAGAACGCCTCGGGCGCCGCGATCCAGGAGATCTTCGGCAGCTTGCCCGCCTTGACGTCGGCCTTGAGGACGTCGAAGTACCCGTCGCCCGCCTTGGCGTTCGTGCCGGTGCGGGCCTTCTCGTAGAGGGCGTCGCCGGGCTTGGCGTTGCGGTAGGTGTTGAAGTACAGCAGCGAGTTGTCGCCGTAGTTGCCGCGGTAGGCGTCGTCGATCCAGCCCCAGCCGCCGGCGGCGTCGAGGCCGTCGCCGATGTCCTGGTAGACCTTCCAGGAGACGCCCGCCTGCTCCAGGCGCTCGGCGTACGTCGTCCAGCCGTAGCCCGCTTCCTCGTTGCCCAGGACCGGGCCGCCGCCGGTGCCGTCGTTGCCGACGTGGCCGGTGAGCATGTAGTAGCGGTTCGGGTCGGTCGCGCCGATGAACGAGCAGTGGTAGTCGTCGCAGACGGTGAACTTGTCGGCGAGCGCGTAGTGGAACGGGATGTCCTGCCGTGTCAGGTAGGCCATCGTGCCGGTGCCCTTGGCGGCGATCCAGTTGTCGTACTTGCCGCTGTTGAAGGCGCTGTGGCCGCCCGCCCAGTCGTGGTCGAGGCCCGCGATGAACTGCATGCCGAGGTCGTCGGCGTCCGGGTGGTAGGGCAGGGTCTCCTTGCCGCCACTGGACTGGTTCCACACCGGCTTGCCGCTGGGCAGCGTCACCGGACGCGGGTCGCCGAAGCCGCGGACGCCCTTCATCGACCCGAAGTAGTGGTCGAAGGAACGGTTCTCCTGCATGAGCACGACGATGTGCTCGATGTCCTGGACCGTGCCGCTGCGGCGCGCGGCGGGGATCGCGGCGGCGCGGTCGATGGAGCCGGACAGCGCCGTGAAGGCGGCGGTTCCTCCGGCGATCTGGAGGAAGCGGCGGCGATTGAGTTCCGTCATGGGTGTGGGGGTCTCCTGTTGCTTCGATGGTGGTCGGTCCACGAAGAGGGGCAACGGGGAGTGTTCAAGATGACCGGGGCCGAAGGAAAGGGGGCCGAAGTGACAGTCGCGCAAAATGTGCGCGGCTGATGCGCGACGTCACCACCGGCGCGTCACCGCACGTCGTGCCACATCTTCCGCTCCGCCGGCCGGGGATCGGCCTCGGTGCGGCAGGCGCCGTCGTCGAACACCATCGTCGTCCGCTCCCCCGCCGGGTCGTACGCGGCCCAGCCCGGGTCCCCGGTCGCGGCGAAGGAGACCCAGGCGGCGTGCACGGTGCGGGCCAGTCCGGCCGGGGCGTCCTTGCCCGCCATCGGCAGGTAGTCGGGGTCGTCGAGCAGGTCGAAGACGAAGCCGAGCTCGAGGGCGTGGCAGGCGCCGAGCTCGCCGTCGAACTGCGGGGAGCGCCAGGCGAACTCGTAGACGTGCGTCCCGGGGACGGACTCGGCCAGCCGGAGGGCCGGGACGCGCCAGAACCAGTCGGTGACGATCGCGCCGAGCAGTTCGCCGGGGCTCGCGCCGGGGCGGGCCGTCCGGTACCCGTCGAGGTCCGCGCCGTAGGCATCGGCGCCCCGGCGCAGCCGCTTCTGCGTGATGGTGTCGAAGCGTCCGGTCGGCACCATGTACAGCCGGTTCTCCTCGGTGTTGGAGCCGACGAGGAGGTCGACGCCGAGCTCGGGTCCCGGCAGCCGGAGCCGCTCGGCGACCGGCTCGAAGACCATGCCGTTGAGCGCCGCGTCGCCCCACACCGCCGGATCGGGCCGCCGCGCGAAGTCGTCCCTCAGCCCGGCCTGGGCGTCGATCAGTTCGGGCAGGGGAACGGCCGCGAACGCCTCGGCGGTGTACGGGACGCCCAGCCGCGCCGCCATCCGCTCCCCGATCCGGCGCGCCGTGCCCGGCCGGACGAAGTGGTGACAGGCCCCGCTCTGCAGCACGGCCCGCCGGAACAGACCACGGGCGCCCGGTTCCGCGAGCAGCTGTCCGATGGCCACCGCGCCCGCCGACTCGCCGAAGACGGTGACGCGGTCGGGGTCGCCGCCGAACGCGGCGATGTTGTCGCGCACCCATTCCAGGGCGGCGATCTGGTCGAGCAGACCGCGGTTGTCCGGGGCGCCGGGCAGGTGCAGGAAACCGTCCGTGCCCAGCCGGTAGTTGACGCCGACGAAGACGACGCCGTCGCGGGCGAACGTCTCGCCGCGGTATCCGGAGGAGTTCGCGGAGCCGTTGGAGAAGGAGCCGCCGTGCAGCCACACCATGACGGGCAGGCGGGCGCCAGGACCCGGCTCCGGGGTCCAGATGTTGAGGTTGAGGCACTCCTCGCCCGGCAGGGACGTCTCCGGGATGAGCGCGTCGAAGGGCGGTGTGTACGGGGCCTTGGGCGCGGTGGGACCGTACGCGGTGGCGTCGCGCACCCCGGACCACGGTGCGGCGGGTGCGGGTGCGGCGAACCGGAGCGGCCCGAACGGCGCGGCGGCGTACGGCACTCCGAGGAACGCGCTGATCCCGTGCTCGGTGCGGCCGCGCACGGCGCCCTGCCGGGTGGTGCACTCGGGGGATGCGTCGGTCATGCGGTGGGGCTCCCTCGGTCGGACGGTCGAGCGCGGCGGCGCCGGACCACGTGAGGCGATCGCGGGCCCGGCGGCAGGCACCACCCTCTCTCGTACCGTGCCGGCCGCCCTCGCGTAAAGATCATGGACGTGTCGGGTCCGCCACGCGGTCAGTCGCCGGCCGCGCGCACGCCGTCCTCCCCCGGCGTCCCGCCCGCCCGCTCGCCCGGTCCCGCCCCGGACGGGTCCAGCGGCTCTCCCGCGAGCCACTGCGCCACGGCCCGGCCGATGGGCTGCCCGGTCTCGATCTCCACGAAGCCGAACTGCCCGGACTGGTTGCACTCCAGGAACCACCAGATCCCGTCGGCGTCCTCGGCGAAGTCGAAGGCCCCGTACGCCAGTCGGGAGCGGGTGAGGTAGGCGTGCACGGCGTCCGCGACGCGTCGCGGCACGCTCACCGGGCGCCAGGGACCGGCGGTGGGGTCGAAGCGGACGTCCACCACCTCGTCGGCGTCGTCCGGCCCGCTCTTCGCCCGTGCGGCGAACATCCGGTCGCCCACGCAGGTGAGGCGGATGTCGGCGGTCTTGCGCACCCTGCGCTGCAGCAGCGTCGGACCGTGCGCCACGTCCCGGTAGTCCTCGTCGGGCCGCACCCGGGTGGTGGGCACGGCGAGCCCGCCGTCGCCGGGATGGGCGCCGGACACCGGCTTGACGACCAGGTCGGGGTAGCGCGCGGCGAACTCCCGCGCGACCCGCGGGAACGTGGTGATCAGCGTGGCCGGCACCGGCAGTCCGCAGGTCCGCGCCAGCCATAACTGCCAGGGCTTGTGCCGGGCCTGGCGGGCGGCGTCGGGATGGTTCATCCACCGCGCGTCGGTGCAGCGGAGCATCCCGTACAGCGCTTGCGAGGCCTCCTCCGTGAGCCAGGCCGAGGCGGCCTTGGACCGCGCGGCGGGCGCGCCGGGTCTGCGCACCCAGATGGAGCGCAGCCCGCCCATGCTGACCACGCGGCCGCCGACGGAGAGGTGGCCCTGGAACACGCCGTGCGCGTACTCGCCGGACACGTCGACGCCGCCGGGCAGTTCGGCCGGGTCGAGGCGGAGGACCGGGATTCCCCTGGCGTTCAATTCGACGACCGCCATGTCGGCGGTCACATCCTGTTCGCTCGTCAGGATCAGCACCGTCATTTGCGGCGGCCGTTCAGTCGTCGAAATGGGTTTTGGAACCGGCTGTGGACGTGGTGGCCGCGCATTGTCGCAACACAGCGTAGTCGCGTGCGGCCACTCCGCCGTCAGGCAGCAGATTCAACTGCAGTGCGGAGTCGTATGTGTACGGCGCGCTGACCTCGGTCTCTCGCGCGGGGCGAGCGTAGTTCAGGGCGAACGGTCGCATGTGTACTCCTAGTTGGGGGGCGCACCAAGTCAAGCGCATGGTGACTCTCCGGCGTCGCTCTCCTGAGGAAATTTTCAGATTCTCTCTGTAGAACGCGTCACACCCGCGGAGGAGTTGCTTCCGCACCACGGGGCATGACGCGGCGTCGGGCATGGAAAAGGGGCGGCTTTTCGGGCCGCCCCTTCCCAATACCGCCTTTACAAGCCTTTACACGTCCTTACGGCGTCCTCCACCGATGAGCCGGGCGATGCCGGGGTGCTCTTTGGTGTAGCCGTCGACCAGACGGTCGGCGACCGCCACGGAGTCGACGAGCGGGTGCAGCGCGAACGCCTTCACGGCGGTGGCGCGCGAGCCCGACTCGGCGGCGGAGAGCACCTCGCGCTCCACGGCCTTGACCGTGGTGACCAGGCCGGTGGCGTGCGGCGGCAGCGGGTCGACGGCGACGGGGTGGGCGCCGTTGGCGTCCACCAGGCAGGGCACCTCGATGACGGCGTCCGCGTCCAGCGCCGACAGGGTGCGCCGGTTGCGGACGTTGAGGATGAGCGTGGCGCGTTCGTCGCGGGCGATGGCCCGCATCAGGGCGAGGGCCACCTTCTCGTAGCCGCCCGACTCCTCCAGGTCGGCGGCGTCCCGCTCGCCCGCGCCGGAGGCCTCCCGGTTGTGCGCCATGTACGTGGCCTCGCGCTCGGCGCGGGTGCGGTCCCAGCTCGCGAAGGAGGGGTCGGCGTAGAACGCGGACTGCTGGTCGGCGAGGAAGGCGCCCCGGGTACGCCCGGCCTCCCGGTAGGCGCGGACGGTCTCGCGGTTGAAGTAGTAGTAGTGCAGGTACTCGTTGGGGATCGCGTCGAGCGAGCGCAGCCACCGGGTGCCGAACAGACGGCCCTCCTCGAAGGAGCCGAGCAGCTTCTCGTCCGCGAGCAGGCGCGGCAGTTCGTCCCGGCCGTTCACCCGGAGCCCGCGCAGCCAGCCCAGGTGGTTGAGGCCGACGTAGTCGATCCACGCGTCGGCCGGGTCCACGCCGAGCACCCGGGCGACACGGCGGCCGAGGCCGACGGGCGAGTCGCAGATGCCGATCACCCGGTCGCCCAGGTAACGGGACATGGCCTCGGTGACCAGGCCCGCCGGGTTGGTGAAGTTGATGACCCAGGCGTCGGGGGCCACTTCCCTGACCCGGCGCGCGATGTGCGTGGCCACGGGCACGGTGCGCAGCCCGTACGCGATGCCGCCGGCGCCGACCGTCTCCTGTCCCAGCACGCCCTCGTCCAGGGCGACGCGTTCGTCCGCGGCCCGGCCCGCCAGGCCGCCGACCCGGATCGCGGAGAACACGAAGTCGGCGCCGCGCAGCGCCTCGTCGAGATCGGTCGTCGCGCGCACGGCGGGCGCGTCGGGCACCGCGGTGGCTTGTTCCTGCAGTACTCCGGTGATGGCCCGCAGCCGGTCCGTGTCGACATCGTGCAGCGTGACCTCGGTGACCCGGCCCGGCGCGTGATCGCCGAGCAGCGCTCCGTACACGAGGGGCACCCGGAATCCGCCACCGCCGAGAATCGTCAGCCTCATGCCGCGATCGTAGGGCAGCCTGGTCCCCGACCCGATCTTCGACCGGCGGAGGCCCCCCATGAACCGGCGCACGAGACGCCAACTCCTCTCCCTCACCGCACTGACGGGCGCGCTGGCGCTCGGCGCGGGCACCGCGTCGGCCACGGCCGCGCCCGCGTGGACCGAGACCGGCACGACCCACGTGAACTCGCTGACCGGCAGTCAGGGCCTGGCGAGCCGCGCCGACGGCTCGCTCGTGCACCGGGGGCTCGCGTCCATCCCGGTGTCCCTGCGGATAGCGGGCTGGTCCCACGTCGGCGACCCGGACGTGGCGGGCGGCTACACCTTCGACGCGTACCAGGGCGGTGACGACGCGACGAAGAAGATGTTCGCGGCGACGGCCCCGGACGGCAAGCGCACCACATACGAACACGCCTTGGATCAGGGCGAGTTGCTCAACAACTCGTTCGCCGCCGTGTCGCCCGACCAGCAGTGGCTGGTGTCCGGCGAATGGGGCACCATGAACCGGCTCCAGGTCTTCCCCACGCCGGTGCTGAACCCGTCCGCGCCCGCTCCCGGCACGAACCTCCCGCAGGCCGGGCAGATCACCCTCGACAAGCCCGTCGAGAACATCCAGGGCTGCGACTTCACCGACGCCACGCATCTGCTGTGCTCGTCCGACGACGCGACGAAGGAGGTGCTGGAGGTCGCGCTGGACCGCCCGCTCGGCGGGAAGCCGGTCACGGGTCACGTCACGACGGCGTTCGCCATCCCGCAGCGCAGCGTCTGCTCGGGTGCGTTCGAGGCGGAGGGCATCGACTACGACGCCGCGCGCGGCACCCTGCGCGTCGCGGTCGTGCCGCCCGCGCCGTGCCTGGTGACGACGGCCGTGATCGCGTACCGGCACTCCTGAGGTGGGCGGTGGCGGGGTTCGGGGGATGATCGCGATCACGACAGATCGCGCGTTCCCCCTCCCCGCCCCCTGGGTCACTGCTACTGACGCTTGCTCACATGCGCGACCACGCTCATCCCCGCAGCGAAGACGAACGCCAGGACGCCTCCACCGGACACGGCCGCCTTCAACGGCGGCTGTCCGAGAGCGGCGAAGCCGATGGCGACGATGAGCCCCATGACCACGGAGATCAGGCTGACGACGACCACGTGGTAGACGCGGTGGTCACAGGTCGGCGTAGCGACAGAGGTCGGCGTGGTGACAGAGGTCGACGTGGTGGCAGACAAAGAAGGCCCTCCCATGCTTGTCGGAGCGCCGCTGTCTGCATCGGGGCGGGAGTGATCCCACCGCCGGATCGACCTCGGCGTCGCCGCCCGGTGGGGCGTCGCAACAGGAGAGCGCCGGCCAGGCGCCCCTATTGGTTCTCTGTCACCACATGGTGGTGGTCGGCCGTCTGCACCGATGCACCTCGTCTCTCAGGTCTCGTCAACCAGCCACATAGTAGCCATGCCCTCTGACATCAGAGCCAGTTGGTGGGGCGAGCGAGGGGCGCCGGGCTCTGCGCACCGGCTCGCTTCAGGGCATGACCTCACGGGCGCCAGAAGCTGCGCCGGTCCGCGTCGTAGCTTCGCTCGTATCGTTCACGCATGGCCCGGTCGCGCCGGTACTCCACGTACTCCGGATCGTCGCCGCGCCACAGTCGGTCCCTGCGGCAGTAGCGGCAGATGCCGTAGATCAGAGCGGCCGCGGCCAGCCACAGGATGGGCTTCACGAAGCCGAGCCCGACCAGGATCACGAAGACGACGAGCAGGGCAGGTATCACGTTGTTCCCCTAACGGGGTTGTCCGCCGCGCCTCCTGTCGAGGATCGGCGGGTCCGGCCTCTCCCGTCCGGGGAGGCCGGACTGCTCGGTTCGATCGACGCCGGATCAGCGGCGCATGGTCTCGTTGTCTTCGCGGCTGCCGCTCTTGGCCAGACCACGGCTGATCACATAACCGATGGTCAGCAGGGTGACGTACAGCCATGCCCGGTCGGCGGGGAAACGGTCCACACCGTTCGCGCCGTCACCGACCGCCCAGGAGGCGATGAGAACGGCGATCACGGATGCGACGTAGGCGAAGAACTCTGAAGTCTTGAACGAGGGTTTCGTCTCCGCCGAAGTACGAGGTGCCGTGTGCGTGTCCCGCATCGGGCCGGATTCCGAGTACCCAGGGGACGAAGCTGCGGTCATCGTGTGTCTTCTTCCTGGATCGAGATGCCGGACGACATCTGTGTGAGCAGGCGCGTACCCGAGGCATGGGCATCGGAACGCGCCGGCGCGCGCGCCCTTTCACCTCCCGCGCTCCTTGGCCATCTGCCAGGGAGGCCACAGAGGAGGCTGCGCCGGGCGGAGCCGTATCAGGCGGCCCGGGTGGTCCCGGGTGCCGGTGGGGCCGTGCGGCAGCGCGCATTCCGGCCAGAACCACACGCTTGGCGCCCGGGACACCGGGCTCACGCCGACAGTTGCAGTACGTCTGTGTGGATGACGGCACGATGACGACTGCGTCGGCCCGTACGCGAGCGGGGACGTGCCGGGGAACGGGCCTGGATCATGACAGACACCGCCGGCGTCCGCCCTGTTCACCCACTGCGCCAGCTCCTCGCCGCCTCCGTCGGCAACGCCGTGCTGACCCCGCTCGAAGGGGCTTGCGGGCCACGTTTCTGATGAATTCGGAGACCAGGACGCCCAGATGACTTTGCGCAGCGCGCGGCGCGATAGAAATTCTCGCGTGCGTATGTTGCGCAGCACTTCGAAGCGGATGGCTACTAGACACCTTCCGCATCTAGCATACCGGCAAGGCCCCGGACCTCCCGCCTGCCCACCCCTCTGGATATCCACGCGGATCTCATGAGTGCGAAAGCAGAGCCGGATGGAGCGGATTGCGCACGTGCCTTTCGTCTTACCCACGCCCAATGATCCCGAGGGGTTTCCGTGACAGAACGAAACACACTCATGCGCACGGCCCACGACCTCGGTCTGGCTGCTTGGTTCGGCGGCTCTTTGATGGGAGCAGTCGGACTCAACGGGGCCGCGAAGGAAGAGGGCGTCACAGAGTTCGGCATCGCACGGATCGCGTCCGTCGGCTGGGCCAAGTGGACGCCCCTGGGCGCGGCCGCGATCGGATCGCATCTGGTGGGTGGCGCCGGGTTGCTGCTCGCCAACAGCGGGCGTGTCAACAGGCAGCGTTCCGTTGCTGCTGCGACTGCCGCCAAGACCCTGCTGACCGGCGGGGCACTCGCCGCCACCGCCTACACACGGATCCTGGGCAAGAAGGTCGACCTGGCCTCCTCGCGGAAGGAAGAAGGCCAAGAGACGGCCGAGGAGATCCCGGTCGGCGTTCACCAGGCGCAGAAGCAACTGGCCGTCATGCAGTGGGTGGTTCCCGCACTGACGGCCGGTCTGATCGCCATGAACGCTCTCATGGGTGAGCAGCAGCGACCGTCCCAGCAGAGTGCCGGAGTGCTGCGTCGGGCGCTCACTCTCAACGACAGGCCGTAGCGTTCGGTTCCGCCCGCCCGGACAGTGCCGCGTGGAATTCAGTCGGAATTCGACCAGGGTCATTCACGCCCGCCGAGGGGGCGCGGATCCTGGTCGAACGAAACGAACCAAGCCCCCTTTCCTCGAAATCCGGCATCCGACAGAAGGCAGGTTGCATCCGCCCTGCTCTCTACGCCCTCTCGCAATCTGCATTTCTTCCAGAACGCAGGGGAGCAGGGGAGATCGGTAAATTCGACAGGTCCGTCTCCGTGTGGCTGACGTGACGTATGCCCCGGTACGTATCCGCCGCGCGGGTCCACCTGCGCGGCGACGCCCAGCACGCCCTCAGGTCTCGTCCATACGCCGCTTGTCCCGCTCGTTCCACGCCCGCGTGTCCCGGGGGTCGGTGTACGGCTCGGCCTCGGCGGGGTGGCCGCCGGCGATGGCGCGTTGACGTGCGGTCTCGGCGTCGAACTCGAGGCCCAGCAGAACGGCCAGGTTGCTGATCCACAGCCAGACGAGGAAGACGATGACGCCTGCCATCGTGCCGTAGGTCTTGTTGTACGAGGCGAAGTTCGCCACGTAGAACGCGAACCCCGCGGAAGCGGCCAGCCAGAGCAGCAGGGCCAGGCAGCTGCCCGGAGTGATCCACCGGAAGCCCTTGACCTTCGCGTTCGGTGCCGCCCAGTACAGGATCGCGATCATGATCGTGACCAGGACGACGAGGACGGGCCACTTGGCGATCCCCCACACCGTCAGGGCACTGTCGCCGACGCCCAGCGCACTGCCGGCCTGGCGGGCCACGCCACCGGTGAAGACGACGATGAGCGCGCTGGCCGCCGCCAGCAGCATCAGGATCACGGTCACGCCGACGCGCAGGGGAAGCACCTTCCACGCCGGACGGCCCTCGGGCACGTCGTAGACGGCGTTGGCGCTGCGGATGAACGCCGCGACGTAGCCGGAGGCCGACCACACGGCCAGCACGAGGCCGACGATCGCCAGAACGGAGCCGGTGCCGCTGTTGCCCTGCAGATCCTCGACGGCGCGCGTGATGACGTCGCGCGCCGAACCGGGTGTGAGCTGTTTGAGATGGGACAGCACCTCGTCCGTGGTGGACCTGCCGGTGATGCCCAGCAGTGAGACCAGAACGAGCAGGGCCGGGAAGAGAGCCAGTACGCCGTAGTACGTCAACGCGGCTGCCCGGTCGGCTAGTTCGTCCTCCTTGAACTCCCTCAGGCTGCCCTTGAGCACCGCGCCCCAGGACCGCCTCGGCAAGTCGGTCGGGCTGTCCGGTGCCTTCCGTTCCACTTCCTCGCCGGGCCCGAACCGCTGAGCATCAGGCGCCGGTGTCCGTTCGCCGGCCGCGGGAGCCGCAGCGTCGTGCGTGCGGCGCTCATGACGGTCGTTCCCATGTTCCTTCGGGTCGCCCATACCCCAGCGGGTAGCCGCCTCGTTCCGGGCCATGCCTGCGACATCCAGAAATCACCCGGCGTCTCCGTTCAGCCTGAAGGCGGGCTGGAGGCCTGCGCCCGGGCAGATGGAGAGCCGTGATGCCGTCGAGGCGGAGGCCGATCCCGGCGAGGAACTGCCGTCGCCCGGGACAGGTGGCAGGACCTCTCCGACACCATGCCGAGCCACGTCTCGTAGGAGGTGTCCATGCCGCGGGCTACCGGGCGGGGACGACGGCAGGATGTCGACTGCCTCAACCCGCGCGTGAACAGGGACGTTCCTGGGGACGGGACAGGATCATGGCAGAGACCACCACGACCGTCACGCGCCCTGTTCACCCGGTCCGCCAGCTCTTCGCCGCCTCCGTCGGCAACGCAGCGCAGTGGTACGACTGGTTCTCTTGCACGGGCACGCCTGCACCCTACGTGGACGCGCCCGACCTGCAAACCTTCAGGTCAGCATGGAAATGTGAGCGAGTCTTGATGTGCAGGTACCGCAAGGTGCCGTCACTTCTGGCCGCCTCCATGCTGACCCTTTGCCGACTTTCATGAGGCCACGTCAGGTTCTTGAGGCAGCGAGGCGCAGGCCGCGCTAATCGTGCATGCTCAGGGGGTGGACGGACCCGCCACCCGTTACGACGTGGGCAAATCGACCAGACGCCCCGAATCCATCGCCGAATGTACTCAACTCAAAACTCATGAACCACAAAAACAAGCTGAGCGACGGTTGAGCCACCGCGCTGGGCCGGTGGTGTGGCGCCCGGCCCAGCCCACGATCCTGCAGGAGGTTGTCATGCGCTCCCACTGTGGCTCATGAACTCAAAGCGTGACGTCCACCCCGGCGGAGCGGCACTCACAGCACGCTGGTTCAGCAGAGTTTTGGATCATCCCTTGCAGAACGGGCTGGTGGTGGTGTTGCCACCGTCTTGCGGGGTGTACGCGACGGTGCACGGGTCTACGCCTGCACCGCGCAGCGCGGTTTGCGCTGCATGCGTCTGTTCTGCTCCGAGTCGAGGGGTGCGGGAGAGCACAAAGCCGCTTCGGCGCTTGGAGTCGGTGACGACGGCCCACTGATAGTGGGTATCGAGGCCGACCACAATGTAATTGGCGTCCTGGCCGTGCGCGTAGCGACCGTTCAGCCCCAGGAAGGAGACGTTCAGGCGCGCACCGCTTGCGTCCAAGGGCTTTGCGTCTCCCTTCACTGAACTGGTGAGACCGAAGTACGACGTGCAGCTGTTTTTCACGGAGACCGTGCCGGCTTCCGTGAGCGCGTACCTGGCCGTCGAGTTCTTCAGACACTGAGCCTCGTACGGCGCGGGCACAGCGGCGACCTGGTACCACTTGCCGGTGTACCTGGCCACATCGACGCTCGCTACGGGCGCAGGCTCAGACTGGTCTTGCGTTGCGGCCATTGCGGGAGTTGCTGCCAGGGCGGCCGTTCCTGCCAAAGCAACAACGGCACATGCCATGGCGCGGCGCACTCGGGAAGGGTCAGTCACAGTTGTCCTCCGGATGGGGCTCTGTCGAAGCGTAAGTTCGCAATCCGTTCTGCCACCGACACTGCAGCGGATGCACCCGTCCAGATCTGAACATCAGTTTCATCCTGGCCGAAGCCCACGTACAGACAGACCGTGTGGGGACGCTTCGCAACAGATAGCTGAGAACCTCGCACGAGCCGCCAGGGCCACTGTCCGGCCCGCTGTCGACAGGTCCGTGCGATCGGCACACACCAGGCGTCTGCCTGAAGCTGCCAGGACACATTCAGTCCCGCTACCTTCACCGCGCGGCCGGTCTCAGAAGGCCGCGCCGGCCACCGCGGCCCTGTCCGACTCCTCGCAGCGCAGCTGGGGCAACTACGGTTCCTGGTACGACATCACGCTGCTCCTGCGCAACCCCATGGCGCAGGAGCGGACAGTGCAGATCACCTTCGGCTCCAACATCACCGGGGCGACCGACGTACCCGGCGACACATGGAACGGGGCGCTGGGCCTGTCGATCGACCGGGCTCCGGAGCAGGTACGGACGGTGTACGTGCGGCCCACGGCGCCCCGCGACACGCTCTCGGCGCTGACGCTGCCACCGCACGGTAGGCGCGAGATCCGGATGCGCTTCATCGTGCCAGGGCTGATCAGCGCCGGCTCCCAACTGCTGCTGGAGAGCGTGTAGGTAGGGCACGCGGCTGTGGCGCGAGCTGGGATCGGCCCGCGCCACAGCGGTGACTCGACGGTTCAGCAGGCGGACGGCGTCCCGTCGTAGAGCCCGGAGTCGGCGCGGCCGTTGGTGACGCTGCGCAGGTAGTAGCCGCAGTTGGGGCGCTGGGCGAAGTCAAACGTGGCACCCGGCTTCAGGTGCCATATCTTGAAGCCCTGGTAGGTGAGCGGCTGTCCTGCGGCGGCCTTTTCCGGCTGGTGGTCGGCGAGGACGATGTAGGCGTCGGCGCCGTAGAGGGTGGCCTTGCCCTGTGGATCCAGGTAGAGGGAGCCGCCGCCTTCGTTCACGCCCACGCCCCAGGCCTTGCCCTGCCCCGTCAGGCCGTCTTTCACCGCACGCGCGGTGAAGGACATCAGGCGGCCCATGCGGTCGCGGGCGACGAAGTGGGAGTCGTTGATCGTGTCTGCGTAGTGCGGCCAGGAGAACATGCCGGTGGTGAAGGTGGCGTACGAGTCGTAGGGATCGGCGAGGGCCTCGCTGCTGGTGATGCTGCCCCGGCAGGCGTCATAGACGACGGAGCTGTTGATGTGGGTGCCGGCGCTGCCGCCGCCGGCGCCGCCGCCCTTGGCGACGACGGACTTGACCGACGCCTGCAGGCTGGTGCCCTTCCACGCCGCGTAGCGGCACTGGTCACCGCCGGCGAAGTAGACGAACTCGGCGTTGCGGATGTCCTGGTTCACCTGTGCGTTGTTGCCGTCGGACGCGGCGGTGAGGGTCCAGCTCGTACACGAGTTGACGCCCGCGAGGCGCATCACGGCGTCGCATTCGGGGGTGGCGCTGCCGGACGAAGGGGCCGAGCCTGCCAGGACCACGACGTCGAGGCTGCCGGTTGCGCCGCGGATAGTGTCGATCGCCCGGCCCATCGACGCTGCCACGACGCCACCGTCGCCGTTCATGGTGAAGGCCGGACCGGACCAAGTGCTGCGGCTGACGTCGCTGGAGCTGCCCAGACGGACCCGGTCGGCCCGCGCCGCGGCGGGCGGTGCCGCCAGCCCGGCGACGGTCAGGGCGAGAACCGAGGCGAGCAGCGCCGAGCGCAGCGCACCACGGGTGAGGGAGAGGGGTTTCACGGAGTCTCCTTCCGCTCACGCCTCTTGGCCCGGCGTGAGTACGCCGACCACACCTTGAGGCGGACTCGGAACATACAAGCAGCGAAAGATTGGCGCTATATGTAATTCCAGGTTTGCCCTGCCGCCACCTCGAAGCGCCCGTCATTGCAGCACTGAGCTCTTTTTTCATGGGGTTCGTACGGGTCGCCGCGTTGTGTTACCCGAACGTAACGATCGATACATCTACCCACGCAAGGGCGCAGGATGTAACTTCCCTGCTCGAAGGACCCGACGGCTCCGCCGCAAGTGAAGAGGAACCCTCCGTGACTCCCAGATCCGCATCACGCCCCCTCGTGCTGGCTGCTACCAGCGCAGTGCTCGTCTGCCTCCTAGGCGCCTGCGACAGCGCCTCGGACGGCCCGGCCTCCAAGGCCCCTGCATCCCTGAAGATCGCCGGGGTCACGGTCAAGAAGAACGCAGAGCTGCACGCGGCTTTGCCGGACGCGGTCAAGAAGTCCGGCACGGTACGCGTGGCGACCGACGTCCCCTACGCACCCTTCGAGATGTTCGTGAAGGAGGGCGGAAGCGAACTCACCGGCCTGGACTACGACTTGGGCCAGGCGCTGGGCGCGCGGCTGGGAGTGGTCTTCAAGTTCACCCCGCAGAAGTTCGACGGGATCGTGCCGGCCATCCAGGCGGGCAAGTTCGACGCCGCCATGTCGGCGATCACCGACAACAAGGAGCGTCAGCAAGTCGTCGACTTCGTTGACTACTCGCAGTCCGGCTCCGGCATCCTCGTGGCGAAGGGCAACCCGCAGAAGATCACGACTCTGCACGACCTGTGTGGCCGCCCCGTCGCCGTGCAGGCGGCCACCAACCAGCTGAAGCTCCTCAAGGCGCACCAGCAGGAGTGCGCCAGGGCCGGCGGCAAGCAGATCAAGATCCAGACGTTCCCGAAGGACTCCGACGCCCAACTGGCCCTGCGCTCGGGCAAGGTCGACGCCGATGTCCTGACCAAGCCCGCTGCCGGCTGGACAGCGAAGACCGCCGACGCGGGCAAGGCCTTCGACCTGGTCGAGGATCCCAAGGCCCCGGGCGGCTACAACGCTTCCCCCAACGGCATCGCCGTATCCAAGAAGCTGCCGCAGCTGACCGACGCCGTCCAGAAGGCGCTGCAGTCCCTGATCGACGACGGCACCGTCAAGAAGATCTACGCCAAGTACGGCGTCGCGTCGATCGCCCTGAAGAGCGCCACGAAGAACGCGGCGGTGGACTGATCATGACCACCGCCTCCGTCACCGCGGGCAGCTCCCGCACCGACGTCCCGCCCCCCGGCGAACCGCAGATCGTGCCGGTCCGGCACTGGGGCCGCTGGATCGCCGCGCTCGCCGCTCTGCTGGCCGTCGGCGGCCTCATCGGTTCGCTCGCCCGCAACGCCAACCTGCACTGGGACATCGTCGGCGACTACCTCTTCGAGGGGCTGATCTTCGACGGCCTGGTCACCACACTGTGGCTGACCGCGGCCGCGATGGCGCTCGGCCTGGTGCTCGGCACTCTGCTCGCCGTGCTCCGCCTGTCGCAGAACCCGGTGCTGTACGGCCTGTCGACCCTGTTCGTCTGGATCTTCAGGGGCACGCCACTGCTCGTCCAGATCATCTTCTGGGGATACGCCGCCGCTCTCTACAAGAAGGTGCTCATCGGTATCCCGTTCACCGACATCACCTTCTTCAGCGGGGACACCAACGCCCTTCTCACCCCCTCGGTCGCCGCACTGCTGGCGCTCGGTCTCAACGAGGCCGCCTACGCGAGCGAGATCGTGCGCGCCGGCATCCAGTCCGTCGATCCGGGACAGACCGAGGCCGCCCACTCGCTCGGCATGCGGCCGGCTCTGACCATGCGCCGGATCGTGCTGCCGCAGGCGATGCGCGTCATCATCCCGCCGATGGGCAACGAGACCATCAACATGCTCAAGATGACCGCCCTGGTCTCCGTGATCGCAGCACACGACCTGATGTCGAACATCCAGGATGTGTACGCGCAGAACTACCAGGTCATCCCGATGCTCATGGTCGCCAGCCTCTGGTACCTGGCGCTGGTCAGCCTGCTCAGTCTGCCGCAGGCCTGGCTGGAGCGGCGCTATGGCCGCGGCCAGTCCGCCGGCCGCACCTCGCCGCTGGCCCGCCTGTTCTCCACCGGCGCGCTCGCCCGCAAACCGTCGGCCGCGCAGGCTGACTCGCACAAGACCACGAAGGACCCCGCATGACCACCGCCTCACAGACCGCTCACGGCCTCACGCACACGACAGCCGAGCCGATGGTGCGCGCCGAAGGGGTCCGCAAGAGCTTCGGCCGCCTGGAGGTACTCAAGGGCATCGACCTGACCGTGCAACCCGGCCAGGTGTGCTGCCTGCTCGGCCCCTCCGGATCAGGAAAGTCGACCTTCCTGCGCTGCATCAACCACCTCGAGAAGATCGACGGCGGCCGTCTCACCGTGGACGGCGTGCCCGTCGGCTACCGCGAACGCAACGGCCGACTGTACGAGTTGCGCGAACGCGAGGCGGCCGAGCACCGGCGCTCCATCGGCATGGTGTTCCAGCGCTTCAACCTCTTCCCGCATCTGACCGCCCTGGAGAACGTGACCGAAGCCCCGGTGCGGGTGGCCCGCCGCCAGCGGGCGCAGGTCCGCGAGGAGGCCATGGAACTGCTCGACCGGGTCGGCCTCGCCGACCGGGCTCATCACCACCCCGCCCAGTTGTCCGGCGGGCAGCAACAGCGTGTCGCGATCGCCCGGGCGCTGGCCATGAAGCCGCGTCTCATGCTGTTCGACGAGCCGACCTCCGCGCTCGATCCGGAGTTGGTGGGTGACGTGCTGGACGTCATGCGTTCCCTCGCCGAGGACGGAATGACCATGGTGGTCGTCACCCACGAGATCGGCTTCGCACGCGAGGTGGCCGACACCGCCGTCTTCATGGACGACGGCCTCGTGGTGGAAGCAGGCGATCCGCGGGACGTCCTGACCCGGCCCCAGCAGGAGCGCACCCGCGCCTTCCTGTCGAAGGTCCTGTGAGCGCCCCGGTCGCCGGCCGTCCCACCACGGACAGTCTGCTGGCACACACCCGCACGTCCCTCCCCCGCTATCTCGACGAACTGGCACAGCTCGTCGCCGTGGACTCCGGCTCCTACAGCGCCGACGGCATCAACCGTGTGGCCGACTGGGTCGAGGGCCGCATGTACCGACTCGGCTTCGCCGTCGAGCGACTGTCCGGAGGAACGCTGCCGACTGGCCAGCGGGCCGGGGATGTCCTCGTGGCCCGTCGCGCGGGTGCGCTGGCGCATGTGGACGGCGCGCGCCGCATCCTTCTGGCCGGCCACATGGACACCGTGTTCGACGACGGAACCGCCGCCGTGCGCCCGTTCACCGTGGACGGCGATCGCGCGCACGGCCCCGGGGTCAGTGACGACAAGGGGGGTCTTCTCGCCGGGATCCACGCCGTCGAGACGCTCGACGCACTCGGCTTCGACCAGTACGCGGAACTCATTCTGCTGGCCACCCCTGACGAGGAGATCGGGTCACCCGTCAGCCGCGCAGTGACCGAGGCAACGGCCTCGCTAGCGGACTGCGCTCTCGCGCTGGAATGCGCGCGCGAGAACGGCGATCTGGTCATCGCGCGCAAGGGGGTGGCGGATCTACGGGTGACGGTCACCGGGCGCGCCGCGCATGCCGGAATCGAGCCGGAGCGCGGCGCCCACGCTGCGCTGGCCGCGGCGCATCTCGTGGTCGCCCTGCAGGACCTCAATGGCAGGTTCCCTGACGTGAGCGTCAACGTCGGTGTGGTGCGGGCCGGTTCACGCCCCAACATCGTGCCCGCCGAGGCCGAGCTGCATGTGGAGATCCGGTCCTCGAGCGCGGACTCTCTGCACAACTGCCGCCAGGCGGTGGAGGACTTGACCCGCAGGCCTTCGGTTGCCGGCACGCGGGCCGTGGTCGAAGTGACGGACGTATGCCCGCCGATGGAAGCCACCGATCAGGTCCGCCGCCTCGCCGAATCGGCGCTGCGTCTGGGCGCGGTCCTCGGTCTGACCGTGGGCGCGGCGGCGACCGGCGGCGTCGGCGACGCAAACGTCATCGCCGGGACCGGCACCCCGGTCCTGGACGGGCTGGGCCCCATCGGAGGCGGCGACCACAGCCCTGCTGAATGGCTGGACGTGTCCTCCGTGCCCGGCCGCATCGCCCTGCTGGCCGCGCTCATCATCGAGCTGGGCGATGCCCACGGCCACTCGTCCATGTAACAACCGCCTGAGTCCGTCAGCAGACGGAAGGGCGCGGCAACCGCGCTCCGGCCTGCCGCGCCCCAAACACGCACCGCACCGCCGCACCGCCGTATGTTCGCCAGCCGCCACACGCGGCACGAAGCCCCCTTCAGGAGACTCGCGATGAGCACTCACGCAAGGCCTTCTCTCCCCCCACGCGGCATCCGCCGCGGCCTTGGCTCGGTCGGGATCGCCGTCTGTCTCGCCGTGATCGGCGCGGCCCCGGCGCCTGCCGCCTCCCCCGCAGCGGCGTCAGCCGCGGGCCAGGGATCACTCGTCCTGGTCGGAGGCGGTCTCAAGGACGACAACACCCAGGTATACGGCGAGATCATCCGCCGCGCGGGCGGCCCGGGGCATGCCCGCATCGGCGTTCTGACCGCGGCCTCCGTGCCGGCCAGCCAGGATCCGAACGCGGATGATCCCGAGCAGTGCAGCAACTCCGAGTGCAACGGCGCCTACTACGCCGATCTCTTCCGGCGCCACGGCGCAGCGGACGCCCAGTGGATCCCGGTGGACCTGGATCACCTCGCCAACGCCGATTCCGACGCGGTGGTCGCACAGATCAACTCGATGTCCGGGTTCTTCTTCGGCGGCGGCGACCAGTACCGGTACGTCACCAGCCTGCTGCACGGCGAACAGCACACCGACTCGAAGGTGCTCGCCGCGATCCGCGCCAAGCTGGCCGGCGGCGCGGTGGTCTCCGGCTCGAGCGCCGGCGCTCAGATCGCCTCCGGCCCCGACATGCTCACCGGCGGCGACTCGTATCCGGCCCTGCGTGACGGCAGCAGACCCGGCTACTTCGACGATCCGACCGTTCTCGGCTACCTGCCGAAGGGTGGTTTCGGTTTCCTGCGCTCGGGCCTGCTGGACACCCACACCGGGACCACCGGGCGTGAGGGCCGTTCGCTGCGGCTGGCCGCCGACACAGGCCACGACGTCGTCTATGCACTCGATGAGGACACCGCGCTGGTGGTCGAGCGCCCCGGCAGCAGACGAGAGCGCGTGCACGTCGTCGGCAGTCAGGGGGTCAGCGTCCTCAACCTGTCCCGGGCGCACACCGGCGAGAGAACGGCAGGGTGGTATCTGCACAACGCCCGCTACAGCTACCTGACTTCCGGCGACCGCTACGATCCGCTGACCGGCGCGATCGCGACGCCGCACAAGCACCGGCTGGCACCGTCAGATGAACTTCCGGTGCCGGTCAACACGGATGTCTTCTACTCCGCCGACAATCCCGAAGGCACCCCCTACAGCCTGCGCAGCACAGCCCGGGCACTGGCGGCATCCACCCAACGCGCCGCCACCGCGAGCACCTACGAGAGCGACCCCCAATTCACCGTCACCCTGACCGAGCCGCACGGATTCCATCCGCTGACCGGCGACGGCCACACGCCCCAGACTCTCGTGAACCTGCGCCTGGACATCGACGCGCACTGACCTGTCGCCCCGCACAGCGCTAGGGTCGTTCAGCCGCTTCTTTCACAAAGGAACCGTTTCCATGGCCCAGGGCACCCTCGCCGACCTTATCCGCCACCAGCTGGGGGAACTCAGTCCAGCGGAGCGCCGGGTCGGCAGGGTGCTCCTCGCCGACTACCCCGCCGCCGGCTTCGAGACCGTGGCCACCGTGGCCGAACGCGCCGGCGTCAGCGCCCCCACCGTGCTCCGGTTCGTGGGGCGCTTCGGATACCGGGGCTTCCCCGACTTCCAAGCCGGTCTGCGCGCCGAGCTCGAGGCGCGCAGCGCCTCCCCCCTGTCCCTGTACGAGGCGGCCGACCGCTCCCTTGGCGAACAAGAGGCCGAGGAGGGGCTGCTCGGCCAGGGCCGCCGGGTCTTCACAGCGGCGCTCGCCCAGACCTACGACGAGTTGCCCCCGCACGACCTTGAGCGCGCCATCGAACTGCTCGGCGATCCAAAACGCCGGATCACTGTGACCGGCGGTCGCTTCACTCACCATCTCGCCCAGTATCTGGCCCTGCATCTGATGCAGCTACGCGATGGCATCTCTGTGCTGTCCGAGCGCACTGTGGAACGGACCGCCGCCGTGACCGGCTGGGGCCGCCGTGACGTCCTGGTCGTCTTCGACTACCGGCGCTACGAGCCGGACAAGGTTGCGCTCGCCCAACTGCTCAGCGAACGCGGCGGACGTGTCGTTCTGTTCACCGACACGTGGCTGTCTCCCGCTGCCGCCCATTCCGAGGTGGTGCTAGCAGCCCAGGTGACCGCCCCCTCCCCTTACGACAGCCTGGTGCCGACCATGGCTGTGATCGAGACGGTGGTGGCCGGACTGGTACGCGCCCTTGGCGAGGAGGCTCATCTCCGCTTGAAGGAAGGCGAACGGATCACCCGGGCCACGGGCATGGCGTGAAGGATTCAGGCAGGCCCATCGCCGCACCGTCAAGTATTCGTTCTCCTTCTGTCACGGCCTGAGTGGCCGCACAGAGCCACAGCATCTGGCCTTTCGGGATGCTTCGCCTCATCGACGGAGGGCAGGACTTTGGTCCATGGCACCAGGAGCGGTGTAGCCGTAATGTAGTTATCGCGACGGGAAATCACAGCCAGTATTGGTTGCAGATCCCTTCGTACGCCCCCTCTGAGCGGGGCGGCAAGAGAAAGTACGACCAGCGTCGGCTGTCCGCCCCGGCAGCCATTCATGACGCGTAGGGACAAACCCCCTCCATGGCGGGTTCCCGGCGGATTTCTCCTGCAAGACACACGAGTGCCACCCGGGAGCCGCAAACCCCGAAAGGTGCATCTCGTGTCGGATCTTGAGCGCAACAAGCAGATCGTCGTCGACTATTACCAGACTGCGTTCGGCGGCGACCCGGAGAAGGCAATCGCTGACCACTTCGGTCCCGTCTACGTTCAGCACAACCCGGACGCGGCCGACGGTCCCGAGGCGTTCATCGGGTTCGTGCGCTGGCTGCGCGGTGAGTACCCGAACCTCAAGCTGGACATCAAGCGCATCATCGCCGAAGGCGACTTGGTGGTCACCCACTCCCACCTCGATCTCGAGCCCGGCAACCCGGACAACCCCGGCCGCGCTTTGGCGGACTACTTCCGGCTGGAGAACGGCAAGGTCGTTGAGCACTGGGATGTGATCCAGGAGGTTCCCACGACGGCTGCCAACGCCAACGGCATGTTCTGATGACCACCCCAGTGCAGCTGCGAAGCCCCTCAGAAGCGGTTCGCCTGCAGTACCTCAGCTTCGGCGACCGGCGACATGGACCTGTGGCGCTCGGTGATTGCCGAAGACGTGGAGTGGGGCGCCGGGCAGGGTGCGACTCTCCCCGAACGCGAAACAGGGGGCGGTCGCCTGACGCCAGGTAGCCGTGCCAGATGCGGTTCGCGCCGCGCTGGGTGCGGGCGATTCCGTCGGCTCCAGCGAGGCGTTTCCGCACTCCGGCACGTCGGATACCTGCGTCAGCGGCGAAGTGATGGCAGAGCCTGAGCAGTCACTCCGGCTCTTCGTAATTGGCCAGGGCCAGGCCCAGCGCGAAAAACGTGGGGGCCCACTCGCCGACGAAGATTCCCCAGCGGTCAGCGCGCTCCAGGCTCTCGCTCCTGCTGGAGGTGAGCCACGAGGCTAGGGACAGCCCGATGGAGCCGACTGCGGCCAGGTAGGCATGCTCGCTCTTGAGACCGGCATCGTGCAGCTTCTTGACGATCACAGTTCCTCCAGGGAGATGCAGTATGCGCCCGCTCGGTGTCGTTGGGAACGGCACACCGGATCTTGCGCACTTACAACACCTGATTCGCGACAAAACAGACAATCGGATGCATCGAGTCTGCAGCCCGGCGCGCCGGGCCACGGGCCAGGGGCAGTGCGGCGCCGCGCCGCACTGCCGCACGGCGTTCTCCCATGGTTCGTCAGGACATGTTCGTGACGACATACTCAGGCGCGGTCTTGCCCCGGCCTGACTGCCTTTCGGGCGGAGCGGTACTCGGCTGCAAGGACACGGGCCATACGCTCCACCGAGAATTGCTGTCGGACCGTCTCTTGCCCTGCCTTGGCCAGGTCGAGACGCTTGCCCTTTGGCAGGCGGGCCAGACGACGCATGCCTTCCTCAAGTCCCGCTGGCTGGTTTGTGTCCCAGAGAATGCCGTTGACGCCGTCCTGCAGGTAGTGCGGTACTCCGCCGCTGTGCGGACCTGCTACCGGCAGTCCCGCTTCCATTGCCTCCAACACGGCGATGCCGAACTCTTCCTTGGCGCTCGGGCACACATACCAGGCCGGAACGCCGCGAGCAGGATCGGCAAGGACGCGCTCCAGGCTTCTGATCCACTGGTTCTCTCGGGCCGGCAGCAAGGCCAGCCGCCGCCGGGCGGTCAGATTGCCTTCGAGCAGGCGGTCGATCTCGCTCCTCATTTCCTTCTCCACCTCCGTGGCCCCGATGCGCGCTCCGCCGATGAGAACCAGAGTGGAGACGCGCCACATTTCCGTAGCCAGCCAGGCGCGGACGAGGTGGTCCTGCTGCTTCATCGGATGCAGGCGGCCCACACACAGCCACAGGGGTAGGTGTTGGTCCTCCGGTCCCAGGGCATCGCCGCGTCGGCTGTCGGCATACAACGTTCGAAGCGGCGCTGCTCCGTTCACCTCGCGGTGCGGCGAGGCGCGAAAGGGGGTGATTCCTTCGGGAGCTGCGGTGGGGCCCGCGCCGGCGTTGGCACCAACAATCTGCGGGAAGTAGCGCATGAGTTCCTGGCTGCCGCTGCGGCCGGGAATCGATACGACGCGCGTGGCCCGGGCCACCAGGCGATCCGCGGCGAAGACCTTGTGCAGGTCGAAGCGGAGCTCCGCCATGCGCCTGGGATCGCTGACGCGCGTATCGGCGTGCCGACGACTGAGATGCCGGTGTGGATCCGGGGTCACGGTGAACACCATGTCGCTGCCGAGCCGCTCAGCGGCGTCCGCCAACGCCAGGCTGCCGTCGTCGGCATAGCGCAGATGAAAGACGTCCACACGGGGAAGCTGACGCAGCAGGTGAACAACCCACCACGCCAGTGCGGCATGGTGGCGGTGCATGTCACCTTGCGCAGGGACTGTGGGTGCATCTACGGGCACACGCACGATGTGGTGCCCGGCGCTGCGCTCGTAGGACAGTCGAGGGTCGTGGACGAAGTCTTGGTGTCCGGCGGCAACCAGAGTGATGACACAGCCGATGCCCGGGCTTCGGACGAGTTGGTCGCCCAAGCCGCCCAGGAGGACCGAGAGGCCGCCGCTTGCGCCTTCGCCGGGGGTTTCGATGCCTCCGAGCAACATGCTCTGGACGACACATAGCCCCGAAGCCTCGGGACGGCGTGGCAGGGAGAGTCGAGGAGGCCGCAGCAGGAGCCGCTCGTAGGGGTCGGCTGCGGCGGTGATTGCGGGCAGCGGAGCGTCCGGACCGTTGGTCTGGTGCAGATAGCGCCAGAGCGTGTGGCGCAGGTCCCGGTCGGCCGTCTCCAGTAGCTGAGCGGTGGCGTCCGTGGTGAGCGGACGCAGGTCTGCGGCGATGGCCAGGTCGATCAGGAACGTGGTGTCCTTCGGGGAGGTGGTGTGGCGCAGCGCCGAGCGGAGGCTTTCCTCAGCATGCGCCGCACCGTGCCAACGGACGGTCTCGGGCCACATCTCGGTTGCCGCGACGGTGGCATGAGGGCCGCTGCGGCCATCGGCCAGGAGGGCCGCAATGGGCAGGACGGTCCCGCTCCGACGGGCGCGCCGTAGTGCAGCCGTGGCGAGGTCCTCGGGGGGCAGGAGTGCGGGGGCGGTGGTGGCGGGGCCATCCGGTTCCTGGCCGTACTCGGCTAGCAGCAGGCGCTCCAGAGCGTTGTCGCCGTCGTGGAGCGAGTGGCTGGTGGAGGCTTGAGGAGTGTCGAGCGTTGCTCGCGCCAGGAGGAAAGGGTCGGCCACCTCTGGTGGGCAGGGGTGAACCAAGGGGGGTGAGATGTGGGGGGCCACGAGCAACTCCTTGTCGCGAAGAGCTGGCGTGGGGTGTTCTGTCGGTGTGCACCCACTGGATGCAGCAGGCGGCGGAGGGCAATACGGGGCGCTCAGGTGTTCAGGCCGTGTGTGTGGTCAGGTTCGGCATCCACGAGGGCATCCAGCACGAGCTCTACGGCTGCGGCGATGGGCAGTCCTGGAGGCAGGCGGGGTGGTCGCCCCGCGGCCGCGCGAGTGGCGAAACCAGTGTCCACATGTGACAGACGCAGATCGATGAGGGCGACCTGGCGCCTGCGCTGTTCCTTGCCCACTGCCTGCAGCCACGCGGCGAGAGCTGCTTTGGCGGCGGCGTAGTCGGCCATGTGAGCGGGCGGGTTTCCGGCGACTATGCCGGTGATGGCTGCAAGGACGCCGCCGGGAGCCATCAGGGGTAGCGCGGCCCGCAGGAAGGCGATGGGCGCCTGCGCGTTCACTGTCATGAGATGTTCTGCAACGGCGTCGCTGATGCGGTCGGCAGGACCGAAGGCCGGAACTCCGATGGAGGTCACCACGGTGTCCAGGCCGCCCATCTGCTCGGCAGCTCGACGGGTCAGGGCTGCACACCCGTCCAGGTCATAGGCGTCGAAGGTGCTTGTCCTCACACCGGGAAGCTGGTCTTGGAGCCTGCGGAGCACCGTCTCGTTGCGTCCGGCGAGGTACAAGACAGCGCCCCTGCTGTGCAGCTTGCGGGCCAGTGCACTGCCCAGCTCACCAGTGGCTCCGGGAAGAAGGATGCGGGTTCCGTTGATGTTCATGGCAGCGCTCCTTCGAGGATCACAGGCTCGATGACGCGACCGGGCCGCGGGGTGGTTCGGTGGGGACCTGCATCGCCCATCGGATCAAGCTGGTGATGAGTCGGCCGGTTGGCCGGACCGTCCATCGCTCTGCGCGTTTCCAGCGCGGCAGGTGTAGCTCTGCTGCGGCCCACGGAGGCAGCAGCGCGATCGCGTTGGATGCCAACGCTGCATAGAACGGCAGTGCGGGGACGGGGAGCGGCGGACTGAGCAGCAGGTAGCGGGCGGTGTCGAGTGCTTGCGGTGTGGCCCGCAGTTCGGGGCGGTACGCCGTGAGGCGGGTCCGCAGCTCATGCAGGGTGTGCGGGGGCGTGGGCACCCCCAGGGATTGGGCGACGTGTGCCATCTGCGCCACGTACTGATCGCATTCATCGGCCGTGAGCCTTTGTGCAGCGAAGCGTTGGTGAGCTCGCAGGAAGGAGTCGACTTCGGCGATGTGAATCCACTCGAGCAGGTGGGGGTCGGAGGCGCGGTAGGCGATGCCCTGCTCGGTGACGCCCTGAATCCTGGCGTGCACGGCGTTGAGCCGGTCGCAGGCGGCTTGGGCGCTGTCGGCCGTTGCGTAGGTCGCGGTGGCGAGAAAGGTACTCGTTCGCTGGAGCCGGCCCCAGGGGTCGCCGCGGTAGCCGGAATGCGCGGCGACCGCGGCCATCGCCACAGGGTGGAGCGTTTGGAGCAGCAGTGCGGAGAGGCCACCGATGAACATGGCGCTGTCCGCGTGAACGCGGCGGATCGGGCTCTCTGGCGGGAACCAGCGCGGCCCGGGGGTGTTGTGGATCAGGGCGCGGTTACGAGGGCCTTCCGGTCCGGCGACGCGGGCGAACAGCATCTGACCGGCCCGGAGGCGCAGCGGCTCGAAGGCACGCACCGTGATGGTGGCCATGCGCATACCTCATTGAGGAGACGTGTGAGTCGAGATTGAGGAGACGTGTGAGTCGAGTGCTGCCCGTCCTTCTCCATCCGTCGACGTGGCGGATGCGGCCGTCGGCGATCTCGTGGACCGGCAGGGATCTGCGAGCTCAACTCTTGGGCATGAGCACGGTGTCGATGATGTGGACCGTGGCGTTGCTCGTCTCGACGTCTCCACAGACGATCTTGGCGGTGTCGTTCACCTTGTAGCTGTCATCGGAGCCGGAGGTGGTGAGCTTGCTGCCCTCGAGCGTCTTGAAGGACCCGTCCGCCAGCTTGTCCTTGGTGACCTGCTCGCCAACCACGTGGTAGGTCAGGAGCTTGGTGAGTTGCTCCTTGTCGTTCAGGACCTTGTCCAGATCCGCCTTGGGAATCTTCGCGAAGGCATCGTTGGTGGGGGCAAAGACGGTGATGTCCTTGGCGTTGTTCAGGGTGTCTACCAGACCGGCGCTTTTCACGGCGCTGACCAGCGTGGACAGTTCCGGGTTGTGGGACGCTGCCGTCGCCACCGGGTCCTTGGCCATGCCGTCGAACGATCCTGCGCCCTCCTTGGGCACCGTCGAGCATGCGGACCCGAAAGGGCCGTCCATGTCGTCGGCGGAGGCTGGGGAGATCGCCGTGAGTGACGCCGGCACCACAAGCACTGCGGCAGCGACGAGCACGCGGGTTCGAGCGGGATGAGAGGTCATGATCAGCCCTCCTCACGAAACTGGCGGGCGCATCCGCAGGGCTTTTCCTGCGATCACTGCGCGCTGCTGAGAAGCGGCGACGACTGCTGGGAGGCAATCGCGGGAGCTCGTCAGCTCGTCTCTATCTCTTTCAGCGTGACGCCAGAGACGGATGCATCACATGAGCAATTTGTTGCCTTTTATGCCAGCCGTATCGGCGAGTCACCGCCGCCTGGCCCGGTGGCGACTCATTCTCTTCTCGGCTGGACACTCGGCCCCGGTGCATCCACGGGCGCGATCCCGTCAGAAATGACAGCTGTGCCAGGTACCCGTGCACGACCGTTGTGAGAGGGAGAGCATGCCGCGCATCGTGGTGGTGAGTCCGCCGTTCGCCTCACATGCGAGGCCACTGGCCTCCCTCGCGGCGGCGCTGCGTCAGGCCGGAGCCGACGTCCACTTCGCATGCGGCCCCGAGTTCGAGCCTCTGGCTCGGCAGTCCGGAACCCGGTTCGAGGAACTCGTGGTGACGCGCAATGCGAATACGGGGGTTGCAGAGTCCACCGCGCAGTCCGCCCAGGAGGCAAGACGTCTCTCGGCGTTCCTGGAGGCCACGCGACGAGGTGCGGTCTCGGCACTGATCACACAGGCCGCACACCGCCGTGAGGACATGCTCCCGGACCCCGAAGCCGTGCTGGCCGCCATGCGCACTCTGCACAGGCGCGTACGCGCCGACTGGTATGTCGTCGACCAGCTGAGCTATGCCGTCACTCTGGCTCTGCACTGTCTTCAGCTGCCGTACGCGACCTTGTGTCCTGGTCATCCCAGCTACGTGCTCGGCGCCGAGGACGCCTACTTCGGGATACCGCACGCCTGGCCTTCCCGCATGCGCCCCGCACCCCGGGAACTGGCCACGCTGCACGCGTGGGTCAAAGACAACGACCAAGCCTTCACCAGGGCGTTCGCGGCTGTTGCACGCGCTGCAGCCCCGGCCGTGCCACCCCCAGGGCGGGCTTTTGCCCTCACCTCCCCTCACGCGGTGGTCTACTCCTATCCGCACCTGCCCTGGCTGCCCGCGCGCCCCCGTGGACGGGCCCACCTTTTCGCCGGCCACATGGTGGGGCCTCAGCACCCCTTGCCCGCACCGTGGGCCCATCGCCTCACTGAGCTCCGTGGCCGCACCCGGCGGGTGGTGCTGGTAGCGCTCGGCACCTTTTTGTCCGCGCGCGATGACGTGCTGCGCACCGTGGCACGGAGCATCCTGAGAGCGTTTGACGATGTCGGCGTCATCATGGCCGCAGGCAATCGCACTGGCGTACTGGAGGACTTGGTCAGCGAACGGTGCCTGGTCTCCCCGGAGGTACCGCAGCAAGCCCTGCTCGAGCACGTGGACGCCATGGTCCATCACGGCGGCGCCAACTCGTTCACCGAGTGCATGCGGGCTGGCGTGCCTGCTGTGGTGCTGCCCTTCTCGAGCGACCAGTTCAGCGTGGCCGCAGATGCCGAACGGGCGGGAGTAGGGGCAGCCCTGGATCCCAACGCGTTGACCGAGAACGCGGTGCCGCACGCGCTGCAGATGCTCTGGTCCGGCCGCCGGCGGCCGTTGGACATGGTCGCCAGCACCACAATGCGGCAGCGGGGTCCCGCCTGGGCAGCTGCACGATTGTTGGGAGCCATGAATCACGTGGTGTAGAGCTGGCCAGGGGTTCTCCTGCCTGCCCCGTGTTCGACGTGCACGCCGGTGGCCGGGTTCTTCGTCGCGCGTATCTGGGGCTTCTGACCACGGCCGTTTCAGAGCGGGCAGCCAGCGGCTTCCCCCTCCGAACGCCCAGCCAGTGACAGCGTCAGCAGGGCCCTCCGTGACGCCGGATCAACAGCGCAGGTTGGCGTGTGACCGCAGCTGCCAGCGGCGTTCCGCATAAGCAAGGTCATCGCGCCACAACCGTCCAGCGGCCGCGCGCATCAGGGGGCGCAGCGCCCTGGAGGCGTGTCGCGCAAGGGTGAAGCCGGGTCGCTGGGATGTGGCGAGCACTGCCTCGACCACGGCGGTGCGGGGTGCGTGGTGTCCGGGTGCAGTGATGGGCGTCGCGTGGGTCTCGACGACCGAATCACGGCCTTCCCCGTCCGTGATGTGCATGACGACCGTGCGTGGCTCTGGTGCGGTGAACGCGGCGCGGACAGGAACGACGATGCGGGAGGTGAGGCGGAAGGAGACCTCGACAGTGAATACGTCGGGGTCGGAGGCGTCTCCGGCCGGGCTGTCGATGACCTTCAGATCGACAAATGAGTACGGGTGGAACCATGCGCCGTGCCAGGGGTCGAGCCGGTTGGCCACGATGTCCTCCGGTTCGCACCGCCCGATCCCGGTGTAGACGGCGCCTACCGAGCGTGCCGAGGGCGGGCGCACTGGGATGACGGGGCGTTCGAGAGGTTGCTCCTCTCCTGCGCTGTCCAGGCGGACCCACATCAGGACCCCGTCGTCGTGGACGGGCAGGGTGCGCCATCCGGCTTGGCCCTGGGCGCTCAAGGAGAGACCGTGCCAGTGGCAGACGAGAGTGCCGCATCGCACCGGGCTGTCCTTGAGCGGGGCGCCCAGGTGGGGGCAGGCACCTGGCCCGGCGGCGAGATTGCCGTCGGCGTCGCGCCAGATGACCAGCTCACGGCCGGCCACGGTACGCCCGAGCGGCGCCTGACGGGGCACCTCGTCGCTGCCTCCGACGACGTACCAGTTTCCCGACGGCCGTGCCTGCGCCCGCTTCAGTGCGGCCTCGATCACCGAGGGCCGTGCATCGCGCCAGGTGGGATCCTGGCGTTCCCACGGCGGTGGGTTCTTGCGCAGGGCCAGGGGGAAGCGGGAGGACCGGGGCAGGTTGCTCATGCCGCCCCCCGGGGCTGCGACGAGGTCATGGTCAACTGAGCTCGTGCGGGCTCGGGGCTGGTGTCCCGTCGGATATCCGGGCGGAGGGCGGAGCGGTGACTGATCCGGGCGTGCACGATACGCGCGAGGCCGTCCACGGCGACGGCCGCGCGGCGGCGCCGAGGTACCACGGCCCGCCGGTGCAGCACGCTGTATCCGTCGGCGGCGACGGCATCGAGGATGCCGGAGTACAGCACGAACGCGGTGCGGATGCAGGGGCGAGAGACCGGATCCAGCAGGGCGATGCCCGGTGCCGCCTGCCGGTAGACGCCGCGGGTGAGAGCTTCGAAGGCCTGGAGGGCGTGGGTGATGCGCGTGTCCCGGCGGCCGGTGTCACGGCTCCATTGCAGGCGGTCCCGGTCGATTCCGTGTGCGTTCAGCAAGTCTGCGGGGACGTAGACGCGCCGCCGGTCGAGGTCCTCCCCGACGTCGCGCAGGAAGTTGGTGAGTTGGAAGGCCACGCCGAGGTCAGCCGCGTAGGGTTCCGCCTCGGCGCGCGGCACGGTGGTACCGAGCACGGGGAGCATCTGGAGGCCGATCACCGCTGCCGAACCGTGCATGTAGCGGCGCAGATCCTCGTAGGTGGGATAGTCCGTGATGGTCAGGTCGTCGCGCATCGCCGACATGAAGTCCTCGAAGTGGCGTGCGTCGATCGCATAGCGGTGGGCGGTGTCAGCGAGCGCTTGCACGACGGGTTCGGTGCTGCGGCCCGTGCTGAGGCCGTGCTGCAGCCTGGTCGACAGTTGCTGCAGCGCCGTGGTGCGCTCGCTGTTTTTGAGTTCATCGGTGTGGGAGTCGACGATGTCGTCGGCCCAGCGGGCGAAGCCATACAGGGCGTGGACGGCCGGGCGGCGATCGGCGGGCAGCAGCCGGGTCGCGAGGAAGTAGGTCTTGCCGTGGCGTGCGTTGAGCCGGCGGCAGCGGGTGTAGGCGCTTCGCAGAGCGGCGTCGGTGATGCCTGCTGCATCGAGTTCTCGGGCGGTCACGAGGACGCTCCTTTCAGGGTGTTGAACGTGCCGCGGGCTCGGGGATTCGGGGTGGTGCGGGTTCCGGTGATGCGCGCGGCGGCGAGCTTCCCGGACAGCAGCACTGTGGGGACGCCGACGCCGGGCGTGGTGCCGCAGCCGGCGAGCACGGCATTGGCTGTGCCGCGGACGAGGTTGCGGGGGCGGAAGGGGCCGGTCTGGGCGAAGGTGTGGGCGGCGGAGAAGGGGGTGCCGGCGGCGTGTTCCTGGGCGTGCCAGTCGGCGGGGGTGACCAGGCACTGTTCGTCGATGGCGGTGCTGATGCCGTCCAGGCCGCGGCGTTCCAGTTCGGTGAGTAGTTCGGCGCGGTAGCGGGGGGCCAGGTCGCCCCAGTGGGCGGGGCTGGGGCCGATGTCGGTGTTGGGGCAGGGCGCCAGAATGTAGTGCAGGTGTCGGCCGGGCGGTGCCAGGGAGGGGTCGCTCGCCGTGGGCCGGGTGATGAGCAGGGAGGGGTCGCTCATCAGCTGGCCGTGACGGGTGAGCTCGTCGAAGGTGCGGTGCCAGGCGGACCCGAAGGAGATGGTGTGGTGGGCCAGTTGGGGCCAGGTGCGGTTGGTTCCGGCGTGCAGGATCACGGCGGAGGGGGCGTGGCGCAGCGGGAGGGTGCGGCGTGGGGTGCGGCCGAGCAGCTGGTAGGTGACGGGCAGGTCGGGGGTGAGGACGACGGCGTCGCAGGCAATCCGTTCGGTGTCGGTCACCACGGCGGTGATGCGCTCGCCGGTGCGCTCCAGCCTCTGGACACGCTGGCCGTAGCGCAGTTCGGCGCCGGCGGCCTGGGCGGCGTCCGCCATGGCCTGGGGCAGGGCGTGCATGCCGCCGCGGGGGAAGTACACGCCGGCGACGGTGTCCATGTAGGCGATGACCGCGTAGGCGGCCAGGGCGCGGGCCGGGGGCACTCCCGCGTACAGGGCCTGGAAGGAGAAGACGCGGCGCAGTCGTTCGTCCTTGATGAAGCGGGCGATCTGGGCGTCCATGCGGCCGAAGCCGCCGAGTGCGGCCAGGCGTGCCAGGTCGGGGGTGAGCAGTTGCAGCGGCGAGTCGAAGTTGGTGTCGATGAAGTGCTTCATCTGGGCTCGGTAGAGGCGCTGCAGCCACTGACGCAGGCGGGCGTAGCCGGCTGCTTCCTGGGGGCCCGCGAAGTTCTCGACGGCCTGGTGCATGGCGGCCGCGTCCGTGTGGACGTCGAGGGTGCTGCCGTCGGCGAACGAGGCGCGGTAGGCGGGGTGGAGCGGGATGAGGTCGACGCGGTCGCGCAGTCGTTCGCCGACGGCGGCGAAGGCTTCGTCGGCGAGGTGGGGCATGGTGAGCACGGTGGGGCCGGTGTCGATCTGGTAGCCGCCACGTGTCAGTCGTCCGGCGCGTCCGCCGGGCAGGTCATCGCGTTCTACGAGGGTGACGCGGCGGCCCGCGCCCAGCAGGTGGAGGGTGGCCGCCAGCCCGGACAGGCCTGCGCCCACGACGACGACGTGATCCGTTTTTCCGCGTACGGTCCTCACCGGGCTGCTCCTTGGACTGCGGCGGCCGGCAGGCCGCACATGGATTCGCCTGGGGGCGTGGGGGTTCCGGCTGCCTGGTGCATCAGGGTCTGCAGGCGGGCCCGGGCGTCGGGGTCGAGGGGGGCGGTGTTCAGGTGACGTGTGCTCTGGGCGATGAGGCGGCGGATCTTGTCCTCAACGTTGCGGCGGGCGCCGGTGCGCTCCAGTACCTGCCGGATGTCGTCCAGGTCGGCCTCCGTGAGGTCCGGCTGGCCCAGTCGGTGGCTCAGGAGGTGCAGGGCGTGCTGGTCGCCGTCTGCTTCTGCTCGCGCCTGGGCCAGGGCGATGAGGTAGGTGGGTTTGCCGGTTCGCAGGTCGCCGCCGAGGGGCTTGTCGCGACGCGGGGCGGGTTCGGCAAAGACGTCGTTGAGGTCGTCGCGCAGCTGGAAGGCCAGTCCGGCGCAGCGGCCGGCCGAGCACAGGGCACGCAGGGTTGCGTCATCCGCGTTGCCAAGGGTCGCGCCGAGCTGGAGCGGTCGTTCCACGGTGTACAGGGCCGTTTTGAGGCACGCGGCGCTGATCGCCTGGCTGAGGGACCTGCTCTGCGTGATCTCGCCTTGGATGTCCAGGTACTGGCCGGCGACCATCTCCAGGCGCATGCGCGACCAGGTGTCGCGGATCTGGCCAGCCTGCCAGGGGGGTAGACGCAGGCCAGCGGCCTCGTCGTCCGCCCAGGCCAGTGCGAGGTCGCCGGCGAGAATGGCGGCCGATTCGCCGAACCGGTTGTTCTTCGCACGCGCCGCTGAGGAGAGCTGGTACTGCGTGGCGCAGTCGGCGTGCAGGGCGGGTTGACCTCGCCGGGTGGAGGCCTGGTCCATGACGTCGTCGTGGACCAGGGCGCAGGTCTGTATGAGCTCCAGAGCCGCACCCAGCTGGAGGGCCGCATCGATCTGCGCGCTGTCGGGCAGGCCGCAGGCGCGCAGACCCCACCACAGGAACTGCGGACGCATGCGGCGCCCGGCGCCGAGCGTGAAGCGGGCGACGCGTTCGGCGATGTCGGCGCCGAAGGTCGCGTTGACGGCGCTGGCCTGGGCGACTCTGTGTGCCAGCAACTGCTCCAGGCGGTCGTTCACGGTCTGCGCCACTGCGGCGTCGATCTGCCGCACCCGCGCAGAGGCCGGCAGGCGGCGGTGTGCGAGAGCGCCATCGCCCTCAAGGTCCGCCCCCTGGGGTGGCGCAACAGCCGTGGTGGCGCCCATGGCCTCATCGGGGGGCATGTCGGCTCCTTCAGGGTGGCAGGGACTGGATGTGTTGCAGGGCATTCCTTGTGATCCACGTGATCGGATGCGCCGTGATGCGGCAACCGGAGCAACTCGGCTCACCGGACGGTTTCCTGGCTGCCCGCTGGGATCGGATCTGCGAAAGAGCGCATCCATGATCGGAGCAGCAGGGGAAAGGTTCCCGGAGCAAGTGGTCTACTCGCCGGAGGTGAGCGTGCGCTCAGACGTGGTGATCATCGGCGCGGGAGCTGCGGGGCTGTCACTGGCGGAGCGGTTGTGCACCGCGGCGGGGCGGTCTTCGCCCACCGTGCGGCTGGTGCAGGCGCCCGTCGGCCCGCTCCGGCCGGCGCCCCGGACCTGGTGTTTTTGGGAACGGGGGGCGGGACGGTACGACGATGCCGTCTCCGCAGCCTGGAACCGCATGCGGGTGCGCAGCCCAGGCGGGCAGCTGGTGGACGCCGGCACGGGCGCCCTGCGGTACAAGATGATCCGCTCCCCCGACTTCGAGGCGGCCATCGAGCGACGTCTGGCCGGGCAGCGCATTTTGGCTCGCACCGAGGGGACGGTCGAGGCGATCGAAGGGACCGCTGACGGCGCGCAGGTGCTGGTGCGCACGGCCCACGGCGAGCAGCAGCGGCTGTCGGCGCGCTGGGTGTTCGACTCCCGGCCGCTGGGTAGCCTGCCGCCCGCCCGGACCACGCTGTTGCAGCATTTTCACGGCTGGTTCGTGCGCACGCCCCGGCCGGTCTTCGACACCGGCTCCGTGGAACTGATGGACTTTCGCACGCCGCAGCCCGAGCGCGGCCTGGCCTTCAGCTATGTCCTGCCCACCAGCCCCCACACCGCGCTGGTGGAATACACGCAGTTCTCAGCGTCCGTTCTGCCGGCAGACAGCTACAACCGCGCCCTGGAGACCTACCTGCACACCGTGCTCAATGTCCGTGACTTCCGCATCGAAGCACACGAAGAGGGCGTCATCCCTATGACGGATGCTCAGTTCGCCCGACAGAGCGGTGCGTCCATCTTCAAGATCGGCGCAGCGGGCGGGGCCACCCGTCCGTCCACGGGCTATACCTTCGCCGCCATCCAACGCCAAACGGCCGCCATCGCAGCTGCCCTTCGCGCAGGGCGGCGTCCGGTGCCGCCGGCGCCGCACTCCAGGCGGTCACGTGCGATGGACGCGGTTTTGTTGCACGCGCTGGCCAGCGGGCGCCTCGACGGCGCGGCCTTCTTCACGCGGCTGTTCTCCCGTGTACCCACCGAACGCCTGCTGCGGTTCTTGGACGGCGCCACCACACCGTACGAGGACCTCTTGATCGGACTGAACAGCCCCATCGTGCCCCTGTTGCGCAGCGCGGTGACGCTCCCGTCGCGTCCGCTGCGCCCCTCCCCCGCCCCCTGATCTGCCGGTCCCGCCAAGGAGAACCATGCCGACCCTGCGCGACGCCTCCCTCGCCCGCGCGTTCGACCACGCCGCGGGCAGCTATGACGCCCTGGTGCGGGCCAACCCCGGCTACCACGCCCACCTGCGACGCTCGGTACGCCGCCTCGGCTACCGTGCGCCTGGGAGGGGCCTGCGGGTGCTGGATCTGGGCTGCGGCACCGGCGCCTCGACCGCCGCTCTGCTGTCCGTGCTGCCGGAGGCGGAGATCACCGCCGTGGATGCATCGGCCGGCATGCTGGAGCGGGCTGCCGCCAAGCGCTGGCCGCCCACCGTCACGTTTGTGCACACGGCGGCGGAAGACCTGGCCCACCCGGACGTGTGCGGCCCCTTCGACGCGGTCTTCGCCGCCTATCTGTTCCGCAACACAGCCGATCCCGACCCGGTCTTGTCCACAGTGCGCGGCATGCTCGCGCCAGGCGGCCGGCTGGTCGTGCACGACTACACGCTCAGCGGCAAACGCCGCCATCGTGCCCTGTGGACGGCGGTCTGCGCGGGGCTGCTCCCTGTCACCACCGCGCTGGGGGACGGTGCTCTGTACCGGCACCTGTGGCGCAGCGTCATCGAGTTCGACACCGCCGACGGCTTTGCCCACCGTCTGACCGCCGCGGGGTTGGTCCGAGTACGCATCCTGCCCCTGCCCGGCTGGCAGACCGGCATCACGCACACCATCGTCGGCCAAGTGCCGCAGGAAGGTACCCACGCATGAAACGCCGCCGCCCTCTGCCTCCAGGAGCCCTGGACCGCCAGGCTGTGCGTGTACCGGCCGTGCCCGGAGCGTCCAGAGCCACCGGCGCACCGCCGTCGACGGCGGTCATCGGCGGAGGCATCGCCGGCATCGCGGCCGCTGTCGCGCTGGCCGAACGCGGCGTGCGGGTCACCCTCTTCGAACGGGAGGCCACACTCGGCGGCCGCCTGGCCGGCTGGAGCACCCAGCTCGCCGACGGCTCGTCGGTCACCATGAGCCGCGGCTTCCACGCCTTCTTCCGTCAGTACTACAACCTGCGCGCTCTGCTGCGCCGCACCGACCCCCATCTGGAACGGCTGACACAGCTGCCCGACTATCCGCTCTGGCACGCCAGTGGGGTGAAGGACAGCTTCCGACGCGTCCCACGAACCCCGCCATGGAGCGCCCTTGGATTTGCCGTGACGAGTCCGACCTTTGCTCTTTCCGACCTGCCGCGGATGAACGCACGGGCTGCTCTCCCCCTCATGGACGTGCGTGTCCCGCAGGTCTACGAGCAGCTCGACTCGGTTAGTGCGCACGACTTCCTGGCCTCGATCCGTTTCCCTGAGGCCGCCCATCACCTGGCCTTCGAGGTGTTCTCGCGCAGCTTCTTCGCCGATCCACGACACCTCTCGGCCGCCGAGATGGTGCTGATGTTTCACATCTACTTCCTGGGCTCCGCCGAAGGCCTCCTGTTCGACGTGCCCACCGATCCCTTCCCGACCGCCTTGTGGAACCCCCTGCATCACTACCTGGAGAGCCTGGGTGTCGAGGTAAAGGTGTCGACCTCGGTCGATCACGTCGCCGCAACGTCAGAGGGCGGCTTCCAGCTCACGGCAGGCACCCACACGCAGCACGACGACGCGTGCGTTCTCGCTCTCGACAGCAACGGCCTGCAGTACCTGATCCAGCAAAGCCCGGGCCTGGCGGACCCCTCCTGGTACGCCCGCATCGCGCGCCTGCGGACCGCACCGGCCTTCCTGGTGTCCCGCCTATGGCTGGACCGGCCGGTCGCCGCCGACCGCGCAGGTTTCCTCGGCACGAGTGGCTACGGCAACCTCGACAACGTCAGCGTGCTGGAGCGCTGGGAACACGAGGCACGCACCTGGTCACAGCGCACCGGCGGGTCCGTCGTCGAACTGCATGCCTACGCTCTCCCGGACAACGCAGACATGCTGACCGAACAGAACCACGCCATCGACCAGTTGCATCAGCTGTATCCCGAGACGGGCACCGCACGCATCATCGACGCTCGTCATGAGTGGCGCCAGGACTGCCCGATGTTCGCCGCGGGCGGATATGTCGACCGCCCCACCGTGGGGACATCCCATCCCTTCCTCATGGTCGCGGGCGACCTCGTGCGTACCGATTTGCCGGTGGCGCTGATGGAGCGAGCCGCTACCACCGGCATGCTCGCGGCCAACGCGCTCCTTCGACAGTGGCGCCTTCAGGGCCATGAGCTGTGGACCGTCCCGACGCGTGGCCGTAACGCGCTCCTTCGGGGCCTGGCTGGCCGCGGTGCACCCTCTGCACGTGATGCCGTTCTGCCCGTGCCGTGAGGGCGGCAGCGGTCGTCTCTTTTCCGCCGCCGCAACAGCAGTACTGCCCCTGGCTCCGGGTGTGGCCGACTGCATTCGCTGCGATGCCTTCGAGCCGGCGGCGCAGCGAGTACGGCAAGCGCGGAGCCCCGGGAGGTGGTTCGGACAGTTGCCCCTGTCCGAGTCAGCTATGGGCTGAGTTCCGGCTTCAGCAGGGCGACGGCCTCGCGCAGCCCTCCGAGTTGGACGGCGCCGTCGATGACGGTGCCCCGCCAGCCGGGCCCCGCCAGATGGAGTGCCGGCTGTTGCCGTGCCCCTTTGAGTCCCCAGGCCTCTTGCTGCAGGTGCGCGGCGAGAGGGGTGCTCGCCAAGGACCGGGTCTGCGACCACAGCACTATGGCGGCCGGCCCGGTCCGGCGCACGGTCGCGACCAGTGCGTCGGCCGGAACGGCTGCGCCGAGCATCCGTGCGGGTCGGCCCGCGTTCAGGAGCGCCGCGTGCAAGGCCTCGAGCGGCAGCGTGTGCTGTTCGCCGGGAACGCAGGCCAGGAGCACACGGGGCGCGTTTCGGCTCGTCTGCGGAGAGTCCAGCAGGAACTGTGCGTTGCGCAGGGTGGTGGACACGTGCCAGGACAGGAGGTGTTCGACCTCGACGTAGCGGTCGCCGGCGGACTCCCACTTGCGGCCGACCGCGTGCAGGGTCGGCATCATGAGTTCTTCCCAGGCAGTGATCACCCCGTGGTGCCGGACGAAGGCGTCGAGCTGCTGCTGAACGGCGTCGGAGTCGAGGCGCAGAGCGGCACGGGCGAGTCCCCGGCATTCGGTCCGCACCAGGCCCATCTGGAGAAAAGACGAGACGGAGCTGTGACCCGTCGGATCGGGAAACGCTCTTGCGCCAGAGGCGGTAGCGCCGGTCTCACCGTGCTGCGTGGATCTGGCACGTTCTTTGGCGACGCGCGCGGCTTCGGCCGGAGGGATGCCGGAGGCCGTGAGGCGGCACATGTCCTCGATCATGGCGACGTCACGCGGGGACCAGCGACGGTGGCGACCATGATCCCGCTGGGCGGGACCCAGCCGGTAGCGCTGGTCCCATGACCGCAGCGTCGTGGGAGAGATCCCCAGGCGCCGGGCCAGCGATCCCGAGGTGATGCCCGCACCGTCGACCGCTGCCGGAGACGGGAGCGGCCGCTCAGGCGTGCCGTCAGAGTCCATGACTCAATCATATCGACGCAAAACCGCTGCGTTCTCTGCTGGAGGGCTCCACGTGCACAGATCCGCCACTCAATGCATCTGGCCTGCCGCGCAGGAGGGAACGCCCGATGACGGAGGTTCCACCCGTCCCACATCACTGCTCAGTCCCTGCAAGCAGGCCTAGACGCCAGAGGTTTCCGATGTCAGCTCCGTCTCCGATCCAGCATCCTTCACCGGGGGATCTCGCGCTCATCGCACTGGGTGACAAAGCCCGGTCACCGACCGATCAGCACGTCCCTGCCTGCGAGGCGTGCCTGTCGACGTTGGCCTCATTCTTGCGAGTGCTCGGGGCCGGACGGGCCGGACCGGTGGCAGCGGCGCGGCCGCCCGACGCGGTGTGGGAGGCGATCCAGCGAGAGCTGTAATCCGCCTCTTCACCCTCGCCATCAATCGATGCACATTCGATGCGATTCGAATTCCTGGGCTTCCTTGGCCCAGAGTGAAGATCACTTGACGGCGAGGGAAGGGCACGGGCCGATGTGCGCTCAACGGACCACGCGGACTCCGCACGACGACCTGTGGGCACCTGTCGAAGAGTCCCTCGCCGACGAAGAGCTGGCCGCAGGCCTTCGCCGCGGCCAGGAGGCATGCCTGGAGGCCGCCTACCGTCGCTGGGGAACGCTCGTTCACACGCTGGCCTACCGGTCACTGGGCGACTCGCGCGAAGCCGAGGACGTCACCCAGCAGGTCTTTGTCGCCGTGTGGCGCGGCCGTGAGGGGTACGCCCCGGAACGTGGCACCTTCGTCGGCTGGGTCGTGGGCATCACCCGACGCAAGATCGCCGATGCCCTGAGCGCCCGAACCCGGCGGTCCGCCCTGACGTCCGCCGCGGAGGCAGTGCAAAGCGTTGCGGTACCGGCCGCTGGCGATGTTGCGCAGCAGACCATCGACCGGGTGGTCATCAGTCGCGAACTGGCGCTCCTGCCCCCAGCGCAGCGGCGCGTTCTGGAACTGGCCTTCCACGGAGACCTCACCCACACTCAGATCGCTCAGGTGACGGGCTGGCCCCTGGGCACTGTCAAGAGCCACTCCAGGCGCGGCCTGAACCGTCTCCGGATGCGGCTCATCGCCACCGACCCGCGTTGAGCCGATGTCGCGATACTGGTGGTAGATGCTGTGGGTCAAGCTGGCAAAGCTGGCCCTCGCTCGTCCTCCAGCCGCGCAGGCAAGGGTCATGCGTGGCCCTGTCGGCTCCGATGACAACCTGGTGGTCGGTGGCGTACTGATAGTTCAGCGGTGCCAGCTGGCGCAGCGTGAAGTTCGCGCACCAGCGGGCGGTCACCAGCAGCACGCGGGCCGCCAGCGGCAAGACTCCAGGTAGCCCTTGCGCACCGGCTCTCTTTCCGCGCATTACACGCTGCAGGACGAGACGGCGCCTTGAACAGAACAAGGCATGACATACCTCCTTGAGATGCCAGGCGCAGCGGGAATGCAACCCCAACCGCCAATCCTGACGTTGCCAAAACCCCTACCGCTCGGGCCCTGCGCTCAGAGTGCGTGATCCCGCGTGAGCGATCGAGGCGGGACCTGTCCCAGGCATGGCGCGCCGCGCAGCGGCTTCTCGGGCCGCCTGCCGCGGGTGGCGCCGACGCCAGTACGGGTTGTCGTGCGGTAGACGACTGGATACGCGCCCATACATGCCGAACGTGAGAATGACCAACCCCATCACGAAACTGAAGATGACGTTGGACATGCCAAAGTCCAGCACGTTCACACCCTTGTCCAGGATGAACACATGGACAAAACCGCTGACCAGGAACAGGGCTCCCACAGCCATGTTCAGCGTTGAGGCGAAGTTCCCGCCGATGACTCCGCCAACCACGAGGAGGAGACCAACGACGACAGAGATGAGACTCAGGATGCCGTTCGTGCTCAAGCCCGCAATGTTGCTGCCGTCAGTATTGAAAGGGCTCAGCTGGTCGGCAAACCCGAGACTGCCGAAGACCAGCAGAACGACGCCGCAGAACGCTGCGCCCCACCGATACACCTGCGCCAGCTTGTGATCGAGGGGAAGTTCGTCTTGCAGTTCCATGATGCGCGCACCTCTCTACTCGCTCGCCGCGGTTTGCTGTCCCCCTCTCACCGATTCCGATCGACGACGTCGAACGGTTGCAGTCGCCGCAAATCAGCACCCATCGGAACTATCTGGCGGCGATCGGGCCAATCGTGCATCGTGCCCAGCACTCCGGGTGGCACTTCGTCAGCGCCTCAAACTTGGACACACCATGTGTCTCTCTTCGGCCTCGTCGAGCCGTGGAAGCGCATTCTCGGCACCCCGAATCGCGCAGGTGAATGAAGTCCGGCGCTCGGTTGCTTTGCCGCGACCGGTTCGTGCTCCTCATCCTGCGCTGGGCTGCACACGTGCATACTCAGGTGCCCCGAGCCTGAGGCTCGGGGCACCTGAGGCAATCCAGCTCACCTCATGCGCCGGACCGCAGTGTGGACGATGTCGTCCACCAACAGGACGCAAGTCGCTGAATCCCGAGCAGCGCTCTCAGGCCCCGTTCCGCACTCAGCTGCGGGCTCTCGTCAACACCTCCGTTCAGCCCGTTGTTCAACGCGTCAGTGACGTCCGGGCACCGGCATCGTCCTCGGCGGCGAGCCGTTCTGCGGCCTTGGTGATGTTGTAGGACATGCCACCGAACACCACGGCGTGGAACGGGGCCACGCTCCACCAGTACGCATGCCCCGCCAGGCCGTGCGGATGGAACAGCGCGCGCTGCAGCAGCACCGTACGTCCCTCACGGTCGTGACCGACTCGGAATTCCAGCCAGGCCAGGCCCGGCAGAAGCATTTCGGCGCGCAATCTCAAGCTGTGTCCGTGCTGGATTTCCTCGACGCGCCAGAAGTCGACCACGTCCCCCAGGCGCAGGCGCGTGGCGTCCCGTCGGCCGCGGCGCAGTCCGACACCGCCCACCAGGCGGTCGATCCAGCCCCGGACGGACCAGCCCAGCCCGAAGGAGTACCAGCCGTGCTCGCCACCGATCCCCTCCAGCACGGTCCATAGATGGTGCGGGGCGGCGGTGGTACGCCGGGCCCGACGATCACAGTAGAGACTGCCGCCTGCCCAGTCCGGGTCCGTGGGCAGTGGATCACTTGGCACTCCGGGCACAGCGGCAGCCGACCAGTGAGTGCTCACCTGCGCCTCCTTCACCTGCCGCAGTGCGAGCCCTAGCGCTTCTTCGAAGGAGAGCGGCGCGTCGGCGGGGTCGGGTACGTACTGCGCGATGTCGTGCTCACCGCAGACGACCTCGTGACGCAGGGACTCTGCCAGCGGCCGGGCAATACCCCGTGGGACCGGTGTGATCAGGCCGATCCAGTGGCTGGACAAGCCCGGCGTGAGCATCGGAACGGAAAGGATCACGCGATGGGGCAGACCCGCGACTCGCGCGTAACGCTGCATCATGTCGCGGTAGTTCATGACCTCGGGGCCGCCGATGTCGAACGAGCGTGACACTGCCGGGGGGAGATCCGCGCAGCCGACGAGATAGCGCAACACGTCGGCGACCGCGATCGGCTGGATGCGGGTGCGCACCCACCGGGGCGTGACCATGACGGGAAGGCGTTCGGTCAGGTAGCGCAGCATCTCGAAGGACGCGGAGCCGGAACCGATGATGACGGCCGCGCGCAGCACTGCGGTGGGCACCCCGGACTGCAGGAAGATCCGGCCGACTTCGCTGCGGGAGCGCAGATGGGGAGAGAGTTCGTCCTCGGGTACATCGCTGGGGGTCAAGCCGCCCAGGTAGATCAGGCGGCGCACGCCCGTCTGTGCCGCGGCCCGGGCGAAGGTGTGCGCGGCTCGGCGGTCGGTCTCCTCGAAGTCGTCGCCGCTGCCCATGCCGTGCACCAGGTAGTAGGCGACGTCGATCCCCTGCAGCGCGGCGGTCACGGATTCCGGATCCAGAACGTCGCCGCGCACGACGTCGACCTGGCTCGCCCACTCGAAGTCGCGCAGCTTTTCCGGCGTCCGGGCCAGGCACCGCACGCGGAAGCCCTGTGCCAGGAGTTCCGGAACGAGTCGGCCGCCCACGTAGCCGCTTGCGCCCGTGACGAGGCAGTACCGCCCGTCATCCGGACGGGACGCTTGAGGTGCGGATCGCGATTCGGGAGAAGAGCTCATGATCGGACACGTACCCCGCGGGGCAGTGGACGTGCGCCGCTATCCGTGCGACATCGTCTGATCCGTGCGGATCTTCTGCAACGGCTGCGCAGCCATTTCTCGCTGAAGGTTCGGAGTCGCCTCGGCTGCCGTCACCGCAGTGCTGAGCAGGTAACGCAGCTGCCCATGCCGCGGGGCCCGCCGGTAGCCAGGCTTACGAGTGCATGATTCCGACCGTTCCTTTGGCTGCCAGAAGGCCGGCATGGTGGATGTGGAACCGGTATCCGCCCGGTTCTGTCGCCACGTCGATTGAAGCTCCATGAAGGGGAGCTGGGCTCACCACTTCAACGCTGAGCCCGGTTACTGCCCCATCCGACCTCCCACATAGGAGGAGCACTGCCTGCCGGCCCGCTTCCAGTGCGGCCAGCGCGGGGAGGGTTGTCGGCGCCTCCGGCAGAAGAGCCGGATGACTGGGATCGCGTGGCCACACGAGCATCTCCGCGCCGGGAGAGCGCACCAGCAGGACGTCTGGTTCTGCGGCTGCTCCCACGGACGGAGGAGACGGGTACAGGAAGCCCTGCGGAGGCAGGGCCGGTTGGCGCAGACTCTGCTGGGCTTCTTGGTCCCGAAATCGCATGCTGCAAGATCCGATGACCCTTCCGGCCAGCATGTACTCGGCAGAGACCCGGAAAGAGTCGAGCTGCCCGTGAAGTACCGAAATATCGCTGAGACAGACCCGGGCAGTCACAGTGGTGAAGCTGTGGGTCTCAGCATGTCGGTGGCCATTGCCGAAGCCGAGATGAATACGCGACGGCTCAAGGGTGGATCTGCCTGAGACCGGCAGATGTTTCAGAACGGCCCGGCCGATTTGACGGGTCGACTCGACCCAGATCAGGGAGTGGTGACAGACACTCATGGAACGCTCGTTGAGTGGATGAAGCCTCGGCCACTGGCACGTCGCCTCGAAAGCGGTGCTCCCCCGAGCCGTGAAATGGGTCAGCAGCATCGACGACATGACGCTCAACCCAATTGCTCTCCAATCCGGCTGTCCGGACACAGGATCAGCATCCCCGGATGCGCCCCGAGCCTCTTGGGAGCTCGTGTGCCATGCGCTGCCTCGGCTCTCGTCTAGCAAGTGTGTTCCTGTCCGTGACAAAGGTGCTCGGCATCCATCTGGCGGTGGGGCGCAAGACTCTAGGACAGCCGTTTGACGCTGAGCACGTGACGCGCCGATGGGGTGGGTCTACACACATGCTGACGTCCAACGCACCGAACACGCGGCAGGGAGCGGCAGGGTCTGATGCGTCCGCTTGCCTGAGGAAGCCGGCTCGATTGGCAGGCCTGCGGTGTCCCCTGGCGCCCCTGCGCAGGACTGCGGTACCGACGGCGTCTGGCACCTCGTGAACGGAGTTTCGTCTCTCGCCCCGGCAGGCCGTCTCGGCCCCACCAGCGCGGAAGAACCGTCGAATCCTTCTCGGAACACTCCGCCAGAACCCCCTGAGCGTGGCCGCACCTGGCGACTCGCTGCCGTCGATGACTACCGCACGGAATCCCTGCAGGTGTTCCCGCATCAGGGCAGGTCGACGCCGACGGCCGCCCTGACAGACCGTGGCGGCGATGGACGTAGGTCAGCACCAGCTTCGAGGAGGACTCCCCGCGCTGGGGAAGAAGGGTGAGCCGGCGGTCACGTTTCAGTCCCACCTCGATGTGCAACTTGGCCGACGAAGTCGAGGCCTCACCCGAGCGCCCCAGGCAGAAGTTCACCACTCTGCCTAGGCTCCTGCGGTCGAAGCTCAGCATCGTCCGGCTGCCGATCGCCAGGAAGACGTAGTGAGCCCTTTCCAACCTCAGTTCAAGCAGGAAGGGCGGGCGATGAGGACACCACGGGCGAGTATTCGCTCCGTTCGGCCTCACGCAAGGTGGACTCGTTCTCAGTGGGGCGACGGGCTCCACTTGGACTCTGGTTTTGGCCGGCCCGGTGGCAACCGAGACCTCCCCGAAAGTTTGTGCCTCCAGATCTCCGAGGTGCCAGCTGCATGTCAAGCTGGAGGGATGTACCCCTCGTCTGCACTGGGTGAGTTCCTAAGGTCGCGACGGGCTCGCCTGCAGCCTGAAGAACTGGGCCTACCCGGCGGTGTTCGCCGTCGCCGGGTAGCTGGGCTCCGGCGTGAAGAGCTGGCTCCGCTGGCTGGAGTGAGTGTCGGCTACTACATTCGGCTGGAGCAGGGGCAGGCACCGAACGTCTCAGATGAGGTCTTGGACGCCCTGGCTCGCACTCTCCGTCTGGACGCTGATGAGCGGCGCCACATGCACCGGCTGGCGCGCATCCCCCAGGCACAGACCTCAGTGCCGCCGGCCGAGGTGCTACGCCCAGGTCTCTCGCACATGGTCAGGGCGTTCACCGACGCTCCTGCCATCGCCGTCGGCCGCCGCGGTGACATCCTCGCCTGGAACCCGCTCGCGCATGCCTTGCTCGCGCCGCACTGGCCCGTCGTAGCGACAGGCCGCCCGCCCAATTTCGTTCGCATCGACTTCTTTGAACTCGCGTTCGCCCGAAGCCTGTACGTCGACTGGGCCGCAAAGGCACGGGACGACGTCGCCTACCTACAGGTCTCGGTGAGCAACTTCCCGGGCGATGAGCAACTTCGGGCCTTCATTGCTGAACTGAAGGAGCTCAGCCCTGAGTTCCGCGAACTGTGGGTCGAGCATCCGGTGAGCAACTGCGCCACCATCGCGCGGGAGTACCGGCATCCCCAGGTGGGTGCCATGACCCTGGCTGCAGAACTGCTACGCCCTCCAGATGATGAGGGACAGGGCGTGACCGTGTTCCAGGCGGAGCCGGGGTCAGTTTCGCAGGATCGGCTGCGTCGGCTGGCGGAACTGACGTCTGACTCAGCGGCGTAGGCCGATACTGATGGCCGGCGCCACTTCCTGGGCAAGTGGAAGGGCGCCGGCGCAGATCGCACGAGGGCGGTTTCAGGTCGCCATCGCGTCTGCCGACAGGCCCGTGGGAGTGCGGCGCAAGACCCTCGCACAGACGACTGCGCCGGTCAGCGCGACTGCTCCCGCCACCAGGAACGCCATGTGCAGTCCGCCGACCGTCGCGAGCCTCTGCGTGGTGGTGGGGGCCAAGGCCGCCGTGCGGGCCGCCACGATGGCGCTCAGTCCGGCCACGCCGATCGCGCCGATGAAGGTCGGCATCTGTGCCAGGCTTCCGGCGACACCCTGGTCGGACTCGTCGAGACCGGAGGTGATGGTGGTGACGACGGCCACGACGGTCAGCACATGCCCGAAGCCCATGGCTGCTGAACTACCCAGCAGCAGAACGAGGTTGCCGTCCGCCGGCAGCAGCGCCATCAGCACGGTGCCCAGCCCCTGCACCGTGAGGCCGAGAGCGATCGCGGACGCCGCGCCGCGGGCGCTGATCAACCGTGCGGCCACGCTACCCGCAGCCAGGGCGGCGATGCCCTCGGCGGCGAAACCGAGGCCGGTCTGCAGCGCGGTCCACCCCACGACCTGTTGCATGTAGATGCTCAGCAGCAGCGTCGCTCCGCCGCACATCCCGAAGGTGACCAAGCCTGTCGCCATGCCCCACCTCACTGTCGTACGACGCAGCAGCCGCAGCGGCACGAGCGGCACGGGGTGACGCGCCTCGGCGGCGAGGAATCCGCCGAGCAGAACTGCGGCGCCGATCACCGCGGTCAGGGTGGACGCACTGAGCCAGCCACTGGTGTTGCCGGTGGTGATCCCGTAGACGAGGGCGAAGAGGCCACCGCTGGCCAGGAGAGCCCCAGGCACGTCGAGGCGGGTGGCCCGGCCGTGCCGGGTGTCCTGCACAACCGTGGCAGCGCCGACGAGGACGAGCAGACCGATTCCGAAGAGGATGAGCATCGTCCACCGCCAGCTCAGGCCACTGGTGACGATGCCGCCGCCGATGGTGCCGATGACGAAGCCGAGCGACAGCAGTGCGCCGTTGACACCCAGGGCCCGCGTCCGTTGCGGCCCCTCGGGGAAGGCAGCCGTCATCAGGGCCAGTGCCGTGGGGCCGATCGCCGCGGCCGCGATGCCCTGGCCGACGCGGGCGGTGATGAGAAGGGAGGCCACGGGGGCGAGGCCGGCAAGGAGGGAGAAGCCGGTGAAGGCGCACACCCCGGCGATGAACAGCCGCCGCCGGCCCATGATGTCCGACAGCCTCCCGAACAGAGGCATCAGAGCAGCCGTGGGCAGCAGGCAGCCGGTGACCACCCACTGCAGGGCATCGGGGCCGGCGAAGCCCAGGCTGCGGCCGATCTCCGGCAGGGCCACGGTGACGATCGAGTAGTCGAGTCCGGTCATGAAAGTGGCGCCGCACAAGGTCAGGAGAACCATCCAGCCGCGGGCGCCGAGTGAGATCCGCGTCGTATCGCTCATGCCGACCACGATGCGATGGCCCACGACCCCCAACCAGCGCCCTGGTAAAGGTACTTCTGCCAGATGCAGGCAGAGCTGTCACATTCCCGCAAGCACGCAGAAGTGAAGCTTCTGGCAGGCGGGTACACGAACAGGATCATCCACTTTCCGGGAGCTTCTGAGTGCCTGTCTGCCCATCCGGCGTCGACCTGTCCAGCTCCACCCTGCGCTTCCTCACACAGCAGTTGAGTCAGCACCGCCGCGCGATCGGGACACGGTGGCGGCGGCTGAGCGCCGGTCGTCAGGCCCTCCTCACGCTCGCTCACCTACGTGTGGGGCACACTTACGCCCAACTCGCCGCCGGATTCGGGGTCGGGACCACGACGGCCTACCGCTACGTCACCGAGGCCGTCGACCTCTTGGCCAACCTCGCACCCAGCTTGGTCGAGGCCGCCCGCACAGCCTCAACCAAGGCGTTCGTACTGCTGGACGGAACGCTCCTACCGATCGACCGCATCGCAGCTGACCGCCCCTTCTACTCGGGCAAGCACAAGAAGCACGGCATGAACGTCCAGGTCCTCACCGATCCTTTCGGAAGACTGCTGTGGGCCTCAGCGGCCCTGCCCGGAGCCGTCCACGACGTCCGTGCGGCCCGCGAGCACGGCATCATCAACGCCCTCGCCCAATCCGACGTCACATGCTGGGCGGACAAGGGCTACCGAGGAGCCGGCGGCACCGTCCGCACCCCGTACTGGGGACGCTGGCACACCCTCTCCACCGGTCAGCAGGCGGTGAACCGATCGCACACCAAGATCCGCGCACTCGTCGAACAAGCCATGGCAAGCCTCAAATCCTGGAGGCTCCTACGCAAGCTCCGATGCTCCACCACCCGGATCACCAGCCTTGTCCAAGCTGTCCTCACCTTGCATCTGAACAGCACAGATCGATGATGGAAAAGGTTCAGTGCTCCAGGAGCGAGTCGAGATGGCGGATGGACCCGACGGCCAGGTGCCGCTGGCCTCCCTTCCACTCCTCCGCGTACTCCTCGAAGCGCATGGCGCCGTACTTCGCTCTGCGCTCCGCCCTCGCCCGGGACCCCGGCCGGCGCCTCTTCTCGTTGTAGATCTCCGTCAAACGGTCGATCGCGTCATCCTGCCGCGGGAAGCCGGCCTCCTCGGTCTGCCCCCCGCGTTGCGGTAACGGATCTTTTACGCACGTGGGCACTTGGACCACCGGGACTCGGGGTGCTCGCAGTCCTTGAAGAAGGTGCCCATACCGCGCCACGTGACACCGCCCCGTAGAGCAAGGCCAACACCACCCCAATCAGCCATTTTGCATGGTGCAATAATGGGTAGAGCGATCCCGAAGAGCACCGTCACCGGGAGGCGATCATGAGCACCGAACACATGCGGCGCAGCTACTCTTTCGCCTGCCTGGACTGCGATGACGGCCGGGAGAGCACCTACGGCATCGACGTGACCGTGAACGAGCGGGACCGCATCACGGCCGAGTACCACCTCGCGGGCCGCTCCGCGCCCTCACCAATCCAGTCGCCTCAACCGCCCGGAGTGCGAGGGTTGCAAGATCCGCACCATGCGCTCTGGCGCGTCGGCACTGCCCGGCGAGGATTGAACCGTTTGCCGCAACGGACACCCGGCACTCACAGACGGCCCGCCCGACTCGCCCTCCACGGCATTTTGCATAATGCAAATGTAAGGAAGGGGAAACAATGAGCGGCATACGCAGTGACAGCCGGGCAAGACGCCCGGTCCCGGGCAGCCGGGGCTCGATGATGGTGCTGGCCGTCCTGGTCGGAGCGGGAGCAGGACTGGGGTCCATCGTCTTCCGCTGGTGCATCCAGACCTTCACGCGACTCTTCTCGGGACACGCCGACTATGCGGCCGCCCCGGGGAGCGACAACCCGCACGTTCCATGGCTGGGGCCCTTCTTCGTCCTGACCGCACCGGTCATCGGCGGCCTCTTGTACGGGCCGTTGGTGAACCGGTTCGCGAAGGAGGCCCGGGGGCACGGGGTGCCGGAGGTGATGCTCGCGGTCGCCCAGCGCGGCGGCCGGATCAGCCCGAAGGTCGCCGTGGTCAAGACCCTCGCCTCGGCCCTGACCATCGGCTCCGGCGGTTCGGTGGGCCGTGAGGGACCCATCGTCCAGATCGGCTCCGCGCTCGGCTCCACCCTCGGCCGGCTCACCAAACTGGCCGAAGACCGGATGAAGCTGCTCGTGGCCTGCGGCGCGGCGGGAGGTATCGCGGCCACGTTCAACGCTCCGCTCGCCGGGGTCATCTTCGCGATGGAGCTGATCCTGGCCGCGTTCAGCATCGAGGCGTTCGGCGCGACCGTGCTCGCCAGCGTCACCGCGAGCGTCATCGGGCGCGCGGCCTTCGGCGACGTGGCTTTCCTCAGCCTGCCTGCCTTTCATGTGCAGCACCTCGCGCAGTACGGATTGTTCGCTGTGCTCGGTGTCGTCGCGGGGGCGGTCGGGGTTGTGTTCTCGCGCGTCCTGTACGCCATCGAGGACGCCTGCGACTGGGTCTGGCGCGGGCCGGAGTGGCTGCGTCCCGCGGTCGGCGGCCTCGCCCTCGGCCTGGTGCTGCTGGCCCTGCCCGAGATGTACGGGGTGGGCTATCCGGTGCTGGAAGGTGCCACGGAGGGGAAGTACGCGATCGGGTTCCTTCTGGTGCTGCTCGTCGGGAAGATGATCGCGACGAGCCTGACCATCGGGATCGGCGGCTCGGGCGGCGTGTTCGCGCCGAGTCTGTTCATCGGGGCGATGCTGGGGGCCGCCTTCGGGGCAGGCGCGCACGACCTGCTGCCCGGGACGGCCGGAGCTGTCGGCGCCTACGCGCTGGTCGGCATGGGGGCCGTCTTCGCCGGAGCCGCACGCGCACCGATCACCGCTGTGGTGATCCTCTTCGAGCTCACCGGCGAGTACTCGATCATCCTCCCGCTGATGCTCGCGATCGTGCTCGCCACGGTGACCAGCCGCGCCCTGACCCGCGACACGATCTACACGCTCAAGCTCCGCCGTCGGGGAATAGATCTGGAGGGGCCGGCGCGCGGCGCGCTCATCGGCGCCGAGTCGGTCGCCTCCGTGATGGAGCAGTTCCCCGCGCCTGTGCCGACGACGCTGGGACTGACGCAGACGGCCGACCGGCTGAGCCAGTCCGGGCACGGGGCACTGCCCGTCCGCGATCCCGGGGGCACCTACGTGGGCATCGTCACGGCGCGTACCGTCGCGGAGGCACTCGCCGAGCAACCCGACGGCGCACCGGCGACGGCCGGTGACCTCGCCGAGCCTGCGCCCCGCATCACCTCGGACCAGCAACTCGCCACTGCTCTGCCCGCCTTGCTGTCCGCATCGGGAACGGGGCTACCGGTCCTGGATCCCGACAAGGGTGAACCGGTCGGCTGGTTGAGCCACCAAGGAGCACTGCGGGCACTGCACACTCCCGAAAAGCAGCGCGCGGCGGAGTTGCTGCCCTCCTAGTGGCCTCAGTGGCACGACAGCGTTCCTCGAACGCCGTGTTCGGCACCGCCCACGGACAGGGTGGCCGGTGTCGTGCCGCCAGACCAACTGGAGTACAAGGCCGCTGTAAGGGCCTCGCCGCCGCTGTGCACGGCATCCGCTCGCGGAACGCGACAGCTGTAAGGCGCGACCCGAGTTGTCTTGCACAGTGCGAAAACGCGCGCCTGCGCCCTCCGCCTCCGGGCCTGCGGTAGTCGTCGATACGCCACAGCCCCGCGTACGACATCGCCTGGAGGCACCCATGGCCGCCGCCCGTAGCCCTCTTCTCAAGGACCGCAAGACCTGGCTCGGTGCGGGAGCCGTGCTGGCCCTGGCCTGGCTCAACGCCCCTGCAGCGCTAGGCGTGGCACGTGAGAAGTACCACGACTGGGAGATCAACCAGCCCTCCTACAAAGCGAAGAACGGCCACTGGTCGCTCGCCGGCCTCTCCGAGGGGCACGAGCTCAACTCGTCCGAGGCTCTGCCGGAGCACACCGCGCTTTCCTCAAGGCCCCCACCACATGGCAGGTCCGCCGCCCCGCCACTCGATCAGCGGCGAGACCGCCGCTTCCTCGGCATCCAGGTCGACGCCGAGCAGACGGAGCAGTGCGACGACATCGTCCACGGAGCGGGCCACACCCGCCCGCCGGCCGCGAACCATGACGCTTCGTCCACCACCGTCGTGCGCGTCGTGCACCACGACAGGCGACGGTGCGGTCCAGTAAGCACCGGACGAAGAAGACCCTGCGAAGCCCACGCCCGCCCGCTCGTATCCGTGTCCGTGTCCGTCCTGATGACCCCGTACGGTCCATCCAGTCATGCGGTTGGTACCTCCTGTCGTTCTCTGACGCGGGCAGGAGGTCCCAGGACGCTACCGCCGCTCAGTCCGTCGTCGGTGAATCGCCCCAGCCCAGCGGATAAAGGTCCGCGCCCTCGCCCAAGGACGGGGCCGACGGTTCGCCACCCGCCCGGTTGAAGTCGGTCAACGCGTCGATGAGCGCCGTGCGCTGCTGCGGCGCGAGCCGCTCGACGATCGACGCGATCTCCTGACGACGCCGAGCCGTGACGTCCGCCACCGTGCGCCGGCCCTCGTCGGTGAGGCGCAACAGAGTCTCGCGCCGGTTGGCCGGGTTGATCTGCCGGTCCGCGAGCCCCACCGCGATCAGCCGGTCGACCATCCGCATCGCCGTGGACGGCGCCACCCCCAACAGCTCGGCCAGCGCCACCAGTTTGGTCGCGCCACGGGAAGAAAGCACCACCAGCATGCGGAACTGCGGCAAGGTCACCCCGTCCTCGACCTCCGCCAACGAGCGCGCGGACACCGCGACCAACACCCGCGACGCGGTCAGCACCGCACGGGTCACCGCATCCACATCGTCCATGCGCTCCGCCGGAGCCGCTTTCCTGGCCATGGCACATTTCTACCCTGCACGCGACGTCGCGCGCTTCCCGCGTCTCAGTCAGCATGTCTCACCCCTCAACGACAGCGCGGCAGAAGCCTGGCGGCGGTGCATGGGCCATCTCTGCGATCGAGCACAGGAACAGGGCCACGACCGGCAGCCGGGGCAGGACCAGTCGGTCGTCCCGCCGCTCCGTACTGCTCATGACGCTCCCCGCAGTGTCGCTACCCGTACGAGCCGTCTCGCCGAGCGGCCTCCCCTCGGCTTTAGACTATGCAAAGCTTGCATGGGCTAATCGTTGATGTCCGTGTCTGTTACGGAATCGAGTCCCGCGCAGAACACGAGGAGGCGTGCCATGTCGTCGCAGCAGCAGGACCCCCATCTTCACCGCCCCGCCCTGCCCCGCGGCTGGCGTCGACGCCTCGCGCGGCTGCCCCTCGCTCTCTACCACGTGGGCCTCGGACCTCTTCTCGGAAAGCGCCTGCTGCTTCTGCATCACACCGGGCGGACCAGTGGCCTCGACCGGCGCGTCGTGCTGGAGGTGGTCGCGCACGAAGCCGACCGGGGCACCTGGATCCTGGCCTCCGGCTTCGGTCCCGAAGCCGCCTGGTACCAAGATCTCCGAGCCACGCCGAAGACGACCATCCAGGTCGGCAACCGTCACCACGCCGTCACCGCCTACTTCCTGAACTCCGACGAGGGCGCTGAGACCATGGCCCGCCATGCTGCGACCCATCCCCGCACGGCCCGACGCCTGTGCGCGTTCATGGGCTTCGACGTCGACGGCAGCACCGACTCGTACCGACAGGCGGGACGGCAGATCCCGTTCGTCCGACTCGAAGCCGCGCCGCACTCGTACCGCACCCGCCATGACGAATCTGCGTGAGGACGCGGCCGTCAGCACCGAAGGCTGAAGGGTGAAAGCGACCGCAGTGCACGGACCGGACGACATCGGGCGGAGGTTCCTCACGGACACCGAGCAAGCGATACGCCGCACCGCCCCGCGGAACCATCAGCGCGTGAGCGAATCGAGGCCGCGGCCCGGTCGACCCGTCGCTCGATTACGGGGCAGTTCCAGTTCCCGGCCAACAGCGCCGGGTTGAGCTGCGCGTCAAGGATCTGACAATGCCGCGTCAAGAACATGTAGGGTTCCCCGCGGTGTGCCGGGAAGTCTGGTCGGCGAATTCGAGATCCCCTCTGGGGCTCGGATTCCAGGAGAGCTCTCTTCGCTGATCGGGGGAATCCGGCCGTGGTCCTCATCGCCGTCGTCGGTGTCGCGCTCCTCGTCGCAGTGCTGCTGTCCGGTCTGACGGGGCACGCCGGCGTCACCGATCGCCTGCCTCTTCGAAGTCGAGGACACCCTCTTTGCGGCCGAACGTCGGCGCACCGACAGTGGCGTCGAGACGGAACTCCATGGCCGGGATCACGGTGGCGGATCAGTTGCCTCGGCGCCGATCCCGACGTGCGTGCGGCGGACCCGCGGCCGGCACCTTGCACATCACCGCGGTGACGTCCTGGACCGACAGCCCCATGGCCGCCGTCCGCGATCACAAGGGCGACCGTAACGAGTTGGTGGGCCCCATAACCCTGCCCACCGCGTGAAACGTCTCATCGGAGGACCGTGAACGACTGGCACAGCTGGGCGGCGATCATTGTGTTCGTCGGCGCCTACGCCTTGATCATCAGCGAGAAGATCCACCGTGTCGCCGCCGCACTCGGTGGTGCAGGGCTGATGCTGGCCATCGGCGCCACGGACGACAAGTCGGCCTTCTACTCGACCGACTCCGGCATCGACTGGAACGTCATCTTCCTGCTCATGGGCATGATGATGATCGTCGGCGTGCTGAAGAAGACCGGCATGTTCGAGTTCCTGGCCATCTGGGCAGTGAAACGAGCGCACGCCAGACCGTTCCGCGTGATGGTCATGCTCGTCGTCATCACTGCCACGGCCTCCGCGCTGCTCGACAACGTCACCACCGTCCTCCTCGTCGCGCCGGTCACCCTGCTGGTGTGCGAGCGGCTCGCCCTGCCTGTGGCCCCGTTCCTGATCGCCGAGGTCTTCGCTTCCAACATCGGCGGCATCGCCACCCTCGTCGGCGACCCGCCCAACATCATCATCGCCAGCCGCGCCGGGCTGACGTTCAACGACTTCCTGGTCCATCTCGCTCCCCTGGCGGCCGTCCTGACGGCCGTGCTGGTACTGCTGTGCCGGATCATGTTCCGCAGGGCATTCGTCTACGACGAGGACCGGGCCGCCGAGGTGATGGCATTGGAGGAACGGGAGGCCATCAAGAACCCTCGCCTTCTCGTGCAGGGGCTTGTCGTCCTGGCGCTCGTGGTCGCCGGGTTCGTGCTGCACCCGGTCGTGCACTACGAGCCCAGCGTCGTCGCCCTGCTCGGCGCCGGTCTCCTTGTCGCCGTCTCGACAGTCGAGACGGGCGACGTGCTCAGCGAGGTGGAATGGCCCACCCTCGCCTTCTTCGCCGGGCTCTTCATCATGATCGGCGGCCTCATCGAGACCGGTGTCATCAGCGAGATCTCCACAGCGCTTGCCGATGTCATCGGCGGTAGCGAACTCGGCGGATCCATGGTCATGCTGGGCGCGTCCGCAGTCCTGTCCGGCGTCGTCGACAACATCCCCTACGTCGCCACCATGGCCCCGATCACCGCCGACCTTGTCCGCGACATGGGCGGCGCCGGTGATCACGTCATGTGGTGGGCACTGGCCCTGGGAGCCGACCTCGGGGGCAATGCCACCGCCATCGGTGCCAGCGCCAACGTCGTCGTCCTCGGGATCGCCGAGCGCAACCGACAGCCCATCTCCTTCTGGCAGTTCACCAAGTACGGACTCGTCGTCACGACCGTCACGGTGGCGATCTCGGCGACATACATCTGGCTGCGCTACTTCGCTCTGACCTGAACCGCGGCCACTGCCGTCGAAAGGACCAGCCAAGCCGTCCCGGCCGATGAGCTGCTGCTGCGCAGCGCCGAAGGCGCCCCGCCCGGCGCTGCGAGACACCCGACTTGGACCGGGCACCCCCCGTTCTGCCCACCACGGGTGCCAACGCCCCCGCCTGGGGGACAGCTCGGAAACCAATGGTGACGGTGTCCCGGCCCCTGCGAAACGAGCCCGCTGCGAAGGGGGCCACCGGACGCAGCATGATCGTCCTGGTGACCCTAAGGCCTCCGCTTTCGCCGGTGCCATGATGGGACGTCAGATCCCCGTCGAACGCGGTGTCCTGCCGTTCGCAGCACTCCATGTCGCCGGATATCCGCAGCCGGGGGCCATAACATCGCCGAGTGCTTCCGGCCTGGCCATGGCGCGTCCTCGCCACACCACCCACCGCCGTCTCGCCGAGCCTCTCCGGAGCACCCCAGCCCCCCGGCTGAGCGCCACCGACCCTCCCCAGGAGCCGACCATGCGAGCACGCGATCTTGCCATCCCTTACCAGACCGTGGACGTGAACACTGATGCCACCGCGGCCGCCCGCCTCATGGCCGAACAACAGCTGCCCGGCCTCCTCGTTCTCGGCACCGACGGCGCCCCCACGGCGATCCTTCCTGCTTCCCAACTGGTCAAGGCGCTCGTGCCGACCTACGTGATCGAGGATCCGACTCTGGCCGCGGTCGTCGACGAGAAACATGCGGACCGTCTCTGCCGGGCGTTGGCCGGACGCAGCGTCGCCGACTGTCTCCCCGTACAGTCCGGGCCGCCGCCGGTCGCCGTACCCGACGACACGGCGCTGGAAGTGGCCGCGCTCATGGCTCAGGCCCGCAGTCCCCTCGTCGCGGTCGTGGAGACGGCCAAGGACGGCCCGCATCTCCTGGGCGTGATCACCGCATCCCACCTTCTGCACGAACTGCTGGCCGGTTCAGAGCCAGACGGCAGCCAACCGTCCCATCCGACTCCGCCCGTCGTATGACGAAGTAGGCTCACCGGCCGGACGGCCGTTGCGCCCCTCGCTTCTCCACAGCCGGTCGGGCCGCGAAGGTGAGTGGTGCGTACCGCACTGCCGCGTCAGGCGGCGTTGGCAAGTTCCAGCTCACGCTTGAGGTTCTGCAGCGTCCTGTCGATGTTCCAGAACTGGAAGCTTCACCGGCCCATGTCTTCAGGACGACTCACGGCCTGATGGGCGACCTCGGGAGTCACCCCGATGTCGATGCTCCTGCGCACCGTGAATACGCGGCTCATTTCAGGGTCCTCTCGATCGAGACACATAGTTGCTGAAGAGCAGAGATCGTGGGGCCCGACAGTTTCGCGCCTCGCACGGGGTGCAGAGACGCGGCTCCGCCGAGTCCAGTGGCGACTTGTTGTCGCGGGTCCGTCGGCGTCCGGCGTCTGACACCGCCCGATGGTCATCCGGTGTGGTGCAGCGACGGGTTGACCCAACGTGGACGGGGCGGGTCGAGGACGCGTTCTGCGTGGGTGAGCGGTGCTTGGGAGTGCTCCGCAGGGAGCGGATCGTGCGTCACGCTGAGTGGCCGGTTGTGTTCTTCCAGGGTGCCCACGGTGTCGCGGACGAAGGCGGGGGGACCCGCGACGTAGACGTGACGGGCGGCCAAGGAGCGCTCACCGGCCAGATGGTCCTGGAACGCACGCTGGAACCCGCGGACCCGGTCCGGGTCCCGTGGCCACCACCAGTGGCAGGTCAACTGGTGGTGTCGGCTCTCGAGCTGGGCGAGATGGGACTGGTCGTAGAAGTGGTCACGGCTACGGGCCACTATGTGCAGGTCAATGCTGCGCGCCGGGAAGCGCTGCACCTGCTCGCTGAGGACGGCACGGGCCGGAGCCCAGCCCGTGCCTGCCGCGATCAGGGTCAGCGGTCCCGTGTCCTGGGCGCCCCAGCCGTCCCCGCCCGGCGTGGACACGGTGAGGGACTGCCCGGGAAAGGTGCGGTCGCACAGCAGCGCGCTCAAAGGCCCATGGGGTGTGCGGGCGATGTGGAGTTCCACCTCGCCGCGTGTCGCGTCGTCGTCCGGGCGCAACAACGAGTAGGGGCGCCACACGCCGCGCAGTTCCGGGTGGTGGACAGCCGCGTACTGACCGGGCCGGAAGGCGTAGGGCTGGTCGGGAACCATCTGCAGGACCACCGTGTGTCCCGTGCGGTCCAGGCGGCGGGAGACCACTGTGGCCTCCCAGCTCGCCGGGCGCCGTGCGTCCTTGTCCTGTTGGGCCGCGGCCAGCATGGTGTCCATCGCCATGCCGTACACGTTCGTCCAGGCTCGTTCGGTGTCCTCGTTCCAGGTGCGGGGAGTGTGCTCGGCGATCGATGCGATCAGGCTCTGTCCGACGCTGAGGTAATCACGCCGGGCGATGCCGTACCGGCGGTGGTCACGACCCAGCCGTTGGAGGTAGGACACCGTGGCGGGACTGTCGAGATGGGTGATCACGTGCAGCAGCGCGTTCAGCAGCCGCTCGTGCTGCTCCCCGAGTTCGGCAGGGAACAGCCGACGCAGGTCCGGTCTGCTCCCGAACAAGTGCGCATAGAAGTACCGGACCACGTGCACGCCGCGGGCCGATGCTCGCTGCAAACTGTCCTGCACCACAGCCACGTCCTGCTCGTCCACGGCCGCTCCCCCTCGTCTCGCCCACTGTCCCCTGCCAGGAATCCGGGACCCCAGCCCCGACGGATTGGTCTACTCCACAAAGAAATCCACGGAGGCGCCGCCGGGATTCGGGCGCGGGTTCAGGACTCGGGGTCGAGGCGGGCGTAGACGACCGTGTTGTCGGCGTAGGAGTGACCGCTGTATGTGCCGGCGCAAGTGATCAGTCGCAGTCCGGCGTAGTCGACGTTGCCGTAGACGTCGATGGAGGGGACGTCCTTCTTGGCGTACTGCTCGGTGCGGGAGCCTGGACCATGCCGCGGTCCGTCGGAGCGGTCGCTTCCTGCGGAAGCTTGGGGTCGAGTTCGCTCTTGCCCTTGCCGAAGTCGTACTTGTCGTTGTGGTGGGGATCGATGCCGTGCTGGACCACGTGCAGGTCCTTGATGTGGTCGGCGACCTCCTGCGACACGGTGATCGTGCGCTCGTAGGAGAGTGTGCCGTTCTGGTCTGCGACCGGCATCCGGTCGACGGCCAGACCGCTCTTCTTGGATGTGTCGCCCTTGGTGCTCAAGGAGATGTTGATGTCGCCGTAGACCGGAAGGCCCTCGGCGGTGGTGACGATGCCCGTCCTTGTTCTTGTCCGCGGACGCGTCCGGGCAGTGGAAGTCATGGCCGTCGGTGGAACCGTGGATGTGCTGTGCGTGGGGCTGGCCGGGCACGAGTCCGGACGCTTCGATCTTCACGGTGAGCCGGGTGCCGTCGAGCATGAGCATCGCTGTGCCCTTGGCGCCGGAGTTGTTCAGGGAAGCCAGGTCGATCTGGTACGTGTCGCCGGAGCCACTTGCCGAGGTGTGGCCTGAGTGTGCTGCGGCGGGAACAGCGGCGAGGGCGAGAGCCGCGGGAACGGCGGCAAGGGAGGTCAACCGTGCGGTGGGACGGGCTGTCGCAGCAAGCCTCTTCCCTGTGCCGTTCAGCAATCTGCCGACGGCTTCGGACTCCACAAGCTTCTGACTCCCCTATTCCGGAGGCCTACCGGGAGGCGGATTGGTCGCATCGTGGTCGGTCTGTGGAGCGGCGTGTGTGTCTGCGGGTTCCTGAGGTGTGTGCGAGATGGCTCTCAACACGGCTTCCCTCAGCACCGCGGGCGGCATCACCGGACACGTTTCGGAGCTCAAGCGGCAGGCCGCGAGGCGCGTTTCGCCTCGGCCACACGCACCTTGCTTCCTACCGCCGCGGCAGGCACGAGCCTTGAACCGGCAACCAGCCGCAGGCTCGGGCCGTACCCGCCTCATCAACGACGCGAACAGGATGTGCGCTCTCACAGCTGCTCCCCCGGAGTAATCGACCTGGCCGCTGAAGCGGCAGGTATCACCGCTTCCCTGCGGCGGCCATTGCCTCATCTGGTCGGGCGGTGTGGTGTGGGTCTGTGTGCCCGCCGGTAATCCGGCGGCCTGTGCCCCACGGCTTGGTCTTCGCACAAGCCGTCACTCTTTCGCCCCGCACGCTGCCCTCCAGACCGTGGAATACCGGCAGCCCGGCGGCGCTGCCACCAGGGACCGTGCTGCTCTTCCTGCTACTGCTGCCGCATGCCCCTTCATCCCTCGATGGCGTGAACGACCAATCCAGGCGCAGCGCAAGAACGGATTCCCGGACATGGACGACGACTCGACCTCCACGCCGCTGCGCGGCATCAAACGCCTGTCTCTGGGCGCACTGAGCGGACTGCTCGCCGGATATGCGGCGATCGCGGTCGCCGAGCTGGTCTCCGCGGCGGTGCGGCCCGAATCGGGTCCGGTCATCGCGGTGGGCGGGGCGGCGATCGACCGCACCCCGCCGGCGGTCAAGGACTGGGCGATCCGGCAGTTCGGCACGAACGACAAGCTGGTGCTGCAACTGGGCATCCTGGCCGTGCTGACCGTGCTCGCCCTGGTGCTCGGGGCCCTCGCCGCACGGTGGCGGCTGATCGGTTCGATGGGTGTCCTCGCGTTCGGCGTCGTCGGCGCTCTGGCCGCCACCAGCAGGCCCGACTCCACCGGCATCACGGACGCGCTGCCCTCCGCCGTCGGCGCCATCGTCGGCGCCTGCCTGCTCTACTACTTGATCGGCCGACTTGGACGCACCGGGGACGCCACCCGCCATGCCTCCGCCTCTCGAGGCTCTGTCTCGGAAGACGCCGCGGCGCAGCCACTGGATGACACAGCCCCCGTACATGACGCCGACGGCTCAGGTGAGTCGGGGTGGGACCGGCGCGGGTTCATCCTCGCCGCGACCGCGGCGGCCGCGGCTTCCACCGGCGCGGGGCTCGCGGGCCGGGCGCTGAACGGGTCCCAGGGCCAGAACGCCGTCGCCTCCCGCAAGGACGTGGTGATTCCCGCCCCGGCGTCGAAGGCGGCCCCGGTCCCGCGCGGCGCGGCCCTGCGGATCAAGGACATCAGCCCCTTCATGACGCCCAACGGTGACTTCTACCGCGTCGACACCGCGCTGGTCGTGCCCAAGGTCGACGCCACCAGCTGGAAGCTGCGCATCCATGGCAAGGGCGTGGAGCGCGAACTGACTGTCTCCTTCGACGACCTGCTGAAGATGCCGCTCATCGAACGCAACATCACCTTGACCTGCGTCTCCAACGAGGTCGGCGGCCCCTACGTGGGCAACGCCCGCTGGATCGGCGTCCGCCTGACCGACCTCCTCACGCAGTGCGGGGTGAAACCGCCGTCGAAGGGCGGGCCCGCCGACCAGCTGGTGGCGCGTTCGGTGGACGGGATGACCATCGGCAGTCCCGTCGAGGGCGTGATGGACGGCCGGGACGCGATGCTCGCCCTCGGCATGAACGGCCAACCGCTCCCCTTCGAGCACGGTTTCCCTGTGCGCATGGTGGTCCCGGGGCTGTACGGCTATGTGTCGGCCTGCAAGTGGATCGAGGACATCGAGCTGACCACGTTCGACTCCTACGACTCGTACTGGGTCAAGCGGGACTGGGCGCAGAAGGCGCCCATCAAGACCGAGTCGCGCATCGACACCCCCAAGCCGTTCGGCCGGCCGAAGGCGGGCACCGTTATGGTCGCCGGGGTGGCCTGGGCGCAGCACCGCGGCATCGACAAGGTCGAAGTACGCGTCGACGACGGCCCCTGGGAAGAGGCCCGCCTCGCCACCGAGGACACCCGCGACACCTGGCGGCAATGGTCCTACCCCTGGCAGGCCACCAAGGGCGGCCACACCCTCACCGTCCGGGCCACCGACCGCACCGGCGAGACCCAGACCGAGAAGCGCACCCCGACCATCCCCGACGGCGCCTCCGGATGGCACTCCGTCGTCGTCACCGTCGACTGACTCCTGGCCGAAGCGCACTTCGGGCCCTGGTTCGAGTAGAGGGGGAACGCTGTGCGTTACTGGTGACTTTGACCTGCTCTGCCGCTGTCCAGCGGTGGTGTTCGGAAGGCGGCACATGACACACCCCAGGCCGATCAGGCCCGGCCCAGCCCGTGGACCTGATCTGCAGGAACAGCTTGCCCTCGTCGCGCAGGGGGATCGCGATGCGTTCTCCGTGGTCTACGACGCGGTGGCCGCGCCCGTGTTCGGCGTCGTGTGCAAGCTGCTACGCGATCATGCCCAGTCCGAGGAAGTCGCCCAGGAAGTCCTCGTCGAGGTCTGGCGGACCGCAGCTCGCTACCGGCCGGATCGGGGCACGGTCCTGAACTGGGTGCTCACCCTGGCGCACCGCCGCACCGTGGACCGGATCCGCTCGGTGGAGGCGGCTGCCGCACGCGACCACCGGGTCGCGCTGCTCGATCAGGTACCGGAGTTCGACGAGGTGAGTGAACAGGTGGAAGGGCAGCTGGAGCGGGAACAGCTGCGCCGCTGCCTGCGTTCCCTTAGTGAGATCCAGCGTCAGTCGGTGACGTTGGCGTACTACCAGGGCCTCACGTACAAGGAGGTCGCGGAGGCGCTGTCCACCCCGTTGGGCACGATCAAGACGCGACTGCGAGACGGGCTCATCCGGCTTCGCGACTGCTTGGGGGTGACCGCATGACCGCCCCGACCGACCTGCACACGCTGACGGGCGCCTACGCATTGGATGCCCTGGAAGAAGACGAGCGCGTCGCGTTCGAGCAGCACCTCGCCAAGTGCGAGGACTGCGCCCAGGAGGTACGTGAGCTGACGGCGACAGCTGGACGGCTGGCGCTCGCGGCCACGATGCCGCCACCGCCCCGCCTCAAGGCTCAGGTGATGGAGCAGATCGCCGGTGTGCGGCAGGAGCGCCCTCGTTCCGCGGTGACGGCTTTGTCGCGCACAGCGCGTCGCGGGCACGCCATGCGCTGGGCGCTCGCCGCCTGTGTCGCCGCGGCCGCCGCGCTCGGCGGCTCGACGCTGTGGCAGCACCAGCAGGCCGACGAGGCCCGTCAACAGGCCGAGGCCGTACAGCAGCAGGCCGAACAGATCACCGCCGTGCTCGCCGCCCCGGACGCCAAAGTGACCTCGACGGCCGTCAAGGGCGGGGCGCACGGCTCAGTGGTCGTCTCGCACGACACGGACAAGGCCGTTTTCATCGCCTCCGGTATGGCGGAGCCGCCGAAGGGCAAGGTGTACCAACTGTGGTTCGCCGATGGCGATCACATGCGCCCGGCCGGCCTGATGAACCCCTCCCGAGCGAGCCAGAGCGTCCTGATGACGGGCGCCGTCGGCAAGGCGTCCGGCGTGGGGGTCACTCTCGAACCGGACGGCGGATCCAAGCAGCCGACCACCCAGCCGGTGGCCCTGCTGCAGCTGCCTGCCTGATCGATCTCGGCGCTTCCCGGGCATGATCAAGGGGTGCACCTTCGGTGCACCCCTTGACTCCCCTTTTCCCTCCGACTGCGCGCCGTTCGGTCGTACAGTCAGCTCTTGGGCATCAGGACGCTGTCGATGATGTGCACGGTGGCGTTCGAGGTCTGCACATCGCCGCAGACGATGTTCGCGGTGTCGTTGACCTTGTACTTCTCGCCCGAACCGGACGTGGTGAGCATGCCGCCCTCCAGTGTCTTGAAGCTGCCGTCGGCCAGCTTGTCCTGCGTGACCTTCTCCCCGACCACGTGATACGTGAGGATCTTGGTCAGCTGGGCCTTGTCGTTGAGGACCTTGTCCAGATCCGCCTTCGGGATCTTCGCGAACGCCTCGTTCGTCGGCGCGAACACGGTGATGTCCTTCGCGTTGTTCAGCGTGTCTACCAGGCCGGCCTTCTTCACCGCCGTGACCAGCGTCGACAGGTCCGGGTTGTTCGAGGCGGCCGTCGCCACCGGGTCCTTGGCCATGCCGTCGAAGGAGCCCGCACCGTCCTTGGGGACGGAGGAGCAGGCCGGTCCGAACGGGCCGGTCATGTCGTCGGCCGACGCGGACGGCGCCAGCGCCGCCAGCGAGAACGGCAGCGCGAGCGCCGCCGCTCCGACCAGGATCCGTGTGCTTACGCGATGAGCGGTCATGATCAACACTCCTTTGCGGCGGGCGAGCGGACCCGCCGGGCCCCCGAGCGGCCCGGGGCCGGTGAGAGCGCGGGCTACCGGGGGTCGGCGCGTCATTCGCGCCCTCACACCAGGAATTCGACGCCACAAGGGATCTGGATTGCACCGTTTTGAGAATTTCATCACTTTCGGCAATCCGAGGCGGACACTGGTTCCGGATTACCGATGGAGGGCGCACCGATGGTGCGGCGCCATTCGCAGCGGGACCCGCGGGCGCAGGGGAAACAGGAGGGGCGTTCCCGAGGAGGAGTCGGCCATGAACCACTCGAAGATCCGCGCCGGGGCCTGCGCCGCCGCCCTGACCGGGGCCTGTGTCCTGACAGGCGTCGCTGCCGCCGGCGGCGCTCACGCTTCCGGCTGGGACCCGGACGGCTGGGGACCCGGCAGTTCCTGGTCGGAATCATGGACCTGGTCAGGGTCCTGGACGGAGTCCGCGGCCGGGGCTTGGTCCTGGTCCGGGAACGGACATGACGACCATGCCGCTCCGGCCGTCGTGACGGCACGGACCGAGGTATACGTCCGTGACGCGCCGACCGTGCACGCGAGGGCCACCGCCACGCTGACCGCGGGCTCCCACATCCGGCTGTTCTGCCAGACCAACGGCGGCCACGCGGACGGAACGTCGGTCTGGTACTTCGACAACGACGCCCACGGCTGGATTAGCGCCTCCCACGTCCGCCCCACCGCCTGGCAGCCGCCCAGCTGCTGACGCCACGGTCACGTCAGCGATCCGTATCCGTCCGTATCCGTCTGCATCCGTCCGGTGGGGGCAAGGAGTTACTCACCATGACCACACTTCACGCCGGTCCCCACGCGCGCCCGCGGGTGAAACTCGACGATCATCTGCCGGTCGACCATCGTCTGAGCCGGGTCTACCGGTACAGCGCCGGAATCATGGGCCTGTTCCTGCTGGCGTTCGGTGTCCTGGGGCTCATCCGCCGGATCGGCTTCTTCGACACCGGCGCCAACACCGCCCTCGGCCTCAACACCAACGGAGCCCTGAGCATCCTGTCCCTTGTGGTCGGCGCCGTGCTGCTGGCGGCCGCCGCCCGCGGCGGCAACACCGCGTCCACCGTGAACATGGTGCTCGGCATCGCCTTCCTGCTGGCCGGCTTCGCGTTCCTGTTCGCGCTGGACAGCCGCTTCAACTTCCTCAACTTCCGCATGCAGAACGTCCTGTTCAGCTTCGCCGTCGGACTGCTGCTGATGACCGGCGGCATGTACGGACGCGTCAGCGGAGGCCTCCCCCACGACAACCCGTACTGGCGCTCCCGGCACTCGGGCTGACCAGCGCGTTCGGGGGCTCTCCTCCTCTTGGGTTTCACTCTTTCGAGGAACCGACCAATCCGCGGCGGCGAGCGCACCGGATTCCCGGCGATGGAGGCGGATGGCCTTCACAGTTCCGATCGTTGAGGGATTTTCATGCAGACTCGCCTTCGTCGTGCCGCCGTCGTCGTCGCCGCCGCGGCCATGCTGCCGCTCGCGCTGACCGCGTGCTCCGACAGCGACTCCAAGGACAAGGCCTCCGACACCGCGTCCTCGGCCGCCTCCAAGGGCTCCGACATGGCCAGCCCCTCCGACGACATGAACGCGATGAGCGAGCCGTTCGGCCCGGCCTGTTCCTCCGTGCCCAAGGACGGCGCGGGCTCCTTCGACGGCATGGCCAAGGACCCCGTCGCCACCGCCGCGTCCAACAACCCGGCGCTGTCGACCCTCGTCACCGCGGTGAAGAAGGCCGGCCTCGTCGACACCCTGAACAACGCCAAGAACATCACCGTCTTCGCGCCCACCAACGACGCCTTCGCCAAGATCCCCAAGGCCGACCTCGACAAGGTCCTCAACGACAAGGCCCAGCTCACCAAGATCCTCACCTACCACGTCGTGGGCCAGAAGCTCGCCCCCAAGGACCTGGAGAACGGCTCCTTCGACACGCTGGAGAAGTCGAAGGTCACCACGTCGGGCTCCGGCGAGAACTACAAGGTCAACGACAGTGCGAACGTGGTCTGCGGCAACGTGAAGACCGCCAACGCCAACGTCTACATCATCGACTCCGTCCTCATGCCCAAGAGCTGAACGCCCAAGAGCTGACACGACCGCGCAGGCCGACCGGCGGGACGGCCTGCGTCGAACGGCCTCCGCGCACGCGCCCGCCCCAGATGATTCCTTGGGCATCCGGGGTGCACACGGGCCGACGGAGTCGGGCCGGGAAGGTTGCGGTGCCTTCCCGGCAGGTCGTGTCCAGCGGGCGGGAGGGTTGGGGTCGCGACAGCAACCCCACCCCTCCCGCCCGCTTCTGGCGTTCTGCCGGCCATGACGTCCGGCCCCCAAGGAGCCGACCTCAATGAGCGCAGGCGCCGAACTCCTCGTGCCGCGCCCGGGCCTCGTACAGATCACTGGCGCTGACGTCCCGTCGAGCGAGGGTGGTGCGCCGGGCTTCCGCGCGAGCCTGCTCCATGAGCCGCCGGAATTCTTCGTTCGTCATCGCACTCGCCTCACCAGGACTGCATGGCTGTCACTGGTAATACGTCGCCACACGCGCACCGGACGGGTGCCGATGGCGCCCGGTGCCGGCCTGTCTTCTCACAGGACGGCAGAGAGTCTTTCGCATCCTCGTCAGACACTCTCGCCGTCGCCCTGGCCAACACCCATGACGGTGGCGTCTACACCGCCACCACCGTCCCTGACGGCGACGGCAGTTGGCACGAGACGACCGTCGCCACCGCGCGCAGCGCAGGCCCCACGGCACTGACCGAAACCGACGTCGTCGTCACCGCCAGCCTCGGCGCCGTCCCGTTGGCCCATGCTCGCGTCACTATGAGAAGCGGCCATGGCGTTCATGCGCCATGGCCGGACGCCCGCAAACGTCGTGACACCATGCGCTCCCAGGCCGGAGCCCCTCCCGCCACCCTCACCCACGCGAAGAGGGAAGCCGTCCACTCCTCCACGCACTCACGTACCGAGCTCGCGGCCACGCTTCTCGTAGAAGCCCCGCGAATCAAGCACTTGTCCGCGATGGCATCCATGAAGGTGCCGTCGGCCATTGAAGGCGCCAGAGAGACGAGACTTCCCGTACAGCGTTTATAGACCTCGCCTTCAGCTGGCCCATCTGCTGGCAACGCGCGCAGCCCACGGTGACATTGATGCCGCGCTATGTCGTCGGATCCACGAGGGGTTCTGGCGCCGTCCGATCGGACGGCGCCAGAACCCTTTCGCCGTGCGGCATCAGGTGATGCCCCGGCTTGGCGTGGGGTGGTTGCCTACTTCCACATACCCATGTCGCCGTGGTGGTTCATCGAGCCATGCTGGCCGCCCATGTGGCCCTCGTCCCAGGCGTGACCGCCCCAGCCGCCCGAACCGTTGGAGCAGCTGTTGCCGAAGGCCGGGTTGAGCAGGCCGATGACGTTGACGGTGTTGCCGCAGGCGTTGACCGGGACGTGCACCGGGACCTGGACCACGTTGCCCGACAACACACCCGGCGAGCCCCAAGCGGCACCCTGAGCGCCGGCGTCCGCGGACGCGGCACCCGCGCCGGCCAGGACCGCACCGCCGACGGTGACCGCGATCGCCGCACTCTTCAGTACACGAGACATGAACTTTCCCTCACTGCTCATACAGCCCCGGCCCAAACGGGCGGAGGCAAGGAACTACTTGCTCCTCACTCGCAATCCGGAGCGTCGACGGGACACGGATTGGCCGACGCCTGCGACTTCACCCGTCCGGACCACGCCTCGAACTCCCAGACCAAAGAGGGACGGGCCGACAGAAATCCGAATACGGAAATCTTCAGCCTCGTTGAGGCTCGACGATTCAGCGTCAGTCTCTACTGACGCCATGAGATGCCAGGGAACGAGATTGTAAATATTCGGAGTGGAGATATCGCCGGATTGGTCTGCACAGAAAGAATCGGCCGGATGATGGAAGCCTTTCCGCCTTCCGGGGTGCACGGTCACTCTTGATCGCCGAGGCCGTGAACGGATCGGCGCGCGGTGCACGGTGCACGAGGTGAACTGCCAGATCAGCACGGTACTTCCGGCCGATCCAGAAGGGCCTTCCAGGAATCCCTGAGGGCCTTGGCCTGCACCTCTCGTCGAAATCAAGCCCTGGTCCGCTTGCGCGCCCACAGCTTCACCCACGCAGGCCTCATCCTGGACATCGCCCACGGCGTCGTCCACCGCGGCAGCAACCTGAACGACTCACCACCCACCTGACCAACAGTTACGGGACGGCCCTTACAAGTTCGGTTCCGGGCGGAACGCAAAGTTGCAGTTCAAGGTCTCCGACGTGGACGCATGGACTCGGCAACAGCGTCTCGTCTGACGGGCAAGCTGTTCCAGAGCCCCACCTCAGGCGGCGAGGTCGTGGAGGCCTTGATCGAGAAGCCTTGCTGCCCGCCCGATTGAGGCCGGCATGAGATGCCGGTAATGCGGAACGTGACCTCGATGCTCTTGTGCCCCATCCACTCGGCGACGTCCGTGATGTTGTGTGCCAGGCAGTTCGCCGCGAAGAAGTGCCGCCGACGAAGTCCTCGAACCGCATTTGCCCGTAGCGTCGGATGAGTTCGGCCTTGGACGCCGGCGTGTTGGACTTCCGTGCGTACAGCTCGACGAGCCGTTCCTTCGCAGCGTCCTGCGTCCGGAAACCGGTCTCCTCACGCTGTTTTGCCCGCCGCATCGCGGTAGCGGATGAAGTAGGGGTGCGGGCAACGAGTGGGCTGGCTGCACTTGCACGCCTTGGCGAAAGTGCCCACGCCGCGGGCGAGCTGCTTGGGTATGGAAGGCAAAGTACTGACCTCGGGCTCGTGCTGACTTTTTGCTGACTCAGCGCCCGTGATGGTGATTCTGATCTTCGGCCGCACCAAACGGCAGCGCCCGTCGGTCGCAGCGGTCCTGCTTGGTCGACGGCAAGATGACAACTCCGTCAACCGCCGCGTGAGCAGGGAATCTCTTGGGAAAGGGTCAGGATCATGACACAGACGACCACGACCTCCACCCGCCCTGCTCACCCGCTACGTCAGCTGCTCGCCGCCTCCGTCGGCAACGCAGTGGAGTGGTACGACTGGTACGCGTACACGTTCCTCGCCACGTACATCGCCGACCAGGTCTTCCCCAAGAGCGCCGACAACTCGCTCGTCCCGCTGCTGTCCACGTTCGCCGTCTTCGCGGTCGGCTTCTTCATGCGCCCGGTGGGCGGGCTGCTGATGGGGGCCGTCGCGGACCGGCACGGGCGGCGGGCCGCCCTCACCGTCACCATCCTCCTCATGGGCGGCAGCAGTCTGCTGGTCGGCATCACGCCCACGTACGCGGCCGTGGGCGTCCTCGCACCCGTCGTCCTGGTGCTGGCCCGGCTGCTCCAGGGGCTGTCCGTGGGCGGCGAGTTCGCGGCGTCCACCACCTTCCTCGTCGAGTCGGCGGGGCCCGGCCGGCGCGGTCTGTTCTCGTCCTTCCAGTACGTGTCCACGTCCATCGGCCAGTTGGTGGCGTCCGGCGTCGCGGCGCTCCTGGTGAGCACCCTCAGCGACGGGCAGATGGACGGCTGGGGCTGGCGTGTCCCGTTCGTCGCGGGCGCGCTGCTCAGCCTCGTCGGGTTCTGGATCCGGCAGGGTGCCCAGGAGACCCGCAGCCAGGACCTCGCCGAACCGGCCGCGCGTCCGCGCCTGTTCGACGCGCTGCGCCATCACCCGCGCGAGTCGCTGCTGATCTGCGGCATCACGGCGGGCGGCACCCTCGCGTACTACACGTGGACGTCGTACCTGCCGACGTACGCGGAACTGAACACGGGCATCGACAAGTCGGACGCGCTGCTCGTCGGAACGATCTCGCTCGCCTTCTTCGCGCTGCTCCAGCCCGTCGGCGGCCTGCTCTCCGACCGGTTCGGCCGCAAGCCGCTGCTGCTCTTCTTCGGCCTCGGCTTCGCCCTGCTGAGCGTGCCGCTGCTGCACTCGCTGACGGGCTCGATCGGCTCGCTGCTGTTCGCGCAGTGCGCGGGCATGGTGCTGCTGACCGGCTTCACGTCGATCTCGGCGGCGGTGAACGCGGAGGTGTTCCCGGCGCGGGTGCGGGCCGCCGGGATCGGGTTCCCGTACTCGCTGACGGTCGCCCTGTTCGGCGGCACGGCACCGTACATGGGCACCCTGTTCAAGGAGTGGGGCCACAGCGGCCTGTTCCCCTGGTACGTCGCCGTGCTCTGCCTCGTGTCGTCGGCGGTGTACCTGCGGCTGCCGGAGAGCGCGCACCGGGAACTGGAACGCTAGGGCGTGCCTCCTTGAACGACTGGCGACGGCCGTTCCTTGCAGGCCGGGCCCCCTGGGCGGACCCCACCCGCTCAGGATGTGACAGGGTCCGCGAACCGCTTCGGTCAGGGGCGGGAGAGCTGCGGCCAAGAACGGTCACCGGCCGTCCGGTCACCGGGAGTGTCCGTACGTTGTTCCCATGAGCAGCAAAACCGCGTCCCGGACTGTTCCGGTGTGCTGCATGCCCACTGGGGAGCACGCCTGGGTGGGATTCGACGACGACGATGCCCGCTGGGACCTTCGGGCCGAATTCGCCCGGACGGGGCTGGCCCGTGGGGAACAGGTGTTCTTCTTCACCGACGCCGCCACCACACCCGACCGAGCCGTCGAACGGCTGCGGGCCTGCGGGCTGCCCGCCGGGGCGGCCCTTGCGGAGGGGCGCATCGGAGTGGTCAACGGCGCGCCCGGATACGACCCGGTCACCGGGTTCGATCCAGCGGCCAGAGCCCGCACCTGGGTGGACGTGACGGAGCGGGCCCGACGCCAGGGGTTCACGGGGGCACGGGCGATGGGCGACATGTCCTGGGCCGCCCTGCCCGGCGTCGATCACAGCGTCCTGGTCGACTACGAAGCCGGGCTCACCCCGCTCTTCGCCGAGATCGGATTCACCGCTGTCTGCGAATACGACCGCCGAGAGTTCGACGACGCTGCCCTCGGCCAGGTGTGCGGCGCCCATCCCGTCCGCGTACTGGAGCGTCTGGGCGCCCTGGACATCACCGCGACGGCCCGGGAACTGCGGATCGCCGGGGAGGCCGACCTGACCACACGGGAGGAGTTCGACTCGGCGCTCACGCGTGCCTTGACCGGCTCCGCCCCGCTCACGACGGTCGACCTTTCCGCTCTGTGCTTCATGGATGTCCACAGCGCCGCACTGCTGGTCCACCTCGCCTCCCGGCTTCCGCGCACCACGCTGCTCGAAGTCCGCTGCCGCCCCCGTCAGCTCAAGCTGCTCCGCTTCTGCGGCGCCGCGCAGGTGCCGCAACTGCTGCTGAGCGAAGGGTGATCCGGAATGGAATCCACTCGCCGTGGCGACGCCCCCGACCAGGAGGAGGCCGCTCCCGGTGAAGGGCAGGGCGACAGCACCGCGCGGGCCCTGGCGCAGCAGGTACTGCTCGAGCTGCGCTTCGCCGCGTCGGATCTGTCGCGGCTGCGTCGTCTCGTGGGCATGCACGCCGAGAACGCGGGGCTGCGCGATCCCCGGCTCGGCGACTTCGTCCTCGCCGTGAACGAGGTCGCCGGCCACGCCGTCGGCCACGGCGACAGCAGGGGCCGGCTCCTGCTGGAGGGTGCGCGGGACGCCCTGCGCTGCACCATCGCCGGCAACGGACCGGCCGGGACCGGTCCGGCTCCGCCCGCCGCGCCGCCGGACGGCGACGGGACCGAGACCGAGCGAGGCCGCGGGCTGCGGTTCGCCCGCGCTTTCACCGACCAGCTCGACATCACGGTCTGTGCCGCCGGTACGACCGTCACCCTGGTCATCCTGCTGGCCTGCGCACCGGCGTAGGCGCTGACCGGTCCGGCCGGAGCGGGCGTGCGGTCAGTGTCCGCGCCCCGCCTTCCAGTAGCCGCAGAACATGATGTGGTCCTTCGGTACGCCCTGCTCCACCCAGTGGCGGCGCAGGCCGGTGGCGAGGCCGGACTCGCCGACCGCCCAGCCGTAGAACGGACCGTCGGGCAGGGGCAGTTCGCGGGCCCGGGTCAGCGCCGCCGCACCGGGCACGGGCGGTCCGGTGGCGCCGCGCTCGACCCAGACGACCTCGATGCCGGGCGGCGAGCTCACCTCCTGGCGGTCGTCGGCCGTGGGGACCTCGGCGACGGCCGTGCCCGTGGCGTCGGCGGGCAGCGAGGCGAGCACCCCGGCGAGGGCGGGCAGCCCGGACTCGTCGGCGGCGAGGGCGAACCGGCGCACGCCGTCCGGGGGGTTGAAGCCGATGCCCTCGTCGACGAGGACGACGGCGTCGCCGGCGGAGCAGTTCCCGGCCCAGGCGGACGCGGGGCCCGGCGCGGCGCCGTGACCGTCGCCGTGCAGGACGAAGTCGACGTCCAGCTCCGGGCCGTCGGGACCGTCGGGCCGGTAGGCGCGGACGGTGTAGTTGCGCAGGACGGGCCGGGCGTCCTTCGGCGCGGCGAGCAGTTTGAGGTAGCTGAGCGTGGTGAGCCGCTCGGGCACGCGGTCGAGGGACGCGGCCGTGCCTCGCGGTGCGGGCAGGAAGAGCCGGAACCACTGGTCGTGGCCCATCGGCCGGAAGCGGGCGATGTCGCCGCCGCCCAGGGTGACGCGCATGAAGTGCGGCGAGAGGCGGTCGCGCCGCAGGACGTGGAGCCTGAGGGGCCCCGTCGTCCCGGGCTTGGTCCGCGCTGCCGCGAGGTTGCCGCGCTGCATGGCGTCTCCTCAGTAGTGGGTGCGGACGGCGGTGGGGTCGACGAGTTCCTGGATGCGCAGGCCCACGTCGTAGGGGCCGTGCGCCGGTGTCGGGAAGGCGACGCGGAGGTCCTCGTGCGAGGCGGCCTTCTCCAGGCGCAGCACGAGCCCCCTGCGGTCGAGGCGGACCGGGCGGATCTCGGTCACGTCCGCCAGGTCGTCTCCCCGGACGAGTTCGGCGAGTTCGACCAGGATGTCGGCGTGGCCGGTGTCGAGGTGGCCGAGGAGTTCCGCCTCCTGCGCCGCCAGCGGGTCCGGGGCCGCGGAGGCGAGGGCGGCGGCGTCGAGGGCGCGCACGGTGTCGCCCTCCGCGAGGGCGGCCCGCGCGGGGCGCAGCACCAGGGTGTCGGGCCCCGCGGGCGCGAGGCGTCCGCTGAGCGTGAGCCGGGCCCGCACCCGGTCCCGTACGGCGACCGGCGCGACGTCGGTGACCTCGGCGTGGACGGCGAGTCCGGAGCGCGGGGCGGCGGCGAGTTCGGCGCCGAGCCGGTGGTCGGCCGGATCGAGCAGCAGCAGCCGGGACGCGGCGTCCACGGTGTGCAGCACGACATGGTCGAGGCGGTGTCCGGCGGCGGTCGCGGTCAGCGCCAGCGAACCGGCGGCGGCGAGGATGGTCCTCGCCCGCTCGGCGTCGGTGGGCCGCGGGGGCATGACGGGGTTGGCCATCTCCACTCCTAGGTCAGGTAAGGCTTACCTTACTTAATCTGGGAAGGTGATGACACACCCCGGGGGTGCCGGACGCGCGACGGCCGCCCGGCACCCCGAAGGTTCGCTACAACTCCCGTACCTCGTAAGGGCTTTGCGTCCCGGTGACCTCGACGTCGATGTCCGGGCCGCGTGTCACCCGGTAGACGGCCCCTGCGCCGCCGTCCGGCCCCGGCACCGTCACGGTCACGTCCTCGGCGTCCGGCGTCACCAGGAGGGTCAGCCCGTCGGTCCAGTCGCCGTCGGGCCGCTGGTCGTCCGCGCCGAGGGGGACGACCGCCCCGGGCCTCACGTACAGCGGCAGGCCGTCGAAGCCGTGCCGCTCCATGCGCCAAGCCGGGCCCGTCACCCGCTCCCCCGTCAGCAGGTGCACCCAGGTGCCCTCGGGGAGGTAGAACTCGACGTCGCCCTCGGCCGAGAAGACCGGGGCCACCAGCAGGTCGGGGCCGAGCATGTACTGGCGGTCGAGCGTCCGGCACGTCGGGTCGTCGGGGAAGTCGAGGAGCATCGGCCGCATCACGGGGACGCCGGTGCGGTGCGCCTCGACCGCCGCGCCGTACAGATATGGCATCAGGCGGTGCTTGAGCAGCGTGAACCGCCGGGCCACGTCCACCGCCTCCTCGCCGAAGGCCCAGGGCACGCGGTAGGAGACGTTGCCGTGCAGGCGGCTGTGCGAGGAGAGCAGGCCGAAGGCGAGCCAGCGTTTGAAGACCGCGGGGTCGGGGGTGCCCTCGAAGCCGCCGATGTCGTGCGACCAGAAGCCGAAGCCCGACAGGGACAGGGAGAGGCCGCCGCGCAGGGACTCCGCCATGGCCGTGAAGGAGGCGAAGCAGTCGCCGCCCCAGTGCACCGGGAACTGCTGGCCGCCGGCCGTCGCCGAGCGGGCGAACAGGACCGCCTCACCGGCGCCCCGCTCCTTCTCCAGGAGTTCGAAGACGGTGCGGTTGTAGAGCTGCGTGTAGTAGTTGTGCATGCGCTGCGGGTCGGAGCCGTCGTGCCAGACGACGTCCGTGGGGATCCGCTCGCCGAAGTCCGTCTTGAAGCTGTCGACGCCCTGGTCGAGCAGACCGCGGAGCTTGCCCGCGTACCAGGCGCGGGCCGCCGGGTCGGTGAAGTCGACCAGCGCCATGCCGGGCTGCCACAGGTCCCACTGCCAGACGTCGCCGTTCGGGCGCCGCACCAGATGGCCCTGGGCCGCGGCCTCGTCGAACAGGGCCGACTTCTGCGCGATGTAGGGGTTGATCCACATGCTGATACGCAGGCCCCGCGCCTTGAGACGGCGCAGCATGCCCACCGGGTCGGGGAAGACCTCGGGGTCCCACGCGAAGTCCGACCACTGGTACTCGCGCATCCAGAAGCAGTCGAAGTGGAAGACGGTGAGCGGGATGGCGCGCTCGGCCATCCCGTCGACGAACGACGTCACCGTCTCCTCGTCGTACTCCGTGCAGAAGGACGTGGTGAGCCACAGGCCGAAGGACCAGGCCGGCGGCAGGGCCGGGCGCCCGGTGAGTGCGGTGTAGCGGCGCAGCACGTCCTTCGGGGCCGGCCCTGCCACCACGTAGAACTCGACCGACTGGTCCTCGACGCTGAACTGGAGCCGGCCGACGGACTCCGTGCCGATCTCGTAGCTGACCTTGCCCGGATGGTTGACGAGGACGCCGTAGCCGCGGGAGGAGAGGTGGAACGGGACGTTCTTGTAGGCCTGTTCACTGCTCGTGCCGCCGTCGGCCTGCCAGATGTCGACGGTCTGGCCGTTCCTGACGAACGGGGTGAACCGCTCGCCGAGCCCGTAGATGTGCTCGCCGACGCCGAGGGCCAGCTGGGCGACCATGTGGTGGGCGCCGTCGGGGGTGGTGGCGAAGGCGGCGCCCTTGCGCTCGATCGCCGTCAGCCGGCGGCCCGTCGTCGTGTCGAGGAAGTCGAGGCCCCACTCCCCCGACGAGTCCAGGCGCACGCTGATCGGGCCCGACGTCAGTTCGGTCACCGTGCCGTCGCGGGTGACGCGCGCGCCGCCCGAGCCCTCCGTGGGCAGCAGCTCGAAGTCGGGGCCGCGGTGCAGCTTGCCCGCGTGGTGGGTGAACCGGACCCCGATGACCCCCTCGGCGGGCGAGAAGCAGTCCACTCTGATCAAAGGGGAGTTGAGGGTGTCCCCCCGGTCGCGGACCTGCCGGACGGCGGCGTACGCGGTGAACCGGTCCGCCGCGACCCGGATGTCGCGGACCTCCGTGGCGTACGAGGCGGAGACTCCATCACGCATCAGCCAGAAACCGTCGGTGAACTTCATGCGTCAACCCCTCGTGAAGGGAGGTCGGTCCCCCGTGGGATGAAGGTGAGCCGGGCCAGGCGGACCGCGCCGTGCAGCCGGACGGACAGGTCGCGCACGCCGGTGGCGGTGAAGTCGGCGTCCACAGTGGCGTAGGCGTACGGGCCGCCGGTGTCCGGGACCGTGACGCGGCAGTCCGGGCCGAGCTCGACGATTCCCGCGCCGGCCGCCTCGACGCGTACGCCACAGACTCCTTCGGGCCCGAAGTCGCAGTCTCGGTAGCGGAGTTCGCCGGTTCCGGTGACCGCGTCCCCGGCCGTCCGCGTCCGGTCGACGATCTCGGTGCCGCGCTGCTCGTCGTACGCGGCGGCGTCCAGGCCGCGGGCGAGCACCGGCCGGGGCATCCGCGCGTCGCCGTCGAGGGTCAGGCGCGTGGTGAGCCGGATGTCCTCGCTGGAGGCGCCGACGAGCAGGTCGTACGTCCCCGCGGCGACGCTCCAGCGGTCGCGGGCGACGTCCCAGTGGCCGAGGTCGGCGACCGGCACGCCGAAGGTGACGCGCTCGGACGCCCCGGCGGCGAGGGGGAGCCTGCGGTGGGCGAGGAGCTGACGGCGCGGGCGCGGCACGGACGCGTCGCGCGGGCGGACGTACAGCTGCGGCACCTCGTCGGCGGGGCGCGTCCCGGTGTTGGTGACGGTGAACGTGATCTCCAGCGTGTCCGCGGCGCGGGTGACGAGGAGGCCGTCGTAGGCGAACGAGGCGTAGGACAGGCCGTGTCCGAACGGGTAGAGCGGGGCGCCCTCGAAGTAGAGGTAGGTCTGGCGGGAACCGATGATGTCGTAGTCGAGCAGCCCCGGCAGGTCGGTGTCGGCCGCGTACCAGGTCTGCGGGAGGCGTCCGGCGGGTGAGGTGTCGCCCGCGAGGACCCGGGCGAGCGCGCGGCCCGCGGCCTGGCCGCCGTGTGCGGTCCACAGCAGCGTGGGCAGCTCTGCGTGGGCATCGGGGACGGCGTACGGGTAGGCGCTGACGAGGGCCAGGGCGGTGCGCGGGTTCGCCGCGCGGGCCGCGCGCCACAGACGGCCCTGGTGCGGGGGCAGGGCGAGGGTCGTGCGGTCCTCGGTCTCGCGGCCGTTGATGTGCGGGTCGTTGCCCGCCACGACGATCACCACGTCGGCGTCGGCGGCGGCCCGGGCGACGGCGTCCTCGCCGCGCTCCACGAACTCCACGGAAAAGAGGGTGCCCTCGTCGGCAACCCGTACGCCGTCGGCGGCGACATGGACGTACCGACCCGTTCCGTGGTGCCGCAGGAGGTGACCGTCCCCATGGGGTTCGAGCGTGTACGTCTCCTGGACGATCCAGCCGCCGGGCTGCTCGGCGGACGCCCGCACCCGGCCGTCCTCGGCGACCGAGAGATAGCGGCCGTCGGGCGCGCGCAGGGTGACGACGCCGTCGCCCCAGTCGGCCAGGGCGAGTTCGGTGCCGTGCTCGGCCGCGGTGGTGAGCGGCGGCAGGTCGGTGCGGCCCGCGAGGAGGGCGGGGTCGAGGGCGCCGTCGGCGGCGCCGGTCCCCGCCTGCGCCTCCGCGGGGGCGTCGGGGACGACGAGCCACCCGTGGTCGCAGCGCAGCCGCACCCGGTCGACGCCTTCCGCGAAGGTGACGCGGTCCGCGCCGAACCGTGCCCGCAGTCCGTCGAGCGGTGTCGAGCGGTGCAGCAGCGTGCCGCTGTACCAGTCCGTCTTGCACTCGTCGGCGAGCAGCCCGACCACCGAGATCCGGGTGCCGTCGGCCAGCGGCAGCAGGCCGTCGTTCTTGAGCAGCACGACGGCCTGCTCGGCGGCCTCGTGGGCGAGCGCGCGATGTGCCTCGGTGTCGAAGTCCCGTACGTCCGCGAAGGGATCGCCCTCCTCGAACTCGCCGAGCCGCAGCCGCACGTCGAGCTGCCGGCGCACGGCGGTGTCGATGCCGGCTTCCGAGATCAGCCCCTGGTCGAGGGCGCGGCGCAGCCGTCCCACGATCGTCGAGGAGTCCGTGCCGTGGTCGGTGAAGCTGTCCACGCCCGCGGTGAGCGCGGCGGCGACGGCCTCCTCGTGGGTGTCGAAGTAGTGCTCGGAGTCGACGAGGTTGCTGGGCGCGCCCGCGTCCGAGCAGACGAGCAGCTCCTGGTCGGTCCAGGTCCTCAAGTGGGCGCGCAGATACGGCGATACGTGGTTGGGCCGGCCGTTGACCAGGTTGTAGGCGGGCATGACGCCGGCCACGGCGCCCGCCTCGACGGGGGCGCGGAAGGCCCTGAGGTCGTACTCGTGCAGGACGCGCGGGCGCACGGAGGAGTTCGAGGTGTCCCGGTCGGTCTCGTTGTTGTGGGCGAGCCAGTGCTTGAGGACGGGGGCGGTGCGCCAGTACGTGGGGTGGGTGCCGCGCAGGCCGCGGGTGTAGGCGGTGGCGATCGCGGCGGTCAGGTGCGGGTCCTCGGAGTAGCCCTCCTCGTTCCGGCCCCACAGCGGGTGGCGCAGCAGATTGACGGTGGGCGCCCAGACGTTGAGCCCGACGCGGTCGTCGCGTTCGCGCATCGCCCGCACCTCGGCGGAGACGGCGTCGCCGACCCGGCGCACGAGGTCGTCGTTCCAGGTCGCGCCGAGACCGACGGCCTGCGGGAACACGGTGGCCGGCCCCATCCACGCGACGCCGTGCAGTGCTTCCTGTCCGGTGCGGAACGCGGCGAGGCCGGCCCGCTCGACGGCGGGCGTGTACTGGTGCAGCAGCGCGATGCGTTCGTCGAGCGTCAGCCGGGCCAGCAGGCCGTCGACGCGCTTGTCCGCCGGTGGCGCGGAGCCCGGGTGGAGCGGGGTTCTGTCGGTCACGTGCGGGTCCCTTGGCGAAGGTGGATAAGAAATCCTCGAAGCGCTTCGATGCTCCGTATCCGGCCCGGCATGTGTCAAGGGCGTTGCACCGAAAGTCAGTTGAGGAATTCCGCGCACCAATCTTGTGACCCCGGAAACGTTCCCCTAGCCTCGCTGCAACATCGAAGCGCTTCGACACAGATGCGACGCGTTCCTTGAAGGGTGCAGCAATGACGCCGAACTCGCCTTCCGCCTCCGCTCCCAGCCGGAGACGTTTCCTGGCCTCCACCGCCGTGGCCGCCGCTGCCGTGGCCGGTGGGGTGCCGCTGCTCACCGCCTGTGGCGGATCGGACAGCAAGGACCGGGAAGGCGCGACGTCCGGGAAGGACGCGGCCAAGCTGCTGCCGGCCTTCGTGGCGAGCAGGCTCGCTCCGCCGGACCTCCCGTCGAAGAACGGCTCGGCGGCGGGCTACACCGGCAAGGTGGAGCTCTCGGCCCTGGCGACCTCGGTCCCGGACAAGCTCGCGACCGGCGCTCCCCTCAAGGTCATGGCCCCGTTCTGGGGCTCCCCGCCGAAGCCCGGCTGCGCCTACTACACGCAGCTCGACAAGGCGGCGGGCACCAGGATCACCTGGCAGAACCAGGACGGCAACGAGTACGGCGAGAAGCTGGGCGCCGTCCTCGCCTCCAGCGCGATCCCCGACATGGTCGTGGTGCCGGGCTGGGAGCTGGTCGGGAAGATCCCGAACGCGGTCACCGCGAAGTTCATGGACCTCGGCCCGTACCTCGCGGGCGACAAGGTCAAGAAGTACGCGAACCTCGCCGCGATCCCCTCCGACTCCTGGCGCATGGGCATCTTCGGCGGCGCGCTGCGCGGCATCCCGATGCCCTCGGCGAGCTCGACCTTCATCGTGCCCTACTACCGCAAGGACATCTTCGACAAGAAGGGCTGGTCCGTCCCCAAGTCCCCTGAGGAGTTCCTGAGTTGGGCCAAGGAGGCGACCAGTTCCAAGGCCAAGGTGTACGCCTGCGGCGACATGAGCTGGACGGCCTTCAACATCTTCGGGGTGCGCGCCTCCGGCCCGCTCGGCTGGACGCTGGAGGGCGGGAAGATGCAGTACCGCGTCGAGCAGCCCGAGTATCTCGAGGCGCTCGAGTGGACCCGCAAGCTGTTCGACGCGGGCGTGGTGCACCCCGATGACAAGGCGCGCTCGGGCGACGCGAGCAACCGGTTCGTCGCGGGCCAGATCCTCGCCTACAACAACGACTTCTCGCACTGGTACACCAAGACCGCCGAACAGGCGAAGTCCAACCCGGACTTCGTCATCGACGGCATGGACATCTTCGGCGCGGACGGCGGCGACCCGGTCCTGCACGCGGGCCAGCCCGCCACCATCTGGTCGTTCGTCCGCAAGGGCGCCTCCAAGGCGACGGTCGAGAACGCGCTCGCCGCCGCCGACTTCGCGGCCGCCCCGTACGGCACCAAGGAACGGATGCTCGTCGACTACGGCGTCGAGGGCACCCACTACACGGTCGAGGACGGCGTCCCGGTCAAGAACGACCTGGGCAACTCCGAGGTCATCAACGCCTGGGTCATGCTGGCCGGACCCGCCCCCTACGTCGCGCACCCCGACCACCCCGGCATCGCCCGCAAGAAGGTCGAGTGGGAGCAGCGGATGGGCGCGTTCGCGAAGAAGACCTCCACGTACGGCATGAACATCGTCGAGCCGTCCCGGTACGCGAACCTCTCCAGCCAGTTCGAGCAGCTGGAGATCGACTACGTGCGCGGCAACAAGAAGCTGTCCGACGTGCAGGCCGCCATCTCCACCTGGAAGTCCTCCGGCGGCGACAAGCTGCGCGACTGGTACCAGAAGCTCGTCGAGAAGAACGGCAGCGGCAACTGATGTCTCTCACGGCCGGGAGCAGGCCCGAGGGCGCGCGTGCCGCGGTGGCCGTCGAGGAGCCGGCGGCCGCCGCCCCGGCCGAGGGGAAGCGGGCGCGCCGGGCCGACCGGGTCCCGTGGCGGGACCGGCTGCGCCGTGACCGGACGCTCATCCTGATGACGCTGCCCGCCGTCGGTCTGCTCCTGCTCTTCAACTACGTACCGCTGCTCGGCAACGTCGTCGCCTTCCAGGACTACGACCCGTACGTCTCCAGCAACGGCATCACGGCGATCCTGCACAGTCCCTGGGTCGGCGTGGAGCAGTTCTCGCGGATGTTCGGCGACCCGCTGTTCTGGGACGCGGTGGGCAACACCCTCGTGCTGTTCGTGCTCCAGCTGGTGCTGTTCTTCCCGGTCCCGATCGCCCTCGCGCTGCTCATCAACAGCGTGATCCGGCCCCGGGTGCGGGCCGTCGCGCAGGCGATCATGTACTTGCCGCACTTCTTCTCGTGGGTGCTCGTCGTCACCGTGTTCCAGCAGGTCTTCGGCGGCGCGGGCATCATCGCCCAGACCCTGGAGAACCACGGGTGGGGCGGCTTCGACCTGATGACGGACGCGAGCCTGTTCAAGTACCTGGTCACCGCGCAGGCCGTGTGGAAGGACGCCGGCTGGGGGATCATCGTGTTCCTCGCCGCGCTCGCCGCCGTCAGCACCGATCTGTACGAGGCCGCCGCGATGGACGGCGCGGGCCGATGGCGCCGCATGTGGCACGTCACGCTGCCCGCGCTGCGGCCGGTGATCGCGCTGCTGCTCGTGCTGCGCGTGGGCGACGCGCTCAGCGTCGGCTTCGAGCAGTTCCTGCTCCAGCGCGACGCCGTCGGGACGGGTGCGAGCGAGGTGCTCGACACCTACGTGTGGAACATGGGCATCCAGAACGGCGACTTCAGCTACGCGGCCGCGGTCGGCCTGGTCAAGGGCGTCATCGGGGTCTGTCTCGTCCTGGGCGCGAACAAGTTCGCGCATCTCCTCGGCGAGCAGGGGGTGTACAAGAAATGAGCCTCAACACGCAGTTGATCCGCAGCCTGAAGGCCCCGGCCCGGCCCGTGTGGGAGGAGCCGCCGAACCGTGCGGGGCTCACCGCGAAGGGCGGTCTGCTCGCGCTGTGCTGCCTCGGGGTGCTCGGCCCGCTGTGGATCGTGATCGTGACGAGCCTGTCCCCCAAGCCCGTGATCGACCGGGCCGGCGGCCTGGTCGTGCTCCCGCAGGGCATCACCTTCGTCAACTACACGGAGCTGCTCAGCGGCGGCCAGGTCAGCCGGGCCATCCTGGTGTCGGCCGGCGTCACCCTGTTCGGCACGCTGTTCTCGATGGCGGTGTCGGTGCTCGCGGCCTACGGCCTGTCCCGGCCGGGCAGCCTCGGCCACCGGTTCTTCCTGATGACCATGATGGCGACGATGTTCTTCGGCGCAGGCCTCATCCCGACGTACCTGCTGGTGCAGTCGCTGGGGCTGACCGACACCTATCTGTCGCTGATCCTGCCGAGCGCGGTGAGCGTCTTCAACATCCTGGTCCTGCGGGCCTTCTTCATGGGGATCTCGCCCGAGCTCACCGAGTCCGCCCGTATCGACGGGGCAGGTGACCTGCGCATCCTGCTGACCATCATCATGCCGCTGTCGCGGGCGGTGCTCGCCGTCATCTCGCTGTTCTACGCGGTGGGGTACTGGAGCGCCTGGTTCAACGCCTCGATCTACCTCACCGACCAGCGGATGCTGCCGCTGCAGAACGTGCTGATCCAGCTCGTCCAGAAGCACACCGAGGCCCCGACCGGTCTCGCGCAGGCGGTCCGCTCGGGTGAACTGTCCGCGCTGGGGCTACAGATGGCCGTCATGGTGCTGGCACTGATCCCGGTCGCGGTGGCGTCGCCGTTCGTCCAGCGCCACTTCAAGAAGGGCATGCTGACGGGGGCGGTGAAGGGGTGACCATCGCGCATGAGGGCCGGCTGCTCTTCGGCGGCGACTACAACCCCGAGCAGTGGCCCGAGGAGGTGTGGGCCGACGACGTACGGCTCATGAAGGAGGCCGGCGTCACCTCGGTCACGGTCGGCGTGTTCGCGTGGGCGCGGATCGAACCACGCCCGGGAGCGCGGGAGTTCGGCTGGCTGGACCGGCTCCTCGACCTGCTGCACGCGCACGGCATCGGCGTCGTCCTCGCCACGCCGACCGCCTCCCCGCCGCCGTGGCTGGGCCGCCTGCACCCGGAGACGCTGCCGCGCGACGAGGACGGGCGGACGGTGTGGTGGGGCTCGCGCCAGCAGTTCGCGCACTCCTCCGCCGTCTACCGCCGGCACGCCGCCGCGATCACCGAGGACCTCGCGGTCCGCTACGGCCGGCACCCGGCCCTGCGGATGTGGCACATCAACAACGAGTACTGCACGTTCGACTACGGCGACGAGGCGGCCCGCGCGTTCCGCGACTGGCTGCGCGCCAAGTACGACACCCTCGACGCGCTCAACGCGGCCTGGGGCACGGCCTTCTGGAGCCAGCACGTCGAGACGTGGGAGGACGTGATCCCGCCGCGCCGGGCCCAGTACCTGCGCAATCCGGCCCAGCTCCTGGACTTCCGCCGCTTCACCTCGGACGCGCTCATGGAGTGCTACGTCGCCGAACGCGACCTGGTCCGCCGCCACTCCCCCGCGCACATCCCGGTCACCACCAACTTCATGCCGCTGTGGGTGGGCCAGGACGGCTGGGCGTGGGCGGCGCAGGAGGACGTCGTCTCCGTGGATGTCTATCCCGATCCGCGCGATCCGCTGGGCGGCCAGTACAACGCGATGATCGCGGACATGACGCGCAGTCAGGCGCGGGGGCCGTGGATGCTGATGGAGCAGGCCGCCGGTCCGGTGAACTGGCGCGGGGTCAACCACCCCAAGCCGGCCGGCCTCAACCGCCTCTGGTCGCTCCAGGCCGTGGCGCGCGGCGCGGACGCGGTCTGCTACTTCCAGTGGCGGCAGTCCCGGCAGGGCGCGGAGAAGTTCCACTCCGGGATGCTCGGGCACGCGGGCGAGGAGGGCCGCTCGTTCGCCGAGGTGAAACGGATCGGCGCCGAACTCGCACAGCTCAGCAGCGAGGTGACGGGCACTCAAGTGCCTTCGCAGATAGCCGTGTTGCACGACTGGCACTCCTGGTGGGCGGGCACTCAGGACGGCAGGCCGTCGACGCGGGTCGTGTACGAGGACGTGGTGCGGGCCTGGCACCGGGCCTTGTGGGAGGCCCACCTCACCGCCGACTTCGCGCATCCCGAGCACGACCTGTCCGCGTACGAGGTGGTCGTCGTGCCGCAGCTGTATCTGCTGACGGACGCGGCCGTCGAGAACCTGGTGGCGTACGTGCGGGGCGGCGGGACGCTCGTGTGCGGGTTCTTCACCGGGACGGCCGACGCCGACGACCGGGTACGGCCCGGCGGCATGGACGCCCGGCTGCGGGAGCTGTTCGGTATCCGCACGGTGCACGAGTGGTGGCCGCTGGAGGACCGGGAGACCGTGGACTGCGGGGAGTTCGCCGGCACGCTCTGGTCGGAGGAGCTGACGGCGGCGCCCGGCGTCGAGGTGGTGGCCGTGTACCGCGGCGGCGACCTCGACGGGCTGCCCGCCGTGCTGCGCCGCGGCCGCGCCTGGTACCTCTCCACGCTCCCCGAGCCCCCGGCGCTGCGCTCGCTGCTCGCGAACGTGGCCGCCGGGGCGGACGTACGGCCTCCACTGTCCGGCCTCCCCGCAGGGGTGGAGGCCGTGCGCCGGGGCGGGCTGCTGTTCCTGCTGCACCACGGGCGCGGTGACGTCACGGTCACGCTGCCGGACGGCACGGCCTACCGGGACGTGTTGAGCGGCGCCGCGCACACGGGGTCCGTGACGCTCGGCCGGTTCGGTGTCGCGGTGCTGGCGCGCGAGGCGCGGGGGCACGGTGCTGCCTGAGCATCCGCACGGCACGTGGGAGCCGGCCCCCGCCGGGCGCTGGGAGGACGCCTTCCTCAGCGGCAACGGCCGCCATGGCGCTCTCGTGTTCGGCGATCCGCACGACGACCGGGTGATCGTCACCCATCATGCGCTGGTCCGCCCGGACGGGGGGCCGCCGCCCCGGCCGCCGGCGCTGGCGGACCGGTTGCGTTCGCTCCAGGACCGGCTGCTGGACGGTGACGCGAGCGCCGCCGAGCGGTTCACGGACGACCGGGAGCTGCGCTGGGTGCAGGCGTTCCATCCGGCCTTCGTCGTGCGGTTCGTGCGGGACAGCGTGGTGTGGCGCGGCTACCGGCGCTCGGTCGACTTCGCGACGGGCGTGGCCGGGGCGCGGTGCGGCGGCTGGCACGGCCGGGTGTTCGTGTCCCGCGCGGACGACGTCGTCGTGCAGTACGTCACCGGGCCCGGGCTCGACGGGGCGCTCTCCCTCGACCACCGGCTCTCCGGGGTGCCGAGCGGGCTCGGGGTCGGCCGCTCCGTCGTCCTGACCCCGGCAGGTGCCCAGTTGACGCTGCGCTGCCGGTACCCGGGGAGCGACCTCGCGTACACGGGGGTGACGATCGCGCTGACGGACGGCGGGCGCGCCGCGGTGAGCGGCACCGGGGTCCGGGTCGTCGGCGCGTCCGGCCTGCTCCTGCTCACGCGGGTGCGCCGGCATCCCGGGGAGCTGGACGCGGGCGCCGAGGCGGCCGGGCTGGCCGCGCTGGTGACGGGCGACGCGGCGACGACGTACGAGCGGCTCCTCGCCCGGCACGAGGCGCTGCACCGCACCGCGTACGAACGGGTCACGTTCAGTCTGAACGCGCCCCTCACCGAACGCGGCCTGGCGGGCTCCGAGCTGCTGGAGCGGACCGGGAGTCACGCCCTCCTGGAGCGGCTGTTCGCCGCGGGCCGCTATCACCTGCTCAGCGCGTCCGGCGCCCTGCCGCCCCGGCTCACGGGGTTGTGGACCGGCGCGTGGGACACGGCCTGGTCGGGCGCGTTCACCACGGACGCCAATCTCAACCTCCAGACGGCATCCGCGGCCGTCTGCGCGCTGCCCGAGGTGACCGATGCGCAAGGGGCGCTGATCCAGGGGCAGTTGGCGGACTGGCGGGACAACGCGCGGGAGATCTTCGGGGCGCGCGGCATCGTCGCGCCCGCGCACACCGACGGCACGTCGGGGCACGCGTACCACTTCCAGCGCGCCTGGCCCGTGCACCTGTGGACGGCCGGAGCCGACTGGCTCCTCACGCCTCTCGTCGAGCAGGCCGAGACGACGGGGGTGCGGCCCGCCTGGCTCCGTGAGGCCATTCGCGAACTCGCCCTGTTCTACGAGGACTTCCTCACCCGGACGGGCCCCGACGGGCGCGTGGTGGTCGTGCCGTCGTACTCGCCGGAGAACCGGCCCGCGAACGCGAGCTGGGGCACGCTGAACGCCACGATGGACATCGCGGCGGCCCGGCACGCCCTGCGCACCGCCGCCGCGTGGGACCCGGGACCCGACGGCGACCGGCGGCGCGCACTCGCCGACCGGCTGCCCGACTTCCGGATCAACTCCGACGGGGCGCTGGCCGAATGGGCCTGGCCGGGCCTCGACGACTCCTACGATCACCGGCACCTCAGCCACCTGTACCCGGTGTGGCCGCACCAGGACATCAACCCGTACGACACACCGGAGTGGGCGAAGGCGGCGCACCGGGCGCTGGAACTGCGCGGCGCCGAGAACGACTCGGCGCACGGCCACCTCCACCACGCCCTGGTCGCGGCCCGCCTGCGCGACCCGGACCGGGTCGCGCAGGCCCTGAGCCGGGTGCTGAGCGGCGACTACTTCCACCGCTCCCTGATGAGCGCGCACTATCCGCGCCGCGACGTGTACAACGCCGACGCCGCGCACACGCTGCCCGCGCTGCTCACCGAGACCCTGCTCCAGTCCGCTCCCGGCCGGCTCGTGCTGCTGCCGGCCCTGCCCGCGGCCTGGCCGCGCGGTTCCGTGTCCGGTCTGCGCACCCGGTTCGGCGCGCGCGTCGACCTGGCGTGGGGCGGCGGCCGCTGCACGGCTCTCGTGCGCCCGGACCGCGACGCGGACGTGGACCTGCAGACCCCCGCCGGCGGATCCGGGCGGCTGCGCCTGACCGCCGGCGAGGACCGCGAACTCGTGCTGAGTACGCGGTAGTTCCTCCCCCACGAAACCCCACCGACCATGGAAAGGGACACCATGGCACCCACCGCACGACCCTCCGTACGACGCCGCACGCTCCTCGGCTCCGCGATGGCCGCCTCGGCCGCGCTCGCCCTCGCCGCCGCCCCCGCGCAGGCGGCGGTCTGGTCGTCGTCCGAGCAGTGGGGCAACTACACCACTTCGGACGGCTACACCCTCTACAACAACATCTGGGGCTCGGGCGCGGGCTCCCAGACGATCTGGGCCAACTCCTCGTCGAACTGGGGCGTGTGGGCGAACCACCCGAACACGGGCGGCATCAAGTCCTACCCGAACGCGAAGAAGGTCGTGAACAAGCCGATCAGTGCACTGTCCTCCCTCACCAGCGGCTACAACGTGACGGTGCCGTCGTCGGGCGCGTACAACACGTCGTACGACATCTGGGACAGCGACTACGACCACGAGGTCATGCTCTGGGTCAACTACAACGGCGCCGTCGGCCCGCTCGGCACCTCGCAGGGCACTGTCACGCTCGGCGGTCACACCTGGACCGTCTACAAGGGGAACAACGGCGCCAACGAGGTCTACTCGTTCCTGCGCACCTCGGACTCGACGTCCGGCACGGTGAACATCCTGCCGATCCTGAAGTGGATCAAGGACACCAAGGGCTGGTGGGGCGACGAGACGATCGGTGACGTCCAGTTCGGCTACGAGATCACGTCGTCGGCGGGCGGCCTGGACTTCACCACGAACAGCTTCAGCGTCTTCGGCGGCTGACGCCGTCCGATGCGCGGCTCAGGCTCCGGGGGGCGCCTGAGCCGCGCTCTCGCGCACGGTCAGCTCCGGTGCGATCAGGGCGACTTCCTCGTCCGAGCCGCGCCCCTCGATCCGGGCGATGACCTGCTCGACGGCGCGCCGCCCCATCTCCTGCGCGGGCACCGCGACCGAGGTGAGCGGCACCGAGGCGTGCGCGGCGACCTGCTCGGGGCAGACGGCGACGACCGACACGTCCTCGGGCACGGCGCGGCCCGACTGGCGCAGCAGGGCGAGCAGCGGGTCGGTCGCGGCCTCGTTCTGCACGACGAACGCGGTCGTGCCGGGCCGCTCGTCGAAGATCCGCGACAACGTTGCCGAGACCGAGGCGTACGAGCCCTCGCAGGGGCGGTGCAGCAGCCGCAGGCCCAGTTCGTTGCTGCGCTCGCGCAGGCCCGTCAGGGTCCGCTCGGCGAATCCGGTGCGCCGCTCGTACACCGCGGCGGCCTCGCCGATGACCGCGATCTCACGGTGCCCGAGGTCGGCCAGGTGCTGGGCGCAGACGGCTCCGGCGGCGGCGAAGTCGAGGTCCACACAGGTGAGTCCCGCGGTGTCGGACGGCAGTCCGATCAGGACGGCGGGGCGGCTCGCGCTGCGCAGCAGCGGCAGCCGCTCGTCGTCCAGCTCGACATCCATCACGATCATGGCGTCGGCGAGCGCGCTGCCCTCTATGCGGCGCACCGCCTGGGCGCCCTCCTCGCCGGTGAGCAGCAGGATGTCGTAGCCGTGGGTGCGGGCGGCGGTGGCGACGGCCATCGCGATCTCCATCATCACCGGCACGTACATGTCGGTGCGCAGCGGCACCATCAGCGCGATGATGTTCGACTTGCTGCTGGCCAGGGCCCGCGCGCCCGCGTTCGGGTGGTAGCCGAGCTGGCGCACGCTGCTCTCGACGCGCTCGCGGGTGGCGGCGGAGATGGACCGCTTGCCGCTGAGGACGTAGCTCACGGTGCTGGCGGAGACTCCGGCGTGCCGGGCGACCTCGGCGAGCGTGACCATGTCGTTCTCCTGAGCCGTTACGAAAGGACGAAGCGACGCCGGCGCGAAGCGCTTCGACGGGGGCGGAATGCCTTTGACCGTTCGACAGGTCGACCCTATGGGGGCCGACGGTCGCCTGTCCAGGAGTCTGTCGAAGCGCTTCGACAGCCGACGCCCGCCCCGCCCCCTCCGCACAGAGTAATGACAGGTTGCCGCGCTCGGGCACGGGACGGGGAAGTAGGCGTCAGGCCAGTTCGCCCAGCACCTCCCAGGTGCGCAGCCGGGACTCGTCGCCGTCGGCCTCGGTCACCGAGACGACGACATCGGTGGCGCCCGCGTCGCGGTAGCGGCGCACCGCGTCGGCGAGGTGCTTCTCGTCGCCGACGACGGCGAGATCGGCGGGGTGGCTGTGCCCGGAGAGCTCGACGACGCGGGCGTAGGACGGGATCTGCGCATAGAAGGAGAGCTGCTCGTGGAGCCTCGGCCGCAGTGCGTCGGGGTCCGGGGTGACGACGCCGGGCACGAAGGCGACGATGCGCGGTGCCGGGCGGCCCGCCTCCTCTGCGGCCCGGGTGACCTCGGGGACGATGTGTTCCTCCAGGGCGCGCGGGCCCGCGAGATACGGCAGGATCCCGTCGGCGAGGCGGCCGCTGACGCGCAGGGCCTGCGGGCCCATGGCGGCGACGAGCAGCGGGACGGGCGGCTCGGCGCCGGGCACGACGGCCGGCAGCGGGGTCCTCGCGGTGATCAGCTCACCCTCGAAGTCGGCCTGCCCGGTCTCCACCAGGTGCCGCAGCGCGGTGAGGAACTCCCGCAGCCGGGCGACGGGACGCTCGAACGGGAGGCCGAACGCGCCCTCGGTGACCAGCTTCGTGCCGAGCGCGAGCCCGAGGTGGTAGCGCCCGCCGGTGGCGGCCTGGGCCGTCTGCGCCTGGCTCGCCACGAGCAGCGGGTGCCGGCCGAAGACGGGGATCGCGGAGGTGCCGAGCCGGATGTCGGGGACGGCGTGGCCGACGAGTGCCGCGAGCGTCGGCGAGTCGTAGCCGAGGGTCTGCCCGAACCAGAGGGACGAGAGTCCCGAGGCGCGGGCCTCACGGGCCTGGCGCACCACGTCGTCGATGAGGAGGTTGGTGCCGGACGTGTCGAGTGTCACTCCCACAGTCATGACCGGGAGAACGCGATCACGCGGGGAGCGGATTCCCCCTGGAACATGAACAGTTCGTGTCAGCCCGCGCCGGTGAGCAGTGCGTCGCCCGCCTGCAGGGGGTTCTTGAACAGCCGGTTCAGGAGCACGGTTCCGGCGGCGACGGGGAGCACGGCCGGTCCGGCGTGCGGGCTGACGATCCGTCCGGGGTCGTCGCAGACGTGCGAGTGGTCGACGGCGGCGCCCCGGATCTCCTCCAGGTACGCGGAGTTGAGCACGCTCGACTGCTCGGTGATCACCACGAGATCGGGGTTGAGCACGTCCAGCAGCAGCGCGACCGACCGGCCGACGGCCCGCGCCCGGGCGCGCAGCAGCCGGTCGGCGCGCGGATCGCCGGCCGCCGCCGCGTCCCACAGGAGCATGGCGTGCGGCTCGGGGATGATGCCGCGGCGCACGGCGGTCTCGGCGAGGACGGTGTCGGAGGCGGTGGCCTGCAGGCAGCCGGTGCGCCCGCAGGCGCAGCGCTCGGTCGAGTCCGGCACCGGCAGATGGGCCACGTCGCCCGCCCCGGAGCGTGGTCCGCGGTGCACGACGCCCGCGATCCCGAGGGCGGCGTCGACGACGTTCCCGACGAAGAGGTGGACGAGGCTGCGCCGCGCGGCGGGCCGCCCGAAGAGGATCTCCGACTGGGCGATGGCGCGGGCGTGGTTGTCGAGGCGGACCGGCAGGCCGAGCGCCCGGGAGAGCTCGGCGGCGAGCGGGCGGTGACGGAAGCCCAGCGCGTCGTGCCGCACGACGGTCCCGGCGACGGGCTCGACCCAGCCGCCGAGCATGGCCCCGACGCCGAGCAGCGGCCTGCCCTTCGGCCGTCCGGCGAGGAACTCCCGCAGTTCTACGGCGACTTGATCCGCGACGCGGCTCGGATCGAGGCCGTGGTGGCGGAAGGTCCGGCGGGCCACCACCCGGCCGCGCAGGTCCACCAGACCGAACGTGGAGGCCGGCACCCCGATGTGCAGCCCCCCGGCGAGTGGTCCGCCCGGGTCGCCGGTGTGCAGGTCGACGGGGATCTGCGGGCGCCCCACGGTCCCGCCGGCCGCCAGTTCCGGCAGGTCGCGCAGCAGGCCCCGGCGGCCGAGGTCGGTGCACTGGCGGGAGACGGCGGCCGGGCTCAGCCCGCTGAGCCGGGCGACGCCGCCGCGGGCGACGGGACCGTGATCGAGGACGGTGCGCAGCACGGTCGCGGCGTTGGCGTCGCGCCGGCCGTCACCGGCCATCCGCGCGGGAGGGGCCGTGGGGTCGTCGGTGGGCGGCATCGGGGTTCCTGGCGGAGGCGGCGGGGGCCCGAAGCCTACGCGGCCCCGGGCGGCGGCGGGGTCGGCAGTGTTGCGGCGCCGTGAATTCGCGAGGGGCGTGCCCGCGCCCGGCAGCCCTCTCGACTGTGCAGCTCAGAGCGGTACTTGGAGCTCGGAGAGCGCGGCCGGCCGACCGGCCGGGGCGGTTGACGCTCCGCGCGCACGGTTGCGACGCTCCGACCCATGTCCGCACCGACGTGTCCCCGCCACCTCTGTCCCTGAACTCTTTCAGCACCGTGACGCATGCGCCCCGCAAGGGGCGCGGGGAACTGCGCGACCAGCCACAGAACGCCTGAAGCCGCTATCGGAACGGCACCCCCGAACGCCGCGAGGCCGTGCCCACAGCACGCCCGCCCCAATTGCTTCCGCTCAGAAAGAAACCCCGCTCGAAAGGATCCGTCCCCCATGACCACGACCACCCCCGAGACGACCGTCACCGTGACCAAACTGGGCGGCCGCCTGGGCGCCGTCATCGAGGGCGTCCGTCTCTCCGGCGACCTGTCCTCCGAGACCGTCACCGTCGTCCGCGACGCCCTGCTCACCCACAAGGTCGTCTTCTTCCGCGGCCAGGACCATCTGGACACCGCGTCCCACGAGGCGTTCGGGCGGCTGCTCGGCACACCGGTGGCCCACCCCACCGTGCCGTCCACCGACGGCCGTTACTCGTTCCCCGTCGACTCGGACTACGGCGGCCGCGCCAACCAGTGGCACAGCGACGTGACGTTCGTCCCCGCCTATCCGGCGTTCTCCATCCTGCACGCCCGCACGGTCCCCCCGTACGGCGGCAACACCCTCTGGGCCAACACTGCGACGGCGTACGAGAACCTCCCCGCCCCGCTGCGGGAGCTCGCCCGCGGCCTGCGTGCGGTCCACTCGAACGACTACGACTACGCGGCCCTGCGTCCCGACGCGGTCCCGGAGCAGCTCCAGCGGTTCCGGGACGTCTTCGCCAAGATCAAGTTCCTGACCGAGCACCCGGTCGTGCGCGTCCACCCGGAGACCGGCGAACACACGCTTCTCCTCGGCAACTTCGTGCAGAGGATCTCCGGTCTCACCGGCCGCGACTCCCGCGACCTCATCGACCTGTTCCAGCGGCACATCGAGCGTCCGGAGAACACGGTCCGCTGGCAGTGGCGCGTCGGCGACGTCGCGATCTGGGACAACCGCGCCACCCAGCACTACGGCGTCGACGACTCCGACGGCCACGAGCGCAAGCTGGCCCGCGTCACCGTCGACGGCGACGTGCCGGTCGGTGTGGACGGCCGGCGCTCGGTGCTGCTGTCGCCCGAGTCCGTGCCCGAGCCGGAGCACGGGATCGCCTCCGGCGCCTCGACCGCCGGGACCGACGCCCCCACGGCGGTGCCTGCCGCCGCCGGGTGACTCACGCGCCCCCGGGCGGGCGGCGGCTCGCGTGTGCGCCGTAGGAGGGAGCCCGCCTGTCGCCGGGCAGGTGCGCGGCGCCGCGCCGCCTACCGTCGGGGCATGAACCGACGCGCGCAGCTCTCCCTCCTGTTGCTGGCCGGCGCCTCGGGGGCGGTGGACGCGCTGGCGTTCACCGCCCTCGGGACCGTGTTCGCCGGCGTGATGACCGGGAACCTCGTGCTGCTCGGCGTGGCGGTGGGGCACGGGCCCGGCGGCACGGAGGGCGTGTCCGCTCCGCTGTACGCGCTGGGCGGATACATCGCGGGAGCCGCGCTCACGGCTCTCGTGTGCCGGGGCGTGGCGCCGCGTCCCGACTGGCCGGGCCGGGTCGTGGCCTGCCTCGTGGGGCAGACCGTGCTGCTGGCGGGTGTCGCCGTGGCGGGCGGGGTGCTCGACGGGCGGCCGGGCGCGCCGTGGCGGACGGTGCTGCTCGTGGTCGCCGCAATCGCGATGGGCGGGCAGTCGGCGGCGATGGTCGCGGCCGGGTCGGGGGCCGCGCCGACCACCTACTTCACCGGGACTCTCACCACGTTGGTCACCGGAGTGGCGGACGGATCGGGGCGTGGGCCCGGTCAACTCTGGGTCGCCGCACGCCTCTTGGCGGTCGTCGGCGGGGCCGCGTGTGCCGTCGCCGTGCACGAGGCCGCACCGTCGTGGGGGTTCGCGGCTCCGGCCGTCCTGAGCGCCGCCGCCCTGGGATGCCAGAAACCTGCACATCGATTGCGCAGAGCAGTCACGACGATTCACAAAAATCCATTGCAGGGTACACACGACGAAACCCATTGATGCGCGAGTGTCCATTTTGCTGAAAGTGGACCCGGCCTTCTCGGAATTCACGCGGTGAAGGATGTGAAGGAGCTGCCACCGGCCCGTGAACACCCCTGCACCTTGCGGTAATTGACCTCGCACATTCCCCCTGAGCGGCGACCTTCCGATTGGCTGTGCGACGCGTCGACGTGCTTACATCCTCCGCACCGCTGGTTGTCATTGATTCGGATCCACCGAATCCCGATGCCTGCCGCGTTTTTCGAATACGCCAGATATCCCCACTGAGAAGGGCGGCTCCCCTCATGAGCAACACCCCCCAGGTCGAGACCCTCGAGATCTCCGACGCCGAGCTGGACAACGTGTCCGGCGGTCTCGTCGGCGGCCTCGCCGGCAACCTGACCGGCACCGTTGACTCCATCGCCCCGGTCTCCGGCGTCGTCTCGGGCGTCACCGGCACGGTCGAGGGCCTGACCGGCGTCAACGCCGGCGCCGTCACGGGCCTGGCCACCGGCCTGGTCTCCGGCCTCTGAGTCGGATCCGACGGATCGCGCCGCCGCCGACCTGACCGGCGGCGGCCCCAAGGCCTCGGGACTGCTGTCCCGGGGCCTTCGGGCGCGTCCGGGCCCGGTGCCCGGACCTCAGCAACGTAAGGGAAGCATCCCGTGCAGTTCCGCCAACAGGCCCTCAGCAAACTGCAGTCGCCGGAGGAGCTCGACCTTCCGGTGCGCCTCGCGCGGCCGCAGGGTCTGCTCGCCCTCGCCGTGACCGTCGTCGTCATGGCCGCCTCCTGCGTGTGGGCCGTGACGGGTTCGGTGTCCTCGACGCTCAAGGCGAGCGGCATCCTCACCTACGGACAGGGCAGCTACGTCCTGCAGACCCCGGTGACCGGTCAGGTCACCGGCCTGTACGTGAAGGAGGGGCAGCGCGTCACCGCGAACGCGCCCCTGCTCAAGGTCCGTACGGAACAGGGGAACCGGGTCGTGCGGGCCATCGACGCGGGCCGGGTCACCGCGCTCGTCGCACGGATCGGCGCCGTGGTCACCACGGGCGCGGACGTCGCGACGCTGGAGAAGACCGCGTCGGCGCGCGATCCGCTGCTCGCGATGCTGTACGTGCCCGCGACCGGCGCGGCGAACGTGCCCGCGGGCGCCTCGGTCGATCTCACCGTGCCCGCGGCCCAGCAGTACGGGGTGCTGCGCGGCACGGTGAAGGCGGTGGGACGGGCCGCGCAGACGCGACGGCAGGTCGCCGACTTCCTCGGGGACGGTGAACTGGCCGCGCAGTTCAGCAAGAGCGGCCCGCGGGTTCCGGTGCTCGTGCGGCTCACCAGGTCGGCGTCGACGAGATCCGGGTACGCCTGGTCGACGGCGGACGGTCCGCCCTACGCCCTCACCTCCATGACCCTCGCCTCCGGCGCCGTGCATCTCGCCGAGCAGCGCCCGATCGATTGGCTGCTGCCGTGACGAGCACCTCGCTTCCGCCCGCGGGACACGGTCGCCGCCGCGCCCGGCCCGCTCCCCCGCCGCCCCGGCGCCGCAGGACGGTGCGCACGCCCACGGTGCTGCAGATGGAGGCCGTCGAGTGCGGCGCCGCCGCCCTGGGCATGGTGCTCGCGCACCACGGCCGGCACGTCCCGCTGGAGGAACTGCGGATCGCGTGCGGCGTCTCGCGCGACGGCTCGCGGGCCAGCAACCTGCTGAAGGCGGCCCGCAGTTACGGCATGACCGCCAAGGGCATGCAGATGGAGCCGGCCGCGCTCGCCGATGTGCAGGGCCCCGCGATCCTGTTCTGGGAGTTCAACCACTATGTCGTCTACGACGGCACGGGGCGGCGCTTCGGGCGCCGCGGTGTGTACATCAACGACCCGGACAAGGGCCGCCGGTTCGTGGCCATGGAGGACTTCGACACCAGCTTCACAGGCGTGGTGCTGGTCCTGGAGCCGGGCGCGGACTTCCGGACGGGAGGACGCCGCCCGGGCGTCCTGAAGGCACTGCCCGGACGGCTGCGCGGGACGACCGGCACGATGCTGGCCGCACTGCTCGCGAGTCTGCTGCTGGTGGCCGTGGGCGCGGCGGTGCCCGCGCTCAGCCGGACGTACATCGACCTGTTCCTGATAGGCGATCAGACCTCGCTGCTCGGCGCTCTGTTCGCGTCGATGGGTGCGATGGTGGCCCTGACGGCCGCGCTGACCTGGCTGCAGCAGGCGAATCTGCTGCGCGGCCGCATCATCTCCTCGACGCTGAGCAGCGCCCGCTTCTTCCGCCATCTGCTGCGGCTGCCGGTCACGTTCTTCGCGCAGCGCAGCCCGGCCGATCTGGTGCAGCGGCTCCAGTCGAACGACGCGGTCGCCGAGACACTGGCCCGCGATCTCACCGCGGCCGGGGTCGACGGCATCGTGGTGCTGCTGTACGCGGCGCTGTTGTGGACGTACGACCCGCAGCTGACGATGGTCGGCGTCGGCATCGCGCTGCTGAACGTGGTGGCGATGCGGATCGTGATCCGGCTGCGCGCGACGCGGACGCAGAAGCTGCGGGCGGACACGGCGCGGCTCACGAACACCTCGTACACGGGTCTTCAGCTGATCGAGACGATGAAGGCCACCGGCGGCGAGAACGGCTACTTCCGGCGGTGGGCGGGGCAGCACGCGACGACGCTGGAGGAGCAGCAGCGGCTCGGGGTGCCGAGCGCGTGGCTCGGTGTCGTCGCCCCCACGCTGGCGACGCTGAACAGCGCGCTGATCCTGTGGATCGGCGGGCTGCGCGCCGTCGAGGGGCATCTGTCGGTGGGTCTGCTGGTCGCCTTCCAGGCGCTCGTCACCCGCTTCACGGCGCCGATCACCCGGCTCAACGGAGTCGCGGGCCGGATCCAGGACTTCGCCGCCGACGTGGCGCGTCTGAAGGACGTCGAGAACTTCCCCGTCGACTCGCTGTACGCGCGCACGGAGGCGGCGCACAGCACGCGCCGGCTCAAGGGCCATGTCGAGCTGGAGGAGATCACCTTCGGCTACAGCCCGCTCGACAAGCCGCTGCTCTCGGGGTTCTCCCTGACGGTCGGCCCCGGCCAGCAGGTGGCGCTCGTCGGCGGCTCCGGCAGCGGCAAGTCGACGGTCTCCCGGCTGATCTCGGGTCTGTACGCGCCCTGGGAGGGCGTCATCCGGATCGACGGCCGGCGTCTGGACGACATCCCGCGGGGCGCGCTCGCGGCGTCGGTGTCCTTCGTCGACCAGGACGTGTTCCTCTTCGAGGGCACGGTCCGCGACAACGTGGCGCTGTGGGACCCGTCGATCTCCGACGAGGCGGTCGCCGACGCGCTGCGCGACGCGTGCCTGTACGACGTGGTGGCGCGACGCCCCGGCGGGCTGCACAGCCGCGTCGAGCAGGACGGCCGCAACTTCTCCGGCGGCCAGCGTCAACGCCTGGAGATCGCGAGGGCGTTGGTGCGCCGTCCCAGCATCCTGGTGCTGGACGAGGTGACGAGCGCGCTGGACGCCGAGACCGAACAGGTCGTCATGGACAACATCCGGCGGCGCGGCTGCGCGTGCGTGGTCATCGCGCACCGGCTGAGCACGGTGCGCGACAGCGACGAGATCGTGGTGCTCGACCACGGGCAGGTCGTCGAGCGCGGCCGTCACGAGTATCTGGTCGCGGCCGCGGGGCCGTACGCCGAGCTGGTCAGGGAGCACTGAAGTGACCTACACCCCACCGGAGTTCACCTCGCACGCCGCCGCGGACCAGGTGGTGGCGGCGTTCGGCGGGCTGGGCACCCCCTTCGACTGCACGGGTCTGCGCAGTCTGCCGCTGGAGGGGCCGCAGGTGCTGTGGCTCGTCGTGGACGGCGCGCTCGACCTGTTCGCGGTGGACGCGCACGCGCAGGGGCACTGGCACTTCCTGGGCCGCCTGGAGCCGGGCACGCTGCTGCTCGGCCCGGTCGAGGGCACCCAGCACACCCTGGTGGGGCGGCCGCTGGCGGGGTGCGCGCTGCGCCGCATCCCGTTGCGCGAGCTGCCGTACACGCCGGCTGCGCAGCTGTCGGCCGACGGGTCGTACGACATGGCGTGGAGTCTGCTGGAGGAGGCGTTCGCGCTCGGCGTCGGACGCGGGCAGCGGGTGCTGTTCGAGGCGCCGCTCGACGGGCGCACGACGGACGACGACGTCACCGGCGACGACGACGTGCTGTGGCCCCAGCTCTCCCCGGGCAGCGTGCAGTACGGGGCGGCGTACGCCGCGGACGCGGCCGCCGATCTCCTGGTCGACGGCGCCCTGTGGCAGCGGATGGTCAACCAGCAGTACCGGCTGCTGTCCACCCTGGACCGGTGGATCGAGCGGCTGGAGAGCGCGCACGAGGACCGCACGGCGGCCGGGATCCGCGCGGGCGAGGCGGTCCGCGAGCAGGCCGACCGGACCCTGCTCGCGTCGATCGGCTCGCCCGGGCGGCGGGCCCGGGGCGCGCGGGCCGGCGTCGACGCGACGTACGCCGCCTGCAAGGTGGTCGCGGACGCGTCCGGCATCACGCTCGTGGAGCCGGGGCACGGCGGCGCGGTCAGCGACCGGATCGACCCGGTCGAGCAGATCGCGGTCGCGTCCCGGATCCGGACCCGGCCGGTGCGGCTCGTCGGCGCCTGGTGGCGCCAGGACACGGGGCCGCTGGTGGGTTTCCGCGCCGCGTCCGGAGCGCCGGTCGCGCTGCTGTGGCGGCGTGGCGGCTACGAGGCCGTGCACCCCTCCGGCGAGCGCGGCACCCGTATCGACGAGGACACCGTGGAGGACTTCGAGGAGCGCGCGGTGATGCTCTACCGCCCGCTGCCCGAGGGTGAGTTGACGCCCTGGCGGCTGGCGCGGTTCAGCATGCGCGCCGCGGGCTCCGACGTCCGCAGGCTGCTGCTCGCGGGGCTGGTGACGGTGGGGCTCGGCTCGCTCGTGCCGGTCGCGACGGGCCAGGTCCTCGGCACGTACGTGCCGAACGCGCAGACCGACCTGATCACGCAGGTCTCCCTGGCCGTGGTGATCACCAGTGTCGTGTCGGCGGTCTTCATGCTGCTGCAGAACCTGACGGTGCTGCGGGTCGAGGGCCGCGTCGAGAGCGTGCTGCAACCCGCCGTCTGGGACCGGCTGTTGCGGCTGCCGACCCGGTTCTTCGCGGCGCGCTCGACCGGCGAGCTGGCGAGCGCGGCGATGGGCATCAGCGCGATCCGCAGGCTGCTGTCCGGGGTGGGTCCGGTCGTCGTGCAGTCGGTGACCATCGGGGCGATGAACCTGGTGCTGCTCCTCCTGTACAGCGTGCCGCTGGCGCTGGCGGCGCTCGGCATGCTGGTGGTCGTGGCGGCGGTCTTCCTCACCCTCGGGCTGTGGGAACTGCGCTGGCAGCGGCGCCTGGTGGAGCTCGGCAACAAGCTCAACAACCGGGCGTTCCAGACCCTGCGCGGTCTGCCGAAGCTGCGGGTCGCCGGGGCGGAGAGCTTCGCGTACGCGGCGTGGGCGAAGGAGTTCGCGCGCAGCCGGGATCTGCAGCGCCGGGCCGGCCGCATCAAGAACGTGACGACGGTGCTCAACGCCGTGTATCTGCCGCTGTGTTCGCTGGTGATGTTCATGCTGCTCGCCGGTCCCGCGCGGGGCAGCCTGTCGGCGGCGGCGTTCCTCACGTTCAACACCGCGGTGACGATGCTCCTGACGTCCGTGACGCAGCTGACGGGCGCGCTGATCTCGGCGGCCGCCGTGCTGCCGATGTACGAGCAGATCAAGCCGGTGCTCGACGCGGAGCCCGAGGTGCGCGGGTCGGCGACCCAGCCGGGCGAGCTGACCGGGGCGCTGGAGGCGCGCGGGCTGTCGTTCCGGTACACCGACGACGGCCCGCTGGTCCTCGACGACGTGTCGCTGGCGATCCGCCCCGGCGAGTTCGTGGCGGTGGTCGGCGAGAGCGGCTGCGGCAAGTCGACGCTGCTGCGGCTGCTGATCGGCTTCGACGGGCCGACGTCCGGCAGTGTCCTGTACGACGGCCAAGACCTCTCGGCGCTGGACCAGGCGGCGGTGCGGCGCCAGTGCGGGGTCGTCCTGCAGAACGCGCAGCCGCTGACCGGCTCGATCCTCGACTGCATCTGCGGCGCCGAGTCGTTCACCCAGGAGGAGGCGATGGCCGCGGCGGAGATGGCGGGGCTGGCCGAGGACATCAAGCGGATGCCGATGGGGCTGCACACGATGATCGCGGGCGGCGGCGCGATATCGGGCGGGCAGCGGCAGCGTCTGATGATCGCGCAGGCGCTGATCCGCCGCCCGCGCCTCCTGTTCTTCGACGAGGCCACGAGCGCGCTCGACAACGAGACACAGCGCACCGTCATCGACAGCACACGGGCGCTGCGCGCGACCCGGATCGTGATCGCGCACCGCCTGTCGACGGTCCTGGACGCGGACCGGGTGATCGTCATGTCGGCCGGCCGTGTCGTCCAGCAGGGAGCGCCGGCGCAGCTGCTGGCGGACACGGGCGGACGGCTGCACGAACTGGTGCGGCGCCAGATGGCCTGACACGGGCGGCGGGCGCTCGGCGCCCGTTCCGGGGTGAGGGCGTTCACGGAGTGACCCGGGCCGTGGTCCTCGCAGCACACGCCCCCGGGGCACCGTGCCGTCAAGGCGTCACTGACCGGCCATCGGCGGCGCCGTCGGGTGGGGCGGGTGAGAGGTGGGCGGCACAGGGTGTCCCGGCGCGGCCGTGACGGATCGGGCGTCCCGCGCTGACAAGGCCAAATCCGCTTGTGAACAAGGGAGCCGGCGATCACGTCGGGGACCCGGACATGGCGGGAAGAGTCGCTGCGGCGCGTGTCGCGGCGCCGATAGCGTCGCTGGCCCCTCCCCTGCACGAGAGCTCCGTGCACGAGACATCCGTGTACGAACCGCGTACGACCGACAAGCCCCGCACCCCTTCCCGACGCACAGCACACGACAGGGACGGCAACCGATGGCCGAGACCGAACGGTACGCACAGTACGAGCGGTACGAGGGTGGCAGTCCCGAGGCCGAGCGCCTCGTGTTCGAACGCCTCGCCCGCGAGATCATGCAGGTCCAGATCGCGAACCGGCGGGCCAGTGGCGCCCCGCATCACGAGCGGGCCTTCCACGCGAAGGCCGTGCTCGGCGTGGAGAACGCCCGCCTGCGCTTCGCCGACGACCTTCCGACCGCCCTGCGCAGCGGCTTCGCCCAGCCCGGCGCCGACTATCCGGCGACGGTACGGCTCTCCAACGCCAGCGGCATGAGCGGCCCCGACGGCACGCCCGATCTGCACGGCATCGCGGTCCGCGTCCAGGTCACGGGCGACGAGAGCCACGACCTGATGGCGACCAATCACCCCGTGTCGCACGCCCGCAACGCCCGCGAGTTCGTGGCCTTCGCCACGGCGATGGCCGGCGCCAAGAATCCGCTGGAGAAGGCCTACGGGCTGTTCGTGAAGCTGCCGCTGGCGGTGGGCCCGGGCACCGCGGACCGGATGCGGCGCAACGTCCAGGCGGCGACCCGGCACACGGTCAACAGCCTGGTCCGGGAGACCTATTGGAGCCGGGGCGCGATCCTGTGGGCGGACGCGGGACCGGTCCGCTATCTGTTCCGGCCCGCCGCCGGCAGCGGCGGCGCCGAGCCGCGCCCGGACCGCGGCGACCCCGACTTCCTGCACCAGGACCTGGTCCAGCGGCTGTCCCGTGACGACATCGCCTTCGATCTGTGCGTGCAGCGGTACGTCGACGAGACCCGCACGCCCGTCGAGGACGCGTCCGTCGAGTGGGAGGACGCGATCACGCCGCCCGTGGTGGTGGCCCGGCTGACCGTGCCGATGCAGGACATCACGACGGCCGAGGCCGGTTCGGCGGCGCGGCGGATCGAGGAGCTGGCGTTCAACCCGTGGTTCACCACGGAGGACTTCAGGCCGCTGGGCAACATCAACCGGGCCCGCAAGGCCGCGTACCGGGCGAGCAGCGCGGCGCGGCTCGACACCCGCTTCCTCACCGAGGAGCCGCTCCGCAACCGCATCGTGGGCGTCCCGGTCGAGCTGGGCTTCCGTCTGCTGAACCGGGTCGTGCCCTGGTACCGGCTGCCGTTGGACGCGAGCCTGCTCAATCTCGTGTACCTGCGGAAGGTGCTGCGCCGGTTCAACCTCATCGACACCGACCTGCCCGAGGCTCCGCCGAGGGCCGAGTCGGTGCCGGTGCCGGTGGACGAGCGGCTGCGCACGACGCGCTCGTACGACGGCTCCTTCAACGATCTGTCGGCGCCGCGGATGGGGGCGATCGGCGCGGCGTTCGGCCGCAATCTGAAGCCCGTGTACCGGCCCGATCTGTTCGACACCCCGAACCCGGTGACGGTCAGCCGTCAGCTCCTCACCCGGGACAGCTTCGTGCCCGCGACGTCCCTGAACGTCCTCGCGGCGGCGTGGATCCAGTTCCAGGTGCACGACTGGGTGAACCACCGGCGCCACCCCGAGGGCGGCAAGGTCGTCGAGGTGCCGCTGCCGCCCGGCGGCGGGACCTGGGCCAACTCCCCCGGCGGGCCGGAGGAGAGCGTGATGCGGTTCGCCGAGAACGACGGCATCGAGCTGCCCGGCGACAAGCCGCCGATCCTCTTCGGGAACACCGCCTCGCACTGGTGGGACGGCTCCGAGGTGTACGGCGGCGACGAGGCCACGGCGAAGCAGCTGCGCGAACCCGACGGCGGGGCCCGGCTGCTGCTCGACGGCGGGCACATCCCCGTCGACCGCACCGGCATCCCGATCAGCGGGTTCAAGGACAACTGGTGGATGGGGCTCAGCGCCATGCACACGCTGTTCGCCCGCGAGCACAACACGGTGTGCGACGCGCTGCGCGCCGCGTACCCGACGATGGGCGAGGACCGGATCTACCACACGGCCCGGCTCGTCGTCTCGGCTCTCATCGCGAAGATCCACACGGTGGAGTGGACCCCGGCGATCCTCGCGACGAAGGCGATCGACATCGGTCTGCGGACCAACTGGGAGGGCCCGCCGAGGAACTGGCTGAACCAGCTGGGCCTGTGGCTGGTGGAGGCGCACTCGCTGACGGGCATCCCGAAGACGTTCCCGGACCACCACGGGGCGCCGTACTCGCTGACCGAGGACTTCGTCACCGTGTACCGGATGCACCCGCTGATCCCCGACGACTACGAGCTGCGCGAGCACCACTTCGGGCAGCGGCTGGAGACCGTCGGCTTCCACGACATCCAGGGCGCCGCGGCGGAGAGCCAGATCCGCAAGACGGGGCTGGCGAACACCCTGTACTCGTTCGGCATCGCCCACCCGGGCGCGATCACGCTGCACAACTATCCGAAGGCGCTGCAGCACTTCCAGCGGGACGGCGAGATCATCGACCTGTCGGTGATCGACCTGGTGCGCACGCGCCGGCGCGGGGTGCCGCGCTACAACGACTTCCGCGCGGGCCTGCACAAGGACCGCATCCGCAGCTTCGAGGAGCTGACGCGGGAGCCGGAGACCCTGGCGCGCCTGAAGGAGGTGTACCGGGACGTCGACGAGATCGACACGGTCGTCGGTCTGTTCGCGGAGAACCCGCCGACCGGCTTCGGGTTCTCGGACACCGCGTTCCGCATCTTCATCCTGATGGCGACCCGCCGGCTGCAGAGCGACCGTTTCCTCACCGTCGACTACCGCCCGGAGATCTACACGCCGCTCGGCATCGACTGGGTGGAGAAGGGCAGCATGAAGTCCGTCGTGCTGCGGCACTGCCCGGAGCTCGCGGGTCTGATGCCGCGTGAGGCGAGCGCGTTCGCGCCCTGGCGGCCGGTGCCGCCGGTCGCCGGCGGAGGCTCCGATGACGTCGGATGACGGAGGTTCCGGCAGTCGGGGTCTCGATGATCTGCTCACCCGCTCGTTCCTGCGGACGGTCTGGCGGCGGCGCACCCACCGGGTGTCCCGGGGTGCGTCGGTGCCGGCCGGGTCGATGAGCTACCGCTCGCCGCACAAGGCCGAGCCGCTGACCGAGCTGGAGGAGGCGGTGCTGATCGCGGTCACCGGCTCCACCGGGCTGACCATGCCGGACCGCCCGTTCGAGGACCCGCGGGACGGCAAGCCCCTCATGGCCAAGCCGAATCTGACCATGACGGGCCGCACGGCCGGCAGTCCCGACAACGCGCAGGGCACGTACTTCTTCCTGATCAACGACGCGGGCACGTACTTCCTGCGCCGGCTGCCGCCGGACCCGCAGGAGCCGTTCGACGCGCAGACCCTCGTCGAGCGCGCCCGGCGGGCGAAGGTGAAGATCCTCGACCGCCGGCTCGACGTGGCCGAGGGCCTGCGCGACTTCCCGGCGTACCTGGACTCGAACCGGTTCCTGTCCAATCTGCCGGGCACGACCGTGCTGTTCCCGGTCGTCGATCTCTCGCACCAGTACATCAACGCGCTGATGTATCTGCTCACGCAGCCGGACGGCACGCGGCCGACCTTCGTGGACGACCGCAATCTGTACCGTCCGGCGGGTGTGAAGAAGTGGATCGCCAACGGGTTCCTCAACAAGGACCTGAAGCTGCCGCTCGGCGCGCTGGGACCGATGCGGACCCAGATCGAGGCGGATCTCCTCCTCCAGACGGTGATGCTGACGGCGGAGGCGATGGGGCTCGGCGCCTGGATCCACGCGTCGCTGCATCCGCAGATCGCCCTCGGCGACCCGAAGTTCAGCAAGGTGTACGGCAGGATGCTCGGCTTCACGCACGTCACGCCGCGCTGGCGGCCGGCCGACGTGTGGCGCTGGCACGTCCCGCTGCCCAAGTACGCCAAGCTGCGCTCGCAGCCGGTGGGTCTGACCGACCCGGGGACGGGCGAGGCGCTGATCGCGGCGGCCTGCCCGCCCACTCACGCCTCCATGGCGGACGCGGTCGACGCGGTCGTCGCGTCGAAGTTCGGCCCGGGCGGCACGTACGCCGACAAGGACGTCTTCACCCGGATCTACAAGGAGGACTACGGGCAGCGCTATCTCGCCGAGGCGAGCGAGTACGACGAGCGCGTCATCGACTGCGCCCGTGACGTCTGCACGTACATCCTGGCCACGCACCGCCGCTTCCCCGCGCACACGGACGCCATCCACGTGCCCGGGATCTGGCTGCAGGCGCACCACGTGGAGGGCGAGTACTACGAGCGCTTCTTCACGAACGGTCTGACCGACGCGCATCGCGCGCACGACACGCTGTGGGACGGCGGACCGATGAATTGAGAACGGCTCGGGGGTCACCCTTCTCGTACGTATGCCGACGCCTGTTCAGGAGAGTGACCCCCGATGACCGACAGCACCCTGACCGACGCCCTGGCACCGCACGTCGCCAAGGGGCCCGTGCCGGGCGCCGTGGCCCTGGTGGCCCGCGGCGACCGGGCCGAGGTGGCGGCTCTCGGACACGCCGACGCCGAGGGCACGACGCCCCTCGCCCGCGACTCGATCTTCCGGATCGCCTCCCTCACCAAGCCGATCGCGGCGGCGGCCGTGATGGTCCTGGTCGACGAGGGCCGCATCACCCTCGACGCGCCGATCGGGCACTGGCTGCCCGAGCTGGCGACACCGGACGTCGTACGGGATCCGGCGGGTCCCGTCGAGGACGTCGTGCCGGCGGCGCGCCCGATCACGGTGGAGGACGTGCTGACGTTCCGCGCGGGCTGGGGTTTCCCGGCGGACTTCTCGCTGCCCGCCGTGCAGCCGGTGTTCGCGCTGATGGACCCGCACGCGCCGCAGCGGCTGCCGGAGCCGGACACCTGGCTCGCCGCGCTGGGCCGCGTTCCGCTGCTGCACCAGCCCGGGCAGGTGTGGCTCTACAACACGTGCTCGGACATCCAGGGCGTCCTCGTCGCGCGGGTGACCGGTCGTTCGCTGCCGGAGTTCCTCGCCGAGCGGATCTTCGAGCCGCTCGGCATGCGCGACACCGCGTTCGAGGTCCCGGCCGCCAAACGCGACCGCTTCACCAGCGCCTATGTACCCACGGCCGACGGCGGCGCCGAGCGCGTCGACACCCCCGACGGTCAGTGGAGCGGCCTGCCCGCGTTCCCCTCCGGCGCGGGCGGGCTCGTCTCCACGGTGGACGACTGGTGGGCGTTCGCCCGCATGCTGCTGGACGACGGCGGGTCCGTGCTCTCCGCCGAGTCGGTGCGGCTGATGCTGACGGACCATCTGACACCGGCGCAGCGCCGGGCGAGCGACCTGTTCACGCTGGGCTCGGGCTGGGGTTTCGGCGGCTCCGTGGACGTCGAGCGCCGTGACCCGTGGAACGTGCCGGGCCGGTACGGCTGGGTGGGCGGCACGGGCACCGCGGCCCATCTGACGCCGTCGACGGGGACGGTGACCGTCCTGATGACCCAGCTGGCGCTGGGCGGCCCGTCGCCGCTGCCGCCGGTCATGCGGAACTTCTGGGCGTACGCAGCCGACGACGGCCTGTCCGGCTGACCGGCCGGGGGCCGCCGCGCGGTGGCTCCGCGGATCGACCCGACCGTTGACATGAACCTGCGAGAGGCGGGATCTTCGTGCGTGAACATGCACGCAGGATCCGAGTTTCAAGCAGAAGTAAACAACAGACGGTCGTTCTGAGCGGAGACGCACCCCATGCGACAACTGCACCAACGACAGCCGCACCGAAGAGCGCGCGGCCGGGCCGCCCTGACCACGACGGCCCTCGCCGCGGCCCTCCTCGCCGTCCCCGCGCAGCACGCGGGCGCGGCCACGCCCGGCAGCGGCACCCTCGACGCCGGCCACAAGAGCGTCACGTGGCAGAGCCCCACGTACGCGGCGGGCACGGTCGACGATCCCAAGAAGTGCCCGTCGGCCGCGGACGATCCGGAGGGGAGGACATGCGACCGCTTCGACCTCACGGTGTCGGTCCCGGACGGATACTGGGACGACAACCCCGAGGGCGGTGTGCCAATCTCGATCGAGTGGGCGAAGCAGCCCAGTGACGACTTCGACATGTACGTCTACGACGACGCGGACAAGCAGGTCGCGTCCAGCGCGGGCACGGCCGACCCCGAGGCGACCGTCATCCCGAAGGCCGACGGCACGTACCACGTGGTCGTCGTGCCCTACGACGTGCACGACAACTCCTTCGTCGGCAAGGCCTACCTGCCCGAGACGACGGACGCCGGGAACCTCACGTCCTTCGAGGGCGACCACGGCAGTTACCGCATCGGCGCGGGCGATCTGAAGGCGAGAGCCGACTTCCTGAAGGGCGGCGGGCTGCGCCTGCAGGCCGATCCGACGGGCACGTTCACCGATCCGGCCGGCACGCAGATCGTCCGCGAGAAGCCCGCGCCCGACCGGCACACGTCGTCTTTCGACGCGGGCGCCTACTACGGGATCCGCACGTCACAGGCGGTCCTGCGCGTCTACAAGAAACCGTTGCGCTTCGGCCTCTACAAGGCGGACGACAAGACGCGCATCTGGCAGGAGGACAAGCCGCTGCGCTGGTCCACGGGCGGGATGCGGCAGAGCCTGGAGCGCGGCGAGGACGAGCAGTTCTTCGGCGGCGGCGAACAGAACGGCAGCTTCTCCCACCGCGACAAGACGGTCCACGTCGCCAACAACACGAACTGGAACGAGGGCGGCTACAACAACTCGCAGCCGTTCTACCTCTCCTCGGCCGGTTACGGCGTCTACCGGAACACCTTCGCGCCGGGCGTCTACGACTTCGGCGCGTCGGTCCACACGGGCCAGCAGGAACGCCGCCTCGACGCCTACTACTTCCTCGGTGACGCCAAGCACGTCATCGGCGCGTACACCTCACTCGTCGGCAAGCCCTTCATGCCGCCGGTCTACGGCCTCGAACCGGGCGACGCCGACTGCTACCTGCACAACGCCAACCAGGGCGAGCGCCACACGCTCGACTCCCTGAAGGTCGCCGACGGGTACGTGGACAACGAGATGCCGCTCGGCTGGATGCTCGTCAACGACGGCTACGGCTGCGGCTACGAGAACCTCGCCGAGACCGCCAAGGGCCTCCAGGACCGCGGCGCCCAGCTCGGCCTGTGGACGCAGGACGGCATCGACAAGCTCGCCGACCAGGTCAAGGCGGGCCAGCGCGTCGCCAAGCTGGACGTCGCCTGGGTCGGCAACGGCTACGGCATGGCCCTGGACTCCTGCGACAGGGCGAAGGCCGGCATCGAGGACAACAGCGACGCCCGCGGCTTCGTCTGGATGCCGGTGTCGTGGGCGGGCGCCCAGCGCTGCTCGGTCCTGTGGTCCGGCGACCAGAAGCTGTCGTGGGACTTCGTGCGCTGGCAGATCCCGACGTACGCGGGCGCGACGATGTCCGGCATCGCCTACAACACGGGTGACGTGGGCTCGATCTACTCGCACGACGCGAAGATGTACGCCCGCGATCTGCAGGCCAAGACGTTCCTGCCCGCCCTCATGACCATGGACGGCTGGGCGCGGGACCTCACCACCGGCGAGAAGATCAATCAGCAGCCGTGGGTGGACGGGGAGCCGTACACGTCCGTCAACCGCAAGTACCTGCAGCTGCGCGAGCGTCTGCTGCCGTACCTGTACACGCTGGCGAAGCAGGCGTCGGACACCGGCGTCGGCGGCGTACGGCCGCTGTGGCTGGAGTACCCGAAGGACGCGAACACCCTGGGCGCGAACGCCAAGTACGAGTACCTGGCGGGCGACGACTTCCTGGTCGCTCCGGTCTACGAGGACGCGGACACCCGCGACGGCATCTACCTGCCCGAGGGCACGTGGACGGACTACTGGACGGGCAAGCAGTACAAGGGCCCGATGACGCTCGACGGCTACCACGCCCCGATCGACACGCTCCCGCTGTTCGTGAGGTCGGGTGCGATCGTGCCGATGTGGCCCAAGGGCACCACGTCGTGGAAGACCCGCGACAAGGGGCAGCTCGGCTGGGACGTCTACGCCGCGGAGCACGGCCGGAGTTCGTACACGCTCTACGAGGACGACGGGGTGACCCGTGACTTCAAGAAGGGCGCCTCGGCGACGCAGCGCGTGACGGTCGACACCGGCCGGCACGGGTCCGTCATCGAGGTCGGTGCCAGCAAGGGGAGTTACCGGGGCAAGGTGAGCGAGCGCGCGTACACCTTCACCGTCCACGGCGGTGCGGCGCCGGACCGGGTGACGGTGAACGGCCGGGCCCTGTCGGGCGCGGACTGGTCGTTCGACGCGAAGACCGGGGTGACGACGGTGCGCACGGCGGCCCTGCCCACGGACCGTTCCTTCACCGTCCGGCTGCTCGGCTAGCCGGGAGGTGCCCTGCCCCGCGGCTCCGCAGGGGTCGCGGGGCAGCGGCGTCCGTCACCGGCCGGAGTGACCGCCGTCGATCACGAACTCCGCCCCGGTCGCATAGCTCGACTCGTCGCAGAGCAGGAACAGCACCACGCTGGTGATCTCCTCGGGGCGCGCCTGTCGCGGGATCGGCTGGTCGCGCACCGACGCGTGCGCGCGGTCGGCGGCGGCCGTCATGTCGGTCGAGACCATGCCGGGGTGCACGGAGTTGACGCGGATGCCGTACGGGGCGAACTCCTGCGCCGCCGCCTTGCTCATGCCGCGCACGGCCCATTTGGAGGCCACGTAGCCGAGGATGTTCGGGAAGGCGATGATGCCGCCGAGCGAGGAGATGTTGACGATGGCTCCGCCGCCGGCTCGCCTGAGGGACGGCAGGGCGGCCTTCATCCCGAGGAAGACGCCGACCTGGTTGACGTCGACGACCTTGCGGTAGTCGGCCTCGGCGAGGGTCTCGATGGGGTCGACGTGCACGATCCCCGCGTTGTTGACGAGGCCGGTCAGCGGCCCGAAGGTCTCCTCGGCGCGGGCCACGGCCTGCTGCCAGGAGGTCTCGTCCGTCACGTCGAGCGGGACGAACAGGCAGTGCCGCGGGCCGAGTTCGGCGGCGAGGGCCTCGCCCTCCTTGTGCAGTACGTCGCCGATGACGACCCGCGCTCCTTCCGCCGCGAGCCCTCGCGCGTGGACCGCGCCCATGCCGCGTGCGCCGCCGCTGACCAGAACGACCGCGTCCTCGAACCTGCCGCTCATGGTGTGCTCCTCCCGCTGGGGGTGTGGATACCGACGAGTGTGCGACGGCCGGTCGTCGCTGGGCGATGCACGCGTCCGTCCGCGTCGGATCTCGCTCTGCCCCTTTGAAGCGGATGCGGGCACAATCGCGCGCGACCATCCACGGACGGAAGGGCAGCCGATGTCACCGGAACCCCTGGAATCGCTGGCCCCCTTGGAGCCGGCAGAGCCGGCAGAGCCGACGCAGCCGATGGGCCTGACGCAGACGGCGCGGCCGCCGGCCGCCGGGCCGGTCGGCGATCTGACGGGCCGGGTCGCGCTGATCACGGGCGGTGCGCGCGGCATGGGTGAGGCCGAGGCCCGGCTGCTGGCCGCGCGCGGCGCACGCGTCGTCCTCGGCGACGTCCTGCACGAGGAGGGCCGGGCCGTCGCCGCCTCGCTCGGTGCGGACACGGCGCGGTTCGTGGCGCTCGACGTGTCGGACGCGGCGGCGTGGGACACGGCCGTCGAGGAGGCCGTCGCCGCCTTCGGGCGGCTCGACATCCTCGTCAACAACGCGGCGATCTACACCACTTCACCGATCGTCGACGAGGATCCGGAGCAGCTGGAGCGGATCCTGCGGATCAATCTGGCCGGCCCGTTCCTCGGCATCCGGGCCGCGGCGCCCGTGATGCGGCGCACCGCGGGCGGCGGTTCGATCGTGAACATCTCCTCGCAGGCCGGGATGCAGGGCATCTGGGGGCACGGCGCGTACGGGGCGGCCAAGTGGGGCCTGCGCGGCCTGACGAAGACGGCGGCGCTCGAACTCGGCCGGGACGGCATCCGCGTCAACTCGGTGCACCCGGGCGCCATCGCGACCCCGATGATCGCTCATGTCGAGGGCAGGGCCCATCCGGCCGCGCCGCTCGGCCGGGTCGGCGAACCGGAGGAGGTGGCCCGACTGGTGGCGTTCCTCGCTTCCGCCGAGTCGTCGTACCTCACCGGCGCCGAACTCACCGTGGACGGCGGGGCGTCGGCGGGCCGCATGCCGGCCCTGGACCGGCGGGACGGGACGGCGTGAGCGAGAGTGCCCCCCTCGTCGCGTTCGCGGAGGGGCCGCGCCCGGTGGTCACCCGGCGCGGCCCCTCCGTGCCGCCTGTTCACCACCTGTCATCCGGCGGCGAGCACTTCGGCCCGGCACTCCCCCGGCGTCCCCCACGCGTCGCGCAGCGCGCGGGCCTTCGTGAGCCACAGGCTCAGGTCGAACTCGGCGGTGTAGCCGAGCGCGCCGTGGAGCTGGAGCGCGGTGCGGGCCGCCGTGTACGCGGCCTCGCCCGCGGCCACCTTGGCGGCGGCCAGGTCCGCGGGGCGCGCCGTCAGGGCCGCGCCGAAGACCAGCGGGCGGGCGAACTCCACGGCGATCAGGGTGTCGGCGAGCCGGTGCTTGACCGCCTGGAAGGCTCCGATCGGGGTCCCGAACTGGGTGCGCTGCTTCACGTAGGCGACCGTCCGGTCGAGCAGGGCCCGGGCGACGCCGAGGGCCTGCGCGGCGGTGGCGAGGCGGGCGAGCGCGGCGGCGTGCAGGGCCGCTTGGCGGACGGACTCCCCCTCGGCCAGGACGTCGCCGCCGGGCAGCGGCTCCGCGTACCGGCGGGCCGCGTCGAGGCCGGGGCGCACCGTGCCGTGCCCGGGGGCCGCCCGCACCGTCCAGGGCGGGGCATCGCCGCGCTCCACCGCCCACAGCACGTCCGCCGCGTCCGGGTCCACCACGTACGGACCGGTGTCCGGAAGGCTCAGCGTGGCCAGGGTCTCGCCGGTGAGCAGGCCGTCCAGGACGGCCTTCCCGTCGCTGCCCGCGCGCGCGAGGCCCGCGGCCAGTGAGGCCACCGCCACGGTCTCCGCGTACGGGCCGGGTACGGCGTGCCGTCCCAACTGCTCGAAGGCCACGGCCAGTTCGACAGGCATCTCCCCGAGGCCGTCGAACTCCTCGGGGACGGCGAGCGTGAACAGGCCGGTGTCCGCGACGCGGCGCCACAGCGCCCGGCCCGGGGACGGGTCGCCCGCGGCCCACGCGCGCGCCGCCGCCGGGACGTCCGCCGCACCGAGCAGGGCGTCGAGGGTGCGGCCGAACTCCCGCTGCTCGGCGTCGAGGAGGAAACGCATCAGCGCCGTCCCTTCGGCAGGCCGAGCAGCCGCTCGGCGATGATGTCCCGCTGGATCTCGTTCGTCCCGGCGTAGATCGGCCCCGCGAGGGAGAAGACATAGCCTTCCGCCCAGCCGCCGTCCGCCAGCAGCCCCTCCGCGCCGTCGAGTTCGAGGGCCGTCTCGTGCAGGGCCACGTCGTACTCGGACCAGAAGACCTTGTTGAGGCTGGACTCCGCGCCGATGTCCTGGCCGTCGAGGGCGCGCGAGGCGTGGGTCCAGGTGAACAGTTCGTAGGCGCGGGCGCCGATCACGGCGTCGGCGACGCGGTCGCGCAGCGCGGTGCCGGCCGGGTCGGCCCGGTCGGCGACGGTCCGCCACTGCCGTGCCAGCCGTTCGGCGCTCGCCAGGAACCGGCCCGGCGAGCGCAGGGTGAGGCCGCGCTCGCTGCCGGTCGCCGACATGGCGATGCGCCAGCCCTGTCCGGGCTCGCCGATGATGTCGGCGTCGGGCACGAACACGTCGTCGAGGAAGAGCTCCGCGAAGGCCGGTTTGCCGTCGAGGCGCGGGATCGGCCGCACGGTGACGCCCGGTGCCCGCAGGTCGAACATCAGGTAAGTCAGTCCCCGGTGCGGCCGGTCCGCGTCGGGGTCGCTGCGGAAGAGACCGAAGGCGCGGTCGGCGAACGCGGCCCGGGACGACCACGTCTTCTGCCCGTTCAGCAGCCAGCCCCCCGTCACGCGGCGGGCCGTGGAGCGCAGGGACGCCAGGTCGGAGCCCGACTCCGGCTCGGACCAGGCCTGCGCCCAGACGACCTCGCCGCTCGCCATGGGCGGCAGGATGCGGGCGCGCTGCTCGTCGGTGCCGTGGTCGAAGAGGGTGGGGGCGAGGAGGTTGATGCCGTTCTGCGTGACCCGGCCGGGCGCCCCGGCCGCGTAGTACGCCTCCTCGAAGAGCAGCCACCGTACGAGGCCGGCGTCCCGCCCTCCGTACCGCTCGGGCCAGGAGACGACGGACCAGCGGTCGGCGGCCAGTTCGCGCTCCCACGCGCGGTGGGCGGCGAAGCCCTCCTCGGTCTCCAGGGAGGGCAGGGGCCGGTCCGGTACGTGCGCGGCGAGCCAGGCGCGCGCCCGGTCCTGGAACGCGGCGTCCTCGGAATCGATCGTCAGGTCCATCAGACGCGCGCCTCCCGCTTCGTCCGGGCCACGTGCCGGACGACGTCCTCGCCCTCGATGCTGGTCATGCGGCAACTCCCCTTCCCTAACAAGTGTTTGGTAGATTAGCCTCCGGGTCGGACATCCGTCGAGATCCCGCCCGGCCCTCCCGAGGAGCCCTAGGAGGTACGCGCATGAGCACGCCGCCGCCGTACGAGCCCGGTCACCAGCTGCTCGCCGGGCGCACCGCCGTGATCACCGCGGCGGCCGGGGCGGGCATCGGCGGTGCTACCGCCCGCCGCTTCCTGGAGGAGGGCGCCCGCATCGTCGTGGGGGACGCGCACGCGCGGCGCACGGCCGAGACCGTGGAGGCCCTGGGCAAGGAGTTCGGCGCCGACCGGGTGGCGGGCACGCCGTGCGACGTCACCGACGAGGAGCAGGTGCGGGAGCTGTTCGCGCTGGCCGAGCGGGAGCACGGCGGCCTGGACATCGTCGTGAACAACGCGGGCCTGGGCGGCACCGCCGAGCTGACCGAGATGACCGACGACCAGTGGGCGAAGGTCATCGACGTGACACTCACCGGCACGTTCCGCTGCACACGCACGGCGCTGCGGCTGATGAAGGCGGCCGGCCGGGGCGGGGTCGTCGTGAACAACGCCTCCGTGCTCGGCTGGCGGGCGCAGGCCGGGCAGGCGCACTACGCCGCCGCCAAGGCCGGGGTGATGGCGCTGACCCGCTGCGCGTCCGTCGAGGCGGCGCCGCACGGCATCCGGGTCAACGCGGTCTCCCCCAGCCTCGCCATGCATCCGCACCTGGTGAAGGTGACCTCGCCGGAGCTGCTGGCGGAGCTGACGTCGCGCGAGGCGTTCGGCCGCTACGCCGAGCCGTGGGAGGTGGCCAACGTGATCGTGTTCCTGGCCAGCGGCTACTCCTCGTATCTGACGGGCGAGGTGCTCTCCGTCAGCGACCGGCATGCCTGAGCGGGCCGCCCGCCGCGCCGAACTGCTCGCCGTGGCGGCGGACGTCTTCGCCGAGCTCGGCTACAGCGCCACCACCGTCCGCGTCATCGCCGAACGCGCGGGGCTGCTCGCGGGCAGCCTCTACTACCACTTCGACTCGAAGGAGTCGATGCTGGAGGAGATCCTGCGGTCGTTCCTCGACGCGCTGTGGTCCGGGTACGACACCGTCCTCGGCGACGCCGCCCTCGGGCCGCGCGAGACACTGCGGGCCCTGGTCACGGAGTCGTTCCGGGAGATCGACCGGCACGGCCCCGCGGTCGCCGTCTTCCAGAAGGAGGCCCGGCAGCTGGCGGCGCAGGACCGCTTCGCCTTCCTCACCGACGCGCAGCGGGGCTTCGAGGACGCCTGGCGCACGACGCTGGAACGGGGGGTCACCGAGGGCGCGTTCCGCCCCGACCTCGATGTCCGCCTCGCCTACCGCTTCCTGCGCGACACCGTGTGGGTGGCCGCGTCCTGGTACCGGCCGGGCGGCCGGCACACGGCGGACGCCATCGCGGGCCAGTACCTGTCGATGGTCCTCGACGGCATCTCCGTCCGCGCCACCATCCCTACCGCTAGGAGGAGTTGACCATGCCCGAGGCTTACATAGTGGACGCCGTGCGCACCCCGGTGGGCCGGCGCAGGGGCGGCCTGGCCGGTGTGCACCCCGCCGATCTCGGTGCGCACGTGCTCAAGGCGCTGATGGCGCGCACCGGGGTGGATCCGGCCGCCGTCGAGGACGTCGTGTTCGGCTGCCTCGACACGGTCGGGCCGCAGGCCGGTGACATCGCGCGCACCGCCTGGCTCGCGGCCGGGCTGCCCGAGGAGGTGCCGGGCGTCACGATCGACCGGCAGTGCGGCTCCTCCCAGCAGGCGGTGCACTTCGCGGCACAGGGCGTGCTGTCGGGCACGCAGGACGTGGTGGTCGCGGGCGGCACGCAGAACATGTCGCTGATCCCGATCGCGTTCGCCTCGCGGCAGGCGGCCGAGCCGCTGGGGCTGACGGAGGGCCCGTACGCGGGCAGCGAGGGCTGGCGGGCCCGCTACGGCGACCGGCCCGTGAACCAGTTCCACGGCGCGCAGCTGATCGCCGACAAGTGGGGCATCTCGCGGACCGCGATGGAGGAGTGGGCCCTTCAGTCGCATCAGCGGGCCATCCGGGCGATCGACGAGGGGCGTTTCGCGCGGGAGACGGTCGCGTACGGCGACGTCACCGTCGACGAGGGGCCGCGCCGGGACACGACCCTGGAGAAGATGGCGACGCTGGCCCCGGTCGTGCCGGGCGGCACCATCACGGCGGCGTGCTCCTCGCAGGTGTCGGACGGGGCGGCCGCGATGCTCCTCGCGTCCGAACGGGCCGTGCGCGAGCACGGGCTGACGCCGCGCGCCCGGGTCCATCACCTCTCCGTGCGCGGCGAGGACCCGATCCGGATGCTGTCGGCGCCGATCCCCGCGACGGCGTACGCGCTGAAGAAGACCGGCATGTCGCTCGACGACATCGACCTGGTGGAGATCAACGAGGCGTTCGCGCCGGTGGTCCTGTCCTGGCTGAAGGAGACCGGCGCAGACCCCGCGAAGGTCAATGTCAACGGCGGCGCCATCGCCCTCGGCCATCCGCTCGGCGCGACCGGGGTGAAGCTGATGACGACGCTGCTGCACGAACTGGAGCGCACGGGCGGCCGGTTCGGGCTGCAGACGATGTGCGAGGGCGGCGGTCAGGCGAATGTGACGATCATCGAGCGCCTGTAGGCCGTGGGGGTGGGCCCGCGGGCCCACCCCGTCCGGTCCCGCGCGCGCCTACAGCTTCCGCAGCCGGTCCAGGGTCTCCTGCGCCTCGGTGAGGATCCGGTCCACCAGTTCCTGGCACGACGGCAGGTCCTCGATGAGACCCGCCACCTGGCCGGAGGCCATCACGCCGCCGCTCGGATCGCCGTCCACCATCGCGGACTTGAGCATCATCGGCGTATTGGCGGCGAGCAGCACCTGGCTCCAGGTCAGGTCCTTGCCGTGCTTCATCGCGAGACCGTCGCGCACCATCCGGGACCAGCCGAGGCCGGACACCTTGCGGAACGCGGCCGCGTGCCGCACCGCGCGCAGCAGGGCGGCGGGCCGGCCCGCGCGTTCGAGTCCGGCGACGAGTTCGCTGCGCAGCATGCGGTGCGGCAGCCCGTCGACGGCCGTGGTGACGGTGACGTCCTTGACGCCCGCGGCGAGGTAGCGGGCCTTCACGGCGTCGGGCACGGTCGAGTCGGAGGTGAGCAGGAAGCGGGTGCCCATGGCGATGCCGGCGGCCCCGTGGGCGAGGGCCGCCACCAGGCCGCGCCCGTCGCGGAAGCCGCCCGCGGCGATCACGGGGATGTCGACGGCGTCGACCACCTGCGGCAGCAGTACGGTCGTCGCCACGTCGCCGGTGTGGCCGCCGCCCTCGCCGCCCTGGACGACGACCGCGTCCGCGCCCCACGCGGCGACCTTCTCGGCGTGCCGGCGCGCCCCGATGGAGGGGATGACGACGACGCCCGCGTCCTTCAGCTCGGCGATCAGTTCGCGCGAGGGCGCGAGCGCGAACGACGCCACCCTCACGCCCTCGTCGACGATGATCCGGACGCGGTCGCGCGCGTCGCCCGCGTCGGCCCGCAGATTGACCCCGAAGGGCTGGTCGGTGCGTTCCTTCACCTCTCTTACGGCGGACCGGAGTCGGTCGACGGTCATCGTGGCGGAGGCGAGCACGCCGAGCGCCCCGGCGTTCGCGGACGCCGACACGAGCCGGGGCCCGGCGACCCAGCCCATACCGGTCTGCACGATCGGGTGCCGGACACCGGTGAGTTCGGTCAGCGCCGTCCCGAACACCGGGCCCGGCGGCGCGGCCTCGCCGGTCACGCGGGGACCTCGCGGTGCCGCAGCGCCTTGGGGTCCAGCTCCTCGCGGATCAGCCGGAGTTCGTCGCCGGTCGGCTCGCGGGTGTACGGCACCTCGTCGGGCAGCACCAGCTCGAAGCCCGTCGCCTCGCGCACCTCCTCCACGGTGACCCCGGGGTGCAGCGAGGCGAGCCGCATCGCGTGGTCCGGGGTGTCGAAGTCCAGCACGGCGAGGTTCGTGACGACGCGCGGCAGGTGGTGGAAGCGCGTCGCGGACGGCCCGGCCGCGGCGGCGTTGTCGTAGCCGACGCCGCTCACCATGTCGACCTTGTCCACGAAGACCCGCCGGGAGTGCTTGGGCACCCAGTAACTCGTCGGATTGTTCAGGGTGTTGACCGGAGCGCCGCGCACGCCGAGCAGTTGGCGGGCGGGCTGCTGCCAGTCCCCGATGCAGGAGATGTTCTGGTTGCCGAACCGGTCGAGCTGGCTCGCGCCCATCATCACGTGCCGGCCGCCGCGCGTGACGAACTCCAGGTGCTGGCGGTAGGGCAGCCAGCCCTCGCGCTCGCCGTCCGGGCCGATGAGCATGGCCTCGCCGTCCGTCATCAGCAGCCCGGGCGCGAACGTGCGACGGGCGAGCCGCGCTCCGATGCCGGGGATCAGGCCCATGGGGCTGGCGAGCGTCTCCCCGCTGCCGCGCCAGGCCTCGGCGCAGGCGATGACGCAGTAGTCGGCGCGGGTCACGACCCCGGCCGCGACGTCGTCCGTCGTGGTGGTCATCGGGTGCTCCCGCCTTCCTGTTCCTGCCGCCAGGCCTCGACCGCGGCCCGGTACGCCGTCTCGTCCCCGTCGAGGAAGCGCGCCCGCAGCTCCTCGAACGGCGTGCTCGCGTACAGCTTCTGGAACGCCTCGTCGCGTCCGTAGTCGGGCGCGCAGGACGTGAAGTGCGCCCCGTGCGGGGTCTCGACGACGCCGGTGACCCGGTGCCGCTTGATCAGCAGCGACTGCGGGGGCCCGCCCTTGGCGAGTTCGGCGCCGCCGACGATCCGCTCGCAGGAGACGTACGCCGCGTCGGCCGCCTCGCAGAACAGGTCGTCGAAGTACGGGTCGGGCCCCAGGTACTGCCCGTTGCCGGTGCGGTCGGCGCGGTTGACGTGGACGAGCGCCGCGTCCAGGCGCAGCGCGGGCATCGCGACGAACGTCTCCCCGTCGTCGTACGGCGAGGTGACCGTCCGCAGACCGGGGTTGACGCGCATGACGTCCGATCCGATGCCGGCCCGCACCGGCAGGAACGGCAGCCGGTTCGCGGCGGCGCGCAGGCCCCACATGAACATGGCCTCGTCGACCTCCATCAGCTCGATGCGGCCCTGCTCGCGCGCCGCGCGGAAGTGCGGCTCCAGGGGGATCGAGTCGAGGGTGGCGAAGGGTGCCACCACCTTGCGGAGCTTCCCCGCTGCGGCCAGCAGGCCCACGTCCGGGCCGCCGTAGGAGACGACGGTGAGGTCGGTGATGTCGCTGCGCAGCAGGGCCCGCACCAGCGCCATGGGTTTGCGGCGTGAACCCCAGCCGCCGATGCCGATCGTCATGCCGCTGCGCAGCCGCGCGACGACGTCCTCGGGGCTCATCGTCTTGTCGGTCATGGCCGGTCGTCCTCCTGTCCGAACGTGTCGCGGACCCGGTCGGCGACGCCGCTGAGGTTGGCCTCGAAGGTGAAGCCCTGCTCGAAGCGGTAGCTGCGGCGTACGTCGACGGGGTCGATGCCGTTGATGGCGGCTTTGGCGAGCCGCAGCAGAGAGCCGTCCTTGCGGGCGATCTCCGCCGCCAACTCCATCGCTTCGAAGCGCAGTTGTTCGCGCGGCACGACCTTCCACACCGAGCCGTGCGCGTGCAGCTCGGCGGCGGTCGCGGTGCGCGAGGTGTAGTAGAGGGCGCGCATCAGGTGCTGCGGGACCAGGCGGGCCAGGTGGGTGGCGGCGCCGAGCGCGCCCCGGTCCAGCTCGGGCAGGCCGAACGTGGCGTCGTCGCTCGCCACGATCGCGTCGGCGTTCCCGACGAGCCCGATCCCGCCGCCGAGGCAGAAGCCCTGCACGGCGGCGACGACGGGCACCTCGCACTCGTAGACCGCGGCGAACGCCTCGGCGCAGCCGCGGTTCGCACCGATCAGCGCCGCATGACCGCTGTCGCGCTGCATCTCCTTGATGTCGACGCCCGCGTTGAAGCCGCGGCCGGACGCAGTGAGGACGACGCAGCGCACGTCGGGGTCGCGGCCGGCCGCGCGCAGCGTGTCCGCGAGGTCGTACCAGCCCTGCACGGGCAGGGCGTTGACCGGCGGGTGGTCGACGTCGACGACAGCGATCGCCTTGTCAGCCGACGGGCCTTCCGCGTACGAGAGGGAGACAGGCATCAGCGCCTCCGCCACCTTCCTACCTAACGTTTGTTAGTCAACGAGAAGGTAGCAGCGATGGGCGACCGGGAACAGACGCTCTCGCGGCGGGGTGCGGACATGACGGAGCCGGGCGCGCGCCCGTGGCGTGCGCCCGGCTCCGTCACCCGAGGGTCAGTGTGCCGACGGGTCCCGCTCGGACTCGTGCCATCCGGCGTGCAGCGCCCGGTACTCCTCGGCGGTCGCCTTCGGCACGTAAGTCCCCGGCCCGTACATGGCTTTGGCGAGGCGGGCACGCACCCGCTGGCGCACGGTGAACTTCCGGGCCACCCCGTTCTCGTCGACGCTCGGCCCCAACTCGTAGGCCTGGGGCTGCTCATGGGCGTTCAGGGTGTACAACTCGGCGCGCGTGAGCGGCTCGTGGACCTCGATGTACTCGCCGTGCGGAAGCCGTTTGATCATGCCGGACTCGCGGCCGTGCAAGGCCTTGTCGCGGTCGCGGTGCTGCAGCCCGTTGCAGATCCGCTTGGTGACGATGAACGCGAGGACCGGGGCGACGAAGAAACTGATACGTACGAACCAGGTGATGGCGTTGATGGACAGGCGCAGATGAGTGGCCACGATGTCGTTGCCGCCCCCGATCAGCAGGACCGCGTACAGAGCCAGCCAGGCCACGCCGAGTCCGGTGCGGACCGGGTGGTTGCGCGGACGCTGGGCCGTGTGGTGCTCGCGCTTGTCGCCGGTGACCCAGGCCTCCAGGAACGGATACACCGCGATCAGGACCATGACCAGCGGGAACAGCGAGAACGGGATGAAGACGCCCAACTGCAGCGTGTGGCCCCAGGCGTTGATCTCCCATCCCGGCATGACGCGGATCAGCCCCTCGGAGAAGCCGAGGTACCAGTCGGGCTGGGCGCCGGTCGTGACCAGGTCCGTCCGGTAGGGCCCGAAGGCCCAGACGGGATTGATGGTCGCGATCGCACCCATGGCCGCCAGCACACCGAAGACCAGGAAGAAGAAACCGCCCGCCTTGGCCACGTAGATCGGGAAGAACGGGGCGCCGATCACCTTCTTCTCGCTGCGGCCCGGGCCCGCGAACTGGGTGTGCTTGTGGTAGAAGACCAGGATCAGATGGGCCACGACGAGGCCCAGCATGATGCCCGGCAGCAGCAGGATGTGGATCGGGTAGAGCCGTGCGATGAAGTCGTCCCCCGGGAACTCGCCGCCGAAGAGGAAGAACGACAGATACGTCCCGACGACCGGCACCGACAGGATGGCGCCCTGCGCGAAGCGCAGGCCCGTGCCGGAGAGCAGGTCGTCGGGGAGCGAGTAGCCGGTGAGCCCGGTGACGATGCCGAGCATCAACAGGGTCCAGCCGAACAGCCAGTTGACCTCGCGGGGCTTGCGGAACGCGCCCGTGAAGAAGATCCGCATCATGTGCGCGAGCATCGCGGCGACGAAGACCAGCGCGGCCCAGTGGTGGATCTGCCGGATGAGCAGCCCGCCCCGCACCTCCATGCTGATGTCGACCGTCGACTCGTACGCCCGGGTCATGATGATGCCCTTGAGCGGTTCGTAGGAGCCGTTGTAGACGACCTCGGAGGTACTGGGGTCGAAGAAGAGGGTCAGATAGACGCCGGTGAGGATCAGGATGAGGAAGCTGTAGAGGCAGATCTCGCCGAACATGAAGGACCAGTGGTCCGGAAAGACCTTGCGCATCTGGGACTTGGCGAGCTGGTAGATCCCGAGCCGGCCGTCGGCCCAGTCGGCCAGGCGTTCGCCGCCGCCCGGGGGGTTCGCTCGTCGACCGCCGTCGTGGGTGCGCTCGATGTCATCGCTCATGCGACTCCCCCTCGAAGCCCGTTGAGGCACAGTCAGGGTAGAGCGCGCCCGGGCGCCGCCGACAGGGGTCGACGCGGAGGCGGTCCGCGCTGCCGGATGCCGCCGGGACCCAGGGTGCCGGTGGTGCCCGTGTCCCGGATTGTCCGCACACCGTGGACGAACTACGGCTGGACGTCGGCCTGTTGAGGAGTCGGAGACCTCACGCCCCGTGCGCCCCGTCGGCTTCGCCCCGCTCCGCCATCCGCTCCATGGCCGCCTCGACGGTCTGCGTGTGCGCCCAGGCCGCCTTGGTGGCCGCCTCCGGGTCACGGCGCGCGATCGCCTCGGCCAGATCGTCGTGGGCGGAGGCACCGGGCAGCTCGGGCGTCCAGCTCGGCCGCAGGGACTCGATGCTCTGCCGCACCGAGGCGGTGATGCTCTCGTACAGCTCGGTCATCAGCGGATTGCCGCTCGCGGCGACCACCGCCCGGTGGAACTCCAGGTCCCGGTCGACGTACGCGGCCGGGTCACCGCTCTCGTCCGCCCGGCGCCGCGCGAGCAGCGCGGACAGGATGCGGGCCAGGTCGTCCTCGCCGCGGTGCACGGCGGCGGCGGGCGCCGCCTCCCGCTCCAGTGCCAGGCGCACTTGCAGGACATGCTTCAACTCGGCCCGCCGCAAGCGGCGTTGGAGCGCGGCATTGAGGTCGCTGGCCGCCCGTACGTACGTCCCGTCGCCGCGGCGCGCCTCCAGCAGCCCGGTGTGGCACAGCGCCCGGACGGCCTCGCGCACCGTGTTGCGCCCCACGCCGAACGCCTCGACGAGCTGCCCCTCCGCCGGGATCCGGTCCCCGACCGCCCACTCGCCGCTCTCGATGCTCCGCTCGATCCGCCCGATGGTCCGCTGGACCAGGGTGGCGCCGGACTGTGCTGCTTCGGGCAAGGCGGTGGCCTCTCTCGTACGGACACGGCGGACGCGATCAGCATCCCCCACGGCCAAATATCCCACATCTGCGCACGCCATCACACCCCTTTTCTCCTGTTACGCCCCTATCTATCGCGCTTATCGAGCGAAACATGGGATGTTACGTTGGTTCGCATGCCGCACAGTGCCGACCCCCCGACCACCGCTCAGCCCGCCGCTCGGCCCGCCTCCCGGAGCGCGTACCGGACCATGCCTTCGCAGACCGCGGGCGGGCTCCTTGCCGCGGGCGTCCTTCTCATCGCCATGAATCTGCGCCCCGGTGTCGTCGCCGTCTCCCCCGAGCTCGACGCGATACGCCGCTCCACCGGGCTCAGCGGCTCGCTCGCGGGGCTGCTCACGACGCTGCCGATCCTCTGCTTCGGGCTCCTGGCCCCCTTCGCGGCGAAACTGGCCCGGCGGATCGGCATGACGCGGGCGCTCGGCGCGATGATGGCCCTGCTCACGGCGGGCATCGCGGTGCGGCTCGCGCCCGGGCTGCCCGCGCTCTTCGCGGGCACGGTCCTGCTCGGCGCGGCGATCTCCCTCTCGAACGTCCTCGTGCCCAGCGTCATCAAGCGCCACTTCCACCACCGCACGGGCCTGATGATGGGCCTGTACTCCGTGGCCCTGTTCTGCGGCGCGGCCCTCGCGGCCGGGGTGACGGTGCCGCTCGGCGACGCGCTCGGGCTCGGCTGGCGCGGGGCGATCGGCGTCTGGGCGGTGCTCTCGGCGCTCGCGTTCCTGCTCTGGCTGCCGCAGCTGCGCCGCGCGGACACCCCGGCCGCCGGGACCGGGGACGCGGCCGCCGCCCGCACCCCGCTGCGCCGGTCCCCGCTCGCCTGGCAGATCACGCTCCTCATGGGACTGCAGTCCCTGGAGTACTACGCGTGCGCGGCCTGGATCCCCGCGATGCTCACCGACCAGGGCATGTCCAGCACACAGGCCGGCTGGATGCTGTCCCTGATGAGCCTCGTCGGCATCGCCGGCTCGCTCGCCTTCACGGCGCTCGTCGGCCGGGCCGGCAACCAGGTCCCGTTCGCGCTCACCGGCACGGCGCTCTTCCTCGTCTCCCTCATCGGCCTGATCGTGGCGCCGGTCGGCGGCGCCTACGCCTGGATGCTGATGCAGGGCTTCGGCTCCGGCCTGCTCATCAGCACGGCTCTCGCGGTGATCGTGCTGCGCTCCCCCGACGCGGCCCGCGCCGCCGAGATGTCCGGCATGGCCCAGGGCGTCGGCTATCTGCTCGCCGCCGCGGGCCCCTTCCTGCTCGGCGCGCTGCACGACGCGACGGGCGGCTGGACGGTGCCCCTGGTCCTGCTCGCGGTGCTGTGCGTGCCGATGGGGATCGCGGGGGTGGGCGCCGGGCGGGCGCGGCAGTTGTCGGCGTGACGCCCCGTCCCCGCGTTGGCCGGAACGCCCAGGCCTTTGCGGGGCCCCCGGGCCGGGGGAGATAGGCTTTCGCGGCCGGTGGTCCGCAGGGGACCGCACGCGGCACAAGTGAATGCGCACTGGTTCGATCCGGGGGTCTGCCGATGATGTTCGACGTGGGGGCGAGGATGACTGGTCCGCTGGTGCCGATGCGGGCTGCGGCCCGGCCGCCGCGGTGAACCCCGTGCAGAGCGACGGCGAGAGCGTGCCCCCGGACCACGCCAAGTCCCCCCTGCCCGTACGCCGTCCCGACGAGGACCGCCCCAACCCGGGGAACCTCCGCCCGGACCCAGCGGCGGCCCCGCACATCGGCACGACACCGAGGCCGCTCCCGGTCCAGCCCCAGCCGACGCACGAGCCCAACGACACCGTGCCGGCACCCCAAGTCGACACCACGCCCAGGCCACTTCCGGTCCAGCCCCAGCCGACACAGGGGCCCACCGACGCCGTGCCGGCGCCGCACATCGACACCACACCCCGGCCCCTCCCGGGCCAGCCCCGTCCAGCACAGGACCTCACCGACGCCCCACCGGCACCCCACGTCGACACGACACCGCGGCCCCTCCCGGGCCAACCCCAGCCGCCGCAGAACCTCGACGACTCCGTGCCCGTGCCCCACATCGACACCACACCCCGGCCGCTCCCGGGCCAGCCCCGACCGACGCCGGGCCCCGAGGACACCGCACGCATGCCCGCCATGACTCCCCCGCCCCTGCCGGCCGCGCCGCCCGCTCCGACGGCGCCCGTCCCGACGGCAAGCGCGGCGCCGGTCGTGCGTCCGCGGCCCGGGATCGCGTTCCCCGCGCCCGAGCCGGTGCTCACCCTCGACCCGCGGCTCACGCAGGCCACCGGCAAGCCGCAGCACGGCGACTCGGTGGCGCGGCGCTCCGGGCAGTCGTTGCGGCGGCTCGCGCTGCCGTCGGACCGGGCCGGTGGCGAAGAGGCGCGCTGGGTAAGGGAGTTGCAGTACCCGGTGACCACGGGCCGGGTCGTCGCCGTGACCTCCATCCGGGGCGGCGTCGGCAAGACCACCACCGCCGCACTCGTCGCCCGCACGCTCCAGCGCGTCCGGCAGGACCCGGTGCTCGCCCTGGAGGCGGACGCCGCGCTCGGCACGCTGGCGGTGCGGCTCGGCGCCCAGTCGGTGCGCTGGTCGTGCACCGAACTGGCCCGGATCCTGAAGCCGTCGATGCACCTGCTCGACATCACCGGGTACCTGGTGCCGCTCCCCGACGGCGGCTGGCTGCTGCCCGCGAGCCAGGGCCGGGTCGGGCCCCCGCTCGACGTCCCCACCTACCGCACCGTCACCCTCGCGCTGCGCCGCCACTTCGCGATGACCGTCGTCGACTGCGAGACGCTGCCGGGCGACGTGGCGCGTACGGCCATGGACACGGCGCACGCCCGGATCGTCGTCGCCCCGATGACGGCGGAGGGCGTGGGCGGCACCCGCGTCGTGCTGGACTGGCTCGCCGGACTGCCGCACTCCACGCTGCCGTCCACCGTCGTGGCGCTCACGTCCGGTTCACCGGACCAGAACCTCGACCTGACCACCGCCACCGCGCATCTGCGCGAGACGGGGGTCGGCGTCGTCCATCTGCCCTACGACCGTCACCTCGCCGCGGGCGGCCCGATCCGCACGGAGCTGCTCGCCTCGGCCACCCGCCGTGCCGCCGCGCAGCTCGCGGCCGAGGCGGTGCAGCGGGCGGTCCGGGTCCCGTGACGCGGGGCGCGCTCAGCAGCCCTGTGCGACGGGCTCGATGGTGACTTTGGCGCGCGGGTCCGCTCCGTCGACCTTCTGGTAGGTCGCGGGGCGGACGCGGTACCAGACGTCGTCCTTGCCGGACTTCCCGTTCACGTCGTCGAGCCGGACGCACCAGCGTTCCTGCCGTACGACGCGCGTGTACTTCTCGGTGCCCCGGCGCACTCGCGCGCAGTCCTGGTGCTTCTCGGTGGAGTACCAGGTCCGGGTGCGGCCCTTGCTGCGCCGGGTGTGCTTGACCTTGCGGGTGTCGGTCTCGCACTTCTTGACCAGGTGCGGCCGGGTGCCCGTGGCGGTCCTGCGGGTGACGTGCCGTACGGCGTCCCGGAGTCCGACGACCTCGGCCGGCCCGTTCTCGTGCCCGCTCGCGTGGGAGCTCTCGCTCTTCCCCGTCCCGCCGTGCGCCGACGCCTGCCGGTCCTCGCCACCGCCGCAGGCCGCGAGCGCGGCCACGAGCATCATCGTGAGCCCGGCGAGTGCCGGACGCCGCTTCCAGGACATAGCTCCTCTTCGTGTACCTGCCATCAGGAACCGGCAGCGTAGCCGATCATGGCCGGTGCTCCGATGGCCGGTCAGAAGGATTCCCCGGGCCGCAGATACCGGTAGTCGGTGTCGGTGTCCCGGGCCAGCCAGCCGTTGACGCTGCTGAGTCCGCGTTCGTTGATCTGCGCGTCGTGCACGGCGAACGCCCGCCGCGGACCGACCGCGTTGACGAAGTCGATCGCCTGCGCCGTGCTCAGCCACGAGCCCTGGACCGGGACGAGGAGCGTCTCCACCGGTTCCTCGGGGACGTGCAGCGCGTCGCCCGGGTGGTAGACGGCCGCGTCGACGACATAGCCGAGGTTCGCGCAGTCCGGCTGTCCGCCGTGGACGGTCGCGTGCCGGCCGCCGACCGCCCGCACGCGGAAGCCGGCGGCGGTGAACTCCGCCCCGGTGGCCACCCGTTGCACCTCGAGGCCCGGGATGTCGGCGTCGGCCGGGGCGTGCACCGGCACACCGAGCGCCCGCAGGCGCAGGACGTCGATGTGGTCCGCGTGCTCGTGCGTCACCAGCACGGCGTCCGCGTCGCTCAGGGCGCGCGGCTCGCTCCAGATCCCGGGGTCGACGACCAGCACGCGCCCCTCGTGTTCGAGCCGTACACAGGCATGGGTGTACTTCGTGATCCGCATGACCAGGGAACGTAGCGCCCGACAAGCCTCCCCGGGCGCCCGTCCGCCCGCTCCGGGCCGGGCCGACCGCCCCCGCACCACCGGCGACCGCCGTCGACCTGCGGCTCCCGGCCGCCCGCCGGTCCGACCCCGCGCCGCGTTCGTGGGCGAGGTTCCGCGCGCCGTCTAGGTCCCGTACGCGGCTCTGCTCGCCTGGATCTGCGCGTTGTGCTCGATGGCCCACCCCGCGAGGGCCAGGGCGGGCGGGATGAGGCTCTCCCCCATGGGCGTGAGCGCGTACTCGACGCGCGGCGGGACCTCCGCGTAGGCGGTGCGGGAGACGAGGCCGTCCCGTTCGAGGTTGCGCAGGGTCAGGGTGAGCATGCGCTGCGAGATGCCGGGGACGTGCCGCTGCAGTTCGGTGAAGCGCATCCGCTTCTCCTCGAGCGTGGCCACGATCAGCAGCGTCCACTTGTCGCAGATCCGGTCCAGGACCGCGCGGATCGCCCGGCCCCCGTCGCCCCGGATCATGCAGGTGTGTTCGTACTCCTCCACGACAGCTCCTTGTACGTAGCGCACATCCGTGTGCCTTTTGTAGGCCCCCCGACGGTCACTCATGATGAGGCAACTTACGGTTCGTAACCATCGGAGGTCCCCCATGCACGTCGCGTACTGGATCGTCGCCGCGCTGCTGGCCCTGTTCTACGCCTACGGAGGCGGCAAGAAGGTGCTGCAGAGCCAGGAGCGGTTGCGGCCCATGATGGCGTGGGTCGACCAGGTGCCGATGCCGTACGTCAGGGCCATCGGCGTGCTGGAGGTGCTCGGCGCGCTCGGCCTGGTCCTGCCGCCGCTGACGGGCATAGCGGTCGGCCTCGCCGTGGCGGCCGCGGTCGGCCTGGTGCTGGTGCAGATCGGTGGCCTGGCGCTGCATCTGTCGCGCGGCGAGGTCAAGGTGATCGGGCTGAACATCGCCCTCCTGCTGCTGGCGGCGGTGGCCGCGTGGCTGGCGACCGGCTGGCTCTGAGCGCGAGGGCCGGCCCGGCACGGCGGCCCGGACGGTAATCAACTGCCGCTTCTGGCAAGCGACTTGATAAGCAATCCATGACCGTTCGCCGACGCGGGATGTCATGATGAGGCGATCACGGATCACAGATCGCCGGCCGTCCGTCCGACAGAAGGCGAGCACTCATGACCGAGCACCCCCGTGGCCTGCCGCCCGTGTTCCTGGACGGCAGCAGTTCCTCGTTCACCCGGCTCGTCGAGCGCGTGGCCCCGCACACCCTGCCGTGGAACCGCGGTCTCGGCCCGGGCCCGGCGCGGGACCTGCCGCACGGCACGACGGTGCTCGCCCTGGACTTCGACGGCGGCGTCCTGATGGCCGGCGACCGGCGCGCCACGATGGGCCATCTCATCGCGCAGCGCGACCTGGAGAAGGTCTGCTACGCCGACGACCACACCGCGGTGGCGTTCGCGGGCACGGTGGGGCTCGCGAAGGAACTGGTGCGCCTCTACCGGTGGGAGCTGGAGCACTACGAGAAGGTGGAGCGCCGCCCGCTCACCCTGAACGGGAAGGCGCAGCGGCTGGCCGCGATGATCCGCGACCAGCTCGCGCAGGCCATGCAGGGCCTCGTCGTGGTGCCGCTGCTCGCGGGGTACGACACGGCCCGCGGCGTCGGCCGGATCTTCAGCTTCGACGTCACCGGCGGCCCGTACGAGGCGGTCGGCTTCCACTCCGACGGGTCCGGATCGCCATACGCGCGTGGCGCGTTGAAGAAGCTGTACCGGCCGGGGATGTCGGCGGCGGACGCGACGACGGTGGCGGTGCAGGCGCTGTACGACGCGGCCGACGACGACTCGGCGACCGGCGGCCCGGACCTGAGCCGCCGTATCTACCCGTCGGTCGCCCTGGTCACCGCGGACGGCTACCGCGCGCTGCCGGAGGACGAGGTGCGCGCGGTGGCCGAGTCGGTGGTGTCGGCGCGGCAGTCGTCGCCGGAAGGCCCGACGGCGCCGCTGCCGTGACCGCCGGCCCCGGGCCCGTGTCCGTCAGGCCTGGTACGACGCCCGTTTCGCCGTGGCGACGGCCTTCGCCGCGTCGGCGGCGGTGATCAGCCCGTCCGCGTGCCATGCCTCGGCCGTCGCGCGGACGTGGGCGACGAGGGCGGCCTTGCTCCGGAACGGCGCGGCGTCCCACACGGCGTCGAGCAGGCTCACGCCGTCGCCCCGCACCGGGTTGGCGACTCCCGCGTCGAGGCCCCCGAACACGACGCGCGGCTCGGCCCTGCGGACGTAGGCGTGGGTCGGGTCCTCGGTGCCTTCGAAGAAGGGGGCGAGTGCGACGCCCTCGGGGGTGGTGAAGTGCAGTGGTGCGCCGTGCACGGGGGTGAGCGTGGGCAGCAGGTCGCCGGAGAGCGCGGCGTTGCGGTAGAGGCCCAGTTCCAGGGCGGTGGTGCGGGCGTCGCGCGCCACCAGGTTGACGGGGCCGTGGAAGAGGGCCTGGGTCGCGGGGTCGTCCGGGGCCTTCTCGACCCGCAGCCGGAACGGGAACGAGATCCGCACGGTGTCACCGTCCCGCCAGGTGCGGGCCACGGACAGGTAGGTCCCCGGCTCGGGTGAACGTCCGCCCACCGGGCGCCCGTTGACGGTGACCCGGTAGCCGTCCGCGGCCCACGCGGGCACGCGCAGCTTCAGCGTGAAGGCGGCGGCCCGGCCGCGCACGGTGAGGGTGCTGCCTTGTTCGCGGGGGAAGCCGGTGGTCTGGGTGACCGTGACGCCCTTCTCCCGCCAGGTGAGCGTCGAGGCGCTGTACAGGTTGACGTACAGCGCGCTGTCGTCGGCGGCCCGGAAGTACACCGTGTCCTGGTACTTGGTGGCGCTCTCCATGCCGGTGCCCTCGCAGCAGGTAGTGCCGGCCTTCGGCGTGTAGTCGCGTACGTGTCCGGGCCGCAGCCCGATGAAGTACGTGACGAGCGGCTTCTCCGCGTCGGCCTTGTCCTGCTTGGAGCCGAGCACCTGGTTGAGCAGGGCCCGTTCGTAGTAGTCCATGTACGTGGGGTCCTGGTCGTGCAGGAAGAGCAGGCGGCTGAGCTTGAGCATGTTGTACGCGCAGCAGGTCTCGGCGTTGGCCTCGCCGAGCGTCGACGCGATGGCGTCGCGCTCGCCCCAGAACTCGCGGTCGCTGGTGCCGCCGATGGCGTACATGCGGGGCGGCACGACCATGCCCCAGAAGCCCCGGGCCGCGTCGAGGTAGCGGCGCTCGCCGGTCTCGTCGTGGAGGCGGAGCAGGCCGGTGAGGATCGGGATGTGCTGGTTGGCGTGGAGACCGGCGAGCGTGTCCTGTCCGGCGGCGCACGCGTCGATGAGCTTGTCGAGGTCGAACAGGCGGGCAAGGGCGAGGTGTTCGGGCTTTGCGGTGAGGGCGTACAGGTCGCAGATCGCCTCGACGAGGCCGCCGAACTCGCCGCTGGAGAAGATCCCCCACATGCGTTGCAGCGTGGCCGCGGGCAGCGGGGACAGCCGGGAGTGCATCCAGTCGCACAGGCCCGCCGCGAGGTCGAGGGCCCTGGCGTCGCCGGTGGCGCCGTACGCGTCGACGAGGCCGCGCAGGATCTTGTGAGCGGTGTAGTACGGCGCCCACACCTTGGTGTAGTCACCGGTCGTCATCGACTCCAGCGCGATGAACTGGGTCTCGGGGTAGGCGGCCAGGAAGCCGGGGTGGCTCGGGCCGCCCCACGTGCGGCGCAGGGAGGCGGGGCCGGCGTGCCCGGAGGCGTCGGCGAAGGTGCCTCCGCCGCTCTCGTCGAAGCCGTACGCGGCCAGGTCACCGGCGCCGGCCGGTGTCTCGGCCGCCGTTCGTTCCTGGAGCGCCGCGATCTCGTCGGCGCTCAACGCCCGTGACCAGAGGTGGACTTCGTCGAGGGCGCCCGCGAAGACCGGGTCGCCCTCGTAGTGGGAGCGGCCGAGCCAGTGGTCCTTGAGGGAGCCGAGGGCGGCCGGTGTCAGCGTCAGGGCGGAGGTGCGGGCGACCTCGGTCCCGTCGACGTACAGGATGCCGGCCCCGTCGCCGAGGGTGACGGCGACATGGCTCCACTCGCCGACGGGCAGCGGCGCCGTGCCGTCGATGCCCTGCTCGCCCGCGGCGCCGGACGTGGTCACGGCGAACCGGGGGGCGCCCGTGCCGCCGCGCGCGGCGAGGTACAGGTAGCGGGTGGTGTCGTCGCCGAAGTCGGCGACGCGGGCCCAGGTGTCGGCGTGCTCGGGCCTGACCCAGGCGGCGAGGGTCAGGGCGCCGCTCGCGCCGTCGAGGACGCCGGCCGGCAGGTCGACGTACTGGTAGGAGCCCCGGACGGGCGAGACGGCACCGCCGCCGAACCGGCCCTCCGTGCGGGGCGCCGTCGGATCGGCGCGCAGCGCGGCGCGCACCTCGTACAACTCCCCCACCATGGTGCGGATCTTGTCGGCGTACACCTCCTCGCCGGTGCTCGCGTACGCCTGCGCGAGCATGGTGAGGAAGTGTCCGGTGGTGTGTCCGCGCAGGTTGCCGTTGGCCTCGCCGTCCAGCCCCTCCCAGCCGCCGGGGGCGACGGCGCCCTCCGTCGGGCGCCCCGCGTTGGCGCGGAACACCTGTATGAGCCGCATCTCGTCGTAGCCGCGGCCGAAGTCCAGCATCAGCCGCCGCTTGTCGGCGAACACGCCTTCGCCGAGGGCCACTTGGTCGAGGCCGAAGGGGCGCACGGTCCACGCGGCGGGCATCGGGGGCCCGAGGGCCGCCGCGCGCGGTGCGGCGGCGGAGCGGCCCGGGGCGAGGGAGAGCGCCGCGGCGCCCAGGGTGGCGGCGCCGATGAGGGCTCTTCTGGTGGGGCCGGAAGCCATGTCGGACCTCACTTCTGTTCGGTATGTCGAATCAGGTTCGGTAAGCCGACCAGAAGGTAAGCGTCCGCAATCAACGCGTCAATGACTCCCACGGAGTTGTCCCCGTTGCCCCGGGCGGCACGCGGAGGCCTCTCGGGTCGGCCCACGGGCACGCGGCCCACACCCGTTCACTGCGCCGGTGTGTGGACGCCGGGGCCACAGGCCGATACCCGTCGCGCCCGTCACCCACCCGATCAGCCGTCCGTCCGCCCTGCCGGACACGCTCCGCAGTCGGCCCGCGCCCCGGCGCGCGGGCACCCTCCGCCAACGTCCCAGTTCACACGCCGGTGCTCGAACTGGCATACAGGCGCCGCCTCTTCCGGGTGATTACCGCTGGTGACGACGAACCTCCGCCCCGGCGCTCCGCATCATCACCCATGTCCGTATCCGTACCAGCGGCCCGGCCGCCATCGCTGTGACAAGGAGGTCCCATGGCATCCGACGAGGGTCCCGACGCCATCCGCAGTGCCGAACTGCGCGCGCTGTTGTCCGCCCGCAGGGACGCGCTCGGGCTGACCGCCGAGCAGGCCGCGCGGGCCGCGGGCCTCACCCCGCGCGGCTACGCCGACCTGACGAGCGGCGCACCGCTCGGGGGCGGCCTCGACCTGCTGAAGACCGTGGCCGACGGGCTGCGCATGACGGGCGTCCTGCGCGAGACGTTCCTGCTGCTCGCCGCGGGCCCCGGCATCGGCGCGCACGACCTCGTCGAGCGGCGCCGGCCGACCGTCGAGGAGATCGCCCACATCGATCTGATGGACCCGAACGCGGCGCTCATCACGGACCACGCCTGGAACGTGCTGGCGGCGAACGCCGCGGTGACCCGGCTGTTCACCGACCCGGACCGGATACCGCGCCGCGACCGCAACCTCGTGCTGTGGTCACTGACGGCGGAGGCGGCAGGGCGCTTCGCCGACATCGCGCAGGTCCGCGCGGACGCCGTCGCCCGGGTCCGCGCCGCCGTCGGCCAGATCCCCGCCGATCCCGCGCTGCGCACGCTGGCCGCCCGGATCGCCGAGGACCCGGTCGGCGCCGCGCTGTGGCGGCGCCGCGCGCCCCGCCTCCCGTCCGACACGTACACCCGGCGGCTGCGCCATCCCCACTACGGAGAGGCCTCGATCCTGGTGACGACGTCCCGGATGCCCGGCGGTCTGCAGCTGGTGGTCCACCACGCGGCGCATCTGATCGGCGGGTCGGTCCGGCTGTGAGCACGCGAGACGGCGGCCTGCCCGCTCACGACTCCGCCACGTCCAGCGCGCTGATCCCGAACGCCCCCTGGACCGTACCCGGTTCACCGCTGACCAGATCCAGCCGCAGCCGCCTCCCGTGGACCGCGTCGAAGGTGACGACGGTCGGCTCGCCGGACGCCGTGGCCCAGTCGATGTCGGTGTCGGGCACGGGGACGTAGCGCCCGCCGTCCCAGACCGACACCTCGATCGCCTTCGGCCGGGCGTGCCGGGCGTCGGCGGTGAAGGAGATCTCGACCCGGCCGATCGCCCGCTCCTTCGCCCACTCCACCGAGACCCAGTCGCGCGGCCGGGCACCATTGAAGGCGGGCAGCAGGGCGGTGGCGGCCTTCTGGAAGGCGTTGGACCACTGGGTCGCCGGGTCACCGTCCAGCATCGCGGCGGGCAGGGTGTCCGTGGCGCCGGAGTAACTGGCGTCGGCCAGCGGGTGGGCGGGGGTGCCGGGGCCCGGGTCGGGCGCGAAGGGGCCGGCGGGTGTGACGGGCGGGCCGGCCGGGCCGGTCACCCGCACGGACACGTTCCCGGCGCGCAGCCCGTCGGCCCGTGCGGTGACGGTGAGCGGGCCGGGTTTCGTGCCCGCCCGGACCATCACGAGCGCCAGGCCGTGGAAGACGGTGCGGGTACTGGCCTGGTAGCGCTCGGCGCTCTCCTGCCGGCCGTTGTCGAGGCCCGCCAGCCGGCCGCCCCGGACGTCGAACGCGATGAGGTGTTCGGCGTCGGGCACCAGCACCCCGCGCGCGTCGACGACCTCGGCGGTGACGAAGACCAGCGAACGCCCGTCCGCGGCAACGGATGTACGGTCGGCCGTCAGTCGCACGGCGTGCGGTTCCCCCGCCGTGCGCAGGACGTCCGTCGCCACGGCCTTCCCGCCCCGCCGCGCCACCGCCTTCAGCTCACCGGCCGCGAAGGGGACCTTCCAGGACAGGTGCAGCTTGCCCGCACTGCCGTTGGGGCTGGTGTAACTGCCCGGGTAGGCGCCGGAGGTGACGGTCTTGTCGTCGCCGCTCGCCTCCGTGGTCTCCAGGTACGCCCGGCCGTCGACGGTCTTCTTCTCGTCGAAGGACCGCACGCCCAGGGAACGGCCGTTGAGGAAGAGCTCGACGTCGGCGACGTTCGCGTACGCCCACACCTCCACCTCCGCCCCGTCCTCGTGCGTCGTCCAGTCCATCGGCAGGAGATGGACCATCGGCTCGTCGGTCCACTGGCTGCGGAAGAGGTGGTACATGTCCTTGGGGAACCCGGCGGTGTCGACCGCGCCGAAGAACGACGCCTTCACCGGGAACACGTCGTACGGGGTGGGCTCACCGATGTAGTCGATCCCGGACCACAGGAACTCACCCGCGAAGAAGCGCCGGTCGCGGTCCTTCTTCAGGCCGTACTCGCCGCTCATCGTCCACGAGGCGAGGTTGTTGTCGTACGAGGACGTCGCGCGCCGGCCCGGGGTGTGGTTCTCGCCCGTGTTGAGGTGCTCGGGCTCCTGGTACGTGCCGCGGCTGGACGTCTCGGACGACGACTCGGACTCGAAGAGGAACAGGTGCGGGTAGCGGGCGTGCAGCGCGTCGACGGACGCGGCCGTGTTGTAGTTGAGGCCGAGGCCGTCGAGGCCGGCCAGGATCAGGTCGGCGGGGGAACCCTCGGCGGGCAGCGAGCGGTATTTGTCGGAGCCGATGACGACCGGCCGTGTCGTGTCGAGGGCCTTGATGCCGTCGACGAGGCGGCGGGCGATGGCGACGCCCTCGGTGCGGGTGGAGTCGGGGATCTCGTTGCCGATCGACCACATCAGCACGGCGGGCGAGTTGCGGGCGGCGCGCACCATCTCGGCGATGTCGGCGTCGCTGTGCTCGTCGAAGAACCGGCCGTAGTCGTAGGTGTTCTTGCCGGTGCGCCAGCAGTCGAAGGCCTCCACGAGCAAGATGACGCCGAGGTCCTCGCAGGCCTCGATCACCTCGGGCGCGGGCGGGTTGTGGGAGGTGCGCAGGGCGTTGACGCCCATGCTCTTCATGATCTCCAGCTGGCGGCGCACGGCGTCGGGCTGGACGGCCGCGCCGAGCGCGCCGAGGTCGTGGTGGAGGTCGACGCCCTTGATCTTGGTGTGTGCGCCGTTGAGCGAGAGACCGGTGTCGGGGTCGAAGACGGCGTGCCGGACGCCGAAGCGGGTGCGGTAGGTGTCGACGGTGCGGCCGTCCACGCGCAGATCCGTGACGAGCGTGTACCGGTGCCCCGGCGTTCCGATGGACCACAACTGCGGCTTCTTGAGAGTGAGTCGGTCGTGTGCGGTACCGGGCTCGTCCGCGAGCCCCTTCAGTACGGACTCGGTCCGCGCGACGCGCCGGCCCTCGGGGTCACGGACGGTGGAGACGACGGTGACGTCCCGCGCGGTGCCCGACGCGTTGGCGACGGTGGTGCGCACGTCGACCGTCGCGTACCCACGGCCGAGGGTGTCGGCCAGGTCGGGCGTCGTCACCTGGGTGCCCCAGCGCTCGACGTGCACCGGCTCGGTGACGACGAGGCGGGCGTGCCGGTAGATGCCGCTGCCGGAGTACCAGCGGCTGCTGGGCAGCCGGTTGCGGACCTCGACCGCGAGGACGTCGGCGGTGGCCCCGTCGGTGTGCACGAGATCCGTGATGTCGTAGGCGAAGCCGGTGTAGCCGTAGGGGTGGTTGCCGACGAGTTCGCCGTTGAGGTAGACGTTCGCGTCCATGTAGACGCCGTCGAACTCGACGGAGATCCGCTTGCCCGCACTGCCGCGCGGCAGGGTGAACTTCTTGCGGTACCAGCCGAGTCCGCCCGGCAGGAACCCGGTGCCGCTGGTGGTGTTGTGCTCGGTGGTCGGGGTCTGCTCGATGCTCCAGTCGTGCGGAACCGCGACCGTGCGCCAGCCCGTGTCGTCGAATCCGCGCCGCTCGGCGTCGGCGTAGGCGCCGGTCGGGTCGGCGATGCCGGCGGGGTCGACGAGCGCGAAGCGCCAGCCGTCGGTGAGTTCGACGGTACGGCGTCCGACGGAGCCGGCGCGCTCGGCGGCATGCGCCGCGGGAACGGCGAGCGTCCCGGCCACGGAGGCGGCCGCGCCCGCGGCCAGCACGGTTCTGCGAGTGACAGGCATGGGCGGGGTTCTCCTCGAAGTGAACAGATATCACCGGAAAGCCACGTGCGGTAACGGATCCTTCGACTCCGAACAGTCATTAGTCAAGGCCCTTACCGAATGAGGCCACCGGTGACACCGTTGCCTGTGAGATTTTCCGCCACCGCCCGCGCGAGGAGCAGATGACCGCGGTCGCCCGGGTGCACACCGTCCACCAGGTCCGCGGCGAGCCAGGCCGCCGCCGGGCAGCAGGTGGAGGTGCTCGTCACCGCGGTCCGTGGCATCGCGCGCCGCCCGCTCGACCGCGTCCCTCAACTCGGCCAGGGTGGAGCCCAGTAGCAGCGGCGCCGAGTGCGGGGTGCGGGACCAGCAGTTCGTCCCGAACGCGACGGTCACCACGTCCGCGTCCAGGGAGGCGAGCTGCTGCGCGGAGGCCCCGACAACACGTCCACGGCCGCGACCTTCTCGGCGATCCGCTGCGGCGGCGTGAACCCGAACGGCGTCAGCGTCACCCCGAAACCGAGCCGGATCCGTTCGGTCAGTGCGGTCAGATGCCCGAGCAGCACCTCGGACGCGGGACAGTGCGAGCGCCCCTCCCGGAAGTGGCGCTCGACCGCCCACACCGTGCGGAACCCCATCCGGTCGGCGAGCCTGATCTGCTCGACCGCTTCGCGGCAGGCCCGCTGCTCGGCGGCGCGCCGGCCGTGCGGACGGGCTCCTTTCCATGGCTTCGGTACGTCGATCTCGTACAGCTCGAGGTCCATTGCGTCGCTCCTGCGGAAGGTGGCCTGCGCGGGCGCCGTGCGCGGTGGGGACGCCGGTGGGCGACGAGGGGGAACTGACGAAGCGTCAAGGGATGACGGCACGGACGGCCGGAACCCGGAATGTCCGGCTTGCGGTTAGCGTTGACCGCATTCGGGACCATGGGCGGATTCAGGGCCCTGCGCGGCGGAAGGCGGCACACAGTGCACGGCGAGTACAAGATCCCCGGCGGCAAGCTGGTCGTCGTCGATGTCGAGGTGGCGGACGGCGTGCTGCGCGACGTCCGGGTCGCGGGCGACTTCTTCCTGGAACCGGACGAGGCGCTCCCGGCGATCAACGCCGCGCTCGAAGGCGCCCCGGCCGACGCGGACCAGGCGGCGCTCGCCGCGCGCGTCGAGGCGGCGCTGCCGCCCGGCACCACCATGCTCGGCCTGACCACCGACGGGGTCGCCACGGCCGTGCGCCGCGCGCTGGCCCAGGCCACCGACTGGCGCGACTACGACTGGCAGCTGATCCACGACGCCCCGCAGTCCCCCGTGCTGCACATGGCGCTCGACGAGGTGATGACGGAGGAGGTCGCGCTCGGGCACCGTCCGCCGACCCTGCGCGTGTGGGAGTGGGACCGCCCGGCCGTGATCATCGGCAGCTTCCAGTCGCTTCGCAACGAGGTGGACCCCGAGGGCGTGGACCGGCACGGGGTCACCGTGGTGCGCCGGATCTCCGGCGGCGGCGCGATGTTCGCGGAGCCGAAGTCCACGATCACGTACTCCCTGGCGGTCCCGGAGTCCCTGGTCTCGGGCCTCTCGTTCCAGGACTCGTACGCGTACCTCGACGACTGGGTGCTCGGCGCGCTGGCCGACATGGGCATCAAGGCCTGGTACCAGCCGCTCAACGACATCGCCACGGACGTCGGCAAGGTCGCGGGCGCCGCGCAGAAGCGGGTCGTGGCGGGCGCGGGCGCCGTGCTGCACCACGTGACCATGTCCTACGACATCGACGCGGACAAGATGGTCGAGGTGCTGCGCATCGGCCGCGAGAAGCTCTCCGACAAGGGCACGAAGAGCGCGAAGAAGCGCGTCGACCCGCTGCGGCGGCAGACCGGACTGCCGCGCGAGGAGGTCATCTCCCGCATGATCGACTCGTTCCGGGGGCGCTACGGACTCACCGACGGCGCGGTGACCGAGGCGGAGATGGCCCGGGCCGAGGAGCTCGTCCGCACCAAGTTCGGTACGCAGGAGTGGACGGCGCGGGTGCCGTAGGACGACGAGGGCCGGGACCGGAGCCGGTCCGCTCGATGGACGAAACCGGTGGTGTCACTTACAGGCCACGGACTCCGTGGTGCCCGGCCAGCGTTCCACCTCGCCGTCGGCGGTCCGCACGTACGCGTTCCTCTCGTCGCGGGACAGCCACAGCTGACGCCCGTCGTGGCGGTAGCCGGTGTCGACGGCGTCCCGGGGCAGCGGGACGTCCTTCGCGTACGCCGACGTGAGCCGGTCCAGGTCCGCCAGCTTCCGCTCGGGGTCACGGAAGTACTGCCGCCCGAGACCGCGCGGATCGCCCTCCGCGTCCAGGTGCAGGAACTCGACGGACTGCCAGTCGCAGTGCTCGGGGCCGAGGGAGCTGGACACCTTCGTCGTGGGGACCGGCCGGCCCCGCCGGTCCTCCCAGACCCGCACGTCGAGCCGTTCCCGGTCCCGCGCCCGGAACTCCGCGGGATCGCACTGGGCGAACGTCTCCAGGACCCAACCCTCCCGGTGGGGACGGTCCTTGGCGACGATCACGGCGACCCGGGTGCGCCCGCCGACGTCGTACGAGAACAGCACCCGGTCCTCCGTTCGGCGCTCGACGCGGTAGTCGCGGCCCGGCAGGGACGTCCCGAACGTCCGGGTGACGGACACGGCCAGCGCTTCCTTGGCCGAGTCCGCGCTGTCGTCGTCGCTGTAGCCCTGGGCCCGCGAGCCCGCCAGGTGGGGCTTGCCCGCGCATTCCAGTGCCCGCACGGAGGCGCCGCCGCCCTCAAGGGGGCTGTCCTCGCCGACCCATGAGGGCGTCGACGCCTTGAGCGGTCCGCCGTACGGGGCCGCGGGCGACGGCCCCGACCGTTCCACGACGAGCCCCTGCGGAACCTCGATCCCGTTCCCGCACCCGGCCGCCGCCCACACCATCGCGAGCGCCACCGCTCGCCCCGCCCCGAACCGCATGCGCGCCCCGCCCTTCTCACGCGGCGCCCTGCGCGCCCCGCCCCTTGACGCGGGGCGGGCCGGAAACGTTCGCCCGGGCGCCTTGCGCAGCCGGAACCGGACGCGCGCGAACGGCCGTCAGAGCTCGATGTCCCCGGAGCGCGTCGGTACGGCGTCGAGCGTGGCGAGCGTCGCGCCGTCGAGGGCGATCGCGCCCGCGTCGACGTTCGCCCGCAGGTGCTCCGGGTCGGCGGTGCCGGGGATGAGGAGCGTGTTCGGGCTGTGGTGGAGCAGCCAGGCCAGGCCGATCTGCGCGGGGGTGTGCCCCAGAGCCTTGGCCGCGTCGGTGACGGCGGGCTCGTCGGTGACCTTCGGCAGGCCGGCGAAGGCGCCGCCGAGCGGGAAGTACGGCACCCAGGCGATGTCCTCGGCGACACAGAGCCGCAGCATGTCCTCGTCGCCGCGCGAGACCAGGCTGTAGGCGTTCTGCACGCAGGCGATGCCCACGGGGAGGGCCTGGCGCAACTGGTCCGGGGTGACGCTGCTGACGCCGATCGCGCCGATCTTGCCCTCGTCGCGCAGCTCGGTCATCACGGCGAGCTGGTCGTCCATGTCGACGAGCTGGTCGCCCTCGGCGCGCAGCCCGGGCCCGGTGTCGGCGCGGCGCAGATTGACGAGGGGGATCTGCTCGACGCCGAGGCTCTTGAGGTTGTCCTCGACGCCGGCCCGCAACTGCTCGGGGCGCTGCGCGAGGCGGAGCGGGACGGGGCCGCCGGGGGCGGGCTCGGCGCCGACCTTGCTGACGACGATGACGTCGTCCTCGGGGCGGATCGCCTCGGCGATGACCTCGTTGACGAAGCCGTTCCCGTAGAACTGGGCGGTGTCGACGTGATCGATGCCGAGCTCGACGGCGCGGCGCAGCATGGCGACGGCGGCGGGGCGGTCGTCACGCAGGCGCTCGAGCTGCATGGCGCCGTAGCCGACGCGGGAGACGGTGCGGCCGGCGAGGGCGCCGGGCCCGCCGGCCCGGGCCGCTCCGGGGGCCGTGAACTGGGGAGATCGGGCGGTGGACGTCATGGCTGTCCCGCTCTCATGAGACGATGGAGGTAAACGGAGGGACTCCGTTAATAGCCACCGTAACACTAACCGGAGGGCCTCCGTTTTGACCGCGCCCGATGCTCCGACCCCCGGCCGTCCCGCGACGGCGGCCGGACGTCCGGCCCGCGCCGACGCACGGCGCAACCGCGAGCGGCTGCTCACCGTCGCCCGCGACGCCTTCACCGCGACCGACGGCAAGGCCACCCTCGACGCCATCGCCCGCGAGGCCGGCGTCGGGATCGGCACGCTGTACCGCCACTTCCCCACCCGCGAGGCGCTCGTCGAGGCGATCTACGCCGCCGAGCTCGACGCCGTCGTCACCAGCGCACCCGCGCTGCTCGAGGAGCTTGCGCCCGATGCGGCGCTGCGCGCATGGATGGACCGCTACGCGGCGTTCTTCGCGGCCAAGCGCGGCATCTCCGACACGCTGCGCGCGGGCTGGGCCTCGGGCACCATCGCGACACCGGCCACCCGGGAGCGGATCACCGCGGCGATCGCGGTGATCCTCGGCGCCGGGGCGGAGGCCGGCTCGCTCCGGGCGGACGTCGAGGCGGACGAGGTCACGCTGATGCTGCTCGGCGTCTTCCTCTCCACCACGGCGAGCAACAGCCCGGACAGGACGGGGCGGCTGCTGGATCTGGTGGTGGACGCGCTGCGCCCGGCGACGGACGGCCGGGCGCGCGCCTGACGTTCCGGTCAGCCGTCCAGCGAGGTCATGACGTGCTTGATGCGCGTGTAGTCCTCGAAGCCGTACGCGGAGAGGTCCTTGCCGTAGCCGGAGAGCTTGAAGCCGCCGTGCGGCATCTCGGCGACCAGCGCCATGTGCGTGTTGATCCACACGCAGCCGAAGTCGAGGTTCCTGGACATCCGCATGGCCCGGGCGTGGTCCCTGGTCCACACCGAGGAGGCCAGCGCGTAGTCCACGCCGTTGGCGAACTCCAGCGCCTGCGCCTCGTCGGTGAAGGACTGGACGGTGACGACCGGCCCGAACACCTCGTTCTGCACGATCTCGTCGTCCTGCCGCAGACCGGAGACGACGGTGGGGGCGTAGAAGTAGCCCTGCTCGCCGACCCGGTGGCCGCCCGCCTCGATCGTCGCGTGGGCGGGGAGCCGCTCGACGAAGCCGGAGACCTGGGCCAGCTGGTGCGCGTTGTTGAGCGGGCCGAAGAGGACGCCCTCGTCGTCCGGGAGGCCGGTCCTCGTCTCGGCGGCGGCCTGGGCGAACGCGGCGACGAAACGGTCGTGGACCGACTCCTGGACCAGGACGCGGGTGGCGGCCGTGCAGTCCTGTCCCGCGTTGAAGAAGCCGCCGACGATCAGGTCCTCGACGGCCTTGTCCAGGTCCGCGTCCTCGAAGATCACCGCCGGGGCCTTGCCGCCCAGCTCCAGGTGGACCCGCTTGACGTCCTTGGCGGCGGAGGCGGCGACCTGCATCCCGGCCCGCACGGAACCGGTGATGGAGGCCATCGCCGGGACCGGGTGCTCGACCATCAGACGGCCGGTCTCGCGGTCGCCGCAGACGACGTTGAAGACACCGGCGGGCACGATCGCGCCGATGATCTCGGCCAGCAGCGCGGTCGAGGCGGGCGTGGTGTCGGACGGCTTCAGGACGACGGCGTTGCCCGCCGCGAGCGCCGGGGCGAACTTCCAGACCGCCATCAGCAGCGGGTAGTTCCAGGGCGCGACCTGCGCGCAGACCCCGACCGGCTCACGGCGGACGATCGAGGTCAGGCCCGCCATGTACTCGCCGGCCGAGCGGCCTTCCAGCATCCGCGCCGCGCCCGCGAAGAAGCGGACCTGGTCGATCGCGGGCTCCAGCTCCTCGCTGCGGGTCAGGTGCAGCGGCTTCCCGGTGTCCCTGCTCTCCGCGGCCACCAGTTCCTCGGCCCGCTCCTCCATCGCGTCCGCGATCCTCAGCAGCGCGCGCTGGCGGTCGGCGGGGGTGGTGTCCCGCCAGGCCGGGAAGGCCCGCGCGGCGGCGGCCATGGCGGCGTCCACCTCGGCCGCACCGGACAGCGGCGAGGTGGCGTACACCTCGCCGGTGGTCGGGTCGACGATGTCCAGGGTGCGGCCGTCGGCGGCCTCGGCGAAGGCGCCGTCGATGAAGTTGCGGAAGGCGGTGGTGCTCATGGGGATCCGTCTTTCTTGCGCGTCGTGCGGGGCCGGCCGCGCGGGCCGGCGGTACCTGTCGAAAGTGCCGGTCAGGAGGTGTACGGGGACAGGTGCTCGTGCACGGCGGTCCAGCGGTCGTCGCCCTTCCGGGCGAAGACGATCGTCTCCCGCTCCCGTACGGTCTCCTCGCCGTCCCGGGTGGAGATGACCGTCTCCACGTCGTGGCTGAAGACGGCCGTGTCGCCGAGGTCCTGGATCAGCCGGCCGGTGGAGGCGCAGGACTCGATGCGGAAGTCGTCCTCGTCCACCCAGCTCTGCCACAGCGCGCGGTAGGCGGCGGTGGATTCGAGCCGCTGGGGCGTGGTGTGGAAGACGAAGCTCGCGTCCGGCGCGAAGGACCCGAAGTAGTCCTCCAGGCGGCCCTCGGCGAAGGCCGCGACCAGGGCGTCGGCGGCGGCCCGGACCTCTTCGACGGTGCTGCTGCTCATGGGGGTTCGTCGCTCCTGTTCAGGGGGTGGTCGGGGTCAGCGGGCGGCGGCCGGTTCGGCGACGGGCTGCCCCTCGTCGGTGATCGCCGGGACCGGGCGGTCGCTCGACCGGACGAGACGGGGACCGTCGGGCCCGTACACTCCGCGCGGCTCGGGGAAGAGGGCGAGCATCCCGAGGTACACGACGGCCGCCAGCACCAGGCCCACCGGCAGCGAGATGTCCACGCCGTTCACGAGGTTCCCCAGCGGGCCGACGAACTGTCCCGGCAGGTTGGTGAAGAGCAGCGCCAGGACCGCGGAGAGCAGCCAGGCGGTCAGGCCGCGCCAGTTCCAGCCGTGGGTGAACCAGTAACGGCCGCCGCGCTGACGGCGGTTGAAGACCTGCAGCGCCTCCGCGTCGTACCAGCCGCGCCGGGTCACGTAGCCGAGGATCATCACGACCATCCACGGGGCGGTGCAGGTGATGATCAGCGTGGCGGACGTGGAGATGGACTGGGCGAGGTTCAGCGCGAAGCGGCCGATGAAGATGAAGGCGATCGACAGGGCGCCGATGAAGAAGGTCGCCTGGACCCGGCTGAACCGCGTGAACACGGAGGAGAAGTCCAGGCCCGTGCCGTACAGCGCGGTGGTACCGGTGGACAGACCGCCGATCAGGGCGATCAGGCAGAGCGGCAGGAAGTACCAGCCGGGCGAGATCGCCAGCAGTCCGCCGACGTAGTTGGGGGCGGCCGGATCGACGTACTGCGCGGCCTTGCTCGAAATGATCGAGGCGGTGGCCAGGCCGAAGAGGAACGGGATCAAGGTGGCGATCTGCGAGAGGAAGGCCGCGCCCATCACCCGGCGGCGCGGGCTGTCCGCGGGGATGTAGCGCGACCAGTCGCCGAGGAAGGCGCCGAAGGACACCGGGTTGGACAGCACGATCAGCGCGGCGCCGAAGAAGGACGGCCAGTACAGCGGGTCGCCGGTGGACTCGAAGGCCCCCGCGTAGGAGGGGTCGAAGTCGCCGGCGAAGGCGAAGATCCCGAGGACGAACAGGGCCGAGGCGGCGATCACCGCGACCTTGTTGACCAGCAGCATGAAGCGGAAGCCGTACACACAGACGAGCAGGACCAGACCGGCGAAGACCGCGTAGGCCAGGGCGAAGGTCCAGTCCGACTCGGGCAGGCCGACGAGTCGGTGCGCGGCGCCGATCAGGGCGTCGCCGGAGGACCACACGGAGATGGAGAAGAACGCGACGGCGGTGAGCAGGGAGAGGAAGGAGCCGACCACGCGGCCGTGCACGCCCAGGTGGGCCGAGGAGGAGACGGCGTTGTTGGTGCCGTTGCGCGGACCGAACAGGGCCATGGGAGCGAGGAGCAGGGCGCCCGCCACCAGACCGAGGGCGGTGGCCGCGAGGCCCTGCCAGAAGGAGAGGCCGAACAGGATCGGGAAGGCTCCGAGCACGCAGGTGGCGAAGGTGTTGGCACCGCCGAACGCCAGGCGGAACAGATCGAGGGGCCGGGCCGTGCGGTCCTCGTCGGGGATCCGCTCGACGCCGTTGGTCTCGATGTCGGTGATCGAGTCGGACACGGTGCACTCCTTGGAACCGGCACTCCGCGGAACCGTGCGCGGAAGATCAACGGGGGATGTTCCTTGTTCACGGCAGTCTCCGAGGTCCGCGCGGCCCCGGGCAATCGTGCCTGCCACGAACGCATACGCTTCCTCTTGTGGCCACAGACAAACTGACCGTGGAGGAGCTCCTGTCCTTCCCCGCCCTGCAACTGAGCGTGCGGGCCGGACGGGCGGGCCTGCACCGGTCGGTGAGCTGGGCGCACGCCAGCGATCTGGAGGACCCCACGCCCTGGCTGCTCGGCGCGGAAGTGATCATGACCACGGGCATGGCCGTCCCCCGCACCGCCGCACGGCAGCGCGCCTATCTCGAGCGGCTGGACGACGCGGGCGTGAGCGCCCTGGCGCTGTCGGCGGCCCTGCACACCCCGCCCCTGCACGAGTCCTTCCTCGCGGCCGCCGAGGAGCGCGGCTTCCCCGTCCTCGAAGTGCCGCTCTCGGTCCCGTTCATCGCCATCGCCCAGGAAGTCGCGGCCGCCGTACGCGAGGACCCCCAGCAGCGGCTCGGCGCCCAGCTCCAGGTCTTCGGCGCGCTGCGCTGGCTGGCCGCCGAGAACCTGGACACCCCCGCGCTCTTCCGCCGCCTGGAGCGCCTGTCCGGGTACGACCTGTACCTGTGCACGCAGCAGGGGCGTCCGCTGCTGCCCGGGGTGCCGACGCCCGACCCCGGGGTGCTGCCCGACTCGGCCGAGGCCGCGCCGACCATCCCCGGCGGCTTCGCGCTGCCGGTGCCCGCGCCCGGCGGCCCGGCCGGTTTCCTCGTCGCGTACGAGCGGGAGGGCGCCCGGCCCGCGGGCCTCGCGGTCGCCCAGCACCTGGCCACCGTCGCGGCCCTGCGGCTGGCCATGGTGCGCGGTGAGCGCGAGACGCTGCGCCGCGAAGGAGCGGAGACCCTGGCCGAGCTGTTGCAGGACGTACTCGACCCGGAGGGCGCCCGGCGACGGCTCGCCCGGCACGGGATCACGAACAGGTCCGTGCTGCTGGTGGTCCGCCACACCACCGACGAGGCGCTCCTGCGCTGCCTGGACGAATCCCCGCACCTGCTGCTCACCCGCGGCGAGGACCGCTTCGTCCTCGGTGCCGAGCGCCTCGCGGACCGGATCGCCGGACTCCCCGGGGTCGCGGCCGGGATGAGCCGCCCCTTCCCGCCGGGCGCCGCGCTGCGGGTGGCCCAGCGCGAGGCCGTGTGGGCGGCCGGCAAGGCGGCGGAGTCGGGGCGCCCGGTGGTCCGCTACCACGAGGAGTCGATGGGCCGCTGGATCCCGGACGACCCCGCCGTCCTGTCCGCGCTGGTCGAGGACGTTCTCGGCAAGGTGCTCCGGTACGACCGTGAGCACGGCACCCAGCTCCTGCTCTCGGCCCGCACCTGGCTGGAGCGGGGCCGCAGGACCGACGCGGCGGCGGCCGCCCTGCACATCCACGCCAACACCCTCTCCTACCGGCTGCGTCGCTTCGCCGCACTGGCCGAGCGCGACCTCGGCTCCACCGGCGCCCTCGCCGAGGTGTGGCTGGCCCTCCAGGCGGCGGGCTCACTGGGGCTCACCGACTGACGCGGGCCGCGGCACTCCACGGGACCGGGCCCGCGCGCGGCAACCTTTTGCGTCCCGGCGGCGACCACAGGGCGAGCCGTTCATCGGAAACTCCCGAAGGAGACGTTCCATGACAGTTCCCCGCTTGGCCAGGGCCGCCGCCCTCGCCGGTACCACGGGCATCGCCGCCGCGGCCGTGCTCGGCTTCCCCGGCACGGCCGCGGCGCAGGACGTGGCCCTGGTGCCCGGATCCCGCACCTCCCTCTGCCACCAGGACCTCTGCAGCGCGGGCGACCGCAGCCCGTACGACGTCTTCCCCTACAACGCGCCGCGCACGGACCGGCCGGTCGCTCACTGGATCCGCTCCGACAGCCAGGAGCACTTCTTCTCCCGCTCGGACGTGGTCCTCGACGGGGGCGACGGGGAGGTCACCGGCTCGTCCGGAGGCGGACGGCCGGGCACCGCGGTGGCCGCGATCGGCGCGAGCACGGCGCACACGAGGACCCACGCGGAGCACGAGGGCCACACGACACCCGCCGAGGAGCCCGCGAAGGGGCCCGCGAAGGGGTCCGCGGGCACGCTCGCCGCCGCGGGCGCCGTGGCCCTGGTCGGTGGTGCGGTCCTGCACCTGCGCCTGCGCAGGCCGCCGGCCGGTGACTGATCACTGAGGGGCTCCGGACAGCAAAAAGCCCTGGTTGAGAAGGACTCAACCAGGGCCACTGTGTCCGAGGGGGGACTTGAACCCCCACGCCCGATAAAGGGCACTAGCACCTCAAGCTAGCGCGTCTGCCATTCCGCCACCCGGACAAGGTGTCTGCCGCTTGTGCGGGGTGTTCCCCGCGGCGACATGGACAACAATACCAAGGTTTCGGAGTGGCTTTCACCTGCGTATCCGCCCGCCGCGACCTGGGGCTTTACAGTCTCACCATGAGTGACTGGATGGTGACGGTCGGGCGACGAAAGGTGCGGCGACCTCGGGCGTTGTCCCCGCTGCGGGAGCATCTGCGGGACACCTTCTGGTTCGCGCCGACCGGGGCCATGGTCGTGGTCTGTCTGGTGTGGTGGGCGACGTCCTGGGCCGACGAGACGATCGTGGGCGTCCTGCAGGACGACGGCGACTTCGACGCCGTCACGGAGCTGATGGGGATCGCCGACGACGTGAAGACCGTCGTCACCACCGTCAGCTCGGCGATGATGACCTTCATCGGTGTCGTGTTCAGCATCTCGCTGGTGGCCGTGCAGATGGCGGGCGGGCAGTTCAGCCCCCGTGTGGTCCGCCTCTTCGTACGGAGCCGGATCACCAAGCTCACCTTCGCCGTCTTCCTCGCCACGTTCCTGCTGTCGTTGCTGGTGCTGACCTCGTACGACGGGGAGCAGGATCCTCGGCTCGTCGGCACCGTCCCGTTCCTGCAGTCCTTCCTGACCCTCGCGATGGTGGGGCTGAGCCTGCTGCTGTTCGTGATGTACGTGAACTCGACGCTGCGGATGATGCGGGTGAGTCATGTCATCGACCGGGTCACCTGGGAAGGGTTCCGCGTCGTGGCGCGGATGCCGTCCGGGGACCCGGCCGGCGGAGATCTCGGGCAGGAGTGCGCGCGGGTGGCGTACGAGGGGAGGGCCGGGGTGCTGCGGGACGTGAACATCGCGCGGCTGGTGCGGATCGCACGGCAGCACGGGGTGGTGCTGCGGCTGATCCCGCGGATCGGGGACTTCGTGGTGCCGGGGACGCCGGTGTTCGCGGTCCACGGCGGGGCGGCGCCGTCCCGCCGCGCGCTGCGGTACTGCGTCTCCGTGGGCGTGGAGCGCACCTTCCACCAGGACCTGGGGTTCGGGCTGCGGGTGCTCGCCGACATCGCCCTGCGGGCGCTGTCCGCCGCCGTGAACGATCCGACGACCGCCGTGCAGGCCATCGACCGGATCGTGCAGTTCCTGGCGGCCGTCGGCCGTGCCCCGCTGGACACGCTGCGGCACGCGGACCGCGGCGGCGCCGTCCGGCTGGTGCAGCCCGTGCCGGGATGGGACGAGCTGGTCGATCTCGGGTTCGCCGAGATCCGGGGGTGCGCCGTCGGAAGTCCGCAGGTCACGCGGCGCATCCTGGCGGGGCTCGACGATCTGTCGGCACTGGTTCCGACGGAGCGGCGCGAGCCGCTGCTGCGCCATCGGGCGCTGCTCGCGCAGGCCGTCGAGCGGGCGGTGCCGGATGCCGCCGACCGGGCCTTCGCGCTGCGGCCCGATCGGCAGGGCATCGGCTGACACCGGCGGAGCGGTGGCGGTCAGGGCATCAGGTGGTACTCGGGGAAGTTCCCGGGCAGCCGCTCCCCCGGCGGACCTTGGGTGACGGCCCTGATGAGCAGTTCGCCGCCGACGAAGGCGCCGCGCCACGACGCTCCGAACCCGCCGAACAGTTCCTCACGGTCGCCGCGCGAGCGGGGCTTGCCGTGGCCGACCTTGAAGGCGCGGATCTGTGGGGCGAGACGTGCGTACGTCTGCTCGTCGTCGGTGGAGAGGGTGGCCACGAGGGCGCCGTTCGAGGCGTTCATCGCGGCGAGCAGCTCCGCCTCGGTGTCGACCAGGACGATCGTGTCGACCGGGCCGAAGGGTTCGGCGTGGTGCAGCGGTGACGACGGGGGCGGACCCAGGAGCGTGACCGGGTGGACGTACGCGCTGGTGTCCTGGCCCGGCAGGAAGCGGTCCGCGTCGGGCGCGGAGCGGTAGAGGGGGACGGCGCCGCGGTCGATGGCCTCGGTGACCTGGTCGGTCAGTTCCTTGGCCTTGGCCGCGTTGATGAGCGGGCCGAAGTCCAGTTCCGGGTACGGGTCCCCGGGGGCGGCGACGGCGAGCGGGTGGCCCACGCGCAGGGTGCTCGCGGCGGGCAGGTAGGCGGCGAGGAACGCGTCGAAGGCGTCGCGCTGCACGACGAAGCGCGGGTAGGCGGTGCAGCGCTGCTTCCCGTAGTCGAACAGCTTGGGGATCGTCGCGGTCAGCTTGTCCCAGTCGGTGTAGTTCCAGATGCCCCAGGTGTTGAGTCCCTCCTGTTCGAGGATGTGCCGCTTGCCGAGGTCGGCGACGTGCGTGGCGACGGCGGCGCCGGTGTCGCGTCCGCCGACGAAGGACACGCAGCCGATCTCGGGCGCCCGCACCAGCGCCTGGGACAGCTGCCCGCCGCTGCCGCTGACGAGCGTGACGGGGATGCCTTCGCGGGCGGCGAGGGCGCAGGCCAGGGTGAGGCAGGAGACGCCGCCGTCGGTCGGGGTCTTGGCGATGACCGCGTTCCCTGCCAGTGCCTGGACCAGCATGGCGTGAACGAGCACGCTCATCGGGTAGTTCCAGCTGGCGATGTTGGAGACGGGCCCGGACAGGGGCGTGCGCTCGCCGAGCATGTCCTCGATGCCGTCGACGTACCAGCGCACGCCGTCGATGGCGCGGTCCACGTCGGCCTGGGCGAGCCGCCACGGCTTGCCGATCTCCCAGACGAGCAGCAGGGAGAGCAGTTCGCGGTGCTCGGTGAGGGCGTCGAGGGTAGCGGCGACGCGGGCGCGCCGCTCGGCGAGGGGGACGTGCCGCCAGGCGCGGTGCTGGTCGAGGCAGGCGCGTACGGCCTGGTGGGCGGTGTCCGCGTCGAGGCGCGGCGGTCCGGCGATGGGGCTGCCGTCGACCGGGGTGGTGGCGGGCAGGGCGCGGCCGTCGGCCTGCCAGGCGCCGTCCCACAGGTTGAGGACGCGGTCGTCCCGGAAGGCCTCGGGAGCGACGGCGAGGCAGCGCCGCCAGGCGTCGTCCCAGGAGGTTCCGGCTTTGAGGGTGGTGGCCATTTCTTTGATCTCCGCTCACGGTGCACATTCGGGGCGGGGTGCTTGTCATGGCTGTTCGTACTGTGGACGGGAGGTGCCCGGTGAGCACCTCCCGTATGCCAAGGACCTTACGGGGAGGGCCGGTTGACCCGTATGAAACGCGTCACGGGGCGTCCGCGAGGCGGTCGAGGACGAGGCGGGCGGTCTCGGTCGGGGTGGATCCGACGTGTACGCCGACGGCTTCCAGGGCCGCCTTCTTGGCCTGCGCCGTGCCGGAGGAACCGGAGACGATGGCGCCGGCGTGGCCCATGGTCCTGCCCTCGGGCGCGGTGAATCCGGCGATGTAGGCGACGACGGGCTTGGTGACGTGGTCGTGGATGTACGCGGCGGCCCGCTCCTCGGCGTCGCCGCCGATCTCGCCGATGAGGACGACGAGTTCGGTCTCCGGGTCGTTCTCGAAGGCGGCGAGGCAGTCGATGTGGGTGGTGCCGATGACGGGGTCGCCGCCGATGCCGACGCACGTGGTGAAGCCGATGTCCCGCAGCTCGTACATGAGTTGGTAGGTGAGCGTGCCCGACTTGGACACGAGTCCGATGCGGCCGGGCTTGGTGATGTCGGCGGGGATGATGCCCGCGTTGGACTGACCGGGGGTGATCAGGCCGGGGCAGTTGGGGCCGATGATGCGGGTGCCCTTGTGCCGGGCGTACGCGTGGAAGGCCACGGTGTCGTGGACCGGGATGCCCTCCGTGATGACGACGGCGAGCGGGATGCCGGCGTCGGCGGCTTCGACGACGGCGACCTTGGCGAAGGCGGGCGGAACGAAGACGACGGTGACGTCGGCGCCGGTGGCCGCGATGCCGTCGGCCACGCTGCCGAAGACGGGGACGGCGCGGTCGTCGAAGTCGACGGTGCGGCCCGCCTTGCGGGGGTTGACGCCGCCGACCACGTTCGTGCCCGCGGCGATCATGCGGCGGGTGTGCTTCATGCCCTCGGTGCCGGTCATGCCCTGGACGAGGACCTTGCTCTCCTTGGTGAGGTAGATGGCCATGTCCCGTCTCCTTAAAGGGGGTTGGCGACGAGGGCGAGGCCGGCGGCCTGCCGTGCGGCGTCGTCCATCGTGGTGGCCTGCCGGATCAGCGGGTGGGCGCGTGCGTCGAGGACGGCGCGGCCGCGCGCGGCGTTGTTGCCGTCGAGCCGGACGACGAGCGGCTTGGTCAGCCGGACGCTGTCGAGGGCCTTCACGATGCCGTCGGCGACGGCGTCGCAGGCGGTGATGCCGCCGAAGACGTTGACGAAGACGGATTTCACGGCCTGGTCGGAGAGGATGACGTTCAGGCCGTCGGCCATGGTCTGCGCGGAGGCGCCGCCGCCGATGTCGAGGAAGTTGGCGGGGCGGGCGCCGCAGCCGGCGACGACGTCGAGGGTCGACATGACGAGGCCCGCGCCGTTGCCGATGATGCCGACCTCGCCGTCCAGCTTGACGTAATTGAGGCCCTTGGCGGCCGCCTCGGCCTCCAGCGGATCGTCGTGCGTGGCCTCCTGCGCGCCCCAACGCTCGCGTCGGAAGCGGGCGTTGTCGTCGAGGGCGATCTTTCCGTCGAGGGCGAGGAGCTGTCCGCCCGTCGTGCGCACGAGGGGGTTCACCTCGACGAGGACGGCGTCCTCCCGGGTGAGCACACCCCACAGGCGGACCAGGGCGTCGACGGCCTGCGGGGGCAGTCCGGCCGCGTCGGCGATCTCGGCGGCCTTGGCGCCGGTGACGCCCTCGGCGGGGTCGACGGGGATGCGGGCGACGGCCTCGGGCCGGGTGGCGGCGACCTCCTCTATCTCCATGCCGCCCTCGGCCGAGGCGATGGCGAGGAAGGTGCCCGCCGCACGGTCGAGGACGTAGGAGACGTAGAACTCGCTCTCGATGTCCACGGGTTGGGCCAGCATCACCGTGCGCACGGTGTGGCCCTTGATGTCCATGCCGAGGATCTGGCGTGCCGTGAGCTCGGCGGCGGCCGGGTCCGCGGCGAGCTTGACGCCGCCCGCCTTGCCCCGGCCACCGGTCTTGACCTGCGCCTTGACGACGACGCGGCCACCGAGCCTGCGCGCGATCTCCCGCGCCTCCTTCACGGAGTCGGTGACCTCGGCCTGCGGCACCACGATGCCGTGTTCCGCGAAGAGTTCCCTTGCCTGGTGCTCGTACAGGTCCATTTCGGCTCCTGACTCGAAAGTGCCGCACGCCCCCTGGACACCACCCATCGGATGCGGGATAACAAGGTTCATACAGTATTCGTCGACTGTATGCAATGTACGAGCGACGCACGAGAGTCAGGCCGGAACCGTGCCTGTCACGCGCCCGACCTGCTCTTTTCAATCCCCTACGAAGGGACGGGACTTCGCCATGCCCCAGTCCGATGCGGACCACGGCCAGGACCAGATCTCCGGTGGACACCTGGTCGCCAAAGCACTCAAGGCAGAGGGTGTGGAGGTCATCTACACCTTGTGCGGCGGCCACATCATCGACATCTACGACGGCTGCGTCGACGAGGGCATCGACGTCGTCGACGTACGCCACGAACAGGTCGCCGCGCACGCCGCCGACGGCTACGCGCGCATCACCGGGAAGCCGGGCTGCGCCGTCGTGACGGCCGGGCCCGGCACCACCGACGCCGTCACCGGTGTCGCCAACGCGTTCCGCGCCGAGTCACCGATGCTGCTCATCGGCGGCCAAGGCGCCCACACCCAGCACAAGATGGGGTCTCTCCAGGACCTGCCGCACGTCGACATGATGACCCCGATCACCAAGTTCGCCGCGACGGTGCCGGACACCGCGCGGGCGGCCGACATGGTGTCCATGGCGTTCCGCGAGTGCTACCACGGGGCGCCCGGTCCCTCCTTCCTGGAGATACCGCGCGACGTGCTCGACGCGAAGGTGCCGGTGGACAAGGCGCGGGTGCCGAAGGCCGGTCGGTACCGGGCCTCCACCAGGTCCGCCGGCGACCCCGAAGCCGTCGAGAAGCTCGCCGACCTCCTGGTGCACGCCGAGAAGCCGGCGATCCTGCTGGGCAGCCAGGTGTGGACGACGCGCGGCACCGAGTCGGCCATCGAGCTGGTGCGCACGCTGAACGTGCCCGCCTACATGAACGGCGCGGGCCGCGGCACCCTGCCGCCCGGCGACCCGCACCACTTCCAGCTGTCGCGCCGCTACGCGTTCGCCAACGCCGACCTCATCATCATCGTCGGCACCCCCTTCGACTTCCGCATGGGCTACGGGAAGCGGCTGTCGCAGGACGCGACCGTGGTGCAGATCGACCTCGACTACCGCACCGTCGGCAAGAACCGGGACATCGACCTCGGCATCGTCGGCGACGCGGGGCTCGTGCTCACGTCGGTGACGGAGGCGGCCTCCGGGCGCGTCAACGGGGGCGCCGCCAAGCGCAAGGAGTGGCTCGACGAGCTGCGCGCCGCCGAGCAGACGGCGATCGAGAAGCGGCTGCCGAACCTGCGCTCCGACGCCTCCCCCATCCACCCCTACCGGCTCGTCAGCGAGATCAACGACTTCCTCACCGAGGACTCGATCTACATCGGCGACGGCGGCGACATCGTCACCTTCTCCGGGCAGGTGGTCCAGCCCAAGTCGCCCGGCCACTGGATGGACCCGGGTCCGCTCGGCACGCTCGGTGTCGGCATCCCCTTCGTCCTCGCCGCGAAGCAGGCGCGGCCCGACAAGGAGGTCGTGGCCCTGTTCGGCGACGGCGCCTTCTCCCTCACCGGGTGGGACTTCGAAACGCTCGTGCGCTACGACCTGCCCTTCGTCGGGATCGTCGGCAACAACTCCTCGATGAACCAGATCCGGTACGGCCAGAAGGCCAAGTACGGCGACGAGCGCGAGCGCGTGGGCAACACCCTCGGCGACGTCCACTACGACAAGTTCGCCCAGATGCTGGGCGGCTACGGCGAAGAGGTCCGCGACCCCGCCGACATCGGCCCGGCCCTGCGCCGCGCCCGCGAGTCCGGCAAGCCGTCCCTGATCAACGTGTGGGTCGATCCGGACGCGTACGCCCCCGGAACCATGAACCAGACCATGTACAAGTAGTGAGGTGCCCCCGAGATGACTGACACGGCTGACACGGCTGACACGACTGTCGCGACCAAGGCTCTCGAAGGCATCCGCGTCCTCGACATGACCCACGTCCAGTCGGGACCCTCCGCCACGCAGCTCCTCGCATGGCTCGGCGCGGACGTCATCAAACTGGAGGCGCCGACCGGTGACATCACGCGCAAGCAGCTGCGTGACATCCCGGACGTCGACTCCCTCTACTTCACGATGCTCAACTGCAACAAGCGGAGCATCACCCTCAACACGAAGACGGAGCGCGGCAAGGAGCTGCTGACCGAGCTGATCCGCCGCTCCGACGTGATGGTCGAGAACTTCGGCCCCGGCGCCGTCGACCGCATGGGCTTCACCTGGGACCGCATCCAGGAGATCAACCCGCGGATCGTGTACGCGTCCATCAAGGGCTTCGGCGACGGCCCGTACACCAACTTCAAGGCGTACGAGGTCGTGGCCCAGGCCATGGGCGGATCCATGTCGACCACCGGTTTCGAGGACGGGCCGCCGCTCGCCACCGGTGCCCAGATCGGTGACTCCGGGACCGGTGTCCACGCGGTCGCCGGCATCCTGGCCGCACTGCTCCAGCGGGCGAGCACCGGGCGCGGTCAGCGCGTGAACGTGGCCATGCAGCACGCGGTGCTCAACCTGTGCCGCGTGAAGCTGCGCGACCAACAGCGCCTCTCCCACGGCCCGTTGGCCGAGTACCCGAACGAGGACTTCGGCGACGAGGTGCCGCGCTCCGGCAACGCCTCGGGCGGCGGACAGCCCGGCTGGGCCGTGAAGTGCGCGCCCGGCGGACCGAACGACTACGTGTACGTGATCGTGCAGCCGGTGGGCTGGCCGCCGCTGAGCGAGCTGATCGGGCGGCCCGAGCTGGCCGGCGACCCCGAGTGGGCGACCCCGGAGGCGCGGCTGCCGAAGCTCAACAAGATGTTCCAGCTGATCGAGGAGTGGTCCTCGACGCTCCCGAAGTGGGAGGTCCTGGAGAAGCTCAACGCCCACAACATCCCGTGCGGCCCGATCCTCTCCACCAAGGAGATCATCGAGGACGCGTCGCTCGTCGCGAACGAGATGGTCGTCGAGGTGCCGCACCCGCAGCGCGGCTCCTTCACCACCGTCGGCTCCCCGCTCAAGCTCTCCGACTCCCCCGTGCACGTCACCGGTTCCCCGCTGCTCGGCGAGCACAACGAAGAGGTCTTCGTCGGTGAACTCGGTCTCGGCGACGAGGAGTTGCGCCTGCTCAAGTCGAACGGAGTGATCTGATTGATGGCCGAGGACCGTGAGCTGACGGTGCGCGCGCTGCTCGACGCCGTACGGGCCGAGGGACGCGCGGCGCTCACCGCGCCGGAGGGGAAGGTGATCGCCGACGCGTACGGGATAGCCGTACCCGGCGAGGACCTGGCGACCGATGTCGACGAGGCGGTGGCGGCCGCGGCGCGCTTCGGCAAGCCCGTGGTGCTGAAGATCGTCTCCCCCGACATCCTGCACAAGACCGACGCGGGCGGTGTCGTCGTCGGGGTGGAGGGCGCGGCCGACGTACGCGCCGCGTTCCACCGGATCATCGAGAACGCGCGGGCGTACGCGCCGGACGCGCGCATCGAAGGCGTTCAGGTGCAGGAGCTGCTGCCGACGGGGGCGGACACCCAGGAGGTCATCGTCGGGGCGGTCACCGACCCGACGTTCGGCAAGGTCGTCGCCTTCGGGCTGGGCGGCGTGCTGGTCGAGGTCCTCAAGGACGTCACCTTCCGGCTCGCGCCCCTGGACGCCGACGAGGCCCTCGGGATGCTCGACTCCATCGGCGCGGCGGAGGTGCTGCGCGGGGTGCGCGGCGCGCGCGGCGTCGACCGGTGGGCGCTGGCCGAGCAGATCCGGCGGGTGTCCCGGCTGGTCACGGACTTCCCGGAGATCGCCGAGGTCGACCTCAACCCGGTGATCGCGACACCGGACGGCGCGGTCGCCGCCGACATCCGGGTGATCCTCGCCGAGGGGGCGCCGAAGCCGCGGCGCACGTACACACGGGAGCAGATCCTGACGTCGATGCGCCGGCTGATGCAGCCGCGCTCGGTCGCCGTGATCGGCGCGTCCAACGAGCAGGGCAAGATCGGCAACTCGGTCATGCGCAACCTCATCGACGGCGGCTTCTCCGGGGAGATCCATCCGGTGAACCCGAAGGCCGATGACATTCTGGGCCGCAAGGCGTACAAGAGTGTCACGGATGTCCCCGGTGAGGTGGATGTGGCGGTCTTCGCGATCCCCGCCAAGTTCGTGGCAGCGGCCTTGGAGGAGGTGGGGCGCAAGGGCATCCCGAACGCGGTGCTCATTCCGTCCGGCTTCGCGGAGACCGGTGAACAGGCCCTCCAGGACGAGATCGTGGCCATCGGCGAGCGGCACGGGGTGCGACTGCTCGGGCCGAACATCTACGGCTACTACTCGACGTGGCAGGACTTGTGCGCCACGTTCTGCACGCCGTACGACGTGAAGGGCGGTGTGGCTCTCACCTCGCAGTCCGGCGGCATCGGGATGGCGATCCTCGGCTTCGCGCGCACCACGAAGACCGGCGTCTCCGCGATCGTCGGGCTCGGCAACAAGTCGGACCTGGACGAGGACGATCTGCTGACCTGGTTCGGCGAGGACCCCAATACCCGGTGCATCGCCATGCACTTGGAGGACCTCAAGGACGGGCGCGCCTTCGTGGAGGCCGCGCGCGCGACGGTGCCGAAGAAGCCCGTCGTCGTCCTGAAGGCGGGGCGGACGGCCGCGGGCGCGAAGGCGGCCGGCTCGCACACGGGCGCGCTGGCCGGCGACGACGCCGTGTACGACGACATCCTGAAGCAGGCCGGTGTCATCCGGGCCCCGGGCCTGAACGACATGCTGGAGTACGCGCGGGCGCTGCCCGTGCTGCCCACCCCGCGGGGCGACAACATCGTGATCATCACGGGCGCGGGCGGTTCCGGTGTGCTGCTGTCGGACGCGGTGACCGACAACGGGCTTCGGCTGATGGAGATCCCGGCCGATCTGGACGCCGCCTTCCGGCAGTGCATCCCGCCCTTCGGGGCCGCGGGCAACCCCGTCGACATCACGGGCGGTGAGCCGCCGTCGACGTACGAGGCGACGATCCGGCTCGGCCTGGAGGACCCGCGCATCCATGCGCTCGTGCTCGGCTACTGGCACACCATCGTCACCCCTCCCATGGTCTTTGCCGAGGTAACGGCCCGCGTGGTGCGGGAGTTCCGTGAGCGCGGCGTCGAGAAGCCCGTGGTCGCCTCGCTGGCCGGGGACGTCGAGGTCGAGGAGGCCTGCCAGTACCTCTTCGAGCACGGGGTGGTCGCGTACCCGTACACGACGGAGAAGCCGGTGGCGGTGCTGGGCGCCAAGTACCGGTGGGCCCGCGCGGCGGGACTGTTGGGGGGCGGTCGATGAGGTGACCGATGCGGGTCCGGCCGGCGGTGTGCGCCGGCCGGACCCAGGACCCGCGCGCACACGAAAGCAATGTGGACAGGGGGCGCTGGCCAGATCTTTCGATGCAAGGGGTGCGACCGTCATGACCACGACCGATCTACCACCGTCCGTCCCCTACAGGGAGGTGACGGACGTCAACGGCCGGGTGTACCGGGTTGGCGAGAGCGACATCGACATCATGGGGCGCAAGCGCAAGTGGATGGTGATCCTGCCATGGGTGGGCATGATGGGGATCTCCTCCGCCGAGTACGCGTTCGCGTCCGCCGAGGAGACTCTGCACACCGCGCACGACTGGAACAGCCTGCACATCTTCTGGATGATGACCGTGTGGGTGTTCTTCCAGGCAGCGGTGGCCTTCCCCGCGGGCAGGCTGCGTGAGAGCGGAAGGCTGCCGGCCCGCTGGGCGATGATGATCGGCGCGTCGGGCACCTTCATGGGGTACCTGTCACTGGCCCTCGCGCCGCACGTCGTCGTCGCCTACATAGGCTTCAGCGTGCTCAGCGGAATGGGCGCGGGGATGGTGTACGCCACCTGCGTCAACATGGTGGGCAAGTGGTATCCGGAGCGCAGGGGCGGCAAGACCGGCTTCGTGAACGGCGGATTCGCCTACGGTTCGGTGCCGTTCGTCTTCCTCTTCACCGGCTACATGGACCTCACCAACTTCCGCTGGGTGCTGCTGTCGGTGGGGGTCCTGCTCGCCGCGATGGTCGCGTCCGCCGGCTACTTCTTCAAGGATCCGCCGAAGAACTGGTGGCCCGCGAACATCGACCCGCTCCATCCGCCCGAGGATCCGCGCGCCCGCCGTTCGCTGGAGAAGAACCCGCCGGCCGTGAAGCAGTACACCCCCATGGAGGCCTGGCGGACGGGCCGGGTGGCGCTGATGTGGTTCTGTCTGGCCTGCACCTCCGGCGTGAACATCTTCGGCATCGCCTTCCAGGTCGACATCGGGGAGGAGGCGGGCTTCGCCGGCGGGATCGTGGCCACCGCGATGTCGCTCAAGGCGATCGTCAACGGCACCGGACGCGGTGTCATCGGCTGGCTCTCCGACCGGTACGGCCGCAAGCAGTGCCTGCTCGCGGTCTGCGTCATCCTGGGCCTCGCCCAGTTCGGCATCCTCTGGTCGGCCGAGGCCAAGAACCTGCCGCTGTTCCTGGTCTTCTCCGCGATCTCCGGATTCGGCGGCGGCGCCATCTTCCCGATGTTCGCGGCACTCACCGCGGACTACTTCGGCGAGAACAACAACGCGACCAATTACGGCATGGTCTACAGCTCCAAGCTCGTCTCCGGCCTCGGGGCGGGCATGGGCGCCCTGGTCGTCGGCGCGTGGGGGCATTCCGGCGCCTTCATCCTCGCGGGCTGCATCTCGTTCTTCGCCGGTTTCGTGGCGCTCTTCCTGTCGCAACCCGGCAGGCCCAAGTCCCGTGGCATTCGACCCAATCCGCAACCGCTCGGTGAGGAGATGGCGTGATATGACGGCGGAGCCCATCGCCGCAGGCGATACAGCACCGGCCACCGGCGCAAGGTACCGAGAGATCACCGACGAGAACGGCCGCGTCTACCGCGTGGGCGAGACGGACCGCGACATCCTCGGCCATTCCCGTAAGTTCATGGTGTATCTGCCATGGATCGCGATGATGGCCATCAGCGTTTCCGAGTACGCCTACGGCTCGGCGGAGGACACGCTGTCCAGCGCCCACGGCTGGACGCAGTCGAACACCTTCTGGATCCTGAGCGTCTGGGTGTTCTTCCAGGCGGGCATCGCCTTCCCCGCCGGATGGCTGCGGGAGAAGGGCATCATGACCGCCAAGCGGGCCATGATGATCGGCTCGTTCATGTGCATGCTCGGCTTCATCGCGCTGTCCCATCTCAGCAACGTGTGGCTGGCGATCCTCGGGTTCGGTGTCGTCGGCGGGCTGGGCTCCGGCCTCGTCTATTCGACCTGTATCAACATGGTCGGGAAGTGGTTCCCGGAACGAAAAGGCGGAAAGACGGGTTTCGTGAACGGCGGCTTCGCCTACGGGTCGCTGCCTTTCATCTTCATCTTCAACTACGCCTTCGACACGTCCAATTACCATCGTGTGCTCGACATGATCGGTCTGTACGTGCTGGTCGTCGTCCTGGTCTGCGCGTTCTTCTTCAGGGACCCGCCGAAGAACTGGTGGCCGCAGGACATCGACCCGCTCGCGAAGTCCGGCGCGGGGAAGGGCGCGAAGTCCCTCGCGAAGAATCCGCCCGCCGTGCGTCAGTACACGCCCATGGAAGCCATCAGGACCGGGATGCTGCCGATCATGTGGTTCAGCCTGGTGCTGACCGCCGGTGTGTCGATCTTCGGCATCTCGTTCCAGGTGAACTTCGCCAAGGAGGTCGGCTTCGGGCCGCTGGTAGCGGCGTCCTCGATGGGTGTCATGGCCGTCATCAACGGGGTCGGCCGGGCCGTCGTCGGCTGGATGTCGGACATCTGGGGCCGCAAGTTCAGCCTGGTCCTGGTGATCGTCGTGCTCGGGCTCGCCCAGTTCGGCGTGATCTGGGCGGGTGAGATCAAGAGCGAGTGGCTGTTCCTGGTCTTCGCGTTCCTGTCGGGCTTCGGCGGTGGCGCGTTCTACCCGATGTTCGCGGCGCTGACCCCGGACTACTTCGGGGAGAACTACAACGCCACCAACTACGGTCTCGTCTACAGCGGCAAGCTCATCAGTGGCCTGTTCGGCGGCGGGCTCGGCTCGATGGTGGTCGCCGCGTGGGGTTACAACGGGGCGTACGCGCTGGCCGGCGGGATCTCCATGGTGGCGGCCGCCTTCGCCCTGCTGCTGCGGCAGCCGGGCCGACAGAAGACGGCCTCGGTGTAGGAGCGACGACCGAGTGGGGCCCGGCCGATGGCGGCCGGGCCCCTCATGCGCGTGCTGTCAGCGCTTCCTGCGTCGTCAGCGCTTCTTGCGCAGTGCCGCCAGGTTGTCGTACCCGATCTTCGCGAACCTCAGGGACTGGCCGAGATCCGTGGAGCTGGGCGCGGTGTCCTGCTCGACCATCGGGTTGTGGTAGTTCTTCTCGCCGACCCGGCTGAAGAAGGTGCGGTAGTCGATGACGCCCTCACCGAAGGGCACCATGTCGTAGCCCTCTCCGCTGGTGTCGTTGCGCGTGCCGTCCTTGGCGTGGAACAGCGGGTAGCGCTTGTTGTTGCGGGAGACGAGCCCGGCCGGGTCGAAGACCTTCTCCCGCTGGGAGCCGTCGTGCGCGGTGTACGTGTGGAACTTGTACTGCGCGACGTGCGCCCAGTAGATGTCCATCTCCAGCCAGACCGTCCTCGGGTCGGTGCCCTTGAGGAAGTACTCCAGCTTGCGGATGCCGGAGCTGCGGGTCGGGCGGCCCTGGGCGTCGAGCGGGCCGCCGTCGAGCAGGAAGCCGTACGCCGCGTCGTGGTTGTGGGTGTAGAGCTTGATACCGGCCTTGTGGGCGATGTCGCCGAGGGCGTTCCACTTGTCGGCGGCGACGTCCCAGTCCGCCTTGTACGAGCTGCTGGTGGGGTCGCCACCGGTGCCCATGTGGGACATGCCCAGAATGTTGGCGATCTCCAGGTGCTTCTTGAACGTGTCGATGTCGGCCTGGCTGAGCGGCCACGACGACGGGATGAAGCCGTGGTTGCCCTGGGCGCGCAGGCCGTACTCGTCGAGCCAGGAGCGCAGCAGCTTCGCCCCTTCGACGGACTCGAGGTTGGCGCCGCCGGGCGCGTTGGCGTGCTGGCCGTAGCCCGCGAACTCGACCTGCTTGTAGCCGTAGCGGGCCAGCTCCTTGAACACCTCGCGGAAGCCCGAGGGCAGGTCGGAGGCGAGCGGGTCGCGGCCGGTGGCGTCGCGGACGGTGTAGAGGATGATGCCGCGCCGGTTCGCGGGCACGAGTTCGCTGCCGCGGCCGTGACCGCCGTGGTCGTGGCCGTGCCCGTGGCCACCGCCCGTCGAGGAGTGGGCGAAGGACGGTGCGGCGCCGAACACGGGCGCGGCGATCGCGCCCGCGGCGACGGCGGTGCAGGTGCTGAGGAAGCGGCGGCGGTTGATGCCGAGACGCTGTCTGAGGGCGTCGTCGGCGGGGGTGTCCTGGAAGTCGGTCACGGGTGCCTCTCTTCGACGTGCGGGCGGATACCACTGGCGCGTTGTCAGTGGAGCGTGCTTCACTCTCTGTAACTGGTCCTGGTCAGGCGCGGTGTGGGCCGAGGCGTGCCTCAGCCCAGGCCGGCCAGGTCGAGGAGCAGCGATTTCACTGCGGTGGCCGGGACGCGGCCGGGAAGTGCATGGGGGGTGGAGCTGATGATGAGCGGACCGTCGTCGTCGCTCGTGGGGAGGCGGCCGTGGCTGCCGCGAATAGGTGAGGGGTCCAGCGGCACGACCGCCATGCGGTAGCGCAGGCCGAGCTTCTTGCGGGCGAGCGCGCCCGCGGCCTTGACCTTGACGTAGGGGTCGAGGGGGTCCATGAACAGTTCGACCGGGTCGTAGCCGGGTTTGCGGTGGATCTCGACGAGCTGCGCGAAGTCGGGGGCGCGGGCGTCGTCGAGCCAGTAGTAGTACGTGAACCAGGCGTCGGGCTCCGCGATGGCGACGAGTTCACCGGCGCGCGGATGGTCGAGGTGGTGGTCCTTCTTGCCCTCGTCGTCGAGGAGTTGCTCGATGCCGGGCAGGTCGGCGAGTGCGGCGCGGGTGGCGTCGAGGTCCTCAGGGCGGCGCACGTAGATGTGCGCGATCTGGTGATCGGCGACGGCGAACGCCCGTGAGGTCATCGGGTCGAGGTACTCCATGCCGTCCTGCGTGTGCACCTCGAGCAGGCCCGCCCGGCGCAGCGCCCGGTTGATGTCGACGGGGCGGTCGGCGCGCGTGATGCCGTACTCGGACAGGGCGACGACGGTACGGCCCTCGGCCCGGGCGTCGTCGAGGAGCGGGGCGAGAGCGGTGTCGAGCTCGGCTGCGGCCCGGTGCGCGCGGGGGTCGTCGGGGCCGAAGCGCTGCAGGTCGTAGTCGAGGTGAGGGAGGTAGCACAGGGTCAGGTCGGGGTGCCGGGTCGCCATGACGTGGCGGGTGGCGTCGATGATCCACTGGCTGGAGACGATGTCGGCGCCGGGGCCCCAGAAGTGGAAGAGCGGGAACGTGCCGAGTTTCTCGGTGAGTTCGTCGTGCAGGGCCGGGGGCCGGGTGTAGCAGTCGGGTTCCTTGCGGCCGTCGGCGTAGTAGACCGGGCGGGGGGTGATGGTGATGTCGGTGTCGGCGCCCATGGCGTACCACCAGCAGATGTTGGCGACCGTGTAGCCGGGGTGGGCGCGGCGGGCGGCGTCCCAGAGTTTGTCGCCGGCCACGAGGCCGTTGTGCTGGCGCCACAGCAGGACGTCGCCGAGTTCGCGGAAGTACCAGCCGTTGCCGACGATGCCGTGCTCGGACGGCATCGTGCCGGTGAGGAAGGTGGACTGGGCGGCGCAGGTGACGGCGGGCAGCACGGTGCCGAGGGCCGCGCGGGATCCGGACTGGCCGAGCGACTTGAGGTGGGGCATGTGGTCGAGGAGACGGGGGGTGAGGCCGACGACGTCCAGGACGAGGAGCGGGGTGGGGCGGCTGTCCGTCATGGCAGCTCCTTGAGGCCGAGGTCGGTCAACAGGTCGCGGGCGAGGGTGAGTTCGGCGGCGATGCCGTCGGCCAGCTGGGTCCGGGCCCGGGGGCGCAGTTCGGGCGGCAGGGCCTGCCAGGTGTACGTCTCGACCTCGAGGTGGTGGGTGAGGGGGTGCGCGCCGCCGACGAGTCGGGTCAGCGTGTCCTTGAGGACGGGGAGCGTGGAGGTGAGCGGGGCCGAGGGCGCCGCGTGCAGGGGGACGTGGAAGTGGGCGCGCCACGGCGCGGTGTCGGGCAGGGCTGCGCCGTCGAGGGCGGGGCCCAGGTCGTCGGTGCCGTGGAGGCCGTCGGCGGTGACGGTGCGGGTCTGGTGCAGGAAGCGGGGTTCGTCGAAGGCGGCGAGGGCCTCGCGGACGTCGGGGAGGCGGGGGTGTTCGGCGTGCAGGGCGGCGGAGAGCTGCGATTTGACGACGGGGATGTGGGCGGCGGCGAGGCCGTCGAGGGCGGCGCCGGGGTCCTCGAAGGAGGTGGCGAGATGGCAGGTGTCGAGGCACAGGCCGATGCGGTCGGTGCGGGCGACGGCGGTGAGCGGGCCGATGGCGTCGGCGGTGGTCTCGACGGTGCAGCCGGGTTCCGGTTCCAGGCCGATGCGGATCGACCTGCCGGTCAGCTCCTCGAGGGCGTCGAGGCGTTCGGCGAGGGTGATCAGGGCGGTGCGGGCGACTTCGGCGCGCTCCCCGTCGTACGCGGTGCGCCAGGCGAGCGGCAGGGTGGAGATGGTGCCTTCGGTGACGTCGGCGGGGAGCAGGGTGGCGAGCAGGCGGGCCAGTTCGGTGGTGTGGGCGAGGCGGTCCGGGTCGGCCCAGTCGGGCTTGTAGACGCGGTACTTGACCTCTTCGGCGCCGAACCCTTCGTAGGGGAAGCCGTTGAGCGTGACGACTTCGAGGCCGCGCCGGTCGAGTTCCGCGCGCAGGCCGCGCAGCGCCGCCGGGTCGGTGGTCAGGGTGCGGGCGGCGTCCTTGGCGAGCCACAGGCCGATGCCGAGGCGGTCGCGGCCCAGGCGTCTGCGGACGGGCTCGCAGTGGTCGCGGAGCTGGGCGAGGACGCCGTCGAGGGTCTCGGCGGGGTGCACGTTCGTGCAGTACGCGAGGTGGACGGTGGACCCGTCGGGGTGGCGGAAGCGCATCTGTCACGCTCCCCCGCGCAGGATGGAGTTGCCCTCGTGGGTCGCTTCCTGCGGGGGTGGCGCGTCGAGTTGGAGGCGGCCGCTCAGACCGTAGAAGGCGACGGGGTTGCGCCACAGGACGAGGTCGACGTCGTCGTCGGTGAAGCCGGCGGCGAGCAGGGCGTCGGCGACCCTGCGGGTCTTGAGCGGGTCGCTCTTGCCCCAGTCGGCCGCCGAGTTGACGAGGACCTTCTCCGGGCCGTAGGAGCGCAGGATCTCGACCATGCGGTCCTCGTCCATCTTGGTGTCGGGATAGACGGAGAAGCCGAGCCAGCTCCCGGCGTCCTTGGCCTCCTTGGCGGTGGTCTCGTTCAGGTGGTCGATCAGGACGTGCTCGACGGGGAGCGCGGACTCGCGGACCACGTCGAGGGTGCGGCGCAGGCCGGCGAGTTTGTCGCGGTGCGGAGTGTGGACGAGCGCGGGCAGCTGATGGTCGGCGGCGAGCTGGAGCTGGGTGGCGAGCGCCGTGTCCTCGGCGGGGGTCATGGAGTCGTAGCCGATCTCGCCGACGGCGACGACGTTGTCCTTGACGAGGTAGCGCGGCAGGGCGTCGAGCACCGGGGTGCAGCGCGGGTCGTTCGCCTCTTTGGGGTTGAGGGCGATCGTGCAGTGGTGGGCGATGCCGTACTGGGCGGCGCGGAAGGGTTCCCAGCCGAGGAGCGCGTCGAAGTAGTCGAAGAAGGAGGCGGGCGAGGTGCGGGGCTGCCCGAGCCAGAAGGAGGGTTCGACGAGCGCGCGGACCCCGGCCGCGTACATGGCCTGGTAGTCGTCGGTGGTGCGCGACGTCATGTGGATGTGGGGGTCGAAGATGCGCATCAGGACTCCTCCGTCGCGGGTGCCGTCAGGGTCAGGACGCGGTGCAGGTCCTCGGGGACGGACCGGCCCGCCGCGGTGCGTTCCTGGGCGAAGTCGTCGAGCATGCGGGCGAGTTCGGCGTCGCCGTGGGCGCGCCGCCACAGTTCGGCGACGGCGTCGACGGACACGCCGGTGAACAGGCATTTCAGGACGGCGTGCCGCCAGTGGTGGGCGGGCAGGTGCTCGGCGGCGTACGGGCCGACGGCGGCGGCGACCAGGCGGGTGTCGTTGGTGCGCAGCGCGTCCTCGACCAGCGGCAGGCCTTCCGGGCCGGGTACGAGGTGGGGCAGGGACGTCAGGACGGCGCGGCGTTCGGCGGCGGTGCCCTGGGCGTACAGGCGGGTGAGGGTGTCGGTGTCGGCGCGGGCGGCGTGCAGCAGGAGGACGCGGGTGGCGTCGGCGTGGTCCTGGCCGGTGCGGCGGCCCGCTTCGGCGAACCTCAACTCCCAGACGGGAGGGGCCTTTTCGTCCCGGGTTCCGGTGTGGGCGGCGGCCTCGGCCAGGGCCTGGTCGAGCCAGGCGCGGGCGGCTCCGGTCAGTGCCGTGTCGAGCTGGGCACGGAGTGCCGCGAGGGTGGTGGGCGGGGTCATGCGCTGCCTCCTCGTGCTGCTGACCGGAGGAACTCCAGGGACCGGGCTGCCAGGTCCGGGCCGGCGTGGGAGTGCCGGGGCAGTTCGACCACGGTCAGGCCCTGGTAGCCGGTGGCGGCCAGCGCGTCGAGCACCGGGGGGAAGTCGATCTCGCCGTCGCCGAACGGCAGGTGTTCGTGGACGCCGCGGCGCATGTCCTCGATCTGGACGTGTCGCAGCCAGGGCGCCGCCGCGCGGACGCAGTCGGCGGGCGGGTCCGGTTCCAGGCATTGGCAGTGCCCGATGTCGAGGGTGAGGCCGAGGACGTCGGGGCTGCCCAGGGCGCGGCGCAGCCGGTGGAAGTCGGCGAGCGTGGCGAGCAGATGGCCGGGCTCGGGCTCGATGGCGAGGGGGACGCCGGCGGTGGTGGCGGCTTCCACGACGGTGCCGAGTTCGTCGGCGAGCTGCTTCCACGCGGTGTCCGGGTCGGTGCCCTCGGGGGTGATGCCGCTGAAGCAGTGCACCGCGTGGGCGCCCAGGTCGGCGGCGACCTGGACGGCGCGCAGGAGCAGCCGGGTGCGGGCGGCGCGGGCGTCCGGGTCCGGGTCGAGGAGGGAGGGGCCGTGTTTGCGGCGCGGGTCGAGGACGTAGCGGGCGCCGGTCTCGACGGTGGCCGTCAGGTGGTGCCGGTCCAGGGTGCGGGCGACCTGGCGGGTGCGGGCAGCGAGGTCCGGGGTCAGCGGGTCCAGGTGCATGTGATCGAGGGTGAGGCCCACGCCGTCGTAGCCGAGGTCGGCGAGGAGGGCGAGGGCGTCGTCGAGGCGGAGGTCGGTGAGGCCGTTGGTGCCGTAGCCCCAGCGCAGGGTCTGCTCCGTGTGGGGGCTCATGTCACGCTCACCTTTCGGGAGAAGCGGCGGGCGAGCGGGGCGAGCGAGGCCGTGAGCAGGGCGGTGCCAAGGGCGCCGGAGCGCGCGGCCAGGGCGGCCTGCAGCGGGATCATGGCGCGGATCCCGGCGCCGACGGCGCGTTGGGTCAGGGGCGGGGACGGGTTGAGGGCGGCGTGGAGGAGGGGGCGGGCCGTGGTGGCGGCGTATGCGGTGGGACCCGGCAGGCCGAGGGGGGCTGCGGCGCCTCGGCCCGCCGGGAGTCGGAGGAGATGGGTGGTGAGGGTCGTGGTCACCGCGAGGGCGGCGGCCGGGGCCAGCGGGCTGCCGCCGGTGGTCTCGTTGCGGGAGACGGCGGTGACGGCCGCGGTGTGGGTGGCGAGGGTCAGGGCCTCGGGGACCGCCGCCGGGAGCCGCCTCGACGGGGCGGGGGCGGGCGTGGCGGTGTTCCTGTTCGTGGCGTCGGGTGATCCGGCCGCGCCCAGGAGCAGGTCGAGGCCCCGGGCCGCGCCCATCGCCAGCGGTCCGGCCGGGGTGCGTTTCAGGCCCAGGTCGTATGCCCAGACCGTCGCGGCCAGCGCCGTGCCGAGCAGGCCCGCGGAGCGGCTCGCGCGAAACGCCAGGCCGACGCCTGCTCCGGTGAGGGCGACCGCCGCCGTCAGCGCCGCGGCCGGGCGGATGCGTCCGGACGGGATCGGGCGGTGGGGCCGGTCGATGGCGTCCTCGGCGCGGTCGGCCCAGTCGTTGAGGGCCATGCCCGCCTCGTACAGGCACAGGGAGGAGCCGATGGCGAGGAGGGTGCCGCGGCCGGGGCGGGCGCCCACGGCGGCCGCGCCCGCGAGGGCGTCGCCGGGGACGGTGAACAGGGCGGGCAGGCGCAGGAGTTCGGCCCAGGCGCGCCGTCGGCCGCCGCTCATCGTGGGTCCCGCAGTCGCCGGGCGAAGTCCACCAGTGTGGCGAACTGCTCGCCGAGCGCCGACGACGCGTCGCCGTCCGGGTCCTTGAAGTAGAAGCCCAGTTCCGGGCGCGGCCCGGTGAGCCCGACGGTGTGGGCGCGCAGCAGGAGGCGGGCCAGGTCGAGGACGAGGGGCGCGGCGAGGGCCGAGTCGCAGCCCTGCCAGGTGGTCTGGAGGACCATGCGGGCGCCGAGGAAGCCGTCGAAGGCGATGTGGTCCCAGGCGGTCTTCCAATCGCCGAGCGCGGGCACGTCGTCGATGTGCACCTCGCCCTGGGGTGCGGCGCCGAGGGTGTCGGCGAGGACGCGTTCCTTGCCGGCGTTCTTCGCGGCGGCCGCCGCGGGGTCGGCGAGGGCGGCTCCGTCGCCGCCGCCCAGCAGGTTGGTGCCGGACCAGGCGCGTACGGCGAGGGCGCGCTGCAGGAACATCGGGCCGAGCACGGAGCGCAGCAGGGTCTGTCCGGTCTTGCCGTCGCGGCCCGCGTACGGGACGGCGGCGGTGGCGGCCGCTTCGGCCAGGGCGGGGTGGTGCAGCCCGCTGGAGGGGGTGAAGTTGACGTAGGGGCAGCCGGCGCGCAGGGCGGCGGCGGCGTACAGGGAGCTGGGCGGGAGGTGTCCGTCCGGCGGGACGGGTTCGGTGGAGGCGACGTTCACGACGACGGCGCCCGCCAGTTCCCGGCGTTGTACGAAGTCCTGGATGTCCGCGGCGAAGACGTCGATCAGGTCGTCCTGGGTGCGGCCGGTGCGCTCGTCCGTGCCACCGGTGCGGTACGCGTCGCCCGGCAGGGGTCCGCCGGGGCGGATCTCCTGGTCGGCGGCGGCGAGGTCGGCGTGGACCGCGGAGGGCAGGCCGTGCGGCAGGACGCCGCCGGCGGCGAGGTGTTCGGCGCGTTTGGGCAGCGGGCAGTCGACGGTGTCGTGGCCGCCGAAGACGAGCGACGACAACGTTGGCAGACCGACATCGGTGAAGGGGGTGGTCTCGGTGACCATGCCGGTCGGCGGGTGCAGACCCGCGGCGACGGCGGCGCAGCCCGCGATCGCGGTGGTGGCGACGGAGCCGCGGGCTCCGACGAGCCAGACGCCGAAGCGGGGGCCGGACGAGGTGGGGGTAGGGAGGGACGGTTCGGCGGACATGGGCAGCCTCCTTGTCGTACGCGAACCGGGGGTGAGCGGCGCCGGAGCGTGCCGTGCGGGGTGCCCGGCGGGATGCCGGGCGAGACGGCGGGCGGAGGTCCGGCGTCCTCCGCCCGCCGCCGTCCTAGTCGCCCGTGGTGGGCAGTTCCTTGAGCTGGATGTCGCGGAAGGACACCTGGTCGTCGGCACCGTGGTTCTGGATGCCGATGTAGCCGTCCTTCAGGCTCCGCTCGGGGTCCTTGTTGGTGAAGTCGTTGATCTTGACTCCGTTGAGGAACACCTGGAGGCGTTCGCCCTGGACCTTGATCTCGTAGGAGTTCCACTGGCCCGGCGGGCGCAGGACCTGGTCACGGGCCTTGATGTTCGCCGCCTTGAACGTGTAGATCGACCCGGTGGTGCGGTCGGCCGCGTCGGTGGCGTCGATCTGGATCTCGTAGCCCTTGTTCACCGCGGACCAGGGGTCGTCGGAGGCGGGGAAGCCCACGAAGATCCCGGAGTTGTCGTCGCCCTGCATCTTCCAGTCGAGCTTGAGGGAGTACGACTTGAGCTCCTTGGCCTGGTACCAGAGCAGGCCCATGCCGCCCTCGGACTCCAGGGTGCCGTTGTTGATGTTGAACTTGCCGGGGCCCGCCTGCTTCCAGCCGTCCAGGGACTGGCCGTTGAAGATCGGCCGGTAGTCCTTGTTGGGCTTGCAGTCCGCCGTGGCCTGGCCGGTGGCGTACTTCAGGCCCCCGAGCAGGTGGGTGCGGAAGGCCTCGTCGGCGTAGGACTCCTTGGTGTGGCCGAGGCCGGTGTAGAAAGAGCGGCCGCCGCCGTAGCTCTGGCACCAGGCGATCGGGTGGTCGCCCTTCATGTTGCCGCCGGAGTACGTGGTCTCGTCCAGGTTGGCGAGGACGTGGACCTTGTCGCGCGGGTTGGTGCGGTAGTTGTACAGCTCGTCGGTCTTCTCCCAGGCGTCGCCGAGGTGGGCGGTGGCCGGGTTGGTCTTGTCCTCGACGCGCACGGTGGCCTTCTGGATGGCCGGGTGCGAGTCGAAGTAGGCGCCGACGAGGCCGCCGTAGTAGGCCCAGTCGTACTCGGTGTCGGCGGCGGCGTGGACGCCCATGTAGCCGCCGCCCTTGGCGATGTACTCCTCGAACGCCTTCTGCTGGGTGTCGTTCAGGACGTCACCCGTGGTCGACAGGAAGACCACCGCGTCGTAGCGGGCGAGGTTGTTGGTGGTGAACTGGTCGGCGGACTCGGTGGCGTCGACGGTGATGTCGCTGCTCTTGCCGAGTTCCTTCAGGGCCGCGATGCCCTCGGGGATCGCGTCGTGGCGGAAGCCGGCGGTCTTGGAGAAGACGAGGACGCGCTTGGCGCCCTTCACCGGGGCGTCGCCGGTGATCTCGAAGTCGTCGACGTCGTAGAGAGCGCCGTCACCGCCCTTGAAGACGAGGTACAGGTCGGTGGTCTTCTTCGGGACGTTCTTCAGCGGCACGTCGACGTTCTGGAACGTCTCCCAGCCGCCGGTCACGGGCACCGTGGTGGAGCCGAGCAGGGTGCCGGTCGCCGAGCCGCTGCGCACCTCGAGGAAGCCGCCCGCGCCGCCGGAGGAGATCCGGGCGGTGAGCTTGTTGGCTCCGGTGAGGTTGTAGGGAGAGAAGGAGATCCAGTCGCCGTTCTGGATGTCGCCGACGGTCTTACCGCCGTTGGCCTCCGTCTTGTTCTGCAGCGTGATGCCCTGCTGCTTGGTGAAGTGCTCGGCCTGGCGGTGGCGCGGCTGGAGCTGGACCTGGTCACGGCTGGTGAGCGGCGCCTGGCCGCCCCCGCCGCCGTCGGTGTACTCGGCGTCGAGCACGCCGTAGATGTTGGCGTTCGGGTCGTGCTCGGCGTCGGCGGGTGCGGTGATGGTGCCTTCGCAGCCCTTGGCCGAGGTGATCGCGTGGGCGTGGTTGTCGTGGCCCAGCAGGTAGCGCACGGTGACCTTGGAGCAGTCGATCGCGCCGTCCTCGGGGTCGCTCACGGCCACCTTGAAGGGGATGGTGTCGCCGAACTTGAAGAGGGTGCCGTTCGGCGGGTTCTGGAACTTCACGCTCGGCGCGGTGTTGCCGACGACGACGCGGACGTTGGCGGATCCCGTACGTCCGGTGCCGTCGTCACCGGTGACCGTCACCACGTACGTGCCGTCCTTGCGGTACGTGTGGCTGGGGTTGGCGCCGGTGCCCTTGGTGCCGTCGCCGAAGTCCCAGCTGTAGGTGATGGGGTCGTCGTCGGCGTCGGTGCCGGTCGCCGTGAACGTGGTGCGCAGGGGCGACTGGCCGGAGGTTTTGGTGGCCTTGGCCTCGACGATCGGCGAGTGTCCGCCGGTGGCGTTCTCGATGCGGTACAGCGCCGAGTGCTCGTCGCCGCCGAACCAGGAGAGGCCGTAGTCGAGGACGTAGAGCGCGCCGTCGGGGCCGAAGGCGCTGTCCATGACCTGGGTGCCGGACCACGGGAAGTCGTTGATCTTCGAGACGTTGCCGTCGCCGTCCTGCTCGATCCGCTTGATCCACTGGCGGCCGAACTCGGTGGCGAAGAAGTCGCCGTCGTACTCCTCCGGGAACTTCACCGGGGAGTCCAGGTCCGCGTCGTAGCGGTAGACCGGGCCGGCCATCGGCGACTCGGAGCCGGAGCCGAACTCGGGCACGCTGCCGCCGTCGTACGGGATCCAGGCGGGCTGGGCCGCCGGCAGGTCGGTGATGCCGGTGTTGTTCGGCGAGGTGTTCTTCGGCGCGTTGCAGTCGAAGGTGTCGCCGGACGCCTTGGTGGCGAAGTCGTAGTCGACGTAGGCGTCGTTCTTGCCGGTGCAGTACGGCCAGCCGAAGTTGCCCGCCTTGGTGACCTTGGCGAACTCGACCTGTCCGGCCGGTCCGCGCTTGGGGTCGGCGGCGCCGGCGTCGGGGCCGTAGTCACCGACGTAGACGGTGCCGGTCGGCTTGTCGACACTGATGCGGAACGGGTTGCGGAAGCCCATCGCGTAGATCTCGGGGCGGGTCTTCTCGGTGCCCGGCGCGAAGAGGTTGCCCTCCGGGATGTCGTACGTCCCGTCTTCCTTGACCTTGATGCGGAGCACCTTGCCGCGCAGGTCGTTGGTGTTGCCGGCGCTGCGCTGCGCGTCGAAGGCGGGGTTGCGGTCGGCCCGCTCGTCGATCGGGGTGTAGCCGTCGGAGGCGAAGGGGTTGGTGTCGTCGCCGGTCGACAGGTACAGGTTGCCGTCGGCGTCGAAGTCGATGTCGCCGCCGACGTGGCAGCAGGTGCCGCGGGAGGTCTTGACCTCGAGGACGTTCTTCTCGCTGGCCTTGTCGAGGGTGCCGTCGTCCTTGAGGACGAAGCGGGCCAGCCGGTTCACGCCGTCGAACTTCGCGAAGTCGGCCGCGGAGCCGGTCTCGGGGGCGTCCCCGTCCGGCGTGTCCAGCGGCGGCGCGTAGTAGAGGTAGATGAACCGGTTGTCCTTGAAGCCCGGGTCGACGCCGACGCCCTGGAGGCCTTCCTCGTCGTGGTCGTACACGTCGAGCTGGCCGGCGACGGAGGTGCTGCCGCCCGCGTCGGTCAGGCGCAGTGTGCCGTCCCGTGAGGTGTGCAGGACGCTGCGGTCCGGGAGGACGGCCAGCGACATGGGCTCGCCGGTCTCGTCCGCGCCCTTGGCGAGGGTGACCTGCTGGAAGTCCGCTGCGGCGGCGGGCTCGTCGGGGTGGTCCGGGTGGGCGCTGGCCGTGCCCGGCACGGAGAGCGCCAGGGACGAGCCGACCAGGACGGAACCGGTGAGCAGGGCGAGCGTGGTGCGGAGTCTGGGACGCCTGGTGGAGCTGCTTCTGCTTCTGTGCACGAAGTCCCTCCGGGAACGGGGGTGGGCCGTACGGGATGGGTGCGAAGACGTGCGGTGCGGGCGCCGGGGTGCGCCGTCACCCCGGAGGCGTGTGTGTCCTAAATGATTCCGAGACACTTCAGTGACATGTCAGGGACCGTAGCCGCGTTTGTTCGGGCCGAACACCCCTTGCGTCAGGACTAGTTGAGCTTTTTCCCATCGCAGGACAAAGCTGTGCGCGGGCAGGCCGGACCGGGGACCGGCGGTGGGCCCGGTCCCCGTCCTCGGCCCGTCGCGGCGGGCGGCCTCTCAGCTGTTGAACGCGGCGTCGAAGGACGCGGTGGGCGGCTCGAAGTCGAGCCGCCGCAGATGGCTCAGCGCCTCGGGGGCGCCCTGCAGGCGGTCCATGCCGGCGTCCTCCCACTCCACCGAGATCGGCCCTTGGTAGTCGATCGAGCGGAGCATGCGGAACACGTCCTCCCAGGGCACGTCCCCGTGTCCCGCGGAGACGAAGTCCCAGCCGCGGCGCGGGTCGCCCCACGGCAGGTGGGAGCCGAGGCGTCCGTTGCGGCCGTCCAGGCGGCGCCGGGCCTCCTTGCAGTCGACGTGGTAGATCCGGTCGCGGAAGTCCCACAGGAAGCCGACGGGGTCGAGGTCCTGCCACACGAAGTGGGACGGGTCGAAGTTGAGGCCGAAGGCCGGGCGGTGGTCGACGGCCGCGAGAGCCTTGTGCGTCGTCCAGTAGTCGTACGCGATCTCGCTCGGGTGGACCTCGTGGGCGAAGCGCACGCCCTCCGCGTCGAAGACGTCGAGGATGGGGTTCCAGCGCGTGGCGAAGTCCTCGTAGCCGCGCTCGATCATCGCCTCGGGGGCCGGTGGGAACATGGCGACGAGGTGCCAGATCGACGAGCCGGTGAAGCCGATGACGGTGTCGACCCCGAAGGCCGCGGCGGCGCGGGCGGTGTCCTTGATCTCGGCGGCGGCGCGCTGCCGTACGCCCTCGGCCTCGCCGTCGCCCCAGATGCGGGCGGGCAGGATCGCCTCGTGGCGCTCGTCGATGATGGCGTCGCAGACGGCCTGGCCGACCAGGTGGTTCGAGATGGCCCAGCACTTGAGGCCGTACTTGTCGAGCAGTGCGTGCCGCGAGTCGAGGTACGCGGGATCGGCGAGGGCCTTGTCCACCTCGAAGTGGTCGCCCCAGCAGGCGAGTTCGAGACCGTCGTAGCCGAAGTCGCGGGCCAGACGGCAGACCTCCTCCAGCGGGAGGTCGGCCCATTGTCCGGTGAAGAGAGTGAACTGGCGTGGCACGGTACGGGACCTCCTCAGGCCGGGACAGGGGTGTAGACGGAGTTCTTCGCCGCGCTCTCCTCGACCGCCGCGAGGACGCGCTGCACCTGCAGGCCGTCGGCGAACGACGGTGCGGGTACGGTGCGTTCGGCGATGGCGTGCACCAGGTCGCGGGCCTGGTGCACGAAGGTGTGCTCGTAGCCGAGGCCGTGGCCCGGCGGCCACCAGGCCTCCAGGTAGGGGTGCTCGGGTTCGGTGACGAGGATGCGCCGGAAGCCGGCGCTGATCCCGGGTTCGGTCTGGTCGTGGAAGAAGAGTTCGTTGAGGCGTTCCAGGTCGAAGGCCAACGAGCCGCGCTCGCCGTTGAGTTCGACCTTGAGTGCGTTCTTGCGGCCGGTCGCGAAGCGCGTGGCCTCGAAGGAGGCGAGGGCGCCGGAGGCGAAGCGGCCGGTGAACAGCGCCGCGTCGTCGACGGTGACCTGCCCGAAGCTCCCTCCCCCGGCGGCCGAGAGCCCGGACGAGGCGCCCTCCAGGATCGGGCGTTCGCGGACGAACGTCTCGGTGAGCGCCGAGACCCCCGCCACCGGCTCGCCCGCGAGGTACTGGGCGAGGTCGACGGCGTGGGCGCCCAGGTCGCCGAGCGCGCCCGAGCCCGCGTACGGCTTCTGCAGCCGCCAGGTCAGCGGGAAGGACGGGTCGACGAGCCAGTCCTGGAGGTAGCTGACACGCACGTGGCGCAGGGTGCCGACCCGGCCCTCCGCGACCATGCGGCGGGCGAGGGCGATGGCGGGCACCCGCCGGTAGTTGAAGCCCGTCATCGCCAACAGGCCGCGCTTGGCGGCCTCTTGGGCCACCTCGGTCATCGCCTCCGCCTCCTCGACGGAGTTGGCGAGAGGTTTCTCGCACAGCACGTGCTTGCCCGCTTCCAGGGCCGCGATGGCGATCTCGGCATGACTGTCACCGGGCGTGCAGATGTCGACGAGGTCGACGTCGTCACGTTCGATGAGCGCCCGCCAGTCGGTCTCGGCGGCGGCCCAGCCGAGCCGGTCGGCCGCGGCGCGCACGGCCCCTCCGTCCCGGCCGCAGACCGCGGCGAGCCGGGGCGTCAGCGGCAGGTCGAAGACCCGGCCCGCGGTGCGCCACCCTTGCGAGTGGGCGGCGCCCATGAACGCGTAGCCGACCATGCCGACGCCCAGGACGGGCTTCACTTCTCCGTCGTTGTCGCCGCCGCCCGTGTCCCGAGCTGTCGTACCCGTGCTGCTGCCTGCCATGCGGAAGTCCTCCTCGTCCACGCGGTGATCGCCAGGTGCCTCGTACCGGCGCCCGTCACTTGAAGCCGGTCGGCATGTACTGGCCGACGTTGTCCTTGTCGACGACCGCGGAGAACAGCGTCACGTGGGCGGGGATCTCGAACTCGGCCATCCCGCTGATCCCCTTGCCCTGGCCGAGGGCGCGGGCCAGGTCGATGGCGGAGGCGGCCATGGTGGGCGGGTAGAGGACGGTGGCCTTCAGGACGCTGTCGTCGGCCTCGATGGCCTGCATGGCGGAGAGCGCGCCCGCGCCGCCGACCATCAGGAATCCGTCGCGGCCGGACTGCTTGATGGCGCGCAGGGCGCCGACGCCCTGGTCGTCGTCGTGGTTCCACAGCGCGTCGAAGTTCTTCTGCGCCTGCAGGAGCTGGGACATCTTGGCCTGTCCCGACTCGACGGTGAAGTCGGCGGCCTGGCGGGCCACCTTCTCGATGTTCGGGTAGTTCTTCAGGGCGTCGTCGAAGCCCTGGGTGCGCTGCTTGGTGAGTTCGAGGTTGTCGATGCCGGCGAGCTCGATGACCTTCGCGTTCTTCTTGTCCTTGAGCTTCTCGCCGATGTAGTTGCCGGCGCTCAGGCCCATGCCGTAGTTGTCGCCGCCGACCCAGCACCGGTACGCCTGCGGGGTGTTGAAGATGCGGTCGAGGTTCACGACGGGGATCCCGGCGCGCATCGCCTTGAGCCCCACCTGGGTCAGCGCCTTGCCGTCGGCGGGCAGGACGACGAGGACGTCGACCTTCTTGTTGATGAGCGTCTCGACCTGGCCGATCTGGGCGGCCGTGTCGTTCGATCCCTCGGTCGCTTCGAGGGTGACGTCGGCGTACTTCTTCGCCCGCTCCTTGGCGTTCTCGTTGATGGCGTTGAGCCAGCCGTGGTCGGCCTGCGGTCCGGCGAAGCCGATGGTGACCTGCTTGCCCTTCTTGTCGTCGGCGACCGGCTGGTCGGCGGCCTTGCTGCTGTCGCCCTTGTCGCTGGGCTCGTTGCTGGTGCAGGCCGTGAGCAGACCGCCCGTGGTGACGGCTGCGGCCGCGCCGAACAGGATGTTTCTGCGGCTCGTCATGTCTGGCATGGCAAAGTCCCTTCCCGCGTCAGGAGGTGGAGTGGGCCGTACGTCGCTGGACCAGGACCGCCGCCACGATGATCGCGCCCTTGGCGATCTGCTGGACGTCGCTCTGCAGGTTGTTCAGCGCGAAGATGTTCTGGATCGTGATGAAGATCAGGACACCGAGGACCGAGCCGACGATGGTGCCGCGGCCGCCGGTGAGCAGGGTGCCGCCGATGATGGCGGCGGCGATGGCGTCGAGTTCGTACAGGTTGCCGTTGGTGTTCTGGCCGGAGCCCGCGAGCACGATCAGCAGGAACGCGGCGATGCCGCAGCACAGTCCTGACAGCAGGTACAGGTAGAGCCGCTGACGGCGTACGTCGATGCCGGCGAGCCGGGCCGCTTCCGCGTTGCCGCCGACGGCGACGGAGCGGCGGCCGAACGTGGTGCGGTTCAGGACCAGCCAGCCGATGACCGTGACCGCGGCGAAGACGAGGACGAGGGGCGGGATGCCGAGGACGTAGGACTCCCGCTCGCCGAGCTTCAACACGCTGTCCACGGTGACCACTTGGGTCTTGCCGTCGGTGATCTGCAGGGCGAGGCCGCGGCCCGAGGCGAGCATGGCGAGGGTGGCGATGAAGGGGACCATGCCGCCGTACGCGATGAGCAGGCCGTTGACGAGGCCGCAGCCGACGCCGACGACGATCGCGGTGAACAGGATGCCGAGGAAGCCGTATTCCTGGGTGGCGACCGTGGTGGCCCAGACGCTCGCGAGGGCGACGATGGCGCCCACGGAGAGGTCGATGCCGCCGGAGATGATCACGAAGGTCACACCGACGGTGACGACGCCGATGACGGAGGCCTGGGTCAGGATGAGCTGGACGTTGTCGGTGTCCAGGAAGGAGTCCGGCTGGGTGATGCCGCCGATGACGATCAGGGCGGCGAGGACGCCGAGCAGGGAGAGCGTGCGGATGTCCACGCGGACGGCTTTGACGGACTTGGTGGCCGCGGCGCGCTTGGGCTCCGCCGGGCGGGTCGGGGTGGCGGGCTGCGTCATGGCGCCTGGGTCCCTTCTGGGCAGATCGACCGTTCGCCGTGGGGCGACTGTCTGACGTCGGGTGCGGGTGGTGTCCGGCCGGCCGCGCGGTTCCCCGCGCCCCTTTCGGGGCTTCTCATGCGGGGGTTCCTTCCATGACCAGGTCCAGGACGCGGTGCTCGGTCAGTTCCGGCGCCGGGGCCTCGTGGACGACGCGGCCCTCGCGCAGGACCAGCACGCGGTCCGCGAGGCCCAGGACCTCGGGGACCTCGCTGGAGACCAGGAGGACGGCGAGCCCGTCGTCGGCGAGGCGGCGGATGACCGCGTAGAGCTCGGCGCGGGCGCCCACGTCGACGCCCCGGGTCGGCTCGTCCAGGAGCAGGACCTTGCAGCCGCGCAGCAGCCAGCGGGCCAGCACGGCCTTCTGCTGGTTGCCGCCGGACAGGGTACGGACGGGGACGGACGGGTTGTCCGGGCGCAGCGACAGCTCCCGGGTCGCGCGGTGCGCGGCCTCGCTCTCCCGCCCCCGGTCCAGCCAACCCCCGTACGAGAAGCGGGACATGGAGGAGACCGAGACGTTGCGTGTCACCGACTCCAGCATCAGCAGTCCCTGCGCCTTGCGCTCCTCGGGTGCGAGGCCGAGCCCGGCGCGGACCGCCGAGCGGACGCTTCCGGGGCGCAACGCCCTCCCTTGGACGGCGACTTCACCGGTCGCCGGCTTGCGCGCGCCGTAGATCGTCTCCAGGATCTCGGAGCGGCCCGAGCCGACCAGTCCGGCGAGGCCGACGATCTCGCCGGGCCGGATGTCCAGGTCCAGTGGCTCGAACTCGCCGTCCCTGGACAGGTTCCGGACGCGGAGCACGGGCTCCGTCTCGTCCCTCTCCGCGGGGCGCGGCGGGAAGACGTACTCGACGTTGCGGCCCGTCATGAGCGCCACCACGTCGCGTGTCGGTGTGTCCTTCGCGGGGAGTCCGCCGGCCACGGCCCGGCCGTCCTTGAGGACGCTGACCCGGTCGCCGATGCGGCGGATCTCCTCCAGGCGGTGCGAGATGTAGACGACGGCGACGCCCTCTGCGGTGAGGTCGCCGACGATGCGGAAGAGGTTGTCGACCTCGTCCGGGTCGAGCGCCGCGGACGGCTCGTCCATGACGATGAGGCGTACGTCGTGGGAGAGCGCGCGGGCCATCGAGACGATCTGCTGTCCGGCCGCGGAGAGGTCGCCCACCAGGGTGCCAGGGGCGATCTCGCCGTGGCCGAGTCTTTTGAGCAGCGCGGCGGTCGACGCCTTCGCGTCCCGTCCCCGGACGACGAAACCGGCCGAGGTCGGCTCGTGGCCGAGGAAGACGTTCTCGGCCACCGACAGGCCTTCGACCAGGTCGAGTTCCTGGTAGATGGTGGCGATGCCGAGGCGCATCGCGGTGATCGGTGAGCGCAGGGAGACCGGTTGTCCGCGCCAGGTGATGGTGCCCTCGTCGGGCTGGTGGGCGCCGGCGAGGACTTTGATGAGGGTGGACTTGCCCGCGCCGTTCTGGCCGAGCAGGCAGTGCACCTCGCCTGCCTGGACCTCCAGGTCCACGCCATCGAGGGCGCGGACTCCGGGGAACGACTTGGTGATGCCGGACATGGTGAGCAGCGGTGGTTCTGGTGCCGAAGGTGCCATGGCGGTTCCCCTATGAACGGGTGCGGGCCGGTTTCAGGGCAGGGCAGAGCAGGGCGCTGTGCTTCAGGCGGGTTCGAGAAAGGCGGTGCCGGGAGTGCTACGCCGGTGAGAACAGGTGGTCGCTGATGAGCCGGGCGCCGCCGATGACTCCGGCGGTGGGGCCCAACTCGCCCAGGACGATGGGGAGGTTGCCGGTCGCGAGGGGCAGCGACTGGCGGTAGACCTGGGTGCGCAGGGCGGCGAGGAGCGTGTGGCCGAGACCGGTCACACCGCCGCCGATGACGACCAGGCCGGGGTTGAAGAAGCTGACGAGGGACGCGATGACCTGGCCGGTGCGGTTGCCGCCCTCGCGGATCAGGTCGAGGGAGGTCCCGTCACCGGCGGCCGCGGCCACCGCGACATCGGCGGCGCTGAGCCTTCCGCCGGCCTCCAGGCGCCCCGCGAGCTCGGGCGAGCGGCCGTCGCGGGCGGCCTCCTCGGCGTCGCGGGCGAGTGCCGCGCCGCTGAAGTAGGCCTCCAGGCAGCCCTTGTTGCCGCAGGCGCACTGCCTGCCGTCGGGTTCGACCTGGATGTGCCCGATGTCGCCGGCCGATCCGGTCGTGCCGCGGTAGACCTCGCCGCCGACGACGATGCCGCAGCCGATGCCGGTGCCGATCTTGACGCAGAGGAAGTCGCGCGCCTGGCGGGCGACGCCCGCGTGCTGCTCCCCCATCGCCATCAGGTTCACGTCGTTGTCGACCATGACGGGGCAGCCCAGCTCCTGGCTGAGTGCCTCGCGGACCGGGAAACCGTCCCAGCCGGGCATGATCGGCGGGGCGACCGGCACGCCCTCGGGGAAGCGGACCGGACCGGGCACGCCGATGCCCGCTCCGTCGAACCCCTCGGCCAGTCCGGACGCCTTCAACTTGGCTGCCATGGCGAGTACTTGCTCGAAGACCGCGACCGGTCCCTCGCGTACGTCCATGGGCTGGGTGATGTGCCCGAGGACCTCCAGCTCGGCGTTGGTGACGGCGACGTCGACCGAGGTCGCGCCGATGTCGACACCGAGGAAACGGAGTCCGGGCGCGAGCCGGATGTTGTGGGAGCGGCGGCCGCCGCGCGAGGCGGCGAGGCCGTCGGCGACCACGAGTCCGGTCTCCAGGAGCCGGTCCACCTCGACGGCCAGTTTCGACCGCGAGAGGTCGATCTGATCGCCCAGCTGGGCACGGGAGTTGGGGCCCCCGTCGCGCAGCAGTCGCAGCAAGCGCGCCTGGTGCGCGTTCGCGGGTCGAGCCGTCATGCGTCTCACGTGCCCCTCCCCGCCTCTTCGGGCTCCGGTGGCCCGACCGGACCGCTGTCGCCTCGTCCAGTCGTTCTTTCGGCCAGTCGTTCTTTCGATGGGGAACGTAGCAGTGCCTGCCGGGTGTGGGAAGAAGTTGCGCAGGAATTACCCATGACTTTCTCCAGTCACAGGACAAAGGTCGGTTCGCGAGGGTCTCCCCCGCGACGCCCGGCGGCCTTTCCGCCCCGGACGCGACCGCCCCCGCAGACCGTCCGCCGCGTCAACGCGGCACGTCACAGGGGGTATACGGCCATGACGTCATCCGGTACAGGGCGCTCGACCGTACGGCATCGGGGACGACGGGCGCTGGACGAGTCGCCGGTGCGGGACACGGCGGAGAAGGTGACGGGACGGGCACCGCGCTCCTTCGCCCGGCGGGCCGGGCAGCACGCGCACGCGTTCGCCGGCTGACGGACGTCCCGGGGCAGGCGGGCCCGGCGGCCCGCCTGCCCGCGGCTCATCCGCGGTCGCGGTGGTGGTACGTCTCGCGGGTGTGCTCCGTGTGGGCCCGCATCACGGCTGTGGCGCGCGCCTCGTCGCGGGCCGAGATCGCCGCGATGAGCTCGCGGTGCTCGATCCAGGACTGCTTGCCGCGCTGGCGGGCGACGGGCTGGTAGTACCAGCGGACACGGGCGTCGACCTGGCCCGCGAGCTCACCGAGGACCACGTTGCCCGCGAGTTCCATGACCTTCGCGTGGAACGCGGCGTTCGTCGCGACCACCAGGTCGACGTCCCCGTCGGCGACGGCCTGCTCGCCCTTCGCACAGAGGTCCTCCAGGGCGGAGATCCCGGTCTTGCCCGCGTTGGCCGCCGCGAGCCGGGCGGCCTCGGCCTCCAACAGCGTACGGACGGTGAGGAGTTGGTCGGCCTCCTCCTCCGTCGGCTCGTGCACGAACGCACCCTGCGCCGGACGCAGATCCACCCAGCCCTCGGTGTTCAGACGCTGCAGCGCCTCGCGCACCGGCTGGCGCGAGACCCCGAGGTGCCCCGCCAGCTCGCTCTCGACGAGGTGCTGGCCGGGCTGGAGGGCGCGGGTCGTGATGAGTTCGAGCAGCGCCTCGTAGACCCGCTCGCGCAACGGGCCGGGGCGCTCGAGCTTGGGCACCGCCCCCTGCGGCAGTCCTGTGGACAACATCGCGGTCCCCCTCCTGGGCTTCGGAGCATCCGGCAAGCCGATTCCGGTTCCGGCGTCCGCGACCCATACGGCATCGGAACGGATCGGAACACTCGATTGTCTTTGGAATACAGTTTACCGAGCACAATCGCTACCACCAGGGCGAGTTGGACTCGTCACATCCCGCGCACCTCACGTCACGGACAGCGCACGACCTGGCCCGCGTACGAGAGGTTCCCGCCGAAGCCGAAGAGGAGGGCGGGGTCGCCGCTCTCGATCTCGCCCCGCTCGATCAGTTTGGACAGCGCCATCGGCACGCTCGCGGCGGAGGTGTTCCCGGAGTCGACGACATCCCGGGCGACGACCGCGTTCACCGCGCCGATCTTCTCGGCGAGGGGCTCGATGATGCGCAGATTGGCCTGGTGCAGGACGACGGCGGCGAGGTCGGCCGGGGCGAGGCCCGCCTTCTCGCAGGCCGCGCGGGCGAGCGGCGGCAGCTGCCGGGTCGCCCAGCGGTAGACGGACTGGCCCTCCTGCGAGAAGCGCGCGGGCTCGCCCTCGATCCGGACGGCGTTGCCCATCTCCGGGACCGAGCCCCACAGGACCGGCCCGATGCCGGGCTCCTCGCCGTCGGCGCACGGCTCGATCACCACGGCGCCCGCACCGTCGCCGACCAGGACGCAGGTGGTGCGGTCGGACCAGTCGGTGACCGCCGACATCTTGTCCGCGCCGATGACGAGGGCGCGGGTGGCGGCGCCGGCCCGCAGGGTGTGGTCGGCGGTGGCGAGGGCGTGGGTGAATCCGGCGCAGACGACGTTCAGGTCGAGCGCGGCGGGCGACGGCACGCCGAGCCGGTGGGCGACGCGCGCCGCCGTGTTCGGGGAACGGTCGACGGCCGTGGACGTGGCGACGACGACGAGGTCGACGGCTTCGGCGGTCAGGCCCGCCGCGGCCAGCGCCTTGGCGGCGGCGTGCGCGGCGAGCTCGTCGACCGGCTCGTCGGGACCCGCGATGTGCCGGGTGCGGATGCCGACGCGGGAGCGGATCCACTCGTCGTCGGTCTCGACCATGCCCGCCAGGTCCTCGTTCGTGAGGACCCTGGCGGGCTGATAGTGCCCGATGCCGACGATGCGCGAACCGTTCATGGAAGTCCCCTCGTGTGCCTGGCGTGCGAGCCGTGCGCGCCGCGGACGTTCCAGTCTGGCCAGCGACCGGCGAGTACGAGGTGACGTAAAGCAACAGGATTGTGTGGTCTTGGTTGGAGAGTTCTGCCCGATCAGCCAGTGAACAGCTGTGTGGCTTTTTGCACCAGTTCGTACAGGCCGTAGGCGAGCGGCGCGCCCACCCACAGCCAGGCGACGGCGATCAGGCCGCGGCGCCTAGGCGGGCTGCTGGTGGTCACGGTCGGCGGTGTCATCGGCGGACTCCCTGGGGGCGGGGATGTGGTGGCGGGCGTGGACGGGGCGGACGAGCTCGTTGGCCACGAAGCCGACGACCAGCAGGCCGATCATGATCGTGAACGAGAGTCCGTAGAGGGACGAGCCGTGCTTTCCGGCGTCCTCCTGGCTGTCGGCGACCCAGTTGACGATGAGCGGGCCGAGGACGCCGGCCGTCGACCAGGCTGTGAGCAGCCGGCCGTGGATCGCGCCCACCTGGTACGTGCCGAACAGGTCCTTCAGGTACGCGGGGACGGTCGCGAAGCCGCCGCCGTAGAAGGAGAGGATGACGAGCGCGCAGATGACGAACAGCGGCTTGGAGGCGTCGCCGTACAGGGCGATGAGGAGGTACATCAGGGCGCCCACGCCCAGGTAGAGGCGGTAGACGTTCTTGCGGCCGATGAGGTCGGACGTGGAGGACCAGCCGATGCGGCCGGCCATGTTCGCGGCGGAGAGCAGCGCGACGAAGCCGGCCGCCGCGCCGGCCGTGACCGGGGTGCCGGTGTCCGCGAAGAAGTCCGTGATCATGGGAGCGGCCTTCTCCAGGATGCCGATCCCCGCGGTGACGTTCATGCAGAGGACCAGCCAGAGGCACCAGAACTGGGGCGTACGGATGGCCTGTTTCGCCGACACCTGCGGGCCGGCGGGGGCTTGCCGCGCGGTTCCCCGCGCCCCTGACGGCACCTTCTCGCCCGGCACCCTGACCAGCAGGACACCCAGCAGCATGAACACCGCGTACGTCAGGCCGTGCACCAGGAACGCCAGGGCGATGCCGTCGCTGTCCGCGCCGAACGAGTCCAGCATCTGCGCGCTCCACGGCGACGCGATCAGCGCGCCGCCGCCGAAGCCCATGATCGCGATGCCGGTGGCCATGCCGGGCCGGTCCGGGAACCACTTGATCAGCGTGGAGACCGGCGAGATGTAGCCGATGCCCAGGCCGATGCCGCCGACGAAGCCGTAGCCGAGCACGATCAGCCAGTACTGCTCGGTGGCGGCGCCGAGGGCGGAGAGCAGAAAGCCCGAGGAGAAGCAGACGAGGGCGACGGTCATCGCCCAGCGCGGGCCGTTGCGCTCGACGAGCGTGCCGCCGAACGCGGCGGACAGGCCGAGCATCACGATGCCGAGCTGGAACGGCAGCGCGCTCTGGGTGCCGCTCAGGTTCAAGGCGGATTCGAGGGGCGGCTTGAAGACACTCCAGGCGTACGCCTGGCCGATGGAGAGATGGACCGAGAGGGCGGCGGGCGGTACGAGCCAGCGGCTCCAGCCGGTCGGTGCGACGGGGGGCCTCATGATCCCGAACGGTAGGCAGCGGTCCGGTTGTTGGGAAGAGGTCGGACCTCGGTCCGTACAGAATCCGTCCACCGTATGCAATGCCCCGGCACGCCATCGTGCGAGCCGGTGCGCGGAGTCTTGTCGGCCCAACTTCCATACTGTAGACAATATTCCATCGACAGTCTCCGCTTCTCTTCGGACCGCCACTGCCCGTGCGAGCAGGGCGGAGCCGGAACCCTCGACCGGACGGAGCCCGCCAGTGAAAGTCGCAGTCCTCGGCGCCGGAGCGATCGGCGCCTATGTCGGAGCCGCGCTGCACCGCGCGGGCGCCGACGTCCATCTCGTCGCCCGTGGACCGCACTTGGCGGCCATGAGGCGTAGCGGTGTCCAGGTCGTCAGCCCGCGCGGCGACTTCACCGCGCGGGCCCACGCCACCGACGACCCGGCCGAGATCGGGCCCGTCGACTATGTGTTCCTCGGCCTGAAGGCCAACTCGTACGCGGCGTGCGGGCCGTTGATCGAGCCCCTGCTGCACGAGCGGACAGCGGTCGTCGCGGCGCAGAACGGCATCCCGTGGTGGTACTTCCACGGGCACGGCGGTCCGCACGACGGACATCGGCTCGAAAGCGTCGATCCGGACGGCGCCGTGAGCGCGGTGCTCGCACCCGAGCGAGCCGTCGGATGTGTCGTCTACGCCGCGACCGAACTGGAGGCGCCGGGAGTGGTCCGGCACCTGGAGGGGACGCGGTTCTCCGTCGGGGAGCCGGACCGCTCGGTGTCGGCGCGCTGCACCGCGTTCAGTGACGCGATGCGGGCGGGCGGCCTGAAGTGTCCCGTCGAGCCGGAGCTGCGCGCCGACATCTGGATCAAGCTGCTCGGCAACATCTCCTTCAACCCGATCAGCGCCCTGGTGCGCGCCACGATGCGGCAGATGTGCCTGCACGGCGGCACGCGCCGGGTCATCGAGATCATGATGACCGAGACGCTCGCCGTCGCCGCGGCGCTCGGCTGCCGGCCCGACATCTCCGTGGAGCGCCGCCTGGCCGGCGCCGAACGGGTCGGCGACCACCGCACCTCCACGCTCCAGGACCTGGAACGCGGAAAGCCGCTGGAGCTGGACGTGCTGCTGGCCGCGGTCGTGGAGCTGGCGGACATCACGGGCGTCGAGGTGCCCACCCTGCGCACCGTGCACGCCCTCTCGGACCTGCTCGCCCACGGCATGAGGAGGGACGCCGCATGAAGCAGAAGCGGCGCGACCGCACCCCGAAGACGTACCACCGGCTCACCCGTCCGCTGGTGCGCGAGACACCCGGCGACCGTGACTCGCCGTTCAGGGAGGCCACTTGGGACGAGGCGCTGACAGTGGCGGCCGACGGGTTCCGCCGCACCCGTGAGGAACACGGCCCGGACGCCTTCGCGATGCTGTCGTGCGCCCGCGCCACGAACGAGATGAACTTCGTGGCCCAGAAGTTCACGCGGGTCGTGATGGGCACGAACAACGTCGACTCCTGCAACCGCACGTGTCACGCGCCGAGCGTCGCCGGCCTGTCGGCCGTGTTCGGCTCGGGCGGCGGCACCTCCTCGTACGAGGAGGTCGAGCACACGGACCTGATCGTGATGTGGGGCTCCAACGCCCGCTTCGCGCACCCGATCTTCTTCCAGCACGTGCTGAAGGGGATCCGGGGCGGCGCCCGGATGTACGCCGTCGACCCGCGCCGCACCTCGACCGCCGAGTGGGCGGAGAGCTGGCTCGGCCTGAACGTCGGCACCGACATCCCGCTGGCGCACGCGGTCGCCCGGGAGATCATCGCCGCCGATCTGCACAACAAGGCGTTCGTGGCGCGGGCGACGACCGGCTTCGAGGAGTTCAAGGCGCTCGTCGAGCCGTGGACGCTGTCCCTGGCGGAGAAGGTGACCGGCGTCCCCGCGGCGGCGATCCGGGACCTCGCGCACGCCTACGCGCGGGCCGAACGCGCCCAGTTGTGCTGGACGTTGGGGATCACCGAGCATCACAACGGCACCGACAACGTCCGGGCGCTGATCAACCTGTCGCTGCTGACCGGGCACGTCGGACGGTACGGCGCCGGGGTGCAGCCGCTGCGCGGGCAGAACAACGTGCAGGGCGGCGGCGACATGGGCGCCATCCCGAACCGGCTGCCCGGCTTCCAGGACCTCCTCGACGACGGCCACCGGCTGAAGTTCGAGCGGGCCTGGGACACGGTGATCCCGCCGCGCTACGGAATGACCCTCACCGACATGTTCGAGGCGATGGAGCACGGGCGGCTGCGCGCCGTGTACTGCATCGGCGAGAACCCCGCCCAGTCGGAGGCCGACAGCGAGCAGGCCGCGCGCCGTCTGGCCGCCCTCGATCACCTGGTGGTGCAGGACATCTTCCTGACCAGGACCGCGGAGATGGCGGACGTGGTGCTGCCCGCGACGGCCTCGTGGGCGGAGACCGACGGCACGACGACCAACAGCGAGCGGCGGGTCCAGCGGGTGCGGGCCGCGCTCGCCCCGCCCGGTGAGGCGCGCGAGGACATCGACATCATCTGCGACGTGGCCGCGCGGCTGGGCCACGACTGGAAGTACGCCGACGCCGAGGCCGTGTGGAACGAGCTGCGCGCGCTGTCGCCGGACCACTTCGGGATGACGTACGACCGGCTGGAAGAGCTCCAGGGGCTGCAGTGGCCCTGCCCCGACGTGGACGAGCTGCCCTCCTCGTATCTGCACGGGCGGCTGTGGGAGACGGATCCGGGGCGGCGCGGGCGGCTCGCGCCGTTCGGGCTCGTCGAGCACGATCCGCCGGTCGACCTGACCGACGAGGCCTATCCGATCCGGCTGACCACCGGACGCCGTCTCGACTCGTACAACACCGGTGTGCAGAGCGGGGGGTTCGCGTCCCCGTTGCGCCGCGGCGAGTACGTCGAACTGTGCCCGGAGGACGCGGAGCGGTACGGGGTCGTGGTCGGCGAGGAGGTGCGGGTGTCGTCGCGGCGCGGCGTGGTGACCGCGCCGGTCTGGGTCGATCCGGGGCTGCGTCCCGGGCTCGCCTTCATGACCATGCACTTTCCCGACGAGGTGGACACCAACGCGCTGACGATCGAGGCGAACTGCCCGATCGCCGGGACGGCGGAGTTCAAGGCGTCGGCGATCCGGATCGAGAAGCTGACCGCGTCAGCAGTGAGGGGCTGAGGGACCGTGGATCTGCGCTTCGGTGACAGCAAGCCGACGGACGAGGAGCGGGAGGCGGTCGACGCGCTCCTCGGGCCGCCGGAGTCCGCGTGGGAGGGGGCCGACGACCGGTCGGACGCCGATCTGCGGTGGGCCCGGGGCGGGCGCGCGGCGCGCGAGCGGCGGGACTTGCTGTTGCCGGGGCTGCACGCGGTCAACGACCGGGTGGGGTGGATCAGCGAGGGCGCCCTGGACTATCTGTGCCGGCGGCTCACCGTACCGCCGGCCGAGGCGTACGGGGTGGCCACGTTCTACTCGATGTTCTCGGTGCGGGCGCGGCCCGCGTCCGTGCTGCACGTGTGTACGGATCTGGCGTGTGCGCGGGTGGGGGGTGCGGAGTTGTGCGGCTCGGCGCGGGGGCGGTTCGGGCCTGATGTGCAGGTGTCGGAGTCGCCGTGTCTGGGGCTGTGCGAGCGGGCGCCTGCCGCTCTGCTCGTGCGGGCGGGGCCCGCTGCGTCGGCCGTGCCGATCGCGCCGTTTCGGGGCTCTGCCCCGGACCCCGTTCTTCAAGCGCCGGACGGGCTCGGATCGCCCGATGTACCCCAAGCCGGTGATCCGGGGCTCGTTCTGCTCAAGCGCGTCGGTGTCGTCGATCCCGCCTCTCTCGACGACTACCGCGCCGAGGGCGGGTACGGCGCTCTGCGGCGGGCCTTCGCGATCGGGGCCGGGGGCGTCATCCGGGAAGTGACCGACGCGGGGCTCGTGGGGCGGGGCGGGGCCGCGTTTCCGACGGGGCGGAAGTGGCAGGCCACCGCCGCCCAGCCGGACGGGCCGCACTACCTCGTGTGCAACGCGGACGAGTCCGAGCCCGGCACCTTCAAGGACCGGATCGTGATGGAGGGCGATCCGTACGCGCTCGTCGAGGCCATGACGATCGCGGGCTACGCGACCGGCGCCCGCTTCGGCTACCTGTACCTGCGCGGCGAGTACCCCCTCGCGCTCGCCCGGATGAGCCACGCCGTCGAACAGGCCCGTGCGCGCGGTCTGCTGGGCGAGGACATCCTCGGGCAGGGGTTCTCCTTCGACATCGAGATACGGCGCGGCGCGGGCGCCTACATATGCGGCGAGGAGACCGCGCTCTTCAACTCCATCGAGGGGTACCGGGGCGAGCCCCGCTCCAAGCCGCCGTTCCCCGTCGAGAAGGGGCTGTTCGGCAGGCCGACCGCCGCCAACAACGTCGAGACGCTGGTGAACGTGCTGCCGATCCTGACCATGGGCGCGCAGGCGTACGCGGCCATCGGCACGGAGCAGTCGACCGGGCCCAAGCTGTTCTGCGTCTGCGGCGCCGTCGGCAGGCCCGGCGTCTACGAGCTCCCCTTCGGCGCCACCCTCGGCGACCTCCTCGCCCTCGCCGGCACCCCGGACCCGCTGCGGGCGATCCTGCTCGGCGGCGCCGCGGGCGGCTTCGTGCGGCCCGACGAGCTGGACATCCCGCTGACCTTCGAGGGGACCCGTGCCGCGGGCACCACGCTCGGCTCGGGTGTCGTGATGGCTTTCGACGACGCGCTCCCGCTGCCCCGGATCCTGCTGCGGATCGCCGCGTTCTTCCGCGACGAGTCCTGCGGGCAGTGCGTGCCGTGCCGGGTGGGCACGGTGCGGCAGCAGGAGGCCCTGCACCGGATCGCCGAGCGCAGGGGCATCGCGGCCGACGACGACATCGCCCTGTTGCGCGAGGTGGGGCGCACCATGCGCGACGCCTCGATCTGCGGTCTCGGCCAGACCGCCTGGAACGCCATCGAGTCCGCCATCGACCGCCTGGGGGCGTACGCGTCATGACCGCCGTCGAACTGGGGATACCCCGTCGTCTGCTGGAGTTCACGATCGACGGGGAGCCGGTGCGCGCGCCCGAGGGGTCGACGATCCTCGACGCCTGCCGCGCCGCCGGGAAGGACGTTCCGACCCTGTGCCAGGGCGACACGCTGACCCCGAAGAACGCGTGCCGGGTCTGCGTCGTCGAGGTGGAGGGGTCCCGGACCCTGGTGCCGGCCTGCTCCCGTCGGGCCGAGCCGGGCATGGAGGTGCGGACGGACACCGAGCGCGCCCGGCACAGCCGCAAGGTCGTGATCGAACTGCTCGCCTCGTCCGTCGACTTGTCGACGACTCCCCATGTCGCTTCATGGATCAAGGAGTACGAGGCGAAGCCGGACCGCTTCGGTCCGGACGCGGAGCGGCTGAGCGAGGAACCGCGGGTCGACAACGATCTCTACGTGCGCGACTACGACAAGTGCATCCTGTGCTACAAGTGCGTCGACGCCTGCGGCGACCAGTGGCAGAACACCTTCGCGATCTCGGTCGCCGGACGCGGCTTCGACGCCCGGATCGCCGTCGAGCAGGACGCGCCGCTGACCGATTCGGCGTGCGTGTACTGCGGCAACTGCATCGAGGTGTGCCCGACGGGCGCGCTGTCCTTCAAGTCGGAGTTCGACATGCGGGCGGCCGGTACGTGGGACGAGTCGGCGCAGACCGAGACGACGACGGTGTGCGCCTACTGCGGAGTCGGCTGCAACCTCACGCTCCATGTGCAGGACAATGAGATCGTGAAGGTCACCTCCCCGCACGACAACCCGGTGACCCACGGCAACCTCTGCATCAAGGGCCGCTTCGGCTACCAGCACGTACAGAACCGGGACTGATCAAGACATGGGACGAGTCACGGAACGGCGCAAGGTGATCCGGATCAGGGACGGACGCGTCTCGACCCGGCCGGACACGCTCGTCGCCGAGGAACCCCTGGAGATCCGGCTGAACGGGAAGCCGCTCGCGATCACCATGCGCACCCCGGGCGACGACTTCGCGCTCGCGGCGGGCTTCCTGGTCAGCGAGGGCGTGCTCGCGGGCGCCGCCGACCTCCAGAACATCGTGTACTGCGCGGGCGCCACCCAGGACGGCTCGAACACGTACAACGTGGTGGACGTGCGCACGGCGCCGGGCGTCGTGCTCCCCGACATCACGCTCGAGCGGAACGTCTACACGACGTCGTCCTGCGGTCTGTGCGGCAAGGCGAGCCTCGACGCGGTGCGGACCACGGCCAGGTTCCCGATCGCCGACGCTCCCCCGGTCCGGCTCACGCCCGAGCTGCTCTCCTCGCTCCCCGACCGGCTGCGCGAGGACCAGCGCGTGTTCGACCGGACCGGGGGGCTGCACGCCGCGGCCCTCTTCGACGAGGAGGGCCGCCTGGTCGACATAAGGGAGGACGTGGGCCGGCACAACGCGGTCGACAAGCTCGTCGGCCGTGCCCTGCAGCAGGGGGACCTGCCGCTGTCCCGGTCGGTGCTGATGGTGTCCGGGCGGGCCTCGTTCGAGCTGGCGCAGAAGGCCGTCATGGCGGGCATCCCGGTGCTCGCCGCGGTGTCGGCCCCGTCGTCGCTCGCCGTCGACCTGGCCGCCGAGACGGGGCTGACGCTGATCGGCTTCCTGCGGGGCAGCTCCATGAACGTGTACGCGGGGGAACACCGGGTCGCCCTGGAGGCCGCGGCGGCCGCCGAGGCCGCCACGCAGCACGGCTGACCCGGTTCCCCGCGGCACGGCGGCGGGGGCCCGGACCGGCGGGGAGCGCCCCCTGCGCCGGCCGGGTCCCTACGCCGCCGGCCCCGGGGCGCGGCCCGCCCGCGTCACCGGTCGACCGCGTACCCCCACGCCGCCGAGATCTCCAGCAGCCGGGGCGGCAGGCCCGCGCAGCTCCCGGCGGGCCGGGCGGGCTGGATCCGGCCGGAGCGGATCTTCTCGCTCCAGTCCCCGATGTGCGGCCGGAACTCCCCGTGGTCCCGTGCGCCGTAGTCCAGCATCGCCGGGTGCCAGTCGACCCCCAGGTGCGCGCAGATGCGCCGGGTCTCGCGCTCGGGGTCCTCGGTCAGGTCCTCGTAGGTGACGGTGATCCCGTCCAGGACGCGTCGGGCCCGCTCCAGCTCCTCGGCGTAGCCCAGTACTTCGGCGTGGACGGCGGCGATGTCCGGGTCGGTGCGGCGTGCGGTCAGGGACTCGACGACGGCGGCCGGGTGGCGCAGCAGGAAGATGTAGCGGGCCCGGGGCCAGGCGCGGTGCAGCCGGGGCCACAGATGGGTGTTGGCCGGGGTCTTGTCGACGACGAGGGAGGCCTCGTCGCCGCCGCGACATCGCGCGTGGTGCAGCACCCTGTCCCACAGCATGTGCTCCAGCTCTTCGCGGTCCAGGGCCAGTTCGCGCATGGCCTGATGGGTGAAGTCGCGGTCGAGGTGGACGTGCAGGGTGCGCAGGTGCATCTCGTGCGGGGCGCGGATGTCGGGGTGGCTGTTGAGCAGGACGCGCAGCAGCGTGGAGCCGGAGCGGACCGGGGAGAGCAGGAAGACCGGGTCGGGCACGAGGCGCGGGGCCGGTTCGACGGGCGGCCGCTCGTCGCGGGCGCGCGGCTGGGCGGGGATCGCGGGCAGTGCTCCTGTGCGGGGCACGGGCGGTCGGAGCGCCTGGGCGAGCAGCCTCCTTCTGCGTCGCATCCCTGTGCGTACCGCCTGCCAGCGGGCGTCGGGCACGGCGTGTCACCTCTTTCGCGTCGGCCCCGTTCCGGTTGTGCCGTCCAGCTCAGGGGTTCGATGCGAACGTGAAGTGACGTGCCGGGAAAGGGAGTACGGCACATCGTGCGCACAGCCCGCGCACATCGGTTCCCGTCAGGCGGTACCGGTCGTGCCGCCGGGCTCTGCGGGGAGCTCGCAGACGCGGCGGAGCAGGCCGAGGAACAGGTCGCGCTCGGCCGCGGAGAGCGGGGCGAGGAGCGCGTCGTTGGCGGTGCGGGCCGCGCGGGCGCACGTCTCGACGAGGCGGGTGCCGTCCTCGGTGATGGTGACCGCGTTCTTGCGGCGGTCCCTGGGGTCGGGCGCGCGCTCGACGAGACCGGCGTCCTGCAGGTCGTTCAGCACACCCACCATGTCCTTGGGGTCGAGCTGGACGCTGCGCACGAGGTCGGCCTGGGCGACCGGCTCCAGGTCGGCGACAGCGCTGAGGACCACGTGGTGCCACATCTTCAGGCCCTGCTCGGCGAGGGCGTCCGCGACGAGGGCCCGGCCGCGCGCTGCGGCCCGGCCGAGGAGCCAGCTGGGCAGGTCGCGGATGGTGCTCGGTGCGGAGGGGGGCGTGCTCATGGGGCCAGCATACCGAGCATTCGTTGGACTTCCCAATGAACCCCCTCTACCGTTGGGAGACCCAACGAACTTCGATCCGTGAAAGCGGTGACGCGCATGCGCCGTGTCCGGTACGCGCACAGCGGCGGCCCCGAGGTCCTGTTCCTGGAGGAGGCGCCGGTCCCCGAGCCGGGCCCGGGGGAACTCCTCGTCCGCACGGAAGCGGTCGGGGTCACCCTGCCCGTCGTCCGCAAGGTCCGCGAACCCCGCGAGCCGATCGCGCTCGGCGGCGAGATCGCGGGCGAGGTGGTCGCGCTCGGCGCGGGCGTGACGACGCACGCGCCCGGCGACCGCGTCACGGGCCTGACCTTCGGCCACGGCTACGCGGACTACGCGCTGCTGCACGTCACGATGGCCTCCCCGGTGCCGGACGGGGCGAGCGCGGTCGACGCGGTGGCACTCGTGCGCAGCGGACTCGTCGCGTACGGGGCGCTGCAGGCGGCCCGGCCCGAGCCCGGCGAGGCCGCCCTGGTGACGGCGGCGGCGAGCGGCGTGGGTCATCTCGCCCTGCAGCTGGCCTCGTTGCGGGGCGCGGGCCGGGTCGTGGCCGCCGTCTCCGACCGTCGCAAGAGCGCGTTCGTGCGCGGACTCGGGGCCGATGCCGTGGTGACGTACGACGCCGGGCCCTGGGGCGAGCCCGTGGACTACGTCCTGGACGCGGTCGGCGGCGAGCTGCTCGCGCCCGCGGTCGGCGCCCTCGCGCCGCACGGCCGGCTCGTCGCGTACAGCTCGGGCGGCGGGACCGTGTCGGCGTACGACCTGCTGGTCGGAGCGAAGTCGGTCATCGGGTTCCAGATGGCGCTCATCGCGCGCGGCAGGCCCGAGACGTACGAGAAGTGGCGCACGCAGTTGTGGCGGCTGTTCCTGACGGGTGCTCTGAAACCTTCTGTGCACGGGGAGTTCGCTCTGGAGGAGGCGGCACGGGCGCACGCGGTGATCGAGGAGCGGAGCAACCTCGGCAAGGTGGTCCTGATCCCCTGATGCACGGTCCTTGTCGGGTGGCGAGCGGCCCAAGTAGCGTCTGTGGCGCATACGTTGGACGTGGGATGTCCGGTTGTCCGGATGACCTGAAGGGTGGGCCGCGCCATGCGACGAAGGAACTTCCCCGCACGTCTGAGATCGGTGCTGGCGGCGCTGGCCGTCGCCGCGGCACTCCCCGCTCCGGTGGCCGCACAGGCCGCCACCGCGCCGCCCTTCGAACAGCAGGTGCTGTTCAAGGCCTCGCAGGATCCGGGATACGCCTGCTACCGGATACCCGCCGTCGTGAAGACGGCCGAGGGCACCCTGCTCGCCTTCGCGGAGGGCCGCACGAACGACTGCTCCGACGCCGGTGACATCGACATCGTGGTCAAGCGGTCCGAGGACGGCGGGCGCACCTGGTCGCCGCTCCAGGTCGTCAACGAGGGCGCGGGCGACACGCACGGCAATCCGGCGCCGGTCGTGGACCTGCGCACGGGCCGCATCGTGCTCGCCGAGACGTACAACACCGGCCGTACCGACGGCAGGAACTGCGCCGTGCCGTGCGACCGGACCCCGCACCTCCAGTACAGCGACGATGACGGCCGCACCTGGTCCGCGCCGCGCGACCTGAGCGGCGAACTGCTGCCCGCCGACTTCAACTCCTGGTACGCGACCGGGCCCGTGCACGGCATCCAGCTCACCAAGGGCCGGCACCGCGGACGCCTCGTGTTCACCGTCAACGCCGAGACGTGGAACGGCAGTCGGGTCACCGCGAACCATGCCGCCCTGATGGTGAGCGACGACCACGGCGAGCACTGGCGGATCGGCGCTAAGGACTCGTGGCCGATCGCGGACGACGGCACGTTCCGGCAGAAGCCGTCCGAGATGACGCTCGCCGAACGCCCCGACGGCACGGTCTACGTCAGCGGGCGCGAGCAGGACGGCACCGACGCCGGACACCGCACGCACGCGGTCAGCCGGGACGGCGGGGACTCGTTCGAGCGCCCCTTCGCCGCGATCCCCGATCTGTACACGCCGCAGGTGCAGGGCTCGGTGCTCCCGGTCGGCAGGCGCGGCGAGCGGCTGCTGCTCGCCTGCCCCGGCGACCCGGACCGGCGGCGCACCATGACCGTCCGGTCCTCCTACGACGGCGGGCGCACCTGGGACAGCTTCGACCGGGGCACCGTGGTGACCACGGACTGGTCGGGCTACTCGGACATGGTGCAGGCCGACCCGGACCATGTGGGTCTGCTGTACGAGGGCGGCGCGGTCGACGCACGGGACGAGATCCGCTTCGCGCGGTTCACCCTCGACTGGCTCACGGAGCGGCGCGGCCCCGACCCGACGACGGACGACCGGGCGCGGGGCGCGCGGGACGCGGCCGTGCTCGGCGGGGCGTCGCTGACGGACGGCCGGACCGGCCGGGCCCTGTCGTTCGACGGGACGAACGACGCGGTCAGGCTCCCGTACCGCAGCGAACTAGCGCTCGGGACGAGGGACTTCACCGCCTCCCTCTGGTTCCGGTACACGGCGACGAGCGGTGAGCAGCCGCTGCTCTGGATGGGCGGCATCGGGACGACGCAGCCGCAGGTGTGGCTGCGGGGCGAGCCCGCCGCGCACCGGATCACCGGGCTGATCACCGTGCGGGACGGTGCGGCAGCGCCACGTTCCGTCTCCGTGAGCAGCGCGTCGGCGTACAACGACGGGGCCTGGCACCGGGCCGAACTCCGGCGCGGTGACGGCACGGTGGTGCTGTCCGTCGACGGCACGGAGGTCGGGAGCGCGGCCGACGTCCCCGGGTCGGTGAGCCGGAACTCGCCGTTCGGGGTGCACCTGGGGCAGCGGATGGACAGCCGGGCGTACTTCACCGGGTCCCTCGACGACGTACGGGTCACGTCCGGCGGGCGGGACGTGCTGTGGCTGCCGTTGGACCGGGTGCGTGGCGGGCGTTAGCGTCGCGTCGTGTGAGGGGCCGTGAGGATCCGTCGGCGTCGCGCGGCCGGCGGGGGCCGGTCGCGCGGTTCCCCGTGCTGCTGTGGAGCCTGCTCCTCGTCGTCTGCGGGCTCGTCGTGGTGGTCGCCCTCCCCGACCGGGAGGGCGGCTCCCCCTGCGCGGCCCGCGCCGTGACGTCGTGGGCGCCGGACTCCGGTCTGAACCGGGAGTTCACCCGCTACGGGGACGACGGCACCCGGTCCGACGACTGGACCGGCGGCGACGGGACGCACTCCGTGCGGCTGCCGGACGGGCGGCTGCTGTGGCTGTTCTCCGACACGTACCTGGGGGCCGTGCATCCGCCGCCCAACCCTGCCGGGCAGCCGCATTCCTGGCGTGACACGGACGCGCCGTTCGTCCGGAACTCCGCTGTGGTCATGGGGCGTTCGGGGCGGATCGAGCGGACCGTCGCCGCGCCGCTGTTCCCGGACACCGGGGTCGGCGAGTGGCGGTGGCCCGTCGCGGCGCAGGTGGAGCCGCGCTCGCCCGGCGCGGACGAGCAGGTCGTGCGGGTGCTGCTGTGGACGCGGTCAGCCGGTTCCGCCCCGTACGTGTACGGGGTGCCGACGGCGACCGAGGTGGCCACCCTGTCGCTGCCGGACCTGCGCCTGGAGGGCATCAGGCAGGTGCTCGACCAGCGGCAGGTGCGCGATCCGGCCCGCCGGGTGCTGTTCGGCACGACCCTGGTGGACGACGGCGACTGGACGTACGTGTTCGGCGGGGACGACGGGCAGGCCGCCGTGCACCACGCCCACGTGGCCCGCGTACCGCGCGGCCGGCTCGGTGACACGGCGGCCTGGCGGTTCTGGGACGGGGAGCGGTGGCGGGCCGGGGCGCGGTCGGCGCCGGTGCTCGGGGACGGGCGGCGGCGCGGTGTGGGCAGCGCGTTCGGCGTGGTGCGGGACGCGGGGACGTACGTGCTGTTCACGATGGCGGCGGGGGCCGCGGGGCTGACGACCGTGACCTCGTACTGGGCGTGCTCCCCCACCGGGCCCTGGCACGGGCCCGCGAAGGGGTTCGCGCCGCCGTTGCCAGGCGGTGCGGTCGCCGCGTACAACCCGCAGGCGCACCCCGAACTGAGCGGCGGCGGACGTCTGGTGCTGAGCTACGACGTCAACTGGCTGGACGCGACGCCCGCCACCGCGCAGGCGCACCTCAGCCGGAACGTGTCGTTGTACCGGCCGCGGTTCGTGTCCGTGCGGCTGGGGTGAGCGACTCCTCGTCCGGCTCCCGGGGGTCCTTCGCGCGGCGCTTGGCGATGACCGCGCAGACCATCAGCTGCATCTGGTGGAAGAGCATCAGGGGCAGCACGGCGAGGGAGGCGTGCGCGCCGAACAGGACGCTCGCCATGGGCAGTCCGGACGCCAGGGACTTCTTGGAACCGGCGAACTGGATCGCCACCCGGTCACCGCGGTCGAAGCCCAGGGCCTTGGCGCCGTACCAGGTGGCGGCGAGCATCACCGCGAGGAGGACGGCCTCGACGGCCAGCAGACCGGCCAGCCGGGCGGCGCTGACCTGGTGCCAGATGCCCTGGACCATGCCCTCGCTGAACGCGGTGTAGACGACGAGCAGGATCGAGCCGCGGTCGACGTAGCCGAGGATCTTCTTGTGCCGGGTGATGAAGCCGCCGACCCAGCGGCGCAGCAACTGGCCCGCGAGGAACGGGACGAGCAGCTGGAGCACGATCTTGACGAGGGAGTCGGCGGAGAAGCCGCCGCCGCTGTTGCCCAGCAGCGCCGCCGCGAGCAGCGGTGTCAGGACGATGCCGGCCAGCGAGGAGAAGGAGCCCGCGCAGATCGCCGCCGGGACGTTGCCGCGCGCGATCGAGGTGAACGCGATCGACGACTGGATGGTGGACGGGACGAGCGTGAGGAAGAGCAGGCCCTCGTAGAGGTTCTGCGGGAGCAGCACGGGGACCAGGCCGCGGGCGGCGAGGCCGAGCAGCGGGAACGCCACGAAGGTACAGACGAGGACCGTGACGTGGAGCCGCCAGTGGCGCAGGCCGTCCATCGCCTCGCGGGTCGAGAGTCTGGCGCCGTAGAGGAAGAAGAGGAAGGCGACCGCGGCGGTCGAGGCGCCGGAGGCGACGTCGGCGGCGGCGCCGCGGGCCGGGAGGAGCGCGGCGAGGCCGACGGTCCCGATCAACGCCAGGATGTACGGGTCGATCGGCATCCAGGACGGCCAGCTCAGGCGTTTCATTGGTTCCTTGCTCTCGGTTCAGGTCGTGCCCTCTCCATCGTCCACCCCTTCCCCGTGATCGGGAATCCTGCATACCGCTCTTACTGTGATCGTGCCGCGTGATGAGCGGGGGTAGGGTCGGGGCATGTACGACCCCGGTCAGCTGAGGACGTTTCTCGCCGTCGCGCAGACGCTGAGCTTCACGCAGGCCGCGCGGCGGCTCGGGCTGCGGCAGTCCACGGTCAGCCAGCATGTGCGGCGCCTGGAGGACGCGGCGGGGCGCACCCTGTTCACGCGGGACACGCACTCCGTGGAGCTGACGGAGGACGGGGAGGCGATGCTCGGGTTCGCCCGGCGGATCCTGGAGGTGCACGAACAGGCGGCGGCGTACTTCACGGGGACGCGGCTGCGGGGGCGCTTGCGGTTCGGGGCGTCGGAGGACTTCGTGCTGACCCGGCTCACCGAGATCCTGGAGTCGTTCCGGCACGAGCACCCCGAGGTGGACCTGGAGCTGACGGTCGAGCTGTCGGGGACGCTGCACGAGCAGCTGGACGCCGGGAAGCTCGACCTCGTGCTGGCCAAGCGGAGGCCGGAGGATCCGCGCGGGGAGTCGGTGTGGCACGACCGGCTGGTGTGGATCGGCTCGGAGCGACTGCGGATCGACCCGGAGCGGCCGGTGCCGCTGATCGTGTTCCCGCCGCCGGGGATCTCGCGGGCGCTGGCACTGGAGGCGCTGGAGCAGCACGGCCGGGCCTGGCGGATCGCCTGTACGAGCGGATCGCTGAACGGGCTGATCGCGGCGGCGCGGGCGGGGCTCGGGGTGATGGCCCATGCGCGCGGGCTCATTCCGCCGGGGCTGGTGCGGGTCCCTGAGCGGGTGGGGCTGCCGGAGTTGGGGGAGGTCGACTTCGTGTTGCTGCACGGTTCCGCGGGGCGGGGGCCGGACAGGGGCGGGCCTGCCCGGGCGCTGGCCCAGGCGATCCTGGCGGGCGGGGACCGGTTGCACCGGTGACGCGGTGGACGGCTCGGGGCTGTGCCCCGGACCCCGCTCCTCAGACGCCGGTGGGGCTGTATGCGCGTGGTCTGTACGTCAGCTGTTTCACCCGGCGCATGAACGGGGCCGTCTCCACGTGTTCCACTCCCTCCAGGCGGCCGAGCTTTCCGCTGACGTACGCGTAGAGGTCCGCCGTGTCGCGGGCGACCGCGGTGACCACCACGTTCGAGGGGCCGGCGGTCGCGGCGGCGTAGGCGATCTCCTCGTGGCCGGCCAGCGCGCGGCCCACCGCGTCGAGACGGCGCGGGGCCGCCGTGATCCAGAGGACCGCCGCCATGCCGTGGCCCAGGCGCGCGGTGTCGTACTCGATGTCGATGTAGCAGGCGCCGGAGGCGAGGAGCTGGGCCAGGCGGCGTTTGACCGCGGACTCCGACTTTCCGGTGGCGCGCTGGAGTTCGGGGTAGGTGGCCCGGCCGTCCCGCTTGAGGACGGCGAGCAGGGGGCCGTCCTCCGGGGTCGGCAGGGCCGGTTCCACGGTGGGCGGCGGCGGGCGGAGCGCCGTGACCTGGGCGGGAGTGAGCGGGCCGCGCTTGCGAAGCCAGCCCTCGGGACCGCCGAAGTAGCGGTGCAGCATCTGCAGGGCCCGGATCTCCACGATGTGCGGAGTGCGCGGCAGTTTGCCGAGGAGGAGGTCGTCGTGGTCGCCGGGGGTGCGCGGCACCGTGACGCAGACGACCTCCGTGCCGCCGGACGTCAGGCCGATCCACGCCGTGTCGGGGCGGCGGGCGAGCGCCGCCGCGATCGTCTCGGCGCCCTCCGGCGCGCAGCGCAGCCGCAGCATCCAGTTGTCGAGGCCGAGCAGCTGGCTGTCCTGGAGGCCGACGACGCGCAGTCCGCCGCTCGCGACGAGCCGGCGGTAGCGGCGGGCGACGGTCTGGTCGGAGACGCCGATGACCTCGGCGATGCGGCTGAAGGGGGCCCGCCCGTCCACCTCCAGGGCCTGGAGGATCTTGAGGTCCAGCTCGTCGTAGAGCGTGGAATCCATCGTCGTACCGCCCCTGTCTGTCGGATTCCGTCGGTCCGGCGCCGCTGATCACGGTGATCGGCCGACGTCGGCCCATCGTACGGACGAAGGAAGAACGGCGACGAGACGAGAGGTCGGATTCACGATGCGTACATGGGGGACCTTGACCGCGGTCTGCCTGGGGACGTTCATGCTGTTGCTGGACGTGTCCATAGCCGTGGTCGCGCTGCCGGACATGGCCGCAGCGCTGCACGCCTCGCTCAGTGATCTGCAGTGGGTGATGGACGGGTACGCGCTGGCGCTCGCGGCGCTGCTGCTCGGGACGGGCGCGGCCGCGGACATCCTCGGCCGGCGCCGGACGCACGTGGTGGGTGTGGTGGTGTTCGCGCTCGCCTCGCTGGTGTGCGGGCTCGCGAGCGGGCCGGGGATGCTGGTCGCCGCACGGGTCGTGCAGGGCGTGGGCGCCGCGGCGATGTTCGCGACCACGCTGCCGATCATCGGGTCCGTCTACCAGGGGCGGCAGCGGTCCGTCGCGCTGGGCGTGTTCGGTGCGGTGAGCGGCGGTGCGGCCGCCGTCGGGCCGGTGCTCGGCGGGCTGCTGACCGAGGGGCCAGGGTGGCGGTGGATCTTCTGGGTCAATCTGCCGGTGAGCGTCGCGGCGGTGTGGCTGACGCTGCGGGCCGTGCCGGAGTCGCGCGGGCCGCGCGGCCGGAGGATCGACTGGGCCGGGACCGGGACGTTCGCGGTGTTCGCCGGAGCGGCGACGTACGGCGTCATCCGGGCCGGGGAGCGGGGCTGGGGCGAGCGGGGCGCGCTGGTCGCGTTCGGCGCCGCGGCGGTGGCGCTGGTGTCCTTCGTGGTCGTGGAGCGGCGCTCGGCCCACCCGATGCTCGATCTGGCGCTGCTGCGCAGGCCCGCGTTCGTGGGGGTGATGGTGGGCGCGTTCGCGTTCAACGCGGCGGCGTTCGGCGTGCTGCCCTACACCTCGCTGTGGCTGCAGACGCTGCTCGGGATGAGCCCGGTCCGCGGCGGCCTGGTGTTCCTGTCGCTGTCGGGGGCGTCGATGGTGGTGGCGATCGCCGGCGGGAAGCTGCTGCACGGGGTGCCCGCCCGGATCACGGTGGGCGGCGGGCTCGTCCTCATCGGGGTCGGCATGTGCTGCCAGGCCGTGCTCGGTGCCGGTTCGACCTGGTCCGCGCTGGTGCCGGGGCTGCTGCTGACCGGTGTCGGCGTCGGCCTCGTGTCGCCGGGGATCGCGGGGGCCGCGCTCGCCACGGTGGAACCGGCCAGGGCGGGCATGGCGGGCGGTTCGCTCAACACGTTCCGCCAGCTCGGGTACGCGCTCGGCATCGCGGTCTTCGGCACCGTACTGATCTCGCGGATGCAGGACACCCTGCCGCGCGGCGCCGCGCATGCCCTCGCGGGCGGCGGGGCAGACACCCTGCGCGGGCGGGTTCCGGAGGGGGCTCTGCACACGGCGTTCGCACAGGGCCTCAACTCGGCGTCCGTGCTGGCCGGTTGTGTGGCGCTCGTCGCAGGCTTCGCGGTGCTGGTCCTGGTACGGTCACCCGGAACGCCGGTTGCGGAACCGACCACTCCGCCCAAAATCCCGGTCGGCGCGCCCCGGTGACCTCTCCGTACAGATTCGGTGGAGACGGGTGAAGAGCGCCGGGAGATTACGCCACCGAAACTTACTGAAGCGTAAGAATTCTGTCCCGCCCCTTCCCTTGTGGCCGTATTTCACCGGCTGACCTGTGTGTATTCCGCGCGCTTCCGGCAACTTGTCACCCCTCCCGCCGGAGCGCGCGGTCGGGTACCGTCACCGACGCTGTGCGGAGCGCCACAAGGAGCAACTTTGCGCGAGTTCACGAATCCCGCTCTGGCGTCGGCGCCGCCGGTGGGCGGCCTGGCCGACGCCGTCTTCGATCACGCCCTGGAGGATCCCTCACACATCGCCTTCGGCCGCAAGGACGAGCAGGACACGTGGCGGGACATCACGTCGGGCCAGTTCCGTGACGAGGTGCTGGGCCTGGCCAAGGGCCTGCTCGCCCAGGGCATCAGGTTCGGCGACCGCGTCGCGATCATGTCCCGTACGCGCTACGAGTGGACGCTGTTCGACTTCGCGCTGTGGACCGTCGGCGCCCAGGTCGTCCCGATCTACCCCACGTCCTCGGCCGAGCAGGTCTTCTGGATGCTGTACGACGCCCAGGTGACGGCCGCCGTGGTGGAGCACGAGGACCACGCGATGACCATCGCCACGGTCATCGACCGGCTGCCGCATCTGCGGCGGCTGTGGCAGCTGGACTCGGACGCGGTCGGCGAGGTGTCGGCGTCCGGCGAGCACATCGACGACGAGACGGTGCACCGGCACCGCCGTGCGGTGACCCCGGACTCGGTCGCCACGATCATCTACACGTCCGGCACGACGGGCCGCCCCAAGGGCTGTGTGATCTCGCACGCGAACTTCATGTTCGAGGCGGACACCATGGTGGCGCGCTGGGAGCCGGTCTTCGCCTCCAAGCGCGACAACGTGGCGTCCACCCTGCTCTTCCTGCCGCTGGCGCACGTCTTCGGGCGGATGGTGCAGATCGCCGCGGTGCGCGGCGGCGTGAAGATGGGGCACCAGCCGCAGCTGAACGCGGCGGCGCTGCTGCCCGACCTGCAGGCGTTCCGGCCGACCTTCATCCTCGCGGTGCCGTACATCTTCGAGAAGGTCTTCAACGCGGCCCGCCGCAAGGCGGAGAAGGAGGGCAAGTCGGGGCCCTTCGACAAGGCCGTGGAGTGCGCCGTGAAGTACGCGGACGCCCAGGAGGCCAAGGCCTTCGGCACCGGTCCCGGGCCGTCGGCGTCGCTGCGCATGCAGCACTCGCTGTTCGACAAGCTCGTCTACTCCAAGGTGCGCGAGGCGATGGGCGGCAAGGTCCGCCAGGCGATGTCCGGCGGCTCCGGCATGGACCGGCGCCTCGGACTCTTCTTCGCGGGCGCGGGCGTCGCGATCTACGAGGGCTACGGCCTGACCGAGTCGACGGCCGCCGCGGCCGCCAACCCGCCCGAGCAGACCCGCTACGGCACCGTCGGCAAGGCGATCCCGGGCACGACGGTGCACATCGCGGACGACGGCGAGATCTGGCTGTACGGCGGCAACATCTTCCAGGGCTATCTCAACGACCCCAAGGCGACCGACGCCGCCCTGCACGACGGCTGGCTCGCCACCGGTGACCTGGGCTCCCTCGACGAGGACGGCTACCTCACCATCACCGGGCGCAAGAAGGAGATCCTGGTGACCTCCGGCGGCAAGAGCGTCTCGCCGCAGCAACTGGAGGAGCGGGTCCGGGACCATCCGCTGATCGCGCAGTGCATCGTCGTCGGCAACGACCGCCCCTACATCGCGGCGCTCGTCACGCTCGACTCCGAGGCCGTGGAGCACTGGCTGGGCATGCGCGGCAAACAGCTGATGAACCCCGCCGACCTGGTGCGCGACGGGGACCTGGAGATGGAGGTGCGGCGCGCCGTGGTGGCCGCCAACACGCTCGTCTCGCAGGCGGAGTCGATCCGTACGTTCCGGATCCTGGCGCACCAGTTCTCCGAGGAGCACGGGCTGCTGACCCCGTCCCTGAAGCTGAAGCGGAAGGCGATCGAGTCCGCGTACTCGGCGGAGGTCGACGCCCTGTACCGGGCATGAGTGCCCCCGGAAGCCGTTTCTGACGGTTCATCAAATACCGGTGCGTCAGTTATTGACGGTTCATCAGGTCGGACACAGAATCTGCCTCACTTCGACGGAGGGGGCCCGACCGTGTCGCGACCGATCCGCGCCATCACCGCCGCCGTGGCGGCACTCCTGCTCGCCACCGCCTGCAACTCCACCGCGAACAGCAGCTCGCCCGGGAGCAAGGGGAGTTCGGTACGCGGAGTGACCGACGACGCCGTCAAGGTCGGCGGCATCGTCTCCATGACGACGGCGAGCGGCTACAGCAAGAAGGACACCGACCTGGGCGCGAAGGCCCGCTTCGACCGCGCGAACGCCGAGGGCGGCGTCAACGGCCGCAGGATCGACTACCTGGGCGCGCAGGACGACGGTCAGGACCCCGCGAAGAACCTGGCGGCGGCCCGCAAACTCGTCCAGCAGGACAAGGTGTTCGCGATCGCGCCGATGAGCTCCGTGACCTTCTCCGGGGCCGACTTCCTGCAGAAGCAGCGGGTGCCGACGTTCGGCTGGGGCACGCTCCCGTCGTTCTGCGGGCCGACGTACATCTACGGCTTCGGCGGCTGCATGGTGCCGATGCCGGGCGGCACGATCTCGCAGACCTGGCCGGAGGGCCTGAAGAACGTCACGGACGGGTCGAAGGGCAGGTCCGTCGCGATCCTCGCCAACGACAACGACGCGGGTACCTTCGCCGTCCGCACCTACCGGCAGTCCTTCGCGTCGGCCGGGTACAAGGTGACGTACGCGAAGGCGTCCGTGCCCGCGACGTCCGTGCCCAGCGACTGGTCCGCGTACACGAAGGAACTGCTGCGCAGCGACGGCGGCAAGGCGCCGGACGTGGTCGTCTCCGTGATGCAGACCCCGTACAACATCGGCCTGTTCACCGCCGTCAAGCGCACCGGCTTCAAGGGCGTGCTGACCGATCCGACGGACTATGACCCGGGGCTGCTCGCCAAGAGCGCGACGAAGCAGGCGCTGGACGGGGTGCACGTGCTGCTGTCCTTCGAGCCGTTCGAGTCGTCGACCGGGGCGATGAAGCAGTTCAAGGCGGACATCAAGAAGGCGGCGGGCGGCAAGGACGTGCCGCTCAACATGCACATGATGACCGGGTACATGAGCGCCGATCTCTTCCTCGCCATCGCCGAGAAGGCGGGCAAGGACCTGACGGTCGCCTCGTTCCAGAAGGCGGCGGACGGCTTCTCGGACTCGAAGACGATGGTCGGGGACCGCGAACTGCCGCGCGGGCAGAAGGAGTCGTTCGGCTGCGGGGCGCTCGTGCAGCTCAAGAACGGGGCGTACGAGGTGTCGTCGCCGTTCAAGTGCTACGCGCCCATCCCGTTCAAGTAGGCCCGCCCGAAGGGGATCCCGCATGGCTGACCTGCTTGCCTTCGTGCTGAGCGGGCTGGTGTCGGGGGCGCTGTACGCGCTGCTCGCCACCGGTCTCGTGCTCTCCTACTCGGCCTCCGGACTGTTCAACTTCGCGCACGGCGCGACGGCGTACCTGTGCGCGCTCGCCTTCTACGAACTGCACTCGGGCCTCGGCTGGCCGGCCGTGCCGACGGCGCTGCTGCTGGTCCTGGTCGCGGCTCCCCTGCTGGGCTGGGGGCTCGACCGGCTGATGTTCCGCAAGCTGGCCCGGGTCGGCGAGACCGCGCAGATCGTGGCGACGATCGGGCTGCTCGTCGCGCTGCCCGCGCTCGGGCTGTGGGTGGTGGAGCTGCTCGACGACGCGGGGGCCCCGGTGCTGCCCGCGGAGAACCAGTTCGGCCTGCCGGGCGTCGGGCCGAGCCCGGCGCAGAACTGGCGGCTGATGGACGACGTCGGCATCGACTCCGACCAGCTGATCACATGGGTGACGACGGCCGTCGTCGCGCTCGGGCTGTGGATCCTGCTGCGGCACACGGCACTCGGGCTCAAACTGCGGGCCGGCGTCGACAACCGGTCGCTGGTCGAGCTGCGCGGGATGAGCGCGGACCGGCTGTCGTCGGTGGCGTGGATGCTGTCGTCGGGGCTCGCGGGCCTCGCGGGTGTGCTCGCCACTCCCCTGCTGGGCCTGTCGTCCCACGACTTCACGCTGTTCCTGTTCGTGTCGGCGACGGCCGCGGTGCTCGGCCGGTTCCTGTCGATCCCGCTGGCCTTCGCGGGCGGGCTCGGGCTCGGGGTGCTGCAGAACCTGGTCGCGGGGTACGCCTCGTTCGCCGAGAAGATCACCGGGTTCCGCACGGCGGTGCCGTTCCTGATCCTGTTCGCCGGACTGCTGCTGCTCACCCGGCGGCAGCGCACGGCGGGCACGGCCGCGGCGGACGCGCCGCCGGTGGATTATCTGGCGGGCCGGTCGTGGCTGCGGCGGTGGGGGCCGTGGGCGGTGGCGGCGGTGCTGCTCGCCGGGGCGTTCTACACGGTGACGACCCCGTTCTGGAGCGGCATCCTCGCCCAGGGCCTGGCGATCTCCCTGGTGTTCATGTCGTTCACCGTGGTGACCGGGCTGGGCGCGATGGTGTCGCTCGCGCAGGCGTCGTTCGTGACGGGCGCGGCGCTGGTCGCCGGCCTGCTGATGAGCCACGGCTGGCCGTTCCTGGGCGCGGCGCTCGTCGGGACCTGCGCGGCGGCACTGCTCGGCGCGCTCGTGGCGCTGCCCGCGCTGCGGCTCGGCGGCCGCTCGCTGGCCCTCGCGACGCTCGCGCTGGCCTTCCTGGCCGACCAAGTGCTCTTCCAGATCGGCTGGTTGAGGAACGGCGACACCGGGTGGGAGATCCCGCGGGCCGTCTTCGGGCCGGTCGATCTCGGGGACGACCGTGCCATGGGCGTGGCGATGGTCGTGCTGTGCGCGGCGGGCGTGGCGGCGCTCAGCGCGCTGCGGGCGTCACGGGCCGGGCGGGCGATGCTGGCGGTGCGCTCGGCGCCGGCCGCGGCGATGGCGTCCGGTGTCTCCGTCGTCCGCACGAAACTGCTGCTGTTCACGGTGTCGGCCGGGCTCGCCGGGTTCGGCGGCGTGATGTACGCGTCGTACAACACCCGGATCACCGCGACCGACTTCACGGCGATGACCGGGCTGATCTGGCTCGCGGTGGCGGTCGCGGCGGGGGTCCGGCGGCCGCAGTTCGCGGTGATCGCGGGTCTCACCTTCGCCGTCGTACCGCATCTGATCAGCGACTACCTGACGGAGTCGGTGCAGCTGCCGGTCATCCTGTTCGGGCTCGCGGGGCTCGCGCTCGCCAACGATCCGGACGGGTACTGCGCCGCGCTGCCGGTGCGCCGGCACCGGCGCGGGGCGGCCGCGGCGACTCCCCCGCAGGCGCCTGTCACGGGCACCCCTGACCCTGACGCCGCACTCCAACTCCGGGGCGTACAGGCCGGATACGACGGGGCGCCGGTGCTCCAGGGCGTCGATCTCACCGTCCGCCCCGGCGAGATCGTGGCGCTGCTCGGCCCCAACGGCGCCGGGAAGTCGACCACGTGCAAGGCCGCGGCCGGGCTGCTGACACCGCTCCGGGGCCAGGTGTACGTCGCCGGGCGCGCCGTCGGCGACGAGGGCGCGGTCCGGCGGGCGCGGTCCGGGGTGGTGCTGGCGCCGGAGGGCCGCGGCATCTTCCCGTCCCTCACGGTGGACGAGAACCTGTCACTCCGACTTCCGGCCAGAACGGACCGGTTGGCGGTGTACGAGCGCTTCACCGGGCTGGCGGCACGGCAGGGCGTCCCGGCGGGCTCGCTCTCCGGCGGCGAGCAGCAGCTCCTCGCGCTCGCCCCGCTGCTGCACAGCCCGCCACGGGTGCTGATCGCGGACGAGCCGTCGCTCGGGCTCGCTCCCCGCGTCGTCGACGAGGTGTACCGGCTGCTCGCCGAGCTCCGCGACGCGGGCACGGGGCTGCTCCTCGTCGAGGAGAAGGCGTCGGAGATCCTCGGCGTCGCGGACACCGTGGCGTATCTCGCGCAGGGCCGGGTGACCTGGTGCGGGCCGCGGGAGAAGGTCGAGGCCGAGCGGCTCACGGACGCGTACCTGGGCATCGCGGCGACGGCGCCCCGGCGGGCCGGGGAGGCGGGACCGGCATGAGCGACGTTCTGGTGGCCGAGGACATCGGCGTGCGGTTCGGCGGGGTGCGGGCCCTCGACGGGGTGGGCCTGCGCCTGGCGGCCGGCGAGGTGTGCGGCCTGATCGGGCCGAACGGCGCGGGCAAGACGACTCTGTTCGACGTCGTCTCCGGGATCCGGCGGCCCGACGCGGGCCGGGTGCTGCTCGACGGCGTGGACGTCACGCGGCGTTCCCCGGTGTGGCGGGCGCGGCACGGGATGCGCCGTACGTTCCAGCGGCAGCAGCTGTTCGGGCAGCTCACGGTCGCGGACAATCTGCTGGTCGCGCAGGAGTGGCGGCGCGGGGGCGCCGATCCGGGGCGGGCCGGGGCGCTGCTGCGGGACTGCGGTCTCGGCGGGCTCTCGGACGCGTACGCGGGGACGCTGCCGGTCGGCCGGGCCCGCATGGTGGAGCTGGCGCGGGCCGCCGCGGACCGGCCGCGGGTGCTGCTCCTGGACGAGCCCGCGTCCGGGATGACGGCCGAGGAGCGGGAACTGCTCGCGGCGGCGGTGCGGCGCCTGGCGGAGGAGGACGGGTGCGCGGTGCTGCTCGTCGAGCACAACGTGGCGTTCGTGATGGAGCTGTGCTCCCGGGTCGTGGTCCTCGATCTGGGGCGGGTGCTCGCCGAAGGGGCGCCGGGTGGGATAAGAGCCGACGAGCGGGTACGTGACGCGTATCTGGGAACGCAACCCCCGGCACAGGGTTCACATACGTGACTGGCATGCTGGTGGTCGGCACCTGGCCTGATTGTCCTCGTGCGCCTCGTGCCGGGCCCCCGACAGGAATGCGCGTACGCCCGTGATCGTTGACCATGGGAGTACCAACCGACGACTTAAGGATCGACACCTCGTGAGCAAGGTCCCCCCGATCATCCTGAACAACGGCGTCGAGATGCCGCAGCTCGGCTTTGGCGTGTGGCAGGTACCGGACGACGAGGCCGAGAAGGCTGTGGCGACGGCCCTGGAGGCCGGGTACCGCAGCATCGACACCGCGGCCATCTACGGCAACGAAGAGGGCACCGGCAAGGCGATCGCCGCGTCCGACGTGCGCCGCGACGAGCTCTTCGTCACGACGAAGCTGTGGAACGCCGACCAGGGCTACGACTCCACCCTGCGCGCCTTCGACACCTCGCTCGACAAGCTGGGCCTCGACTATGTGGATCTGTACCTGATCCACTGGCCGCTGCCCTCCCGGGACACGTACGTGGACACGTACAAGGCGTTCGAGAAGATCTACGCGGACGGCCGCGCCAAGGCCATCGGCGTCTCGAACTTCCTGCCCGAGCACCTGGACCGGCTGACCGCCGAGACGTCCGTCATCCCGGCGGTCAACCAGATCGAGCTGCACCCGCACCTCCAGCAGCGCGTCTCCCGCGAGAAGCACGCGGAGCTGGGCATCGCCACCGAGGCCTGGTCCCCGCTCGGCCAGGGCAAGGGCCTCCTCGAGGTCCCGGCGATCGTCGCGATCGCGCAGAAGCACGGCCGTACGCCCGCGCAGGTCGTCCTGCGCTGGCACGTCGAGCTGGGCAACGTGGTGATCCCCAAGTCCGTGACGCCGTCGCGGATCAAGGAGAACATCGACGTGTTCGGCTTCGAGCTGGACACCGAGGACCTCGGCGCGATCAGCGCCCTGAACGAGGACCGGCGCCTCGGCGGCGACCCGGCCACGTTCGACGTGGTCTGATTCCGTACGGCCGGGGCCGCCGGCGCGGGCACCTGCGGTGTCCGCGCCGGCGGCCTCGTGCACGAGGTCGGCTACAGCGCCGGGTAGGCGTTCTTCAGCAGTTCCTGGAACTGGGCCGAGAACCAGTGGCCGGACAGCGGCGCGTTCGGCAGCGCCCCGGACAGGTGGTTGTTGTTGCGCGGGTTACCGGTGTACGTCGGGTCGCACATGCGGTCGAAGCCCTTGCCCTCGTCGTTGTCGACGGCGGTGCTCGACCCGTCGGACTCGCCCGGCGGCTTCATCCACACGTAGGCGTCGATCCCGGTGGCGGGGTTGGCCTGCGGCCGCTCACCGAGGCCGGCACCGCTCTGGTTGCACCAGTTGCCGAGGTGGATGCGGCGGTCGTAGCGACCACCGTCCACGTACGTGTCGACCGTGGTCTTCGCACCCGGTCCGGCGGGCCGGGCGGCGCCGCCCCAGCCGTTGCGGGAGGTGTCGATCAGCATGCCGAGGTTCTGGTCGAAGCCGAGCGAGACCAGCTTGGTGCGCATGGCCTGGGCGTACGACAGCTCGTCGGTGTAGCGGTTCCAGTCGACCCACTTGGACTGGCGGACCGAGGTCCCGTTGACCGAGTCGTCGATCGTGAAGTTGTTCTCCTTGAGGGCACTGTAGTTGGCCGTGTTCACGATGAACCCGTGGACGTCGGACAGCTTCGCGCCGTTGCTGGAGGCGGTCGACTTGAACAGTTCGGCGGAGGCGCCGAAGTTGTCGTCCCAGCCGAGCCAGCCGTGGTGGCCGGCGTCGATGTAGTTGTAGACGTTCGGGATGTCGCCGAGCTTGTCGAGGGCGTAGCCGACGCCCTTCTGGTAGTTCCCGTTCGCCTTCATCACGTCGCAGTTGGGCGTGGCCGTGGGGCGCCCGCTGACGTTGGTGACGAGGTTGGGCAGCGAGTCGATCTCGATCGTCGTCACGATGCGCAGGCCCGCGTACTTGGGGTCGGCCAGGATCGCGGCGATCGGGTCGATGAAGTCGCTCTTGTACTTGTCGATGTCGGTCGGGCCGAGTTCGCCGTTGGAGGCGAGGGCGGCGCAGTCGCGGCCCGGCAGGTCGTAGATGACGAGCTGGACCACTTCTTCGCCGCTGCCCTTCTGGGTGAGGGCGTCGTCGAGGTGGTCGCGCAGGCCCATGCCGCCGTTCACGCCGCCGATGGCCGCGATGCGGTCGAGCCAGACGCCGGTGGGCTGGCTGGAGATCTTGCTGCCGCCGGGCTCGGCGTCGGCCTTGGCCTTCCACTCCGGGTTCACGTAGACCTTGGCGCCCGCGTACGGGTTGTCGACGCGGCCGCTCGGGTCGGTCGGGTCCGTGGGGTCGGTCGGGTCGGTCGGCCCGGTGTCCTCGTTGCAGGTGACGCCGTTCAGCTTGAACGCGGTCGGCAGGGCGTTGGTGCCGCTGTACGTGCCGTTGAAGCCGAACGAGGTCGAGCCGCCGGTGGCCAGGGTCCCGTTGTACGAGAGGCTCTTGGCGGTGACGGCGGTGCCGGACTGGGAGATGTCCGCGTTCCAGCCGCTACTGACCTTCTGGTTGCCCGCGAAGGACCAGGTGAGGTTCCAACTGCTCACCGCGGCACCGTTGTTGGTGACGCTGACGGAGGTGGTGAAGCCGGTGTCCCACTGGTTCTGCACCTTGTAGTCCACGGTGCAGGCGGCCGCGGCGGCGCTGTCGGGGGCGGCGACGGCGGTGCCGACACAGGCGGCGCCGGAGAGGACGAGCGCCGCGGCCAGCGCGGTACTGCCTCTGAGTCTGGTTCGGTCGGTACGAGTACGGCTCATGGTTGGGGGTGTCCCTTTCGGTGATGGGCGTACGTACGGCCAGGGGTTACTTGGTGACGGCTTGCAGGTGATCGCGCACGCCGACCCCGAAGGCGGTCGGCGTGCCGTCGTAGTTGCTGATCAGCGAGGGGCCCGAGGCGCAGTCCCAGGTGTTCCAGGTCCAGCCGAGGTACGACAGGTCGCGGTCGTCGAACCACTTCATGACCCGGTCGATGAAGCCGTGGGAGCAGGTGTTCTCGCCGATCTCCCCTGCCACCAGCGGTACTTGCGCCGCGACGGGCGCGAGCTGCTCGTCCCAGCAGCTCTCACTGGCGCAGGTGTTGAAGTTGTAGACGTGGTAGGCGGCGGCGATGTTGCCGGCCGGGTCCGACGGCTTGTGCTGCAGCCACTGGCGCAGGTCGTTGGAGTAGGCGAGGCCGCCGATCAGGATGAGGTTCCCGGCGCCCGCCGTGCGGATCGCGTCGACGAGATCCTGCATGCCCGCGACCTCGTAGCCGATGCCGGGGCAGGTGCCGCCGTCCTTCCAACAGGCCCACGCGTCGGAGACGTTGGAGGTCGCGCGGTCCGGGTACGGCTCGTTGAACAGGTCGAAGGTGACGGCCGGGTCGTCCTTGTAGGCACTGGCGACCGAGGACCAGAAGGCGGGCGTGTACTGGGCGTCCGGCATCGGCTTCTGGCAGGTGGCGTGGACGTCCGAGCAGCCGGCCGAGTTCCCCGTGTACTGGCCGTAGGACCAGTGCAGTTCGAGGATCGGCGTCATGCCGTGCGCCTTGACCTTGGTGACCAGGTCCTTGATGGCGGAGCGGTAGTTGGCACCTCCGTACTCGGGTTTGATGTTGTCGAGGCCGAGCCAGCACTCCTCGTTGAGCGGAATGCGGACGGTGTTCGCCTTCCAGTCGGCGATGGCCTTCACCGACGCGTCGTCGACGGGGCCGTCGAAGATCCCGTATCCCTGTACGCACATGAACTCGGCCCCGGAGCGGTTCACGCCGAGCATCCGGTGGGTGGCGCCGGAGTCGGCGTCGACGAGCTTGTTCCCGGACACCTTCAGGGCCGGGGCCTCGCCGTCACCGGGGTCCGTGGGATCGGTCGGATCCGTCGGGTCGGTGATGTCCTCGTTGCAGGTGACGCCGTTCAACTTGAAGGTTCTGGGCACCGTGTTGGCGCCCTTCCACGACCCGATGAACCCGGCGGACACGCTCCCGCCGGAGGCGAGCGCGCCGTTCCAGGACTCGTTGGCCGCGGTCACCGTCGTACCGGACTGGGACCACTTGGCGCTCCAGCCCTGGGTGACCTTCTGACCGTCGGCGAAGTCGAAGGACAGGCTCCAACTGTCCTTCGCGGCACCGTTGTTGGTGACCTTCACAGCGCCCTGGAAGCCGCTGTCCCACTGCCCGGTGACGGAGTACTCCACCGAGCAGGAGGGGGCGGCCGCGGACGCGGCGGAGGTCAGGGGGACGAGCGCGGCCGCCGAGACGGCGCACGCCACGAGCAGGGCGGGTAACGCATGGCGCGGGGGGTGTCGCATGAGCGACTCCTTGCAGCTCGGGCGCGACCGGCACGGGGCCGGCGCGTCGACTGATGGAATCGCTCCCACTGGTTGCTGGTGGACTGTAGAGAAGGAACTGCCGTCAAGCAACAGAGGCGTTGTCTTTTCTCTCTGTCGAATTAATTCGACCCTTCAAGACTCTTGACCCCCATTTCCCCCGTCCTCATTCTTGGGAGCGCTCCCACTGGTTCACAGGTTGTGACGCCACGTCACGGCCCACCCCCTCTCCCTGAGCCGCAAGGAGGAACCAGGGCATGCCCAAGAGACCGGCCCGGCGGTTGTGGACCGCTGTGACGGCCACCCTGGCACTACCGCTCGCCACCCTTGCCGCACTGCCAACTACCGCCGAGGCAGCGGCAGTTGAGTGCAGTGTCGACTACAAGACCAACGACTGGGGCTCCGGCTTCACGGCCGATCTGACGATCACCAACCGCGGCAGCGCGGCGATCGACGGCTGGAGCCTCACCTACAGCTACCAGGGCGACCAGAAACTGACCAATGGCTGGAACGCGACCTGGTCGCAATCCGGAAGAACGGTCACCGCGAAAAGCCTCGCGTACAACGCGAAGATCGCGGCAGGTGCCGCCACGACGGCAGGCGCGCAATTCACTTACAGTGGCGCGAATTCGGCGCCCACCGATTTCGCGATCAATGGCACGACGTGCGCGGGAGCCCATCAGCCGCCGGTCACGGTGCTCACCAGTCCGAAGGCCGGCGCGGTCTACTCGGCGGGCGATCCGGTGCCGCTCGCGGCGACCGCCGCCGCGGCCGACGGGGCGACCATCGGCAAGGTCGAGTTCTACGACGACACGACCCTGCTCGGCACGGACACGACCGCGCCGTACGAGCTCGGCGCGGACGGGCTGGCGGCCGGGACGCACTCCCTGTACGCGAAGGCGTACGACAGCCGGGGCACGGCCGGCGAGTCGACGCCGGTCGGGATCACGGTCGCGGCGGGACCGGCGGTGGTCGCCACTCCGGCCCAACTCGGCGTCCAGCAGGGTAAGTCCGGCACCTTCGACGTCAAGCTGTCGACGCAGCCGGCGTCGGACGTCACGGTCGCGGTGGCCCGCACGAGCGGCAACACCGGGCTGTCCGTCTCCTCCGGCGCGAGCCTGACCTTCACCCCGTCGAACTGGAGCACGGCCCAGAAGGTGACCGTCGCGGCCGACGCGTCCGGCACGGGCGCGGCCACCTTCACGGTCACGGCCCCCGGCCACACCAAGGCCGCGGTCACGGTGACCCAGCTCGCCGCCGCCAAGACGTACGACGCCCGCTTCCTCGACCTCTACGGGAAGATCACCGATCCGGCGAGCGGTTACTTCTCGCCGGAGGGCATCCCGTACCACTCGGTCGAGACACTGATCGTCGAGGCGCCGGACCAGGGCCACGAGACGACGTCGGAGGCGTACAGCTATCTCCTGTGGCTGCAGGCGATGTACGGCAAGGTCAGCGGTGACTGGTCGAAGTTCAACGGGGCGTGGGGCCTCATGGAGAAGTACATGATCCCCACGCACGCGGACCAGCCGACGAACTCCTTCTACAACGCCTCCAAGCCCGCGACGTACGCGCCCGAGCACGACCTGCCGTCCGAGTACCCGGCGAAGCTCGACCCGTCGGTCCCCGCCGGCAGCGACCCGATCGCGGCCGAGCTGAAGAGCGCCTACGGCACGGACGACGTCTACGGCATGCACTGGCTGCAGGACGTCGACAACACCTACGGCTACGGCAACGAGCCCGGGACGTGCGAGGCGGGTCCGACGGCGACCGGCCCGTCCTACATCAACACGTTCCAGCGCGGCGCGCAGGAGTCGGTGTGGGAGACGATCCCGCAGCCGACGTGCGACGCGTTCAAGTACGGCGGGAAGAACGGGTATTTGGACCTGTTCACCGGCGACTCCTCGTACGCGAAGCAGTGGAAGTTCACCAACGCGCCGGACGCCGACGCGCGGGCCGTGCAGGCCGCGTACTGGGCGGACGTGTGGGCCAAGGAGCAGGGCAAGGGCTCCGACGTCTCGGCGACCGTCGGCAAGGCCGCCAAGATGGGCGACTACCTGCGGTACTCGATGTACGACAAGTACTTCAAGAAGGTGGGCAACTGCGTCGGCCCGACGACGTGCCCGGCCGGCACCGGCAAGGACTCCTCGCAGTACCTGATGTCCTGGTACTACGCGTGGGGCGGCGCCACCGACACCTCGGCGGGCTGGGCCTGGCGGATCGGTTCGAGCCATACGCACGGCGGTTACCAGAACCCGCTCGCCGCGTACGCGCTCTCCTCGGCCGCCGACCTCAAGCCCAAGTCGGCCACGGGGCAGGCGGACTGGGCCAAGTCGCTGGACCGGCAGCTGGAGTTCTACCGCTGGCTGCAGTCGGACGAGGGCGCCATCGCGGGCGGCGCGACCAACAGCTGGCAGGGCCGCTACGCGACGCCGCCGGCCGGTACGCCGACCTTCTACGGGATGTTCTACGACGAGGCGCCGGTCTACCACGACCCGCCGTCGAACCAGTGGTTCGGCTTCCAGGCGTGGTCGATGGAGCGCGTCGCCGAGTACTACCAGCAGACGGGCGACGCCGACGCGAAGGCCGTCCTCGACAAGTGGGTCGACTGGGCCCTGTCCGAGACGACCGTCAACCCCGACGGCACCTTCCGGATCCCCGCCACGCTCCGGTGGTCGGGCGCCCCGGACACCTGGAACGCGTCACGTCCCGGTGCGAACGCGTCGCTTCACGTGACGGTGGCCGACTACACGAACGACGTCGGCGTCGCGGCGGCGTACGCGAAGACCCTCACGTACTACGCCGCCAAGTCCGGTGACACGGAGGCGAGGACGACGGCGAAGGCGCTGCTCGACGGCATGTGGGAGCACGATCAGGACGCGCTCGGCATCGCGGTGCCCGAGACGCGGGCCGACTACAGCCGCTTCGGCGACTCGGTCTACGTGCCCGGCGGCTGGACGGGCACGATGCCGAACGGCGACACGATCGATTCCTCGTCCACCTTCACCTCGCTGCGCTCCTTCTACAAGGACGACCCCAACTGGCCGAAGGTGGCGGCCTATCTGGCGGGCGGCGCGGCACCGACCTTCACGTATCACCGGTTCTGGGCCCAGGCGGACATCGCGCTCGCCATGGGTTCGTACGCGGAGTTGCTCGAATAACGCCCCGCCGTCGGCGGCTCCGTGCACATCGGGCCGGGCGGTCCCCCTCCCCGGGGCCCGCCCGGCCCTCTCCCCTGCTCCCCGCCTCCCTCCCTGGAGACCTCATGCGCAGACCCCGCCTGCCCGTGGCAGGTGTGCTCGCCCTCGTCGCGGGCCTGTTGACGTCCGGCGCGGCCACGGCGGGTGAGCCGCCGGCCGAGCCGCGGGTGTCGGTGGCCGCCGACACGTACACCTGGAAGAACGCCCGCATCGACGGCGGCGGCTTCGTGCCGGGCATCGTCTTCAACCGCGCCGAGAAGAACCTCGCCTACGCCCGCACCGACATCGGCGGCGCGTACCGCTGGGAGCAGGGCTCCAGGTCCTGGACCCCGCTGCTCGACTCGGTCGGCTGGGACGACTGGGGTCACACGGGTGTGGCCTCGCTCGCGACCGACCCGGTCGACCCCGACAGGGTGTACGCGGCCGTCGGCACGTACACGAACGACTGGGACCCCAACGGCGGAGCCGTCCTGCGCTCCGCGGACCGCGGCGCGACCTGGCGGAAGACCGACCTGCCCTTCAAGCTCGGCGGCAACATGCCGGGCCGCGGCATGGGCGAACGCCTCGCGGTCGACCCGCACGACAACAAGGTCCTGTACCTGGGCGCGCCCAGCGGCAAGGGGCTGTGGCGCTCGACCGACGCGGGCGTGACCTGGTCACAGGTCACGGCCTTCCCGAACCCCGGCAGCTACCGCCAGGACCCGTCCGACGCGTCGGGCTACGCCTCGGACAACCAGGGTGTGGTCTGGGTGACGTTCGACGAGTCGACGGGCTCGGGCACCTCCCCGACCCGGACGGTCTACGTCGGTGTGGCCGACCAGGACAACGCGGTCTACCGCTCGACGGACGCGGGGGCGACGTGGGAGCGGGTGGCGGGCCAGCCCACCGGGTACCTCGCCCACAAGGGCGTGCTGGACGCGGAGAACGGCTACCTCTATCTCGCGTACAGCGACAAGGGCGGCCCGTACGACGGCGGCAAGGGCCAGGTGTGGCGGTACGCGACACGCACCGGCGAGTGGAAGAACATCAGCCCGGCCGCGGAGGCGGACACGTACTACGGCTTCAGCGGTCTGACGGTCGACCGGCAGCACCCGGGCACGGTCATGGTCTCCGGGTACAGCTCCTGGTGGCCGGACACGCTGATCTTCCGCTCGACGGACAGCGGCGGCACGTGGACGAAGGCCTGGGACTACTCGTCGTACCCGAACCGCACGAACCGCTACACCATGGACGTCTCCTCCGTGCCGTGGCTGACGTGGGGCGCGAACCCGGCCCCGCCGGAGCAGACGCCGAAGCTGGGCTGGATGACGGAGGCGCTCGAGATCGACCCGTTCGACTCGGACCGGATGATGTACGGGACGGGCGCGACGGTCTACGGAACCGAGGACCTGGGCCGGTGGGACGCGGGCAGAACGGTCTCGATCACCCCCATGGTGAAGGGACTTGAAGAGACGGCGGTCAACGACCTGGCGTCACCGCCCTCCGGCGCGCCGCTGCTGAGCGCGCTCGGCGACATCGGCGGTTTCCGCCACCAGGACCTGACGAAGGTCCCCCCGATGATGTTCACGAGCCCGAACTTCACGACCACGACGAGTCTGGACTTCGCGGAGTCGAAGCCGGACGCGGTGGTGCGCGTCGGGAACGTCGACTCGGGCGCCCACATCGCGTTCTCGAACGACAACGGCGCCACCTGGTATGCGGGCGGCGACCCTTCGGGGGTGACGGGCGGCGGCACGGTCGCGGTGTCGGCGGACGGCGCCCGCTCCGTGTGGAGCCCGGAGGGCGCGGGCGTGCAGACGGGCTCGGGGTCGTCGTGGACGGCGTCGAGCGGGGTGCCGGCGGGTGCGACCGTGGAGTCGGACCGGGTGGACGCGAAGACCTTCTACGCCTTCAAGTCGGGTACTTTCTATGCGAGTTCGGACGGCGGGGCGACGTTCACGGCCAAGGCGTCGAGCGGGCTGCCGGCCGACGGCTCGGTGCGGTTCAAGGCGGTGCCGGGCGCGCGGGGCGACATCTGGCTGGCGGGCGGCTCGACGGAGGGCGCGTACGGCCTGTGGCACTCGACGGACGGCGGCGCCACGTTCACCAAGCTGTCGAACGTCGCGCAGGCGGACACGATCGGCTTCGGCAAGGCGGCACCGGGCGCGGCCCACCAGACCTTGTTCACCAGCGCGAAGATCGGCGGGGTGCGGGGCATCTTCCGCTCCACGGACGCCGGGACGAGCTGGACCCGGATCAACGACGATGCGCACCAGTGGGGTTGGACGGGCGCGGCGATCACGGGTGACCCGCGGGTCTACGGCCGGGTCTACGTGTCGACGAACGGGCGGGGCGTCGTCTACGGGGACACGGCGGACGCCCCCGCGCCGGGCGACGGGGGCGGCGACGGCGGTTCCGGCACGGCCGCCTGCGCGGTCACGTACAAGGTCACCCATGAGTGGCCGGGCGGTTTCCAGGCGGAGGTGACGGTGACGAACACGGGGGCGTCCGCCTGGGACGGCTGGTCGCTGGGCTGGGCCTTCCCCGACGGCCAGAGGGTGACGCAGGCGTGGAACGCGGAGGCGGGCCAGTCGGGTGCGGCGGTCACGGCGCGGAACGTGGGCTGGAACGGGAGGGTGGCGGCCGGGAGTTCGGTGTCCTTCGGCTTCACCGGGAGCCGGTCGTCGGCGAACGGGGCACCGGCTTCGTTCAGCGTCGACGGGAAGGAGTGCGCGAAACGCTGAGACCTGAGATCCGGGACCCGCGAACGGAGAGCCGAGGGCCATGAGATCACGAAGCCATCACCTCTCCTTCGCTTCATATTCACATTCACTCGAATCGCCATAGGCTCTCTCCCTCACCATCCGCACAGGGGGACACCATGGCCAACCCGTACACGCCCGCACCTTCGCCCCGCCCCGAGCCCCGCACCACGCCCAGATGGGCGCGCAAGCGCCTCGTGCTCCCCGCGATAGGCATCGCCTTCGCCCTGGGCGCGGGCCTCGGCGCGGCCGGTGACGGCGGCAAGGACGCGGGCAGCACGACGGTGGCGGCGGAGCGGACGCGGCCGACCGCCACCGTCACCACGACGGCGACAGCGACGGCGACGGTGACGAAGTCGGCCACGCCCGAGCCCGCGCCGACCGTGACCGCGACGGAGACCGTCAAGGTCAAGGTCACCGTCACCCCGAAGCCGGCCGCGGGCTCGGGCTCCGGGTCGGGCTCCACGAGTGGGGGTGGCGGTGGCAGCGCGAGCAGATCCGGAACGTGCTCGATCGTCTCGAACGCCGGCAACTGCTACTCGGCCGGCCAGTTCTGCCGCACCAGCGACCACGGCGCCGCCACGACCACCGCGAGCGGGGCGGGGATCACCTGCCGGTACAGCTCTCATGCCTGGCGCTGGACCTACAGCTGACGCAGCCGCCGACCGGTGACATGCGGCTGCCGCCGAAGCGCCCTCGCATCGGCGGCAGCAGCTTCCCGCGCAGATCGGATGGGGAGGTCCGATCCCTCACGACACCTCTTCGCCCGCTGCCCGTACGGAGGATGCGTCAGCGGCAAAGGACTTCACGACACTTGCGTCGCCGGTGTCGAGGAGCGCGACCTCACGGCGTCGCGATCGTCGGTCGCGGCGCTGTCGGCATGCCGTCGCCGATGAAGAAGCTCGGGTGCGGGGGCTGGTTGTAGGCGGTGTTCTGCCAGGCCAGGGCCGTGCGGTACTGCGTGTCGTGGAGGAGTGTCGTGATGCGGGTGCTCGTGACGTCCGGGGTCGAGTAGATCCGCAGCGCCGTGTTGTCCGTCGTGGGCCAGACGACCTCTTCGCGCCAGTCGCCGAGGAGGTCGCCGGACAGCGACGGGGTCGCCTTGGTGCTGTTGTTGGAGTGGACGCCCGAGCCGGTCAGGAGGCGGGTGTCGGACGACGTGCCGTACTTGTCGATGTGGGTGCCGTCGAGGAGTTCGCGGGTGGTGTCGCCGTCCCACCAGGACAGGAAGTTGGTGGAGGACGGCTTGCGGGAGGCGACGACCGTGCCCTTGGGGCCGCGGATGCCGGACTCCGCCGACGACCAGGACTCGGCGCCCGCGCTGCCGGACCAGATGTCGCCGGCGACGCCGCGGCCGTTGTCGCCGTTCGCGGGCGTGGACCAGATGACGGCGCCGGTCCTCGCGTCGGCCAGCCAGGACGACGGTTTGGAGCTGTCCTCGTCGACCTTGAACTCCTCCAGGCCCGGCCGGGACGGGTCGAGGTCGCCGACGTGCATCGCGTCGCCGTGCCCGTTCTTCGTCGTCCACAGGCCGGAGCCGTTGTCGTCGACGGCCATCGCGCCGTAGACGATCTCGTCCTTGCCGTCGCCGTCGACGTCCGCGACCGAGAGCTGGTGGTTGCCCTGGCCGTCGTAGCCCTTGCCGCTGTTGGTGGAGGAGTTGGTGTCGAAGGTCCAGCGGCGGGTGAACTTCCCGTCGCGCCAGTCCCACGCCGCGATCACGGTCCGCGTGTAGTAGCCGCGCGCCATGATCAGGGAGGGGCGGGCTCCGTCGAGATAGGCCGTGCCGGCGAGGAACCGGTCGACGCGGTTGCCGTACGAGTCGCCCCACGAGGAGACCGTGCCGCGCGCCGGGACGTAGTCGACGGAGCCCATCGCGGCCCCCGTCCGCCCGTCGAACATCGTCAGGTACTCGGGGCCCGACAGCACGTAACCGCTGGAGTTGCGATGGTCCGCGGACGAGCTGCCGATGACCTTGCCCTGGCCGTCGGCCGTGCCGTCCGCCGTCTTCATGGCGACCTCGGCCCTGCCGTCGCCGTCGTAGTCGTACACCTGGAACTGCGTGTAGTGCGCGCCCGAGCGGATGTTCCTGCCCAGGTCGACGCGCCACAGCCGGGTGCCGTCCAGCTTCACGGCGTCGACGACCGTGTTGCCGGTGTAGCCGGACTGCGAGTTGTCCTTGGCGTTCGTGGGCTGCCACTTGAGGACGAACTCGAGGACGCCGTCGCCGTCGAGGTCGCCGACCGACGCGTCGTTGGCCTCGTAGGTGTAGGCGACCCCGTCGGGGGTGGTGCCGCCGGCGGGCGGCGTGATCGGTACGTCCTTGTAGCCGGTGCGGAACTGGATCGCGTGGGCCGAGTCGGCCTGCTCGGTGCCGTTGACGATCGCGCGGACCGTGTAGTCGGCGGAGCTCGGGGCGCCGGAGTGGAAGAAGTTCGTGGCGGCGGTCACCGGGGACGCGTTGACCTTGGTGCCGGCCCGGTAGACGTTGAAGGCGACGTCGTCCGGGTCGGTGCCGAGCCAGCGCCAGCTGACCAGGTTGCCGGCGTCGGTGTGCACGCTGACCAGGCCGCGGTCGAGTCTCTCGGCCTGCCGCGCGGTGGCCGCGGACGCGTCGTCGCCGGGCAGGAAGGTGAGCCCGGCGGCGGCGAGGGCCGCGGCCGTGGTGGTGGCGAGCAGCAGCCGTCGGGGTCTGCGATGGAGGCGGGGACGGGGCATGAGCTGGCTCCTGGGGGTCGGAACGTGCGGGTGGGTCACGCCCCGTCAGTTGCCGCCGCACGTGCGTCAGTTGCCGCACCGGTACAACTTCGCCAGCGCCGCCCCGGTGGCCGCGATCCGCTCGCGCAGCTCGGCGGGTTCCAGGACCTCGATGTCCGCGCCGAGCGGCAGGAAGGTGTCGTGGGCGTGGCCGATCGACTCGATGGGCAGCCGGGCGCGGGTCCAGCCGTCGGGTTCGGTGCGGGCGGTGGCCCGGGCGGCGCGGGCGGCCGGGCCGGTGAGCCGGTCGGCGGCGCCGGGCGCGAGGCGCACGACCGCCTCTCCCGTGTGCAGCCGCCGGTGGAAGTCCGCCTGGTACGCCGTCCAGTACGCGGCGAGGTCGAAGCCCTCGGGAGGGGTGAACTCTTCTTCCGTGGTGTCGAGTTGAAGGATCTGGTCGACGCGGTACGCGCGCGGGCCGCCGGTGCCGGCCGAGGCGACGACGTACCAGCGGCCGGCCTTGAGCACGAGGCCGTACGGCTCCAGCCTCCGCTCCACGTCGGTCGGTTCGCGCCACCGGCGGTACGTGACCCGCAGGGCGCGCCGGTTCCACACGGCGGCGGCCACCGCGGGCAGGTGCTCGGCCGCCGCGTCGTCCGCGTACCAGCCGGGCGCGTCGAGGTGGAACCGGGAGCTGATCCGGTCGGCGTGCGCGCGCAGCTCGGCCGGCAGCGCGGCCCGCACCTTCAGCTGCGCCGCGGCCAGCACGGGGCCGAGCCCGAGGTCGGCGGCGGGACCGGGGGCGCCCGCGAGGAAGAGGGCCTCGACCTCGTCGACGGTCAGGCCGGTGAGACGGGTGCGGTACCCGTCGAGCAGGCGGTAGCCGCCGGCATGGCCCGCGTCGCCGTACAGCGGCACCCCGGCGGCCTGCAGCGCCTCGACGTCCCGGTAGACGGTGCGGACGGAGACCTCCAGCTCGGCGGCGAGCCGGGCGGCGGTCATCGGGCCCCCGGTCTGCAGCAGGAGCAGGATCGAGACGAGTCGGCTGGATTTCACGGGAACATCACTGACACAGGATGTCAGTGAAGCGCCCTTAGCGTCCCGCCATGGCCTTCGAGGAGAAACTGCTGACGGTGCCGCCGCCCATCGAGGTGGCGGGCCGTCGCGTCAAGCGCTACCACGTGACCGACGATCCCCGGGGCATCGCGCCCGAGGTGGCCGAGGCGGCGTACGCGCTGCTTCCGTCGCTGCTGCCGGAGCCGGACGGCACCCCGCCCGCCACGTTCGTCGTGCTGCACCGGGGCGGCGACGACGGCGCGTATCTCAACGCGTACAGCTGGGTGTGGGACAACGTCCTGCACTTCCGGGGCGCCGCCGCGGGCCAGCCGGCGCTCGGCTGCCCGGACCGCGACCCGGCCCGCTTCGTGCTGCCGGAGCGGCCCTGGATCGGCTGCGTGTGGGAGCTGGCGCCGATCCTGCACGAACGGGACGCCTGGGTCCGGCACATGCTGGCGGTCGAGCGGCCCGACCTCGACGCCTATGTGCACGACAGCCTGCCCGAGGGCACGACCGGAGGACGTTCATGAGCGGCGCGCACGACTTCGACTTCTTCGCCGGCGAGTGGGACGTCGCCCATCGGCGGCGGCTCGACTTCCTCGACCCGGACAGCGGCTGGGAGGAGTTCGGCGCGACGAGCCGGTGCCGGCAGCTCTTCGGCGGGGCCGCGAACATCGACGAGCTCCACGTGCCGGAGCAGGGCTGGACCGGGCTCACGCTGCGGCTGTTCGACCCGGTGACCCGGCAGTGGTCGCTGCACTGGTCCACCGACCGCACCGGGCGGCTCTCTCCGCCGGTCAGCGGCCGATTCACGGACGGACGCGGCGAGTTCGTGGGCGACGACACGCACGACGGCAAGGACGTGCGGGTCCGCTTCGTCTGGTCGGGGATCTCGGCGCACACGGCGCACTGGGAGCAGGCTTTCTCGCTCGACGACGGGCGGACGTGGCTGACGAACTGGACGATGGCCTTCACCCGGACCGCCTGAATCCCCTTCCGCGGGTCCGCGGGACGCGCTTGACTTCGCGTGCGCTTCAACACGTTGACTCCCTCTCACAGCCCGGCCGCGCCCGGCGGCCGGGTCCCGTGAGGGGGGATCTCCGTATGAAGTACCGCACCATCGGCACGAACCCGGCGACGCGCCGCGAGGTCAGCGTGCTCAGCCTGGGCGCCATGCTGTTCGGCACGCTCACCGACGAGAAGACGTCGTTCGCGATTCTCGACCGGTACGTCGAGGCGGGCGGCACGTTCGTCGACACGTCGGACAACTACGCGTACTGGCAGACCGGAAGCGTCGGCGGCGAGAGCGAGACGGTGCTCGGCAACTGGCGGCACAGCCGCGGCATCGGCGACGAGATCGTGATCGCCACCAAGCTGGGGGCGGCGCCCCTCGCGCCGGGGACGGGGTTCGTCGACAACGCGGAGGGGCTGTCGGCCTCCGCGATCCGGAAGGCCGTGGCGGGCAGCCGGGCCCGGCTCGGCATGGAGCGCCTCGACGTGCTGTACGCGCACATTCCCGACCCGAAGATAGAACTCACCGAAACGGTAAGGGAGTTCGGGGCGCTGGTGGCGGAGGGCACGGTCGGTCTTCTCGGCGTCTCCAACCACTGGGCGTGGCAGGTGGAGCGGGCCCGGGCCATCGCGCGGGCGGAGGGGATCGCCGGGTACGAGGTGCTCCAGTACCAGCACAGCTATCTGCGGCACCGGACGGATCTGCCGAGCCAGTTGTCGCCGGACGGGGAGCTCGGCACGGCCGACGGAAACTTGCTCAGCATGGTCCGGGCGGAGCGGGATCTCGCGCTGGTCGCGTACTCGCCGCTGCTCGGCGGGGCGTACGTACGTGACGACAAGCCGTTGAGCGCGGGGCACGACCACGGCAGCCGGAAGGCGCGGACAGCAGCGCTGCGCGACGTCGCGAAGTCCTGCGGGGCCACGGTCAACCAGGTCGTGCTGGCCTGGATGATCGGGGCCGAGGTCCCGGCGATCCCGCTGGTCGGGGCGTCCTCGGTGGCGCAGATCGAGGAGAGCCTGGCCGCGGTCGACCTGGAGCTGACCGAGGACGAGCGGGCCCGGCTGAACGCGGTGTGATCAGCGCCGGGCCCTCCATGGCCGTACCCGGGCGGCGGAAGGACGAGACCGTGTCCGCGGGCGTCCGGCGCGGGACCCAGTCACGCCCGGAACGCGACTCAGTCCGCCTGATGACCGGGCGCCAACTCCTCGACCTTGCGGGCCAGTTCGAAGTCCTTCGCGGTCACGGCACCGCCCGCGTCGTGGGTGTGCACCGCGAGGCTGACCGTGTTGTAGCCGAGGGTGAGGTCCGAGTGGTGGTTCAGCTCCTCCTGGGTCTGGGCGATGTGCACGACGAGGGCGGTCGCCGCGAAGTGCGTGCCCAGGCGGTAGGTGCGCGTGATGCGGTCGCCGTCGAGTGACCAGCCGGGGAGCTCGGCGAGGCGGTCCTCGATCTCCTTCTGCGAGAGGGGTTCTGTAGGCATGCCTCCAGCGTGCCATCACCACCGGGTTACGGTCTTCCCATGACGACTGCGGCGCGCAAGAACCCCTCCGAAGTGGGCCGTCTGCTGCGCGGCTGGCGCGAGCAGCGGCGGGTCAGCCAGCTGGAGCTCGCGCTGCGGGCGGACTCGTCGGCGCGGCACATCAGTTTCGTGGAGACGGGGCGTTCGCGGCCGAGCGAGGAACTGGTCCTGCGGCTCGCCGAGCACCTCGACGTGCCGATGCGGGAGCGCAACGCCCTGCTGCTGGCGGCGGGTTACGCGCCGCGGTTCACGCAGACCCCGCTGGACGATCCGTCGATGGGCGCCCTGCGCGAGGGTCTTGAGCGGCTGCTGCGCGGCTACGAACCGTATCCGGCGCTGATCGTCGACGCGACGTACACCGTGGTCTCGGCGAACCAGGGCCTCGCGGCGCTGCTGGCGTCGCTGCCCGAGGAGCTGCTCGTGCCGCCGCTGAACGCGATGCGGCTGACCCTGCACCCGCGGGGACTCGCGCCTCGGATCCGCAATCTGCGCGAGTGGCGCGGGCATCTGCTGGCGCAGATGGAGCGGCAGATCGCACTGGCGCGTTCGGAGGCGCTGCGCGAGCTGTACGAGGAGGTGGCGGCGTATCCGGTCCCGCCGGACGCGGGGGGTGCCGAGCCGGCGGAGCCGGTGCCCTATTTCGCGCTGCCGATGGTGATCGAGCACGACGGGCACGTGCTGTCGTTCGTGTCGTCGATCTCGACGTTCAACACGCCGATGGACGTGACGGTCGCCGAGCTGGCCATCGAGACACTGCTCCCGGCCGACCCGGCGACGGCCAAGTACTTGCGGTCCGGGGCCGGCTGAACCCGCGCCGCCGTACGGTCACGACATACGTGAAGATGTCGGTATGAGCCGAATTGCCGTACCGCGTCTGTCCCGGCTGCTCACGGGCTGGGCGGCGGACGGTCCGGGCGCCCTGCCGCGGCGCCTCGCGACGGCGCTCGCGGAACTGGCCGACCGCGGCGACCTGCCGCCCGGGACGGTGCTGCCGTCGCAGCGGGAGCTGGCCGCGGTGCTCGGGGTCAGCCGCTCCACGGTGACGGCGGCCTACGCGATCCTGGAGGGCGACGGCCGCCTGGAGAGCCGGCGGGGCAGCGGCTCGCGGCTGCGCGGACCGGGCGCGCCGGACCGGCGGGGCGGCGAGGGCCGCCTGGCGAGCTTCGACTTCCGCTCCGGCATGCTGGACCTGTCGAGCGGGGCGCTGCCCGGTCTGCCGCTGGTGGCGGACGCCCTCGCGGCGCTGCGCCCCGCCGATCTGCACGGGCCGCTGGCCACCGACGGCTACCACCCGCACGGCCTCCCGGAGCTGCGGGAGGGCATCGCCGCGTCCTACCGGTCGGCCGGTCTGCCCACGGCGGCCGAGCAGATCCTGGTCACCACCGGTTCGCAGCAGGCGGTGTGGCTGATCGCGCAGGCCCTGGTCGAGCCCGGCGACACGGTCGTCGTGGAGAACCCGACGTACCGGGGCGCCCTGGAAGCGCTGCGGGCGCGGGGCGCGCGCCTCGTCCCGGTGGGCGGGGACCGGCCCGGCGCGGGCCGCGACGGCGCGGACGTCGAGGCGCTGCGCGCGCTGCTGCGCACGAGCCTGCGGCCGCGTCTGGTCTACCTCCAGCCGTCGGCGCACAACCCGACGGGCCGCTCGTGGGACAGCGCCGCCCGGCAGGCCTGGTCGACGACGCTGACGGAGCACGGCCTGGTCGCGGTCGAGGACAGCTCGTGCGCCGAGCTCTCGCTGTCCGGTGACGACGCGGCGCCGCCCGTGCCGCTGCCCGCCTCGGACTTCACGATCGGCACCTTCTCGAAGCTGTTCTGGGGCGGCCTGCGCATCGGCTGGGTGCGGGCGTCACCGACGGCCGTGGCCCGCCTGGGCGGCATCAAGAAGGCGATCGACCTGTCCTGCCCGGTCCTCGACCAGCTCCTCGCGGTACGGCTCCTCGCCCGCCTCCCCGAAGCCCGTGCCGCACGCCGCGCCGCCCTGCGCGGCCGGCTGGCGACCGCGCAGGCCCTGGTGCGCGAGCTGGCCCCGGACTGGGTGTGGGACCGGCCCTCGGGCGGCACCGCGCTGTGGGTGCGCGTGCCCGACGCGGACACGGAGGCGCTGGCGCAACTGGCGCGGCGCCGGGGCGTGGCGGTGGTCCCGGGGCCGGCGTTCTCGGCGGTGGACGGGTTCCGGGACCGGCTGCGGGTGCCGTTCGCGCACGGGCCGGGCATGCTGGAAGCCGCCTTGCCGGTGCTGCGGGAGTGCGCGGAGCGTTCCGTGCCCCGCCCATGAAGCACCCGTACGGCCCCCGACGACATGTGCCGCCGCTCCCCCGCGCCTAGCTTACGAAGGACGGACAGCGAGGGAGCACACACGGTGACTGACACGACGCGCACCCCGACCGAACCGGATGCCGCGCTGCTGCGGGCCGGGCGGTTCTTCCGGAAGGGCACGGCCTCCGCCGACCTGCACAGCGTGCGGATCAAGGGCGGCCGGGACGGGGACGTCTTCTACCGGGACCGGTGGAGCCACGACAAGGTCGTGAACTCGACGCACGGGGTGAACTGCACGGGGTCGTGCCGGTGGAAGGTGTACGTCAAGGACGGCATCATCACGTGGGAGACCCAGCAGACGGATTATCCGAGCGTGGGTCCCGACCGGCCCGAGTACGAGCCGCGGGGCTGTCCGCGCGGCGCCGCGTTCTCCTGGTACACGTACTCGCCGACGCGGGTGCGCTATCCGTACATCCGGGGTGTGCTCCTGGAGATGTACCGGGAGGCGAAGGCGCGGCTGGGCGATCCGGTCCTCGCGTGGGCCGACATCCAGCAGGATCCCGAGCGCCGGCGCCGCTACCAACTCGCCCGCGGCAAGGGCGGGTTGGTCCGGGCGACCTGGGACGAGGCCGTCGAGATCGTCGCCGCCGCGCACGTCCACACCATCAAGACGCACGGCCCGGACCGGGTCGCCGGGTTCTCGCCGATCCCCGCGATGTCGATGGTGTCGCACGCCGCCGGGGCGCGGTTCATGTCGCTGATCGGCGCGCCGATGCTGTCGTTCTACGACTGGTACGCGGATCTTCCGGTGGCGTCGCCGCAGGTGTTCGGCGACCAGACGGACGTACCGGAGTCGGGTGACTGGTGGGACGCGGCGTATCTGATGATGTGGGGCTCGAACGTCCCCGTCACGCGGACGCCCGACGCGCACTGGATGGCCGAGGCGCGGTACCGCGGGCAGAAGGTCGTGGTCGTCGCGCCGGACTACGCGGACAACGCCAAGTTCGCCGACGAGTGGCTGCACCCGCATCCCGGCACGGACGGGGCGCTGGCCCTCGCCATGGGGCACGTCATCCTCAAGGAGTTCTTCGTCGACCGGGAGACGCCGTTCTTCACGGACTACGTCAAGAAGTTCACTGACCTGCCGTTCTTGGTGACGCTGGAGGAGAGGGACGGCGGGTACGTCCCCGCGAAGTTCCTGCGGGCCTCGGACCTCGGGCAGGGCGGTGAGGGCGCCGAGTGGAAGACGGCCGTGCTCGACGAGGCGACCGGCCGCCCGGCCGTTCCGAACGGCTCGCTGGGCTTTCGCTGGACCGAGTCCGGCAAGGGCAAGTGGAACCTCGAACTGGGCAATATCAAGCCGCAGTTGAGCCTGCACGGCAGTGACGTGGCGAGCGGGGTGGAGGTGCTGCTGCCCCGGTTCGACACCGACGGCGGCACGCACGGGCAGGGCCGCGGCGAGGTCGTGCGGCGCGGGGTCCCGGCGACCCGGCTGGGCGGGCAGGACGGCCCGCTGGTGACCACCGTCTTCGATCTGCTGCTCGCGCAGTACGGCGTGGGCCGCGAGGGACTGCCGGGCGAGTGGGCGTCCTCGTACGACGACGCGGAGGCGCCCGGGACGCCCGCCTGGCAGGAGATCCACACCTCCGTGCCGGCCGCCAAGTGCGTCAAGATCGCGCGGGAGTTCGCGGACACCGCCGAGAAGTCGCGCGGCCGCTGCATGATCCTGATGGGCGCGGGGACCAACCACTGGTTCCACTCCGAGACGATCTACCGGGGCTTCCTCTCCCTGCTCCAGCTGACCGGCTGCCAGGGCCGCAACGGCGGCGGCTGGGCGCACTACGTCGGGCAGGAGAAGTGCCGTCCGTCGACCGGCTGGGCCTCGCTCGCCTCGGCGAACGACTGGTCGCGGCCGCCGCGGCAGATGATCGGCGCGGCGTACTGGTTCACCAACACCGACCAGTGGCGCTACGACAAGTTCGGCGCCGACGTGCTCGCCTCCCCGCTCGGCAAGGGCGCCTTCGAGGGGATGACGGGCGCCGACTGCCTCGCCCTGTCGGCGCGTTCGGGCTGGATGCCGTCGTATCCGACGTTCGACCGCAGTTCACTGGAGCTGGGCGAGCAGGACGTCGACGCGACCGTCGCCGAACTCAAGGCGGGCACCCTGAAGTTCGCCTGCGAGGACCCGGACGCCCCGGAGAACTGGCCGCGCGTGCTGACCCTGTGGCGGGCGAACCTGCTGGGCTCCTCCGCGAAGGGCGCCGAGTACTTCACCAAGCACCTGCTGGGCACGCACTCGTCGCTGCGGGCCGAGGAGGCCGCGCCCGACGAGCGTCCCACGACGGTGACGTGGCGCGACGAGGCACCCGAGGGCAAGCTCGATCTGCTGCTCTCGCTGGACTTCCGGCAGACCTCGTCCACACTGCTGTCGGACGTCGTGCTGCCCGCCGCGACCTGGTACGAGAAGCACGACCTGTCCTCCACGGACATGCACCCCTATGTGCACTCGTTCACGCCGGCCGTGGACCCGCCGTGGCAGGCCCGCACCGACTTCGACACGTTCAAGGCGCTCGCCCAGCGGCTGAGCGAACTGGCCGTGGACCATCTGGGCGTGCGCAAGGACCTGGTGGCGGCGCCGCTCCAGCACGACACGCCCGGTGAGATCGCGCAGCCCGGCGGTGTCGTCCTGGACTGGCGCAAGGGCGAGTGCGAGCCGGTCCCCGGCAAGACCATGCCGAACCTCGTCGTCGTCGAGCGCGACTACACGGCGATCGGCGCGAAGTTCACCTCGCTCGGTCCGCTGGTGGAGCAACTGGGCCTGCCCGCCAAGGGAATCGCCCTCAGGCCCGACCAGGAGGTCGACGAGCTGCGCGAGCGCAACGGCGTCGTGCGCGGCGGCCCCGCCGACGGCCGCCCGATGCTCGACACGGCCGTCAAGGCGGCGAACACGATCCTCGCCCTGTCCGGCACGACCAACGGCCGCCTGGCGACCCAGGGTTTCCACACGCTGGAGGCCCGCACCGGGCAGGAAATGGCGCATCTGGCCGCCGAGCACGAGGGCAAGCGCATCACGTACGCGGACACGCAGGCGGCGCCCGTCCCGGTGATCACGTCACCGGAGTGGTCGGGCAGCGAGTCCGGCGGCCGGCGCTACACGGCCTTCACCCTGAACACCGAGCACCTCAAGCCCTGGCACACGCTCACCGGGCGCCAGCACTTCTTCGTCGACCACGACTGGATGCACGAGCTGGGCGAGGCGCTGCCCGTGTACCGGCCGCCGCTCGACATGAACCGCCTGTTCGGCGAGCCGCGGCTCGGCCCGGACGGGGAACACGAGGTGACGGTCCGTTACCTCACACCGCACAACAAGTGGTCCATCCACTCCGAGTACCAGGACAACCTGTTCATGCTGGCGCTCTCCCGCGGCGGCCAGTCGATCTGGATGGCGCCGCAGGACGCCGAGGCGATCGGCGTCAAGGACAACGACTGGATCGAGGCGGTGAACCGCAACGGTGTCGTCGTGGCCCGCGCGATCGTCTCGCACCGCATGCCGGCCGGCACGGTCTACATGCACCACGCGCAGGAACGCACGGTGAACGTCCCCAAGGCGGAGACCAGCGGCCGGCGCGGCGGCATCCACAACTCGCTCACCCGGCTCATCCTCAAGCCGTCCCATCTCATCGGCGGCTACGCCCAGTTGTCGTGGGCGTTCAACTACCTCGGCCCGACGGGCAACCAGCGTGACGAAGTGACGGTCATCCGGCGCCGCAGCCAGAAGGTGGAGTACTGACTCATGCGCATCATGGCTCAGATCGCGATGGTCATGAACCTCGACAAGTGCATCGGCTGCCACACCTGCTCGGTCACCTGCAAGCAGGCGTGGACCAACCGCAACGGGATGGAGTACGTCTGGTTCAACAACGTCGAGACCCGTCCCGGGCAGGGCTATCCGCGCCGCTACGAGGACCAGGACAAGTGGCGCGGCGGCTGGGAGCTGAACAAGAAGGGCGCGCTGAAGCTGAAGGGCGGCGGCCGCTTCAAGAAGCTCGCGGGCATCTTCTCCAACCCCAAGCTCCCGGAGATCAAGGACTACTACGAGCCCTGGACGTACGACTACAAGAACCTGACCGACGCCCCGCTCGGCGACGACTACCCGGTGGCGCAGCCGCGCTCGCAGATCACCGGCAAGCCGATGAAGATCGAGTGGTCGTCGAACTGGGACGACAACCTGGGCGGCTCCACCCAGTACGGCGATCTCGACCCGATGGTGCAGAAGACCCGCGAACAGGCCGCGGAGAAGGTCAAGTTCCAGTTCGAGCAGACCTTCATGTTCTATCTGCCGCGGATCTGCGAGCACTGCCTGAACCCGGCGTGCGTGGCGTCCTGTCCGTCGGGCGCGATGTACAAGCGCGAGGAGGACGGCATCGTCCTGGTCGACCAGGACCACTGCCGCGGCTGGCGGATGTGCGTGACGGGATGCCCGTACAAGAAGGTCTACTTCAACCACCGCACCGGCAAGGCCGAGAAGTGCACCATGTGCTACCCGCGCGTGGAGGTGGGTCTGCCGACGGTCTGCTCGGAGACGTGCGTGGGCCGGCTGCGCTATCTCGGCGTGATCCTCTACGACGCCGACAAGGTGACGGAGGCGGCGCAGACGAAGGACGAGACGGGGCTGTACGAGGCCCAGTTGGGGGTCTTCCTCGACCCGGACGACCCGGCTGTGCAGCGAGCCGCCGAGGAGGCCGGCATCCCGTTCGACTGGATGGAGGCGGCGCGCCGCTCGCCGGTGCACGCGCTCATCAGCAAGTACAAGGTGGCGCTGCCGCTGCACCCGGAGTACCGGACGATGCCGATGGTCTGGTACATCCCGCCGCTCTCCCCCGTCGTCGACGCGCTCACCGAGACCGGTCACGACGGCGAGGACCACGCCAACCTCTTCGGCGCGATCGACACCCTGCGCATTCCGCTGGAGTACCTGGCGGAGATCTTCACGGCGGGCGATGTGGCACCGGTGCGCTCGTCCCTGGAGAAGCTCGCCGCGATGCGCTCGCACATGCGGGCCATCAACCTCGGTGACCGGCCCGACGGTTCGATCGCCGAGTCGGTCGGCATGGGGGCCTCGGAGATCGAGGAGATGTACCGGCTGCTGGCCATCGCCAAGTACGAGGACCGGTACGTGATCCCGACCGCCGCGGTCGGTGACGCGCAGCGCCTGGAGGAGTCGGCGCTGCCGGACTCGTGCAGCCTCGACTACGAGGACGGGCCCGGCATGGGCGGCGAGGGCCCCTTCGGCGGCGACTCCGGCAACACCACCACCGGCGGCCGCAAGCTGCTGCCCGTCGTGTCCGTCGAGACCTTCCACCTCACCAAGCGCCGCCAGACCGCCGACGACCCGAAGGAGAGCCCATGACCGGCCCCGACGCGCTTCTCCACCAGGCGGCCGCGCTCTGCCTCACGTACCCCGACGAGGAGCTGTACGAGCGGCTGCCCCTCGTCCGCGCGGCGGCACCGCGGCTGGCGCCCTTCGTGGACCACGCCGAGGCCACCCCACTGGCCGACCTCGCCGCCCACTACGTCCAGGTCTTCGACTTCAAGAACCGGCACAGCCTGTACCTGACGTGGTGGCGCGACGGCGACACCCGGCGGCGCGGCATGTCGCTGGTGCGCATGAAGGAGGTCTACCGGGAGCACGGCATGGAGTTCACCGGCGAGGAGCTCCCCGACTTCCTGCCCGCGGTCCTGGAGTTCTCGGCGCAGGCCGGCCCGTTCCTCCTGGAGGAGCACCGCAGCGGCCTCGAACTGCTGCGCCTCGCCCTCACGGAGCACGGCACGCCGTACGCGACCGTGCTGAACGCCGTCTGCGGCTCGCTGCCCGGCCCCTCCCCCAAGGACCGTGCCGCCGCGCTCGCGCTGGCCCGCTCGGGTCCGCCGCGCGAAGAGGTCGGGCTGGAACCCTTCGGCATCCATGAGGCGCTGCCTCTGCTCGAGAAGGAGCACGCCCCGTGACCACGCTGATCTGGGGCGCGCTGCCCTACATCGCCTTCGTCCTGCTGATCGCGGGCACGATCTGGCGCTACCGCTACGACAAGTTCGGCTGGACGACACGCTCCTCGCAGGTCTACGAGTCGAAGCTGCTGAACATCGCCTCGCCGATGTTCCACTACGGCATCCTCTTCGTCCTCGCCGGGCACCTCATCGGCCTGTTCGTCCCGATGTCGTGGACGGAGAAGGTGCACATCAGCGAGCACACGTACCACCTGTTCTCGCTGTACGGCGGCACGTTCGCCGGCATCCTGCTGGTCTGCGGCATCCTCCTGCTGCTGTACCGGCGCCGCACCAAGGCCCCGGTCTTCAAGGCGACGACCCGCAACGACAAGCTCATGTACCTGGTGCTGCTCGCGGCCATCGTGCTGGGCATGGTCGCCAAGCTCACGCACGCGTCGGGCGACGGCTACAACTACCGCGAATCCATCGGCCCGTGGGCCCGCAGCCTGTTCACGCTCAGCCCGGACACGTGGCGGATGGACGGCGTGCCCGTGCTCTATCAGATTCATGCGGTAGTGGGCATGCTACTCATCGCACTGGTACCGTTCACGCGGCTCGTGCACATGTTCAGCGCGCCGGTGCAGTACCTGTTCCGTCCGTACGTCGTCTACCGCAGCCGCGACCAGCGGCGCCTGGGCGCGCGGCCGGAACGACGGGGGTGGGAGCGCACCGGCTCATAGCCGCTGCTCGTCGTATACCGGCACGTGGGGAGACGTGACGTGAGTGAACGACGACCCGCCCCGACTGTGGGCCAGGTCGTCCTCGGCCGCCGCCTGCGTGATCTGCGGGAGGCCGTGGGACTCAAGCGGGACGAGGCCGCCCGCGCCCTGCGGGTGACCGGGGCGACGATCCGCAGGATGGAGACGGCCGAGGTCGCGCTCAAGATCCCGTACGTCCAGATGCTGCTGGAGCTGTACGAGGTCCCCGAGCGGGAGATCGAGGCGTTCGTCGCGCTCGCCGAGGAAGCGAACCTGCCCGGCTGGTGGCAGCGGTTCCACGACGTGCTGCCGGACTGGTTCAGCCTGTACGTGAGCCTGGAGGGCGCGGCCGAGATGATCCGCGCCTACGAACCGCACTTCGTGCCGGGCCTGCTGCAGACCGAGGAGTACGCGCGGGCCGTCTTCGACGCCGGCACGGTGGGCCGCTCCACCCCCGACGACATAGACCGGCACGTGTCGCTGCGCATGGCCCGCCAGTCGCTGCTCACGCGGGAGGACGCGCCGCGCCTGTGGGTCGTCATGGACGAGACGGTGCTGCGGCGCCCGCCGGGCGGCCCCGACGTGCTGCGCGGGCAGCTGGACCGTCTCGTCGAAGCGGCCCAGCTGCCCCATGTGACGCTCCAGATAGCCGAGTTCGCCAGCGGGCCGCACCCCGGTACGTTCGGTCCGTTCACCCTGTTCCGCTTCCCGGTGCGGGAGCTGCCGGACATGGTGTACAGCGAGTACATCACCGGGGCGCTCTATCTCGACTCGCGCGACGAGGTGGGCACGCACCTGGAGGTCCTGGACCACCTGGTGGCCCAGTCGGCGGGCGCCGAGCGGACGCTGGAGATCCTGCAGAAGTGGCGGGCGCGCATCTGAGCCGTCCTACGAGGCGGCTCCCTTGTCGTCGTCCACGATCTCGGCGTCGACCACGTCGTCCTTGTCGTCCTTGTGGTCCGTGGCGTTCCTGGCGTCCCGGTCGCCCTTGCCGTCGTGCGTCTCCTCGCCCGGCGAGCCCCCGGCGGTCCGCTCGTACATCGCCTGCCCCACCTTCTGACTGACGGCGGCCAGCGTCCGGATCCCGTCCCGCAGCGCGTTCGTGTCCGGCGGGTCGGCGGCCAGGGTGGTCCGCAGGTCCCCCGCGGCGTCCGCGACCTCCGTGCGGATGTCCGGCGGGATCCGCTCCTCGTTCTCCCGCAGGAACCGCTCCGTCTGATAGACGAGCTGCTCCGCCTCGTTGCGGACCTCGGCGGCCTCCCGGCGCGCCCGGTCCTCCTCGGCGTGCGCCTCGGCCTCCCGCATCATCCGGTCGATCTCGTCCTTCGGCAGGGCGGAGCCGCCGGTCACCGTCATCTTCTGTTCGCGCCCGGTGGCGAGATCCTTCGCCGACACGTGCATGATCCCGTTCGCGTCGATGTCGAAGGTGACCTCGATCTGCGGGACGCCGCGCGGCGCGGGCGGCAGACCCGTCAGGTCGAAGACGCCGAGCTTCTTGTTGTAGGCGGCGATGTCCCGCTCGCCCTGGAAGACCTGGATGCCGACGGACGGCTGGTTGTCGGTGGCCGTGGTGAAGATCTCCGAACGCCGGGTGGGAATGGTCGTGTTGCGCTCGATGAGCCGCGTCATGACGCCGCCCTTGGTCTCGATGCCTAGGGACAGCGGCGTCACGTCGAGCAGCAGGACGTCCTTCACGTCGCCGCGGATGACACCGGCCTGGAGAGCGGCGCCCAGGGCGACCACCTCGTCCGGGTTGACCCCCTTGTGCGGGTCCTTGCCGGTCAGTTCGCGGACCAGGTCGGTGACGGCGGGCATCCGCGTCGACCCGCCGACGAGGATGACGTGGTCGACGGCGGACAGGTCGACGCCCGCGTCCCGCACGGCCTGGTGGAACGGCTTCTTGCAGCGGTCGAGCAGATCGCCGGTCAGCTCCTGGAACTGGGCCCGGGTCAGCTTCTCTTCGAGGTGCAGCGGCCCCTCCGCGGACGCCGTGATGTACGGCAGGTTCACCGTCGTCTCGCTCGACGACGACAGCTCGATCTTCGCCTTCTCGGCGCCCTCGCGCAGCCGCTGCAACGCCATCTTGTCGTTTCCGAGGTCGATGCCGTACGCGTTCTTGAACTGCCGCACCAGATGGTCGACGAGCCGCTGGTCCCAGTCGTCGCCGCCCAGCTGGGTGTCCCCGTTGGTGGCCTTGACCTCGATGACGCCCTCGCCCATCTCCAGGAGCGAGACGTCGAACGTGCCGCCGCCCAGGTCGAAGACGAGGACCGTCTGTTCGTCGCCCTTGTCGAGGCCGTACGCGAGGGCGGCCGCCGTCGGCTCGTTGATGATGCGCAGCACCTTCAGGCCCGCGATCTCGCCGGCCTCCTTGGTGGCCTGGCGCTGCGCGTCGTCGAAGTAGGCGGGCACGGTCACGACGGCGTCGGTGACGTCCTCGCCGAGGTACGCCTCGGCGTCGCGCTTGAGCTTCTGCAGCACGCGGGCGGCGAGTTCCTGGGCGCTGTAGCGGGTGCCGTCGATGGTGCCGCTCTGCGGGAAGTGCCAACTCCCGTCGCCCATGTGGCGTTTGACGGAGCGCGCGGTGCGCTCCACGTTCGTGACGGCCTGCCGCTTGGCGACCTCGCCGACCAGTACCTCTTTGTTCTTGGCGAAGGCGACCACGGAAGGGGTGGTGCGCGCGCCCTCCGCGTTGGCGACGACGGTGGGTTCACCGCCCTCCAGTACGGCCACCACGGAGTTCGTCGTGCCGAGATCGATACCGACCGCACGCGCCATGACGCGTCCCCTCTCACAGAAACAGGCCCGCTCACGTCGTTCTGGAATCCGGGTTGTCCGGGTATCCAGCACAAAACTTGAGCGGGCCCGTGTCAAGGGGGCTGGGCGGCGAGGTCAGGCCAGCTTGGCCGTCAGCGTGATCGTCGTGCCCGCGAGCGCCTGGCTCACCGGGCAGTTCTTCTTGGCGTCCTCGGCGGCCGCGGTGAAGCCCTGCTCGTCGAGTCCCGGCACGGTGCCCTCGACGGTGAGGTGGATGCCGGTGATGCCCTCGCCGGGCTGGAACGTCACGTCCGCGGAGGTGACGAGCCGGGTGGGCGGGGTGCCCGCGCCGGCCAGGCCGTGCGAGAGCGCCATGGAGAAGCAGGACGAGTGCGCGGCCGCGATCAGCTCCTCCGGGCTGGTCTTCCCGTTCGCCTGCTCGGCGCGGGACGGCCAGGACACCGGCTGCTCGCCGATGCCGGAGGAGTCGAAGGTGACGACGCCGTTGCCCTCGAGCAGGTTGCCTTCCCACACGGTGTGTGCGGAGCGCGTGGTTGCCACGATGGTTCCCTTCCGTGCGGCCCCGTGCGACGGGACCGGTTCCTATTGCCTGCGTCCACCATCCGACCACATGCGGCCTCAGCGCACCCGGAAGACCGGGCCACGGGCCGTGAACGGCAGCCGTCCTCCCTGCGGGATCAGGTAGGCGTGCTCGCGCGGGACCCGCAGCACGTCGCAGTCACCGTCCGTGATGATCAGTACGGGGGCGTCCGGCGGAAAGTCGTCGGCGCGGCGCAACAGGTCGATGCCGGGCTGGAGGACGGTGCCGCCCCGGCCCCTGATCCGGACCCGGCTCGCGATCTCGGCGACCGGGAGGTACCCGGCGTCGTACGGTGTCGCGTCGCAGAACACCACGCGGGCCGCGGGCACGTCGCGCGACGCGGCGTACGAGGCGATGGCGCCCAGCGCCTTGCCGAGCAGGGTGCGACCCATCGACCCCGAGGTGTCCAGGACGACACCGAAGGTGCAGCGGGCGATCTCCTCGGGCAGGCAGAACACCGATCGGCCGCCCCGGATCTGCGGCACGCCGATGAGGGGTTGAACACCCACCCCTTCTCATAGGAGTCAGTACGTGCAGAAGACCGGCCGAACGGTCGCGAGACCGAGCAGCAGGTCCCGGTACCACCGCGGGCTCCGGCTCCACAGCGGCACGAGGGGACCGGGGAGATGCCCGTGACGTGGCCACCATGGCCAAAAAGCGCGCTGGGCAAGACGGCACGGCGGTGACACCTTGAGCCCCCGACCAGGGGAATTCGCACGGGGTTCCGCAGGGGGTGTGGCCATGCGCATGATCTATTCGGACCGCGGTCCGTCACCGCTGGAGACCGGCAAGCCCGGCGCGGCCGACCGTGACGCGACGTTCGGCTGGTGGGGTGCGTTCAGCATCCAGAAGTTCGTGAACCAGAACCCGCTCTCGCACACCCACGAGGACGCCACCGGCTGGCTGGCGTACCTCCAGCAGTTCTACGACCGCAACTTCTGGTTCGCGGACGAGGGCGCGCAGGTGTGGGCGTACGAGGAGACCTACGACAACTGGCAGGACCGGTACGGCTTGGACGCCGTGGTCGCCGTGTACCACTCGGGCCACGGCGGCATGGACGACAACGGCGTGTTCTTCGCGCCGCTGGGCGCCACGTGGGACAACCGCTCGGACGCGGTCTCCCGCCGGATGGCGTTCGGCAACGAGCGGGCCAACTACGTGTTCTGGTCCACGTGCAGTTCGCTGCGCGTCCTCGACGGGCACTCCCCCGTCCGTACCTGGGCCGGCCCGAACCTGGGCTCGCGGATGATCTTCGGGTTCGAGACGACGAGTATCGACAGTCCGGACTACGGCCGGAAGTTCTGGGAGAAGTGGCGGGCCGGACAGACGTTCTGCGACGCGTGGCTCAACGCGAGCTGGGACATCTACCACGGTCAGGCGCCCTCGGTCGCCGCCACGGGTGCCACCCGGGCCGAGGCCGTCAACCGGCTGGGCGGGGAGCGCAACTTCTTCCGCGAGCACGTCTCCGACACCTGGTACGCGTGGCGCTGGTACTACGCGCGCGAGGGCCTGCGCGATCCGCTGACGCAGGCGCCGGCGCAGCCGCAGATCGTGCAGCTCGCGCCGCGCAACCCGGGCCAGGAGCTCATCGGGACGGCGCAGCTCGCGCACTTCCCGCAGGCCGCGCTCCAGGAGATCCACGTCGAGCGGCAGGGCGTGCTGGGCGCGAGCTCGGGCGACCGGTTCGTGTCGACGGCGCCGGGGGGCGTGCGCTGGGTGAAGCTGGCCGACGCCAACCTCCGCAACACGCGGCAGCTGCCGACCGCGCGCGCGGTCGAGCTGGCCCAGCAGTTCGTCACGCAGCACGCGGCGGCGACCGGCGGCGCCGAACTGGTCGTCGACGGGGTGCACGACCTGATGCAGAACAGCGGCAAGCAGGACGGTTCGGAGCTCGGCGAACCGGTGTCGCTGCAGACGCACGTGACGTTCCGGCAGGTCTTCGACGGCGTACCGGTGATCACGCCCGGCCGCGGTGAGTTCCGTGTCGCGCTCGACAACGACGGCACGGTGGTCCAGGCGACGCTGTCGACGCGGCAGCCCACCGGCGAGGTCCGCACGCCGAGTTCGGCGGTCGCGCCCCCGTCCGGCAAGGGGCTCGAGGCCCTGGCGTCGCCGGGCGCGCGGGACCCGCGCCAGGCACTCGACGAGGCGCAGCAGCGGCGCATCGCGCACCTGACGGCGATGGCGGCGGACAGTGAGAACTCGGCGGCCGACATCGAGGCGCGGATGGAGGTCAGGGACGTACCGGGCACGCTCGAGGTCGGTTACGAGATCGAGGGCAACGAGGCCTATCCGGCTGCCCGCAAGCTGATCGAACTCGGCTCGCGGGACAGCATGTTCAAGAAGCTGCGGTGGGTCGTCGCACCCATCGCCAGGTGACCGACGGGGGTCGGGTCAGTGGGTGGCGGTCCGCTTCTTTCGGGCCGCCATCCACGCGTAGACGAGCACCCCGGCGAAGAGGAACAGGACGCCCTGGTACACGGCCGCGTAACCGGCTCCGCCGACCAGCCACATGGAGAACCCGAACGCGGCGACGGCGAGCACCATGTCCCGTGCCAGCCGCGACCGGCGGACCCGGTGGCCCTGCCCCGACAGCAGGAAGTAGATCTGCGCGGCGGTGGCCAGCAGATACGGCACGGTCGCGGTGAACGTGGTGACGAGCACGAGCGTCTCGAAGACCCCGCTCGATCCCGCGGTGTAGTTGTAGACGGTCAGCAGCGAGGCGAGGGTGACGGCGACGAGCACGCCGAAGGTGGGGATGCCGCGCCGCTTGCGCTCGAACGCCGTGGGGAAGAGCCCGTCCTTCGCCGCCGCGTACGGTGTCTGGGCGCTGAGCAGCGTCCAGCCGTTGAGCGCGCCGACCATGGAGACGAGCGCGGCGATCGCGACGGCGGTGCCGCCCCAGGTGCCGCCGAACATCGCGTTGACGGCGTCGGAGAACGGCGCGGTCGAGTCCACCAGCGCGTCGTGCGCGACCGTGCCGAACACCGACACCGTGCACAGCAGGTAGAGCAGCGCGGCCAGGCCCGTGCCGAGGACGGTCGCGCGGCCGACGTTGCGCTGCGGGTCACGGACCTCGCCGGCGCTCACGGACGCGGACTCGACGCCCAGGTAGCTGAAGAGCAGGATCGCGGCGGACGCGGAGACGGCGCCGAGCGCGGAGTCGCCGCTGGCCCGGAACGGGCCGAGGTTGTCCGCGTCGAAGAAGAACAGCCCGCCGACGGCGACGAGCAGCAGCGGCGCGAACTTCAGCACGGTGGAGACCAGTTGGACCGCGCCGACGTAGCGGGTGCCGGCGAGGTTGGCGAGCGCGGGCAGCCACTGGCAGGCCAGGGCGGCGGCGATGGTCCAGAACGTCGAGCCGTGGATCGGCAGGAGGACGTCCAGGTATCCGACGGCGGCGACGGCGAGCGCCGCGTTCGAGACCCAGGTGGTGATCCAGTACGACCAGGCGGCGAGGAACCCGGCGAAGTCACCGAAGGCCTCGCGGGCGTACACGTACGGGCCGCCGGTCTGCGGGTGCCGGTGCGCGAGGCGCCCGAAGACGAGGGCGAGCGCGATGGCGCCGACCGTGAGGACGCCGAAGGCGACGAGGCTGATCGTGCCGTACGGGGCGACGGAGGCGGGGAGCAGGAAGATGCCGCCACCGATGATGTTGCCCATGACGAGCGCCGTGGCGACGGGGAGACCGAACCTGCGGGCGTGCCTGCTGTCCTGGCCGTCGTCCCCGGCCGGAGCCGTGGCTGCTGCGGATCCGGTGTCGTGCATGGGGTGGTGCGCCTCTCGGTCGTGCTGACGCCGTCACGGGATCGCCGGGCGGCGATCCATGGTCGGGCGGCCGGGGATCCCGCACCAAATCAGACGGATTTGTCCTGCGCCTCGGGGGGTGCGGCCGCAAAAGATGCGACGTCGGGGGCGTGCCGGCGGGAATCCTCCAGCGGGACCTGCGGGCCGTGGCCCTCGCGCAGCCAGCGGCGCAGGACGTGGTGGATCTGTTCGGCGCCGACGAGCTCGCCGCCGTCCTCGACCGGCTCGGACAGGGCCGTCGGTGAGAGCAGGAACGGGCGGCCCTGCGCGCCGCCGAGTCCGCCGTGCGAGCCGATCTGCTCCTCGAACGCGAGGACCTCGCCGTCCACCGGGTCGTACCAGGAGTTGACCATGATGTCGGCGGTGTGCCGGAAGGAGTCGGTGCGGCGGACGGCGTCGGCGGCGCCGGGCCCGAAGTCGGCGAGCGGTCCCTGCCCGTCGGTCAGGTCGCCGATCGCCACTTCGTCGCCGCGCGCCCCGAGCACGACGGCTCCGTGCTCCTCGCTGCGTACGAGGAGGAAGCCGACGCCGGGGTGGTTGGCGAGGGTCGCGAGCAGGGCCGGGTGGCGGGCGTCGATCTCCTCCCGGCTCATCCGGTGGTGGACGTCGGGGAAGGAGACGAGGCCGAGGTTCCCGGAGGCCAGCACGACGGGTTCGTGGCGCTTGCCCCTGCGGGCGGTCTCCTCGACGGGGCGGTGCAGCGCGGCGCGGACGGCGGCGCGGGCCTCGGCGCCGCTGTGGGTGCGCTGCGCCTTGCGCGGCACGGGCAGTCCGCAGCCCGCGCGCACCAGGTCCTGCAGGGTCAGTCCGTAGCGGGCGTGGAAGGTCTCGCCGGGGCTCTGGCCGTGGTCGGACAGGACGACGATGCGGTACCGGCGCGGGGCGTGCTCGGCGACCTTGGCGATCAGCGCGAGGGAGCGGTCGAGGCGTTCGAGGACCTTCTCCGCGTCGCGGCCGAACGGGCCCGAGTGGTGCGCCACCTCGTCGTAGGCCACGAGGTCGGCGTAGACGGCGCTGCGCCCGGCGAGCAGGTCACCGATGACCGCCGCGACGACGACGTCCCGCTCGACGACGGTCGCGAAGGCGCGGATGAAGGGGTAGAGGCCGCCGCGGCCGATGCGCGGGCGCCGCTTCTTCAGGCGGGCGCGGGTGGACTGGCCGATCTCGCGGCCGACCTCGGCGAAGAAGGAGAGGGCGGTGCGCACGGCGTTGGCCGGGTCGCAGAAGTACGCGAAGTATCCGGCCCGGGACCGGTTCTCCTTGCCGCGCCGGGCGGCGACGGACAGCACCAGGGCGACCTGTTCGGCGCCGCCGCTGAAGAGGTTGCCGCGGCTCGCGCCGTCGACGGTGAGCAGGCCGCCGTCGCCGGTGTGCTCGACGGCGCGGCGCTGCAGTTCGGCGGCGCTCGTCGGGCGGTTGGACACCTGGATCTCGCCGGTGTCCTTCTCGTACCAGCGGAAGGCGGGGATGTCGTGGTTCGAGCCGTGCAGGATGCCGAGCTGGCTGGCGCCGGTCTGGCTCGACCAGTCGGTGCGCCACGGGGTGAGGCGGTGGCTGCCGTCGCGCAGCCAGGCGCCGATCGTGGGCATCACGTCGTCGCGGGCGGCGCGCAGCAGGACCTCGTGGCCGACGCCGTCGAGCTGGAGGAAGACGGTGCCGGGGGTGGGCGGGCAGGCGGAGCCGTGGTCGGCCCGGCGGCGCCTGCGGTCGGCCAGCCGGTAGAGGCGGCGCCGGTAGGCGTCGTCGTCACGGACCGCCAGGGCACCGCCGGTCGCGGACGCCACGGCCGACATGACCGCGGCGACGACGACGGCGGTCTCCGGGCTGACCTCGCCGCGGCCGTCCGGGATGAGACGCAGGGCGAACAGCAGCAGGGCGCCGTTCAGGAAGAAGACGACGAGGCCGAGCACGAGGGCCGGCACGAGGAGCAGGGCGCGGACGAGGAGCGGCCAGACCAGGGCCGACAGGACGGCGAAGGCGCCGGCGCCGGAGGCCGCGGTGAGGGCGACGCGGGTGAGGCTGTCGCCGTTGTCGGACTGGAGCTGGAAGTCCGGCAGGATCCCGGCCATGGCCATCATCGTCAGGGTGCTCGCCGCCCAGACCGTGAGCGAACGCCATACGGTGCTCGCCGCCCGCCGCCATCGGCCCTCGGCCACTGTCCGGCTCCCCTCGCCCCTGTGCTGCCTCGCCCTGCTTGTCGTCGGACAGGGTTTCATACCTTTTGTGCGACCGGGCGGGGAGTTCCGGTCGTGGCGGCACGCGGGGCGGCGCGGCGGAGGGGACGGTCCGGGGGTGCGGCGGGCGCGGCAGGTCAGCAGCCGTCGTACCCGGCGGTGGGCATCGACAGGCGCCGGTGCACCCGCGCCTTCATCTCCGTGTCGTAGGACGGCTCGGTCAGTCCCGCCGTCTCCAGCCGCACCCCGCGCCGGGCGCACTCGGCCGAGAACGCGTCGACGGAGCGGAGCGCCGCGCGCAGGACGCGGTCGGACGGGGCGACGAAGCCGTCGACGAGGCCCGCGTCGACGTCCGCCCACAGCACCTCGTGGTCGGGGCGCAGTCCGTGGACGAGCAGTTCCCGGGTGATCACGAAGCCGCGCTCGGCGGCCCAGCGGGCGCACATCGCGTGCTGGCTGCGCGAGTCCACCAGGAACGGGTCCGCGTCCAGTTCCTCCAGCGGCGTCAGGCTGGCGATAGCCGCCACCCGCACCTGCGGGGCCGCGCCGTCCGATGCGCCCATGGTGTCCCCCTCACCTCAGCTTTCGCCGTCGACCCTACTCCTGCACGTAGGCTCGGGGGGAGTCGTACGAAGGAGCAGAAGGAGGCACCGCGTGCCGGTGGAGATCACCTGGTGGGGTCATGCCACCTGCACGGTCGAGGACTCGGGCACCCGGGTGCTCACCGATCCGCTCTTCGCCCGACGTCTCGCCCACCTGCGCCGCCGCCGGGGCGCTCCGCCGCCGCCGAGCGCGGCGCGCGCCGACGTGGTCCTCGTCTCGCACCTGCACGCCGACCATCTGCATCTGCCGTCGCTGGCCCGGCTCGCGCCGGGCACCCGGGTGCTGGTCCCGCGCGGCGCCCCGCGTTCCGTGCCGGGCCTGCGCCGGCTGCGCGCCCTGGAGATCACCGAGGTCGAGGAGGGGGCCCGGGTCGAGGTGGGCGGCGTCGCCATAGAGGCCGTACCCGCCGCGCACGACGGGCGGCGGCTGCCGGTGGGGCCCCATCGGTCACCCGCGCTCGGCTACGTGGTGAGCGGCGAGGCCCGTACGTACTTCGCCGGCGACACCGGGCTGTTCGACGGCATGGCCGACGCCGTCGGCGAGGTGGACGTCGCGCTGCTGCCGGTCGGCGGGTGGGGTCCGCATCTCGGGCCGCACCATCTGGATCCGGCGCGGGCCGCCGAGGCGCTGACCCGGCTGGCCCCGCGCAGCGCGGTGCCCGTGCACTACGGGACGTACTGGCCCATCGGGATGGACGCCGTGCGCCCGCACGAGTTCCACACGCCGGGTGACGAGTTCGTCCGGCAGGCGGCGCTGCGCGCGCCCCGGGTGGCGGTGCACCTGCTCGCGCACGGTGAGAGCGTCCGGCCGGAGGTGGCCCGGTGAACGGTCCCGCCCCGCGGGCTCCCCGGCGGACGGGGGCCCATCGATGATGTTCTCCGCCGCCACGCAGGTACCGCCCGAGTCGACCCAGCAGGCCGTCGGCTACCCGACGCTGTTCCTGCTCGTCGCCGTCGGCGCGCTGGTGCCGGTGATCCCGACGGGCGCGCTGGTGAGCTCCGCGGCCGTCGTCGCCTTCCACCAGAGGGCGCCGTACTCACTGCTGTTCGTGTTCGCCACGGCCTCGGTCGCCGCGTTCCTCGGGGACATCGCCCTGTACTGGCTCGGGCGGCGCGGCATGGGCTCGAAGAACGGGTCGCGGTGGCTGGAGGCCATCCGCGCGCGGGCGCCCCAGGAGCGGCTGGAGCAGGCGCAGGACAAGCTCGCCGACCACGGAGTGATGGTCCTCGTGCTGTCGCGGCTCGTGCCCGCCGGGCGGATCCCGGTGATGCTGGCGTGCCTGATGGCGAAGATGCCGCTGCGCCGGTTCGCCCGCGGCGACATTCCGGCGTGCCTCGCGTGGGCGGTGACGTACCAGGTCATCGGGATCCTCGGCGGCTCCCTGTTCGAGGAGCCGTGGGAGGGCGTCGTCGCGGCGGTCGCGCTGACCCTGCTGATCAGCGCGGCTCCGATGCTGTGGCGGAAGGTGCGCCGGCCGTCAGGCAGCCAGCACGCGTGACGCGCCGACCGGCAGGTCCCACAGCGCGGCCCGCGGCAGTCCGGCCCGCTCCCAGGCGGCCCGCAGCCGGGTGAGCGGCTCCATGACGGGCTCGGCCGACAGCAGGAACGTGGCCCAGTGCATGGGTGCCATGAGGCGCGCGCCCACGTCCTGCGCGGCCCGCACGGCGTCCTCCGGGTCGCAGTGCACGTCCTGCAGCCACCAGCGCGGGTCGTAGGCGCCGATGGGCAGCAGCGCCAGGTCGATGCCGGGGTAGCGGCGGCCGATCTCCGAGAACCAGTGGCCGTACCCGGTGTCGCCGGCGAAGTAGATCCGCTGCCCGTCGCGGTCGGTGAGGACCCAGCCGCCCCACAGGGTGCGGCAGGTGTCCGTGAGCGACCGCTTCGACCAGTGGTGGGCCGGGACGAAGTCGAAGCGCACTCCCCCGAGCTCGGCGCCCTCCCACCAGTCCAGTTCCGTGACGCGGGTGAAGCGGCGGCGGGTGAACCAGCGGCCGAGGCCCGCGGGGACGAACACCGGGGTGTCGCGCGGGAGTCTCCTGATGGTGGGCCAGTCCAGGTGGTCGTAGTGGTTGTGGCTGATGACGACCGCGTCGACGGGCGGCAGCGCGCTCCAGGCGACCCCGACCGGGGTGATCCGGGCCGGGGTGCCGAGGATCTTGCGGGACCACACGGGGTCGGTCAGGACGGTCAGGCCGCCGATGCGGACGATCCAGCTGGCGTGTCCCGCCCAGGTGACGGCGGCCGTGCGGGCGTCGACGTCGGGCAGCGGGCCCGGCTCGAACGGCAGTTGCGGGATGTCGCGCAGGCCCTCGGGGCGTGGCCGCAGCGCGCCCTCACGGGCGAACCGGGCGAAGGCCCGCAGGCCGGGCAGGGGTGCGGTCAGGCGGTCCGCGAAGGACCGGGGCCAGCGGCGCGGCGCCGTGGCGGGGGCGCCCCCGCCGAGCGGCAGGGGCTCGACGAGGGGTTCGACGGACGCGGTGGCATCAGCTCGCTGTGCTGTCGTCGATTCGGACGCCTGGGTCATCGCTCGGACTCCCATCCTTCGCCTGCCGGTCCGTTGCCTTCGGAACTCACCGGGTCCACCGGGCCCGCACTGCCGCGGAGCTCGCCGAGCGCCGACCCCACCATGCTCAACAGCCGCGCCACGTGCGGCAATTCCAGGGGCTCCGGTGAGGTGAGAGACGCCCCGCGCTCCTGCGGGGTCGATCCGAGCAGCGGCCCGGTCGACAGCCGCACCCGCAGCGCCGCCGGATCGTCGCCGAACCGGTGGCCGCCGGGGGCCGGCATGCCCAGGCGCGCGGTGAGGAAGTCCTCCAGGTCCTGGGCGTCGGTGACCCCGCGGGCGGCGAGCGGCGGCCGCAGCGGGTCCAGGTCGACGTACAGGTGCCGGCCGGCCCGCGGGGGCCGGGCCAGAGCGCCCCCGGCGAGCACGGCGCGGTGCGCGGCCGCGGCGACCCGGGCGTGCAGCCGGGCGGCGGCCGTGCGGCGGGCGGTGATCTCCTCGGGCTCGTCCAGGACGTAGGCCGCCGCGGCCGCGACCGGCGCCGCGAGCACGGCGCCGGTCGCGGTGAGGAAGTCCAGGACCCGCTCGGCGAGGCGGGCGCCCTGCCCGGTCGGCGGGAACCGCGCGCAGGCCGCGGGCAGCGACGGCGGCAGGAACGCGCCGGTGAGGTCGGTCAGGACGGTGACGTGCGCGGGGAACATCTCGGCGGGGCTGAACAGCACGGTGTCCGTGCCCGGGTGCAGGGTGTCGCGCCAGGTCTCGTCGCTGACGACGTGCAGGCCCTCCCCCACGGCGGCCTCCACCGCCTCGTGCAGCACCTCGGGCGGCGGCACGGTCGCCGTCGGGTCGTCCGCGACGGACAGCACGAGCAGCCGGGGGTCACCGCCCTCGGCCCGGACCCGGCGGACCGTCTCCAGGAGGGCGTACGGGTCGGGGACGCCGCCGCACTCGGCGGGCGTCGGCACATGGAACACGTCGCGGCCCAGCAGGCGCGCCTGCGGCACCCACCACGCGGGGCAGGGGCGCGGCACGAGCACGTCGCCGCCGAGCGCCGCGGTGAGCGCGAGGAGCAGCGGGGCGCCGCCCGGCGCGGCGATGACCTGGGCGTGCTCGGCGGCCAGGCCTCTGCGCTGCCAGTGGCCGCGGGCCGCTTCGAGGAGTGCGGGCGGTCCGCCGGGCGGCTCCGCGTGCGGGCGTCCGGCGGTCCCGGCGACGACACCGGCCAGTTCGGGCAGCACGGGGAGTCCGGACTCGGGCAGCGGCGGTCCGTAGCGCACCGGGCCGCGGCCTTCGGGCACGGGGCCCCTGGTCCCGTGGCCCTGGTGGTCTCGGGCCGTGGGGTCCGATGGCCGCATGCTGCCTCCGTGCCGTGTGTCCGTCGCCGTACCCTCGCGGGTGCGCTGCTCCCAGCGTCACATCCCCGTGGGCACCCGCGCGCGCCGTGCTCCTGCTGTGTGGGTACCCGGGGGACGTCGGGGCACGCGAGGGGCCCGGCGCGGCCACTGCGCCGGGTGGGTGACGCGGCGGCGTCGGCACGGTCCGCGAGGGGGGAGGCGGCCGGGTCAGGGGGTCGGCGTGGCGAGATCGCGCTCCGGACCGCGCCCGCGCCGCTGGCCGACGGCGGAGGCGATGTCGGCCAGTTTGCGGTGCGTGGGTCTGCGAGATACGGCGCAGCCCGGAGTCGGGCGCCAGGGCCCGGTAGTCCGGCCACCGCCGCTCGGCCGGCAGGTCGGCGGCGTCGACGGGCCGCCCGCCCTCCTCGGCCACCGGGATCGGGCCCTCTCCGGAGCGCAGCTGTACGGACACCAGGGCGGCGAGGTCGGGATGGGGCGCCGCGGCCGGGCGTTCGTCGCCGCCGTCGGAGGCGGTGGCCACGGCGCCGCAGCAGTCGGCCGTGCACCGGGTCGCGTTCTCGGCGAGTTCGGAGAGCCGGCGCGGCGCTCCTGGTCCGTCCCAAGGGACCTCGGGGCGCTGGGCGAGGACGCGTCGGGCGTCCCGGTCCTGGTCCGAGCGGACGTCACGTCCCTGTTGTGCGTGCCCCTGATTCCGGCAGCCGGCGAGCCGGTCGAGGGCGTGCTCACCCTGTTCCGGTCCGCCGGCCGGCCGGCGTTCTCGATGGCCGGGGCCCAGGCGCTGGACCTGATGTCCCGTCACATCGCCCTGGCCATGGGCCGGTGAGCGGGATCGGCTCTCACGCGGCGTCGGCCAGCACCTCGTCCCGCAGCCGGTGGCAGCACCGGCTGATGAGCCGCGACACGTGCATCTGCGAGATCCCCAGCTGCTCGGCGATGCGGCTCTGCGTCATGTCGCCGAAGAACCGCATGTAGAGGATCTGCCGCTCCCGCTCCGGCAGCGCCGCGAGGCGCGGTTTGACGGCCTCCCGGTCGACGACCACGTCGAGGGCCGGGTCGGCGCTGCCCAGGGCGTCGGACAGGGAGAAGCCGTCCTCGCTGCCGGGCAGCTCCGCGTCGAGGGAGAGCGCCGTGAAGCTCTCCAGCGCCTCGAGCCCCGTACGCACCTCGTCCTCCGTCAGGTTCGCGTGCTCGGCGATCTCGGTGAGGGTCGGGGCGCGGCCCGGGATCTCCCCGGCCAGGTCGTGCTGCGCGAACCGGACCCGGTTGCGCAGGTCCTGGACGCGGCGCGGCACGTGCAGGGTCCACATGTGGTCACGGAAGTGCCGCTTGATCTCACCGGTGACGGTGGGCACGGCGTAGCTCTCGAAGGCGTTGCCGCGTGCCGGGTCGTACCGGTCGACGGCCTTGACCAGGCCCAGCGCCGCGACCTGGCGCAGGTCGTCGTAGGACTCCCCGCGGTTGCGGAAGCGGCCGGCGAGCCGGTCGGCCATCGGCAGCCAGGCCTCGACGACGTCCTGACGCAGCTCGTCACGGTCGGGGCCGTCGGGCATGCCGGACAGTTTGGCGAAGGCTTCGGCGGTGTCGGGTGCGTCGTCGTGCGGGTGGCGTCGGCCGGCCTTCACCGAGTGCACGGGTGCGCTGGTACGCGTACGCATGGATCGCAACTCCCTGAATGTGCCTGGGGATCGGTGGTCACCGTGGGAGTCGCGCCTCATGGGGCGTCGGACACACCCGGGGCGACGGATACCTGCAGGTGCAGGTGTCCCTCCCACGGACGTGCCTCCTGTCCGAAGCACTGACAACCGCCTGCCCCTGCGCCGCCGCGGCAAACACGCATGGCGGCCGGGCCGAGGGGTACTGCGACGGGTCACCGCGTGCACGCCGCACGCCCCCGAGGGAGCAGAGAGGCCTACGGCCATGGCCGATGTGGTGAGGGAAGTCATGACGCCGGGGGTGGTGGCGGTGCGCCCCGACGCGTCGCTCGTCGAGGCCGCCCAGCTGATGCGCGCCCAGGGCACCGGTGACGTTCTGGTGGTGGACGCCGGCCGGATCCTCGGTGTCCTCACGGACCGGGACATCACGCTGTGCGCCGTCGCCGACGGGGCGGATCCGCTGACGGTCAGCGCGCACGCCGTGTGCACGCCGGACCCGGTGGCGATCGGTCCGGACGAGGTGGTGTCCGTGGCGGCGGAGCTGATGCGGGAACACGCGCTGCGCCGTCTCCCCGTGGTGGAGAACGGCCGTGCGGTGGGCATGGTCAGCCTCGGGGACCTGACACTGCACCGGAGCCACGCCGACGGGCCCGGTGCAGTGTCCGGGGGGAGCCCGGGCCCGCAGGCTGGTGCCGGCCCGGCGGGGTAGATCCGGGCCGTGTGTCACCGGAATCCGTCGCGGTCGCAGGTCCTGGGAACGGCATGTCCTCAGGGTCGGGACCGACCCCCGGCAACGGATTCACCGTAGGCCGTCCGACGGGCCGGTCTCGATCCGCCGAGCGCGGCCGCTGTCCGGAAAACGCGGTGCACCGCACCGGTTCCGTCACGGGGCCGGGTCGCGCAGGGTGCGGGACGGCACCCGGCCGTACCTGCTCCGGTACTGCTCGGCGAACCGGCCCAGGTGACCGAAGCCCCAGCGGAACGCGATCTCGCTGACGGTGGTGGTGCGCGGGTCGCCCGCGAGGAGTTCGGCGTGCACCCGCTCCAGGCGCACCGTACGCAGATACGCCATCGGCGGCATGCCCACGTAGCGGGCGAACGCCTCCTGGAGCCACCGGACACCGACGCGGGCCTCCGCCGCGAGTTCCGTGGTGGTGAAGGGGCGTTCGGGCTGCTCGCGCATCGCGTCCATGGCCCGCTTCACCGGCGCCGGCCGCAGCCCCTCGGCCGGCCGGTCGAGCTGGTCGCGGTAGCGGTGGTCGGCCGCCAGCAGCAGGCCGTTGAGCACGGCGTCCCGCAACGGCTGGGCGACCAGCGGGTGTTCGAGCATCCGGGTCGACTCGCGCAGATCGTCGGCGAGGATGCGGACGAGGCGGGCCCAGGCCTTGCCGCGGCCCTGCGTCAGGTCGAGATCGGGGTCGAGCACGACGGGCGTGCTCGGCGCGCGTCCGGTCAGCTCCTCGATGCGGCGCTCCAGCAGGTCCCGCTCCACTTTCAGGGCGACGATCTGCCCGTCACCGGCCCAGCGGTCCACGACGGTGGTGCCGACCGGCTGGAGCAGCGCGGCCCGGCCGGCCGGCGTGATCACTTCGGGACGGCCGGCCTGGTGCCAGGTCATCGGGCCGCCGAGCGGGACGTTGACGTGGTACGCGCCCAACTCGCCGCAGCGGACCCGGACATCGGCCCCGCAGGCGAGAGCGCCGACGGTGATGCCGCCGAGCTCCAGCACCTCGAAAGCCGCACCGAACCGTTCCGGGGCCGCCAGTACGTCCAGCTGATTGGTGTAGAAAGCGGTCTTGATCGCTTCCATGGTCTGCTCGACGTCGCCCGACCGGAATGACGTCCTCACACCGCTTCACCTCTTGCCTCGTGACATTTCGTCGTACACGCCCAACTAAGCAGCGTACGACGAGATCTTGGAGGCCGCGACGGCTACCGGGAACGTTCCACGCGACGTTCGTCCCAGACCGGTTCCGACGTCTCACGCACCTGGCCGTCCGCGCCGAACACCAGGTACCGGTCGAAGGCGCGGGCGAACCAGCGGTCGTGGGTGACCGAGACGACCGTGCCGTCGAAGGACTCCAGGCCCTCCTGCAGCGCCTCGGCCGACTCCAGGTCGAGGTTGTCCGTCGGCTCGTCCAGCAACAGGGCGGTGGAGCCCTCCAGTTCGAGCAGCAGGATCTGGAAGCGGGCCTGCTGGCCGCCGGAGAGACGCTCGAATTTCTGCTCGGCCTGCGCCGTCAGTTCGTAGCGGCGCAGCCGGGACATCGCGGCGCCCCGGTCCTGCGCGTGGTCGCGCCACAGGATGTCGAGGAGGGGGCGGCCCTGCAGCTCGGGGTGGGCGTGGGTCTGGGCGAAGTGGCCGGCCACCACGCGGGCGCCGAGCTTCCACTCGCCCGTGTGCGCCACCGAGGTGTCCCCGGCCAGCAGGCGCAGGAAGTGGGACTTGCCCGAGCCGTTCGAACCGAGGACGGCGACCCGCTCGCCGTAGAAGATCTCCAGGTCGAAGGGCTTCATCAGGCCGGTCAGCTCGAGTCCCTTGCAGGTGACGGCCCGCACTCCGGTGCGGCCGCCCTTGAGGCGCATCGTGATGTCCTGCTCGCGCGGCGGCTCCGGGGGCGGTCCGGCCTCCTCGAACTTGCGCAGGCGGGTCTGCGCGGCGGCGTACCGGGACGCCATTTCGTGGCTGACGGCTGCCGCCTGGCGCAGGTTCACCACGAGCTTCTTCAGCTGGGCGTGCTTCTCGTCCCAGCGGCGGCGCAGCTCCTCGAAGCGGGCGAAGCGCTCGCGCCGGGCCTCGTGGTAGGTGGCGAAGCCGCCGCCGTGCACCCAGGCGTCGGCGCCGCCGGGGCCCGGCTCGACGCTGACGATCTTCTCGGCGGAGCGGGCGAGCAGCTCGCGGTCGTGGGAGACGAAGAGGACGGTCTTGCGGGTCTCGCGCAGCCGCTCCTCCAGCCAGCGCTTGCCGGGCACGTCGAGGTAGTTGTCCGGCTCGTCGAGGAGGAGGACCTCGTCGGTGCCGCGCAGCAGCGCTTCGAGGACGAGGCGTTTCTGCTCACCGCCGGAGAGAGTGCGCACCTCGCGGAACTGCGCCTTGTCGTAGGGGACGCCGAGCGCGGCCGTGGTGCACATGTCCCACAGCGTCTCCGCCTCGTAGCCCTGTGCCTCGGCCCAGTCGGCGAGGGCCTGCGCGTAGCTCATCTGCGCGGCCTCGTCGTCGACGGTCATGATCGCGTGCTCGGCCTTGTCGACCGCCTTCGCGGCCTCGCGGATGCGCGGCGACGCCACGGAGACGAGCAGGTCGCGCACGGTGCTCTCGTCGCGCACTGACCCCACGAACTGGCGCATCACGCCGAGCCCGCCGCTGACCGTGACGGAGCCGCCGTGCGGCTGGATCTCGCCGGAGATCAGCCGCAGCAGGGTCGTCTTGCCCGCCCCGTTGGGCCCGACGAGGGCCACCACCGCGCCCTCGCCGACACGGAAGGAGACATCACCGAGCAGCGCCCGCCCGTCCGGCAAGTAGTACTCGAGGTGTGCGGCTTCCAGATGTCCCATGGTCACGCATTCTGGACGGCTGTGCGGGTGACGGGCAAACGAATAGGACCTCGGACCCTGGATGCGGAGCCCTGGCCGGGGTAATCGTCGTTCCATGTGTGCCGACTTCGACCTCACCTCGCGTCCGACGGACGCGGCCCGGCCGGGCCGCTCCCTGCGCGGCCGGCTGGCCTCGCTCGACCTGCGCCTTTTCGAGAACGCCGCCGAATCGCGGTGGCCCGGCGCCGAGCGGGTGCTGCCCCGGCTCAGCCGGGCCGCGAACCACGGGGTGCTGTGGTTCGGGGTGGCCGGGGCGCTGGCGGCGACCGGATCGCCGCGGGCCCGCCGGGCCGCCGTGCGCGGGGTGGCGTCGCTGGCGCTGGCCTCCGCCACGATCAACACGCTGGGGAAGCGGTCCGTGCGCCGGGCGCGGCCCGCGCTGGACGCGGTGCCGATAGTGCGCCGGCTGAAGCGGCAGCCGTTCACCACGTCGTTCCCGTCGGGGCATGCGGCCTCGGCGGCGGCGTTCGCGACGGGGGTCGCCCTGGAGTCGCGGGGCTGGGGCGCGGTCGTCGCCCCGGTGGCGTTCTCGGTGGCGGCCTCCCGCGTCTACACGGGCGCGCACTTCCCGGGTGACGTCGTGGCGGGCGCGGCGCTCGGTGTGGGTGCGGCCTTCGCCGTACGGGGTCTGGTGCCGACGCGCGGCCAGATGCCGTCGCCGGGGCGTCCGCTGGTCGACAACGTGCCGGCGCTGCCGGGCGGCGAGGGCCTGGTGATGGTGGTGAACACCAAGGCCGGGACGCCGGAGAAGGTACGGGTGCTCAAGGACGCGCTGCCGCTGGCCGAGTTCGTGGAGTGCGAGGGCACCGAGATCCCGGACGCGCTGGAGAAGGCGGCGTCGGGCGCCCGCGCCCTGGGGATCTCCGGGGGCGACGGTTCGGTGAACACCGCCGCGCAGGTGGCGCTCCGGCACGGTCTGCCGCTCGCGGTGCTGCCCGGCGGCACGCTGAACCACTTCGCGTACGACCTGGGCATCGAGGACGCGGGCGATTTCGTGCGGGCCGTCGAGGGCGGCGACGCGGTCGCGGTCGACGTCGGCCGGTTCCGCTCGGACAAGGCGTCGGGGATCTTCCTCAACACGTTCAGCCTGGGCGCCTACCCGGAGCTGGTGCAGGAGCGGGAGCGCTGGTCGGGCCGGATCGGCGGTCGGCTCGCCGATGTCGTGGCGGCGGTGCACGTGCTGCGCCGCGATCATCCGCTGGAGGTCGAACTGCACGGCGAGAAGCGGCCGCTGTGGCTGCTCTTCGCCGGGAACTGCACGTATCGGCGGATGGGGCTGACGGCGGGCCGGCGCGCGGATCTCGCGGACGGGCTGCTGGACGTGCGCACGGTCAGCGGCGGCCGGCTGCCCGGCGTGCGGCTGCTCGCGGCGGCGTTGTCCGGGCCCCTGTCCCGCTCCCCGTTCCACGCCGCGACCCGGCTCACGCGGCTGCGCGTCGACGGTGTCGCACCGGGCACCCTGCTCGCCTACGACGGTGAAGTCGCCGACTGTGGGCGGCAGTTGACGATCGACAAGCAGCACGAGGCGCTGCGCGTGTACCGGCCGCTGACCATACTGTGACGCCTCCCCCGCCCCGCTAGGCACCTCCCCCAATCCCCTCGCGGTCCACATATCAAGACGGGTATCTCACCATGCGGCTGCACGGCGTACGGTGATCACATCGCCCGGGGCACTCGCCCCGGGCGAGCCGTCACACCGTGAAGGGGATCGGGCCATGTCGCAGGAGACCGCCGTGTACACCCACGGCCACCACGAGTCCGTGCTGCGTTCGCACACCTGGCGCACCGCCGCCAACTCGGCGGGCTACCTGCTCGGCTCGCTCAAGCCGCACATGAAGATCCTGGACATCGGCTGCGGTCCGGGCACCATCACCGCGGACCTGGCGGCGCTGGTCCCGGACGGACAGGTGGTCGGGGCCGACCACGCCGCGGGCATCCTGGACCAGGCCCGCGCCACGGCGGCCGAACGGGGCCTGACCAACGTGGAGTTCACGACCGCCGACGTACACGCGCTGGACTGGCCCGACGACACGTTCTGCGTGGTGCACGCGCACCAGGTGCTCCAGCACGTCGGCGACCCGGTGCAGGCGCTGCGCGAGATGCGCCGCGTCACGAAGCCCGGCGGGATCATCGCCGTACGCGACTCCGACTACGCGGCGATGACCTGGCATCCGCAGTCCCGGGGCATGACCGACTGGCTGGACCTCTACCAGCGGGTCGCCCGGGCCAACGGCGGCGAGCCGGACGCCGGGCGGCACCTGAAGTCGTGGGCGCTGGCGGCGGGTTTCGCCGCGGCGGACATCACCGCCACGGCCGGTACGTGGTGCTACTCCACGCCGGACGAGATCGCCTGGTGGAGCGGGCTGTGGGCCGACCGCACGGTGGCCTCGGCGTACGCGGACCGCGCGACGGGCGGCGGCCACGCGACGCCCGAGCAGCTGACGGCCGTCTCCGAGGCGTGGCGGGAGTGGGGCACGCACGAGGACGCCTGGTTCGCGGTACTGCACGGCGAACTCCTGTGCCGCAAGCAGCCCGGCGCGTAGGGCGGTGCATGACGTCGGGGCCGGGCCCCGACGGCATGCGCCCGGTCCCCGTCACGGGGTGACGGCCTGCTCCACCAGCAGAGCGACCCCGGCCACGATGCTCGCCGCGTCGATCCCGGCGGCCCGCAGCTGCTCCTGCGGTGTCGCCGACCCCGGCATCGTGCGGACGGCGAGGCGTACCAGGCGCGGCGCGGGGACCCCGTCGTCGAACGCCTCGGCGACGGCGTCCCCGAGGCCGCCCTGGGCCCGGTGGTCCTCCACGGTGACCAGGCAGCCGGTGGCCCGCGCGGCGGCCTGCAGGGTGTGCCGGTCGACCGGCTTCACCGAGTACAGGTCGATGACGCGGACGGGGATGCCGGCCGCGGCCAGCTCGTCGGCGGCGCGCAGCGCTTCGTGCACCGTCACGCCCGCGGCGACGAGCGTGACGCGGTCGTCGTCGCCGGACCGCAGCACCTTGCTGCCGCCCACCGGGAACTCCTCGTGCGGCGGATAGATCACCGGGGTCTTCCCGCGCGAGGTCCGCAGGTACCGGATGCCCGACAGCTCGGCCATGTCCGCGACCAGCCGGGCCGTCTGGTTGGCGTCGCACGGGTGGAGGACCGTCGAGCCGTGCACCGCCCGGAACATCGCGAGGTCCTCCAGGCCCATCTGCGAGGGTCCGTCCTCACCGATGGCGACACCGGCGTGCGAGCCGACCAGATTGATCCCGGCGCCGCTGATCGCCGCCATCCGGACGAAGTCGTGCGCGCGGGTCAGGAAGGCCGCGAACGTGGCCGCGTACGGAAGCCAGCCGCGCGTCGCCGCCCCGACGCTCGTGGCGACGAGCTGCTGCTCGGCGATGTAGCACTCGAAGTACCGCTCGGGGTGCTCCTTGGCGAAGTACTCGGCGCGGGTCGAGTCGCCGACCTCGCCGTCGAGGGCGAGGACGTCGCCGCGGGCGGTGCCGAGCGCGGTGAGCGCCTGGCCGTAGGCGTCGCGGGTGGCGACCTGGTCGCCGACCTCGTAGCGGGGCAGGTCGAGGCGGCCGCTGCGCACGGCGTGCAGGGCCCGGGCCGCGGGCGGCGGGGCGACCCGGACGCGGACACCCCGGTCGCCGCCCAGCTCGGCGATCGCCTCGTCCGGCTCGGGCAGCGGCTTGCCGTGCAGGCCCTCCCGGTCCTCGACGGCGGCGACGCCCTTGCCCTTGAGCGTGCGGGCGAGGATCGCGGTGGGCTGCCCTGCGCTGTCGCGGGCCTCGGCGTAGGCGCGGTCGACGGCCGCCACGTCGTGTCCGTCGATCTCGATCGTGTGCCAGCCGAACGCCCGGAAGCGGCGTGCGTACGCGTCGAGGTCGTGCCCGTGCCGGGTGGGCCCGCGCTGCCCGAGCCGGTTCACGTCGACGGTCACCGTGAGGTGGTCGAGGTGCTCGAACCCGGCGTGCTCGGCGGCCTCCCACACGGATCCCTCGGCGAGTTCGCTGTCGCCGCACAGGACGTGGACGCGGGTGTCGACCCGGTCGAGGCGCTTGCCGACCAGGGCGATGCCGACGCCGACGGGCAGGCCCTGGCCCAGTGATCCGGTGGCCGTCTCGACCCATGGCAGGCGCCGCGGTGTCGGGTGTCCCTCCAAGCGGCTGCCGAGCGTGCGGAAGGTCAGCAGTTCGGCGTCGTCGATGGCTCCGGCCGCCTTGTACGCGGCGTAGAGCAGCGGCGAGGCATGGCCCTTGGAGAGGACGAACCGGTCGTTGCCGGGGTGGTCGGGGTGGGCGAAGTCGTAGCGGAAGTGCCGGGCGAGGAGCACCGCCATGAGGTCGGCGGCGGACATCGACGAGGTGGGGTGGCCGGACCCGGCGGCGGCCGCGGCGCGCACCGAGTCGACCCTCAACTGCTGGGCGAGGTCGTGCAGTTCGGTGTCGGTGAGGGTGGGGGTGGGGGTGGTCATCGAGTACCTCCTTCGGGCTGGTGCGGGGCACCGTCCGGCACCCGGGCGAGTTCGGGCGACGCCGTGTCGAGCGGCACGGACCAGGAGCGGACCAGGCCCAACTGGACCGCCTGGCGCGGGAGTACGGCATCGAGCAGCCAGTCGGCCGCGACCCGGATCCGGTTGCCGGGCAGCGCGGCGAGGTGGTAGCCGCGGGTGACGGCGCCCGCGAGGGGGCCGGACAGCGGGATGCCGAGCGGGTTCGCGGCGGCCTGCGCCCCGCCCAGGTCGACGGTGAAGCCGAGGTCCTTGTGCCGGTAGCTGCGGCGGGCCCCCTGGCCCAGGGACGCGGCCACGTTGAGTCCGGCGATCCGCCCCTGGCGCCAGGCGTGCTGGGCGGTCATCGGGGTGTACTCGCCGGGGTTCTCCAGGTCGGGCACGGCGGCCGCGTCTCCGCAGGCGAACACCTCGGGGTGTCCGGGCACGGCGAGGAACGGGTCGACGAGCAGCCGCCCGCGCTCCAGGGGCCGCCCGAGGCCGGCGACGAGCGGATCGGGGCGGACGCCGACGCACCACACCAGGGTGCGGGTGTCGACGAACTCCCCGTCGTCCAGCACGACTCCGTCGCCGGTCGCCTCCTTCACCGAGGTGCGGGTGCGCACCTCGACGCCCCGCCCGCGCAGCACCCGGTCGGAGGTGCGGGACAGCCGCTCGTCGAGTTCGGGCAGGACGCGCGGCGCGATGTCGAGGAGCAGCCAGCGCGGGCGACTGCCGTGCCGGCGGGGCTGCTTGCGCACGAGCGCGTCGGTCAACAGCTGCCCCTGGGCGGCGACTTCGGTGCCCGTGTACCCGGCGCCCACGACGACGAAGGTGCGCCGCGCCCGGATCTCCGCGGGGTCGGACGCGACGGCGGCGAGTTCGATCTGCCGCGTCACGTGGTCGCGCAGGTACAGCGCCTCGGGCATGCCGCGGAAGCCGTGGGCGTGCTCGGCGATCCCCGGCACCGGCAGCAGTTTGTTGACGCTGCCGACGGCCAGCACGAGCCGGTCGTACCCGAGGGTGCCGGGCCGGCCCTCGGGGTCGGTGTAGTGCACGGTGCGGGTGTCGAGATCCACGGCGCCGGCCTCGCCGAGCATGAGCCGGGCGTGCGGCAGGGTGCCCGGCAGCGACACGGTGGCGCGGCGCGGTTCCAGGACACCGGCGGCGACCTGGGGCAGCAGCGGCAGGTACAGGAAGTAGTCGGTCGGATTCAGCAGGGTGACATCGGCCGTGTGCCGGGCTGTCCGGGCCAGTGTGCGGGCGGCCCGGTACCCGGCGAACCCGGCACCGACGATCAGTACGCGCGATCGGCTCACGGTTCTCCTCCCGGGAACGCGTGGGTGGAGCTTCCCGCGTCCCCGTGGTCACCGGCGGCCAAACGTCAGGTGTCTACGCATCTCGGACGACCTGACACCGAACCGAGCGACAGCGCCCCCGCCTGTTCCCGATCAGGGCCGCTCGCATGATCGGCGCTTGCACGCCCGGCTGCCGCAGAAGGTGGCTCACCCTTTCCGGCGCCGTTTCGGATCCCCACAGCCTGTCCGTTCCGCACAAGAGCAACGATCTCGCGGAGAAACTCGTCGCCGCTGTCGAGCAGGCCCGCGGCTAGCCGTCCTGCGGTTCGCAGCGAACTGGAGGACGCCGAGGGTCGCGGACGCGTAAGTGCACACTGCTGGGTTACGCACGCGCTCCGACGCGGAGTCGGGACTGAAGCTCAGGCGTAGTAGTCCTCCGCGTCGTCGAGTGGATAGCCGCGCGAGTAGCTCATCAACGCCGAGTACTTGTCGTCGCCGAGAAAATAGTCGCCGCTGTGATGCAGCTAGAAGAATCTTCCCGCTTCGTCCATGAGGACCGTTGCACCGTCATAGGTGTCGTGCGCGACGGGGAAGACCTTCTTTTTCAGTCCGTCGGCGAGTTCTTGAACATCCTCCGCCGCGCCTTCATACATGAGGCGCGGATGGAAGATCAGCCTGTCTTCGGTAGCGGCCTGAACAGGCAGATCAAGGCCGACGTGCTCACGGAGAAATTCGAGAGCAGGCTGGATGACTTCAAGACTGTCGCCGTCGTTGCGGAAATCCGTCAGAGCCGTCTCCACTTCAGCGGCGGCCAGGTCGTCACACCGGCGTCCCGGGTACCACCCGGCACTCCCCAGCCAGGCATCAGCCGCCTCAGGAGACTTCAATACGACGGACACAGTTCTCATCCTCTTCCAGATCAAACAGCGATGGCACCGACGGGCGGAAGCATGCGCGTGCGGGAGGCGCAGGGTTCCTTGCAGTCCTCGCCCCTCGATGACTCGAGCCTCGCTGGCGCACCCGGATCGCGGTGGCGCCGGGAAGTGGCCATCAGGAGCCGAGGAGTTGAGGGCATCTCCTCACCGGGGACGGTAGCGACGGGGATGGCAATCATGAAATCGTTGCAGCTCCGCCGGGAGGGGGTGGCGGCAGGCTGCGGCCGGTCGTTTCCCGCTGGTGGGGTACGGAGATCAAGGACTTCGCGGGTCAGAGAGATGGAGACGCTCCAGTCATGGAGATCCTGGGAACCACGCTGCGCATCTGCGTCGAGGACCTGGAGTCCTCGGTCACGTTCTACGAACAGCTCACGGGCAGCCAGGCGCTGCGTTTCGATCGTGGCGGGGTCTCCGTCGCCGCCGTCGGCTGCTTCCTGCTGATGAGCGGTCCCGAGCGGGAGCTGGAAGTGCTGCGCAAGGTGTCGGCCACGATCGCCGTACGGGACGTGGACGAGGCCAACGCGGTCCTGACGGCGTCGGGCGCGAAGGTCGTCGCGGGGCCGGTACCGACCCCGGCCGGCCGCAATCTCATCGCGCTGCACCCCGACGGCTCGGTCTTCGAGTACGTGGACCGGCAGGTGCCCGCGGAATCCTGAGCCCTCACGGCGTGCACGTATCCTCGCCCGGAGCACGACGGCGAAGGACGGTGCACGTGGCGGGCAAGCAGGAGGAGCCGGGGCAGGGACGGACGTCCCTGAGCGCGCAGGCGCGCGAGGAGGTGCGCCGGCGCATCGTCGACCGCCGCTACCCGATGGGCGCGCGCCTCGTGGAGCGGGAGGTCGCCGAGGAGCTGCGCATGTCCCGGGTCCCGGTGCGCGAGGCGCTGCGCGCCCTGGTGACCGAGGGCCTGCTGGAACTGCTGCCGCACAGCGGTGTGCGTGTGCGGCGTCTGGAACGGGTCGACGTCCGGCACCTGTACGAGGTGTGGGAGCCGCTGGCCGTGCAGGCCTCGCGGCTCGCGGCCCGCGCGGTCGCCGCCGCGGGACCGCGGGAACCGGAGGGCCTTGCCGCGCTGCGGGAGCTCCTCGCGCGGGCCGAGTGGGCGGCCGCGGCGGACGAGGGGCCGCGCGAGGTGGCGGCGCACACGGCGTTCCACGAGGAGATCGTGGCGCTCGGCGGCAACCCGCTGCTGGCCCGCACCATGGAGCAGCTCAGCTGGCAGTTGCAGCTGTTGTTCGGGATGCGCGACGAGCCCGAGCACATGCGGGCGCAGCACGCCGACATGTTCCGGCACATCGCTGCGGGCGACGAGGAGTCCGCGGCGGCGAGCACGCTGCTGCACGTCAGGGACAGCCGCGCGGTGGCGCTGAAGTCGCTCTTCGGTGACTCCGGCTCCAGTTTGTATACCGAGAGCGCGTAGATGGGCCACAAGCAGGTTCGGAACCGCTAGACATTCCCGGGAAAGCACGCAAAGGGGCGGGGCGGTCGCGAGGCGATCTTGCCGCGCCCTTTCTGTTGGTATACAAAAAGTCGGGCCAGGTCCTCCTCCCCCCAAGGAGCCCCCATGTGTGTCGAGCCCGCCGAGCCCCCGTCCAGCCGACTGACCCGCCGCGGGGTGCTCGCCGCCTCCGCGGCCCTCGCCGGCACCGCCACCGCCCTCACCGCCGGTTCGGCCCCCGCCGCGGCGGCGCCGAAGAGTCCCGCCCGCACCGGTGACCTGGTCGTCGAGGGCGGCACGCTGCTCGATCCGGCGACCGGCGAGGTCACCGAGGACGCGGTCGTCGTGATCCGGGCCGGTGTGGTGCGCGCGGCCGGCTCCCGTGACGACGTCGACGTCCCCGCCGGTATGCCGCGCCTGGACGCGCACGGCCACTGGATGCTGCCGGGGCTGATCGACGCCCACATCCACCTCAACACCGCGGCCGAGGCGCGCGACGCCGTCCGCCAGGGCGCCACCAGCGCGCGCAGCGGCTCCACGAACTTCTACCAGGACATCGCCGTACGGGAGTTGGCCCGCCAGGCCCCCGAACTGGCACCGCGGCTGCGGGCCGCCGGCATCTTCGTCACGCCCGACCTCGGCGACACCGTCCTCGCCGATCCCGACCTGACGCCGCTGGCCCGGCTCAAGAACGGCGTGCGGTCCGCCGAGGCGCTGCGCCGCGTCGTCCAGGTGAACCTGGCCCGCGGCGCGGACGTCGTGAAGACCCGGGTCAACGAGCGCGCGGGCCTGCCCGAGCAGGACCCGCTCGCCCAGGTGTACTCGCACGAGCAGCTCGCCGAGGTGGTGGCGGCCGCCCGGCGCGGCGGCAAGGGCGTGCTGTGCCACAGCTACAGCGAACAGGGCTGCCACGACGCGGTGACCGCGGGCATCCGTTCCCTGGAGCACGGCGTGTTCGTCGCCGAGCGCACCCTGCGCGAAATGCGGCGCAGGGGCACGTACTTCACCCCCACCCTCACCGCGATCGCCGGCCTCGCCGACTCCTCGGACCCGGTCCTGGCCGAGCGCGGCCGCGCCTATCTGCCGGTGCTCAAGAAGGCCGTGCTCGCCGCGCACGAGACGGGGGTGCCGCTGGCCGCCGGCACCGACTCCTCGGGCGGCTCGATCAAGCCGATCGGCCGCGAAGTCGAGTTGATGCACGCGGCGGGTCTGTCGGCGCTCGACGCGATCCGCACCGCGACGACCGGCGCCGCTCACCTGCTCGGCCTGGACGGCTCGGCGGGCCGCCTGACGCGCGGCCACGCGGGCGACGTCCTGCTGATCCCGGGCGATCCGCTGGCGGACGTCTCGGTCCTCAAGTCCCCGGTTCGCGTGGTGCGTTCGGGCATCGCCCTCTGATCACCCGACGCACCAGGTCGCCCGTTCCACCGCCCCACCCTCAATCGCCTTCGAAGGAGATTCCGTATGACTCCCCCTCCCCTGTCCCGTCGTGGTGTCCTCGCGGGAGCCGCCTCGCTGGGCGCGGCCCTGACCCCGTCGGCGGCCGCGGCGGCACCGGCGGCCACGGCCCGGTCCGGCGGCGCGCATCGCCCCAAGAAGGCCGTGGTCTTCCGCGACGTACGGCCCTTCGGCGCGCGGGACGCCGTGGACCTGACCGTGATCGACGGTCTGATCAGCGACGCCCCCGCCCCCAGGGGCGCCAAGGTCGTCGACGGCGGCGGGCGGCTCGCCCTGCCCTCGCTGGTGGACGCGCACATCCACCCCGACAAGACGAGCTGGGGCGGCGACTGGGTGACCCGCAAGCCTGCGAGCAGCATCGCCGACTACTGCGCGCAGGACGTCGAGCTCTTCGAGTCGCAGAAGCGTCCTGTCGGCGAGCGCGCGTACGGCCTGATGGCGCACGCCGTGACCCGCGGCACGCGTGCCATGCGGGCGCACGCCGACGTGGCGCCGGCCTACGGGCTTGCCGGTGTCGAGGGCATCGCCGAGGCCAGGGAGCGGCTCGCGGACGCGCTCGACGTGCAGATCGTGGCGTTCCCGCAGCACGGCGTGGTCCGTACGCCCGGTACGGCGAAGCTGCTGGAGGCCGCCGCGCGCGGCGGCCTCGTCGACATGATCGGCGGTATCGACCCGATCAGCTTCGACCACGCCCTCGACGAGCAGCTGGACCTGGTCTTCAACCTGGCGGACAAGCACGGTGTCGGCGTCGACATCCACCTGCACGACCGCGACGAGAAGGGCACGAAGGTGCTGCGCGGCATCATCGAGCGCACCCGGGCGCTGTCGCTGCGGGGCAAGGTGACGGTGAGCCACGTCTTCTGTCTGCCGTTCCTGTCCGCGGCCGAACTCGACACGATGGCGGGCGACCTGGCCGATCTGGACATCGCCCTGACCACGGTCGCGCCGAACGAGTCCCTGGTGCTGCCCATCACCGAGCTGAAGAAGCACGGGGTGCGGGTCGGGCTGGGCTCGGACGGGGTGCGCGACTCGTGGAGCCCGTTCGGCAACGCGGACATGCTGCACCGGGCGCACATCCTCGGCTGGGTCACGGATGTCCGCCTCGACGACGAGCTGACGTCCTGCTACACGGTGGGCGCGCACGGCGGCGCCGACGTGATGGGCCTCCCGCACGCCGACCTGCGGCCCGGGTCACCGGCGGACTTCGTCCTCGTGCGCGGCGAGTGCGTCCCGCAGGTCGTGGTCGACATGCCGCAGCGCGACATGGTCGTCCACGGCGGTCAGGTCGTGGCGCAGAACGGGGAGCTGGTCTGACCGGCACGGGCCCCGGCCCCTACTCGTCAATCGCCGGAGGGGCTTGACCGGGCGGGGTCCGATGTCAACGGGGGCCTCATGCGGAAGTCGTACCGGGCGGGCAACGGCTCGCCCGGTGCGACCCGCGCCCAGACCTCCCCGAGGATCTCCGCCCCCTCCCGCAGATCCGCGACCTCGAACCCCGCCTCGAAGACACCCCGAGCGGCCGCCACCTCGCCCTCGGCGAGCAGAAGTCGGGCCTCCAGCAGACGGAACCGGCCGCGCGACCGCGTCCCCGCGTGCAACCGGCCCCACACACCCCGCGCCTCCCCGGCCCGCCCCACCGCCAGCAACGCCTCGATCGCCTCGCGCCCGAGCGCGGCCGTCGCGGCCACCCAGGCCTCCCCGTCGTCCCGGCGCTCCGCGCACAGGTCGTCGAACGCCTCGGCATGCCGGTCGGCGGCCCGCTCGTGGTGTCCGTCCGTGGCGTCGGCCACCGCCAGGCACCGCAGGAACGGCCAGTCGGACGCGGCGAGTTCGAGCCCGCGCTCCCAACTGCGCACGGCCTGGGCGCGGTCCCCCGCATGCCACTGCGCCACCCCGAGGTGGTACTCGGACAGCGGCCGGGCCGGCGCCGTCTCCAGCATGTCCCGCCAGGCCGGGGCGACCGGGCTGGGCCCGGGCGCGCCGACCCGCCGCGGCTCCGGGAGCGCGCCCGTCTCCAGCAGCTCCCGCCACGGGGCCTGCGCCTCGCCGAGGGTCGACTCGTCGAACGGCGTCCCGGGCAGCTTCCATCCGGCGCGCAGCACTTCGAGCGCACCCCACCCGGATCCGACGGCGAGCCGCTGCCCCGGCTCGGCATCGGCGTGCGGCCGCCATGCCTCGTACGCGGCCTCGACGTCGGCCCGCGGCAGCGCCCGTTCCAGCCGCCCCTCGACCTCGTCGACGACGGCGGCCCAACTCCCCTGGGAGTGAACCGTTTCGGCAGTGGCCGACAGCGGCCCGTACGCCTCCATCCAGCTGATCTCCCCCTCCGCCTCGAGGCGTACGTGCTCCAGCTGAGTGCGCGCGAGGCCGGCCTGGATCTCGGCGTAGCCGCCGGTGCCGGGCTCGGTCAGCCATTCCTGCCAGCGCCGCCCGCCGGTGCCGCTCCCCCACAGGAACAGCTTCCGGCCGCGCAGTGTGTCGGTCGACGTCTGGACGAGCCCGTGCCCGTCCCCGTCGAGCGCGGCGATCCAGCGGCGCCGGCCGTCCCCCACCTCGTAGAAGTAGTCGGCGGGGAACTCGCTGTTCAGCGGATACGTGCGGTCGCAGCCGTCGCACTCGGGCACGGGGACCCTGCGCAGCGCGTGCTCGTACCCGAAGTGCCAGGCCTCCTGTGCGGGGGCGATCACCCGGCGCTCCTCGGGCACGGCGATGTTGGACCACCAGTAGACCGGCGCGGGCTTCTCGTGCGGATTGCGGATGCGGACGGCGACGTAGAGGAAGTCGGATTCCTCCGGCAGCCACAGGTCCACCTGGAAGGGCAGGTCGCGCAGCCGCTCCCACTCCCACAGGCGCAGCATCTCGCCGCCGTCGGGCGCGGTGACACGCGCCGCGTGCAGGGGCGCGCAGGACAGGGTGGTGTGGCCGGTGGCGCCGATGTTCCACTCGACGCCACCGGAGAACCAGGCGCCGTTGAGCGCGAAGGCGGCGGGCTGGAACACCGGGTTGCGGTAGAGGAGTTCGCGCCCGGTCGGCTTGTGGAACAGCGAGGCGATCCGTCCGCCGAGGCCCGGTAGCACCGTCACCCGCAGCCGGTCGTTCTCGAGCACGATCGTGTCGAGGTCGACCGGGGCCCGGTCCCGGCCGTAGCCGTCGCGGATCCGCTCGGGCAGCAGGCTGCGCAGGGGCCGGTAGCCGAGCTGGCGGGCCATGTCGAGCGGCAGGTCCTCCTTGGCGCGCTCGTCGATCCCGTGGACCTCGTCGAGGGGCCGCAGCGGCGGCAGCGGGTTCGCGGGGCCCAACTCGACGCCCGGCAGGGTCAGTACCTCACGTCGCAGCATGGTCACGTCTGCCTCCCGTCGGCCCGGGGCGCGGCCCGCCCCCGATGACCATGGAACATGGTCATCGGCGAGCTGACCAGGGGCTGCTCCGGTCAGGATTGCGCAAAGGCGGCGACGACCAGATCGGTGAGCAGCGCTCCCGCGGTGCCGTCCGGGTCCAGGTCGGGGTCGTAGATCGTGACGTTCATGCCGACGCAGCGCGGCGAGGCGAGCAACGGCCTCAGCAGCGCGAGGAGTTCGTCGGGCAGCAGCCCGTCCGGGTCGGGGCTGTCGACGGCGGGCATGACGGACGGGTCGAGCACGTCGGCGTCGAGGTGCACCCAGAATCCGTCGAGCACCGGCACCTCGAAGCTCTGCACGAAGCCGCGTACGACGTCGTCGACGCCCCACTCGCGGAGTTCGCCGACCGTCACGTTCGGGATCTTGAGTGCGGCGAGCTCGGCCCGGTCGTCCTCAAAGGCGTCGCGTCCGCCGAAGAGCCGGACGTCCTCGTCGCGCAGATACGGCCGCAGCCCTTCCAGGTCGGTGAGATCCCGCTGCCCGCGGCCCGTCGCGAGGGCCAGTTCCTCGCCGCCGGCGGCGCCGACCCTCTCGGAGTTCCCGGGGTGGCGGAAGTCGGCCGAGGCGTCGACGGCCGCGAGTCCGAAGCGGCCGATGCGGCGCAGGGCGAGCGCGGCGCCCAGCTGGATCGAGCAGTCGCCGCCGAGCACGAGCGTGAACTCCCCGGCGCGCAGGTGCCGTTCGATCCGGTCGGCGAGCCGCACGGTGTACGCGGCGATGGCGGCGGCGTTGAAGACCCCGTCGCCCTCCTGCCAGTCGCCCCGGTCGTAGCGCGGCGGGACGACGACGCCGCCCTCGAGGGCGCCGAGCCTGCGCACGATCCCGTTCTCGCGCAGCGCGCCGGCGAGCTTGTAGACGCCGGGGACCGTGCCGGGGGCGGGCGGGCGCAGGCCCAGGTTGGAGGGGGCGTCGATGGCGACGATATTCCGCATGCCGGCCATCCTCATCGACGTAGGCTGGCGTTTTCAACAGTTCCGCAGCACGAGGAGCACGTCGCACCATGGCCGAGAGCCACACCTACCGGGTCATCGTCCGCGCCACCTTCGAGGGTCTCGACGACGCGGTGCGGGAGCGGCTGCTCGCCGAGGTGGCGGAGCACGAGGGCATCGCGGGGATGCGGTTCGCGCCCGAGGGCTCGCTCGCGTACGACCGCACGCTCAAGCACTTCTCGATGCGCTACGTCGTCGCGTCCGACCCGGACGACGGCGACGAGATGGCGGGCGCGCTCGCCGAGGAGCGTGCCGAGGCGTATCTGCGCGAGCGCGGCCTCGGGCACGGGGAGCTGCGCTCGACGGTGACCGACATGGACACCATGAAGATCAACCGGAAGCCGGGCCGGGCCGGGCGGTAGTCATCTCGGCGGTGAGCGCCCAGCGCTCGTGGTCGCGCCAGGCCCCGTCGATGAAGAGGAAGTCCGGCGAGAAGCCCTCCAGGCGGAATCCGGCGCGGCGGGCCAGCGCGAGGGACGCGGTGTTGCCGGGCTGGGCGTTGATCTCCAGTCGGTGCAGGCCGAGCGGTCCGAACGCGTACCGGATCACGAGGCCGAGCCCCTCGGACATCAGACCGCGCCCGGCGGCGTGCGCGAAGGCGCCGTAGCCGAGCGCGCCGCTGCGGAAGCCGCCCTGGACGACGTTGTTGATGTTGATGAATCCGGCGATGGCGCCGCTCTCCCGCTCGCACACGAGGAAGCCGTGCTTCGCCGGGTCCTCGACGAGCTGCCCGGCGTACCCGGCGAACGCGTCGGCGGTCAGCGGCGGGAAGAGCCAGGGCCGGTGCAGTTCCCGGCTCTCGCGGACCCGGGCGGTGAACTCGTCGGCGTCGGTGAGGGCGATGTGCCGCAGGACGACACGGCCACCCACGGCCAGATGATCATTCATCCGGGCAGCCTACGCGGCGGCTGCCGGGCACCCTGCTACGGGCATTTCTCGCCGTGCTTCACGACGCCGATGCGCACGGTGCCGGTCCCGATCTCCCGCCCGACGGCCGGGGACTGGCTGCACACCTTCCAGCTCAGCGGCCACAGGACGTGCCGGTGCGTGCCGCTGACGTCGGCGACCTCGACCTTGGTCCGGTAGTCGAGGGTCGAGAACACGTGCATCAGCCCGCGGCCGCGGAAGTCGGGCATCCGCGGCCCGTCGGCCGCGGCCGCCGCGCCCGCCGACGCGGTCAGGGCGAGCACCGTCCCGGCCGCCACTGTCGCCACTCGTCGTCTCACTTGCGTCTCCTCGCCATGAAATAGCCCCCGCAGATGCCGCCGATGACGAAGACGGCCGCGAGCGCCAGGTACAGCGGCATGGTGACCTCGGGGATCAGCAGCCGGATCTTCACCTGACGGGTGTTCTCGAAGATGAAGATCACGGCGAGGACCGCCAGGACCAGTACCGCGATCCTGGCCGGCGTGAACGCGCTGGAGCCGCCGCTCTTCGAGGAGCTCGCGGTGTCCTTGGGGCTCATCGGTGGACCCTTCCGTCGTTCCCCCGGAGGACGTCGCCGCCTCCCCGCCCAGCATGTGCGGGAAAGCGGCGTTTACGCAGCGGCCGAGGGCCCGTACGGGTGACGGCTACTGCCCGACGACGGGCAGTTCCACGGTGCCGGTGTCCTCGGGCGCGCTGGTGACGGTGACCGGCTTGACGCCCTTGTTGCCGCCGTACGCGTCGTCGCTCGCGGCGACGACGAACCGGATGCGGTGTCCCTTCTCGTAGCGATGCACGATGCCGGGCAGGGTGACGGTGAAGGGGCGGGTGACGTCGGGCACCCGGACCGGGGCCACCAGCCGGTGCACCAGGGTCTTCGTGCCGTCGGGCGCGACGTCGTACAGCTTCGCGAAGAGGACGAGCTTGTCGGCGGCGTCACCGGAGTGCTGCACGCGCTCCGTCCTCGGCGAGATCACCTTGAGGGTGGCCTTCGGGGCGCCGACGACGTCGGTGGCCGCGGTCAGCGGGTCGGTGGTCCAGTCGAGGTAGGTACCCCGGGTGTCGCGCGGCGCCGGGTCGGGCAGTCCGATGAGTCCGGCGAGGGACGACTCGGAGTGGCTGGTGGGGATGAGCCAGTTGCGGTACTCGCGGCTGCCGCGGGCGACCTTCTTGCGGTTGTCGACGAGCTTGCCGTCGCCGGACAGGTACAGCTTCTTCGACAGGGCGGGGACGCCCGGGGCGGTCGCGTAGGTGTCGTCCGGGTCGCCGATCCAGTCCCGGTAGTAGGCGAAGGCGGGTCCGGTGTCGACGCCCTTCTTGTGGTTCAGGTAGCGGTCGAACCAGGCGAGGATCCGCCTGCCGACGTAGCTGGTCTCCAAGTTGCCCTGCGACAGGTTGAGTTCACCGGACGCGGGGTCGGTGAGCCCGCCGCTGTGTCCCCACGACTGCCAGATCATCTTGGCGGTGGTGCCCTGCCCGCGCAGGGTGTCGTACGTGGCCCTGGCCTCGTTGAGATTGAACAGACTGTCGGCCTGCCCCTGGACGAGCAGCGTCGGCGCCTTCACGTCCTTCAGGTACGAGACCGGGGACACGCTGCGCGCGTAGTCGAGCAGCGCCCGGGTCCTGTCGGCCGGGTAGCGGCCGGAGTTGAGGGTGCGGATCGTCTCGCAGGCGTCGTCGACGAAGTGCAGGCAGCTCAGCTTGTTGATGCGCGACGGGTCGAGCGAGGGCTCCAGCAGCGGCTGCCCTTCGCCCATCAGATAGAACCCGTTGCTCCACTGCCACTTGAAGACGCCGGGGGTGTCCCGGTCGGCGGCGTTCTGCGGGTCGAGCGAGTAGGCCAGGTCGTGCCAGGTGATCAGCGGGACCAGCGCGTCCACCCGGTGGTCCACGGCGGCCGTGGCCATCTGGACGGCGCCGCCGTACGAGCCGCCGATCATGCCGACGCGCGGGTCGCCCTTCTTGTCGGCCGTGACGTAGTCGACCTCGGTGCCGTCGTCGGCGGCCCGGGTGCCGGCGAGGAAGTCGACGAGCGCGGAGGCCGCCTTGCCGTCGATGCGGGGGTCGTCGAGCGAGATCAGGCAGCCCGACTTGCCGAAGCCGAGGCCCGAGTAGACCAGTCCGACGTAGCCGCGCTGCGCGAAGGCCTTGCCGGTCGCGTCCGTGGACCCGTCCGACTTACTGCCGCCGAAGCCGTTCGTGGTGAGGACGGCGGGCGCGGGGTGCTCCGCGTCGACACCGGCGGGCCGGTACAGGTCCGCATCCACGGTGCAGGTGCGGTCACCGGTCTGCACGGTGAACTTCAGTGCCGTGACGGTGTATTCGCCGGTGGACGCGGTCACGCCGCCGACCGCGCTCGCGGGGACGGCGAGGGCCAGCGGGGCCGCGAGTGCCGCCGCGACGGTGCCGATGGCGGCGGTGAGGGGGGTACGGGGTCTGGGCACGGGTGTCCTCCACGCGTGGTTTTACCGACCAGTAGGTATGCGCGCGGAGTCATGGTGTGACGCGTGTCAGTTGAGGGTCAATGGGTGTGCGGGAGGTTTCTGGCGGGGCCGATCGCCGTGCGGGGCGGCGTGTTGGGTGAGTGCGGGTGGAGTGTGGCTGGTCGCGCAGTTCCCCGCGCCCCTGAGATGCGCACTGCGTGCGCCATCTCAGGTCATAGGTCCTGCACGGAGGTACGCGCCCGCTCCCGGAGGCGCGGCGGGGCCGCAGGCCTTCAGGGGCGCGGGGAACTGCGCGAGCAACCACGGCGAACCCGGTGCCGCCCGGCAAGAGAACCCGGCAGGCGGTGAGGCGTCAGCGCAGCGCCGGCGCATCCAGCGTCAACGTCAAGGCCCCGGCGTCCAATTGCCCCGCCACCCCGAACGGCAGGGTCAACGCCCCGTCCCCGTGCCCGAACCCGAACTCCTCCACCACAGGAACCCCGAGCCCGCCCAACCGGTCCATGAGAAGAGCCCGCACCTCAGGGTACGGATCGCACTCCGCCCAGGACCCGAGAAGAATCCCCGAGACGCCCTCCAGCCAGCCCCCGCGCAGGAGTTGGGTGACGTACCGGTCGATGCGGTACGTCTCCTCACCGACGTCCTCCAGACAGAGCAGGCCCCCACGCGCGCAGGCACGGGCGTGCCGCGTACCGAGATCGGCGGCGAGCAGGGACAGGCAGCCGCCCAGGGTGACGCCCCGCGCGACGCCGGGCACCAGTACACCGGCCCCCTCCCCCGCGGGGATCACCCGGACCGACTCGGGTGCGAACAGCGTGGCCCGCAGATGGTCCTGCGCCCGTGCGTTCTTGAGGAAGTCCGCCGCCGCGACCATCGGCCCGTGCAGCGTGCTCACGCCGAGGCGGACGGCGAACGCCTCGTGCAGCGCGGTGATGTCGCTGTACCCGACGAACGCCTTGGGCCGCGCGGCCCGCATCGCCGTCCAGTCGAGCAGGTCGACCATGCGCTGTGCCCCGTATCCGCCGCGGGCGCACAGCACGGCGTCGACACCGGGATCGCACCAGGCGCGCTGCAGATCGGCGGCCCGGTCGGCGTCCGCACCCGCGAGGTAGCCGAACTCCCCGTGCACGTCCAGGACATGGGGCGCGACGACCGGCTCCAGGTCCCAGCCGCGCAGGATGTCCAGGCCCGCCTGCAGCCGGTCCTCGGGGACCGGACCGCTGGGCGCGACGACGGCGACCCGGGCGCCGGGAGCCAGCCTCTCCGGCCGCACCAGCGGTTTCACTTGGTGAGCTCCAGGGTGGGGATGCCGATCGGGTGCAGGCCGAACACCTGGGCGTACAGGGAGAGTTCGGCTTCCAGGGCGCGGACCATGGTGTCCGCCCGGCGGAATCCGTGCCCCTCGCCCTCGAAGGCGATGTAGGCGTGCGGCACCCGCCGCCCCTCGCTCTCCACCCGCGCGAGGAACCGCTCGCACTGGGCGGGCGGACAGATCACGTCGTCGAGTCCCTGGAGAAGCAGGAAGGGCGCCGTGAGCCGGTCGGCGTGCTCGGCCGGGGAGCGCTCCGCGTACCGTGCGGGGACCTCGTCGAGCGGTCCGACGAGGGACTCCAGGTACTGCGACTCGAAGTCGTGCGTCTCCCCGCTTCCCCAGGCGGTGAGGTCGAGGATGGGGTAGATGACGGTGCCGCACGCGTAGACGTCCGTGCTGGTCAGGGACGCCGCGCTGGTCCAGCCGCCGGCGCTGCCGCCGCGGATGGCGAGGCGGTCCCGGTCGGCGGTGCCCTCGTCGGCGAGCGCGAGGGCGACGGCCGCGCAGTCCTCGACGTCGACGACGCCCCACTGCTCCCGCAGCCGGTTGCGGTACTCGCGCCCGTAGCCCGTGGAGCCGCCGTAGTTGACCTCGGCGACGCCGATGCCGCGCGAGGTGAAGTAGGCGATCTCCAGGTCGAGGACGAGCGGCGAGTGACCGGTGGGGCCGCCGTGCGCCCATACGACGTACGGCGGGAGTTCCTCGTCCGGGGCCGCGTGGGTGGGGCTGTGCGGCGGGTAGATGTGGGCGTGGACGTCCCGGCCGTCGGGCCCGCTGAAGACACGGATCTGCGGCTCGGGGTAGTACGCCGGGTCGACGGGGTCGCTGTGCGCGCCGCCGATCACCCGGGTGCGCCCGGTGGAGGTGTCCAGCTCGACGACCTCGTGTCCGGTGCGGGGGCTCGCGGCGACGCCGACGACGCGGGTGCCGTGCACGGCGAGCGAGGAGGACCACTCGGTCCAGGGGCCGGCCGTGTCGACGACCTCGCCGGTCTCCGGGTCGAGGACGCCGAGCGAGGTGGCGCCGACGCCGTGCACGACGGCGACCAGCCCGGCCTCCAGCGGCTTGAACCAGCTCAGGCCGATCTTCCACAGCGGCCCGCCGAACTCCTCCTCGCGGGGGCAGAGCGGCCGGGCCGCGCCGGAGCCGGCGCCCGCCGCGTCGATCCGGTACACGTTCCACCAGCCGCCGGCGTCCCCCGAGTACAGGAGCGCCCCGTCGTGGGCCCACTCGACCTGGCAGACGGACTCCTCCGGGCCGCCCGCCACGGTCCGCGCGGGGCCGAACGTGCCGTCCCCGGCGACGTCCGCGACCAGCAGCTCGGTGCCGTCCCAGGGCATGCGCGGGTGATCCCAGGCGATCCACGCGGCCCGTCGGCCGTCCGGCGCGAGCCGGGCGCCGGTGACGAACCGGTGGGCGCCGTCGGTGAGTTCGCGCACCGCGCCGCGGTCATCGGCCGCCGAGCCGTCCAGCGGGACGGCCGCGACCACGCGCCGCACGTCGGTCGGCCCGTCGCCGGTGAACTCCTCCAGGACGCACCACACCTCGTCCCGGCCGGGGTGGAACTGCGGGTCGGCCCAGCGCAGGCCGTCGCCGACGGCGGACAGCGGGGTGAGCGGGCGCGGCTGCGCGCCGGGAAGGTCGGGCTCGTACGCGTACAGCCGCTGGTCGGCGAAGTTCACGAAGACCAGCAGCGGGCCCTCGGAGCGCTGGGTGCCGGCCCAGGGACGGCCGCCGTACTCGATGACGCGGCTGCGCACGTTCCACGGCGCGGGCAGCACGGACTGCTCCGTGCCGTCGGGCCTGCGCCGCACCAGGGCGCGCCGGCCCGCCTCGGCCGGCCGCGGCTCGGTCCACCAGGCCTCGTCGCCCACGAATCCGACGTACTCCGGCTTGCCGTCGTGCGCCGCCGCCAGCGCGGCGTCGATCGGCGACGGCCAGGAGCCGTAGGCCTGCGTGTGCACCATGTCGTTCCCGCCCCCCATTTACTCCAGACCCTCCATGTTCTTCGCGTCCTCCGCTTTTTCCTAGTACGTCGCGCGGGTAGGGGCCGTGCCTATGCCGAGCGCAAGAACCGGTCGAGTACGCGCACGCCGAAGTGCAGCGCCTCCACCGGGACCCGCTCGTCGACACCGTGGAAGAGTGCCTGGTAGTCGAAGCCCTCGGGGAGCTTGAGCGGGGCGAAGCCGTAGCCGGTGATACCGAGGCGGGAGAACTGCTTGGCGTCCGTGCCGCCCGACATGCAGTAGGGGACGGTGTGCCCCTCGGGGGCGAACTCCTCCACCGCGGCCCGCATCTTCGCGAACGTGGGCGAGTCGACGGGCGCCTGGAGGGCGACCTCGCGGTGGTGGAACTCCCAGTCGACGTCCGGTCCGGTGAGCGCGTCGAGGGTGGTGTGGAACTCGTCCTCGGCGCCCGGCAGATAGCGGCCGTCGACGTGCGCGGTGGCCTCGCCCGGGATCACGTTGATCTTGTAGCCGGCGGACAGCATCGTCGGGTTGGCGCTGTTGCGCACGGTCGCCTCGACGAGGGAGGCGGCCGGGCCGAGCCGGGCCAGCAGCGCGTCGACGTCGAAGTCCGCCGCGTGGACATCGGTCTCGATGCCGTACAGGGCCGCGAGTTCGGACAGGGCGGCGCGCACGGTGGGCGTGAGGCGGATCGGCCACTGGTGCTCGCCGATGCGGGTGACGGCGGCGGCGAGGCGCGTGACCGCGTTCGCCGCGTTCACCTTCGAGCCGTGTCCCGCCTTGCCGTGGGCGGTGAGCTTGAGCCAGCCGGTGCCGCGCTCGCCCGCGCCGATGGGGTAGATCTGCTTGCCGCTGCCGTCGTGGAAGGTGTAGGCGCCGGACTCGCTGATGCCCTCGGTGCAGCCCTCGAACAGCTCGGGGTGCTCGTCGGCGAGGAACCCGGAGCCGTCCTCGGCGCTGGCCTCCTCGTCGGCGGTGAACGCGATGACGATGTCGCGCCGCGGCCGGAACCCGACGCGGGCCCACTGGCGGACGGTCGCGAGGATCATCGCGTCCATGTTCTTCATGTCGACGGCGCCGCGGCCCCACACGACGCCGTCGCGGACCTCGCCGGAGAACGGGTGCACGCTCCAGTCGGCGGCCTCCGCGGGCACCACGTCCAAGTGGCCGTGGACCAGGAGGGCTTCGGCGGAGGGGTCGGTGCCCTCGATGCGGGCCACCACATTGCCCCGGCCCGGGGTGCGCTCCAGGATCGTCGGCTCCAGGCCCGCCTCGGAGAGCAGGGCCGCCGCGTACTCGGCGGCGGGGCGCTCCTTGCAGTCGCCGCCGCCGCGGTTCGTCGTGTCGATGCGGATCAGCTCGGAGGTGAAGGTGACGACTTCGTCGAGCGCCTTCTGGTCGATCGTCGGAAGGTGCTGCTCAGCCATACTGTTCCTCCACCGCGGCCGAGGCGATCGTGGTGACCGCCTTGAAGGTGCGGATGCCTTCGTACATGGTCTCGTGCGTGTACGCGATCCTACGCTCGCCGGTCCGCTCGACCCCGGGCACGACGGTCGAGGCCATGGCGAGGTGCTCGGCGTCGAACTCGACCTCCACCGTGAACGGACCCGCCTGCACCGGCTCGTGACGCACGGCGATCGACGCGGCGTCCTTGGCGGCGGCCCGGATGTCGGCGGCCGTCCGCCCCGGGGTGCGGCACACCGCCGCGTACCGGGACACATGGTCCTTGACGGCGACCTTGCGGGCCTCCGGCGCGTACCCGAGAGCGTCGTCGCAGGCGTGGTCGTCGCCGGTGACGAGGACGACGGGGACGCCGTACTCGGCGACCACGTGCGCGTTCAGCAGGCCTTCGCTGGCCCGTACGTCGTTGACCCACACGCCGGTGATCTGGTTCGCCAGGTACGTGTGCGCGAGGACGCCCTCCATGCCGGCGCCCGCGTGGTACCCGATGAACGCGATGCCGTCGACATCGCCGTGCTGGACGCCCTCCACCATGGACAGCGACTTGTGGCGTCCGGTGAGCATCTGCGCGCGGTCGTCGAGCTGCTCCAGGAGCAGATTGCGCATCGTCCAGTGCGCCTCGTTGACGAGCACCTCGTCGGCGCCGCCGTCGAAGAAGCCGAGCACCGCCGCGTTCACGTCCGAGGTGAACAGGGCGCGGCAGCGCTCCCACTGCGGTGTGCCCGGCAGGACGTCCGCGGGCCAGGTCACACCGGTGGCGCCCTCCATGTCGGCGCTGATGAGGATCTTCATGGCCAGCACCGTACGCGGATCCGGGCACACCTCACCAGACCTGTGGATAACTCTCAGGGGTATAGACCAATGGAGGACCCGTTCGGCCGGGTTCGCGCTCGTCAGCGCGCTGCGGGCGGATCCGGCGTCAGCATCCGGACGAGGGCGTCGACGAGGGCGCCGTGCCAGCACGCGTAGTCGTGGCCGCCGTTGAACTCGTCGAGCGTGACCCGGTACCCGGCCGGGCGCAGCGCCTCGTACAGCGCGCGGCTGTAGCCGACCATCGGACCCTCGTGCAGCCCTACGTCGAGGTGCACGGTGAGGTCGCGGGGCGGGGCCTGCGCGTACCGCCCAACGAGCCAGGGGACGCCGGCGACCGGAGTCTGCGGCACGGCGTCGACCGGCAGGCCGGGGTGCCACCACAGGGACGGCGACTGGGCGAGGACGTTGCCGAACCGCTCGGCGCGGACCAGGCCCGCGTACAGGGCGGTGAGCCCGCCGAGGCTCTGTCCGGCGACGACGGTGCGGCGCGGGTCGGTGGTGAGCGGCCAGCGTCCGGCGGCCCAGGGCAGTACGTCGTCCGCGAGGAACGTGACGTAGGAGTCGCGGGCGCTCATCTCGCGCCAGCGGGTGGGACCGTCGACGGAGTCGGGGGCGAGGACGATCAGCGGCGGCAGCGCGCCGGCGGCGATCAGCGCGTCCAGGGAGTCCTGCAGGCCCATGCCGCCCAGCCACATGTCGCCGTCGCCGAGCACGACGACGGGCAGGTCGCGGTGGCCCTGTCCGGGCGGCAGGTAGACCCACACGTCACGGACCGCGCCGAGGGCGGGGCTGTCCACGCGGTGCCGCTCGACCCGCCCGCGCGGCACCTCACGCGCGGGCCCCTCCCAGCGCTGTCCGGGAGCGGCGGGCAGAGCGAAGACGGAGGAGTCCGGGCCGCCCCAACGGGTGGGGATCGTCCGGGGGTTGAGCGGATCGGGGCCGGCGTACCGCTGGAGGGTGCGCAGGAACTCCTGGAGCCGGTCGGGGTCGGCGGGCGGGTGGCCGGTCGAGATGTCGGCGGCCATCCGGTAGGCCCCCCGGTGGTCGGCGCGCAGGCGCAGGCCGAGATGCCAGATGTCGGTGCCGGGGACGTGGTGCAGCAGGGCGTCGGCGAGCCGGGCGCGGTCGACGAGGCGGTTGCTGAACAGCAGGACGTGCCGGGTGGCCCGGTGGCCGCGGTACAGGAAGGTGAGGGTGCGGTGGTCCGGTTCGCCCTCGATCGGCTCCACGAGCGGGGCGCCGAGCCGTTCGACGTCGGCCCAGAACGCGGCGGCGAGGTCGGCGCGCAGCGGCCCGTCGGCCCCGGTCAGGTCGTCGAGCAGCCGCGCCACCCGGACACCGACGGCCGGGCGCGGCCGTACGGCCTCCTCCACCCAGGCGAGATCGGACGAGACCAAAGGCGCGTGCATCGCCCCACCGCTTCCTGACCCATCGTGACTTACTTAGCTTAGCCTAAGCTAACCTATCATCGGGGCGGGTCGGACGCCCGCTCCACCACCAGCCACCGCGACGGCAGCTCGATGCGGCTCCCGTCGGGGGTGAACTCCGTGGTGATCAACGGCAGTTCGCCGGACGCGAGCACCGCGAGGCCCGCCGCGTCGGCATACCCGGGCACGGCCGCGTCGCGGACCTCGCCGGGGGCGATGCCATGGGCGAACACCGGGGCCAGCTTGGGCGGCGGACCGGCCGGGTGCCGCGCGAGCCCCCGCAGGATCGTCCGGGCCCCCTCCGACAGCTCGACGACGAAGCCGCGCCCGCGCTCGCCGACCAGCGCCGCCACCGCGTCCATGAGCGGCTGCCGGTCGACGGGGTCGCTCTGGTGCAGCACGCCCCGCATATAGACGTTCACGTCACCCAACTCCACGTGCAGCGCGCTTACTTGACGCTGGTCCGTGGCGTCCAGCTGACGGTAGTCGGCCTGTTGGGCGGGGTCCGCGCGGCGGGCCCGGCCGAGGGCGGCGCCGGACAGGTCCACGCCGACCACCTTGCGGTAGCGGTCGGCGAGGAAGCGGGTCTGGGTGCCGTTGCCGCATCCGAGGTCCACGACGGGCAGGCCGGGGGCCGCCAACAGCGGCTCGAACAGGTCGAGATGGAGGCCCACGGTGAGCGCGGGCTCGGCGTCCCAGAAGACGCCTCCGGGCTCCTCGGGAGCCTCGCCCCAGAAGCCCTCCCACGCCTTCTTGTAGCGCTCGGTCACACTCATGGGCCCTCCCGGGGGTGCGGCGGCGGAACCGGCCGGAGCATCAGGTCGGTCTACCGCGCCGGGGTGCGCCCCACAAGCGGGGCGGCACCGCCTTCCCGAGGTACGGGCCTTCGGCCCCCGCGTCAGACGCGCTCGCGGCGCAGGGTGAGCTCGAACCACACGGTCTTGCCGTGCGCGGTGCGGCTCGTGCCCCACTCGCGCGCCAGACGCGCGACGACGCGCAGCCCCCGCCCGAACTCGTCGCCCGGCCCCGCGCTGCACAGCGTCGGCAGGGTGTGCTCGGTGTCCTCGACCTCGCACAGCAGCGTGCCCGAGCGCACCAGGCGCACCTGCACCCGGCCGCCCGCGGTGTGCCGCACGGCGTTCGTGACCAGTTCGCTGACCATGAGTTCGGCGACGTACTCGACGTCCGACAGGCCCCACAGCGCGAGCTGCCGCCGTACGAGGCCGCGGGCGCGCGGCACTTCGGACGGTTCGCCGTCGAGCTCCCACTGGGCGACGTCGCCGGGCTCGATGCCGCTCGTGCGGACCATCAGGAGCGCCACGTCGTCCTTGCGGCCGCCGCGGCCCGCGAGGGAGCGGATGATGGTGTCGCAGGCGTCGTCCATGGAGGCGGCCGGGTGGGCCGCCGACTCGCAGAGCGTGGCAAGCCCCACCCCGATGTCCTCGCCGCGGACCTCCACGAGGCCGTCCGTGCACATCACGACGCGGTCGCCGGGCGCGACCGGGATCCGTACGGACTCGAAGGGCACCCCGCCCACACCGATGGGCGCGCCGGTGGGCAGTTCCAGGAGCTCGCTGCGGCCGTCGGCGGCGCGCACGATCACCGGCGGGATGTGTCCGGCGTTGGCGAGGTGCAGTCCGCCGGCAATGGGGTCGTACACCGCGTACAGACATGTGGCGAGATAGTGCTCCCCCAGGCGCTGCGCCAAGTCGTCCAGATTGCGCAGGAGTTGGGCCGGCGGCAGGTCGAGGGCGGCCATCGTCTGCACCGCGGTCCGCAACTGGCCCATCATGGCCGCCGAGTTGAGCCCGTGCCCCATGACGTCGCCCACCACGAGGGCGGTACGCGCGCCCGGCAGTTTGATGGAGTCGAACCAGTCGCCGCCGACCCGGCCGAGCAGGGCGCCCGGCAGATAGCGGGTGGTGACGTCGCAGCCCGGCATGTGCGGTTCGATGTGCGGCAGCATGCTGTCCTGGAGCGTCTCCGCGACGGACTCCTGGTACGCGTACATGCGCGCGTTGTCGAGCACGAGCCCGGCGCGCGCGGCGAGTTCGGCGCCGGTGACGCGGTCCATGTCGTTGAAGACCGGCCGCTCCCGGTGGCGCAGCAGGATCATGAACCCGAGGACCACGTTCCGCGCCTTCAGCGGCACGACGAGCATGGAACGGTGGTTGATCAGCGGGCGGATGTCGCGCTTCTCGAACTGCGCCGCGATCGCGTTGCCCATCTCCTCGGAGATGTACGGGACGAGGACCGGGTCACCGGTCGTCATGCACTGGAAGAACGGCGTGTGCGCCGGGAACGGCATGGACTCGCCGACCGGTACGACATCGTCCCAGCGGCCGGGTTCGTCGGTGTGCTCCACGGCGACGCGGTGCCACATCGTGGTGGTGTCGGGCGGCCCCTCGGGGAACCCCTCGCCCGCGACGACCTGTTCCCGCAGGTACGTGCCGGCGACATCGCTGAAGCGGGGCACGACGGCGCGGCTGACCTCGATGATCGTGCGGGACAGATCGAGGGACGAACCGATGCGCCCGCTCACCTCGTTGAGGAACTCCAGGCGCTCGCGCACCGCCATGAACTCGAGGTCCTCGGCGTCGTCCGGCGGCCTGCGCGGGGACGGCACCCCGGCCGCGGCGGCGCGCTCGGCCCGCACCCGCCGCTCCTGGCGCTCGGTGCGCCGCGCGACACCCCAGTCGGCGGTGACGGGGACCCGGTCCTGCTGGCTGAACTCCAGCACTGGATAGCCGAGTTCGAGTACCTGGCCGACGATCCGGGCGCTCTCGCGCACGCTCATGCTGGGCAGGATCTCGGGCAGTCTGCGGGCGAGCTCGTCGGCGGCCGGGAAGTCGGTGTGCAACGCGAAGCCGGGGGCCATGCGCTCCCCCGTCACCTCCCGCGGGCCCTCGGCCCCCGGGTCGCCGCCGCTGAGCCGCCGGGCGTCGGCGGCGAGCACGAGCAGCCGCTCGGGGCCCGGCCCCACCAGGGGGTACGCCCACCACAGCACGTCGATGCGTTCGCAGGGCCCGGCGCTGGTGTCGAGCCGGGCGCGGCCGGCGGCCGGGTAGGAGGTGCGGCCGCCGAGCGACTCCTCCAGGCCGTGCCCGAGCCCGTCGTGCGCACCGTAGGGGGCGCGGGCCGCCTCGGGCTCCACACAGTCGTCCGGGAGGGCGCCGGACACGGGCAGGAGGTCGGCGACGGGACGGCCCACCGCCTCCTCCCGGCCGGGGCCGAAGAGGCGGCGGGCGCCGGTGCTCCAGTGGGAGACGCGGCCCGCCCGGTCGACGACGACAACGGCCAGCGGGACGCGGCCCTGGGGGGATCGACCGGTGCCTGGCATCGCGCCCGCGCTCCTTCCCTCCGGCACGCCGGGGGTGCGCACCGCCTCCTTCCACGGTACGCGCGGCCCGTCAACACCGGGTGTCTACGGGCGAATTGACCCTCCGCCCCTTGACGGGCGCCCTGTGTCGTGCGGGGCGCCCGGGCGGCGACGGGCCGGGCGGGTCCCACGCCCCCGACGGGGCTCTCAGTCCTCGTGCCCGAGCTGGAGGTCGCGTTCCGTGCGACCGCCCCCGGCGACCTGGAGCACCGTGGCGACCGGCGGGTAGCCCGCCGCGATCACCGTGTACTCGCCCGACGACAGATCGACGAAGCGGAACGTCCCGTCCGGCCCGGTCGTCAGCGTGTCCACGACGTTCCCGGCGGCGTCGAGCAGGGTGACCCGGGCGTCCTCCACGGGACGGCCGCCGCCGGCCCGTACCGTTCCGCGCAGCACCGCCCCGCCCGCCAGTTCCACGTCCTGCCGGGTCTCGCGGGAGGCCATCACCGTCACGGGCAGGGCCGCCGGGCGGTACGCGGGGGCGCTCGCCGCCAGGGTGTACTCGCCGGCCACCAACTCCGTGATGACGTAACCGCCTTCACGTCCGCTGCGGGTGGTCGCGACGACCTCGCCGTGCACATTGGTCAGGGTCACGGTCGCGTCCCGCACGGGAGCTCCGTCCGCCGTGAGCACCGCACCGGCGAGGCGGCCGGCGCCGCCGAGCACGACGTCCAGGTCGACCGGCCGCTCCCCGACGGTGACCGTGACCGCCTGCGGCTGGTGTCCGCCGGCCGCCGCGATCAGCACGTAACTGCCCGCACCCGGCGTCGACAGCGCGTACCGGCCGTCGTCGCCGCTGGCGCCGCGCCCGATCTGGGTGCCGCCGACGTCGATGAGGGTGAGCGCGGCGCGCGGCACGGGGGTGGAGTCGGAGTGCCGCACCGTTCCGCAGACCGGGACCCCGGCGGCGTACGAGACACGCTCCTGGGCGGGCACGACGGGGGTGACGGGGTTCTCGGAGGGGGCTGTGCTGGACAACAGGGGTGTCTCCTTGAGGAAGAAGGCGAGGACCAGACCCAGGACGAGGACCGGCACCAGGTAGAGGAAGATGCGGGGCATCGCGTCCGCGTAGGCCTGGATGTACGGGGTGCGCAGCGCTTCGGGCATCGCGTGGACGAGCTGCGGGGTGATGGACGCCGCGTCGGTCCGTCCGGCCCCGGTGGCGGGCAGCCGGTCGGCGAGGGCGTCGGCCAGCCGGTTCGCGAAGAGCGTGCCGAAGATCGCGGCGCCGACGCTGCCGCCGATCTGCCGGAAGTAGTTGTTGGCGCTGGTGGCCGTGCCGAGGTCGGCCGGGCGCACGGAGTTCTGCACGGCGAGCACCAGCACGGGCATGATCAGGCCGATACCGGCGCCGAGCACCGCCATGTAGGCGCTGTACTCGAGGCGCGGGGTGTCGACCTCCAGGCGCGACAGCAGATACATGCCGAGCGCGGACAGGGCGCTGCCGAGGATCGGGTAGAGCTTGTAGCGGCCGGTGTGGCTGATGAGCTGGCCCGAGATGATCGAGGCGCCGACGACGCCGCCCATCATGGGGAGCATCAGCAGCCCGGACTCGGTGGCGGTGGCGCCGTCGACCATCTGCAGGAAGGTCGGCAGATAGCTGGCCGCGCCGAACAGGGCGACGCCGACCACCATGCCGATGAAGCCGCTGAGGTTGAAGACGGAATCGCGGAACAGCCGCAGCGGGATGAGGGGTTCGGCCGCGAACTTCTCGGCGACGACGAACAGCACCGCGGAGGCGAGCGCGCCGGCGCCGAGTCCGATGATGACGCGGTCGCCCCAGGCGTACTCCGTGCCGCCCCAGCTGGTCAGCAGCACGAGGCAGGTGGAGGCCGAGGCCAGCAGCAGCGCGCCCGGCACGTCGAGCCGGGGCTTCTTCGTGGGCTTGGGGAGCTTGAGGACGACCGCGGTGACGGCGAGGGTGACCAGGCCGAACGGGACGTTGAAGTAGAAGCACCAGCGCCACGAGAGGTGGTCGGTGAAGTAGCCGCCGAGCAGGGGGCCCGCGACCGAGGCGAGGCCGAAGGCGGCGCCGATCAGGCCCATGTAGCGGCCGCGTTCGCGCGGCGGCACGATGTCGCCGATGATCGCCTGCACGCCGATCATGAGACCGCCGGCGCCGACGCCCTGGACGGCCCGGAACGCGATGAGCTGGTCCATGCTCTGGGCCCGCCCCGCGAGCGCGGAGCCGATGACGAACACGACGATCGCGAACTGGAAGACGCCCTTGCGGCCGAAGAGGTCGCCGAGCTTTCCGTAGATCGGCAGGCCGATGGTGGAGGTCAGCAGATAGGCGGTGATCGCCCAGGACATCTTGTCGAGACCGTGCAGCTCACCGACGATCTTCGGGAGCGCGGTGGCGACGATCATCTGCTCCAGCGCGGCGAGCAGCAGCGCGAGCATCAGGCCGACGAACACCATCCGGACGCGCCGCGGGCTGAGTCCGTCGCCGGGCAACTGAGGGGGCGCCGCGTCCTGTTGAGGCGCCGGGGCGGTGACCGGAGCCGGCTCGCGGGTCACCTCCCGCTCCCCCACGGGTTCGGTCACCAGCGTCGTCGTGCCCACCTGCTGCTCCCCTCGTCGCCCTTGCGCCGCCCATTTCTCGCATTACGCGACAACGGGGGGCAAGCGCGACGAGACGCACCTCAGGCGGGCTCGATCGACGAATGCGCCGGTCGGAGCCCTACGGCGTACAACTGAGCCGAAACGAAAACCACTCGAAACGGTGAGCGGGAGATCGGTGTTTGAGGGTCACTTCTCCAGTTCGGCGGCGAGCTTGGCGAGCACGCCGTCGTAGATGCGGCCGAGCCCCTTCGGGGCGAAGGTCTTCTCGAAGAAGCCGCCGATGCCGCCCGCACCGTTCCACACGGTCGAGACGACGACCCGCGACTGCCCCTCACCGGCGGGCGTGACACGCCAGGTGGTCACCATCGAGGAGTTGCGGTCCTTCTCGACGAGCTCACCGTCGGTGGGCTCGGTCACCTCGAGCAGGCAGTCGCGGATGCGCTTGCTGGTGGCCTGGAGCTTCCAGTGGACGAGGGTGCCCTCGCCGTCGCCGCCCTCGCGCACCTCGTACTCGCTGAAGTGCTCGGTGAGCAGCTTCGCGCGCGTGCCGTTGTAGTCGGCGAGGGCGTCGAACACGTCGTCCGGCTTCGCGGCGACGACACGTTCCGTGGTGGCCTCGACCTGCGCCATGACTTTCCTCCAGCACTTGGTTCTTCAGGAGCACTTGGTTCTTCGGGTATCGCCTGCGGGCATCGCCGGTGGCGCGGCCAAGCCAACCACCCCCCGCACCGGCCGCCAAAATCGGGGGCCCGGTACAGGCCGCACGATCAAGGGAACATGTGTTCTATTGTGGGCTCAGTGCTACCGAGGAGGCGTCATGCGCTGGGAGAACCTCACGGACGACCGGGCCGAACACGGCCGGGCGCCGGACGCCGCGCTGTTCGGCACGGACGCGGTGACCACCCGCACCTTCGACAGCCCCGAGTTCCGCGGGGTGACGTTCCACGAGATCCGGGCGCGGTCGATCGTGAACCGGGTGCCCGGCGCGTCCCGGATGCCGTTCGAGTGGACGGTCAATCCGTATCGCGGGTGCACTCACGCGTGCGTCTACTGCTTCGCCAGGAACACCCACCGCTATCTGGACCTGGACACCGGGCTCGGCTTCGACAGCCAGATCGTGGTGAAGGTGAACGCGCCGGAGCTGCTGCGCCGCCATCTCGCCTCGCGCCGCTGGCAGGGCGACCACATCGCGATGGGCACGAACGTCGACTGCTACCAACGGGCCGAGGGGCGCTACCGGTTGATGCCCGGCATCATCGGGGCCCTGCGCGACCACGCGAACCCGTTCTCCGTCCTGACCAAGGGCACGCTGATCCTGCGCGACCTCGAGCTGCTGCGGCAGGCCGCGGAGGTGACGGACGTCGGCATCTCGATGTCGGTCGGCTTCGTGGACCAGGAGCTGTGGCGCACCGTCGAGCCGGGCACCCCCGCGCCCGAGCGCCGGCTCGACGCCGTCCGCGCCCTGGCCGACGCCGGAATCGGGTGCGGGGTGCTGATGGCGCCGGTGATCCCGTTCCTCGGCGACCGTCCGGACCAGCTGCGGGCGACGGTGCGAGCGATCGCACGGGCCGGCGCGACGTCCGTGACGCCGCTCGTGCTGCACCTGCGGCCGGGCGCGCGCGAGTGGTTCATGGCGTGGCTCGGACAGCACCACCCCTATCTGGTGCGGCGCTACGAGCGGCTGTACGCCGAGGGCGCGTACGCCCCCCGGTGGTACCAGCGGCGGATCACGCGTCAGGTCCACGAGCTGGCCGCGGAGTACGGGATCGGGCCCTCGCGCCCGGGAGCGGCGCGGCGCGTCCGCGTGCCGGAGCAGGGCACGGCGCCCGAGCCGGCCGCGCCGACCCAGCTCACGCTGCTGTGAGGGGCACCGGGACTGCGATCGGGTCAATTTGCGGCAGAACGGATTGTTCCGGGCGGCGTTTCCGGGAACATGCGGCAAGGACCGTGGACTCACGGCCCTGACCCCTGCATTCCGGGAGGCCCCATGAAGAAACGCGCAGCCGCTCTGTGCGCCGCCGCAGCCCTGGCCGCCTCCACGGTCGTCACGACCGCGGGCGCCGCGGGCGCCGATGCCGCATCGGCCCCGTCCACGCCGGGCAGCGCCGCCGTCGCCTGGAAGAAGTGCGCCACGAACGACTACCCGACGCTGCAGTGCGGGTCGTTGAAGGTGCCGCTGGACCACACCCGTCCCGCGGGGCGGCAGATCACGCTGGCCCTGTCGCGGATCCCGCACACGGCGAAGACGTTCCAGGGGCCGCTCCTGGTGAACCCCGGCGGGCCCGGCGGCAGCGGGCTCTCGCTCGCCGGGTTCGTGGCGTCGGGCCTGCCGAAGCAGGTCGCGGCACAGTACGACGTCATCGGGTTCGACCCGCGCGGCGTCGGCAAGAGCCGGCCGGCGCTGGACTGCGCGCCCGGCCACTTCAAGCCCGTCCGCCCGCAGAGCGTGCCGCGGACCGAGGTGGTCGAGCAGGCGAACCTGAAGCGCGCGCAGTCGTTCGCGCGGGCCTGCGCGCAGAAGTACGCGGACATCCTGCCGTTCATCGACACGGTCAGCTCGGTGCGGGACATGGACGCGATCCGGGCCGCGCTCGGAGCGAAGAAGCTGAACTACTTCGGCTACTCGTACGGCACCTACCTGGGCGCGGTCTACGCGAAGCACTTCCCCGAGCGGGTGCGGCGCCTCGTCCTCGACTCGATCGTCGACCCGGCGGGCGTCTGGTACCAGGACAACCTCGCGCAGGACCACGCCTTCAACGCCCGGCACCAGGCCTTCCTGGCCTGGGTCGCCAAGTACGACGCGACGTACAAGCTGGGCAAGGACCCCGCGAAGGTCGAGGCCAAGTGGTACGCGATGCGCGACGCGCTCGCGAGGCGGCCCGCGGGCAAGAAGGTGGGCGCCGGGGAGCTGGAGGACACGTTCCTGCCCGGTGGCTACTTCGACGGCTACTGGCCGTATCTGGCCGAGGCGTTCGCCGCGTACGTGAACGACAAGGACCCGGACCCGCTGGTCGAGGCGTACGAGAACTTCGCGGCGGTCGACGCCGCCGGGGACAACGGCTACAGCGTCTACTCGGCCGTCCAGTGCCGGGACGCGTGGTGGCCGCGCGACTGGAACCAGTGGCGTGACGACAACTGGCGGACGCACGAGAAGGCGCCGTTCTCCACGTGGAACAACGCCTGGTACAACGCGCCGTGCGCGTTCTGGCCCACGCGGACGCTGCACCCGAGGACCGTGCGCAACTCCTCGATCCCGCCGGCGCTGCTGTTCCAGGCGACGGACGACGCGGCCACGCCGTACGAGGGCGGCGTCCGGGTCCATCACCTGCTGCGCGGTTCGAGCCTGGTCGTCGAGCAGGGCGGCGGCAACCACGGCATCACGCTCAGCGGGAACGCGTGCCTCGACAAGCACCTCGCCACGTATCTCGCGTCCGGGACGGTGCCGCGCGGCGGCGGCGAGGCCGACGCCGTGTGCAAGAAGCTGCCGGACCCGAAGCCGCTGGCGACGAAGGCGGCCTCGTCCTCGGCGGGCGGCGCCGCGCTGCACGGGCTGCTCGGCTTCCGGGGCTGAGCGGGGCCCGTCGGGGGGGTGGGCGAGGATGGGGCGATGAGCCGACTCACCCACATCCCCGCTCCCGACGGCGTCGCACCGGCCACGGCCTACACCCACGTGGTCATGGGCACGGGCCGCTTCGTCGCCGTCTCCGGCCAGCTCGCTCTCGACGAGCGGGGCGAACTGGTCGGTCCCGGCGATCCGGCGGCACAGGCCCGGCAGGTATTCGAGAACCTGCGCAAATGCCTGGCGGCCGCCGGCGCCGGGTTCGACGACGTGGTGAAACTGACGTACTACATGACCGACATGGCTTTCATGCCGGCGGTACGAGAGGCACGGGACGCGTTCCTCGATCCCGCACGGCTGCCGGCCGCGTCGGCGGTACAGGTGGCGGCGCTGGTCAGCCCCGGGTTCCTGATGGAGATCGAGGCGTTCGCCGTGCTTTCGCGGTGACGGCGGCGGACCTCCTGGTCCGGGAGATGACCCTGGACGACTGCGCCGCCGTGGCGGAAGTGCGGGTGCGCGGCTGGCAGTTCGCGTACGCGGGGCTGATGCCGCAGGCGTATCTCGACGCGATGAGCGTGCAGCGGGACGCCGCGCGGCGCCGGGAACTGTTCGGCCGTGTCACGGAGTTCGTCGCGGAGCGCGCCGGCGCCGTGGTCGGCTGGGCCTGCCACGGCCCGTCGCGGGACCGTGACGTGCCGCCCGGGGAGGCCGAGTTGTACGCGCTGTACGCCCACCCCGCGCATCTGTCGACGGGCGTGGGACGGGCGCTGCTCGACGCCTGCGCGGCCGGTGCGCTCCGCGCGGGGCACTCCTCGATGCGGCTGTGGGTGGTGGAGGGGAACGTGCGGGCGCGGCGCTTCTACGAGCGGGCCGGATTCATGGCGGACGGGGCGCGTGAGCCGTACGAGGTCGGGGGCGCGACGGTGCCGGAGGTCCGGTACGTGCGGGCACCGGCCTGAGCGTCCGCGGCGGATGTCAGAGCGGCGGGAGCCGCGCCAGTGCCGCCGCGGCCGCCATCGCCAGGCGCGGGTGCGCGCACGCCTCCGTGAGGACCTCACGGGCGCGGGGGTCGGCCAGGCTGCCGAGGCCTTCCACACAGGCGAGGGCCACCTTCCGGTACGGGTCGTGCGGCGCGAGCCGGCGGCGGAGCGTGACGATCAGGGCCGGGGCCGATTCGGGCGCCCGGAGCTGGGTGAGCAGCCGGACGGGGTGCAGGGCGTAGGCGACGCGCAGCTCGTTCGTGGCCAGGGCGGCCGCCGCGCGGGCCGTGCGCGGGTCGCCCAGGACGGCCAGGGCCTGGGCCGCCGCCGCGCAGCGGTCCGGGTCGCGGTGGTTCAGGAGCAGGACGAGGGACTCGAAGGCGCGGCTGTCACCCGCGACGCCCAGCCGGTACGCCGCCAGCTCCCGCGCCCACAGCGGCTGCTGCGGCGCGGTCAGCACCGCTGCCAGCTCGTCCCGGTCGTCCGTGGCGGCCAGCTGGTCGAAGGCGGGCGTACCGCCGGATTCCTTCCGGATGCGTTCCGTCACCGTTCGCGACTCTTCGTCCATGGGGTCGAGGGTAGACGCGGCGGGCCTGCGGCGACGTAGATCACACAGACTCGTCAACGTCCAGGGCTGGCGCGCTCGTTACTCGCCGGTTAATCTCAAGTGAGCGGGGCACACTTCCCGCAGTACGACTCTCGGCGGCCTGGTGACGCAGCCGCCCGAGTGCAGTCGGTTCGGTACGCGCTACCGAGGTTCGAGCAGTACGACATGGCTCCGGGACAGGGCCGGTCGGTTCCCGTGCACAGCTGTAAGCGGCACGTTCAACTCCCGTACGCCACACGCCTTTTGTGCGTCTAGGCGTGCGCCCTCAGTCGTCACCCTCACTCCTGGAGTTCCCGGATGGACGCTCCCCTGTCCCGCATCTCTACCGTGGCCGTCGTCGGCCTCGGCACCATGGGCACCGGTATCGCCGAGGTCCTCGCCCGTGCCGGGCGCGAGGTCATCGGCATCGACATCAGCGAGGCCGCCGCCGCGCGGGCCACCCAGGCGCTGGAGACCTCGACGGCGCGTGCGGTGCGCCGTGAGCACCTCACCGAGCAGGAGCGCGCCGAGCTGCTCGCCCGGTTCCGTACGTTCACGGACCTGCAGGCCGCGGCCGACGCCGATCTGGTGATCGAGGTCGCCCCCGAGTCCTACGAGATCAAGCAGCAGATCTTCCGGGCCCTGGACGCGATCGTGCGGCCCGAGGCGGTTCTGGCCACCGGGACCAACGCCCTGTCCGTGACGCGGCTCGCCGCCGACTCCGCGCGGCCCGAGCGCGTCCTCGGTCTGCACTTCTTCAACCCGGCTCCCGCGATGAAGCTCGTCGAGGTGGTCTCCAGCGTGCTGACGGCGCCCGTCGCGGTCGCCGCCGTCACCGATCTCGCCCTGGAACTCGGCAAGGAGCCCGTCGCGGTGGGCGACCGGCCCGGGTTCGTCGCCGACGGGCTGCTGTTCGGCTACCTCAACCAGGCGGCCGCCATGTACGAGGCCAAGTACGCCTCGCGCGAGGACATCGACGCGGCGATGAAGCTGGGCTGCGGGCTTCCCATGGGCCCGCTCGCGCTGCTCGACCTCATCGGCGTGGACACCGCGCGGACCGTCCTCGACGCCATGTACGCGGAGTCCCACGACCGGCTGCACGCCCCGGCGCCGATCCTCAAGCAGCTCAGCGAGGCGGGCCTGACCGGACGCAAGGCGGGCCGCGGCTTCTACACGTACGAGGAGCCGGGCAGCCCGGTCGTGGTGCGGGACGCCCTGACGGCGCCGCAGGAGCAGGCGGCGAGCCCCGCGCGCCCGATCCGGTCCGTCGGCGTCGCCGGCTCCGGGACGATGGCCTCCGGGATCGCCGAGGTCTTCGCGAAGGCCGGCTACGACGTCGTCCTCGCCGCCCGCAGCGAGGAGAAGGCCGAGAAGGCCAAGTCCCGTATCGGCAAGTCGCTTTCGCGCTCTGTCGACAAGGGGCGGATGACGGCGGAGGCGGCCGAGCAGGCGCTCGCGCGCATCTCCCCCGCCGGGTCCTACGACGCGTTCGCCGACGTGGATCTGGCGCTGGAGGCCGTCGCCGAGGACCTGGAGATCAAGCAGCAGCTGTTCACGACGTTCGACAAGGTCTGCAAGCCGGGCGCGATCCTCGCCACGACGACCTCGTCGCTGCCCGTCGTCGCCTGCGCCCGCGCCACCTCGCGCCCGCAGGACGTGATCGGCATGCACTTCTTCAACCCGGCCCCGGCGATGAAGCTCGTCGAGATCGTGCGGACCGTGCTGACCTCGGACGACGTGCACGCCACCGTCCGCGATCTGACGCATCGGATCCGCAAGCACCCGGTGGACTGCGGCGACCGGGCCGGGTTCATCGTGAACGCTTTGCTGTTCCCGTACCTGAACAACGCGATCAAGATGGTGCAGGAGCACTACGCGTCCCTCGACGACATCGACGCCGCGATGAAGCTCGGCGGCGGATACCCGATGGGCCCGTTCGAACTGCTCGACGTGGTCGGTCTGGATGTCTCGCTCGCCATCGAGAAGGTGCTGCACCGCGAGTTCCGCGACCCGGGTCTGGCACCCGCGCCACTGCTGGAACACCTGGTGGCCGCGGGCTGCCTCGGCCGCAAGACGGGCCGTGGCTTCCGCGAATATGCCCGGCGCTGAGCCGGGGTCGGGAGCCGGGTCCGACTGGGGCGGGCTGCTCGGAGCACCGGGCGGCCCGCTTACCGGGGAGCGTTTTGGAACGTACATGCAGTACGTTCGGGTCATGACGCCCGCTCATAAGGCCGACCAGTCCTCCCGTACCTCCGCCACGCCCGACGCTCCGGAGAGCGCCGCGGGCAACCGGGCTGCCGCCCAACGGCTCAAGATGCGCCGTGAGCTGGCGGCCGCGGCGATGGAGCTCTTCGCCACGAAGGGGTACGAGGCCACGACGGTCGACGAGATCGCCGCGCAGGCCGGCGTCGCGCGCCGCACGTTCTTCCGGCACTTCCGCTCCAAGGAAGAGGCGATCTTCCCGGACCACGACGACACCCTGGTGCGCGCCGAGGCCGTGCTGAACGCGGCGCCGCCGCTCGAGCACCCGCTGGACACGGTGTGCCGCGGCATCAAGGAAGTCATGAAGATGTACGCCGCCTCGCCCGCGGTGTCCGTGGAGCGCTACCGCCTCACCCGCGAGGTACCCACGCTGCGCGAGCGCGAGATCGCCTCGGTCGCCCGCTACGAGCGCCTGTTCACCCGCTATCTGCTGGGCCACTTCGACGAGCAGGCCCACCACGACGGCAACGACGACCCGCTGCTCGCCGAGGTCGCCGCCTCCGCCGTCGTCACCGCCCACAACCACGTGCTGCGCCGCTGGCTGCGGGCCGGCGGCCAGGGCGACGTGGAGACGCAGCTCGACCACGCCTTCGCGATCGTGCGCCGCACGTTCGGCACCGGCATCGGGGCCGGTCGCACCCCCGCCGCCCCGGCCCCCGCGCAGGTCTCCCACTCGGGCGAGGTGCTGGTGACGGTGGCCCGCACGGACGCCCCGCTTCCCGAAGTCATGCGGACCATCGAGGAAGCCCTCCGGAACCGGTAGGGCCTGTCCGGCTCCTCTCCCCGCACGCGCCGCCGCAGGCCACGTGACAGCACACGCCGTTCGCGACGCCGGCCGTGCCCGCGGGGCCTCTCACCGACACGGACCCGACACGGAACCGACACCACCGATCCCCGGCCCCTGACCTGGCACGCAGTGCCACATCAGGGGCCTTTTGCATACGCCCCGGGACCCACCGAACCCGCTGGTGATCGATCATCGATCCCCTGACGCACGGGTAACCCGCCTCTGACCACTGATGATCGATCATCGCTCACCTGTTGCGTAAAGATTTCACCTGAGCGAAATTGATGGCACGCAGTGCCTTGTCAGCTGTCACGGTGTGCCATACGTTGAAGGAGTCCGGGCGGCCGGCGTGCAGAGAACTTCCGTACGCCGGCTGTCCCCGCAAGCCGCGACCGACCGTGGCCCGCGCGCCCGGACGCCTGCGTCACAGGCAACCTTCCGCGCCACACCAAGCGCTGCCATCGCACCACCCCGCCGAACCGACGGCACACCCCTCAGCACCACCGCAGCCATCTACCGACCCCGACTCAGCGTTCCCCTCAAAACGCTCATCGCCGGAGGCACCACCGTGAAGGAAATCCTGGACGCGATTCAGTCGCAGACCGCCACGTCTGCCGACTTCGCCGCCCTGCCGCTGCCCGACTCGTACCGCGCGATCACCGTGCACAAGGACGAGACGGAGATGTTCGCGGGGCTCACCACCCGCGAGAAGGACCCGCGCAAGTCGATCCACCTGGACAACGTCCCGGTGCCCGAGCTGGGTCCGGGCGAGGCGCTGGTCGCCGTCATGGCCTCCTCCGTGAACTACAACTCGGTGTGGACCTCGATCTTCGAGCCGCTGTCGACGTTCGCCTTCCTGGAGCGCTACGGCAAGCTGAGCGAGCTGACCAAGCGCCACGACCTGCCGTACCACATCATCGGTTCCGACCTCGCGGGCGTCGTGCTGCGCACCGGTCCCGGTGTCAACGCCTGGCACCCCGGCGACGAGGTCGTCGCGCACTGCCTGAGCGTCGAGCTGGAGTCGAGCGACGGCCACAACGACACGATGCTCGACCCCGAGCAGCGCATCTGGGGCTTCGAGACGAACTTCGGCGGCCTCGCCGAGATCGCGCTCGTCAAGTCCAACCAGCTGATGCCGAAGCCGGACCACCTCAGCTGGGAGGAGGCGGCCGCTCCCGGTCTCGTGAACTCGACCGCCTACCGTCAGCTCGTCTCCCGCAACGGCGCCGGCATGAAGCAGGGCGACAACGTCCTGATCTGGGGCGCGAGCGGCGGACTCGGCAGTTACGCCACGCAGTTCGCGCTGGCGGGCGGCGCCAACCCGATCTGTGTCGTCTCCAGCGAGCAGAAGGCGGACATCTGCCGCTCGATGGGCGCCGAGGCGATCATCGACCGCAGCGCCGAGGGCTACAAGTTCTGGAAGGACGAGCGCACCCAGGACCCGAAGGAGTGGAAGCGCTTCGGCAAGCGCATCCGCGAGTTCACCGGCGGCGAGGACATCGACATCGTCTTCGAGCACCCCGGACGCGAGACCTTCGGCGCCAGCGTCTACGTCACGCGCAAGGGCGGCACCATCACCACCTGCGCCTCGACCTCGGGCTACATGCACGAGTACGACAACCGCTACCTGTGGATGTCGCTGAAGCGGATCATCGGCTCACACTTCGCCAACTACCGCGAGGCGTGGGAGGCCAACCGTCTGATCGCCAAGGGCAAGATCCACCCGACGCTCTCCAAGGTCTACTCCCTGGAGGACACCGGGCAGGCCGCCTACGACGTGCACCGCAACCTCCACCAGGGCAAGGTCGGCGTCCTCGCGCTCGCTCCCGAGGAGGGCCTGGGCGTGCGCGACCACGAGAAGCGCGCCCAGCACATCGACGCCATCAACCGCTTCCGCAACATCTGAACCGACGGAGGGTCAACGGCTCATGACTGAGCGTCAGAAGGACCGGCCGTGGTTGATGCGCACCTACGCCGGTCACTCCACGGCGGAGGCGTCCAACGAGCTGTACCGGCGCAACCTCGCCAAGGGCCAGACGGGTCTGTCGGTCGCGTTCGACCTGCCGACCCAGACGGGCTACGACCCGGACCACATCCTCGCCCGCGGCGAGGTCGGCCGGGTCGGCGTGCCGGTCTCGCACCTCGGTGACATGCGGCGTCTGTTCCAGGACATCCCCCTGGAGCAGATGAACACCTCGATGACCATCAACGCCACGGCCATGTGGCTTCTGGCGCTCTATCAGGTCGTCGCGGAGGAGCAGGGCGCGGACATCGCCACGCTCCAGGGCACGACGCAGAACGACATCGTCAAGGAGTACCTGTCGCGCGGGACGCACGTCTTCCCGCCGGGGCCCTCCCTGCGTCTGACGACCGACATGATCGCCTACACGGTGTCCCACATCCCCAAGTGGAACCCGATCAACATCTGCTCGTACCACCTTCAGGAGGCGGGGGCCACACCGGTCCAGGAGATCGCGTACGCGATGTCCACCGCCATCGCCGTTCTCGATGCCGTACGCGACTCAGGGCAGGTCCCCGCCGAGAAGTTCGGGGACGTCGTGGCCCGCATCTCCTTCTTCGTGAACGCGGGTGTCCGCTTCATCGAGGAGATGTGCAAGATGCGGGCGTTCGGGCGGATCTGGGACCAGATCACGCGCGAGCGGTACGGCATCGAGAACGCGAAGCAGCGCCGCTTCCGGTACGGGGTCCAGGTCAACTCGCTGGGCCTCACCGAGGCGCAGCCGGAGAACAACGTCCAGCGGATCGTCCTGGAGATGCTGGCCGTGACGCTGTCGAAGGACGCACGCGCTCGCGCCGTCCAGCTCCCGGCGTGGAACGAGGCGTTGGGCCTGCCCCGCCCCTGGGACCAGCAGTGGTCGCTGCGGATCCAGCAGGTCCTCGCCCATGAGAGCGACCTGTTGGAGTACGAGGACATCTTCGCCGGCTCGCACGTCATCGAGAAGAAGGTCGACGCGCTGGTCGCGGAGTCCCTCGCCGAGATCGACCGGATCCAGGAGATGGGCGGCGCGATGGCCGCCGTCGAGTCGGGCTACCTCAAGTCGCAGCTCGTCTCCTCGCACGCCGAGCGCCGGGCCCGGATCGAGGGCGGCGAGGAGAAGATCGTCGGCGTCAACATCTACGAGTCGACCGAGCCGAACCCGCTCACCGCCGATCTGGACGCCGCGATCATGACGGTCGACCACCAGGTCGAGGCGCGGGTCGTGCGGGCGATCGGCGACTGGCGCACCACGCGTCAGGAGTCGAGCGACCGGCAGGGCATGGGCGACCCGTTCCACTACCCGACCACCCAGCAGGCCCTGGAGCGCCTGAAGGAGGCCGCGGCCGGCACGGAGAACCTCATGGAGGCCACGCTCGAGTGCGCCCGCGCCGGGGTCACGACCGGCGAGTGGTCCGAGGCGCTGCGCGAGGTGTTCGGCGAGTTCCGGGCGCCCACCGGGGTCTCGTCGGCGCCGGTCGCGGTCACCGCGGAGGAGGGCACGCCGCTCGCCCAGGTCCGCGAGAAGGTCCGCCGCACCGGCGACGAGCTCGGCGGCAAGCTGCGCCTGCTCGTCGGCAAGCCCGGCCTGGACGGGCACTCCAACGGTGCCGAGCAGATCGCCGTCCGTGCCCGGGACGCCGGGTTCGAGGTGGTCTACCAGGGCATCCGGCTCACCCCGGAACAGATCGTGTCCGCCGCGCTCGCCGAGGACGTGCACTGCGTCGGCCTGTCGATCCTCTCCGGGTCGCACGCCGAACTGGTGCCGGACGTGCTCGCCCGGCTGCGCGAGGCGGGCGCCCCCGACATCCCCGTGATCGTCGGGGGCATCATCCCCAACGCCGACGCCGAGGACCTGAAGCGGGCGGGAGTCGCCGCCGTCTTCACCCCCAAGGACTTCGGCATCACGGAGATCATCGGCCGTATCGTCGACGAGATCCGGCTAGCGAACCAGCTCGACCCACTGGAGGTCCCCGCATGACTGTGAACCGTCTCCGCCCGCGCCGCTCCTGCCTCGCGGTGCCCGGAAGCAACCCCCGCTTCCTGGAGAAGGCCCAGGGTCTGGCGGCCGACCAGGTCTTCCTCGACCTGGAGGACGCCTGCGCGCCGCTCGCCAAGCCGGAGGCCCGGCACACCATCGTCAAGTTCCTCAACGAGGGCGACTGGACGGGCAAGACGCGGGTCGTGCGGGTCAACGACTGGACGACCGAGTGGACGTACCGCGACGTCGTGACCGTCGTCGAGGGCGCGGGGCAGAACCTCGACTGCATCATGCTGCCGAAGGTGCAGACGGCCGACCAGGTCGTGGCGCTGGACCTGCTGCTGACGCAGATCGAGAAGACGATGGGCTTCGAGGTCGGCAAGATCGGCATCGAGGCGCAGATCGAGAACGCGCAGGGCCTGAACAACGTCAACGCGATCGCCGAGGCCTCGCCGCGCATCGAGACGATCATCTTCGGCCCGGCCGACTTCATGGCCTCCATCAACATGAAGTCGCTGGTCGTCGGCGAGCAGCCGCCCGGCTACGGCGCCGACGCGTACCACTACATCCTCATGAAGATCCTGATGGCGGCCCGCGCGAACGACCTCCAGGCGATCGACGGCCCCTACCTCCAGATCCGCAACGTCGACGGCTTCCGCGAGGTCGCGGGGCGTGCCGCGGCGCTCGGCTTCGACGGCAAGTGGGTGCTGCACCCCGGCCAGGTCGAGGCGGCCAACGAGATCTTCTCGCCGTCGCAGGAGCACTTCGACCACGCCGAGCTGATCCTGGACGCGTACGACTACTACACGTCCGAGGCGGGCGGCAAGAAGGGCTCCGCGATGCTCGGCGACGAGATGATCGACGAGGCCAGCCGCAAGATGGCCCTGGTCATCTCCGGCAAGGGCCGGGCCGCCGGCATGCAGCGCACCAGCACGTTCGAGGCCCCGGAGGCGTAAGACACATGCAGTTCGGCCGCACCTATGAAGAGTTCACCGTCGGGGACGTCTACAAGCACTGGCCCGGGAAGACGGTCACGGAGTACGACGACCACCTCTTCTGTCTCCTGACGATGAACCACCACCCGCTCCACATGGACACCAACTATGCGGAGAGGACGACCGACTTCGGGAAGAACGTCGTCGTCGGCAACTACATCTACTCGCTGCTGCTCGGCATGTCGGTGCCGGACGTCTCCGGGAAGGCGATCGCCAACCTGGAGATCGAGTCGCTGAAGCACGTGGCGCCGACCTTCCACGGCGACACGATCTACGGCGAGACGACGGTCCTCGACAAGACGCCCTCGAAGTCGAAGTCGGACCGCGGGATCGTGTACGTCGAGACCAAGGGCTACAAGCAGGACGGCACGCTCGTCTGCGTCTTCCGCCGCAAGGTGATGGTGCCCACCGAGACGTACATCAAGGAGCGCGGCGGCGAGCAGCCCGGCCGCCCCGAGCTCAAGTCCCAGGAGAAGTGATGAGCCGACTCGCCCAGACCCACGGCCTGACCGACGTGCAGCAGGAAATCCTGTCCACCGTGCGGGACTTCGTGGACAAGGAGATCATCCCGGTCGCGACGGAGCTGGAGCACCGCGACGAGTACCCGCAAGCGATCGTCGACGGGCTCAAGGAGTTGGGCCTGTTCGGTCTCATGATCCCCGAGGAGTACGGGGGTCTGGGCGAGTCGCTGCTGACGTACGCGCTGTGCGTGGAGGAGATCGCGCGCGGCTGGATGTCGGTCTCCGGCATCATCAACACGCACTTCATCGTGGCGTACATGCTCAAGCAGCACGGGACGCAGGAGCAGAAGGAGTACTTCCTTCCGCGGATGGCGCTCGGCGAGGTGCGCGGCGCGTTCTCGATGTCCGAGCCGGCTCTCGGCTCCGATGTGTCGGCGATCTCGTCGAAGGCGGTCAAGGACGGCGACGAGTACGTCCTGAACGGCCAGAAGATGTGGTTGACGAACGGCGGCACGTCAACGCTTGTGGCGGTTCTCACGCGAAGTGACGAAGGTCATCCCGAGGGCACGGCCCCGCACAAGTCGATGACGACCTTCCTCGTGGAGAAGGAGCCCGGTTTCGGAGAGGTCCGGCCCGGCCTCACGATCCCCGGGAAGATCGACAAGATGGGCTACAAGGGCGTCGACACCACCGAATTGATCATGGACGGGCTACGCATTCCGGCCAATCGTGTACTCGGCGGGCGGACGGGCCGAGGGTTTTACCAAATGATGGACGGCGTCGAGGTCGGGCGGGTAAATGTCGCGGCGCGTGGTTGCGGGGTCGCGCAGCGTGCATTTGAGCTGGGAGTCTCCTATGCCCAGCAACGCCACACTTTCGGCAAGCAGATCGCACAGCACCAGGCGATCCAGTTCAAGTTGGCCGAGATGGCTACCAAGGTCGAGGCCGCCCATGCGATGATGGTGAATGCAGCACGCAAAAAGGACTCCGGGGAACGAAACGACCTCGAAGCAGGAATGGCCAAGTACCTGGCCTCCGAATACTGCAAAGAAGTCGTGGAGGACGCGTTCCGGATTCACGGTGGATACGGGTTCTCGAAGGAGTACGAGATCGAGCGTCTGTACCGTGAGGCACCCATGCTGCTGATCGGTGAAGGTACCGCCGAAATCCAGAAAATGATCATTGGTCGTCGGTTGCTCGAAGAGTATCGATTCCAGGGCTGAGCCTGGTGAGATGTCCTGTTTCGGGGTGTTTTCTTCGCGAAGAAGATCACACCCCGTCAACACTCTTCGGCCGCCGACTCGGCTTCCTGGCTTGCCCAGTTGTGGCTCGCAACCGATAGCATCCCCGGAAAAGCCGCCGTCCCCCCGTAACCAGCGCGGCCTCATCCGCTACGAAGGTCATCCATGCCCCACAGCCAAACCTCTGCACCACGCGACGGCGTCCTGAAGGGACGTCTTGCGCGCGGAGCCTCGCCGTGGCTTCTCCCGACCGTCGCCACGGCTGCCCTCAGCCTGGCCCGTTCGCGCCGCTCCAAGAAGGCAGCAGCACTCGCCGTCCCGACCACCGCTCTGGCGGCCGGCATGCTGTGGTTCTTCCGCGACCCCGAGCGCGAGATCGCCCAGGGCCGGGTCATCTCCCCGGCCGACGGCGTGGTGCAGAGCATCATGCCGTGGAAGGACGGTCGCACCCGCGTCGCGATCTTCATGAGCCCGCTGAACGTCCACGTGAACCGTGCGCCCCTGGCCGGCACCGTGACGTCCGTTGAACACATCCCGGGCGGGTTCGTCCCGGCGTTCAACAAGGAGAGCGAGAACAACGAGCGCGTCGTCTGGCACTTCGACACCGAGCTCGGTGACATTGAGATGATCCAGATCGCCGGTGCCGTGGCCCGCCGCATCGTGCCGTACATCCCCCAGGGCACGAAGGTGGAGCAGGGCGAGCGCATCGGTCTGATCCGGTTCGGTTCGCGCGTCGACATCTACCTCCCCGAAGGGGTCGAGGTGGACGTCGAGGTGGGCCAGAAGACGGTGGCTGGGGTGACTCGCATTGACCGTGACTGACCCCGAGACCCAGGCCGGCTGGGTGCCCGAGACGGACGAGGCGGACGACGCGGAGGAGATGCCGCTCTCACTGCGCCTGTCGATAGCGGACACCCTGACGCTCGGCAACGCCACGTGCGGCTTCATGGCGGTCTACTTCACGACGACCGGCATCCTGATCCCGCACATCCAGGGCAGCAACGACTCCGGCATGGCCCGGCACTCCGCCGCCACCGCCGTGATCCTGATGCTCGCCGCCGCGATCTTCGACCTGTTCGACGGTCTGGTGGCCCGCAAGCTGCGCTCGTCGCCGATGGGCGCCGAGCTGGACAACCTGTCCGACCTGATCAGCTTCGGCCTCGCCCCGGCGTACTTCGTGCTCGTCTACGGCATGGTCGCCGACGACGCGCACCAGAGGGTCGCGGCGGTGGGCGCCATCGTGGTGCTCCTGGCGGTGGTGCTGCGGCTTGCGCGGTTCTCCTGCGTGACCGTGAAGGACGGCACCTTCCAGGGCATGCCGTCGCCGTTCGGCGCGCTGACCGTCGTCTCGATCGTGCTGCTGGAGCTGCCCTTCGTGGCGACGCTGCTCGCGATCATCGGCACCGCGTGGCTGATGGTGAGCCGCGTCGAGTACCCGAAGCCGCGGGGCCGCCTCGCGGTCGCGATGCTGTCGTGGATCGTGCTCAGCATGGGTCTGCTGGCGGCGTGGGCGTTCGACGCCCCGGGCGGTCAGCTGCTCCTCGCGACCGGCTGCGCGCTGCAGCTCGTCCTCGGCGCGGTCATCCCGCTGTTCGCGACGGCCCGGAGGGTGAACAACTTCCGGGACAACCGACGCGAGGCGCGAGCGGCCCAGCTGCCGTAGCACCGCTTCCCGTACGTGCCTGAAGGGCCCGGAGCCGATATCGGCTCCGGGCCCTTCAGCGTTCCTGTGACGGCTTCTGCCGCCGGGGTGAGGCCCGCGCGGCCTCCTGCTGCCGCGCGGGCCTCACCGGCCCCGGTGCCGGCTCTCAGCCCGCCGAGGGCTGGTACTGCTTGGCCTGCGCCGACTCGCCGGGCTCACGGACGACCTTCAGGCCGCCGACGGTGCCCTTGTCGGGGCGCAGGATCACCGACTCGTGCGAGGACGGGGCCTTCGGGTCGCTGAAGTCCTGGCTGACCCCGAACCCCATGTCGTAGGCGCTGAGGGACAGCAGCGCCTTGTCGACGCCCTCACGGGTGAGGTCCTTGGACTCGCACGCCTTCTTCAGCGCCTCGCCGAAGACGGCCGCCGCGGTCCAGCCGGCCACGACGCCGTTGTCGAGGCCGTCCTTCGGGTACGCCTCGCGGTAGTCGGCGACGAGCTTCTTCGCCTCCTCCGTGGAGCCGCCGATGGGCAGCGACGGGGACGCCACGTAGTAGTTGGCGAGCAGCGCCGGTCCGGCCTGGGTGCCGAGGAGCTGCGGGGCGAACGCCGAGTTGTTGCCGATGACCGGCACGTTCAGCTTCGCGGCGGCCGCGACGCCGACCAGCGAGGCGGCCTGACGCGGGCCCGCGCTGATCACGATGCCCTTGACGCCCGCCTTCTTCAGGGCGGCGACCTGCGCGGTCATGTCGTTGTCGGTGGGCTTGATCTTCTGCTCGACGACGGTGAGGCCGGCTTCCTTCGCCATGTACGTCGAGCCCTTGAGGGCGCTCTCGCCGTAGTCGCCCTCGAAGTAGACGTGGCCGAGCTTGTCGCCCTTCTTCAGGCCCTTCTCCTGCATCAGGAAGTCGATCGCGTTGATCGTCTCGATGTCGTACGTCGATCCGATGACGCGGACGTACGGGCTGCCGAGCAGATTCGACGACCAGGCCTGCGGCAGGACGAGCGCCTTGTCCTGGTCGGTGATGCGCTTCTCGACGGCGGCGACGAACGGCGAGCCGATGAACTGGGTGAAGCCGAGGACCTTGGGCGCGAGCTCGGTGTATCCGGCGACGGCCTTCTGCGGGTCGTAGCCGTGGTCGCGGACGGTCAGCTTCAGCTCGTAGCCGCAGATCCCGCCGTCGCCGTTGACCTGCTTCACGTACAGCTGCTGGGCCTGGGTGACGCTCTTGCCGAGCGTGGCGTACACGCCGGTCATGTCGGTGAGGACGCCGAGGTTGATCGTCTTGCCGGAGATGCCCTGGCCGGTCTTCACCCCGCCCGCACTCTGCTTGTCGTCGCCTCCTCCGTCCTTGGCCTTGGAGCTGCACGCGGCGGTGAGCGCGAGCAGCGCGGCCACGGCGGTCACCGTGAGCGTGCGGGTGGGGCCGGTTCGGGCGATCATGACTCCTCCTGAGGGTGTTTCCGGGCGCGCCGGGCGGCGAGCCGTACCGGGGTCCGTCTCCAGACGGATCCCAGGCCGCCGGGCAGGAACAGGACCACTGCCACGACGGCGGCGCCGTAGAGGTAGCGGGCGGCCTCGCCGGGGGCGATGCCGCCGGTGCCGGGGGCCGAGACGAGGGGCAGGGCGTCGCTGTAGCGGGTGAGGATCTGGGGCAGCAGCGAGACGAACGTGGCGCCCACGACCGCGCCCGCCACGGACCCGAGACCGCCGATGACGATCATGGCGAGGTACTCGAGGGAGAGCGTGATGCCGAAGTAGTCCGGCACCGTGCGCTGGAAGACGAGGGCGATCAGCACCCCCGCCAGGCCCGCGTACATCGACGACAGGACGAAGACGGCGCCGCGGTAGCGGGCGACGGGGACGCCGAGGACGCCGGCGGCGATGCGGTGGTCGCGGATCGCGTTCATGGCGCGGCCGGGCCGCCCGCGCAGCACGCCGCGGGCGAAGAGTCCGCAGCCGAGCAGGAGCAGCAGCCCCAGGTACCACAGCTTCTCCGAGGACCCGAACGGCACATTGGCCACGGTCAGTTCACTGTCGTCGAAGGTGAGGCCGAACAGGCTCATGGCGGGTACGTCGCGGCCGTTGGCGCCACCGGTCAGGTCCTCGGCGTTGAACAGGACGTGCTGTCCGATGAAGATCAGGGCGAGCGTCGCGATGCCGAGGTACGCGCCTTTGAGGCGGCCCGCGATGGGGCTGAACAGGCCGCCCGCGACGCCGGCGACGAGCACCGCGAGGACGGCGGCGAGCCACGGCGGCAGCCCGAGCCCGTCGACCGGCTGTCCGCCCTCGCCCGCGAACACGCAGTACCCGTAGGCGCCGACGGCGAGGAAGAAGGCGTGGCCCATGGAGAGCTGGCCGGTGGCGCCGGTGAGCAGGTTCAGGCCGATGGCGCCGATGGCGGCGGCCATGGCGAACAGGCCGGCCTGCAGCCAGAACCGGTCGAGGTAGAACGGCAGGGCCAGGAGCAGGAGCGCCCCGGCGGCGGCCGCGTAGGTGCGGCGGCGCCCGAGGAGCGTACGGACGGAGCCGCCGTGCGCCGGTGGGGCCTCGGGCCGGGCCCCGGTGGCGAGGGTGTCAGACACGGGCGAGCTCCTTCGTGCCGAAGAGCCCCGAGGGCCGCAGCAGGAGAATCACGGTCATCACGAGATAGGGCGCCACGTCGCCGAGTCCCCGTCCCATGAAGGCGAGTTCGCTCTGGTAGCCGGTGGCGAGGGACTCCGTGACGCCGACGACGAGGCCGCCGACGAGCGCGCCGGTGGTGGAGTCGAGCCCGCCGAGGATGGCGGCGGGGAAGGCCTTCAGCGCGGCGAGCGACGTGGCCCGTTCGAGACCCGGTGTCGGGAACACGGTGAGGAACAGGGCGGCGACGGCGGCGAGCCCGCCGGCCACGGCCCACGCGCCGAGCGACACCCGGCCCAGGCGTACGCCCATCAGCGCGGCCGTCTCGCCGCTCTCGGCGACGGCACGCATCGCGACGCCCCACGACGTGTACCGGAAGACGAGCAGGAAGCCGGTGATGAGCAGGGCGGCGGCGACGAACGCCGCGATCCGGGTGTGGGCGATCGACACCCCGCCGACGGTGAGCACGGCGTCGCCCCACGGGTCGCCGAGCGCGAGGACGTCGGTGCCCAGGCGCCGGGTGAGTTCGGTGGTGAGCAGGATGTCGACGCCGATGGTGACGATGGCGAGGACGCTGTGGTCGTGCCCGCGGTAGCGCCGCATCACGAGGAACTCGACGGCGGCGCCGACGACCGCGGCGGCGGCGATCCCGACGCCGAGCGCGGGCCAGAAACCGATGTCGTCGTGGAGCGAGGCCGTGACGTAGCCGCCGGCGAGCAGCAGCGAGGCGTGGGCGAAGTTGACGACCTCGGTGGCGCGGAAGATGACGACGAAGCCGAGGGCGATGAGCGCGTACACGGACCCCATCGAGAGGCCGTTGAGGAGGAGTTCGAGGAACGTGGTCACGCGGGGGTCTCTCCGTTCGGGCCGTTCGGTTCGTCCGCGGCGGGTGCGCCCAGGTACGCCTGGATCACCGCCGGGTCGTTCTGGACGCGGTCCGGCGGCCCGCCGGCGATCCGGCGGCCGAAGTCGAGGACCGTGACCTCGTCGGCGAGGCGCATGACGACTCCCATGTCGTGTTCGACCAGGACGATGGAGATGCCGAGGCTGTCGCGGACGCCCGCGATGACGGCGGCGGTGCGGCGCCGTTCGTCCGCCGTCATGCCGGCGACGGGTTCGTCGAGCAGCAGGACGCGGGGCTCCATGCACAGGGCGCGGGCGAGTTCGGCGAGTTTCTGCTGGCCGTAGGGCAAGGCCCCGGTCGGCGTGTCGAGTTGGTGGTCGATGCCCACGAACTCGGCGATCTCCCGCACCCGTTCGCGGTGCAGGCGCTCTTCGCGGACCGCCGAGGGCAGGCGCAGTCCGGCGGCGAGGAAGCCGGTGCGGGTCAGCCGGTGGCGGCCGAGCAGCAGGCTGTCGGCGACCGTGGCGCGCGGCGGCAGGGCGAGGTTCTGGAAGATGCGGGCGACCCCGAGTTCGGCGATGCGGTGCGGGGGCAGCCCGGTGAGTTCCCGCTCGCCGAGGTGGACCGTGCCGGCGGTGGCCCGGTAGACGCCGGACAAGACGTTGAAGCAGGTGGACTTGCCCGCGCCGTTGGGCCCGATGACGGCGTGCACCGTGCCGGGTGCCACGGTGAAGCCGATGGCGTCGAGGGCGGTCAGCCCGGCGAAGCGGACGGTGAGGTCCCGCACGCGCAGGGGAAGTACGTCGGTGGCGGTCGGGGTCGTCATGGCCGGGCTCCTTCCCAGCGCCGCAGCGCGGGCGCGTGCGTGGCGCCGCCGGACGCGTCCGCGGCGGCCGTCTCGTCGACGACGCCCAGGTAGCGGCGGCGCACCTCGTCGGAGCCCGCGAGCTCGCCGGCCGGGCCGTGCAGGGTGATCTCGCCGACCTCCAGGACGTACGCGTGCGAGGCGAGGCGCAGCGCGAGCGCGGCGTTCTGCTCGACGAGGAGCACGGAGACGCCCTGGGCGTTGATCTCGCGGACGGTGTCGGCGATGCGGGCCGCCATCAGCGGGGCGAGGCCCAGCGACGGCTCGTCCAGCAGGAGCAGGCGCGGCCCGGCCATCAGGGCGCGGGCGACCGCCAGCATCTGCTGCTCGCCGCCGGACAGCAGCCCGGCGCGCTGGTGCGCCCGGTCGGCGAGGACCGGGAACAGCTCGTGCACGCGGCGCAGCGCGGCCGCCTTGTCGGCGCGTGAGCCGGTCGCGCCGAGCGCCCCGGCCCGCAGATTGTCCGCGACGGTCATCCGGGCGAACACCCTGCGTCCTTCCGGCACTTGGCAGATCCCGGCGGCCACGACCCGGTCGGCGGAGAGTCCGCTGATCCGGCGGCCGCCGAACCGGACCTCGCCGGACGTGACCGTCCCGCCGTGGAAGCCCAGCGTGCGCGAGACGGCGCGCAGCAGGGTCGATTTGCCCGCGCCGTTGCCGCCGAGCACGGCGACGACGGCACCCTGCGGTACTTCCAGTGTCACGCCGCGCAGGGCGCGTACGGGGCCGTAGCCGACCGACACGTCGTCGACGGCGAGGCCCTCCCCTTGAACATCGGTCACTGTGTGTCCCTCCCTGGACCGGTGGCGCTCACGACAGCACCGTGCGAGCGGGCCGTCCACGGGCGGCCCGGGAATCGCTGCGCGGGCCCAGCGCCCGCCCGCCTCGGTTGTGCGCGCGCACAAGACCCCGTGTCAGGGGCCTGCCGGGGACGGCCGCGGGGTGGCATCCTCCGCACCAGCGGGAGAGTCCTTTGCCGTCGCTTTACGAGCCGTTGGGGAGGGGCGATGGGCGCACGCAGACAGCGCACCGGGCAGGACTGGAAGTTGCTGAAGGAGGCCTGCACGACCCTGCTGGAGCGGGTGCCGGAGCTGGTCGACGAGCATCTGCGGCAGTTGTCCGCGTACTCGGACGTGTACGCGCGGGTGCTGGCGTACGACGTCCAGTGGCGGGAGGCCGAGGAGGCGATGCGGATCGGCGTCGAGACGATCTCGGCGCCCCGCGACGCGCCCCGCAGGGATCTGGTCTACGCGGAGGAGGCGGGCCGGCGCCGGGCGGGCCAGGGCCTGCCACTGGACCTGCTGGTGCACGCCTACCGCAACGCGGGCTATCTCGTCTGGGACGCCCTGATGGAGAGCGCGGGCGGCGAACCCGACCGGCTCTCGGCGCTGATGCGGTCGGCGACGATGGTGTGGGCGGCCGTGGACGCGCAGGCCGAGGCGGCGTCGGAGGCGTACCGGGCCACGGAGCTGGAGCTGCGGCGCCGCACCGACGAGCAGATGCAGGCCCTGCTCGACGCCCTTCTGGAGGGCCGCCCGGCGCCGGGCCTCGCGGCGCGCGCGGCGGCCGGTCTCGACCTGCCGGAGCACGGACCGTACGCGGTCGTGGTGCTGCGCGTGGAGCGGCGGGACGGGCGGGAGGCGTTCCACCGGCGGATCCAGGATCCCGACTTCCGGTTCGTGTGGCGGATGCGGGCGGACTGCGAGGTGGGCGTGGTCGCGCTCGGCGCGGGCCGCACCCTCGACGATCTGGCGGCGCTGCTCGACGGCCGCTGTCCGGGGCCCGGCGGGGTGAGCCCCGTCGTCACGGGCCTCGCCGAACTCGGCCACGCGCGCCGCCTTGCCGAACTGGCCCTGCGCACCTGCCCGCCGGACACGACCGGCGTCGTCCGCCTGGACCAGCGGATGCCGACCGCTTTCGTGGTCAGCCAGCCGGACCTGGCGCAGCGCCTGGTGTCAGGCGTCTTCGGTCCCCTGCTGACCCTCGAACCGGCCGACCGGGCGGTGCTGTTGGAGACCCTGGACGCGTGGCTGGCCTGCGAGGGTTCCGCGGGCCGGGCGGCGGGTCGCCTCTACTGTCACCGCAACACGGTCTTCAACCGGCTGCGCCGGCTGGAGCAGCTGACGTCGCGATCGCTGTCGCGGCCGCGGGATCTGATGGAGATGACGCTGGCGCTGGATGCGTACCGGTTGTCACCGGGGTGAGGCGGCTTCCGGCCGGCGGAACAGGGCGGTGAGCAGGTAGGGCACCCCGTACGTCACCGACCCCTCCCCCCGGTCCGCCATGGGCCGGATCTCGACCTCCGTCAACTCTCCGAAGAGATGCCGGAGTTCGTCGGGTGCGTAGGCGAGCCCGCCGCCCAGGTCACCGGTCCGGTACAGCTCCTCGTCGGGCACCTCGGAGCCCATCGCGCCCGCGGCGAAACAGGTCAGCCCGAAGTGTCCGCCCGGGGCGAGGACGCGGTCGAGCAGCGCCAGGTAGCTGACGCGGCGGTGCGGCGGCAGGTGGTGCAGGCACCCGGAGTCGTAGACCAGGTCGTAGGTGCTGTGCGGGAGTGGGACGTCGAAGAGGTCGCCCTGGTGGAAGCGCACGTCGACGCCCGATGCGGCGGCGCGTTCCCTCCCCCACGTCACGGCCGTCGCCGACTGGTCGACGGCGTCCACGTCGTAGCCGCGGGCGGCGAGGTACACGGCGTTGCGGCCGGGGCCGCAGCCCAGGTCGAGCGCGCGGTGGCACTCCGGGCGGAGCGGGCCCTCGTCGAGGTGGGACGCGAGGTTCTCGTCGGGTTTGTCCACGAAGAAGGGGATGTCGCGGTTCCGGTCCGCGTAGAACCGGTCCCACCAGTCGGCTCCGCCGGCGTGCGGGAAGGCGGCGTCGAGCAGGCGCAGGACGTCTTCGGCGGTGCGGACGTTCCGGTTCAACGAATCCCCTCCGTTGGTCCTGCTGGCTTGCTGAAGGCTAGCCGGGGGGCCGCTTCTTCACAGGATCTCCGCCTCGCCGTGGGGGCATGGGGTGGGCGGGAGGCCGCGGCCCGGTGGGGGCGGGGCGCGCAGTTCCCCGCGGCCCTGAGGGCATGCGGCTTCGCCGCGCCCTCCCCGATGGAGACGGCGCACGCAGTGCGCATCTCCAGGGGCGCGGGGAACTGCGCGACCGGCCAGAACGAGACCCGCGGACGCCCGAGGCGCACCGGACACAACGGCGTCGAGGCGCCCGCCCCGCGCCCGGCGACCCTCAGCTCAAGAAGTCCGTGGCGATGCGCTCCGCCACGTCCTCCAGGATCGGCCCCGCCTCGGCGATGCAGCGGGCGACGTCCGGCTCGACCTCCGTCAGGGCGTACGCGCGGCGGATCCCGGCCTTGCCGAGGGCCTCCGGGGCCAGGGCGAGCCGGCCGCAGACCGCGACGACCTCGATCCCCGCGGAGCGCGCCGCGGCGGCGACGCCCGCGGGGGCCTTGCCGTGCAGGGTCTGCTCGTCGAGGGAGCCCTCGCCGGTGATCACCAGCGTGGCCTTCTCCAGGGCGGGGGCGAAGCCGAGGACGTCGAGCATGACCTCGATGCCGGGGCGGAAGCTCGCGCCGAGGCCGACCAGGGCGCCGTAGCCGATGCCGCCCGCGGCGCCCGCGCCCGGCGACTCGGCGTGCTCCAGGGCCGTCGGGCCGACGGACTCGCCGAGCACCTTCGCGAAGTGGGCGAGCGCGGCGTCGAGCTCGGCGACGTCCTCGGGCGTCGCGCCCTTCTGCGGGCCGTAGACGGCGGGCGCGCCCTTGGGCCCGGTGAGCGGGTTGTCGACGTCGCTGGCGAGGACGATGTCCACGTCGGCGAGGCGGGGGTCGAGGCCGGACAGGTCGGCCGAGGCCAGCGTGGCGAGGGGGCCGCCGCCGGGCGCGACCGGGGCGCCCTGCGCGTCCAGGAACCGGGCGCCGAGCGCGGCCAGCATGCCCGCGCCGCCGTCCGTCGTGGCGCTGCCGCCGACGCCGAACACGAGGGAGCGGGCGCCCGCGTCGAGCGCCGCGGCGATCACTTCGCCGGAGCCGTACGTGGTCGAGGTGAGCGGTGCGAAGACGCCCTCGGGCAGCAGCTGGAGGCCGGAGGCCTCCGCCATCTCCACCACCGCCGTGCCCTCGCGCAGCGCGTACGCGGCGGTGACCGGCTCGCCGAGCGGCCCGGTCACCCGCACCTCGCGGCGCTCGAAGCCGGCCGCGACCGCCGCAGCGACGGTACCGTCGCCGCCGTCCGCGACCGGGACGGACGCGATCTCGGCGTCGGGCGCCACCCGGCGCAGTCCGGCTGTCACACGCTGTGCGACCTGCACCGCGGTGAGCGACCCCTTGAACTTGTCCGCCGCGATCAACACGTGCCGCGCGGCCTGTGCAGCGTCCGCCACCTTGCTCCCCTTGCTGTTCGGGCCTTGCTCGCGTCAAGGCAGTCGCGCCGCTGCGACCATAACCGCAGGAGGGGCCCGCTGCCCATGGTCGTCCGCTCCACGAAACGGCGTGCCCAGCCGTTAAATCCTCCAATGCCCGGTCATAGTGGGGCGCCATGAGCACGGAAACGATCGATCAACCCGCTCCGGAAGATCACGGCCAGGACCCCGCGGAGACCGACGACTCCCCCGACCTCACCGTCGTCGGCATCGGCGGCGTCGCCGTCCTCGCGGTCGTGGCCTGGGCGGCCCTCGGCAAGAAGTCCTTCGAGGACGCGTCGGGCACGGCGCTGTCCTGGGTCCTGGCGAACTTCGCCTGGCTGTTCGTGATCGCCGCCGATGTCTTCCTGGTGCTGTGCCTGGTGCTCGCGCTCAGCCGCTTCGGCCGGATCCGGCTCGGCCGCGACGACTCCAGCCCGGAGTTCAGCAACCTCGCGTGGATCGCGATGATGTTCAGCGCGGGCATGGGCATCGGGCTGATGTTCTACGGGGTCGGGGAACCGCTCACCCACTACCTCAACCCGCCCCCGGCGGGCGGCGTGCAGCCCCGCAGCGGCGGTGCGGCGCTGGTGGCGATGGAGTACTCGTTCTTCCACTGGACGCTCACGCCGTGGGCGATCTACGGCATCGCGGGCCTCGCGCTCGCCTACGCGGGGTTCCGCAAGGGGCGCGGGAACAGGCTGAGTTCGGTGTTCGTGCCGCTGATCGGCGCGCGGCGGGCGGCCGGCTGGCCCGGCCGGGTCATCGATCTCCTCGCCGTCTTCGCGACGGTCTTCGGCACGGCGACGAGTCTCGGGGTGGGCGCGCTGCAGGTGGCCACGGGCCTCGACCTGACGGCGGGTGTGGAGAACACGACGACGGTCCAGCTCGTCATCATCGTCGCTCTGGGGGCGGCCTTCGTCGGCTCCGCGTTCTCCGGCCTGAACAGGGGCGTGAAGTGGCTGAGCACCATGAACATCGTGCTCGCCGCCTGCCTGATGCTCTTCGTGTTCGTGCTCGGCCCGACCGTCTACATCCTGGACGCGATCCCGGCGAGCGTCGGCGGATATCTGCATCAGCTGCTGCCGATGGCGTCGCGCACGGGCGCGTTCACGGACTCCACGTGGCTGGGCGCATGGACGATCTTCTACTGGGCGTGGTGGCTGTCGTGGGCGCCGTTCGTGGGGACGTTCATCGCCCGGATCTCCCGGGGCCGGCGCATCCGCGAGTTCCTGGTGGGCGTGCTGCTGGTGCCGAGCGGGGCGACCGTCGTGTGGTTCTGCGTGATGGGCGGCACCGGGATCCGCCTCGACTCCACGGGCCGGGTCGACATGGCGGCGAAGGTCTCCGAGGGGGCGGAGGCGTCGCTGTTCGCGATGCTGGACGCGCTGCCGCTCGGCACGCTCACCTCGTGGGTGGCGATGCTCCTCGTCATGACGTACTTCGTCACGAGCGCCGACTCCGCGTCCCTGGTGATGGGGTCGCTCACCAGCCGGGGCGCGCTGCACCCGCGGACCTGGCTGGTGGTCATGTGGGGGGTGCTGATGGCGGCGGTCGCGGCGGTACTGCTGGTGGCGGGCGGCCTCGACGCGTTGCAGAGCGCGACGATCCTCGTGGCCCTGCCGTTCGTCGTGGTGATGCTGGCGCTGTGCTGGGCGCTGCTGAAGGAGCTGCGCGAGGACCCGGGCGCGGGCCCGGCCCGCGGGCACGCGCTGCACGGTCTGCGGGACGCGGTACGGGCGATGGTCGGCGACGCGATGACCGGGCGGACGCCGGGCGCCGACCGCCACCACCGGCTGCGGCGTCTGACCAAGTCCCGTGACCAGGAAGACCGTTGAGCGCTGACAGTTGATGTACGGAAGCGGGTAGACCGGACTCATGACGCCAACGAGCCCCCAGCTCACCGAACGCGTCCTCGCCGACCGTGTGCTCGGCGGCTGGCTCGGCCGGATCGCGGGCAACATGCTCGGCAAGCCGGTCGAGCAGGGCGAGGTGTGGACGCGCGAGCGCATCGACCGCTATCTGCGGCAGGCCGAGGCCCTGCCGCTGACCGACTATCTGCCCGAACCCCCCTCGGACGACGTGGAGTCCGCGCTGCGCCCGGAGTGGCGCCGCTGCGTGCGGGGACGCATTCACGGCAGCTGCCGCGACGACGACGTGGACTACGCGGTCCTCGGCCTGCACCTCCTGGAGACGCACGGCTTCGCGTTCACGACGGAACAGGTGGGCGAGTTGTGGCTGCTGCGCCTGCCCTACCTCCAGACGTTCACCGCTGAGCGCGCCACGTACCGCAACCTCGCCAACGGCCTGAAGCCGCCGCTCACGGCGACGTACGACAACCCCTACCAGGAGTGGATCGGCGCGCTGATCCGCGCGGACGTGTTCGGCTGGACGTCTCCCGGGGTGCCGCGCCGGGCCGCGTCGCTGGCCCGCCGGGACGCGGTGCTCTCGCACACCGGGAACGGCGTGTACGGCGCGATGTGGGCGGCGGCCCTGGTGTCGGCGGCCTTCACGGCGCCGACCCCGCGCGCCGCGCTCGACGCGGCGCTCACCGTGATCCCGGCGAGCAGCCGGCTGGCCCGGGTCGTCCGCCGCACGATCTCGCTGCACGACTCGCGGCTGACCTGGGAGGAGACGCTCGCCACGATCGAGGAGGAGGCGGGCGGCCTCGGCTGGATCCACACGGTCCCGAACGCCGCGGTGATCACCGCCGGACTGCTCTACGGCGACGGCGACTTCACCCGCACCGTGACGCTGACCGTGCGCGGCGGCCTGGACACGGACTCCAACGGCGCGACGGCCGGCTCCGTCGCCGGTGTGCTCTGCGGCGCGGCGGCGATCCCCGACCGGTGGAAGGCGCCGCTGGAGGACCGGGTGCGCAGTGCGGTGTTCGGGTTCGACGGGGTGCGGATCAGTGAACTGGCGGCGCGGACGGTGGAGTTGGTGGAGGTCTGGGACACACCGTGAGGCGGCCGTCCGGTCGCCCTCCCTCGGCGCTTAGGGTGACCGGATGACCACTGACGACTACGCCACGTACATCGCCTCGCTCCCCCGCGTCCTGGCCGGGGCCGCCGTGCTGTTCCGGGACGGCGCGGGGCGGGTGCTGCTCGTCGAGCCGAACTACCGGGAGGGCTGGGCGCTGCCGGGCGGGACCGTGGAGTCGGACGACGGGGAGACGCCGCGCCAGGGTGCGGGCCGCGAGACGCTGGAGGAGATCGGGCTCGACGTGCCGGTGGGGCGGCTGCTCGTCGTGGACTGGGTGCCCGGCACCGCGCGGCCGCCGATCGTCGCGTACCTGTACGACGGCGGGGTGCTGGACGAGGAGCAGATCAAGGCGATCCGGCTGCAGGAGGAGGAGCTGGTGTCGTGGCGGTTCGTGGCGCGCGACGAGCTGGACGGGTATCTGCTCGGCGCGCTGGGGCACCGGGTGGGCGCCGCCCTCGACGTCCTCGACCAGGGCGCCGGCACGGTGGAGCTGGAGAACGGCCGGCCGGTGCGCTGAGGCCCGCCACGGGCGGCCCGGTTCCGGGTTTTCGGAGGTACGCACAAACCCAAAGGCCGCACCTTTGGTCATCTACGCGCGTTGACAACTCGTGTGGCGGCGGGTGAGCTTTCCGTGGACAGTTTTTTCCTACCGGAGCGACGGTGCTCCGGAGCAAAGGGGCTCATTCCGTTGGCCAGGAAGATCATCCTCGACTGCGACCCGGGGCACGACGACGCGATCGCCATGCTCCTCGCGCACGGCAATCCCGGTATCGACCTGGTCGCGGTGACCACCGTCGTCGGGAACCAGACCCTGGAGAAGGTGACCCGCAACGCCCTGTCGGTGGCGGCGATCGCCGGGATCACGGGTGTGCCGTTCGCGGCGGGCTGCCCGCGTCCGCTGGTCCGCGCGATCGAGACGGCCCCGGAGATCCACGGGGAGAGCGGCCTCGACGGCCCGGACCTGCCCGAGCCGGTCACCGCGCTCGACCGGCGGCACGCCGTCGACCTCATCATCGACACCGTGATGGCGCACGAGCCGGGCGAGATCACGATCGTGCCGACCGCGGGCCTGACGAACATCGCGCTGGCCGCCCGCAAGGAGCCCCGCATCGTCGAGCGCGTCCGCGAGGTCGTGCTGATGGGCGGCGGCTACCACGAGGGCAACTGGAGCCCGGTCGCCGAGTTCAACATCGTCATCGACCCCGAGGCCGCCCACATCGTCTTCAACGAGACGTGGCCGGTGACCATGGTCGGCCTCGATCTCACCCACCAGGCGCTGGCGACGCCCGCCGTCGAGGAGAAGATCAGGGCCGTCGGCACGAAGCCCGCGCGGTTCGTCCTGGAGCTGCTCGACTTCTTCCGGGAGGCCTACCGCGAGAACCAGGGCTTCGAGCACCCGCCGGTGCACGACCCGTGCGCCGTCGCGTACGTCATCGATCCGGGCGTCATGACCGTCCGCAAGGCGCCTGTCGACATCGAGCTGCGCGGCGCCCTCACCCTCGGCATGACCGTGACCGACCTGCGCTCCCCCGCGCCCGCCGACTGCCACACGCAGGTCGCCGTCGACCTCGACCACGAGCGCTTCTGGGACCTCGTCGTGGACGCCCTCGTACGCATCGGAGAGCCCGCAGCATGAACGTCGCCGCCTCCCCCCACACCCCGGCCGGCGACTCCCGCGCGGGCCGCCCGGCCCGGGTCGGCGCCCTGATGGTCGCACTGCTCGCGGCCAGCTTCGCCTTCCAGCTCAACGCCTCGATGCTCAGCCCGGCGCTGACGACGATGGCGGACGAGCTGCACACCACCGCCTCGGCCGTCGGCGTCACCCAGACGGCCTTCTTCACGGCCGCGGCCCTGTTCTCGCTGTTCCTGCCGCGCCTGGGCGACCTGATCGGCCGGCGCAAGGTGCTCACCGGGATGATGGTCCTGATGGCCGTCGGCTGCGTGATCTCCGCGCTCGCCGGCTCCGTCGGCACCCTCGCCGTCGGCCGCGTCGTCCAGGGCGCCTCCGGCCCGACCATCCCGCTCGCCCTGATCATGCTGCGCGTCGAGGTCCCCGACCCGAAGCGGTACGGCACGCTCCTCGGTGTGGTCACCGCCGTCAACGGCGGCATCGCGGGCGTCGACTCGTTCGCGGGCGGCTCGCTGGCCGAGCACCACGGCTTCGCCTCGATCTTCTGGGTCATGACCGGCTTCGCGGCCCTCGCCGCCGTGCTCGTACGGTTCCTGGCGCCCGACTCGCGCGCGGACGAGCGGCCGCCCATGGACTGGCCGGGCGTCGCGCTCCTGGTCGTCTCCGTCGGCGCCCTGCTGATCTCCTTCAACGAGGCGGGCAAGCTGGCCGACGCGAACTGGCCGCTGGCCGTCGGCCTGCTGGTGCTGGCCGCGCTCGCGTTCTGGGCGTTCTGGCGCATGGAGACCCGCGCCGAGCACCCGCTGGTCACCACCCACCTGCTGAAGCGCCGCGCCACCTGGTCGATCCTGTTGTCGACCATGCTCACCATGACCGGCGTCTTCGCCGTCATGAACGGCCTGCTGCCCGGCTTCGCCCAGGACACCGCGGTGGGCCTGGGCCTGGGCGCCGAGGGCGCCACCTGGTGGACGCTGACGCCGTACGCGCTCGCGGGCCTCGCGATGGGGCCCCTCGCCGGACGGCTCGCGGCGACCTTCGGCTACGGCCGGATCCTGCGCATCGGCCTGGTCGCCACCGCGGCCGCCACGGTCCTCGCCCTCCTGACGCTGCAGACCGACTCGTCGGGCCTGCTGCTCACCGTCTCGATCCTGCTCGGCGCGACCTACGCGGGCACGGTGAACATCATGCTCAACGGCCTCGGCATCCTGCTCTCCCCGAAGGAGAACCCGGGCTTCCTGCCGGGCCTGAACGCCGGTTGCTTCAACCTGGGCGCGGGGCTCAGCTTCGTCGTCCTCTACGCGGCGATGGACGCGATCGCCCCCTCCGACGGATCGTCCGTCGGCGGCTACAGCGCGGGCGTCGTGGCCGGCCTCGTGCTGATCGTGGCGGCCCTGTTCGCCTCGATGCTCATCCCGAAACCGGTGGACGCGGAGGCGACCGCCTGACCTACCCTCGACGCCATGAGCGCCACACCTTCGTCACAGCCCCTCGTCGCGGTCCTGACCGGTGCCGGTATCAGCACGGACTCCGGGATCCCCGACTACCGCGGGCCGAACGGGGTGTGGCGCAAGGATCCGGACGCCGAGAAGCTCGTCACGTACGACTACTACATGAACGATCCGGAGATCCGGCGCCGCGCCTGGCAGGTGCGCCGCCGGGCCGTCACCCTGACCGCCGAGCCGAACGCGGCGCACCGTGCGATCGCCGGCCTGGAGAAGGCGGGCGTCCCGGTGCGGGTGATCACCCAGAACGTGGACGGGCTGCACCAGCTCGCCGGGATGCCCGACCGCAAGGTGCTCGAACTGCACGGCTCGGCGCGGCAGTTCGTGTGTACGCAATGCGGCGGGCGGGGCCCGATGGAGGACGCGATCGCGCGCGTCGAGGCGGGCGAGGACGACCCGGGCTGCCCCGTCTGCGGCGGCATCCTCAAGTCGACGACGGTGATGTTCGGCGAGCATCTCGACCCGGCGGTGCTCGGCGAGGCCGTCGCGATCACCAAGGCCTGCCAGGTCTTCTTCGCCGTCGGCTCCAGCCTCCAGGTGCATCCGGCCGCGGGCCTGGCGGGCCTGGCCGCGGAGCACGGCGCGCGCCTGGTGGTGGTCAACGCCGAGCCGACGCCGTACGACGAGGTGGCCGACGAGATCGTGCGTGAGCCGATCGGGACGGCGCTGCCGCGTCTGCTCGGCGAGTTGACCGCACACTAGAAGAGGGCGGCGTCGCACTCGAAGTCGAGGAGGCGGCGCTTGCGGTCGAGGCCGCCGCCGTACCCGGTGAGGCTTCCGTTCGCGCCGATCACCCGATGGCAGGGGACGATCACGCCGACGGGGTTCTTGCCGTTGGCCAGGCCGACGGCGCGCGAGGCACCCGGGCTGCCGAGGGCCTCGGCGAGTTCGCCGTAGGTGCGGGTCTCGCCGTACGGGATCCGTCGCAGCTGCTGCCAGACGGACCGCTGGAAGGGCGTGCCGTGCAGCGCGAGCGGGAGGTCGAACTCCTTCAACTCCTTCTGGAAGTAGGCCTCCAGCTGGTCGATGGCGGCGCCGAAGGGCCGTGCGTCGCGTTCCCCGAACGTCTCCTCGGCGGGGCGGTGACGCTGCTCGGTCATGTAGAGGCCGGACAGCGTGCCGTCGGTGGCGACGAGGGTGAGCGGGCCGCAGGGGCTGTCGATGACGGTGTGCTGCTTGCGTTCCATGGCGTGCGTTCCTCACTCGGGCAGGACGTTGATCGGGTGGTCGTCGGTGGCCCACAGGTACTGGACGGCGTACGCCCGCCAGGGGCGCCAGGCCGCGGCGCGCGCGGTGAGGGCGGCCGGGGTGTGCGGCAGGCCCGATTCCTGTGCGGCGCGCCGCATTCCGAGGTCGGTGGGCAGGAAGGCGTCCGGGTCGCCGAGGGCGCGCATGGCGATGGCCTCGATGGTCCAGGGGCCGAAGCCGGGCAGTTCGGCGAGCCGGGCGCGGGCCTCGTCCCAGTCGGACTCCGGACCCAACGTCAGCTCACCGTCGGCGAGTTGGCGTACCAGCGTGATGAGTGTGGTGCGGCGGCTGCGGGGCAGGGCGAGGGACTCGGGGTCGAGGGAGGCGAGCGCGACCGGTGCCGGGAAGAGGTGGGTGAGGCCGCCCTCGGGGTCGTCGACCGGTTCGCCGTGGGCCTGGACGAGGCGGGCCGCATGGGTGCGGGCGGCCGCGGTGGAGACCTGCTGTCCGAGCACGGCGCGGACGGCGAACTCGGCCTCGTCGACGGTACGGGGCACGCGGCGGCCCGGCGCCTTGTCGACGAGGGGCGCGAGCAGCGGGTCGGTGCGCAGTTGCGCGTCGACGGCGACGGGGTCGGCGTCGAGGTCGAGCATGCGGCGGCAGCGGCTGATGGCGACGGTCAGATCGCGCTGGTCGGTGAGGATCAGCCGGCAGCCGATGTGCTCGGCGCCTGGGGTCAGGGCCACGATGCCGTGACCGTACGGGAGCCGGAGGGTGCGGCGGTACGCGCCGTCCCGCCACTCCTCGACGCCGGGTACGGCGGTGGCGGCGAGGTGCCCGAAGAGGTTGTCGGGGGTGAGGGGGGCGCGGAACGGCAGCCGGAGCGTGATCGCGCCGGGCGTGGCCGGGTGCCGGGGAGCGCGGGCGCGCAGTTCGCTCGGGGAGAGCGCGAAGACCTCGCGGACGGTGTCGTTGAAGGTGCGGATCGAGGCGAATCCGGCGGCGAACGCGACGTCGGCCATCCGGAGCCCGGTGGTCTCGATGAGCAGCCGTGCGGTCTGGGCGCGCTGGGCGCGGGCGAGCGCGAGCGGTCCGGCGCCGAGCTCGGCGAGCAGCTGCCGCTCGATCTGCCGCTCGCTGTAGCCGAGCCGGTGGGCGAGGCCCGGGACGCCCTCGCGGTCGACGGTCCCGTCGCCGATGAGCCGCATGGCGCGGGCGGTGAGGTCGGCCCGCTGGTTCCACTCCGGGGAGCCGGGGCTGGTGTCGGGGCGGCAGCGCTTGCACGCCCGGTATCCGGCCTGCTGGCAGGCGGCGGCGCTCGGGTAGAACACCATGTTGCGCGGTTTGGGCGGCACGACCGGGCAGCCGGGCCTGCAGTAGATGCGGGTGGTCAGGACGGCGGTGAAGAACACCCCGTCGAACCGGGTGTCCTTGGCCTGCACCGCCCGTACGCACCGCTCGGTGTCGGTGTGCATGGCGGCTGTCCCCTGGGCCTGGTCGGTGGGCATGTCTCAAGGATCGGGCATGGTGAGCGGCTCGGCTGGCGGGAATCCGACATGAACGTCGCGACTCCGCCGGCCACCGACAGGGGGGCGCGCACCCCTCCGAGTGATCCCGGTCCGCGCATCGGCGCACTCCAATGCGCCCCCTTGTGGACAGCGCACGCCCCTGACCTGCGGCAAATTCGTCAACTCCGTTGAGAACACGAGCTGTTCGGACGATATGACCGGTTTTGCAGGATCGTCCCTGTGCCTACAGTCGTGCCGCTGATTCGTTCGCCCGACGCCGTTCACGGCCGTCATCAGGAACAGAGCGAGGTTCGAGTGACCGTAGCCGACCGTCCCGCAGGGGTTTCCCGAGGCCGCACAGCCGCGGTTCTGGAGGGGCTCGCGGGCTGGGTGCCGCCGCACCGGATCTCGAACGCCGAGCTGCCGGCCGCCTGGGGCGTCGACGACGCCTGGGTACGGCGCCGCACCGGCATCGCCACCCGCCACTGGGCCGGGGCCGGGGTGCGCACCGGCGACCTGGCGTTCGAGGCGGCCCGACGGGTCCTGGCCGAGCTGGACGGTCCCGCCCCGGACACCGTCCTCGTGGCGACCTCGACACCGGACCGGCCGATGCCGGCGATGGCGCCGCAGCTGGCCGTTCGGCTCGGCCTCGGGCAGGTGGCCGCCTGGGACGTGGCGGCGGCGTGCAGCGGCTTCGGGTACGGACTGGCCTCGGCGGCGGGCGCCCTCGCGGCCGGGTACGCGCGCCGGGTGCTGCTGGTCGCCGCCGAGGTCTACTCGACCCTCGTCGATCCCGCGGACCGCGCCGCGGGCGTCGTCTTCGCCGACGGAGCGGGCGCGGTGCTGCTGCGCCGGGGCACGTCCGACGAGCCGGGCGCGCTGCTCGCGTTCGACCTGGGCAGCGACGGCAGCGGGCACGAGCTGATCCAGGTTCCCGGCGGCGGCGCCGCCGAGCGGGCCCGGCCCGCCGCCCACACCCCGGCCGACCGGCACTTCCGGATGGCGGGCCGTGAGGTCTACCAGCACGCGGTGACCCGGATGACCGAGTCCTCGCTGCGGGTGCTCGACCGCACCGGGTGGACGACCGGCGACGTCGACCGGTTCGCCGCCCATCAGGCCAACGCCCGGATCCTCGACGCGGTCGGGGAACGGCTGCGGCTGCCCGGCGACCGGCAGGTCACCAACATCGAGCGGGTCGGCAACACCGGCGCCGCCTCCCTGCCGCTGGCCCTCGCCGACGCCGCGTCCCGCGGCCGACTCGCCCCCGGTGAGCGCGTGTTGCTGACCTCCTTCGGCGCGGGCCTGACCTGGGCGTCCGCGACCCTGTGCTGGCCGGACCTGCCCGCCGTGGCACCGGTCGACCCGGCGGCGGCCGTGACCGCGACCGCCGGCCGCTGACCGACAGCGCCGCGCACCCCCACCCCACGCCCCACCGCTCGGTCCCGCCCCGCTCCCCTCACCGCGCGCCGCTCAAGGCCTCGCGGTGCGTGCCCTCGCCGTGCCCCGATCCGGCGTGTCCCGCACCGCCGGGACCGTTCCGGGGCGCCGCCCCATCCGTTCGTCCCTTCCTCTGAGGAGTCCGTCCCGCGAAACCCCGCGGCAATTCCCGCAGCGGTCCCCCAGGCCAGCCCGTAGCAGCCCCGTAGCAGTCCCCTGGAAAGGAAAGGTGCATCATGTCCGCCGAGTCCCCCGTGGCCTCCGCCATCACCGAGGTCCTCACCGAGAAGTTCGAGGTCGACCCGGCCGCAGTACGGCCCGGCGCCACGCTGGAGAGCCTCGACCTCGACTCCCTCGCGCTCGCCGAACTCGCCCTCACGCTCCAGGAACGGCTCGGCGTACCGGTGGACGGCGACGAGGCCGCGAAGCACGTCACCGTCGCCGGGCTGGCCGCCGTCCTCAGCGCCAAGTGCACGGTGGCGGAGGCCCGGTGACACCGGCCGACCGTTCCGTCGCCGTCACCGGCCTGGGGCTCATCACCCCGGCCGGTGCCGGTCGCGAGGCCACCTGGGCGGGCCTGCTGCGCGGTTCGTCCACCGCGGCCCGCGACCTCGAACTCAAGGGCTGTCCCGTCGACTTCTCCTGCCGCGTACCCGAACTCCCGCCCGCCGTGGGCCGGATCGGCGGCGGCCGGGCCTGGCGGATGGGCCGCTTCACCCGGCACGCGGTGCTCGCCGCACGGGAGGCCGTCGCCGACGCCGGGCTCGTCCCGGGGGACGGCTGGGACGGTGCCCGGGTCGCCGTGGTCATCGGCTCGGGGCTCGCGGGCGCCGCGCACCTGGAGGACCAGACCCTCCGCTTCCACCAGGGCGGACCCGAACTGGTCGCGCCCACGCTGGTCCCCATGCTGATCCCGAACATGGCGGCGGGCGAGGTCGCCCTCGACCTCGCCGCGCGCGGCCCGTCCCTGGCCACCGAGACCGCGTGCGCCTCGGGGGCCAGCGCCCTCGTCGTCGCCCGCGACCTGCTGCTGAGCGGGGCCTGCGACATCGCCGTCGCGGGCGGCTCGGAGGCCGCCGTCACCCCGGTGGTGACCACCGGGTTCCAGCGGATGGGCGCGCTGTCGGCGCGGACCGGTGAACCCGCCGTCGCGTCCCGCCCGTTCGCGGCCGACCGGGACGGGTTCGTCATCGCGGAGGGCACCGCGATCTGTGTCCTGGAACGCGCGGCGGACGCCCGGGCCCGCGGCCGGCGCGGCTACGCGCTGCTCGCGGGCGCCGGACAGTCGACCGACGCCCACCACCCGACGGCGCCCGCCCCGGGCGGCGTCGTCGCGGAGACGGCCCTGCGCGCCGCCCTCACGGACGCGGGCCTGTCCCCCGCCGACGTCGACCACGTCGACGCGCACGGCACGTCCACCCCGCTCAACGACCTCACCGAGGCCGAGCTCATCGGCCGCGTACTGCCGCACGGCCCGAGTGTGACCGCGCCCAAGGGCGTGCTCGGTCACAGCCTGGGCGCGGCCGGGGCCGTGGAGGCGGCCGTCACCGCGCTGACGATCCATCACGGCACGGTGCCGCCGATCGCCAACCTGACGCCGGAGCGGCTCGAGTTCCCCCTCGACTGCGTGACCGGGGCGCCGCGCGCCCAGCGGGTGCGGGCCGCCGTCAGCCACTCCTTCGGTTTCGGCGGGCACAACGTCGTGCTCGCCCTGACCGCGGTGTAGCGCCCCCGCCCGGCACCGCGGCAGCGGCTCGCCGGGCGTCGTCCTCCGCACCCTCCCGCACGAAAGAGCGCATCCATTTGACCGCGTACAGCACCTTCTCCCATGCGGCCGTGCACGTGCCGTCCGGCCGGCAGACCGTCACCGAGGCGGAGGACCGTTTCCGCTCCCACAACCCGGACATCCCGCTGTCGCGCGGTGTCCTGCGGCACATGTACGGGCTGCTCGAAAGGACCGTCGCGGACGCCGACGAGCAGCCCTCCGACCTGGCGGCGCACGCCGCGCGCACGCTGTTCGCGGCGCCGGGCGTCGCCGCACCCGACGACGTCGACCTGCTGATCTTCACCGGCATCCTCGCCGACCTGGAGGAGCCCGCCACCGCTCATGTCGTCGCCGACAAACTCGGCCTGAGCTGCCCGGTGTTCGACCTCAAGAACGCCTGCAACGGGGTGCTCAACGCCATCGAGGTCGCCGACGCGTTCATCAGGGCGGGCCAGTACCGGCGCGTACTGATCACCACCGCTGAGGTCTCGACCCGGGAGAGCCGGTGGACGGTCGGCGGCCGGGACGACGTGCTGACGGCGCTGCCCAGTCTGAGCACGGGCGACATGGGGTCGGCCCTGCTCATGGAGGCGTCCGAGCGGCCCGGCGTGCTCGGCTCGCGGTTCTTCGCGAACTCGTGGGGCTGGCCCGCCGCCACGCTCCCGAACCCGTACGCCCGCGATCGCGCCCTGGGCCATCTGCACATCGACTCGGCCGAACTCGTCGCGTCCTTCGAGGGGTTGCCGCAGCGCGTCCGGGCCGCCGTGCGCGACATCGGGGTGGCCGTGGACGACCTGGACCTGGTCTGCATCCATCAGCCGTCCGTCGCCTTCACGAAGGTCGCCTGCGACTGGGTCGGCGTCGACGTGGACCGGGTGCGGTCGACGTTCCCCACGCACGGGAACGTCGCCACGAACTCCATCCCGCTCCAGCTGGCCACCGCGCTGGAGGCGGGACGGCTGCGACGGGGCGACCTGGTGGGCCTGTTCGGGTTCGCGAGCGGGGCGAGCGCCGGGGTGGTGGTGGGCACGTGGTGACGCCGCGGATCGCCCCGCTGCCCCCGGCCACGTGGCCGCCCGCGCTGCGCGAGCTGCTGGACTCCTCGCGCCGGGACGGGCCGGGCCGCGAGAACCTCTTCGGCACGCTCGCCCACCATCCGCCGCTCGCCGAGGCCTGGCTGCACCTGGCCCACGTGCTCACGCATCAGGGCCTGTTGGAACCGCATCTGCGCGAGCTGGCGATGCTGCGCACCGCGCATCGACTGGGCTCCCCGTACGTGCGCGCCCGCCACGAGGGGCATGCGCGGGACATCGGAGTCGCCCAGGCGGCCATCGCCGCGACGGCCGCCGCGGACCTGGACGCGTACGACTGGAGCGCACGCGAGAGCGCGACGCTGCGCGCGGTGGATCTGCTCGCGGTGGGCACCGCGCTTCCCGCGCCGCTGTGGCACGAGCTGTCGGGGGTGTTCAGCACGCCCCAACTCCTCGAACTCCTTGTCCTCGTGGGCCAGTGCGCCATGGTCTGTACGACGCTGAACACCCTGCACACGCCCAGTGGCGGCCCCACCGTGCGCGTCGATCCGGCGCGCTGTTGCAGCGCCGGACAGTGCGTGTCCACGGCCCCCGAGGTGTTCGCCCACGACGAGGACGGTCTGGTCACGCTCGTCGCGGAGCGGCCCGCCGCGACGGACCGGCTGCGGCTCGCCGCCGCGCTGTGCCCGAGCGGCGCGATCCAGCTCACCGCACCGGCCACGACCACGGAAGGCGCCCCCCTGTCATGACCTCCGCCCCACCCGCCCCGCTGACCCTGCCCGCCCCGTACGGGGCCTGCCCGTTCACGCCGCCCCCGGCCTGCACCGAGGCGGCCGGGCGGGCGCCGGTCACCCGCTGGAGGCTGCCCGACGGTGCGCCCTGCTGGCTGGTGACGGGGTACCACGAAGTGCGGTCGGTGCTGTCCGACGCCCGGTTCAGCGCGGACGCGCGCACCCCCGGTTTCCCGTTCCTCTCACCGGGCCAGCGCGAACTGGCCACCGCCAGGCCCAGCTTCATCCGCATGGACGACCCGGAGCACGCCCGGCTGCGCCGCATGGTCACCAAGGACTTCCTGGTGCGCCGGGTGGAGGAGCTGCGGCCCGGGATCCAGCGGATCGTCGACGAGCGGCTCGACGCGATGCTGGCCGCGGGACGACCCGCCGACCTGGTGCGGGACTTCGCGCTGCCCATCCCCTCACTGGTCATCTGTCTGATGCTGGGCGTGCCCTACGCGGACCACGACCGCTTCCAGTCGCTCAGCCGGACCCTGCTCGACAACACCGCCTCGCAGGAGGACGTGACGTCGGCCCACGGCGAGTTGACGTCGTTCCTGGAGCGGCTCGCCGAGCTCAAGGCCCGCGACCCGGGCGACGACATCCTCAGCCGGCTCGCGGCCCGCCCCGACCTCACCCCGCGGCAGGTCGCCTCCCTGGGCTTCCTGCTCCTGGTCACGGGGCACGAGTCGACGGCGAACATGACCTCGATCTCCGTGTGCGCGCTGCTGCGGGACCCCGCGCAGACGGCCCGGCTGCGCGCGGACCCGGCGCTCGTGCCGGCGGCGGTGGAGGAGTTGCTGCGGCATCTGACGATCATCCATCTGGGACTCGCCCGCGCCGCCAAGGAGGACGTCGAAGTGGGCGGGGTGACCATCGAGGCGGGTGAGGGTGTCATCTGCATGCTGTCCACGGCGAACCGGGACCCCGGCCTGTTCGGTGCGGACACCGGCACCCTCGACCTCGGGCGGGACGCCCGCCGCCACCTGGCTTTCGGGTTCGGCGTGCACCAGTGCCTCGGGCAGACGCTGGCGCGTGTGGAGTTGCAGCTGATCCTCGCCACGCTGCTGCGCCGGGTGCCTTCGCTGCGCCTTGCGGTCCCGGATTCCGAGCTCGCCTTCACGACGCAGAACATCGTCTACGGCCTGCGGGAGCTGCCCGTGACCTGGTGAATCCGGGCGGCCGGTCAGGGAAGGTGCCGGGCGAACGCCTCGCGGGCCCGGTCGTCGAAGACGACGAACCGCACCTCCTCGACGCCCGGCGCGGCGCTCGCGCGGACCGTCTCGACGGCGATCCGCGCGCCGTCGTCCAGCGGCCAGCCGTAGATGCCGGTGGAGACGGCGGGGAACGCCACCGTGCGGGCTCCCAGTTCGGCGGCGATCTTCAGGGACTCCCGGTAGCACGAGGCGAGCAGGTCGGAGCGGTCCTCGGTCGCCGACCAGCGGGGTCCCACGGTGTGGATGACGTGCCGGGCCGGGAGCCGCCCCGCGGTCGTCGCCACGGCATGCCCCGTCCGCAGCCCCTTCCCGTAGTGGGAGGCGCGCAGCTTGCGGCACTCGGCGAGGATCTCGGGACCGCCGCGGCGGTGGATGGCGCCGTCGACCCCGCCGCCGCCGAGCAGCGAGGAGTTGGCCGCGTTCACCACGGCGTCCACCTCCTGCTCGGTGATGTCGCCCTGGACCAGGACCAGTCGGGGGCTCATGAGGCCCGCAGCCGCTTCCACACGGCCTTCGCCGCGTTGTGCCCGGACATGCCGTGCACCCCGGGGCCCGGCGGTGTCGCCGACGAACAGATGAAGACGGCCGGGTGCGGGGTCGTGTACGGGGACAGCGACAGCTTGGGGCGCAGCATGAGCTGGAGGCCGCCGACCGAGCCGCAGGCGATGTCGCCGCCCACGTAGTTGGCGTTGTGGACGGCCAGTTGGGGCGGGCCCGCGGTGGCACGGGCGAGGATCCGGTCCCTGAACCCCGGTGCGAAGCGCTCCAGTTGACGCTCGATGGCGTCGGTCAGGTCGCCATCCCAGCCGTTCGGCACGTGTCCGTACGCCCAGAACGTGTGCTTGCCGGCGGGCGCGCGCGTCGGGTCGACGACGCTCGGCTGCACGGTGATGAGGAACGGAACCTCGGGCGCCCGGTCCTCGACGGAGGCGGCGCGCAGGGCCTTGCCGATGTCGGAGCGGTACGGGCCGACCTGCACGGTGCCGGCCGCCCTGGCCTCCTTCGCGGTCCACGGCACCGGCCCGTCCAGCGCGTAGTCGACCTTGAAGACGCTTGCCCCGTACCGGAACCGGTCGTAGTAGTGACCGAGACCCGCGATCCGGGCGAGGGCGGTGGGCGAGGTGTCGAAGACGTAGGCGCGGGCGGGCGGCAGGTCGTCGAGCCGCTTCACCTCGTAGTCCGTGTGGATCGCGCCGCCGAGGTCCTTCAGGTACGCGGCGAGCGCGTCGGAGATCGACTGGGAGCCGCCCCGGGCGAGCGGCCAGCCGCGCGCGTGGGCGGCGAGGGCGAAGACGAGGCCGATCGCGGTCGTCGCGAACCCGCCGAGCGGGGCGATGGTGTGCGCGACGAGACCGGAGAACAGGGCGGGGGCCCGCTCGTCGCGGAAGCGGCGCATCTGCCACGTCGCGGGCGGCAGTCCGAGGAGTCCGAACCGGGCGAGGGTGACGGGGTCACGGGGCAGCGCGCTGAGCGGCAGGGTCATGAAGTCCCGGACGAGGGCGTCCCAGCGCGGCAGGAGCGGCTCGACCAGGCGCCGGTACGCGCCCGCGTCCCGTGGGCCGAAGGACGCGGCGGTCTCGGCGACGGACCGGGACAGGACCGCGGCCGTGCCGTCGGGGAAGGGGTGGGCCATGGGCAGCTCGGGCTGGACCCAGTCCAGTCCGTACCGCTCCAGCGGCATCGCCCTGAACGCCGGGGAGTTGATGCCCAGCGGGTGCGCCGCCGAGCAGGGGTCGTGGCGGAAGCCGGGCAGCGTCAGCTCCTCGGTGCGCGCACCGCCGCCGACGGTGCCCTTGGCCTCGAAGAGGGCCACGGAGTGACCGCGCCTGGCCAGTTCGACGGCAGCGGTCAGCCCATTCGGCCCCGCACCCACCACGACGGCATCGAGCATCGACGGCACCTTCGGACTCCTTCGTCAGCCGATGGCCACTGCCCGCACAGGATATGCCGGAGCACCGACAACGCCGGGCGCGGGTGCCGCCCGTCGGCCGACGCGTCCGGTCAGGCGCCGCCCGACAGCAGCGCGGCCACCCGGCGCGCCGTCGCCGCGTCGCGCGCCGCGGTGAACGGCAGCGCGTTGCCCCCGGTGATCGCGAAGGGGACGCCGTCCCGCGTGAGGTGCGCGCCGCCGGTCTCCTCGACCAGGAGCAGTCCGGCCGCGTGGTCCCAGGCCAGCTCCCAGCTGAAGGCGACCGCGTCCAGGTCACCGCGGGCGATGGCCAGGTACTCCAGGCCCGCCGAGCCGCACGGCCGCGGGGCGACCCCGTCCGTGCGCAGTCCCAGCAGGGCGTGCTTCTGGGCGTCGGTCGTGAAGTCGGGGTGCGAGGTGGCGATGCGCAGGTCGCGGCCCGGCTCGGGTGCCCCGGCGGGCAGGACCCGGCCGTTGAGCCTCGCGCCCCGGCCGCGTACGGCCACGGCGAACTCGTCGAGCGCGGGCGCGTACGTCCAGGAGGCGAGGACGACTCCGTCGAGTGCGAGGGCGACGAGGGTGCAGAAGCCGGGGTCGCCGTGCACGAACTGACGGGTGCCGTCGACCGGGTCGACGATCCAGACCGGGGCCGCGCCACGGATGGCCTCGTACGTCGTCGGGTCCGCGGCGACCGCTTCTTCGCCGACCACGACGGAGCCGGGCAGCAGTGCGGTCAGCTCGCGGGTGAGGTGCTCCTCGGCGCGCTTGTCGGCGACGGTCACGAGGTCGTGCGGGGCGCTCTTCTCCTCGATCTCGTGGGCGGCGAGCTGCCGGAAGCGGGGCGATATCTCGGCGGCGGCCGCGGCGCGGACGATCCGCTCGACGTCGGTCAGGAGCTGGTCGGTGACCTTGCGGGTCAGAAAGTCGTCGATGCTTTCCGTGATGGTTTCGATCATGGCTCCATGAGAACACGCCCCACTGACAACGCGTACCCGCAGGGTGAACGGCAGGTGGAATCGCCATGAAATCGGCGATTCCACCTGCCGGGGGCCGACAGTCCCTAGCGGCCGACCGCGTACCCCTGCATGCCGCGCGGGTTCGCCGCCGCCGACAGGACGCCGGTGCGCGGGTCGCGGGCGACGGCGCACAGCCGGCCCTCGGACCAGGCGTCGCCGACGGTCACGTCGTGGCCGCGGCGGCGCAGCTCGGCGACGACCTCCTCGTCCATCCGGGACTCGACGGTCACGGACCCGGGCCGCATGCCGCGCGGGAAGAAGGAGCCGGGGAAGGAGTCGTTGTGCCAGTTCGGGGCGTCGATGGCGCCCTGCAGGTCGAGCCCGCCGCGGACCGTCGGGCGCAGCGCCACCGCGAGGAAGAAGTGCACCTGCCACTGGTCCTGCTGGTCGCCGCCGGGGGTGCCGAAGGCCATGACCGGGACGCCGTCCTTCAGGGCGAGCGACGGGGTGAGCGTGGTGCGCGGGCGGCGGCCGGGGACGAGCGAGTTCGGCAGGTCCTCGTCGAGCCAGGACATCTGCAGCCGCGTGCCGAGCGGGAAGCCGAGCTCGGGCACGACCGGATTGGACTGGAGCCAGCCGCCGGACGGGGTCGCGGCGACCATGTTGCCCCAGCGGTCGACGATGTCGAGGTGGCAGGTGTCGCCGCGGGTTCCGCCGTTCTTCTGGACGGTCGGCTCACCGGCGCCGGCGACTCCCATGGCGTCGAAGCCGGGCTCACCGGCGGCGACCGCGTGGGCGTGCGTGCTCAGCCGGGGTTCGGCGCCGCGCGGGCTGCCGGGGCGCAGCTCGTGCGAGGCCTTGCCGGGGTCGACGAGGGCGCGGCGCGCGGCGTTGTAGTCGTCGCAGAGCAGCTCGGCGACCGGGACCCCTGCCGGGTCGGCGTCCCCGTACCAGGCCTCGCGGTCGGCCATGGCGAGCTTGCAGCCCTCGACGAGCAGGTGGACGTAGTCGGCGGACCCGTAGGCGGGCAGCTCGGGCGGGAGCAGGGCGAGCTGCTGGAGGAAGACGGGGCCCTGGCTCCAGCCGCCGGCCTTGCACAGCGTCCAGCCGTTCCAGTCGTACGTCGCCGGGGCCTCGTAGGTGGCCTCCCAGGAGGCGAGGTCTTCGAGGGTGAGGGTGCCGGTGTGCCGCTCGCCGCTGGTGTCCATGGTGGGCTGCTGGGCCTGGCGCACGAGCGCCTCGGCGATGAAGCCCTCGCGCCAGATGCGCCGGGCCGCCTGGATCTGGGCGACGCGGTCGGTGCCGGCCTCCTCGGCCTCCGCGACGAGGCGCTTCCAGGTGGCGGCGAGCCGCGTGTTGCGCAGCAGTTCGCCGGGGGCCGGGGCCTTGCCGTCGACCAGGTAGACCTCGGCGGACGAGGGCCACTCGGTCTCGAAGAGCTCGCGCACGGTCTCGACGGTCTCGCCGACGCGCTCGACGGGCGCGTGCCCGTCCTCCGCGTAGCCGACGGCGTACTTGAGGACGTCGGCGAGGGACTTCGTGCCGTGGTCCTTCAGGAGGAGCATCCAGGCGTCGAAGGCGCCGGGCACGGCGGCCGCGAGCGGGCCGGTGCCGGGCACCAGGTCGAGGCCGAGCGACTTGTAGTGGGCGACGCTCGCCCCGGCGGGCGCGACGCCCTGGCCGCACAGCACCCGCACCTCGCCGCCGGCCGGGGCGAGGATCATCGGCACCTCGCCCGCGGGCCCGTTCAGGTGCGGTTCGACGACGTGGAGCACGAAGCCCGCGGCGACGGCGGCGTCGTAGGCGTTGCCGCCGTCCTCCAGGACCGCCATCGCGGACTGGGAGGCGAGGTAGTGCGTGGAGGACACCATGCCGAAGGTGCCCTGGAGGGTCGGCCGGGTGGTGAACAAGTGAGCTCCTAGCGGGTGGTGGCAGTTCGAGGGTGCGGCATCGTACGAGGCCGGGTCGCGGCGGCGTCCGGCGCGGTGCCGTCGTCGGCGACGAGGTGGCAGGAGACCTCGCGGCCGCCGGCCGCGCTGTCAAGGGTGCGCAGGACCGGCACCTCGGTGCGGCAGCGGTCCACGGCGAGCGGGCAGCGCGTGTGGAAGCGGCAGCCGGGCGGCGGGGCGAGCGGGCTGGGCAGTTCGCCGCTGAGGACGATGCGTTCGCGGGTGCGCTGCGTGACCGGGTCGGGGACGGGGGCGGCCGACAGCAGGGCCTGGGTGTAGGGGTGCTTGGGGTCGTCGAACAGCTCCCGGGTGGGGGCCTGTTCGACGATCTGGCCGAGGTACATGACCGCGATCCGGTCCGCCAGGTACTCGACGGCCGCGAGGTCGTGCGTGATGAACAGGCAGCCGAAGCCGCGGTCGCGCTGGAGGTCGGCGAGCAGATTGAGGACGGAGGCCTGCACGGAGACGTCGAGGGCGGAGGTCGGCTCGTCGGCGACCAGGAGGTCGGGGTCGACGGAGAGCGCGCGGGCGATGGAGATGCGCTGGCGCTGGCCGCCGGAGAGTTCGTGCGGATGCCGGTCGGCGTGTTCGGGACGCAGGCCCACCTGGGCGAGGAGTTCGGCCACGCGCGCGTGGGCGGCGTCCTTCTTCGCGATGCCGTGCAGCTTCAGCGGCTCGGCGATGATCCGGCCGACCGTCATGCGCGGGTCGAGCGAGGACGACGGGTCCTGGAAGACCAGGTGGAAGTCCTTGCGCAGCGGGCGCAGGGCGCGCCGGGACATGGTCGTCACGTCGGTGCCGTTGATGCGGACGGTGCCGCCGGTGGGTTCGTCGAGGCGGACGGCGCAGCGGCCGACGGTCGACTTGCCGCTGCCGGACTCGCCGACGAGGCCCACGACCTCGCCGCGGCCGACGGTGAGGGTGACGCCGTCGGCGGCGCGCACGGTGCCGCCGGAGCCCGCGAAGTGCCGCTCCAGGTCGGTGAGTTCGAGAACCGGGGTGCTCTTCTCAGGGCTCATGAGGCGCTCTCCTGAAGGGTGTGCGGGTGCCAGCAGGCGGCGCGGTGCGTGGCACCCGTGGCTGCCTCTTCGGTGGCCGCGGTGATGGCCGTGAAACCGGGACGGCCGGTCGTACAGGTGTCGTCGGCGCGGGCGCAGCGCGGCGCGAAGGTGCAGGCGTCGGGCTGTTCGTCGAGGCTCGGCACGAGTCCGGGGATCTCGGGGAGCCGCTCCTTGGCGGCACCGGGGCGCAGCACCGCCGAGAGCAGGCCGCGCGTGTACGGGTGCCTGGGTGCCGCGAACAGCTCGTCCACCGGCGCCTGTTCGACCGGGCGGCCCGCGTACATGACGAGGACCCGGTCGGCGATGTCGGCGACGACGCCGAGGTCGTGGGTGATGAGCACGATGGCGGTGCCGAGTCGCTCGCGCAGCGACTGGAGGACTTCGAGGATGCCCGCCTGGACGGTCACGTCGAGGGCGGTGGTGGGCTCGTCGGCGATGAGGACGGCCGGGTCGCAGGCCACGGCGATGGCGATCATGACGCGCTGGCGCATGCCGCCGGAGAGCTGGTGCGGGTACTCGTCGACGCGCTGGGCGGGGGCGGGGATGCCCACGAGGTCGAGCAGTTCGACGGCACGTGCGCGCGCCTCCTTCTTGCTCAGCCCCTGGTGGCGGCGGAGCACTTCACCGATCTGTCGCCCGATGGTCAGCACCGGGTTCAGAGACGTCATCGGCTCCTGGAAGATCATCGCGATGTCCTTGCCGCGGATCTTTCCGTACGCCTTGTCGTCGGCGCCACGCATTTCCCGTTCGCCGAGCCGGATCGACCCGGTGAGGTGCGCGGTGGGCGGCAGCAGGCCCATGACGGCCATGGACGTGACGGACTTGCCGCAGCCCGACTCGCCCACCACGGCGAGGACCTCACCGGCGTGCAGGTCGTACGAGACGTGGTCGACGGCGTGGACCGTGCGGGTGTCGGAGCGGAAGGAGACCGACAGGTCGCGCACGCTCAGGACGGGCTCGGGAGTCTCGAGGTCGCTCATCGGGTCGCTCCACGGGGGTCAAGGACGTCGCGCAGGCCGTCGCCGAGCAGGTTGAACGCCAGGGTCGCGGCGACCACGGCGAGGCCGGGGAACACCGCCATCCAGGGCGCGGGCGCGAGGAAGGACTGGGCGGAGGAGAGCATCACGCCGAGCGACGGCTCGGGCGGCTGTACGCCGAGGCCCAGGAAGCTGAGCAGGGCCTCGCCGAGGATGGCGGCGGGGATGCCGACGGTGGCCTGCACGGTGAGCGCGGAGGTCGCGTTGGGCAGGATGTGCCGGAACAGGACGGTGCCGTCGCCGCCTCCGTTGGCGACGGCCGCGGCCACGTAGTCGACGTGCTTGAGGCGGAGCGTCTCGGCGCGGGTGATCCGGATGACGGCCGGGATCTGCGAGATGCCGATGGCGATGGTCGCGTTGGTCAGCGACGGGCCGAGGACGGCGGCGAGGCCGACGGCCAGGACCAGGAAGGGGAACGCGAGCATCGTGTCGGTGATCCGGGAGACGACGCTGTCGGTGACCTTCCCGTAGTAGCCGGCGAGCAGGCCGAGCGGAACGCCGATGACGAAGGCGAACACGACGGCGAGCACGCCGACCTGCATGGACGCCCGCGCCCCGTGGACGACGCGGGACAGCTGGTCGCGGCCGAGGTCGTCGGTGCCGAGCCAGTGGCTCCAGCCCGGCGCCGCCAGCACGTGGTCGAAGTCCGGCTGTGCCGGGTCGTACGGCGCGATCAGCGGCGCGAACAGCGCGGCGAGCACGAAGACCGCGGCGATGACGGCGCCGGTCATGGCCAGCTTGTTCCTGCGCAGGGCGCGCAGCTTGCCGCTCCGGGCGGCGCGGGCCCGTATTCCTGTGAGGGCGAGCGTGGTCACCGGGCACCTCCGAGCCGGATGCGCGGGTCGATGACCGAGTACGCCACGTCGACCAGCAGGTTGATGAAGATGTACGCGGCGGAGGTGCACAGCACCACGCCTTGCAGCGTCGCGTAGTCACGCGTGAAGACGGCGTCGATGGTCAGCTTGCCGAAGCCGGGGAGCACGAAGATCTGCTCGGTGACGACCGCCCCGGAGATCAGGTGGCCGAGCTGCAGACCGAGCACGGTGACGACCGTGACGAGGGAGTTGCGGAGCGCGTGGCCGCCGATGACCGCCCGGCGCGAGAGGCCCTTGGCGCGGGCCGTGCGGACGTAGTCGGCCGACAGGGAGTCGAGCATCGCGGCCCGTGTCTGGCGCATGACGACGGCGGCGAGCCCGGAGCCGAGGACGATCGCGGGCAGCACCATGCGGCGCAGGTTGTCGATCGGGTCGGTGCCGAAGGGGACGAAGCCGGAGGCCGCGAAGACGGGCAGGGCGATCGCGAAGGCGAGGACGAGGACGATGCCGAGCCAGAAGGTGGGGACGGAGAGGCCGAGCAGGGCGATCCCGTTGGCGATCCACTCCGCGGGCCTGCCGCGCCGGACGGCGGCGACGATACCGGCGCCGATACCGAGGACGATGGCCAACAGCAGCGAGAGCGCGGCGAGTTCGAGGGTGACGGGCAGGGCCTGCCCGATGGCGTCGGCGACCGGGAGGCCGGTGCGCGAGGAGGTGCCGAGGTCGCCCTGGAGGGCGTGGCCGATGAACCTCGCGTACTGGATCACGATGTTGTCGTCGAGCCCGTACTCGGCGCGGATGGCGGCGAGCGCCTTCGGGCTGCGCTCCTCGCCCGCGAGGGCGAGCGCCGGGTCACCGGGCAGGGCGCGGATGCCCGCGAAGACGACGACGGAGACGAGGAAGAGCGTGATGACGGACTGCCGCAGCCTGGTCAGGACGTACGTGGCCATGGGGTGTCCGGCGAGCAACCCGCGCTTTTTCACGGCAGGTTGAGGGGCGGAAGCGGTCCGGTCGGTCGGGGTTTCCGAGGTTTTCTGGGTTGTCCGGGCGGTCGTCACTTGGCGTACCCCGCGTTCTTCACGCGCACGAGGCCGTCGCCGTAGACGTGCACCCCCGCGATGTCCTTCCCCGTGACGACGTAGTTCTTCTGGCGGTAGAGGTAGATGAGCGCGTGCGCGTCGTTGACGCGGCGGGTCAACTCGTCGTAGATCCTGGCCCGTTCGGCGGGGTCGGCCTCGGTGCGGCCGCGCTCGATGAGGGCGTCGACCTTCTTGTCCGAGAGGCCGTAGGCGTTCATCGCGCCGCGCGTCTGCAGGAAGCTGGCGATGTTGCCGTCCGGGTCGAGGCGCCCGGACCAGCCGCTGTTGAAGGCCTCGTAGTGCCCGTCGTCGGTCTCTTCGAGCATGGTGGCGTACTCGGTGGGGCGCAGCGTGACCGCGAATCCCGCGTCCTTGGCCATGGCCTGGATGACCTGGCCGATGCGGCTCCACTCAGGGGTGGTGGAGATCTTCAGCTCGACGTGCACCGGGGTCTGCGCCCCCGCCTGCTTCAACAGCTTCTTGGCGGCGGCGACATCGCGCTTCGGGCACGCGGACGCCTTGACGCCGGGGGCGAGGGCGGACTCCGGGGAGACGGGTCCGCACGCGGGCTCGTACATGCCCTGGAAGACGACCTTGTTGATGAGGTCGCGGTCGATGGCGAGCTCGAAGGCCTCGCGGACCCGGACGTCGCGCCCCATCGGGGCGTCGATCCGGCCGGGCTTCTCGCCGAGGCCCTTGACGTTGCCGACGTTGACACCGATGCCCTGGTAGCCGAGCGAGGGCGAGTTGAACAGCTGGAGCTTGGCGTCGGTGAGGGCGCTCTTCACGTCGACGGGGGCCATCTGGTCGCCGATCTGGAGGTCGCCGGAGCGCAGGTTGGCGAGCCGGACGCTGCCGTCGGGGATCGGCTTGTAGATCACCTTGTCGAGGTGGACGGAGTCCGCGTCGTAGTAGTGGGTGTCCTTGGCAAGGACGATGCGGTCGCCGCCGACGCGCTCGACGAACTTGAACGGGCCGACGCAGGACGGGTGGTTGGTGAAGTTCTTGCCGTACTTCTTGAGCGCGGCCGGCGACATCACCATGCCGGCGCGGTCGGCGAGCACCGCGGTCAGCGGGACGTACGCCTGCTTGAGGGTGAGCCTCACGCTGTACGGGCCGGTGGTCTCGGCCCGCTTCAGCGGGGCGAGTTCGGTGGCGCGGGCCGAGCCCGCCAGGTCGCGGTGGCGCAGCAGGGACGTGACGACGGCGGCCGCGTCGAGCCGGGTGCCGTCGCTGAACCGGGCGTCCTTGCGGACGTCGAAGGAGACGGTGCGGCCGTCGGCGGACACCTTCGGCAGGGCCGTCGCGAGCTGCGGCACGACCTTGCCCTTGGCGTCGACGTCGTAGAGCTTCTCGCACATGCCGGCGAAGACGGTGCGGCCGACGAGGGTCTGGGCCAGGGTCGGGTCGAGCTTGTCGGGGTCCGCGTTGAGGGCGACCGTGAGGGTGCCGCCGTCGCGTACGGGACGGTCGTCGGTCATCCGCTCCCCGCCGACCTCGGTGGCCGAGGACTGCAGGGAGCCGCAGCCCGCCGTTGTGGACATCACCAGGGCAACTGCCGTGAAGGCAACCGCTGTTCGGCGCACGAGGGCATACCTCCGCCAAGGAGTGGTTCCGCAGGCGCCTGTGCGTGTCGACAGAAAACCTGTGGGCGATCAAGGAATACCGCAGAACGTATTTCGCATACAGTCCGCAGGACAAGGGGGTTGTCCGGATGCCGGACCGGATTCGATGAAGATTGAATAACCGGGCCGGACATAGAGGGGTGTTCGCGGCGTATCGATGCGGTGTCCGTCCGGGGAACGCCGCGGGGCCCGGGCCGAGTGCGTCCACTCGGCCCGGGCCCCGGGGCGGTTCAGCTGCTGGTCAGCCGGTCAGCTGTCCACCCAGCCGTGCTTGCGCCCGCTCTGCACCAACTCGCGGCGGATCGCCAGGATCTGGTCGCCGGTCAGCGATGGGGCGGCGCGCAGCAGCAGTTCGGTGACCTCGTTCGTGAACTCGTCGACGCGCAGGACGTCGCAGAGCACGTCGTCGCCGTCGGCCGCGCCCCGGCCGGGCGCCGGCGCGGAGGCGCCCTCGGCGAGCTGGACGGACGACGCCTTGGGGCCCCGGTCGCCCTCCTCGATGTCGAACTCGACCTTCAGCCCCGTGCGCAGATACGACTCGGGGATGAGGAGGTCGTTCACATGCAGGAAGACGTCCTCACCGCCGTCGTCCGGCGCGATGAACCCATACCCGCGCGCTCCGTCGAAGCGCACCACACGACCAGCGACCACGCCGACCCCCCAACCACCACGGCGGACCCAGTGTCCGCGTCCTCAGCAACTTGTGCGGATCCTAGCGGCCGGGCCTCGGCTCCCGCGTCAGGCCGTGGCGCCGGTGTCCCGGCGATCGGCGCCCGGTGTGCGGGCGGCGACGAGTCCCGACTCGTAGGCGAACACGACGAGCTGGGCCCGGTCGCGGGCGCCCAGTTTGGTCATGGCGCGGCTGATGTGGGTCTTGGCGGTGAAGGGGCTGATCACCATGTGCGCGGCGATCTCCTCGTTGGTCAGGCCGCGGGCGGCGAGCGCGGTGACCTCGCGCTCGCGCGGGGTGAGGCACTCCAGGCCCGGCGCCGTCGCCCGGTCCGGGGGCCGGGACACGAACGCGCCGATGAGACGGCGTGTGACGGACGGCGACAGCAGGGCGTCGCCGCGCGCGACGACCGCGATCCCGGTGAGCAGGTCCTCCGGCTCGCTGTCCTTGAGCAGGAATCCGGACGCCCCGGCGCGCAGCGCCTCGAAGACGTACTCGTCCAGGCCGTAGTTGGTGAGCATGACGACGCGGACGCCGGCCAGCGCCGGTTCGGCGGCGATGCGCCGCGTGGCCTCGATGCCGCCGGTGCCCGGCATCTGTACGTCCATGAGCACCACGTCCGGCACCCGTTCCCGGACGAGGACGACCCCCTCGGCTCCGTCGGCGGCCTCCCCCACGACCTCGATCCCGTCCTCGGCGTCGAGGAGCGCGCGGAACCCGGCGCGCATCAGCGCCTGGTCGTCGACGAGCACGACGCGGATCATGAGGCGGTCCCGGGGACGGCTCGGGCCGTCCGCCCGGGGCGGGCGTTCCTCGCGGTCGCGGCCGGGTCCGCGCTCCGGCCGGCGGCGGGTGGCGGCGTCCCGTCCGGCGCCCCGCCGAGCGGCAGCCGCGCCCGCACCTCGAAGCCGCCGCCCTCGCGCGGGCCGGCCGACAGCGTGCCGCCGAGGGCGGCGGTCCGCTCCCGCATCCCGGTCAGTCCCGTGCCCTCGGCGACCGGCCGGTCCGGGGTCGCGGCGCCGGTGTCGGTGACCAGAACCGTCACCTCGGCCTCTCCGTGGTCGAGATGCACGTGGGCCTGCGCCTCGCGGCCCGCGTGGCGGGCCACGTTCGTCAGCGCCTCCTGCACGATCCGGTACGCCGCCCGGTCCTGCGGGGCCGGCAGGGGCCGCTCGGCTCCGGTGACGGTGAGGTCGACGGATATCCCGGCCGCGCGGGCGCGCTCGACGAGCAGGGCGGGGCTGCCCGTGGGCTCGTCGGTGCGCAGCACGTCCAGCGTCGCCCGCAGTTCGCGCATCGCCTCCCCGCTCGCCTCCTGGATCGCGAGCAGCGCGGGCGGCACCTCCTCGCCGCGCTTGCGGGCCAGGTGGACGGCGACTCCCGCCTGCAGCTTGACGATCGAGATGCTGTGGGTGAGCGAGTCGTGCAACTCCCGCGCGATGCGCAGCCGTTCCTCGCCCGCGCGGCGCAGCGCGGCCTCCTCACGGGTCCGCTCGGCCTCCAGGGCGCGCTGCTCGGTCTGGTGCAGATACGCCTGCCAGTTCTTGTCGGCGAGCCCGGTCACGACCGCGCACAGGAACCAGCCCACGAGCAGCAGGCCGCGCGTGGTGGCGCCGTCCGTCGCGAGGGCGTCCCGCGTGATGTAGACGGCGAGGAAGGCACCGGCCGTGGCCGCGGCCAGGCCCCGGTACCCCGCCCGGGCCGCCGTGTGCACCGAGGCGAGCACCGGCAGCGCCGCCAGCGGCGCGGGGTGCGCATGGACAACGTAGGCCGTGGTCAGCGCAGTTGACGCGAGCAGCACCACGCGGGGTGCCCGGCGGTAGCCCGCCAGGCACGCCGCCGACGCCGTCATGAGCGCATAGTCCAGCGGCGTCGCCCCGTCGTCGCCGAGCGCGGCCGCGAGGACCACGACCGTGCCGGCCACGACGGCGAGCGCCGCGTCGGCGAGCCGCGCGCGCCAGGAGGGCGGCGCGGCCCTCCCGGCCACCGCTCCGCCGCCCGCGTCCCCGTCCCGTACGTCCAAGTCCCCCTGCATGTCCGGCAGATTAGACGGCGCCGCCGGCATCGGCGTCCGCCGTGAGGACGGCGCGGGCCCGGCGCCTACTCCCCGGGGAGTAGGCCGAGGTGGGCTCCGCCGTACGACGCCCGGGGCCGGGGCGCCGGGCGAGCCTGAACGGGTCCGCAGCACCGCCCGAGACCGGCCCGAGGAGCCCGCATGCCCGGCCCGTACCGCTACACGCAGCCGCCGTCGCCCCAGTCCGCCACCGGCACCGCCGCCGCCGTCTGGGAGCAGACGGCGACCGACTTCGGCATCACGCACCCGCCGACCCTCGTCGTCCTCTCCTCGGCACCCGAACTCCTCGCACCCGCCTGGGCGTTGCTGCGCGAGGCGCTGATCGCGGGCAGCGGCTCGCGCACCGACCGCGAGCTGGTCGCGGCCGGGACCTCCCTCGCGAACCGCTGCCCGTTCTGCGTCGACGCGCATGCCGTGCTGCTGCACGCGAACGGCGACCACGCGCTCGGCGAGGCGGTGGCCCGGGCCGCGGCCCCGGGCGACGAGCGGGCGTCCCGGCTGCTGGAGTGGGGCCGGGCCACCCGGGTGCCCGGCTCCCCGGACCTGGCGCCTCCGCCGTTCGCCCGCGCCGATCTCGCCTCGCACGTCGGCACCGCGCTGACCTTCCACTTCATCAACCGGATCGTGTCCGCGCTGTGCACCGAGAACCTGCTGCCCGCGGGCGCCCAGCGCCTCCAGGCGGTCCGCTCGCTGGCCGGCCGCAGCCTCTCCCGCGTGGTCCGCACCCCGCACCGGCCCGGCGCCTCGCTCGACCTGCTCGACTCCCCGGGCCCCGGCCCGGCCTGGGCGGCGGGCAGTTCCGTCGGCCCGGCCTACGACGCCCTGCGCACGGCGGCCACGAAAGGCGCGGGCCTCCTCGGCGACGACGACCTCGCCCTCGTCCAGGAGACCGTCGCGAAGTGGGACGGCTCGCACCCGGCGCCCGGCGGGCCGGAGCTGCCCGGCCGCGCCGAGCGGCCCGGGGCACGGCTGGCGCTGCTCGCCGCGCTCGCGCCGTACCGGATCACCGGCGAGGACGTCGCGGCGTGGCGCGTGGCCCCGTACACCGATCACTGCCTCGTGCATCTGATCGCGTACGGAGCCTTCGCCGCCGTCGACCGGATCGAGTCCGCGCTGCCCGTACCGGAACTCCTGGAGACACCGTGACCATCGCCAACCTCCGTCAGGAACAGGCCTGGAACGGCCCGCTGGGCCGGCACTGGGCGACCCATCACCGGCGCTTCGACGCGCTGCTCGGCGAGGCCGACGAGGCGCTGTTCGCGGCCGCCGCCATCGCGCCGGGCGACCGGGTCCTCGACATCGGCTGCGGCGCCGGCGCCACGACGCGGACGGCGGCCCGGCTCGCGGCGCCCGGGCACGCCGTCGGCGTCGACATCTCGGCGCCGCTGATCGCGCGGGCCCGCGCCCGCACGGCCGAGGAGGGGGTGCGGGGCGCGTCGTTCGAACGCGGCGACGCGCAGACGCACCCGTTCCCGCCGGGCGGCTACGACGTCGCGCTCAGCCGCGGTGGCGTGATGTTCTTCGAGGACCACGTGGCGGCGTTCGCGAACGTGGCCCGGGCGCTGCGCAGGGGCGGGCGGCTCGCCTTCGTCTGCCCGCGCCGTCCGGGTCCGCAGACCGAGGAGAGCACGGCGCTGGCGGAGTTCGCCCGGCACCTGGCGGCGGGCACCCGGGACGCGGCCCCCGCCGCGCCGGATCCCGCCGCCCGCGCCGCGGGCACCGCCATGACGTCCCTGTCCGAGCCGTACCGGATCCACGCCGTGCTGCACCGCACGTTCGCCCGGATCGCCGTCAACCCGGTGGATGTCCACACCCGCTGGGGCGATTCGCCGGCCGACGCCGTCGACTTCCTCCTCTCCCGCGCCCCGGACCGGCCGGTGCCCGCCGCGACGCGCGCCGTGCTGGAGGACACGCTCCGGCCGTACGCGTCGGAGCGGGGCGTGCGGACGCGCGCCGGGGTGTGGCTGGTGACGGCCGTACGCCGGGACGATGCCGGTGTGTGATGCCGAGGTGACAGAAGTGGCGGTATCGCCGCACAGCAACTCATGTGACACTGGCGTCCCCCACCCCACTGACGTAAGGGACGTACGCCGTGCGTGCTCTCCCGCTCCCGGTCACTCTGGCCGCCCGGCTGCTGCCGGTCGCCGTGCTCGCCTGCGCGGGCTGGGCCTGGTCCACGGGACCGATGTCCGACACCGCCGACAAGGACCAGAAGAAGGCCGCGCCGCAGGAGTCGGCGTCGCACGGTCCCAGCGAGAGCGTGGCGGCCAAGACGTACGCGAAGCCGCCCGCGCCCTGCGGCACCGTAGGGAGCAAAACGGTCACTTCGCTCGTACCGGGCGCGAAGGCGGCGGGCAAGGAGCTCTCGGCGACCGACGAATCGGTCCGCCGCGGCTGCTCCTGGAGCGCGCTCAAGGGGTACGACTACCGCTGGCTCGACGTGTCCTTCGAGGTGAAGAACTCCGACGCCCTCGCGAAGCAGGCCTTCGCGTCGGGCGGCGGCAAGGACGGCGCGGCCAAGGACATCGGCGACGAGGCGCGGCTGACCACGGATCTCACCACCAAGGACAAGCAGGACACGCGGGAGGCCGTGGTCACGGTCCGCAGCGCCAACGTCCTGGTGACCGTCACGTACAACGGCAGTGACTTCGAGTCCAAGAGCGCCCCGTCCGCGGACACCATCGGCAAGGGCGCGCTGCAGGCGGCGCACGACGCCGTCGCCGCGCTCGACGCCGCGGGCAAGGACTCCGCGAAGGACTCCTGACCCGCGCCGTCCGCTCACCCGCCGCGACCCCCGTCGGCACCGGCCGGCGGAGGCCGCGTCGATCCGGTCAACGGCCGCTCAGCGTCACGGCCTCCCCCGGCTCCAGCTCCACGGTCCTGGCCCGGCCGCCCAGCAGGACCACCGTGCGACGTCCGCCGACACTGCGGATCGTCGCCTGGCGGACGCGGCCCCGCTCCCACGCCAGGTCGACCGTGAACCCGCCGCGGGCGCCCGCCCCGGTGACGGATCCGGCGGCGGCCCAGGCGTCGGGCAGCGCGGGGAGCAGTTCGATGCGGCCGGGGCGGGAGCGGACGAGCATCTCCAGGACCGCCGTCGGGGTGCCGAGGTTGGCGTCGATCTGGAAGATGGCACGGGTGTCCGAGACCCGGTACATGTCGAAGAAGTTCATCGCGGTCCCGGTGTCACCGCCCGACCAGGGCCGCAGGTTCGTCAGCACCAGCCGGTAGGCCTTGTCGGCGTTCCCGAGCCGGGCCCAGCACGCGGCCCGCCAGGCGCAGGCCCAGCCGTAGCTCTCCATGCCCCGGGAGACGAGCAACTCCTCTGCGCCCTTGAGGAGTTCGGGGTCGCCCGCGTCCGGGCGGATGCGGTCGCCGGGGAACAGGTTGATGAGGGGCGAGAGATGGCGGTGGGTGGTCTCGCCGAGGTCGTCCGCGCTCATCCACTCCTCCAGCCGGCCCGATGCGGGGCTGACCCGGGGCAGGTACAGGCGCTCGCGCAACTCCCCGATGATCCGGGCGTGTTCGGCGTCGACCCCGAGGGTGCGGCAGGCGTTCGTGTAGTGGCCGAAGAGGGTCCACAGGAGTTCCTGCGTGTACGTGATGCCGCGGGCGTCCTGCGGGCCGTGCTCGGGTGACCAGTCGTGGTCGTCGATCAGGACCTCGCGGCCGTCGACGGTCGTGGTGATCAGCCGCGCCTGCCAGAACTCGCAGGCACCCTTGAGCAGCGGCATGATCCGGGACAGGTAGGCGCGGTCCTGCGTGTACTCGTAGTGCTCGTGGAGGGAGGCGCACAGCCAGGCGTTGCCCGCCGGGTGCCACCACCAGCCGAGGCCGCCGTAGGGGTTGGTGGAGAAGGCGACCGTCCAGCCCGCGACCTTGCCGGAGGTGTTGCGGTAGCGGTTGCGGGAGTCCTGGAACCGCTTCTGGGTGACGTCGCTCCACGCGGGGAGCTGGGCGAGGCAGTAGTCGGCGAACGCGGGGAAGGTCTCGCCGAGGCCGGCCCGGTCGGCCAGCCAGTAGTTCATCTGGATGTTGATGTCGGTGTGGTAATCGCCCATCCAGTCCGGGGTGTTGCCCTCCAGCCACAGTCCCTGGAGGCCCATCGGCAGTCCGTCGCGCGAGCCGCAGATGGTGAGGTAGCGGCCGAACTGGACGTAGCTCGCCTCCAGTTCGGGGTCGGGCGCCGCCCCGTCGGCCGCACGGGCCTTCAGCCGTGTCCAGGTGTCGCGCCCACGCTGCCGGCCACTGGAGCGCCCGAGGTCGAGGGTGAACCGGTCGTAGCGCGCCCGGTAGTCGGCGACATGCGTGTCGCGCAGGCGGCTGCCCGGGATCGCGGCCGCGGCCGCGGCTTTGGACCGGGCGAGCGCGAGCGGGTCGGCGTCGGGGGCGCGGTAGCCGGTGGCGTGGTCCGGGGCGTAGTCCGTGCCGCCGCTGATGACGAGGGTGACCTCGGTGCAGTCGGTGAAGGTGACGCGGGTCCCGGTGGCCGCGACCGTGCCGTCCCCGGCGGCGGTGACCGCCGCCGCGTACCGCAGTTCGTTGCCGAGGGTCCCGGAGAAGGAGGCGAGGTCCCGGTCCGCGGCGGTCGTCTCGCCGTGGGTGCCGGAGAGGATGACGGCGCCGGTCAGAAAGCCGCCGCCGCTCTGGGACAGCCGGACGACGATGGTGTCGTCGGGGGCGCTGGCGAACATCTCGCGGACGTACCGGACCCCGCCTTTGGTGTACGTGGTGGTGACGAGGCCGTTGCTGAGGTCGAGGGTGCGGCGGTAGCCGGTGACGGCGGAGCGCTCGTGTCCCGGCAGGTACAGCATGACGCGGGCGAGCAGCGTGAAGCTGCCGAAGTCGTCGCGCCCGTAAGGGAACTGGCCGTCCTGGTCGAGGGTGGTGTTGGCGCCGCCGGTCCACAGGGTGGCGTCGGTGACGTGGAACAGCTCGCGGGCGGGGTCGGCGCCGACGAGGGCGCCGAGCCGGCCGTTGCCGAGCGGCAGGCCCTGCTCGATGAGGAGGTCCTCGTCGGCGGGCTCCGGGTACCACAGGGTCGTCGCCCGGTCGGCGGGGACGAGCGGGGAGGAGGCGGGGCGTCGCGGCGCGGCGTGCGCGGTGAAGGCGGGGAGGGCGTTCAGGGCGAGGGCGGTGCCGAGCCCGAGAACGACGCGTCTGGAGGGTCCGTTGCTCATGTGCGGCTCCTTGGACGGGGAGGGCAGGACCGGTCAGGACAGCTTGATCAGGCGCGAGCCGTGGGCCGGGACGGACGAGGCGGTCCAGGAGCCCCGTGCCGGGGCGAGGTCGGTGCGGGCGGCGACGTCGCGCAGCCGCTGGGTGCCGGACAGGCCGAGGTCCTTGAGGTTCACCGTGATGTCGGTGGCCGAGGAGCCGAGGTTGTAGACGGCGAGGTAGGTGGCGCGGCCCACCTTCTTCGTCCACACCTGTGTGTCGCCGGAGCGGATCTGCCGCGGCAGGACGGCGGCCTGGTCGACGGCGATGACCTCGGGGTTGGTGAGGATCGCCTTGGCCTTGTCGTCGAGGAACCAGATGTCGCCGCCGACGTAGAGCGGGGACGACGCCATCGACCAGAACGTCATGACGGTCTGCCGCTCGGTGTCGTCGATGCCGTCCTGGAGTCCGCTGCCGGTGTTGTTGTTGATCGGCATGGAGTCGAGGTCGGGGAGGTAGCCGGGCGCGGCCAGGTCGGGCAGCCACCGGGGCAGATCGGTGAAGCGGTCGTCGACGGAGCTGGTCCACGTGCTGGTGGTCTCGCAGTAGCACTCGATGTCGGTGTCGACGCGGACCCCGTTCGCGTAGGGCCGCAAGCCCCCGGCGGCCTCCAGGTCGACGGGCCAGGCGCTGGCGGAGAGCCACATGCTGCGGCCGCTGTGGTCGATGGCGGTGGACCAGGCCCTGATGTCGGCGACGTTGTCCTTCGTCACGCCGTCGATCTTGATGAAGTCCACGCCCCAGGAGGCGTACCGGGCGACGATGGAGTCGATGTAGTCCTGGGCGCAGGGGTTGCTGTAGTCGATCTTCCAGCTGCCGCCCCACTTGTTGGTCGGGGTCAGCGGCTTCACCGCAATGTCCTGGGCATGACAGCCGGTGCCGAGGATCGGGGCGTTCTTGTCGTAGACCTCCTTCTCCAGTCCGGCGGCGCCGTAGAGGCCGAGCTTGAGGCCCTTGCCGTGGACGTAGTCGGAGAGCGCGGGCATCCCGCTGGGGAAGCGGTCCTTGTCGGCGTCGGGGATGCCGTGGGTGTCGGTGTGGAAGTTCCAGTCGTAGTCGAAGTTCCAGCCGGCGTCGATGTTGAGGTTCTTGTATCCGGACGCGGACAGCTTGCCGCTGAGGGAGTCGGCGGCGTTCTTGATGTTGTCCTCGTTCAGCCAGTGCGTGCCGTAGCCGCTGCGCGAGGACGACTCCACGCTCCAGCTGCTCCAGCCCATGAACGGCTTGACGTACGGGGTCTTCGCCTGGGCGGCGGGCGACGGCAGGGCGAGGGCGAGCGGCAGCGCGCAGGCGGCGGTGAGGGCCGCCCGCCGGATCGTTTCGGTCACTTCACGTACCTCCGGGGGAAGGGGGTTCAGGACTTGAGACCGGACATCGCGATGCCCTGGACGATGTGGCGCTGGGCGACCAGGAACATGACGACGAGCGGGAGGATCGCCACGGCCGTGCCCGCGAACAGCTCGGGCAGGTTCACGGTCTGGGAGGTGAGGAAGCTGGAGAGCGCGATCTGCACGGTCCAGCTCTGCGGGTCCTGGCCGATCATCAGCGGCCACAGGAAGGAGTTCCACGCCTCGATGAAGGACAGCGCGCCGAGCGAGGCGATCATCGTGACGGAGTTGGGGAGGATGATCCGCCCGTAGACGCCGAGGTAGCTGAGGCCGTCGAGGCGGCCCGCCTCCTCTATCTCGGCGGGGAAGGACAGGTAGAAGCTGCGGAACAGGACGACGGCGAACGCGTTGAAGAGGCCGGGCGCGATCAGTCCCCACATCGTGTTGACGCCGCCCATGGAGCCGACGACGACGAACGTGGGCAGGAACGTGACGGCCTGCGGGATCATCAGCGTGCCCACGATGAGCGAGAGCACGACCGCCCGCCCGGGCACATGGATACGGGCGAGGGCGTAGCCGGCCATCGAGGCGAGCAGCGTCGACACGGGCGCCGAGACCACCGCGATCAGCAGCGAGTTGAGGATCGACCGGCCGAAGGGCCGCTCCGGGTTGTCGAAGAGGGACGTGAAGTTGTCCGGGCTCAGCGAGGACGGCAGCCAGTGCCAGTCGGTGGCGGTGATCTCCGGCGTCGTCATGAAGGCGCCCCGCAGCAGGACGTAGAACGGGATCAGGAAGACCACGGCCAGCAGGCACAGCGCCAGGTACGTGGCGGCGGATCCGAGGACGCTCCCTCGGTAACGGTTCATGGTTCAGTCCTTGTCGCGGGCGAACCCGAGGATCCGGCCCTGGAGGAGCGTGACCAGCACGATCAGGAGCGTGAGCAGGAAGGCGCCGGCGGATCCGACGCCGTAGTCCTGGTCCTGGAGGGCGACGCCGTACAGGTGCATGAGGGGCGTGCGCACGGGTTCGCTGCCGAGCGAGGCGCCGGTGGAGAAGATGGCGTAGAACTCGTCGAAGGCCTGGAGCGCGGCGATGAGCATCAGCAGCAGGATGGCGACCGAGGTGTTGCGCAGCATGGGGAAGGTGATGCTGCGGAAGGTGCGCCAGGCCCCGGCGCCGTCGAGGGCGGCGGCTTCGTAGAGGTGCTGCGGGACGGACTGGAGTCCGGCGATGAACAGGATCATGTAGAGGCCGACCTGGAGCCACAGGCGCAGCGTGACGAGGACGATCCAGTACAGGGGCGGGCTCTGCGTCTGGATCCAGGGGGTGGGATCGGCGCCGAACAGCGCGCCGAGGGTGTTCGCGAGGCCGGAGGGCACGCCGCTGAACAGGGCCATCTTCCAGATCATCGCGGCGGCGACGTAGCTGACGGCGGCGGGCAGCAGGAACGCGGTGCGGAAGAAGGCCCGGCCGCGCCGTACGCGGTTGACGAGGACGGCGAGGCCGAGGGACGCGGCGAAGGTGAGCGGCACGATGAGCGCGGTGAACAGCACGATCATCGTGAGCGAGTCGCGGAACCGCTCGTCGCTCAGCAGTTCCTGGTAGTTGTCGAGGCCGACCCAGTTCCCGAGGGAGATGGTGCGGCGGGCCTCGCTGAAGCTGAGCAGGAAGCTCCAGCCGATGGCCACGTAGCGGAAGACGCCGAGACCGACGAGCATCGGCGCGGTCAGCACGACGAAGGCGAGGGCCTTCGACCGTCGCTCGGTCAGCCGCCGGCGGCGCGGCGCCGGGGCGGGCGCCGGCCGGGCGGCACTCTTGCGCAGGGGCGCGGTGCCGGTGGCGGTCATGGTGTCAGCCCATCTGCTTGTCGAGGGCGGACTGCGCCGTGGACTGGGCTTTCCGGAGGGTCTTCTCGGCGCCCGCGCCCTTCGCGATGTCGGCGGCCGCGGCGATGAATCCGGCCTGCATGGCCTGGGTCCACTCGGCGGGGAAGGAGATGCCGTACGCGGTCGCGATCCTGGCGGCGTCCTTGGCGGCCCCCTTGCTCAACTCGGGGGTTCTGGCAGCGACTTCGGTCTGCGGCGGGACATGGAAGCCGTACTTGACGGCCCAGTCGATCTGGATGTCGGTCTGCTTGATCCACAGCCATGCGAGGTACTTCTTGGCCTCGGCGACGTGCTTGCTCCCGGAGTGGATCGCCTGTGTCCAGCCGCCGAGCCGGGCGACGGCCTTGCCGGAGGAGTCGTACGCGGGCCAGGGCACGACCCCGAAGTCGTCGCCGAGCGCCTTCTCGACGGCGGGCAGCGCCCACAGGCCGCACCATTGCATGGCGGCGGCGCCCTGGTTGAACGCCCCGGGGTCGTACCAGTCGGTGGTGAAGCCGAGCAGCACCGACTTGTCGGAGTGCAGGTCGCGCAGGCCGCCGATGGACCTGGCGGCGTCGGCGTAGACCACCTTCTCGCCGTCGATGAGGCCGACGCCCTGGGACCAGGCGAGCAGGTAGGGGCTGTCGCCGATGCCGTCGTTGCCGATGAACAGGCCCTTGACGTCGCCGTCCGTCAACTTCCGCGCGGCGTCGACGAGTTCGGCGAAGGTGGTGGGCGGGGTGATGCCGGCCTTCTTCAGCATCGACTTGCGGTAGTAGAGCACCATGATGTCGTCGATGGTCTTGATGCCGTAGAGCTTGCCGTCGACGGTGAGGTAGTCGAGGTCCGCCTTGTTGAAGCCGTCCTTGGCGGCGCCGTACACGTCGTCGAGGGGTTCGAGCTGCCCCTTGCGGGCCATCTCGGCACGGAAGTCGCCGAGTTCGAAGAGGTCGGGGGCGTCGGCGCCGAGCAGCGCCGCGTTGAGCTTGGTCTCGTACTGGGAGACGTCCGCACCCCACACCACGTTGACCGCGATGTCCGGGTTGGCCTTTGTGAACTCCTCGGCGTACCGCTTCACCGCGGCCTGGGTGCCCTCCTCCCCGTACTGGTGGTACCACTGCGTGAGCGTGACCTTGGCACCCTTGGCGGAAGCGGTCTCCTGCGGGTTGCTGGAGCACGCCACGGCGGCGCCGGCCACGAACAGCAGGGACGTGCCGAGGAATCCCCGGCGGGACAGGGCGGAACTGGCAGTCATGACAGGGTCCTTCCGGGGAACGGAGACGTGCGGGAAGCGGGCCGTGGCGTGGGGGGTCAGGCGGCGAAGAGGGACTGGATGCTGACGGCGGCGGCGCCGCGCGCCCATTCCTCCCAGGGCAGGGGGCGCACGACGAGCGGGCAGCGGGCGGCGGCCCCGAAGGCCTGGGTGGTGAAGGCGGCGCGGATCTGCTCCTCGAAGAGGTCGTACGCGGCCACGCCCTCGCCGGAGACGACGACCCGCTCGGGTCCGACCAGGTTGACCATGGCGGCGAGGCCGAGCCCGATGGCCTCGCCCGCCTCCTCGAACACGGCCCGTACGGCGGCGTCCCCGCCGTGGGCGCGGTCGATCGCCCCGGCCATGTCGAGGTCCGGGTCGTCGGCCGCCCGGCGGGCCCGGGCGACGATGGCCTCCTCGGAGGCGATCGCCTCGACGCAGCCGCGGGCGCCGCAGTGGCAGGCGGGGCCGTCCCCGGCCGCGACCGGGATGTGGCCGATCTCGCCGGCCACCCCGTAACCCCCGGCCACCAGGCGGCCGTTGACGACGAGCGCACAGCCGATGCCGACGCCGACCGTGGCGAGGGCGAAGGAGTCGGCGCCCACGCCGTCGCCGAACCACTGCTCGGCGACGGTGAGGGCCTTCACGTCGTTCTCGACGGTGACCGCCAACCCCGTCGCGGCGGCGACCAGTTCGGCCAGCGGGACGTCGCGCCAGCCGAGGAACGGCGAGTAGCGCACGACGCCGCCCGGCCGGTCCACGTCACCGGAGACGGACACCCCGATGTGGTGGGTCCGCTCGGCGTGGGCGGGGGTCAGCTCCGCGACGAGCGCGGCGATGTCCCGGACGACCCGCTCGACGGACCGGTCGGTCAGCGGCATCCGGTGGGCGGCGCGCACCTGTGCCCTCAAGTCGGTGACCACGCCGATGAGTTCGTCGGCGGTGACCTTGACGCCGACGAAGAACTCCCGGTCGGCGCGGACGGCGAGGGGGTGTGCGGGACGTCCCGCGCCCTCGACGGTTCGCGGTCCCTGTGGGCGTTCCTCCAGGTATCCGGCCTCGATCATCGGCTTGACCGCCTTGGTGACGGCGGCGGAGGAGAGACCGGTGATCCGGGCGATCTCCGGGCGGACGACCGGGCCACGGGTGAGCACTGTCGTGAACACCGTGTTGGCCGCCGGAGACGCGAGCAGCTTCGCTCGGTTCAGCAACATGGGGGAAACGTAGGGGCAATAATTTCCTTCGTCAATATTTAAATTCAAGGAGTTCGGATCTAGGCTCCGGCTCATGTCTCAGGTGTCCTACGACCAGCCCAGTCGCACGTTCCTGCTCACGACCCCCGCCTCCTCGTACGCGCTGCGCATCGGCGCGGACGACAGTCCACGGCATGTGCACTGGGGCGCCTCTCTGACGCTCGGCCAGGCATCCGCGCTGCCCACGCACTCGGGATTGACCAGCAGCTTCGCGTCAACGAGCGGCGAGGAGCTGGCCGTCGAGGGCGGCGCGCGGTTCGGGGTGCCGTCGCTGCTCGTGCGGTACGCGGACGGGGCGCGTGGCGTCGAGTGGCGGTACGAGGGCCACACCGTCGAGGACGGCCGGCTCGACCTGCACCTGCGCGACCGGCACTATCCGCTCGGCTGCACGCTGCACTACGCGGTCCACCCGGACAGTGACGTCGTCGAACGCTCGCTGACGCTGCGGCACTTGGACGCCGGGGAGGACGCCGAGCCGATCGAGGTCCTGCGCTGCGACGCCGCGAGCTGGTCGGTCCCGGCGGCGTCCGGCGTCCGGCTGAGCCACACGGTCGGCGCGTGGACGGGCGAGACACAGCTGCGGCGCACCGAAGCCCCGTACGCCGAGACGGTGTTCACCAGTCGGCGCGGTGTCTCGGGGCACTTCGCGAACCCCTGGCTGATGGTCGACGCGGGCGACGCCGACGAGGACCACGGCGAGGTGTGGAGCATGGCCCTTGCCTGGTCCGGGAGTTGGCGGATCACCGCGGCCCGCGACCACACCGGCGGGCCCTTCACGGTCACCGGCGGCGCCGGGCACGACGGCCTGACCTGGCGGCTCCGGCCCGGCGAGAGCCACGGGACCCCGGTGTTCGCGGGGCAGTTCAGCCGGGCCGGGTTCGGCGCGGCGAGCCGGGGCTGGCACCGGTACGTCGCCGCTCACGTGCTGCCGCGCCCCGACGAGATCCGCCCCGTGGTCTACAACAGCTGGGAGGCGACCGGCTGGGACGTCACACCGGAGGGCCAGCGGGCCCTGGCCGAGCGCGCCGCCGCGCTGGGCGTCGAGCTGTTCGTGGTGGACGACGGCTGGTTCGGGCGGCGCACCAGTGACCGGGCCGGGCTCGGCGACTGGCACCCGAACCCCGAGCGGTTCCCGCAGGGGCTCGGCCCGCTGGTGACGGAGGTGCGCCGGCTCGGGATGCGCTTCGGCCTGTGGGTGGAGCCGGAGATGACCAACCCGGACAGCGACCTGTACCGGGCGCACCCCGACTGGGTGCTGCACATGCCGCACCGCCGCCGTACCGAGCTGCGCCACCAGCTCGTCCTCAACTTCGCCCGCGCCGAGGTCACCGAGTGGGCGTACAAGTGGCTCGACCGGCTCGTGGCGACGCATGCGATCGACTTCCTGAAGTGGGACATGAACCGGGCGTTCACGGAGGCGGGCTGGCCGGGCCACCCCGACGCGGAGCGGGTGTGGACCGACCACACCCGCGGTGTCCACTCCGTGCTCGACCGGTTGCGCCGCGCCCACCCCGACCTGCGCGTCGAGGGCTGCGCGGGCGGCGGCGGGCGCGCGGACCTCGGCATGCTGGCCCGCACGGACCAGACCTGGATCTCCGACAACACCGACGCCGACGACCGCATCGGCATCCAGCACGGCTACAGCCAGATCTACCCGGCCCGCACCATGTCCGCCTGGGTCACGGACAGCCCCAACCCGCACACCGGACGCAGCGCGCCGCTCCCCTACCGCTTCCATGTCGCGATGGCCGGCGCCCTCGGCATCGGCGGTGACCTCTCCCGCTGGACGGAACCCGAACTGGCCGAGGCCCGCGACCTGGTGGACCTGTACAAGGAGATCCGGCCGGTCGTGCAGTTCGGCGAGCAGTACCGGCTCACGGACGCCGTGCAGTACCGGGCGGGCGACCGGGTCGTGGTCATCGCCTGGGGCCGGGACCGCACCCTGCGCCTGGCCGGCCTCTCCCCCTCCGGGGTCTACGTCGACGACGCGACCGGCACCGAGCACGCCGGGGCAACGCTGCTGACGCACGGTCTTCCGCTGCGGCTGCCCGTGGGAGACCGGCCGAGTGCGGTGGTGCGGCTCACCCGTGGATGACCCGCGACCCGCTCGGCGTCCGGGACGAGCCTCAACTCCCGGTGCGGGGAGGCCAGTTCCGGATCTTCTTGGTCCGCGGCGGAGCGTACGTCCGCACCTTGGACGTCGTGAGCCCGAGCCGGACCAGCGACTCCGCGACGGTGACGGCCGCGGCGACGCCGTCGACGACCGGGACGCCGGTGCGTTCCTCGACCCGCTCGGCGAGTCCGGCCATGCCGCCGCAGCCGAGGCAGATCACCTCGGCCCGGTCGTCCTCGACGGCGCGTGCGGCCTCTTCGACGATGGCCTCGACGGCGGCGTCCGGGTCGCGTTCGAGGTCGAGGACGGCCATGCCGCTGGCGCGCACGGAGGCACAGCGGTCGGTGAGTCCGGCGAGCTTGAGGCGGTCCTCGATGAGCGGCACGGCCCGGTCGAGGGTGGTGACGACGGAGTAGCGGTGGCCGAGGTACTGGGCGGTGGAGGCGGCGGCCTCGGTGATGTCGACGACCGGTACGTCGAGGATCTCCTGGAGTCCCTCGCGCCCGTGCTCGCCGTATCCGGCCTGGATCACGGCGTCGAACGGCTCCGGGTAGGCGCGCACCGTCTCCATGACGGCGATCGCGGCGAGATAGCTCTCGTAGTTGCCCTCGACGGACTCGGCGCCGAACGCGGGGGTGAGCGCCACGATCTCGGTGCCGGGCGCGGCGACGGCCCGGGCCTGTGCGCCGATGGCGTCGGTCATCGTCCCGGTGGTGTTGACGTTGCAGACGAGTATGCGCATGGCGTGACAGTGCTTTCTGTGCGGAGCCGCGCCCGTCGACTACGGGCGCGGCCAGGGGTGGTGCGGTGTGGCGGTGGTTGGGAGCCGGCCCCTCAGGCGGCGTCGACCGCGATCGCCTCGCCGTCCACGTCGTGGGGCGTCCGGCTGCGGTCGGCGAGGACGGCGTAGAGCACGGCGGCGAGGCCCGCGCCGATGAACCAGGAGAAGCCGGAGATCGACTTGAAGGCGGGCACGAGCGCGACGACGACGGCCACGGCGGCGGCCGGGCCGAAGGCGCCGACGGCCCGCAGGTGGAAGCCGGACCGGTAGTGGTAGTCGGCGTCGGCGGCGTCGGTGTAGAGGGCGGGGACGTTGACGCGGGTCCTGCGCACCAGCCAGTAGTCGGCCATCACGACACCGAAGGCCGGGCCGAGCAGGGCGCCGAGTCCGCCGAGGAAGTAGTTGACGACGGTGGGGCTGTTGTAGAGGTTCCACGGCAGGATGATCAGGCCGATGACGGCGCTGACCAGGCCCGCGCGGCGGAAGTCGAGCTTGCGCGGGAAGAGGTTGACCAGGGCGTAGATGGGGGCGACGAAGTTCGCCAGCAGGTTCACGGCGATGGTCAGGGTGAGGAAGGCGAGCGAGGCGAGCACCATCAGTGGGGTGCTGGGGATGGTGGCCACGATGTCCTCGGGTCCGGCGACGACGTGCCCGTTCAGCTTGAACTGGCCGCCGGACAGCACCACGACGATGCCCGCGAAGAAGAGCATGTTGAGCGGGATGCCCACGAGGTTGCCGACGACGATGGCGCGGCGGCTCTTGGCGGAGCGGGTGAAGTCGCAGAAGTTCAGGACGAACGTGCCGTAGATGACGACCCACAGGGCGGCGCTCTCGAAGATCTGCCGCCAGGCGTCGAGGCCGGTGGGCGCGTTGCCGGTGGAGACGGCGACCGACAGGTCCGTCTTCGTCAGGATCCAGACGGCCAGCGCGCACATCGTGATCAGGATGGCCGGCGCGGCGAACGCCATGTACTTGCGGATCAGTTCCATGCCGTAGCTGACGATGACGACCTGGATCACCCAGAGCGCGAGGAAGGTGATCCAGCCGAGCGTCGACAGACCCAGGATGGAGTTGTGGTCAAGCGAGGCGGCGCCCGGGGCGAGCTTCTTGACGACCGCGCGCAGCACGGACGACGCCAGGTACGTCTGGATGCCGAACCAGGCGATCGCGACCGCTCCGCGCACCGCCGCCGGGATCTGTGCGCCGCGGATACCGAACGCGATCCGGCTCATCACCGGGAACGGGACACCGGTCTTGTGACCCATGTAGCCGGAGAGCGTGAGCAGGCCGAACAGCAGCGCCGAGGCGATGGCGAAGGCGATGAGGATCTGCCAGACGCTCATCCCGAGCGCGAACAGGCCCATGGCGAAGGCGTAGTTGCCCAGGCTGTGCACGTCGTTGCCCCACAGCGTGAACACGTTGTACGCGCCCCAGCGGCGTCCTTCACGGCGGGTCGGGGCGAGGTCCGGACTGTAGAGGCCGGGACTGGTCCCGTCCGGCACCCCGGCCGCGGCTGTGGAGGTCTGTTCGTGCACGGCGACCATGACGCGCTCCTAAGTTTCCACAATGAGGAAGCTTTCTTCCTCTTCGCGGAGTGACGGTACGGACGCACCGAATGGGCGGTCAATAGCCATTCGCGAAGATTGTGGGGACGAAATCTGCGCAACTCGCCCATGGAAACGGGCATTTGGCACACGTCGCCGCGCGGCGGCCCCACACTCCGACACGTTTGGTATACCAATACGGTGTCCGGAGGGCATCCGTCAATGGAACACGTCACTTCAAGGCACTACGCCTGCGCGCCCGGCCTCCACTCCACGGACAGCCAGCCCCGGTGCGGCACGTCCGTCCCGACGGTGAGGGCGCCGCCCTCGGCGACGACCGGTACCCCCAGGGGAGCGGCGAGCGGGGCGAGCAGCGTCGCCGTGGCGTCGGCCGTGCCCGCGGGCAGGGTGATGCGCGGGCGGGCCGGGTCGGCACTGCCGTTGACGAGGTCGAGGCGCGGACCGCGCGCCGTGCGGGCGAGCCGCGGGATCAGATGGGGGCCACCGCTGACCAGCGGGAGCTTCGGCTCCGGGCCCTCCAGGTACCGGACCATGGTGTGCAACAGGCGCTGCCCCTCGTCGTCGTACGGCAGCAGGTGCGGGGCCGTCGCGGCGAGCACGCCGACGCGTCCGCCCAGCGCGTTGGTGTGGACGCAGCGTCCGGCGCCCCAGTGGAGCCCGTCGGGTGTGTGCACGGTGGTCCACACCTCGGTGTCGGCCCGGGGGCGCAGCCGGGCCAGCGCGGGCTGGACGTTGACACTGAGGACGGTGTCGCCGTCGCGCTCGTACGCGTAGGGGCCGGGGGCGGCGCTCCCTTCCCGGCCGACGATCCAGCTGACGCCGACGCCGGTCAGCGCGGCGAAGCCGCGCTCGCCGAGGATGTGGGCGGCGGTGCCGTCCAGCAGGAGGCCGCCCGCGAGCATGCGGTGCAGTTCGGTGTCGTCCACGGCCCAGGCGCTCTGCCCGAACAGGGCGCGGACCGGGGCGTCCTCTGCGGTGACGGGCACGCCGTAGCGCAGCAGGAAGTCGGCGGCCGGGGCGGTGTCGACCGCCAGGTCCGCCAGGTGTCCGGTGCGCCGCGTACGGACATGGGCCGCCGCCTGCGGGAGGACGGGCAGGCCCACGCCGGCGGTGCCGAGTTCCCCGGCGGCGCGGTCGGCCGCCAGGTCGAGCGCCGGACGGGAGCGGCGCAGCAGACCGGCGATGCGCGGGTGCCGTCCGGCGTGGCCGGAGTACGTGGGGTGCAGGTTGAGCAACAGCGCGTCGGCGCCGGAGAGTTGGGCCGTGACGAGCTCGGACCAGGTCTGCGTGTCGGACTTGGACCAGGCGGTGTGGGGCCAGTTCTCGATCTCGGGCTCACTGCGCACGTGCGGCGGGCGCAGGACGCGCTGCTGCTCCAACAGCCAGAAGGAGCGGCTCAGTTGGCGTCCCGGTCCGTCCTCGTACCCGGCGAAGTGCGGGCGCTGCACGGCCTCGCCGGCCACGGCGAGCGCGTCGAACAGCTCCGTCCAGTCCCGGCCCTCCACGCTGTGGGCACCGGGCACCGAGCTCATCAGGCCCAGCCGGGAGCGGCCGCCGGAGTGCTTGTCGACGGCCTCGGCGACGAGGGTCGCGACCTCGGACTGCGCGGTGTGCCAGACCTGTTGAAGGTGCCGGCGCCAGGGATGCGGGGGTCCCGGTGCGGTGACGGCGGCCACGGCCTCGTCGCGGGTGACGGGGGCGCCGACCAGACGGGAGAGGCGCTCCAGCATCAGCGGTTCGAAACCGCCGCCCCAGGTGAGCGGCGCGTGGTTGTGGTAGCGGAAGTCGTCCTCGAGCCACAGCACACGGAAGCCGAGTCCCGCGAACCGCGCGTAGTGGGCGGTGATCCAGGACCGCCAGAGCGGGCAGGCGAAGGAGGCCTGTCCGGCGGCGATGGTGCCGTCGGGGCCGACCATCGGCGCGAAGCCGTGCCGGTCGCGCCGCCCGCGGTCGGCGTGCCCGGTGGTCACCCACGGGTTGAGGCTGACGTCGAGGCCCGCGCCCTTCAGGACGGCGGTGGTCTCGGCCGCGGTGTCGTAGAGCAGGTCCTCGACGACGCCTGCCGGATGTCCGTCGTGGAACTCCTCGGCGGCGAGCAGCAGGACGACCTCGTCGACGCCGGTCTCCCGGCAGAACTCGGCCAGCTCCAGGGCCTGTTGACGGGCGGCGAAACCGGGGCGGATCTGGAACCGCAGGTGGTACCGGGCGGGCACGCGGGATCTCCTTGGGGGATGGCAGGCGGGGCGCCGTCCAAGGACGACGCCCCGCCGCGGTGGGTGTCTCTATCGCCCGGCGGGCGTGAGGGTCAGCGTCTGCTCGGCGGCGGTGCGCGCTCCGCCGACCCGGCTGCCGGTGGTGTCGGTCCAGGCGCGGGTGGGCGTGGTCTCGGCGAGCCGTCCCTTCGTGCCCGACATCCCGAGGACCAGGCCGCTGTACCGGTTGACGAGGCGGAACGTGCCGGTGGCGTGGCCGTCGGTGTCACGGTTCGGGACGACGAACCACTGCCGGCCGACCGCGGGTCCGCCGCCCGACGCCGCGGCGACGGTCAGTCCTGCGCCCCAGGCGCGGCCCGCGTTCCGGGTCGAGTCGACACCGAGCAGCTTTCCGGTCGAGGTGTCGGCGATGCGGTACGAGCCGTCGCCGTTCGCGGTGAAGACCCAGCGGCCGCGGCCGGAACCACCGGCAGAGACAACCGATGTGACGGTGCGTCCGTTCAGCGCGAGAACCCGGCCGTCACCGTTGCCGATCGTGTACCGGGTGCCGGTCGCGACCGGAGCGGCGGGGGCATCGGTGTCGATGGTGGTGCCGTAGTACTCGCCGTCGGCGCCGCCCGAGCACTGGAAGGAGCAGTAGCTGCGGAACGTCTTGCCGACGATGGTCGATCCGGTCCGGTTCACCGGGTCGAGGAACCAGCGGTACCAGGAGCCGGTCTTGTAGGCGCCGGTGTCGCCGAGCAGCCGCCACTTCTGGGTGGCGAGGTCGTCGGTGGCGTAGAAGCGCTGCGGTTCGGTGGAGTCCTGCACGACGGCCTCGGGCTGCCCGATGTACAGGCCCAGGTGGGCGTCGTAGGCGACGTTCATGGTCAGCAGGTCGGACTTGGCGGGCAGGGTCCCGGCCTTCTGCTGCTCGGCGACGCTGCCGGGGTTGTCGGGGTCGTAGTCGTGCGCGACGGCCGTGTACCCGGTGGGGTGGCCGGCGTCGACGGGCTCCATGTTGCTCTCCAGGCCGCCACGTCCGGGCTGCGACCAGGCCCCGTCGTACCACTTCCTCCACGACCCCGGCGCCATCTTCCCGGACATCGGAGCGCGGGCGACATGCGCCCGGCTGCCGTCGGTCCAGCCGCCGGGCACACCGCCCTTCGGGATCACACGCGAGTTGTAGAAGACGTAGAAGTAGCCGGAGGCCGCGTCCACGAACAGACGCGGATCACCGTCGCCGTAGTAGTACGTCTCGTGCGGGAACGCCGCACTGTCACCCCTCTTCGTGCTGTAGGGCGAGGTGAGCACGTGGTCCTTGATGTCCCACGTCCTGCCCCGGTCCTTCGAGACGGCGTAGTCGATCGCGTCGTAGTGCAGGCCGTCGCCGTACGGGCTCGGGGTGAACTCGTTGTGCACGAGCCCGTACCAGTCACCACTGTCCGGATCGACCCACACACCCATCAGGTCGCAGTAGTTCTTCTGCGCATAGTGCGACGTGTCCGGGGCGTACGTGGACTCCCGGCCCGTGGGACTGTTGTTGCAGCGCCACGTGGTGTCGTCGTTACGGTCGTCCGCATTCGCCGGATTCACAGCATCGCTCAACTCGCCGTCACGAGCAGCCGCATCAAAATCCTTGCCGCTGTAGAACGTCCACTCCCGCGGGTCGTCCGCCCCGTACAGGGCGTGCGCGGACTGATAGTGGAACGAGCCGTCCTTGTCGATGAACGTCGCCGCGGGACTGTCGTCAGGGTTCGTCCACGGGCCCTTCTGCCCGATGGTCACCGTGTAGGTGGGGGTGTCCGCGGTGGCCGGACCGGACGCCGCCGCGCCGGCCAGCACGACGGCCACCGCCGCGAGGGCGGTGACGGTCCTTGCTCTGGAACGGGCTGACACAAGTGCTCCTCTCCCGCATGAATTAGTTCGACTACAATCCGAACTAATACGGGGAGCTGTCAAGGTACCCGTCCCACTCATCTCTGAGCCGCCTCACATCCCTTCGCTCGAACCAGGGGCCGGCGTAGGCCACTTCAGCGCACGACGTCGAACACGTTCTTCTGCAGACCGTTGGCGTACGCCTCGTGCTCGACGAGCTTCAGCTGCTGCGTGTCCTTGTCGGCGTCGCTGAACAGCCGCTTGCCCGCACCGAGCAGCAGCGGGAACACCAGCAGGTGGTAGCGGTCGATGAGACCCGCCTCCGAAAGGTTCCGGTTGAGGGTGGCGCTGCCGTGGACGATGATCGGGCCGCCCTCGGTCTCCTTGAGCGCGGCGACCTCGTCGAGCGAGCGCAGGACGGTGGTGGGGCCCCAGCCGTCCACCAGCGCGTCCTCGGTGAGCGTGCTCGACACGACGTACTTCGGCATCGCCTTGTAGTCGGCGAACTCCTCCATCGCGGGCCAGACCGGGCTGAAGGCCTCGTAACTGACGCGGCCCAGCAGCATGGCCGCGGCTTCCTTCTGCTCCCGGCCCTTGATCTCGAAGGCCTCGGGGACGAACTCGATGTCCTTGAAGGTCCACCCCGCGTTGCGGTAACCCGGCTCGCCGCCCGGGGCCTCGACGACGCCGTCGAGCGAGACGAAGGCAGTGCTGATCAACGTACGCATGTCGGATTTCCTCCTGGCAACGAGTGACAACCGCGCGTCGGCGACGGTCACCGACCGGCCTGCCGAACCTACTGAACCGACAGAAGAGACCCGGCGGAACGCGGAAACTCATCGGCGCGCGGCGCGGCCACTCGAACAGGTGGCGTTCAGACTCCTCGGGCGTCGCGGGGACGTGTGCCCATCAGGAGGACGTACACCAGGAGCGAGGTACCGAGCCCGACGGCCCACCCGTAGTCGGCCAGCGGTTTGAGGAAGGGGATGATCCCGTCGAGCGGGAACGGCCCTGCCTTGTTCCCCTCCGCGTCCAGCGTCGAGTACGAACCGCCCACCGCCAGCACGCCGCCGACCGCGAAGGCGACGACGGCCCGCCAGTTCCAGCCGCCCGCGTACCAGTACCGGCCCTCGGCCACGTAGAGATCCGCCAGGTGCAGCACGGTCCGCCGGATGATCCAGTAGTCGGCGATGAGGATGCCCGCCACCGTGCCGAGCAGTCCCCCGACGACGCCCAGCCACGTGAAGATGTACAGCTCCGGCGTGGACGTCAGCTTCCACGGCATCACCAGGACACCCACGATGCCCGTGATGATCGCGCCCGTGCGGAACGTGATGACCTTCGGCGCGAGATTGGCCAGGTCGTAGGCCGGGGACACGACGTTCGCCGCGATGTTCACCGAGATCGTCGCCACGAAGACGGTGAGGAGCGCGAAGAGCAGGCCGAAGACGTTGTCCGTCTTGCTCGCGAGCTCCACCGGGTCCCAGATCGCCGCCCCGTACACCTTCTCCGAACCGGCCGTCACCAGCACCGACATGAGGGCGAAGAGCGTCATGGTGGTCGGCAGGCCGAGCGTCTGGCCCCAGACCTGCGCCCGCTGGCCCTTGCCGAAGCGGGTGAAGTCCGGGATGTTCAGCGACAGGGTGGACCAGAAGCCGATCATGCCCATCAGGCCCGGGAAGAAGACCTTCCAGAAGTCCGGACCCCACCCGACCTTCGACGGCTCGTGCAGCAGCGGTCCGAAGCCGCCCGCCTTGTTCGCGATCCAGACCAGCAGCACCACCGCGCCGACGAGCACGAACGGCGCCGCCCAGTTCTCGAAGCGGCGCAGGGTGTCCATCCCCCGGTAGATGATGGCCAGTTCGAGCACCCAGAAGACGACGAAGCACAGCCACAGCGTCCACGGGTAGCCGCCGACCTTCCCGGCGTCGGCCCAGCCGCCGAAGATCTTGCCCAGGAGCACGAAGATGCCCTGGCCGCCGATCCAGGTCTGGATGCCGAACCAGCAGCAGGCCACGGCCGCGCGCACCATCGCGGGCAGGTTCGCCCCGCGTATCCCGAACGAGGCCCGGGCCAGGACCGGGAAGGGTATGCCGTACTTGGGTCCGGCGTGGCCGGTGAGCAGCATCGGCAGCAGCACGATCACATTGGCCAGGGCGATGGTGAGCACCGCCTGCTTCCAGTCCATGCCGAGCGCGACCAGTCCCGAGGCCAGCGTCCAGGACGGGATGCAGTGGGCCATCCCGATCCACAGCGCCACGAAGTTGTAGGTGGTCCAGCGGCGTTCGGCGAGCGGGACGGGCCGCAGGTCGTCGTTCGCGTAGCGGCTGCCGGCCGGGTAGGCGTCGGCGCCGAGGTCGAGGGCGGGGGCCGGTGGTGGTGCGGTGTCGGTCATGGGCAGTCCGTTCGTGAGAGACCGGCCGGGCCGGCCTACGGGGGACGGGGGAACTGGGCGACCGTGCGGGTGCCGTGAACTGCCGTGCCTGGTACGTGTGTTGCTAAGTCACCGGTCATGCGTTCAGGGCGGGCATGACGTCGCGGCCGTACGCGTCGATGACCTCCTCCTTCGCGTCGTGCATCGCGTACACCGCGAACTGGTCCACGCCGAGCGCCCGCAGCCTGCGCAGCTTTTCGACGTGGGCGGCGGCCGGGCCGATCAGACAGAACCGGTCGACGATCTCGTCCGGGACGAAGGCCGTGTCGGGGTTCCCGGAGCGGCCGTGGTGCGCGTAGTCGTAGCCCTCGCGGGCCTTGATGTACTCCGTCAGCTCGTCGGGGACCATGCCGGAGTGCGCGCCGTACTTGGCCACCAGGTCGGCGACGTGGTTGCCGACCATGCCGCCGAACCAGCGGCACTGCTCGCGCGCGTGGGCGAGCGCCTCGGGCGAGTCGTCCTCGGTGACGTACGCGGGCGCGGCCACGCAGATCCTGACGTCCGACGGGTCACGGCCCGCGGCGACGGCGGCGTCCCGTACCGCCTTCACCATCCATTCGGTGAGGAACGGATCCGCCAGCTGGAGGATGAACCCGTCGGCCTCCTCGCCGGTCATCTTCAGCGCCTTGGGCCCGTACGCGGCCATCCAGACGGGGAGTTCGGCCCCGTCGCGCACCCAGGGGAACCTGATGACGGTCCCACCGAGGTCGGCCTCGTCGCCGCGGCCCAGCGCCCGGATCACCTTCATGGCCTCGCTGATCCGGGCCAGCGTGTTGGGCTTGCGGCCCGCCACACGCATGGCGGAGTCGCCGCGGCCGATCCCGCACACGGTGCGGTTGCCGTACATGTCGTTCAGCGTCGCGAAGGTGGAGGCCGTGACCTCCCAGGTCCGTGTCCCGGGGTTGGTCACCATCGGGCCGACCGTCAGGGTGTCCGTCTCCGCGAGGATGCGGCTGTAGATGACGAACGGCTCCTGCCACAGCACGCACGAGTCGAACGTCCACCCGTACGTGAAACCGCGGCCCTCCGCGCGCTTCATCAGCTCCACGACCCGTGACGCCGGCGGGTCGGTCTGCAGGACGAGTCCGAAATCCATGGTGTGGCCCCTCAGTTCTGTACGTCGCTCAGTTCAGGTACTGACACGTGCCGCGCGGGGTGTACGCGCCGTGCCCGGCGCGTCCGGTGAACTCCCGCTCGGTGATGACGAGTTCGCCGCGCGACAGGACCGTCTCCACACGGCCGGTCAGCCGCTTGCCCTCGTACGCCGAGTAGTCGACGTTCATGTGGTGGGTCTCGGCGCTGATGGTCTGCTCGGCCTGCGGGTCGTAGATGACGATGTCGGCGTCCGCGCCGGGCGCGATGGTGCCCTTCTTCGGGTAGAGGCCGAACATCCGGGCCGGCGTGGCGCAGGCGATCTCGATCCAGCGGCGCCGGGTGATGTGCCCGTCGACGACGGCCTGGTGCAGGAGGTCCATCCGGTTCTCCACGCCCGGCATGCCGTTCGGGATCTTCGAGAAGTCGCCGCGGCCCAGCTCCTTCTGGCCGGTGAAGCAGAACGGGCAGTGGTCCGTGGAGACCACCTGCAGGTCGTTGGTGCGCAGCCCGCGCCAGAGCGCCGCCTGGTGGTCCTTCGGCCGCAGGGGCGTCGAGCACACGTACTTGGCGCCCTCGAAGTCGGGCTCGGCGAGGTTGTCCGTCGACAGGAACAGGTACTGCGGGCAGGTCTCGCCGAACACCGGCAGGCCCTCGTCGCGGGCCCGCGCCAGCTCGGCGACCGCCTCCTGCGCGGAGACGTGCACGACGTACAGCGGCGCCCCGGCGACCTGCGCCAGCTTGATCGCGCGGTGCGTCGCCTCCGATTCGAGCAGCGCCTTCCTGACCTCGCCGTGGTAACGCGGGTCGGTCTCGCCCCGGGCCAGCGCCTGCTCGACCAGGACGTCGATCGCGATGCCGTTCTCGGCGTGCATCATGATCAGGCCGCCGTTCTCGCCGGCCCGCTGCATGGCGCGCAGGATCTGCCCGTCGTCGGAGTAGAAGACGCCCGGGTAGGCCATGAACTGCTTGAAGGAGGTCACGCCCTCCCCCACCAGCAGGTCCATCTCCTTGAGCGTCTCGTCGTGCACGTCGGAGACGATCATGTGGAAGCCGTAGTCGATCGCGCACTGCCCGTCGGCCTTGGCGTGCCAGGCGTCGAGGCCCTCGCGCAGGGAGCGGCCGACGGTCTGGATGGCGAAGTCGACGATCGTCGTGGTGCCGCCCCAGGCCGCGGCGCGGGTCCCGGTCTCGAAGGTGTCGGCGGCGAACGTGCCGCCGAACGGCATCTCCATGTGGGTGTGCGCGTCGACGCCGCCCGGGATGACGTACTTCTGGCTCGCGTCGATGGTGCGCGCGTCCGTCCAGGACGCGGCGGTGTCGCTGCCGCTGGCCGCGAGGGCCACGACGCGGCCGTCCTCGACGAGGACGTCGGCGTGCATCTCGTCGGCGGCGGTGACGACGAGACCGCCGCGGATGACGGTACGGACGGCGCTCATGCTCTCCTCCAGGTACGTACGGGTGCTTCCGGTCTTACGGGCGGGTCAGCGGCTCGTACGCCTGCGGGGCGCGGTCGCGGTAGAACTGCCAGCGGTCGCGGACCTCGCGCAGCTTGGCGAGGTCGAGGTCGCGCACGACGAGTTCGGGGGCCTTGTCGTCGGCGACCTCGCCCACGAACTGCCCCTCGGGGTCGACGAAGTAGGACGTGCCGTAGAAGTCGTTGTCGCCGTAGCTCTCGACGCCGACGCGGTTGATGGCGCCGACGAAGTACTCGTTGGCGACGGCGGCGGCCGGCTGCTCCAGCTGCCACAGGTAGCGGGACAGGCCGCGGCTGGTCGCGGACGGGTTGAAGACGATCTGCGCGCCTTCGAGACCGAGCGCCCGCCAGCCCTCGGGGAAGTGCCGGTCGTAGCAGATGTACACGCCGATCTTCCCGACGGCCGTGTCGAAGACGGGCCAGCCCGAGTTGCCGGGACGGAAGTAGAACTTCTCCCAGAATCCCTGGACCTGGGGGATGTGCGTCTTGCGGTACTTGCCGAGGTAGCTGCCGTCGGCGTCGATCACGGCGGCCGTGTTGTAGAGGACGCCGGGCTGCTCCTCCTCGTACATGGGAAGCACGAGGACGATGCCGTGCTCGCGGGCGAGGTCCTGGAAGCGGCGCACGATCGGGCCGTCGGGGATCGCCTCGGCGTACTCGTAGAACGCGGGGTCCTGGACCTGGCAGAAGTAGGGGCCGTAGAACAGCTCCTGGAAGCAGAGGACTTGGGCGCCCTGCGCGGCGGCGTCACGAACGGCCTGTTCGTGCACCTTGATCATGGATTCCTTGTCGCCGGTCCATGCGGTCTGGAAGATCGCGGCGCGGATCACGGGGCTCATCGGGACCTCCGGCTGAGGGGGGTGCGCGGTGTGCCCACGACGATAGGAATCCCGGCCGCGGTGGCCGAGTTGCACCGTGTCACGTCCCGTGCCGGTCGCCGTTCCACGGTGTCACGTCCCGCGCTGGGCGTCGTGCGCGAGCAGCGCGATGTGCACGGACGCGGCCTGCTCGAAGTCGTCGAGCGCCACGCCGAGCAGCGTCTCGATGGTCTCCAGACGGCGGTAGAGGGCGGGCCGGCTCATGTGGTGGAGGTGGGCGGTACGGGACTTGTTGCGGCCCGTGGCGAGGTAGGTGCGCAGGACGGGGAGCAGCCCGTCGGCGTCCTCGGCGTACAGCAGTGCGTCCAGCTCCCGCCGCGCGAAGGACTGCACGCGCGGGTCGTCGCGGAGCAGCCGCATCAGTCCGCGCAGCCGTACGTCGCCGAGGCGGACCACGGCGGGCAGACCGGGCGGCGCCCCGGCGACGGCCTCGGCGACGTGCAGCGCCTCGCGCAGCCCCTCGGGCACGTCCTCCCACCCGGTGCAGGCGGGCCCGGCCGCGACGACGGCCGGCGTGCCCGTCTCGCCGCGCAGGCGGGACGCGAAGTGCTCGGCGAGCGGTTCGGCGGCCTGGTCGCGGGCGAGGCTGAGCAGCACGGCGGTGGCGTTCTCGGTGAGCTCGGCGACGAGGCCCGGGAGCCCCAGCAGGCGCAGTACGCGGTCGAGTCGGGCGGGGTCGCCGTCGCGGACGACGAGCGGGACGAAGGTGCGGCGGTTCACCGGGAGGCCGGCGGCGCGGGCCCGGGGCAGCAGCTGTCGCGCAGGCACGACGCCGGACATCAGGTCGGCGAGCAGACACTGCGCGGACTGTCCCTCCCAGCTGGTGGCCGAGCCGGACAGCATCCGGTGCAGGACGAGGGCCTCGGCGGCGCGGTCGGCGAGGAGGCGCCCGGACGCGCCGTCACCGCGGTACCCGCACAGGACGACGGAGCCCCAGCGCTCGCCCCGCCCGCCGAGGTCGGCCCGGACCCAGCCCTCGCCGTCGACCTCCCCGGGCTGGCGGGCGATGCGGTCCCAGTCGCGGAGCACGTCGTCGACGGCGGGCCGCTCCCCCGCCGTGACGAGGACGCGGTGCGCGAGGTTCGTGACGACGACGGGGCAGCCGCTGTGCGCGGCGACCTCGTCGAGCAGGTTCTGCAGCGGGGCGCCGGCGGTGATGAGTCCGGTGAGCGCGGTGCGGATGCCCTCGGAGAGGCTGACCGCGGCGAACTTCCGCCGGACGAGCCGGGACTGGACCTCCTCGGTCAGCTCGGCGAAGGGGAACGGCCGGTGCAGCACGACCATCGGCAGCCCGTAGCGCTCCGCGGCGCGCCGCATGTCCCGCGGCGGGGCCGGGAAGGCGCGGCCGAGGCCGAGGACCAGGGCCGCGGCCTCCGCGCGGTGCAGGGACTTGATGTACTCGGTCTGGCTGCGGACGTCGCCCGCGAGCAGCACACCGGTGGTGAGGATCATCTCCCCGCCGCTGAGCATGACGCCCACGTCCGCCGCCTCCGCGACATGGACCCACCGGACGGGGCGGTCGAGGTGGTCCGCCGCGGCGACGACCTCCGGTTCACCGGCGGCGATGCGTTCCAGGGCGAGTATCTGGCGTACGGACAGGGCGTGTTCGGCACCGGTCGCTGTCGGCATGTGGCCGCCTCCTCCGTCAGGACGCCGTCCGCAGCGCCCGCTCCAGGACGGCGGCGCCCTCCTCCGCCTCCGCCACCGTCAGTGACAGCGGAGGGGCGATGCGCAGCACGCTCGTGTCGTGGCCGCCTCCCTTGCCGATGAGGAGGCCGTTCTCGCGGCAGGTCTCCAGGACCGCCGCGGCGGCGTCCGGGGCTGCCTCGTCGGTGCCGGGCCGGACCAGTTCGACGCCGATCATCAGGCCGCGGCCGCGGACCTCCCGGACCCCGGGCAGGCCCGCGGCGATCGCCCGCAGCCGCTCGATGAGCAGGCCGCCGACGCGCCGGGCGTTGCCCTGGAGGTCGTGCTCCAGCAGGTAGGAGAGGTTGGCGAGACCTGCGGCCATGGTGACGGGAGAGCCGCCGAAGGTGGAGATCGAGTTCGCGTCGAGGCAGTTCATGACCTCGGCGCGGGCGACGACGCCGCCGATCGACATGCCGTTGCCGATGCCCTTGGCGAAGGTCAGGATGTCCGGCGGTCCCGACTGTCCGTAAGCCTGCCAGCCCCAGAAGTGGTCGCCGGTGCGGCCCCAGCCGGTCTGCACCTCGTCCGCGATCCACAGGATGCCGTGCTCCTGGAGGACGTCGCGGAAGCGTGCGTACAGGCCGTCCGGCGGGGAGGTGAACCCGCCGACGCCCTGAACCGGTTCGGCGATGAGGGCGGCCACGTCACCACGGGTCTGACCGAGCATGTCCCGCAGGTCCGTGACGCAGGCGTCGGCGAAGTCGGCGTCGGACAGGTGCGCGTACGGGCCCCGGCTCCGGACGCCCCCGTGCACGTACAGGGTCTGCAGCGGGGACAGGCTCGTCGGCGACCAGCCGCGGTTGCCGGTGATGCCGACCGTGGCGAACGAGCGGCCGTGGTAGCTGTTGCGCATGGCCAGGATCTGGTTCGAGCGGCGGTACGAGGTGGCGAGCAGCAGGGCCGCGTCGTTGGCCTCGGTGCCGGACGTGGTGAAGAAGACCCGGGCGTCCGGGATGCCGGACAGCGTCGCGATGCGCTCGGCGAGGTCGATCATCGGGCGGTTCAGGTAGAGCGTCGAGGAGTGGATGATGCGGCCCGCCTGTTCGCTCACCGCCTTGGTCACCTCGGGCAGCGCATGGGCCGTCATCGTGGTGAGGATGCCGCCGAAGAAGTCGAGGTACTTGTTCCCGTCGGCGTCCCAGACGTGGCGGCCCTCGCCGTGGGTGAGTTCGATGGGGTCGGCGTAGTACAGCGCCAGCCAGTCCGGCAGCGCGGCACGGTGGCGGGCACACAGATCGGGTGTCATCACGGCGGCGGTGTCCCTTCGTCGGTCGGCTCGGCTCGGGCGGGTCACGTCACGGCTGGACGAGTCCCTCGTACGCGTCGGGGCGGCGGTCGCGGTAGAACGCCCACTGCTGCCGTACCTCGTCGATGAGGCCGAAGTCCAGGTCGCGGACGAGGAGTTCCTCGGCCTTGTCGCTCGCGGCCTCGCCGACCAGCTGTCCGCGGGGGTCCGCGAAGTACGACGTCCCGTAGAAGTCGTTGTCGCCGTAACTCTCGACGCCGACGCGGTTGATGGCGGCGACGAAGTACTCGTTGGCGACGGCGGCCGCGGGCTGTTCCAGCTGCCACAGGTAGGCCGACAGGCCGCGGCTGGTCGCGGACGGGTTGTAGACGAGCTGCGCCCCGTTCAGTCCCAACTGGCGCCAGCCCTCCGGGAAGTGGCGGTCGTAGCAGATGTAGACGCCGATCCGCCCGACGGCCGTGTCGAAGACCGGCCAGCCCAGGTTCCCCGGCTTGAAGTAGTACTTCTCCCAGAAGCCCTTCACCTGCGGGATGTGGTGCTTGCGGTACTTGCCGAGGTACGAGCCGTCGGCGTCGATCACGGCCGCGGTGTTGAAGTAGAAGCCGGACTGCTCGACCTCGAAGACGGGGACCACGATCACCATGCCGGTCTCGCGGGCGAGTGCGCGCATCCGCGTCACGGTCGGGCCGTCCGGGACGGGCTCGGCCCAGCGGTAGTGCTCGGGCTCCTGGACCTGGCAGAAGTAGGGGGCGTTGAAGACTTCCTGGAAGCCGATGACCTGCGCGCCCTGCCGGGCCGCCTCGCGGGCGTGCTCCTCGTGCTTGGCGATCATCGATTCGGTGTCGCCCGTCCAGGTGGCCTGGACGAGTGCGGCGCGTACGACGGGGGCCATGTGCCGCTCCTTTGCCTGATCCTCTACGCCCGTAGACCGGGTCGTAGAGGGACGAACGTAAGCCCACCCGGGAGGCTTGCCAAGACCATCGTCGTTAACCCGCTGGATCGATCTCGTTTCGCACCCGTGCGGGTGACCCGGCCCGCCGGTGTCAGGCGGCGAGGCCCGCGACGCGCAGCGCGTGCAGCACGTCCCAGTAGCGCTCGTCGGAGACGGCGCGCGCCGCGTCGACGATCAGCGGGACGAGGCGTCCGGGGTCGCTGTGCGCGCTGCGGGCCGCCTCCTCCGGAGTGCGGCCGCGCACGTACGCGTCCAGCAGGGCCCGGGCCGCGCGGTGCCGCCCCGCGGCGTCGAGCCGGCCCGCCGCCTCACCGATCTCGGCGGGCGGCCGTCCGACGCCCTGCCGCAGCACCTGCCGGCCGTCGGCGGTGCGGCCCGCGGCGGCCAGCGCGTCGGCGGCGTCGACGAGGCGGTCCGGGGGCAGGGAGGCGACCTCCCACAACAGGGTGGCCCAGTCGGCGTCGAGGCCCGCGTGGTGCAGTGCGTCGGCGAGCAGCGGCAGGCGCGGGGCGGGCCAGCCCGCGGCGTCGGCGAGCACGATGTGCGCCTCGCCGCTGCGGCCTTCCGCGCGCAGCCGCAGCAGAGTGTCGACCGCCGAGGTCACCTCGCGGGAGGCGACGGGGTCCGCCGGGGCCGGGGCGGCCCGCACCTCCTGCGCGGAGCCTGCGAAACGGGCACCGCGGGGTGTGGCAACTTCCTCGCGCGGGGCGGGTGTTGCCGGGATCGCCTCCTGAGCGGCGGGCTCCTCCTGGATCATGCCGGCGAAGCGGGCGCTGCCTCTCGGGCGGCGTTTGCGCTCCTTGGACGGCTTGGCCGCCGTCGCACGCGCGGCTTCGCCGTCCGGGGTGTCATGGCGCTGCGCCACCGGCGGCCGTGAGCCGTCAGCGGCGGCCGCGGGTCGCGCCGCCTCGCGCGCGCCCAGGAAGGACAGCCTGGACCGGAGTTCGGCGATGCGGGCCGTCGCGCGTTCGTGGTCGTCGCGGACCCAGGCCAGGTCCAGGCGGACCGCCTCCGCCTCCTCCTGCGTGGTGGCCGCGTCAAGACGCCGTCCCAGCTCCCGTCGGCGGTCGGCCGCGTACCGCTGTTCGCGCACCATCACGTCGAGCCGGTCGGTGAGCGCCGCGTGTCCGCCGGGCCCGGCGTCGTGGGCCCGCGCCGACGCGTTCTGCAGGGCGCGCGCCCTGACTCCCTCGCGCTCGGCCCACTGCGCGCCGTACACCGCGGCGAGGTCCTGGAGCAGCGCCTCCACGACGTCCCAGGGCGGCACCTCACGCCCGTCGAGACATGCCTTCATGCCCTCGGGGTCGCGCTGCCAGAAGACACCGCACCAGCCGGCACTCTGGTCGACCCGGGAGACGAGTCCTTGCAGATAGACCGCGAACTCCCGTACTCCATCAGGCAGTTGATCCACGTCCGTCACGCGCCCCGCCGTTCGTCACACCCTGGAGCCGTCCGCTCCGGAAGGAAACACCCGGCAGACAACACCCCTCGTGTTACGGAACTGCTACGCGCGTTTTTCCATGACGGGCACGTGCGCGCACTCGCTCAGACGGGCACCAGGGCGCAGCGCTCCGCCAGCTCGTCCATGGACAGGCCGAGCTCCCGCGCGACGGCGACGACGGTGAAGAACGCCGGGGTCGGCGCTCGCCCCGTCTCGATCTTGCGCAGCGTCTCCACGGAGACGCCCGCGGCCGCGGCGACCTCCGTCATGCTGCGCCCGAGCCGTGCCTCGCGCAGCAAGCGGCCGAGGTGCTCGCCGCGCTCGCGCTCCTGCGGAGTCAATGGGGTGCGGACCATTCCTACAGCGTACCCGAGAGCACATTCCTATACCGGATGAGAATACCGGTATATTTATTGGCATACGGCGCTCTCGTGCCGGCGTCAGCGGTCCTGGCGGTCCAGTACGTCGACCACCCGGAAGATGGCAGTTTACCGGGACCGGTGAACGACACCGAGGGCGCGGCCCCGCTGTCCCCGCCGGGCGCCTTCCGCTCCGGCACCCTTTGGTCGATGCCGTACCCGCCGACCAGGTCGAGGACGAGGACCATGGGACCGGCCCGGCCGGTCCGGGCGGACACCGCGCCGTGCGGGCCGAAACCGCTCGCGGACGGCGCGACCATCAGGACGCGGCTGCCGCCCCTGCGGCCGACGAGGGCCCGGCCCCAGGCGCGTGCGGCGCGCAGAGACGGGACGTTGCGGACACGGCCTAGCGACACGGAGTCCTCCGGGCCGCGCGCCACCGGGTGCACGCCGGCGCCGCGGCCACCGCACACCTGGAGCCGTCCGGGTCGCCCCAGGTCTCGTGGAACCGTCCCGCGGGGGATCAGCGGGACGGTTCCACGAGACCCGACTCGTAGGCGGTGATGACCAGTTGGACCCGGTCCCGGGCGTCCAGCTTGGTGAACAGGCGTGCCACGTGGGACTTGGCGGTGGCCACGCTGATGACCAGCTCCTCGGCGATCTCCTGGTTCGAGCGGCCGAGCCCGACCAGCGTCAGGACCTCGCGCTCGCGCTCCGTGATGCCCTCGACGCGGCGCGGCGAGCGTGCCACGCCGGGTCCGGGCCGCCCGACGAAGTCGGCGATCAGGCGGCGGGTGACACCGGGCGCGATGAGGGCGTCGCCCGCGGCGACCACCCGGACCGCCGCGAGGATGTCCTCCAGCTGCATGTCCTTGACGGCGAAGCCGCCGGCCCCGGCCCGCAGCGCCCCGTACACGTAGTCGTCCTCGTCGAAGGTGGTGAGCACGAGGACACGGCTTCCGGTGTCGGCGGCCGTGATCTGCCGCGTCGCCTCGATGCCGTCCATGCCGGGCATCCGGATGTCCATCACGACCACGTCGGGCCGCAGCCGCGCGGCCAGCTCGACGGCCTCGGCGCCGCCGCCCGCCTCGCCGACGACCTCCAGGTCGTCCGTGTCGGCGATCAGGACCCGGAGCCCTGAGCGAACCAGCGGCTGGTCGTCGACGAGCAGGACCCGGACCGTCATCGTGTCTCCGTCCGCGCGTCCGGCAGCGGGATCCGCGCCGCCACCCGGAACCCGCCCTCCGGCCGCGGCCCGGCACTGAACTCGCCGTGCAGCAGACTCACCCGCTCCCCCATCCCCGTGATCCCCATGCCCGGGACGGTATCCGACGCTCCCGTCCCGGCATCGACGATCTCCAGGATCAGTTCGTCGTCCGCGTACGAGACGAGGACCCGGCACGTGTCGGTGCCCGCGTGCCGGACCACGTTGGTCAGCGACTCCTGCACGATCCGGTACGCGGAGAGGTCGACGTCGGCCGGGAGCGCGCGCCGCTCGCCGCTGCGGACCACCTCGACGTGCACGCCCGCGCTCCTGGCGGTGGTCTCGGTGAGCCGGTCGAGGTCGTCGAGCCCGGTGGTGGGGGCGAGCGGTGCCGCGTCGCCCGGCTCGGCCCTGCGCAGGGCGACCAGGGTGCGGCGCAGCCCCTTGAGGGTCTCGCGACTGGTCGTCTCGATCGCCGCGAGGGCCTCGCGCGCCTCCTTGGGCTGGGTCTCGATGACCCGGCTCGCGACGCCGGACTGGATCGCGATGACGCCGATGCTGTGGGAGACCATGTCGTGCAACTCCCTTGCGATTCGCAGCCGTTCGGCGGTCACGGCCTCCGCGACGGCCTGATTGCGCAGTGCGCTCGCGTGCTCGCGCCGCTCCCGGCCGAGCAGGCCGACCATGCCGGAGACGAGCAGCGCGAGCAGGGCGACGACGCCGCCCGCGATGAGGTTCTCGGCGGGCACGAACAGGAGGATGCCGGTCGCCTGCGCGAGGACACAGAGCACGGCCCCCGTGATCCACTGCCACCGCGGGCGGGTCGCGACCAGGTACCCGAAGACCACGTCGGCCGAGACGAACGCGAGCAGCGTCATCTGCCGGGACTCGTCGAAGGGCCCGCTCGACGGCTGCGCGGCGACCGGGATCAGCGTCCCGAGCAGCGCCACCACGAGCCCCGGGAGCGGCATGCGCCGCACGGCCGGCACCATCAGCACGGCCGACAGCGCGACCCCCAGGGTGCGCACGGCGGGCACGACCTGGGACGAGCCGAACACGGCGAGACCGATGCCGACCGGGTAGAGGGCGAGGCCGGACCAGGCGGCGGCGCGGGAGGCGGTGGGTGCGTTCACACCGGTGAGCGTACGAGGGCGGACGCGGGCGGGCATCGGCCCACGGGATGCATCCCGTGGGCCGACAGGCGCCGTGGTCACCGGCCGGGCCGGACCACCATCGCCGAGCCGCCGCCGCGCCGCACCTTCTCGGCCGCCGCGAGCCACCTGCCGTCCGGGAGCCGCTGGACGCCGGTGGCGGCGCCGATCTCCGGGTTGGCCTTGAAGGAGTGCCCGATGGCCTCCAGCCGTGTCCGCGTCGCGCTGTCGTACAGGGCGGGTTCGAGCTCGGTCTGCGCGGCGTTGCGCTGGCTGGCGCGGGGTGCCGCGATGGCGTCGACGAGCGGCAGACCCCGGTCGAGGAACCCGGTCAGGGTCTGCAGCACGGTGGTGATGATGGTGGCGCCGCCGGGCGATCCGACGGCCACGACCGGCTTGCCGGCCTTGTCCAGGACGATCGTCGGCGAGATGGAGGAGCGCGGCCGCTTGCCCGGTCCCGGCAGGTTCGGGTCGTGCACGTCGGGGCTCGCGGGCGCGAAGGAGAAGTCGGTCAGCTCGTTGTTGAGGAGGAAGCCGCGGCCCGGCACGGTGATGCCGCTGCCGCCGGTCTGCTCGATGGTGAGGGTGTAGGAGACGACGTTGCCCCACTTGTCGGCGGTGGTGAGGTGCGTGGTGTTCTCGCCCTCGTACGTCGTCGGGGCGGCCTTGTCACCGGTCTTGCCGCAGGTCCCGGGGTGCCGCGGGTCGCCGGGCGCGAGGGGGCTGGTGAGCACGGCGTCGTCCTTGATGAGGCAGCCCCGCGCGTCGGCGAACTTCTGCGACAGCAGCTGCTTCGTCGGCACGTCCTCGAAGGCCGGGTCGCCGACCCAGCGGCCCCGGTCGGCGAACGCGATGCGGCTCGCCTCGATGAAGCGGTGCAGGTACGGGACGTCGGACGCCTTCGAGAGGTTCGTCCGCTCCAGGATGTTGAGGGCCTCGCCGACGGTCGTGCCGCCGGAGGAGGACGGTGCCATGGAGTAGACGCCGAGCCCGCGGTACGAAGTCCTGGACGGCGCCCGGTACTTGGCGGTGTACGCCTTCAGGTCCTTCGCCGAGAGCCTGCCGGGGCGTGCGTTGTAGCCGGAACCCGCCGCCACCGGCGGCTTGTTGACGGTCCTGACGACGTCGGCGCCGAGGTCCCCGCGGTACAGCGCGTCGACGCCCTCGCGGCCCAGCTCCTGGTACGTGCGTGCCAGGTCCGGGTTCTTGAACGTCGAGCCCACGGCCGGCAGTTGTCCGCCCGGCAGGAACAGCTTCGCCGTGTCGGGGAAGTTCCGGAACCGGGCCTCGTTCGACGCGGTCTGCGAGCGGAACGTGTCGTCGACGGTGAACCCGTCGCGCGCCAGCTTCTGCGCGGGCCGCAGCACGGTGCCGAGCCCCTTGCTGCCCCACGCGTCGAGCGCGGACTGCCAGGTGGCCGGGGTGCCGGGCGTCCCGACGCTCAGCCCGCTGGTGACCGCGTCGTTGAAGGCGAGCGGCTTGCCGTTCTCCAGGAACAGGTCGGATCCGGCCGTCAACGGCGCCGTCTCGCGGCCGTCGACGGTGTGGACCTTGCGGGACTTGGCGTCGTAGTAGACGAAGTAGCCGCCTCCGCCGACGCCGGACGAGTACGGCTCGGTGACACCGAGCGCGGCCGCGGTGGCGACGGCGGCGTCCACCGCGTTGCCCCCGTTGCGCAGCACCTCGATGCCGGCGGCCGAGGCGTCCTGGTCGACGCTCGCCACGGCGCCGCCGTACCCGACGGCGACCGGAGTCTTGTGCACCGTGCCGTTCCGGCTACCGGAAGCGGCCGAGGGCGGGGCCGCCGCCCCGACCGCCACCATGGTCGCCGCAACCGCGCACAACGACACATTCCGCCCAACTGAACGCCTCATCAGTACCTCCGGTCAACAGCCGTCTGCGCAGCGTAACTTGACTTCGAAGAGCCGTCAGGACCCCCTCGAACACGGGTGCGCCGGTTGGCTAGAGTGCGCCCCCATGACTGAAGACGTGCGCAACATCGTCCTCGGCCTGATCGCAGCGGGCATCAGCGCCGCGCTGGGCTGGCTCGCCCGCACCTATCTGTGGAAGCGCAGGCTCCGCCGCAAGCAGGGCTTCTTCGGGCTGCCCGACAACTCCGAGTCGCTGCTGGTGGTGAACCGCGACGCGGGCGGCCCCGAGCTGACGGTGAAGCGCCACGACGTCTTCGCGCTCCTCGAACTCTCCGCGCTCATCAAGGACTGCGGCGCCCACGCCCAGGTCGTCGCCCATGACACGGCCCAGCAGGGCTTCGGCGAACGGACGGAGTTCTGCGTCGGAGGGCCCTCCTCCAATCGCCGGATGGCGGCCCACATGGTGAGCCTGCTGCCCGGCATCCGCGTCAACACGGACCCCGAGCCGGGCCCGGACCGCGGTGCCTTCCAGATCGGCTCCGAGCGCTACCGCCTGGAGCCCGGGACGACCGAGTACGTGGTCCTCGCCCGGCTGACGGCGGGCCAGGCCAAGGAGGCGAGACCGGTGTTCCTCTTCTGCGGCCAGCTGCCCATCACCAACCAGGCCGCCACCCGCTATCTCGCCCGCCACCACGAGCGTCTCGCCCGCAAGCACGGCAACAACTCGTTCGTCCTGCTGCTGAAGGTCGTCAACTCCCAGGCGTACGGTCCCGACGTCGTCGAACTGGTCGCGGACGTCACACGGGCCGCCCAGACGCCGCTGCCGGCCCCGGCGGCGTCGCGCACCTCGCACCGCGCGAAATAACCCCGATAACCAAGGGGAGCGGTGCCCCTGTCGCGTACGAGTGCGACAAGGGCCCGCTCGGCCTCGGCAAGCAGGCGCGTCCCGTCCCGCGCGCAGCTGACCTTCTCCGCACGGACGTGCGGAGTGATCTCCGGCTGCTGGGCGGGGACTGCCCATGCTCCGCCTACTGCACTCCTGGCAGCAGCGTCCCTGGTTCGGCCGCGGCGACACCCGCGGCGTCCGTCTTGGGATTACGCCGCTGACGCCTGGCCACCCGCTGGGCGAGCCACGACAGCAGCATGCACATCCCGATGTAGATCGGCGAGATCACCATCACCACGGGGATGAACGGCAAATCGTAGTCGAGGTTCGACGCGATGAGCTTCCCGGCGTGGAGGAACTCCTCATAGGTGATCAGATAGCCCAGCGAGGTGTCCTTCAGGGCCACCACCAGCTGGCTGATGATGGCGGGCAGCATCGCCCGCACGGCCTGCGGTACGAGCACGTGCGCCATGACCTGCGTCTTGCGCATTCCGAGCGCGTACGCCGCCTCGCGCTGCCCGCGCTCCACGGAGTTGATGCCCGAGCGGAACACCTCGGCGAGCACGGAGCCGTTGTAGAGCGTCAGGCCGGCGACGAGCGCGGGCAGCGGCTCCACCTTCAGGGCCACGTAGATGAAGAAGATCATCACGAGGACGGGCATGGCCCGGAAGAACTCGACGAACAGCGTCGCGAGCCAGCGCACCGGCCTGTGGTCGGAGAGCCGCCCCACCGCGAGGACCGTGCCGAGCACGAGCGAGAGCGCGGCCGCGATGGCGAAGGCCTTCAGCGTGTTGCCGAGCCCGCGCAGCAGCAGCTCCTGGATGCCCTTGTACTCGAAGGGCATCCACTTCGTGTACGTGAACTGGTCGGTGTCGAACAGGAGGTAGAGGATCCAGCCGACGAGGGCGAGCACGATCAGCGTCGAGATCAGCCCGTACAGCTTGTGCCGGCGCTCGGTCTTCGGTCCCGGGATGTCGTAGAGGGCGGTGGCGCTGTGGTCGAGGGCTTTCATCGGGCGACTCCCCAGCGCTTCTCGAGGACGTTGAAGACCGCGCTGATGGCCAGCGTGATGATGAGGTAGCCGAGCGCGATCCAGACGAACGTCCAGATGATGTTGTAGCCGAGTTCGCTGAGCGTCTTGTAGGTGCCGAGCAGCTCGACGACGCTGAACGCGCCCGCGATCGCGGAGTTCTTGGCGAGCGCGATGAGCGTGGAGCCGACCGGCGGGATCACGGACCGGAAGGCCTGCGGCAGGATCACGGTGGTCAGGGTCTGGCCGAACGTCATGCCGAGGCTGCGGGCGGCCTCGCCCTGCCCCTTGGGCACGGTGTTGATGCCGGAGCGCAGCGCCTCGCAGATGAACGCCGAGGTGTAGCAGCCGAGCGCGAGCACCGCGAAGACGGTGAAGGGCAGGACCAGGCCGAAGCGCGGCAGACCGAGCAGCACCGCGAAGAACAGCAGGGTCAGCGGGGTGTTGCGCAGGACCGTGACCCAGGCGGTGCCGAAGGCGCGGAAGGAGCCGACGGGCGCGACCCGGAACGACGCCATGACGAAGCCGAGCACGAGGGCCAGGAGCGAGGCGTAGACGGTGAGTTCGACCGTACCGAGGAAGCCCTTCCAGTACGTCGAGAAGTTGTCGGTCAGGACATTCACGTGACGCCTCCTCAGTTCGCCGGGTAGCGGTCGATGGCGGGCGGCTTCGGGGCGGGCACGCCGGACAGGCCGAGCGTGGCGTCGTAGGCCTTCTTCCAGTCGCCGTCGTCCTCGCGCGCCTTGAGCGCGTCGTCGACGGCGAACCGCAGCGCGGTGTCGCCCTTGGGGACGCCGATGCCGTAGGGCTCCTCGGAGAACGGCTTGCCGACGAGCTTCAGGTCGTCGGGGACCTTGGCCGCGTAGCCGAGCAGGATCGCGTCGTCGGTGGTGACGGCGTCGACCTGGTAGGTCAGCAGGTTGTCGACGCAGACCGAGTAGGTGTCGTAGGCGACGAGCTGTGCCTTCGGGTAGTCGGCCTGGATGCGCTGGTACGGGGTCGAGCCGGCCGCCGAGCAGACCCGCTTGCCGTCGAGGTCGCCCGGTCCCTTGATGTCGTCCTCGTCGGTGCGCACGAGCAGGCCCTGGCCCGCCATGTAGTAGGGGCCGCCGAAGCCGACGAGCTTCTTGCGGTTGTCGTTGATGGTGTAGGTGCCGACGTAGTAGTCGATCTGGCCGTTCTGCAGGGCGGTCTCGCGGTTGGCGGAGGCGATGGTCCGGAAGGCGATCTTCTTCGGGTCGAGGCCGAGCGAGGCCGAGATCATCTTGGCGATCTCGATGTCGAAGCCGGAGTAGACGCCGTTGGCCGGGTTCTTCTCGCCGAGGTAGGGCTGGTCCTCCTTGGCGCCGACGACGAAGTGCCCGCGCCGCTGTGCCTTCTTCCACGTGCCGGAGTCGGGCAGCGAGAATCCCTGCGCCACGGGGTACTTGGGGAGTTCGTCGGCCGAGGGGCCCTTGGTGGGCGGGCTGCCTTCCTTGCCGCAGGCGGTGGCGGCCAGGGCCGTCACCACCAGGACGGCGAGCAGCCGTAGCGACTTGGCGATCATGGTGTGCTGCGCTCCCCCGTCAGTGCTTGAGGATCTTGGAGAGGAAGTCCCGGGCGCGCTCGCTCTCCGGGTGCGTGAAGAAGTCCTCGGGGGCGCGGTCCTCGACGATCTTCCCGTCCGCCATGAAGACGACGCGGTCGGCTGCGGTGCGGGCGAAGCCCATCTCGTGGGTGACCACGACCATCGTCATGCCGTCGCGGGCCAGTTGCTGCATGACCTCGAGGACCTCGTTGATCATCTCGGGGTCGAGGGCCGAGGTCGGCTCGTCGAAGAGCAGGGCCTTGGGGTCCATGGCGAGGGCGCGGGCGATGGCCACGCGCTGCTGCTGGCCGCCGGACATCTGTGCGGGGAACTTGTCGGCATGGGCGGCGAGTCCGACCCGGTCGAGGAGCTCGCGGGAGCGCTTGTCGGCCTCGTCCTTCTTGCGCTTCCTGACCTTCACCTGGGCCAGCGAGACGTTCTGCAGGACCGTCTTGTGCGCGAAGAGGTTGAAGGACTGGAAGACCATGCCCACTTCGGCCCGCAGCTGGGCGAGCGCCTTGCCCTCCTCGGGCAGCGGCCTGCCGTCGAGGCGGATGGATCCGGACTGGATGGTCTCCAGTCGGTTGATCGTCCGGCAGAGCGTCGACTTTCCCGACCCCGAAGGGCCGATGACCACCACCACCTCCCCCTTGCCGACGGTGAGGTCGATGTCCTGGAGGACATGCAGCTCCCCGTAGTACTTGTTGACGTCACGCAGCTCGATCAACGGATCGACGGCCATGGCAGTACCTGCCCACTCTCAGCTGTGTCGGTCCGCGCAAACTACCCACGCCAATTTGGTACTTACTGGACGACACGCATCAATGGGCATTAACCGTATTTGAGGCTCTACGTTCTTGCGGAGCGGGAGTTCACGACTCGGCGGCCTCCGCGTAGAACTGGGAGAGCTCGGGGGCGCCGCTCACCGCCCAGTCGCGGCCCGCCTCGACCACGTCGATCTCCCGCCCGGACGCGAGTCGTACCACCGGCTGCCCGTTGGGCCAGATCACCCAGGTGGCGTCGGGCACGTGGCGGACGAGGATCGTCCCCAGGTACAGACCTGCGTCGTTGCCGAGCCACGGCAGCACCTCCTCGTCCTCCCGCCAGCGCGGGACGAGCTGGTCCAGGGCGGCCAACGACCCGACGGAGTCGTCGAGTTCGACTCCGGCGTCCTGGGCCTGGGAGCGCAACAGCTCACACTCGGAGAGGAGTTCGGCGACGCCCTCGGCGCTGTCGTCACCGGGGCCGCCCCCCTCGGACACCACGGCGACACCGAAGGCCGCATCCTGCTTCTTACGCCAATTGCCCACGAAAGGGATCTTCATACCGACCAGCCTCGCATCCGGTCCGCTCCACGCACCACAGGCGCGCAGGCCTCCGTTCCAGGGGAGTTCGCGCCACCTTCATACGCGCCTCATTGACGCGTCCACGTCGCCTCCTTACGTTCATGGCGCACTGGTCACGGCCGACACAGTGAACGTCTCAGCGGAGGGAGCCGGTCTTGCGCCGACGCACCTGGGCAACCGCCGTCCTGCTGGCCGTCTGCGCGGGGCTCGCCCCCGTCACGACGGCCCGGGCGGCCGCCCCGCACGGACCCGGGCCGCTCCCCCTGGAGCGGCTCTTCGACAACCGGGCGGTCAGCGACGACCGGGCGCCCGGCGACGCGGACTTCGACGGCGCGGGCGGCTCGCTGTCCGCCCAGGACCTGGCCGCCGCGGGCTGGACTCCCGGGCAGGGATTGGGAGTTGAGCGGGCACGGCTGACCTGGCCGAGATCGGCGGGGACCGGGCCGGACAACGTACGGGCGGACGGGCAGCGGGTCCGGGTGACCGGCCGGGGCGACGCGCTGGCGTTCCTCGTCGCGGGGACGGGCGGGGACGCGCGGGGTTCGGGCACCGTGCGGTACGCGGACGGCACCCGGTCGGGGTACACGCTCACCGCCCCCGACTGGCGGACCGGGCCGCTCGCCACGAAGTCGGTCGCGCTGCCGCACCGCAACACGCCGGACGGTCAACTCACCGAGAAGACACGGCTGTACGTGGTGACGGTGCCGGTGCGGGCGGGGCACCGGATCGCGTCCGTGGAGCTGCCGCGGGCCACGGGCGGCGCCGCGCTGCACGTGTTCGCGGCGTCCGTGCGCGCGGCGACGACGGGATGGACCGGGACTTGGGCGGCGTCCCCGGCCGGCTACACGACCGTGGGGCCCTGGGTCGATCGCACGGTACGCCTCGTCGTGCACACGAGCACGGGCGGACCGCGGGTGCGGATCCGGCTGGACAACACGTTCGCGTCGACGCCGGTACGGATCGGCGGCGCGTCGGTCGCGGTGCAGGAGGCCGGGGCGGCGGCGCGCGGGAAGCCGGTACCGCTGACGTTCCGGGGCGCGCGGGGCGCACTGCTCCCGGCGGGGGCCCAGGAGTTCAGCGATCCGGTGGACTTCCGCGTCCCCGCCGACGCCAACCTCCTGGTGAGCTTCCATCTGCCGCAGCCGGTGGCCGCGGCGCCCGTGCACAGTCAGGCGATCCAGGGCTCGTACGTGAGCGGGCCCGGGGACCACGCGACGGAGGCGGACGGCTCGGCCTACACGTCGACGATCGCGTACTGGCCGCTGCTCACCGGGGTCGACGTCGCCGGCGGGCCGGGGTCGGTGGTGCTGCTCGGCGACTCCATCACCGATGGCGTGAAGTCGACGCAGAACGCGAACAGGCGGTGGCCGAACGTGCTGGCCGCGCGGTTGCTGGCGCAGTCGGACGTGCCGCGGTACGGCGTGCTCAACGAGGGCATCTCGGCGAACCGCGTCGTCGCCGACCGGTACCCCGGGGACGGGATCTCCACGGACACGGGCGGGGTCAGCGCCCTGCACCGGCTCGACCGGGACGTGTTCGCACAGACCTCGGCCCGGACCGTCGTGGTGTTCCAGGGCGTCAACGACGTGCGGTGGGGCGCGACCGCGGCGCAGGTCGAGGCCGGGCTGCGGGAGATCGTGGAGCGGGCGCACGCGCGGGGGCTGAAGGTGGTCGGGGCGACGATCACTCCGTGCGAGGGCGAGGCACTGTGCACGGCGGCCGCCGATGCGGAGCGGGTCGCCGTGAACGCGTATGTGCGCGGGCCCGGTTCAGGGTTCGACGGGGTGCTCGATTTCGATGCGGTGGTGCGGGATCCGGTGCGGCCCTCGCGGATGCGGGCCGAGTTCGACAGCGGGGATCATCTGCATCCGGGGGACGCGGGGCTGAAGGCGCTGGCGGATTCGGTGGACCTGGGCGTCCTGGCGCCGTAGCCCGGCGGGTGGGGGTCGTGCGGTGCGGGCCGGTGGGGCTTCTCGCGCAGTTCCCCGCGCCCCTGAGGCATGCAGCTTCGCTGCTGCCCCATCGATGAGATGCCGCACGAAGTGCGCATCTCAGGGGCGCGGGGAACTGCGCGAGCAACCGCGACGGAGCCGCCGTCGCGCTACACGTCGAGATCCACCACGACGGGGGCGTGATCCGAGGCCCCCTTGCCCTTGCGCTCCTCACGGTCGACGTACGCATCCTTGACCGCCCCGGCGAACGCGGGGTTCCCGTAGACCAGGTCGATGCGCATGCCCTTGTTCTTGGGGAAGCCGAGGGCGCGGTAGTCCCAGTACGTGAACGGGTGGTCGTACTTCAGGGGGCGCGGGACGACATCGGTCAGGCCGCCGTCCCGCAACGCCGCGAGAGCGGCCCGCTCGGCGGGGGTCACATGCGTCGCGCCCTCGAAGACGCCGATGTCCCAGACGTCGTCGTCCGTCGGTGCCACGTTGTAGTCGCCCAGCACCGCGAACGGGCGGGTGCCCGCCGCGTCGCCCGCGACGGCCGCCTTCAGGGCCTCGAACCACTGGAGCTTGTACGCGTAGTGCGGGTGGTCCACCTCGCGGCCGTTCGGCACGTAGACCGACCAGACGCGGACCGGGCCGCAGGTCGCGGAGACGGCGCGCGGCTCCTGCGCCCCGTCGTAGCCCGGGTCGCCGGGCAGGCCCTTGACGACGTCCTCCAGGCCGACGCGGGAGAGCAGCGCCACCCCGTTCCACCTGCCGTTCGCGTTCACCGCCGACTCGTAGCCCAGCTCCCGCAGCTCGTCCGCGGGGAACTGCTCGGCCGAGCACTTGGTCTCCTGGATGCAGAGCACGTCCGTGCCGCTGTTCTCCAGCCAGGCCAGGAGGCGCGGCAGACGCGCGGTGATCGAGTTCACGTTCCAGGTAGCAATGCGCATGCCTCACAACCTACCGGGCGGGTACGACAGCGGGCCTCCGCGCCACCCGGACATAGACAGGCAACCTTGCAAGTTTTCCTGTCAGACAGGTAGCCTGCCGAATATGAGCATCAGCACCCCCCTCGACGAGCGCACCGCCCTCGTCCTCATCGACCTCCAGAACGGCATCCTCGGCCTGCCGACCGTGCACCCCTCGGCCGAGGTCCTGAAGAACGGCGCGCGGCTCGCCGACGCCTTCCGCGCCAAGGGCCTGCCGGTCGTGCGCGTGCGCGTGACCTGGTCGCCCGACGGCGGCGACCTGCCCGTGAGCCGTGCCGCGACGCCGGGCCTGACGCAGGCCCCGCCGGCCGAGTTCGCCGAGTTCCCGGCCGAGCTGGGCCCGCTGGGCGACGACATCGTGATCACCAAGCGGCACTGGGGCGCGTTCACCGGCACCGAGCTGGACCTCCAGCTGCGGCGGCGCGGGGTCACGCAGATCGTGCTCGGCGGCATCTCGTCGTCGATCGGCGTCGAGTCGACCGCGCGCTCCGCGTTCGAGCTGAGCTACCACCAGGTGATCGTCTCGGACGCGACGACCGACACGGACGCCGCGTCCCACGAGCACGCCTTCGGGAAGATCTTCCCGCGCATCGCGGAGATCGGCACGACCGACGAGGTGCTCGAACTCCTGGGCCGCTAGCGGCCGTTCAGACCTGCGCGGAGGCCCCCGGCGTCAGCCGCAGGTGCTCCGCGCCGCCCAGCTCGCCGATCTGCCGGTCGTAGATCGGCCGGGCCAGGTCGGTCAGCAGCGCGTCGTGGATGTCGTAGGCGCGACGCGGCTTGACCTCGCGCACGTAGTCGATGACCTCGGAGATCTTGCTCCAGGGCGCCATGACCGGGAGCATCAGCGTCTCGACCGGGTGGTCGGGGACGGTCAGGGCGTCGCCGGGGTGGAAGACCGTGCCGGCGTCGACGAGATAGCCGACGTTCGTGATGCGCGGGATGTCCGGGTGGATGACGGCGTGCAGCTCGCCGTGGACCTGGACGTCGAATCCGGCCGCGGTGAACGTGTCGCCGTGCCCGACCGTGTGGACACGGCCGGGGAACGCCGCGGCGATCTGCTCCGCGACCGCGTTCAGGGTCCAGATGTGCGCGCCGGGATTGGCTTCCATCCCGGCGCGCAGTCGTGCCTCGTCGAAGTGGTCGGGGTGCTCGTGCGTCACCAGGATCGCGTCGGCGCCGACGGCCGCGTCCTGTTCGCCGAAGCCGCCCGGATCGATGACCAGGGCCTGCCCGTCCTTCTCCAGGCGGACGCAGGAGTGGAACTTCTTCGTGAGCTTCATGCTTCCCATCCTGCTCCCGCCGGGCGGGGTCCGGGCAACCGGAGACCGGTGCTCCGGGCACCCGGCTGACGGTCACTCCTGCGGGGTCGTCTCCTCGCGGATGACCTGCTGGGCCACCTTGAAGGCGGAATTGGCCGCGGGGACCCCGCAGTAGACGGCCGCCTGGAGCAGGATCTCCTTGATCTCGTCGGCCGTCAGGCCGTTGCGCAGGGCCGCGCGCGTGTGGAAGGCCAGTTCGTCGAGGTGGCCGCCCGCCACCAGCGCCGTCAGCGTCACGCCGGAGCGCATCCGGCGGTCGAGGCCGGGACGGTTCCAGATCTCGCCCCAGGCGTAGCGCGTGATGAATTCCTGGAAGTCGCCGGAGAAGTCGTCGGCCGTGGCCAGGGCGCGGTCCACGTGCGCGTCGCCCAGCACCTCGCGGCGCACCTTCAGGCCCGCGTCGTGCGGGTCGGGGCGGACGGCCGCCTCGGGCTGCGCGGCGGCCGGGGCGATCTCCGCGACGGGGGCGATCGGCGGGGGCGGCGGGGCGAGGACCGGCTTGACCGGGGCGGCCGGAATGGCGTGCTGGCCGGTGTCGTACGCGGGCAGCCAGGCCGTGGAGAAGTGGCGTACGAGGAGGTCGGTGACGGCCGCGGGCTGCTCGACCGGGGCCAGGTGGGAGGCGCCGGGGACGACCGCGAGGCGGGCGTCCGGGATGCCGGCGACGAGGGTGCGGGCCTGCGCCGGGCCCGTGACCTGGTCCTCGGAGCCGACCAGGACGAGCGTCGGGACACCGATGGCGCCCAGTTCCGCGCGGATGTCGAAGGCGGCCAGCGCCTCGCAGGCCGCGATGTAGCAGCCGGGGTCCGTGGTGCGGACCATCTGGACGGCCCAGTCCGTGATCGCCGGCTGTGCGGCGGCGAACCCGGAGGTGAACCAGCGCTCGGGTGAGGTACGCGCGATGGGGTCCAGGCCGTTGCTGCGCACGATGACGCCGCGCTGGCGGAACTCGTCGGCCGTGCCGAAGCGCGGCGAGGCCGCTATCAGGGCGAGGGAGGCGACGCGCTGCGGGTGGCGCAGGGCCAGTTCCGCGCCGATCGCGCCGCCCAGTGAGCAGCCCGCGTAGCCGAAGCGCTGCACGCCCAGCTCGTCGAGGGTGGCGAGCAGCGCGTCCGCGAGCTCGGCGACGGAACCGAGCGGGTGGGCGGGGGCGCCGCCGTGCCCGGGAAGGTCGAAGCGGAACACCCGCCACTGCCGGGCCAGCTCGGGTATCTGCCGGTCCCACATGTGCCAGGTGGTGCCGAGGGACGGTCCCAGGATCAGGACCGGGGCGTCGTCCGGCCCGTCAAAGCGGTATTGCAAAGGTGCGATCGTCGTCTTGCTCACCCGCTCACGCTCCCACATCTCCTCATTCCTCACGGACGCGGGTCACCACGATCGCCAAACCTCCCCAAGGTTCCATCACCGGACGCAGATCCTCCACGTCCGGTCCCGGCGTCCCGTCCTGGTCCGTCGCCGGCGCCGCTACGACAGGCTGTACCTGCTCAGCACCCAGATGGCGACGAGGTCGAGCGTCATCACGCTGATCGACCACAGGGGGTAGTACGGGAGGAACAGGAACTGGCCGACCAGGCTCACCGCGCCCAGGGCCAGTCCGGCCGCCCTGGCCCAGTTCTTGCCGAGGAGCACCGCCAGTCCCACGACCATCAGCGCGAGGCCGAGCACGGTGTGGATCCAGCCCCAGGCCGTCAGGTCGAACCGGTAGACGTACCGGGACGCGTGGAAGATGGTGTCGCCCGCGATGCCGGCGACGCCCATGACGAAGCTCAGCGACCCGCTCAGCTCCAGGAGCAGGCCGGCGAACATGGGCGGGCCGGTGACCGGATCGGTGTCCCGGTGCCCGGTCGTGCCCCGCAGCGTTCCACCACGGCTTTCCGACATGGCCACCCCCTGAGGCAGTTCGGTCCTGCCATCGTCCCACCGCGACGGCGGCACGTCCCCGCGCGAACAGGTCGTTGCCGCCGTGCCGCGGGGCGGGGCGTCAGACGACGGTGACCGCGTGCCGCACCACCGCGTCGAAGAGATAGCCCTGGGTGTTGTGCACCGTCGTCTCCGGCTGTGTGCGGCCCGTCGTGTCGGTGGCGCGCGCCCGGAGCTCCACCGGGCCCCTGGCCGTCGGGCGCCAGTGCGTGGACCAGCGGACCCAGTCGGCGCGGCGCGGGGTGTCGTGGAGGCGGGCGCGGTGCCAGGTGCCGCCCCCGTCCGTGCTGATCTCGACGCGGGCGATGGCGCCCGCACCGGACCAGGAGCGGCCCGTCAGACGGTGTCCGGTGTCCGCGGTGACGCGCGCGTTCCAGGGGAGCTCGAAGGCGGACTTCAGGGTCTGGCGGGTGAGCGGGGCGCTGCCGCCGGCCGGGTACGCGTCGCCGAACAGGCGGTAGAAGTCCGTGTTCCAGGGCGAGTAGAGGGGTTCGCGCGACACCTCGATGTCGCCCACCCACTTGATCGAGGCGATGCCGATCCAGGACGGGGCGACGACGCGGACCGGGGCGCCGTGGTCCGGCGGGAGGGGTTCGCCGTTCATCTCGTAGGCGAGGATCACGTCGTCGAGGGCCTTCGTCACGGGCAGGGGGCGGCGTACGCGGCCCAGGTTCGTGCCGTCCGCCGTGACGTAGTCCGGGTCGAGCCCGCGCGGCAGGACGTCGACCGCGTCGCGCCGGATGCCCGCCAGACGCAGGACGTCGGCGAGCCGCGCGCCGCGCCAGCGGGCCGAGCCGATCGCGCCCAGGGTCCAGGCGGTGCCCTCGGCCTTCTGGCCCTGCTGGCTGGTGTAGAAGCTGCGGCCGTTGCCCGCGCACTCGATGAAGGAGGAGCGGGTCACGGCGGGCAGGCGCTTGAGGTCGGCGAGGGTGAACGTCCGCCCCGGGCCGGCGAGTCCGCTGCCCCAGACACTCAACTCCCACTTCTTCGCGTCCAGTTGGGGCGTGGAGGTGTGGTTGCGCACGAAGAAGTGGGAGACGGGGGTGTGGTGGCCGGTGGCCGCGAGGGACGCGAAGTTCGTCTCCGCGTTCGTGCCGCGCACCGTGAACCACTCCTCGGGGAGCGGCTTGACGATGCCGGGCGCGGCCGGGGTCGCCGCGCGCGCCGCGGCCGCAAGGGCCGCCGGCAGGCCCGTCGCCAGACCCGCGGCGGCGAGCAGTCTCAGCAGGTCGCGGCGGGCCACTCCGTCGGCGCGGGCCCGGCCCGTCACCCACTGGCGCAGCCGGCGCCGGTCGTAGGCGGCCTCGTCGACTGCTGTGTCAGGTGCGTCGGTCGGTGTCGTCACGCGGCGAGTGTAGGAAGGCCGCGGCGCCGCGGCCCAGAGCAACTCCCGTACCGCAATGCGCTGTTCACATCACCGGGCGCGTCAGGGGTGCGTGGTCGAGACGACGTACACCATGGGGTGGTCGGGGTTGGAGCGGTTCACCACGACGCTCTGGGTGGGGGACGGCTCCCGCTGGGTGTGGGTCAGTCCGTACCAGGGGCCGGGGCCCGTGAAGTCCCAGCCGGCGACGTGCCGGTCACGGGCGCCGATCGCGAAGTCGTCCTTCTTGAGGTCGGCCGGATCGCTGTCGATCCTCGCCAGGAACGCGTCCAGGCCGTCGTTGTCGGTGAGGAACTGCGCGTACAGGCGGCTGACCTTGTAGTTGTTCGTCTCGTAGTAGGCGACGGAGCGGGAGTACGACGGGATCGGGATCTGGTAGAGGCGGCGCTGCACCTTGGACGGCCAGCCGATGGTGAGGCCGGTCGCCGAGTACTTGGCCTCCTTGTCCTTGCCGCTGTTGCGGCTCTGGTTCGCGGAGATCACCAGGTATCCGGCGGGGATCCCGATGAGCAGCACGATGGTCAGGAGGGTGAGGGCGCGGCGGCGGATCATCCGGCCGCGGTCCTCGCCCGGGCGCGGCTCGTCGTCCGGGGACGAGGGCTGGCGGGGCACGGTCGTCATTGCTGGCATTCCTGTCGCTGTTCTGTGGCCTGGCCGGACAGGCCCTAGCCCTCGGCGCCGCTGCGCGTGCGGGTGTACCGCTCGTACCGCTCGTAGCGCTCCACGCGGCGGCGCTTGGCGCGCCGGAAGCGGCGGGCGACCAGGCGGGCCAGGTCCGCGGCGCCGACCATGCCGGCCTCGGGGCCGAGCTGGGCGCGGGCGATGCGGGCCTCGGGGCGGTAGCCGCGGCCGGTGAGATGCCGCTTGAACGCGTCGCGGGCGGGGCCGATGAGGAGGTCGTCGGCGGCGGACACTCCCCCGCCGATGACGAAGCAGGACGGGTCGAGGGCGGCCGCGAGGTTGGCGATGCCGACGCCGAGCCACTGGCCGATGTCCTGGAGCAGCTCGACGCACATGGCGTCGCCCTCGCGGGCCAGCTCCGTGATGAGGGGCCCGGTGATGTCGGGCACGTGGCCCTTGACCCGCTCGATGATGTTGTACGCGACCGGGGAGTCGGCGGCGGCGAGCTCGCGGGCCTCGCGGACCAGCGCGTTGCCGGAGCTGTACTGCTCCCAGCAGCCGCGGTTGCCGCACGGGCAGCGGTGCCCGCCGGGCACGACCTGCATATGGCCGAACTCGCCGGCGACGCCGAACTTGCCGCGCTTGACCTGGCCGTCCTCCAGGATCGCGCCGCCGATACCGGTGCCCAGCGTGATCATGACGAGGTGGTCCTCGCCGCGGCCGGCGCCGAACCGCCACTCGGCCCAGGCGGCGGTGTTCGCGTCGTTGTCGACCAGCACCGGGACGGAGAGGCGGCCCGCCAGCCGGTCGCGCAGCGGCTCGTTGCGCCAGGACAGGTGCGGGGCGAACAGCACGCGGTTGCGGTCCGCGTCGACCCAGCCGGCCGCGCCGATGCCGACCGCGTGCACGTCGTGCCGGTCGGACAGGTCGAGGACCAGCTCCGTGATGGTGTCCTCGACGACCTTGGGGCTCTTCGACTTGTCCGGGGTCTCCGTGCGCACCGTCTCCAGGATGACGCCGTCCGCGTCGACGACACCGGCCATCACCTTGGTGCCCCCGATGTCGATGCCGACGGTGGGGACCCGGGGCGCGGTCAGGTGCGAGCGGCGCTCCCGGGTGCCGACGGTTCGCAGGACGGTGGCCCGGGCGCTGCCCCGGTGGGCGAGGTCGCGGTAGGTGCTCATTGCGGCGATTCTGCCTCACGGCGTGGCTCCGCCGCATGCCGGGTTTCCGGTGCGGCGGGGTCGTTTCCGGGTGCGTCCAGGGGTGGGGTGGTGGGGATCACGCGGGCGGGTACGGCCGCGTGGGGGAAGCCCCACCGGCCCGCACCCGCCGATGAGGCGGCCCCCGCCCTACGGCGCGGGGGCGTTACTTCTCGGCCCCGTCCGACGCGTGCCCGCCCAGATGCGTCGGCACCGGCGCCCGCTCCAGCTCATGACGGAGGTCATCGAGCTCGCTGCCGCCCGCCATCTGCCGGGTCAGCTCGTCGAGGGTGATCTCCTCGCGGGTGTGGCTGCCGAACATGGCCCCGCGCTTGAGCAGGATGAACCGGTCGCCGACCAGGTAGGCGTGGTGCGGGTTGTGCGTGATCAGGACCACGCCGAGACCCGCGTCACGCGCCGCCGCGACGTACTTGAGGACGACGCCCGACTGCTTGACGCCGAGCGCGGCCGTCGGCTCGTCGAGGACCAGGACCTTGGCGCCGAAGTAGACGGCGCGGGCGATGGCGACGCACTGGCGCTCACCGCCGGAGAGCGTGCCGATGGGCTGGTCGACGTCGCGCAGGTCGATGCCCATGCGCAGCAGTTCCTCGCGGGTCGTGCGGCGCATGAGGTCGACGTCCATGCGCGTGAAGGGGCCCTTGCCCTTCGTCGGCTCGGAGCCGAGGAAGAAGTTGCGCCAGACCGGCATCAGCGGGACGACGGCGAGGTCCTGGTAGACCGTGGCGATGCCGCGGTCCAGGGCCTCGCGCGGGTTGGCCAGCCGCGCCGGTTCGCCCTCGATCGAGAAGGAGCCCGTGTCGTGCCGGTGCAGACCCGCGATGATCTTGATGAGGGTGGACTTGCCGGCGCCGTTGTCACCGAGGACACAGGTGATCTCGCCCGGGTGCACGACGAGGGAGACCTCCTCGAGCGCGCGGATGTTGCCGTAGTACTTGCTGACGCCGTCGAGCTCGACGAGCGGGGTACGTTCCCCGGTGGTCGTCACTTGATCGCCTCCGCGCGCTTGCGGACCCATGCGTTGAGCAGGGTCGCGAGGAGCAGCATCGCCCCGAGGAAGAACTTGAACCAGTCCGAGTTCCACTCGGCGAACACGATGCCCTTGCTGGTCATGCCGAAGATCAGCGCGCCGATGGCCGCGCCGACCGCCGAACCGTAGCCGCCGGTGATCAGACAGCCGCCGATGACGGCCGCGACGATGTAGATCAGCTCGTTGCCGACGCCTTCGCCGGACTGCACCACGTCGTACGAGAAGAGCAGGTGCTGGCCCGAGATCCAGGCGCCGAACGCGACACCCGCGTACAGGCCGATCTTGGTCTTGTTGACCGGGACGCCGACCGCGCGGGCCGCGTCCACGTCACCGCCGACCGCGAAGATCCAGTTGCCGACGCGGGTACGCAGCAGGATCCAGGTCGCGACCAGGATCAGGGCGAGCCACCAGACGATGGTGATCTTGAAGTCGACGCCGCCGATGGTGAACGTCGAGGCGAAGAGCGCCTTCGCGGAGGAGAAGCCCTCCATGTCGGAGATCGACTTCGTGGAGACGGTGCCGCTGATCAGCTTGGTGAAGCCGAGGTTCATGCCGGTCAGCATCAGGAACGTGCCCAGCGTGATGATGAAGCTGGGCAGTTTGGTGCGGGTCAGCATGACGCCGTTGAAGACGCCGATGGCGAGGGTGACCAGGAGGGACACTCCCACGCCGACCCAGGTGTTCGCCGTCATCTGGTAGCTGAACATCGACGAGACCAGCGCCGACGACGTCACGAGGACGCCCGCCGACAGGTCGAACTCGCCGCCGATCATCAGCAGCGCGACCGGCACGGCCATGATGCCCAGGGTCGACGCCGCGTACAGCACGGTCGCGAGGCTGGTCGCGCGCAGGAAGCTGTCGGCGAAGACCGAGAAGAAGACGAAGACGGCGATGGCGCCGACGACCGAGCCGAGTTCGGGGCGGCCGAGCAGCTTCTTCCAGGGAGAGGTTCTCAGCAGCCTCTCGTCGAGCTGCTTCTCCGGAGCGGTCACTGTCATCGTGTCCCCCGCTTCGCGTATTCCTCCAGCTTGGCGGCCTCGTCCTTGGTCACGATCTGCGGGCCGGTGAGGACCGGCTTGCCGCCGCCGAGCACATTGGCGTTGTACCGGTACAGCCACAGCAGGTCCACGGCCTCGTAGCCCTGGAGGTAGGGCTGCTGGTCGACGGCGAAGCCGAGCGAGTCGTCCCGCAGGCCCTGGGCGACCTTCTCGTTCAGGTCGAAGGTGTCGATCTCGGCCTTGGAGCCCGCGTCGTCCTTGGCCTTCACGGCCGTGGCCGCGAAGGGCGCGCCGAGCGTGACGACCGCGTCGATGGACGAGTCGGACTGGAGCTTCGCCTCGATGGAGGACTGCACGTCGGGCATGTTGGTGCCCTCGACGTACAGGTTCTGCATCGTGCCGTCGAAGGTCTCCTTGGCGCCGGCGCAGCGCTGCTCGTGGCCGACGTTGCCCTGCTCGTGCAGGATGCAGAGGGCCTTCTTCTTGCCGCGCTTGTTGAGCTCCTCGCCGACGGCCTCGCCCGCGATCTTCTCGTCCTGGCCGATGTGCGTGAGCGCGCCGAATCTCTTGGACTCCGCGGAGCCCGAGTTCACGGTGATGACGGGGATGCCGGCCTTCTCGGCGCGGGCCACAGCCGCCTTCATCGCGTCCGGCTTGGCGAGCGTGACGATGATGCCGTCGACCTTCTTGTCCACGGCGGCGTCGACGAGCTGCGCCTGCTGCTGGGCCTCGTCGTTGTGCGAGTACAGAAAGTTGATGTTGTCCTTGCGGGCGGCCTGCTTGGCCCCCTCCTGCACGATGTCCCAGAAGGTGTCCCCATCACCCGAGTGGGTGATCATCGCGAAGGTCCACTTCGGGGTGTTCACCGCGGCCTTGCCCTGGGCGGTCTGGGCCTTCCGGGCGTCCTCCGCCCGCTTGCCGCCGGTGCTGCTGCATCCGGCGAGCGTGACGCCGAGCGCCCCCGCTACGGCGATGCTCACCCAGGTCCGAAACCGTGCCACGAGGCCGTGCCCTTCTTGGTCTGCTGCGTCGTACGCCGGGACCGGCCGCGAGCCGGCCCCGGCGGACCGTTTACCGGTCCTTGAGGACCACTTTGCGGTCCCAAACGCACAAGTATGGGTCACGGGGATCATCCAACGGTTCACCGGGTACCGCGCGCGGTGTACTTCTCCAGCCGGGGCACGTCTTTCCCGGTGACGAGCGCGGGGCCGGTGAGCACGGGTTTTCCGCCGCCCAGCACATTGCCGTTGGTCTTGTGGAGCCACAGTTCGTCCACGGCCAGATAGCCCTGCAGATACGGCTGCTGGTCGACGGCGAAGGAGACCTCCTTGGCCTTGAGGCGCCGGACGACCTCGGCGTTCAGGTCGAAGGTGGCGATCTCCGCCTTGCTGCCCGTGTCCCCCTTGGCCTTCACCGCCAGGGCCGCGATGGGGGCGCCGAGCGCGACGATCGCGTCGACGGACTTGTCGGCCTGGAGCTTGGCCTCGATGGAGGACTGCGAGCCGGGGGCGTTCGTGCCGTCGACGTTCAGGTTCTCGACAGTGCCCTTGAAGGTCTCCTTGACGCCGGCGCAGCGCTGCTCCAGCGAGACGTTGCCCTGCTCGTGGATCACGCACAGCGTCTTCTTGCGGCCCTCCTCGGTCAGCTCGGCGCCGACCGCCTCGCCGGCCACGGCCTCCTCCTGGCCGATGTGGCTGAGCGCGCCGTACTTCCGCGAGAACTCGGAGCCCGAGTTGATCGAGACCACCGGGATGCCCGCGGCCTTCGCCTTGGCGAGCACCGCCTGCATGGCCTCCGGTTTGGCGAGCGTGACGATGATCCCGTCGACCTTCTTGTCGATCGCGGCCTGGACGAGCTCGGCCTGGCCCTTTGCTTCCTTGTCGTTCGAGTACAGGAAGTCGACGTTGTCCTTGGCGGCGGCCTGCTTCGCGCCACTGCGCACGATGTCCCAGAAGGTGTCGCCCTCACCGGAGTGCGTGATCATCGCGATCTTCAGGCGGGGCGTGGAGACCGCCGTGCCGTCCTGGGCGCCGTCCGCCGTGGCCTCGGAGTCCTTGCCTCCCGATCCGCTGCATCCGGCGGCGAGGGCGACCATCGCGACGAGGGCCGCGGCCGTGCGAGCTGTGCGGGTCGTACGCGTGCGCATCGTGGAGCCACCTCTCCTCCGGCCGCGCGGTGCGGCTGGAGGAGTTTGTAGCGGGGTCGCCTTCCCAGCGTCAATGAATTTGTCAGAACATTCGGACCACTTACGGCATCGGCCGGGGCCGTCAGGAACGGACGAGGAGCTGGAACTCGAACGAGTAGCGCGACGCCCGGTACGTGTGCGAGCCGAACTCGACCGCGCGGCCCTTGTCGTCGAAGGTCGTGCGCTGCATGGTCAGCAGCGGCGAGCCGGCCGGCTCGCCCAGCCGCTCGCCCTCGGCGGCGGTGGCGGCGCGCGCGCCGACGGACTGCCGGGCGCTGTGCAGGGTGATCCCGGCGGCGCGCATCAGGCGGTAGAGGCCGGTGGCCTCCAGGCGTACGTCGTCCAGCGCGAGGAGTCCGATGGGCAGGTGGTTGCAGAGGTGGGCGACGGGTTCGCCGTGGGCGAGGCGCAGCCGCTCGACGCGGTGCACCTCCTCGCCCTCCCCGATCGCGAGGGCGGCGGCGACCTCGGCGGAGGCGGGCACGAGCGTGTTGCCGAGGACCCGGGTCTCGGGGCGCTGGCCCGCGGCCTCCAGGTCGTCGTACAGGCTCGACAGTTCGAGGGGGCGCTTGACCTGGCTGTGCACGACCTGGGTGCCGACGCCGCGGCGCCGCACGAGCAGGCCCTTGTCGACGAGGGACTGGATGGCCTGGCGGACGGTGGGCCGGGACAGGCCGAGCCGGCCCGCCAGCTGGATCTCGTTGCCGAGCAGGCTGCCGGGGGTCAGGGCGCCGCGCTCGATCGCCGCCTCCAGCTGCTGGGAGAGCTGGAAGTACAGCGGGACCGGGCTGCTGCGGTCGACGCTGAGCTCCAGCTGGACGGTCGGGTCGGCTACGGATTTGGCCACGGGCCGAGAGTAGCGGTGGGGAATGTTGACGGGAAGTCCTGAAGTTCGATTGTCCGGACAAAGTACGGTGGCTCACCTGCGTCGCTTTGTCAGGACAAAGGATTGACAGCATCTGGACGGAACGGCACGTTGGGTCCATGCGCATCGGACTCATCGGAACGGGCCGGATCGGAACCTTTCACGCGGGTGTGCTGGAGCGGTACCGGGAGGTCGGCTCGCTCGTCGTCACCGATGCCGAGCCCGCGCGGGCCGTCGCGCTCGCCGACCGTATCGGGGCGACCGCGGCGCCGAGCGTCGACGAACTCTTCACCTGGGGCGTGGACGCCCTCGTGATCACGGCGGCCACCGCCGCGCACGCCGAGCTGATCGGACGGGCGGCGCGGGCCGGTCTGCCGGTGTTCTGCGAGAAGCCGATCGCGCTCGACCTGCCCGGGACGCTGGCCGCGCTGGGCGAGGTCGAGTCGGCGGGCACCGTCCTCCAGCTCGGCTTCCAGCGGCGCTTCGACGCCGGGTACACGGCCGCGCGGGAGGCGGTGCGCGAGGGGCGGCTCGGCCGGCTGCACACCGTCCGGGCGATGACGTCCGATCCGGCGCCGCCCCCGGCCGCGTATCTGCCGCTGTCCGGCGGCCTCTACCGGGACTGCCTCGTCCACGACTTCGACATCCTGCGCTGGGTGACGGGGCGGGAGGTCGTCGAGGTGTACGCGGCCGGGTCCGACGCGGGTCCCGCGATGTTCCGGGAGGCCGGCGACGTCGACACGGCGGCGGTGGTGCTGACCCTGGACGACGGGACCCTGGCGACGGCCACCGCGACGCGGTGCAACGGCGCCGGGTACGACGTGCGGATGGAGCTCTCCGGCGAACGGGACACCGTGGTCGTGGGCCTCGACGACCGGACGCCGGTCACCTCGACGGAGCCGGAGGGCCCGCCGGCCGCCGCGAAGCCGTGGCCCGGTTTCCTGGAGCGGTTCGCCCCGGCGTACGAGGCCGAGCTGAAGGCGTTCGTCGACGTGGTCCGGGGCACGCGGGAGAACCCCTGTGACGGGTGGGAGGCCCTGCGGGCGCTGCGGGTCGCGGAGGCGTGCGAGAGGTCGCGGGCCGAGCGACGGGTCGTACGCGTGGCGGAGGTGGCCGGGGCCTGACGGCCCCGGGTCCCCCCTACGGCTCAGTGGTCAGCAGGCGGTCCAGGACGGCCGGGTCCGCCTTCACGCCGTCGTGGAGGTGCGTGTCGCTGACCCAGGGGCGCAGGCCGCGCACCAGGGACGCCGTCTCCAGGGACTGGTCGTGGTCGACGAACATGTCGTGGCGGTAGACCGCGGCGGCGACCGGGACGTCGTTGGCGGCGAGCCGGTCGAGGTCGTACAGGGCGGGCCAGTCCGTGCGGTGGGCGAGGCTCTCCGCCGTGGGCTTGAGGGGGGCGAGGGCCGGGTCCTCGTCGAACATCCAGGGGTAGATCATCTCGCCGGTGAAGTGCAGCGGGCCGCGCCCGTCGGCGTCGAACTCGGGGAACTCGGACCTGATCCGGTGCGCCGACCAGGCCGTGGCGCGGCCGCCCTGGGCGTAGATCGGTTCTTGCAGCACCGCGTAGAGGGGCCGCGGCGCGAGCGAGACCACGCCGTCCACGCCGCGCAGGAACGGGTCCGAGAGGGCCGGGCCGTCCGGGCCCGCGACGAACGCGCACTCCAGGAGGTAGTGCAGGGTGTCGAACCCGGACGACGTGCCGAAGGTGATGCCCAGCGACTGGAAGCGCCGCACGCTCAGGCGCTCGCCCGACGGCATCCGCACGTCGTGCTCGGCGAGGTGGTCCGCCACCTGTTCGGCCAGGGCGCGGTCCCCCGGGTAGCGGGAGAAGTAGCGGGCGTTGGTGGCGAGCGTGCGCCGGTACGCGGCCCGGTAGACGTCGTCCGCGTGACCGGTGAGCGTGGGCAGGCCGCCGGTGATCAGCGCCCGGTCGAGGCCCTCGGGGGCCAGGCTCAGATAGGTCAGGGTGCTGAACCCGCCGAAGCTCTGGCCGAGCACGGTCCAGGGGCGGTCGCCCTGGAGCCGGCGGCGCAGCAGTTCCGCGTCACGGACGATCGCGTCGGCGCGGAAGTGCGTGAGGTACTGGGCCGGGTCCGGGTGCCCCGCGAGGGTGGTGCGGTCGGCCGGGGTGGAGCGGCCGGTGCCGCGCTGGTCGAGAAGGACGACGCGGTACTCCCGCAGCGCGCGGCGCAGCCAGGCGCCGGCCGCGTTGGGGCGCTCGGCGCGGCCGCCCGGGCCGCCCTGGAGCCAGAGCAGGCGGGGCAGTTCGCGCCCCTCCATGCCCTCCGCGACGACCTCGCGGGCGAAGACGCTGATCCGCGGGCCGTCCGGCCTGGCGTGATCCAGGGGGACGTCGAGGGTGTGGTCGGTGCAGACGAGGCCGCTGTGGCGGTAGCTGGGGGTCATGGGGGGGGTCGGCTCCTCGGAGGGGTGGTGAGCGGTGCGTTCCCGGCTGCGGGTGGGTCGGGGGCCGGTCGCGTGGTTCCCCGCGCCCTTCATCGGGGCAATGCTGCACGCAATGCTGGCATTTCAGGGGCGCGGGCAACTGCGCGACCGGCTACGACGGCGCGACGGTCGGCGACGGCGCCCGCCGGCCAGGACCGTCACCCTCGGACCCGCGGAGCGGATCAGTAGCCGGCCACGCCCAGTTCGCGGCAGATCTTCACCAGCTCGGGGTGCACGTACACGCCGTCCTTCTCCATGCACTCGCCGTCGAGGTAGATCGACGGGCCGAGGATCGAGCCGTCGGTGTGGGCGGCCGAGACCCACGGCTCGCCGCCGATCCAGGCGCCCTTGGTGCCGATGCCGAGCTCCACGCAGCCGAAGACGCGCTCGTCCTCGACGATGCGGCCGGTCGGCGCGGGCACGCCCGGGTTGAAGCCGAGCGACCAGTGGGCGACGCGGAACATGTTCGGGTCGTCCCAGGACTCCATCCAGCGGCGGAAGATCTCCGCGTCCTGGCCCTCGCCGTCGATCTTCGTCACGACGCCCTTCTCGACGGTGCAGCGCACCGGGGAGCGCAGCAGGCCGAGCTGGTCCGGCGGCCACAGGGCGCCGTCGAAGACGAGGACGCCGTCCTGGGTCTCCTCCAGGGGGTTCCAGGAGATCTGGCCGGAGAGCATGACGGTCTCGCCGGGCTTCTCGGCGGGCTTGCCGCGCAGGTTGATCGGGCGGTCGCCGTTGCGGCCGGTGATGTCGGTCCCGTTGGCGGAGGTGATGCGGACCTCGTCGGCCTGCTCCAGGAGGCGGACCAGTGCCTTGCCGAGCTTGATGACGCCCTCGAAGTCGGGGCGGCCGACCGTCGCGACGAGCATGTGCACGTCCATGGCGGTCAGGTTGGTGTAGCGGCAGCCGTTTGCCATGGCGCGCCGGAAGGCGTCGGAGTGCATGACGTACGAGACGGCGAACTCGATCCACACGTCGGCGTCCGCGATGGCGCCGGCGACGGGACGCGGCGGCTCCATCGACGAGCTGGGCATGGTCTCGGACCAGACGACGACGGGGTGGGCGCCCGCGGCGGCGACGGCCTGCGCGGTGGCGTCGACGACGCGCCGGTCGCTGCTGGTGTCGCCGGTGAGGACGACGTGCTCGCCGGGCTTGACGAGCATCACCTGCTCGACCAGCTTGCGGGCGGCGAGGGCGAGTTCGTAGCTCAGGTACTCGGCCCGGGGTTCGAGCCGGCTGAACATCTCCATGGTGGTGCTCCTTGCGGGGGTGCGGGTGGGAGAGGTGGTTCGAGGAGGCGGAGCGTCAGCCCGCCTTGATGATCTGGGCGGAGTCGCCGAGCGAACTGCCCGCGATGAGGCCCGCGCCGACCAGGTTCAGCTCCTCGTCGGCGCGCGGGCCGCGCCACTTGCGGTAGCCGACGCGGACCGCGAGGGCGGCGAGGACCAGGAAGCAGGCGTGCGGGGTGAGGATCAGCAGGCCGGTCGCGAGCATCACGCCCATCTGGCGCCGGGTGCCGCCGATCAGCTGGATCAGGGCGCCGGGGATCGCCCACAGCAGCAGCGTGCGCAGTACTCCGGGTTCGCCCAGGCCGTGCTTGACGGTGTCGGCGTAGACCTTGGCGACCGGCGGGACGAGGCCCTGGCGGAAGTACGACTGCCAGAGCACGGCCACGACCACGAGGGCGGCGGCGAAGCCGATGAGCGCGGCGCGGAACTGCTCGCGGCGGCCCTCCCGCTCGAAGGGGTCCCAGGGCTGGTGGTCGCGGCGCAGCAGCCAGCCGGCCTTGAGGTCGTAGCCCATGTCGGCGAAGGCGGGCCCGGTGGCGGACACATAGCCGACGAGGAGGGCGAGCGGGACCGAGGGGATGCCGATGAGCAGGCCGAAGACCAGGAAGATCAGGGTGACGGCGAAGGACGGGAACCAGCCGGACTGCATGGCGGCGAGTCCCACGATGAGCTCGTGCACGAGGGCGGCGAACGCGGCGAACAGCACCCAGCCGACGAGACCCAGGGGGCTCATGTCGCCGATCAGTCCGCCGAGGACGGCGAGCAGCACGGCGCCGGCGACGAAGAGGGCGTAGCCGCGGACGAGGGAGCGGCGCAGGGCCCGCTCGTCGACGGTGTACGCGGTGGTCGGGTCGGCGGCCGGCGCCTCGGGGGCCGCGGGCCCGGTGGAGTCCGGCGCGGCCGTCGAGCGGCGGCGGACCAGCATGACGACGGCCTGGCCGAGCGCGACGACGCCCGCGCCGACCATGACGCCGTGCGGGACGTAGCCCGCGCCGAGGTCGGTGTGGAACAGGTCGGGGCCGAACTCCCGCAGCCCGAGGCCCACGCCGAACATCAGCAGGGCCCAGACGTTGCCGAGGAACGCGACGCCCGCGGCGGACAGCGGCAGGCTCAGCAGGGTGCCGCCGATGCCGACGAGGGTGCCCGCGCCGAGCACCAGGGCACGCTTGCCGCCCTTGTCACCGGCCTTGATGGTCTCGGCCGCGGCGGTGCCGGGCGGCCAGGCGCCGTCGGCGGGCAGCAGCCGCGAGCCGAAGGACCGGTACAGCACCCAGGTGTCGATGAGCAGGCCCGCGAACGAGCCGGCGAGCATCGGCCAGACCAGGTCCTGGCGCCCGAACACGTACGGCACCGCGATCGAGGTGAGCAGTGCGTTGGCGGAGGCGAAGGTGGCGGCGGAGATGGCGCTCTGCGCGAGGTTCTGCCGGTGGACGGAGCGCATCGAGCGCAGCGCGCCGAGCGGGATGCGTCCGATGAGCATGGCGATCAGGGCGCCGACGACCGAGGTGTTGGCGGAGATCCCGAGCCTGGCGACGAGGTCCGCGCCGATGACGGCGCCGACGACGGAGAGCGCGGCGAGGACGACGAACACGACGGGTTCGCGCACGCGCGGGTGACCGGCGCCCGGCGGCGCTGCGGTCCGGTCCGGGTCGCGCGGCGGGGGCGGCTCGGTGGCGGACGGCGAGGTGTGGTGCGACACGGGGGCACCCCTTGGTGGGCGGGCTCGTCCCCTGGAACGGGCGGACGGGCGGGGCTGGTGCGGGCAGGCGGCAGCGAGCCGCGTACGGCGGTGCGGGGCGCGTCGTACGGGCGGTGGTGGTCCGGCGGGCGGTGCCGCGCCGGCCGGGTCAGGAGCCGAAGGCGGCCGTGGCCTCCTCGGCGCCGGCCAGGACGAGTGCGGTGATGCGGTCGGCGGCGCGGGTGATGCGGTGCGCGGGGCCGATGACGGTGAGCGAGGCGGCGACGGAGCCGGCCTGGAACACCGGGGCGGACACGGCGGCGACGGCTTCGTCGTACTCGCCGTGGCTGACGCTGTACCCCTGGGCGCGTACGTCGGCGTACAGGCTCTGCAGGGTGTCGAGTCCGGTGACGGTGTGGTCGTTGAAGCGCTGGAGCGGGGTGGCTCCGAACAGGCGCTGGATCTCGGCCTCGGGGTAGTGGGCGAAGATCGCGTGGCCGGAGGCGCCGGCGTGGCCGGGCATGACGGCGCCGATGATCGCGGTGTAGCGGACGGGTCCGGTGCCGTCGACGGCGGCGGCGCATCGGTAGCCCGCGCCCTGTGGCACGTTCAGGACGACGCTCTCGCCGGTCTCGCGCAGCAGGCCCGCGAGGATGGGGCGGACGAGCGACGGCAGGACGCCGCTGTGCTCACCGGCGCGGGCCAGCCGGGAGACGGCGGGGCCGAGCCGGTAGCGACGGGTGGTGGTGTCGCAGGTCAGGAAGGAGCGGGAGGCGAGCGTGGTGAGGATGCGCTGGGCGACGGCCTTGTCCCAGCCGTGCCGGCGCGCCATCTCGCTCACGCCCCACTCCGGGCGGCGCTCGGTGAAGGAGAGCAGGGCGAGCAGGGCCCGGTCGGCGCCCTGGAGGACGCCGGGCTGGGGTGGAGCCGGGGCGTCCGCGGTGTCGTCCCGGTCGGCCTCGTCCGCGGTGTCGTCGGCGTTCCTGCGGGTCGCCTCGGTCATCGCTCGCTCCTCTCCGTACCCTTGCTCGGTGCGCTGAGCGCAACGTCGTTGCGCTCAGGGGCGAGAACTATGAGTTCGGTGGGGTGCGAGTGTCAAGGGTGTTCTTCGGCACGTCCGCGACGCGCCGCCGGACGGCGGATCAACGCTGGTCGGCGGTGCGGACCGGGCCCTGCGCGGCGGCGTGCCGGCGCGGAGAAGCTGTGCGCCGGACGTGCGGACGGACGGGCCGAGCGCGGCGCCCGCCGCGAACATCAGGGCGCTGTCCGCGGCGTAGGAGATCGGAGCTCCTGGGGACGGTCGGCGGCTACCAGCGCACCGGCAGTCCCCGGACCCCGCGCATCAGCACCCCGGGCAGCCAGCTGTCCGGCTCGCCGTCCAGGGCCAGGTCCGGGCAGCGCTCCAGCAGCGACCGGATCGCCGTCCGTCCCTCGATGCGGGCCAGCGGGGCGCCGACGCAGTAGTGGATGCCGTGGCCGAACGCCAGGTGCCCGCGGGCGTCGCGGCGGATGTCGAAATCGTCCGGGCGGGCGAAGCGGTCCGGGTCACGGCCCGCCGAGCCGATGCCGATGAGGACGGGGGCACCCGCCGGGATCACCCGGCCGTCGATCTCGACCGGTTCCGCCGCGAAGCGGTGGGTGGCGGTCTCGACCGGGCCGTCGTAGCGGAGCATCTCCTCCACCGCGCCGTCCAGGAGCGTCATGTCGGCGCGCAGGGCCGCGAGCTGGTCCGGGTGGTCGAGCAGGGCACGGACGCCGTTGCCGATCAGGTTCACCGTCGTCTCGTGGCCGGCGATCAGCAGGAGGAAGGCCATGGCGCGCAGCTCGGAGGGGGAGAGCCGGTCGCCGTCCTCCGCGGTGGTCCTGATGAGCGCGCCCAGCAGGTCGTCGGCGGGCTCCGAGCGGCGCTTGTCCTCGATCAACGCGTCGAGGAACGCGGCCAGTTCGACGTAGACGTCCGACTCGTCGGCGCTGGTGGGCGCGACCACCTGGGTCGACATCCGGCGGAAGCGGTCCCGGTCGATGTCGGGGACGCCGAGCAGCTCGCAGATGACGACGAGGGGCAGCGGGAAGGCGAGTGCGGCGATCAGGTCGGCCGAGCCGCGCGGCACCATGTCGTCGAGCAGCTCGTCGGTGATCTTCTGGATGCGCGGCGCGAGCTCCACCACCCGGCGCGGAGTGAACTCGCGGGTGACGAGGGAGCGCAGCCTGCCGTGCTCGGGCGGGTCCGCGAAGAGCAGATGCCGCCCGATGAGGGAGTCCTCGAAGCCCCAGGGCGGCGACTTGACCAGACGCGGGTCGGTGAACGCGGCCCGGGCCGCCTCGTGCCCGACGATCAGCCAGACCTCCTCGCGGGGCCCGGGGCCCGGCGTGCGCACGTGGTGCACGGGAGCGTGCCTGCGCAGCGCGTCGTACACGGGATAGGGGTCGGCGTAGAACGACCGTGCGTCGGCGGCGAATTCGCCGAGGTCGACGGTCCCGCTCAGATCTGCCATGGCTGTGTGTCCCCCGCTCTCGTCACGGCCGCCGGCCGGTGTCCACCGCTCTGCCTGTTCAACTCGCGCCGCTCACGATCCGTTCCCGTCCGCTCCCGCCGGTCTCCAGGAACCGGGCGAGCGGCAGGGTCGCCGCGCCGACCGTGACCGCGTCGGCGCCGAGGCGGCCGAGTTCGACGGTGGTCTGGGCGAAGGGGTGGCGCAGCGCGTACGCGGCGGCGGCGCGGCGCACCGGTTCGATCAGGCGCGGGCCGAGCAGCAGACCGGCCCAGCCGCCGACGACGATCCGCTCCGGGTTGAAGAGGTTGACCAGGTCGGCGATGCCCGCGCCGAGGAACTCGGCGGTCTCGTCGAGGAGTTCGGCGGCGGCCGGGCCCGGGTCGGCGAGGAGTTCGGCGAGCGCGCCCTCCTCGTCCGGCGACGTCCGGTCGCCGCCCGCCTCGCGCCAGCGTTCCAGCAGCGCCTCGGCGCCGACGTACGCCTCCAGGCAGCCGCGCGCCCCGCACCGGCAGGGCCGGCCGCCGACCCGCAGCACGGTGTGGCCCCACTCCCCCGCGCTGCTGGAGGAGCCCTGGTAGGGCACGCCGTCGGCGATGACGCAGGCGCCGACGCCGGAGCCGATGAGGGTGATCACGGCGTTGCGGGCGCCGCGGCCCGCGCCGAACCACATCTCGGCGCGGCCGAGCGTCTTGGCGCCGTTGTCGACGAACAGCGGGATCTCCTGCGGGAGTTCGCCCGGGGCGCGCAGCATCGCCTCCAGGGGCACGGCCTCCCAGCCGATGGTCTGGCCGTGCACGACGGCGCCGGCCGGGCCGGAGGCGTCCACTATGCCGGGCACGCCGATGCCGACACCGATGAGCGACGCCGGGGTGACGTCCGTTCCGGCCAGGACCTGGGTGAGGCCGCCGGCGATGAGGCGTACCACCTCGTGGGCGTCGTACGTGCCGTCCGGCGTCGCGTCGGGCAACGGGGCGTCCACGCGCGCGAGTTCGCTCAGGGACAGGTCGAACAGCTCCACCCGGACCCGGGTCTCGCCGACGTCCACCCCGACGACGTGCCCGCTGCCGGGCGCGACGCGCAGCAGGGTCCGCGGGCGGCCGCCGTCGGAGTCGACGGAGCCGGCCTCCTCCACCAGGCCGTCGGCGACCAGCTCCGCGACGACATTGCTGATGGAGCCGGAACTGAGCGCGGTGAGCGGGCCCAGCTCCTGTCTGCTGAGCGGTCCGTCGAAGTAGAGCTTGCTCAATACGGTCGCCCGGTTGTTGCGGCGCAGATCGCGCACCGTCCGCCGGCGTGGCCCTGCCATCCCTGGCTCCCCCTTCGCGCAACGCTTAGATCACGGTGTGAAATTTACCGTGACTCCGCGGACGGTCAGCCGTCGAGCAGGCCCGCGTCGTGGACGAGCAGCGCGATCTGTACGCGGTTGGTGAGGTCGAGCTTGGTCATGATGCGGGAGACGTGCGCCTTGACGGTGGCGACGCTCAGGTAGAGGGTCGCGGCGATCTCGGCGTTGGACTTGCCGCGGCCGATCTCGACGGCGACGTCGCGTTCGCGGTCGGCCAGGTCGTCGAGCCGGCGCCGGGCGCCCGCCGCGCGGACGTCCCGCTCGGAGGCGGCGGCGTGGGTCATCAACTGCCGGGTCACGGCGGGCGAGAGCACGGGGTCACCGGCCACGACGCTGCGCACGGCGCCGAGGATCTCGGCGGGGGTGGCGTCCTTGAGCACGAATCCGGCCGCGCCCGCGCGCAGCGCCCGCAGCACCTGCTCGTCCGCGTGGAGCGTGGTGAGGACGACCACCTCGGGGGCGTCGGTCCGCGCCCGGAGCCGTTCGGTGGCGGTGAGGCCGTCCATGTTCGGCATGCGGATGTCCATGAGGACGACGTCGGGCCGGACCGTGCCGGCGACCGCGAGGGCCTCCTCGCCGTCGGCCGCCTCGCCGACGATCTCGACGTCCTGCGCCCCGCCCAGCATGAAGGTCAGGCCCGAGCGGACCAGCGGATCGTCGTCGACGAGCAGCAAACGGATCACGTTCATGGCCCCCACCGTAGTCACACCGTTGTCGTACCGGATCCGTCGTCCTGCCTGCCGCTCAGCCGCTCCATGGCAGCCAGGCCCGGACGACGAACCCGCCGTCGGGTCCGGGCCCGTGGTCGAGCCGGCCGCCCGCGAGGGTGGCCCGTTCGGTCAGGCCGATCAGGCCCTGCCCGGAGCCGGGGACGTGCGGCACGTCGCCGGGCGGCGGCGGATTGCTGACCGTGACGGTGAGGCCGTCGCCGGGCGCGCCGCCGACCACGACCGCGACCTCGGCGCCGGGGGCGTGCTTGCGGGCGTTGGTCAGGCCCTCCTGGGCGATGCGGTAGGCGGTGCGGCCGGCGGAGGCGGGCACGGCGGTCGGTTCGGTGACGCGGTTGTCGAGGCTGACCTTCATGCCGGCTTCGCGGGACTCGGCGACCAGCAGGTCCAGGGCGGCGAGCGTGGGCTGGGGCCGGCCGGACTCCTCGCCGTGGTCGCCGGCCCGGAGCACGCCGATGATCTCGCGCAGGTCCTGGAGCGCCTCGTGCGCGCTCTCCCGGATGACGCCCGCGGCCCGGGCGATCTCCGCCTGCGGCGCGTCGGGCCGGAACTCCAGGGCGCCCGCGTGCACGCTCAGCAGCGTCAGGCGGTGGGCCAGGACGTCGTGCATCTCGCGGGCGATGGCCTCGCGGGCCAGCCGCTGGGCCTGCTCGGCGCGGAGCGCGGCCTCGGTCTCGGCGCGGTGGGCGCGGTCCCGCAGCGACATCAGGAGCTGGCGCCGGGAGCGGACGAACATGCCCCAGCCGACACAGGTGATCGCGATGATCACGGTGAAGGCGACCGAGACCAGGTACGGGGAACTCGGGTCGGGGCGCATCCAGAAGAAGACCGGGATCAGCGCGATGGAGATGCCCGCGACCCAGGCGACGTAGCGCAGCGGGCGGTGGACGGCCAGCGTGAACACGGAGATCGCCACCGCGCCGCCGGCGCTGTCGGACAGCAGGCCGACGGGCACCATCGCGAGGGCGAGGCCGAGCGGCCAGCGGCGGCGCAGCCAGACCGCGGCGCAGGACAGGGCTCCGACGAGCTGGTCGAGGACGGCGACGCCGTGCGAGATGTCCGGGTTCTTGTCCAGCTGGTCGGCGGAGAGCATGCCGATGAAGACCGCGATCAGGAAGCAGCTGAAGTCGACGGCCCAGTCCCGGGCGGTACGCCGACGACGGCCGGGGCGGCCGTCGGAGTCGAGGTCGAGTTCGTCGGCCACGGCCGACGGCAGCAGCCAGCGGCGGGACCGCGACGGTGACGGGGCCGCCTGCCCGGGGTGTCCGCTCCGCGTCGATGCCTCCATGGTCGACAAATCTACGCACCGTGGAGGCTCCGCACCGCCCCGAGCCGCCCGGAGCCGACCAAAGTCGCGCGATCGGCGACTTTGGTCGGCCCGGCACCGTCCGGACCGCGACGTGCGTCGTACGTGCCTCGCCCCGCGGCCGATGTGAGTGGGGGGTCCGCGGGGCGAGAGTCCTTGCATGAACAAGAAGCAGGTGCAGCAGATTCTGGAGATCGTCGGCGGCCTCGCCCTGATCCAGGGCGTGGTCGGCATCGTCCACGAGTTCACCGGCCGGCTGGGCTGGGGCCTGATCCGCCATGTCGGCTTCCTCGACGGCCGCGAGGTGTACGGCAGCATCGCGCTGATCGTGGTCGCGATCGCCCTGATCGCGGCCGCCGAGAGTCAGAAGGCGGACTAGGACCCGGGCCCCGAAGAGGCTCCGGCTCGGCGGTCGTGGTCTAGCAGTCGTGGTCGACGAGGTCGAACGACGCGTAGTGGTCGGACGTGTAGTAGTCCTCCTGGCTCGCCTCTCCGGTGACGATGCGGCGGGCGCCGCGGTCGGAGGAGCCCGGCGTGATGACCGTGTACTCGTGGTAGTAGCCGGTGGACCGGGACGGCAGGACGCCCTCGCGGTTCTGGAAGACGGTGCCGTCCTGCTCGTACGGGTAGGGGCCGCCCTGCGCGATGAGGTCCAGGGTGTCGTGTGCCTGGGACGGCAGGTCGGAGTAGCAGATGTCGCCGACCGCGGCGGCGGAGAACGTGGCGGCGGTGGCGACGGGGGCCGGGGCGGCCTGGGCGGCGACCGTGGCGGGGCCGCCGACGAAGAGAGCGGCGGCAAGGGCTGCGACGCTGATGAAGCGTGGGGGAATCTTCATGCCCCCTAGTGTGACGCGCGTAGACGGGTACACGTCAACACCAACTACATCTTGTTTTCCATGAGTTAACGTGCGGCCCTGCGGCCCCATCCGGTTCCGGCCAGCACCAGCGCGCCGCCCACCAGGCCCGTCGCGCCCAGGTGTTCACCGCCCAGCACGATGCCGACGGCCGCGGCCCACAGCGGTTCGGTGCCCAGGAGCAGGCTGACGCGGGAGGGCGAACTGCGGCGCACCGCCCACATCTGCACGAAGAACGCGAACAGCGTGCAGAAGACGGACAGGAACAGCAGCCCCGCCCAGCCGGCGGGGGTGAAGGCGGCCGCCGCGTCCCACGGCGCCGCGCCCGTGCCGGGCGCGGCGCACAGCAGGGCGAACACGACGACGGCGGAGCCGAGTTGGACGGTGGTCAGCGGCAGCGCGTCGGCTCCCTGGACGGACTTCAGCCGGGCCATGACCAGCACGTGCACGGTGCGGGCGAGCGCGGCGAGGAGCATCAGGAGGTCGCCGGCCGACGGGGCCGTGAATCCGCCGCCCTGGGTGAGCAGGACGACGCCGAGCACGGAGGTCGCGGCCGCCGCCACGAAGGCGCGGGGCGGCCGGGTGCGGGTGACGGCCGCCTCGGCGAGCGGGGTGAAGATCATCGTGAGGCTGATGATGAGGCCCGCGTTGGTCGCCGAGGTGTGCACGACCCCGTACGTCTCCAGCAGGAAGATGCCGCTGAGGATCAGGCCGAGCGTGCCCGCGCCGCGCCACTGGGCGGCGGTCAGGTTCTTCAGCGCCCGTCGGCCGGCCACGGCGAGCACGGGCAGCACCGTCCCGAAGCGCAGCACGAGGACCGCGAGCACGGTGGACCGGGTGGTGACGCCCTTGGCCGCGAGGTAGCTGGCGCCCCAGACGGCCGCGACCGCGAGGAGCGGGACGTCGGTGAGCCAGGCACGGGGGCGGGGCGCGGGCAGGGCGAGCGCGGTCAAGGGCGGGTCTCCGGCTTCGGATGGAGGCATGAAGGCTGTGGAGACGACGGCGGCTCGCACGGGAGCGATCACCGTACCCGTGGCGTGATCGTCCCGGCCATACCTCCGCCGGGCCCGATCGTGGCGTCCGATTGCCGCCAGCTTCCGCCTCCGTACGCCGCTGTACTCGAGGCCACAACGACCGATGACCTCAGGAGAGAGCATGAACGGCAAGGTGGCTCTGGTGACCGGCGGCAGCCGCGGGATCGGTGCGGCGACGGCGCTGCGGCTCGCGGCGGACGGCTTCGACGTCGCGCTGACCTATGTGCAGGGCAAGGAGGCGGCTGAGGACGTGGTCCGCCGGATCGAGGCCCTGGGGCGGCGCGGACTCGCGGTGCGTGCCGACGCGGCGGACGCGGACGAGGCGGCGGGCGCGGTGACCGTGACGGCGCGGCGGCTCGGGCGTCTCGACGTGCTGGTCAACAACGTCGGTGTCGGCGTTCTCGGCCCGCTCGACGGCCTGGCCCTCGCCGACGTGGACCGGGTCCTCGCGGTGAACGTGCGCGGCGTCTTCCTCGCCGCGCAGGCCGCGGCCCGGGTCATGGGCGAGGGCGGCCGGATCGTCACGATCGGCACCTGCATGACGCAGCGCGTCCCGGGCCCCGGCGGCACGCTGTACGCGATGAGCAAGTCGGCCCTGATCGGTCTGACGAAGGCGCTCGCCCGGGAGCTGGGCGGCCGGGGCATCACGGCGAACATCGTCCATCCGGGCCCGGTCGACACGGACATGAACCCGGCGGACGGCCCCTTCGCGGCCGGGCAGGCGCAGATGACGGCGCTGGGCCGCTTCGGCACGGCGGACGAGATCGCGGGGACCGTGGCCCACCTGGCGGGGCCCGCGGCCGCGTACGTCACGGGTGCGGAGTTCGCGGTGGACGGCGGGCACGCCGCGTAGACACGCAAAAGATGCGGGGCACACCGGTGCTGTCAGGCCGGTGTGCCCCGCAGGCTCTTCCTATCGGTTACGCACCCAACTCCGCATGGCGGGCCGCCAGTTGAGACGCGCCCTGCTCCGTGAGGGAGCCGAACAGGCGCAGTCGGGAGATACCGCCGTCGGGGAAGATGTCGATCCGGGCGTGGGTGCCGACCGCCGGGGTGTCGAGCACGAAGCGGTGGTTCGTGTCGGGCTGGAGGCGGGTGCGGGGCAGGACCTCGACCCACTCGCCGTCCTCGCCGTCCTTGACGGAGACCGAGGCCCAGCCGGCGCTGTTCCCCTTCAGGTACGCGGTGTCGATCTCCAGGGCGCGGATCTGCGACTGGGCGACGAGCTGGTACCGGATCCAGTCGTTGCCGTTGTCGCGGCGGCGCCGGGTCTCCCAGCCGTCGTCCATCTTGCGGGAGTAGCCCGGCTGGATGGTGTTGGAGGCCGGCGAGTAGAAGAGGTTCGAGGCGTCCTCGGCGCGGCCGCCGTTCGCCAGGGCGACGACGTCGAAGGTGCCGAGCGCGGCGAGCCACTTCGGGTCCGGGACGACCTCGCCGTACACGCGCAGGCGGGCGATGCCGCCGTCGGGGTGCTGGTTGACGCGCAGGTGCGTGAAGCGCTGCTCGACGTCGACCGCGAAGCCGTTCGCCGCGTGACCGCCGACGGCCGTGCGGGGGACGAGCGTCGTCCACTTCACGTCGTCGGAGAGGAGCTCCTCGGGGGTGGGCGCGCCCGCGACCGACGCGGCCTCGACCGAGACGGCCTGCGGGTAGTTGCCGCGGAAGTGGGCCGTGTCGACGACGATGCCGCGGATGACGCCAGGGGCGCCGAGGCGGACGAGGGCCCAGTCGTGGTCCTCGGCGGTGGGCCACGGGTGGTCGGCGCCGGTGCCGCGGCGACGGCGGGTCTCCCAGCCGTCCATGATCTTGCCCTTGTGGCCGAAGTGCTCCGGGTCGAACTCGGCGCGCTCGGGGATGAGCAGGTTCTCGCGCTGCGCGAAGAACTCGTCGTTCGCGGCGATCACACCGGCGCCGAGCTGGCGCGCGGCGAGGTCGGCGTACTGGGTGAACGGGAAGTCCGCGGTGCGGTAGTCGGCGTACGGGTCGCCGCCGCCGTAGGGGCTGGCGTCACCGGTGAAGCTGGGTATCCCAGAGTTCGCGGACATGGTGGTTACTTGTTCCTTTCGAGCAGCGTGCCCTGCGGGGCGGTGAACTCGCCGTCGGCGACGATGCGTTCGCCGCGCAGCCAGGTCGACTTGACGACGCCGTGCAGCGTCTTGCCCGCGTAGGCGGTGACGCGGTTGCGGTGCTGGAGCGCGGCCGGGTCGACGGTGAAGGTCTCCTCGGGGGCGAGCACCGCGAAGTCGGCGTCGCGGCCGACGGCGATGGCGCCCTTGCGGTCGTCGAGGCCGACGAGGGCGGAGGTCCGCTCGGACATCCAGCGCACCACGTCCTCCAGGGAGTGGCCGCGCTCGCGGGCCGCGGTCCAGATCGCGGAGAGACTGAGCTGGAGGCCGGAGATGCCGCCCCACGCGGTGGCGAAGTCGTCGGTCTTCAGATCGGCGGTGGACGGCGAGTGGTCGGTGACGATGCAGTCGATCGTGCCGTCGGCGAGGGCCTGCCAGAGCAGGTCCTGGTTGGCGGCCTCACGGATCGGCGGGCAGCACTTGAACTCGCTGGCGCCGTCCGGGACTTCCTCGGCGGTGAGCGTGAGGTAGTGCGGGCAGGTCTCGACGGTGAGCTTGACGCCCTCGGCCTTGGCGGCGGCGATCAGCGGCAGCGCGTCGGAGGACGACAGGTGCAGGATGTGGACGCGGGCGCCGATCCGCTTCGCGGTGTCGATGAGGCCCTTGATCGCGACGTCCTCGGAGACACGCGGCCGGGTCGCGAGGTAGTCGTCGTACTTGGGGCCGCTGTGGTGCGGGGCGACGTCCAGCTCGTGCGGGTCCTCGGCGTGCACGATGAGCAGACCGCCGAAGCCGGCGATCTCGGCCATCGAGGCGGTGAGCTGGTCGCCGTTCAGGTGCGGGAACTCGTCGACGCCGGACGGCGACAGGAAGCACTTGAAGCCGAAGACGCCGGCGTCGTGCAGCGGGCGCAGGTCCTTGACGTTGTCCGGCAGGGCGCCGCCCCAGAAGCCGACGTCGATGTGCGCCTTGGCGGCGGCGACCTCCTGCTTGGTGCGGAGGTTGTCGACGCTGGTGGTCGGCGGCAGCGAGTTGAGCGGCATGTCGACGAGGGTCGTGATGCCGCCGGCCGCGGCGGCGCGGGTGGCGGTCCAGAAGCCTTCCCACTCGGTGCGGCCCGGGTCGTTCACGTGGACGTGCGTGTCCACGATGCCGGGCAGCAGCACGTGGTCGCCGAAGTCCTCGAGCCGGGCGCCCGCCGGTACCTCCGCGTCGTGGCCGAGCACCGCGACGATCTTCCCGGCGGCGACGGCGACCGACGCGGGCCGCGTACCGTCGGGGGTGATGACGCGGGTCGAGCGCAGCACCAGTTCGACTTCGACGTCCGACACCCTGGACCTCCTCTGATTCAACGTTCTGTTGAAGGAGTCTTCACTCCTCGTTCGCGGTCCGTCAAGGGTCCGCAGCGCGCACCGTACGTCCCGCACACTCTCTGGACGTTTCCACAAAGTGAAATTATTATTCCGGTACGCAGAACGTAGCTACCGACGAACTTCGGGGTCAAGGGATCACTGGTCGGGAAACGCTCGGTAGGCTGCACCATCGCCTGCTTGTCCTCGAAAGGAACGCGCCGTGCCGACGTCCGACGCCAGCACCACCGACACCGCCAAGGCCACGCCCAGTGGCGGTGTCCAGTCCCTCGAGCGCGCCTTCGACCTGCTGGAGCGGATGGCCGACGCCGGCGGCGAGGTCGGGCTCAGCGAGCTCTCCGCGAGCAGCGGTCTGCCCCTGCCGACGATCCACCGCCTGATGCGCACCCTGGTCGCCTGCGGCTACGTACGCCAGCAGCCCAACCGGCGCTACGCGCTCGGCCCCCGCCTCATCCGCCTCGGCGAGTCCGCCTCGCGCCTGCTCGGCACGTGGGCCCGGCCGTATCTCGCCCGGCTCGTCGAGGAGACCGGCGAGACGGCGAACATGGCCCTGCTCGACGGGGACGAGATCGTGTACGTCGCCCAGGTGCCCTCCAAGCACTCGATGCGCATGTTCACCGAGGTCGGCCGCCGGGTGCTGCCGCACTCCACCGGTGTGGGCAAGGCGCTGCTCGCGAACACCCCCGCGGACGAGGTGCGGGCGCTGCTCTCGCGGACCGGGATGCCCGCGGCCACGGAGAAGACGATCACCACGGCCGACGGGTTCCTGAACGCGCTGGAGGACGTGCGGCGCCTCGGGTACGCCGTCGACGACAACGAGCAGGAGATCGGGGTGCGGTGCCTGGCGGTGCCGGTGCCGGACTCGCCCACCGCGGCGGCCATCTCCATCTCGGGTCCCGCGGGGCGGGTCACCGAGGCGGCCACGGACAAGATCGTGCCCGTGCTCCAGCAGGTGGCGCGGGAGCTCTCCGAGGCGCTGGCCAGTTCCGGGGCGGCGTCCTAGCGGGGCCGTCTGCGGGTGCGGGTGCTGTCTGGCCGGTCGCCACGACGCACCCCGCACCCACCCGCACACCTACCGAGGCAGAACCTCCGCCCCCGCCAGCCGTCCGTCCACCATCTCGACGACCTGGTCGGCGACGCCCAGGTGCGCCCGGTCATGCGTGACCAGCACCGTCGCCACCCCCCGCTCCCGCGTCAGCCACCCCAGCAACTCCAGCACGGCGGCCCCCCGTTCATGATCGAGCGCGCTGGTCGGCTCATCCACCAGCAGCACCCGCGGAGCGTTCACCAGGGCCCGCGCGATGTTGATCCGCTGACGCTGGCCGCCGGAGAGCTGGTGGGGCCGCCGGTGGGCCTGTCCGGCCAGACCCACCGCGTCCAGCAACTCCGCGGCGCGGTCCCGCACTTCGCGGGCGCGACGGCCGTCCAGGTGGGCCATGACCTGGAGTTGCTCAAGGGCCGTCAGGGACGGCAGCAGATTGGGCTGCTGGAACACGATGCCGACGGCGCGGCGGCGCAGCTCCGCCGCCGCGGCCCGGCGCAGACCGGTCGCCTCGGCCCCGTCGATCACCACCCGCCCGCTGTCGGGCGTGACCAGGGTCGCGGCGACCGCGAGCAGACTGGACTTGCCCGAGCCGGACGGTCCCACCACGGCGGTCACCGTCCCCGCCGGGACCTCCAGGTCCACCCGGTCCAGGGCCGTCAGCCGGCCCTCCCCGTCCGCGTAGGTGAGGGTGATGTCGTCGAGCAGCAGGGTCATCGGGCGCTCCCGAGCGCGGTGAGGGGGTCGACGGCGGTGATCCGCCGGATGGACAGGGCGGCGCCGGCGACTCCGAGGACGGTCATGACGGCGGCCGGGCCGAAGCTGGTCAGCGGCTCCAGCACGAACGGCACGCTGTCCGGCACGAACGCCCCGATCAGCGCGGCCAGCGCGGTGCCCACGGCGGTGCCGCCGACGAGCAGCACGACGGCCTGGCCGAGCGCGTCCCGCAGCAGATAGGACGTCGAGGAGCCCAGCGCCTTCAGGACGGCGATGTCGCCGCTGCGCTGGATCGTCCACACGGTGAAGAACGCCCCGATGACGAGGGCCGAGATGACGAAGAGGAAGCCGCGCATCAGCTGCAGCGACCCGTTCTCGGCCTGGTAGGACCCTATGGCTTCGAGGGCGCCCTGCACGGTCGTGGTCCGGGTGCCCGCGGCGCGGTCCGCGGCCGGCGCGTCGTATCCGGCGGTGGTGTCGAGGGCGACGACGGTGGCCTGCGGGCCGTTGCCGCCGGCCCGGGGCGCGAGCGACTGCCAGTCGTCGAGGTCGATCCAGACGACCGGGGTGTGGCTGTAGGAGGCGTCGCCGGAGACGGCCGTGACCTTCACGGTGGTGCCGCCGAGGGTGAGGGGGTCGCCGACACCGACGCCGAGTTCGTCCGCGGCCTTGTGCGACAGCACGGCGGTGCCGGGGGCGGTCGTGTCGGGCGCGAGGCCGGAGTCCGGTTCCACCCCGAACGCGGAGACGGCCGCGGTGTGGTCGCCGGACCGCGCGCTGACGGTGCCGATGCCGATCGGCCGCGCGCCGCTGACGCCCGGCTGTGCGGCCAGCTCCCGCCACTGCGCACGGTGGACGGTGGAGCCGGTGAACGACACGGACTGGTCCCCGGCCGGCCGCGCGAACGCGATGCGGTCGGCGGGCAGCCCGGTGAGCGCCGACGTGTTGTCCCGGGCCAGCCCGGCGGTCAGCCCGGACAACAGCCCCACCAGCAGCGTGATCAGTACGATCACGGTTCCCATCAGGGCGAACCTGCCCTTGGCGAACCGTAGGTCTCTCCATGCGACGAACATGCCGTCCACCCTGCTGCCCCGGGCCGCGCACGGGCATCGCGCCACAGCACGCTTCACCCGGATCGAAGGAAGGACGCCGCTTTCCACCTTTCGGTTGACCGGCTTCGGCGGCCGGCTTCGTACGCTGGTGAGCAGTATGGATCCACGTTCCCTGACCCCCGCTCTGCGCGCCCTGCGCCTGTGCCTGCATCTGCTGATGGCGGGGCTGCTCGCGCTGGTCGTGGCCCGTGGCCTGACCGGCCGCTCCGCCGAGCCGGTCGCGGCCGTGGTGGCGGTGACCGTGGCTCTGGGCGCCGTGTACGCGGCGGGTCCGCTGATGCCCGCCGTACGGGCCACGCGCGCGGGCGCCGCGTGCTGGCTCGCCGCGCTGGGGGCGGTGTGGGCGGCGCTGCTCGTCCTCTCCCCCGACGCCCTGTGGCTGGCCTTCCCGCTGTACTTCCTTCTGCTCCACCTGCTGCCCGCGCGGTGGAGCGTCCCGGCCGTGGTGCTCGCGGCGGGCGCGGCCATCGCCTCGTACGTCGGGCACGGCGCGGCGCTGAACCCGGGCGCGTTCATCGGGCCGCTGCTCGGGGCGGCCGTCGCCGTGGCCACCGTGCTCGGTTATCAGGCGCTGTACCGGGAGAGCGAGCGCAGGCGCCGCCTCATCGAGGAACTCATCGCGACCCGCGCCGAGCTCGCCGACGCGGAGCGCGCCGCGGGCACCCTCGCCGAGCGCGAGCGGCTGGCCCGCGAGATCCACGACACCCTCGCCCAGGGGCTGTCCTCGATCCAGCTGCTGCTGCGCGCGGCCCAGCGCGACCTGCCCGGGGACTCCCCGGCCGCCGGACACATCGAGCAGGCCAGGTCGACGGCGCAGGACAACCTCGCCGAGGCCCGCCGCTTCGTCCGCGCCCTCACCCCGCCCGACCTGGCGAACGGCTCGCTGGCCGGGGCCCTGGAGCGGTTGTGCGCCACGGCCCCCGGCCTCGTCGCCCGCTTCACGACGAGCGGCACCCCGCTCGCCCTCCCCACGCCGTACGAGGTGGCGCTGCTGCGGATCGCCCAGTCGGCGCTCGGCAACACGGTGCGGCACGCCCACGCGTCCCGCGCGGAGATCACCCTCAGCTTCATGGAGACCTCGGTGGCCCTGGACGTGGTGGACGACGGACGCGGCTTCGACCCGGACCTGGCCGTGCCCGGTGACGGCGGCTTCGGGCTGCCCGCGATGCGGGCCCGGGTCCGCGCCCTCGGCGGCACGTTCACCGTCGAGTCGGCGCCCGGCCAGGGCACGGCGGTGGCGGTCACGCTGCCGGTTCCCGCCGGGGGTGACGTGTGATCCGGCTGCTGCTCGCCGACGACCATCCCGTCGTACGCGCCGGTCTGCGGGCCGTCCTGGACGCCGAGCCGGACTTCGCGATCGTCGCGGAGGCCGCCACGGCGGAACGGGCGGTCGAGCTGGCCGCCGCGGAACCCGTGGACGTGGTGCTGATGGACCTGCAGTTCGGCGCGGGGATGCACGGCGCCGAGGCCACGGCGCGGATCGCGGCCCTCGACGGGGCGCCGCGGGTGCTCGTCCTGACGACGTACGACACCGACGCGGACATTCTCGCCGCGGTGGAGGCGGGGGCCTCCGGCTATCTGCTGAAGGACGCGCCGCCGCAGGAGCTGGCGGCCGCCGTCCGCACGGCCGCCTCGGGCCGCTCCGCGCTCGCCCCGGCGATCGCGCTCCGCCTGATGGACCGGTTGCGGGCGCCCTCCGAGGCGTTGAGCCGGCGGGAGCTGGAGGTTCTTCAGCTGGTGCGGGACGGCTTGTCGAACGCGGAGATCGCTCGTGAGCTGTTCTTGAGCCAGGCCACGGTGAAGTCCCATCTGGTGCACATCTACGCGAAGCTGGGGGTGGATTCGCGGACGTCGGCCGTGGCCCGAGCGACGCGATCCGGATTGCTGAGACCCCGCTAGGGGCGTGGGGAACTGCGCGAGCAACCCACGAAGAGCCGCGGACGCGTCTGCTCGCTCCATGAGCAGACGCGTCTGCGGCTCTGCCGTGGCTGGTCGCGCAGTTCCCCACTCTCCTTACGGGGCACAGAAGTCGCCCGGTGTCAGATGGCGCAGGGCACGCAGCTCCGCCCGCCGAGCGGAGCGCACCGGCACCGTGAGGACGGGGCACACCGCGTGCCGCCGCACATACCGGTGCACCGCCGCGCGGCGGGACCGCACCCCGAGGACGAGCAGGTCGTCCGGGCGCGCGGCCAGTCCGAGGAGCGCGGGGCCGGGCCGGGAGCGTTCGACGCGGAGCGACACGGCCAGGCCGGGCGGCGGTCCGCCCAGCGTCTCCTCGACGGCCCGGGCCAGCTCGGCGCGCGCCGAGTCGTGCCAGTGCCGGGCCCACGCACGGTCCGGCCAGCGCCGGTACATGCCCTCGCCCTCCGGCGGCTCCCAGGCCAGCACCACCACGAGCTCCCGCGCGGAGCGCCCCGCCGCGTCGGCCGCCGTGCGCAGGGCGACGCGGCTCGCCGGAGAACCGCTGACGCCGACGACGACCCGGCCGGGCCGCTCCGGCGCGGCCGGGGTCCGCGGACGGCGACGGCCGCCCCACGGCCACCCGCCCGCCGCTTCCTCCGCGCGCCGTTGCAGCACCCGCTCGTACCGGTCGCTGAAGCCACTCCTGTCGGCGTGCATGATGTGCCTCCTCGTTCCCACCCAGGCCACTTCTGGTCGGCCGGTTCCGAGTCTGTAGATTGATTGGCCTGGAGAGCAGGGCCAATGACAGGAATGTGGCATGGCAGTCGGCACAGGAGTCCGCAGCATGGACAACGCGGCCGGGCGCCCGGGCGCCAAGCGGCTCGCCGCTCTGGTGACGGGCGTCGCCGGGGAGCGGCCGGGCTATCGCGCGCTCGCGCAGGGGATGCGCACGCTGCTGCTCGACGGGCGCGTCGCGCTGCACACACGGCTGCCCGCCGAGCGCGAGTTCGCGACGGCGCTCGGGGTCAGCCGGGCCACGGTGACGGCCGCGTACGACCTGCTGCGGGAGAGCGGGTACGCGCGCAGCCGGCGGGGCGCCGGGACCTGGACCGAGCTGCCCGAGGGCGCGCGGCTGACGAGCGTGCGCACCCCGGAGGCCGGCGAGGACGTCATCGATCTGGCCGTCGCGGCACCCGGCGCGCTGGCCGACGAACTGGCGGCCGCGTACGCCGCGGCGAGCGAGGACGTGGCCCGGCACGCGCTGACACCCGGTTACCACCCGTACGGTCTGGCGGAGCTGCGCGCCGCGATCGCCGAGCGGTACACGCGGCGCGGTCTGCCGACGCGGCCGGAGCAGATCCTGGTGACCTCCGGCGCCCAGCAGGCGGTCGCGCTCACCCTCACGCTGCTCGGCAGGCCCGGCGACCGGATCGCGGTGGAGAACCCGTCGTACGCCAACGCCCTCTCCGTGATCCGGCAGTTGGGGCTGCGCACCGCTCCCGTGCCGGTGACGGAGGACGGGTGGGACGCCGAGCTGTTCGGGGCGATCCTGCGGCAGTCGGCGCCCCGGCTCGCCTATCTCATCCCGGACTTCCAGAATCCGACGGGCCGGCTGATGCCGCTCGACCAGCGCCGCCGGATCATCGCCGACGCCCGCGCGACCGGCACCTGGCTGGTCGTCGACGAGACGATCGCGGACATCGCGCTCGACGTCCCGACACCGCCGCCGTTCGCCTCGCTGGCGCCGCACGGCGGTGAACAGATCGTCACCGTCGGCTCGCTGAGCAAGGGGCACTGGAGCGGTCTGCGGGTCGGCTGGGTGCGGGCGGGCGCGCGGCTGATCACCGAGCTGACGGCGCAACGGGTCATGGCCGACATGTCCGGTTCCGTGCTCGACCAGCTGGTGGCGCTGCGGCTGCTCGGCCGCGAGGAGGAGATCCTGCGCCGGCGCCTGCCCCTGCTGCGCGACCAGCGCGACCGGCTGGTGGACCTGCTCGGCGAGGAGTTCCCGGACTGGCGGTGGCAGGTGCCGCCCGGCGGGATGTCCCTCTGGATCGATCTGGGCCGGCCGATCGCCTCGGCGCTCGCCGGGGCGGCGCTGCGGCACGGGGTGCGGATCGAGGGCGGGTCCCGGTTCGGCGCGGATCCGGGCACGTTCGAGAACCGGCTGCGCTGGCCCTACACGCAGCCGGCCGAGGTCGCCGAGGAGGCGGTGCGGCGGGTCGCGGCGGCCGTCGACGCGGGGCTCGGCGCGACCGTCGAGGAGCCGGGGCGCCCGCACTGGGTGGCCTGAGGCCGGCCCGCCCGATCCGGGCCGCCAGGTGCCGGGTCAGCGCTCGGCCGGCGGCCCGCCGAACAGCTCCACCGCGCCGCGCACCTGGGCGAGGGACGCCGACAGGGCGCTCACCGACCCGATCGCGCCCGCGATCAGCAGCAGCGACCGGCGCAGCCGCGGCACCTCGGGACTGCCGCCGCCCGCCATGGCGTCGAGGGCCGCCAGCTCGTCCTCGGCGATGCCCCGGTCCGGGAATTCGGCCGGGTGGGCGGCGAGTTCCCGGCGCAGCCGGGACACGGCCGAGCGCAGCTCCGCCACTCTCGGGTCCTCGTCGACGCTGCCCGTCACCGGCCTCTGCTCCACGCTCCGCAACACAGTTCTCCCCCTCGCACATCGTTGTGCGCCTGTCGTACGTCCACAGCGCGGACCCTCGCCGGGCGGTGGTCGGGCGCCCAACTCGGATACGTGGCGGCCCAGTTAACGCCACGAGCCGCCTTGCGCGCCAGTCCGTTGCGCAAGGCAACTTCCACCGCGCGGGCGTCGGCCCGCCCCGTGCGGTATGCAGGGGGCATGACGACCGGAGAAACGGACGAGGTGGCCGGGCTGCTGCTCGCCGCGGGGGGCGGACGGCGACTGGGCGGGCGCCCCAAGGCCCTGCTGTCCCATCGTGGACGGCCCTTGGTGGAACACGCGGTACGGATGCTGCGCGCGGGGGGTTGCGGCCCGGTGCACGTGGTACTCGGGGCGGCGTCCGGCGACGTACGGGAGCGGGCCGCGCTCGACGACTGCGTCCTCGTGGAGAACCCGGCATGGGAGGACGGCATGGGATCGTCGCTGCGGGCCGGGCTCGGCTCGCTGGCCGGCGGCGGCGCGGCCGCCGCGCTCGTGCTGCTCGTGGACCAGCCGGGCATCGGCGCCGCCGCGGTGGCCCGGGTCCGGGAGGCGTACCGCTCGCCCGCGTCCCTCGTGGCGGCCGCGTACGACGGGGAGCGGGGGCACCCGGTGCTGTTCGGACGCGACCACTGGGCGGGGATCGCGGCGAGCGCGGACGGGGACCGCGGGGCGCGCGCCTATCTCAAGGAACACGCGGGAGCCGTGCGGCTGGTCGAGTGCGGGGATGTCGCGGAGGCGTACGACATCGACACCGAGAGGGATCTCCGCCACCTTGAGTGAAAGGCGTGGCACCGAGCGCCACGTTCTGTCGACTCAGAGAATCTCGACATCAACAAACGATTGAACTTCCACGATAAGGAAACTAGTATCCACTGATCAGAAGGGCCGGTCCCCCGTTGAGGGGCCAGCAGCCGTACCCCGGCGCCCTCGGCACCCCGTGCCGTCCGCGCCCGCTCGCTGAAGGAAGTGACAGCCTCATGTCCGCACCAGCGCCGTCCCCGCTGGCCATCGTCGACGCCGCGCCCCTGCCCCGGCAGGACGAGGTGCTCACCGATGCGGCCCTCGCCTTCGTGGCCGAGCTGCACCGGCTGTTCACGCCCCGGCGTGACGAGCTCCTCGCCCGCCGCACCGAGCGCCGCGCCGAGATCGCCCGCACCTCCACCCTCGACTTCCGCCCCGAGACCGCCGCGATCCGCGCGGACGACTCCTGGAAGGTCGCCCCCGCTCCGGCCGCGCTGAACGACCGCCGCGTCGAGATCACCGGCCCCACCGACCGCAAGATGACGATCAACGCCCTGAACTCGGGCGCCCGGGTCTGGCTCGCCGACTTCGAGGACGCCTCGGCGCCGACCTGGGAGAACGTCATCGGGGGTCAGCTGAACCTGACCGCCGCCTACAACCGCTCCATCGACTTCACCGACGAGCGCACCGGCAAGTCGTACGCCCTCAAGGACGCCGACCAGCTCGCGACCGTCGTGATGCGCCCGCGCGGCTGGCACCTCGACGAGCGCCACCTGGTGGGCGAGGCCGGCAAGCCGGTCCCGGGTGCCCTGGTCGACTTCGGCCTCTACTTCTTCCACAACGCCAAGCGCCTCATCGAGCTCGGCAAGGGCCCGTACTTCTACCTCCCGAAGACGGAGTCGTACCTGGAGGCCCGCCTCTGGAACGAGATCTTCGTCTTCGCGCAGGACTACGTCGGCATCCCGCAGGGCACCGTCCGCGCCACCGTCCTCATCGAGACGATCACGGCCGCGTACGAGATGGAGGAGATCCTCTACGAGCTCCGCGACCACGCCTCCGGCCTGAACGCCGGCCGCTGGGACTACCTCTTCTCCATCGTCAAGAACTTCCGTGACGGCGGCCAGAAGTTCGTCCTGCCGGACCGCAACCTGGTGACGATGACCGCCCCGTTCATGCGGGCGTACACGGAACTCCTCGTGCGCACCTGCCACAAGCGCGGCGCGCACGCCATCGGCGGCATGGCGGCCTTCATCCCGTCCCGCAAGGACGCCGAGGTCAACAAGGTCGCCTTCGAGAAGGTCAAGAACGACAAGGACCGCGAGGCCGGCGACGGCTTCGACGGCTCGTGGGTCGCGCACCCCGACCTGGTCCCGATCGCGATGGAGTCCTTCGACAAGGTCCTCGGCGAGAAGCCGAACCAGAAGGAGCGGCTGCGCGAGGACGTGTCCGTCGCCGCCGGTGACCTGATCGCCATCGACTCGCTCGACGCGAAGCCCACCTACGACGGTCTCGTCAACGCCGTCCAGGTCGGCATCCGGTACATCGAGGCGTGGCTGCGGGGCCTGGGCGCCGTCGCCATCTTCAACCTCATGGAGGACGCGGCCACCGCCGAGATCTCGCGCTCGCAGATCTGGCAGTGGATCAACGCGGGCGTCGTGTTCGAGAACGGCGAGACCGCCACGGCCGAGCTGGCCCGCAAGGTCGCCGCCGAGGAGCTGGCGAACATCCGCGCCGAGATCGGCGAGGAGGCCTTCGCGGCCGGCAAGTGGCAGCAGGCCCACGACCTGCTGCTCCAGGTCTCCCTGGACGCCGACTACGCGGACTTCCTGACGCTGCCCGCCTACGAGCAGCTCGGCTGACGTTCCCGTACTCCCGTACGGCCGTGAGAAGGCCCCCGGCACCGCACAGCGCCGGGGGCTTTCGCGTGTCTTCCGGGCTGCCTGTCCGGCTGCCTACTCGGCGGGCTTGTCGGAGTGGCCGAGGCTGCGGCCCGGCGCGACGCGGTCGCGGACCAGCCGCTTGACGGCGGTCGGCTCCGGGAAGCCCTGCTCCTTGCGGTCCCAGACGACCTCGTCGTCGACGCGGACGACGAAGACCCCGCCGGTGCCGGGCTTGAGCGACAGCTCCAGCAGGTCCGTCTCGAAGGTGGTCAGCAGCTCCTGCGCGAGCCAGGCCGCGCGCGGCAGCCAGCGGCACTGCGTGCAGTACTCGATCTGGACCCTGTGGCTCACCGGGGATGTCACTGGAGATGCACCGACCAATCCTGTTCCGCCGCCGGCTTGCCGTGCAGGTCCGGGACCCGCTTGAGCCAGGCCGGGCGGCCCTTCTGGGTGGCGGCGGCGCGCCGGGCGTCGGCGGCCGCCAGTTCGTCGCGGGAGGGGAAGTCCGTGGGCAGCCAGGACGCGGAGGACCGGGCCCGGGCCAGGAGATACGTCACGTACGCGTCCCGGACGTCGTCCGGTGCGGCGAACCCGGGCTCGTCCGTCAGCCACGCGTCCGGGACGAGCGCGACGACCTCGCGCAGCAGCTCCTCGGTCACCTTCGGCGCCAGTTCGGCGTCGGCCGCGCGCGTGTCCGGGCCGTAGCCGCCGAGGGCGTGGTGCCGGAAGTCGTACGCCTTGTCGGGCACGGCCGCGTCCCAGCGGTGGTGGAAGACGAGCGCCGCGCCGTGGTCGATGAGCCAGAGCCGCGGCGGGGCCGTGCCGAAGGTGGGCCACACCATGAGGTTCGAACTGTGCACCGTGCGGTCGACGTTGACGGTGAGCGCGTCGAGCCAGACGATCCGGCCGGCCTCCAGCGGGTCGACGGGGAACACCGCGGCGACGTCCGGCGTGAAGTCGGCCGCGCCCGGCAGGAAGTCCATCCCGAGGTTCAGCTCCGCGCTCGCCCGCAGCAGGTCCTGGACCTCCTGGTGCGGCTCGTCGGCGGCGACGGCCGGGTCGAAGTGGGCGAGCACCAGCTCCGGGAACCGCAGCCCGAGCCGGCGCGCCAGCTCCCCGACGACGATCTCGGCGACGAGCGCCTTGACGCCCTGCGCGGAACCCGTGAACTTCAGGACGTATGTGCCCAGGTCGTCGGCCTCCACGACACCGGGGACGGAGCCTCCGGTGTGCAGGGGGTTCAGATAGCGGGTGGCAGTCACTTCGCGCAGCACATCCGCAACTCTAGATCAGCGGCCGCGGGCGCGATCGTGATGGATCTCGGGGGGCGCACTGGTCCGGGCGACGGCCGGGAGCGTCCACCGCGCGCCGTCCGACGTGCGCGCGCTGCCCGTCGCCCGCGAGGTCCACCGGGTTGCGGGACCGGGCCGCTGGGTGACGGCGTACTCGGGGGCCGTGGACAGGGCGGGGACCCACCCGAAGTTCCGTACTTTGTCCGGGCACTGAGACTCCATCAGTACCGGGGCCCGTTTTGGCATCGCCGCGCCCGGCTTCATAGGATCCGCCGATGATCACAAGACAACGGCTGGCGGCGGGCGCGTGCGCCCTGTTCGCCGCCCTGACCCTCGGCGCTCTCGTGCCCGCCGGCACCGCGGTGGCCGCCGACGAGCCCGCCGGGGACAAGCCCGCCCCCAAGGTCGAACTCGTCCTGGACGTCAGCGGTTCCATGCGCGCCCGCGACATCGACGGCGACTCCCGGATGGCCGCGGCGAAGCAGGCGTTCAACGAGGTGCTCGACGCGACGCCCGAGGAGGTCGAGCTCGGTATACGGACGCTCGGCGCCAACTACCCGGGCGAGGACCGCAAGACGGGCTGCAAGGACACCGCGCAGCTCTACCCGGTCGGCCCGCTGGACCGCACCGAGGCGAAGACCGCCGTCGCGACGCTGCGCCCCACCGGCTGGACACCGATCGGCCCGGCCCTGCTGAAGGCGGCCGACGACCTGGACCAGGGCGCCGCCGGCACCCGCCGCATCGTCCTCATCAGCGACGGCGAGGACACCTGCCAGCCGCTGGACCCGTGCGAGGTGGCCCGCGAGATCGCCGCGAAGGGCATCGGCCTCACCATCGACACGCTCGGCCTGGTGGCCGACGCCAAGACCCGCGCGCAGCTCTCCTGCATCGCCGACGCCACCGGGGGGACGTACACCTCGGTCCGCCACAAGGACGAACTGACGGACAGGGTCGGCCAGTTGGTCGACCGGGCGGCCGATCCGGTCGTGACCCCCGTCGCCGTCGACGGCGCCGCGCAGTGCGCCGACGCACCGCAGCTGAAGTCCGGCCTGTACACGGACCGCGAGAAGTTCGGCGAGCACCGCTACTACCGCGTGGACCTGGAGCCCGGCAAGGAACTGCGGGCCTCGGTGAGCATCGCGGCCGACCGTGCCGTGAACCGGGACTACGGCGTACTGCTGCGGGCCGTCACCACCCACGGCCGGGAGATCGTGCGCGGCCAGGAGTCCGGCGACGGGCGCACCGACGTGGTCTCGACCGGGCTGCGCTACCCGAAGGCCGAGCGGGACGACGACGAGGCGCAGCCGGAGACCGTCTGCCTCCAGGTCTCGAACTCCTACTCCGCGCCCGCCTCGGTGAAGACGACCCCGGGTCTGCCGGTCGAGCTGACCGTCGACGTGGTGGACGGACCCGACGAGGCGTCCGACGTGGCCGCGTTCGGCCTGGGCCACGGCTGGTGGCTGCTGGCCGCGCTGGTCGTGGTCGGTTTCCTCGCGGGTGTGGTGTGGGGCTGGATCTCGCGCTGGCGTGTCGCCGTCTGGAGGACCAACTGATGCGGTGCACAAGATTTTTGACGGGCACTCTGCTGGGGCTCACGGCGCTGCTGGCGCTGGGCGGTCCGGTCGCCGCCGACGACGAGAAGAAGGCGCCGACCGAGGCCGGTACGTCCTTCCGTACGGCGACGCCGTTCGAGCAGGGCCAGAAGGCGACGGCGAGCGCGTCCACCGGTGACTACCTGTACTGGTCGTTCCCGGCGGACACGGGGCAGCGCCCGACCGTGAAGGCGAGCGTCGAGCTCCCCGAGACGCAGGCCCGGCACGGCGCGCAGACCTGGCGGATCGACGTGTACGACGGGCTGCGGCGCCGCCAGTCGTGCAGGTACGGGACGCAGGCGCGCGCGGCGGCCGCGGACGCGGCACGTGTCGATCTGGCGTGCACGCTGCGGACGGTGCGGGCGTGGTCCGAGCCGTGGGCGAACGACCCGCTGCGCGGCACGTACTACGTCCGGCTCACGGTGACCGGGCTCGACGACGCCGATCTGGGCCTGCCCGTGTCGGCGTCGGTCGAGGCGACGTCCAAGGACATCGGCGGCTCGGCGGCGGTGGACGGAACGCTGTCCGCTCCGCTGACGGCGGGGCCGTCGGCCGAGGCGACGGAGACGACGGCGGACGACCACGACTGGGCCTCCGGCTGGTGGACCAGTCGCTGGCTCTGGACCGGCGCGGGTGCGGTGCTCGCGGCTCTCGCCGGTATCGGCGGCTACGCCCTGACGCGCGGCTCGGGCCGCCCGTCACGGGTCCCGCCCACGGTCTGACGCTGCCAGGGTGCGACTCGGCGGGGTCGCACCCACCGGCAGACGCGAGCGGGTGCGCCTCCAGGGGCGCGAGGAACTGCGCGACCAGCCACGACGGTGCCGCGCCCGCGAACGCCTCGCACGCCCCGGCGGCGCGAGGGCCAGGGGGTTCCGCCCCGGACCCAGCTCCTCAAGCGCCGGCGGGGCGTGAGCTGCGCAGTGCCTTCGCGAGCGCACCCTCACCCGCGACATCGGCCCTGCCCTGACGCACCGCCTCCACCAGCCCCACAACCCCCCGAGCCACCTCTCCCCCCACCTCCGCATCGAGCGCGATCCGCACATCCGGCTCGCCTTCGGCGTACGCCCCCTCCCCGTACACCGGATCACCCCCCACCCGCACGTGGAACTCCCCCTCGTCCAGGCGGACTTCGACAACGCCCGGCTCCCCCAGCTCCGCCAGCTGCCGGAGGAACGGGAGCGCCAGCCAGTGCGCCCGCACCGCATCGGTCGGCCGGCGCTCGGCAAGACCGGGGGCACCCCACTCCCCCAGCGCCTGCAGCACGGGCAGCAACTCCCGCCCCCGCGGAGTCAGTTCGTACACGTACGCCGAGGCGGGCGCGGCGAGTCTGCGCCGCACCGCGAGGCCGTCGCGCTCCATGTCCTTCAGGCGTGTGGCCAGCATGTCCGTACTGACACCCGGCAGATCGGCATGCAGATCGGTGTAGCGGCGCGGACCCGCGAGAAGTTCCCGCACGATCAGGAGCGTCCAGCGGTCCCCGACGACGTCGAGGGCGCGGGCGGCTGCGCAGTACTGGTCGTAGCTTCGGCGTGGCATGACGCGCAGTCTATGCAACTTGTTGGACTTTCCAAGCGTCCACTTGGTAAAACCAAGTATCAAGAGTCACCCGGTACGCACAGACACCTGGTCCGCCTGGAGGGCACGCGCATGGAGTTCCGGCAGTCGAGCAAGCTGAGCGAGGTCTGCTACGAGATCCGCGGCCCGGTGATCGAGCACGCGAACGCGCTCGAGGAGGCAGGCCACAGCGTGCTGCGCCTGAACACCGGAAACCCGGCGCTGTTCGGCTTCGAGGCGCCGGAGGAGATCGTCCAGGACATGATCCGGATGCTTCCCCAGGCGCACGGCTACACCGACTCGCGCGGCATCCTGTCCGCCCGCCGGGCCGTCGCCCAGCGCTATCAGGCGCTCGGCCTGGAGGTGGGCGTCGACGACGTGTTCCTCGGCAACGGCGTCTCCGAGCTGGTCTCCATGGCCGTACAGGCCCTCCTGGAGGACGGGGACGAAGTCCTCGTCCCCGCGCCGGACTTCCCGCTGTGGACGGCCGTCACGACGCTCTCCGGCGGCAGGGCCGTGCACTATCTGTGCGACGAGCAGGCCGACTGGTACCCGGACCTGGACGACATGGCGGCCAAGATCACCGACCGCACCAAGGCCGTCGTCATCATCAACCCGAACAACCCTACGGGCGCCGTCTACCCGAAGGAGATCGTCGAGGGCATCCTCGGCCTCGCCCGCCGGCACGGCCTGATGGTGTTCGCCGACGAGATCTACGACCAGATCCTGTACGACGGCGCGGTGCACCACAGCGCCGCCGCCCTCGCCCCCGACCTGGTCGTCCTGACCTTCTCCGGGCTGTCGAAGACGTACCGCGTGGCCGGGTTCCGCTCGGGCTGGATGGTGGTCACCGGCCCGCAGCAGCACGCGAAGAACTACCTGGAGGGCCTGACGATGCTCGCCTCCATGCGGCTGTGCCCGAACGCGCCCGCCCAGTACGCCATCCAGGCCGCGCTCGGCGGCCGCCAGTCGATCCAGGAACTCACCGCTCCCGGCGGCCGGTTGCACGAGCAGCGCGACAAGGCGTGGGAGAAGCTCAACGAGATCCCCGGCGTCAGCTGCGTCAAGCCGAAGGGCGCCCTGTACGCCTTCCCGCGCATCGACCCCAAGGTCCACCCCATCGTCGACGACGAGAAGTTCGTCCTCGATCTGCTGCTGCGCGAGAAGATCCAGGTCGTGCAGGGCACCGGCTTCAACTGGCCGCGTCCGGACCACTTCCGCATCCTCACGCTCCCCTACGCTGACGATCTCGACGCCGCGATCAGCCGGATCGGCCGCTTCTTGAACGGATACCGTCAGTGACCTGCACGACCTGCGCCCGCCCCAGCCTCACCCAGTTCGCCTCGCCCGAACTGGTCGGCGCGATCGTGTCGGGCGGGTTCGACCGGGCGCAGGACCCGGCGTGGCGGGAGTCGGGCGCGGCGACGGTGGAGGACTACGCGCGCTGGTGCGGGCATCTGTGCGGGGTGACGTGTCTGCGGATGGCGCTCGGCGCCGGCGCCCCCTCCCTCTTCGCACTGCGCGACGGGGCGGTGAGGTTCGGCGCGTACACGGTGGACGCCGACGGTGAGATCCACGGCATGGTCTACCGGCCCGCCGTGGAGTACCTGCGGGAGGCGCACGGCGTCGAGGCCGAGGTGCACCGCGAGCTGACACCGGACGGGATCGGGGCGCTGCTCGACGCGGGGCGTCTCGTCATCGCCTCCGTCCACTACGCGATCCGCCGCCCGCACGAGCCCGCGCCGGGCCGCGGCGGCCATCTGGTCCTGATCACGGCCCGCACGCCGGACGGGGCGGGCTTCCACTTCCACAACCCGTCGGGCACGGACCGGGCGACGCGGACGGCCGACCTGCCGGTGGCGCGGTTCGGGGACTACTTCGCGGGTCGGGGCATGTCACTGGTCGCCCCTCGCGCGGACGCGCAGGTGGGCCCGGAGGCGTAGCCGGCCCCCTGGGCCCGATGGATGCCACTCGTCGCGCACACCCGTGCCCTTGAGGACCCTGGTCAGTGTCACGGTCCCGCGTCCTGCCTATGGACCACCGCCCGTCGCGCTGGGTGGAGAAGGTGCAGCAGGCGGTGAAGTTCGCCCGGGAGGAGACGAACGGGTCGGGGGTCGTCGGCCAGCGCGTGGGCGACCCGGTGTTCGGCTACCTCCTCGTCCTTGGGCTGGTAGGTGCGCGCGATGCCGGCCAGCAACGCGGTCTTCTGCAATCCGTGGTGAGCTGCCGTCAGGTCCTGGTGAGCCTTGGCCTTCACGCCCTTCTCGACAGCGATGATCTGATTGAGTCTCGTGGACACGCCCATGACAGCAGCCAGCACGGGCGCTCGGAATCGACCTGTTTTTCCTGCCTGTTGAGGAGTACGGAACGTTGGACGCGGCTCTGATAGCGGTGCTCGGCACCCTGCTCGGCTCGGTGGTCACCCACTACTTCCAGGGCCGTGCGACGGTGCGCGGCGCGGAGCTGGCCCGGGCGGAGCAGCTGCGCCAGGAACGCATCGCGAGCTACAGCGGGTTCGCGAGTGCCCTCTTCGACTATCGGCGCGGCCAGAACGACCGCTGGTTCCGGGCCCAGGAACGCCCCGGTGCACCCGAGGCGGAGGCCGCGCGCTTCGCCTCGTACGAGGCCCGGATCGCGGCCCGTCAGGCGCTGGCCCGCGTCCAGCTGGTGTGCGACGTGCCGCGAGTGCGCCAACTCGCCGAGATCGCCTTTGAGTTGGCGAACTGCCTGCACGAGGCCACGGACGAGCAGGACCGCGACCGGCGCTCGCAGCGCTGCAAGGACGCACTGAGCGCGTTCGTGGAGGCCGCGGCGCCGAGCGTGCAGTAGGCGCGGGGCTCAGGACATCAGGCGGACGAACGCCAGCCACTCCGCGGGCTGCGGGGTGCGGTGGTCCATCTGGGGGCGGAAACCGTGCGGCCGGCGGTGGTTGCGGCGGGGCGGGAAGAGGCGGCGCCGCGGGGTACGGACCGAGGTCATGGTGGGGTCTCCTGTTCAGAAGGCGGGGAAGGCCGCGCCGGAAGGGTGGAAGGGTTCGCGCGCGCCGCGGAAGGCGAGTGCGGCGGCGGCCAGCGCGCCGGGGCGCAGCTCCTCGGCCCGGCCCGCGGCCGCCAGCGCGGTCAGGGTGGGGCCGCCGAGGTAGGCCGCGCCGAGGGTGGCGCTGTCCAGCCGCAGGTCGGCGCGGTCGCGGGTGCGGGTGCAGCCGGCCGCGTCGGCGCCGTCGGCCGTCAGCCGGTACCGGCCCGCGTTCCAGGGGCAGAAGGTGTCCTCGACCTCCAGGACCACGTCCAGCGGGGCGGCGTAGCGGCGGGCCGTGAGCGCGCGGTCGATGTCGACGAGGCGGACCCACAGGTTGTCGACCACCGTGGTGCGGGCGGCCCGCGGGTCGAGCAGCAGGTGCGGCAGCGGTTCGTCGACCGCCACGTCGCAGGTGAGCTGGTCGTGGGCGTCGAGATGGACGAAGTAGCGCCACAGGGCCGTGTACGACCGGCGGGTGGTGGCGGCGAGTTCGACGATCTGCACGGTGCTCCCCTTGGAGCGGTAGAGGGCGTAGCCGGTGGCCTCTCCTGCGGGTTCGGTGTGCAGCAGGTAGCGGAGCTCGGTCGCGCCGTCGCGGAAGGGCTCGGCGTCGTGCAGCCGGGCGTCCCAGTACTTCTCGGTGCGGTCGACCCAGCCGGCGGTCTGCCGTCGGGCCGTCTCGTGGACCTTCTCCAGGAACGGCCTGGCCTCGTCGCGGCCGAGCAGCCGGAGCGTGCCGTCGCCGTGGTCGGCATCGGGGCGCAGGGCCATGTCCCGCAGGTCGCCGCGGAGTCGGGCACAGTGGGAGGCGACGGCGTAGCCGAAGCGGCCGTAGATGGTGGCCTCGGCGGCGTTGAGCGCGGCGACCGGTTCGCCGCCCGACTCGTGCAGGCCGGTGAGTTGCCTGCGCATCATCGCGGAGAGGATGCCGCGCCGCCGGTGGGTGGGCAGAACCGCGACGAGCGTGATGCCCGCGACGGGGGTGACACCGCCGGGGACCGTCATGGTCCGGCCGTAGACCGACACGCCGCCGACGATGTCCGGGCCGTCGTACGCGGCGAGGGTGCGCGCCGGGTCGATCACCGAGCGGGCGTTGCGCAGGGCGCCCTCGCGCCAGTCCTGGCCGTAGGTGGTGGTGATCATGCGCGCCCAGGCGTCGAACTCATGGGCCTCGATGGTGCGCAGTGGATGGGGATCAGCGAGGTGGGAAGCGGTCATGGGTCGAGCTTCGCCGGGTAAACACCCGCGCCGCATCGGGCGACCTCGGTATTTATATGCTGCCGTCATGGTGGCGGATCGCGTGGTCAGTCCGGTGTTCGTCGGCCGCGGCGACGCGCTGGCGGCGCTGGCGCAGTCATGGCACTCGGCGCGGGCGCTCGGTCCGGGAGTGGCCATGGTCGCCGGTGAGGCCGGGATCGGGAAGTCGCGGCTGCTCGCCGAGTTCGCCGCGTCGCTCACGGCTCCGGCGCGGATGGTGACGGGCGCCTGTGCGGAGTTCGGCGGCGAGGGGCTCGCGTACACCCCGTTCGTGGCGGTGCTGCGCCGGCTGATCCGGGACGGGGCGGCACGGTCCGGGCGGTATCGCGAACTGGCGCGCTGGTTCCCGGAGTTGGGTGAGGCCGGCGAGGCGGACACCGGCAGGCACCGGCTCTACGAGGAGATCCTGGCCCTGGTCGAGCGGGCGGCCGCCGACCGGCCCGTCGTCCTCGCGGTCGAGGACCTGCACTGGGCGGACACCGCCTCCCGTGAGCTGTTCGCCTTCCTGGCCCGCAACATGACCCGGCCCGGCGTCCTGCTGCTCGCCACCTACCGGCCGGGGCAGGGGGACGCCGCGCAGCTCGGGCCGCTGCTGTCCGAACTCGCCCGCAACCCGCGCGCCACCACGCTGCGGCTGCCCCGGCTGACCGCGCAGGACGTCGGCCGCCAGCTCGCGGCGATCCTCGGCACGGAGCCGGATGCGGCCGCCGTGGAGCAGGTGCACCGGCGCAGCGACGGCAACCCGCTGTTCGTGGAGGCCCTCGCGCACGGTGGCGCGCAGACCCCGGACAGCCTGCGCGACCTGCTCCTGCAGGGGCCGCGCGGCCTGCCCCCGGCCGCCCGCGGCCTGCTGAACCTGGCGTCGGCGGGCGGCGACCGCGTCGCGCACCGGCTGCTGGAGGACCTGGCCGACGAGAGCGGCGCGGCACTCGACGCGGTGCTGCGGATCCTGGTCGACCAGGGCCTGCTGGTGACGTCCGGCGACGGATACGCGTTCCGGCACGCGCTCATCCGGCAGGCGGTGTACGAGGATCTGCTGCCCGGCGAGCGCGCCCGGCTGCACGCCCGCTACGCCGAGGCGCTGGGCTCCGACGACGCCCGTGCCGCGGAGCTGGCCGCGCACGCGTACGCCGCGGGCGATCACACGCGGGCGCTGACCGTCGCGTACCGGGCGGCGGGCCAGGCCCGCCGCTCCTACGCCTACGAGGAGCAGGGCCGCATGCTCGAGCGGGTCCTCGAACTGTGGGACCGCGTACCGGAACCGCAGGGCCGGCTCGGCACCGATCTGGTCGGTGTCCTGACCGAGGCGGCCGAGTCCTGCATGCTCGGCGGCGCCTACCGGCGCGGCGTCGAGCACGCCACGGCCGGGCTCGCGGCCGTGGACGAGTCGGCCGCCCCCGAGCGCGCCGCCCTGCTGCTGGAGCACCGCGGCCGGCTCCGGCACCGCCTGGACGGCAGCGGTCTGGACGACTGGGAACACGCACTGCGGCTGCTGCCCGAGGGCCGGGCGCAGGTCCGGCGGGGGCGGGTGCTCGGGGTACTGGCCATGGGTCTGCTGCCGGCCTCGGACGCGGCGCGGGAGCCCTTCGACGAGGCGCTGCGCATCGGGCGGCTGACCGGCGACCCGACCGTCACGGTCCGCGGGCTCCTGGGCGTCGGGGCCCGCGACCGCGACCTGGCGGCGCTGGCCGAGGCCCGTACGCTCGCCGAACGCCTGGAGAGCCAGGACCTGCTGCTGACCGTGCCGATGTACGAGGCGACGCTGCACACGGGGAACGGGGAGCACCAGCGCGGTCTCGACGCGGCGATGGACGGCATCCGTCTGGCCCGGCGGTTCGGACTCGGCCGGAGCAGGGGGGCCGATCTGGCCTGTCACGCGGCACGCGGGCTGATCCGGACCGGGCAGTGGGACGACGCCGCCGCGCTGATCGACGAGACCCTCGCCGAGGAGCCTCCGCCGTCGGCACGACAGGATCTGTGCTCGCTAGCCGGCCGGCTGGCGCTGCTGCGCGGCGACGTGCGGGCGGCCGAGGCGCGGGCCGCCGAACCTCATGAGGCGCTGCGGGGCAGCGGCCTGTTCGAACGCCGTGCGTGGCTGTGCCTGCTGGCGCTGGCGCAGGGGGATGTGGAACGTGCCGACCGGCTGCTGGGCGAGGCGCTGGCCGATCCGGGACTCGCCGCGATCCACGCCTTCGACGCCCGCGGCGTCCTGATCGCCGGGGCGCTGGTGCAGCGGGCCCGCGCCGCCCGCGACGGGGAGCCGGCATCGGCGCGGCGAGTGACCGCCCGGCGCGCCGAACTCGCCACGCTCGACGGGGACTTCGCGGAAGACGGGCCGTACGACCGGGCCCTGCGTCATCATCTCCACGCCCTGCTCGACGACGACGGCTGGGACCGGGCGGTGGCCGCGTGGCGGGAGTTGCGACAGCCCTACGAGCTGGCCCAGAGCCTGTTCCACAGCGGCCGGGCCGCCCTGGCCGCGGGAGAGCGGAGCGACGGCGCGGCCCTGCTCGACGAGGCGGCGGAGCTGGCCGCCTCCCTGGGCGCGGCACCCCCCACCGAGCGGATCGCGCCGCCCTCCCCCGCTGCGGACGGTGGTCTGACCGCGCGTGAACTCGACGTGCTCGCTCTCGTCGCGCAGGGGCTGAGCAACCGTCGCATCGCCGAGCGGCTGCACATCTCGCCCAGCACGGCGGGCGTGCATGTCTCCCACATCCTGGCCAAACTCGGCGCCACCACCCGCACCCAGGCGGCGGCCATCGCCTACCGGCAGGGCCTGACGGGCTGACGTCGCCTTCCCCTCGGCCCCCGGCTTTCCCCTCGACGGGCCCCGCGCCCGTGGCAGGGGTTCAGCCGCCGCTCAGCAACGAGTCCAGGGCCGCCACCGGATCCGGGCCCGGCTCGCCCCTGGGCCACCAGTCCTCGCGCCCCGGGTCCGACTCGTAGCCGTACCACAACCCGTCGCGGCCCAGACGCAGTTGGAGGGACGCGGTCGACAGGTGGTTGCGGCGGGGGCGGAACTCCGGGTGGCCCGTGGCGAGGAGGGCGGGGCGGGCGCGGTCGAACGGGCCGGCCGGCGGGTCCCATTCCTCCTCCAGGACGGAGAGCCCGGCGAGCCCGCCCTGGCGCCAGGCCGCGACCGCGCGGGCGAGGTCGCCCGGGGTACGTCCGGTGCCGCGGGCGAGCGAGGCGTACAGCGCACGGGTGGCGGCGGTGAGGCCCGAGCCGGGGTGGGCGGCGGCCAGCCGGACGGCGTCCTGCCACGGGGTGAGGCCGCGGAGGGGGTCCGTGCCGGTGGTCAGCAGGGCGTGCGCGCGGGCGGCGGCCTCCGTGGCCAGCAGGTCGAGGGCGAGCGGGTCGGGGGCGCCGGGGGCCTGCGGGTAGGACGGCGGGCGCTCGGGGTGCGCGGGGGCGGGGAACTCCGGGGGCAGCTGCGGGAGTTGCGCCGAGCGGGCGAGCGCGTCGCGGGCGGGGACCGAGTCGAGGGACGGCGCCTCGGCCGTGCGCTGCTCCTGGGCCGTGTGCGCGGCGTTGCGCCGGGTGAGGTCACCCAGGAGCTCCTGCTCGCCGCGGCCGCGCAGCAGGAACAGGACGAACGGGTCCTCGTCGATGATCCGCGCCGTCTGGTAGCAGAGCGCCGCCGCGTGCTTGCAGGGGTGGGCGCGGTCGGGGCAGGTGCACTCGGGGGTCAGGTCGTCGACCGCGGGCAGCAGGTCGACGGCGGCGGCGAGCGCGTGCGGGACGTCCTTGTCGAGCAGGGACGCCATGTGGTCGGGGCGGGCCGCGGCCGTCTCGGCGAAGCGGGTCCACTCCTCGTCCGACAGGGTGCGAAGGCGCAGTTCGGCCCGGTACGGGCGGGGCCGGGAGCCGTGGACGTAGGCGATGACGCGGCCCGGGGTGACGGTGATCGCGTCGACGTGGCCGCGGTCGGCGTAGGCGCGGCCGCGATGGAGCCGGGCCGGGTCGAGGGCGGTGTCCTCCAGGGCGTCCACCCACGCGTTGCCCCACCAGGTCAGGGCTGAGCCGTCGCCCTGCTGTGCGCGCGGCGGCAGCGGCGGGAACGTGCGGCGGGTGTCCGTGTGCCGGGCCTGCGCCTGCTCGGCGGCGCCGGCCCGGCCGGGGATGTGCGCGGTGTGCCGTCGGGTGCGGGCGGGGCTCATGCCGTCTCCCTCCTCAGCGAGACCAGGTCGGTCAGCTCCCGGTCGGTCAGCTCGGTGAGCGCGGCCTCTCCGGAGCCGAGTACGGCGTCCGCCAACTGGCGCTTCACCGCGAGCAGTTCGGCGATCCTGTCCTCGACGGTCCCCTCGGTGATAAGACGGTGCACCTGGACGGGCTGGGTCTGGCCGATGCGGTAGGCGCGGTCCGTGGCCTGCTCCTCGACCGCCGGGTTCCACCAGCGGTCGAAGTGCACGACGTGGCCCGCGCGCGTGAGGTTGAGGCCGGTGCCGGCGGCCTTGAGGGAGAGCAGGAACACGGGGACCTCGCCGGACTGGAAGCGGTCCACCATGCGCTCGCGCTCGGCGACCGGCGTGCCGCCGTGCAGCAGCTGGCTGGGGATGCCGCGGGTCGTCAGGTGCGTGGCGAGGAGCCTGGCCATCGACACGTACTGGGTGAAGACGAGGACCGATCCGTCCTCGGCGACGATCGTGTCCAACAGCTCGTCCAGCAGAGCGAGTTTGCCCGAGCGGCCCGCGAGGCGGGCGCGGCCGCCGTCGGCCTCGCCCTCCTTCAGGTACTGCGCCGGGTGGTTGCAGATCTGCTTGAGGGAGGTGAGCAGCTTCATGATGAGGCCGCGGCGGCCGATGCCCTCGGCGGCCTCGATGTTCGCCATGGACTCGCGCACCACGGCCTCGTACAGCGATGCCTGTTCCCTGGTGAGGGGCGCCGGGTGGTCGGACTCGGTCTTGGGCGGCAGCTCGGGCACGATGCCGGGGTCGGACTTCTTGCGGCGCAGGATGAAGGGGCGCACGAGTCGGGACAGGCGCTCGATGGCCTCCGGGTTCACGCCGCCTTGTCCCTGGAGGGGGACCTCGCCCTCGACCACGCGGGCGTGCCGGGCGCGGAACGCCTTCAGGGGGCCGAGCAGGCCCGGCGTCGTCCAGTCGAGCAGGGCCCACAGCTCGGACAGGTTGTTCTCGACGGGGGTGCCGGTGAGCGCCACGCGCGCGGGGGCGTCGATCGTGCGCAGGGCCTTCGCCGTGGCCGAGTTCGGGTTCTTGACGTGCTGGGCCTCGTCGGCGACGACCATGCCCCAGGTGTGACCGGCAAGTTCGGCGGCGCGGGTGCGCAGGGTGCCGTACGTGGTGAGGACGAATCCGCCGTCGAGTCCGTCCAGGGTGCGGTCGGCGCCGTGGAAGCGGCGTACGGGGACGCCGGGGGCGAACCTGCCGATCTCCCGCTGCCAGTTGCCGAGCAGGGAGGCGGGGCAGACGACGAGCGTGGGCGCGCTGCGGTCGCGTCGCAGGTGCAGCGCGATGAGGGTGACCGTCTTGCCGAGGCCCATGTCGTCGGCGAGGCAGCCGCCGAGGCCGAGCGAGGTCATGAGGTCGAGCCAGGCCAGGCCGCGCAGTTGGTAGTCGCGCAGGGTCGCGTGGAGGCCCGCGGGCTGCTCGACGCCGTCGATGCCGCGCGTGAGACGGTCGCGCAGTTCGGCGAGCCGACCGGTGGGCACGGCGGCGACCCGCTCCCCGTCGACCTCGGCCTCGCCGGTGAGCGCGACGGCCAGCGCGTCGACGGGCTGGAGCAGGCCCAGCTCCCGCTTGCGCGCCTTGCGGACCAGGTCGGGATCGACGACGACCCACTGGTCGCGCAGCCGGACCACGGCCCGGTGCGATTCGGCCAGGGTGTCCATCTCGCTCTCGGTGAGCGGGTCCCCGTCGAGCGCCACCTGCCAGTTGAACGTGAGCAGTTCGTCGCTGTCGAAGAACGTCGTGCCGTCGGTGGCCGAGCCGGGCGCGGTCTGCGCCCGCACCACGGCCGTCGCGGTGAGGGACCTGGCCAGTTCGCGCGGCCAGTGGAGCGTGACCCCGGCCTTGGCGAGGCGGGCCGCGCCGGGCCCGAGCAGATCGATCAGCTCGCTCTCGGCGAGCGCGAGGACGTCCGGCACGTCCTGCTCCAGGAGCCGGCCGAGCGGCGGCCAGGCGGCGACCGCGCGGCGCACGGCGAGCACCGCGTCGATGCGGGCGCGCGGCCCGAAGTGCTCGTCGCCCGCTCCCGCCCACAGGTGCGCGGCGTCCACCACGCGCGTGGGGTCGGCGAGGCTGTGCACCTGGACGACGGCGGCCCCGGCGCGGCGCGCCCCCGGGTCGTCGGGCGACTCGCTCTCCTCCGCCGCGTCGAACAGCAGGTGGTGCGAGAGGTCGAGCCGCAGGGAGATCCGTACTCCCGCGTCGAGCCCGGCGGCCGCCTCGACGGCCCAGGGCCGCGCCTGCGGGATGTGCTGGGCCGCGGCCGCGGCGAACGGGGCGCCCGCCGCGTGCGCCGCGGCCGGGGTGCGCGGCAGCGCGTCGGCGACCGCGTCGAGGAAGGCGCGGACCAGCGCTTCCGGCTCGGGCAGCCGGACGGGCCTGCGGCCCGGCACCGGTGTCGCGTACCCCTCCGGCGGCAGGGCGGCGGCGATGCCCTGGAGCTGCGCGACGTCGTCCGCGTCGAGCGGGCCCACGCGCCACGCGTCGTGGTCGGACACGGTGAGCCCGGGCAGCAGGCGGCCGCGCGCCACGAGGTGCAGGGCGTGCGCGGCGGCGGCGCCCCAGGCGGCCGCGGCGGGGTGCGCGCCCCGGGTACGGCGGGCCCGCACGAGCAGCGGCAGCGCGTCGACGACCGGGAGCACGAGTGCGGGCACCCTGCGGCTGCGTACGCCCGGCCCGTGCGGGCGCACGACCGTGATCTCCTCGGCGGCGCCGGGGAGGCCGGACCCGTCCGGCGACCAGAAGGCGACCTTCCCCTCGCGCGGCAGTGCGGCGGGCAGGAAGACGGCGGCGTCGTCGAGAGCGACGCCGGGCTGCTCCGGCACGAGCACGCCACCTCCCTTCTGGGCTCACCTGTCTCACGGTTCGTCGGACCTCTAGACCTTACGGGCCGGGTCCGACAATCCCGACCGACCCGGTCGCGGCACCGTCGGCGCGGCCCGGGGGGCGGGTACGGGCCACGCGGCCGGACCCGGCGACCACGTGTACGGTTCGAGCGGTAATGTCCGTAGCCCGTACCGACCCCTGACCGAACAGGCGTGAACCGTGGGTGATCTGCTTCTCGTCCGGCACGGTGAGACCGAGTGGGCGCTGACCGGTCAGCACACCGGCCTCACCGACCTTCCGCTCACCGAGAACGGCCGCGAGGAGGCGCGCAGGGTCGCGCCGCTCGTCGGCAGCTATCACATCGGCGCCGTCTTCGTGAGTCCCTTGCAGCGGGCCCGCGAGACCGCCGAGCTCGCCGGTCTGCACCGTGTCACCGTCGATGCGGACCTGCGGGAGTGGGACTACGGCGCCTATGAGGGCGTGACCACGCGGGAGATCCAGCGCACCCGTCCCGACTGGTACCTGTTCGACGACGGGGTGCCGCCCGGCCCGCCCGAGCATCCGGGCGAGACGCCGGACGAGGTGGGCGCGCGTGCCGACCGGATGCTCTCCAAGGTCGACGCGGCGCTCTCCAACAACGAGGGCAGCGTCGTCCTGGTCTCGCACGGTCACTTCCTGCGGGTCCTGACCGCGCGGCGGCTGGGTCTGCCGCCGTCGGGCGGCGCGCACTTCCTGCTGGCGACCGGCACGGTGAGCCGGCTGAGCACGGAGCACGGCAGGCCCGTGGTCTCCGGCTGGAACCTGCGGCCGCCGGCCGACTGAACCGCCGGCCGGGCGCCGTTGTCAGTGCCGTCGTGCACCATCGTCGGCAGGAGGTGCGCCATGACCAGACCGCCGACCGCCGCGCAGCGGCGCATCATCGACGCCGCCGATCCGGAGACGGGCCGGATCAGCGGCAGCGCGGCCCAGCTGGCGCGGCTCGTCGTGCTGAAGCTGGCGTTCCGGCATCCGCGGCCGCCGCACGACCACTTCCTCACCCCTGCCGGGCACCGGGTCCGCGAGGCCGGACCGGAGCCCGAGCGGCCCGCGCCGGTTCCGGCCCCGGTCCCGCCGGCCGCGTCCGACGGGGTGTTCGCGGCGCGGCTCGGCGGGGAGCCGGCTCCCGTGGCCCCGGCGGCGCGGGCGCGCGAGGTGCGCACGGCCTGGCAGGGGCTGTTGGAGATACGCCGTATGACCGATCCGGGCGGCGCCACCGACCGGCCCTGCGCCTGGGAGCGGGGCCGCCTGACGCACGCGGCGGCGCTCGCCCTGGAGGCGGCGGGCTGCGCCCCGGCGACCGACACCGCGCCCGGCTACCGGGTGACGGACACCCCGCAGCCCGAGGCCGTCGCCGTGCACCATCCGGAGCCCGCCGGTCTCGGGGCCTGCGCGGCGGCGCTCCAGCGGGCGGGGTGGCAGGTGAGCGAGCACGCGGCGCCGCGCGGCGGCCGTTACCTGCTGGCGTCCCCGAGACGGGCCTAGGGAGGCTTCGGCGGAATGCCCGGCCGGGCCGGCGGGTTGGACTCGTCGAAGGCGGCTGAGCAAGCGCTCACCCGCGCATCGGGCGGGACACCGCCGCATCGTCGCATCGTCGAAGGGAACGTCGTGGCAGAGCCGTTTTCCGTCCGGGTCGAGGTCCGCGGATACGAGACCGACACGCAGGGGCACCTCAATCAGGCGGTGTACCTGCAGTACGCGGAGCACGCGCGCTGGTCGATCCTGCGCCACAGCGGTATCGCGCAGAGCGATCTGCTCGCCCGCGGGGTGGGGCCGGTCGCCCTGGAGACGAACATCCGCTATCTGCGGGAGCTGCGCGCCGGCGACGAGGTGGACGTGGAGTGCACCTTCGAGTGGGGCGAGGGGAAGACGTTCCGCATCCGGCAGACGGTGCGGAAGGCCGACGGCACCGTGTCGGCCGAAGTGACCGCGGTGGGCGGCCTGTTGGACCTCACCGAGCGCAAGCTCGTCAAGGATCCGCGGGAGGTCTTCAAGGAGCTGGCGACGGACCCGGGCGTCCTCGGTCTGTAGCCGGACGCCGCGGGCCGCCCCGTGTCCGGCGCTCACGGCCGCGCGAACGCCCCGCGGTGCTCGCGCGCCCACTGCCCGAACGTGCGCGGCGGCCGCCCGAGCACCCGCTCGACGTCGTCGGTGACGACGGCGTTGCCCCCGGCCCGTACGTGGGCGAGCCCCTCCAGGACGCCCTCCGCGAACTCCTCCGGGATGCCGCTGGAGATCACGAACGCGCGGGAGTCCGCCTCGGACACCTCGACCGAGCCGATCTCCCGGCCGAGTTCCTTGCCGACGAGCGCCGTCATCTCCGGCACGCTGAGCAGCTCCGGCCCGGTCAGGGTGTAGGTCTGCCCGTGGTGACCGTCCGCGAGGAGCGCCTCGACGGCGACGGCCGCGATGTCCGCCGGGTCGACGACGCCCTGGGCGCCGCCGCCGTACTGGTCGGGTACGGGGCGGCCGGCCCGGATCTCGCCGGCCCACCACAGGAAGTTCGAGGCGAACGTGGACGGGCGCAGCACCGTCCACTCCGACGGGCCGTCGCGCAGGGCCTGTTCGCCGGGGACGTGCCACTGGCCGAACCGCCCCGTCGCCGGTTCACCGGTGCCGATCGCGGAGAGTTTCACCACCCTCCGGACACCCGCCGCCCGGGCGGCCGTGAGCACGGCCCGGTCGTGGACACCGGGGCCGGCGGCGCCCGGGGCGTTGACCAGGAACAGGGCGTCGACGCCGGTGACGGCGGCCGCGAGCGAGTCCGGATCGTCGTAGTCGCCGCGCGCCACGTCCGTGCCGGGGCCGAACCGGGCGCGGCCCGGATCGCGGGTCAGGGCGCGGTGCGGGACGCCGCGCGCGGCGAGGAGGCGGACGAGTTCACTGCCGATGGTGCCGGTGGCACCGGTGATGAGGATCATGCGCTCCACACTGCCGCCGCGGCCCGCCCCGCGGATAGGAGATTCCGGCACGCCTGCGCCGCCCGCGAGGCGGCCCCGCCTGGCTACCGTGGTGCGGTGACCACCGTGACCGGGCCCCTCCCCTCCGACCTCGCGCGGCAGACGGCGATCAGGACGGCCGCCGGGGCCTCCCGGGCGCCGGCGCGCCTGATCGAGCCGCCTGCCGCGCTGCGCCCGTGGATCACCGACGTCGGGGTCACCGCGCACGACCCGGACGGCCCGCGCTCGGTCGCGCATGTGCCGGACGCGGCGGTACGGCTCGTGCTGCGGACGGTGCCGGGCGGCGGCAGCGACGTCCTGGCGGTCGGCCCCCGCACCCGGGCCTCGTACAACACCGGGAAGCGGCTGCCGCTCTGCCTGGATCTGCGGATCCGGCCGGGGGCCGCGCGGCCGCTGCTCGGGGCGTCGGCCCGGGAGCTGGTGGGCCGCGTGGTGCCGCTGGCCGAGCTGCCGGGCCCGGTGACACCCCGGATCGTCCGGGAGCTTGCGCGGCTGGCCGACGACGCGACGGTGGACGAGGCCCTGGCCGCGCTGGCCGAGGTGCTGGCTCCGGTGTTCGCGCCGCGCGATCCGCTGGACCGTGCGCGTGCCGCTCTGGTGCGCTCGGCGGTCGACCGCCTGTCGACCCGGCCCGGCCGCCCGCGGCCCGCGCAGGTCCCCGAGGTGGCGCGTGAACTGGCGGTCAGTGAGCGCCAGTTGAGGAAGCTGTTCACGGCCGACGTGGGTCTGTCGCCCAAGCATTTCGCTCGCATCGACCGTGTGCGCCAGCTCCTGGCCGGGGCGGCCGAGCGGCCCGGCGCGCAGGTGGCGTGGGCGGGTCTCGCCCAGACCACGGGCTACTACGACCAGTCGCACATGGCCGCCGAGTTCCGCGCCCTGTTCGGGGTGGCGCCGACGGCGTTCGTGGACGGCCGCCTCCCGAAGGGCAGCCCGTGCCCTTCCCTGGCCGGGCGCTGAGCCCCTGCCCGCCCCGGTCCACCGGGGCCGGCACTCCGCCGTCCGCACCCCGCGTTCATGTCCGCCACCCACGCCGTTGGCGCGGCGTCACGCTCCGCGCCGCCGGGTCGGGTATGCACGCACCATGCCCCTGGCCCGCCGTACGTTCCTGACCGCGCTCGCCGGATCGGCCGCGGTGTCGTGCACCGACGCCTCCGCCGACCGTGCGGATGCCGCGCCGCCCGCTCCGCACGCCGCGGCGGCGGCCGCGCGCAGACTCCTCGGCCGCCACGCGGACCAGTTGGACTTCCGTCCGCTGACCGGTGCGCGCGACGGCTTCCGCGTCGACGGGCACCCCGGCCGCATCCGGATCGCGGGCACCTCCCCTGCCGTGCAACTGGCTGGACTGCGGCAGTACTTGAAGCAGGTGGCGCACGCCAACATCTCCTGGGCGGGCGAGCAGCTGAACCTTCCCGACCGACTGCCCGCGCCGTCACGTCCGCTCACCGGCCGCGCGAACGTCCCGCACCGCTTCGTCCTGAACGACACCAACGACGGCTACACGGGCGCGTACCACGACTGGGCGTACTGGGAGCGGGAGCTGGACGTGCTCGCCCTGCACGGCTTCAACGAGGTACTGGTGTACGTCGGCGCGGACGCCCTGTACCACCGGGTGATGGCCGGATTCGGCTATGCGGACAGGGAGTTGCGGCAGTGGATTCCCTTCCCGGCGCATCAGCCGTGGTGGCTGCTGCAGAACATGGCGGGCGCGGCCGGCGATCCCGTGCCGGCCGGTCTGCTCGCGGCACGGGCCCGTCTCGGGCGCCGGATCGCCGACCGGATCAGGGAGTTGGGGATGGAGCCGGTGCTGCCCGGCTACTACGGGACGGTGCCGCCGGGGTTCGCGGAGCGCAACTCCGGTGCGCACGTGGTGGCGCAGGGCGACTGGTGCGGGTACCGGCGGCCGGACTGGCTGGATCCGCGCGGCCCGCACTTCGCGCGGGTGGCGGCCGCCTTCTACCGGGCGCAGGAGGAGATGTTCGGTCCGGCCCGGCTCTTCAAGATGGATCTGCTGCACGAGGGCGGCCGGGCCGGTGACGTGCCGGTCGCCGACGCGGCGCGCGGAGTCGAGAAGGCCCTGCGCGCCGCGCACCCGGAGGCGCTCTGGGTGATCCTCGGCTGGCGCGACAACCCGCCCGAGGAGATCGTGAACGCCGTCGACAAGCGCCGCATGCTCGTCGTCGACGGCATTTCCGACCGCTTCCCGACGGTGACGGACCGCGACGCCGACTGGAACGGCACTCCGTATGCGTTCGGCTCCATCTGGAACTTCGGCGGCCACACGACGCTCGGCGCCAACACCCGTGACTGGGCCGAGCTCTACGACCGCTGGCGGACCCGGCCCGGCGGCGCCCTGCGCGGTACGGCGCTGCTGCCGGAGGCGGCGGACAACAACCCGGCGGCGTTCGAGCTGTTCTCCGAACTCGCCTGGCGCGGCGGCCAGCTGGATCTGCGCGAGTGGTTCGAGGACTGGTCCGTGGCACGGTACGGCGCGCGCGACGCCGGGGCCGTCGCGGCCTGGGACGTGCTGCGCCGCACCGCGTACGGCACGACGCGCGCCGATGGCTGGGCCGAGGGCGCGGACGGCCTGTTCGGGGCGCGCCCCTCTCTCACGGCGCGGTCCGCGGCGGCCTGGTCACCGAAGCAACTGCGCTACGACGCGGCCGAGTTCGAGCGTGCCCTGGACCACCTGCTGACGGTGCGGCCGGGGCTGCGGCAGTCGTCGGCGTACCGCGGGGATCTTCTCGACGTGGCGCGCCAGGCCCTCTCGAACCGCAGCCGGGCGCTGTTGCCCCGGATCAAGGATGTGTACGGGTCCGGGGACGCGGCCGGCCTGGACCGGCTGACGCGTGAGTGGCTCGGCCTGATGGATCTCCTGGAGCGGCTGCTCGCCACCGACGCCCGGCATCTGCTGGGGCGTTGGGTAGCGGACGCGCGCGCCTGGGGCTCCGACGACGCGGAGCGGGAGCGTCTCGCGTACGACCAGCTGTCCCTGGTGACGGTGTGGGGGCCGCGCGCGGGGGCCGAGGCGGGGCTGCACGACTACGCGAACCGGGAGTGGGCGGGGCTCGTCGGCGGGCTCTACCGGCGACGCTGGGCCACGTACTTCGAGGCGCTGCGCACCGCGCTCGACGAGCGGCGCCCGGTCCGTCCGGTCGACTGGTTCGCGCTGGAGGACGCCTGGGTCCGCGATCCCGGCACGCTCCCCGCCCGCCCCACCGGGGACACGTACAAAGTCGCTGTTCAGGTGCGCGAACGTCTGCGCGGAGCCTGAAGCGCCCGTCACCGGGGTCCCGATCGGCGTGCCACGAAGCCGTCTTGACGGGTATACGTCACCCCGAATCTCTGGTAGGAAACCTTCCTAACAGTCGACGGAACGACGAACTCCCTCTAGGAGGACCCGTGTCCACCCCCCACATACGCACCTCCCGTCGCACACTCCTCGCCTTCATCGGCGCCACTATCGTCGCGGCGCCGCTGCTCTCCACACAGCTCGCCGGCGCCGCTCCCGTCCCGGCCGCCGCGAGCGGCCTCGACGATCCGGCGAAGAAGGAGATCGCCATGAAGCTGGTGTCGAGCGCGGAGAACTCCTCGCTCGACTGGAAGGCCCAGTACCGGTACATCGAGGACATCGGCGACGGCCGCGGCTACACCGCCGGCATCATCGGATTCTGCTCGGGCACCGGCGACATGCTGGACCTCGTCGAGCTGTACACCGAGCGCGAGCCCGGCAACGTCCTCGCCAAGTACCTCCCCGCGCTGCGCGAGGTCGACGGCAGCGACTCGCACGACGGCCTCGACCCGGGCTTCCCGGCGGACTGGGAGCGGGCCGCGCAGGACAGCGCCTTCCAGCAGGCGCAGAACGACGAGCGCGACCGGGTCTACTTCGACCCGGCGGTCCGGCAGGGCCGGTCCGACGGGGTCGGTACGCTCGGCCAGTTCACGTACTACGACGCCATCGTGATGCACGGCGACGGCTCCGACCCCACGAGCTTCCGCAGCATCCGTCAGCGCGCCCTCGGCCAGGCGAAGCCACCGTCCCAGGGCGGCGACGAGGTCAGCTGGCTCAACGCCTTCCTCGACGCGCGGGTGTGGGCCATGAAGCAGGAGGAGGCACACAGCGACACCAGCCGCGTCGACACCGCTCAGCGCGTGTTCCTGCAGAAGGGGAACCTGAACCTGGACCCGCCGCTGGACTGGAAGGTGTACGGGGACAGTTACCACATCGGGTGACACCACCCCTGCGGCTGACGCCCGTTCGGGACCTGCTCACCCCGAACGGGCCGCGCGTCGGCCGGTCCGTCATCAGCCGATCGTGACGACCCGCGCCCAGGGCGGCGGCGTGTCCGGGACGTAGTCGGGGTTCTCCTCGTCCGCCGCCCGGGCGGGGCGCGGGAAGAGTCCGACGACGGTGCGGCAGGGCGGCTGCACGGAAGGCCACGGTGTCTGACCGTCCGTCAGGGCGACGATCACGTCGGGCCGTGGCCGGGCGCGCAGGGCGCGGGCGAAGCCGGAGCGCAGATCCGTCCCGCCGCCGCCCATCAGCGCCATGTTCTCGGCGCGGCACAGCGGCACGGCGACCCCGGCCGCCGCGTCGCAGGAGATCACCGAGACGAGGTCGCGCCGCCCGCCCACCGCCCGCGCGATCGCCGCCACCTCCAGAAGCGCGCCGCCCAGCTCGGCGTCGCTGACCGACCCGGAGGTGTCGATCACGACGCAGACCCGGGGCGGCGTGCGGCGCAGACTCGGCAGCAGCACGCTGGGGACACCGGCCGAGCGCCGCGACGGGCGCCGGTAGCTGTGGTTCTCGCCCACGCCCGGCGCGCCGGCCGCCGAACGGAGCGCGGACCCGAGCAACTGCCGCCACGGCTGCGGCGGATGGAACGCCTCGTCCGCCCAGCGCTGCCAGCCCGCGGGCGCGCTGCCCGGCCGCCCCTTGATCCCCTCGGCGACCCGGAAACGGACCGCGTCCCGCTGTTGCCGGGTCAGGCCGTGCGCCCCGTCGGGGCCGAGCTCCCACGGCCGGTCGTGCCCGTCGGCTCCCCCGCCGCAGTCCAGCCAGGCCAGATCCGCGGCGAGTCCGGACATCGACGACGTCCGCAGGTACTCCTCCATCAGCAGCCCGTCGGACAGCCCGAGCAGGGACGGCAGCACCACCCCCGCGGGCCGGGGCAGACCGTCGCCGTAGATGTCGTCGTTGATCTCGAAGTCGGCGGCGATGTTGCGCCGCAGCCGCTCGCCCGGCCCGTACTCCTCGTGCTCGCGGGCGTAGCGCGCGCCGCGTCCGTGGTGATCGCGCAGCAGATGGGAGACCTCGTGCACCCAGACGCCCGCCAGGTCCTCGACGGGGGTGCGCTCCACGAAGCCGGGCGAGACGTAGCAGCGCCAGTACGCGTCGACCGCCATCGTGGGCACCGACCGGTCCTCCACCACGCTCAGGGCGAAGAGCGCGTCGGCGAGGTAGGGGCGGACCTTCACCGCGTGCAGGCGTGCGGCCAGCAGCTTCTCCCTGTCCAGCGGCAGTCGCGGACCGTCTGTCCGGCCGGTCGGGGGCTGCCGCAGCGGACCGCGCACCGGGCGCGGCGGCGGGGGCGGCGCCATCGGGCGGGGCAGCGGGCGCGCCTGCGGGCGTTTCGTGGTCCCCGTCATCGGCGTGCCTGCGCGGGCCGGCCCGCGGTGGCCGCCTCGGCCCGTGCCACCGAGCGGTCGGCGCGCCGGGCGAGGCCGATCACGCCGGCCAGCCGTTCCACGGCGTCGGGCACCTCCCAGTCGTCGCGCCGCAGCCCGGCCAGCGCCGTGGCCGGGCCGACCAGCAGATCGGGGGCGCCGGTCTCCAGGGCCCGGACCAGTACGGCCCAGCCCGCGTCCCAGCGCTCCCGTACCGGGCGGGCGCCGACGGCGGCCACCACCGCCTCCAGCGCCGCCTGCCGCAGGTCGCCCCGCTCCGGCAGCTCGGCGGCGGCCGGATCGGCGAGGAGGGACTCCGGGTCGGGCAGGTCCATGCGGTCCAGGTGGGCGAGGAGTTCGAGCCCCGGCCCGTCCCCCACCGCGCCCCGCACCAGCAGCGCGAGCACGTCCCGGGAGACGGCGGCGGCCGTGCCGAAGGCCAGCAGGGTCAGCGCTGCTTCCCAGCTGCGGGGCGAGGGCCAGGCCCCGCCGCGCCGGGTCTCGCTGCTCGGCAGCCGGTGGATCAGCGTCGGCCGGGCCGCGAGGAAACCGCAGACCGCGCGCCGGGCGAACGCCACCGCCTCCGGCATCCGTTCGGGCGCCAGCCGGGGCAGCTCGGCGCGGGGCCAGACACCGCCCAGGCCGCGCACCACCACGTCCCGGTCGTGCACCCAGTACAGGTGGACGAACCGGTTGGCCAGCGGCGGGCTCAGCTCCCAGCCGTCCGCCGCGGAGGCGCGCGGGTTGGCGGCGGCCACGATCCGTACGTCCGGCGGCAGTTGGAGCGCGCCGACGCGGCGCTCCAGGACGACCCGGAGCAGGGCGGCCTGGACGGCCGGGGTGGCGGTGGAGAGTTCGTCGAGGAAGAGCAGCCCCCGCCCGGCCCGCACCAGCTCCACGGCCCACTGCGGCGGCGCCATCGGCACCCCCTGCGTCGCCGGGTCGTCGCCCACGATGGGCAGCCCGGAGAAGTCGGTCGGCTCGTGGACGCTGGCGATCACGGTCGTCAGCGGGAGGTCGAGGGAGGCGGCGAGCTGGGTCAGGGCCGCGGTCTTGCCGATGCCCGGCTCGCCCCAGAGCAGCACGGGCAGGTCGGCCGCGACGGCCAGGGTGAGCGCTTCGAGCTGCTCGTCGGGGCGCGGCTCGGTGGTCGTCGTCCGAAGGAGCGTCAACAGGTCGTCGGCGACAGCGAGTTGGTGGTCGAGCGCGGGTGCGTCGGCGGGCAGGGGCAGGAGAGTGCTGGGCGTCATGGGCATCACCTGGGGAGAGGCAGGGGGACGAGCGCGTCCCTGAGGGCGTGAAGGTGTGCGGCACGTACAGAGCCGTACGAGGAAGAGAGGGGCGGCCGGGGGGCCGGTCAGGGGTAGAGAGTGGTGCGGGGGCGGCTGCGGCTGACGCGCTTGTGGCGCGCCGAGAGGGGCGTGTGGCGTCCCAGCCGGGGCCGGCGGCCGGCCTGCGTGTCCGCCGCGGGGTGCTCGGCGTGCGACAGGCCCGCGCGGAAGAGTCCGTGGTCGACCCGGCGGGCCACGGCCGACTCCAGTGCCGCCAGGAGCGGTCCGTCGCGCAGGACCGCGCCGGGACCGAGCAGCCCCTCGACGACGGCCAGCGCCCCGGTGACGTCGCCGTGGCCGAGCCGCTCCCGGACCGCGGGCAGCGCCTCGGGGCTGCGGTGCACCGCGTCGATCGCCCGCAGGCACGGCAGCGGCGGGCCGCCGAGCGCCACCAGCAGTTCCTCGCGGCGCAGTTGGTCCGGGTCGTGGTCGATCGCCGTCAGTGTCCCGTCCCGCAGCGCGATCCGGTGGACCTCGCCACGGCACTCGACGCGGTGCGGATCGCCGGGCCGCGCCACGACGGTGGAGGCCGCCGCCGCGCGGGGTGTCGGCAGCGCCGCGGCGACGAGCGGATGCAGCCGACCGGCCGGGACGAGGCCGGCCCGCAGCAGCTCCAGGTCCGGGAGGATGCGGGCCGCCGCCTCAGGCAGCACCGGAAGCGCCGCGACCTCCTGTGCGGGCAGCGACTCGTGCAGCGGCCGGAGGACCGGGGCGTGGCTGTCGTCCGGAGCGGCCAGTTCGAGGACAGCGCGGCTGCGCGCTGCGAGCCGCACGGTGAACGCGCCGCGCGGGCGCCCGGCGTCCCGCAGCAGCAGGTCGGCCTCGGCGGCCCAACGCGCCTGCGTCCAGGGGGAGTCGGTCCCGTCGAACCGGTCCGGCACAACCCGCGGCGCTTGATCGGCCCCGCACCGCAGGGCCAGTTCGGCGCTGCGCTCGCCGTCCCAGAGATGCCGGTGCAGGTCGAGGCGGAACCGGCGGTCGGGATGCGGGTGCGGATGGTGTCCGGGGGCGCCGTTCCCGGGCCCCTCCCACAGAGCCAGGGACATGCGCTGCCCGGCGTCCGCCCTGGCCGGCGGTGTCCGCACCACCAGGTGCGGCGGCGTGGCGCCGGAGCCCGGGTAGCGGGCCAGGGTGAGGGTGAGGCCGGGGCGGAGCCGCCCGTCGGGGGCGATCCGGGGCATGTGCCAGCGGAGCAGATCGGGCGCGAGGCGGCGCAGATCCGTCCGGAGGCGGTGGGCGAGATCGGTGCCGTGCCGGTCGCGCACGGCGCGCAGATCGAGGTCGACGTCGACGCGGGCGGCGGCGCAGGCCCCCGCCCAGTCACCGGCCGCACGTCGCGCGGCCGCGGTCTCGATCATGGACGGTGGCACGGCGTACTCGCGTACGCGCTGCCACATCAACAGGCGGGTCGGAATCCCGTTCGCGAAGTGATGTGCCATCAGCACTCACCTTGCACGAACGAGTCCCCCGTTCCGTACGAGGAGGAAGTCTTCATCGCGCGCATCGTAACCACGCCGATGCCGATCTGTCAGTCCACTTATCGGGGCGCCGCCTTCTCCAGGGCTTCGGCCGAGCCCGCCATGATCCCCCCTCACGTGCCGGGTGATGTGGCCCAACGGCCGTTCCCACCAGGTGAGTTCGAGGAGCCGGCGGACCGTGTCCGGCTCCAGGCGGGAGCGGATGACGCGTGCCGGGTTGCCGCCGCCGATCGCGTACGGCGGGATGTCGTCCGTGACCACAAAGCCGGTCGCCACGACGGCTCCGTGCCCGATGGTGACGCCCGGCATCACGGTGACGCCGTTGCCGCACCACACGTCGTGGCCGAACTCGCCCACCTCGACGAGGTCCGCGGTGATCAGCGGCTTGAGGAGGACCACGCGCTTCTGGCCGGGCATCGGGTGCGGCGTCGTCGGGTCGGGGGGGTGTCGGAGCCATGCGGTCGGTCTTCCCCCGCTCCGGCACCCGCCGCACCCGATGCGGCCGGCCGTCAGTGGACCCCGGCCGCGGAGCTCCTCCGCTGGTCGGCGATGGCCCCGCCGGACTCCATCGGCGCCGTCACGTCGTCCGCTTCCCTGCCCCGCCCGATGTGGTTGAAGACGAGGTTGAGGAGGACGGCCGCGACACAGCCCGTCGAGATACCCGAGTCCAGGATGATCTTCGCGCGCTCCGGGAAGGCGTGGTAGAACTCCGGCGCCGCGATGGGGATCAGGCCCACGGCGAGCGAGACCGCGACGATGAGGACGTTGTTGTCCTTGTCCAGGCCCGCCTTGACCAGGGTCTGGATGCCGCTGGCCGCGACCGATCCGAAGAGCACGACGCCCGCGCCGCCGAGCACCGGGCGGGGCACGACCGCGATCAGCGACGCGGCCATCGGGCACAGACCCATCAGGACGAGGAAGCCGCCGCCGACCGCGACCACGAACCGGCTGCGGATCTTCGTCATCGCCACCAGGCCGATGTTCTGGGCGAAGGCGCTGCACATGAAGCCGTTGAAGACCGGGCTGATCGCCGTGCCGAGGGTGTCGGCGCGCAGGCCGGCCGCGATCGTCTTCTCGTCGGCCGGGCGGTCGACGATCTCGCCGAGCGCCAGCATGTCGGCCGTCGACTCCGTCATCGACACGACCATGACGACGATCATCGAGACGATGGCCGCTCCGGCGAACTGCGGTGCGCCGAAGTGGAACGGGGTCGGGAAGCCGACGACGTCCGCGTCGCCGATCGGCGAGAAGTCGGTGACACCGAAGGGGATCGCGACGACGGTGCCGATGACCAGGCCGAGCAGGACCGCGATCTGCTTGACGAACCCGGTCGTGAACCGGCGCAGCAGCAGCACGATCACGAGGGTCACGCCGGCGAGGGCCAGGTTCTTCATGGAGCCGTAGTCCGACGCCTTGGCGTCGGGGCCCTGTGCCCAGCCGAACGCGACCGGCATCAGGGAGATGCCGATGAGCGTGATGACGGTGCCGGTGACGACCGGCGGGAAGAAACGGATCGCCTTCGAGAAGAAGGGGGCCGCGATGAATCCGAGGACGCCCGCGACGATCACCGCCCCGAAGATGATCGGGAGCGCGTCGTCCTTGTCCTTCGTCGAGTCGACGACGGCGAGCATCGGGGCCACGCCCGCGAACGTCACACCGTTCACGAAGGGCAGCCGGGCGCCGATCTTCCAGATGCCGAGCGTCTGGAGGAAGGTCGCGAGACCCGCCGTGAAGAGGCAGGCGCCGGTGAGGAAGGTGAGTTCCTTCGCCGAGAGGCCTATGTACGCGCCGACGATCAGCGGGGGTGCGACCACGCCCGCGTACATCGCCGCCACGTGCTGCAGACCCGTCGTCGCCATCTTCAGCGGGGGCAGCGTCTCGTCGACCGGATGTTTGGTGTGCCCCGCGGTGCCCTCGGTGGACTCGGCGGGGGTGGTGCCTTGCTTGGTGAACCTGGGCTTCGTCGCCACTGCGGCTCCTCCGGTTGTTTTCCAGCCCCGGCGAGCCGCCGGCACTTTTCGCTTCTGGGAGGTGGTGCAAGGTCGTGCTGTCGAACTCGATATGGAGTTGTGGTGGTGCGCCCAGGCAGTGCTGACCGCCCCGGGAACGTGAAGCTTCGGGCCACGTTCCGGGGCGGCACCCGAGCAGCCCGCTCGGCTGCTCGGGTCCGGCCGGGGACCGTCCTCCCCGGCCGGAGTTCCAGGGGGTGTTACGCCTGCGCGGCGATCCGCGCCAGGCGCTGCGCCTCGTCCCGCGTGGAGCGGGCGATGGCGTCCTCGTCGACATGCAGGAGGCGGCTGTCCTCCACGACCGGCTTGCCGTTGACGAGGGAGAGGGTGACCGGGGCGGCCGCGCCGAAGACGAGCGCGGTGACCGGGTCGGCGATGGACGAGTGGGCCAGGGTGTCCAGCTTCCACAGGACCAGGTCGGCGAGCTTGCCGGCCTCCAGCGACCCGATCTGGGTCGCGCGGCCGAGCACCTGCGCGCCGCCGTACGTGCCCAGGCGCAGGGCCTGACGGGCGTTCAGGGCGGCCTCGCGGTGGGCGCCGAGGCGGTTGATGAGCAGGGCGTTGCGGAGCTCGGTGTGCAGCTCGCCCGACTCGTTCGACGCGGTGCCGTCGACGCCCAGGCCGACCGGGACACCGGCGGCGAGCATGTCGGGGACGCGGGCGATGCCGGCCGCGAGGCGGGCGTTGGAGGACGGGCAGTGGGCCACGCCCGTCTTCGTCCGGCCGAACGCGGCGATGTCGGAGTCGTTCATGTGGACGCTGTGCGCCATCCACACGTCCTCGCCGAGCCAGCCCGTCGACTCGAAGTAGTCGGTCGGGCCCATGCCGAACAGCTCGTGGCAGAACTTCTCCTCCTCGACCGTCTCGCTGCCGTGGGTGTGCAGCCGTACGCCCAGGCTGCGCGCCAACTCGGCGCCCTGCTTGAGGAGTTCGGTGGAGACGGAGAACGGTGAACAGGGGGCGACGGCCACCTGCGTCATCGCGTCGAAGGAGGAGTCGTGGTGCTTCTTCACCGTCTCCTCGGTCGCGGCGAGCGCGCCTTCGAGGGTCTCGACGGCGAAGTCCGGCGGCAGGCCGCCGTCCTTCTCGCTGCGGTCCATGGAGCCGCGGGCCAGGGTGAAGCGCACGCCCATCTCGGAGGCGGCGCGGATGATCGACCCGGAGAGGTCGCCCGACCCTTGCGGGAACACGTAGTGGTGGTCCATGGCGGTGGTGACGCCGCCGCGGGCCATCATCGCGAGGGAGCCCTGCGCCGCCGCGTACGTCATCTGCTCGTCGATGCGCGCCCAGGTCGGGTACAGCGCCACCAGCCAGTTGAACAGGTTGTGGTCCGTGGCCAGGCCCCGGGTGATCCACTGGTAGAAGTGGTGGTGCGTGTTGACCAGGCCGGGCGTGGCGAGGTGGCCGGTGCCGTCGATGCGGCGCACGACGTTCTCCAGGCCCTCGGGCGCCTTGCCCGCGCCGATGGACTCGATCTTGTTGCCCGCGACGACGATGTACCCGGAGGCGTACTCGGTGTCGTTCGCGTCGACCGTCGCGATGGCGACGTTCTCGATGACGATGCGGTCTGCCGTAGAAGGTGCCATGGTGCTTCCTTCATTTCGTGAGTGGCGATTGGGCACGGCAGGACCCTAGGAGGATTTGAGTGCCGCGGCGGCGTTGGCGCTGCCGCGGGTGCCGAGATGGTGGAAGAAGAGGTTCAGCGAGACGGCGACGAGCGCGCCGGCGCTGATGCCGGAGCCGAGCACGGTCTGCGCCCAGGCGGGGAAGTCGGCGTAGAAGGTGGGCGCGGCCAGCGGGATGATGCCCGCGCCGAGCGAGACGGCCACCAGGATGATGTTGGAGCTGTCGTCGAGGCCCGCTTCGGAGAGGGTGCGGATGCCGCTGACGGCGATGGAGCCGAACAGGACGATGCCCGCGCCGCCCAGGACCGGCATGGGGACCAGGGAGACGACCGCGCCGAGCATCGGGAAGATGCCGAGGACGAGGAGGGCGCCGCCCGCGACGGCGACGACGTAGCGGCTGCGCACCTTGGTCAGGGAGACGACGCCGACGTTCTGCGCGAAGGCCGAGGTCGGGAAGCCGCCGAAGACCGGCCCGATGAAGGTGGCGATGCCGTCGGTGCGCAGGCCGCGCGTGATGGTCTTCCCGGTGCAGTCGCGTTCGCAGATCTCGCCGATGGCGAGCATGCCGGCCGACGACTCGGTCATCAGGACGAGCATGACGAGGCAGAGCGAGATGATGGCGGCGGGCTGGAACTCCGGTGTGCCGAAGGCGAACGGCGTCGGGAGCGCGGCCACGGGCGCGGACTTGATGGAGCTGAAGTCCGCCATGCCGAACGGGATCGCAGCGAGTGTGCCGATCAACAGGCCGAAGAGCAGCGCGACTTGCTTGACGAAGCCCTTGCCGAAGCGCTGGATCAGCAGGATCACGACGAGGGTGAACGCGGCGAGCGCGAGATAGCGCATGTCGCCGTAGTCGGCGGCGGTCTTGTCGCCGCCCTGGGCCCAGCCGACGGGCACGGGCATCAGGGTCACGCCGATCAGGGTGATGACGACGCCGGTGACCAGCGGCGGGAAGAAGCGCAGGAGCCGGCCGAAGAACGGGCCGATGGCGAGGCAGAAGACGCCCGCGACCATCACCGCCCCGTAGATGGCGGGGAGTTGGTCGCCTCTGGCGTTGGTCTCGGCGATCGCGAGCATCGGTGCGATACCGGCCGAGGAGGCGGCGTTGACGAAGGGCAGCCGGTTGCCGACGAAGCCCTTGACGCCGAGGGTCTGGAGCAGGGTGGCCACGCCCGCGATGAGCAGGGACGCGGCGATCAACCGGGTCTGGCCCGCGGTGTCCAGGCGGACGGCCTGGCCGATGATGAGCGGAGGGGTGACGACGCCCGCGTACATGGCGGCGATGTGCTGGAGTGCGGCGGGGACGAGCCGCGAGACGTGGAGCTTTTCGTCCACCGGGTGCACCGCTTCGGTGCTCTCCGATGGGCCGGTCGAATCAGAACACGGGCCCTCAGCTTTTGCCGGCCCCTTTGCTGGCACTGCCATTGCTTATGTTCCCTCCGGTGCGGCGCACCCCCGCCGACTGCGGGTGGACGGGGGTGCGCGACCGCGTCAACTACGCACGAGGCGTCAGAGGTTGGTCATGTCGACCGGGATGCGCTGCTCGGCGCCGTCCCGCAGGATCGTGGCCTCGATCAGGCCGTAGGGGCGGTCGGCGGCCCAGTACACGGCACCGTCCTTCGCCTCGTTGTCCAGGCCGAAGGGCGACAGGTCCTGTCGGAAGTGGTGCTTGTTCGGGGCGGAGAAGCGGATCTCGTCGATCTCGCTGCGGTTGTTGATGACGCGCGAACCCATCTGGAAGAGGGTCTGCTGCAGCGAGAGCGAGTACGTCTCGACGAAGGCCTGGAGGATGTGCTTCTTGGCCTGCTCGTACGACTTGTTCCAGTGGGGCGTGCGCTGGTCGTTCTCGCCCGTCCAGCTGTGCCGCCACCACGTCGACAGGGACGTGGCGAGGATGCGGTCGTAGTCCTCCTGGAGCGTCGTGTACTTGTCCTTGATGTAGCCCCAGAACTCGGAGTTCGTGGTGTTCATCACGGTCAGGTCCTTGAGCCCGGACAGGACTTCGAACTTCTCGCCGTCGTACGTGACCTGCACCAGGCGCGTCTCCTGGCCCTTGCGGACGAAGGAGTGCTGGACCTCGTCGGCGCCGATGAAGTTGGAGCCCGCGTCGGAGCCGGCGATGCGCTCCCAGGAGTACTCCTCGATGCGGATGCGCGCCCGGTGGATGGACGGCTGGCTGTCGACGAAGTGCCGGGCGAGAGCGATGCCGTACTGCTCGGCGGACTCGATGCCGACTTCCTTGGCGAAGGCGAAGCAGGTGTTCTTGGTGGTGTCGGTCGGCAGGCAGTTGGCGTTCGACCCGGTCAGGTGGACGTCGTCGAGGTCACCGCTGAGCGCGACCGAGACGTTCAGGTCCTTGATGTGGTGGGTGTCGCCGTCCCGCGTGATCTTGACAACGCGGTTCTCCGCCTTGCCGTACTGGTTCGATCCCAGAATCGTAGGCATGTCTGCTAGCTCCCTCGGTAAACGGAGTAGCCGAACGGGTTGAGCAGCAGCGGCACGTGGTAGTGCTCGCCCGGCTTGACGGCGAACGTGATCGCCACCTCCGGGAAGAACGTGTCGCTGTCCCGATTCGCGGGGGCGTCCTGCTGCGCATCGGCTTGCTTCTTGTCGAAATACGCCTCCGTCTCGAAGTCGAGACGGACGTGGGTGGTTCCCTCCGGCAGGGCCGGGAGGTCCTTGCAGCGCCCGTCCGCATCGGTCGCCGAACCGCCGAGCGCCACCCACGCGGCGCCCGAACCGGCGCGCGCCGCAAGGGAGATGACGACGCCCTCGGCGGGGCGTCCGATGCTGGTGTCCAGGATGTGCGTGGACACCGACGCTGTGGTCTCGGTGCTCATCAGGCGTTGTCCCCTTCTTCTACGAGGCGGGTGAGGCGGATGCGGTTGATCTTGCCCAGTTCGGTGCGGACGATCTCCCGCTCCTGTTCGGGCGTGTTGCCGATCCGCGTCCTGAGCGCGGCGAGCATCTGCTCCGCGCTCGCGCCGGTGGCGCAGATGAGGAAGACATGTCCGAACCGGTCCTGGTAGGCCAGGTTCTGTTCGAGCATCTCCGCCTTGAGCTCCTCGGAGGCCCCCGCCATGCCGCGCTGCTCGCGCGACGAGGTCGGGTCGCCGGGCTTCGGGCGGCCGATCGGCGGGTGCCCCGCCATCGCCTCGGCGAGGTCCTCGGCGGTGAGCTCGGCCATCGCGGCGTCGCTGGCCCCGAAGAGGGACTCGGTGGTGGCGAAGGGGCGCTGGGCGAGGAGCTTGCTCCCCCACGCCGATGAAGCACACACCTCGTGGAGCTCGGCCTGGGCCGTGCTCTCGTCCGAGGTGTTGAACCGGGTGAGACCCGGTGTCGTACCTGAAGTCACGGGGTGCCTCCGTGGCCTTGTGCTGGACGGGCTGCGGATAGCTAACGCCCTCGGAAACACCGCGTCAACACTTTGTTGAAAACTTGGAGTTACAAAAACCGCCGTCCGGTATCCGGACGGCGGTTCGGTGACCACGGAGTCACCGCAGGTCAGGTGGCCTTCTCGCGGTTGAGGTAGTTGTACACGGTGAATCGGGAAACCCCGAGCGCCCCGGCCACGGTTTCCACCCCGTGCCGCACGGAGAACGCGCCGCGCGCCTCCAGCACGCGGACGACCTCCTGCTTCTCCTTGCGGTCGAGCTCGGCGAGGGGTTTGCCCTCCTTGCGCTCCATGGCGGCCAGAATGTGATCGAGCGAGTCGGCCAGCTGGGGCAACCGCACGGCTATCACCTCGGCGCCCTCCCAGCTCAGCACGACGTCGTCCTTGGCCGCCTCGCTCGGCGGCAGCATCTCGGCCCCCATGGCGTCGACGAGCGGCTTGACCGCCCGGACGAAGGGCTCGTCCCCCAGACCGGTCACTTATCCCCCTCCCCCGACTCACCGTCGATCACGTTCACCTGGAGCGAGACCCGGGTGGCCCCCGCCTCCAGTGCCTGCCGCAGCAGCGCGTCGACCGCGGTGAGCACGCGGCCGGCCTCCCCTTCGGCGGTGTTGCCGAACGGGCCGACGTCGACCGCGTCCAGGTCGGCCCCCTGGACGACGTCCCGGGCGACGACCGCATGGGGCGGCGCCTCGTCGAGGTCGAAGGGTTCGGTCGTGAACTCCACTCTCAATCGCACGGGGCCAACCTAATCCCGATCGGCGTTTTTCCGGCAGCCCCTCTTGACAGCTCCCCCGGATCGCAGGCAACCTTCCATCAAGCAGAAACGAACTTCCGCAATACGGAACTAGACAGCAACGCGGAGCTAGACCATGCGGAACACGAACCAGAAGGGAGCGCCGACCCCGATGGGATTCGCAGACCAGCGCTTCAACGTCAACCTGTCGATCCTCTTCACGGAACTCCCGCTCCTGGAGCGTCCCGCGGCCGCCGCCGCGGCCGGCTTCACCGCGGTCGAGCTGTGGTGGCCCTGGGTCGACGCCCCTGTCCCCGAGCAGTCCGAGCTCGACGCCCTGCGTGACGCGATCAAGGACGCCGGCGTCCAGCTGACCGGGCTGAACTTCTACGCCGGCCGGCTGCCGGGACCGGACCGGGGCGCCCTGTCGGTCCCCGGCGAGGAGAGCGAGAAGTTCCGCGCCAACCTCGACATCGCGGCCGACTTCGCGCAGTCCCTCGGCTGCACGGCACTGAACGCGCTGTACGGCAACCGCGTGGAGGGCGTGGACCCGGCCGTCCAGGACGAACTCGCCCTGGAGAACCTGGTGCTGGCGGCCCGCGCGGCCGACCGCGTCGGCGCCGTGCTCCTGATCGAGGCGCTGAACAAGCCGGAGTCGCCCGCCTGCCCGATCGTGAGCGCCCCCAAGGCGATCGAGATCGTGGACAAGGTGAACGCGGCGACCGGCCTCGGCAACGCCAAGTTCCTCATGGACCTGTACCACCTGTCCATGAACGGCGAGGACCTGCCGGGCGTCATCAGCGCCTACGCCGACAAGACCGCGCACGTGCAGATCGCCGACAACCCGGGCCGCGGTGCGCCGGGCACCGGCTCGCTGCCGCTCGAAGAGCTCCTCGACCAGCTCAAGAAGGCCGGTTACGAGGGCTACGTGGGCCTGGAGTACAAGCCGGGCGACGCCCCGAGCGCCGAGTCCTTCGGCTGGCTGCCGCACGAGGCCCGCGCCGCGCGTCACTGAACCGCGCGCCACCCCATCGACGTACCAGAGCTTTTGGAGTCACCCTCATGAGCAACAACCTCCCCAAGGTCGCGTGGATCGGTCTCGGCATCATGGGTTCGCCCATGGCGGAGAACCTGATCAAGGCCGGTTACGACGTCACGGGCTTCACCCTGGAGCAGGACAAGCTGGACCGCCTGGCCGCCGCCGGCGGCACGGCCGTGAAGTCGATCGCCGACGCCGTCCGGGACGCCGACGTGATCGTCACCATGGTCCCGGCCTCCCCGCAGGTCGAGGCGATCTCCTACGGCCCCGAGGGCATCCTGGAGAACGCGAAGTCGGGCGCCCTGATCGTCGACATGTCGTCGATCACCCCGCAGACCTCGGTCGACCTGGCCGCGGCCGGCAAGGAGAAGGGCATCCGCGTCCTGGACGCCCCCGTCTCCGGCGGCGAGGCCGGCGCCATCGAGGCCGTGCTGTCCATCATGGTCGGCGGTGAGCAGGCCGACTTCGACGAGGCCAAGCCGCTCCTGGAGGCCCTCGGCAAGACCATCGTGCTGTGCGGTCCGCACGGCTCGGGCCAGACCGTGAAGGCCGCCAACCAGCTGATCGTCGCCGTGAACATCCAGGCGTGCGCCGAGGCCGTGGTCTTCCTGGAGAAGTCCGGCGTGGACCTGAAGGCCGCGCTCGACGTCCTCAACGGCGGGCTCGCCGGCTCCACCGTGCTGACCCGCAAGAAGGACAACTTCCTGAACCGGGACTTCAAGCCGGGCTTCCGCATCGACCTGCACCACAAGGACATGGGCATCGTCACCGACGCCGCCCGCAACGTCGGCGCGGCCCTGCCCGTCGGCGGCGTGGTCGCCCAGCTGGTCGCCTCGCTGCGCGCCCAGGGCGACGGCGGCCTGGACCACTCCGCGCTGCTGCGCTCGGTCGAGCGCCTCTCCGGCAACCAGGTGGCCTGACCCTCGAGACTTCCGGGCCGCGGCGGCGCTGACACCTGTCCTGTCGCGCCCAGGCGTCGCCGCGGCCCGGAACCCATGCTTTCCTTTCAACAAAAAGTTGAAAGAAGTACGCCCATAACTTCAACAAACTGTTGACGCAGCAGTTCAGGGGTCCTTACGCTCCCCCACACAGTCAGCAGCCACTGCACGGAAGGTCGCCTCGAATAATGCCGAAGCGTGTGCTCACGACCGAGTCCGGCGCCCCTGTCGCCGACAACCAGAACTCCGCCACCGCAGGCGTGGGCGGCCCGATCCTGCTCCAGGACCAGCACCTCCTGGAGAAGCTCGCCCGCTTCAACCGCGAGCGCATCCCGGAGCGCGTGGTGCACGCCCGTGGCTCCGGCGCGTACGGCTACTTCGAGGTGACCGACGACGTCACCGACTACACGTACGCCGACTTCCTCTCCACGATCGGCAAGCGCACCGAGCTCTTCCTGCGCTTCTCGACCGTGGCCGACAACCTCGGTGGCGCGGACGCCGTCCGTGACCCGCGCGGCTTCGCGGTGAAGTTCTACACCGAAGAGGGCAACTACGACCTCGTCGGCAACAACACCCCGGTGTTCTTCATCAAGGACCCGCTGAAGTTCCCCGACTTCATCCACTCCCAGAAGCGCGACCCGTTCACGGGCAAGCAGGAGCCGGAGAACGTCTGGGACTTCTGGGCGCACGCCCCCGAGGCCACGCACCAGATCACCTGGCTGATGGGCGACCGCGGCATCCCCGCGTCGTACCGCCACATGAACGGCTACGGCTCGCACACCTACCAGTGGACGAACGAGCAGGGCGAAGCCTTCTTCGTGAAGTACCACTTCAAGACGAACCAGGGCATCCGCTGCCTCTCGGCCGAGCAGGGCGCCGAGCTCGCGGGCAAGGACGCCAACTCGCACCAGACGGACCTGCTGCAGGCCATCGAGCGCGGTGTGAACCCGTCCTGGACGCTGTACGTGCAGATCATGCCGGCGGCCGAGGTGGCGGACTACCGCTTCAACCCGTTCGACCTCACCAAGGTGTGGCCGCACAAGGACTACCCGCTGCAGCGCGTGGGCCGCCTGGTCCTCGACCGCAACCCGGACAACGTCTTCGCCGAGGTCGAGCAGGCCGCGTTCTCGCCGAACAACTTCGTGCCGGGCATCGGCCCGTCGCCGGACAAGATGCTCCAGGGCCGGCTGTTCGCCTACGCGGACGCGCACCGCTACCGCCTGGGCGTCAACCACACCCAGCTCGCGGTGAACGCGCCGAAGGCGACCAAGGCCGACAACTACGGCCGCGACGGCGTCATGGCCGCCAACGCCTACGCCCGCAGCCGCAAGAACTACGAGCCGAACTCCTTCGACGGCCCCGTCGAGACCGGCCGCGCGCTCGCCGCGCCGCTCGCCGTCTCCGGTTACACGGGGACGCACGAGGCCCCGGCCCACACCAAGGACGACGACTTCTTCCAGGCGGGCGAGCTGTACCGCCTGATGTCGGAGGACGAGAAGGGGCGTCTGGTGGCGAACATCGCCGGCGGTCTCTCCCAGGTCTCGCGCGACGACATCGTGGAGAAGAACCTCGCCCACTTCCACGCCGCCGACGCCGACTACGGCAAGCGCGTGGAGGAGGCGGTCCGCGCCCTGCGCGAGGACTAGCCCTTCGAGATAACCCCCATACTGCGTACGGGGTTTGACGGGAGGTCAGCTCCGTACGCACAAGCCCGCACCACTGGCACGACCCGGATGAGGGGTGGTCTGCCGGTGGGCGCGGGAGGACGAGGACCGCGGCGGCCCGTGCTCGTGCGAGCCAGTGCGGTGGTGAAGGTTCCCCGGCCCCCCTTTCGACCTGAGGAAGGGCGGTCCGAGGAGCTGTCGCAGAGCACGACAGCCGCCGCGGTCCCAGCCAACTCCCTGACGGGACAACGGAATCCGTCCGGCGGCGCGCATGCATGTATCGCCAGTCGCGTGCCGTCGGACGGCAGCAACCTCCCGAACCAGCCCCGGGTACGACGGTCCGTACCCGGGGCTTTCGGCATGCCCCGGGGCGCACCTGCACAGAGGCGTCCCTGATCGGTAACAGTCCTGTGCGCGGGCGGGATTCGGCGAGCCCGCCGGGCAGAATCCCGCTGGCCGGCGAGACCGGGGCCATCCACTGACCGTACGGGGGACCACCATGCATGCTGCCCGCAAGACCTGGAGAACCTGCCTGCTGGAAGCCGTGGCCGTCGTCGCGCTCCTGTCCACCGCGGCCTGCGGCCCGGACGACACGCGCGACGGGGCGAACGGCAGCGCCACCTCCGCGGCACCGTCGCCCACGGCCTCCTCCGCCGCTCCGTCGGCCTCCGCCGCGCCGTCCGCGTCCGCCGCCCCCACGGGCTCCTCCGCGCCGGGCACGAGCCCGGCCGGCACGCCCGCCTCCGCGAGCCCCGCCTGCTCCGACCCGGACCTGTCGATCAGCACGTCGTACTGGCGGATGGACTCGGGCCAGAACATGCTGATCACGGCCACCAACGTCACCGGCAGGACCTGCACGCTCTACCACTACCCGTACGTGTACTTCCGCGACTCCGACGTGCCGGTCCCCTCGCTCGGCAGCGAGCCGCGGGCGCTCGCGACGCTCGCACCGCACCAGAAGGCGTACGCGGGGGTGCACCTCTTCCGGGCGGGCGAGCGGACCGGCAACGCCGTGGAGCAGTTCGGCATCGGCTACCAGGACCGCGCGCCGGGCAGCAACCGCGATGTGGCCGCGCTCGACGTCCGGGCGCCCTCGGGCGGCGCCAACGTCGGGCCGCACCCCCATGTCACGTACTGGAACCTCGAGCGGCAGGAGATCGAGCGGATTCTGATGCGGTAGGCGGCCGGGGCCGACGGCACAAGAAGAAAAGGGGGCGGGCCACCGGTTCGATGAACCGGTGGCCCGCCCCCTTCTTTCGCGTGGGTCGGGTCAGACCTTCAGCGGACGGATCGACGTGGGCGCGTGGCCCGGCTCCGTCGCGATCTCCTCGAACTCCTTGACCGCGCTGATGTCGGCGGTGGGGCTCATCGAGATGTTCGTGATGCGCTCCAGGATCGCCTCGACGACGACGGGGACCTGGTGGTCCTGGGCGAGCTTCTTGGCCCGCTCCAGGGCCTCGCCCAGCTCGTTCGGGTCGGTGACCCGGATCGCCTTGCAGCCCAGGCCCTCGGCGACCTTGACGTGGTCGACGCCGTAGACGCCGAGCTCGGGGCTGTTCTGGTTCTCGAACTCCAGGTTGACCTGGAAGTTGATGTCGAGGCCGATCTGGGCCTGGCGGATCAGGCCCAGGTAGGCGTTGTTCACCAGGACGTGCACGTACGGGATGCGGTGCTGCGCGCCGACCGCCAGCTCCTCGATCATGAACTGGAAGTCGTAGTCGCCGGAGAGGGCGACGACCTGGGTGTCCGGGTCGGCCTTGGCGACGCCGAGCGCGGCCGGGATGGTCCAGCCGAGCGGGCCGGCCTGGCCGCAGTTGATCCAGTGGCGCGGCTTGTAGACGTGCAGCATCTGGGCGCCGGCGATCTGCGAGAGGCCGATCGTCGTGACGTACCGGGTGTCCTTGCCGAACGCCTTGTTCATCTCCTCGTAGACGCGCTGCGGCTTCATGGGGATGTCGTCGAAGTGCGTACGGCGCAGGAGGGTCTCCTTGCGCTCCAGGTGCGAGGCGACCCAGGCGCCGCGGTCGGGCAGCTTGCCCTCGGCCTTCAGCTCCTTGGCGACCTCGACGAAGAGTTCGAGGGCGACCTTGGCGTCGGAGGTGATCCCGTAGTCCGGCGCGAAGATCTTGCCGATCTGGGTCGGCTCGATGTCGACGTGCACGAACTTCCGCTCGCCGCGGTAGACGTCGAGCTTGTAGCCGGTGTGGCGGTTGGCCCAGCGGTTGCCGATGCCGAGGACGAAGTCCGACTCCAGGAACGTGGCGTTGCCGTAGCGGTGGCCGGTCTGCTGTCCGACCATGCCCGCGTTCAGGTCGTGGTCGTCCGGGATGGTGCCCCAGCCCATGAGGGTCGGCACGACGGGCGTGTTCGTGATCTCGGCGAACTCGACCAGCAGGTCGCTCGCGTCGGCGTTGATGATGCCGCCGCCCGCGACGATCAGCGGCCGCTCGGACTCCAGGAGGAGGCCGATCGCCTTCTCGATCTGGGCGCGGGTCGCGGCCGGCTTGTAGACCGGCAGCGGCTCGTACGTCTCCGGGTCGAACTCGATCTCGGTCTGCTGGACGTCGATCGGCAGGTCGATGAGGACCGGCCCGGGACGGCCCGAGCGCATCAGGTGGAACGCCTGCTGGAAGACGCCGGGGACCTGCGCGGCCTCCAGGACCGTGACCGCCATCTTCGCGACCGGCTTGGCGATCGAGGAGATGTCGACGGCCTGGAAGTCCTCCTTGTGGATCAGGTGCGTGGGCGCCTGGCCCGTGATGCACAGGATCGGGATGGAGTCACCGATGGCGGAGTACAGGCCGGTGATCATGTCGGTGCCGGCCGGGCCGGACGTACCGATGCACACCCCGATGTTGCCCGGGTTGGCACGGGTGTAGCCCTCGGCCATGTGCGAGGCGCCCTCGACGTGGCGGGCGAGCGTGTGGTCGATGCCGCCGCTCGCCTTGAGCTCCTTGTAGAAGGGGTTGATGGCGGCACCGGGCACGCCGAACGCGTTGCTGACGCCTTCGCGCTTGAGGATCTCAACGGCCGCGCGGGCGGCGGTCATTCGAGCCATGAGGTGCTCCCGACTTCTGCTGTGACTGAGTACGTCTGTGTCCGGCTGTCGGATTCGCGCTCCCGTCGCGCCCCGCGGCGAGCTCTGAATTCCGTACTTCCATAATGCGGAAAGTATGTTCTGCTATATGGAAGCAATGTAGAGGGGGGTCTCGGAGGCCGTCAAGGTGGATGATGAGACTCACGTCGATCCGGCATCGCGGGGCCCAGGGGGGTGTGGCATGGCAGAGCCAGTGCGCGTTCGGTGTCCGGCCTGTCGGCGGGAGCACCTCTACGCGCCCGCGGTGCTGCCCTGCGCATGCGGTGCCCCTGTCGCCCCGCCGCTGCTGCGGGGCGCCGAGCCCGAGCCGGTCAGAGCCCGCACCTGGGCCGACGACTGGGTCACGCTGCGCTGCCCCATGTGCGGGCGCCACGACCGCTGGCCCCGGCCGGAACTGGGCTGCGACTGCGGCACCCTGCTGCGCGTCCCGGTCCAGAGCGACCAGGCCCCCGCTCCGTCCCACATACCGCTGCCGCGGACGGCGCCCGCGCCGCGGCCCGCGTTCCAGCCCGTCCCCATCCGCACCGCGCGCGACGCGGTGACCGCGGCCGCGCTGTATCTGGGCTGGCTCGGCTACCGCGACGTACGGCGTGCCGACCAGCGTCCGTCGTCCGGGATCGGCCTCGCCGCGCGCGGAGTCGTCGCCCAGGTCGAGCCGTCGGTACGGCCCGCGACGGTGCGCGACGTGGAGTGCCTGTGGCTCCAGTCGATGACGGAGTCGGCGGCCTGCGTGCTCTTCTCGCTCGCCGGGTACACGGACGGGGCCCCCGCCCGGGCGGACGAACTGGGCGTCCCGCTGTTCGTCCTCGATCTCGCCGGGGTGCCGCAGCCGGTGAACAGCCCCGCGGACGAACTGATCGCGAGCGGGGCCTGAGCGGAGCCCTCCGCGATACTGGCCCGATGATCATTCGCAACGCCACCGCGGCCGAACTGCCCCGCCTCCAGGAGATCGAGGTCGCCGCGGGCGCCGTCTTCCGCACGCTGGGCATGGACGCCGTCGCCGATGACGAGCCGCCCGCCGTCGAGGAGCTGGAGCGCTACCGGCGCGCGGGACACGCCTGGGTCGCCGTGGCGGAGGACGGGACGGTGGCCGCGTATCTCGTCGGCGAGGTGGTCGACGGCGCCTTCCACATCGAGCAGGTCACCGTGCATCCGGACGCCGCCCGCCGGGGAATGGGCCGGGCCCTGATCGCGTACGCCGCCGACTGCGCGCGCGACCAGGGCCGGGCCGGTCTCACCCTGACCAGCTTCGCCGACGTGCCGTGGAACGCCCCCTACTACGAGCGTCTCGGCTTCCGCCGGCTTCCCGAGGCCGCCCTCACCCCCGGGCTGCGCGACATCCGCGCGGCGGAGGCTGAGCACGGCCTGGACCGGTGGCCCAGGGTCTGTATGCGTCGTGAGCTGTAGCGGCCGCTCCCTCTCACGTCCTACAACTCGCCGTACCCTTGGCGGAGTTCCACCTTCCGGACTTTTCCACTGACCGTCATCGGGAAAGAGTCGAGGATCCGCAGACGGCTCGGCACCTTGTAGCGCGCGAGCCGCTCGTCGCAGTAGGCGCGCAGCTCGTCGAGGGTGAGGCCGGCGGCCGGATCGCGCAGGATCACGCAGGCCAGGACCTCTTCCCCGTACTTCTCGTGCGGCACGCCCACCACCTGCACGTCGGCGATCTTCGGGTGCCCGTAGAGGAACTCCTCGATCTCGCGCGGGTAGATGTTCTCGCCGCCTCGGATGATCATGTCCTTGATGCGGCCGACGATCTGCGCGTAGCCGTCCTCGCGCAGCACCGCGAGGTCCCCGGTGTGCATCCACCGCCCGGCGTCGACGGCCTCGGCGGTCTTCTCCGGCTCGCCCCAGTAGCCCAGCATCACGCTGTAGCCGCGGGTGCACAGCTCGCCGGGCTCGCCGCGGGGCAGGGTCACCCCGGTGACCGGGTCGATCACCTTGACCTCGATGTGCGGCAGGACCCGGCCGACGGTGCCGGTGCGGCGTTCCAGGTCGTCGTCGCGGCGGGTCTGCAGCGAGACGGGCGAGGTCTCGGTCATGCCGTAGCAGATGGACACCTCGGCCATGTGCATCTCGGCGACGACCCGCTTCATCACCTCGGCGGGACACGGGGAGCCGGCCATGATGCCGGTGCGCAGCGACGACAGGTCGTACGAGGCGAAGTCCGGCAGGTTCAGCTCGGCGATGAACATCGTCGGCACGCCGTACAGGGACGTGCACCGCTCCTGCTGGACGGCGCGCAGGGTCGTCGCCGGCTCGAAGGAGGGGGCGGGGATGACGATGCAGGCGCCGTGCGTGGTGGCCCCCAGGTTTCCCATGACCATGCCGAAGCAGTGGTAGAAGGGCACGGGCAGGCACACGCGGTCCTGTTCGCTGTAGCCGACGGTCTCGCCCACCCAGTAGCCGTTGTTGAGGATGTTGTGGTGGGAGAGCGTGGCGCCCTTCGGGAAGCCGGTGGTGCCGGAGGTGTACTGGATGTTGACCGGGTCGTCGCACGACAACTCGGCTTCCAGGGCCGCGAGTCGGTCGTCCGTGACGGCCGACGCGGCCGCGACGAGGGCGTCCCAGCTCTCCTCGCCGATGAAGACGCGCTCGCGCAGCTGCGGGCAGTCCGGGGCGACTTCCCCGACCAGCGCCCGGTAGTCGGTGCCCTTGTGCCCGGTCGACGAGATCAGCACGGAGATGCCCGACTGCTTCAGCACGTACGCCAGCTCGTGGGCGCGGTAGGCCGGGTTGATGTTGACCATGATGGCGCCGATGCGGGCCGTCGCGTACTGGACGAGGACCCACTCGGGGCAGTTCACCGCCCAGATGCCGACGCGGTCCCCCTTGGCGACGCCGCGCGCGAGCAGTCCGCGCGCCAACTCCGCCACCGCCGCGCCGAATTGGGCGTACGTCCAGCGTCGTCCGCTCGGCACGTCGACGAGGGCCTCCCGGTCCGGCCAGGCCTCGACGGCCCGCTGGAGGTTGCCGCCGATGGTGTCGCCGAGGAGCGGGGTGGCGCTGGTGCCGTGGGCGTACGAGAGCTCGGTGGTCACCGGAAGTCCTCCTCGCGGTACTCGGCGGTGGAACCCTGCGCGGTGCGCTCGCGCAGCTCGATGCGGCGGATCTTGCCGGAGACCGTCTTGGGCAGCTCGGCGAACTCGATGCGGCGCAGCCGCTTGTACGGGGCGAGGACGGCCCGGGAGTGCTCGAAGAGCAACTTGGCGGTGTCCGGGCCGGGTTCGAACCCTTCGGCGAGCACGACGTACGCCTTGGGGACGGCGAGCCGGAGCGTGTCGGGCGCGGGCACGACCGCCGCCTCGGCGACCGCCTCGTGCTCCAGGAGCGCGCTCTCCAGCTCGAAGGGACTGATCTTGTAGTCGCTGGCCTTGAAGACGTCGTCGGACCGGCCCACGTACGTCAGGTAGCCGTCGGCGTCCCGGGATCCGATGTCGCCGGTGCGGTAGTAGCCGCCCGCCATCGCCTCGGCCGTGCGCTCCGGGTCTCCGTGGTAGCCGACCATCAGACCGACGGGGTGGGCGGCGAGGTCGAGGCTGATCTCTCCCTCGTCCGCGCCGGGTTCACCGGTGACCGGGTCGAGCAGCTCCACCTTGAAGCCGGGGCTGGGGCGGCCCATGGAGCCCGGCTTGAGCAGCTGGCCGGGGCTGTTGGAGACCTGCACGGCCGTCTCGGTCTGCCCGAAGCCGTCCCGGATGGTGATGCCCCAGGAGCGCTTGACCTGCTCGATGACCTCGGGGTTGAGCGGCTCTCCGGCGGCGACCACTTCCCGTGGCGGCGTGGCCAGTTGGGTGAGGTCGGCCTGGATGAGCATGCGCCACACGGTGGGCGGCGCGCAGAACGACGTGACGCCCGCTCGGTCCATCGCGGCCATCAGCTTGCCCGCGTCGAAGCGCGTGTAGTTGTAGAGGAAGACGGTCGCCTCGGCGTTCCACGGCGCGAAGAAGTTCGACCAGGCGTGCTTGGCCCAGCCGGGCGAGGAGATGTTCAGGTGGACGTCGCCGGGGCGCAGGCCGATCCAGAACATCGTCGCCAAGTGGCCGACAGGGTAGGAGACATGGGTGTGCTCGACGAGCTTGGGGCGGGCCGTCGTGCCGGACGTGAAGTACAGCAGCAGCGGGTCGTCGGCGAGCGTGACCCCGTCGGGCTCGAAGGCGGCGGCCGCGCCGAAGGCGTCGTCGAAGTCCAGCCAGCCGGGGACGGGGTCCGCGCCCGCCGGCTTGACGGCGATCCGAGTGTAGTCGCCGGACACGCCGTCGAACTTGGCCGTGTCCTCCGTGCGCACGATGACGTGGGCGGCGCGGCCCCGCTCGATCCGGTCCCGCAGGTCCTCCGGGCCCAGCAGCGGCGTCGCCGGGATGACGACCGCGCGCAGTTTCATCGCGGCGAGCATGGTCATCCACAGTTCCTGCTGGTTGCCGAGCATCAGCAGCACCCGGTCGCCCGCCCGTACGCCCCGGGCGCGCAGCCAGTTGGCGACCTGGTCCGAGCGCAGCGACATCTCGGCGAACGAGAGGGTGATCTCGCGGCCGTCCTCCTCGACGATGTGCAGCGCGGTCCGCTCGTTGCCCTCGGCGATGACGTCGAACCAGTCGAGGGCCCAGTTGAACCGGTCGGGCCGGGGCCAGGCGAAGCCCTCGTACGCCGTCTCGTAGTCCTGGGCGTGCTGCAGCAGGAAGTCACGGGCCGTGCGGAACTGCTGCGTGGGGCCGTTCGGCGTCGTCATGTGCGCTCCTGGAATCCTTCTTGTCCCGCACCCGCGTCATTGCGGACCGTGTCTGCCATCGTGTAGTCCGTGACGCAGGTCTCACCACCCCCGAACGGGGGTGAACGGAGCACGGCGAGGAGATCGAGGGTGACCGCAGAAGCCGCAGAGGCGGTCGAGATGCGCGCCGCGCTGGTGCGGCTGCGCCGGGGCACGGGCCTGCCCGTGGCGTTCGGCGGGCTCACCCCGAGCGCGGGCCAGGTACGGATCGCCGAGCTGAGCGGCGCGTCGACGAACGCGCTGCGCGGCCTCGCGGTGGCGGCGGGCAACGGGCTGGGCGGCAAGGCCCTCACCCTGGCCAGGGCCTGCGCGGTCACCGACTACCAGGACTCGCGGCACATCAGCCACGAGTACGACGCCGCCGTGGCGGCCGAGGGGCTGCGCTCGGTCCTCGCGGTTCCCGTGGTCGTACGCCGCCGGGTGCGCGGGGTGCTGTACGGGGCGCTGCGTTCGGCCCAGCCGCTGGGCGACCGGGCGTTGAACGCTGCGGTGATGGCGGCCCGTGACGTGGAGCAGGCGCTGGTGGTGCGGGACGAGGCCCGGACGTTGCTGGCGGCGGCGAGCGCGCCGGTGGCCGAGGGCGCCGGGGCGTGGGAGGAGGTCCGGGAGGCGCACGGGGCGCTGCGGGCACTGGCTCCGCGGATCGTCGACCCGGCGCTGCGCGCCGAGCTCCTGGCGGTGTGCGGCCGGCTGGCGTCGGCGACGGCGCCGCCGGCCCGGGAGGCCGCGGTGGTGCTCGCGCCGCGCGAGGTGGACGTCCTGGCGTGCGTGGCGGCGGGCGCGACGAACGCGGTGGCGGCCGAGCGGCTCGGCCTGCGCCCGGAGACGGTCAAGGGCTATCTGCGGTCCGCCATGCGGAAGCTGGGGGCGCACACGCGGGGCGAGGCCGTGGTGGCGGCGCGACGGGCGGGGCTGCTGCCGTAGCCGTTCCGGTGGCCCGGGCGAGGCCTTCAGGACCCGATGGTCGGTGGGATGGTCTTCAATGGCTTCTGGTCCTGAATGACGTCTGTCTTGAATGACGTCTGGTCTTGAATGGCTTCTGGTCTTCAATGGCGTGGGGGTGAGGTCCATGGTGTCGACGGAACGGTTCCTGGCGTTCGCGGCGATGTCGCTGCTGGTGATCGTGATTCCGGGCCCGAGCGTGCTGTTCGTGATCGGCCGGGCGCTCGCGCACGGGCGGCGCACGGCGGTGGCGACGGCGCTCGGCAATGTCGTCGGCTCGTACCTGCTGGTGGTGGCGGTGGCGCTCGGCCTCGGCTCTCTGGTGGAGCGCTCGGCCGGGCTGTTCCTCGCGGTGAAGCTGGCGGGCGCCGCGTATCTCGTCTTTCTGGGCATCCAGGCGTTCCGGCACCGGCACGCGATGAAGGCGGCCGACATACGTGGTCCGGCCGGACCGGCGCGCGGCGATCTGCGGACCGTGCTCGACGGCGTGCTGGTGGGCGTCACGAATCCGAAGGGCATCGTGTTCTTCGCGGCGGTGCTGCCGCAGTTCGTGAACCACGACGCGGGCCGGCTGCCCGCGCAGATGCTGCTGCTGGGGCTGGTGCCGATCTCCATCGGCCTGGTCACGGACACGCTGTGGGGGCTGACGGCGTCCGCGGCGCGCTCCTGGTTCGCGCGCTCGGACCGGCGCCTGTCGCTGATCGGCGGGACGGGCGGCTTCGCGCTGATCGGTCTGGGCGTGACGGTCGCGGCGACGGGCCGGGCGGACTGACGGCCGTGGGCCGCGGCGGGGCCGCGGCGACCTGATCCGCCGGGCCGGCCCTACCGCCGTACGGTGCCGAAGTCCACGGTGACCGCGCCGGGTGCCTCCAGGACAGCGGCGGTGCGCTCCGCCTCGGCGACGAGTTCGTCGCGCTGGGCACGGGTGAGGTCGCGGAAGGGCTCCAGGGTGAGGGAGCTGCCTTCGGCACTCCCCTGCCCGCCCTCCTTGAGGGCCCACAGCCCGGCGAGCGTGCCGTCGACGAGGAACGTGGAGTAGGCCCGGTTCCCCTGCCAAGTGCGGGCCCGGTCGGCGTCCCGGACGACCCGGGTGCGGTCGGCGTGCGAGAGCAGCAGGTTGTCGTACTCGGCGAGGAGCCGCGGCGGTGCCGGGGTGTCCTCGTCGGGGCGGGGCGCGTCGGGCAGGTCGAACAGCTCGACGCCGTGCTCGTCGCGGAACGTCACGAGCCGGGGCCGCAGCCGCTCGAAGGCCTCCTTGGTGCGGGTCAGCCCCGCCCACTGCTGGAAGTCCCGCACGGAGGCGGGTCCGAAGGCGCCGAGGTAGCGCAGCACGGTCGCGTCGGGTGTGGGTGTCTCCTCGGGCTTCCGGTCCAGCCAGTGCTCGGCGGTGGTCAGCCGGACCCCGCCGCTGCGCCGCCACAGCCCGCGCGGGGTGACCTGGACGAGCGGCAGCGAGCAGCGGGCGGCGACCGAGAGGGACTGCGGGTCGGCGTCGGGCCACTCCTTCAGGAGCAGCTCCCGCAGCTCCTTCGGGGTGCGGGGCTCCTGCTCGACGTACTCCCGGGTCAGCGCGCACAGCCGCGTCAGGTCCACCCCGGCGAGCCCCTTGCGGAACATGTGCAGCTCCCGGTCCCGCGCGGGCTGCACGAGGGGACGCAGCGTCATGCAGTCCTCGGCGGTGTGCAGATGGATCGTGGACCGCATCGTGACGAGGCGGGCCGCGCGCCGCTCGGCCAGGGCCTCGGACAGCGCCCCGGGCGTGAATCCGTCGAGCCGGGCGGCGAGCGTCACGTACGGCGGCCGGACCTCCTGCGCCTGGAGCCCGACGAGGTGCGCGACGGCCTCCTCGACACCCAACGAGGCCCGGCTCAACAGAAGTTGGCGCTGCAGGGTGGCCCGGCCCAGGGCGCGTACGGTCATCGGCTGCGTCGTCATACGAGGACGGTAGCGGGCATCCAGGACAGATGCTGTCCTCGATTGGCTCCCGGGGCACGCCACCTTCGCTGGTTACGCTGCCTGGAAGCCGACGGTGGAAGGAGGCGGCGATGCCGCGACGGCAGGAGCGACCGGGCAGGAACCAGCGCGGCGGTGCGCGCCGCTACACCTGGCGCCGGGGCACGCCCCCGGACCCGGCGGCCGAGCCGCCCGCGGCGCCGCCGGCCGACACGTCACGGCCGCAGGAGTCGATGGACAGCGTCGTGCACACGGCGTTGTACCGGGACGGGCTGCGCGTGGCGAACCCCGAGACCCTCACGGACACGTACCGGCAGCTGCACGCGCATCCTCGGACCATGGCCTGGATCGGTCTGGCCCGTCCGACCGAGGCCGAACTGAAGTCGCTGGCGACCGAGTTCGACCTGCACCAGCTCGCGGTCGAGGACGCCCTGGAGGCGCATCAGCGCCCGAAGCTGGAGCGCTACGGCGAGACCCTCTTCGTCGTGCTGCGCGCCGCCCGCTACCTCGACGCGTCCGAGGAGGTCGACTTCGGGGAGCTGCACGTCTTCGTCGGCGCGGACTTCGTCATCACGGTCCGGCACGGCGCGGCCCCCGACCTGTCGGCCGTGCGCCGCCGCATGGAAGCGAGCCCCGAGCTCCTCAAGCTGGGCCCGGAGGCGATCCTCTACGCGATCCTGGACGCGGTCGTCGACGGCTACGTCCCGGTCGTCGACGGCGTCCAGAACGACATCGACGAGATCGAGACGGAGGTCTTCTCCGGCGCCCCCGAGGTCTCCCGCCGTATCTATGAACTCTCCCGCGAAGTTGTCGAGTTCCAGCGCGCGACCCGCCCTCTGATCGGCATGCTGCACGCCCTGATGGCGGGCTTCGCGAAGTACGGCACGGACGAGGAACTCCAGCGCTACCTGCGCGACGTCGCCGACCACGTCACCCACACCAGCGAACGCGTCGACGGCTTCCGCCAGGCACTCGCCGACATCCTCACGGTGAACGCGACGCTGGTGACCCAGCAGCAGAACGCGGAGATGCGGGCGCTGGCGGAGGCGGGCTTCGAGCAGAACGAGGAGATCAAGAAGATTTCGGCTTGGGCCGCAATTCTCTTTGCACCCACACTCGTGGGAACCATCTACGGCATGAACTTCGAGCGGATGCCCGAGTTGAGCTGGAGCCTCGGATACCCCTTCGCGATCGGCTTGATGGGGGTTGTCTGTACCGGTTTGTACGTTATTTTCAAGCGGCGGGACTGGCTCTAGAGAGGGACCGACCCACTCGCGCCGCGCACATGGTTTACTTCTGCGGCTCCTTCACAAACCACCGATTTGGGGCGCTGGGGAGCCCCTGGGGAGAAGTGATGCGGGTGATCTCCTCGCCCTGCCAGAACTATGCCTCTGACCTGGCCTTTTGACTGCTTCTCGATACTGGGGAGAATCCGGGGGGAATCGAATGTCACTCCGAGTCGTCCGACCGGCGCAGCACACCCGCCCGGCCTCCCTGTTCGCCGAGGTCGGCCGAGCGACTGCCCACACCGAACTCGGTGTGATTCACACCCGGCAGCAGAAGCGACCCGGAGATCACCTATGGGACACCGCGGCCGGGCCATCAGACTCCCCGGAGCATCCCCGATTGCAGGGCAAAAGCCGCCGCACCCCAGAGGGCTCCCTTTTCCTCGCGTGCGGGCGCACCCAGGAAGCCCGAAAGCCCCCTAAAAAGGGGTGAAACAACTGACGCACCATCGGAACGAGAGTCAAAACGCCTTGTAGCAACGATTCGCGCCCAGCCAGGCTCCTTCAAAGTCGTTTTTCGGACTCAAAGCCCCTGCCAGCCACTGGTGATCACGGTGACCCATCTACCAGCATGGTCATCGCGCCGACAGCGTACCCAAATCCCAACCAGGATAACGAGGTTGGGAAAATTTCACTAACCGTCAGAAGCGGGATCCGCAACCCTTGAGCACACACCACTGACGATAATTTCCCCATTTCCCACATGGAATGATTCGACGGAGTTCAGCAAGTAATCAACCTTACCCGCAGACCCGCTATCAATCTCACCAGCAACCCTGTCAAGACCGTAGAAAATCAGCCACTGAACGTCCGATCCTGGCGACTCCTGCGATTCCACATCGCGAAACCAGCGCTCGATCAGGGCTCGATCTTGCAGAATCAGTTTGTATCGATGCCCGCCGGGATGTGGAGACCGCTGCAGCAATCGCTGGGTCGCGAAAACAGACACTTCAGCCTCATCCACCATGAGCCTGAGAACATTATCGCTCATCGCACCCTCGTGAAATCCGTTCCGGGAATCGACGACTTGAAAGTCGGAATACTGTCAGGCGCATACAGGGAAAGTTCTATTTCCGTTTCATCCTGGAAATCTTTTCGTATTTTTCCTAGCGTGTCGCGAACCCACCGACCATTGCGCCCCTGCAGTACTGCAGGGTTGATCGACACAAGCATATCAAGATCAGAATCCGAATTAGGGCCTCGACCTCGATATCTACTCCCCGCCCGGGATCCGAATATCTCGACCCCGTCCACCACGTGCCGATCCCCGACCCTAAGTCCATCGAGTCGAGCCAAAACCCGTGAATATGCGTCAGCCGGAACTCCGATGGGCGTGCACGAATTGTGAACCAGGATAGGCGTCTTACCGGCGAGTACATAGTACGTGTGGAGCTCGGCTACGGTGAAGTTGTAGGTGTGCGTTCGCTTGGTGAAGGCCTTGTTGCTCTGGACGGTGACGGTGCTGCCGTCGTCGGTGAGCAGGGTCATGCCTGGAGTGAGGATGCCCGCCTCTACCCATGCGTCCTGGGATGGGGACCAGAAGGGGTGTTCGCGTGTCGCTGTGAGTTTCTTGATCCCGTCCGGTGTGGATATGGAGAGCGTGTTGAGCCGCTTCTCCCCTTCACTCCGGATGAGTTGGGTTACCTTTCTTGGACCCTTCTCTCCGGTTTCAGGGTCGGCGGACTGAACCATGTCGCCGACTTCGATGTCCTCGATGTCTTTGGCGGTTCCGTCCGCCATGAGGATGTCAGTGCCAGCCAGGAAGCACTTGGGTGCGTATTTGAATTTGCTGACCGGGAGCGCGGTCAGTAGTGCTTGGAAGCCGATGTTGTCGCAGATGGGGCAGGTGTTCTGGAGCGGGATGTCCTTGACATGCGTCCAGTGCACGTCCAGCCCGTTGGAATCCTGCCCTGTGGAGTAGAAGTCCCGGATGGCCTGGCATTCGTCGACGAACGAGAGGCTGCAGCGTTCCCTGAAGTACAACTCTACGTTGAGTTCGTAGCTGAGCTCCGGCATGTAGGTGCCGTTGTTCTTCATCTGGCCGACGCCGGGCAGCTTGGACTGGTAGTCCTTGTAGACGTCCGGTGGGGGTAGTGCCGGTGCGCCGTGTCCCAGATTGCTGATGACCTTGCCGGCTCCAGGGGAGCTGCCGTAGCCGGCGGGGGCGGGGTGGCTGCTGGGGAAGCCGGGTGTACCGCGGACACTGCCGTCGGGATTCAAACCGCCATCGGGGTCACCTTCTGTTCCGCCGTCGGGGCGGGTCCAGCCCTTGCCGTTGTTGCAGCTGTCGCACCATTCGCCGCTGGGGTCGGAGGCGGTGACGGGCGTGTTGTTGGCGTAGCTATATCCGTTGAGGGATTGCGACTGCGCGGTGTCGAGGAGGGGGTCGACGCTGATGAACTGGCCGATGGCGGGGTCGTATTCGCGAGCGTCGATGTGAGTGAGGCCGGTGGTTTCGTCGGTGGTCTTGCCGAGGAAGCCCTTGTCATCGGGCCATGCGGTGCCGGTGGGTTTGCCGCGTTCGGCGCCGAAGGCGGTCATGTAGCGCTTGCTGACTGTTTGGGCACTGTCGGCGCTGATGGCGAGGCTCGAGGTGCCGTGGTGGTCGCCAGCGAGGTAGGTGAGTTTGTTGGTGCCGGATTCGTTGGAGCGCAGTGCGATGGCCTGGGCTCCGGCGACGTAGTAGCGCTGGGCCCAGGTGGTGCCGTCGGAGCGTAGGTGGAGTTCGGTGGTTCCGGTGTACAGGATCCGGTCGCCGCCCTGGGTGCTGCGGATCAGCAACTCGCCTGAGGCGTCGTAGAGGTATTCCGTGGCCTTGCTGTTTTCGGTGAGCTTGGCGAGCTTGCCGTCTTCGGACCAGACCAGGTCTTGAGCGGCTGAAGTACCGGGCCGCTTTGTCGTGTTGCCGGCCTTGTCGGGAGTGTAGGTGCGTTCTTGGGCAGCGCAGTCGCCCTTGGTGGTGGTGCCGGTCAGGAAGTGCGGCTGGTCGATCTTGGTGTAGCAGTATGTGGTCTTGGCGTCGCCCGCGCTCTTGTGGGTGGTTTCGGTGGTCCGCTGGCCGGCTTGGTTGTAGGTGTAGCTGGTCCAGTACGGGGCGGGCCCGGACAGGCCACCGGCGCTGGGTGCGTCGGAGCACTTTTGTGTGCTGGGGGTCCAGGCTTCGGTGAGGCGGCGGTGGCCGTCGTAGGCGAAGCACTGGGTTTCGGCGCTGCTGGTGCCGCCGAGGGTGGTGGGGTCGGTGATGGAGGTGACGTTTCCGGCTTCGTCGAAGCCGTAGTTGAGGTCCTGCAGGATGTAGGGCTGGCTGTCGGCCTTGACGTTGCTGCGGGTGAGGCGCCCGGTCCCGTCTTCGAAGGTGTTCCTGATGGAGACCTTCTTGTGGTCGGCGGTGTTGGCCGTTCCCAGAAGCTGCTCTACGGGCTGGCCGAGGGGCGAGTAGGTGGTGTCCAGGAGGTAGCCGGTGGATCCGCCTACCGAGGTGACCTGACCGACGCTGTTGTAGCCGTAATCGATGATCTCCGAGGGCAGGCCGCCCAGGGCGGGTTCTTCGGCGGTCTTGGCTGTGCCGTCGAGGTTGTATGCGCTCTTGAACGCGAGGGTGCGGGGGGTTCCGGCCTTCACGAACGGGTCGTCGGCGGGTAGGTCGAGGGTGGTGGCAACCGGGCGGGACAGGGTGTCGTAGGCGGTGACGGTGTCGGTGTACGTCTTGCCGGTCTTGCCGCCGACGTAGCGGGTGGAGGTGGCTGGCAAGCCCTTGCCGTCCGTGACGGTGTCGAAGGTGTAGCCGGTGAGCTGGTTGGCGTCCGTCTTGGAGCCGGCCCAGGTGCCAGTCATCCGTCCGAGCTCGTCGTAGCCGCTCAGGATCGATTTGCCACGTGAGTCGCTGGACTTGATCGCCCGGTCCATGACGTCGTACTCGGTGGTGCTGGTGCCCTTATCCGGGTCCTTTGTTTCCACCAGACGGCCGAAGAGGTCGTAGGTGTAGCCCCACTTGGCATTATCGGGGCCGGTGATTTCCTTCGGCAGGCCGTCCCGGTTGTACGCGGTCTTTGTCGACGCGTAGCTGGCACCGAGCCCATCCCCGTACTGAGTGTCGTCCGGGGACTTGCCGGCGTATTCGCGGCTCTCCAATGTGCGGCCGCGAATGTCGGTGATGGCGCGGGTGGCGGTGCCGCCGTCGAGGGCGGTGCTGGCGGTGGAGTCGCCGGTGTAGCTCGTGGTGGTCGACCACTTCTCCACTCCGAAGACGAGCAGAGTGTTCTTGGTGGCCCGGCCCGCCCCGTCGAAGACGACAGCGCTCTGGTTGGGGGCCTCTCCATAATTGGCGCGGGTGTATTTGCCGTTGGGTGTGCTGGTGGTGTCGAAGATGTTCGCGTACGTCTCGTACGCCAGGCCGCGAGTGTCGTAGCGGGTGTCAGTCAGCAATTGCCCGCCCGTCGCCGTCTCGGACTGGCTCTGCAGCGGGCGCAGCAGTGAGTCGTAGACCGCGTAGCTGGTGGCGTAGCTCGTGCCGTCCCTCTTCAGCACGGCAGTGGACACCCAGGGGGCATCGGTGTTGCTGAGGTGGTAGGCGAACTTCGTGTTGGGGCCGAAGGTGGCGCTTTCGCCTCCGCGGTCCCGGTTGGGCAGCCACACCTGGGTGAGGCGGCCCAGGGCGTCGTAGACGAGTTCGGTCTTCTTGAGGTTCGCGTCGTAGGTGCGCAGGGGTTGGCCGCTGCGCGGGTCGAGGAAACTGGTTTCCTTGAATCCCTTGGGGTCGGTGGTGATCGTCTTGGTCACCGGTCCGGCCGCGGTGGGGGTGTACGCGGTGGTGGTCGACTGCCCGTCCGCGTTGGTGACCTTGAGTGGCCGGCCAAGGGCGTCGAAGTCCGTTGTCAGACTTGCGGTGATGGTCTGCCAGCCGGGCGTACCGGAGGCGTAGCCCTTGGCGCGGCCGGTCCAGGTGACCAGCCCCTTGGTCGGCTTCATGGATTCCGACCAGGTGGTGGCTCCGTCGTAGCCGGTCGCGGTGTCGGACAGGACGTCACCACGGCGCTTGTTGTCACTGGGCAAGTCGAGCGACGTGTCGACGACCGAGCACTCCTGGCCGACGGTACGGGTGCGCGAGGCGAGGCTGTTGATGCCGGCAGCGGTGTTGCGGGCATACCAGGTGCGGGTGCAGGTTTCGTCGCCGCCCAGGCCCTTCTGACCGTAGTCGTCGATCTCCCGGACCATGCCCAGGTCGTCGTAGCGGGTGGTGGCGACCTGGGTGCGCCAGGTCTTGGAGGCCGTGAGATAGGTGCTGGCGTAGGTCGAGCTGGGGCGTACCCAGCGGGCGTTGTGGTCGGCTGCGTCCGGTACGGACTGGCTGGCGGTGTTCTTGTACGTGTAAGTGGTGTAGGAGGTGGAGACCGGCTGGCTGCCGTTGTAGGTGACCTTCTGGAGGAGCTGGCCCGCGTACTGGTCGCTGTCGGTCAGGGCGGCGAAGTCGACGTCGGTGTCCAGGAGTGGATCGACGCTGACCGTCTTGGTGGTGCCGTCCTTTTTCTTGTCCCCGTGCATGCCCAGCAGGTAGCGGGAGACGCTCTTGGAGCGGGTGGTGCTCAATGCTCCGGTGTAGGAGGTGACATCGCGGTAGCCGCGCCATTCGGACCAGGTCCGCTCGTCCTTCGGCGTGAAGGGGTCATCGCTGTAGTGCCAGGCGGCGCCGCTGTAGTCGTAGGCGTGCTCGGTCGACTCTCCGTGGCCGGTGGGATCGTCGACGACCACGGCCAGCACGCGATACTTCTGGAACCAGTCCACCGACGCGTCCGAGGCACCGTTGATGTTCCAGAACTGGGGATAGCAGGAGCGGGTGTTGGAGTCCTGGCTTGCGCTAAGGACCTCGCTGCGCTTGCACTCCGGCTGCGACAGTGTGACCGTCGTGATCGAGCCGGTCTCCGAGGTGATGGTCTCGATGCGGTGGCGCTTCAGCGGGAGGATGTCGTCCGTGCCGTCGACTCGGTTCGGGCGGCGCTGGTATGTGAAGCTGACCGGGTTGACGTCGATCGCCTTGGTACCGGCTTTGGCCGTCCGCTTGATCGATTCCAGGACCAGGACATGATCGGTGGTGTCACCGATGTCGCCCGCGTCGTAGTAGTCCTGAGTGAGTGCCCAGGAGTCCACCGGATCGTACGCCTTGGTCGTCGCGTTCCAGGAGAACGTGTTGACGCTGGTGAGGCGCTTTCGGGAGAAGAAAGACGGGCCGGCCGCGTTGCATTCGTCGTCACCATCGCTGCAGATCGCGTCGAAGGGGACGTCAGGCCAGTTCTTGGCCGTTGACTCGGTGAGGCTCGTGCACTCGCCGACCGTGCAGCGCTCGGCGTGCCCGAAGGTCACCTTGGCGTCCGCGTCGTCGGTGAACAGAGCACCCTTGCGCAGACCGTATTTGATCTCCTTGAGGTAGCCACCGCGGATGTACGAAGCGTTGGCAGTACTCGCCTCGTTCTTGGGGTAGTAGTTCGACTCCTTGGCGTACCAGTAGGTGGAGGCGTTGCCGCTGGTGTCCTCGACGTAGTCGAGGTTCCACCGCCATGCCTGGGTCAGAGCTCGGCCGGCGAAGTCGCTGCCCTTGTCGTATCCGGGCTCGCCGGAGTCGTCGCCGAATACCGGGACGGTCCATGTGGAGTTGGTGCGCTGGTCGGTGGCGCCATCGAGCTTGTCCTGGCCGAAGATGTATCTGGTGCCATCCCCCGTGATGACGGTCCAGTATTCGCCGTTGTCGTCGCCGTTGCTTGCGCCGGTGGAGCGAGTGACGGTGGAGGCGTCGTCGTCCTCCAGACGCCACTCGTCTGTTTTGGCGTCCTTGAGGATCAGGCGGCTGGACTTGCCGTTGAGGACGATACGAGCGTTGTCGTATTTCCAGCAGTGGTCAGAGATGTCCTTGTGGTCGTCATCGTCGCAGCTGCCGTAGGTGCGCTCGATGTAGGACTCGGTCAGGCTAAAGCCTTCGCCGACCGCGGATCCCTGGTTGTTGGTGGTGGCGGTGCGGCCGTCGACGCTGCCCGAGTCGTAGGAGAGGGACAGCGGCGGCGTGGGACCGGCTGCTGCCGGGGGCACGGTGAAACCGTAGTTCCAGGTGAACGATCCCGAACTGCCGCCGGCCTCCCAGGAGGACGAGGCAGCCAGGTCGGTTGCGGAGTAGTTTCCGGTTCCCTTGGGCGACGGGCCGGATCCGGCTGCCGCCGCGGTCACCGCCAAAACGGTGGCACTCGGCGCCGCCGCGCTCGCCGTCCGTTGCGCCGCAGTTCCGCCATTCTCCCTCTCGGCCAGCGAGACCTGAGCAGAGACCGACTGCGCCGAGAGATCGTTGTCGGTCTTCAGCGGGGTCTGCTGGCGGCAGGCGGCCTTCTCCGGCGTCGTCAGTGCACAGGCGGGCAGCCGCACCAGATGCAGCCGCTGGGCCCAGTCGCCGCCCAAGGAGGAGGCGAAGCCGCTGTAGTCGACGCTGATCTGCGCCGTGCCGGCCGTGTCCGCAGTCGCGCTCAGTACGACGCCGCTGATGCCTGCCCTGGCTGCAGCCTTGTGATCCAGGACCGTGACGTGGGCGCTGCCCGTGGCGGCTGTGCGACGGTCCTTTGGGGGCGCGACGGAGACAGGTGCGCCGCCAAGATCTGCTGTGGCCCGCTTGCCTGCGGTGAGCGCGATGGTTGCGCTGTCTCGTCCGGGCCAGGTGGCCGTCTGTTCCTTGCGGGCTCGCGCGGCCTGTGCGGCACCCGCCTTCTTGCCTGCGGCTACCTTGTCGCGGGCCTTCTTCGCTCCCAGGCCCTTGACCTCTTTGACTTTGCTGACACGGGGCTTGGGTACGTCCGGCCGGCCCGAGGCGGCCTGTTCTGCCCGCGTCTCCTTGGCGACTGCGGCCTGGACCTCGCCGAGCGGGGCGAGCAACGCGAGCACCACTGCCGGGGTGACCAGACGGCGTCCCCATCGCCGCGCCCCACCCGAAGTCCGTCTTGAGGTGCCTATGCCAAATGCCATTGGAGTTTCGTCCCCACCCAGTTCACAAGAAGTCAAAGAGTCAGTAAGTCGCCCTGTCGGCCGAACCGTCCGGCCGCAGCCGGGCGGCGGCTTTCGTGCCGCCGCCCGAGACGAACGGTTCAGTCGCCCACCTGGGCGTCGATCTGCGCCGGACTGGCCATCGCGCCGGCCCACAGGCGCACTTCTTCGATGCGGGCGGGGAGGAAGTGCTTCCAGGTGCCGTTGGTGAAGCCCTTGCCGATGGCGAAGTCCCCGGTACCGAGTTGAACCGTGAAGGCGGCGGAGTCGCCGTTCTGGTTGTAGCCGAGGTGCAGGCTGATGGTGCCGGTGGTGGAGTCGTAGATGCCGGTCAGCCGGACCGGAGTATCCAGAGCCGCCACCTCTTCCGACGCCACGGAACTCCACGTTCCATCCGCGTTCAGGCGCCCGAAGTGCCACACGCCGAGCGCGACCGGTTTCTCCTCGAGGGTTTCCTCATCAAGTTCGGTGCCCTTGCCAGTGAGCTCGTACCAGAGGCCCCAGGCCGATCCGTCGGCGGTTCGTTGGCCCAGCACTTGCCCCGTGTATCCGACGTCTTTCCCGTACAGCTGCGCGCCGTCAAGCGCCACTCTCGTGGTCACCGTGAAGGGCGCATGGTCAGACACCAGCGGGCCGGCCGCAGTGGCTTCGTCGTTGACGCCGTCGAGCACGATGGCCCCATCGTTCAAGGAGGCGCCATTTGTCAGCGTGAGGTTGTGCCCATAGCCGGATGTGGTGTCCGCAACGGTCGTCCCACTGCCGCGATCGGCATTCCAGTCCGCCATCAGCTCCACACCCGCGAACTGCTCCGAAGTCAGCGTCCGCACCTCGTCGGCGATCTCTCGGGCTGTCAGCACCCTCTGCCAAATTGCGACTTCGTCGATCGCCCCCGGGAAGTACTGCACGCTGGTGGAGCCGGACTGGGCTCGGCCGATCTGCAGCGACCCTGTGGATTGCCACGATCCGTCGACGGCGAGTGGTCCGACCTGTCGGCGCCCGTCGACGTAGAAGTTCAGCTCCTTCTTCGCCGGGTCGTAGGTGGCGGCCAGATGCGTCCACACACCGGCCTGCGCCGGATACACGGCTTTCATACCCCAGAAGCCACTGCCGTCGGTCCGGTTCACACCGAAGAACCAAGTCTTTGCGGACGCGGAGTAGATGAAGGAGAAAGGGAGTCGTCCGTCCTGCGTCTGCTGCGCGAGGACCGTACCGATCTGATCAGTCTTATCCAGACGGACCCACGCGGACACGGTGTACGCGGACCGTGTCTCGATGACGGGCCTGCTGGACTGGGCGTACGAGCTGGTGCCGTTCAGCGACAGCCCCTTGTCCGTGACGGGTTCGGCCAGCGGCTGTCCCTGAGCATCATGGGTCATCACGCCTCGTCGGCCACGATCGTCGCGGGTAGCACCACCACCCAGCACGGCGTCGTCCTGTCCGCCGGCGTCGGCTGAGTCGATCGCGCTTCCGCTGCCTTCGTTGAAGTGGTAGCGCGCGACGGGCCCGTCGCCATCGGCAACCAGGAAGTCCACCGCGTTCCACGCCCCAGGGCGACCCGAATCAACACCATCCTTGGCGCGAACCCACAGCGTGAAGCTGCCAGCCCGATCCGGGGTGAGCGAAACACTCGCCGTTGCACCACTGACCGTCGCATAGGCCGTCATCCCTGACAAGCGGTACTCGTACGAGACGACGCCCGAGTCCCCGGCTGCCGGCGCGAAGCCAAAGGTGGCCTTCTGTCCCGGACCACCCATGCCTGCGCAGTCGTTGGGCAGGCACTCCTTGTACGGGCTGCCAAGAGTGATCTTCGGCGCCTTCGGAGCGGTCGGGTCCACCTTGAAGTAGCAAAACCCCGTGGTCGAACCGTTCGAGGGGCCGGCGAGATAGCTGGCGCCACTCTTGTAGTACGACTGCGTCCACGCTCGGTAGCGATACAGCTTGCCTTCGGTCAGCGTCGACCAGGTGATTGTCTGTTTCTTCCCGTCGCCTGCGTACCCGGTCGACGGCCGTAGATCGCCATTGCCCGCAGTGGTGTCCGACCAGGAGCCGTCGGTGTTCTTGTGGTCGAGGTCGAAGTAGATCCTCAGCTGCGCGTCATCTTCGCCGCCCGCTTTGGTCTGTGTGGTGGCGGTCAGTGTGGGGTTCGGGGCGGAGGTGATCGTCGGGTTCGTCTCGGCGGTCGAGCACACCGTTGTCGATCCGGCCACCAGACCGATCCCGGTGGGCTTGTCCGGGATTCCGACGAAGGAGACTTCGAGGACCGCATCGTTGCGGAACCGCTTCCAGGCAGAGGTGTCCGACTCGTCGTGCGCGCGTATCTCCAGGGTGAGCCGGGAGAACTTGCCAGCCGCGAAGTTCTTTACAGTGGAGGTGAGGTTCTCATTGGACTCGTCCGGATTGTCGTTGAACTCAATCGCCGCATTGGGCAGGCCTGGGCTGCACAGGTCCCCCCGGCCCGCCGAGACATACCGGTCGCCCATCCAGTCGAGTTCCTTGGGTCGTGACGACCAGGTGGTGGACGAGGAGATGTTGTTGGTGCGCACCAGATCCACCCAGCGCGGATCACACTGGAAGGCCCAGGGTTCGGTTACACGGAACGTTGCATCCAGGACGTGCTTGCCCTTGAGGCTGGCCGGCGAGAACTCGTAGTAGAGCTTCTGGACATACCCAGGCCCGCAGTAGTAGCCGCTCCAGCTGCCGCATTTGCCGGCACCCTTGCCTTGGTCGTCGTCGCCGTTGCCCCAGGCGTAGTCCTCGTAGCCATCCGATCGGAGGAGCGTCCGCTCGGACTCACCCCAGGTCACCGGGGGGTCGATGAACAGGGGGAAGGCTGCCTCATCAGACTCGGTGAGCAGCTTCGCGTCCGGCACGATGGACAGCGTGTCCTTGCTGACCTCCACGTCCATCTTCACCACTTGATCGCCTTGTCCGGGCTCTGCACCGGAACCCGACGGGGCGGTCTCGGACGGGTCGGAAGGTGCCGTCTCATCCGGGGCGGCACGCCCCGATACGGCTGCAGGCGTCGGCAGGTCCGAACCGGCCGAGTTCCACATCTGAGCAGGCGGCGCCTTGAACACCGTCTTGCCGTCCGCGTCGATCGCGGCAAGGTTCCCCGCCGCGCCCTCCTTCAGATGCAGCCCGGTGGTCTTCAGTCCGAAGGTGAGTTTCTTCAGCTTCTCGTTCGCAGCCGCCTCAGGCGTCTTGACCACCAGAACATGCTGGAAACTCTCCGCAGTCGCCGTGACCCTCAGGTCCACATCAGGCAGCACGTTCGCGTACACAGCGCTCGCGCCATCCAGCTTCGGCTGCGGCAACGAGCCCGGCCAGGTCAACTCGATCGAACGCCCCTGGCGTGAGATCTCCGCCAAAGGCTCCTTCTCGCCACCGCCGGAGAACACCATCTGCGGCGCCGAAGCCTTCGGGGCTACAGAACCGTCCGTACGCACCTCAAGCGTGGGATCCGGCTTCTGCCAGCCACCCCCAGCCCTGGAAACCCGGACCGGAACCGACGACTCTTGCGACGTGAAGGTGTAGCCATCCGGATTCGCGTAAACCGTGGTCTGCTCGGACCGCTGCCCCAGGACCTCAACCCGCTCGCCCGATTCCTTCGCTGCTGCCAGCGCTTTCTGCCCCTCGGACAGCGGCGCCGCATCGGCCTCCGCCGCAACTGCACCCGGGGCCTGCGCGACCACGGTCGACAACAACGCCGCCACTGCCACACCGATCACGCCGCGAGCGCCTCGACCAGGCAAATATCTTCGACGGCCGAGGCCATAGCTCCGCCCCCGCACGAACTCCACAGTCCCCACCCCAGAGTCACAAAACCGCTACAGGTGGCGAGAGTTAATGCTCCATCACCCTCAAAGGTCAAGCAAAGAAGTTGCCTTGACACGGGAAAGACGGCACACGAAAAACCTAAATGACGGGAGACGACCGGTTAGTCACCCCCACAACTTATTACGCTACCGAGACTCACCGTGACGAGGTCGACCCGTAACTCCACGACCTGCCGCCGCGACTCAAGGCCGCGCTTCTGCCCCCCGAGCAACCCATTGACATGCCCGTTCGGCCGGAAAGCGGCTTGACTGCTGGATTCATTTCGGCCGACCGGGGGGTTCGGTGAGGGGCCACCTGCTCAACCCTTCCTCGCCGAGACACGGAAGGACCACGGAGAGTCCACGCCTGGGCTGGCGCGCGACGGGATGTGTTGCCCTCGGCAGGAATTTCTCAAGATCCGAGACGCGCGGGAGATCTCACAGACGCGCTAGGAAGTGGCGCGGGCGGGGGCAGTGCGACCATCACTCGCTCGTCCTGACGTCGTGACAGTTCACGGCTGGTCGTCGTTGGCTGCTGCACGGGGCCATTCTGCGTGGAGAGCAGTCAGTCGCCATCAGAGTCCAGTGCCCGGGGACCGGTGTCATCCTTCTGTTCCGTGGGCTCGGGGACCGCCAGGCCGGTACCGATGAGGCGGCCGGTGATCATGACAGACTGCCGCCACTGGCATACCGCCCTACTGCCTCGCTCCCGACAACCACTTATGGTGATCACCTCGCCGCATCAGGCGACGCGGACACTCTGTAGCCCGGCACCTCCCAAGTGACCTCCTGTGGGGAGAATCTGGGGAGTACGACGGCCGCTGGGGAGCGCGTGGGGAGATCGAACCGCGTAACGCCAGGTGAAGCCGAAAGTCCCTGAAAGATGCGTTCGCGCAGGTCAGAAGCCGACCAGAGCGCATAACCGCAGGTCAGGGCGGCCTGGTAGACAACTTCAAGAAGATCTCGTCCTGGGCGGCGATCCTCTTCGCGCCGACGCTGGTGGGGACCATCTACGGGATGAACTTCGAGAACATGCCGGAGCTCGGCTGGGGGTTCGGATACCCCTTCGCGATCGGCCTGATGGGGATCGTCTGCGTCAGCCTGTACCTGATCTTCAAGCGGCGGGACTGGCTCTAGAGACCTGACACCGCACTCAGCCCTCCTTCGCGCTGTGGCCTCTCCCACGGATCGGCCTCCCTGTGTCCCTCGGCCCGCACGGAGGCGGAGCGGACACTCTTCACCATCGAAGGGACCACGACCTGGCGCGGGCAGCCGTCGACTCCGCCGCTGCTCACAATCCGCAGGCCGGGCGCCACGTGTCGAGGCCGGGGTGGCGTCTCCCGGCCTCGACAACCCGCTCAGGTCACGGTGATCCGATCGATGTCGGGAGCCCATCCCGAAGGATTGGCGAGCGTGACGGTGTTCCCCGTACCTGCCTTGAGATCGACACTCACCGTTGTCGAACCGGGTGTCGTCCAGTCGGCGGTGGGAGCGAAGGCGACCGTGCGCGGTGTGCCGCCGTTGACCTGGACGGTCGCCGAGCGGGACACGGCCGTCGCGTAGTGGAGGGTCAGTGACGTGGTGCCGCCGCTGCCTCCGTCGACGCCCTTGAACGTGAGGGTGGCGCCGTTGCCGAGGTAGCCGACCTTGGCGCCGCCCGAGCAGCCGGCGCAGTCGGCGACCACGGCGGTCCCGGTGAGGGCGTTGCCGGTGGCTTCGGCCTCGTAGCCGACGGGATCGGAGGTGCCGCCGGAGCCGACGGTCATGGCTCCGAGGCCGAGCCAGCCGTCCGCGTTCTGTCCGGTGTTCGCGAAGCGCAGCTTCTTCGCCTTGGAACTGACGTCCTCCAGGGGGTTCTTGGCTTTCATGACGAGCTGGTAGTCACCGGAGGCGACGCCGGAGAGGTCGACGTTCGCGTCGAAGTACTGGGCGTAGCCGTAGTCGAGGTAGGTCGGGTCGGAGCCCACACCCCAGTCGGGGAAGGCCCGGATCTTCTGCGGCATGACCTTGCGCAGGTCCCACGGCGTCTCCCAGCTCCTGACGACGTTGCCGGAGGAGTCCTTGAGCCCGAGGCTGACCTTCCACGGGTAAGAGAACGGGGCGACGCCGGTGTTGCTGATCCGTACGCCGACCTTGGTGCTGCCCTGCGCGGTGTCGTGGAAGTACGCGCGGTCGACACCCAGGTTGTAGCCCATGAGCCGGACCGCGGCGGCGACGTTGGGGTCGGTCGGTGCGTAGGCGGCGCTGCCTTCGTTGATCTTCCAGGTGGTGTGCTCGAGTTCGAGGCAGGCCTTCATGTTGTCGACCGCTCCCGAGCCGCCGGGCCAGGAAGCGAAGGCGGTGGGCTGGATCTCGGGCCGCACTTCACCGCCCATGGAGGCCGTGGTCCAGCGGTTCTCCACGCCCCGTTCGACGGCCTTCTGCAGTTGCGCGTACGAGGCTCCGCCCATCGATGCCGGCAGCGTGACTCCGGCGAGCGGGCTGCCTTCGCGGTAGCAGAACGAGTCGTCGTGGTATCCGACCGCCGGCAGTGTATCGGCGGCGCCTCCGGCCGACTCCGGGTATCTGACCTCGATCTTCGTGTGCGTGAAGGCACTGTTGTAGGCCTGGATGATCTCGGCGCCGTGGGCGTCGGTGGGCATGTAGTCCGGGTACGAGTCGCTCGAGGTGTCCGTGTCGTACGGCCAGGTGTGCCACTCGCCCCAGAGACCGACAAGTCCCATATGGATGAACCCGATCCGCGCGTCGCCGTCGTAGCGCTCGCCGTATGCGGCGATGAAGTTCTTGAGCGCGGTCAGCAGGTAGGGGCTGTCGTAGTCGGGGCTGGTGGTGTTCCAGTACGCGTTGGTGCGGTTGTCGACGTGCCCGGCGAAGCACGGAGGGATCGCATTGGCCGGGTGGCTGCCGGTGCCGCCGGGATACTCGATGTAGAAGCGGATGGCGGCCTGGTTGCCGTACGAGGCCGTCTCGTCGAGAGCCTTGTCCAGGACGCTCCAGTCGAAGTGGCCGCAGTCCGCCGCGTCGTTCATGACCTCGGACAGACCGAAGTAGCTCCAGGTCAGGGAGTGCGGGTAGCCCGTGTTCTGATCGCCTCCGGGCTGGTAGAAGCGGGCGAATCCCTTGAGCGGATTGTCCAGCGGCGCGTCGGCGCCGGTGAGGGTGTGCGCCGGGAGCGAGGGGTCCGGGTCGGGACCGGGCGCGGGCCGGGCGGGGGCGCCCGCGGCCGACGCCGTCGAGGATGTCGAGGCGTGGGACGCCGGGTCGGCCTGGGCGGTGACCGGCAGCGCGGCGAGAGCGAAGGCCGCGGCCCCGGAGCAGAGCGCGGCCAGCAGTCTTCTTCCGCGTCGTCGAGCGAAGGTGCGCATGGATCCAACCTCCGTGAGGTGATGAGGAGTTGTCGTCCAGCAGCCTCGAGGCGATCGAACGGCCCCACCCAACTCCCGCTTGACGTGGGGTTTTCTCTTCGGGCGGGCCGCTCGGCGACTCGTCTTCGCCGTCTCTCCCTGGGGTCCCGCGAGGCCGAGACCGCGGTTTTTTATGGGACAGCATTGACAAAGTTTCGCTGCTGCTCATCAATATGTGTCCACGGTGCCCCACTGACAAGAGGTGCGGCGCAGATCCGTTCGGAGGGGAACCATGGGCGCGGACACGGCAGTTGCGCCACCGGACAGGAGCACGGACACCGCGCGAGGAGGCACCCCGGCCCCGGCCCGGCGGCGCCGCCATCGTGACGACCGCAAGGCCGCCTGGCTGTTCCTGGCACCCGCACTGGTGGGCTTCGCGCTCTTCTACGCGTATCCGACCATCCGGGGCATCTACTACTCGCTCACCGACTACAACCTGCTCTCGCCGCCCGCCTTCACGGGCGCGGACAACTATCAACACCTCATCGGTGACGACCAGTTCTGGAACGCGCTGAAGGTCACCGGCACTTACGTCGTCCTGAACATCGGATCGCAGACACTGCTGGGCCTGCTCCTGGCCACCCTCATGCACCGCCTGACCCGGTCGGTGGCGCTGCGCGCGCTGCTGCTGGTGCCGTGGCTGGTGCCCAATGTCACCGTCGGCCTGCTGTGGATGTGGATGCTCGACGCCAACCTCGGCTTCGTCAACCACATCCTCGACGCCCTCGGCTTCGGCACGACGGGCTTCTTCACCTCACCGACCTGGGCCATGCCGACCGTCGCCGCCGTCAACACCTGGGCATACACGGGGTACACGGCGCTGCTCCTGTACGCCGGAATGCTCCAGGTGCCCCAACACCTCTACGAGAGCGCCTCGTTGGACGGGGCCGGCGAGTGGCGGATGTTCACGAAGATCACGCTGCCGCTGCTGCGCCCGGTCCTCGCCCTGGTCCTCGTGGTGTCCCTGATCGGCTCGTTCCAGATCTTCGACACGATCGCGGTGACCACCAAGGGCGGGCCCGTCAGCGCCACGCGCGTCATCTACTTCTACATCTACGAACAGGCCTTCACGAACTTCCACATGGGCTACGCGTCCGCCGTGGCGGTCGTCCTGGCGGTCGTCCTCGGCGTCCTGACCGCCGTGCAGATGCGCCTGCTGCGCGCCTCCCGCTCGGACCTGGCCTGAGGAGACAGACCGTGAACCGCATGTCCATCAAGGTCTCGCCCGGCCGGATCGCCGCGTGGGCCGCCCTGACCGTGGCGCTGGTCGTCACCGTCTTCCCGTTCTACTGGATGATCCGCACAGCCCTGACCCCGGCGGCCGACATCTACACCGACGCCACCGGACTCGTACCGGACCACCCGACGATGATCAATTTCCTGCGGGTCCTCGGGCTGACGAGTGAGGAGGAGGCACGGGCCGCCGGCGGGTCCGGGGCGCACGTGGACTTCCTGCGCTACCTGCTCAACTCCGTGGTCTACAGCGGGCTGATCGCCGTCCTGCAGACGCTGTTCTGTGCCATGGCCGGCTACGCCTTCGCCCGGCTGCGCTTCCCCGGGAGGGACGCGGTGTTCGGTGTGCTGATCGCCGCGCTCATGGTGCCGCCGATCTTCACCGTGCTGCCCAACTTCGTCCTGGTGAAGAACCTCGACTGGCTCAACACCTTCGCCGGCATGGTCGCGCCGAGCGTCCTCATGACGCCCTTCGCGGTCTTCTTCCTGCGGCAGTTCTTCCTGTCGATCCCGCGCGACGTGGAGGAGGCGGCCGTGCTCGACGGTGTGGGCGCCTGGGGCGTCTTCTGGAAGATCGTCATGCCCATGAGCCGCGGACCGCTGATCACCATCGGACTCACCACCACCGTGTGGGCCTGGAAGGACTACCTGTGGCCGCTGCTGACCGGGCGTGACGAGCAGACCCGCGTCCTCACCGTCGCCCTCGGCATCTTCCAGCAGCAGTCCCCCAACACCCAGCCCGACTGGACGGGACTCATGGCCGGCTCCGCGCTGTCGGTCCTGCCCGTCCTGGTGCTGCTCATCGTGCTCGGCCGCCGCCTGGTCGAGTCGCTCAACTTCACCGGCATCAAGTAGCCCCGATGCCGGGGCCGTTGCCCCCTCAAGAGTGTCACTCCCCCACACAGCACGAGCTCCCCCACGCCGCACGACTTCCCTCCTCGTACGAGTCAGAGAGGCTCCTCGTCATGAGTCCCAAGCACCTGCGCGCCGGCGCGGCCCTGCTGTGCCTGGCCGCCACGTCCACCCTCGTCTCCTGCGGGAGTTCCGACGACACGGCCGGAGGCAGGACCACCATCAACTACTGGCTGTGGGACGACAAGCAGCTGCCCGCCTACCAGGACTGCGCCGACGCCTTCCAGAAGGCCAACCCCGACATCACCGTCAAGATCACGCAGACGGCGTGGGCTCAGTACTGGCAGAACCTCACCACGCAGCTGACGTCCGGCGAGGCGCCGGACGTCTGGACCGACCAGGCCTCCTACTATCCGCAGTTCGCCACCAGCAACCAGCTCATGGACCTCCAGCCGCTCGTGGAGCGGGACAAGGTCGACCTGTCCGCCTACCAGTCCGGTCTCGCCGAGACCTGGGTCAAGGACGGCAAGCGCTACGGACTGCCGAAGGACTGGGACACCATGGCGCTCGTCTACAACACCGGCATGCTCAAGAAGCAGGGCGTGGACGCCGCCGAGCTCGACGCCCTGACCTGGAACGCCGACGACGGCGGCACGCTGGAGAAGGCGATCGCCAAGGCCACCGTCGACGCCGCGGGCCGCAACGGACTCGACCCGAAGTTCGACAAGAGCCATGTGAAGACGTACGGGTTCCTTCCCGAGTGGGCCGACGGGTCGCAGGGGCAGAACGGCTGGGGCGATCTGGCCGCCGCGAACGGCTTCACGTACCTCGACAAGAACCCGTGGGGCACGAAGTACAAGTACGACGACCCGAAGCTCGCCGAGACCATCGCCTGGTTCAAGCACCTCATCGACAAGGGCTACGCGCCGCGGTTCGATAAGCAGTCCACCGTCGCCAACTCCGAACTGCTCACCGCGGGCAAGGGCGCCATCATGGTCGCCGGCTCCTGGACCATCTCCACGTTCACCGACGCCAAGCTGAAGCAGCAGTTCGCCTTCGCCCCGCTGCCGACCGGTCCGGAAGGGCGCAAGAGCGCCGTGAACGGACTGTCCGACGCCATCTGGGCCGGGACTCCGCACAAGGAAGAGGCATGGAAGTGGGTCAAGTTCCTCGCCTCGCCCGACTGCCAGAATCTCGTCGCCAAGCGGGCCGTCGTGTTCCCGGCCCTGAAGTCCGCCACCCAGAAGGCGCTCGCCGCGCACAAGGCGAAGGGTGACGACGTCCACGTCTTCACCGACGCGGTGGCCGACAAGAACGTCACGTTCCAGCTGCCCGTCACCGAGCACGGCACCGAAATAGGCCCGATCGTCCAGGACGCCATCCAGTCGGTGATCCTCGGCAGGGCCAAGCCGGAGAGCGCCCTCAAGTCGGCCAACGACAAGGTCAACGGCCTCTTCAAGCAGTGACCGGCTTCCGTCCGCACCTCTCACCATGAAGCAAGGAGATCCATGGCCCAGCTCGCAGATCTCGGCGGCCTCACGTTGGCCGTCGAGCTCGAAGGCGACGCCCCGCCGCGGCCCGTCGACGGCGGCCTGCTGCTGCCGCCCGGCCGCGTGGCCCTGCTGCACGGCCTCGGCGACGCGCTGTTCTACCGGCACGGACACAACTCCTGGAGCCCGTGCGGCTGGCGCCGTCTGTCCGAGCCGCCGCTGCGCATCGAGAGCGCCGAACGCCGCCTGACCGCCGACGACACCGTGTGGGACGACCCGGCGCGCCACCACTCCTCCGCCGTCGCGGCCCTCCAGGGAGCCGACGGACAGGTGCTGCTGCTCGGCGCGCTCGGCCTCGACATCCCGCGCCTGACCGCCGACCGGGACGCGCTCGTCGGCTGGTACGAGCGCGGCGGAGCCCCCTGGTTCCTGGCGTACGGCACCGAGGACGAGGTCTTCGCCGCCTACGCCCGGCACCTCGCCGACCGACTCGGCCACAGCGACAAGCGCGCGGGCAACGTGTGGTGCAGCTGGTACGCCTACTACGAGAACATCACCGAGGAGCAGCTCACCAAGGACATCACCGCCCTGCGCGGCCTGCCCTTCGACGTCGTCCAGATCGACGACGGCTGGGAGCAGAGGGTGGGCGACTGGCACGCCAACGCCAAGTTCCCTTCCGGAATGCGCGCGTTGGCCGACCGCATCACGGAGGCCGGGCTGCGGCCCGGGCTGTGGATCGCGCCGTTCATCGTCCACCCCGACGCGCAGGTCGCCCACGAGCGGCCGGAGTTGCTGCTGCGGGACGGCGACGGCGCCCCGGTGACGGCCGGCCACAACTGGGGCACCGGCTACTGGGCGCTCGACCTCACACTGCCCGCCGCACAGGAGCATCTGCGCGAGATGATGCGCCGGGTCAGCCGGGACTGGGGATTCACGTACCTGAAGATCGACTTCATCGGTGCCGGCGCGGTGCCGGGGGCCCGGTTCGAGGACGTCGGCCGCGAGGAGGCGTACCGGATCGGCCTGCGCATCATCCGGGAGGAGGCCGGCCCGGACGCCTATCTCCTCGGCAGCGGCGCACCCCTGCTGCCCTCCCTCGGACTGCTCGACGGCATCCGCAGCGGCCCCGACGTCGCACCCCTGTGGGAGCACTACGCCACCCAGGACCCCTCCGACGCCCTGGCGCGCAACGCCGTCGTCAACACCGTGCACCGGCTGTGGCAGGCGCCCCTGCTGGAGGTCGACCCGGACGTCGTGTACTTCCGCAGCCGCCTCAATCTGCTGACCGAGCAGCAGCAGAGCTGGCTGCGCGACCTCGCCGACGTCTGCGGTTTCCGTGCGGTGTCCGATCCGCCGGGCTGGCTGCACCCGGACGAACTGGAGGCGATGACGGCGTACTTGGCGCACCGCCCCGAGGTCCGCAGGCTCGGCCGGTACCGCTTCGCGATCGACGGGCGCGAGATCGACTTCGGCCCGGCCGTCGCTCCGGACACGGAACAGCGCTATCCGATCGCCTGATCCGTGACCGTCGCGAGGGAGCGATCCACGATCCTCGTACGGCGGCCGCCCTGAATTAGTAAACTGCTCAGCATTATTCAGCAGCGGCCCGCAGACCCCACCAGGGAGCACCAGCATGGCGACGACCGGAACAGACCTGTCCCGGATGCGCGAGATGAACCAACTGTCGATCGTGTGGGCGCTGCGCGGCAACCCACCCGCCACCGTCACTGAACTCGCGGGCCGGGCCGGGCTGTCCCGGCCCGCCGTCGACGTGCTGGTGCAGTCCCTGGTGACCGACGGGTGGGCCGAGGTCGAGCAGCCGAAAGCCAGCAGCGTCGTCGGCCGGCCCGCCCGGCGCTTCCGGTTCCGGGCCACCGCCGGTCACGCACTCGGCATCGACATAGGCGTCCACAAGATCCTCGTCATGCTGAGCGACCTGGAGGGGAACATCGTCCGCAGCACGCGCCGACCGGTCGACCCTGAGGCCGCGCCCGAAGCTCGGCTGGCGTCGGTCGACGAGGTCATCGACGAGGTGCTGCGCGGCGTCGCCATGACGCCGGCCGACATCTGGGCCGTGACGATCGGTGTGACCGGCCCCGTCGACTCCAGCGGCCGCACCACCCTGTTCACTCCTCTCCCCGGCTGGAGCACCGCCGACCCGGCCGCTCATCTGGCAACCCGCTTCACCTGCCCCATTCAGGTCGAGAACGACTGCAAGCTCGCCGCCGTCGCCGAGCGTTGGAAGGGCGTCGCCCAGGACGCCGACGACATCGTCTTCCTTCTCGCGGGGCTGCGTACCGGCGCCGGCCTCATCCTCGACGGCACCCTGCGCCGCGGACACGGCGGCGCCGCGGGCGAGATCGGCGCGCTCAAGGCCGTGCGCTGGCTCGCCGCTCCGGACCACCTCGCCTCCTGCCCCGGGGTACCGGAGACGGCGGCGGCCGGCGACATCGCGGCCTGGGTGTTCCAGGCGGCCCGGGACGGCGACCGGGACGCGAGGGCCGCCGTACGCCGCTACACCCGGGACCTCGCGGTCGGGGTCGCCGCCCTCGTTCTCGCCCTGGACCCCGAGGTCGTCGTCTACGGCGGAGGGTTCTCCCGCTCCGCCGACGTCATCCTGGAGCCGCTGCGCCGAGAACTGACCAAGCACTGCCTGCGCCTGCCGGAGCTGCGCACCTCGACGCTCGGCGACGAGAGCGTGGCCCTGGGCGCGCTGCGTCTGGCCCTCGACGAGATCGACAGCCGCCTGCTGAGCGACGGGCTTGCGGCACCGACGGCTCCACGGGGCTAGGGCCGGTCCGGCGGATCAGGTCGCGCTCGGGGGCCCGTGCCGTTCTGTGCCGGTGAGCGGGGTCGGGTGTGCGCCACCACCGAACGCGGCCTGCTGCTCGCCGAGTTCCACCGCCGCGGCCCCGTATGGCGCTTCCGTGCCGCCGGGCAGGGCTACGGCCACGGTCTCGACGCGCTCGCCCTCGGGTACGGCGTCGACATCGCCGGCTGAGGCGGCGCCGCGGTCGTGGCCCCGGCCGCTTGGCGACGAGCGGCCCCCGCCCCGTAGGCTGGCCCGTGCAGCTGGTTCGCCCCGTCCGCCAGGCGGGAGCGTCGTAAGAGGGAACCCGGTGGGAATCCGGGACTGCCCCGCAGCGGTGAGTGGGAACGACCGCCGTCATACGCACTGGGTCCCGACGAACGGGACCTGGGAAGCGACGGCCAGTAGGTGTCCTCCGGATCGGAGGACGTGCCCGCGAGTCCGAAGACCTGCCATCTGCCCGTGCGCGTACGACGCGTGTGCGGACATCTCGGTGACCTCGAGGGCGGGTCGGCGTACACACCGGACGGACGACGGCGCCCCGGCGCGCGGGACCGTGCCGCCGGTCTGTCACTCCTTTCCGGCCGCGTCGGTCTCCGGGATCCCAGGGATACGTCTCTCGAAGGAGATCTCCGTGACCACCAGGACCGCGGCCGCGGCAGCACGGGCCACCGTGTACGGCTACCCCCGCCAGGGACAGAATCGCGAGCTGAAGAAGGCGATCGAGGGCTACTGGAAGGGCCGCGTCACCGCCGACGCCCTCCGTGCCACCGCCGCCGGACTGCGCCGCACGAACTGGCGGGAGCTGGCCGGCGCGGGCATCGGCGAAGTGCCGACCGGCGACTTCTCGTACTACGACCACGTCCTCGACACCAGCGTCATGGTCGGCGCGATCCCCGAGCGCCACCGCGCCGCTTTCGACGCCGATGCCCTGGACGGGTTCTTCGCCATGGCCCGTGGCACGCAGGACGTCGCGCCGCTGGAGATGACGAAGTGGTTCGACACCAACTACCACTACCTGGTGCCCGAGTTGGGGCCGGACACGGTGTTCACCGCTGACTCCACGAAGCAGGTCACGGAGTTCGAGGAAGCGCTCGCCCTGGGGCTGGCCGCCCGGCCGGTCCTCGTCGGTCCGGTCACGTATCTGCTGCTGGCCAAGCCCGCGCCCGGTGTCGCCGCCGACTTCGACCCGCTGACCCTCCTCGACCGGCTGCTGCCCGTGTACGCGCAGGTGCTCACCGAGCTGCGTGCGGCCGGGGCCCCGTGGGTGCAGCTCGACGAGCCCGCCCTCGTCCAGGACCGCACCCCGGCCGAGCTGAACGCGGCGGCCCGCGCCTACCGCGACCTCGGTGCTCTCGCCGACCGGCCCAAGCTGCTCGTGGCCTCGTACTTCGACCGGCTGGGCGACGCCCTGCCGGTCCTGGCCAAGGCCCCGGTCGACGGTCTGGCGCTCGACTTCACCGGCTCGGCGGCCGCCAACCTCGACGCCCTCGCGGCCGTCGGCGGGCTGCCCGGCAAGCGGCTGGTCGCCGGTGTCGTCGACGGCCGCAACGTCTGGATCAACGATCTGGCGAGGTCCCTCACCACGCTCGGCACCCTGCTCGGCCTCGCCGACCGGGTCGACGTCGCCCCGTCCTGCTCGCTGTTGCACGTCCCGCTGGACGCGTCGCTGGAGCGGGACATCGAGCCGCAGATCCTGCGCTGGCTGGCCTTCGCGCGGCAGAAGACCGCCGAGGTGGCGACCCTCGCCGCGGGTCTGGCCCAGGGCACCGGCAGCGTCACGGCGGAGCTCGCCGCGAACCGGGCGGACCTGGCGTCGCGGGCCGGATCCCCGATCACGCACGACCCGGACGTGCGGGCCCGCGCCGCCGCCGTCACGGACGCGGACGGGCGCCGCTCCCTGTCGTACGCCGAGCGGTCCGCCGCGCAGCGCGCCCACCTCGGCCTGCCGCTGCTGCCGACCACGACGATCGGCTCGTTCCCGCAGACCGGTGAACTGCGCGCGGCGCGGGCCGACTTGAGGGCGGGCCGTATCGACACGGTCGCGTACGAGGAGCGCATCAGGAACGAGATCCGCGACGTCGTCTCCTTCCAGGAGAAGACCGGCCTGGACGTCCTCGTGCACGGCGAGCCCGAGCGCAACGACATGGTCCAGTACTTCGCCGAGCGGCTCACCGGCTACCTCGCCCTGCAGGCCGGCTGGGTGCAGTCGTACGGCACCCGTTACGTGCGCCCGCCGGTCCTGGCCGGCGACATCTCGCGTCCCGGGCCGATGACGGTGCGCTGGACCGCGTACGCCCAGTCCCTCTCGGACCGCCCCGTCAAGGGCATGCTCACCGGGCCGGTCACCATGCTCGCCTGGTCCTTCGTCCGCGACGACCAGCCGCTCGGGGACACCGCTCGGCAGGTCGCTCTCGCGCTGCGGGACGAGGTGAACGACCTTGAGGCGTCCGGGACTTCGGTGATCCAGGTCGACGAGCCCGCGCTGCGCGAGACGCTGCCGCTGCGCGCCGCCGACCGTGCCGGCTACCTGGCCTGGGCCACCGAGGCGTTCCGCCTCACCACCAGCGGTGTGCGTCCGGACACCCAGATCCACACGCACATGTGCTACGCCGAGTTCGGTGACATCGTCCAGGCCATCGACGACCTCGACGCCGACGTCATCAGCCTGGAAGCGGCCCGCTCCCACATGCAGGTCGCCCACGAGCTGGCGGGGCACGGTTACCCGCGGGAGGCGGGACCCGGCGTGTACGACATCCACTCGCCCCGCGTACCGGGCGTGGCGGAGGCGGCGGCCCTGCTGCGTGCGGGACTCGAGGCCATCCCGGCCGAACGGCTGTGGGTCAATCCGGACTGTGGCCTGAAGACCCGCGGCTGGCCCGAGACCCGGGCCTCCCTGGAGAACCTCGTCGCCGCGGCGCGCACCGTCCGCGCGGAGCTGGGGTCGACCACGTCCTGACGCCGGCACGCCCGTGCCGGGCCGTGGGCATCCCTGCGCCCCGGCCCGGCACGGGTCCGCGTCCCCAGGGGGAGGGTCAGAACGCGTATCTGACGCGCAGCCAGGGCGCGTGCGCCGCCAGCAGTTCACCGAGCCGCGCGAGCGAGCGCTGCTTGATCTCGTGGGCGTAGCGGACGTTGAGGGCGCCGTTCTGGGAACGCTTCGTCTCCTGGGCGGCGGGCTGCCACAGCACGTCCTCGGCGCGGGGATGCCAGCCCAGGTTGACCTCGTGCAGCGCCTGGTTGTGCGTCAGCATGATGACCTCGGCCGCCGCCTGTTCCTTCACCCGGGCGGGCAGGACGTCGTCGAGGTGGGTGAGCAGTTCGGCCCAGTCGCGCTGCCATCCCTGGCGCAGGACGACCGGCGAGAGGTTGAAGTGGATCTCGTATCCGGCGTCGAGGAAGTCCGCGGCCGCGGCGATCCGGTCGGCGATCGGGCTGGTGCGGATGTCCAGCAGCCGGGAGTCGTCGGCGGGCATGAGGGAGAACCGCACCCGGGTCCGTCCCTGGGGGTCGAGGGCGAGCAGGTCGGGGTTGACGAACTTGGTGGCGAACGACGCCTTGGCCGTCGGCAGGCCGCGGAACGCGGCGACGAGATCGGCCGTGTTGTCGCAGACGAGGGCGTCGACGGAGCAGTCGCCGTTCTCTCCGATGTCGTAGACCCAGGCCTGCGGATCGCACTGGTTGGGTTCCGTCTTGGGGCCCTGGGACCGTACGTGGCGCCGGACGTGGGCCACGATGGCCTCGATGTTGGTGAACAGCGTGATGGGGTTGGCGTAGCCCTTGCGACGGGGGACGTAGCAGTAGGCGCAGGCCATCGCGCAGCCGTTGGAGGTGCCCGGGGCGATCCAGTCGGCCGATCTGCCGTTGGGGCGCGTGGCGAGCGTGTGCTTGACCCCGAGCACGAGCGTCTCGGTCTTGACGCGGACCCACCGGTCGACGTTGCCTTCGTTGCCGTGGAGGGAGGGGATGCGCCAGTGGCTGTCGACCTCGGTGACGCGCACGCCGGGCAGCCGGGCCATGATCTGGCGGCCGCGCGGCGAGTCGAGGGCCGCGGGCTCCACGTAGACCTCGCGGATGTCGAGCAGCCGGCGCGCCTGCGGACTGTCGCGGAACGCTCCGTGCGGGGCCGGTGCCGGGGCGGCGTCCTGCCATCCGAACAGCGCTTCCTGCTCGGGCTCCCCCGAGGCCGGTCCTGCCGCCTGCCGATCCACGTGCTGTTCCTCTCCGCGGCCCATCCTCTCAGGCCTCTGCCACCTCTCAGCTCTCGGACATCACAGGTCTCTCAGTCCTGGCGGTCGCGCTCCTGCTCCAGCAGTGCGTCGAGGTCGCGGAGGCGGTCGAGGCCGCGCACCGCCTGTGCCATGCGGGCGTTGTGCTCGAACCGGTCGCGGTGGCGGTGCAGCAGGTTCCAGTACCCGGCGGTGAACGGGCAGGCGTCCTCGCCGACCCGGACGGACGGCTTGAACCGGCAGGGGCCGCACAGGTCGCTCATGCGGTCGATGTAGGCGCCGCCGGACGTGTAGGGCTTGGTGGTCATGCGGCCCCCGTCCGCGTACTGCGACATGCCCACCACGTTGGGGACCATGACCCAGTCGTAGCCGTCGACGAAGCTGCGGTGGAACCAGTCGGTGACGGCCCCCGGCTCCCAGCCGCGCTGCAGGGCGAAACTGCCGAGGATCATCAGGCGGGGGATGTGGTGGGTCCATCCGGTGTCCCTGACCTGTTCCAGGACGTGGGAGAGGCAGTTCGCCTCGGTGCCCTCCGGGGAGAGCTCCGTGAACCAGTCGGGCAGTTCCGCGTGGTGGCGCAGGGTGTTGCTGTCGCGGTACCGCGTACCGAAGTACCAGTAGACGTGCCAGACGTACTCGCGCCAGCCGGCGACCTGGCGCACGAATCCCTCGACGCTGTTGAGGGGCGCGTCGCCGGAACGCCACCGGGCCTCGGCCCGTTCGACGCACTCGGCGGGGTCCAGCAGCCCGAGGTTCAGCGACGAGGAGAGCAGGCTGTGGCTCATCGTCGCGTCCCCGGACAGCATCGCGTCCTCGTGCGCGCCGAACGTGGCGAGCCGGTGCTCGACGAAGCGGCGCAGCGCGGCGAGTGCCTCCCGGCGCGTGGCGGGGAACCAGCGGGGCGCGTCCTCGCCGACGAACTCGACGTCCCCGTCGCGCGCCCAGCGGTCGAGGTCGGAGCGCACCTCGGCGTCGATGTCGCTCTCCCGCGGGTGGTAGGGCGCGGGGACGCCCAGGTCGGTGGCGCCGCGGGGCGGGGGCTGGCGGTTGTCGTGGTCCAGGTTCCAGCGGCCGCCGGCCGGCCGGTCGCCCTCCATCAGCAGGTCGTGCGACTGGCGGACCCAGCGGTAGAAGTCCTCCTGGCGGAGGTGTTTCGTGCCGCGGCCGTCCGCCCAGATCCTGAACTCGTCGTGCGTCATGAGGAAACCGCGGGCCGGCAGGACGCGGACGGAGGGCAGGGAGTCCACGAAGTCCCGGGCCGCGTGCGTGGTGGGGTGATGCACCGTCACGGGGTCGTCCCCCACCGCCTCGCGCAGGCCCTCGCGATAGGTGTCCGCCCTGACGTACCGCACCCGGTCGCCGAGTTCGGCGGCCCGGTGGCGCATCGCCGACAGGATCAGGTGGGCCTTGGCGCGGTGGAACCGCCTGCGCCGGAAGACGCTGCGGGCCTCGATCATCAGCAGCGGCGCGTCCCGGTGCGGGCCGCCGCGCGCGGGGTCGGCGAAGTGCGGGCCGAGCTGATCGCCGAACAGCCAGTGAGGGGTGCCGGACTCTTCGTCGGTCATGCCGGGCGCTCCATCGACGTGTCGTTGCCCGGTCGGCGCGCCGCGCCGACCGGGTCCTTGGTCGTCGATCAAAGCGCACGGCGGCGCGGGCCGGACCCGGCACACGCCGGGCGGGCCGCTTCTCGCGTGAGGGCGCCGAGGCGGCTTCCTCCCGGGAACGCCTGTGCGATCATGCTGCGGCGACGACTGCCCTGGGGAGGGGCGGCATCGCGGGACGGCTTGGGCAACGGCGGGGAGCACAGCGTGGATTCGGGTGGGGATCAGGGCGGTTCGTCCGTGTCGGACGAGGAGTGGGAGCGGTTCCTCAGGGAGTCCGAGGAGGGGGTGCCCGACGCCCCCAAGGAGCCGTCGGCGCGCGCCCGCATGGTGACACGGCGGCTCCAGGAGCAGTCCGGGCAGCCGGAGGGGTGGCGGACGCACCGACCGCCCCGCGCGCGGAAGCGGGGCTGGTACGTGGTCGGGCTGCTGGCCGCGCTGGCGCTGGTGTTCGTCGCGCTCGACCCGGGCCGGGTGACCGGCTGGTTCGGGGGTGGCGACGACGCGCCCCCGGCCAGGGTGCCGTCGGCCGGACAGGGCACGCTGGAGGATCCGTTCCTGGGATCGCCCGCCGCGGACTGGGCCGACGGGGCGGCCGGGATCGGCGTGCCCGCGGCCCGGGCCACCGGCTGGATGGGCGAGGCGCAGGTCGCGCGGGCGCTGCGGCGGACCCGGGACTTCCTCGTGGCGTCCAGCCTGGATCCGAAGGTGCTGCGCGGCGAACGGCCCGACGAGGCCATCGCGTTCATCAACCCGCGCCAGCCCGGGGAACAGGAGTTCCTGGACACCTCGCTGACCGCGCCGAGCGCGGAGGACAACCCGCTCGTGCTGTTCAGCCGCTTCGACCGGACCGAGGTGCGGCTCGTCGGGGACGTCGTCAGGACGCGGGGGCGGATGACGTACCGGGAGGGCGAGAACGGTGCGCTGGAGGTGACCACCGACGTGACGTACGTGTATCCGGTGGTGCGGGCGGAGCGGGGCAGCTCCCAGGTGGTGCGCACGATCGTGCGCCGCGAAGTGGTGGTGAACTGGGACGATCCGGCGAAGGTGCGCACGAAGGCGGGCACCTTCTCCGTCGTGCGCAACAGCGTGGACACCACGAACGCGGGATGCGACACCTATACGGGCTACCTCACCCCGGAGTTCGGCACCGGGCAGGCGGCCGACGGCCCGACCGTCGACCCGTACGACCGCAGCGCGCCGATGGAGGCCCGGGCGGGCGCGTCCGGGGACCAGACGTGCGGGACCGCCACCCGGTCGTGAGGCCGCACGGCCCTATCCGGCGCGCAGCGCGTCGACCGCGATCCGGGCGGCGGTGCCGATGACCGCGTCGGCGGCGGGCAGGGTGGCCGCGGTCTGCGCGGTGCGGGTGAACACGGCGACGGCGTAGCGGCCGCCGTCCGGGTACTCGACGACTCCGGCCTCCGCGCGCAGCGTCGGCAGCGACCCGGTCTTGCCCGCGACGTGCACGTCGTCGAACGGGAAGCCGGACGCCAGCCGGTGCGGCCACACCTGAAGGCCCATCAGGCGCCTCATGGCGGAGCCGTGTTCGGCCGTACAGGCCTCGTCGCGCCAGATCGCGCCGAGCAGCCGGGTCAGCTCGCGCGGCGTGCTGCGGTTGGAGCGGGCCGGGTCGAGGGCGCGCAACCGCCCGATGACGTGCGGGTCGGCCAGCGCGCGGGCGCCGGCCGGGCCGACATCCTCCTTGATGGAGGCCATCGTGGCGCCGAAGGTGTGGACGGCGTACGTCGCGTCGAGGCCGAGGCGGGCCGTCGTGCGGTTGACGGCGTCGAGGCCGACCCGGTCCAGGAGCAGGTCCGCGGCGGCGTTGTCGCTGACCGCCATCATCAGGTAGGCGAGGTCGCGCAGCGAGAGGCGGGCCGCATCGAGCATCGCGGCGAGCCCGGTGGGCCCCGCGGTGCGGTCGCCCTGCGGGCAGTCGACCTGTTCGGTGAGGTCGAGGGCGCCGGCCGCCGCCCGCTCGTGCAGGGCGACCAGCAGCGGCAGCTTGTGCACGCTCGCCGTGCACACCAACTCGTCTGCCTCGACGTCGAGTTGAGCGCCCGAGTCGATGTCGAGGGCGTGCAGCCGGCCGGTGACGCCGGCGTCGGTGAAGGCCGCGCGGACGCGTTCGCGGAAGTCGGTACGGATCGTCACAGCCAGTACTCCGCTGCCGGGCGCAGGTGCATCGGGCGCGTGGGGATGTCGGGCAGGGCGTCGGCGGTGGTGCGCAGCGCGTGCGTGGCCGCGTCGGCGAAGGCGTGGACGGCGGCGTCGCCGTGTCCGCGCGGCCAGGCGACGGAGTGCCGCCGGGCCAGCGGCGCTCCGGCAAGGGGCCGCCACACGAGGGCGTCGCTCTCGGCGGGCGCCGCGTCGCGCGGGGCGAGGGCGACGGCGCCCGCGGAGAGCACGAGTCCGCGGACGAAGCTGGCGCCCTGCCCGTGCCGGACGGCGGCCGGGGTGTAGCCGCCGCGGGCGCAGGTGGTCAGCAGGTCGTCGTAGAGCGCGGGGGCGGTGGCGCGCGGGAAGAGGATCAGGTCGCAGCCGGTGAGCGCGGCGAGGGGTACCTCGGTGGACGAGGCCGCCGGGGCGTCGCGCGGCAGCAGCACGCCGAGCTCGCGGCGCAGCACGGGGCCGAGTTCCAGGCCGGTCACGTCGCAGGGGTGGTGGATGAGTCCGACGTCGAGTTCGCGGGCGGCGAAGCGGGCGAGCTGTTCGGCGGTGGACAGCTCGTGGAGCTCCAGCTCGACTCCCTTGTTGCGTTCCTGGAAGGACGTCAGTACCGCGGCGACCGTGCCGCCCGCGATGTCCGGCGGCAGCGCGGCGCGCAGCAGCCCGCTCTCGCCGTCCCGGATCCGGCGTGCGGTGGCCAGCAGCGCCTCGGAGCGGGCGAGCAGCTCGCGCGCCTCCGGCAGCAGCAGCGTGCCCGCCTTGGTGATCGTCACCTGTCGGCTGGTGCGGTCGAAGAGCCGCACCTGGAGTTCCCGCTCCAGGCGCTGGACGCGCTGCGACAGGGGCGGCTGGGCCATGCCGAGGCGGGCGGCGGCCCGGCCGAAGTGTGACTCTTCTGCAACAGCCACGAAGCACTCCAGGTGCCGGATCAGGTCCACGATCAGCAATCATATGCGATTCTGATCGATCCTTGATTGATATGAGACTTGGACAGAAGGGTGGGCAGATTGCTCTCCTTCCCGGCATGACGCACCCTTCCTCCACCCACGATCCGGATCTCGGCCACGTCACGACGTACCGCCGCCGCCCCCGCCGCACCGGGCGCAGGGCCGCCGTCGCGGTCACCGCGGTCCTCGCCGTCACCGCGGGCGGCGCGTACGCCGCGGGGCTCGGCCCCTTCGAGCGGGGCGACGGGGCCCCCGACCCGGCGGCGCTCACCCAGGCCCGGGCGTTCCTCGCGGACTGGGCGGGCGGCCGGCTCGACGGCGCGGCCGCCCGCACCACGGACCCCGCCGCGGCGCGCCAGGTGCTGCGCAACTTCACCGCCGGGCTCGACATCAAGGGGCCCCGGCTCACCGCGGCGCGGGCGACGCGGGCCGACGACGGCTCGGTCCGGGTGCCGTTCACCGCGAAGATGCCCGTCACGGGCCTGGGGGCGTGGACGTACACCTCCGGGCTGCCCCTGCGCGAGCAGCGGGGCGGCGGCTGGAAGGTCGACTGGAAGCTGTCCCTCGTCCATCCCCACCTGAGCGAGAGCGCCAAGTTCCGCCTGGAGCGCGAGGACACGGCCGCCCCGAAGGTCACCGACCGCACCGGGGCCTCACTGACCGGCGACTCCTATCCCTCCTTGCAGGCCGTGCTCTCCCAGTTCGCCGGGGGCGGGGCCGGGCCGCGCGGGGCGATCCGGCTCGTCGACCGGGCCACCGGCGAGGTGAAGGGGACGGAGACCACGTTCGGCGCGAAGAAGACCCCTGCCGACGAGCCCGTCGCGACCACCCTCGACGCCTCCTGGCAGTCCGCCGCCGAGAAGGCGATGGCCGAGGCCGACGGTAAGAACGCCTCGCTCGTCGCGCTCCGCGTCGACAACGGCGAGGTGCTCGCCATGGCCAACTCCCCCGCCACCGGCTTCAACCGCGCGGTCTCGGGCACGTACGCGCCCGGCTCCACCTGGAAGATCGTCACGAGCAGCGCGCTGCTGCTCAAGGGCGCGGTCGAGCCGGACGACGTCGTGGACTGTCCCAAGTATCTGACCGTGGGCAAGGAGTTCCACAACGTGGAGACGTCCGAGTTCCGCGGCGCGACCTTCCGCAAGGACTTCACCGAGTCCTGCAACACGGCCTTCATCAGCCTGCGCGGCCGGCTCGGCGGGTCCGAACTCGGGGACGTGGCCCGCAAGTACTTCGGCGTCGGGCAGGAGTGGCACGTCGGGATCCCGTCGTACGACGGGTCGGTGCCGGTGCCGAAGGACGAGACGGAGAAGGCCGCGTCCATGATCGGGCAGGGCCGCATCCAGGCGAATCCCCTGATCATGGCGTCGGTCACGGCGACGGCGGCGTCCGGTACCTTCCACCAGCCGACCATCGTGCGCGGTGCCAAGGACACGACGTCCACGACCCCGCTTCCCGCGTCCGTGGTCGGACAGCTGCGCACGATGATGCGGGCCACCGTCACCGAGGGGACCGCCCGGGTGCTGGCCGATCTGCCCGGCGGCATCGGCGCGAAGACCGGCACCGCGGAGGTCTCCGAGGACGAGCCCAACAACGGCTGGCTCGTCGCGCGGCGCGGCAACGTGGCCGTCGCCTGCGTCGTGGAGCAGGGCGTCACCGGTGGCGGGTCGGCCGGTCCGATCCTGCACAGCCTGCTGTCCGCCGTACCGGACGACCCGTCGTGAGGCGCGGGTCCGCGCCTACTGCCAGACCCTGATGTAGTCGACGTACATCGTGGAGTTCCAGTCGAACGTCTCGTCGTGGACCGAGCCGTCCGCCCAGCCGTCCAGGACCTCGTGCGACAGGATCGGGAACTCCTTCACCTGGCTGATGAGTTGAGGGTCGGTGACGGTGCGGACCACGGCACCGTCGTAGAGGAACTGCAGCTGGGTGGGGGTCCAGCTGAGGCCGAACGTGTGGTACCAGGTGCTGTGCAGGCCGGGCGCGTTCGCGACGGTGCCGGACGACTTGTGGTCGGCGCCGTAACCGTCGTAGTGCAGGGTCACGGAGTACTTGTCGGCCTGGTAGTTGGTCTCGGTGATGTCCATCTCGGCGCCGTCGCGCGCGGTGCCGTCGACGGCGCCGCCGGGGGTGAGCCCTCCGTCTGCCTGCAGCCACAGCGCGGCGAGGTGTCCGTTGGTCGCGGCCGGGGTGTGGATCCTGGCCTCGATCGTGCCGTACGTGTAGTCGAACGTGCCCTGGCTGTCGATGCGGCCGCCGGAGTACTGGCCCGCGGCGAGCTGTTTGACGTCGATGGCGAGGGCGCCGTTGCCGTCGGTGCGGACATTGGCCGGCTTGTACCACCAGCGGTCGGTGCCCGCGGCGCCGGAGCGCTCCTCGTCGCGGGCGGTCCACCGGGCCGTGCTGACGGTCGAGCCGTCGAACTCGTCGCTGAACACCAGGGTCTGGGCCGCGGCGGCGGGCGCGGCGCCGGTGCTCAGCGGACTGGCGTCGGCGGGGGTGGCGGGGTCGACGAGTGCGGTCCCGGTCGCGGCGTCCCGCGCGTCGGGCTCCGCCGCCTGTGCGGGCAGCGCGCCGAGCAGGGCGCCCGCGGCCAGCAGGGCGATCGTCGTCATCGTGGTTCGGTCTCGCATGGCCTCACCCTTCGGTCTCGCGTCTCCTCGGATAGAAAACGCTTTCCCGCTGGGTCAGGGTGCAGGGCATGAAGCGGACACGTCAAGACCCCTTGTAGGTGCGGAAGGTGAGAAGACCGCTTTGTGGTAACCGGTTCCAGCCCCGGCCCCGTCCTCGCCGCGGACGCCCTCAGAGATCGCCGCCGAGCCCGCTGCTCACCACGTAACTGCACTGCGTGTAGGTGTATCCGGGCTGGATGGTGCCGCCCGCGGCGCGGCTGCGGGCGGTGGCCTGCGAGCCGCCCGGCTTGTGCAGGAAGTGGTACGTCCCCGCGGGCAGCCGCAGCGTCTTCTTCGGATAGTTCCTGCCGCTCGCCTTGCATGCCTTGCTGCTTCCCGCAGCCTCACTGCCGTACGTCGAGCAGGAACCGCAGGCGCCGATGGTGACGCGCCCGGTGACCGGCCCGGTGTAGAGGATCTCGACGGGGCCGGGCCCGTCGTTGCTGATCACCATCTCCATGCGTGCGCCGCCGGGCGCGTGGGCGCGCGGCAACCGGGCGCCCGCGGACGGGCGCTGCTCGGCGATCTCGGCGGCGATGGCGACCTGCTGGGCGCGACCGCGCCGCTTGTCGCTCTTGTACGTGCCCGCGAAGTCGGCCAGGGTCTTGCGGGCCTCGGCGAACTTCCCGTCCTCGAACTGGTCCATCCCGCAGGCGTAGACACCCTTGCCGACGGCCGCGTCGATGTCCCCGCGCACGTGCCCGGGGGCGGGCTCGGGCAGTTCCTTAGCGGTGTCGCCGATCCGGCGCAGCTCGTCGGTGGCGCGGCACGGTTCGGCGCCGGAGAGGTCACCGGCGCGTCGGTCGACGGCGGCGCGGACCGCGGGCTCCACCTCGGCCGCCTGCGCCGACTCGGGGAACGTGCGCAGGAGTTGGCCGAGTTCGCCGCCGCTCCCGTCGCTCTCTGCGCTGCCGAGCTTGCCGGTGCCGCACTTCAGGAGGGAGACCGCGAGCGGCTTGTCGGGCCAGGTCGCGAGGGAGCCGAGGACGTCGCGGTCGATCGCCTTCGGCACGTCCCGCAGATAGGTGAGGGGCGCGACGGCCGCGCAGTGGTCGGCGTCGGCGTACGGCGCGGCGACCGTCTTGTAGTAGGTGTCGAGGCTGTCGTGGACGCGGTGCGCGGCGCGGGAGTCCGGGTGGTCCTCGGCGAGGGCGCGGTAGCGGGTCAGGGCGGTGCGGTAGTCGGGGCGCGCCTCGGCGAAGCCCTCGGCGGAGGCCGCCTCGACGAGGGCGTCCGTCGCGGCGAGCCGGTCGAGCAGCATCTCCTCGACGGCGTCGTCCCGCAGTCCGCCGTACGCGACCGCTCCTCCGGCGGGCACGGCGAGCAGGGCGACCGCGACCGCGACGACGGCAACGGGCCTGGCGCGTACGGCGGTCGCGGGTGCGCGCAGCCCGCGGCGCGCACCGTCCGCCGCCGCGAGGAGCAGGAGGGCGAGGTATCCGACGAGGGCCCATCGCGGCACCCCGTCCGGGTCGGCGGGCAGGGCGACGACGAGCAGCGCGGCCGTCGCGGCGAGGCACAGCGCGGCGAGCAGCCACCGGCGCAGGTAGAGGTACCCCAGGCCCAGGCCGCAGAGATTGAGCAGGCCGGCGGCGAGCGCGCGGGCCGGCTCGGCGGGGCCCGGCGCAGGTCTCGGCGGCCGCGCGGGCATCGGCGGGGGCGCGGCCGGCATCCCGGGCGGGGGCGGGGGCGGGGGCCCCGGCACGGAGCCCGGGGGCGGCGGCATCGCGGGAGGCGGCCCGAACGCGCCGCCTTCCGGGGAACCGGCCCCGGCTCCCCCCGCCTGTCCCGCCTGCCCCGCACCACTGTCGGACGCGTCCCCCGGCCACCTCATCGCGGTCCCCCAACCGTCAGGCGTCACACACCGGTTGACACGATCCGGGGCGGCGGCGGACCTGTCAATCGGTCACGGGGCACGAACTCACCGTATGCGGGGACATCGACGGGCTCGTCACATCCTGACCACCGGGCGGCGAGCCACGTTCAGGGGCGACCACGCGGGCGCCGCGGCCGCATCCGATCACCGCCCGCGGACGGGCACAGAGAAGACGCGACAGAAGACTCAAGAGAAGGCACAGGGGCAGCCGCCGTTCAGAAGCCGCAGGTCAGATACCTATACACTCGACGTATACACGCTATGTATAGTGCTGGCATGTCCGTCGCACCTGTGAAGATGATGAAAATACGAAGAGGGTTCCGTGCGGTCGCCGTCCTGGCGGTCGCCGGGACCCTCGCCCTCGGCCTGAGCGGCTGCACCCAGTACGACACGACCAGCCCGAGCGGCGCCCGCAAGGCCGGCGCCGTCGACGCGAAGGCGGGCGGCGCGCGCTCCACGGCCGACCGGTTCGGCACGGTCGACTGCCGCCGGGCCAAGTGCGTCGCCCTCACCTTCGACGCGGGCCCCAGCGAGAACAGCCCCCGGCTGCTCGACATCCTCAAGGACAAGAAGGTCCCCGCGACGTTCTTCCTGCTCGGCAAGAACCACATCGCCAAGCACCCGGAGCTGGTCCGGCGGATGGCCCGGGAGGGCCACGAGCTGGCCAGCCACACCTGGGACCACAAGATCCTCACGGACATCGACGACGCGCAGATCAGGGACGAGTTCAAGCGCACCGACGACGCCGTGGAACGGCTGACCGGCAAACGCCCCACCCTGATGCGGCCGCCGCAGGGCCGGACGGACGACCACGTCGGCGAACTCGCGAAGGAGGAGGGCCTGGCGCAGATCCTGTGGGACGTGACCACCAAGGACTACACGACCACGGACTCCGCCCTGATCCAGAAACGCGCCGTCGATCAGACCAGGCGCGACAGCATCATCCTGCTGCACGACATCTACCGGGGCACGGTCCCGGCCGTCCCCGGCATCATCGACGCGCTCAAACAGAAGGGCTACGTCTTCGTGACGGTCCCGCAGCTGTTCGCCCCCGGCACGGCGGAGCCGGGCAGGATCTACCGCCCGTGAGCCGGTCCACGGGCCGGATCGGACCCGCCGCACCGGCAGCGGCAGTGGCAGCTCGGCGAGGGACGGGGCCCGGCGCCGCACACGAGCAGCAGGGCGTGCGGGCTTGCGCAGCCGCCCAGTTGGGACGCGGAACGCGACGACACGCCAGGCGCGGTGCGGCCGGGCCCGCCGCAAGGGACCTACGCTCGCGGCGTGGCCCATGTCCGTATCGTCCGTGAGACCCCGCTGCCCGCCGCCGAGGCGTGGCGGCGCCTGACCGACTGGGAGCGGCACGGCGACGTCGTACCGCTCACCCGCGTCACCGTGACCACGCCGTCACCGACGGCCGCGGGCACCGTGTTCGTGGCCCGTACCGGGATCGGCGGCCGGTTCGGCTTCGACGATCCGATGGAGGTGGTCGCCTGGCAGCCGCCGCGCCGCTGCCGCCTCGTCAAGCACGGCCGGTTCGTCACCGGCTGGGCCGAGTTCGAGGTACGGGCGCTCGGGGCCGACCGGTCGCGGGTGGAGTGGCGCGAGGAGCTACGGGTGCGCGGGGTGCCCGCCGTGGCGGATCCGCTGCTCGCGGCGGCAGGGCGATGGATGTTCGGCAGAGCGGTGAACGGCCTTTTGCGGTACGGGAGTTGACGGGTCGGACAGCTCGTCGGCCACCCGGATCAGTTGTATCTTGTCCCACTTGGTCGCACTCCTCCGTACGGAAGCGAGCCGTCTCATGGCCATAGCCGTCTACGGCGCCACCGGGCACACCGGGCGCCTCGTCACCGCCGAACTCCTCGCCCGCGGCCAGGACGTGATCCTCGCCGGCCGCGGTGAGCCGGGCCTGCGCGCCCTGGCCGCCGAGCTCGCCGCCCCCGCCCGCCTCAGCGTCCACGCGGCGCCCCTCGACGACGAGGTGGCCCTGCGCCGGCTGGCCGAACGGGCCGACGCCATGAACCACTGCGCGGGCCCCTTCACCACGACGGGCGCCCCGGTCGCCCGCGCCGCGGCCGAGGCCGGCATCCCGTACGTCGACCACGCCCTCGAACCGCACGCGGTCAAGCACCTCTTCGACGACTGCCAGAGCATCGCCGAGCGCACCGGAGCCGTGCTGATCCCGCAGATGAGCTTCTACGGCGGGCTCGGCGACCTGCTCGCCGCGGCCGCCGCCGAGGGGCTGCCGGACGTGGAGAAGGTCACCGTCGGATACGCCGTCACGGGCTGGCGGATGACGCGCGGCGCGGTGGACACCGCGCACCTCCTCATCGGCGAGACCGACCGCATCTCCTACTCGGACGGCGCCCAGCACATCGGCCCGGTGGAGACCCGCGACGCCGTCTTCCCGTTCCCGCCGCCGGTCGGGCCGCGCGCCACCATCGTGCCGTTCCCGTCCGGCGAGGTCGTCACCGTGCCCCGGCACGTCCCGGCCCGTTCGGTCGAAGTGCAGCTCACCGCCTCGACGTTCGAGGAGGAACAGACCTTCAGCAGCGTCGACGCGAGCCCCGAGGAGCGGGCCCGCACCGAGTTCACCGTCGCGGCGCAGGTCGTCCGGGACGGAGGCGGCGGCCGGACGGCGTTCGTGCGCGGGCGGGACATCTGGCGGGCCGGGGCACTCGCCTCGGTGGAGGCGGTGCTCCGGCTCACCGGCGGCGAGGGGCCGCGCAAGGCCGGGGTGTTCAGCCCGGCCGAGGCGTTCGAGGCGGCGCCCTTTCTGCGGTCGCTGGCCGATCAGGAGTCGTTCGAGTTGACGCTCCCGGACTCCTGAACCCCGCTACAGGAGCGGCGGGTTGGCGTACCGCACCAGTTCAAGTGCCTGCTGCGGGAACCAGTCCCCCGCCTTGGGGTCGAGGCCGCCGCGCTCGGGGTCCTCGGGGCCTTCCGTCCCCCGCAGGCACAGCCCGTCCGACTCCCCCGGCGTCTTGATCCACAGGCGCGCGTCCTGCAAGGGGTCGCCGGTGCGCAGGGTCGGGCGGGCGCCCAGGCCCCGGTCCGGCGGATTGCACCAGTCCTGCGGGTCGGTGTACTTGCCGGCCGGCGGGGTCCACGGGCCCCGGCCGTTGCGGCTGGAGTCGGTCACGAAGTGCGCCATCCGCGACGCGGGGACATGGACGTGCGCGTCGATCCAGGCCTGCGTCGCGGCCCGCGGCGCGTGCTGGTCCGGGCAGTCCGCGGCGTCGCCGCCCCCGTCCACGTACGCGACGCACGACGATATCAGCTTGCCGTACCAGGAGTTGGCGTCGTCCGTGTTGTAGTTCGAGGCGTTGGTGTAGAAGCCGGAGGCGCGCAGCACGCCGCCCTTGATCAGGCGCGGCACGATCGAGCCGACGGCGTGCCAGCCGGGGTGCCCGGTGTCGAGGTAGACCCGGGTGCCGCGCAGGGGCTCCAGCGTGTCGACGGCGTAGTTCACCTCGGCGTAGCGGGCGGCGGTCTTGGTGCCCTGGGCGTCGTCCTGTCCGCAGTCGGCGGGGAGCAGGGCGAGCGCGTCGGGTTCGAGGATCACCAGGGCGTCGCGGGCGCCGATGCCGCGGGCCACGGCGTCGATCCACGCCTGGTACTCGGCGGTGTTCGCGGCGCCGCCCGCGGAGTAGTTGGAGCAGTCGCGGCCGGGGATGTTGTAGAGCGCGAACACGGGGACGGCGTCGTCGCGGCCGGCGTCCCTGACCACGTCGCGGGCCAGCCGCTCGACCTCGGCCGGGCTCTGGTCGCCGAACCAGACCGCCTGCGGGGTGGCGACCATGGCCGTGATGCGGGCCGCGTCGCGGTACTGGCCCGCCCGGACCAGGCCGAGGACCTGCCTGAGGGCGTCCGGGTTGGGATCGGGGACGTAGAGCCGGGAGGCCTGGGCACCGCTGTCGGCGGCGCCGGCCACCGGCCCGCCGAGGAGCAGCACGGCCAGGGCGACGGACAGGGCCGCTATGACGGTTGAGGCACGTCTGAGGGGACCTCGCACGGGTTCACTCCTGGGTCGCAAGGGCACGGGGACTTGCTGGGAGCGCTCCCATAAGAGAGTCCAGGGTGTTGCGTACGGCGTCAAGTACGGTGCACGGGGCGCCTGTTGAACCAGGCGCCCGGTGCGGCGGCGAAGCGGTCAGGCCACCGACCCGATGCGCCGGGTGGACCTGGGCTCGTGGTGGATCGGGGTGTGCGCGCCGGTCAGCGAGACACCGCTGCCGCCCCGCCGGTGGGCGACGATCTCCGAGGCGATGGACACCGCCACCTCCTCCGGTGTGCGGGCGCCGAGGTCGAGCCCGATCGGTGACCGCAGACGGGCCAGCTCCAGCTCGGTGACGCCGACGTCCCGCAGCCGCTCGTTGCGGTCCAGGTGCGTGCGGCGGGAGCCCATGGCGCCCACGTACGCCACCGGGAGGCGCAGCGCGAGGTGGAGGAGCGGGACGTCGAACTTGGCGTCGTGGGTGAGGACGCACAGGACCGTGCGGCCGTCGACGTCGGTGCGCTCCAGGTAGCGGTGCGGCCACTCGACGACGATCTCGTCGGCCTCCGGGAAACGGGCGGCCGTCGCGAAGACGGGCCGCGCGTCGCACACGGTGACGCGGTAGCCGAGGAACTTGCCCATCCGGACGAGCGCCGACGCGAAGTCGATCGCGCCGAAGACGATCATCCGGGGGGCGGGGACGGAGGACTCGACGAGCAGCGTGAGCGGCGCTCCGCAGCGGGAGCCCTGCTCGCCGATCTCCAGGGTGGCGGTGCGGCCCGCGTCGAGATACGCGAGCGCCTCGCCGGCGACCGTGCGGTCGAGTTCGGGGTGGGCGCCGAAGCCGCCCTCGGACGAGCCGTCGGGGCGCACCAGCAGGGCGCGGCCGAGGAGTTCGGCCGGCCCGGACACGATCCGCGCGACCGCCGCCGCCTCCCCCGTGGCGGCGGTGGCCAGCGCGGTCGCGAGCACACCGCGTACGGCCTCGTCCGAGGCGCGTACCGGTGTGACGAGGATGTCGATGACGCCGCCGCAGGTGAGCCCCACGGCGAAGGCGTCGTCGTCGCTGTACCCGAAGCGCTGCAGGTGCGTGACGCCGTCCCGCAGCGCCTCCTGGCACAGCTCGTAGACCGCGCCCTCCACGCAACCGCCGGAGACCGAGCCGATCGCGGTGCCCTCGCTGTCCACGGCGAGGGCCGCGCCGGGCTGCCGGGGCGCGCTCCCGCCGACGGCCACCACGGTGGCCACGGCGAAGTCGCGTCCCTGCTCGACCCACCGGTTGAGCTCTTCGGCGATGTCCAGCATGTCTCGGTCTCCTTAGCGGTTACGGAGCGGGCGTCAGTGGACGCCCATCCAGCTCTCGATCGGGTTGAGCGCGAAGTACACGAGGAAGATCACCGTCAGGCCCCACATGAAGGCCCCGATCTCCCGGGCCTTGCCCTGGGCGATCTTGATGGCGACCCAGGAGATGACGCCCGCGGCGACACCGGTGGTGATGGTGTACGTGAAGGGCATCAGGACCACGGTGAGGAACACCGGGATCGCGGTGGCCCGGTCGGCCCAGTCGACGTGCCGGGCGTTCATCATCATCATGGCGCCGATGACGACGAGCGCGGCGGACGCGACCTCCTGCGGGACGATCGCGGTGACCGGCGTGAAGAACAGGCAGGCCGCGAAGAACAGGCCGGTGACGGCGGAGGCGAGACCCGTGCGGGCCCCCTCGCCGACGCCCGTGGCGGACTCGACGAAGACGGTCTGGCCGGAGCCGCCCGTCACGCCGCCGATCGCGCCGCCGGCCCCGTCGATGAACAGCGCCTTGGACAGGCCCGGCATCCGGCCCTTGTCGTCGGCCAGCTTGGCCTCGGTGCCGACGCCGATGATGGTGGCCATCGCGTCGAAGAACCCGGCGAGCACGAGCGTGAAGACGATCATGCCGACCGTCATGGCGCCGACCTCGCCCCAGCCGCCGAACTCGACCTTGCCGAAGAGCGAGAAGTCCGGCATGGACACCGCGCTGCCGTGCAGCTCGGGGGTGGCGCCGTTGGCCCACTGCTTGGGGCTGATCACGTCGAGCGCGTTGAGGATCATCGCGACGACCGTGCCGGTGATGATGCCGATCAGGATCGCGCCGGGGGTGTTGCGCGCCTGCAGCATGAAGATCAGGAGGAGCGTGCCCGCGAACAGCAGCACCGGCCAGCCGGCGAGTTCGCCCGCCGGGCCGAGCGTGAGCGGGGTGGCCTTGCCGACGTGCACGAAACCGGACTTGTAGAGGCCGATCAGGGCGATGAACAGGCCGATGCCCATGGTGATGCCGTGCTTCAGCGCGAGCGGGATCGCGTTCATGATCATCTCGCGCAGGCCGGTGACGACCAGAAGCATGATCACGACGCCGTACATCACGCACATGCCCATGGCCTGCGGCCAGGTCATCTCGGGGGCGACCTGCGAGGAGATCACACCGGAGACGGAGAGGCCGGCAGCAAGGGCGAGCGGGACCTTGCCGACGAAGCCCATCAGGAGCGTGGTGAACGCGGCGGCGAAGGCGGTCGCGGTGATCAGGGCCTTCTGGCCCATCGTGTCACCGGCGGCGTCCTTGCCGGACAGGATCAGGGGGTTGAGCAGAAGGATGTACGCCATGGCCATGAAGGTCGTGACGCCGCCGCGCACTTCACGCGCGACCGTCGATCCTCGCTCCGATATGTGGAAGTACCGGTCGAGCCAAGACCTGCCGGCGGGCTGGCGCGAACCCGCGCCCGCGTCGTCGGCGGCGGTCTTCGGCTCCACTGACTGCTGGGTCATGGTGCCTCGTTTCCCAAGGTTCAAAGGGGCACCCGCTCAGTGCTCTGGCGCGTGCGGGATTTGGGATGGCTGCACGACCCGGGGGACGGCCCGAGACGGACTGCAACTGGGGTCGGGGGACGGCGTCCCCCGCGTTTCTCAGCGACCCGGCCCCGGCGGGGCCGGGTCGCACACGGCTAGGCCGAAGGGGCCGTGCCCGTCAGGTGCTCGGGCCGGACGGGCGTCCGGTCGAGCTGGAGACCCGTCGCGTTCCGGATCGCCGCGAGGACGGCCGGGGTGGACGACAGGGTCGGGGCCTCGCCGATGCCGCGCAGCCCGTACGGGGCGTGCTCGTCGGCGAGTTCGAGCACGTCGACCGGGATGGTCGGCGTGTCGAGGATCGTGGGGAGCAGGTAGTCCGTGAAGGACGGGTTCCTGACCTTCGCGGTCTTGGGGTCGACGACGATCTCCTCCATGACCGCGATGCCCATGCCCTGGAGGGTGCCGCCCTGGATCTGCCCGACGACGGACAGCGGGTTGAGCGCCTTGCCGACGTCCTGGGCGCAGGCCAGTTCGATGACCTTGACCAGGCCGAGCTCGGTGTCGACCTCGACGACGGCGCGGTGCGCGGCGAAGGAGTACTGCACGTGGCCGTTGCCCTGGCCGGTGACCAGGTCGAAGGCGACGGTGGGCCGGTGGCGCCACTCCTCCTCCAGCTCGACGACCTCGCCCTCCAGGACGTCGACCAGGTCCGCGAGGACCTCGCCGCCGTCGGTGACGACCTTGCCGCCCTCCAGGAGGAGTTCGGCGGTCGCCCACGCCGGGTGGTAGGTGCCCATCTTGCGCCGGCCGATCTCCAGGACCTTCTCGCGCACCAGCTCACAGGCGTTCTTGACGGCGCCGCCGGTGACGTACGTCTGACGCGACGCGGACGTGGAGCCGGCCGAGCCCACCTGGGTGTCGGCGGGGTGGATGGTCACCTGCGCGACGCCCAGCTCGGTGCGGGCGATCTGCGCGTGGACGGTGATGCCGCCCTGGCCGACCTCCGCCATGGCGGTGTGCACGGTGGCGACGGCCTCGCCGTTGATGACCTCCATGCGCACCTTGGCGGTGGAGTAGTCGTCGAAGCCCTCGGAGAAGCCGACGTTCTTGATGCCGACCGCGTAGCCCACACCGCGGACGACGCCTTCGCCGTGCGTGGTGTTGGACAGACCGCCGGGCAGCTGGCGCACGTCGGCGCCCTCGCTGGACTCCCACTGGCGCTCCATCGGCAGCGGCATCGCCTTGACGCGGCGCAGCAGTTCGGCGACCGGGGCCGGGGAGTCGACCGGCTGCCCGGTCGGCATGATGGTCCCCTGCTCCATGGCGTTGAGCTGCCGGAACTCCACTCGGTCCATACCGAGTCTGTCGGCCAGCTTGTCCATCTGTGCCTCGTACGCGAAGCACGCCTGGACCGCGCCGAAGCCGCGCATGGCGCCGCAGGGCGGGTTGTTGGAGTAGAGCGCGATGGCCTCGATGTCGACGTCATCGATCACGTACGGGCCGACCGACAGCGACGAGGCGTTGCCGACGACGGCCGGCGACGCGGACGCGTAGGCGCCGCCGTCGAGGACGATCTTGCACTTCATGTGCGTGATCTTGCCGTCGTTGGTCGCCCCGTGCTCGTAGTACAGCTTGGCGGGGTGGCGGTGGACGTGGCCGAAGAACGACTCGAACCGGTTGTAGACGATCTTGACCGGCTTGTTCGTGCGCAGCGCGAGCAGGCAGGCGTGGATCTGCATCGACAGGTCCTCGCGGCCGCCGAACGCGCCGCCGACGCCGGAGAGCGTCATGCGCACCTTGTCCTCGGGCAGGCCGAGGACCGGGGCGATCTGCTTGAGGTCCGAGTGCAGCCACTGGGTGGCGACGTACAGGTCGACGCCGCCGTCCTCGGACGGCACGGCGAGGCCGGACTCGGGACCGAGGAAGGCCTGGTCCTGCATGCCGAAGTAGTACTCGCCCTTGACGATGACGTCGGCCTTCTTGGCGGCCTCGGCCGCGTCGCCGCGGACGATCGGCTGGCGGTGCACGATGTTCGGGTGCGGTACGTGGCCGATGTGGTGGTCGTCGCGGCCCTCGTGCACGAGGATCGCGTCCGGCGCGGTGGCGCTCGCCTCGTCGGTGATGACGGGCAGTTCGCGGTACTCGACCTTGATCTTGGCGGCGGCGCGGCGCGCGGTCTCCGGGTGGTCGGCGGCGACGATCGCGACGGGCTCGCCGTGGTGGCGGACCTTGCCGTGCGCGAGGACCGGGGTGTCCTGGATCTCCAGGCCGTAGTTCTTCACGTCGGTCGGCAGGTCGTCGTAGGTGAGGACCGCGTAGACGCCGGGCGTCGCGAGCGCCTCGCCGGTGTCGATGGAGACGATCTCGGCGTGCGCGACCGGGGAGCGCAGGATCTGGCCCCACAGCATGTCCTCGTGCCACATGTCGGACGAGTACGCGAACTCACCGGTGACCTTGAGGGTGCCGTCCGGGCGGAGCGTGGACTCGCCGATGCCGCCCTTGGTCTGCGACCCCTGCGTCACATTGAACGGGATACCTGTGGTGCGGGTGTCAGCCATGTCCTCAGACCTCCTCGGACTGGCGCGCGGCGGCGAGCCGGACCGCGTCCATGATCTTCTCGTAGCCGGTGCAGCGGCACAGGTTGCCGGACAGGGCCTCGCGGATGTCGGCGTCCGACGGGTTCGGGGTGCGCTCCAGCATCTCGTCTGCGGCGACCAGCAGGCCCGGGGTGCAGAAGCCGCACTGGACCGCGCCGGCGTCGATGAACGCCTGCTGGATCGGGGCGAGTTCGGCGCCCTCGCCGGTCTGCGAGTCGGTGCCCCGCGCGGCCCAGCCCTGGGCGTCCTGGAGGGATGTGCCGCAGGAGCCGCCCTCGTGGTCACCGCAGGAGCGCTTCTTGGCGAAGTCGGCGAGGCCCTCGACGGTGACGACCTCGCGGCCCTCGACCTGTCCGGCGGCCACCAGACACGAACACACCGGCACGCCGTCGAGCCGGACGGTGCAGGAACCGCACTCGCCCTGCTCGCAGGCGTTCTTCGAACCGGGCAGGCCCATCCGCTCACGCAGCACGTACAGCAGGGACTCGCCCTCCCACACGTCGTCGGCTTCCTGCGGACGGCCGTTGACCGTGAAATTGACGCGCATTACGCGACTCCCCCCAGCTTGTCGGAGCGGCCGTCGGTGCCGCGGTAGGACTCCCACGCCCAGGTGAGCGTGCGGCGGGCCATGATGCCGACCGCGTGGCGGCGGTACGAGGCGGTACCGCGCACGTCGTCGATCGGGTTGCAGGCGGCGGAGCACAGGTCCGCGAACTGCTTGGCGACCGACGGGGTGATGATCTTGCCGTTGTCCCAGAAGCCGCCCTCGTCGAGCGCGGCGTTGAGGAACTGCTCGGCCTCCTTGGCGCGGATCGGGGTCGGCGCTGCCGAGCCGATGCCGGTGCGCACCGTCCGGGTCTCGGGGTGCACCGCGAGACCGAAGGCGCACACGGCGATCACCATGGCGTTGCGCGTGCCGACCTTCGAGTACTGCTGCGGGCCGTCGGCCTTGGGCAGGTGGACGGCGCGGATCAGCTCGTCGGGGGCGAGCGCGTTGCGCTTCACGCCGGTGTAGAACTCGTCGATCGGGATGCGCCGCGAGCCGCGTACGGACTCGACCTCGACCTCGCAGCCGCCGGCGAGCAGGGCCGGGTGGGCGTCACCGGCCGGGGAGGCGGTGCCGAGGTTGCCGCCGACGCCGCCGCGGTTGCGGATCTGCGGCGAGGCGACCGTGTGCGAGGCGAGCGCCAGGCCCGGCAGCTCGGTCCGCAGGTGCTCCATGATCTTGCTGTACGGGACGGAGGCGCCGAGCCGGACCGTGCCCTGAGGCCCCTCGCCCACCTCCCACTCGCTCAGCTCGCCGATGCGGTTGAGGTCCAGGAGGTACTCGGGGCGGCGGTGGTCGAAGTTGATCTCGACCATGACATCGGTGCCACCCGCAATCGGCACAGCTGTCGGGTGCTCGGCCTTGGCGGCGAGCGCCTCCTCCCAGCTGGCGGGGCGAAGGAAGTCCATGAGCGGCTCTCTTCTTCGTCGTTCGTGGTTCGTTCGATCGGATCGAGCCACGGATGTGCGGATCACGGGGGCTCGTTCATGTGCTGTTAACGCGGAGTGGGCCCAGTACACCGCCGTGTGCTCCGCCAGGGTCAGTCACGGAAACCATGAAGGAGTTGGCTGACCAACGCGGGTGTCTTGTAGATTCGTATGAACGGAGAGCATCAGTAACCTCTTCGTTTTCCTGCAGAAACCGAAGAAACAGTTCGAGACAGATCGGCGGCGACGAAGACATGCGGCTGCGCGCATTGCTGGACACGGACGCGCTGGGCCTCAGGCTCCTCGGCGGCGAGGACGAGCTGGACCGCACGGTCCGCGGCGTGATGACGACGGATCTGCGGGACCCCAGCCGGTACCTGTCGGGCGGCGAACTGGTCCTCACGGGCCTCGCCTGGCGCCGGGACGCCGACGACTCCGAGCCCTTCGTCCGGATCCTGTCCGCGGCGGGCGTCGCGGCGCTCGCGGCCGGCGAGGCCGAGCTGGGCGACATCCCCGAGGACCTGGTGCAGGCCTGCGTCCGGCACCGGCTGCCGCTGTTCGCGGTGAACGAGTCGGTGGCGTTCGCGACCATCACCGAGCACGTCGTGCGCCAGGTCTCGGGCGAGCGGGCCGGCGACCTGGCGGCGGTCGTGGACCGGCACCGGCGCCTGATGACGTCGGGCCCGGCGGGCGGCGGCCCGGACGTGGTCCTCGACCTGCTCGGCAGCGACCTGGACCTGCGCGCCTGGGTGCTCTCCCCCGCGGGCCGCGCCATCGCCGGGTCGAACGAGGCGGGCCCCGACCTGCCCCCCGACGTCTGCGCGCGGCTGGCCGCCGAGCACCTGGCGGCGACCCGGGCGGGCCGCCGGGCCCCGCACCGGGTCACGATCGGCCAGACGACGTACTCGGTGTTCGGGATCCGCACCGGTGGCCGGAGCGCGGCACCCGCCTCCCGCGACGTCCGCGAGACGGTCCTGTCGGACTGGCTGCTCGCCGTCGAGGCGGACGCGGGCGACTGGCCCGAGGAGCGGCTGGACCTGCTGCAGGGCGTCACCCAGCTGATCTCGGTGGAGCGCGACCGCCGGGACGCCGCCCGGACGGTACGCCGGCGCCTCGCCCAGGAGGTCCTGGAGCTGGTCCAGACGGGTGCGGCCCCGGCCGAGATCGCCGCGCGGCTGCGCGTGGCGGCGCCGGTCCTGCTGCCCGGCCTGGGCGCGGCCCCGCACTGGCAGGTCGTCGTGGCCCGCGTCGAGTGGGAGGGCGGCGAGATCGAGGGCGGTCCGGTGGCCCAGTCGCTGCTCGAGGAGATCCTCGTCGACCCGCTGTCGGCGGGGCCCGAGCCGTCCGACCGGATCGCGGTGGCGCACACCGGCGACGAGGCCATCGCGCTCGTCCCGCTGCCCGCGGTCTCGGCCGAGCACGACGGTTCGGAGCAGGGCCTGATCGCGGACACGCTGCTCGAGGCCGTCCGCGACCCGCTGTCGGCGGGCCTCGCGGACGACGGGCGCCTGACGATCGGCGTGAGCGCGGCCGTCCATTCGGCGGAGGGGCTGCGCGGCGCCCTGGAGGAGGCCCGGCACGCCCGCCGGGTGGCGGCCGCCCGTACGGGCCTGGTCTGCGCCGCGGGGCACCAGGAGCTCGCCTCGCACGTCCTGCTGCTGCCCTTCGTCCCGGACGACGTCCGCCGCGCGTTCACCGCCCGGCTCCTCGACCCGCTGCGGGAGTACGACCGAAAGCACCGCGCGGAGCTGATCCCGACGCTGGAGGCGTTCCTCGACTGCGACGGATCGTGGACCCGCTGCGCGAGCCGTCTCCACCTGCACGTCAACACGCTGCGCTACCGCGTCGGCCGGATCGAACAGCTGACGAACCGTGATCTGTCGCGGCTGGAGGACAAGTTGGACTTCTTCCTGGCCCTGCGCATGAGCTGACGCCACGGGGGTTCCGGGCCCGGCCCGGAACCCGGCCCCTTTGTGAAATCTTTCACCCATCCCCTTGGCCGGGCGCCGCGATCCGTGCTGAGATGCCCCACGACAACTCGGCTCGATGGCGTGCTCGGGGAGGGCAACGTGGCGCATACCGCCATGTCTGGTACCGGAACGAACGCAGGGAACGATCCACTCCAGACCGCGGTATGGCGGCTGCGCTCGCGCGGCTGCTGGGCCGACGCGGCCGCACTTCTCGACCCTCATGCGACGACGGATCCCGCCGCCGCGCTGCAGCGCGCGGCGCTGCTCGGCGAGCGGTGCCTGTACACGGAGCAGGGCTGGGCGGAGGCGGAGGACGCGCTGCGCGCCGCGGAGGCCGTGGCCCACAGCGATGAGGAACGCGGCGCGGCGGCCTGCGAGCGCGGTCAACTCGCCTACGCCTCCACGCTGTTGAAGGTCCGGGACCGGGTCGACGAGGCCCGTTCCGCGTTCGGCCGGGCGGCGGCGCTGATCGCCCCCGGCGCGCCGGGCCGGGCCCTGCTCGACTTCCGCCGCGGCCTGATGGCGGAGAACCTGGCCGACTCACCGCAGGCGGCGCGGGCGGCGTACCGCAGGGCGCATGCGGGCGCCACGGCCCACGACAACGCGCTGCTGCTCTCGTTCACCTGGCGCCATCTGGCCGGGCTGGCTTTGCGCGAGGGCGAGCTGGCGGAGGCGCGGCACGGCTTCGCGGAGTCGCTGCGGCTGCGGGAGGAGCTCGGTTTCCTGGTGGGCACGGCCCCGGCGCTGGTCTCCCTGGCGGAGGCGGAGCCCGAACCGGAGACCTCGGCACGCCTGCGCGCGGAGGCGGCCCGGCTGTTCCGGCTGCTCGGGGGTGTGCCCACCTGGCTCGCGGGGGCGCTGCCCGCGGCGGCCTGAGGCCGGCCGGCGCTCAGCCGGCGAAGTGCTCCCGCACCAACGAACCGACCGCGCCGAGGTCCTGGGCCTCAAGTGCCTCCAGCAGGGACACGTGCTGGGCCGCGTCCGCCGCGAGGTCGCACCCGGCCCACACCACCCGCCGCCGCAGATCGTCCGCGATCCGCACCAGTTGCTCGTTCCCGGCGAGGGACAGCAGGGCCCGGTGGAACGCCCGGTCGGCCTCCGCGTACCGCGCGAGGTCGCCGGAGGCGGCCGCGGCGACGGTCTCTTCGGCGCTGGGCCGGACGGCGGCCCAGCGCGCCACCGGCAGCGTCCGGGCCAAGCGCAGCACGACGGGCACCTCGATGAGCCCGCGTACCTCCGCCAGCTCGGCCCGCTCCTGGGCGGTCCGCTCGGCGACCCGGAACCCCCGGTTCGGCACGACCTCGACGGCGCCCTCCCGGGCCAGCTGCTGCATCGCCTCGCGCACGGGCGTCGCCGAGACCCCGAAGCGCTCCCCCAGGACGGGCGCCGAGTACACCTCGCCGGGCGTCAGCTCGCCGGAGAGCAGGGCGGCCCGCAGCGCGTCGAGCACCTGCCCGCGCACCGACGTCCGCTCGACCGTCCCGCGCACCGCGACACGCGGCGCGGGCGGCTCGCTGTGAGTGTGCTCACCCCGGCTGTGCCCGGCCGCCGACGGCTGGGGCGGGGCCGCCGCCCACGCGTCGGCGGAGCGCTGTTCGGGCACCCCGAAGGCCGCCGCGGAGCCACGTGCCGGACGCGGCCTGGCCTGCTCCACCCCGGTCATCCCCTTCGCCGCCGTTCCCGGCCGATACCGGCCGTTTGTCCTAGCTCAACGACGAACGATAGGCCGCCCGGGCCGCAGTTCAAACCCCGAATCCTTCGGGTAAGGTAAGGCTTACCTGCAAACGATCGCGATTCGGTGGTCCCTGCATGCCCCTCATCACCCCGGCGCCTGCCGCGACGCACAGCGCGGTCTCGGCCGCGTACGCCCGCCTCACCGAGGTGTTCCCGAGCCTGCGCATCATCGAGCTCGGCCCCGACGAGCCGCTGCCCGAGGGCGCCGGCTGGGTCGGCACGGGCCGGCTCGCCGAGGGCGGCGCCGCGCTCGACGCGTTCCTCGCGTGGGACAACGCCCAGGTGCTCAAGGACTACGGCCTGCAGGCCCGCCCCGACGTCGTCGCCAGCTTCGGGCTGCACCGCTACGCGTGGCCCGCCTGCCTGCTCCTCACGGTCCCCTGGTTCCTGCACCGCCGCGTGCCGCGCTTCCCTGCCGCGAACGTCTCCTTCCAGCGCGCGCTGGGCCGGATGGCCGTACGCGTCACCGATTTCGCGTGCCTGCCCGGCGACCCGGCGGCGAAGCTGCCCGGCGCGCACGTCGTCCCGGACGAGGAGGCCCTGCGGGCCGAGCTGCGGGCGGCCGTCGCCGACCACCTGGAGCCCGTCCTCGCCGGATTCGGACCGCGGATGCGGCGCGGGCCGCGCGCCCTGTGGGGCATGGCCACGGACGAGATCGTCGAGGGCCTCTGGTACATCGGCCATCTGCTCGGCGAGGAGCGCCGCGCGATGACCGAGCTGGAGGAGCTGCTGCCGGGCACGACGAAGCCGTACGTCGGAAAGGCCGCGTTCCGCGAACTGACCGGCCCCGAAGGGGAGCTGCTGCCGACCCGTGACCGGGCGAGCTGCTGCCTCTTCTACACCCTGCGCCCGGAGGACACCTGCGTGACCTGCCCGCGCACGTGCGACGCGGACCGCATCGCGCGGCTCACCGGGTCCGCCGCGGCCTGAGCGCCACCCGCACTCGACCGAACCACCCTTTCGGGTGACGCAAATCGAACTCAACTCCCTTTTCTGCGGCGGGAGTTCGAGCGTACGACCGTTTTACGCGCCCCCTTGCACTCCAATGGCGTTCTCTTGTCCCGAAACCCCCTGCGGGCTCGGACTGCTGGGCCAATATGGCGCCCGAAACGCCCACCCGTCCAACGAAGCGCTCCGCGCTGCACCATCTGTTTTTCGCAATGCAAGGGACCCCCAGATGAGACTGACCGACATATCGCTGGACTGGCTGCTTCCGGGCGCCGTGCTGCTCCTGGGCCTGCTGGCGGCGGTGGCGGTGCTCGCGCGCGGCAAGCGCGCCGGGGACACCGGCAAGAAAGGCGCGTCGTCGTCCGACGATTCGTGGGAACGCAGCGAGGAACGCCGCAGACGCAAGGAGACCGTCTACGGCTCCGCCTCGTACGTGCTGCTGTTCTGCTGCGCCGCCGTCGCCGCCGCGCTCTCCTTCCACGGCCTGGTCGGCTTCGGCCGCCAGAACCTGAACCTGTCCGGAGGCTGGGAGTACCTCGTCCCGTTCGGGCTCGACGGTGCCGCGATGTTCTGCTCGGTGCTCGCGGTGCGCGAGGCCAGCCACGGCGACGCCGCGCTCGGCTCACGCATACTCGTGTGGACGTTCGCGGGTGCCGCCGCCTGGTTCAACTGGGTGCACGCGCCCCGAGGGCTGGGCCACGCGGGCGCCCCGCACTTCTTCGCGGGGATGTCCCTGTCGGCGGCGGTGCTCTTCGACCGCGCGCTGAAGCAGACGCGCCGCGCGGCGCTGCGCGAACAGGGCCTGGTACCGCGGCCGTTGCCGCAGATCCGGATCGTGCGCTGGCTGCGCGCTCCCCGGGAGACGTACAGCGCCTGGTCGCTGATGCTTCTGGAGAACGTGCGGACGCTGGACGAGGCCGTCGACGAGGTGCGCGAGGACAAGCGCCAGAAGACGGCCAACCGCATGCGGCGGCGCGAGCACGAGAAGCTGGAGCGGGCGCAGCTACGGGCCCTCAGCCGGGGCCACCGCTCGTTCGGCGGGCGGGGCGGGCGGCAGGTCGACGTGCCCGCCGTGACCGCCTCGGGTTCGACGGGCTCCGCACAAGTCGGCGCGGAGCCCGCCATATCGCCGGGGAGCCAGCCTTCGGAACTCTCGCAGGACCAGCTTCCGCTGCGCACCCGGCCCTCTCTCCAGGCCGTCAGGAGCGGCACTGACCCGAAGTCGTCCGTCACCGTCGATCTGACGGCGGAGGACGACACTCAGGCGCTGCCCCGGCTCGACACGCTGGAGCAAAAGCTCAAGGACCTTGAGCAGCAGTTCGGCTGACACCCCGTCACCACAAGAGAGGACGACTGCGGCGGCGCCGTCGTGACATGGACGTCACGGGGTGCCGCCGTCCAGTTCGAACCACACCACCTTTCCCGTCCGGCCGGCGCCGAACGTCACGACGCCCCAGGCGTCCGCGAGGGACTGCACCAGGAAGAGGCCCCTGCCGTGCGTACCGTCGTCGGCGATCGGTACCCGTAGCTTCGGCCTGCGCGACGCCGTGTCCCGGACCTCGACTCTCAGACCGCGAGGCCCCACCGTTGCCGTGAGCTCCGCCTCGCGGTCCGTGTGCACCAGCGCATTGGTGACGAGCTCGCTGGTGAGCAGCTCCGCTATCTCCGATCTGCCCGGCCTGCCCCAGTGACGGAGCAGTTCGCGCACCGCGCGCCGGGCCTCCGGTACGGCCCTCAGGTCCGCCTTGCCCAGCTTTCGGTTGAGCTGTCCACGCGGTACGTCCCCCTGTTCCGCCCCGTCCACCCCGGATTCCTCCGGATGTGCCATGGGGACTTCGACCCTCATCGGGCTTCCCCTTTGTACCTGCCGTTTCATGACCCCCGCCCACACGCCGATCACGATGCCTTTCTCGCTCTGGACTCGTTCTGCTCGGCCTGTCTGTCGAACGCGTACACGGGGATGCATGCCCCGTGGGCATGTCGGCACTCCTGTTGATTCGTCCATCACACGCGGGTGTCGACGAGCCGCACGGGGAAGGAAGCGTGGGATCCGAGCAGGACCTGGACCGGAAGGAGCCGCCGTGCACGACGACCAACACCTCGTGGAGGGCCGACTTGAGCGGGCGATGCGCCAGTTCGTACGCCCGGCGCAGTACGCCGCGCGGACACCGCTGACGCTGAGCGTCTGGCACGCGCCGGGCGAGCCCGTGCCCGTGGCCGAGGCGCTGGCGGGGACGTACGCGCCGTTCGAGTCCGGCACCGCCTGGGGGAAGCCGTGGTCGACCAGCTGGTTCCGGCTTCAGGGGCAGGTGCCCGAGGAGTGGGCGGGGCGGCACGTCGAGGCCGTGGTGGACCCGGGGTTCACCGGTCAGGGGCCCGGGTTCCAGGCGGAGGGGCTGTTGTACGACGCCTCGGGCGTCCCCCTGAAGGGCATCCATCCGCGCAACCGGCATCTGACGATCGCCGCGCGGGCGGCCGGCGGCGAACCGGTGAACCTGCTGCTGGAGGCGGCCGCCAACCCGGCGGTGCTGCGGGACTTCGAGCCCACGTTCCTCGGTGATGTGCTGACCGCCGGGGATCGCCCCGTCTATCGATTCCGCTCTGCCGACCTGGCCGTACTCGACGAGGACGTCTGGCACCTGGTGCTCGATGTCGAGGTGCTCTCCGAGCTCATGCACGAGCTGGACGCCGACCGGGCCCGGCGGCACGACATCCTGCGGGCCCTGGAGCGGATGCTGGACGTACTGGATCTGCACGACGTGTCCGGGACCGCCGTCGCGGCCCGCGCGGAGCTCGCCGAGGTGCTGTCGCGGCCGGCGCACGCGAGCGCGCACCGGGTCTCGGCGGCCGGGCACGCGCACATCGACTCGGCGTGGCTGTGGCCGCTGCGCGAGACGGTCCGCAAGGCGTCCCGCACGTTCGCGAACGTCACCGCGCTGGCCCGGGACTACCCGGAGCTGGTCTTCGCGTGCTCGCAGGCGCAGCAGTACGCGTGGGTGAAGGAGCACCAGCCGCACATCTGGGACCGCATCAAGAAGGCGGTGGCGGACGGGAACTGGGCACCGGTCGGCTCGATGTGGGTGGAGTCGGACGCGAACATGCCGGGCGGCGAGGCGCTGGCGCGGCAGCTGGTGCACGGCAAGCGGTTCTTCCGGGACGAGCTGGGGGTGGAGACGGAGGAGATCTGGCTGCCGGACTCCTTCGGATACACCGCCGCCTTCCCGCAGCTGGCGAAGCTGGCGGGCGCCAAGTGGTTCCTGACGCAGAAGCTGAGCTGGAACCAGACGAACAAGATGCCGCACCACACGTTCTGGTGGGAGGGCATCGACGGCACCCGGGTGTTCACCCACTTCCCGCCCGTGGACACCTACAACGCACAGTTCCACGCCCGTGAACTCGCCCACGCGGAGCGGAACTTCGCGGAGAAGGGCGGGGCGTCCGGCTCACTGGTCCCGTTCGGCTGGGGCGACGGCGGTGGCGGCCCGACCCGCGAGATGCTGGAGAAGGCGCGCCGGCTGCGCTCCCTGGAGGGCTCGCCGCGCGTCGAGATCGAGAAGCCGTCGGCGTTCTTCGAGGCGGCGCACGAGGAGTACGGGTCCAAGGCCCCGGTGTGGTCCGGTGAGCTGTACCTGGAGATGCACCGGGCGACGTACACGACGCAGGCGAAGACGAAGCAGGGCAACCGCCGCTCCGAACACGCCCTGCGTGAGGCCGAGTTGTGGTGCACGGCCGCCGCTCTGCGCGACGCGTCGTACGCGTACCCCTACGACGATCTGGACCGCCTGTGGAAGACGGTCCTGCTGCACCAGTTCCACGACATCCTGCCCGGTTCCTCGATCGCCTGGGTGCACCGGGAGGCGCGTGACACCTACGCCCGTGTTCTCGAAGAGCTGGACGCGCTGACCGGCGAGGCGGTGTCCCGGCTCGGCGCCGGTGAGCCGGCGGCGCTGAACGCCTCGCCCTACCCGCGCAGTGAAGTGGTCGCGCACGACGGCGCGTTGGTGCACGTGAACGTCGACGGGCTCGGCACCCGGAGCCTCGCCGAGGCCGCGGCCCGCACCCGCGGGCCGGGCGCCCACGCGGCGGCGACCCGCGAGGCCGACGAGAAGATCGTGCTGGCGAACGAGCATCTGGCCGTCACCGTCGACAGCGACGGGCTCCTCGCCTCGGTCCGCGACCTGGGGCACGGCGGCCGCGAGGTGCTGGCCCCCGGCACCCGCGGCAACCTCCTCCAGCTGCACCCCGACCACCCCACCCAGTACGACGCCTGGGACCTGGACGCGCACTACCGGCACACCCGCACCGATCTCACGGATGCCGAGTCGGTGGAGCTCGTCGAGGACGGGCCGCTGCGGGTGGCGGTCCGCGTGACCCGCTCCTTCGGCCGGTCCCGCATCACGCAGGAGTACCGGCTCGCCGCGGGCAGCCGCCGGCTCGAGGTCGTCACCGACGTCGACTGGCAGGAGTCGGAGAAGGTGCTCAAGGCGGCGTTCCCGGTGGACGTGCACGCGGAACGCTCCGCGGCCGAGATCCAGTTCGGCCATGTGCACCGGCCCACGCACGCCAACACCGGCTGGGACGCGGCCCGTTACGAGATCTGTGCGCACCGCTGGCTGCGGGTGGCCGAGGACACCTACGGCGTCGCGCTGCTCAACGACTCGACGTACGGGCACGACGTGACGCGCACCCCGCACGACCAGGGGCTCGGCACGACCGTCCGGCTGACGCTGCTGCGCGCCCCGCACAGCCCCGACCCGGAGACCGATCTCGGCACGCACCGCTTCACGTACGCGCTGCTGCCGGGGGCCACGACGGGCGACGCGGTGGCCGAGGGGCTCGCGCTGAATCTGCCGCTGCGGGTGGCCGAGGCGCCCGCCGTGGCGCCGCTCGTCACGGTCGACGACCCGGCGGTGACGGTCGAGTCGGTGAAGCTCGCCGAGGACCGCAGCGGCGACGTCGTGGTCCGGCTCTACGAGTCGCGGGGCGGGCGGGCGACGGCGACGCTGACGGCGTCGTTCCCGGTGGCGGGCGCCGACGAGACGGATCTCCTGGAGCGTCCGCTGCGGCCCGCGGACACCTCGGAGACGGGTCTGGCGCTGTCCCTGCGGCCGTTCCAGATCCTGACACTGCGGCTGCGTCCGGCCTGAGCCGCACGCGAGGGTGCCGTGCCCCCGGCCGGACGGTCAGGGGCGCGGCACGTTGCGCAGGTTCGAGCGGGCCATCTGCACCATGCGGCCCACGCCGCCGTCGAGCACGATCTTCGACGCGGACAGCGCGAAGCCCGTCACCATGTCGGCGCTGATCTTCGGCGGGATGGACAGCGCGTTCGGGTCGGTGACGATGTCGACGAGCGCCGGGCCCTTGTGCTTGAAGGCGTCCTTGAGCGCGCCCGCGAGCTGCTTGGGCTTCTCGACGCGGACGCCGTACGCGCCCGCGGCCCGGGCGACGGCGGCGAAGTCGGGGTTCTTGTTGGTCGTCCCGTACGAGGGCAGGCCGGCCACCAGCATCTCCAACTCCACCATTCCCAGGGAGGAGTTGTTGAAGAGGACGACCTTCACCGGCAGGTCGTACTGGACGAGGGTGAGGAAGTCGCCCATCAGCATCGAGAAGCCGCCGTCGCCGGACATCGAGACGACCTGCCGGTCGCGGTCGACGAACTGGGCGCCGATGGCCATCGGCAGCGCGTTCGCCATGGAACCGTGCGAGAACGAGCCGATGACGCGGCGCCGCCCGTTGGGCGAGATGTAGCGCGCGGCCCACACGTTGCACATGCCGGTGTCGACGGTGAACACGGCGTCCTCGTCGGCGAGTTCGTCGAGGACGGAGGCGACGTACTCGGGGTGGATCGGGGTGTGCTTCTCGACCTTGCGGGTGTACGCCTTGACGACGCCTTCGAGGTGGTCGGCGTGCTTCTTCAGCATCTTGTCGAGGAAGCGGCGGTTCGACTTGGGCTTCACGCGCGGCGTCAGGCAGCGCAGCGTCTCGCGGACGTCGCCCCAGACGGCGAGGTCGAGCTTCGAGCGGCGGCCGAGGTGTTCGGGCCGCATGTCGACCTGGACGATCTTGACGTCCTTCTGCGGCAGGAACGCGTTGTACGGGAAGTCCGTGCCGAGCAGGATCAGCAGATCGCACTCGTGGGTGGCCTCGTAGGCGGCGCCGTAGCCGAGCAGGCCGCTCATGCCGACGTCGAAGGGGTTGTCGTACTGGATCCACTCCTTGCCGCGCAGCGCGTGCCCGACCGGCGACTTGATCTTCTCGGCGAACTCCATGACCTCGGCGTGCGCGCCGGCGGTGCCGCTGCCGCAGAACAGGGTGACCTTGTCGGCCTCGTCGATCATCTCGACGAGCTTGTCGATCTCGGCGTCGCCGGGGCGGATGCTGGGCCGGGACGTGACCAGCGCCGTCTCGACGGCGCTGTCGGGGGCCGGCTCGTCCGCGATGTCGCCCGGCAGCGTGACGACGCTGACGCCGGACTGGCCGACCGCGTGCTGGATGGCGGTCTGCAGGACCCGCGGCATCTGCTTCGCGCTGGAGATCATCTCGCTGTAGTGCGAGCACTCCTGGAAGAGCCGGTCGGGGTGCGTCTCCTGGAAGTAGCCGAGGCCGATCTCGCTGGAGGGGATGTGGGAGGCCAGGGCGAGGACGGGGGCCATGGAGCGGTGGGCGTCATAGAGGCCGTTGATGAGGTGCAGGTTGCCGGGCCCGCAGGAGCCGGCGCAGGCGGTCATCTTGCCGGTGATCTGCGCTTCGGCGCCCGCCGCGAAGGCCGCGGTCTCCTCGTGGCGTACGTGGATCCAGTCGATGGCGCTGTTGCGGCGGATCGCGTCGACGACCGGGTTCAGGCTGTCGCCGACGACTCCGTACATGCGCTTGACGCCCGCGCGGACGAGGATGTCGACGAACTGCTCGGCGACGTTCTGCTTGGCCATGACTCACGCGCCCCTTCGGAACCGATCGCTGTTTGTCGGTTCCATGAATTCACAAGGGGCGCGGTTACGCCTCCCAAACGGCCGCGGCCGTGCGATCGTCGGCGTAGCCCTTGACCCGCACCTGGGCGTCCGCGAGGAACGCGGCGAGGCCCGGCGGTGCGCCCTGGGCCCATCTGCGCGCCAGATGCCGGGAGAGGTCGGGCTCGCCCCGCAGCGGTTCGGCCAGGCCCGCCGTGCACAGCAGGAGCGTGTCACCCGGGCGGGCGATCGAGGCGCGGAAGCGGAACGGGTCGCGGGCCGGTTCGGGAGCGGGCTCGTAGGGGCTCGGCGGCGTGGTGATCCCGAGGTCCATGGTGAGCCGGTCGCCCTCCGGGGTCTCGGCGGCGGGCAGCGATCCGTACCCCACGACCGGGGCGCCGCTCTGCTCGGCGACGCTCGGCTCGATGTCCTGCCACTCGCCGTCCCGCAAGCGGAACAGGCCGCCGCCCCCGACGCCGAAGAACACCCGGGTGCGGCACTCCGGGTCGGCGGGCACCAGCAGGCAGCGCAGGGTGGCGGCGTACTCCTCCGGGTCCAGGCCCTGCTCGGCGGCGCCGGCCCGCAGCTTGCCGAGACTGCGGTCGGTGAGCCGGTGCAGGCCCGACTTGAGGTCGCCGCGGCGCCCGGCCCGGATGTCCTCGGCCAGCCGGGCGTGGCTGAGCCCCACGGCACGGCCGATCCAGTCGCACGCCTCGGCGGCGGCCCGGTGCGCGCCCGGTGTCGCGCGGGCGCCGGTGGCCATGGCGACGAGGATCAGCGCGCCGGGGCCGCTGCCGAACCGCGCGGTGAGCAGGCTGTCGCGCCGGGGCTCGCCCCGGTAGCGCGCGGAGTCGCCGCGTACGGAGGCGGCGCGCAGGGTGCAGCTGCCGTACCGCGCCCCGTCGAGGACGGTGTCGGCGACGAGGTCGTCGAGCTCGTCCGGGTCGGCGGCGGGCAGCGCGGTGGGCTCGGCGTCGTAGGTGGGCGGACCGTCCCCCACGTAGGGCACGGCGAGGGGCGCCGGGGGCTCCTGCGCGGCGGGCTCCGGTGCGGGCTCGGCGGACTCGGGCCGCTCGGCGGCGGGGTCCGCGGCTTTGTCCCACGCGGGCCGGGAGAGGCCGTCCGGGGGGCGCGGGGCCGGGACGGAGCCCGGCGGGGCCGCCACCGCCCCGGCCGAGGCGAAACGGTCGTCCAGGGTGTCCGCGGTCGGGGTCGGTCCGGTGTCGTCGGCGACGTCGGCGGCGTCGGTCTCGTACAACTGACCCCACCAGTCGTCCTCGTGGACCGGGCGACGGGTGGGCCTATCCCCCTGCTGGCTCATGTCCTCATTGTCCACGTCACGGGCCGTACGAAAACGGGGCAACGGGAAAATTGCACGCGTAAAAGATCTGCCGGGCGGCCCCACCCCCCACGGGAAGGCCGCCCGGCAGACCGGATCAGGTGACTCCTCGAACTCTCGAACTAGCGCACGTCGTACGCCCGGGTCACCGTCTGGGTGACGGAGTTGCCCTTCGAGTCGGTCAGCAGGGTCTTCAGCGTGACCTGCTTGCCGGCGGCCCCGGCGTGGTCCACGATCGCGGTCCACCGGTCACCGTGCCGTACGGTGCGCGCCTGCGTCCAGGTCTCCCCGCCGTCGTACGAGTAGGAGAGCGCGGCCTTCGTCAGCGCACCGGGGGTGTACCCGGCGTGCCCCGTGGCGGTCAGGCCGATCTCCTGTCCGTCGGCGGCGGCGAGGGTCTTGAGCCCGTCCTCCGGCAGCGTCAGGTGCGGGAAGAGCAGCGGGATGCCCTGCGAGTAGACGTCCTCGTCGAGGTGCGAGCGGAACGACCAGGTGGTCAGGGTCTCGGGCGAGCGGTTCCAGACCTTGGAGCCGATCTTCGCGGAGTGCAGCGTGAGGTCGTACGCCGCGTCGTCGGCCGGGACCTCGAACACGCCGAACGGCCAGCTCGATTCGCCGACGGTCTCGCCGTCCCGCTTCAGTTCCATCCCGCCGATGTCGCCGAAACCGCCCTGGACGCCCTGGTGCTGTCCGTCTCCCCAGAAGCCGGGGGCGACGCCGATCAGATCGCCCTGGCGCTCGGCCGCGAGGGCCGGTGCGCCGGAGTCGTCGAGCGGGGTGGTCGGCGCGAGGACGCCGCCGTACCACTCCTCGGTGCGGTGCTCGCCCTTCTTGTACGTGCGCACGGGGTCGATCATGAACTCGCCCCACGGGAAGCTGCTGGACACCTGGTGGCCCCAGCCGGTGCCGCCCGCCGAGTAGTACTCGGTGCGCCGCGACGGAGCCGCGACGGTCTCGATGTCGCCGAAGGAGGCGGTCAGGCCGGAGGGCCGGGTGGCGGCGGGGAGGTCGACGTAGTCGGTGGCGGTGCCCATGGCGCGGTAGGTCGCCCTGTTCGCGGCGAGGTCGGCGTCGCGGACGCGGTAGGTGCGCTCGGAGCCGATGCGGCCGGTCTCGGGGAACGCCAGGTTGTACATGTACGGGCTGCTCGCGGTGGCCTTCCAGCGCAGGGTGGTGTCACCGGCCGCGATCCGCGCGGCGAGCGCCGTGCCCTCGGCGGTCTCCAGGCCGATCATCGGCACCGGTCCGCCGACGAAGCCGACGGACGGGTACCAGCGCCCGGCCGCCTCGCGGTGGATGACGACGGCCTTGGCGCCGGCCTTCGCGGCGGCGGACGCGATGGTGCCCGTGCTGCCGCCCTGCGGGAGCTTCACCAGGGCGAGCTTGTCCTTGACGCCGGCCGCGGCGAGTTCGGCGGCGGTGCCGGACCCGGCGTCGACGATGCGCGCGCTGCCGGTGCCGTCGAGGTTCACGGAGCTGGTGGAGCCGGTCACCGGGTGCAGCGACGGGCCGCCCTGGACGGCGAGTTCGGAGAGCTGCGGGGCGGCGGCCCGCCAGAAGCTGTCGAACTCGAACGTGCCGTCGCCGGCCCGGCCGTCCACGTCCGCGTAGTAGGAGCGGATCGAGCGGCCGCCGGCCGCGGTGCCCGCGTGCAGCCAGGTGTCGTCCCAGCCGCGGGCGAACCCGAGGGTGACGCCGCGCACTTCGGACGCCCGGTCGGTCCGCACGCTCAGCTTGTGCGCCGTGCGGGCGTCGAGCACGACCGTGGTGTCCTTGCGCAGGTCCAGCTGCGGACGGGCCATGTACGTGAGGGAGTTGACGAGGGTGCCCGTCGTCTCGGGGGTGCCGATGAAGCTGGAGAGGAAGTAGGCGCCGGGGCGCAGTCGGTACGTCTGGTCGGTGGCGCCCTCGTTGGGGCGGCGCTCGCCGGTGGCGGTGTCGGTGCCGATGACGTCGAGGGAGGAGGCGCCGTCGGCCGGCTTGCCCTGACGGTCGATCAGCTTGACGCGCAGGGTGACCGTTTCGGGCTCGACGTACAGGGAGAACGGGGTGGAGACGTGCACTCCGCCGGGTCCGGTGGCGAGCACGCGGCCGGTGACGTCGCCGTACTGGGCGGCCTTGAGGGCGGCCGTGGGGTCGAGCCTCAGCGGGACCTCGGCGGTGCCGCCCGCCGGGACGGTGACCGTGCGCGATCCGAGCCCGGCCACGGAGGAGCGGACCGCGGAGCCGTCGTTGCCGGTGACCCCGGCCACGGACAGGCTCAACTTCACGCTCTTGTCGGTGGTGTTGGTGTACGGGACGGCGACGGTGGTGCGGTCGCTCCTGTCCTGCGGCCAGGTGAAGGTGCCGCCCTGGACGGCGTCGGCGCCGAGCACCGTCTCGTCGATGGCGGCCTTCACGTCGAGCCGGCCGCCGCCGGTCTCGCGCACGTCGCCGGGTATGCCGGCGTCGGCGGACGAGACGAGGGCCTGCTTGACCGCTTGCGCGTCCCAGTCGGGGTGGCGCTGCTTCACGATGGCGGCGGCACCGGCGACGTGCGGCGTCGCCATCGACGTACCGCTCATCGACTGGTACGCGTACACGCCCCGGCCGCCCGCGGCGGCGGCGGAGATGGCGACGCCGGGGGCGGCGATCTCCGGCTTGAGGGTGTGGGTGCGCCGCACCGGGCTGCGGCTGGAGAAGTTCGCGGTGGAGTCGTCGCGGTCGACGGCGCCGACGGTGAGCACCTCGGGGACGCAGCCGGGCGAGGAGACGGAGTTGAGGGTCGGTCCCGCGTTGCCCGCGGCGATCACGAAGAGGGTGTTCTTCGCCGAGCGGGCCAGTTCCTGGGTGGCCTGCGCCATCGGGTCGGAGCAGTCGAGCTCGCTCGGGTTGCCGAGGCTCATCGAGACGACGTCGGCGCCCTCGTCGACGGCCCACTGCATGCCGGCGATGATCCACGAAGTGGCGCCGGAGCCGCTGTCGTTGAGGACCTTGCCGTTGAGCAGGGTGGTGCCCGGGGCGACGCCCTTCTTCTTGCCGTCGCTGGCCGCGCCGGTGCCGCCGACGGTGGACGTGGTGTGCGTGCCGTGGCCCTGGTGGTCGTCGGCGTCGGCGGAATCGGTGAAGTTCTTCGACTCGGCGACGCGGCCCTTGAGGTCGGGGTGCTCGGTGTCGACGCCGGTGTCGAGGACGGCGACCTTGGTGCCCTTGCCGTCGTAGCCCGCGGCCCATGCCTGGTCGGCGTGCACCTGCTTGGTCGACCTGTCGAGCAGCGACTGCGCCTTGGCGTCGAGCCAGACCTTCTTCAGGTCGCCGGCCGCACGCGAGCGGCGCGTGGTGACGTCGGACCAGAAGTCGGCCGCCTTCTTCTTGTCGGCCTTGAGGGCGACGCCGCCGATCGGGTCGAGGACGAGGCCGCGTTCGGCGCCGCGCGGGGTCGCGGGCACGCTGCGCGCGACGTCGACGGAGGAGTCGTAGGTGGCGATGAGCGGCAGGGTGGCGCTGTGCGCGTCGTCGTAGCCCTGCCGGATCAGGCCGGTGACGTTGAAGAGCTGCTCGTCGACGCGGCCGGCGGCGATCGCCTGCAGCGCGCCGTCCGGATAGACGTAGAGGTCCTTGCCGGACTGCCGGGTCTGCAGCAGCGGTGCGTCGCCGTTCCCGGTGGGCAGGGCGGTGGCCGCGCTGTGGCCCTCGGCGTCCGTGGTGACCAGGACGCGGTCGCCGGTCACGAGCGTGACCGTGGCGGTGGTGCCCTCGGCCGCCGCGGCGGCGCTGCCTACCGGTGGACGGCCGTCGTCCGGGGCACTCCCCTGTCGTGCCCCGGCCGGAGCGGCCGCGGTGACGGCCAGGACGGCGGCGATCGCCGCGCCCAGGACCGTGCGCGCTGTCGGACGCATCGCTGACTCCCAGTGAAAGCGCAGGTGAATACGGCCCAAAGGGCATATTCCCGGCGGGTGTTGGTGCTGCGGTGGCGCCACATTGGCAGAGTGATGGCCGGTGCAGGGAAGATGGGCGCGGCGGGTTTGTGCCGTGGCCGGTTCCCGCCACGGGGGTGTCGGAACGGGCTGTGTAGGACTGGGTGGGAGGGCATCGCCGCATGCTGGGTGCGATAGGTCTGGACGGGATACACGAGTCGGCGTACCGCGCGCTGGTGTCGGTGGGGGCGGCCGATGTGTCCGATCTGGCCCGGCGGCTGACACTCGCCGAGTACGACACCGAGCGCACCCTGCGCCGTCTGGAGCGGCACGGTCTCGCCGCCCAGTCCTCGGCGCGGCCCGGCCGCTGGGTGGCCGCCCCGCCGGGCGTCGCGCTCGGCGCGCTGCTCACCCAGCGCCGGCACGAGCTGGAGAAGGCGGAGCTGGCCGCGGCGCTGCTCGCCGAGGAGTACCGGGCGCAGGCCGCCGAGCCCGCGGTGCACGACCTGGTCGAGGTGGTGACCGGGGCGGCCGCCGTCTCGCAGCGCTTCCTGCAGATCCAGCTGGGCGCGGCCACGGAGGTGTGCGCCCTGGTCACCGGCAGTCCGATCGCCGTGAGCGGGATGGAGAACGAGGCGGAGCCGCAGGCCGTGAGCCGGGGCGTGGACTACCGCGTCGTCATCGAGCGGGAGGTCCTCTCGCTGCCGACCGGGCTGACCGAGCTGTCCGCGGCGATCGGGCGCGACGAGCAGGTCCGCGTCATGGACCGGGTGCCGACGAAGCTGGTGATCGCCGACGGTTCGTGCGCCCTGGTGCCGCTGACCTCGCACGCCTCGGAGCCGGCGGCGCTCGTGGTGCGCGCCAGCGGGCTGCTCGAATCACTCTCCGGGCTGTTCGAGGCGGTGTGGCGGCAGGCGCTGCCGCTGCGGCTCGGGGAGAGCGGGCGGGTGGAGGAGGTCGATGCCGCCGGGCCCGACGGCATCGACCTGGAGATCCTGTCCCTGCTGCTGGCCGGGCTGACCGATGTGAGCGTGGCGAAGCAGCTGGATCTGGGGCTGCGGACGGTGCAGCGGCGGGTGAAGCGGCTGATGGAGCTGGCCGGGGTGACGACGCGGCTGCAGCTCGGGTGGCATGCCTACGAGCGGGGCTGGGTGGCCCGCTGACGTCCCCCTTCGGCACCGGTTGATCTGCGCGTTCGCCGCGTCTGGGGGACCCTTGGCCCATGGGAGCGTGGGAACTCCTGCTGGTCGGGGCCGTGATGGCGCTCGGGCTGTGCGGAGTACTGGTGCCGGGCGTACCGGGGTCGTGGCTCGTGTGGGCCGCGGTCGCCGTCTGGGCGCTGCGCGATCCGAACGGCCTGGCCTGGGGTGTCCTGGTCGGCGCCACCGTCGTGCTGCTCGCCGCCCAGGTGCTGCGCTGGCAGTTGCCGCCGCGCAGGCTGCGGCAGGCGGGGGCGACGCGCGGGCTGGCGGTGTGGGCGGGCGTCGGCGCGCTCGTCGGGTTCTGCGTGCTCCCGGTGATCGGTGCGATCCCCGGTTTCGTCGGCGGCATCTACGTATCGGAACGGCTGCGCCTCGGCGGCCACGGGGACGCCGCCGCCTCCACCCGGACGGCCATGCGGGCGGGGGGCTCCAGCGTCCTGGCCGAGCTGTTCGCGTGCCTGCTGATCGTGGGGGCCTGGGTGGGAGCCGTGATCTGGGGCTGACTCCGCCAGCTCCGGCAGCTCCGGCAGCCCCAGAAGGTCCGGCAGCCCCAGAAGGTCCGGCAGCCCTAGAAGGTCCGGCAGCCCCGGCAGATCCAGCAGATCCATCGGATCTCTTCTTCTCTCTTGACGCACTGGTGCCGCATCTCTAGCTTTCAGCGCGGGATAGCTCCGATGAATCGTGTGAGTCAGCGTAAGTCAGTGTGAGTCAGTGAGCCGCCAGGAGGCGACGCCATGCCGACCCCGTCCAGACGAACCGTGCTCGCCACCGGATCCGCGCTGGGCGGCGCGGCGCTCGTGGGCTCCCTGCCCGCACCGGCGTCCGCGACCACGCCCGCGGTCCCGGCCGCCCCCGCGGACGGTGCCGTGCGGGCGGGCTCCGACGCCTGGCGCGACGTGCTCGACGACGCCGATCTCGTCTGGCGGAAGATGCCGACGACCTGGTACGAGGGCCCGTACCTGGGCAACGGCCTCCTCGGCTCCGGCATCTACCAGGAGCCCGGCAGGAACGCGGTCCGCTTCAACGTCCAGCACTCCGAGGTGCAGGACCACCGCCCCGAGTTCGGCTCGCTCTTCGGGCTCGCGCGGCTGCCCATCGGCCACTTCACCCTGGAGCCCGTCGGCACGATCACCGGTCTCGACTGGCGGCTGCGGCTGCGCGACGCCGAGCTGACCGGCACCCTCACCACCGACAAGGGCACCCTGACGCTGCGCGCGCAGGTCAACAACGCCCGGTCCGTGCTCGTCGTCGAGGTGACCCCGAGCGAGGGCGAGCGCGGCTTCTCCTGGGTGTTCCACCCGGCGGACGCCACGAGCCCCCGCGCCGCGTTCCAGCCGATCCCGGCCGGGTACGAGGGCAACCCGCCCGCCGAGGTCGGCGCGTACGACGGCGGCGTGTCCGCGTCCGTGCAGTCGCTGCTGTCCGGCGGCGAGCACGTCACCGCATGGCGCGAGCGCACCCGCGGGAGGACCCGCACCCTGTACGTCGACGTCGCGCACTCGTTCCCGAGGCGCACGGCCCGCGACAAGGCGACGGCCACGGTCCGTCTGGTGTCGGAGCTGCCGTACGACGCCCTCGCCGTCCCGCACCGCGCCTGGTGGCACGCGTACTACGGCAAGAGCTTCCTGTCGGTGCCGGACGCCCGGATCCAGCGCTTCTACTGGATCCAGCTCTACAAGACCGCCTCGGCCGCCCGCCGCGACGCCCCCGTCATGGCGACGAGCGGCCCCTGGCTGGAGCCCACCCCGTGGCCCGCGACCTGGTGGAACCTCAACGTGCAGCTGGAGTACTGGCTGATCCACGGCTCGAACCACCTCGAACTCGACGCCGTGACGCGGGCCCTCGGCGAGTTCCGGGACAACCTCACCGCCGAGATGGCACCGCCCTACCGGGCCGACTCGCTGGGCATCCCGCGCACCACCGACATCCGCCTCGTCAACGGCGGCGCCACCAGCAGCGCCCAGGGCTACGGCGTCGGCGTCCCCGGCCAGGACACCCCTACGCCCGAGGTCGGCAACCTGACCTGGGCGCTGCACAACGTGTGGCTGAGCTACCGCCACACCATGGACGAGTCGATCCTGCGCGACACCCTGTACCCGCTGCTGCGCAAGGCGGTCGCCTACTACCTGCACTTCCTGGAGCCGGGCGCCGACGGCAGGCTGCACCTGCCCGCGACGTTCTCGCCCGAGTACGGCGGCAACACCCGCGACTGCAACTACGACCTGATGCTGCTCACCTGGGGCTGCCGCACGCTCCTCGCCTCGGCGGAACTGCTCGGCATCGACGACGCGTCGGCGCCGCGCTGGCGCGAGGTGCTCGCCAAGCGGGCCGCGTACCCCACCGACTCCAACGGCTTCATGATCGGCGCGGACATCCCGTTCGCGAAGTCCCACCGCCACTACTCGCACATGCTCGCCGTCTACCCGCTGTACGAGGTCACCGGCCGCACCGCCGACGAACGCGCGCTGATCGAGAAGTCCCTGGCCCACTGGGTCGGCTTCGAAGGGGCGCTGCAGGGCTACACGTTCACGGGCGCGGCCTCGATGTCGGCGCTGCTCGGCAAGGGCGAGGACGCCCTGAAGTACCTGGGCGAGCTGATGAGCCGCTTCATCCAGGCCAACACCATGTACAAGGAGTCGGGCCCGGTCATCGAGACACCGCTGTCGGCGGCGCAGTCGCTGCACGACATGGTCTGCCAGTCGTGGGGCGGTGTCGTCCGCGTCTTCCCGGCGCTGCCCGCCGCCTGGGCCGATCTCGCCGTGCACGACTTCCGCACGCAGGGTGCCTTCCTACTGAGCGCCGTCCGGGAGAAGGGCGTCACGCGCTGGGTGCGTCTGGTCAGCGAGGCGGGTGCGCCGTGTGTCGTTCGTCATGGCATCGCGGGCGCGATCGAGGTGCGGGACGGGCGCGGCCGGCGGCTCTCCTACGAGGACGCGGGCGACGGCGCGATCCGGATCGGGCTCCGCAAGGGCGAGTCCGCGCTGGTCACGGCCGAGGGCGACCGGCCGGATCTGCGGATCGCCCCGGTGCCGGCGAACGCGCAGGCGCCGCGCTGGGGACTGCCCGGGTAGCGGCCGACCGCGTCCCGCTGCCCTGCGGTTTTCCGCGGGGGCGCCGGCGCGGGGACCCGCACTTTGCCGAACGGTTACCCTCGTAACGGTGCTGAGCTGCGGTTTCTAGCCTGGGTGGGGTTCGGGGCAGCCGCCTCGGACGTGCCGATCGCCCCCGCCTGGAGACCTCGCATGGACCTCATGACCCCGGCCGCCGCCTCCGCGGAGCCGACCGGCGGCGTCGCGGGCTGGGCCGCGCATCTCGTCGACGTCCTCGGCGGCCCCGGCGCCGGTCTCGCGATCGCCCTGGAGAACCTGTTCCCGCCGCTGCCCAGCGAGGTCATCCTGCCGCTGACCGGTTTCGCGGCGGGCCAGGGCGCGATCAGTCTCGTCTCGGCGCTGTTCTGGACGACGCTCGGCTCCGTGGTGGGCGCCGCCGCTCTCTACTGGATCGGCCGGGTCATCGGCCGCGACCGGATGTACGCGCTGTGGGCCCGTCTCCCGCTGGTGAAGGTCTCCGACCTGGAGCGCACGGAGGCCTGGTTCCAGCGCCACGGCACGAAGGCGGTCCTGCTCGGCCGGATGGTCCCGGTCTTCCGCAGCCTCATCTCGATCCCGGCGGGAGTGGAGCGGATGCGCCTTCCGCTGTTCCTCTCGCTGACCGCACTCGGCTCGCTGATCTGGAACTCCGTTCTGGTGCTCGCCGGTTACTGGCTGGGCGACCGGTGGGATCTGGTGGAGACGTACGTCGGCGTGATCTCCAAGGTCGTCCTGGCCGCGGTGGTCGTCGCGCTGGCCGCGTACCTGGCGGTACGTCTGCGGGGCCGCGGCCGGCACCGCGACGGTGACCGTCGGCCGACGGTGGACCAGGGCCGGTAGGCTCGGCTGCCGTGGGGGCGAGAAGGGTGGGACGCACGGCGGTCGGAGTACTCCTCGGGTGCGCCACCGCGGCCGCGGGGCTCGGCTATCTGGCCGTCGCGGGGACCGCGCTCGGGCCCCCGCTCCTGGTGCCGCGCACCCGCTCGTGGGCCCGGCAGGCGCTGACCGGCGGAGCCCGCCGCCTGACCGCGCTCGACCGGCACCGCCGCGCCGCCTTCTTCGGCGACCGCTTCCCCGCGCGCTACGCGCCGCGGGACGACAAGGTCCTGCGCTTCCTCGCCGCGCACACCTGCGCGGGCCTGCTGACGGCGGTCGTCCTCGGCCTGCTCGCGCTCGGCGCGGTGCTCGCCGGCGTCCTCGTCGCCGCCCTGGTCCGGGGCGGCGTGGGCCCGCTGGAACTCCTCGGGCAGGCCGCGCTCGGCGGTGTCCTCCTCTTCCTCGGCGTCCAGGGCCTGCTCTCCCTGTACGCCCTCGACGCCCGCCTGGCCCGCGACTGCTTCGGCCCCTCCGAGCGGGAGCTGCTGGAGCGGCGGATCGACGAGCTCGCCGCGGGACGCGCCGCGATCGTGCACGCCGTCGACGCGGAGCGCCGCCGCATCGAGCGCGATCTGCACGACGGCCTCCAGCAGCGGCTGGTGGCACTCGCGATGCTGCTGGGCCGCGCCCGCCGCCCGGGCCGCACCCCCGAGCAGGCCGCGGCGCTGCTGCGGCAGGCGCACGAGGAGTCCGGGGCCGTCCTCACCGAACTGCGCGAGGTGGCCTGGCGGGTGTACCCGTCGGCGCTGGACGGGCTGGGGCTGCGCGAGGCGCTCGGCGGGGTGGCCGAGCGCAGCCCGGTGCCGCTGCGCCTCGCCTACGACGTGCCAAAACCGCTGCCCGGCCCGGTCCGGGCCGCCGCCTACTTCGTCGTGTCCGAGGCCGTGACGAACGCCGCCAAGCATGCGCGGGCCGGCGAGATAGCCGCTCGACTCACTCTCGAAGAAGGCGTGTTGACCGTGTCCGTGCGGGACGACGGGCGCGGCGGCGCCGTGTCCGCGGGCGCCGGGACCGGCCTCGCCGGGCTGCGCGGCCGCGTCGAGGCACTCGACGGCACGCTGCACGTCACCAGCCCCCTCGGGGGACCCACCGTCGTCACCGCGGAGCTGCCGTGCGCGTGATCATCGCCGAGGACTCGACCCTGCTGCGGGAAGGCCTGGTGCGGCTGCTCGTCGAGGAGGGGCACGAGGTCGTCGCCGCGTTCGGCGACGCCCGGGCGCTGCCCGACGCCGTCGACGAGCACGCGCCGGACGTCGTGGTCGTGGACATCCGCATGCCCCCGACGCACACCGACGAGGGGCTGCGCGCGGCCCTGGAGATCCGCGGGCGGCGCCCGTCGACAGCGGTGCTGGTGCTGTCGCAGCACGTGGAGCGCCGGTACGCCACGCAGCTGCTCGCGGGCGGCGCCGAGGGCATCGGCTATCTGCTCAAGGACCGGGTGGCGCAGGTCGACGAGTTCCTGGACGCACTGGAGCGGGTCCGGGCGGGCAGCACGGTCATCGATCCCGAGGTCGTACGGCAGTTGGTGGGACGCTCCCTCCGCGCGGACCCCCTGGCCCGGCTCACGCCACGGGAGCGCGACGTCCTGGAGGTGCTCGCGCAGGGCCACACGAACACCGGGATCGCCGGGCGCCTCCACCTCTCCCTCAGCGCGGTGGAGAAGCACCTCAACACGGTCTTCGACAAACTGGATCTGCCGCGCACGGCCGCCCACAACCGCCGCATCCTCGCGGTCCTGCGCTACCTGGAGGCGTGACTCATGGAACACGTGAGGGAGTTGCCCGCGTCCGGGACGGTCGGCCTGTGGCTGGTCCGCACCGACGGCGGGACCGGTGACGGGGCGGGCGTCCTCGACGCGGAGGAGCTGCGGCGCGCCGCCGCCTTCGCCTTCGACCGGCACCGGACGCGGTACGTCGCCGCGCACCTGGCGCTGCGCGGGATCCTCGGCGACCGGCTGGGCCGCGCGCCCGGCACGCTGCGTTTCGTGCGCCGGCCCTGCCCCGAATGCGGCGAGGCGCACGGCCGTCCTGCTCTCGCGGATGCGCCGGACGTGCACTTCTCCCTCTCCCACAGCGGCGATCTGGCGCTGGTGGCGCTCGCCCCCGCGCCGGTCGGCGCGGACGTGGAGGAGCTCCCGGGGCAGTCGGCCGCCGAGGAGCTGGCGGCGGTGCTGCACCCTCGGGAGCGGGCCGAACTGGCCGCGGTCGCCGACCCGTCGGAGCGCCGCCTGGCCCTGGCCCGCGCCTGGGTCCGCAAGGAGGCCTACCTCAAGGGACTCGGCACCGGCCTGGCCCGCCCCACCGATCTCGACTACGTCGGCACCCTGCCCGGCTCCCCCGGCGCGCCGGACGGCTGGTCGGTGCGGGATGTGGCGGTGCCGGAGGGGTACGCGGCGGCGATCGCCCTGGGGCCGCAGGCCTAGGTCCACACGACGTGGGCTCCCACTTCAGTGAGGAGCTGATCCGTATCCATCCGCAGCGGATCCACAGCTGGGGCCTGGAGGAGTTCTAGGACCCGTCCTCCTGGAGCGAGCCCTCCAGGGTCAGCAGCCGTACCTTGCGGTCCAGGCCGCCGGCGTACCCGGTGAGGGAACCGTCCGCGCCGATCACCCGGTGGCAGGGGCGCACGATGAGCAGCGGGTTGGCGCCGACCGCGCCGCCGACGGCCCGCACGGCGGCACGCGAGGCGCCGATCCGGGCCGCGACGGCCCCGTACGTGGTGGTGGCGCCGTACGGCACGTCGTCGAGCGCGTCCCACACGCGCCGCCGGAACTCCGTGCCCTCGGGGCTCAACTCCAGGTCGAACTCCTTGAGTTCGCCGGCGAAGTAGGCGCCGAGCTGCCGGACGGCCTCGCCGAACCGCGCCGGATCGCGCACCCATCCGTCCTGGACCGTCCGCCCGCCCTTCTGCCCGGGCACGGACAGGGACGTGAGGGCGCCGGCGTCGTCGGCGGTGAGGAGCAGCTCGCCGAGGGGGCTGTCGAACGTGGTGTAGTACATGTTCTTGTCCTGGGTCTCGATGCTCACGACTGGCTCAACTGTCCTTCTACGATGAGGTGTTGACGGGCGTACGACCGCCAGGGCCGCCAGATGTCGGCGGCGACGCCGTCGCCGGGCACCGCCACGTCCGGGTCACCGAGGGCGCGCAGCCGAATCAGGGCCGCGGTGCGCGCGTCCATCCCGGGCAGTGCCCGCAGCGCCTCCTCGGCGTCGTCGCGGTCGGCGCCGGGGTCGAGTCGCAGGGTGCCGTCGGTGAGGGCGCGGGCGAGGGCGCCGAGCGTGCCCGGCTCGCCGGCCAGGGCGTCCGGCGCGGGGAAGAGCCGGTCGAGCCCGCCGCAGGGGGCGTCGAGCCGTTTCCCGTAGCGCTCGACGAGCCGGGCGGACTCCTCGGGCCCGACGAGAAGGCGCACCGCCAGTTCCTCGGGGTCGGCGGCGCCGGGCGAGCGCAGGCCCGGCCGGGCGGCGACCAGCGGGGCGAGCCGCGGGTCGGCGCCGAGCCGCTCGTCGATCGCGTAGGGGTCGCTGTCCAGGTCGAACAGGCGGCGCAGCCGGCCCACGGCCGTGGTCAGGTCCCGCAGGTCGGTCAGGTGGATCCGGGCGTCCAGCCAGCCGCCGCGGTGCTCGGCCTGCGCGCCGGGCTGCTCGTGCCCGGCCTCGTCGACGGAGACGAGGCCGGTGCCGTACGGGAGCCGCAGCGTGCGCCGGAACATGCGCGAGCCGCGCTCACCGGTCGACTCCTCGACGCCGGGCAGGAGTTCGCTGCCGAGCAGGTCGAAGACGGGTCCGGCCCGGTAGGCGCCGCGGTGGGCCAGCCGCAGCGGGATCCCGGCGGTGGCGGCGACGGCGCGCCGCTGCTCGGCCCGGCCCGGCGCGTCGGCGCGCAGCTGGGTGGGCGTGCGGGCGTACACCTCGCGGATCGTGTCGTTGAACTGCCGCACACTCGCGAACCCGGCCGCGAACGCGATCTCCGTGACCGGCAGCGGCGTCGTCTGCAGCAGCACCCGCGCGGTGTGGGCGCGCTGGGCGCGGGCGAGCGCGACGGGACCGGCGCCCACCTCGGCGGTGAGCTGGCGCTGGACCTGCCGCGCGCTGTACCCGAGCCGTACGGCGAGCCCGCCGACGCCCTCCCGGTCGACGATGCCGTCCCCGATGAGCCGCATCGCGCGGCCCACGACATCGGCCCGCACGTTCCACGCGGCGGACCCCGGCACGGCGTCCGGCCGGCACCGCCGGCAGGCCCGGAACCCGGAGCTCTGCGCGGCGGCGGCCGAGGCGTAGTACCGCACGTTCCGCCGCTTCGGGGTGACCGCGGGGCAGCTCGGGCGGCAGTAGATGCCGGTGGTCTCGACGGCGAAGAAGAACTCCCCGTCGAACCGGGCGTCCCGGCTGCGCACGGCTTCGTAGCGCGTGTCCTCGTCGATCATCACGCTTCCAGTGTGCGCCGGGGCCGCACCGGCGGCTGGCGGATTTCGGACGCGGCGTTTCTGGCCCTGATCAGGGAAATGCCGCACGCGGTGCGCATCTCAGGGGCGCGGGGAACTGCGCGACCGGCCACGAAGCACCCCGCACCCGCCGAGAACCCGCAATGCCGCTACATGAGGCGCCCCCGTTTGGCCTGCATCGCTGCACGCCCCTGAGCCCCGCGCTGCTTCCAGACCTTCCGCATCTCGTCCCGCACCCTGGCGTCCGTCCGGGCGGCGAGCCGCTGGTTCTCCCGCAACAGCTTGCGGTAGCTGTCGAGACGCCGCTGGTGCAACGTCCCGTCGGCGAGCGCGGCGAGCACCGCACAGCCGGGCTCCACGGTGTGCGCGCAGTCCTGGAACCGGCAGTCCCGCGCCCGTTCCTGGATCTCCGCGAAGACCTGACCGACCCCGGCCTCCGCGTCGTAGAGGCCGACACCACGCAGCCCCGGGGTGTCGATGAGGACACCGCCGCCGGGCAGGGCGAACAGGTTGCGGGTGGTCGTGGTGTGCCGCCCCTTGCCGTCGATGTCGCGGACGGCCTGCACCTCCATGGCGTCGGTGCCGAGCAGCGCGTTGGCGAGGGTCGACTTGCCCGCGCCGGACTGACCGAGCAGCACGGACGTGCCGCCGGCGACGACGGCCCGCAGGACGTCGGTGCCGTCGCCGTCGTGGGCGCTGACGGGCAGCACCTGGACGCCGGGCGCGCTGGTCTCCACGTCGGAGACCAGGTGCGCCAGCGTGGCGGGCTCGGGTACGAGGTCCGCCTTGGTGAGCACGACCAGCGGCTGGGCCCCGGACTCCCAGGCGAGCGCGAGGAACCGTTCGACCCGGCCGAGGTCGAGCTCGGCGGCCAGGGACATCGCGATGATCGCGTGGTCCACGTTCGCGGCGAGGATCTGCCCCTCGGACCGCTTGGAGGACGTGGAGCGGACGAAGGCGGTGCGGCGCGGCAGGTACGCCTGGACGTAGCGGGGGTCGGCGCCGTCCGGGTCGACGGCGGCCCAGTCGCCGGTGCAGATGACCTTCATGGGGTCGCGCGGCACGACGAACTCGGTGTCGGCGCGCACGATCCCCTCGGGCGTGACGAGGTCGCACTGCCCGCGGTCGACGCGCAGCACCCGGCCGGGCACGAGGCCGCGGTCGGCGAACGGGGCGAACGCGTCGGCCCAGTGGGGGTCCCAGCCGTAGGGGGCGAGGACGGAGTGGTCGGAGCTGGAGCTGTGGGACAAGGGGTGACCCTTCGAAGGGTGGCCCCGGCGACGGATCGGCTCAGCCGGTGGCCACAGAGGTGGACTTGATGAACTTCCGGATGCGGGCAGCGCCCCTCACGGCCACAGTCATCGGTCAACACCTCCCAGCTCTCAGATCACGGTCGGTCGCCCCGGGCGGTGGATCGCCCGGCCGACGAGAAGGACCGTAGCCCCGGGCGCGGACGGCGCGCCACCTTTTTTCGACGGCGCTCGCCCACGACCGGGTCCGCCGCCCGGGCCCCGGACGGCACGCGGCGGCTCTGCGACGCGTCACACCGGCAGACCCCGCGGCTCCTTCACGCGCTTCATGATGATCTGCGAGTTCACCTCGGTCACGCCGTCGAGCGTGGTGAGCCGCTCGATCCACAGCCGCTCGTAGGCCGCCAGGTCGGCGACCGCGATGCGCAGCAGGCAGCCGGGGCTGCCGAAGAGGCGGTAGGCCTCGACGACGTCCGGGATGTCCTGGAGGGCGCGCTCGAAGGCCTCGACGGACGCGCGGTCGCGGCGCACCTCGATGGAGACGAGGACCTCGAAGCCGCGGCCGACGGCCTCCGGGTCCACCACCGCGCGGTATCCCTGGATCACGCCGTCCTTCTCCAGCTGGCGGACCCGGCGCATACAGGGCGACGGGCTCAGGCCCACCCGCTGGGCCAGCTCCTGGTTGCTGAGACGGCCATCGCTCTGGAGCTCGCGCAAGATATTCAAGTCGATCCGGTCCATGACGCAATTGTGCGCTATACATCGCGCGATCATCGGCCAGGATTCGCAATCCGATTGCGCACTTTCCGAATTATCCTTGCTGAAGATCGAACGTGCATGCGCCCCCGCGCAGGCGCCGCACCCGTCCCCCTTCGCGAGGCAGCCCCCATGGAACGCATCCGCACGCCCAAGCGCATCACCCTCATCAGCACCGGCGGCACCATCGCCAGCCGCTGGCAGGGCACCGGTTACGCCGCCGACGCCGGCGGGGACACCGTCCTGGCCAGCGCCGCCGTGCCGGACGGGGTGGCGGTCGAGGTCGTCGACCTGTTCAACGTGAACAGCTCGCGGATGACCAGCGAGCGGCAGCTGACCCTGCTGCGCACCGTGCGCGAGGTCCTCGCGGACCCGGAGGTCGACGGCATCGTCGTCACGCACGGCACGGACGCCCTGGAGGAGTCCGCGTTCCTGCTCGACCTGCACCACGACGACCCGCGCCCGGTGGTGTTCACGGGCGCGCAGAAGCCGCTCGGCGCCACCGACGGCGACGGGCCGGGCAACATGTACGACGCGCTTCAGGTCGCCGCTTCGGTGAGGGACCTGGGCGTGCTGGTCGTGTTCGACGGGACGGTGCACGCGGCGCGCGGCACCGTGAAGACACAGACCCTCGCGGCGAACGCGTTCGCCGACCCGTCGGCCGAGCCGCTCGGCCGGCTCGGCTTCGGCCGCGTCGACATCCGCAGCGTCCCGCAGCGCCCGGCCCCGCTGCCGGTGCCCGCCGAGGGCGCGCGCATACCGCGCGTCGACATCGTCATGCACCACAGCGATGCCGACCCCGCGCTCTTCGAGGCCGCTCTCGCCGCGGGCGCGCAGGGCATCGTGCTCGTCGCCACCGGCGCGGGCAACGCGACGCCCGAGTTCGTCGACGCCGTCGCCGCCGCCGTGCGCCGCGGCATCCTGGTCGCCGTCAGCACCCGGGTCCCGGCCGGGCCGCTCGCGGAGATCTACACCGGCGGGGGCGCCGTCGACCTGGTCGCCGCGGGCGCCGTGCTCTCCGGCACGCTGCGCGCGGGCCAGACCCGGATCGCCGTCCTGGCCGCGCTCCTCACCGACGCCGCACCCGCCACCCGCACGGACCTGCTGCGCCGGCTGATCGCCGCGCCCCTCCCCCACGTGTCGGCCGACGATCAGGCCGCCGCGTAACCGCGGCTCCGGGAGAACGCGAACGGGAGGGGGCACGCACCGCGTGCCCCCTCCCGTCACGAGCGCGTCCGGGGCTCAGACCTCGACGGCCTCCTCGTTCGGCGCGAGGCTGTCCATGAAGGAGCTGACCGAGAAGACCGCGCGGCCCGCGCCGGACGGGCCGTAGCCGGGCGGCGACGACAGACCGAACTCGTCCATCGTCGAGCGGTACGCGTCGAGCAGCCGGATGTGGTACTCCAGCGGCGCGCCGTTCGGGTTCTCCTTGCCGAGCGGCGTCGTCGGCTCCGGGCACCAGGTCGTGAAGCGCGGCGTGATGCCGTTCGACATGAAGAACCGCAGACCCTCGGTGGTGGAGGCGATCGCCTCGTCGACGGTCTTGAAGCCGAACGGCTCGGCCATCTCGACGCCCGCCACGAAGTTCGGGATCACGTTGCGCGCGCCGAACACGTCACGCGAGTCGAGGATGCGCTTGTGCCACTCGTCCCGGCCGACGTACCGCTCCTTGCCCGGGCAGTACATCTTGAACAGGTACTCGTCCCACACCTCGTAGTTGGGGTGGTAGATCTGCACGCCGTAGTCCTTGAAGCGCTGGACGTCGTCCTTGGGCAGCGCCTGCGCGACGACCTTGCCGATCCACCGCCCCGGGAAGTACTCCTCGATGGCCTTGGCGTACCGCCCGTAGAAGTCCGCCTCGTCCAGCCCCTGGACCTTCGACGTGATCGCGCCGCCGGTGAGGGTGTACGCGGTCGACGCCTTCGCGGTGTCGTACTTGTTGATGATCTCCAGCGCCTCGAGGACCTCGTCGACGTCCTTCACGCCCGTGTACGGCCGGCCGGCCGCCTTGTGCTGGCGCCAGTTGTGGTTGATGTCGCAGTACTGGCACTCCTCCTTGGCGCCGAAGTACTGGCAGACGCGGAAGGCGGTCAGATAGATCAGGTAGCCCCACTGGATCGTCGGGGCGACCTCCATCACGGACTTCCCGTTGGAGAGCTTGTGCCGGTAGTACTCCGGCATCGGGGGCACGCCGACGTCGGAGATCCGCTTGCCGTCGAGGTAGAGGCCGAGCATGCCGTCCTCGGAGGCCGCCACGCGGTACGGGGACGACGGGTTCACGCGGACCGAGACGACGGTGCGGCGCAGGTCGTAGGGGCCGCCGGTGAGGACGATCTCCTCGGGCGGGCGGCGCAGCGCGGCCTCGCCGAGCTCGGGCAGCGTGCCGTGGTCGAACGAGAAGATGAAGTACGACTTCGGCTTGACCTCGCCGTCCTCGTTGTCGCTGAGCGCCGAAGGGTCGAAGGCCACCCCGCCACGGAGCAGGTCCTCCTTGAAGACCGCTTCCTTGGGAACGTGCGGGAAGCGCTCCATCAGGTCCTCGACGAGTGCCGTACGGCTCTGCATCCCGTTCTCCTTGCTTCTACGGCTTGCTTCTACGACTTGCTTGTGCGACGTGCTGCCACGGCGGTCCTGCGAAGGTCACAGTTCGACACCTCACGGTATGCCCCCGCTTGTCGGTCACCCCTGCCGGGTCCCCGCTCGGGCCACGACATGGGCGGGCGCGGTGATGCCGTGGGCGAGCAGCGGGTCCGCGGTGGGGGCGCCCCAGCGGGACGTCAGCGGCAGGGTGCCGGCCCAGCGGCCGAGCTCGGCGTCCGGTGAGCGGCCGTCGTCCGGCGGACCCGCGCTGATCTTGACCGAGGCCTGTTCCAGGGAGAGGGCGAGGACGGTCGTGGCCGCGAGTTCCTTGCGGTTCGGGCGGCGGGCGTAGTCCCACTGGCCGGGCGCGGAGTGGTGGGTGAGGACGCGCAGCGCCTCGGTCTTCTCGTCGTCGTCGGTGAGGCGGCGCGGCACGCCGTAGATCATCGCGCAGCGGTAGTTCACCCCGTGCTCGAAGACGGAGCGGGCGAGGACGAGGCCGTCGACGTGGGTGACGGTGACGCATATCGTCGCGTTCGGGTCAGCGGCCAGGCTGCGGCTGGCCACCGACCCGTGTACGTAGAGCTGTCCTCCGTCGCGTCCGTAGACGGTGGGGACGACCATGGGGGTGCCGTCGACGACCACGCCCAGATGGCAGACGAAGCCCGCGTCGAGGATCGCCTCGAGGTCGGAGCGCTCGAAGCTCGCGTTCTCCTTCATGCGGCGCAGGCGCGTCCGGTCGTCGGGGGTGAGGGTGCGCGGCAGCTCCGCGTCCGGCGGTGGGGTGTGCGTCATGCGCCGGAACAGTACTCCGGCGTGATCATGCGCCGTCCACCGGTGGTCGCCGGCCGCCGCTCTACGGAACGCGGGCGACGCCGACGTAGAAGCCGCTCAGCTCCTCGGCGGGCGCGGGCTGCGCCCGGTACCAATCAGTCGCCGTCACCAGCCCGGGCTCCACCAGTTCCAGGCCCTCGAAGAACGGCTCGACCTCCGCGCGGGTGCGCATCCGCAGCGGTATCTCGCCCTTGCGGTAGGTACGCGTCACCGACTGCGCGAGGTGCGGGTGTTCGTCGGTGGTGCCGTGGGAGAACACGAAGTAGCTGCCCGAGGGCAGCGCGTCGACGAGCGTGCGCGCCAGGCCGTAAGGGTCCTCGTCGTCGGTGATGAAGTGCATCAGCGCGATCATCGACAGGGCGACGGGACGGGAGAAGTCCAGGAACGTGCGGGCGTGGTCGAGGATGGCGCCCGGCTGCCGGACATCGGCCTCGATGTAGTCCGTGGCCCCCTCCGGGGTGCTGGTCAGCAGCGCTTCCGCGTGTCTGAGCACGATGGGGTCGTTGTCGGCGTACACGATCCGTGCCGACGGCACGCTCTCCTGCACGATCTGGTGCAGGTTGGGCCGGGTCGGGATGCCGGTGCCGATGTCGAGGTACTGGTCGATGCCGTTGCCCGCGAGCCAGGCGGCGGCACGCTGCATGAAGGCGCGGTTGCGCCTGGCGCTGTGGCGCGACTCCGGTGGCAGCTTCTCGGCCACTGCCTGGTCCACCGGGTAGTTGTCCTTGCCCCCCAGCAGCCAGTCGTAGACGCGGGCGGGATGCGGCCTGCTCGTGTCGATACGGCCTTGGGGGGACTGTGCCGTCATGCCTGACTCCCGCGTGTACGTGATCGGCGACCGGTGCACCGGGATCGCTTCAGCACCCGGAAGAGGCCGTAAGGACCCGGCGATTATGTCATCGGCCCTTGCGTCGCGCAGGGTGCCGGGCGCCGCCCCGGGCGTGATCCAATCGGCGGGAAGCAGACCTGGAAGAGAGGCAGCCCCGTGCCGGACGCCCGCCCCACCGCCCCCACCAACTGGGCCCGCAACATCGCTTTCTCCGCCGCCGAGGTGCGCCGCCCGGCGTCCGTCGAGGAGTTGCGCACCCTCGTCGCCGGCAGCGCGCACATACGTGTGCTCGGCAGCGGCCACTCGTTCAACCGCATCGCCGACGTGGACGCGGACCGGGACGGCGCCCTCGTGTCGCTCGCCGGGCTGCCGGGCGGCATCGACGTCGACAGGGACGCGCGCACGGTGCGGGTCGGGGGCGGGGTGCGGTACGCGGAGCTGGCCGCCGCGCTGCACGCGCACGGGCTCGCACTGCCCAACATGGCGTCCCTGCCGCACATTTCGGTGGCCGGGTCGGTCGCGACCGGTACGCACGGCTCCGGCGACCGCAACGCGTCCCTGGCGGAGTCCGTGCGCTCCGTGGAGATCCTGACCGCGGGCGGGGACGTCGTGACGCTCTCCCGCGGGGACGACGGCTTCGCGGGGGCCGTGGTCTCGCTCGGGGCTCTCGGGGTCGTGCTCTCGCTCACCCTCGACGTGGAGCCGGGATACGAGGTGCGCCAGCACGTCTACGGCGAACTCCCCTTCCAGGAGCTGGACTTCACGGCGGTCACCTCGTCCGCGTACAGCGTCAGCCTCTTCACCAAGTGGCGCGGGCCGTACTTCGACCAGGTGTGGCAGAAGCAGCGGCACCCCGAGCCCGTCGACTTCCCGTGGGCCGCGCCCGCCGTCGAGGCGCAGCACCCGGTGCCCGGCATGTCCCCCGTCCACTGCACGGAGCAGTTCGGCGTGCCCGGGCCGTGGCACGAGCGACTGCCGCACTTCCGGGCCGAGTTCACGCCCAGCAGCGGGGACGAGCTCCAGTCGGAGTATCTGCTGCCGCGCGAGCACGCCGTGGCCGCGCTGCGCGCGCTGGACGCGGTGCGCGAGCGGATCGCCCCGGTGCTCCAGGTGTGCGAGGTGCGGACCGTCGCGGCCGACACGCAGTGGCTGAGCCCCGCGTACGGCCGGGACACGGTCGCCTTCCACTTCACGTGGGTGGCGGACACCGCCCGGGTGCTGCCCGTGGTGTCGCTCGTCGAGGACCGGCTGCGCGACCTGGAGCCCCGCCCGCACTGGGGGAAGGTGTTCACCGCCGCACCGGAGCGGGTCGCCGCCCGCTATCCGCACCTGGCCGACTTCGCGGCGCTCGTGCGGCGCCTCGACCCGGAGGGCAGGTTCGGCAACGCGTTCGTCCGGGCGCTGCTGCCTCGCTGAGCCCTTCGGGACGAGGACTTTCGTACCTCTTCTTGGACGCGCTGCCAGGACTTTCGCGTCTGCGGTTGGACTTTCGCCGCCACGTCCGCCACCCCCTTGAAGAAGGCTCCGGGGCCGCCCTAGCCTGACGCGGCGAGACCGTCGAAAGGGGCAGCTGCCAATGAAGCGCACGTCTCGTGACATAAGGACCCCGAACCGGTACGAGATGCCGCGGCACTGCCTCGCCCGCCCCGCCCGGCCCGCCTTCTCCTGCCGGGAGCCGGCCGCCCTGACCGGGCCGAGCGCGGCGACGGTCGCCACGCTCGTCGGGGAACCGCTCGACATGGGGATCCTGACCGAGGTCGGCTTCCAGGACCCGGCGGGCGGGCGGCCGCGCGGCCTCGTCGCGATGGACGCGGGGTGACCGAGATCCGCCGGGCCGCCGCCCGGCACTCCCTGGCGGGTCCGTCCGCCGCGGCGCGGATCGTGCTGACGCCGGTCCCCACCGACCCGGCGAGCCTGGGCACGGCCACGTTCGCCCTGGAGGACATTCCCGGAGAGCGCATCGCACCTCCGTGTGATCCCCGCCCTGCCCTCTATCCCCCTCGTTCTCGTCTCTCCCGCCTCTCCCGTCACTGTCACCAGGAGACTCATGTCCTTCTCGTACGTCGACGATGTCCTGCCCGGGAGCGGCGCGCTGCCGCCGCGCGCCTGGTACCCCGAGTCGTCCGCCACGACCCTTTCCCTGAACGGGAGTTGGCGCTTCCGCCTGGCGCCGACCGCCGACGCGCACGACGCGTCCTTCGCCGCCGAGGGGTACGACCCCGACGGCTGGGCCGAGGTGTCGGTGCCGGGACACTGGGTGCTGCAGGGCGACGGCGCCTTCGGCTCGCCGATCTACACCAACCACCTCTACCCCTTTCCCGTCGACCCGCCGCACGCACCGACCGAGAACCCGACCGGCGACCATCTGCGCACGTTCGACCTGCCGGCGCGGTGGCCCGCCGACGGCACGGCCACCCTGCGCTTCGACGGCGTGGAGTCCTGTGCGCGGGTGTGGCTGAACGGCACGGACCTCGGCGAGTTCAAGGGCAGTCGGCTGCCGCACGAGTTCGCGGTCGGGCACCTGCTGAAGCCGACGGGCAACGTGCTCGCGGTCCGTGTCCACCAGTGGTCGGCGGGCTCGTACCTGGAGGACCAGGACCAGTGGTGGCTGCCGGGCATCTTCCGCGACGTGACGCTGCTGCACCGCCCCGCCGGGTGCGCTCTCGACTTCTTCGTGCACTCCTCGTACGACCACACGGCCGGCACGGGCACCCTGCGCGTGGACAGCGACGTCGACGGCCGGATCACCGTACCCGAGCTGGGAGTTGACGTTCCGACCGGCGAAGCGGTGACGGTCGCGGTGGAGCCGTGGACGGCGGAGACACCGCGCCTGTACGCGGGCACGCTGGACACCGGCGGCGAGCGCGTACCGCTGCGCATCGGGTTCCGCACGGTGGCGCTGTCGGACGGCCTGATCAAGGTCAACGGCACGCCGGTCCTCTTCAAGGGGGTCAACCGGCACGAGTGGCACCCCGAGCGCGGCCGCGCCCTCGACGCGCAGACCATGCGCCGCGACGTCGAGTTGATGAAGCGGCACCACATCAACGCCGTCCGCACCTCCCACTACCCGCCGCACCCCGCCTTCCTGGACCTGTGCGACGAGTACGGACTGTGGGTGATCGACGAGTGCGACCTGGAGACGCACGGATTCGTCGAACAGGGCTGGCGTGACAACCCCGTCGACGACGACCGCTGGACGCCCGCGCTGCTGGACCGCGCGGCGCGCATGGTGGAGCGCGACAAGAACCATCCGTCGGTCGTACTGTGGTCGCTCGGCAACGAGGCGGGCACCGGCCGCGGCCTGACCGCGATGGCCGAGTGGATCCGCGGCCGCGACCCCGAGCGGCTCGTCCACTACGAGGGCGACATCAACTGCCGTGACACGGACGTGTACGCACGGATGTACGCGGACCACGCCGAGGTCGAGCGGATCGGCCGGGGCCTGGACGGCGGCCCGGACCGGCGGCGCGCCCTGCCCTTCATCCAGTGCGAGTACGCGCACGCGATGGGCAACGGTCCGGGCGGACTCGCCGACTACCAGCGGCTGTTCGAGACGTACGACCGGCTCCAGGGCGCCTTCGTGTGGGAGTGGATCGACCACGGGATCAGCGACGCCCGGTACGGGTACGCGTACGGCGGCGACTTCGGCGAGGAGCTGCACGACGGCAACTTCGTCTGCGACGGGCTCCTCTTTCCCGACCGCACGCCGTCGCCGGGCCTGGTCGAGTTCAAGAAGGTGATCGAGCCGGTCCGTATCGACATCGACGCCCCGGCGGGCACGGTGCGGATCACCAACCGCTACGACTTCCGTGATCTGTCCGGCCTGTCCTTCTCGTGGGCGTACGAGGTCGAGGGCGAGCGGGCCGGGTCGGGTGCGCTCGCCGTGCCCCCGCTCGCGCCGGGCGAACGCGCCGAGGTGAAGCTGCCCGACGCGCCCGCCGACGGGAGCGGCCGGGAGGCGCAGTGGACGGTGCGGGCGCTCGACGCGGACGAGCACGAAGTGGCGTGGGGGCAGGCGGGCGTTGCGCCGGCTCCCTCTCGTCCGGTACCGCTCGGGGCACGGCCCGCCGTCGGACCCGGGCTGATCACGCTCGGCCCGGCCGCGTTCGACGCGCGGACGGGCGCGCTGCGCACGCTCGGCGGCGTCGAGGTGGTCGCCCCCCGGCTGGATGTGTGGCGGGCGCCGACCGACAACGACAACGGCGCGAGCTGGCAGAGCGGTGAGCGGCTCGGGCTGCTGTGGCGGCAGCTGGGGCTGCACCGGATGCGGCACCGGCTGGACGCGGTGGAGCCGGGCGACGACGCGCTGACCGTGCGCACCCGGGTGGCCCCGGCGGGGCGGGACATCGGACTGCGCACGGTCTACCGCTGGACCGCCGACGCCCGGCGGCTGCGCCTGACCGTGTCGGTCGCCCCCGAGGGCGACTGGCGGGTCCCGCTCCCCCGGCTCGGTGTCCGCCTCGGCCTTCCGGGCGTGGCCGGCGACCGGGTCCGCTGGTTCGGCGGCGGCCCCGGCGAGGCGTACCCCGACACCCGGGCGGCGGCGCGGGTCGGCCTGTGGGAATCGACCGTGGACGCGCTGCAGACGCCGTACCTGCGACCGCAGGAGAACGGGGCGCGGGCCGACGTCCGCTGGGCCGAGATCGCGGGCCTGCGGATCGACGGCGAGCCGCGCTTCTCGTTCTCCGCGCGACGTTGGACCTCGGAGCAGCTCGACGCGGCCGACCACGTGGGCGACCTGCGCACCGAGGACACCGAGGACACCGGCGGCGCTCTCTGGCTGAACCTCGACCACGCCCACCAGGGCATCGGCTCCCAGTCCTGCGGCCCGGGCGTCCTCCCGCGGTACCGCCTGACGGCGGCCCCGGCGGAGTTCACGTTCACGTTCCGCGTGCTCGGCTGAGGGCCGGGGCACCGGCAGGGCGCCGTCGTCATGCAGTCGGTGTGGTCGGCCCCTTGGCCGATCGCGTCCGTCAGGGCCCGAGACAGGAAGAGGTTCAGCTGTGTCGGGGCCGCGCCGAAACGGGGCCGCCCCGACCACCCGGGTCCCGGCGCGCACCGCTCCGGGGCGGTTGACATGATGGGCGGGTGAACTTCCGGTCGATCTATGCCCAGGGTTTCGCGCGGGTCGCCGCCTGCACCGGCCACGCCGCCATCGCGGACCCGCCCGCCAACGCCGAGGCCATCCTGCGCCAGGGGCGCCGCTGTGCCGAGGAAGGGGTCGGCGTCGCCGTCTTTCCCGAGCTCGGGCTGTGCGGGTACTCCATCGAGGACCTCGTGCTGCAGGACGCGCTGCTCGACGAGGTCGAGGACGCGCTCGCCACGGTCGTCGCCGGTTCGGCGGACCTACTGCCGGTGCTGGTGGTGGGCGCCCCGCTGCGGCACCGGAGCAGGATCTACAACTGCGCGGTCGTCGTGCACCGCGGCCGGGTCCTCGGCGTCGCCCCCAAGTCGTACCTGCCGAACTACCGGGAGTTCTACGAGCGCCGGCAGCTCACCCCCGGTGACGACGAGCGCGGCGGCACGATCCGGGTCGGCGGCGCGGACGTGCCGTTCGGCGTGGATCTGCTGTTCGCCGCCGAGGACGTGCCCGGGCTCGTGCTGCACGCGGAGATCTGCGAGGACATGTGGGTGCCGGTGCCGCCGAGCGCCGAGGCTGCCCTCGCGGGCGCGACCGTGCTGCTGAACCTGTCGGGCAGCCCGATCACCGTCGCCCGCGCCGAGGACCGCAAGCTGCTGTGCCGCTCGGCGTCCTCGCGCTACCTGGCCGCGTACGTCTACGCGGCGGCCGGGCTCGGTGAGTCGACGACCGATCTGTCCTGGGACGGGCAGACCATGATCTACGAGAACGGGACGCTGCTGGCGGAGACCGAGCGCTTCCCGCTCGACGACCGGTACGCGGTGGCCGACGTCGATCTGGACCTGCTGCGCCAGGAGCGGCAGCGGATGGGCACCTTCGACGAGAACCGGCGCACCCACGCCGCGCGCACCGGCGACTTCCGCACGGTGGCGTTCCGGCTCGACCCGCCGACCGGCTCCGATCTGGGGCTGCGCCGCCGTGTCGAGCGGTTCCCGTTCGTGCCCGCCGATGCGGAGCGGCTCGCCCAGGACTGCTACGAGGCGTACAACATCCAGGTCGCGGGCCTGGTGCAGCGGCTCGGGGCGATCGGCGGCCCGAAGGTCGTCATCGGGGTGTCCGGCGGTCTCGACTCGACGCACGCGCTGATCGTCGCGGCCCGGGCCATGGACCGGGCGGGCCGTCCGCGCAGCGACATCCTGGCGTTCACGATGCCGGGCTTCGCGACCGGCGAGCACACGAAGAACAACGCCCACGCGCTGATGAAGTCGCTCGGCGTCACCGCGGCCGAGCTGGACATCACGGACACCGCGCGGCTGATGCTGAAGGAGATGGGCCACCCGTTCTCGTCCGGCGAGCCGGTGTACGACGTCACCTTCGAGAACGTGCAGGCGGGGCTGCGCACCGACTACCTCTTCCGGCTCGCCAACCAGCGCGGCGGCATCGTGCTCGGCACCGGTGACCTGTCCGAGCTGGCGCTCGGCTGGTGCACGTACGGCGTCGGCGACCAGATGAGCCACTACAACGTGAACTCGGGTGTGCCGAAGACGCTCATCCAGCACCTGATCCGTTGGGTCATCAGCAGCGGCCAGTTCGGCGACGAGACCGGTGAGACGCTCGCCGCGATCCTCGACACGGAGATCAGCCCCGAGCTGGTGCCGGGCGAGGAGCTGCAGTCGACCGAGTCGAAGATCGGCCCGTACGCGCTGCACGACTTCACGCTCTACTACGTGCTGCGGTACGGACTGCGGCCCTCGAAGATCGCGTTCCTGGCGTGGCACGCCTGGCGGGAGCAGGACGCCGGGGCGTGGCCGCCCGGCTTCCCGGAGGCCGACCGCGGCGCCTACGACCTGGCGGAGATCCGGCACTGGCTGGAGTACTTCTGCCGTCGCTTCTTCGGGTTCGCGCAGTTCAAGCGGTCCGCGATGCCGAACGGCCCGAAAGTCTCGGCCGGTGGTTCGCTCTCGCCGCGCGGCGACTGGCGGGCGCCGTCCGACGGCAGTGCGCGGGCCTGGCTGCGGGACCTGGAGCGCTGGGAGTGGCCGGACGGCGTGTGACCCGCCGGGGCCTCAGCCGCTCGGGCTGAGGCTGCGGAACGTGCGCCGGTAGGACCGCGGCGACACCCCGATCGCCGCCTGCAGATGCTGGCGCAGCGAGGTGCCCGTGGCGAATCCGACCTCGGCCGCGATCCGGTCGACCGGCAGATCGGTGGTCTCCAGGAGCTGGCGGGCCCGGTGCACGCGCTGCTGGATCAGCCAGCGGCCCGGGCTCGTGCCGGTCTCCTCCTGGAAGCGCCGGGCGAACGTCCGCGGGCTCATCCGGGCGTGACCGGCCAGCTCCCGCAGGGCGAGCGGCCGGTCGAGGCGCTCCAGGGCCCAGGCACGGGTGGCGGCGGTGCCGGTGTCGCCCTCCTCGGGCACCGGCTGCTCGATGTACTGGGCTTGGCCGCCGTCGCGCCAGGGCGGTACGACACAGTGCCGGGCGACCCGGTTGGCGACGGCGCTGCCGTGGTCGGAGCGCACCAGGTGCAGGCACACGTCGACGCCGGACGCGGCGCCCGCCGAGGTCAGCACGTCGCCGTCGTCGATGAAGAGCACCTCGGGGTCCAGGGCGACGTGCGGGAACATGCGGCGGAACAGGTCCGCGAGCGCCCAGTGCGTCGTCGCGGGGCGGCCTTCGAGCAGGCCCGCCGCGGCCAGCGTGAACGCGCCCGTGCAGATGGACACGATGCGGGTGCCCGGGCGGATCCGGCCGAGGGCCGCGCGCACCGGCTCCGGCAGCTCCTGCGAGAGGTACCGCAGGTCGAACGGCGGCACCACCACCGTGTCCGCGCTCTCGAGCGCCTCGGGCCCGTGCTCGACGGTGATCGTGAAGTCGGCGTCGGTCGTCACCGTGCGCTCGTCCGTCGCCGCGCAGGTCAGCACCTCGTACGCGCCCGGCACCAGCGGGAAGACCCGGTTCGGGATGCCGAGCTCGAAGGGGTAGACGCCGTCGAGCGCGAGCGTGACGACGCGGTGCGGCCGGCCGGCCGGGAAGTCCTCAAAGCCCATGGCACGATCCTATCGCTTCATGGCAATCTTGCCATTGCCCAGGTCAGCGGCGTGAAGCAAGCTGAACGCATGACCAAGAACACGATGAACGCCCTCACCCAGGACACCCTCGGCGACCCCGATGTGCTGCGCGTGGCCGAGGTCGCCCGCCCGGAGCCGGGCATCGGCCAGATCCTCGTCGCCGTCCACGCCGCAGGGGTCAACCCCACCGACTGGAAGCACCGCGCGCACGGCGCCTTCCTGGGCGAGCCCCCGTTCACGCTGGGCTGGGACGTGTCGGGCGTGGTCGAGGCGGTCGGTCTCGGCGTCTCCCTGTTCGCGCCCGGCGACGAGGTGTTCGGCATGCTGCCGTACCCGTACGGCGCCGGTTCGCACGCCGAGTACGTGACGGGACCGGCCCGCGCCTTCGTGCCCAAGCCCGCGGGGCTCGGCCACGTCGAGGCGGGCGCGCTGCCCCTGGCGGCGCTGACCGCCTGGCAGGCGCTGGTGGACAACGCCGACGTGGGCCCGGGCCAGCGGGTGCTGGTGCACGCGGCGGCCGGCGGTGTGGGACATCTGGCGGTGCAGATCGCCAAGGCGCGCGGCGCGTACGTCATCGGCACGGCCAGCGCGGCCAAGCACGACTTCGTGCGCGGTCTGGGCGCCGACGAGGTCGTCGACTACCGCACCACCGACTTCGCGGCCGAGGTCCGGGACGTCGACGTGGTGCTCGACTCGCTGGGCGGCGAGAACTGCCTGCGTTCGCTGGAGGTGCTCAGGCCGGGCGGCGTCCTGGTGTCGATCCTGCCGGACAAGTGGAGCCCCGTTCCCGACCGTGCACGGGAGTTGGGGGTGCGGGCCGTCTTCATGCTGGTCGAGCACGACCAGGCGGGCATGGCGGCGGTCGCCGCGCTCGCCGCGTCCGGCCGGCTGCGCGCGCACGTCGCCGGCACCTATCCGCTCGCCGAGGCGGCCAAGGCCCACGCGGAGGGCGAGACGGGCCGCGTCACGGGCAAGCTGGTGCTGACGGTCAGCCCGTAGGCGCCGCGCGAGGCGTCCGAGCAGGGGGCCCGTGGGCGTGCGACGCCCACGGGCCCCCTGTCACCTCCCCCAACGCGCCGTAGAATGGAGGCACTTGAGCCGTCGGTGACCGACGTGGAGCCCTGGGGGGAGCGAGTCCACCGTGTCGCAGCAGCAGCTGAACCGGAACCCGTCGGCGCCCCGCACCGGAGCGTCGTCCCGGCTCCGGCGGGCATCGCCGCCGCAGCGCCTGGTGGGCTGGCTGGGCGGATTCGGCGCCGCGGCCGCCGCGTACACGGTGTTCCAGTCGGTGTACGGGCTGCTGCCGGGCGGCCTGGCCGGGGACTCCGCGCGGTACGCGGTCGCCGCGACGAGCGGGGCCGGCGCGGGGCTCGTGGTGTGGCTGTCCGCCGCCCTCGTGCGGTCCCGGCAGGCCCAACAGGCGTCACGGGGAAGGCAGTCGGGCGCCGCCTCGGCGGACCCGGGCCGGCTGACGGCGCTGACCGCGGCGACGTACGGCACCCTGGCAGCGGAACTGTGCACCGTCGACGATCCGGCGGCCGGCCGCCTGACCGGCTGGACGCACTCGCTCGGTGAGCCGGGGCGGGTGCGTCCGACGGCGACCGGTACCGCGTACGGGCTGCACCTCACGCTGGACCTCGGCGCGTCCGACGGCCGGCTGAGCACCGGCGGGCTGGTGCGCACCCTGTGGGCCCTGCGACTGCCGGACGGCGGCTGGTCCGCGCGCTCGCAGGGCACCCAGGCCCGGCCCGAGGTGACGGCCCTGGTGCTCGGCGCGCTGGCCCGCGCGGGCGCGGACCCGGATCTGATCGCGGTGGAGGCGGACCGGTGCGCGGCCGGCTTCACCCGCGAACTGGACCGTACGGGGCACGAGTTGACGCACGTCGTGACGACGGTGCTGCGCGGCATGCTGCGGGCGGCGCCGGACGAGCGCGACCGGCTGCGCACCCTGCGCGACGTCCTGGTCGCCGGGGCCGTGCCCGACCCGGGGCGCGCCGGACACCCCCGCTGGGGCTACCGTCTGGCGGCGCCGCAGGGCCCGCCGTCCGCGCTGCACACCGCGCAGGCCGTGGTGGCCCTCGACCGCACGGCGCGGGTGCTCGGCGAGGAGAGCGACGCGGCGCGCGCGGCCCGCGAGGGCGGGGTGCGCTGGCTGCTCGCCTGCCCGGACCCGGCCCACGACCTCTGCCTCGACCTGGAGAACCTGCGCGAGGAGGTGCGCCGCCCGCGGGCGGACGAGCCCGACCGCGTCGAGGTTCTGAACGTCCGCCATTTCACTGCGAGTTGGCTGGTCCGTGCGCTGCTGACGACGGGCGCGCGGGACGTGGCGCGCGGCGCGGGCGCCGAGCGGGTCCGGCGGGAGCAGCTGGCCGGTGCGGCGGCCGCGGTCTGGCGGGGGCAGGCGGACGGGATATGGACCTGGGTGCGGGACGACACCGGTGAGCTGCGACGGCCGATATGGATGACCTATCAAGGTCTTTCGGCGCTGCGGGCCCATGCCTTATGGATGTATGAGCCATAGGCGAGGGTGCGGGGAGGACGCGGGGCATGGGTGGTCGACAGGTGGTCTCGGCGCGGCGGCTGCTCGCCGACGCGCTCGACGTGACGGCGTCCGAGGCGGATCTCGCCCGGGCGGCGCACGATGTCGTCATCCGGCTGGGTTCCGCCGGGCGGCTGCCGGAGCTCGTCGGGGATCTCGCGGCGGGCGGCGGCGATCCGGTGGGCTGCGCGCGGCTCTCGTACCGGCACGTCCTCGGCTTCGACAAGCTGCTGCTCATCGACGGCGGGCCGCATCACATGCTGCGCGCCCACGTCTGGCATCCGGGCGCGCACAGCCCGGAGGACATCCACAACCACCGCTCCCCGCTCGCCTCGTACATCGTGCGCGGGGCGCTGCGGATGGAGCTGTACGCGGCCGCCCGGGACGGCGGCGAGGAGGCCGCCCGCTATCGGGAGTCACTGTCGCACGACACGGCGGACTGGCTGCTGGAACCGGCAGGGCCGGCCCGGCTGCGGCTGACGCAGGTCGCCGAGTACGCGGCGGGCAGCAGCTACGCCCTGCCGGCGCACACCCTGCACCGGGCGTGGAGCACGGCGGCGGATCCGACGGTGACCCTGTTCCTGGAGACGGGGGCGCAGCGGCGCCGGCACACGGACGTGTTCCTCGGCGCGGACGCGGAGCGGCACAGCCCCGCGGTCCCGAAGACGCCGCTCGACGTGAAGGAGTATCTGCGGGAACTGGACGCTCTGGCGCGCCTGTTGAGCGAGGCGTGAGGCGGTCGCGGGGGCGCGGGGGTGCTCAGAGGTGGGGCAGCGCCTGCGCGACGACGGCGCGGTTGTAGTCGTCGATCTCGACGGTGTCCAGGTCGGCGGGGGCCAGCCAGGTCGCGGCCTGGTCGGCGTGCGGCAGCACGATGCCGGTGGTGAGCGGGCGCACCAGGTAGTTGTCCTGGAAGTTCTTGACCTCGCGGCCGCGGTAGTCGCTGACGAAGGAGGACTCGCCGATCCTCCGCTCCACGTACCCGAGCAGGCCGGTCTCCTCCTTCAGCTCGCGCAGCACCCCGTCCTCGGGGCTCTCCCCCGGTTCGAGCTTGCCGCAGGGCACGCCCCACACCCGGGGCAGGAACCGCTCGGTCTCGCTGCGCCTGACCAGCAGAACGCGCCCGTCGAGCGCGACGACGGCCGCGGCGAGCCGATTCTCCGGAGGGATAGCCACGTGTCCACGGTAGCGCGTGACACGGACGACGGCACATGGGTGCAACGCGCTTTCGAACGAACGGAGTTGAGGACACAGGCCACCGGAGCACCTTGCGCCCCGCGCGCGCATCGACGCCTCACGGCCGCACCCGGTCCGACGCCCTGGGCCGGGCGGCGCGGCGCGGGGAACAGCCGCGCCGCGCCCGTGGTTCGACCACCTTGCAACGGCGCGACGATCAACTGACGTGTGGGGGACGGACGATGAGCGGTGTCGAGGTGCGCGGTACGGTCGCGGCGGGTTTCGAGGGGGTCCGCGAGGAGTTCGCGGCGGTGCTCGCCGAGGAGACGGCCGAGCCGGGAGCGCAGCTGGCGGCGTATGTGCACGGGCGGCAGGTCGTGGACCTGTGGGCGGGCGAGGGCTTCGAGGGCTCGTCGCTGACGGCTGTCTTCTCCAACACCAAGGGCGCGGCGCACCTGGTGGTGGCGCTGCTCGTCCAGGAGGGCGTTCTCGCACTGGACCGTGAAGTGTCGTCGTACTGGCCCGAGTTCACCGGACACGGCAAGGAGCGGCTGACGCTGCGCGAGCTGCTCGCGCACCGCTCGGGGCTGATCGGCGTCGACGGCGGCTTGAGCTCCGAGGAGCTGGGCGACGACCGGCTGGTCGCCGAACGGCTCGCCGGGCAGCGGCCGTTCTGGGAGCCGGGCTCGGCGTACGGCTATCACGCGCTGACGATCGGCGCCCTGACGGGCGAGGTGGTACGCCGGGCGACGGGCCGCACCCTGCAGGAGGTGTACGAGGAGCGGATCCGGGCGCCGTACGGCCTCGATCTCTGGCTGGGTCTGCCGGAGGCCGAGGAGGGCCGGTTCCATCCGATGCGGCCGATGGCGCCGACGCCGGAGCAGCAGGCGTTCCTGGCGGCGAGCCGACCGGCGCCGGACAGTCTCCTCGCGGTCGCGTTCAACCCGACGGACGACCCCGCGTACGACCTCCTCGACGAGTACGTCAACACCCGGCGGGTGCGCGCCCTCGGGCCCGCCTCGGCCGGCGGTGTCGGCAACGCGCGCGGGCTGGCCCGGCTGTACGCGGCGGCGCTGAGCGGGGTGGACGGCGCCCCCGCGCTCCTGAAGCCGGAGACGGTCGCGGAGTTCACGCGGCGCCAGTGGACCGGCACCGACCTGGTGACGGCCGAGCCGGACCACTTCACGCTCGGCTTCGAGACGGAGGGGCTGCGCTATCCGCCCCTCGGTCCGGAGGCGTTCGGCCACTGCGGCGCGGCCGGGTCGGAGGCCTTCGCGGACCCGTCCACCGGTCTGGCCTACGGCTACACCCGCCGCCGCTACGCCTTCCCGGGCGGCGCCGGACCGGAGAACCAGCGGCTGGTGGCCGCGCTGGTGCGGGCGGCGACCGACTGACGGTCCGAGGTGCGCACCATAACCAGCGGCTATGGAAGAAGGTCTTGGACGCACCGCTGGCCGGCCCTTGAGGATGAGGTCGTCGCCGGGCACCGAAGTCCGGTCGCCTGAAGCGGAGTTGAGTGTCCTCATGACCAAGGTCTGGCTGATCACCGGTGCGAACAGCGGTTTCGGCCGCGCCTTCACCACGGCGGCCGTCGGCGAGGGAGACCTCGTCGTCGCCACGGCCCGCCGCCCGGAGACCCTCAAGGATCTGGTGGAGGCGCATCCGGGCCGGGTGACGGCGCTGCCGCTCGACGTGACGGACCCGGCGGCCGTCGACGCGACGGTCGCCGAGGCCGTCGCCCGGCACGGCCGCATCGACGTGCTGGTCAACAACGCGGGCCGCGGGCACGTCGGCGCCGCCGAGGAGACCGCGGACGCGGAGCTGCGGTCGCTGTTCGAGGTGCACTTCTTCGGGCCCGCCGCCCTGGTGCGGGCCGTCCTCCCGCACATGCGCGAGCGGCGCCGCGGGGTCATCGTGCAGCTCAGCAGCATGGGCGGGCAGATGTCGTTCCCCGGGATGTCCGCGTACAGCGGCACGAAGTTCGCGCTGGAGGGTTTCTCGGAGGCGCTGGCGACGGAGGTCGCGCCGCTCGGCATCAAGGTGCTGGTGGTCGAGCCGGGCGCGTTCCGTACGAACCTGATGAACGGCACCACGGCCAGCACCCGGATCGACGACTACGCGCCGACGGTCGGCGCCACCCGTGACGCGCTCGATGCCGCCGCCCGCTCCGGCGACGAGCCGGGCGATCCCGCGAAGGCCGCCGCGGCGGTCGTCGCGGCGCTCGCGGCGGAGCACACCCCGCTGCGACTGCCGCTCGGCGACGACGGGGTGGACGCGGTGCTCGGGCACCTCGACTCGGTGCGGGACGAGATCGCGGTGTGGGAAACGGTGGCGCGGGCGACGCGGTTCGACGGCTAGGTCGTGTCCGCAAAGTCATGGGAGCCAGAGTTGTAGGCAGGCGAGGGTGACCATGGCTTGGTAGTGGCGGGCTCGTTTGTCGTAGCGGGTGGCCAGGGCCTTGTGGTGCTTGAGCTTGTTGAAGCAGCGTTCGACGAGGTTGCGGCGCCGGTAGGCGGCCCGGTTGAGTCTGCATCGGCTCTGGCCTCTGCGGATGCGGCCGTTGATCTGGTCGATTCGTTCCGGGATCGCTGCTTTGATGCCGCGTCCGCGCAGGTAGGCGCGGATCTTGACGGACGAGTAACCCTTGTCTGCGGCCACCCGCTCCGGTCTGGTGCGTGGGCGGCCCGGACCGCATCGGGCGACCCGGATGCGGGCCATCACCGCCTCGAACTGGGTGCAGTCGTTGACGTTCCCAGCGGTCAGGGTGAAGGCCAGGGGCCGGCCGAGTCCGTCGCAGGCAAGGTGGATCTTCGTGGTCAGTCCGCCGCGGGAGCGGCCGATCGCCTCGCCCGGCCAGAGCCCCCTTTTCGTGCCCCGGCCGCATGCTGATGGGCTCGCACCGTCGTGGAGTCGACACACACGATCGACCAGTCGACAGCGCCCACGGCGTCGGAATGCTGCTGGACGTGGGCCAGCAGGCGGTCCCAGGTTCCATCGGCCGACCAGCGGCGGAAGCGTTCGTAGACCGTCTTCCACGGGCCATAGCGTTCCGGCAGGTCCCGCCAGGCCGCCCCGGTCGACAGCTTCCACAGGATTCCGTTGACGACCTGACGTCGGTCCCGCACCGGACGGCCCATCCGGGGCGGAGCCAGTAACGGCTCGATCACCGCCCAGGATTCATCGGTCAGTTCATGACGACGCACCATGAACAGACCAACGAGCCAACGACTTTGCGGACACGACCTAGGGCCTGGAGGGGCCCGTGCTGTTCTGTGCGCCCGCGAGCGACACGATCCGCCGGACAGGTCCTGAGGCCCAGGACGCCGCGGCCTGCTCAGCCACCGTCCAAGGTCTTCGCGACGGCGGAGATCGCCGCCGGTCCCACCCGGCAGCAGCCGCCGATCAGCCGTGCCCCGGCCGCCCGCCATCCTTCGATCCGCTCCGGGCCGAACGTCGACCGCCCGGTCCAGCGGCGCGCCCCCGCGTCCCAGGTCTCCCCGCTGTTCGGGTACACGACCACCGGCTTGCCGGTCACGCGGGCGGCCAGGGCGACCGCGTGGTCCGCGTCCTGCGGGGCGCAGCAGTTGACGCCCACCGCGACGATCTCTGCCGCGTCGGCGGCGAGGCCGAACGCCTCGTCCAGCGGCTGCCCGGCGCGGGTCCGCTCCCCCGCGACGCTGTACGAGAGCCACGCGGGCACCCCGAGGCCGCGCACCGCCCGCAGCAGCGCCCGCGCCTCGTCCGTGTCCGGCACCGTCTCCAGGGCGATCACGTCCGGCCGGGCCGCCGCCAGGGCCTCCAGGCGCGGCCGGTGGAACCGTTCGAGTGCGGCCACGCTCAGCCCGTAGCGCCCCCGGTACTCGGAGCCGTCGGCGAGCATCGCCCCGTACGGACCCGCCGACGCGGCCACCCACAGCGGGCGGCCGGTCCGGACCTCGCTCGCCGCGCGCCGCGCCGACTCGACGCTCAGTGCCATGAGTTCGGCCGCCCGCCGGTGCCCGATGCCGTGCCGTGCGAACCCCTCGAACGTGGCCTGGTAACTCGCGGTGATGGCGACGCTCGCGCCCGCCTCGTAGTACGCCCGGTGGGCCGCGACGATCGCCTCGGGCTCCTCGGCGAGGAGGCGGGCCGACCACAGTTCGTCGCCGAGGTCGTGCCCGGCGGCCTCCAGCTGGTTGGACAGCCCTCCGTCCAGGACGACGGCCCGGTCCCCGGCGAGGGCACGCGGAAGGCCGGGCGGCTCGGGCGCGTTGTCACTGGTCATACCGGTGAGCCTACGTCGCCTTCCGCGGCCCGCGCCGCCCACCGGATGCCGCCCGCCAGATGGGCCCGGAAGTCCGGGTCGTCGTACGCGGACGCGTCGTGGCCGAGCCCGGTGTAGAAGACGCGCCCGCGCCCCTCGCCCTGCTCGCGGCACCAGATCAGGGGATGGTCGCCGCCCATCCGCGCGTCGTCGTACGAGGATTCGTCGGCGTACGCGAGGACGCGGACGGCCGGGTCCGTGCGCGGGTCGGTCCGGAAGTCGTACCACTCGTCGGTGAACTCCCAGCTGTCGCCCAGGTGCCGGGTGGCCGGGTGCGTGCGGTCGGCGACGCGGAGGCGTCCCGGCTGGTACGCGGGGTGGCGGTCGAACCGGGCGGCCAGCAGTGCGCCGTAGTACGGCCAGTCGCCCTCGGTGCACGCGGCGGCGTGGACGCCGACGAAGCCGCCGCCCCCGTCGACGTACGCCGCGAGCCGCGCGCGTCCCTCCGGGGTGAGGACGTCGCCGCTGGTGGAGAGGAAGACGACGGCCGTGTACCGGTCGGCGAGGCCGGCGCGCTCGAACACGGCGGGGTCCTCGCTCGCCGCGACCTCGAAGCCGTGCGCGCCGCCGAGGTCGCGGAGCGTGGCGACGGCATACGGGATGGAGGCGTGCCGGTAGGCGGTGGTGCGGCTGTAGACCAGGATCATGCGCCCGCACTGTAGTCACACGTCACGTGCGGCCGCGGCCGGGCGACGCAGAAGCCGGGCGTCCGTTTCGTACAAGACCGCAGGGCGTGCGGGTGCCTACGGTGAAGCCATGACTGACAGCACTGTCCGCATGGACGCCATCGGAATCCTCTCCTCCGACCTGGCCGCCTCGCTCGCGTTCTACCGCCTGCTGGGCCTCTCCTTCCCCGAGGGCGCCGAGCAGCTCCCGCACGTGGAGGCGGAGCTGCCCGGCGGCATCCGGCTCATGTTCGACCCGGACAGCAGCGGCGCGGACCACGGCCGCGGCCGGATCGCGCTCGCCTTCCACTGCGGTGACGCCGCCGGGGTCGACGCGACGTACGCGGCGCTGACCGACGCCGGGTACCACGGCGAGAGCAAGCCGTGGGACGCGGTGTGGGGGCAGCGGTACGCCGTCACGCACGACCCGGACGGCAATCAGGTCGACCTGTTCGCCTGAGCCCGCCGCCCGTCGCCCGTCGCTCTCAGGCCAGACGTCGCAGCGTCACGCCCGTCAGGTCCCGTACGTCGCGCGACAGATGGGCCTGGTCGGTGTACCCGGCCCGGACGGCGGTCTCCGCGAAGGGGACGCCGGACCGGGCCAGCGCCAGGGCCCGCTGCAGCCGCAGCACCCGGGCCAGCGTCTTGGGACCGTACCCGAACGCGGCGAGTGAACGCCGGTGCAGCAGGCGGGTGTTGAGCCCCGCGTGCTCGGCGGTCTCGGCGATGCCCCGGCCCGCGTCGAGGGCCGACACGACGCGGGCGAGCAGCGGGTCGGGCGGGCCGGCGGCGCGGGCGAGGCGGACGGCCGCGGACTCCAGCTCGGCGGCGGGATCGGCGGCCGCGTCGACCCGCTCGGTGAGCCGGCGGGCGTCGGCGCCCCGCCACAGGTCGGCCAGCTCGGCACGGCTGTCGCGCAGTTCGTGCGCCGGGACGCCGAGGTAGGCGGGCGCCGTGCCGGGGGCGAAGCGGATGCCCGCGTAGGTCCGGCCGGCCGTGGCTCCCGCGGGGTGCGCCCGGGTGTCGGGCCCGGCGACGAAGAGCCGGCCCTCGCTCCAGATCAGGTCCATGCAGCCGTCGGGCAGCACCGGGGCCGCGGCGCCGCGGCCGGAAGCCACGGTGCGCGTCCAGACGACCGCGCCCGGTACCCGGCAGTCCCGCTCCTCGTACCCGTCGCCCACGCCCTCCACGCTACGCCGCGCGCGTGCGGTGCTCCTGCGGGCTGACTCCGTGCACCCGCTTGAAGGCGCTGGACAGGGCGAACGCGCTGCCGTAACCGATCTGCCGGGCGATCGCCGCGACGGTGAGGTCGCTGTCGCGCAGCAGATCCGCGGCGAGGGCGAGGCGCCAGCCGGTCAGATACGTCATCGGGGGCTCGCCGACGAGCTCGGTGAAGCGGCGGGCGAGCGCGGCGCGGGACACCCCGGCCCGGCCGGCGATCTCGGCGACGGTCCACGGGTGGGCCGGATCGTCCTGGATCAGCCGCAGTGCCCGGCCGACGACCGGGTCGCCCATGGCCCGGTACCAGGCGGGCGCGTCCGCCTCGGGGCGGGAGAACCAGGCGCGCAGCGACGTGATGAGCAGCAGGTCAAGGAGCCGGTCGAGGACGACCTCCTGGCCCGGCCCGTCCTTCCCGATCTCCTCGGCGACCAGCGGGGTCAGCGGGCAGTCCCACACCTCGGTGGGCAGCACGAGCACCGGTGGCAGCGCGTCGAGGAGCCGGGCGGTGAGCTCGCCGCGCAGCTGGTAGGTGCCGATGAGCAGCTGCGCCGGGCCGTCCGGGGTCTCGCCCCACTCCCGGACCCCGAGGTCCCGGTAGCGGCCGACGTGCGCGGGCCCCAGCGGGCGGCACACCTGGCCGGGGCCGATCTCGGCGCGCGGGGCGGTGGCGGGGTCGTCGCAGCAGACGTACGCGTCCGGGCCGCGGGCGACGGCGATGTCGCCGGGGCGGATCCGGCGGGCCGGCCCGTCGCCGTCGGGCAGGATCCACGCGTCGCCCTTGACCATGATCATGACGGTGAGGGGTGCCTCGTCGGCGATCCGCACGGCCCAGGGGGTCTCGAAACAGGCCCGGATCATGAAGGCACCGCGGGCCCGGGGCCCCTCCAGGAGGCCTGCGAGTACGTCCATGACGGCAGCGTAGACGGGCGCTTATGGCGGTGAGCGGCTCATCAATGTTTCCGGACTCCGCACGGCAGTTGAGTGGAGGCATGACAGAGACGACGAAGAACGTGACGACAGTGGTGGTGACCGGGGCGACCGGGCGGACGGGGCGCCGGGTCGCCGCGGCGGCGCGCGCGGCGGGGCTGGCCGTGCGGGCGGCCTCGCGGTCGGGCGCGGTCCGGTTCGACTGGGCGGACCCGGCGACGTGGGACGCGGCGCTGCGCGGCGCCGACGGGGCGTATCTGGCGTACCCGTCGGACATCGGGGCGCCGGACGCCGCGGACGCGGTGGGGGCGCTGGCGCGGCGGGCGGTCGAGCTGGGCGTGGGCCGTCTGGTCCTGCTCTCGGCGCGCGGCGAGGACCAGGCCGCTCCTGCCGAGGAGGCGGTGCGGGCGTCGGGCGCGGACTGGACGGTGCTGCGGTGCGCGTGGTTCCACCAGAACTTCGGCGAGGGTCCGCTGCTGGAGCAGGTGCGCGGGCCCGAGCTGGTGTTCGCGGCGCCGGACGCGCTGCGCGAGCCGTTCCTCGACGTACGGGACATCGCGGAGGTCGCGGTGGCGGTGCTGCGGGAGCCGTCCGGGCGGTACGCGCGCACGACCCTGGAGCTGACCGGTCCCGAGCTGCTCACGTGGGGCGAGGCGCTGGCCGAGGTGGCGCGCGCCGCGGGTACGGCGAAGCGGTACGTGGCGGTGCCGGTGCACGAGTACGGCGCGGCGCTGCGGGAGCTGGGGGTGCCGAAGGAGGAGGCCGGATTCCTGGTGGAACTGTTCGGCACGCTGCTGGACGGGCGCAACGCGTCCGTGACCGGTGACGTGGCGCGGGTGCTGGGGCGGGGGCCGCGGTCGTTCGGGGCGTACGCGGCGCAGACGGCGGCGGCGGGCGTCTGGACGTAGCAGCCGCTCCGAACGGGAGAGGGGGTGCGGGAGAGGACGGTCGCCGTCCTCTCCCGCACCCCCGTCCGCGTCGGCCTGGCTGCTCCTACTCCTTCTCGTCCTCGCCCTCGTCCTCCGGCGGCACGTCGCCGTTGCGCCGCACGTGCGTGCGCAGGCGGGACGTGACGTCCTCCGGGGGCAGGAACTTCGACCAGCGCTCCGGGAACTCCGAGGGCATGTCGGGATCGTCCGGGTCGTCCGGGTGCGGGGCCGAGCGCGCGGCGGCCCGCGTCATGTAGTGGGCGGAGCCGGCCGTGCGCACCCGCTCGTTCGCGGCCCGCGCCGCGGCCGTGGCGACCGACGGCCAGACCCGGTCGATCGCGGCGTTCATCGCGGCGCCGACGAGGACCGCGAACGCCGAGACACCGATCCACAGCAGCACCGCGACGGGCGCCGCGAGGGAGCCGTAGATCGTGGGCCCCTCGATGGTGTTGGTGAGGTAGAGGCGGAGCAGGAAGCTGCCGGGGATCCACATCGCGAGGCTCACCAGCGCGCCGGGTACGTCCTCGATCCACGGCGAGCGCACCGGGACGGACACGTGGTACAGCGTCGTCAGGAACGCGACCGACAGGACGAGTACCACCGGCCAGTACAGGATCTGGACGACCGTCTCCGACCAGGGGACCAGGCCGATCACCGCGTCCGGCCCGGCGATCATCAGCGGCAGCGCCACCGAGCCGACGACGAGACCGACGAGGAAGAGCAGGAACGCGAGCAGCCGCGTCTTCACGATGCCGCGGACGCCGTCCAGGCCGTACATCACGGTCACCGTGTCCACGAACGTCGACACGGCCCGTGAGCCCGACCACAGCGAGATGAGGAATCCGATGGAGATGACATCGGGGCGGCCGCCCTTGATGACGTCGTCCAGGATCGGTTCCGCGATCTCCTTCACGCCCTGGTCGCTCAGGACCGTGCGGGAAGCCTCCAGAATGTTGTCGCGGACACCCGCGATCGTGTCGGCTCCGGTCCACGAGTCGACGTAGGCGAGCAGCCCCACCAGGGACAGCAGCAGCGGCGGGACCGACAGCAGGGTGAAGAACGCCGCCTCGGCCGCGAGACCGAGGATGCGGTACTCCATGCACGAGTTGACGGTGTCCTTGAGCAACAGCCAGGCCGTCCTGCGCTTGGAGACGTTCTGGTACAGAACGCGGGCCCTGTGGAGTCGGCCGGACGGCGGTGGGGGGGATTCACTTGCTGGCTGCACGTCCTAAAGGTATCCGCCGCAACAACGTGTACCCATCCCCCGGTGCCCCTGCCTGCGAGGCTGCGACCTCGTCGGCACAGTCTCCCCTCCTGTAGCGCAACGCTCCAGACATGGCGGAGCAACTCAGGAGAGACCGCTCCAAAAATAGTCCGCGACTATCTGTCATGCCCGCGTTGGCCGAATGACGAGGAAGTGGAAAACGGAAGCAACACCGGTAAGTACACAACCCTTTCGGTGAGTTCCCCGGCACCGCGCACGACGACCTCGAAAGACCGGCATGACCGCGTCACCCAAAAGCCGTCGGAAATCGCCAATGCTCGGAACCCACTTGAACCGTTCATGAATCACCGGAAAGAATCTCGATCGTATTCAGTGCGCACACCGAACGCTCAACGGGCGCGCACAGCACGGGGGGACATCCAACGGAGGGGAATTACAGGGTCATCAGCCGTGACCCGCTTCATCCGCGTTGCTCCTCACGCTCACAGCACATCCAACCCACGCTCTGCTTTCGCTCGTTCCGGAATTCAATAAAGCGCGCGAAACACGGGTGACAATCACGAGGAGCTCATGTGGCGAACGGCACCGAGCGCGTTCTCGCCCAAGTCCTGGCCGGTGTCGTACGCGTGGATCACGTACCACCCGACAGTAACTTCTTCGACGACCTCTGCGCCAACTCTCTTGTCATGGCCCACTTCTGCGCCCGGGTGCGCAAACACGCGGACCTGCCGGCGGTCTCGATGAAGGACGTCTACGGCCATCCGACGATCCGGAGCCTGGCCGCGGCGCTCGACGAGGCGCCGCCCGTGCGGACGGTCGAGGTCGAGCCGCTTCCGCCGGCCGGCAGCACACCCCGCTACGTCGTCTGCGGGGCGCTGCAGTTGCTCTGCTTCGCCCTGTACTGCGCGGTGGCCGGGATGCTGACCGCCCGGGGCTACGCGTGGGTCTCCGCGGGTGCGGGATCCATCGACGCCTATGTGCGCGCGGTGCTGTTCGGCAGTGCGGTGTTCATCGGCGCGTGCGGCCTGCCCATCGTGGCGAAGTGGCTGCTCATCGGCCGCTGGCGGGAGACCGAGTTCCCGGTGTGGGGGCTCGCCTACGTCCGGTTCTGGCTGGTCAAGTCGCTGCTGCACGCGAATCCGATGGCCCTGTTCGCCGGCAACCCGGTGTACGTGCTGTACCTGCGGCTGCTCGGCGCCAAGATCGGGCCGGGGGTGACGATCCTGTCCCACTCCGTCCCGGTCTGCACCGACCTGCTGACGATCGGCGCGGACACGGTGATCCGCAAGGAGTGCGACTTCTTCGGCTACCGGGCGCATGCCGGCCGGATCCGCACCGGCCCGGTCACGATCGGCCGGGACGTGTTCATCGGCGAGAAGACCGTCCTCGACATCGGGACGTCGATGGGGGACGGAGCACAACTGGGCCACGCGTCGGCGCTCTACGACGGCGCCTCGGTGCCGGCCGGCGAGCACTGGCACGGCTGCCCCGCCGAACCCACCGACGTCGACTACGTCCGGCTGCCCGCGGCCGACTGCTCCACCCTGCGCCGGGCCCTGTACGCGGTCGGCGGTCTGCTCCAGATGCTGCTGGTGTTCGTCCCGCTCGCGGTCTGCGGGACCGACCTGCTGCTCACCGAAATACCCGCCCTCGACTCGCTGCTCGCGCCCGACACCCACGACCTGGCCTCCGCGGGCTTCTACGTGCAGGCGTTCGGCCTGTCGATCGCCTGCTTCCTGGCGTTCCTCGTCCTCGGCCTCGCCGCCGTCACCCTGGTGCCGCGCGCCTTGCGGCCGATCCTGCGCGCGGACCGCACGTATCCGCTGTACGGCCTGCACTACTCGGTGCAGCGGGCGATCGCCCGGATGACCAACAACAAGTTCTTCAAGTGGCTGTGCGGCGACAGCTCGTACATCGTTCCCTACCTGCGGTCCATCGGGTACGACCTCTCGCAGGTGGAGCAGACCGGCTCCAACTTCGGCACGGAGATGCAGCACGAGAATCCGTACCTGGCCAAGGTCGGCAGCGGCACGATGGTCGCCGACGGGCTGTCGATCATGAACGCCGACTTCACCGCCACGTCGTTCCGCGTCGCGCGCGCGGAGATCGGGCCGCACAACTTCCTGGGCAACCACATCGCCTACCCGGTGGGCGGCCGCACCGGCGAGAACTGCCTGCTCGCGACGAAGGTGATGATCCCGCTGGACGGCGCGGTACGCGAGGGCGTGGGGCTGCTCGGCTCGCCGCCCTTCGAGATCCCGCGCACCGTCGAGCGCGACACCCGCTTCGACCACCTGCGCGAGGGCGACGAGCTGCGGCGCCGGCTGTCCGCGAAGAACCGCTACAACCTGCGCTCCATGGCCCTGCACCTGTTCCTGCGGTGGCTGCACTGGTTCGCCCTGACAGTGATCGCCTTCGCCGCGTTCGACCTGTACGACGTGGCCGGCGGAGTGCTGATCGGCGCCTCCCTGGTCGTCGGCCTCGCCTTCACCACCGGCTACTACATCCTGGTGGAGCGCGTGATCTGCCGCTTCCGGCCGCTCCAGCCGCAGTTGTGCTCGATCTACGACCCGTACTTCCGCTGGCACGAGCGACTGTGGAAGGTGCCCGACAACCACCTCGTGGTGTTCAACGGGACACCGTTCAAGAACCTGGTGTGGCGGCTGCTCGGGGTACGGATCGGCCGCCGGGTCTTCGACGACGGCGCCTCCATCACCGAGCGCACGCTGGTGACGATCGGCGACGACGTCACGCTCGCCGCGCACACCAAGGTGCAGGCCCACTCGCAGGAGGACGGCACCTTCAAGTCCGACCACATCACGCTCGGCGCGGGCTGCTCGCTCGGCACCGGCTCGCTCGTGCACTACGGCGTCACGCTGGGCGACGCCTCCGTACTCGCCCCCGACGCCTTCCTGATGAAGGGCGAACAGGTGCCCCCGCGGGCCCGCTGGGGCGGCAACCCGGCGACGGGGAGGTAGGGCCATGACGACGATCCCGCAGTGGACACGCGCGCCGCGCCCCGGCGTGGCCGTTCACGAAGTACCGCTCCCGGCGGGCCTGTTGGCGTCCGGCCCGGCGTTGACCGCCGCGCACGAGCGGGTGCTCGCCGCGCTGTCCGCCGAGCGCGACGACACGGTGCTCGGGGTGAGCGTCGCGGGCCGCACCCTGCGCCTGCGCTACCGCACCGACGTCCTCGACCGCGAGGCCGCCGCCCGCATCGCCGGCTACCACCTCGCCGCACTCACCGACCCCGGGCGCCGGAGCCTGCTGTCCGAGTCCGAACTCCGCTTCCAACTGGAGGAGTTGGCGGGCCCGCGCCGCGCGCTGCCCGACCGGCGCGTCCACGAACTGTTCGAGGCGCGGGTGGCCGCGCAGCCGGACACGGTGGCCGTCGTGGCGCAGGACGGGCAGTGGACGTACCGGGAGCTGAACTCCCGGGCGAACCGGATCGGCCGGGCGCTGCTCGCGCGCGGGCTGCGGCCCGAGGGCGTCGTCGCGGTGCTGACCGAACGCAACCTCGACTGGATGGCCGCCGTCCTCGGCGTCCTCAAGGCGGGCGGCGCGTATCTGCCGATCGAGCCGCACTTCCCGGCCGCGCGCGTCGCGACGACGCTCGACCGGGCGGACTGCGGCCTCGTGCTCACCGAGCGGGGCAGCGCGTCCGCGCTCGACCCGGCCGCGCGGACCCTGTTCATCGACACCGCGTACGACGAGGGGCACCCGGACACCGATCTCGGTGTGCCCGTCGCCGCCGATCAGCTGGCCTACCTGTACTTCACCTCCGGCTCGACCGGCGAGCCCAAGGGCGCGATGTGCGAGCACGCCGGGTTCCTCAACCACGTCCTGGCCAAGCTCGACGACCTGGGCGTCAAGGCCGGCGACGTGGTGGCGCAGACCGCGCCCCAGTGCTTCGACATCTCCCTGTGGCAGTTGCTCTCCGCGCCGCTCGTGGGCGGCCGGACGCTGCTGGTGCCGCAGGAGGCGATCCTGGACGTCCCGCGGTTCGTGGGCACGATCGCGCGCGGCCGGGTCAATGTGCTGCAGGTGGTGCCGTCGTATCTGGAGGCCGTCCTGGCCGAGCTGGACGCGCACCCCCGGGAACTGCCCGCTCTGCGGTGCGTGTCGGTGACCGGCGAGGCGGTGAAGAAGGAGCTGGTGCGGCGCTGGTTCGCGGCCCGGCCCGGGGTCCGGCTCGTCAACGCGTACGGGCTGACCGAGACGTCCGACGACACCAACCACGAGGTCATGGACCGGGTGCCGGAGCACGACCGCGTCCCGCTCGGCCGACCCATCGCCAACGTGCGGATCTACGTCGTCGACGAGGACCTGGTGCCCGTGCCGCTCGGGGCGCCCGGCGAGATCGTCTTCTCGGGGGTGTGCGTCGGGCGCGGGTACGTCAACGACCCCGAGCGCACGAAGGCCGCGTTCGTCGAGGACCCGTACCGGCCGGGCGAGCGGCTCTACCGCAGCGGCGACCACGGGCGCTGGCTGCCCGACGGGAAGCTGGAGTTCCTCGGCCGCCGGGACGGCCAGGTGAAGATCCGCGGGTTCCGCGTCGAGATCGGCGAGATCGAGAACGCGCTGCTGCGGGTGGACGGGGTCCGCGACGGCGCCGTGATCGTCGTACGGGGCACGCAGCTCGCCGCGTTCTGCACCGGGCCGCGGCCGGTGGACGCGGGCGTCGTACGGGAGCGGGTGGCCGCGTCGCTGCCCGCGTACATGGTCCCGTCCGTCGTGCACTGGCGCGAGCGGCTGCCGCTGACCGCCAACGGGAAGACCGACCGCCGGGCGCTCACCGCGCTCGCCGAGGACCTGGACACGGCGGCGGACGGGCCGCGGACACCGGCCGAGCACCGGCTGGCCGCCGTCTGGGCCGAGGTGCTCGGCATCCCCGCCGACCGGATCGGCCGGCGCGACCACTTCTTCGACCTCGGCGGCTCCTCGCTGTCCGCCGTGAAGCTGGTGATCGCCCTGGACCGGGCGGTCTCCCTCAAGGACGTCACCCACCATCCGGTCCTCGCGGATCTCGCGGGACTGCTCGACCGGGCGACCGCTCAGCGCCACTGAAGGGAATACCTATGCACCGATCGACTCCATCCCCCCTTCCCGACGACATCTCGCTCCGAGCCGGCAGCCCTCCCCTGTTGTCCGCCGCCACCGGTGGCGATCCGGAGGAGTGGGCTGCCGAGTACCGGGAGGCCCTGCGCTCCGCCGTCGCCCTCCACGGCTGCGTCCTGGTCCGCGGCCTGGGCCTGACCGAACCGGGCGCCATGGCGGGCGTCTTCCGGCAGCTGGCCCACTCCCTGATGCCCGACCGGGAGCCGTTCGCGCCGCGGCGCAGGTACACGGACGGGGTGTACTCCACCTCCAAGTGGCCGCCGAACCAGCAGATGTGCATGCATCACGAGATGAGCTACGCGCTGGAGTTCCCCGGGATGCTGCTGTTCGCCTGTCTGGAGGCGCCCGCGTCCGGCGGCGCCACGGGGGTGGCCGACGCGGCGGCCGTGCTCGACGCGCTGCCCGCGGAACTGACCGAGCGGTTCGAGCGGGAGGGCTGGCTGCTGACGCGGTCCTACCACGACGAGATCGGGGCGTCGGCCGCCGAGGCGTTCGGCACCGACGACCGCGACGCCGTGGCCCGCTACTGCCGCACCCACGCCATCGACTTCGACTGGCAGCCCGACGGCTCGCTGCGCACCCGGCAGCACCGCAGCGCCGTGGTCCACCATCCGGTCAGCGGCCGCCGCCTGTGGTTCAACCAGATCGCCTTCCTCAGCGAGTGGACGATGGATCCCGAGGTCCGCGACTACCTCACCGACGTCTACGGCGCCGACGCGCTGCCCTTCACCACCCGGTTCGGCAACGGCGATCCGATCGGCGAGGACGTGGTCCGGGCGATCAACGAGGTCTACGAGGCGCACACCGTGCGCGAGCCGTGGCGCTCCGGCGATCTGCTGCTCGTCGACAATCTCCGTTCCGCGCACAGCAGGGAGCCGTTCGACGGCCCGCGCGAGGTCCTGGCGGGGCTCGCCGACCCGGTCCGGCTCGCCGACTGCGCGCCCACGGTCAAGGTGAGCGCCGCATGACCGACACCGCTCCGGCCTTCGCCGTGATCCCCGGCGAGCAGGTCCAGCAGGCACTGTACGCGCGGGAGGCGGAGATCGCGGGACTGGTCGAGACCGTGTACCGGCTGCACGGCGCGGGCCGGACCGTGAACCCGCCGTCGTACTTCCTGCGCTTCCCGGACCGCCCGTCGGCGCGGATCATCGCGCTGCCCGCCTCGCTCGGCGGGCCGCTGCGGGTGGACGGCCTGAAGTGGATATCCAGTTTTCCGGAGAACACCGGCTCGGGTCTGCCCCGGGCGTCCGCCGTGCTGATCCTCAACGACCCCGACACCGGATACCCGTACGCCTGTCTGGAGAGCTCGGTCATCAGCGCCACCCGCACGGCGTCCTCCGCCGCGCTCGCGGCCGACCGGCTCAGCCGCACCAGGAGCCGCCCGGCGCGGGTCGGGTTCATCGGGACGGGGCTGATCGCCCGCTACGTCCACTCGCATCTGACCGCGACCGGCTGGGAGTTCGACGAGACCGGCGTGTACGACCTGTCCGCGGACAGCGCGGAAGGGTTCCGCGGCTATCTGGAACGGGCCGGGACCAAGGGGCGGATCACGGTGCACGACACCGCCGAGGCTCTGGTCCGCGGCAGCGACCTGCTGGTCTTCGCGACGGTGGCCGCAGAACCGCACGTCCACGATGTGTCGTGGTTCGCGCACCATCCGCTGGTGCTGCATCTCTCGCTGCGCGATCTGGCGCCCGAGATCCTGCTGGCATCCGCGAACGTCGTCGATGACGTCGAGCACTGCCTGAAGGCGAACACGTCGCCGCATCTGGCCGAACAGCTCACCGGGAAACGGGACTTCATCGACGGCACGCTGGAGGACGTGCTGAGCGGACGCGTCGCCGTGCCGGCGGACCGGACGGTGGTGTTCTCGCCGTTCGGACTCGGGGTACTCGACCTCGCCGTCGGCCGGTACGTCCACGACGAGGTGGCCAAGAGGGGTGAACTGCATGTCGTAGAAGGGTTCTTCCACGAGCTGAGCCGCTACGGCTGAACGGCCGGCTCGTGGCGCACAAGGGGGACACGGGGGACACAAGAGGGGGGAACCATGCCTGTCATTACCGATCCTGCGAGGTTCAACGAGGAACAGCTCTACGTCGACCTGCGGGCCGTGCTCGATCTGCCGCTCTATCTGAAGTGCGAAGGGTTCAACTTCGCCGGGTCGATCAAGCTGAAGGCGGCCACCGAGATGGTGGACGCCGCCGAGCGCGACGGCCGGCTGCGGCCCGGTTCGGTGCTCGTCGAGTCGTCGTCCGGGAACCTGGGGGTGGCGCTCAGCGTCATCGCGGCGAGCCGCGGCCACCGGTTCCTGTGCGTGACGGACGTGCGCTGCAACCAGCCGACGATCCGGCTGATGGAGGCGCTCGGCAGCCGGGTGCACGTCATCGAGGACCCGGCGGGCAACGAAGGACTGCTGGGCGCGCGGCGCGCGTACGTACGGGCGCTGTGCGCGGCCGACGACCGCTACGTGTGGCTCGACCAGTACAACAACCAGGGCAACTGGAGGGCGCACTACCGCACCACGGCCCCGGCCATCGCCGATCACTTCCCGCGTCTGGACGTCCTGTTCGTCGGGGCCGGGACGACGGGAACCCTGATGGGGTGCGCCCGGTGGTTCTGGCAGTGGCGGCGCCGGGTGCGCATCGTCGCCGTCGACAGTGTCGGCTCGGTGAGCTTCGGCGGGGCGCCGGGCCGCCGGCTGATCCCGGGGCTCGGCACGAGCGTGCCGCCGCCGATGCTCGACCGGTCGTACATCGACGACGTGGTGCACGTCGAGGAGGCGGACACCGTCCGCGCCTGCCGGAGTCTGGCGAGCCGCGGGTTCCTGTTCGGCGGCTCGACCGGCACGGTGATCAGCGGCGCCCGGCAGTGGCTCGAACACCACGGCCACCGGGGCATGACGGCGGTGGCCATCGCCCCGGATCTCGGTGAGCGCTATCTCGACACCGTCTACCGGGAGGGCTGGCCGCCCGAGACCGACACCGACACCGACACCGAACGGAACGAGGTGGCGGCGATGGCCTCCTTGGCGAGCTGAGCACACGCTCCCGGCGGCGCGGTCGCGGTCCGCGCCGCGCCGCCGGTAGGTTCGCCGTCATGTCGGGCAGCACGCACACGGTGACCAACCAGCCCCCGCCGCTGGTGGGATACGACGTCTTCACCGCCGACCGGGCCCTCACCGAGGGCCTGGAGCGGCATCTGGACGCCGCGCTTGTGGACACGGCCCGGGCGGAACTCACGGTGCTCGGCAGCACCGCCGGTTCCGCCCGGGCCCAGGAGTGGGGGCGCCTCGCGAACGAGCACCCGCCGGTCCTGCGCACCCACGACCGCTACGGCCACCGGATCGACGAGGTCGACTTCCACCCGGCCTGGCACAGCCTGATGGGCGAGGGCGTCTCGGCGGGGCTGACGGCCGCCTGGGCGCGGCCCGCCGGCCATCTGCGGCGCGCGGCCGCGTTCCTGGTGTGGTCTCAGGTCGAGGCGGGGCATCTGTGCCCGCTGTCGATGACGCACGCGGCGGTGCCGGCGCTGCGCGCGCAGCCGGAGCTCGCCGCGCGGTGGGAGCCGCGTCTGACGTCCACCGTCTACGACTTCGGGCTGCGGCCCGTGTCCGGGAAGGCCGGGGCGCTTCTCGGCATGGGGATGACGGAGAAGCAGGGCGGCAGTGACGTACGCGCGCATACGACGCGTGCGGTGGCCCTCGCCGACGACGGGGCGTACGCCCTCACCGGCCACAAGTGGTTCTGCTCCGCACCGATGTCGGACGGGTTCCTGATGCTCGCGCAGGCCGACGGGGGTCCCACGTGTTTCCTCGTGCCCCGGGTCCTGGCGGACGGATCACGCAACCCGTTCGCGCTCCAGCGGCTCAAGGACAAGCTGGGGAACCGGTCGAACGCGTCGGCCGAGGTCGAGTTCGACGGGACGTGGGCGCGACGGGTCGGCGACGAGGGGCGCGGGGTGCGCACCATCATCGACATGGTCGCGGCGACCCGCCTCGACTGTGTGCTCGGCTCCGCGGCGCTCATGCGGCAGGCGGTGGCGCAGGCGATCCACCACTGCACGTACCGCGAGGCGTTCGGCGGGAAGCTCGTCGACAAGCCGCTGATGCGGAACGTGCTGGCCGACCTGGCCCTGGAGTCGGAGGCCGCGACGACGCTGGCGCTCCGGCTGGCGGCGGCGTACGACGCGCGGCCGACGGCGACGAGCGGGAGCGGGCGCTGCTGCGGCTCGCCGTGCCGGCCGCCAAGTACTGGGTGACCAAGCGGTGCACGCCGGTCGCCGCGGAGGCCCTGGAGTGCCTCGGGGGCAACGGCTACGTGGAGGAGTCGGGGATGCCGCGGCTGCTGCGCGAGTCGCCGCTGAACTCGATCTGGGAGGGCTCGGGCAACGTGCAGGCGCTCGATGTCCTGCGGGCGCTGCAGCGCGAGCCCGCGGCGTTCGACGCGTTCCTGCTGGAGGTGGGGACGACGCGCGGCGCCGATCACCGGCTGGACGCCGCCGTGAAGGACCTGCTGACCGAACTCGGCGACCTGGACGGCATCGAGGCCCGCGCGCGGCGGCTCGTCGAGCGGATCGCGCTGGTGCTGCAGGGGTCGCTGCTGGTGCGGTACGCGCCGGCCGAGGTGGCGGACGCGTTCTGCGCGTCGCGGCTCGGCGGGGACCACGGTGCGGCGTTCGGGACGCTGCCGCACACGCTGGGGCTCACGGAGATCGTGGAGCGGGCGCGCCCGGTGTCCTGAACAGCCGGGTCACGGTGGAATGAGCGCGGGGATGGTGCTGCGCCGACACGGCACCATCCCCGCCTTTCAGGCCCCTGAAGGAGCTTGAACGCCGCCTCGGCGGCGTTGGTGCCAGTTTCAAACGCCGTACGGCTGTTCGCCAGGGTTGCAGGGGGTTGCAACCTGCCTTCGGAAGGCCCACTCTTGCCGTGGCTCGGAGGTGCACGACAGTCGTCACTCCCCCGCAATCCGAGGATTCAGGCATGAACGAGGATTCGACTCTCGACCTGGCGCGGCTGTCCGCGATGGACGTGACGTTCGCGTCCCGCCTGCTCAAGGGCGTCCGGGCGGCGACGCTCTCGGGGCGGCGGCCGCAGGTCATGCCGCGGCCGGAGATAGGCGAGTCCTGGGAGCGGATGCTGCGCGGCGGCGTCGACCCGGACCGCGACGTGCGTTCCGGACTCCTCAGTGTCGACGAGGTCGAGGAGCGGCGGCAGTCCTCGCCGCTGCTGCCGGTGCTGCCGATGCTGCGCGAGGCGCTGGTGTCGGTGGCCGAGGCGGCGCAGCACATCATGGTGATCAGCGACGCCGACGGCCGGATCCTGTGGCGCGAGGGGCATCCGGGGGTGCTGCGCAGGGGCGACCGGCTCGGCTTCGAAGTGGGCGCGCTGTGGGCCGAGGACGTCGTCGGGACGAACGGGGTGGGGACGCCGCTGGTGACCCGCAGACCCGTCCAGGTGTTCTCCGCCGAGCACTTCGTGCGCTCGCACCACGCGTGGACGTGCGCGGGCGCGCCGATCACGGATCCGCGCGACGGGCGGCTGCTCGGAGTGGTGGACGTCAGCGGCCCGCTGGAGACGATGCATCCGGCGACGCTGTCGTGGGTGAAGTCGGTGGCGCTGCTCGCGGAGGCGCGGCTGCGCGAGCGGCACGTGGGCGGTCTGGAGCGGCTGCGGGCCGTGGCGGCGCCGGTCCTCGCGCGGATCGGCGGCCGGGCCCTGGCGGTCGACCGGCACGGCTGGACGGCGGCGGTCACCGGGATGCCGCTGCTCGACCGGGTGGCCCTGCCCAAGTCGTTCGCGGAGGGCTCCTGTTGGCTGCCCTCGCTGGGCGCCTGCAAGGCGACGCCGCTGCCGGGCGGCTGGCTGATCCTGGTGGACGACGCCGCGGAGCCGCTCACCGCGACGCACGTCCGGCTGGACCTGAGCCGGCCGCGCCGCTGGTCGGTCGAGGTGTCGGGTCCCGCGGGCTCCTGGACGCACGAACTGAGCCCGCGCCACGCCGAGTTGCTGTTCCTGCTGGCCCGTCACCGCGAGGGGCGCAGCGCGGCAGGCCTGGCCGAGGATCTGTTCGGGGATCCGGCGCGGACGGTGACGGTGCGCGCGGAGATGTCCCGGGTGCGCCGCTATCTCGGCGGTCTGCTGGCGCACCGGCCCTACCGCTTCCTGGAGGACACGGAGGTGGAGGTGCACCTGCCGGACGATCCGCTGGCCTTGTTGCCACACTCCACGGCACCGGCGGTGCACAGCGCCCGGACGCCCGGCCCCTGACGCCCTTGTGGACCTGAGTACGCTCCGCCCCCATGGCCCTCTTGAAACGCAAGCGGAAGACGGAGCGCGAGTACCCCGCCCCGCTCACCGCGCACCAGCTGTGGATGGTCTCCCTGAGCGCGCCGGTGAGCCGTGACCGGGGCGCTTCCCGGACGACCCTGTACCCGTTCACCCGCATCGACGACGACAAGGCGCTGCGGTGGCTGGCCGAGCAGTGGGGGATCGGGACGCGGCAGGAGCTGATCGGGCGGCTCGGCGGTCTCGCGCGGTCCGGGTACCGGGCGGGCGCCCGGGCGCGGCTCGGCGTCGAACCGCTCGCCTGGGACATCGCCCTGTACACGGACATCACCCGGCGCGGCTTCGCCTGCGGCATGCTCACGGAGGCGGACGCCTGGAACCTGCTGAAGAACGTGGTGCCGCAGGTCGCGGGCACGTACAACTCGTGGCGGGAGTACGCGGACCACTATCTGCTGGGCCGCACGGTCTGGCGGGACGGACTCCAGGGCACCCCGGAGGCGTCGTTCCCCGCCCCGCAGGCCGACGCCGACGCGCACCTCAGGAGCCTCCTCGACCCGGCCGCGGTCGCCAGTCCGTGGAACCAGGCCCCCTGGGACGCCATCCGGCAGCCGGACGTGGCGCGCGCGTAGGCCGGTCCGGCCCGACGGTCCGCCCTTGGCCCGGGCACGTCCCCCGTGATGGCATGGGCCGCATGAGCAGCAGCAACATCACCGTCACCACCTGGTCGCTGGAGCAGACGTCCCCCTCCGATCTGCGCCCCGCGACCCCGCCCGCGGGCGACGACGTGCGCATCGTGCGCGCCGAGGTGCCCTCGCCGGAGTTCAGCCGGTTCCTGTACGCGTCCGTCGGCGGCGACATCAAGTGGATCGACCGGCTCGGCTGGACGTACGCGCAGTGGCAGGAGCAGCTGACGCGGCCGGGTGCCGAGACCTGGGTCGCCCACGACCGGGGGACGCCCGCCGGATACGTGGAGCTGGACGCGCAGGACGAGGGTGTCGTGGAGATCGTCTACTTCGGGCTCGTCCCGGCCTTCCGGGGACGGCGGATCGGCGGGCACCTGCTGTCGTACGGGATCGCACGCGCCTGGGACCTGGCGGATCGGTGGCCCGGGCGGACGCCCACGAAGCGGGTGTGGCTGCACACGTGCAGCCTCGACGGGGAGCACGCGATGGCCAACTACGAGCGCCGCGGGTTCCGGCTGTTCAGGACCGAGACCGGCGAGGAGCCGGAGGTGGCGACGCCCGGGCCGTGGCCCGGCGCGTTCCCGTCCGCCTGAGAGCCCGCCGTCGACCCCATTACGGGCGTATACGACCTTTCACCTGACCGACATGTGACCGGCACCACCATCGTCCACGATGTGGGACAACCACGTCCAAATGACGGACGATGGTGGACCGGGCCCAAAGTCCCATGACACGCTTCCGTCATGTCTACAGCTGGAATCGCCTTGGTGAGTCGACGGCACGTCGACTTCGGCCGCATGTCCAGCGCCATCTGTCCGGCGCGCTGAGAGAACCAGCACCGCCGACTTCCCCGCTCCGCCCCGTCTCCCTGCGCACCGCCGCGCCCTGCGCGAAGTGTGCCGGTCAGAGCCACCCGGCCACCACCCTTCGACGAGGCGCTGCGCGCCGCACTTTTGACTGCCTGCTTGTTAAGGACGTACATCCATGGCTGCCACCCCTGAGAAGCCCGCTGCCGCCGCGCCCCGCCGCAAGGTGAGCCGTCACCGTGGCGAGGGCCAGTGGGCCGTGGGCCACTTCACGCCGCTCAACGGCAACGAGCAGTTCAAGAAGGACGACGACGGTCTCAATGTGCGGACACGCATTGAGACGATCTACTCCAAGCGCGGCTTCGACTCCATCGACCCCAACGACCTGCGCGGCCGCATGCGCTGGTGGGGCCTGTACACCCAGCGCCGGCCCGGGATCGACGGCGGCAAGACCGCCGTCCTGGAGCCCGAGGAGCTGGACGACGAGTACTTCATGCTGCGCGTACGCATCGACGGCGGGCGGCTGACCACCGAGCAGCTGCGCGTCATCGGCGAGATCTCGCAGGAGTTCGCGCGCGGCACCGCCGACATCACCGACCGGCAGAACATCCAGTACCACTGGATCCGGATCGAGGACGTGCCCGAGATCTGGAACCGGCTGGAGGCCGTCGGCCTGTCGACGACCGAGGCCTGCGGTGACACGCCCCGCGTGATCCTCGGTTCGCCGGTCGCCGGGGTCGCCGCGGACGAGATCATCGACGGCACCCCCGCCATCGACGAGATCCAGCGGCGCTTCATCGGCAACCCGGACTTCTCCAACCTGCCGCGCAAGTTCAAGACCGCGATCTCCGGCTCCCCGCAGCTCGACGTGGCGCACGAGATCAACGACATCGCGTTCGTCGGCGTGAACCACCCCGACCACGGCCCCGGTTTCGACCTGTGGGTCGGCGGCGGTCTCTCCACCAACCCCAAGCTGGGTCAGCGCCTCGGCGCGTGGGTGCCGCTCGACGAGGTCCCGGACGTGTACGGCGGTGTCATCGGCATCTTCCGTGACTACGGCTACCGGCGCCTGCGCACCCGTGCCCGGCTGAAGTTCCTGCTCGCCGACTGGGGCGCCGAGAAGTTCCGCCAGGTCCTGGAGGACGAGTACCTGAAGCGGAAGCTGGTCGACGGGCCCGCGCCCGAGCAGCCCGCCGGCACCTGGCGCGACCACCTCGGTGTGCACCGCCAGAAGGACGGGCGCTTCTACGTCGGCTTCGCGCCCCGCGTCGGCCGCGTGGACGGCACGACCCTCACCAAGATCGCCGAGGTCGCGAGCGCCCACGGCTCCGGGCGCCTGCGCACCACCGCCGAGCAGAAGATGATCGTGCTCGACGTCGAGGAGGCGCAGGTGCCTTCCCTGGTCGCCGGCCTGGAGGCGCTGGACCTGAAGGTCAACGCCTCGCCGTTCCGGCGCGGCACCATGGCCTGCACCGGCATCGAGTTCTGCAAGCTCGCCATCGTCGAGACGAAGGCGCGCGGCGCCTCGCTCATCGACGAACTGGAGCGCCGCATCCCGGACTTCGACGAACCCATCACCATCAACCTCAACGGCTGCCCGAACGCCTGCGCCCGTATCCAGGTCGCGGACATCGGTCTCAAGGGCCAGCTCATGCTCGACAAGAACGGCGAGCAGGTCGAGGGCTACCAGGTGCACCTCGGCGGCGCGCTCGGCCTGGAGGCCGGGTTCGGCCGCAAGGTGCGCGGCCTGAAGGTCACGTCGGCCGAGCTGCCCGACTACGTCGAGCGGGTCCTCAAGCGCTTCCAGGCGGAGCGCGAGGACGGCGAGCGGTTCGCCGCCTGGACCGCCCGCGCCTCCGAGGAGGCCCTGTCATGAGCGAGCGCGCGGCCCCCTTCTACTGCCCGTACTGCGGCGACGAGGACCTTCGTCCGAGCGAAGAAGGTCACGGCGCCTGGGAATGCGCGGCGTGCAATCGAGCCTTCCGGCTGAAGTTCCTCGGACTCCTGTCCCGGGGGCTTCAGCGCAACGACGGTGGAGGGGAAGAGATATGACCACGACTCAGATCGCCTCGGACACTGAAGAGTTGAAGGCGCTCGCCGAGCAGGCCGGGCGCGACCTGGAGGACGCCTCCGCCCTGGAGATCCTCCAGTGGGCGACGCGGACCTTCGGCAAGAAGTTCTGCGTGACCTCGTCCATGGAGGACGCGGTCGTCGCCCACCTCGCCTCGCGTGCCCTGCCCGGCGTGGACGTCGTCTTCCTCGACACTGGCTACCACTTCGAGGAGACCATCGGCACCCGCGACGCCGTCGAGGCCGTGATGGACGTGAACGTCATCACGCTCACGCCCCGGCAGACCGTCGCCGAGCAGGACGCCGAGTTCGGCCCGGAACTGCACGACCGCGACCCCGACCTGTGCTGCGCGATGCGGAAGCTGAAGCCTCTCGAGGAGGGGCTGACCGCATACGCCGCGTGGGCCACGGGACTGCGCCGCGACGAGTCCCCGACCCGCGCGAACACGCCGGTCGTCGGCTGGGACGAGAAGCGGCGGAAGGTCAAGGTCTCCCCCATCGCCCGCTGGACGCAGGACGACGTCGACGCCTACGTCGCCGAGCACGGGGTGCTCACCAACCCGCTGCTGATGGACGGTTACGGCTCCGTGGGCTGCGCCCCGTGCACCCGTCGCCTCCTGGAGGGCGAGGACGCGCGCGCCGGACGCTGGGCGGGCCGGGCGAAGACCGAGTGCGGGATCCACGGCTGAACTCATGGACCAGACACAGACTTTGGAGAAGCAAGTGACCGGAGCCACGATCTGGCTCACGGGTCTGCCGAGCGCCGGCAAGACCACCATCGCGAACGAGCTGGCGGACACGCTGCGCGCCGAGGGCCGGCAGGTCGAGGTGCTGGACGGTGACGAGATCCGCGAGTACCTCTCGGCGGGCCTCGGCTTCAGCCGCGAGGACCGGCACACGAACGTGCAGCGCATCGGTTTCCTGGCCGAACTCCTGGCCCGTAACGGCGTGTTGACGCTCGTCCCGGTCATCGCTCCGTACGCGGACAGCCGGGAGGCCGTGCGCAAGCGCCACCAGGCGGGCGGCACCGCCTACCTGGAGGTGCACGTCGCGACGCCGGTGGAGGTCTGCTCCGTACGCGATGTGAAGGGGCTGTACGCGAAGCAGGCGGCGGGCGAGCTGTCCGGGCTCACCGGGGTCGACGACCCGTACGAGGTGCCCGAATCGCCCGATCTGCGCATCGAGTCGCACAACCAGACCGTGCAGGAGTCCGCGGCAGCGCTGCGTGCGCTGCTCACCGAGAGGGGTCTCGCCGCATGACGACCGTGGTTTCCGTCTCCGAGGAGACCGACAGCCCTTACGCGCTGAGCCACTTGGACGCTCTGGAGTCCGAGGCGGTGCACATCTTCCGTGAGGTGGCGGGCGAGTTCGAGCGGCCGGTGATTCTGTTCTCCGGCGGCAAGGACTCGATCGTCATGCTGCACCTGGCGCTCAAGGCGTTCGCACCCGCCGCGATCCCCTTCTCCCTGCTGCACGTCGACACCGGGCACAACTTCCCCGAGGTCCTCGACTACCGCGACCGCGTCGTGGCCGAGCACGGGCTGCGGCTGCACGTCGCGTCCGTGCAGGACTACATCGACCGCGGCGTGCTGAAGGAGCGTCCCGACGGGACGCGCAACCCGCTGCAGACCGTGCCGCTCACGGAGAAGATCCAGAGCGAGAAGTTCGACGCGGTGTTCGGCGGCGGGCGCCGCGACGAGGAGAAGGCCCGCGCGAAGGAGCGGGTGTTCTCGCTGCGCGACGAGTTCTCGCAGTGGGACCCGCGCCGTCAGCGCCCCGAGCTGTGGCAGCTCTACAACGGCCGCCACGCGCCCGGCGAGCACGTGCGTGTCTTCCCGCTCTCGAACTGGACCGAGCTGGACGTGTGGCAGTACATCGCCCGCGAGAACATCGAGCTGCCCGAGATCTACTACGCGCACGAGCGGCCCGTCTTCCAGCGCAGCGGCATGTGGCTGACCGCCGGTGAATGGGGCGGCCCGAAGGACGGCGAGGACGTCGAGACCCGGCTCGTGCGCTACCGCACCGTCGGCGACATGTCCTGCACCGGCGCCGTCGACTCGGACGCCACGACCATCGAGAAGGTCATCGCGGAGATCGCCGCGTCCCGGCTGACCGAGCGGGGTGCCACCCGCGCCGACGACAAGATGTCCGAGGCCGCGATGGAAGACCGCAAGCGCGAGGGGTACTTCTAGACATGACCAGCACCACCGACTCCACGGCCGCCGAGGAACTCGCGGGTCTCTCGGCCACCACCCTGCTGCGGTTCGCCACGGCCGGCTCGGTCGACGACGGCAAGTCCACGCTCGTCGGGCGTCTGCTGCACGACTCCAAGTCGGTCCTCGCCGACCAGTTGGAGGCCGTCGAGCACGCCTCGCGCAGCCGCGGCGCGGCCGAGCCCGACCTCGCGCTGCTCACCGACGGCCTGCGCGCCGAGCGCGAGCAGGGCATCACCATCGACGTCGCCTACCGCTACTTCGCCACGCCCCGGCGCCGCTTCATCCTCGCGGACACCCCGGGCCACGTGCAGTACACCCGGAACATGGTCACCGGCGCCTCCACCGCCGACCTCGCCGTGGTCCTGGTCGACGCGCGCAACGGCGTCATCGAGCAGACCCGCCGGCACGCCGCCGTCGCGGCGCTCCTGCGCGTCCCGCACGTCGTCCTGGCCGTGAACAAGATGGACCTCGTCGACTACCAGGAGTCCGTCTTCGCCCAGATCGCCGAGGAGTTCACCGCGTACGCGGGCGACCTGGGCGTCCCGGAGATCACCGCGATCCCGATCTCGGCGCTCGCCGGGGACAACGTGGTCGAGGCGTCCGCGAACATGGACTGGTACGGCGGCCCGACCGTCCTGGAGCACCTGGAGACGGTGCCGGTCAGCCACGACCTGACGAGCTGCCACGCGCGGCTGCCCGTGCAGTACGTGATCCGGCCGCAGACCGCCGAGCACCCGGACTACCGGGGCTACGCGGGGCAGATCGCCGCCGGTACGTTCCGCGTCGGCGAGTCCGTCACCGTGCTGCCCTCCGGCCGCACGTCGAAGGTCGCCGGGATCGACCTGCTGGGCAAGGCCGTCGACGTGGCGTGGACGCCGCAGTCCGTCACCCTCCTCCTGGAGGACGACATCGACATCTCGCGCGGCGACCTGATCGTGCCGAGCCACGACGCGCCCGCGACCTCGCAGGATGTCGAGGCGACCGTGTGCCACGTCGCCGACACCCCGCTCGTCGTCGGCCAGCGGGTGCTGCTCAAGCACACCACGCGCACGGTCAAGGCGATCGTGAAGGAGATCCCGTCGCGGCTGACCCTCGACGACCTCTCCCAGCACCCCGAGCCGGGGCAGCTCGTCGCCAACGACATCGGCCGCGTCAAGGTCCGGGTCGCCGAGCCGCTCGCCATCGACGCGTACGCCGACTCGCGGCGCACCGGTTCGTTCCTGCTGATCGACCCGTCGGACGGGACGACGCTGGCGGCGGGGATGGCGGGCAAGGCGTTCGCCGCCTCGGCCGAGGCCGTCGCGTCCGTCGACGACGAGGACGGCTGGGACTTCTGACATGACCTCCATCGACTACTACGGGACGTTCGCGAAGGAGGGCGGCCGCGTCGGCAGCGGCGCCCTCGGCAGCGGACAGGGCGGGGTCGCGCGATGTGCGCGATGACGTACGCGCACTGCCTGCGCGCCCACGCCCCCCACGCCCCACACCCCCACAGACGAAGACCTGCCGACTTCCCGGCCCCGCCCTGACGGCGTGACCGCCGGGCCAACGAGAGGAAAACCTCCCGTGCCTGCCAACCGTTCCACCTTCGCGCGTCGCGGCCTCGTCGCCGTCGCCGCCCTGCCGCTCCTCGCGCTCACCGCGACGGCCTGCGGCTACGGCTCGGACTCCGACAACGACTCGGCGAAGCAGAAGGTCGCTGCCGGGGCCAAGAAGATCGACGGCCTCGACTCGGTGAAGATCGGCTACTTCGGCAACCTCACGCACGCGACCGCTCTCGTCGGTCGTGAGCAGGGCTTCTTCCAGAAGTCGCTCGGCGCCACCCAGGCCAAGTACGCGACGTTCAACGCGGGCCCGTCCGAGATCGAGGCCCTCAACTCCGGCTCCATCGACATCGGCTGGATCGGCCCGTCCCCCGCGATCAACGGCTACACCAAGTCGAAGGGCAAGGGGCTGCGCATCATCTCCGGCTCGGCGTCCGGCGGCGTGAAGCTGGTCGTCGACCCCAAGAAGGTGAAGTCCCTCAAGGACCTCAAGGGCAAGAAGATCGCCACGCCCCAGCTCGGCAACACCCAGGACGTCGCGTTCCTCAACTGGATCGCGGAACAGGGCTGGAAGGTCGACGCCCAGAGCGGCAAGGGCGACGTCACCGTCGTGCGCAGCGACAACAAGGTGACCCCGGACGCCTTCAAGAACGGTTCCATCGACGGTGCCTGGGTGCCCGAGCCGACCGCCTCCAAGCTGGTCGCCGAGGGCGGCAAGACCCTGCTCGACGAGGCCTCGCTGTGGCCCGACAAGAAGTTCGTGATCACGAACGTCATCGTGCGGCAGGACTTCCTCGAGAAGCACCCCAAGGCCGTGGAAGCGGTCCTGAAGGCCTCGGTCGGGGCCAACAAGTGGATCAACGCCAACGAGGACAAGGCCAAGGCGTCCGCCAACAAGCAGTTGAAGGCCGACTCGGGCAAGGCGCTGCCCGCCGAGGTGCTCGACCCGGCGTGGAAGTCGATCCAGATCACCGACGATCCGCTGGCGTCCACGCTCGGCACCGAGGCCGACCACGCGGTCAAGGCCGGGCTGCTGGAGAAGCCGGACCTGAAGGGCATCTACGACCTCAGGCCGCTCAACAAGGTCCTCGCGGCCGAGGGCGGGGCCAAGGTCGACGACGCCGGCCTCGGCGCGAACTGAGACCGGACCCACAGATTCCCAGGAGGTGACGACCATGGCCACGACGCTCGCGAAAGCAGCGGAGGCAGTGGACCGGGCGGCCCGGCTCGAGCATGTCTCGAAGTCCTTCGCCGGTCCGGGCGGGCAGCAGCTCGTCCTGGACGACATCAGTCTCGATGTCGCTCCGGGCGAGTTCGTCACCCTCCTGGGAGCCTCGGGCTGCGGCAAGTCCACGCTGCTGAACCTTGTGGCGGGGCTCGACAAGCCCACCACGGGGTCCATCACGACGCAGGGCCGCCCCGCCCTGATGTTCCAGGAGCACGCGCTCTTCCCGTGGCTGACCGCGGGCAAGAACATCGAACTCGCCCTGAAGTTCCAGGGTGTCGCCAAACCCGACCGGCGTGCCAGGGCCGAGGAACTGCTCGCGCTCGTCCGCCTCAAGGGCGCGTACGGCAAGCGCGTCCACGAGCTGTCCGGCGGCATGCGCCAGCGCGTGGCGCTCGCCCGGGCGCTCGCCCAGGACGCCCGGCTGCTGCTGATGGACGAGCCGTTCGCGGCGCTCGACGCGATCACCCGGGACGTCATGCACGACGAACTGACCCGCATCTGGGCGGAGACGGGCGTGTCCGTCCTGTTCGTCACGCACAACGTGCGCGAGGCCGTGCGCCTCGCGCAGCGGGTCGTGCTGCTGTCCTCGCGTCCGGGCCGGGTCGCCCGCGAATGGACGGTGGACATCGCGCAGCCGCGCCGCATCGAGGACGCGCCCGTGGCGGAGCTGTCCCTTGAGATCACCGAAGTACTGCGTGGGGAGATCCGCCGACATGGCCAGCACTGAGACGCCGGTGGCCCAGGACGCCGGGAGCGTCGAGGCGGGTCTCGACGCACTGGAGACCGCCGCGAAGGCGCGGACGCCCGTCAGCCACACCTTCAGGAACAAGGTCCTGCCACCGATCATCGCCGTCGGCGTGGTCCTGGTGGCCTGGTCCCTGCTCGTCCCGGTCGTCGACGACCCGTCCAAGCTGCCGTCGCCCGCGGCCGTCTACCACGCCTTCGAACACGACTGGCTCCAAGGCAAGCTGCTCGGCTACATCTGGACCAGTGTCTCCCGCGGCCTGCTCGGCTTCGCCATCGCGCTGTGCATCGGGACGCCGCTCGGACTGCTGGTGGCGCGGGTGAAGTTCGTCCGGGCGGCCATCGGACCCGTGCTGTCCGGACTGCAGTCGCTGCCTTCGGTGGCCTGGGTGCCGCCGGCCGTGGTGTGGCTGGGCCTGAACAACTCGATGATGTACGCCGTCATCCTGCTCGGCGCCGTGCCCTCGATCGCCAACGGCCTGGTGTCCGGCATCGATCAGGTCCCGCCGCTGTATCTGCGGGCGGGCCGCACCCTGGGCGCGACCGGCCTGCGCGGCACCTGGCACATCACGCTGCCCGCCGCGCTGCCCGGCTATGTCGCCGGTCTCAAGCAGGGCTGGGCGTTCTCCTGGCGCTCGCTGATGGCCGCCGAGATCATCGCCAACTTCCCCGACCTGGGCGTGGGCCTCGGGCAGCTCCTGGAGAACGGCCGCACCGCCATCGACATGGCCATGGTGTTCGAGGCCATCCTGCTCATTCTGTTCGTCGGCATCGCCATCGACCTGCTCATCTTCAGCCCGCTCGAGCGCAGGGTGCTGCGCAGCCGCGGGCTGCTCGTCAGGAACTGAATCGCCATGCACCACAAGCCCGTTCTTCTGCTCATCGCCCACGGCAGCCGCGACCCGCGGCACGCCGCGACGGTGAACGCACTGGTGCGCGAGGTCCGGGCGCAACGGCCGGGTGTGCGGGTGGAGACGGCCTTCCTGGACTTCAACATCCCGTCCGTCACCGGGATGCTGGAGTCGCTGGCGGCCGAGGGGGTGCGGGACGTGGTGGCCCTGCCGCTGCTCCTCACCCGCGCCTTCCACGCGAAGTCCGACATCCCGGCGGCCTTGCGCACCGCCCCGCGCTCGCTGCGCATCCGTCAGGCGGAGGTCCTCGGTCCCTCACCGCTTCTGGTGTCGGCGCTCGAACGCCGCCTGTACGAGGCCGGGCTGACCCCGGCCGACAAGCCCACGACCGGGGTCGTCCTGGCCTCGGCGGGCTCCACCGACCCGGAGGCGATCGCAGTGATCGCTGATATCGCGCGGGAGTGGCGGCACACCGGTTGGTGCGCCGTGCGGCCTGCGTTCGCCTCCGCATCGCTGCCCCGTACCGAGGACGTCGTTCGGGAACTGCGCGGCCTGGGCTGCGCCCGCGTCGCGGTCGCCCCGTACTTCCTGGCCCCGGGGCGCCTGCCGGACCGGGTCGCGGAAGGCGCGGCCGGGGCCGATGTGCTGGCCGGCGTGCTGGGGGCGGCGCCGGAGGTGGCGCGGACCGTCATCGAGCGGTACACGCATGCGGTGCTTTCCGTGCCGGCCGCTGTCGGCGCCTGAGAAAAAGGAAACTCCCGGGAATCCCATGCGAATTCCCGGGAGTTCTCGGAGCAGGAACTAGGCGACCAGGAGAATCTGACCGGCCTTACTGGTGCACTTGGCCGTGCCCACCCAGGTCCCGGACTTCTTGCCCTTCTTGTAGGCGTTGACGCAGAGGTTCGTGCTGTAGTTCTGAGCGGTGAAATAGCTGCCGGTGTTGCTCAGCACGTACTTCCACTTCTGCGACGCCGAAGAGCTGCACTTCGCCGCATGCAGGTGCCAGCCGCTGCCGAGCTTCTCCGACTTCTTGGCGTCCAGGCACGTGCTGGTGGCGGTCCCGGGGTGCAGCTTGGCGAGGTACTTGCCGTGGTACTTGAAGCGGTCGATGCGCCACAGCTGGGCGGCGCCGCCGTTGCACTTCTTGATCTGGGTGCGCTTGCCCTTCTTCGTGCTGGCCTTGGACTGCAGGCTGAGGCAGATGTTGGACCCGTGCGTGAACTTGAGCGTGCGCCAGGAAGTGGCTGCTTCCGCGTCGCCCGCGGTCACCACGCCGGCCGCGAGACAGAGCGACGCCGTGGAGGCGAGCAGAGCAAGCCGATTTTTCGAAGTCATGAAGAGATCCCCCGATCTATTCTTTTTCCTTGACCCGGGAAAACTTACCTTCAAGATCATCCGATTTCAACGGGACCGAACTGCGGTCACTCTTTCCGCACGATTGCTTGAGGTTCCCCAGAGCTTCACCATCAGGTCTCCGCAAACAGCTATTTCGCGGCGCCACGGAATTGAGTCACCCGCACAGTCGCTCTCCCAGCTCACTGCGCGCGTACCGCACGCTGCGCCCGCTGCGCGTCCGCGACAGGAGTCCCGCGTCGTAGAGGACCGACAGGTGCTGGCTCACGGCGCCCGGGGTCACGCCGAGCCGGTGGGCGAGCTGGGTGGTGGAGGCGGGGTCGGCGAGGAGGCGGAGGATGCGGGCGCGGGCCGCGCCGAGGAGGCGGGTCAGGGCCTCGTCGTTGGCCGGCGGGGGCGCCTCGGAGATCGTGGCCCGGCCGCGTGCCGGGTAGGACAGGAGCGGCGGCAGCCCGGGGTCGATCATCGTGTGGGCGCCCTGCGCGAAGAGCGTGGGGACGAGGACCAGACCGCGGCCGCCGATGCGGATGTCGGCCTCCGGCCAGGGGTGCCGGTCGAACTTCTTGACGAGGGTGAGGACTTCGCCGCTCCAGCTCAGGCGCGGGTCGAGGCTCGCGAAGAGGCCGCCCGCGCCCTCCTCGGCGAGGACCTTGCCGCGGTGGGCGAGGTCGGCCTCCAGGACGTGGTGCGCGCGCGGCCACCAGTCGGGGGCGAGACAGTCGTGCCAGTAGGCGTCCAGGGCCGTCAGGACGCGGTCGAGGAAGGCTGCCGGGTCCGTGAGGCCCGCGCGGACCACCGGCGGGAGCCGTTCGGCGCCGTACGCGGCGGTGAAGTGCTGCGCGATCAGCGGAAGCGGAACGTCGCGCAGGGCGTCCAGCTGCTGGCCGAAGACGGGGCGGGGCCGGTCGGGGCGCGGCGTGAGGAAGTCCGGGATCCACAGTCTCGGCGCGATCAGCGCGGTGAGCAGCTCGGTGTCCAGACGCCCGAAGGCCGGTGCGAGCCGGCGCAGCCACGGGCGCTGGTGCGGGTAACGGGCGGGGTCGCGCCAGCAGCGCAGCGAGTACACGGCCTCCTGGAGGGGCGAGTACGCGAACGAGGTGCGGGCCAGATCCCCGACCACGAAACGGAATTCGATCACCCCGCGCTCTCCCCCCTTCACCCTTTAGCTCCACGCTAAAGGAATGTCGGACGGCGGCGTGAGCCCGGTTCCCTGTGGTCATGACCACTTCGCCGACCGAGGCACGGCCCGTCGAGGCCGCGCCCGCCACCCGCTTCGCCGGCATGCTCCCCACCGACCCGCTGCTGCTGCGCCTCTCCCTGCTCACGCTCCTCAACGCCTTCGGGCGCGGCCTCTTCTTCCCGGTCAGCGTGCTGTACTTCACGCGGATCATCGGCCTGAGCGCCACGTCGGTGGGGATCGGACTGACCGTGGCGGGCCTGTTCGGGATCGCGGCGGGGGTGCCCGCGGGCCGGGCATCGGACCGGTGGGGGCGCCGGCCGGTGCTGACGGTGCTGTGGATCGGCTGCGGTGCGGCGCTGGCGGCGTACACGCTGATCGGCTCGTACGCCTCCTTCCTGGCGACGGCGATCGGCTACGCGGCGCTGTGCCAGGCGAGCATGGGGGTGCGCAACGCGCTGTACGCCGACGTCCTGCCCGCCGGGACGCGGGTGGAGGGCCGGGCGCATCTGCGGATGGTCACCAACGTGGGCATGGGGGTGGGCGGCGCGTTCGGCGCGCTGGCGCTGCAGGTGGACAGTCGCGCCGGGTACACGGCGCTGATCCTCGTCGACGCGGTGGCGTTCGTCGGGTCGGCGCTGATGGTGCTGCGGCTGCCGGGCGGCGGCGCGCGGCGGCCCGTGGACGACTCACCGGCCGAGAGCCGCTGGCGGGCGGTGCGTGATCTGCCGTATCTGGGCGTGACGTTCCTCAATGCCGTACTGGCCCTGCAGTACAGCCTGTTGGAGGTGGGTCTGCCGCTGTGGATCGTGCAGCACACGGACGCGCCGCGCTGGTCGGCGGCGCTGATCATGATCCTCAACTGTGCGCTGGTGGCGCTGCTCCAGGTGCGGGCGACGCGCGGTGTGGAGGATCTGTCGGGCGCGGTGCGGGCGATGCGCCGCTCGGGGCTGCTGCTGGCGCTGTCGTGCGCGGTGTTCGCGTGCACGGCGGGTCTGTCGCCGCTGTGGGCGCTGACCGTACTGGTGGTGGGCGCGGTGGTACAGGTGCTCGCCGAGGTGCTGTCGGCCGCGGGCGGCTGGACCGTCGGATACGGGCTGGCGGACGCCCGCGCCCAGGGCGTCTACCAGGGCGTGTTCAACTCGGGCCAGGCCGCGGCGACGATGGCCGCACCGGCCCTGGTGACCGCCACGGCCATCGACCACGGGACGGCGGGCTGGGCCGTGCTCGGGGTGCTGTTCGTCGCGGCGGGTCTGGGTGTGGGTCCCGCCGTGCGCAGGGCGCGGCGGGACGCGTGGCGCGGTGAGTCCGTCAGCCCCTGACGGAGGTTGCCCGGTGTCGAGCCGTGTGGCGAGGATCGCGTCCGCTGCCCGCCAGGGCCCGCTCGTAGGCAGACGTGGCGCCGGGCACGTCGACGGGGTCGGCGAACCCCTCGTACCGGCGGTACGTCTCGGCGTTCTTCTCGACGACCCGGAGCAGCAGCGCGCCCGCGCCGGCCGAGACCTGGAACTCCTGGCCGGTGGCGCGGGCCACGTCCCAGCCGTGCAGGACGAGTTCGGCCCACAGGAGCGTGGCGACCTCGGGGGCGGGCTGCCGGGCGAAGCCGAGGTCGATGTCGCCCGCCCACACCTCGGGCGCGGCCCAGGCGGTGACGGCCGCGTCGAGCCGGGCGGCGTAGCGCGCGGCCCAGTCCTCGTCGGCGGTGAAGTCCCGTCCGGTGAGCTCCTCGGGCAGGGGGCTGCGCAGCGCGCGGTGCTCCAGGCCGTGCGAGCTGTACAGCACCCAGTGGTCGACGAGGGTGCGCACGTCCCAGTCGCCGCAGCGCGAGGGGGCGTCGAGCCGGTCGGGGCCGACGCCCGCCGCGACGCGGGAGGCCTCGGCGGCGGCCTCGACGAGGTACGGGTACACGGTGCCCATGCGTTCTTCCATGCACCGACGCTACGGCGGGGCCCGCCGCCCTCTCTTGAACAAACGCGACAGGCCCTAGCCGCGTGCGTCGATCGCCGCGGTCAGCTCGGCCAGGGGCGTCGCGCCCGCCGGACGCCGCTGGCGGGCCGCCTCGTCGGCGTACTCCTGGAGGACGTCGTTGACCGGGGTCGGCACCCCGTGCAGCCGGCCGAGGAGCGCGATCTCGCCGTTCAGGTAGTCGGCCTCGATGGTGCCGGTGCCGCGGTGGAGGGACTGCCAGGAGGAGCCGCCGCCGCGCGGTGTTCCGTCGAAGGGCTCGAACCGGATCTTCTCGGCCCGCGCCCGCTGCTCCTCGTCCTGCGGCGTGTACGCGATACCGGCCGCGGCGAGCACGGCCTCGCCCTCGGCGCGGGCACGCCGGAACAGGGCGATGCCCTCCTCGCTGGTGAGCACGCCGGAGACCGCCTCCAGGGAGTTGGCCAGGTTCGCCAGGAGTTTGGCGTACTTCCAGCGCATGACGTCGGCCGCGACCGGAGCCTCGAAGCGGGACCGTTCCAGGTCGGCGGCGATGGCCCGTGCCGTGTCGTCGACGCCTTCGGGGTAGCGGCCCAGGTGCAGGATGCCGGTGAGCGGGGTGCCGTCGGCGCGGACGACGCCCGGCTCGACGAAGGTGGCGGGCAGCCAGACGCACATCGCGTACACGCGCTGGAAGACGCGCAGGGCGAGCCGTTCGCTCTCCACCCCGTTCTGCGCGCAGACCAGCGGCAGCCGCTGGGCCGCGGTGCCGCCGCCCGCGACGGGCCGCGCGCCCCAGGTGGCGAGCGCGGCGGCGCTGTCCTGGGTCTTCACCGCGAGGATCAGCACGTCGTCGGCGCGGAGGGGGCCGAGCGGCTCGGGGCCGTCGACGACGGGCAGCCGGTGGGTGTGCTGCCCCTCCGGGGTCTGCAGCCGCAGTCCGTCGGCGTGCAGCGCCTTGTACTGCTCGCCGCGCGCGACGAGGACGACCTCGTGCCCCGCCTGCGCGAGCCGGCCCCCGACGGCACCGCCGACCGCTCCTGCTCCGATGATGAGATAGCGCATGTCCGCGACCCTTTCACGGAAGGTTGCAGGGGCCATCGACGCGGCTGTTGCGATCCGGCAAACTCTCGCTGCGTGCGGCATCGGCCGACGGCACCGCCGTGAGAGCGCGCGGAGGGCGTCGGATACGGTCGCGCCATGACGCGCCCCGCACCGCTGGAGACCTTCCGGATCGGCTCCGACCTGTCTGTACGCCGGCTCGGCTACGGAACCGTGCAGCTGACCGGTCCCGGCTGCTGGGGCTCGCGCGGCACCGACGCGGACGCGACCGCGCTGCTGCGTCGCGCCGTGGAGCGGGGGGTGACGCTCGTCGACACCGCCGACAACTACGGCCCGGACGTGGCGGAGGAGCGGGTCGCCGCGGCCCTGCACCCGTACGCCGACGGCCTGGTGGTCGCCACGAAGGGCGGTGTCGTGCGCGACTCGGCCGAGGCCTGGCACATCGAGGGCCGCCCGGAGCGGCTGCGCGCGATGTGCGACGCGAGCCTGCGACGGCTGCGGCTGGACCGCATCGACCTGTACCAGCTGCACCGGCTCGACCCGGAGGTCCCGATGGCCGACCAGCTGGGCGTGCTGCGGGAGTTGCGGGACGCGGGCAAGATCCGGCACGTGGGCCTGGACTCGGTCACGGCCGGGCAGCTGCGGGCGGCGCTCGACCTGGACATCGTGCCGATCGCCTCCGTGCAGAACCGCTACAACCTCCTGGACCGCGCCTCGGAGCCGCTGCTGAAGCTGTGCGAGGCGCACGGCATCGCGTTCCTGCCCTGGTTCCCGCTGGGCAACGGCAGCCTTTCGGGCGACGCCGTGTGCTCCGACATCGCGGTGGCCCACGACGCCACCCCGTCGCAGATCGCGCTGGCCTGGCTGCTGCACCACTCCCCCGTGCTGTGCCCGACGCCGGGGACGGGCTCGCTCGGGCATCTGGAGGAGAACCTGGGCGCCGCGCGAGTGCGGCTCACCGAGGAGGACATGGCCCGGCTGGACGCACTCACGCCCCGTCCGTGAGCTCCACCAGTTTGACCACGGTGTTCCAGTTCCGGCTCGTCGCGATCAGGCCCTTGTTCAGCGCGGGGCGGCCGAGCTGGGCGCCGAGTTTCGAGGTGCCGAGGCCGTCGGGGGCGTAGAGGTAGAGGGCGCGGTCGCCGAGCCGGAAGTCCTCCGGCGCGTACGCGGCCGGGTCCACGTCGGCGAAGCGGTCCGCGCTCACCGGCTCGGAGAAGTACGTGACGTGGAGCTGCTTGCCCTGCAGTTCGGCCGCGGGGAAGGGGCACGCTTCCATGACGGCCTTCAGATAGGCGTGGTCCCGGACGAGGACGTCGACCGCGAAGCCGAACTCGCCCTCGATGGCGGCCCCGATGTCGCGTGCCAGCGACTCCTCGTCGCCGCCGTCCGCCGCGAGGGCCACGTTGCCGCTCTGCAGGTAGGTGCGGACGTCGGTGCAGCCCAGCCCCTCGATCAGCGGGCGCAGCCGGGCCATCGGGACCTTCTTGTTGCCACCCACGTTGATGCCGCGCAGCAGGGCCGCGTATCTCCTGGTCGTCATCCGGACACGATAGGGCGGCCGTCGTGCCCCGTGGGGGTGGGCGCGACGGCCGCCGGTCGTGGGATCGCCGGGTGTTACTCGACGACCTTCAGGAGCTTGTTCGGGGTGCCCTCGGACGCGTTCGAGATGGCGTCGGGGGTGGCCCCGTCGGTGAGCGCCTTCGCGACGTCGGCCGGGGCCGCGTCCGGGTGCCCGCCGAGGTAGACGGCGGCGGCACCGACGACGTGCGGGGTCGCCATCGACGTACCGGAGATGGTGTTGGTGGCGTCGTCACCGGTGTTCCAGTCGGACGTGATGTCCGAACCGGGGGCGTAGATGTCCACCACGGAGCCGTAGTTGGAGAAGTCGGACTGCTCGTCGTCCTTGGTGGAGGAGGCGACGGTGATCGCCTCGGGGACGCGGGCGGGCGAGCTCTGGGAGGCGTCGGAGGACTCGTTGCCGGCCGCGACCGCGTAGGTGACGCCGGACGCGATGGACTTCTGCACCGCCGCGTCGAGCGCCTCGTCGACGCCGCCGCCGAGCGACATGTTGGCGACCGAGGGGCCCTGGTGGTTCTCGGTGACCCAGTCGATGCCGGCGACGACCTGCTCGGTGGTGCCGGAGCCCTGGTCGTCGAGGACGCGGACGGCGACGATCTTCGCCTTCTTGGCGACGCCGTGCGCCTCACCGGCGATGGTGCCGGCGACGTGCGTGCCGTGCCCGTTGCCGTCGTCGGCGCTGTCGTCGTTGTCGACGGCGTCGAAGCCGGACGAGGCGCGGCCGCCGAAGTCCTTGTGGCTGATGCGGACGCCGGTGTCGATGACGTACGCGGTCGCGCCCTCACCGGCGTTGCCAGGGTACGTGTACTTCCCGTCGCCCGCGGTGTCCGCCTGGTCGATGCGGTCCAGGCCCCACGACGGCGGGTTGTCCTGGGTGGCGTCGATGTGGAACTTCTTGTTCTGGACGACCTTCGCGACCGACTTGTCGGCGGCGAGCTGCTTGGCCTCGGTCTCCGAAAGACCGTTCACCGAGAAGCCGTTGACGGCCGAGGCGTAGTTCCGCTTGAGGGTGCCGCCGTACTCCTTGGCGAGGCCCTTCTTGGCGGTGGTGTTCGCCTTCTGGTCGAGCAGCACGATGTAGCTGCCGGCGACGGCGCCCTTGGCGTCGAGCCCGTACACCTTGCCCTGGGCGGGGGCCGCGGCTCCCGCGAAGCTGCCGGTGAAGACCGTCACGCCCACGGCGGTCGCCGCCGTGGCTATCGCCGCGGTCAGCTTCATCGTGCGCGCACGCTTGTGAGTTGCCATGAAGAGGTATCTCCTCGTGGTGATGTGGGGGGTTGTGTTTCTACGCGCGTGGGGGCGCGTAATTTCATGCAGCCCCCGGCAATCTCCGGAAGATGTCCGGGGGTTGAGACGAAACCCTGACCGATTGACGCGACCAGATCAAGACCTACATACACCTGTGACTTGTTCAACAAGGTTTCGTAATAACAAACCGGACGGATCACCTCATTGACGTTTCCGCCGCCGAAGTCCCTATAGATGTAAGGGGCTCACCTCATCCTCCGAGCCGAGCCGCACCGCCCGGAGGGATGAGCCGGGCCGGTGACACCTCACCGGGCAGCAGGACGAACGTCGCTTATCCCGCCCATACCTTCGATTGCGGAGGTGACCTCATGGGGAGGAACGGGGACCGGCGGGACCGACAGGTGCGGGGGTTCGCGGCCCGGGCCGGCGGCTGGAGCGTCCGGCACCGCTGGGCGGCGGTGGGGATCTGGGTGCTGTTCGTCGTGCTGGCGATGGGCATCGGCTCGGCCGCGGGGCGCGTCGACGTGAAGGAGAGCGACCAGCTCAGCGGCGAGACGGGGCGGGCCGCGCAGATCGTGGCCGACGCGGACATCGACGAGCCGGCGGGCGAGACCGTGCTCGTCCAGAGCAGGGACGGACAACTGCGCGCCACGGCACCGGAGTTCGAGCGGGCCGTGGCCGACGTGGTCAAGGCCGTCGAGGGCACGGGCGCGGTGACCGACGTGCGCTCGCCGTACGCCGCCGGGGCCCAGGCGGTCTCGAAGGACGGCCGCACCGCGCTGGTCCAGTTCGACATGCGCGGCGACCCCGAGACGGCGTCCGACCGCATCGAGCCGGTCCTCGACGCCGTCAAGGGCGTCGCCGACGACCACGACGCGCTGCGGATCGAGGAGATCGGCGGCGCCAGCATGGGCAAGACGTTCGACGACGCGTTCGGCGACGACTTCCAGCGGGCCGAGTTCTCGGCGGTGCCGGTGGCGCTCGGTATCCTGCTGATCGCGTTCGGCGCGCTCGTCGCGGCGCTGCTGCCGGTGGCGCTCGCCATCACGGCGATCATGGCGACGATGGGCCTGATGGGAGTCGTCAGCCATCTGCAGCCGATGAGCGAGACCGCCAACTCGGTCATGCTGCTCGTGGGGCTTGCGGTCGGCGTCGACTACTGCCTGTTCTATCTGCGGCGCGAGCGCGAGGAGCGGATGAAGGGCCACGACCCGCGGACCGCGCTGAGCGTCGCGGCGGCCACCAGCGGCCGCGCGATCATCGTCTCCGGTGTCACGGTGTGCGTGGCCATGGCCGGCATGATGTTCACCGGGCTCGCCGAGTTCCAGGCCATGGGGCTCGCCTCGCTGATGGTGGTGGCCGTCGCGATGGTCGGCTCGGTGACCGTACTGCCCGCGCTGCTCTCGCTGCTCGGCGAGCGCGTGGAGAAGGGCCGTATCCCGTTCCTGCACCCGGCCAAGCGGCGCGGCGGGAACGGCGGCACGGACGGCAGCCGCTTCTGGAGCCGCGTCCTCACGGTCGTACTCGCGCGGCCCGCCGTCTGTGTGGTCGTCGCGGTCGGCGCGCTCCTCGCGATCACCGCCCCGGCGCTCGGCATGAAGACCCAGAACCTCACCCTGGACCAGGAGTTCGGGGACTCGCTGCCGATCGTCGCCACGTACGACCGGGTCAACGAGGCGTTCCCGGGCGGCTCGGACCCGGCCGAGGTCGTCGTCAGGGCGGACGACATCAACGCACCCGCCGTGCGCTCCGCCATCGCCGACTTCCGCGCGCAGGCCGTGAGTTCGGGTGCCTCACGCGGCCCGGTCGAGGTCACCGTGCACGGGCGGGAGAACGTGGCGCTCATCGACGTCCCGCTCGTCGGCGGCTCCGACCAGGACAGGGCCGAGAAGAGCCTGGCGCTGCTCCGTGACCACGTACGTCCGGACACGCTCGGCAGGGCGGACGGTGTCGAGGCGCCGATCACCGGGCAGGTCGCGGGGTCGAAGGACTTCAACGACCAGATCGTCGGCTCGGTCGTCCCGGTCTTCGTGTTCGTGGTCGTCTTCGCCTTCCTGCTGATGCTGCTGTCGTTCCGCTCGCTGACGGTCGCGATCACCTCGATCGCGCTCAACCTGCTGTCCGTGGGCGCGGCCTACGGGATTCTCGTGGCCGTCTTCCAGAACGGCTGGGGCGCCTCGCTCGTCGGCGCCGAGGGGGTCGGCGCGATCATCTCGTGGCTGCCGCTGTTCCTGTTCGTGATCCTGTTCGGCCTGTCGATGGACTACCACGTGTTCGTGGTGTCGCGGATCAGGGAGGCGCGGCTCCAGGGGCGTACGAACAAGGACGCGATCCGGCACGGCGTCGTCACGACGGCGGGCGTGGTCACCAGTGCCGCCGTCATCATGGTCGCCGTCTTCGCCATCTTCGGGACGCTGTCCATGCAGTCCTTCAAGCAGATGGGCGTGGGTCTGGCCGCCGCCGTGCTGATCGACGCGACCGTCATCCGGGGTGTCCTGCTGCCGGCCGTGATGGCGCTGCTCGGCGAGCGCAACTGGTATCTGCCGCGGTGGCTGCACCGGATGCCGGACCTCACGCACGACGAGGCGCCCGAGCCCGTGGCGGCGACGCACCACGGGGGCGAGGAAGTGCGGGTCTGACGACCGCGCTCCCCGCCCACCGGAGCCTGTCCGCCGCAGCGTGTCACGCTGCGGCGGACAGGCTCTCCCGCTCCCGCTCCTGCTGCTCGAACGAGGCGAGCGTGCGGCCGAAGTCGCGCGTCGAGAGCAGCAGCTTGTAGACGATGGCGAGTTCGAAGACGAGCAGCAGGGCGCCCGCGACGATGGTCGTCCCGATCACCTGGTCGATCAGGGGGCCGACGATGAAGACGGCCATCTGGAACTCGATGCCGCTGATCAGGTGCGTACGGATGCGGTGCCGCAGCAGGAAGGAGCGGAACCGCAGGTAGATCGGGAAGCGGCTGCGGAACTCCTGGTGCAGGTCGACGACCTGGGCCTTCTTCGGCGCGGTCACCCCGTCCTGCGTGCCGAGGTCCTGCGCGTCGAGGCCCTGCGTCGTCCCGGTCGTCTCGTCCGTCTCGTCCGTCTCGTCGGCGGCCCGCTCGGCGGCCGCGGCCAGGTCCTGCTCGATGTCCGCCTCGGGGTTGGCCCGCAGCAGGTCCTCCATGAAGGCGAGGCTCTGCTCGTTCTCGGCACGGCGGGCCGCCCGCACGCGGGCCTTGATCTGCTTGCGCATGTTGTGCCGGGTCTTGAAGATCTCCAGCGCGTTGAGGTAGCGCAGCCCGTCGAGGAAGACGACGGCCACCGCGAGCCACACGTACCAGATGTCGCCGGTGCGGTGGTACTGGCCGCCCATGAGGGCGACGGCGCAGGCCGCGACGCGGACGCGGTCGAAGATGTAGTCCAGCCAGGCGCCGAACACGGAACCCTGCCCGGTCAGCCGCGCGACCTTGCCGTCCATGCAGTCCAGGATGAAGCTCAGGTGGTAGACGACGGCGCCGGCGATCAGCCAGCGCCAGTCCCCCATGGCGAAACACGCGGCGGCCCCCAGCCCCAGGAGCAGCGCGCCCCAGGTGATCTGGTTCGGCGTGATGCGGGTCCATCTGGCCGTGACCCGCACGAGCGGCGTGGCGACCGGATCGACGAGCAGCACGGTCCACCACGCGTCGCGCTTCTTCTGGGTCATCCGGCGCACATCACGCAGCGGCGGTATGTCTCGGGGCATGAGGTATGCCAACTTTCCTTCGTGCAGATCAAGTTCACCTCACGCTAAGAACATGTTCTCGCCATGTTCAAGATGTTCAGGGCGCAACCTTCGGTGGGGGGTAACGGTCGTACGGGGTGACGAGATCGATGGGAACACCGTCGGACCACTGCGTTACCTGAGCGTTACATCCACATCGGCCCGTTATCGGATGCGCACACCCCTTTCACGTGCGACAGGCAACCATGCTCACCCGGGCAGTTCGGCCTCGATGAGATCGGCCGCCCGCCGTGTGCCGCCCTCGCCCGCCATGTCCCGCTGGATCACCGCGAGGCGCGCCGCCACCTGCGGGTCGTCGGCCAGGGCGAGCACCGCCTCGCGCAGCGTCGCGGCCGTCGCCTCCTCCATCGGGACGTGCCGGGCGACGCCGAGGCCCTGCAGCATGTCGGCGTTGCCGAACTGGTCGACGGCCTGCGGGACGGCGACCATCGGCGTGGCGGTGGCCAGGCCCTCCTGGCTGCCGCCCGCACCGGCGTGCGTGATGAACGCGTCGGCCTTCTTCAGGACCGCCAACTGCGGGACCCACTGGTGCACTTCCACGTTCGCGGGGATCTCGCCGAGGTCGTCGGCGGTGACGTGCTTGCCGACCTGGAGCACCATGTGCCAGCCGGGCAGGTCACCGAAGGCCTTGACGCACTCACGGTAGAAGTCGGGCTGCTTGGTGAAGGAGGAGCCGAGCGAGACGAGCAGCACCCGCTCGGCCGCGGCGGGCCTCTCCCAGTCGCCCTGCGCACCGCGGTCGCCCTGGCAGGCGCCGACGAAGCTGTACGTCTTCTCGTCGACCCGGTCGGCGTTCGGCTGGAGCGCCTTGGGGATGAGCGCGAGCGAGCGGTCGGGGCGGCCCCAGAACTCGTCGGCGGTCTTCGTCACCCCGTTCCGCGTCAGCCAGTCGGTGAACTTCTCGAAGTACGCCTTGCCGCGCGGCGTCCGCCGGGGCTCCGCCCACATCGGCTCGGCGACCTCCTCCTCGTACCCCTGCCACGCGACGAGGTTCGGCGAGAGGGAGATCGCGGGCACGCCCCAGCGATGGGCGAGGACGGCGGCCGGGTACGAGGTGATGTCGTGCAGCACGAGATCGGGCACGCCCGCGCCGCCGTCGCCCTCGTACGCCTCGATGAGCTGGGGCAGGGCCTGGATCGCGTCGTCCAGGAACGGCTCGACGTTGTCGAGCAGCGCGCTTCCCCACGCCGCCGGGTCGTCGTCGGGGCCGGGCAGTGTCGTGCGGTAGAGAACCGGCTCGGCGCCGGTCCCGGCGACCTTCTCCTCGAAGAGGTGCGGGATCGCGTACGTGACGCGGTGCCCACGGGCGACGAGCTCCCGGATCACTTCGAGACTCGGGTTCACGTGCCCGTGGGCGGCGATGGAGAACATGGCGATGTGGGCACGGTTGCGGTGTTCCGGGTTCGTCATGCCCCCACCGTAGGCGAGACGAGACGTCTCGTGCAACCTTTTGTCCAGTGAAGCCGGGCTCGACGAGGCGGCGGGATCCAGCAGGGGCGCGGCCCGGCGTTCGATGCGCGGCACGGCCGCGTCGACGCGGGGCAGCGGGCGGAAGGCGGTGCGCGGGACCCGGTCCAGCAGGCGCCACTCGAAGTGCGGCCAGGTCAGGACCGTGAGGCGCGACCAGCTCCCGTGGCCCCCGGCTCGTTTGCGGGCGTATGCGAGCTGGGCGAGGAACGTGGCGTGGGTGAGGGCCGGGCACGCGCAGGCACCGCTCCACCACCGCCGAAGCCCGCGCGAACGGCACGTTCCCGGCGACCGCGAAGGGGTGCGCGGCGCGCGTGCGGTGAGGAAGTCGGCCTCGTGGATGCGGACTTGAGGGCGCGCGGCGAAGCGGCGCCGCAGTCCGGGGACCAGGCGGGCGTCGATCTCGTACGCGACGAGCTCGGCGGCCCGCCGGGGACACCGCGTACGTCCACGGGTTCTCGGGGGCGGAGCCCGGTGCCGGCCGCTATCTCTGGTAGCGCGCGAGCACCAGGTTCCCGTCGTCGACCAGGCGGCGCCGCAGCTCGTCGAGGCCGATCGCCCCGCTGTAGTACTCCTGCAGCGCGGGGGTGGCCACCTTGTCCTTCCATTCGGGATAGCCGCGCACGGACGGGGCGGGCGCCGCGCGCAGGTGTGCGGCGAGGGCGGTGCCGGCCGCCCAGTCGTTCTTCGTGGTGTGCAGCGCGGGGTCCTTCAGTGCCTGGGTGCCGGTGGGCAGCATCCAGTCGCCCAGGGCGAGCCGCACCATGTTCCGCGGCCGGAGGAGGAAGTCGATGAACGCGACGGCCTCCTTCTTGTGCGGGCTGTCCTCGGCGACCGAGAGCGTCTGCGGGCTGACGCCCTGGGTGAGGCCGTCAGCCCCGGCCGGCGCGGGCAGCACCTGCCAGTCGAACCCCTTGGGGGCCTGCTGCACGATCTGCTGCCGGTAGGAGAACCCGAGCGGCACCATCGCGTACTTGCCCGCGAAGAATCCGGGGAGCGTGTCGGAGCCGCCCATGCCGAGCGTCGTGGCGGACGCGCCGCGGTCGGTGTTCACCTGGTCGTGGACGGTGCGCGGCATCACCTCGTCCGCCGGGCCGAAGCGGATCCGCACCGTGCCGTCCGTGCCGCGGTGGAACAGCTGCCCGCCGGTGGACAGGGACAGGTTCAGCGTCGCCGACACGGGTTCCTTCAGTGGCCAGGCGACGCCGTATCTGCCCTTGCCGCTGAGCTTCTTGGTGATCTGCCGGAACTCGTCCCAGGTCCAGGGCCGCTTTGGGGTCGGGACGCGGACGCCGGACTTCTCGAGCCACGTCGCGTTGGCGACGAGGACGCGCGGCTCCTGGAGGAACGGCACCCCGTAGACACCGTCACCGAACGTTGCTGTCTCCCAACTCCGTTGCGGGATGTCGGACTTCAGTCGGCCGGGCAGACGATCCCGCAGGTCGGCGAGGTATCCGCCGTACGCGAAGTCGGCCAGGTCGTCGGAGGCGTCATGGATGATGTCGGGCGCCTCGCCGCCCTCGAAGGCCGTGAGCAGCTGGTCGTGGACGCTCTCCCAGCTTCCCTGGACGTAGGTGACCTGGACGTCCGGGTGCGTCGCGTTCCACTCCTTCACCAGTTGCCTGTTGGCGTCGACGGATTCCTTCTGCCAGGCCAGGGACTGGAACTCGAGGGTGACACGGCCGTCGTCGCCCTCTCCCGCGCCGGACGTGCAGCCGGTCCCGCCGAGCAGCAGCGCCGTGCACGCCACGAGCGCCGTCGCCGCCCTCCCTCCTCCGCGCATCACTTCACCGCCCCTGCGAGCATGCCGCCCGCGATCCGCTTCTGGATGACCGCGAAGATCACCAGCGACGGCAGCGTCGCCAGGAACGCCCCGGCGGCGAGCGGACCGAGGTCGGCCACCCCTTCGGCGCCGAGGAAGTGGGTGAGGATCACCGGCAGCGTCTGCCGCTCCGGGGTCTTCATCAGGACGAGGGCGAAGAAGAACTCGTTCCACGCGCTGATGAACGCGAACAGCCCCGTGGCGACGATGCCGGGCGCCAGCAGCGGCGCCGTCACGGACACGAGGACGCGCAGCCGGCCCGCCCCGTCCACCGCCGCCGCCTCCTCCAACTCCCTTGGTACGGACCGGACATAGCCGACCAGCATCCACAGCGCGAAGGGCAGCGCCCACACCACGTACACCATGATCAGGCCGGGCAGGGCGTTGATCAGGTGGAGGCTCTTGAGGATCAGGAACAGCGGGATGATCACCAGGACGAACGGGAACGCCTGGCTGACCACCACCCAGCCGGTCGCCGCCCGTGACACGAACGAGCGGCGGCGCGCCATGACGTACGCCATCGGGGTCGCGATGACGATCGCGATCACGGCGGTGGCGACGGCCACGAGCAGGGAGTTGCCCGCGGCGCGCAGCAGGGGCTGTTCGTCGAAGGCCTGCCGGAAGTTCGCGAGGGTGGGGTGCTCGGGAATCCAGGTCGGGTGCAGGCTCGCGAGTTCGCGCGGCGGCTTGAACGCGGTGGAGATCAGCCACAGGAACGGGAAGACGAGGAAGATCAGATAGGCCAGGAGCGCGAGGTACTGACCCGCGCGGGCGAGTCCGCCGGTGCGCATCACTGCTCGTCGCCTCCCTTCAGTCGGCCCACGAGGTAGAGGGCGAGGAGGATCGAGATGACGGCGACCATGACGCAGCCCATCGCCGCCGCGTAGCCGAACTGCCCGTAGCGGAAGGCCTCTTCGTACGCGAACAGCATGGGGAGCCGGGTGCGGCCGCCGGGTCCGCCGCCGGTCAGGACGTAGACCAGGGCGAAGGAGTTGAAGTTCCAGATGAAGTTGAGCGCGCTGACGGCGAGGGCGACGGGGCGGATCGCGGGCCAGGTCACCGTGCGGAACCGGCGCCAGGCGCCGGCCCCGTCCATGGCGGCCGCCTCGTGCAGTTCGCGCGGGGTGTGCTGGAGCCCGGCGAGCAGCGCGACCGTGGTCTGCGGCATGCCCGCCCAGACGCCGACGACGATGACGGCGGGCAGTGCGGTGGCGAGGCCGGTGAGCCAGTCGCGGCCGTCGCCGAGGCCGAGGTCGCGCAGCGTCTCGTTGAGGATGCCCGCGTCGGGGTGGTAGACGAGGCGCCACATGATGCCGACGACGACCTCCGGCATCGCCCACGGCACGATCGCGAGCGCCCGCGCCAGCCACCGGAAGCGGAGATCCTGGTGGAGCAGCAGGGCGAGGCCGAGGGCCAGCACGAACTGCGGCACCGTGACGCCGACCGCCCACAGCAGGCCGATCCGGAACGACTCCCAGAAGAGGGTGTCGTGGAGGAGGTCCCGGAAGTTCAGGGTGCCGACCCACTGCGTCGCCGCGGTGCGGCCCGACTGGGAGTCGGTGAAGGCGAGCCCGATCCCGTACAGCAGCGGGCCGACGCTCAGCACCAGGATCGGCAGGAGTGCCGGGAGCACGAGGAACCAGGCGCTGTGCTCCTTGTGCGGTGCGCGGACGGGGCGCTGCCCCGTGGTGCGTGTCGTGGCGGTCGCCGAGGTCACGGATGCGACTCCTTCGGGCGGTTCGGACGGCTCACGCGGCTTCCGGCCGCCCCGGCGGCCCCCGTCATGGTCCTGACACGCTCCTACGGCGTCAAGACATTCGGCCGGGTGCGAGACTGGGCCGGTACCAGCTGGAACGCGGGAGGCAAGTGATGGACGAGGCACGGGCACGGGACGTGCTGGCCCAGGCGGGTGTCGTGGACGGCCCGGCGGAGGGTGTGGAGCTGCTCGCGCTCGGCGAGAACGCGGTGTTCGCGGCCGGTGATCTCGTCGTCAAGGTGGGCCGCGGCATCGACCGGGCGCCCGAGCTCCTCGACCGGGCCCGTCGCGAGCTGGCCATCGCCTCCTACCTCGCCGAGCACGGCGTCCCGGCCGTGCGGGCGGCGAAGGCCGAGCCGCTGGTCGTCGACGGGCATCCCGTGACGGTGTGGCACCGCATCCCGGCGGCCGTGCGGCCCGCGGAGCCGCGCGATCTGGCCGAGCTGCTGACGCTGGTGCACGCGCTGCCGGCGCCGACCGGGTTCACGCTGCCCCGGCGGGAGTTGCTGGGCGGCGTCGAGCGCTGGCTGCGGCTCGCGGGCGACGCCATCGATCCGGCGGACGCGGCGTATCTGCGCGAGCGGCGGGACGGGTTCGCGGCGGCCGCCGCGGCGCTGACCCCGCGGCTGGCCCCCGGGCCGATCCACGGGGACGCGCTGCCCCGCAACGTGCACATCGGGCCCGCGGGGCCGGTGCTGGTCGACCTGGAGACGTTCTCGTCGGATCTGCGCGAGCACGATCTGGTGGTGATGGCGCTGTCGCGGGACCGGTACGGGCTGGACCCGGCGGCCTATGACGGGTTCGTCGCCGCGTACGGGTGGGACGTGCGGGAGTGGGACGGGTGTGGTGTGCTGCGGGGGGCGCGGGAGACGGCGTCCTGTGCGTGGGTCGCGCAGCACGCTCCTGCCAACCCGAAGGCACTGGTGGAGTTCGAGCGGCGGGTGGCGTCTTTGCGGGACGGGGACGCCGGTGTGCGGTGGTACCCGTTCTGAGCCTCGGCTCGCCTTCGGCTTCCCGCCGTTCGCACGGGGGCTTCGCCCCCGGGCCACCCGGTCGTCAGACGCCGGACGGGCCGGCCTTGACCGTCAGGTCTCTCATCGGCCACGTCGGGTCCACCACCGCGTCCGCGTCGCCCTTCTTGCGCAGGAAGCTCTGGAAGTCCGCTGCCCACTCGGCGTACCACTCCACCTGCCGGCGGTGCAGCTCCGCCGGTCCCAGCGCCGCGACCTTCGCGTGCCGGTCGCCTATCGCGTGGGCGAGCAGCGCCGCGGCCAGGGCGTCCGCGGAGGCGTCGTGCGCGGCGTCGAGCGTGACGCCGTACTCGGTGCAGACCGCTTCGAGATTGCGCTTGCCCCGGCGGTAGCGGTCGACGGTGCGGTCGATGGTGTACGGGTCGATCACCGGGGCCGGCTCCGCGCCGCCGAGCCGGTCGCGCAGCGACGGCAGGCCGTGGCGGGCCAGCTCGGCGGAGAGCAGGGTCAGGTCGAACGCCGCGTTGTACGCGACGACCGGGGCGCCCGTGCGCCAATACCCGACGAGCACCTCGGCGATGGCGTCGGCCACCCGGTCGGCCGGCTCGCCCTCGGCCGCCGCCCGCTCGGTGCTGATCCCGTGCACGGCGACCGCCTCGTCCGGGATCGGTACGCCCGGGTCGGCGAGCCACTGCCGACGGCCGAGGACCGCGCCGTCCCTGACCTCGATGACGGCGCCGGTGACGATGCGCGCCTCGCGCGGATCCGTCCCCGTCGTCTCCAGGTCGAAGCCGACCAACAGCTCCCGGTGCCAGCCCATGGCAGCCCCCTTCTCGTGGTGCGTTCCCCCAGTGACCACCACCTTCGCACGCGCCACTGACAATCCGTCCGGCACCCGTCGCGGACGGCCGGGACCGGACGGCCGGGACAAGCCCTAGGAGACGGGGCGGGCGTCCGCCCACGCCTGCTCGAACTCGTCCCGGTATGTCACGAACAGCCCGTTCTCCCCGTTCTCCGCGGAACCGTTCGCCCTGACCAGGCGCCCGCCGCCGCGCAGCACGAGGACCGGGGCCTCCATCCCCCGCGTGCGGCGCAGGTACGACTGGACGACGGCGACGCCGTCCGAGCCGTCGCCGTCGACGAGGTAGGCGGTGAAGCGCGGAGTGTCGTCGAAGACCTGGATCTCGAACGCGCCGGGGTCCCGCAGCCGGGCCCGTACGCGCCGCATGTGCAGGATGTTCATCTCGACGGCGCGGCTCAACTCGCCCCGCTTGAGGCCGAGTTCCCTTTCGCGCCGTTTGACCGAACTGGACGCCGGGTTCAGGAAGAGGAGCCGTACCCGGCAGCCGGACTCGGCGAGGCGGATCAGGCGGCGGCCGGAGAAGTTCTGCACCAGCAGATTCAGGCCTATCCCGATCGCGTCCAGGCGCCGGGCGCCGCCGAAGAGGTCCTCGGCCGGAAACTGCCGCAGCAGCCGCACCCGGTCCGGGTGGACGCCCACGACGTCCGCGTACCGGTCGCCGACCAGGTCCTCGACGGCGTCGATGGGCAGCCGCCGGGCCGAGGGGACGTCGGAGCCCGCGCCGAGCATCTCCAGGAGGCGGGCGGAGGCGCGCTCGGCCTGGGCGAGAACCGTCTGGGACAGGGCCCGGTTGCGGGAGACCACGTTGCGGGTGACCTCCAGCTCGTCCAGGGCGAGCTCGACGTCGCGCCGGTCGTCGAAGTACGGCTCGAAGCAGGGCCAGTGCTGCACCATCAGCTCGCGCAGCTGCGGGAGCGTGAGGAAGGACAGCACGTTGTCGTCGGCCGGGTCGAGGAGATAGCCCTTGCGGCGGCTGACCTCGCGCACGGCGACGGCCCGCTGCACCCACTCCTGTCCGGCGGGCCCGGCGGCGGCGACGACCCAGTCGTCGCCGTGCACGGGCTCGTACACGGGCCGCAGCACGGCGGCGACGACGGCGCGCAGCCGCTGCTCCACCAGGTTCAGCCAGATGTAGGCACGCCCGGCTCGTTGGGCACGCGTACGGACTTCGCCCCAGGCGTCGGCACCCCAGTCCAGTTCGGGTCCGATCTGCGACCCCACGTCCATGGGCCGGGCCAGTGACACGGCTCCGGGCGGGATGTCCGCGGAGGCTGCCCCCGAACCCTCATGGCCCTCGTGACCGTCGTCACCAGGGGGCAGCTCCAGCCCTCCCGAGCTCACCCGCTCCGCACCGCCTTCCGCTCCCCCGAGCTTGTCGAGCACTCCCCCAGCAACGATCAAGGAAGGGTACTCCGGGAGCGGTGGGCGGTGCAGCCCGATGGGGACGAGAGTTTCTCAACTCCCGTTTCGGGGAACCCCGTTCTGATCCGCGAGGTCGGCGGGAGTGAGCGGATTCATAGCGGTCACGTCCCTGGGGGCCAGCGAGAAGCCCTGCCAGTGGACCGGCATGGGCTGCTGGTCCTCGTCGCGGGCGATGTGGTGGAACCCGATGTTGACCCAGGTGATCGGGTGGCTCAGGGTCTGCCCGGTGACCCACTTGTCCACACTTGTTCCGCCGCAGTGCGCCGAGGGGTTGTTGCTCGCGTACTGCTCGCACTTCTTGTACTCGGTGAAGTACACGTCGTGCTTGGTGAAGGAACGGCCGGGGAACCGGCTGGAGCGGCCGGGCACGAACTCGTAGGACCTGGGGTGGCCGTCCTTGTTCTTGCCCGCGGTGGAGACCACCCGCCACCACCGCATGTCCTTCTCGTCACCGGCGAGTTCCTTGGTGACGGGCGTCCTGGTGGTCTTCGTGGTGGGCGATCCGCTGCCGCGCGGCGGCGTCACCGTGGAGTCGTACTGTTCGACCTTGCTCTTGCTGGAGCCGTCGAGGCCGAAGTTGAGCCGCCAGAAGACGTTGTGGCTGTGGCTCTCGGCGTAGGCGCTCGCTCCCTTGCCGATGGGCCAGCCCTTGCCGTCGGTGCCCTTGTAGTCGTACGGGGAGAGGCTGCCGGTGGCGCCCACGTTCGACGTGATGGTGCCGTCGGAGGCGAAGCGCCATTCGGTGATGTACTCGTACCAGGACGCCTTGTTGACGGTGTAGACGAGCAGGTCCTTGCCCTGGGCGCTGTACAGCTTGCCGTTGCCGCCGGTCGACTCGTCGTCGTTGAGCCGGTACGCGTGCCCGCGCGCACGCGTGGTCGTGCACAGCCCCGTCACGTCGCCCCGGTCGGGGACCTTGACGGTCTTGATGGTGCCGCCGGGGCACTCGGCCGGCCGGAGGTTCTGCAGGGCCTGTCCGAAGTCGGTGCCGGTGATGTCGTCGTACTCGTTCTCCCCGTCGTCGTAGGGCACATGGACCTGCGCGAGGCGGGCGCTGGTCAGGACGCGGATCGGCTGGGGCTCGCCCTTCGGCTGGTAGCTGACGTCGTCCAGGACGAGGCCGGAGAGGGTGTTGTAGTGCCAGCACATGCGCCAGGTGGTGCCGCCGTCGAGGGTCTGCTCGATGGTGTACGCGGCCGAGCAGGACGGCGCGGCGGCCGCGGGCGCCTTCTGGGGCGCCGCCTGGGCGGCCGGGGCGGTGGCGAGGGCGGTGCCGAGCAGCGCGGTGACCGCACAGGCCGCGAGGGCGGCAGCGGGCCGTTTGCGGGCGCGCCGGACTCTGTTGACGTGCGTGACGTGCATGACGTGCATACGGAAGGGCTCCCTTGGCACGAGAAGAAGGTGAAGGAGGCGGTGGCGGCGCCGCGTCAGGCGAGGCGGCCGACCGTGCGGTCGCTCAGGTCGACGACGAGGGCGCGGGTGTCGATCCACGGTCCGTTGGTGACCTTGGCGACGACGCGCAGGCAGCGGTGCTTTCCGCATGCCGTGAGGTCGGAGGGGACCTTCGCGACGGTCTCCTTGCGGAACACCATGCCGCTGAGCTGCAGTTGGTCCGCCTTGGTGAGCTCCTTGCCGGTGGCGTCCGCGTAGTCGGCCCTGAGGTCGGCGCCGAGCCGGTCGCCGATCAGCAGCCGGGCGGCCTCGGCCAGTTCGTCCTGGCTGGGCGGCGGCTGCACGCCCTGGTCGGTCCGGGTGTCCTCGACCTTGCCGGTGTCGAGGTTCACGGTCCTGGTGACGACGGTGTCGCTCTTGTAGTCGTAGGAGACGACGTCCGCGCGGCGCTGTGCGGCGGCCGGGCCGCTCAGGCCGGGGTCGATCTCCGTCAGGTTCGTCGACAGGTGCTGGGGGCCGCGGTCGCCCTCGACGTCCCTCGCGTCCCTCCGCAGGCCGTTGTCCGACACCGCGAGCCGCTCGGCCCGGGTGATCTCGGCGTCGGTCAGCGGGTCCCGGCCGACGCCCTTGTCGCCGTCCTCGGGGGCGGCCTCGATGTTTCCTTCCGGAGCCACCGCGTCCTGCTGGGCCGCTCCCGCCCTGGCCGCGTCGCCGGCGCCCCCCGCGCCGTCCGGCAGGCTCACGCCGACCGCGACGGCGGCACCGGTGACCGCGAGGGCCACTGTCGCCACCAGTTTCCCGAGATGGCGTCTTGCTAGCTCGCGCACATCTACCCCCCTGCTTCCCCGGCAGTCCCACGCACGGGCATACCGGTATTACGTGGTCTTCATGTAAGAGGGGGCCAACTCGTAGGTGGTTCCGCCACTTTCGGGGGAGAGACTGACTGTTGTCGCCCGGACCCCCGGGCCGGGAGTGGAAGAGTCGTCAGCATGCAGGTCTGGCCTGGACAGGCGTATCCGCTCGGCGCCACGTACGACGGCGCCGGCACAAATTTCGCGGTCTTCTCCGAAACCGCGGACCGTATCGAGCTGTGCCTCTTGCACGACGACGGTTCGGAGACCGCGGTGGAACTGCGGGAGTCCGACGCGTTCGTCCGGCACGCCTACCTCCCGGGGATCATGCCGGGACAGCGGTACGGCTACCGTGCGCACGGCCCGTACGAGCCCGATCGGGGGCTGCGCTGCAACTCGGCGAAGCTGCTCCTCGATCCGTACGCGCGCGCCATCAGCGGGCGCGTCGACTGGAACGAGGCGGTGTACGGGTACCCGTTCGGGAAGCCGGACGAGCGCAACGACCTGGACTCGGCGCCGCACATGATGGCGTCGGTCGTGGTGAACCCGTACTTCGACTGGGGCGACGACCGTCGGCCGCGCACCGAGTACCACGAGACGGTGCTCTACGAGGCGCACGTCAAGGGGCTCACGATGCGGCATCCGGCGCTGCCGGAGGAGCTGCGCGGCACCTACGCGGCGCTCGCGCACCCGGCGATCATCGAGCACCTCACCGAACTGGGCGTCACAGCGCTGGAGTTGATGCCGGTCCACCAGTTCGTCAACGACCACCGCCTGGTCGACATGGGTCTGAACAACTACTGGGGCTACAACACGATCGGCTTCTTCGCGCCGCACAACACCTATGCGTCGTGGGGCGACCGGGGCGAGCAGGTCCTGGAGTTCAAGTCGGCGGTGCGCGCGCTGCACCAGGCCGGCATCGAGGTGATCCTCGACGTCGTCTACAACCACACGGCCGAGGGCAACCATCTGGGCCCGACCCTGTCTTTCAAGGGTCTCGACAATCCGTCGTACTACCGGCTGACCGAGGATCCGCAGTACTACATGGACACCACGGGGACCGGGAACTCGCTGCTCATGCGGTCCCCGCACGTCCTCCAGATGATCATGGATTCGCTGCGCTACTGGGTGGAGGAGATGCATGTCGACGGGTTCCGCTTCGACCTGGCCGCCACGTTGGCGCGGCAGTTCCACGAGGTGGACCGGCTGTCGTCGTTCTTCGACCTGGTGCAGCAGGATCCGGTGGTCTCGCGCGTGAAGCTGATCGCGGAGCCGTGGGACGTCGGCGAGGGCGGCTACCAGGTGGGCAACTTCCCGCCGCTGTGGACCGAGTGGAACGGCAAGTACCGCGACACCGTACGGGACATGTGGCGCGGGGAGCCGCGCACCCTCGCGGAGTTCGCGGGGCGGCTCACGGGCTCGTCGGACCTCTACCAGGACGACGGCCGCCGCCCCCTGGCCTCCATCAACTTCGTGACCTGTCACGACGGTTTCACCCTGCACGACCTGGTGGCGTACAACGACAAGCACAACGACGCCAACGGGGAGGGCAACCGGGACGGCGAGAGCCACAACCGGTCGTGGAACTGCGGCGCGGAGGGCGAGACGGACGATCCGGAGGTGCTCGATCTGCGGGCGCGTCAGATGCGGAATTTCGTCGCCACGCTGATGCTGTCGCAGGGCGTTCCGATGCTCAGCCACGGCGACGAGTTCGCGCGCACCCAGGACGGCAACAACAACGCGTACTGCCAGGACAACGAACTGGCGTGGGTGCGCTGGGCGGCCCCGGACGCCCCGCCGGAGCCGTTCCTGGAGTTCACGCGCGCGATGGTGCGGCTGCGCCGCGAGCATCCCGTGTTCCGCCGGCGCCGCTTCTTCCACGGCCGGCCGGTGGAGGGCACGCACGACGAGCTGTCGGACATCGCCTGGTTCACTCCGGAGGGCGAGGAGATGACGCAGCAGGACTGGGGCGCGGCGCAGGCCCGCGCCCTGTCGGTGTTCCTGAACGGCAACGCGATCTCGGAGCCGGGCGCGCGCGGCGAGCGCATCGTGGACGACTCGTTCCTGCTGCTGTTCAACGCCTCCCCGAAGGACATGGAGTTCGTGGTGCCGGTCGATCACGGCCGGCAGTGGCAGGCCGTGATCGACACGGCGCTGCCCGACGGACTGCCCGCCGACGGCAGCCAGAAGGTGCAGGCGGGCGACCGGCTGACCCTGGCGGGCCGGAGCCTCACGGTGCTGCAACGGCCCGCCTAGGCTCCCTAAGGGGCCGTACGCGCAGTGCGACGAGGAAGGCCAGGCCCGCGGCCGCGCTGCCCACCGCGAACGCCGCAGCGGGCCCGTGGGCCTGTGCGAGCCGCCCCGCCACGGCGAGCGTGACCGCCTGCCCGCCGACGAAGGCGCTCGCGGCGACCGTCATGCCCTCGGCGAGGCGTTCGCGCGGCACGGCCCGTTCGGTGAGCCCGAAGCCGGTGATGAGGTTCGGCGCGAACAGGGCGCCGAACACGGTCACGACGACGTACAGGACCGGCATGGTGTGGGTGACGATCAGCGGGAGCGACAGGAGGGCGGCGGCCGCGGTGGCGACGCGCCAGCGGGCGGGCAGCGCGAACCGTTCGGGCACCGCCGCCATCGACAGCCCTACGACGGCGCTCATGACGCCCATCGCGGCGTACACGAGGCCCGCCTGGTCCTCGTGGCCCAGTTCCTGGGTCAGCGCGGTGATTCCGGCGCCGCAGCCGCCGAGCAGGATGCCCAGCAGGACGAGCCCGACGCGTACGACATGGACCTGGCGCGGCATGCGGGGCCGGTCCTCCCGCGCGCGGGGCCGGGCGCCGGGCGCGGTCCGGGGGACGGCCGTGGCCGTGGGGTGCAGCGCGAACCCGGTGCCGCAGGCCGCGACGAGGAGGGCCGCGGTCCCGAACGCGTAGGCGGGGTGTGCCAGCACCGAGGCGACGCCGATGAGGGCGGGGCCGAGGACGAAGGACAACTCGTCCATGGTGGACTCCAGCGACAGGACGGCGTTCACCACCCGCTCGTCGGCGCCCTCCCGGCGCACGAGGGCCACCCCGCGGGCGCGGGCCAGCGGTCCGATGCCGGGCACGGTGGCGCCCGCGAGGACGCCGAGCGCGGCCAGGAGGAGCGTCGGCAGGTGGTACAGCGCGCCCAGCGTGTAGGCGGCTATGGCGCAGGAGTTGAGCAGCGCGAGGGCGAGCACGACCGGGCGCTGGCCGCGCCGGTCGGCGAGACGTCCCACGAAGGGCCCCATGGCGACCTGGCCGAGCGCGAGGGCGCAGGCGACGGTGCCGCCGGTGGCGAGCGAGCCGCTGGTACGGGTCACCAGCAGGACGCTGCCGAACTGGATCACCGCGACCGGCAGCCGTCCGAGGAACGAGACGACCGGCAGGAGCGTCCCGGTCACCCCGATCACCTGGCGGTACGTGTCGAGCGTGCTGGGTGTCTTCGCGGAGGTGCCGGTGGTCATCGTGCGACGCTAACGACACGTACCGCGGCTCCTGCATGCGGTGAAGGCACGAAAGACGGCCCCGGGGGTACGTAGATTCGCATGACGCCTCAGCATCCGACGGGCACCTACCGGCTCCAGCTGCAACCGGATCTCGGGTTCGCGGCGGCCGCGGCCGCCGTCCCGTACCTGGCCTCCCTGGGGGTCTCCCATCTCCATCTGTCGCCGGTCCTGGAGGCCGTGCCCGGGTCGACGCACGGCTACGACGTGGTGGACCCCGCGCGCGTGCGCGGCGAACTGGGCGGCGAGGACGGTCTGCGGGCGCTGGCCCGCACGGCGCGCGAACACGGCCTGGGGCTGGTCGTGGACATCGTGCCCAACCACATGGCCGCATCCGTGCGGCACAACCGGCCGTTGTACGAAGTGCTGCGCGACGGGCCGTCGTCCCCGTATGCGCGCTGGTTCGACATCGACTGGCAGGCGCAGGGCGGCCGGGTGCTGCTGCCCGTCCTGGCTCGTCACCTCGGGGACGAGCTGCCCCACCTGAAGGTGGACGGCGACGTACTGCGCTACTACGAACACGAGTTCCCCCTGCGTGAGGGCACCCGTACGCTGCCCTTACCGCAGCTCCTGGACGCGCAGTGGTACCGCCTGTCCTGGTGGCGGCTGGCCCGCACGGAGCTCAACTACCGCCGCTTCTTCACGATCTCGGACCTGATCGCGGTGCGCGTGGAGGACCCGGAGGTCTTCGAGGCGACCCACGCGACCGTGCTGCGTCTGCTGCGCGAAGGCGTCATCGAGGGCCTGCGCGTCGACCATCCCGACGGGCTCGCCGATCCGGGTGCCTACCTGCAGCGGCTGAGCGACGCCACGGGCGGCCGGTGGACCGTCGTCGAGAAGATCCTGGAGGACGACGAACAGCTGCCCGCCGCGTGGCCGGTGGCCGGCACCACCGGGTACGACGCACTGCGGCACATCGACGGCCTGTTCACCGACCCGGCGGGCGCGGACCGGTTGCTGGGGCTGTTCCGCCGGTTCACGGACGTCTCGGCCGACCGGGGCGGCCAGTGGGCGGCGACCGCGCGGCGGGCCGCGCACCGGGTCGTCACGCACGAGCTGGCGACCGAGGTGGACCGGCTGACGCGGGAGGCGGCCGCGCTGTGCGACCTGGCGCCGGATCTGCGCGACCACGCCCCCTGGGCGCTGCGCACGGCCCTGCGCGAGCTGCTGGTGCGCGTCCCGGTGTACCGGCCGTACCCGAGCGGGGGCGCCGATCCGGAGACGGTCCTGACGGCCGCGGACGCGGCCGACGCGAAGGGTGCGTTCGCCGTGCCCGAGGAGGCCCGCGCGGTCGACGCCGTACGGGAGCTGGCGCTCGGGCGGCGCGGCGACGGGCCGGCGCACACGGCGTTCCGGGCCCGGTTCGCGCAGACCGCGTCGGCGCTGCGGGCCAAGTCGGTCGAGGACACGGCGTTCTACCGGCACACGCCGCTCCTGTCGGCCCTGGAGGTGGGCGGCTGCCCCCGCAGCCCGGCGGTCACGGCCGGGGCCTTCCACGCGTACTGCGCGCGCGTGCAGCGGGACTGGCCGTACACGTCGACGGTGCTGTCCACGCACGACACGAAGCGGAGCGCGGACGTGCGGGCGGGCATCGCGGTGCTCACCCAGTGCCCCGACCGGTGGGAGACGCTGCTGGCCCAGGTGACGGAGCTGACCGCGCGCGGCGGCGGCACGAGCTCCCCGGACCCCCAGCTGGCGTGGGCGGCCTGGCAGACGGTGGCCGGTCTCGGCCCCGCGGCCCCGGAGCGGCTCCAGGGGGCACTGCTCAAGCACGCGCGCGAGGCGGGCCTGTTCACCACGTGGACGGAGCAGAACACCGCCTACGAGAGCGCCGTGCACGATTTCGTGGCGTCCGGTCCCTGCGGCCCTCCGGGGGACGCGGTGCTGCGCTTCATGGACGAACTGGCGCCCCATGTCCGGGCGAACGTCCTGGGCGCGGCCCTGGTCCACCTCACGATGCCGGGCGTACCGGACGTCTACCAGGACACCGAGCACGAGTACCGCGCCCTGGTGGACCCGGACAACCGGGCGCCCGCCCGCTTCGGTCCGAAGGAGAGCGGCGCGCTCTCCGAGGAGAAGGCGGCGCTCACCAAGGTGGCGCTGCGCCTGCGCGGGGAGCACCCCGAGTGGTTCGGGGGCGCGGCCACGTATGCGCCGCTGCCCGTGGAGGGCGCGGCCGAGGGGCACTGTGTGGCGTTCGCACGCTCGGGCCGGGTGGCCGTGGTGGCGACCCGCCTGTCGTTGCGGCTGGCCGACGCGGGCGGATGGCGGGAGACGGAACTCGTGCTTCCCGAAGGCGAGTGGACCGAACTGCTGGCTCCGGGGCGGCGGTTCAGCGGGCACGCGCGCGTGGCGGACGTTCTGGGGTCGCTGCCGGTGGCTCTGCTGGTCCGTGCCGAGGTCAGTGCAGGCTGACGCGGAGGGCTGCGGGAGACCGGGTGAGGAGCCCTTCGGGGACGGGCCGGAAGTCCGGCGCCCAGGCCAGCCGGGGCAGCGCGTCGAGCAGGGCGCGCAGCCCCGACCCGGCGGTGAGGCGGGCGAGCTGGATGCCCAGGCAGCGGTGCCGGCCCGCGCCGAACGCGAGCTGCCCGGGCGTCGCCCGGAAGATGTCGTAGCGGTCGGGGTCGGCGAACCGGTCGGCGTCCCGGCCCGCCGAGCCCACCAGGCACGCCACGGTGGCGCCGGCCGGTATCGTGCCGCCGCTCACCGCGACCGGAGCGAGGGCCCGGCGCAGCACGATGTGCACGGCGGGGTCGTGGCGCAGCGACTCGGCCCAGGCGGCGTCGGCCAGTTCGGGCCTGGCCCGGACGAGGGCCAGCTGGGCGGGGTGGTCCAGGAGGTTGGCGAGGAGCGAGGCGAGGGCCCGGTCGGTGGCCTCGCCGCCCGCGCCGAGCAGGTTCGCCACGATCGCGGTGACCGCCTCGTCGGACAGCGGCCGTCCGTCGGCCCGGGCGGTGCACAGCACCGACAGGAAATCGTTCCGCGGGTGCGCGCGGCGGCGGACGACGTGCGGGCGCAGAAAGGCGTCCAGGCCGGCGGGCGCCGCACCGAGATGGGTCAGGCCGGAGCGGCACCAGTCGGTGACGCGGGCGGTGTCCTCGTAGGGCAGACCGAGCGCGGCCACCACCGCGGCGGCGGGCAGCCAGTGGCAGAACTCCTCCACCAGGTCGGCTTCCCGGCGCCGGGTGAGGCGGCGGGCGAGCACGTAGGCGGTGCGTTCCACGCCTGCCTTCAGTGCGGCCAGCGCGCGCCCTTGCAGCGCCGGGGAGACCAGGGCGCGGTGCGCGGTGTGCGTGGCGTCTTCCAGGTGGGCGAGACTGCCGCCGGGCGGCGGGGCGACCAGGCGGGGGTCGGTCAGGGCGGCGCGGACGTCCACGTAGCGGCTCAGCAGCCACGCGCCGAAGGGCTCGTCCTGGAGGAGCGGGTGGGTCTCGCGCAGCGTGCGGTACAGCGGGTAGGGGTCGCGGGCGACGTCCGGGTCCGCGAGGCTCGGCGGCAGCGGGGTGGCGCGGCGTGTGTGTGCGCCGTGCGCGCTGGGGCGTGAGGCCGGTCCGGAAGGGCACAGCACCGCGGGCTCCACTCTGGGCCGGTGCGCGCACGGGTTGCTGCGCGCGGCTGTACCCAGCGCACCACCGGGGACCCCGGCGCGCAGCCCTCGTACGGCCGGACGGGTGACGGCGGTGCCCCTGCGCGCCCCGGCGGCCGGAGAATCCGTGCGACGGCCGCGGGAAGCCGGGTGGGCCCCGGACGGGAAACGGAGTCCGCCGACGGTCACCGCACATGGATGCACGCCCCACACGGTCCGATGTCGTCGGCGAGATGTTCCTCACCCTCGTGGGGCGTAGCCTGCACCGGCAATGAACGTCGGCAGAGGCCTTCTTGACAGGTGCGGCCGAGCGTGGGGTACTGCGGGTGCTGACGCCGGGAGCACCAACGGGGGTGAGTCACCTGACGGAGCAGCGATACCCCACCTCGGCCGAACTGGTCCAGTCAGCGCGGGAGCTGGCGACTGCCCGGCCCGACCTGTGCGCACTACGCCAGGTCGGTACGTCGCGTGCCGGAAGGCCGCTTCATCTGCTGTCCGTCGGACATGACCGGCGTACAGTGCTCGTCGTCGCGGGCGCGCACGCCAACGAGCCGACGGGTGGCTCCACCGTGCTGAGTCTCGCCGAACGGGCCCTGCTGGACCGGTCGTTGAGATCCGACAGATCGTGGCACTTCCTGCTGTGCGCGGATCCGGACGGGGCGTCCCTGCACCGCACGCCGGCCCCGCGCACCCTGCTCGACTACCACCGGCACTTCTTCCGTCCTGCGGGCCCCGAGCAGCCCGAGTGGTCGCCGTCGGTGCTGCCGCCGGACCGTCTCCCGCCGGAGACGACGACGCTCACCGGAGTCATCGACGAGCTGCGCCCGTACCTCCAGGTGTCGCTGCACGGCACGGAACTGGGCGGGAGCTGGGTGCAGTTGACCCGGGACATACCGGGGCTCGCGGAGCCCTTCGCCAAGTCGGCGGCGGAGCTGCACATACCGGTGGAGACGGGTGCGTCGGACGCGGCGGGCTGGCCGACGTCCGGGCCGGGCGTGCATGTGATGCCGGACCCCGACGTCCAGGCCGCGTTCCCGAGTCTGCCCGACGACGCCCGGCACTCCACCTGGCACCACGCGCACCGCTACGGCGGCTCCACGGCGATCGTCGAGGTGCCGATGTGGGCCAGTGACCTGGTGGACGACCCGGCGCCGCATCCGGCGCCGGAGCGGGCGCTGCGGCGCATCTCGGCCCGGCTGAGCCGGGACACCCGGATGGTCAACGACATCCTGGCGGTCACCCTGCCCCGCCTGCCCGACACCACGGGACCGCTGCTGCGGGCGGCCCGCTGGGCGCTGAGCCTGGTGCCGGGCCTGGCCGACGACTGGCTGCAACCGCCGCCGCCGGACGCGACGATGGCGTACGTCGGCAGCATCGACGCGTTCGCCCGGCGTCTGCCGCTGCGGGCCGCGGCCATGCTGCTGCGGGTCCTGGAGGAGGCCGAGGACCCGGCGGCGCCCCGCCTGGACGCCCTCGTCACGCGGTGGTGCGAGGTGTACGCGGACCGGTTCGGGGCGCGCTGGGTGCCGGTGGACCACCAGATCGAGCACCAGGCACGGACGACGATCGCGGCGGTCCGGCACGCCCAGGGGTGAGCGACGCGGTCAGCGCGCGAGGGCGAAGACCGATCCTGTGGAGGCGTGCAGGACGCACGGGTTGGCGAAGTCGCGGGCGTACGCGACGCGGTGGCCGTCCCACATCCCGTACGCGTAGGCCGTGACCGGCTGGTAGATCATGGTGCAGGGCGTCTGCTCGGCGTCGATCCGGCGGATGTCGCCGTCGACGGCGGCGAGTTCGCGGCAGGCCCGCTCGGCGTGCGGGTGCCCGCTCCCCCGCCCGGCGGGGCACCGCAGCAGCACGTCCGTCGTGTCGCCGAAGCCGTCGTCGCCCCGCAGGAGGGTCAGGGAGACCCAGTTGCCCGGCCGCGGCTCCTGCGGGGCGGCCTGCGCCGTGCCGGCCGTCGTGCCGAGCAGGGTGCCTGCGGCGGCCAGGGCCAGCAGGACGCCGCGTGCCTTCGAGACCGGGATCAGGGTCATGGGTGTCACCGTTCCTCGCTTTCAGGGGTGCGCGGGCGGGCGCCCGTGCCGGTGCATGCATCGACACGACGGGGCCCGCGCCTCACCTGGCGGGGGCGCCGTCCATCCGAACGGGATGCCGGGAGCGGTCAGTCGGCGGACAGCGGGAGCGGCGGAGCGGTCAGTTCGCGGACAGCCGGAACGACATCCGGCCGAAGGCGACCTGGTCGCCGTCCTGGACGACGGCGGCACCGATCACCCTGCGGCCGTTCACGGACGTGCCGTTGGTGGAGCCGAGGTCGCGCAGCACCCACATGCCGCCCTGGCTGCTCAGCTCGGCGTGCACCCGGGAGACCGTCTCGTGGCTGAGACGCAGCCCGTTGGCCGGGTCGCGGCCGATGCGCAGCGGGTACGGGTTGACCTGCGGGGGCAGCAGCAGCTTCGGCAGGCGCTCGACGGTCCATGCCCGGCGCAGCCGCACGGTGAACCCGGAGACCGCTCCCACGGCCCCGAGGACGGCCCGCGACCACTTGTTCTCGTGCCGCAGATCGGCGGTGAGCGCGTCGAGTTCGGCGGATCTGCGGGCGGCCAGTGCCAGCTCCATGCGGCGCACGAACGTGTCGTGCGAGAGCCGCCCGAGCGCGACTCCGTCCCTGAGCACCCTCAGCGCGTCGTCCCGCTCGGCGTCGGACAGCCGAGCCGGGTACGTGTGGTGTTCAAAAGAGGACGTCACGCTGAAGATTGTCGGGCAGTGCGGCCGGGGTGTCCAGAAAACGAGGAGCGTCCCGCTCCAGTCCGCTGCTACGTTCGCCCCGCCGCGGCCACGAACGGGCCGCCTCATAAGGAGAGTTCTTGACCTCTGTACCGCACGAGGCGCCCGGTGACCTGGTGGTCCGCCCCCTCACCGAGGACGACGCCCGGCTCTTCCGCACGATGGACGACCCCGGCCTGGTCGGCCGCGTCCTGGCCGGAGTCGAGTACCGCACCCGCGCCGAGGGCGGCGACTACGACCCGGCCTGGACCTGGGTGGCGCTGCGCGAGGGGCGCGTCGTCGCCCGGGCCGCCTGGTGGGGAGCCCCGGACGACGAGAAGCCGGTGAACCTGAACTGGTTCGACGTCGCCGAGGACGACGTCGAGGCGGGCGTCGCCTTGCTGGAGCAGGCTCCGTACGACGTCGAGTACGAGCTGATCCTGCCCGCCGACTGGAAGGAGCGCCCGGACGCGCGGGCGGCCGCGGAGGCGCGCATGGAAGCGGCGCGGAAGGCGGGTATGCGCCTTCTTGTGGAGCGTTTCCGCTATCGCTGGACGCCGGAGAACGGGCTGCCGCAGCGGCCGGGGCGGCTGGAGTTCCGGCCCGAGCGGGACGACGCGGTCGTGCTGGACGTGCTGCGCCGCGTGCACTCGGTGACGCTGGACGCGCACGCGCTGGTCGCGATCGAGCAGGGCGGCCTCGACCAGGCCGCGCGGGAGGAGCTGGACTTCTTCCACTGGTGCCCGTCGCCGCGGGAGTGGCTGCGGCTGGCGTACACGGCCGACGGCGAGCTCGCCGGGATCCATGTGCCCGCGCACAACCCGACAGGGCCCTGCATCGGTTTCATCGGGGTGGTGCCCGAGCAGCGCGGACACGGCTACGCGTACGACCTTCTGGTCGAATCGACGCACTTCCTTGTCGAGCGCGGCGCGGACTTCATCGACGGTGCCACGGACGACGGCAACTTCCCTATGGCGGCGCATTTCACGAGAGCCGGGTACCCGGTGACACAGAAGCGCGTCCACATGGTGTGACCTCGCGCAGGGCGCGGAGTGGGGACCCAGTAGTGGTGAATCCCCGGCGCGGCGATCACTCGTGACGCACCATGGACGCGTCGTCACTGTCGGCAGACATCCGGCTACGAGGGGGAAGCGTCCGTGCAGTTCGAGGTGTGGGCACCACAGGCGGAGCGGGTCACACTCCATTGCGACGGCGCCACGCGCGCGCTGGAGAAGGACCCGGACCGCGCGGGCTGGTGGTCGGGGCAGGCCGACGCCGGGGACGGATCGCGGTACGGGTTCGCGCTCGACGACGGCCCCGTACTGCCCGACCCGCGCTCGCGCCGTCAGCCCGACGGGCCCGACGGCCTGAGCGCGGTCGTCGACCACAAGCGGCACGTGTGGCGCGGCGACTGGGCCGGGCGGGGGCTGACCGGAGCGGTCCTGTACGAGCTGCACGTGGGCACGTTCACGCGGGAGGGCACGCTCGACGCGGCCGCCGAGCGTCTCGGCCATCTGGCCGAACTCGGCGTGACGCATGTCGAGTTGATGCCCCTGTGTCCCGTCCCCGGCCGGCACGGCTGGGGCTACGACGGGGTCAGCCTGTGGGCCGTGCACGAGCCGTACGGCGGCCCCGAGGCGTTGAAGCGCTTTGTCGACACGGCGCACGGGCTCGGCCTCGGGGTCGTCCTCGACGTCGTGCACAACCACCTGGGTCCGTCGGGCAACCATCTGGCCGCCTTCGGGCCGTACTTCACGGACACGCACCACACACCGTGGGGCAGCGCCGTGAACCTGGACGCGCCCGGCTCGGACGAGACCCGCGCCTTCCTTCTGGGCAGCGCGCTGGCCTGGCTGCGCGACTACCGGATCGACGGGCTGCGCCTCGACGCGATCCACGAGCTGCACGACCGGCGCGCCCTGCCCTTCCTGGAGGAGCTGTCGGCCGGGGTGGACGCGCTCGCGGAGCGGCTCGGCCGCCCGCTGTTCCTGATCGGCGAGTCCGACCTGGGCGACCCGCGGGTCATCACGCCGCGCGCGGAGGGCGGTCTGGGGCTGCACGCACAGTGGAACGACGACGTGCACCACGCCGTGCACGCGGCCGTCACCGGTGAACGGCAGGGCTACTACGCCGACTTCGCGCGCGCGCCACTGGCCGCTGTCGCCAAGACGCTGACGCACGGCTTCTTCCACGACGGCGGCTATTCGTCGTTCCGCGGCCGCCACCACGGCCGGCCCGTCGACCGCGCCCGCACCCCGGCGCACCGGCTGCTGGCCTACACCCAGACCCACGACCAGGTCGGCAACCGCGCCCAGGGCGACCGGCTCGCCGCCTCCGTCCCGCCGGGCCTGCTGGCGTGCGCGGCGGCGCTGGTCCTGACGGGCCCGTTCACGCCGATGCTGTTCATGGGCGAGGAGTGGGCGGCGAGCACGCCGTGGCAGTACTTCACCGACCACACCGACCCGGGGCTCGCCGACGCCGTCCGCAAGGGGCGGCGGCGGGAGTTCGCCGCGCACGGCTGGGCGGAGGAGGACATCCCCGATCCGCAGGATCCGGCCACGCGCGAGCGGTCCTGCCTCGACTGGTCGGAGCCCGGAACGGGGCACCACGCGCGCGTGCTGGCCTGGTACCGCGACCTGATCGCCCTGCGGCGCGCCCGTACGGACCTGCGGGATCCGGATCTGGCGGCGGTCAAGGTCGCGTACGACGAGGAGGCCCGCTGGATCGCCTACCGGCGGGGGGATCTCCGGGTGGCGGTGAATCTGTCGGGGCGGCCGGTGTCGATCCCGCTGGGGCGGCCCGTGGCCCAGGTGCTGGCGGCGTGGGAACCGGTGCAACTGCCGGGTTCCGACGGCACGTTGACGGTGCCGGCGGAGTCCTGTGTGATCGCGGTCGCGCCGTAGGGAGCGGGGAGGGCGTGGGCGGCTGCGGGTTTTCCTCGTGGCGGCATGCCTCAGGGGCGCGGGGAACCTCGCGCGAAGCCCCATCGGACCCGCACCCGCCACGTCACCCTTCCGACACCAGCTCCAGCAGGATCGGCTCCCAGGCCCGCTCCAACCGCACCCGCAGCAGGCCCTCGGGGCTGCTGCCGTCCGCTCCGTGGAGCCGCTCGGCCAGCCGCACCAGCGCATCGCAGCGGGCCAGCCACAGTCCCCGCAGACAGACCCGGGGCCCGTACCCGGCGAGCGTCGCGCACCGCACGGCCGCCCGCGCGCCCACCGCGATCGCGAGGCCCGCGATGTCCTCGGCCGGGTCGCCGACGACCGCGTCGGCCCAGTCGAGGACGCCGCGGACGCGGCCGTCGGGCGAGACGGTCAGGTGCTCGCCCTTGAGGGCGTGGTGGACGAGCCCGGCGTCCGCCTGGGGGCCGAGCTGGGCGACGGCCTGCGGGGTCAGCTGGGCGAGCCGCCCCGCCTCGAACTCGCCGTCCTCGCCGAGTTTCCGGGCCGCGGCGCCGGCCTGACGCCGCAGGTTCTCCAGGGAGCGCGGCGCCGCCTTCGGCACCCCGAGCGGCACGGCGCGGGCGGCCGGCACCGAGCGCAGGCCGGTGAGCAGTCCCGCGAGGTCCTCCTCACCGGCGGCGGTGACGTCCCGGACCTCGGCGGAGTCGCCGGACAGCCGGGTGTCCAGGGTGTAGGCGAGGCCGGGCGCCCACTCCCCCGTCGCGACGGACACGGGCACGGCCACCGTGACGTAGGGGCGCAGGAGGTCCCGCAGTCGCAGCTCGCGGCGCATGCCCCGGGACATCGGGGCGTCGGGGGCGAGCCGCAGCACGTGCCGGGCGCCCACCCACCAGGCGCGGCCGCCTCCCTCGGTGACCGGGTGCGTCTCGGCGCCGCCGCCCGGGAGCAGGGTCTCCAGGAGGCGGCGCACTGTCTCGGCGGTCGGCTGCTCCGTCGGCGGCATGGTCGGTCAGCCCACGATCGCCAGGTCCCGCGCGGTGGAGTTGAGGCGCCGGCCGCCGTCCTCGGTGACGGTGACGATGTCCTCGATCCGGACGCCGAAGCGGCCGGGGAGATAGATGCCGGGCTCGACCGAGAAGCACATCCCGGGGACGAGGGGCTGCTCCTCGCCCTCGATCATGTACGGCGGTTCGTGCGTGGTGACGCCGATGCCGTGGCCGGTGCGGTGGATGAAGTACTCGCCGTACCCGGCGTCGGTGATGACCTTGCGGGCGACCCGGTCGACGTCCTGGCAGGCGATGCCGGGCCGCACGGCGTCGCAGGCCGCGGTCTGCGCCTCGCGCACGATGTCGTGGACGCGGCGCTCCTCGTCGGTGGGTTCGCCGACGTGCACGGTGCGGGTGGTGTCGGAGCCGTAGCCGTGCTTGAGGCCGCCGAAGTCGAGGACGACCATGTCGCCGTCCTGGATGACGCGGTCGCCCGCCTCGTGGTGCGGGTTGGCGCCGTTGGGACCGGAGCCGACGACCGTGAAGTCGACCTGCGAGTGACCGAACCGCTTGAGCAGATCGGCGAGTTCGCGGGCGATGTCGTTCTCCTCGCGCCCGGCGAAGGCGACCTTCTTGATCTCCTCGTACGTGGCGTCGGCGGCGGCACCGGCGGCCGCGAGACGCTCCAGCTCGGCGGCGTCCTTGACCCCGCGCAGCATCGGCAGGGCCTCGGTCAGGGAGACGTACGAGGTGCCGGGCAGGGTGCGCTGCAGGCCGAGCAGGTGCATGGCCCAGGCGTTGTCGCTGACCCCGAAGCGGCCGGAGACGTCCAGCAGCGGGGCCGTGATCGCGTACGGGTCCTTACCGTCGGTCCAGTCGCGCAGGGTCATCGCGTCGGCGCCCGCGGCCCTGGCGGCGTCGGGCGCTTCCAGGGTGGGCACGACCAGCGTCGGCTCCTGGCCCGCGGCGAGCACGAGGAGGGTGAGCCGCTCGGTGTCGGCCGGCACGTGGTAGCCGGTGAGCCAGACCAGGTCGGGCCCCGGCGCGACCAGCACTCCCGCCAGTCCGGCGGCCGCCGCGGACTGCGCCGCACGGTCCATCCGGGCCTTGTAGTCGGCGGCGGTGAAGGGCGCGGGTGTGCCGGTCGTCATGGCGGGCCTCCGTAACGGGGCGACAACGGGGACAAGGGTCTACGGCAGCATCCTGCCCGGCCTCGCGGGAGCGCGCGAGTCCGCTTCCTGGCCATCGCTCCCCTGCTGCGCAGCGAGCCGTACTGCTTAACGGAAAGGCATTGCTGAAGCATTAGATCTAATGGTTAGATCCGAGCTATCCGTTAATTCCGTCTGCCTCCGTCAGGCCGACTCCGCGAAGGACGTACGCCCATGCTTGTGCTGGCCCAGATCAGCGATCTGCATCTCGACGGGACCCCGCGCGCCACGGAGCGGGCGCGCCGCGTGCTGGACCATCTGCGAGCGCTGCCGGGGCCGGTGGACGCCCTCCTGGTGACCGGTGACATCGCGGACCACGGCGCCGAGACGGAGTACGAGGAGGCGGCCGAGCTGCTCGGGCTGCACGGTCCGGCGGCGCCGGTGCCCGTCCTGACCTGCCCGGGCAATCACGACAGCCGCGTCCCGTACCGCAAGGCCCTGCTGCGCGAGCCCGCCGCCGGCGGTCCGGTCAACCGTGCGCACCGGGTGGGCGGTGCGGCCGTGCTCATGTGCGACTCCAGCATCCCCGGGGCGGACGAGGGGGCGCTGGACGAGGAGACGTACGCCTGGATCGAGGAGGAGCTCGACGCGCTGGACGGCGAGACGCCCGTCCTGATCGCCTTCCATCACCCGCCCGTGGCCCTGCACCACCCGCTGCCCGACCGGTATCAGCTGGCCCGGCCGGACGCCCTGGCCCATCTGCTGGAGCGGCGGCCGGAGATCGTCGCGGTGATCACGGGGCACGCCCACAGCCCGGCCGCGACCACGTTCGCCGGCCGGCCGCTGGTCGTGGGGCCCGGCGTGACCTGGACGCTGCGGCTGCCCTGGGAGGGCGAACAGGTCGCGGACCGGGAGGCGCCGGTGGGCCTCGCGTTCCATGTCCTGGACGACGAGCGGCGGTTGACGACGCATTTCCGCACCGTCTGAACGCACATCCCGTGGACCGCCCCCTCCTGGACCGAGGCCGGCCGGACCAGACCCGCATCACGTCACCACCCCGGGAGTGACCGCCAACTTCTGCTGTGCGCCGCTGTCGTGACGCACCGTCATGACGAGCTGGTGCCCGGGGCGGGTGTCGGCCACGACGGCCGCGAGGTCGCTCGCCGAGCCGATGTGCGCCGCGCCGAGGCTCAGCAGGACGTCACCGCGCACCAGTCCGGCCGTGTAGCCGGGCCCGGGGACGTGCACCGCGACGACGAGCGCGCCGGGCCCCTTGGGCGCGTCGACCACCTCGACGCCGAGGCTGCCCCGGACGGCGGCCGGGGCCGGGATCGGGGCCGCGCTCCGCGCGGGCGGCGCGGACGGTTTCGCCGGGCCCGCGGCGGCGGCCTGCCGCTGCATCTCGGCGAGTCGGCTCATGCCGATGACCGTGGCGCCGACGGTGCCCAGGCCCACGCCCGCCAGCACCAGGACCAGTGCGCACAGGACACCGGCCAGCATCCCGACCAGGCGCCTGCCCCGGCGCCGCGCGGCATGCGGACGGCGGGCGGGCCGGGATTCCGGGCCGGGCCCCGCGGGGTCGCGCCCCGGCGAGCCCGGCATGGACTTGGGGCGCAACGCGGTCTGTTCCATGGGTCGCCGCCTCCGGTCCTGGGGTGCTCGCTCCGGCCTCAGCCCTACCCTCCGGGCCCTCCCGCGACGATCCACGAACGAGTGAGAGTGCCTCACCGCGCTCGAATTTCCCGGCGTTTACGCAGGTCGGCCCGCGGGTCAGCCGGTCAGTGCGGCGGCGAGGTCGGCGGCCGGGCCGCGCAGCGTGCCCGTATGGAGGAGTTCGGTGCGGTGCACGACGCGGGGCGCGGTGAGCGGTACGGCGCTGAGGCCCGGCACTCCGGCGGCGAGCGAGGCGGGCAGCAGCGTCAGGCCGTGCCCGGCCGCGGCGAGGGTCAGCAGCGTGCGGACGTCCGCGCCCTCGTAGCGCAGCGCCGGGCGCAGGCCGCCGCCGCCCAGGACCGTGCGCAGCCCGTCGAGGGGGAGGCCCGCGCCGGGGGCGTCGAGCCAGCGGGCGTCGACGAGGTCGGCGAGGCGCAGCCCGGTGCGGCCGGCCAGCGGATGGCGTACCGGGAGGACGACGTGGACGGGTTCCTCGGCGACGCCGCGGGTGGTGAGCGGGGCGACGTCGGGCAGCCGCAGCGGGTCGCTGGGCGCGGCGACGCCGTCCACGACCCCCAGTTCGGCGTGGCCGGTCGCGACCGTCGCGGGGATCTCGTCGCGGGGCAGCACCCGCACGGTCACCCCGGCGTGCGGCAGCAGCGCGGCGGTGCGCTCGCGCAGCGCGGTCGGCGTGACGGCGACGGTGAGGCCGTGCCCGGGGGCCGCCGCGGTGCGCTTCACCTCCGCGCGGGCCGCCTCCAGGCGCAGCAGCAGCGGCGCCGCGTGTTCCAGGAGCCGCTCCCCCGCCGCCGTCGGGGCGACGGGCCGCCGGGTCAGCAGCGGGACGCCGAGGTCCTGTTCCAGGGCGGCGATGTGCTGGGAGACGGCGGACTGGGTGTAGCCGAGCTCCTGCGCCGCCGCGGAGAAGGAGGCGAGGCGGGCGACGGTGACGTACGTGCGCAGGAGGTGCGGGTCCATGGCGTCCAGGATCCCGGACGGGCATCAGGAACGCTTATGGAGGGTGCAGTTTTCATCGTTGGACGTGAACGGGAGGCGCGGCCGACGATGGTCGGCATGACCTCCGCACCGCATGCTCCCGCCCGGATCGCCCTGGTCGGCGACCGCTCCCCGAACGTCGTCTCGCACACCCGGGTCCCGCTGCTCCTCGACGCCCTCGCCGCCCGGGAGCGCCTCGTCCTCGACGCGTACTGGATCCCGACCGAGGACGCCGAACCGCCGGGCGCGGTGCGTGGCTTCGACGCGGTGTGGGTGCTGCCGGGCAGCCCGTACCGCAGCGAGGCGGGGACGCTCGCGGCGATCCGCACGGCCCGCGAGGACGGCGTCCCGTTCCTCGGCACGTGCGGCGGCTTCCAGCACACGCTGCTGGAGTACGCGCGGAACGTGTGCGGTCTGGCCGGCGCGGCCCACGCCGAGAACGATCCCGACGCCGACGACCCGCTGATCGCCCCACTGGCCTGCTCGCTCGTCGGCCACGAGGGCACCGTGACGCTGACCGGCGGTTCGCTCGCCGAGTCGGTGCTCGGCGCGGACCGCACGGTCGAGCGCTACCACTGCGGGTACGGCCCCGCCGCACACCTGGACACGCTGCGCGCGCACGGCCTGCGCTTCACGGGCACCGACGAGGAGGGGCAGGTCCGGATCGCCGAACTGCCCACGGACCGGCACCCGTTCTTCCTCGCGACGCTCTTCCAGCCGGAGCTGTCCGGCGACGGCAGCCGCCCGCACCCGATCGTGCAGGCCCTGGCCCGCGCGGCGGCCGCGCACGCGGCGGCCACCGCACGGGTCTGACGTCCGGCTCCAGGCGGCGTGGCCGCCGCCGTTCCCGGCCCCGTGGTCACGTCACAAGACGGCAGGTGCCGCGGCGGCGGTGCCTGAAAGTCCTGTTCCGGACGCGAAGGTCCTGAAACCGGAAGCGGAGCCCGTGGGGGCCCGGTCCGGCAGGAAGCCGTGGGTGCGGCTCGCCAGGTGGTCGGCGCGGTAACGGTCCACGCTCCGGTGCCAGTTGAGGATGCCCGCCATCCAGTTGCGCAGCTCCTCGACGTACCCGTCCATGACCGTGCGCGCCTCGCGGGACAGCTTGAAGTCCTCGTACAGGACGGGCAGTTCGTGTGCCGCGATGTGCTCGAACTGCTGGATGCGCTGGGTCAGCAGGTCGTGCACGACGCCGAGCGCGGTCGGGTAGTCGGTGCCGAAGAAGTTCTGTACGACGAGGATCGCGTTGTGGATCTCGCCCTCGTACTCGATCTCCTTCTGGTACGAGAACACGTCGTTGAGCAGCATCGCGTAGTCGACGGCCGAGTTCTCCAGGGCCCGGACGGGTCCGGTGCGGTAGACCGCCGGCGGCACGGCGGGCCCGTGTCCCATGCGGCACAGGCTCATCGTGAGGTCGGCGCCGAAGGTGGCGCGGCGCATCTCCAGGTAGTCGACGGGGTCGGGGACGCGGTTCTGGATCTGGTTCGCCAGCTCCCACAGCCAGCTCTCCGTCATGACCTCGACGGCGTCCTTCAGGGTGCCGCGCTGCTCGGCCGTCATGTCGCGGGTGGTGTCGCGCCACAGGTCGGCGAGGCCGCGCTCCATCGCGTTGGCGGGGGCCGGGATGTCGGCGCCGTCGAGCGGCATGCACGCCGACAGGCGCCGGGTGCACAGCCGGGCCGCGGCGAGGTCGCGGCGGTGGCCGAAGACCAGCGGGTAGTAGTCGTCGCCGTACGTTCCCCAGGCCAGCCACCGCGCGCTGAGGTCGAGGGCCTCGGGCGAGCCGTCGGGGTCGATGCCCGCCGAGCAGAGCGCGAGGTCGGCCGCGGCGAGCTTGTCCTCGTCCCAGACGCCCTCCTCCAGGATGCCCACGCGGTGGGACCACTGGACGAGACGCTCGCGGGCGGTGTCGAGTCCGGAGTTGAGCCGCAGCTGGAACGGCATGTAGAGGTCCGGGATCCGGGACGGTCCCACCTTCTGGAACGGCACGTGGGTGTGGGCCCGCAGGCGCTGCGCCCCCAGGTCCTGGAGCAGCGCCCGCACATCGGCGGAGCCGCTGCCGAGCCCGGTCGGCCCGCCCAGCGGCGACGGCCGGTCGACGGCACCCTTGTTCATGTACCGGCTGGAGCGCAGATGCCACTCGTGGCCGCCGGACTGCCAGTCCTGCAGCCCCTGCGTGTACGCGGCGACGGCGGCGACCTCGTCCGGGGTGAGCCCCTTCTCCAGGACGAGTGCGGGGACTTCGGTGAGCGCGGTGTGCTCGAACTGGTGCAGCCGCGAGGTCAGCACGTCGTTGACGGCCTCCGCCGCCTCCTGTGTCGTGCAGCCGAAGAAGGTCTCCAACACCAGGACGCCGTTGGAGAGTTCACCCTCGTCGCGGACCTCTCGCTCGTAGGAGAACAGGTCGTTGCGCAGGTGCACCGCGTCGGAGAAGGTCTCCATCAGGACGCGCAGCGGACGCGAGCGGGCGACGGCGGCCGGGACCTCGGCGGTCGCGTACTCGACGAGTCCGGCCGACCAGGGGGCGCCGCCCACCTTGCGGCGCATCTCGATGTACTCGACGGGGTTGGAGATCCGCCCCTCGTTGATGTTGGAGAGTTCCCACATCGACTCGTTGAGCAGGTGCTCGGTCGACTCGGCGAAGCGTCGTCGCCAGTCCGCCGACATCGCGGGCACGGTGCGCCGCCACAGGTCGATGAGGCCCGCCTCGACGGGGTTCTCCGGGTCGGGTACCGGCGTGGCGAGGTCCATCGGCATGAACAGGGGCAGCCGGTCGAGGTGCGCCTTGCCGCCCTCCCGGTCGTTCGTGCGCTTGTACATGTCGAGGAAGTGGTCGTCGAAGAAGAAGACCCACACGTACCAGTCGGTGATCAGCGAGAGCGCGGGGCCGTCGCAGTCGGGGTGCGTGTACGCGCACAGCAGACCGTAGTCGTGCGCGTCGAGGTCGCTCTGCTCCCAGACGCCGCTCCCCTCCAGCATGCCCATCTCGCGGGCCCACCCGGTGGAGTGCGCGCGGGCCTCGTCGAGATGCGGGTTGAGCCGCGCCTGGTACGGCATGTAGAAGCGCGGCAGCTGGAACGGCTGTGAGGACTGCTGTGTCATGAGCGCGGCCCTACCCGTGCGCCTCGACCGGCATCCACGGCCCCGACCATGATCGCCCCATCGCGTGAACCGGTCGGCGGGCGGCGTGGGCGGCCCCGTTTCGGGGAAGCGGCCGCTCGGTGCGGTCTGTTACGCGGCCCAGTGCGCGGGCCGCGTCAGCCCCGGGGGCAGCCTGGTGGCGCCGTCGCCGCGGGCCGCGTTCAGCTGGGCCTGGGTGAGGAAGATGCAGCCCGTGAGGTCGGCGCCGCCGAGGCGCGCGTCGCGCAGGTCCGCGCCGATCAGGTCGGCCGAGCGCAGATCGGCACCGGTCAGGTCGGCGGCGACGAGGAGCGCGCCGCGCAGGGTGGCGCCGCGCAGATCGGCCGTGCGCAGGCGGGCGCCGACGAGATCGGCGCCGCGGTGGTTCTTCTTGCGCCCGGGCACCTCGGCGCGCACCAGGTCGCTCGCCCTCAGCAGCAGGGTGTTCACGTCGCCGCGGATCGCGGGCACGTCGGCCGCGAGGAGTTCGTCGGCGCCCGCGCGCGTGAGCCGCTCGATGTCGTCGCGGGCGCGGCGGGCGTCGCGGTGCACGGGCTCGGCCCGGCGCAGCTCCAGGACCTCGCTCAAGTACCAGAGCAGTTCGTGGAGTTGACGCATCACCGGGAACACCTCGTACATCGCCCGCGCGCTCTCGGGGCGCTCGCGCCAACTGACGCCCTCGAAGGTGACCTGGGAGATCTTCTGGCCCGCGCCGAAGCAGTCGAAGACGGTGCACCCCGGGTAACCCTCGTCGCGCAGCCGGGTGTGGATGCCGCAGCGGAAGTCGTCCTGGAGGTGGTGGCAGGGTGTGCCCGCGCTCTTGTTCCGCGCGAAGTCCTGGGACTTGGCGAACGGCAGCGCGACGCAGCACAGGCCGAAGCAGCTGCCGCAGTCGGCGCGCAGATCGGGGCGGTCGGGGACGGTGCGGGGGACGTCGGGGGAGGTCACGCCCCCATTGTCCCCGACCGGCCGCACGTGCCCCCTTGTGGCCCGCGCGGGACCACGCCATCGTGGCGCCCCGCACCGCCCCGCCCTCAGCGAGCCGGCGGCCCCGTGCTCTCGCGCGGTTCCAGATGGGGCAGTTCGGCCTGGAGGCTGCGGACCGGGCCGCCGTCGAGGCGGTCGAGCAGCTCCTGCGCGGCGAGCCGGCCGAACCCGGAGGTGTCGCGGACCAGAGCGGTGAGCGGCGGGTGCGTGAGCCGGCACAGGGCCGAGTCGTCCCAGGCGACCAGCGACAGCTGCTGCGGCACCCGGATGCCGCGCTCGGCGGCGACGGAGGCGCCCGCGACGGCCATCACGTCGTTGTCGAAGACGATCGCCGTCGGCGGCTCGGCCTCGTCCAGGATGCGCCGGGTCGCCTCGGCGCCCTCCGCGTCGGAGTAGTCGGTCGTCACCGAGCGGACGTCCGTGCCGGTGAGCCCGAGCCGCCCGGCCTCGGTGCGCAGCGAGCGGATGCGCCGCTCGGTGTGGGCGAGTCCGGGCAGGCCCGCGACGTGCACGATGCGCCGGTGGCCGAGGCCGTGCAGATGCGCGAGGACCGACGCCATCGCGGCCGAGTCGTCGGCCCACACCGTCGAGACGTGCGGGGCGTCGGCACCGAGGGCGGGCGCGCCGATGACGACGGTGGGCAGGCCGAGCTCGCCGAGGAGCTCGGGGCGCGGGTCGTCGGTGCGCGGGTCGACCACGAGCAGCCCGTCGACCCGGTTCTCGGCCCACCAGCGCCGGTACACCGCGCACTCGGCGTCGATGTCCTCGACGACCTGGAACAGCAGGGCGACCTTGCGGGCGGCGAGCACTTCCTGGACGCCGGAGACGAGCTGCAGGAAGAACGACTCGACGCCGAGGGTGTGCGCGGGCCGGGCGAGCACCAGGCCGATGCTGCCCGAGCGTTCCCCGGACAGGGCGCGGGCGGCGCTGTTGGGCTGCCAGCCCAGTTCTTCGGCGACCCGGTGGATGCGGTCGCGGGTGCCCTGCGAGACGCCCGGCCGGCCGTTCAGGGCGAAGGAGACGGCGCTCTCCGAGACCCCGGCGCGGCGGGCGATGTCCTTGATGGTGGGACGGCGCGCGGGAGTCGTCCTGGCGCCGTCGCCCTGCGGTGGCGGTGGCGGTGTCATCGGGATGCCCCCTCGGGTGCGGTGTGCGGTGCGTCGGCTCCGTCGACGGTGACGGCGACTGCGGGTCCGTAGGCGGAGCGGCCTCGGCAGACGGCCTTGATCAGGACCCAGTAGACCCCAGGCGGAGTGTCCATCGGGGGCCGGACACGGAACACGGCCTCCGTCTCGCCCCGGGCCGGCACCCGCAGCGGGACGGCGCGCTCGGCGATCATCCGCCAACTACCGTACGGGGAGACGGCGATGGCCTCGCCGTGCACGGGACCGTGCAGCGTGTTGCCCACGACGGCCCGGATCTCGGCGGCGGCGCCGGGCGCCACCCGTACCGCCGTACACGGCACGTGGACGTCGAGGCCGGGCGGCGGCCCGTCGGCGCCGGGCACGGTGACGGTGAGGCAGTCCTCGACGCCCGCCGCTTCTACGGACACCAGGTGGTCGCCCGGGGGCGCGCCCTCCGGCACGTCGATGACGAGCGGCAGCCGGGCCCGGCCGCCCGCGGTGAGCCGTACCTCGCCGGCGGTCCAGGAGGACGTCCAGCCGTCGGGCGGCCGTACCGTCACCGCGTGCTCCGAACAGTCTTTTCCGGTGGCCGAGTTGGAGGTCAGCACGACGTCGGTGCGCAGCGGTCCGTGGCCGGAGGCGGTGAGCGCCGACGGGGACACCGTCAGGGAGTACGGGGCGTCGCCGAGCGGGGCGGTGCCGGTGTTGTGCAGCCAGTAGCGGCTGAACCGCGGCCGCACGTGCTCCTGCCGGGGCTCGGTCGCCGGCAGCGGGCCGGTGTCGAGCCGCACGGTGGTGTACGCGTGTCCCGGCAGCGTCAGCGGGTCGGCGTCGTCGCGCGCGGTGTCGAGGAGGTCGGCGGCGGCGATGCCGTGCACCGGGACGGCCGTGGTCAGGGCGGTCCCGACGGGGCGCCCGTGGGTCTCGCGCAGCCGCACGGCCAGGGCCTGCCCGTCGGCGCGCTTGACGGTCTCGACGAGGACGCGGTCCGCGGGTTCGACCGTCAGCAGGGAGCGCGCGGCCGGGGCGGTGCCGGGGTGCGGGGTGCCGGTCACGGCGGTCAGGGGCTGGTTGAACTCCCGTCCCCTGCGCACGAGATCGGCCCGGCGCCAGTCGCCGGACGAGGCGACCAGCGCATGCTCGAAGACATGGGTCCAGTGCTGGAGCTGGAAGGCACTGCCGTCGGGGGCGGTACGCCGCGGCGGGTCCATCCACGCGCCGGACGGCCGCCCGGTGCACGACCGCAGCAGCGAGCTGTGCAGCCGCCCCCGGGTGTCGACGGCGAACCCCGGGGTGCCGCGCACCAGCAGGGCGACGGTGCGGTCCTCGAAGGGTTCCGGCGCGGCGGGCACGGGGCTCAGCGCCTCGACACGTCCCTTCTGCGCGACGGCCCGAGCGAGCGCGGCCAGGGCGGCGGGCAGATCGTCACCGGTGAGGACGGCCACCGGCAGATCGCGTACGCCGGTCAGGTCGCACCCGGGAACCCACGCCTCGCGCAGCCCGGTCCGCGCGGGCACCCACACCAGGGGCCCGCGCGCGGCGCGCACGGCCTCGGCGTACGCGGGCCCGGCGTCGGCGAGCACCGCCTCCGTGAAGGAGTTGGCCTCGGGCCCGCCGACGGCGATCCGGAAGTCCGGCAGGCTGCTGTCGACGGCGAGATCGCCCCAGCGGGGCCCCCGGGCCCGGGTGGGCGTCGTGGTGACGCCGTACCGGACGAGGGCGGTGACCAGGTCGCGGAGGGGATCGGCACCGAGTCCGGCACCGGCACCATCATCGGCATCGGCATCTGGACAGGGCCCCTCGATCCGGGCCCCGTACCCCGGCACCCCACCGTCCGGCAGCACGATCTCCCCCGCCCCCAGGGCCCGCTCCCCCACCGGCACCCCGTCCGGCCCGAGCAGGGTGGCCCGCAGGGTCGAGGACAGGGCGAACCAGTTCAGGCACGGGCTGTCGAGCGTCCACGGGGCGCGGGTGTGGTCGGTGCCGGTGTCCGTGTCGGGGAAGGCGAAGCCGCGGCCCACGGCGGCGGCCGCGGTCTCCGCCACGGGCAGCGCGCCGGGCACGTCCGCCGGGACGCGGAGCCGCAGCAACTGGTCGCTGCCGGTGAACTCGTCGACGCGGGTGGTCAGTTCGACCCGGTCGAGGCCGTGCCAGAGGGTGGTCGTGCGGGTCCAGCGGGCGGGCCCGGTGCGGCCGGCGGCGACGATACGCGCCCCGAGGGGGCTCCGCTCGACGGTGCAGCTGTCGGCGGGCGCGGCTCCTGATCCGACACCGGGCCCCTTGGGCAGCAGGTGCCAGGGCCCTTCCTCGAAGAAGGGGTGGGCGGCGTACTCGTCCTGCACGACCAGTTCGTCGACCTCGCCGGGCGCGTACAGCTCCTGCCCGCCGCACAGGTCGGTGACGCGGCTCAGGCCGCCGCCGCGCGCCGGATCGGCCTCGATGCGGAACGCTGCGTTGGCGATCACCCGCTTCCCCGCGGACACCGGCTCCCCCTCGGGAACGGACTCCTCTTCGGGCGCGAACTCCCCTTCGGGCACGGGCTCCCAGCCGCCGGACAGCGGTGCGTCGGCGACCACCAGCCACCAGGTGCGGTGCCCCAGCGGCGGCAGGTCGGCGGCGAGGAAGGCGAGCGCCACCTCGTCCGCGCCCACGTGCTCGACCAGTACGGGCGCGAGCCCTCCCGCGGCGTCCCGCACAGCGATCCGCGCGACGTCGAAACCCGCGCCCGGACGTGCCGGGTCCGCCGGACCCGCCGGATCGGTCAGAGCCGTCAGAGCTGTCAGGTCCGTCAGGGCCACCCGTGTGCGCACGACGTCCGTGCGCGTCCAGGAGACCGGATTGAAGACGGTGACCGCCACCGACCCCTCGGGCCCCGTCGTGTCGGCGACCGAGGTCAGTGCGGCGAGCGCCGACTCCCTTACGTCCTCGGCGAGTTCGGCCGCTTCCCGCCAGGTGGGCAGCAGGTCGAGGTACACCTGGTCCGAGAAGGTCCCGGTCACCGCGTCGTGGTGCCCCGCGTGCAGCAGGTGCCGCCACGCCTTGTCCAGGGCGTCGCCCGGGTAGCGCGTCAGCCCCAGGCCGTGGGCGAGCGCCGCGAACGTCTCGGCTTCCTGGACGAGGTTCCCGGCCGCCCGGTGCGCCTGCTTCACGTCCGCGTACGTGACGTCCTTGCCGGTGTAGACCGGGCCCATCTCCCGGGTGACGGGCAGCGGGCGCTCGCCGCGCGCCGCCAGCTCGGCCCGTACGGCGGCGAAGTGCTCGCGCGGCCCGGCGTGTTCGAGGCGCGGCCAGGTGTAGCGGCGGTTCCAGGCGTGCTGGACGTCGAGCCCCCAGGGGTGCGGCCAGGAGAAGTCGGTACCCATCGGGATGAGGACGTTGCGGGTCGCGGCGCCGGTGCGCAACAGCTCGTACAGCGCAAGGAGTTGTTCGGCGGCGGCGTCGGCCGAGGGCGCCTTGTGCGAGAACCAGCCGGCCGAGTAGTGCGCGGGCAGATAGTGCAGCAGGAGGCCGGTGCCGTCCGGGCCCAACCAGTCGTACTCGGCCGGGAGTTGCATCGCGGTCGGCGGGCGCAGCGCCTCGCCCCAGGTGTCCATCATGGGGCCCCACTGATGGTGCGGGCCGCGCGCGAGCACCGCCGAGTCGAGCCCCGCGTCCCGCATCAGCGCGGGGAACGACGGGTCGTGCCCGAAGACGTCCAGCTGCCAGGCGGTGCGCGGCGCGGCGCCGAGGACACCGCGGTGGAAGCCGAGCCCGTGCACCGCGCTGCGGGCGGTCGTCTCGGCCGAGGTCAGGTTGGTGGACGGCTCGTTGTAGGTGCCGCCGACGATCTCCAGGCGCCCCTCGGCAATCAACTGCCTTATTTCGTCCCGGTGTTCGGGGTGGGTGTCCCAGAAGGGCTTGAGGTAGTCGATCTCGGACAGGACGAAGCGGTACGCCGGGTCGTCTCGGGCCTGCTGCAGATGCAGCGGGACGAGCGTGAAGGCCGGGACGCCCGTGTACTCCCAGCCCTTCTCCGCCTCTCCGGGGCGGAGCGGGGTGTCCCACAGGGCGGTGTAGGCGGCCTGGGTGTTCCACCACATGGGGTCGTAGTGGAAATGCGGGACGAGCCGGACGGTCCAGCCCGGTTCGGCGACGGGGAGCGTGAAGTCGTACGCGCACAGCTCGCGGCCGTCCGGCGCGGCGACCAGGGCCCGGGCGGGCAGCGGTGTTCCGGGCGCCACGCCGTCGACCCGCACCGCGACCTCGACGACCGTCTCGATCGCCGACTCCCCTGCGGCCGCGGCAAGTTCGGCCTTCGCGTCGACGCCCGCGTACGCCTCGACGGTGTCGGCCCGCACGAGCCTGGGGCGCGGGGTGACGACCTGGGGCCCGGACACGGACACAGCGAACGGGCCGACCGGCCGTGTGCGCCGCACTCGTACGCGCACCACCTGCAGCGGCTCCCGCTCGGGGCCCGTGAAGAGGGCGGGCGTCGTGACGCCGGCGACCTGGATGCCGGAATCCTGCACGTCCACGGGAATATCCATTCTGTGCGACCGGACTGCGCCCTGGAACTAAAGCGCAATAGTGCACCCAGCTTTACGGCCGGTCGGCACACCTGTCAAACCCCCCTCCAGGACCCTCGAGTTCGACTCTGACCTGCACAGACACCCAAGTTCACCTCGAACCATTGACATGAGCTAAAACGCATTAGTAGCCTCAGCGCCGCAACGCGGGGTTCTCTGCCGCGGCACTGCCTTTTACTTCTCTGTATTCGGTCCGAGCAAAGGAGCCCCGGCCATGCGGATATCTCGCCCGTCTCGTCGTGGAGTCACAGCCACCGCGATCGCGGTCACCTCAGCCCTCGTGATGACGGCCTGCGGCGGCTCGGGGGACTCGGGCTCGGGCGGGGGTGACGCGTCCGGCAAGGTCGAGGGCACCGTCACGTTCCAGACCTGGAACCTGAAGACCAACTTCAAGGACTACTTCAACGGCGTCATCGCGGGCTTCGAGAAGAAGTACCCGGACGTCGAGGTCAAGTGGGTCGACCAGCCCGCGGAGGGCTACGCGGACAAGCTCAGCTCGCAGGCCACCGGCAACACCCTGCCCGACGTCGTCAACGTCTCCCCCGACCTCGCGACCCCGCTCGCCAAGGCCGGGCTCGCGCTCAACCTCGACGAGGCCGCGGCCCAGTACAAGGGCGAGTACCTGCCGGGCGCCTGGACGAGCCACCAGATGCCGGGCAAGGACGGCACGTACGCCTTCCCCTGGTACCTGAACACCGGCCCGATGTTCTACAACAAGAAGCTGTTCAAGGACGCGGGTCTCGACGCCGAGAAGCCCCCGACGACGTACGACCAGCTGTTCAAGGACTCGCTGCAGATGGCGAAGAACAGCAAGGGCAGGATCGCGATGCTGGCGAACGCCCCGGCCGTCGAGGACTTCGGCCGCTACGGCGTGAAGCTGATGAACGACGACATGTCGAAGTTCACCTTCAACGAGGCCAAGGGCGTCGAACTGGTCAAGAAGTACAAGGAGTTGTACGACGCGAAGGCGCTGGACTCGCAGGCGCTGACCGCGGTCGCGGAGTCGGCGGGCCGCAAGTTCCAGCAGCAGTCGATCGCCATGAACCCGGGTGGCGCGAACGACCTGGCGACGTACAAGAAGGACGCTCCGAGTCTCTACAAGAACATCGGCGTCACGCCCGCGGTGAACAACACCGGCAAGGACAACATGTACGTCCAGGGCCTGATGGTGAACTCGCAGTCGAAGGTGAAGCCGGCCGCCGTCGCGTTCGCGCACTGGGTGACCGACGCGAAGAACCAGGAGGAGTTCGGCCGCAAGGTCGCGATCTTCCCGTCGACCAAGGGCAGCCTCGACAAGCCGTACTACACCAAGGACGACGGCACCGACGAGGGGCGCATCCGGGTCACCGCCGCCAAGGCCCTGAAGACCGCGGTGAACTACACCCCGGCGGTCTTCACCGAGCAGATGAAGACGGTCCTGAAGAACGAGGTCGCCAAGGCCCTGCAGGGCAAGAAGTCCGCCCAGCAGGCCATGGACGACGCCGTCGCCGCGTGCGACAAGCTGCTGCAGCAGGCCGGCTGACCTCATGACCGCCGCACTGTCGAGCACGCAGAGCGGGGGGCCGGCCGCCACGGCCGCCCCCGGCCCCCCGGCCACCGCCAAGAAGAGCGCCCGCCGGATCAGGACCCATCTGCCGTCCACGCCCTGGCTGTTCCTGCTGCCGGGCCTGCTGGTCAACGGCGCGTTCGTCATCTACCCGTTCGTCTCGACGGTGACGAACTCCTTCACCGACCGGCGCACCCTCCTCGGCGGCGACTGGATCGGCGGCGCCAACTACACGGAGCTGTTCCACGACGAGCGGTTCTGGACGGCGCTGCGCAACAGCGTCCTCTACATGGTCGGCGTCGTCCCGCTCCTGGTGATCCTGCCGCTGCTGCTGGCGATGCTGGTGCAGCGGTATCTGCCCGGCATCACCTTCTTCCGGTCCGCGTTCTACACGCCGGTCGTCGCCTCCGTCGTCGTGGTCGGCCTGATCTGGGTGTGGATGCTCGACGACCGCGGCCTGGTCAACGCCGTGCTCGGCGCGATCGGCGTCGGACCCGTGCACTTCCTGAGCGACCAGTGGCTGCTGCTGGTCAGCGCGATGCTGGTGACGGTCTGGAAGGGCCTCGGCTACTACATGATCGTTTACATGGCCGCGCTCGGGAACGTCCCGCGCGAGCTGCACGAGGCCGCCGCCGTGGACGGGGCGGGTGCGGTGCGCCGCTTCCTCAGCGTGACCGTGCCGGCCGTGCGCCCCACGATGGTGCTGGTCGCCGCCCTGTCCTCCGTGAACGCCTTCAAGGTGTTCTCCGAGGTCTATCTGATGGCGGGCCCGACCGGCGGCCCCGGCGGCGAGGACACCACGCTCGTCATGCTGATCCAGCAGGTCGGCACCGGTCTGTCCGGCCGGGTCGGCTACGCCTCGGCGATCTCGGTGGTCGTGTTCGTGATCACCCTCGTGCTGATGCTGCTCGTGCTGCGTGCCGACCGTAAGGAGGACGCGTGAGCGCCCGCACTCCGTCCCGCACCCCCTCCCGGACGATCGACAGGTTCACGGCCGACGGTGGCCGCCGCCCGCCCGTCTGGCGGCTGGTCCTGCGCTATCTGCTGCTGCTCGTGGTCTTCGCGATCCTCGTCGGCCCGTTCCTGTGGCAGCTGTCCACGTCGCTGAAGGGCCCCACCGAGGACATCTACAGCTATCCGCCGAAGCTGCTCCCCGCGCACCCGACGTTCGACAACTTCAAGAAGGTCGCCGACCTCATCCCGGTCTGGGACTTCGCGCTGAACTCGCTGAAGGTCGCCGTCGCCAACGTCCTGACCAACTGCGTGGGCGCGGCGCTCGCCGGTTACGCCCTGGCCCGGCTGAAGTTCGGCGGACGGAAACTGACCGCGGTCGCCTTCGTCATGGCGATGCTGGTGCCGGTCGAGTCGATCATCATCGCCCAGTTCATGACGATGCGGGACCTCCAGCTCAACAACACCCTGACCGCCGTGGTGCTGCCCGGCTGCGTCGGCGCCCTGAACGTGCTGCTGATGCGCAACGCCTTCGCGAACATCCCGTACGAGATCGAGGAGGCCGCCTACTGCGACGGCGCCAACGCCTGGCAGCGGTTCACCCGGATCGCGCTGCCCGCGGTGAAGGGCACGCTCGCCGTCGTCGCGATCTTCTCCTTCATGGGGGCGTGGGACGACTTCCTGTGGCCGCTGATCGTGCTGAGCGACCAGGCGAACTTCACGCTCACCATCGGCCTGAACTATCTGCACGGCACGTTCGCCAACAACCAACGCCTGGTGGCCGCCGGCACCGTCATCGCCGTGGCCCCGCTGATCGTGCTCTTCGCCTGTCTGCAGCGCTACTTCTTCCGCGGGGTCGGCGAGGGCGCGGTCAAGGGCTGAGCCCGTACGCGTCCGTCCCCCACCCCTTCCCCGTACGACTAGGAACTGCCGCATGCCCGAAACGGCCCGCCCGCTGCGCTTCGGCGCCAACTACACGCCCACGCAGGGCTGGTTCCACCACTGGCTCGACTTCGACCTCGACGCCGTGCGCGCCGATCTCGACTCGATCGCCTCGCTCGGCCTCGACCACGTGCGGGTCTTCCCGCTGTGGCCGCTGTTCCAGCCGAACCGGACGCTGATCCGGCCGCGCGCCGTGGAGCAGCTGGTACAGCTCGCGGACGCCGCCGCCGAACGCGGTCTCGACGTGAACGTGGACGGCCTGCAAGGGCACTTGTCGAGCTTCGACTTCCTGCCGGCCTGGACGCAGACCTGGCACCGCCGCAACCTCTTCTCCGACCCCGAGGTGGTCGCGGGCCAGGAGGAGTACCTGCGCACGCTGGCCGCCGCGCTCGCCGACCGGCCGAACTTCCTCGGCATGACCATCGGCAACGAGATCAACCAGTTCTCGGGCGACCCGCACCCCGACCCGGACCGCATCTCCCATGAGCAGGCGGGGAGGTGGCTGGAGCGGATGCTCGCCGCGTGCGAGGCGGGGGCGCCGGGGAAGTTCCATCTGCACGCCGAGTACGACGCCGCCTGGTACCTGGACGGGCATCCGTTCACGCCCGCGCAGGCCGCCCGGCTCGGCGGGGCGACGGCCGTGCACTCGTGGGTGTTCAACGGCACCGCCCAGCGGCACGGCCGTACGGGCGTGGCGACCGAGCACCACGCCGCGTACCTGATCGAGCTGGCCCGCGCCTGGCACACCGACCCCGAGCGGCCCGTCTGGCTGCAGGAGGTCGGCGCGCCGGCCCCGCACATCCCGGCCGAGCACGCGGCGCACTTCACCGAGGCCACCATCGCCAACGCGCTGGACTGCGAGAACGTCTGGGGGGTCACCTGGTGGTGCTCGCACGATGTCTCCCGGGACCTCGCCGACTTCCCCGAACTCGAGTACAGCCTGGGCCTGTTGACCAACGAACGTGAGGTCAAGCCCGCGGGTGCGGCCATCGCGCGGGTCGTCGAGCAGTGGCGCGGCCGCGACCACGAGCCCGCGCCGCGCGGCACCGCGCTCGTCCTCGACACCGGGGACACCGTCGCGTCACCCCGCCGTGCGCTGTGCGGTCCGGGCGGCGTCTTCTTCGAGGCCTGGCACCGTCTGACGGCTCAGGGCGTCCGCCCCGCCGTGGTCCTGGCCGAGCACGCGCACGACACAGAGCACCTGGCCGCCCGCGGCATCACCGCGGTGGTCACCCCCGAAGAGGTCGACTGACTCTCGTCCGCCGCACCGGTTACCGTCGCTGAGCCCCGGTAACACCCCTGGTAACACCCGCACCACGAGAAGTTGGAGCCCCCATGCATGACGACCGCGCCCTGGTAGAGGCCCGTCTCAAGCGCGTGCTCGACGAGCGCATCCGCCCTGCCGTGTACCCGGAGTCGGTGCCGCTGACGGTCGAGGCGTGGACCGCGCCCGGCGAGCCGGTGCCGGTCGCCGAGGGCCTGGCCGCGACGCACGAGCCGGTCGCGGTCGGCGACGCGTGGGGGGCTCCGTGGGCCACGACCTGGTTCAAGGTGACCGGCGAGGTGCCCGCCGGGTGGGCCGGGAGGACCGTCGAGGCGGTGCTCGACCTCGGCTTCGACGAGCGGATGCCCGGCTTCCAGTGCGAGGCGCTCGTCTACACGCCGGCCGGCGAGCCGGTCAAGGCCGTCAACCCGCGCAACCAGTGGGTGCGGGTCGGCGACCCGGCGACCGGTGGTGAGCGGGTCGAGTGGCACCTGGAGGCGGCCTCCAACCCGGTGCTGCTCGGCGACAACCCGTTCCGCCCGACCGACCTCGGTGACAAGGAGACCGCGGGCGACGAGCCCCAGTACCGCCTGGAGCGGATGGATCTCGCGGTCTTCGACCGGGACGTGTGGGAGCTGGTCGCCGACCTGGAGGTGGTCGGCGAGCTGATGGAGCAGCTGCCGGTGGAGGGCGGGCGCCGCTGGGAGCTGCTGCGCGCGGTGAGCCGCTGCCTCGACGCCGTCGACCTCCAGGACGTCAACGGCACGGCGGCGGGGGCCCGTTCGCACCTCACCGGCGTGCTGTCCGCCCCGGCGGACGCCTCCGCGCACCGGATCAGCGCGGTCGGCCACGCGCACATCGACTCGGCGTGGCTGTGGCCGCTGCGCGAGACGGTCCGCAAGGTGGCGCGTACGACGTCGAACATGACGAACCTCCTCGAATCGGAGGACGAGTTCGTCTACGCCATGTCCCAGGCCCAGCAGTACGCCTGGATCAAGGAGCACCGCCCCGAGGTCTACGCCAAGGTCAAGAAGGCGGTCGCCGAGGGCCGGTTCGTGCCGGCCGGCGGCATGTGGGTGGAGTCGGACACGAACATGCCGGGCTCGGAGGCGATGGCCCGTCAGTTCGTGCACGGCAAGCGGTTCTTCCTCGACGAGTTCGGCATCGAGAACGAGGAGGCCTGGCTGCCCGACACCTTCGGCTTCGCCGCGGGCCTGCCGCAGATCATCAAGGCAGCCGGCTCCAAGTGGCTGCTGACGCAGAAGATCTCGTGGTCGCAGGTCAACAAGTTCCCGCACCACACCTTCAACTGGGAAGGCATCGACGGGACCCGGATCTTCACGCACTTCCCGCCGGTCGACACGTACAACTGCTCCATGCTGGGCCGCGAGATCGCCCATGCGGCAAGCAACTTCAAGGACAAGGGCGTCGCCCGGCACTCGCTGGCGCCGACCGGCTGGGGCGACGGCGGCGGCGGCACCACCCGCGAGATGATCGCCAAGGCCAAGCGCATGAAGTCGCTGGAGGGCTCGGCGCACGTCACCTGGGAGACGCCGGCCGAGTTCTTCACCAAGGCCGAGGCGGAGTACCCCGAACCTCCCGTCTGGGTAGGCGAGTTGTACCTCGAACTGCACCGCGCCACCCTCACCAGCCAGGCGCGGACCAAGCAGGGCAACCGCCGCTCGGAACACCTGCTGCGCGAGGCCGAGCTGTGGGCGGCGACGGCCGCCGTGCGCACCGGATTCCCCTACCCCTACGAGGACTTGGACCGGATCTGGAAGACGGTCCTGCTGCACCAGTTCCACGACATCCTGCCGGGCTCGTCGATCGCCTGGGTGCACCGCGAGGCGGAGAAGACGTACGCGGCGGTGGCGGCGGAGCTGACCGGGATCGTCGACGCGGCGCAGCGCGCGCTCGCGGGCGACGGCGAGGAGGAGCTCGTCTTCAACGCGGCGGCGCACGAGCGGTCCGGGATCGCGGCGGGCGGCGCGGGCGTCCCGGCGGTGTCCGGCACGGTGACCCTGACGGATCGCGCGGACGGCGGCCACGTCCTGGACAACGGTCTGCTGCGGGTCGAGATCGACGCCCGCGGGCTCGTGGTCTCGGCGTACGACATCGAGGCGGACCGCGAGACGGTCGCCCCGGGCGCGGCGGCGAACCTGCTCCAGATCCACCCCGACTTCCCCAACATGTGGGACGCGTGGGACGTCGACGCGTTCTACCGCAATGTCGTCACGGATCTGACGGACGTCGACACGGTGACGGTCCTCTCAAAGACCGCGGCCGGGGTCTCGGTCGAGGTGGTCCGCTCCTTCGGCTCCTCGCGCGCCACCCAGGTGCTGACGCTGGCGGCGGGCACGAAGCGCCTGGACATCGACACCGAGGTGGACTGGCACGAGACGGAGAAGTTCCTCAAGGCGGCCTTCCCGGTCGACGTGCACGCGGACCGGTACGCGGCGGAGACGCAGTTCGGTCACCTGTACCGGCCCACGCACACCAACACGAGCTGGGAGGCCGCCAAGTTCGAGGCCTGCAACCACCGCTTCCTGCACCTGGCCGAGCCGGGCTTCGGGGTGGCGCTGGTGAACGACTCGACGTACGGCCACGACGTGACCCGCACGGTCCGGGAGTCCGACTCCGGCACGACCACCACGGTCCGCCTCTCCCTGCTCCGCGCCCCGCGCTTCCCCGACCCGCGGACCGACCAGGGCGTGCACCGCTTCCGGTACGCGCTCGCGCCCGGCGCGAGCGTGGTCGACGCGGTCCGCGAGGGCTTCGGCATCAACCTGCCCGAGCGCCGTGTGACCGGCTCGGGCACGGTCGCCCCGCTGTGCACGGCGGCGTCGGACGCGGTGGCGCTGAGCGCGGTGAAGCTGGCCGACGACGGCTCCGGCGACGTGGTGGTCCGCCTCTACGAGACCGCCGGCGGCCGCGCCCGCACGTCCCTGCGGCTCGGCTTCCCCGCGGCCTCGGTGACCGCGACGGACCTCCTGGAGCGCCCGCTCGCGGACGCCCCGGCGCTCACCGTGGAGGACGGTGAGGTGGCCCTGTCGCTGCGGCCGTTCGAGCTGGTGACGCTGCGGTTCGGCCGCTGACGCACGGACACGACGGCGGGCCCGCGCGAGGTGCGCGGGCCCGCCGTCGTGGCTACCGGAGCTCAGCTCTCGTCGGGCTCCAGGGTCAGCGAGATCGAGTTGATGCAGTACCGCTGGTCCGTCGGGGTCGGATACCCCTCACCCTCGAACACGTGCCCGAGGTGCGAACCGCATCGGGCACACCGCACCTCGGTGCGGACCATGCCGTGCGAGCGGTCCTCGATCAGTTCGACGGCGTCCGACTGCTTCGGGTCGTAGAAGGACGGCCAGCCGCAGTGCGACTCGAACTTCTCGGTCGAGGTGAAGAGCTCGGCGCCGCACGCCCGGCAGGCGTAGACGCCCTTGGTCCTGGTGTCCGTGTACTCACCGGTGAAGGCGGGCTCGGTGCCGGCCTGGCGCAGTACCGCGTACTCCGCCGGGTTCAGCTCCGCGCGCCACTGCTCGTCCGGCTTCTCGACGTCGTACGACATGGAGGCACTCCCTTAACGCTGTGCGAGGTGGTCCAGAATGCGCGGGCCGAGGTCCGTGACGTCGCCCGCGCCCATGGTGAGAACGAGATCACCGGGCTTGGCCATTCCCGCGACCGCCTCGACGGCCGCCGCCTTGTCGTGGGCCGCCTGCACGTCGGCACCGGCCGCACGGGCCGCGTCGACGATCAGGGCGCTGGTGATGCCGGGGATCGGGTCCTCGCGGGCCGGGTAGATGTCGAGGACGACCGAGCCGTCCGCGAGGGCCAGCGCCTCGCCCATCTCCTTGCCCAGTTCCTGGGTGCGGGAGAACAGGTGCGGCTGGAAGAGGACCAGCAGGCGGGAGTCGTCCGCCGCGGCGCGCATCGCCTCCAGGTCGGCCGTCATCTCGGTCGGGTGGTGCGCGTACGAGTCGATGACCTGCACGCCGTTCTCCTCGCCCTTGAGCTGGAGGCGGCGCTTGACGCCGGTGTAGGACTTGAGGGCCGCGGCCAGGTTCCGGGACGGGATGCCGAGCGCCACGCCCGCCGCGAGCGCGGCGACCGCGTTGTGCGCGTAGTGGCGGCCGGGCACCGAGACGGTGAAGGTGAGCAGCTTGCCGTCCAGCAGGACCGTTACCTCGCTGGTCAGGCCGCGCGGGGTCACCTTGTGGATGCGGATGTCCGCGGACGGCGACTCGCCGTACGTGACGACCTTGAGGGACGTCGTGTCGCGGATGCGGCGGGTCAGCTCGACCGCGCCGGGGTGGTCGGCGGCGATGACGAGCGTGCCGCCGGGGACGATCTTCGAGGTGAAGATCTCGAAGGAGTCGTAGATCTCGTCCATCGACGCGTAGTTCGCGTGGTGGTCGAGCTCGACGTTCAGGATGATCGCGACTTCGGGCCGGTACTTGTGGAAGCTGCGGTCCGACTCGTCGGCCTCGGCGACGAAGATGTCGCCCTCGCCGTGCAGCGCGTTCGAGCCGGGGGCGTCGAGGTCGCCGCCGATCGCGTACGACGGGTTCAGGCCGAGGGAGCTCAGGGACACCGCGAGCATCGACGTGGTGGTCGTCTTGCCGTGCGTGCCCGCCACCGCGATCGGGCGCAGGCCGTCCATGAGCGAGGCGAGCGCGTCGGAGCGGTGCACCACCGGGACGTCCAGCTCGGCGGCGCGCAGCAGCTCCGGGTTGTCCTCGCGGATGGCCGAGGAGACGACCACGCAGGTGGCGTCGGGGGCGAGGTGGGCGGCGTCGTGGCCGATGTGGACCGTGACGCCGAGCGCGCGCAGGGCCTCGGCCGTGGCGGACTCCCGCGCGTCGCTGCCCGCGACCCGCGCGCCGCGCTGGGCGAGGATCTTGGCGATGCCCGACATTCCGGCGCCGCCGATGCCGATGAAGTGCGGTCGGTCCATGGCGGTGGGCAGGCCGGGTGCCATACGTGTTTCTCCCCTGCGGTCCTTGGGTGGCGGTGACGCGGTCCGTAGCCACCACGGCTACGGACCGGGCCCAGCCTATTGCCTCGGCCGGCCCGCCCGTGCCGTGCGCCCCGCGGCCTACGCCTTGCTGTACGAGAACAGCTTCAGTACCGGCACGCCCACCTTGTGCCGGGCCCGCGAGGCCCAGTCCCGGTGGAAGAACTCCTCGACGTAGTGCGGGTCGGTCAGCACGATCACCTCGTCCGCCTTCACCTCGTCGACCAGTCCCTTGAGCGCGTCGAGCGGATGGTCCTCGACGATCCTGCCCTCGGCCGCGCACCCGGCCTGGTGCAGCGCGGTGAGGGAGACCTGGAGGGCCCGCTGCGCGGGCTCCGTGGCGTCCTGGCCCTCGGGGACCTCGCCCTCGCGGGCCGCCTCGTCCAGCTCCCCCATCGCGACGTCGTCGATGGCCCGCAGCAGGCGGTCCGCCTGGTCACCGCGGGGCTGGAGCAGCACGTGGAAAGAGACTTCCTCGTCGCCGTGCAAAGTGGTGACGAACTCCACGTCGGCCGACGTCAGGGCCTTCTCGATCATCAATACGCTCGTGAACACGACGGGCGCCCTTCTTCTCCTACCGTGGGCCGCCGCGGGGCGGCGGCCCCTGGGGGACCTGCGGAAACCATCCTGCCCCGTGGCCGCACGGGGTCTGCGAGTTTTAGTGTGCCCAGCGGAAGCCAAACGGAACGGATCATTCCGCCGAGTCTCGGATCCGACGGTATCGGGTGAAGAGGAAACCGTCCTCTTCCAGGAGAGATGCCAGCTCGAAACGTTCCGGCAGGGCCAGCTCAGGGCCTCCGGCGATCCGCTGGGCGGCGCCCGCGGTGAGCAGCGGCGCCACCGTCAGGCACAGCTCGTCGAGCACCTGTGCGGCCACGAACTGGCCCAGCAGCCGCGGCCCGCCCTCCGTGAGCAGCCGGGTCAGCCCCCGCTCGGCCAGCGCCCGCACCGCGCGCCGCGGATCGACGCCCGCGTCGTCCCCCGCGACCAGCACCTCGACACCGGCCTCGCGCGCCGCCGCCGTCCGGTCCGCCGGCGCGCCCGCGCCGGTGATCACGTACGTGGGCACCAGCGGCTCGGTGAAGAGCGGCAGGCCGAAATCGAGGTCGAGGCTCGCGCTGATCACCGCGATGGACGGCGCGGGGCCCTGCCCGGCCGCCTTCCGGCGCGCGGCGAACGCCTCCCGGGCCCGGGCCGGCCGGTACCCCTCCTGGCGGACCGTCTGGGCGCCGACGACCACGGCGTCCGCGAGCCCGCGCAGGGTGCCGAAGATCCGCATGTCGGCGGGGCAGGAGAGGGGCTGGGAGCGGCCGTCGTGCTGGGCGGCACCGTCGAGGGTGGAGACCATGTTGGCGCGCAGCCGGACCTCCCCCGCCGCGTCGGCCGGGTAGGCATAGGCGTCGGCGAGCTCGTCGAGGCTCCATTCACGCCCCGCGGACCCCACCGGCCCGTCGCGCCCCTCCCGACCCTCGTGATCTGCTGTTTCGTACGTCACAGGGAACAGGCGTCGCATGACGTGCAGTGTGGCACGGCCACTAAGCTGGGGAGCTGTGTCGTCCTCCACCGAAGCCGCCGGCTCCCGCCAGCCGGGCATCAGCCCCATAGCCGACGCGGCGCCCCAGTCCCTGTGCGCCCGTGAGCCGCACGTCCCCGCGGAGCGCCTGGTCGCCGAGATGGTGCCGCCGCCCCGTTTCGACGCCGTCCGCTTCGACACGTACATCCCCGATCCGAACCAGCCGAGCCAGACGCAGGCCGTGCAGGTGCTGAGCTCGTTCGCCGCCGGGCTCGGCGGGGCGCACGCCTCCGGTTCCGGCCGGAAGCGGGGTCTCTTCGGCCTCGGCAAGAAGGCCGCCGCCCCGGCCGGGCCCCGCGGCGTCTATCTCGACGGCGGGTACGGCGTCGGCAAGACCCACCTCCTCGCCTCCCTGTGGCACGCCACCCCGGCGGCGCCCGAGCACAAGGCGTTCGGCACGTTCGTGGAGCTCACCAATCTGGTGGGCGCCCTCGGCTTCCAGCAGACGGTGCGGACCCTGAGCGGGCACCGGCTGCTGTGCATCGACGAGTTCGAGCTCGACGATCCCGGCGACACCGTCCTCGTCTCCTCGCTGCTCGGCAAGCTGGTCGACGCGGGCGTCGCGCTCGCCGCCACCTCGAACACGCTGCCCGGCAAGCTCGGCGAGGGCCGGTTCGCCGCCGTCGACTTCCTGCGCGAGATCCAGGGCCTGTCGGCGCACTTCCGGCCGCTGCGCATCGACGGCGAGGACTACCGGCACCGCGGCCTGCCCGAGGCGCCCGCGCCGTTCTCCGACGAGCAGGTCACCCAGGCCGCGTACGCCACCGAGGGCGCCTCGCTCGACGGCTTCCCTCAGCTGCTGGAGCATCTGGCGCGGGTGCATCCCAGCCGGTACGGCGCGCTGACGGACGATCTCACGGCCGTGTGCCTCACCGATGTCTCCGCCGTGCCCGACCAGTCCACCGCGCTGCGGCTCGTGGTGCTCGCCGACCGGCTCTACGACCGGGAGATCCCGGTGCTCGCCTCGGGGCTGCCGTTCGACCGGCTGTTCAGCGAGGAGATGCTGAACGGGGGCTACCGGAAGAAGTATTTCCGGGCGATCTCGCGGCTCACCGCGCTGGCTCGTGACGCCAAGGGGCTCGTCCCCGCCTAGGCATGTGCCATAGAGGGATGCGACACGAGTAACCGTCCCTCAACTGCAGTTGCTACGCGCGTGGTTCACGCGGGGAAAGGCACGTGATAGACACAGCCGGGTCACAGTTCCTGTCCGCCAGCAGGAGGTTGCCCCATGTCTGAAACACGGCTGTCCGCAACACGACGTCACGTACTCGCCCGTACCGGTGCGTTGGGGGTGGGCATCGCCTTCGCCGGGACCCTGTCCGAGCTGTTCGCCGGCTCCGCCGCCGCTCAGGGACGGACCGGCTACGGCCCCTTGGTGCCCGACCCGGCCGGTCTCCTCGACCTCCCGAAGGGCTTCCGCTACAAGGTCCTCTCCCGGGAGGGCGACCGACTCCGGTCCGGAGAAGGCCCGGTGCCCAGCAATCACGACGGCATGGCCGCCTTCGCCGGCAGACAGGGCCGCGTGCATCTCGTGCGCAACCACGAGAACCGGGTCACCGGCAAGGTCCCCGTGCCGACCGTCGACGGGATCACGTACGACCCGATGGGCAAGGGCGGCTGTACGGCGCTCGCCCTCGACCGGCACAACAACGTGCTGTCCGAACGGGTCGCCATCGCCGGTACGGCCGTCAACTGCGCCGGTGGGCACACCCCTTGGGGCACCTGGCTCACCTGCGAGGAGACCGAGGACAAGGCCGGCACGAACGGCTACACCAAGGACCACGGCTTCATCTTCGAGGTCGACCCCGTCGACCCGCGCCGCTCCGGCGCCGTGCCGCTCACCGCCATGGGCCGCTTCCAGCACGAGGCCATCGCCGTCGATCCGCGGCGCGGCGTCGTGTACGAGACCGAGGACGCGTTCGACAAGCCCTTCGGCCTCTTCTACCGCTTCCTGCCCGAGAAGCCGCGCGGCGGCCTCGGCTCGCTGCGCGCGGGCGGCACGCTCCAGGCGATGCGCGTGCCCGGCGTGCCCGACCTGTCGGCGGTGCAGGAGACCGGGGCGACGTTCGGGGGCGTGGAATGGGTCGACGTGCCGGATCCGCTGGCCGCTCACACCCCCATCCGCAACCAGGACTTCGGCCCCAAGGGCATCACCCACGCGCAGAAGCTGGAGGGCTGCTACTGGGGCGGGTCGTGCGTCTACTTCGTGTCCTCGTACGCGCGCAGCCGGGAAGGATCCGCCGCCGACCACTTCGGGCAGATCTGGCGCTACGACCCCGCCGCGCGCCGTCTCACCCTGGTGATCGTCTTCGGGCCCGACACGGATGTGCAGCTGCCCGGCGAGGAACCCGACAACATCTGCCTCGCGCCCAGCGGCGGCCTCATGGTCTGCGAGGACGGCGAGGGAGCGCAGCACGTCTTCGGCGTGACACGGAAGGGCGAGGTGTACGCGATGGCGCGGGGCCGGCAGAACATCGGGACGCCCGAGGACCCCTCGTGGGGCGAGTTCGCCGGGGTCACGTTCGCGCCGGACGGCGACACCATGTACGTGAACTGCTACACCCCCGGTACGACGTTCGCCGTCACGGGCCCCTGGCACCGGTAGCGCGAGTAGCGGTGCCGCCCGTGCCGACGCAGGATCGAAGGACCTGACCGGAAGGGGTGCGCAGTGGCCAAGTCCACATCCCGGGACAAGAGCGAGAAGAAGGCCCGGAAGAAGGGCGGCAAGAGCGCCAAGGGCTCCGGCGGCAAGGCCGCGGCCCCGCTGCGCGAGCTGCTGCGCATCCCCGAGGGCGAGCGGGTGGACCTCACGTCGTACGACCCCGCCGGCACGCCCGGCGGGCCGCGCAGCAAGGAGGAAGGAGTCGCGGCCACCGCCCGAATGGGCGAACGCCTCGCCGGCCTCCAGGAGCGGCTGTGGGCGGCGGGCACGGCCGGTGACCGGCGCCGTGTGCTGCTGATCCTGCAGGGCATGGACACCAGCGGCAAGGGCGGCACCGTCAAGCACGTCATCGGGCTGTTCAATCCGTCCGGCTGCCGCATCAAGGCGTTCAAGGCGCCCACCCGCGAAGAGCTCAACCATCCGTTCCTGTGGCGGATCATGAAGGCCCTGCCGCAGGCCGGCGAGATCGGCATCTTCGACCGGTCCCAGTACGAGGACGTACTCATCGCGCGCGTACGGGAGTTGGTGCCGCGCAGTCAGCTCGGACGGCGCTACGGGCAGATCAACCGGTTCGAGAAGTCGCTGGCGGACGACGGCGTGACCGTCGTGAAGTGCTTTCTGCACATCTCCTACGAGCAGCAGAAGCGCCGGCTGCTGGAGCGGCTCGACAACCCGGAGAAGTACTGGAAGTTCAACCCGGGCGACATCGAGGAGCGGGCGCTGTGGCCCGCCTATCAGGACGCCTACGAGATCGCGCTCGAGCGGTGCTCCACGGACGACGCGCCCTGGTACGTGGTGCCCGCCGATCGCAAGTGGTACCGGAACTGGGCCATCAGCACCCTGCTCGCGGAGCATCTCGAGGCCCTCGATCCGCAGTACCCGAAGGCCGACTTCGATGTGGACGAGTGCCGGAAGCGGCTGCTCGCCACCTGATCGTTGTTTTTGTCAACTGGCTTGTTGGTGGCCGAGTTTGGCGGGTTTCGAGCGGCGTGGTGCGTACGTGACCTGGGCAAGGTCCCAGCATGGAAGAACGGTCAACCACAGCGTGGGAGTTCACCGACGACCGCGGGCATGTCGCCGCCGCGCCAGAGGCGCCGACGCGGATCGTCGCCTACATACAGGCCGGGGCGAGCCTCTGGGACCTCGGGATACGCCCCGTGGGCATCTTCGGTTCGTACCACGACGGGGAGAGAGCCGACCGCGCCAAGTCCGGGGCACTGCCGCTCGACGACATCTCGTATCTGGGGGCCGGGGCGGGGCTCGGCCTCGACGACGTGCTCGGTGTGCGGCCCGATCTCGTCGTGGCGCTGACGTACGGCGGCGGGCAGGTGTACGGGGTCGAGCCGGATGTGGCGAAGCATCTGGAGGAGCATGTCCCGGTCGCCGTGATCGATGTGGGGCAGGGGCGGGGGCTTGCCGCCGTGCGGGAGCGGGTCGCGGAGCTCGGGCGGTCGCTCGGGGTGGCGGAGGAGGCCGGAGCGCTTGCCGAACTCACGCGTGCGGAGCGGGAGTTGAGGGGTGTCGCCGAGGGGGCCGGGGCTGTTCGGGTGTTGGCCCTGTCGCCCGGCGGGGCGGACAGTGTGCACCTCGCCCGGCCCGGGAAGTGGCCCGATCTGAGCGCGCTCACGGGGCTGGGGGTGCGGACGGTCGAGCCGCCCGAGGGGCCGGGGGCGAACTGGCACACCGGGTCGTGGGCCGACGCGGCCGAACTGGCGCCGGATGTGGTGCTGGTGGATGCCCGGGCCAATGCGGCGCCGCGGTCGCAGTATGCGGGGGACGCGCAGTGGGCCGCCGTTGCCGAGCGGGCTGTGGTGCTGCCGTGGAATCCGGAGATTCCGGCCAGCGCGGCGGCGCATGCGGCGTTCTTCGACGGGGTCGCGGGGGCGTTGCGTCTGCGCGGGGCCTCGCGATGAAGGGAGGGTGGCCGTCCGGGCTGTGGAGGGCGGCTTTCCGTCGCCTCCGATAGGTGTGTGGGTGGGTACGGGGCCGCCCTGGGCATCTCCGTGCTCGCCATCTTGATGGCCTCGCCGGTTGCTTCGGGCTTCGTCACCGCGTGGTCTGTGCTGCGCGCGCACATACCCAGACCGGCCCCTCCCGTCTCGTACGCGAGTGATCGCCGGTGGGGCCTGGAGATCAAGCCCCTCCGGCGATCGAGGCGCGTCGCCCCGGAGCCTGTGCGGCAGTCCCGGGCAACGGATCGGCCGGCTTCCGGAGCGGGCCGAACGCCCACCACACCAGCAACGTCACCCCCGTTCCCGCCACCGCCCCGGCGACCGTGTCGGAGAGCCAGTGCGCGTGGAGCCACGTACGGCTCCACATCATGGCCAGAGTCAGCAGCGTGGCCGCCGGGTACCAGAGACGCCGGGCCGCCGCAGGCAGCAGCGCGGTGATCGCCACGACCGTCATCGCCATCGTCGCCGCGTGGCCCGAGGGGAACGAGCCGTGGTCGACCGTCACCAAGGGATGAGCCGGGCGCGGGCGGTCGACGACGTGCTTGAGGGCCTGGACCGCGAGGTGGGTGAGCAGTGTCGCCGTGAAGACGAAGAGCGCCTGGCGGGGGCGGCGGAGAGCGAGGAGGAGCGCCGTCGCCGCCAAGGGGACCAGCGCTCCGTACGGGCCGCCGAACCAGTTGAGCGCCGACGCCAGGGTTGCGGCAACTCCCTTGTGCGGGCCGCCCATCCAGCGCAGCCAGGTGTCGTCCAGGACCTGGAGAGGGTGGGGGGCGCCGGCTCTGAGTGATACCCCTGTCGCGAGCGGGACGAGGAGGAGCGTCAGGGAGGCGAGGAGCTGCGCGCGAGCGCGGGCAGGCGGGGGCTTGGCCATCGGGCACCTTTCGGAGTGCGGGTGGGCTGCGCGATGGTTACACGTGTCACCACGGGGGTGCCAGAGGCCGGCGCGGGATTTCTTCGCGGGTCAGGCGGAGGATTCTCGCGGCTCGATGTGCGCCGTCGAGCGGTAGTGCACCCCCGGCCGGACCGAGGGGTCCGTGATCAGTCGGTCGATCAGGCCCGCCACCTCGTGCGGCTCGGGGAGTTCGCTGCGCACGCTGGTGAGGCGGGGGCGCAGCAGGCGGGCGATGAGGAGGTCGTCGGCGCCGACCAGGGCCGTGTCGCCCGGGACGTCGACACCGGCGTCCTGCAGGGCGCGCATCAGAAGCATCGCGTACTCGTCGTTGTACGCGAAGATACCGTCCAAGTGCCGTGCCTTCGCGACCGCTTCGGCCGCCGACTGCTCGGTGTGGGCCAGTGGGAGCGGGGTCAGGTTCGCGCCGCGAAAAGCCGTCGTCGCGGCTTTCGCTCCCGCGAGGCGTGGGGCGCTGAAGGGTTCCAGGCCGTGCTCCTGGGGAACCACCACGCCCAGTTCGCGGCGGCCGGACGACAGGAGATGGGCCGCGGCCACCGCGCCGATCTCCTCCTGGTCCAGGGTGATGCCGTGGGCGCCGGGGACGGGGGGCGGGCCGAAGGAGAGGACCGCCCGGGTGCCCGAGCGGTGGAGTATGGCGACCGATTCCTCGGTGAGGGGGGCGCCGAAGGTGGTGAGGACCGCCGCGGGGCGCAGTTCCGCCCAGGCGCGGGCGGTGTCCTGCGGTGAGCGGTCCGCCCGGGCCCCGTGCAGGACTCCGGTGTAGCCGTGCTTCTCCAGCGCGGTCTGGAACCGCGCGACGAACGTGGCGAAGAGCGGGCCGAAGGCGGGGACCCGGTCCGCCGGGACCGCGATCAGGACCAGGGCGCTGCTGCCCGAGCGCAGCGAGCGCGCGGCGGCGTGGGGGACGTAGCCGAGTTCCTGCGCGGCCTGCTCGACCTTGGCCCGGGTGGCGGCGCTGACCCTGCCCGCCGCCTGGCCGTTGAGGACGTAGCTGACCGTCGCACGGGAGACCCCGGCGTGGCGGGCGACCGAGGCACTGGTGGGCGCGGGCTCGCGCTCTGCGCTGTCGTTCATGGCTGGTGCGCATCCTTTCACAGCGGCCTGGTGCGGGCTTTTTCGGCCGCGGGTCTGGTGCGGGGACCTGCCGGGTGCTAAAAACTCCGTTACACGTGTCAGGTTACACGTGTCACCCACGCCGCCGTCAGGGTCGGCCCGTCATGAGGAGGAGGGCAACGTGGCCCTTTCCGCCCAGCGAGATCCCGCGGCCGCCGTCCGCACCCCGCGCGGCCTGCTGCCGCTGCTCACCCTCGGCAACACCGCCATGTACACCCTCTACATCGGGGTGGGCGGCGTGCTGCTGCCCCTGCAGATCGAGCAGATCGACCGCGCCGGCAAGGTCGCCGCGCTGGGGCTGGTGAGCGGTGTGAGTGCCGTGTTCGCCACCCTCTTCAATCCGGTGGCCGGCGCGCTGTCCGACCGGTCCGGGCGGCGCAATCCCTGGATTCTCGGCGGCGGGCTCGCCGCCGTGGGCGCCATGGCGCTGCTCGGCGGTGCGGACACCGTGCTGCTCGTCGCCCTCGCCTGGTGCGTGGGGCAGGCGGTCATGAACGTCCTTCAGGCCGCCCTCACCTCCGTCGTCCCCGACCGGGTGCCGCTGTCCGCCCGGGGCCGGGCCTCCGCCGCCGTCGGGCTCGGGATGCCCGTCGGCTCGACGCTGGGCGCCCTGCTCGGAGCCGCGTTCAGCGATCACCTGCGGACCGGCTATCTGGTGCTCGGGCTCCTGGTCGCGGTCGCCGCCGTGGTCTTCACGGCCGGAACGCGCGAGGAGCGGCGGCCGGCGGCCGAAGTGGTGCCGTTGAAGCGGCAGTTCGGTGCGTTCATGAGCGCACTGCGCCATCGTGACTTCATGTGGGCCTTCGTCGGGCGGGCGTTGCTCGTCCTCGGCTACTTCTGCGTCTTCGGCTACCAGCTCTACATCCTGGATGATCACATCGAGCTGCCGAAGGGGATGGAACCCGCCGATGCCGTCGCGATCCTCGCCCCGCTGTCGTCCGTGGCGATGGCCGTCGCGACGGTGGCGGGCGGCGTCCTCTCCGACCGGCTGGACCGGCGCAAGCTCTTCGTCGGGGTCTCCGCGCTGGTGTCCGCGGTGTCGCTGCTGATACCCGGGGTGTCCCCCACCTGGCCCGCGATGCTCGTCTTCGCCGTGCTCAACGGCCTGGGCTTCGGGTGTTTCATGGCCGTCGACAACGCCCTCGTGACCATGATCCTGCCGAGCGAGGGCGATGCGGCGCGCGATCTCGGCGTGCTCAACATGGCCAGCGCCGGGCCGCAGATCCTGGCCCCCTTCGTCGCCTCCGTCATCGTCTCGGCCTGCGGTGGCTACACGTCCCTGTTCGTCGTCGGCGCGGTGCTCTCCGTGCTGGGCGCGCTCGCCGTACGTCCCATTCGCGGCGTGCGCTGAGCACCGTACGAAAGAGAAAGGCATCCCTGATGAAGCTGCACACCCGGGAATGGGGCAGCGGTGACCGCGTCGCCCTGCTGGTCCACGGGATCATGTCGGACCACCGCACCTGGCGGCGGGTGGGGCCCGCGCTCGCGGAGCGGGGCTACCGGGCGATCGGCGTCGACCTGCGCGGGCACGGGGCGAGCGGGCGCGGCACGTACAGCGTCGACGCGTTCGCCGACGACCTGGTGGAGACGCTGCCCGCCGGGGCGGAGCTGGCCCTCGGGCACTCGCTCGGCGGGCTGGCGCTCGCGCTCGCCGTGGAACGGCTGGCCCCGCGGCGTGCCGTGTACTGCGATCCGGCGTGGGCGCTCACGCAGTCCGTCGACCCGGCGCTGTTCATGGAGTTCCGCCATGCGCCGCGCGAGCTCATCGCGCAGTTCAATCCGCGGTGGGAGGACGCCGACATCGACGTCGAGCTGGCCACGCTGGCCGACTGGGATCCGCGCTCCGCACTGGCCGTCGCCGGGGAGCACGCCGTCGACCGTACGCCCGCGCGGGCCGTGGTGCCGTCGCTGGTGCAGGCGGCCGGGCCGAGTCTGCTGGTGCCGCAGGAGCTGAAGGAGGAGCTGGTGCGGCGGGGGTTCGAGGTGCGGACCGTCGAGGGCGCCGGGCACACCATCCACCGCGACGACTTCGAGGGCTTCATGAAGTCGCTGGAGGGCTGGCTGTGACCGTGGACGAGGTCACCGCGCTCACCACGGGTGGCGAGGTGCGGGGCACCCGGCTGCGCGGCGGTGTGCGGCGGTTCCTGGGGATTCCCTACGCGGCCGATCCGGTGGGCGCGGCGAGGTTCCGGCCGCCGGGGAAGCCTGCGGCATGGAGCGGGGTGCGGGACTGCCGGGTCGCGTCGCCCGCTCCGCCGCAGGGCCCCGATCCGCTGCTGGAGGACGTGGTCGGGGCGGGCCGGGTGGCGACGGACGAGGCCGGGTCTCTGACCGTCAACGTGTGGAGCCGTGAGGGGAGTTCGGACCGTCCCGTGCTGGTGTGGGTGCACGGCGGCGGTTACGTCCAGGGGTACGGGCATCAGGTGTGGACCGACGGCGAGCGGCTCGCCCAGCGGTACGGCGTCGTGGTCGTCTCCCTCAACTACCGCCTGGGCGCTCTCGGTTGGCTGTACGTGCCCGAGCTGCTCGGCGAGGAGTACGCCGGGTCCGGCAACCTCGGGCTGCAGGACCAGATCGCCGCCCTGGCCTGGGTGCGGGACAACATCGCGCGCTTCGGGGGTGATCCGCGCCGGGTGACCGTGTTCGGGGAGTCGGCGGGCGGCGGCAGTGTCGCCGCGCTGCTGGGGGCGCCCGCGGCCCGCCCGCTGATCCACCGGGCGATCCTGCAGAGCCCGCCGGTGCGCGCGGTGCGCTCGGCGGCCGGGGCGGGCGAGGTGGCGCGGGCGTACGCCGCCGTACTGGAGGAGCGGACGGGCGTCACGGACGTACGGGAGGCGAGTTCCGGGCAACTGCTGTCCGCGCAGGACGAGTTGGTGCGGCGGTACCCCGTGCGGGACATTCCCTTCACGCCCGTCGTGGACGGGGCGGTGCTGCCGCTGCATCCGCTGCGGGCGCTGCGCAACGGGTCCTGCGCCCACATCCCCGTCATCGCGGGGACGACCGAGCACGAGGGGCGGCTGTTCGTCGGGCTCGGGCCCGGCGCGACGGAGGACGACGTCGAGGCGGCGCTCGCCGGGGCCTTCCCGGACGCGGAACGGCGGGCGCGGGCGCGCTCCGTCTACCGTGCGCACGAGGAGAGTTCGGGCGGGACGCTCGCGGCGCTGCTCACCGACGGGCTGTTCCGTGAGCCGACCGACGCGCTGCTGGACGCGGCGGCCGAGGGCGGCGGGCGCGTGTGGTCGTATCTGTTCCGGGAGCCGACGCCGGCGCTCGGCGGGCTGCTCGGCGCCGCGCACACGCTCGACATCCCGTACGTGTTCGACGTGCTGGACGGCCCGGGCCTGCGTGCCTGGCTGGGCGACGAGCCCGCGCAGCCGCTCGCCGACGCGATGAGCGGGGCCTGGGTGCACTTCGCGCGGGAAGGCGCACCGGCCCATCATCTGCTGCCGTCGTGGCCGCGGTTCGAGCCGGGCGGACGGGCGACGATGCTGCTCGGCGGGGAGCCCGGGGGCGATCGCGTGGGCGAGGTGGCCTTTGACCCGTTCGGGGACCGGAGGGAGCTGTGGCGCGAGACCGCCCCCGAATTGCCCGATTAATACCATTTTCAGAGTTATCGTCGCCGGGTGATCAGCTCCCTCCGTCGCACCGTACTGACCTGCGCCCTCGGCGCCCTCGCGCTCGGCGCCGCCGCCTGTTCCGGCGGCGCCGAGCCCTCGCACCCGGGGCGGGCCGGCCGGCCCGCCGTGAGCCCCTCGGCCACGGCGCCGACCGGGCCGTCGACACTCGCCCCGGGACCGGCGGGGCTCACCCCCGTCTTCAAGAGCGTCCCGAAGGCGAAGGAGCGGACGGTCGCGCTCACCTTCGACGCCGACATGACCGCCGACCAGGGCGCCCGCGCCGCCTCCGGCGAGCACTTCGACAATCCCCGGCTCATCGCCGCGCTGCGGGCGCTGAAGGTTCCGGCGACCGTCTTCATGACCGGCCGCTGGGCCGATCAGTACCCGGCCCAGGCCAAGGACATCGGGGGCGACCCGCTCTTCGAGGTGGCCAACCACTCGTACAGCCACTACGCCTTCACCGGCGACTGCTACGGCCTGCCCACCGTGCCGGCCGGGCGGATGCGCGCGGACGTCGAGCGGGCGTTCACCGCGTTCCGCAAGGCGGGGGTCGCGCACATGGTGCCGTACTTCCGCTTCCCCGGCGGCTGTTACGACAAGCAGGCGCTGAAGGCGCTGATCCCCGCCGGGGTCACCGCCGTGCAGTGGGACGTGGTCAGCGGCGACGCGTTCGCCACGGACGCGGACGCGGTGACGCGGCAGGTGCTCGACGGGGTGCGGCCCGGCTCGGTCGTCGTCATGCACTGCACGCGCAGCGCGGCGCCGACGACGGAGCGGGTGGTGCGGTCCGTCGTACCGGCACTGCGCGCCAAGGGCTACCGGTTCGTGAAGGTCTCCGAGCTGATCGGGGCGGCCCGGAAGGCGTGACCGTACGCTGAGAGGCATGGAGAACACGGAGGACGTCGAGGCCGCCGGGTCCGACGAGGACGCGGCCGGCTCCTGCGCCCGGCCCGCGGACCGCCCCGCGGCCGCCGCCGAAGGCCCGTTCGCCGAGTGCGTGCTGTGCCGGGAACCCACCGAGTACCCGGAGTCCGCCAAGGGCGCGACGCTGTGCCCGGTGTGCGAGTGGCAGGAGGCGCAGCGCACGGCCTGCTCCGGATAGCGAGCAGGGCCTGGGCGACGGCGGCCTTCTGTGCGCGGGGCTGCTGGCAGACTGGAGGGCGTGACCAGCGACGACACCGCAACGCCCCAGAACTCCGACAGCCCGTTCCGCGACGGGCGCACCGCGCGCGACGAGGCACCGCAGTTCGTGCTGCCGCTCGTGGTGCGCATCGAGCGCGCCGCGCCGCCGGCCCGCACGGACGCGCTGGAGACGGCGGCGCGCGCGGTGCTGGTGATCCTCGCCGACGAGCGGTCCCTCGGCGACGGGGAGTGGGCGGCGGCGATGCGGGACTGGCAGGACGCCCGGATCCGCAAGGTGGTGCGGCGGGCGCGGGGCGCCGAGTGGCGTCGGGCGGAGGCGCTCGACGGCATCACGGTCACGGGCGGGTCGGCCGAGGTGCGGGTCTTCCCGCCGGTCCCGCTCGACGGCTGGCCCAAGGATCTGGCCCGGCTCCAGGTGTCCGGCACGGACCTCGACGACCCCGAGCCGCCGTCCGCCCCGGATCCCGCGGCGCCGGTGCTGTGGCTCAACCCCGATCTCGACATGACCGCGGGCAAGGCGATGGCCCAGGCCGGGCACGGGGCTCAACTGGCCTGGTGGGAGCTGTCCGACGCGCAGCGCAAGGAGTGGCGCGAGGCGGGCTTCCCGCTGTCGGTCCGGGTCGCGGACCGGTCCCGCTGGGAGCCGTTGACCACGGCCGGGCTGCCGGTGGTGCGGGACGCGGGGTTCACGGAGATCGCGCCGGGTTCGTGCACGGTGGTGGCGGAGGGGGCCCGGGAGGGCGGGCTGCTGTCGGATCTCGGCCGACGGTGACGGGCCGGCGGGCGCGCTGAGGTACGCGGGCCGGGCCGGGCCGGGGCGTGTGCGGGGCCCGGGAAGGGCCTCGTCCGCCCCGGCAGGAACTCGGTCATCTGACGTCGGCCTGGGCGGTGAGCGGGTCCGAAAGTTGCGGGTTCACACCCTGGCGAGCGGGCGCACGGCGGCCTAGCATCGACTTGTCCGACGACTTTCACACTCGGACGAGCCGGCTCCGGCACATCGGCGGCCGGCCTGTTCCGCCCCGAGACCCCGGGATCGCACCGCGCATGGCGCGCCGAAGGCGGCCGGGTCGTTTTCGCCGACACTCACCCGGCCCCCCGTCCTCCCGACTCCTGCGGGGCGAACTCCCGCACGCCTCCGGGCCGGTGGGGACGGTGAGCACGGGAACCGCGCAGGGGGAGACGCGCCCTCCCGTGCTCACGGGCCGCCGCCGATGCCGGCTCAGCCGCCGGCGGCGGCCGCTCCCTCGCGTGCCCGGGAGCCCGCGCGAAACCTCAAATGTTGCTCTGAACGTCCTTCCTCCTGGGTTCGGCCGGGCCCGCCGGGGTGATGAGAACAGCACGCCGCAGCGGACTGTCACGGCGGAGGAGGGGGACGACCATGCAGCAACTGGCACGCCTGGGCACCGGGATCGGCTGGCGACCCGAGATCGCCGACGTCGTCGAGGCCATGCCCGGTATCGACTGGGTCGAGGCCGTCGCCGAGAACCTCTGCCCCGGGCATCTGCCGGACTCCCTGCTGCGGCTCGCCGAGCGCGGCGTGACCGTCGTGCCGCACGGGGTGTCGCTCGGCCTCGGCGGGGCGGAGCGTCCGGACGGGCAGCGACTCGCGGACCTCGCGGCGCGCGCCGAGGCGCTGGGTTCGCCGCTGGTCACCGAGCACATCGCGTTCGTCAGGGCGGGCGGCGAGCGCACCGCGTCGCCGCTCCTGGAGGCCGGGCACCTGCTGCCGGTGCCCCGCACCCGTGACGCGCTCGACGTGCTGTGCGAGAACATCCGGATCGCGCAGGACGCGCTGCCCGTGCCGCTGGCCGTGGAGAACATCGCGGCCCTGTTCGGCTGGCCCGGCGAGCAGCTGTCCGAGGGGCAGTTCCTGTACGAGCTGGTGGAGCGCACCGGGGTGCGGCTGCTGATCGACGTGGCGAATCTGCACACCAATCACGTGAACCGCGGCGAGGACCCGGCGAAGGCCCTGGACGAGCTGCCCGTCGAGGCCATCGCGTACGTCCATGTCGCGGGCGGCTTCGAGCGGGACGGTGTCTGGCACGACAGCCACGCCCACCCGGTACCGCGGCCCGTCCTCGACGTCCTCGCCGACCTGGCGTCGCGGGTGACGCCGCCGGGCGTGCTGCTGGAGCGGGACGAGAACTTCCCCGCCGAAGGGGAGCTGGAGCGGGAGGTGGCGACGATCCGGGAGACGGTGGCCGCTGCCGTGCCGAGGGCGCCTGTCGCCGCTCCGGTGCGGCCTGCTCCCGGCGCGGACCGTCCTGTCGAGGACGCGGTGCGCGGTCGGGTCGCGCTCGCCCAGGCCGCCCTGCTCTCCTCGCTCGTCGCGGGCACGCCCGCTCCGGAGGGCTTCGACCGGACGCGGCTCGCCGTGCAGAGCCGGGCCCTGGCGGGCAAGCGGGCCGACGTCGTCGCCAAGGTGGCACCCGAACTGCCGTCCATCCTGGGCCGCGACGCGTACCGCACGGCGTTCCTGGCGTACGCGCAGGAGCGGCCCATGACGGGCGGCTACCGGCGCGACGCGCTCGACTTCGCCGAGGACCTGCTGATCGAGCAGCGCGTCGGCGAGCCGTTCACCCGCAAGCAGCTGACCGACTGGTGGCTGGAGCGGTCGGGCCCGGCGTCGCTGGCGGGGCGCCCGGTGGCGCGGGCCCTGCGGGCCGCGCGGTTCGCGCTGCGCCGGGGCTGACCGGCCGTCGGGGCCGCCCGTCCCGTACTGACGCCTGCGGGGCGCGCGGGCCCGCACAACCCCCGTGCCCCGTACCGAAGGTGGCGTAGTCGGGGCTGATGCCCGGCACCCCGTGCCCGGGGCGCACTAGCGTGCGGTGCCGCACCAGGAGGCACCATGCGACTGCTCTCGTCATCCGGCGGCGCCCGCGTCAACGGCACCGCGCTCATCGTCACGGGGCTCGTGGCGACGTTCGCCGCCCTCGTCTTTCCGATCTGGTCGTACGCCGACCGCTCGGGCACCGGCCTGGACACGCTCAACGCCCAGACCGTGTCGACCAGATTCGGCCCGCTGTCGGCCACGGACCGGATCTTCGTCACGAAGGTGCGGCTGGCCGGGCTGTGGGAGATGCCGGCGGGCCAGCAGGCCGAGGAGCGGGCGCCCAGCAAGGCGGTCGAGACGGCGGGCGAGCACCTCGTCGAGGGGCACACGTTCCTGGACGCCCGGGTGCGCGAGGTCGCGGCGCAGCTGAATCTGGAGCTGCCGAACCAGCCCAACCCCCAGCAGCAGAGCTGGCTGCGCACGCTGACGGCGGCGAAGGGCGACGACTACGAGCGGAAGTTCGCCAACATCCTGCGCCGCGCGCACGGCCAGGTGTTCTCGCTGGTGGCCCAGGTCCGGGCCTCGACCCGGAACTCGCTCGTGCGGGAACTCGCGGACGACGCGAACACCACCGTCCTCGACCACATCACGGTCCTGGAGGCCACCGGTCTCGTCGACTTCGACTCGCTGGCCCGGGACGGGGCGACCGCGAGTCCGCCGCCCGCGACCCGCTCCCCCGCCCCGCCGGGGCCGACGGCGTCGCCGGACTCGGCGACACCGGTCACGCCGACGCCGTCGCTGACCCTGCCGCCGGCGGCGTCCCGTCCCCGGACGTGACCCGCGGGCGGCTCCGCGGCCATGAAGGACAACAGACGGAACGTCACATACCGGCAACGCTCTGTCCGCATACTGAACGGGCCGTAGCGCCTACCCGAACACCTGTCGTAGAAACACGGCATGTTCTGGGTCCTGTTCCTCGTTCTGGCCTGCGGCGTCGCGGGGCTGTCCTGCGGGCGGCTGTGCCTCGCGGCCGTGCGCGCCGCCGACGGCGAGCGCGCCGCGGGCGACGCGCACCGGGGGCGCGAACTGTCGCTGTACGAGGCGGCGTTCCTGTCCGGCGGGCCCGCCCGGGTCGCCGACGTGACGCTCGTGTCGATGGCCCGCAGCCGTCGGCTGCTGCTCGCGCACACCGGGTGGGCGACGGTCGTCGACCCGGTGGGCGGGGACGACATGGAGCGTTCGGTGATCGGCGCGATCGGTCCGGCCGGGCAGTCGCTGACAGCGCCGCTGCGGGTGGCCACGGCCGCGGGCGACGCCGTACGCGCGCTGGCCGAGCGGCTGATCGCGGCCGGACTCGCGGTGCCGGACGCGGCCCGGTCGACGGTCGCGGAGGCGGTGCGCCAGGTGCAGTTGGCGGCCGTCGCGGTGGTGGGTCTGGGCGCGGTCGCCGTGCTGATGCCGGGCCGGCCGGGCGGGCCGGGGCTGCCGGTGGCGGTCTGGTTCGCCTTGCCGCTGCTGCTCACGCTGAGCTGTCTGGTCATCGCCCGCATAGAGATCCACCCGTACACGCGCTGGGCCTCGCCGACCGGGCAGCGGCTGCTCGCCGCCCTGCCCAAGGGCACCGGCAGCCTGCTCGCGGTCGCGGTGCGCGGGGTGCGTGCGGTGGACGACCCGGCGCTGCGGGCCGCCCTCGGCGACGGCCCGGAGCACCGCCGGGCCGTGACCTGAGAATCCCCCGGGTGGCGCATCGGGGTCATTGATCCGACACCGGCGACCAGGTGCTTTACTTCGCCAACCACCGCCCCAAGTATCCCTTTGATCCCGAGCCGCAAGGGTTCGAGAGCTCGACGAAAGGGATGCACCCAAGCGATGAGAGCAGCATCCGCCCTCTACGCCGCCGCGGGATCGCTGGTCCTGTCGGCGCTCGTGGCAGCGCCCGCGGGCAGCGCGAGCGCCACGCCCACGGGGCCCGACTCCCCGAAGACGCTGGGCACCGCCGTCGCCGCCGAGCGGGCCGCGGCCGCCGGAATCCGGTTCGGCACGTGCCCCGCCGCGGAGAACCTGCCCGAGCCGGTCACCTGCGGCACCGTGACCGTGCCCCTCGACTACGCGCACCCGCGGGGCCGGCAGATCACCCTCACCGTCAGCCGGATCAAGGCCACCGGGAAACAGGGCGGGCAGAAGGTCGCCCGGCAGGGCGCGTTCGTCTTCAACCCGGGCGGGCCCGGCGGGAACGGCATGTACTTCCCGCTGGCCGGCCTGATGCCCGAGTGGAAGCGCATCGGCGCCGCGTACGACCTCGTGGGCTACGCGCCGCGCGGTGTGGGCCGGTCGGCGCCGCTGTCCTGCCAGGACCCGAAGCACTTCGCGCAGGCCCCCACGCAGGCGCCGACGCACCCCTCGGCCTCGTACAAGAGGGAGCGCGTCGCGCAGGCGAAGGCGTACGCGCGCGGCTGCGCGAAGAACCCGGACCTCGCGCACTACACGACCCTGAACAACGCCCGCGACCTGGACGTGCTGCGGGCCGCGCTGGGCGAGCGGCGGCTGACGTACATGGGTGCCTCGTACGGCACGTACATCGGGGCCGTGTACGCGCAGCTGTTCCCCTCGCACGTGCGGCGGATGGTCTTCGACTCGGCGGTGAACCCGGACCCGGACCGGATCTGGTACGCCAACAACCTGGAGCAGTCGGCGGCGTTCGAGGGGCGCTGGGCCGACTTCCGGACGTGGGTCGCCAAGCACGACGCCACGTATCACCTGGGCAGGACGGCGGAGGAGGTGCTGACGTCGTACGAGCGGGTGCGCGCGGAGCTGGCGCACAAGCCGGCCGGCGGCAAGGTCGGCCCCGGGCAGTTGCAGTCCGCCTTTCTCCAGGCCGGGTACTACGACGACTACTGGCCGATGCGGGCCGTGGCGCTGTCGGAGTATCTGAAGGGCGACCCGAAGCCGCTGATCTCCCAGGCCGCGCCGAGCCCGGAGGCCGCCGCCGAGAACGAGAACGGCACCGCCGTGTACACGGCGGTCGAGTGCAACGACGCGGCCTGGCCGACGGACTTCCGCACCTGGGACCGCGACAACACGCGGCTCGCGCGCCACGCGCCGTTCGAGACGTGGGACAACGCGTGGATGAACCTGCCGTGCGCGTACTGGCCCGCGCCGCGGCAGCAGCCGGTCGACGTGCGGACACTGCCGGGCGAGCTGCCGCCCACGCTGATCCTGGCCGCCGAGCGGGACGCGGCGACGCCGTACGAGGGCGCGCGGGAGATGCACCGGCGGATCGCCGGTTCGGTGCTCGTGACGGAGCGGGGCGCGGGGACGCACGGCATCGCCGGGGGCGCCAACTCGTGTGTGAACGGGCACCTGGACGCGTACGTGCTGGACGGTCAGGTGCCGCTGCGGCGGGCCGCGGCGTGTGCCGCGCACGCGGAACCGACGCCGCTCGGGGCCGGGTCGCGCGGGCTGTCCGACGAACCCCTCGGGGCCGGCTGACCCGAGGCAGGAGCGGAGCCCGGGAGCTCCGCTCCTGCCTTGCGGGAAGGGCCTTGCCTAGAGCGCTCCGAGCCGTTCGAAGGGGAACGGGGACTGGACCAGCGGGCGGACCGCCAGTCGCGTCAGGGGGAGCGCGTTGTCGTCACCGGCCGTGCGGTTGGCGTGCAGGACGCCGCAGCCGGTGCAGGAGTGCACCAGGACCCATTCGCCGTCTTTGCGGACGGAGATGGCCAGTGGCTCCATGCGGGCCCCGCAGTCGGCCGCCCGGTCGCCCGGGGTGTCGTCGAGGTGACGGCTCCACAGACAGTTCGGGCAGTGATTGCGGTGGCCCGTGCCGACGGCGGTCATCGACACGTCGAGACCGCAGTTCAGGCAGCGGAAGGACTGGGCGCGCGCCTCGGTGCGCGCCCGCCTGGAGGTGTTGCGGGACATCGTGGAAACGACTCCTGAGCGATGCGGAAGGGACTGAGGTCTCTGCACTCCGCCTCGCATCCTGGGAGTTCACGCACAAGATGCGAGAACGGTCCCAAGGGCCGTGGGCATACAACACCACCTCTACGTCATCCGGCTCGGGCCTCTCGATGAAAGCCCGAGCCGGGACGTGGGAGCAACCGAATTGACGCGCCCTACGCGAGGCCCGCCACCAGTTCGGCGACCGACTTGCGGCGGCCCGTGTAGAACGGGACCTCCTCGCGCACGTGCTTGCGGGCCTCGGAGGCGCGCAGGTGACGCATCAGGTCGACGATGCGGTACAGCTCGTCGGCCTCGAAGGCCAGGATCCACTCGTAGTCGCCGAGCGAGAACGACGCGACCGTGTTGGCGCGCACGTCCGGGTAGCCGCGGGCCATCTTGCCGTGGTCGGCGAGCATCTTGCGGCGCTCGTCGTCGGGCAGCAGGTACCAGTCGTAGGAGCGCACGAACGGGTACACGGAGACGTAGTCGCGCGGCGTCTCGTCGGCCAGGAAGGCCGGGATGTGCGAGCGGTTGAACTCGGCGGGGCGGTGCAGCGCCATGTTCGACCACACCGGCTCCAGGGCGCGGCCCAGCTTGGTGCGGCGGAAGAGGTTGTACGCCTCCTGCAGCTGGTCGGCGGTCTCCGCGTGCCACCAGATCATGAGGTCGGCGTCGGCGCGCAGCCCGGACACGTCGTAGGTGCCGCGGACCGTCACGTCCTTCGCGCCGAGCTGGTCGAACAGCTCCTGGACCTCGTCCGCGTAACCCGCGCGGTCCTCCGGCAGCACGTCCTTCAGCCTGAAGACCGACCAGAGGGTGTAGCGGATGACCTCGTTCAGGTCCTTGGCCAGCTTGCCCTTGTTCGGGATCCGCTCGGCGGGGGCTGCGGTGGTAGGGGTGTCGTCGCTCATGCCCTCATTCTCCTGCTCCGCCGTGCATGCTCTGCACCGGGTTCGCCTTCAGCTCCTCACGGGTGCCGGTGTCGCCGCGCAGCTCGTCCACGGCCGCGTACGCGCTCGCGATGCACGCCGGGATGCCGACGCCGTCGTACGCGGCTCCGCACACGGCGAGGCCGGGGAGCTGGCCGATGTGCTCGCGGATCCGGGCCACCCGGTCCGTGTGGCCGACGGGGTACTGGGGCAGGCCGTCCTGCCAGCGGGTGACGTGGGCCGCGACCGGGCCCGCCGTCAGGCCGGTGGCCTCGCGCAGGTCGCCCCGCGCGATGTCGACGAGCTCGGCGTCGTCGCGGCCGAGGTCCTTCTCGTCGCCGTAGCGGCCGACCGAGGTGCGCACGACGAGGAGGTCCGGGTTCTCTGCGTCGATCCAGCCCCACTTGTGGGAGGCGAACGTGGCGGCCTTGATGGTGTGGCCGTCGACGGGCGGGACCAGGAAGCCGCTGCCCTCCGGGAGGCGGGCCTCGCTCCTGCGGTACGCCATCGTGATCAGGGCCATGGACGCGTACTCGATGCCGCGCAGCTCCTGGGAGGCCAGCGGGGAGGCGGTGCGCAGCAGGCTGGCCGCGGCCGGGGCGGGCAGGGCGATGACGACCTGGTCGGCGGTGAAGGTGCGGCCCTGTTCGGTGACCACGCGCCACAGGGGCTCGCGGTCGGCGGACGTCCCCGCGTCGTCCGCGGCGGCGCGTGCGGCCCCCCGCGCTCCCAGGGACGTCGCGCGTTCCCCGAGCAGGATCGTGCCGCCCCGCCGGGTCACGGCGTCGGCCACGGCGCCCGGCAGGGTGCCGATGCCGCCCTCGATGCCCATGAACACCGGGCCCGTCTGCTGGTTCTGCGCGGTGCGGGCCTGGAGGGCACGGACCGCCGCCGTCAGGGACCGGTGGCGGCGGGCCTCCTCGAACAGCTGGGGTACCGCGCTGCGCAGGGAGATGCGGTAGGCGTCGCCGGCGTAGACGCCGCCGAGGAGCGGTTCGACGAGCCGGTCGACGACCTCGCGGCCGAGGCGGGCCGCGACGTACTCGCCGACGGCGACGTCGTCACCGAGTTCGGTGGGGGGCAGGTCGGCGTCCCGCTCGATGCGGGCCAGGCCTTCCTCGGAGAGGACGCCGGCGAGCGCGTCGGCGCTGCCGGGGACGCCCATGACGTGGCCCTTGGGCATCGGGTGCAGGGTGTCGCGGGTCCAGATCGAGGCGGTCGCCGTGGACGGCGGCTGGAGGCGGTCCGCCAGGCCGGTCTCGCGGGCCAGGCCCACCGCCTCGGGGCGGCGCGCCAGCATCGACTCGGCGCCGAGGTCGACGCGGGCCCCGGCGATCTCGCCCGCGCGCAGCTTGCCGCCGAGCCGGTCGGACGCCTCCAGGACGGTCACCCGCACCGGGTCGTCCTCGTCGGAGGCGTCGAGCAATCGGTGCGCCGCCGCGAGGCCCGCGATGCCGCCACCGATGACGAGGACTTCGCGGCCCCGTCCCGTTCCCGTACCTGTGTCCGTTTCGCGCATGCCCCCACTCTGTCAGAACGCGGCCCCGTCGCCGACGAGTCCCGACCGTGACCGGTTCGGGACCGCCCGGCAACCACCGGACGGCCCACTCGCGCGTCGAAGGAGGCGTCCGATGACCGTCACGTCCCCCGGGGGTACGACGATGCACACGTCCGGAACGACCCGTACACGACCACGGCCCGCGGGTGCCCTGGCCGCGCTGCTGCTGACCGCGGCGCTCGCGCTCACGGGCTGCTCGGCCGCCAGCGGCGGCAGCAGCGATACCAAGAGCGACGCGGGCGGCGAGGCCGCCGCCCCGCAGGAGGCGGGCGGGGCCGCCGACAGCAGCCGGTCCGGCGGCAAGTCGTCGGGCACGAGAAAGCCCGCCCGGCTCGCCGGGGTCCACGTCATCCGGACCGCCACGGTGTCCGTCCGCGTCAAGGACGTGCCGGACGCGCTCGACAAGGCACGTACGGTCGCCGAGGAGGCGGGCGGTCTGGTCGGCAACGAGACGACGGACCGCGACGGGTACGGCCGCGAGCGGTCGCGCGTGACGCTGCGGGTGCCGCAGGAGGCGTACGAGGACGTGCTCGACCGGCTCTCGGGCGCGGGGCGCCTGGTGAAGCGGAACGTGACCGCGAAGGACGTCACCGATCAGGTCGTCGACGTGGACAGCCGCATCAAGTCGCAGCGGGCGAGCGTGGCGCGGGTGCGGGAACTGATGGACCGTGCCTCGAAGTTGAGCGATGTGGTGACGCTGGAAGGGGAGTTGAGCAGCCGGCAGTCGGAGCTGGAGGCGCTGCTCGCGCAGCAGGCGTCGCTGAAGGACCGGACGACGCTCGCGACGATCACGCTGAAGCTGTCCGAGGCGCCCGCGAAGGCGGCGGGCGGCGAGGACGACGATCCCGGCTTCCTCGACGCGCTGTCGGGCGGCTGGAGCGCCTTCGTGACGGTGCTGAAGTGGCTGGCGATGGCGGTCGCGGCCGTGCTGCCGTTCGCGGCGGTCGCGGCGCTGCTGGTGTTCCTGTGGCTGCGGTTCGTCCGTCCCCGGCTGCCGCGGCGCGCCGGGAGCCGGCCCGTGCACACGGCGCTCGGCCCGCTGCCCGCGCACCCGGAGCCGGGTCCCGACCAGCAGGACTGACCCGGGCGGCCCACGTAGCGTGGGGCGCATGAGCACTGAGAACTCTGCGCGTGAGCGGCTTGTGGTCATCGGCGGCGACGCGGCGGGCATGTCCGCCGCGTCGCAGGCGCGCCGGCTGCGCGGCCTCGACGCGTTGGAGATCGTGGCCTTCGAGCGGGGCGAGTTCACCTCGTTCTCCGCGTGCGGCATCCCGTACTGGGTGGGCGGCCAGGTCGCCGGGCGGGACGAGCTGATCGCCCGCTCGCCCGAGGAGCACCGGGAGCGCGGCATCGATCTGCGGACGGGCACCGAGGTCGTGCGGATCGACGTCGAGGGGCGACGGGTACGGGCGCGCGAGGTCGACGGCGGGGCCGAGTACTGGGTCGGGTACGACAAGCTCGTGATCGCGACGGGGGCGCGCCCGGTGCGCCCGGACCTGCCGGGGATGGACGCGGCCGGGGTGCACGGGGTGCAGACGCTCGGCGACGGGCAGGCGCTGCTCGACACCCTGCGGGCGACGAAGGGGCGCCGGGCCGTCGTGGTGGGCGCCGGGTACATCGGCGTGGAGATGGCCGAGGCGCTGATCCGGCGGGGGTACGAGGTGACCGTCGTCAACCGCGGGGCCGAGCCGATGTCGACGCTCGACCCGGACATGGGACGCCTTGTGCACGGGGCGATGACGGGCCTGGGCATCACCATGGTCGACGACGCCGAGGTGACGAAGATCCTCACCGGGGACGACGGACGGGTGCGGGCCGTGGCGACCGCGGACGCCGAGTTCCCCGCGGACGTGGTGGTGCTGGGGATCGGCGTACGGCCCGAGACGGCGCTGGCGAGGGACGCGGGACTGCCGCTGGGCGAGCACGGCGGGCTCCTCACCGACCTGGGGATGCGGGTGCGCGGCCATGAGGACATCTGGGCGGGCGGCGACTGTGTCGAGGTCCTCGATCTGGTGTCGGGGCGCGAGCGGCACATCGCGCTCGGCACGCACGCGAACAAGCACGGGCAGATCATCGGGTCGAACGTGGGCGGCGGGTACGCGACGTTCCCCGGTGTGGTGGGGACCGCGGTGAGCAAGGTGTGCGAGCTGGAGATCGCGCGCACGGGGCTGCGCGAGAAGGACGCGCGGCGCGCGGGGCTGCAGTTCGTGGCGGTGACCATCGAGTCGACGAGCAGGGCGGGTTACTACCCGGGGGCCGCGCCGATGACGGTGAAGATGCTCGCCGAGCGGCGCACCGGGAGGCTGCTCGGGGTGCAGATCGTGGGGCGCGAGGGCGCGGCGAAGCGGGTCGACGTGGCGGCGGTGGCGCTGACGGCCGGCATGACGGTGGAGCGGATGACGGCCCTCGATCTGGGGTACGCGCCGCCGTTCTCGCCGGTGTGGGACCCGGTGCTGGTGGCGGCGCGGAAGGCGGTGGCGGCGGTCCGGGCCGCGGGGTAGGCGGGCCGGGTGCGGAGGACCCCGCATGCACAGAATGCTTGCATCCGCACAGGAGCCCCTCAACTGACCTTGTGTCACTGGCCGATTCGATTCTCTGCGTGGAACCGGTTTCCGCCGCACAGCACGACGACACGTGCACGTGGCATGCATACGCCTGAGCGGCCAACCCGCTCCGGAACTCTTCGCTCCGGCGAACCTCGACCCCCCTGGGCACCACCCGACGCACCGCCTGGCGGCTGCTCTCATTTTCCGCCACGTTCCACAGAATCCGCACACAGCTCCCGGGCTGGACGCACTATGTGACGCGTCAGAGCGGCGCGGACACGCACAGCTACATGCGGGCGCGCCGCTGGGGGGCGGGCGCACGACGGTGGGGAGCCGTCGCGCGCCCGACCATGAGGGGACCACCACCACATGAATCGCTCCGCACGAGCGGCGGCCCTCGGTGCCGGCGCTCTGCTCCTTGCGCTCGCGACGCCCGGCGGACCGGTGTCCGCGGCGGCCGACGAGCAACCCCGTGTCGACCTACGCATCCTGGTGGTGACGGACGGCGGTCCGGCCACCGCGGCGCTCTCCGCCGAACTCGCCAGCCAGGGAACGCCGTTCACCACGGTGGACCTCAGACGACCGGACCGCCCGGCGATCGACGCGGCGTTCCTCGCGGACACCGTCGACGGCCGGCCCCGCGCCAGGTACCAGGCGGTCGTCCTGCCCGACGACAACCCGTTCGGCACCGGCTCGGCGGAAGCGGCGGCGCTCGCCGACTTCGAGCGCACCTATGCGATTCCGCAGGTCGACGCCTATACGTACGCCAGACCCGAGGTCGGCCTGCAGGTACCGGAGTTCAGCGGGTCACTGGACGGGGCCGCCGGCCGGGTCACGGACGCGGGCAAGGCCGCGGCGTTCGGCTACTTGTCCGGCTCCGTACCCTTCGAGGACAACTCTCCTTCCGTGGACGAGAGTTACGGATTCCTCGCGCACCCGGCGCAGGACGCCGACTTCACGAGCTACGTGGACGCGGCGATCCCGGGAACGGATGAACGGGGCTCGCTGGTCGGCGAGTACAAGCACGACGGACGCCGTGAACTCGTGGTCACGTTCGTCTACAACCAGTACCAGAAGCAGTTCCGGCTGCTCGCCCGCGGCATCGTCGACTGGATGACCCAGGGCGTGCACCTGGGCGCCTCCCGCAACTACTTCGCGGTGCACGTGGACGACGTGTTCGCCGCCGACGACCGCTGGGACACCACCCTCGACTGCACACCGGGCGACGTCGACTGCCCGCCCGGACAGGGCACCCCGGACCCGATCCGGATGACGACCGCCGACGCCGCCTACGCGGCGCAGTGGTCACGCCTGCGCGGGTTCACCCTCGACATGGTCTACAACGGCGGTGGCAGCGAGCTGTACCGGCAGGAGAACGACGGCTCCGACGCCCTCGCCGACCGGCTGGTCACGGACCGGGCCGCGTACCGCTGGGTGAACCACACCTACGACCACCCGTTTCTGGGCTGCGTCCAGGACGTGAGCGTCGTCCCGTGGAAGTGCGCGACGGACGCCGGCGGCTCCACCCGGTACGTGTCCCGCACGGAGATCTCGCGGCAGATCTCCGACAACCGGGCGTGGGGACAGCGCAACGGACTCGACCTGGACACCACCGAGTTGGTCACCGGTGAGCACTCGGGTCTGAAGGTGCTGCCGCAGCAGCCGGACGACAACCCGAACCTGGCGGGCGCGCTGACGGACAACGGGGTGGCGTCCCTCGGCTCCGACGCCTCCCGCGACCCGGCGCAGCGGCTGGTCGGCCCCGCGCTCACGGTGCCGCGCCACCCGATGAACGTCTTCTACAACGCGGGCCGGGCGGCCGAGCAGGTCGACGAGTACAACTACATCTACACGAGCACGGCCGACGGCGGCAGCGGGATCTGCGAGGGCTCCACGACGACCACGTGCCTGGACGAGCCGCTGGACACGGCCACCGGCTACACGTCGTACATCGTGCCGCTGGAGGCCGCGACGGCCCTCGGGCACGTCCTGTCGAACGATCCGAGCCCGCACTTCATCCACCAGTCGAACCTGGCCGAGGACCGCATCGCCTACCCGGTCCTGGACCGGGTCCTGGACACGTATTCCGCGCTGTTCACGTCCTCCGCCCCGGTCGTGAACCTGCCGATGGCGCAGCTCGGCGCCGAGATGAAGGCCCGCGCCGACTGGCGCGCGGCGGTGCGCGACGGAGAGGTGACCGCGTACCGGATCGGTACGTCGGTGACGGTGCGGGCCCCCGGCGGGGTCACGGTCACGGCGACCGCGCCGAGCGGCACGGCGCAGCAACTGAGCACGGGCACAAGGGAGTTCGGCTCTTCCTACGCGGGAAGAGCGTCGGGCTGGGTGTCACCGGGTCCGTCGCAGGACCGGGTGACGCTGAACCTGCCCGGCTGATCCCGCACCACCGCCCCCGCCCGTAGCGAACAGTCGCGGAGCTTCATCATGCCCGAGCCCCCGTCCTCTCCCGTCCCCTTACGTTCCCGCCCGCACGTCACCCTGCTGACGGAAGGCACCTATCCGCACAGTCACGGCGGCGTCAGCGTCTGGTGCGACCAGCTCGTGCGCGGCATGCCGGACTTCGACTTCGACGTCCTCGCGGTCACCGGCACCGGGCGCGAGTCGATCGCCTGGGACCTGCCGCCGCACGTGTCGGCGCCGACCGGCCTGCCGATGTGGGGCCCCGCACCCGAGGGCCGCGCCCCGCGCGGCCGCGCCGGCCGCCGGCTCCTCACCGCCTACGAGGAGTTCCTCTCCCCCTTGCTGGACCCGGCCGCCGAGGACGTCTTCGGTCCGGCCCTCTACGAACTGGGCCGCTACGCCCGCGCGGGCTGGCTCTCCCCGGTGCTGCGCGGCGATCACGCGGTGCGGGTGCTCGCGTCGGTGTGGCGGCGGCCAGGTCTGGACGTGGCCGCCGCCCGGCCGAGCCTGCACGACGCGCTGACCGCGACGAGTCTGCTGGAGCACGCGCTGCGGCCGCTCGCGGCGCGGCCGCCCGAGCGCGGGGTGGCCCACGCGGTGAGCGGCGGCATCGCGGTGCTGCCGGGGCTGATGGCCCGTCATGAGCACGGTGTACCGCTGTTGTTGACGGAGCACGGGGTGTATCTGCGCGAGCGCTACCTCGGCTACCGCACGGGCCCGTTCACCTGGCCGGTGAAGGCGGTGATGCTGGGCTTCTTCCGGCTGCTGGCCGAGGAGACGTACCGCAGGGCCGCCCTGATCACGCCGGGCAACCGGTACAACCGGCTGTGGGAGGAGCGCGGCGGCGCCGATCCGGAGCTGATCCGCACCGTCTACAACGGCGTGGACCCGGCGGCGTTCCCGCCGGCCGGGCCCGAGCCGGAGCGGCCCACGCTCAGCTGGGCCGGCCGGGTCGACCCGATCAAGGACCTGGAGACGCTGATCCGCGCCTTCTCCCTGGTCCGACAGGAGCTTCCGGAAGCGCAGTTGAGGCTGTTCGGGGGCACTCCGCGCGGCGGCGAGGCCTACCGCGCACGCTGCGAGGCGCTGGCGGTCTCCCTCGGGACCGGGGACGCGGTGCGGTTCGAGGGCCGGGTCGAGCACATCAAGGACGCGTACGCGGCAGGGAATGTCGTGATGCTGTCCAGCATCAGCGAGGGCTTCCCGTTCACTTTGATCGAGGCGATGTCGTGCGGCCGGGCCACGGTGTCCACGGACGTCGGCGGGGTGCGCGAGGCCGTCGGCCCGACGGGCTTGGTGGTGCCGCCGCGCTCCCCCGAGGCGATGGCGCGGGCCGCCCTCGACCTGCTGTCCGATCCCGGGCGGCGGGCGGCGATGGGCGAGGCGGCACGGCTGCGGGTGATCGAGCAGTTCACGCTGCGGCAGACCGTGGACGCGTTCCGCGCGATCTATCTGGAGCTCGGCGCCGACGGCACCCGGCACACCGCCGGGTCCGCCGGATCCACCGGGTCGGCCGAGTCCGGCGAGTGGGACGGGGTGGCCGGATGAGCGGCCCCCTCGCCCTCCCGCCGGGCGCCACCGCCGAGGACGACCTCGCGCTCCGGCTGGCCCGCCCGCCCCGGCGCGGCCCGTCCTGGGCACGGTCCGCGGAGGAGGCCGAAAGCATCGGGCTGCGCCTGGTGACGTCCTCGGCCGTCCCCGCACCGGGGAAACCCGCCGACGACACATACGACACCGCCGACGCCGACGCCGACGCCGCCGGTCGGGGCGTCGTGTCCGGGAGCAGGCCGAGGGCGGCCCGCGCCGCGCTGCGGCCCGCCCTCGCCGACGACCCCGTCGACACCCTGGCCGCCGAACTCGCCGACGACGTCGGTGCCGCCGTGCACCCGTACGAGGTCGCGGCGCTCCTGGAAGCGCAGGGGATGAGCGCGGACCGGGTGCGGGACACGTACGGACATGCCGATCTGTTCTCGCTGGCCGAGGACCTGTTCCGGCGGGTGCCCCGCGCCTTCCCGAAGCCCGTCGCGGCGGTGGCGGACCCCTGGCGGCCCGACCATGCGCGGTGCGCGCTGCGCGGACTGCTGTTCACGCTGCCCGGCGCCGCGTACCTGCTGGCCGCCGGGGCGTGGCGGGACACGGCCGGGCTGCGCGGCCTGATCGTCGCGGCCCTGGTGTCGTGGGGGTGGTCGCAGGCGTTGAGCCACCGCGCGTACATCTGCCTGGTCGCCGGGCTCCGGGAGGCGGGCCGCGCGCTGCTCGTGGGCGCGCCGCTGGGCGCGGCGGCGGCGTCCTGCGTCGGGCTCGCGGTCGCGGGTCCGGGCCCGGGGGCGGTGTTCGCCGCGGCGCAGTCCGCGTATCTCGCCGCGGCGGGCGTGCTGCTGGTGTTCGGGCGCGAGCGGCTGCTCGCCGTCGCGCTGACGCCGGTGACGGCGGGCGTCGCGGCGCTGTTCTGGTGGCAGCCGCCGGCGCCGGTCCGTATCGGGCTTCCGCTGCTGACCCTGCTGCTCGCGCTCGGCGCGGCCGCACTCACCCTGCGCACGGCGCTGTCCGCCGCTTCCGTGCCGAGGACGACGACATCTCTGGTGCGTTCGCTGCCGTACGGTCTGTTCGGCCTGGCCGCGGGGACGCTCACCACGCTCGCCGGGCGGCAGCACCCGTACGCCGTCGTCGTGCTGACCCTCAGCATGGGTCCGGCCGAGTGGCTGCTGCACCGCTACCGCGGGCTCGCCGTCGCCGCTCTGCGCGCCTCCACCACCTTCGAGGGCTTCCAGCTCCGCGCCGCCCGCGCCCTGCTCCTGTGCCTGGCGGCCTATCTGGTCCCGCTGGGTGCGGGCGCCCTCGCCGTGTCCGGCCCTCCGGCCGAACTCCTCGCGCTCGGGGCCCTGTTGTGGATCGCCCTGCTGCTCCAGGCGTTCGGCAACGCCTGGCTCCCGGCGGCGGTCACCCTGGCCACCGCGGCAGCCGCGACCGTGCTGCCGGGGACGCACTGCACCGCCACGACGGCCTGCCTCCTGCTGGCCTTCGCCGTACGCCACCTGGGCAGCCCGACCGCCCACACCTGATCACTTCGCACTCCCGGGCCAGGCCCCCGCCCACCCCTGAACCACACCACCACCGGCCCATTTCCCGGGAGCACCCATGACATCGGCATCCCTTGTCGCCGTGACCGGAGCCGAGGGCTTCATCGGCTCGCACCTCACCGAGGCACTCGTCGCCACCGGCCACCGCGTCCGCGCGATGGCCCAGTACAACTCCTTCTCCAGCCACGGCTGGCTGGAGACCCTGCCGGCCGACATCCTCGCGGAGGTGGAGATCGTCCTCGGCGACGTCCGCGACCCCGGCTCCGTGCGCGGTCTGGTCCAGGGCGCCGAGACCGTCTACCACCTGGCGGCGCTGATCGCGATCCCGTACTCGTACCAGGCGCCGCACAGCTACGTCGACACGAACGTCACCGGCACCCTCAACGTCCTCGAAGCGGTGCGCCGGTCGTGCACGCCGCGCCTCGTCCACACCTCGACGAGCGAGACGTACGGCACCGCGCGGACGGTCCCGATCACCGAGGACCACCCCATCAACACCCAGTCCCCGTACGCCGCTTCGAAAGCCGGCGCCGACCGGCTCGCGGACAGCTACTTCGCGGCCTTCACGACCCCCGTGGTCACGCTGCGTCCTTTCAACACGTTCGGTCCGCGTCAGTCGATGCGGGCCGTGATCCCGACCGTCATCGGCCAAGTGGCCGCGGGCAGAAGGGAGATCACGATCGGCGATCTGCGTCCGACACGCGACTTCACCTACGTCGAGGACACCGCCCGCGCCTTCCTCGCGGTCGGTACGGCGCCGCTGGAGCAGGTGGCCGGCCTCACGTTCAACGCCGGTACGGGGGGCGAGATCTCGGTCGGCGACCTGGTCCGCCTCATCGGCAAGGTCATGGACGCCGACCTGGACGTCCGCGAGGACGAGCGCCGTGTCCGTCCGGCGAACTCCGAGGTGATGCGTCTGGTGGCCGACGCCTCCCGGCTGCACGCGGCGACCGGCTGGTCCCCGGCCCACGACCTGGAACAGGGCCTGGCGAAGACGGTCGCGTTCTTCCGCGACCCGGGCAACCTGGCCCGCTACAAGACGGACATCTACAACATCTAGGTCCTGTACGGCAGTTGTGAAGACGAACACCAGCGCCGCCCCCACAGTCGAAGGGAGCCGACCGTGCACGCCGTCATCCTCGCCGGAGGCAAGGGCGTCCGACTGCGCCCGTACACCACCGCTCTACCCAAACCGCTCGTCCCGATCGGCGATCAGCACGCGATCCTGGAGATCGTGCTGCGCCAGCTCGCCGCGTCCGGCTTCACCACGGCCACCATCGCCATCGGCCACCTGGGCCACATCATCCGTGCCTACGTCGGCAACGGCGCCCGCTGGGGCCTGCGCGTCGGCTACTCCAGCGAGGACAGCCCGCTGGGCACCATGGGCCCGCTCCTGACGATGATGGACCGGCTGCCCGAGCACTTCCTCGTCATGAACGGCGACATCCTCACCGACCTCGACTACGCCGAGGTGCTCCGCGGCCACCGGACGTCCGGCGCGCCGCTGACGATCGCGACGTACGCCCGTGAGGTGCACATCGACTTCGGGGTGCTGACCACGGACGACTCCCGGGTCGTGGCCTTCACGGAGAAACCCAGGATGGACTGCCGCGTCTCGATGGGCGTGTACGGCGTATCCCGCGACACGCTCGCCACGTACACCCCGGGCCTGCCGCTCGGCTTCGACGAACTCGTCCTCGACCTGCTGAAGGCCGAGAACCCGCCGCGCGCCCACGAGTTCGACGGCTACTGGCTCGACATCGGCCGGCCCGACGACTACGACCGGGCCAACGCCGAGTTCACCACCCATCGTTCCCTGCTCCTGAAAGGAGTGTGACCGGCCGTGCGCATCCTCGTCCTGGGCCCCACCGGATACCTGGGCGGGCACATCGCCGAACGACTGCGCGCCCTGCCGGGCGTGCGGCTCCTCACCGGCGGCCGCCACCCCTACGACGACCTGCGGATCGATCTCGTGACGGCCTCGCCGGGCGCCCTCGCGGACCTCATCGACCACGCCGCGCCCGACGCGGTCGTCAACTGCGTGGGCGCTGTCGGCGGCAGTGCCCTGACCCTCGTCGACACCAACTCCCGTGTTCCCGCCGTCCTGTGCGAGGCGATGCATCTCGCGGCCCCGGCCGCCCGCCTGGTCCACCTGGGCTCCGCCGCCGAGTACGGCCCGACGATCCTCGGCGAGCAGACCCCGGAGAGCGCGCCGGCCCGGCCCGCGTCCCTGTACGGCGCGAGCAAGCTCGCGGGCACCCTCGCGGTCACCGGTTCCGGGCTCGACGCGGTGGTGCTGCGCGTGACGAACCCGGTGGGTCCCGGTGCGCCCCGCGCGGGTCTGCCGGGCCGCCTCACCGCCGAGATCCGGGCCGCCCTGCCCCACGACCCGCCCGGCACGGTGCAGGTCGGCGATCTGTCGGCGCACCGCGACTTCGTCGACGTACGCGATGTGGCGACGGCCGCGGCCCTCGCCCTGACCGCGCCCGGGCCGCTGCCGCCGGTCCTGAACATCGGCAGCGGTCACGCCGTCCCGGTGCGCGATCTGGTGCACGGACTGATCCGCGCGTCCGGGTTCCGCGGCCGGGTGGAGGAGACGCTCGGCGTCGTGGGCCGGTCCCCGTCGGTGCCCTGGCAGTGCGCCCAGGTCACCGCCGCCCGGCGCGAGTTGGGCTGGAGCGCGGAACACCCCCTGCACACCTCGCTGGCCGCGCTCTGGTCGGCGGACGGTGCGCCGGCCAGGGAGCTGCGATGAGACAGGGCCGGCTGCTCGTCCCGCTGTACGTCCACCCGGCCACGGACCCGGGCGCCTGGCAGGCCCTCGTCGTCGCGGCGCCGCAGCTCTACGGGGTGGTCCTGAACGTGACGGACGGTCCGGGCAGGGCCCCCGACCCCGCGTTCGCGGCGGCGTCCCGGGCGCTGCGCGAGGCGGGCGTCCGGGTCCTCGGCTACGTCGACACGGCGTACGGGGAACGGGAGCCGGGGCCCGTCACCGACGACGTGTCCCGGCACCGCGACTGGTACGGCGTCGACGGCTGTTTCCTCGACCGGGTGGCGCCGGGCCGCGGCGATCTGCGCCGCACCCGGCGCCTGGTCCGCTCGGCCCGGGACGAGGGGGCGTCGACCGTCGTACTGAACCCGGGGGTCCACCCGGCGTCGGGCTATGCGGGCGCCGCCGATCTGCTGGTCACGTTCGAGGGCCACTGGTCGACGTATCTGCGCGCGTTCGACGCCCCCCAGTGGACCGCCCGCCACTCCCCCGAACACTTCTGCCATCTGGTGTACGGGGTGCCCCCGACCCTGACCCGTCTCGCCGCCCGGACGGCGCTGCGCAGGGGCGCCGCCGTGCACTGCGCGGTCCCGGGTTCGGGGCCGAACCCGTGGACACGGCCGCCGGGGATGCCGGCGGAGGACGACGAGGAGGAGGAGCGGTGAGCCGCGCCCACCGGGGGCGGTCCGCGGTCCTCGCCACCGCCCTGCTCTGCCTGGGCGGCTGCGTGAGCGTCGGGAACGGGACGCAGCGCCCCTCGGACGGCCCCGCTCACACCGCCCGTTGGCAGCCCCGCCCCGGCACCGCCTGGCAGTGGCAGCTCGACGGCCGGGTCGACCCGAGCGTCGACGCCCCGGTGTACGACATCGACGGCTTCGAGAACACGGCCGCCGACGTGGCCCGGCTGCACCGCGCGGGACGCCACGTCATCTGTTACGTCAACGCGGGTGCGTGGGAGAACTTCCGCCCGGACCAGGACGCGTACCCGGACCGGATCCTGGGGCGGACGAACGGCTGGGCGGGCGAGCGCTGGGTCGACATCCGCCGGCTCGACGTGCTGGAACCGCTGCTGGCCCGGCGCTTCGACATGTGCCGTCGCAAGGGCTTCGACGCGGTCGAGCCGGACCTGCTCGACGGCTTCGTGAACCGCACCGGGTTCCCGCTCACCGCCCGGCACCAGCTCGCCTTCAACCGTATGGTCGCCCGGCTCGCCCATGAGCGGGGCCTGTCCGTCGGCCTGAAGAACGATCTCGACCAGGTCCCCGACCTCGTGCGGGACTTCGACTTCGCCGTGAACGAGGAGTGCGCCGAATTCGCGGAGTGCGCCTCGCTCGCCCCGTTCGTCAAGGCGGGCAAGGCGGTGTTCCACGTCGAATACGCGCTCCCCACCTCCGCTTTCTGCAGCGGCGCGAAGCAGCGGGGCTTCTCCTCGATGCGCAAGAAGCTGGAGCTGGGGGTGTGGCGGGCGCCCTGCTGAGGCCCGCCGCGGGGATCAGACGGCGGTCTGCGTGTGGACGTACTCGACCAGCCGGGTCAGCGCGTCCGGGTCGGTGCTCGGCAGCACGCCGTGCCCGAGGTTGAAGACGTGGCCCTCCAGGCCCGCCGCCGCGTCGAGCACCTCGCGCGCCTTGGCCTCGACGGCCTCGGGCGTGGAGAAGAGGATCGCCGGGTCGATGTTGCCCTGCAGCGCCTTGCCGGGGCCGACGCGGCGCGCGGCCTCGTCGAGCGGCACCCGCCAGTCGACGCCGACGACGTCCGCGCCGGCCTCGCCCATCAGCCCGAGCAGTTCACCGGTGCCGACACCGAAGTGGATGCGCGGCACTCCGTAGGACTCGACGGCCTGGAAGACCTTCTGCGAGGCGGGCATGACGGAGCGCCGGTAGTCGGCCGGGGACAGGGCGCCGACCCACGAGTCGAAGAGCTGCACGGCGCTCGCGCCGGCCTCGATCTGCACCTTCAGGAAGGCGGAGGTGATCTCGGCGAGCCGATCGAGCAGGTCGGCCCACAGCTGCGGGTCGCCGTACATGAGGGCCTTGGTGTGCTCGTGGTTGCGGGAGGGTCCGCCCTCGACGAGGTAGCTCGCGAGGGTGAACGGCGCGCCCGCGAAGCCGATGAGCGGGGTGGCGCCGAGCTCCGCGGTGAGCAGGCCCATGGCCTCGGTGACGTAGGTGACGTCGTCCGGGGTCAGGTCGCGCAGCTGGGCGAGGTCGGCGCGGCTGCGGATCGGGTTGGCGACGACCGGGCCGACACCGGGCTTGATGTCGAGGTAGATGCCGATGGCCTTGAGGGGCACGACGATGTCGCTGAAGTAGATGGCCGCGTCGACGTTGTGGCGCCGCACCGGCTGCATCGTGATCTCGGCGACCAGCTCGGGCCGCGTGCACGACTCCAGCATCGGAATGCCTTCGCGCACCTTGAGGTACTCGGGCAGCGAACGCCCCGCCTGTCGCATGAACCACACCGGCGTGTGCGGCACGGGCTCACGCCTGCACGCCTTGAGGAAGGCGGAATCCTTGACGGCGTCGTGCGTCGCTGACGGCTGCTGGCCCGTGGCCTCGGTGTTGGCACTCACACGAGAGAGTCTCGCACGGCCCCCGCGTGTCACGGGAACGGCGTCGGCGACGGGTGTCCTTGCCTGCGCGCGGCGCTCCTTCCCCTTAACCTTCCCGGCATGGCTGCGGCTCAGGGACGACGGTCGGCAGCCCGGAAGACTCTGGCGACTCGAACGGGATGAGTGAATCGGTGCGGGAGGGGCAGAACGCTCGGGACATGAACGCTGCACAAGAGGATGACGCCACCCCCCTGGCCTTCCGCACGGCGGTCGACGCCCTGCGGTCCGCACGGCTGCGCCCGGAGATCGAGATCGATCCGACGCGCCCGCCGCAACGCCTGGCCCCCTTCTCCTATGCACTGGAGGCCACGGTCGTCGACGCGGCCGATGACGAAGCCCTGGCCGACGGACGCCTCGTGCTGCTCCACGATCCGGCCGGGCACGAGGCGTGGCACGGCACGTTCCGGCTGGTGACGCTGGTGCGCGCGGAGCTCGAGGCGGAGATGGCCGCCGATCCGCTGCTCCCCGACGTCTGCTGGTCGTGGCTGACGGGCGCGCTGCAGGCCCGCGGCCTCACGTACGGAGAGCCGTCCGGCACGGTCACCCGCGCCAGTTCGCACTACTTCGGCGGGATCGGTGACCGGCCGCCCGCGTCGCAGATCGAGATCCGCGCGTCCTGGACGCCGCGCGAGGGCCGGGGCGGGGTGCCGGACACGGCCGCGCATCTCGCCGCGTGGTGCGAGCTGCTGTGCCAGGTCGCCGGCCTGCCGCCGGTGGCGGCGGGATCGAACGGTCCGGACGGCGCGGTGGTGACGCTGCCGCAGCGCCGGGGCCCCCATCCCTCCTGATTCCCGCTTTTCAGCAGCGATCAGCAACGACTGTTTTCGGCCGCGTCGGCAGTGCCCGACGCGGCCGTTTCTCGTTTTCTGACGGGCGAGACGATCCCGGTGCGAACCGGTTCGATTCGGTTCGATCTTCGGATGATCGATAATGTGTCCGAATTGCGTGAATTGTTACTCACCAAATCGTGATCTTTCTCTAAAGGCGGGCGGGTTTGCTGCCGAAGACGACTGTGACCTTGAAAGCACGGTTCGTCCCGGCTTCTTCCCCGAGCCGGCCCCGTCCCGCACCCCAGGAGGCCTGGTGTCCGTTCTCCTCGAGCAGCCCTCAAGCCTGGTCGCCTACCGCCCGAACAAGCCAACCGCGATGGTGGTCGTGGCCGACCCCCGCGTCCGTTCCACCGTCACCCGCCATCTGTGGGCGCTCGGTGTTCGTGACGTGATCGAGGCCTCGTCCGTCGCGGAGGCTCGTCCCCGCATCGGCAACCCCCGCGACATCTGCGTCGCCGACGTCCACCTCCCCGACGGATCCGGCCTGACGCTTCTCTCCGAAACCCGAGCCGCGGGCTGGCCCAACGGGCTGGCCCTCTCCGCCGCCGACGACATCGGCGCCGTGCGCAACGCCCTCGCGGGCGGCGTCAAGGGCTATGTCGTCACCGGCACCCGCACGAACGTAGGACTCCCCACCCGCCCCGGCGCCGCCCCGATCGGGTCCGCGGCCGCCCGTATGCACCGCCGCCCCCCGGGTACCCCGAGCCACCCGGGCGGCTACCGCGAACTGTCCGGACGTGAGGTGGAGGTGCTCCGCCTGGTCGCCGAAGGGCAGTCGAACAAGGCCATCGGCGTCTCGATGGGCCTGTCCGCACTGACCGTCAAGAGCCATCTCGCCAGGATCGCCCGCAAGCTCGGCACGGGTGACCGGGCCGGCATGGTGGCGGTCGCCCTGCGCACCGGAATCATCCACTGATCGAAGACTGGCCGGATCTTTCCGGTTTACGCACCTTCAGCGCCCGTCGACGGAACGTTCCGTCGACGGGCGCCGTCCGTTCACAGATACCCTTGACAGGTGACCGACGCCCAAGAGACCGCAGCAGACAGTTCACTGCGCACCACCGGAGGCGCTCCTCCGGACGACGTCGAGACGGCGCCGATCCCCCTGCTCGAACCGCGCGAGGGCATTCCGCCGGTGATCGCCGACGAGACCGCGCTCGCCGACATGGTCGCGGCCTTCGCCGCGGGCACCGGACCGGTCGCCGTCGACGCCGAGCGGGCTTCCGGTTATCGCTACGGGCAGCGCGCCTATCTGGTGCAGCTGCGCCGCGAGGGAGCCGGCTCCGCGCTGATCGACCCCGTCGCCTGCCCCGACCTGTCCGGGCTCGGTGCGGCCATCGCCGACGCCGAGTGGGACCTGCACGCCGCGACCCAGGACCTGCCGTGTCTGCGCGAAATAGGCATGGTGCCCTCGAAGCTGTTCGACACCGAGCTGGCCGGGCGGCTCGCCGGGTTCCCCCGCGTGGGCCTCGGCGCGATGGTCGAGAACGTGCTGGGTTACGTACTGGAGAAGGGGCACTCGGCGGTCGACTGGTCGACGCGGCCGCTGCCCGAGCCCTGGCTGCGCTACGCGGCCCTGGACGTCGAGCTGCTCGTCGATCTGCGCGACGCCCTGGAGAAGGAGCTGGACCGGCAGGGCAAGCTCGACTGGGCCCACCAGGAGTTCGAGGCGATCGCGTCGGCGCCGCCCGCGCCGCCCCGCAAGGACCCGTGGCGCCGCACGTCCGGCATGCACAAGGTGCGCAGGCGTCGGCAGATGGCCGTCGTGCGGGAGCTGTGGACCGCGCGGGACCGGGTCGCGCAGCGCCGTGACGTGTCACCGGGCAAGGTGCTCGGCGACGGGGCGATCGTCGAGGCGGCGCTCGCCCTGCCGCCCAATGTGCACGCGCTGTCGGGACTGCCCGGCTTCGGGCACCGCATGGGACGACGTCAGCTGGAGCAGTGGCAGGCCGCCGTGGACCGGGCCAGGGCGCTGCCGGACTCGGAGCTGCCGCAGCCGGGCCAGCCGGTGGCCGGGCCGCCGCCGCCCCGGGCCTGGGCGGACAAGGACCCGGCCGCGGCGGCGCGGCTGTCCGCGGCGCGGGCCGGGGTGTCGAGGCTGGCCGAGGCGCTGAACATGCCGCAGGAGAACCTGATCACGCCGGACACGGTGCGCAGGGTGTGCTGGGAGCCGCCGGCCTCCGTGGACACCGACTCCGTGGCGGCGGCGCTGGCCTCGCACGGGGCGCGGCGCTGGCAGGTGGAGCAGGTGACGCCGGTGCTCGTGACGGCACTGTCGGCGCACGGCTGAGCCGACGCCCGTCCGCCGTCCGGCCGAGTCCACCGGAGTCCGGCGGAGTTTCAACAGGGTCCCGTGTCCCGTACGTCCGCGTACGGGACACGGGACCCTGTCGTTGTTGCAGAACCCGGACATCCCCAGCGTTTTGAACGTGCTCAAAACTCGTTAGTTTCTGAGCATGTTCAAAAACAAGGGGAGCGGGTCGGTACGGCCGGGCTACGGCGACTGGGTGCGGGACTTCGAGGCCGCTCGGGAGGAGCGGGCGGCGGGCGGGGATCCGGAGTGGGAGCGGGGCGCGCGGCTGCCCGCCGCGCTCGTGCGCAGCGTCCAGCGGTTCCAGGTCGGCGAGGACGGGGACGGCGCCGAGCTGCTCGCGAAGGCCGAGCGGGCCGGTGACCCCGAATACACCGCGGCCGCCCGGCTGTTCGTCGCCGAGGAGCAGAACCACGCCCGGCTGCTCGCGGCCGTGCTGACGGCCGCCGGGGCGAACACGCTGGGCGCGCACTGGACCGACGCCGCGTTCGTGCGGCTGCGGCGGCTACTCGGGCTGCGGCTCGAACTGCTCGTCCTGATGGTCGCCGAGGTCGTGGCCCTCAGGTACTACCGGGCGCTGCGGGACGGCTCCCCCGATCCGCTGCTCGCCGAGGTGGCCGGGCGGATCCTGGCCGACGAGGAACGCCATGTGCCGTTCCACTGCCGGCGGCTGCGCGAGGGCTTCGCCCGGCTGCCGCGGCCCGCGCGGCGGGCGGTGACCACGGCGTGGCGGGCGCTGCTCGCGGGGGCCGCGGTCGTGGTCGCGGCGGACCACGGGGGCGCCCTGCGGCGGTGCGGGGTGACCCGCCGGGCCTTCGTGCGGGACGTCGTCTTCTCGTCCGTCCGGATGGCGGCGGTGATCGACGGCAGGGGTGTGACGTTCGCCGCTCCGGCCGAGGGGACTGGGCAGCATGGTTACCCGCAAGTAGCATGAGGGGGTGAGCGCGCGCTCAGTCGCGCGCCGCGGCAGTGCCGTCCCGCATCTTGGAGGAGAGCCATCGTGCCTCGTACCGTCAGGGACGTCGTCTTCGTCGACGGCGTCCGCACCCCGTTCGGCAAGGCGGGCCCGAAGGGCATCTACCACGAGACCCGCGCCGACGACCTCGTCGTGAAGGCCATCCGGGAGCTGCTGCGCCGGAACCCGAACCTGGACCCGAAGCAGATCGACGAGGTCGCCATCGCCGCGACCACGCAGATCGGCGACCAGGGCCTGACCCTCGGCCGCACGGCGGGCATCCTCGCGGGCCTGCCGCAGTCGGTCCCGGGCTACTCGATCGACCGCATGTGCGCCGGTGCGCTCACGGCCGTCACCACCGCCGCGGGCTCCGTCGCGTTCGGCGCGTACGACGCCGTCATCGCCGGTGGTGTCGAGCACATGGGCCGCCACCCCATGGGTGAGGGCGTCGACCCGAACCCGCGCTTCGTGTCCGAGAAGCTCGTCGACGAGTCCGCCCTGTTCATGGGCATGACCGCCGAGAACCTGCACGACCGCTACCCGCACATCACCAAGCAGCGCGCCGACGAGTACGCCGTGCGCTCGCAGGAGAAGGCGGCGAAGGCGTACGCGAACGGCAAGATCCAGCAGGACCTGGTCCCGATCTCGGTGCGCAACACCAACGCCGAGGTCGGCGAGACCGGCTGGGGTCTGGTGACCGCCGACGAGCCGATGCGCCCGGGCACGACCCTGGAGAACCTCGCGGGTCTCAAGACGCCGTTCCGCACGCACGGCCGCGTCACCGCCGGTAACGCCGCCGGTCTGAACGACGGCGCCACCGCCTCGATCATCGCGAGCGAGGACTTCGCCCGCGAGAACAACCTGCCGGTCAAGATGCGTCTCGTCTCCTACGCCTTCGCGGGCGTGGAGCCGGAGGTCATGGGCTACGGCCCGATCCCGGCCACGGAGAAGGCGCTCGCCAAGGCGGGCCTGTCCATCGAGGACATCAACCTCTTCGAGGTCAACGAGGCGTTCGCCGTCCAGGTCCTCGCGTTCCTGGACCACTACGGCATCGCCGACGACGACGCGCGCGTCAACCAGTACGGCGGCGCCATCGCGTTCGGTCACCCCCTCGCCTCTTCCGGCGTCCGTCTGATGACGCAGCTGGCCCGCCAGTTCGAGGAGCAGCCGGAGGTCCGTTACGGCCTCACCACCATGTGCGTCGGCTTCGGCATGGGCGCCACGGTGATCTGGGAGAACCCGCACCACAAGGACGCCGGAGGCGACAAGTGAGCACCACCACCGCTGAGCTCCTCAAGGGTGCCGCCGAGCTGTTCCCCGGCGAGGTCGTGACGTCCGCGCACGTACGCCACCTGGAACTGCCGTACGGCGCCGGCCGGTTCGCGCTGATCACGCTGGACAACGGCTTCGACCACACCAAGCCGACCACCTTCGGCCCCGGCTCGCTGGCGAACCTGAACGCCGCCGTCGACCAGGTCGAGAAGGAGGCGGCCGACGGTGACATCGTCGGTGTCGGCATCACCGGCAAGCCGTTCATCTTCGCGGTCGGCGCCGACCTCAAGGGCGTCGAGCTGCTGAAGAACCACGACGACGCGCTCGCCATCGGCAAGGGCGGCCACGAGGTCTTCAAGCGCCTCTCCGGCCTCGCCGTGCCGACGTTCGCGTACTACAACGGTGCCGCCATGGGCGGTGGCGTCGAGGTCGGTCTGCACTGCTCGTACCGCACCGTCTCGAAGGCCCTGCCCGCCTTCTCGCTGCCCGAGGTCTTCCTCGGCCTGGTCCCCGGCTGGGGCGGCTGCGCGCTGCTGCCGAACCTGATCGGTGCCGACAAGGCCGTCTCGGTGATCATCGAGAACTCGCTCAACCAGAACAAGCAGCTCAAGGGCAAGCAGGTCTTCGAGCTCGGGATCGCCGACGCGATCTTCGAGGGCGCGGACTTCCTGGAGCAGTCGCTGATCTGGACCGCTCAGGTACTGAAGGGCGACGTCAAGGTCGAGCGTGCGGACGTCGACCGCGGCGAGGCCTGGGACCAGGCCGTCGCGCGCGGCAAGTTCATCGCCGACGGCAAGGTGCACGGCGCGGCCCCGGCCGCGTACCGCGCCCTGGAGATCATCGCCGCCGCGAAGAGCGGGGACCTGCAGGCCGGGTTCGACGCCGAGGACCAGGCGCTCGCCGACCTCATCATGGGCGGCGAACTGCGCGCCGGCATCTACTCGTTCAACCTGGTGCAGAAGCGCGGCAAGCGCCCCGCCGGCGCCCCGGACAAGAACCTGGCGCGCCCGGTCACCAAGGTCGGCGTCGTCGGCGCCGGTCTGATGGCCTCGCAGCTCGCGCTGCTCTTCCTGCGCCGTCTTGAGGTGCCGGTCGTGCTGACCGACATCGACCAGGAGCGCGTCGACAAGGGTGTGGGCTACGTCCACGCCGAGATCGACAAGCTGCTCGGCAAGGGCCGCATCAACCAGGACAAGGCCAACCGCCTGAAGGGGCTCGTCTCCGGCGTGCTCGACAAGGCCGAGGGCTTCGCCGACGCCGACTTCATCATCGAGGCCGTCTTCGAGGAGATCGGCGTCAAGCAGCAGGTGTTCGCCGAGGTCGAGGCCGTCGCCCCGGCGCACGCGATCCTCGCCACCAACACCTCGTCCCTCTCGGTGTCCGAGATGGCGTCGAAGCTGAAGCACCCCGAGCGGGTCGTCGGCTTCCACTTCTTCAACCCGGTCGCGATCCTCCCGCTCCTGGAGATCGTGCGCGGCGAGCAGACCGACGACGCGGCCCTGGCCACGGCGTTCGGCGTCGCCAAGAAGCTGAAGAAGACCGCGGTCCTCGTGAAGGACGCCCCGGCGTTCGTCGTGAACCGCATCCTGACCCGCTTCATGGGCGAGATCCAGAACGTCATCGACGAGGGCACCCCCGTCGAGGTCGCCGAGAAGGCCGTCGAGCCGCTCGGTCTGCCGATGTCGCCGCTGGTCCTCCTGGAGCTGGTCGGCCCGGCCATCGGTCTGCACGTCTCGGAGACCCTGAACCGCGCCTTCCCGGAGCGCTTCACGGTGTCCCCGAACCTCGCGGCGGTCGTCAAGGCGGGCAAGCGCGGCTTCTACGTCTACGATTCCGGCAAGCCGGAGCTGGACCCCGAGGTCGCCGCGCTGCTGAAGCAGGGCGATGTCGTCCTGACCGAGGAGCAGGTCCGCGACCGCGTGCTCGACGCCGTGGCCCAGGAGATCGGGCTCATGCTCGACGAGGGTGTCGTCGCCGAGGCCCAGGACATCGACCTGTGCCTGATCACCGGTGCGGGCTGGCCCTTCCACCTGGGCGGCATCACGCCGTACCTGGACCGTGAGGGCGTCTCGGAGCGGGTGAACGGCAAGCGGTTCCTGGAGGCCGGTGTCGCGAGCGTTCCGGCCTAACGGGTAGCGCTTCGTCCCGAGTCGATTCAGGGGCGTGGGGCGGCTGCCGACCGGCTGTGACTGGTCGGGCACATGCGGCGGCAGCCGCATGTCGACGCCGTCCCGCGCCCCTTTCGGGGCTACAGCACCTGGTGCCACGCCTCCAGGGCGAGGCCCGGCTCGTCCTTGCGGCGGGTGAGGTGCATGCGGGACGGGTTGCCCGGAACGTAACTCGCCGCCACCACAAGGCCGTTGACGTCCTCCGCGAGGGAGACGCGGGCGTCCGGCGGGAGGGCGGGGCCCGACTCCGCCCACCACGCGCCCGCCGATTCGAGTTCCGTGGGGTACGCGGCGAAGGCGACCCGGCCGCTGTGCGCGCGCTGGGCGAGCAGCGTGCAGTCCACGTCGTCCAGCCGGCAGCGGATGGCCGACACCGGGCCCGCGCCCGCCGCGTCCAGGACACGCACCGGGGCCTCGTCGCCGCGCCAGGCGCACAGGGCGCCGTCGTCGTCGGTGAAGAAGAGCGTGACGTGGTCCGCCGAGGTGGGCAGAGCGTGGAGCGTGTCCGGGCGGACCGCCGCCGGCTGCGGCTTCTCGTCCTGCACCGGAGTCTCGCCCGGCTTCTCCTGACGCCAGCGCAGGATGCCCTCGGTAGTGGCCGCGTACAGCGTGATCAGCCCCGACTCCCCTGCCACGGCGGCGAGTTCACCGCGTACACCCTTGCCCTTGAGGTCGCGCCACGGGCCCCAGCCGCCCTTTTCCAGCTGGGCGCGCATGCTGACCCCGCCGCCCTTGTTGCGGACGAAGACGTGGGCGCGGCCCTGTGCGTCGACGGCGGTCGCGGGTGGGCCCGTGCGGTCGCCCTTCTTGTTCGGGTGGCCGATGGGCGTCCAGTCGAGCGCCGCGAGGTGCGGCTGGAAGTGCGTCGAGTGGACCAGGCCCGATTCGCCGGGGACCGTGGGGCGCCACGACACCAAGTGGGCGTATTCACCGGGGCCCTGGGCGACGGCCAGGACCGTGTGCAGGCGCTGGTCGCCGCCCACGACACGCGAGGCCGTCCAGGCGCCGCCGGGGGTGCGTTCGGTGCGGCAGACGATCGCGTCGCCGTCGGGGGCGTACGCGTAGGCGCAGAGTCCGCCGTCGCGTCCGCGTATCAGCCAGTCGCCGTTCACCGTTCCACCTTAAGTGGGGGTGGAACATACGTCCTTCCCACCCCCGGCCGTCACAGCCGCTTCGCGCTGCGGAACAGGCCCGCGTAGAAGCCGTTGCCGTCGATGCGTGAGGTGCCGCCCTTGTCGCCCATGGTCGGTCCGTTGACCTCCTTGCGGCTGGAGATGAAGACGCGGTGACCGTCGGCGTCGAGCCCCAGGTACAGGGCGACGTGGTCCATGTGGTTGCCGGTGCGGTGGTCCATCTTGAAGAACAGCAGGTCACCGGGTTGCAGCACGTCGATGTTGGTCGGGCGCGTGTACCAGGGCGCGGGGCCCTGGATCTTGATGATGTCGACGCCGACCTTGGAGCGGGCCATCCCGTCCGCGGTGCGCGCGAGGCCGTCGCCCACCTTGTTGGTGGCGGCCAGCGGGAAGCGGGCCCGGTAGCCCCACACCATGCGCATGAAGCCGGAGCAGTCGAGCGAGCGGAACCGCTCCTTGTGCGCCTGCATGGTGGTGCCGTCGCGGAAGGTGTAGGGGGTGCCCAAGTAGTCGTAGAAGTCGTTCTGTTCGAGGCGGTCGACGCCGTCCTCCTTGAACGGCCCGAAGAAGGCGTCGCCCGCGTACTGGATGCCCTCGTCGTCCTTCTTCGCCGGCGCGCCCTCCGCGTACTGGAAGGCGTACGCGAAGATGTCGTCCTCCTCGCTGCCGTAGAACTCCTTGAACCAGTCCTTGAACCACTTCTCCTTCTCGGCGCCCTTGCGCCAGGCCTCCGGCATCAGTCGCACCCAGTCCTCGGTCACGACACGGGACTTGGTGTTGGAGGGCTCGCTGAAGGTGCGCGAGGGTCCCTTGAGGGTGGCGGTGCGGGCGCCGTCGGTGAAGGTGGCGAGGACCTGGCCGCCCTCACCGCGCAGCACGGACCGCTCGGGGTTCTTCAGGCGCTCCCAGGTCTGCTTGCCGACCTTCTGTCCGGTGCTGGTCTCCAGCAGCGGTGAGTCGGTGACGGCCTGCACGGCGGGGGCCTTCTGCTGCTCGTCCTTCTTCAGCTCCACGGTGAGGTAGCCGCTGGCGCCGAGGAGGGCGAGCACGGTGACGGCGTGCAGGACGGGGCGCTTCTTCTTGGGAGGCATGAAAGTCGGCTCCGGTCGGGTGGTCGGCGGTCAGGCGGTCAGACGGACGGCATGAAGCCGAGAAGGATCGCGGCGGTCAGGACGACGTACGCCATGAGCGTCACCGAGCCGGTCGCGAGGAGGGTGGGCCCCTTGGGCTGGCGCACCAGCTGGTACGCGATGAGGCCGGGCACGATGAAGCCGAGCGTCTGGTTCGCGTACATCAGCGGGAACTCCAGGGACAGCACGATCATGACCGTGGCCTGGAGCGTGACGCCGAGCAGCACGACGGCCGCGAAGAGCCGCTTGCCGTAGAGGATCACGAACTTCTGCATCAGGAGCGTGCCGACGTACGTCAGGACGGTGACGCCGACGACCATCGCGGCGCGCTGCAGGTCCTCGACGAGGGTGAGGGCCAGCCAGCCGGGCGTGATCATGCCGCCGGGCGACAGGTTCGTCGTCAGGTAGCAGATCAGGGAGAACAGCAGCCCGATGGCGATACCCACCGCGGCGATCTCGGGGGTGAGGACGGAGGGGATCAACGGTGCTGCTCTCCTGCGGGGTTGTGCCACTGCTCGATGTCGTCGGCGGGCGGAGTCGGGGGAACGACCGGCTCGAACAGGCCGCGGGGGGCGGGCGGTTCGACGTGCCGCTGCTGCGGGTACGGCTGGTGCGCGTCGCGCTGCACGGGCACGGCCGGCGGCGTCGCGTACCGGTTCTCGTACGCGGGCGAGTACGGCTGGTACGGGTCGATGTGCGGGGCGTACAGCTGGACCGTCTCGACGTGCCGGGGCGGCTCGGCCGCGGGTGCGGTGTCGTCGGGGCTCTCGTCGGCCGGGAGTTCGGCGAGGTACTCCAGGAGGTGCTCGCCCTGGCCGTGGATGTTGCCGATGGCGACGAGCGAGGTGTCCGGGCCGAGACGGCCGAGGAGCTGGCCCATGAACTCGTCGGGGTCGCGGCGGTCGCCGCCGAGGTCGACGGCCCGGTCGCGGTAGGCGGCGGGGATCGCGTCGATCGCGGACTTGGCGGGGTGGCCGATGACGAAGACGTGCTCGGGGTCGAGCTCGGGGATGATCTCGCCCATCTGCCCGTTGCGCTCGACGCGGTCGGGGCGGCAGTTGATGACGACGTTGAGCGGGCGGTGGATGGCACCGAGGTCGAGCAGCTGGTTGATGTTCATCAGCGTCGACTCGGGGTCGTTGGCCGCGAAGACGTTGGCGAAGCGGAGCTTCTTGTCGTCGGGGGTCAGATAGCGCTCGACGGAGAGGACGCCCGGGTCCGGCGGGGCGTCGTACATGCCCTGGAGTGCGGTCTCCCGGTCGACGCCGAGGAGGTCGGCGACGACGAGGGCGATGGCGACGTTCTCCTTGAACGTGAACCAGCTGAAGCCGCGCAGTTCCTCGTCGGTGACCATCTCGGGGTCGGCGTAGACCAGCTTGCAGTTCCGGGCGTCCGCCTCCTCCTGGAGAATGTGGAAGCGGTCCACCTCAGCCGTGACGCAGATGCCGTTCTCCGGCATCGAGCGGCACAGCGAGCGGGCCACGTCGTCGAGGGTGGGGCCCATCTCGGCGAGATGGTCCTCACGGACGTTGCACAGCACGCCGATCGTGGAGCGGATCAGCTTGGACTGGTTGATCTCCTGGAGGGCCGGCATGACCGCCATGCACTCGATGACCAGGGCGTCCGGGTGGTACGCGGCAGCGCGGCGGACGATGCCGATCTGCTCGACGACGTTGGCGATGCCGAACTTGCGGTAGACCGGCTCCTCGGTGGCGTCGGGGTGGATGAAACGGGCCGCGGTGCCGGTGGTCTTGGCGACCGTGGTCAGGTCGCCGCCGCGCAGGGCGCCCGCGCACAGGCGGGTGATGGACGACTTGCCGCGGATGCCGTTCACGAGGACGCGGGTCGGGATGTGGTCGAGGTTGATGTAGTGCCGCCGCTGTTCGATCACTCCGGCGATCAGCAGGACGGCCCCGCACACCACGAGCACGGTGTAGAGGAAGAGCACGGGTGGTTCCTAGTTCCTTCCGGCTCCGGCGGGCGTGCGCGGGGGGCCGCCCTGCCGTCGCTGCTGTTGCTGCCGGCCCTGGAGCTGCTGCCGGACGAGTTCGAAGCTGCGGGTGACGGCGCCGACCTCGTCGTGGTGACGCGGGTACAGCACCGTCTTGCGGTCGCCGTCGGCCAGCTTCTCGGCCTGGCGGGCCAGTTCGCGCAGCGGGCGGACGACGACGATGTGCAGCCAGCCGAGGCAGGCCGCGGCCGCGGTGATGCCGAGCAGTCCGGCGAGCACGGTGCGGTTCTGGTACTGGTACTCGGGGATCGCGAGGCCGGACGCGGGCTGCCAGCTGACGACGGTCCAGCCCAGTTCCTTGGCGGCGCCGCCGCCGGCGAACGGGGCGGCCCCGGCGAGCTGTACGGCGCCGTCGTCGCGGTAGAGCACCCCGCTGGGCTTGGCGGCCATGCCGACCTTCTGGTTGGTGGCGTCGGCCAGCTCGTCGATCCGGGAGGGCAGCTTCTGGAACTCGCGGTAGCCGGAGTTGCCCGCGATGACCTTGCGGTCGGCGTCGACGACCCGGACGGTGCCGAGGCCGGGACGCTTGAGGAGCGAGTTGAGGAAGTCGATGCGGAATTCGCCGACGACGGCGGCGCCGTCGCGGCCCGGGATCTCGGCGGTGCCGAGGATCACCGGCTTCTTCCCGGAGTCGTCGAGGACCCGCAGCGGCTTGGCGGAGGGACCCTTGCCCGCGGGGCTGTGCACGTCGCCGCCCGCCTTGGCGACGATCGCGCCGTGGGTGTCGAGGACGTACAGCGCGTCGTAGCGGGGGTGTTCCGTCATGGTCCGCTGAAGGACCTCGGTGATCTGCGCGGGTTCGGTGCGGTCGCCGACCAGGGTGCCGACGGCGGCGAGGTCGGCGTGGCCCTCGTTCAGGGCGCGGCGCACCCGGTCGGCGAGGGTGTCGGTGCGCTCGCGCTGGTCGCTGACCATCTGCTGCGGGACGGCGACGTCGTCGCCGGCCCGGTTGAGGAAGAGGACCAGCGGCACGCACCACACGAGCAGCAGCGCGCCGCTGACCGCGACGAGGGCACGGGTGCCGAGGCGGCCGCGGACGGGCCGCGTCTCGTCGCTCTCGCCGAGCAGCTGGCGGCGCAGCCGCTCCAGGGCGTTGCCGATGCGGGCGCCCTCGCCGTAGCGGGGCACGGACACCGGCCGGGTCAGGTCGCCGCGGGTGAGGCGGCGGCTCTCCAGGAACAGCCGGATCAGCGGGCGCTGCACGGTGCCGAGCAGCAGCGCGACGGTGACCGCGCCGATGAGGATCAGGGCGCCCGCGGCGAGCAGACCGAAGGCGAGGGAGGCGACGTGCGTGGCGTCGTCGGTGACGTGGACCAGGGTGACGACGGTGAGCCCGAGCTCGCTGGCCCGGGTGAACTCGCCGGCCTCGGGGCCGGTGAGGGAGGCGTATCCGGCGAGGGCGCGGTCGCCCTGCACGGTGTCGCCGAGCAGGGAGCCGCTGACGCCGAGGTAGCCGCCGGAACCGGGTTCCTTGGTCTTGGACGGTTCGCGGGAGGCCTTGCGCGCGGCCGTCTTCGCGAAGTCGTCGAGCTGCTTGCGGGAGGCGGCGGACGCCTCCTTCACGGTGTCGGACAGGATCTGCTCGGGCGCGAGGATGCCGTCGCTGCTGAGCACGGCGCCCTGGGAGTCGACGACGGCGATGGCGCGGAACTTGCCGAGGCTGACGCCGGGGAACTTCAGGCTGCTGGTGGTGACCAGGAGCTGCTGGGGGCGGCCCTCCCAGGAGAGCAGGGCCAGGGTGAGCAGCCGGGTCTCGCCGTTGTCCAGGCGGATCAGGCGGGGCCGCAGCCCGCCCTCGGCGGAGAGCTTGGTCCGGTCGATCGCGGTGACCGGCACGTTCTCCCCGCGGGCGGCGAGCATCTTGCCCGACTTGATCTCGATGACGGCGGAGCCGCGCCACTTCTGGTAGACGTTGCCGACCTTGTCGAGGACGGTGTCGGCGCTGACCGGCTGGCCCGCGCTGAACAGGTTGGCCGTCCGGTTGAGGTCGGTGATGGACTCGTCGAGCGACGCGCGCAGGGCGACGGCGCCGTCCTCCGCGAAGTGCTGCTGGGACTGGAGCACCGCTTTGGGCACGGGCCCGTCGCCGGACCGTCCGATGGTGAGGGCGGTGATTCCGGCCAGAGCGAGGAGCAGGACCGACAGCAGTGCGATGGGCGGCCGGATGCCGCCGATCAGCGACATGTCGGCCCGCTTGCGGACCTTGTGCCGTCGCTTCACCTGGGAAGCGGCCAACGGTGGGCTCCTCTGCTGGAGTTGTTGATGTGCCGGACGGTCGTACGACATTCCCCCGGATGTCGCACATGGAGACGCACAGAGCACAAGCGTGCGATCCAGTAACTCCCGACCCGAACCGGAAGCGGATGGTTGTACGAAATCAGCCCAATGTGATGCACGGCACAGTTTGAGCCGTGCATCTCCGCGATCGAGCGGGCGCTACGGCAGCGGGTTCAGCGGTTCGAGGCCGTCCTGGCCGGCGCCGCGGTTGAGGAGCGTGCCTTCGGTACGTTCGAACGCGAGGCGGTAGCGGGCCCGCTGCTGCGCGCTCAGGCCGTCGCCGTCGCGCAGGGCCGCGGCCACGTCCACGAGGCGGTGGTCCTTGACGGACCCCTTGGGCACGGCGCCGTTCTCGTCCGGGTCCGGCGGGATGTCGATGAACGTCGGCACGTACTTGGCCCGTACGTCCCAGGTACCGCCGCGCTCGGTGAACTCGAACCAGCCGGTGACGCCCTCCTCGGACAGTCCGCTGGGCACCTCGTGCCGGGCGATCTGGTTGCCGAGGCCGTACGCGACCCAGGTGTCGCCGATCTTCTCCATCGGCTGCACCACATGGGCGTGGTGGCCGATGACCAGGTTGATGCCGGTCTGCTTCGCGATGCGCCGGGCGAGGTCGAGCTGGACCGCGTTGGGCGTGGGCTGGTGCTCGCGCCCCCAGTGGATGCTCAGGATGACGACATCGGCGCCGGCCTTGCGCGCCCGCTGCTCGGCCGCCTTGATGGCTCTGATCGAGGTCTGGTTGACCAGCCACGGCTTGTTCTCGGGGATCTTGTGACCGTTGAAGCCGCCCGCGAAGGAGAGCTGGGCGACCTTGACGCCCTTGACGTCGAGAATGTTCGGCTTCTGCGCCTCGGCGGCGCTGCGGGCCGAGCCCGTGTGCTTGACGCCGGCCTTGTCGAGGGCGTTCAGGGTGTTGGTGACGCCGGTCGCCCCGTGGTCGAGGCTGTGGTTGGAGGCGGTGGAGCAGGTGTCGTAGCCGATGTTCTTGATCGTCGTCGTGATCTGCGGCGGCACGATGAACGCGGGGAAGCTCTCGAAGGGCCCCTTCGGGCTGGCCGACGCCACCGGCTCGAAGTGACAGATGGCGAGGTCCGCCTTGCTGATCACGGGCTTGATGCCGGCCATGATCGGGTCGAAGTCGAGCCCCGCCACGCCCTTGCCGGTCTCCTTGGCGTCCTTGCCCGCCTGCTCGGTCAGCTCCGGGTGGATGAGGATGTCGCCCGCCGCGGCGACGGTGAACGAACGGCCCGCGTCGCCGTCGGCCGTGTCGTCGTCCGAGCCGGAGGGACCGCAGGCGGCGGCGCCGGCGAGCAGGGCGGCGAGGGCGGTACCGGCTATGCCGGTGCGGCTGCGACGGGTGGTGCGAGAGGGGCGTCTGTTCACCCGGCTATCTTTATACAACTATGACGGCCAACCGGACAAAGACGGTAACAATTGCAACAATCCTGGTCGTTGTTGCCACAGTGACCACCGCACTGCTGCTCTCCGCGGCCCGACAGGACGCCGGGCCGGACCGCACTTCCGACGCCGGGTCCGACGGGCGCGCCGAGGTGGATCTGCTGGCCCGCGTCACCGGGTACACGGCCCGCTTCGGGGCCGATACCGGATATCTGGAGCCGTCCCGCCGCGACCGCGAGACCGTCGCGCAGGGCGTCGGCCTTCTTCTCGACGGCAAGCTCGAACGGGCCCGACAGCGCCTGTCCGACGTCGACTTCACCGTGCGGACGCTCACCGATTCCGGGACGGGACGGCGCTTCACGGAGATCGCCGACCGCACCGACGAGGGCCCGTCGCCCCGTGGCTGGGGCCGGGTGTACCTCGCCGACGACGGCACCCACGAGGACCGCCGCTGGACCGTCCAGGTCCCGCACCCGGTCGCCGACCGGAACACGGAGCGCGTCGGCGTCGGGGTCCTGCGCGGTTCTCGCGGTGGGATCATGGTCATTGCAGGTGCGCATCGCAAAGCAGGTCGGGGGGACGCGTCGGACGTCGCGCACCGCCGGGACACCGTGTTCGACGCCGTCTGCGACCTGCTGGCCGAGCGGGGCCGGCCCGCTGTGCAGGTGCACGGCTTCGCCGACGACTCCGCTCCGCGTCACGACGTCGTCGCCTCCACGGGGCGCGGCACGGCCGCGCGGACCGAGGGCCGCCGCCTCGCCGACGCGCTGCGCGGGCGCGGCTTCGACGTGTGCCGCGCCTGGGCCCGCTCCTGCCCGCTGGAGGGGCGCACCAACGTTCAGGGCCGCAAGGCCTCGGCGCAGGACGTACCGTTCCTGCACATCGAGTTGAGCAACCGGGTCCGTACGGACGAGGCGCGCACGGCCCGCGCCGTCGCGGCCGTCGGCCGGGTCACGGACCTGTGGCGGAAGGGCGAGCGGCCATGACGACCTTGCTGGTGGTGGACGGCGCGAACGTCGTCGGGTCCGTCCCCGACGGCTGGTGGCGCGACCGGCACGCGGCCGCCGTGCGGCTGCGCGACCGTCTCGCGGAGTACGCCGAGCGGCACCCGGACGAAGAGGTGGTGCTGGTGGTCGAGGGCCGGGCCCGCGGGGTCGCGTCGCGGCCCGGGGTGCGGGTCGAGGACGCCCCCGGCGAGGGCGACGACCACATCGTGGCGGTGGCCGCGGGCGCGACGGGGTCGTGCGTGGTCGTGACGGCGGACCGCGAACTGCGCCGCAGGGTCGAGGAGTCGGGGGCCCGCTGCGTGGGCCCCCGGACGGTGTACCCGTAGCGGGGCGGGGCCCGGGCTCACTGCCGCCGTACGTACACCACGGCCCCGTCCACGTCCCCGGCCACCTCGTACGCCGCCAGCATCCGCCGCAGTGACCGGGTTCTCTCCACTCCGTACGGCTTGCCCCTGGAGTCGTCCACGACGAGCCGCGGCGCCCTCCGCGCGAACTCCTCCCGGAACACGTCCCAGGCGCCCGCCACCGCGTACCTCTCCCCCACCTGGGGCCCGTCCCGCCCCCCGCTGTAGTTCGTGAGCAGCCCGGCCGTCAGGAAGCGGCTGGCGGGCTCTCTGCCGGCCATCCAGTACGTCTCCGGGTGTATGCCCCACACCAGCACCGGCTCCCGCGGGTCGGAGTGCGCCCGCACCTCGCGGGCGACGCGCTGGGCGTGCGCGAGCTCGGGGTGCGGCGCGAGCATCCCCCACGTGACGAACAGCAGGCAGCAGCACGCGGAGGTGAGCAGCGCCGTGACGAGCCGCTCGCGCGGCAGGATCTGCAGCGCCGCGGTGCCCAACAGGGCCAGGGGCGGGATGAGTTGCAGGTAGTAGTGCCCGAAGAAGTGGAAGCCGAGCAGGACCGCACCGGCGGACGAGCCGAGCCAGAGCCACAGCTCCGCGCACCCGGTGCGGGCGATGCGCAGGACCCGTACGACCGGGGGCAGGATCCCGGCGCAGGCCACCGCGAGGATCGCCGCGTTCGTCAAACCCCTAGCCAGCACGTGGAGTTCGGAGCCGGTGAACGAGGCGTACGCGCCCGATCCCGTCACCGTCCAGAACAGGAAGCCCGCCGGGTCGGTGGCGAGGGCGGCCCCGAGCACCGGCACCGCGATGCCGCCCGCGCACCGCACCACGTCCCTGCGCGGCGCCCCGCACCGCCACAGCATCCAGGCGACGGGCACCAGGACCGCTCCGCCGGTCTGCTTGGCCAGGAACGCACCGGCGACGGCGGCCCCGCACCAGCCCCAGCGGCGCCGGTCCGCGCACCACAGGGCGGCCGCGGTCCACGGCAGCATGAACACCTCGAAGGTGGCGGCCTGCGCGTCCTGTGGGTTGAGCCCGATCGAGGCCAGCAGGTACAGCACGCCCGCGGTGCGGCCCGCCGTGTCGCCCCAGCGCCGGCGCGCGAACGAGGCGAGCAGCAGGGCCGTGATCAGCTGCGCGGCGACGGCGCAGACCCGCAGCGGGGTGAGCGAGCCGGAGCCGAAGACGGCGAACGCGGCCTCGTACAGCCAGGGTACGAGCGGTGGTTTGCGGTCGACGACGGTCTCGTACAGCCGGCCGCCGTGCGCCAACATCCGCGCCTGGACGGCGAGATAGCCCTCGTCGGGGTTCCACAGCGGCACGGTGAAGGACGGGACGCGGGTGGCACAGGCGAGGAGGGCGAGCAGGGGGACGAGCCGTGGCCAGTAGGCGCGGGCGGGTCTGCGGTCCGAGGCACCCCGGCGGTCTTCGGATACGTACGGTAGTGATGTCCGCGCCTGGGTGAGCATGGGCGCCAAACTATCCGGCCCCGCAGTCCGCATCGAAGCGGGACATACGGGGCCGGACGGATCGAGCGGTGCTTACTGGGAGTTGCGGCCGCCCAGCTTGCTGTGGGTGCGGCCATACACGAAGTAGATGACGAGGCCGAGCACCATCCAGGCGAGGAAGCGCAGCCAGGTCTCGACCGACAGGTTGAGCATCAGCCACACGGACGCGGCGACCGAGGCGACCGGCAGGACGGGCACCCAGGGGGCGCGGAACGCGCGGGGCAGGTCGGGGCGGGTGCGGCGCAGGATGATCACGCCGAGGGCGACCACGACGAAGGCGAACAGGGTGCCGATGTTGACCAGCTTGGACAGCTCTTCGAGGGAGACGAATCCGGCGAGGACCGCGGACGCGACGCCGAGGATGATCGTCGAGCGGTACGGCGTGCGGAACGTGGGGTGGACGTGGCTGAAGACCTTCGGCAGGAGTCCGTCGCGGCTCATCGCGAAGAAGACGCGGCCCTGGCCGAGCAGCAGGATCATCACGACGGTGACCAGGCCGATGATGGCGCCGAAGTTGATGAGGCCCGCCCAGAACGGCTGGCCGATCGCCTTGAACGCGTCGGCGAGCGGTGCGTCCGCGCTGAGGGTGCTGTACTTCTGCATGCCGGTGACGACGATCGACACGGCGACGTACAGGGCCGTGCAGATGGCCAGGGAGCCGATGATGCCGCGCGGTACGTCCTTGGCCGGGTCGACGGTCTCCTCGGCGGCGGTGGCGACCACGTCGAAGCCGATGTAGGCGAAGAAGACGATGGCGGCGGCGGTGAAGATGCCCATGACCCCGAAGGCCGAGGGGGTGTAGCCGAAGATCGATTCGAGGAGTGTCGCGCTGAGGCCGGAGCCGCCGGACACGTCCTGCTTCGGCGGGATGAACGGCGAGTAGTTCGCGCCGACGATGTGGAAGCTGCCGACGGCGATGATGATCAGGACCACGAGGACCTTGATGGCGACCACCAGCGAGGTGACGTGCGCGGACAGCTTGACGCCCACGACCAGCACGCCGGTCATCACCAGGATCAGCAGCGCGGCGGCGATGTTGAAGCCGAACTTCCCGTCGGACGGGCCGAGCAGCACCGTCGGCAGCGGGATGCCCCAGCTGTCCAGGAGCGACTGGACGTAGCCCGCCCAGCCGACGGCGACGGTGGCCGCGCCCAGGGCCAGTTCCAGGACCAGGTCCCAGCCGATGATCCAGGCGACGAACTCGCCGAGCGAGGCGTACGCGAAGGTGTACGCGGAGCCCGCCACCGGCACGGTGGAGGCGAACTCGGCGTAGCAGAGCGCCGCGAGCGCGCACACGATGCCCGCGACGACGAAGGCGAGGGCGACGGCGGGGCCCGCGTAGTTCTTCGCCACGGTGCCGGTGGTCACGAAGATGCCGGCGCCGATGACGACGCCGACGCCGAAGACGGTGAGGTCGAGGGCGGACAGTGACTTGTTGAGCCGGTGCTCGGGTTCCTCGGTGTCCTGGATGGACTGCTCGATGGACTTCGTCCTGAACAGGCCGCTGCGTGCGCGTCCCGCGTCTGGCTGGGTGGTCACCGGCTACCTCCGTGCGCCTTGTCGTCCACGACATGATCGGGACGAGTAGCCCGTGGGGCGCAGGTCAGTCACGGGGATTCACGCGAAAGGGGCCGGTCGGACCACCTGATGGGTGAGTCCGACCGGCCCCTGGCAGGGTGCTCAGTCCCTGGCCGGCTCCATCGCCTCGGCCGCGGAGCGCTCGTTGCGCCCGTCGAGCTTCGCCACCAGGCCGGTGACCTGGCGGGCGATGTCGGGGGACGTGAGGCCGATCTCCGTCATGACCTCCTTGCGGGAGGCGTGGTCGAGGAAGCGCGGCGGGATGCCGAAGTCGCGCAGCGGGACGTCGACGCCCGCGTCGCGCAGGGCCTGGGCGACGGCCGAGCCGACACCGCCGACCCGGGAGTTGTCCTCCACCGTCACCACGACGCGGTGGCGCTCGGCGAGCGGGGCCATCGCCTCGTCGACCGGCTTGACCCAGCGCGGGTCGACGACGGTCGTGGTGATGCCCTGCTTGTCGAGGAGGTCGGCGATCTCCAGGCACATCGGGGCGAGCGCGCCGACCGAGACCAGCAGGACGTCGGGGCGGTCCGAGCCGGGCTCGCGCAGCACGTCCATGCCGCCCACCGTGCCGACGGCCTCGACGGCCGGGCCGACCGCGCCCTTGGAGTAGCGCACGACGGTCGGGGCGTCGGAGACCTGCACGGCCTCGCGCAGCTGGGCGCGGACCTGGTCGGCGTCGCGCGGGGCGGCGATCCTGAGGCCGGGGACGACCTGGAGGATCGACATGTCCCACATGCCGTTGTGGGAGGCACCGTCGGTGCCGGTGACGCCGGCCCGGTCCAGGACGAACGTGACGCCGCACTTGTGCAGGGCCACGTCCATCAGGAGCTGGTCGAAGGCGCGGTTGAGGAAGGTCGCGTAGACGGCGAAGACCGGGTGCAGGCCGCCCGCGGCCAGGCCGGCGGCGCTCACCGCGCCGTGCTGCTCCGCGATGCCCACGTCGTAGACGCGGTCCGGGAAGGCGTCCGCGAACTTCTTCAGGCCGACCGGCTGCAGCATGGCCGCCGTGATGGCGACGATGTCCTCGCGCTCCTTGCCGAGCCGGACCATCTCGTCGCCGAAGACGGAGGTCCAGTCGGCGCCCGACGCCTTGACCGGCAGGCCGGTGTCCGGGTGGATGGGGCCGATGCCGTGGAAGCGGTCGGCCTCGTCCTGGAGGGCGGGGGTGTAGCCGCGGCCCTTCTCGGTGAGGCAGTGCACGATGACCGGCCCGCCGAAGCGCTTGGCGCGGGTCAGCGCCGACTCCAGGGCCTCGATGTCGTGGCCGTCGATCGGGCCGACGTACTTCAGGCCGAGGTCCTCGAACATGCCCTGCGGGGCGATGAAGTCCTTGAGGCCCTTCTTGGCGCCGTGCAGCGTCTCGTACAGCGGCTTGCCGACGACCGGGGTGCGCTCCAGGAGGTCCTTGCCGCGGGCCAGGAAGCGCTCGTAGCCGTCGGTGGTGCGCAGGGTGGCCAGGTGGTTCGCCAGGCCGCCGATGGTGGGCGCGTAGGAGCGCTCGTTGTCGTTGACGACGATGACGAGGGGGCGGTCCTTGGCGGCGGCGATGTTGTTCAGCGCCTCCCAGGCCATGCCGCCGGTGAGGGCGCCGTCACCGATGACCGCGACGACGTGGTCGTCCCGGTCCAGGACCTCGTTGGCCTTGGCGAGGCCGTCGGCCCAGCCGAGGACCGTGGAGGCGTGCGAGTTCTCGATGACGTCGTGCTCGGACTCGGCCTGCGAGGGGTAGCCCGAGAGGCCGCCCTTCATCTTCAGCCGGGAGAAGTCCTGGCGGCCGGTGAGCAGCTTGTGCACGTAGGACTGGTGACCGGTGTCCCACAGAACCTTGTCCTTGGGCGACTCGAAGACGCGGTGCAGGGCGATGGTCAGCTCGACGACACCGAGGTTCGGGCCGAGGTGGCCGCCGGTCTTGGAAACCGCGTCGACGAGGAAGGTCCGGATCTCTCCGGCCAGCTGGTCCAGCTGCTCCAGGCTGAGCCGGTCCAGATCGCGCGGTCCCGTGATGCGGGTCAGCAGCGGCACCCGTGCCTCCTTGCAGTAGAGCTGTAGTAGCTGGTTGAGCTGTTCGAGCTTGCCGGGTCTGTCGAGTCTAATGTTCCGCCGTCGCAGGCGGCGGGCGGGCTGTGCGTTCCTTGTCACGCGATCGGCCCCACCCCAGGGGAACACACGTTCCTACGGGGCTGTGCGCGGGCATGACTGTGCCCGGCGTCGTCCTTGACGCCGGGCACAGTCAGCCCAGGTGAACCCGGTGGGAAACCGTCAGAAGCCGTCAGGCGCGGCCGGCCGACTTCTGGGTCTTGCGGGTGATCGAGTCGATGACGACCGTGGCGAGGAGCACACCACCGGTGATCATGTACTGGATCGGGGTGGCGATGCCCTGGAGGGCCAGGCCGTACTGGATCGACGTGATGACCAGCACACCGAGCAGCGCGTTCCACGTGCGGCCCCGGCCGCCGAAGAGGCTGGTGCCGCCGATGACGGCCGCGGCGATGACGTTCATCAGGAGGTCGCCGGAGCCGGCGCCCTGGTTGGCCGCCGCGATCTTGGAGGCCCAGAAGAGGCCGCCGACCGCCGCGAAGAGGCCCGCGATGGCGAAGACCGAGATCCGGACCGCCGTGACGTTGATACCGGCACGGCGCGACGCCTCGACGCTGCCGCCGAGCGCGAAGACCTTGCGGCCGTACGAGGTGCGGCGCAGCACGAAGTCGCTGCCGACCAGGACGATCGCGAAGAGCAGCACCGCGAGCGGCAGGCCCTTGTACTGGTTGAAGATGACCGCGACGCCGAAGACGCCGACGGCGAGCAGCACCGTACGCACCAGGAGGTCGCTCAGCGGGCGGGACGGGATGCCCGCGGCCTCGCGGCGGCGGTTGGCGAGGAAGCTCGGCACGAAGTAGGCGAGGACCGCGACGACGGCCAGGCCGTAGGCGGCGGCGACGTCCGAGAAGTAGTACGTGGTGAGCTTGCCGACCACGCCGTCGCTGTCGAGGTTGATCGTGCCGTTGGAGCCCAGGATCTGGAGCATGAAACCGTTCCAGAACAGCAGGCCGGCCAGGGTGACGGCGAACGCGGGGGCGCCGACCCGGGCGAAGAAGAAGCCGTGCAGGGCACCGATGACCGCGCCCGCGGCGAGCGAGACGAGGACGGCGAGCCACTCGTTCATCCCGTGCGTGACGCTCAGCACGGCGGTGATCGCCGAGGAGACACCGGAGACGGAGCCGACGGACAGGTCGATCTCGCCGAGCAGCAGCACGAAGATGATGCCGACCGACATCATGCCGGTGGCCACCATGGCGACGAAGATGTTGTTGAGGTTCTCCGCGCCCAGGAACGCCGAGTTGAGGCTCTGGAAGATCGCGCAGATGACGATCAGGCCGATGACGACCGGGATGGCACCCAGGTCACCGCCCTTGACCTTGCGCTTGAACTCGCTGAGGTAGCCGGCGAAGCCCTGCTCGCGCACGAGGAGGCGGGGGTCGACGGCGGTCACGGCGGCGCCGGCCGCGGCGGGGGCGGTGTCCACGGGGGGCTGCTTCGGTTGCGTCTTGTCGATGCTCACTTCTGAGCCTCCGCGTTGCTGCGCGCCGCACGACGGGTCACGGCGTTGTCCGTGGCGCCGGTGATGGCGGAGATGATCTCTTCCTGCGAGGTCGTCTTGACCTCGAACACACCGTTGTTGCGGCCGAGCCGCAGAACGGCGACCTTGTCGGCGACGGCCTTCACATCGGCCATGTTGTGGCTGATGAGGATGACCGCGTGGCCGCGCTCGCGCAGGCGCTCGACGAGGTCGAGGACCTGCGCCGTCTGCTCGACACCCAGGGCGGCCGTCGGCTCGTCGAGGATGACCAGCTTGGGCTCGCCGAGCATGGAGCGGGCGATGGCCACGACCTGGCGCTGACCGCCGGAGAGCGAGGCGATCGGGATGCGCACGCTGGGGATGCGGATCGACAGGGTCTGGAGCAGCTCACGCGAGCGGCGCTCCATCTCGACCTCGTCGAGGACGAACCCGCGCTTGATCTCGCGCCCCAGGAAGAGGTTGCCGACGACGTCGATGTTGTCGCACAGCGCGAGGTCCTGGTAGACGGTCGCGATGCCCAGGTTCTGGGCGTCGTGCGGCTTGTTGACCGCGACGGCCTTGCCGTCCCACTCGATGACACCTTCATCGATGGGGTGCACACCGGCGATCGTCTTGACAAGGGTGGACTTTCCGGCACCGTTGTCGCCGACCAGGGCGACCACCTCACCGGCGTGGACCTCAAGCTCTACGTCGGTGAGCGCCTGGACGGCACCGAATCGCTTGGAGACCCCGCGCAACGCCAGCACGGGCGTAGCGGACACGTGAACCATCTCCTTCGCCGCCAAAGGCCTGACCCGGCGGGAGGTTGAACAGAAGAGAAGACTGAGGGGGGTGTGTTCCGTCCGGCGCCCCGCCGTTGAGCTTGCGGGGCTGTCGGCGACAGGGCGCCGGACGTGCTTACACAGGAGCGCTACCGGGAAAGGTGCGCAAGTCCCGTGCAGGACAAGGGGGTTACTTCAGACCGATCTTGTCGCACGCGGCCTTGTACTTGGCCGAGCAGATCTCGTCGAGGGTGTAGTAACCCTCCTTGACGACCGTGTCCTTGATGTTGTCCTGGGTCAGCGAGACGACCGGGACGATCACCGACGGGACACCCTTCTCGGTGCCGCTGTCGACGGTGCCCGTGGCGAGCGAGCTGTCGAGCTCGCCGTCCTTGGCGATCGAGACGGCCATCTTGGCGACGGTCTCGGCCTCCTGCGGGTACGACTTGAAGACGCTCATGTACTGGTCGCCCGTGACGATGCGCTGCACACCCGCGAGCTCCGCGTCCTGGCCGGTGACCGGCGGGAGCTTGCTCAGGCCGGCGGCCTTCAGGGCGGTGATGATGCCGCCCGCCATGCCGTCGTTGGCGGAGTAGACGCCGTCGATCTTGTCCTTGCCGATCGCGGAGATCGCGCCTTCCATGTTGGTGTTGGCGTTCTCCGGCTTCCACTCCTTGGTGTCGTAGGACTTGGCGATGGTCACCTTGTCCTTGAGCACGGAGAGGGCGCCCTTCTTGAAGAAGGCGGCGTTCGGGTCGGTGATCGCGCCGTTCATCATCACGATCTTGCTGCTCTTGGTGGCCTTGGAGCCCATGGCCTTCAGGAGCGCCTCGCCCTGGGTCTTGCCGACCTCCTCGTTGTCGAACGAGGTGTAGGCGGAGATCGGGCCCTCGGCCAGGCGGTCGTACGCGACGACGGGGATGTTCGCGTCCTTGGCCTTCTTCACACCGCCCGCGACGGCCTTGTAGTCGACCGCGTCGAGGATCAGCACGTCGACCTTCTTGGTGATCATCGTGTCGATCTGCTGCGACTGGAGGGTCGCGTCCTGCTTGGCGTTGAGGTACTCGACCTTGCCCTTGCCATTGGTCAGCTCGGATATCTGCTTCTCAATGATCGGCTTGTCGAACTTCTCGTAGCGCGCCGTCTGGTTCTCCGGCAGCAGCAGGCCGACAGTGATGTCGTCGCCCTTCTTGGCGCTCGACTTGTCGCCGTCGCCCTTGTCGGTGGACTCCTTGGCGCTGCCACAGGCGGCGAGAGAGACCGCCATGGCGGTGGCACAGAAAGCAACGGCGGCACGACGCATACGCGTGTTCACTTCAGAAACCTCCCTGACGAGGCCGCGACGTTGCGGCCGAGGTGGCTGGAAGTCAACTCGGCCGCAACCCCAGCGTCAAGGAGTAAATCCTTAACGAGATGGCAACGGTGTCATGCGTTCTCTAAGTGAAGGCAGGTGTAGCGGTGGGGACAGAACCGTCCAAAAGGGTCGAATCGCCCATCTCGCTGAGCGCCAGGGCGAGCGCCCCGAGCACCTCCGCACGGCCCCCCAACGCCCCAGGAAGGACGGAGAGTTGGCGGGCGGCACTCGGGATCGCGTAGCGGCTCACGGACTCTCTGATGGGCCCCAGGACCAGCTCTCCGGCCTCTGCCAGATCGCCGCCCAGGACGACCCGGCTGGGGTTGAGCAGATTGCAGAGATTCGCGACCCCGGAGCCGATGTGCCGGCCCACGTCGGCGATCACCCGGCGGCAGCCCGGGTCGCCGTCGCGGGCGAGCCGTACGACGCCCTCCATGGTCAGATCGGTGCCGTGGGAGGACTGGAGCAGCGGCAGCACGTAGCGGGCGGCCGTGAAGGTCTCCAGGCAGCCGCGGTTGCCGCAGCGGCACACCGGGCCCGACTCGTCCAGCGTGATGTGCCCGATCTCCCCCGCGGTGCCGCCCGGCCCCCGGTAGATCTTGCCCTCGATCACGAGCCCGGCGCCGACGCCGCTGGCCACCTTGATGTACGCGAGGTCCCGCACGCCCCGCCCGCTCCCCCAGACCAGCTCGCCGAGCGCGCCCAGGTTGGCGTCGTTGTCGACGTGCACGGGCACACCCAGGCGGCGGCTGAGCTCCTCGGCGGGCTTGGTGCCGGTCCAGCCCGGCAGGATCGACGTGGAGCCCAGCGTGCCGCTCTCCACGTCGATGGGGCCCGGCACACCGAGCCCGACGCCGGCCACCTTCGAGCGGTCCACGCCGGTCGCCGCGACCAGGCGCTCGACCAGCTCCTCGGCGCGGTCGAAGCCCTGCGCGGCGCTGGCGTCCACGTCCAGCGGCTCGGACTCCTCGGCGAGCACCTGGTGGGCCAGGTTGCCGATGGCCACCCGCAGGTGCGTGTGCCCGAAGTCGACGCCGATCACGATGCCCGCGTCGCCGCTGAGCGACACGCTGCGGGCCCTGCGCCCCCCGGCCGAGGTGGGCGTGACCTCGACGGTTCCCCCGTCCTTGAGCTCCCGGACGATGTTGGAGACCGTCGCCGCGGACAGACCCGTCGTCCGCGCGATCTCCGCCTGCGTGAGCGAACCGGCGAGCCGCACGGCGCGTACGACCCGCTCCAGATTGGCCCGGTGCAGCGACGACTGCGACCCCGGAGTCTCCATTGACTCTCCACCTCTGCCCCTGGCCGATGTCACACCGGGTGACTGGCCCTTGTACAAGTTATGAACTCCAAGCTCCGCTGAAGGCACCTGTGGCGTCAAGCCCTTGACAGAAATCGGTTCCAGCGGGCGCGCACAAGGGTTCGGCCCCGGAGAGGTGTCTCTCCGGGGCCGGCCCTGTACGTGACGGGCGTCAGCGGAAGGTGCCCTGCGACACCGAACCGGCGATCCGCCGCTGGAAGATGATGTACACGATCAGGACGGGCACCACCGTGATCACGATGGCCGCGAACAGACCCCCGTAGTCGATGTCGTAGACCTGCGAGGACGCGTAGGCGGACATCCCCTGGGTGAGGACCCACTTGTCCTGGTCGGTGTTGAGCGCCACCGGCAGCAGGAACTGGTTCCACAGGCCCAGGAAGTTGAAGATCGCCACCGCCGCCATGCCCGGACGGGCCATCGGCAGCATCACCTGGAAGAACGCCCGCCAGTCACCGGCACCGTCGATCAACGCCGCCTCGTAGACGTCGTGCGGCAGAGACCGGAAGAACGAGTAGAGGAAGAACATCGTGAACGGCAGCGCGAACGCGACGTAGGTGAGAATCAGCCCCGGACGCGTGTTCAGCAGCCCGAAGTTCTGCAGCTGGAAGAAGAGCGGCACGATCGCCAGGAAGACGGGGAAGGTCAGCCCGGCGAGCATCACGTAGTAGATCAGCCGGCGGCCGGGGAACTCGAACCTGGCCAGGATGTAGGCGCACATCGCGCCGAGCAGCATCACCAGGAACAGCGCGCAGACCACGACGATCACCGAGTTCAGGAAGTACTTCCCGATGTTCGCGTCGGTCCACGCGTGCGCGTAGTTCTCGAACCGCCAGCGATGCGGCAGCTTGAAGGGCGACGAAAGGATCTCGCTGGTCGACTTGAAGGACGAGACCAGCACCCACAGCATGGGGACGATCACGATCACGGACCACAGGATCAGCAGGGTGTGCGAGATCACCGCGAACCTGCGGTCGCTGCTCGCGGCGGCTCTCGTCAGTTTCCGGTCCCTCGCCGGCTTCCGGTCACTCACCGGCTTCCGGTCGGCAGCTACGGCGCTCACTGGGCACCTCCCTTGGCTCCTGCACGCCGAGCCCCGAACCCACGCGCTTTCTTCTTGCTCTCGTTCTCGCCGCCACCCGTCAGACGGTTGACGAGGAACACCAGCGCCGCGAACACAAGGGTGACGACGGCGAGGACGACGCCCATCGCGGTGGCGTATCCGAACTGCTGCTTGGCGAAGGCTACGTTGAACAGCCGCTGACTGATCGTCAGGGTCGAGTTGTTCGGGCCGCCGCCCGGCAACATCGCCTGTACGTAGACGAACGCGTCGAGGGCGGCGATGCCCAGGTAGATGTACGCGGTCTGCACACTGTCCCGGATCGCCGGCAGGGTGATCGAGATCGTCGTCCGGAACCGGCCGGCTCCGTCGATCTTGGCCGCCTCGTACAGCTCGCCGGGAACTCCCTTGATCGCGGCGATGAAGAGCACCGCGTAGAACCCGACGAGCCCCCAGACGATGACGAACATCAGGGCCGGCATCGCGCTCACCGTTTCGCCCAGCCAGGCGAACTTGTCGAACCCGTCGAGGCCGATCCCGGTGAGGATGCCGTTGAGCAGGCCGGCGTTCGGGTCGTACATCTGCGCCCAGATCAGGCCGACGATGATCGCCGGCACGACGTAGGGGAAGAACGAGATGATCCGGTAGAAGGACGCTCCCCGGATTCCCCGGACGGGGCCCTTGCTGGGCCCGCCCAGGGTGATGGCCACCGCGACCCCGAGGGCGAGCGTCAATGTCACCAACGGCACGCAGACCGCCAGCAACGCGACGTTGCGCAACGCCTTCAGGAAGATGTCGTCCTGGAACATCTTCGTGAAGTTGTCGAAGCCGACGAAGTTGTAGTCCGGGCTGAAGCCGCGCCAGTCGGTCATCGCCCAGAAGATCGCCTGCACGAAGGGGTACAGGACGAAGAGCACGAAGATGGTCAGCGGAATACCGAGGAACGCGAGGAAGAACGTCACCCGGTCGAAGGTGAGTTTGCGGCGCCGGGGCCGCCCACCGCGAGCGGCCGGCGTCGGCCGGCGGCTCGCGGTGTCGGAGGTGGTGATCTTGTCTTTCATCGCAGTGCTAGCTGACCTTGATCTTGTCGACGGAGTCGTCTTCCCGGACCTTGTCGGAGATCTTCTGCAGCGCCGAGGTCAGGCCCTTGCCGTCGATGTCGCCGGCCAGGAACGAGTTCCACGGCACCAACTGGTCCGTGTTCATCCCGTAGGCCTCGACGAAGTTGTAGGTGAAGATGTTGGTGCCGGCGGCCTCCAGCATCTTCGTCTGCGAGACGAGGGCGGACGAGCCGTAGCCGTCGGCGGGCACGGTGCCCTTGACGATCGTCGGGGCCAGCTTCGTCTTGGAGAAGTTGGCGGCCGCCTTCTCGGACAGCATCGCCCGCAGCGTTTCCTTGCCGCCGGCCGGGTTCTTGCCCTGCTTGGGCACGATGAACGGCTCGCCCGCGGCCGCGCGAATCGCCTCGTAGGGCAGCTTCGGCTTGTCGGTGAGCGTCATCGACGGAAAACCGGTCATCTGGAAGTCGGCCTTGGTGGCCTTCTTCATCTCGTTCTCGATCCAGCCACCGGACGGGTAGAGCAGCGCCTTCTGGTCGTTGCTCCAGATCGCCTGCGCCTTCTGGAACTGGGTGCCGGAGCCACCGGGGACGAACATCTTCTGCTTGACCATGGTCTCCATGACCTTGATGACGCCCTGGACGGCCGGGTGCGACCAGCAGCCCTTCTCCAGGTTCTCCAGCGCGAGCCGGACCTCGTCGCCGCCCTCCTTGATCGCCGAGTCGATCAGGAGCGTGCGGTAGTAGGTCGCCGCCTCCTTGCCGTGGACGAAGAGGTACTTGCCCTTCTTCTTCGCCTTCTGGCCGAGGTCGAGCGCCTCGTCCCACGTCTTCGGCGGGGTCCAGCTGTTCTCCTCGAACAGCGTCTTGGAGTACCAGACGCCGTACACCGTCATCACGTAGTTGAGCGCGACGAACTTGTCCTTGAACGTCCCCGGGGCCTTGACGCCGGGGTAGACGATGTCGGCGATCTTCTTGCCCTCGTAGGTGTTGGCCTCGAAGACGTCGTCGAGCTCCTCGAGCTGGTCGAGGATGCCGAGGAAGCCGATCTGGTCCTCACCGGAGTTGTCGATGAGGTCCGGCGGGTTGCCGCCGACGAACCGGGGCTGGAGCTCCGGGGCGATGTCGACGACCGGCTTGACCTGGACCTTGAGACCCTTGACCTGGCTCCCGACCACCTGGTTGACGTAGTCGACATAGTCGGTGCCGTAGCCGCCGTCGAAGATGGCCGCGTCGACCTTGGAGTTCGCGGCGACGCCGAACGGGTTCTTGGCGTCCTTCTTGCCCTTCGGGCCGCTGTCCCCGTCGTCGTTGCTGGAGGGAGAGCCACACGCAACAGCGAACGAACCCATGGCCGCGGTCGCGATCGCCCCGCGCAGGAGCGTCCGCCTGTCAAGAGAGCCGGCACGAATGGTCATCTCTGCATCCTCACTGATCGAATGGATCTGTACGGGTTTGCTGCGTGTGCGGCTGCCGGGCCAGGTCGGCCGTGCGTCGGCCGCACATCTCATCGAGCGAGCCCTGGTGCCGGTCCCCGCCGGAGAGGTCTGCGGGAATGCGCATCAGGGCGTTCTTGCTGCCGTCCCGGAGCCGCTCGGCGGCTCCGACGGTGATCAGCTGAGCGATGCCGGATAGACGGTCGCCGCGGCCGGAGCGACGGTCGCGCTCCGCTCGGTCAGATCGCGATGGCCTACGCCGGGGGTGGATCCCATGCTCAAGTCCTCGCCTTCTCCAGGACTCAGGCGGTGAACCGGATCCTCCCCGGCACCGCGGTGATGTGCTGTGTTGTCCCCTCCTGAAAGGGGAACGCAGATGGAGCTGGGTGGTACCAGGAATTCCGGGACAGCTGGAAATACACGGATGCCGGGCCGCTGACCGCGCCCCGCCGAATCCCCCGCCCCCCGGGCCCGGCCGTGGCCTGAACTCGGGCCGGGCCGGACGCCGACAGGTATAGTCCACTCCCTGTGAGCTGGGCAAGATCGAATGCAGGTTTGGACGCCGGTCTTTTCCGAGTTGAGACCTCCCGGAAATAAGCCGCAGCCCTACAGATGTCGATCTTTCCAACTCCGTTGCCTACAAGGGATGTAGTGGTATAGCGCGGGCAGGAAGTCACCGACGCGTTCAGCTGGGGACGAGCATGGCGAATACCGCGCTGTCGGGCATCCCGGGGCACCGTGCGTTCGGGCAATGAACGAGTGGCACCCGTTCATAGGGTGTGTTCCGGCCACGTCCACGTGGCTCCGCGTATCCGCGAGGGCGTACCCGCGGGACCACACCTCTCCCGTCGTACGCGCCGGGCAGCTTCCTCCATTTGTCCCGGTGTTCTCGTCGAGCGCGTCTGCGGGATGCACGCGGCAGCCGCCCCGCACCGCGACAGTGTGTGACCGCCGGCCCGGGCCCTTCGCGGGACGACGGTCGCACGTCGGGCTCGGAGCAGGGTCCACGGCCGGCGCCGGACGAGGGATCGGACGCGTACGAGGTCCCCGCCGCACCGGCGAAGCGAGACAGCCTCAACTGCTTTACAAAGAAGGGGACATGATCGGAGCGCCATCACCTGAGGGCCGGTATCGGGGGCGGCACCGCGCAGCCGCCGGGCCCGGCATCTCCGTGGCCGTACCACGACTCTGCGGGACTATCGGGACACACCTCGTGGGAGTACGCTTCGTAGCAGTCCGCGGACTGCACGTGGCCGTCAGTGCGGTACCGACCGTCCGACGATCACTCGGGCCCGAGGAGGCCCGCACGTCAGCGACTGTCCTACGCGGAAACCCGATCCCGCACCATGAGCACCACCAGGCCCACGGGTGACCGAGACCCACCCTCACCTTCGCCGTACGGCACCTCTCCCCATGACCCCGGGACCCTCCATGCGCGGCTACTTCGTCGACGACCTGCTCCTCATCACCCCCCTCCATCACGCCGCCGGCGTGCGCCTGTTCGGCGAGGTCGTCGGCGCCCACAAAGCCTCTCTGGCCGTTGCCGTGACCGAGTACAGCCGCACCGCCGAAGAGATCACCGTGGATCTGACCCAGGTCCACTACCTCGCCAACAGTGCCCTGGAGACCCTCGTCGCCCTGGCGCGCAGCCTCACCCCGCCCCAGCACCTACGGGTGCTGGCGAACCCCGAACTCGCCTTCCAGGAAAGGCTCGCCGCCCAGGGATGGGACGAGATCGAGACACTCCGGCTGACCGTCGAGACACGCCGGCCCGACACCGGCTGACGACGCGACTCCCCCGCCCGCGCACCGCCGGGCCCCCATGGGGAGTTGCCGACCTGCGACGATCCGGCAGACGCGGACACCGGCCCCGCACCCGCGCCCGCAGCCCGTCGGCCGCGCCCACCCTCACCGGGCCCCGGTCCAGGCCCGGCACCCGCGCGCCCCGCACTCGGTCCGCGCCAACACCCTTGACACCACAAGCCACTTACCTCCCTACTGGACCTTACGCAGCGAACTGACAACGTTGTCGAACCGCCGGGAGGGTGCACACCCATGCAGGGCAGATCGATCCGATCCAGACACAGACTCGCCACCACGGCGGCCCTGGGGGCGGCCGCGCTGGTGCTGACGGCGGTCGGGCAAGGCGCCGCGGCCGCCCAGACGACACAGAAGCCGCGGCCGGCCAAGGAGTTCAGCTCCTCCTTCGAGGAGGGGCAGCCCGCTCCGGACTGGCTGAACACGGTCGACACCGCCCCGGACGGCAGCAAGCGGTCGAGCGGCGTCGACGGCGGCTACAGCGGCGGCATCCCGGGCAACGTCAACGGGCACGTCACGGACGTCCGTGCCAGCGACGAGAACGCGGGCGGCGGCGAGACCAAGGAGAACCTGCTCGACGGCGAGTCGACCAGCAAGTGGCTGGCGTTCACGCCGACCGCCTGGGTCGAGTACGACCTGGACGAGCCCGCCAAGGTGACCCAGTACGCGCTCACGTCCGCCAACGACCACGCCGAGCGCGACCCGAAGGACTGGACCCTGAAGGGTTCGGCCGACGGGAAGGAGTGGACGACGCTCGACTCGCGCTCCGGCGAGGCGTTCGACAAGCGGTTCCAGACGAAGACCTACAAGCTGGAGAAGCCGGCCGAATTCGCGCACTTCCGCGTCGAGTTCACGAAGAACAACGGCGCGAGCGACGCCACCCAGCTCGCCGACCTCCAGTTGTCGACCGGCGACGACCAGTCGCCCGCGCCCGAGGACATGCTGTCGCTCGTGGACCGAGGCCCGAGCGGGTCGCCGACGGCCAAGGCGGGCGCCGGCTTCACCGGCAAGCGCGCGCTGCGCTACGCCGGTACGCACAAGGGCGACGGGCGGGCGTACTCGTACAACAAGGTCTTCGACGTCGATGTGGCGGTGCAGCGGGACACCGAGCTGTCGTACAAGATCTTCCCGTCGATGGCGGACGGGGACCGGGACTACGACGCCACGAACGTCTCCGTGGATCTCGCCTTCACCGACGGCACGTATCTGAGCGACCTGAAGGCCGTCGACTCCCACGGCGGGCTGCTGACCCCCCAGGGCCAGGGTGACGCCAAGCGGCTGTACGTCAACCAGTGGAACGCGGTGAAGTCGGGCATCGGGTCGGTCGCCGCGGGCAAGACGATCGACCGGGTCCTGGTCGCGTACGACTCCGCGAAGGGGCCGGCGAAGTTCCGCGGCTGGCTCGACGACATCAGCATCGCGCAGGCCGAACGGACGCGCCCCAAGGCGCACTTGAGCGACTACGCGTCCACCACGCGCGGCACCAACTCCAGCGGCGGCTTCTCCCGCGGCAACACGTTCCCGGCGACCGCCGTCCCGCACGGCTTCAACTTCTGGACGCCGGTGACCAACGCGGGCTCGCTGAGCTGGCTGTACGACTACGCGCGCGACAACAACGCGGACAACCTGCCCACGATGGAGGCCCTGGCCGCGAGCCACGAGCCGAGCCCGTGGATGGGTGACCGGCAGACGTTCCAGATGATGCCGTCGGCCGCGGCCACGGTGGACACGTCCCGCACCGGGCGCGCGCTGCCGTTCAAGCACGAGAACGAGACGGCCAGGCCGTACTACTACGGCGTGACGTTCGAGAACGGCGTCAAGGCCGAGATGGCGCCGACCGACCACGCGGCCGCGCTGCGCTTCAGCTACCCGGGCGACAACGCGAGCGTGGTCTTCGACAACGTCTCCGAGCAGGGCGGTCTCACGCTCGACAAGGACAACGGGATCGTCACCGGCTACTCGGACGTCAAGTCCGGCCTGTCGACGGGCGCCACGCGGCTGTTCGTCTACGGCGTCTTCGACAAGCCGGTCAAGGACGCCGAATCCGCGGGCGTGAAGGGGCACTTCACCTTCGACGCGGGCAAGGACCGCACGGTCACCCTGCGGCTGGCGACCTCGCTCATCAGCATCGACCAGGCGAAGGACAACCTGCGCCAGGAGCTGCCGGAGCACCGCTCGTTCGACTCGGTGAAGAACGCGGCGCGCGCCCAGTGGGACACGCTGATGAACAAGGTGGAGGTCGAGGGCGCCACGGAGGACCAGCGCACCACGCTCTACTCCTCGCTCTACCGGCTGTACCTGTACCCCAACTCCGGTTTCGAGAAGGTCGGTTCGACGTACAAGTACGCCTCGCCGTTCTCGCCGATGCCGGGTCCGGACACCCCGACCCACACCGGCGCGAAGATCGTCGAGGGCAAGCCGTACGTCAACAACGGCTTCTGGGACACGTATCGCACGACGTGGCCCGCGTACTCGCTGCTGACGCCGAAGAAGGCCGGTGAGCTGGTCGACGGGTTCGTGCAGCAGTACAAGGACGGCGGCTGGATCTCCCGCTGGTCGTCACCGGGTTACGCGGACCTGATGACCGGCACGTCATCGGACGTGGCGTTCGCCGACGCGTACGTGAAGGGCGTCGACTTCGACGCGGAGGACGCGTACAAGGCGGCCGTGAAGAACGCGACCGTGGTGCCGCCGCAGTCGGGTGTGGGCCGCAAGGGCATGGAGACCTCGCCCTTCCTCGGCTACACGAGCACGGACACGCACGAGGGCCTGTCGTGGGCGCTGGAGGGCTACCTCAACGACTACGGCATCGCACAGATGGGCCAGGCCCTCTACAAGAAGACGGGCAAGGAGCAGTACAAGGAGGAGTCGGAGTACTTCCTCAACCGGGCCCGTGACTACGTCAACATGTTCGACGACAAGGCGGCCGGTACGGGCTTCTTCCAGGGCAAGGACGCCAAGGGCGACTGGCGGGTGAAGTCCGCGGACTTCGACCCGGCGATCTGGGGCTACGACTACACGGAGACGAACGCGTGGGGCTACGCGTTCACCGCGGTCCAGGACAGCAAGGGCCTCGCGAACCTGTACGGCGGCAAGGACGGTCTGGCGAAGAAGCTCGACACGTACTTCGCGACGCCGGAGACCGGGTCGTCGGACGTGGCCGGTTCGTACGGCGGCGTCATCCACGAGATGACGGAGGCGCGGGACGTCCGGATGGGTATGTACGGCCACTCGAACCAGGTCGCGCACCACGTCACGTACATGTACGACGCGGCCGGCCAGCCGTGGAAGACGCAGGAGAAGGTCCGCGAGGTCCTCTCCCGGCTGTACACGGGCAGCGAGATCGGGCAGGGCTACCACGGCGACGAGGACAACGGCGAGCAGTCGGCCTGGTACCTCTTCTCGTCGATGGGCTTCTACCCGCTCGTCATGGGCAGCGGTGAATACGCCATCGGCTCCCCGCAGTTCACGAAGATGACGCTGCACCTGGAGAACGGCCGCGACCTGGTCGTCAAGGCGCCGAAGAACAGCGCGAAGAACATCTACGTGCAGGGCGTGAAGGTCAACGGCAAGACCTGGTCGAAGACGTCGCTGCCGAACTCGGTCGTCGCCAAGGGCGGTGTCATCGAGTTCGCCATGGGCGACAAGCCGTCGTCGTGGGGCACCGGCAAGGACGCCGCGCCGACGTCCATCACCAAGGACGACAAGGTGCCCTCACCCCGCAAGGACGCGATCACCGGCTCGGGCCCGCTCTTCGACAACACCTCGGCCACGTCGGCGAGCGTCGAGTCGGCGGACCTGCCGGTCCCGGCGGACGGCACGAAGGCCGTGCAGTACACGCTGACGTCGGACGACAAGGCGAAGGCCCCGGCGGGCTGGAAGCTGGAGGCGTCGGCCGACGGCACGTCCTGGAAGACGGTGGACGAGCGGTCCGGCGAGTCCTTCGGCTGGGACAAGCAGACGCGGGCGTTCTCGGTCGCGTCGCCGGGCTCGTACAAGCACTACCGGCTGGTGTTCACCGGTGGGGCGGCGACGGTGGCGGAGGTGGAGCTGCTGTCGTAGCCGCCGTCTTCGGTGCGGGCCCCGTCGGGATCTTCCGGCGGGGCCTGCGCCGTTCCCGCCACGAACGCGCACCACACCACTTTGCCGGGGTCCCGCTCCCCCACGCACCATTTGTCGGCCGGCGCCTCCACGAGGAGCAGCCCGCGCCCGTTCTCGGCGGTGCCGCTCCGCTCAGGGACGGGGACGGCGGGGGTGCCGGGCCTCGGTGAAGTCGCGGGCGGCGGGCACCGATTGACGTTCACGGCGGTAGAAGCGTTCGCGGAATTCCTGGTTCATGGGCGGCAATGTCGCGGAGGGTGATTCACTCGGGACAGTCCGTGGACCCCGACAGATTCTTTGTCGGGGTAGGAGTGGGGTGAAGTGAGAGTGGGGTCGGGGAGATTGACCGTCATGAGCCCCGGGAAGCGTCCGCCGAAGAATCCGTCGGCGTTGAGGATGGTCGGTGAACTGCTCGCCCTGTTCCGCAAGGCGGCCGGATACACCCAGGCGACGCTCGGCGCCAGGCTGGTGATCGCCGAGTCGACCATTGCCGCGTACGAGCAGGGCAGACGGCCGTTGCCGGAGCGGCAGGAGATCCTGCACCTCAAGTGTCCGCCGACGCGAAGGCGGAGCCTGCGTCGAGGTGGCCGCCCACCCCACCGCCATCCACATCCGCGACTCCAAGAACACCGAAGGCCCCCACTTCACAGTCGCCCCGAGCGCCTGGGCCGCCTTCCTGGAGCTGCCCCGCGCTTAAATCCGTGGACGGGACGGCATCGCGGCGCTTAATGTCTGGGCCGAACCGTGATGCAGCCCGAGGAGGTGGGACCCATGACCGCAGTACGCACGTGGGCGCTCTCCTCATTCTCACGGGCCGGCCACTGACATAGGTCGCCGGGAGCGCCCGTACTGGGCGATTCCGAGAGGCAGAGACCTATGGACACGACAGAGATCACGCGCGTCGCCGACTGGCAGTGGCACGCGCTCGAGGACGATCAGGTGGTCGGCCGGGGCGAGACCTGGCGCAGGCACGACGGCCGGATGTTCCTGAGCATCGACTCCTGGCAGGACACGGCGTTCGACCGCCTGGCCACGGCCATGCTGGCGGAGCTGCCGAGGCCGCTGTACACGATGGTCGACGCGGCCGACCTGGCGCTGGCGTCCCGGTGGGAACAGGCGGGATTCGCGCCCGCGCGCAGCGAGCACGTGTACCGCGTGCCCACCGATCCGGCGCGCACGGGGCTAGGTACGGCACGGCCCCCACAGGACGTGACGATCCTCCCCCTCGGCGCGGCGGAGAAGGACCCGCTGCGCGAACTGGACCGTACGATCCGGGCCGAGGTCGAGGCCACCCTCGGCTGGCGGGAGATGCCGGCCGAGGTGCTGCCCCGTCTCGACGACGCCACCGTGATCGACCCGACGAAGTACGCGGTGGCCGCAGAGGGCGACCGGTACGTGGGCCTGATGCGGGTGGCGCCGGTCCCCCGGCAGCCGAGGATCGGGCTGCTCGCCGTACGGGCGGACCGGCACCGGCGCGGGATCGCGCGGGCGCTCCTGGCCGACGTACTGGGCTCCCTGCACCGGTCGGGGACCCTGCTGGCCACGGCCGAGATCGGCGCGGCCAACACGGCCGCGGCCGCGCTGTTCGACGACATCGGCGCGGAACGCGTCGGAAGCAACCTGGAGGTCGTACTTCACTGATGCCGAAGACAAACCCTGGTATCGAGATCGAGGGCACGGTCACCGAGTGCCTGCGCAACGCCACGTTCCAAGTGGAACTGACCAACGGGCACAAGGTGCTCGCCCATATCAGCGGCAAGATCCGGAAGAACTACATCAAGATCCTGCCGTTCGACCGCGTCCTGGTGGAGCTCAGCCCCTACGACCTGACACGCGGCCGCATCCTCTACCGGTACCGCAACTGAGCTGTCCCGGCGTTCACTTCCGCCAGAACAGGTGGTGGACGACACTGCCGCCCGGGCTCGGCACCACGTCCAGGTGGAACCGGTCGCGCAGTTCGTCCGGCGACTCCCACAGCCGCGATCCCGAGCCGAGCTTCACGCCCGGTGAGACCGCCACGTGCAGGGTGTCGACGAGGTCGGCGTCGAGGAACTCGCGGATGACGGTGGCGCCGCCGCCGAGCCGGACGTCCTCGCCGCGGGCCGCCTCACGCGCCTGAGCGAGGACGGTCGCCGGGTCGGCGTCGACGAAGTGGAACGTGGTGTCGGAGAGCGTGATCGAGGGCCGGGTGTGGTGGGTCATCACGAAGACGGGCGTCCGGAAGGGCGGCTCGTCCTCCCACCAGCCCTGCCACTCGTGATCCTCCCAAGGGCCCTTCTGCGGGCCGAACTTGCCACGGCCCATGATCTCGGCGCCGATGTTGCGAGCGTAGTCCCGGGTCAGGTAGTCGTCGAGGCCGCGACTGCCGCCCGGGTCGGTCCGCATCGGCCAGCTCGCGGTGGCCCCGCACCAGGCGAACATGGTGCCCGGATCGGCATGCCCGAAGGGCCGCTCCAGGCTCTGCCCCTCCCCCGCGCCGAAGCCGTCACCGGACACATTGAAGTTCTGAACGCGCAGCAACTGCTCGGCCATGAGTGGTGCTCCTGTCGTCGCGGGTGGCGGCTGCCTCGGTCAGACTCTGCCGGACGGAAGAACCCATCGCACCTCCACGCGCCGTGTGCCCCGTGGCATGCCGCGACACGTGATCGACGCTGGACACAGGCCACCGTCCACCCCGGCATGTGGGCCGGCCCGGACGACGACCTGCGCGACAACGACAACGCGCCGGAGGGCGAACGGGCCACCCCAGCCAGGTACGCCAGCCGCGTTCGACCTCGGCGAGGTGCCGGATCAGGCCGAGCAGTGACATCGACGGCGGAACAGACCGGGTGGCCAGCTGCTCGGGTTCCAGGCCCTCGCATTTCATGCGCAGGGTGATCCGATAGCTCGTCAGGAAGTCGTGCACCGAGCAGGCCGTGGTCGACACCGCGTACGCCGACCTGGAGCGCGAGCAGGCGGAGACGGACGCGGCGCCGGCGGCGTTCACGGGCCGGTGGGCCTCTCGGCATCGGCAACTGCCGGTAGGGACACGAGATTCATCCGGAGCCCTCAGGGCACCTTGAACTCCATGACCATAGAGGTGGGAGCTACTAACTACCTCGCCGGCGCACTCGGTGGAGTTCGGTCTACAGCTCGCTCCAAGGAGATCGGTCAATGAACGAAGCCATCAACAAGACGTTGGCTTTCTCCGCGATCCTGGTCGCCGGAGGAGCGGTGGGATGCATTGCCGGTGTGACCACTGGTGATACGCCCCCGGTGGTGTTCGGAGCGATAGCCGTCGCATGTGGCCTGGTCCTGACCGTCTTCTCGGTGCTGGCCCGCAGAAAGACGCGCAACTAGAGCGCCGGACCCGGCTGACGACGAAAGGGGCCGCGCCCCGGGCGAACCCGGGACGCGGCCCCAACTACTGCACCCTGGCGCTTAGTTGCGGATCAGGTTGCGCAGCACGTACTGCATGATGCCGCCGTTGCGGTAGTAGTCCGCCTCGCCGGGGGTGTCGATGCGGACGACCGCGTCGAACTCGACGCCGGTGTCGGTGGTGACCTTCACCGTGCGCGGCGTGGTGCCGTTGTTGAGCTCCTCGACGCCGGTGAAGGAGAAGGTCTCCTCGCCGGTCAGGCCGAGGGACTCGGCGTTCTGGCCCTCCGGGAACTGGAGCGGCAGGACGCCCATGCCGATGAGGTTCGAGCGGTGGATGCGCTCGTACGACTCGGTGATGACGGCCTTGACGCCGAGGAGCGCGGTGCCCTTGGCGGCCCAGTCGCGGGACGAGCCGGAGCCGTACTCCTTGCCGCCCAGGATGACGAGCGGGGTGCCCTGCTCGATGTAGTTGCGCGAGGCGTCGTAGATGAAGGAGACGGGGGCGTCCTCCTTCGTGAAGTCGCGGGTGTAGCCGCCCTCGGTGCCCGGCGCGAGCTGGTTGCGCAGGCGGATGTTGGCGAACGTGCCGCGGATCATGACCTCGTGGTTGCCTCGGCGCGAGCCGTAGGAGTTGAAGTCGCGGCGCTCGACGCCGTGCTCCGTGAGGTACTTGCCGGCCGGGGTGTCGGCCTTGATGGCACCGGCCGGGGAGATGTGGTCGGTGGTGACCGAGTCGCCCAGCTTCGCCAGGACGCGGGCGCCCTGGATGTCGGAGACCGGGGTGGTCTCCATCGTCATGCCCTCGAAGTACGGGGGCTTGCGGACGTAGGTGGACTCGCTGTCCCACTCGAAGGTGTTGCCGGTCGGGATCGGCAGCGCCTGCCACTGGGCGTCGCCCGCGAAGACGTCGGAGTAGGACTTGTTGAACATGTCCTCGCCGATGGCGTTCGCGACGACGTCGTTGACCTCGGCCTCGGTCGGCCAGATGTCGGCCAGGTGGACGGGCTTGCCGTCCTGGTCGACGCCGAGCGCGTCCTTGGTGATGTCGACCTTCATCGAACCGGCGAGGGCGTACGCGACGACCAGCGGCGGGGACGCCAGGTAGTTCATCTTGACGTCGGGGTTGATGCGGCCCTCGAAGTTCCGGTTGCCGGAGAGGACCGAGGTGACGGCGAGGTCGTGGTCGTTGACGGCCTTCGAGACCTCCTCGGGCAGCGGGCCCGAGTTGCCGATGCAGGTGGTGCAGCCGTAGCCGACGAGGTTGAAGCCGACCTTGTCGAGGTACGGCGTCAGGCCCGCCTTGTCGAAGTAGTCGGTGACGACCTTCGAGCCCGGGGCGAGGGTGGTCTTGACCCACGGCTTGCGGGTCAGGCCCTTCTCGACGGCCTTCTTCGCGACGAGCGCGGCGGCGACCATCACGTACGGGTTCGACGTGTTGGTGCAGGAGGTGATCGCGGCGACGGTGACGGCGCCGTGGTCGAGCTCGTACGTCGTGCCGTCGGGGGCGGTCACGGTGACCGGGTTGGACGGGACGCCGTTGGAGACGGCCGGGGCGTCGGAGGCCGGGAAGGACTCCTTGCCGGCCTCGGAGTCGTCCGAGACGTAGTTGCGCACGTCCTGGGCGAACTGCTGGGAGGCGTTGGCGAGGACGATGCGGTCCTGCGGGCGCTTCGGGCCGGCGATGGAGGGGACGACCGTGGAGAGGTCGAGCTCCAGCTTCTCGGAGAAGTCGGGCTCGGCGGCCGGGTCCAGCCAGAGGCCCTGCTCCTTGGCGTACGCCTCGACGAGCGCGACCTGCTGGGCGTCACGGCCGGTCAGGCGCAGGTAGTTCAGGGTCTCGTCGTCGATCGGGAAGATCGCGGCGGTGGAGCCGAACTCCGGCGACATGTTGCCGATGGTGGCGCGGTTGGCCAGCGAGGTGGCGGCGACGCCCTCACCGTAGAACTCGACGAACTTGCCGACGACGCCGTGCTTGCGCAGCATCTCGGTGATCGTGAGGACGAGGTCCGTGGCGGTGGTGCCCGGCTTGAGCTCACCGGTCAGCTTGAAGCCGACGACGCGCGGGATGAGCATGGAGACCGGCTGGCCGAGCATCGCGGCCTCGGCCTCGATGCCGCCGACGCCCCAGCCCAGGACGCCCAGGCCGTTGACCATCGTGGTGTGCGAGTCGGTGCCGACCAGGGTGTCGGGGTAGGCCTGGCCATTACGGACCATGACCGTACGGGCCAGGTGCTCGATGTTGACCTGGTGGACGATGCCGGTGCCCGGGGGGACGACCTTGAAGTCGTCGAAGGCGGTCTGGCCCCAGCGCAGGAACTGGTAGCGCTCCTTGTTGCGGCCGTACTCCAGCTCGACGTTCTGGCCGAAGGCGTCCTTCGTGCCGAACTTGTCGGCGATGACGGAGTGGTCGATGACCAGCTCGGCCGGGGACAGCGGGTTGACCTTCGCGGGGTCGCCGCCGAGCTCCTTGACGGCCTCACGCATGGTGGCGAGGTCGACGACACAGGGCACGCCGGTGAAGTCCTGCATGATCACGCGGGCCGGCGTGAACTGGATCTCCTGCGAGGGCTGGGCCTGGGAGTCCCAGGTGCCGAGCGCACGGATGTGGTCGGCGGTGATGTTCGCGCCGTCCTCGGTGCGGAGCAGGTTCTCCAGAAGAACCTTGAGGCTGTAGGGAAGGCGAGCAGAGCCCTCGACCTTGTCCAGCCTGAAGATCTCGTACGACTCGTCGCCCACGCGCAGCGTGCTGCGGGCGTCGAAGCTGTTCGCCGACACGACAGTCTCCTTCATATATGTGCGCGTTCCACCGCGATCCTGCCGCCACGCCACGTTGCCGATCAGCTAAGGTAAGGCTAAGTTAGGTAACCCTTACCGTCCGATGCGGCGGTGCCGTGGGGTCGCGGTGCGCCTCGGCAGATATCTCGATGTCGAGATAACTCTAGTACATCACCCGGCGGTGCCATCAAGCGGTGCCGTCCGGCCCGCTTGCCGCGCGTACCCGGGACCGACCCCTTCATCGTCGTACGGCGCCGGGGGAAGCACCAGCGCTGTCCGATTCACCCCGGTCGCGGCGGAGTGGCGGACGTCCGATAGCGTCCCGCAATGGCCAGTGACCTTCGTCTCACCGTGCTCGGCAGCGCCACTCCGTACCCCGCCGCGGGCAACCCGTGCTCGGGATACCTCGTCACCGGCGGCGGCACCCGGATCTGGGTGGACGCCGGGAGCGGAACGCTCGGCGCGCTGCAGCGGCACGTGCCCCTCGGGGACATCGACGCGATCTGGGTGTCGCACCTGCACGCCGACCACTGCGCCGACCTCCTCAGCGCCTACTACGGGCTGCTGTACGCGGACGTGGACCTCGCCGCCCCGCTGCCCTTGTACGGGCCCGCGGGGATCGCGGACCGGCTCGCCTTGTTCCTCACCCACGGGGGCCGGCGCAGCCCGGTCGAGAAGGCCTTCGACGTGCGGGAGCTGACGGACGGGCGGCGCGACCGGATCGGGGCGCTGGAGCTGACGTCGCGGAAGGTGGCGCACGGCATGCCCGCGTTCGCGCTGCGGGTCGAGCACGCGGGGCGCGCGCTCGTGTACTCCGGGGACAGCGCACCCTGCGCGGCTCTCACCGAACTGGCCGCCGGCTGCGGGACGCTGCTGTGCGAGGCGGACGGGGACCACGACGAAGGGGGCGAAGGCGGCGAAGGGGTGCACCACTCCCCCGAGGAGGCCGGGGAGACCGCCGCCGCGGCGGGCGCGGGCCGGCTGATCGTGACGCACGTGGGGCGCGCCGTGTCGCCCGGGGACGCCGTGACGCGGGCGGGCTCGCGGTTCACCGGGCCCGTGGCGTACGCCGCGCCGGGGGCCGTGTTCCCCGTCGACTGATCGCGGCGGCCGGGGGTATCCGGAAAGCACCGCACGGAAGGAGCCAGACCGATGCCGCTCACATTCCGCAAGAGCTTCCGGATCCTGCCGGGAGTACGTCTCAACATCAACCGCAAGTCGTGGTCGATCACGACGGGCGGTTCGCACGGGCCCAAGCGCACGCACAGCAGCACCGGGCGCCGGACCACGTCCATGGACCTGCCGGGCCCCTTCGGCTGGCGTCGGACCCGTACGAGCAAGCGCCACTGAGTCCTCGTCAGGGCCCGTCACCCGCACGGACCCCCTCGGCATGCGTCATCTCATATCTGAGATAGCCTGCCGCTATGGCAGACGACTACCTCGTACGCATCGGCAAGCTCATCCGCGACGCCCGTCAGCACCGGGGCTGGACGCAGGCGCAGCTCGCCGAGGCGCTCGGCACCAGCCAGAGCGCCGTGAACCGCATCGAGCGCGGCAATCAAAACATCAGCCTTGAGATGATCGCCCGAATTGGCGAAGCGCTGGACAGTGAGATCGTCTCTCTGGGCTACGCGGGACCGATGCATCTGCGGGTGGTCGGCGGCCGTCGGCTGTCCGGTTCGATCGACGTGAAGACGAGCAAGAACGCGTGCGTGGCGCTGCTCTGCGCGTCCCTGCTGAACCGCGGGCGCACGGTGCTGCGCCGCGTCGCCCGGATCGAGGAGGTGTACCGCCTCCTGGAGGTGCTCAACTCCATCGGCGTGCGCACCCGCTGGATCAACGACGGGGTGGACCTGGAGATCGTGCCGCCCGCCGAGCTGGACATGGGCGCCATCGACGCGGCGGCGGCCCGCCGCACCCGCTCGATCATCATGTTCCTCGGCCCGCTGCTGCACCGCATGGACCGCTTCAAGCTGCCCTACGCGGGTGGCTGCGACCTCGGCACCCGCACGATCGAGCCGCACATGATCGCGCTGCGCCGGTTCGGCCTGGACATCACGGCGACCGAGGGCATCTACCACGCGGAGGTCGAGCGGACCGCGCCGGACCGCCCGATCGTGCTGACCGAGCGCGGCGACACCGTGACGGAGAACGCGCTGCTCGCCGCCGCCCGCCACGACGGCACCACGGTGATCCGCAACGCCTCGTCCAACTACATGGTCCAGGACCTGTGCTTCTTCCTGGAGGCCCTGGGCGTGCGGGTCGAGGGCATCGGCACGACGACCCTGACCGTGCACGGCGTGCCGCAGATCGACGTGGACGTCGACTACTCGCCGTCCGAGGACCCGGTCGAGGCGATGAGCCTGCTGGCCGCGGCGGTCGTCACCGAGTCCGAACTCACCGTGCGCCGCGTGCCGATCGAGTTCCTGGAGATCGAACTGGCCGTGCTGGAGGAGATGGGGCTCGACCACGACCGCTCGGCCGAGTACGTCGCCGACAACGGGCGCACGCGGCTCGTGGACCTCACGGTCCGGCCCTCCAAGCTGGAGGCGCCGATCGACAAGATCCACCCGATGCCGTTCCCGGGCCTGAACATCGACAACGTGCCGTTCTTCGCGGCGATCGCGGCGTCGGCCCAGGGCAAGACCCTGATCCACGACTGGGTCTACGACAACCGCGCGATCTACCTGACCGACCTCAACCGGCTCGGCGGCCGCCTCCAGCTCCTCGACCCGCACCGGGTCCTGGTGGAGGGCCCGACCCGCTGGCGGGCCGCCGAGATGATGTGCCCGCCCGCCCTGCGCCCCGCGGTCGTCGTGCTGCTGGCGATGATGGCCGCCGAGGGCACGTCGGTGCTGCGCAACGTCTATGTCATCAACCGCGGTTACGAGGACCTGGCGGAGCGGCTGAACTCCGTCGGCGCGCAGATCGAGACGTTCCGCGACATCTGAGCCGATCCGGCACCCACGTCCGTGGCGATGCGGCGGCGGACGTGGAGCCGGGCTGGGGCCCGGCGTGAGGGCGGCCTCATGAGGTGCCGCCGCGCTCCTGTCGCCCTGATCGGCGTCGGCCTGTGAGGGGCCTTCTCAGGCGCCGGGGGCGGTGGACCCGACGAACTCCCGGATCGCCGCCGCGAGGGCGCGCGGCCGGTCCAGCGGGATGAGCGTGCCGCACTCGTCCAGCTCCACCAGGCGTCCCTGCGGCAGCAGTTCGGCCAGGCGGCGGCCGTGCGCGGGCGGCATCATCCGGTCCTGCCGGCCCCACACGACGAGGGCCGGGCGGTCGTAGGCGCGCAGGCCGTCGGCCGCCTCCATCATCTCGCTGCGCACGGTCGCGCGCAGGTAGTGCCGCAGGACGGCGCGGGCCGCGGGGTCCTTGCGCAGGGGCTCGACCCAGCGGTCGGTCAGGTCGTAGGGGACGGGCCGGTGGGACATCACCGCGTACCCCGTGCTGGGCACCCGGCGCAGCGGGCGCACGGAGAGGACCTGCGCGAGGAGCGCGAGGCCGCCGGGGACCCGGGACGCCACGTCGAGGAGCTTGCCCGCCGGGCCCGGCGGATAGTTGTCGAAGGCCTCGCACCCGGCGACGACCATGCGGCCCACGCGCTCGGGCCGCTCGACGGCGAGCTGCTGGAGGCGGCCCGCGTCGTTCTCCACGAACACGGTGTCGTCGCCGAGCTTCAGGGTGTCGGCGAACTCGCCGATGAGCAGCGCCATGGTGCGGGGCGAGAGCCGGGCCCCGGGCCGCAGCGGGATGCGGTGGCTGCCGTACGGGAGGGTCGGGACGATGCAGCGCACGGACGCGCCGAGCGCGTCGACGACGTGCCGCCACACCGTGCCGTCCTGGGCGAGTCCGTGGAGCAGGACCACGGGCGTGCCGTCGCCGCCCGTGTCGTCGTACGCGAGCGGACCTACGGAGAGTTCGGCCTGTTGCGTCATGCCCGTGAGCCTAGGGCCGGTGTTCCGGCTACGGGAGGACCGCTGTGCCGTCCAGTTCGACCAGGGCCTGCTCGTCCCAGAGGCGGACCACGCCGATCACGGCCATCGCCGGGTAGTCGCGGCCCGCCAATCTCCGCCAGATGGCGCCGAGTTCGCGTGCGTGGGCGCGGTAGTCCGGTACGTCCGTGGCGTAGACCGTGACGCGTGCGAGGTCGGCCGGGGTGCCGCCCGCGTGCCGCAGGGCCGTGAGCAGGTTCGTCAGGGCGCGGGTGAACTGCTCGGGCAGCGTCTCGCCGACGATCTTGCCGTCGGTGTCCAGGGACGTCTGGCCGGCCAGCAGGACCAAGCGGCTGCCCGTGGCGACGACGGCGTGCGAGAAGCCGGTGGGCGGGGAGAGCTCGGGCGGGTTCAGCCGCTCGGGACTGCGGCGCGTGGAGCTCATCGAGTCGCCTCCTTGTACACCTCACGCGCGATGATGGTGCGTTGGACCTCGGTGGCGCCTTCGTAGATCCGAGGCGCCCGGACCTCGCGGTAGAGGTGTTCCAGGAGGTGGCCGCGGCGCAGCGCCCGGGCGCCGTGCAACTGGACTGCGGTGTCGACGACTTGCTGCGCCGTCTCCGTCGCCAGAAGCTTGGCCATCGCGGCCCGCCGGGGCACCCCGTCGGCGCCCTCGTCGTACGCCGCGGCGGCCGCGTACACCATCAGGCGGGCCGACTCGACACGCACGGCCATGTCGGCGACCTGGTGCGCGACGGCCTGGAGGTTCTTCAACGGGCCGCCGAACGCCTCCCGTTCGGCGGTGTGCGCGAGGGTCGCGTCGAGGGCCGCCTGCGCCATGCCGACGGCGAACGCGCCGACGCTGGGCCGGAACAGGTCCAGGGTGCTCATCGCGACCCGGAATCCCGCGCCGGGTTCGCCGAGCACGTCGTCCGCGCTCACCGGTACGCCGTCGAAGGCGAGGGAGCCGATGGGATGCGGGGAGAGCATGTCGAGGTGCTCGCCGGTCAGGCCGGGACGGTCGGCGGGGACCAGGAACGCGGTGACGCCGCGGGCGCCCGCGGAGGGGTCGGTGCGGGCGAAGACGGTGTAGAAGTCGGCCTCCGGCGCGTTCGAGATCCAGCACTTCTCGCCGGTCAGGCGCCAGCCGGTGCCCTCGGTACCGTCCTGGTGGGCGCGCAGCGCGAGGGCCGCCGCGTCGGAGCCCGCGCCCGGCTCGCTCAGCGCGAACGCGGCGACGGCGCGGCCCGCGCCCACCTCGGGCAGCCAGCGCTCGCGCTGCTCCTCGGTGCCGTACGCGTGGACGGGGTGCGCGCCGAGGCCCTGCAGTGCGAGCGCCGTCTCGGCCTCGGTGCAGACGCGGGCGAGGGACTCGCGCATCAGGCACAGGTCGAGCGCGCCCGAGGTGAACAGGCGCTCCAGCAGGCCGAGTCGGCCGAGTTCGGCGACGAGCTCCCGGTTGACGCGGCCCGTCTCGCCCTTCTCGGCGAGGGGCACGAGGCGTTGCTCCGCGTGTTCGCGCAGTGCGGTACACCAGGCGAGTTGGTCGGGTGGGAGCGAGAATGTGCCCATACGCCGGTGCTCCTCTCACGACGGCGGCCGGCCGGCCCCTCGACTCCCTCCACCGTATCGCGCCCCATTGACTGTCGTCACCACAACGATACGCTCGATGCGCGACCACGCCACGGCAAGGGGGCACCCGGATGACCCTGCACCCGTCCGCCCACACCGACACGTTCGCGCGCGACCATCTGCCGCCCGCCGAGCGGTGGCCCCGGCTCGCCTTCGACCTTCCCGGGCTGCGGTATCCGGAGCGGATCAACTGCGGCGCCGAGCTGCTCGACGCGACCGTGCGGCGCTTCGGCGCGGACCGGCCCGCCTTCCTCTCCCCCGGTCGACCCACGTGGTCGTACGGCACGCTGAAGGCGACCGTCGACCGGATCGCCCACGTGCTGACCGAGGACCTCGGGGTCGTGCCGGGCAACCGGGTGCTGCTGCGCGGCCCCACCACCCCTTGCCTGGCGGCCTGTTGGCTCGCGGTGATGAAGGCGGGCGCCGTCGCCGTCACCGTGCTCGCGGGGCAGCGGCCGGCCGAGCTGGCCACGATGTGCGAGATCGCGCGGGTGCGCCACGCGCTGTGCGACGTGCGGTCGCTCGACGATCTGGCCAAGGCGGACGTGCCGGAGCTGCGGATCACCCCGTTCGGCGGCGACGGCCCCGACGATCTGCTGCATCGGGCCGCCTCGAAACCGGCCGCCTACGACGCCGTGCCGACCGCCGCCGACGACGTCGCCCTGATCGCCTTCACCTCGGGGACGACGGGGCGGCCCAAGGGCTGCATGCACTTCCACCGGGACGTGCTGGCGATCGCCGACACGTTCGCGCGGCACGTCCTGAAGGCGGCGCCGGACGACGTGTTCGCGGGCAGTCCGCCGCTGGGCTTCACGTTCGGGCTCGGCGGGCTCGTGATCTTCCCCCTGCGCGCCGGGGCCTCGGCGCTCCTGCTCGAACAGGCGGGCCCGCGGCAGCTGTTGCCCGCGATCGCCGAGCACCGGGTGTCGGTGCTGTTCACGGCGCCGACCGCTTACCGGGCGATGCTCGCGGACCCGTCCTGGGACACGTACGACGTGACGCGCCTGCGCCGCTGCGTCTCCGCCGGGGAGAACCTGCCCGCCGCCACCTGGCACGCCTGGCACGAGGCGACCGGGCTGCGCATCATCAACGGCATCGGCGCCACCGAGCTGCTGCACATCTTCATCTCCGCCGCCGACGACGCGATCCGGCCGGGCACCACCGGGCTGCCGGTGCCCGGCTGGCAGGCCCGCGTCATCGACGCCGACGGAGCCGAACTCCCGGACGGGGAACCGGGGTTCCTCGCCGTGCGCGGCCCTGTCGGCTGCCGCTACCTCGCCGACGAGCGGCAGACCACGTACGTCCGCCACGGCTGGAACGTCACCGGGGACACCTACGTCCGCGAGCCCGACGGCTACTTCCGGTACGTCGCCCGCGCCGACGACATGATCATTTCCGCCGGGTACAACATCGCGGGCCCCGAGGTGGAGGACGCGCTGCTGCGGCACCCCGACGTGGCGGAGGCGGCGGTCGTCGGCCTCCCCGACGAGGCGCGCGGCCAGGTCGCGGTCGCGTACGTGGTGGCGCGGGCCGGAGCGGTGCGGGACCCGGACGCGCTGCGGGAGTTCGTGAAGGCGGAGCTGGTGCCGTACAAGTGCCCGCGCGAGATCGTGTTCCTGGACGCGCTGCCGCGGACCGCCACCGGAAAGCTCCAGCGGTTCCGGCTGCGCGAGCCCGGAACCGTACAGTGATCACGTGTCCGAGCAGCAGACCTCGCCCACCGGCCAGGCCCACACCCCGCGCTCCCTCATCGTCACGCTGTACGGCGCCTACGGGCGCGGTTTCCCGGGCCCCGTCCCGGTCGCCGAGCTGATCCGGCTGCTCGGCGCGGCCGGGGTCGACGCGCCGTCGGTGCGCTCGGCGGTGTCGCGGCTGAAGCGGCGCGGGCTGCTGCTGCCCGCGCGCAGCGCCTCGGGAGCCGCCGGGTACGCGCTGTCGGACGACGCGCGTCAGCTCCTCGACGACGGCGACCGGCGCGTCTACGGGACCTTCGAGGAGGCGGCGCCCGCCGACGGCTGGGTGCTCGCGGTGTTCTCGGTGCCCGAGGCGCAGCGGGCCAAGCGGCACGTGCTGCGCTCCACGCTCGCCGGTCTCGGCTTCGGCACCGCCGCGCCCGGGGTGTGGCTCGCGCCCGCGGGGCTGTACGAGGAGACGCGGCACACGCTGGAGCGGATCGGCTGCGCCGGGTACGTCGACCTGTTCCGCGGCGAGCACCTGGGCTTCGCGGCGACGGCCGACGCGGTGGCCCGCTGGTGGGATCTGCCGGTGCTGGCCGGGCTGCACGAGGCGTTCCTCGACGAGCACGCGCCGGTGCTGCGGTCCTGGGAGGGCCGGACCGACACCCCGCCCCAGGAGGCCTACCGGGACTACCTCCTCGCCCTGGACTCGTGGCGGCACCTGCCCTACGCGGATCCGGGACTTCCGGCCCGGCTGCTGCCGGAGGACTGGCCGGGACTGCGGTCGGCGCGGGTGTTCCGGGCGCTGCACGAGCGGCTGCACAAGGCCGGGGCCGGGTTCGTCGACGCCGCCTGACGGAGGAACGGTGCGTGAAGCATCCGGCCGGGGTGATCCCCGCCACACGAAAGGGTGCTAAGGGAACCCTCAGGTTTCTCCGTCCCTCTTCTCAGAATGCGCGCTTAGCGTCGGGACGCATGAGCCTGAAGCGCAATCTGAACCGGGCCCTGTCCGCGGCCACGGGACTCGAGGTCCGCCGCGCCGGGAGCGCACCGCATGGGACGCCTCCACCGGCCACGACCCCGAAACCCGTGAGGCGGCCGGCTCCCGAGTACCGATGTACCGACGACCTCGCGACCGACCGGCTGCTGCGACGGCCGGTCTTCATCATGTCGCCGGTGCGCTCGGGCTCGACCCTGCTGCGGATGCTGCTCGACGCCCACCCGCGTCTGCACGCCCCGCACGAGCTGCACATCCGGCGTCTGGAGGTCGGCTACGGCAGCAAGCTGTCGCAGCGGGCCATGGACGCCCTGGACCTGAGCCGCGGCGACCTGGAGCACCTGCTGTGGGACCGCGTCCTGCACCGTGAACTCACCCGGTCCGGCAAGGACTTCCTCGTCGAGAAGACGCCCAGCAACGCCTTCGTCCACCGGCGCATCCGCGACTGCTGGCCCGACGCCCGCTTCGTGTTCCTGCTGCGCCACCCCGTCTCCATCGCCCGGTCCTGGCACGAGGGCGACCCGGAGAAGCGGACCTACGAGGAGGCGTGCGCCGACGCGCTGCGCTACATGAAGGCCGTCGACCACGCCCGCAAGGGCCTCACCGGCGGGCACACCGTGCGCTACGAGGAGCTCACCGAGGACCCCGAGAAGAAGCTGCGCGGACTGTGCGACTTCCTCGGCGTGGACTTCGAGCCGTCGATGCTGGAGTACGGCGAGCGCGACGACACGCAGATCCAGAAGGGGCTCGGCGACTGGCGCGACAAGATCCGCACCGGCCGCGTGCAGCAGGGCCGGGAGCTGCCGGAGGACGACGAGGTCCCCGAGATCCTGCGCCCCATGTGCACGGCCTGGGGGTACCTCAAGTGAAGCCCCATGCCGAGGTCGAGCAGGTGTGGCCGCGGGACGGGCGCATCAGGGTCGTCGGCCGCCTGTACGGCCTGGCCGCGGGGGCCGGCGCCGGGTGGCGGCTGCTGCTGACCCGCCGCTCGCGCACCGACCACGTCCTGCGGTACGGCTCCGCTCTGGACGGCGACCGCTTCGCCTGCGAGTGGGCGGTGTCCGACCTGGCCGCGTACGACGGCTTCTCCGGCGCCGACCAGTGGGATCTGCATCTCACGGACGGCGGCCTGAAGCTGCGCGTCGGCCGCAAGCTCGACGACATCCGCGGCAAGAAGGCCGTCCTGGTGTACCCGCGGCAGGCGGTGCCGGGCGCGGGCTTCGGCGTACGGCCGTACTTCACGGTCGAGGACAACCTGTCGCTGGAGTGCCGCTCATGACCGCCGCGAAGCCCACCGGGGCCCTGCGGGTCCGCTATCTGCTGCTGCACGCCTACGGCCGCGGCGGCACCATCCGTACCGTCTTCAACCAGGCCAACTCCCTGGTGGCGGCGGGCTGGGACGTGGAGATCGTCAGCGCGGTGCGGCGCCGGGACGCCGTGCGGTTCCCGCTGGACGAGCGCGTGCCCGTGACGACGGTCGTGGATCTGCGCGAGGAGCCGGTGCGGGCCGAGGAGCGCGGGCTGTCCGGCTGGTGGCGGGGGCGCCGGCGGGACCGGCAGGCCGGCCGGCCGGCGCGGGAGGTGCCCAGCGGCGAGTTCGGCTACCGGTACTTCGACCGGCGTCTGGAGCTGGCGCTCGGCGCCTATCTGCGCTCGCTCACCGACGGGGTGCTCGTCACGACCCGCCCCGCCCTGAACTTCCTGGCCGCCGCGCACGCCACGAACGGCGTCGTACGGGTCGCGCAGGAGCACATGAACCACGGCACGCACCGGCCCGACGTGCAGCGGCGGATCGTCGAGACGTACGAACGCTTCGACGCGGTCGCGGTGCTGACGGAACGGGACCGCGGCGAGTACGCGCGGCTGCTGCCCGGCACGCGCGTCGTGCGCATCCCGAACGCCGTGCACTCGCTGGACCAGACCCTCGCGGACCACGGCGCGAGGATCGCGGTCGCGGCCGGCCGGCTCTTCCCGCAGAAGGGCTTCGACCTGCTGATCCCGGCCTGGGCCAAGCTCGTCGGCACGTATCCCGACTGGCAGCTGCGGATCTACGGCAGCGGCGAGAAGAAGGCGCAGCTGCGGGCCCTCATCGAGGAGCACCACCTCTACAACCACGTGTTCCTGATGGGACACACCGACCGGCTCGACGACGAACTCGCCAAGTCTTCGCTTTACGTGCTCAGTTCACGCTTCGAAGGGCTGCCGATGGTGATGATCGAGGCGATGAGCCACGCGCTCCCGGTGGTCTCCTTCGACTGCCCGACGGGCCCCGCCGACGTGCTGACGCACGGGGTGGACGGGCTGCTCGTGCCGGAGCAGGACCCCGACGCCCTCGCCGACGCGCTCGGCCGCCTGATGGGCGACCGCGATCTGCGGGCGGAGATGGGCACGGCGGCGCTCCTGACGGCCGCGGCCTACGGACCCGACGCGGTGCACCCGCGCTGGGAGGCCCTTTTCACCGAACTGACCACTCCCGATGGCAAGCGGCCCGCGAGCGGCGCCGCGGAAGGACAGCACGTATGACAACGGCCACGACGGCCCGGACCCCTCGGGACCGGGCCAAGGGAGCCACGATCTGGCTGACGGGGCTGCCCAGTTCGGGCAAGACGACGGTGGCGCGCGCCCTCGCCGGGCGGCTGCGCACGGAGGGCCACCGCGTCGAGGTGCTGGACGGCGACGAGATCCGCCGCTTCCTGTCGGCGGGCCTCGGCTTCAGCCGGGAGGACCGCAACACGAACGTGCAGCGCATCGGTCTGGTCGCCGAAGTCCTCGCGCGCAACGGCGTGTTCGCCGTCGTGCCCGTGATCGCCCCGTACGCGGACAGCCGCGAGGCGGTGCGCAAGCGGCACGAGTCGAGCGACACCACGTACCTGGAGATCCATGTCGCGACGCCGCTGGAGGTGTGCAGCGAGCGCGACGTGAAGGGCCTGTACGCCCGTCAGGCGGCGGGCGCGCTGAAGGGGCTGACCGGGGTGGACGACCCGTACGAGCCGCCGGTCTCCCCCGATCTGTCCCTGGAGACGCAGGCCCGGACGCCGCGGGAGTCGGCGGACTCGGTGCACGCGGTCCTCGTGGCGAAGGGACTGGTATGAGCGCCGCCGCTGCTGTCGACAGCCCTTACGCGCTGAGCCACTCGGACGCTCTGGAGTCCGAGGCGGTGCACATCTTCCGTGAGGTGGCGGGCGAGTTCGAGCGGCCGGTGATTCTGTTCTCCGGCGGCAAGGACTCGATCGTCATGCTGCACCTGGCGCTCAAGGCGTTCGCGCCCGCGCCGGTGCCGTTCCCGCTGCTGCACGTGGACACCGGGCACAACTTCCCCGAAGTCATCGCGTACCGCGACCGTGTGGTCGACGCGCATGGGCTCAGGCTCCATGTGGCGTCCGTGCAGGACTACATAGACAGGGGTGTGCTGCGCGAACGCCCGGACGGGACACGCAATCCGCTGCAGACCGTGCCGCTGACGGAGAAGATCCGGTCGGAGCGGTTCGACGCGGTGTTCGGCGGCGGGCGCCGCGACGAGGAGAAGGCCCGCGCGAAGGAGCGGGTGTTCTCGCTGCGCGACGAGTTCTCGCAGTGGGACCCGCGCCGTCAGCGCCCCGAGCTGTGGCAGCTCTACAACGGCCGCCACGCGCCCGGCGAGCACGTCCGCGTCTTCCCGCTCTCGAACTGGACCGAGCTGGACGTGTGGCAGTACATCGCCCGCGAGAACATCGAGCTGCCGTCGATCTACTTCGCGCACCGGCGCGAGGTGTTCGGCCGCGGCGGCATGTGGCTGACGGCGGGCGCCTGGGGCGGCCCCAAGGAGGGCGAGACCCCCGAGAAGCGCCAGGTCCGCTACCGCACCGTCGGCGACATGTCCTGCACCGGCGCCGTCGACTCCACCGCCGAGACGCTGGAGCAGGTCATCGCCGAGATCGCCGCGTCCCGCCTCACCGAGCGGGGTGCCACCCGCGCCGACGACAAGATGTCCGAGGCCGCGATGGAAGACCGCAAGCGCGAAGGGTACTTCTAGCCATGACCACCTCCCCCCTCGCCGAGGTCGGCACACTGCGGCTCGCCACGGCCGGCTCCGTCGACGACGGCAAGTCCACGCTCGTCGGGCGTCTGCTGCACGACTCCAAGTCGGTCCTCGCCGACCAGCTGGAGTCGATCTCCCGCACCGGCACCCCGGATCTGGCCCTCCTCACGGACGGCCTGCGTGCCGAGCGCGAGCAGGGCATCACCATCGACGTCGCCTACCGCTATTTCGCCACGCCCCGGCGTCGCTTCATCCTCGCGGACACGCCCGGGCATGTGCAGTACACCCGGAACATGGTCACGGGCGCCTCGACGGCCGAGCTGACGATCATCCTCGTGGACGCGCGGGGCGGTGTCGTCGAGCAGACCCGCAGGCACGCCGCCATCGCCGCTCTGCTGCGCGTCCCGCACGTCGTCCTCGCCGTGAACAAGATGGATCTCGTCGGCTACGAGGAGGCCGCTTTCGCGGCGATCGCGGCGGACTTCCGCACGCTGGCCGCGGAGTTGGGCGTCCCGCAGGTCACCGCGATCCCGATCTCCGCGCTCGCCGGCGACAACGTCGTCGACCCGTCCGCGCACATGGACTGGTACGGCGGCCCCACGGTCCTCGACCATCTGGAGACGGTGCCGGTCGCGGCCACGTCACCCGGAGCGCCCGCCCGCTTCCCGGTCCAGTACGTCATCCGGCACGGCGAATCCCGCTACTACGCGGGCCAGTTGGTGTCCGGGACGCTGCGCGTGGGCGATGCCGTGGCCGTGCACCCGTCGGGGCGCACGTCGACGATCGCGGCCCTCGACGTGCTGGGCTCGGCCGTGGACGTGGCGCACGCCGGGGCGTCCCTGACCGTGCGGCTCGCCGATGAGCTGGACGTGGCGCGGGGTGATGTGATCGCGCCGCGCGCGCAGGCGCCGACCGTGACGCAGGACGTGCGCGGGGCCGCGTGCCATCTGGCCGATCAGCCGCTGACCGTCGGACAGCGGGTGCTGGTGCGGCACACCACGCGCACGGTGCGGGCCGTGGTCAAGTCGCTCGGTGACGAGCGGCAGTTGACGGCGAACGACCTCGGGCAGGTCGTCCTGCGCACGGCCGCGCCGCTGGCGCTGGACGCGTATGCGGAGGTCCGGCGCACCGGGGCGTTCCTGATCGTCGACCCGGCGGACGGCACGACGCTGACGGCAGGGATGGCCGGACCGGCCGGAATGGCCCGCTGAGCCCGTCCGCCCGGCCCTGGTGAACAGGGCCGGGCCGGGTGTCAGTCGTCGATCGCCTGGTAGAGCGCGGTCCAGAAGTCGAGGATGAGGTGCACCGGGTCCGGGACGGACGCCCCGACCTGGGTGAGCAGGATGCCGGTGATCCCGTTGACCGGGTCGGCGTACGCCGAGGCGCCGCTGCCGCCGTCCCAGCCGAACTGGCCGACGGGCGCGTAGTCACCGCGGTAGGTGCGCACCGCCATCCCGAAGCCCCAGCCGCCGTGCTGGCCCTGGCCGAAGGAGATGTGGACGTTGTTGACGGCCAACTCGTGCCGCGCGGCCTGCTGTTCGGGCGACAGGCGGTTGGTGGTCATCAGCTCCACGGCGGGCCGGGACAGGATCCGCTCGCCCTCGTGCACCCCGTGGTTCAGCAGCATGCGGAAGTAGGCGTGATAGTCGTCCGCGGTGGAGTTCAGCCCACCGCCGCCGCCCTGGAACGCCGGAGGCGCGCTGTGGCGTCCCCCTTCTGCCTCGTCCCACACATGGAACTCGCCGCTCTCCGGGTCGGGGGCGTACAGCGGAGGCAGTCGGTGCAGCTGGTCCGCGGGCACGTGGAACCCGGTGTCCTTCATGCCGAGGGGCTCGAAGACGCGCTCGCGCAGGAACGACTCGAACGACCGGCCCGTGACCCGGGAGACGAGCACGCCGATCAGGTCGCTGCTGATCTGGTACTGCCAGCGCTCACCGGGCTGATGCATCAGCGGCAGCGCGCCCAGGCGGCGCATCCACTCGTCCTGCTCGGGCATCGGGGTCGGCAGATTGGGCGTGATCCCCTGCTCGAAGACCGCGTTCATGATCGGCGTACCGATCACGGTCATATCCATGCCGAGCCCGAACGTGGAGGTCAGCACGTCCCGTACGGTGATCGGCCGCCGTGCCGGCACGGTGTCGTCCAGCGGGCCGTCGAGCCGCTTCAGCACCTGGCGGTCGGCCAGCTCCGGCAGCCACTGCTCCACCGAGTCGTCGAGGCGCAGCCTGCACTCGTCGAGCAGGACCATCGCGCCGGCGATCGAGACCGGCTTGGACGTCGAGGCCATCCGGAAGATCGTGTCCCGGCTCATCGGCGCGCCGCCGTCGTGACGGGTCGTCCCGATCGTCTCGACGTGCGTCTCGTCGCCCCTGCCGAAGAGGGCGACCACCCCGGGGATCCTCCCCGAGTCGACGTGCCGGGCGAGCACGTCGTGCACCCTTTGCAGCCCGGACTTGGAAAAGCCCCTGCCGCTCCGTCCTGTCATGAATCCCCCTTGCGTACCGCTTTTGACCCGCGCAGACATGTTCGAGTAGCGCTGAACGCGGAGGACGCTACATCGTGTTCGGCTCCCGCGGCGGGTGATCACCAAAGCTTTGTCGATCAACCCGGCAGCACCAGGCGGGGCTTGGGCGCGTCGAGCCGCCCCGTCTGCGGACGCCGGCTCCCGGCGCGGTACGGCTCGGGCCAGTGCACCCCCGGCCCCGTGTAGCCCTGCTCCGCGGCGGCGTGCAGCGTCCAGTTCGGGTCGTACAGGTGCGGCCGCGCCAGCGCGCACAGGTCCGTACGCCCGGCCAGCACCAGTGAGTTGACGTCGTCCCACGACGAGATCGCCCCGACCGAGATCACCGGGACGCCGGCCTCGGCCCGGATACGGTCGGCGTACGGCACCTGGTAGGAGCGGCCGTACGCGGGCCGTTCCCCGGCCACGACCTGCCCGGTGGACACGTCGATCGCGTCGGCGCCGTGCGCGGCGAAGGCCCGGGCGATCGCCACCGCGTCCTCGGCGCTCGTGCCGCCCTCGGCCCAGTCCGTCGCGGAGATCCGCACGGTCATGGGGCGGTCGTCGGGCCACACGTCGCGCACCGCGTCGCACACCTCCAGGGGGAACCTCAGCCGGCCCTCCAGGGAGCCGCCGTACGCGTCCGTCCGCAGGTTCGTCAGCGGCGACAGGAACCCGGAGAGCAGATACCCGTGCGCGCAGTGCAGCTCCAGCAGGTCGAACCCGGCCCGGGCCGCCCGCCATGCCGCGGACACGAACTCTTCGCGGATATCGGCGAGTTCAGGGACCGTCAGTTCCTTCGGGATCTGGCTTCCCGGCTTGTACGGGACGGGGGACGCCGCCACCAGCGGCCAGTTGTCCTGCGGCGCGGGCAGCGGTTCGTCGATGCCCTCCCACATGAGCCGTGTGGAGCCCTTGCGGCCCGCGTGCCCGAGCTGGACGCCGATGGCCGTGCCGGGCGCCCGCGTGTGCACGAACTCGGTGATCCGGCGCCAGGCGGCCGCCTGTTCGGGGGTGTAGAGGCCGGCGCAGCCCGGGGTGATGCGGCCCTCGGCGCTGACGCACACCATCTCCGTCATGACCAGGCCCGCCCCGCCGAGCGCCCGCGCGCCGAGGTGGACGAGGTGGAAGTCGCCGGGGACGCCGTCCACCGCCGAGTACATGTCCATCGGGGAGACGACGACCCGGTTGCGCAGGCGCAGTCCCCGCAGCGCGAACGACGTGAACATCGGCGGCGTGCCCTCGGGGCAGCCGAACTCCCGCTCCACCGCCTCCGTGAAGTGCGGGTCGCGCAGCCGCAGGTTGTCGTGGGTGACGCGGCGGCTGCGCGTGAGCAGGTTGAACGCGAACTGCCGCGGACGCTGGCCGAGATGGCGCGACAGGTCCTCGAACCACTCCAGGCTGGCCCGCGCGGCACGCTGGGTGGAGGCGACGACGGGCCGGCGCTCGGCCTCGTACGCCGTCAACGCCGCCCCGGTCGTGGGATGTTCGTGCAGACACGCGGCGAGCGCGAGCGCGTCCTCGACGGCGAGCTTGGTGCCGGATCCGATGGAGAAGTGCGCGGTGTGGGCGGCGTCTCCGATGAGCACGCAATTGCCGTGCGACCAGCGCTCGTTGACGACGGTGCGGAAGGTGAGCCAGGACGAGTTGTTGGACTTCAGGGCGCGTCCGCCGAGCGCCTCCGTGAAGATCTTGGCGGCGCGCTCGATCGTCTCGCGCACGTCCAGGCCGGCGAATCCGGCGGCCCGCCACACCTCCTCGCGCATCTCGACGATGACGGTGGACTCGTGGTCGCTGAACGGGTACCCGTGCAGTTGCATGACGCCGTGCTCGGTCTCGGCGATCTCGAAGCGGAACGCCTCGAAGGCGAAGTCGGCGGCGAGCCAGATGTACCGGTTGCGGTGCTCCTGGACCCGTGGGCGGAACGCGTCGGCGAACGTCTCGCGGGTGCGGCTGTGCACCCCGTCGGCGGCGATCACCAGGTCGTACGCGGTGCGGAGCTCGGCGACCGGCGGCGCCTCCGTGCGAAAGCGCAGGTCGACACCGAGCTGGCGGCAGCGGCCCTGCAGTATCTCCAGGAGCCGGCGGCGGCCGAGCGCCGCGAAGCCGTGGCCGCCGGAGGTGTGGCGCACGCCGCGGTGCACGACGTCGATGTCGTCCCAGCGCACGAACTCGTCCCGCAGTGACGCGTACACGACCGGGTCGGCGTGCTCGATGCCGCCGAGGGTCTCGTCGGACAGGACGACGCCGAAACCGAACGTGTCGTGCGGGGCGTTGCGCTCCCAGACCGTGATCTCGCGGTCCGGGGCGAGGCGCTTGAGGAGCGCGGCCGCGTACAGGCCGCCGGGGCCGCCGCCGATGACGGCGATGCGCTGGGCACGCGTGCTCACGCCGGGGTCACCTCCCCTGCCACTCGGGCGGGCGCTTCTGGGTGAAGGCCGCGTGGAACTCGGCGTAGTCCGCGCCGTTCATGAGCAGCGCCTGCGTCGCGGCGTCCATCTCGACGGCCGCGCCGAGCGGCATGTCGAGCTCGGCGGTGAGCAGGGCCTTCGTCTGCGCGTACGCGAGGGCGGGGCCTTCGGCGAGGCGGCCGGCGAGCGTCAGGGCCGCCTCGTCGGCCCTGCCCTCGTCGGTCAGCTCGCTGATCAGGCCGATGCGTTCGGCCTCGGGGGCGCGGACGGTGTCGCCGAGCATCAGCAGGCGGGTGGCGTGGCCGAGGCCCACGACGCGCGGCAGCAGATAGGCCGCGCCCATGTCGCCGCCGGACAGGCCGACCTTCGTGAACAGGAACGCGAAGCGGGCGCTCGGGTCGGCGACGCGGAAGTCGGCGGCCAGGGCGAGCACGGCGCCCGCGCCCGCCGCGATCCCGTGCACGGCGGCGATCACCGGGAACGGCGCCTCCCGCAGCGCCCGCACCACCTGCCCCGTCATCCGGTTGAAGTCGAGCAGCTGGGCGGTGTCCATCGACAGGGTGGCGCCGATGATCTCGTCGACGTCACCGCCGGAGCAGAAGCCACGCCCCTGCCCGGCGAGGACCAGGGCACGCACGCTCTTCTCGCGGGACAGCTCGGCGAGGAGATCGCGCAGATCGGCGTACGCGCCGAAGGTGAGGGCGTTCAGCTTCTCGGGCCGGGCGAGCGTGACGGTCGCGACGCCGCGCGCGTCCACGGCGCAGGCGAGATGGCGCCAGGTCTCGGTACGAGGGGCGGAGCCGGTGAAGGGACTCATACGCGGGCTGCCTCCTACGGGCGGGCGGGCGCGGGTCGGCTACCTCTCGAAGTTATCACCGCTTTGTGACTGCCGTCAGCAGGACGCGATACCCGGGATCCTCATCCGGCATACCCACCACATCCGCCCATAGGGCCCAATGTCCCGAGGAACACCACCGGGAGCCTCTATCGGCACACGCCGTACCATTCATAAGGTTGAAATCAGGACGGCGCCCCGAGACGTCCTTCCGATCCGTCCCCGAGCCGCCCCCTCAGGACCCGCCTTGCCCCCTCCTTCCGGTCGCCCCACGCCCACCTCGTGGCGGATAGCCCTGCCGCACACGGCCGCCGCCGTCCCGATCGCGCGCGCCCTGGTCCGCACCGCCCTGACCGAGATCGACGCCCCGGCGGCCGACATGGACACCGCCGAGCTGCTCACGGCGGAGCTGGTGGCGAACGCCGTGGAGCACACGACGGGCGACGCCCCGATCGAGCTGGTGGTGGAGCTCCTGGAGACCGGCTGCCAGGTCGAGGTGCACGACCCGGACCCGGCGCCGCCCGCGGATCTCACCAATCCGGACGACGCCGAGGAGCCCGACCCCTGGCAGGAGCACGGTCGCGGGCTGCTGCTCATCCGCACGCTCAGTTCGTCGTGCGGGCACCGCCCCACCGAGTCCGGCAAGGCGGTCTGGTTCACCCTTCCCGCGATCCCGCGCCAGCGTCCGGCGTCGGAGAAGTAGCCGGCGCGGGCGCGCCGAGCCGCGAGTGCCGGCGCCCGTAGAACGCGTAGACCAGCGCGCCCACGACGAGGAACACCGCGAACTGGACCCATGTCGTCCAGCCCGTCCCCCAGATCAGGTAGAGGCACATCGCCACGCCGAGGGCCGGGCTGAGCGGATACAGCGGCACCCGGAAGGAGCGCGTCAGCTCGGGGTGCGCACGACGCAGGGCGACGACCGCGACATTGACGACGGCCATGATCGCGAGGGTGCCGATGGTGGTCAGGTTGACCACGACGTCGAGCGACGAGAAGGCCGCCGGGACCGCGAAGACGAGCGCGACGATCCAGGTGTTGGCGACGGGGGTCGCCGTCCTCGGGGAGACCCGCTCGAAGACCCGCGGGATCAGCCCGTCCCGGGACATGGACATCAGGATCCGCGTCTGCCCGTACATCACGGCGAGCACGACGGACGCGATGGCGACGACCGCGCCGAACGCGATGATGCCGCCGCCGACGGTGGAGTCCGTGACCTGGTTGACGACGAGCGAGAGCGCGGCGGGCTTGTCGCCGACGGCGTCCGCGCCGAGCGCGCCGATGGCCGCGACGGCGACCGCGCAGTACAGCAGCGTCACGACACCGATGCAGATCAGGATGGCGATCGGGATGTTCCGCCGCGGGTTCTTGACCTCCTCGCCGGCCGTGGTGATCGCGTCGAAGCCGATGTACGAGAAGAAGGCGAGGGACGCGCCCGAGGTGACGCCGCCGATGCCCGCCGCCATGAACGGCGCCAGGTTGCCCGCCTGGAAGGCGCTGTAGCCGATCACGCAGAACGCGACCAGGATGCCGATCTTGAGGACGGCCATGGCCGCGGTGGCCCGCGCGCTCTCCCGGATGCCGCGCACCAGGAGCGTGGCGGCCATCAGGATCACGATGACGGCGGGCAGGTTGATGACGCCGCCGTCGCCGGGTCCGGCGGAGAGGGCCTGCGGCAGCTGGTGGCCGAAGAGACTGTTGAGCAGCTCGTTCAGGTACTGGCTCCAGCCGACGGCGACGGCCGAGACCGAGACGCCGTACTCCAGGAGCAGACACCAGCCGACGAGGAACGCGACGCGCTCGCCGAGGGTCGCGTAGGCGAACGAGTACGAGGAGCCCGACACCGGGATCGCGCCGCCCAGCTCGGCGAACGAGAACGCCGTGAAGATGCAGGTGATCGCGGCGAGCACGAACGAGACGATGACGGCGGGCCCGGCCTCGGCGACCGTGTCGGACAGGCCGACGAAGATGCCGGTGCCGACGATCGCGCCGACCCCGAAGCACACGAGCTGGAAGAGCCCCATGGTGCGCTTGAGGCCGTGTCCCTCCAGGTCGGCGCCGGACTCGGCGATGAGGGACTCGGGGGACTTGATGCGCAGGCCGGTGGGGGTCGGCGACGGCGACATGGGGTGGTGCTCTTTTCTGGTGATGCGGTGCGACGGGGTGGGCCGCAGGCCGGTGGGGCCGGAGAAGGTGTTCCGGCCCCACCAGTTTGAACGGTTATGAGCGTTTCAGCTGTTTTGTTACTTCTAGTGTTCTGTCACTGGTGTTCTGTCACTTCTGGCCGAGCGTGGCGACCATGACGGCCTTGATGGTGTGCATCCGGTTCTCGGCCTCGTCGAAGACGACGGAGTGCGCCGATTCGAAGACCTCGTCGGTCACCTCGAGGGACTCCAGGCCGTACTTCTCGTGTATCTCACGGCCGACCTTGGTGCCCAGGTCGTGGAAGGCGGGCAGGCAGTGCAAGAACTTGACGTCCGCGTTGCCCGTGGCGCGCAGCACGTCCATGGTCACCGCGTACGGCGTGAGCGACTTGATGCGCTCGTCCCAGACCTCCTCCGGCTCACCCATCGACACCCAGACGTCGGTGACCACGAAGTCGGCGCCCAGGACACCCTCCTCGACGGACTCGGTGAGGGTGATGCGGGCCCCGCTCGCGGCGGCGAGCTCGCGCGCCCGGGCGACGATCTCGTCCGCGGGCCAGTAGGACTTCGGCGCGACGATCCGTACGTCCATGCCCAGCAGGGCGCCGGTGACGAGGTACGAGTTGCCCATGTTGAACCGGGCGTCGCCGAGGTACGCGAAGACGATGTCGGTCAGCGGCTTGGCGCTGTGCTCGGTCATCGTGAGCACGTCGGCGAGCATCTGGGTGGGGTGCCAGTCGTCGGTCAGCCCGTTGTAGACGGGGACGCCCGCGTGGGCGGCGAGCGTCTCGACGGTGTCCTGCGCGTCGCCCCGGAACTCGATGGCGTCGAACATCCGGCCGAGCACCCGGGCGGTGTCCTTCGAGGACTCCTTCTTGCCGATGTGCGAGCCGGCGGGGTCGATGTACGTGGTCGACGCCCCCTGGTCGGCGGCCGCGACCTCGAAGGAGCAGCGGGTGCGGGTCGAGGACTTCTCGAAGATCAGGGCGACGTTCTTCCCGCGCAGGTACTGCGTCTCGGTGCCCGACTTCTTGGCGGCCTTCAGCTCCGCGGCCAGGTCGACCAGGCCGCGGAACTCCTCGGCGGTGAAGTCCACCTCCTTGAGGAAGTGGCGGCCGGTGAGGTCGGGACGCTGGGCTGTCGCCATGGGGCGCTCCTGGGGTACGACGGGGGACGGAACAGGGAAACACTGGAAGTCTATACGACCATCCACATTTCTATACGGTCACGCCGTCGGCGTCACGTCGTCGGCGCCAGGTCGTCGGCGTCAGGTCGTCGGCGTCACCTGGTCCCGCTCGACCGGGCAGCTCATGCACCGGGGCCCGCCGCGCCCCCGGCCCAGCTCGCTGCCGGGGATCTCGATCACCTCGATGCCCTGTTTGCGCAGATAGGTGTTCGTGGTCGCGTTGCGCTCGTAGGCGACCACGACACCCGGCTCCACCGCCAGCACGTTGCACCCGTCGTCCCACTGCTCGCGCTCCGCGGCGTGCACGTCCTGCGTGGCGGTCAGGACCCGGATGCCGCTGAGCCCGAGGGCCGCGGCGATCGCCCGGTGCATGTGCTCCGGCGGATGGTCGGTGACCTTCAGCTCCCTCGGCGAGGTGCCCGGTTCGATGGTGTACGAGCGCAGCATGCCGAGCCCCGCGTACTGCGTGAACGTGTCGCCGTCGACCATCGTCATCACCGTGTCCAGGTGCATGAACGCCCGCCGCTTCGGCATGTCGAGCGCCACGATGGTGCGCGCCGAGCCCGCCGCGAACAGCTTGTGGGCGAGCATCTCCACGGCCTGGGGCGTGGTGCGCTCGCTCATCCCGATCAGGACGGCGCCCTGCCCGATCACGAGCACGTCCCCGCCCTCGATGGTGGACGGGTAGTCGGCCTGCCCCTCGGACCACACGTGGAAGTCCTCGTCGCGGAACAGGGGATGGTGCCGGTAGATCGCCTCGAAGTGCACGGTCTCGCGCTGCCGGGCCGGCCATCGCATGGCGTTGATGGAGACGCCGTCGTAGATCCAGGCCGACGTGTCGCGCGTGAACAGGTGGTTGGGCAGCGGCCCGAGCAGGAAGTCGTCGAGGTCCATGGCATGGAACCGGACGGACGTCGGCTCGGCGTACCCGTCGAGGAACTCCCGCTTGGTCATCCCGCCGATGAGCGCCTCGGCCAGCTCCTGCGCCGGGAGCGTCTCGAAGGCGGCCCGCAGCGGCCCGGTGGCCAGCGGGCCGTACTCCTTCTCGTCGAAGACCCGGTCCAGGACGAGCGAGCGGGCCGCGTCGACCTGGAGCGTCTCGGTGAGCAGATCACCGAAGAGGTGCACGGTGACGCCCCGGTCCCGCAGCACGTCGGCGAACCCGTCGTGCTCCTGCCGGGCGCGCCGCACCCACAGCACGTCGTCGAAGAGGAGCTGGTCCTTGTTGCTGGGCGTGAGCCGCTTCAGCTCCAGATCGGGCCGGTGCAGGATGACCCGGCGCAGCCGCCCGGCCTCGGAGTCGACTTGAAATCCCATGCGTCCATCCTTCCCCGGGGACGACCGCTCTGCGCGGGCCGCTCTGCGCGGGGCGGGCGGATGCGCCTGGGCACCGTTGGGGGGCGGTTCGCGGGCGACTGCGGGTTGCGTCGTGGTTGCTCGCGCAGTTCCCCGCGCCCCTGGAGCATGCGGCTGCGCCGCTGCTCCCTCGATGAGATGCCGCACGCAGTGCGCATCTCAGGGGCGCGGGGAACTGCGCGAGAAGCCCCACCGGACCCGCAGCCGCCGACGCGACCCCACCCGCAACGGCGCGAGGGCGACTACAGACGGGGGTCGACCGGCTCGGACTCCAGCGCCAGCACCGCGAACACGGCCTCGTGCACCCGCCACAACGGCTCCCCGTCCCCGAGCCGCTCCAACGCCTCGAGCCCCAGCCCGTACTCACGGATCGCCAGCGACCGCTTGTGCCCGAGGAACCGGTTCCGCAGCGTGGCCAGGTTCTCCGGCCGCGTGTACTCGGGCCCGTAGATGATCCGGAGGTACTCGCGGCCCCGGCACTTGATGCCGGGCTGCACGAGCCGCCCCTTCTCGTCCCGGACCAGCGCCCCGACCGGCTTGACGACCATGCCCTCGCCGCCGCGCCCGGTCATCTCCAGCCACCAGTCGACACCGGCCCGCACCGACTCCGGGTCACCGGTGTCGACGTACAGGCGCCGCGTCGTCCGCAACAGCCCGCTCCCGTCGTGCTCGACCATCCGGTCGATGAGCGCGAGCTGCTCGTCGTGCGGCAGCGCGGCCAGCGAACGGCCCCGCGCGGCGAGGATCTGGAACGGCGCGAGCCGCACCCCGTCGAGCCCGTCCGTGCTCCAGCAGTAGCGCCGGTACGCGTCCGTGAACGCGGCGGCGTCCGCGGCCCGCTCGCGCTGCCGCTCCAGCAGGTCACCGATGTCGACACCGCGCGCGGCCGCCGTCTCCAGGGCGCCGAGCACCCCGGGGAACGCGGCACCGGAGGCCGCGCCGACCGCCGCGTACTGCGCGCGCAGCAGCCCCGACGCCTTGAGCGACCAGGGCATCAACTCGGTGTCCAGGAGCAGCCAGTCGGTGTCCAGCTCGTCCCACAGCCCGGCCGCGGTGACGGCGGCGCGGACCCGGCCCAGCACGTCCTCGGTGGTCTCCCGGCTGTCGAAGAACGGGCGACCGGTGCGCGTGTACAGCGCCCCCGTGACCGCGTCGCCCTCGACACCGAACCGCTCGCGCGCCGTGTCCGCGTCCTTGCAGACGAGCACCACGGCCCGCGACCCCATGTGCTTCTCCTCGCACACGACCCGGGCCACGCCGTCGGCGGCGTACTGCGCGAAGGCCTCGGCCGGGTGCTCCAGATACCCCTCCACCTCGGACGTCGCGGTCGGCGCCATCGTCGGCGGCAGGTACGGCACCAGGCGCGGGTCGACCGCGAACCGGCTCATGACCTCCAGCGCCGCCGCCGCGTTCTCCTCGCGGACGGCGACCCGGCCGGCGTGCCGGGTCTCCACGGTCCGGCGGCCGTGCACGTCCGCCAGGTCGAGCGGCCGGCCCTCGTGCCCGCCGGGTGCCTCGGACGCGAGCGGCCTGGCCGGCTCGTACCAGACCCGCTCGGCCGGTACGTCGACGAGCTCGCGCTCCGGCCAGCGCAGCGCGGTGAGCTTCCCGCCGAACACGGCGCCGGTGTCGAGACAGATGGTGTTGTTGAGCCAGGTCGCCGTCGGTACCGGGGTGTGGCCGTACACCACCGCCGCCTTGCCGCGGTAGTCCTCCGCCCACGGGTAGCGCACGGGCAGCCCGAACGCGTCGGTCTCCCCGGTCGTGTCCCCGTACAGCGCGTGCGACCGCACCCGGCCCGAGGTCCGCCCGTGGTACTTCTCGGGCAGGCCCGCGTGGCAGACGACGAGCCTGCCGCCGTCGAGCACGTAGTGGCTGACCAGGCCGTGTACGAACTCGCGCACCTCGGTGCGGAACTCCTCGCTCTCCCTGCCCAACTGCTCGACCGTCTCGGCGAGTCCGTGCGTGTGCTGCACGTTCCTGCCCTTGAGCCAGCGCTCCAGCTTGTTCTCGTGGTTGCCGGGCACGCACAGCGCGGTACCGGCCTTCACCATGCCCATGACGCGGCGCAGCACGCCCGGCGTGTCGGGCCCGCGGTCGACGAGGTCGCCGACGAACACGGCGGTGCGCCCCTCGGGGTGCGCGCCGTCCACATAGCCCAACTTGCCGAGCAGCGACTCCAGTTCACTCGCGCAGCCGTGGATGTCGCCGACGATGTCGAACGGCCCGGTGAGGTGGGTGAGGTCGTTGAACCGCTTCTCGCGCACGATGCTCGCGCCCTCGACCTCGGCCACGCCGCGCAGCACGTGCACCTTGCGGAAGCCCTCACGCTCCAAGTGCCGCAGGGAGCGACGCAGTTCGCGGGTGTGCCGGGTGATCACGCGGCGCGGCATCTCGGCGCGGTCGGTGCGGGCCGCGTTCCGCGCGGCGCAGACGTCCTCGGGGACGTCGAGCACGATGGCGATCGGCAGCACGTCGTGCTTCCGCGCCAGGTCGATCAGCCGGCGGCGGCCGTCCTGCTGGACGTTCGTCGCGTCGACGACGGTCAGCCGGCCCGCGGCGAGCCGCTTGCCCGCGACGTAGTGCAGCACGTCGAACGCGTCCCCGCTCGCGCTCTGGTCGTTCTCGTCGTCGGCGACCAGCCCGCGGCAGAAGTCGCTGGAGAGGATCTCGGTGGCCTTGAAGTGGGCCCGCGCGAACGTGGACTTGCCCGAGCCCGACGCGCCGACCAGCACGACGAGGGAGAGGTCGGTGACGGGCAGCGTCCGCCCGCCGGTGTTCTCGGTGATGGTCATGCCGCCTTCTCCTCCTTCTCCGGCTTCTCCGGCTTCTCCGGCTTCTCCTGGGTCGCCCTGTCGGCCAGGGTGAACACGGCCATCTGCGTGGGCGGCCCCACCTCGGGGTCGTCGGGCCCGACCGGCACGTACCGGACCTGGTACCCGTGCCGCCCCGCGACGCGCTCCGCCCAGTCGCAGAACTCCGCCCGGGTCCACTCGAACCGGTGGTCACCGTGCCGGACGTGCCCGGCGGGCAGCGTCTCCCAGCGCACGTTGTACTCGACGTTCGGCGTGGTCACGAGGACCGTACGGGGCCGCGCGGACCCGAACACCGCGTACTCGAGAGCGGGCAGCCGGGGCGGATCGAGGTGCTCGACGACCTCGCTCAGCACCGCCGCGTCGTACCCGCCGAGCCGCTTGTCGGTGTACGCCAGCGACCCCTGGAACAGCTGCACGCGCGCGGCCTGCCGCTCCCCCATCCGGTCCAGCTTGAGCCGGCGGGCGGCGACGGTGAGCGCCCGCACCGAGACGTCCACGCCCACGATCTCCGTGAACCGCACGTCCTTGAGCAGCTCCTGCACCAACTGGCCCTGCCCGCAGCCGAGATCGAGCACGCGGGCCGCACCCGAGGCGCGCAGCGCGTCGAGGATCGCCTCGCGCCGCCGCACGGCCAGCGGCACCGGCCGCTCCTCGGTGTCGCTCCGCTCGTCGACGGCGTTGTCGATCTCCTCGACGTCCGTGTCGTCGGCGTCCGCGAGCCGCACCAGCTCCAGCCGCTCCCGCGCCTGCCGGGTCAGCGCCCAGCGCCGCGCGAGATACCGGCTGGTGATCAGCTGCTGCTCGGGGTGGTCGGCCAGCCACCCCTCCCCCGCGCGCAACAGCTTGTCGACCTCGTCGGCCGACACCCAGTAGTGCTTCGCGTCGTCGAGGACCGGCAGCAGCACGTACAGGTGCCGCAGCGCCTGTGCCAGCCGCAACTCGCCCTCCAGCACGAGCCGTACGAACCGCGACGCCCCCCACTCGGGAAACCGCTCGTCCAGCGGCACCGACTCGGCCTCCACCGTCCAGCCGAGCGGCTCGAACAGCTTCCGTACGAGATCGGGGCCGCCCCGCGCGGGCAGCGCGAGCACCTCGATGCGCAACGGCAGCGCCTCCTCGGCGCGCTCCGGGCGCGCCTTGCAGACTCCGCGCAGCGCGCTGGAGAACACGCTGCTCAGTGCCACGGCGAGCAGCGACGACGCGGCGTAGGGCCGGTCGTTCACATACTGCGCGAGCGCCGCGTCGGGGGCGCCGCCGCGGCCCTTGCCCTTGCCGCGACGGACCAGCGCCACCGGATCGACCTCCAGGAGCAGCGCGGCCGTGCACCGCTCCGCGCTCGCCTCGGGGTAGAGGACGTGCGCGGTGCCGTAGGAGGTGGAGAACGCCTGCGCGCTCTCGGGATGCTTGTGCAGCAGGAACCCGAGGTCGGTCGCGGGGCGGTCCGGGGTGCCGGTGGTGCCGATCGTCAGAAACACACGGCCGAGTCTCCCCCGCCGCACAGCCTCCGGCCAGCGAGTTTCGCCGCCCCGACCGGGGACCTCGGGCCTCAGGGGTCCGGGACCTCGGTCCCTGCCGCCCTACAGCTGCGACTGCACCTGCGAGGAGATCAGCTCCAGGTGGTCGAGGTCGTCGAGGTCGAGGATCTGCAGGTAGACGCGCTGCGAGCCGACCGCCGCGTACCGGCCGAGCTTGTCGACGACCTCGGCCGGCGAGCCCGCGAGCCCGTTGGCCTTCAGCTCCTCGACGTCCCGGCCGATCACCTCCGCCCGGCGCTTCACCTCGTCGTCGTCCTTGCCGACACACACCACCAGCGCGTTCGAGTACACCAGGTCGCCGCCCGCGCGCCCGGCCTGCTCGGCGGCCGCCCGCACCCGGCCGAACTGCCGCTCGCTGTCCTCGACCGACGCGAACGGGATGTTGAACTCGTCCGCGTACCGCGCGGCCAGCCGCGGCGTGCGCGTCGCCCCGTGCCCGCCGATCAGCACCGGCACCTTGGACTGCGCCGGCTTGGGCAGCGCCGGCGAGTCGGTGAGCTGGTAGTACGTGCCGTCATAGCTGAACGTGGAGCCGATCTCGGTGGACCACAGCCCGGTGACGATCGCCAGCTGCTCCTCCAGGCGGCCGAACTTCTCCTTCGGGAACGGGATCCCGTACGCCTTGTGCTCCTCCTCGAACCAGCCCGCGCCGAGGCCGAGTTCGACCCGGCCGCCCGACATCTGGTCGACCTGCGCCACCTGGATCGCGAGGACACCGGGCAACCGGAAGGTGCCCGCGGTCATCAGCGTGCCGAGCCGGATCCGCCGGGTCTCCCGGGCGAGACCGGCGAGGGTGACCCAGGCGTCCGTCGGGCCGGGCAGCCCGTCGGAGGAACCCATGCGCAGGTAGTGGTCCGAGCGGAAGAAGGCGTCGAAACCGAGGTCCTCGGTCGCCTTGGCCACGGTCAGGAGCGTGTCGTAGGTGGCCCCTTGCTGGGGCTCCGTGAAGATTCGAAGATCCATGCCTCCATCCTGCACGGTCGACCGTGCGTCAACCCCACTGGTCCCGCCGGTCCTCCGCCCCCACGGTCGGGTGAAAATGCGTCAACTCGGTGCGCGGTCCGGGGCCGGCGCAGTGACCAGGCACCTCGCATGATCGTTGGCTCGGACGGAGCCGGACCGCCCGGCACCCGCGCCGGCGGTCGCTGCCGGGCGTCACTTGCGTCAGCTGCCCGTCCCTCACGGGAGGGCAAAGGCCGAGGAGGCCGTCATGTCCCAGGAAGCCGTGCCCGAACAGGCCGAGCACGAGACCACCGTGCCGGAGCAGCAAGGTGCACCCAAGGGTCTGCTGCAGCAGATGGAAGAGCTGATGGCGGCGCTCAACGCCGACCTGTCGCAGCTCGACGCCGACCTCCAGCAGTCCCCCGGCACCTCGCGTCCGCGCCCCGAGGACGCCTGACGCCGCCCTGCCGGAAGAGTCGCTGCGCTCCCCCGCCACCGTGCCGGGAGCGCCGCGCCGTCGGTCAGGCCGCCGAGTCCGAACCGGGCTCCGGTTCAGGCCTGCGCGGGCGGCTGTCCCATTCCGGAAGGCGCCGGAGTATCTCCAGGACGTGGTCCCGGGACTCGTCCGCCGCGTCGATCGCCTCCATGCACTGCCAGTAGGCCCCCTCCTCGAAGGACGCGCTCGCCACGGCGACGAGCGAGATGCCGACATCGCCGAGCAGCGCGCCGAGCTCGCGCAACGCCCCGTGCGCATCGCCCAGTTCGGTCAGCTGCGCCGCCCGTATCCCCCCGGCGCCCACCACCGGGACCGCCGAGCCGCCGCTGCCGCGCGCGCCGGCCTCCGTCAGGGCACGTGCCTCGCCCCGTAATTCCGGGGGCCCCAGCACCGCGAGCCGGCTGCCGATCGCCTGGGCGAGCGCCTGCGCCTGCCACGCCTCTCTCATGATGTCCGGCGCGTCCTGACACTCTGCCAGGGCTCGCCGGCCGACCCCGATGAGCCGCACCGCATCCATCCGCGTCCCCGTCCGTCACGCCCGAACTCCTTTGTTCACTACCCAGAGTGAGGGCGCGCGAGACGAAAAGCCAGAGGAAGCCCGAAATCTGTGGACACGGAATCCCCTGTGGATATTTCTATGACTCCGGAGAGTGACATGGGGAGTGGTATGTGTCGGCTGTGGGCCGTCGAGGACCGGGGAGCGCGCGGGTCTACGCGCCTTGCACCGGGAACCGGCTCTCGTTGCGGTCGATCTTCGCCGCGAGCGCGGCCAGCGCGTCGATGCCGAGCACCTCGCACAGCTGCAGCAGATACGCGAGGACGTCGGCCACCTCGTCCTCGACCCGGTGCGCCGACTGCGGGTCGTCCATCACCCGGGCCGACTGCTCGGGGGTCAGCCACTGGAAGATCTCGACCAGTTCGGACGCCTCGACGCTGAGCGCCGCGGCCAGGTTCTTCGGGGTGTGGAAGGGCCCCCAGTCGCGGGCGGCGGCGAAGTCCGCGAGCCGGGCCTGGAGGCCCGCCACGTCGAGGGGCCGCGGCTGTCCCGCCGGGCCGGTCGGGCCGGCGGGAGCTGCGCCGGTGGGGCCGGCCGGGCCGGTCGTGTCGTCGGTTCCGTTTGTCACGGCTTCAGGTCTACCACCGTCGCGCCGTGTGCCCGCGCCGCCCGGGACGCGGGGCCGTCCTCGCCCACCGCCGCGACGAGCCGGATGTGCCCGCGGGCGCACATCCGGCCCGCCAGCGCGACGAGTTCGGCGCTCTGTGCCGGGTCGAGCCCGCGGTCGAGGCCGTCCGCGAGGACGGTGAGGCTCTGGTACGCCTCGGGCACCTCGGCCGCCGGGTCGACCTCCAGCACGCGGGGCCCGGTGAGCAGGACGAGGGCGAGGGCCAGATATCTCAACTCGCCGTCCGCGAGCCGCCCGACGGGGGTGCCCGGTCCGTCGCCGCGATCGATGACGGCACGGACGGAGCCGTCCGCGACGTGCTCGGCGAACACGTCCGCCACCGGACCCGCGAGGCCCGCCCGGGCAGCGGCGACGAGGAGGGAGTGCCGGGTGCCGCACTCGGCGCGGGTGCGGCGCAGCACCGCCGCGAGGTTGTCGCAGCCCCCGAGCAGCCGGTCGGTGTTCACCGGCACCGGGGCGCGCATCCGGGCCGGGTGCGGGTCGCAGGCGAACGTCGAGCGCAGCCCGACCACGGCCTGCTCGGCGGCGGCGAGGACCCGGCGCTGCCCTTCCGTCCGGCCGGCGACGCGCAGGGGGAGCAGCGCGGTGCCGAGCAGGTCGTCGGGGAGCGGGGCGCGGGTCACGGGGACAGATCCGGCGGTGTGCCAGGCGGCCTGGACGTCGCGCCGGCCGGGATCGCGCAGCGCGGTCTCGAGATAGGTGATGCCGGGCCCGGTCAGCCGCTCGCCCACGACGCGCAGTTCGGGCTCGGCCTGGACCGCGAGGTCGAGGTGGACGGGTCCGGCCGGCCCCTCGACGGTGCAGCCGATGCGGAAGCCGCGGCGGCGCTGGGCATCGGGCCTCGCGCGTTCGGGGACGTACGCCCGCGGGTCGGGGAACACCTCGGCGAGGCTCGCTCCGCCGCCGAGCCGGGCGAGCGCCTCCAGGGCCCGCAGCGTGCTGGTCTTGCCGCTGCCGCTGGGCCCGGTCAGCACGGTGAAGGGGCCGAGGGGGACGGTGACGCCGCGGTGGCGGCCGAAGGCCGAGAGCCGGAGCTCGGTCACGCGCGGGCGGTCCGGGGACGCGCCCGGGGCTAACGGGGGCGCGCCCCGGTGGAGCACGGTCATGCGGCGAACGTAGGCCGCCCGCCGCACGCAGAACCGTTCATCCCCGGTGACCTTCCTACGATCGGGGGACTATGCCCTCCGGGCTTGCCACCGGAACCCCGGTCAGGAGAGGGCGCCGGCGCCCGCCACCAGGCCCTGGACCTCCGTGCCCGGAGGGGCCAGGAGGAAGACGTTGCGGTCGACGCGGTGCATGCCGCAGCCGAGGCCGAGGACGACGCCGCTGCTGAAGTCCAGGACCCGCTTGGCCACTTCGCTCTCGGCGCCCGACAGGTCGAGCAGGACCGGGATGCCGGCCATCACGGTCTCGGCGACGTCGCGCGCGTCGCCGAAGACATTGACCCGCAGGACCACGAAGCGGCGGCGCGGTTCGGTGTCCGCGGCGGGGATCGCCCGGTGGTCGATCGCCGACGGCCACTCGTTGCGGCTGCGCAGCGGTACGACCTGGGCGAGCCCTTCCCACTGTTCATCGGTGACGTCGTGGCTGTTCACTGCCCCCACCCCGTCCGGGCTCGCACTGTTGTCTGCACCGCCCAATTCTTACGCCATGTCACCCGTTCAGCCCAACACCGACACGGACCGGAGTCTCATGCGGCCAATGACACGGCCTCCACCGCCGGCACCCGGACGCCGCGCCGCGCGGTGGCCAGGCTCGTGACCAGGGTGGCCGCGGCTGCTGTGGCCACCACCGTGATCCAGATGCCGAGGCCCCGTTCGGGCAGCAGCCCGTCGGTGCGCACGACGGTGAACGGGAGGATGCCGGCGAGCGCCGCGAGTGTGCCGAAGAACACTCCGGTGACGGTCAGGACGACGCCTTCCAGCGCGACGGTTCCCAGCACCTGGGCGGGGGTCGCGCCGGCCAGGCGCTGCTGGCCGAACTCGCGGACGCGGTAGGCCGTGGCGGCGTAAAGGGAGTTGATCAGCATGATGCAGGCGAACACGACGATGATGCCGACCACGGTGAGGTTGAGCGTCTCCAGGTTCTTGTCCTCGACCGATGTGGTCAGTCCGGAGGCCTTGATCGCGTCGTTCTCGACGGCCTGCATGTACAGCGTCGCGGTGGCCATGCCGGTGAAGAGGATCAACGGCATGAGGATGCCGGAGAGTTCGGGGGCGCGGCGGCGCATGTTCCGCACGGTCAGGTATCCGCTGACCCCGGTGAGGGCCGTGAGCAGGGGGTCGAGGCGGCCCAGGACGGTGCGCAGCAGGCTCGTCGAGACGAGGGCGAGGCCGACCGAGAGGAGGATCGCGCCGTAGGCGGGTGCCGCCATCAGCGCGGCGTCGGTGGACTTCATGGCGAAGGTGCTGCACACGGCGAGCGCGCCGACGAGCAGGGCCGCCCAGGATGCGAACTTCCGCGCGCGGAGGCCCTGGTGGCGTACTCCTGCGGTTGCCTTCGTGGCGCGGCGCACGGCGAGGAACGCCGCGCCGGCCGCCGCGAGGAGCGTGACGTCGATGCCGGAAAGGAGGGCGATCGGGCCGAAGGAGTAGTCGACGGAGTCGGCGACCTGGCCGCTGTCCTTGAACACGTCGAGCAGGACGGATCCGCCGAGCACGGCGGGGCCGATCGCGAGGAGCGCGCCCACGAACGCGACGGCCACGGACTCGCCGACGACCATGCGCTTGATCTGGGCGGGAGTCGCGCCGCTGGTGCGCAACAGGCCGATCTCCTCGGTGCGTTGACGGACGTTGACCGTGAGGGTCGACGCGATCGCGAAGAAGACGAGGAGGGTGCCGTAGCCGCCGACGACGCTCGCCGCGGTGGTGAGCGTGTCGGCACTGACCTGGTCGACGCCGTCGGCGCCGGCCGTGTCGTGCATCGAGTTGAACGTCATGATGACGGCCGCGCCGAGGAACGCGGACAGGAGGGTCGCGAGGAAGCGGCCGGGGCGCTGCCGTACGGAGCGTGCCGCGAGTCCGAGCATCGTGAACATGGCTCATGCCTCCAGGAGCGTGTCGTCGCCGAGGTGGGCGAGGCGCTCGGCGACCTGGTCGGCCGTCGGGGCGGTCGTCCGGCCGGCGAGGCGGCCGTCCGCGAGGAACTGCACGGCGTCCGCGTAGGACGCCGCGACCGGGTCGTGCGTCACCATCACCACGGTCCTGCCGTGCACCCGCACCGCCTCCTGGAGCAGCCGCAGCACGTCGCGGGCGCTGCGGGTGTCGAGGGCGCCGGTCGGCTCGTCCGCGAAGATCACGGAGGGTTCGGTGACCAGCGCGCGGGCGATGGCGACGCGCTGGCGCTGGCCGCCGGAGAGCTGGTCGGGGGTGTGCCCGAGCCGGTCGCCGAGGCCGACGTCCGCGAGGATCTGCTCGACCCTGGCCCGGTGGACGCGCCGCCCGGCGAGCCGCAGCGGCAGGACGGTGTTCTGCGCGACGGTGAGCGTCGGCAGCAGGTTGTACTGCTGGAAGACGAAGCCGATGCGGGTGCGGCGGAACTTGGTGAGCGCGGCCTCGCCGCGGGCCGGGCCGGGGCCGCCGGTCATCTCCTCGCCGTCGACCACGACGAGGCCGCTGTCGGGGCGGTCGAGTCCCGCCGCGCAGTGCAGCAGGGTCGACTTGCCGGAGCCGGAGGGGCCCATCACGGCCGTGAAGCTGCCGGTGGGCAGGCTGAGGGTGATGTCGTCGAGCGCCCTGACCTGCGTGCCGCGGGCGGCGCCCGCGCCGTCGTCCGTCGCGCCGTACGTCTTGGTGACCTTGACGAGGCGGAGCGCCTCACCGCGGCCGTGCTCGGCTGTCCGTCCGTGCTGTGCGTCGTGTCGCATGACCGCCCGTCCCCTCGTCCGGCGCCCGGTGCGCCTCGTCCACGACGCTACGGACGGCGGGCGCGCGGGACATGGGGCGTACGGCCCGGACCTGGGGTGTCGTCAGGTACACCCCGGAACTACAGGTGACCGCCCGAGCGGGCGAGCCAGCGGCCGGCGTGCCGGGTGACCTCGATGGGGCGGCCGAAGCAGGCCGTCATGCGCGCGGCCGTCAGGACCTCGTCGACGTGGCCGCGGGCGAGGACGCGGCCGTCGCGCAGGAGCAGGGCGTGGCTGATCGCCGGGGAGAGCTCCTCCAGGTGGTGGGTCACGGTCACGGTGGCCAGTTCCGGCCGGTTCACGGCCAGTTGGCGCATGGTGTCGATGAGGTCCTCGCGCGAGGGCAGGTCGAGTGCGTTGAAGGGCTCGTCGAGCAGCAGCAGCGCCGGGTTCGCCATGAGGGCGCGGGCGATGAGGATGCGGGCGCGCTGGCCGCCGGAGCAGACGCCGTACTCGCGGTCGGCGAGGTCCTTGATCTGGAGTTCGGCGAGCAGTTCGTGGGCGCGCTCGCGCACCTCGGCGTCGTAGGACTTCCACAGCGGCTGGACGGTGCCGGTGTGGCCGGTGAGGACGACGGTGTGTCCGGTGAGGTCCTGCGGGACCCGCTGGGAGGTGGAGACGTGGCCGATGTGGGCGCGCAGTTCGCGCACGTCGACGCGGCCGAGTCGGTGGCCGAGGACCTCGACGGTGCCGGTGGTGGGGAAGGTGGTGGCGCCGACCAGGCGCAGGATGCTGGTCTTGCCCGCGCCGTTGGGGCCGAGCAGCGCCCAGTGCTCGCCGGAGCGGACGGTCCAGTCGATGCCGTCGAGGATGATCTGGCCGGTGGTGTAGCGGCGCATGCTCGCGCCGTCGAGGGCGGCCACGACGCGCCCGCCGCCCGCGCTCTTCGCCTGCTCGTCCGTGCCGCTCATGGCGCCTCCCGCTTCGTCGCGTACCGGACGGAGAGTAGCTGTAGGCGGCATTTATCCGCGGGCGCGTCCGAGTCGTGGACGGGCCGGCCGCCGCGGGGCCGGGGTCCACCGACCGGTGGACCCCGGGTTCAACCGGTCGCCGCTGTCGTCGGCACCTCCCTCGCGACCAGCATGGACGTCATGACCAACTACCCCGTACGCATGGCTCGTTGGAGCGCCGGACACCCCTGGCGGGCGATCACCGGATGGTTCCTCTTCGTCGTTCTCTGTCTCGGTGCCGGAATCGCCGTCGGCTCGAACCCCGCCACGTCGGCGGACTTCGGTGTCGGCGAGGCCGGGCGCGGTGAGGCGATCGCCCGGGACGGCGGGCTCGCGCAGCGGCCCGTCGAGCGAGTGCTGATCGAAGCCCGCTCGGACGGCGCCCGGCCGGCGCGCGACGAGGGCGGCGCCGTCGCCCGTGAGGTCGCGGAGCGGATGCGCGCCCTGCCCGAGGTGCGGTCCGTGGCCGCGCCCGTGTGGTCGGAGGACGGCCGGGCGGTGCGCGTCGACGTCACCATGAAGGGCGCCGAGCTCGACGGCAAGAAGCACGTCGACCCGCTGCGGGCGCAGACCGCCGCGGTGCAGAAGGCACATCCCGGGCTGCGCGTGGAGGAGACCGGCGGCCCGTCCATCAGCCAGGGCGTGGACAAGCTGCGCGGCAGCGATCTGTCCCGTACGGAGATGATCGCGCTGCCGATCACCCTGCTGACGCTGCTGTTCGTGTTCCGGTCCGTGGCGATGGCGACCGTGCCGCTGCTGCTCGCGCTCACCTCGATCGTCGCGTCCGTGGGCCTGTCCATGCTGGCCTCGCACGTCTTCCCCGACGCGGGCGTCGGCACGAACATCATCCTGCTGATCGGGCTGGCCGTCGGCGTCGACTACACACTGTTCTATCTGAAGCGCGAACGGGAGGAACGGGCGCGCGCCGCAGGGAAGTTGAGCCCGCAGGCGCTGGTGGAGCTGGCCGCCGTCACGTCGGGCCGGGCCGTGGTCCTCTCCGGTCTCGCGGTCGCCGTCTCCAGCGCGACGCTCTACCTCGCCGACGACGTGATCTTCTCCTCGATCGCCACCGCGGCGATCGTGGTGACCCTGGTGGCCGTGGTCAGCTCGCTGACGGTGCTGCCCGCGCTGCTCGTCAGGACCGGGGCGCGGGCCGAGCGCCGGGCGGCCCGCCGCGGGAAGCGCCCCGCCGCCGCGAAGCCCGTACGCCACAACGCCCTGCTGCGGCTCACCGCCCGCCGCCCCGCCGCCGTACTGACGGTCGCGGTCGTGGCCCTGCTCGCCCTGGCGGCGCCGATGCTCGGCATGAAGCTGACCGACATGGGGCGCGAGACGCATTCGCGGCAGGTGCAGTCGATGCCCGCCTTCGACCGGCTCAACGCGGCGTTCCCCGAGGTCAAGGCCTCGCACCAGGTCGTCGTACGGGCCGATGCCGACCGGTCGGACGAGGTGACGCGCGCGCTGCGCGAGCTCGGCGCGACCGCCACCGGGGACGATCCGGCGCTGGCCGGCACCTACACCGTGCGCACCTCCGCCGACCGCCGTGTCAGCTCGCTCGACCTGCCGGTGCCGCACTACGTCAGCACGGCGCCCGCGCAGGACTCCCTGGAACGACTGCGGGACCGCTATCTGCCGGACACGGTGGGCACGTTGACCGGTGACATCGACTCCGCGGTGACCGGGGACGTGGCCCGCTACGCCGACTATCCCGAGCACCAGAAGCAGAAGCTTCCGCTGATCATCGGGGCGCTGCTGCTCGTGACGTTCGCGATGACCGTGTGGGCGTTCCGCTCGGTGGTGCTCGGCCTGATCGGCGTCGTGCTCAACCTGCTGTCCGCCGCGGCGTCGCTCGGCGTGCTGACCCTGGTGTTCCAGGGGAGCTGGGCCGAGGGACCGCTCGACTTCACCTCGACCGGGACGATCGGTTCGCGGGTGCCGCTGTTCCTCTTCGTGATCCTGTTCGGCCTGTCGATGGACTACCAGGTGTTCGTGATCAGCCGGATCAGGGAGGCCGTGCTGCGCGGGACGCCGACGCGGCAGGCGGTGCTCGACGGGGTCGGCAGCTCGGCCGGGGTGGTGACCAGCGCGGCCTTCGTGATGGTGACGGTGTTCGCCAGCTTCGTGTCGCTGCACTTCATCGAGATGAAGCAGATCGGCTTCAGCCTGGCGGTGGCGGTGCTGCTCGACGCGTTCGTCATCCGGGTGCTGATCCTGCCCGCGCTCATGCTGCTGCTGGGCGAGGCGAGTTGGTGGCCCGCCCGCCGCCGGGACCGGGAGCCGAGCGGAACCCCGGCGGACCGGATCATGGCGAACGTAGGCTGATCCGATGTTGCAACGACCGCGGCGCGGCGACCCGTTCTGGATCTGGTTCCTGCACTCGTGGGATCTGTTCTCCTGGGCGATCATCGGCCTGCTGGCCCTGATCACGGTCCTGCACGACGCACCCGCCGGACAGCGGTACGGGTCGCTCGCGCTGATGGCCGTGCTCGGCTGCGGCAACGCGGCGGTCCGCCGTTGGGGCCGCGACGGGGCGGCCGGCGGGTACGCCTACCTCGGCCTGCTGATCCCCGTCCTCGGGCTGCTGGCCTATCTGCGCGACGGCTTCGGGGTGCTGTTCACCGTGACGCTGGGCCAGTTCGTGGTGTACGCGGACAGCCGGCGCGGCGCGCTGGTCGGCAGCGGCCTGGGTGCGCTCGCCATCACGCTCGGCGCTGTGCTGCGGGAGGGCTGGCGGGTGGAGGAGCTGACCCGCAACACCGTCTCCAGCCTCGCGGTGTACGTGGTGGGCGCGCTGGTCGTGACGCTGACCCCGCGGGCCCTGGAGCTGCGTGACGAGCGGGCCAGGCTGCGGGACGAACTGGCCAGCACGCAGGTGGAGTTGAGCGAGGCGCTGCGCCGCGAGGGAGCGGCCACCGAACGCTCCAGGCTGGCCCGGGAGATCCACGACACCCTCGCGCAGGGCTTCGCCTCCATCGTGGTCCTGGCGGAGGCGGCGCGCGCCGGCCTGGACGTCGATCCGGTCCGCACCGCACAGCAGTTGACGTCCATCGAGCAGACGGCGCGGGAGAATCTCGCGGAGGCGCGTGCGCTGGTCGGCGCGACACCGCCGCCGGGCGGCGCGGTGCAGGGGTCGGTGTCGACGACGCTGCGCCGCACCCTGGACCGGTTCGCCGAGGACACCGGGACAGCGGTGGACGCGGAGCTGGCGGACGTCGACTGCGATCAGCAGACCCGGATCGCGCTGCTGCGCTGCACCCAGGAGTCACTCGCCAACGTCCGCAAGCACGCCGCCGCCTCGACGGTCGTCGTGGTCCTCGCCCAGGGCCCGGGCGTCGTCGATCTGGAGATCACGGACGACGGCCGGGGTTTCGACGTGGCCGCCGCCCGCGGCTTCGGTCTCGACGGCATGCGCAAGCGGCTCGACGAGCTCGGCGGCGAGCTGACCGTCACCAGCTCGCTCGGCGACGGCACCCTCGTCCGCGCGTCCCTGCCCCTCGTCACCGACGTTCCCCTTCAGGAGTCCGTATGACCAGCCAGGACCAGCGCCTTCTGCGGGTCGTCGTGGTCGACGACCACACCGTGATGCGGGCCGGCGTGCTCGCACTGCTCGCGCCGGATCCCGGCATCGAGGTCGTCGGGGAGGCGGACGACGGGGGCGCGGGCGTGACGCTGGTCGAGGAACTCAGCCCCGATGTCGCCCTGTTGGACCTGCGGATGCCGGTCCTCGACGGGGTCGAGGCGACCCGGCGGATCGTCGCGGGCCCGAGCGGCACCCGCGTCCTGATCCTGACCACGTACGACACGGACACCGAGATCGAGCGTGCGGTGGAGGCCGGGGCGATCGGCTACCTCCTCAAGGACACCTCGCGTGAGCAGCTGGTCGACGCGATCCGTTCCGCGGCCCGCGGTGAGACGGTGCTCGCCCCGCGCGTCGCGCAGAAGCTCGTCGCGAAGATGCGCCGCCCGGTGCAGACGGCGCTCACCGCGCGCGAGGTGGACGTCCTGACGGCGGTGGCCGACGGGCTGTCCAACGCCGACATCGGCAAGCGGCTGGTGATCGGCGAGGCGACCGTGAAGACCCATCTGCTGCGGGTCTTCGCGAAGTTGGACGTCAGCGACCGGACCAGGGCGGTGGTCGTGGCGATGGAGCGCGGCCTGCTGGAGCGGCCCGGCGAGGCCTGAGGCCGCCCGGGGAACGGCTTCGTGCACGACCGTTGACACTCTCAGAGATCAAGTGATCTATTCACTTTATGAGTTACGCGGATCAGCCGTCCCTGTCCGAACGCCTCGCGGACGACATAGTCGAGATCATCCGTACCGAGCGGCTCTCCCCCGGTGACGCCCTGGCCTCCTCGCGCGAGCTGGCCCGACGCTTCGAGGTGACGACACCGACCGTGCGGGAGGCACTGCGCCGTCTGGAGGCGACGCAGGTCGTGGAGTTCCGGCACGGCTCGGGCACCTACGTCGGGCCGGGCATCGAGCGGCGCCTGCTCGCCAACCCCCATCTGCCGCGCAGCACCCGGCAGTCCGTGCTGGAACTCGTCGAGGCCCGGCTCGTCGTGGAGCCGGCCGTCGCCGCCGAGGCGGCCCGGGTCCGGCTCCCCCAGGGCCTGGAGCATTTGACGTACGCGGCGGCCAACGCCCTGTTCCCGCCGGAGGAGTCGGTGCGCCGCTCCGTGCACTTCCATGTCGCGCTGGCCGCGTCGAGCGGGAACGCGCTGCTGAAGGAGACCGTCGAGGCGCTGCTCCAGGTCCGCGCCCGCGACCAGATCGAGATCCGGCACCGGTACAACGACCGGGAGCGCGACCACGCCGAGCACCTGCTCATCCTCGAAGCAGTGCGGGACGGCGACGCGGACGCCGCCGAGCGCATCACGCGCGAGCACCTCGGGGCGATCCGGGACGCCGTGCTGGCCGCCGATCTCCCCGCCGGGGGTGAGCTGTCGTGAGCGCCGACGTGCCGCTCAGGCTGGCCGAGTTGACGACCGAGGAGGCCGCCGACGCCGTCACCGCGGCACCCGTCGTGATCATTCCCGCCGGGGCGTTCGAGCAGCACGGGCCCGGCCTGCCGATCGCCACGGACACCGTGCGCGCCGAGCGGATCGCGGAGCTGGTCGCCGTCCGGCTCGCCGGGCGGGTGGTGCTCGGGCCGCCGCTGCCGGTCGGGGTGTCGCCGCACCACATGGCGTTCGCCGGGACCGTGACGCTGACGACGTCGACGTTCGCGGCCGTGGTGCGCGAGTACGTGGCGAGTCTGCGCCGGCACGGCTGGCGGCGGTTCCTCGTGCTGACCGGGCACGGCGGGAACAACGCGGCGCTCACCACGGTCGCGCAGGATCTCCTGGTCGCGGATCCCGAGGTGCGGTTCGCCTGGTCGCCGGTGACCGCGCTGGCCTCCGGCGTGGTGGCGGGGATGGGGGTGAGCGAGGTGCACGGGCACAGCGGGGAGGCGGAGACGGCCCAAATGCTGTACCTGGCACCAGAGTTGGTGCGCACCGATCGGCTCAGGCCGGGGACCACGTCGCGGGACGGACTGAAGCCCGAGGCCAGGCTGGCCCGTACGTTCGCTCAGCCCTCCCTGACCCTGCCGTACGACGAGTTGAGCGCCAATGGCGTGCTCGGTGATCCGACACGGGTGACCGCGGACGACGGGCGGGCCGTCGTGGACGCGGTCGTCGAGCGTGTGTGTGCGTTTGTCGAGGAGTGGCTCGACATCTAGTGGCCGCTCCCCGTCCGCGGGCCGCCTGCGCCGGTCGCGCCCGCGCGACGGAGCCGCCCATCGAAACAGCCCGGCGCCCCTGACGGGCGCCCCCTATTGAGGAGCCGTCCATGAAGGGTCTACTTCGGCGTGCCTGCGTCCTGGGCACCGCGCTCATCGCTCTGCCGCTCGCCCCCTCCCATGCCGCCGACGTCCGGCCCTCCTCCGCCGGATGCGGCGCCGCCTCGCCCCAGGAGCCCGGCACCAGCGTCCCGTACAGCCTCACCAGCGGCGGGCGCGAGCGGACGTATCAGCTGCACCTGCCCGACGGCTATGACGCGAGCCGGAGTTGGCCGCTGATCGTCGCCTATCACGGGCGCGGCAACACCGGCGCCGGCACCGAGGCGTTCTCCCGGCTGTCGACCCTGCCCGCCGTCGTCGCGTACCCCGACGGGGTCGTCGGCACCGGCGACGGGGACCGGCAGGCGTGGCAGGGCGCGCCGTACGCGGCGCCCGGGGTGGACGACGTGGCGTTCACCGGTGACCTGCTCGACAGCCTGGAGGGCCGGCTCTGCGTGGACACACGGCGGGTGTACGCCACCGGGAAGTCGAACGGTGCCGGGTTCACCGGGCTGCTCGCCTGCCGGATGGCCGACCGGTTCGCCGCCGTCGCGCCGGTCGCCGGGGCGTTCTACCCGGGGACCGGCGAGGACTGCGCGCCCCGACGCCCCGTGCCCGTCATCGACTTCCACGGCACGAAAGACGCCACCATCCCCTACGCGGGCGACGCGGAGCGCGGGCTGCCCGCGATCCCCGACTGGGTGGCCGGCTGGGCCGGGCGGGACGGCTGCGCCCGGCGGCTGCCCGACGAGGTGACGGAGCCGGACATCACGACGTCGCGGTGGACCGACTGCGCCGACGGCTCCGAGGTGACGCATGTCGCGGTGACCGACGGCGGGCACACCTGGCCGGGCGCCGACGGGTACAGCGGCGGCGGCACCACCACGCAGACGATCAAGGCCCACGAGGTGCTGTGGGACTTCTTCCGCAACCACCGACTCCCTTCCCCGACACGCTAGTTGGAGCCGCCGTCATGTCCGTGGAGAGAAAGGCACCACCGCAGGCGGAGGCAGCGCCGCTGCCGCGCGTCATCCGCGCCCTGGCCGTCGTGGAACGGGCGGGCAACGCCCTGCCGCATCCCTTCTGGCTGTTCTGGATCCTGTCGGCGGTGCTCGCCGTCGTCAGCGCCGTGCTCGCCGGGTTCGACGTGTCCGTCGTGTCGCCCGCCGACGGGAAGACCGTCACCGTGCAGAACCTGCTCAGCGGTGACGGGCTCGCCATGGCGGTGTCGTCGATGGTGTCGAACTTCGCCGCGTTCCCGCCCATGGCGACGATCGTCGTGGTCATCATGGGGGTCGCCGTGGCCGAGCGCAGCGGGTTCCTCGCCGCCGCGATGAAGGTCGGCGTGGCCCGGGTGCCCGCGTCGTGGGTGGTGTTCGCGGTGGCGTTCGCCGGGACGGTGGCGCACGTCGCGTCGGCCGCCGCGTACATCATCCTGGTGCCGCTCGGCGGCCTCGCCTTCCGTGCCGTGGGCCGCTCCCCCGTGCTCGGCATCGTCGTGGCGTACACGTCGATCGCCTCCGGCTACGACGCGAGCCCCGTGCCCACACCGAACGACGCCCTCTTCGCGGGCATCACCACGGCGGCCGCGAAGATCACCGGCGGCGACGACGCGTACGTGTCCCCCCTGTCCAACTGGTTCTTCAACATCGCCTCCTCGCTGCTGCTCGCCGCCGTCATCACGCTCGTCACGCGGTACGTCCTGGCCCGCAGGCCCGACCTCGACCCCGATCCGGACGCCGACGTCGAGGACCTCGGCGCGCTGCACCTGAGCGGGCGGGAGCGGTCCGCGCTGCGGGCGGCGCTGCTCGCGCTCGGCGCCGGCCTGGTGCTGGTCGTCGCGGCGCTGCTGCCGCACTCCTCACCGCTGCGCGGCGACGGCGGCAGCATCGTCGAGTCGCCGTTCCTGGACGGCATCGCGGCCGTGGTGGCCTGCCTGTTCGCGGTCACCGGCATCGTGTACGGCAGGCGCGCCGGGTCCGTCGAGCGGGCCGGGGACGTGCCCCGGCTGATGGCCGAGGGCGTCAAGCAGATGGCCCCCGTCCTGGTGCTCTTCTTCGCGATCGCCCAGTTCCTCGCCTACTTCGACTGGACGCACATCGGGGACGTGCTGGCGGTGCGGGCGGCGGAGGCGCTGCGGCACAGCGGCATGCCGATCGTCGTGGTCTTCCTGCTGATCCTGGTGCTGCTGACCCTGGTCAACGTGATGGTCACCAGCGGTTCGGCGATGTGGGCGCTGGCCGCGCCGGTCCTGGTGCCGATGCTGATGCTGGTGCACGTGCCGGCGGAGACGACGCAGGCGCTGTTCCGCATCGCCGACTCCGGGTCGACCGCGATCACACCGATGAGCCCGTACTTCGTGATGGCGCTCGGCTTCCTGCAGCGCTACCGCAGGAGCGCGGGCATCGGCACGCTCGCCTCGTACACCCTGCCCCTGGCGATCGCTATGACAGTGGCGTGGACGCTGCTGTTCCTGGCGTGGTGGGTGCTGGGGATTCCGCTCGGTCCGGGGGCGGCGGTGCGCTGAGCGCGGCCCGCAGGGTCAGCACCATGGTGAGGCCGCCGCCGGGGGTGTCCTCGGCGGCGAGCGTGCCGCCCATCGCCTCGGCGAAGCCGCGGGCCACCGCGAGGCCGAGGCCCACTCCGGCGCCGCGCGGGGCGTCGCCGTAGCGCTGGAACGGGGCGAAGATCCGGTCCTTGGTGTCGTCGGGGACGCCGGGCCCGCGGTCCACGACCCGCAGTTCGACCCGGTCGCCGTGGGCGCTCGCGGCGACCAGGACCGGCCGGCCGTCGGGCGTGTGCTGCACGGCGTTCTCCACGATGTTGGCGACCGAGCGCTCCAGCAGCCCCGGGTCGGCGAGCACCATCGGGAGCGTCTCGGGGATGTCGAGGCCGACCAGGCCGAGGCGGTCGTCCGGTACGCCGCCGAGCGCCGTCGGCACCACCTCGTCGAGGTCGGTCTCCCGGGTCAGCGCGGCGAGCGTGCCGGTCTGCAGGCGCGACATGTCGAGCAGGTTGCCGACGAGGTGGTCGAGGCGGTCGGCGCCGTCCTCGATGGCCGCCAGAAGGTCGGCCCGGTCGCGCGCGGACCATTCGACGTCGTCCGCGCGCAGCGAGGTGACGGAGGCCTTGATGCCGGACAAGGGGGTGCGCAGGTCGTGGCTGACGGCGGCGAGCAGGGCGGTGCGGATGCGGTTGCCCTCGGCGAGCGTGCGGGCCCGGTCCGCCTCGGACTTGAGGCGTTCGCGGTCGACGAGGACCACGGCCTGCGCGGCGAACGCGGCCAGCACCCTGCGGTCCTCGGCGGGCAGGGCGCGGCCCGTGAGGACGAGCGCCGTACCGTCGTCGACGGGCATGTCGACATCGGCGTCCTCGGGGCGGGCGGGGGCGGGCCCCGGGCCGGCGCTGCCCGCGCAGGTCCAGGGGTGGGTGTCGTTCTCGCGTTCCAGCAGGGCGGCGGACCGCATCGCGAACGTCTCGCGTACGCGGTCGAGGAGCGCCTCCAGGCCGGTCTCGCCGCGCAGTACGCCGCCCGCGAGGAAGGACAGGACCTGCGACTCGGCGCGCAGTCTGGCCGCCTGGTGGGTGCGGCGGGCCGCCAGGTCGACGACCGAGGCCACGGACGCCGCGACGCCGAGGAAGACGGCCAGGGCGAGGATGTTCTCCGGGTCGGAGATGGTCAGCCGGTGGATCGGCGGTGTGGCGAACCAGTTGAGCATCAGCGAGCCGAACGCGGCCGAGGCGAGCGCGGGCCGCAGGCCGCCGAGGAGGGCCGCCGCCACGGTCAGCGACAGGAACAGCAGCATGTCGTTGGCGAGGCCGAGGCCGGGGGCGACGGCGCTGATGAGGACGGTGAGCAGGGCGGGTCCCGCGATGCCCGTCACCCAGCCCCACAGTGTGCGGCGGCGGCCGACGCCGGTGCGGGCGGCCGGGGCGAGACCGCGGCCGCTGCCCATCTCGTCGTGCGTGACGAGGTGGGCGTCGAGGTCGGGCCCGCACTCGCGGGCGACGGTCGCGCCGACGCCGGGCCCGAAGGCGTACTGCCAGGTCCGGCGGCGGGAGACGCCGAGGACGAGCTGGGTGGCGTTGACGCCGCGGGCGAAGGAGAGCAGCGCGGTGGGGATGTCGTCGCCGACGACGTGGTGGTAGGTGCCCCCGAGGTCCTCGGCGAGGGTGCGCTGGACGGCGAGTTCCTTGGGCGGGGCGGCGGTGAGGCCGTCACTGCGGGCGATGTGGACCGCCAGCACCTCACCGCCGGCGCCCTTCTCCGCGAGCCGCGCCGCGCGTCGGATCAGCGTACGGCCCTCGGGTCCGCCGGTCAGTCCGACGACGATGCGCTCGCGTGAGCCCCAGATCGTCGAGACCCGGTGCTCGCTGCGGTATTCCTGGAGGTACTCGTCGGCCCGGTCGGCGACCCAGAGCAGGGCCAACTCCCGCAGCGCCGTGAGGTTTCCGGGGCGGAAGTAGTTGGACAGGGCCGCGTCGACCTTGTCCGGCTTGTAGATGTTGCCGTGCGCCATGCGGCGGCGCAGCGCCTGCGGTGACATGTCGACGAGCTCGATCTGGTCGGCGCGCCGCACCACCTCGTCCGGCACCGTCTCGCGCTGCCGGACCCCGGTGATCGACTCGACGACGTCGCCCAGCGACTCCAGGTGCTGGATGTTGACGGTCGAGACGACGTCGATCCCGGCCGCGAGGAGCTCCTCGACGTCCTGCCAGCGCTTGGCGTTGCGCGACCCCGGCACGTTCGTGTGCGGCAGCTCGTCGACGAGAGCGACCTGCGGCCGGCGGGCGAGCACGGCGTCCACGTCCAGCTCGGTGAACACCGTGCCGCGGTACTCCAGTCGCTGTCGCGGGACCTGTTCCAGGCCGTGCAGCATCACCTCGGTGCGCGGCCGGTCGTGGTGCTCGACGAACGCGACCACGCAGTCGGTGCCGCGCTCGGTACGGCGGTGCGCCTCGGAGAGCATCGCGTACGTCTTGCCGACGCCGGGTGCGGAGCCGAGGTAGATCCTGAACCTGCCGCGGGCCATCTGCCTGTCTGTTCCCCTCAGTGCCCGGGTTGCTCGAAGCGGTAGCCCATGCCGGGCTCGGTGATCAGGTAGCGCGGACGCGAGGGGTCCGCTTCGAGTTTCCGCCTCAACTGGGCCATGTAGACGCGGAGATAGTTGGTCTTGGTGCTCTGCGCGGCGCCCCAGACCTCGTGGAGCAGCTGCCGCTGGCTGATCAGCCGGCCCGGGTGGCGGACCAGGATCTCCAGGAGGTGCCATTCGGTGGGGGTCAGGCGGATGTCGCGCCCGTCCCGTACCGCCTTCTTGGCCACCAGGTCGACGGTGAAGCCGTCCGTGGTGACGACCGCGGTGTCGGGGGCCGCGGGCGCCGGCTCGGTGCGGCGCACCGCAGCCCGCAGCCGGGCGAGCAGCTCGTCCATGCTGAACGGCTTGGTCACGTAGTCGTCGGCGCCCGCGTCGAGCGCCGCGACCTTCTCCGCAAAGGCGCGGCGTGCCGAGAGGACCATGATGGGGACGCGGGTCCAGCCGCGCAGCGCCCTGATCACGTCGAGGCCGTCCATGTCGGGCAGGCCCAGGTCCAGGACGACGACGTCCGGCCGCCGCGCGGCGGCCAGACGGAGCGCGGTGGCTCCGTCCGGCGCCGCGTCGACCCCGAACCTGCGCGCCTGGATGGTGAGGACCAGGGCCCGGACGAGCAGCGGATCGTCCTCCACCACCAGTACCCGGGTCATCCGCTCTCGGCGGTCAACTGCTGGAGCGCGACGTTGAGTTCGAGGACGTTGACCCCGGGCTCCCCCATGAACCCGAGGATCCGGCCGTCGGTGTGGTCGTCGACGAGCTTGCGGACCTGCGCGACGGAGAGGTGGTTGCGCTCCGCGACGCGGTGGATCTGGAGGTCGGCGTACCGAGGTGAGATGGCCGGGTCGAGGCCCGAGCCGGAGGAGGTGACGGCGTCCGCCGGGACGTCCGAGGGCCGCACCCGGTACGTCGTCGTGGAGTTGTCCTCGACCACGGCGGCCCTGGCCTCCTCGACCTGCTTGATCAGGTCCTTGTTGTCGCCGGAGAGGTTGGTGGCGCCGGACAGGATCAGCTTGTACTGCATGTTGACGCTGTTCTCGCCGAGGCCGTTGGACGGGCGCGGCTGGAACCACTTCAGGTCGGGCTTGCCGTCCTTGGTGAGGTACGTCTGCCCGATGAGCGAGGAGCCGACCACCCTGCCCCCGGACGTGACCTCCGAGCCGTTGGCCTTGTCGTGGAACGCGACCTGGGCGATGCCGGTCACCGCGAGCGGGTAGAGGACGCCGCACACGACGGTGAGGAGGAGCAGGGCGCGCAGCCCCGCCCACAGCAACCGGCCCGTGTTTGCTACCGAGTTGTTCATCGTGATCAGCCGATTCCGGGGATGAGGGAGAGGAGGAGGTCGATGACCTTGATGCCGATGAAGGGGGCCACCAGACCGCCGAGTCCGTAGATCCCGAGGTTGCGGCGGAGCATCCGGTCGGCGCTCACCGGCCGGTACTGGACGCCCTTCAGGGCGAGCGGGACCAGGGCGATGATGATCAGCGCGTTGAAGACGACCGCGGAGAGGATCGCGGAGTCGGGGCTGGACAGGTGCATGATGTTCAGCTTGTTCAGGCCCGGGTAGACCGCGGCGAACAGCGCCGGGATGATCGCGAAGTACTTCGCCACGTCGTTGGCGATGGAGAACGTCGTCAACGCGCCGCGGGTGATGAGGAGTTGCTTGCCGATCTCGACGATCTCGATGAGCTTGGTCGGGTTCGAGTCGAGGTCGACCATGTTGCCGGCCTCCTTCGCGGCCGACGTGCCGGTGTTCATCGCGACGCCGACGTCCGCCTGGGCCAGCGCCGGGGCGTCGTTGGTGCCGTCGCCGGTCATCGCGACGAGCTTGCCGCCCGCCTGCTCCCGCTTGATGAGGGCCATCTTGTCCTCGGGAGTGGCCTCGGCGAGGAAGTCGTCGACGCCCGCCTCGTCCGCGATCGCCTTCGCCGTCAGCGGGTTGTCACCCGTGATCATGACGGTCTTGATGCCCATGCGGCGCAGCTCGTCGAACCGCTCCCGCATTCCGTCCTTGACGACGTCCTTGAGGTGGATGACGCCCAGCACACGGGCGCCGTCGGCGTCCTCCAGGGCCACGAGCAGCGGCGTGCCGCCGGCCTGCGAGATCCGGTCGTTGAGCGCCTGGGCGTCCTCGGCGACCTCGCCGCCGCGTTCCTTGACCCAGGCGATGACGGAACCGGTCGCGCCCTTGCGGATCTTGCGCCCGTCGACGTCCACCCCCGACATCCGGGTCTGGGCGGTGAACTCGATCCAGCCGGCGTCGGTCAGCTCGCCCTGGTGCCGCTCGCGCAGGCCGTACTTCTCCTTGGCGAGGACGACGACGGAGCGGCCCTCGGGGGTCTCGTCGGACAGCGACGACAGCTGCGCGGCGTCGGCGAGTTCGGCCTCGGTGGTGCCCTTGACCGGGACGAACTCGGCGGCCTGGCGGTTGCCGAGGGTGATGGTGCCGGTCTTGTCGAGCAGCAGGGTGGAGACGTCGCCGGCGGCCTCGACGGCGCGCCCGGACATGGCGAGGACGTTGCGCTGCACCAGGCGGTCCATGCCCGCGATGCCGATGGCGGAGAGCAGGGCGCCGATGGTGGTCGGGATGAGGCAGACCAGCAGGGCGACCAGGACGACCATGTCGAGGCTCTTGCCCGCGTAGTCGGCGAACGGCGGCAGTGTGGCGACCGCCAGCAGGAACACGATGGTCAGCGACGCGAGCAGGATGTTGAGCGCGATCTCGTTCGGCGTCTTCTGCCGGGCCGCGCCCTCGACCAGGTTGATCATGCGGTCGATGAACGTCTCGCCGGGCTTCGTCGTGATCCTGATGACGATGCGGTCGGAGAGCACCTTGGTGCCGCCGGTGACGGCGCTGCGGTCGCCGCCGGACTCGCGGATGACCGGGGCCGACTCGCCGGTGATGGCCGACTCGTCGACGGAGGCCACGCCCTCGGCGACGTCACCGTCGCCGGGGATGATGTCGCCGGCCTCGCAGACGACGAGGTCGCCTATCTTCAGCTCCGTACCGGGGACCTGCTCCTCGGCGGTGCCGTTCAGCCGGCGCGCCACGGTGTCCGTCTTGGCCTTGCGCAGCGTGTCGGCCTGGGCCTTGCCGCGGCCCTCGGCGACGGCCTCCGCGAGGTTGGCGAAGATCACCGTCAGCCAGAGCCAGGCGCTGATGGTCCAGCCGAACCAGTCGGAGGGGTCCTTGAAGGAGAACAGCGTCGTCAGGACCGAGCCGATCAGCACCACGAACATGACGGGTGACTTGACCATGACCCGCGGGTGCAGTTTGCGGCAGGCGTCGGGGAGCGACCTGAGCAGCTGCTTCGGGTCGAAGAGACCCGCGCCGACCTTGTCCTGCCCGGACGTGTGGCCGGTGGGCACGTCCTGGTGCGGGGCCCGGGTGGGAGTGGCTGTGGACATGCTGTCCTCTGGATTCTCTGTCTGCTTGAGGTCGGTGCTCATCACGCGAGCCCCTCGGCGAGCGGCCCGAGCGCGAGCGCCGGGAAGTAGGTCAGGCCGGCGACGATCAGGACCGTGCCGACCAGGAGGCCGGTGAACAGCGGCTTGTTGGTGCGCAGGGTGCCCGCGGTGACCGGGACCGGCTTCTGCTCGCCCAGCGAACCGGCGAGCGCGAGCACGAACACCATCGGGAGGAAGCGGCCGAGCAGCATCGCGAGGCCGATGGTGGTGTTGAACCAGTTCGTGTCGGCGCTCAGTCCCGCGAAGGCGGAGCCGTTGTTGTTGGCGCCGGACGTGAACGCGTAGAGGATCTCGGAGAAGCCGTGCGCGCCGCTGTTCAGCAGGGAGTTCTTGGGCGTCGGCAGGGCCATCGAGAAGGCCGTGAAGACGAGGACGAGCGCCGGCGTGATCAGGATGTAGCAGGCGGCGAGCTTGATCTCGCGGGTGCCGATCTTCTTGCCGAGGTACTCGGGGGTGCGGCCGACCATCAGACCGGCGATGAACACCGCGATGATCGCCATGATCAGCATGCCGTAGAGGCCGGATCCGGTGCCGCCGGGCGCGATCTCGCCGAGCTGCATGCCCAGCATCGTGATGCCGCCGCCGAGGCCGGTGAAGGAGGAGTGGAAGGAGTCCACCGCGCCGGTCGAGGTGAGCGTCGTGGCGACCGCGAAGATGGACGAGCCGCCGATGCCGAAGCGGTTCTCCTTGCCCTCCATGGCGCCGCCCGCGAGATCGAACGCGGGGCCGTGGTGGGCGAACTCGGTCCACATCATCAGGCCGGTGAAGGCGACCCAGATCGTCGCCATCGTGGCGAGGATCGCGTAGCCCTGCTTGAGGGAGCCGACCATCCTGCCGAACGTGCGGGTCAGCGCGAACGGGATGACCAGGATCAGGAAGACCTCGAAGAGGTTGGTGAAGCCGTTGGGGTTCTCGAACGGGTGGGCGGAGTTGGCGTTGAAGTAGCCGCCGCCGTTGGTGCCGAGCTCCTTGATGACTTCCTGGGAGGCGACGGCGCCGCCGTTCCACTGCTGCGAGCCGCCCATGAACTGGCCGACCTCGTGGATGCCGGCGAAGTTCTGGATCGCGCCGCAGGCGACCAGGACGAGCGCACCGATCACGGAGATCGGGATCAGGATGCGGACGGTGCCGCGGACCAGGTCGGCCCAGAAGTTGCCCAGCTCACCGGTGCGGGAGCGGGCGAAGCCGCGGACGAGGGCCACCGCGACGGCGATCCCCACCGCCGCCGAGACGAAGTTCTGCACCGCGAGGCCGCCGGTCTGCACGACGTGGCCCATGGTCTGCTCGCCGTAGTACGACTGCCAGTTGGTGTTGGCGACGAAGGAAGCGGCCGTGTTGAAGGCCTGGTCCGGGTCGATCGACCGGAAGCCGAGCGAGCCCGGCAGGCTCCCCTGCAGGCGCTGCAGCAGGTAGAGGAAGAGGACGCTCACGGCCGAGAAGGCGAGGACGCCGCGCAGGTACGCGGTCCAGCGCATCTCGGTGTTCGGGTCGGCACCGATGCCCTTGTAGATCCACTTCTCCACCCGGAGGTGCTTCTCGGAGGAGTAGACCCGGGCCATGTGGTCGCCGAGGGGACGGTAGGCCAGCGCCAGCGCCGCGCACAGGGCGAGGAACTGAAGGGCTCCGGCAAGTACGGGGCTCATGTCGGCGCTCAGAACCTCTCCGGGTAGATGAGGGCGAGGACGAGATAGCCCAGCAGGGCGACGGCCACGACGAGGCCGACGATGTTCTCGGCGGTCACAGCTTGGTCACCCCCTTGGCGACGAGTGCCACCAGGGCGAAAACCGCGAGCGTGGTGACGACGAAGGCCACGTCGGCCATCGTGAGCTCCTGGGTGAGGTGCGGAAGGGACAGGAATGAACGTGCGGCGCCCGAACGAGTGACACGGTCGGACGATTAGAGGAAACCCCCGGTCATGGCCGGTTTCGCTCCCCGTTGACGGCTCCCTTACGGGGGCGCACACGCCTTTGACGCGTCTCTTACGTGGCCGGGGGCGCGACGTGATCCACGTCAAACGGAACCGCGGCCGGCAGATGACGGCGCCGGTGCCACGGCGCGTGCGCGGTCCTCGCGCGCAGTCCCCCGACCTCGACGGGCCGTAGACAGGCCCGGGTATGTGCACTGCACATCTGCACATAGGCTGCGACAACGCGGGTTCGTACAGGGGGAGTTCACCGATGAAGGAACGCCGGTACCGCATTCTGGTGTACGGATACGCACTCTCGTCCTACGGCACGTACCTGAATCTGGTCGCGCTCAATCTGTACGTCTACGCGGTCACGGACCGGGCCCTCGCGGTGGGCGTGTTCATGGCCGTACGGCTCGGTGCCGGGTTCCTCGCGGGGCTCGGCGCCGCGCCGCTGCTGGCCCGCTGGGCGGCGAAACCGGCGATGTTCTGGTCGAACGTCGTCCAGGCGGCGGCCCTGCTCCTGCTGGTGTGCGCGCCCGACGGGCTGCGCGGCGCCGCGCTGTTCCTCGTCTCGGCGGTGACCGGCGGGGCGGGCACCGTCTTCATGGTCGCGTTCCGCAGCTCGGTCCCGGACATGGTGGACGAGGGGCGGCGCACCTGGGCCAACTCCCTGATGGTGAGCGGCCGCTCGATGGCGATGGTGGTCGGCTTCGCGTCGTCCGGCGTCGTCGTGTCGCTGCTCGGCTACACGGCGGCCTTCCTGATCGACATGGCGACGTTCCTGGCGTGCGCCGCGTCCGTGGCGCTGCTGCCGCTGACCGGCCGTCCCGCGCGGACCGCCGGTGACGGCGGCACCGAGCCGCCCGCACCGCGCGGACGGTGGCGGGCGGGGGCGCCGGTCGCGCTCGCCGCGGCCCCGGCCGTCGCCCTGATGGTGGCGCTGCGCGGCATCGACGCGCTCGGCTCCTCCTCGCACAACGCGGCCCTGCCCGTGTACTCGACCGAGCTGGACGCCGCCCGGCCCGCCGTGTTCGTCAGTGTCTTCTGGTGTACGTGGGCGCTCGGCAACGTTCTGGTGCAGCAGGTGCTCCAGCGGTACGTGAAGCGTTCGGGGCGGACGGTCGGGGCGCTCGGCTTCGGCTGCGGCACGATCGTGATGTCGGCGACGTTCATCCTGGCGTTCGCCGGGCTGCCCTGGGCCGCGACCGTCGTGGTCGCGCTGCTCGCGGGCGCGGCCGACGGCGTCACCGAGGTGTCGTACAGCTCACATCTGCAGACCCTGCCGGCCGCCCTGCGCACCCGCGCCTTCGGCCTGTCGGCGACGGTGGAGAACCTCGGTTTCGGCGCCGGAATGATCGCGGTGGCCGCCGCGCTCGACGCCTTCTCACCGCTGTCGGTGGTCGGCGTCGCGCACGGCGTGGCCGTCGTGGTGGCCCTGGTCTTCGTGGCGCGGGTGCTGCGTCTGCGGCGTACCGGGGCCGTGGGGCCGGCGAGCGAGGCGGGACGGGGCCCGGTCAGGCCCCGACGTACGCCGCCAGGTGCTCGCCGGTGAGGGTCCCCCGCTGGGCGACGAGGTCGGCCGGGGTGCCCTCGAAGACGATCTTGCCGCCGTCGTGGCCCGCGCCCGGGCCGAGGTCGATGATCCAGTCGGCGTGGGCCATGACCGCCTGGTGGTGCTCGACCACGATGACCGACTTGCCGGAGTCGACGAGGCGGTCCAGCAGGCCGAGCAGCTGCTCGACGTCCGCGAGGTGCAGGCCCGCGGTCGGCTCGTCGAGGACGTAGACGCCGCCCTTCTCGGCCATGTGCGTGGCCAGCTTGAGCCGCTGCCGCTCGCCGCCCGAGAGCGTGGTGAGCGGCTGGCCGAGCGTGAGATAGCCGAGCCCGACGTCGTTCAGCCGCTCGAGGATCTTGTGCGCGGCCGGCGTCCGCGCGTCGCCGCCGCCGAAGAACGCCTCGGCCTCGGCCACCGACATCGCGAGCACCTCGCTGATGTCGCGGCCGCCGAGGTGGTAGTCGAGGACGGAGGCGTCGAACCGCTTCCCGTCGCACTCCTCGCAGGTCGTGGAGACGCCGGCCATCATCGCCAGGTCGGTGTAGACGACGCCGACGCCCTTGCACGTGGGGCAGGCGCCCTCGGAGTTGGCGCTGAACAGGGCGGGCTTCACGCCGTTGGCCTTGGCGAACGCCTTGCGGATCGGGTCGAGCAGGCCGGTGTACGTCGCCGGGTTGCTGCGCCGGGAGCCGCGGATGGCTCCCTGGTCGACCGAGACGACGCCCTCACCGGCCGGGATCGACCCGTGCACCAGCGAGCTCTTGCCGGAGCCGGCGACACCGGTCACGACGGTCAGCACGCCGAGCGGGATGTCGACGTCGACGTCCCGGAGGTTGTGCGTGGCGGCGCCGCGGATCTCCAGCGCGCCGGTGGGCTTGCGCACCGACTCCTTCACCGCGGCCCGGTCGTCGAAGTGCTTCCCGGTGACGGTGTCGCTGTCCCGCAGCCCTTCCACGGTCCCCTCGAAACAGACGCTGCCACCGCCGGCACCGGCCCCGGGACCGAGGTCGACGACATGGTCGGCGATCGCGATCATCTCCGGCTTGTGCTCCACGACGAGCACCGTGTTGCCCTTGTCCCGCAGCCGCAGGAGCAGTTCGTTCATCCGCTGGATGTCGTGCGGGTGCAGGCCCGTGGTCGGCTCGTCGAAGACGTACGTGGTGTCGGTGAGCGACGAGCCGAGGTGGCGGATCATCTTGACGCGCTGCGCCTCACCGCCGGACAGGGTGCCCGAGGGCCGGTCGAGCGAGAGATAGCCGAGGCCGATCTCCACGAACGACTCCAGGGTGTGCTGCAGCGTCTCGAGGAGCGGCGCGACCGACGGCTCCTTGAGTCCGCGGACCCACTCGGCGAGGTCGCTGATCTGCATCGCGCAGGCGTCGGCGATGTTGATCCGCTTGATCTTCGACGACCGGGCGCCCTCGTTGAGCCGGGTGCCCTCGCAGTCGGGGCAGGTGGTGAAGGTGACCGCCCGCTCCACGAACGCCCGGATGTGCGGCTGCAGCGAGTCGACGTCCTTGGAGAGCATCGACTTCTGGATCTTCGGGATCAGCCCTTCGTACGTCAGGTTGATGCCGTCGACCTTGATCTTGGTCGGCTCCTTGTGCAGCAGGTCGTGCAGCTGCTTCTTGGTGAACCGGTTGATCGGCTTGTCCGGGTCGAAGAAGCCGCAGCCGGTGAAGATGCGGCCGTACCAGCCGTCCATGCTGTAGCCGGGGATGGTGAGCGCGCCCTCGTTCAGCGACTTGCTGTCGTCGTAGAGGGCGGTCAGGTCGATGTCGGTGACCGAGCCGCGGCCCTCGCAGCGCGGGCACATGCCGCCGGTGATGCTGAAGCTGCGCCGCTCCTTCACGTCCTGTCCGCCGCGCTTGACGGTCACCGCGCCCGCGCCGCTGATCGAGGCGACGTTGAAGGAGAACGCCTTGGGCGAGCCGATGTGCGGCTTGCCGAGCCGGCTGAACAGGATCCGCAGCATCGCGTTGGCGTCGGTGGCGGTGCCGACGGTGGAGCGGGGGTCCGCGCCGAGCCGCTGCTGGTCGACGGTGATCACCGTGGTCAGCCCGTCGAGGACGTCGACCTCGGGCCGGGCGAGGGTCGGCATGAAGCCCTGGACGAAGGCGCTGTACGTCTCGTTGATCAGGCGCTGCGACTCGGCGGCGATCGTGTTGAAGACCAGGGAGCTCTTGCCGGAGCCGGAGACACCGGTGAACACGGTGAGGCGGCGCTTGGGCAGCTCGACGCTGACGTCCTTCAGGTTGTTCTCGCGGGCGCCGTACACCCGGATCAGATCGTGGCTGTCGGCAACGTGCTGCTCAGGCGACTGCGGCGCGGTCTTCCTGGCCCTGGTCATCGTGTTCTCCTCTGTCGGGCGGGACCGCCCGCGCGGTCTGTGACGGCATCGCCTGTCCGGCGCGGCACGCCGGCTTCGAGCAGTATCTCCGGCGGTACCGCGTCACCGCAGGTCGTGCACCTCGTTGATGCGGACCAGATTGCCCGCGGGGTCGCGGAAGGCGCAGTCGCGCACGCCGTAGGGCTGCGCGGTCGGCTCCTGGACGACCTCGGCGCCGGCCGCCAGCACCTGGTCGAAGGCGGCGTCGAGGTCCGGGGTGGCCAGGACGACGCGGGCGTAGCTGCCGTTGGCCATCATCTCGACGACGGTCCGGCGCTCGTCGTCGGTGACGCCCGGGTCCATGGCCGGGGGCTCCAGGACGATGTTCACGCCGGGCTGTCCGGCGGGCCCGACCGTGATCCAGCGCATCGCGCCGGACCCGACGTCGGCGCGCACCTCGAAGCCGAGGATGTCGCGGTAGAACGCCACCGACGCGTCGGGGTCGTCGTGCGGCAGGAAGGTGGAGTGCAGGGTGAGATCCATGCCTCCGACGCTAGGCGCGCCACCCCGCCACGGGCTTCTCCATTCCTGACCGGTCCGCCGGCAGCACTCAGTACCAGACCGGAGTGCTGCCGTGCTGAACTATCCGGGCAATTGGGCCCATCGACCGATGCTGCACCAAGTCCCTAGAACCCCTTGGGCACCATCAGTCAGGGTTTCCCCACAGGTCGAGCGAGATCACTGACCGGGTCTCGCAGTGTCGATCAACAGGGGAGAACCAATGAAGAGCATGCGTACCGTCACCGCTGCCGTCGTGGCCTCGACCACGATGGCGGCCGCCGTCCTCATCGGCACCGCGCCCACCGCCAGCGCGGCCGACCCGTGCGCCGGTAAGTCGTACAAGCACGTCGTGAAGCGCTACAACAACGGCCCGGGCATCATTCCGCTGCGTTGCGGCACCACGACGTGGGGCTACAAGCATCTGGTGGCTCGTGGCAGGTGGAGCGCCTCCTTCGACAAGAAGATCAAGAAGGCGCTCTGGTCCGGGACCCCCGCGACGATCCCCGGCGGCCGCTGGCACTACTACATGGAGGCCATGCCGCCCTGCACGAAGTACTTCGGAGTCCTCGACAACCCCGGCGTCTACGGCGGCGACCGCGTGACGAAGCCCCAGGGGATCATCACGGCCTACTCGATGGACGAGAAGCCCGGCGGAACTCTGGCGCCTAGTCTGAAGAAGGGCGAACCCGCCGGTCCCGCCTGCTGACGGTCGACACGACGGAGGTGCCATGTCTCTTCAGCCGGCCACCGCGCAGCGGCTGCGCGCCCAGCTGCGTCGCTACGACGACCAGTTGCCCGCCGCTGTGCGTGTGCGGGCCCTGCGGGTGCTGGAGCGCACCGAGGAGCGGGCACCTCGGGTCGACGTCGAGCTCGACCTCGGTGTCACCCCGTCCGGCGAGCCGGAGCAGCGATGGCTGTTCACCCTCGACTTCACCGATGACGCCGAGCAGCTCCTCGACGGCAGCCCGAGCGACGAGGACCTGCGGACGGCGGGATTCCTCGTCGTCACGAACGTGACGGAGTGGTGGCACACGAAGGATTCCGAGCCGGACACGGCAGCGCTCGCCCGACGCGTGTCGTAGGCCGGTTCGCGAAGCCCCTCCGTCCGCCCGGAGAGCGGCCACGAAGCGGCTCCGGCAGCCGGATGTGCCGCCCGGCGGGCGGCACCCCTTGCCCCGGAACGCTCCGCCACCGGCGCCGGACCGTCAGAACTGGTCGGGCGCCGTGAAGACCACGACGCAGTTCTGGCCGCCGAAGCCGAAGGCGTTCGCCATCGCCGTGCGCACGGGCGTGCGCCGCGCGACGTTGGCCACGTGGTCCAGGTCGCACTCCGGGTCCGGGGAGTTCAGATTGATCGTGGGCGGCACGACGCCGTCGCGGACGGCCAGCGCGCACACCATCGCGCTCAACGCGCCCGCGCCGCCGACGAGATGGCCGACGGACGACTTCGGGCTGCTCACGGGGATGCTGTCCGCCGCCGCGCCGAACGCCGTACGGATCGCCTTGGTCTCGGTGCGGTCGTTGGCCTTGGTGGACGTGCCGTGGGCGCAGATGTAGTCGATGTCGTCCGGTGCGACCGCCGCCCGCTGCACGGCGGTCCTGATCGCGGCCGTGGCGTACTCGCCCGTCGGGTTCGGGGCGCTGACATGGAAGGCGTCGCAGGTCAGCGCGGCACCGCTGACGCTCGCGTACGGGGTGGCCCCGCGCCTGCGGGCGTGCTCGGCGGACTCGAGGACCAGGACCACCGAGCCCTCGCCGAGCACGAACCCTTCCCGGTCCACGTCGAACGGGCGGCTCGCCCGGGTGGGGTCGTCGTTGCGCCGGGACAGCGCGCCCATGGTGGACAGCCCGTTCATGAACACCGGGGTGACCCCGGCGTCGGTGCCGCCGCAGACGACCACGTCCGCCTCGCCGGAGAGGATCAGGCGCCGCGCGTCCATCAGGGAGTACAGGCCGCTCGTGCAGGCCAGCGCGTTGGCGTTGACCGGGCCGTGGACCCCGAGGTCGATCGCCACCTCGCAACTGGGCATGTTCGCCAGGGAGTACGGCACGAAGTAGGAGCTCGGTTCTCTGTCGGCGACCAGTTGCCGGGTGGCCGCCTCGATGGTGTCGAAGCCCGCGACGCCGGTGTTCACCACGACCGCCACCCGGTCCCGGTTGTCGTCGTCGATGTCCAGCTTCGCGTCGGCCACCGCTTCGCGTGCCGCCACGACGGCGAAGGCGGTGAACCGGGAGATGCGCCGGGTGCGCTTGGCGTCAAAGTGGTCGGAGGGCCGGAAGGACTTCACTTCGCCGGCGATGCGCGTGCTCATGCCGGCGGTGTCGAAAGCGGTGATGGGTCCGATGCCCGACCGGCCCGCCACTATCGCTTCCCAGCTGCTCTCCCGATCATTTCCGACCGGCGTGAGAGCCCCTATACCTGTGATTACGACGTCATCATGCATTGCACGGACAATACTCGGTCCGGTTGACCTGGAGAAGAAGGCGAAGATGGCACAAAAATTCCGACAGCCGCATCCGTAAGACCAGTTCAGAGCCGTTTTTGACGGCGAGACAGCAACCGCATTTCAAGTATTCATCGGGAATTTTTCAAGTTTTTTTCGAGTGCCGCTCAAGCATTTATTGAGAATGCCTGGAGACAGTATGGGGAGACATTCTTCGCCCGCGGTTCGCTTTCCGTCCGACCATAAGGAGATACCCCATGTCCCATGCCCCTGAGGTGACCGCGGAGGCCGTGCACGCGTTGCTCCGCACCGAGCTCGTCGACCTCGGCATACCGGAGGACACCATCTCCGCGCAGACCACGATCGACACGCTGGAGATCGACTCGCTCGACGTCGCCGACCTGATGGTCACGGTCAAGCGGGAGTACCGGGTGGACATCCGGCGGGCCGAGCTGGCCGGTGTCACCATCGGCGAGCTGGTGGACCGCATCCTGGCCGGCGCTTCCGGTCAGTGACGCGATGACCGACGCGGGCGGCCCGGTGGCCGTGGTGGCGGGCACCGACGAGGTGCTGCGCCATCCGCTGGCCGGACCGCACCTGCTGAACGAGAGAGAGCGGGGGCGGCTCGCGCGGTTCCACCGGGAGCCGGCCCGCCGGGACTTCGTCGCCGCGCACGCCCTGGTCCGGCTCTGCGCGGGGCGGTTGCTGGGCGTCGCCCCGGCCGAGGTGGCCTTCGCCCAGCACTGCCCGACGTGCCGCGGGACCGACCACGGCCGGCCGCTGCTCGCCGGCCGGCCGGACGTGCATCTGAGTCTCTCCCACACCGACGGCGTGGTGGCCGCCGCCGCCGGTCACGTCCCGGTGGGCATCGACGTGGAGCGGCTCGCGCGGCGCCGCGGCACCAGAGTCATGCACCGCGTGCTCACCGCCGCCGAGCTCGCTCTGGTGACCGCGCACGCCGACCCCGGTCAGGCCTTCCTGCGGCAATGGGTCCGCAAGGAGGCGCTGATCAAGATCGGCAGGACGGACCCGGACTCGCTCGACACCCTTGATCTCTCGGCGCTTCCGCTGGGCGGGCAGGGGGACGGGACGCCGCTGCGCTTCGAGGACGTCTATGTCACGGACGTGACGGACTCCCGCCGGGGCGCCCTGGTCGCCGCGGTGAGCACCCGGCCGACGCGTCTGAGCACCGCGTGGCGGGCCGCCGGACCGGTTCTCTAGCCCGCTTCGAGGCCCGACCTGTCAACTGACCTCACCCCGGTACGACCTTGGATTGGAGATCCGCATGTCGAGCAACTTCCCGGCCTTCGCCGAGTTGATCGCGCAGACCAAGCACTCCGCCGTGCACCTGGAGACGCGCGACATCTACACCCCGCAGGGGCCGGTCTTCGTGGACTGGCAGAAGGGCATCCCGATCGAGTACGACCGGCACACCGACTGGGTCGACCTGGTGCAGGACGCGACGAAGCGCGGCATCGACTGGCGGCGGGCGCGGATCGTGTCCGAGCCGGTGACCGACTTCATCCAGTACGAGTGGGAGACCACCACGATCGTGAACGTGCCCGCCGGCGAGAAGGTGCGCTGGCTGCCGCGGGAGCGCGCCTCGGAACTGATGCTGCCGGGCAACGACTTCTGGGTGTTCGACGACAGCCTGGTGCGCTTCACCAACTTCCACGGCGACGGCTCGTGGGGCCCGCACGAGTTCTCCGAGGACCCGGAGCTGATCCAGCGGTGCAAGGAGGCGTTCGAAGCCGTGTGGGAGCGCGCCGTCGACCACGCCGACTACACGCCGCCGCGCAAGGAGCAGGCCGCGGCCTGAGGCGCCACGCCCCGACGACCCCTCCCCCGTCACCGCGGGCTTCGTCCGCGGGACGGGAGACGGGTCGTCCTCTTCGTAGGAGGACATGATGACGGCACACCGGCTGCTCCGCCTGGACAGCGAGGACAAGGCGCGTGAGCGGCCACCGGGCGCGCGCAACGACATCCACTTCACCGAGGCGCAGATCCGGCCGGTCGTGGAGGCGTTCAGCCCGCCGGGCGGCCGGGTGCTCGACCCGTTCTCCGGCTACGGGACGACCATCGTCGTCGCCGACCGGCTGGGCCGTGTCGGTACCGGGATCGAACTGCAGGAGCAGCGCGTCGCGTCCAGCAGTGCCCGGCTGCCGGCGGGGTCGCCGAGCCGGTTCCTCGCGGGCGACGTGCGCGACTGGGACCGGCTCGGGCTCGGCGAGTTCGACCTGTGCCTGACCAGCCCGCCGTACATGGCGCGGCACGACCACCCGGAGAACCCGCTCACCGCGTTCCGCACCATGGACGGGTCCTACGGGCGCTATCTCGCCGAGCTGGCGGACATCTTCGGCACCATCGGCAAGCATCTGCGGCCGGGCGGCCGGATCGGCGTCTGCGTCGGCAACTTCCGTGATTCCAGCGGCAAGGTCACCCCGCTGGCGTTCGACATCGGGCACGCCCTGTCCGCGGTGCTGGAGTTCGAGGGCGAGATCTACTTCGAGTGGAGCACGCCGTCGGAGAGCCTCACCGGCGACTACTGCCTGCTGTTCTCCGCCGCCGACTCCTGATCCGGCCCTGACCGCCGATGCCGTTCAGACACCGATGATCTCGAACGGCATGGTCGGCACGCCGCCGAAGCGCTCGCCGAAGCGCTGGTGCTTGGTGGTGAGGTAGCCGGCCACGTCGGCCATCGGGTTGTCCGGCGGCAGCGACTTCAGATAGCCGGCGTGCGCGGCCAGCGCCTCGATGCCGGCGGCCATGCCCTCGGTGACGTCGACGGCGTGCCCGGACTCCGGGGAACCGCCGACCGCCACACAGCGCACGCCGGCCCACGGCTCGAAGCCCTCGTCGAGGAGTTCGGGGAAGACCCAGGGGTTGCCGGCGTCGCTCGCCGCGTCGAGCAGCGCGACGCCGACGTTGCGGTGGTCGGGGGTGTTCCAGTCACCGCTGCGCCAGCGCTCGTAGAAGTTGATGGTGACCAGCACCTCGGGGCGGTACCTGCGGATCGCCCGCGCGATGTCCCGGCGCAGCGGCAGGCCGTACTCGATGACACCGTCCGGGTGGCCGAGGAAGTCCACGTCCCGCACCCCGACCGCGGCCGCGGCCCGCAGTTGTTCCTCGGCGCGCATCGCGCCGGTGGCCTCCGGGTCCATGGTGGCGATCCCGGCCTCGCCGCGGCTGACCACGGCGTAGGCGACGGACTTGCCCTGCGCGGTCCAGCGGGCGACCGCGCAGGCGGGCCCGTACTCGAGGTCGTCGGGGTGCGCGACGACGCACAGCGCGCGCTGCCAGTCCTCCGGCATCGGCCGGTACGGCTCGGTCATGTCGTCTCTCCAGGGGTGCGCGTCGGCCACGTCGTGGTCTGTGCGGCGGTGTGCAGGCACTCCTCGAAGAAGGCGAGCGCGCGCAGGTGGTAGGAGCGGGCGGCCAGGCCGAGGCTGATGTTGTGGCCCGCGTCGGGCAGGCGCTCGACGCGGACGACGGGTGCCTTGGTCAGCCGGGAGGTCAGATCGGCGAGGTCCTGGTCCTCGTGCAGCCACCAGGCCTCGTGCTCGGCGAACGTCAGGCGCAGCGGGATGTCGATCCGCGGTGCGAGTTCCTCGAACATGTGTGGCCACAGGTCGACCTCGGCGCCCTCGCGGGCGGGCATGGGGGCGAGCAGGGCCTCGGCCGCGCGGAAGGTGCCCGGGGGGTACAGCCCCAGCGGGCCCCAGTTGCGCTCCCAGTCCATGCGGCGGCCCAGGCGCCGGCCGGCCGGCTCGACGCCGAAGCGGTGGCCGACGCCGGAGGCGTCCAGGGCGAGCAGGCCGGGGGTGCGGGCGACGGTGGTGAGGGCGAGCTTGCCGCCGTAGGAGTGGGCCAGCAGCAGGAATCCCCGTCCGACGGCGTGCCGTTCGGCGAAGGCGTCGAGGGCCGCGGGCAGGACGGCGGACTGCTCCTCGAGCGTCATGCCGTCGGGTATCTGCTCGGCGGAGTGGCCGTAGCCGGGCCGGTCGAGGGCCAGCACGGTGAAGCCGAGCCGGGCGCCCAGGGTGAGCAGGGACAGGTCGGGGTGGACCTGCCCGTCGAAGTAGCCCGCGGTCATGCCGCCGCCGTGGACGGCGAGGATGGTGGCCCGCGGCGGTCCGTCGGGCGGTTCGGCCAGCAGGCCGGACAGGGTGAGGCCCGCGGCATCGAGGAGGATCGGGCGCACCCCGGGCGAGTGGGTCGGCAGCGGCTTCTTCTTCCGGTCCGTCCTGGACACGCTCATGGGTGGTCCTTGTCGGTCGGCGGTGAACTGAGTCCGGGCAGCCGGGGCGCCCGGCTGCGGGCGCCCCGGCACGGGAGGCTCAGGCGAGCTGACGCTGGAAGGTGGCCATGTCGAAGTAGAGGGTCTCGTCGAGCAGCACGTCGCCGTCGAAGTGGAAGAAGATCGCCACGGGGGCGTCGACGGTCTTGCCGCGGTTGGGGATGCCCCGCCAGTCCGCCTCCTGCTTGGCCCGGAACTGCGCCTCCACGATCACCGCGGTCGGCGTGTGGTGGACGTGGGTCAGACCGTGGTCGGCGACCGGGAAGGCCTTCTCCAGCTCGGCGAAGTAGCCCTTCTTGATGGCCTCTTCGCCGATCAGCGGGCCCTCCTCGAACGGTATGACCTTGTACACGCCGCCCCGCGGGAACGTCGCGAGCACCCCGTCGATGTCCCAGGCACCCTCGGCGACGGTGTGCTCGATGACGACCGCCTCGCGCCGCTTGCGCAGCTCGGCGTCGGGCTGCGGAAGGTCCGCGCCGGGCAGGGTGAACGCGTGCACCTCGGTGGCCATGGGGACTCCTTCAGACATTGGCTGGTTCGGTTCGAGAGGTGACGCTAGGCCGCTCCCCTCGCCTGTCCCTCGCGCTCCGCTGGAGCGCGAGCGCCGCTCGTGCGCGGCTCTCGACCGGTCCATGGCCGGCGCGGGCCCGACGGTGCAGGAGGCGCACGGAAACGGAATGACGTACTCCGTCAGGGCAGAGCAGAAATCTAGGAGCGCTGCACCGGCCGGAGTTAGCTTTCCGGCCACTGAAGGGATACGGGTGATCTTCGATGGAGCTCCGGATACTGGGATCGATAGAACTCTGGACGGGCAGCGCGCTGGCCGATATCGGCCCCGCACGGCAACGCAGCATCCTCGGCGCCCTGTTGGTCGACCCCGAACGGCCGGTGCCGCTGGAGTCCCTCGTCGACCGCGTATGGGGGGACCGGCCGCCCGCGGGGGTCCGCAACGTCGTCCACACCTACGTCACCCGGCTGCGCCGGGCGCTCGCCCGGGCCTCGGCCGAGCTGCCCGAGCCGATCGGTCTGGTCAGATCGCCGGCCGGCTATCTGGTCTCGGCGGATCTCGGCGCCGTGGACCTGGTGCGGTTCCGCCGACTGCTCAAGAACGCCCAGCAGGAGACCCTCGGCGACCAGGAACGCAGCGCGCTGCTCCAGCAGGCCCTGACCATGTGGCGGGGCGACGCGCTGGGCGGCATGCACAGCGAATGGGCGGCCCGGGTCCGCGAGACGCTGCGGCAGCTGCACCATGAGGCGCTCAGCCAGTGGGCGGACACCGAGATCCGGCTGGAGCGGCCCGGCGCCGTCCTCGCGGAGCTCCGCGCCGCGCTGCTGACCGACCCGCTCTCCGAGCAGCTCGGCGAACGCCTCATGCTCGCCCTCTACTTGGAAGGGCGCAGCGTCGACGCCCTTGAGCACTACCAGTCGATGCGCCGCTTGATCGCCAAGGAACTCGGCACGGACCCGTCGCGCCGGGTGCAGCAGCTCTACGAGACGATCCTGCGCGGCGAGGCGGCCGCTCCCCCGCCGCCGCCCGAGCGGAGCGCCGACGCGCTCGGCGCCGGGACGCCGCAGCTCCTCGTCCCGCCCCGGCCCGCCGTCGTCGTCCCGCAGATGCTGCCGGTGGACCTGCCCGACTTCACGGGGCGCGAACGCGAACTCGACCTGGTCCAGAAGACCTTGACGCGGACGTCCGCATCGCAGCCGCCCGCTGTCCTGATCGTCGGCGGCGGAGGTGTCGGCAAGACGGCGCTGGCCGTCCGTCTGAGCCATCGGCTCCAATCCGCCTTCCCCGACGGCCAGTTGTACGCGGCGCTGCGCGGCAGCGGGGCCCGTCCGGCGGATCCGCACGCGGTGCTGGGACGGCTGCTGCGCGCGCTGGGCACGGACCCCGACCAGATCCCGGCCGACCCCGACGAGCGCGCCGAGGTCTACCGACTGGCCCTCGCCGGGCGCCAGTTGCTGATCACGCTCGACGACGCGGTCGACGACGAACAGGTGCAGCCGCTGCTGCCGGGCAGCGGGGACACCGCGGTGCTGCTCACCAGCAGGGGCCGGCTCAGCACTCCGCTGGGCGCCCGCGTCCTGCAACTGGCGGAGCTGCCGCACGGGCACAGTGTGCGGCTGCTGGCCCGGATGCTGGGCGCGGAGCGGGTCACCCAGGAGCCGGCCGCGGCCGCCGCGATCGCCCGGTACTGCGGCGGACTGCCACTGGCCCTGCGCGCCGCGGCCGTACGGCTCAACGCCCGGCCCCACTGGTCGCTGCGCCGCTACGCGGAACGGCTGAGCGACGAGGAGCGGCGGCTCGACGAGCTGGCGCACAGCTCGCTGAGCGTGCGGGCCAGCTTCACGGTGTCGTACAACGCGCTGCCCGACGACGCCCGCGAGGTGCTGCGCTGCCTGGCCGACCTGCCGGTGTCCGAGTTCGACGCCCATCTGGCGTGCCCGGTGCTCGGCAAGGACTTCGCCACGGTCGAGGACGCCTGCGAGCAGTTGGTGGAGGCGCACTTCCTGACCGTGGCCGAGGCCGCCGTGGCCGATCTGCCCACCCGCTACCGGCTCGACGGTCTGCAGCGCAGCTTCGCGAACGAGCTCAGGGCGGACCGGACGGGCCCGGTGAGCGAGGGCGTGCGGCTGCCTGTTTAGGCCGCCGACCTGGGAGTACAGCCCTCGTCAAGAGGCGCTCCAGTCCCGCGCCCATCCCGGTGTCCGAAGGTCTATCCGAAGGCCCCGACGCGACAGGGCAGAACAGAGAGGGATCGCTATGGCTCTTCCGGACGCTCCCCAGGCCGTGCTGCCGGACCTCGGCGAGACCGACTCGGACCTCCGGCCGCCGGCACCGGTGCGCACACCCACGATGGCGGACCTGACCGACGAGCTCACCGCCCGCCGGGCGGAGGCCCACTTCGGTCACGACCCGGAGGCCGACGCCCGCCATCTCTCCAAGGGCAAGCTGCTGGCCCGTCAGCGCATCGAGCACCTGCTCGATCCGGGCACGTTCACCGAACTCGGTCTGTTCGCCGAGCACCGGGCGACGGGCTTCGGGATGGAGGACTCGCACCCCGAGGGCGACGGCGTGATCACCGGCTGGGGCGAGATCGACGGCCGTACGGTCTTCGTCTTCGCCCATGACGCCCGGGTCCGCGGCGGTGCGCTCGGCGCGACGTTCGCCGCGAAGATCCACCAGCTCCTCGACTTCGCCGACTCCGTCGGCGCCCCGGTCGTCGGCCTCAACGACGGCGGCGGCGCCCGCATCCAGGAGGGCATCGACGCGCTGGCCGGCTTCGGCAAGCTCTTCGCCCGCAACGTCCGCGCCTCGGGCGTGGTGCCGCAGATCAGTGTCGTGCTCGGCTCCTGCGCGGGCGGCGCGGTCTACTCACCGGCCCTCACCGACTACACGTTCATGGTCGAGGGCATGGCCAACATGTTCATCACCGGGCCCGACGTGGTGCAGGCGGTGACCGGCGAGAAGGTCACGCAGGAGGAGCTCGGCGGCGCGTACACCCACGGCACGCGCACCGGCGTGGCGAGCTTCGTGGCCCAGGACGAGGAGTCCTGCTTCGAGGGCGTGCGGGAACTGCTCTCCTACCTGCCGTCGAACAACGCCGAGACGCCGCCCTACGTGCGGCCCCTGGACGAACCGGACCGGCGCTGCGAGGAACTGCTGCGTCTGGTGCCGGTCGACGACCGGACGCCGTACGACATCAGGACGGTCATCGGCCACATCGTCGACGACGGCGACTACCTGGAGGTCCAGGAGGGCTGGGCGCCGAACATCGTGTGCGCCATGGCCCGCCTGGACGGCCACACGGTGGGCATCGTCGGCAACCAGCCCGCCGCCATGGCAGGCGTGCTGGACATCGACTCCTCGGAGAAGGCCGCCCGGTTCGTGCGCACCTGCGACGCGTTCAACATCCCGCTGGTGACGCTGGTCGACGTGCCGGGGTTCATGCCCGGGACCGACCAGGAGCACAACGCGATCATCCGGCGCGGCGCGAAGCTCCTGTACGCGTACTGCGAGGCGACGGTGCCGCGTGTGCAGGTCATCCTGCGCAAGGCGTTCGGCGGCGCCTACATCGTCATGGACTCGAAGTCGATCGGCTCCGACCTGTCGTTCGCCTGGCCGTCCAACCAGACGGCCGTGATGGGCGCCGACGGCGCGGCCAACATCATCTTCCGCCGGCAGATCAGTGCGGCGGCGGAGCCGGAGAAGCTGCGCCGGGAGCTGGTCGCCGAGTACACCGAGCAGCTGATGAACCCGTTCGTCGCCGCCCGGCGCGGTCACGTCGACGACGTCATCGATCCGGCGGACACCCGGCGGGTGCTGATCAAGTCCCTGGACATGCTGCGCACCAAGCGGGCCCGCCAGCCCCTGCGCAAGCACGGCAACGAGCCGCTGTGAGCACGCCCCGGACCCCTCCGCTGTCGGTGCTGCGGGGCAACCCCACACCGGAGGAACTGGCCGCCGTGCTGGTCGCGCTCGCCGCACTGCGCCGTGGCCCCGACGTGCCGGAGCCGCCGCCGGCCGCCCGCCGCGGCTGGGGCCGGCCGACCGCCTGGCACCGCCCCGAGCCCGCCGCCGCACCGGACGCGGCCGGCTGGCAGCGCACCCCCGCACCGACTCACGGAAGGAGTACCTGATGACCGGTCGGACCGGCTCCGTCAGCCCCGGCACGCCGACCGGCTGCCTGGCCATGTTCCCCGGGCAGGGCTCGCAACGGCCCGGCATGGCCCGGCACCTGCTCGACGCCCATCCCTCGGCCCGGCGGCTGTTCGCGCAGGCCGACGAGATCCTCGGCCTGCCGCTGTCCCGGATCTGCGTGACCGGAACCGCCGAGGAACTCGCCCGCACCGAGATCACCCAGCCCGCGATCGCCACGACCAGTCTCGCCGTGTGGCACCTGCTGGAGGCCGCCGGTTACCGGCCTGCGGCGACCGCGGGCCACAGCCTCGGCGAGTATCCGGCCCTGGTGGCCGCCGGGGTGCTGTCCCTGGAGTCGGCCCTGGAGCTGGTGCGGTTGCGCGGCCGGCTGATGGGCGACGTGGCCCGCCAGGTGCCCGGCGCGATGGCGGCCGTCCTCGGCCTGCCCGCGGACCAGGTGCTGGCCGCCTGCGGCAGCGCCGAGGGCGTCGGCCTGGTCCAGGTCGCGAACTACAACGAGCCGCTGCAGACCGTCATCTCGGGGCACGCCCGCGCCGTCGAGGAGGCCGGCCGGGCCGCGCTGGACGCCGGCGCCGAGCGGGTCGTGCCGCTGGACGTGGGCGCCCCCTTCCACTGCTCGCTGATGAGCGCGGTGGAGGAGGAGTTCACCGAGGCGCTCGCCGCCCGGCCGTTCGCCGACCCCGTTGTGCCCGTGATCAGTTCGGTCACCGGCACCTACGTCCGCTCGGGCGAGGAGGCCCGGGAACTGCTGCGGCGTCAGCTCACCGGCCCCGTCCGCTGGGTCGAGGTGCTGCGCACCGCCGCCCGGCACCCGGTGAGCGCGTACACCGAGATCGGCCCCGGCCGGGTACTCAGCGGCCTCGCCCGCCGGACGCTCGACGAGGTCCGCACCCGCTCCACCGGGGACCCGCGTCGCCTGACGGCGCTGTACGGCGCCCTGGCGCAGGAGACGTGGCAGGAGCCGGTCGCGTCCTGACACCTCACGAACCGCCGGCCCGCGGGCCGGTCGCACCACCCCGGTCCGTCCCACACCAGCAACCGTTCACAAAGGGGAAAGACACATGTCGTACGACGGGAAAGACTTCGGCTCCATCGTCCAGGAGGCCGTCGCCGACGCGCTGGGCATCGACCTCGAGGAGGTCGTGCCCGAGGCGACCCTGCTGGGCGACCTCGACGCCGAGTCCATCGACCTGCTCGACGTCCTGTTCCGCATCGAGCGGGCGTCGGACGTGAAGATCAAGGTCGCGGACATCGCCGAACTGCTCCAGGGCGGCATACCCGACGAGGAGTTCGCCGACGAGGACGACATCATCAACGCGGTCGGGCTCGCCCAGCTCAAGAAGTCCCTGCCGCAGATCGACGTGCAGGAGCTGGCCGGCAAGCTCACGGCGGACGAGGTGCTGACCCTGTTCACCGTGCAGAACCTGACGGACCTGGTGACCGAGCGTGCCTCGCTCGCCACAGCCGCTGCGTGAACCGGGCGCGGGGCGGTCGCCGGGCCGTCCCGCCCCGCCGCCGCTGCGCGTACGGACGGGGATGGACCTGGCGGAGGTGTCCCGGATCGAGGAGTTGATGATCAGTCAACCCGAGCTCCGGGAAAGGGTGTTCACCACTCGCGAACTGTCCTACTGCTACCGACACCGGCGGGCCGGCGAGCACCTCGCCGGCCGCTGGGCCGCCAAGGAGGCCGTCCTCAAGTGCCTCGGGACCGGAATGGGCCCGCGCATGGAGTGGACGGACATCGAGATCGTCAACGACCGCGGCGGCCGCCCCCGGGTGCGGCTGCACGGTGAGGTCGAGGCGGTCGCCCGGTCCCTCGGGATGCACCAGATCGACATCTCCCTGAGTCACAGCGGAGGTCTCGCCGTGGCGCACGCGGTCCTGGTGTGCCTGACCGGCGCCGCCGCCCCGGCTCCCGAACCGCAGCCGCCCACCCGCACCACGCCGGACACGGCACCGGCCCCCACCACAGACACGGCAGAAGGAGACGATCGGCATGAGGCTTGACGGCCGGACCGCGCAGCTCGGCCTGGGGCGGTCACAGACCGAGGAGGCGCCGCGATGAACCGCAGAGTGGTCGTCACCGGCGTGGGCGCCGTCACGCCGCTGGGCAACGACGCGCCGAGCACCTGGCAGGGGCTGGCCGAAGGGCGCAGCGGAGTGGGCCAGTTGACCTCGATCGACACCACCGGCTTCGAGGTGACCATCGCGGGCGAGGTCAAGGACTTCGACCTCGCCGACGCCGTGCCCGACTCGGTCGGCCTGCGCCATCTGCTGCGGCCGGGCACGTTCGGCGTCGGCGCGGCCTGGGAGGCGCTGCGCGACGCCGGGGTCGACAAGCAGACGTACGACGGCGCGGACATGGGCGTGGCCATGGGCGCGAGCGTGGACCGGCCGAACCTGCAGTGGCTGGTGGACGTCGGGGCGCTGCGCGAGGAGACCGGCCGCGACGACGCGTTCCTCACCTACGGGCCCTCGGACTCCCTGGCCTACAGCCAGAGCATCGCGACCGCGGCGATGGCCCGGATGCTGGACGCGACCGGGCCCATGCTCGGGGTGTCCACCGCCTGCTCGGGCTCCGGGCACGCCATCGGCGAGGCCTTCCGCACCCTCCAGGAGGGCGACGCGACGCTCATGCTCGCGGGCGGCTACGACTCGCTGACGTCCTGGCTCGACCTGGTGGGCTTCAGTCTGCTGGGCGCGCTGACGAAGGAGTACAACGACGATCCGCAGCGGGCCAGCCGCCCCTTCGACGGCAAGCGGTCCGGGTTCGTCCTCGGGGAGGGCGGCGTCGTCCTCGTCCTGGAGGAACTGGAGGCGGCCCGAGCTCGTGGGGCGCACATCCTCGCCGAGATCGAGGGCTACGGCACCAGCCTGAACGCCTGGCGGGTCACCGACTCGCCGCCGGACGGCAGCGGGGCCATCGAGTCCATGCAGGGCGCGATCGCCGACGCCGGTCTCGAACCGTCCGACATCGACTACGTGGTGGCGCACGGCACCAGCACCCACGGCAACGACCTGTCCGAGACCACGGCGATCAAGAAGGTGTTCGGCGACGACGCCCAGCGGCTGCTGATCAGCTCGCCGAAGTCGATGGCCGGTCATCTCACGTCCGCCGGCGCCTCGTTGAGCATGTTCGCCGCGATCGGGGCGATCAACCACGGCCTGGTGCCGCCGACCATCAACCAGGAGACGCCCGACCGCCGGCTCGGCCTCGACTTCGTCCCGAACACGGCGCGCGAGAAGGACGTGCGGCACGCCCTCGTCAACGCGTTCGCCTTCGGCGGCACCAACGTCGGTCTGGTCGTGGGGCGTTACGAGGAGGAGCAGCGATGAGCGGCACCGAACGCCAGGTCGTCATCAGCGGCATGGGCCTGCTGACCACGCTGGGGGAAGGCCCCGAGGCCAACTGGAAGGCGCTGGTGGCCGGCGAGTCCGGGATCGGCCCGATCCGCGAGTACGATCCGTCGCCGCTGCAGACCCGGCTGGGCGGCGAGATACCCGACTTCGACGCCACCCGGTTCGCCACCAGGCGCCAGCTGCGCACCATCAACCGCGGTGACCGGCTCGCGCTGGCCGCCGCCCGGCTCGCCCTCGACGACGCGGGCCTGCCGCACAACCAGGCCGGCGGCGACGAGCTCGGCCACCGGGCCGGCCTGTACCTCGGGGGCAACAAGTCGATCGGCCGGATGGAGCAGCTGATCGACGAGCTGAAGGTCATCCGCCGCCCGGACGGCACGGCCGACCTGGCCCACCTCGGCCGGCACGGTGACGTCATCATGCCCCCGCTGTTCTTCGTCGAAGGGCTGCAGCCCGGCGCGGTGTTCAACATCTCGCAGACGTACGGCATCCGGGGTTCCAGCACCTTCTTCGCGGGCTACGCGGACGCGGGTGCCACGGCGATCGGCCGGGCCATGCGCGCGGTGCGCCGCGGGGACGCGGACGTGGCGATCGCGGGCGGCTACGACGACGCCACCAGCTGGTGGTCGATGACGCTGCTCGACCGGCTCGGCGTGCTGACCACCCGCAACGACCGCGGGCAGGAGGCGTACCGGCCCTTCGACCGGGAGCGCAGCGGAGCGGTCCCCGGCGAGGGCGCCGCGCTGCTGGTGCTGGAGGAGAAGCAGGCGGCGCTGCGCCGCGGCGCCCGCATCTACGCCGAGCTGACCGGCTACGGCGCCGGCACCGACTGCCGTACGCCGCCGGCGCCGGACGCCGAGGGCCGCGGCCTTTCGCGGGCGGTGCGGTACGCGCTGCGCGACGCCCGGCTGGCCGCCGACGACCTCGGCTACATCGCCGCGGACGGCTCCGGCACCCGGCTCGGGGACTCCTCCGAGAGCGCCGCCCTGCGCACCGCGCTGGGCTCGGCCGCCGGGTCCGTGCCGGTCAGCACCGTCAAGCCGCAGACGGGCCATCTCGTCGGCGGCGGCGGTGCGCTGAACGCCGCCGTGTGCGCGCTGGCCCTGCACCACGGGACGGTGCCCGCGACCCTCAACCTCGACAGCCCCGACCCGGAGTGCGCGCTGGACCACGTCCGCGGCAGCGCCCGGGAGTCCGCGCCCGCGCACGCGCTGGCGCTGGCCCGGGGCATCGAGGGGCAGGCCGTCGCCCTGAGCCTGTCCAGGCCCTCATGAGCGGCCGAACAGCCCCGTCCGGAAAGAGCCGGAAAGGGCCGGAGAGGGCCAGAGAGGGAAGCAGACGCATGACTGACGTTCCTGACCAGACGGTCCGCGTCGTGATCGCCTCCGTGGGGGCGATCACCTCGCAGGGCGGTTCGGCCGAGGCCCTGTGGGACGGGGTGCGCGCGGGGCGCGTGGCGATCTCGCCCGTGCGCGGCCTGTCCATGGACGGCTACCAGACCACGGTGGGCGGCGAGATCACCGAGCCTCCCTTCCCCGCTCACGACTACGCTCCGGGCTCCGACGCCCGGGACGCCTCCGTCGACTTCGCGCTGACCGCCGCCGAGGAGGCCATGGCCGGCTCGGGTCTGCGGGTCGGCGCGGACATCCCGGCCGAGCGCTGGGGCGTCTCGTACGGCACCTGCCACGGCGGCTGGCGCAGCGCCGAACTCGCCCTGCGCGAGGTGCAGGAGGGCCGTACGCCCGACTGGCACCGCTACACGTACGTGCCGCCGCACGCCGCCGCGGAGGCGCTCTCGGCCGCCTTCGGCCTCAAGGGGCCGGTGCTCAGCGCCAACACGGCCTGCGCGTCCAGCGCGCACGCGCTCGCCCACGCCCTGGACGTGATCCGGGCGGGCCGGGCCGACGCGATGCTCGTCGGCGGCAGCGACGCCTTCACCGAGTCGGCGTTCGCCGGGTTCAGCAGCCTGGAGTCGCTCTCCGTGCGGCCGGCGGCCCCCTACTCCAAGGACCGGTCGGGGCTGTCGCTGGGCGAGGGCAGCGGCATGCTCCTGCTGCTGTCGCAGGAGGCGGCCGAGCGCACCGGCGCTCCGGTCGTCGCGGAGGTGCTGGGCTACGGCCTGTCCGCGGACGGCCACCACCCGACGGCGCCGCACCCCGAGGGCGAGGGCGCGGCCCGGGCGATCAGGGCGGCCCTCTCCGCCTCGGGCCTGGCCCCCGACGACGTGCGGTACGTCAACGGGCACGGCACCGGCACTCCGAAGAACGACGCGGCGGAGAGCAACGCGGTGCGTGCCGCGCTCGGCGAGGCCGCCGAGAAGACCGCGCTGTCCAGCACCAAGTCGATGATCGGCCATCTGCTCGGCGCGGCCGGCGCGGTGGAGGGCATCGTCACGGTGCTGGCCCTGCGCGACCAGGTGGCGCCGCCCACCGCGTCCTTCACCGGAGTGGATCCGCAGTGCGGACTCGACCCGGTGGCGGAGGCGGGCCGCCCGATGGTGCTGGACACCGCGCTGTCCAACAACTTCGGGTTCGCCGGCGCCAACGCCACCGTCGCCTTCGCCCGCCCCGGCGGCCCCGGCGTGCCGGCTCCGGCCGTCGGACCGGACGACGTCGTGGTGACCGGGTTCGGTGTGATCACCTCGGCCGGCGAGGGGGCCGAGGCGCTCTGGGAGGCGTACGCGGCCGGGCAGCGGCAGGGTGCGCCGGAGGACGGACTGCGCCTGGCCCGGGTCGAGTTCGACCGCTCGGCCGCCGGCTCGCCCAAGGCCCGCCGGCGCATGGACCGGGTCTCCCAGCTCGCCGTCGCCGCGTGCCGGGCCGCCCTGCAGCACGCGGGGGCGGACGGCGACGCGGACGCCCTTACCGCGACCGGCGTGGTGGTCGGCACCGGGATCGGGCCGATGGAGAGCAGCGAGCGGTTCACCGTCCCGGTGCTGTCCTCGGGCGCGCAGGCCGCGAACCCGGCCGTGTTCCCGGCCACCGTGTTCAACGGCGCGGCCGGCCAGGTCGCCATGGCGCTGGGGACCAAAGGGCCGACGTCGACGCTGACTTCGGGGCACGCGGCGGGCGCCGCCGCCCTGGGCGTCGCGTACGACATGCTGCGCGCCGGGCGTGCCGAGCGCCTGCTGGTGCCGGCGGTGGAGGCGTTCTCACCGGCCACGCTGGACGCGTACCGCGGTATCCCGCTGTTCGGTTCGGCGGCCGGGCGCCGGTACACGCTCGCCGAGGCCGGCATCACGCTGGTGCTGGAGCGCCGGGCGAGCGCCGAGCGGCGCGGCGCCCCGATCCACGCCGTGGTCCTGGGTCACGCGACCGCGTCGGACGCGTGCGGCATCGGCCGCTGGGACCCGTCCGGCGACGGCGTGGAGCGGGCGATGCGCGAGGCGCTGCGATCCGCCGGGCTCGGACCTGACCATGTCTCGGCCGTCTGGGCGAACGCGGCGGGTCTGGCCACCGCCGACCGTCCCGAACAGGCCGCTGTGGAGCGGGTGTTCGACCTGGACCGGGTGCGGCTGGAGACCCCGAAGCGGGTGCTCGGCGAGCCGGTCGGCGCGGGGGCCCATCTGTCGGCGGTCCTCGCCGTCGGTGCCTGGCGCGAGGGCGGGGCGCACCGCCCGGTCCTGGTCAACAGCTCGTCCCTCGGCGGCACCCACACCTCGCTCGTCCTGTCCCCCGCCCCCCTTCATGGAACGGAGTCCGGCCGATGACCGCCGCGTACGACGTGAAGATCCTGTCCACCGGCGGCTATGTGCCCGGTGATCCGCTGGACAACGCCACGCTGGAGAAGTACGTCGGGCCGCTGCCGGACGACGTCCTCGACGGCATCCAGGTCAAGACCCGGTACTGGATGATCGACCCGGCCACCGGCAAGCACGTGATCAACAACAGCCGGATGGCCGAGCGGGCCTCCCGGCAGGCCCTGGAGCGGGCCGGGGTGGAGCCCGGCGAGGTCGATCTGATCGTGGTGTGCACCGCGACCCCGGAGTACACGCTGCCCAACGTCGCCACCACCCTGCAGCACTACCTGGGCCTGGAGAGCGTCGCCGCGATCGAGATCCGCGGGGCCTGCGCGGGCTGGGTGCAGGCGCTGGACCTGGCCCGGCGGCAGCTGGCCGACGGGACGGCGCGCACCGCCCTCGTGGTGGGCAGTGAGTCGGTCTCGCCGCTGATGGCGCCGCTCTTCCTGGACAAGGAACCGGATCGCGTGCGGATGCGCGACCGGCTGACGCTGTACACGTTCGGCGACGGCGCGGGGGCCGTGGTGCTGCGGGCCGAGCCGGCGGGCACGTCGTCGGACGCGTCCACGTTCGTCAACGCCTGTGTGGGCGGTCTGCGCAAGCCCGGCATGGAGATCATCGGCGGCGGTACGGACGTGTCGCAGGCGGAGCAGCTGCGCCGGCGCCAGCTGATCCAGATGAAGATCGACGTGCCCGGCACCTCGACGTTCGGACCGCAGGTGTTCGTCCGCGCGATCCAGGAGATGGCGCGCAAGGAGGGCCGGGCGATCGGGGAGTTCGACGCGATCGTGCTGCCCGAGGGCAACGCCGACTACTTCGCCGAGGAGTACCGGGCCGCCGGACTGCCCGCCGAGGACAACGAGGCGCTCACCGGACGGATCGTGGAGAACCTCGCCGATGTCGGGGCCACCGGTTCGGCCGCGGTGCCGCTGTCGCTGGACGCGGGCTGGACCTCGGGACGGATCAAGCCCGGCGACCGGATCGTGCTGCTGGGCATCGAGGCCAGCCGGTACGTCTACACCGGGCTCTCGGTGACCTGGCAGGCAGCGCTCCCGGCCTGAGCGGCCGACACCCCGGACATTCAGACACACTTTCAGGAGGCACCAAGTGGGAATCGAAACAAGGACGTTGGGCAAGCCCGGACTGGACGTGTCCGCCCAGGGGCTCGGCTGCATGGGCATGACGATCGGGTACGGAGCCACGGACACGACCGAGGCGGTCGCCACGCTCGAACGGGCGCTGGAACTCGGCGTCACTCTGCTGGACACCGCCGACATGTACGGCCCGCACGCCAACGAGGAGTTGATCGGCCGCGTCGTCGCCGGGCGCCGCGACGAGGTCGTGCTCTCCTCCAAGGTGGGCAGCGAGATCGACGCCGACGGACAGCTGACGTGGCGGGTCAACGGCCGCCCCGACTACATCCGCCGGTCGATCGAGGGCAGCCTGCGCCGTCTGGGCACCGACCACCTCGACCTCTACTACCTGCACCGGGTGGACCCCGAGGTCCCCGTGGAGGAGTCCTTCGGCGCGCTCGCCGAGCTCGTGCAGGCCGGGCTCGTGCGGCACCTGGGGATCTCCGAGGCGGCGCCCGCGACCATCCGGCGCGCCCACGCGGTGCACCCGCTGACGGCCGTACAGACCGAGTACTCGCTGTTCACCCGGGACGTCGAGGTCAACGGCGTGCTGGACACCGTGCGCGAACTGGGCATCGGCTTCGTGGCCTACAGCCCGCTCGGCCGCGGATTCCTGAGCGGCACCATCCGCGGCACCTCCGACATCGCCGACGGCGGCTTCGACTTCCGCCGTATCGCGCCCCGGTTCGAGGACGAGAACATCCGCCGGAACCTGCCCGTCGTCGACCAGCTCAGCGATCTCGCCGCCGCGGCCGGCACCACCGTCGGCCGCCTCGCGCTCGCCTGGGTGCTCTCCCGCGGCCAGGACGTCGTCGCGATCCCCGGCACCAAGCGGCGCACCTACCTGGAGGAGAACGTCTCGGCGACCGGCCTTCGGCTCTCCGACGACGTCCTGGCGGCGATCGACTCCATCGCCCCGTACGGCATCACGGCCGGCGACCGCTACCCGGCCGCCGAGATGCCCTCGCTCACCCTCTGAACCGCCGTTCCCCGCGCCATCCGCCCCGACTTCCGGGAGAAAGCCATGTCCGTACAGCCACTCCGTCCCATCCGCCGGGCTCTCATCGCCGGCGGCGGGATCGGCGGTATCGCCACCGCGCTGGCCCTGCAGCAGCAGGGCATCGACTCCGTCGTCTTCGAACGCGCCCCTGAACTGCGCGACGGCGGCGCCGGACTGCACATCTTCACCAACGGCATGCTCGCCCTCGCCCACCTCGGGCTCGCCGACCAGGTCGCCGAGATCGCCCCCGCCCAGTCCGTCTGCCACTTCTCGACCTCGAAGGGCCGGACCATCGGCACCTATCCGGTGGGCGAGTTCGTCGAGCGCTACGGGCAGCCCACGGTCGCCATCGGCCGCTCCGACCTGCACGGCATCCTGCGTGACGCGGTGACCGCGCCCATCGTCACCGGCGCCGAGGTCACCGGGTACACCGAGCACGCCGACGGGGTGAGCCTGCACTTCGCCGACGGCACCTCCGAGGACGGCGACCTGCTGATCGGCGCCGACGGCGTCCGCTCCGCCGTGCGCGGCCAGCTGCTCGGCCCCCAGCCGCCCGACTACACCGGCTACATCGCCTGGCGCGGCCACGCCAGAATGAGTCCCGAGGAGTTCCCGCCCGGCAGCTTCCAGGCCCTGTTCGGCCCCGGGACCCGCTTCACGTACTACGACATCGCCCCCGGTGTCGTGCACTGGATGAGCGTCGCCAACGGGCCCGCGGGCGGCCGCGACGAGGGCACGCCCGAGCAGACCCTGGACATGCTGCGCGCCCGGCACGCCGGCTGGACCGACCCCGTGCAGCGGATCCTCGACGCGACCGTGCCGGAGAGCATCCTGCGCGGCGACGTGGTGGACCGCAAGCCCGACCCCGTCTGGGGACAGGGCCGGGTCACCCTGCTCGGCGACGCCGCGCACGCCGTCAGCTTCAACATCGGGCAGGGCGCCTGCCTCGCCGTCGAGGACGCGATCGTCCTGGCCGAGCACCTCGCCGCGCCCGGCGCCTCCGTCACCGGAGCGCTGCGCGCCTACGAGGCCGAGCGGCAGGAGCGCACCCGGCCGATGCAGCTGCTCGCGCACCGCATCGGCGTGATGGGCGCCCTGCAGAACCCGGCCGCCATCTGGCTGCGCGACCGGGTGCTGAAGCTCGGCTGGTCCCGCACCCTGCACACCACGGAGCACGAACACGTCGCCTACGCCACGCGCTGGAACTCCGGCTCCGCCGCCACCGCGGTGTGAGCGCGCCCGTACCCGCCCCGAAGAGAGGACCGCTGTTGTGACCACCGCGACCACCACGAATCCGGCGCTGGCAGCGTGGGAGAGCACCGAGGAACGCAACAAGGCGACCATCCGGCGCGTCTTCGCCGAGTTCGTCAACCAGGGCGACTTCTCGCTCGTGGACGAGCTCTACCGGCCGGACGTCGTCGACCACGAGGGCCTGCCGGGCGCGCCCGAGGGCGCCGAGGGCGTGAAGTACACCATCGCCGGACTGCGTGAGGCGTTCCCCGACTTCCACGTCACCATCGAGGACATCAGCGCCCACGACGACATGGTCGTCATCCACAACACCTGGCGCGGCACGCACCTGGGCGAGCTGCTCGGCATCGCGCCCACCGGCCGTTCGTTCCTCTCCGTCGGCATCGTCACCTGGCGGTTCGACGAGGAGGGCCGGATCGCCGAGCGCTGGGCGCACGGTGTGGCGTCCAACATGTTCGCCGCGCTCGGCATGCGGATGCTGGCGCCCCGCAAGGGCGGCCGGCGCACCGCGGAGGGCGCCCGGTCCGTGATGCGCACCGTGCCGCTGGGCAACGGCAAGCCGCCGGCCTGGGACCGGCTCACCAAGGAGCTGCAGGGGCCGCGCCGGCGCGAGTACGAGGCCTCCCGGCGGCGGCTGGGCATCACCCACGAGGTGTTCCGCATCGACCCGCGGCCCGACCGGGACTACGTGATCGTGTACTTCGAGAGCGCGGACCCGGAGCGGACCAGGAAGCGCTGGGCGGAGTCGAAGCACCCCTTCGACCTGTGGCTGCGCGAGCAGATCCTCGACATCCACGGCGAGGACCCCTGGGCCGGCCCCGCCACCTCCTGCGAGTCGATCGGCCTCACCTGGACGGCGCCGGCGCGGCTCACCCCGGACCGTCCCGACGGATCGCGCTGACCGGCGCACGCTCTGCCGACCTGCGTTCGAGCCGTTTTCCAGACCCGGTCGGCAGACTGGGGCCCTGTCCCGGCCGTCCGGAGAGCGGCCTCCTGTTCACCGCACGGACGCCGTCCGTCGGCCGGGAGGCCCGTCCTCGGGGCGTCCGTACCGACGGGCCCGTGCCGTACTTCCCCCGGCGGCACGGGCCCGTCAACACTCCTGACTCTTTCCCTTCTCCCGGACGCGCTGAGGCCCGGACGCGCTGAGCGCCGACGCCCTGCCGGCCCGACGTCGGCGCGGCAGCGCGTCAGCGCATCAACGCACCAGCGCCTCGATCCCCGGGACGAGGTCCGCCGGCCGTGGCATGCGGGCGATCGTCCGGCCCAGCCGGGCCGCTTCGGGCAGCACCCGGCCGCCGTTGACCAGCTCGGCGAGGTGGAAGCGCAGCCGCAGCATGCTGGGGTCGCCCGCCAGTTCCTCGTCGGAGAGGCAACGGCCGATGCCGGCCTCCTCCAGGCGCGCCCCGGCCCGCCGCTCCTCGTCCCCCGCCGGCAGCACCAGCTGGGAGACGCCGAACCGGGCTGCCGCGTACACGACCCCCTCGTCCCCGCCGTGCACGACGCCGACGCAGCCGGGCAGCAGCAGGCTCCAGGGGTGGTCGTCGCCGGTCAGCACGAGGAGTTGCAGACCGAGGCTCTCGACGCCCTCGGCGACCCGGCGGAAGAGCCGCGCGCGGCGCCGGTCCTCGGGCCGGGTGCCGGTGGGCACCCCGGCGATGCAGACGCGCGGCAGCAGCGACAGCCCGGTGAGCGCGGGCGTCGGCTTTCCGGGCAGCTCGTAGGCGTCACAGCGCACGTGCCAGGCCCCGGGCTCCGGACGTGCCCGCAGCGGCGGCGGACAGGGATCGATCCAGACGGTCGGCCGCGGCGCCAACGGCGTGTGGGCGTACGGAAGATAGCCGACGGTGGGCACCCCGGACGCGGCCGCCATGGCGGTGGATTCGGGGCACAGCGGATCGTGGACCACCAGGTCGGGCCGCCAGGCCCGGCCGAACTCCTGCGGGCCGGCCAGCACCGGCACGAGTCCGGCCCGGGCCACCCGCTGGCGTCCCCGGGCCGGACAGCAGAAACGGACCTCATTGCCGGCCGCCTGCACCGCCCTGGCGAGCAGGATCAGTCGCAGTACGGCCGGCATGCCGAGGCCCCCAGAAAACAGCACTCGCACGGCTCCCCCCTAGGCAGTCACCCGGTGAAGCGGTCGAGGACCCGCCCGGTACCGGGGTCGACGTCCAGCGCCGGATCGCTGCCGAGCACGGCCCGTTGCAGACGCTGCAGACGCTGTGAGGGTTCGATGCCCAGCTCCTCCACGAGGTGGGTGCGCAGGTTCTGGAAGACATCGAGCGCGGCGGAGGGGCGCCCGGCCCGGTAGAACGCCACCATGGACTGGGCGTGCAGGCCCTCGTGCAGCGGGTGCCGGGCGGTCAGCGCGGTGAGCTCGGTGAGCAGTTCGGCATGGCGGCCGAGCCGCAGCTCGACGTCGTTGCGCCGCTCCAGCACCCCGAGACGGCTCTCCTCCAGCCGCATCGCCTCGATCTCGAGCAGCGGCCCGGTGCGTACGTCGACCAGGGCCGGGCCCCGCCACAGGGCGAGGGCCTCCCGGAACAGCCGCGCCGCTTCGTGGTTGTCGGCCCGGTCGAAGGCGCGCTGGCCGAGCAGGGACAGCCGGTCGTACTCGTGCACGTCGATGCTGCCCGGCTCCGCGTGCAGGAGGTATCCCCCGTGCCGGGTCAGCAGCAGCTCCTTGGAGCCGCCGGGCTCTCCGTCCAGCGCGTTCTCCATGCAGCGGCGGAGCTGGAGGATGTACGTCTGCAGCGTGGTGAGCGCGCTGCGCGGCGGGGCGTCACCCCAGATCTCCTCCATCAGCGCGGACACCGGCAGGACCTGGTTGGCGTAGATGGCGAGCAGCGTCAGAATCTGCCGTGGCTTCGCCGCGGTGGGCAGGATCGGAACGCCCCTCAGCTCGGCATCCAAAGACCCCAGAACGAAGATTCGCATACGGGCCCCCTTTGTCTCTGTCATCGGATCTCGAAACTCCCATGCGGCCCGCCCGAGCGGACAGTGCGTCACTCCTCCTCTGCCGGGTGCTTCCGTCCTGCTCGGGGTGTGACCGATTCATGGACCGCGGGGCAAGCCGCCGCCGGCCGGAAAACGTCCGGACACGACGCAGGCCCCGTGTGTCCTCATGACACGCGGGGCCTGCGGTCCGGCGGGGGGAAGGAGCCGGATCCTCGGGGGCTCAGTCGGTGGTGAACGCGGCGCGGCCGTACAGCGCGAGGCAGTCCTCGTAGGCCGGCAGGAGTCCGCCGGCCAGCGCCTCCTGGGCGGTGGGCGCGGCCAGGTCGTCGTCGGTCATCACCGGCGCCTCGGCGAGCCCCCACGGCAGGGCGAGGGCCGGGTCGAGGGCGCTGACCGTGTACCCGGCGTCCGCCGTGTACGGCCGGGAGCTGTGGCAGGCGACGACCGTGTCGTCCTCCAGGGCGAGCCAGGCGTGGCCGAAGCCCTCGGGCACGAACACCGAGGACGCGGCGCGGTGGTCCAGCCAGACCGTCTCGTACCGGCCGAAGTCCGGGGACCCGACGCGCAGGTCCACCACGACGTGGACGGCGGCGCCCCGCACACAACCGACCAGTCTGGCGCGGCTGTCCGGGCCGGTGGTGCCGTGGATGCCGCGCAGCACCCGGCGCCGCGCGACCGACAGATCGCTGTACCGGATCGGGAAGGGGCGTCCGATCGCTTCCTCGACGGAGTCCTGGCGGAACGCCTCGTAGCGGACCACGACGTCCTCCTCGACGGCGCGGGGCGAGACCAGGAACACGTCCCGGAGGGCGAGTTCACTGATTTCCAGGCCACTGAGATCCATGGTGACGACGGTAGAAGCCGCTGCTCAAGACCGGGTGGAGCGGTGCGTGCGCGGTCCGCGGGCCCGCTGACGTGAGGGGTGTCGGCCATGCCCGGGAAGCGACGCCCCTCGCCGGCGGCTCCAGCGGAACTCAAGTGCGTCCAGGGCAAGCTGGAGACCATCCCGGTTCCCGAGTCCGGTGACCCCCACGAAAGGAACACGCCCATGACCTCGTCCGCGTCCGGCCGGTCCCCCGCTCCCGGGAGCGACTCCGGGTTCGGCGGGTTCGACGCCCAGGAGATGGCGATCGTCCACCGTGCCTTCCGCCGGGAACTCAGGCTGCTCGGCGAGATGATCGCCGCGGTCGCCCCGGGGGACGTCAAGCGCGCCGCCGTCCTCGCCGAACACTTCGCCGACCTGCGCATCGGACTGATCAACCACCACGAGGGCGAGGACGAGCTGCTGTGGCCGCTGATGCTCGCCCGGATCGGGTCCGAGAGCGAGGTCGTCCTGCGCATGGAGGCCGAGCACGAGCGAGTCGTCGAGACCCTCGACGAGGCCAACGACCTGGTCACCCAGTGGGCCCCCACGGCGGACGCGGAGATTCGCGACCGGCTCGTGGCCGCGATCGAGAAGCACCGCACCGTGCTGGTCGAGCACCTCGACGACGAGGAGGCACACCTGCTGCCCCTCGCCGAACAGTGGCTCACCGCCGAGGAGTTCGGCGCGCTCGGGGATCACTTCGCGCAGCACACCCCCAAGTCCAAGCTGCTCAAGTTCTTCGGCATGGTCATGGAGGACGCCGACGAGCGCGAACGCGCGGTCATGCTCGGCAACGTGCCCGCACCCGTCCGCCTGGTATGGCGCCTGCTGGGGCCCCCGCTGTACGCGCGCACCATGCGCCGGGTCCGCGCCACCGCCGCCTGACGTCCCAGGAGCGCTCCGCGGCCCCGCCGGGCATCGGCTCGGCGGGGCCGCGGCAACCGTTCGGCGCTTGAGGTCAGGTCAGCCAGCAGTCGGGGGCGGGGCCGCCTCGACCGACCGGCGGGAAGAGTACGTCGAGCTCGGTCAGCAGGGACTTCGGCAGCTCGCACTCCAGAGCTTCGAGCGCGCCCTCGATGTGCTGCTCCGTCCGGGGCCCGATCACCACACCCGTCACACCGGGGCGGGACAGCGTCCAGGCCATGCCGACCACCGCCGGGTCCAGGCCGTGCTCGGCACAGAGCTTCTCGTAGGCCTCGATGGTCTCGTACTGCGCGTCCAGGGCCTGCGCCGCGCGGCCCTGCGCGGACTTGACGGCGGAGTTGGTCCGCATCTTGCGGAGCACGCCGCTGAGCAGGCCGCCGTGCAGCGGTGACCAGACGAAGAGACCGAGTCCGTACGCCTGGGCGGCGGGAATCACCTCGAGCTCCGTGTACCGGGTGACCAGGTTGTAGACGCACTGCTCGGTGACCAGGCCCAGGCTGTTCCTGCGCTGCGCGACAGCCTGCGCGGACGCGATGTCCCAGCCGGCGAAGTTGGACGAGCCGACGTAGCGCACCTTGCCCTGGGCGACCAGGAGGTCCATGGCCTGCCAGACCTCGTCCCAGCCCACGGACCGGTCGAGGTGATGCATCTGGTACACGTCGATCCAGTCCGTGCCCAGCCGCTTGAGCGATGCCTCGCAGGCCGCGACGATGTTGCGGGCCGACAGGCCGTGGTCGTTCGGGCCCTCGCCCATCGGGTCGCCGACCTTGGTCGTCAGGACGACCTGGTCGCGGCGGGCGGGGTTCTTGTCGAGCCACCGGCCGATGACTTCCTCGGTGTGGCCCTTGTGGACGCGCCAGCCGTAGATGTTGGCGGTGTCGACCAGATTGATGCCCCGCTCCAGGGAATGGTCCATGAGGCGGTGCGCCTCCGGCTCCTCCACCCGGCCACCGAAGTTGACGGTGCCGAGGGCCAGCCTGCTGACCCGCAGACCGGTACGGCCCAGCTGTGTGTAGATCACGCGACCTTCTCCTCCTTCAGGGATGAACGCTTACGCACCAACAGGCTCAGGACAGTTCTGCCTCTCGGCCGCTGGAGCAGAACTCCGTCGTCAGGCGCAGGCCCTCCTCGAGGGACACCTGCGGCTTCCAGCCGGTGGCGGCCCGGAACGCGGAGGAGTCGATGGTCGCGCTCCGGAAGTCGATGGCCTCGGCGTACTCCGGCGGTTCCACGGAGACCACCGGCACCGGTTCCTTGCCCGTCTGTTCGGCGACCAGCGCGGAGACCCTGGTGAACAGGGGCCCGAGCGGGGCCCCTTGGCCGGTGCCCAGCAGCCAGCGCTTTCCCGCGAGCACGTCCATGCGGGGGATGGCGGCCCAGAAGGCGCGGGCGGCATCATCGGCGTGGAGCAGGTCGCGGCGGACCGTTCCGTCGTGCCACATGGTCAGGGGCTCGCCGGCCACCGCGCGGCGCGTCATCGTGGAGACGATGCCCTTGTCCCGGGCGGTGGACCCGGCGCTGTAGCCGTACACCGTGGTCAGGCGCAGGCAGGCGCCACGCACCGTTCCCGCCGCGTCGGCCTCCAACAGCAGTCGCTCCGCCTCGAGTTTCAGCCGTTCGTAATATCCCTTGGGCCGGTCGGGTTCGGTGCCGTCCAGGACCTCCTTGTCCGAAGGGCCGGCCGCCGTGACCGATCCGGTGAACAGGACGATCGGGGGCGCCTGGGAATCGGCGCGGTCGCCAAGGGCGCGCAGCAGGTCCTGCATCAGGCCCACGTGGACGCGTTCGGCGCCCGTGTCGCCCTCCGCGATGCGCCAGGTGGACGCCCCTGCGATGTACGCCAGGGAGTGGATGACGACATCGGCGCCGGCGACGGCGGCGGCCATCTGGCCGGGCTCGGTCAGATCCGCGGAGAGCACCTCGATGTCGGCACGGGCGTCCTCGGGGACAGGGCACTTCCTGCGGGAGACGGCCCGTATCCGGACCGGGTGCTGTGCCAGCTCGCGGAACACGGCGGATCCGACGAAGCCCGCGGCGCCCAGCACCACGATGAGCGGGGAGTTCACGGTCACAGCGCTGCCTCCAGCATCCGGGCGGGGTTCGGTTCGGGGAGCGGGCCGCCGGTCGTCAGAGCAGACATGCGGCCAGGCTCCGGGCCTCGACGTTGACGTGGTATCCGATCTGGGTCAGGCGGTTGAGCAGACCGAGGGTCATCCAGCGGTAGTTCTCCGGCGCCTCGATCTCGTGGTCCTCGGGGAGTTCGACGACCAGGTGGCGCGTGTCCGCCTGGGAGAAGCGGCCGCCGTCCTCCGACTGGACGGCGTCCAGCCGGATCCAGGACGCGGGTGCGTCGAGGTACTCCGTCAGCGGCGGGAAGTCCTGAGGGCCGCGGTGGTAGCCCGGGGAGAACTGCACGGTGGGTGCGAGTTCGAGACGGTCCGTCAGGCCCGGCTGGACCATGGCCTGGACCAGGAACTGCAGTACTCCGGCCCGCCGTTGGCAGATCAGGGCCACGACGTTTCCGGGGCGGGGTTCGAGCATGGGCTGCCACCACGTGCCGACCTCCCGGCTCGTCGCCTGGACCGACATGCCGATGATGTCGAAGATGCGGCCGTCGCGATGGCGGATGCTGTCGTCGTCGCAGATCCATTCGTCCATGTCCCGCAGGCTGATCCGCCTGGCGTCCAGGCTGAACTTCGCTTTCTGGTCGAAGAGCCACGTCAGCGCACCGGGAAGGTCGGCCGCCGACGACGGCGACCGATGCGACGTCAGGAGCTCGGCGTGGAAGGCGTCGGGCTGCTCGGCGTAGGGCAGCGGGTCGCCGTCGGCAGCGCCGTAGGCTATTCCGGAAAGCACGGTGCGGGCATTCATGTTGACGCCGTTGCCCTGCGTGAGCTGCTGGCGCACCTGGCCCAGAGTGAGCCAGGTGAAATCGTCCTCGACCGGTACTTCCTCGTCCTCGGGCACCTCGACGATCATGTTCCGGTTCCTCTTGTACAGGTACCAGAAGCCGTGCTCGGACAGGAGTTGGTCGAACAGGACACGTCGCCGCGTGCCCTCCAGGAAGTAGTCCAGGTACGGGGTGGCTCTGCCGCCGTGGACGCGCTGGTAGTTGCTCTGGGTCGCCTGGACGGTCGCCGCGTACTGGACGAAGGTGGTGTTCCCCGGCTCCATCTTCGCCTGCATGAGGAAGTGGAGCACGCCGTCGAACCGCTTGGCGAGGATCCCCAGGATGCCGATCTCCGGCTGGACGATGATCGGCTGGGTCCACTGCGGCACGGGTCCGAAATCCGTCCGTATGGAGAGCCCTTCCACCGTGAAGAACTTGCCGTCCGCGCGGCTGAGCCGGTCACCGAGGTGCCAATTCGGGAGCGAGGCCAGTGGCACCCGTTCGACCTCGTACGAGGCGGACTGCTCCCGTTCCTTGAGGAAGGCGTCCGGGTCGGGGGTCAGCGGGGACTTCGACACCATCGCCGACGCCAGGAAGTCCTCGGTACCACCGTTCACCTCGGGCTGCATCCTGCTACTTCCTTTCAACTTTGCGGGCCATGACGGACGAGCCGGCTTCGTGGGGGTCAGGCGAGCTGACGGGCGAAGGTGGCCATGTCGAAGTGGAGCGTCTTGTCGAGCAGCACGTCGCCGTCGAAGTGGAAGAAGATCGCCACGGGGGCGTCGACGGTCTTGCCGCGGTGGGGGATGCCCCGCCAGTCCGCCTCCTGCTTGGCCCGGAACTGCGCCTCCACGATCACCGCGGTCGGCGTGTGGTGGACGTGGGTCAGACCGTGGTCGGCGACCGGGAAGGCCTTCTCCAGCTCGGCGAAGTAGCCCTTCTTGATGGCCTCTTCGCCGATCAGCGGGCCCTCCTCGAACGGTATGACCTTGTACACGCCGCCCCGCGGGAACGTCGCGAGCACCCCGTCGATGTCCCAGGCACCCTCGGCGACGGTGTGCTCGATGACGACCGCCTCGCGCCGCTTGCGCAGCTCGGCGTCGGGCTGCGGAAGGTCCGCGCCGGGCAGGGTGAACGCGTGCACCTCGGTGGCCATGGAGGCTCCTTGAGACAGTGGCTGGTTCGGTTCGAAAACCGACGCTAGGCCGCCTCCCTCGCCTGTCCCTCGCGCTCCGCTGGAGCGCACCGATGCCCGCCGTGACCGCGCGCCCGGGCCCCTGCTCCAGGGGGATTCGACCGCGGATGGCGATGCTTCGACTTCATCGTTCTTCTCCCACCACGCCAAGAGAGGCCGGCATGTCGAGGAATCACCACGCTCTGGTCCAGAGCTTCGTGGACATGATCAACAGCCATGACATCAGCACCATGCCGGAGCACACGGCGTCCGGGCACATCGACCACAACCCTGTGGTGGCCGACGGCATCGAGGCCAACCAGGCTTTCTGGGTGCAGGTGTTCACCGCCTTCCCCGACCTGAAGGCCGTGCTGCACGACGTCATCGCGGAAGGGGACCGGGTGGCCGCCCGCCTGGAGTACACCGCGACCCACCAGGGCACGTTCCTCGGCATACCGGCGACCGGCCGCTCGGTGGGCTTCCAGTCCATCGACATCTGGAGGGTGGAGGACGGGCTGCTCGCCGAGCACTGGGACCAGCTGAACATGGACGACCTCTTCCGGCAGCTGGGGGTCGACCCGGCGGCGCTCGCGCAGTCCTGAACGAGCCGGGCCACCGTCCACCGCGCCCGCTACGCACTGTGCCCCACGCTCACAGATGAGCGTGGGGCACAGTGCGTAGCGGGACGGTCAGCCGACGAACTCGGGGAACCTCGCGACCGTGTCGGCCTGCCCGGGCAGGGCCGCGATCTCGCGGGCCACCTTGCGGGCCGCCTCCTGGTGCGCACCGTCGGTCAACAGGCTGCGCACCTCGGCCTCCACCGCCTCGGCGGTCACGTCCTCGCCGAGCAGCAGGCGGCCCGCTCCGGTCGCCTGCACCGCGGGCGCGTTGCCGAGGCCGTCGCTCTCCCGCGGCAGGATCAGCTGGGGCAGGCCCGCGGCCAGCGAGGCCAGCGTGGTGCCGTGACCGCCGTGGTGGACGATGGCGGTGGCGTACCGCAGTGCCTCGGCCTGCGGCACCCAGGGCAGCGCGACGACCCGGTCCGGCAGCTCACCCAGCTCGGCCGGGTCCACCAGAGCACTCGTCGCGACGAGGACCCGTACGTCCAACGGCAGCAGGCCGTCGATCACGGTGCGCAGCAGCTCCGCGGAGCCGACCACGGTGCCGAAGCTCAGATAGACCAGAGGGCCCTCCCCCTGGGTGACACTCGCGGGCAGCTCGCCCGGCTCGCTGTAGGAGAGGGGCCGCTGCGGGATCACCTGGACGCCCGAGGCCAGGAACTCCTGGTTCTGCACGACAGGAGGGCAGATGTCGATGTACGGGTTGCCCAGCGTCGCGTCCTGGCCGATCTTGTCGGCCACCCCCAGGTCGCTCGCCGTGGCGAACAGCTCCTGCGGGATCAGCGGGTCGGACGAGACCCGGCCGATGCTCTGGGACACGGCGGGCACACCCGCCGCCGCGGCCGCGAAGGCGGCGCCGGGGTTGAGGCTCTCGTAGACGACCAGGTCCGGCCGGAAGGAGTCGATGACCGGGGTGAGGTCCGCGAACACACTGCGCGGCAGCACCGAGCCGAACGCCTTCACCGCCAGGGCCGCCAGCACCTCGGGCGGGACGTCACTGGCCTGTACGTCACCGCCGTTGGCCTCCAGGAACGCCTGGCCGCCGGCCGCCTCTATGAACGCCTCGGGGACGGTGAGCCCACTGGTGACCGGCCGCAGCCCCGCCTTCTCGACGATCGGGTGGAACTGCTCGTTGGTGGCGAACCAGACCTCGTGCCCGGCCTCATGTGCCGCCTGAGCGAGCGGAACCAGGGGGAATACGTGTCCGTAGTTTCCGAGGCTTGCGAAGAGAACCTTCATGTCTCGCACGGCCTTTCTGCCGGTGGTGTGAGGAGAGGTGACGTGCTGCCGACCCGCGGCCCGACGCGATGTCGTCGTGTCGGGCCGCGGGTCGGCGTACGAGCTGTCAGCGGGTGGCCGCCGAGGGGGCCGGTTCGGCCTCGACGGCGTCCCGGGCCGGTTCGGCGCCGAGCTGCTCCTGCACACCGGCGGGCCGGGTGGAGAAGAGCATCACGACCGCGGCGATCGCCATGGCCGCCGCGCCGACCCACAGGGCGGGTACGAAGCCGTCGACGAAGTTCTGGCCCGACGCGTAGCCGCCGTTGTGGGTGAAGACGGTGGTGAGGACGGTCACGCCGAGGGGCGCGCCCAGCTCACGGGCGGCCGAATTCGCGCCGGAGGCGATGCCCTGCTCGGCGACGTCGACGGAGCTCATCGTCAGGGTGAACAGCGGGGCGAAGAAGCAGGCGACGCCCACGCCGCCCAGGAGGAAGCCGGGCAGTTGCTCGGCGTAGGACGAGTCGGGGCTCAGCACCAGGGCCCAGTAGGCGAATCCGGCGGCGAGCATCGCGAGTCCGAAGACCGCCACGGGACGTCCGCCGATCCGGTCGGACATCATGCCGGCGACGGGCGCCACCACGATCGGCATCGCCGTCCACGCCAGCATCCGCACGCCCGCCTCCGTCGGCGTCATGTGCTGGATGTTCTGCATGAACTGCGTGATGAGGAAGACCACGCCGTACATGCCGAAGGCCATCAGCAGGGCGCCGCCGTTGACGGCGCTGAAGGCCCGGTTGCGGAACATGCGCATGGGCAGCATCGGCGCCTTGCTGCGCAGCTCCCACTGGACGAACGCGACGACCAGCAGGGCACCGGCCGCCAACGGGCCCAGGACCTGCGGGGAGCCCCAGCCGTCGTCGCCCGCCCGGATCAGACCGTAGACCAGGCCGAGGATGCCGAGGCTGATCAGGGCCGTACCCGGAATGTCCAGGCGGTTGTTGGGGCCGCGGCTCTCGTCCAGACCGCGCCAGGCGGCCGGGGCGAGCAGCAGGCCCACCGGCACGTTGATCCAGAAGATCCAGTGCCAGGAGATGTGCTGCGTGACGATTCCGCCCACCAGCGGGCCGCCGGCGATGGACAGTCCGCTGACCGCGCTGTAGATGCCGAGGGCCGCGCCCCGCTTCGCTGCGGGAACGGCATGGGTGAGCAGGGTGAGGGAGAGCGGCATGATGATGGCGGCGCCGACACCCTGGACCACGCGGGCGGCGATCAGCTCGCCGATGCCCGGTGCCAGGGCGGCCGCGGCCGACGCGGCGGTGAACAGCAGCAGACCGGTGATGAACATCCGGCGGCGCCCGAACCTGTCACCCAGGGCGGCACCGAACATCATCAGCACGGCGAACGACAGCGTGTAGGCGTTCACCGTCCATTCCAGGTCCTTCAGGCTGCCACCGAGCTCGTCCCTGATGGTGGGCAGCGCGATGAGGACCACCAGATTGTCGAGCCCCGCCATGAAGGCGGTCAGACCCGTGATCAGTGTGGCCACGCCAGGGGATTTCCCCGCCCCGGTCGTGTTGCCGCCGGCGGCGACCTTGTCAGTACTCATTCAGGGATTTCCTTCCGACTTCACCATGGGGGGACACCGGTTTCCGTCGCGCGGCCGGTGACGAAGCGCCGACCCGATGCTGGCGGCGCGGGCATCACGCCGAGGCTAGGCAGCCGTACTCGGGCGCCGGTCGAGTCGTGACCCACCGCCCCGGGGCCACGGCTGCCTCCAGCGCTTCTCCGCCCGCACCCGATCGGACGGCAGCAGCATCGGGCGGACGGGACTCGGGCAGGCCCCGGGCCCGCACCGCCACCGGCGCCCCCGCGCCTGGCCGCACCGCATCCATCCGCCCTGGGAGGCACCGCATGACAACGGAACCGACCGGCCGGCCCCTGGTGACCGTGCTCGGCGCCACCGGCTCAGTGGGCTCGGCCGTGTTCGCCGCGGTCCCGGTGACCGACCCGGCGCCCGGTCTGCCGCTCCCCGAGGACATCACGCCGGTGCGCTCCGCACGCGGCACCGAACAACAGTGGAAGGTGATCTGAGATGAAGGGCATCATCCTCGCCGGCGGCAGCGGCACACGCCTGCGCCCGCTCACCGGAGCCTTGTCCAAACAGATCCTGCCGGTCTACGACAAGCCGATGATCTATTACCCGCTCTCCGTGCTGATGCTGGCGGGCGTCCGGGACATCCTGCTGATCTCGTCCAGGGACCACTCGGACAGCTTCCGCACGCTCCTCGGGGACGGCTCCCGGCTCGGCCTGAACATCTCCTACGCCGAGCAGGACCAGCCGCGCGGCATCGCCGAAGCACTGCTCATCGGCGCCGACTTCATCGACGGCGACCAGGTCGCGCTGGTGCTCGGCGACAACATCTTCCACGGGCCGCGCTTCTCGCTGCTCCTCGACGACGCGGTGCGCCGGCTCGACGGCGCGGCGCTGTTCGGCTATCCGGTGCGCGATCCGCAGCGCTACGGGATCGGGGAGATCGACGAGGAGGGCCGGCTGCTGTCACTGGAGGAGAAGCCGCGTCACCCGCGCTCCAACCTGGCGGTGACCGGGCTGTACTTCTACGACAGCGACGTGGTCGGGATCGCCAAGAACCTCTCCCCCTCGGCGCGGGGCGAGCTGGAGATCACCGACGTCAACCTGGCCTACCTGGCGCAGGGCCGGGCCCGGCTCACCCATCTCGGCCGCGGCTTCGCCTGGCTGGACATGGGCACCCACGACTCGCTGCTGCAGGCGGCGCAGTACGTCCAGCTGGTCGAGCAGCGGCAGGGCGAGTACATCGCCTGCGTCGAGGAACTGGCGCTCAACCGCGGCTTCATCACCCCCGAGCAGTGCCTGCGTCTCGGCGAGGAGATGCGGGGTACGGACTACGGCGCCTATGTCACCGAGGTGGCGTCCCGCCGCATCCCGCAGCCGGCCGTCCGCGCCGCCTGACACGAGTCCCCCGTGCCCGACCAAGGAGTCCGTCCATGCTCCCGACACGACCGGCCCCACCGGCCGGCGCCACGGTCCACCACGAGCAGATCGTGGCCGTGAACCGGTTCGCCGGGCATCCGCTGCCCGTCAGCCGGTGCACCCCAGCCCGCACCCCGTCCGACCACCGTGAGGCACCGGAACCGTCATGACGACCAAGACCCGCATCCTGGTGACCGGCGGCGCCGGATTCATCGGCTCCCACTATGTCCGCACGCTGCTCGGCCCCGAGGGCCCCGGCGACGTCGCGATCACCGTCCTGGACAAGCTGACGTACGCGGGCAGTCCCGCCAACCTCGACGAGGTCCGGGCGCACCCGGACTTCTCCTTCGTGCAGGGCGACATCTGCTCCCCCGAGCTGGTCGGGAAGCTGATGGCCGAGCACGACCAGGTCGTGCACTTCGCCGCCGAGTCGCATGTCGACCGCTCGATCGACGGGGGCGCCGAGTTCGTGCGCACCAACGTGGTCGGCACGCACACGCTCGTCGACGCGGCGCACCGGGCCGGCGTCGAGGTCTTCGTGCACATCTCCACCGACGAGGTGTACGGCTCGATCGACGAGGGCTCCTGGCCCGAGAGCCACCCGCTGCGGCCCAACTCGCCCTACTCGTCGGCGAAGGCGTCCAGCGACCTGATCGCGCTGTCGTACCACCGCACCCACGGCCTGGACGTCCGGGTCACCCGTTGCTCGAACAACTACGGGCACCACCACTTCCCCGAGAAGGTCATCCCGCTCTTCGTGACGAACCTCCTCGACGGCGGGAAGGTCCCGCTGTACGGCGACGGCGGCAACGTCCGGGACTGGCTGCACATCGACGACCACGTCCAGGGCATCGAACTGGTCCGCACCAGGGGCCGCGCGGGCGAGATCTACAACATCGGGGGCGGCACCGAGCTGTCCAACAAGGAGCTCACCGGGCTGCTGCTCACGGCGTGCGGCGCCTCCTGGGAGAACAGCGTCGAACATGTCGAGGACCGCAAGGGACACGACCGCCGCTACTCCGTCGACTGCACGAAGATCCGTGAGGAGCTGGGCTATTCACCTCGCAGGAGCTTCGAGGAGGGGCTGGCCGAAACCGTCCAGTGGTACCGCGACAACCGAAGCTGGTGGGAACCGCTCAAGCGGCGACTGGCGGAGCTGGGGCCTCCGCTTGGGTGAGAACTTCACCCGTCACCGATGAAGCGAACACTGTCCGTAAGACCCGCGCCCACGAAGAATTCCGGCCATTGGAGCACCACCACCCACGTCAGTGAGGATCTCTCCGATGAGCCACGCCAGCGCCACCCCCGTTGCCTCCTACCCGGCGCGCGTCACCCATGCAGATCCCGCCTACCCGCTCCTCGTGGTCGAAACCCTCGACCACTCCGCCGGCTCCACCGTGATGTTGACCTACACCTACGGCGTGGAGGCGGCACCCGCCGACCACACCGCCCGGTTCACCTTCTGCGCCGAGCCCGTCCCGAACAACACCACCCAGTTCACCTTCTGCGCCGAACCGGTCCCGGCCGACACCGCTCAGTTCACCTTCTGCGCCGAGCCCGTCCCGGCCGACACCGCCCAGTTCACCTTCTGCGCCGAAACCGCCCCGAGCAACGCCCGGTTCACCTTCTGCGCCGAACCGGTCCCGAACGACACCACCCAGTTCACCTTCTGCGCCCAGACCGCCCCCGCCGGTGCCTCCGGCACGGGGACCGCGACTCCCCTCACCGCCGAGGGTGACGCGGTCGGGGGGCTCTGGATATGACTTCCGGGTTGCCGCACACCAGAAGACCCGGACCGGCCGCCCTACAGGACGGCTCAACCCTCGTGGGCTTCAGGCACCACCTGCGTCCCGCGACCGTCCCCGGCGAGGCGACCTACCTGGTCTCCCGCCGGGGCGTGACCACCCTGCACGGCGCTCTCGCCGAGGTGCTCGTCCCGCTGCTCGACGGCAGCCGGTCGATCGCGGACGTCCTGCACTGTGCCGCGCCCGCGCTGAGCAGCGAGGAGGCGGAGGGCGGCCTGCGCATGCTCAGCGAGGCCGGGCTGCTCCGCTTCGGCAGCCCCGCCCCGGCGGCGACGATCACCGACCCGGTCGCCGAGGCGTACTGGGACCTGGCCGGCCTGGACGGCGCCCGGGCGGCCGCGGGGCTGGCCAGCTCCCGGCTCCGGATCCTGCCGCTCTCCGGCGTCGACGCAGCACCGGTGCTCGCGGCCGGTGCCGAGTCCGGCATCAACGTGTCCGACGCGGACGCCGACCTCACCCTGGTCCTGTGCGACGACTACCTCTCCCCCGAGCTGGAGCGGGTCGACGCCGAGCACCGTGCCGCGGGCCGGCCGTGGCTGCTCACCCGGCTGTGCGGCTACGAACCCTGGATCGGCCCGTTCTTCCGGCCGGACGAGGGACCCTGCTGGTCGTGTCTGGCCGCCCGGCTGGAGCAGCACCGCGGGTACGAGGGGTCGCTCCAGCAGGCGCTGGGCCTCGACCGCCCGCTCGGCCGGCCGATCGCCTCCCTGTCGGCGGGCCGCGTCATGGCCGCGCACAGCGCGGTCCTGGAGGCCGCCAAGTGGCTGGCGGGCCTGCGCTACGCCGACCAGGGCTCCGTCCGCACGGTCGACACCCTCACCCTGCGGACCCGCGTCCACGCCGTGTCCCGTGTCCCCCAGTGCTCCTCCTGCGGCGACCCCGGACTGACGGCCCGGCGGGTGCTCGCGCCGTTCGTCCCGGTGTCGCGGCCCAAGTCCGGGCACGGCGGCGGCGGCCACCGGGCCCTCACCACCGACCAACTGCTCGCGCGCTACGAGCACTTGGTGAGCCCGATCACCGGGATCGTTCCCGTGCTCGAACCGAGCCCCGGCGCACCGGAGTTCGCGACCACCTATGTGTCGGGGCGCAATCTCGCGATGCGCGAGCGGGGCCTGGCCGGGCTGCGCTCGCTCAGCGGCGGCAAGGGTCTGACCGACAGCGAGGCCCGGGCCAGCGCGCTGTGCGAGTCGGTGGAGCGCTACAGCGGCACACGGCACGGCGACGAACCGGTGGTGATGGACACCCTGCGCGCCCTCGGCGACCAGGCCGTCCACCCCAACTCCTGTCAGCTGTACGCGGATCGACAGTTCCGTGAGCGGGACCGCTGGAACCGCTCCGGCTCGCCCTTCCACCACGTCCCCGAGCCCTTCGACGAGAACCGGCCGGTGGAGTGGACACCCGTGTGGTCGCTGACCGAGCAGCGCCACCGGCTGCTGCCCACGTCGATGCTCTACTTCCCGTCCAGCGCCGCCTCCTCGCAGGCGCCGTACGCCGACTCCAACGGCAACGCCGCGGGCGGCAGCCCCGAGGACGCCCTGCTGCAGGGGTTCCTGGAACTGGTGGAGCGGGACGCCGTCGCCCTGTGGTGGTACAACCGCACTCGGCAGCCGGGGATCGACCTGGACTCGTTCGACGAGCCGTACATCGAGCGCCTGCGGGACGGATACCGCAAGCTGGGCCGCGAGTTGTGGGCACTGGACCTCACCTCGGACCTCGGCATCCCCGCGGTCGTGGCACTGTCCCGGCGTACGGAGGGCCCCACCGAGGACATCGTCTTCGGCTTCGGCGCGCACTTCGACCCCGCGATCGCGCTGCGCCGCGCGCTCACCGAGATGGGGCAGCTGCTGCCGGCCGTGGGCGCGGGCCGCCCCGGCGGCGGCTACGGCATCACGGATCCGCTCCCGGTCCGCTGGTGGCAGCAGGCGACCCTCGCCAACCAGTCATATCTCACGCCCGATCCGGCCACCGCCCCGCGAACTCCCGCTCACTGGACGTACGTTGGGCGCAGCGACCTGCTCGACGACGTCCAAGCCATCACCGAACTGGTCGGCGCCAAGGGCCTGGAACTCCTCGTGCTCGACCAGACCCGGCCGGACGTCGGCATGCCCGTGGTGAAGGTTCTGGTGCCGGGACTCCGGCACTTCTGGGCCCGCTACGCCCCGGGCCGGCTCTTCGACGTACCGGTCACGCTCGGACGCCTCTCAGGACCCACACCGTACGAGAAGTTGAACCCGATCCCGCTCTTCGTGTGACGTGACTGTTTTCGGACAGTTGCACGACTGTTCAATAGACACTTTGCGCCAGCCTCCGACCGTCCTCTGTCTAGAATGGCGCCGGTTCGATTCGATCCGGAATCGAGACATCAGGGGGGCTCGGACGAGTGATGAACGGTACCGATCCGAACAGGTCTCCATCCCATTCCGGCCAATCGCAGGACCACAGCAGCGTGGCCACGAGAACCGCCCGGGGCGTTCTGGTGGCCGCGTTGGTCTGCTATCTGGGCATCACCTTCCTCAACATCCTTTCCCAGCGGCTCGGCCTGTGGGATCTGACCCTCGCGCTGATCTGTCTGGCGCTGGTCTTCCTGCTGCAGCTCGCGCACTCGGCACCCGGCTCCTCCGGTGCCCGGGTGCGCACCAAGATGCTCACCCTGGCCGCCCAAGGCGTCCTGTCCTACCTGCCGTTGATCTGGTTCGGGGTGTCCTGGGGCGCCATGGCGGGCTTCTTCGCCGGCTCCGTGCTGCTCCTGCTGCCGGCCCGGGTCGGCTGGACGCTGTACGGACTGACGACGCTCAGCCTGCTCGTCCCCGGCGTCCTGAACGGCATGGGCGTCATCGACATCGTGTACATGTGCCAGACCACCGCGCTCACCGGTCTCGTCGTGTACGGCCTGAGCCGCTTGACCAGTCTGGTCGACCAGCTGCACCGGGCCCGCGCCGACCTGGCCCGACTGGCCGTCAGCAACGAGCAGTTGAGGTTCTCCAGGGACCTGCACGACCTGCTCGGGTACAGCCTCTCCGCGATCACCCTGAAGAACGAGCTGATCCACCGCCTCATCCCGGCCAACCCCCTCCGGGCCCGTGAGGAAGTGGACGAAGTACTCGTCATCTCCCGCCAGGCCCTGGCCGATGTGCGCCGGGTCGCCCGCGGGTACCGGGAGATGTCCCTCGGTTCCGAACTCGCCTCCGCCGAATCGGTGTTGGCCGCCGCCGACGTCTCGGTCACGGTCGACACCCACGACGCCATCGAGCGTCTGGGAGTGGCGACGTCCACCGTGCTGGCCACGGTGCTGCGGGAGGGCGTCACCAACCTGCTGCGGCACTCCAAGGCCTCGTACTGCCGGATCTCCGCTCGGATCGAGGGCGACCTCGTCCGCCTCACGATCGTCAACGACGGTCTGGTGCTGGGTCCTCACGTCCCGTCGCCGCACAGTGGCAGCGGTCTGGGCAATCTCGAGCGGCGGCTGGAAGACATCGCAGGCCGGCTGGTCGTGCGGCGCCTCCCCGACGGCTCCGACGCGGGCGTCTTCCGGCTCACCGCCGAGGCTCCGACCAGGGAGGTTCGGTCCGCCGCCCCGTGCACGCGTGAGATCAAGAACGGCGGGCAGTCGTTCGGTCGGGCCAACAACGTCGCGTGAACAACTTTGGCCTGATCTTTGTCTTTTGACGTAGCACAGTCAACGGATGCGCTTGGGTAAGATCCAGGAACTTTCACGTATGTGGGGGAACGGGGAAAGCGACGATGATACGGATCCTCCTGGCCGAGGACATGCATATGGTTCGCGGCGCACTGGTGGCCCTGCTCAATCTGGAGGACGACCTGAAAGTGGTCGCCGAGCTCGAACGAGGTGACCAGATCCTGAGCGCGGCGCGCGAACACCGGCCGGACGTGGCCATCATCGACATCGATCTGCCCGGCCTGGACGGACTCAGCGCGGCCGAACTCCTGCACGAGCGCATCCCCGAGTGCCGGGCCCTGATCCTCACCAGCCTCGGCCGCCCCGGCACGCTGCGCCGGGCGATGTCCGCGCACGTCGCCGGTTTCCTCCTCAAGGACGCCCCGCCCAGCGATCTCGCCCAGGCCGTGCGCCGGGTCGTGGCCGGCCAGCGGGTGATCGACCCTCAACTGGCCCTGGCCGCCTGGGGCGGCAGGGAGAGCCCGCTGACCACCCGCGAGACCGAGGTGCTGCAACTGGCCGCGCAGGGCACGGAACCGCAGGAGATCGCCGAGCATCTCCGTCTCTCGGTGGGCACGGTGCGCAACTACCTCACCACCGTCGTGACGAAGCTCAACGCGCGTAACCGGGTCGACGCGATCCGCATCGCCCGCGAGTCGGGCTGGCTGCTGTGAGCGGCCCCGCCGGCTCCCGGCACCGCCCGGGGCGGTGGCGGGGTCAGCCCACGGCCACCGTCATCCCGGCCCCCGTCAGATAGCTGAGTATCGCCAGGGTCAACTCGGCGGGCAGGGGCAGGATTTCGACCATCGCGTCCGGCGTCATGGGCCAGGCGAGCAGCGACACCACCCACATCGCCTCGGGACGGTGGATCTCCACCCGGTGGTCCAGGGCGCGGCACTGCACGAGGAACACGCCTCCTCGCACGGTGATCGTCACGGTGGGCCGCAGCCGCAGCCTGCGCTGCCCCAAGGGCCGGACGAGCGAGAAGCTCGCGGTCGGGGCCACCGGCACCACCGACAGCACCGGCCCTTTGAGGTCCTCAAGGGACAGCGTCCTGATCACCACGTGGGAGATTCCGCGGAGCACCGACAGGACCACCGTGTAGGTGTCCCCGGAGACCGCTCCGGCGTTCGGCTGCACCAGGTTGGCGAGCAGTACGGGACCGAGTTCCATCCGGCGCAGCGCCTCGGCCACCACCGGGGTGGGATCCTCGACCCGCTCCGTGCCCTGCGGACCGCTGAGCACCAGCGTCCGGCCTTCCTCGTCCCACCCGACCACCGTGTCCTCCCGCAGGGACCACAGATGGTGCATGCGCAGGGGGGTGTCCACCGTGGGTGGAATCACGGTCAACCGACCTCCTCGGGCTATCGGGAGCCGACCCGACGCGCGGCTCCGCCCCCGACCTGCTCGTGCCCACCAGTATGGAACCGTCCGGAGCGTTCCCAGCAGCGAACGGATCACACCGAAGACATGAGGAAATCACGGGTCCTTCACCGCACCCGCCGAGGCGCCCGCGGCCTCGCCCGCCGGAGTGCGGCGGGCGGGAGGGGACGGGACCGGCGGCTCAGGGCTTCGTGGTCAGCGGGACAGCCGCCGGCTCGGGCTCCGGCACCCGGGTCCGCTCCGCCCAGCGGACGGCGGGGCCGCTGGCGGCCAGGACACCGACGAACAGGACGGCGATCAGCAGCCAGCCCGGTCCGCCGAACCGGTCGGGCACCGTGGTGACCAGAGTCGGCCCGGCGATCAGGGCGAAGGCGTCACCGGTCGCGAAGGCCCCCAGGTACTGCCCCTGCGCGTTTGCGGGTGCCAACTCGTATCGCAAGCCCCAGCGGGCGGCCTCGCCCCAGATCTCGCCGAAGGTGAAGAGCACCGTGACGGCCAGGAGCACGACGGCGGCCGCCCAGCCGGGCATCGCCCCGGTCAGTGCGGTGACGGCACAGGCGACGGCGAGGACCACCGCGGTGTACCGCTGCAGTCGCGCCGCCCCGTGCACGGTGTCCGCGTCGCGCGCCATCCGCACCTGGAGGAACACCACCATCAGGGTGTTGACCAGCATGATCCAGGCCGCCAGTGCCCGGGGGGCGTCGGTGTGCACCACCAGCCAGAGCGGCAGCCCCACCGCGAGGGCGGTCGGGCCGATCCGGGCGATCCCGGAAACCTGGGCCACCAGCAGATAGGGCAGGTCACGCACCACTCCGCGCGGCTTCTCGCCACGGGGTGCGGGCGGGACGCCCGGGACCTTGGGCAGCCGCATGTAGAGCGCGGCCACCAGCACCATGGCCACGGCGTTGCCCCAGAAGAGGGCGAGGAAGGCGGGCTTCGAGTCGGCGGCGATGACCAGGCCGGCCGCCAGCGAGGCGAGCGAGAACCCGCCGTTGAAGACGCTGCGCATGAATGCCGAGATGCGGACCCGGCCCTCCCGGCCCATCACTCCCGCCACCAGCGCGCCGCGGGAGACATTGCCGCTCTGCTCGGCCAGCCCGAGGGCCATGGCCATCACCAGATAGGCCGGGAAGGAGTGCACGAAGGCCGCCGCGGCCAGCGCCACCGCCTTCCCGAGCGCGAACACCGCGGTGATCCCCCGCGGCCCGAACCGGTCGGCGAGGTGCCCGGCCGGCACGCCCAGCGCCAGCGCGAGGATGCCGGCGAGCGACATGCCGATGCCGACCTGTCCCGGTGAAAGGCCCACGACATGCACGAAGTAGACGGCGCCGCCGGTGACATAGAGTCCGTTTCCGAGACTGGCCACGGCGGTGCACAGGACCAGCACCCGGCCGGGGCCGGGGTCGGGAAGCAGGCGGGAGATCAGGCGGGCCATGGCTGGCACCTCGCTCGGTGGGTTGCGGTTGACTGCGCGGCCGGCGGGCGGACATGCTTCGCATGTTCCGGACAACCGGGACTTACCGGACAGGAAGCGGGGATGGAATGCAGCCGATCAGTCCCATCGGGGTCGTGCGCGGCGGGCGCGAGCAGATCCACGAGGACGGATGGGGAGCGGAGGTCTCGCGGATCGAACTGGACCCGGAGGTGTTCGAGGAGTCGGCGACCCTCGGCCTCGACGCGTACTCGCACGTCGAAGTGATCTTCGCGTTCCATCTGGCGACCCGGACCTGCACCGGCACCCAGTACCCCCGGGGCAACACCGACTGGCCGCTCTCCGGCATCCTCGCGCAGCGCGCGCCCAACCGCCCCAACCACCTCGGGGTGACCGTGTGCGCCCTCGCGGCCGTCGAGGGGCTGACGCTCACCGTGCACGGCCTGGACGCGGTCGACGGCTCCCCGGTGCTCGATGTGAAGCCGTACCTGCCGGAGTTCGCCCCGCGCGGTGAGGTGCGGGGTCCGGCCTGGTCCGGCGAGCTGATGCGCAACTACTTCTGAGCCCGCCGGACACGGCCCGCGGCTCACGGCACGGCCACCAGGTCGGTACGGGCCGCGGCGATCAGGGTGTTGGCCTCGTCGCGGGGCAACTCCTCGTCGACCAGCAGCGCGACGGGGAGCTTCACCTCGCTGCGGATCCGCGCGGCGGGGGCGCTCCTGGTGACGCGGCCGCCCTCGGGCCCGGCCTGCACCGCGAGGAAGTCGATGCCCGGCAGCGGCTGGTCGGGAGCCCGGTCCACGACCAGGCCCACCGCCCGGGAGCCGTCCGCGCCGCGCAGCACGCACCGGCCGTCCCGCCGCTCCAGCTCCACCAACCGGTGTTCCAGGCGTACTTGACCGACCGTCAGCGGTACGTCGACGGGCTCCGCGTCGGTGGGGCGGCCGGCCAGCCGCGCCACGGTGCGCGCGACGAACTCCGGATCCCGCTCCCGCAGCCGGCTGAACGTGTTCGCGGCCCGGCGGCTGCGCAGCGCGAACACCGTCTGGTGTCCCTCCAGCCGCTCACCGCGGCACAGTTGCTCGAACCACGCGGTGCTCTCCGCCGCCTCCGCCTGTGTCTGCTCGGCGACCGGTCGCCGGACGCTCTCGTACTCGGCCGCCGCCCGGAGCGGATCGTCGTGTCCGGCGATGGACCGGGCGAGACACAGCGCGTCGTCGATGGCCAGGGCGGTGCCCGAGCCGGTCGAGAAGTGGACCGTGTGCGCGGCGTCCCCGGCCAGCACCGTCCGGCCGTCGTACCAGCGGCGGTTGACGACCGTACGGAACGGTTGCCAGCCCGCCGTCCGGGCCCTCAGCGGAGCGCCGCCCAGCTCGCTGCGGAACAGTTCGGCGAGCCGCAGCTCCGCCTCGGCCGCCGGCAGGTCGAGCAGGCCGAGGGCGGACAGGGTGTCCGGATCGGCTTCGACGATGAAGGTGCTCTCGTCGGCCGCGTGCGGATAGCCGTGCACCACCAGCGGTCCCGGGCCGAGGTCCTTGAGCAGGAAGCACGGTTCGAGAGCCGTGGGGGTGCTCATCCACAGGTACCGGGTGCGGCCCGCGGACACGGTGGTGCCGAACCGGTCGGCCCGTGCCCGGCGCAGCTCGCTGCCCGCACCGTCCGCGAGGACGACCAGGTCCGCCCGGGGCGGCAGTTCGGTGACGGTGCGCCGGATCAGCGTCACGTTCCCGCTCCGCTCGGCCAGCGAGCGGATGTGCGCGTGGAAGACCTGCCGGGAGATCCCCGACATGCCGAAGGCGCCCGACGGGATGCGCTCGCCGTCGATCATCGTGACCGTCTCGTCCCACGTGGCGTACGCGGTCCGGGGCAGCCGCAGCGCCTCGGGGTGGACGGCCCTGATGCGCCCGGCGAACTCGTCGGTCAGCACGATGCCCGCGCCCGGCCCGCGGTCCTCGCGGTCGTAGAGGTCGATGGCCGTGTCGGGCAGCAGCCGGGCCAGTTCCAGCGCGCAGAAGGCGCCTGCGGGGCCGCCGCCCACGACGGCCACGGTGCGGACAGGAGTGCCGCTCATGCCGGGGTCCCGTCCCAGTGGAATCGCTCGCCGCGGGCCAGTGCGGATCCCCGGGAGACCGCCATCATCTCGCCGCTGGCTATCTTCATGATGGTGAGGAAGTCGGTGAAGTGCGGCTCGGGGGCGTCGAGTTGGGTGCCCGCTTCCTTCATCAGGTCGAGCCAGCGCAGCCGCTGGTCGCGGGAGATCAGGAAGTGCGCGTGGGCCTGGTGCATCTTGGGGTCCCAGGCCACGGTCAGATCGTTCTCGCCGTAGATCCGCTGGAAGTGGTCGTAGAGCCGCGCGGCGTGGCGGGCCCAGTCGTGGACGGCGAAGAGCGGGGTCAGCAGTTCGTCCTCGGAGACGAGCTCGTAGAACCGGGTGGTGAGTGCCCGGAAGAACTCGGCGCCGCCGATGCCGGTCCAGAAGTCGGAGACCTTCCGGTCGACCTGTTCGGCGGTCATGGCCTCGCCGGACTGCAGGCCCTGCTCGGCGACGAGGAGCACCTTCCCGTCGTGCCGGGGGGCCGGCGCGGCTGATTGGGGCGACATGGGCGGACTCCTTCAGTCGGTTCGGTCGAGCAGCAGGCCCGCGGCGGACAGTGTGCTGACGGTGCACCCGCGCACCCGTTTCGCCTGTACGGTTCCGAGCCCGTAGGCGATCGTGGTGATCCCCTGCTCGGGGGCGAGTTCGGCGGGGCGGTAGAACATCGTGGCGAAGTAGGTGAACGTGGCGTCGGGGTGCTCGTAGTCGGTGCCGCTCATCAGCGCGGTCCACTGGTCGCCGTCGCGCACCAGCATCGTGAAGGAGAGCAGTGCGCCGTCCTTGCGGGCCTCGACGATCCAGACGTTCTCCGGGCCGAAGTGGTCCCGCAGGTGGCGGAACGAGGCGGCCTCGCGCTCGTCGTCGACCTCACCGCCGTACTTCGACACCAACTGCGCGCGCAGGCGGACGAGTTCGGGTTCGTGGTCGCCGATCGGACGTTCGCCGATCTCGATGCCCCGTTCGGCGATCTCCCGCAGCTCCCGTCGCACGGCGAAGCGCCGGTTGCGCCGCAGCCCGGCGACGTAGCCGTCGAGGTCGGTCCAGGTGATGTCCATGTCGCAGCGGTCCACCATCGGGACCACGTCGAATCCCCTGGCGCGCAGGACCTCGGTGAACTCGGGGTGGTCGGGGCGCAGGAACAGCGCCGAGACGCTGCGCATGCCCTCCTGCCGGCACCAGTCGAGCACGGCGTCCAGGTACTCCCCCAGTACCTCAGGGTCGCGGGCGCCCGGACCGACCGGCGCGGACTCGTAGTTGGGGCCCATCAGGACGCAGGCCGGGAACAGGTCCTCGGCGGGTATCCCCTGCCACGGGTGCGGGCCGTCGGCGACCACCCCGTCGTCGACCGAGCCGCCCGACAGCACCCGCTGCGGGTCGAAGCGCACATGTCCCGTGGGGGACTCCATCACGCCGCCGACCAGGGCCACTTGATCCCCGTCCGGGCCGGGCAGCCCGAAGGTCCGGGCGCCGCCGGGGATCCGGTTCTCGGCGAGCGCGATCCAGCGCCGGCGCAGGGTGACCGGCGCCCTGCCGATCCAGTCGTCCCAGCTCTCGGGAACCTCGGTGCGCACGTGCAGCCCGGCGGTGCTCAGCGCCGGTCCGGAGCTATGCGGTGTCACGGCAACTCCTTTCCGACCATGCGGGAAGCCCGTCCGGCCCGGCACCACACAGGACTACCGGGCCGAAGGGGCTGGGGGTCGACGGTCAGGCCGCCTGCAGTTCCTGAACCCGGTCCCAGACCGGAGCCACGTCCCAGACGGGCGCCTTGTCCCAGACCGGAGCCGCGTCCCAGACCGGAGCCGCGTCCCAGACCGGAGCCTTGTCCCAGACCGGAGCCGCGTCCCAGACCGGAGCCGCGTCCCAGACCGGAGCCGCGTCCCAGACCGGAGCCGCGTCCCAGACCGGAGCCGCGTCCCAGACCGAGAGGTCGTCGCAGGACCGGTCCCAGACCGAGAGGTCCTCGCAGGACCGGTCCCAGACCGACAGGTCCTCGGAGATCCGGTCCCAGACAGGAGCCATGTCCCATACGCCGAATTCGCCGGCCGACTCCGCTCGGATTACGTGTGCGTCGCGCATACAGCACCCCTTCGGGAGGTTCGCAGAAGGCGGTCCGCCGGACCGCCGAGACGCGGCCCTCGCCGCGCTCATCAAGGAGCCTTGCAGCCTGAGTCACGACCTGTCTTCTCCTTAATTGCTGACCTTCCAAGAAGCATGGCGAGCCGATTCTTGAAATTCTCTTGAAGTCACTGGAAATCTACTTGAATCCGCTTGATACCCGCTTGAACGCGGGTCGAGGAGCCGCCTCGGCAAGCATCTCGAGACCGGGATCGGCGAAGAGGATGGGCGGGTGCGACCAGTCCCGCGGGCAGAGCACCAGTTCCGCCTCGAAGCCGGCGTACGCGTCGATGCGCAGGGGCCCGAGCGTGGCCGTGAGCAGGATGGTTTCCAGCGGCCGCCCCGGCCGTTCCGTCGCCGCCAGCATGGTCGCGTGCACGTAACAGATCCCGACGGGCACCTGGTGCAGCACGAAGGGGCCGAGCCGCTCCGTGGTGGTCCAACTGGTCGGACGCCCCTGGAGGATGGGGCTGCCGAAGGAACCGATGTAGATCGAGGAGACGGGCTCCCCCACCGCCTTGGCCACACCGCTCAACCGACATCGGGTCAGATCGCCCTGACCGGCGGCCGAGGAACGCACGGCGTACTGGCCCTCGCCCCGGCTAACCTGGCGGTATTGCGTGGGCGGGATTCCCACGGATTCGGTGAAGCGGCTGGTGAAGCTCCCCGTACTGCTGTATCCGACCGTGGAAGAAATGGTGGCCACACTGAGATCAGAATTCCGCAGCAGGCGTTTCGCTTCACTCATGCGCACCGCACCGAGAAAGCGCCCCGGGGTGACCCCGGTAACTTGACTGAATACCCGCAGCAAATGGAATTTGCTGACCAGGACCGCGCGGGCGATGTCCTCAAGACTGAGTGGCTCCGCGTAGCGTTCCCGAATTATTTCTACGGCCCGCTCCACAACATGCTCCATACGCATCTCCCGAACAGCTGAATGGAACAGGGCGCACGCCCGGCCCAACGCTAGGGAAATCGCATGGAGAGTTGCTTGACCTGAGATCGAGTCCGGCTACCACGAGGAGCAGCCCCGCCGAGGATCATGCCGGTGGCCATGCCGAGGCCGGCCAGCGTGGAGCAGACGGCGAGGGCCCGGTTGCGCCGCGGCCCCTCCTCGAAGTCGGTGATCAGCAGCGACATGCCGCCGGGCGAGGCGATCGCGGCGCCGACTCCCTGCACGGCGCGAGCGGTCAGCAGCATCCACGGCTCGGTGGCGAGCCCGACCCGTACACCGAGGAACTGCTCGCCGCCGTCCCCGGGACCCGGGCCTGAGCGCCGACGGAGCGTCAGGAACCCTTGGCGACCGGCTCCAGAATCGCGACGCACTCCACGTGATGCGTCATCGGGAACAGATCGAACGCCCGAAGCGTCCGCACCCGGTACCCGCCCTCCTTGAAGTACCCCAGGTCCCGGGCCAGCGCCGCCGGATCGCAGGCCACGTACGCGATCCGCCGCGCGCCCAGCGTCGTGAGATGGGCCACCGTCTTCTTGCCGGCGCCCGCCCGCGGCGGGTCCAGGACGATGAGGTCGACGTCGGTGATGCCGGTGCGCGGCAGCACGGCCTCGACCTTGCCCTGCTCGATGCGGACCCGGTCGAAGGAGGCCAGGTTGTGGCGGGCGTCCTCCACCGCGCGCTTGCCGGACTCGATGCCGAGCACCGCGCCCTTCTCGCCGATGCGGTCCGCGAGCGCGCCCGCGAACAGGCCGACGCCGCAGTACAGGTCGAGGGCGGTGTCGCCCTTGCGCGGCAGGAGGCCCTGCATCACGGCGCGCATCAGGGTGTCCGCCGCCTGCGGGTGGACCTGCCAGAAGCCGCCGCTGCCGACGCGGTAGGTCCGGTCGTCGGCGCGCTCACGCACGAACGGGCGGCCGTGGACGCGATGGACGCCGCCGTCCTTCTCGCCGACGCGCATGACCGACACCGGCTTGTCGAGTTCGACGATGGGCAGACGCGCTCCCGCTCGCGGCGTCAGGATCACCTGACGGTCCTGCGAGCCGGTCGCCGCGATCGCCTCGACCGACTCCATGCCGCTCCAGTCGCGCTCCTCGATGCCGAGCTCGGAGACGCCCTCGGCCGCGATCATGCAGTGCTCGACCGGCTCGACCTCGTGGGAGCGGTGGCGGCGCAGGCCCGCGTTGCCGTCCGCGTCGACCGCGTACTGGACCCGCGTGCGCCACTGCGGCACCTGGCCCGCCGGGAGCTTGTCGCCCTCGGCCGGCATCACCGTGCCGTCCCAGCCGGCCTCCTCGGGCGTGAGGCCCGCGAGGCGCTGCAGCTGCTCGGCGATGACCTCGCCCTTCAGGCGGCGCTGCGCGCCCGGCTTCGCGTGCTGCCAGTCGCAGCCGCCGCAGCGGCCGGGGCCGGAGTACGGGCAGGGCGCCTCGACGCGGTCCTTGGACGCCTCCAGCACCTGTACGGCGTCGGCACGCAGGAAGCGCGCGCCCTCCTCGCCCTCGGTCACCCGCGCCACGACCCGCTCGCCGGGCAGCGTGTGCCGGACGAACAGGACCTGGCCCTCGGCCGTGCGGGCGATGCAGTGGCCACCGTGCGCGACGGGCCCGACCTCGACCTCGTACTCCTCCCCCACCAGGGACTGCTTCGGTTCTGCCTGCATGGCGGGGGCTCCAGTACGTCAGGGGAAGTAAGGCGGGTACGGCCACGTGAAAGCGGCCGGACAACAGCCCACCAGTCTACGTGGCTGTCACCCGGCCGCTCACCACGAGCCTGCCTCGTGAGGACTCCTACTTGGCGCTCGGCTCCTTCGGACGCTTCTCGACCGGGCCGCGGCGCACCGCGCCCGGCGCGCTCCACTCGGAGCGCCTGCGGGCCCGCTTCTTGGCGGCCTCGGAGGACTCCAGCTGGTACGGCACGGACGTCACCATGATCCCCGGAGTGAACAGCAGCCGCCCCTTCAGCCGGAGCGCGCTCTGGTTGTGCAGCAGGTGCTCGTACCAGTGGCCGACCACGTACTCGGGGATGATCACGCTGACGGCGTCGCGCGGGGACTCGCGGCGCAGGCCCTTCACGTACTCGATGATCGGCCGGGTGATCTCGCGGTAGGGCGAGTCGAGGACCTTGAGCGGTACGTCGATGCCGCGCCGCTCCCACTCCTCGCGCAGGGCCTTCGTCTCGGCCGGATCGACATTGACGCTCAGCGCTTCCAGCGTGTCCGTGCGCATCAGCTTGGCGTAGGCCAGCGCGCGCAGCGTCGGACGGTGGATCTTCGAGACGAGGACGATCGAGTGGACGCGGGACGGGCGCACGCTGTCGTCGGACGGCGTGTCCGGCGCGGCGATCTCCTCGGCGACCCGGTCGTAGTGCTTACGGATCGCGGTCATCGTCGCGTAGAAGATGCACATGCCGAGCAGTGCGACCCAGGCGCCGTGCGTGAACTTCGTGACGAGGACCACGACGAGGACCAGGCCGGTGAAGAAGGCGCCGAAGGCGTTGATCGCGCGGGAACGGACCATGTGGCGCCGCTTGTCGGCGTTCTTCTCCGTGCGCAGGTGGCGGTTCCAGTGCCGGACCATGCCGGTCTGGCTGAGCGTGAAGGACACGAACACGCCGACGATGTACAGCTGGATCAGGCGGGTGGAGTCGGCTCCGTAGATGACGACGAGGAGCATGGCCGCGCCCGCGAGGAGCACGATGCCGTTGGAGAACGCGAGGCGGTCGCCACGGGTGTGCAGCTGGCGCGGCAGGTAGCGGTCCTGGGCGAGGATCGAGCCGAGCAGCGGGAAGCCGTTGTACGCGGTGTTGGCCGCCAGGAAGAGGACCAGCGCCGTCGCCGCCGCCAGGATGACGAACAGGAAGCTGCCCTTGCCGAAGACGGCCTCGGCGACCTGGGAGATCACCGGGTTCTGGACGTAGCCGGAGCCGACGGCGACGCCGTTGTGGATGAGGTCGCTCGCCGGGTGCTCGGCCATGCGCACGTTGGTCGCCATGGCGAGGCCGATGATGCCGCAGAACATGGTCACGGCGAGCGCGCCCATGAGCGCGAGCGTGGACGCCGCGTTCTTCGACTTGGGCTTGCGGAAGGCCGGTACGCCGTTCGAGATCGCCTCGACGCCGGTGAGCGCCGCACAGCCGGAGGAGAAGGCGCGCAGCAGCAGGAAGACGAGCGCGAAGCCCGCGAGGCCCTGGTGCTCGGCCTTGATGTGGAAGTCGGAGGTGGGGGCCTTCATGGTGTCGCCGAGGATCAGGCCGCGGAAGGCGCCCCAGGCGATCATGATGAAGACGCCGGCGACGAAGACGTAGGTCGGGATGGCGAAGAGCTTGCCGGACTCCTTGACGCCGCGCAGGTTCATCAGCGTCAGCAGGACGATGACGGCGCACGCGCAGAGCACCTTGTGCTCGACCACGAACGGGATCGCGGAGCCGAGGTTCTCGATGCCGGAGGCGATGGAGACGGCGACGGTCAGGACGTAGTCGACGAGCAGGGCGCTGGCGACGGTGAGCCCGGCCTTCGGGCCGAGGTTGGTGTTGGCCACCTCGTAGTCGCCGCCGCCGCTCGGGTAGGCGTGCACGTTCTGCCGGTACGAGGCGACGACCGTGAACATCAGCACGACGACCGCGACCGCGATCCAGGGGCTGAAGTGGTACGCCGACACGCCCGCGATGGAGAGGACCAGCAGGACCTCGCCCGGCGCGTACGCCACGGAGGACAGCGGGTCGGAAGCGAAAACGGGGAGTGCGATGCGCTTCGGCAGGAGCGTTTCTCCGAGCCGATCACTGCGCAGTGCGCGCCCGATCAAGATCCGTTTGGGCACGTCGGTCAGTTTGGACACGCAGAGGATCGTAAGCGTTCGAACGGGGGGCCGCCCACCCACCACCCCGATTCTCCGCTCAGCCCACCGCCCGGCCGGCCTTCGCCCAGTTCTCGTGCAGCCGGTCGAGGTAGGAACGGGCCTGGCTGCCGGGGGTCGCGCCGCGGGCGAACGCCAGCATGTTGCCCGCCCCGGTGTTGTAGCCGAGCGCAAGAAGGTCGTCGCGGGTGTACGGGCCCGTCCAGTGCGCCGGCAGCTGTGCGGACAGGTCGTGCAGATGCCAGGCGGCCGCCTCGATCGCCAGGTCCCGGTCGTCGGGCAGCTCCTCCCAGTCGCGGTCGGCGAAGTCGCGGCCGCGCCGGGTCTGGTCGAACGCGGCCCGGTGCATGTTGGCGATACCGAAGGCGGCGTCCGGCTTGTACCGCTGCCAGGCCCGTTCGAGGGAGGGGTCGTGCGGTTTGTACGCCTCGTTGTAGAGGATCGCCATCACCAGCCGAGCATCGACACCGGCCTGGCGGGCGCGGGCCCGGACCTGTGGGGCGTAGTCGGCGGGGTCGTAGCCACCGCTCGCCGTGCGGGACGAGGACGGTGAAGGAGAGGCCGGAGAGGCGGCAGGGACGGAAGGGGAGGGTGATGGCCGCCCGGAGGGTGTCGGTGAGGGCGTCGGTACCGATGTCGGTGCCGGGGACGGCCGGTCGCCGCCGCTCTCCGACGCCGTACGGCCACCGCGTGACAGCAGGCCCCACACCACCACCGCGGCCAGGGCGAGCGCGAGCCACCCCCAGCGTGTACGCCGCCCGGCCATGGCCGCCTCCTTCGCCCGCACCGTCCGTGCGGTCCCTGGCCGCCAGTCTAGGAAGCCGTCCGGAAGCCGTGGCGATCTAGGCGCCGACGCGAAGGACGACTTCGCGCCCATTGCCGATACGGTGGTCCAGAGCGCGAGCCGCAAAAAGCCCGCACCGTGCCCGAGATCGAGCCGCACCGGCTGGACCGAGCCGCGAGAGAGAGACATGAGCAGGACGTTTACGCAGGTCAGAAGGCCTATGAGGAGTGCGGGGTAGGGCCGTGCATATCGTGATCATGGGCTGTGGCCGAGTAGGGTCCCAACTTGCCCAGACCCTGGAACAGCAGGGCCACACGGTCGCCGTGGTCGATCAGGACCCCACGGCCTTCCGCCGTCTGGGCTCCGGGTTCGGCGGCCGTCGCGTCACCGGTGTCGGTTTCGACCAGGACACCCTGCGCGAGGCCGGCATCGAGGAGGCGGGCGCCTTCGCCGCCGTCTCCAGCGGTGACAACTCGAACATCATCGCCGCCCGCGTGGCCCGCGAGATGTTCGGGATCGAGAACGTCGCGGCGCGCATCTACGACCCCCGGCGCGCCGAGGTCTACCAGCGCCTGGGCATCCCGACGGTCGCCACGGTCCGCTGGACCGCCGACCAGATGCTGCGGCGTCTGCTGCCGTCCGGCGCGGAGCCGCTGTGGCGCGATCCCACCGGGGGCGTCCAGCTCGCCGAGGTGCACGCGTCGGAGTCCTGGGTGGGGCAGAAGATCAGCCGCCTCCAGGACGAGACGGGTGTGCGGGTGGCATTTCTCACCCGGCTCGGCGAGGCGATCCTGCCGACGTCGCAGACGGTGCTGCAGGAGGGCGACCTCGTCCACGTGATGATGCGTACGGACGAGGTCGAGAAGGTCGAGGCGGCGTTCGCCGAAGGCCCCGAGGAGGGCGGTCACTGATGAGGGTCGCCATTGCCGGAGCCGGAGCGGTCGGCCGTTCGATCGCGGGCGAGCTCCTGGAGAACGGTCACGAGGTCCTCCTCGTCGACAAGGCGCCGACGGCCATCTCGGTCGAGCGGGTCCCGCAGGCGGAGTGGCTGCTCGCCGACGCCTGTGAGATCACGTCGCTGGACGAGGCGGCGCTGCAGCGCTGCAACGTGGTCATCGCGGCCACCGGGGACGACAAGGTCAATCTCGTCGTCTCCCTCCTCGCGAAGACCGAGTACGGGGTCCCGCGGGTCGTCGCCCGGGTCAACAACCCGAAGAACGAATGGCTGTTCAACGAGTCGTGGGGCGTCGACGTGGCCGTCTCGACCCCGCGCCTGATGTCGGCCCTGGTCGAGGAGGCGGTGAGCGTGGGCGACCTGGTGCGCCTGCTCCGCTTCAGCCACGGCGACGCGAACCTGGTCGAGCTGACGCTCCCGCCGGAGTCGGCCCTGGCCGGCACGCGCGTGGGCGACGTCCAGTGGCCGCAGGACACGTCCCTGGTCACGATCATCCGCGGCACCCGCGTCCTGGCCCCCAGCCAGGAGGACTCCCTGGAGGCGGGCGACGAGCTCCTGTTCGTCGCGGCCCAGGCACGCGAGGAGCAGCTGGAGGATCTGCTGTCGGTCCGCCGCGAGGACGCGTAGGAAGAAGCAATAAGGCGGCCCCGGCGAGCTTTTGCTCGCCGGGGCCGCCTTATTGCTTTTCAGGATGGCTTTTCAGGAGCGCGGGGAACTGCGCGAGCAACCACGCACATCCCGAACACGCCGAGAGAGCTCAGTCCTCACGGCGGTGCCGCGCACCACCCACGGACGACGAGGCCTCACGCTCGGCCTTCGCCTCCTTCTCCGCCTTCTCGGCGGCTTCCATCTCCGCGAACACATCAATGGGCGCGGGCGCCTTCGCCAGGAACACCCACGTCAGCCACACCGCCAGCAGGAACGGCGGGATCTTCAGCGCGATGAGCACCCAGCCGAACTGCGTCGTGTCGGCCCACCAGTACAGCGGGAAGAGAACGGCGCACTTGGCGAGCAGGATGAGCCCCCAGGCCCAACTCGCCTTCGCGTACGCCTTCTTGCGGCCGGGGTTGCGCGTCCGCCACGACAGGTTCTCCTTGAACACCGGCCCGAGGATGAGACCGATCAAGGGAACACCGCAGAGCGTGGTGACGATGTAGGCGAGTGCGAGCCCCAACGTGTAGAGCATGCCCGGCAGATAGAAGTCCTTGGCGTTGCCGGTCATCATCGCGAACACGACACCGAACGCGACGCCGAAGACGCCGCTGAAGGCGTGCTTGACGGTGTCCTTCATGACCAGGCGCACCACGACCAGGACCAGGGACACCGCGAGGGCCGCGATGGCCGACATGTGCAGGTCCTTGTTGATCGTGAAGATGGTCACGAAGAGGAGACCGGGCACGACGGTCTCCACCATGCCCCGCACACCACCGAAGGCCTCGAAGAGCGCGGCCTCGGTCACCGCCTTGTCGGCGGCGGTCTGGCCTGCGGGTTCGCGGTCGGTCGGCTTGTCGAGGGACGTCACCGGCTACTCCCGTCCGAGCGGTCTGAGTTCGTACTTCGGGTTGAAGAGCACCCTACGGCCCCGGCTCATGGAGATCCGCCCCGATGCGATCAACTTGCGGCCGGGCTCGATCCCCACGATCGATCGCCGGCCGAGCCACACCACGTCCAGGGCGGCGGAGCCGTCGAACAACTCCGCCTCCAGCGCCGGAACTCCGGCGCGTGGCCGCAGGGTTACCGTGCGCAACGTACCAGTAACCGTGACGATCTGTCGGTCATGGCAGTCGCCGATGCGCGTGCAGCCCGTGGTCTCCGAATCCTCGCGCAGCTCCTCCGACTCCAGGTCCTCCTGGGACGTGGACAGTCGGTCGAGCATGCGCCGGAATCGGCCCGCCGGCTTCTCGGACGCCCTGTCGGAACGAGGAACAGCACTCATGCTTGAAGCGTACCCGGGGCCGGTGACACGGTCGTACTCGCTGGTGTACCCCGCTTGCGGCGCCTTATCTCTCGAACCGGTATCCCATCCCGGGCTCCGTGACGAAGTGCCGCGGATGCGACGGGTCGGTCTCCAGCTTGCGGCGCAGTTGTGCCATGTACACCCGCAGGTAGTTGGTCTCCGTGCCGTACGAGGGCCCCCACACCTCCTGCAGCAGCTGCTTCTGGCTGACCAGGCGTCCCGTGTTGCGCACGAGCACCTCCAGCAGGTGCCACTCGGTGGGCGTGAGCCGCACGTCGCGCCCGTCCCGGTGGACCTTCTTCGCGGCCATGTCGACGGTGAAGTCGTCGGTCTCGACGATCCCCTCGTCGTCGCCGCCCCCGGTGGGCTCGGCCCGCCGCACGGCCGCCCGCAGCCGGGCCAGCAGCTCGTCCATGCCGAACGGCTTCGTCACGTAGTCGTCGGCGCCCGCGTCGAGCGCCTCGACCTTCTCGTCGGACGAGTGCCGGGCGGACAGCACCAGGATCGGGACGCGGGTCCAGCCGCGCAGCCCCTTGATCACCTCGACGCCGTCCATGTCGGGCAGGCCCAGGTCGAGGATGACCACGTCGGGGTGGCGGGCGGCGGCGAGCTGCAGCGCGCCGGCGCCGTCGGACGCGGCGTCCACCTCGTACTTGCGCGCTTTCAGGTTGATGACGAGGGCGCGAACGATCTGCGGCTCGTCGTCGACCACGAGCACCCTGGTCATGCGTGCCTGCCTCTCTGCGTCACTGCGGTCTCGGCTGATGCTGATGTCGTACGGATCAACGGTTGATCCGGTGGATCAGGCGCGGGGGGCGCCGCGCGCAGGGTGAGGACCATCGTGAGTCCGCCCCCTGGGGTGTCCTCCGCGTCGAGCGTGCCGTTCATGGCCTCGACGAAGCCCCGGGCCACGGCGAGCCCGAGCCCCACACCCGCGCCCCGGGGAGCGTCACCGTAGCGCTGGAACGGGGCGAAGATGCGCTCTTTGGCTTCGTCGGGCACGCCGGGACCGCGGTCCACGACGCGCAGTTCGACGCGTTCGCCGAGCGTGCTGGCGGCAACGAGGACGGGTTCGTCGGGCGGGCTGTACTTGACGGCGTTCTCGACGATGTTCGCGACGGCCCGCTCGAGCAGTCCCTTGTCGACGGTCACCATCGGCAGCGACTCCGGGATGTCCAGGTCGACGCTGAGATCCGGGTCGGGTACGCCGACGAGCGCCATCGGCACCACCTCGTCGAGGTCGGTCTCCCGGATGAGCGGCGTGACGGTGCCGGTCTGGAGGCGGGACATGTCGAGCAGGTTCCCGACGAGGTGGTCGAGCCGGTCGGCGCCCGCCTCGATGCCGGCGAGCAGTTCCGCCTGGTCCTCGGGCGACCAGTCGACGTCCTCGGAGCGCAGGGAGGAGACGGAGGCCTTGATTCCGGCCAGCGGGGTGCGCAGGTCGTGGCTGACGGCGGCGAGCAGGGCGGTGCGGATCCGGTTGCCCTCGGCGAGGGCGCGGGCCTGTTCGGCCTCCGACTGGAGGCGCTGGCGGTCGAGGACGACGGCGGCCTGCGCGGCGAAGGCGGCCAGGACCCGCCGGTCCTCGGCGGGCAGGACGCGCCCGGACAGGGCGAGCGCCATGTGGTCGCCCACGGGCATGTCGACGTCGGCGTCCTCGGGCCGGCCGTCGGGCCGCGGCCCGACGCTGCCCGCGCACGTCCACGGGGCGGTGTCGCTCTCCCGCTCCAGGAGCGCCACGGACTCCATCGCGAACGTCTCCCGTACGCGTTCGAGGAGCGCTTCCAGGCTGGTGTCGCCGCGCAGCACGCTGCCCGCGAGGAAGGACAGGATCTCGGACTCGGCGCGCAGCCGCGCGGCCTGGTGCGTGCGGCGGGCGGCGAGGTCGACGACCGAGGCCACCGACACGGCGACGCCCACGAAGATCACGATGGCGACGATGTTCTTCGGGTCGGCGATCGTGAACAGGTGCCGGGGCGGGGTGAAGTAGTAGTTCAGGAGGAGGGAGCCGAACGCCGCCGAGGCGAGCGCCGGGAGGAGTCCGCCGACCAGTGCCGCCGCCACGGTCAGCGCCAGGAACAGCAGCATGTCGTTGGCGAGGCCGAGGTCGGAGTCGACGTGCGTGAGCAGGAGCGTGAGCAGCGCCGGTCCGCCGACGCCGACGAACCAGCCCCACAGGATCCGGGACCGGCCGAGGCGGGCGCCGCGGGCGACGGGCAGTCCGCGCCCCTTGGCGGCCTCCTCGTGCGTGACGATGTGGACGTCGAGGTCGGGTCCGGACTCGCGGGCGACGGTCGCGCCGACGCCGGGCCCGAAGACGTACTGCCAGGCCTTGCGGCGCGAGGAGCCGAGGACGATCTGGGTGGCGTTGACACCGCGGGCGAACTCCAGGAGCGCCGAGGGGATGTCGTCGCCGATCACATGGTGGAACGTTCCCCCGAGGTCCTCGGCCAGGGTGCGCTGGACGGCGAGTTCCTTGGGCGAGGCGGCGGTGAGGCCGTCACTGCGGGCGATGTAGACGGCGAGCACCTCACCGCCGGCGCCCTTCTCCGCGAGCCGCGCCGCGCGTCGGATCAGCGTACGGCCCTCGGGTCCGCCGGTCAGTCCGACGACGATGCGCTCACGGGCCTGCCAGGTGGAGCGGATGTTGTGCTCGCCCCGGTACTCCTGGAGGTACTCGTCGGCCCGGTCGGCGACCCAGAGCAGGGCGAGCTCGCGCAGCGCCGTGAGGTTTCCGGGGCGGAAGTAGTTGGACAGGGCCGCGTCGACCTTGTCCGGCTTGTAGATGTTGCCGTGCGCCATGCGACGGCGCAGCGCCTGCGGTGACATGTCGACGAGCTCGATCTGGTCGGCGCGCCGCACCACCTCGTCCGGCACCGTCTCGCGCTGCCGGACCCCGGTGATCGACTCGACGACGTCGCCCAGCGACTCCAGGTGCTGGATGTTGACGGTCGAGACGACGTCGATCCCGGCCGCGAGGAGCTCCTCGACGTCCTGCCAGCGCTTGGCGTTGCGCGACCCCGGCACGTTCGTGTGCGCCAGTTCGTCGACGAGGGCGACGGCCGGCGCACGGGTGAGGACCGCGTCGACGTCCATCTCGTGGAAGACGGATCCGCGGTACTCGATCTCCTTGCGCGGGACCTGTTCCAGGCCGTGCAGCATGACCTCGGTACGGGGCCGCTTGTGGTGCTCGACGAACGCGACGGCGCAGTCGGTGCCGCGCTCGACGCGGCGGTGCGCCTCGGACAGCATCGCGTACGTCTTGCCGACGCCCGGTGCGGAACCGAGATAGATCCGAAGCTTGCCGCGTCCCATGGCCCCATTGTCTTCCTGTCGCTGCTCAGCGCAGCTCACTGCTCCACGCAGCGTCGACCTTACGGTCAGCAATTCTCGCAAATGGGACAGAGTCCTGAGGGGTGGGCGTCTTTGACAGAACCCTGATGCGTCGCGGTCCGCGCGGTACTGGACTCAGCGCTCGACGATCTCGCCGTCACTCAGTTCCAGGACCCGGTCGGCGAGGCCGAGCAGCGCCGGGTCGTGGGTGGCCACGAGCGCGGTGACCTGCTCGCTGCGCACGACGGCGCGCAGCAGTTCCATCACGGCGAGACCGGTCTCGGCGTCGAGCTGCCCGGTCGGCTCGTCGGCGATGAGCAGGGCCGGCCTGTTGGCGAGCGCCCGGGCGATGGCGACGCGCTGCTGCTGGCCGCCGGAGAGCTCGCCGGGCCGTTGCTTGGCATGTCCTTCCAGACCGACGAGGGCGAGCAGCAGTTCGACGCGCTCCTCGCGTTCGCGCACCTGCGCCTTGCGCAGCCGCATCGGCACGCCCACGTTCTCGGCTGCGGTGAGGATCGGGATGAGCCCGAAGGACTGGAAGATGAAGCCGATGCGGTCCCGGCGCAGCTCCAGGAGCCCGTTCTCCCCGAGGTCCGCGAGGTCGAGGCCGTCGACGGTGATCCGTCCGCGGTCCGGTTCGTCGAGGCCGCCCACCAGGTTGAGCAGGGTCGTCTTGCCGGATCCGGAGCGCCCCTTGAGGGCGACGAGTTCACCGCGCGGCACCTCGAAGGAGACCCCGCGCAGGGCGTGCACGGCGGCGGCGCCGCGCCCGTACGAGCGGTGCAGGTCCCGCACGACGACCATCGGCCCGCGGCCGTCCTGGTCCAGAACGGCGGCCCCCGCCTCGGTGCTCTCGGTCATGTGTGGCGCTCCCCCGTACATACGTTCCTGGCCGGGCGCCAGTATGGTCACGTGGCGCCCGGCCGGGCAATGGTCGAGACCGGTCGCCGGTCAGCTCGGGTTCTCGGCGTGGGTGAGGGTCTCCCAGGCGACGAACAGGTTGTTGGAGCCGGCCGGCCGCTGCTGCTCGGTCAGCTTCTGGGTGTTGGTCATGGCGGTGCCGAGGCGGGTGTGCAGGGCGTTGTAGCCGACCTCGGTGACCGGGCCGAGCCCGCGCTTGATGCTGCCGCCGCACAGCGAGCTCGGCGGTGCCTCACCGAGCTCGTACTTGGCCTGGAAGCCGAGGGCCTGCCGCAGCCGCTCGCCGACGTCCGTGCCGTACAGGTCCTGGCCCTGGATGCGGCTGGTCTCGGCGATGTGCGAGATGGCGGAGATGCCGTACCCGGTGTGCGTGAAGTCGCGGCAGGTCTCCTGCGTCAACCCTGTCGTGAAGGTTGACTGGCCTTGCCAATAGTTGACGATCTTCTCCTTGGTGTCCAGGTTCTGGCTGGGCACCGTCTTGGGCAGGGCGCCGTCCGAGGACAGGTAGACGTAGGCGGCCGTACGCGTCCGGAACTTCGCCATCGCCTTGTCGTACGAAGCCTTGTCCTCCAGGAAGACGGAGATGCCGACGGCCGCCTCCATCATCGACAGCTCCCAGTTCCCGTTGGAGTTGGAGCCGTTGATGACCTTCGGGAGGTACACGTCGCGCAGCATGGTCCTGAAGCGGGACTCGTTCGCCCAGCCGCCGGTGTAGGTGGACGTGATGATCTCGGCGGCCCGGGGCCACGAGGAGCCGGCCCAGCCGGTCTGCAGGGGCGCGTTGCTGTTGGTGTGCTCCTTGATGGTGCCCGACCAGGCGTCCATGAGGGCGATCGACTTCTTCGCGTACCGCTCGTCGCGGGTGAAGTACCAGGCGAGCGCGTCGGTGTAGGCGGCTATCGCGTCCTCGCGCTCGTCCGTGCAGCCGTAGTTCGGGTTCGAGTACGAGCCGCACTCGACGGTGGCGCGGGGCTTGGGCGTGCGGTTCAGATCGGCGTACTTGCTCGCCATCATCTGGTCGAAGGCGCTCTTCCAGGGCTGCGCTCCGGCGTCGACCTTGGCGCGGGCGAAGTCCAACTGCCCTTTGGAGACGGTCACTCCGGGGTGGGCGAACGTGGCGGGAGCGGCGACGGCGCGGTCCGCGCCGGGCCAGGTGACGACGCCGGCGACGAGGGCCGTGACGGTGGTGGCGAGGGTGGCAAGCAGGGCGGTACGGGATCTCCTGTGACGAGCCTGCATGGTGGGGGCCATCCGTTCTCGTATGTGAACTTGGGGCGCCGACATGAACAACGGCGTTGGCCGGTGACCCTAGGTACGGACCAGCCTTCCGTCAAGTACTGAAGAAAGAACGGCAGTTGGGGCCAGGCACGACAAAGCCGGGGGCCGCGCACCCTGTGGGATGCGCGGCCCCCGGCCATCCGCGAAAGAACGGTGTCAGCGGACCTCGGTGATCTCCGGACCACGGGCCAGCTGCCCCATGCCGCCGGAGAAGCGCGAGCCCTCCGCGGAGTCCTGGGCGGCGCCCTCCGCGACCATCTGCGCGTCGTCCGGGAGCTTGAGGACGATCGGGTCGCGCGGGGCCATAGGACCCTCGCCGCGGACCACGACCGTGTCCCGGAAGATCTGCTCGAGCAGACCGGCCGCCTGCGGCTGCACCGCGCCCTGGCCCGAGATCACCCCGCGCAGGAACCAGCGGGGGCCGTCCACGCCGATGAAGCGCACGACCTGGAAGCCGCCCGTGCCGTCCGGCAGCTGCACCGGCACCTGGGCCCGCAGCTCCCAGCCGAGCGGACCCTCGACCTCGTCGATCACACCACCCTGCTGGGTGATGCCCGTGGCGATCTCCTCGCGGACCTCGCCCCAGATGCCCTCCTTCTTGGGGGCGGCGAAGGCCTGCAGCTGGACCGCGCTGTCCTGGAGGACGACGGTCGCCGCGACGATCGCGTCGCCCGCGACCTCCACCCGCAGCTCCATGCCCTCCACACCGGGGACGAAGATTCCGCCCAGGTCGACCCGGCCCTCGGCCGGCTCGCGGACCTCGGAGGAGTCCCAGGGGCCGTCGGGACGCGGCTCGGGCTCGAGCCGGACGCGCTCCGGCTCCCCCGCGGCGTCCGCGTCGGCACTGTCGACACCGTCGACGACCTGCTCGGCCTCGCCCGCCGCATCCTCGGCGGCGCCGTTCTTCTTGCGACGTCCGAACACGTCACTGTCCTTCCCGGTCGGATACGACCGAAGCGTATCGATTCCCACCCTTTTGACCGTCCGCGCCCACGGAGGCGTGACCTCCGGTGGACCCGAAGCCCCCCTCGGCCCGAGCCGAGTCGGGAAGCTGAGCCACCTCGTGGAAGCGCACCTTCTCGACCTGCTGGACGACCAGTTGGGCAATCCGGTCGAAGCGCTCGAACCGCACGCTCTCGCGCGGGTCGAGATTCACCACGATCACCTTGATCTCTCCACGGTACCCGGCATCCACCGTCCCTGGGGCATTCACCAGGGCGACACCGCAGCGCGCTGCGAGACCGGATCGCGGGTGCACGAAGGCCGCGTACCCCTCGGGCAGGGCGATGGACACCCCTGTGGGCAGCACGACCCGCTCGCCGGGGGCGAGTTCGCACGCCTCGGTGGTCCGCAGATCGGCGCCCGCGTCACCCGGGTGCTCGTACGCGGGCAGCGGTACGTCGGGGTCGACGCGCCGGATGAGCACGTCGAGCCGGTTCTCGGCGGCAAGCTGGGTCACGGGTTCACCTCGAAGGCACGGGCACGCCGGATCTGGTCCGGGTCGCTCATGGCCGCCTGGATCTCCTGCGGGCGGCCGTTGTCGATGAAGTGGTCGACCTTGACCTCGATGAAGAGGGCGTCGGCCCGGACGGCGACGGGCCCGTCGGGGCCGCCGATCCGGCCGGTGGCGGTCGAGTAGATCTTGCGCCCGGCGACGGCGGTGACCTCGGCGGACAGATGCAGCACGGTGTCCACGGGGACGGGCCGCACGAAGTCCGTCTCGAGCCGTCCGGTCACGGCGATGGCCTGGATCAGCCAGTTCAGGGAGCCGAGCGTCTCGTCGAGCGCGGTGGCGAGGATGCCGCCGTGCGCGAGCCCCGGCGCGCCCTGGTGGGCGGGGCGCACGGTGAACTCGGCCGTGACGCTGACGCCCTCACCGGCCCGCGCCTCCAGGTGCAGCCCGTGCGGCTGCTCGCCGCCGCAGCCGAAACAGTGTCCGTAGTGCGCGCCGAGGAGCTCGCCGGGGGCGGGAGCGTCGGGGTGCCGCACCGGCGCTATGGCGTCGGACGGGGGCGTCAGAGCTGCTGAAGTACCACTCACAGGCGCAGACCTTACCCGCGCGTCCTGTGCCCTCGCGCATCGTGCCAAGCTTGGCTGCATGGAGCTCTCGACGACGCCGTACGAAGAACGCCTCACCGCACCCCGTTCGTGGTGGCTCGTCACCTTCTTGGTGGGGGTCGCCTGCGGCCTCACCCTGCTGCCCTTCGGCACGCTCCCGCTGCTCGGCGGATTCGTCGGCGGTCTGCTGGTCGGGGCCGTGATCACCAGCCAGTACGGCTCGATCCGGATCCGCGTCGTGGCCGACTCCCTGGTCGCGGGCGACGCGAGGATCCCGCTCTCGGCCCTGGGCGCCGTGGAGGTCCTGGACGCCGAGGAGGCGCGCGCCTGGCGCACGTACAAGGCGGACCCGCGCGCCTTCATGCTGCTGCGCAGCTACGTGCCCACGGCGGTCCGCGCGGAGATCACGGACCCGACGGATCCGACGCCGTACGTGTACCTGTCGACGCGCGAACCTGAAACTTTGGCAAAGGCTCTGGGGGCCTGACTCAGCCCTCGATCTCCAGGGCGTCCTTCGGCGGTACCAGCGGCGGCAGTTCCGGCAGCGCGTCCCACGGCACCTGGAGGCGCCGCAGATCCTTGCGCACCCGCTCGGCCAGCTTCTTCGTGTCCCGGCGGTTCATGGCCGCCCCGACCGCGGCGCCGACCAGGAACGGCATCAGGGTCGGAAGATTGCGCACGGTCCGCTTCATGATCTGCTGCCGCAGCTCGCGCTTCATCTGGCCACCGAGCGCGATGTTGATCGTCGACGGCTTCGACACGTCGATCCCGCGCTCCTCGGACCACGAGGTGAGGTAGATGGCGGTGCGGTCCTTCAGGTTCCCCGGAGGCCGTACTCCGTAGACCTCGTGCAGCTCGGCGACCAGCTTCAGCTCGATCGCCGCCACACCGGTGACCTCCGCGGCCAGCTCGGTCGGCATCGCGGGCGGTACCGGCAGCATCGCGGCCGCGCCGACTCCGGCGCCGACGGTCGACGAGGCGGCCGCCGCACCGGCGACCAGCTTGTCCGCGAGCTGTTCGGGCCCGAGGCCGGGGAACTGTCTGCGCAGGGTCGCGAGGTCCCGTACGGGCACCCGCGGTGCGTTCTCGATGATCCGGTCGGCGAGGTAGCCGATGCCGGCTCTTGCGGCGCTGCCGCTCTTGATCATCCCCGTTCTCGCGACGCTGCCGCTCTTGCGGACACCGTCCTTGACGGCGTCCACGCGGCGCCTGGTCGGCTGCGCCTCGGTGTCCGCCGCGTCGGCCGCGTCGGCGTCGTGCAGATCCACGACGCCGGCCGCCGTCGGGCCACCCGTCTCGTCGCGCTTGTGTGCCGCTTCGAGCGAGGCGTCTTCACTGGCGGAAGAGCCTCGCTCGTCGTCGTCACGCACGGCCTCTGACGGGCCTTGTACCGCATCCTGGCGCTTGCTCCAGGTACGGCGCTTCCAGGGCGGGGTCGAGCCAGTCATGCCCGACCCCACCTCAGTCGCAGTCGCGGCAGATCGGCTGGCCGTTCTTCTCCCGCGCGAGCTGGCTGCGGTGGTGCACCAGGAAGCAGCTCATGCAGGTGAACTCGTCCTGCTGCTTGGGCAGGACGCGGACGGCCAGTTCCTCGTTCGAGAGGTCTGCGCCCGGAAGCTCCAGGCCCTCGGCCGCCTCGAACTCGTCCACGTCGACGTTCGACGCGGACTTGTCGTTCCGCCGTGACTTCAGTTCCTCAATGCTGTCTTCGTTGAGGTCGTCATCGGTCTTGCGTGGGGTGTCGTAATCCGTTGCCATGTCGCTCTCCCCCTCTGGGTGTCTGCGGTGTCTCAGCGCACGTAACGCATGAGAGGCCGGACTTGTGCCCGACCTGAGGCGGAGATTTTGCCTCACATCAAGGTCTGTTACTCAATCGACACCCAACCGGACCCCTCTTGAGTGATCGGCTTGGGTGGCGAACGGGACCGTACACGGTCCGATTGACGCACTGCACGGGCGCCACCCCGTGTACTTCCCGTGATCAAGCTGCCCGAAAACACGGATTTTCCCGGCTTTCAGACGGCTTTTGCGATCACGGAGAGTAGATGGCCGGAAATTCGCTCCTGTGATCGATCACACACGGTCTTCACGGGCGCAGGTCCCGAAAATTCCGCTAAAAGCGAACTTCCCCAGCGCGTCGGCGGAAGCATGTCAGATCCGTACGCGCCGTGCACCTTGAACCGACCTAGATCGGCAGGGTGACGCGCATCACGAGCCCACCCCCCTCACGGGGCTCGGCGACGATCCGGCCGCCGTGGGCGCGCGCCACCGACCGGGCGATCGACAGGCCGAGGCCCACGCCCTTGTCGCTGCCGGTGCGCTCGGTCCGCAGCCGCCGGAACGGCTCAAAAATGTTGTCGATCTCGTACGCGGGGACCACCGGGCCGGTGTTGGCGACCACCAGGACGGCCTGGCCGTGCTGCGCCTCGGTGTCGACCTGGACCCAGCCGTCCTCCGGCACGTTGTACCGGATGGCGTTCTGCACGAGGTTCAGCGCGATGCGCTCCAGGAGGACGCCGTTGCCCTGGACGACCGCCTCCTTGCGCTCGCCGCGGATCTCCACACCCTTGTCGTCGGCCTCGGACCTGGCCTGGTCGATCGCCTGGGAGGCGACCTCCGCCAGGTCCACGGGCTTGCGCTCGACGATCTGGTTGTCGCTGCGGGCGAGCAGCAGCAGTCCCTCCACCAGCTGCTCGCTGCGCTCGTTCGTGGCGAGCAGCGTCTTGCCGAGCTGCTGCAGCTCCACGGGCGCACCCGGGTCGGAAAGGTGGACCTCCAGGAGCGTGCGGTTGATGGCGAGCGGGGTGCGCAGCTCGTGCGACGCGTTGCCCACGAAGCGCTGCTGCGCCGTGAACGCCCGCTCCAGGCGGTCGAGCATCTCGTCGAAGGTGTCGGAGAGCTCCTTGAGCTCGTCGTCCGGGCCGTCCAGCTCGATGCGGCGCGACAGGTCCGTGCCGGCCACGCGGCGCGCGGTGCGCGTGATGCGGCCGAGCGGGGACAGGACGCGGCCCGCCATCGCGTACCCGAAGGCGAAGGCGATGATCGCGAGGCCGAGCAGCGCCATGAGGGAGCGGCTCAGCAGGACGTCCAGGGCGTGCTGGCGCTGCTGGTTGACGCAGTCGCTCAGCGCGCTGTTCAGCTCGCTGGCCGGGATCCTCGAACCGTCCGGGATGTTGCAGACGTTGCTGGAGACGGTGCCTTCGACGATCTTGAAGGGCAGCTCGCTGCCGACGTTGAGGGCCTGCGCGGCGAGCAGATAGATGATCGACAGCAGCAGGATGCCCGCGATGAGGAACATGCCGCCGTAGAGCAGCGTGAGCCGTATGCGGATGGTGGGGCGGAGCCAGGGAAAGGGCGGCTCGACCTTCGTCCCCGGCTTCCAGGTCGGCTTCGGTGGCGCCGTGGGCGGCGCTGGTGCGGCGGCCATCGTGGGATCAGATCCGGTAACCGGAGCCGGGCACCGTGACGATGACCGCGGGCTCACCGAGCTTGCGGCGCAGGGTCATGACGGTGACGCGCACGACGTTCGTGAACGGGTCCGTGTTCTCGTCCCAGGCCTTCTCCAGGAGCTGCTCGGCCGAGACGACGGCGCCCTCGCTGCGCAGCAGCACCTCCAGGACGGCGAACTCCTTGGGCGCGAGCTGGATCTCCTTGCCGTCGCGGAACACCTCCCGCCGGTTCGGGTCGAGCTTGATGCCGGCGCGCTCCAGGACGGGCGGCAGGGGCACGCTCGTACGGCGTCCGAGAGCTCGGACGCGGGCGGTCAGCTCGCTGAACGCGAAGGGCTTGGGGAGGTAGTCGTCGGCGCCCAGCTCCAGGCCCTCCACACGGTCACTGACGTCGCCGGAGGCGGTCAGCATGAGGATGCGGGTGGGCATGCCCAGCTCGACGATCTTGCGGGCGACGTCGTCGCCGTGCACGAGCGGGAGGTCGCGGTCGAGCACGACCACGTCGTAGTCGTTGACGCCGATGCGCTCGAGGGCGGCCGCACCGTCGTACACGACGTCGACGGCCATGGCCTCCCGGCGCAGTCCGGTGGCCACCGCATCGGCGAGCAGTTGCTCGTCCTCGACGACGAGTACGCGCACGTCGCTTGTCCTTCCTCTGGTCACCCGCGGGCGGATTCGGGCGCGCGCGGGTGGTCCGTTCTCGGGGTGTGAGCCTCCATCCTGCCCCTTTCGGCCATAAACCGGCTGTAAGACGGCGAGGCATCGGGGGAATGCCGGATTTTCTCCGGGGGTTGAGGTTTCCGCGGGAGGGAGCGGGGGGAGGACGGCCTTACACCCGCGATCACGCTTTGTATGTGGCATGCCACGAACCGCTTACCGCACGGCGGCCCGAGTCGTGATCGCCCCTTCCACCGGGCACACCCCCGTGCCACGACTCACGACCCAGGACGAGGGGGCGCAACCATGGACGCATTCACCGCAGGACTGCTGCAGCGCATCAAGGCGGCCGAGTCCGACCTGACGCGGGCGCGCGAGACCGGCGACGACTTCCTTGCCGAGGTCGAGCAGGGCGAGTTGGACGATCTCCACCGTCTCGCCGCCGAGCACGGCGTGGAAGTTCACGCCTCGAGCGTCTGACCGACACACCGAAGGGCCCCGGCGCCTGGTCCGATCCAGACGGACGCCGGGGCCTTTTCGTGTCCGGGCTCAGGGCCCTCAGTCGTGCCAGGCGCCGAGCTCTTCCAGCCAGTTCTGGAGCGGCTCGAAGAGTCCGGGCGGGGCGGCGATCGTCAGGTCCGGCGACACGGGCTCGCCGGGGCGGCCCCCGGTGAGGGCGCCGGCTTCGCGCGCGATGAGGTCGCCGGCCGCGAAGTCCCAAGGGTTCAGGCCGCGTTCGTAGTACGCGTCCAGGCGGCCGAGGGCCACGTCGCACAGGTCGATCGCCGCCGAGCCGCCGCGCCGGATGTCGCGCACCCGGGGCACCAACTCCCTTACGACGTCGGCCTGGTGGGCCCGGCGCGCCTCCAGGTAGCCGAAGCCGGTGCCGACCAGGGCCTGCGCGAAGGGAGGTGCCACGCGCGCGTGCACGGGCCGGTCGTTCACGAAGGCGCCCTCCCCCAGGACGGCGCGGTAGGTCTCACCGCGCATCGGGGCCGCGACGACGCCGACGACGGTCTCGCCGTCCTTGCGGGCCGCGATGGAGACGGACCAATCGGGGCGTCCGTAAAGGTAGTTGACCGTTCCGTCGATGGGGTCGATCACCCACTGGACGCCGCTGGTGCCCTCGGCGGAGGCGCCCTCCTCGCCCAGGACGCCGTCGTCGGGCCGGCGCTCCGCCAGGAAGTCCGTGATCAGCTTCTCGGACGCGATGTCCATCTCGGTGACGACGTCGACAGCGCTGGTCTTGGTGGCGGCCACGCCGAGGTCGGCGGGGCGGCCGTCGCGCAGGAACACTCCGGCCCGGGCGGCCGCCTCCAGGGCGACGTCGAGGAGTTCTGTCTTCAGGTCGGTCACGTCGGCGTCCTTACGCGTACGGGCTGTCGGCGCCCGCGGCGGCGGGCTTGGGGGCGCGGGCCGGGCAGCAGCCGACCGGGCACAGGTCGTGGCTCGCGCCGAGGGCGCCGAGGGCGCACGGCGCGATGTCCCTGCCGCTCTCGGTCGCGGCCCGCTCCAGGACCAACTCCCGTACGGCGGCGGCGAAGCGCGGGTCGGCGCCCACGGTGGCGGAGCGGCGCACCGGGAGGCCCAGCTCCTCGGCCTTGGCGGTGGCCTCGGTGTCGAGGTCGTACAGGACCTCCATGTGGTCCGAGACGAACCCGATGGGCGCCATGACGACGGCCGGTGCCCCGGCGCCGTGCCGCTCCTCCAGGTGGTCGCAGATGTCGGGCTCCAGCCACGGGATGTGCGGGGCGCCGGAGCGCGACTGGTAGACGAGCTGCCAGGGGTGCTCGACGCCGGTCTCCTCGCGCACGGCGTCCGCGATCAGCTGCGCGACCTCCAGGTGCTGCCGCACGTACGCGCCGCCGTCGCCGTGGCCCTCCACGGGCCCGGAGGAGTCGGCCGCGGCGGTCGGGATGGAGTGCGTGCTGAAGGCGATGTGGGCGCCGTCCCGCACGTCCTCGGGGAGGTCGGCGAGGGAGGTGAGGACGCCGTCGACCATGGGGCGTACGAAACCGGGGTGGTTGAAGTAGTGCCGCAGCTTGTCGATCCTCGGCAGTTCCAGGCCCTCGGCCTCCAGGGCGGCCAGCGACTCCGCGAGGTTCTCGCGGTACTGGCGGCAGCCCGAGTACGAGGCGTACGCGCTGGTGGCGAGGACGAGGATGCGGCGGTGGCCGTCGGTGACCATCTCGCGCAGCGTGTCGGTCAGGCACGGCGCCCAGTTCCTGTTGCCCCAGTAGACCGGCAGGTCCAGGCCGTGGTCGGCGAAGTCCTTGCGCAGGGCGTCGAGCAGGGCGCGGTTCTGGTCGTTGATGGGGCTGATCCCGCCGAAGAGGAAGTAGTGCTGGCCCACTTCCTTGAGCCGCTCCTTGGGGATGCCGCGGCCACGCGTCACGTTCTCCAGGAACGGGACGACGTCGTCGGGGCCCTCCGGGCCGCCGAACGAGAGCAGCAGCAGGGCGTCGTAGGGGCGGGCATCGGGGCTGGCAGCGTGCGCGTCTGGCATGTCTTCGATCCTGCCACCCGGCACTGACAGGCGGAAAACCGCCATGCCACCCGAACCATGACACGCGTAAGCTGTATCAGCTGTAGTCACGCCTTACCTATTGCGCCCGGGCGCCCACCGAGCCGCCCTCGGCACGCCTGTCCGCCTCACCGGAGTCGAGTTGCCCAGCCCCTACCGCGCCATATTCGCCCTGCCCGGCACCAAGAGCTTCTCGGTGGCCGGGTTCCTGGGCCGGATGCCCCTGTCGATGATGGGCATCGGCATCGTCACGATGGTCTCGCAGCTGACCGGGCGCTACGGGCTCGCGGGCGCCCTGTCGGCGACGGTGGCGCTGTCCGCCGCGGTGATCGGGCCGCAGATCTCCCGCCTCGTCGACCGGTACGGCCAGCGGCGTGTCCTGCGCCCGGCCACGCTGGTCTCGCTCGTCGCGGTCAGCGGGATGCTGCTGTGCGCGAAGTACGAGGCGGCGGACTGGACGCTGTTCCTGTGCGCCGCGTTCATCGGCTGCGTCCCGAGTGTCGGCTCGATGATCCGGGCGCGGTGGGCGGTGCTCTACCGGGACACTCCGCGGCAGCTGCACACGGCGTACTCCTTCGAGTCCGTGATCGACGAGGTGTGCTTCATCTTCGGACCGATCATCTCGATCGGCCTGTCCACGGCGTGGTTCCCGGAGGCGGGCCCGCTGCTCGCGGGCTGCTTCCTCGCGGCCGGCGTCTTCTGGCTGACCTCGCAGCGGGCCACGGAGCCCGCCCCGCACCCCCGTGAGCAGCACGGCGGCGGATCGGCGCTCCGCGCGCGCGGGCTGCAGGTTCTGGTGGCCACCTTCGTGGCGACGGGCGCGATCTTCGGTGCGGTCGACGTGGTGACCGTGGCCTTCGCCGAGGAGCAGGGGCACAAGTCACTGGCGAGTGTGGTGCTGGCCGTGTACGCGGGCGGGTCCTGTGTCGCGGGGGCCGTCTTCGGGCTGCTGCACGTGAAGGGGGCGCCCGCGCGCAGGTGGCTGGTGGGTGTCCTCGCGATGGCCGTGAGTATGATCCCCCTCCAACTGGTCGGGAACCTGCCGTTTCTGGCCGTGGCGCTCTTCGTTGCGGGCCTGTCCATCGCACCGACGATGATCACGACGATGGCTCTCGTCGAGCAGCACGTACCACGCGCGAAACTGACCGAGGGCATGACCTGGGTGAGCACCGGACTCGCGGTCGGTGTCGCGCTCGGCTCCTCCGTGGCCGGCTGGGTGATCGACGCCGCCGGTGCGAAGGCCGGGTACGGGGTACCGGGAGTCGCCGGTGCCGTCGCGGTCCTGGTCGCGTTCCTCGGCTACCGCCGGCTGAAGCAGCCGGTCACGCAGCGGGGAGGAACCACCGATGAGCACGGCGCAGACGGCCAGCGGCACGAAGAGCGGCGCAGCGTGGCGTAACTGGGCGGGGAACGTCACCGCACGTCCCGTACGGGAGGTGACGCCCGCCTCCGTGGAGGAACTGTCCGCCGCCGTACGCAAGGCGGCGGAGGACGGCCTGAAGGTGAAGGCCGTCGGCACCGGTCACTCCTTCACCGCGGCCGCGGCCACCGACGGCGTGTTGATACGCCCTCAACTGTTGACCGGTATCCGCAATATCGACCGGGCGAACGGGACGGTCACGGTCGAGGCCGGTACTCCGCTCAAGCGGCTCAACATGGTCCTGGCCCGCGAGGGCCTGTCGCTCACGAACATGGGCGACATCATGGAGCAGACCGTGTCCGGCGCCACCAGCACCGGCACCCACGGCACGGGCCGCGACTCCGCCTCCATCGCCGCCCAGATCAAGGGGCTCGAACTGGTGACGGCGAGCGGCGAGCTGCTCTCCTGCTCCGAGAAGGAGAACCCGGAGGTCTTCGCCGCGGCCCGCATCGGCCTGGGCGCGCTCGGCATCGTCACGGCCATCACCTTCGCCGTGGAGCCGCTCTTCCTGCTCAGCGCGCGGGAGGAGCCGATGACCTTCGACAAGGTGCTGGGCGACTTCGACGAGCTGTACGCGGAGAACGAGCACTTCGAGTTCTACTGGTTCCCGCACACCGGCAACTGCAACACCAAGCGCAACAACCGCAGCGCAGGCCCCAAGGCCCCGGTCTCCCGGATCAGCGGCTTCGTCGAGGACGAAGTGCTCTCCAACGGCCTGTTCCAGGTGGTCAATTCGATCGGCCGCGCGGTGCCCGCCACGATCCCGTCGATCGCCAAGATCTCCAGCAGGGCACTGTCCGCCCGGACGTACACCGACATTCCCTACAAGGTCTTCACATCTCCGCGCCGGGTGCGCTTCGTGGAGATGGAGTACGCCGTTCCGCGCGCGGCCCTCGTGGAGACGCTGCGCGAGCTGAAATCGATGGTGGACCGCTCGAACCTGCGCGTCAGCTTCCCGGTGGAGGTCCGCACCGCCCCGGCGGACGACATCGCGCTGTCCACGGCCTCCGGCCGCGACAGCGCCTACGTCGCCGTCCACATGTACAAGGGCACCCCGTACCAGCGGTACTTCACGGCCGCCGAGCAGATCTTCACCGCCCATGAGGGCCGCCCCCACTGGGGCAAGGTGCACACGCGCGACGCCGCGTACTTCTCGCAGGTCTACCCGCGCTTCGGCGAGTTCACGGAGCTGCGCGACCGCCTGGACCCGGACCGCCTCTTCGGCAACGCCTATCTGCGGCGGGTCCTCGGCGACTGACCACGCACTACTCGGCCGGGCTCCGCTGACCGGAGCCCGTCTCCGACCCCGGGTCCGAGCCCGAGCCCGTGCTCTGCGACGGGGTCGGCGTGGGCGTCGGGGTCGGCGTGGCCTTGCCCTCGCCCGAGTCCGAACCGGAGTCCGTGTCGCTGTCCGACCCGGAGTCCGAGCCGGTGCCGGACCCGGTGCCCGAGTCGCCGTTGCCGGTGGGCGTCGGGGCGGGCGTCGCGCTCCCGCCGGTGGACGGGTCGTCGCCGTCCTGCCGGGTGCCGCTGTCGGAACCGGTGCTGCTGTCGCCGGAGGGCTGCTGCGAGGTGCTGGGCTCGGGGTCGCTGCCGCCGGAGGACCGGTGGCCGCTGAAGGCGTCCCGGAACGTGGTGCTGCCGCTGTCCCCGCTGAAGCTGTGGCCGGCCACGATCTCGTACGTCGTGATGCCGCCCATGGTCACGCCGAAGACGACGGCGGCGGCGATCAGCGGCCGTTTCCAGCTCTTGACACGGGACCTGTGCACGGTCCCGGGGGTGAACTCGTCGTCGATCCCGTCAGCCTCTGCCGTCCCACCGGACCCGCCGTCCGGCCCGCCGGCCGGGAGCGACTGGTGCGGCAGATCCGTCGCGGGGCGCAGCACGCGCGTGGCCTCGTCGATCGCGCCGGGCTCGATGAGCTGGGTCTTCTCCGGGTCGACGGTGCCGAGCAGCCGGGTCTTCTCGGACTCGTCCGGCAGCAGGTCGGCGACCGCGCCGGTGTCGAGCAGCTGGGTCATCTCGTCGCCGGCCGGGGCCTGGGGCAGCGCCGTCGTCGCCTCGGCGTCCGCCGCCGGCGGCGTCCCCCAGGTCGTGGTCGTGGGCAGCGCGCCCGTGGCGGGCCGCGCGGCGGGCGGGCGGGCGCCGGTGACCATGGCCTTCGTGGCGTCCATGGAGATGTCCGAGCGGAACGTGCGCGGTACGGGACGCCCCTCCGCCGTGACCGGCACCTGCCGTCCCTTCGGCTTCGTCTGCACGGCGACGTCACGTATCTGTTCGCCGGTGCGCCTGAAGAAGTGCTGGAAGACGGTGCCGCCGCAGGTGGCGAGGGCGCTGACCACACCGGCGCCCAGGATCGTCCCGTAGACGCCGAAACTGGAGGCGAGCTTCGCGGCCACCACGGCGGCGACGGCACTGCCCGCCACCTGGGGCACGCTCAGATCCAGCCGCTTCCTCCCCTTGGCCTCGTCCTGCCCGTCCTTGGAGCCATCCGGCCTCTCGCCCATCTCCGGTCCTTGCCTGCCTTTCTCGACATTCCAGCCTGTTTCACAGTGAAGTTCCCGAGGCTACGTGAACCTCCTGTGTCACACGAGAAAGGGACGTACGACCGAAGTCCCTAGTTCCGCTTCTGTGGATTTCGTGAAGCACGCCACGTGCATCCATCGCGAATCGGGCACGCATCGAGGGTGCCCCGTACCCAACTCCCGTCCACCGTGAGAAGTTCGGCGGCGAGCCGATCCACGCGAGTGGCCCGAATGGAGTACTGTTGCGAGCCCTGGGTCCGGTCTCCCGCCAGGGTGTCCGAGGCCTTCCAGGACCGCCGAGAGGGGGCTCGTTGCACAGGGTGACGACTTCGGTCACTTAGCGTTGCGAACAGGTAACCGTGCCATAACGGCGCTCTCGGGTCGATGCCCGACACGCCGGGCAACTCGGCAAGGTTGTGGCAGGCTGCACCCGGGCAGGCCACACTCGACTAGCGGAAGCAGCGACGCACGTGACGTCGGCAGGCACCACCCGGGAGGTCCCCATGCCCGAACTGCGTGTCGTGGCCGTCTCTAACGACGGCACACGGCTGGTGCTGAAGGCTGCGGACAGCACGGAGTACACGCTTCCGATCGATGAGCGCCTCCGGGCCGCCGTGCGCGGCGACCGTCCGCGCCTCGGCCAGATCGAGATCGAGGTGGAGAGCCACCTCCGCCCGCGCGACATTCAGGCGCGCATACGGGCAGGCGCCTCCGCCGAGGAGGTCGCCCAGCTCGCGGGCATTCCGGTCGATCGTGTACGCCGCTTCGAGGGTCCCGTACTCGCGGAGCGGGCCTTCATGGCCGAGCGGGCCAGGAAGACCCCCGTGCGCCGTCCCGGCGAGAACACCGGTCCCCAGCTCGGCGAGGCGGTGGGAGAGCGACTCCTGCTGCGCGGCGCCGACAAGGAAACCGTCCAGTGGGACTCCTGGCGCCGCGACGACGGCACCTGGGAGGTCCTCCTCGTCTACCGGGTCGCGGGCGAACCGCACTCGGCGAGCTGGACGTACGACCCGCCCCGCAGGCTCGTCCAGGCCGTGGACGACGAGGCGCGCTCGCTGATCGGCGAGTCCGACGACATCGGCGCGCCCGAGCCCACGTTCCCCTTCGTGCCGCGCATCGCGCGCCTGCCCAGGGACCGCCCCCTGGACCGCGCCCTGGACCGGCAGTTGGAGCGCCCGACGCCGCCGGAGGTCACGTCCGCGCCGGGCGAGGAGAACCTGCCGGCGATCGCCTCCTCCTCGGAGCGTGACTCGCTGACCAGCCTCCTGGAGGCCGTGCCCAGCTACCGCGGCGACATCGTGGTGCCCGACCGTCCGACGACGGCTCCCGAGCCGCCGCAGGAGGAGCCGGAGTCGCCCGCCGCCGCCGAGGTGGAGGAGCCGGCGGCGCCCGCCGCGTCGGCCGGGGCCGGAGCCGCGTACGCGGACGTGCTGATGCCGCGCAGCGTCGCGGGCCACCGGGACCGCCTCACCGGCACCACCGACCGCCAGGCCGAGGCCGACGGTGTGCGCCCCGGGCGCCGGGCCGCGGTGCCCAGCTGGGACGAGATCGTCTTCGGGACGCGCCGCAAGAAGCAGGACTAGTCACCGCCCGTACGTAGTGGGGCCCGCGCCGACTGATCGGCGCGGGCCCCACCGCGTACGCGGGAACGGTTACTGCGGATCCGGGCCCGTCGCCACCGGACGGGACTCGTCCGCGGACCACTGCGACCACGAGCCGACGTACAGCTGGGCGTCGATGCCCGCCACCGCGAGCGCCAGGACCTCGTGGGCGCCGGAGACGCCCGAGCCGCAGTAGACGCCGACCTGGCCCGGATCGCCGGTCGCGCCAAGGGACTTGAAGCGGGCGGCGAGTTCGGCGGCCGGGCGGAAGCGGCCGTCCGCCGTGACGTTCTCCGTCGTCGGCGCCGACACGGCGCCCGGGATGTGGCCGCCGACGCGGTCGATGGGCTCCACGTCGCCCCGGTAGCGCTCGGCGGCGCGGGCGTCCAGCAGGAGGCCGGAGCGGGCGAGCGCGGCGGCGGCGTCCGCGTCGAGGAGACCGGTGGCACCCGGTGCAGGGGTGAACGTGCCGGGCTCCGGCGCGGGGATCGCGGTCTCCAGGGGGCCGTCCCAGGCGGCGAGGCCGCCGTCGAGGACCCGCACGGACGGGTGACCCGTCCAGCGCAGCAGCCACCAGGCGCGAGCCGCGGCCCAGCCCTGCCCGCCGTCGTACACGACGACGTCCCGGTCGCCCGAGACGCCCGCCGCGCGGAGCGTGGCGCCGAGGTCCGCCAGGTCGGGCAGCGGGTGCCGGCCGCCATCCGGACCGGCGTGACCTGCAAGTTCCGCGTCGAGGTCGATGAAGACCGCGCCGGGCAGGTGCCCCGCCTCGTACGCGGCCCGGCCGTCGAACGCGGGCTCCCCCGCGGCCTTCGCGACGCTGAGCTGCCAGCGGATGTCGAGCAGCACGGGCGGGTTCTCCCCCGCCAACTCGCTCGCAAGTTCGGATGCGGTGATGATGGCATTCATGAGGGCCATCCTTGCTCATGGTCTGGCCCGAGCGCCCACGTTCGGATAGCGTGCTCGACCGACTACCGAGCGTCAACCGGTCGGACACGGCCGGGTCATGGCGCGGCAACGTCTGCGAAACACCGTTTCGGACATCCTCTGCGAGGAGTCCGGCGGATTCGGCGCGGTCAGGGAGCGCCGCGCGGCACGGAGTGCCACCATCAGCACGGGCGTGATGCGACACGTGGGTTCCCGATTACGGGCCCGAGGGTTCCGTTCCGAGGAGAGAGTGACGATGACCGAGGCAGCAGCCCGGCGCGCACCGGGCACACCTTGCTGGGTGAGCCTGATGGTGCACGACATGGCCGCGACCCAGGAGTTCTACGGGGCGCTGTTCGGCTGGGAGTTCAGGCCGGGGCCGCAGCAGCTCGGCCCGTACGCGCGGGCGCTCCTGGACGGGAGGGAGGTGGCCGGCATCGGCCGGATGCCGGCCGACCGTCATCTGCCGGTCGCCTGGACCCCCTACCTGGCCTCGGACGACGTGGACGCGACGGCCGAGACGGTGCGGCACTGCGGCGGCACGGTGGGCGTCGGCCCGCTGGACGCCGGCGAGGCGGGCCGGATGGCGATCTGCTCCGATCCGTCGGGCGCGGTGTTCGGCATCTGGCAGGCGGCGGCGCATCTGGGCATGGCGGTGACCGCCGTACCGGGTGCGGTGTCGTGGAACGAGCTGGTGACGCGGGAGACCGCGAGCGTCGCGAAGTTCTACCAGGCGGTCTTCGGGTACGCCGAGGAGGCCGTCGTCTCGGCCGACTTCGACTGCCTGACGCTGCAGCTGGAGGGGCGTCCGGTGGCCTCCATGCAGGGCGTCGGACACGCGCTGCCGCGCGACCGGGGCCCGCACTGGATGACGTACTTCGAGGTCGGGGACGTCGACGAGGCGGTGGAGCGGGTGGCCGACCTGGGCGGGCACACCGTCAAGCCCCCGCGGGACGGCTCGCACGGGCGGGTGGCCACGGTGGCGGATCCCGAAGGGGCCCGCTTCGCGCTGGTGTCGTCGGAACGCTGACGGGCCCGGAACGCGGCAACCACCGTGCGGGGCGGCCGAGTGCACCCGGTCGCCCCGCACGGTGGTCCGGTACTCAGGACGTGGCGAGCACCGCGTCGCGGATGAGCTGGGCGACTTCCTTCGGGCGGGAGACCGCGACCGCGTGCGAGGCGCCCTCGATCTCGACGACGGTCGCTCCGGCCCGCTTGGCTCCGTAGCGCTCCACCTCGGGGTTGATCGCCTGGTCGGCCGCGGCCACGAGCGCCCACGACGGCGTGGTGCGCCAGGCCGCTGCGGTCGCCTTCTCCTCGAACGCCCCGGCGGCGAGCGGCCGTTGGGCCACCGCCAGCACCTGCGTCACCTCGGCGGGGACATCGGCCGCGAAGACCGTCGGGAAGGCGTCCCGCGCGATGGTGACCTCGACGGCCGTACCGCCGCCCGCGACGGGGTACGTTCCCTGCTCCAGGTTGCTGACCAGCGGTGTTCCGGGGAATCGGCCCTGGAGCTCACCGAGGCTCTCGCCCTCCTCCAGGACGTACGCCGCCACGTAGACGAGGCCGACGACGTTCTCGGCGGTCCCGGCGACTGTGATCAGCGCGCCTCCGTAGGAGTGGCCGACCAGGACGACGGGACCGTCGATCCGGGCGACCACCGAAGCGATGTACGCGGCGTCGTCGGCCAGGCCGCGCAGCGGGTTGGGCGGGGCGATCACGGGGATGCCGTGGCTCTGCAGTGCGGCGATGACACCGGACCAGCTCGTCGCGTCGGCGAACGCGCCGTGGACCAGGACCACGGTCGGGGTCGGGTTCGTCATGTCTCTCCTTGTGGCGTGCGGGCGGGCGTCAGGCGGTGTGCAGGGCGGAGCGCAGGGTGCTGACGGCCAGCGCGATGGCGGCCTCGGCGGCGTACGTCTCGCGCAGGGCGTTGAGCATGACGAAGTCGTGGATGATGCCCTGGAAGCGGACGGCGGTGACGGGGACACCGGCCGCGCGCAGCTTGTTCGCGTACGCCTCGCCCTCGTCGCGCAGGACGTCGGCCTCGCCGGTGATGACGAGGGCGGGCGGCAGGTCCGCGAGCTGCTCGGTGGTCGCCCGCAGCGGCGAGGCGGTGATCTGCGCGCGCTCGCTCTCGTCGGTCGTGTACTGGTCCCAGAACCACTGCATGCCGTCGCGGCGCAGGAAGTAGCCGGTGGCGAACTGGTGGTACGAGCCCGTGTCGAAGGCCGCGTCCGTGACCGGGTAGAACAGCACCTGGTGCAGCAGCGGGATGCCGCCGCGCTCCTTGGCCATGAGGGTCAGGGCCGCGGTCATGTTGCCGCCGACGGAGTCACCGGCGACGGCGAGGCGCGTGCCGTCGAGGCCCTTGGTGGCGCCCTGTTCCACGACCCACTGGGCGACCGCGAAGTTCTGCTCGATCGCGACCGGGTAGCGGGCCTCCGGCGACAGGTCGTACTCGGGGAAGACGACGGCCGCCTGTGCGCCGACGGCGAGTTCGCGGACCAGCCGGTCGTGGGTGTGGGCGTTGCCGAAGACCCAGCCCGCACCGTGGATGTAGAGGACGACGGGCAGGGTTGCGGTGCTGCCGGCGGGCTTGACGATGCGGGCCCGGACGCTGCCGGTGGGGCCGCCGGAGACGGTGATCCACTCCTCGTCGACGGCGGGCATCTCGACCTGGCCGGACTGCACCTCGTCGACGGCCTTGCGGCCCTCCGCCGGAAGCAGGTCGAACAGGTAGGGAGGCTCGGCCGTGGCCTCGGCGAAGGCTGCTGCGGCGGGTTCCAGTACCGGCTGGACGGGCTCGATGGCGTCGGGCATGGCGATCTCCTGGCGTGTCGTCGGTCCACCGGTGCGTCGGGGACCGTTCCCCGTCACGCTAGGAGCCTGTCCAGGGCGGCAGTTGACCAGGAGCGCACCGGTACTTTTCCGACAGCGCAGGATCCCGGGTGTTCGACCGGATTGGGCGGCGGCGGGCCGTTGGGGCCGGGATGCACCGGTGTGCCCGGCGCCTCATAGAATCCGGATGATCATTCGGGGGCCGGGGATCCAGGGCAGGGGACGGGATTGAGCGAGGCGCGGGAGACGTTCGGGGCGCTGCTGCGGGAGTTGCGGCTGGCCACGTCGCTGACCATCGAGGGGCTGGCCGAGGCGTCCGGTACGAGCGTCCGCGGCATCGGCGACCTGGAGCGGGGGCGTCGGGCGGCGCCGCAGCGGCGCACGGTGGCCGCGCTCGCGGACGGCCTCGGTCTGGACGGGGCCGACCGGGAGCGGCTGCTCGCGGCGGCCCGGGCCGGCCGCTCCCCCGGTTACAGCCCGGCGGGGGTGCGCGCCTTCCCGCGCGGCATCGACGACTTCGTCGGCCGGGAGCCGGAGCTCGGCCGCCTGGCCGAACTCGCCGCCGAGGCCGCGGGCCGGGCCGCCGTACTGGACGCGTCACAGCGGGACTCCGTGCTGGGGCCGCCCGTCGTGGTGGCGGTGTCCGGGGCCCCGGGGACCGGCAAGACGACCCTCGCGCTGCACGCCTCCCGCCGGCTCGCCGACCGTTTCCCGCACGGCCAGCTCATGATCGATCTGCGCGGGACGGACGGTACGCCGCCGTCCCCGTCCGAACTGATGGTCGCGGTCCTCAAGGCTCTCGGGGTGCCGGACCGGGACCTGGCCAAGGCCGGACCCCAGGCTCATCCGGAGCTCTACCGGCAGGTGCTGGCCGAACGGCGGTGCCTGCTGGTGCTGGACAACGCCCGCGACGAGGCACAGGTGCGTCCGCTGCTGCCCGGCTCGGGCGCGAGTCTGGTCGTGGTGACGAGCCGCCGCATGCTGACCGGCCTGGCCGCCGTGCACCGGCTGCCGCTCGGGGAGCTCAGCCCGGGTGAGGCCGCGGAGTTCCTCACCCTGCTGATCGGCAAGGAGCGGGCCGCCGCCGAGCCCGACGCCCTCGCGGACGTGGCCCTGCGGTGCGGCCATCTGTCGCTGGCCCTGCGGGTGGCGGGCAACTGGCTGGCCACGCGGACGGGGTGGACGGTGCGCCGGCTCGCCGACCGGCTGGCGCACGCGGAGCGCCGGCTGGACGCGCTGGCCGCAGGGGACGTCCGCGTGTCGGGCGCCTTCGACCTCTCCTACCGGCAGCTGACGCCGACCGCGGCCCGGATGTTCCGGCGCCTCTCTCTGGTTCCGGGCCCCGACGCGAGCGCGCCGTGCGCGGCGCGGCTCACCGGGCAGGACCTGTTCGACGCCGAGGACACGCTGGAGGAGCTGGTCGAGGCGGGGCTGCTCGGCGCGGCCGGGGACCGCTACCGGCTGCACGACCTGCTGCGGCTGTACGCGGACCAGCGTCTGACGGCGGAGGAGCCGCCCGGCGACGCGGACCTCGCCCGGCGGACGATGCGGCGCTGGCTGCTGGAGACGGCGGTGGTGGCGGGCCGCTGGTACGAGCCCGATCACGGAGCGCCGCCCGCTTCCTGGCGGGGCCTGGTGGACCTGTCGTCCGCCGACCGTGCGCGCCGCTGGCTGCAGGACGAGGGGCTCAACTGGCTGGAGGCGCTGCGGGCCGCCGCGCGCGACGGAGAGCACGCCCGAGTGGTGGAGGTGGCGGAGGCCCTGCACTGGTTCTCCGACCAGTGGATCTTCTGGGGGCACTGGCCGGAGGTCTTCGGGACCGCGGCGCGCTCCGCGGCGGCCCTCGACGATCCCCTCCTGACAGCGACGCACCTCAACTACCACGCCTGGGCCGTGCTGTTGTGCGAGGGCCGGCCGCGCGACAGTCTGCCGCTCTCCGCGCGGGCACTGGCCGCCGCGCGGCGGGCCGGCGACCGGGAGCAGGAGGCCTGGGCCCATCAGTACGCGAGCTGGGCGCACCGGCTGCTGGGCGAACTGCGGCGGTCGTACGAGCATCTGGACCGGTCGGTGGCCCTGTTCCGGGAGGCGGGCGACCTGCACGGCACGCTCCAGGCCATGCACGCCCAGGCGATGCTCCTGGAGTCCGAGGGTGACGACCAGAAGGTCCTCGCCGCGTACCGGGCGACGCTCGCGCTGCTCGACGAGGTCGCCGATCAGGTGGAGCCGCACATCGCCCGGACGAACCGGCAGGGGCTGCTGTCCGGGATCGGGCTGTGCTACGGCCGGCTCGGCCGCTGGGAGGAGGCGGTGGCCCGGCTGCGGGACTCCGTCGCCCTGTGCCGGACGCTGGGCAACGCCGCGTTGGAGAGCCGCCAGCTCACCCACCTGTGCGACGCGCTGGTGGCCGCCGGGCGGGACGAGGAGGCGCGCGAGGCGCTCCTGCGCTGCCTCGCGCTCGGGCCGGACGCGGATCCGCAACGCGTCGCGCGGGCCCGGGAGCGACTGGCCTCGTGGGACGACGGCCGGGGGGCCGCCCGCGCCGAACCACTGTCCTCACCGTAGCCGTCGCGGGGACTGGCGTCTGTTCTCCGCGTGCACCGCACTGTTCCCCGGGCGCACAGCCGGCCGGCTCGTCCGGAACCCCACTCTTTCTGCCTGCTTTGTGCCTGGAGCCCGCTCGGGGTCGGTGCTTGGCTGGTCACGGCGGGGAATCCGGGCCCCACCGTCGTCGCCCGGCTCCGGTGTCGTGCTCTGTCGTCCCCGTGCGGGCGCGGGCGGCACCCGGTCCGGGACACACCGTGTGTCCACGGCCTCCGCCGGTACCGCACAGGTGGAGAGGAGAACCGGGTTGAGCCTGGTCGTGACGACTGATTCGCTTCCCGGCCCGGAGCGGCTCGGTCACTGGCGCGACGCCGTCGGCCGGGCCCTCGTCCCGATGCACGTGGTGCCGCACGGTGACGGCCCTCTGGTGGGGCGGATCGTCTCCGACCGCCTGGGGCAGTTGCGGCTCTCCAGCGTCGAGGCGGGCGCGCAGCGCGTCAGCCGTACGCGGGAGCACATCGCCCGCTCGCCGGAGGCGTTCGTGGCGGCCCATGTCCAGGTGGCGGGCACGGCGACGTTTCTGCAGGACGGCCGGAGCACCGTCGTGGACGCGGGTGAACTCCTCGTCTACGACACGAGCCGGCCGTACACCCTGGACTTCCCCGAGCCGTTCGCGGGCCGTGTCGCCCATCTGCCCCGCCACGCGCTGAACCTGCCGGACGCGGACCTCGGCCGGATCAGCGGCACCGCCATCAGTACGGCGGAGGGCATCGGGGCGGTCTTCATGCCGTTCCTGGCCTCGCTGATCGCGTCGGCCCACTCCTACGCGCCGCCGATCGCCGAGCGCCTCGCGGCGGGCGTCGTGGACCTGTTCGCCACGCTGGTGACGGAGCGCGTCACGAGGGACTCGGCGGACAGCGCGCGCGGCGACCTGCTGCGGCGGATCCGCGACCACATCGACCGCAACCTCCAGGATCCCGCGCTGTCACCGGAGACGGTCGCGGCCGCACAGCACATCTCCGTGCGGTACCTGCACCGGCTCTTCGAGGGCGAGGGCATCACGGTCGGCCGGCTCATCCAGCGGCGCCGGCTGGAGGAGTGCGCCCGCGACCTCACCCGCGGCGGCGGCCCCGGCCCCAGCGTCTCGGCCGTGGCCCATCGCTGGGGCTTCGTCAACTCCGCCCATTTCAGCCGCTCGTTCCGCGGCGCCTACGGGCATTCGCCGCGGGAGTGGCGGGCGTTGCGGATGGCCGCGTCGTGATCCTCGGCGGTCAGGCGGAGGCGACCGGCAGCACGTCCGGGGACAGGGCCACGGCGCGGGCCGTCGCGCTCGTCGCCCGCCTGCGGTGGTGCCGTCGGCACAGCACCTCGTAGCCGACCTCGTCCTCGGCGTGGTTCACATCGCCGACGACGACCTGGGCGCCCTCGACGACCATCTCACCGTTGATGGTGCGCGCGTTGTGCGTGGCGCGCGCGCCGCACCAGCACAGCGCCTCGACCTGCAACACCTCTACGCGGTCGGCGAGTTCGACCAGGCGCTGGGAGCCGGGGAACAGCTTGGAGCGGAAGTCGGTGGTGATCCCGAAGGCGTAGACGTCCAGGTCGAGGTCGTCGACGACGCGGGCGAGCTGGTCGATCTGCTCGGGGGCGAGGAACTGCGCCTCGTCCGCGATCACGTAGTCCACCTTGCCGCCCTGGGAGAGGCGGTCGACGACGTACGCGTACACGTCCAGGTCATCGGCGACCTCCACGGCGTCGGTGACCAGGCCCAGACGTGAAGAAAGCTTTCCCTCGCCGGCCCGGTCGTCACGGGTGAAGATCATCCCCTGCAGTCCGCGGGCCGAGCGGTTGTGCTCGATCTGCAGAGCCAGGGTGCTCTTTCCGCAGTCCATCGTTCCGGAGAAGAACACCAGCTCTGGCATGGGGAGTCGAGCACCTTTCGCGTGACGGGAAGAGAGGGGGGAGACGGGCGGACGGGTCCTCACGAACGGACTTCGAGGAGCGGTACGAGCTGTTCCGCCGGGGTCATGGAGCCGTGGTTGCCGACCATCAGGGACTCCTTCGGCTCGTTCCGCGACGCGATGATGACCACGTCGTCGCGGGCCGCGGCGATGACGTCGCCGAGCCGGTCGTACACCCGCTGATCGATCTGCGGACCGAACCAGCCGGCCGCGATCGCCTCGTCGCGGCTCGCGATCCAGAACTGCTCGCCGAGCACCTCGCGCCACACGGCCAGCACGTCGCCCTGCGCGCCGGGCACCGCGTACACGTGGCGCGCGCGGCCCTCGCCGCCCAGCAGGGCGACACCCGCGCCCAGTTCCCAGTCCTCGTCGAAGTCGATCCGGGACTGCTCGTCGAAGGGGATGTCGACCATGCCGTGGTCGGCGGTCACGTACAGGGCGCTGCGCGGCGGGAGTTGCTCGGCGAGGCGCTGGGCGAGCCGGTCGACGTACATGAGCTGGCCGCGCCACGGGTCGGAGTCGACGCCGAAGCGGTGCCCCTTGCCGTCGACCTCGCTGTAGTACGTGTACACCAACGACCGGTCACCGGCGGCCAGTTGCTCGGCGGCCAGGTCCATGCGGTCCTCGCCGGACAGCCGGCCGTGGAAGGTGCCGCCGCTGAGCGCGATCTTGGTGAGGGGGGTCGACTGGAAGTGGGGGGCGGAGACCTGGGCCGTGTGGACTCCGGCCTCGTGGGCGCGCTGGAAGACCGTCGGGTACGGCTGCCAGACCTGCGGCTTCGTCCACGGATTCCAGCGGAGCTGGTTCATCAGCTCGCCGGTGGCCGGGTTGCGCACGGTGTAGCCGGGCAGGCCGTGCGCGCCGGGCGGCAGGCCGGTGCCGACCGAGGCGAGGGAGGTCGCGGTGGTGGCCGGGTAGCCCGCGGTGATCGGGCTGCCGGTGCCGCCGCGCGAGGACGCCATGAGCGAGCTCAGGAAGGGCGCCTCGTCGGGGTGGGCCCTCAGCTGCTCCCAGCCGAGGCCGTCGATGAGGAAGACGCAGGCGCGGTCGACCGGAGCGAGCTCCGGGATCGCGGCCGCGCAGCCGGGAACGCCCAGGTGGAAGCCGAGGGTGGGCAGCAGGTCGGCGAGGGAGCCGGTGCCGTACGCCGGGACGGGAGCGGAGTGGACGGGCAGCGGCTCTACGTCGTCCCAGGCGGCCTGCGTCATCAGCGTCCCGCGTCCGCGGTGGCCTCGGAGAGGGACTGGGCGAAGGCGAGGGCCTGGCGCACGGTCTCCGGTCCGTCGCCCGCCTCGCTGACGCGCAGGCTCAGGTCGTCGGCGGTCGAGCTGCCCGTGTAGCCGTGGTCCGCCTCGCAGTTGGGGTCGCCACAGGCGGCCGGCTCCAGGTCGATCCGGGAGACCGCGCCCCAGCCGATGGTGAGGACGACCTCGCGCGGCAGCGTGCCCGGAACGTACTTCTCCGGATTGGCGACGACACGGCTGAGCACCACCGAGGAGATCCGGTCGAGCTTCACGGACTCCGTGGACGTCGTCGCGTACGGCGTCGGGGAGGTCGTGTCGGCCGCCTGCTCGTCGGTGTGGCTGACGATGAAGCGGGTGTCGGTCAGGACCAGGACGGTGACATGACGACGGACCTCGTTCGCGTCGAACGTGGTCTCCTGGTGCACGAGGTACGACGAGATGGGCTCGCCGCCGACCGCGGCCTCCACCGCCTCGGCCACGAGGGCCGGGTAGTAGCCGCTGCGCTCGATCGCCGCTCGCAGCCCTTGGGTCGTCGTACTGGTCTTGGCCATGGGGTCCATCCTAAGGCCGGGGAGAGACTGTCGTTGCGCCTGTGGATAACCCTCCGTGAGGGCATTTCGCGGGGGGGTGCCGGTCAGTACGCGACAGGCAGGGTGCGCGGGCCGAGGTCGTCGCGGGCGGGTGGCGGCGCGAGCCGGACGGAGGCGCCGAGCACGGTCAGTCCGTGCGGGGCGACGACCACCGGTTCGAGGGCCACCCCGACCACCTCGGGGTGGTCGTCGACGAGACGGGACACGCGTTGCAGCAGCTCCTCCAGGGCGGGGGTGTCGACGGGGGCGGCGCCGCGCCAGCCGAACAGGATCGGCGCCGTCTTGATGGAGCGGATGATTGCGCGGGCGTCCTGGTCGGTGACCGGGATCAGCCGGTGCGCGGTGTCGCCGAGCAGCTCGGACGCCGCTCCGGCCAGGCCGAAGGAGAGCACCGCTCCGGCCGCCGGGTCGATGACGGCCCGGACGACCGTGTCGACGCCGCGCGGTGCCATCGCCTGCACCACGGGGCGCAGCTCGGCCGGTTTGCCGAGCTGCTCGGTCAGTTCTTCGTAGGCGCGGCGCAGGTCGGTCTCGTCGGCGAGGTCCAGGCGTACGCCGCCGAGGTCGGCGCGGTGGCGCAGGTGCGGGGCGGTCGTCTTGAGGGCCACGGGGTAGCCGAGGGTGCGCGCGGCCTCGGCGGCCCGGTCGGCGTCGGGTGCGGGCAGCGTCTGCCGTACGCCGATGCCGTACCGGGCGAGCAACGCGCGGGCGTCGTCCGGGGCGAGCTCGATGCCGCGCGGGTCGTCCTCCTTGGCGAGCAGCTCGGTGATGAGGTCGGCGGCCCCGGACTCGTCGATGCCGTCGTACTCGGGCACCTTGCCGGGCTCGGCCGCGTCGCGCCGCCACTGGGCGTACTTCACGACTTCGGAGAGGGCGTGGACGGCGCGCTCGGCCGCGGGGTAGGCGGGGATGAGGCGCGGGGTGCCTTCGGGGGTGTCGGCTGTCGCGGGGAGAGTCCTGGGCGTCTGGGTGTCGGGGGCGTCCGGGGCGTTGGGGCCGGTGCTGGTCGCGGCGGAGAGGGCCTCGGCGAGGCCGCCCAGTTCGACGTGGACGACGAGCACGGGCTTCGTGGGCGCTGCCGCGGCGGCGGCGCTCAGGGCCGCCGCCAGCTCGGCGTCCTCGGTGGGGCCCTCCCCCACCGCGGGCATCGCGGTGACGACGACCGCGTCGGTCTTGTCGTCGGCGAGCGCCTCATCGAGGGCCGCGCGGAAGTCCGCCGCGGAGGCGGCCGTGGTCAGGTCCCGGGGCGTCTTGGGACGCAGTCCCTCGGAGAGGCACACGTCGTAGGTCAGCAGGCCGAGCGACTCGGAGTTGCCCAGGATGGCGACGCGCGGTCCGGCGGGCAGCGGCTGGCGGGCCAGGAGGAGACCGGTGTCGACGAGCTCGGTGATCGTGTCGACCCGGATGACGCCGGCCTGCCGCAGCAGCGCGGAGACCGTGGCGTACGGGAGGCGGGTGGCGCGTACGGCGTGCCCTGTGGGGGCGATGCCGCTCTGCCGGGCGCCCTGGACGACCACGAGGGGCTTGGCGGCGGCGGTACGGCGGGCGAGGCGGGTGAACTTGCGCGGGTTGCCGATGGATTCGAGGTACATGAGGGCGACGTCCGTGTCCGGGTCGTCGTACCAGTACTGAAGGACGTCGTTCCCGGAGACGTCGGCGCGGTTGCCCGCGGAGACGAACGTCGAGATCCCCGTGGCGCCGGTCACTCCTCCGCCCCGTCGGTGCAGGCGGGCCAGCAGGGCGATGCCGATGGCGCCGGACTGGGCGAACAGGCCGATGCGGCCGGGGCGGGGCATCTCGGGGGCGAGCGAGGCGTTGAGTCGTACGTCCGGGGACGTGTTGACGACGCCGAACGCGTTCGGCCCGACGATGCGCATTCCGTAGGTGCGGGCCTGGCGCACCAGTTCCCGCTGGCGCTCGCGGCCCTCGGCGCCGCTCTCGGCGTATCCGGCGGAGACCACGACCAGGCCCTGCACACCCCGTTCACCGCACTCGGCGACGACGTCGGGCACGTGCGGCGCGGGTACGGCGACGACGGCCAGGTCGACGGGCTCGGCCGGGTCGATGTCGCGGACGCAGCGGTGCGCGGGAACGCCGTCGACCTCGGTCAGGTCCCCGGGGAACGCCTTGTTCACCGCATACAGGCGGCCCGTGAAGCCCGCGTCCTTGAGGTTGTCCAGAACGCTGCGGCCCACTCCTCCGGGTGCCCGCCCCACGCCGATCACCGCGACGGAGCCGGGGGCGAGGAGCCGCTGCACGGAACGGGCCTCGGCACGCTGCTCACGGGCGCGCTGCACCGCGAGGGACGCCTCCGTGGGCTCCAGGTCGAACTCCAGGCGGACGACGCCGTCCTCGAAGCTGCGCTTCTGGGTGTATCCGGCGTCCGTGAACACCTTGATCATTTTGGTGTTGGCGGGGAGCACCTCGGCGGCGAACCGGCGGATGCCGCGCTCCCGGGCGACGGCGGCGATGTGCTCCAGAAGGGCGGACGCCACGCCGCGCCCCTGATGGGCGTCCTGCACGAGGAAGGCGACCTCGGCCTCGTCGGCGGGCGCGGAGGCGGGTCTGCCGTTCGGGTCGATCCGGTCGTAGCGGACGGTCGCGATGAACTCGCCGCCCACCGTGGCGGCCAGGCCGACGCGGTCCACGTAGTCGTGATGGGTGAAGCGGTGGACGTCTTTGTCGGACAGACGGGGGTAGGGCGCGAAGAAGCGGTAGTACTTCGACTCGTCCGAGACCTGCTCGTAGAAGCTGGTCAGGCGCTCGGCGTCGTCGGTGGTGATGGGCCTGATCCGGGCGGTGCCGCCGTCGCGCAGCACGACGTCGGCCTCCCAGTGGGCGGGGTAGGCGTGCCGGTCCGACGGGGTCTCCATGCCGCAAGGGTAGGGCTGGCCACCGACAAGCGGGCGACAGTCGTACGGGTCGCGGCCCGCGCGCGTGGGAGGCAGGCTATGGAAGGCCGAAGGGCAGTGCTCGGAGGGGACCTGGGTCCGCGTCGAGCACGCTCCACGGTGTGTGAGAATGGTCTAGACAACCGTGAGACACCTGAAGGGCAGCATCACATGGCTGAGCGCCGCGTCAACGTCGGCTGGGCCGAGGGCCTCCACGCCCGCCCCGCCTCCATCTTCGTCCGCGCGGCCACGGCGGCCGGCGTCCCCGTGACGATCGCCAAGGCTGACGGCAACCCGGTCAACGCCGCCTCCATGCTCGCGGTGCTGGGCCTGGGCGCCCAGGGCGGCGAGGAGATCGTCCTGGCCTCCGACGCCGAGGGTGCGGACGCCGCGCTCGACCGTCTGGCGAAGCTGGTCTCCGAGGGCCTCGAGGAGCTTCCCGAGACCGTCTGATCCCATCAGTTCGGCGGAGCCGCGCGTTTCCCTTCGAGGGCGCGCGGCTCCGCCGTTTTCGCATTCGGACACCACCGCGCGAAATTCAAGCACGCCGAATAGGGCAGCAGAATTACACCGCACTGGACGTCTTTAATCAGGGCGGCAAAAGATACTGCGCGGCTCATTCGATGAATACCGCACTTCTTTGTATACGGCCCCCCTGTTAATGCTGGAGCCCCGCCGTGTTTACGGCATGTTGCGAAGTCCTCACACGGTCGCCCGCACGGGGGACGCGCAGCCGGTGGGCCGTGACGGCGCGCTCGGTGTGCAGGGCGGTCAGGGAGCGGGCCCGCTCGGCGTCGCCGCGGGCCACCGCGTCCACGATGGCGCCGTGCTCCGCCCAGGAATCGCCCGGCTGGGCCGGGGTCTCGACGGCGTACATCCACGCGATCTTGTGCCGGAGCTGGGTGAGCAGGGTGATCAGGCCGGGGCTTCCCGAGGCCTGTGCGAGGGTCTCGTGGAACCAGCCGCCCAGGGAGCGCAGATCCTCGCTCTGGCCCCGCCTGGAGCGCTCCTGCCCCAGCCTGACCAGGCCACGCAGCACCTTGAGGTGGGCCTCGGTGCGACGCTGCGCGGCGCGCGCGGCACCCAGCGGCTCCAGCAGCATGCGGATCTCCAGCAGGTCGGCGGCCTCCTGCTCGGTGGGTTCGGCCACGCACGCGCCCGCGTGCCTGCGCGTGACGACGAAGCCCTCGGCCTCCAGGGTGCGCAGCGCCTCGCGGACCGGGACGCGCGAGACCCCGTAGCGGCGCGCGAGCAGTTCCTCGGTGAGCCTGCTGCCGCGCTCGTAGACACCCGCGACGATGTCGTCGCGGATCGCCGTGCATACCGAGTGCGCGGGAATGCGCATGACCCGACCTCCGCCTTAATCCCCGCGAAACGCGGTCGATTGACGCCCGTGCAAGCGCGATTGACACCTGTTCGACGCGCCCGCCCAGTGACTCTATTCCACCCTCCTTGAATTTCCGACGGCAGGCCGGAATCCATGGATATTTTTTGGACAGGAACAGCGTGCACACGCGAAAGCCCCGGCTCGGCGGCCGGGGCTTTCGGGGACTGCTGCTGCGGATGCGTCAGACGTTCACGCCGTGCGAGCGGAGGTACGCGACGGGGTCCATGTCGGAGCCGTAGTCGGGGGTCGTGCGGGCCTCGAAGTGGAGGTGCGGGCCCGTGACGTTGCCGGTGGCGCCGGAGAGGCCTATCTGCTGGCCGGGGGTGACGGCCTGGCCGACGGAGACACCGATGGACGACAGGTGACCGTACTGGGTGTACGTGCCGTCGTTCATCTTGATCACGATGTTGTTGCCGTACGCGCCGCCCCAGCCGGCCTCGACGACGGTGCCGGAGCCCACGGCGTGCACGGAGGTGCCGCTCGCCGCGTGGAAGTCGATGCCGGTGTGGCTGCCGGAGGACCACAGGCCGCTGCTCGCCTTGTAGGCGGTGGAGACGTAGGAGCCGGTGATCGGTGCCACGAAGGAGTTGAGGCGCTTGCGCTCGGCCTCACGGGCGGCGCGCTCCTTGGCCTCGCGCTCCTTCTTGGCCTTCGCCTCGGCCTCGCGCTTGGCCTCCTGGGCCTTCTTCTTCGCCTCGGCCTCGGCCTTCTTCTTGGCGGCGGCTTCAGCGGCGGCCTTCTTCTGCGCGGAGGCCTGCGCGTCGATCTGGTCGGCCAGGGAGTCGCCGATGGCGATGGCCTGGGTCAGGCCGTTCTGGTCGGCGGCCGCGTTGTCGGCGGCGAGAGCGGGGGCGGCGAGGCCTCCGAGGACACCGGTCGTGGTGATCGCCGCGACACCCGCGACCTGCGCGGTGGTACGCGTGAGACGGCTGGGACGACGGTGCTTCCCGGTGGCACGGGTGAACGCCATGAAGTGGCTGGTCCTTTCCTTCCCTCTCGCCTACCGGGTTAGCTGACGGGTTCGGAGCAGGAAGGTCTCCTACGGACACCCTCCCCGTACGGGAAGAGCGTCCGATTCACCCCAGGGACTGCGGTGGGTCCCCGGCTCCCCTGGCTCGCGCCGTGGGGGACTCGGCGATGACTGTCCGGTGTCGCGGGCGCGACGTAGGTCTGGCGGACAGCCGGACCGACGCTAAACGGGACATCTTTTAATCAACAAACGGATCCCGGCTTTTGTAGTGCATGCCACAGACCAGACAGGCAACCTCCGCCCCAATTCGGACATTCGTGATCCAAGGTCGGTCGTGGACGGACGTGAGCGACAGCACGAAGCCCCGGTGGTCGGCGTGACCATCGGGGCTTCGTGCGGCGTGCGGGACGGGGGTCAGCCCGTGACCACGGTCACCTCACCGATGCCGAGGGCCCTGACGGGCTCCTCGATCTGCGCGGCGTCGCCCACGAGGATCGTCACCAGCCGGTCGGCCGGGAAGGCGTTCACGACCGCCGCAGTGGCCTCCACGGTGCCCGTCTCGGCGAGTTGGCGGTACAGCCGGGCCTGGAAGTCGTCCGGCAGCTGCTGCTCGACCTGGTCGGCGAGGGTGCCCGCGACCGCCGCGGCCGTCTCGAACTTCAGCGGGGCCACACCCACCAGGTTCTGCACGGCCGTGTCGCGTTCCGCGTCCGTGAGGCCCTCGGCGGCCAGCGTGCGCAGGACCTTCCAGAGGTCGTCGAGCGCGGGTCCGGTGTTCGGCGTGTCCACGGAGCCGCTGATGGCGAGCATCGCCGCGCCCGTCCCGTCGGGCGCGGACCGCAGCACCTGGGCGAAGGACCGCACACCGTAGGTGTAGCCCTTCTCCTCGCGCAGGACGCGGTCCAGGCGCGAGGTGAGCGTGCCGCCGAGGCAGTACGTGCCGAGGATCTGCGCCGCCCACACGCGGTCGTGCTTGTCGGGCCCGATCCGGCCGATGAGCAGCTGCGTCTGCACCGCTCCCGGACGGTCCACGACGACGACCCGGCCGGTGTCGTCCGCGGTGACCGGCGGCGCCGGGCGCGGCTCGCTCGTGTCGCCGGTCCAGGCGCCGAGCGTGTCCGCGAGGAGGGCGTCGAGGTCGGTGCCCGTCAGGTCGCCCACCACGACGACGGTCCCGGTGGCGGGACGTACGTGCTTCTCGTAGAAGGCGCGCACGGCCACCGCGTCGATGGCGGCGACGGTCTCCTCGGTGCCCTGACGCGGGCGCGACATGCGCGAGCCGGCCGGGAAGAGCTGCCTGGAGAGCTCCTTGGCGGCGCGGCGGGCCGGGTTGGCGCTCTCGTGCGGGATCTCGTCCAGGCGGTTGCGGACGAGGCGCTCGATCTCGCTGTCCGCGAAGGCGGGCGCCCGCAGGGCGTCGGCCAGCAGGGCCAGCCCCTTGGGGAGGCGGGAGACCGGCACTTCCAGGGAGACGCGGACGCCGGGGTGGTCGGCGTGCGCGTCCAACGTGGCGCCGCAGCGCTCCAGTTCCGCCGCGAACTCCTCCGCGGAGTGCTTGTCGGTGCCCTCGTTGAAGGCACGCGCCATGATCGTGGCGACGCCGTCGAGCCCGGCGGGCTCGGCGTCCAGCGGCGCGTCCAGGTTGATCTCGACGGCGACGACCTGCTGGCCGGGACGGTGGCAGCGCAGCACCGTCAGGCCGTTGGCGAGCTCGCCGCGCTCCGGGGCGGGGAACGCCCACGGCTTGGCCGCGCCGGCCTGCGGCTGGGGGTGGAAGTCCATGGTCGCGAGCTGCTCGGTCACCGGCCCGCCTCCTCGTCGTTCTCGTCGCTCTCGTCATCGGGGTCGGCGGGGGCCGTCGGCTCGTACACGAGGACCGCGCGGTTGTCGGGGCGCAGGCGGGCCTTGGCGACCTCCTGGACCTCCTCGGCGGTCACCTCGAGGACGCGCTGCACGGCCGTGAGCGCGAGCTGCGGGTCGCCGAACAGTACGGCGTAGCGGCACAGTTCGTCGGCGCGGCCCGCCACGGTGCCGAGCCGGTCCAGCCACTCGCGCTCCAACTGGGCCTGGGCGCGCTCCATCTCCTCGGGCGTGGGACCCTCCTCGGCGAACCGGGCGAGCTCCTCGTCGACGGCGGCCTCGATGACCGGCACCTCGACGTCTCCGGAGGTCTTCACGTCGAGCCAGCCCAGGGAGGGCGCGCCGGCCAGGCGCAGCAGTCCGAACCCGGCGGCCACGGCGGTGCGGTCGCGGCGCACCAGACGGTTGTAGAGCCGCGACGACTCGCCGCCGCCGAGGACCGTCAGGGCGAGGTCGGCGGCGTCGCACGCGCGCGTGCCGTCCTCCGGGAGCCGGTAGGCCGCCATGAGGGCGCGCGCGGGGACCTCCTCCTCGACGACCTCGCGCAGCTGCCCGCCGATCACCTCGGGCAGGGAACCGTCGCGCGGGGCGGCCTTGCCGTCGTGGCCGGGGATGGAGCCGAAGTACTTCTCGACCCAGGCGAGCGTCTCCTCGGGGTCGATGTCGCCCACTACGGAGAGCACCGCGTTGTTGGGCGCGTAGTAGGTGCGGAAGAAGTTCCGCGCGTCTTCGAGGGTGGCCGCGTCCAGGTCGGCCATGGAGCCGATGGGCGTGTGGTGGTACGGGTGGCCCTCCGGGTACATGAGGGCGGTCAGCTTCTCGAACGCGGTGCCGTAGGGGACGTTGTCGTAGCGCTGACGGCGCTCGTTCTTCACGACGTCCCGCTGGTTCTCCATCGACTCCTCGTCGAGGGCGGCCAGCAGCGAGCCCATGCGGTCGGCCTCCAGCCAGAGCGCGAGCTCCAGCTGGTGGGCGGGCATGGTCTCGAAGTAGTTCGTCCGCTCGAAGCTCGTCGTGCCGTTGAGCGACCCGCCCGCGCCCTGGACGAGCTCGAAGTGACCGTTGCCGTGCACCTGCTTCGAGCCCTGGAACATCAGGTGCTCGAAAAGGTGAGCCAGGCCCGTACGGCCCTTGACCTCGTGGCGCGAGCCGACGTCGTACCAGAGGCAGACCGCCGCGACCGGGGTCAGGTGATCCTCGGAGAGCACCACACGCAGGCCGTTGGCCAGCCGGTGCTCGGTCGCTGTCAGGCCGCCGGAGCCGGCCTCGGCGGTGGCCGTGTGACCCATGGGCATGTAGGTCCCTTCGATCGCGGGGAACGGAGAACACTGCGAACACTGAAAACACAGAACTGCTGCCAGTCCTGCCACTGTATGCAAGCGTGCTGACACCTGGCGAAGTTCCCGCTCGAGCTACGCCGTAAGCGAGCATGAAGCCCCCGAGCGGGCCGCGAACCACCCGGTATGGACGGGTCGCGATCAGCGTTGTCAGTGGGGCGGTCCACAATGGTCCGCGACAGTTCCCGTTCATGTACCCGTTCATGTTGGTGAAGGAGCCGCAGCAGCGATGGCCCGCCGCAGCACGAAGACCCCGCCGCCCGACGACTTCGAGGAGAAGATCCTCGACATCGACGTGGTCGACGAAATGCAGGGCTCCTACCTGGAGTACGCGTACTCGGTCATCTACTCGCGCGCCCTGCCCGACGCCCGCGACGGGATGAAGCCCGTCCACCGTCGGATCGTCTATCAGATGAACGAGATGGGCCTGCGCCCCGACCGTGGCTATGTGAAGTGCGCCCGTGTCGTCGGCGAGGTCATGGGTAAGTTGCACCCCCATGGTGACGCGTCGATCTACGACGCCCTGGTGCGTCTGGCACAGCCGTTCTCGATGCGCGTACCGCTGGTCGACGGGCACGGGAACTTCGGTTCGCTGGGCAACGACGACCGCCCGGCCGCCATGCGGTACACCGAGTGCCGCATGGACCCGGCAGCCGGTCTGATGACGGAGTCGATCGAAGAGAACACGGTCGACTTCGCACCGAACTACGACGGGCAGGAGCAGGAGCCCCTCGTTCTCCCGGCGGCGTACCCGAACCTTCTGGTCAACGGCGCGTCGGGCATCGCGGTCGGCATGGCGACCAACATGGCGCCGCACAACCTGGGGGAAGTGATCGCCGCCGCGCGGCATTTGATCAAGCACCCGGGGGCCGACCTCGAGACGCTCATGAAGTTCGTGCCGGGGCCCGACCTGCCCACCGGCGGCCGGATCGTCGGCCTGTCCGGCATCAAGGACGCCTACGAGTCCGGGCGCGGCACGTTCAAGATCCGTGCGACGGTCTCCGTGGACACCGTGACGGCGCGCCGCAAGGGGCTCGTCGTCACCGAACTGCCCTTCGCGGTCGGTCCCGAGAAGGTCATCGCGAAGATCAAGGAGCTCGTCGGTTCGAAGAAGCTCCAGGGCATCGCGGACGTGAAGGACCTCACCGACCGCGAGCACGGCCTGCGCCTGGTCATCGAGATCAAGAACGGTTTCGTGCCGGAGGCGATCCTGGAGCAGCTGTACAAGCTGACGCCGATGGAGGAGTCCTTCGGTATCAACAATGTGGCCCTGGTGGACGGCCAGCCGCTCACCCTGGGTCTCAAGGAGCTGCTCGAGGTCTACCTCGACCACCGCTTCGAGGTGGTGCGCCGCCGCAGCGAGTTCCGTCGCACCAAGAAGCGGGACCGGCTGCACCTGGTCGAGGGTCTCCTCGTCGCGCTGCTGGACATCGACGAGGTCATCCGCCTCATCCGCTCCAGTGAGAACAGCGCGCAGGCCAAGGAGCGCCTGATGGAGCGCTTCTCCCTGAGCGAGACCCAGACGCAGTACATCCTGGACACGCCGCTGCGTCGCCTCACCAAGTTCGACCGGATCGAGCTGGAGTCGGAGCGCGACAAGCTCAACGGCGAGATCGACGAGCTGACCGGCATCCTCGATTCCGACACGGAGCTGCGCAAGCTCGTCTCGACGGAACTGGCCGCCGTGGCGAAGAAGTTCGGCACGGACCGGCGTACGGTGCTGCTGGAGTCGGCGGGCGCCCCGGTGGCCGCCGTTCCGCTGCAGGTGGCCGACGACCCGTGCCGGGTGCTGCTCTCCTCGACCGGCCTGCTGGCCCGTACGGCGAACGGTGAGCCGTTCGCCGCCGACGAGGACGGCAGGCGCGCCAAGCACGACGTGATCGTCTCCGCGGTGCCGGCGACGACGCGCGGCGAGATCGGTGTGGTCACCTCCGAGGGCAGGCTGCTGCGGCTGAACGTCGTGGACCTGCCGCAGCTCCCGGACACGGCGTCCGCGCCGAACCTCTCCGGTGGCGCGCCGATCTCCGAGTTCCTCTCCTCCTTGGAGGCGGACGAGAAGGTGATCTGCCTGACGACGCTGGACGAGTCGTCGCCGGGTATCGCCATCGGTACCGAGCAGGGCGTCGTGAAGCGTGTGGTGCCCGACTATCCGTCGAACAAGGAGGAGCTGGAGGTCATCACCCTCAAGGACGGCGACCGGATCGTGGGCGCCGTCGAGCTGCGCACCGGCGAAGAGGACCTGGTCTTCATCACGGACGACGCCCAGCTGCTGCGCTACCAGGCCTCCATGGTGCGTCCGCAGGGCCGTCCCGCGGGCGGCATGGCCGGCATCAAGCTGGCGACCGGAGCGAAGGTCATCTCGTTCACCGCGGTCGACCCGGCGGTCGACGCGGTGGTCTTCACGGTGGCGGGCTCGCGCGGCACGCTCGACGACTCGGTCCAGACGACGGCCAAGCTGACGCCGTTCGACCAGTACCCGCGCAAGGGCCGCGCGACCGGTGGCGTGCGCTGCCAGAGGTTCCTGAAGGGCGAGGACTGCCTGAGCCTCGCCTGGGCGGGCCCGGTGCCCGCACGCGCGGCGCAGAAGAACGGCACACCGGCCGAGCTGACCGAGATGGACCCGCGCCGCGACGGCTCGGGCGTCTCACTGCCGAAGACGGTGGCGGTGGTGGCGGGCCCGGTATAGGCCTCCCGGGCCGGCCCGTTCCGCTCTAGGGGACGTCGGCGAGATCCTGGACTTCCTCGGTCTCGCCCTTGTCCTGTACGTAGCGGAGGACGCCCCACATGCCGTGCTCGTCGACGGTGTGCGGGGCGTCGCTCTTGTTCTCGCTCCTACAGGCGTCGAGTTCCTCGCGCAGCGCCTCCGTGTCGATGCCCGCCCCGATGAGGACAAGCTGCGTGAGGCGCGGCTCTCCGCCCGGCCAGGGCTCGGGGTAGAACCGCAGGAATCGCCCGACGGCGTGCACCGCGTACCGGTTCGCGGGGTCGCCCGGGCCGAAGTCGACGTACCCCTTGAGGCGGTAGAGACCGTCGGGCCTGCTGTCGAAGAAGGCCATCAACCGGCGCGGCTCCAAGGGAACTTCGGATGTGAACGCGACGCTTTCATAGGCGGAGTGCAGGTGCTCGTCGTGCGCCTCGCCCGCGCCGTGCCGGTGCAGGTCGTCGAAGGACAGCTGCCCGATCCGCTCCTCCGTGGGACGGCAGTCGAAGAGCAGCTCCGGGTCGATACGGCCGTACGACGCGGAGACGACGGCGGCGCGTTCTGCCGCCGCCCGCACCACGCCCAGGACGCGCTGCCGCTCGGTGTCGGGGACCCGATCGCCCTTGTTCACCACGACGAGGTCGGCGATCCCCAGGTGCCGGTCCACCTCGGGATGCTTCTCCCGAGTGGCGTCGAACTCGGCGGCGTCGACGACCTCGATCAGCCCTCCGTACACGATCCGCGGATTCTCACTGGCCAGCACCATCCGCACCAGTTCCTGCGGTTCCGCGATGCCGCTCGCCTCGATGACGATGACGTCCATGCGATGACTGTCATTGATCGGGCGAGTCAACTTGTCCAGATAGACGTCAAGTTCACTGGCGTCCACGGCACAGCACAGGCAGCCGTTGCCGAGGGAGACCGTCGAATCGCCCAGCTGCCCGGCCACGGCCATCGCGTCGATCTCGATCGCCCCGAAGTCATTGACGATCGCACCGATGCGCGTGCCGCCACTGCGGTGCAACAGGTGATTCAGCAGGGTGGTCTTCCCGGAACCGAGGAAGCCCGCGAGGACGACGACAGGGATCTGCTGCGGGCTCGCCTTGCTCAACACGCGACCTCTCTCACACCGAAGCGTGCACCGGCTCGGGCTCCGGCTCTCGTACGAAGAATGAATCTCGCCCCAGAATAAGTGCGCGTAGAAACGCCGCGAAGTGAACGATTGTTAGCGCCGATCGCGGGGCAGACGTTGGACGTGGCGCCGGTTTGCGCGACCCATGCTTCCGTGCGCCTCCTCTCCGCCTCCCAGCCGATCAGAGCCGCTCGGCATCCTGGGAGACGGCAAGCGCGCCGCCCACCGCTCGCCGGTCTCCACGCCCGTCGACCCGCACCCGACCGACCGGCGGACGGTCGCCTGAATCGGGGGTTGACATGGCCACTCAAAGTTACGGGACATGGCGTGTGGTAATCGCGACATTGACGGGGGGACTGGCAGGCGCCGGGGCCCTCCATCTGTGGCAGCGACACGGCAGAGGCGCCGAATCGGTCGCCACGGAGCGGCGACGACTGGCTCGCGCACATCAACAGCGCATGCACTGGGAGTTGTTGAGCAAGGCCATCGACGACCCGGCACTCGCTGTCGTGATCGACACCTTCGGCATGAACCTGGACCCGGAGAAGCGACGGCAACTCCTGTACGCGAATCTCTGGTACATCAACGCGTTCCACCTCTACGAATCCGGCCTGCTCAACCAGCGCGAGCTCTTCGGCCACCTTCGCGAGCTCTTCCAGAGCGCCTACATCCGCGAGTACTGGGAGATCACCCGGCCCCATCGCGCCGCACTCGACCCGTCATCCACGGAGGCCGAGATCGGCCGCATCGCCGAGGCGCTCTTCCGGGAACTGGACGAGGCGGAGACGGACCAGTGGTGGGTGGTAGGAGTGCCCCCTGAGGTGTGACGCCTCGGTCACCGGCATCCGCTGCGGTAACACGCGCACGCGAGGTCCCACAGTCCCCCATCCCGGTGACATCCGGGTCAACTCCCCCTGGAATGGCGGCTTTCAGTGCGCTGCCACTGCGCCGAGCGCACTAATGTGTCGCCATCACTCGCCGTCTCCAGAAGGAATCAGTCCCCTTGAAGATCGTACGTCGCATCGGGGTGCCCCCGAGCGCTCGCGGCAGCGCCTCCGGCGCCACCTGCCCCGATGTATTCGAACTCAGCGACGGGAGCTTCGCCGTGATCGGCACGGAAGCCACCGCTGAACTCAAGCACGAGCTTCCAGCGGACGCGGGGGTCGCCGACTACGAGCGCATCGTCATCGTGAACCGGGAGACGTTGCTGCGCGCCAAGGCCGACATCCCCGACTCCTGACCTCTCAGCCACGCACTGCGGCCGCCGCCCGGACCACCCGACGGCGGCCGCCCGCGCGTCAGCCGAGCACCGGCACCGCCACCGTCGGCTCCACCCCCACATACCGCGCCGCCGGACGGATGATCTTCGAATCCTGACCCTGCTCCAGGATGTTGGCACTCCAGCCGACCGCGCGCGCCGCGGCGAACGTCGGCGTGAACATCGTCCGCGGCAACCCGCACAGCTCCATGACGACGCCCGCGTAGAACTCCACGTTCGTGTGCAGTTCCCGCCCCGGCTTGAGGTCGGCCAGGATCGCCTCCACCTGGTGCTCGACCTCGACGGCGAACTCCACAAGGGGCCCTCCGAACCGCTTGGCGATGCCGCGCAGCATCCGCGAGCGCGGGTCCTCCGTGCGGTAGACCGGGTGCCCGAAGCCCATGATCCGGTCGCCGGCCAGGACCCGCTCACGGACCCAGGAGTCAATGCGGTCAGGCGTACCGATCGCATCTAGAGTGTCCAGGGCACGACTGGGCGCCCCGCCGTGCAGGGGCCCCGACAGAGCGCCGACGGCACCGACCAGACAGGCGGCAACATCCGCACCGGTCGACGCGATCACGCGCGCCGTGAAGGTTGACGCATTGAAGCCATGATCAATGGTTGAGATGAGGTACTGCTCGATGGCCCGGGCGTGCGCGGGGTCCGGCTCCGAGCCCGTCAGCATGTACAGGTAGTTGGCCGCGTACGAGAGATCCGCGCGCGGCTCCACCGGGTCGAGCCCTTCGCCGAGCCGGTGCAGTGCGGTGAGCATCGTGGGGACCACCGCGGTGGCGGCGATCGTGTCCTCCCGGCGCCGGTCGGCGTCGATGTCGTAGACGGGCCCGAAACCGCGTGAGGCGCCGAACAGCGAGAGGGCCGTGCGCAGCCCGGCGAGCGGCCCGGACACGGATCCGGCGCGGGCGATGGCGGGCAGCGCCGCCCGCACCTCGTCGGGCAGTGCGCGCAGCCCCGCGGTCCGATGCGCGAAGGCCGTCGACTGTGCCGCATCGGGCAGCTCGCCGTGGATCATCAAGTGCCACACGTCCTCGAAGCTGCGGGTCTGCGCGAGCTCCACGGCGGAGTACTGGCGGTAGTGGTAGAAGCCCTCGCGCCCTCTGACGTCACCGAGCGCGGTGTCGGTGACGACGACACCCGCGAGCCCTCGCGGTACGTCGACGACAGAGGCGGTCGTGGTCCCGTTGATCGGCATGTTTCCTCCCTGAACTTGATCTGACTGTCCATGCTTGACTCGATCTCTGTCAATATTGATTGAATCAATACTGAACTGAGCGGATACGGTGACGCGCATGAGGGATCACGAACCGGCACCGGCACAACAGGCCCGTCGACTGACCACCAAGGAGACCGCCGAGCTGCTCGGGGTGAAGCCCGAGACCGTCTACGCGTACGTCAGCCGTGGGCAGCTGACCAGCCGGCGCGGCCAGGGCAGGCGCGGCAGCACCTTCGACGCCGCCGAGGTGGAGGCCCTCGCCCGCCGCAACAGGCGTGAGAGCGCACCGAGTTCGGGCCCCGACGAGCTGTCGGTGCGCACCCGGATCACGCTCATCGACGAGGACCGGTACTTCTTCCGAGGGGTCGACGCGGCACAGCTGGCGGCCCGTCACTCGTACGAGGAGGTCGCGGAGTGGCTGTGGACGGGCACGCTGCGCCCCGGCGCCCGGTTCGTCGCCCCCAAGGAGTCCCTCGCCGCCGCCCGCCGTGCCGTGGGCGCCCTGCCCGAACACAGCAGCCCCGTGGACCGGTTGCGGGTGGCAGCGGTCGCGGCCGCGACCTCCGATCCCCTGCGGTACGACCTGTCCGAGGAGTCGGTCCTCGGCGCCGCACGTTCCCTCATCCCTACGCTCGCGGCCGCGCTGCCCCTGCAATCGCCCACCTACACGGACGGCGAACCGATCGCCCAGCGCCTGTGGGGCCGCCTGTCCTATCAGGATCCTGACGAGGCGTCACTGCGCGCTCTGGACATGGCCCTCGGCCTCTTGGCCGACCACGACCTGGCGGCTTCCACTCTCGCCGTCCGCGTCGCCGCGTCGGCCCGGGCGCACGCGTACGCGGCCGTGTCCGCGGGCCTGGGGGTCCTGGAAGGGCCGCTGCACGGTGCGGCCAGCGGCCTGGCGCACCGGATGCTCCTGGAAGTGCTCGACCGGGGCAGCGCCGGGCCCGTGGTGGCCGACGAGCTGCGCGCCGGCCGCCGCGTCCCGGGGCTCGGCCATCGTCTCTACAAGGGCGAGGATCCCCGCGCGCAGGCACTGTTCGCCGTTCTGGAGGAGCTGCCCGCCGCCCGGCCGGCGCTGGCCGCCGCCCGCGACGTCGTGGCGACGACCGCCCGCCACACGGACCTGCACGCCAACGTGGACCTGGCCCTCGCCGTGCTCACCGCCTCGCACGGCATGGCCGCCGAGGCGGGCGAGACGATCTTCGCGGTGGCACGCACGACCGGTTGGATCGCCCATGCCTTGGAGGAGTACGGAGAGCGCCCCCTACGTATGCGGCCCACGGGCCACTATGTAGGCCCGCTTCCACCGCAGCCCCTGCCGCCGGCGCTGGATGAGGAGTGACATCGCCGACAGGTTAGGCTCGCCTGCGTGAGTACGTGCGCGACCGCCTCCCTGGATCTTGACGAACCACTCGCGGGGACCGCGGCCACCGCCCGGACCTGGCTGCTCATCGAGCAGCCGGGCCCCTGGGGAGCGAAGGCCCTGACCTCCAGCCATCTCGATCCTGAAGTGGGCCGCGCCCTGGAGACCGCGGCCGACGGCACCGGGGTGCGCGTCGCACTCGTCCGGCGTCCCGGACGGCACGCCGACTGTCACCACGCGGCCCGTCGCCGCGTGTATGTCGCCCACACCGCTCCCGGAAACGCATGGCTGCGCAGCGCCATCGTCGAAGCGCCCGAAGACTTGTTGCGGCTCGACTTCGCCGCGCTGGGGGCCGGTGAGCACAGCGGCTTCGGTGACCTCTACGAGGGCGCTCCGCTCGCGCTCGTCTGCACCAATGGAAAGCGGGACCGCTGCTGCGCTCTCCTGGGGCGGCCCTTGGCTTCGGAACTGGCCCTCTCCGGAGAGGAAGGCGTCTGGGAGGTCACCCACCTCGGCGGACATCGCTTCTCCCCCACCCTTCTGGTGCTGCCGTACGGCTACGCCTACGGAAGGGTCACGGCAGCCGACGTGAAGGAGATCCTGGAGGGAGTGCGCGCCAAGCGGATCGTCACCGACGACTGCCGCGGCAGCTCCGCCTGGGACCGCCCGGGCCAGGCCGCGGAACTGGCGGTGCGCCGCGCGGCCCACGAGTACGGCGCCGACGCCCTGGATGTCGTACGCACGGATGTCCTCGCGCCTGCGGAGGGCGTCGCAGGAGCAGAGGCCACGGGGAACGACGTGTCGCGCTGGGAGGTGACCGTCGCGCACACGGACGGACGCCATTGGTGCGTGACGGTCGCCCAGGGTGCGTCGCTGCCTCCGCGCCCGGAGAGCTGCGGCGGTGCTCTCGGGTCACCGGCCCGTATGGATGTCGTGGCTGTGCGTGAGGTTTCCGCGGCGCTCGGCTGACGCGGCAGGCAGCGCAGGAGATCCGCGCCACAAGGGCCTCGATCGGGGGCGGAAGGGCCCGTACCGTTCGTCACCATGAGCCCGATCTCGCCCGCCCGCCGCCGACGCTTCGGTCTGCCGAGGCGCATGTTCGCGCAGGTGCTGCTGATGCAGGTGGCGATCGCCGCGGGGGTGGCCGTGCTGGCGACCGGACTGTTCCTGGCGCCGCTGAGCGACCAGCTGGACGATCAGGCGATGCGGCGCGCCCTCGCCATCGCGCAGACCACGGCGGCGCAGCCGCAGATAGCCGCCGACCTGCAGTCCTCACGTCCGTCCGCCCGGGGTCCCGTACAGGCCGAGGCGGAGCGGATCCGGCGGGCCAGCGGCGCCGAGTACGTCGTGATCATGAACAAGGATGGGGTGCGCTGGTCGCACACCGACCGCGACCAGATCGGCGAGGTCGTCTCGACGGACCCCAGCGACGCGCTGGCGGGCCGCGAGGTGATGGAGATCGACGACGGTACCCTCGGCCGCTCCGCGCGCGGGAAAGTGGCGCTGAGGGGCGCTGACGGGGCCATCGTGGGCGCGGTGTCGGTCGGCATCGAGTACGACAGCGTCCGCGCACGCCTCATCCACGCGATCCCGGGCCTGTTCGCCTACGCGGGCGGGGCGCTGGCGGTGGGCGCGCTCGCCGCGTATCTGATCGCGCGGCGCGTGCAGCGGCAGACGCGCGACCTGGCGTTCTCGGACATCTCCGCGCTGCTGGCCGAGCGGGAGGCGATGCTGCACGGCATCCGGGAGGGCGTCGTCGCGCTGGACCGGGCCGGGCGGATACGGCTGCTGAACGACGAGGCCCAGCGCCTGCTCGGCCTCGACGCCGAGGCGATCGGGCGGTCCCTGGACGACGCACTGGGCCCCGGTCGGACGGCGGACGTCCTCGCGGGCCACGTCACCGGTACCGACCTGTTGACGGTGCGCGGCCAGCGCGTCCTGGTCGCCAACCGGATGCCCACCGACGACGGCGGCGCCGTCGCGACCCTGCGCGACCGTACGGAGCTGGAGCAGCTGGGCCGCGAACTCGACTCCACACGCGGCCTCATCGACGCCCTGCGCGCCCAGGACCACGAACACGCCAACCGCATGCACACCTTGCTGGGGCTGCTGGAGCTGGAGATGTACGAGGAGGCCGCGGAGTTCGTCGGTGAGGTGGCGGACGCGCACCGGGTCACCGCGGAGCAGATCACCGAGAAGATCCAGGATCCGCTGCTGGCCGCGCTGTTGGTGGGCAAGGCGACCGTCGCCGCGGAGCGCGGCGTCGCCCTGGGGATCTCGGCCGACACCGAACTGCCGGACCGGCTCGTCGATCCGCGCGGACTGGTCACGATCGTCGGCAACCTGGTGGACAACGCCACGGACGCCGCCGCGGGTTCGGGGCGGCACGCGCGCGTGGAAGTGACTTTGCGGGCGGAGGGCCGTACCGCTGTCCTGCGGGTGCGCGACACCGGACCGGGGGTCCCCGCCGATCAGCGGGAGTCCGTCTTCGTGGAAGGCTGGTCCACGAAGGAGCCGCCCGCGCACGGGAAGCGCGGCATCGGGCTCGCCCTGGTACGGCGGTTCGCCGAGCGGCAGGGCGGCACGGCCGAGGTGTCGGCGTCGCCCACCGGGGGCGCCGAGTTCGTCGTCGTGCTGCCGGAAGCCTTCACCGAAACCGTTCCGAGCGCGGCCCAGGAGGTCCGATGATCGAGGTCCTGGTCGTGGACGACGACACCCGCGTCGCCGACGTGAACGCCGCCTATGTGGCGAAGGTGCCCGGTTTCCGTGTGGCCGCCACGGCACACAGCGCTGCCGAGGCCCTGGAACGGATCGAGGACCTCCGGGTCGATCTGGTCCTCCTGGACCACTACCTGCCGGACGAGACGGGCCTCGACGTCGCCCGTACGGTCCGCGAGCGCGGCCACCAGATCGACGTGATCATGGTGACCGCGGCGCGCGACGTGGCGACCGTGCAGGCCGCGATGCGGCACGGGGCCCTGCAGTACCTGGTCAAACCGTTCTCGTTCGCAGGGCTGCGCGGCAAGCTGGAGGCCTACGCGACGCTACGCCGCACCCTCGACGGCGGGGGCGAGGCCGAGCAGGCGGAGGTCGACCGGATCTTCGGCGCACTGTCCGCCACACCGGCGCCGGATCTGCCCAAGGGGCATTCCCCGACGACGGCCGAACTCGTACGCAGAGCCATGATGGGTGCCGAAGGCCCGCTCTCCGCGCAGGAGTTGGCCGACCGGACCCGGCTCAGCCGCCAGACCGCCCAGCGCTACCTGAAGCTTCTGGAGCGCACGGGGCGGGTGCGGCTGAGCCTGAAGTACGGCGACACGGGGCGGCCCGAGCACCGGTACGAGTGGGCGGCCGCCAGCCTCTGAGGGCCTGGATACGTCGGCTCAGACGGCTCCCGCGCCGGTCAGCGCCCGCACCTCGGTCTCTGCGTGCTTGGCCTCGTCCGGCGGCTCGGCGGAGGTCACCGTGCCCAGCCAGCCGGCCAGGAAGCCGAGCGGGATGGAGACGAGCCCCGGGTTCTCCAGCGGGAAGAACTGGAAGTCCACTCCGGGGAACAAGGACGTGGGGCTCCCGGAGACCACCGGCGACAGCAGGACGAGCGCGAGCGCCGGCACCAGTCCGCCGTACACGGACCACACGGCCCCACGCGTGGTGAAGTTCCGCCAGAACAGCGAGTACAGCAGGACGGGCAGGTTGGCGGACGCGGCGACGGCGAACGCCAGGCCCACGAGGAACGCGACGTTCAGATCGCGCGCGAGCAGTCCGAGCCCGATCGCGAGCGCGCCGATCCCGGCCGCGGCGACACGGGCCACCGCGACCTCGCTGTGCTGCTTCCCGCCACGCCGGCGCAGTGACGCGTACAGGTCGTGCGCCACGGATGCCGAGGAGGCGAGGGTGATCCCGGCGACGACCGCGAGGATCGTGGCGAAGGCGATCGCGGCGACGATCGCGAACAGCACCGTGCCACCCGTGGAGTCCGGGCCGCCGCCGAGGTCGAGGGCGAGGAGCGGGACGGCCGTGTTCCCCGCGGCGTTCGAACCCCGGACGGCGGCGGAGCCCACGATGGCGGCCGCGCCGAAGCCCAGCACGATCGTCATCAGGTAGAAGCTGCCGATGAGCCCGATGGACCACACGACCGAGCGGCGGGCGGCCCGCGCGGTCGGCACGGTGTAGAAGCGCGACAGGATGTGCGGAAGGCCCGCTGTGCCGAGCACGAGCGCGAGGCCCAGGCTGATGAAGTCGAAGCGCGCGGTCCAGCTCCCGCCGTACTTCAGACCGGGCACGAGGAAGTCGGAGCCGTGCCCGCTGCGCGCCGCGGCCGTGCGCAACAGCTGGTTGAAGTCACCGTGGAAGCGCGCCAGGACGAGCACCGTCAGGGCGATCGTCCCGCCCATGAGCAGGACGGCCTTCACGATCTGGATCCACGTGGTGGCCCGCATCCCTCCCAACGACACATAGATGACCATGAGCGCGCCCACACCGACGACGGTCCACGCCTGTGCGTTCCCGCTCTTCCCGCCCAGCAGCAGCGCCACCAGGCTGCCCGCCCCCACCATCTGCGCCACCAGATAGAGAACGGACACGGTGACCGAGGAAGTTCCCGACGCGATGCGCACCGGACGCTCCCGCATCCGGGCCGCCACGACGTCGGCCAACGTGAACCGGCCGCAGTTGCGCACCAGTTCGGCGACCACGAAGAGCACGACGAGCCAGGCGACGAGGAAGCCCACCGAGTAGAGCAGGCCGTCGTACCCGAAGAGCGCGATCAGCCCGGAAATGCCGAGGAAGGAAGCGGCCGACATGTAGTCACCGGCGATGGCGAAACCGTTCTCCATCGGTGAGAAGAGTCGTCCGCCCGCATAGAACTCTTCCGCCGAACCCTGCCGGTTGCGGCCCACCCAGGTCGTGATGCCGAGCGTGACCGCCACGAACGCGCTGAACAGAACCAGCGCCAAGGTCTGATGTGTGCCGGTCACCGACGGTCTCCTTCGCGCTGCGCCGAACCGTTCTCATGGCCGGCCCCTTGTGCACGTGCCGTCCCGTTCGTCCGCGCGGAACCGTTCATGCGACCGAGGTCGTTGATCCCACGAGTCATCTCCTGCGTGTCCCACCGCAGTTCGAGCGCGAGCCGGTCACGGCGCAGCCGGGCGTGGCGCGCGTACAGCCACGTCAGCAGGAACGTGCTGGCGAACTGACCGAGGCCCGCCACCATCGCCACGTTCACGGCCCCCGCCACCGGCCGGGCCATCAGCGCGGGCGCACTCGTGGCGGCCACGATGTACGCGACGTACCAGGCGAAGAAGATCGCGACCGCCGGGACGACGAACCTCCGGTAGCGCCCGCGCACTTCCTGGAAGGCGGCGCTGCGCTGCACCTCCAGGTAGACCCCCGCCGCGCTCCGCTCCCGGTGCGCGGGCTGGGCGGGCACGGCGGGCGTCGGTCCGCCCGTGCCGTCCCACTCGCCCCACCCTGAGGCCAGCGCGTCGTACCAGGGATCGCCCATGCCACCGCGATCACCGGCCCGGGGCTGCGCCGTCTCGCGCCCGTCCTGCTTCTCCACCGAACTCTCCTTGTCCGCGGCCCACTTCGGCCGCGTGCCCAAGGATGGACAGAATGGGAAGATCCCGGACTCTCCTCGCAAGCCCTTCACCCCATTAGGTGATGGACCTTCCCGGCGGCTTCGCGAGTCCGTGCCGGTACGCGTAACGGACCGCCTGGGCCCGGTCCTTGAGCCCGGTCTTCGCGAACAGATTGTTGATGTGGGTCTTCACCGTGGCCGTCGAGACATGCAGCACCCGGGCGATCTCCTGATTGGTCAGCCCGTCGGCGATCAGCACCAGGACCTCCGCCTCCCTGGCGGTGAGGCCGTCCGGCGCCTCCGCGGGCCCGGGCGGGGCGGCCTCGGGCTGCGACAGTCTCTCCAGGAGCCGTCGCTGGATCTTCGGCGAGAGTCCCGCATCACCGGACAGCACTCCCTCGACGGCCCGGACGATCTCGTCCCCGTCGGCGTCCTTCGTCAAGTAGCCGCGCGCTCCCGCCCTGAGCGCCGGAAAGAGCGAATCGTCGTCGGCGTACGTGGTCAGGATGACCACCTGGGTCCTGGGATGCTCCGCGCGGATGCGTCGGGTCGCCTCGACCCCGTCGCAGCGCGGCATGCGCAGGTCCATCAGGACGACGTCCGGGTCCAGCTCGGCCACGAGCTCGAGCGCCTGCTCCCCGTCTCCCCCGGCGCCGACCACCTCGATCCCGGGCAGCAGCCCGAGCAGCATCACGATGCCCTCGCGCACCACCGTCTGGTCGTCGACCACCACCACGCGGGCCGGGGGCCGCCCCGCGCCGGCCTGCGCCTCCGCCCCGCTCACAGGGGAACCTTCAACGTGACCACAAACCCCTCCTCGTACGGCCCTGCCTCCAGCGTCCCGCCCAGCAGCTCGGCACGCTCCCTCATCCCCAACAGACCGTAACCGGAGCCACTGACAGTGAGCTCCCCCTGCGGTCGGGACGCTCCCGAGTCCCGTATTTCCAGGGCCACTTCACCCACGCCGTACTCCAGCCGCATGCGCGCCGTCGCACCCGGAGCATGCTTGCGTACGTTCGTCAGGGCCTCCTGAGCGACTCTGCGCACGGCCTGGGATGCCTCCGCGGGCAGCGGCCTGCGCGTGCCGGACACGGCGAGCGAGGCACCGTCCGAGGACGCGACCAGCTCCTGCAGGAAGTCCTCCAGCGGCGTCATGTCGCCGCGCAGCGCGGACAGCGCGTGCCGGGTCTCGGCCAGCCCGTCGCGGGCCATGCCGCGTGCCGCCACGACCCGGTCCAGGATCTGGTCCCGGTCGGCGCCGCGCTCGATGAGCAGCCGGGCCGCCTCCAGGTGCACGAGCTGGGCGGAGAGGCTGTGGGCGAGGACGTCGTGGATCTCCCGGGCGATGCGGGACCGCTCGGCGAGCGCCGCCGACTCGGCCTCCGCGGCCCGGGCCGCCCGCTCCTGCACCAGCAGCCGCTGGGCACTGCCCCTGGCTTCGGCGTCGAGGCGCAGCACGTACCCGGAGAGGCAGAGCCCCACCGCGACGACGGTGGTGGTCAGCCACGCGTCGTCGTTGATGAGCACAAAGCCGGTGAGCGAGACCGCGGTGGCGGGCACGGCGGCGGCGAGCGGCATGCGCTCGAGTGCGGTGACGGCGCAGCCGCACCACAGCACGACGGCCGGCCCCGGGAATCCGACCTGCTGAGCGCCCAGCGCGATCAGCAGGAGGGCGGCGAGGAGTCCGAGCGAGGGCCACAGCCGGTGATCGAGGGTGGTGCGGAAGAAGGCCCACGCCGCGGCCACGGCGCCGGCCAGCCCCACCAGCGCTGCGGCGAGCGCCCCATCGGTGACGTCCCGCTGGGTGACCGCGGTCCACACCAGGATCGCGATCGCCACCAGCCGGACCGTCCCGGCCAGCAGTCGGCGGGCGCGCGTCAGCCCCTCACGGGAGAGTGCCTCCCGTGAGGGCCACGTCGTCCAGTGGCTCTGCCTCACCTGCGGTCCTCCCAGGCCGGCTGCGCGAGAGGCCCAACGTACGCCGACCGCAGACCGCCGGCCCGCCACATCAGGAGGCCGGAACGGATCAGGAGAGAGAGGGCGAAGCCCAGCATGAGCGCGGAGCTGCCGAGATGGACGCCCATCAGCAGGCCGATGCCGACCAGGGCACCGCGGGCCGCGACACCGCCGAACCAGGTGCCGGCCGTCGCCATCGTGCCCTTGGTCCACACGTCGCCCTGCTCGTCGGTCCAGACGCGTGTCGTGAACGCCCAGCCGATGCCGATGCCGATGCTGACCAGCAGCTCGACAGCGAGCAGGACCACCGAGCCCGTCATGTGGTGCGGGTCGGCGAGCGAGCCGTTGCGCAGCGCGACGAATCCGAGGATCGCGGGGAGCAGCCACCACTTGCGGTCCATGGACAGGCGCTCGGTCCTGAACTGGCGTACGAGGACCAGTGCGACGGCAGCGACGATCACCAGGACATCGGTGAACCCGGACATGACGGCCTCCGTGGAGCGGTCGGGAGCGGAGTGGTTCAACGCCTTCGACGCTACGGAAAATGGCAGGTCAACAGATCGGAGCCGGGGTGGATCGCGGGTGGATCATGCGGCTCCACCCGTGGGTGGAGCCGCCCGGTGCGGGGCCGCGCCGAACTGCGCGGCCCGTACTACGCGTCGATGCGCGAGCGGTCGAGCGTCGCCGCGGAGCTGCTGATGAACTCCTTGCGCGGCGCCACGTCGTTGCCCATCAGCAGATCGAAGACCTGCTCCGCGGCGTCCAGCTCACCGATGTTGATCCGGCGCAGCGTGCGGTACCGCGGGTCCATCGTGGTCTCGGCCAGCTGGTCGGCGTCCATCTCGCCCAGACCCTTGTAGCGCTGGATCGAGTCCTTGTACCGCACGCCCTTGCGCTGCAGTTCCAGGATCGTCTCCCGCAGCTCGCGGTCCGAGTACGTGTAGACGTACTTGTCCTGGCCCTTCTTCGGCTGGACCAGTTCGATGCGGTGCAGCGGCGGCACGGCGGCGAAGACGCGGCCGGCCTCGACCATGGGCCGCATGTAGCGCTGGAACAGTGTCAGCAGCAGGCAGCGGATGTGCGCGCCGTCGACGTCGGCGTCGACGAGCAGGATGATCTTTCCGTAGCGCGCCGCGTCGATGTCGAAGGTCCGGCCGGACCCGGCTCCTATGACCTGGATGATCGCGCCGCACTCGGCGTTCTTCAGCATGTCGGAGACGGACGACTTCTGAACGTTGAGGATCTTGCCGCGGATCGGCAGGAGCGCCTGGAACTCCGAGTTCCGGGCGAGCTTGGCGGTGCCGAGCGCGGAGTCTCCCTCGACGATGAAGAGCTCGCTGCGCTCCACGTCGTCGCTGCGGCAGTCCGCGAGCTTCGCGGGCAGGGAGGACGACTCCAGAGCCGTCTTGCGGCGCTGCGCGTCCTTGTGCTGACGGGCCGCGATACGCGTACGGGCGGCGGCGACGGCCTTCTCCATGACGGCCCGGGCCTGCCCCTTGGCGTCCCGCTTGGTGGACGTCAGGAACGCCTTGAGCTCCTTGGCCAGGACGTTGGCGACGATCCTGTTGGCCGCCGAGGTGCCCAGGACCTCCTTGGTCTGGCCTTCGAACTGCGGCTCCGCCAGGCGCACCGTGACGACGGCCGTGAGGCCCTCCAGTGCGTCGTCCTTGACGATGTCGTCCTCGGCGACGCGCAGCAGCTTCTGGGTGCGCAGCACCTCGTTCATCGTCTTCGTGAGCGAGCGCTCGAAGCCGCTCACGTGGGTGCCGCCCTTGGGGGTGGCGATGATGTTGACGAACGACTTGATGGTCGTGTCGTACCCGGTGCCCCAGCGCATCGCGATGTCGACACCGAGCTCGCGGGTGACCTCGGTCGGCGTCATCTGGCCGTGCTCGTCGAGCACGGGGACGGTCTCCTTGAAGGTGCCCTGCCCGGTCAGGCGGAGGACGTCGCAGACCGGCTTGTCCTGGGCCAGGTACTCGCAGAACTCGCTGATGCCACCGTCGAAGCGGAAGGATTCCTCGCCCTTGCTGCCCCCGTCACCGAGGCCGAACTCGTCGCGCACGACGATGGTCAGCCCCGGCACCAGGAAGGCGGTCTGGCGGGCCCGCTGGTGCAGGTTCTCCAGGGAGAGCTTGGCGTCCTTCAGGAAGATCTGCCGGTCCGCCCAGTAGCGGATACGCGTACCGACTCGGTTCTTCGGGACCTTCTTGACCTTGCTCAGTCGCGCCGAGGGGTCGAAGGGTGCGTCGGGACCGGGCTTGGAGAAGGCACCGGGGACACCACGCCGGAAGCTGATGGCGTGCGTGTGTCCGCCGCGGTCCACCTCGACATCGAGACGCGACGACAGCGCGTTCACCACCGAGGCGCCCACGCCGTGCAGACCGCCGGAAGCGGCGTAGGAGCCGCCTCCGAACTTGCCGCCCGCGTGGAGCTTGGTCATGACGACCTCGACCCCGGAGAGGCCGGTCTTGGGCTCCACGTCCACGGGGATGCCGCGGCCGTTGTCCCGCACCTCCACGGAGGCGTCGTCGTGCAGGATCACCTCGATGTGGTCACAGAAACCACCGAGGGCCTCGTCGACGGCGTTGTCGATGATCTCCCAGAGGCAGTGCATCAGACCGCGGCTGTCGGTCGAGCCGATGTACATGCCCGGACGCTTGCGTACGGCTTCGAGCCCCTCGAGGACGAGAAGGTGCCGCGCGGTGTAGTTGGAACCGTCCCGGTCTGCTCCGGTCAGCAGCGCTGTGGACGGCACGGACGTTTCGGCGGTCACGCGGTTCGCTCCTCGCTGAATTTCAGATGGGGCCCTTGTGGGTAAAGGGCCGGCGTCGGTCGCCCGTCAGAGGGTACCGAGGCCTGGTAGAGCCGTTGTAACGCCACCCTCACCTCAGCCCAGACTAGTCCAAGGTCGCATGAGTGTTCGATCCCTCGATTGAGTGAAGCACACATCACGTTCCCTTCCAGGCATGAACCATTTAGGCTCCGGGCACGTCCTCATGAACAACCGGCAACCCAGCCGGGGAGGACCGACCTGACGGAACGCGCGAACCCGTAAGACACGTAAGAGACGCAATACGGCACATTCGCCGCCACCCGGCAGCAGACAGCCGGTCTCGAAGAAATTTTTCGAGGAAAAGCCGCGAGCGGGAACGTTTTCGGCCTGGTTGGATGTTGACCCTGGTACGACAGCTCGTCGAGCTAGAGAAGAGGCGACGTGACTACTGTTCTGACCCCCGCGAGCCCGCTGACGGCCGCTGACCGCTGTGACCGTTGCGGCGCCCAGGCTTACCTGCGCGTCGTTCTGATCAGCGGTGGTGAACTGCTCTTCTGCGCCCACCACGGTCGCAAGTTCGAGCCGGAACTCAAGAAGATCGCCGCTGAGATACAGGACGAGACGGAGCGGCTCACCGCCGTTCCGGCAAGCGCCGAGACCGAGGAACGCTGACGCCTCGCACCCACGACGAGCCAGCTCCGGCATCAGGCCGGTCATCGGGCGGCCCTCCCTGCACCCAGGGAGGGCCGCCCGTCCTCGTATCCGTCAGCCGTGCTGGCGCAGCACCCTGAGGACATCCGAGACCCTGGTGTAGACACCGGGGCTCCCCGCACGTCCACAGCCGCTGCCCCACGACACGAGGCCGATGAGCCGCCCCTGGGCGACCAGCGGGCCGCCGCTGTCCCCCTGGCAGGCGTCCTTGCCGCCGTCCGGCTCACCGGCGCACAGCATCGACGACGGCAGATACCTCCCGTCCGAACTGCCCGGGTAGGCCTGTTCACAGACGGAGTCGGCGAGCACCTGCACCCGTGCCGCGCGCAGTGTGCGTGCGTAGTCCCCCGCACCGGTCGTGTCGCCCCACCCGTAGACGGCGGCTCCCGTCCCCGGCCGGTAGGCGGGGTCGCCCTCGTCGGCCATCGGGATCACGTATCCCCCGGGCAGCGGTGTGGACAGTGTGATGACCGCCACATCGCCCGAGTTGGTACGGCCGTCGTAGTCCGGGTTGACCCACGCGCCCCGGACCGGGATCTCGGCGCCCTCGTCCGCGCGGAGGTCGTTTCTGCCGGCGATCACCTTGAGGTCGCGCACTTCGTCGCGCGGCGCTCCGAGTACGTCCTCACTCAGGCAGTGCGCCGCGGTGACGACCGTCGACCGTGCGACGACCACTCCCCCGCAGAACTGTCCGGCACGCGTACCTCCGAACCGGTCACGACTGGCGAGCGCCACCGTCCATGGGCTGTCGGACACGTGGACCTGACTGCCGCCGACGATGCCGTCATCGGCGGCCGCGGGCGCGGACGAGGCCAGGGGCAGCGCGGCTGCCGTGGCCAGCGCGGCCAGCGGCGCGGTCAGCGCTCTCGCGAAGGGACGTCGCATGCGGTCTCCTCACTCTGGGTTGCTAAGGCACACCCAGAGTGTTTCAGCGGTTCGCTCCGTGCACCGCGAGGATCCACCCACGGCCGCGTACGCCGAAGGCCCGGCCTGCCCCGCGAACGGGGCCGTGCCGGGCCTTCAGAGAGCCGTACAGCGGCAGTGACTAGTCGAGGTAGTCGCGCAGGACCTGCGAGCGCGACGGGTGGCGCAGCTTCGACATCGTCTTGGACTCGATCTGGCGGATGCGCTCACGCGTCACGCCGTACACCTTGCCGATCTCGTCGAGGGTCTTCGGCTGACCGTCGGTGAGACCGAACCGCATGGAGACGACGCCCGCCTCGCGCTCGGACAGGGTGTCGAGCACGGAGTGCAGCTGCTCCTGGAGGAGCGTGAAGCTGACGGCGTCGGCCGGGACCACGGCCTCGGAGTCCTCGATGAGGTCACCGAACTCGCTGTCGCCGTCCTCGCCCAGCGGGGTGTGCAGGGAGATGGGCTCACGGCCGTACTTCTGGACCTCGATGACCTTCTCGGGGGTCATGTCGAGCTCCTTGGCCAGCTCCTCCGGGGTGGGCTCGCGGCCCAGGTCCTGGAGCATCTGGCGCTGCACGCGCGCGAGCTTGTTGATGACCTCGACCATGTGCACCGGAATACGGATGGTGCGGGCCTGGTCGGCCATCGCGCGGGTGATCGCCTGACGGATCCACCAGGTGGCGTACGTCGAGAACTTGTAGCCCTTGGTGTAGTCGAACTTCTCGACCGCGCGGATCAGACCGAGGTTGCCCTCCTGGATGAGGTCCAGGAAGAGCATGCCGCGGCCGGTGTAGCGCTTGGCCAGCGAGACCACCAGACGGAGGTTGGCCTCCAGGAGGTGGTTCTTGGCGCGGCGGCCATCCTCGGCGATGATCTCCAGCTCGCGCTTGAGCTTGGGGGCGAGCTTGTCGGCGTTGGCCAGCTTGTCCTCGGCGAACAGGCCGGCCTCGATGCGCTTGGCGAGCTCGACCTCCTGCTCGGCGTTGAGCAGCGGGACCTTGCCGATCTGCTTGAGGTAGTCCTTGACCGGGTCGGCCGTGGCACCGGCGGCGGCGACCTGCTGCGCGGGCGCGTCGTCCTCGTCGTCGTCCGACAGGACGAAGCCCTGGCCCTCGGTCGGCTCTTCCTCGCCGGCCTTGCCGGTGGCGGGGGTCTCCTCGGTCGCCTCGTCCTCGAGGAGCTCGTCGTCCTTCTTGCCGCCCGCCTTCTTGGCGGTGGCCTTCTTGGCGACCGTCTTCTTGGCGGTGGCCTTCTTGGCGACTGTCTTCTTGGCGGCCGCCTTCTTGGCCGGCGCGGCTTCCTCGGAGGCGGCCTCGGCGGCCGTCGGCTCGGGAGCGGTCGTGGCGGCGACCTTCTTGGCGGTGACCGTCTTCGCCGCAACAGTCTTGGTGGCGGTGCGCTTGACCGGACTCTTGGCTGCAACGCTCTTTCGGGGACGCTTGGGCTCAGCGGCACTGACCATCAGCGTCACACCCTCTTCCTCGAGGATCTGGTTGAGGCTGCGCAGAACGTTCTTCCACTGAGTGGCCGGAATCTGGTCGGCTTCGAACGCACGGCGCACGTCATCGCCGGCGATCTGGCCATCAGCCTTTCCCCGCTCAATGAGCGCCATGACAGAGACGGACTCGGCGATCTCCGGCGGGAGCGTACGGGATGTGCTGGCCGACACGAACAACCTCTCGGAACGTTGGAAAACGGCTTCCGGCCCCGTCCTGTGTGGACCGGAGCCGACGACCGCCGACTTGGGGATGGGCCGACGGCGCGGGCGGGGGCCGGGGAGATGGACAGCGCCACGAACGGCTGCTGTATTCCCTCCTCGGGTGTCACCTCTTAGGTCATCGCGTTGCCCCGAGGAGCGTTACGCCCAATCCGCGTGGCCCGAGTCACACCCCGTAAGCGGTCAAAAACTGACGGATACGGGCAGAGCCGGTCATGCCATGACGTCACCCCGTCGGGCAGTGGCCGCCCGCGCTAGTGACAGCCGCGTACGAGCAACGGACCGCACCCGCACGGCCGAGTCGCCGAAAGGCGCCCGTCTCCACATGCACAGGGCACATGGCGGCGCCTCCCGGCGACATCAGGTCCGTACTCCCTCGCTCCGCTACGGCCTCGGCGCGATCAGTGCTCGCGCGGCGCCGGCACGACGCGCTCCACCTCGGGGTGGACCACGAGCAGCTGTCGCATGGCGGCCTCGGCGCCGGAGCTGTCCCCGGCGGCGAGAGCGTCGACGATGCGCGCGTGGTGCGCGACGGCCGTCTCGTTCGGCCGGTCGCAACCGGTGACGGGGCCACCGGAGACCTGAAGGGCCGCGGAGACGATGCCGGAGAGGTGCTCGAGCATGCGGTTGCCGGCGAGCTGGATCAGCAGCGAGTGGAATTCGGCGTCGGCACGGGAGAACGTGATCGAGTCCCCCTGGGCGAGCGCGTGCCCCATGATCTCGACCATGTCGGCAAGACGCTGCTGTACGTCCTCACGGCCATGGCCGGCGGCGAGGCGCGCGGCGAGCGGCTCGATCGTCCAGCGCAGCTCGCTCAGCTCCCGGCGCTGATCGTCACGCTGCGGCCCGAAGGCACGCCACTCGATGATGTCGGGGTCCAACAGGTTCCAGTCGCTGACCGGACGCACGCGCGTGCCCACGTTCGGGCGGGCGCTGACCAGGCCCTTGGCCTCCAGGACGCGGAGGGACTCACGGACGACGGTCCGGGACACCTCGAAACGCTGGCCGATCTCCTCGGGCACCAAGGGGCGGTCGGCGCCCAGGTCGCCGGAGACGATCATCTGCCCCAACTGCTGGACGAGTTGACCGTGCAGTCCGCGCCCCCGGCTGCCCGCGGCGCGTCGGCCCACCCGGCCGAGGTCCTGGTCCGTGCTGTCCCAGACGGGGGCGCCGATGCGATCGGCGGCCGACTCCCCGTAGGGGTAGCGGTCGAGTTCGCCCGGTCCGGCGAGGCCTGAGTCGGCGGAGCGGGCGGCGGTCATCATGGTGTGCGCAAGGGTACTCACGGAATGTGTTGTCGGCGCCGCTCCCAACTCCCTTGAGGTCTTTGGTGAAAAGCACACGAAAGGGTGATCTCCTCCCTCACTGCAATTGACGCCTTATCGGAAAGAAATGGGCGTTCCAGGGGGAGTTGCGTACAGCGGGGGTCCAGAAGACGCCGGACGGTCGTCATCGCACCCTGGGGCGCAGCACCATGAACAGATATGTGCAGAGCAGAGCGCTGAGCGACAACATCAGCGCACCGCCCACAGGTTGGGCGATCATCCGCACTGCGGCCGCGACGAACCGCTCCGCGCCGAACGGCCAGTGCACCAGAGCGAGATCGCGCAGCCTGACGGGAAGCCCCGCGGCCGTTCGCACAGATGGACCCTCGACGGCCTTCTGTACGAGGGGAACGATGACGATGGGGACGGCCACGACGGCCGCGAGGCCGGCCGCGGTCGACCGGAACACTCCGGACGCGAGGACGCCGGCCCAGGCGCACGCGATGACGAGCGTGAACCAACTTGCCGTCAGCGACAGCCAGTCGGTGGGAACTTGGGTGAGCTCTGATCCGTATACGAGGTGGAGCAGGGCGGCGTCGCAGCCGACGACGAGGACGGCCATGAGGACGGCGGTCGCCGCGCCGACCAGCAGTTTGGCGGCGAGAAGTCCCAGGCGTCGGGGGACGGTGCCACGGTCGGCGGCGAGGGCGGGGTGACGGAACTCGTCACCGAAGGCGAAGGCCCCGAGCAGTCCCGCGCCGAGGGCGGCGGGCGGCAGGGGCAGTTCTCGCGGCCAGGCGGCGAGCAGGCGGGGCTGCGGTGTGTGTCCGGCGCGTGCGAGCAGTACGGAGAGGAGCACGGAGGCGGCGAGGACGAGCGCGACGGTGATGTATCCGGTGGCGATGCCGGTCGCGCGGCGCAGTTCGTAGCGCAGGGGGCGCAGCGGACCGAGGGCGGGACGGACGGTGATGGGGGGCGGCAGCGGGGGCAGGGCGGCAGCCGGAGGCCGGGACGCCTCGTTCCCCTCGCGCCCGGTGCGCTCGGTGACGTGCGCGGAGGCTGTGGGCATGGGGGTGGTGTCGGCGAGGGGCACGAACGTGCTGGTCGCACCCTTGGTATTGAGGAGGTCGGCGTCCTGGGAGTCGTGTGCCTGCGCGTCGGTGGCGGAATCGCCGGTGCGTGGGGCTTCCGGAACATCCATGCCGTCGCCCGGGGGCAGGATCTGCGCCACTGCGGGTCCCGCGTCCCCGACCTCGTCGGCGAGTTGGTGGACGAGGATGCCGTGCCGGAACGCTGTCTCCCCCACGTCCGCGCAGGTGCTGCCGTACACCGAGAGGTGGCTGCCGTCCTCCGGTACCACTTCGACGGTGCGCTTGGCCGTGCGGGCCTCCTTGGCCAGCAGGACGCCGAGGCGCGTGGCGTGCGGGCTGCGCACGGCGACCCGGGGCCGCAGTCGGGTGCGCGCGAAGTCGGCGACCCCTTGGTCCGCAATCAGCTTTCCCTCGTCGAGAGTGACGACGCGGTCCGCGGTCCGCGCCGCCTCCTTGGGGTCGTCCGTGGTGAAAAGGATCGTGCCGCCGAGGCCCGCGTGCGCGCGCAGAATGCCGTGCAGCCACTTGCTCTCGCGGGTCGACAGTCCGTCCGCGGGACCGTCGAGCACCAGCGTGTGCGGGTCCGCGAGCAGCGCGCAGGCGAGGCCGAGCCGGCGGTCCATGCCGCGGGACAGGGTGCCCAGGCGCTCGTCGCGCAGGCTCACCAGCCCGACGACCTCCAGTACTTCGTCGGCGCGCTGGACGGGCACTCCGGCCGCCGTGCAGAGCATGCGCAGCTGTCCACGGACCGTTCGGCCCGGGTGGCCCGGTACGTCGCCCAGCAGGACGCCCACTTCACGCGCGGGATGGGCGATGCGGTGCAGGGGGCGGCCCCTGAAGCAGGTGATGCCGCGCCCCTGTTGGAGTTCGAGCATGAGCCTGACCGCGGTCGTCTTTCCGGCCCCTCGGGCACCGAGCAGTGCCGTGACACGGCCCGCGTGCGCCTCGAAGGACACGTCGTCGACCGCGGGCGGGCTCCCCTTGCGGGCGTTGCTGGTCAGTCCGATGGCCTGGATCATCGCTTCTCTCGCAGGATGGGCGACCGCCCGGCGGCCGGGGTCCGGCCGCCGCTCGGGCAGCGGCCGACCCCCGTGGGTACTTCAGCAAGATAACGCGATATTTCCGGCTTTTCGGGCAGGGTGTGGGCGTGGATATCCGCAAAAGCGGAGTCGAAACGGCCGGACGACGACCTGCGCGTTCCGGGCTGTTCCGGAACAGCCCGGTCTCGTAGGTGAGTTGGTCAGACTTCCGGTCGCAGCATCGGCGGGTTGAGCAGTGTGGCGCCGCCCGCGCGGAAGAGCTGGGCGGGCCGGCCGCCCTGGCGGGTGGTGGTGCCCCCGGTGGGCACCAGGAACCCCGGCGTCCCGGTCACCTTGCGATGGAAGTTGCGCGGGTCGAGGGCGACGCCCCAGACCGCCTCGTAGACGCGGCGCAGCTCGCCGACGGTGAACTCCGGCGGGCAGAACGCCGTGGCCAGCGACGAGTACTCGATCTTCGATCGGGCCCGCTCGACACCGTCCGCCAGGATCTGCGCGTGGTCGAAGGCGAGCGGTGCGGCCTGCTCGCCCTCCCGCCCGTACCCGCTCTGGTTGAGCAGTGCCTCGACCGGGGCCCAGCGGGCACTGTGCGCGTCGCCGCCCGCGCGCGGTGCGGGCAGGTCGGGCGCAAGCGCCAGATGAGCGACGCTCACCACACGCATCCGAGGATCCCGCTTCGGGTCGCCATAGGTCCCCAGCTGTTCCAGGTGCGCGCCGTTGTCCTGCGCGGGCGCAGCCGGATCGTGGGCGCACAGCCCCGTCTCCTCGGCCAGCTCCCGCGCGGCTGCCGCCGTCAGATCCTCGTCGTCCCGCACGAACCCGCCGGGCAGTGCCCAACGCCCCTGAAAAGGCGGTTCACCGCGACGCACCGCCAACGCACACAGCGCGTGACGGCGCACGGTCAGCACGACCAGGTCGACGGTGACAGCGAAGGGCGGGAAGGCCGACGGGTCGTAGGGCGACATGGAACGATCATAGTCGTCTGCCTGACGATAAACAGTCCCTTCGCTCGTTGCTTCCCCTCTTCGTGCAGTGGCTCGCCCAGGCTCAGGTCCGGCTCCTGCCAAGCCGGTCACACCCCCAACTGCAGGACGTCCGCGGCCTCCTCGACCATGGCGAGGCCGAGTCGGCTGACCCGTACGGAAAAGGTGTGCTCGGCCACTCGGAGCCCCGTCAGCCCGATCTCACCGAGCGGGGCGCCCCGTACCGGGGACAAGGTGACCGTCCCGGCGGGCACGTCCGGGCGGATGCCCGCGAGGGTGGCCAGCAGGTGCACGCCCGCTGCTGCCGCGACGGCAGCCGGCCTGCAGGCGGCGGGATGCGGCAGCGGGGCGCCTCCCTCGACCCGCTGCTCCCCCGCGTACATCTCCGGCAGCCGGTACCCGAAGGCTTCTGCGGCGGCCAGGACACCGCCGAGCAGGGACGCTGCCTCCTTCTCGTACCCTGCGACGGCCAGACCCGCGACGGCCACCGCTGTCTCCTGCACGCGCACCGCACCCGCGCGGTGACCGAACGGGTTGTACGACACCTCCTTCACCCCCAGGGTGCGCAGCCCCCAGCCCGAGTCCAGGCCCGGGCCGCCGAGCAGGCGCGCGAGCTGCTCGGTCTGCACCTTGTCCAGCAGGCCCGGCGCGCACGAGCCCGCTCCGAGCAGACCAGTGTCGAGCAGATGGGCGACGCCGCTGCCCAGGTGAGGGATCGGGCGTCCGTCCGCGGTGCGTGCCGCCGCCGGCCGGCCGCCGCCCCGGTCGTCGACCCAGAAGTCCTCCCGGAACCGGTGCCGCAGCTCCTCCGCCCACTGCCGCAACTCCGCGCCCCCGGGTCTGCCGTACGCGTCGAGCAGATCGGCGCCGAGGACCGCTGCCCGATGCGCGTGGGCCTGGGTTTCGCAGCGCAGCGGCCCTCCCGGGCCGGGGTCGGGAACGTACGGACCCTCATAGGTGGCGGCGCGCAACCAGCGCAGGCATCGCTCCGCGGCAGGAAGCAGCTCTGTCACCTCCGGCTCGGCGAGACCCCAGCGTCTCGCCTCCGCCAGCAGGACGGGGAACAGGAGGGTGGCCTCGATGCCTGTGGAGCTCGGGGGCAGTCCCGCGCCCATGTGCCGCATGGGCCCCGGCAGACTCCCGAAATCCCTTCCTGGTTGCGTCACTTGTGTACGGCTCAAGGCTCGCAGCGTGCTGCCCGCGAGGCGAGTTCCCAGCGGCAGGGCCATCCTGGCGGCCGCCAGCGCCTCGGCGGGGGCCGGACCGCAGCGCCAGGGCGCGCCCGCCGCCAGGTAGACGTCCGAAGGATGCGTGGGGTCGCGCACCAAGAGCGCCTGCAGGTCATCGATGCAGGTCCGCAGCAGGGGCCCCACACGCGGGTCGTCCCCTTGCGCCCGGGCCGCGGCGAGGGGGCGGACCGCGGTGTGTCCCGCGGTTCTGCCGATCCCCGTGCCGTCCCCCCGAACTCTCAGCTCCACCGTGCGCGTCCCACCGGGTGGCAGGTCGAACTCCCAGCGCAGCAGGCCGGCGGAGGCCAGGGCATCCGTGGGCGGTGGCGTCGCCGTGACCACGGTGTTGCCCGTCGGGGACGACCACCGCATGCCGGAGTCGTGGACCGTCGCGGGCAGTTCGCGGCCCGGGTCGCCGGCCGCCACCGCGCCGAGTTCGGCCAGGTCCGTGCCGAGTGCCACTTCCAGGGGCAGCCGCAGGGGCCGTGCCGCGGAACTGTGCAACGTGATGCGTTCCGTACCGTCGGCATGCCTGATCCGCTCCACGACAACATCCGGGTCCGGTCCGGCGTCGGGGGCCGCCCGCACGGTCCCCACGAAGCGGGCGCGGTCGGCCGAGACCATGCGCGCCTGCACGGCGAGCGGCTCTCGTCCCGCCACACGGATCCGGCAACGCGACAGAAGCCGTCTGCCGCCGCGATAGAAGCCTTCGAGTCCCTCGGCCGTCAGTTGACCGTGCTCGGAGGAGATCGCGAGTCCCGGCAGAGCCACGCAGATCAATGACCGGTGGGTGGGCGGGAGTTCAAAGGAGCGTCTGGGCATCGCGGCCGGTCCCGTCGAAGGCGACGAGGCGCTCGGGCGGCCCGGCAGCGGGTGGGGCCGGTGGCGTGAGGGCTCCGGCGGGCTTGTGTCCCTGAGGGCACCGAGCTCGCCGTCGCGCGGCGACACGGGCCGCCGTGGGGCGTTCGCCGTCAACGCCGCCCCCTCCCCGTGGACGCCGGGCGTACGCCGACCGGCCTGCGCACCGCCGACACTCCTCGGCCGCCTGCGGTCCGCGCTCCGCGTGAAGTCCACGCCGCACAGGGGCGATGCGTCCGGTCGGAGCGCCCGGGACGGCGCCCGCCCGCGTCGGCCGGCCGGTGGCCACGCCTCCGGTCCACGATCGGCCTCAGCTCGAACTCCCGCATGGGGCGGCTCCTTTCGCGCACGGTCGCGCGAGGCGCCGGCATCCTGCCGGGCTGGTGGACGCGCCGACGGCACGGCCCGGCCGCCGCTACCGCCTCTCAGGTGAACGGAGCCGCCCGGTCCCAAGTAACGCCACAGCGCGGCGAACCACCGACTCCCCCACCGACAAGCCGTCGCGGCCCTGCTCATCCGTCGTCCCTGGTGCGCTGCCTTCCGACGCGACGCCGTCCCGAAGGCCGCCGTGGCGCTCGCGCTCCCGCTCGGGCCGGCCGGGTCCCCGCCCGATCTCGGCGCTCGCCCCGGCGGCGCAGCGCGGCCTCCAGACCGCGGGCCGCCCGGGACACCCCCGGATCCACGACGGGCGCCGGCCCCGAGGGCCCGAGCTTCCCGGCGTCCTCCGCGCCCTCGGCAGCTTCTTCATTCACCTCGGTCGGCTCCGTCTCCCGCTCGGTCCGCTTTCCGCGCAGTGAGCGACGTACCGGTTCCGGGTCGAGTCCGTCGGCACGTGCCGCGTTGAGGAGCTGGGCGAACACGTAGCGCGGATCGGCAGTGAGCGCCATCTCGAGTGCCTGGTCCGCCTCGGCGGTGTCACCGAGCGACCATGCGACCCAGCCGGCGAGGGACAACGGCGCCGCGGCATGCTCTCCGTAAGGGCCGACGCAGCGACGCGCCAGCGCCCTCCACAGACGAAGCGCGCAGGAGGCCTCCGCACCTTCCATCCACTCCGCCGCCCGGTCCCTGGTCAGCCGGTCCTGGAGGCCGAGAATCAACGTCGCGGCCTCGTCGTGGGCCAACAGCTCGTCGTCCCGGAGATCGGCATCCAGCACTCCGTCCTCCGACGGGGCGTCCGCGAGACGGCGCAGGACGCGGCGCGCCAGGTCGAGGGTCTCGCCCTCCACCTCCTCGCGCGAGACACCGGCGAAGATCCTCGGCACGAGGTCCATGGCCGCCGCGTCCAGGGCTCGGGTCTGGTCGACGACGAGTCGCGTCTCCAGCGGGGCCAGTCGTGCCCGCACCTCCTGGGCAGACGCGCGTACATGAATCCCCGCGTACGCCGCCGTGGCCGCCATCACGGAGGTGCCGTCGGTGACGATCACGTTGCCCTCCGGCGGGCAGCACTCCGCGCGCGGGCAGCAGTAGGACCAGTACCTGCCGTCCGAGAGGCACAGTGCTTCCGTCACCGGCACGTCCAAACTGCCGCACGCCGTGCGCAGGAGCTGGGCGAGGGGGCGCAGCCGCTCCATCACCCGCCGCGCGGGTTCCGCGCCCGAGACCGCCGCGTCCTGGCAGAGGAAAGCGACGACGCTGTCCGGCCGGCCGTCCCTGAGCTCGCACTCGCCGATCAGGCAGCGGGCCATCTGCTGCGCCACCGACGGCCAGTCCTCGGCGCGCCCGGGGATGCCGATGCGCACCCGGCCGCCGAATCGCCCCTTGTGCAGGGCGACCAGGACGACGCTGTCGTCCGGACGGAACCCGAGCAAATACGGAAGCGCCTCGGCGAGTTCACCGGCCGTGCGCAGGGTGATCTTTGCCTCGCCGGTCGCACCGGCGGGCTTGCTGTGATTCGTCATGGGAGGACCATGCCGCGGATCGGCACACTCCGTTTTGGGCTGTGGATAACCCCGATCAGGGACACGACAGGAGTTGTCCACAGGCAGAAGCCTTCGTTCGCGCGATGTCAGTCCCATCGGGTTGCATGGGGGCATGAGCAACGAAGACCTCCGGACGGCCGCCGACGCCGTACTCGCCCGCCTGGTGTCCGACCCGAGCGGCACGGCCCGCCTGCGCGAGGACCAGTGGCGTGCGATCGAGGCCCTGGTCGCCGAGCACAGACGTGCCCTCGTCGTGCAGCGCACCGGCTGGGGAAAGTCCGCGGTGTACTTCGTCGCGACCGCACTCCTGCGGGAGCGGGGCAGCGGCCCGACCGTCATCGTCTCCCCGCTCCTCGCGCTGATGCGCAACCAGGTGGAGGCAGCCGAGCGCGCCGGCATCCGCGCCCGCACCATCAACTCGTCGAACACGGAGGAGTGGGACGCCGTCCGGGCCGAGGTCGCGGCGGGCGACGTCGACGTGCTGCTGGTCAGCCCCGAGCGCCTGAACAACCCCGACTTCCAGGACGACGTCCTGCCTCAACTGGCCGCCGCCACAGGCCTGCTCGTCGTCGACGAAGCGCACTGCATCTCGGACTGGGGTCACGACTTCCGCCCCGACTACCGACGCCTGCGCACCATGCTTGCCGATCTGCCCCAAGGCGTGCCGGTCCTGGCCACGACGGCGACGGCCAACGCGCGGGTGACGGCCGACGTCGCCGACCAGCTCGGCACCGGCGGCGGCTCGGACGCCCTCGTGCTGCGCGGGCCGCTCGATCGCGAGAGCCTGAGCCTCGGTGTGCTGCAACTTCCCGACGCCGCACACCGTTTGGCCTGGCTGGCCGACCACCTCGACGAGCTGCCGGGCTCGGGGATCATCTACACGCTCACGGTCGCCGCCGCCGAGGAGGTCACGGCGTATCTGCGTCAGTGCGGCCACACCGTGACGTCGTACACGGGAAAGACGGAGAACGCGGACCGGCAGCAGGCCGAGGAGGATCTCCTGGCGAACCGGGTGAAGGCTCTGGTGGCCACCTCCGCGCTCGGCATGGGTTTCGACAAACCCGACCTCGGGTTCGTCGTCCACCTCGGCTCCCCTTCCTCCCCGATCGCGTACTACCAGCAGGTGGGGCGTGCGGGACGTGGCGTCGAGCACGCGGAGGTGCTGCTGCTCCCCGGCAAGGAGGACGAGGCGATCTGGCGCTACTTCGCCTCGCTCGCGTTCCCTCCGGAGGAGCAGGTGCGGCGCACCCTGGACGTGCTCGCGCAGTCCGAGAGGCCGCTCTCGCTCCCGGCTCTCGAACCTCTTGTGGAGCTGCGTCGTTCGCGCCTGGAAATCATGCTCAAGGTCCTGGACGTGGACGGCGCGGTGCACCGGGTGAAGGGCGGCTGGATCGCCACCGGACAGCCGTGGACGTACGACACCGAGCGTTATGCGTGGGTCGCCAAACAGCGGGAGGCCGAGCAGCAGGCGATGCGCGACTACGTCACGACGACCGACTGCCGCATGGAGTTCCTGCGCCGTCAGTTGGACGACGAGGCGGCAGCGCCGTGCGGGCGCTGCGACAACTGCGCGGGGGCGCGGTTCGAGGCCTCTGTCTCACCGGACGCGCTGACCTCGGCGCGAGGCGAACTCGGGCGCCCCGGAGTCGAGGTGGAACCGAGGAAGATGTGGCCCACCGGCCTCGCGGCCGTGGGCATCGATCTGAAGGGACGCATTCCGGCGGGCGAACAGGCGGGCGCGGGACGAGCGCTCGGCCGCCTCTCGGACATCGGCTGGGGCAATCGGCTGCGGCCCATGCTCACCCCACAGGCACCGGACGGCCCGGTGCCGGACGACGTCGCCCGGGCCGTCGTGGAGGTTCTCGCCGACTGGGCCAAGGGGCCCGGCGGCTGGGCGAGTGCCGGCTCCGACGCGCAGCCGCGCCCTGTAGGCGTGGTCACTCTGGCGTCCCACACCCGGCCGCAGCTCATCCAGTCGCTGGGGGCCGGTATCGCCCAGGTCGGCCGTATGCCGCTCCTCGGCACCATCCAATACGCGCCGGGCAGCGACACCGCGCACATCCCCCGCAGCAACAGCGCACAGCGTCTTCGGGCCCTGGAGGGCACGTTGACGTTGCCGCACGAGCTGACCGAGGCACTCGCGCGCGCGGGCGGCCCGGTTCTGCTCGTCGACGACTACACGGAGACCGGATGGACGTTGGCCATGGCCGCTCGGCTGCTCCGTCGGGCCGGCGCGGAAGGGGTGTTGCCGCTGGTCCTGGCGGTACAGGGCTGATTCGCGCGTCGAGGACCCAACCTTTGGGCAGGGATATTGGCGACGCATCGCCGGATACCGGTCCCGGGTCGTGATTGCTCGTTGCCCTGCGCCTGTACGACAGGAAGAATTGGCACAGCTCCCCGCGCGGCTCCCCAGTGGTCCGGAAGGGCTGTGCCGCGGTGCGCTCCCCCAGTCAGACCCCGCCCTCGCTGTGGGCGTGTAGCCGAAGGGAGGACCGTGACCTTCGGATTCGCTCCGTCCTCGGCCGCGTCGATGTCCGCGTCATCGATGCGCTCCGAGAGGTCCGCCGATTCCGTCAACCGACCGACCAGGCTGCTGGAACCCGCGGAGTGGGCGGCAGCCGGAATTCCGCTGCTGCGCAATCCTCGCGAGGTCGTCAGCGGCCTGCACACCCGCCACCGGCCGATGCCCCGGACCGCCGTGGTGGCCGTACTCGACCCGGAGGAACGGCTGAACGCCAGCGCCTCGTTCACCCGCCGTGAGAGCGCCACCGACGGCTGGACGTTCCGCAACGCGCTGCTCTCCCAGCTGCGCCGGGTCATCCCGCACGACCTGCGTCGCCGCACTCCGGTCCGTACCGCTGTCCTGCTGTACTGCCGTGAGGGAGACGCTCGTTGGACGGAGGAGGACGGGGCCTGGATGTGGGGGCTGCGGGACGCCTGCACCCTGCACGGCCTGCGCTGCGGGGCATACATCACGATGACGCGTGACGGCTGGCAGGTGCTCGGCGAGGGCCGGGGTGGACGGCGCCCGAGTGTGGGCTCCGTGGCCGGAGTGCTCGGCGGCGACGAGCAGCGGGAGCCACGGACCAGTGGTGCCGCGACGGAGATGCTCCGCCGGGCGGCGGCCCGCTGAACCGCACCGCCGCGGTCGCGCACCGGCCTGCCGGACTCCCCGGACACCGACGAGCGGTGCGGGCAGCCGGCAAGCGGTACGTCAGACCCCGGCGCCGAGCAGCGTGTTGACGCGCTGCGGGTCGCCGCACACGATCAGCAGGGCACCGGCCCTGCCGAGTGCCAGCGGCAGCGCCGTCGTGGCCGTCTGGTCGGCGCCGCCGTTCACGGCGACGACGACCACCGGGCGCGACGCGGCACGGTCCAGGGCGGAAGCGTCGGCGTAGAAGACGTCGTCGCCCGCATCGTGCTGCGTCCAGTAGGCGTTCTCGCCGAACGACAGCTCGTGAGCGGCCCACGGGTGCGGCTCACCCGTGGTGATCACCAGGATGTCGCCGGGCGCACGACCGGAGTCGAGCAGCAGATCGACGGCTTCCTCCGCGGCGTCCAGCGCGCCCTCGGCCGAGGCCGGGATGAGCTGGAGCTGCGGCTGAGACGCCGAAGTCGACGGGACGGCAGGGGCCTTCGGCCCCGGCTTGGCGGCGGGAGCCGACTCGCGCGGGGTGCGCTGCGCGGGCGGCGCGGGCCTTGCGGGACCCGGGCGGCCGGGTCGCGGCGGCGCCGCGGGACGCGGGCCGGGTACGGGACGAGGGGTCGGCGCGGTACGGCCACTGGCCGGCGTGGCGCGGGGACCCTGGGCACTCTCGTGAATCTGAGGCTCCTCGGGAATGAGAGGCATGAGCTGATATTTATCAAACGCAGGTGCGACTCGCGTCGGCGGGTGGCACATAGGTGCGAGCACAGCGGTCAGAAGTCGAAGCCGAGCTGGCCCTCGATCTCCGGAACGCTTGCGTCCGCCCAGCTGCGGGCCTTCTTGAGGTGCCGCCACTGGGGCAGCGCATCAAGATACGCCCACGAAAGCCGGTGGTGCGGGGTGGGCCCCCGCTCCTCCAACGCGGCGCGATGCACCGGCGACGGGTATCCGGCGTTGGCCGCAAACCCGAAGTCTGCATGGTCGATACCCAGTTCGGCCATCATTTTGTCGCGGCGGACCTTGGCGATCACCGAGGCCGCGGCGACGGCGATGCAGGAACGGTCCCCCTTGATCACCGTACGGACCTGCCAGGGGGCACCCAAATAGTCGTGCTTCCCGTCGAGAATGACGGCGTCCGGCCGCACCGGCAGCCCTTCCAGGGCACGCACGGCGGCGAGACGGAGCGCCGCCGTCATCCCCAGATCATCGATCTCCTCGTGCGAGGCGTGACCGAGGGCGTGCGCGGTGACCCAGCTCTCCAGCTCCTCCGCGAGCGTCTCGCGACGCTTGGGGCTGATCAGCTTGGAGTCGGTGAGCCCCTCGGGCGGGCGGCGCAGGCCCGTGACAGCGGCACAGACGGTGACCGGGCCCGCCCAGGCGCCGCGGCCGACCTCGTCGACACCGGCGACGATCTTGGCTCCGGTGGTGGCGCGCAGTGAGCGCTCGACGGCGTGGGTGGGTGGTTCGTACGGCATGGCGGCACACAGCGTACGCCGCCGACGCCCCGCCGCGACACCCGGCCGGGCTCAGCCCGCGTGCCGCCGCAGCAGGGGCACCATCACCTGGTCGACCATCTCCACCAGATCCACCTCTTCCCATTCGCTTCCGCACACCTTGGAGCGGTACATCATCAGTGCGGGAATGACGTCGCACACCGCGGCGTCCGCGGCGTCAGGGCGCACCTCACCGCGCTCGATCCCACGACGTACGACTTCCTTGATCAGCTGCACACTGGGCTCGACGACACCCTCGATGATCACGCCGTGAAAGCGCTCGGCCGTCAAGGTGTCGCACTCGTGAAGCACGGAGCGCACCGCAAAACCGGGCCGCGAGTACATGGCCGCCCGCATCTGCCGGCACAGCTCCAACAGGTCCTCGCGTACTCCCCCGAGATCCGGAGCGGAGTCCAGTTTGGGCAGTCCGGCCTGGAGGGCGTCGACCACGAGGTCCTCCTTGGAGGGCCAGCGCCGGTACACCGCGGCCTTGCCCGTCTGTGCGCCCGCGGCGACACCTTCCATGGTGAGACCGTTCCAGCCGACCGTACTGAGCTGATCCAGCGCGGCGTCCAGGATGGCCCGTTCGAGCACGGGACCACGCCTGCGCATGGAGGCGGCCGACTGAGCGGAGGCGGCCGTCCAGCGCGAAGTAACCATCGTCATCTCTCCGTTGAGCAGGTCGAGCGGTGAACAACGCACGGCAACAAGTTCAGTGAACGGTTGCGTTCACTGAAGGGGACTCACTACCGTTGACGCGACAGTGAACGGGATCGTTCACTAATACGCCCGTGGGGGATCCATAGTGACAACCTCTCAGTTAACGCAAGATCAGAAACCGGGAGCGGCCCGCCGGGAGGGGCACCCCGGCATCGCCCTGACCGTCATCGCCGCCTGCCAACTCATGGTGGTCCTCGACGCGACGATTGTGAACATCGCACTCCCGCACATTCAGGACGCTCTCAAATTCTCGACCACCGACCTCACTTGGGTGGTCAGCGCCTACACCCTCACCTTCGGCGGCCTGCTGCTTCTCGGCGGCCGCGCCGGTGACATCCTCGGCCGTCGCCGGGTCTTCATGACCGGCATCCTGCTGTTCACCTTCGCCTCCCTCCTCGGCGGACTCGCCCAGGAACCGTGGCAGTTGCTGACAGCGCGCGCCCTTCAGGGCGTCGGTGGCGCGATCGCGTCGCCCACTTCACTGGCACTCATCACCACCACGTTCCCCGAAGGACCGGAACGGAACCGCGCGTTCGGGGTCTTCGCCGCGGTCTCGGCGGGCGGCGGCGCCGTCGGCCTCCTGGCCGGCGGCATGCTGACGGAGTGGCTGGACTGGCGCTGGGTGCTGTTCGTGAACGTACCCATCGGCATTCTGATCGCGGTCCTCGCACCGAGGTACATCAACGAGTCGGAGCGTCACCCGGGACGTTTCGACATCTCCGGGGCGCTGACGTCCACGCTCGGCATGGCGGCCCTCGTGTACGGCTTCATCCGTGCGTCCGAGGAGGGCTGGCGGGACAACCTGACCCTCGGATCGTTCGGCGCCGCCGTCGCGCTTCTGGTGGCGTTCGTGGCCATCGAGAGCCGGGCCAAGGAACCGATCACCCCGCTGAAGATGTTCGCCGACCGCAACCGGTCGGGCACGTACGTGATCATGTTGAGTCTCGCCGCGGCCATGCTCGGCATGTTCTTCTTCATCGTCCTGTTCGTACAGAACGTGCTGGGCTACTCGCCGATCGAGGCAGGTCTCGCCTTCCTGCCGGTGACGGCTGCGATCGCGGTCGGCGCCGGTCTGTCGCAGCGGTTCCTACCGGTCCTGGGACCGAAGCCCTTCCTGGTGGGCGGTTCGGCCCTGGTGGCCGTCGGGCTCGCCTGGCAGGCGCTGATCAGCCCTGACAGCTCCTACGTGGGCGGGATCCTCGGCCCGATGCTGATCTTCGCCTTCGGTATGGGTCTGAACTTCGTGACGGTGACTCTCACCGCGGTCTCCGGAGTGGCCCCGCACGAGGCGGGGGCGGCTTCGGGGCTGCTGAACACGACGCAGCAGGTGGGCGGTTCGCTGGGGTTGTCCATTCTGACGACCGTCTTCGGTACGGCGAGCCGTGACGAGGCCAAGACCCAGGCGGCCGACTTCATGGCCAACGCATCGCCCGAACAGAAGGCCGAGTTCGCCAGGACCCACGAGCTGCCAGCGCCGTGGAGCCACGAGATCTTGGCACACGGCATCTCCACGGCGTTCATCCCAGCGGCGGCCATGGCCGTCCTCGCCGTGGTGGTCGCCTTGCTGGTGATCAAGGTCCGCAAAAGCGACCTCGAGGCGCTCTCCGGCACAGCGAGCGCTGCAGGGCCGTCCGGGGGCTGAGGGCCCTGCCGAGTACGTGGATGCCGGGTCACTGTGCACAGCGAGGCACGGCCCGGCATCCACGATGCCGGTCGCTCATCAAAGGCAGAAGGGTGCGGCGCGTCAGACCGACGAGGTCGGCGCCCACTCCGGAAGCGCCTCGGTCCGCTCCAGCCAGTCGGCCGGCGGCCCTCCATCCTTGCCCGAAGCGACGACTCCGCCCACGATCGCGCAGGTCGTGTCCATGTCGCCGCCCACCTGGGCGGTGCTCCAGAAGGCCCGCTCGAAGTCTCCGAGCCCGCGCGCCGCGGACCACAGGGCGAACGGCACGGTGTCATGCGCGGACGTCCGCCGACCGCACCCGAGCACCGCGGCCACAGTGGCCGGGTCGCCGTAGTCGAGCATGTCCTTGGCCCGACGCAGGCCCGCTCCCACCGCGCTGCGCGGCACGAGGGCGATCACGCCGTCCAGCAGGTCCCGCGGGCTCGGCGGCCCCGCAGGATCGGCCACCAGCGCCGCGGCGGCGGCCACGGCCATCGCGCCGACGACGGCCTCACGGTGCTGATGCGTGGGATACGCGGAGATCTCGGCCTGGTGCGTGGCCTGCTCGGGGTCGTCGGCGTAGTAGGCGCCGAGCGGCGCGATGCGCATCGCCGCGCCGTTGCCCCACGAGCCCTGCCCCTTGAACAGCGCGGACGCGAGCATCCGCCAGTCGCCGCCTTCCCGGATCTGCCGCAGCAGCCGGTTCACAGCGGGGCCGTACCCACGGTCGAAGTCGTGGCGCTCGGCGAACGAACGCGCGAGTTCGTCCTGGTCGATACGGTCGTGAGCAGCGAGGACGGCCACCACGGAGCATGCCATCTCGGTGTCGTCGGTCCACTGCCAGGTGCCGTCCGGAACGGCGCGGCGCTTGAGCAGCGGATAGTTCGCCGGGACGAAGAACTGCGACCCCAGCGCATCGCCCACGGAAAGTCCGCGCAGGCTGGACAGGGCGCGGTCCAAGCGCCCGTCGGGAGAGGAATCAGCGGTCATCGCCCTGCCACTCTATCCGGTGACCCCATAGGGCCTAGGGTCGCACCATCGTTCGAATGGCCGGTTCAGTTCGTATTTGCCGTTCTCCCCGAGAACGAGCGCCCGCGTCTCGGCGTTCCCGGGATTCGACAGTGATTCGAAATCCGCGACGCTCCAGTGGAACCAGCGCATACAGAACAGCCGCATGGTCAGGCCGTGGGTCACGAGCAGCACGTTCGGCGGATGGTCGGGCTCTTCGAAGCTGCGGTACAGGCTCTCCAGGAACGCCCCCACCCGGTCGTACACATCCGCCCCGGATTCTCCCTGCGCGAAGCGGTAGAAGAAGTGCCCGTAGGCGTCGCGGTAGGCCTTCTGGAGCCGTACGTCGTCGCGGTCCTGCCAGTTCCCCCAGTCCTGCTCCCTGAGGCGAGGCTCCTCCCGCACCCGGACGAGCTCGGGGTCGAGACGGAACGCCCGGAACGTCTCATGGGTACGCCGGTACGGCGAGACGTAGACGCTCACCCGCTCGCGGCCGAACAGCTCCCGCAGCTCTTGACCCGTCTCATCGGCCTGCCTCCACCCCGTCTCGGTCAGCGCCAGGGCATGGTCGGGCTCACGCTCGTACACGGTGTCATCGGCGTTTCCCTCGGATTCGCCGTGTCGGACAAGAACGATGCGCCGCGGTCGTGCCATGCCACGACCCTAGATCGAATCGGCCGGGTTCGAGCACCCGTACGGGCTCCATCCGGCGTAGACATGGCATGGCAGCGCACGATGGCACGCGCGCGTGGTCGGGGCCTCACACGGTCCAGGTCGGCTCCAGCTTCACGATGTCACCGGTGATGGCGGCCACGTCGGCCTCGATCTGGGCTCTCAGGGACAGCCGCTCCACCCGGTCGACCTGGTACTTACCGTGCTCGGCGGCCGACTGCCACATCGAGAGGACCAGGAACTCGTCGCCCGGGGCCTCCCCGAAGAGGCCACGGACCATCCCGGGCGAGCCGGCCATGGCCGGGTTCCAGACCTTCTGCTGCATCAACGTGAAGTGCTCCGCCCGCTCGGCATTCACCTGGCAGTGCGCGACCCGTACGACATCCGCGTCCGTGAACCGCGGCTCGAAGCCGGTCTTCACATCGAAGCGGTGGTCGAACAGCTTCGTTTGAATGCCCTTGTACGTCCCCGACTGCGCCGCCGCGAGCCGGTCGTGGGACCGCGCCATGAAGGAGTCGTAAAAGGCACGGCTCTCCCAGAAACCGAAGACATGGGCCACGTCGGGCCGTTTTCTGCTCCAGCCACCGCCCTGCCCCCGGAACCCCGGCTCCCCAAGGAGCCCCGCCCATTTCCGCTGCCCCCGCTCGAACCCCCGACGGTCCACCACAGTGCAGCGAATCCACTTGACCAGCACCGCGCCATCGTACGGCGCGGCGCATGAAGCGGGGCCACTCTCCGGTGTAGTGCACGCGCAGCAACTCGGCGGGATCCCGACGCTCAACTCGAACCCGAACTAACGATCGAGAAACGTCCTCAACTCGCTCGCCTGAACGTTCCGTTCGCCCCGTCGACCGAGAATCAGCTCTCGCAGCCCCGGCCGCACCTAATCCGACATCGCAGAGCAACTCCTCGCTCGCACGCAGGAAAGTCCATTTGCTCCAGTACGGCTGCGAACAACAGGTCGCGCTCATAGCCGTGGCCGCCACGGCGCTTTTGCACCGACTTGTTCTACAGAAAAGCCAGATCAAGGGGTGTCGGCCTGCTCAGCAGCATTTCCGGATTCTCGAACGGAATCGCCACTGCATGGGCTACAAGGGCACGGCGCAAGCCTCGGAGCGTCTCCCCATCCGCCTCCAGGTCTCCCTTGAAGCCGATCCGCGGCAACTGGGCCTCAATATCCAGTACTTCCGCGCTCCAGGTCATTCCACAATGATCGACATGACGGCGCTCTTCACCAACCCGGTTTCGGCACGACTGGCCGACGCACAGCGTGTCCTCGTCGCGGGCGCGGGCGGTGGTTTCGACATCTACGCGGGCCTGCCCATAGCCCTCTCCCTCCTCCATGAAGGCAAGGAAGTCCAACTGGCCAATCTGACGTTCAGCGCGGTCGAGGGGCTGCCGTCGGACGCCTGGACAGCCCCGGACGTGGCACGGGTGACGCCGGACTCGGCGCCTCACCAGACCTACTTCCCCGAGCGCACCCTCGCTCAATGGCTGCGCCTGCACGGCTATCCCGACACGGTGCACGCCCTCGCGCGCGTGGGCGTGCAGCCGCTGCGCGCCGCCTACAAGTCGCTGATCGAGCAGTACGACATCGACGCGGTGGTCCTGGTGGACGGGGGCACGGACATCCTGATGCGGGGTGACGAATCAGGTCTCGGCACACCCGAGGAGGACCTCACGAGCGTGGCCGCGCTCGCGCGTATCGAAGGTCCCGCACGACTCGTCCTCTCCCTCGGGTTCGGAGTCGACGCGTACCACGGGGTCAGTCACGGACTGGTCCTGGAGAACATCGCAGCTCTGGAGCGGTCGGGCGACTACTTGGGTGCCTTTTCGCTGTCCCGCGCATCAAAGGAGGGCGCCCTGTTCGTGGACGCTGTCGCCCATGCGCAGGAACACACGCCTGCCCATCCGAGCATCGTCAACGGATCGATCGCGGCCGCGGTCCAAGGCGCTTTCGGAGACGTGCAGTTCACGGCGCGCACCCGCGGCAGTGAGCTGTTCATCAATCCTCTGATGGCGCTCTACTTCGCGTTCGAACTCGAGGGGGTGGCACGGCACTGCCAGTATCTGGACCGCATCGAGGACACCCACCTCATCCGGCAGGTGAGCAGTGCCATCGAGTCCTTCCGTGAGGAGACATCCACCCGGCCGCCCCGCCGCATCCCGCACTGACGGGTACGGCCGCGCGGTGTCAGTGGGACCACGTAGCGTGTCTGTAGCACTCAACATTGCACCGAGAAGGGGGAGTTCGGTGAGCAGCCTCCGCAAGGGGATCGAGAAGATCGAAGTCGGCCTGAAGTGGGACCCGAGCCCGTTGGGCTCGCTTCCCCACGACCTGGACCTCATCGCCGCGACGTACACGGGTGACGACCCGCACGGCAGCCCCGCCTATGTCGTCCACTTCGACAGCCGCTCCCCCGACGGGACCATCACCCTCAACCGGGACAGCAGAACCGGGATGGGACTCGGTTTCGACGAGGTGATGACGCTCGAGCTGGATCGGCTGGCGGACCGGTACGCACGCGTGGTCGTGGGCGTCGCCATACAGCAGAGCGAACAACAGCCGGCCGGGCAGACCACGGTGTTCCGGGACGTGGCGAACACGGCCGTACGGATACGGGAGGGCTACACCGACCTGTCGCAGCACGACCTCTCCGCGGTGGGCGGCAGTTCGGCGACCACGATCGCCGAGTTCACCCGGGACGCCGACGGCGAGTGGTCGTTCCAGGAAGTCGTCCGCGGCTTCGACGGCGACCTCGCCTCGTTCGCCGTCGCGATGGGCAGCCTCTAGCCCGCCGACGCCGAAGGGGCGGCGGAACCGTAGTGGTCCCGCCGCCCCTTCGGATCAGGCGATCAGCTGCAACCGCTGGTCGAGCCGCAGCCCTCGCAGATGTAGCAGGAGCCGGCGCGCTGCATCTTCGTACCGCAGGAGAAGCAGAGCGGGGCGTCGGCCTGGATGCCCAGCTGCATCTCGACGAGCTCGGCGCTGGTGTGCGCCTGCTTCGGGGCGGGCTGCGCGGTGGCGGCCTCGGCCTTCGGCGTCTCGACGGCCTTCAGGGACTCGGCCTGCAGCGTCTGGACGGGCGCCGACTGCGCCAGCCCCTCGACGTCGACCTCGTCCTCGGAGGGCTCGTAGGAGCCCGTCTCCAGGTGACGCTGACGCTCCTCGGCGGAGTGGATGCCGAGCGCGGAGCGCGTCTCGAACGGCAGGAAGTCGAGCGCCAGGCGACGGAAGATGTAGTCGACGATCGACTGCGCCATCCGCACGTCCGGGTCGTCCGTCATACCGGCCGGCTCGAAGCGCATGTTCGTGAACTTCGAGACGTACGTCTCGAGCGGCACGCCGTACTGCAGACCCACGGAGACTGCGATGGAGAAGGCGTCCATCATGCCCGCGAGGGTGGAGCCCTGCTTGGACATCTTCAGGAAGACCTCACCGAGACCGTCGTCCGGGTAGGAGTTGGCGGTCATGTAGCCCTCAGCGCCGCCCACCGTGAAGGAGGTGGTGATGCCGGGACGGCCCTTGGGGAGACGCTTGCGGACCGGGCGGTACTCGACGACCTTCTCGACCGCCTTGCGGATCTCCGCCTCGGCCTTCTCCGTGACCTCGGCCTTCTCCTTCTCCTTGGTCTTGGCGGAGAGGGGCTGGCCGACCTTGCAGTTGTCGCGGTAGATGGCGAGCGCCTTGACGCCCATCTTCCAGGCCTCGAAGTAGACCTCCTCGACGTCCTCGACCGTCGCCGTCTCCGGCAGGTTGACGGTCTTGGAGAGGGCGCCGGAGATCCAGGGCTGGATCGCGGCCATCATGCGGACGTGGCCCATCGCGGAGATGGAGCGCTCGCCCATGGCGCAGTCGAAGACCTCGTAGTGCTCGGTCTTCAGGCCCGGGGCGTCGACCACGTTGCCGTTGTCGGCGATGTGGGCGACGATCGCCTCGATCTGCTCCTCCTGGTAACCCAGGCGGCGCAGGGCCTGCGGCACGGTGCCGTTGACGATCTGCATCGAGCCGCCGCCGACCAGCTTCTTGAACTTGACCAGGGCGAGGTCGGGCTCGAGGCCGGTGGTGTCGCAGGACATCGCGAGACCGATGGTGCCGGTCGGCGCGATGACGGACGCCTGGGAGTTACGGAAACCGTTCTTCTCCCCGAGGCGGATCACGTCCTGCCAGGCCTCCGTGGCGGCGGCCCAGATCGGCGTGTCCAGGTCGTCGACACGGACGGCCACGGAGTTGGCGTCGGCGTGCTGCTTCATGACGCGCTGGTGCGGGGTGGCGTTCTTGGCGTAGCCGTCGTACGGGCCGACGACCGCCGCGAGCTCCGCGGAGCGCTTGTAGGACGTACCCGTCATCAGCGACGTGACGGCGCCGGCGAGAGCGCGGCCGCCGTCGGAGTCGTAGGCGTGGCCGGTCGCCATGAGCAGGGCGCCCAGGTTCGCGTAGCCGATGCCGAGCTGACGGAAGGCGCGGGTGTTCTCGCCGATCTTCTGGGTCGGGAAGTCCGCGAAGCAGATCGAGATGTCCATCGCGGTGATGACCAGCTCGACGACCTTCGAGAAGCGCTCGACGTCGAAGGACTGGTGGCCCTTGCCGTCGTCCTTCAGGAACTTCATCAGGTTCAGCGAGGCGAGGTTGCAGGACGTGTTGTCCAGGTGCATGTACTCGCTGCACGGGTTCGAGCCGTTGATCCGGCCGGACTCCGGGCACGTGTGCCACTGGTTGATGGTGTCGTCGTACTGGATGCCGGGGTCGGCACAGGCCCAGGCGGCCTCGGCCATCTTGCGGAAGAGCGACTTGGCGTCGACCTCCTCGATGACGTCACCGGTCATACGGGACGTCAGACCGAACTTGCCGCCCTCCTCGACCGCCTTCATGAACGTGTCGTTCACACGGACCGAGTTGTTGGCGTTCTGGTACTGGACGGACGTGATGTCGTCGCCGCCCAGGTCCATGTCGAAGCCCGCGTCGCGCAGGGCGCGGATCTTCTCCTCTTCCTTCACCTTGGTCTCGATGAAGTCCTCGATGTCGGGGTGGTCGACGTCGAGGATGACCATCTTGGCCGCGCGGCGCGTGGCGCCACCCGACTTGATCGTTCCTGCAGAGGCGTCGGCACCGCGCATGAAGGAGACGGGGCCCGAGGCGTTGCCACCGGAGGAGAGCAGCTCCTTGGAGGAGCGGATCCGGGAGAGGTTCAGGCCGGCGCCGGAGCCGCCCTTGAAGATCATGCCCTCTTCCTTGTACCAGTCGAGGATCGACTCCATGGAGTCGTCGACGGCAAGGATGAAGCAGGCGGAGACCTGCTGGGGCTGCGGGGTGCCGACGTTGAACCACACCGGCGAGTTGAAGCTGAAGATCTGGTGCAGGAGGGCGTACGCCAGTTCGTGCTCGAAGATCTCGGCGTCGGCGGGCGAAGCGAAGTACTTGTAGTCCTCGCCGGCCTTCCGGTACGTCTTCACAATGCGGTCGATGAGCTGCTTCAGGCTCACCTCTCGCTGCGGGGTGCCCACGGCGCCCCGGAAGTACTTGCTGGTGACGATGTTGACCGCGTTCACCGACCAGAACTCGGGGAACTCGACGCCACGCTGCTCGAAATTGACCGAGCCGTCGCGCCAGTTGGTCATGACGACGTCACGACGCGCCCATTCCACCTCGTCGTACGGATGCACGCCGGGGGTGGTGTGGATGCGCTCGATACGCAGACCCTTGGTGGCCTTGGAACCCTTCGCTCGGGAACCTCGTGCCGGGCCGCTCGCCGTCTCTGTCATGCCGCCTCCCATATACCGGGCTAAAACGCCCAAAAGTGCCTGGTTCTTCCCGTGGCACGGTGTGTGTCTTGTGTTGCGGGCGCCGCTCTTGCCGCCCGCAACAGGTCTGTGGATCGCCGCCGCCCGGCCCCTGGCCGGTCAGTCGGCGGCGTGGGCGGGCACGGGGACTTCCACAGTCCCTCCGGGCCCGCTGTCACTCTCTACGCGCTCCGCGCCCGCGTCGTCCGCCTCCGCGCCGGGCGCTTGTTCCCTCAGTTCCGCGATCGCGGACTCGAAGTCCTCCAGCGAGTCGAACGCCCGGTACACGGACGCGAACCGCAAGTAGGCAACGAGATCCAGCTCCTGAAGCGGGCCGAGTATGGCCAGGCCCACGTCATGGGTGGTCAATTCGGCGCTCCCGGTGGCACGCACCGCTTCCTCGACCCGCTGACCGAGGAGAGCGAGCGCGTCCTCGGTCACCGGGCGCCCCTGGCACGCCTTGCGTACGCCGTTGATGACCTTGGTGCGACTGAAGGGTTCGGTCACCCCGCTCCGCTTGACCACCATCAGTGAGCATGTCTCCACCGTCGTGAAACGACGGGAGCAGTCCGGACACTGACGGCGCCGGCGGATCGACGTGCCGTCGTCGGTGGTGCGGCTGTCGACGACACGACTGTCGGGATGCCTGCAGAAGGGGCAGTGCATGAACTCCCAACCCTCCTTCACGGCACGACTCGATAGCCCCGAGAGGCTGATCCCGCCCCTCGAAGCAGCCCCCAGCATAGGCGATGACCACGGCCATGAAGGACCGGGGACCACAACTTCTGGGCTGCTGATGCAATCCAACCACTACATCTGGGGTTTGGCCGCTTTTTGAGCCCTAGAGCGTGTCGCAGGGCCAGGTTCGCCGCGCGAGGCAAGGAAACCTCATGAGCCACACCCCTCGACCGGCACGACGCACGCGAAAGGGGGCGGTGCCCGGTTGACGAGGCGGCGGATGGCAGACTGGGAGAGCCCTCAGAGCGGGTCTCAGTCCCGGCGGTGAAGCGTACCGGATTGAACCGAATCGTCACTCCGTACGAGTGCTGGCCATACACCTAGGCACATGATCACGACAAGCAATCTACGGTTTTTCACTCGAACGTGTGTTTGGCGCAACCTTTCGAAAGGAACTACCGTTGGCTAGCTAGGGAGACATTCTCGAGAGGGGCCCATCGACGTGACCACCACCGCAGACAGTGCCACCATCACTGCCCAGGGCCGCGCCCAGGGCCGACTCGAGCCGGTGCATGCCATGAATGACGCAGCCATGAGCCAGGAGGGGCCCAAGCCCGGGCGCTCGCTGCCCGGCCGACCTCCAGGCATCCGCGCGGACAGCTCGGGGCTCACCGACCGCCAGCGTCGGGTGATCGAGGTCATCAGGGACTCGGTGCAGCGCCGTGGATACCCGCCGTCGATGCGGGAGATCGGTCAGGCGGTGGGCCTGTCCAGCACCTCGTCGGTGGCGCACCAGCTGATGGCCCTCGAGCGCAAGGGTTTCCTGCGCCGCGACCCGCACCGTCCTCGCGCGTACGAGGTTCGCGGCTCGGATCAGCCGAGCGCGCAGCCCACGGACACGACGGGCAAGCCGGCCGCTTCGTATGTGCCCTTGGTCGGCCGTATCGCCGCAGGTGGTCCGATCCTCGCCGAGGAGTCGGTCGAGGATGTCTTCCCGCTCCCCCGGCAGCTGGTCGGTGACGGTGAGCTGTTCGTACTGAAGGTCGTCGGTGACTCGATGATCGAAGCCGCGATCTGCGACGGCGACTGGGTCACGGTCCGTCGCCAGCCCGTCGCGGAGAACGGTGACATCGTCGCGGCGATGCTCGACGGCGAGGCGACCGTCAAGCGCTTCAAGCGCGAGGACGGCCACGTGTGGCTGCTCCCCCACAATGCCGCGTACCAGCCCATCCCCGGTGACGAGGCGACGATCCTCGGCAAGGTGGTGGCGGTACTGCGCCGGGTGTGACTCCTCCCTGACCGGGCCCCGGAACCAACTGCGCCGGTTCCGGGGCCCAGCGCTGTCCACGCCAGGCCCCGTGGTCAGCCGAATCGCTGCGCAGGGCTGAAAAGCTACTTGTCGTCGGCCTTCGCTGTCGCGTCGATCGCGGCAAGCGAGCGCCGCACCTGATTCCGGTCCGTCGTGTACCAGAAGTCCGGCATCGAGGCGCGCAGATAGCTGCCATAGCGGGCCGTCGCCAGGCGGGGGTCGAGGACGGCGACGACGCCACGATCTCCCGTGGCGCGTACGAGACGGCCTGCCCCCTGCGCCATGAGCAGCGCCGCATGCGTCGCCGCCACCGCCATGAAGCCGTTGCCGCCGGCGTCCTCGACGGCCTTCTGCCGGGCGCTCATCAGCGGATCGTCGGGGCGTGGGAACGGGATTTTGTCCATGACGACCAGCTGGCAGCCGGCTCCCGGTACGTCCACGCCCTGCCACAGGGACAGCGTGCCGAACAAGCAGGTCTTCGGGTCCGCGGCGAAGCCCTTGATCAGCTCGCCGAGGGTGTCCTCGCCCTGCAGCAGGATCGGGTACTCGGGAATCCTCGTCCGCAGTTCCTCAGCCGCCGCCTGGGCGGCGCGCATCGACGAGAACAGGCCCAGCGTTCTGCCGCCGGCCGCCTGCATCAGTTCGGCCAGCTCGTCCATCATGTCGCTCCGCGTGCCTTCGCGTGCGGGACGGGCCAGGTGCTTGGCGACGTAGAGGATGCCCTGCTTCGGGTAGTCGAACGGCGAGCCGACGTCGATGCCCCTCCACTCGGGCAGGTCGTCGCCCTTCGTGCCCTCGGGAGCGAGGCCCAGAGAGGCGCCCACTCCATTGAAGTCACCGCCGAGCTTCAAGGTCGCCGATGTCAGGGTGACGGAGCGGTCGGAGAAGAGTTTCTCTCGCAGCAGTCCCGAGACGGACATGGGCGCCACGCGCAGCGACGCCCCGAACCGGTCATGGCGCTCGTACCAGACGACGTCCCACTCCGATCCGTTCGTGATCCGCTCCGCGACGCCGTGGATCGTCTCCACTGAGGCGAGAGCCTGCTTTCGTACGGCGTCCTCGTCCTGAACGGACTTGTCCCGCGTCGATCCGATGGCGGTGATGACGGTGCGTGCGGCGTCGCGAAGCGCCATCAGCGCATAGCCGAGGTCTTCCGGAATCTCCTCGAGGCGGCCGGGCAGGGCCAGCTCCATGAGTCGCTCGAAGCCCTCGGCGGCGGTCTGGAGCTGATCGGCGGCCTTCTCGTTCACGAGCTTGGCTGCGCGGCGCACGGCACGATTGACCTGGCCGGACGTGAGCTCGCCGGTGGCCACGCCGGTCACCCGGGACACCAGCTCGTGAGCCTCGTCCACGATCAGGACCTCGTGCTGCGGCAGGACCGGCGCGCCCTCGATGGCGTCGATCGCGAGCAGTGCGTGGTTCGTGACGATGACGTCGGCGAGCTTGGCGCGCTCACGCGACATCTCCGCGAAGCACTCCTGTCCGTACGCGCACTTCGACGCGCCCAGGCATTCCCTGGACGACACCGACACCTGGGACCAGGCTCGGTCCGAGACGCCGGGCGTGAGGTCGTCCCGGTCGCCCGTCTCGGTCTCGTCGGCCCAGTCCCGCATGCGCAGCAGGTCCTGTCCGAGCTTGCTGGTCGGCGCGGCCGCCTCGAACTGGTCGAAGAGCCCGTCTTCCTCGTCCTGCGGCACGCCCTCGTGGAGACGGTGCAGGCACAAGTAGTTCGACCGGCCCTTCAGCATGGCGAACTCGGGGCGGCGGCGCAGCAGCGGATGCAGGGCGTCGACCGTGCGCGGCAGGTCCCGCTCGACGAGCTGGCGCTGGAGGGCGAGCGTGGCCGTCGCCACCACGACGCGCTCCCCGTGGGCCAGGGCCGGCACCAGGTATCCGAGTGACTTTCCGGTGCCGGTGCCCGCCTGGACGAGCAGATGGGAGCCGTCGTCGATCGCCTCGGCGACGGTCTCGGCCATGGTCACCTGGCCAGGGCGCTCGGTGCCGCCGACCGCAGTGACCGCGGCGTGCAGGAGCTCGGGGAGTGAGGGCTTCGTCATAGCTCGACCACCCTAAGGGGCACCACTGACAATCCCGCGATCAAGGCTGGTGCAAGGGGTTGGCGACGGTGCCGTGCACGGCGGCGTGCGGGCGGTGGGAGCGGTCGCGGTAGCCGTCGAGGTGGAGCCGGTTGCGGTTGAGACACAGACGTTCGATCTCCGGCGTGAGCAGGTCGAACATCTCGTACCGCTCCTTCAGCTCCGGGAAGAGGGCGTGGTGCCGCACGATCTCCGCGCGCACCAGCGACCAGAACTCCGCTTCCGGCACTCCCAGTTGTTCCTCGCACAGCGGCGCCAGGTACCGGAAGACGCCGACGAAGAGCCCGGAGTGGATGAACTGGGTCAGGAACGCGGGACTCTCGGTGAGCAGGACGTCACGGACGTCCTCGGGCATGGAGGCGTGCTCCGGAAGCGGTTCGGCGCTGACATTGACGTCATCCACGAAGTCCTTGACCGCCAGGCGGACGGGTACGTCCTGGTCGTCGAAGACGACGATGGCGTTCTCGCCGTGGGGCGAGAACACGGTTCCGTAGCGGTACAGAAAGCACAGCAGGGGCGGAAGCAGAGCGGCGAAGAGCCTGCGCAGCCAGACCTTCGGGTCGAGTCCCGATCGCTCGACGAGTTCTGCCACGAACGCACGTCCGTGGGGGTCGACGTGCGACAAGGAGGCGAGGGTACGCGCCCGCTCCCCAGGAGCGAGGTGTCGCGTCACAGGCTCGCGCCAGATCGCTCCGAGCAGCTCCTTGTACTGGTAGGGGACCTCGTCGAGCCCGTCGTACAAGGGGTGCTGAACGGCCACTGAGGCGACTTCGCCCAGCAGGATGACTCCGCACTCGTCCTTGAGGAAGGGGTCGGAGTCGCGCAGTGCGAGCATCCATGTGGTCACGGCGGGAGCGGCCAGGGTGCGCTCCGTCGGGAGGCCGCGCCATACAAGGGTGTTGAGAACGGACAGCGGCAGTTTGACGGTGTGCCGTTCCGGGTGGGTGGTGTTCAGGAACGTGCGGATCGACTGCTGGGGCAGGCGCAGGTCGCCGTCGGTGGGGAGGGGGACGATCTCGTGCCGGGCGATGGACGGCGCGAAGAGCGGGAGCACGATGTCGTCCCACTGCCAGGGGTGCACGGGGAGGTAGAGGTACGCGGCCGGGTCCAGGCCTCGTGCGCGCAGGCTCTCGGCGAACAGCTGCCGTGTCGACATGTCCAGTTCGCGGGAGTAGAGGGAGTCGGCGGACTCCAGTCCTGAGGCGCCCCGGTAGCTGGCGAGGCCGGTGTGCACAGCGATCCAGGGGAGGCTGGTGTGACGGCGGGCCTCTGGGGCCCAGCGGGATGTGTCGGTTGCCGAGAATCCGAGGCGGCCCTTGTTGAGGACGATCCAGGGGTGGCCGGTCTGGTGGCCTTCGAGATCGGCGTATCCGAGGTCGGCGAGCCGCGCCGCGGTCACCGCGGTGTGGTCGAGGCGGGCGTCGGCGGCGAGGGTGACGGTGAGCTCGCGGATGAGGTGGCCGAGGGTGGTGCCGTCGAGGCCGATGAGGTGCTTGGTGCGCAGGAGGAAGGTGAGCGGGTCAGTGAGTGGCCCGGAATCGTGCGGAGCAGGGGATTCGGCGTCCGCTGCGCTCGGTTCGGCCGTCCACTCGATGTTGTCTGGATCGACCTGCCAACTGCCGTACGCACCACGGCGGGCGCGGAATCGGACCAGTCCGCCATTCGATTCTTCGTGGCTCGGGACGGTCAGGGTGTAGAGGTGGCGGCCGGGGGGAGCGGCAGCGTCCGGGTCGGCGGGCAGCGGCTGGAAGATCTCCTCGTACGCGAATTCACCGATCAGCTTGGCCAGCAGACGAGCTCCTGCCCTGTCCCAGTTCTCACGCGTGAGCTCGGGCGGGTCGTACAGCACGGGCGGCTCTGCGGAAATCGGGGCGACGGGCGGATTCGGCACAGGGACTCCTCGCGAGGGAACCGGATCGGGTCGAGCGGTGTACTAAGAGTGACTGGCTCACAGCACAGTGCGCAGGGTGCGGTCACGGACCATGAGCGCGGCTCGCTTGTCGGGGAGGTCCACCTCGGCGGAGAAGCGGAAGCCGGCGCTCAAGAAGGCGGAGACGGAGGGGGTGTTGCGAAGGTCGGGTTCTGCGACGACGCGCGCGCACGGCGGGCGGTGGTCGAGTACGAGGTCGGCGACGGCTTTGAGCAGCGTGGTTCCGAGCCCTCGTCCGCGGTTGGCGACGCCACCGATGAGGAGGTGGATGCCGGTGTCGTGCGGGCGGGCGGGGTAGTGACGGGCCAGCGGGTCCAGGTCGGCGCGGTAGATCTCCCAGTAGCTCATGGGTGTGCCGTCGAGTACGCCGAGGCAGGGGACACTGCGACCGTCGCCGTCGAGTTGAGGGCGAAGGTGGTCCGCGGTGACGGTCTCTGGACCCGCGAGTTCCCAGAAGGCGGCCACGGCGGGGTCGTTCATCCAGCGGCTGATGAGCGTGAGGTCGCGCTCGAGGCGGACCGGGACGAGGTGGAACACGCCTGCCGGAGTGGTGGCGGGCCCCCACTCCCCCACGTTGTCGAGCAGATCGTGCTCGGTGGGGTCGATGAGGGCGGCCGTGCTCCGGTGCTCGCTGTCCGTCCCGGAGACGTGTTTCGGTCCGTCCTGCTCGGCGATGAGCGCGATGAGTTCATCGGGCAGGCGCAGGTCCAGGGTGTCCTGGCAGTCCGTGTTCTCCGGACCGGCGGTGGTTTCGCTCGGGTCGGCGACGGGGGTGGTGTCCGCGTCGGTGCTCGCATCGGTGGGGGGCACGGCGACGCTCCTCTCAGGAAGTGGTGCGGGGCGTGGTCCTTGGGTTCGCGGGGTCCTCTGGGCCGTCAGGGATGAAGGGGGTTGGTGATGGTGACGTAGACGGATTGGGTGTCGACGGGGCCGACGAGTTCGTCGAGGCCGTGCAGCCGGGTGAGGAGGTTGGCCTTGCAACGGAGCGTGGGCGAGTCCAGCAGTTGTCCGGGCAGGGGGCTGCGCAGTCGGGTGGGCCCGGCGGCGGCTTCGTTCAGGAAGCGACGGAAGGCCGCGAGCAGAAGGCGTTCGTCGGCGAGGTGTTGGGAGCCGAAGGCGCCGATGAGGCCGAGGACGTTGTTGACGGCGAGGTAGTAGGCGAAGCGTTCGTCGGTGACCTCGTCGGAGACAAAGGTGTCGCTGCGCATGCCGATGCCGGGGAGCCTCGTGTCGAGTTCGGCACGGCGGGACTCACGGAAGTAGTAGCCCTGGTTGTCGCGGTAGCGCCCACCGGTGGGCCATCCGTCGGCGTCGAGGAGGAGGAGGGTGTTCTGCTGATGGGCCTCGAGGGCGATGCCGGCTTCGCTGTCGAGCCAGAGCACGGGGCGCACGACCTGCTCGAGGTAGCGCAGGAACCACTCGGTGGCGACGGCTCCACGGGGTCGTCCGGTGCGTGCCGCGAGGTTGTCGATGGTGTCGGCGAGCCGTGAGCCCATCGGGGCGCGGTCCGGGTGGCCCGATGGGTCGTGCGAGGGCCGAGGGGAGACGAACCCGGCGATGCAGGAGGCGTCGTCGCCGGGACCGAAGGGGTTGTTGCGGATCATGACGTCGAGGCCGGGCACGGGTTCACCGGCCGGGTCGTCGACCGCCAGCCAGGCCGGGTCGCGGACGATGTCGAAGCCCGGGTGGGCGGCATGCCACTGCGCGGCGAGGCCGTTGCGCAGGAGCCGGTGGACCTCGACGCCTCGGTGGAGTTCCTTGCGGAGGTTCTCGCGGCGGGAGTTGGTGATCCGCAGGCCGAGAGACAGCTTCAGCATGGCCGGCGTGCCGGGGCGGTACAGGGTGCGGACAGAAGAGGTGGGGAACCAGGGCTCGCCGTGCGGGCCGAGGTCGCGCAGGAGGCCTGCGTTCAGGAGGGATGCGGTGCTGGGGCGGTGCTGGAGTTCGCGGATCTGCCAAGGGTGGACGGGCAGAGCTGCGTAGCCGTCGGGCAATGGGAGGCCGGGGCCGGCGAGTTGGGAGGTGAGATCGGCGGCGGAGACGGCACGGCCGCGTTCGGTCCAGGCCGAGTCGTGGGCGAGGACATCGGGTGCGACGGCGATCCAGTGCAGCGGGAAAGAGCCGCGCAGTTCTGGTGAGTAGCGGCGGGCTTCGGCTTCGGAGAGTCCTTCGCGGCTCTTCGGAGTGGGGTGGAGCGGGTGGCCGAGGAGCAGGGCCTGTTCGCCGGCGAGGAAGCGGTCGGGGGCGTCGGCGCGTCGTCGGCGGCGGTCTGCGATGAACTCGGCCGTGCGGCGTACGGAGTCGGCGACCCGGCCGACCAGGTCGCCGCCGTCACCGGTGGGGACGACGGAGGCGGTGAGGGCGGTGGTTCGGGTGGCGTCTGCCACCGAGTCCGAGCCTGGCAGGGGCTGGTTATCGGCATCGGCATCCTGCATATCCGGTGAGACGCGGGCGTCGGTGCTCGGTGTATGCCGTACGGCGTTCGCGCCTGCACCGGCACCAGCCGCGGCTTCGACACCGGCTTCGGCGGTCTCGTTCGGCGTCGGTGCCGCGTCGCCCGGGGCCGATTCGCGGCTCAGGAGGGCGGCGAGGGTCACCGCGTCGACGCAGGGGGCGCCCCGGGGGCCGTCCTCCAGATAGGGCAGGCCGAAGCGGTGCCAGCCGGTGCGTGACCAGTAGTGGACGGGGACGAGGAGAGCGGTGCCGCTCGCGGGCAGAGCCACGCGAAGGGCACCCACGGAAGGAGGGGCGATGTCGTTCTCGCGTACCCAGCAGCGCAGCAGGTTCTCAACTGCGGCGAGCTGGGCGGATGTTGCGGGATCGGGGTGTTCCAGGAGGTCGACGGCAGGGTCGCCTGGAGAGGTGTGCAGACGCTCGGCCTCTTGGCCGCCGCCCATCTGCCGGGGAACCGTGTCACGCTCCGACCCGTGCGGGGTCTGCGTGTCGCAGGCTCCGCCGACAGGGGGGCGGGGACGGCCATCGGATGCGGGAGTGGCGTTCAAGAGTGCTTCCTTGCGTGGGGTGGTGGGCTCCGTGGGGCGGTGGTCCGGCTGGTCCGGTTGCCGCGGCTGTCGCTGGTGCAGGGCGGGCCGCCGTGTACGGGCGCTGCTAGGAGTGAGAGGTCCGGGCCACGGCGGCGAGGGCGTCCGCGAGCCGGTCGACGACGGCCGCGGCCTGTTCGTCGGTGATCGTGAGGGGAGGCAGAAGGCGTACGACGCTGGAGTGACGGCCGCCGAGTTCGACGATCAGGCCCCGGTCCAGGCAGGCGTCGCGCACGGCCGCGGCAAGGTCCGGGGCGGCCGGGAGCGGCGCGGCCGTCGGCCAGCCGAGGAGCGGGTCGGTCGAGAGGTCGGGGTTGTCGGGGCCGCCCGTGGCCGCCGGGGGGGCGCCTTCCGGGTCGACGAGTTCCACGCCGATCATCAGGCCCCGGCCTCGTACGTCCCCGATGCAGGGGAACTCCTTGGCGAGGGACTGGAGCTGGCCGATCATGCGGGCGCCGAGGTCCGCGGCACGCTCGGCGAGGCGGTTCTCACGGACGTAGGCAAGGGTCGCGGCGCCCGCGGCCATCGCGAGCTGGTTGCCGCGGAAGGTGCCGGCGTGAGCGCCGGGGCCCCAGATGTCGAGGTCGTCGCGGTAGACGATCACCGCGAGTGGGAGGCTGCCGCCGATCGCCTTGGACAGAACCATCACATCCGGTACGACGCCGCTGTGGTCGACGGCCCAGAAGGCACCGGTCCGGCCGACTCCGGTCTGCACCTCGTCGGCGATCAGCGGGATCGAGCGGTCCTCCGTGATCGCCCGCATGCGGCGCAGCCAGGGATCGGGGGCCGGAATGACACCGCCCTCGCCCTGTACCGGCTCGACGATCATGCCCGCCGGGTGTGGCACTCCCGACTTGGTGTCGTCGAGGAGCGACTCGGTCCAGCGGGCGGCGAGTTCGGCCCCGCGGGGCCCGCCGATACCGAAGGGGCAGCGGTAGTCCTGCGGATAGGGCAGGCGCGCGACCCGGACGTCCTGCGCCCCGCCCGATGCTTCGAGAGCTCCGGCGGTCATCCCGTGGTAGGCGCCGGTGAAGGTAAGGAGGCCGGCGCGGCCGGTGGCGGTGCGGACGAGTTTCAGGGCGGCCTCGACGGCGTCGGTGCCGGCCGGTCCGCAGAACTGGATACGTGCCCGGTCGGCGAGGGCGCGCGGCAGTGTGCGGAACAGTTCGGTGGTGAAGGCGTCCTTCACGGGGGTGGCCAGGTCGAGGACATGGAGGGGCGCGCCCGAGTCGAGGACCTTGCGAATGGCTTCGAGTACCACGGGGTGGTTGTGGCCGAGGGCGAGCGTGCCCGCGCCGGAGAGGCAGTCCAGATAGCGGCGGCCGTCGGCGCCTTCGATGGTGAGTCCCCGGGCCCGGACGGGAACGATCGGCAAGGCCCGCGCATAGGTGCGCGCCGCCGATTCCCGCGCGGACTGGCGGCGCAGAATCCCTTCGTGCACGGCGCTGTCGTGTGCGGCTGTGCCGCGTGCCTCCCCGTCGCACGGGGCGGGCACCGGCACGGGCGAAGGATCGGTCACGGCCACAGCTGCTGGTCCTCCCGCTGGAAGTACGGCCGGCTGGTCTCGTCGACTCACCGGTGGGCGGGGCGAGTTGGCAGACACAGCACCGAATGACCGTCCTGGCATCATGCCAGGACGGTCCGAGGACTGAGCACCGCCTACGGATCCCCCGTACGCACTAACGACGGGAGGACGGGAGGAACACGGGTCACCCGAAGACTTACGACGAGATCTACGCCACAGATCATCAGCGCTGCGCGTCGCCATCCAGCCGGCCGACCCGCGACAACCGGACAGCGCGAGGGCCGTCCCAGTAGGACAGCGAAGCGGTTCGGGGACTGAACTCCGACACCTGAACTCCGACACCTGAACGCCAACGCCTGCAATCCGACCACCGAACACCGGCAACCGAACACCGGCAACTGAACAACGGCAACGGATCGTGCGTACGCATGACCGACGAGGTTCCGCGGGAACACGGGCGGGCCTCCGAGCTCTTCACTGCCCCGCTGAGAAGACCGCTCGGGCGCCTGTTCCGGCACCCCGCTCTCGCTCTCGCTCCTCGCGCGGACGACGGGTCAGGGGGCGGCGCCAAGATCCCTCCGTGACGGAACCGTTGCGGTTCCGTCGGCCGTCCCCGACGGCACCGGCATAGTGTGGGGTGCCGTTCGGGGAGGGGCCACGGCGGCTCATCCACCACACCTGTTCGGCAGTGCAACGATCTCGAAGCCCAGGGGGATTCACGACATGCGACCCATACGCCCACCGTTCGCCGCCCGCCGCGCGAGGAGCGTGCGGGGCAGAACGTCCCCCGTGGCGGCGGCGGTTGCGCTCGGCGCGGTCCTCGCCCTGACCGCCACCGCGTGCGGCCCGAGCGAGGACGACGCGAGCGACAAGCCGACGTCCTCCGCGGCCGCGGGCGGTGACGACACGATCAAGATCCCGGACGACATCAAGGACAAGCTCAAGGAACGCGGGATCGATCTGGACAAGTGGAAGAACGGCGAGTGGAAGAACTGGGACAGGGACAAGTGGCTGCGTGAAGCGCAGGACTTCGTCAACCCGATCATCGACGGTCTGTGGGACTCGGACCGGATGCGCGACGCCGACAAGAACCCGGACAACGAGGTCGACGAGAACGACATCTCCGGGGACCAGGGGGTGACGGACCCGACGCCGCAGCCGGTGAAGGCGGCGGCCGTCGCGAGTCCGTACCACGGCAGCGCGCCGTACGCGGGCAAGTTGTTCTTCGACGGGCCGGAGGGGTCGATGGTGTGCTCGGCGACCGTGGTCTCCGACCCTGCTCACCCGGGTAAGTCCGACATGATCTGGACGGCCGGCCACTGCGTGCACGCGGGCAAGAAGGGCGGCTGGTACCGCAACATCGCCTTCGTGCCCTCGTACAACGACAGCGGCAAGTCGGCCGAGGAGTTGCAGGGAGCACCCAAGGAAGAGGTCGCTCCGTACGGTGTGTGGTGGGGCGACTGGGCGCAGACGTCCGACCAGTGGATCGAGCAGGGCGGCCCGACCGGCGGTGCGGGCGCGCCGTACGACTTCGCCGTCATTCACGTGACGCCGGAGAAGGGCAGCACGGACAAGTCCCTGGAGGAGACGGTCGGTTCGTCGCTCCCGGTGAACTTCAACGCGCCTGCGGTGCCGAAGATCTCCCAGTTGACGGCGAAGGGGTACCCGGCGGCTCCGCCGTTCGACGGGCAGAAGCTGTACCAGTGTGCGGACAGGCCGGGGCGTCTGTCGCTGAACTCGACGGACCCGACGATGTACCGGATCGGCTGCACGATGACCGGCGGTTCGTCCGGTGGCGGCTGGGTCGGGCAGGGCTCGGACGGCAAGCCGGCGCTGGTGTCCAACACCTCGATCGGCCCGGTGACGGCGGGCTGGCTGGCCGGTCCGCGGCTGGGCAAGGAGGCCAAGGGGATCTATGACGCCGTGAGCAAGAAGTTCGCCGGGCAGTAGCCCGGCGGGAGCGGTCCGCCGGACCGGCGGGACAACGGTCCGGTCAGGACGCCGATGTGGACCAGGTCGTCGGCGGCAGGGTGTCGAAACCTTCACCACCCCGCCGCTGTTCGTCCCCATCCCCACAGGCATAGTGGGGTGCTGTGTCGTGGCGGGTGCGCAGGCGCCCGGCTCACGAATGACACGCTCATGACAGACACCGCGCGCCGATGCCGTGGTCATGCCGCCACAGGCCTGCCGCGCGCCGCTTTTCCTTCGGGGGTACTCGCACCATGCGTTCTATACGTCCGTCCGTCGGCCGCGGCCGGAGACAGCGCACTGTCCTCGCCGCTACCGGAATCGTCGCGGCCCTGGCGCTCACCGCCACCGCGTGCAACGACAGTGACGACACGGCCGGGAACAAGCCGGCTGCCGCCGCGTCGCAGGGTTCCGACAGCGGCGCCAAGGTGCCGGGGGACATCGCCGACCAGCTGAAGAAGCACGGCATCGACCCCGACAAGTGGAAGAACGGGGCCTGGAAGAACTGGAACAAGGACGACTGGCTGCGTGAGGCGAAGGACTTCGTCAATCCGGTCATCGAGGGGCTGTGGAAGCCCGAGCGGATGAAGTCCGCCAAGGACCCGGACAAGACGATCGCCGCGCAGGACTACGCGGACGACCAGGGGGTCTCCGACCCGGAGCCCGTCCCCGTCCGGGCGCAGGCCGAGAAGACGCCGTACCACCAGAACGCGGCACCGGTCGGCAAGGTCTTCTTCGACTCCCCCGAGGGTTCGATGGTCTGCTCCGGCACCGTCGTGAAGGATCCGCGCAACCCGGGCAGGTCGAACCTGGTGTGGACCGCGGGCCACTGTGTGCACGCGGGCGCGGCCGGCGGTTGGTACCGCAACATCGCCTTCGTGCCGTCGTACAACGACCTGGGCAAGTCCGCGGACGCGCTGCGCAATGCGACGCAGCAGGAGATCGCGCCGTACGGCACGTTCTGGGCGGACTGGGCATCGACGTCGAACGAGTGGATGAACCAGGGCGCCGAGTCGGGCGGCGCCGGTGCGCCGTACGACTTCGCGGTGCTGCACGTGAAGCCGGAGCAGGGCACCAAGTCGCTCGAGGAGACGGTCGGCAACGCGCTGGACGTGGACTTCTCGACGCCGTCGGTCCAGTCGGTCGGTTCGATGGGCGCGTGGGGGTACCCGGCCGCGCCGCCGTTCGACGGTCTGTTGATGAACAAGTGCGTCGACCGGCCCGGCCGGCTTTCGCTGAGCCCCGAGCAGCCGACGATGTACCGGATCGGCTGCACGATGACGGGTGGTTCGTCGGGCGGCGGCTGGTTCCGTGTCCGCGGCGGGAAGACCGTCCTGGTGTCGAACACGTCGATCGGTCCTGCCTCCAACACCTGGCTGGCCGGACCGCAGCTGGGCCAGGAGGCCCAGGGCGTCTTCGACATGATGAGTGAGAAGTACGGCAGCAAGTAGGGCAGTTGTACGTGAAGGAGCCCCGCCCGGGTGGTCCCGGGCGGGGCTCCTTCACATGGTGCGGGTCAGCTCGCGGTGGCCGTCGGAACGTACGGCGCGAGTTCCGCCGCGAGTTCCTCGTGGACGCGGGCCTTCAGCAGGGTGCCCTCCGGGGTGTGCTCCTCGGAGATCACCTCGCCGTCGGTGTGCGCCCGCGCGACCAGCTTGCCGTGCGTGTACGGCACGAGGGCCTCGATCTCGACCTCGGGCCGCGGCAGTTCGGCGTCGATGAGCGCGAGCAGCTCCTCGATGCCGGCGCCCGTGCGGGCCGAGACGGCGATCGAGTGCTTCTCCTGGCGCATCAGCCGCTGCAGCACCACCGGGTCGGCCGCGTCCGCCTTGTTGATCACCACGATCTCGGGGACCTTGGTGGCCCCGACGTCGCGGATGACCTCGCGTACGGAAGCGAGCTGCTCCTCGGGCGCCGGGTGCGAGCCGTCGACCACGTGCAGGATCAGGTCGGAGTCGCCGACCTCCTCCATCGTGGAGCGGAACGCCTCGACGAGGTGGTGCGGCAGGTGTCGTACAAAACCGACCGTGTCGGCCAGCGTGTACAGCCGGCCGCTCGGGGTCTCGGCCCGGCGCACGGTCGGGTCGAGGGTGGCGAACAGTGCGTTCTCCACCAGGACGCCCGCGCCGGTGAGGCGGTTGAGCAGGGACGACTTGCCCGCGTTGGTGTATCCGGCGATGGCGACCGAGGGCACCTTGTTGCGTCGGCGCTCCTGGCGCTTGATCTCGCGGCCCGTCTTCATGTCCGCGATCTCACGACGCATCTTCGCCATCTTCTCGCGGATCCGACGGCGGTCCGTCTCGATCTTGGTCTCACCGGGACCACGCGTGGCCATGCCGCCACCGCCGCCGCCACCCATCTGCCGGGACAGCGACTGACCCCAGCCGCGCAGTCGCGGCAGCATGTACTGCATCTGCGCGAGCGCGACCTGCGCCTTGCCCTCTCGGGACTTGGCGTGCTGGGCGAAGATGTCGAGGATCAGAGCGGTCCGGTCGACCACCTTGACCTTGACGACGTCTTCGAGGTGGATGAGCTGGCCGGGGCTGAGCTCACCGTCGCACACGACGGTGTCGGCTCCGGTCTCGAGGACGATGTCACGCAGTTCCTGGGCCTTGCCCGAGCCGATGTACGTCGCCGCGTCAGGCTTGTCCCGGCGCTGGATGACGCCGTCGAGCACCATGGCGCCCGCGGTCTCGGCGAGCGCGGCGAGCTCCGCGAGGGAGTTCTCCGCGTCGTCCACCGTGCCCGACGTCCAGACGCCGACGAGGACCACGCGCTCCAGGCGGAGCTGCCGGTACTCGACCTCGGTGACGTCCTCGAGCTCGGTGGACAGGCCGGCCACACGGCGCAGGGCCGCGCGCTCGGAGCGGTCGTACTGCTCACCGTCCCGCGCTCCGTCGATCTCGTGGCTCCAGGCGACGTCCTCTTCCATCAGGGCATCGGCCCGAAGACCTTCGGGGTAGTTCTGCGCGAGGCTCTGCGCGTCCTGGGAAGGGGAAGAAGAGGAGGTCATTGGATCCTTACGTAGCTGGGATTCGGGAAAGGGTGACGAACGCCTCGTCCGTCATCTGTGACAACGCGCGACCCCGCCCCGGGATTCCCGGGAGGGCCGGTCGGAGCCGATCCGACGGCCCGCGCCGTCGACCTGAAGATGTTCGCACGGAACGGGGCGTCTCGTCATCCGGGTTATTTCCCGCGGTCAGCGGGCCGAAGCCCGGATTTCGGCGCTATTTCCGGGCCGGCTGGGTCTTCCAGTCCGGGTGCCCGGGCATCGGCGGCGTCTTCGCGCCGTAGAGCCACGCATGGAAGAAGCCGCTCAGGTCACGCCCCGCGACCTTCGAGGCGAGATCCGTGAAGTCCGCCGTGGTGGCGGTGTCGTCACGGTGCGTCTGCACCCACTCCCGCTCCAGGCTCTCGAAGGCGTTCTTGCCGATCTCCTGGCGCAGCGCGTAGAGGACGAGGGCGCTGCCGTCGTAGACGACGGGCCGGAAGATGCTGATCTTCTCGCCGGACTCGGGCCCCTTGGGCGCGGCGGGCGGCCCGCCGGCGGCGCGCCAGGTGTCGGAGTTCTGGTAGGCGGCGCGCATCCGCTTCTCCATGGGCTGGTCCGCCTTCTCCTGCGCGTACAGGGCCTCGTACCAGGTGGCGTGTCCTTCGTTGAGCCACAGGTCGGACCAGGTGCGCGGGCTGACGCTGTCGCCGAACCACTGGTGGGCCAGCTCGTGGACCATGATCGAGTCGACGTACCACTTCGGGTACTCGGGGCGCGTGAAGAGGTCCCGCTCGAAGAGGGAGAGCGTCTGCGTCTCGAGTTCGAAGCCGGTGCTCGCCTCCGCGATGAGCAGGCCATAGTTCTCGAAGGGGTAGCGGCCGACCTTCCCCTCCATCCAGGCGATCTGTGCGGGCGTCTTCTTGAGCCAGGGCCGCAGCGCCTTGACGTCCTTGGCGGGGACGACGTCGCGTACGGGAAGGCCGTGCGGGCCCTCCTGGTGGAGCACCGCGGAGCGGCCGATGGAGACCTGCGCCAGTTCGGTGGCCATGGGGTGGCGGGTGCGGTAGACCCAGCTCGTGGTGTTCCCGACGCGCGCCGTCGCGACGGGCCGGCCGTTGGCGACGGCGGTGAGGTTCTTGGGTGCGGTGACGCGGAAGGTGAAGTAGGCCTTGTCGGCGGGGTGGTCGTTGCACGGGAACACCCGGTGCGCGGCGTCGGCCTGGTTCGCCATGGCGAGCCCGTCCTTGGTGCGCACCCACCCGATCTCCTGCTTGCCGGGCCTGGGGTCGCTGGTGTGCCGCACGGTGATGTGCAGCGGCAGTCCCGCCGGGACGGGCTGTGCGGGAGTGACGATCAGGTCCTCGTCGCTGGTGGCGAAGCGCGCGGGAGTGCCGTTCACCTCGACCGAGCGCACCGTGCCGTGCGAGAAGTCGAGGTTGATCCGGTCGAGCGGGGACGTGGTCCGCGCGTCGATCTTGGTGACGGCGTCGAGCGGCTTGCTGTTGTCGCCGCGGTAGGCGAAGGCGACGTCGTACGACTGCACGTCGTACCCGGGATTGCCCAGGTGCGGGAAGAGGCGGTCCCCGATGCCGAGCGGTGCCGGCTGGGGCGCGGCCGCGGCGAGGAGGGCGACGGAGGCGCCGGCGGCGAGGAGCGCGGCGGTGCGGGGCGTTCGGGTGCGGAGTCGGGAGCTGAGCAGCATGAACTACGGCTATCAGCGTGCCGCCCCGCGCACCGGGCGGTACACGCCGCACCCACCCGAACGAGACCCACCCGGACCTCAGAGTGCTCCGGCCGCCGCGTGCTGGGCGCGCCCCACGTCGTACACCCCCGGCACGTTGCGCATCGCCCGCATGAGCGCCTGGAGCTGGGCGGCGTCGGGGAGTTGGAGCGTGTACGTGTGTCGGACGCGGCCTTGGACGGGTGGTTCGACGGTCGCCGACATGATGGCGACGCCCTCCAGCGCTATGGCTTCCGTGAGGTCGGCCAGCAGGTGCGGGCGGCTGAACGACTCGGCGACGAGCGTCACCCGGTACTCGGCGTCCGTCTCGGCGTCGGCCCAGCGCACGCCGACCTCCGAGCGGCCGGCGCTCTTCATCCGCGCCACCCCGGAGCATTCGACGCGGTGCACGGTGACGACGCCGCCGCGCACGGCGAAGGCGGTGACCTCGTCGGGCGGTACGGGCGTACAGCATCCGGCGAGGCGCACGGTCGCGCCGGGCTGGTCGACCACGGCATTCGCCGCGGCGGGCCGTACGGAGGGGCCGTTGTAGGGCGCGCGGGGCGCCGGCTCGGTGGCGCTCGGGCCCTCCGGGTGGGCGGCGAGCCAGCGCCGGATGGCGATGCGCGCGGCGGGCGTCCGGGCGTGGTCGAGCCAGTCGCGGGACGGCTCGGAGGCGGCGGCGCCCTCCATCCGGTCCATCAGCAGCTGCACGGTGTCGCCGTCGCTGAGGACCGTGCCCAGCGTCGCCAGGCGGCCGTTGACGCGTGCGCCGATGCAGGCGTGGGCGTCCTCGCCGTACTGGGCGTACGCGGCGTCGACACAACTGGCGCCCGCGGGCAGGCCGATGGTGCCGCCGTCGGGCCGGAAGACGGTGATCTCGCGGTCTTGGGCGAGGTCCTCGCGCAGGGTCGACCAGAACATGTCGGCGTCAGGGGCGGACTGCTGCCAGTCGAGGAGGCGGGAGAGCCAGCCGGGGCGGGTGGGGTCGGAGCGCTCTCCGAGGGTGTCCAGGTGCTCTTCGCCGGACGGCGTATAGGGATTGCCGAGGGCGACGACGCCCGCCTCCGCCACCTTGTGCATCTGGTGCGTACGGATGAGGACTTCGGCGACCTCGCCGTCGCCGCGGGCGACGGCCGTGTGGAGCGACTGGTACAGGTTGAACTTCGGTACGGCGATGAAGTCCTTGAACTCCGAGACCACCGGCGTGAAACAGGTGTGCAGCTCACCGAGGACGCCGTAGCAGTCCGCGTCCTCGGAGACGAGGACGAGGAGGCGCCCGAAGTCGGCGCCGCGCAGCTCGCCGCGCTTGCGGCGGACCCGGTGGACGGACACGAAGTGCCGGGGCCGGATGAGGACTTCGGCGCTCAGGCCCGCCTCGCGCAGCACGCCGCGCACCTCTTCGGCGATCGCGGCGAGGGGGTCGTCCTCGCGGGCCGCGTTGGCCGCCATGAGGGTGCGGGTCTGCGCGTACTCCTCGGGGTGGAGGATCGCGAAGACGAGGTCCTCGAGCTCGGTCTTCAGGGCCTGGACGCCGAGGCGCTCGGCGAGCGGGATGAGGACGTCGCGGGTGACCTTGGCGATCCGTTCCTGCTTCTCCTGGCGCATGACGCCGAGGGTGCGCATGTTGTGCAGGCGGTCGGCGAGTTTGATCGACATGACACGTACGTCGTTGCCGGTGGCGACGAGCATCTTGCGGAAAGTCTCGGGCTCGGCGGCCGCGCCGTAGTCGACCTTCTCGAGTTTGGTGACGCCGTCGACGAGATAGGCGACCTCTTCGCCGAACTCCGTGCGCACCTGGTCGAGCGTCACCTCCGTGTCCTCGACGGTGTCGTGGAGCAGGGAGGCGGTCAACGTCGTGGTCTCCGCGCCCAGTTCGGCCAGGATCAGCGTCACCGCGAGCGGGTGCGTGATGTAGGGCTCGCCGCTCTTGCGCATCTGACCGCGGTGCGAGGACTCGGCCAGCACGTAGGCGCGGCGCAGCGGGTCGATCTCGGTGTCCGGGTAGTGCGCGCGGTGCGCCTCGACCACATGGCCGATGGCGTCGGGGAACCGGCCGCGGGCGGTGGGTCCCAGCAGCGCGGCACGGCCCAGACGGCGCAGATCGATCCGTGGGCGACCGCGCCTGCGATGTGCTCCGGGCGTGATCGGCCCCGGGCTGGCGGGGTTCGTCGCCTCCGCACTCATGAGCACCTCCGGCTTTGTCGACCGGCGGCGGGCTGGCGGCGGCACCCGTCCGGACCGGTGCTTGATGCTACCGAGCCCATCACGTGGCGCAGTCCCGCTCTCGCCCAGCGTGAAACGGATCACCCATTCGAGCGAAGGTTTACGGGTTTACGGTTTCGAGCGCCGCGAACCAGTCCGTGTCGATCATGCCCTCGGCCACGATCACGGCGGGCCCGGTCATCTCGATCTCACCGTCGGGCCGCTCGGTGATGCTGAGCCGGCCGCCGGGCAGATCGATCTCGTACGTCACGGGGGCGCCGGTCAGGGCCGGGTCGAGGCCGTCCCTGCGGGCCGTGGCGACGGCCACCGCGCAGGCGCCGGTGCCGCAGGACCGGGTCTCGCCGGAGCCGCGCTCGTGCACGCGCATGGCGACGTGGCGGGGGCCGCGGTCGACGACGAACTCGACGTTCACCCCGTCCGGGTAGGCGTTCGCCGGAGCGAAGGGGGGCGGGTCGTACAGGGTGCCCGCGTGCGCGAGGTCGTCCACGAAGGCGACGGCGTGCGGGTTGCCCATGTTCACGTTCGTCGCCGGCCAGGTGCGGTCGTCGACGGACACGGTGACGTCGCCCGCGGGCAGAGCCGCCTTGCCCATACCGACCGTGATCAGGCCTTCCTTGTCGATGTGGACCGTCTTGACGCCGCCTCGGGTGGCCACGGCGACATCGCCCTCGGTGACGTGCCCGGCGTGCTGGAGATAGCGGGCGAAGACCCGCACGCCGTTGCCGCACATCTCGGCGATCGAGCCGTCCCCGTTGCGGTAGTCCATGAACCACTCGGCCTCGGCGGCCAGGTGCCGCGCCTCGGGGTGGGCGGCGGAGCGCACGACGTGGAGAACGCCGTCGCCGCCGATTCCGGCGCGACGGTCGCACAGCGCGGCCACCACGGCCGGGGAGAGCGCGATGGCGTTCTCCGCGTCCGGGATGATCACGAAGTCGTTCTGCGTTCCGTGGCCCTTGAGGAAGCTGGTCATTTTTCGATCGTACGAGATGGGTCCGACAACGCGGTCAGCGGAGTCGTGCGACCCGCCAGACGGCGAGGACCGCCACCGCCGCCACCACGACGACGTACGCGCACACGACCCGCCAGTCCGGCAGTCTGCCGGACCCGCGCGGCGGGAAGCCGGGCAGCGCGTAGCCCACGCGGCGGGCCGCCATCATGCCCCAGCCGGCCGCGCACGAGCTGATCAGCAGGCCGAGCATCGCGACCACGGCGCCGCCGTCGCCGAACTCGAAGAACAGCGGGAAGGCGAACATCAGCGAGCCGATGGTGGCCAGGATCACGATGGGGGCGAGCTGCCAGATGCGGAGTCTGCGCTGCGGGCGCAGCTCGACCTCGACCTCCGCCGCCTCGTCCTGGGCGGTGATCTCCTCGGCGGTGGGCCCGTCGGCGATCACGCCGTCCGGGATCGCCTCTGGACCGTCTGGGCTCAACTGCTCCCCGCCTGGTGCGGTGTCACGAGGGCCGGCCTCCATCGCCACGCGCCCTCCCACTCCGGACTCCATTGGTCGATCGATGGTCGATGATGGCACGCTCCGGGAGGCCGGGATGACCGCCCGAGCGTCCCGATGCCATCACGTGATCAGGCTGTAACCGGTCGTTCGACCAACGCCATTGCCCGGGCCGGGAGTTCCCCGCGCTCGGCAACGGTCCCATTGAGCCAATGCACGCGCGGGTCGCGCCGGAACCATGAGTCCTGGCGGCGCGCGAAGCGCTTGGTGGCGCGGATGGTCTCCGCGCGCGCCTCCTCCTCGGTGCACTCGCCCGCGAGGGCGGCGAGGACCTGCTGGTAGCCGAGTGCACGCGATGCCGTACGTCCTTCGCGCAGGCCCTGGGCCTCCAGCGTGCGTACCTCGTCGACGAGACCCGCCTCCCACATTCGGTCCACACGTGTGGCGATGCGTTCGTCGAGTTCGGGGCGCTCGACGTCGACGCCGATCTGGACGGTGTCGTAGACGGAGTCATGCCCCGGCAGGTTGGCCGTGAACGGCTTTCCGGTGATCTCGATGACTTCGAGGGCGCGCACGATGCGGCGGCCGTTGCTCGGCAGGATCGCGGCGGCGGCCTCCGGGTCGGCGGCGGCGAGGCGGGCGTGCAGGGCGCCGGAGCCGCGCAGCGCGAGTTCCTCCTCCAGGCGGGCGCGGACCTCGGGGTCGGTGCCGGGGAACTCCATCTTGTCGACGGCGCCGCGTACGTAGAGCCCGGAGCCGCCGACGAGAATCGGCCAGCGGCCCTCGGCGAGGAGGCGGTCGATCTCGGCGCGGGCGAGCTTCTGGTACTCGGCGACGCTCGCGGTGACCGTGACGTCCCAGATGTCCAGGAGGTGGTGCGGGATCCCGGCGCGCTCCTCGGGCGTCAGCTTCGCGGTGCCGATGTCCATCCCCCGGTACAACTGCATGGAGTCGGCGTTGACGACTTCGCCGCCGAGTTCCTTGGCGAGGAAGACACCGAGATCTGACTTTCCGGCCGCGGTGGGACCGACGACGGCGATGACCCGCGGGGCGGGAGCTGCACTACTCACCGCCCCAGTCTCGCAAACCCCGGGGCCGCTTCTCGAACGAGCTGCGTGACGCCACAGGTCCGAGGTCGTTGCCTGTTGCGAGGTTCCAGCCGCCGGTTTCGAGGGGCCGGTGACCCGGGCGACGCAATGGGACGCACCGGGCAGGGCGGGATTTCGCCCACACGAGTAACGTATGGAGTTGAAATGGGCGTTTTTGCCATGTTTCGCCGGAAGGCCAAGGACAGCGGCGAGGTGTCGGCCGTCGAGGAGCAGGCCGCCGCTGTGACGGCCGAGCCGGAGTCGGAGAGCGTGGAGGGCGCCGAGTCCCCGTCCGAGGCCGCCGGAGCCGCCACGGCCGAGCAGCGGGCCGAGGAGACGGAGGCCGGCGAGGTTGTCGAGGCCGCCGCGACGGAGAGCGTGGAGATCCCGAAGCAGCAGTCCGCCGAGCAGGCCGCCGACAATGAGACGGCCGGCGAGGGCGCCCGCAAGTAGCTTCCGCGAGGGAAGGTGGGTCCATGGGCTTCCTGGACAACTTGAAAGCCAAGCTCAGCCCCGCAAAGGACAAGGTCGCCGACCTCGCGCAGCAGCACGGGGACAAGATCGACCAGGGTCTCGAGAAGGCCGCCAGGACGGTCGACGAGAAGACCAAGGGCAAGTACAGCGACAAGATCCAGCAGGGCACGGACAAGGCGAAGGACGCTCTGGACCGTCTCTCCGGACCGGGTGGCAAGGACGGCGGCACTCCGCCGTCACCCCCGGCGGCGTCCTGACGCCGCAGCCACGCACATGGCGGACGGCCGCGAAGCCCGAGGACTTCGCGGCCGTCGCCGTGTTCCTTGCGGGCTGCTCGCTACGTCCAGGAGGCCACGAAATAGCCGACTCCGTAGGGCGCGCCCTCGTACAGGAGGCGGCTCTTGCCGTCCTTCTTGTCCCACGCGCCGTTGAGCAGTTGCCAGGGCGCGCGGCCGGAGATCTTCAGTTCGCGGGCGAGGCCGGCGTCCAGCTGGGCCAGGTAGCCGTCCTGGTCCAGGGTGCCCAGGGCCTCGGCGATCCGTGCGTCCACCGCTTCGGCGCGCTCGTCCAGGTAGCCGGGTGCCTTCACGGTGCGGCAGGCGGTGCCGTCGCCCATGACGAGGAAGCCCACGCGCTCCGTGCCCGTGCGGCCGTCCGCGAGGCGCCAGGCGCCGTCCGCGGTGTCGAACGCCGTGCCGCCGGACTCCACCTCGTAGCCGCGCGTCTCGCCCGTCCAGCCCGCGCGCGCGAGGAGCCACGCGCCTACGGAGAGGGACGGCGGGAGCGTGGCCCCGGCGGACTCGTCCGGCGCTCCGAAGTGGACGTCGAGGTCGACGCCGAAGGGGCGGAAGGAGCCTCGGGAGCCCGGCCCGTGGACACCCTGGCGCGGGCCCTCGCCGATCACCCACAGCAGGTCCGGTTCGGCGGCGAGGACCGCACCGATCGCCTCGTCGCAGGCGGCGCGCGCGGTGTCCAGCTCGGGGGCGGCACCGGCCGCGACCTCCGGCACGAGCAGGGGAGGACAGGGGCAGACGGCGGCGGCGACAAGCATGATCGGCAGCTTACTGGTCGGGGGCCCGCCAGAAGTCGGGGACGGCGTCCCCGACATCCGTAGCGCCCGCGGAGGAATGGCCGGGCCCGGGCGCGGGAGTGCTCCAGACCTCGTACCGCCTGCGGCGGGCCTCCTCACGGGTGGCCCAGCTCACGCATGATCAACCATGCAGTGACCATGTGCCCCCATAAGTCGGCCCTCTATGAGTCCGCCCTCTATGAGTCGGCCCTTGTCGGTCAGTCGACCGCGCAGCCCCCGGTGACCGCCGGCAGGGGCTCCGGTACGCCCACCTTGGGCAGGCCGAGCAGGACGCCCTGCTTCTTGTCCTGCGTTTCCTTGGTGCGCCTCTCCCAGGCGTCGCCCGCGCGCGTGGGACGCACGTTCAGGACGGCGCCCTCGGCGAGCAGGTGGTGCGGGGCGGCGTAGGTGATCTCGACCGTGACCACGTCGCCGGGGCGGACCTCTTGGTCCGGCGCGGTGAAGTGGACCAGGCGGTTGTCGGGGGCGCGGCCGGAGAGGCGGCGGGTGGCGCCGTCCTTGCGGCCCTCGCCCTCGGCGACCATGAGGTCGAGCGTGCGGCCGACCTGCTTCTTGTTCTCCTCCCAGGAGATCTCCTCCTGAAGGGCGACCAGACGCTCGTAGCGCGCCTGCACGACCTCCTTGGGGACCTGGTTCTCCATGGTCGCGGCGGGCGTTCCGGGGCGCTTGGAGTACTGGAAGGTGAAGGCGTTGGTGAAGCGGGCCTCGCGGACCACGTGCATGGTCTGCTCGAAGTCCTCCTCGGTCTCGCCCGGGAAGCCCACGATGATGTCGGTCGAGATCGCCGCGTCCGGCATGGCGGCGCGGACCTTCTCGATGATTCCGAGGAAGCGCTCCTGGCGGTAGGAGCGGCGCATCGCCTTGAGGACCGTGTCCGAACCGGACTGCAGCGGCATGTGGAGCTGCGGCATGACGTTCGGGGTCTCCGCCATCGCGGCGATCACGTCGTCCGTGAAGTCGCGGGGGTGCGGGGAGGTGAAGCGGACCCGCTCCAGGCCCTCGATGGTCCCGCAGGCGCGCAGCAGCTTGCTGAACGCCTCACGGTCGCCGATGTCGCTGCCGTACGCGTTCACGTTCTGGCCGAGCAGGGTGATCTCGGAGACGCCCTCGGCGACCAGGGCCTCGATCTCGGCGAGGATGTCGCCGGTCCTGCGGTCCTTCTCCTTGCCGCGCAGCGCGGGGACGATACAGAAGGTGCAGGTGTTGTTGCAGCCGACCGAGATGGACACCCAGGCCGCGTACGCGCTCTCGCGGCGGGTGGGCAGCGTGGACGGGAAGGCCTCCAGCGACTCGGCGATCTCGACCTGCGCCTCCTCCTGGACGCGGGCGCGCTCCAGGAGGACGGGCAGCTTGCCGATGTTGTGCGTGCCGAAGACGACGTCCACCCAGGGCGCCTTCTTCACGATCGTGTCGCGGTCCTTCTGAGCGAGGCAGCCACCCACGGCGATCTGCATGCCGGGGCGCTGGGTCTTCCGCGGAGCGAGTCGGCCGAGGTTGCCGTAGAGCTTGTTGTCAGCGTTCTCACGCACCGCGCACGTGTTGAAGACCACGACGTCGGCGTCGCCGTCGGAGCCCTCGGGGGCGCGGACGTACCCCGCGCCTTCGAGGAGGCCCGACAGGCGCTCGGAATCGTGGACGTTCATCTGGCACCCGTAGGTGCGTACTTCATAGGTCTTGGGTGAACGGTCGTCCACGGCCGGACGCGGGTCGCTGCTGCTCATAACAACAAGGGTATGGGGTGCCCGGAGTGGCCCCGTTCCGCCCCCGTGCCGCTCTGCGCTACTTGCGGCGGTCCGCGACGGCGGCGATCCAGCGGATGAAGTCACCGGGGTCCTGGTCGGCGCCGTGCCCGGCGTCCCAGTAGTACGACGTGTTCACGTGGTCGCCGAGGGCGGTGAGGCGGGCGGAGAGGTTGCCGGCGATCGTGTGCGAGGTGTCGGTGTCCTTGGTGCCGAGGCGGATCCACCAGTGCCGGGAGCGGTTCGCGTCGGCCTGGCCGGCCAAGTGGTGCATCGGGTTCATCAGGTGGAGCTTGGCGGGGACGTCGGGTTCCAGGCGGGCTCCGGCGCCGTTCTCGTGGCGGAGGCTGTAGAGGGTGAAGTGGCGGGCCCTGGTCGTTCCCGTGCCGAAGAGGTTGGTCTCGGGGGTGGTCATGGCGAAGTCGTCGAAGGACGGCGCGTTCTTCTTCCGGGGGCCGACATGGGTGAGGAAGTCGCTCCATGTGAAGGTGGCCCGGCCTTGGGCCCAGGTGATGAACGGGTTGGCGGCGAGGTATGCGGCGCGGTCCGCGTCGGACAGGGACGCGAGGTACTTGGTGGCCGACGGCTCCATGTAGGTCTTCAGGAGGTACGCATCCATGTTGCGTGCGGTCAGGGAGCCGAAACCCTTCGCCTTCAAGTGGAGCGAGGCCACGTAGTCGACATATGAGGTGGCGAGTTCCTTGGATACGGTGCGGTCGACCTGGGAGCCGTCAATGAGGGGGTTGCTGCCCCAGCACCACTCGTACGCCATGTCGGCGTGCTCCAGGTCCGTGATCGGGCACCAGGCCCCCGTGGCGAAGATCGCGTCGCCGCGCCGATCTCCTCCAGGTAGGGGCGGTAGAGCGGGCTGTCACCGGAGGCTCCGAGCAGGGACGACAGGGCGCCGCCCGCGCTGACGCCGGAGGAGACGATGCGGTCCACGTCGCCGGGGACGCGCCCCTTGTTGAATCTCAGGTACCGGACGGCCGCCTTGAGGTCGACGATCGCGGCGGGCGCCGTGCCGTAATACGTACCACTGGCGTCGACGAGGGTGCGGCCACGCGCGCCGGGCTCCACGACCACGTACCCGGCGGCGAGGGCGAGGCCCTGGCGGCTGGTGCCGCCGCCCATCCCGGAGGCGCTGATCCCGGTGGCGCCCGCCACCGAGGACGGCATGTATCCGCCGATCTGGTTGGCCAGCAGGACGGGGGCCCGCCGGGCGTCGACGGGCCTGCCGTCGATGCGCACCGGGACGCTGACGTTCAGGGACTGGTACGCGGCGTCCACCGGGCGCGCCACGTACGAGGCGACCTTGGTGAAGCGGTAGACGACCTCGTGGGCCGTGCCCTCGGTGTCCTTGATGGTGACCGTGAGCTCCGTGTACGCGTCCGGGTCGAAGACCAGGGAGGAGGGCGTGGACGCTCTCGACACCGCGGCCGAGGCGAGTCCGGCCGCCGGTGCGGCGGCGCTCGCGGCGAGTCCCATGACCGCTGTCCTGCGCTTCACGTACGTCTCCTGTCGTCGCGGCTCTGCGGGCAACTGCCGCTCCTCCGGGCCCGGTTCGGGCACGGGGAACGGGTCAGCGGGTGCAGCGCCGCCAGGATATGGATCGCCTACAAAATTGTCAGCAATTTCGCTCACATCCTGTCCGCGGATACGGGATCTCACAGCTTCACCTCCCCCTTCCAGATGTTTTGAACGCGTTCAACTATCCTGGGTCCGAGGGTTCCTAGGGGTGGAGGCAGAGCCATGAAGATCGTGATTCCGGGCGGCACCGGCCAGGTGGGCGGCGTCCTGCGGCGTGCGCTGAGCGCGGCGGGGCACGAGGTCGTCGTCCTGAGCAGGCGCCCCACGCGCGCGGGCGAGGTGGCCTGGGACGGTCGGACCCCGGGCGCCTGGACGAAGGAGATCGACGGCAGTGACGTCGTCGTCAACCTGGCCGGGCGCAGCGTGAGTTGCCGCTACACGCCCGAGAACCTCCGGGCCATGATGGATTCGCGGGTCGACTCGGCCCGTGCGGTCGGCGAGGCCATCGCCTCCGCGGGCCGGCCGCCCGCGCTGTGGCTGCAGATGAGCACGGCCACGATCTACGCGCACACCTTCGGCGCCGCCCACGACGAGACGAACGGCGTCCTCGGAGGCACCGAGCCGGGCGTCCCCGGCTACTGGGCGTACAGCGTGAACATCGCCCGGCAGTGGGAGCGGGCGCAGGAGGCCGCCACCACTCCGGACACCCGCAAGGTCGCCCTGCGCGCGGCGATGGTCATGAGCCCGGACCGCGGCGGCGTCTTCGACGTGCTGTCCTGGCTGACCCGCCTGGGCCTGGGCGGTCCCGTCGCCGGTGGCAGGCAGTACGTGTCGTGGATCCACGACCGGGACTTCGTGCGCGCGGTCGAGTTCCTGATCGGCCGCGAGGACCTCACGGGGCCGGTGAACCTCGCCGCACCGCACCCGCTCCCCCAACGGGAGTTCATGCGCGCCCTGCGCCGCGCCCGGCGCGTCCCGGTGGGCCTGCCCGCCACCCGCGGGATGGCCGAGCTGGGCGCCTTCGCCCTGCGCTCCGACACGGAACTGCTCCTCAAGAGCCGCCGCGTGGTGCCGGGCCGGCTCCTGGAGGCGGGGTTCTCCTTCACGCACGAGCGCTGGGAGAGCGCGGCCCGCGATCTCGTACGCCGCTGAAGCCCGAAGTCGGCCGCTGCAGCCCGTAGCCGGCCGAAGGCGCCACCGGCGACGATCCGCTTCGCCGTCGTGGATCGTCGCCGAGGTGTGATGCCCGCTGCCTCCGCAAGGCCTGGTCAGCGCCCGGCCCGAGCTGGCAGGATCGCGCGCATGCCCGAACTGTTCACCCGTGTCACCCGTCGCCGCGCGCTCACCGGCGCCGCGGCCGGGCTCGTGGTGTTCGGGCTGCTGCTGTGGTGGCTGGCCCCGTGGGGCGAACCCGAACAGAGCGGGAAGGTCACGATCAGCACGGGCGCCCGCACCGGCGTCTACGAGAAGTACGGCAACCTGCTCAAGACGGCCCTGGGCGAGGACATCCCCCGGCTCGACGTGCGGCTCACCAGCAGCGAGGGCTCGTGGGACAACGTCGAGCGGGTGGCCACCGGCAAGGCGGACTTCACCATCGCCGCGGCCGACGCGGTCGCCAAGTACCAGCAGGAGGGCCGTCAGGGCGCGACCGAGCTGCGCGGCTGCGCCCGCCTCTACGACGACTACATGCAGCTCATCGTGCCCCGCTCGTCCTCCGTGAAGTCGGTGAAGGACCTCAAGGGCAAGAAGGTCGCCGTGGGCGGGGCCCGCTCGGGCGTGCGCCTGATCGCCGACCGGGTGCTGCGCGCGGCGGGCCTGGACATCGAGACGGACGTCACGCCCGTGGGCATCGGCATAGACACCATGCCCGCGGCCCTCGAGTCCGGAGAGATCGACGCGTTCTTCTGGTCGGGCGGCCTGCCCACCACCCACGTCGGCAAGCTGTCGGAGAGGTTCCCGATCCGCCTGGTCGAACTCGGCAGTCTCGTCGACAAACTGCACAAGCAGGGTGAGTCGTCCCGCTACTACCGGGCGGCCGTGATGCCCGCCGACGCCTACCCGGCCGCCCAGCGGGGCAAGGCCGTCAGCACGCTGGCCGTGGCGAACCTGCTGGTGACCACCGACCGCACGGACGCGGCACTGACCGAGGCGATGACGCGTACCGTCATCGACAGCCGCGACCACATCGGCAACGAGGTGCACGCGGCGCAGCTCGTCGACCTCAGGACCGCCGTCTACACGGACCCGCTGTCCCTGCACGAGGGCGCGCGCCGCTACTACCGCTCCGTCAAGCCCTGACCGGCGTCCCGGGACTGCGGCACCGGCGCGGTCCTGGGCACGCGCATCGTGACCTTCAGCCCGCGCGGTTCGTGCGGGGTGTACGCGATGGAGCCGCCGCCCGCGGCCAGCAGCGCCCGGGAGATGGACAGGCCGAGGCCCGAGCCCTTGATGTTCTGGTGCTGTCCGCTGCGCCAGAACCGGTCGCCGATCCGGGCGAGCTCCTCCTCGCGCAGGCCGGGGCCGCCGTCGGCGACCTCGATGGCGCTCGTCTCCCCGTTCGCCCGGACCGTGACCGTGACCCGCTCGCCCTCGGGCGTGAACTTCAGGGCGTTGTCGACCACCGCGTCCAGGGCACTGGACAGCGCGACCGGGTCGGCCCAGCCGGTCACCGCGGGACACTCGGCGACCAGCCGTACGCCCTTGCCGTCGGCCGTGAGGCGCCAGGCCTCGACGCGCTCGGCGGCCAGCGCGCCGATGTCGGTCAGCTGCAGGTCGGCGGCGGCGTGCTCGGCCAGGGCCAGATCGAGCAGGTCGTCGAGGACGCGGGCCAGGCGCTTGCCCTCGGTCTGCACGGACGCGATCTCCTCGTTCCCCTCCGGTAGCTCGTACGACAGGACCTCGATGCGCAACAGCAGGGCGGCGAGCGGATTGCGCAGTTGGTGCGAGGCGTCGGCGACGAAGGCGCGCTGCTGCTCCAGCACGTCCTCGACGTTGTCCGCCATCTCGTTGAACGACCGGGCCAGGCGCCGGAGTTCCGGCGGACCGCCGGCGGCCGCGACCCGCGATTTCAGGCGCCCGGTGGCGATGTCGTGGGTGGTCGCGTCCAGCACCCGTACCGGACGCAGCACCCAGCCGGTCAGGCGGAGCGCCGCGCCCACCGCGAGGAGCATCGCGGCGACCTCGCCCGCCACGATGACGAGCCAGCCGCGCAGCGTCGCGGCGCGCATCGCGTCGGTGGGCGAGTCGGTGACGACGACCGCGACGACGTCACCGTCCCGGATGACCGGCGAGGCGACGACGAGCCGGCCCTCCTGCCACGGCCACACCTGGGCCGGATCGTGGCTGCCGCGCGAGTACAGCGCCTCTTCGAACGCCGCGTACACGGCGCCGGTTCGCCGGGGCACGGAGAAGTCGCCGGGGGCCCGGCCCATCGGCTCCCGGCCGCGGTAGAAGACGCCGGCCTTTATGCCGTACACGTCGTGATAGCGGGCGAGTTCCTTCTGCAGGGTCTGCTGCCGCTCGTCCGTCACGCTCCGCCCGCCCTCTTCCGGGTGGGTCGTGACGAACTGCGCGAGCGAGGCGAACCGTGCGGTGTCGTCGATGCGGTCGATCACGACCTTCTGCTGCTGCGCGGAGGCCACGCTCACCGCGAGCGGGAAACCGAGCGCGAGCAGCACGCCCGCCATGAGGACGATGAGCAGCGGAAGCAGACGGGCGCGCACCCGGGGACTCTACGGCTTCCGCTATGCGGCCGGCGCGACGAGCCGGTACCCGACGCCGCGCACGGTCTCGATGAGGGCGGGCATCCGCAGCTTGGACCGCAGGGAGGCGACATGCACCTCCAGGGTGCGCCCCGTCCCCTCCCAACTGGTGCGCCACACCTCGCTGATGATCTGCTCCCGCCGGAACACGACCCCCGGACGCTGCGCGAGCAGTGCCAGCAGGTCGAACTCCTTGCGGGTGAGCTGGACGGCGGTCCCGTCCACCGTGACCTGCCGCGTGGGCAGTTCGATGCGTACGGCACCGAGCCGCAGTCCGGGCTCGGCCTCGGCGACGGGCGCGGTCTCCCCGCCCGTGTTGCGCCGGCTGACGGCATGGATGCGGGCCAGCAGTTCCCCGGTGTCGTACGGCTTCACCACGTAGTCGTCCGCGCCGAGATTGAGCCCATGGATGCGCGAGCGCACGTCCGCGCGCGCGGTGACCATGATGACGGGGGTCGAGGTGCGCTTGCGGATCTTGCCGCAGACCTCGTAGCCGTCCTGGTCGGGCAGCCCCAGATCGAGCAGGACGACGCCGAACGCGTCGGGCTCGGGGACGAGCGCCTGCAGCGCCTCCTCGCCGTTGCGGGCGTGCCGCACCGAGAAACCGTGCCGGGCGAGCACGGCGGACAGGGCCGCGGCCACATGGTCGTCGTCCTCGACGAGCAGCAGTCTCATTCCGGCCCCCTCACCCGCCCCGGTCTCTTCACGTTCACCAAGGCATCCACGCCGATACATAAGGACGGCGTCAAGAGCCTGCCGGTTACGTCCGTGTTCCGTTATGCAGCCGGTACGCGGGACCACGCCCTCTTCACGCATAGTGTCCGGTTGCGGCCGGATCGTTATGCTCAATTTCCCCTCAGATGTAATGACGCTGGTCGTACGGCGTTACTAATGTCCTCCCAACCGAGGAGGATGGAGCAAGACCCCGATGACCGAAGTTTCGGTGACCAAGGACGCCACTCCCCCTGCGGGCGATGCACTGGTCGCGCTGAGCGAAGTCAATAAGCACTTCGGTGCGCTGCACGTGCTCCAGGACATCGACCTGACCGTCGCGCGAGGTGAGGTCGTCGTCGTCATCGGCCCGTCCGGCTCCGGCAAGTCGACCCTGTGCCGCACGATCAACCGCCTGGAGACGATCGACTCCGGCAGCATCACGATCGACGGCAAGCCGCTGCCCCAGGAGGGCAGGGAACTGGCCAGGCTGCGCGCGGACGTGGGCATGGTGTTCCAGTCCTTCAACCTCTTCGCGCACAAGACCGTGCTCGAGAACGTGACGCTGGGCCAGATCAAGGTCCGCAAGGCGGACAAGAAGACGGCCGAGGAGAAGGCCAGGGCGCTCCTCGACCGGGTCGGCGTCGGCGCGCAGGCGGACAAGTACCCCGCACAGCTCTCCGGTGGCCAGCAGCAGCGTGTGGCCATCGCGCGGGCGTTGGCGATGGACCCGAAGGTGATGCTCTTCGACGAGCCCACCTCGGCGCTCGACCCGGAGATGATCAACGAGGTCCTCGAGGTGATGCAGCAGCTCGCCCGGGACGGCATGACGATGGTGGTGGTCACGCACGAGATGGGCTTCGCCCGCTCGGCCGCCAACCGCGTCGTCTTCATGGCGGACGGCCGGATCGTCGAGGAGTCCGCCCCCGACCAGTTCTTCAGCAACCCGCGCAGTGACCGGGCCAAGGACTTCCTGTCGAAGATCCTGCACCACTAGACGCGCGTCGACGCGTGCGTCGCCCCAACGGGACCCCCGCGCGCGCGTGTTGAGTTTTTCCCTCTGCCGAATCTGCCGACACGAAGGATGTTCCCCATGAAGCTCCGCAAGGTCACCGCGGCGGCCACCATCGCCCTCTCGCTCGCCGTCACCGCCACCGCGTGCGGCGGCAGCGACGACGACAAGGGTTCCGGTGGCGGCAAGAAGATCACCATCGGTATCAAGTTCGACCAGCCGGGCATCGGCCAGAAGACCCCGGACGGCAAGTACGAGGGCTTCGACGTCGACGTCGCCACGTATGTGGCCAAGGAGCTCGGCTACAGCGCGGACAACATCGAGTGGAAGGAAGCCAAGAGCGCCGACCGCGAGACGATGCTGCAGCGCGGCGACGTGGACTTCATCGCCGCCTCGTACTCGATCAACGACGAGCGCGCCGCCAAGGTGGACTTCGCCGGCCCGTACCTCCTGGCCCACCAGGACGTCCTGATCCGCGCGGACGACAACTCGATCAAGGACCCGAAGGACCTGAACAGCAAGAAGCTGTGTTCGGTGACGGGTTCGACGTCGGCGCAGAACATCAAGGACAAGCTCGCTCCGAAGGCCCAGCTGCAGAACTACGGCGGCTACTCGGAGTGCCTGACCGGCGTCGAGAACAAGGCGATCGACGCGCTGACCACGGACGACTCGATCCTCGCCGGTTACGCCGCGCAGTCCCAGTTCAAGGGCAAGTTCAAGCTCGGCGGCTTCAAGATGACCAACGAGAACTACGGCATCGGCGTCAAGAAGGGCAGCGACCTCAAGGCCAAGATCAACAAGGCCCTGGAGAAGATGGTCTCGGACGGTTCCTGGGAGAAGGCCGTGACGGCCAACTTCGGTCCCGCGAACTACAAGAACGAGCCCGCCCCGAAGATCGGCAACATCGTCAAGTGACGTGGTGAGGCAGGGCGCGGCGATCCCTCCGGCCGGACGGACCGCCGCGCCCTCCCCATACCTGGCAGCCCTCCAGACACGCGGAAGCGCGGGAGATCGTGTTCGACTTTCTTGAAGGTTACGACCTGCTGGGAGCGTTCTGGGTGACGGTGAAACTCACCGCTCTCTCAGCCGTCGGCTCCCTCATATGGGGAACCGTCCTGGCCGGTATGCGAGTCGGCCCGGTCCCCGTGATGCGCGGCTTCGGCACCGCGTACGTCAACATCGTGCGGAACATTCCGCTGACCGTCATCATCGTGTTCACCTCGCTCGGCCTCTTCCAGACGCTGGGCATGAGCATGGGTTCCACTCAGTTCGACACCATCAACTTCCGGCTGTCGGTGCTCGGCCTGATCGCGTACACCTCGGCGTTCGTCTGTGAAGCGCTCCGCTCCGGTATCAACACGGTGCCTCTCGGCCAGGCGGAGGCGGCCCGTGCGCTCGGGCTCAGCTTCAATCAGGTTCTGACCCTGATCATCCTGCCGCAGGCCTTCCGCTCGGTGGTGGCCCCGCTCGCCAACGTGCTGATCGCGCTCACCAAGAACACCACGGTGGCCTCGGCCATCGGTGTCGCCGAGGCCGCGCTCCTCATGAAGGAAATGATCGAGAACGAGGCCCAGCTCATTCTCATCTCCGCCGTCTTCGCGTTCGGCTTCATCTGCCTGACGCTGCCGACCGGCCTGTTCTTCGGCTGGGTGAGCAAGAAGGTGGCGGTAAAGCGATGACCTCGGTCCTCTACGACGCCCCGGGCTCCCGGGCCAAGCGGCGCAACGTCCTTTACTCCATAGCGTTCCTCGTCGTCTTCGCTCTCGTCGCCTGGTGGGTGATCGCCAAGCTCGACGAGAAGAACCAGCTCGACTGGCTCAAGTGGAAGCCGTTCTTCACGGACAGCCGTCCGTGGGAGACCTACATCTGGCCGGGCCTGGAGAACACCCTCACGGCAGCCGCGTTCGCGATGGTCATCGCACTGCCGCTCGGCGCCCTCTTCGGCATCGCGCGTCTCTCCGACCATCTGTCGGTGCGCATCCCCTCCGGCGCGGTCGTCGAGTTCTTCCGCGCCATCCCGGTCCTCATTCTGATGATCTTCGCGAACGCGGCGTACTCCGAGTTCACGAACGTCTCCTCGGACGACCGGCCGCTGTACGCCGTCGTGACGGGCCTGGTGCTCTACAACGCATCGGTCCTCGCCGAGGTCGTCCGCGCGGGCATCCAGGCCCTCCCCAAGGGCCAGACGGAGGCCGCGTACGCCATCGGTCTGCGCAAGGGCCAGACGATGCGCGCGATCCTGCTGCCGCAGTCGGTGACCGCGATGCTGCCGGCGATCGTCAGCCAGCTCGTCGTCATCGTGAAGGACACCGCCCTGGGCGGCGCGCTCCTCACGTTCCCCGAACTGCTGGCGTCCGTGCGTCCGATGAGCGCCGCGTACGGCGCCAACACCATCGCGTGCTTCACGATCGTGGCCCTCATCTTCATCGCGATCAACTTCGCCCTGACGACCTTCGCCTCCTGGCTGGAGGGACGGCTGCGCCGCAGGAAGAAGTCGACCGGCGCGGTGCTCCCGGCTGCGGCCGTCGGCGGCGCGGAGTCCGCGGGAGCCGGCGGCACCATGTAGGGGGTCGGCGCGCGGTCGCTCGACCGTTCCGGTATCAAGGAGGCAGTGGCATGATCGCCACTGCCTCCGTCACTTGACGCAAGCACCGGCAATGGGTTGCATACGCTCTGTGAACGCGCACCCCGCTCCAACTGCCCGTCCTTGTACGTCCAGTACGCCGCCCGCGCCCCTGCGCGGGGCTCCCACCGGCGGGCTTCTCGGGGCAGGAGGGGCCGCGCCGTGGATCCGGTGATCGTCGTCGGCGCCGGCCCGGTCGGGCTCACGCTGTCCCTCGCGCTCGCCCGGCACGGCGTGCCGTCCGTGGTGCTGGACGAGGGTCCGGGCAAGGACGAGCAGCGCCCGGCGCGCACGGTCGTCCTGCGCGAGGACACCGCCGCGCTCGTCGAGCGCCTGTCGGGTACGTCGTTCGACGGGGCCGGCTCCCGTTGGGCGGGGTGGCGCTCCCTGCGCCGCAAACAGGAGATGCGTACGCTCACCTTCGGTGAGCAACTGCCCGCCCCGCTGCACATCGCCCAGCACGAACTGACCGGCGCGCTGCGCGAGGCCGTCGCCCGGGAACGGCTCGTCAAGATCTCCGTCGACAGCCGCCTCGACTCGATCGAGGAGGAGAAGTCCGGCCTGACCGCGCACACCCGCGGCCCCAAGGGCACGTGGTGGCGGGGCAGTTACCTGGTGGGCTGCGACGGCCCCCGCTCCACCGTGCGCAAGCTCCTCGACATCCGCTTCCCGGGCCGCACCGCCGTCGAACGGCACGCGGTCGCCGCGCTGCGCACGGAACTTCCCTGGCCCGGCCAGGCGTTGCTCCATCGGAGCCCTCCGTGGCGGACCTCGGGTCCTTCGGGCGCGGAAATCGTCGGCCGCCCCCTCGCCGACGGCGTCTGGCGCCTGGACTGGCTGCTGCCGCCCCGCAGCGACCTGGTCACCCCGGATGTGCTGGTGGCACGCATCCGGGAGACGCTCGCGGGCTGGTGCGGAGGCTCCACCCCGCCCTACGAGCTGCTGGACACCGGCGTCCACACGGTCCACCACCGCCTCGCCCGCCGCTGGCGCGTCGGCCGCGCCTTCCTCGCCGGCGACGCCGCGCACCTGCTGGGCGCCCTGGGCACCCAGGGCCTGGACGAAGGCCTGCGCGACGCGGACAACCTCGCGTGGAAGCTGGCCCTGGCCTGGCACGACGGGCCGCGCGCGGCCCCGGACGACGCGCTGCTCGACAGCTACCAGGTCGAGCGCCGCGCCGTCGTCGCGGGGCGGCTGCGCGCCGCGGACCAGGCGCTGCCGATACTGCGGGGCGGCGGCGGACTGCGTTCGTACGTCCCCGGGTCCGCCCGCGGTCACGACGCGCTGCTCACGGACGGTCACCTGGGGCACGGCCCGCTCGGCGCGCCGGGGACGTACGCCGATTCGCCCCTCGCGCCGCCCCGCTCCGAGTCGCAGGTGGAGGTCGGCACGGCGCCCGGCGCCCCGATCTCCGATGTCCGCGTGACGGCGCCCGACGGCTCGTTCGTCCGGCTGCGGGACCGGCTGGGCCTCGGGCACCTGCTCGTCGTCCTCGTCGCGCCCGGCACCGGTGTGTGGGAGCGCAAGCACTGGATGTCGGCGGGCCTGATGCCACGGCTCGCCGCGGCCGTCGCGGCGCTGCCGCACGAGGCCGAGTTGCTCGTCGCGGAGAGCTATCCGGGCGCCGCGGCCCACACGGTGCTGCTGATCCGGCCCGACGGGCATCTGGTGACGGCGCTGAGCGGAGTGCGCCCGGCGGAGCTGTACGAAGCGGCGCAGACCGCGCTCGGCGGCCCCGTGCCCGACGGCGAACCGGTGGAGAGCGCCGCGAAGGGCGGGCGCGCCTGATCGTGCGCGGGCCGCGACGGGCTCGAGCGGGCCTCCAGGGATGTGAGTTGACCGGCTCCCACCGCCATGGTGTACTCCGGAGCGTGACGATCGACAGCGATGTACGCCTGTGGCGGAGGGTCCATATGGACCTCGTCCGCTACGCGGGCTGCGTGTGTCGCCCGTCCTGCTGAATTCGCCTTCTCTTCCCTTCCGCGTGCCTGCCCTGTGATGCCCTGTCGTCGGCATCCGCGGCGCGCGTCCTTCGCGAACTCCAGGACGGTACCCGTGTCTCTGCCCACGTCTTCCCCCGTGTCCGCCGGGGGCGCCGCGCCCGAGGCGGCGCCCACCCAGGCCGACCTGCTCGACTTCGTCCGCCGCACCGCCGCGGACCGTGATCTCATCGCCTCCCTGCCGCTGGATCCGGAGGGCCGTACCTGGGTACGGCTCGAAGGCCCCGGCGGCAGCGAGGCCTGGCTGATCGGCTGGCCGCCCGGCACAGGCACCGGCTGGCACGACCACGCCGAGTCCGTCGGCGCCTTCCTCACGGCGTCGGGCGAGCTGACGGAGAACTCCCTGGCCGCCCGACTGCCCGCCGACGGCTGGCGCACCCTGGAACTGTCCGAAGGGGTCGACAGGGAGCGGCAGTTGAAGGCCGGCCAGGGCCGCGCCTTCGGCCGCCACCACGTGCACGAGGTGCTGAACGAATCCCGCACCGAGCACGCCGTGTCGGTGCACGCCTACTACCCGCCGCTGCCGCAGATCCGCCGCTACAGCCGCACCGGTCCGGTGCTGCGCCTGGAGTCGGTGGAGCGCCCGGAGGACTGGCAGTGAGCGCCGCGGCCCACGGCCCGGTGGGCATCGACACGCTGCTGGAACAGGTGCGGTCCGGGCTCGACCGGATCGAGGCACGGGAGGCGTTCGACGCGGCCTCCGCAGGTGAGGCCCTCTTGGTCGACATCCGGTACGCGGCGCTGCGCGAGCGCGACGGGCTGATCCCCGGCGCCCTGGTGGTCGAGCGCAACGAACTGGAGTGGCGTCTCGACCCGCAGGGCAGCCACCGCGCGCCCGAGGCGACCGGTCATGATCTGCGCGTCGTGGTCGTCTGCAACGAGGGCTACGCCTCCAGCCTCGCGGCCGCGTCGCTGCGGCAGTTGGGGCTGCACCGGGCGACGGACCTGGTGGGCGGGTTCCAGGCGTGGCGAGCGGCGGGTCTGCCGGTCACCGAGGCGTGAGTACGGGTGCCCCTGGCCGTAAGCAGCCGTAGGGGCCGTAAGGGCCGTAAGGGCCGTAAGGGCCACCCACTATTGCGAACTGCCCCTTACTGCTTACTGCTTACTGCTTACTGCTTCGGCGATGGTGAGCATGACGGGCATGCCGTCGCCGAGCGCCACCTTCAGAGGGGATGCGGGATTCAAGTGCTGCTGATCGGCAGCGAGTTCGCTCCCGGCGACCGAGCCGGCACCGAATCCGCCGAGTGATCCGGCGGTGACGTCCGAGTCCCAGGTGCGGGTGGGTCCGGTCGACGTGAGGCCTTGCGCCGGGTACTTGTCGAGGCCGACGCGGACAGTGGAGCGGACGACTTCGGTGACAGTGGCGCCCCCGATCTCTCCGCAGCGTCCGGACAGCGGCCTCGGGCACACCCGACCCCTGTGCCGCGAGCACCCGGTCGGCGCGGAGCCCGTCGCGGACCTGGGCAGGGCGGCGTCGCCGAGGGTGGGCTGGGCGAACAGGACGGTGCACGTCATGCCGACCAGCAGGGTGAGCTGGGTGACCACAGCGGCCAAGCGTGCGGCATGGCCCCGGAGGTTGGCGGCGGCGAGCCGGGCGCCGGGCCGGTCAGTCGCAACGGCCGCCCGAGGAAGACCATGGCGGCCTTGACGAGGAGCGGTCCGAGGAGGGACACGGCGACCGCCAGGACGTCTGCCGGGCGACAGCCCCTACTCCCCGAACCCCAGGTCCTCGGTCTCCTCCCCCTCCTCCTCCAGCGCCTGACGCACCACACGCAGCGCCATGCCCTCGGAGTAGCCCTTGCGCGCGAGCATGCCCGCGAGGCGGCGCAGTCTCTTGTCCCGGTCTAGGCCGCGCGTGGAACGGAGCTTGCGAGCGACCAGTTCGCGCGCGGTCTCCTCCTCCCGCTCGGCGTCGAGCTGCCCGACCGCCTCGTCGATCACCGTCGAGTCCACCCCCTTGGTGCGCAGCTCACGGGCGAGCGCCCGACGGGCCAGCCCCCGGCCGTGGTGCCGGGACTCCACCCAGGCGTCCGCGAAGGCGCTGTCGTTGATCAGCCCGACCTCCTCGAACCGGGACAGCACCTCCTCCGCCACGTCGTCCGGGATCTCCCGCTTGTGGAGAGCGTCGGCCAGCTGCTTGCGCGTGCGCGGGGTCCCGGTGAGCAGACGCAAGCAGATGTTCCGCGCCCGCTCCGCCGGGTCCCCTGACGGCTCCCCTCGCTCGGCCCTCGACGAGTCAGGGGGGCCGTCGTCCTGTGCGCCGCCGGACGGATCCCCGAATCCGCCCCTGCGTCGACGGCCGCGCGGCCCGGCGCCGCCGCGCGCGCGGCCCCCGCGGCGCGGCCCGCCCGCCGCACCGTCCCCCGCGTCGGCGTCGTGCCCCGTCTCCCCGTACGCGGCATCGTCGTACGCCTCGTCGCTCCCGCGTCCCCGGCCCTCAGGGACGGCGGGCCAGGCGTCGTACTCGGCCCAGTCGGTTCGTCGTGTCACGGACTAGCTCTTGGCCGCCGCGGCCTTGGACTTGGCGGCCTTGGGAGCGGGCACCGTCTTGGCCGCGTCCTCGGCGGGAGCACCGGCCACCGCGTCCGCGACCGGCTCGGCGGCCGGCTCCTCCGGGCGGACACCGACGCCGAGCTTCTCCTTGATCTTCTTCTCGATCTCGTTGGCCAGGTCGGGGTTGTCCTTCAGGAAGTTGCGCGCGTTCTCCTTGCCCTGACCGAGCTGGTCGCCCTCGTACGTGTACCAGGCACCGGCCTTGCGGACGAAGCCGTGCTCGACGCCCATGTCGATCAGGCCGCCCTCGCGGGAGATGCCCTGGCCGTAGAGGATGTCGAACTCGGCCTGCTTGAAGGGCGGCGCGACCTTGTTCTTGACGACCTTGACGCGGGTGCGGTTGCCCACCGCGTCCGTGCCGTCCTTCAGGGTCTCGATACGGCGGATGTCCATGCGCACCGAGGCGTAGAACTTGAGCGCCCGGCCACCGGTCGTGGTCTCCGGGGAGCCGAACATCACGCCGATCTTCTCGCGGAGCTGGTTGATGAAGATCGCGGTGGTCTTCGACTGGTTGAGCGCGCTGGTGATCTTCCGCAGGGCCTGGCTCATCAGACGGGCCTGGAGACCCACGTGCGAGTCACCCATCTCGCCCTCGATCTCCGCGCGCGGCACGAGCGCGGCGACGGAGTCGATGACGATCAGGTCGAGGGCGCCGGAGCGGACCAGCATGTCGACGATCTCCAGAGCCTGCTCACCGTTGTCCGGCTGGGACAGGATCAGGTTGTCGATGTCGACGCCGAGCTTCTTCGCGTACTCGGGGTCGAGGGCGTGCTCGGCGTCCACGAAGGCCACCGCGCCGCCCGCCCGCTGGGCGTTGGCCACGGCGTGCAGGGTCAGGGTCGTCTTACCGGAGGACTCCGGGCCGTACACCTCCACCACGCGGCCGCGGGGGATGCCGCCGACGCCGAGGGCGACGTCGAGCGCGGTCGACCCTGTGGGGATGACCTCGATGGGCTCATTCGGCCGCTCGCCCATGCGCATGACCGCGCCCTTGCCGAATTGCCGTTCAATCTGTGCGAGCGCGGCGTCGAGCGCCTTCTCGCGGTCGGTTCCTGCCATGGGTTCCACCCGATTTGCTTGTGTCGATCGCTTCACGTCAAAGACGCTAACGCCTGCCACTGACAATCGGCCTCGACGCCCGTCCGCCTGTGGATAACTCGAGGCTTCTCGCCCAGTCGCTCACTCCGAATCCCTTGGGATTCCTGGGGCGGGAGCTCCTGGACACTCCATAAGAATGGATGTTCGATTTTGGTGTCAAGCGCACCACGCGGGGACGGAGCGATCAGGATCACGCGTCGCCGCGGGTCCGTCGCGCGAGGTTTTCGCGCAGCTCGGTCAGCCGGCCGATCTCGGCGTCGAGGGCCGCGAGCCGCCGGGTGACGACCGCGGAACCGACGACGCCGGCCCCGGAAGAGGTGCACGGCGGCGGCGGATCCTGGGCCAGCAGCGGCAGGCGGTCCGCGAAGCCGCGCAGGTCCTCGATGGTGAGCCCGAGGGCCAGCAGCTCGCGGATGGCACGGACCTGGGCCACCTCGCCGGAGCCGTACTCGCGCTGGCCGGAGGCGGTGCGCACGGGTGGGGACAGCAGCCCTCGCTGCTCGTAGAACCGCAGCGCCCGAGGGGTGGTCCCGGCCGCTGCCGCCGCCTCGCCGATCCGCATCCCGCCCCACTCTCCCGCGACGCGATGGCTACACGTCGACGACGACGGCCCCGAAATGCCTGCCCTCCATCATGTCCCGCAATGCCTGCGGAGCGCGGTCGATACCCGTGATCCGTACGTGAGGGAAGACGATCTCGCCGGAGCGCAGCCAGTCCCCGAAGCGGCCGTTCCACTCCTTCTCGACACCGGGGTGCTCCGCGCCGGTGTACCCGCGCAGTGAGACGCCCTTGACCACGAGGCGGTAGGCGTCGATCTCCACCGGCGCGCTGCCCCCGGCCCGGTCGGCTGCCAGCTGCCCCGACAGGGCGCCGATCAGCGCGAACCGCGCTCCCTGCCGCGCCGCGCCGAGTGCGGCGACGAGCTGTTCCCCCGCGACGTTGTCCACCAGGACGTCGATGCCTTCGGGTGCCGCCTCGGCGAGCCGGTCGGCGAACGGTCCCTCGCCGCGCAGCACGGCCGCGTCGTAGCCGAGTTCGGTGACCAGTCGCTCGGCCTTCGTCCGCGATCCGGTGCTGCCGATGACCCGCTTCGCGCCCAGCAGCCGGGCGATCTGGCCGGCGAGGGACCCCACCGCGCCCGCCGCACCGGTGACGAGGACGACATCGCCCGGCCGTACGCCGACGAGGCGGGTCAGTGCTCCGTAGGCGGCCGGCCCCGGGGACAGGCAGGCGACCGGATCGGGCAGCGCGCTGTCCACAGGAGCGCACTCGGCGGCGCCCACCAGGGCGTACTCCCGCCAGCCGGACATGTGGGTCACCAGGTCGCCGGGGCTCAGCGGTCCGCCCGCAGGTGCGGCCACGACCTCGCCGACAGCGGGGCCGACCAACGCGTCCCCACGGCGCAGTCGAGGCAGCGGCATCCCGTCGGCCTCACCGCCCATCAGGGTGCGCAGTCCGGGGAAGACCAGGAAGTGCCGGTTCCTGACCAGCACTTGATCCGCTCCGGGTGCGGCGAGCGGCTCCTCGACGACGCTGAAGTGTTCCGGCGCGGGCAGTCCCTCGGGGACGGCCGCGAGCCGTATCAGGCGGGTGGTACCGGGCAGCGCTGCGGTCATGGTCGGCCTCCGGGTGGACGCTGGGCGGCGGCCCGGAGGCCGCCGAGGTGCGGTGACGCTAACCCCTGACGCGCACGTCAGGGTCAAGCCCGGGCCGGCGCGGGACCGTACTCCCGCGGACGTATGCGGCATGCCTTCGGCCGGACGACGACGGCGCCGCCCCGCGCAGGGAGGCTCGAGGCATGGCGAACCATGAGCATCGAGAGCTGGTCCCTGAAGGCGCGGCGCCGACGTCCACTGCCCCGGCGGCTTCGCTCAACAGGGCCTTTGGAGTTCTCGGCGCTCTGTGGCACACCGCCCGTCCGGCAGAGCGGCTCTGTTACGCGACCGGTGTCGCTCTGGTCGCGTCAGGCCTCGTCCACCTCGTGGTCCTCGGGGTCGACGGCGGCCCGTGGGACGGGCCCGTGTCCTGGCGCAAGCCCGTCACCTTCGGGCTCTCCTTCGGCCTGACGCTGATCGCCCTCACGTGGGTGACCTCGTACGTGCGGATCGGTGTGCGGCTCAGGTCCGTGCTGCTCGCCGTGTTCGCGGCCGACTGCGTCGTGGAGGTCGGCGGCATCACTCTTCAGGCGTGGCGCAGGGTTCCGTCGCACCTCAACATGGAGACCGGCTTCGACACAGCCGTCTCCATGTCGCTCGCCGTGGGCGGCGGCATTCTGGTGGTGGTGCTGACGGTCTTCGCCGTCGCTTCCTTCAGGAACCGTCCGGGCGGACCTACAGGAATGCCTCTCGCCGTGCGCGCGGGCTTCGCCGTCCTCCTGGTCGCGCTCGCCTCCGGCGCGGCGATGATCGCGCGTGGCGTCACCCTCACGAGGACCGGGCACCAGGAAGCGGCGTACCACTCGACGGCCGCCTTGAAGCCGCTGCACGGGGTGAGCCTGCATGCCGTACTCGTGCTGCCGGTCCTGGCCCGGCTGATGTCCCGCACCGCATGGAGCGACCGCGCCAAGAACCGCGTCATGTATGCGGCGGTCGGCTGCTATGTGGCCGCGGTCCTCGGCGCCGGCGCCTGGGCCGCTCTCACGTAGTGACCGGGTGAACCCGCTTACGAATCCTCGGAGTTCGGCTCGTTGGGACCTCGCATGGCACGTCGCATACGTGCAAGGACCGATGCTCCGCTGCGTCTGCGGTGTCCGTGCACGCGCGGATCGTCGGTCACGTCGTACCGCTTCACGTACGCGCCCAGGAACGCCTGCAGCGTCGCGACGGCGGGGATCGCGATCAGCGCGCCCACGGCACCGAGCAGGGCCGTGCCCACGATGACCGACCCGAACGCGACCGCGGGATGGATGTCCACCGTCTTCGCGGTCAGCTTCGGCTGCAGCATGTAGTTCTCGAACTGCTGGTACACGACTACGAAGATGAGCACCCACAGCGCGTACCAGGGGTCCACGGTGAAGGCGATCAGCATGGGCAGCGCGCCCGCCAGGTAGGTGCCGATCGTCGGGATGAACTGCGAGACGAGGCCCACCCACACGGCGAGCACCGGCGCGTACGGCACGCCGAGCGCCTGCAGCAGGATGTAGTGCGCGATGCCGGAGATCAGCGCCATCAGGCCGCGCGAGTACAAGTAGCCGCCCGTCTTGTCGACGGCGATCTCCCAGGCGCGCAGCACCTCGGCCTGCTTGGCGGGCGGCAGCACCGAGCACAGCGCGCGCCGCAGCCGCGGCCCGTCGGCGGCGAAGTAGAACGAGAACAAGGCGATCGTCAGGAGCTGGAAGAGCCCACCGAGCACCTGCGCGGACACGTCGAGAACGCCGCTCGCGCTGTTCTGGACGTACTTCTGGAGCCAGTCCGAGTGCAGCAGGCTGTCCTGGACCTCGACGCGGTTGAGCTCGGTGTGGAACGTCTCGTTGACCCAGCTGATGACCTGGTCGAGGTACTTCGGAAAGTCCTCGACCATGTCCACGATCTGGCCCGCGAGCATCGATCCGAGCAGCACGACGAAGCCCGCGCTCACGATCATCACGCCGAGGAAGACGATGCCCGTGGCCAGGCCGCGGCGCAGTCCGCGGGCGCTCATCCAGCTGACCGCCGGCTCGACGGCGAGGGCCAGGAAGAACGCGATCAGTACGTTGATCAGCAGTCCGGTGATCTGGTGGAAGGCCCAACTGCCCAGCTGGAAGCAGGCGATGAGGGCCAGGGCCAGCACCATGGCGCGCGGCAGCCAGCGCGGCATTCCGGGCCGCGGGATCGCCGCCTGGCCCGGCGGTTGCTCAGGAGGCGTCGTGCCGGGCGGTACGGCATCGGCCGTCACCTGGAGGGTCTCGTCTGTCGCTGCCACGGAGCAAGTCTCGCCCACGTCACCGACAATCGGTTACCACCCGGGGATCTTCACCGCGGTCAGCGCTTCTCCGAGGGCACGTCCATCGTGGTGCACACCACACGCCAGACGTCCTTCGCCTCCCAGCCGGAGTCGAGCGCCTCGTGGACCGTACGCCCGCCCAGGCCCGCCATCACGTGATCGCGCGCGAAGGTGTCGGCGTACCCGGACCCGAAGTGATCCGCCATCCGCTGCCAGAAGACCGTCAACCGCATACCTCCAGTATCCCGCTCCTGAGAGTGGGCCCCCGCCGGGGTGGCTTGCTGAGAACGCTTTCCGTCCTACGGTCGGAGCATGGCCGAAACCGGAGCTTCCCCACTCCCCTCATCGCCGCCGGCACGCTCCCCGCTCTCCCGTGCCGAACCGTTCGTCTGGCTGACCGCGCGCGTCCTGGAGCAGCGCCGGTTCGCCTACCACTTCCTGGAAGGCTCGCCCGCCGCGGCCGATGCCGTCGAGACCGCCCTGACCGCCTACCGCAACGAGGACGACGGCTACGGGCACGGCCTCGAACCCGATCTGCGCGGCCCGGTCAGCCAGCCCCTGCACACCGGTCACGCGCTGCGCGTCCTGGACTCGATCGGGCGATGCTCAGGACAGCGCATCGAACGTATGTGCCGCTACTTGACCGCCGTCTCCACCCCGGAAGGCGCCCTTCCGGCGGTGCATCCCAGCCAGCGCGACTATCCGCACGCGCCGTTCGTGCCCGTGGTGGACGACCCGCCGAGCGAACTGCTGGCCACCGGTCCGGTGGTCGGCCTGCTGCACCGCAACGAGGTGTGGCACGCCTGGCTGTTCCGGGCCACCGACTTCTGCTGGTCGGCCGTCGAGTCCCTGAAGACCTCGCATCCGTACGAGATCGAGGCGGCCGTCGCCTTCCTGGACGGCGCGCCGGACCGCCCACGCGCGCGGGCCGCCGCCGACCGGCTCGGCCGCCTCGTACGCGAGCAGCGCCTCGCGGTGCTCGATCCGGACAGCAGGGACGACTATCCGGTCGCGCCCGGCTACGCGCCGGGCGAGCACCACTTCCCGTACGACTACGCGAGGGCGCCCGAGTCGCTGGCCCGTTCCTGGTTCACCGACGAGGAGATGGGGCGCGCGCTCGACCACCTGGAGAGCGAGCAGCAGGAGGACGGCGGCTGGCCGGTCAACTGGCGCCAGTGGGCGCCGAGTACCGCCCTGGAGGCGCGCCCCATGGTGACGATCGAGGCGCTGCGCACACTGCGTGCCTACGGACGTCCCTTGTAAGCGCGTCTCTGGAGCGCGTCCTTGGTGAGCGGTCCTCCGCGCTCAGTCCTCGGAGTCGCGCAGCAGCAGCGCCGCGATCGCGAGGGCCGTTCCGCGCGGCGACGGCAGGTCGATGCCGGTCTGCTCGGCGATCTTCGCGAGCCGGTTGTCGACGGTGTTCGGGTGCAGCGCGAGCGCGGCGGCGGTGGCCCTGCGGTCCTGTTGGTGGGCCAGATGGGTGCGCAGTGTCTCCAGGAGTTCGGGCCGCCCGGCGACCGGGTCGAGGAGCGCGGCGATGCGGTGGCTGCTCTCGTTGCGCCGCGAGAGGTGGTACTCGAGCAGGACGTCGTCGAGGCGGTGCAGACCGGGTGGCATGCCGCACACGCGCGTGATGCGCAGGATCTCGGTCGCGGTGCGGGCCGCGTCGGTGATGTGCTCGGGTCCGTCCGCCCGCACCGCGGCCACCCGCACGCGCAGACCGCTCGCCCTGCTCAGCTGCCGCGGCAGGTCGTCGGGCGGGTCGCAGTCCTCGGGAACGACGACGCGGCCGCCGTCGCCGTCCAGGAGCGCCAGCACGTCCACACGGAAGGCGTGGTCCAGGACGGTCTGGAGACGCCGCAGACGGCGGCGTACCGCGACGGGGCTCTCCGGGGACGGTGTGTCCAGGCCGAGGGCGAGGACGAGGGCGGGGCCCTCGATGTGGAGCTGGTCGAGCAGCTCATGGCCGGAAGGGAGCATGCCGTCGAGCAGTCCGCGCAGCAGCGACCGCTGCTGGGCGCGCTGTTCGGCCTCCAGCGCGGAGCGTTCGTCCAGGTACGTCTCGGCGACCGCGCCCACGACGCCGGGGTGGCTCTCCAGCAGGACGTCGACCAGCTCGACGAGGGCGGCCTCCTCACCGGGGCGTGCCACGTCGCGCAGCGCCTGCCACAGGACGTAGACGCCGAGCGCGTGGGTGCGCAGCAGGAGATGCAGCGGCATGCCCTCCTCGGCGCGCTGGGCGGCCCTCTCGCGGAACAGCCGGTGGCTGTCGGACACCTCGGGGTCGAGGTCGCCGACCCGGCGCAGGAACAGCCGTACGCCGTGCCGGGCGGTCGCGGCGATCTCCACGTCCTTCACGTCGTCGGGCAGATCCGCGTACCCGGGCAGCTCCTCGAAGGAGTCGCGGGCCATGCGCCGGGCCAACGCGTTGACGCGCGGCTCGCAGCGCGCAGCGAGGGAGCGCGCTTCGGGTGACAGAGGCACGGCCCTCCCTCGGTGCTGTACGCGGTTCTGCACTCGGCGGCTCGGTTGTGACGCGTCACATTACCCAGACGGCCTAGAGGTGCGATGAGGCGCGTTCCATGTGACGCCGCACGGATCCTGTCACCCGGTGAGCGCCCGCACTCCTGCCGTGACCACCACGGCGACACCGACGATCACAAGGAACGGTGCGCGCAGCACCAGGGCGACGGCAGCCGCGGCGAGCCCCGCGGCCTTGGCGTCGAGAACCAGGGTGCGCCCGTCCGCGAACACCTGCTGCGCCGTGAGCGCGGCGAGCAGCGCGACCGGCAGCAGCGCCGCGAGCCGCTTCACCGTGGGCCGTTCCAGGGCTCCGGCGGGCACGAGCAGGCCGATCAGCTTGACGGCGTAGCAGCCCACAGCGGTGACGCCGATGGCGATCCAGATGTTCAACGGTCTCCTCCTTGCGCGGCATCGGAAGCGGCGGGGCGGCGACGCCCCTCTACGTAGAGCACGGCCGGCGCGGCGAGCGCGGCCACGAGGACCGGAACGCCTGCGGGCAGCACAGGAAGCAGCCCGAGCCCGAGCACGACGGCGAGACCCGCGACGACTCGCTCCGTAGTGGTCTTCAGCATCGGTGCCAGCAGCGCGAGGAAGACGGCCGGCCCGGCCGCGTCGATCCCCCAGGCGTCGGTGTCGCCGATGGCCTCGGCTCCCAGGGCGCCGAGGAGCGTGGTCAGATTCCACAGGACATACAGGGTCAGCCCGGTGACGGTGAAGCCGAGGCGCACGCTGCGCCGCGTCGGCTGGGCCAGGGCGACCGCAGACGTCTCGTCGATGACCCAGTGCGCGGCGAACGGCCGCACCGCGCGCGGGAGGGCCAGCAGCTGGGAGAGGCGCAGCCCGTAGAACGCGTTGCGCACCCCCAGGAAGAACGCACCCGCGGCGGCGGTGAACGGGTTGCCGCCGGCCGCGAGCGCACCGACGAGCGCGAACTGCGAGGCCCCGGTGAACACAAGAAGGCTGAGCACGCAGGTCTGCAGCACGCTGAGGCCGCTGCCCGCCGAGGTCACCCCGAAGGCGAATCCGGACAGTCCGACGGCGACGCCGACGCCGAGCGCGTCACGGACGACGGCGGCGTCGGGCTTGCCGGCCTCTTCGATGTGCTCGGGACGGGGACCGTCCGCTGTTCGTATGTCGGTGGGTGTTGTCTGTTCTGCCACGTCCCGGACAGTACGGGGAGTAGCCGGTCAGGGTCTTGTACGTTCTTGCGCTCCCGCTGGTAGGCGCCCGGAGGCACCCCGACGATCCGGGTGAAGTGCCGGTTCAGGTGCGGCTGGTCGGTGAATCCGACGGCCACGGCGGCATCGGCGGGGGCGGTGCCCTTCTCGAGGAGCCTGCGCGCGGTGCGCACCCGGGCGTTGGTGAGCCAGGTGTGCGGCGGCATCCCATAGGCGTCGCGAAAGGCCCGCAGGAGGGCGAAGGGGCTGGTGCCGAGGTCCGCCGCGAGCGCCTCCAGGGACGGCGGGTCGGCCATGCCCTCCTCAAGGACGTCACGCGCGCGTGCCGCGGCCTCGGCTCCCGCGGACCGGTGCGGCCGCTGGGCGAGCGCCGTGCCGTGGTCGCGCAGCAGCCGGGCGAGCACGACCCGCAGCAGGCTGTCGGCGGCCAGTGCGTTGCCCTGTTCGGCGGCCCGGTGGACCTCCCTGATGAGCTGCGCGGCCCGCGGGTCGGTGACGATGGTCTCGCCGAAGCCGGCCGTGCCGCGGACGGTGGTGGTCTCCGCGGCGACCTCGGCGACGACCTCCGCCGACGGGTAGAGCGTGAAGTACGACCAGCCGTCCGGGCCGCCCGCCCGCGCGGTGTGCGCCACCTCGGGATTGATCATGACGACGCTGCCCGGCCCGGCGTGCACGGTGCCATGGGGCAGTCCGACTTCCTCGACACCGTGCGTGACCGCGCCGAACACATAGCCGTCGTGGCTGTGGCGCGGGAAGGTGTGGCGGAGGTAGCGGGCCCGCAGCAGGTCCAGCCCGGGCAGCTGCTCGTACCGCCAGTGCCGTGCCCATTCGCCCTTGCCCGCCATGGCCCCATTCTGCGCCACGTCACTCTCCGCGAACCAGCCGTTTCCGCAGGTCATGCCCATTGTCAGTGGTGGGGTGCAGGATGGAGGCATGGTCAGGTCCAGGCAGGGGGCCGACGGCGCCCACAGCGCCCGCAGTGCCCTTGACGGGTTCTCCCCCGCGACCCGCGGTTGGTTCACGGGGGCCTTCTCCGCGCCCACGTCCGCGCAGGCCGGGGCGTGGCAGGCGATCGGCGAGGGCTCGGACGTGCTGGTCGTCGCGCCGACGGGTTCGGGCAAGACGCTCGCCGCCTTCCTCGCCGCCCTCGACCAGCTGGCCTCCGATCCGCCGCCCGCCGACCCCAAGAAGCGCTGTCGCGTCCTGTACGTGTCGCCGTTGAAGGCGCTCGCGGTGGACGTGGAGCGCAATCTGCGCAGCCCGCTCACCGGGATCCGCCAGGAAGCCGTGCGTCTGGGTCTGCCCGAGCCCGAGGTGAAGGTCGGCATCCGCTCGGGTGACACCCCGCCCGCCGAGCGCCGCGCGCTGGCCACACGTCCGCCGGACATCCTGATCACGACCCCGGAGTCGCTGTTCCTGATGCTGACGTCGGCCACGCGGGACGCGCTGACCGGCATCGAGACGGTGATCCTGGACGAGGTGCACGCGGTGGCCGGCACCAAGCGCGGCGCCCACCTGGCGCTCTCGCTGGAGCGCCTGGACGAGTTGCTGCCGCGGCCGGCCCGCCGCATCGGCCTGTCCGCGACGGTCCGTCCGGTCGACGAGGTGGCGCGCTATCTGTCGCCGCAGCGCAGGGTGGAGATCGTCCAGCCGCCGTCCGGCAAGGAGTTCGACCTGTCGGTGGTCGTCCCGGTGGAGGACCTGGGCGAGCTCGGCGGCTCCCCGGTCGCCGACTCCGACCAGGGAGCCGAGCGCCCGTCGATCTGGCCCTCGGTGGAGGAGCGGATCGCGGACCTCATCGAGGCCCACCGTTCGACCATCGTCTTCGCCAACTCCCGCCGCCTGGCGGAGCGCTTGTGCAACAGGCTGAACGAGATCGCGTACGAGCGCGCCACCGGAGAATCCCTTCCCGAGGCCCACTCCCCCGCCGAGCTGATGGGCGGTTCCGGCGCGGCGACGGGCGCGCCCCAGGTCATCGCCCGCGCGCACCACGGTTCGGTCTCCAAGGAGCAGCGCGCGCTCGTCGAGGAGGACCTGAAGGCGGGCCGACTGCCCGCTGTCGTCGCCACGTCCAGCCTCGAACTGGGCATCGACATGGGTGCGGTCGATCTCGTCGTCCAAGTGGAGTCCCCGCCGTCCGTGGCGTCCGGCCTGCAGCGCGTCGGACGTGCGGGCCACCAAGTGGGCGCGGTCTCCACCGGCGTCGTGTTCCCGAAGTACCGCGGCGACCTGGTGCAGTCGGCGGTCGTGACCGAGCGGATGCGGTCCGGCGCCATCGAGTCCCTCCGGGTCCCGGCCAACCCGCTGGACGTGCTGGCCCAGCAGTTGGTCGCGATGACGGCCCTGGACGCCTGGCAGGTCGACGACCTGCTGGCCCTCGTCCGCCGAGCGGCCCCCTTCGCCTCGCTCCCCGAATCGGCGTTCACCGGTGTCCTCGACATGCTCGCGGGCCGCTATCCCTCCGACGCCTTCGCGGAGCTGCGCCCGCGCGTCGTCTGGGACCGCGTCACCGGCACCGTCACAGGCCGTCCCGGGGCACAGCGTCTGGCCGTCACCTCCGGAGGCACGATCCCCGATCGCGGTCTCTTCGGCGTCTTCCTCGCGGGCGCCGACCCCAAGAAGGGCGGCGGCCGCGTCGGCGAGCTCGACGAGGAGATGGTCTACGAGTCCCGCGTCGGCGACGTCTTCACGCTGGGCACCAGCTCCTGGCGCATCGAGGACATCACGCGCGACCGCGTGCTCGTCTCCCCGGCCCCCGGGGTTCCCGGCCGGCTCCCCTTCTGGAAGGGCGACCAGCTGGGCCGCCCGCTCGAACTGGGGCGGGCGGTGGGCGCGTTCCTCCGCGAGGTCGGCTCACTGAAGCCCGACGACGCGCGCGTGCGCCTCAGCGCGGCGGGGCTCGACCAGTGGGCCGCGGACAATGTGCTGTCGTACCTGGCCGAGCAGCGCGAGGCGTGCGGCCACATCCCGGACGACCGCACCATCGTGGTCGAGCGCTTCCGGGACGAGCTGGGCGACTGGCGAGTCGTCGTCCACTCCCCCTTCGGTGCCCAGGTGCACGCCCCGTGGGCGCTCGCCCTCGGCGCCCGGCTCAGCGAGAAGTACGGCATGGACGCCCAGGTCATGCACGCCGACGACGGCATCGTGCTGCGCCTGCCTGACGCCGATGTGATGGGCCTGGACCTCCTCGACCAGGAACCCACGAAGCCGGGCCTCGAGTACGACGCCGAGCAGGCCCCCATCGGCGCGGCGGACGTCGCCTTCGACAAGGGGGACGTCGACCAGCTCGTCACCGACCAGGTGGGCGGCTCGGCCCTGTTCGCCTCCCGCTTCCGCGAGTGCGCCGCCCGCGCGCTGCTGCTCCCCAAGCGCAACCCGGGCAAGCGCACGCCTCTGTGGCAGCAGCGTCAGCGCGCCTCCCAACTGCTGCAGGTGGCGAGCGAGTTCGGCTCCTTCCCGATCGTCCTGGAGGCGGTGCGGGAGTGCCTCCAGGACGTCTTCGACGTCCCGGGCCTCGCCGAGCTGATGGGCGACATCGAGTCCCGCAAGGTGCGCCTGGTCGAGGTCACCACCCCGGAGGCGTCCCCCTTCGCGCGTTCGCTCCTGTTCGGTTACGTCGCGCAGTTCCTCTACGAGGGCGACTCCCCGCTCGCCGAGCGCCGCGCGGCGGCCCTGTCCCTGGACTCCCGGTTGCTGGCCGAGCTCCTTGGCCAGGCCGAGCTGCGCGAGCTGCTCGACGCGGACGTCCTGGCGGAGCTCGAGCAGGAACTGCAGTGGCGTACCGAGGACCGGCGTATCAAGGACGCCGAGGGAGTCGCGGACCTGCTGCGCCTCCTGGGGCCGCTGACGGACGCCGAGCTCACCGAGCGCGGCGCGGAGCCGGGCTGGGCCGAGGACCTCGCTTCGGCCCGGCGAGCGATCCGGGTCCGTATCGCGGGGACGGACCACTGGGCGGCGATCGAGGACGCGGGCCGCCTGCGCGACGCCCTCGGCACGGCGCTCCCGGTCGGGGTCCCGGAGGCCTTCACCGAGCCGGTCAAAGACCCTCTCGGCGACCTCCTGGCCCGCTATGCCCGCACTCACGGGCCGTTCACCTCCCCCCAGGCAGCCACCCGGTTCGGGCTCGGCACCGCGGTCACGGAGGGCGCCCTCCAGCGCCTCGCCGCGAACGGCAGGGTCGTGCAGGGCGAGTTCCATCCCGCCGGCATCGGTCAGGAGTGGTGCGACGCCGCCGTGCTGCGCCGCCTGCGCCGCCGTTCCCTCGCCGCGCTGCGGCACGAGCTCGAGCCGGTGCCACCCGCCGCGCTGGCCCAGTTCCTGCCCCAGTGGCAGCACCTGGGCGGCCACGGCCTGCGCGGCATCGACGGTCTGGTCCGCGCCGTCGAGCAGCTCCAGGGCGCCTCCGTACCCGCCTCGGCCCTGGAGAAGCTGGTTCTGCCCTCCCGTGTCTCCGGCTACGTACCGGCGATGCTCGACGAGCTCACGGCGTCCGGCGAAGTGCTGTGGGCCGGCGCGGGCTCGCTCCCCGGCAAGGACGGCTGGGTCTCCCTCTACCTCGCCGACGCCGCCCCGCTCCTGCTCCCGCCCCCGCACCCCCTGGAGCTCACGGCGCTCCACCAGTCGGTCCTGGACAGCCTCTCGGGAGGCTATGGCCTGTTCTTCCGGCAGATCGCCGACCAGGTCCGCGCCACCACCCATCCCGAGTCGACCGATCCCCAGCTGGCCGACGCTCTCTGGGAGCTGGCCTGGTCGGGCCGGCTCACGAACGACACGCTCGCCCCGATGCGCGCCCTCCTCGGCTCGGGCCGCACCGCGGGCTCCACCGCCCACCGCGCCCGCAGAGCCGTTCCGCGCGGCCGCTACGGAGGTCTGACGGCTGCCGCCCGGGCCACCTCGCGCACGGGCCCGCCCACCGTCGCCGGGCGCTGGTCGCTGCTGCCCGCCCAGGAGCCCGACCCGACCGTGCGCGCCCATGCCCTGGCCCGCACCCTCCTGGACCGGCACGGTGTGGTGACCCGCGGCGCGGTCGCCGCGGAAGGCGTCGAGGGCGGCTTCTCGGCGACGTACCGGGTCCTGTCCGTCTTCGAGGAGAGCGGGCAGGCCCGGCGCGGATATGTGGTGGAGGGGCTCGGCGCCGCCCAGTTCGCGATGGACGGCGCGGTGGACCGCCTGCGCGCGGCGGCCAACGCGCGGGAGCGCGGCGCGCCCCCGCCCGACCCGTACGCCCAGGCCGAGGCCCCCGCGGCCCGGACCACGGCTCCCCGCGCCCTGGTCCTCGCGGCCGCCGACCCGGCCAGTGCGTACGGCGCGGCCCTCCCCTGGCCCGAGCCGCCCACCGGCGCGGGCCACAAGCCGGGCCGCAAGGCAGGCTCCCTGGTGGTCCTCGTCGACGGTGAGCTGTCGCTCTACATGGAGCGCGGCGGGAAGACGCTCCTCGCCTGGCCCGCCGCCGAGGCCGGCTCCGCGCCGCCGACCGCCGCCCACCTCACGGAGGATCCTCGCCTGCCCGCCGCCGCCCAGTCCCTGGCCGAGGCGGCCCGCTCCGGCGCCCTGGGCACGATCACGGTCGAGCGGATCAACGGCGAGGCCGCGCTCACCTCCCCGTACGCCCCTCTCCTGGAAGGAGCCGGTTTCCACGCGACGCCCCGCGGCCTGCGTCTGCGGGCGTGACGCCGCCGACTGCACCGGACCGCGCCCTGCGGGCCAGCCCATCGACAGCACGCCGCCTACCCTGGATCCATGCCCGAAGGAGACACCGTCCTGCACGCCGCGAAGCGGCTGCACACCGCACTCGCGGGCCAGGTGCTCATCCGCTCCGACCTGCGCGTCCCCCGGTTCGCCACCGCGGACCTCACCGGCCGCACGGTCCTGGACGTCACCCCGCGCGGCAAGCATCTGCTGACCCGCATCGAGGGCGGCCTGACCCTGCACTCGCACCTGCGGATGGACGGCGCCTGGAAGATCTACGCCCCGGGCGAGCGCTGGCGCGGCGGCCCCGCCCATCAGATCCGGGCCATCCTCGCCAACGAGTCGCACGCGGCCGTGGGCTACCGCCTCCCCGTGCTCGAACTGCTGCGCACCGCCGAGGAGTCCAAGGCCGTCGGCCATCTCGGCCCCGACCTGCTCGGCCCGGACTGGGACCCCGACACGGCCCTGCGCAACCTGCTGCGGGATCCCGCCCGCCCCCTCGGCGAGGCACTCCTCGACCAGCGCAATCTCGCCGGCATCGGCAACGTCTACAAGTCCGAGCTGTGCTTCCTCCTCCGGACCACGCCCTGGCTCCCCGTCGGCGAGCTGTCGCCCGGGACCGCCGAGCGTCTCCCCTTGCTCGCCAAGAAGCTCCTCGAAGCCAACCGCGACCGCCCGACCCGCGTCACCACCGGCCGCGCCCGCCCCGACGAGCGCCTGTACGTCTACGGCAGGTCACCCCGCCCCTGCCTGCGCTGCCGCACCTCGATCCGCGTGGCCGACCAGGGTGACGGCTCTCGCGAACGCCCCACCTACTGGTGCCCCGCATGCCAGTCGGGTCCGTCCCCCATCAGGTAATCCCCGCACGCCAATTGACGGTCCGTCAGAGGAGCTCGTACGGTCCCCTCATGCCCGTCAAGGCGTACGACCTCACCGGACGCATCGCATTCGTCACCGGCGCCGCCAGCGGCATCGGGCGCGCCTCGGCCGCGCTCCTCGCCGAGGCGGGAGCCACCGTGCACTGCGCGGACCGCGACGCGCAGGGCCTGCACGAGACGGCGGCCTTCATCAAGGAGACCGGCGGCATCGCCCACACCCACACCCTGGACGTGTCGGACCGCGCCCAGGTCGCCGAAGCCGTCGCCGCCGCTGCCGGCCCCACCGGCACGCTGGACATCATGGCCGCCGTCGCCGGCATCATGCACAGCAGCCCCGTCCTGGAGACCCGCGACGAGGACCTCGACCGGGTGCTCGCCATCAATTTCAAGGGCGTTCTGTACGCGTGCCAGGAAGCGGCCCGCACGATGATCGCGGCGGGCACCCACGGCAGCATCGTCACCATGGCCTCGGGCGCGATCGACACCGGCGGCCCTGGCCTGCTCTGCTACGGCGTGGCCAAGGCCGCCGTCGTACAGCTCACCAAGACACTCGCCACGGAGGTCGGCCCGCACGGCATCCGTGTCAACGCGGTCGCGCCGGGCTGGATCCGGACGCCGATGACGACCCGCCACGACGACGCCGTCCAGGCCCACACGGAGTCCCTGATGGTGCGCATGGCCCCGCTCGGCCGGGTCGGCGCCCCCGAGGAGATCGCACATGCGGTCCTGCACCTCGCCTCGGACGCCGCGTCGTTCACGACGGGCCAGATCCTCCGTCCGAACGGCGGCGTCGCCATGCCCTGGTGACCTGCCCCCGCGCCCCGACCCCGATCTCCCGCCCCGCGCGCACCGCCCGCGCCCGCACCCGCCGCGCCCCCTGGTGCCCCGACGCCCCGGCCACACCCGCCGCTCGCGCCTTCGGCAGCGCGTGCACCGGAAGCAGGCTGAGCCCCCAGCCGCCGGCCGCGACCGCCCCCTCGAACGCCCCGGCATCCGGCGCGAAGGCCAGGCGCAGCACACCCCACCACCACAGCGCGCCGAGCACCACGGCCGGTATCCAGCGCAGCAGCCGTCTTGCCACCGACCGCTCACCTCCACCCGTCACCGGCTTGTCTCCTCGACGCTGAGTTGCCCACTGTCGTGCCCGGCGGAACGCACCGGGGGCGCGCCACGAACCCTGTGACGCGCCCCCGCACCGTCCGCCTGCGGAACGGGCGGGTCAGCCGCGATTCTCGGCCTGGAACATCCAGTGGTGCTTCTCCAGGTCGGCCGTGATGCCGATGAAGATGTCCTGGCTCACCGGGTCCGCCTCGCCGGTCGCCTCGATCCGCTCACGCATCCGAGTGATCACCGCGCCGAGGGCCTCCACCAGCGTCCCCACCGCGTCCGTGTCCTTCACCCAGCCGTCGGGCACCAGGCCGATACCGGTCGTGGCGGCCACGGTCTTGGCCCGGCCGTCCGGCGGGACACCCAGCGTCGAGGCCCGCTCCGCGACGGTGTCGGAGTGCTGGCGCGCGGTGTCCACGACCTCGTCGAGCTGAAGATGCACCGACCGGAACCGAGGCCCGACCACGTTCCAGTGGACCTGCTTCGCCACGAGAGAGAGGTCGACCAGGTCCACCAGGGCGCCCTGCAGCGCCTCGGCCACGACCTTCAGATCAGCATCGGACAGCGGGCTCTTCACGACGTACATCCGTCACCTCCATAGGAAATCACCAACAACGATGGCACACATGCACTATTACGGACACGCGGAGCCAGAATCTGGGACCTTCGACCTCAAGCGCACAGCAGAAAGCCCCGACCGGTTTCCCGATCGGGGCTCTCCCACACTTCACAGTGCCCGCAGACGCTACGCCGCTACGACGTCGACCGCCTCCGCAGGCGCCTTGATCGTCACCCGTTCCGGCGGGACGCCGGTCACGGATACCGCATTGAGCATCGGACGAACCGGTGCGCGCACCGGCTCCGACGGGACCGCTGCTGCCGACTCGGCCAGCTCCGCGAGAGCGAGCTCGTCGCTCACCTCGCGCATCAGCTCGGACATCCGTACGTCAAGCGCGTCGCAGATCGCGGAAAGCAGCTCGGAGGAAGCCTCCTTCTGCCCCCGCTCCACCTCGGAGAGATAGCCGAGCGAGACTCGGGCGGACGAGGAGACTTCGCGCAGAGTACGGCCCTGGCGCTGGCGCTGCCGACGCAGCACGTCACCCAGCAGGCGACGGAGCAGAATCATCGGTGGCTCCCTCCTCGGACCGCGTAGCCGCATCCTTCACGCCCCACCGTACCGCCTCGTGCCGCGGCCGTGCGGGGAGCGATGTCGTGTTCACTCAGGGCTGCAAACATCAAAACCCCCCGTTCTGTTCCGTATCCTGTGCCCGCGCATTCTCAGTACGTTCGCCGGAATGCCCTCCGACCAGCTCTTCCGTGAGCAGGCCGAGCACACTCCGTACACTCTCCATACGGATTTCCGTACGGTCGCCGTTCAACCGCAGCTCGAGCACTTTGCGGCTACCAGCGAAATTCCGTGTGGTCTTCGAAACACCGTTCCCCGGCCCGACGGCGGCCACGAAGACGGTGCCCACGGGCTGCCCGTCCTGCGGCTCGGGGCCTGCGACGCCGGTCGTGGCGATCCCCCAGTCCGCGCCGAGCGCCTCGCGCACTCCGGCCGCCATCTGCAGCGCGACCTCGGGGTGGACGGGCCCGTGCTCGGCCAGCAGCTCGGCGTCGACGCCGAGCAGCCGGTGCTTGAGCTCCGTGGCGTACGCCGTGACGGATCCGCGTAGGGCCTTCGAGGCTCCGGGCACCGCCACCAGCTCCGCGGCCACCAGACCGCCGGTGAGCGACTCGGCGACGGCAAGGGTCTCCCCTCGCCCGGTCAACAGCCGCAGCGCCTCGGCAGCCTCGTCCGTCACTTCTCGGCCGCCTCCGAGGACGACGCCTGCGCGGCGGCCGCCTGGGACGCCGCGGCGGCGGCCTGCGCCTCCGCCAGGCCCGCGCGGCGCAGCACGACCGCCTGCCGCACGTAGTCGAGCCCGGTCAGCACGGTCAGCGCGACGGCCACCGCCATCACCCAGAACCGGAAGGTGGCGAGCGGCCCGGTCAGCGCCAGCACGTACATGCCGACGGCCGTGCCCTGCGCGAGCGTCTTCATCTTGCCGCCGCGGCTGGCCGGGATGACCCCGTAGCGGATCACCAGGAACCGCAGCAGGGTGATCCCGAGCTCACGCCCGAGGATGACGCCGGTGACCCACCACGGCAGATCCCCGAGGGACGACAGACAGATCAGCGCCGCACCCATGATCGCCTTGTCGGCGATCGGGTCGGCGATCTTCCCGAAGTCGGTGACCAGGTTGTACGTACGCGCCAGGTGCCCGTCGAAGACATCCGTGATCATCGCGACGGCGAACGCCGCCCAGGCCCAGGCGCGCCACACGGGGTCGTACCCGCCGTCGGCCAGCATGAGCATCACGAACCCGGGCACGAGCAGCAGCCGCACCATGGTCAGGATGTTGGCGATGTTCCACAGGCTGGCCTGGTTGACGGCCGCAGCGCCCAGCTTGCCGCCGGGCGCCGGCGTACCGGTGCCGCCCGTGGCGGATGCCGGGACTCCGGTCATCTGCGCGCCTCCTCAGCACTGTCGAGCGGCTCCGCGACGAGGTCCACGCCCTCGGTTCCGACCACCTTTGCCTCGACCATACGGCCGACGCGCAGGTCCGCGCCGCCCGTGAGCCGCACCTGGCCGTCCGTCTCGGGCGCCTGGTGCGCACCGCGCCCGATGACGCCGTCCTCGGCGTCCACGGACTCGACGAGCACCTCCACGGTCTCGCCGAGGCGGTCCTCGGCCCGCTGTGACACCAGCTGCTCGGCGAGGCGCGACACGCGCGCGAGGCGCTCGGCGACGACGTCCTCGTCGAGCTTGTTCTCGTAGGTCGCCGCTTCCGTGCCCTCCTCGTCGGAGTAGCCGAACACGCCGATGGCGTCCAGCCGCGCACCGTTCAGGAAGCGCTCCAGCTCGGCGAAGTCGGACTCGGACTCGCCGGGGAAGCCCACGATGAAGTTCGACCGGACACCGGCCTGCGGCGCCTTGCTCCGAATGGTGTCGAGGAGCTCCAGGAACCGGTCGGTGTCACCGAAGCGCCGCATCGCGCGGAGCACGCCGGGCGCCGAGTGCTGGAAGGAGAGGTCGAAGTACGGGACGACCTTGTCGGTCCCGGTTAGTACGTCGATGAGCCCGGGCCGCATCTCGGCGGGCTGCAGATAGCTGACGCGCACCCGCTCGATCCCGTCGACGGCCGCGAGCTCGGGCAGCAGCGACTCCAGGAGGCGGATGTCGCCGAGGTCCTTGCCGTACGACGTGTTGTTCTCGGAGACCAGCATGATCTCCTTGACGCCCTGCTCGCCCAGCCACCGCGCCTCGTTCAGCACGTCGCTGGGGCGGCGCGAGATGAAGGAGCCGCGGAACGACGGGATCGCGCAGAACGTACAGCGTCGGTCACAGCCGGAGGCCAGCTTGACGGAGGCGACGGGCGAGCCGTCGAGCCTGCGCCGCAGCGGCGCGCGCGGCCCGGACGCGGGAGCGAGCCCCTCGGGCAGGTCCGCCGGAGCGTGGCCCGGAAGCGCGACACCGGCCCCCGCCTCCTGCCGCTCGGCAGGGCTGATCGGCAGCAGCTGGCGCCGGTCGCGCGGGGCGTGCGCCTCCACGTTGCCGCCGGCGAGGATGGTCTGGAGGCGGCCGGAGATGTCCTCGTAGTCGTCGAACCCGAGCACACCGTCGGCCTCGGGGAGCGCCTCGGCGAGCTCCTTGCCGTAGCGCTCGGCCATGCAGCCGACGGCCACGACGGCCTGGGTTCTGCCGTGGCCCTTCAGGTCATTGGCTTCCAGCAGGGCGTCGACCGAGTCCTTCTTGGCGGCCTCGACGAAGCCACAGGTGTTGACGACGGCGACATCGGCGGACTCGGCGTCCTCGACGAGCTCCCAGCCGTCCGCCTCCAAGCGGCCTGCGAGCTCCTCCGAGTCCACCTCGTTACGGGCGCAGCCGAGAGTGACAAGTGCGACGGTACGGCGTTCGGGCATGGACTCAAGACTACTTTGTTCCACTGACAGCCCTCGCCGCGAGGGTTACCGAAGGATCGCCCAGGTCATCCGACCTCGGGGTCACCCTTGGTGTAGGTGAGGCGCTCGACCTGCCCGGGCTGGAATTCGTCGTCGATCTGCTTGCCGTTCACGAACAGCTGGATCGCGCCCGCGTCACCGAGCACGAGATCGATCTTCTGGTTGTCCTGGAACGTCTTCGACTGGCCCTTTTCGAGCAGCCCGTCGAACAGGATCCGCCCGTTGTGGTCCTTGGCCGAGATCCAGCTGCGCCCCTCCGCCGCGGTCATCTTCACGGTGACCTTGTTCGGCGGGGCGGCCGCGATCGCGCTGTCGGAGGGGTCCGGCTTCGGATCGACGGGCTTCTTGGTCGACGGGCTCGGCTTGGGGGCGGGCTTGCTGGTCGCGGGCGTGGCCCCCTCGGCGGCCTGCTGCTTGTCACCGCCGTCGTCGCCGCCGTTGACCGCGGTGTAGCCCACGAAGGCGATCACCGCGACGATCGCGGCGACCATGGCGGCGGTCCAGTTGGGCCGGCGCGGCTCGGAGCGGATGCGCTCGGCCTCGAACAGCGGGGTGGCCGGGGTGGGAGCGGGCTGCCCGCCGTGCGCGTCGCCGTACTGGGCCAGAAGGGGCTCAGGGTCGAGGCCCACGGCGCGCGCGAGCGTCCTGATGTGGCCGCGCGCATACACGTCGCCGCCGCACCGGGAGAAGTCGTCCTGTTCGATGGCGTGCACGATCGGGATGCGGACTCGGGTCGACTGGCTGATCTCGTCGACGGTCAGCCCCGCGTCGATACGTGCCTGCTGAAGGGCACGGCCGATGGAGGGCCAGTCGTCCGCGTGCGGGGTGCGGTCTTCCGAAGGACGGTCGTCTTCAGGGGAGTTGCCGATGGACACGGGGGCGCCTTTCGAGCGTGTAGCCACCTGCTGGAGGTTCAGTCTAGGGGGGGTACGAAAGGGTGGGGCAACCGGGCGGTCGGACTTTGTACGCCATCAGAATGGCCGGACGTCCTGATGGCGGGACAGCTCGCTGCCCCCTCCCTCAACTTGACGTACTCGTTGGGGAAACGGTTGCCCCGGATCCTCGTCCGAGTGACATCAAAATCGAAAGATCCTCAGGATTGAGCCTCCCCGCGGATCACCGCGAGCACTCCATCCAGTTCGTCCGGCTTCACGAGGACGTCCCGGGCCTTCGACCCCTCACTCGGCCCCACGATGTTGCGCGACTCCATCAGGTCCATCAGGCGCCCGGCCTTGGCGAAGCCCACGCGGAGCTTGCGCTGCAGCATGGATGTGGACCCGAACTGGGTGGACACGACCAGCTCGGCGGCGGCACAGAGCAGCTCGAGGTCGTCGCCGATGTCCTCGTCGATCTCCTTCTTCTGCTTCGTACCCACGGTGACGTCGTCCCGGAAGACGGGCGCCATCTGGTCCTTGCAGTGCTGTACGACGGCGTGGATCTCGTCCTCGGTGACGAAAGCACCCTGCATACGGGTCGGCTTGTTCGCGCCCATGGGGAGGTACAGGCCGTCGCCCTTGCCGATGAGCTTCTCGGCACCGGGCTGGTCGAGGATGACGCGGCTGTCGGCGAGCGAAGAGGTGGCGAAGGCGAGGCGCGAGGGCACGTTCGCTTTGATGAGGCCGGTGACCACGTCGACGGACGGGCGCTGCGTGGCGAGCACCAGGTGAATGCCCGCCGCGCGCGCGAGCTGGGTGATCCGCACGATGGCGTCCTCGACGTCGCGCGGCGCGACCATCATCAGGTCGGCGAGCTCGTCGACGATCACCAGCAGATACGGGTACGTCTTCAGCTCCCGCTCGCTGCCCTCGGGAGTCTTGAGCTTGCCGTCGCGGATGGCCTGATTGAAGTCGTCGATGTGCCGGTAGCCGAACGCCGCGAGGTCGTCGTAGCGCAGATCCATCTCACGTACGACCCACTGGAGCGCCTCGGCGGCCTTCTTCGGGTTGGTGATGATCGGCGTGATGAGGTGCGGGATCCCCTCGTACGCCGTCAGCTCCACGCGCTTGGGGTCGACGAGGACCATGCGTACGTCCTCGGGGGTCGCCCGCATCATGATCGAGGTGATCAGGCAGTTGATGCACGAGGACTTGCCGGAGCCGGTGGCGCCGGCGACCAGGACGTGCGGCATCTTCGCGAGATTCGACATCACGTAGCCGCCCTCGACGTCCTTGCCGAGCGCGACGAGCATCGGGTGGTCGTCCTCGGCGGCGTCCGCGAGGCGCAGCACGTCGCCGACGTTCACCATCTCGCGGTCGGTGTTCGGGATCTCGATGCCGACCGCGGACTTGCCGGGAATGGGGCTGATGATCCGGACGTCCGGCGACGCCACGGCGTACGCGATGTTCTTGGCGAGGGCCGTGATCTTCTCGACCTTCACGGCCGGGCCGAGCTCGACCTCGTACCGCGTGACCGTCGGGCCGCGCGTGAAGCCCGTGACGGCGGCGTCGACCTTGAACTCGGTGAAGACGTTCGACAGCGAGTCGACGACGGCGTCGTTGGCCGCGCTGCGCGACTTTCCGGGCCCCCCGCGCGTCAGGAGGTCGAGCGACGGCAGCGCGTACGTGATGTCGCCGGCGAGCTGGAGCTGCTCGGCACGCGGCGGCAGGTCGCGCATCTGCTCGGGCGAGGACTTGGTCAGGTCGGGCACGGCGAGCTTCGACGGTGTCGCCTCGGGCTCCTCGGCGGCCTGCTCGGCCTTCTTGCCGCGGGCCGTGGGCACGGGCACCGAGCGCTCCGGCTCGGGCGCCTCCCCCGTGCGCTGCCCGCGTTCGCTGCCGACGCCCTGCGTCAGGTCGGCGACCAGGGGCGACGGCGGCATCCCGTGCAGCACGGCACCGTCGAGCGCGGCGGCGGCAGCGGCGGCCACGTCGACGGCGTCCATGGGCCGCTCCATGGCGGGCTGCACGGACGTGCGCCGGGGCCTGCGCCGCTTGGAGAGCGCGTCTTCCTCTATGCGGTCGGGGTCGTACGCCTCCGGGGCCGTGGAGCGCCGCCTCGCGCGCGCGGGGGCGGCCTCGCGCCACTCCTCGTCGTACTCGTCGGCGCCGGGCTCCTGTAGGGCCGTGTCGTCGTGCACGATGCCGAGCTTCACCCCGAGCAGCCGGAGCCGCTGCGGGATCGCGTTGACGGGCGTCGCGGTGACCACGAGCAGACCGAAGACGGTGAGCAGCACGAGCATAGGGACCGCGAGGACCTCGGTCATCGTGAAGCTCAGCGGGGTCGCGGCGGCCCAGCCGATGAGCCCGCCCGCGTCCCTTATGGCCTGCATGCCGTCGTCGCGCGCGGGCGAGCCGCACGCGATGTGGACCTGGCCGAGCACGCCGACGACGAGCGCGGACAGGCCGATGACGATGCGCCCGTTGGCCTCGGGCTTCTCCGGGTGCCGGATGAGGCGTACGGCGATGAGGCCGAGCAGTATCGGCACCAGCAGGTCGAGCCGGCCGAACGCGCCGGTCACCAGGACCTCGACAAGGTCGCCGACAGGTCCTTGCAGATTGGACCATGTGCCGGCTGCGCAGATCAGGGCGATGCCGAGCAGGAGCAGCGCCAGGCCGTCCTTGCGGTGCGCCGGGTCGAGCCCCTTCGCGCCGCGCCCTATGCCGCGGAACATCGCTCCTACGCTGTGCGCGACGCCGAGCCACAGGGCGCGTACGACCTTGTACAGGCCCCCTGTGGGACTGGGCGCCGGCTTGGGGGCGGGCTTCTTCGCCGCTGCCTTCTTCGCGGGCGCCTTCTTGGCGGGAGCTTTTTTCGCAGGGGCCTTCTTCGCCGGAGCCTTGGTCGGCGCGGCCGCCTTCTTCGCGGGCGTCTTCTTGGCTGCGGGACGTGAGGCCATAGCTGTGAGGTTACCGGGGGAGGCGTCCGCGGACACGTGTGCCCGGTGCTTCACCCTTTTGTGTCGCGAATGGACGGCGCTTGAGCTGACGCGGGCTCAAAGCCCGCACCGCGGCTCAGTTCTGGGACGGCAGGGAGGGCGTGCCGCTGCCCGCGCCGGGCTCCAGAGCGTCAAGGGCCCTGCGCAGACCGGTGAGTTTGCGCTCCAGGTGCGCGGCCGTGGCGACGGCCGCCGCGTCCGCCGAGTCGTCGTCGAGCTGCTTGGACAGCGCCTCGGCCTGCTCCTCGACCGCGGCGAGGCGCGCCGACAGCTCGGCGAGCAGCCCCGCGGGCTCCTTCGCGTCGCCGACGGACCTGCCGCCGCCCTCCAGCTGAAGCCGCAGCAGAGCCGCCTGCTCCCGGAGTTGGCAGTTCTTCATGTACAGCTCCACGAAGACCGAGACCTTCGCGCGCAGTACCCACGGGTCGAACGGCTTGGAGATGTAGTCGACCGCACCCGCCGCGTAGCCACGGAACGTGTGGTGCGGGCCGTGGTTGATCGCGGTGAGGAAGATGATCGGGATGTCCCGTGTCCGCTCTCGACGCTTGATGTGCGCCGCGGTTTCGAAACCGTCCATTCCCGGCATCTGAACGTCCAGCAGAATGACCGCGAAATCGTCCGTGAGCAGCGCTTTGAGCGCTTCCTCCCCGGACGATGCCCGCACCAGCGTCTGATCGAGCGCGGAGAGGATGGCCTCCAGCGCCAGCAGATTCTCCGGCCGGTCATCGACCAGGAGGATCTTGGCCTTCTGCACCATGGCCCGCCCTCCTCGCCCCGGCATGGGGCCGCCCCTGTCCGCAGGATTCGGGGAGACTCCTGTCGCCGCCCCAGGGGACGACTCCCTTGCGTCGCCCGTCCTTGTGCCGGTCATCGTAGCCGTACCCCGCCTGTCGCCACACCCTGTCACCGAGATGTCACTGTGCACGTAGCAGAAACGCAGCGGGAGACCAGAAGGTTCCCCGGTTACCGCACTTCTACACGGCCACGGCCACACTCAGTCAGCAACTCCGCGTGAATGTTTCGGATTCCGGTCAGTCACCGCGCATCCACTGCTCCATCACAGACAGCAGATGGTCGGGATCGACCGGCTTCGTGACGTAGTCGGACGCACCCGACTCGATGGCCTTCTCCCGGTCGCCCTTCATGGCCTTCGCGGTGAGCGCGATGATCGGCAGCCCGGCGAACTGCGGCATCCTGCGGATCGCCGTCGTCGTCGCGTAGCCGTCCATCTCCGGCATCATGATGTCCATCAGCACCACGGTCACATCGTCGTGCTGCTCCAGCACTTCGATGCCCTCACGCCCGTTCTCCGCGTACAGGACCGACAGCCCGTGCTGCTCCAGCACGCTCGTGAGTGCGAAGACATTGCGGATGTCGTCGTCGACGATGAGCACCTTCTCCCCACCGAAGTGGAAGGCACGCCTCACCTTGGGTGCGCCCTGCGCCTCCCCGTTCTCCCAGTGCTCCTGAGCGGGCGCCGCCTGCTCCGGGAGCGCCTGGCGCGGCTCGGACGGCGGCGCGGTCTTGCGACGGCGCCTGAAGAGCGCGGCGGCACCGTTCTGGGTCTCCTGGTACGACTTCACCTCGGCCGGGGTCTCCACCTGGGCCGGCTCCGGCGCGGCGTCCAGGGCCAGTGGCCGGCCCGGTTCGACGGCCGGGGCGAGCTGCGTGTACCCCTGGGGCGGGAGCTCGCTCGGGTGCAGCGGCAGGTACAGCGTGAACGTGGAGCCGCGGCCGGGCTCGCTCGCCGCGTGGATCTCACCGCCCAGCAGGCGGGCGATCTCCCGGCTGATGGACAGCCCGAGGCCCGTACCGCCGTACTTGCGGCTGGTCGTGCCGTCGGCCTGCTTGAACGCCTCGAAGATGACCCGCATCTTGCTGGCCGCGATGCCGATGCCGGTGTCCGTCACCGAGAAGGCGATCAGGTCGGCGTCCGCCTCCCTCAACGAGCCCGCTTCCAGGAGCTGTTCACGAATGGCGTTCGGCACATCGGCCCCTGCCGGCCTGATGACGAGCTCCACGGCGCCCGAGTCGGTGAACTTCACCGCATTGGAGAGCAGGTTGCGCAGCACCTGAAGGAGACGCTGTTCGTCGGTGTGCAAGGTGGTGGGCAGTTCCGGCGAGACCCTTACGGAGAAGTCGAGTTGCTTCTCCGCGGTCAGCGGACGGAACGTGGCCTCTACGTAGTCGACGAGTTGCACCAGGGCGATGCGTGTCGGCGAGACGTCCATCTTGCCCGCCTCGACCTTCGACAGGTCCAGGATGTCGTTGATCAGCTGGAGCAGGTCGGAGCCCGCTCCGTGGATCGTCTCGGCGAACTCGACCTGCTTCGGGGTGAGGTTCGAGTCGGCGTTGTCGGCGAGCAACTTGGCGAGGATCAAGAGGGAGTTGAGCGGAGTGCGCAGCTCGTGCGACATGTTGGCGAGGAACTCGCTCTTGTAGCGCATCGACACCGCGAGCTGCTCGGCGCGCTCCTCCAGGACCTGCCGCGCCTCTTCGATCTCGGTGTTCTTCACTTCGATGTCGCGGTTCTGCTGGGCGAGCAGTTCGGCCTTCTCCTCCAGTTCGGCGTTGGACGCCTGGAGGGCCTTCTGCCGGTTCTCCAACTCGGCCGAGCGCTCCCGGAGTTGCTCGGTGAGCTCCTGCGACTGCTTCAGCAGCACCTCCGTCTTCGTATTGACGGAGATCGTGTTGACGCTCGTCGCGATCATCTCGGCGATCTGCCCCAGGAAGTCCTTCTGGATCTGCGTGAACGGCGTGAACGACGCCAGCTCGATCACGCCGAGCACCGTGCCCTCGAAGAGCACGGGGATCACGATGACCTGCGCCGGTGGCGCCTCACCGAGCCCCGAGGCGATCTTCAGGTAGCCGCTGGGCGCGTTGTCCACGAGGATCGTGCGCCGCTCCTGCGCGGCGGTCCCGATGAGCGTCTCACCGGGGCGGAAGGACGTCGGCATGGAGCCCATGGAGTAGCCGTAGCTGCCGAGCATGCGCAGTTCGTACGCGTCCTCGGGCGCCGTCGTCGGGTCGGCGACGTCGTCCAGGGGCAGCGCCAGGAAGAACGCGCCGTGCTGCGCGGAGACGACCGGCGTCAGCTCGCTCATGATGAGCGAGGCCACGTCGTCGAGGTCTCGGCGGCCCTGCATCAGGCCGGAGATGCGGGCCAGGTTGCCCTTGAGCCAGTCCTGCTCCTCGTTGGCGATCGTGGTGTCGCGCAGGTTCGAGATCATCTTGTTGATGTTGTCCTGCAGGACCTGGATCTCGCCCGCCGCGTCGACGTCGATCTTCAGATTGAGGTCGCCGCGGGTCACCGCGGTGGCGACGGCCGCGATGGCACGCACCTGACGGGTCAGGTTCCCGGCCATCTCGTTCACGGACTCGGTCAGGTCGCGCCACGTGCCGTCCACGTCGCGCACCCGCGCCTGGCCGCCCAGCTGGCCCTCCGTGCCCACTTCGCGGGCCACCCTGGTGACCTGCTCGGCGAACGACGACAGCTGGTCGACCATCGTGTTGATCGTCGTCTTCAGTTCGAGGATCTCGCCGCGCGCGTCGATGTCGATCTTCTTGGTCAGGTCGCCCTTGGCGATGGCGGTCGTGACCATGGCGATGTTGCGCACCTGACCGGTGAGGTTCGAGGCCATGCCGTTCACGGACTCGGTGAGGTCCTTCCACGTGCCGGCCACGCCGGGGACGCGGGCCTGGCCGCCGAGGATGCCGTCCGTGCCCACCTCGCGGGCCACCTTGGTGACCTGGTCGGCGAACGAACTCAGCGTCTTCACCATCGTGTTGAACGTGTCGGCGAGCTGCGCGACCTCGCCGCGGGCCTCGATGGTGACCGTACGGGTCAGGTCGCCGTTGGCCACGGCGTTGGCGACCTGGGAGATGTTGCGCACCTGCATGGTCAGGTTGTTGGCCATCAGGTTGACGTTGTCGCTCAGGTCCTTCCAGATACCGGTGACGCCCGGAACCCGTGCCTGGCCGCCGAGTTGGCCCTCGGTGCCCACTTCGCGGGCCACCCGGGTCACCTGCTCGGCGAACGACGACAGCTGGTCCACCATCGTGTTGACCGTGGTGACGAGTTCGAGGATCTCGCCCTTGGCGTCGACGGTGATCTTCTTGGAGAGGTCTCCGCGCGCTACAGCTGTAGTGACCTCGGCGATGTTGCGCACCTGAAGGGTCAGGTTGTTCGCCATGCCGTTCACGGACTGCGTCAGGTCCTTCCACGTACCCGACACACCCTGCACCTCGGCCTGTCCGCCGAGGATGCCGTCCGTACCCACCTCACGGGACACCCGCGTCACCTGCTCGGCGAAGGCCGACAGCTGATCCACCATCGTGTTGAGGGTGTTCTTCAGCTCAAGGATCTCGCCCCGCGCGTCCACGTCGATCTTCTGCGACAGGTCACCGCGCGCCACCGCCGTGGCGACCTGCGCGATGTTGCGCACCTGGGCCGTGAGGTTGCCGGCCATGCCGTTCACGGAGTCCGTCAGGTCGCGCCACACACCGGCGACGCCGGGCACCTGCGCCTGTCCGCCCAGGCGCCCCTCGGTGCCCACCTCGCGGGCCACGCGGGTCACCTGGTCCGCGAACGCGGAGAGCTGGTCCACCATCGTGTTGATGGTGTTCTTCAGTTCGAGGATCTCGCCCCGCGCGTCGACATCGATCTTCTGGGAGAGGTCACCGCGCGCTACAGCTGTAGTGACCTGGGCGATCTGCCGCACCTGTGAAGTCAGGTTCCCCGCCATGAAGTTGACGGAGTCGGTGAGTTCCTTCCACGTACCGCTCACACCGTCCACACGGGCCTGACCGCCGAGGCGGCCCTCCGTGCCCACGTCGCGCGCCATACGGGTCACCTGGTCGGCGAAGCTGGAGAGCTGGTCCACCATCGTGTTCACGGTGTTCTTCAGCTGGAGCATCTCGCCGGAGACGTCGACGGTGACCTTCTGCGACAGGTCACCGTTGGCCACCGCCGTCGTCACCTGGGCGATGTTGCGCACCTGACCGGTCAGGTTGCGGAAAGCCGTGTTGACGGAGTCGGTGAGGTCCTTCCAGGTGCCGGCCGCACCCGGCACCAGCGCCTGGCCGCCCAGTTCACCCTCGACGCCGACCTCGCGCGCCACGCGCGTGACTTCGGAGCCGAAGGCCGACAGCTGGTCGACCATCGTGTTGACGGTGTTCTTCAGCTCCAGCATTTCACCGGCGACGTCGACGGTGACCTTCTGCGAGAGGTCACCGCTCGCCACCGCCGTCGTGACAGTGGCAATGTCACGCACCTGCGTGGTGAGGTTCCGGAAGACCGTGTTGACGGAGTCGGTGAGGTCCTTCCACGTACCGGCGGCGCCCGGCACATTGGCCTGGCCGCCGAGCTGGCCCTCGGCACCGACCTCGTTGGCGACCCGGGTGACCTCGTCTGCGAACGTACGCAGCGTCTCGGTCATCTGGTTGATCGTCTCGGCGAGCTGGGCGACCTCGCCGCGCGCCGACACCGTCACCTTCTGCGACAGGTCACCGTTCGCTACAGCTGTAGTGACCTGAGCGATCCCTCGCACCTGGGCGGTCAGATTGCCGGCCATAAGGTTCACCGAATCGGTGAGGTCCTTCCACACACCGGCCACACCGGGCACCTGCGCCTGCCCGCCCAGCTCGCCCTCGGTGCCCACCTCCCGAGCCACCCGTGTGACCTCGGAGGAGAACGACGACAGCTGATCGACCATCGTGTTCACGGTGTTCTTCAGCTCGAGCATTTCGCCCGCGACGTGAACCGTGACCTTTCGCGACAAGTCACCCTTGGCCACCGCGGTCGTGACGAGAGCAATGTCACGCACCTGAGCGGTGAGCCGGTACGCCATCGTATTGACCGAATCCGTGAGATCTTTCCACGAACCGGACATCCCACGAACGCGTGCCTGTCCACCGAGCTTGCCCTCGGTACCCACCTCACTGGCCACGCGCGTGACCTCGTCCGTGAAGGTGGAGAGCTGGTCGACCAGGTTGTTGACGGTCCGCCCGACCTTCAGGAACTCGCCGCGCAGCGGGTGCCCCGCCCCCTCCGGCACCTGCGCACGCAGCTCCATGCGCGGCGACAGATCGCCCTCCGCGACCGCCGTGAGCACCCTGCCGACCTCGGAGACAGGTCGTACGAGGTCGTCGACGAGCGCGTTCGACGCGTTGATCGCGGCGGCCCAGGAGCCCTCGCAGGCGCCCGCCTCCAGGCGCTCGGTGAGCTTGCCCTCCCGCCCGACCGTTCGCCTGACCCGGGACAGCTCACCGGTCAGATGCAGATTCCGGTCGGCCACCTCGTTGAAGACGGCAGCGATCTCCGACATCACGCCGTCGCCGTTGACGGTGAGCCGCTTGCGGAAGTTGCCGTCCCGCATGGCGACGAGACCGGCCAGCAGTCTGTTCAGCGCCGCGGTGTCCACTGTTGTGGTCCCATTACGCGACTTGTGCTGTTTACTCAGGGACTGTCCGCCTTCTGCGCGCGTTTTCCTGCCCCGCGTCGCTGCGCCAGACTCCACTGTGTCCCTCCCGCAGGGGTCGACCTGAACTGCTCGGCTTGCTCGGGTTCGCTTCTACCGTCGCATCGGCTTTCCAATGCGTTCTCTCCGGAAGCTTGCCCAGTGTTTCACCATGGCTGAACCAGGCCATAACAGTTCGGCAGCTTCGCACACCGTCCGCACACCCTCCGGACGGAAACACTGACGACCGGCATCCGCATGGACGGCGAAGGTAAGTAACCTTGCATGCGGCTGTCCACCCACCCCGGTCCGCCCGGCCTGGGTGGTGGCGGAAAACGAGCGGGCATCGGAGGGGCGGCCGAGACATGGGTACGGGAGACCTGGGCCTCGACACTCGAACAGCGAGTACGACTCGTACAGGGAGTTCTGTGATCACCGCGCGCGCGGCTGCCACCTTCGAACCGGTCGGACGGTCCGTCGCCACGGCCCGCTCCTTTGTACGCGACACCCTGCAGGGGTGGGGCTACGCCGACATCATCGACGACGCCGTGGTCCTGACCAGCGAACTCGTGACAAATGCCGTCGTTCACGCGGGCACGTCCGCGGAGGTTCTGTGCCTGCGCAGTGACGACCACATCCGTATCGAGGTCTCCGACCGCTATCCGGAGCGCGAGATCCCGCTTCAGTCCTCCGCGATCAACATGGGCAGCCCCGACCGCGAGGGCGGCCGCGGTCTCCAGCTCTGCGCGGCTCTGGCGGGCCGCTGGGGCGTCGACTATTCGGCCACGCACAAGCAGGTCTGGTTCCAACTGGACCTGCCCGAGCGCTCGGTCGGCACGCGCGCCGCGGGCCCCGTGCTCCCCACGGACCTGCTGCCCCTCGCCGACGAGCGCGTCCGTGTCGCCGTCGTACAGATCGAGAAGTCCGGTGCGATCACGGCGTGGAACGAGGACGCGGAGCACCTCTTCGGATATGTGGCGGAGCAGGTCATCGGCAAGCCCCTCACCGATCTCGCCGCGTGGCCGCACACCCCTGGCACCAGCACGGGCATCGCCGACGCGCTCCAGCTCTCCCGCTGGGAGGGCAGCTACGGCATCCGCAGCGCCAGCGGCCGTGTGGCTCCCGTGTACGCGTCTCACTTGCGTGTCCGCGACACCGACGGCGAACCGTCGACGGTCTGTCTCCTCGTACGCGACCACGAGCGCGCCGTGCTGCAGACGCCGCTGCGCCTCCCGGCAGCCGACAGTTCCGCCCACTCCGAGAGTCAGGGCCCGGACGCCTTCGAGGTCTTCATCGGGTCCCCGGCACCCGACGACCTGGACGGACTTCTCCAGCGCACGGTGGAGCGCGCTCGGGACATGCTCGACGGCGACTCCGCGTTCCTGCTGCTGGCCACGGACGACGAGACGGAGCTGGAGGTCCGCGCCTCCACCGGACTGCCCTCGGCCCGCCAGCGCTTCGCCCGGGTCCCGGTCGAGGTCGGCCCGGGCCGCTACGGTTCGGCGCGGATGCCGGCCGTCCACGAGGACCTGTCCCAAGTACCGGGCGCGGTCCCGCTGTTGAACGGCACGGGCATGCGTTCGGTCGTCACCGTTCCGCTGAAGGTGGAGGGCCGTCTGACCGGCTCGCTCGGTGTCGCGGCGGAGTCCCCCGACCGCTACTCGAACGAGGAGGCCCTGCGTCTCCAGTTCGCTGCCGACCGCATCGCCATGGCGGTCGAGTCGGCCCGCCTGGGCGAACTCGAGAAGCTGCGCCGTGGCTCCCTCAGCTTCCTCGTCGAGGCCTCCGACCTGCTGGCCGGCACCCTCGACCGGGACCAGACCCTGGCCCTCATGGCGCAGATGACGGTCCCCACCCTCGCCACCTGGTGCGCGGTCTACATGATCGCCGACCAGGCCTCGGAGCCGCACCTCTCCTATGTCCTGCACGAGGACGAGGACCGCATCGACGGCCTCAAGGCGCTGCTCTCCAAGATCTCCCCGCCTGAACCCGTGCCGACCCCGGGTGCCCGCGTGTGGGCGGCTCCGGCGGAGGCGGCGCACCAGGCGGCGCTCCGCACCTCCATGCGCAGCCTCGGCCTCGGCGAACCGGCCAGCGTCAGCTCGGGCATCGGCACCACGCTCGCCACGGCTTCCGCGGTGGGCGGCGAGACGGTGGTCCTCCCCCTGGTCGCCCGCAACCGCGTGATCGGCATGCTGACGCTGGGCAAGCCCACGGACGAGCACTTCCGCCAGGAAATCCTGGAGCTGGCCGAGGACTTGAGCCGCAGGGCCGCCCTCGCTCTGGACAACGCGCGGCTGTACTCGGAGCGCATGGCCATCAGCCAGTCCCTCCAGCGCAGCCTCCTCCCGCCGGAGCTCCCGCACGTCCCGGGCGTCGAGGTGGAGGTCATCTACCGCGCGGCCGGCGAGGGCAACGAGGTCGGCGGTGACTTCTACGATCTCTTCCCGATCCGCGACGGCGCGTACGGCTTCGCGATCGGCGATGTCTGCGGCACGGGCCCGGAGGCCGCGGCCGTCACCGGCCTCGCCCGGCACGCCTTGCGCCTGCTGGCCCGCGAGGGCTTCGGCGGCCCTGCCGTCCTGGAGCGCCTGAACGCGGCGATCCTGGACGAGGGCGCCCGCAGCCGCTTCCTGACGCTGCTTTACGGCGAGCTGTGGCCGCAGGAGGACGGCTCGGCGGTCCTCAAGATGGTCTGCGCCGGCCACCCGCTCCCGCTCCGTCTGCGCCAGGACGGCACGGTCGAGGCGTACGCGGAGCCGCAGCCGCTGCTCGGCGTCATGGACGACCTGGAGCTGTACGAGCAGACGATGACGCTCGACCCGGGCGACGTCCTGCTCTGTGTCACCGACGGCATCACGGAGCGCCGTGAGGGCACCCGCATGCTCGGCGACGACGGCCTGGCCGAGGTCCTGTCGACGTGTACGGGTCTGACGGCCGGCGCGGTCGCCGCCCGCATCATGCGCGCGGTGGAGCGCTTCGCCGCGGATGCCCCGTCGGACGACATGGCGATCCTCGCCATGCGTGTGCCCGGTATCCAGCACGACTGACGGCGCGGGTTCAGCCCGGGCGGGGGCGGGGGCAACGGAAAAAGGCCCCCGCCCGATCAGGGCGAGAGCCTCAATTCCTGAGCCCCCAAGCGGAATCGAACCGCTGACCTTCTCCTTACCATGGAGACGCTCTACCGACTGAGCTATAGGGGCCTGTTGCTCTTTGCGGTTTCCCGCTCGGCAACGAAATAGATCATACCTGAAGTTCAGGCCCTCTAAAACCGCCGGTCTAGAAGGCCGGTTGCAGCAGTCCTCCGAGTGCGTTGCAGGCCGACACCACTCGCTGCAGCTGTCTCTGCGACATCATTCCGTCGACGGGCAGCGCCAGCGTCTCGTCAGCGGCCCGCTCGGTCTCGGGCAGCGCCACATCGCGACGGAACGCCGACAAGCGGTGCACAGGCGTCTTCACCGGCACACTGCACTCGACTCCCTTGCCCCGTAGGAATCGTGCGAAGGCGTCCCGGTCGGGCCGCCCGTTCCCGGGCACCCGCACGACGTACTGCTGATAGGTGTGTCCTTCGTGCCCGAAGGGCGTCCGTACTCCGCTCAGCCGCCCGCTCAAGTAGGCGGCGTGGCTCCGTCGTTGAGCCACTTCGTCGTACGGCTTCTCGGACTCGCCCTGCTCCAGTACGAGGAGCCCGTGCCCGCGGCTGAGTTCTCGCAGCCGTGCGACATCGGCTCTCTGTCCGAAGCGGTGGACGGCGACGACGGCCGCGGTCCGCTCAGTCAGGCGGCTGGCGACGTACGAGGGATCGATGCAGTACGTGTCCGGGTCGATGTCCGCGAAGACAGGGGCTGCACCGGCCCGCACGACGGCTTCGGCGACCTCGGGGTTGCCGAAGGCCGGCACGATCACTTCATCACCGGCGCCGACGCCTGCGGCCTGCAGCATTGCAAGTGTGCCCATGACCTGGATGGTGGTCGCAGAACGTGAACAAGAAGTGACGCACAACAAAAAAGCCTCAACCCCCGAGTGAATACTCGGGGGTTGAGGCTTTATTCAAAATTAGTTCGGCGGCGTCCTACTCTCCCACAGGGTCCCCCCTGCAGTACCATCGGCGCTGTAAGGCTTAGCTTCCGGGTTCGGAATGTAACCGGGCGTTTCCCTCACGCTATGACCACCGAAACACTATGAAACTGTCAACCGGAGCCGTAGCCAATCGGCTTCGACGGTTGTTCGTGGTTTCAGAACCAACACAGTGGACGCGAGCAACTGAGGACAAGCCCTCGGCCTATTAGTACCAGTCACCTCCACACCTTACGGTGCTTCCAGATCTGGCCTATCAACCCAGTCGTCTACTGGGAGCCTTAACCCCTCAAAGGGGGTGGGAGTCCTCATCTTGAAGCAGGCTTCCCGCTTAGATGCTTTCAGCGGTTATCCTTTCCGAACGTAGCCAACCAGCCATGCCCTTGGCAGGACAACTGGCACACCAGAGGTTCGTCCGTCCCGGTCCTCTCGTACTAGGGACAGCCCTTCTCAAGACTCCTACGCGCACAGCGGATAGGGACCGAACTGTCTCACGACGTTCTAAACCCAGCTCGCGTACCGCTTTAATGGGCGAACAGCCCAACCCTTGGGACCGACTCCAGCCCCAGGATGCGACGAGCCGACATCGAGGTGCCAAACCATCCCGTCGATATGGACTCTTGGGGAAGATCAGCCTGTTATCCCCGGGGTACCTTTTATCCGTTGAGCGACGGCGCTTCCACAAGCCACCGCCGGATCACTAGTCCCGACTTTCGTCCCTGCTCGACCCGTCGGTCTCACAGTCAAGCTCCCTTGTGCACTTACACTCAACACCTGATTACCAACCAGGCTGAGGGAACCTTTGGGCGCCTCCGTTACCCTTTGGGAGGCAACCGCCCCAGTTAAACTACCCATCAGACACTGTCCCTGATCCGGATCACGGACCCAGGTTAGACATCCAGCACGACCAGAGTGGTATTTCAACGACGACTCCCCCTGAACTGGCGTCCAGAGTTCACAGTCTCCCACCTATCCTACACAAGCCGAACCGAACACCAATATCAAACTGTAGTAAAGGTCCCGGGGTCTTTCCGTCCTGCTGCGCGAAACGAGCATCTTTACTCGTAGTGCAATTTCACCGGGCCTATGGTTGAGACAGTCGAGAAGTCGTTACGCCATTCGTGCAGGTCGGAACTTACCCGACAAGGAATTTCGCTACCTTAGGATGGTTATAGTTACCACCGCCGTTTACTGGCGCTTAAGTTCTCAGCTTCGCCAAGACGAATCTTGACTAACCGGTCCCCTTAACGTTCCAGCACCGGGCAGGCGTCAGTCCGTATACATCGCCTTACGGCTTCGCACGGACCTGTGTTTTTAGTAAACAGTCGCTTCTCGCTGGTCTCTGCGGCCACCCCCAGCTCAGAGTGCAAGACTCATCACCAGGAATGGCCCCCCTTCTCCCGAAGTTACGGGGGCATTTTGCCGAGTTCCTTAACCATAGTTCACCCGAACGCCTCGGTATTCTCTACCTGACCACCTGAGTCGGTTTAGGGTACGGGCCGCCATGAAACTCGCTAGAGGCTTTTCTCGACAGCATAGGATCATCCACTTCACCACAATCGGCTCGGCATCAGGTCTCAGACTCATGTGAACCGGATTTACCTGGATCACGTCCTACACCCTTACCCCGGGACAACCACCGCCCGGGCTGGACTACCTTCCTGCGTCACCCCATCACTCACCTACTACCAACTTGGGCCGGCGGCTCCACCACTTTCCATTCCCCGAAGGGTCCGGAACGGCTTCACGGCCTTAGCATCACTGGATTCGATGTTTGACGCTTCACAGCGGGTACCGGAATATCAACCGGTTATCCATCGACTACGCCTGTCGGCCTCGCCTTAGGTCCCGACTTACCCTGGGCAGATCAGCTTGACCCAGGAACCCTTAGTCAATCGGCGCACACGTTTCTCACGTGTGTATCGCTACTCATGCCTGCATTCTCACTCGTGAACCGTCCACCACTAGCTTCCGCTGCAGCTTCACCCGGCACACGACGCTCCCCTACCCATCACAGCAGGCGTTGGCCCTCTTGCTGCAATGACACGACTTCGGCGGTACGCTTGAGCCCCGCTACATTGTCGGCGCGGAATCACTAGACCAGTGAGCTATTACGCACTCTTTCAAGGGTGGCTGCTTCTAAGCCAACCTCCTGGTTGTCTCTGCGACTCCACATCCTTTCCCACTTAGCGTACGCTTAGGGGCCTTAGTCGATGCTCTGGGCTGTTTCCCTCTCGACCATGGAGCTTATCCCCCACAGTCTCACTGCCGCGCTCTCACTTACCGGCATTCGGAGTTTGGCTAAGGTCAGTAACCCGGTAGGGCCCATCGCCTATCCAGTGCTCTACCTCCGGCAAGAAACACACGACGCTGCACCTAAATGCATTTCGGGGAGAACCAGCTATCACGGAGTTTGATTGGCCTTTCACCCCTAACCACAGGTCATCCCCCAGGTTTTCAACCCTGGTGGGTTCGGTCCTCCACGAAGTCTTACCTCCGCTTCAACCTGCCCATGGCTAGATCACTCCGCTTCGGGTCTTGAGCGCGCTACTGAATCGCCCTATTCGGACTCGCTTTCGCTACGGCTTCCCCACACGGGTTAACCTCGCAACACACCGCAAACTCGCAGGCTCATTCTTCAAAAGGCACGCAGTCACGAGATATGTGCAAGCACATATCCGACGCTCCCACGGCTTGTAGGCACACGGTTTCAGGTACTATTTCACTCCGCTCCCGCGGTACTTTTCACCATTCCCTCACGGTACTATCCGCTATCGGTCACCAGGGAATATTTAGGCTTAACGGGTGGTCCCGCCAGATTCACACGGGATTTCTCGGGCCCCGTGCTACTTGGGTGTCTCTTAAACGAGCCGCTGACGTTTCGACTACGGGGGTCTTACCCTCTACGCCGGACCTTTCGCATGTCCTTCGCCTACATCAACGGTTTCTGACTCGTCCCACGGCCGGCAGACCGTAGAAAAGAGATCCCACAACCCCCACGACGCAACCCCTGCCGGGTCTCACACGTCGTAGGTTTGGCCTCATCCAGTTTCGCTCGCCACTACTCCCGGAATCACGGTTGTTTTCTCTTCCTGCGGGTACTGAGATGTTTCACTTCCCCGCGTTCCCTCCACACTGCCTATGTGTTCAGCAGCGGGTGACAGCCCATGACGACTGCCGGGTTTCCCCATTCGGAAACCCCCGGATCAAAGCCTGGTTGACGACTCCCCGGGGACTATCGTGGCCTCCCACGTCCTTCATCGGTTCCTGGTGCCAAGGCATCCACCGTGCGCCCTTAAAAACTTGGCCACAGATGCTCGCGTCCACTGTGCAGTTCTCAAACAACGACCAACCACCCATCACCCCGAACCAGTAGTCCGAGTGCACTGGGGCCGGCATTGAGGTCGGGAACAAGTCCGTACCCTCAGATACCCAACAGCGTGCCCGACCCGGTCCCGTCCGGAGATCATGTTTTCCACGCTCCGAAGAGCAGTACTCACAGCCTCCGACCCGTGAACCAGATCGAATAATCAACGTTCCACCCATGAGCAACCACCGTCGAACGTTTGCCGACGTAATGGCCCTGGACCACCGAGCAAGCCCGGCGGCCTAGATGCTCCTTAGAAAGGAGGTGATCCAGCCGCACCTTCCGGTACGGCTACCTTGTTACGACTTCGTCCCAATCGCCAGTCCCACCTTCGACAGCTCCCTCCCACAAGGGGTTGGGCCACCGGCTTCGGGTGTTACCGACTTTCGTGACGTGACGGGCGGTGTGTACAAGGCCCGGGAACGTATTCACCGCAGCAATGCTGATCTGCGATTACTAGCAACTCCAACTTCATGGGGTCGAGTTGCAGACCCCAATCCGAACTGAGACAGGCTTTTTGAGATTCGCTCCACCTCGCGGTATCGCAGCTCATTGTACCTGCCATTGTAGCACGTGTGCAGCCCAAGACATAAGGGGCATGATGACTTGACGTCGTCCCCACCTTCCTCCGAGTTGACCCCGGCGGTCTCCTGTGAGTCCCCATCACCCCGAAGGGCATGCTGGCAACACAGAACAAGGGTTGCGCTCGTTGCGGGACTTAACCCAACATCTCACGACACGAGCTGACGACAGCCATGCACCACCTGTACACCGACCACAAGGGGGGCACTATCTCTAATGCTTTCCGGTGTATGTCAAGCCTTGGTAAGGTTCTTCGCGTTGCGTCGAATTAAGCCACATGCTCCGCTGCTTGTGCGGGCCCCCGTCAATTCCTTTGAGTTTTAGCCTTGCGGCCGTACTCCCCAGGCGGGGCACTTAATGCGTTAGCTGCGGCACGGACAACGTGGAATGTTGCCCACACCTAGTGCCCACCGTTTACGGCGTGGACTACCAGGGTATCTAATCCTGTTCGCTCCCCACGCTTTCGCTCCTCAGCGTCAGTATCGGCCCAGAGATCCGCCTTCGCCACCGGTGTTCCTCCTGATATCTGCGCATTTCACCGCTACACCAGGAATTCCGATCTCCCCTACCGAACTCTAGCCTGCCCGTATCGACTGCAGACCCGGGGTTAAGCCCCGGGCTTTCACAACCGACGCGACAAGCCGCCTACGAGCTCTTTACGCCCAATAATTCCGGACAACGCTTGCGCCCTACGTATTACCGCGGCTGCTGGCACGTAGTTAGCCGGCGCTTCTTCTGCAGGTACCGTCACTTTCGCTTCTTCCCTGCTGAAAGAGGTTTACAACCCGAAGGCCGTCATCCCTCACGCGGCGTCGCTGCATCAGGCTTTCGCCCATTGTGCAATATTCCCCACTGCTGCCTCCCGTAGGAGTCTGGGCCGTGTCTCAGTCCCAGTGTGGCCGGTCGCCCTCTCAGGCCGGCTACCCGTCGTCGCCTTGGTGAGCCACTACCTCACCAACAAGCTGATAGGCCGCGGGCTCATCCTGCACCGCCGGAGCTTTCAACCCCCTCAGATGCCTGAAGGAGTGTCATCCGGTATTAGACCCCGTTTCCAGGGCTTGTCCCAGAGTGCAGGGCAGATTGCCCACGTGTTACTCACCCGTTCGCCACTAATCCACCCCGAAGGGCTTCATCGTTCGACTTGCATGTGTTAAGCACGCCGCCAGCGTTCGTCCTGAGCCAGGATCAAACTCTCCGTGAATGTTTCCCCGTGATCGGGGTGACACCACGAGAGCGGAACAAGGAGAGGAATAATCCCCTTGTTCACAGCGTCCTCGCTGTGCGCCTACCGGTCAGTGACCGGCAGGACTTTTTCAAAGGAACCTCAACTCACCGAAGTGAGTCGGGGTATCAACATATCTGGCGTTGATTTTTGGCACGCTGTTGAGTTCTCAAGGAACGGACGCTTCCTTTGTACTCACCCTCTCGGGCTTTCCTCCGGGCGCTTCCCTTCGGTATTTCGTGTTTCCGACTCTATCAGACCGTTTCACCGGCCGACTTCCTCGGGGTCTTGCTTCGCTTTCCAGGAATTCCGCTTTGGCGGTTTCCTTTCCGGCGCTCCCGACTTTATCAGAGATTCTGAGTCGGAATTCCCGCCCCTCTCGGGGACGTGGTCCCAGCGCGTGAGCACTGCGGGTTCCCCTCGGGCGGAGCCGTAAACCTACTGGAGCGGGGCGCCTCGATGCAAATCGAGGCGCCCCGCTCCTCAGGTGCTTCCGGCGTGGCCTCAGACCTCGACGACGACCGGGAGGATCATCGGGCGCCGGCGGTAGGTGTCCGACACCCACTTGCCCAGCGTGCGGCGGATGAGCTGCTGCAGCTGGTGGGGCTCGACGACGCCGTCCTGGGCCGACTTCTCCAGGACCTCCTGGATCTTCGGGACGACGGCGCTGAACGCGGAGTCCTCGATACCGGAGCCGCGGGCCTGGATGTTCGGGCCGCTGGTGATCTTGCCGGTGCTCGAGTCCACCACCACGAAGACCGAGATGATGCCCTCGTCCCCGAGGATCTTGCGGTCCTTGAGCGCGGGCTCGCCGACATCGCCGACCGAGAGGCCGTCGACGTAGACGTAACCGGCCTGAACCTTGCCGACGATCTTCGCCTTGCCTCCGACGAGGTCGACCACGACGCCGTCCTCGGCGATGACGATGCGGTCGTGCGGAACGCCGGTGAGAGCGCCGAGCTCGGCGTTGGCGCGCAGGTGACGCCATTCGCCGTGGACCGGCATCAGGTTCTTCGGCTTGCAGATGTTGTAGAAGTACAGGAGCTCGCCCGCGGACGCGTGGCCCGAGACGTGCACCTTGGCGTTGCCCTTGTGGACGACGTTGGCGCCCCAGCGGGTCAGGCCGTTGATGACGCGGTAGACCGCGTTCTCGTTGCCGGGGATCAGCGACGAGGCCAGGATCACCGTGTCGCCGGAGACGATGCGGATCTGGTGGTCACGGTTGGCCATGCGGGACAGGGCCGCCATCGGTTCGCCCTGGGAGCCCGTGCAGACCAGGACGACCTCGCTGTCCGGGAGATCGTCGAGCGTCTTGACGTCCACGACCAGGCCCGGCGGGACCTTCAGGTAGCCGAGATCCCGGGCGATGCCCATGTTGCGGACCATCGAGCGGCCCACGAACGCGACCCGGCGGCCGTACTCGTGCGCGGCGTCCAGGATCTGCTGGATGCGGTGCACATGGCTGGCGAACGACGCGACGATGATCCGCTTCTGGGCGCCGGCGAAGACGCCGCGGATCACGTTCGAGATGTCGCGCTCGGGCGGGACGAAGCCCGGGACCTCGGCGTTCGTCGAGTCGGAGAGGAGCAGGTCCATGCCCTCCTCGCCGAGTCGCGCGAAGGTGGGAAGGTCCGTCAGGCGACGGTCCAGCGGGAGCTGGTCCATCTTGAAGTCGCCGGTGTGGACCACCATGCCCGCGGGCGTACGGATGGCGACGGCCAGCGCGTCCGGGATGGAGTGGTTGACCGCGACGAACTCGCAGTCGAAGGGACCGAGCCGCTCACGGTCGCCCTCGGCCACCTCAAGGGTGTAGGGGCGGATGCGGTGCTCCTGGAGCTTCGCCTCGATGAGGGCGAGCGTCAGCTTGGAGCCGATCAGCGGGATGTCCGGCTTCTCGCGCAGGAGGTACGGGACGCCACCGATGTGGTCCTCGTGGCCGTGCGTCAGGACGATGCCCTCGATGTCGTCGAGGCGGTCCCGGATGGACGTGAAGTCCGGAAGGATCAGGTCGATTCCGGGCTGCTCCTCCTCGGGGAAGAGCACTCCGCAGTCGACGATCAGCAGACGGCCGTCAAACTCGAAGACGGTCATGTTGCGCCCGATCTCACCGAGGCCGCCGAGCGGGGTGACGCGCAGGCCGCCCTTCGGGAGCTTCGGCGGGGCGCCGAGTTCAGGATGCGGATGACTCAAAAGACTCTCCCTTAAGCACGCGCGCCACGTACCTGTAGGCACGTGGCGCGCGTGACGTTCGTGCAGTAGCAGTTGTTGGTGGTTCTTGGGTGTTGCTCGTGTTCTGTTGATTCAGTTGTGGAGCTTTTCGAAGTCTGTGATTAGAGCTGTACCCCACCGGCGGCAAGATCGATCTTGAGCTGCGCCGTTTCGGCGGGGGTGAGTTCCACGAGGGGCAGGCGCAGCGGTCCGGCCGGCAGGCCCTGGAGGGCGAGCGCGGCCTTCGTGGTGATGACGCCCTGCGTGCGGAACATGCCGGTGAAGACGGGGAGCAGCTTCTGGTGGATCTCCGTGGCCTTGTGGACGTCACCGGAGACGTACGCGTCGAGCATCGCGCGCAGTTCGGGTGCGACCACATGGCCGACGACCGAGACGAAGCCGCATGCGCCGACCGAGAGCAGCGGCAGGTTGAGCATGTCGTCGCCGGAGTACCAGGCGAGGCCGGAGCGGGCGATGGCCCAGCTGGCGCGGCCGAGGTCGCCCTTGGCGTCCTTGTTGGCGACGATGCGCGGGTGCTCGGCGAGCCGGACGATCGTGTCCGTGTTGATCGGTACGCCGCTGCGGCCCGGGATGTCGTACAGCATCACGGGCAGTTCGGTCGAGTCCGCGATCGCCGTGAAGTGGCGGAGCAGACCCTCCTGCGGGGGCTTGTTGTAGTACGGCGTCACCGTGAGCAGACCGTGGGCGCCGGCCTGCTGGGCGTCGCGGGCCAGCTCGATGCTGTGCCGCGTGTCGTTCGTGCCGACGCCGGCGACGACGTGCGCGCGGTCGCCGACCGCTTCCACGACGGCCCGTACGAGATCCGCTTTCTCCGCGTTGCCGGTGGTCGGGGACTCGCCCGTGGTGCCGTTGACGATCAGGCCGTCGTTGCCTGCGTCCACCAGGTGGGCGGCGAGTCGCTGCGCGCCGTCGAGGTCAAGTGCGCCGTCCGCCGCGAAGGGCGTGACCATGGCGGTGAGGACCCTCCCGAAGGGGGTCTGCGGAGTCGAGGTCGGAGCCATGGGTAACACGCTACTCGCTGCTCAGCGCCGGGTCCCCCCTCGGGGGATGCGACAAGTCACGACAAAGAAGGAGCCCGGCACTGCCTGCTCGGGGGTTCAAGCAGTGCCGGGTCCGTTTGATCAGGCTAGATGAACTTTACGAAATGCCGCAATACGGACACTTCGGTCGGCTGATCCGCACATCTGTGCCGCGGCGCGACACGACGATCAAGAGACGTCCGCGTCCAGGACTACGGCGCCACGCGGCCGTTGGCATTGAAGGCCGCGTACGTGAGCGGCATGAGCTTGGCCCATTCCGCCTCCATCTTCTCGCCGACCATCTCGATCTCCCGCTGCGGGAAGGACGGGACCTTGGCCAGCTCGTGCTGGGTACGCAGGCCGATGAAGTGCATCAGCGAGCGCGCGTTGCACGTCGCGTACATCGACGAGAACAGGCCGACCGGGAGCACCGCACGGGCCACCTCGCGGGCGACACCCGCCGCCAGCATCTCCTGGTACGCCTCGTACGCCTGGCGGTACGAGTCCTCCATGACGCGGCCCGTCAGCTCCTGCTGGGCCTGCGTGCCCTCGACGAACACGTACTTGCCGGGGCGGCCCTCCTGCACGAGCTTGCGGTCGGCGTCCGGGACGTAGAAGACCGGCTGGAGCTCCCGGTAGCGGCCCGACTCCTCGTTGTACGACCAGCCCACGCGGTGCCGCATGAACTCGCGGAAGACGAAGATCGGGGCGCTGATGAGGAAGGTCATCGAGTTGTGCTCGAACGGGCTGCCGTGGCGGTCGCGCATCAAGTAGTTGATGAGGCCCTTGGATCGGGCGGGGTCCTTCGACAGCTCGTCCAAAGACTGCTCGCCTACCGTGGACACACGCGCCGCGAACAGCACGTCGGCGTCGCTCGCGGTGTGCTTCACGAGCTCGACGGTGACGTCGCCTCGGAACGTCGGCTTGAGGTCTTCAGCAGGGGTTTCGGTCACGACTTGAGGGGTCCTTCCCAGTACTTCACTCGGGCGGCGCCCACTCTACGGGCCGCCACTGACAACGGGGCATTCGCTCGCTTCTCACGACGATCTCCGGCGAACGAGAGCGAACTTCAGTGAATTTGGCGAAAGTGGGCACCATTTGGGGCGTTCGAGCGTCTGTGTAGATGAACACACTTCGTTCGAACCTCTTGAGGAGAAGCACCGCCCATGTTTCGTCGGCGCGAGCCCGTACCGTTCGCCTTCATCGCCGAAGCCGACAAGTTCCGCAGTAACGTCACGCCGCCCGCGCGCGAGCGTCCCTCCGCAGGTCAGATCGCCGGCCGCACCCTCGTGGGGCTGACCGTCGTGGCCGGGCTCGTGGGCTCTCTGTTGTTCGGGATGCCCGCTCTGTCGGCCGGCCCGTCCTCCCAGCACGTTCAGCAGTCCGAAGCGTCCGACGGGCGCTGACCGGGAGCTGACTCGTCCGGACCCCCTGAGGTGGAAGGCCGGAGCGCGCCTGGGTAGCCTCACCGGGCACAGCCCCCATCCAGCGTGGATCGAGTGAGGACCCGTCGTGCCCCTGCCCTTCCTGACGGCCGACCGTGCTTTTGACGAAGCCGCGGACACCGCGCTGCCCTTCGACGACCGCGACCAGTGGCGCCGTCCCTACCGCCCGGGCCCGTACCGGGTGGGGGCGTCCGCGCTGCTGCTGCTCCTGGCGTCGTACGTGCTGTTCGCCGCCGTGATCATCGCGGTGGCCGGGGACACGGCCGCGGCCGGGATCTGCGGCGTGCTCGCCCTGCTGATCATCGTGGCCGCCCTGCGGATGCTGAGGATGGGTGCCTGGGTGAGCGCGCGCGGGCTGCGCCATGTCGCCTTCTTCAAGACGCAGACGGTGCCGTGGGGAAAGGTCGTGACCGCGCGCACGGTGCAGCAGCCGGTGCGCTGGCTCGGGCTGCCTCGGACCGTGCAGGGCCAGGCCCTGGTCCTCGTACGGCGGGATCTGTCGGGTGAGCAGACGGCGCTGCTGACCAGTCACAACGGAGACTTCCTCGGCCGGGCCACCGCGTTCGACCGAGCCGCGGACAGTATCGAGGTGTGGGCCGAGGAGTACCGGCCGCACAGCTGAGTCGCACAACATGCGAAAGGGCCCGCACCGGGAAGACGGTGCGGGCCCCTTTCTGTGATGTCAGGCGCTTACGGAGCGGCCCTCCTGGAGGGCGATCGCGCGCTGCATCGCCTTCCGCGCGCGCGGGGTGTCGCGCGCGTCCTTGTAGGCGACGGCCAGCCGGAACCAGCAGCGCCAGTCGCCCGGAGTGTCCTCCGTCTCGGCCCTGCGCCGGGCGAAGACCTCGTCGGCGGAGTCACGGTCGATGCGGCCGTACTGGTCGCGGCGGAGCTCGTCGACGGGCAGTCCGCCCTCGGCCTCGAGGAGTTCGGCGAGGCGGTTGGCCTTACGGACGAACTGGGTGTTCGCCCACAGGAACCACACGCCGATCACGGGCAGGATCAGCACCGCGATGCCGAAGGTGACCGTCAGCACCGTGCCCTGCTGGATGAGCATGACCCCGCGGTCGCCGGCCAGGACGAAGTAGACGACCAGGACGGCGGCCGTGACGGCGTAGGTGATTTTCGCGCGCATCGCTGCAGGTCAGCCGTTCAGATCGAGGAAGTGTTCCAGGCCGAAGGTGAGGCCGGGGGTCGTCACGACCTTGCGGGCGCCCAGCAGGATGCCCGGCATGAAGCTGCTGTGGTGCAGCGAGTCGTGGCGGATGGTCAGCGTCTCGCCCTCGCCGCCCAGGAGGACCTCCTGGTGGGCCAGGAGGCCGCGCAGACGTACCGAGTGCACCGGAACGCCGTCGACGTCCGCGCCGCGCGCCCCGTCGAGCGCCGTCGCCGTCGCGTCGGGCTGGGGCGCGCTGCCCGCCTTCTGCCGCGCGGCGGCGATCAGCTGGGCCGTGCGGGACGCCGTACCGGAGGGCGCGTCGACCTTCCTCGGGTGGTGCAGCTCGATGACCTCGACGGACTCGAAGTACGGGGCCGCCACCTCGGCGAACTTCATGGTCAGGACCGCGCCGATGGAGAAGTTCGGCGCGATGAGCACGCCCGTCTCCGGAGAGGCGGCCAGCCACTGCCGAAGCTGCGCGAGACGGTCTTCCGTCCAGCCCGTCGTCCCGACGACTCCGTGGATTCCGTGGCGCACACAGAAGTCCAGGTTCTCCATCACCGAGTCGGGCGTGGTCAGCTCGACCGCGACCTGGGCGCCCGACTCGACGAGGGCATCCAGCTTGTCGCCACGGCCGAGGGCCGCGACCAGCTCCATGTCCTCGGCGGCCTCGACGGCTCGTACCGCCTCGGAGCCGATGCGGCCCCGGGCTCCGAGGACCGCCACGCGCAGCTTGCTCATGTCTTCCCTGATCCTTACGTAGGTGGCTGTTACGCGACCGCTTCGTGCAGGCGCGCGGCCTGCTTGTCCTTGAGCGGGCCGATGACCGACAGGGACGGGCGCTGTCCCAGGATGTCGCGTGCGACCTCGCGCACCTCGTCCGGGGTCACGGCCGCGATGCGCTCCAGCATGTCGTCGACCGACATCTGCTCGCCCCAGCACAGCTCGCTCTTGCCGATACGGTTCATCAGCGCGCCCGTGTCCTCCAGGCCCAGGACCGTGGAGCCGGAGAGCTGGCCGATGGCGCGGCTGATCTCGTCGTCGCTCAGACCGTGCTGCGCGACCTGGTCGAGCTCGTCGCGGCAGATCTTCAGGACGTCGTGCACCTGACTGGGGCGGCAGCCCGCGTACACGCCGAACAGTCCGCAGTCCGCGAAGCCAGACGTGTACGAGTACACGCTGTACGCAAGGCCCCGCTTCTCGCGGACCTCCTGGAAGAGGCGGGACGACATGCCGCCGCCCAGTGCCGTGTTCAGGACGCCCATGGCCCAGCGGCGGTCGTCGGTGCGGGCCAGCCCCGGCATGCCGAGGATGACGTGGGCCTGCTCGGTCTTGCGGCCGAGGAGTTCCATGCGGCCGGCCGCGCGCAGCGTCTTGTGGCCCGCGCGGGGGCCGATGGGGGCCGCGGCCGCGCCGTTCAGCGCGCCCGCCTTCTCGAAGGCGGCGCGGACCTGGCGGACGACCTTGTTGTGGTCGACGTTGCCCGCAGCGGCGACGACCAGGTGCGTCGGGTCGTAGTGCTTCTTGTAGAAGCGGCTGATCTGACCGCGGTTGAGCGCGTTGATCGTGTCGACCGTGCCGAGGACGGGGCGGCCGAGCGGGGTGTCGCCGAGCATGGTGTGCGCGAACAGGTCGTGCACGCAGTCGCCCGGGTCGTCCTCGGTCATCGCGATCTCTTCGAGGATCACGCCGCGCTCCGCGTCGACGTCCTCCTCGTCGATGAGGGAGCCGGTCAGCATGTCGCAGACCACGTCTATGGCGAGCGGCAGATCGGTGTCGAGTACGCGCGCGTAGTAGCACGTGTACTCCTTCGCCGTGAAGGCGTTCATCTCGCCGCCGACCGCGTCGATCGCGGCGGAGATGTCCAGGGCGCTGCGTTTGCGCGTGCCCTTGAAGAGGAGGTGCTCCAGGTAGTGCGTCGCACCGTTCAGTGTGGGCGTCTCGTCGCGGGAACCGACGTGGGCCCAGATGCCGAAGGTGGCCGAGCGGACGGAGGGCAGGGTCTCGGTGACGATGCGCAGACCGCTCGGGAGCGTGGTCCTGCGGACCGTACCGATGCCGTTCTCGCCCTTGATCAGGGTTTGGGTACGGGCGACGGCCCGCGCCTCCGAGGAGGTGCGGGCCGTCGCCTTGGTGCTACGGGACGTCACTTGTCGGCGTCGTCCTTCTTGTTCTCGTCGCCGTCCTCGCCCTCGATCACGGGGATCAGGGAGAGCTTGCCGCGGGAGTCGATCTCGGCGATCTCGACCTGGACCTTCTGGCCCACACCGAGGACGTCCTCGACGTTCTCCACGCGCTTGCCGCCGGCGAGCTTGCGGATCTGCGAGATGTGCAGCAGACCGTCCTTGCCCGGGAGCAGCGAGACGAACGCACCGAAGGTCGTCGTCTTCACGACGGTGCCCAGGTAGCGCTCGCCGACCTCCGGCATGGTCGGGTTCGCGATGCCGTTGATCGTGGCGCGGGCGGCCTCGGCGGCCGGACCGTCGGCGGCACCGATGTAGATCGTGCCGTCGTCCTCGATCGTGATGTCGGCGCCGGTGTCCTCCTGGATCTGGTTGATCATCTTGCCCTTGGGGCCGATGACCTCACCGATCTTGTCCACGGGGATCTTGACGGTGATGATCCGCGGGGCGTTCGGGGACATCTCGTCCGGGACGTCGATCGCTTCCATCATCACGTCGAGGATGTGGAGGCGGGCGTCACGGGCCTGCTTGAGGGCGGCGGCCAGGACGGAGGCCGGGATGCCGTCGAGCTTCGTGTCGAGCTGGAGGGCCGTCACGAACTCCTTGGTGCCGGCGACCTTGAAGTCCATGTCACCGAAGGCGTCCTCCGCACCGAGGATGTCGGTGAGGGCGACGTAGTGCGTCTCGCCCTTGATCTCCTGCGAGATCAGACCCATGGCGATACCGGCGACGGGGGCCTTCAGCGGCACACCGGCGTTCAGCAGCGACATGGTGGAGGCGCAGACCGAGCCCATGGACGTCGAGCCGTTGGAACCGAGGGCCTCGGAGACCTGACGGATCGCGTAGGGGAACTCCTCGCGCGTCGGCAGGACCGGCACGATCGCGCGCTCGGCGAGCGCGCCGTGGCCGATCTCGCGGCGCTTCGGGGAGCCGACGCGGCCCGTCTCGCCGACGGAGTACGGCGGGAAGTTGTAGTTGTGCATGTAGCGCTTGCGGGTCACCGGGGAGAGGGTGTCCAGCTGCTGCTCCATGCGCAGCATGTTCAGCGTGGTGACACCCAGGATCTGGGTCTCGCCGCGCTCGAACAGGGCCGAGCCGTGCACGCGCGGGATGGCCTCGACCTCGGCGGCCAGGGTGCGGATGTCGGTGACACCGCGGCCGTCGATGCGCTTCTTCTCCTTGATGACGCGCTCACGGACCAGGGACTTGGTCAGGGAGCGGTACGCGGCGGAGATCTCCTTCTCGCGGCCCTCGAACTGCGGGAGCAGCTTCTCGGCGGCCAGACCCTTGACGCGGTCCAGCTCGGCCTCGCGGTCCTGCTTGCCCGGGATGGTGAGGGCGGCGGAGAGCTCGGACTTGACCGCGGCGGTCAGGGCCTCGAGCACGTCGTCCTGGTAGTCCAGGAAGATCGGGAACTCGGCGGTCGGCTTCGCGGCCTTGGCGGCGAGGTCCGACTGGGCCTTGCAGAGGACCTTGATGAAGGGCTTCGCGGCCTCGAGACCGGCGGCGACGACCTCCTCGGTGGGAGCCTCGGCGCCGCCCTCGACGAGCTTGATGGTCTTGTCGGTGGCCTCGGCCTCGACCATCATGATCGCGACGTCGCCGTCCTCGAGGACGCGACCGGCGACGACCATGTCGAAGACGGCGTCCTCGAGCTCGGTGTGCGTCGGGAACGCGACCCACTGGCCGTTGATCAGCGCGACGCGGACGCCGCCGACCGGGCCGGAGAAGGGCAGACCGGCCAGCTGCGTGGACGCGGACGCGGCGTTGATCGCCACGACGTCGTACAGGTGGTCGGGGTTGAGCGCCATGATCGTGGCGACGACCTGGATCTCGTTGCGCAGGCCCTTCTTGAAGGACGGGCGCAGCGGGCGGTCGATCAGGCGGCAGGTGAGGATGGCGTCCTCGGAGGGACGGCCTTCACGGCGGAAGAAGCTGCCGGGGATCTTGCCGGCGGCGTACTGCCGCTCCTCGACGTCCACCGTGAGGGGGAAGAAGTCGAGCTGGTCCTTGGGGTTCTTCGAGGCCGAGGTGGCCGAGAGCACCATGGTGTCGTCGTCGAGGTAGGCGACGGCGGAACCGGCGGCCTGGCGGGCCAGCCGGCCCGTCTCGAAGCGGATGGTGCGGGTGCCGAAGGAGCCGTTGTCGATGACGGCCTCGGCGTAGTGGGTCTCGTTCTCCACTAGCGTTTTCTCCGTTACTTTCGTCTGTTTCGTCTTTTGTCCGCATCTGCCCGTGTGGCAGTGGGACGGAACGGAGAAGCGCGCCTTGGGTGCGGGCCGGTCTTCGATCGAAGCACCCGGGGATCCTCTTGCGTCTCCGGGGGCCACTACCGAGGACCGGCGGCGGCGAGGGTGCGCTTCTCCTCATTCGTACGTCACCAGACTACAAAGCGTCTGTGACAGTGCGCACGTACAGCAAAGGGAGCGGCCCCCTCAATTGGGAACCGCTCCCTTCACGGCGTCTTAGCGGGCGCCGGCCGCACCGCGGCGGATGCCGAGGCGCTCGACCAGCACACGGAAGCGCTGGATGTCCTTCTTGGCCAGGTACTGCAGAAGGCGGCGACGCTGGCCGACCAGGATGAGCAGACCACGACGCGAGTGGTGGTCGTGCTTGTGCGTCTTGAGGTGCTCGGTCAGGTCCGAGATGCGGCGCGAAAGCATGGCGACCTGGACCTCGGGGGAGCCGGTGTCGCCCTCCTTCTGGCCGAACTCGGCGATGATCTGCTTCTTCGTAGCGGCGTCGAGCGACACGCGTACTCCTCTTGGTGTTCTTCGTGGCCACCGAGTGCCCCTGGTCTACATCTCAGGAGAGCTTCCGTAACTCGGAGGCGGGGATCCGTCCGGCGCTGCCCCCGGGATGCAGGTGGGGGCGCGTACACAAACGGCCGTCACACAGCGTACCAGCCGCCGGGAGCGCCCCCGACCCTGCCCTTGACCAGCCCGTCTCAGCTGGTCATGGCCCGCGCCGACGCGTACACGTCGAAGACCGCGAGGGCCAGCGGGATCAGGGTGAGCAGGACGAACGTCTCGGCGATCTCCAGGAAGCGGCCCCAGAAGGGGGTGATGCCGCGACGCGGAGTGATCAGGCCGATCGCGGTGACCAGGGCGGCGGCCGCTCCGATGGCCGCGGCGATCCACACCGTACGGATGTCGAGCGCCGTGGTGTCGTGCTTGAGCACGGCGTCGCGCAGGTAGTCCATCGGAGGGTGCAGCGCGAGACCGAGGCCCAGGAAGACGAGCGCGGCGAGGCCGGCCGCCAGGGTGGCGCCTACTTGTGCGGTGTAGCGGAACAGGTGGGCGCGCATCAGCATCGCGATGCCGGTGGCCAGGGCCAGCAGCTGTCCCCATACGTTGCTGGAGAAGCCGAGGACGATCGACGCGCCTACGGAGACGAGAGCGCAGCCGCCGACGAGACCGACGAGCAGCTCGTGGCCGCGGCGGGCCTGGGCGGCGACGCGATCGGCGTCCACGGCCTCGTGCGGGTCGGCCGGGTCCGCCGCGGTCTCGTAGCCCGCGCGCCCGGGGTTGGGCGGTTCGAAGCCGATGGGCAGACGCGCGAACCGCATGGACAGGCCGGGCAGGAAGGCCAGTGCGCTCACGGAGAGCGGGGCGCCGATGGCGGCCGTCTCGATGGGCCGCAGGTCCGTGAGGATCGCGATGAAGGTGGTCAGCAGGCCGATCAGGGAGGCGAAGACGAACGCCACGAAGGGGCCGTCACCACCGGGAGACACCAAGGTGAGCACGACGGAGACGACCAGGACCGCCGCGCAGGCGAGCAGGAACTGGAGGCGGCCGATGCCCTGGCCCGAAGAGAGCGGCAGCAGGCCGGAGCCCGCCACGGCGATGTTCGGCAGGGCGCCGAGGCCGAGCGCGACCGCCGAGCCACGGTCGGCGTAGATCCGGGCGCGAACGCACGCCAGGGTGACAAGAAGAAGGCCCGCGACGCCGGCGAGGATGCCCTGGAGGCTGTGCATGTCGTGGCGGATCTGGGAGTTCCAGGCCACGAAGGCGATCAGCGCGGGCAGGATGCCGCCGGCCACGAGGCCCGCCGCGCGCGTGAGGTCGCCGCTCCACAGGGTGCGGTCCTTGGTGACGGCGGAGGCCACGGCCTCGGAGACGTCGTCGAAGACCGCGGGCGGCAGGGACTCGGAGAAGGGGCGCAGCGTGAGCAGCTCGCCGTCCAGGATGCGCAGCGCGGCGAACGAGCGCGCGCTGTCGAGGACCGTGCCGTCGCGGCGTACGAGGTGGTAGCCGACAGGGGCGCCCTCGGCCGGGCTCTGCTGGGAGAGCCGCAGGATCTCGGGGTACAGGTCGGCGACCGGTACGTCGTCGGGCAGGGCCACGTCGATGCGGCTGTCGGGCGCCACGATGGTGACGCGGCAGAAGCCGAGGCCCGTGCCCGCCCCTGCAGGGGCTCCGGTGCCCGTTCCGCCGGCTCGGCCGGCCGGCGCGGAGGCCGTCATGCTCACCTGCTGTTCCCCCTTTTTCCGAAGAATCGGTTGGTGCGGGGACGGGCGCAGTGGTGTACCGCGCACATCCGCCTGTAAAGATCCTGTGTACGTTGCGCTCTGCGGCCCGCGAGGCCGGTCACATACGCTGTCCCGCCAGGATTCCGGGAGAGGCGCACGTTCCGAACCGTGCGGATTGCCCGATTTTCCCGGGCGGATTCGCAACTGCTCACGCGTACCACCGGCACCCTACCGCCCGCTGTTGTCAGTGGTTGTCAGTAGGATCGCGAACCGCGATCGACGTCCGCCTGACACGGGGCGGCGGACGGAACAGCTCGGTCCGGCAAGGGAATTGGTGCAGAGTGAGCCACATCGTCGTCAAGCGCCCACCTCGGGCACTGCCGTCCGAGGTGCCCACGGAAGAGGTGGTGCTGCAGCCTCCGCCGGAGCTTCCGCGCGGGCAGCAAGAAGGCGCGCTGATGCAGATTCTGCCCATGCTCGGCATGGGCGGCTCGGTTGTGTTCTTCTTCAATCCGCAGGCCCAGCCCTTCATGAAGATCATGGGCATGGTGATGGTGGCGTCCACGATCGCGATGGGCATCGCGATGCTCGCCCGCTATCGCAAGGGCAACCAGGGGCAGATGGCGGACATGCGCCGCGACTACCTGCGCTATCTGTCACAGACGCGCAAGGACGCCCTGGGTACGGCACGCAAGCAGCGCGACGCGCAGTACTACCTGCACCCTTCGCCCGAGCAACTGTGGGCGCTGGTCGCCGAGGGCAGCCGCGTATGGGAGCGGCGCACCGGCGACGAGGACTTCGGGCAGGTACGGGTGGGCCTCGGCCCGCAAGGGCTGGCCACTCCCCTGGTGCCGCCGCAGACCGCCCCGGTCGACGAGCTGGAGCCGCTGACGGCGGGCGCGATGCAGCGCTTCCTCGCCACGCACAGCACGCTCGAGGACCTGCCGATGGCCGTGTCGCTGCGGGCCTTCTACCACGTGTCCGTGAGCGGTGAGCCGGCGACCGTGCGCGGCTCCGCCCGCGCCCTGGTGGCGTCCCTCGCCTCGATGCACTCCCCCGAGGACCTCGTCGTCGCCGTCGCCGCCGGACGCCAGACCGCCCCGGAGTGGGAGTGGGCGAAGTGGCTCCCGCACAACCAGGTGCCCGGGCTCACGGACGGCGCGGGCAGCCGTCGCCTGATCACCACCGACCCCGTCGAGCTGGAGGACCTGCTCGGCAGCCGCCTCGACGGCCGGCCGCGCTTCCACCCCGGCGGCGCCCCCGTGCCCGAGCAGCCGCATCTGGTGGTCGTCCTCGACGGTGTCTCCCTGCCTCCCACGTCGATCCTGGCGAGCCCCGAGGGTCTGCAGGGCGTGACGGTCCTGGAGGTCGTCCCCGGCGACCTCGCGGCCGGCCGCGGCGACCTCTCCGTCGTCGTTCACCCGAAGCTGCTGCGCCTCGAATCGGCGCACGGCATGGTCTACGAAGGCACCCCGGACGTGCTCTCGTACGCCGCCGCCGAGGCGCTCGCCCGGCAGCTCGCGCCGCTGCGCATGGCGTCGGGCGGCGACAGCGACGACGAGCCGCTGCTCGCCAACCTCGAGTTCACGGACCTGATGAACCTGGGCGACGCGGCGACCGTCGACACCAAGCGCACCTGGCGCCCGCGCTCGCAGGCCGAGCGGCTGCGGGTGCCCATCGGTGTCGGCGACGACGGCCGGCCCGTGATGCTCGACCTGAAGGAAGCCGCCCAGGAGGGCATGGGCCCGCACGGCCTGTGCGTCGGCGCCACCGGTTCCGGTAAGTCGGAGCTGCTGCGCACGCTGGTGCTCGGTCTCGCGGTGACGCACTCCTCCGAGACGCTGAACTTCGTACTCGCGGACTTCAAGGGTGGTGCCACGTTCGCCGGCATGGCCCAGATGCCGCACGTCGCGGCCGTGATCACCAACCTCGCGGACGACCTCACGCTCGTCGACCGCATGGGCGACTCGATCCGTGGTGAGCTCAACCGCCGCCAGGAGATGCTCCGCGACGCGGGCAACTACGCGAACATCCACGACTACGAGAAGGCACGCGCGGCCGGTGCGCCGCTGCAGCCGATCCCCTCACTCGTCCTGGTGATCGACGAGTTCAGTGAGCTGTTGACGGCGAAGCCGGACTTCATCGAGATGTTCGTGCAGATCGGCCGCATCGGCCGATCGCTGGGCGTGCACCTGCTGCTCGCCTCGCAGCGCCTGGAAGAGGGCCGCCTGCGCGGCCTGGAGACCTACCTGTCGTACCGCATCGGTCTGCGGACCTTCTCGGCCGCCGAGTCGCGTGCCGCGCTGGGTGTCCCGGACGCGTACGAGCTGCCGAACGTGCCGGGTTCCGGCTTCCTGAAGTTCGGCACCGACGAAATGGTGCGCTTCAAGGCGGCGTACGTGTCCGGGGTGTACCGCACCGGTTCGGCGCAGGTCGCGACGCCCGGTGGGCCGCTTCCGGTGGACCGGCGGCCGGCGCTGTTCACGGCGGCCGAGGTCCCCGTGCAGTACGTGCCCGTGCCGCAGCAGCGCGAGGAGGAGGCGCCGCGCGACGAGAAGGACGACGCGCTCGCCGACACCGTCCTCGACGTGATCGTGCGGCGTCTGGAGGCGCAGGGGCCCGCGGCGCACCAGGTGTGGCTGCCGCCGCTGGACAGCCCGCCGTCGCTCGACTCGCTGCTGCCGGGGCTCACTCCCGTACAGGGCCGTGGTCTCACACAGCCCGGTTACGAGGGCGCCGGACGCCTGGTCGTGCCGGTCGGTCTCGTCGACAAGCCGTACGAGCAGCGGCGTGACCCGCTGTGGATCGACTTCGGCGGCGCGGCGGGCCATATGCAGATCCTGGGTGGTCCGCAGTCCGGCAAGTCGACGCTGCTGCGCTCGCTCATCGCCTCGTTCGCGCTGACGCACACGCCGCAGGAAGTGCAGTTCTACGGCCTCGACTTCGGTGGTGGCGGTATGGCCGCCGTCCAGACCCTGCCGCATGTGGGTGGCGTGGCCTCGCGTCTCGACCCCGAGAAGGTGCGCCGTACGACGGCCGAGGTCTACGGCGTGCTGACGCGTCGCGAGGAGTACTTCCGTACGGCGGGCATCGCCTCGATCGCCGACTTCCGCGCGCGTCGCGCGCGGGGCGACATCTCGATGACCGACCAGCCGTGGGGCGACGTGTTCCTGGTCATCGACGGCTGGGGCAACTTCCGCAGCGACTATGAGGCGTTGGAGCCGCTCGTCCTGGACATGGCGGCGCGCGGTCTCGGTTACGGCATCCACGTGATCCTGACGGCGTCGCGGTCCATGGAGGTCCGGGCGAACATGAAGGACCACCTCATGAACCGCCTGGAGCTGCGGCTCGGCGACACGATGGACTCCGAGTTCGACCGCAAGGTCGCGGCCAATGTGCCGACGGGTGTGCCCGGTCGTGGCCAGACCCCGCAGAAGCAGCACTTCATGGCGGCGGTCCCGCGGATCGACGGTCTGTCGTCGGACACCGACCTGGCCGAGGCCACGTCGGCGCTCGCCACCGAGGTGACTCGGCACTGGACGCAGCCCGGCGCCCCCGAAGTCCGGCTCCTGCCGCGGGAGTTCTCCGCGCGCCAGCTGCCGCCGGGCGACCGGTTCCCGGAGCGCGGCATCTCCTTCGCGCTCGACGAGGACAACCTCGAGCCGCTGTTCGTGGACTTCGACCAGGACCCGTTCTTCCTGATCTTCGGCGAGAGCGAGTCCGGCAAGTCGAACCTGCTGAGGCTGCTCATCCGGCAGCTCACGCAGCGCTACAGCGGCGACACCTGCAAGCTGTTCGTGGTCGACAACCGTCGCTCCCTGCTCGATGTCACCCCGGCCTCGCACCTGGCCGAGTACATCCCGATGTCGAACCAGATGGCGCACCACATGGACGCGCTGGCCGACCTGATGCAGCGCCGTACGCCGACCGCGGACGTGACGGCTCAGCAGCTGCGCGACCGCAGTTGGTGGCGCGGCCCGACGGTCTACGTGGTCATCGACGACTACGACCTGGTGTCGACGTCGAGCGGTAACCCGCTGTCGGGCCTGACCGAGCTGCTGCCGTTCGCGCGGGACGTCGGCGTGCGCTTCATCATCGCCCGCTCCACAGCCGGTTCGGGCCGCGCCGGGTACGAGGGCTTCATGCAGCGCATCAAGGAGCTCGGCGCGCAGGGCGTGGTGCTGGCCGGTGACCCGGCCGAGGGCGATCTGCTGGGCGGGGTCCGGCCGCGGCCGATGCCGCCGGGGCGTGGCGTGTTCGTGTCGCGCAAGCGGGGCAAGCCGTTGGTCCAGATCGGTCTGGAGGACCAGGGCTGACACCGGGCTCGCCCGGGGAGGCGGGAAGCATGCGAAAGGGGCCGGGGTGGCTTGTGACCACCCCGGCCCCTTTCGCGTAGCGACGAGCCGACCGTGCCGACGATGCCTCACGTGCCGACCGTGCCGGGCATCCCAACCGTGCCGGTCGTGCCGGTCGTGCCGGTCACGTCCGGCCTCGCCTGGTGTCAGCCGCGGCTCTGCCGCCGGCGGTCCCACACGACGAGCCAGATGACGAGAACGACCAGCGCGATCATGAGCGGCCAGAACCACCACGGATCGGAGCCACCGCCCCCGCCGCTGTGGCCCGAGCTGTAGTGGTGGTGGTAGCCGCGTCCGGCGACGACCCGCGCGTGCACGTCGTGGAGAGCCTGGAAAGTCATGACCACGACAGTAATGACGGGGGTGCGGAGGCGGCACCCGCGGCGCATGATCGTCGATGTGCCGTGACACTTCCGGGGGAGTTGCGTCGCTCCCGCCGGTCATCGGCCGTATTCCGACCCGCCCGTCGCGGTCGGCCAAGTAGGCTGACCGCACAGTTCGTTGGCACATCGGGAAGGGGCCGCCCAGCATGGCCGAACCTCAGAAGCAGCACACCGGGGAGCCGGCGACCGAGACGCCGGAGGAGATCAAGGCCCGCAAGGAGCGCGAGAAGAACGAGCTGTACGCGCTGGACATCTCGGACGTCGAGTGGGTCAGCGCGCCCGGCACTGAGCAGCACGAGGAGCGGGTCGAGATCGCGTATCTGCCGGCCGGCGCGGTGGCGATGCGGTCGTCGCTGGAGCCGGAGACGGTGCTGCGGTACACCGAGGCGGAGTGGACGGCGTTCGTACTGGGCGCGCGGGACGGGGAGTTCGATCTGGAGCCGGCGCCGCACAACGGAGGAGTTGCGGCCGAGCAGTAGCGTCCCCGCACCCGTCAGTTGATCGCCACGTAGTGACGCGTAGTGGCACTCAGCGCCATGTAGCGCCGTGTACCGATGACTTGAACGGGCGCGGCAGCACCGAGCGGCATCGCCTCAGAACGCTCCCAACACCGTCGGCGTGCTACCGCTCATGACGAAGACGCGGTTTCCGTCCGCAGCTAGCTATCTCCTGGTAGTCGGACGGCGTCAGGTCGTACCTCCAGGTGCGCTCACCGTTGCGGGTGTCGAGCACGAGCACTCTGCCGTCGGTCGTCGGCGTGAGCAGTCGCACCCGGCCGCGGTCGCGGTCTTCATCACCTTCTGCCCCCGGAACTCAGCCGGTGCCCTGACGGTCCAGCGCACCTTCCCGTCGGAGCGCCCGACGCTGCGCAGTCTGCTGCTCTCGGCCAGGAGGTAGACGGCCTCCTCGTCGGCCGCCGGCAGCGCCGCGGCCGCGGCTTCCTGTCACGTCCACTTGGCGACGCCGGCCGAGGCCACGTACGTACGCAAGGTCCCCTTCTCGTCGATCGCGGCCACCAGCCGGTCGGGCAGCGGCAGATAGCCGACTGTGGGCCGGATCCCGGGCGCGCGCCAGCGCTCCTTGCCGTCCTTGACGCCGTACGCGACGATGCCGCCGCCCGCCGAGCCGGAGAGGATCACGTCACGCACAAGAAGCAGCTGTGGCGAGCAGACGTCCACCGCGGCGTCGAGGGACCAGAGAGCGGATGGGGTGCCGTCACCGGGGAGGATCGACGGCCCTTCGACGGTCTTGTCGAGCAGCTGCTGGGGTGTGCGCACTGCCGGGGCAATGAGGGGTCGGCATGAGGGGGTCGCGTCCGTCGGGTCCGTCGGTTCAGGGGGCGTAGGGATGGGAGTGGGCCGCGTACGCCGCACCGGGCGGGTGCGGCGTCGGCTCCGGTTCCGGCTCGACGGCCGTCTCCGCCGCGAGGACGGTGGCGGCCTGGTGCGCGAGCGCGGCGACGACACGGGCGGGCAGCCAGCCGGGGCCGAGGAGGGCGGAGGCCCGGTCCGGGGCGCCGAAGCCCTGGGGCTGCGCGTCCAGATCGCCGGCTGACGCCAACTCGCGGACCACGTCGGCCAGTTGCGGCCGGTGGGCGGGATCGCGCGACAGGCACCGGCCGACGACGGACCGCAGCCAGGGCGGCAACTCGTCCCGCTCGGGCGCCGTGCTGCCGGTGGCGGCGTACGCGAGGGTCGCGCCCAGCGCGTACACGTCCCCGAGCGGCCGGGGCATCCCACCGGCGGCCTGCTCCGGCGCGAGCACGCTCGCGTCGATCCCGGGCAGACCGCGCCGTACGACACCCTCGGGAGCGGCGGCGCGTACGGCACCGAAGCCGCTGAGCCGCGGCCCGTCATGGGCGATGAGCACGGCGGCCGGCGAGACCCCGGCGTGGGTGAGGTTCTGCCCATGGATCACGGCCAGCGTCTCGGCGAGGGCGACCCCGAGCGCCCGCACGGTCCGCTCCGGCAAGGGGCCGGCGTGCCATGCCCCTTGCCCCGGCCCGGCGAGCTCGGTGGCGGCCAGTACCCGGTTTCCCACCAGGTACCGGGAGGCGTCGGCCTCGGCCATGAAGCGGGTGGGGTCGGTGCTGGGGTGGGGGGTGGTGAGGAGGACGGTGCGGTTGCCGTCGGGGGTTCGGGCGATGTGGCGGATGGTCGGGGTCGGAGGACCGGTGGGCCCGTCGAGGCGTGTGAGGGCTGTGTACGGCCCGAAGCGTGGGGTGCGTTTCCTACCACCCATTCGCGCGTACGCCTCCGCTCCCGTTCCAGCGGCATTCTCCACGTGCGACAACTCCCCCATTCACAACGCAGCGCGGAGATCCTACAAGGAGGGCCGTCGGGGGCCTACTTCGGGCTGGATCTTCCATCTTCTCGCATCAGCTTCACGTACCCGCTCCACAACACCGACGTTCGAGGAACTAGGGGTTCCCTACGCTTTCAAAGTCGTACCGATACACGAGCTACTTCGCCCTGCCGACGCCAAAAGCACGCCAAATATAGGCGGGCTTGCCTTTGGTTCCTCCGCCTTGCACTGCCCGACTCCCGAAGAAAATTCTCCCGTGCTCGACGACAACATCGCTCTCGGACGCGGTGACCAACGCACGGACTTCCCGGAACGCCTCGAAGGAGAAGTATGCGGCCTCTTTACCCGTCGCCGGATCGAGGCTGACCAGTTGAGTCGGGGCGACATTGTCGGTCCCCACCTTGAGGGCCAGAAGCCGATCTCCGCTCATCCGCAAAGGGAAGATTTCCTGATCCTGGCCTGCGTCGAACTTGATACCGGTGTTCCCGGTCTTCAGATCGAAGGCCACGATCGAGTTGGTCTCGTGTGAGACACCCTCGATTACTTCACCCGTGGTCAAGAAGGCCTTACCGTCGGAGACCACGATCTGCGTGCATTGATCCACAGCCGAGAACATGAGGGCGTCTTCCGAACTCCCCTCGAGGCCATCTGCGCACTTGACTTGATAGTGATCGCCAGAGAACCGAATAGTGGTTTGATATTTCCCCTGGCCATCAAGGGAGATCAGGTCCGACAGCCCTGCTTCTCCCGCCGACACAGCAAGGACCACCGGATCCGAAGAGACGAGATAGACAAAGTTCAGATGCCGATTCGCCTCGTAAGTCCACTCAGCCTTTCCCGACCGAGGGTCAATTTTCTGAACCTCATAGTAGGACTTCCAGTCCTTGGTATGGCAGTCCTTCCTCAACAGCAAGGCGCGCCCACCGGTGAACCCGCCCTCACGACATGTCGTCGTCCCCTGCCGGGTCCACAGCTTCTTCCCCGTATCCCCGTCGTAACCGGCAGACCCGGTCCCGTACGCAACAGCCACGACTCCCTTGGTGAGACTCACATTCGGGTAGCGGTCGTCGGCAGCGAGCTTCCAGGGAATTGTGGCTTCCCAAACTTTCGCGCCCGTGTCCACCTGGAAGAACATCAGCTTGGTGCATGATCCGCCGTGCTTGTCCTTGAACAAGACGCCCGTACTTCCGCCGACTGTTACGTCTTGAGTCCATCCGCAGATTTCGCCGGACAGTTGGCGGTTCCATACGACTTCGTCGTCGGCGTCAATCTTGATGCCTTGGAGAACGCCCCCTTCCCCCTTGGCCAATACCTTGTCCGTCGCCCAAGTCCCGGGGGTGACCTGAGATTGTACTGGCTTCAATTTGCTGTCCCCGATTGCAGCGACAAGGCGTCCGGCGCCTCCCGAAGGAGGGTCTTCGACCGTCTCTCGCACCTCATCGGCAGCGGGCTGATGGGCAGCCTTCGCGTCCAGGGAATCGTTGCCGCCGCTTCCTCCATGCCCTAGGTACCAGCCGACTCCACAGGCAATGGCCACCAGCACCAACGCGACAGCACCCCACACCTTGGTGCGCCGTCGCTTGGCACGTTCGTCCGCTGCACGCAATGACTGCGTGAACGGGGAAGGCGGCGGGCCGAAACTCATGACGGGGCCAACCCTTCGAAGTGCTGACGTCAGAAAAAGAGCGGGGCTATTGGACAACAAGAAGGGTGGGCACCTCCCGCGCGTGCCCACCCTGAGACAGAAAGCTCTTCCGTTTACTGGAAGTAGCTGGATGCCTTCTTGTCGCCGTCCATGTACGTTCCACCGGACTGGCCCACGACATGCCCGATGCCGGTCAGCGCCGTGTGGATGTCAGCGGCTTCCTTGTCCCACTTCTGCAGCTTCTCGCCGAAGGTGCCCTGAGCCTCACCGGCCCAGTACTCCTGGCTCTTCACGACCATCTGCCGAAGCTCCTGCAGATCCTGCTCGAGAGCCTTGGCCTCGTTACCGATCTGGGTCGCCGCCTGGTCGAGGCCGTCATAAGTTACGAGCAGCCCGTCACCGTTACTGACCATTTCTGTCTACCTCGTCTCGCTCGTCTGTATCCGTGATGTCGTTGGTGATGCGACTGCTCTAGTACGAGCTCAGCGAGGAAGAGGGCACCGAAGAGGCACCGTCCCTCACGTCAATCTTGTCCACCGACGCACGCACGTCGTCTTCCGAGCTGTCCTTGATGTTGCGCGTCTTGTTCATCGCGTCGATGACGTCCGCGAGAATCTTGCCGATGTTCTGCAGAGACTCATTGATCTCGAGCTGCTTCTTGTCGAAGGCGCTCTTACCGATACCCGCCCACTGGCCCTCGAGGCCGTCGATGACGCCCTGCAGGTTGTGGACGCGCTTGCGGATGCCGTCGTACTTCTCCGACATCTGCTTCTCGAGCTGGATTACTTGCTGGTCTTCGAGCTTCTGCCGTCCGCCGGCCATGGCGCTCCTGCCTTTCCTTGGTCTGCCTCTAGTTCCAACTGCTCTGGTCCATGCCCCGCTTGAGGCCGAACCGCTCCCCCGTGGCCCGCCCAAGAAGCGCAGGAAATCCCACGGTTGAAAGTCTCACTGGCTGCGCCGCGCCCTCATCACAGCGAATCCCCCGCCCCCGATGACGATCACCGCGGCAACAGCACCGAGCACAATCCACAACGTGTTGCTGTCACTTGAGGACTTCGCTTCCGATCCTGCCGCTTCGGCCGGGACTTCTGAAGCCTTCTGCGAGGGCTGTGACGAGGCTGATGCAGAGGCGGAGGGCTTGGTGACGGTTCCGTTCTCGGTCTTCGCCGGGCCGCCGTTCTCCTCGGCGAGCGGGTCCGACTGCGCCGGTCCGGCGTCGTAGTTGGGGTCCTCAAGTACCTTGCGGGGACGGACGGTTCCGTAGCCGAGGTACTTGCTGGGGTCGTCCTTCTTCCAGGTGCGGCTGGCCGTGTCGATCAGCGAACGCAGGACCTGGTTCGCCGTCCAGTCGGGGTGGGCGGACCAAATGAGGGCGGCGGCTCCGGAGGCGATGGCGGTTGCCTGGCTGGTGCCTTGCCCCCCGTCGCAGTACGACCGGAAACTCGCGTCACACCACCTGGGAATGTTCTGTCCAGGGGCTGCCAGGTCCACATAGTTGCCGTTCGAGGAGAACTTCGCCACCGTGCCCGTGGCGTCGACTGCGGTCACACCAACCGCGTAGGGATACTGCGCCGGGTAGCCGATGTGCCCGGAGGACCTACCTTCGTTACCCACACCCACCATCAACAGCTTGCCCTTGGACGCCGCGTACTTGAGTGCGACCTCCAGGTCAGGATTGATCGTGTCCGAGCTGAACGACATGTTAATGATCTTGGCGTCCGAGTCGGCAGCTGCCTTGATCGCCTCCGCGGGCTCCGGCGTTTTCGCCAGCTCCGCCTTGCTCTTGAGGTCTTCCATCTGAACTCGGTAGGGGACGATCTTCGCGCCGGGCGCGAGCCCCTTGAGTCCGCCGCCAGCACCTGTGCCCGCGATCAATTCCGAAATCGTCGTGCCGTGGCCGCTGAAGTCCTGCGTCGCGTGGTAAGAGAGCGACTTGGGCACATCGCCCGTCAGAACCTGCCCCTTCAATGACGAAGTGCTCGCGTTCACGCCCGAGTCGATCACAGCGACCTTGACGCCCTTGCCCGTGCTGACCTTCCACATCTGCTCAGTCTGCATCGGCCCCAAGTACCACTGCTGGGACTGGGCGTCATACGCGGCGGCGCTCGGTGCGAACCCGACACTCCCTACGACCAGGGCACCGACGGCCGCGCCGACCGCGCGCAGGCGCCTACTACCGCACAACTTGAGCAGTGTGGAGTGATCAGAGCGTCGGCTGGTCCCTGGCTTCATGGTGCTTTCTGTCCTCGTTCGGGTTCAGTTGACGACCGGCGGCACATCGCGCCGGTTTGCGGGCAGGTGCGTGTTGACGTCTTCGACCACATAGTCGGGCCGCTCCGACGTTTCGGTCTCTTCCTCGCGAGACTCGCCTTTTCGACCGGGTCCTCGGACAAGGCCCGCGCCCCCACGCGTCATCCCGTTTCGCTCGGCACGCATTTCGGAGTTCCGCCCGGTCGGCCTACCAGTGACTGCCTCACGGGCACCGGCACCGCTCCTGGATGTGCCCGCATTCGCGTCCGCCTGCTTGCCGGCCGCGCCCTGCGCTCCGAAGACCCCGCGCTGCCCCACGCGCCCCGTTCCCGAGCGGGAGTTCCCCGCCGCACCTTCGGCGCCGATGACAGAGCCACGGGGCATACGCGATCCGCTCTGCCCAGCAGCGCCCGTACGTGATGCGCTGGGCCGACCACCCGTCACGCCATTGGACCGGCCTGCACCGGTCGTCGGGCCCCCCGCCTGACGCGAGGCGGGGCTGCCGGCAGCTCGCGGAGTACCCCCCGTGATACCGCGGCCTGCCACCTGTGAGGTGTTCCCGCCGCCCATACCGCCACGGGCGGTCGACGTTGCCCGGCCCATCTCACCGGCGCCTCCGCGCCCCATGGAACGTGGCGCGTTCGAACCGGTCGGCTTGGATGTGTCCGCCCCTCGACTCTGCGCCGAGAACGGAGCGCGTGACCCCGTCGGGCCGGGGCCTCGAGTATTGGTTCCCAAGGTCGGGGGTGCCACATAGCCGTTGCTGAACCCGCCGGAAGAAGGGCCGGTCGGGTTCGGCCCGCCCGACACGGGGCCAGGACCGGTCGTCGGTGACGTCGCAGTCGGAGACGGCATGGTGTCGACGCTGTTGATCTCCGTGCCCACCGGACGATCCGGGGTGGTGATGCTCCCCACCACGTGGTCCGCCGGCGGCGTGTTCGCGCTGATGCCGTCGACGCGCGGCGAGGGCGCGATCGCTCCGTTCGAAGCATGCGGCGCCCCTGTGGCTCCGCCCGAGGTGCCCCCATCGGTTCCGCCGGAGTCGTTGATACGGCTGACCTTGGGCCTGGGCACCCCCACATCCGGCATGGACCGAAGCTTCGGCGGCTCGCTGTTCAGAGCGTTCAACTGCTCTGTGGACACGGCGTAGTAGGACGACAGGCGGTTCATCTGGTTGATCGCCTCTTGGCGGTTCTTCTCAACCTTCACCGCAGCCGCGTATTCGGCGTTGCTGTCCATCTGCTTGTGGGCCGGGTAGTCCTTGGGCTGCATCTTGCGCTGGTCCGCCGGGCGGGTGTCACGCTCCGGCATCGCGCCCCGCACGGAAGCCAGCCCCATGGAGGCCGCGGACAGCTGGTCACCGGCGCTGCCGGCGAACGTGCTGAGCTGCTCTCCGTAAGTGACCAGGTCCTTGCCGAAGTCACGGAAGCTGTCACCGGACTCGCCGACCCAGTGGACTCTCGTGATGTGCCCGTCGAGTTCGGAGGCGGCCTTCTTGATCGCGTCGCGCGCGTTCCACAGGGCCGTGCCGGAGGACTCGAGGTCGGCCGGGTTGGTCTGCGCGACCATGTCGAGCATCGTGTTGAGATCGAGGCTCGGATCCTCGAAATGGGACTCGCGGGTACCGAGCGCCTGGCCCGTCGGAGTGACTCCGACGACGGCACGCAGCATGCCATTGATCCAGCCGCCGCCCGTGTTGTTGTCCTCGACACCGTGGGCGAAGTCCGTGAACTGGTTCTGCTGTGAGACGCGATCCCGGTCCGCGTCGTGATTGTGTCCAGTCATGGTCAGAGCCCCGCGTCCTTCGTCGCCTCGTTGGTGTGCTTCTTCCCGGTGCCCTTGTCCTGGAGCTCGGTGATCTCGGTCTGGATCGCCCAGAACCGCTGCCGTTGATCCTCTTCGAGGTTGCCGAAGCCCCGGTGGGCACCCTGCACGGCGATGCTGATCGCCTCGATCTGCAGACTCAGCGTCTTGGAGAGCGTGACAAGGTTCGTGTGCACCGCGTTGTACGCCGTGAACAGGTCGTCGGCCTCAGGGAATGCGCGTACTCCCGCATTGTGCAGGGACGACTTGCTGATGCTCTGGGCACTGACCTTCGTGGGACTTCCCGCCGAGGCGTCCAGGTCCTTGAGTACCGCGTCGACCCGCTTCTGGAACGTGGTCAGCGCCTCGTTGGTGACCTCCAGGTTCGCGGCCCTGGCCTTCGACGGCCCGCCCACCATGTCTGCTGGAAGCACGACGCCTTCCTCCCCGTTTCCCCGTGGTCCAACCCGGTCGCCGCAGCCTGTCTGGCTGGCGGGCGACCGCAAAGTCAGTCGCGTCTTACAACGCGTTTACCACTGTAGTCACCCTGTACATCTACTCCAACCGCGCTGTGTGTTAACTCAGTTACGAGACTGCATCTGCAGCGCCGTTTCGCCGGAGTTGTCCCTGCTGGCGAATCACCGTCACGCGATCGCGAGCCCGACCACGAGGCGGCCACCCGCGATCTCCATCAAACCTCCACACGACAGGAGTGACAGAGCGCACCGGCCGGAGATCCGAGGCATCAGCGGAGGCCGTCATTCCGGACCGAGTTCACGCTGTAGCGATGGGCCCCATAGTCTGGTGGCATGAATCAACTGGTTGAGATCCTGGTGAATGTGCTGATCTTCGCCTTCATCGCGGGGATCTTCGTCCTGGTCTTCATGCTGTCCAGGCACGGACGCAAGAAGAACAAACAGATCAACGAGGGATACTCGCGACTGGCCAGGATCGCCCCGGAAAACGGGTGGTCGTACACACCGCATGTATACGGGCGAATCGACCAGTACTGCGGCTCCAGGCCGATGCCTGGGTCCGGGTCGAATCTGGGCGCCTTTCACTACACAAACGGTGAGTTTCGAGGGCGTTCCTTCGTATTCTTCGAACACCGTCAAGTCGACGGTTCCGCGACGAGTCAACCCGGAGACGCAAAGTCACTCATCGTCGACTCGGTCTTCGTCGTCACCACGCCCGGAATCGCGCCGACCGTGGACATTCTCCTGCCGAGCAAGCTCGACGTCGTACTCGACCGGCGGGCCAGGACGGAACTCGGCGTACCGGAATTCGACGAGAAGTTCCGGGTCGTCACCGACGACGAAGAGTTCGTACGGAACGTCCTCGGCGACACCATCGTGCCCCTCCTGCTGACGGACTCGCGAGCCTCGTCGTCGCCGCTCCAGTTCCGCAAGAACGAGCTGTGCACGTGGTATCGGGGCACCCTGTCTCCGGAAGTCGCCGACGAGAAGCTGAACTTTCTGTGCGATGCACTGGACCAGGTTCCGGCACAGGCGTGGAGCGCTGCCTGAGCGGACCGCAGCGAAGTGCCCCCTGCCGGCAATGACGGCAGGGGGCACTTCTCATACCTCAGTCCGACGTCTCCTCGGCCGGGCGCACGGTCCGCAGGAACACCTTGAAGTCCTCGATCACCTCATCGAGCTGCTCCTTCTTCGCGGTCAGGACGAGTTCGATGAGGGCGCGCTTCGCAGGGTTCTTCACGTCCTCCATACCGAGGTACACCTGGCTCTGGCACAGTTCCACCGGCTCGCCTCGCAGCGTCGTGGAGAGAATCAAGTTTTGGACAATTCCGGGCGAATCGGTCAGCCCGGGGATGTCGGGCGTACCGACTTCGGTCTTCTTCAGGACCCGCACGGTCCCGGCCTGCGACAGCCGGGGTACTGATTCGTCGGCGATCTGCGACAGGCTGGCGCCGTCGTTGCGCATCTCGCCGGCGATGGTGATGTTCGCCGTGAAGCCGCCGTCCACGGAAGCGGGGTGGAGCGCGACGAACGCGACGCCCGGCGCGCCCACCTCGTCCGGCGGTGCCGCCTGCCACCCGTCGGGCAGCGAAAAGGAAATCTTGATCGGCAACGTGGTCGCCATGGTGGATCCCATCCTTCGATGAACGTCGACTCAGGCTAGAACCAGCTGCCGACCGTGCTGTCCCAGGCATCGCCCACGGCGTCGGCCGCGTCTTCGGCCGTGTCGACCACCTTGCCGGGATCGACAGTGATGTCGACCGAGACCTTGCCGCCGACACCGAGGCCGACGCCGAGCTCGCCGCCGATGGTGAACTTGCCGTCCTTCATGCCGAGGTCGGCGCTGGCGGACGCACCCACGCCCGCCCATGCCTCGCCGGTGGCACCGGCGCCGACACCACCGACGTCGGCGGAGACCGACCCGGTGGCCTTGGCCCCTGCGAACGCCTCCGCTCCGGCGTGCAGTCCGTCCTTGCCGACTCCGAGGTTCGCCGAGGCGTCAGCGCCCACGAAGGCCTTGCCCTCGGCCTGGCCGGCGGCGACGCCCCACTCCGCACTGCCGGTGGCGGAGGCCTGCGCCAGATACGCGCTGCCCGAGGCGTTGGCCTGGAGTTGCCCATCGACGAAACCCGCGCCGGCGCCCGCGCTCACTCCGAGCGTGGAGATACCCGCGTTGCCCTTGAGGTCGAAGACGCCGACCTTGCCGTCGCCAGAAGTTCCCACCGACCAGACGTCGGCGCCGCCCTGCCATTCGGCGAGCTTGACGTTCACGCCCGGCTTGTTGGCCTGCTGCGGGGCATTCGGGTCCACGGTCTGGTCCTTGATGAACCAGTTGCCGTTCTCGTCCTTACCCCAGACCTTTCGCGTGTTCTGCTCCGTGCCGTCTGCCCTGGTCCGCCAGTTCTCGCTCGCCCAGGTCCACCGAGTCTGCGAAGTCTTGAGCGCCCCATGCTCAGCAGCCCATTGCCTCGCGTCGACGTAATCCTTGGCCTCCGCAAGCCACTTGGGGCTGTCCTTCGCGTCCCCCGCCAGATTGCCGAGCTTCTTGGTCAGCGTCTCGGCCGCGGTCTTGAGCTGCTTCTTCGCGGCTTCCAGAACCTCTTCCGCTCCGTCGTGATCCCCCGCGTCCCACTTGTGGATCGCCGTCTGCGCCTGCTGCTGGGCCCAGCTCAGCGTGGAGGAGTACGAGGTGATGGCCTTCGCGGCGCCCGACATCGCGTCCGCGGCGAGGTACCAGTTCTTCTTCTCCTTGGCCATCGTGGGCCAGAAGGACTCGCTGGCCTGCCCGGTCCACCCCGGGATCTTCAGGTCGCGCAGGTCGTCCCCGACCCTCTCGAACTTGGTCGACCAGCCGTTGAAGGTGGTGACGATCCCGCCCAGCTTGCCGGCGTCACCCGGGACGAGGTCCTTGGGGTCGTCCGTCCACCCCAGCCTGTTTCCGCCCATGGATCCGTGTTCCTCGCCTCTAACCCAGGTCCGTCTTCACCGAATCGACCGCGTCACGGATCGCCTGGTCCGTCGCGTCGAGATCCTTGTTGGCGGAGTTCAGCCCCTCGGCCAGCGTCGCCGCGCAGTCGTTCAGGAATCCGGCGCCCATCTCCCACGTCGCGCAGAACACGGTGAGCGCCTTGGCCGCATCGTCGTCGCCGAGGTCGTCCCCCGCCTTGGACGAATCCTCCAGGTCCACTTTCTTGACCGGCGTGAGGATCTCGAGAATGTCCCCCGCGCCTTTCTTCAGCGTCCCCGGCCCTACTCCAAGGTCGGTTGCCACAGCCCCTCTTTCTTTCTGTTCTCCCGGTCGCAGACCGTCAGTTGCTCGGCGCCGGCGAAGGCGTGTCGTCCGCCTTGATGTCGAAGTTGACGTTCTTGCCGTCGACCTTGGAGACCGTGACCGTCACGCCGAGGGTGCTGCCGTCGCTCGCCGTGAGCGTGCAGCGCGTCGCGTTGCCGACCTTGCCCACGAGGTCCTTGGGGCAGGTGACGTCCGGCTTCGGCTGCCCTGTCGTCTTGGCGAGCTGCTCCGCGACCATGTCGGACAGCTTGCCCTTGGACACCTTGGGGTCGGTGCTGCCGACGCTGACCGAGCCCGAGCAGCCGACGAGCAGGGCGCCCGCGGCCACGGCCGAGAGGGCCAAAGTTGCGGCGGCCAAGCGGGACTTGATCATGGTGTTCCGTTCCAGGCGGTCAGGGCAGACGGAGATGACGAGGCGCGCAGGCTCGCATCGCGGCCTTCGGCGCGCTCAGCATAGGGCGCATACCGGGCTCGCACTTGGGGCATTTAGTTGCTTAGCCGACAACTCCCCGAGCTCCATGGAGTCTTCGCCGCAACGACAAACGATCTTCACCGTCACCGCCCCGAGCCGGCCTCGATTCACAGGAGCACACAGCGTCCGCGACAATCCGGGCCGTAGAGTCACTGCCGAACCTGACCGCACCGGCACGCCGTCGCCGCAGTCCCTCGAAGAGCGGCTGAACTACCTGTGCTACGTGCTCGACCGGATTCCCGCTCAGGTCTGGACGGGTCAGGACGGCAGCCTGAGAATGACGGGTCTGGACGGCAGCCTGAGAATGACGGGTCTGGACGGCAGCCTGAGAATGACGGGTCTGGACGGCAGCCTGAGAATACGGAGTGCCCGTTGCGCCGGGCGAAGATGAGCGGCGGGTAAGGGGCTCCGGCGACATGTCTCCGGCGGCGCTGTCACACCCCGCGCTCCACGCGCCCCTTCCTGCGCCGCGCATCCCGCACCGCCACCGCCGCTCCACCCAGCCCTGCCACCGCGACCAGACCGCCGATCAGTACATACGTGCCCAGGCGCGCGTTGCGCTCTTCCGCCGTCTCGCCGAAGTGGACCGGGGCGACCTCGGGCGGCTCGGCGTGTACACCGGCCTCTTCCGGCTTCGGGGTCTGGATGGGGTTCTTCGGGTCGCTGATCTCGGTGACGGCTCGCACCGGGTCGACCACGCCCCAGCCGACGAGGCGGTCCCGGCCGGTGATGGAGCGTTCCGCGGTCTGCTCGATCTGGGCCACGACCTCCTGGGCCGTCCAGTCCTTGTGGTGCTCCTTGAGCAGGGCGGCCACCGCCGCCACGTAGGGGGCCGAGAAGCTCGTTCCGTTGTCGGAGCAGTGGCCGCCCTTGGGGACCGTGGAGATCATGTCGACGCCGGGGGCGGCCACGCCGACGGAGTCGTTGGACTGCGAGAACGCGGCGCGTTCGTTGTTGCGGTCGGAGGCCGCGACGGCGAGGACGCCCTTGTACGAGGCGGGGTAGGTGTCCTTGACGTTGCCGCCGAGGCCGTCGTTGCCGGCGGAGGCCACGACCACGATGTCGTGCGCCAGCGCGTTGTTGACCGCGTTCTCCAGCCTGGAGCCGGGGGCCAGGGCCTTCTCCGTGTCCTGGGAGATGTTGATGACGTCGGCCTTCTCGGTGACCGCGTGGTTGATCGCCAGCGCCAGGTCGTTGGAGTCGCCGTGGCCCTCGGCGTCGTTCTGCTTGATCGGGATGATCGTGGCGTCGGGGGCCAGGCCCACGAACCCGGTGCCGCTCGCCTTGCGGGCCGCGATGATGCCGGCCACGCGCGTGCCGTGGCCGACGGTGTCCGTCGTGCCGTGCGCGTTGCCGCGGTCCGGGATCGCCTCGCCCTTGTCGTCCTTTTTGGGAAGGAAGTTGGCGCCCGCTCCCACGTCCACGGCCTTCGTCAGCTGCGGGTTCTTGACGTCCACGCCCGTGTCGATGACCGCGACCCGCACCCCCTTGCCCGTCGCGCTCCCCCACAGCTCGTCGAGGTTGACGCGCTGCAGGGCCCAGGGGCGGCCCGCGTACTTCTTGCCGCCGAACGTGCACTGGCCGCTGTCCGCCGCCGCCGGAGCGGCCGGCAGGGCCAGTACCGCCGCGGACGCGGTGAGCGCCGTGGCCGCGGACACGGCGGCCAGTCGCCGGGCGCCGGGCGCGAAGTTGCTGGTGATCGCCATGAGTTGGCCCCTTCCCCTCGTGCTCTTGTCCCGCCGGTCCGCTACGAGCCCTGCGGCTGACGTGCGGCCGCCTGGGAGAGTCGCGGGCCGGTGGGCAGGAAGGTCGACCAGGTGATCGGGATCGGCGACGGGTTCGTCTTGTCGTAGCCGAGGAGCTTCTGCGCGATCTGTGCCTCGGCCTGCTCCGCCTTGCGCTCCTTGGCGGTCGTGCCGATGCCCTGGTCGTCGGTGGCGCTGTCGGCGTTGGACTGCAGGGCGTAGCGCAGACCGGTGTCGGTGACCAGGAAGATCCCGCCCGCCTTGGTCTCCGTGCCCTGGATCTGCCGGAAGATCTGGCCCGAGCCCGGGGTGACGTACGCGCTGGACGAACCGGTGGGCAGGTCGGCGGGGAAGTCCGTGCCGGCCCAGGTCGACAGGGTGGTGCCGCTGCTCTTGACCGAGTGCAGGGTGTTGCAGACGGTGTTGCGGCCGCTGGTCGCGCTGGCGCCGTTGTTGACGGTCTTCGCGCCCTGGGTGGGCCAGTTGGCGCCCTCGCCCTCGAACGGCTCGTTCTCGGCGACGGCGGCCGGGTTCACCTGTACCGCCGCACCCGTCGAGTTGACGTTCACCAACTGCTTGCTGTGGAGCAGGAGTTTGGAGGTGAACTCGGAGATGCGGGCCACCTTGCCGGGCAGCACCACGTAGTACTGCATGCGGGTGCCGTCGATGGACTTGAGGACCGTGCCGACCTTGTCGTACTCGGCGTTACCGGTGCCCGCGACCGCGTTCGCGGTCTCGCCGGCGTTGCCGGGGACCTGCGGGATGGAGACCGGGGTGCCGGGGTGCAGCGTGCGCAGCCAGTCGGAGGAGACGCGCTGCGGGGTGCGCCCCTGCGTGTCGAGCGCGCTGAGCACGCCTTCCTGGGCCGGGTCGGTGATCTCGTAGGAGGTACCGCGCGCATCGACGACGTACTGCTTCTTGGTGGCCGAGTCGGCCACGTACATCAGCTCGCCGCCGGAGAGCTTGTTGCGCCCCTCCGACTTCTTCCACTCCTTCTTGGCGAGGACGAACGCGGCCTTCTGGATGGCGCGCCCGCCGTCGCTGGGGCGCTCGCACACCATCCAGCGCTTCGCCTCCTCGGCCTGCGAGCTGGAGGGGAGGCGGTCGGGGGCGTACGGGATGCCGAGGGTGGCGCCGTGCGGGGGCTCGCCGCTGTCGAGGACGTTCTCGTCGACGGTGACGACCTTGTCGGTGTAGTCCTTGAGCAGCAGCTTGGCCGATGCCGTGTTCAGGACCGGGTGCAGCTGCTTCTGCCCGTCGGTCTTCAGGACCACGTAGCGCGTCGTCGAGTCGCTCGCCACGATGACGTTCGCCTGGGTCGTGTCCCAGCCCTTCGGCGCCGTGGGCTTGAACATCCCGATCGCGCCGAAGACCGCAAGGACCACCACACCCACGATCGTGCCGGGCACCACCGCGCGCAGCGGCTTGGGGGCGCCCTCCTCCGAGCCCGACGGTGAGGGCTGCAGGAAGGACGCCAAGGTGCGGCGCTTCGCGAAGGTATAGGCGTTGAGTTCGTCCCGCCGTGATGCCATCTGTGTCCGCTCTCTCCCCGTGCGGAGCCGTGGGGGCGCGTCCCCCCGTCCTCGGTCGACCGGTGTCGACGTACGTGCCTCGGTCCACCGGGCGGCTCTCGTGCGACCGCCGTGGCTGTCAGACCAGGCCCCTACTATGCCTGTTGCGACGTTGTGCGTGTGGCACGGGTAGGGTGCTGAGGCCTTCCAAAGGGCCTGTGGGGCCCTTTCAAGGAGCCTTTGCGCATGGGATTTCGGGAGAGTTCGGGGGGTTTTGAGTGATGGCTTCCGCAACGCGGGCTCGATCGCGGTCGCAATCGAGGTCACGATCGGGTGACCGTTCGGGGCCGGGATCCCCTTCTCCTTCACAAATGACACACACGCCTGCACAGAATTCGCGTGATTCCGGTACGGGCCCGCATTCCGCGGCGCCTTATCGCGGAGCCGTGACGCCGCATTTGAAATCGCGTTCCGGCCGGGGCGGTTCGTTCCGCGCGCAGCGGCTCGTGATGATCGAGCTGGCCGCCGCCCTCGTGGTGTGCGGCTGGGTGGCCGGCATGGTCGCGTTGATCGCGACGGGCGCCGTCGCCGCCGTCCTGCTGCTGCTCGCTCTCGTACGCCGCCGGGGGCGCTCCCTGCCGGAGTGGCTGGGCACGGTGCTCGCGATGCGGGCCCGTCGGCGCAGCGCGGCGGGCTCGCCGGTGCCGCCGGGCACCGAGCCGGGGCTCGCGCCCGCCGTCGAGTGCGACCCGAGCCTGCGGACGTACAGCCACAACCGCGGCGACGACCGGGACCAGCGCCCGGTGGGCATGGTCGGGGACGGCGGGTTCCTGACCGCCGTGCTCCAGGTCGAGTCCGACGCCACCGCGCTGCGGGCCGAGCGCAGCCGCCGCCCGCTGCCGGTGGCTCTGGTGCGGGACGCCCTGGAGGTGGACGGGATCCGCCTGGAGTCGGCGCAGATCGTGCTGCACACGCAGCCCGCCCCCGCGCTGCACCTGCCGCAGCAGTCCGTGGCCGTGAGCAATTACGCGCCGCTGCAGGCGCAGACCGGATCGCCCGCGGTGCGCATCACGTGGATCGCGCTGAAGCTCGACCCCGAGCTGTGCCCGGAGGCCGTGTCCGCCCGTGGCGGTGGCGTGGTCGGCGCGCAGAAGTGCCTCGCGCGGGTCGCCGAGCATCTGTCGAGCCGGCTGAGCGGCGCCGGGTTCCGGGCGAGCGTGCTCACCGAGGAGGAGCTGATCTCCGCGGTCGCCACGTCCGCCTGCGCCAACCCGATGGTGACCGCCCAGGCCGGCCGCAGCGAGGCGCCGCAGCGGCGCACCGAGGAGTCCGGGCGCAGCTGGCGCTGCGACAACCGCCGGCACACCACGTACTGGGTGCGGCGCTGGCCCCAACTGGGCAGCGGCGGCGCCACCCTGCCGCAGCTCGTCGCCCAGCTGACGACGGTGCCCGCGCTCGCGACGACGTTCAGTCTGACGCTGGCCAAGGGCGACCAGCAGGACGTCACGCTGACCGGGCACATGCGGATCACCGGCCGCAGCGACAGCGAGCTGACCACCGCCCGGCGTGATCTGGAGCGGGCCGCGCGCCAGGTGCGCACCGGGCTCGTCCGGCTCGACCGTGAGCAACTGCCCGGCGTTCTCGCCACCTTGCCGCTCGGAGGAGCCCGCTGATGGCCATGACCAGCCAGATCCCTGACCTCGGCGAGCGGCTGCGGACCGGCTTCGGGCTGCTCGGGCCGCGCCACCAGCGGCACTCCCTGTCCCCCGAGCAGCTCGACTCGCTGTCGCTGCCCATCGGGGACGACGGCGTGGTCGTCGGCGTCGACGCCGAGGGACAGCCCGCCGTGATGGGCATCAACCGCCCGACGCCGTACGACATCGTGCTCATCGGCGGTCTGTGGACGGCGCAGGTGCTCGCGTTGCGGGCGGCCGCGACCGGTGCGCGGGTGGCCGTGGAGACGGGCCGTGCGCAGCAGTGGGCGCAGCTCGTGCAGGCCGTCGGCGGCGGACAGTCCGGGATGACCGTGCACGACGTGGGGCGCGTGCCGCCGCAGGGTGCGTCGGCCGGCGGGCCCGTGCTCGTGATCCGTGACTGCGGCATGCGGCCGCCGCGCGGACGCGTGGCCTCGGCGCCCTGGCAGTCGGTCCTCACTCTGCTCCCCTATCTGAGCCCGGTCGCGCCGCGCCTGATGCGGCAGGCCCGGCTCGTGGGTGTGCAGCGGGTGTCCCCGGACGAGGCGGCCGAGATCGGGCGGGTGATAGGGCTGCCGCGCGGCGAGTTCGAGTCGCTGCCGACGCTCGCCGACGGCGTGACCCTGTGGTGCACCGACCGCGACCGGCAGTACGTGATGACGCAGGCGACGGACGCCGAGACCGGATTGTTGGGAACCGCACGCCGGATGGACTGAGTCGGGGCGCGCGTCATCGGTCCCCCTGCGACGCGGCCATCTCACCGGTGAACTCCAGCCGTTTTACGCATGATTCGGACATTTTTCAGCCCTGTGCGGCGCTTGTTCGTCACGTTTTGGTGTACGTCTGCCGTGGACCCGGCCGCTCTCGGGCCCTACGTGACGCAGCGGACATCCGCGACGGGGTGGACGGGCCTGCCGTGCACGTGGTTTTCGTGATTAGGCTGGGGCAGGACGTGTTGTGCGTACCCGTGTGCGGGTGCCGCGGGCGTCAGGGGGCCAGGGGGTCAGCCCGGCGGATCGACAGAAGCGGTCGCCCCCAGCACGGCACGAGGGTGCTCGACCACACCAGGAGGCATTGTGAACAGCGATCGGGACGGTATCCGCGGGGGCTGGGATTCACCCGTCGATGATCAGTCCGACGCGGAGTCCAGTGTCGAGATGACGGGCGAGTTCACCATCGACTACGCCCCTCCGGCCTGGTACACGCAGAACGCGGCGGCGTCCGGCGCCGCGCCCGAGCCGCCCGCGCCCCCGGCCCCGCCGGCTCCCGTGCCCGCCCCCGCTCCGGCGGCTCCCGCTCCGACTCCGGCCGCCGCCGCGCCCGCCGAGCCGGAGTCCGGTTCCGGGAACGGGGACCTGGAGAGCGGCGCGACCATGAAGTTCTCCGCGTCCGCGCTGAAGCGGGAGTTCGCGGAGCTGGCCGCCCTCGGCGACCGCCCGGACACCCCCGCCGCCCCCGACGCCCCCGACGCGCAGACCCCGGACGCCACGGACCCGGCCGGCGACGACACCGAGTCGCCGCGTGCCTGGGTGAGCGCCCACGACAACCCCGATGCCACCGCCGAGCCCTCGGCCGACACCGCCGCCGAGCCCGCCGAGGCTCCGGCCGACCCGGGCTTCGCGCTCGCCCCCGCCGACACCGCCGCGGGTGAGGACGCCGAGAAGGAGACGCCCGGGGACGCCCCGGAAGCCGCCACCGCCGAGGACACGGACACCGGCACCGGCACGGACGGCGCTGCCGAGCCCGCCGCCGCGGCGCCCGAAGCGGTCCCGGCGCCTGCCGCTGACGTGCCGAACGCTCCGGCCGAGGCCTGGACTCCGCCGCCCGCGCCGGAAGGCGGGGTGCCGCCGCTGCCGCCGGCCTTCCAGCCGGCCGCGCCGCCCGCCGCGCCCCAGTGGACCGGGCCCGACCCGGCGCAGCAGCCGCCCGTCGCGCCGCCCGGCTGGCCCGCGCAGCCCGCTGCCGCGGCGCCCCAGCAGCCCGCGCCACCGGCCGCGCCCGTGCCCCAGCAGGCCCCGCCGGAGAGCGGCTACGGCTTCCCCCAGCCTCAGGCGCAGCCCCAGCCACAGGCCCAACCCGGGAACGGCTACGGCTTCCCGCAGCCCCAGGCCCAGCCGCAGCCCCCCGCCGCGGGTCAGGCCGCGCCGATGCCCGCGCCCAACGCCCCTGCCCCGCAGCCCGGTTACGGCTTCCCCCAGCCTCAGCCCCAGCCGCCGGTGCAGCAGCCGCCGCAGGGGCACCCGCAGCAGCCGGCTCAGCCGCAGCCTCCGCAGCAGCCGGGCACCGGTTACGGCTTCCCGCCGCAGCAGCCCCACCCGGGAGCGCAGCCACCGGCGCCGCAGCCCCAGCACGCCGCTCCGCAGCCGCCCGCCCCGGCGGACCCGCGCACCGGTGCCGCCTGGCCGCAGCCCGTGCAGCACGACCAGCGCCAGCCCACGAACGTCGGCGGCGCCCCGCTCGGTTACACGGCGGCCGTGGAGCTGTCGGCCGACCGGCTGCTCAACAACAAGCGGCAGAAGGCGAAGAGCACCCGCCCCGGCGGCGGCAACGCGCGCTTCAAGCTCGGCGGCAAGAAGGAGGAGGCCGAGCGGCAGCGGAAGCTGGAGCTGATCCGCACCCCGGTGCTCTCCTGCTACCGGATCGCCGTGATCAGCCTCAAGGGCGGCGTCGGCAAGACGACGACCACCACCGCGCTGGGCTCGACGCTCGCCACCGAGCGGCAGGACAAGATCCTCGCGATCGACGCCAACCCGGACGCGGGCACGCTCGGCCGCCGCGTGCGCCGCGAGACCGGCGCGACCATCCGTGACCTGGTGCAGTCGATCCCGCACCTGCACTCGTACATGGACATCCGGCGGTTCACCTCGCAGGCGCCGTCCGGTCTGGAGATCATCGCGAACGACGTGGACCCCGCGGTCTCGACGACGTTCAACGACGAGGACTACCGCAGCGCGATCGACGTGCTCGGCAAGCAGTACCCGATCATCCTGACCGACTCCGGTACGGGTCTGCTGTACTCCGCGATGCGCGGAGTACTGGACCTCGCCGACCAGTTGATCATCATCTCGACCCCGTCCGTCGACGGCGCCTCCAGCGCGAGCACCACGCTCGACTGGCTGTCCGCGCACGGGTACGCGGACCTCGTCTCACGCTCGATCACGGTCATCTCGGGGGTCCGCGAGACCGGCAAGATGATCAAGGTGGAGGACATCGTCAGCCACTTCGAGACGCGCTGCCGCGGCGTCGTCGTGGTCCCGTTCGACGAGCACCTGGCGGCCGGCGCCGAGGTCGACCTCGACATGATGCGGCCGAAGGTCCGGGAGGCGTACTTCAACCTCTCCGCGATGGTCGCCGAGGACTTCGTGCGTGCCCAGCAGCAGCAGGGCCTGTGGACCCAGGCGGACGGCCAGCAGCCGCCCACCATGGCCCCGCCGATGCCCGGCCAGCAGCAGCCGTACCCGGGGCAGCAGCCCTACCCCGGTCAGCAGCCGTACCCGGGTCAGCAGCCGCCCGCCCCGTATCCGCCGCAGCAGGGCATGCCGCCCCAGGGGCCGCCACCGCAGGGCATGCCGCCGCAGGGGCCGCCCCCGCAGCAGCCCGGTCAGGCGCAGCAGCCGGGGCCGCAGCCCGGCTGGCAGGTCCCGCCGCCTCCGCCGCAGCAGGCCCAGGGCCAGCAGCCCGCCCCGCAGCAGCAGCCGCAGGCCGGTCCGCCCCCGGGGTGGCAGCAGCCGCAGCCGCCTCAGCAGTAGCAACTCCCCGAAAGGCCCGCACCGTTGGACGGTGCGGGCCTTTCGCGTGTACCGCGCATATCGTCGCGTTGCGGGCGCCACGCCCTGGCCTGCAAAGCGTCAGAGGTCTCGACCAATGTGCGTGAAATGCGGGTCAACTCGTTATTTCCGCAGGCCACATGGGGTTCATACGCCGTTGACGTGCGTCAACTGCCGCTGATAAACCAACACTTCATTCCACCTGAAACCCAGATCCAGCCATGCTGTGCGAGCGATGCGCGAGGTCCACGACCGATGGATACACAGGCTCAGCTAGACCGGCACCACAGAACAGCACGCCCCGCACAGCGCGGCGTGCGTCTCCTCCTGGCGGCCGGTGCCGCCGCCTTCACCCTGACGGCGGGCCTGGCCACGCCGCTCAACCCGGCCCCCGAGCAGGCTCAGGCCAAGGCCGACAGCGGCAAGAAGACGCTCACCGTGGCGGTCGCCCAGAGCGTCGACTCGCTGAGCCCGTTCCTGGCGCAGCGCCTGCTCAGCACGAGCATCCTCCGCCTGACGAACGAGTTCCTGACCAACTACGACCCGAAGGACAACCACGTCGTCCCGGGCTTCGCCACCAAGTGGGAGTCCTCGGCCGACAAGTTGACGTGGACGTACACCATTCGGTCGAACTCGAAGTGGACGGACGGCCAGAAGGCCACCGCCAAGGATGCGGCCTTCACCTTCAACAAGATGATGACGGACGAGGGCGCGGCCACCGCGAACGGCTCGTTCGTCGGCAACTTCAAGAAGGTCACGGCGCCCAGTGACACCAAGCTCGTCATCGAGCTGAAGAAGCCGCAGGCGACGATGACGGCTCTGGACGTCCCGATCGTGCCCGAGCACATCTGGAAGGACGTCAAGGACTACGCGAAGTTCAACAACGACGAGAAGTTCCCGATCGTCGGCAACGGCCCGTTCAAGCTGACCGCGTACAAGACCGACCAGTACGTGAAGCTCGAGGTCAACAAGGACTTCTGGCGCAAATCGAAGACGCCCCAGTTCGACGAGATCGTCTTCAAGACGTACAAGGACCAGGACGCCGCGGTCGCCGCCCTGCGCAAGGGCGAGGTCTCCTTCGTCGCCGGTTCCCCCGCCCTGACGCCCGCTCAGGCGGCGTCCCTCAAGGGCGAGAAGAACATCAAGGTCAACGAGGGTCCGGGCCGCCGCTTCTACGCGATCGCGGTGAATCCGGGCTGGCAGACCAAGGACGGCAAGAAGTTCGGCGACGGCAACAAGGCGCTGCTCGACCAGAAGGTGCGCCAGGCGCTGTTCCGCGCGGTCGACACCAAGACCATCGTCGACAAGGTCTTCCAGGGCCACGCCGTGCAGGGCGAGGGCTACATCCCGCCGCGCTTCGGTGACTACTTCTGGAAGCCCTCGGACAGCCAGAAGCTGTCCTACGACGCCACGGCCGCGGGCAAGATGCTCGACGAGGCGGGCTACCCGCTCAAGGACGGCAAGCGCGTCGGCAAGGACGGCAAGCCGCTCGACCTGCGCATGCTGTGCCACGCCACCGACCCGAACGACAAGGCCGTCGGCAAGTACCTGAAGGAGTGGTACGGGAAGATCGGTGTCGGCCTCAAGCTCAACTGCGTCGACGACGTCTCCGTGCCCTGGTACGCGGGTGAGTACGACCTCGCCTTCGACGGCTGGTCGGTGAACCCGGACCCGGACTTCGTGCTCGGCATCCACACCTGCGCCGCCCTGCCCACCAAGGCCCGGGAGACCGCGGCGACCGACAACGGCATCTGCGACAAGACGTACGACGACCTGTACAACAAGCAGCTCGCCGAGTACGACCCGGCCAAGCGGGCGGGTTACGTCAAGCAGATGGAGTCGTGGCTGTACGACTCCGGGTACATGAACGTCATGGCGTACCCGAACGCGGTGGAGGCCTACCGCACGGACCAGATCAAGTCCATCGAGACCATGCCCACGGCGGCCGGCAACATCTACGGCCAGGACGGCTACTGGAGCTGGTGGTCGGCCGAGCCGGCGACCGCCTCCAGCGGCGACTCGGACTCGTCGGGCTCCACCGGCATCGTGATCGGGATCGTGGTCGCCGCGCTCGTCGTCATCGGCGGCGGTGTCCTCTTCGCGAAGCGGCGCCGGACCACGGCGGACGACCGCGAGTAGGCACGCCACAGGTTCGGTCAACACCCGCACGAGCAACGAGAGTTCGCATGCCAAGCACTTCGAGCACGAATCGCGTGGACCATGACAGCTGACAGCACTCCGGCGCTCGTGCGGTCCGCGGACGCGCCCGTCGGCGACCCGGCCTCCCCGGCCGGGCCGTCGACGGGCGCCCGCGGCCCACGGGCCCGCAACACCAAGGCGTACCTCCAGTACGCCGCGGCGAAGATCGCGGGCGCGGTCGTCTCGCTCTTCGCCGTCCTCGTCACGAGCTTCTTCCTCTTCCGGCTCATCCCGAGCGACCCGGTCAAGCAGATGACCGGCGGCAAGCGGGTCTCCGAGCAGCAACTGGAGAACCTGCGCCACCAGTTCGGCCTCGACCAGCCGATGTGGAAGCAGTTCACGTCGTACATCGGGGACGCGCTGACCGGCGACTTCGGCACCTCGTACCAGTTCCACACCCCGGTCATCGACAAGATCACCGACGCGCTGCCGGCGACGCTGCTGCTGACCGGCACGGCGTACGTGCTGTACTCGGCGCTCGGCATCTGGCTGGGCACTCGCACGGCCTGGCGCAACGGGTCGAGGAGCGACCGCTTCAACACCGCGTTCGCGCTGACCCTCTACTCGGTCCCGTCGTTCTGGCTGGGCCTGCTCCTCATCATCGTCTTCTCCGTCGGCATCGGCCCGATCCCCGGCATGTTCCCGACGGGCGGTCTCGAATCGGGCGGCGAGACCGGATTCGCGTACGTCATCGACGTCGCGCACCATCTGGTCCTCCCCGTCATCACTCTCGTCGCGGTCGGCTATGCGCAGACGCTGCTCGTCATGCGCTCCTCGCTGCTCGACGAGATGGGCAGCGACTATCTGACGACCGCGCGCGCCAAGGGCCTGCGGGACGACGTGGTGCGCCGCAAGCACGCCGTGCCGAACGCCATGCTGCCCACGTTCACGCTGATGTTCGTGAACCTCGGGCACGTGGTCGCCGGGCAGATCCTGGTCGAGACGGTGTTCTCCTGGCCGGGCCTCGGCGGGCTCTTCTACTCGGCCCTGTCCGTGCCCGATCTCCCCCTGGTCCAGGGCCTGTTCTTCGTCTTCGCCACCGCGGTGATCCTGGCGAACACCCTCGCCGACATCCTCTATCCGCTGCTCGACCCGAGGGTGGGCCGATGACGACCGAGACCGCTCCTGTCACGAAGACGGGCAATCCGCGGGCCCTGGCGCGGGCCCGCAAGCGCCAGTCCCTGGCCCGCTTCTGGCGCTCGTACCGGGCGCACAAGGGGGGCCTGTGGGGCCTCGGCCTGCTGATCCTGATCGCGCTCATCGCCGTGTTCGCCCCGGCCCTGGTCGGCGCGGACTCGCAGAGCGTCACCGACGCGCCCGGCGGACCGCTGGAGGGCCCGAGCGGTGAGTTCCCGCTCGGCACCGACCAGTTCGGCCGCAGCGTGCTGGCGCTGCTGGTGTACGGGGCCCGGGTCTCGCTCACCGTGGGCCTGCTCGCGGCGTTCCTGTGCGTGGCGATCGGCACGGTCATCGGGATCGTCGCCGGGCACTTCCGTGGCTGGTACTCGACGGTCCTGATGCGGGTCACGGACTGGTTCCTGGTGATGCCGACCCTGGTGCTCGCCATCGCGCTGGCCACGGTGATGGACCGCTCCATGTGGACGGTGATCATCGCGATCGGCGTGACGACCTGGCCGACGACGGCCCGGCTGGTGCGCGCGCAGACCCTCGCGGTGGAGTCCCGCCCGTACATCGAGCGCTCCCGCGCGCTGGGCGGCGGCCACGGCCACATCATGACCCGGCACGTGCTGCCGAACGTGATGCCGCTGGTCCTCGCCCAGACCACCATGATCATCTCGTCCGCGATCCTGACGGAGGCGACGCTCGCCTTCCTCGGCCTGTCCGACCCGACGATCACCTCGTGGGGCGGCATGCTCCAGGACGCGCGGGAGGCGGGCGCGGTCAGCGCGGGTGACTGGTGGTACCTGGCGCCGCCCGGCATCGCCATCGCCGTCGTCGCCCTGGCGTTCACGCTGTGCGGCCGCGCGATCGAGTCCGTCCTCAACCCGAAGCTGGGGGTGCGGTCATGACGCTGCTTCAGGTGCACGACCTGACGGTGACGTACGCCGGCGGGGCCGAGGCCGTCCGCGGGGTGAACCTGTCCGTCGAGGCCGGCCAGAAGCTCGGCATCGCGGGCGAGTCGGGCTGCGGCAAGTCGACGCTGGCGCTGGCGCTGCTGCGGCTGCTGCCCGCCGGTACGAAGGTCTCGGGCGAGATCCTGCTCAACGGCGAGGACGTGCTGACGATGAAGTGGGGCCGGGTCCGCGCGGTGCGCTGGGCCGGTGCCTCGGTCGTCTTCCAGGGCGCGATGCACTCGCTCAACGCCGTGCACCGCATCGGCGACCAGATCGCCGAGCCGATCCTGCTGCACAAGAAGGCGACACCGGCGGGCGCCAAGAAGAAGGTCGCCGAGCTGCTGGAGCACGTGGGTCTTCCGGCGGCGCGCGCGAGCGCCTACCCGCACGAGCTCTCCGGCGGCCAACGGCAGCGCGTGATGATCGCGATGGCGCTCGCCTGCGACCCGGAGCTGATCATCGCGGACGAGCCGACGACCGCCCTGGACGTGATGATCCAGGCCCAGATCCTGCGCCTGATCGAGCAGTTGGTGACGGAGCAGGACCTCGGGCTCATCATGATCAGCCACGATCTGGCGGTCCTCTCCGACACGTGTGACCGGCTCGCGGTGATGTACGCGGGCCGTGTCGTCGAGGAGGGCCCGGCCCTGCAGGTGTACGAGAACGCGCTGCACCCGTACGGCAAGGCCCTGTCGGCGGCGTTCCCGACGATCGGCGACCCGGCGTCCCGGTTCGCGCCGCGCGGCCTGCCCGGCGATCCGCCGGACCCGTCGGCGCTGCCGCCCGGCTGCACGTTCCACCCGCGCTGTCCCGTGGCGCTCGACGTCTGCGCGAGCGAGGACCAGGCGCTGCGGGACGCGGGGGCCGGGCGCCGCGCGGCCTGTGTGCACGTATCGGACGAGGCCGGGGCGCCGGCCGTCGAGGCAAGGAGCACGACGGCATGACGGACACCGAACCCCTGCTGTCCGCCGACCGGTTGCAGGTGACGTTCCCGGGCCGGCGCGGCGCACCCGAGGCGCGGGCCGTGGACGGGGTGGACCTGGACATCGCGCCGGGCGAGATCGTGGCCCTGGTCGGCGAGTCCGGCTGCGGCAAGACCAGTCTGGCGCGCACGCTGCTCGGACTGGAGCGGCCGACGTCGGGGCGGGTCAGCTTCGCCGGTGAGCCGCTGAACTACGGTTCCCGGGCGCTCAAGGCGTACCGCAAGCGGGTGCAGCTGGTGCTGCAGGACCCGAGCGGCTCGCTCAACCCGCGGCACACGGTGTACGACGCGGTGGCGGAGGGCCTGCGGATCCACGGGTACGCGGGGGACGAGCGCGAGGCGGTGTCGAACGCCCTGTCCCGCGCCGGGCTGCGGCCGCCCGAGCGGTTCTTCCTGCGCTACCCGCACGAGCTGTCCGGCGGGCAGCGCCAGCGTGTCGTGATCGCGGGAGCGCTGGTCCTGGAGCCCGAACTCATCGTGGCGGACGAGCCGGTGGCGTCGCTCGACGCGTCCGTGCGGGGTGAGATCCTCGCGCTGCTGCTGAAACTCCGCGACGAACTGGGGCTGTCGGCGCTGGTCGTCACGCACGACCTCGGCCTGGCCTGGAACATCGCGGACCGGGTGGCGGTGATGTATCTGGGCCGGATCGTGGAGACGGGCGCGGTGGAGGAGGTGCTGACCTCACCCCAGCACCCTTACACCCAGGCCCTGTTGTCGGTGCTGCCGGAGGCGCCCGGCGATCCGGTGGTGCTGACCGGCGAGCCGCCGGACCCGTCGCGGATTCCTGGTGGCTGCCGGTTCCATGCGCGGTGCCAGGTCCTCGCCGGAGGGGAGGCCGAGCGGGCGGGTGTCTCCGACGCGTGCCGGAACGAGGATCTGCCGGTGCTGTCCGGCGGGGCCGAGGCGCAGGTGGCCTGTCACTGGGCGCGGGCCCGGGTGGCTGAGGGTGCGCCGTAGCGTCTGCCGGTGAGGGATCGTCGGCGGGTGCGGGTCCGTCGTGGCCGATCGCGCAGTTCCCCGGGGCGCGGGGAACTGCGCGACGAGCCCCTACGCTCCCGCACCCGGCCATCCACCGCTCAATCCCGGTGGAACGCCGCCGCCTGGCCGGCCTCGTAGTCGCCGGCCGGCTGCTGGACGATGACGTTCAGCCGGTTGAAGGCGTTGATGCCGGCGATCAGGCAGACCAGCGCGCCGAGCTGGTCCTCGTCGTAGTGCTTCGCGGCATCGGCCCACGCCTCGTCCGTGACGCCGCCGGCCCCGTCCGCGAGCCGGGTGCCCTGCTCCGTCACCTCAAGGGCGGCGCGCTCGGCCTCGGTGAACACCTTGGCCTCCCGCCAGGCCGCGATCAGGTTGAGCCGCTGCGCGGTCTCACCGGCGGCAGCGGCCTCCTTGGTGTGCATGTCGAGGCACCCCGAGCAGCCGTTGATCTGGCTGGCGCGGATCTTCACCAGTTCCTGCGTCGCGGCCGGCAGCCCCGACTCCATGACCGGCATGTGCGCGGCGACGAGACGCTTGACGAACCCCGTGGCGGACTTGCTGGCGAACATGTTCAGACGAGCTTCCATGACGGGCTCCCTGTGCCGTGGTGAGTGCTGCTTCCACCTACGGGACGGAACGGGCGGGCCCGTCTGTGACATGCCCTGGATGTGACCTACGCCTCATACTCCTCGACGAGCTCACGGGACCGCTTCACATCGTTCGCGATGGCCTCGACGAGCTGGTCGAGCGAGTCGAACTTCGACATGCCGCGCACGAACGCCAGGAAGTCCACGGCCACGTGCAGCCCGTACAGGTCGAGTCCCACCCGGTCGATGGCGTACGCCTCGACGGTGCGCTCGGTGCCGTCGAACTGAGGGTTCGTCCCGACGGAGATCGCGGCCGGCATCGCCTCGCCGTTCACGTGCAGCCACCCGGCGTAGACGCCGTCCGCGGGGATCGCGGTGTGCGGCAGGGTCTCCACGTTGGCCGTGGGAAAGCCCAGCTCACGGCCGCGCTGAGCGCCCCGGACGACCACGCCCTCGACACGGTGCGGCCGGCCGAGGATCTCGCGGGCCCCCTCGACATCGCCCTCGGCGACGAGCCGCCGGGTGAGCGTGGAGGAGAACGGCCGGCCGCCCCCGGCGGATCCGCTCACGTACAGGTCGATGACCTCGACCTCGAAGTCGAAGGTCTCGCCCTGCTCGGCGAGGAAGGCGACATTGCCCGCGGCCTTGTGCCCGAAGCGGAAGTTGGGGCCCTCGACGACGACGCGCGCGTGCAGCTTGTCGACGAGCACCTTCGCCACGAAGTCGGCGGGCGACAGCTTCGAGAACTCGGTGGTGAAGGGGAGGATCAGCACGGCATCGACACCGAGGTCGGCCATCAGCTCGGCGCGCCGGTGGTGCGGGGCGAGCAGCGGCGGGTGCGAGCCGGGGCGCACGACCTCGCTGGGGTGCGGGTCGAAGGTGACGACGACCGCGGGGACGCCCAGCTCACGGGCCCGCTCCACGGCACGGCCGATGATCAACTGATGCCCGCGGTGCACGCCGTCGTAGGAACCGATGGTGACGACGCTGCGCCCCCAGTCCTGGGGGATGTCCTCCAAGCCACGCCAGCGCTGCACGGTGATTGCTCCTCGCAAACCTGTGTACGACGGTTCCGTCTGTGCGGTCTCTGCTGTCTCTGCGTCTCTTGCCGAATACGCAGGTCTAAGAGTGCCATGCCGACCGCCCACGCCTCTCATCGGGCAGGGTAGGGCCGGGCGCCGGGTCAGGCGGGGACCCGCACCCCGGCGAGGTTCTCGATCATGCGCCGGGCGCTGGGACCGACCAGCGCCGCCCACTCCTGCTGCGCCGCACCCAGCCAGCGGGACACGAGGCTCGCGAACCCCGGCACGGTCCGCGCCAGCTCCACGAGCCGCCGGTCGAAGCACGCGGCGCCCTCCGGGGTGCGGACGAGCAGCGCCCCCGTCCGGTGCACCAGCTCCCGCGTCCGCGGCTGCCCGCGCCGAGCGGCGCCCCACGCCGCGGCGCGCAGCACGGCGTCCAGGACGGCCGGCTCGCGCTCCTGCCCGAGCAGGATGTCGAGCAGCTCGGCCCGCAGCTCGCGCGAGGCGGCCGTGCCGGGCGCGGTGAGGACGGGCGCGAGCGCGGCCCGGACGGCGACGGGCCCGCGGTGCAGCACGCCCACGACGAGCGGGAGCAGCACGGCGCGCGCGGACACCCCGTGCTCCAGGCGCCGGTCGACGAAGACCGCCACCTGCCCCGCCGTCTCCTCGGGGCCGGACTGCGCCAGCTCCGCGACGAGCGTGGCGGCCCGCCGCGCGAGAACGGGCGTCGTGACATCGGCGAGGGTGCGCAGCACGTCCCCGGCGCCCGGACCCGGTTCCCGGAGCCGGGTCCGGAACGCCGCGAACACCGGGTCCGGGTGCGTGCCGAGGGCCGCGGCCAGCGCGGCCGCGGGCAGTTGCGGGTCCCCGGCCTCGAACCGCTTCAGCGCCGGCGCCAGGTATGCGGGCCGGGACTGCGGATCCCGTACGAGCAGGGCGAGCGCGGCGCCGTGCAGCGTGCAGTCGGAGGGGCGGGCCAGCAGGGCCAGCGCGGCGTACCGCAGCAGACCCCGGTCGGCCTCGGTCGTCACCCGGGCCGCCGCCCGGGGCCCGTACGCCACGGCCGCCACGTGCCGTGCGGGCCGCTCGTCGTGCGCCCACCGGTCGACGGCCCGGCACAGCGCGGACGGCTCCTCGTCGGCGAGGGTGGCGAGCAGTTCGTCGGCCCGCGGGTGCGCGCAGTCGACGAGCGCCTCGATCAGGTCGTCGACGGCACGGCGCCGATGGGTGTGCAGCAGGGCCTGCGCGGCGGTCGCCACGGTGGCGTCGGGCAGCGCGGGCAGCGGCCGCTCGTCGTCGAACCACCGGGTGAGGCGCCGCTGCACCCGCCCCGGTTCGGCCTCCAGGGACGCGGCGACGGCGTCGAGGCAGCGCCCGCCCGGCTCCCGCGCGTCGTGCACGACGAGTCGCCGCAGCAGCTCGAACCGGGTGTCGTCGTCCACGGGCAGGGCCATCCAGAACCAGCTCCCGAACACGCCCGCGTCGGCGAGTTCTTCGAGCAGGGACAGATAGGCGGTGGCGTCCGGTACGCGCAGCAACACTTCACTGAGCAAGTGACCTGCCCACCAGTCGGCCTCGGTGTCCATCGACGCGGCTCGGTCGTCCTGGGCAGTCCGCCGCCCGGGGCGGCAGGGTGGGCGAGGCGGCTCCCCGGCGCCGGGCGCGGATGCACCGGGCCCCCGCGAAAGCCCCGCGAGCCGAACGCCCAGCTCCCGCAACGTGAGCTCGAGCGCACCGGCGTCCCGCTGCCGCTCCACCAGCAAGAGGGCCCGCACCACAGGCCCGGCCCGATGCCGGGGAACCGGCACCGACGCCCCGCTGCGCCGCCGGAACACCAGCGCGTCCAGCGCCGCGTCCAGATCCAGATGCATTCCCTGGACCCAGTCGGCCACCTCCTCGTGCCCGAACCGGTATCCGCTCCCGGCGGGCACCAGCACCCCCTCCGCGAGCACCGCCGACGCCCACCCGCTCACCCCGCCCCACGCACCCCACGGGAACAGTTCCTCGAACGTCTTCCGGTCCAGCTCCCCCTGCCCGGGCCCCAGGCAGCGCCGGGCCGCCTCATGCACCTGCCCGGACACGCGTGCCGCGAGCCGCCGCACCCCGGTGCCCCGCACACCTGCGGCGGCCGCCAGCCGCACCGCCACCCGCAGGCACATCAGATCCAGGTAGGCCGCGAACACCTCGTCGCGGTCGGGGCACCCGGCCACCTCCCCGGACAGCGCCGCCCGCACCTCGCCCAGCAGCCGCAGCGCGAGCGGATGTCCCGCGTCCCTCGGCGCGAGCGCGTCCTCGGCGATCCCGAACCGCTCGCGCGCCCGCCGCGCCTGCTCCGCCGGCAGATCCCCGATGCGGACGCACGCGGGCAGCCGCCCCGGCCGCCCGTGCAGCACGTCGCCGCCGAACAGCGCCCCGGCCTGCTCCCAGTACTCCGCTCGGCACGCCACGACGAGCCGCATCTCCGGGCCCGCCAGCCGCCGCTCGGTCTCCCGGGACCACGCGGCGAGCCGGAGCGCGAGCACGGGCGGCATCTCCTCGGGCCCGTCGAGCAGCAGCACGAGCGGCTGCCCCGCCGCGCGCGCGACCGCGGCGACGTGCTCCGGCGAGATGTCCCCCAGCGCGCCGGGCTCACTGCCCCGGGACGCCGCGACGATCCGGCCGGCCCGCTCCAGGGCGCGCCCCGCGGCGTCGGTCACGGAGGTGTCGTCGCCGCGCAGGTCCGCGCCGCGCAGCCACAGTGTCGGCGCGGCGCTCTCCCCGCCGGCCCGCCGTGCGGCGAGCGCCGCCAGTTCCGTCGTACGGCCGCTGCCCGGCTCCCCGACGAGCGCCAGCACGGACGCCCCGCCCGCCGTGAAGTCCGCCAACTCACTTGCCACATCCGGCCGTTCGACCGGTGTCACGGCGGCGTCGCCCGGGCCGTCGCTGCCCACCGAGACGGCGGTCAGGTGCAGCACCCCGGCGAGGTTCAGATCGGAGCCGTACGCGGGCACGGTCACGGCGTTGCGCGCCAGCACGTCGGCGAGGCGCGGGTCCCCGCCGGCCGCCGCGTGCAGCGGCACCGCGAATCCGGCCGCCCGGTGCCCGGCCTGCAGCGCGGTGCCGAGGACGGCGACCACGGCGCCCGTCGTCGCGTCGAGGACGGGACCGCCCGCGGCGCCGCCGCCGAGCCGCAGCGCGTCGGCGCCTGCCGTCCCGACGGCCAGCTCCATCGCGTTCTCCAGCAGATGGAAGCGGTCGGTGGCCGTGTACGTCACGTCGGTGTGCCCGAGCACCCGGGCCTCGCGCCAGCCGCCGGCCGGGATCCGTACATAGGCCCCCGCCTCCTTGGCCCGCCCGGCCCCGACGGGCAGCGGCGCCGCGCCGAGCCCGTCGGTGCGCACCAGCGCGAGGTCCACCGCGGGCAGTTCGACCACCGCCTCGCGTCCCACCACACAGGTGGCACCGCCCGGCGCGTGCAGGACCACGCGCCCGAGCCCGTCCACCGCCTCATGACTGGTGACGACGGTCCCGCGGTCGTCCGCGACGAACCCCGTCCCACGCGGCCGCCCGGCCAGATCACAGATCCGTACCAGCGGCGGATCCACCATGCCTCGAACCTCCCGCCACACCCCGTCTTCCCGACGGTAGGCGCGCGGTGATCAGCTGGACAGGACGCGAGGCGAACGCGCCCCCTTCCGCTCCCCCGGTTCACTCCGAGCGCCTGCTCGATGGGGTGAAGTCGACGCGCGTGGCGGACAGACCCTTGGGAGGGGGGAACGTGGAGCGGCGGCCGCCCCTGACCGGGCGGCCGCCGCTCCACCGGAGGAACCGGGATCGTCAGGCGAAGACGGCCAGGCTCTTCGCCTTGCCCTTCGACTCCTCGACCAGCGCGAGGAAACGCCCGTCCGCGCCGAACACGGCGACCGGACCGCGCCCGGCGTACTCCCCGGGCATCTCCAGGCGTACGCCGTTCAGGAGCAGCTTCGCGCGGCGCTCGTCCACGTCCCAGCGGGTGAACGCGGCGGCCGCGGCGTCGGCCACCGGCATCACGGTCAGCTCCTGCTGGAGCTGGTCCAGGGTGCGCGCCGAGTCCAGCTTGTAGGGGCCGACGCGGGTGCGGCGCAGCGCGGTCAGGTGGCCGCCGACCCCGAGGTCGGCGCCCAGGTCCCGGGCCAGTGCCCGGATGTACGTGCCCGACGAGCAGACCACGGACACGACGAGGTCGAGCACCGGGGTGCCGTCCTCGGCGACCGCGTCCCGGATGTCGTACACCGCGAAGGACGAGACGGTGACGGGGCGGGCGGGGATCTCGAAGTCCTCGCCGTCCCGGGCCCGCTTGTACGAGCGCACGCCCTTGATCTTGATGGCGCTGACCTTGGACGGCACCTGCATGATGTCGCCGGTCAGCTTGGCGATGCCCGCGTCGACGGCCTCGCGCCGGACCCCGGACGCGTCGGCGGACGAGGTGATCTCGCCCTCGGCGTCGTCGGTCAGGGTGTTCTGGCCCAGGCGGATGGTGCCCAGGTACTCCTTCTCGGTCAGCGCGAGGTGGCCGAGGAGCTTGGTGGCACGCTCGACGCCGAGCACGAGGACGCCCGTCGCCATCGGGTCGAGGGTGCCCGCGTGGCCGACGCGGCGGGTCTTGGCGATCCCGCGCATCTTGGCCACGACGTCGTGCGAAGTGAAGCCCGACGGCTTGTCGACGATGACAAGGCCGTCGGGCACAGGGGTGCGGTCGGACATGCTCAGGCGTCGCCGTCCGTCTCGTCCTCGTCGTCCTCGGGCTTCTTGTACGGGTCGGCGTCACCGGCGAACGTGGCGCCCGCGGACGCCTCCCGCACCTGGGCGTCGGAGGCCCGCGCCTTGTCGAGGAGGTCCTCGATCGTCTTGGCGTTGTCGGGCAGGGCGTCCGCCACGAAGGTCAGGGTCGGCGTGAACTTCACGCCCGCCGCTGCGCCGACCGCGGAGCGCAGGATGCCCTTGGCGCTCTCCAGCCCGGCGGCCGCCTCGGCCCGCTCCTCGTCGTCCCCGTACACGGTGTAGAAGACGGTCGCCTCCCGCAGGTCACCCGTGACGCGGGTGTCCGTGATGGTGACGTGGGTGCCGAGCCGCGGGTCCTTGATCCCGCGCTGCAGCTTCTGGGCCACCACCTCTCGGATGAGGTCCGCCAGCCTCTTGGCGCGCGCGTTGTCGGCCACTGCCGTCTCCTTAGTAACTGTCTTGCGTTGTTGCTTCAGTCTTCGTCGCTGTGGAGCCTGCGTCGAACCGAGAGCAGTTCCACCTCGGGCCGCCCGGCGACCAGCCGCTCGCAGCGGTCCAGTACGTCGGTGAGGTGTCCCGTGTCCCCGGAGACCACCGCGAGCCCGATCTCGGCCCTGCGGTGGAGGTCCTGATTGCCCGTCTCCGCCGCGCTCACCGCGTACTTGCGCTGGAGTTCGGCCACGATCGGACGGACGAGAGAGCGCTTCTCCTTCAGCGAGTGGACGTCGCCGAGGAGCAGATCGAAGGACAGAGTCCCCACATACATGTGTGTCCGGATGCCCGCCGGTTCGGGTTCGTATGGGCGCAACGCTTGTACGCCGATACGGGAACCGTACACGCAACGGCCGGGGCCGATCGACGGAAATAAGTCCCGCCGACCGGCCCCGATCATTGACGCTCAGGTCAGGCGCGCGGCTTCTCGCGCATCTCGTACGTCGCGATGACGTCGTCGACCTTGATGTCGTTGAAGTTGCCGAGGTTGATACCGCCCTCGAACCCTTCGCGGATCTCGGTGACGTCGTCCTTGAAGCGACGCAGACCGGAGATGTTGAGGTTCTCCGCGATGACCTTGCCATCGCGCAGCAGGCGCGCCTTGGTGTTGCGCTTGACCTCTCCGGACCGGACGAGCACACCGGCGATGTTGCCCAGCTTGGACGACTTGAAGACCTCGCGGATCTCCGCCGTGCCGAGCTCGACCTCTTCGTACTCCGGCTTGAGCATGCCCTTGAGGGCCGCCTCGATCTCCTCGATGGCCTGGTAGATCACCGAGTAGTACCGGACGTCGACGCCCTCGCGCTCCGCCATCTGCTGCGCACGGCCGGCTGCCCGGACGTTGAAGCCGATGACGATGGCGTCGGAGCCGGTCGCCAGGTTGATGTCGGACTCGGTGACCGCACCCACACCGCGGTGCAGGACGCGGATGTCGACCTCTTCGCCGACGTCGAGCTGGAGCAGCGAGGACTCGAGAGCCTCCACCGAACCGGACGCGTCGCCCTTGATGATGAGGTTGAGTTCCTGCACCAGACCGGCCTTGAGGGCCTCGTCCAGGTTCTCCAGGGAGAACCGGACGCCGCGGCGCGCGAAGTTGGCGTTGCGCTCGCGAGCGGCACGCTTCTCGGCGATCTGACGGGCCGTACGGTCCTCGTCGACCACCAGGAAGTTGTCGCCGGCACCCGGGACGTTGGTGAGACCGAGCACGAGGACGGGGGTCGAGGGACCCGCTTCCTCGACGTTGTTCCCGTTGTCGTCGAGCATCGCCCGGACACGGCCGTACGCGTCGCCGACCACCATCGTGTCGCCGATGCGCAGCGTGCCGCGCTGGACCAGGACCGTCGAGACGGCACCGCGGCCCTTGTCGAGGTGGGACTCGATCGCAATACCCTGCGCGTCCTGCTCCGGGTTGGCCCGCAGGTCGAGCGAGGCGTCCGCGGTCAGGACCACGGCCTCGAGCAGGGAGTCGATGTTCAGACCCTGCTTGGCGGAGATGTCGACGAACATGGTGTCGCCGCCGTACTCCTCGGCCACCAGGCCGTACTCGGTCAGCTGACCGCGCACCTTGGTCGGGTCGGCACCCTCGACGTCGATCTTGTTGACCGCGACGACGATCGGGACCTCGGCGGCCTTGGCGTGGTTGAGCGCCTCGACCGTCTGCGGCATGACACCGTCGTTGGCCGCGACCACGAGGATCGCGATGTCGGTCGACTTCGCACCACGGGCACGCATGGCGGTGAAGGCCTCGTGACCGGGGGTGTCGATGAAGGTGATCTTGCGATCCTCGTCGTTCACCTCGGTCGTGACCTGGTACGCACCGATGTGCTGCGTGATGCCGCCGGCCTCACCCGCGATGACGTTCGTCTTGCGGATGGTGTCGAGCAGGCGGGTCTTACCGTGGTCGACGTGACCCATGACGGTCACGACCGGCGGACGCGCGACGAGGAGCTCCTCGCCACCCTCGTCCTCACCGAACTCGATGTCGAAGGACTCGAGCAGCTCGCGGTCCTCCTCCTCGGGGCTGACGATCTCGAGGAGGTAGTTCATCTCGTCCGCGAGAAGCTTCAGCGTCTCGTCGGAGACGGACTGCGTGGCGGTGACCATCTCGCCGAGGTTCATCATCACGGCGACGAGCGACGCCGGGTTGGCGTTGATCTTCTCCGCGAAGTCGGTCAGGGAAGCACCGCGCGACAGGCGGACGGACTGTCCGTTGCCGCGAGGCAGCATGACGCCGCCGACCGACGGGGCCTGCATGGCCTCGTACTCCTGGCGCCTCTGACGCTTCGACTTGCGACCACGACGGGCGGGCCCGCCGGGACGGCCGAACGCACCCTGCGTGCCACCACGGCCACCCGGACCACCGGGACGACCGCCGAAGCCGGGACGGCCACCGCCGCCACCGCCGGGACGGCCGGCGAAGCCGCCGCCACCGCCACCGGGACCACCGGGACGGCCGGCGAAACCGCCACCGCCGCCGCCACCGGGACGACCGGCGAAGCCGCCGCCACCGGGACGACCGCCGCCGCCACCCGGGCGACCGCCGCCGCCGGGACCACGGCCACCGCCGGGGCCACCACCGGGACGCGGGCCCGCGGCGGGACGCTGCGGCATCATGCCCGGGTTCGGACGGTTGCCACCGGGGCCGCCGCCGGGACGCGGACCGGCCGCGCCGCCCTGCGGACGAGGCATGCCGCCCGGGGTCGGACGGGCGCCGCCCTGACCCTGCGGACGGGGACCACCCTGGCCGCCGCCCTGCGGGCGGGGACCGCCCGGGGCACCCTGGCCGCCGGGACGCGGGGCGCCGCCCGGACGGGGCGCCTGCGGGCGCGCCATGCCGGTGGAGCCACCAGAGGTGAAGGGGTTGTTGCCCGGACGGGGACCCGCGGGACGGGCACCACCGGGACGGGCGCCCTGGCCGCCGGGACGCGGGGCGCCCTGACGGTCACCGCGGTCGCCACGCTGGCCCTGGCCCCGGTCCTGGCCGGGAGCCGGACGGGCACCGGGCTTCGGGGCACCGGGACGGGCGCCGGGCCTCGGACCGCTCTGACCGCTCTGGCCGCTCGCGGCCGGGGCCGACGGGGCGGCCGGGGCAGCGGGCGGCGCCGTGAACTCGGGCGCGGCCGGAGCCGGCGAAGCGGGCTTGGGAGCCGGCTTCGGGGCGGGGGTGGGACGCGGACCCGGCGTCGCGGCCGGGGCGGCGGGCTTCTCCGCGGCGGCCGGCTTCGGGGCCGGCGGGCGCGGCGCGGCAGGCTTCGCGGCCTGCGCGGGGGAAGGGGTGGGACGCGGCGCCGCGGGCTTCGCGGGCGCGGCCTTGCGGGCCGCGGCAGGCTTGCCGGACCCGTTGCCCTGCTGGAGGGCGTCAGTCAATTTGCGTACAACGGGCGCCTCGATCGTCGAGGACGCCGAACGTACGAATTCACCGAGTTCTTGGAGCTTGGCCATGACGACCTTGCTCTCTACGCCGAACTCCTTGGCGAGTTCGTATACCCGGACCTTAGCCACTTCGCTCCTTTTAGGTCCGGGTTACGCCGGACCGTCGCTACTTCATGGGCGTACTCATCGCGTGCTCATCGAGTGCTCATCGCAATCTCGACCTACTTCCAACTCGCGGGGTACCAGGACCGCACGGGGGCCCCGTACGGCACGTCTTACGGTGTTGCCTGCTCGACTCGGTGGCGCAGCGCCTCCGTGTCGAACGGTCCAGGGGCTTTGAACGCCCGCTGGAACGCCCGGCGGCGGACCGCCAGGTCGAGACAGACCAGGGCGGGGTGCACGTAGGCACCCCGGCCGGGCAGCGTACCGCGATCATCGGGGACGCATCGGCCCTCGGTCACCACGATCCGCAGCAGTTCGCTCTTGGCCGCTCGCTCCCGGCATCCCACACAGGTTCGCTCTGGGCATGCGCGGGCATGCGTCCGGCCAGACACGCTTAAGTCTACCTCCCCGTACCGACCTCACCCATTCGGGGTAAAAATCGAACGGCTGTTTCTCGTCACATACTGTCGTGGTCCAAACGCACAGCGCCTGGATTTATTCCCCGCCCCGGGTGTCCCGGGCGCCGCCCTCGGGACCGGTCTGCTCGGTGTCCGGGCGGATGTCGATGCGCCAGCCGGTGAGCCGGGCCGCGAGCCGGGCGTTCTGCCCCTCCTTGCCGATGGCGAGGGAGAGCTGGTAGTCCGGGACGGTCACCCGGGCCGAACGGGCCGCGAGGTCGACGATCTCGACCTTGGAGACACGGGCCGGGGACAGCGCGTTGGCCACCATCTCCGCCGGGTCGTCCGACCAGTCGACGATGTCGATCTTCTCGCCGTTCAGCTCGCCCATCACGTTGCGCACCCGGCCGCCCATCGGGCCGATGCAGGCGCCCTTGGCGTTGAGCCCGCTGCGCGTGGAGCGCACGGCGATCTTCGTACGGTGGCCGGCCTCACGGGCGATGGCCGAGATCTCGACGGACCCGTCGGCGATCTCCGGCACCTCGAGCGCGAAGAGCTTCTTCACCAGGCTCGGGTGGGTGCGCGACAGGGTCACGGACGGGCCGCGCACACCCTTCGCGACGCGGACGACGTACGAGCGCAGCCGCTGGCCGTGCGGGTACTCCTCGCCCGGCACCTGCTCCTGCACCGGCAGGATCGCCTCGAGCTTGCCGATGTCGACCAGCACGTTCTTCGGGTCGCGGCCCTGCTGGACCACGCCCATGACGATGTCGCCCTCGCGGCCCGCGTACTCGCCGAGCGTCGCGTCGTCCTCGGCGTCGCGCAGCCGCTGCAGGATGACCTGCTTCGCGGTGGTCGCGGCGATGCGGCCGAAGTCGGAGGGGGTGTCGTCGAACTCCTTGGGCTCCTGGCCCTCTTCGAGGTCCGCCGGGTCCTCAGTCGCCCACACCGTCACGTGGCCGCTCTCGCGGTCGAGCTTCACGCGGGCGCGACGGAAGCTCCCGTCGGTGCGGTGGTAGGCGATGAGGAGGGCCGACTCGATCGCCTCGACCAGCAGATCGAAGGAGATCTCCTTCTCCCGGACCAGACCCCGCAGGGCACTCATGTCGATGTCCACGGCTACGCCTCCTCTTCGTTCTTGTTCTTGCGGTTGAACTCGACCTGGACACGCGCCTTGGCGATGTCCGTGAAGTCGAGCCGTCGGGCGGTCGCCTTGCGGCCCTTCACGCCCGGTACTTCGAGGTCGAGGCCCTCGTCGTCGACCTCGAGGATGCGCGCGACCAGCTCGGTGTCGTCCGTCAGCTGGAACTTCACGAGGCGGTCCGTCGCGCGGACGTAGTGACGGTGCTCGGTGAGCGGGCGCTCGGCGCCCGGGGTCCCGACCTCGAGCTCGTACTCCCCGTCGCCCATGACGGTGCTGTTACCGGGCTCGTCGAGCGTCGCCGAGAGCGCGCGGCTCACATCGGCGACCCGGTCGAGATCGGCTCCTTCGTCGGAGTCGACGACGACGCGCAGCACCCGCTTGCGTCCTACCGAGGCCACTTCGATCTCTTCGAGATCGAGCCCCTGTGAGCTGACGAGCGGTTCCAGTAGTTCCCGCAGCCTCTCGTTCTGGGTGGTGCTCATCCGGGTGACTCCTCGGCCGCGTGTGCTGTTGTGGTTTGCCGGCATTCCATGCGCGTCAGGTCAAAGGGTATCCGGTCCAGGGGGGTGTTGCCGTCCACCGGGGAGGGGGCGACGGTACGGTGATCACCGGCCGCTCCGTCTTCGGTCGTGCCGAAACCTTTCTGAGCCTTCTGTGTCCCGCTGCTTTCCGCCGCACCTTCATGCCGAGGACGACCGCCGTGCCGCTCACCACTCAGGCCCGACCGGGGCCACGCCGTAGGAGTCTGCTCGCCTCGCTGGCCGGGGCCGCGCTGCTGACCGGATGTTCGGGCAGCGGCGACGAAGGGACCGAGGGCGGCCGGGGGGCGCCCGCCGTCTCGCAGGAGAAGCGGCTGCGGGCGCAGGCGGCCCGGGAGAGCGCCGATCTGCTGGGGCAGTACGACCAGGCGCTCGCCGCCCACCCCTCGCTCGCGTCCCGGCTCGGACCGCTGCGCTCGGAGGTCGAGCGGCATGTGAAGGCGTTCGGCGGGGCGGCCCGGCCGTCGGCGCTCGCCCCGTCGCCGACGACGTCGCCGGTGGCCGAGAAGGACGTACTGAAGGCGCTGGCGGCGGCCGAGCGGGCCCTGTCGGACCGGCGGCTGGCGGCGCTCGTGGACGCTCCCGCCGAACAGGCGCGGCTGCTCGCCTCAGTGGCGGCGGCCGGGGCCGGGCACGCGTATCTGCTGACGGAGGGCTGACGGGGATGAGCGAGAGCGACCTGCTCGCGACGGTGCAGGCGGCGCTGCGCGCCGAGCACGCGGCGGTGTACGGGTACGGGGTGGTCGGCGGCCGGGTCCGCGCGGGCCGCCGCGACGAGGCGAAGGCCGCGTACGACGCGCACCGCGCCCGCCGGGACGAACTGCGGCGCACCGTGCGGGACCTGGGCGGCAGCCCCGAGGAGTCGGCGGGGGCGTACGCGCTGCCGTTCCCGGTGCCGGACTCGGCCGCCGCGGCCCGGCTCGCGGCCGACATCGAGGACAAGGTCGCCGGGGTGTACTCGGACCTCGTCCGGGCGGCGAGCGGCGAGCGGCGCCGGGCCGCGGCGGACGCGCTGCGGGAGGCGGCGGTCCGTGCGGTGCGCTGGCGCGGCGGGAGCGTAGCCTTCCCTGGGCTCGCCGAACGGGCCGCGGTGCCGTCCGCGTCGCCGTCGGCGACCCCGCGTACGTGAGTGACGCGTACACAAGCAGTCCTGTAGTTCTGAAGGGAATCTCTCGCGCATGGCTTTTGAACCGCCGCAGCGGCTGGTGAACGCGCTCGGCGAGGTGCGCGACGACGGGGCGTCGGCGTGGCTCGGCCAGATCGATGTCCTGCTCGCCGAGGCCGCGGCCCGGCGCGGGGTGACCGTGGAGCGGGTGCACGTGCCCGGCGGGCGCAGCAGCCTGGTCGCCCATGTCCGGACGGCGGACGGTGCGCCCGCCGTCCTGAAGCTGGCGCCGGAGCGGTTCCGTCCGGAGGCGGAGCGGGCCGCGCTGACGCACTGGGACGGGTTCGGGGCCGTGCGCCTGCTGGATCCCGGGACCAACGACGGGGCGCTGCTCCTGGAGCGGCTGCACCCCGAGGTCTCCGTGCGGACGCTGCCGGAGGCGAAGGCTCTCCTGGAGGCGGCGGGGACACTGCGCCGGCTGTGGACGGAGCCGCCCGCCGGGCGCAACTGCGAGACGGTGCCCGAGCGCACGGGCCGGCAGGCGACGGCGATGCGGGCCAGCGTGGACGCCTTCCCCGAGGTGGCCCCGCTGGTCGACGCGGCGCTGGAGGCCCGCGAGGAGCTGGTCGCCGCGCCGCCCGAACTGCGGCTGCTGCACGGCACGTTCCGGCAGTCCAAGGTGCTGTCCGGGGAGCGGACGCCGTGGCTGGCGGTCGGGCCCGACCCGGTCGTCGGCGAGTGCGCCTTCGATCTGGCGCGGCTCGTGCGCGACCGGGTCGAGGACCTGATCGGCTCGCCGTCGGGGCCGGCCATCACGCGCCGCCGGGTGAAGCGTCTGGCCGAGTCCCTGGAGGTGGACCAGGCGCGGCTGCGCGGCTGGACGCTGTTCCGCGCGGTGGAGTCCGGGGTGCGGGCGCTGCGCGTGGGGCGGGAGCGGGACGCGGAGAACCTGCTGGAGTTCGCGGGCTGGCTCTGAGAGCACGCTGAGACACCAAGACGCCGATGGCGCCGGAACCGAGGTTCCGGCGCCATCGGCGTCTTGGGCGGTGCTCAGGCGGTGAGGCGGGCCACGGCCTCCTCGACCGTGAGCTCCTCGCGCTCGCCGGTGCGGCGGTCCTTCAGCTCGACGATGCCGTCGCCGCTGCGGCGGCCGGCGACCAGGATCTTCGGCACGCCGATCAGCTCGGAGTCGGTGAACTTCACGCCGGGCGAGATGCCCGGACGGTCGTCGACCAGGACGCGGACACCGGCCGCGGCCAGCTTGTCGGAGACCTCCAGGGCCAGCTCCGTCTGGAGGGCCTTGCCGGCGGCGACGACGTGCACGTCGGCCGGGGCGATCTCCTCGGGCCAGACGAGGCCCTTGTCGTCGGCGTGCTGCTCGGCGAGCGCGGCGACGGCGCGGGAGACGCCGATGCCGTAGGAGCCCATGGTCACGCGGACCGGCTTGCCGTTCTGGCCGAGCACGTCGAGCTGGAAGGCGTCGGCGTACTTGCGGCCGAGCTGGAAGATGTGGCCGATCTCGATGGCGCGGTCCAGCTTGAGGCCGGTGCCGCAGTTCGGGCACGGGTCGCCTTCCTGGACGACGACGATGTCGACGTGGGTGTCGACCTCGAAGTCGCGGCCCGCGACGACGTTCCTGGCGTGCACGCCGTCCTTGTTGGCGCCGGTGATCCAGGCGGTGCCGGGGGCGATGCGGGGGTCGGCGAGGTAGGTGACCTTCTCCAGGCCCTGCGGTCCGACGTAGCCGCGGACGAGGTCGTCGCGGCCCTCGAAGTCCTCGGCCGTGACGAGCTCGACGGCGGCCGGGGCGAAGTGGGCCTCGACCTTGTCCATGTCGACCTCGCGGTCGCCGGGGACGCCGAGGGCGACGATCTCGCCGTCGACCTTCACCAGGAGGTTCTTGAGCGTGGCCGACGCCGGGACGTCGAGGTAGGCGGCGAGCGTCTCGATGGTCGGGGTGTCGGGGGTGGGGATCTCCTCCAGAGCGGCGACGCCCGCGGCGTCGACCGGCTTGAGGGTGTACGAGACCGCCTCGGTGTTCGCCGCGTAGTCGCAGTTCGGGCAGTCGGCGAAGGTGTCCTCGCCGGCGGCGGCCGGGGCCAGGAACTCCTCCGACTTCGAGCCGCCCATGGCGCCGGCGGTGGCGGCGCAGATGCGGTGGTCGAGGCCGAGGCGCTCGAAGATCCGCTGGTAGGCGGCGCGGTGCAGGGCGTAGGACTCGGCGAGGCCCTCGTCGGCCGTGTCGAAGGAGTAGGAGTCCTTCATCAGGAACTCGCGGCCGCGCAGGATGCCGGCGCGGGGGCGGGCCTCGTCGCGGTACTTCGACTGGATCTGGTAGAGGATCACCGGCAGGTCCTTGTAGGACGTGCACTGGTCCTTGACGAGGAGCGTGAAGATCTCCTCGTGGGTCGGGCCGAGGAGGTAGTCGCCGCCCTTGCGGTCGTTCAGGCGGAACAGCTCGGCGCCGTACTCCGTCCAGCGGCCGGTCGCCTCGTAGGGCTCCTTGGGCAGCAGGGCGGGGAGGGTGACCTCCTGGGCGCCGATGGCGTCCATCTCCTCGCGCACCACGCGCTCGACGTTGGCGAGGACCTTCTTGCCGAGCGGCAGCCAGGACCAGATGCCGGCGGCGGTGCGGCGCACGAAACCGGCGCGGACCAGCAGCTTGTGGCTGAGCACCTCGGCGTCCGCCGGGTCGTCGCGCAGCGTCTTCACCATCAAGCGGGACATGCGCTGGACCTGGACCTTGGCCATGATTCTCGACTCCTGCGACGAAAGGGTTATGGGCAGGAGGTTAGCCGGGCGGTGGGCGCGGCCGGAAATCGGTTCCGGGTCAGCGCAGCAGCGGCAGGGGCGCGCCCATCACCGCGTACGGCTTCGGGGCGCTGGGGAAGAGGACCTGTCGGGCCAGGTCGTCGTAGCCGAGGGAGTGGTACAGGCCACGGGCCGGGCTGTCGAAGTCGATCGCGGAGAGGATCGAGCGGGGCTGCGACGCGGCGTCGGTGATCGTGGTGATGAGGGTGCGGCCGATGCCGCGGTTCTGGTAGCCGGGGTGGACGTGCAGCTCGGTGATGACGAAGGAGTCGTCGAGCCAGTGGTCGTGGCCGCGGGCGCGCAGGTACGGCTCGACGACCGTGGACCACCAGTGGGTGCGGTCGTTCGGCATGCCGTAGACGAAGCCGACGAGGCGGCCGGTGTCGGTGGTGGCGCCGAGGGCGCGGGCTCCCGGGTACGTCATGTGCCGCAGCACGATCTGCCGGCGCACGGCGATCTCGTCGTCGCTCAGCCCGAAGGCGTACGCCTGGACGGCGAGGGCCTCGTCGACCCGGGCGCGCAGATCGAGGGGGCCGATGGCGACGGCGGTGTCGTCCGTGCGGTTCCGGTGCGGCATGCCCGGAGGGTACCCCGGGGGGCCGGGCATGCCGTACGGGTGGCCCGCCTCGGCCCGGGTCAGGCCCGCGCCGGCAGCCGCGGCACGCTCGCCAGCAGGCGGCGGGTGTAGGCGTGTTCGGGCGCGCCGAGGACCGCGGACGTGGCGCCCGACTCGACCACCCGGCCCCGCTCCAGCACGGCGGTGCGCTCGCACAGGGCGGCCACCGCCGACAGGTCGTGGGAGACCATGACGACCGTCAGTCCGGCCGTCTCCTTCAGCTCCGCGAGCAGGTCGACGACCTTCACGCGGGTCGTGACGTCGAGCGCCGAGACCGGTTCGTCGGCGAGGAGGACGCGCGGGTCGCAGACGGTGGCCCGCGCGATGGCGATGCGCTGGCGCTGGCCGCCGGAGAACTCGTGCGGGTAGCGCTCCGCGGCGTCGGCCGGGAGTCCCACCCGTTCGAGCGCCTCGGCGACGCGCCGCCCGGCATCGTCCCCGGAGGCGACGCCGAGGGACCTGAGCGGCTCGGCGACGATGCGGCGCACGCGCCGGCGCGGGTCCAACGACGCGTAGGGGTCCTGGAAGACGCACTGCACGCTGCGCCGGAACGCCTTCATCTGTGTCCGGTCGCGCAGCCGCAGCTCGTCGCCGTCGAAGCGCACCGTCCCCGCGGTGGGCCGGGCGAGGCCGAGCAGCATCCGCAGCAGGGTCGTCTTGCCCGCCCCCGATTCGCCGACGAGGGCCAGGCTCTGCCCGGCCTCGACGGCCACGGACACGTCGGTGACGACGGGTGCCGCGCTCCCCCGGTACGCGTAGGACACCGCGTCGAGTTCCAGCACGGGCGAGGTCATCGCGCACCTCCCAGGTCAAGGGCCGATTCCAGCTGGCGTGCGCTGTCCACCAGCGTCTTGGTGTAGGCCTCGCGGGGAGCCCGTACGACGTCGGCGACGGCGCCCGTCTCGACCGCGCGGCCGTCCTTCATGACCAGGACCCGGTCCGTGACCCGCGCGACGACGGCCAGGTCGTGGCTGACGAACAGCACGGCGGTGCCGCGCTCGCGCACGAGTCCGTCGATCAGGTCGAGCATGTCGGCCTGCACGGTCACGTCGAGGGCGGTCGTGGGTTCGTCGGCGATGAGCAGCGCCGGGTCGCAGGCCAGTGCCATGGCGAGGGCGACGCGCTGGCGCTGGCCGCCGGAGATCTCGTGCGGGAAGGCGCGGGCGATGCGGTCCGGTTCGGGCAGCCGCACCTGGTCGAGGAGTGCGGCCACGGCGGCCCGCAGCGCGGCGCCCTTGAGCCCCTGGCGTCTGCGCAGGGGTTCGGCGATCTGCCGGCCCACCCGCATCAACGGGTCCAGGGCGGTGAGCGGCTCCTGGAAGACGACGGCCGCGCTGCGGCCGCGTACGCCGACGAGGGTGCGCTCGCTCGCCCCGACGATCGGCGTGCCGTCCAGCTCGATGCCGCCGGTGACCGTCATGCCCGCGGGCAGCAGGCCGAGCACGGCCAGTGTGGTCAGGGACTTGCCCGAGCCGGACTCGCCGATGAGGCCGAGCCGTTCACCACGGCCGATCTCGAAGCTCAGCTCCGAGACGAGGGCCCGCCCCTCGGCGGTACGGATCGTCAGGTCGTTCACCGCGAGCAGTGCGTCGGTCACAGCGCCGCCCTTCCCTTCCGCGCGGTCGGGTCGAGGACGTCGCGCAGTCCGTCCGCGATGAGGTTCACGCCGATGACCAGGACGACGAGCAGGATGCCCGGGGCGAGCGCGCCCGCGGGAGCGGTGGTGAACGTCGCCTGTGCCTCCTGGAGCATCCGGCCCCACGAGGCGTTCGGCGGCGGTGCGCCCAGGCCCAGGTAGGACAGGCCGGCCTCGGCCAGCACGGCCAGGCCGAACTGCAGCGCGAGGTTGACCACGAGCGTCGGCCAGATGTTGGGCAGCACGTGCCCGGCGACGACCCGCGCCCAGGAGGTGCCCGAGGTGCGGGACGCGGTGATGTAGTCCTGCGCCAGGACGCGCTTGACCAGGATCCGGGTCAGCCGGGCCACCACGGCGCTCTGCGCGAGGCCGATGGCGAGGATCGCGGAGCCGAGCGTCGCCGAGCGCGCGGCGACGATCAGCATGGCGAGCAGCAGTGTCGGGAACGCGATGAGGATGTCGAGCAGCGCGGAGACCGTGTCGTCGAACCAGCCCTGCGCGAACGCCGCGAGGACGCCCAGCGTGACGCCGAGCAGCGTGGCGACGGCCACGGCCCCGAGCCCGGATTCCAGGGCGATCCGCGATCCGGTCATGAGCTGGGTGAACAGGTCGCGTCCGAGCTTGTCGGTGCCGAGCAGATGCCCGCCGCCGGGCCCGGCGAGCCGTCCGCCGGAGGTGTCGTCGCTGTCGTAGGGCAGCCAGAAAAGGGAGACGAGGGCGAGCAGGACCACGAGGCCCGCGAGCACCCCGCCCGTCCACAGGGTGAGGGAGGACCGGCGCTTCATCGCACCCCGCCTCCCGACAGCCGTCCGCGCAGCCGCGGGTCGACGATCCGCTGCACGAGGTCCGCGACGAACCCGATGATCAGCACGCCGAACGTCGAGAGGAACAGCACGCCCTGGATCACCGGGTAGTCGTGCTGTGCGATGCCGGTCGCGAGCATCGAGCCGAGGCCCGGCAGCGCGTACACGGACTCGACGACGACGGCGCCGAGCAGCGTCGACGCCAGCTCGATGCCGAGCACGGAGATGACCGGCACGGAGGCGTTGCGCAGTCCGTGCCGCCACATGGCGCGGCCGAACGACGAGCCCAGCGCGCGTGCCGTGCGCAGGTATTCGCTGTCGAGGACGTCGAGGGTGGCCGAGCGCACGTACCGGATCAGGGACGCCGACATCACCAGCGCCACCGTCACCACCGGCAGGACGAGCGAGCGGACGGCGTCGGCCGGGGTGTCCCAGCCGTCCTGCGGGAAGCCGCCGGACGGCAGCCAGCCCGCGTTCAGCGCGAAGACCGCGATGAGGATCATGCCGAGCCAGAACACCGGGACGGCGATGCCCAGTTGGGAGACGCCGCTGAGCAGCGCCCCGTACCAGGTGTTCTTCTTGTACGCGGCCACGAAGCCGGCCGGTATCGCGACGAGCACGGCGAGCACGAACGCGGCGAGGGTGAGCGGCACCGTCACGTTCAGGCGCTGGCTCACCTCGGGTCCGACCGGCAGCGAGCTGACGAACGACGTGCCGAGGTCACCGCTCGCCAGCTGGCCGATCCAGTGGACGAACTGCTCGGGCAGCGGCTGGTCGGAGCCGATGGAGTGCCGGGCCGCGGCGATCTGCTCGGGCGAGGCGCCCACCGAGGTGAGCGCGTTCGCCGGGTCGCCGGGCAGCATCCGCAGCAGCACGAACAGCACGATGCTCGCGAGGACGAGGGAGACCAGCAGGAACACCAGCCTCCGCAGGAGGTATCTCAGCATGGCCGGGGTGTCAGCTGCTCTTCTTGATGTCGTACGCGAAGAACTGCGAGTTGAGGACGTTGAGCGGGTAGCCCGACAGCTTCGTGCTGGCGACGACGATCTGCGGGTACAGGTACAGCCAGTCGCTGGCCGCGTCCTCGGCGGTCTTGCGGTTGACCTTCTTCAGCAGCTCGGTCTGCGCTGCGGTGCTGGAGGCCTCCTCGGCCTGCTTCACCCAGTCCTGGACCTGCTTGTCGTCATAGCCCCAGTAGAAGTCGGGGTTGCCGTACCAGACGAGGTCGCGGTCGTTGACGTGCTCCTGGAGCGTGGCCGAGAAGTCGTGGTTCTTGTAGACCTTCGTGTACCACTCGTCGGGCGTGATCGTGTTGATCTTGACGGTGACGCCGACCTTGGCGAGCTGCGACTTGATGAAGGTGGCGGCGGTGGGGTGCGGGTCGTAGTTCGGGGTGTCCAGCGTGAAGCTGAAGCCCTTGGCGTACCCGGCCTCCTTGAGCAGCTTCTTCGCCTTCGTCACGTCGTACGCGTTGACCTTGGTCAGGTCCTCGTACCAGGGGTCGGTGGGCGGCACCATCGACCCGATCTCCTTGCCGTAACCGCCCCAGACGGATGCGAGGAGCTTCTTGTCGTCGATGGCGGCGGAGACGGCCTGGCGCACCTTGACGTCGGTGAACGGCTTGGCCTTGTCGTTGAAGGCGAGCAGCAGCTTGGTGGTGGAGTCGCCGTCGTTGACCTTGTAGTTCTGGTCGGACTTGAACTGGTCGAGGGCGTCCGGCGACTGCTCGCTGGTGACGACGTCGACGGCGTTGGTCCGCAGCGCGTTGTTGAGGGCGGTCGCGTCCTTGTAGTAGTGGAGGACGACCTGCTTGTTCTTGGCGGCGGGGCCCCAGTACCCGGCGAAGCGGTCGAGACTCAGTGCCGAGCCGCGCGTCCACTTGTCCAGCGTGTACGGGCCGGTGCCGTCCTCCGTCGTCTTCAGGTTCTTCGCGTCGGAGTTGATGATCCAGACGTAGGAGAGGTTGTAGACGAAGGAGATCGACTTCTGCGACAGCGTGACCTTGACGGTCTTCGCGTCGGGGGTGGTGATGTCCTTCATGACCTCCAGGTTGGACTTGCGCGCGGACTGCGAGTCCTTCGCGATCACCTTCTCGAGGCTGTACTTGACGTCCTTGCTGGTCAGGGCCTTGCCGCTATGGAACTTGACGCCGTCGCGCAGGGTGAAGGTGTAGGTGAGACCGTCGCCGCTGACCTTGTAGTCCTGGGCGAGGAGCTTCTCGACCTTGCCGGCGTCGGTGAGCCGGAACAGTCCCTCGTAGACGTTGCCGTTGAGGGCCTCGGTGACGCCCTGGCCACCGCCTCCGGTGTTGTCGAGGTTCTGGGGCTCGTAGAGCGAGCCTATGTTCACGGTGGCGTTCTTGTCGTAACTTCCGCTGCCCGAGGCGGAGTTGGCGCCACCACCGCCGCAGGCGGCGAGCGTGACGGCGAGGGCGACGGTGAGCACGCCGGCGGAGAGGGGCTTCTTGCGCAGGTGCAGGTTCATGAGGGTGCTTTCGTGCGAAGTGCTGCGGGAGGTCGATCAGTGGGCGGTGCCGGCGGCGCCGTCGCGGAAGAGGGGGAGCTTCTCGCCCGCCTCGACGGGCAGGTGGAAGCGGTTCTGCCGCGGCGGCATCGGACAGTTGTACTGATCGGAGAAGCCGCACGGGGGCACGAAGGCGCGGTTGAAGTCGAGGCGGACGCGGCCCTCGCCGGCTGCTTCCTCTGCGCCGAGGTGCTCGACGAAGAGGAAGCGGCCGGCGCCGTACGTGGAGTCGCCGTTCGTCGGGTCGCCGAAGACGAGCAGCAGGGTGCCGTCGTCGTCGAAGGCGGAGAGCGTGTAGGCGGTGCCGTCGACGGTGAGGGCGATGTCGCCGGGGACGACCTTCTCGCGGGTGCCGCCGTTGTCACGGAGGTGCTCGAAGGCGACGCGGCGGGCGCCCTCGACGGGCGTGTACGTGGCGTCGAGGACCCAGTCCGGGTCGTACGGGAAGGCGTCGACGCGCTCGAAGTCCTGTACGGCCGGGGAGTTCGCGTCCCAGAAGCGCAGTCCGTGCTCGGGCTCTCCGGTGACCAGGTCCGTGCGCTCGAGGGCGGTGACGGTCACGGTGTCCGGCTGTCCGGCGCGGGCGGCATCGAGGTCGGGCAGCTCGCCCGCGGGGAGCCAGCGCGTCTCGACGAGGGAGAGGTTCCCGGTGGGGCCGGTGAGGGAGCGGTGCCGCTCGGCACGCCATGCCTCCCAGTCCCCCTGGGGGTCGTCGGACGGAGCGGCCGGACCGGAAACAGACATCGCGTGGCACCTACAGTCAGTGAAACTTAAACCAAAGCTCTCCCTTTATGGTTCATAAGACTCACTAATGTCAAACGGCGTCAAAGAGATGAGACGGGAGCCACAGGAAACGCGCGAGCGTCGGGGTGAGCGTCCTAGAACAGGACGCTCATGAACGCCCCGACCTCTTCGAAGCCCACGCGGCGGTACGCGGCGCGGGCCGGGGTGTTGAAGTCGTTGACGTAGAGGCTGACGACGGGGGCGACGTCGGCGAGGGCGTAGCGCAGTACGGCGGCCATGCCGGGGGCGGCGAGGCCGCGGCCGCGGTACTCGGGCGCGACCCAGACGCCCTGGATCTGGCAGGCCTGTTCGGTGGCGGCGCCGATCTCCGCCTTGAAGACCACCTTGCCGTGCTCGTCGAGCCGGGCGAAGGAGCGTCCGGAGCCGACCAGCTCGGCCACCCGCGCCTGGTAGAGCAGGCCGCCGTCGCCGGCCAGCGGGGAGACGCCGACCTCCTCGGTGAACATCGCCACGCACGCCGGCATGATCGCGTCCATCTCGTCCTTGCGGATGCGGCGCACGTACGGGTCCGGGGTGACGTCGGCGGACATCCGGTCGGTCACCATCAGCGGCTGGTGGGGACGGACCTCGCGGGCCGGGCCCCAGCTCGCCTCGAGCAGCCGCCACAGCTGGGCCGTCGGCTCGGCGGGCCCCACGATCGAGGAGCAGCGGCGGCCGGCCCGTCGCGCCCGGTCGGCGAAGCCGCGGACGGCGCGGTCGGTCGCGCAGATCGGCACGAGGTTGGCGCCCGCGTAGCAGAGCGACTGCAGCATGCCGTCCTCGTACCAGCCCCACATCTCGCCGCCGAGCCGCCACGGATCCAGGCCTGCGATGCGGACGCGGGCCGTCACGAAGGCATTGGCGACCGGCTCGCGGTCGAGCACGGCGAGTGCGGCGTCGAGGTCACTCGGTTCGAGGACCCGGGTGGTGGTCTGAGTCAACACGTGCGGGGCCTTTTTGGCTGGGCTGCTGATCTCCGCACTGTACCTGCCGGTGGTGTGGGCCGCCTCTGTCGTGGGCGGGGTCCCTTTGCGCGCGGACTCGTCTGCCGGGTTGTCGCTGTCGGGCGGGTGCGGCCCGGTGGGGCTTCTCGCGCCGTTCCCCGCGCCCCTGAGGCATGCGGCTCCGCCGCTGCCTCATCGATGAGATGCCGCACGAAGCGCGCATCTCAGGGGCGCGGGGAACGGCGCGACCAGCCACCACGAGAGGCGCGCCCGCCCACCGGAAGGACCCGGCAGACGAGCGCGCGCAAAAAGGCCGAGGAGGCCCGAGCCGGTGTCAGCCCGCGACGGCCACGGAGGGCTCGCCGGAGGCCACCCCGTCCTTCTCCATCTGCTCGGCGATCTTCATCGCTTCCTCGATGAGGGTCTCCACGATCTTCGACTCGGGGACGGTCTTGATGACCTCGCCCTTGACGAAGATCTGGCCCTTGCCGTTGCCGGACGCGACACCGAGGTCGGCCTCGCGGGCCTCGCCCGGGCCGTTCACGACGCAGCCCATGACGGCGACGCGGAGCGGCACCTCCATGCCGTCGAGGCCGGCGGTGACCTCCTCGGCGAGCTTGTAGACGTCGACCTGGGCGCGGCCGCAGGACGGGCAGGACACGATCTCCAGGCGGCGGGGCTTGAGGCCCAGCGACTCCAGGATCTGGTTGCCGACCTTGATCTCCTCGACCGGCGGGGCCGAGAGGGAGACGCGGATGGTGTCGCCGATGCCCTCGGAGAGCAGCGCGCCGAAGGCGACCGCGGACTTGATGGTGCCCTGGAAGGCGGGACCCGCCTCGGTCACGCCGAGGTGCAGCGGGTAGTCGCACTTCTCGGCGAGCAGCCGGTACGCGTTGACCATCACGACCGGGTCGTTGTGCTTGACCGAGATCTTGATGTCGCGGAAGTCGTGCTCCTCGAAGAGGGACGCCTCCCACAGCGCGGACTCGGCGAGGGCCTCGGGGGTCGCCTTGCCGTACTTCTGGAGCAGGCGCCGGTCGAGCGAGCCCGCGTTCACGCCGATACGGATCGGGGTGCCGTGGTCACGGGCCGCCTTGGCGATCTCCTTGACCTTGTCGTCGAACTGCTTGATGTTGCCCGGGTTCACGCGGACCGCGGCGCAGCCCGCCTCGATGGCCGCGAAGACGTACTTCGGCTGGAAGTGGATGTCCGCGATCACCGGGATCTGCGACTTCTTGGCGATGACGGGCAGCGCGTCGGCGTCGTCCTGCGTGGGGCAGGCCACCCGCACGATCTGGCAGCCGGACGCGGTCAGCTCGGCGATCTGCTGGAGCGTGGCGCCGATGTCGGACGTGCGCGTCGTCGTCATGGACTGCACCGAGACCGGAGCGTCGCCGCCGACGGCCACCGTGCCGACCTGGATCTGCCGGCTCTTGCGCCGCTCGGCGAGCTTGATCGGTACGTCCGGCATGCCGAGTGAAATCGCAGTCATCTGCTGTGCAACCCCAAGGTATGGATCGAGTCCCAAGGCTTCCGAGATTACGTCACCGGCGCACGCCCCAGCACACCGCGCCCCGCAACTCCACTCAAAGGTGGGCGGCCGGACACACAGTGTGCCCGGCCGCCGTAAATGCCCTGCGATCAGGAAATCTTCACTGGGTTCACCACGTCCGCGATGAGCACCAGGATGGTGAAGCAGACGAAGATTCCCGCCACGACGTACGCCACCGGCATGAGCTTCGCCACGTCGAACGGGCCCGGGTCGGGGCGCCGGAACACCCGCGCCAGATTGCGCCGCAGCGACTCCCACAGGGCGCCCGCGATGTGGCCGCCGTCGAGCGGGAGCAGCGGCAGCATGTTGAACAGGAACAGGGAGAGGTTGAAGCCCGCGACCAGCATCAGGGCCATCGCGAGCTGCTGGGTCGCCGGGATGTCCATGGTGAAGATCTCGCCGCCGACCCGGGCCGCGCCGACCACGCCCATCGGGGAGTCCTGCTCGCGCGGGCCGTCGCCGAAGGCGGCGTCCCACAGCGCGGGGATCTTCCCCGGGAGCGCGACGATCGAGTCGACGGCGTCGCCCACCCGGTCGGTCATCCAGGACACGGAGTCGCCGAAGTCCTGGTGGACGACGCCGGTGGCGGCGGTGAAGCCGAGGAAGCCGGCCCGGACGTACCCGTCGACGATCTGGCCGCTGGAGTCCTTCTTCGCGACCAGGTTCGTGGCGATCTTCGCGTTCAGCGTCTTCTGCTGCCCGTCGCGCTCGACGACGATCGGGACCGTCTTGCCGGCGCTCTCCCGGATCTCGTCGGACAGGGTGTTCCACTTGTCCGTCGTGACCCCGTTGAAGGACACGATCTTGTCCTTCGGCTGGAGGCCGGCCGCCTTCGCCGGGGACTCGGGGTCGGACGCCTTGCAGCTGTCGCGCTGGGCACTGGCCTCGATGACGCAGGGCGAGACGGACGAGACGACGTTGGTCTGCTGGGTGACGCCGAAGCCCATCAGGACCACGAAGAACAGCCCGATCGCCAGGACCAGGTTCATGAAGGGGCCCGCGAACATCACGATGACGCGCTTCCACGGCTTGCGTGTGTAGAAGAGGCGGGTCTCGTCGCCGGGCTTGAGCTCCTCGAAGGCGGCCGCGCGGGCGTCCTCCACCATGGAGCGGAACGGCGAGGTCGAGCGGGCCTCGATCCGGCCGTCGGCGCCGGGCGGGAACATGCCGATCATGCGGATGTAGCCGCCGAGCGGGATCGCCTTGATGCCGTACTCGGTCTCGCCCTTCTTCCGCGAGAAGATGGTGGGCCCGAAGCCGACCATGTACTGCGGGACGCGGATGCCGAAGAGCTTCGCCGTCGACAGGTGGCCCAGTTCGTGCCAGGCGATGGAGATGAGCAGGCCCACCACGAAGATGACTACGCCGAGGATCATCATCAAGGTCGTCATGCACGAGCCTCCGCGGCTGCCTTGTCCTGTGCTGTCAGTTCACGGGCCCGGGCGCGTGCCCAGGTCTCCGCTTCGAGGACGTCCGCGACCGTCAGGGAAGTTCCCGTTCCCGGTGTGCCGTGTTCCTCGACGACCCGGGTGACGGTCTCCATGATCCCGTTGAACGGCAGGGCGCCCTTCAGGAAGGCGTCCACGCACTCCTCGTTGGCGGCATTGAACACCGCCGGGGCCGTGCCCGCGAGCTCCCCCACGTGCCGGGCGAGGCCCACCGACGGGAACGCGTCGTTGTCGAGCGGGAAGAACTCCCAGCTCGACGCCTTCGTCCAGTCGAACGCGGGCGCCGCGTCCGGGATCCGCTCGGGCCAGCCGAGGCCGATCGCGATCGGGCCGCGCATGTCGGGCGGGGTCGCCTGGAGGATCGAGGACCCGTCGACGTACTCGACCATGGAGTGCACGTAGGACTGCGGGTGCACGACCACTTCGATGCGGTCGAAGGGGATGTCGTAGAGCAGGTGCGCCTCGATGACCTCCAGTCCCTTGTTGACCAGGGTCGCCGAGTTGACGGTGATGACCGGGCCCATCGCCCAGGTCGGGTGCGCGAGCGCGTCCTCGACCGTGACGTTCGCGAGGTCCGCCTTGGTGCGTCCGCGGAACGGGCCGCCGGACGCGGTGACGACCAGCTTGCGCACGTCGGCGCGGGTGCCGGCGGCCAGGGCCTGGAAGAGGGCGGCGTGCTCGGAGTCGACCGGGATGATCTGGCCGGGCTTGGCGAGGGCCTTCACCAGCGGGCCGCCGACGATCAGCGACTCCTTGTTGGCGAGGGCGAGGGTGCGGCCCGCTTCGAGGGCGGCCAGCGTGGGGGCCAGGCCGATGGAGCCGGTGATGCCGTTGAGCACGGTGTGGCAGTCGCCGCGTCCGGCGATCTCGGTGGCGGCGTCGGGCCCGGCGAGGATCTCGGGGAGCTGCTCCCCCGCGCCGTACTGGGCCGTGAGTGCCTCGCGCAGCGCCGGTACGGCGTCCTCGCGGGCGACGGCGACCGTGCGGACGCGCAGGCGGTGCGCCTGCTCCGCGAGGAGCTCGACCCGGCCGCCGGCCGCGCTCAGGGCGGTGACCCGGAACCGGTCGGGGTTGCGCAGCACGAGGTCGATGGCCTGGGTGCCGATCGAGCCCGTCGCGCCCAGGACGGCGATGTCCCTGGGGGCGTCACCGGGGGCGGGGTCGAAGACGAGATGCGGGTCGGCGAGCGGCGCTGGGCTGTCGGTCATTCCCCTATTGTTGCGTGGCCTTGCTGTGAGGCCGACAGGGTGCCCCCGTACGGGTCCGGAAGATCTGGCCTCAGCGGGTCATCGACCGCACGTAGTGGCTGAGGTTGGCGCTCACCACGCCGCGTACGTACAGGGCCGCGCCCGTGACCAGCACCGGGACGGAGACCGCGAGGACGGCGAGCAGGGTGGGCCAGGGGCTGACCGAGCAGGCGTTGACGACGGCGCCTTCGTAGTCGAAGTCGAGGCGTTCGAAGAGCGGGGCGCCGCAGTCCGGGTCGGCGCCGAGGACCGACCACGGCAGGACGAGCCGCAGGGCGACGTACAGCCAGAGCAGGCCGCCGGTCCACAGCAGGGCCAGGCCGCGGCCGCGCATGCGCTGGGTCTCGGCGAGGAAGTGGCGTTCCAGGTCGTTGCGGTACTTCGTCTCATCGCGCATCCGAGCCCCCTGACGTCGTGACGGATCCGCCGGACTCTACCGGCGGATCCGTCGGCGCCCTCCGTCAGGCCAGCGACGGCCGGGTCCGGTCGGCGGCTCAGCGGATCGGCCGGTGCACGTTCTCCCTCTTGGACGGGCCCGGCGACGCGTCGGCGATCCAGGGGCCTTCGCCGCTCGGGTCGACGACGCCCTGCTCCAGCCAGGTGTACGTACCGCCGAGGACGCCCTTGACGACCTTGTGGTCCAGGTCGTCGGTGTTGGTCCAGAGCCGGTCGAAGAGCTCGTCGGCGCGGATCCGGGCCTGGCGGCAGAACACGTCGGCGAGTTGATAGGCCTCGCGGCCGTACCCTTCGGTGGTGCGCAGGAGTTCGGCGCGGACGCACGCCGCGCTCATGGCGAACAGTTCGGCGCCGATGTCGACGATGCGGCCGAGGAAGCCCTGTTTGGTCTCCATGCGGCCCTGCCAGCGGGACATGGCGTAGAAGGTGGAGCGGGCGAGCTTGCGCGCGGACCGCTCGACGTACCTCAGGTGACCCGACAGGTCCGGGTGTCCGGCCGGGTGGAACTCGGCGTACGAGCGCGGGAGCTGACCGGGGCCGGCGACCAGCTTCGGCAGCCACTTGGCGTAGAAGCCGCCTGCCTTGGCGCCCGCCTTCGCCTTGTCCGACAGGGACTTGTCCGGGTCGATCAGGTCTCCCGCGACCGACAGGTGGGCGTCCACGGCCTCCCGGGCGATCAGCAGGTGCATGATCTCGGTCGAGCCCTCGAAGATGCGGTTGATCCGCAGGTCGCGCAGGATCTGCTCGGCGGGCACGGCGCGCTCGCCGCGCGCGGCCAGGGACTCGGCGGTCTCGAAGCCGCGGCCGCCGCGGATCTGGACGAGTTCGTCGGCCATCAGGCAGCCCATCTCGGAGCCGTACAGCTTGGCGAGGGCGGCCTCGATGCGGATGTCGTTGCGGTCCTCGTCGGCCATCTGCGAGGACAGGTCGACGACGGCCTCCAGGGCGAACGTGGTGGCCGCGATGAAGCTGATCTTCGCGCCGACCGCCTCGTGGAACGCGACCGGCTTGCCCCACTGCTCGCGCGCCGCCGACCACTCGCGGGCGATCTTCAGGCACCACTTGCCCGCGCCCACGCACATCGCGGGCAGGGAGAGGCGGCCGGTGTTGAGCGTGGTGAGGGCGATCTTGAGGCCGGCGCCCTCCGGCCCGATCCGGTTCGCCGCGGGCACCCGGACCTGGTGGAAGCGCGTGACCCCGTTCTCCAGGCCGCGCAGGCCCATGAAGCCGTTGCGGTTCTCGACGGTGATGCCGTCCGCGGCGGCCTCCACGACGAACGCGGTGATGCCGCCCTTGTGCCCCTCGGACCTCGGTACGCGCGCCATGACGACGAGGAGGTCCGCGACGACCCCGTTCGTCGTCCACAGCTTCACCCCGTCGAGGACGTAGTCGTCGCCGTCCGGGACGGCCGTCGTGGCCAGGCGCGCGGGGTCGGAGCCCACGTCGGGCTCGGTCAGCAGGAACGCGCTGATGTCGGTGCGCGCGCACCGCGGCAGGAAGGCTTCCTTCTGCTCCTGGGTACCGAACAGCTTCAACGGCTGCGGTACGCCGATGGATTGATGGGCGGAGAGCAGCGCGCCGAGGGCGGGGCTGGCCGAACCGATCAGCGCGAGGGACTTGTTGTAGTACACCTGCGTCAGGCCGAGGCCGCCGTACTTCGTGTCGATCTTCATGCCGAGCGCGCCGAGCTCCTTGAGCCCGTTGACCGTCTCGTCGGGGATCCGCGCCTCGCGCTCGATGCGGGCCGCGTCGATCTCCGTCTCGCAGAAGTCGCGCAGCTTGGCGAGGAACTCCTCGCCGCGCTGCGCGTCCGCGTCGGCGGGCAGCGGGTGCGGATGGATGAGATCGAGCCGGAACCGGCCGAGGAACAGCTCCTTGGCGAAGCTGGGCTTGCGCCAGTCCTGCTCACGGGCGGCCTCGGCGACCTGCCTGGCCTCCCGCTCGGAGACCTTCGCCTGATGTTGGGGTGTTGCGGACATGAGGTTCACCTCGCCGCGCGTCGGGTCCACCGGCCCGGCTCACTACCGACCGGTGCTACTCGATCGTATGTACCCGATAACGGGCATGTCGGCCAGCCCTCGCGGCAGCTGCTAGTCCGCCGTGACGCCCCGGGCTCCGAGGGCGGCCTGCAGCTCGGGGCCGAGGAACTCCGAGCCGATGACGCGCCGCAGGTTCGGCAGCAGCGCGAGGTCGTCGAGCGTGGCGATGTCGAACAGGTCGTCCTCCCCGTCCCACACGGGCGCGCACTCCTGGTAGACCGCGAGGCCGCCGTCCATCACCAACTCCTCGACCGAGGCCAGGAGTTCGTCACTTATCTCCAGCGCCTCGAAGTAGGCGCGGGCCTCGGGCACCACCTTGTACGCCAGGTCGTGCGCGTAGGCGTAGTCCCAGGGGTCGTCGCCCAGCCCCCGCTCCTTCAGTACGTCGGCGAGCCGGAAGGGCGGCGCCAGCGTCCCGTCGGTGTACATGAGCCGCTCGATGACGACGAGCTTGAGGTTCAGGTCGGTGAAGGTGGCCATGCGGGAAACGTAGAGCACGGCACTGACAACGGGACCGGACCCGCCTGCGGCCCCTCGGCCCGGAGCGGATCACGGTTCTCGGCCCCCAAGCCTGACGGAATCGGACATTCCACCACGAAGCGCCGCCCGTGTCGCCGTATGCCTGCAAGCCTGAACAGCGGCGGGCCGACGTCTTACAGGGGCGGCGAAAGACCGCTCCGACCGGCCCGCCGCAGAGCCACTCGGAGATGACATGGTGGACAGCGAGTCGGCAGGCAGGAAATCGGGGCAGGGATCATCGACCAGCCTTCAACCGGATGTCCCGCCGCCGGTGCCGGTGGGCCCTGACGGGCTGACCAGCCTGGTGTTGAGGACGTCCGCCCGCAACGCGTCGATCACAACGCGAGGCGGAAGCGGCGGCGGAGTGAGCTACACAGGCTACGACCGCGGAATGGCGCTCCTCCTCTCGGCAGCGTCCGCGTGGGCCTACTCGGAGACCGAGCAAACGCTGTGCCAGATGCTGAAGACGAGTTTCGGCATCAGCGACGCCGAATGCACCGCATTCGACGTGAAGAACGGGGCGCTCCTCGTCGATACACAGGCGTTCCTCGTGCAGGGCACGCTGCCCGATCGGGAGGGTGGGAGTGCCGGGAGGCCGCTCAGCATCCTCATCTTCCGCGGGACGGAGTTCGGGGGCGTATCGCTCACCGATATCTACACAGATATCGTCACCGAGACCGTCCCGTACCCGGACACGGTCGGCTCCATGGTCCACGCCGGCTTCCTCCGCGGCTTCAAGTACGCATGGCCGGAAATCGTCGGCCATCTCGGGGGACGCGGCAAATCCAAGAACGAGATCGGTGAGCTGTACATCACCGGGCACAGCCTGGGTGGCGCGCTGGCCGTATTCGCGGCGTGCGAACTCTTCGACAACGGACTGAAGCAGCTCACCAAGGATCTGAGGGAAGAACTGCAGCACGCTTTCCGCGGTCTCTACACCTTCGGCCAGCCCATGGTCGGGGACCAGGCCTTCGCGGATCACTTCCAGGAAATTTTCGGCGCGATGACGTTCCGGCACGTGTATCAGTACGATCTCGTGCCGCGCTTCCCGCCCCGCACGGCGGGCTCCTTCAGGCACTTCGGCAGGGAAATGTTCGGCACCCGGAACAGCGCCTGGGAAGAGCGGAAATTCACGGCCCGGCAAGTGCTCGCAGCGACCGTGGCGTTCCCCATCGGCATCCTCGCCTTCGTGCTCCGACAGCTGCCGGCGGGACGCAAGCTCTCCCTGCCCGTCTCGCTGGACGACCACATTCCGCAGAACTATGTGGACTGCTCGAAGCTGGAGAATGCGGCGACGACATTCCCCTGAACCCGCCCCTCGGACTTGATCCGATTCAGCCAGGAGCATGCCGTTCGGGCAGGTCGGCGGGCATGCAAAAGCCGACGGCCCGAACCCCCGCACAGTGGGTTCGGGCCGCCGTCGCCGGCGCGCGGGACAGGCGCGCGCCGGGGTTTGCCGGGTCGCTTACAGGGCGAGGCCGGTCAGGACGAGGACGCGCTCGTACGTGTAGTCGTCCATCGCGTAGCGCACGCCCTCGCGGCCGACGCCGGACTGCTTCGCGCCGCCGTACGGCATCTGGTCGGCGCGGTAGGACGGCACGTCGCCGACCACGACGCCGCCGACCTCCAGGGCGCGGTGGGCGCGGAAGGCGGTCTGCAGGTCGTGCGTGAACACGCCTGCCTGGAGGCCGTACTTGGAGTCGTTGACCGCCGCGAAGGCCTCGGTCTCCCCGTCGACCTTCTTGACCGTGAGGACCGGGCCGAAGACCTCCTCGCAGGAGATCGTGACGTCGGCCGGCACGTCGGCGAGGACGGTCGGCGCGTACGTGGCGCCGTCGCGCTTGCCGCCCGCGAGGAGCGAGGCGCCGGCGTCTACGGCCTCGGTCACCCACGCCTCGACGCGCTTGGCCGCGTCCTCGCTGACCAGCGGGCCCACGTCGGTGGCGTCGTCGGCCGGGTCGCCGGTGACCTGCGCCTCGACGGCGGCGACGATCTTGGGGAGCAGCCGGTCGTACACGGCGGCGTCGGCGATGACGCGCTGCACCGAGATGCAGGACTGGCCGCCCTGGTAGTTGGAGAAGGTGGCGATGCGGCCCGCGGCCCAGTCCAGGTCGGCCTCGGAGGCGTAGTCGGCGAGGACCACGGCCGCGCCGTTGCCGCCGAGCTCCAGCGTGCAGTGCTTGCGCGGGACGCTGTCCATGATCGCGTAGCCGACCGGGCCGGACCCGGTGAAGGAGATGACCGGGAGGCGCTCGTCCTGGACGAGGGCGGGCATCCGGTCGTTCGGGACGGTGAGGACCGACCACGAACCGGCCGGGAGGTCCGTCTCCGCGAGCAGCTCGCCCAGGATCAGGGAGGAGATCGGGGTCGCGGGCGCCGGCTTGAGGATGATCGGGGCGCCGACCGCGATGGCCGGGGCGACCTTGTGGGCGCTCAGGTTCAGCGGGAAGTTGAACGGCGCGATACCGAGGACGACGCCCTTGGGGATGCGGCGGGTCAGGGCGAGACGGCCGGTGCCGCCCGCGTCGGTGTCGAGGCGCTGGGCGTCACCGCTGTTCCAGCGGCGGGCCTCCTCGGCGGCGAACCGGAACACGGAGACCGCGCGGCCCACCTCGCCGCGGGCCCACTTGATCGGCTTGCCGTTCTCGGCGGAGATCAGCAGGGCGATCTCCTCGGTGCGCTCGGTGAGGCGGTCGGCGACGTGGTTCAGGGCCTTGGCCCGTACGTGCGCCGGGGTCGCGGCGAACTCCTCGCGCACGGCGTGCGCGGCGGCGACGGCCTCCTCGACCTGGGCCTCGGTCGGCACGGCGACGGTGCCGACGAGACGGCCGTCGTAGGAGTTGTGGACGTCGAAGGTCGCGTCCCCGGTGGCCTGGCGGCCGGCGAGCCAGAAGGCGTGGGTGGCGGTCATGTGTGTCTACCGGCCTCTCCGTGTACGTGGGCTTGTTCCTTGCCCCACGTTAGGCGGGGCGGGGGCGCGGACGTTTTGGCCGGGGTGGAGTGATCGGGGCCGACCGGTGCGCCGGTTTGGCCTAGGCGTCGCGCGGTTCCCCGCGCCTCCATCGGGAGATGCCGCACGAAGTGCGCATCTCAGGGGCGCGGGGAACCGCGCGAGAAGCCACGACGAACCCCGTACCCGGCAACGCACCAGCAAGCCCCGACGGCGCGCAGCCCTGGATCACGTCCCGGTCGCCTTCAGCGCCAGCCACAACTCCATCCGCACATCCGGATCGTCCAGCGACCGGCCCAGGATCTCCTCGACCCGGCGCATCCGGTACCGCAACGTATGCCGATGCACCCCCAGATCCGCGGCGGCGGCGTCCCACTGCCCGTGCCGCGACAGCCACGCCCGCAGCGAGGCGACCAGGTCCCCCCGCCCCGTCGCGTCGTGATCGCGCAGCGCCCGCAGCAACCCGTCCGCGAACGCCCGCACCGCGTCGTCGCCGAGCAGCGGCAGCACCGACCCGGCCACGACGTCCTCGTGCTCGACGAGGATCCGTCCGCGCCGGCGTGCGACGGACAGGGCCTGCTCGGCCTGCTTGAAGGCGGTCGCGGCGGCGATCGGCCCGGCCGGTGCCGAGAACCCGACGACGAGCTCGTCCCCGGCGGACCCGCTCGCCCGGGTCGCCTCCAGCGCCTCGGCGTACTGCACGCAGGCCTCCGCGGCCGCGCCCCCGTCGACCGTGAGCAGCACCAGCCGCTCCCCGTCCGGGACGACCAGGACGGCCTCGCCGGCCCGGGCGGCGGCGGACTCGACGACGTCCGCGAGGACGGACATCGGGTCGGCGTCCGGGCCGCCGCCGGTCACCGCCTCCGCGAGGAGCGAGGCCGTGCCGGGCCCGGCCGCGACGCCCGCCGCGGCCACGACGCCGGTCGGCGGCGGCGCCACGGCCTCCGCGACGACCATCCGGAACGGCGCGTCCAGGAGCGCCCCGTACAGGTCGCCGGCGACGGCCCGCGCATGGTCGGGCTCCCCCGCGAGCAGCATCCGCAGCACGGCCGCGCCGATCCGCTGCTCGGCGGCGTACAGCGCGCGCGACCGCTCGGTGGTCAGCGTCAGGAGGGCGATCGCGGAGTGCAGCGCGTACCGCTCGGCCGTGCCGAGCGCCGTCGCCGTCCCCACGGCGAGCGCGGCGCGGGCCCGTCGCCCGGTGCCGATGGAGTGCAGTTCGACCCGGTCGTCGGCGCCGCCCGCCACCACGGCGCTGGCGGGCGCGGGCCGCTCCCGCAGCCGCTCGACATCGGGGGTCAGCCGGGCGGCCCGGCGGCCGGCCCAGTCCGGGGCGGTGGCGACGACGGCGCCGGACGCGTCGTAGAGCGCGGCCCATCCGTCGACCTGCGCGGCGAGCACCGCGAGCAGCCCCTCGGGCCCTTCGTTCAGGGCCTGCTTGGTCAGCTCGCGCTGCGCGGCGAATCCTGAGGTGACGGCGCGGTACTGGTCGGCGGCGATGGCCGCGGAGACCGCCTTGCTGATGGCGATGAAGGGCGTGCGGGGAGGCACCGCGAGGAGCGGGAGTCCCTCGTCCCTGGCGGCCTTCACGAGCGCTTCGGGTACGTCGTCGTAGTTGACGCCGACGGCGAAGCCGAGCCCGACCACGCCCGCGCCGGCCAGCCGCTTCACGTACCGCCGCATCGCCTCGGGGTCGTCGGCGTCCAGCTTGAGGGCGGTGATCAGCAGGAGCTCGCCGCCCTCCATGTAGGGGACGGGGTCGGCGAGCTCGCTCACGTGGGCCCAGCGGACCGGGGTGTCCAGATGGTCCTCGCCCGCGCGCACGGCGAGTTTGAGTGCCGAGTGGTGGACGAGGGAGGCGAGCGTGGGCGGCATGGGGCCTTCAGGTGAGCTGGAGGTACGCGTGGGGCGGGCACAGGAGATGTGAAGCTTTTGGCCGGTCCGTATGAACGACCAGTGCCGATTCTGCCTCACCGTACGTACCCCGGAAGGCCGCCCCCACGATTCCCGGTGCGCCGTCAGCCCCGCAGCTGCACCAGCAGCGGGGGCGCGTGCTCCCCGCGCACGGTGGTGAGGGAGAGGACGGCGTGGCCGGGCGGGACGGCGTGGGCGAGGTCGGAGGCGGACCAGCGTTCGCGTTCGACCTGGCGGACGGTGACCGCGCGGGCGGTCGGCGCCCGCCCGGTGATCACCCGGCGTACGGCGTGCAGCGCCTTGCCGGCCGGGGTCTCGGCGATGATCTGCCGGTCGGTGACGTCACGGGCCTCGGTCCACTCCTTGCCCCACACCTCGGCGAAGTCCTGCCCGTCCCACGGGGTGAGCCCGGACAGGGCCATCCGGCAGCCGACGGAGCCGAGCAGCGGTCCGCGCAGCGGGCGCGGCAGGTCGTCGAGGGTGCGCAGGGTCAGTACGGTTCCGGCGTTCGCGGAGCGCAGTCGCTGGATGCCGCGGACGGCATGCGGCGTGACGACCCCGGTGGCGTCGTCGAACACCAGGCACGCGAACAGCGAGCGGTCCTCGCGCACGGCCACGCTCGTCATGAACTGCGCGAGCACGAGCCGCGCCAGGATCCGGGAGGCGTCCGCGTGTCCCCGCTCGGGGAGGTCGATCCGTACCCGCACGGGATGGTCGAGGGCGCGCAGCGAGAACGGCCGGGTGGCGCCCGAGGTGTCGAAGAACGAGGCGAACGCGGGCCGGTCGAGCAGCGCGATCCGGTCGGCGAGCACCGCTCCGACATCGCCCGGATGGCCCAGCTGCCGTTCGCGGGCGTCGAGTTCGCGCAGCATCGCGTCGTGCCCCGCCTCGGTGAGCGCCTTGCGCAGCGCGTCGAGCGCCGCGGGCACCCCGTCGAGCAGCTGCCGCAGCTCGGGCACGGAGGGGAAGCGCCGGTGGACGGTGAAGTAGGGGCCGAGGAGCTGGGCGAGGACGGTGGTGGAGCGCCGGCTGTCGCCGCCCGGGTGCGGGTCGGCGAGGTCTCCGACGAGCGCCTCGGCGAGCACCGCGGCGGCCTCGTCCGGGTCCTTGCTGCCGCCGTACAGATCGAGGTCGTAGACGGAGTCGGGCTGTCCGACGCGGACGACGACGTCGTAGGCGTCCTGCGCGCCGAGCCCGGCGCCGGCCGCGCCGACGACGACCACAGCGGCCCGTCCGGCGAGCGCGCCCAGGCACAGCGACTCCGCGAGCGGCCACACGAGGCTGCCGGTCTTGCCCGCGCCGGGCGGGCCGACGGCGAGCAGGGACGTGCCGAGCAGGTCGGGGCCGAGGGCGAGGCCGACGCCCCGGTACGCGTACGGGTTGCGGGTGTCGTCGGCGGCCGTGCCGATCCTGACCTGCGCGGTGGCGAGGTCGTGGCGGGCGGCGCGGGCGGGCAGGTCGCGGGCGCCGGAGGGGTGTGGGCAGGCGGCGGCGCCGTCCCGGACGACGGCGGCGGTGAACGCGGCGAGGGTGTGCCGGCCGCGCTTGACGCCCTGCCAGGCGCGGACGATGCGGGCGTGGTCGACGTCGCGCATCAGCCCGGCGCGGGCGTCGGCCCCGAGCCGCTCGGCGGCGTCGACGGCCCCGGCCTCGCGCAGCTGGGGCCACTGGGCGGGGTCCCGCTCGGGCGCGGGCGGGCGCTCGGGCTGCGTGGGGACGGCCGTGCGCCAGGCGGGGTAGCCGAAGCGGCGCCAGACCTCGCCCCACCGGCCGAGCCGGCCGACGGCGATCATGATTCCGACGGCGAAGATCCCGTAGTAGAGGTAGGAGACGACGACCGAGGCGAACGAGTGCGGGGACGCCCAGGACTCCGGGACCATCGCGTACAGCGGCAGCAGCCACCAGCCGCCCAGGTAGCCGTTCCACAGCAGCGACCAGACGAGCCAGCCCACCAGGAACGCGATGACCGCGCCGCTGAGCAGCTGCCGGGTCGGGGTGCGCTCGGGTTCCTGCTCGGCCCGCGGCCGGTGCCCGAACCGCCATACGCCGGGCGCGGCGGCGGGCCGCGGTGTGCGCAGCCAGGTCAGGAACGTGGTGCCCGCGGAGACGCTCTGCTCGCCCGGTGCGTGGGCGGGACGCGGTGGCGGCACCGCCCCGCCGGAGGGAATGCTGCGCTCCCCGGCGGAACCGCCCGTGCCCTGCATGCCCTCGCTGCTCATGGCCTTGCCCCCTGACCTGCCGGTCCGTCGTTCTCAGCGCGTCGATCCGGGCTCAATCTAGTGCCCGGACCAAGGGAGTTCACCGCTTACGCGCCTCGTCGCCCTCTCCGTGGCGTCGTACCCATGTGTCCACGACGGACAACACGGCCGGGCGACCCCACCCGGATGGAGCATGACCGCCCGCGGATCCCGGCCCTAACCTGCGAGGAAACCCCCCGAACCAACCCGGCGAAACCGGGACCGAAGAACCAGGAGCCCCGCATGAGCGACATCCCGCAGGAGCGCCGCGTCGTCACCGCCATCCCCGGCCCGAAGTCGCAGGAGCTGCAGGAACGCCGCCTCGCCGCGGTCGCGGCCGGCGTGGGCTCCACGCTGCCCGTGTTCACCGCCCGGGTGGACCGCGGCATCATCGAGGACGTCGACGGCAACCGCCTGATCGACTTCGGCTCCGGCATCGCCGTCACCTCGGTCGGCGCCTCCGCCGAGGCCGTGGTGCGCCGTGCGAGCGCCCAGCTCCAGGACTTCACCCACACCTGTTTCATGGTCACGCCGTACGAGGGCTACGTCGCCGTCGCCGAGGCGCTGGCCGAGCTGACGCCGGGTGACCACGCCAAGAAGTCGGCCCTGTTCAACTCGGGCGCCGAGGCCGTCGAGAACGCCGTCAAGATCGCCCGCGCCTACACCAAGCGCCAGGCGGTCGTCGTCTTCGACCACGGCTACCACGGCCGCACGAACCTGACGATGGCGCTGACGGCCAAGAACATGCCGTACAAGCACGGCTTCGGCCCGTTCGCGCCCGAGGTCTACCGCGTCCCGGTGGCGTACGGCTACCGCTGGCCGACCGGCGCCGAGAACGCCGGCCCGGAGGCCGCCGCCCAGGCCATCGACCAGATCACCAAGCAGGTCGGCGCGGACAACGTCGCCGCGATCATCATCGAGCCGGTGCTCGGCGAGGGCGGCTTCATCGAGCCGGCCAAGGGCTTCCTGCCGGAGATCGTGAAGTTCGCCAACGACAACGGCATCGTCTTCGTCGCGGACGAGATCCAGTCCGGCTTCTGCCGCACCGGCCAGTGGTTCGCCTGCGAGGACGAGGGCATCATCCCCGACCTGATCACCACCGCCAAGGGCATCGCGGGCGGTCTGCCGCTCGCCGCCGTGACCGGCCGCGCCGAGATCATGGACGCCGCGCACGCGGGCGGCCTCGGCGGCACCTACGGCGGCAACCCGGTGGCCTGCGCCGGTGCGCTCGGTGCCATCGAGACGATGAAGGAGCTCGACCTCAACGCGAAGGCGAAGGAGATCGAGTCGACGATGAAGGCCCGCCTGACGGCGATGCAGGAGAAGTTCTCCGTCATCGGCGACGTGCGCGGCCGCGGCGCGATGATCGCCGTCGAGCTGGTCAAGGACCCGGCCACCAAGGAGCCGAACCCGGAGGCCACCGCCGCCCTCGCCAAGGCCTGCCACGCCGAGGGCCTCCTCGTCCTGACCTGCGGCACCTACGGCAACGTCCTGCGCTTCCTGCCCCCGCTGGTGATCGGCCAGGACCTGCTGAACGAGGGTCTCGACATCATCGAGAACGCCTTCGCGGCACTCTGACCACGGACCGCCGATCGACACCCGTGGGACCGGTAATCATTCCGTGACCTGCGGTGACGGTCGGGCCGTGTGAAGAAGGTGTGGGGGGCCGATGGCATGTTGCCGAAGCGACTGTCGCACCCCCACCCCCTGACGTACGGTTTCTGCAGATGAGAGAAACACCCCGCCCACAGGGGACTGTGGGCGACACCGGGTCGGAGCCTCCCCAGCCCCGCCCTGGTCGTGCCCTCGCGCACACACCCGGAGCTTCCGGCTCCGGAACTCCTCACCGATCGGACGGTCGCCCGCCCCAAACCCCCCGGGGCGTGCGGCACGCCGGTCAGTTCGGCCGGCTCGGAACCACCCCCCCTGTTCCGGGCCGGCCGACCACTTTTCTCACCCTTCTCGCGACGCTCGTCTTCACGGCGCTCACCTGGCAGGTGGCGTCCGACGGCCCGCTCCTCGCCCCCGACGAACGCCTCGGGAACGCGATCCGCACCAGCGCGATCCCCGCGGCCCCGGCCGAATTCTTCGCGGACCTCGGCAACCTCCAGGTGGCCCTGCCCGTCCTCGCGGCGGCCCTCGCGTACGTCACCTGGCGCACCCGCCACTGGCTCCCCGCACTCACCGCGATCCTCACCATGGCCCTGGTCCCGGCCCTGGTCGGCCCCCTCCAATCGGCGCTGTCCCGCCCGGGTCCGCCGCCCATGTCCCCGGAGACGGGCTTCTACCCGTCGGGGCACGCGACGACGGCGGCGGTGGGGTACGGGCTGTGCGCACTGCTGCTGCACCAGGTGTTCCGCAGACGTGAAGCGGCCTACGGCTGCGTCGTACTGAACGCGGCCGTAGGCCTGGGGCTGGTGCGGCAGGGGTACCACTGGCCGGTGGACGTGATCGGCAGCTGGTGCCTCTCGGCGATGCTGCTCTTGTCGTTTCCGCTTCTGCTCCGTCCCGTACGTGGACGATGACAGGGACGTGCCGACCGGCGGGCCACCCGCATACGGCGCGGACGGACCGGTGGCAGACCGGCGGCCTCCGACCGTAAGGCGTACAAGCACCGCAACATCATCGAGCGGTGCCTCGGCCATCTGCCTGGCCGGACTCCACGTCGCGGGCATCTCCCTCTGGTCCGCATCGGCAGCGGCGGATCCACATCATTCGTGACGGATCCGCACGCCTGATTTTTCGGCGAGCCATTCGAGCGCGGCGATGGGCACCGGCCAGTCGACGGCATCCAGCACGACCGTCAGGGAGATTGCGTCACGTGGGACGATGCGCTGAATCGTCCAGAACCCGCTCTCTCCAGTCACCCAGTGGAACCAGTCCCCCTTCTCCCAACCCGCACTCTTCTCCATCTGCGCCTTCCCCGCGTCCGACGCGCGCCGCCATTCGTCGAGCCAGCGGTCGCGCTGCTCCTTCGTGAGTGGCGAGGAGAACTGCTCCGACAGCCATGCGGGCGCTTCGCACTCCGCGCCGTCCTCGCAGCGAAGAGCAGGGAGCAACGCCTCGGAGAATTTCTCGATGCCGCGTGCGGCACCCTCGACGCGCAATTCGGTGAGCAAGCTGCTTGCCTTTCTGGAGTTACATATTTTGCGGCGGGGCACCCCATGTATGGAGATGCCCCGCCGCGCATTCTTTGTATCGACTTCTCTACTACTTCGGCCCGTATTCTCGGCCGGAACCCTGGATCATACTATCGAAGAAAGCGCTCATGTGCTCGGGGCGCAGCATGTACTGATCCGCAGCCTTCGTCGTGTCAACCTTGAGAGGCATTCCCGGATTATCCTTGGCCATCGACTCCGGTACCGCGTTGGCGCGGAGCCATTCAAGGAACTGGGCGTCGACCTCGAAAGCCTTCACCTTGCTGTCCGAGAATCCCTGCGATATCCGCTTCTCCAAGAAATTATCGGCGCGAGCCTTTACGCCGAAATTCAGGAATACCGGCTTCTTCGCGTTCTTGAGTGTGACGAAACCGCCGCCGAGGATCTTGACCCTCTGATTCTTCGCCCCTTCCACACGGTAGACAGTCACCTCTCCACGCTTGGCCCATGAGCGTGCGCCCGCCACCATGCCGACGAGGGGACCGAGCGTCTGGGCCGTCTTGTTGTACGAATTGCGAATCGAGCAATGCGTCTCAGATTCTCCGTCGTAGCAGGGCAGGTCAGGAATTTCTGTGTCGGCGGGGGCAGAAACCTCCTCACAACTACTTGCCACGGCGTAAACGCACACGCCGTTCACCTCATGGACGTACTTCTGCGGACGTCCTTCCTTACGTTTCGGTGCCGGGTTGGGACCCTTCTTGAACGTGATGTGCCCCGCGGAGGAATTCCCCTTGGTGCGTACCGTGATCGTCAGAACGCCGGTACTTCCGTCGTCCGCCGTGATGGTCGTGCTGTACGTCTGGGTCGAGTTGTAGACCCAGCCGTTGCGGCTCGGTGACATCCAACTCACATAGGAGCCGCCGTGCCCGTCGGAGCATCCCCTCTCGCAGTCCGTGATCGGGCGCAGGCCGCTCGGGTCGGACTCGGTAACGGGTGTGTTGTTGGCGTAGGCGTACCCGTTGAGCGACTCGTGATCGTCAGGCGCGAGCACCTGGTCGACCGAAAGGAAGCGTCCCGTGACCGGGTCGTACTCCCGGGCCCCGACGTGGGTGAGCCCGGTCTCAGTATCCGCGGTCTTGCCGAGGAAGCCCTTGTCGTCGGGCCAGGCGGACGGTGCCGTGCCGCGTGATTCACCGAAGGGCTTGGTGTAGCGGCGGGTGACAGCCTGAGTGCTGGCGTTCACCGTCATGGACGCGGTGCCGTGGTGGTCGTCGACCATCCAGTAAAGGCCCTGCTCGGTGCGGAGTGCCGTGGCGTCCCCAGCCGCGTAGTAGCGCTGGGCGGTGAACTTCTTGGAGTTCTTGTCGTAGTGGAGTTCCTGGCCGTCCAGGTAGAGGACGGACTCGACCGGACCGCGACGGATCAGGAGATCGCCGTCGGCGTCGTACAGGTAGTCGGTGGTCTTGCCGCCCTCGGTGAGCTGGGCGAGTGCTCCTTCAATGTCCCAGACAAGGCTCTGCGCGGTGCCGGTGGGGCCGTAGCGCTTGGTGGTGTTGCCCTGCTCGTCGTAGGAATACGTCTTGGCGGTGCCGCCGTTGACCGTGACCGAGGTCATCGTGTGGGGCTGCCCGGTGCCAGTGGAGTTGACTGCCGGATAGCCATAGGCGGTCGTGGTGACACCAGCGGACTTGTGCTCGGTCTGGGTGTCGCGCAGGCCTCCCGTCTTGTAGGTCCAGCTGGTCCAGTACGGTGCCGGGCCGCCGAGAGCACTCGCCGAGCGGGTGGTGGCGCAGTCGTTGGATGAGGGGGTCCAGGCCTCGGTCAGACGGCGGTGGCCGTCGTAGGCGAAGCACTGGGTGTCCTTGCCGTTGGCCTTGTCCGTGACCGACTTGACGTTGCCGGTGACGTCGTAGGCGTAGTCGACGTCGCTGGTGTGTCCGGTGTTCGTCTGGTCGACCGTGTGCGTGTTGACCAGACGGCGGGTGCCGTCCTCGTACTGGTTGAGGATCTGGAACTGCTTGGCATCGGTGGACGTGCCCAGGCGGGTCTCCTCGACCTCTCCGTAGGGGGAGTAGCCGATGTTCTGGACGTAGTCGGTCATACCGTCGGTGCCGGTGAGTAGGCCGAGGTCGTTGTAGCTGTTGGTGACCGTCTCAGCGGCCAGCCCGGCCACAGCTGGAACCGAGGTGGACTGGACGGTCCCGTCCAGGTTGTAGGTAGTGGACGTGGTGTAGGTCTGCGGCGCGCCGGCGGTGACCAGGGGGTCGGTCGCAGCGATGACAACCTTGGTGCCCTTGGAACGTCCGAGTGCGTCGTAGCCGGTGACGACCTGGGAATAGATCTTGCCCGTCGTGCCGCCGACATAGCGGATCGCCGCGGTCGGCTCTCCCTTGGCCAGTGTGTCGTAGGTGAACTTGGTCAGCTGGTGGGCGCTGTCCTGGATGCCGTCCCAGGTACCCGACTTGCGGCCCAACTCGTCATAGGCCGTGATCAGCGTGCGGGAGGCACCGTTGAGAGTGGTGGTCGCCGTCAGTGGCTGGTCCACGTCGTTGTACGTGGTGTCCACGCTCGCCTTGTCGGGATCCGCGGAATGGGTCTTACGACCCCGCAGGTCGTACCCGTAGGCCCAGACAGATCCGTCCGGGCCGGTCATCTTCTTGACCTGTCCGCCGGGCGTGTACTCGTACAGGGTGCGGGTGTAGTCGCTGCCCGTCGGTGCCGGTCCTGCGTACTCGCGGCGCTCGGTGAGACGGCCGCGGGCGTCGAGGATCGTGAGGGTGCCGGTGCCTCCGGCGGCCGCGGTGACGGCGGTACGGTCTCCCTGCTCGTCCGTCTTGGTACGCCACTTCTCCTGTCCGTAGCCCCGGAAGATCGAGTCGGTGGCGCGACCGACGGCGTCGAAGACCGTCTCGGTGGAGGCGGGCACGGAGCCGGGGTAGGTGTTGGCCAGGCCTCCCGAGGGCGCGCTGTTGTCGTGAATCTGGTCGTTGGTGAGGTAGGCGAGGCCACGGCTGTCGTAGAGGGTCTCCGAGATCACGCGGCCCCCGCCGGGCGCCGGGACCTGCTTCTGGCGGGAACGCAGGAGGCTGTCGAAGATCTCGTAGGAGCTGTTGTAGGTCTTGCCGTCGGCCTTGAGGGCGCCGGTGCGGACCCAGGTCTCCTTGTCGTTGTTGATGCTGTAGCCGTAGACGATGCTGGCCGCGTCGCCGAGTGAGCGGGAGCGGTCGGGTTTCCAGACGGATAGCAACCGGCCGAGTGCGTCGAAGGACTCCTCGGTGACGTTGCTGTTGGCGTCGGTGACCTTGGTGGCTGTACCCCAGGCCGGGTCGACCTCGGTGGTGGAGGTGAAGAGCTTGGGGTCGGTGGTCGTCTCGGATGTGAGCGGACCGTATCCGCTGTCGTCCGGCACGTAGGCAGTCCGGGTCGTACGGCCCAGTGCGTCGGTTTCGCTCTCCGGCCGCCCCAGATCGTCATAGGTGGCGCCCGATACCTGCTGGTAGACGGGCTTGCCGTCGGTGCCGTAGCTGGAAACGCGGGAGGAGGCGGTGATCTCGCCCTTGGTGGGTGCCGTCCCGACCGCCTGATTGTCGTAGGCCGTGGTCGTGTCGGAGATGGTGTCGTCCGGGACCTTCGGGGTGGCGTCGCACGTGGTTGCGTAGGTCTCCGCCCGTGAGACCGCGTTCACGATCGAGGACGCGGCACTGCGGGCGTACGACGTGCGCGTGCAGGTCTCGTCGCCGTTCTTGGCTGCATCACCGCCGTCCTCCACGGTCATCGGCAGCCCGTACGTGGTGTCGTACGTGTTCTTCTGCTTGACCGTGCGCGTGCCGGTAGAGGTCTTGGTGCGGGTGGCGGTCTCACCCGGCTGGACGATCCAGGAGTCGGTGGTGCCCCAACTGTAGGTATGGCTTCCGGTCTTGTGGGACCAAGGAGTGTTGATCGTGCCCTTGTTCTCCTCGGCGCCGTTGTATGCGATCGTCTCGCGGACGAAGCCGGCGTACTGGCGGGAGTCGTCGATGGAGGTGCCGGTGGAGTCGGTGACCTTCGCAACGCGCGGGCTGCCGTCGAGTTCCTTCTCGCCGTCGAGACCGCGCATGTAGAGCGTCGTCTGCTTGCTGCGGGTGTCCTCAGAACTCCCCGCGCTCTGCGTCACCTTGGCGTAGCCGCGCCACTGGGACCAGGTGCGGTTGGCGGGTTTGGTCAGGCCGTCGTCGTCGGCGTAGCCCCAACCGGCGTCCTCGTAGGTGTAGTACGTCTCAAGGGCGTCGTTGTGGCCGTAGAGGTCGTCCTGGAGGACGGAGGAGACGACGTACTTGTGGAACCAGTCGAGGACCGGCTCCGCCCCGGACTGCGACCATTTGACGGGGAAGCAGCGTCGGGTGTTCTTGTCGACTGCCGAGGGCATGCTGGAGCCCCAGATGCAGTCAGGATCGGAGTAGTTGACGGTGAGGGTCGAGCCGGTCTCCGACTTGATGGTGCGTACGCGCCACTTGATGTAGCGCAGGGTGTCAGGGCCGCTGCCTTCCACGTGGTTGGCCATCTGGACCCCGCCGAAGATGACGGGTGGCATGGCGGCTGTGCTCGTGTTGGCCTTGCCGGTGTTCTGGATGGACTTCAGCCACAGGCTCGGTGAGGAGGCATCGCCGGTGTTGGGGAAATCCTGCTCCAGGTGCCACGTGTCCACACTGCGCCGTGTGGTGCCGGTGCCGGTCCACACGGAGGTGGTGATGTCGGTGAGGCGCTTACGGGTGAAGAAGGCCGGGCCGATCTGGGTGGTGCACTTGGTTCCGGAGGCGCAGATCATGTCGAAGGGCACGTCGGGCCAGTTGGCCTTGGTGTCCTTGGTGAGGCTGTCGCAGCCGCCGGAGGTGACGCAGCGCTCGGCGTACGTGAACGAGACCTGCTGGGCGGCGGGCTTGGCGTAGATCATGCCGCTGCGCAGGCCGTAGTCGATATGGTTGAGGTAGCCGCCGCGGGTGTAGGCGGTGCCGTTGACGCTGGTGTCGGCATTCTTGGAGTAGTAGTTCGTCTCCTTGCCGTACCAGTAGGTGGAGGCGTTGCCGTGCGGGTCGACGACGTAATCCAGGTTCCAGCGCCATGCCTGAGTGCACAGAGTGTCGGCGAAGCCGCCGGACTTGTAGCAGGGCTCTCCGGCGTCGTCGCCGGCGACCGGGACTGTCCACACGGAGTTGGTGACCGGGTCGTCGTCGGCGGTGTCGGTCGTGCCCTTGTCGCTCCACCCGGGCATGCGGCTCTTACCGAAGAAGTACTGGATGCCGGAGGCGTCCGTGACCTTCCAGTACTCGGTGTTGTTGTCGCCGTTGTCGGTGGCACCGGTCAGGTGCTCGACTCGCGTGCCGTCCTCGTTCTTCAGTTTCCAGGCGCCGCCGGCGGCCTCGGAGTTGGCGGCGGTGTCGCATGCCGCTTTGTCCGCACAGGCGTTGACGAGCTCGACCGCTTTGCCGTTGAGCACGAGGGTGGCGTTCGCGTACTTCCAGCACAGGTCACCCTTGCCGGCCTGCCCGTCGCTCTTGCAGGAGGCGTATTTGCGCTCGATGTAGGACTCCGTCATGGAGAACCCTTCACCGACGACCGAGGTCTGGTTGTTTTCTCCCGCGGTACGGCCGTCCACTGAACCGGAGCTGTAGGAGATCGACAGGTTCGGCGCCGGGCCGGCGGTCGCCGGTGGCACGCGCAGCGGGTAACTCCAGTTGAAGTCACCGGTGCTGCCACCGGCCTCCCACGTCGCGCTCGGCGACAGCGAGGTGGCGCTGTAGTCCCCGCCGCCGGAGGAGTCGGCCGCCGCGGCGAGCACGACCGCGGTACCCGCGGACAGCGTTCGGGCGGAGAGGGCGCCGGTCAGAGTCTGGGTCTTCGCGTCATTGTCCGCGCCCGTCACCGGTGTTTGTGTACGGCAGGACCTCTTGTCCGGCGTGGTCAGCGCACACGCGGGCAGGGTGACGAGGCGAAGGCGAGGGCCGAAGTTGCCACCGTAGGCATCGCCGAACGAAGAGTAGTCCAGAGAGACGCGGAGGCCGTCGGTGTCGGTGGCGTCTTCTCCCTCGCCGGCCGGAGCGACGGTCATCAGGACACCGTTGACGCCCGCCCTCTTCGCCGCTACCTGGGCCCGCACGTCGAGGGTGAACTTCTCGGCAGGGCCGGTTGCCTTGGCCCTGCTCTTCGGCACCTTCGTCTTCTGGGACCGGGACACCGCAGGCGGCTCCTGGGCGAGCTTCACCCCGAGCCCGCCGACGGTGGTCTTGGCCTCACCGGTCGTCGCCACCTCGGTGGTGACCTTGCCCGGCTCGGGCCACGTGGCCTGCTTCAGCCGCTCACGGGTCTCCCGCGAGGCGGGAGCGGCCTTGTCCTTCGGGGCCTTGGACGTGCCCGCCTTGAATCCGCCCACCTTGTCGATCTTCGCGTCGGGCCGGTCCTCCAGATTCTTGCTCGCTGTCGTGGACTGGGCCTGGGCTACAAAGTCGTAGCCCGACGGGACCGTGACCTGTGGGAGGAGGGCCAGGGAGGCGACAAGTGCTCCGCGAGTGAGCCAATGGCGGAGGACCGCCCTTGGCACACGTCTGGGGACGGGTGCTCTAGACATGCTGGTGTCCTGGTTCTGGAATTGGGTGGGAAGCGCACGGCAACTGATGCCGCGGCGCCGGCTTGTGGGCGCGGATCGCGCGCATGTGGCAACCAAGGGTTGTGCGGGGCGAGCTGAGGTTCTCGCCCCGCACAACCTGGGTGTTTACTGCTGCTGTTCGGTGTTGAAGCGATTGGCGATCGTGTCGGTGGAGGTGGTTCCGGCCCACACACGGACGCTGTCGAGAGAGCCGGGGAAGTAGCGCGCGGCGGCGCCGTTGATCTTCGCTCGGCCGATCTCGAAGGCTCCGCTGCCCTGCCACGGCGCGGTGTAGGGGATGCCGTCCCCATCGCCCATCAGGGCGTTGTCGACGTAGAGCTTGAGCGCGCCGAGCTTGGACGTGTCGTCGGGGTCGGCAGGAGCCTGGGCGTCGTACACGATCGTCAGCATCGTGGGAACGCCGAGCTGTGCCGTGGTGGCCGCCGTCGCGGTGCTGGTGGTCCAGGTGGCGCCGGTGCCGTCCTTGTTGGGACGGCCGAAGGTCCAGCGTCCCTGGGTGCTGCCTGTGGGTTGTTCGTACCAGACTCCCCACGCGGACTGGCTGGTGCCGGACTGGCCCATGACCTGCACCGCGTACGCCTTGCTGGTGTCGGCGAGCTTGGCCGGGTCCAGGGTCACCCAGGCGGTGGCGGTGAACGAGCCGGTGTCGTCAACGACCGGGCCGGTGGCAGTGGCGTAGGCGCTGGTGCCGTTGAGGTTCATGGTCTGGGTGGTGGTGACCTCCTCACCGATGTCCGGGTCACCGTGGGTGATCGTGGCCAGTGCCGCGCCGTTGAGGGTCAGGTTTCGGGCGAAGCCGCTGGTGTCCTTGACCGTGGTACCGGTCGCGTTGGCCGTGTCAGTGGCGTCCCACTTGGACACCAGGGCGGGGACCGGATCTCCGGCGGTGCCGTCGCTGAGGTCCTCGTCCTCCAGCCAGGCATCGTGAGCGACTTCGGTGTCCGCTAGGGCGCGAGACCAGACCTTCACCTCATCGATCGTTCCGGAGAAATTCTCTTTGCCCGCGCCGGTGTACCAGAGCCGTCCGACCTGCAGACCCCCCGATGCCTTCCACGGGGTGCTGAAGGCGACCGGGCTGCCCTGAGGGACGCCGTTGACGTAGAGCTGGACGGTCTGGGAAGCAGCGTCGTACACGCCGGCCAGGTGGGTCCAAACGTTCAGCACCGGCGGCCTGGCGCTCAGGGAACGGACGATGACCGGATCCGTCACGTCGCTCTGGTGACGGTTGAAGATCCAGGCGTTGTAGCTGCTGGAGTAGTACAGCTGGAACCCGGAGGCGTTCGTCCCCGCCTGCGACACAACGCTGTAGTTGACATCGTTCTTCGTGAGTCGTGCCCAGGCCGACACGGTGAACGACTTGGTGGTGTCGAGCACGGCTCCTGACGTGGACAGGTACGAGGTCGTGCCGTTCAACTTCGCCGCTCCCGTCCCGCTGCGGGACAGCACGTCCCATGCCGCGCCAGACGAGGTCAGCGGGTGCTGCGTGGCCGTGGTGGAGTCGGTGAGCGTGTTGTCGAGATGCCAGATCCCCGACGGCTGTTCAGCTCCCTTGACCAGGAAGCTGTAGGTGGCCGTGAGCGAACTGTGCTGGGCCGCGTCATAGCCCCAGACCTGGATGGTGTTCTCACCAGCCTGGTTGGGGGTGATGGTCTGCGTGGTGGCGGTGCCCTTGGCGACCGGGATGGGGCTGGAGATCGCTCCGCTGTTGAGCTTCCACTTGAAGCTGGTGACGTCCGATTGGATGCCGGCAGTGGTGGGGTTGGTGTCGCCGGGCGTGAAGGTGAACTTGCCGGGTGTACCCACGCCGCCGGCCGCCGGGGCGGTCTCGGACGGCTTGTAAACGCCGTCCGCGCTCGTCACCACGGGTTTGGGCGGTGAGTCGGTGTCGACGCGGAAGTAACACCACGACGACCAGGCCGAGTCCAAGACACCTGTGGCCCCCCGGTCCGTCTTGTAGTACGCCTGGGTCTTGACGCGCATGCGGTAGTCCGTCTGCGGGGTCAGGGCCGTGGAGGTTGTCCCTGTGCGGGGAGCGTTGTCGGCGACCCAGGTGCCGTCGGGCGAGTACCCGGACCAGGTCCGGCTCGATCCGTCGGCCTTCCACACCTCGAACGCGGCGCGCAACTGTGCGTTGGAGCCGTCCGCGGACTGGACCGTGGCGAGCGACTTGGGTGTGGTGTCGCTGGTGGCGTACGGGATCGTGGATGCGTTGCAGGCCCGGCCCGTGGTGCCGTCCTGGACGCCGTAGGAGGTCGGCTTGTCGGGGTAGGAGACATAGGTGACCGACAGCTTCGCGTCGTCACGGAAGCGGGCCCAGGCGGCGGCGTTCGACTCGTCGTGCGCGGTCAGCGAGAAGGTGATCTGCGAGGTCTTGTTCGCCGCATAGGAGGCGAGGGTCGTCGTCAGGTTCTCGTTGGTCTCCTCGTCCACGTTGTCGCTGAAGCGGACCCAGTTCGCAGGCTGCGAGGGGCTGCACAGGCTGCCCCGTCCGTAGGCGACCTTCCTGTCGCCCATCAGGTCCACCGCGGTGGGGCGGGAGGACCAGGTGGTGCTGGAAGAGATGCCCTTGTCCACGCGGCTCAGGTCGTACCACTGCGGATCACATGTGAAGGTCCACTCCTGGTACACCTCCATCGTGGCGTCGAGAATCTTCTTTCCATGGATCGAGGAGAGCGGGTACTCGAAGTACAGGCGCTGGGTGTAGGGGCTGTTCGAACAGAGGTAGCCGCCGTAGTTCGAGCAGCGCCCCACGCCCTTGTCCCCGTCGAACTCCCAGAACTTGTCGCCGTCCGAGGACAGGGCCGTCCAGTCACCCAGCGCGATGCCCTTGGTGGGCGGATCGATGTACAGGGGGAAGACGGTGTCCTTGCCGTGCAGCAGGTCGAGATCGGGCTGGATCTGCAGCGTCGTGTCCGTGACCTTCAGCGGGACCTCGGCCGCGGCATCACCACTACTGGGCCCCTCGGCCGGAGCCGGCTCGCCCTTGGCAGCGGGAACCGGCGTCTCGTCCGTCGGCTCATCGGCCGCATCCACGGACGACGTCGAGCGCGTCACCTTTTGTGCGCTGGGGGCCGGGGTGTCGCCGGCCGAGTCCCACATGCGCCCCGCCGGGCTCTCGAACACCGGCGAACCGTCGCCGTCCCGTGCGACGAAGCCGCCGTCGGCGGTCGCGGCAACGTCCAGGCCCTTGCCCGCGACGGACAACCGGATGGACTCGAGCGCCGGGTTCTGCGCCGCCTCGGCCGTCTTGACCACCAGAACCGAGGTGTAGCCGGTACTCAGCGCCGTCAACTTCAGATCCACGTCCGGGAGAACGGACGGGTAGGTGGCGGTTGCGCCGTCCAGCTTGGGCTCGGGCAGGGCGGTAGGCCAGCCGAGCTTCAGCTCACGGCCACCGTCGTTCAGGATGACCAGACCCGCACCGCTGCCTCCGCCCGAGAACTCGACGCCGGCAGTGGTGTTCTTCGCCCGGACCGCGCCGTCGGCACCGCGCGCCAAGGTCGTGTCGAGAGGCGCCCACGCACCATCGTCGCCACGCGCGCGCACCGGAGCCGCATTCATCTCTTGCGTGAACGTGCCGTCGGGGTTGGCGAACGCCTGGGACGACTCCGTCGTCGCGCTCTCCACAGCGACGCGTTCACCGCTCCGAGCCGCCAGCGCACTCGCCGCCGACTCCGTGGCGGCACTCCTCGCGACAGCGTCCCCCGCACTGCCGCCTGGTACGGCCGAGGCCAGACCTGCGCCGATGCCCGGCACCGCGCCGCCCAACAGCGCAACCGTGATGGCGCCTCGCCACACCGTTCGGCGCCAGCCCAACCCTCTGCGTGCGGGCACGCCCCCACCCCATCCCTAAGAACTTGGTAAGAAACCGAAGAAACTGTGAGGATGATGTGGTGGTCTAATCCAATGGTCAAGAGTGACCTATATCACGGCAGATCCGTAGAGCGTCTTGCGGAACGCGGCGCCCACAACCGCTTCTACCAGGCGTTCGTGACGCGCAGTCAAGCTGCACCCAGCGTCATCACGAGCGATTGCAAGCACGAAACCGACCAATGACTCCATCCTGCGCGGTCGCTCCACAGCTCCCTCAGCTCCACGCGTTCAGCAGGCGTACACAACGTGACGATCAACGCCGCATGAACGACCGCAGGACACTCCCGCACGAGACACATGCCCTGCTGCACCCTGCTGCCGCCCAGTAAGTTTTTGCTCCCACTTGACCAGCGCCGAGGCGTGCAGACTCACCCCTCCGGTCACGGCCACTTCGAGGACAGGCCCCAGGCCGTGTGCGCACAGTCCCGTCCGCTCAGCGACGTGCCCTCAGTCCTTGGAGACGTCGCTTTGCCTGACGTCTCCAAGGACTGAGGGCGCTGCAGGTCACAGGCTTGGGGTTCCCACAGTCATTTGGGATGGATCACAAGCCTTCCGACCGTTGCTGACATCTACGAGATGCACCGACGCTCCCGACTCACAGGCCGGACAGGGGCCCTCGCTGACGAGACAAGGACAGGGGGAATGTGCACCTACAGTTCTACGCGGCGGCCCGGGTGCTCAGCCGAAGTACGCGTCGAAGTTCTTCTGGAACTCCCAGTTGTTGAAGCGGTCCCAGTTCACCGACCACGTCATCAGGCCCCGCAGGCCCGGCCAGGTGCCGTGGGTGGTGTACGAGCCGCAGTCGGTCTTCTTGGTGAGGCAGTTCAGGGCCTTGTTCGTCTCGGCCGGGGAGACGTAGCCGTTGCCCGCGTTCGTGGAGGCCGGCATGCCGATGGCGATCTGGTCGGGGCGCAGCGGCGGGAAGACGTTGTTCGCGTCGCCCGCGACCGGGAAGCCCGTCAGGAGCATGTCGGTCATGGCGATGTGGAAGTCGGCGCCGCCCATGGAGTGGTACTGGTTGTCGAGGCCCATGATCGGCCCCGAGTTGTAGTCCTGGACATGCAGCAGGGTCAGGTCGTCGCGCATCGCGTGGATGACCGGGAGGTAGGCGCCGCAGCGCGGGTCCTGGCCGCCCCACTTGCCGGTGCCGTAGAACTGGTAGCCGTTCTGGACGAAGAAGGTCTCGGGGGCCATCGACAGGACGAACTTGTCGCCGTACTTGGCCTTGAGGGTCTTCAGCGCCGAGATCAGGTTGACGATCACGGGGGTCGTGGGGTTCTTGAAGTCCGTGTCGTTCGCGTTCAGGGACAGGCTGTGACCCTCGAAGTCGATGTCGAGGCCGTCCAGTCCGTACTCGTCGATGATCTTCGAGACGGACGAGACGAAGGTGTCGCGGGCCGCCGTCGTCGTGAGCTGGACCTGGCCGTTCTGGCCGCCGATGGAGATCAGGACCTTCTTGCCGGCCGCCTGCTTGGCCTTGATGGCCGCCTTGAAGTCGGCGTCCGACTCGACCGTCGGGCACTCGGTCGCCGGGCAGCGGTTGAAGCGGATGTCGCCCGAGGTGGTGGAGGTGGGTTCGCCGAAGGCGAGGTCGATGACGTCCCAGCTGTCGGGGACGTCGGCGAGGCGGGTGTAGCCCGCGCCGTTGGCGAAGCTCGCGTGCAGATAGCCGACCAGGGCGCGGGTCGGGAGGCCCGTCGAGCCGCCTCCGCCGCTCGACCCCTGGGCCGTCGTCGCCGTGACCACCGCGGACTTGGCGGACTCGCCCGCGTCGTTCACGGCCGCGACCTGGAAGCTGTACGCCGTGGCCGGGGTGAGACCGGAGAGGGTGGCCGACGTGCCGGTCACCGTGCGGGACTTGGTGCCGTTCGTGTAGATCGCGTAGCTCGTCGCGCCGGAGACCGCGCCCCAGGACAGGGCCACGCTGGACGAGGTGACCGAGCCGGCCGTCAGGCCCGTCGGGGCCGCGGGCGGGACGGGCGCCTGCGCGCCGGGGCCGAGCAGGGTGATGTCGTCGGCGTTGTAGGCCGGGGTGCCGTACCAGCCATGGGTGTAGAGCGTGACCTTGGTCGTGGACGGGCCCGTGCGGAACGTCGTCGTCAGCTTCTGCCAGTCGGGCGCCGACTGGGTCCAGGTCGACACGTCGGTGGTGCCGGTGCCGCTCGCGCCGAGGTAGACGTAGCTGCCGCGGACATAGCCGGACAGGGTGTAGGCCGAGTCGGGTTTGACCGTCACGGTCTGCGTGCACTGGGCGTTGTCGGCCGCGGTCGGGGTGGCCTGCAGGGCGGAAGTGCCGCTGTGGACGGGCGAGTTCACCGTCCTGCCGGTGTTCGCCGTACAGGTCCAGCCGTCGAGGGACGACTCGAAGCCGCCGTTGCGGGCCAGATCGGTGTCGGCCGCGTGGGCGGTGGTGGACAGGGCGGTGAGGCCGGTCGCGGCGAGCGCGGCGGCCGTGAGACTCGTGAGGAGTCTGCTCCGTGAGCGGACAGCGGGTCTGGGACGGGCCATGGGTGCCTCCGGGCAGGGCGGGGGGACGAGCACGGTGGAGTGCGCCAAACTTGGTCCAGACCAATTCGGTTGTCAAGGGTTCCGTCGCCTCTATTCCCCCGCGTCCCGCGCCAGTTGGGCCGCCGCCTCGTGCATCGCGAGCTCCAGCAGGCCGGGATCCGTGAGGGTGCCGGAGCCGTCCGGCGGCACCAGCCAGCGGACACCACCGGTGGCGCGGCCCGGATACGGCACCACGATCCACGTGCCGGGCCCCGCGCCGCGCACGCCCGTGCCGAGCCAGCGGGCCACGGTGCCCGCGGGCACGAAGAAGCCCATACGGGCGTCCCCGAAGTCCGCGAGGACCGGTCCCGGGCGGTCGATGACGCGGGTGAGGACGTCCAGCGTGGGGTAGCCCAGCTCGCCCGGCAGGATCAGCACGTCCCACTGCTTGCCCGCGGGCAGCAGCGCCACCCCGAGCGGATTGCGCTCCCATTCCCAGCGGCAGGCCTCCGGATCCGGCGCCACCGCCACCAGCCACTCGACCGCCGACCTGTCCCCCGAACCAGTCATGGCGGGACCTCCCTCTTCGCTCCGACACAGTTGGTCACGAGCGAGAGCGGGCCGCGGCGCGGGCATTACGCGAGTTCGGGCGACTTCTTGGTGGTGAACCGGGTCACACCGCCCCACCAGGGCGTACGCCGGTGGATCGAGGGCGGGGTGCGGGGCGGCGCCGGCACCGGGAGTCGGTCCAGCTCCCTGTGGCGCCGCCGCCCGGAGGCCGGGTGGCGGCTGTACTTCCCTCAGGGGACGCCGACGGACGAGCGACCCGGGTCAGCTGTCGAAGCCGAGGCCCAGGCCGTCCATCGCCTTCAGCCACAGGTTGCGCCGGCCGCCGTTGTCGTCGGCGCGGGCCAGCGACCACTTGGTGAGCGCGATGCCGGTGGACGCGAAGGGCTCCGGCGGGAACGGCAGCGGCTTCGTGCGGACCATCTCCAGCTCGGTGCGTTCCGTGCGCTCGCCCGACAGCAGGTCGAGCATCACGTCCGCGCCGAAGCGGGTCGCGCCGACGCCCAGGCCGGTGTACCCGGCGGCGTAGGCGACCCGGCCGCCGTGGGCGGTGCCGAAGAACGCCGAGAAGCGGGAGCAGGTGTCGATGGCGCCGCCCCACGCGTGGGTGAAGCGCAGGCCCTCCAGCTGAGGGAAGCAGGTGAAGAAGTGGCCCGCGAGCTTCGCGTACGTCTCCGGGCGGTGGTCGAGCTCCTCGCGGACGCGGCCGCCGTACGGGTAGATCGCGTCGTAGCCGCCCCACAGGATGCGGTTGTCGGCGGAGAGCCGGAAGTAGTGGAACTGGTTGGCCGAGTCGCCGAGGCCCTGCCGGTTCTTCCAGCCGATCGAGGCCAGCTGCCCCTCGCTCAGCGGCTCCGTCATCAGCGCGTAGTCGTACACCGGGACCGTGTACGAGCGGACCCGCTTGACCAGGGACGGGAACACGTTCGTCCCGAGCGCGGCGTGCTGCGCGAAGACCCGTCCGTACGGGGTGCGGACCGCCACTGCGGTGCTGCGGGAGGCGAGTTCGGTGGCCGGCGTGTGCTCGTAGATGCGTACGCCGAGGTCGAGGCAGGCCTGCTTGAGGCTCCAGGCCAGCTTCGCCGGGTGCAGCATGGCGACGCCTCGCCGGTCGTACAGGGCGCCGAGGAAGGTGGGCGAGTCGACCTGCTCGCGGACCTCGTCCGCGTCCAGCATCTCCAGGCCGTCGGCAAGGCCGGCCTCGCTCAGCTCCGCGTAGAACTCGCGGAGTTCGGCGACCTGGTGCGGCTGCGTCGCCACGTCCAGCTCGCCGGTGCGCTCGAAGTCGCAGTCGATGGAGTAGCGGGCCACCGCGTCCTCGATGGCGTCGAGGTTGGCGGCGCCCAGCTCCTCCAGCTTCTTGATCTCCCCCGGCCAGCGGGAGAGCCCGTTGGCCGTGCCGTGCGTGAGGGAGGCGGCGCAGAACCCGCCGTTGCGCCCGGAGGCGGCCCAGCCGATCTCGCGGCCCTCGACGAGGACGACGTCCCGGCCGGGGTCGCGCTCCTTGGCGATGAGCGCCGTCCACAGCCCGCTGTAGCCGCCGCCGACGACGAGCAGATCGCAGTGCTCGTCGCCGGTGAGGGCGGGGCGGGGCTCGGGCCTGCCGGGGTCGTCCAGCCAGTACGAGACGGGCTTGGCGTCGGCCAGCGACGCGGTCCAGCGGTTCATGGCTCCAGCGGCCATGATTTCAACTCCCTCAGGAACTGCTTTTCAGGGACGGCCGTGTGCTCTACGCGGCCGTCTTGTTCTTGCGCTTGCCGACCATCATTCCGGCAAGCACGCACAGTACGGCGACCAGGAACATGGCCGTACCGATGACATTGATCTGAACGGGCGTACCGCGCTGCGCCGATCCCCACACGAACATGGGGAACGTCACGGTCGAACCCGCGTTGAAATTCGTGATGATGAAGTCGTCGAAGGAGAGCGCGAAGGCGAGCAGCGCGCCCGCCGCGATGCCGGGCGCCGCGATCGGCAGCGTGACCCGCAGGAAGGTCTGCGCGGGGCCTGCGTACAGGTCCTGGGCGGCCTGCTCGAGGCGCGGGTCCATCGACATCACGCGCGCCTTCACGGCCGTCACCACGAAGCTCAGGCAGAACATGATGTGGGCGATGAGGATCGTCCAGAAGCCCAGCTGAGCGCCCATGTTGAGGAAGAGCGTGAGCAGCGAGGCCGCCATCACGACCTCCGGCATCGCCATCGGCAGGAAGATCAGCGAGTTGACCGCGCCGCGCGCCCGGAACCGGTAGCGCACCAGCGCGAAGGCGATCATCGTGCCGAGGACGGTCGCGCCGATCGTCGCCCACAGCGCGATCTGCAGGCTCAGCGACAGCGAGCCGCACATGTCGGCGACGCCGCACGGATTCTTCCAGGCGTCCAGCGAGAACTGCTGCCACTCGTAATTGAAGCGGCCCTTGGGCTTGTTGAAGGAGAAGACCGTGACAATGACGTTCGGGAGGAGCAGATAGGCGAGCGTGAGCAGGCCCGCTATCACCACGAAATTCTTCCGCAGCCAGCGCATCAGACGAGGTCCTCCGTTCCGGCACGGCGAATGTAGACGGTGACCATGACGAGAATGGCCGCCATGAGGATGAAGGAGAGGGCCGCCGCCGTCGGATAGTCGAGAATGCGCAGGAACTGCGTCTGGATGACGTTGCCGACCATGCGGGTGTCGGTGGAGCCGAGCAGGTCCGCGTTCACGTAGTCGCCGGCCGCCGGGATGAAGGTGAGCAGGGTGCCGGAGACGACGCCGGGCATCGACAGCGGGAAGGTCACCTTGCGGAAGGTGGTCGCCGGGGACGCGTACAGGTCGCCGGCCGCCTCGTGCAGCCGGCTGTCGATGCGCTCCAGTGACGTGTAGAGCGGCAGGATCATGAACGGCAGGAAGTTGTACGTGAGGCCGCACACCACCGCGAGGGGTGTGGCGAGGACGCGGTCGCCCTCGGTCATGCCGAGCCAGGTCGTGACGTCGAGGACGTGCAGGGTGTTGAGGGCGCCGACGACGGGCCCGCCGTCCGCGAGGATCGTCTTCCAGGCGAGCGTGCGGATCAGGAAGCTGGTGAAGAACGGCGCGATGACCAGGATCAGCACGACATTGCGCCAGCGGCCCGCGCGGAACGCGATCAGGTAGGCGAGCGGATAGCCGAGCAGCAGGCACAGGATCGTGGCGCAGCCCGCGTACAGGACGGAGCGCAGGAACTGCGGGTAGTAGTCCGACAGCGCGTCCCAGTACGTCGCGAAGTGCCAGGTGACCTTGAAGCCGTCCTCCAGCGATCCCTGCTGCACCGAGGTCGACGCCTGGTAGATCATCGGCAGGGCGAAGAAGACGACCAGCCACAGGATGCCGGGCAGCAGCAGCCAGTACGGGACGAGGCGGCCGCGGCTGCGGACCTTGCGGGGCTGCTGTGCCGGAGCGGGCGCCGCCGGGGGCGCGTCGGTGACAGTGCTCATGCGGCGGCGCCCTCTGCGTTCTCCGAGACCTTCTCCACGCCCGCCTCGGCGTCCTGCGCGGCGTCGAGGCCGAAGGTGTGCGCCGGGTTCCAGTGCAGGACGACCTCGGCGCCGGGCGCGAGGCGGCTGTCGCGCTCGATGTTCTGGGCGTAGACCTCGAACTCGTCGCAGAGCGGGCTGTCGATGACGTACTGCGTGGAGACGCCGATGAAGCTGCTGTCGGCGATGCGGCCGGTGATCCGGTTGCGGCCGTCGGGGATGGTGCCCGCGTCGTCGGCGTGGGTGAGCGAGATCTTCTCGGGGCGTACGCCGAGCAGGACCTTGCCGCCCGTGGCGGTGGCGGCGGAACATCGCGCGGTGGGCAGCACGAGCTTGCCGTCGCCGGCCTTCAGCGTCAGGTCCTCCCCGGCGCGGCCCGCGATCTCGGCCTCGATGAAGTTCGAGGTGCCGAGGAAGTTGGCGACGAAGGTGGAGCCCGGGTTCTCGTACAGGTCGGTGGGGGCGCCGAGCTGTTCGACGCGGCCCTGGTTCATCACGGCGACGGTGTCGGCCATGGTCATGGCCTCCTCCTGGTCGTGCGTGACGTGGATGAAGGTGATGCCGACCTCGGTCTGGATGCGCTTGAGCTCCAGCTGCATCTGGCGGCGCAGCTTGAGGTCGAGGGCGCCGAGCGGCTCGTCGAGCAGGAGCACCTTGGGGTGGTTGATCAGGGCGCGGGCCACGGCGACGCGCTGCTGCTGGCCGCCGGAGAGCTGGTGCGGCTTCTTGCGCTTGTGCTCGCCGAGCTGCACCAGGTCGAGCATCTCCTCGACCTGCTTCTTCACCGACTTGATGCCGCGGCGGCGCAGGCCGAAGGCGACGTTCTCGAAGATGTCGAGGTGCGGGAAGAGCGCGTAGGACTGGAAGACGGTGTTCACCGGCCGCTTGTAGGGCGGCAGCGCGGTGACGTCCTGCTCCCCCAGGTGAACCGTTCCTGTCGTCGGTTCCTCCAGGCCCGCGATCATGCGCAGCGTGGTCGTCTTGCCGCAGCCGGAGGCGCCGAGCAGTGCGAAGAACGAGCCCTGGGGCACGGTGAGGTCCAGCGGCTGTACGGCCGTGAACCCGTTGTCGTACGTCTTGCTGATCCCGGTGAGACGGACGTCGCCGCCGTGGTCGGTCGTCATGGTGAGTCCAAGGAGTCTGAGGGCAGGGGCAGTTGGGGGCGCGGGCCGGGACCGGCTCAGCCGCCGGTGAGCTGGGCGAACTTCTCCTCGAACGAGGTCTCTTCCTTGGCGGTCAGCGAGCGGAAGCCGTGCGCCTTGGCCGCCATCGCCTTGTCGGGGACGATGAGGGGGTCGTTCGCGACGTCCTTGTCGATCTTCGCGAGTTCCGGCTTGACGACGCCGGTGTCGAGCGGGGTGACGTAGTTGATCCAGGCGGCGAGTTCGGCGCCGACGGCGGGCTCGTAGTAGTAGTCGATGAGCTTCTCGGCGTTCGTCTTGTGCCGCGCCTTGTTCGGGACCAGCAGGTTGTCGGTCGACGAGATGTAACCGGCGTCCGGGATCGCGAACTTGACGTGCGGGTTGTCCGCCTGGAGCTGGACCACGTCACCGGCCCAGGCGAGACAGGCCGCCAGGTCGCCCTTGCTGAGGTCGGCTATGTAGTCGTTGCCGGTGAAGCGGCGCACCTGCTTCTTGTCGACGGCCTTCTGGACGCGGGCGATCGCCGCGTCGAAGTCGTCGGCCTTGAAGTCGCGCGGGTCCTTGCCCATGTCGATCAGCGTCATGCCGATGGTGTCGCGCATCTCCGAGAGCAGGCCGACCCGGCCCTTGAGCTGGGGGTCGTCGAGGAGCTGCGAGACCGAGGTGATCTCTTTGCCGCCGGTGGCCTTCGTGTTGTACGCGATGACCGTCGAGATGCCCGTCCAGGGGTAGGAGTAGGCGCGGCCCGGGTCCCAGTCGGGGTTGCGGAACTGGGCGGACAGGTTGGTGTACGCGTGCGGCAGGTTGGCCGGGTCGAGCTTCTGCACCCAGCCGTAGCGGATGAGGCGGGCGGCCAGCCAGTCGGTGAGGACCATGATGTCGCGGCCGGTGTCCTGGCCCGCGGCGAGCTGCGGCTTGACCTTGCCGAAGAACTCGACGTTGTCGTTGATGTCCTCGGTGTACTTGACCCGGATCCCGGTGCGCTTGGTGAACGCGTCCAGGGTGGGCCGGTGCTTCTCGTCGTCGCTCATGTCGATGTACTCGGTCCAGTTGGAGAAGTTGATCGTCTTCTCCTTGGCCGAGTGGTCCTCGGACGAGATGCCGCCCTGCGACGTGCTCGCGGCCGGGATGCCGCAGCCGCTCAGCGCCCCGAGGCCGCCGACGGCGAGCGCGCCGCCCGCCGAGGCGCGCAGCAGCGAACGGCGGGACAGGGCGGCCCTGCCATTCCGGAAACTCCGCCGCACAGCCGCCACTTGGGCCGGGGACAGGCGGTCGGGCTCGTACTGCTCCATGCGCGTGGTGCCCTTTCGGGAGGCCCTTACGGGAGGTGGGGCGGCCGCTGGTCGGGCGGCCTGGTTTCTATCGGTCCCCGAAGATCGTGCGGTGCCAGTCCTTCCTGGCGACCGCGGTGTTGTCGAACATGACGTGCTTGATCTGCGTGTACTCCTCGAAGGAGTAGGCGGACATGTCCTTGCCGAAGCCGGACGCCTTGTAGCCGCCGTGCGGCATCTCGCTGAGGATCGGGATGTGGTCGTTGATCCAGACGCAGCCCGCCTTGATCTCGCGGGTGGCGCGGTTCGCCCGGAACACGTTGGTCGACCAGGCCGAGGCGGCGAGGCCGTAGGGGGTGTCGTTGGCGAGCCGGATGCCCTCGTCGTCGCTGTCGAAGGGCAGCACCACCAGGACGGGCCCGAAGATCTCGGACTGCACGATCTCGCTGTCCTGCGCGGCGTCGGCGATGAGGGTGGGCCGGTAGTAGGCGCCGTCGGCGAGGGCGCCGCCGGGGGCCTCGCCGCCGGTGACCACGCGCGCGTAGCCGCGGGCGCGGTCCACGAAGCCGGCGACGCGGTCGCGCTGGGCGTGCGAGATGAGCGGGCCGAGGTCGGTGTCCTCGGCGAACGGGTCACCGAGGCGGATCGTCCCCATCAGGTCCGCGACGCCCGACACGAAGGCGTCGTAGAGGGGGCGCTGCACGTACGCGCGCGTGGCGGCGGTGCAGTCCTGCCCGGTGTTGATGAGGGCGCCCGCGACGGCGCCGTGCACCGCGGCCTCCAGGTCGGCGTCGTCGAACACGACGAACGGGGCCTTGCCGCCGAGCTCCAGGTGCAGCCGCTTCACGGTGGCGGTGGCGACCTCGGCGACGCGCTTGCCGACGCCGGTGGAGCCGGTGAAGGAGGTCATGGCGACGTCCGGGTGTCCGACGAGGTGCTCGCCCGCGTCCCGGCCCGCCCCGGAGACGACGTTGACCACGCCGTCGGGGAGTCCGGCCTCGGTGGCGCACTGCGCGAAGAGCAGCGAGGTGAACGGGGTCAGTTCGGCGGGCTTGAGGACGATGGTGTTCCCGGCGGCGATGGCCGGCAGCACCTTCCAGGCGGCCATCTGGAGCGGGTAGTTCCAGGGGGCGATGGAGCCGACGACGCCGATGGGCTCACGGCGTACGTACGAGGTGTGGTCCCCGCTGTACTCGCCCGCAGACTGGCCCTGCAGATGCCGGGCGGCGCCCGCGAAGAAGGCGGTGTTGTCGACGGTGCCCGGGACGTCGAACTCGCGGCTCAGCTTGATGGGCTTGCCGCACTGCAGCGACTCGAGCCGCGCGAACTCCTCGGCCCGCTCGTCCAGCACGCCCGCGAACCGGTGCATCGCGTCGGACCGCTCGCCGGGGGTCGCCCCGGCCCAGCCGGGGAAGGCGTCGCGGGCGGCGGCGACGGCGGCGTCCACGTCCTGCGTGCCCGCGAGCTCGTACGTGTACACGTCCTTGCCGGTGGCCGGGTCGACGACGGAGTGGGTCCGGCCCGAGGTGCCCTTGACCAGACGTCCTGCGATGAAGTTCGCCCCGTCGGCGAAGCGCTCCTGCGCGGCGGCGGCGACGGCTTCGGCCCGGATGGGGTCGGCCGGGGTGGGGTTGTGCATGAGTGCTCGCTCTCGCTCTCCTGCGCCGGCGGCCCGTCCCGCAGGGGCCGGCGTGGCTCCAGCTCGATTTGAGTGCCGATCCTGACAGAGCTGTAGTACGTCAACAAGTGATTCCGTTGTTGCCTTTTGGTTACGCGACGGAATCTGTCGACCAGGTGTCGAGTCCCCCTGGAAAACCCAGGACGGAGTGTCCGTGGTGCGTGCCAGACTCGCGTGCATGGAGATCATGGGGGACGAGATGGAGATCGACAGCAGGGAATCGCTGGTGGCGGCCCTGGCCGCGGGAGCACGGGTGAAGTATCTGCACTTCTGGGGGCACGCACCGCGCAAGGACGGTGAGCTGGGGGCGAGTTGCCTGAGTCAGTGGTGGCCTTCGCCGTTCACCGTGGACGGCGTGGAGTACGCGACGGCGGAGCACTGGATGATGGCGGCGAAGGCCCGGCTGTTCGGTGACCGGGACGCCGAGCGGCGCGCGGTGGCCGCGGGGCATCCGTCCGAGGCGAAGAAGGCGGGCCGCCTGGTGCGGGGCTTCGACGACGCGGTGTGGCAGCGGGAGCGGTTCCGGATCGTCGTGGCGGGCAGCGTCCACAAGTTCGCCGCGGACCCGGCCCTGCGGGACTTTCTGCTGGGCACGGGCGAGCGCGTGCTGGTGGAGGCGAGTCCGGTGGACCGGATCTGGGGCATCGGGCTGGCCGCGGACGACGCGGCGGCGCAGGATCCGCGCACCTGGCGCGGGCCGAACCTGCTGGGGTTCGCGCTCATGGAGGCGCGGCGGCGGCTCGCGGCGCAGCCGGCCTGACCGGCGCGCGGGCCCGGGGCGGCGCCCCGGGCCCGGTTCTCGGCCGTGCGGTCAGGCGTTGACCGCGACCAGCAGCACGATGAATCCGATGCCGACGACCAGTCCGAACGAGCCGCAGATGATCCCGGTCAGGGCCTGTCCCGGGTTGGTCGCCTCGCCGCGCCCGGCCTTGCCCCGGCCGATGATGCCGAAGACGATGCCGAGGATGCCGGTGATGATGGCGAGCGGCCACATCAGGCACAGCACGGCGGAGACGATGCCGGTCACCATGCCGGCGACCCCGATGCCGTTGCTCGGCTGCGCGGGCATCCCGCCCGGCCAGCCGTACTGGGGAGCGGCGCCGTACGGCGCGGGCTGCTGCGCCGGGTACCCGTACTGCGGGCCGCTCTGGTAGCTGCCGTACGACGGCAGGCCCGGGCCGGCGGGCGAGACCGGCGGGGGCGGCACCGGACCTCCCTGCTGCACGGGCGGCGCCCCGTACGGCGACTGGGGCGGCTGCGGTGCCTGGGGCGGTTGTGGCGCCTGCGGGGGCTGCGGGGGCTGCGGTACCTGGTGGGCCGGCATCGCCGTCACCGTCTGGCTGTCGTGCAGGCCGCGGGCCTCCTGGGCCTTCGGCTGCTGCTGTGCTGCCGCGTCCTGCGGCGCGGCCCAGGGGTCGTTCCCCTGCGGTGTGGTGCCGCCTGCCATGTGAAGCGCCCCCTTAGTTCGTGCGTCCCGACATGCTACGGGGCCCGTGGCCCGGGCTCCCCGGCGGCCGGGATCCCGCCCGGCCGCGCCCGGGACGCGCCCGCATACGATGCCGGGGACCCCGATCAGCCGATCACCCGAGTTCCTGGGGAGGAATCCGTGAGCCAGCGCCTGCAGACCTTTGTCGCCGGACTGCCGAAAGCAGAACTCCACGTCCATCACGTGGGCTCCGCCTCACCCAGGATCGTGGCGGCGCTCGCCGCCCGGCACCCCGACTCCCAGGTGCCCACCGACCCCGAGGCCCTCGCGGACTTCTTCACGTTCCGGGACTTCGCGCACTTCATCACCGTGTACCTGTCCGTGGTCGACCTGATCCGGACGCCGGAGGACGTCCGGCTCCTCACGTACGAGGTGGCCCGCGACATGGCCCGGCAGAACGTGCGCTACGCCGAGCTCACCATCACCCCGTACTCCTCGACCCGCCGCGGCATCGACGCCCGGGGGTTCATGGACGCCGTCGAGGACGCCCGCAAGGCCGCCGAGTCGGAGTTCGGCACGGTGCTGCGCTGGTGCTTCGACATCCCGGGCGAGGCGGGCCTGGAGTCGGCCGAGGAGACGGTGCGGCTCGCGACGGACGACGCGCTGCGCCCGGAGGGCCTGGTGTCGTTCGGGCTCGGCGGCCCCGAGATCGGCGTGCCCCGGCCGCAGTTCAAGCCGTACTTCGACCGCGCGATCGCGGCGGGCCTGCACTCCGTACCGCACGCCGGCGAGACGACCGGGCCCGGGACGGTGTGGGACGCGCTGACCTACCTGGGCGCCGAGCGCATCGGGCACGGCACCTCCAGCGCCCAGGACCCGAAGCTGCTCGCGCACCTCGCCGAGCACGGCATCCCGCTGGAGGTGTGCCCGACGTCGAACATCGCGACGCGCGCGGTGGCCACCCTCGACGAGCACCCCCTGAAGCAGTTCGTGGACGCGGGCGTGACCGTCACGATCAACTCGGACGACCCGCCGATGTTCGCCACGGACCTCAACAACGAGTACGCGGTCGCCGCCCGTCTCCTCGATCTCGACGAGCGGGGGCTTGCCGAGCTCGCGAAGAACGCGGTGCGCGTCTCCTTCCTCGACGAGCCCGGCAAGGCCCGGATCGCCGCGGAGATCGACGCGTACACGGAGGCCTGGCTCGCCGACGCGTAACACCCGGCGGTCCGGCCGCACCCACCACAATGGGGCCATGCGCACCGTGACTGCCGTGGCCCATCGAGGCGACCCCTACCGTGTCCGCGAGAACACCCTCCCGTCCCTGCGCTCCGCGCTGGACCGGGGCGCGGACGCGGTGGAGATCGACGTCCGTCTGACCCGCGACGGCGTGCCCGTGCTGCTGCACGACGCGACGCTCGAGCGGCTGTGGGAGCACGACCGCCCGCTGTCCGCGCTCTCCGCCGACGAGGTGCGCGGGCTGACGGCGGGCGGGGTGCCGACGCTGGCCGAGGGGCTGAAGGCGACGGACGGCGCCCGGGTGATGGTCGACCTGCCGGGTGCGACCGCCCGGGCGGTCCGCACCGTCGTCGGCGCGATCCGCGACTGCGGCGCCGAGGACCGCGTCTACTACTGCGCGGGCGCCGAGACGATGCTCAAGGTGCGCGCCGCGGATCCGTCCGCCGAGATCGCCCTGACCTGGACGACGCTGGCCCCGCCGCGTCCCGCCCTGCTGGACGCGGTCCGCCCGCGCTGGCTCAACTACCGCTTCCCGCTGGTGAGCCGGGAGCTTGTGGCCCGCGTCCACCGCGGCGGACACCTCGTCTCGGTGTGGACCCCGGACACGAAGCGGTCGATGCGACGGCTGCTCGACGCCGGCGTCGACTCGGTCACGACGAACCGGATCGACGTCCTGACGGCACTGCGCGACGCCTGAGACGCCGGCACTCCCCTAGGGGACGGGCACGGCGCGGACCAGGGTCCGGATCGTCCTTCGCGACGACCTCCCGCGGTCGGGCGCCGCCCAGGATGGTGCGGGTCGGCCCAGCCGGGTCAACTCCCCCACCAGGAGGCTCCCTTGAAGCGTCGTGCCGCCCTCGCCCTGTCCGCATCGCTCGCCCTCGGCGCGGTCGCGGTGCCGCTCGCCGCGGTCCCGGCGCAGGCCCGCCCGGCCGTGGCCGCACCCGCGCCCGGCACCCCGGACGCCAGGGCTCTGGCGGCGGCCGTCGCGGGGCTGCCCGACGCCGACGCCACCGCCGCGCTCGTCCGGGTCGGCGGCAGCGGCGGCTCCTGGCACGGGGCGGGCGGGGTGCACGATCTGGGCTCGGGGCGGGCCGCCGACGAGCACGGCCGCTTCCGGGCCGGGTCGACGACCAAGGTGGTCACGGCCGCCGCGGTGCTGCGGCTCGCCGCGGACGGCAGGATCGGCCTGGACGCCCCGGTGCAGCGCTACCTCCCGGCGCTCTTCCGCGGTACCGCCTTCCACCGGCCGGTCTCCGTACGGCAGTTGCTCAACCACACCAGCGGCATCCAGCCCGGCGACGGCTGGGGCGACACGTTCGCCGACCAGTACGCGCACCGCTTCGACGTCCTCACGCCCGAGCGGGTGGCCGCCTCCGCGCTCGCCAAGGGTCCGGAGTTCCGGCCGGGCCGGCAGCAGCACTACCTGAACATCAACTACACGCTGCTCGGCCTGCTGATCGAGCGGGTGACGGGACGCTCGTACGCGGACGTGGCGACGCGGCTCGTGCTGCGCCCCGCCGGGATGCGCGACACGTCCTTCCCGGGTGACGACCCGGTCATCCACGGTCCGCACAACCGCGGATACCAGCTCGTGGAGGGCGAGTTCGTCGACGTCACGGACTGGGCGCAGGGCGACCGGCAGGCGGCGGGCGACATGATCTCGACGACGGCCGACCTGGAGCGCCTGCTGACCGCGCTGTTCCGGGGGCGGATCGTGCCCGCGCCGCAGCTGCGGGAGATGTTCACCGTGCCGTCCGGCATCAAGGGCGCGACGATGAGCGCGGGCCTGCAGCGCATCGAGTTCGACGGCACGGTGTTCTGGGCCAAGACCGGTTCCCGCTACGGGTACGCGACGGCCGTCGCGGCGACCCGCGATCTGTCCAGGACCGTCGTCTACTCCGTCAACGCCACGGACGCGAAGGGCGAGGAGATGAATCCCGTGGCCCAGCGCATCGTCATGGCCGCCGTGGCGAACAGCTGACCGGACGGGGCACGTCAGCGGCGGGCGGTCAGCCGCCGCGCCACCCCGTGCGAGACGACCGTCGCCGCGGCCGCCCACGCGCCCCCGCGACGGTGGCCCGCTCAGCCGACTCCGGCGGCATCGAGCAGGACGACGACGGTCGGCACCACCAGGCCGGCCGGCGAGTCGGCCCCGATCCCCGCGCGGGCGCTCGCCCCGTCGAAGACCAGCATCAACTGGCGGGCGAGCAGCTCCGGGTCGGCCGCACCGCCGCGCTCCGCCTCGTCGCGGAAGAAGCCGGCCAGGTCCGCCTTGACGCGGCGCGCCACCCGGCTGGCGGGGTGCTCCTCGTCCTTGAGCTCGACCTGGACCGCCAGGAAGGGGCAGCCCCGGTACGTGTCGGCGGAGGCCGCCTCCTCCACCTGTCCGAAGACGTACAGGATCCGCTCGCGCGGGGTGCGGGCGTCGCCCTCGGCGGGCCGGAGCCGCTCGGCGAATCCGGGGGCGCGCCGCTTCAGGCTCTCGGCGAGCAGTTCGTCCTTGCTCTCGAAGAGCTGGTACATCGAGCGCTTGGAGACGCCGGCCGCCTTGCACAGCTCCGCGATGCCGACGCCGACGCCTTCGCGGTAGGCGAGCGCGGCGGCCGCGTCGAGCAGCCGGTCGCGGGAGCTGGGCTTCGCCTCTGTGGTCATGGTGCGAGATTACGCGGGACGGCTACCGCGCCAGCTGCGGGTACAGCGCGGCGAGGTCCCCGGACAGGCCCGCCTTCACCTGCCGTGACACGTCGTCCGCGAGCACCTCGTACGCGCCCGACGCGACCCCGTCGAGAGCGGCGGCGGCCACGGCCCGCGCGTCGGACTTCGGGGCGTCGATTCCGGCGGTGAGGTCGGTGTCGACATAGCCGACGTGCAGCCCGGTGACCTCGATGCCGCGCGGCCGCAGCTCCAGGCGCAGGGAGTTGGTCTGCGACCAGAGCGCGGCCTTGGAGGCGCTGTAGGAGTCCGCGACGCCGAGCCAGGAGAGCACGGAGTGGACGTTGAGGAGGTGGCCGCCGCCGTTGGCCTCGATGACCGGCACGAAGGCGCGGGTGACGAGCAGCGGCCCGTAGAAGTTGGTCTCGAACTCGCGGCGCACGTCCTCGACGGGCGAGCCGATGAAGGACGCCTTCACCGAGGCGCCCGCGTTGTTGACCAGCACGGTGACGTCGGGCGCCTGGGCGGCCGCGGCCGCGACGGACGCCGGGTCGGTGACCTCCAGGGCGAGCGGTACGGCGTCGGGGTGGGTCACGGTGCGCGGGTCGCGGGCCGTCGCGTAGACCTTGGCGGCGCCGCGCGCGTACAGCTCCTCGACCAGCGCGGCTCCGATGCCGCGGCTGCCGCCGGTGACGAGCGCGACGGCGTTCTTGAGGTCGGTCATGGCGTACTCCAAGCAGGGATCCGACAATGGGAAACCGATCGGTTTCCAGTAGCGTAAACCGATCGGTTTCCAATCTCAAGCGGGCCTACGTCCCCGTGAGCGCGGTCACCAGCTCGTCCAGGCCACCGACCCGCAGGTCGAAGGTGTCGGACGCCCCCGGCGGATCCCCGACCGGCCGCTCGACGTAGGCGGTCCGCATGCCCACCGCCTGCGCGCCGCGCAGGTCCCAGGCGTGGGCGGCGACCATCAGCACGCGCTCCGGCGGACAGCCCGCCGCGTCGAGCGCGAGCCGGTAGACCTCCGGCGCGGGCTTGTAGGCGCGAGCGTCCTCGGCGGACAGCGCCAGATGCCAGCGGAGCCCGGCGTGCGCGTCGAGGCGGAGCAGTGTCACGCGCCCGGCGTTCGAGAGCCCCAGGACGGGCAGGCTCCGCGCGAGGCGCGCGAGTGCGTCGACGGAGTCGGCCCAGGGATCCAGGCGCCGGCTCGCCGTGGCCAGCCGTTCGACGGCGACGGGGTCGGTGAGCCCGGCGCGGCCGGCGACGCGGCGGGCCGCCTCGCGATCGATGACCTCGCTGTTGGCGTAGGCCCGGCCGCCGTCCTCGATGCGCCGCTGCTCGTGCTCCACGTGTTCCTGCCACACGGTGAGCAGGGAATCGACGGACGCCGCATCGGCGTCGGGCACCGCCTCGCGGACGGCCGCCAGGAGCCCGCCCGGCTCGTCGACCATCGTGCCGAGGACGTCGAAGACGACGGCCTCGATGTCACCTGTCCCGGACATCCGGTCTCCTGTCTGGTTCGTTCCGGCAGTGAGTTCGCCGAAGAGCTTGTTCGCCGCGTCCGAGGTGAACTGGCGCTGCAGTTCCACTCGGGCGATCCGCTTGCGGAACTCGCCCTCGTGGCCGGTGAAGCCGGCGTTGTGCATCATGTCGGTGATCCAGGTCGCGAACGCCTGGTAGTTCCAGATGTGGGGCAGGCAGGTCTGCGAGTAGCTGTCGAGAAGACCGGCGTCGCCCTCTGCGCAGCAGAAGGCTGCCGAGCGTCAGGCCGGCGACACCCGCGCCGATGAGGACGACGGCCGCGTGTTCGCGTGATGCCGTCATGGGTGAGCGAGCCTCCGAGCTCGAAGCGGTGGACGGACGCGCGGAGGACGCGAACGACGGTGTGCCGCCCGGGTGGTGCGGCGTTCGGACACCACTGTGAAACCGGGCGGGACCTGCGGACCACCGGCGATCGGACAGCGCATGCCGGAAAGCCGCCAAGCTCATCCGTGGTTGCGCAGGTCCGCCTGATAGCGGCCGGGAGTCTGGCCGACGACCTCGGTGAAGGCAGCGATGAAGCTGGACGGGTTGGACCAGCCGCAGGCCACCGCGGTCTCGGTGACGGACAGCCCGTCGGCGAGGTGGGCCAGGGCGTGATGGATGCGCAGGGTGGTGCGCCACCGGTGGAAGCTCATGCCGAGTTCCGTGTGGAACAGGCGGCTCAGGGTCCGCTCGCTCGCGCCCACCGTCCGCCCCAGCTGCGCCAGGGTGGCGGGACGCGCGGGGTCCTCGTGCAGCAGGCCCGTGGCGGCGCGCAGCCTGTCGTCGTCGGCTTCGGGCAGATGCAGGGAGTGCTCGGCGGCGTCGGCGAGTTCGTCCACGATCACGGTGAGCAGTCGCCGGTGGGCGCCGGGACGCCTCTCCGGCCGGTCGGTCAACGCCAGGATCGCCTCGCGCAGCAGGGGGCTCACCGCGAAGACGCTGGAACGGTCCACGAGCCCGGCGCACAGGTCGACCGGGACGGCGAGGAGGCGGACGTCGGTGCGCCCGTAGAAGCGGTGGGAGTGGGCGAACCGCGGCGGCGTCCAGGTGACCCGGCTGGCCGGGGCGACCCAGGTCCCGCGCTCCGTCGCGGTGGCCAGCGCGCCCGCGGCGGCGTAGACGATCTGCCCCTGGGCATGCGAGGAGGGTCGAGCCGGTAACCGTGCGGCAGCCACGCGCCGCCCTGCAGGGGTGCCTCGTCGGACTCAGAGGACGGTGTCGCGGTGTGGCGGGTTTCCGGCATCACACGCCAGATCACTGGTGGATCGAGGAACCCGGTGGAGCCCACAGTGGCCTCATGAGCATGGGAGTGGGCATGAGCACGAAGGGCGAGTCCCCCCTGGCGTGCGCGGGCGGGCCCACCGCTGTGCTCCGCCCGTGCGTCATGCCCGGCGCGGGTATCCGGGCACGCCTGTCGCTCGGATCAGTCCCTGATTCCGGCGAGGGCCTGCGTGTACTGCTCGTCGGTGACGGGCTCCAGCCATGTGGTGCCGTCGCCCGCACCGTCGCCGATGACCATGGCGATGTGCGCCATGAGCGTGGTGTCGGTACCTCCGTGCCAATGCTCCTCACCGGCCGGGCACTTGACGATCTGTCCGGCGCTGACACGCACGACGCTGCCGTCGCGGGTACCGACCAGGCCGATGCCGTCGGTGATGTAGAGGGTCTGCCCGTTGGCGTGGCGGTGCCAGTCGGTCCGGGCGCCGGGGGTGAAGCGGACCAGAGCGGCGGCCAGGCGGGCGGGCTCGGCCGGGGTCTCGATCATGTTGAGGTAGACGTCGCCGGTGAACCGCTCGGCCGGGGCCTTGGCCGTGGGGGTCGAGGTGATGTGCTCCATGCTGATCTTCCTTGTCGTTCGTGGACGCTGCGGGGCGGGGTGGGTTCAGGACGCGTCGCGCTGCGTCGTTGGTGACGTCGGCGCGCCTGGGGCGTCAAGGCTTGAGGAGGGTCTTGATGGCGCGGCGCTCGTCCATCGCCCGGTAGCCCTCGGCGACCTGCTCCAGGGGCAGGGTGAGGTCGAAGACCTTGCCCGGGTCGATGCGGCCCGTCCGGACCAGCTCGATGAGGTCGGGCAGGTAGCGGCGCACGGGCGCCGGGCCACCGCGCAGGCCGACGTGGGAGAAGAACAGCTCCTGCCCGTCGACGGCGACCTCGTGCGGGACGCCGACGAAGCCGACGTTGCCGCCGGGGCGGGCCGAGTGCAGGGCCTGCCGCATGGCCTGGGCGGTGCCGACGCACTCCAGCACGCTGTCGGCACCGATGCCGCCGGTCAGTTCCTTGATCCGCTCGATGCCCTCGTCGCCGCGCTCGGTGACGATGTCGGTGGCGCCGAACGCGCGGGCCAGCTTCTGGCGGGATTCGTGACGGGACATGGCGATGATGCGCTCCGCGCCCCTCTCCTTGGCGGCGATCACCGCGCACAGGCCCACCGCGCCGTCACCGACGACGACGGCCGTGGAGCCGGGCTTCACCTCGGCGGCGTCCGCGGCCCACCAGCCGGTGCCCATGACGTCGGAGACGGCCAGCAGGCTCGGCCACAGCTCCTCGCCCGGGATCTCGTCGGTGGCCACCAGGGTGCCCTGGGCGTTGGGGATGCGCACGTAGTCGGCCTGGCAGGTGCTCATGAACTCGCGGTGCAGGCAGCTGGACTGAAAGCCGTTCCTGCAGTTGGCGCAGGTGTTGTCCGAGGTCGCGAAGGAGCCGACGACGAACTGGCCCGGCTCGACCGCGGTGACCTCGGAGCCGACCTCCTCCACGAAGCCGACGTACTCATGGCCCATCGGGTGCGGCTCGTCCGTGGGCTCCAGACCGCGGTAGGGCCACAGGTCCGAGCCGCACACACAGGTGACGGCGGTGCGGATGACCGCGTCCGTCGGCTGGAGGATCTTCGGGTCCTCCAGGGTCTCGAAACGGATGTCGCCGGGGGCGTGGATCACGGCTCCGCGCATGAGAGGGCTCCTTACGTACGGGGGCGTACGCCGGACGGGTGAGTGGGCGACGCCGGACAGGGGGCGCACCGGCCGCAGCGGAGGTGAGCCGTCCGGCCGGGCATGGAGTCCTCGCCAGTCGTCGCACGACGGGCGAGGAGCACCACGTCTTCCAGGAAACCGGCACTTCGCGCACGGAGCGAGTCACCGTCAAGGGGTGTACCGGCAGTACATCCCTCAGCTCGCGTTCCGGACGTACCGTCGAGGTGTGGACAACCATGAAGAGGTCCGCGAGTTCCTGACCTCGCGGCGCGCGAAGATCGGCCCGGAGCAGGCCGGGCTGCCCTCCGGCAGCCGACGGCGCGTGCCCGGCCTGCGCAGGAGCGAGGTCGCCGCTCTCGCCGACATGAGCGTCGAGTACTACGCCAAGCTCGAACGCGGGAACCTCGCCGGAGTCTCCCCGGCCGTCCTGGAAGCCGTCGCCCGCGCGCTCCAGCTCGACGACGCCGAACGTGCCCACCTGCTGAACCTCGCCCAGGCCGCCGACGGCTCCGACGCCCTCACCCGCCCCCGCCGCCGCGCCGCCCGGCAGTGGACGCCGCACCGCAGCCTGCAATGGACCCTGGACGCCATCACCGCCGGCCCCGCCTTCGTCCGCAACGGCCGCCTGGACATCCTCGCCGCCAACCCGCTCGCCCGGGCCTTCTACGCGGACGTCTACGCCTCGCGGCACAACCAGGCGAACCTGGCCCGTTTCAACTTTCTGGACCCGTCCTCACGCCGCTTCTACCCGGACTGGGACCTCTTCGCCGACATCGCCGTCGCCATCCTGCGCACCGAGGCCGGCCGCAACCCCCACGACAAGGAACTGCACGACCTCGTAGGCGAGTTGTCGACCCGCAGCGATGAATTCCGCACCCGCTGGGGCGCCCACAACGTCCGCCACCACGGCACCGGCACCAAACGCTTCCACCACCAGGCCGTCGGCGACCTCACCCTTGCCTTCGAAGGACTCGAGATGGCCGCCGAACCCGGACTCACCCTCACCATCTACACCGCCGAACCCGGCTCGCCCTCCGAAGAGGGCCTGCGCCTGCTCGCCTCCTGGGCCGCCACGCAGGAGACCGACGCCGACGCGGAACGAGCCGGATGACCTGCGGGTACTCGACGACAGCGTGCCGACGGGCACCCGCGGGGGCGTCTCGTCACAGGACGGGCAGGTCCCGGCTCACAACCCTGCGATGGCGTTCCACCGCTTCGCGAACTGCGTGCGCTCCGACGACCTGATGTCCCGCGCGATCGCGAGCCGCGCGCGCATCCTGTCGTCGGGGAAGATCAGCGGGTCCTCGGCGAGTTCGGCCGTCTCCTTGTCCTTGGAGGAGGCCAGGACGTCCTTGGCGGCCGGGACCGGGCAGACGTAGTTGACCCACGCCGCGAGCTCGGCGGCGACCTCGGGCGCGTAGTAGTAGTCGATCAGGCGCTCGGCGTTGGCCTTGTGGTCGGCGAGGTTGGGGATCATCAGGGATTCGGCCCACAGCTCGGCGCCCTCCTCGGGGACGACGAACTCGATGTCCGGATCGTCGGCCTGGAGCTGGATGACGTCACCGCTGTAGGCCTGGCAGGCGAGGACGTCACCGCTCGACAGGTCCTTGATGTAGTCGTTGCCGGTGAAGCGGCGGATGTGCTTCGTGCGCACGAGCTTCTCGACCTGGTCGCAGACCTGGTGGAAGTCGTCGGCGGTCCACTTGGTGATGTCGACGCCGTTGCCCTGCATGAGCAGCGCGAAGGACTCGTCGAGTCCGGAGAGCAGGGTGACCCGGCCCTTGAGGTCGGCGGCCCACAGGTCGGAGACGTGCTTGATCTCGCGGCCGAGCCGGCGCTTGTTGTACGCGATGCCGGTGATGCCGGACTGCCACGGCACGGTGTACTTGCGGCCGGGGTCGAAGGCCGGCGAACGCAGCAGCGGATCGAGGTACTCGGTGACGTTCGGCTGGCGCGCGCGGTCCATTTCCTGGACCCAGCCGAGGCGGACGAAGCGGGAGCACATCCAGTCGGAGATGACGATGAGGTCGCGGCCGGTCTTCTGGTGGTTCATCAGCGACGGGCTGATCTTGCCGAAGAACTCGTCGTTGTCGTTGATCTCCTCGGTGTACTTGACCTGGATGCCGGTCCGCTTCTCGAACGCGTCCAGCGTCGGCCGCTTCGACGGGTTGTCGTCGTCGACGTCGATGTAGAGCGGCCAGTTCGCCCAGGTGAGGCGCTTGTCGCCGGACGAGAGGTCCTTGGCCGCGCGGTCGCCGGGCGCCACGTAGGCGGCGGGCACCCCGCACCCCGTCGCGAGGGCGCCGACCGCCGCGGCGCCGGCACCACCGCCGAGGGCGCGCAGCAGGGAACGGCGGGTGACCTGGGAGGTGACACGGTTGGCTCGCACGCAGTGCAGGATGCCGCCGCTGTCCGGCCCCGGGCAATGGACGCTGCGTCGAGCGGCGCGGCCCCCGGCCGACACCCTGTCGATCTTTTCGGGCCCGCCGACGGCGCGGGAACCCGCGCGGGCAACCTCGGCGAACTCCGCGCCCGCGAACGGGAGTCACGCCCGCGGCGACGAGGCGGCCGCCCGCTGAACGGCCCGCAGATACCGCCCGGTCACCCACCTCTGCACGGCCCGCGCCACAGGCCCGCCCACCCGGGCGTACCACCGCCCCGGCCGCGAGAACGCCCGGATCCGGAACCACACGGAGCCGTCCGCGTCCCGTTCGACGAGGAAGGCCTCCTCGCCGCATTCGGGATGCCCGGGCAGCGTCCCGTACGCGAAGCCGGCGCGTGCCTCGTCCCGGACGACCCGTACGACGCGGCACGGGATCCGCACGCCGGGCAGGAACGGCGCCCGCAGCACCACGTCGGCGTCCTCCCGGACGGCGTCCGGCGGTGTCACGGTCAGCCCTGCCCCGCGCTGCGCCGCCCACGACAGAACCGCCGCGCCCGCCCGCTCGAAGCACTCAGGCCCCGAGCCGAGACGGACACGACGGTCCATGTGGGCGTACCCCGACGGCAGGTGACCGTCCGTCAGGGTCGCGCCGACCTCCGGATAGGTGAGGGTCACGCGTCCAGCGACGTCATCACGTGCTTGATGCGCGTGTAGTCGTCGAAGCCGTACGCCGACAGGTCCTTGCCGTAGCCCGACTTCTTGAAGCCGCCGTGCGGCATCTCGGCGACGAGCGGGATGTGCGTGTTGATCCACACGCAGCCGAAGTCGAGGACCTTCGACATGCGCATCGCGCGCGCGTGGTCCTTGGTCCACACCGAGGACGCCAGCGCGTAGTCCACGCCGTTGGCCCACTCGGTGGCCTGCGCCTCGTCCGTGAAGGACTGGACGGTGATGACCGGGCCGAAGACCTCGTTCTGGATGATCTCGTCGTCCTGCTTGAGGCCCGAGACGACGGTCGGGGCGTAGAAGAAGCCCTTCTCGCCGACGCGGTGGCCACCGGCCTCGACCTTGGCGTGGGCGGGCAGGCGCTCGATGAACCCGGAGACCTGCTTGAGCTGGTTCGGGTTGTTGAGCGGGCCGTAGAGCACGTCCTCGTCGTCCGGCTGGCCGGTCTTGGTGTCGGCGGCGGCCTTGGCGAGCGCGGTCACGAACTCGTCGTGGATGGACTCCTGGACGAGGACGCGGGTGGCGGCCGTACAGTCCTGGCCCGCGTTGAAGAAGCCCGCGACCGAGATGTCCTCGACGGCCTTGGCGATGTCGGTGTCCTCGAAGACGACGACCGGGGCCTTGCCGCCCAGCTCCAGGTGGACGCGCTTGAGGTCCTTGGACGCGGACTCGGCGACCTGCATGCCGGCGCGCACGGAACCGGTGATGGAGGCCATCGCCGGGGTCTCGTGCTCGACCATCATGCGGCCGGTGTCACGGTCGCCGCACACCACGTTGAAGACGCCCTTGGGCACGATCGAGCCGATGATCTCGGCCATCAGGACCGTGGAGGCGGGGGTGGTGTCGGACGGCTTGAGGACGACGGTGTTGCCCGCGGCCAGCGCCGGGGCGAACTTCCACACGCCCATCATCATCGGGTAGTTCCACGGCGCGACCTGCGCGCAGACGCCGATCGGCTCGCGGCGGATGATGGAGGTCAGGCCCTCCATGTACTCGCCGGCCGCGCGGCCTTCGAGCATCCGGGCGGCACCCGCGAAGAAGCGGATCTGGTCCACCATCGGCGGGATCTCCTCGGACCGCGTGAGCCCGATCGGCTTGCCCGTGTTCTCGACCTCGGCCGCGATGAGCTCCTCGGCCCGCTCCTCGAACGCGTCCGCGATCTTGAGGAGGGCCTTCTGGCGCTCGGCCGGGGTCAGGTCGCGCCAGGCCGGGAACGCGGCCTCGGCGGCGGCCATGGCGGCGTCGATGTCCGCCTGCCCGGACAGCGGCGCGGTGGCGTACGCCTCGCCGGTGGCCGGGTTGACCACCTCGGTGGTCCGGCCGTCGGCGGCGTCCCGGAACTCGCCATCGATGTAATTGCGCAGACGACGCAGCTCACTGGTGGTCACTGACCGGCCTCCTTGCGGATGGAAAAGACGGATGTCCACTGCTTGAGACACCCACCCTAATCCGTTCACCGACGTTTTCGACACCCCCCGCCACCCCGCACCTACGAAATCCGTGAGTATCGAAGTCGTAAACAACGGATTTCATCGATCCGGGCTTGCGGAACTGTCGAGTCCTCGTGCACAGTGAGGTCGTGGCCAGTCGCAGCGCAGACCCCAAGGGACCCCGTCCGAAGAACGGCGGAAGTCCGCCGCTGGACGCCGTCTCCCTCGCCATCATCGAGCAGCTCCAAGAAGACGGCAGGCGCCCGTACGCCGCCATCGGCAAGGCCGTCGGCCTGTCCGAGGCGGCCGTGCGCCAGCGCGTGCAGAAGCTGCTCGACCAGGGCGTGATGCAGATCGTCGCCGTCACGGACCCGCTCACCGTGGGCTTCCGGCGGCAGGCGATGGTCGGCATCAACGTCGAGGGCGACCTGGATCCCGTGGCGGACGCGCTGACGGCCATGCCGGAATGCGAGTACGTCGTGATGACAGCGGGCTCGTTCGACCTGATGGTGGAGGTCGTCTGCGAGGACGACGACCACCTTCTGGACGTCATCAACAAACGCATCCGGGCGCTGCCCGGCGTGCGCTCCACCGAGAGCTTCGTCTACCTCAAGCTCAAGAAGCAGACCTATATGTGGGGAACCCGATAGCCGTGAGCAAGGACCTCAGCCGAACCGCGTACGACCACCTGTGGATGCACTTCACCCGCATGTCGTCGTACGAGAACGCGCCCGTTCCCACCATCGTGCGTGGCGAGGGCACCTACATCTACGACGACAAGGGCAAGAAGTACCTCGACGGCCTCGCGGGCCTGTTCGTGGTCCAGGCCGGCCACGGCCGCCAGGAGCTCGCCGAGGTCGCCGCCAAGCAGGCGGCCGAGCTGGCCTTCTTCCCCGTGTGGTCCTACGCCCACCCCAAGGCGGTGGAGCTGGCCGAGCGCCTGGCCCACCACGCTCCGGGCGACCTCAACAAGGTCTTCTTCACCACCGGTGGCGGCGAGGCCGTCGAGACCGCGTGGAAGCTGGCGAAGCAGTACCACAAGCTCAACGGCAACCACACGAAGTACAAGGTCATCTCGCGCGCGGTCGCCTACCACGGCACCCCGCAGGGCGCCCTGTCCATCACCGGCCTGCCGGCCCTCAAGGCCCCCTTCGAGCCGCTCGTCCCGGGCGCGCACAAGGTGCCGAACACGAACATCTACCGCGCCCCGATCCACGGCGACGACCCCGAGGCCTTCGGCCGCTGGGCCGCCGACCAGATCGAGCAGGAGATCCTGTTCGAGGGCCCGGAGACGGTCGCGGCCGTGTTCCTGGAGCCGGTGCAGAACGCCGGCGGCTGCTTCCCGCCGCCGCCCGGCTACTTCCAGCGCGTGCGCGAGATCTGCGACCAGTACGACGTGCTGCTCGTCTCGGACGAGGTCATCTGCGCCTTCGGCCGTCTCGGCACGTATTTCGCGTGTGACAAGTTCGGCTACGTCCCGGACATCATCACCTGCGCCAAGGGCATGACCTCGGGCTACTCCCCGATCGGTGCCGCGATCGTGTCCGACCGCATCGCGGAGCCCTTCTACAAGGGCGACAACACCTTCCTGCACGGCTACACCTTCGGTGGTCACCCGGTGTCCGCCGCGGTGGGTCTCGCCAACCTCGACCTGTTCGAGCGCGAGGGCCTCAACCAGCACGTGCTCGACAACGAGGCCAACTTCCTGCAGACGCTGCAGAAGCTGCACGACCTGCCGATCGTCGGCGACGTCCGCGGCAACGGCTTCTTCTACGGCATCGAGCTCGTCAAGGACAAGGCCACCAAGGAGACCTTCACGGACGAGGAGTCGGAGCGCGTGCTCTACGGCTTCGTCTCCAAGAAGCTCTTCGAGTACGGCCTGTACTGCCGCGCCGACGACCGTGGCGACCCGGTCATCCAGCTCTCCCCGCCGCTGATCTCGGACCAGTCCACGTTCGACGAGATCGAGGGGATCATCCGCCAGGTGCTCCAGGAGGCCTGGACGAAGATCTGATCCTCCTTCGGGCAACGGCCCGGCTGCGCCCATCCGAGTGAGATGGGGGCGGCCGGGCCGCGTCCTTTGTCCGGCATCCGCTCAGGGATACCTACCGTGCCCAGTGACCGATCGGCCCCGCCTTCGTTCCCCCCTTACGGGGTAAGGCAACTGATCTGAACCGAGGTGTACGCCCATGGTGGCCCCGCCGGACAACGACGTTCTCTGGGCACGCGCCCTGCACTTCACGCACAGCGGCTCGCCCGCGCTCACCGGCGTCTCGCTCGGTGTCCGCGAGGGCGAGATCCTCGCCGTCAGCGGCCCGCGCGGCGCCGGCAAGACGACGCTGCTGCAGTGCCTGTCGGGCCAGCTCCTGCCGCAGCAGGGCGAGGTGTGGTTCAACAGCACGCCGGTGCACACCATGGGCGCCCTGGTGCGCGAGCGGCTGCGGCGCGACCGGTTCGGCTGGATCGACCCCGAACCCGCCCTCGTCGACGAGCTGAACGTGTGGGAGAACACGGCCCTGCCGCTGATGCTGCGCGGCACCGGCCGGCGCCCCGCCAAGACCGCCGCCCACGAATGGCTGGACCGGCTCGACGTCGGCCACCTCGCCCGCAAGCGCCCCGGCGCCCTGCGGATGGCCGAGCGGCAGCGCGTCGCCATCGCCCGCGCCCTGGTGCACGCCCCGGACGTGGTGTTCGCCGACGAGCCGACCGCGACGCTGCACCGCGCCGACCGCGCCCACGTTCTTCGCACGCTGACGGCGGCGGCCCGCTCGCACGCCATCACCGTCGTGCTGGCCACCCACGACCCCGACGTCAGCGCGCTCGCCGACCGCACGGTGTCGTTGCTCGACGGACGCCGGGTGAACACCGTGCACCTGCCCGCCGGGGCCACTGACGCGGAAGGCCGGGCCGCGTGCTCGCTCTCCGTCTAGCCCGCGGCTCCCATCCCCTGGTCCAGCTCCGCAGACTCCTGGTGGCCGCCGCCTCGGCGGGCACCGGATTCCTGCTGCTGTGCACCCTGGGGTACGCGATGGGGCACCCCGAGGCGTCCACGAACGCCCTGCTGCGCCTGGCCTGGTGCGTCGTACCGCTCGCCGCCACCGTGCACTTCGCCGTCGCCGTGGCCCGCTCGGACCCGGGGACGAAACCGCGCCCCGGCCTGTCCGCCGTGGGCCTCGGCCCGGCGCGCCTCACCCTCCTGTCGGCGATCTCCACGGCGATCGCCTGCACCCTCGGCTCGATGCTGGCGCTGCTGTTCTTCCTGCACCTGCGCGGGGACCTCTCGGGGCTCCCGTTCGACGGCGCGGCCCGTCGGCTCCTCGCCGCCGACCGGCCGCTGCCGCTGGCCGCCGCCCTCACCCTGCTCACCTTCGTGCCGCTGGTGGCGTCCGGCGCCAGCGCCCTCGTGCTGCGCCCCCAGCCGGGCAAGGCCCGCAAGGCCGCCGCCGAGGAAGGGGCCGCGGCGGCCGCGGAGCCGACCCCCGCGCCGACCGGCCTGCCGTGGGGCGTCGCGCTGCTCGCCGCCGGGCTCGCCGTGGAGACGTACGCCTCGCACGCCCGCGGCGCCGACGGGCCGCCGATGCCGGGCGGGCTCGGCGGCAGCCCGGGCGGAGTACTGGCCGGCTGGGCGCTGACCGCGCTCGGCCTGGCGCTCGCCGGACCCGGTCTCACCTACCAGTGCGGGCGCGTCCTCCAGGCCGTACGCCCGGGGGCCGTCCGGCTGCTCGCCGGGCGCGTGCTCCAGGAGGAGGCGCGGCGCATCGGGCGCCCGCTCGGCGTCGTCTGCGCGGTGGCCTCCGGGGCGTACGCGGCGAACGTGCTGTACGGGAACGTCGGCAAGGCCGACCCGGGCCTCGGTCCGCTGACGACGCTCGGCGCGGTGCTCGTCGTCGGCTGCACCCTCGCCACGCTGGCGACCGCGGCCGTCGAGGCGCGCCAGGCCCGCAGCCACACCACCGCCGCGCTGCTGCGGCTCGGTGCGCCGGCCACGATGCTGCGCGGGGCCGCGGCCCTGCGCGCGGGCGCTCTGCTGGCCCTCTTCGGCCCGCTGACCTGGGCCGTCGCGGAACTTTCGGCGAGTCCGCTGGCCGTGCGATGAGTTTTGCCGCGGCCCGGCGTCTAACTCTGCGTACGACACGAGACCACCGGACCGAGAAGGCGACGGACACCCCATGTACCAGCAGATGATCTTCCCGAACCTGGCCGTGAACGACCTGGCGGCGGCCACCAAGTTCTTCACCGAGCTCGGATACGCGCGCAACCCCCAGTTCTCCGACGACACCTGCTCGTCGATCGTGGTCAGCGAGCACATCGTGATCATGCTGCTCTCCAAGGAGAAGTACGCGAGCTTCACGAAGAAGACGATCGTCGACTCGACGAGCAGCAGCGAGGTGCTGCTGTGTCTGAGCGCCGAGAGCCGCGAGAAGGTCGACGAGCTGGTCGACCGGGCGATCGCGGCGGGCGGCACCGAGACCGGCGAGAAGCAGGACCACGGGTTCATGTACGGCCGGGCCTTCGACGACCTGGACGGCCACACCTTCGAGGTGATGTGGATGGACCCGTCGGTCGTGGAGGGCTGAGCAACTGCCGTTGCGGCGGGGGTGCTTAGCATGGGCGGGTGCAGACGACACCTGAGCAGTCATCCGAACCGTCCCCGCCCCGGACCACGTCCGACCGCGAGATCGAGACGCTCGCGGAGTTCGACGAGACCGTCGACGCGCACGGCACGCTCGCCGGTCACCGGGTGCAGGCCGTCGATCTGACGGACCGCTCGGACCGGCTGCTCGCCGCCGATGTCGCGGGGGCGGTCTTCCTCGGCTGCCCGATGGAGCCGGCGGCGGCCGCGCGGGTGCGGGCCGCCGGGGCCCTCGTCTTCCCGCCGGTGCCCGGCCTTCCCTTCGACCCGTACCGGGGCCACCTCTACACGCCGGAGGAGCTCTTCGAGGGGCTGTCCGGGCCGGGCGGGTACGAGGCGACGCCGGACGCCCGCGCGTACGACTGGTTCCAGCGGACCAAGGCCGACGGCGATGTGTTCGCGTCGATGCTGCGTGCCGTGCACGACGACTCGGTCTCCGACGCCCTCGACGAACTCCTCGCCGGGGCCCGGGTGGTGGGCGTCATGGGCGGCCACGCGATGGCCCGCGGCACCCAGGAGTACGCGGGGGCGGCCCGGCTCGGCCGGTCGCTGGCGCGGGCCGGTCTCACCGTGGCGACGGGCGGCGGTCCGGGCGCGATGGAGGCGGCGAACCTGGGCGGGTACGCCGCGCCCTTCGCCGACGGCATGCTGGACGAGGCGCTGCGGCTGCTCGCGAAGGCGCCGTCGTTCACGCCCTCGGTCACGGACTGGGCGGGCGCCGCGTTCGAGGTGCGCTCGCGCTGGCCCGGCGGCGGTGCCTCGGTCGGCATCCCGACCTGGTTCTACGGGCACGAGCCGCCCAACGCGTTCGCCGCGCACCTCGCCAAGTACTTCGCCAACGCCACCCGCGAGGACGGCCTGCTCGCCCGCTCGAACGCGGGCGTCATCTTCCTGCCCGGCGCGGCCGGCACGGTCCAGGAGGTCTTCGACAACGCCACGCCCAATTACTACGAGTCGCGTGGCGAACCGACCCCGATGGTCCTCGTCGACCGGGCACACTGGACGGAGCGGCTGCCGGCGTGGCCGCTGCTGCAGGCGCTCGCGCGCGGCCGGTCGATGGAGTCGCGGATCGCGCTCGTCGACTCGGTCGAGGAGGCGGGCGAGGCGCTGACGCGCATGACGTGAGAGCCGGCCGCCGGGTCAAGCGCGGGTCAAGACTGAACTCTGAGGCCCCTCTGTGTATTGACGCTGCGTTATGGGCGCTTGTAAACGTGAGGGGACCGTGAGGGTGTTGAGGCAGGAGCCACGCGTTCCCCCACGGCACCCATCGTTTTCTGCACTTGATCCCGTGAAGGACAACCGTGTCCGTAACCCCCCGTATATCCGCACGCGCCGCGCGCTTCGCCGGAGTGGCTGCCGCCGCGACGGCGCTGACGCTGGGCGTAGCCGGTTCCGCCTCGGCGTGCTCCATCGGCGACTTCACCGCCGAGGCCAGCTGCAACGGTGACCAGGGCGTCATCACCGTCAAGGACGTCGACTCCTCGAGGACGCCCGCCACCATCACCCTGTTCACCGGGTCGGGCGACAGCGAGAAGCTCGTCGGCACCCAGACCGTGACCGGTTCCCGCGAGGGCACCACCATCACGTTCACCGAGAACTGGGCCCCGAACACGCAGTACCGCGTGCACGTGAAGACCGACAAGTACGACGTGGACAAGGACATCCCGGGCGGCGTCACCACCCCGGCGACGGCCTGCGCCACGGAGAAGCCGACCCCGACGCCGTCCTCCCCGGCGCCGAGCACGTCCAAGCCGGCCGAGTCGGCCACGCCGACCCCGTCGGCGTCCGAGTCCACCACCCCGGCGGCCCCGGCCCCGAGCAACTCGGCCTCCCCGGCCGGTGGTTCGGACCTCGCCGAGACCGGTGCCAACAGCAACACCGGCCTGATCGCCGGTGTCGCCGCGGCTCTGGTCGTCGCGGGCGGCGGTGTGGTGTTCGCGCTGCGCAAGCGCGGCGCCGCCCAGCGCTGAGCATCTGAAGGGGTCGTACGGGCGCCTTGGCCGAGCAGGTGGGCCGGTGTCCCGTACGGCCCCTTCTTCGCGTTCAGGCGAAGGTGGCCCGGGCCAGCCAGTGGTCGAGCAACTCCCGGTCGCCCAGGACCTCGACGCGGCCGCCGTCGACCGGTTCGCGGCGGTAGAAGGCGAGCAGCACGGCGGTCAGCGGGCCGCGCAGCGCGACGTCGGCCTTCGCGTGGTCGCGACGCCAGACGATGCCCTCGTCGCGCAGTTCGATCAGCCACTCGGCGGCGAGTTCCGGGGCGGTGTCGGTGGCGTGCAGATGCAGGGTGCGGCCGCCGGCCTTCAACTCCTGGGCGCAGTCCCGGGCGTCGACGTCCTGGACGAAGCGCACGATGCGCAGCCATTCCTCGATCGCGTCGGCGGCCACCTCGGGCGCCACGTCGTAGTCGTCCTTCGCCGCGAGGGCCGCGTCGGCCCGGTGGATCACCGTCTCGTGGGTCATCCGGCGGGCCCAGAACCCGGCGTCGTGCCGCCACGCCCAGCTCCAGCAGGCGGTGTCGGGACCGGCCGCGCGCAGGGTGTCCGCGAGCCGCCGCGCCCCGTCGTCGAGCCAGCTGCCGAGCGTCGCGGCCGTGCTGTCCCGCGGTGCCCGGTCCGGCACCTCGTCCTCGGGCAGTGCCTCGGTCACCCGGGTGCGGACCATGGCCTCGGCCCAGCGGTGTGCGCGGCCGACGTGCTCGGCGAGTTCGCGCAGGCTCCAGTCGGGGCAGGTCGGCACGGTCACGGAGAGGTCGGCATCGGCCAGGTGTCCCCTCAACAGAGCGGTCTGGGCGATGATTTCGTCGCAATGACGGTCGTGGGAGAGCTGTCCGGGCGACTGCGGCGCTGAGGTCGTCATGCGCCGACCCTACGTATCCGGGCCGCCGCCCAGCATCACGATTTCCGCCGCGCCGAAGGCGACGCCGACCTCGGCGCCCTGCTCCGGCGCCTCGCGCAGGGCGCAGGCCGCTTCGAGCCGGGGCGCGTCGTCCGGTTGCAGGTGCAGCGCGACGTGCGTGCCGCGGAAGGTGCGGGCGGCGACGGTGCAGAGCAACTGGGCGTCGGCGGCGGGCACGAGGCGTACGCCCGCGGGCCGGACGAGGATCCTGGCGGTGCCCGGCGCCGCGCCCGCGGGCACCGGCACCTTGCCCCAGGGGGTGTCCGCGGCGTCGCCCGAGACGGACACGGTCGCCTCGACCACGTTGTCGAAGCCGAGGAAGCGGGCCACGAACTCGTCGGCCGGGTGGCGCCACACGTCGAGAGGGGTGCCGGACTGGGCGATCCGCCCGTCGCGCATGACGACGACCCGGTCGGCGAGCGCGAAGGCCTCGCCCTGGTCGTGCGTGACGGCGAGCACGGTGGTGCCCAACTCGCCGAAGAGTTCGCGCAGTTCGACGACCAGCCGCTCGCGCAGCGACCGGTCGAGCTGGCCGAGCGGTTCGTCGAGCATGAGCAGCCGGGGGCGCGGCGCGAGGGCCCGGGCAAGGGCGACGCGCTGCTGCTCACCGCCGGACAGCGCGGCGACGGCCCGGCGCTCGGCGCCGGGCAGGCCGACGAGCTCGAGCAACTCCCCGACACGGGCAGCCTGTTCGTCCCGGGCCGCGCCGTGCATCCGCAGCCCGAAGGCGACGTTGCCGCCCACGTCCCGCTGCGGGAACAGCTGGTGGTCCTGGAACATCAGGCCCACGCCCCGCTTGTGCGCGGGCACCCCGCTCTGGTCACGTCCGTCGAGCAGGACCCGCCCGCCGTCCAGGGGCTGCAGTCCGGCGACGGCCCGCAGCAGCGTCGACTTGCCGCTGCCGCTGGGCCCCAGCACGCACACGATCTCGTGCTCGGCGACCTCCAGGTCCACGTCGTCGAGCGCGGCGCGCCCGCCGAACCGTACGGTCGCGTCGTCCAACTCCAGCAGCGCCGGCATACAGACTCCTCAGAACTCCCCGGTCGAGGCCTTGGCGGGCCGAATACGTTCGAGCAACAGCAGGGAGACGGCACAGACGACCATGAGGACCGTCGAAAGAGCCATCGCCTGCCCGTAGTTGAGGTCGCCGGCCCGGCCGAGCAGCCGTGCCACGGCGACCGGCAGCGTCGGGTTGTCGGGCCGCGCGATGAAGACCGTCGCCCCGAACTCGCCGAGCGACACGGCGAACGCGAACCCCGCCGCGACCAGCAACGCCCGCCGCACCATGGGCAGATCGACCTCCCGCCACACCCGCAGCGGCGAGGCGCCGAGTACGGCGGCGGCCTCCCGCAGCCGTCCGTCGACGGCCCGCAGCACCGGCAGCATGGTGCGGACGACGAACGGGACGCCGACCAGCGCCTGCGCGAGCGGCACCAGGATCCAGGAGGCCCGCAGGTCCAGCGGCGGCTTGTCGAGGGTGATCAGGAAACCGAACCCGACGGTCACCGCGGACACCCCGAGCGGCAGCATCAGCAGCGCGTCGAACCCGCGCACGAGCCGCCCCGCGCGCCGGGTCAGGGCCGCCGCGGCGAGCCCGCCGATGACGAGCGCGATGGCGGTGGCGGCGAGCGCGTACTCCAGCGAGTTCCAGATCGCGTTGATCGGCGGCACGAGGAAGGTGCCGCCGTCGGCGTCGCCCAGCGCCCGGTAGTACGCGAAGCCGTATCCGCCCGGAGCGTCGAGCGAGCGCTGCACCAGCACGCCGAGCGGCAGCAGGATCAGTACGACGACGGTCGCCAGCACCCCGGCGAGGAGCGCCCACTGGCCCGCCCCGCGCGGCCGACGGGCGGTGTGCGCGGCGTCGACGAGGCGCAGCGCGCCCTCCCGTCGCCGCACGGTCCAGGCGTGCACGCCGAGGATCAGCCCGACCGCCGCGAACTGCACGAGGGTGAGGACGGCCGCGGTCGACAGGTCGAAGATCTGCGCGGTCTGCCGGTAGATCTCGACCTCCAGGGTCGAGTAGCCGGGCCCGCCGAGGATCTGCACGACCCCGAACGACGTGAACGTGAACAGGAAGACCATGAGGGCCGCGGCCGCCACGGCCGGGCCGAGCGCGGGCAGCGTCACCGTGCGCCAGGCCGCGAGCCGGGAGGCGCCGAGCATCCGCGCGGCCTCCTCCTGGCGCGGGTCGAGCTGCGACCACAGGCCGCCCACGGTCCGCACGACCACCGCGTAGTTGAAGAAGACATGCGCGATCAGGATCGCCCACACCGTGGTGTCGAGCCGGACGCCCCACAGCTCGTCGAGCAGCCCGCCCCGGCCGACGAGGGCCAGGAACGCGGTCCCGACGACGACGGTCGGCAGCACGAACGGCACGGTCACCACGGCCCGCAGCACCTGCTTGCCGGGGAAGTCGAGCCGGGCGAAGACGTACGCGCCCGGCAGCGCGATCAGCAGGGTGAGCACGGTCGAGGCGAGCGCCTGCCACACCGTGAACCACAGGACGTGCCGGATGTCCGGCTCCCCCAGCACGTCCACGATCCGCCCGAGGTGCCGGCCGCCGTCGGCGTACAGCCCCCGCCGCACGATCGCGACGACCGGGTAGGCGAAGAAGACGCCGAAGAACACGACGGGCACGGCCATGAGGCCGAGCCGCGTCGCGTTCCCGGGCCGGCGGACGCGGGTCGCCCGCGCCTTCGTCACTTCCTTACGAGCGAGGTCCACGCCTTGACCCAGTCGTCACGGTTGTCCGCGATCTTGCGGGGGCTCATGGTCTCGGGGTCGTCGACCTGCACCGCGTACTTGGTGTAGTCGGCGGGCGCGGTGGCGCTCTCCGTCACCGGGTCGACGAACATGTTGAGCGGCATGTCCTGCTGGAACTCCTTGGAGATCAGGAAGTCGATGAACGCCTGGCCGCCCTTGGTGTTCTTCGCTCCGTCGAGCAGGCCGGCGAACTCGACCTGCTGGAAGCAGGTGCCGGTCGCGACGCCGACCGGCGACGTCTTGGGCTGCGGGTCGGAGTAGATCGCCTCGGCGGGCGGCGAGGAGGCGTACGACACGACGAGCGGCCGGTCGCCGCCCGCCTTCTTCCCGCCGGCGCTTCCGCTGAACTCCTCGTTGTAGGCCTGGTCCCAGCCGTCGACGACCTTCACGCCGTTGGCCACGAGCTTCTTCCAGTAGCCCTGCCAGGCGTCGTCGCCGTACCGCGCGGCGGACCCGAGAAGGAAGCCGAGGCCGGGCGACGACGTGGCGGCGTTCTCGGTGACGAGCAGGTTCTTGTACGCGGGCTTGGTGAGGTCGGCGAAGGAGCCCGGCGGCGTCAGCTTGTGCTGCTCGAAGTACTTCTTGTCGTAGTTGACGCAGATGTCGCCGGTGTCGACGGGCGTGACCCGGTTCTTGTCGGCGTCGAGCTGGTACTCGCTCTTCACCTCGCCGAGGCCCTTCGCCTTGTACGAGGAGAAGACCCCGTTGTCGAGCGCCCGCGACAGCAGGGTGTTGTCGACGCCGAAGAACACGTCGCCCTGCGGGTTGCCCTTGGAGAGGATCGCCTTGTTGACGGCCTGCCCGGCGTCGCCGTCCTCCAGGACCTTCACCTTGTACCCGGACTTCTTCTCGAAGTCCTTCAGTACGTTCTTGGAGACGGCCCACGAGTCGTGGCTGACGAGGGTGACGGTCTTGGCGTCGCCGCCGGAGCCCGCGGTGCCGGACGACCCGCACGCGGACAGCGTGACCAGTCCGAGGCCGACGGCCACGGCCACGTACGTCTTCTTGCTCACTGGAATTCCTCCTGGGGGTGACCAGGAGAAGACGCGGCCCTGCCCGGAGACCTTGGACAAGGTTCCGGGCAGGGCGCAACAGCTTGAGTGGTGTCCGAACTTCCTACCCAGAATGACCTGGGCAAGGTTCAGAGGGTCTGCGGCCTGCCATAGGTCTGGTGCCGCACTCTCAGCGCTGTGGCGCTCCCCTGTCGGAATATGCAGATGTAGGTACTACCGGACGCAAGGCTACCGCTCGGTGGCGGCGAGCTGACCACACGCCCCGTCGATCTCCTGGCCACGGGTGTCCCGGACGGTCACCGGCACGCCGTGCGCGGCGATGGCCGCGACGAACGCCTTCTCGTCCTCGGGCCGCGACGCGGTCCACTTCGAGCCCGGCGTCGGGTTCAGCGGGATCAGGTTCACGTGCACCGGCTTGCCCTTGAGCAGCCGGCCGAGCCGGTCACCGCGCCACGCCTGGTCGTTGATGTCGCGGATGAGCGCGTACTCGATGGACAGCCGCCGCCCGGACCTGGCCGCGTACTCCAGGCCGGCGTCGAGCACCTCCCGCACCTTCCACCGCGTGTTGACGGGCACGAGGGTGTCGCGCAGCTCGTCGTCGGGGGCGTGCAGCGAGATGGCGAGGCGGCACTTGAAGCCCTCGTCGGCGAACCGGTTGATGGCGGGCACGAGCCCGACCGTCGACACGGTGATGCCGCGCTGGCTCAGCCCGAGCCCGTCCGGCTCGGGGTCGGTCAGCGCCCGAATCGCACCGACCACCCGCTTGTAGTTGGCGAGCGGCTCGCCCATCCCCATGAACACGATGTTGCTCAGCCGCGCCGGACCGCCCGGGATCTCCCCGTCGCGCAGGGCCCGCATCCCGTCGACGATCTGGTGCACGATCTCGCCGGTCGACAGATTCCGGTCGAGCCCGGCCTGCCCCGTGGCACAGAACGGGCAGTTCATCCCGCATCCGGCCTGCGACGAGATGCACATGGTGACCCGGTCCGGGTACCGCATCAGAACGGACTCGACGAGCGTCCCGTCGAACAGCCGCCACAGGGTCTTGCGGGTGGTGTCCTGATCGGTCGACAGGTGCCGCACGACGGTCATCAGCTCGGGCAGCAGCGCTTCCCGCAGCTTCTCGCGCGAACCGGCCGGGATGTCGGTCCACTCCGCCGGGTCGTGCGCGTACCGCGCGAAGTAGTGCTGCGACAGCTGCTTGGCGCGGAACGGCTTCTCACCGATCGCGGCAACAGCTTCCTTCCGCTCGGCGGGCGAGAGGTCGGCGAGGTGCCGCGGCGGCTTCTTGGCTCCGCGGGGGGCGACGAAAGTGAGTTCTCCGGGCTTAGGCATGGCTGTACCAGTGTCGCAGATGGATCGGCCTGACCTGGGGTCGTCGCGCTGGGCGCCTGTCACTGTCGGTCGCCGCTGGTCACTGGTGAGCGGCCTTGGACGGCCCAGGGACGGCCCCAGACTCTCTGGCCACCCACGCGGCCTGACCGGCTAATACCGCCACAGAAAAGGAGGATGGCCCAGCTGATTCAGCCGACGTGGCGGCCGCGCGAGCCTGGTTCGCGCTGAGGATTAGACGCTGTGCAGGTCTTATCAGCGCGTGTCCTAGCCACGGGACGGTCTGCTATGCCGGCCGATCGTTGGCCACTCATCTCTACGCCCCTCACCCTGCTGTCAGTGGACGGAGTTACGGTCACTCCATCAGGGCATCACCAGCGGCGACTGAGCACCAACGAGCTACGCCGTGCATGCTTGAGGTGTGTAGGAGGTGTACCGCTATGAAGGCGCACGATACCCTCGGACTCTTGCCTGGTAGGCATGAGTTTGTTTGGAGGGGGGCCAAGCATGCCGGTACCTGCATTGAATAGCGCTTCAGGAACACTGCCACTTGGGCGTTATGAATGCACCGAGGAAGAGATCAGGCACGCCTTTGTTGAGCATCCCGATTTTTCTTCTTCCGTCTCGCGACTGAACATTTGGAACGACTGGGAAATAGCTCGCGAAGTCATAACTTCTACGCTCACGGTCCACGCAGTATGGATTGCCGGTAGCTTCACGACTTCAAAATTGGACCCCGGAGACGTAGACATCACATTCCTGGTCAACGGCCCGGAATATGACGCCCTGAATAGCGAGCAGAGGGGGATTATTAGCAATTTCGCAACTGGAAGCAAGGGTGCACAACAGCACGGCCTTCAAGTTGATTCCTACATGATCCCCTGGTTCAGCTTCGCTGCCCCAACCCCCTTCAGGGACCCCAATCAGTCTAACTACTACGTCACACGCGGATATTGGGACGACTGGTGGCTGAGATCGAGAACCGGAAACAAAGGGGACCCACCAGTACGCCAAGACTCTTTCCCTAGGCGCGGATACTTGGAGGTGAAATTCAGTGAATACCGCTAAGGAGCGTGCAGCCGCACTAAAGGCGAAGCTCGCCAAGTCTAAATTCGAGGCCCCGCGAGATAGTGCCGAACTTTCCCATCTAAGTACACGAGCCATGTTGAGAGACTCGGGCTATCCAATCGCCGAGGAGCCGCCACAGCTCGACATGCGTCTACACGGTCGCGCCGTCCCGGGACACGAAGTTCCCGTGCGTGAGGCCACTACTATTATCGGCACCGTCCAGGAGGCCGTCACTGCGTGCGGCCAGGCGGTAGCAAAGAAGGCGACTGCGGCTGGGTCCGTGCAGGCCGCCATCCTGCGCGCTACTGAGCTCCGCTTCTCTCCGGCGCTCGGCTTTGGATCTGTAGTTTTCCATCTGGGCGGTTCAGCCGAACCCGTTACAGGCGATGAGATTCCCGAGACAAGCGGCTCCGACACGTTGCTCGACCTAGCCTTTCGTGCCTTTTTTAACGTCATCAATACTGCTCAAGTCGACGATCCTTCAAAAGCCTCCTCGGTCGAGGACCTGCGTCTTCTCGGTCCACGCACAGCTAGGCATTTGAGTGACCTCGCCAAGGCCATCACCGAGAGCGAAATCGATATCGATTTTGTTTGGCGAAGTCGAGCCGAAAAACATAACGCGACGCTTGGCCGCAGAGGCGCCCTTGCGCTTCGGGACGCGATTGAGCGAACCAAGCAAGAGACGACCGTACAAAACATCAGGGGAACGCTCTCAACCGTGAGTACAGTGGTGCATCCACAGCTCCTGACCGACGACGGCAAGCGCATCAATCTTTTTGTCGATCCAGACAATGCAGCGCACCTAGGCGCATACTTCAACAGGCGAGTGGAGGTTCAGGTGGAGCAGACGCGAAACTGGTCTACCGCTACCGGTCGCGAGTCATTCACTCACAAACTTCTTCGGATCGATTACATCGGTAACCAAGCCAACGTAGGCTTGCAGACCGAGATCACAGAGTCCACAGATCCAAAAGGTTAGCGGTCGACTTTCGGCACCACCGGATTCGCTTTGGCTGTAAGAGGACACCCACCACTCTCCCCTGCTCCCATCCCGTCCGCCGTCGACCCACACGTCTGTGGAGCGGGCGTGGTTCATGGCGTCCAGGTGGAGCGCGCCACTGTACGAACGACCTGGACGCCATGGGCCGCGTCTGCTCGGCTCTGCCTGGGGCGACGGTGGACGGGATGGGAGCCCCCAACGCTCGCCACGATGTGCCCGCGGCCGGGAACGGCGCCCCCTCCCACCCGGTGCCGGCCGATCCCCCGCCGGAGGCATCGTCTGCGACCGTGAGCCGCGAGCGTGCCGGGTGCTCGACTCATGACCTCCGGGCCTATCCACAGTGGGCGGGCGTCGGCGCAGCCGGGGCGGAGCGGGCCGAAGGCAGGAGCGGCGCCCCGAGCGGAGCCGGGAAGCCCGCCCGGCGGAGCGGAGCGCAGCCGGGTGCTTGATGAGGTAGAGAAACTTGTAACAGCTCTCCGCCTACGGGAAGTTGGATTAGTTGCCTGCCGGGTCGGTGAGGTTCCGTCCGTCATGGGTTCGGATATGGGGCGCCGTGTCGTCGGTGAGGGCATCTGCGATGCGGACGCTGTAGGCCTCACTCATCGCGGCCATGGCTTCGTCCGGGGCAAGCCAGGTCACTGCCGTCGATTCGTCCGAGAGCTGTTCGTGCCCACCGTCCGGGCTGCATCGGAAGACCATGGCGACGACCCCGATCGTCATGTTCTTGTACACCCCGGTGAGCCGCTCGACGCGCACCTTGATCCCGGTCTCTTCGTAGACCTCGCGGCACACCCCATCCTCGATGGCCTCGTCCCGCTCCAGCACTCCGCCCGGCGGCTCCCAGTGCCCGTTGTCGGCGCGACGGATCACCAGCACGCGCCCGTCCTCGCGCACGACAACCCCCGCTACGGATACCGAGTGCAGAGGCGTTGACGGCTTCTGGCGGTCGCTGTTACTCATGTACAGGAGAATAGGAGAGACTGTAGGACTATGGCGAGTGACAGCGTGGCGTCTTCAGCGAAGGCGAAGTACCTACAGATCGCGGACGACCTGGCCGCGCAGATCCAATCGGGCACGCTTGAGCCTGGGTCTCCTGTACCCAGCGAATCGGACCTGATGGCTCGGTATGGAGTCGCGTCCGGCACCGTGCGCAAGGCCGTGGCCGAGCTCCGCGCTACCCAGTTGATCGAGACCCACCACGGCCGCGGTTCCTTCGTGCGCTCGCGTCCGCCGGTACAGCGGAAGTCCTCTGATCGCTTCCGTAGGGCCCACCGGAAGGCCGGGAAGGCTGCTTACCTCGCCGAGGCGGAGCGGTCGGGCGGGGTGCCGTCGGTGAACGTGTTGTTCGTCGGGCCCATTGATGCACCGGCGGAGATCGCTGAGCGACTCGAAGTGCCGGCGGGCTCGAAGGTCCTGGCCCGCAAGCGCCGTTACTTCCGGGACGGCGTTCCCACCGAAGAGGCGACCTCCTACCTGCCGTGGGACGTGGTGAAGGACATCCCCGAGATGTTCGCTGAGAACCCCGGGGGCGGCGGCATCTACGCCCGGCTTGAAGAACACGGCCACCTGCTCGCCGAGTTCGTCGAGACCGTCAGCGCCCGCCTCGCGACGAAGGCCGAGGGCTCCGCCTTGGCTCTGAGCCCGGGAGCGCCCGTGATTCACCTTGTCCGGAACGCGATCACGGATGGCGATCGCGTGGTGGAGGTCTGCGACACGATCATGGCCGCTGACCAGTTCGTTCTGGACTATCGCTTCGCCGCGCGGGACTGACAGCCGAACCACTTTCTGGCCAACTCGGCGCACAGCGACCCTGATTGCTTGACTCATGTACATGAGTTGGGCACTCTTCTACTCATAACTCCTGTACATGAGTGCAGGAGAAGAGCTCGTATAGAGGAGACGCAATGCCGTCCTTCAAGATCGACCTTCAGACCGCCATCGTGTTCGTGGCGACCGCGCCGGAGCCGAAGCTGATCAACAAGAAGACCGGCGAGCGGGCCATGGACCGCGACAACCCGAGCGTCGCGCTGTCGACGGTGGGCCTGCTGGTCTCGGACGAGGGAGAGGGCAACCTCTACCAGGTGACCGTCCCGGAGACGGGCATCCCCGAGGGCCTCGCGCCGGGCACTCCGGTTCGGGTGACCGGGCTCAAGGCCCGTGACTGGGAGAACACCTTCAACGGCGAGAAGCGGCACGGGATCTCGTTCCGCGCGATCGCGATCACGTCGGGGGTCTGAGTCGTGGCTGACCTGGCCGTGTGGTTCGAGGCGTCGGGCGCCATAGCGGGTACTGGGGGCGTCGCCTACGCCAAGTACAAGGCTCCGCGCGTCTACTGGGCGGCCGTGGGCCTGCCGATGACCTGGGGCCGGTTCGCTCTCTCGTACCGGAACACGATGGATGTGTGCGGGCTGACAGTCCAGCCGTCGGGACTGCGAGCGTTCATGTCCCGCCGGGTCGCCCGCCACGAGGTCCGGCCGGTGGCTCCGAAGATCCGCCGGGTGCGGGGCACTTCGACCGGTCTGCGGGTCACGCTGCGGCTTCCCGCCGGTCTGGAGCCCGCCGACCTGGCCGCCGCATCCGAGCGGCTGCGGCACGCCTGGGGCGTCCACTCGGTCCAGGTGATCGCCAAGAAGCCGGGCTATGTCGAACTGCGGATGACCGGGCATGACCTGCTGCGCCGGGTGCAGTTGCCGAAGAAGACGGCCCCGCACGATCTGGTGGTGCCGGTCGCACTCCGGGACGACGGTACGGCGTATCTGCGGGACTACCGCGAGATCCCGCACGCGCTCACCCTCGGCGCGAACCAGTCCGGCAAGTCCATGTACCAGCGCAACCTGATCAAGGGGCTCGCTCAACTGCCCGTCGCCCTGGTGGGGATGGACTGCAAGCGCGGGGTCGAGCAGGCCCGCTACGCCCCGCGCCTGTCCGCGCTCGCGACCAACCCCGACGACGCTGCCTCACTGGTCGATGTGCTGGTGGCGGAGATGGAAGGCCGCTTCGATCTGCTGGCCAAGTACGCCGTCTCGGACCTGTGGGAGCTGCCCGAGGACCTGCGCCCGGCGCCGGTCGTGGTCCTGGTCGACGAGATCGCGGAACTCTTCCTGATCTCCTCCAAGAAGGACGAGGAGCGCCGGGAGCGCATCGTCACCGGGATGATCCGCCTGGCCCAGCTCTCCCGCGCGGTGGGTATCTACCTGGAGATCTCTGGGCAGCGCTTCGGCTCCGAGCTGGGCAAGGGCGCAACCATGCTCCGTGCCCAGCTCACCGGCCGCGTGGTGCACCGCGTCAACGACAAGCAGACGGCAGAGATGGGGCTGAACGACGTGGCCCCGGAGTCCGTCCCGGCCGCGTGCACCATCCCCGCCGACCGGCCTGGGCAGGCCGTTGCCGCCGACGCTTCCGGCGGCTGGGGACACATCCGAACCCCGTACACCTCGGTCGACGAAACCGTGGCCACCTGTCGCGAGTTCGCTCACCTGATCCCGGACCTTCCGGCCCTGGCTCCCTTCCGGCCGGCCGTTTCGGTCCCGGCGCCGACGATCCCGCCCATGCCGACGACGGCACCCGCGTTCCCCTGACGCTCCTCGCTCTCCGGTCGGCGCGACCGTCTCGCGCCAGGTCCCTACCCCACCCATGCCTGAATCCGCCGAAGCCGGGCGGCCGGAGCCCCTGCTCCCCGCCCCGCTCGGCCCCAGCCCTGCTAGGAGGTGATGACGGTGAACCGCTCGATCCGCCTGGACGCCGTACTCATCCAAGCCGTGATCGCCGGAGCCCTGTCCTTCTCTCACCTGCACGACCTGGCCGACGCCGCCGGACAGTCCGGCTGGAAGGCCTGGGCCTACCCGATCAGCGTCGACCTGCTCCTCGTCGCGGCCTGGCGGCGTCTGCGCACAAGCCGCCGTGACCGCGCCGCCTGGGCCTGGTTCGTGATCGCTCTGTTCGCCTCGCTCGGCGCGAACATCGCCACCGCCGGACTCCTCGACCTCAACGCCGTCCCGGCCTGGCTGCGCATCGTCGTCGCCGGATGGCCCGCGCTCGCCTTCCTCGGCGGCACGCTCCTGGTCCACACCCCGACCAAGACCACCCCGGCCCCGGTGCCTGCCGCGCCGGAGCCGACCGAAGACGTGCCCGCGGTCGACCTGCACCGCACCGACAGCACACCCGAACTCCCCGAACCGGCCGCCCAGGAACTCCCGGCAGCCGAACCGATCCCGGAGCCCGCGCCGCTCCCGGCGAGCGTTCCGCCGGCACTCCTGGACCACGCCCGAAAGCTCGCCGACCACCACCACGCGACCACCGGCAGTCCGCTCCCGGTCGCCAACCTGCGGGCCCAACTCGGCCTTCCCGCGCCGGTCGTCGACTCGATCGCCGCTCACCTCCAACTCGCCTGATCAGAAAGGACGTCCCCGACATGAGCGCATACCGCCGGTTCCGCAACGTGCAGAAGTTCGGCCCCGTCCAGGTCGCCACCTTCTTCGACGGGCGCGGCCGCGAACGCCACACGGCTGCCTGCACCGCGCCCCGCTGTGATTTCTCCACGGAGTACGACAACCGTTCCGCCGCCGAACTCGCCGCCCGCACCCACCGCTGCACCGCCTAGGAGACCGCCGTGGACGTCCCGCTCTGGCTCGCCCTGATCGTCGTCGGATGGCTCGGCATCAAGCTCGTCCGCCCGCCCTGGTGGCTCGTGATCCTGCTCCTGCTCGGCGGCTACCTCATGGCCGACAGCTTCCTCGGCCCCGCCGTCGACTCCCTCATCAACTGACCTGCCCCGGAAGGGAGTACGCCCGTGTTCACGCCGAAGATCCCGGTCAACGACCAGCCCACCGGCCAGATCATCCCGCTCGACACCAACGCCGTGGACGGCCACCAGCACGCCCCGGCCTGCAACTGCCAGCACCCGGCCCCCACCCCGGCCGCGACCAACCGGCCCACCGTGCAGCTCACCCCCGGCTCGGTCGCGCTGCTCGTCGGCGGCGGCACTGCGGGCGTCCTCGTGATCGGCGCCGTGCTGGTCTCCATGCTCCTCGCGGTCGCCATCACCGCCGGGTCGCTCGCCATCGTCGCGCTCGTCGTCCGCTCGCTCATCAACAGCGAGATCAAGAACCACCGCTGACCGGCCCCGGAGCGGTCTCAACCGCCAAGTCTCGCCCGCTCCGGAGCCGTGCCTCCTGCCCGAACCAACAGATCCGGAAGGAAGAACCATCATGGCCCAGCTCACCCCTGCCCGCGCACGCATCTGCTCCGACTGCGACGGCTTCCCCGTCGTCGCGATCACCACCGGCCTGCGCGACCGGGACGGCTCCCGCCAGACCCTCACCGCCACCTGCCGCACCTGCAACGGCCACGGCCACACCACCCGCGCCGTCCTCGCCCGCGCGGGCCGGTGACCGACCGATGACCGACACCGCCACCATGGCGGGCCTGGACCCGGCCACTCTCACCGACGTGCTGAGGGTTGCCGGGTCCCCGGGCTTCGACCGCATCCAAGACCAGATCCGCCGTACCGGCGGCTGCTCCGACCCCATCCATCTCCAGGGCGCCACCGTCACCCGCGACCGCACCACCGGCCAGGTCCTCTACAGCTACTCGACCGACACCGAGCCCGGCGGACGCCTCCGGGTCGCCTGCGGCAACCGCCGTGCCTCACGCTGCCCGTCCTGCGCCTGGACCTACGCGGGCGACACCTACCACCTGATCCGCGCCGGACTCGTCGGCGACCCCGACAAGGGCACCCCACGCACCCTGCGCGAGCACCCCCGCGTCTTCGCCACGCTCACCGCCCCGAGCTTCGGCCCCGTGCACAACCGGCCCGGCACCCGCCCGTGCCGCTGCGGCATCCGGCACCTGGAAGACGCAGCCGAGTTGGGCACGCCCCTCGACCCGGACACCTACGACTACGCGGGCTCGGTGCTCTGGAACAACCACGCCTCCGACCTGTGGCGCTACTTCACGATCTACCTCCGCCGCGAGATCGCCGCCCGCGCCGGACTCACCCAGAAGGCGGCAAAGGAACAGTCCCGGCTCTCCTTCGGCAAGGTCGCCGAGTACCAGAAGCGTGGCGCGATCCACTTTCACGCCGTGATCCGCTTCGACGGCCCGGACGGTCCCGACTCCCCTCCCCCGCACTGGGCCACGCTCTCGCTCCTGACCGACGCGATCCGCGCTGCAGCTGCTCGCGTCCGCGTCGACCTGGACGCCTCCGGCGACCACCCCGCCCGCGTCTTCTGCTGGGGCGACCGGCTCGACGTCCAGCCCATCAAAGCCTTCGGCGATGGCTCCGAAATCACCGAACAGGCCGTCGCCTCCTACGTCGCCAAGTACGCCACCAAAGCCGCCGAGACCACCGGCACCGTCGACCGCCGCATCGGCAACAAGGAGGCCCTGGTCCTCCTCGACGTGCCCGACCACCCGCGCCGCCTGATCGAGGCCTGTCTCGACCTGCACACCGCCTACCCGGACCGAAAGCTCCGCGACTGGGCCCACATGCTCGGCTTTCGCGGCCACTTCTCCACCAAGTCCCGCCGCTTCTCCACCACCCTCGGAGCCCTCCGCCAGGTCCGCGCCGACTACCGCGCCGCCCAGCACCGCGCAGCCCTCGGCTTGCCCGATCCGGACGAGATCCCCGAGGAGACCACGCTCACCCTCGCGCACTGGGCCTACGCCGGACATGGCCACACCCCGGGTGAGTCCTGGCTCGCCTCCAACATCCGCCGTGACCTCCAACTGAACCGCGAGACAGCACGCGAGGCACTTGCAGACCTGGCAGACGAGAAGGAGTGGTGACTATGCAGCACGCCTTGCCCGACCGCTACATGACCCCTGTTGACGTCGCCGAACTCCTGGGCGTCTCGGTCGAGACCGTCTACCAGTGGCGTCGCAAGCGCACGGGTCCGAAGGGATTCCGCGTCGGCCGGCACCTTCGTTTCGACCCCGCCGACGTCCGCGCCTGGGTCGGTTCTCTCATGGAAGGAGCCGCCGCCTGATGGCCGGACACATCCAAGACCGCTGGTTCAAGGACGAGCCCGGCCCGGACGGCAAGCCCGTCAAGGTCAAGAGCGACCGCTACGGCGTCGGTCTCCGCTATCGCGCCCGCTACATCGGGCCGGACGGATCCGAGAAGTCCAAGAGCTTTCCGGACCGGCAGAAGCGGCTCGCGGAGCAATGGCTGATCGACATTGCTTCGGACATGTCGCGCGGCAACTACGTCGATCCTCGCGCCGCTCGGATCACCTTCAAGAAGTACGCCGAGAAGTGGCTCACGGCGCACACCGCTGACGTGTCGAGCCAGATCGTCACGGAGCAGCGGCTTCGACTGCACGCGTTCCCGGTGATCGGCACACGCCCGCTGGACTCGTTCCGCCCCGAGCACATCCGCCAGCTCACCAGCGCCCTGGAGGCCAACCCGGCAGTGAGTGGCGCCTACGCGCGCAACATCTACGGCGACGTTCGTGCCGTGCTGAGCGCAGCCGTGGACGACGGTCTCCTGTCCCGGAACCCGTGCTCTGCGAAGTCCGTCCGCCCGCCGACTGCTGAGCGACGGCGCGTCGTTCCATGGCTGCCCACGCAGGTGCAGGCCGTTCGCGCAGCGCTCCCCCAGCGCTACCGGACCATGGTGGACACGGGCGCCGGGTGCGGCCTCCGCCAGGGCGAGATCGTCGGACTTGCTGAAGACGCAATCGACTTCGATGCCGGCATCCTGCGCGTGGTCCGTCAGGTGAAGCTCATCCGGGGCAAGGCCGTGTTCGCCCCGCCGAAGTGCGGCAAGGAGCGTGACGTCCCGCTGCCTTCGTACGTCGCTGAGGCGCTGCACATCCACTTGGATGTCTTCAAGCCGGTTGAGATCACGCTGCCGTGGCGGAAGCCGGACGGCCCGAAGGTGACGGCCCGTCTCCTGTTCACGAACGCCGCGAACGGGATCGTCTGGCGCAGCAACTTCAACGTCCAGGACTGGAAGCCTGCTCTCGCGCTCGCTGGCCTCATCCCGGACGCCGGACCCGACGGCAAGTACGCGTCGGCCCGCGAGCACGGCATGCACGCGCTGAGGCACTTCTACGCCTCGGTGCTGCTGGATGCCGGAGAGAGCATCAAGGCCGTGAGCCAGTACTTGGGGCACACCGACCCGGCGCTGACGCTGCGGGTGTACGCGCACCTGATGCCGTCGAGCCAGGAGCGCACCCGGAACGCCGTGGACCGGGTGTTCTTGCCGCCGCCTCCTGAGCCCGACGGCCCAGAGACGGCCCAGTAAGCCAAAAGAGGCCCCTGATCCGCGCCAAACGCGCAGGTCGGGGGCCTTTTTGATGCCGGATCACTGCCAGTTCTCCGGGCTTAGGCATGGCTGTACCAGTGTCGCAGATCAGATGGCCTGACCTGCTGTCGTCGCTTCCGCAAGGGGGCATCGACGGCCGTTGAAGGCGCACTCGGCTTCTCTCGGACGGCCCGCAGACAGCCCGGGGCACCCCTAAAGCACGAGATCAGAGCGCATGGACGGGGCCAATCGGGCACGCTGAGAGCAGTCGCCAGCAGCCGAGTCCTCGGCCTCACTGACAGCCAAACGAGTTAGCGGATATCGGACATCGGGGTAACACTCACCGATGGACTGGATATCACCAGTGAGCACCTTGGCAGGGGCTGTGGTCGGCGTGGGGTCCGCGCTGGTCGCCGACCGCATCCGATGGCGTCGCGATCAGGTGAGGGAAGCGGCACAGACACGCAGAGCCGTGTACTCGGAGTTCCTGATGGCACTGAGCAGCGGCCACTCGACCTTGCGGAGCGTGGTTCTGCAACCCGACCACCCGTCCGGCGATGCCCTTTACGGCGCGCTTCATCAAGCTCTCGACAGCGCAGGCATCTGGCGCCTGAGACAGAATCTCTCACTCACCGCCCCCGCCGAGATCATCGTGCTCGCCGAGAAGACGTGTGACGCCTTGGCGATGATGCGGGACCGACTCGTCGAGGAGCCTGACATCCGGAGCAGCGCCTACCGGGTCTGCCGCGCAGATCTCTGGCGGGAGAACGCCCGCCTGCGTGAGGTGATGCGAAAGGACCTGGGTATGGACGGCCCTCCCGACCCCGAAGTGGGCCAGTACCGTCTGTCGGACCAGCGCAGGTCCCGGACAGATGCCTGGCCCTGACGATGCAGCCGAGGCGTGCGCGGCTGTCGGGACGCCTGCCTGCTACTGCGCGGGAAGTACTACCGCACAGGGCTCTCGATCCGCACCCAGCACGCAGTTCAGGGCCTTTGATATCGGATCCTGTTCCGCAGGACCAGGCATGGTTCTACCGGCCTCACAGAGGGAACCGCCGGCCCGTCGGCCAGGACGCCGGCCCGGTTCAGTCGACACTCGCCCCGCGCAGGAACCCTGCCGTCCGCGGGGAGAACGTGATCCGGGCGCCCTCCCCGAGCACGGAGCGCAGGCCCTGGGCCACGTCGGGGTCCGGCTGCCCGAAGACCTCGAAGCGGTCGACGCTGCAGTGCTTCATCACGTCCTGGATGTAGGGGTCGGAGAGTGCCCAGTGGGCGCGGACGGCATCGGAGTCCTGGTAGAGCTGGAAGCTGTGCGCGAGCATCCGGCTCTCGTCGATGAACGTCTGCACCATCAGCTGCGGTCCGTGCCGCTGGGCGAAGTCCACCGCGTTCGCGATGGCCTCACGGAACTCGACCACATGGCCTTCGGTGATGCGCATCGTGTTACGGAAGAGCAGAACGCTGCCCTGTGTCGTCATGCCGTCATCGTCGTACCTCAACCTTGATTGAGGTCAACAGTCGGGACTTTCGCCGGCGCAGACAGGGCCAGTGGCCGCCCCCGCCAGCCGCGGCCGCGCCGAGACTCCAAGAGTGAACGCACGAGCCCTTCTGCGCGCCCTCCTGCACCGCTTCGTGTCGAGCGTGGCCTGGTTCTTGACCGCCGTGGCCGCCTACGTCCTGAGCCACCTCGTCGTAGGGGCCGCGATCGGGCTGCTCGCTCCGGACGCCTTCGGAGGGGAGAGCGACGGCTACGGGCAAGGCGCTCTGTACACGATGGGAACCGTCTGGGCGGTAGCCGCGATGTGCCTGTGCTGGACCGGACCCATGTTCATGATCATCGCGAGCCTCAAGGACCTCACCAGGACGGCCCGCGTCCGCGCCGTCGCCTACGGACTGATCAGTATCCCGGTTCTGGCCTTTCTCGGCTGGGCGCCCGGGTTGGTCTTCAGCATGCTGCTGGCCAACCTCATGACGGTCCTCCTCCTGCGCCTGCCTCGGCGGCAGCCCCCGCCGGCGTGACCAGCCCCCGCCCCGCCCACCCACGGCCGCGCGCCACCGGCTCCGCACGACGACGAGCCCCCACCCGAAGGGCGAGGGCTCGTGTCGAATCGGCGAGAGCCGTCGGCTCAGCCGCTCAGGACCCCACGAACAGCACCAGCAGCAACCACACCACCGGCGCGGTCGGCAGCAAGGAGTCGAGGCGGTCCATGATGCCCCCGTGGCCGGGGAGCAGCGTGCCCATGTCCTTGATGCCGAGGTCCCGCTTGATCATGGACTCGCCCAGGTCACCGAGGGTGGCGCTGGCGGCGACGCAGACGCCGAGGACCAGGCCCTGCCACCACGTGCCGTCGTCCACCAGGAACTGCATGCACAGCACGCCCGCCACCATCGCGAACGTCACCGCGCCGACCAGGCCCTCGCGGGTCTTGCCGGGGCTGATGCGCGGCGCGAGCTTGTGCTTGCCGAACCGCCAGCCGACGGCGTACGCGCCGGTGTCGCTGACCACGGTCAGGATCAGGAACGTCAGTACGCGCCACGCCCCGTCGTCCGCGGTGAGCATCATCGCCACGAACGTCGCGAGGAACGGCACGTAGAACGCGGCGAAGACCCCCGCCGTGACGTCCTTCAGATAGCCCTCGGGCGGCTCGGTCATCCGCCACACCAGGACGGCGAGGGCGGTCAGCGCCATCGCCACCCAGGCACCCTCGGCCCCGCGGACGTATCCGGCGACCACCATCGCCGCACCGCCGACGGCGAGCGGCACGAGCGGGGCCTTGATGGCCTTGCGCTCCTCCAGCCGCGAGGTCAGCTCCCACAGGCCGACGACGACGGCGACCGCTATCACGCCGACGAACACGGCCTTGACGACGAACAACGACGCGACGATCACCGCACCGAGTCCGACACCGACCCCTATGGCCGCCCCGAGGTCCCGGCCCGCGCTCTTCTTCTGCTTCGGCAGGGGCTCCTGCGGCGCGGCGGGGGCGGGCTGCGGTGCTGCGCTGGGCATGGGCTCCTGCGGCGTCTCGTCGCGGAACAGGGGACCACTCAGCCGAGCGGCCCCCCGGTCGTCCTGGTCACCGCCACCGGCGGGCACATCAGGCATATCGGGCACGATGGGCATGGGCCGAGTCTCCTCAACCGCGTGCCGTTCGTACGCGGGACCCGCCGGAGCACGCCCCTGGTCGTACGAGGGGCCCTGACCGTACGCGGGCCCCTGGCCCTGATCGGCGGGGCCCCAGTACCCGGGCCCGGTCTGCGGCGCCCCCCAGGAAGAGTCGTTCACGGATTCCTCGAACCTCGATGTTCCGCGCTCGCTCAGACTTCGAGCAGCTCGGCTTCCTTGTGCTTGAGCAGCTCGTCCACCTGGGCCACGTACTTGGCGGTGGTGTCGTCCAGTTCCTTCTCGCCGCGACGGCCCTCGTCCTCGCCGATCTCGCCGTCCTTGACCGCCTTGTCGATGGCGTCCTTGGCCTTGCGGCGGACCGAACGGATGGACACCTTGCTGTCCTCCGCCTTGTTCTTGGCGACCTTGATGTAGTCGCGGCGGCGCTCCTCGGTGAGCTCGGGGAACGTCACACGAATGATGTTGCCGTCGTTGCTCGGGTTGACGCCCAGGTCGGAGTCGCGGATCGCCTGCTCGATGTTGCGCAGCGCGCTCTTGTCGAACGGGGTCACCACGGCCATCCGCGGCTCGGGCACCGAGAACGAGGCCAGCTGGTTGATCGGCGTCAGCGCGCCGTAGTAGTCGGCCACGATCTTGTTGAACATCGCCGGGTGCGCACGACCGGTGCGGATCGCGGCGAAGTCCTCCTTGGCGACCACGACGGCCTTCTCCATCTTTTCCTCGGCCTCGAGGAGGGTCTCTTCGATCACCACTTGCTCCTGCGTGTCTTGAGTGAGGCCCGGCTTGCACGGGGCGGCCGGCTGCGTCGCGTGTCTATTTCCCGCGCGGTTTCCTGCGGTGTCCTTGCACGGTGTCCGACCGGCAGGACATTGTCCATCCCTCGCGAGGTGGTACGGACATGAGGGTCAGGCGCGGGTGCCCTGGTCGCCCACGAGCGTCCCGATCTTCTCACCCTTGACGGCCCGGGCGATATTGCCGGACGTCAGCAGCTCGAAGACGAGAATGGGGAGCTTGTTGTCCCGGCACAGGGTGATCGCGGTCATGTCGGCGACCTTGAGGTCGCGGGTGATGACCTCGCTGTAGCTGAGCGCGTCGAACTTCACGGCCCCGGGGTTCGTCTTCGGGTCCGAGTCGTAGACACCGTCCACGCCGTTCTTGCCCATGAGCAGCGCCTCGGCGTCGATCTCCAGGGCACGCTGCGCGGCGGTGGTGTCGGTGGAGAAGTACGGCATGCCCATACCGGCGCCGAAGATCACGACGCGGCCCTTCTCCAGGTGGCGCACGGCGCGCAGCGGGATGTAGGGCTCGGCGACCTGGCCCATCGTGATGGCGGTCTGCACGCGGCTGTCGATGCCCTCCTTCTCCAGGAAGTCCTGGAGGGCGAGGCAGTTCATGACGGTGCCGAGCATGCCCATGTAGTCGGAGCGGGCCCGGTCCATGCCGCGCTGCTGCAGCTCGGCGCCGCGGAAGAAGTTGCCGCCGCCGATGACGACGGCGATCTGCGCCCCGTCGCGGACGACCGCCGCGATCTCACGGGCGATGGCGTGCACCACATCGGGGTCGACACCCAGACCCCCGCCCCCGGCGAACGCCTCGCCGGAAAGCTTCAGCAGAAAGCGGCCAGTGCCTTTGCCGTCGTCGCTCTTGTCGCCGTTGTCGGCCTGGGTGGTGGTCATGGAGTTCTCCTCGTGGTGCACATACGAAGAAGGCCACTGCCGATGGGGTGTTCGCATCCCATGCGCGGCAATGGCCTCCTCGTCACATCTGCGGTCGTCCGGCACGTTCCCGGGCGACTGCTGTCGACCCTAGCGGGGTCTCGCGGCTGTCGCGGTACGGACTCAGATGCCGACCTTGATGCGCGAGAAGCGCTTCAGGGTGACACCGGCCTCCTGGAGCACCTTCTCGACGGACTTCTTGTTGTCGAGGGCGTACGGCTGACCGAGCAGCGTCGCCTCCTTGAAGAAGCCGTTGACGCGACCCTCGACGATCTTCGGGAGCGCGGCCTCGGGCTTGCCCTCGGCGCGGGTGGTCTCCTCGGCGACGCGGCGCTCGGACTCGACGACCTCGGCCGGGACGTCCTCACGGGAGAGGTACTTCGGCGCGAAGGCGGCGATGTGCTGCGCGACACCCTTGGCGAGGTCGGCGTCGGCCTTGTCCAGCTCGACCAGAACACCGATCTGCGGGGGCAGGTCGGGCATGGTGCGGTGCATGTAGGCGGTGACGTAGGCGCCGGAGAACTGCGCGAAGCGGTCCAGGACGATCTTCTCGCCGAGGTTGGCGTTGGCCTCGTCGACGAACGCCTGGACGGTCTTGCCGGCCTCGATCTCGGAGGCGAGCAGCGCCTCGAGGTCGGCCGGGCTCGTCTTGGCGACGTGGGCGGCCAGCTGGTTGGCGACCGACTGGAACTTCTCGCCCTTGGCGACGAAGTCCGTCTCGCACTTCAGCTCGACGATGACACCGGAGGTGTTGTCGTCGGCGATGAGGGAGACGACGGCACCGTTCTCGGCGGAGCGGCCCTCGCGCTTGGCGACGCCCTTCTGGCCCTTGATGCGGAGCGCCTCGACGGCCTTGTCGACCTGGCCGTCGGCCTCGTCGAGCGCCTTCTTGCAGTCCATCATGCCGGCGCCCGTGAGCTCGCGGAGCTTCTTGACGTCAGCGGCGGTGTAGTTCGCCATGATCCTGGTTTTCTCTCTACGAAGTCTGAAGACGAAGGTCACGGGTGAACGGCGGGGGCCGAAGCGGCCCCCGCCGTCACCTCGTGAAACCGGTGTTGAAGCCGGTACCCGTGCGGGTCAGGCCTGCTCGGCGTCCGCGGCCGGAGCCTCGGCGGCGGGCGCCTCGGCAGCGGGGGCCTCGGCGGCAGCAGCCTCGGCGGCCGGGGCCTCCTCAGCCTTCTCGTCGGCCTTCTTCTCACCCTCGAGCAGGTCGCGCTCCCACTCGGCGAGCGGCTCGCCCTGGGCCTTCTCGCCCGGCTTCTGGTCGCCCGTGGCGACGCCGGAACGGGCGATGAGGCCCTCGGCGACGGCGTCGGCGATCACGCGGGTGAGCAGGGTGACGGAGCGGATCGCGTCGTCGTTGCCCGGGATCTTGTAGTCGACCTCGTCGGGGTCGCAGTTGGTGTCGAGGATCGCGACGACCGGAATGTTGAGCTTCCGGGCCTCACCAACGGCGATGTGCTCCTTCTTGGTGTCCACGATCCAGACGGCGCTGGGAACCTTGGACATCTCGCGGATACCGCCGAGGGTCTTCTCCAGCTTGGCCTTCTCGCGCGAGAGCACGAGAAGCTCCTTCTTGGTCAGACCGGACGCGGCGACGTCCTCGAAGTCGATCTGCTCGAGCTCCTTGAGGCGCTGCAGACGCTTGTAGACGGTCGAGAAGTTGGTGAGCATGCCGCCCAGCCAGCGCTGGTTGACGAAAGGCATGCCGACGCGGGTCGCCTGCTCGGCGATCGCCTCCTGCGCCTGCTTCTTCGTACCGACGAACATGACCGTGCCGCCGTGGGCAACGGTCTCCTTGACGAACTCGTAGGCGCGGTCGATGTACGACAGCGACTGGAGAAGGTCGATGATGTAGATGCCGTTGCGCTCCGTGAAGATGAAGCGCTTCATCTTCGGGTTCCAACGACGGGTCTGGTGACCGAAGTGGACGCCGCTTTCCAGCAGCTCCCGCATCGTGACGACGGCCATGGCCGTACTCCTTGTGTGTTCTCGGTTGTGTCCTGACGCCCCGCTGCGCGCCTGCCGCGTACGTGAGTACGGGACCGAAGGACGCTGACACGAAGCCGGTGAGGCTCGGTGCCGGGGCGTGCGAAGTCGATCCGGTGGCCCGGATCGCCACATGAAGTGTACGGGACCCGCGAGGTACGGGGTGACGCCGCTGTCCACAACCGCCCGGTAGTCCACGTTTCCCGGCCATGATCCCCCGGAACCGGCCGGGCCCGGGATCGTCTGAGCCATGCGAAAACTACTCTGTGTGACGTTCACCCTGCTCGTGTGCGCGCTGCCCGATCGCGCGCTCGCGGCAGGCTCACGGTTCTGGCCCGTGGGCGACCACCCGGCGGTGGTCCGCCCCTGGTCCCCGCCCGCGACTCCCTACGGTCCGGGCCATCGCGGGGTCGACCTGTCCGCCCCGATCGGCGCTCCGGTCCGCGCGGTCGCGGCCGGCCGGGTCTCCTTCACGGGCGAGGTGGCGGGCCGGGGCGTGGTCTCGGTGGAACTGTCGGGCACCGGGGACCCGCCTCTGCGCACGACGTACGAGCCCGTGACGGCGACGGTCGAGAAGGGCACGGAGGTGGCTCCGGGCGACCCGATCGGCGTTCTGCAACTCCCGACGGGCCACTGCCCGCCCTCGTCCCCGTCGTGCCTGCACTGGGGCCTGCTGAGAGGCGATACGTACCTGGACCCGCTGTCCCTGCTGGATCCGTCGCTCCTGCGCCGGGCGCCGGCGCGGCTGCTGCCCGTGTGGGGGTGGCCTCTCGGGAACATTCGCCCCTGGTAACCGGATCAGGAGCCGGTGGCGATCCCCGTCGCCGCACGGCCGGGGTCAGCCCTGGACGCCCCGCAGCGCCATCCCGACGGCCGCGTCCACGATCACGCCCGGATCCTCCGCGGCTCCCAGCTCGATGCGCCGGACCGCCGCGTCCACCACGCCCTGCAGCAGCATCGCGGCGAGCCGGGGCTGCTCGTGCCCCATCTCGCCGAGCGCCTCGACGATCATCGCGACGAGCCCGCCGTGCGCGGCCCGGATCTTCTCCCGGGCCCCCGCGTCCAGCTCGCTCGCCGAGATGGCCACCACGGCCCGGTGCCGCCGGTCCCCGACCAGGGCGAGCTGCTCCCGGACATACGCCTCGACCTTGCCCTCAGGCGTCGCCGCCCGCGCCATCCCGGCCTCGACCTCGGCCGCCCACACCGGGAAGTCGACCGCGCACAGCTCCTCGACGACCGCCGCACGGGACTTGAAGTACTCGTAGACGGACGAGCGCGCGAGCCCCGTCCGCTCGGCCAGCGCGGGGAACGTCAGCGCCTCCGTCCCGCCCTCGGACAGCAGGGAACGCGCCGCGTCCAGAAGGGCGCCGCGCTGCATCGACCGGTGCTCGGCCACAGAGGCCGCTCGAATCCTTGGCACGTCTCCACTTTACGGACGCGCCGCCCAGGACGGGAGTCGCACCGGCCACCCCGTCCCGCCAACACCCGGCAGGGACGATTCACCACTACCAGCGCTCCAGAGCTCCTCAGCGACCGAAACTGGCCAGCTTCGCCCGCAGCTGCAGCACCGACTTCGTGTGGATCTGGCTGACCCGGCTCTCCGTGACCCCGAGCACGTTGCCGATCTCGGCCAGGGTCAGGCCCTCGTAGTAGTAGAGCGTCACCACGGTCTTCTCCCGCTCCGGCAACGTGTTGATCGCCCGCGCCAGAAACCGTCGCAGCTCCCGGTCCTCGGCGACCTCCACCGGATTGTCCGCCGCATGGTCCTCGAGGGTGTCCATGAGGCTGAGCCGATCCCCGCCACCCTCGCCCCCGACGTGCAGCAGCTCCTCCAGCGCCACCACGTTCGCCAGCGACAACTGGCTGAAAACGGCGTGCAGTTCCTCCAGCGCGACGCCCATCTCCTCGGCGACCTCGCTCTCCGAGGGACTGCGCCGCAGCTTGGCCTCCAGGGTCGCGTAGGCCCGCTCCACGTTGCGCGCCTTCTGCCGCACGGACCGCGGGATCCAGTCCAGCGCCCGCAGCTCGTCGATCATCGCGCCCCGGATCCGGGTGATCGCGTACGTCTCGAACTTGATCTCCCGCTCGATGTCGAACTTCTCGATCGCGTCGATCAGCCCGAACACCCCGGACGAGACGAAGTCGGCCTGCTCGACATTGGGCGGAAGCCCCACGCTGACCCGGCCGGCGACGTACTTCACGAGCGGCGAGTAGTGCAGGATCAGCTGCTCGCGCAGCCGCTCGTCGCCGGTCGCCTTGTACGACCTCCACAGCTCCTCGAGGGAGGAGGGAGCCGGAGGCCGCACGCTGGAGCCGCGGGCCGCGGGAGGGACCGCCGCCCGGTCGGATCCGGAGGTGTGCTGTGGCATGCGCCGCCTTGTGCCGTTCTGCTGCTGACCGAGCGAATCGGAGAGGGAGTCGGGGAGAGTGACCGAGGTTGTGGTCGCGGTGATCGCTTTACTGGTGAAGATGCCGTGTTGCCCGTCTGATGGTGACTGGTGTCGAACCGCCTGCCTGATTGCGGATTGAGGTATCGAACCCGAATCCTGGTGAGCGTAGCGTGACTGGAGTGTCGCGGTGAGCGAAGGGTATGGGATCGTACGCGCGCAGATACGTTCCGTTGGGGGACTTGCGCGAGCGCTTCTGTTGCCCTACGCGATCGGGGCGAATCGTCAACTACCGGAACTGCCAAGGCCGTCGAGGGTCATCCGGACGGCGGAACCCTCCGCGTCAGGAATGCCCCCCGTCCGAAAAGTCCGAGCGGATCGCCTGGCGTGTCAACTGCCAGCCGTCGCCGTGTCGTTCGACGAACCCCAATGAGCGCAGTTCGTACAGCCTCCCGATCGTGTCGTCCACACCGGCCGCGGCCTCCCGGCCGATCTCCGCCGCGGTGCGCGCCCCTTGCGCGGGGAGCGCGGCCAGCACCCGCGCCGTGGCCGGCGGCAGCAGATCGCGCGGCAGCACGGGCCCACGACGCTCCGGCGCCAGCTCCCCCATCTCCCCGACCAGCTCGACGACTTCCGCGGCATCGGTGACCAGCACACCCTCCTTGCGCAGCAGTTCATGCACTCCCGCCGAGACGCCGCTGGTCACCGGGCCCGGCACCCCCATCGCGTGCCGCCCCAGGCGCTGCGCCCAACGGACCGTGCCCAGCGCACCGCTGCGGTACGCCGCCTCGACGACGACCGTGCCTCTGGTGAGCGCGGCGATCACCCGGTTCCGCTGGATGAAGCGGCTGGGCGTCGGATGATCGCCCGGCGGCAACTCGCCGATCACGAGCCCCTGTTCCGCGACCCGGTCGATCAACTGGGCGTGGCCGCGCGGATAGACGCGATCGACACCGCAGGCGAGAACGGCGACGGTGGCCCCGGCGGCGCCCAGCGCCCCGCGGTGCGCCGCCGCGTCGACCCCGTACGCGCCGCCGGAGACGACGACCCACCCGCGCTCCGCCAGCCCGGCCCCGAGACTGGCGCCCATCCGTACCCCGTAGTCCGTGCACGCCCGCGCGCCGACCACGGCCACCGAGCGCAGCGCCCACATCCGCAGGCTCGCCCCGCCCCGCACCCACAGCCCGACCGGCCGGGCGTCCCCCAGGTCGTCCAGCTGCCCCGGCCATTCGGCGTCGCCCGGGCACACGAACCGCGCCCCGAACTGCTCCGCCCGAGCCAAGTCCCGCTCCGGAGGCGGCGCTTCGCGGGACCGCGCGACCAGTCCGGCCCAGCGCTCGGCGCGCACCCCCGGCAACAGGAGCGGCTCGCCCGTGCCCTCATCGGCCTCGTCGATCCGCCGCACGGTCTCCACGGCCCCGAACTCCCTGAGCCAGCGTCCCGCCACGTCCCAGCCCGGCTCGACGATCCGGGTCAGCCGGGCCCGCGCCAGCCGCACCGCCTCCGGGGCGCCCGGCGCCGTCACGCGTCGGCCCCGATCGTCATCGGCACCCCGCGCGAGATCCCGGTCCGCAGTTGCAGCGCGAGCGCCACGTCCTGGGCGAAGGGCCGGTCCCGTCCCGCGAGGTCGGCCACGGTCCAGGCCACCCGCAGCACCCGGTCGAGCCCGCGGGCGGTCAGGAAACCGCGCTCCAGATCCAGCTCGGCCTCGTCCAGGGCGCCCGGTGCCGCGGGCCATCGTGTGCGCAGCGCATGGCCCGGGACCTCGCTGTTGGCCCGCCAGGGAGTGTCAGCGAACCGTGCCGCCGACCGCTCCCGGGCCGCCCGCACCCGATCGGCGACGGTCTGGGTGCTCTCACCCCGCGGCCCGTACCCGGACAGTTCGTTACGCGTGACGGGGTCCACCTCGACCCGCAGATCGACCCGGTCGAGAAGGGGTCCGGAGAGCCGTGCCTGGTAGCGCCGCACGGTGGCCGGCGGGCAGTCGCACTCACCGCCCAGGGCCCGGTACTGCCCACAGGGACAGGGGTTCGCGGCGAGCGCCAGCAAGAAGCGCGCGGGCAGCCGCACCACCCCGGCGCTGCGGGCGATCACCACGTGCCCCGCTTCGAGAGGTTGGCGCAGAGCGTCGAGGGCCTGGCCGCTGAACTCGGGCGCCTCGTCCATGAACAGCACGCCTCTGTGCGACAACGACACCGCCCCGGGCCGCGCCACCCCCGGCCCGCCGCCGACGAGGGACTGCATGGTCGCCGAGTGGTGCGGTGCGCAGTAGGGCGCGGTGTCGATCATCGACTTGCCCGGCGGCAGCATGCCGGCCACCGAGTGGATCGCGGTGACCTCCAGGGACTCCGCGCGGGTGAGCGGCGGCAGGATGGCCGGCAGCCGTTCGGCGAGCATCGTCTTGCCCGCGCCCGGCGGGCCCGAGAGCATCACGTGGTGCCCGCCCGCCGCGGCGACCTCGATCGCGGTGCGGGCCGACAGCTGCCCGACGACATCGGCCAGATCGAGCCCGTGGCCGTCATGCAGCGGTCCGCCGAGCCCCGTGCCCGCACCGCTGCCCGGCATGCTCAGCCCGGCGAGCATCTGATCGGGACGGCCGCGCTCCTGCGGGTCCTCGTCGGGCACCGGCTCGTCGGTGAGCACCGCGATGAGCTGGCGCAGGCTGCGGACGCCGAGCACGGAGACGCCGGGCACGAGAGTCGCCTCGCCCATCGTGGACTCGGGGATGACGACCTGCTCGTACCCCGCGTCTGCCGCGGCGAGGACGGCCGGGAGGACGCCCCGCACCGGGCGCACCCGCCCGTCGAGCCCCAGCTCTCCGATCATCACGATGTCGGCGAGGACTCGTGGATCGATCCGCTCGGCCGCGCCCAGCACGGCGCAGGCGACAGCGAGATCGAAACCGCTTCCCCCCTTGGGCACGGACGCCGGGCTGAGGCCCACCGTGAGCTTCTTCTGCGGCCAGTCCGCGCCGGAGTTGACCACAGCCGCCCTGACCCGGTCGCGGCTCTCGACGAGGCTCTTGTCGGGCAGGCCGACGAGCGTGAACGCGGCGATGCCCGGCTCCAGGTCCGCCTGGACCTCGACGACGACACCCTCGACGCCCACCAGGGCCACGGAACACGTACGCGCGAATCCCATCAGGACACCCCCCGCACGTGCTCGACGAGCGGAGCCCCGCGCTCCGGCAGCAGGACGCCGACCAGATCGATCCTGACGCCGCCGGGTGGCGCTCCCCCGTGCTCCTGCGCCCAGCGCTCCGCCAGCTCGTGCAGCCGTCGGGCCTTGGCCGGGGTGATCGCGGCCATCGGGTGCTCGAAGGCCCCGCCCGCCCTGCCGCGCCCCCGGCGGGTCTTCACCTCGCACACGACGATCGCGTCGCCGTCCCGCGCCACGATGTCGATCTCGCCCGTACGGCCCGCGCGCCAGTTCCGCGCGAGCACCGTCATCCCGGCGTCGGTCAGCCGCCTCGCGGCCAGGTCTTCGCCGTACTTCCCCATTGCGCCCCGTGCGTTCACGTCGGCACCACCTCCGACGCCCACGCTGATGCACGGCCGCACACGAAGTGGATCTTGGTGAACTACTTACGGGTTGTGGAAAACCTCGTCACCCGCCGGAGGGGGCGGGCAGGCCGGAAAGCCGGCTCAGCTGCCCGGAAGCTCCAGATCGCTCTTGTTGAGCTCCTCGATGTTCACGTCCTTGAACGTGAGGACGCGCACCTGCTTCACGAACCGCGCCGGTCGGTACATGTCCCAGACCCACGCGTCCGCCATCGACACCTCGAAGAACACCTCGCCCTGGACCGAGTGCACCTGCATCTCGTAGTCGTTGGTGAGGTAGAAACGCCGCTCGGTCTCGATCACGTATTTGAACAGACCGACGACATCGCGGTACTCCCGGTAGAGCTTCAGCTCCATCTCGGTCTCGTACTTCTCGAGGTCCTCGGCGCTCATGGCATGTTCCCCTTCAGCCGTGCGTCCCCCTATTGTGCGCCAGCCCCTGGGGCCTCTAGACGATTTCCGTGTCGAGAAGCAGCGGCCGGCTCGGGGGACCTTCGTCGAGCAGCCGGTTCAGCAGCTCGGCGAGTCTGGTCGGATACACCGTCTCATGCGCCTCGGCCAGTTCCCGGTACGTCCACCAGCGCGCTCCGGCCACACTGCGTCGTTCCAGGTCGGTCAGGCCCGTCTCATTGATCTCCGGCCGCACCGCCGCGGCCGTCGTGCGGGCCAGGAAATACCATTCGTCCTGGTCCCAGCGCCGCCCGTCGAACGGGAAGGAGCAGAGCCGCTGCCACAGCACCGGCCCCAGCTCCACGTCGGTGATTCCGGTCTCCTCGGCGAGTTCCCGCAGCGCCGCCTGCTCACGCGTCTCGTCGCCCTCCAGGCCGCCACCCGGCGTGAACCACCAGTCGTCCGCCGTGTCGCCCGGCTCGTGCCCGTGCAGCAGCAGGATGCGGCCCTCCGGGTCGAGCAGCACGACCCGGGCCACCTTGCGCAGTTCGTGGCCGAGCTCAGGCACGGACCGGCTCCGGGGCGCCGGCGCGGGGACGCCGCGCCCGCTTGGCGATCGGGCCGTACGCCGCCCCGGCGAGCACGAGGACCGCTCCCGCGACCACGGTGGTCAGGATGAGATTCAACGGTCCCGGACGGGAGATCCCGCCGGGCAGCGCCTCGAAGCCGGTGGGCTTCGCCAGCATGCCGTCCATGGGCCAGGCCACGGCGTCCACGCGGGCCTGCACGGCACCGCGCTCCACCGAGCCGTGCTCGGAGTCGCCGAGATGGACGGTGGAGTCGAGGGATCCGTTGCGCTCGTCGCCGAGCAGGAACAGTCGGCCCTCGGGGACTGTCGTGGACTTGATACCGGTGAGCGAGGCGTTCTTGCCGGCCGGGAGATACGGTTCGTCGATCTGATTGCCGTTGACGGTCAGCTTGCCGTCCGTGCAGCAGGCGATCTCGTCGCCTCCGACACCGACGACCCGCTTCACGAGCGGCAGATCGCCCCAGCTGTTCGTCTGGAAGACGACGACATCACCGCGCTTGACCTCACTGCCGTCGATGCGCTGCGCGAGAACCCGGTCGCCCGCGCCGATCGTCGGCGTCATCGAGTCGGTGGGCACCGTGTACGGCTGGTAGACGATGGCACCCCACACGAATCCGCCGAGGAACAGCACACAGCCGAGGGCCACGGCTATGCCCGACAGCACGCTGCCGACCCGGCCGTGGCCCTCGTCCGTACGACGTGTCCTGCTCATCCCAGTTGCTCCCCGCGTTGGAGAAATCGATCCCCGCGGCCCGGCCTCGGAGCGGCACGGACCACGGAAGATCGGCGATCTGGGACGGCACCCTACCCGGCGGTACCGGTCCCAGAAACCCTGGTGTTCCCGTCGGTAAGGCCCTGATTGATCTTGCGTCGGCGCCACAGCACCAGCGGCACCGCACCCGCGAGCCCGAGCGCACCCGGAGCCACGCCCGCCGCGGTGTTGATGCCCGACTGGTCGAAGGTGTCCGGCACCGGCAGCGTCGACCAGTGCGTGGGCGGCCAGGCGACGACGATGGCGCGACCCACGACGTTGTCGACCGGGACGAAGCCGTGGTTCTTGTCGTTCTGGTGGTAGCGGGAGTCCATCGAGTCCTGGCGGTGGTCGCCCATGACCCAAACTTTGCCTTGAGGAACCTTCACCTTGAAGGTCCCGCCCGCGTTGTCGGCACTGCACGGGGTGTTGCCCGCGTACACGTACGAATCGTCGAGGGCCTTGCCGTTGACCTTGAGCGGGCCCGTGCCCTTGCACTCGACGGTGTCGCCGCCGACGCCGATGACGCGCTTGATGAGGTCCTTCTCGTTGGCGGACGGCATCAGGCCGACCCAGCTGAGGACCTGCTGCACCGCGTTCGGCTCCGGGGTCGGCTCACCCTCCAGCCACTCGGCCGGGTCGTGGAAGACGATGACCTCGCCGCGCTCGGGCTCCGAGCCGAACCACGGAGTGAGCTTGTCGACGAGCACGCGGTCGCCGATCTGCAGCGTGTTCTCCATGGACGCCGACGGGATCGAGAACGCCTGGACCAGGAACGTCTTGATCACCAGGGCGAGGACCAGGGCGATGACGATGAGCAGCGGCAGCTCCTTCCAGAAGGAACGGGGCTTCTTCTGCTTTCTCGCCGCCGCGTCGCCGCCGGATCCCGCCTCGCTCACGGACTTCGCCTCCACCGCGTCACCGTCCCCGGACACGCTGTCCGTCACGGCCGGACTCGCCGCGTCGTCGGATCGCCCGGGCTGCTCCTCGGGCCCATGCCCTGACCGTGCGCCGACCGCCAAGTCCCCCACATCCACTCCTCACTCCGTGCCGCTGCCTGATCCCTACGCGATGCAGGCCCACCATTCCCATAACGAGCGGGAGTTCCGCAGGGGTCGGGAGGGGGATCAATCCGTCCGAATCCGATGCGTTCGAACTCGAGACGGCGCTGGTCGCGGTGGCCAGCCTATGCGACGTGGCGGAGGCCGCGGTCGACCCGTCTCCATGCGCGTCTGCCACCGCCGAGAAGGTCTCCGGTTCCCCGAGCGCGGCCCAGTGTCCGAACGGCCACACGATCCACCGGGCCCGGCCGACGACCGACTCCTCGGAGACGGTCCCGTTGAACTTGTCGGTGAGGTGGTAGCGCGAGTCCGCCGAGTTGGCGCGGTGGTCCCCCATCACGAACAGCCGCCCCTCGGGCACCTTCACCGAGAAGTCGAACTTGGAGGGGGCGTTGCCGGGGTGGATGTACGACGTCTCCTCGAGCGGAGTCCCGTTGACCGTGACGCGGCCCTGGTCGTCGCAGCACTTCACGGTGTCGCCGCCGACCCCGACGACCCGCTTGATGAGATCGCGTTCGTCGTCGGACGGCAGCAGGCCGATCCAGGTCAGGCCCGTCTTGATCTGCTTGACCCCGACGGGGTCGTCCTTCTTCTGTCCGGTCTCCTGCTCGAGCCACTTGCCGGGGTCCTTGAAGACGACGACATCGCCGCGCTGCACCTTCGCGCCGAACCACGGGGTGAGCTTGTCGACGACGACCCGGTCACCGATCTTGATCGTCTGCTCCATGGAGCCCGACGGAATGACGAAGGCCTGCACGAGGAACGTCTTGAGGACGAGGGCTATGAGCAGGGCCACGCCTATGAGGAGGGGTATCTCCTTGATCGCGGAGCGCCTTCTGCGTCGCTTCACCTTGCGGGCGAGCTTGCGCCGCTCCGCGCGGCCGGGCAGCGGCGGGCCGCTGGTGGGCCGGCTCCCGGTGGGCAGCCGCTCGTCCGAGCCGTGGCCGGAGCGCGCCTTGCCGCGCCTACCCATGGGCACCGCCGGGTGCGGGCACGCGCGCGTAGACGTCATGACGCGACAAGGAGTGCCAGTGTCCCGCCGGCCAGGCGATCCACTGGGCCTTGCCGATCACGTGGTCGACGGGGACGAAACCGCCGCCGGGGGCACCCAGATAGTCGCGGGAGTCACGGGAGTCGCTGCGGTGGTCGCCGAGCAGGAAGAGGGTGCCTTCAGGAACCTCGATGTCGAACGGCACGGCCGAAGGCGCGTCCCCCGTGTGCAACACGGAGCGCTCGTCCACCGACTGCCCGTTCACCTCGATCCTCCCCCTGCTGTCGCAGCAGACCACGTGGTCTCCCCCCACACCCACGACGCGCTTGATGTAGTCGGCGTCACCGAAGTACCCGCTGCCGTCGAAGACGACCACGTCCCCGCGCTTCGGTTCGACACCGAAACGGTACGCCAACTTATTTACGAGAACGCGGTCCCCGACCCTCAATGTGGACTCCATGGAGCCGCTGGGGATCTGGAACGGCTGCATCACAAAGATGCCGAAGGCGAGCAGGAACGCCAGGCACAGCAGGAGTGCGAGCGTGATGCGTCCGCCGGGCAGCCAGGCAGCGACCCCGGACAGCAAAGAGGAGCGCGACCGGTCCTCCTCGCCCGCTGAGGTGCTCTCTGGGGGCTCGGAGGAGCGATCGCGCTCCGCATGCTGTGCTTCGGTGTCCATCGAGGCCAGATGCTATCCGGCCGCGCTGTGACTCCATCCGCGAGAGGTGCTCTCGCGGGCGCGAGATCAGTTCTCGCGCTTCTCCTTGATCTTCGCGGCCTTGCCGCGCAGGTCGCGCAGGTAGTACAGCTTGGCGCGACGGACGTCACCCTTGGTGACGAGCTCGATCTTCTCGACGATCGGCGTGTGCACGGGGAAGGTGCGCTCGACGCCGACGGAGAAGGAGACCTTGCGGACCGTGAAGGTCTCGCGGACACCGGCGCCCTGGCGACGGATGACTACGCCCTTGAACTGCTGCACACGGGAGCGGTTGCCCTCGATGACGCGGACGTGGACGTTGACGGTGTCACCCGGGCGGAAGGCCGGGAGGTCGCTGCGCAGCGACGCGGCGTCGACGGAGTCGAGCAGGTGAGACATGATCGTCTGCTTTCTTCGCCGATGCCACAGGTCATCGGCGGGAGATATGCGGTGAGTTTCGGTAGCTGATCGCGTCGGGCCCAGCGTCGTTCCCCCTGTGGCAGGGGCGCGGGCTGAACGCACAGCAGCGGCCTATTCTTCCACGGCCTCGGGCGTTGGCCCAAATCGTCCGTCGGGCCCCGGCCGCCAGCCCAGGATCGAGAGCATTTCGCGGTCCTTCTTGTCGAAGGCCTTCGGGTCCGTGCGCTCGATGAGGTCGGGCCGGTTGCGCACGGTGCGGCGCAGCGCTTCGTCCCGGCGCCAGCGCGCGATCTTGCCGTGATGGCCGCTGAGCAGCACGTCCGGGATGTCCCGGCCGCGCCACTCGGGCGGCTTGGTGTAGACGGGCCCTTCCAGGAGGTTGGCCATGGCGCCGGGCGCGAAGGAGTCGTCCTGGTGCGAGGCGGCGTTGCCGAGCACGCCCGGCAGCAGGCGGGCGACCGCCTCCGTGATCACGAGCACCGCGGCTTCCCCGCCCGCGAGGACGTAGTCGCCGATGGAGACCTCGTAGACCGGCATACGGGTCGCGTACTCGTCGATGACGCGTCGGTCGATGCCTTCGTAGCGCGCGGGCGTGAAGACCAGCCAGGGGCGCTCGGAGAGCTCCACGGCGAGTTCCTGGGTGAAGGGGCGTCCGCTGGGCGTGGGAACGACCAGGACAGGCCCTCGCGCCCCGTTCTCGTATCCGTCGGCCAGGACGTCGTCGAGGGCGTCGCCCCACGGTTCGGTCTTCATGACCATGCCGGGGCCGCCGCCGTAGGGGGTGTCGTCGACCGTGTTGTGCCGGTCGTACGTCCACTCCCTCAAGTCGTGCAGACGGACGTCGAGTTGACCACGCGCGCGTGCCTTGCCGACGAGCGAGACGTTCAGCGGTTCGAGGTATTCGGGGAAGATCGTGACGACGTCGAGCCTCATGCGGACTCGCCCTCCGCCTCGTCGCGGGCGGAGACGACCTCCGCCCGGTCGTCGATGAGGCCGGGCGGCGGGGTGATGACCGCCTTCTGCTCCTCGAGGTCGATCTCGGTGACGATCTCCTCGACGAACGGGATCATGACCTCACTGCCGTCGGGCCGCTCCACGATGAACAGATCCTGCGAGGGCAGGTGCGAGATCTCGGTGATGCGGCCGACCTCGACACCGTCCGCCGTGACGACGTCGAGGTCCATGAGCTGGTGGTCGTAGAACTCGTCCTCGTCCTCCGGCAGCTCCTCCGGGTCGACCTCGGCGATCAGGAGGGTGTTGCGCAGCGCCTCCGCCCCGTTCCGGTCGCGTACGCCCGCGAAGCGCAGCAGCAGGCGGCCGCTGTGGACGCGGCCGGACTCGATGGTCAGCGGGCCCGTGGCGGCGGGGTCGGTGGCGAGCACCGCACCGGGGCCGAGCCGCAGCTCGGGCTCGTCGGTGCGCACCTCGATGGTGACCTCGCCCTTGATGCCGTGGGCGCGACCGATGCGCCCGACTACCAACTGCACGATCGGTAACTCTCCTGTCATACGACTAGGGCCGGGGACGGCTCGTAAGCCCTCCCCGGCCCGAGCCGGTGTTCAACTTTGTCAGCGAACCTGGTCGACGTCGACGAGGTCGACGCGGACACCGCGGCCGCCGATGGCGCCCACGACGGTACGCAGAGCACGCGCGGTGCGGCCGTTGCGGCCGATCACCTTGCCGAGGTCGTCGGGGTGGACCCGGACCTCGAGAACGCGCCCACGGCGCAGGTTGCGCGAGGCGACCTGCACGTCGTCGGGGTTGTCGACAATGCCCTTCACGAGGTGCTCAAGAGCCTCCTCGAGCATGCTCAGGCCTCGGTCGACTCGGACGCAGCCTCAGCGGCCTCGTCCTTCTTCTCAGCCTTCTTCTTCTGGGTGATGGCCTCACCCTTGGGCTCGTCGGCCGTGGCCAGCGCCTCGAAGGAGGGACGGGCCTTCTTGGGCTCGGCGACCTTCAGCGGCTCCGGGGCCGGCAGACCCTTGTGCTTCTGCCAGTCGCCGGTGAGCTTCAGGATGGCGAGAACCGGCTCGGTCGGCTGCGCGCCGACACCCAGCCAGTACTGCGCGCGCTCCGAGTCGACCTCGATGCGCGAGGGGTTCTGCACCGGGTGGTACAGACCGATCTCCTCGATGGCCCGGCCGTCACGGCGGGTACGGGAGTCGGCGACGACGATGCGGTAGTGAGGCGAACGGATCTTGCCCAGACGCTTCAGCTTGATCTTGACTGCCACGGGAGTGGTGTCTCCTGGTCTTGACGTGGGTGGGCACGGCGAGATTGCCGCGTGGGGTTGCGGTACCCGAGTGCCCGATGGACGCGTCAGCCGGAGGAGAGAGGGGTCCTATGCGACTGTCGAGTACAGCTAGCCATTGTGCCATACGTCATGGGGGCGGCCGAACCGGCGTACGGCCGCCCCACCAGGCACCGGGCCCTCAGCCCACGGCGGCGCCGACAACCTCCGGGATGCGGAACGGCTTGCCGCATCCGCCGCACATGATCGGGGCCTGGGCGAGCACCGACGGTACGACGCGGACGTTGCGGCCGCAGTCGCAGACGGCCTTGACCCGGACACCGCCCCCGGAGGAGCCGTGCCGCGCGGCCGGGCCGCGGAAGCTCCGCTTGGTGTCCGCGGCGGTCGCGACGGTGTGCGCCTTGAGGGCGCGCTGGAGCCGCTCGATCGTCTGCCGGTAGCGCTGCTTGGCCTCGGAGTTCAGCGTGACCAGCGAGAAGCCGCTGCTGGGGTGCGGCTCCTCGGGATGGTCGAGGCCCAACTCCTCGGCGATGGTCAGGAATCTACGGTTGTGGTACCGGCCGGCGCGTGATGTGTCACGGATTCCGCGCGCGGCAGCGATGCCATGGACTGCCTCATGGAGGAGTCGCTCGAAGGAGAGCTCGTGTCCGCACGCGGACGACGACTCCCCGATCAGGGATTCGGGCGCGGCAAGATCCGGCAGTTCGGGGTGGTGCCGCTGAATGTCGGCCCACGCCCCTGCCAGCTCTGCGGCGAGAACAGGTGGTGTCGTGCTCACGTCGTGACAACGAGCCGGGGTGCCTCTGTGTTCCTATTCCGGGGCATCCCAAATAATTTGCACGTACCAGTCAGTTGCCGCTCATGCGTCCGGACGAGGGCGGGTGCGCTGATCTACGGAGAAGACGCACAGCTCACACCAAGGTGGTGCGTAGTAACACGTACGCCCCGGCGCGTAGGTGGCCCGCTCGCGCCGGGGCGTTCCGGTCGGTCGTGCGCAAGGGGCGTTTCGGCCGCTTCCGCCACGACTGAGGGTCGCTCAGTAGGCGCGTGCCACGACCGCGACGTTACCGGGTGCGTCATCGGCGTCGGGCACCGCCCCGTCCGCGGCGAGCAGGCATCGCACGGACACCGCGTGCTCGGCGAGCCTCGCCTCGCCCTCCTCGCCGAGCGTGGCCCACGGGATGCGTGCCCAACCGCCGGCACTGGCAGCCTCCACGGCCTCCTCGACGGTCGTGACCTCGCTCGTACGGGACTCGCGGCGCTCCCGCGACTGCTTCAGGAGGAGCGCCTGGTCCTCTTCGAAGAGGGTCGGCAGCAGCCCGGCCAGGGCGTCGGCGGCCACGGCCTCCTTGCCGCCGGGGATGCGGCGGGCGAGCATCACGGTGCCGCTCTCCAGGTCGCGGGGTCCGACCTCGACCCGTACGGGGACACCCTTCAGCTCCCAGTCGACCGCGCGGCGCCCGAAGGGGGTGTCCGTACGGTCGTCGACCTGGACGCGGAGGCCGGCCGCCTTCAGGGTGTCGCCGATCTCGCGGACCTTGGCGAGAACCGCTTCGTCGCCCTTGATGGCGAGGACCACGACCTGAATGGGGGCGAGCCGGGGCGGCACCCGCAGCCCGTTGTCGTCACCGTGCATCATCACCAGGGCGCCGATCATGCGGGTCGTCGAGCCCCAGGAGGTCTGCCAGACCAGTTCCTGCTTGCCCTCCTTGGACAGGTACTGGGTGTGGAAGGCCTTGGCGAAGTTCTGGCCGAGCTCGTGACTGGTGCCCATCTGGAGGGCTTTGCCGTCGCTCATCATCCCTTCGAGGGTGAGGGTGTTGATGGCACCCGCGAAGCGCTCCTTGGGGGTCTTGCGTCCCAGGACGACGTCCATGGCGAGGACGTTCTCCATGAAGTCCGCGTAGACGTGCCGGTGGATCCGTGCCGCGAAGTCGCGCGCTTCCTCGTACGTCGCGTGCGCCGTGTGGCCCTCCTGCCACAGGAACTCCGTCGTCCGCAGGAACAGGCGCGGGCGAAGCTCCCAACGCACCACGTTGGCCCACTGGTTGATGAGGAGCGGGAGGTCGCGGTAGCTCTGGATCCACTTGGAGAAGTAGTCGTTGACGATCATCTCGGAGGTGGGGCGGACGACGGCGGGCTCCTCGAGTTCCTTGCCGCCGCCGTGCGTGACCACGGCCAGCTCGGGCGCGAAGCCCTCGACGTGGTCGGCCTCCTTGGCCAGGTAGGACTGCGGGATCAGGAGCGGGAAGTACGCGTTCTGCGTACCCGTCTCCTTGATGCGCGCGTCCATGTCCTGCTGCATCCGCTCCCACAGGCCGTAGCCGTACGGTCGGATCACCATCGTGCCGCGCACCGGTCCGTTGTCGGCCAGTTCGGCCTTGGAGATCAGGTCCTGGTACCAGCGCGGGAAGTCTTCCGCCTGGGGCGTGAGAACAGGTGCTTTGGCCATGTCGCGCATGCTACGGCGCGGGTTGCCGGGCACGGGAATCCTTTTCGCCCGGATGCCCCCGCCCGCCGCGGGGCGCTCGCTGGGGGCGCACGACGGTGCACGTAGGCATTGTCGGCGCGCCTGCCAAAGACCCCCTAGACGTGACGGACGATGCGGAGTTCTCTGACATACGGGGGGAGTGCGAGCAGCGCGCGAACACGGTCGACACACCACAGCGACAACTCTCGGCATCTCTCGGCGGATTGGGGCACTTTCGATGACACCTACGCTCGTGCGGCGACGCCTTCCCCACGCGGCACCTGTGCAGCGCGCGGATCTGTGCGCACGCGCGCGTGACTGGGCAGAGATCCAGGAGCGGATGCTGGTCCCCGTCTACGAAGCGGTGTACGAGCGGCTCGAGGTCGGCTCGGGCACGCGACTCCTCGGACTCGGCTGCGGTTCCGGGCTCGCCCTGCTCATGGCGGCCTCGCGCGGTGCGGCGGTGACGGGCGTCGAACCCGCGCAACCCGACCGCCTGGCGCTCGCCAGGGACCGGCTGCTGCCCGCCACCGGGGAGCGGCGCGATCCCACGGACATCCAGCTGACGGACGGCGGCGCGGACGGCATGACGGTGGCCCAGCCGGGTGCGCCCCTGTACAACCTGATCACCGCCTTCCAGCCGGTCGGCTGCACGGCCGGGGACGCCGACGGTCTGTCCACGCTTCTGGCGAGCGCCACGCCGCTGGCGGAGCGCGGTGCCACGGTCGCGCTCGTCGGGTGGGGTCCGCCGGAGCGCTGCACCACATCGTCCGTCCTACGGGTGGCCACAAAACTCGCCGACCCTCTACGTCGTGCGGGCAGTTGGCGGCCCGCACTGCGGGACGACCTGGAAGAAGTGGCTCAGCGGGCCGGCCTGCGGCCCGACGGTTCGGGGCGCGTGGCGTGCCCCTTCGGATACGCGGACACGGAGAGCGCGGTGCGCGGCCTGCTGTCCACCGGGCTGTTCGATGCGGCGGTGGCCGCCACGGACTCGGCACAGGTGGACAAGGAAATGACGGAGGCGCTGCAACCGTATGTGCGCAAGGACGGCACTGTGTGGATGCCCAACGTCTTCCGGTACTTGATAGCCCGTACGCCGTGAACGACGCGCTCCGGATCGCTTCCGGGTGAGGCGTGATCAGTCCTTGGTGAGGCGTGTGATGCCGGCGACCCGGTACGCGTCGGCCTCCTCCAGGGTCTCGTTCTCCAGCAGCGCGCCGGCCAGAGCATCCAGCTTGTGGCGGTTCTCGCGCAGCTTGTCGCACGCCTCCTGGTAGCACTCGTCTACGATGCGGCGCATTTCGCCGTCGATCGTGTCGAGGGTGTCAGGGGCGGCGGCGAGCCCGTATGCCTGCTGGGCGTCGTTCGGGAGCGCCGAGAGACGGCCGACTTTCTCGCTCATGCCCCAGCGGGCGACCATGCCGCGGGCGATGTTGGTGACCTGTTCGAGGTCGTTCTCGGCCCCGGTCGTGATGACTCCGTAGACGACCTGTTCGGCGGCCATGCCTCCGAGGGCGCCGATGATGCGGCCGCGCAGGTACTCCTCCGTGTACGCGTACTTGTCGGCATCCGGGGTGGACAGGGTCACGCCCAGTGCCCTGCCGCGCGGCACGATGGTGATCTTGCGGACCGGGTCGGCGCCGGGCTGGAGCATGCCCAGGAGCGCGTGGCCGCTCTCGTGGTAGGCGGTGCGGCGGCGTTCCTCGTCGGGCATCACCAGCGGCCGTTCGGCGCCGAGCTGGACCTTCTCGAGCGCTTCGGAGAGGTCGGTCTGGGTGACCTCCTTCTGCTTGCGCTTGACGGCGAGGAGGGCGGCCTCGTTGGTGAGGTTGGCGAGTTCCGCGCCGGTCATGCCCGGTGTCGTACGCGCGACCTGGGCGAGGTCCACGTCGTCGGCGAGCGGGATCTCCCGGGAGTGGATCTTGAGGATGGCCTCGCGGCCGCCGCGGTCGGGCGGCGCGACGTTGACGACGCGGTCGAAGCGGCCGGGACGGGTGAGGGCGGGGTCCAGGACGTCGGCGCGGTTGGTGGCGGCGATGACGATGACGCCCTCGGAGCCGGTGAAGCCGTCCATCTCCGTGAGGATCTGGTTCAGGGTCTGCTCGCGCTCGTCGTGGCCGCCCATGCCGCTGCCGCCGCCCCGAGCGCGGCCGATGGTGTCGATCTCGTCGATGAAGATGATCGACGGGGCGACCTTGCGGGCCTCGGCGAAGAGCTCCCGGACGCGTGAGGCGCCGACGCCGACGATCATCTCGATGAACTCGGAAGCGGAGGCCGAGAAGAACGGCACCCCGGCCTCACCCGCGACCGCGCGCGCGAGCAGCGTCTTACCGGTGCCGGGCGGCCCCGCGAGCAGCACGCCGCGCGGCATCTTGGCGCCCATCTTGCGGTAGGCGTCGGGGTTCTTGAGGAAGTCGACGACATCGTTGAGCTCGCCCTCGACCTCGTCGATGCCGGCGACGTCCTCGAAGGTGGTGCGCTTCTTGCCGGGTTCCAGCTCGACCGGCTTGGGCGGCTGCTTGCGCCCGAGCATGCCGCCCGCGCCGCCCATACCCTGGCTCATGCGCCGCGCGATGAAGATCCACAGGACGACGAGGAGCAGCATCGGGGCGAGCGAGATGAGGAGGTTGGACAGGAAGCTGCGTTCCTGGACGACCGGTTCCGCGGTCACGGTGACCTTGTGCTTCTCCAGGTTCGCCCACAGGTCGTCGTCGGCGAACGACGGCCGCTGCGTCGTGAACTTCGTGTAGTTCTTGCTGCGGCTGTCGCTGCCGTCCGGAGTGGGCTGCTCCTTCTTGAGCTGTCCCTGGATCGCGTCGCCCTTGGAGTAGATCTTGGTGACGTTGTCGTCGGCGACCTGCTTGCTGAACTCGGTGTACGAGATCGTGGGCTCGTCGCCCTCGTTGAAGAACGACAGGACCAGGTTGGCGATGAGGTAGACGATCAGGGCCGTAAGGATGAGCCCGCCCCAGCCGCCGGGCATCTTGCGCTTGGGGCTCTGGGGAGGCGGCGGTGGCGGTGCCCCTTCGGAGCGCCAGGGCTGATCGGTCCGATCGCGCGGGGGTACGGGGTTCGCCACGCCTGCTCTCCTCCTGCCGCCTGCCGCCGTCGAGCGCCGTGTTGGGCCCATGAGCCTTGGGCCCATGACCGCACAGATCCCGGACCCTTGCCAGTATCCAGAATCCTGGTTACTGTCTTGTTCGTGAACGGTTTCGACGATCGCTTCCTTACGCGCAACGGCCTCGCGGCCCGGCAGCTCGCGGTTCTCCTCATGGGCCACGAGCCGGACACCCGCCTGCCGCGCGTGAAGGACTTCGCCCAGGAGCTGGGCTGCGGGAACGGAACCGTGCAGGCGGCACTGCGCCTCCTCGAGGAGGCGGGCGGCATCGAGACCGCCGCCCGGGGCCATCTGGGGACCTTCCTGGTCCGCTCGGACCGCGCCATACTGTGGCGCCTCTCCGGGCTCGGCACCTTGCTGGCCGCGATGCCGCTCCCCTATTCACGCCGCTACGAAGGTCTGGCCACGGGCTTGCGCGCCGCCTTCGAAGACGCGGGAACGCCTTTTGCCATCACCTTCATGCGAGGCGCCGGGGACCGTACCGCCGCCCTCCTCGAAGGCAAGGTCGACCTGGTGGTTCTGTCGCGACTCGCCGCCGACGGGCTGGTCGAGCAGCACAAGGACCAGTTGGCGCTCGTCGCCGACCTGGGACCGGCCACCTATGTAGGCGCGCACGGTTTCCTCGTGCGCGAGGGAGCGTCCCTGGATGCCCCCGGCCTGCGCGTCGCCGTCGACCACGCTTCGGAGGACCAGCGGATGCTGGCCGAGCGAGCGTTCGCGGGACGCGGCGACATCCAGTGGGTCGAGTCGTCGTACATGCAGCTGCGCGACCTGTTCGCGCAGAACCAGGCCGATGCCACCGTCTGGAACCTCGACGAGGTGCAGGGCCGGCTCGGCATGGAAGTGGACGTGCTCCCCCTGGGCGACGAGGTCACCCGCGATCTGGCACTGCGCAATTCCAGTGCGGCGATCATCGGCAGGACCGAGGGCGCGAAGGCGCTGTCCGCAGTGCGTGACGCCCTCGACCTGTCCCAGGTGGCACAGCTGCAGTCCGAGGTACTGCGAGGCGATCGCATCCCTTCGTACTGACGTGGGCCCGTCGCGGGTCCCGATCTTCGGGACCTACGGCCCGACTCAGAATCCAAAATCCCGGTTACTGTCTCGACAGGGAGGATCCATGGACGATCAACTAGCCCTCCGCATGCGGCTGTTCCGCGAGAGCGGCCAGGTCAGGCCGGAGGTCGCCGACTTCGTGGCCGCCGAACTGGCGGCGCTCGAGGACGAGGGACGCACGGTCACCGAGGCGAGCGCCGGGATGCTGACCAGCCATCTGATGATGGCGCTCAACCGACTCCTGGACGGCGCGCCGATCGAGCAGTTCCTCACGGACGAACAGGTCGCCGCCGAGCTCGCGGACCACCCCGAGGCCGTGGAACGCGCCCGTCGTGTCTCCGCGCGGGCGCGCGCCGAGCTCGGGGCGACCCTGCCCGAGTCGGAGATCAATTTCCTGGCCATGCATCTCGCCGTACTGGCACAGCAGCCCACCCACTGAGTCCCACGGACCACAGAAAGAAGGAACCAGCCATGACGAAGATCCTCACCGGCGGCGTCGGCAAGGTCGACGTGGCGAACACCGTCAAGGAGCTGGGCCTCGACGGCGTCGAGGTCACCGTCTCCAGCGACATGGATGCCGCGATGAAGCTGCGCGCCGGACAGGCGGACTACTTCCTGGGCACCTGCCACACCGGCGCCGGAGCCTCTCTCGGCGTGCTCGTCGGCCTGATGGGGCAGGCCGCCTGCCACACCTTCGGCCGCGCCGTGCCCACCGAGGAGGAGGTCAGCTCCCTGCTGGCCGACGGCAAGAAGGTGTTCGGCTTCTCCATGGACCAGATCGACCGGATCGCGCCGCTCATCGCCCGCGCGATCGCCGCCCGCTCGTAGGCACGTAGGACACCGCCATGCACACCTCCCCGGACACCGTCCTGGCCGTCGGCGCGAACCTCGACTTCACGCTCGCCCAGCAGCTCACCGTGATCGCCCTGTGCGCGCTGACCGCGTTCATCTCGCACATGGCCTTGGCCGTCTTCAACGACGGCGTGCGCCCCTTCATGCTCGACTTCATCCAGGGGCGGTCCACCCGCAGCGCCACCACCGCGGTCTCCTTCGGCCTGTCCGCCGGCTTCATCTTCGGACTCGGCGCGCCGATGGCCCTGTCCACGGGCGTCCTGAACCCGTGGCTGGTGTTCCTGCCCACCGACATCCTGGGCATCCTGGCGCCCAAGAAGTGGCTCGCGCCGATCCTGGGCGGGGCCTGGGGCGCGGTCGTCGTCTTCGGTCTGAACGGCGCCAACAATCTCGCGCACGACCTGCCCGTCGACTTCCTGACGGCGATGCAGCAGATGTCGACGCCGATCCTGTTCCTGTTCACGCTGTTCCCGGTGCTCGCCATCACCAAGCAGTTCGGGCGCAAGTGGGGCGGGATCGCGGCCGTGGCCGAACTGGCTCTCGTCGTCATGACGATGAAGCTGTGGCCGAACGTCTTCGCGGGTGCCATCGCCATGGCCGTCGGTGTCCTGATGCTGATCGGCCTCGCGGTCGCCAAGGACCTCAAGCAGCGCAAGGCCGACCGGGCGAACGGAGTCGAGGAGATCGCGCTCGCCGACGACCCGATGGCCTCGCTGTTCAGCGCGAGCGCGGCCCGGCTGCGCAAGTACCTGCCGCTGTTCATGGTGCTCGGCGCGGGCGTCTGCGTCCTGGCGCAGATGCACATATTCGGCGGCGGCGAGGCCACCAGCTTCCTGATCGCCAAGGGGCAGTACGGGGAGGCGGCCCAGGTCGACTTCTACCGCGTCTTCGGCTTCATCCCGCTGATCGCGACGACGGCCCTGGCCTCCGGCGCGTACGGCATCGCGGGCTTCACGCTCGTCTACCCCATCGGCTACCTGATGCCGAACCCGATCCTCGCGGCCGTGGTCGGCGCCCTCGTCTTCGCGGTCGAGGTCCTCGCCCTGTCGTACATCGGCAAGTTCCTCGGCAAGCTGCCGAGCGTGCGCGACTCGTCGGAGCACCTGCGCAGCGCGATCACCGACACGCTGCAACTGGCCATCCTGTTCGGCTCGCTGATGGCGGCGAACGCGATGGGAGCGGGGCTCGGGATCCTCATCGTCGGCGGGTTGTACCTGCTCAACGAGGCGATGGGCCGGCCGGTCGTGCGGATGGCGGCGGCGCCCGCGGCCGTGATCGTCGGCGGCATCCTGCTCAACGTCCTGTACTGGCTCGACCTGTTCACCCCGATCAAGGCGTGAACGACCGCGGCCGTCAGCGAGCAGAGAATTCACGCTCTGTGAAATTCTCCCCCACTTTCGTCACTCTCCGTGGAACTCGTGCGGAAGGCGGTCCGTTGAGGAAGTGAGCGGCCGCCGACCGAGGCCGACAGCACCACCCGGCCCCCTCGGGCCAGTACGCCGGAAAGGAACACCCCCCACCATGCACACTCCCACCCTCCACACCGTCACGGGACCCCTTTCCTACGAGGCCGTCCGCGGCCCCGCCCTCTCCCACGAGCACCTCGTCCTGGACCTGGACGTCGAGGGAGACGGCGGCGCGGTCCTCGACGCGGAGCGGCACGGCCCGGCGGTCACCGCCGAACTGGCCGCACTGCGCGAGGAGTTCGGCCTCTCCCTCGTCATAGAGCTGACCTGCCGCGGGATGGGGCGCGACCCGCGCGCACTCGCCGTGATCTCGCGAGCGACGGGGGTCGCGGTCATCGCGGCCACCGGCTGGTACTACGAGCCGTTCCACACCCCGGAGTTGGCCTCGACGAGCGTCGAGCAGCTCGCGGCGAGTCTCGTGCGCGAGATCGAGGACGGTTTCGGCACCACCGGCATCCGGCCCGGCGTCCTCGGCGAGGTCGGCAGCCACGGCGACGTGCCGAGCGAGCCCGAGACCCGGTCGCTGCGCGCCGCCGCCCGGGCCGCCGCCACCACGGGTCTGTCCGTCGCCACGCACGCCCAGCTCGGGCACGGCGGCCTCGCCCAGTTGGAGCTGCTCACCTCGGAAGGGCTGCCCGCGCACCGCGTCTCCATCGGTCACCAGGACCTCCTGGACGATCCGGCCGTGCACAAGGAGCTGGCGGCAAGCGGTGCGTACGTCGCCTTCGACACGGTCGGCAAGGAGAGCTACCAGAGCGACGACACACGGCTCCGGCTGCTGATCGGCCTCATCGAGGCGGGGCACGCGGACCGTGTCCTGCTCAGCTGTGACATCTCCCGCCACGGATATCTGGAGTCGGAGGGCGGTCAGGGCTACGGGCATCTGTTCCGCTCGTTCCTGCCACGGCTGCGGGCCGCCGGGATGGACGACGACCTCATCGACCTCATGACACGGCGCAATCCGCTGCGCTTCCTGACCGGCGCCGACACCGAGGAGATCTGACCATGCCTCCTGAGAACTCCTCCGTGCACTCCCCCTCTCTGCCGCCGACCCACCCGCTCGCCACCGTTCCCGTCGAGGAGGCCGCGGCCCGGCAGTTCCGGCTCCTCGAATGCACGGCCGCACACTTCGAGGGCGCCGAGCTGTTCGCGGCGGACGCGGGCGTGGTGCCCGGCCTCGGCCGGCCCAGGACCACCGCCCAGGTGGAGGCCGTGCTCGCCGACTTCCTCGGCGCCGAGGACGCCGCGCTCGTCCAGGGCGCTGGCACGGGCGCCATCCGAGCCGCGCTGAGTGCGGCGGTGAGCGCGGGTGATCCCCTGCTCATCCACCGCGCGCCCGTCTACCGCACCACCGAGGTCACCCTGCGCGGGCTCGGCGTGCAGACGCACGAGGTCGACTTCAACGACGCCGACGCGCTGCGCGCGGCCCTCGGGTCGGGCCGGTTCCGCTGGGCGTACGTGCAGCACACGCGTCAGCGGCTCGGTGACTCGTACGACCCGGGCGAGGTGTTGGCCGCCTGCCGTGCGGCCGGAGTGCGCACGGTCGTCGACGACAACTACGCGGTGATGCGCGTACCGGCCTCGGGTGTCGAACTGGGCGCCGACGCCTCCTGCTTCTCCCTGTTCAAGCTGCACGGCCCGGAGGGCGTGGGGGTCGTGGTCGGCGCCCGCGACCTCGTCGAGCATGTACGTGCGGACAACTACTCGGGCGGCGGCCAGGTCCAGGGCCACCAGGCGCTCGACGCGCTGCGGTCCCTCACGCACGTGCCGGTGATGTGGGCGCTTCAGTCGCGGGTCGGGGCAGAAGTGGCGGAACGTCTCGCGGCCGGTGAGGTGCCGGGTGTCGCCGAGGTACGGATCGCCAACGCACAGGACCGCTGCCTCCTCGTACGACTCGACCGGCCCGTGGCCCGGGAACTGCCTGCCGTGGCGGCGAGATTCGGAGCTGCGCCCTATCCGGTGGGCTCGAACTCCCGGTACGAGATCGCGCCGCTCTTCTACCGCATGTCCAGCTCCTCCCTGGACGACGCCCCGGAGCTCGCCGACTGGACGGTCCGGATCAACCCGATGCGCGCGGGGGCCGACCTGGTCGTCGACATCCTGCGCCGCTCGCTCCACGAACTCAGCAAGGACTGACCGACCGTGTTCCTCGACAGTCTGATCACCCGCAACCCCGAACTGATCGACGCTGCGGCCGATCTCCACCGACGCGGCGCGATCCCTCCGGACACCTACGTGATGGACCTCGACGCGATCGAGGGCAACGCGGCCCTGCTCGCCGCGGAGGCCGAGCGGCTGGGCCTGACCCTCTGGTTCGTCGTCAAGCAGCTCGGCCGCAACCCCGAGCTGATCAAGGCCATCGCCCGGCACATCCCGAAGTACGCCGCCATCGATCCGCCCGAGGCACGCACCCTGCACGCGGCCGGCGCACAGGCGGGCAACCTCGGGCACCTGGTCCAGATCCCGCACCGCGCGCTGCCCGAGATGCTGGCATGGCGCCCCGAGACGGTGACCGTGTACGACCTGGCGAACGCGCGAGCGGTGTCGGAGGCCGCGCGTGAACTCGGCTTCGTACAGGACGTGCTGATCCGCCTCGAAGGGGCGGAAGGCACCGTCTATCCCGGGCAGGAAGGCGGTGTTCCGCTCGCCGGGATCGACGGGTTCGCCGAGGCGGTGGAGGGGCTCGCCGGGGTGCGGATCGCCGGTGTCACGGCGTTCCCGTGCGTCCTGTGCGACCCGGCGACGGGCATGCCAGGACCCACGCCCAACTTCGACATCGCGCTCAAGGCACGGCAGGCGCTGGCCGCACGCGGACACGAGGACCTCAAGCTCAGCGCCCCGAGCGCCACGTCCATGGCGACGCTCCCGCTGCTCGCCGAGCTCGGCGCCACCCACGGCGAGCCCGGCCACTCCCTCACGGGCACCACCCCGCTGCACGCACGGGATCTCGGCCAGCCCGAGAAGCCCGCGTACGTGTACGTCACGGAGATCGCGCACACCCTCGCCGACGGCCGGCCCGCGGTCCAGGGAGGCGGCTTCTACCCGCGTTCCCACATCAAGTCCGCACTGCTCCCCCGCACCGGACTGCGCCTGCCGGTACAGACCGCGCCGCCGGAGAACATCGACTACTACCGGCTGCTCGACGCCCCCGAGGCGGGCGCGGACGTCCGGCTCGGCGACACCGCGCTGCTCGCGTTCCGTACGCAGATCTTCGTGACGCGCTCGACGGTCGCGGTCGTGGGCGGCCTCTCGACCGGGGCGCCCCGCCTCGTCGGACTGTACGACGCCCAAGGGAAGGCCGTGTCATGAGCAAGACCGTGATCGTGGTGGTGGACGGATTCGGCGTCGGTGCGATGCCGGACGCGGGAGCGCTGCGCCCCGGCGACACGGCCGCGGACACCTGCGGGCACGTGCTCGACCGGTGCCGACAGGCGTTCGGCAGACCGCTGCGGCTGCCCGTGCTCGGCGCACTCGGTCTCGGTCTGGTCCACCCGCACCCCGACCTGGCCCGGCGCACCCATCTGCCGGTGGCCGTGGGGCGGGCCGCGCTCGGTTATCCGGGAGCGGACACGTTCGCCGGGCACCAGACGATGATGGGCGCGGACTTCAGCCGGGTGACGGTGGCCCGGCTCGCCGAGCACCTGGACCGGGTGACGCGTGCCCTGACGGACGCGGGCCACCGGGTCGAACTGCTCGACGGCAAGCCCCTGTTGGTGGTCGACGGTGCGGTACTCGTGCACGACAACCTGGAGGCCGACCCGGGGATCAACTGGAACGCGTCGGGCCGGCTCGACGCCATCGGATTCGACGGCATCCTGGCCATCGCCCGGACGGTACGAGCGATCGCGCCGGTCGCCCGGGTCATCGCGGTGGGCGGTCACGCGGACGACCGGCTGAGCACGTTCGTGCGCGCGGGCGACGGCGGCACGGTCGGCCTGGACACCCCGGCCACCGGCTTCTACCGCAACGGCGGGCTCCAGGTGCAGCACCTGGGCGCCGAGTCGGACCACACCCGGCAGCTGCCCGACCTGGCGGCGCGGGCCGGGATCCCGGTGACGCTCGTGGGCAAGGCGGCGGACATCCTGGCCTGCGAGGCGGCGGTGCGGCGCCCTGCCGTGGACACGGCGGAGGTCCTCGCGCACACGCTGGAGGCGGTGCGGGCCGACGGCGACGCGCTGGTCGTGGCGAACGTGCAGGAGAGCGACCTCGCCGGGCACCAGCAGGACGTGGAGCGCTACGGCCGGATCCTGGAGCAGGTCGACGCGGGCCTCGCGGCACTGCTGTCCCTGCTGTCCGAGCCCGGGGACCGGCTGATCGTCACCGGTGACCACGGCAACGATCCGACGATCGGCCACGCCTTCCACACGCGCGAGTACGTCCCCGTGCTGATCCACCGTCCCGAGGCAGCGGGCGTGGAGCGGATGCCGGACGCGAGGAGCCTGGCCGACGTGGGCGCCACGGCCGCGGCGACGCTCGGCCTCGACCCGACGGGCCTGGCCAACGGCACGGAGATACGCGAGGCCGCCACGCGGGCCGCCTGACCTCCTCCGGACAGGGGTGAGGGGCGCCCGCAGCAGCGAGCGCCCCTCACCCCTCCGCGTACGGAAAGGTCATCGACCCATGACGTCAGCCCATGAACTTCTTGAACTCGTCGGGGAGTTCGAAGTCCTTGCCGCCCTGCTGGTCGGCGCCGGGCAGGCCGAGCGCGCCGCCCGCCTGAGCGGCGGCCTCGCGCCGAGCGGCCTCGTCCTGCTCCTGCTGCTTGCGCTTCATCGGGTTGCCGGAGCGCTGCTTGCCCTTGGCCTTCTTCGGCTGCTTCTTCTGCCGGCCGGGACCGCCGCCCATCCCAGGCATGCCGGGCATCCCCGGCATGCCGCCGCCCTGGGCCATGCGGGACATCATCTTGCGGGCCTCGAAGAACCGCTCGACCAGGTTCTTGACCGCGCTGACCTCGACTCCGGAACCCTTGGCGATACGGGCCCGGCGCGAGCCGTTGATGATCGTGGCGTCGGCGCGCTCGGCCGGGGTCATCGACTTGATGATGGCGGCCGTGCGGTCGACGTCGCGCTCGTCGAGGTTGTTGATCTGGTCCTTGATCTGGTTCATCCCCGGCAGCATGCCGAGCAGCTTGGAGATGGAGCCCATCTTCCTGACCTGCTCCATCTGCGCCAGGAAGTCGTCGAGCGTGAAGTCCTGGCCCTTCTTGGAGGCCAGCTTCGAGGCCATCTTCTCGGCCTCTTGCTGCGAGAAGGTCTGCTCGGCCTTCTCGATCAGCGTGAGCATGTCGCCCATGCCGAGGATGCGGGACGCCATCCGGTCCGGGTGGAACGCGTCGAAGTCGTCCAGCTTCTCGCCGTTCGAGGCGAACATGATCTGGCGGCCGGTGACGTGCGCGATCGACAGCGCGGCACCACCGCGGGCGTCACCGTCGAGCTTCGACAGGACGACACCGTCGAAGCCGACGCCGTCGCGGAACGCCTCGGCCGTGTTGACCGCGTCCTGACCGATCATCGCGTCGACGACGAACAGGACCTCGTCCGGCGAGACCGCGTCGCGGATGTCCGCGGCCTGCTGCATCAGCTCCTGGTCGATGCCCAGGCGGCCGGCGGTGTCGACGATGACGACGTCGTAGACCTTGGACTTCGCGTACTCGATGGAGTCCTTGGCGACCTTGACCGGGTCGCCCACCCCGTTGCCCGGCTCGGGGGCGTAGATGCCGACGCCGGCGCGCTCGGCGACGACGCTGAGCTGGTTCACGGCGTTCGGGCGCTGCAGGTCGCAGGCGACGAGCAGCGGGGAGTGGCCCTGGGACTTGAGCCAGTGGCCGAGCTTGCCCGCGAGGGTCGTCTTACCGGCACCCTGCAGACCCGCGAGCATGATCACGGTCGGTGCAGTCTTGGCGAAGCGCAGGCGGCGGGTCTCGCCACCGAGGATGCCGATGAGCTCCTCGTTGACGATCTTGATGACCTGCTGGGCGGGGTTCAGCGCCTGGGAGACCTCGGCACCGGCCGCACGCTCCTTGACCTGCTTGATGAACGCGCGGACGACGGGCAGCGCCACGTCGGCTTCCAGCAGGGCGATCCGGATCTCGCGCGCCGTGGCGTCGATATCCGCCTCGCTGAGGCGACCCTTGCCGCGGAGATTCTTGAATGTCGCTGCGAGGCGATCGGAAAGAGTGTCGAACACGGCGGTCGCGAATCCTCGGGTCGGGTGGCTCTACGGACAGGTCGCCCTCCAGGGTATCGGTCGCCACGGATTGGGTCAGCGCCCCGTCAGGAGGGCCGGGGGCCACGCGCCCGGCCGGGCCCGCCAGGAAGGGCCCGGATCCGTCGGCGGATCCTCGATCGGCGACGGCGAGAGGCCGCGGGGCCCGGTCCCGGACCCCGCTCCTCACGCGCCGGTGGGGCTTGTCTGCAGTGCGCTCTCCAGCGACCGGGCCACCGACACCGCCTCCTCCGACGGCAGCGGCGCCCCTTCGGGCCCGGTGACGTAGAAGGCGTCCACGGCGTTGGCACCCAGCGTGGAGACATGCGCGGAGCGCACCTGCACGCCGGAGACCTCCAGCGCCCTCCCGATCCGGTGCAGCAGGCCCGGCGCGTCCTGGGCCCGCACCTCGATGACGGTCGCGAGCCGGGATCCCGCCGACGCGACGGTGACCCGGGGCGGCGGCGCCACCACGCCGCGCCGCCGCGGGTAGGCCGCGTCCCGCTCGGCGAGCCGCGCCGCGATGTCGAGGGATCCGTCGAGGGCCCGTACGAGGTCGGCACGGAGCCGGGCGGCCTGCGGCAGGGAGCCGTACTCGGCGGCGACCCGCCAGTTCAGCAGCAGTACCGAACCGCTCTCGGGACGGTCCTGGCCCTTGCCCGCAGAGCGCTCCGCCGTCCGGGCCCACTCCTCGGGCAGCGACAGGGATCTCAGCTCGGCCGTGCGCACGGCCAGCCGGTGCATCGCGAGCACGCCGGCCACCGCGGGCAGTACCCCGGGCTGGTCCGACACGGCGATGAGCAGTTCGACGCCGAGCGGCTCCGGGGCGGCCGCGTCGGAGGACTCCTGCGCGGACTCCGCGGGTACCGCCTCCGTCTGCGCGCGCAGCGCGAGCACCGGCCCACCCGTGCGGAACGCCTCGAGCGCGAGCCGCTCCTGCTCGGCGGTGGGCTCGGCGGCGTCGATGTCGACAGGGTTGTCCCCCGCGAGCACCGCGGAGACCCGCTTGACCAGATCGGCCACCAGCGATCCGCGCCACGACGACCACGCGGCGGGGCCCGTGGCCAGCGCGTCCGCCTCCGTCAGCGCGTGCAGCAGCTCCAGCGTCCCGACCGAGCCGACGGTGTCCGCGACGGCTCGTACGGTCGCCGGGTCCTCCAGGTCGCGCCGGGTGGCGGTCTCGATGAGCAGCAGATGGTGCCGTACGAGGGAGGCGAGCACCGTGACATCGGCCCGGTCGAAGCCGATCCGCGCCGCGACGTCCCGCGCGATGATCTCGCCGGCGACCGAGTGGTCCCCGGGCCAGCCCTTGCCGATGTCGTGCAGCAGCGCCGCCACGAGCAGCAGGTCGGGCCGTCCGACACGCCGGGTCAGTGCCGAGGCGCGTACGGCGGTCTCGACGAGGTGCCGGTCGACGGTCCAGGTGTGCACGGCGTTGCGCTGCGGCCGGCAGCGCACCCGCTCCCAGTCCGGCAGCAGCCGGGTGATCAGTCCTTCGGCCTCGAGCGCCTCCCACACCTCGACCGTCGTCCGGCCGGCCCCGAGCAGCGTCACGAGCTGTTCGCGGGCCTCGGCGGGCCAGGGGGTGGGGAGCGGCCGGGCGGCCGCGGCCATCCGCCGGACCGCGTGCAGCGACAGCGGAAGGCCGGCCTGCGCCGCGGCGGCGGCAGCCCGCAGCGGAAGCACCGGGTCCCGTTCGGGCCGGGCCGCCCGGGCGAGCACGACCTCGCCGTCCATCTCGACGACGCCCTCGGCGAGCGGCGACCGTTCCACGGGCGCGGGCTTGCCGCCCAGCATGGCCCGCAGCCGGGGGCGTACGGAGCGGGACTTGAGGACCCGGCTGACCTCGCGCCAGGTCACATCACTCGCGTACGCCACCGTGCGCGCCGCCTCGTACACCTGACGCAGGAGGGTGTCGGCGTCGAGCAGGCCCAGCTCCGCGGCGACCTGATCCTGCTCCTGGAGGGCGAGCCGGTCGGTGGCGCGGCCGGTCGTCAGATGCAGTGCGTCCCGCACGTCGAGCAGGCGGCGCCGGGCGTCGGCGAGCCCCTCGCGCGGGGCATCGGCCAGCCACGAGGCGGCCACCGCCCGCAGCGTGACCGCGTCCCGCAGTCCGCCGCGCGCCTCCTTCAGATCGGGTTCGAGCAGGTACTGCAACTCGCCCTGGCGCTCGGCCCGTTCCTCGCACAGCTCGCGCAGTTCCGGGAGCCGCTTGGGGGCCTGGTTGCGCCAGTCCGCGAGGACGGCGGTGCGCAGGCCTGCGGTGAGGCCGAGGTCGCCCGCGATGTGCCGGGCGTCGAGCAGTCCCAGCTGCACCTTGAGGTCGTCGCCGGCGGTCTTGCGTGCCTCCGAAGGCGTCCGGACGGAGTGGTCCAGGGCGAGGCCGAGGTCCCAGACCGGGTACCAGATGCGGTCGGCGAGCGCGGCGATCTCGCCCGGGTCGACCGAGCCGTCGTGCAGGAGCAGCAGGTCGAGGTCGCTGCGCGGCGAGAGTTCACCGCGGCCGTATCCGCCGACGGCGACCAGCGAGACACCCGCTCCCCCTGTTCCGGCGCCGAACAGCTCGGTCAGCCAGTCGTCGGTCAGCTCGGCGAGGGCCGAACGGCGCGGCGGCCCGGACTGCGCCCCTCCCTGGAGGAGGCGCAGCCGGGCCGCCGCGTAGCCGCTGGGTTTGTCGTCCGATGCTTCGGTCCGTACGTCGTTCACACTCGTCACCCAGCGACTCCCGTTCCGTCCGTCGAATCGGTTACAGCGCGTCCGGTCCGCGCTCGCCGGTCCGGACCCGCACGGCCGTCTCGACGGGGACCGCCCAGACCTTGCCGTCACCGATCTTGCCGGTTCGTGCGGCCTTCACCACGACATCGACCAGCTGATCGGCGTCGTCGTCCTCGACCAGCACCTCGATGCGGATCTTGGGCACCAGGTCGACGGTGTACTCGGCACCACGGTAGACCTCGGTGTGGCCGCGCTGGCGGCCGTAGCCGCTGGCCTCCGTCACGGTCAGGCCCTGGACGCCGAAGGCCTGGAGGGCTTCCTTGATCTCGTCGAGCCGGTGCGGCTTGACGACCGCGGTGATGAGCTTCATGCGTCCACCTTCTTCGTGTCCTGGGGAGCGGCGACCGGCGAGGGCACGGCCGTGCGGGCCGCGGTGCCACCGCCCGCGCCGCTGAAGTCGTACGCGGTCTCGGCGTGCTCGACCTGGTCGATGCCGGCGACCTCGTCGTCCTCGCTGACCCGCATGCCGATGGTCTTGTCGATGAGGAAGGCGAGGATCGCGGAGGCGATGAGCGAGTAGGCGAGGACACCGCCGACACCGGCGCACTGCTTCCAGAACTGGGTGAGGCCGCCGCCGTAGAAGAGGCCGGCCACGTCGGACTGGCCGCCGCCGGTGGCGAAGAAGCCGATGAGCAGGGAGCCGACGATGCCGCCGACCAGGTGGACGCCGACGACGTCGAGGGAGTCGTCGTAGCCGAACTTGTACTTGAGGCCCACGGCCATGGCGCACAGCACACCGGCGATGGCGCCGACGGCGATCGCGCCGAGCGGCGAGACGGCACCACCGGAGGGGGTGATCGCGACGAGGCCGGCGACAGCGCCGGAGGCGGCGCCGAGGGAGGTGAACGCGCCGTGGCGGAGCTTCTCGTAGATGAGCCAGGCGAGCATCGCGGCGGCGGTGGCGACCTGCGTGTTGACGAACATCAGCGCGCCGACGCCGTCGTCGTTGCCGAGCCACGAGCCGGCGTTGAAGCCGAACCAGCCGAACCACAGCAGACCGGCGCCGAGCATCGTCCACGGCAGCGAGTGCGGCCGCATCGGGTCCTTCTTGAAGCCGACGCGCTTGCCGATGACGAGGATCACGCCGAGCGCTGCGGCACCTGCGTTGATGTGGACGGCCGTGCCACCGGCGAAGTCGATGACGCCGAGGTCGAAGGCCCAGCCGCCGGTCCCCCACACCCAGTGCGCGACCGGGAAGTAGACGATCGTGGCCCACAGGGCGATGAACAGGGCCCACGCCGTGAACTTCACGCGGTCCGCGAGGGCACCGCTTATGAGGGCGGGCGTGATGATGGCGAACATCAGCTGGAAGACGGCGAAGACGTAGATCGGGATGGTGTAGCCGTCCCAGAGCTGGGTCAGTCCGATCCCGCTGAGGCCGACGTAGTCGCCGTCCCAGCCGAAGAGCGACCCCTTGTCCGTGCCGAACGCGACGGAGAAGCCGTACAGCACCCAGAGGATCGTGATGATCCCGAGGCTGATGAAGCTCATCATCAGCATGTTCAGGGTGCTCTTGACGCGGACCATGCCTCCGTAGAAGAAGGCCAGGCCCGGCGTCATGAGCATCACCAGAGCGGAACAGATCAGCATGAAGCCTGTGTTCGCGGCAGAGAGCTTGGGCGCCTCTGCGGCGAGCGTGATGGCGGCAGGTGCCATCGGCGTCTCCTCGTCGTTGGTACGGCCCCGTGCGGGCGAAGCCTGAAGCGGTCATGAGGGGTGGGCCGGTTATGCGCCAGACTTTGGCCCAGCGCGGTTTCCGTGGACGCCCCTCGATGTTTCGCCGCAGTGACGAAGAGGTCATGGGTGTTACGCGTGCATGAAATGCCGGATGGCGGCTGTGTCGATCGTTATCGTGACGCAACCAAGCGTCGCCACGACAGACCGGCCGCGGCCGTCCGTCCTCGATGACCTGGCATGGGGGAGCCGAGTCGGGCTGTTTCGGGACGGTCGGCCGCGGCCGGAGTTTCTGGGGGTGTCAGACCGCCGCTTCCGCGGTCTCGGGCAGCTGGAGGGCCAGCTGATCGGTCAGCTGGATGACCTCGGCGACGTCTCCGTAGTCGCGCACCGCGGTGTCCACGGTCTTGCGGATGCGGGTGTTGACCCGCTCGGAGCGCACCTTTCTGGCGATCCCCAGCGCCTGCTCCGCCATGACGGTGGACTGCTCGGGCTCCTTCTGGATCAGGTGCACCGTGGCCATGCCGATCAAGTTGAGTGCGTACGAGCGCTGGTGCTCGGCGTCCTTCCCGAACAGCTCGACGGCCCGCTGCATCAGCGGTTCGGCCATCGACGCGTAGGTGGGGCTGCGGCCGGCGACGTAGGCGAGATCACGGAACGAGTGGCTGTTCTCCCCGTGCAGTTCGGCCTCGGAGAAGAAGCGGATCCAGTCGGGGTCCGGGTCGTCCCAGTCGTCGGCGTCGGTGAAGGTGTCCTCGGCCATGCGCACGGCGCGCTTGCACTTGCCGGGCTGCCCCATGTTCGCGTACGCGCGGGCCTCCATCGCATACAGCATGGACTGGGTGCGCGGGCTGGCGCAGTCGCGACTGCCGTACTGGGCGAGATGGATGAGCTCCAGGGCGTCCTCGGGGCGGCCGAGGTGGATCATCTGGCGGCTCATGCTGCTCAGGACGTACGAGCCCAGCGGCTTGTCGCCCGCCTCCTTGGCGGCGTGCAGGGCGAGGACGAAGTACTTCTGGGCGGTGGGCTGCAGGCCCACGTCATAGCTCATCCACCCGGCCAGCTCCGCGAGTTCGGCCGCGACCTTGAACAGGCGCTTCATGGTCGCCTCGGGCTGCTGTTCCTGAAGGAGGTCGGTGACCTCGTGCAGTTGTCCTACAACCGCCTTGCGGCGCAGGCCTCCACCGCACTGGGCGTCCCACTGGCGGAACATGACGGTGGTGGACTCCAGCAGGTCGAGCTCCGGCTTGGACAGCCGGTTCCCACGGCGCTGGGCCGACGCCTCGGGCTCGGGCCGGGATGCCGCGCCGCCGGGGCTGGGCACCAGCCAGCGCTGCATGGGCTCGATGAGCGAGGGCCCGGCGGCGAGCGCGAGCGAACTGCCGAGGAAGCCGCGGCGCGCGAGCATCAGGTCGCTGCGCGAGAACTCGCCGATGAGCGCGACGGTCTGCGGCCCCGTCCAGGGCAGGTCGACACCGGACACGGAGGGCGCCTGGTGCGCGGCCCGCAGTCCGAGGTCCTCGACGGCGACCACACAGCCGAACCGCTCGGAGAACAACTCGCTGAGGATGCGCGGGATCGGCTCGCGCGGGTTCTCCCCGTCGAGCCAACGCCGTACACGCGAGGTGTCGGTGGAGATGTGGTTCGCACCCAACTGCCGTGCCCGCCGGTTCACTTGGCGCGCCAGCTCGCCCTTCGACCAGCCGCTGCGCACGAACCACGAACCGAGCAGCTCGTTCGGGCGCTTCTCAGCGTTCGTCACGCTTCCGCCGCTGCCGCCCACTGGAACGCCCCCATCCCTGAACTCATCCAAGACGCTCAACGTCAAGACCTGTCGGCCACTCTTGTCCGCAAGCCCTATCAGGATGCCGTCAACTACAGGCTCCCGTCCGGCGGTTGTCACTCCTCGAACAGGAAACCGACTTGCCTGCGGCATACCCACGGGTGCACTTACCCTCACGGCTTGTGCACTGAAAGTAATCCTACGATCACCCCTCCGGCGAGGGCGAACCTGGAAACGCCACCATTCGCCACCCCTTCGAATGAACTCAGGGACGGCCACACACGATTCACTTGACATAGGACAGCCGGAAGTAGGCGAAGCGGTGCACGCCGAGGCGCGCGACACCGGGCGCACCACCCCGGACGCGACTCGGCGCCGTCTCGACCAGGGCGGCAGGCACACTGGGTCACGATCCGATCCCGCCTCGTAACCACCGGCGCGCAGGACCCGTTGGAGGGGGCATGGGCTTCACGATCGGCGGCATCCGCGACATGCGCTCCGGCTCACGTCGCCGTGGCCGCACGTCCGGCCGCGCTTCGGACTGCACCACGGTGGCGGAGTTCACCGGGCTGTGGGGCTGGGACGTGGTGCCGGGCGCGCGCGCCGCGGGATCCGAGTGCTCCTGCGGCAGGCCGGACTGCCCGGCTCCGGGCGCCCACCCGCTCGACCCCTCGGTGGTCGTGCCGGCCGGCGCCACCCTCGATGAAGTGACGGACTCCTGGGGCCGGTTCCCCGGCGCCTCGGTCCTGCTTCCGGTCGGCCGCGCCTTCGACATCATCGACGTCCCGGAGGCGGCGGGGCGCCGTGCCCTGATCCGCCTGGAGCGGATGGGTCTCCCCCTCGGTCCGGTGATCGCCACCCCCGAGGGCCGCGCCCACTTCTTCGTGGCACCGGGCGCCGCGGCCGAACTCCCGGCCCTGCTCTACCGCACGGGCTGGGACGACGCGACCCTCGACCTGCACGCCCTGGGCCCGGGCGCGTACATCACGGCCCCGCCCTCGGACCGCTCGGGCCTCGGCCCGGCCACCTGGCTGCGGGCCCCGTCCCTGGACACCGCGACGCAACCGCCGCAGGCGCGGCTGCTCCTCGGGACGCTGGCCTACGTGGCGCATCGGTCGCCCTGCGCGTAAGGCGCCCCGAAACGGTTGTGGGGAACTGCGCACGGCCACAACGGCCCCGCAGTTCCCCACGAACACAGCCCCCGCGGCGCGTGAACCCGCGCCGCGGGGAGCGACTACTCGCCGATCAGCGCGTCCACGAACGCCTCGGGCTCGAACGGCGCCAGATCGTCCGGCCCCTCACCGAGACCGACCAGCTTCACGGGCACACCGAGTTCGCGCTGCACGGCCACGACGATGCCGCCCTTGGCCGTGCCGTCCAGCTTGGTCAGCACGATGCCGGTGATGTCGACGACCTCGGCGAACACCCGGGCCTGCACCAGGCCGTTCTGCCCGGTCGTGGCGTCGAGCACCAGGAGCACCTCGTCGAGCGGCGCGTGCTTCTCCACGACGCGCTTGACCTTGCCGAGTTCGTCCATCAGGCCGGTCTTGGTGTGCAGCCGGCCGGCGGTGTCGATGAGCACGACGTCCGCGCCCGCCTCGATGCCTTCCTTGACGGCGTCGAAGGCGATGGACGCCGGGTCGCCGCCCTCGGGCCCGCGCACGGTGCGCGCACCGACCCGCTCACCCCAGGTCTGCAGCTGATCGGCGGCGGCCGCGCGGAACGTATCTGCAGCCCCCAGCACGACGTTCTTGCCGTCGGCGACGAGCACGCGCGCGAGCTTGCCGGTCGTGGTGGTCTTGCCGGTGCCGTTGACGCCGACGACCATCACGATGCCCGGCGTGGCCCCGTCGACGTTCCCGTCCGTCTTCACGGAGCGGTCGAACTCGGGGACGAGCAGCTTCAGCAGTTCCTCGCGCAGCAGGCCGCGCAGCTCGTCCGGGGTGCGCGTGCCCAGCACCTTCACGCGCTCGCGCAGGTTCTCCACGAGCTCCTGCGTGGGCTGCACACCGACATCGGCGGTGAGCAGCGTGTCCTCGATCTCCTCCCAGGTGTCCTCGTCGAGGTGCTCGCGGGACAGCAGCGTGAGCAGCCCCTTGCCGAGCGCGTTCTGCGACCGGGACAGCCGGGCGCGCAGCCGCACCAGGCGGCCCGCGGTCGGCTCCGGCACCTCGATCTCGGGAGCCGCCGGCGCCGGCGGCTCCTCCTCGGTGACCTCCTCGACCGGCTCGGCGACCGGGAGGTCGACCTCCTCGATCGTGCGCCGCGCTTCGTCGCGCGGCGTCTCGGCCTCGTCGCCGACGTGCGGCTCGGCGGGCGGGGCGGCGGTGATGTCGGGCGCCGAGGGCGGCGCAGGCGGCAGCTGCTTCTTCTTGCGGCTGCCGACCACGAGCCCGCCGAGCGCGCCGATCACGACCACGGCGATGACTACAGCAAGGATGACGATTTCCATAACCCGTCCAGTATCAGCCATGAGGCTCCGGCAGGGCCGTAGTCGTACATTCCTCCAAAGGACAAACGTCTCTGGAGGGCATTACTCGGACTAAAGTACGATGGAAGAGAGTGCGTCAACGCGCGTAGAGTCCAGCGCATCCCCCCTCGCCCGCCCCACCCCACAGAGGCACGGAACCCCACCGCATGAGCAAGACCGCCGAGTCCGAAGGCACCCTGGAGACGCGCGGCATCGAGCCCGTCCCCGACGCCGAGCGCACCGCCAAGACCCGGGAGCTGTTCCCGACCTGGGTCGCGGCGAACATCAGCGTGCTGCTGCTCACGATGGGCGCGAGCCTCGTCGTGGCGTACAAGCTCAACTTCTGGCAGGCCCTCGTCGTCGCGGTCGCGGCGCCCGTCGTGTCGTACGGCCTCGTCGGTCTGATCGGTATCGCGGGCAAGCGCGGCGGCGCCCCCGGCATGGCCCTGTCCCGCGCGGTCTTCGGGCAGCGCGGCAATCTGCTGCCCGGTTCGCTGATCTGGGTCGCGCGCTGGGGCTGGGAGACGATCAACGCGGTGACGGGTGCGTACGCCGTACTGACCGTCCTGGACATCCTGTTCGGGGTCCAGCAGAACGACTTCCTGGTGATCGTCACGCTGCTCTGCTTCGTGGTCGCCACGTTCGCGATCTCGGGGCTCGGCATCAACGCCGTGCAGAAGTGCAACAAGTACGCGACGTATCTCTTCGGCCTCTTCACGGCCCTGGTGCTCGTCTACCTGATCATCGACACCGACTGGTCGGAGGTCTTCGACCGGCCCGCGGGCAAGATGTCGCTGATGGTCGCGGGCATCGGCATGATCGCCGCGGGCGGCGTCAGCTGGATCCCGTCCTCCCCCGACTTCACGCGCTACCTGCCGCGCACCGCCTCCTCCGGGGCGATCGTGCGCAACTCGATCGGCGGCGCCGGCATCGTCGTCCTGCCCATGGTCCTGATGGGCGCCGTGATGGCGGTCTCGACCCCGGACCTGGCCTCGGCCGCCGACCCGGTCTCCTTCCTCGGCGAGATCCTGCCGATGTGGATCGCGGTGCCGTACCTGCTGATCGCCCTGGTCGGCATGCTGCTGATCAACGCCATGTCGATGTACTCGGCCGGCTTCACCGCGCAGACCCTCGGCTTCAAGGTCCCGCGCCACTGGGCCGTCTCGGTCAACGCGGTGATCTCGCTGGTCTTCGGCGGCATCCTGATGCTGGTCGCGACCAGCTTCATGGGCTCGTTCATCGCCTTCCTGTCGCTGCTCGCGGTCGCCTTCTCCGCCTGGGTCGGCGTCTTCGGCGCGGACATGTTCACGCGCAAGCACTACGACGCCGCGGCCCTGATCGACACCACCCGCACCAGCGCCTACTGGTACAAGGGCGGCTTCTCCCCCGCGGCCGTCATCGCCTGGGCGGTCGGTCTGGTGGCGGGCCTGATGTTCACGTCCTCGGACTGGTTCACCGGCCCGCTCGCCACGAACAACTTCCTCGGCGAGTACGGCCTCGGCTGGGTCGTCACGATCGTCGTCTCGGGCCTGCTGTACCTCGCGCTGCCGAAGCCTGCGGACACCACCACGGCGCCGGACGACGCCGTCGAGGAGTCCACGACCCTGGCTGTCTGACGCCCCGTCAGCTACCGTCCCCCTTCACACGAAGCCCGCGTGAAGGGGGACGGTCGTATGCCCGTGTCCGTCGTACGGTTCAATCTGGTCGACCCGGCCGGTACGCCCGAGTCACTGAGCGCCCGCTACCGGGCGGCGGTGGAGATGGCGGTCTACGCCGACGACCGGGGCGTCGACACGGTGCAGACGGAGGAGCACCACGGCGTCGCCAACAACTGGCTGCCCTCGCCGTTCACCTTCGCGGGCGCCGTCCTCGGCGCCACGCGCCGCATCGCGGTCACGGTCTCCGCGATCATCGGCCCGCTGCACGATCCGCTCCGCCTCGCCGAGGACATCGCCGTACTGGATCTGCTGAGCGGCGGCCGTCTGGTGACGGTGGCCGGCATCGGCTACCGGCCGGAGGAGTACGCGCAGTTCGACGTGGAGTGGAAGCGGCGCGGCAAGCTCCAGGACGAGCTGCTCGACACGCTGCTGAAGGCCTGGTCGGGTGAGGAGTTCAGCTTCCGCGGGCGCCGGGTCCGCGTCACCCCGCGCCCGTTCACCCAGCCGCACCCGCTGCTCCTGGTCGGCGGCTCCTCGCAGGCGGCCGCGCGCCGGGCGGCCCGGCTCGGCCTGCCGTTCTTCCCGAGCGCGCATCTGCCGGAGCTGGACGCGTACTACAAGGAGCGGCTCGCCGAGTACGGCACCGAGGGCTGGACCATGATGCCCGCGAGGACCACGCCGCTGCTGCACCTGTCCGAGGACCCGGACCGCACCTGGGCCGAGTACGGCACGCACTTCCTGCACGAGGCGCGGACGTACGCGTCCTGGCAGTCGGGGGACATCAAGTCGGCGGTGAAGTCGGCCGCGTCGAGCGTCGAGGAACTGCGCGCCGAGGGCGTGTACCGGATCCTCACGCCCGACGAGTGCCTGACGCAGGGCCTCGACAACTACGTACTGCACCCGCTGTCGGGCGGCATGCCGCTCGACGAGGGCCGGCGCAGCCTGCAGCTGTTCTGCGAAAACGTACTGCCCCGGCTCAAGGACGCGTAGGTCCTGAGCCGGGGCGGTGACGGCAGCGGGGAGATGGCAGCGGGGACTTGACCCATCTCCCCGGGTCTTTCGGGGAAGGAGCGGGCGTCAGCCCATCTCCTCCAGGGCCTTGCCCTTGGTCTCCTTCACGAACTTCATCACGAACGGGATGGAGATCGTGGCGAAGGCGCCGTAGATGATGTACGAGCCGGTCAGGCTCCACTCGGACATGCTCGGGAAGGTCTTGGTGATGGCGAAGTTGGCCAGCCACTGGGCCGAGGCCGCCACACCGAGCGCCGCGGCGCGGATCCGGCCCGGGAAGATCTCGCCGAGCAGCACCCAGACCACCACGCCCCAGGAGAGGGCGAAGAAGAGGACGAAGGCGTTGGCCGCGATGATCGCGGTCAGGCCCTGCGCGTTCGGCAGCGAGACGTTGTCGCCGGAGCCGGTCCGGTACGAGAAGGCCCAGGCACAGGTGAACAGGGCGATCGCCATACCGGCGGAGCCGATGATCGCGAGCGGCTTGCGGCCGATGCGGTCGACGAAGATCATCGCGATGACGGTACCGATGATGTTCACGATCGACGTCTCGAACGAGTACAGGAACGAGCTGGACGGGTCCTTGCCGATCGACTGCCACAGCTGGTTCGAGTAGTAGAAGATCACGTTGATGCCGACGAGCTGCTGGAAGATCGACAGGAAGATGCCGATCCAGACGATCGGCAGGAAGCCGAACTTGCCGCCGAGCAGGTCCTTGAACGTCGACTTGTGCTCGCTGCGCATGCCGGCCTTGATCTCCGCCACGCGCGCGTGGACGTCGATGCCGGTGCCCTCGACCTCGGTCAGGACCTTCTGGGCCTGCTCCTCGCGGCCGGCGGAGATCAGGAAGCGCGGCGACTCGGGGATCGCGAAGGAGAGCAGCCCGTAGAGGAGGGCCGGGATGACCATGACACCGAGCATCCACTGCCAGGCCTCGAGACCGGCGAGCTTGCCGCGCTGGTCGCCGTCGGCCATGTTCAGGATGCCCCAGTTGACGAGCTGGGAGACGGCGATGCCGATGACGATGGCGGCCTGCTGGAACGAGGCGAGCCGGCCGCGGTACGCGGGCGGGGCCACCTCGGCGATGTAGGCGGGGCCGATCACGGACGCCATACCGATGCCGATGCCGCCGATGACACGCCACATCGTCAGGTCCCAGGCCGCGAACGGCAGGGCCGAGCCGACGGCGCTGATCGCGAAGAGGCAGGCGGCGATCTGCATACAGCGGATACGCCCGATGCGGTCGGCGATCCGGCCCGCGATCGCCGCGCCGACCGCGCAGCCGAGCAGCGCGGACGCGATGATCCAGCCGAGCACATCGGCGTTCACGTCGAACTTGTGTTGGATGGCGACGGTCGCGCCATTGATCACAGAGCTGTCGTAGCCGAACAGGAAGCCACCCATCGCGGCCGCCGCCGTGATGAAGATGACGTGCCCGAGGTGATCGGGCTGGGCTTCCCGGGCTCCTGATTGAGGTGCCGAAGTGCTGGTCACGTGTACTCCTCGGGCCACCGGCTTCGCTGCCGGGGGTGGGGGCGAGCCCTTCCAGTGGCGCACAACATCGCGCCGCCCACCACCTGAAGGTAAAAGCAACGTTGCAGAGACTATGCCTTCAAGTTTCGAAGTCAATAGTTCAACTGCTGTGAGTTTTTGGGCACAGGAGTGTCGCCTTGAATTCAAGACTTGAAGACTGCTAGGGAGCCGGACTCGACTAGCGCAGCCGCTGGCTGATCACCTTCGACACGCCGTCGCCCTGCATGGAGACGCCGTACAGCGCGTCGGCGACCTCCATCGTGCGCTTCTGGTGCGTGATCACGATGAGCTGCGAGGCCTCCTGCAGCTCCTGCATGATGCGGATGAGACGCTGCAGATTGGTGTCGTCCAGAGCGGCCTCGACCTCGTCCATCACGTAGAACGGGCTGGGCCGCGCCTTGAAGATGGAGACCAGCAGCGCCACGGCGGTCAGCGATCGCTCGCCGCCGGAGAGCAGGCTCAGCCGCTTGACCTTCTTGCCCGGCGGGCGGGCCTCGACGTCCACGCCCGTCGTGAGCATGTTGTCGGGATCGGTCAGGATCAGCCGTCCGTCGCCGCCCGGGAACAGCCGGCTGAAGACGCCCTCGAACTCGCGCGCCGTGTCCCGGTACGCCTCGGTGAAGACCTGCTCGACGCGCTCGTCGACCTCCTTCACCACCTGAAGGAGGTCGGCCCGGGTCTTCTTCAGGTCCTCCAGCTGCTCACTGAGGAACTTGTGGCGCTCTTCCAGCGCCGCGAACTCCTCCAGGGCCAGCGGATTGACCTTGCCGAGCTGCTGGTACGCGCGCTCGGCGGACTTGAGCCGCTTCTCCTGCTCCGAACGGACGAACGGCCGCGGCTTGTTGCGCGGGTGCTCCGGGTCCTCCGGCAGTTCCTCACCCTCGGCGGGGAGCGAGGGCGGCACGAGCTGGTCGGGACCGTAGTCCGCGACAAGCCCGGCCGGTTCCACACCGAGTTCCTCCAGCGCCTTGGTCTCCAGCTGCTCGATCCGCAGCCGCTTCTCGGCACCGAGTACCTCGCCGCGGTGGACCGAATCAGTGAGCTTGTCGAGTTCCGCCTTCAGGTCGCGGCCGCGGGCCCGCTCCGCGACGAGCTCCCGCTCCCGCTCGCCCTTGGCCCGCTCGGCCAGCGTCCGCTCCGCGTCGGCCCGCGTGACGGACACCTCGACGTGCGCGAGCAGCTGCCGCGCACCGGACGCCACGGCCTCGGCGACGGCGGCCTCGTACTTGAGGCGGGCGCGCTGTCGCTCGGCACGCGCGCGTGCCTCGCGTTCGGCGCGGGCGGCCCGGTCGAGCGAGTCGGCCCGCCCCGAGAGCCCCTTCACCCGCTCCTCGTGCGTACGCACCTGGAGCCGAGCCTCCATCTCCGTCTGGCGGGCGTTGGCCCCGTCCGCCGAGAGCCGGTCACGCGCGGAGGTGTCCGGCTCCTCGTCGGCGGGCTGCTCCTCGGCCACGGCGAGCCGCTCGGCCAGCTCCTCCGCGTCCATGGCGGCCTTCTCCAGCGCGTCCTGCGCCTGGGCCGCCGCCGCGGCGCTCCGCTCGGCCTCGCCCGCGGCGCCGCGCGCCTGTCCGGCGAGCCGCCCGAGCTGCTGCGCCCGGCCCGAGCGCTCCCGCTCTATGGCCCGCTGCCGCTGCCCCAACTCCTCGACGAGCACGGCGCACTCCTTGCGCCGCTCGACCGCCGAGTGCTGTGCCTCGGCCAGCTCCTCGCACTGTGCCGCCAGGTGCTCCAGCTCGGCGGCCGCCTCGTCGACGGACGCCTGCACTTCGAGCAGGCTGGGCGCCCCCGCGGACCCGCCCTGCGCGAAGTGCGCCCCGAGCAGGTCCCCCTCGGCGGTCACCGCGGTCAGTTCGGGCCGCGCGTAGACCAGGTCCTCGGCGTCCTCCAGCGTCCCGACGACCACGATGTCGCGGAGCAGGTGCCGCACGGCGGGCATCAGCTCGGCGGGACCGCGGACGAGCTCGGCGGCGTGCGGCGGACTGCCCGGCGGCTGTGCGGCGGGCGCGGCAGCGGCCTCCCCGGCCAGCAGCAGGGCGGCCCGCCCCGCGTCCTGCTTGCGCAGCAGGCGAATCGCGTCCGCCGCGGAGGCGGGCGTGGTCACGGCGATCGCGTCGGCCGCCGCGCCGAACGCCGCCGCCACCGGCACCTCGAACCCCGGCGCCACCGACAACAGCTCGGCGGCGGGCCCGAGCACCCCGGTCAATCGTTCCTTCGCTCCGAGCAGCGCGCCCGAACCGTCCTTCCTGCGCAGCCCGAGCGCGAGCGCCTCGTGCCGGGCGGCGACAGCGGCCCGCTTGCGCTCCGCGGACGTGGCCGCCTCACGGGCCGCGGAGAGCGTGGACTCGGCACCGGCGAGCGCGGCCTTGGCGGCCTCCAGCTGCGTCACGAGCTCCTCGTCCCCGGCGTCGAGCCCGTCGACCTCGGCCTTGAGCTGCTCGTACTCCTCCTGCGCGGCGACGGCCCGCTGCTGCGCCTCGTCCCGCGCGACGGCGAGCCGGTCGATCTCGGCCTGCGCGGAAGCGGCCCGGGAGCGGGCCGCGTTGACCTGGCCCTGAAGCCGGGCGAGCCCTTCCCTGCGGTCGGCGATGGCGCGGGCGACGTCCTTCAGCCGGCGCTCCTCGACCGCCAGTTCACGCTCCAGCTCGGCCCGGTGGGAGACGGTCTCGTCCAGCGCGATCTGCGCCGCCTCGAGCGCCGCCGCCAGCTCGGCCTCCTGCTCCCGCACCCGGGCGGCCTCGCGCTCCAGGTCCTCGGGGTCGCGCCCGCGCCGCTCCTCGGTCGGGACGGAGGTGGCGCTCTTGACGCGCGCGTCGGCCAGCGAGATCGTGCCGCGCACCCGCTCGGCGAGCTGCGACAGCTCGTACCAGCTCTGCTGCGCCCGCTGCAGCCGGGGCGTCAGCTGCCGCACCTCGTCCTCCAGGTGCCCCTCGCGCAGCAGCGCCTTCTTCAGCTCGTCCTCGGCGGCTTCCTTGCGCCGCTTCAGCTCGGCCTCGTCGGCGACCTCGGCGCTGAGCGCCTCCCGCAGCCGTACGAGATCGTCGGCGAGCAGCCGCAGCCGCGTGTCGCGCAGGTCGGCCTGGATGACGGCGGCCCTGCGGGCGACGGCGGCCTGCCGGCCCAGCGGCTTCAGCTGCCGCCGCAGTTCGTCGGTCAGGTCCTGTACGCGGGCGAGGTTGGCCTGCATCGCGTCCAGCTTCCGCAGCGCCTTCTCCTTGCGCTTGCGGTGCTTGAGGACACCCGCGGCCTCCTCGATGAAGGCGCGGCGGCCCATCGGGTCGGCGTGCAGCACGCCGTCGAGCTGGCCCTGGCCGACGATGACGTGCATCTCGCGGCCGATACCGGAGTCGGACAGCAGGTCCTGGATGTCGAGGAGGCGGCATGTGTCGCCGTTGATCTGGTACTCGCTGCCGCCGTTGCGGAACATGATCCGCGTGATGGTGACCTCGGCGTACTCGATGGGCAGCGCGCCGTCGGAGTTGTCGATGGTCAGCGACACCTCGGCGCGGCCCAGCGGGGGGCGGCCGGTGGTGCCGGCGAAGATGACGTCCTCCATCTTGCCGCCGCGCAGCGACTTGGCGCCCTGCTCGCCCATGACCCAGCTGAGGGCGTCCACGACATTGGACTTGCCCGAGCCGTTGGGCCCCACGACGCAGGTGATGCCCGGCTCGAACCGCAGCGTGGTGGCCGAGGCGAACGATTTGAACCCGCGCAGGGTCAGAGCCTTGAGGTGCACGCCGTCGGACTCTACCCGGCACCTCTGTCTCACTCCATGAACCCGCGGTTTCGCTCATGAAAGTGCAGGGCACATCAGACGTTAAGAAAACGCTTGGGTGCGCGGGGGCGTGAAGATCGAGGCACAGGGAGCAAGAAAGAAGGGACGCCGAAGCGTCCCTTGCATATCTCTGTCAAGCGGCTGATACGAGCAGCCTGCTCACGCGCGTCGCTGGGCGTGGTCAGGTGAGCGCAGGCTCCGCCTGGGGTACGTCGATGCTCTCGATGAGAGAGTCGTGAGAAGCGGCAGCCGCGAGCGCGTCGTTCTCAGCCTGGATCCTGCCGAGCTCGGATTCCAGATCCTGGACGCGCTGCTGGAGCCGTCGCATCTCGGCGAGGAGTCGCGGGTCGCTGCCGCCGACGTAACCGAGAAGCGCCTTTGCCATGATGAGTGGTCCTCCACACTGAGTGACCGACCGAAGCGGTGGTGGGTCGTGAGGGAATCGCACCCGCGGTGCTTGGCACTTCTTGTTGTGCTGCCGTTCTTACATGCCAAACAGCTAAGGTGCGCGGGGATTCCAGAGTCTCACCAAAAAGTTTGACGGTCAACACGATCACGCCCCGTATTGGCGGGCAACCCGGGGGCTTCGCGCCGTGAATCGTCCGGCGCGGCCTGACCTTCGGGACCCTGGGGGCGTAGCGATCATCCGTACCCCGGAGCCTCCCACGAGCGCCCCGCCTTGGCAACCACCAGGGCGTTTCTGCCGGGAGCAGTTGCCCATGGCATCTCTTCCCCGGGTGCACCCGGCCCCGCCTGCGGCGACGGTTCAGCGAATGGCAAACCCGTCGTAACCGCCACGGGGCGTGTCCCAGATCTCAGTGACACCGTCGACGCGGCCGGGTGTGTCGTCGCCGTGGAGCCAGTCGAGCAGTTGCTGACATCCGGCGCGCGACCCCTCGGCGACGACCTGGACGCGGCCGTCGTCCAAATTGAGAGCAAAACCACTCAGGCCGCCGATCTCCATGGCTCGGGCACGGGTGAACCACCGAAAACCCACACGTTGGACGCGTCCTCGCACCCACGCGGTCAGCCGTACGTCTTCGTTCATGGGTGCACGCTAACCGGCCAATTGCACTCGGAGCACTTCGTCCCCTTGCGTCTTGGGGTACCGTCGCGGACCGATGAGCCTCACTCGTACGGGTGAGTCACATCGACGACCGCGAGGACGAGGAAGGCCAGGACATGGGACGCCACCGACGCTCCGCCGCCGGGCGCGCCGCCACGGGCCGCGCCGCGGATACCCCGGAGACCTACGCCGAGGACGTGCACGCCGAAGCATACGGCGAGACGTACGGCGCAGGTCAGGCGGGGTCGTACTACGGCGAGTACCCGTACGAGCACGCCGCCGGGCCCGCCGGGCACGCGCGCGCCCCCTTCGGGCACTCGCCGTACTCCCCGCACGACGACGAGACCGTGACCGGCCTGTACGGCTCCATATCCTCGGCCGGCGGGTCGGGCCAGGAGCAGGGCGGTCGGTCGCACCGGCGCAAGAAGCGCGGCGGCGTCCCGGTCCGCACCGGTCTGCTCGGTGTCTCCGCCGCCGTCGCCCTGGGCGCGGTCGCGGTGGCGTCGGGGCTGATCCCGGGCGCCGACAACTACAAGCTCGGCGGCGACAACGGCGGGAACAAGGTGCAGGCCGCCGACTCCCCCACCGTCGAGGCGCAGGGCGGCACGGACGGCGCGGTCGAGGATCGCGCCCCGTCGTCCGCGAGCCGCGACACCGAGCGGGCCACGCCCTCGGTGTCGCCCTCGAAGTCCGCGTCGGCCAAGCCGTCCGCGGAGCCCTCGAAGACGCCGCAGGAGTCCCGCTCCAAGAGTTCCGGCAGCGGCACCACGACGAAGAGCGCGAGCCCTTCCACCCAGGCTCCCGAGAAGACGCAGGCGCCCGCTGAGAAGGCACCCGCCACCTCGTCGGAGAGCGCGGCCGCGGCTCAGGTGCTGACCCTCGTCAACCAGGAGCGGGCCAAGGTCGGCTGCTCCCCCGTGACCGCCGACAGCGGCCTCGCCTCGCTGGCGACCGCGTTCAGCGAGGACATGGCCGCGCGGAACTTCTTCGACCACACCGACCCGGACGGCGCGACGCCGTGGGACCGCGCCAAGAAGGCCGGCATCACGGACCTCGGCGGCGAGAACATCGCCCGCGGCCAGGCCAACGCCCAGTCCGTGATGGACGCCTGGATGAACAGTCCCGGCCACAAGGCGAACATCCTCAACTGCGACTACAAGACCCTGGGTGTGGGTGTGCACTTCGGGTCCGGCGGTCCTTGGTGGACGCAGGACTTCGGCTTCTGAGCCCTTCTTGAGCACCTATAGGTGGCGCTATCTTTTCGATAGCGCCACCTATGGGGTTGCGCTGCGCGAGAGTATGCTCGAAGGATGGACTCAATCGACCTCGCCTACGACGTGTTCTCCAAGGCGTGTCCGTCCCGCGGCACGCTGGAGCACGTCACCGGCCGCTGGGGCGCGCTCACCCTCGGGGCGCTGCACGAGGGCTCGCTCCGCTTCAACGAGCTGCGCCGTCGCGTCGACGGGGTGAGCGAGAAGATGCTGTCCCAGACACTGCACGCGCTGGAGCGCGACGGTCTGGTGCACCGTGAGGCCCAGCCGACGAATCCGCCGCGTGTGGACTACGAACTGACGCCGCTGGGCCGCGAGGTGGCCGACCGGCTGCTGAGCCTCATCCACTTCGTGGAGGGACGGATGGACGACGTCCTGGTGGCGCGCGAGCGTTACGACGAGACGCGCGGGACGCGCTGACAGCGCGGGCAGTAGTAGCTGGACCGGTTCATCCAGGCCCGGCGGCGCATCGGCGTGGCACACCGCCGGCAGGGTTCACCCTCGCGTCCGTAGGCGTCGAGCGACCGGTCGAAGTAGCCCGACTCCCCGTTCACGTTCACGTAGAGGGAGTCGAAGCTCGTGCCGCCCACCGCGAGCGCCGCGTTCATCACGTCCCTTACGTGGCCCAGGAGTTCGGCGGTGCGCGGGCGGGTCAGCGTGGCGGTGGGGCGCTCGTAGTGCAGCTTCGCCCGCCAGAGCGCCTCGTCCGCGTAGATGTTGCCGACACCGCTGATGAGCGACTGGTCGAGCAGGGCGCGCTTGATGGTGGTGCGCTTCCTGCGCAGCGCGTCGTGGAAGGCCGCGTCGTCGAAGAGCGGGTCCAGGGGGTCGCGGGCGATGTGCGCGATGACGTCGGGCAGACCGTCCGCACTGTTCTCGGCGGTCTCGTGCAACGACAGCCCGCCGAAGGTGCGCTGATCGACGAAGCGGAGTTCGGTGCCGAGGTCGTCGGCGAAGCGGACGCGGATGCGCAGGTGCTTCTCGTCCGGGGCCTCGTGCGGCTGGACCAGGAGCTGGCCGCTCATGCCGAGGTGCGCGAGCACCGACATGTGGGTCGTCTCCAGGGGCAGCCAGAGGTACTTGCCGCGCCGACTCGGCTCCCCGATCCGCTGCCCCTTGAGGCGGTGCGCGAAGTCGTCGCCGCCCGCGATGTGGCGGCGTACGGCGCGCGGGTGCAGGACCTCCGCGTCGGCGACGGTGCGGTGCGCCACCCACCGGGCGAGGCCGCGCCGGACGACCTCTACTTCGGGCAGCTCTGGCACGGGGGTCCTCCGTAAGGGGGCGGATGCGATGGGGTCCGGGGAGCGTATCGCGCCGCGGCGGGGCGCGGGGAACTGCGCGACCAGCCCCCATGAAGCCGCACGTGGAGCACGACGCCCAGAGGCCGGCCGCCGAAAAAACGCCCGTCCCCACCGGCCGGAGCCAGTGGGGACGGGCGCAGGAAGCTGAGCGGTTACGCGCCAGGGGCGGTGTCGGCGGCCGCCCCTTCGGAGGCCGCGGCCGAAGCCGCCGCCTTGGCCCGCTCGTCCGCCGCGGCGCGAATCGCACGCCATGCGGACTCGGCGGCCTGCTGCTCCGCTTCCTTCTTGCTGCGGCCGGTGCCGGTGCCGTACGAGACGCCTCCGACGCGGGCGGCAGCAGTGAAGGTCTTCTCGTGGTCCGGGCCGGTCTCGGAGACCAGGTACTCGGGAACGCCGAGCCCCTCGGTCGCCGTGAGCTCCTGGAGACTGGTCTTCCAGTCCAGGCCGGCACCCAGATTCGAGGACTTCTCGATCAACGGGTCGAACAGCCGGTGGACGAGTTCGCCCGCCGCGTCCAGTCCCTGGTCCAGATACACCGCGCCGATCACCGCTTCGAGGGTGTCGGCGAGGATGGACGCCTTGTCCCGGCCGCCCGTGCCCTCTTCGCCCCGGCCGAGCCGGATGAAGGAGCCCAGGTCCAGCCCGCGGCTGACCTCCGCCAGTGCACGCGAATTGACCACCGCGGCCCGCAACTTGGCCAGCTGGCCTTCGGGCAGGTCGGGGTGGGTGCGGTAGAGCGTGTCGGTGACCACGAGGCCGAGCACGGAGTCACCGAGGAACTCCAACCGCTCGTTCGTGGGCAGTCCGCCGTTCTCGTACGCGTACGAGCGATGCGTCAGCGCACGCACCAGAAGGGCGGACTCGAGCTTGTACCCGAGCCGCCCTTCCAGAAGCGTGTGGGACGAGGCTGTGGTGTCCGCCTTTTTCTTGGCGTCAGACATAGAGCCTCTCACCAGCCGCTCAGACCTCGAGGACCTGGCGCTTGTTGTAGGTGCCACAAGCGGGGCACGCGATGTGCTGCAGCTTGGGCTCCTGGCAACGCTCACACGAAACCAGGGTGGGGACCGCAGCCTTCCACTGCGACCGGCGGTGGCGCGTGTTGCTGCGCGACATCTTCCGCTTCGGAACAGCCACGGCTACTTCTCCTGCTTCTCGTCGACGCCCGCTTCCGCTTCGGCGCCGCTCATCTCGTCCTTCTCGCCGTCCTGGATGGATCCAGCGAGTCCCTGCAAAGCCGCCCAACGGATGTCGACGGCGTCGTGATGATGTCCCGGTTCGTCCGCGAGCCGCACTCCACACTCGGAGCACAGTCCCTCGCAGTCGTCCTGGCACACCGGCTGCATCGGCAGTGCGAGCACCACCGCATCACGCAGCACGGTCTCGAGGTCGAACAGACCGTCCTCGAGAAAGAGCCTGTCCTCGTCTTCCTCGGCGTCGTCGACCGGTTCCGTGCGGACACGGCCACGGTCGTCGGCGTCAGGGTACGAGAACATCTCCTGGAAGTCCGCTTCGACGTCGAGGCCGATCGGCTCCAGACACCTTACGCACTCCCCCTTCGCCGATGCACGGGCGGTGCCTGTGACAAGCACCCCTTCCATGACCGACTCCAGACGGAGGTCGAGCTCCACCGGGGCGCCTTCCGGCACCTCGATGACTCCCTGGATACCGAAGTCCCGGGGAGCGTCGATCGTGCGGGACAGCCGCTGCATGGCACCAGGACGCCGACCCAGCTCGTGCGTATCGAACACGAGTGGGTTGCGGTGGTCGAGGTGGGTACTCAGGGCTGGTCCTGCTTTCGATCTTCGAAACTCATGGGGTTGCCGCCGCGAGCCTTCCGGGCAGCTGGGGATCACACGTGTACGCGCGACCGAAGAACCAGGGTACTGGACCTTTCGCTCTCGGCCCAATCCGGTCCCGGCCACCCCAGGGGCGGCCCCGGCGAGCAGGCGTCAGCGGCCCTGCTCGTACTGGCGCTCGTACTCCCGCACCTGATCCATGTTGATCATGCTCGTGTCGAAGAGGCTGGTCTCGTCGAGCGCGCCGGCCTGGGCCTGCTGGTCCTGCTGCGGCTGCTGGTACGCGTACGGGTCCTGCTGCTGATACGCGGCGTACGGATCCTGCTGTGCCTGCTGGTACGCGTACGGGTCCTGCTGCTGATACGCGGCGTACGGATCCTGCTGACCGTACTGCTGCTGGTACGCGTACGGATCCTGCTGCTGGGCGTACGCCTCGACCGGCTGCTGGGCCGGGATCTGCGGGGCGGCAGCGGGCTCCGGACGCGGGTCCGGGTCCTGGCCGCCGATCTCCGCCAGGCCCGCCAGGTAGTCGGCGTCGCTGGTGTGCGGCTGGGAAACGCCGTCGCCGTCCATCGACAACGCGCCCAGGTCGTCGCTGGCGATGCGCCCGTGCAGCTTCTGCCGGCCCTTGCCGACGGCGTCGAGGGTCTTGGCGAGGACCGCCTCGAAGGCGCCCAGCTTCGTGTCGACGTAGGCGTCGGCGTCGCGGCGGAGCGTCTCGGGGTCGTGGCTGCGCTCGGGGGCGTCCTCGTCCTCGTAGCCCTGCTCGTCCGTGCCGGGGCCGGTACCGAGGAGCTTCTCGCGGCCGCGGCCGACCGAGCCGAGGGTCTTGTTGAGGACGACCTCGAAGTTGGCCAGCTTGGAGTCGACGTACTCGTCGGCCTCCGCGCGGACCTCCTCGGCCTCCTGACGGGCCTCGGTGAGGATCCGCTCCGCCTCGTTCTGCGAGCGGCGGGCGATCTCGGTGTCGGAGATCAGGGAGCCGCGCTCGGCGTGCGCGGTCTCGATGATCCGCTCGGCTTCGGCGCGGGCCTGCTCGACCATCTGCTCGCGGCCGCCGATCAGCTCCTGGGCCTGGGCGAGGGAGCCGGGCAGCGCCTGGCGCACCTCTTCGAGCATCGCGAGCAGGTCGGCGCGGTTGACCACGCACGAGGCCGACATGGGCATGGATCGGGCACTGCCGACCGCGGCGACGATCTCGTCGAGCTTCTTCTGCACGTCCACCGTGTGCTCGCCACTCTCTCGTCTTGTCACCGGGGTGACACGGGGGTTGGAGACGGACGGGACGACTGTATGCCCAACTGGTGCGTGGGTGTCACTTCTTGGGCAGGCGCTCGGTCAGCGACCGGTGCACCAGTGGCGGGACCAGGTGCGACACGTCTCCGCCCCAGGCAGCGACCTCCTTGACGAGCGAGGAGGACAGGAAGCTGTAGGTGGGGTTGGTGGGGACGAAGAGGGTCTCCACGCCCGAGAGGCCGTTGTTCATCTGGGCCATCTGCAGCTCGTAGTCGAAGTCGCTGACGGCACGCAGGCCCTTCACGATGGCGGGAATGTCGCGCTGCTTGCAGAAGTCGACGAGGAGGCCGTGGAAGGACTCCACCTCCACGTTGCCGAACTCGGCGGTGACCTCGCGGATCAGCTCGATCCGCTCGTCGACGGTGAACAGGCCCTGCTTGGACTTGTTGATCATCACCGCGACGTGCACCACGTCGTACAGCTTGGAGGCTCGGGCGATGATGTCGAGGTGGCCGTTGGTGATGGGGTCGAACGACCCGGGACAGACTGCGCGGCGCACGGGAAGTCCCTCGCTCTCCGGTCCGGTCATCGTGCGTCGTCGCACGTGAGGGTGGTGTTCAAGGCGGCGCGACCGTACCAAAACGTGCCCTCGCCGTAACGACGGGACCTCAGTCCCTCGAACCCGTCGGGCCACTGGAATTCGCCGCCTCTTGTACTGCGTTCAACGGTGACGAGCGCTTCGTCCGCGAGCCAGCCCTGAGCGCTGAGTGTGAGCAGAATCTCGCGAAGATCGTCATCCGAGACGGCGTACGGAGGGTCGAGGAAGACCAGGTCATAGGGCGTTGCCGGGGGCGGACCGGTGACGACTTGTTCCGCTTTTCCGGTACGTGCCTCGGCTCCGGGAAGGCCGAGGGACTTGATGTTCTCGCGGACGGTGCGGGCCGCCCGGGCGTCCGCCTCGACGAGCAGGGCGTGCGCGGCGCCGCGGGACAGGGCCTCCAGGCCGACGGCTCCCGAGCCCGCGTACAGATCGGCGACGCGGGTGCCGTCGAGCGTGCCGTGCAGCGCCTGCCAGGTGGAGAAGAGGCCTTCGCGCGCGCGGTCGGAGGTGGGGCGGGTGCCGTTGCCCGGCGGCACGGCCAGGCGGCGTCCGCCGGCGCGCCCGGCGATCACGCGGGTCATCTCGGTCCTTGTCGGCTTGTCACTCGTCGGCTTTTCGGTGGCAGGCCCGTCCCGACCGGTGGGGTCGGCGGGGTCTGCCCCCGATCAGTGTCTCAGCCCTTGTCGAGGTACTGCTCACGCTCCTCGTCCAGGAGTGCGTCGAGCGCCGTGCGCAGGCCGGGCAGGCGCTCCAGGTCGGGGTCGGCCGTGACCACCCGGGTCGCCTCCTCGCGCGCCTCGGCGATGATCTCCTCGTCCTCGATGACGGCGAGCATCCGCAGGGAGGAACGCACTCCGGACTGGGCCTGTCCGAGCACGTCGCCCTCGCGGCGCTGCTCCAGGTCGATACGGGACAGCTCGAAGCCGTCGAGCGTGGAGGCGACGGCGCCCAGGCGCGCGCGGGCGGGGCTGGCCTCGGGCATCTCGGTGACCAGAAGGCACAGGCCGGCCGCCGAGCCACGGCCGACGCGGCCGCGCAGCTGGTGGAGCTGCGAGACGCCGAAGCGGTCGGCGTCCATGATCACCATCGCTGTCGCGTTCGGCACGTTCACCCCGACCTCGATGACGGTCGTCGCCACCAGGACGTCCGTCTCGCCGGCGGCGAAGCGGCGCATCACGGCGTCCTTGTCGTCGGGCTGCATCCGGCCGTGCAGCACCTCGACCTTGAGGCCCTGGAGGGGGCCGTGCGCCAGCTCGTCGGCCACGTCGAGCACGGCGAGCGGCGGCCGCTTCTCCGCCTCGTCCTCGGCGGACTGCTTCTTGGCCGCGCTCTTGCCGCCCTTCTTGGGCTTCTCGTCCTCGTCGTCGCCGATCCGGGGGCAGACGACGTACGCCTGATGCCCCTTGCCCACTTCTTCCCGGACGCGCTCCCACGCGCGGGACAGGAAGTGCGGCTTGTCTGCGGCGGGCACCACATGGCTGGCGATCGGCGAGCGGCCGGCCGGAAGCTGGTCGAGAACGGAGGTCTCCAGGTCGCCGAAGACCGTCATGGCGACTGTGCGCGGGATCGGCGTCGCGGTCATGACCAGGAGGTGCGGGGGCTGCTTGCACTTGGAGCGCAGCGCGTCGCGCTGCTCCACGCCGAACCGGTGCTGCTCGTCCACGACGACCAGTCCCAGGTCGTGGAACTGCACCTTGTCCTCGATCAACGCGTGCGTGCCGATGACGATGCCGGCCTCGCCGGTGACCAGGTCGAGCAGGGCCTGACGGCGCGCTGCGGTGCCCATGGAACCGGTGAGCAGCACGACCTTGGTGGAGTGCTCCGAACCGCCGAGCATGCCGCCCTCGGCCAGCTCGCCCATCATCTCGGTGATTGAGCGGTGGTGCTGCTGTGCGAGGACCTCGGTGGGGGCGAGCATCGCGGCCTGACCGCCCGCGTCGACGACGGCGAGCATGGCGCGCAGCGCCACCATCGTCTTTCCGGAGCCGACCTCGCCCTGGAGCAGCCGGTGCATCGGGTGCTCGGTGGCCAGGTCGTCGAAGATCTCCTTGGAGACCTTCTGCTGGCCGTCGGTGAGCGTGAACGGCAGCTTCGCGTCGAAGGCGGTGAGGAGTCCGTCCGGCTTCGGCACGCGCGCGACGGCGGTGAGCTGGGTGTCCGCGAACCGGCGCCTGGCGAGGGCGACTTGGAGAACGAACGCCTCGTCCCACTTGAGGCGGGCGCGCGCGTCGGCGATGTCGGCCTTGGTCTGCGGCCGGTGGATCTTGAGCAGCGCCTCGGTGAGCGGGACCAGGCCGCGGCCCTCCCGCAGTGCCTCGGGCAGCGGATCGACGGCTTCCTGGGCGCTGGGGAGCACCAGGTCGACGGCCTTGGCGATCTTCCAGGACTCCAGCTTGGCAGTGGCCGGATAGAGCGGCAGGAGCGCTCCCGCCCAGGAGCCGACGGCCTCGGCCGCGTCCTGCGAGGAGTCGGCGTTCAGCAACTGGTACGCGGGGTGCGCCAGCTGCATCTTGCGGTTGAAGACCCCGACCTTCCCCGCGAACATCGCGCGCGTGCCGGGCAGCAGGTCCTTGTGCGGCTTGTGGATGCCCCGGCCGAAGAAGACGAGCTGGAGCTGTCCGCTGCCGTCGGTGATGGTGACTTCCAGGCGCTGTCCGCTCCCGCCGTTGAACCTCAGGACGCGGGCGGTCGCGACCTGGGCGACGACCGTGACGTGCTCGTCGAGCGGCAGCTCCGCGAGCGCGGTGAGCTCACCGCGCTCCGCGTATCTGCGCGGGTAGTGGTGGAGCAGGTCACCGACGGTGTGCAGGCCTAGGTGCTCGGCCATCACCTTCGCGGTGGGAGGACCGAGCACCTTCTTCAGTGGTTCTTCGAGCACGGGCACGAGATCCATTGCACACCACACCACTGACAATCCCGCGAACATCCCTGAAAACCGCTGGTCACAAGGGACTCTCCGGCCCTAGGATGACCGGCTCCGGCCCTTGATCGCGGTCACCTCTCGTGGGACCGCCCGACCCGCGCCGTCGCCCGTCCCCCCACCGGCGCAGCGACGATGGACTCACAGACACCGCACACATTCCAGGTCGACCTGCGCGGTCTCGTCGACCTCCTCTCCCATCACCTTTACTCCAGCCCGAAGGTCTATCTGCGCGAGCTGCTGCAGAACGCGGTGGACGCCGTCACGGCCCGCCGTGCCGAGCAGCCCGACTCCCCCGCCACGGTGCGCCTGTTCGCCGAGGGCGGGTCGCTGCGCGTCGAGGACTCGGGCATCGGTCTGACCGAGGCCGACGTGCACAGCCTGCTCGCGACGATCGGCCGCAGCTCCAAGCGCGGCGACGGCCTGGAGTCGGCCCGTGCCGACTTCCTGGGGCAGTTCGGCATCGGCCTGCTCGCCTGCTTCGTCGTGGCCGAGCGGATCCGTGTGGTCAGCCGCAGCGCGCGCACGCCCGACGCGCCGCCGGTCGAGTGGACGGCCCGCGACGACGGCTCGTACTCGGTCCGTACGCTCCCGGACGCGGCCCGCGCGGAGCCCGGCACGACCGTGCACCTGGAGGCCCGGGCGGGCGCCGCCGACTGGCTGACCGAGGAGCGGGTCCTGTCCCTGGCCCGGGACTTCGGCTCGATGCTGCCGTACGACGTGCGGGTCGGGGACGCGGCGGTCACGGACCTGCCGGCCGTCTGGAGCCGTACGTATCCCAGCCCGGCCGCCCGCCGGGTGGCCCTGGCCCGCCACTGTCACGAGCTGTTCGGCTTCACGCCGTTGGACTCGATCGACCTGGAGGTGCCGCTCGCGGGGATCCGGGGAGTCGCCCACGTGCTGCCGCAGGCGGTCAGCCCGGCGCAGCGCGCGGGGCACCGGGTCCACCTCAAGGGCATGCTGCTCACCGACCGGGCCGAGCAACTGCTGCCCGACTGGGCCTTCTTCGTGCGCTGCGTGATCGACACGGACAGCCTGCGTCCCACGGCGTCGCGCGAGTCGCTCTACGAGGACGAGACCCTGGCCGCCGTCCGGGAGGCCCTGGGCGAGCGCATCCGGGAGTGGCTGACGTCGCTGGCGGCCGGTGATCCCGAGCGCCTCGCGGCCTTCTTGTCCGTGCACCACTTGGGGGTCAAGTCCCTTGCGCGGCACGACAAGGAGATGCTGCGCACGATGCTTCCCTGGCTGCCGTTCGAGACGACGGACGGGCAGCTCTCCCTGGAGGAGTTCGCCCAGCGACACCCGGTCGTGCACTTCACCCGGACCGTGGAGGAGTACCGGCAGGTCGCGCCGATCGCCTCCGCGCAGGGCATCGGGGTCGTCAACGGCGGTTACACGTATGACGCCGATCTGGTCGAGGCGCTGCCGTCGGTGCGCCCGGGCACGGCCGTCTCGGAACTGGACGCGGACACGGTGACCGCGCACCTGGATGCCGTCGACCCGGCCGAGGAGCTGGCCCTGTCGGCCTTCCTGGCGGCCGCGCGGGCCAGGCTCGACCCGTTGGGCTGTGACGTCGCCCTGCGCGCCTTCCATCCCCTCACCGTGCCGGCACTGCATCTGGACGACCGGGCGGCCCGGCACGAGCAGGCACGCGCGGACGCCGAGGCCCAGGCGGACGACCTGTGGGCGGGCATCCTCGGCTCGCTGCGCGGCAGCGCCCCCCGCGCGCGGCTCGTGCTCAACCACCTCAACCCGTTGATCCGCAGGGTGAGTTCGCTGTCCGACCCGGAGCTGATCGGCACGGCCGCCGAGGCTCTGTACGGGCAGGCGCTCCTGATGGCGCAGCGCCCGCTGCGCCCCGCCGACTCCGCGCTCCTGAACCGCTCGTTCATCGGCCTCCTGGAGTGGGCCACCCATCCCGGCACCGGAAAGGACGACATCCGATGAACGCGAGCACGGACCTGGACGCGCTGCGCCGGGCGATGGCGGAGAACGCGGCGCAGCCCGAGGGCCCGGCCCGCGGCGCCCGCGCGGAGCAGCTGCTCGCCGAGGCCGAGAAGCTCGGCGTCCCGCTCGCCGTGATCGAGGCGCTCGGCCATCAGCTGCAGATGTACAACTACAGCTCCGAGAAGGACAAGATGTTCGTCCCCTTCGCGCGTCTGCTGCGCATGTGGGACGAGCGCCCCGAGGACTTCGACGCCTACGAGACGCACTCGCTGCACTGGGTCTTCAAGTGGATGTCCGGCGGCATGCTGCATCAGCCGCACATTCCGCTCGCCTCCGTAGAGAAGTGGCTCGGAGAGATGGAGCACCGCTACAGGGTGGCGGGTCACTCCGAGCGGGCCGTCCGTATGAGCGAGTTCTACGTCGCGGACCACATAGGCGACGAGGAGCGGGCCACGCGCGCGTACGACGCTTGGCTGGCGGCCGACCGCGACGACATGGCCGACTGCCATGCCTGCGAGCTGAACGGGCAGGGCGAGCGGCAGTCGGCCCTGCACCGGGACGAGCGGGCGCTGGAGCTGTGGGGGCCGGTGCTGGAGGGCGAGTTCACGTGCGCCCACGAGCCGCACGCCACGCTCCCCGCCTCGCTGCTTCCCCTGCTGCGCCTGGGGCGCGTCGAGGAGGCCCGCGCGAACCACCTGCGCGGCTACCGTCTCGTCCGGCCCATGGAGTCGATGCGGGGCGCCTTCGCGTCGCACGTGGAGTTCTGCGCCCTGACCGGGAACGAGGCGCGGGCGCTCGAACTGCTCGCGGAGCGGCCAGCCTACTTCACGGACAGCGGTAATCCGCAGGGCCTGATGGACTTCCTCGCCGTGACCGCCCTGGTGATGGACCGGCTGGTCGCGCTGGGTCTGGGCGAGCAGAGTGTTCCCGGGCCGGCGGGCCGCGCCTGGACGGCCTCCGAACTCGCCGTCCACGCGCGCGTGGAGGCACTGGCCATCGCGGCCCGCTTCGACGAGCGCAACGGCACCGCGCGCGTGGGCACGCGGGTCCGGGAGCGGATGGACCAGCAGCCCCTGCTGGAGCGCCTGCCACTGGGCGTACGGGTCGTACGGACGGCGCCGTCGAAGCCCGTCGCCGCGCCCCCGGCGGAAGCGACCGTGGACGCGGCGGCCCTGGTGGCCGAGGCGCGACGGCTGTCGGAGGCCGAAGGAGGCCCCGCCGCGGCCCGCGCCTGGCAGGCGGCCGCGCGGGCCGCCGAGTCGGAGGGCCTGGAGCTGACCGACCACGACCGTGCGGAGATCGCCGACTACACGGCGATGGAAGCCGAGGAGGCGCCCGAACTGTTCGCGCGGGCGGCCGAGTTGTACGAGGCGGCCGGCGCGCCGGACGAGGCGAGGGCGGCACGCGCGCGTGGCGCCTACGCGCTCTCGGTCGCGGGACGGAGCGCTGAAGCCGTCGCCGCGATCCAGGAGCCGTACGAGCAGGTGCGCGGCGCCCTGAAGGATCTGGACGCCACGACGGCCCGTCCGGCCGCGGCCGTCCTGGCGTGCCGCGCGCGCATCCTGCTGCAGGCCCACTCCGGGGACGCCGAGGTCGCTGCGGCCGAGGAGTGCGTCCACCAACTGCTCGCCCTCACGGAACCGTTCCCCGACGTACCCCGGCTCGTCTCTCAGGCGGCGTCGGCACGGTCGATGCTCGGGGACATCGCGGTGCACCGCGGCGACCCGGAGACGGCCGCGGTGCTGTACGAGGAGTCCGCGGCCGCACACGTGGCGGCGGGGCGCCCCTGGCTGGCGGTGGACTGCGAAGTGCGCCTCGCGGGGCTCGCGCGGGAGCGGGACGACGCGGCGGGCGCCGAGCGGGCGCTCCGGGCGGCGCTGGAGCACGGAGCGGGGCACCTGGACCCGTCGGGCGCGGCGCAGCTGCATCTGCGGCTCGCCGACGTGCTGGCCGCCACCGAGCAGTTCGGGCCCGCGTCCGCGCACGCTCTGGAGGCCACGCACTGGGCCGACGAGGCGGACGGGGACGCCGGGTTCGGCGCCTGGGCGCGCTTCCAGCTGGGCGGCCACCTGCTGCGCGAGGAGCGCATGGCAGAGGCGGCCGAGGTGCTGGAGTCGGCGCTGCTCGACCTGACCGCCGAGGACCACGGCGACGGGGCGATCGTGCAGGCCCAGTGGTGGCTCGGCGACTGCGCCCGCGCGCTCGGCGAGCACCTGCAGTCCGCCGAGGCCTGGCTGAAGGCGGCGGAGATCGCCCAGCACTGGCCCGAGCAGCGCGACCACGCGATGCTGGCGAACCTGGCGGCGGACGCCCTCGACCGGGCCGGCCGCCCCGAAGAGGCGGATCGTGCTTACACGCGCGCGGGTGAGCTGTGGCGTTCCCTCGGGCACGTGTACGCGGTGGTGCGGTGCCTGCGCGCGCGTGCCTGGCTGGACTCCGCGTCGGCGGACGACGAGCGGGAGTTGATGACGGCGTCGATCCGCGCCTGCGAGGAGGCGCTGTCCTCGGACGACGTCGACCGGGATGCACTGCTGTCCGAGCTCGGCCATACGCACCGGCAGTTCGCGCAGCTCTTGGACCGGCGCGACGACGCGGAGCGCGCGGTCCAACTGGAGCGCGCCGCCGCCGCGTTCGATGAGGCGGGCGACACGGAGCGGCGGGACGAGGCCCGCGCGGCGCTCGCCGAGTAGGCCGGCGGGCGGCTACTCGACGCCGATCAGCATCAGCGCCGACTGCCGCCCGCCCCGGTACACCACGGTGTCCACGGCCAGGTAGGTCTCGCGGACGTGCTGCTCGAGGCTGTCCGCGACCTCGTCGGGAACCTCGTCGCCCAGGACGAGCGTCACGAGTTCGCCGCCGGCCGCGAGCATCCGGTCGAGGACGGTGCGGGCGGTCGCCGGGACCTCGCCGCCGATGACGGCGACGTCGCCGTCGATGAGGCCGAGGACGTCGCCCGCCTGGCAGATGCCGGCCATGGTCCAGGACTGGCGCTCGGCGACGGCCAGTTCGGCGTACCGGGTCGCTCCGGCGGCCGAGGTCATCGCGACGACGTCCTCGTCGAAGCGCCGGTCGGGTTCGTGCACGGCGAGCGCGGCGATGCCCTGCACCGCGGACCGGGTCGGGATGAGGGCGACCCGCACCCCTTCGGACCTGGCCTGCTCGGCGGCGGCCGCCGCGGTGTGCCGCAGCTCCGCGTCGTTCGGCAGGAGCACCACCTCACGCGCGTGGGCACGCCGGATCGCGTCGACCAGCTCACCGCTGGCCGGCGGTTCGCCCGGCCGGTCGGGCACGGTCGTCGCGCCCGCCTCCGTGTACAGCCCCGCCAGACCGTCGCCCGGTACGACGGCCACGACGGCCCGCTGTGCCCGCTCGCGCGGCGGCGCCGAGGCCGCGTGGGCGTCACCGAGACCGAAGTGCGTGATGCGGATGCGGTAGGGCCGTCCGGCCTCGACACCCGCCTCCACGGCCGCGCCCGCGTCGTCGACGTGCACGTGGACGTTCCACAGACCGTCCCCGCCGACCACCACCAGCGAGTCGCCCAGAGCGTCGAGCCTGGTCCGCAGCCGGGCCACGGCCCGGTCGTCGGCTTCGAGAAGGTAGATGACCTCGAAGGCGGGCCCGGCGGCGCCGTGCTCCTCCACACATTCAAGGGGGACGCCGTCAGTGCCTTCCTCGGTGGCCACGGCTGCGTCCACGCGCGCGTGCTTCTTTCCGTCTTCCCGGCCACGTAGTGGTGTGGTGTGCCCGGAGACGGCCTCGCTCAGCGCGCCGAGCATCACGACGAGACCGCGCCCGCCCGCGTCCACGACGCCGGCGCGGCCCAGCACCGCCAGCTGCCCGGGCGTCGCGTCGAGCGCCGCGCACGCGCCTTCATATGCGGCGCGGGCCACAGCGCCGCAGTCCCCGTCACCGACGTCCGACGCCGCGTCCGCGGCCGCCGTCGCGACGGTGAGTACCGTGCCTTCGACGGGGTGGGCGACCGCCTCGCGCGCGGACTCGGCGGCCCGGCGCAGCGCGAGCCGCAGTGCGCCCGCGTCGGCCCCGGAGCCGTGATCTGCGTCACGGCCCGCACCGTCGGCGAGCACCTGGGCCATGCCCCTCAACAGCTGCGCGAGGATCGTTCCGGAGTTGCCGCGGGCACCGATGAGCGCGCCGTGAGCCATCGCGCGCATCACTTCGGGCAGCGTGGGGACGACCGGATCGGGACCGGCCTCCAGGCCCGCGAAGACGGCTTCGACGGCTTGATGCGCGGACTCGACGGTCAGATAGAGATTGGTGCCGGTGTCCCCGTCGGCCACGGGATACACGTTGATCGCGTCGATCTCCGCACGGTCCCGGCCGAGCGCTTCCAGGGCGAGTGAACACCAGGCGCGCACCGCGACGACGTCGAGCACATGCGGCACCTGCGCCTCCCTTGAGCAGCTGGACTGGCCTCGCAGAGTAGACCCCGCCAGGAGGCCGTCAGGAAAGGGGCCTGGTCCGGGGTCCGGGGCAGCGGCCCGGGCAGCCATGGTAGTTTCGTTGTACCGAAGCAGCCGTTGTATGCTGCTCCGGTTGCCCGATATCCATCGGGCTCTCCCCTGGCACCGCCACTCAGATCCTCTGATCTTGATCCCGGCATGCCGGGATCAACCGTAAGTGCATCTGAAGTCTTTGGAGTGACCCGTGGCTGCCAACTGCGACGTCTGCGGCAAGGGGCCGGGCTTCGGCAACAACATTTCGCACTCGCACCGCCGTACGTCCCGTCGCTGGAACCCGAACATCCAGCGTGTGCGTGCAGTGGTCGGGCGGACGCCGAAGCGGCTCAACGTCTGCACCTCGTGCATCAAGGCCGGCAAGGTCTCGCGCTGACGTTTCGCGTAGCGCGGCCACCTCGCTGGTTGCTTGAATCAGCCGGTCCCCTCGGGGGCCGGCTTTTTCGTGTGCCCGCGACCGGGACGGGCTCAAGATCTCCGTCCCGGGCATGACTGTCGGTGGTGGCTGCCAGACTCTGCGCATGCGGTTCGGCATTCTCGGCCCCCTCGATGTGCGGGCCTCTGACGGCAGCCCCCTGGACGCCGGGGGGCCACGGCCGCGTGCGCTGCTGACCGCGCTGCTCCTGGACGCCGACCGCACGGTCTCGGTGCAGCGTCTGATCGACGGCCTGTACGGCGAGACCCCGCCGGCCAACGCGGCCAACGCGTTGCAGTCGCAGGTCTCCCGGCTGCGCAAGCGGCTCGGCCTGGAGATCGAGACGGGGCCGGCCGGATACCGGCTGGTCGTCGACCCGGACTCGGTCGACGTGCACCGCTTCGAGCGCCTCGCGCGCGAGGGCGGGCAGGCGCTGGGCGCGGGAGACCACGCGCGCGCGGCGGCGCTTCTGAGGGAGGGGCTCGGCCTGTGGCGCGGTCCGGCGCCGCACGACCTGCCGAAGCTGGACGAGCTGCGCCTCGGGGCCGTGCAGGACCGGATCGAGGCCGACCTGGCACTGGGCGGCGGCGCGGAGCTGGTGGCGGAGGTGCGCGAGCTGATCGCGCGGTATCCGCTCGGCGAGCGCCTGTACGGGCTGCTGATGCGCGCGCTGCACGCGGCGGGGCGGCCCGCTGAGGCACTGCGCGTCTACGAAGAGGCGCGGCGCGTCCTCGCGGACGAGTTGGGCGCCGACCCGTCGCCGGAGCTGTCGGCGCTGCACTTGGAACTGCTGCGGGGGCGGGAGCCCGTGCGACAGCGCGGGGTGCCCGCGCAGTTGACGCGCTTCGTGGGACGGGCAGAGGAACTGGCCCGGATCGACGCGCTGCTGGCCGGCGCTCGTCTGGTGACGCTGACCGGGCCCGGCGGCGCGGGCAAGACACGGCTCGCGGTCGAGGCGGGGCGGGCCCACGCGGACGTCTGCTACGTGGAGCTGGCGCCGCTCACCGTTGGCACGGGGATCCCGTACGCGATCCTCACCGCGCTCGGTGTGCGCGAGGGGCTGCGCGGCCCGCAGGGCGAGGAGGCCACGGAGCGGCTCGTGGCCGCGCTCGAAGGCCGTGAGCTGCTGCTCGTGCTCGACAACTGTGAGCACCTGGTCGAGGGCGCGGCCCAGGTGGCGGGGCTGCTCCTGGGCACCTGCTCCGGCCTGCGGATCCTGGCGACGAGCCGGGAGGCGCTCGGCATCACCGGTGAGGTGCTGTGTCCGGTGCCGCCCCTCGCGGCGGGCCCGGCGGCCCAGCTGTTCCGGGACCGGGCGGCGGCGGTCCGGCCCGGTTTCGACGGGGACGAGCACGCGCGCGTGGCGGCGATCGACGGCATCTGCGCGGCCCTCGACGGGCTGCCACTGGCGATCGAGCTGGCCGCGGCCCGGCTGCGTACGCTCACGGTCGACGAACTGGCCGAGCGGCTCGGTGACCGCTTCCGGGTGCTGTCGCGCGGGGATCGCACCAAGGCACCCCGGCATCGCACGCTGCGGGCCGTCGTGGAGTGGAGCTGGGAGCTGCTCGACCAGGAGGAGCGGGACCTGGCGTGCCGCCTGACGGTGTTCGCGGGCGGGGGCCTGTCCGGGGGCGCGACGCTGGACGCGGTGGAGGCGGTGTGCGGCATCCCGTACCCGGAGGATCTGTTGGCCTCCCTCGCGGAGAAGTCGTTCCTGGAGGCGTCCGACGGGCGGTACCGGATGCTGGAGACGATCCGTGCCTTCTGCGCCGAGCAGCTGCCGGATCCCCTTCTGCGGGAGCTGCGTGACGCGCACGCCGCGTATTTCCTGCGGCTCGCGGAGGAGGCCGAGCCACGGCTGCGCGGGCGCGATCAACTCCCCTGGCTGGAGCGGCTGTCGACGGAGCGGGGCAATCTCGATGCTGCGCTGCGCCACTGCCTGGATGCCGCCCCGTCCGACGGGCTGCGCCTCATGGCGGCCCTGTCGTGGTTCTGGCGGTTGCACGGGCTGGCCGGCGAGCGCGTGGATCTCGCCCGTGAGCTGATGGACGCGGTGGGGCCGGAGCCGCCGCCGGGCATCGAGGAGGAGTACGCGTTGTGCGGGCTCAACGCCGTCATGGGGGACGGCGACGAGGCCCGGCTCGCGTGCGCGGACCGGGTGCTGGCCTCGATCGACCGCCAGCTGAGGTTGCCGTTCACGGTGGTGCTGTGGACGCTCGCCGTCGGGCCCGAGCGATCCCGGGACGAGCGAGTGCACGCCCAGGTGGGGAGCGATCCGTGGGGTCGGGCGCTGCTCGCCGTCGGCCTCGGGTTCCAGGAGCAGTTCGCGGGGCGCCCGGCGGCGTCGGAGGCCTTGTTCGCCCAGGCCCTGGCCGGTTTCCGGGAGACCGGCGACCGGTGGGGCATGGCCAACTCCCTCGATCAGCTGGGCATGTACGCCGACTGGCGCGGCGAGCGGACCCGCGCACTGGAACTGATCGACGAAGCACTGCACTACGCACGGGAGTTGGCTGCGCCCGAGGAGACGTCCGACCTGCTGTGCCGGCGCGGCGCCGTCCTGCTGCGCAGCGGTGCGTACGAGGAGGCGACCGCGGACTTCACGCGCGCCGGCGAGCTGGCGCGGGTCGCGGGCGCGCCCGAGAAGGTGGCGGGGGCACTGTGGGGCATGGGCGACGCGGCGCGTCTGTCCGGGGACACGGCCCGTGCGCGCGAGCACTACGAGGCGGCCCTGGAGACGAGCGCACGCTCCTGGTACAGCGTCGGCCAGACCGTGCACATCTTCCTGGGACTGGGGCGCGTGGCCCTCGCGGAGGGACGTGCGGACGAGGCGGACGAGTGGTTCGCGCAGGCCCGCACGCTGTCGACGGGCGCCCAGACGCAAGGACTCGAAGTCGCGCAGGTGGCCGAGGCGTTGGCGTCCCGGGCGGTCGAGCCCGAGCGCGCCGCGACACTCCTCGGCGCCGCGTCGGCGCTGCGCGGACAGCTGATCGTGGACGACCCGGACGTGACCCCGGTCGAGCGCCGGATCCGGCGGATGCTCGCGCCCGAGGTCTACAAGAAGGCCTTCGCGCTGGGCGGGAGCCTGCGGCAGGACGCCGTCCGCGAGTCTTAGGGCGCTGACCGGTCGCCGAGGCCCTCACCTCCCCCAGCTCGAGCTCGATCCCGCCCTGCCCCGCCCCGCTCACAGCTTCCCGCCCCGTCCCCACCCCCCTCTCTCACCCGGCACACGCCCGACTCCCGGCAAGCCCCAGCAAGGCCCGGCACGTTCCGGTAAGGCCCGGTCAGCGAGTGGTCAGCGAACGGTAAGCGCCGGACCGCAAGCTCACTGCCATGACGAAGCAGACACGCACCACCGGCAATCACCGGGCCACCGACAGCCTCCCGACCACCGCCACGCACAAGGCCATGCCCCGGCCCAAGCCCGAGTCCGAGCCCAAGCCCGAGTCGAAGCCCGAGTCCGTCGGCGACGCGCTCGCCCACCTCGACGTCCTGGTCTCCGGCGCCAGCGTCGCCGGCCCCGCGATCGCCTTCTGGCTGTCCCGTCAGGGCGCTCGCGTCACCGTCGTCGAGAAGGCTCCGGCCCTGCGCGAAGGCGGCTTCGCGGTCGACTTCCGCGGCCACGTCCACCGCACCGTCCTCACCCGCATGGGCATCTGGGACGAGTTGCACAGGATCCGGACCGACATGGGCCACCAGACCATCGTCGACGCGGACGACAGCGAGCGCGTGGACCTGCCCGCGCATCTGATGAGCGGTGATGTCGAGGTCCTGCGCGGCGACCTGTCCAAACTCCTCTACGAGCGCACGAAGGACACCGTCGTCTACGTCTTCGGCGATTCGATCGCCACCCTGACGGAGACGGCCTCGGGCGTCGACGTCACGTTCGACCATGGCGCTCCCCGCGCCTTCGACCTGATCGTCGGCGCGGACGGCCTGCACTCGAACACACGGCGACTGGTCTTCGGCGACGAGTCCCGGTACCTGCGGTTCTTCGACCACTACGTCGCCGGGTTCGACATGCCCAATCACCTGGGCCTGGACCGTACCGCCCGGCTGTACACCGAGCCGGGCCGCACCGCGATGATCAGCAACTACGACGGCGACGCCGACCGGGCGGGCGCCGCCGTGGTCTTCCGGTCACCGCAGCTCACGTACGACCGCAAGGACGTCGACCAGCAGAAGCGCATCGTCGCCGAGAAGCTGCGGGGCATGGCCTGGCCCCATGTGGAGCAGATCCTCGACGCGCTCGACACGGCGGACGACCTGTACTTCGACGCCATCGCCCAGGTCCACATGGACCGGCTCTCGCAGGGCCGGGTGGTCCTGCTCGGCGACGCGGGGTACGGCGCCACCATGGGAGGCATAGGCACCGGCACGGCGCTGGTGTCGGCCTACGTCCTGACGGGCGAACTGGTGGCGGCGCGCGGCGATCACCGCACCGCGTTCGCGGCCTTCGAGGCGGGGATAACGAAGTACGCGAAGGGCTGCCAGAAGCTCTCCGGGAACGCGGGCCCGTTCCTCGCCCCGCCCACCGAGAAGAAGATCCGCAGCCGCGACCGGGCGTACCGGATGCTCAGCTCACGTCTCCTGGCGGGCTTCTTCAAGCGCATCACGGAGAAGGCGGCGAGCAATCTGGCGCTGAAGGACTACGGCCTGGCCGGCGAGTCGACGCCGGCGGCCGCCCTGAACCTCCAGCCGTGATCCACGGGCCCGATCCCACCGCCGAGTGCGAATCCGGCGGCGATCGCCCCGGTCACGTACTCCTTGGCCGCGCGCACGGCCTCGGGGACGGACTGCCCCTTGGCCAGCTGGGCCGCGATCGCGGAGGCGAGGGTGCAGCCCGTTCCGTGGGTGTGGCGGTTGTCGTGCCGCGGGGCACGCAGCCAATGCTCCTCGGATCCGTCGGTCAGCAGATCCACGGCCTCGGAGGATCCCCCAGCCACGGAACCGCCCCCACCCGGACCGGAAGCAGAAACAGACACAGGTGCAGGAGCAGACACAGATGCAGACGCAGAACCGGAGCGCGCATGCCCGTCATCGGAACGCAGATGCCCACCCTTGATCACCACCCAGCGCGGCCCGTACGCGAGCATCGCCGCCGCGGCACGCCGCATCCCGTCCTCCGACTCGACCTGCACACCGGTGAGCTGAGCCACCTCGTCGAGGTTCGGGGTCGCGACGGTGGCGGTCGGCAGCAGCTTCGTACGGACGGAGTCCAGGGCCGACGCGGCGAGCAGCGAGTCTCCGTGCTTGGACACCCCGACCGGGTCGATCACGACGGGGGCATCGGTGCCCGCGAGCAACTCGGCGACGCATTCGACGAGTTCGGGCGAGGCCAGCATGCCCGTCTTGACGGCCTGGACTCCGATGTCGTCGACGACGCTGCGGTACTGGGCGCGCACCGCCTCCGCCGGCAGCTCCCAGGCTCCTTGCACACCGAGGGAGTTCTGGGCGGTGACGGCCGTGACGACACTCATGCCGTGGGTGCCCAGGGCCAGCATGGTCTTCAGGTCGGCCTGGATCCCGGCGCCACCGCCGGAGTCGGACCCGGCGACGGTCAGCACTCGTACCGGCGCGGTGGTGGAGGCGGTCACGACTCGATCTCCCCACCGGGGAAGTCGTCCCCGAAGTGGTCCCAGCCGCCCTTGCTGGTCCAGGGCGCGCCGTCCACGGTGACCTGGGGCAGGGCCGAGGGGTTCAGCACCTCGCCGATCACCTTCCATCTGGCGGGCAGCTTCACGTCCGCCGGGAAGGTGGCGACGATCGCGTGGTCCTCTCCCCCGGTCAGGACCCACTGCAGCGGGTCGACGCCGACGGCCTGGCCGATGTCGTTCATCTGGGAGGGCACGTCCACCTTCCCGGACTTGATGTCGATGCGGACCTTGCTGGCCTCGGCGATATGGCCCAGGTCGGCGATGAGTCCGTCGCTCACGTCGCACATGGCGGTCGCGCCGAGCCCGGCCGCGGCGGGGCCCGCGTGGTACGGCGGCTCGGGCCGGCGGTGCGCCTCGACGAAGGCGCGCGGCGAGCGGAAGCCGCGGGAGAGCACGGCGTACCCGGCCGCGGACCAGCCGAGCCACCCGGTCACGGCCACGACGTCGCCGGGCTGCGCGCCGGCGCGTGTCACGGGCTCGCGGTTGCGCAGATCGCCGAGCGCGGTGATCGCGATGGTGATGGTGTCGCCGCGGACGACGTCGCCGCCGACCACCGCGGCGCCGGCCACCTGGCACTCGTCGCGCAGCCCGTCCATCAGCTCCGAAGGCCAGGACGCGGGCAGCTCTGCGGGCACCACGAGGCCGAGCAGCAGGGCCGTCGGCACGGCGCCCATGGCCGCGATGTCGGCGAGGTTCTGCGCGGCGGCCTTGCGGCCGACGTCGTACGCCGTGGACCAGTCGCGCCGGAAGTGCCTGTTCTCCAGCAGGACGTCCGTGCTGGCGACGACCCTGCGGTCCGGCGCGGCGACCACGGCGGCGTCGTCGCCGGGGCCGATCCGTACGGCCGGGGTGGTGGTGAGCCGCGAGGTCAGCTCTCGGATGAGTCCGAACTCCCCCAGCTCGCCGACGGTGCCCTTCATGCGCGTACTGCCCCTTCTGCCCCGGCCTGCTTGCGGTCGCGGGCCGTCTCTGTCATGGGTACGGTTTGTGTCACGGGCCTGCCCTCTTCTTCCCTCATGGGCGTGCCTCCACGATCCCTTGCGCGGCCGCCGTGTACACGGTGTGTACGCCACAGCCACCCCGGGTCTCCCCGCGACGAGCGGCGACGCGATACCGTGGCGTCCCTTCTCCCCACATGATCCTCGTGGCCGCCCTGGAGGTTCCGTGGTACAGGCGTACATCCTGATCCAGACCGAAGTAGGCAAGGCGTCGACCGTCGCCGAGCTGATCGGAAAGATTCCGGGAGTCATACAGGCCGAGGATGTCACCGGCCCCTACGACGTGATCGTGCGTGCGCAGGCCGACACGGTCGACGAGCTGGGTCGCATGGTGGTCGCCAAGGTCCAGCAAGTGGACGGCATCACACGAACCCTGACCTGCCCGGTCGTCCACCTCTAGCCCCCGTCTACCCTGTGCCGGTGAACTCTCTTCGCCACCGGCTCCGCCTTGCCATCGGGTTGCCCGCACTGTCCCTGATGATCGCCGCCGCTTCGGGCTGCGCTTCAACGGACGATGCGCCCGCGGCGACGGTTCCCACCCCGGACGCGAAGGTCACCAAGCTGTGCCGGAATCTGCACGAACTGCTGCCGCAGAAGGTCGACGGACTTGAGCGCAACGATCCCGAACCGCACTCCGAGTTGACCGCGGCCTGGGGAAGTCCGGCGATCATACTGCGCTGCGGTGTGCCGTGGCCGGACGCGGTATTGAAGAAGGGCAGCATGCCCGCGACGGTCGACGATGTGGAGTGGGTCGTGGAGGGGCTCGACGACGGCGCGCAGCGCATGACGACGGGCGGGCGTCTCGCCTATGTGGAGTTGACGATCCCCAAGAAGCAGGTCTCCCTGGGCGGGGCGGGCCCGCTCGTCGATCTGGCGCAGGCCGTCAAGAAGGCGATCCCGAAGGGGATCGCCGACTGACGCGACGCGCGCCCCGCGCAGCGCACCGCACGCACCCCAGACTCCGCACACACCCCACACACCGCGCACCCGACAGGGCGCACGCCCGGCGACACGCGCTCCAGAGAGCGCGCACCCGCGGGGCATCCGACGCATGGCACACGACTGAGCACACGCCTCGGGACACAAGATGCGGGGCGCGGCCCGCATCCAGACAATGCGGGCCACCGATGCGGGGCGCGGCCCGCGAAGCGAAGTAGTCCTACCGAAGCCCGGTCGGCCGGCGCAGCGCGGCCTGCAGCAGCCGGTCCACCAGCTCCGGGTAGCTGACCCCGCTCTCTTGCCACATCCGCGGGTACATGGAGATCGGCGTGAAGCCGGGCAGCGTGTTGATCTCGTTGATCACGAACTCGCCGTCCTCCCCGAGGAAGAAGTCCGCCCGCACGATGCCCTCGCAGGACACGGCGTCGAAGGCCGCGACGGCGAGCCGCTGGACCTCCGCCGTCTGCTCCGGGGTGAGCGGCGCGGGCACGATGCCGGCGGCGGAGTCGATGTACTTGGCCTCGAAGTCGTAGAAGTCGTGGGCCTGCACCGGCGGGATCTCGGCCGGGACGGAGGCACGCGGGCCGTCCTCGAACTCGAGCACGCCGCACTCGATCTCCCGCCCGACGATGGCCGCCTCGACGATGACCTTCGGGTCGTGGGCGCGGGCGGTCTCCATGGCCTCGTCGAGCCCCTCGAAGGAGTCGACCTTCGTGATGCCGATCGAGGAACCGGCGCGTGCGGGCTTGATGAACAGCGGCCAGCCCTGCTCGCCGACGAACTCCGCGATGCGGCGCCGCGCACCCTCCTGGTCCTGCTCCCACTCGCGCGGCCGGACGACGAGGTACGGCCCGACCTTCAGCCCGAAGGACGTGAAGATCCGCTTCATGTACTCCTTGTCCTGGCCGACGGCCGAGGAGAGCACACCGCAGCCGACGTACGGCGTCCCGGACAGGTCCAGGAGTCCCTGGATCGTGCCGTCCTCGCCGTACGGGCCGTGCAGCACGGGGAAGACGACGTCGACGTCTCCGAGGGCCTTGGGCACGGAGCCGGGCTCGTTGTAGACGACCTCGCGCGAGGCCGGGTCGACCGGAAGCACGACCCCGCCCTCGGCCGAATCGGCGAGATCGGCCACGTCCGGCACCTTGCGGTCGGTGATCGCCATCCGCTCGGGGTCGTCCGACGTCAGCGCCCAGCGCCCCTCACGCGTGATGCCGATGGGCAGCACGTCGTACTTGGAGCGGTCGATGGCGCGCAGCACGGCGCCGGCGGTGACGACGGAGACGCCGTGCTCGGAGCTTCGACCACCGAAGACGACGGCGACCCGCGGCTTCTGTCCGCCGGTGGCGGACGCGGCGGACGCAGGGCTCTGGGGGAGGTTCTCGCTGCTCATATCGCGTTGAGGGTACCTGCTGGTAGCACAGGAGTCAGCGCCCGCAGAGCCCCGCCGCGCCGCCGTCGCTCAGCGTCGCTCGGGCTTGGCGGAGCGCGACATCAGCTCCTTGAGAGCGACGACCGGCGGCTTCCCCTCGTGGACGATGCCGACGACGGTCTCCGTGATGGGCATGTCGACGCCGTGGCGGCGCCCGAGCTCCAGCACCGACTCGCACGACTTGACGCCCTCGGCGGTCTGCTTGGTGACCGCGATGGTCTCCTGCAGGGTCATACCCTTGCCGAGGTTGGTGCCGAAGGTGTGGTTGCGCGACAGCGGGGAGGAGCAGGTGGCCACCAGGTCCCCGAGGCCCGCGAGTCCGGAGAACGTCATCGGGTCGGCGCCCATGGCCAGCCCCAGGCGCGTCGTCTCCGCGAGGCCGCGCGTGATGAGCGAGCCCTTCGTGTTGTCGCCGAGCCCCATGCCGTCCGCGATGCCGACGGCGAGGCCGATGACGTTCTTCACGGCGCCGCCGAGCTCGCAGCCGACCACGTCGGTGTTCGTGTAGGGCCTGAAGTACGGGGTGTGGCAGGCGACTTGGAGGCGCTGGGCGACGGCCTCGTCGCGGCAGGCGACGACCGCGGCGGCGGGCTGCCGGGCGGCGATCTCCCGCGCGAGGTTCGGGCCGGTGACGATCGCGATGCGCTCCTGGCCGACCTTCGTGACGTCCTCGATGACCTCGCTCATCCGCATCGCCGAACCGAGCTCGACGCCCTTCATCAGGGAGACGAGGACGGTGTCGGGGGCGAGCACCGGGGTCCAGTCGGCGAGGTTGACACGCAGCGTCTGCGACGGCACGGCGAGCACGGTGAAGTCGGCGCCCGCCGCGGCCTCGGCCGCGTCGGTGGTCGCACGCACACCGGCGGGGAGTTCGACGCCGGGCAGGTAATCCGGGTTCGTACGGGTGGAGTTGACGGCGTCGGCCAGTTCGGCGCGGCGGCCCCACAGCGTGACATCGCACCCCGCGTCCGCGAGCACCATGGCGAATGCCGTACCCCATGAGCCGGTCCCGAAGACTGCGGCCTTCACGGGTCGGGTCACTTGTTCTCCTCCGAACTGCCGCTCTGCTCCTGCGACTTGCGGCGCTGCTCGATGCGCGCCTCGCGCGGGTCGTAGCGCTTCTGCGGAGCCTTCTCGCCGCGCAACTCCGCCACGAGCGAGGTGATCTCGGTCATGATGACCTCGGTCGCCTCCTTCAGCAGCTCCGGCGTCATCTCCTTGTCGTAGAAACGCGACAGGTCGACGGGCTCACCGGCGAGGACATGGTGCGTCTTGCGCGGGAAGAAATGCGGCTTCTTCGTATAGGGCGGAAGTACTTCGGTGGCTCCCCACTGGCCGACGGGAATGACCGGGCACTGTGTCTGCAGCGCGACGCGCGCGACGCCGGTCTTACCGGTCATGGGCCACAGTTCGGGATCCCGGGTGAGCGTTCCTTCGGGATAGAAGGCGACGCACTCGCCGCGCTCCACGGCGTTGATCGCGGCGCGGAAGGCGCTCAGCGCGTTCGTGGACTCGCGATAGACGGGAATCTGCCCGGTGCCGCGCATCGCGGCCCCCACGAACCCCTTCTTGAAGAGGCCGTGCTTGGCGAGGAATCGCGGGACTCGTCCGCTGTTGTACTGAAAATGGGCGTACAGGAACGGGTCCAGATGCGAATTGTGGTTGACCGCGGTGATAAATCCGCCGTCGGCAGGAATGTTCTCCATTCCGCGCCAGTCCCGCTTGAACAGAACCACCAGGGGCGGTTTGCAGAGGACCGCTGCGAAGCGGTACCAGAAGCCGATTCTGCGGCGGGACACTCGGACACCTTCCTCTAGGACCTTGCAGGCGGGGCCTGGCGGGCCGCACAAGTGTCGCCCCAGGCCACCGGTCTGTCGAGAACACCGTACGCCCGCGCGAACAGCTGCACCTCATGCACAGGTCACAATAGGCGCGTGCAGTGGACCCTGGTGATACCGCTGAAACCGCTGGTGCGGGCCAAGAGCAGGCTGGCGCCCGCGGCCGGGGCCCTGCGCCCGGGCCTGGCGCTGGCGTTCGCGCAGGACACGGTGGCCGCCGCACGGGCCTGTGCGGCGGTCCGCGATGTGGTGGTCGTCACGGACGACGCCCGGGCTGGCCGCGAACTGGCGGCCCTGGGGGCCCGCATCGTCGCCGACACCCCGCAGGCGGGTCTCAATGCCGCTCTCGCGCACGGTGCGGCGGCCGTACGCTCCCTGCGCCCCGCCGCGTCGCTGGCGGCCCTGAACGCGGACCTGCCCGCGCTGCGTCCCGCCGAATTGGCCCGCGTTCTCGCGGCGGCCACCGCATTCCCCCGCGCTTTTCTGCCCGATGCCGCCGGAATCGGCACCACGCTCCTGTCCGCGGCTCCGGGCACGGAATTGCTTCCGGCATTCGGCGCGGCCTCCCGCGCCCGGCACACGGCGTCGGGCGCCACGGAACTTCCCCTCGACGGCGTGGACTCCGTACGTCAGGACGTCGACACCGGCGACGATCTGCGCGCCGCGCTCGCCCTGGGCGTGGGCCCGTACACCGCGAAGGCCACGGCGGGGCTGCTGACCGTGGACTGAGTACGCTGCCTGCATGCAGGCCACCGCGTACACGTACGACCCCGATACCCGCTCCGGCAGCGTCCTTCTGGATGACGGGACGCCGATGCCCTTCGACCCCGCCGCCTTCGACGCCGGCGGGCTGCGCCTGCTGCGGCCCGGCCAGCGGGTGCGTATCGAGGTACAGGGAGAGGGCGAGGCGCGCCGGATCGCGCTGGTGACCCTGCAGACCTTCTGAACTCCGCTCCGCGGACCTCGGGAGCGGGGTTCAGGGCGCCGGACATGCCGCGGGCCGGGCTCCCCGAGGGGAGCCCGGCCCGGCGCGTGAGCAGCCTGGTGGCATACGCCCTTACTTCTTGCGGGCGGTGGCCTTCTTGGCGGTGGTCTTGCGCGCAGTCGACTTCTTGGCGGGCGCCTTCTTGGCCGTGGCCTTCTTGGCGGGAGCCGTCTTCTTCGCGGTGGCCTTCTTGGCGGTGGTGGCCTTCTTGGCCGGAGCCGCCTTCTTCGCCGTCGTCGCCTTCTTGGCGGTGGTCGCCTTCTTCGTGGCGGTCGCCTTCTTGGCCGTCGTCGCCTTCTTGGCGGCGGTGGTCTTCTTCGCAGCGGTCTTCTTCGCCGGCGTCGCCTTCTTGGCGGCGGCCTTCTTGGCCGTCGTCTTCTTGGCCGCGGCCTTCTTGACCGTCGCCGAAGCGCTGCCGGTCAGGCTGCCCTTGGGCGCCTTCTTGACCGCGACGTCGTTCTTCGGGAGCTTCTTCGAGCCCGCGACGAGGTCCTTGAAGCCCTGGCCCGCACGGAAGCGCGGAACCGACGTCTTCTTGACCCGGACGCGCTCACCCGTCTGCGGGTTACGGGCGTAACGGGCCGGGCGGTCGACCTTCTCGAACGAACCGAAGCCGGTGACCGAGACGCGGTCACCGTTGACCACGGCACGGACGACGGCGTCGAGTACGGCGTCGACAGCCTCGGCGGCCTGCTGACGGCCACCGACCTTGTCGGCAATCGCTTCTACGAGCTGCGCCTTGTTCACGTCTTCCCCTTCGGAGACATTGCCGGAGCGAATCTCTTTCGACCCGGCTTTTTCGCACGTTAGGCAGATATATACCGCAAATCAAACGCGAAACGGGCTAATCACCCTTGTGCCGCAACGAACTCGGCAGTCTCAGAGTTCCTCTTCAGTGCCGGAGCCCTCTTCGAAGTCGTCGAGGTCCGCCCTGAATCGCTCCAGACGCCTTGCCGCACCGGCCACGTCGTGTTTGGCCGCGGCCGTAATGGCCAGCAGCTTCCGGGTCAGCGCCATCCGTACGCCCTCCGGGACTTGCAGTGAGCGCACTCGGGCGTGCGCTTCTTTGAGTTGGTTCGCGACCGCCGCGTACAGCTGGAGTTGGCCGTCGTGTTCCATGCACAGATTGTGCCATCTGGGGCGAGTTGTCGCCTCCGCAGGGGGTAACTCCCGCCCCACAGGGGCCTCCTGGCCCCTTGCGCGACGCGTCCGCCCGGAGCCGCGCCGAGGCTCGCGTACCCCAGGAACACCCCTGGTATTCAAGGGAGTTGACAGGCCGCGGAGACCGCCCGCGCGGGTCGGCCGAGGGCCGTCGGGGCCGGACATAGAAGTACCCCCAACCGGTGCACGATTGGGGGTACGTGTCCTGCAGATGTGGCCTGAATGAGCCTTGCCCAGCGGCGGATCAGACCGGGCGGAGCCGGCTCGGCGGCCGGGCCGGACTCAGACCTGGAGGGTCTTGGGCTTGTAGGCGGGGCGCTGCGCCTCGTAGGAGGCGATGTCGGCCTCGTTGCGCAGGGTGATGCTGATGTCGTCGAGCCCGTTCAGCAGCCGCCAGCGGGAGTTCTCGTCGAGCTCGAAGGAGGCCGTGACGCCCTCGGCGCGAACTTCGCGCTCCTGCAGGTCGACCGTGATCTCGGCCTGCGGGTCGCTCTCCACCAGCTCCCACAGCCGGTCCACGACCTTCTGGTCCAGGACCACGGTCAGCAGACCGTTCTTGAGGGAGTTGCCGCGGAAGATGTCGGCGAACCGGGAGGAGATGACGGTCTTGAACCCGTAGTTCTGCAGGGCCCACACCGCGTGCTCACGGGACGAACCGGTGCCGAAGTCGGGACCGGCGACCAGCACCGTGGCCCCGGCGCGCTCGGGCTTGTTGAGGACGAACTCGGAGTCCTTGCGCCAGGCCTCGAACAGCCCGTCCTCGAACCCGTCCCGCGTCACCTTCTTGAGCCAGTGAGCAGGGATGATCTGGTCGGTGTCTACGTTGCTGCGGCGCAGCGGGACGGCCCGGCCGGTGTGCGTGGTGAATGCTTCCATGGCTGATCAGACTCCAGCAGGCGTACGGTCGTCGGCGAGGTCGGCCGGGGAGGCCAGATGGCCCAGCACGGCGGTGGCGGCGGCGACCTGGGGCGAGACCAGGTGCGTACGGCCGCCCTTGCCCTGCCGGCCCTCGAAGTTGCGGTTGGAGGTGGACGCGGAGCGCTCGCCGGGGGCGAGTTGGTCCGGGTTCATGCCCAGGCACATCGAGCAGCCCGCGTGCCGCCATTCAGCGCCGGCCTCCTTGAAGACCTTGTCCAGGCCCTCGGAGACGGCCTGCAGGCCCACCCGCGCGGAGCCGGGGACGACCAGCATCCGTACGCCGTCGGCGACTTTGCGGCCCTCGACGATCGCGGCGGCCGCCCGGAGGTCCTCGATACGGCCATTGGTGCACGAACCTACGAAGACGGTGTCGACCTTGATGTCGCGCAGCGCCTGTCCGGCCTCCAACCCCATGTACTCCAGGGCCTTTTCGGCGGCGAGGCGCTCCGAAGCGTCTTCGTACGAAGCCGGGTCGGGGACGTCCGCCGAAAGCGGCGCGCCCTGACCGGGGTTGGTGCCCCAGGTGACGAACGGGGAGAGCTCCTCCGCCTTGATGAACACCTCGGCGTCGAAGACCGCGTCCTCGTCGGTGCGCAGGGTCTTCCAGTACGCGACCGCGGCGTCCCAGTCCTCGCCCTGGGGCGCGTGGGCGCGGCCCTCGAGGTAGGCGAAGGTGGTCTCGTCGGGGGCGATCATGCCCGCGCGGGCACCGGCCTCGATGGACATGTTGCAGATGGTCATCCGCGCTTCCATCGACAGCTTCTCGATGGCGGAGCCGCGGTACTCCAGGATGTAGCCCTGGCCGCCGCCGGTGCCGATCTTGGCGATGATCGCCAGGATCAGGTCCTTGGCCGTGACGCCCTCCGGCAGCTCGCCGTCGACGGTGATGGCCATGGTCTTGGGGCGGGCCAGCGGCAGCGTCTGGGTGGCCAGCACGTGCTCGACCTGCGAGGTGCCGATGCCGAACGCCAGCGCGCCGAACGCGCCGTGGGTGGAGGTGTGCGAGTCGCCGCAGACCACGGTGGTGCCCGGCTGGGTCAGACCCAGCTGGGGGCCCACGACGTGGACGACACCCTGCTCGACGTCGCCCAGGGAGTGCAGGCGCACGCCGAACTCGGCGCAGTTCTTGCGCAGCGTCTCCAGCTGGGCCCGGGAGACCGGGTCGGCGATCGGCTTGTCGATGTCGAGGGTCGGGGTGTTGTGATCCTCGGTGGCGATGGTGAGGTCGAGGCGCCGCACCTGGCGGCCCGCCTGCCGGAGGCCGTCGAAGGCCTGCGGGCTGGTCACCTCGTGCAGCAGGTGCAGATCGATGAAGAGGAGGTCGGGCTCGCCCTCGGCGCGCCGGACGACGTGGTCGTCCCAGACCTTCTCCGCGAGTGTCCTACCCATCGCTTTCCCTCCGGCCGGCTCAGGTACGCCGGCCCAACTAGAGATTCGGATCGCCGTCGCTCGTACCCCTCGTACCGGACGTCGGCTGCCGGGCCCGTTGGTCCGCGGGCCGGTGTCCGTACAGAGTGGCAAGTTCCACGGGAAATTGAACTTGCGTTTCACAGAGTGAGACGGGAGTATCGACGCATGGACAACAGTAGCGGCGTCGGCGTTCTGGACAAGGCAGCCCTTGTCCTGAGCGCCCTGGAGTCCGGACCCGCGACCCTTGCAGGGCTGGTCGCGGCCACCGGACTGGCAAGACCCACGGCCCATCGTCTCGCAGTGGCCCTCGAGCATCACCGGATGGTGGCTCGAGACATGCAGGGCCGGTTCATTCTCGGCCCGCGCCTCGCGGAGCTCTCGGCGGCGGCCGGCGAGGACCGCCTGCTGGCGACCGCCGGCCCGGTGCTGACACATCTGCGGGACGTCACGGGCGAGAGCGCGCAGCTCTACCGCCGCCAGGGCGACATGCGTATCTGCGTCGCCGCGGCGGAGCGCCTGTCCGGACTGCGGGACACGGTGCCGGTCGGCTCGACGCTCACGATGAAGGCGGGCTCGTCCGCGCAGATCCTGATGGCCTGGGAGGAGCCCGAGCGTCTGCACCGCGGTCTGCAGGGCGCCCGCTTCACGGCGACGGCTCTGTCGGGCGTACGCCGCCGCGGCTGGGCCCAGTCGATCGGCGAGCGGGAGCCGGGCGTCGCGTCCGTCTCCGCGCCCGTGCGCGGCCCGTCGAACCGCGTGGTGGCCGCCGTGTCGGTCTCCGGTCCCATCGAGCGCCTGACGCGCCATCCGGGCCGGATGCACGCCCAGGCCGTGATCGACGCCGCGGGCCGCCTCTCCGAGGCCCTGCGCCGCACCGGCTGACTCACAACGCGCCCTATTCTCCTGCCAGTTCCCGGCCGGTCGCTTCAACGCCGCAGCGACCGGCCGGAGTTGTCTTCCGTTGAATTCGAGGTCAGACCGGCTGCCGCACGAGAAGAGGCCCTCCCCGCAATGGGGAGGGCCTCTTCTTCACGTACCCCCGACCGGATTCGAACCGGCGCTACCGCCTTGAGAGGGCGGCGTGCTAGGCCGCTACACAACGGGGGCCTTGCGGATCAGATCCGCGGTTGCAGATGAGCTCTGCGAGCTGGCCTACCAGGACTCGAACCTAGAATGACGGTACCAGAAACCGTAGTGTTGCCAATTACACCATAGGCCATGGTGGTTTAGACCAATATTGGTTTAGACCAGTACCCCCGACCGGATTCGAACCGGCGCTACCGCCTTGAGAGGGCGGCGTGCTAGGCCGCTACACAACGGGGGCCCTAGCGATCCTGCATCAAGGTCGGTGGGAGCTACCCATGCCGTCCTCGCGGGAAGGATCTGTACCCCCGACCGGATTCGAACCGGCGCTACTGCCTTGAGAGGGCAGCGTGCTAGGCCGCTACACAACGGGGGCTTTGTGGATCTGGAATCCACGGTGCAGATGAGCTCTGCGAGCTGGCCTACCAGGACTCGAACCTAGACTAACGGAACCAGAAACCGTCGTGCTGCCAATTACACCATAGGCCACCGGAACGCCAACCCCTCGGGGATCTTTGCTCGGCTTGCGCTTCCGGGTTCCGGCCCTTTCGGCCCGCTCCCCTCGGCGCAGGAAGAACATTACCTGAAGGTCTCCGGCGCTCCAAAACGGGTATCCCGCGCCAGCAACGGGGGCAGCTGGTCAAGACCGGTGATGCGGACGAGCTCGGGCCGACCGCCGATCTCCGCGCGGTCCAGCCAGATGCCGGTCAGGCCCGCCTCGACCGCTCCGCGCGCGTCGGTGTCCGGTTGATCGCCCACGTAGGCGACCTCGTGCGGGGCCAGATCAAGCTGCTCACAGACGGCGTGAAATGCAGCGGCCTCGGGCTTGGCGACGCCCAGTTCGGCCGCGCAGACGACGGCCTCGAAGCGGTCGCGGACACCGAGGGCGCGGAGCTTGCGGTCCTGGTTGCGCAGCGAGGAGTTGGAGAGGACGGCGTGCCGGTAGGTGCCGGCGAGGGTGTCGAGGGCGGGCACCGTGTCGGGGAACAGGCTCCAGGCGGCCTCGTAGTGCGCGAGGTAGCGGGTGAACCAGGCGTCGGCCTCGGCGTCGTCCAGCGCCTCCCCCACGAAGGCGCGCACCCGGTCCCTGCGCTGCCCCTCCCAGTCGACCTCGCCCGTCTCGAAACGGGCCCAGTGCTCGCGGGTGAGGGCCTTCCAGCGGGCGAGGGCCCGCTCGGCGGTGCCGAAGGCGCCGAGGAGGCCCTCGGTGGTGAGGTGGGCGCGCATGCCGGTCGTGTCGGCCGTCGCGTAGTCGAAGATCGTGTCGTCGATGTCCCAGACGACGGCTCTGATCGGGGCCCCGGCTCGCATGTCACGACCGTAACGCCGAAAGACCCGGAAGCGGTCGGCTTCCGGGTCTTTCGGTGCTGTACGGCGCGGTCAGCCGGCGAGCTTCGCCAGGGCCGCGTCGATGCGGGTCAGCGTCTTGTCCTTGCCGAGGATCTCCAGGGACTCGAAGAGCGGGAGACCGATCGTGCGGCCGGTGACGGCCACGCGGACCGGGGCCTGGGCCTTGCCGAGCTTGAGGCCGTGCGCCTCGCCGGCGGCCAGGACGGCCTCCTTCAGCGACTCCGGGGAGGTCCAGTCGGCCGCTTCGAGCTTCTCGCGGGCCGTGACCAGGAGGGCGTCGGAGCCTTCCTTCATGGCCTTCGTCCAACTGGGCTCGTCGAAGGCCGGCTCCGGGAGGAACAGGAAGTCGACGTTGTCCGTGATCTCGGAGAGGACCTTGAGGCGGGTCTGGGCGTGGGGGGCGATCGCCGCCCACTTCGCCTCGTCGAAGTCCTCCGGGGCCCAGGGGGCGACCGGGGCCTTCAGCCAGGGCTCGCAGCGGGCCGCGAAGTCCTTGGGGTCGAGCATGCGGATGTGGTCGCCGTTGATCGACTCGCACTTCTTGAGGTCGAAGCGGGCCGGGTTCGGCTGGACGTCCTTGACGTCGAAGGCCGCCACCATCTCGTCGATCGAGAAGATGTCGCGGTCGGCGGAGAGCGACCAGCCGAGCAGCGAGAGGTAGTTGAGCAGGCCCTCGGGCAGGAAGCCGCGCTCGCGGTAGAGGTTGAGCGAGCTCTGCGGGTCGCGCTTGCTCAGCTTCTTGTTGCCCTCGCCCATGACGTACGGGAGGTGGCCGAACTCGGGGACGAGCTTGGCGATGCCCAGGTCGATGAGCGCCTTGTAGAGGGCGATCTGGCGGGGTGTGGAGGAGAGCAGGTCCTCGCCGCGCAGGACGTGGGTGATCTCCATCAGGGCGTCGTCGACCGGGTTGACCAGCGTGTACAGCGGGGCGCCGTTCGCGCGGACGATGCCGTAGTCCGGCACGTTCTCCGGCTCGTACGTGATGTCGCCGCGGACCAGGTCCGTGAACGTGATGGTCTCGTCGGGCATCCGGAAGCGGACGATGGGCTTGCGGCCCTCGGTCTCGTACGCCTGCTTCTGCTCCGCGGTCAGGTCGCGGCAGTGGCCGTCGTAGCCGGAGGGCTTGCCGGCGGCGCGGGCGGCGTCGCGGCGGGCGTCCAGCTCCTCGGTGGAGCAGTAGCAGTGGTAGGCGCGGCCGGCGGCGAGGAGCTTCTCGGCGACGTCCTTGTAGATGTCCATGCGCTGCGACTGCCGGTACGGGGCGTGCGGGCCGCCGATCTCGGGGCCCTCGTCCCAGTCGAAGCCGAGCCAGCGCATCGCGTCGAGGAGCTGGTTGTACGACTCCTCGCTGTCGCGGGCCGCGTCGGTGTCCTCGATGCGGAAGACCAGGGTGCCCTGGTTGTGGCGCGCGAAGGCCCAGTTGAACAGGGCGGTGCGGACCAGGCCCACGTGGGGGTTACCGGTGGGCGAGGGACAGAAACGGACACGGACTGCTGGGGCGGATGCGCTAGCCACGCTTGACAACCTTGTTGGTGAGAGTGCCGATGCCTTCGATGCTGACGGCGACCTCGTCGCCGACGCTGAGGGGGCCGACCCCTTCCGGGGTGCCCGTGAGGATGACGTCGCCGGGGAGGAGGGTCATGGCCTCGGAGATGTTGGCGATCAGGTCCGCGATGGACGTGATCATCTGGGAGGTGCTGCCGAGCTGGCGCTGCTGCCCGTTGACCGTGCACTGGATCGCGAGGTCGGAGGCGGCGGCCACGTCCAGGCCCGTCTCCACCCAGGGGCCCAGCGGGCAGGACGTGTCGAAGCCCTTGGCGCGGGCCCACTGCTTCTCGCGCTTCTGCACGTCGCGGGCGGTCACGTCGTTCGCGGCGGTGTAGCCGAGGATGACGTCGTTCACACGCTCACGGGGGACCTCGCGGCACATGCGGCCGATGACGACGGCCAGCTCCGCCTCGTGGTGCAGTTCCTGCGAGAAGGAGGGGTACTGGATCTCGTCGCCGGGTCCGATCACGGACGTGGACGGCTTGAAGAAGGCGAAGGGGGTGTCGGGGACCTCGTTGCCCAGCTCCTTCGCGTGCTCCGCGTAGTTGCGGCCGAAGGCGATCACCTTGTTCGGGAGCACGGGCGGCAGCAGCCGGACCTTGCTCAGCGGGACCTTGGTGCCGGAGAGCTCGAAGTCCGCGAACGGGATGCCCTTGATGATGTCGAGGACGAGCTCGTCTGGCTTGTCGCCCTCGACCGCGCCGAAGGCGACGTTCCCGTCGATGGAGAATCTGGCGATGCGCACGGGTGGCTGCGCCCCTCATTCTTGCGTTGGGCCCGGGTGGGATGTGACCGCTCCAGGCTAACGCGGCGCCCCTACTGCGGCTTCTCCATCAGGATGGTGCGCTTCGGGTTGGCCGTGTTCGTCGGCAGCGCGAGGGAGTGCTCCGGGAGGAACGGCGCGGCCTGGATCTCCTCGGCGTCCTTGAGGTGCGCCAGCGTGGTGCGCCGCGGGTTGGCGAGGTTGAGGAACATCGTCGTCGTCTTCATGGCTGCGCTCTGGAACCTTCTCGGTTGTCTGGCGTGGTCGTCCGACCTGGTCGTTCGACGCGGTTGTCTGATGGGCCATCCCTGTAAAGCGTCAGGCTAAACATCTGATTCCCGCCGAAAGCCGGGAAGTTGTGATCCGACGCATGTGAGTTTGCTCACCCGTGGACACGCAAATGGGGCACTTCGGGCCGCCAAGCGCCGTCCGTGAAACGGACATTGCATCACTGAAGGCACCATTCCGCTCCCGATCATGGCGACTGGGACACCCCCTGGCCGTACCAGATACGCCCGCGAATGCCCGGTTTCCCCTAGATCACTTTCTACGGCTCGTAACAACCTCCTCACATGGGGTCACGGGTGGTACGCCGTGTCTCTCGGGCCTTGTTGGAGATCCTGCACTGTGCTGGAATTCCCGAGACCACCGCGGGATCGAACCGACGCACAGGGGCGCGAGACAGCGTCGAGCAGCGGCGGGAGGGGGAGCCAGCGCCGGTCACTCACGACCAACAGGGGGGCGTTTCAGGTCGCCCTTCGAACTACGCCGACACCGTCCTGTCCGCGCATGCGGGTGGGGCGCCTGGTCCAGAGGTTGCGACGCTAGTGCAGGGACGTAAGAACAGGGATGGCAGCGCTGCGGCGGAGCCGGAGCCGCGCGGCGGGACCGGCCCGATAACAGGCGGCTCCCAGCCCCCGCACGCCCAGAACCCGGGGCGCACGGCGTCCGTCGACGTCGGTGAGCGCGACGGGCGCTCCGGTGTGTCCGGCGGTTCGACCACGCCCGCGCCTCCCTCGGTCAAGGCCAAGGGGCCCACCGGGCCCGGCCCCCGAATAGCCCTGCGCAACTGGCGCATCTCGACCCGCCTGGTCGCTCTGCTGACGCTGCCCGTGGTCGCCGCGACCTCGCTGGGCGCCCTGCGTATCGCGGAGTCCCTGGACGACATCCAGCAGCTCGACAACATGAAGCTGCTGACGGAGATGACGAAGCAGGCCACCGACCTGGCGTCGGCGCTCCAGGAGGAGCGCGACCAGTCGGCGGGGCCGCTGTCCAACGACCCCAAGGCGACGGACGACTTCAGCATCAAGGCGGCGCGGGAGAAGACGGACCGCGCCCGTGCCACGTTCCTGCAGAGCACGACGGACATCGAGGGCGACAGCGAGTCCGGCAGCCTGAACGGTGTGCGGGAGCACGCGGTCCAGATCGCCAGTGACCTGATCCGGCTCAAGAAGATCCGCACCGAGGCCTACGCCACCAAGTCCAACTCCTCGCAGACCGTCGAGGCGTACGCCCGCATCATCAACCAGCTGCTCTCGCTGTCCACCGACATGGCGCAGGCGACGAGCAGCCCCGAGATGATCCAGCGCACCCGCGCCCTCGCCGCGTTCTCGTCCGCCAAGGAGTACGCCTCCGAGCAGCGCGCCGTCATCGCCGCGGCCCTGCCGCCGAACAGCACCACGTTCGGCAAGCTCACCGAGGTCGACCGGCAGTACGCCGACGCCGCCCACGACAACCAGGCGTCCCAGCTGGACTCCTTCAAGAGCGTCTACGGCGTCGTCGCCGCGCAGGAACTGCTCAAGCCGCTCACCGAGAACAACGCCACCATCACGGCGGCGGACAAGTACGCCGAGCGGGTCCTGTCCAAGACGGACGGCATCAGGAGCCAGGACAAGCGCTCCTACAAGGACTGGGTCGACGCGGACAGCTCCCGTATCCAGGAGATGTCCAAGATCGAGCTGACGCTGCTCAACCAGATGGAGCAGCAGGCGCGCGAGCTGCGCAACTCCTCCGAGCAGTCCGCCATCATCAACGGTGCGCTGATCCTGATCGTGCTCGGCGTCTCGCTCGTCGGCGCGTTCGTCGTGGCCCGCTCCATGATCCGCTCGCTGCGCCGGCTGCAGGACACCGCGACCAAGGTCGCCCAGGACCGGCTGCCCGAGCTGGTCAAGCAGCTCTCGGAGTCGGACCCGCAGGACGTCGACACCTCCGTCGAGTCGGTCGGTGTGCACTCCCGGGACGAGATCGGCCAGGTGGCCGCGGCCTTCGACGACGTGCACCGCGAGGCGGTCCGCCTCGCCGCCGAGCAGGCCCTGTTGCGGGGCAACGTCAACGCGATGTTCACCAACCTCTCGCGCCGCTCCCAGGGCCTCATCCAGCGCCAGCTCTCGCTCATCTCCGAGCTGGAGTCGCGCGAGGCCGACCCGGACCAGCTCTCCTCGCTGTTCAAGCTCGACCACCTCGCGACCCGCATGCGCCGTAACGGTGAGAACCTCCTCGTCCTCGCGGGTGAGGAGCCGGGCCGCCGGTGGACCCGGCCCGTGCCGCTCGTCGACGTGCTGCGTGCCGCCGCGTCCGAGGTGGAGCAGTACGAGCGGATCGAGCTCGCCGCCGTGCCCGCGACCGAGGTCGCCGGCCGCGTCGTCAACGACCTCGTGCACCTGCTCGCCGAGCTGCTGGAGAACGCGACCTCGTTCTCCTCGCCGCAGACCAAGGTGAAGGTCACCGGTCACGCGCTGCCCGACGGCCGTGTGCTGATCGAGATCCACGACACCGGTATCGGCCTCTCCCCCGAGGACCTCGCCGCGATCAACGAGCGGCTCGCGTCGCCGCCCACCGTGGACGTGTCGGTCTCCCGCCGCATGGGTCTGTTCGTGGTCGGTCGTCTGTCGCAGCGCCACGGCATCCGTATCCAGCTGCGTCCCTCGGACTCCGGTGGCACGACCGCGCTGGTCATGCTTCCCGTGGACGTCGCCCAGGGCAAGAAGCTCCCCGGTCAGGGTGGCCCCGGCGGCGGTCCGGCCGCTGCGCAGGCCTCCGCCGGTGCCGCAGGCGCGCGGCGCGGTGTCACGCCGGGTGCCGGTGGTGGCGCCGCGGGCCGGCTCGGTGCCGGGCCCGGTGCGGCGCGGCCGCAGGTCGGTGCCGGTGGCGGCGGTCCGCGCGCGGCGCTGCCCGCCCGGGACGGCGGCTCCCAGAACCCGCAGGGCCCGCAGAACCCGCAGGGTCCGCGCGACCCGGGGCAGCAGCGCGGTCCACTGAACCCGCAGGCGCCGCAGCGCCCGCAGCCGGCTCGTGCCCAGAACCCGCAGGCCCCGACCGGCCCGGGTACCGGTGTCTTCAACGGCGCCGGTCAGGGTCCCGTGCCGCCGCAGCAGCGCACCCACAACGACCCGGCCGAGCAGCAGGGCCGACGTCCGGTGCTGCCGCCGCGCGGTGGTCCGCGTGCCGAGCTGCCGGGCGGCAACCCGCAGCCGCGCGTGCCGAGTTGGAGCGACGAGAACGCGCAGCCGCACCTCGACGCGCCGCGCGGTCACGACGAGCCGGACTCGACGGCGCAGTTCCCGGCGGTCCGGGACGATCGTCAGGGTCCTGGCTCCACGGCCGAGTTCGCGCGCCCCGACTACGACGCGCCGCCGCCTGCGCCCCGGTCCGGCCAGGACCAGAACCAGGGCCAGGGCCAGGGCACCGGTCAGTTCGTGCGCCCCGATGTCTTCGGTGCCGTACCGAACGGGAACGGGGGGCCGGCCGCGGGTGCGGGCGGCTTCCGGGACAACGGTCTGCCGAACCGTCAGAACCCGTCCGGCACCGACCAGTTCGAGCGTCCGCAGGATCCGTCGACGACCGGCCAGTACGAGCGTGCCCAGGACCCGTCCGGCACGGGCCAGTACGCGCGTCCGCAGGACCCGTCCGGCACGGGCCAGTACGGGCAGCCCCAGGGCACCGGCCAGTACGGGCAGCCCCAGGGCACCGGTCAGTACGAGCGTCCGGCGGCTCCGCGGCAGCGCGGCGGCGGGCAGGACTTCCCGCCCGTACAGCGCCCGGCGCAGGACCAGAGCATCCCGGCGCAGCCGCAGCAGGACTACCTGCCGCCGGCCACCGATGCGGGTGACGGCCGCACGCCGCTGTACGACACGCTGGAGACCAACTGGTTCCACGGTCAGCAGCAGGGCCAGGGCCAGGCGCAGGCTCAGGGCCGGCCCCAGGGTCAGAGCCAGGATGCGCAGTACGGGCAGCAGGCCCGGTCCCTGCCGCAGCGCGGCGCCCAGCAGGCGGCCCCGCAGCAGCAGGCTCCGCAGCGTCCGCAGGCACAGGCCCCGGCGGCGCCCGCGCGACCGGCGCCCGCCTCCCCCACTTCCGGCCAGAACCAGGCCAGTTGGCGGCAGTCCCCGAACGACGAGCTGATGCGTCAGGCCGAGCGGGTGCGCAAGCCCGCCGCGGGCGGCGTCACCGTGTCGGGTCTGCCGCGTCGTGTGCCCCGGGCGAACCTCGTGGCGGGCACGGCCCAGGAGCAGCAGAACCAGACCGGTCCTCAGGTCTCGCGCGCGCCCGACGACGTGCGGGGACGGCTGACCAATCTCCGTAGGGGCATCCAGCAGGGCCGGCAGGCCGGTGGCACCGGTCAGACCGGCAGCTACCCCCGCCCCACTCACCAGCAGGAGCGTTAGTTGAGCCAGATGAGCCAGGCGGCACAGAACCTGAACTGGTTGATCACCAACTTCGTGGACAACACGCCGGGGGTCTCCCACACCGTCGTGGTGTCCGCGGACGGTCTGCTGCTCGCGATGTCCGAGGGCTTTCCGCGTGACCGCGCGGACCAGCTGGCGGCCGTGGCGTCGGGTCTGACCTCGCTGACGGCGGGGGCCTCGAGAATCTTCGAGGGCGGGCCGGTGAATCAGACGGTCGTGGAGATGGAGCGCGGCTTTCTCTTCATCATGTCCGTCTCCGACGGATCATCTCTCGCCGTGCTCGCGCACCCGGACTGCGACATCGGCCTCGTCGGGTACGAGATGGCGCTCCTCGTCGACCGGGCGGGCGCCGTGCTCACGCCTGATCTGCGCGCCGAGCTGCAGGGCAGCCTGCTGCACTGACCGGGGTGACGGCCGGTAACCCCGGCCACACCTGAAGTCTGGCGCACCATCAGCCCCAGAATCCAGAGAAGTCACGTAATCCCCTTCCGATCTGCGTCCCGTCACCGTACGGCCGTCACAATCCCCCCACCGGCCCACCCTCAGACGGCAGGCCCCCGCCCTGCCGTCCCGCCCGGAGGATCCATGACCCCGCCCACCGCTCCTCACGATCCGTACGGCAGTGCAGCCGCACACGCCGCCTACGGTCATGAGGGCGACCAGCCGCTGGTCCGCCCGTACGCGATGACCGGCGGCCGGACCCGGCCGCGCTACCAGCTGGCCATCGAGGCGCTCGTCTCCACGACCGCCGACCCGGCGGCCCTGATGACGCTGCTGCCCGAGCACCAGCGCATCTGCCACCTGTGCCGCGAGGTGAAGTCGGTGGCGGAGGTGTCGGCCCTGCTGTCGATGCCGCTCGGGGTGGCCCGGATCCTCGTCGCGGACCTGGCCGAGGCCGGCCTCGTCGCGATCCATCAGCCGGGCGGCGACGAGAACAACGGCGGTGCGCCGGACGTGACTCTGCTCGAAAGGGTGCTCAGTGGACTTCGCAAGCTCTGACGGGGCGACGGGGGCCGCTCCCCGTTCGACCACCTCGGCCAAGATCGTGGTGGCCGGTGGCTTCGGTGTCGGCAAGACGACGTTCGTCGGTGCCGTCTCCGAGATCAACCCGCTGCGCACCGAGGCCGTCATGACGTCGGCGAGTGCCGGCATCGACGACCTCACCCACACCGGGGACAAGACGACCACCACGGTCGCCATGGACTTCGGCCGCATCACGCTCGACCAGGACCTGATCCTCTACCTGTTCGGCACCCCCGGCCAGGACCGCTTCTGGTTCATGTGGGACGACCTCGTACGCGGCGCGATCGGCGCCGTCGTCCTCGTCGACACCCGGCGCCTCGCCGACTGCTTCCCCGCGGTCGACTACTTCGAGAACTCCGGCCTCCCCTTCGTCGTCGCGCTGAACGGCTTCGACGGGCACCAGCCGTACAACCCCGAAGAGGTGCGTGAGGCGCTGCAGATCGGGCCGGACACCCCGATCATCACGACGGACGCCCGACACCGTGCGGATGCAAAGAGTGCGCTGATCACGCTGGTGGAGCACGCACTGATGGCCCGGCTCAAGTAGACAGAAGCAGTCGGAACTCGGCCACCAAGTGGCCAGATTCGTACGGCAGTTGTTCCAGTCCGTTCAGCGGCTCCTGTGGCCTTTGACACGCGGGGCCGCTGTGTTCATAACGTTTCGACAGAGAATTCCGGGGACGCCGACACACGTCGCGCACAGCCGGTTCCACTGTGCTCACAAGAGCCCCGCCTTTTGGCGGGGCTCGCTCTTTATGACCGTTTTATCTAGGGCATACATCACGCGGAGCTTCCGGTTCCGACTGTTTGGAAGTGCACCTCCTGACGTGCTGGAATGCGCTGAACTGCCCAGTAAGAACGGGCCTGGAGACATACAGCGGCACAACGTAGGTGCCGACGCCGAGAGGTTGTTGGTCGAGTGAGGCGAAGCAAGAACAGTCCCGAGCCGGCGTCGGCACGGGGCAACTTCACCCCGCCGCCGCGCACAGCGGCACAGGCCGCACCGGCCGAGACGGCGGCGCCGAAGCCCTCGGGCGGACGGATGTCGCCGCGCAACTGGCGCGTGCCCACCAAGCTGAACGCGATCCTGCTCATACCCGTGGTCGTCGGCCTGGTCATGGGCGGCTTCCAGGTGAAGGGTTCCATCGACACCTGGCACGAGGCCCAGGACGCCGAGAACACCGCACGTCTGGTCCAGGCGTCGCTGAAGTACGGCGACCAGCTCATCCAGGAGCGCGACATCTCCGCCGCGCCCCTGCTCCAGGGAAAGAAGAACGACCCTTCGGTCGTCAAGGCCCGCGCGGCGACGGACGCCGCCGCCGACGCCTTCCACGCCGCGGCGCAGAGCATGCCGCACAAGGCCGGCCTGGAGCGCCGCATGGCGCAGTTCAACAAGGTCGAGGGCGGTCTGAGCAAGCTGCGGGCCGCCGCCTACACCTCGAAGCTCGACGGTGTGCAGACCGAAGAGGGCTACGTCGCCATCCAGCACCCGCTGATGGAGTTCGCCAACGAGCTGGGCCTCGGCACCGGAAACATCACCAGCTACGGCCGCACCGTCTACGCGATCTCGCTCACCAAGGCGGCGCTCTCCCTGGAGCGCTCCATCGGTATGCACCTGCTGGTGAAGCCGGGCCCGACCATGACGAGCTTCGCCAAGCAGCGCACCGCGCTCGGCAGCTACGCCTACCTCGAGGGCATCGCCCTGGAGGAGTACAAGGGCGGCGGTACGCAGCAGGACCTCGACAAGCTCAACGCCGCGATCAAGAAGCTGAAGTCGGACGGCGCCAAGCAGGCCGCCGCCGCCAAGGCCAAGGACCCCTCGTACGTCCCGCCGCCGGCCGACTCCACCGAGATGGTCGGCGACATCGTGGCCCTGCCCAGCACCCAGCCCAGCGCCCGTCTCGCCCTGGCCGAGAAGGGCGTGACGCCCGAGAACTGGTGGGCGGTCAACACCGCGAAGTTCGACGCCTACCGCACCATCGAGTCGGACCTCGCCGACAAGGCCGTGACCGAGGCCTCCGGCATCGCCGCCGACGCGAAGCAGGAAGCCGTCATCATCGGTGCCGCCGTCGTGGTCGCGCTGCTCGCCGCGTTCCTGCTCGCCGGGATGATGGCCCGCCAGATGTCGCGCTCGATGCGCCGGCTGCGCTCCGCCGCCTTCGACGTGGCCGAGCAGCGGCTGCCGACGCTGGTCGACCAGCTCTCGCGCACCGACCCGGGCCGCGTGGACACCCGCGTCCAGCCGATCCCGATCACCACGACCGACGAGATCGGCGAGGTCGCCCGCGCCTTCGACCAGGTGCACCGCGAGGCCGTGCGGCTCGCCGCCGAGCAGGCGCTGCTGCGGGGCAACATCAACGCGATCTTCACCAACCTGTCGCGCCGCAACCAGTCGCTGATCGAGGGCCAGCTGACCCTCATCACCGACCTGGAGAACAACGAGGCCGACCCGGACCAGCTGGAGAACCTCTTCCGCCTGGACCACCTCGCGACCCGTATGCGCCGCAACGGCGAGAACCTCCTGGTCCTCGCGGGCGAGGAGCCCGGCCGCCGCTGGGACCAGCCGGTCCCGCTGGTCGACGTGCTGCGCGCCGCCACCTCCGAGGTGGAGCAGTACGAGCGCATCGAGCTGCAGGGCGTCCCGGAGGCCGAGATCCACGGCCGCGCGGTCACCGACCTCGTGCACCTGCTCGCCGAGCTCCTGGAGAACGCGACCACGTTCTCCTCGCCGCAGACCAAGGTCCGCGTCACCGCGACCCGTCTCCCCGACGGCCGCGTCATGATCGAGATCCACGACAAGGGCATCGGCCTCACCGCCGAGGACTTCGCGGACATCAACCACAAGCTGGCCAACCCGCCGACCGTGGACGCCGCGATCTCCCAGCGCATGGGCCTGTTCGTGGTCGGGCGGCTGTCCGACCGGCACGGCATCCGCGTCCAGCTGCGCCCCTCGGGCGAGCAGGCGGGCACGACCTCGCTGGTCATGCTCCCGGACGTGATCACGCACGGTGGCGGCGGCCAGCAGCAGCAGGGCGACTCCGAGTTCTCCGAGTTCACCGTCTCGACGATGATTCCGCAGCAGCCGGCCTTCGAGAAGGCACCGCTGCGCACGGCGGCCGAGCTCGGCTTCGACGACAGCCGCTACGACGTGCCGGACGACGCGCGCGAGCTGGACCCGGTCGGCCGGTCCCTGATGCGCGAGGAGCGTCGTGCGGCCCTGGAGGCGCAGACGCAGGGCCCGGACTCCGCGGACGACCGGCCGCTGTTCCGGGACGAGATCGCGGCTCAGCAGTCCCAGCAGAACCAGCAGCCCTACGCGGAGCAGGCCGCCTACGACGGGCAGCAGCTCGGATACGACGACCAGCAGCAGATCGCGTACGACGATCAGGGCCAAGGTGTCTACGACGAGCGGCAGCAGATCTCGTACGACGGCTACGCTCCCGCGCAGACGGCCTACGACGATGCCCAGCAGGGCGCGTACGAGCCCGGCCACGCGCAGCGGGACGGTTATACGGAAGCTCCCCGGGGCTCGTACAACGCCTTCGAGGAGCCCGTCCGGCAGGCTGACTGGCAGGCGCAGGGCGCTTTCCAGAACGGCTTCCAGACGTCCTACTCCACCGAAGCGGAATCGGCGCAGGCCGCTGACGCGGCGGACCGCGAGAGCGTAGGCTTCGACCCGCACGTTCCCGCCGGTTCAGGAATGACGGCCGGCCCGTCCCCCTCCGTCGCGCATGATCTGACCGACGCCGGGCTTCCGCGCCGCGGCTCCAGCGCCCCCCAGCATCAGGAACCGGCGCAGGACCAGCCCGCGGAGGCCGCCTCCGACGACAACTGGCGCTCGTCCAACGACGAGCGGTGGGAGCGCGCGGAGTCGCTGAAGCGGCCGAAGGCGGGCGGGGTCACCTCGTCCGGCCTGCCGCGCCGGGTGCCCAAGGCCAACCTGGTCGAGGGCACCGCGGAGGCGACGCCGCAGGGTGGTCCCCAGATCTCCCGCGCTCCCGAGGACGTGCGGGGCAGGCTGAGCAATCTGCGCCGGGGCGTGCAGCGCGGGCGCAGTGAAGGCAGTAGTGAGCAGCAGTGACCGTAGTGACGATGAACGGCCAGGACAGCGGGTTTCCCGGTGGCCCTGACAGCACCTACCACCAGGAGCGTTAGTGTGAGCCCGATGAGCCAGGCGGCACAGAACCTGAACTGGTTGATCACCAACTTCGTGGACAACACCCCCGGGGTGTCCCACACCGTGGTGGTCTCCGCCGACGGACTCCTTCTGGCGATGTCCGAAGGGTTCCCCCGTGACCGCGCCGATCAGTTGGCGGCTGTCGCGTCGGGTCTGACCTCGTTGACCGCGGGCGCGTCCCGCATCTTCGAGGGCGGCGCCGTGAACCAGACAGTTGTGGAGATGGAGCGAGGATTCCTCTTCATCATGTCCATTTCTGACGGTTCTTCGCTCGCTGTCCTTGCACACCCCGAGGCGGACATTGGTCTCGTTGGGTACGAGATGGCACTTCTTGTCGACCGCGCGGGCACGGTTCTCACGCCCGACCTGCGTGCGGAGCTTCAGGGAAGCCTTCTCAACTAACAGACAGGCGGTGCGTTTTCGCGTCCCGTGGCCGTAAAGTTTCGGGACGCGGCTCCACAGTGATGGTGCCCAGCGCAGTCGGAGGAGGAGTACGTGTCTGGTTCAGCAACACCCCCGAGCGGTTCGTCGGCCCACTGGCCGCCCTACGGCCCTGCCCAGGGTCAGGGACAGGCCGGCGCGGGCCGTGAGGACGGGTCGCAGAACCGGTACAACTTCCCTTCCGCGCCGAGCCACGCCCGGCCGACCCGGCAGCCCGGTCCCTACGACCAGCCGCCGGCGCCGCGCATCCAGCCTGTGCAGCCGCAGCCGCGTCCTGACGCGAAGCCCGCCGCCGCGAACAATCCCCTGGTGCGCCCGTACGCCATGACGGGCGGCCGCACCAGGCCGCGCTACCAGCTCGCCATCGAGGCGCTGGTGCACACCACCGCGCAGCCGCACCAGTTGCAGGGCCAACTGCCCGAGCACCAGCGGATCTGCAACCTCTGCCGGGAGATCAAGTCGGTGGCCGAGATCTCGGCCCTGCTCACCATCCCCCTCGGCGTGGCCAGGATTCTCGTCGCCGACTTGGCGGAGGCGGGCCTGGTCGCCATTCATCAGCCCGGCGGCGACGAGAACGCCGGCGGCCAGCCAGACGTGACACTGCTCGAAAGGGTGCTCAGTGGACTTCGCAAGCTCTAGCGGAGGGCCTTCTCAGAGTCGCTCCACCACGTCCGCGAAGATCGTGGTGGCGGGCGGCTTCGGTGTCGGCAAGACGACGTTCGTCGGTGCCGTCTCCGAGATCAACCCGCTGCGCACCGAGGCCGTCATGACGTCGGCGAGTGCCGGCATCGACGACCTCACCCACACCGGGGACAAGACGACCACCACGGTCGCCATGGACTTCGGCCGCATCACGCTCGACCAGGACCTGATCCTCTACCTGTTCGGCACCCCCGGCCAGGACCGCTTCTGGTTCATGTGGGACGACCTCGTACGCGGCGCGATCGGCGCCGTCGTCCTCGTCGACACCCGGCGCCTCGCCGACTGCTTCCCCGCGGTCGACTACTTCGAGAACTCCGGCCTCCCCTTCGTCATCGCCCTCAACGGCTTCGACGGCAACCAGCCCTACGGCCCGGACGAGGTGCGTGAGGCGCTGCAGATCGGGCCGGACACCCCGATCATCACGACGGACGCCCGACACCGTGCGGATGCAAAGTCCTCGTTGATCACTCTGGTCGAACACGCGTTGATGGCGCGCCTGCGCTAGCCGGATCGCGGTTCGCCCGGTACCTTCGCCCCGCTGGTGTGTACCAGCGGGGCGATGTCGTTCTCCGGATCAGTGCCACCGCACGAAGCGCCGAGCCATGTCTCGGCCATGTCTCGGCCATGCTCCGACAGTGTTCCCGGCCGCAATCACGATGCCCCTCACAGCGCGTCTTGCCTCGACAACAGTGCGTACACGTAGTAACACCCTTGGCTAGAGGTCGAGTTCGTCCGCAATGTCCGGGCGGACATCTGACCGGATCCGCATACCTGCCACAGTGATGATTTCGCTGGCTCTCGCGCTGACCTATTAGGGGCGGGACGATGTGCCGTGCCCGCCCAACTCCGGGCGAATTGAGAGCAGGAAGCGGAGCCACCCGATGAGCTTGTCCCACTCGGGCACCAGGGCCACCAGAGTCGGTGCCGCCATCGCGCGACCCGCACGGCCCCCGAGTCCAAGGCCAGAGACAACGCACACCGCCTGCGAGGGTGAACAGCACCCTCTGCACGACGCGGTCCGCGAGGCACAGAAAGGCGATGAACGGGCCTTCCGTACCGTCTACGAGATGCTGCAGCCCCGGCTCCTCGCCTACGCGCGCGCCCTGGTGGGCGCGACGGAAGCGGAGGACGTGCTGTCGGACAGCTGGTTCCAGATCGCCCGGGACCTGCACAAGTTCCGGGGTGACGGCGCGGGCTTCCACGGCTGGTGCAACCGGATCGTGCGCAACAGGGCGCTGGACCACATCCGCTGGCACAAGCGCCGCCCCGAGTCCACCGAGGACATGACCAAGATCCTGGAGCGGCCCGCGCCGGACGACACGTCCGAGCAGGCCCTGAGCACCATCGGGACCGAGCGGGCGATGGCCCTCGTGGCCCAGCTCCCGCAGCAGCAGGCGGAGGCGGTGATGCTGCTGGCCGTCGTCGGACTCGACGCCAAGCGGGCGGCCGGCATCCTCGGCAAGCGTGTCGGTGCCGTCCGCACGGCCGCGCACCGCGGCATCCGCAAGCTCTCCTGTCTCGTGACGGAGACCGCACACCCCTGACGGGCCCGCAGGGTGGGCTTCGGCCCGCACCCGCACCCTGACGGTTCGGCGGCGCCCCGGTACCCGGCGACGCCCGTACCGCCCCGGGACCTCCTGGCGGCCCATCCGGCGCCAAGAGCCCCCGCCACACCTTCCGCACGTCGCGGAAGGCGCGCCCAGGCCCCCGGCGCGGACGCACCCACCGGACACACGGCTCCGTCGACACGGAGCGGGATCGAGCGTGTCCCCGGGTCGCGTCCACACCCGCGTCACCGGTCGATCCCGGACCGGTCGCGAGGACGGGCCCCACCCTCCGCGCCGCCCCCTCACCGGGCCCGGCGCGCGGATACCGCCCGCCCCTCGCGCCCGTCCGGCTCCGACAGCCCCGTACGGGCCCTCCAGGGCGCGTACGGCCGGTCCGCGGGGATCTGTCCGCACATCGGCCCGCACCGGGCGCACCGCCCGGGCGGCCGCGATTCCGCACGCCCGAGAACGACCACGCAGAGGATTCGGATGCATACGCACAGAGACACGACAACGCCACCGCCCCCGTCGGCCCGAAGGCCGTCGGTGACGGTGGCGTACGGCCCTCTCCCGAGGGCCCGCGCGGCGTCGGCTCCGTCAGCCGGACGCGCCCGCGTCGACGTCTCCGAGAGCCAGCTCGGCCCACACCACCTTGCCGGTGGGCGTCGGCGTCATGCCGACCGCGGAGGCCTGGGCGGCCACCAGGAACAGGCCCCGCCCGCCGGTCTCGAAGAGGTCCGGCGGCTCGGTGGGGATGACCACGAGGTCGGGCGACGAGTCCGCCACCTCCAGACGGACACCGTCGTCGGTACGGCGTATGACGAACTCGAACACGCCGTCGTCGCAGTGCCGCACATTGCTGCACAGCTCCGTCGCCACGAACGAGGTGTCGTACACCAGCTTCTCCAGACCCCAACGCCGCAGGCGGGACCCCACGATCCTGCGGATCTGCTCCAGGCGGTGCGGGCTGTACTCCATACGGATCGCGCACGGCCGATCGATCACGTCGATGACGTCGACCTCATCCGTTGGCTGGTCCGGCATTACCCCTCCGGGGGTTGCGTAGCGGTCAACTCGCTTGTGGGCAAAGGACGTTGCTCGAACAGCATGGCGTCGAAAGTATTCCGTAGGCAAGTATTACGCACGAGTACTATGCCGATGCGATGGGAAGGCATATGACAGTTGTGTGGCCAGAAGGCGCGGGACATCATGTGGCCATGTCCCAGAGCGAGATGCCCACGATGCGCAGCCGCCGGCTCGGAGCCGAGCTGCGCCGACTGCGCACCGATGCCGGCCTGAAGGTCAACGACGCGGCCCTGGCACTCGAGTGCGGACAGCCGAAGATCAGTCAGATCGAGACGGGCAAACGAGGCATACGCCAACTCGATCTGACAACTCTGCTCAACCTGTACGGAGTTGTGGACGACCGGCAGCGGACGAACCTCAAGCGGCTGGCCAAGGACGTCCACAAGGTCGACTGGTGGTCCGGCCAAGGGCCGCTGCTCAGCGACGACTTGCGCGATTACTTGACCCTGGAAGCGGATTCCTCACTCGTTCGCTCTTTCGAGCCATCGGTGCTGCCGGGACTGCTCCAGACAGAGGCATATATGCGCGAGATATTCACCGCAGGGGCGGAAGCGGATCGGGTCGAACCCCTTGTGAATACTCGAATGAAGCGCAAGGATCTGCTCAGCGGAGCTGCAGAATTCCGCCTGAGAGTGGTCATCGACACACCCGCGCTGCACCGGATACCCGGGCCACGGACGTTGATCCGTGAACAGTTCGAACACCTGATGGAAACAGGTGAGTTGCCGAATGTCACCCTCCAGGTCCTGCCCCTGGACATAACCTTGCCCCTCGCGCAGTACGCTCCGTACACGCTCTTCACCATGCGCGGAGAGCCTCCGGTACAGGTGGCATGGCTGGAGCACATGACCGGGGGCACGCTCCTCGAGCAACGCCCCGACGTGGAGATGTACACCAAGGCGTGGGACGACCTGACAGCTGCCGCGCTTTCGCCGGCACAGTCCCGCCGGTACATCAATGACCGAATCAAGCAAGAAAGCGGGTTGTGATGCCCCCCACTTCCGCACCCACCGCAACGCACCTCGAAATCGGGTCAGCGGTGTGGCACAAGAGCACTTTCAGCGGCGCATCCAACGGATGTGTCGAACACGCCGAGCTTTCATCAGAAAGGCGTGCGATCCGTGACACCAAGAACCGGGAGTCCGGAGCGATCATCTTCGAATCGCCGGCCTGGCGAGCATTTGTTTCAGGCGTCAACTCGGGGGCCTTGTCGCTATGAGTACGCGGACAACGGACAGCCCTTCCACCGGTCTCGACCGGGAAAAGGAACTGCTGTACTCCCTCGATCTCTCCGACGCCCAGTGGCGAAGCGCCCCGGGCAGCCCTGCGGGCGGCCCCGTGGAGATCGCCGCACTCCGGGACGGAGGGGTGGCGATGCGTAACCCGGCGGACCCGCGCGGGCTCGTCCTGCGCTTCACCGCCCACGAATGGGAGGCGTTCAAACTCGGGGCGCTGCACGGCGAGTTCGACTGAGTGAGCCCCTGACACACGAAGAAGTGGGCCCCGTCCGAAAGGACGGGGCCCACTTCCGCAGGTCGTGCGCGCCGGTGCGAGGCGGGGTCAGCCCTGCCAGGAGTGCGGGGCACGGAAGCCGTGCTGGCGCTCCAGGCGGCGCCAGCCGGCCTTGTCGCGGCCCCGGGCGGGCGCGGCCGGCGGGGTGGCGGCGCGGGCCAGCAGGATCGCGGTGATGGCCGCGACCTCCTCGGGCTCGGCGTGGCCCTTCTCGACGCGGATGTCAGGAGTCGACATTGCGGCAGGTCTCCTCGGTCAGATGGGAAAGATCGTGTGGTCCGGGGCCGCTTACTGCGGCGGGTTGCCGTGCTTGCGGGACGGCAGGTCGGCGTGCTTCGTGCGCAGCATCGCCAGCGACCTGATCAGCACCTCGCGGGTCTCGGCGGGGTCGATGACGTCGTCGACCAGGCCGCGCTCGGCCGCGTAGTAGGGGTGCATCAGCTCGGCCTTGTACTCCTTGACCATGCGGGTGCGCATGACCTCGGGGTCCTCGGCCTCGGCGATCTGACGGCGGAAGATCACGTTGGCCGCGCCCTCGGCGCCCATCACGGCGATCTCGTTGGTCGGCCAGGCATAGGTGAGGTCGGCGCCGATGGACTGCGAGTCCATGACGATGTACGCACCTCCGTACGCCTTGCGAAGGATCAGCGAGATCCGCGGCACGGTGGCGTTGCAGTACGCGTACAGCAGCTTGGCGCCGTGCCGGATGATCCCGCCGTGCTCCTGGTCGACCCCGGGAAGGAAGCCCGGCACGTCGAGGAGGGTCACGATGGGGATATTGAAAGCGTCGCACATCTGGACGAACCGGGCAGCTTTTTCGCTGGCCTCGATGTCCAGGACGCCGGCCAGCGACTGCGGCTGGTTGGCGACGATACCGACGACCTGGCCGTCGAGGCGGGCCAGGGCGCAGATGATGTTGCGCGCCCAGCGCTCGTGGATCTCCAGGTAGTCGCCGTCGTCGACGAGCTCCTCGATGACCTTGGCCATGTCGTAGGGGCGGTTGCCGTCGGCCGGGACCAGGTCGAGCAGCACGTCGCTGCGGCGGTCCGCCGGGTCGTCCGAGTCCACCGTCGGCGGGTTCTCCCGGTTGTTCTGCGGGAGCAGCGACAGCAGGTAGCGGACCTCGGCGATGCAGGTCTCTTCGTCGTCGTAGGCGAAGTGGCTCACGCCCGAGGTCTCGGCGTGCACGTCGGCGCCGCCCAGACCGTTCTGGGTGATCTCCTCGCCGGTGACGGCCTTGACCACGTCCGGGCCCGTGATGAACATCTGCGAGGTCTCACGGACCATGAACACGAAGTCGGTGAGGGCGGGGCTGTAGGCCGCGCCGCCCGCGCACGGGCCGAGCATCACGCTGATCTGCGGGATGACACCGGACGCCTTGGTGTTGCGCTGGAAGATGCCGCCGTACCCGGCGAGCGCCGAGACGCCCTCCTGGATGCGGGCACCCGCGCCGTCGTTGAGCGAGACCAGCGGGGCACCGGCCGCGATGGCCATGTCCATGATCTTGTGGATCTTCGTGGCGTGGGCCTCGCCCAGCGCGCCGCCGAAGATCCGGAAGTCGTGCGCGTACACGAAGACCGTCCGGCCCTCGACCGTGCCCCAGCCGGTGATGACACCGTCGGTGTACGGCTTCTTCGCCTCCAGGCCGAAGCCCACCGCGCGGTGCCGGCGCAGCTGCTCGACCTCGTTGAACGACCCCTCGTCAAGGAGCAGCTCGATGCGCTCGCGCGCCGTCAGCTTGCCCTTGGCGTGCTGGGCCTCGGTCGCCTTGTCGCTCGGGCCGCGCAGGGCCTGCTCACGGATCGCGTGCAGCTCGGCCACCCGCCCGCGGGCGTCGGTGGGCTCGTCCCCGGGGGTGGAGGCGGTGTCGTCCAAAACGGTCATGTAGTGACCTTACGAAAGCGACCAAGGAAAACGGGCCGTCGACTCTGTACAGTCTCCGGCCCGTTTTCCTGGTAGCCCCGAACAGAACCGCGGCGTCGTACAGCCGAAGTTACTGCTCAGGGCCCCGTCGCGTTGTAGGGGTCACACAAAGGTGGCGCGTGAGAGGCCGGTCACACTCCGCAGCGGAACCGGGCGCTCCCCCAGTCCGCGTGGTCGTTGCCGTTGCCGTCGCCGGCGTCGCCGACGATCAGGTCGACGTACGCGGCGCCGGTGACGTCGGCACTGAGCGACCACGCCTGGTCGGTGGTCTTGAGGACGGGCGACTTCACCTTCTCGGCGCCGTCGGCCACCACCGAGAATTGCACACTTCCCCGGCCGGCCTGGACGTCGTCGACGCCGACCTCCGCGGTGAAGGACGTGCACTGCCCGCCGAGGTAGTACCGGACCTGGGCGGGTGCGTGGGTGCCCAGGCCCTTGGCGTAGGAGACTCCGCCGATCGTGAGCGGGGTGCCGTCGCCCTGGCCCTGTTCGCCGACGGAGAGGTCCTTCTCGACCGGCCCCCAGCCGTTCTCGGCCGACGTCCAGTCCAGGTCGCTGGCGTAGGCGTCGTGGGCGGGCGGCGGCGGGAGCGTGCGGACGGGGGCGACCGCCGTGAGGGTCCGGTGCGCGCCGCCGACGGAGTACGCGGCCTTCGCCGTCAGTTCGTACGGCTGGTACGTCGCGTCGGCGGGCGGGGTGACCTGCCAGACGGTGGTGGCCTTCGCGCCCGGGGCGACCGGGTCGAGGGCGGTGGGTCCGGCGGGATCCGCCTTCCAGCCCTCGGGCAGGCCGAGGGTGACGGACGCGTCCGTGACCGGGTCCTTCTCGTAGTTGGTGAAGGTGGCCTCGACCTTGTTGGCCCGTCCGGGTTCGAGGGTCTGCCCCGCCTTGAGGGCGAGCGTGCCGCAGGCGGCGGGCTCCTTCGCCGGGCCGAGGTCGGTCACGGTGAAGTCGTCGAGCACGAAGTCCGCGCCGTCCGGGGCGCCGGGCAGCTTGCGCAGTCCGGTCCAGGTGTCGCCGCAGCCCGCGGTGACGGTGGTGGTGAGACGGCCGGTGGTGCGCTGCTCCCCTACGGGGACGGCGGCGGTTTCGACGGCGTCGTCGCCGCGGTCGTAGCCGCTGATCCACTGGTAGGCGCCGGCGTGGCTCGACTGGTAGGCGAAGTCGACCTGGTACGCGTGCCCGTCCTTCATCGGGACGGACGCGGGCGAGGTGCGGTAGACGACGCCGTCGTTCTCCTCGTGCGACTTGAGGGACTCGCCGTCGCCGATGACGTCGTCGACGAGCTTCCCGTTCCAACCGGCCTGTGTGTACGGGGAGTTCTTCTGCGCGATGTGGGTGCGCGGGTCGGTGACGCCGCCCGCGTCGCCCTTGTCGAAGGGCCCCCAGCCCTGGTCGACGTCCTCGAAGTCCTCGTGGACGACCGTGCCGGGGCGGGTGGCCGGGGCGTTGCGCACGACACGTATGTCGTCCACCCGGACCTTCGCGGCGTCCGGGTCCTTCGCCGTCGCCAGGCGCAGGGCCGGGGCGCCGTGCGCGGGCGCGGTGAAGTTGACCTTCACGCGCTGCATGTTCGTGCCGTGCCAGTCGCTCGCGGCCATGGTGTCGGGCAGCGTGGAGCGGTCGATGCCCACGGAGGCGCCGCCCGCGCTCAGGGTCGTGCGGCGCGTCTTTCCTGGCGCGACCTCGACCCAGGCGGAGGCGGTGTAGCGCTTCCCGGGCTCAAGTCCCGTGATCCGCTGGGCGATCGAGGCGGCGCCGGTCCCGCTCAGCGCCGCGCTGTTGCGGCCATTGGCGTCCGTGTCGCGCGCGACGGTGCCGCTCTTGTCCCATCCCGTGAGGCGGGCGTCGTTGAAGCCGGGGTCGGTCAGGCCGGTGCCCTCGCCCCAGGCGGGGTCGGCGGCGCGGGGTGTGTCACCGGACCGGTAGAGGACGTAGGGCTGACCGGCGGCGGACTTCAGGGTGACCTTGCCGTCGGCGCCGGTGCGGACCGTGCCGGTCTTCACGCGGCCGTTGCCGGTGAGCTTGTAGACGGTGTACGAGCCCCGGGGCACGACCCAACTGCTGCTGCCACCCTGCTTGTTGTAGTGGTACAGCTTCTTTCCGCCGTCCCACGGGAGCAGGTAGCTGTCGCCGTCGAGGACCTTGCGGTCGTGGTCGTAGAAGGTGCGCCGGCCGTCCTCGACGGTGCCGCGCAGGCCGCCGGTGAAGGTGATGTCGTTGCCGTCCCAGCGGGTGATCTGCTGGTGCTGGAGGTACTTGGCGGGCAGGTCGCGCTGCCAGATGTTGGCGTAGAAGTCGTTCCAGTCGTTCTCGCCGGTCCAGCCCTCGAAGTCGACGAGGGCGCTCTGGCCAAGGACCGGGTCGTTGTTCCAGACGTCCTTCTCGCTGTTGCGGATGAACCGGATGATCTTCGAGTTGAGGCCCTTGTTGGTGGCGCCGCCGTAGTCGAGGTCGTTGGCCCAGTGCGACCACAGGGACTGCCGCTCGAACTTGTCGGCCCACTCGGTGGCCATGTTCCAGCCCTGGCCGTTGATGGCCTTGGCGGTCTGCTCGGCGATCCAGCCGTGGGTGTAGTACACGTCGACGTAGACCGTGGTGAGGTTCTTGTCGGTCTCGTCGCGCAGCTGTTTGAAGCGGGCGGCGAGGTCGCCGCTGGTGATGTCGCGGCGCTGGTCGATGTAGTAGCTCTGGTCGAGCCAGTTCCAGCCGGGGGACTTGGGGTCGATGAGCTTGTCGCTGAAGTGTTTCGCCACCGGGTACGCCTCGGTGGCGTTGACGTGGACGCCGAACTCGGCGCCGTACTTCTTGCCGGTCCTCAGCAGCTTGTTGAGGTCCTTCAGGCCGCCGGCCCGCCGGTTGATGGTGCCGCCGTAGTCGGGGTGCGCGGAGTCGTGGCCCTCGGACGCGTACCCCTTGAGCAGGGCGAACTGACCCAGGTCGTCGGTGGCGAGGGAGATCCGCTTCACGTCGTCGAGGGTGCGCAGGAACGGGTGCTGGGCCTGGCTCGCGAAGTTGAACGGGATATGGGTGACGACCCGGTCGGCCGTGTCCTCGCTCCCCTTGGCCCGGATGCCGATGGAGCGGAAGGCGACCGCGCCGTCCTGCCAGTCGACGGCGCCGTCACCGTTCGCGTCGGGCGTGACGACGACCTTGGCCCACGGCAGGTCCTTGCCGGTGGCGGCGGCCGGGGACCCGGCGCCGCGGTACGTCCACTGGCCGGACCAGACGCCGACCCGGGTACCGCCGTCGGCGTCCTTGCGGGCCTGGTGCCAGAAGCGGGCGTCGTCGCCGTTCGTCGCCCCGCTCGGCTTGTCGTACGCGGAGTTCGACTCGACGGCCGCCGCGAGCTTCCCGGTGTTGACGAGGACGTACGCGGCGCCGGTCGCGGCCTGCTCCGCGGGGGTGCCGGCGGTGACCTTGCCGAAGACGTCCGCGGTGCGGGTGGAGTCCGGGTCCAGTTTGGTGAAGGCGGTCTCCGCGCCGCCGTCGGCGCTGCCCACGGACACGAGGTCGTGGCCCGGGATGTCGATGGTCCCGACACGGAAGGCGGTCGTGTCGCGGACGGCCGTGACCTTGAACGTCGTCGTCCGGCCCGAGACGCCGAGGGTGGCGTCGAGCTCCACGTCCGGGAGATCGGGGAAGGTGAGCGTGTACGCGGCCGTGGACCCGGTGACCTCGGGCGCGGCCTTGAGGCGGACCGGGTACGCCCTGCCGTTGAGGGTGACCTCGGTGACGGCGTGCGTGCTGCCGAGGAGGCGGGCGCCGGACGCGTCGGCGTAGGACAGGACTCGGGGGAAGTCGTCGGCGACGGTGACCGTGAGCCGCGGGGAGGTCAGGACGAGGCCGGGGGCCTCGTCCTGGTCCTCCTTCGCCGTGGCGGGGGACGCCAGCGCGATGCCGGTGGCTGCCGCCAGGAGCAGGGCCTGGGTGGCGCGGGATCTTCGGGACATGCCGCTCTGGGTATCCGTGGCGGGTGCCTCGGGTCAACGGCGTCGGCCTTCAACCGGGTTGGCAGTCCAAGAAGTGGTTCCGGTTAGTCCAAGTCGCCGCCACGGGGCTCCGCCCCGGACTCCGCTCCTCGGTCGCCGGAGGGGCGTGAGATGTAGATCGCCGCGGCCCCCAACTCCTCCTCGATCCTGATGAGGCGGTTGTACTTGGCCGTGCGGTCGGAGCGGGACAGGGAGCCCGTCTTGATCTGGCCGCAGCCCGTGGCGACCGCCAGGTCCGCGATCGTGGTGTCCTCCGTCTCGCCGGAGCGGTGCGAGATGACCGCGGCCCAGCCGGCCCGGCGGGCCGCGGAGACCGTGCCGAGCGCCTCGGTGAGCGTGCCGATCTGGTTGACCTTGACGAGGACCGCGTTGCCGACACCCGTGCGGATGCCCTCCTTGACCAGCGCCTCGTTCGTGCAGAACACGTCGTCGCCGGTGAGCTGGCAGCGGTCCCCCACCCGGGCGGTCAGCTCGCGCCAGCCGTCGAGGTCGGTCTCCGCCATCGGGTCCTCGACGGACAGGACGGGGTAGGCGTCGATCAGCCCGGCCAGGTAGTCGACCTGCTCGGCCGAGGTGCGGCGGACCCCCTCGCCCGTGTACGCGTACACCCCGTCGCGGTAGAACTCCGACGACGCGGGGTCCATGACGAGCCCGATGTCCGCGCCCGGCCGGTAGCCGGTGCGCTCGATCGCGGCCATGACGAAGTCGAGCGCCTCCTCGGCCGTACGCAGCGCGGGCGCGAAGCCGCCCTCGTCACCGACGCCGGTGGAGTGGCCGGCGGCGAGCAGGTCGCGGCGCAGCGTGTGGAAGACCTCGGAGCCCATCCGGACGGCCTCGGCGAAGGTCGCCGCGCCGACCGGCGCGATCATGAACTCCTGGAAGTCCAGCGGATTGTCGGCGTGGGCGCCGCCGTTGACGATGTTCATCATCGGCATCGGCAGGACGCGGGCGTCGGAGCCGCCGAGGTAGCGGTACAGGGGCAGACGGTGGGCGGCCGCGGCGGCCTTGGCGGCGGCGAGGGAGACGCCGAGCAGCGCGTTGGCGCCGAGCCGGGACTTGGCCGGTGTGCCGTCGAGGGCGACGAGGGCGGCGTCGAGGCCGGCCTGGTCGTCGGCGTCGCGCCCGGTGACGGCGGCCGCGATCTCCTCCTTCACGTGGGCGACGGCCCGGTCGACGCCCTTGCCGTGCCAGCGGCGCGGTTCGCCGTCGCGCAGTTCCACGGCTTCGCGGGCGCCCGTGGAGGCGCCGGAGGGGACCGCGGCGCGGCCCAGGGATCCGTCGGCGAGGACGACGTCGACCTCGACGGTGGGGTTGCCGCGGCTGTCGAGGACGGCGCGGGCGGTGACGGTGCTGATGGTGGTGGGTCCGGCTGCCGGTGCGGGCATGGGAGTTCCTTCGCGTGGTCGCGTGCCGGGCCCCGGCTGCGACGACGCTGGCGCTGGGCCCGACCGAGGAAAACTCTACAGCATTGCTGTTCAGTTCTGCTGTCTACTTCTCCAGGGCCCGCGCCGCACAGCACGCCTGCGCAGGTCAGATCGGCGGTCGCGCCGGATACCGGCGGGTTAAGGTGCCGTATGCCCACCCCGGAATCCGCCGCCGTCGCCGCCGAACTGCGTACCGCGATGGGCAAGCTCACGCGGCGCGTGAAGCACGAGGACCGGATCCCGCTCGGGCAGGTCGCTGTGCTCGGCGCGCTCGACCGCGACGGCGCCATGACCACCAGCGACCTCGCCACGGACCAGCGCGTGCGCCCCCAGTCGATGGCCCGCGCCGTGGGCCTGCTGATGGAGCAGGGGCTGATCACCCGCCGCCCGCACCCCACGGACGGGCGCAAGTCCCTGGTGGAGCTCTCGGACGCCGGACGGGCCGCGCTCGAGACCGAGCGCGGCCGCCGGGCCGGCTGGCTCGCCCAGGCCATCGAGGCCGAACTCACCGACCAGGAGCGGGAGTTGCTGGCGCGCGGCGCCGCCCTCATGGAGCGTCTCGCCGCGCGCTAGCCCTGCGTGCGCGCCGGCTCAGCAGCCGCCGCAGTTGTAGTAGAGGACGTCCCAGTGGTTGCCCTCGTCGGCGTAGATGTTGCCGGAGCCCGACTTGTACTGGGGAGCGCCGTCGCCGCGCAGGCCGATGTAGGTGAAGGTGCCCTTGATGTAGTTGGTGACGCAGGTGTTCTTGCCGTAGTCGAGCTTGTAGCCGTTCCAGTGCGAGTACGTGCCGCTCGCGTGGCCGGTCTCGGTGCCGCCGGTGATGTTGAGGGCGCAGCCGGTGGCCTTCTTCAGGGTCTGGGCACCCTGGGCCGTGGCGAGGTTGAGCTGATCGAACGACGTACAGGTGGAGTTGTTGCGGTTCGAGCAGCCGCCCGAGGACGACCAGGTGATGCCGACCGAGCTGAACATCGAGGTCGCGGTGGCGTGACTGATCTTGGTGGCGGCGAAGGCGTCGGTCGCGGTGGCGAGGACGCCGAAGCCGGGCGCGACGAGGGCGCCGGTGGTGAGCGCGAGCGCGGTGAGCGCTGAGCGGATGCGCATGGGGGATTCCTTCCTGCTGTTGACCGTGCTGACTGTGAGACGGCTGTGGTGCAGGTGGAGCAAGGAGATGGTGCCGTGTTCTACGCGCGTCCGGAAGAGCGCCTCCCGGATCCACCGGGTGTAATCGGAGAGACACGCTGCGCTTGATGTTGAAAGTTGAACATCACCGCGCTAGAGTCTCCCTCAGTTGATGGTTCAACTTTCAACATCACCCGGCACCCACCGTGCCGACCGTCCCCAAGGAGCACGTCATGGGCATCTTCGGCCGCAAGAACGAGACCACCGACAGCGCCGCCGGCACCCCCGCCGCGGTCGGCCCGGACCTGGCCGCCGTCACCGGCGACTACACGGTCGACCCCGCGCACACCACGCTCGGCTTCGTCGCCCGGCACGCCATGGTGACCAACGTGAAGGGCAGCTTCACGGACTTCACCGGTGAGCTGCACCTCGACGGCTCGGACCCGGCGAAGTCCACCGCGTCGTTCGACGTGCAGATGGCCAGCATCGACACGGGCAACGCCGACCGTGACGGCCACCTGAAGAGCGCCGACTTCTTCAAGATCGACGAGTTCCCGACGATGACGTTCCGTTCGACGTCCGCCGAGGCGCTGGGCGGCGACGACTACCGCATCACCGGTGACCTGACGATCCTGGGCACGACCAAGCCGCTCAGCATCGACCTGGAGTTCAACGGCTCCGCGAAGGACCCGTTCGGCAACGAGCGCGCCGGCTTCGAGGGCAAGGCCGAGATCCTGCGCTCCGAGTGGGGCCTGACCTGGAACGCCGCGCTGGAGACCGGCGGCGTCCTCGTCTCCGACAAGATCAAGCTGAACTTCGACATCTCGGCGATCAAGAACGCCTGACACGGCGGCGGGACACTCAGCGAGTTGAGGCGGCCACGAGTTGCGTGGCCGCCAACTCGCCGTACAGGGCGTCGGACGCGAGCAGTTCGGCGTGGCTGCCCTGGGCCCGTACGCGGCCGCGTTCCAGGACCACGATACGGTCCGCGTCGACCACCGTGGAGAGCCGGTGGGCGATCACCAGGACCGTGGTGTCCGTGCCCAGGCCGCGCACGACCTCGCGCAGATGCTGTTCGTTGACCGCGTCCAGATGGGCCGTGACCTCGTCGAGCAGGAGCAGGCGGGGCCGGCGCAGCAGCGCGCGGGCGATGGCGACCCGCTGACGCTCGCCGCCCGACAGCAGTACTCCGCGGTGCCCGACCGGTGTGTCGAGGCCGTCGGGAAGCCGGGCCAGCAGGTCGTCGAGCCGGGTGCGGGCCACGACGTCGAGGAGCTCGTCCTGTGTCGCCCCGGGAGCCGCGTAGAGCAGGTTGTCGCGCAGGGTGCCCGCCAGGACGGGCGCGTCCTGTTCCACGTACCCGAGGCTCGCGCGCAGGTCGGCGAGCGGCCAGTCGCGCACGTCGCGGCCCGCGACGGTGACGGTGCCGCCGTCGTGGTCGTAGAAGCGTTCCAGGAGCGCGAAGACCGTGGACTTGCCCGCGCCGGACGGGCCGACGAGCGCGGTGAGACCGCCGGCCGGGGCGTCGAAGGTGACGCCGTCGTGGGCCGGGGCGCGTGCCGCGTCGTACCGCAGGACCACGTCGGTGAAGGCGACGGCGACGGGCCCCGGTTCCGTTGCGGACGGGGGCAGTTGACCGCTCTCCCCCGGCAGGTCCTCGATCTGCGTGATCCGGTCGATCGCCGCCATGCCGTTGTTGAGGCCGATCCAGCCCTCCGTCAACTGCCCCAGGGGCGCGACGAGATAGAACAGGTACAGCAGGAACGCGATCAGTGAGGCGATGTCGAGCGCGCCGGACGCGACGCGTGCCCCTCCGACGCCGAGCACGCACAGGAACGCCACCTGCACCGACACGAGCATCGACACGTCGGACGCGGAGGTCCAGCGGGCGACGCCGAGCCCCTTGTCGCGGGCGCGGCGGGCGGCCGCGGTGACGGCGGCCCGCTCGCGCTCCTCGGCGCCGTTCGCCTTGACCGTGCGGAAGGACTGCAGGGCGCGGTCGAGCGTCGAACCCATCTCCCCCACGGCTTCCTGGGCCTCGGTCTGGGCGCGGCGGATGTGCGGCATGAGCAGCGCGACCGCGGCCGCGACGACGGCGAGGACCAGCAGGGTCACACCGAGCAGCACCAGGTCCATGACGCCCATGAGCACGACGGCGCCGAGCAGGGTCAGGGCGCCGCTCGCCGACTCGACGAGGCTGCGCGACAGGACCGTGCGCAGCAGCGTGGTGTCGCCGGTGGCGCGGGTGAGGAGGTCGCCGGGGGTGAGGCGGTCCACGGCGGCGACGTGCAGCCGGAGCATGCGGGCGACGAGCCGTTCGCGGGCGCCGAGCACGACGGCCTCCCCGGTGCGCGCCATGAGGTAGCTGCCGCCCGCGGTGAGCGCGGCCCCGCCGAGCACGACGAGGGTGAGCAGGGCCAGGGCCGGGGCGGGTGAGCGGTCCTCGGCGAAGGCCCGCACCGCGTGCTTCGCCATGACCGGCATGGCGAGCCCGGCCCCCGAACCGGCGAGCGCGAGCACGCCGCCGAGTGCGAGGGTGCGGGCGTGCGGGCGGGCATGGGCGAGGAGACGGCCGAGTTCAGCGGGCATCCCCGGCTGCCTTCTCGCCGGGCTCGGCCGGCCGTCCGGGGGCGGTGACGAGGTCGCCCGCGACCGTCACCGTCATGAGAGGCCGGTACGCGTCCGGTTCCGTCCCCTCCCCCACCATCCGGCCCTCGGCCTCGACCCAGGCGTGCGGGGCGAACGGGGGGGCGGCGCGGACGCCCGCGTGCCAGGCGGGCCAGGTGCCCGTCGTCCGGCACAGCAGGGCGGTCGCGATCGAGCGCGGGAGGCAGCCGTACCAGCCGGCGCAGCGCCGGCTGGTGGCGACGACCGACGCGCGGGCGGCGAGCGCTGTGGCATGCGGCGCGGGGCGGGCGCCGCGGCTGAGGAACGCGAGCAGGCGGCGCAGCCGGTCGGGGCGCAGCCGCGCCATGAGCAGGGCCACCGCGACCGCGGCCCGCACGCGCGGGCCGCGCACACCGCGGTCCGGCATCGTCATCTCGGTGCTCACGGGGTGGCCATCCTCGCCTCGACGAGCTGGCGGGTGAGGTCGGCGACGTCGGCCTCGGCGCGGGCGCGGTCCACGTCGAAGGCGGCGAGGATCCGCTCCACCGCCTCGTGCGGGCCGAGGCCGTCGGCGAGGGCGGTCACGGCGACCGTGCCGGACGCGTTCAACTGCCAGTAGGTGCCGGTGCGCTGGTCGAGGAGCACGCCGCCGAAGTCGGTGCTGGTGACCGTGATGCCGGGTCTGAGCCTCACGGGGTGACCGCCTTTCCGTGGGGGATGTCGGCGGCGCGCAGCCACATCTCGCAGGCGACCGTCGAGTCGATGGAGTACCGGGTGTGCAGGGGTGAGTACGGGTCGGCGGCGAGCGCGTCGAGCTGCGCCGCGTCGACCAGGCCGAGGGCGGCCAGGCGCGAGAGGCCGGGTCCCCACAACTGCCGCAGTTCATCGGCGTGCTGGACCAGCCCTTGGACGGTGTCGCTGCTCATGTGGTCCTTGGTGGTGCGGGCGAGCAGCGGTTCGGGTGCGACGCCGCGCACGGCCTCGGCGAGCAGTGGTTTGTAGCGCGCGGGATCGAGCCGGTCCGTGAGGCGCACGGCGAGGGTCGCCTCGATCACGTGGTCGGCGTACATCGGCGCGGCCACGGGCAGCCCGAGCGCGAGCCCGTGGTCCTCCATGGCCTGGAAGTGGCGGGCGCCCATGCGGACGGTGTCGAGGTCGAGGTGGCGGCCGGGCCGCGGGGCGAGCGGTTCGGCGTGCGCGGCGGCCGTGCGGAACGTGTCGCGGATCAGGGTGCGTGCGTCGGGGGTCAGCCAGGGCGGCAGCGACTGGCGAACTCCCCACGACAGCTGCGGAGTCCGGGCGGTCGGCGGCGCCGCTTCGGTGACGGCGCCCGCGAGCCACGTACGGAAGGAGGGCCGGATCAGCAGGTCGCGCACGGTGCCGGTCAGCGGCCAGCCCAGCTGGTGGCGCACGGCGCTGATCCGGTTCCAGGCCGCCAGGGGCCGCCGGGGGAACAGGTCGCCGGCGGTGGCGGGCAGTGCCATGAACAGCTCGTCGCCGCCGTAGCCGGTGAGGTGGCACTCGGAGCCGGTGGCCGCGGCGCGGGCGAGCAGCATCCGGGCGCGGGCCCGGGCGGGCGCGACGGGCAGCGGTTCGTCGGTGGGGATGTCGTCGGGGCCGGCCTGCGGTGCGCCGACGCCCGCGTAGAAGAGGGGCGTCTCGTCGGCGGGGACGACGGTGTGGGTGAGGCGGGGGCCGGGGCCGGCCTCGGTCCGGGCGAGGTCGACGGCGCGGCGCGCCCAGGTCTCGTCCTGTGCGCCGTGTTCCCTGGAGGCCACGGTGAGCAGGGCGAGTTCGGCGGGGCCCGCGCGGCGGGCGAGGAAGGCGAGGGACGTCGAGTCGAATCCGCCGGAGAGTTCGCAGCTGGCCCGGGTGCGGTCGGCGAGGTGGGCGCGGACGGACCGGTCGAGCGCGTCGCCGAGCCGTGCGGCCCCTTCTTCCATGGGGAGTTCGGCGTCGGGCGCCCGCCACCAGCGACGGGTTGCGGCGGTCCCGTCGGCGCGCAGGACGAGGGCGTGTCCCGCGTCGGTCTCGGTGACACCGCGCCATACGGGCCGCCCGCCGAGCGGGTGCGGCACGAAGTCGAGGAGGCGCAGGGCGAGCGCGGTCTCGTCGAGTGCGGCGCCGGTGAGATGGGCGAGGACGGCGGGCCGGTCGGAGGCCAGACAGGGCTCCGGGCCGCTCGTGGCGTACACGCGGCGCAGGCCGGACGCGGTGCCGCGCGCCCAGGTCACGTCCCCGACGCGGGACACCACGTGGTGCGCGCCGGGCAGCCGCCGGGCCAGGCGCTCGTGCAGGTCGGCGTTGTCGCGGGCCGCGCGCAGGTCCTGCGCGAGGTCGGGTCCGGGGATCTCGTCGGGCCCGACGAGGACGACGGCGTCCGTTCCGACGAGGGCGCTGCTCACGCGGCGCAGCGGGGTGCGGACGACCACCCAGGGGCGGCCGGAGGGGTACCGGAACACCCGGGCGCGGGCGGCATCGCCCTCGCTGTCCCGCTCGGCACCGAGGGGAAGACGCCCGGCCGCCGCCTGCCCCGCCGGGGTGTCCGGCAGGACGACGAAGCAGTCGCGCGCGTGGGGCGGCTGGACGGGACGGCCGGGCATCTTCACCTTTCCTCGCTCACTGGCAACGGCACCGGGCAACGGGGCCGACGGCTCCGTCAGGTCCGTCGGGTCTCTCAGGTGAAGCGGCGGACGACCCACTCCTTGTAGGCGCCGACGAAGTAGCCGGCCGTCGTCTTGGTGAAGTCGCCCTGCTTGACCATGGTCGGCTTGGCGTAACTCTGCTTCTGCGCCTGCTTCTTCAAGACCATCGCTCCCTCTCACGTGTACGTAACGGATGTGATTGGTGTGCAGCGTGTGAACGCCATGACGATGCATAGCCAGTTCGTGAGCGGACATGCGCATAGAGCGACCGTTTTCGATGATTGACCTGATCACTTCCGGATCGAGTCGGACTTGTCATGACGGGGCAGCGGAAGTCCGGTCGGGGTAACCGCCGGTAAGGCCGGGGAACGGGCCAGCGGTTGAAGCCGGAACGAGGGCGGGGTCCGGACCACGGGCGCACCGCACTCGAACTGTGGAATGCTGCGGCCACCGGCGCCGCCTTTCGACGAGAGCGCCTGTACGCCGGACGGACCGCCAGGAGCGTGATGGACACCGCAGCACGACCCGACGCCCGTGCCGACGCCCACTCCTGAGCGGAGCGTCGACGCGGAGGACGTCAGACGCGACATCCTCGACGCGGACGCGGGATCACTGCCGTACGAGCTGCGGGGCGCCCTGGTCAGGGGTGCGCTGCGGCTGGACGGGGCCGGGATCGGACGGCTCGTGCGGTTCGAGGGGTGCCGGTTCGAGGAGCCGGTGACCCTGGAGGGCGCGAGCACCCTCGCGTTCACCGTCACCGGCTGCGACCTCCCGGGCTTCCACGCGCCGACCGCGCAGATAGGCGGGCGACTCGACCTGCGCGGATCCACGATCAGCGGGGGCCGGCGCGGCGCCGTGAACCTCGTGCACACGCACATCACGGGCGGGCTGCGGCTCGACGGGGCGCGCCTGACGTCGACGGAGCAGATCGCGCTGAACGCGGGCGGCGTGGTCATGCAGGGCGGCGTGTTCTGCGACGACGGATTCGTCGCACATGGCCAAGTACTGTTTCCCGGAGCCGAGTTGGCCGGAGGGCTGTGGATGCGCGGGGCGCGGATCACGGTCGCGGAGCGGTCCGGGATCGCGTTCAACGGGGACGGGCTGCGGGCCTCGACCGTCCGCCTCCAGAAAGGGTTCCGGGCCGAGGGACGGGTGCGGCTGCGCGGGGCGCACATCGACGACCTGCTCTCGTTCCACGACGCCGAACTCCTCGGCGAGGGCTCGTCGTTGATGTGCGTGGGGGCGCGGGTGGAGTCGCTGGACCTGCGGCTGCGCAGGCAGCCCGCCGGTGGCGTGAACCTGCGCAACGCCCACGCGTCGCGCATCCAGGACCACACGTACACCTGGCGCTCCCCGCTCGGCCTGGACGGCCTGACGTACGACTGGCTGGAGTCGACGGCCTCCACGCGCCGCGACGACATCACCAACCGGCTGGCCTGGCTGCGTTTCCAGCCCGCGTACGCGCCGCAGCCGTACGAGCAACTGGCTGCGCACTACCGCCGGTTGGGCCACGACGACGAGGCGCGGCGGGTCCTGCTGACGCGGGAGCGGCAGCGACGGGTGACGCAGAAGCCGGCCGGGCGGGCCTGGGGACGGCTGCTGGACGCCACCGTCGGGTACGGCTACCGGCCGTGGCTCGCGGGGATCTGGCTGGCGCTGCTCACGCTCGCCGGATCGCTCGTCTTCCACGCGTTCACCCCGGTGGCGAACAAGCAGGGCGAGGGCCCGCCCTTCAACCCGGTGGCGTACACGCTCGACCTGCTGATCCCCGTCGGCGGGCTCGGGCAGCGCGGCGCGTGGCACTGGGCCGAGGCGGGCGTGCAGGGGCTCGCGTACGGGCTGATCGCGGTGGGCTGGGTGCTGACCACGGCGGTGGTGGCCGGGGTGACGCGGACGCTGAGCCGGAACTAGGCCCCGCCGCCCGGGCCGCCGGACCCACGGATCAAGTGACGTGGCTCACAAGGCGCCTCCGTGATGTCACATCCCGCCCCTCCCCGGCCGTCTCGACTGTGAGCACCGACGGGAGGCAGTCATGTCCGACAGCACCACCCGCGTCGAGCGGCCGCGCGCACCCGGGGCGGGCGAGCGCGTGGCCGACTGGGCCGATGGCCGGCTCGGGATCCACGGCCTGGGCCGGAAGTACCTGCGGAAGGTCTTCCCGGACCACTGGTCGTTCCTGCTGGGCGAGGTCTGCCTCTACACGTTCGTCGTCCTGATCCTGACCGGTGTCTATCTGACGCTCTTCTTCCACCCGTCCATGAACGAGGTGGAGTACCACGGCAGTTACGTCCCGCTGAACGGCGTCCGGATGTCGGAGGCGTACTCCTCGACGCTCGACATCAGCTTCGACGTGCGCGGCGGACTGCTCATCCGGCAGATCCACCACTGGGCCGCGCTGATCTTCGTCGCGGCGATGTTCGTCCACATGATGCGGCACTTCTTCACGGGCTCGTTCCGCAAGCCCCGGGAGCTGAACTGGCTGTTCGGCTGGCTGCTGATGTTCCTCGCCCTGTTCGAGGGCCTGCTGGGGTACTCGCTGCCGGACGACCTGCTGTCCGGGGCGGGCATGCGCCTCATCGAGGGGATGACGCTCTCCGTCCCGGTCGTCGGGACGTACCTGTCGTTCTTCCTCTTCGGTGGCGAGTTCCCGGGCGACGACATCGTGGCCCGCTTCTACTCGATCCACGTCCTGCTGCTGCCGGGGATCATGGCGGTGCTCGTCGTCACCCACCTGATCCTCGTCTTCTACCACAAGCACACCCAGTTCCCCGGGCCCGGAAAGACCGAGCGCAACGTCGTGGGCCAGCCGTTCTTCCCCGTGTACGTCGCCAAGGCCGGCGGGTTCTTCTTCCTCGTGTTCGGTGTACTCGCGGTGATCGCGGCCGTCGCGTCGATCAACCCGGTCTGGGTGTACGGGCCCTACCGCCCCGACCAGGTCTCCACGGGCGCCCAGCCCGACTGGTACCTGGGGTTCGCGGAGGGGCTGGTCCGGGTGATGCCCGGGTGGGAGATCGTGTTCGCGGGCCACACCCTGAACCTCGGCATCCTCGTCCCGTTCCTCGCGTTCCCGCTGTGGCTGGTCCTGATCGGGGTGTATCCGTTCGTGGAGGCGTGGATCACCGGCGACCGCCGCGAGCACCATCTCCTGGACCGGCCCCGGAACCGCCCTGTGCGCACGGCACTCGGCGTGGCCTGGCTGACGGGATTCCTGGTGGCGATGGCGGCCGGCGGCAACGACCTGTGGGCCACGCACTTCCACCTCTCCGTGAACGCCATCACCTGGTGCGCGCGGATCGCGCTGTTCGCCGGGCCGGTGCTCGCGTTCATCGTGACGAAGCGGGTGTGCCTGGGGCTCCAGCGGCGGGACCGGGACAAGGTGCTGCACGGCCGGGAGACCGGGGTGATCAAGCGGCTCCCCCACGGCGCGTACGTGGAGGTCCACGAGCCCCTGCCGCAGGCCGAGGTGTACCGCCTGACCCAGCACGAGGAGCCCGTGGCCCTGGACCCCGTGCCCGACACGGACGAGCACGGGGTACGGCGCCGGGTGCGGTCCGCGCTGCGGCTGCGGGTGGCGCTGTCCCGGTGGATGTACGGGGAGGGGGCGCACGTCCCGAAGGTGCGGCCGGAGGAACTGGAGTCGGGGCGCACGCGTCACTGAACCCCGCACCCGCGGCGGCTCCGTATGGAATGCTGCGGTCGCAGGCACCACCCCAGCGCAGCGCCCGCTTGCTGGTCACCCTGCCAGGAGACCCATGAACACCGCGGCGGCGCCCTGGATGGTTCTGGTCGGACCGGCCGGCGCCGGCAAGACCGTGCTCGGCCGGGAGATAGCGGCGCGGACGCGGCGGCCGTTCGTCGACCTGGACGCCGTCGCCGACGGGTACTACGCGCAGGTGGGCTGGAGCCTGGACCGGCTCCGCGAGCGCATCGCCGCCGTCGGGCGGCTCGCGGCGGAGGCCGAGTGGGAACCGGCGCGGGCGCACGCCGTGGCATGTGCCGTCGCCGACCACCCGGACGCCGTGATCGCGCTGGGCGCGGGCCACACCAGCTACACCGACCCGCGCCACCTGGCCACGGCCCGGACCGCGCTGAGCCGCTGCCGGGAGGTGGTCCGCGTCCTGCCCTCGGCCGACCGCGAGACCGCGCTGGCCGTCCTGCGCCAACGCTGCACGGCGGACAAGGGCCGCTCCTGGATCGTCGACGGACACGACTTCCTCGCCCACTGGCTCGACGACCCGGGGGCCGGGCCGGTCACGACGCGAACGGTGCACACCGGCGACGAGACGCCCGACCGGACCGCCACGCGCCTGCTCGCAGGCGGCTGATCAGGGCACGACCGGCGGCCGGGGTCAGAAGCCGCCGCCTCCGAAGTCGCCCCCGCCGCCCCCGCCGAAGTCGCCGCCGCCCCCGAAGTCGCCCCCACCGCCGTCGCCGAACCCTCCCCCGAAGTCCGAGGAGTCGAAGTCGGCGCCGGAGTAGTCACCGCCGTCGTACCCGGCGTCGGCGCCGAAGTCCCCGTACCCGGAGCCGTAGTCCGCGGCGTACGCGGGGCTCGCCATCATGGAGCCGAGCAGCGTGCCGACGAGCAGGCCGGGCAGGATGCCGCCGCCGAAGTAGCCGCCGGCCCACGGGCCGTACATCGGGCCCGCGTCGTAGTACGGGCGGCGCTCGCCCGACCCGGCGTCGACCGTGCGCACCATCGGCTCGTCCCCGTCGCGCAGCCGGGTCGCGTCCGCCGCGCACACCGGGACCTCGCGGGGCGCGCCGCCGGGCGGCGTCCACTCGGCGTCCGCCACGGAGGGGCCGTGACGCGGGTCGAAGAAGCAGGGCGCGCGGCGCTCCGGCAGCGGGCGGCCCTCGCGGCGGGCGGCCAGCAGGGCGAGGGAGAAGCGGCCGTCCTCCAGGGCCTGGGTGACACCGCGTACGTCCTCGGGGCGCCGGGCCTCGGCCATGTACTGCTTGGCCTTCTCGTACGCGTCGAGCGCCCGCTCGTAGTCGGCGCGCATCGCGTCGTCCGCGCCCGCCTCCGCGGGGTGGAAGTCGAGCCGGTCCAGCTCCTCGCCGAACGCGGTGATGTCCTCGTCGACGACGACCCGCAGCTTTTCGAGGGCCTGGCGCTGTTCCTCCTCGCGCCGGCGTCGATTGCGCCGGACCAGGGCGTACGCGCCCGCGCCGCCGGCCACGACGACCGCGCCGACGCCGATCAGCGCACCGACCGGCACCCCGTCGTCGTCACCGCCGGCGGCGCCCCAGGACGAGGGCGCCGAGCCCTTGGCCGTCCGGACGGCGCCGTCGACGAAGTCGTCGAGCTGCCGCCCGACCGGTTCGCCGCGGACACTCGTCGTCAGGTTGCGAACGGCGTCGGCCGACATGACCTGGTGATCGGCGCGCGCGTCGAAGGCGTCGCCGAGCCGGACCCCGTACACACCGACGACCCCCGTCTTCGTGCGGAGGTCGGTGAACAGGTCCTGCCGGGGGAAGTCGGCGGGCAGCACCGCCACCATCACCGGCTTGTCGGCGTCCTTGATCTTCTTCTCGAGCGCGTCGACGTCCGCCGAGGTCAGCGATCCGGAGAGGGCCGGATCGACGTACACGGGGCTCTTCTCCAGGGCGTCCGCGACGGTGGAGACGTCCGTCGCGGCGAAGGCGGCGGGCGTGACGGTGAGCGTCGCGCCGAGGGCGAGCAGCGGAGCGGCGAGGGCCGCTATGAGGGGCCTCATACCTCGACGCTAACCCAGTCGGGGTGTGAATGACGGGTCGGGGTGTTCGCGACGTGAAGTCTTGACGCCGGCAGGGAACGCCCTTTAACTCACGTCTTGAACTAAGCCATGAGAGTTGACTGTTGAGGCTGTCGGGACACAGCTTCTCGATTCAGGAGGCATTCGTGCGCACCCCCACACGCTCCGGGCGCCTGGCCAGACTGCTGCTGGCCGGGGCCCTGACCACCGCAGGACTCGCCGGAGCCGGCGCCGGCCCGGCGCATGCCGCGGGCGAGCAGGTCTCCGTCTGGCTCACCACGACCGACGACACCGGCGGCCGCCATGTCACCCGGGGGCTGCAGCAGCAGACCCCGGTGTCGTTCCAGTCGGGCACCGGTGGCGGCGGCACCGCGATCACCGTCGACGAGAACACCCGCTACCAGACGTTCACGGGCGGCGGCGCGTCCTTCACGGACACCGCGGCCTGGCTGATGAACAGCAGCGGCGCCCTGTCGGCGGCGACGCGCGACGCGACGATGAGGAAGCTGTTCTCGCCGACGGACGGCATCGGCCTGTCCTTCATCCGCAACCCGATGGGCGGCTCGGACCTGGCCCGCTTCGGCTACACCTACGACGACGTGCCGGCCGGGCAGAGCGACACCTCGCTCGCCAAGTTCTCCCTCGCCCACGACCAGGCCGACGTCCTGCCGCTGACCAAGCAGGCCAAGCAGCTGAACCCGGCGGCCACCGTGATGGCCTCGCCGTGGACCGCGCCCGCCTGGATGAAGGACAGCGGGCAGCTCAACGGCGGCTGGCTGAAGGCCGAGAACTACGGGACGTACGCGAACTACTTCGTGAAGTACATCCAGGGCTACCAGGCCGCGGGCGTGCCCATCGACTACGTCACCGCGCAGAACGAGCCGACGTGCTGCTCGGGGTACCCGTCGATGAGCTGGAACGGCTCGGGTCTCGCGTACTTCACCAAGAGCGAGCTGCTGCCGAAGCTGGCGGGTGCCGGGCTGAAGACCAAGGTCCTCGCCCACGACTGGAACTGGGACACCTACGACGCGTACGCCGCGCCGACCGTGGACGACGCGGCCGTGCGCAGCCACCCGAACTTCGGCGGGATCGCCTGGCACGGCTACGGCGGCGACATCGCCAAGCAGACCGAGATCCACACCAAGTACCCGCAGCTGGACGCCTTCCAGACCGAGCACTCCGGCGGCACCTGGATCGCGAACCAGCAGCGCGAGGACATGATGAACATCATCGACTACACCCGTAACTGGGCGAAGTCGGTGACGAAGTGGTCGCTGGCCGTGGACCAGAACCGGGGGCCGCACAACGGCGGCTGCGGCACGTGCGACGGCCTCGTCACCGTCCACAACGGCGACAGCCGCTCCGGCCAGGTCGACTACACCATCGAGTACTACACGATGGGTCACCTGACGAAGTTCGTCCGGCCCGGGGCGTCCCGCATCGCCTCGACGGGTTCGGCCGCCGTGCCGAACGTCGCCTGGCGCAACACCGACGGCTCCAAGGCCGTCATCGCCTACAACGACGCCTCGTCGGCGAAGGACGTCACCCTCAACTGGGGCGGCCAGCACGTGACGTACTCGCTGCCGGGCAAGACCTCGGCGACGTTCACGTGGAGCGGGACGCAGGCCGGCGGGGCGGACAGGTCCGGTGCGCTGCACGGTCTGGGCGACAAGTGCCTCGACGTGAAGGACGGTTCGACGGCCAACGGGACGGCCGCGCAGATCTGGACGTGCTACACCGGCTCCGCCAATCAGACCTGGACGGTCCGCGCCGACGGGACCGTGCGGGCGCGGGGCAAGTGCCTGGACGTGTCGGGGGGGTCGACGGCGAACGGGGCGAAGGTCCAGCTGTACGACTGCAACGGCTCGGGTGCGCAGCAGTGGCGGCTCGAACCGTCCGGTGACCTGGTGAGTGTTCCGGCGGACAAGTGCCTTGATGTGACCGGGAATTCGTCGGCCGACGGGACGCTGACGCAGATCTGGTCGTGCACGGGAGCGGCCAACCAGAAGTGGCACTTGCAGTAGGCCGAACGATCGCCGGAGGGGAGGATCAAGCCCCTCCGGCGATCGAGGAGCGGAGCCCGAGGCGGAGCCCCGTGACCTGGCACCGAGGGGCAGGACTACTCGACCGGTTCCACACCGGCGCGGAGCAGACCGTACGTGTACGCGTCCTCCAGCGCACCCCACGACGCCGCGATCACGTTCTCGGCGACGCCCACCGTGGACCACTCGCCGGCGCCGTCGGTCGTGGAGATCAGGACGCGGGTCGTGGAGGACGTGCCGTGCTTGCCCTCCAGGATGCGGACCTTGTAGTCGACCAGCTCCAGCTTGGCGAGCTGCGGGTAGATGCGCTCCAGGCCGACGCGCAGGGCCCGGTCGAGGGCGTTGACCGGGCCGTTGCCCTCGGCCGTGGCGACGATGCGCTCGCCCTTGGCCCACAGCTTCACGGTGGCCTCGTTGGCGTGGGTGCCGTCGGGGCGGTCCTCGACGATGGCCCGCCAGGACTCGACGCGGAAGTAGCGGCGGGCGCGGCCCTCGACCTCCTCGCGCAGCAGGAGCTCGAAGGAGGCGTCGGCCGCCTCGTAGGTGTAGCCCCGCAGCTCGCGCTCCTTGACCCGCTCGACGACGCGGCCGACCAGCTCGCGGTCGCCGGAGATGTCGACGCCGAGCTCCTTGCCCTTGAGCTCGATGGAGGCGCGGCCCGCCATGTCGGAGACCAGCATCCGGATGCGGTTGCCGACGAGGTCGGGGTCGATGTGCTGGTACAGGTCCGGGTCGACCTTGATCGCGGAGGCGTGCAGGCCCGCCTTGTGCGCGAAGGCGGAGACGCCGACGTAGGGCTGGTGCGTGGACGGGGTGAGGTTCACGACCTCGGCGATGGCGTGCGAGATGCGCGTCATCTCGCGCAGCGCGCCGTCGGGCAGGACCTTCTTGCCGTACTTGAGCTCCAGGGCCGCGACGACCGGGAAGAGGTTGGAGTTGCCGACCCGCTCGCCGTAGCCGTTGGCCGTGCACTGCACGTGGGTCGCGCCCGCGTCGACGGCGGCGAGGGTGTTGGCGACGGCGCAGCCCGTGTCGTCCTGGGCGTGGATGCCGAGCCGGGCGCCGGTGTCGTCGAGCACGGTGTGCACGACCGCCTGGACCTGGGCGGGCAGCATGCCGCCGTTGGTGTCGCAGAGTACGACGACCGAGGCGCCCGCCTCGTGCGCGGTGCTCACGACCTGCTTCGCGTACCCGGGGTTGGCGCGGTAGCCGTCGAAGAAGTGCTCGCAGTCGACGAAGACCCGGCGGCCCTGCGCGACCAGGTAGGAGACGGTGTCGCGGACCATCTCCAGGTTCTCGTCGAGGGTCGTGCGCAAGGCCAGCTCGACGTGCCGGTCATGGGACTTGGCGACCAGGCAGATCACCGGTGCGCCGGAGTCGAGAAGTGCCTTGACCTGCGGGTCCTCCGCCGCTTTCGCGCCGGCGCGGCGGGTCGCGCCGAAGGCCACGAGCTGCGCGTGCTGGAAGTCGATCTCTTCCTGCGCGCGGGCGAAGAACTCGGTGTCGCGGGGGTTGGCGCCGGGCCAGCCGCCCTCGATGAAGCCCACGCCGAAGTCGTCCAGGTGCCGTGCGATGGTCAGCTTGTCCGCGACGGTGAGGTTGATGCCCTCGCGCTGCGCGCCGTCGCGCAGCGTCGTGTCGAAGACGTGGAAGGAATCGTCGAGTTCGTCGGAACGTTCGCTCGGGCTGCTGCTCATGCTGATCTGGCTCCTGTATGGGATCTCGGTCTACCGGAATGACCGGCTCCACCGTCCATCTATGATCCCTCGCGCTCTCCGCCTGGCTGGGGGTGGGCCAGAAACAGAAAAACCTCTCGCGGGTGCGAGAGGTCTGCGCGCGGGTCGAGGACGACGGTGTCCGCCCGTACGTGGTCGTACGAGGCGGTCACTGCGGACCGGCGCGCCTGCTGCCAATAATCATGGCGAACGAGAGCACGGCGGCAGTCTGCCACAGCCCGGGCGGCGCCCGGGCCGTGGTCTCACGATGCGAACAGGCGTCCTCTCGGGCCGCTGGTCAGGCCACCGGCTCCAGGGCGTCGTCCGTCGGCTTCACCCGGTTCAGGTCGATGTCGCGGGTCTCGCGCATGGTCAGGTACACGATGAGCGACACGGCCGCGCAGCCGGCGACGTACCAGTAGAAGCCGGACTCGATGCCGCCGTTCTTGAACCACAGGGCGACGTACTCGGCGGTGCCGCCGAACAGGGCGTTGGCGATGGCGTACGGCAGGGCGACGCCGAGGGCGCGGATGCCGGTCGGGAAGAGCTCGGCCTTCACGCACGCGTTGATGGACGTGTAGCCGGTGACGACGACGAGCGCGAGCAGCGACAGGCCGAGCGCCGGCCAGAAGGACCCCGCATGCTGGAGCAGCGTCATGATCGGCACGGTCAGGAAGGTCGAGCCGACCGCGAAGGTGATCAGCAGCGGGCGGCGCCCGATGCGGTCGGAGAGCGCTCCGGCGAGCGGCTGCAGACAGGCGAAGACGATGAGCGCGCAGAACGAGACGAGCGTCGCCGTCTGCTTGCTCAGCCCGGCCGAGTTCGACAGGTACTTGGTGAGGTAGGTCGTGTACGTGTAGTACGCCACGGTGCCGCCCATGGTGAGCGCGATGACGAGGAACGCCTCGCGCTTGTGCGCCCACAGGGCCTTCATGGTGCCCTTGTCGTCGCCGCCCACGCCCGCGTCGTCGTCGGCGGACTCCTCGTAGACGTCGGTCTCCAGCATGTTGCGGCGCAGGTAGAAGATGATGGCCGCGCCGAGGGCGCCGACGATGAACGGGATGCGCCAGCCCCAGCTGTGCAGGGCGTCGTCGGACATGGTGCGCTGCAGGACGATCTGGAGCCCGAGGCCGACGATCTGGCCCGCGGTCATGGACACGTACTGGAAGCTGGAGGCGAAGCCGCGCCGCTTCGGGTCGGACGCCTCGGTGAGGTAGGTGGCGCTGGCCGCGTACTCGCCGCCGACCGAGAGCCCCTGCAGGAGCCGGGCGAGGAGCAGGACGACCGCGCCGCCGTACCCGGCGACGGCGTAGGTGGGCGCGACGGCGATGAGGATCGCGGACGCGGACATCAGGGTGACGGTGAGGGTCAGTGCCGCCTTGCGGCCCTTGCGGTCACCGACCCGGCCCAGCAGCCAGCCGCCGACCGGGCGCATGAAGAAGCCGACGGCGAAGATGCCGGCGGTGTTCATGAGCTGCGCGGTCGGATTGCCGTCGGGGAAGAAGGCCCCCGCGAAGTACGTGGCGAAGCTCGCGTACACGAACCAGTCGAACCACTCGACCATGTTCCCGGCCGATCCGACCAGGACTTTCTTCCATTGCTCTCGTCCCATGAGGCGCCACGATGGAGGACCGCGGCGCCGGGTGACAAGGGTGTAACGCGCAACGATCGCGCGTACTTGCGTTCATTGCGTTCACGGCCGGTTCATGCCCGGCGTGCGAGTTCCGCGAAGGTGGCCAGCCAGTGGTCCGTGGTGAAGTCGCCGCGGTCGACGGCCGGGAGACCGGCGGCGAGGTGCGCGGCGGCCGCCGCCGTCAGCCGGTCGCGGACCGGTCCGGCGGGCAGGGCGCCCGCGATGGAGCGGAGCGCGGCGGCGCGGGAGAGGGCGAGGCCGAGCAGATGGCCGATCTGCGGGTCGGCGTGGTCGGAGACGACGGGCACGTCGAGCAGGGCGCAGGGCGCGCCGGTGCGCAGGGCGGGCAGGAACCGGTCGAGCCAGCCGGCGAACGCGTCCGGGGTCAGGACGCGGCGCATGGCGTCGGCCTCCGTCAGCGCGGGCGACAGGAAGTCCTGCCCCGAGGGTTCCCAGTGGGCGGGGGCGTCGTGGTCGTCGGCGAACCAGGTGTGCAGCCGGTCCCGTACGGCGTCGGCGGTGCGGGCCGTGAGCCCGGCGCGCTCGGCGCTGTCCAGGATCAGGCCGAGAGCGAAGGCGCTGTTGGTGTGGATGCCGTGGCGCACGGGATACGTGGCCTTCGGCAGCCACCCGGCGAGGAGCCGCTCGACGGCGTCGACGGCGGGCCCGAACGCGTCGCCCCACGGGGTGTCCCGGCACTCGGCGGCGAGCGCGACCAGCCAGGCCCAGCCGTAGGGCCGCTCGAAGCCCGGGCGGTCCAGGAGGTAGGCGGCCTCGGTGCCGAGGTGGGCGGTGGTGAGGTGCCGGTCGAGGATGCCGGTGTACGTCGCCGAGGCGGCGGGCGGGAGGTCCGGCAGGGTCCGTACGAGCAGCCAGTGCATGTGGACGGACGAGTGCCAGTCGTAGGCGCCGTAGAAGGCGGGGTGGAGGGTGCGGGGGCGGGTGTCCTCGGTGGGGGAAGTGACCAGGTGGGCGGGGAAGTTGGGAAACTCGCGGGTCACGTTGGCCGCGGCCAGCTTGGCGGTTTCCTCCGGGGTGAGCATGGGGTGACCTTTCGGGGTGAGTGGGTGGGTGCGGCTCCGGTGGGGGCTGGTCGCGCAGTTCCCCGCGCCCCTGAGATGCACGCACTGCGCGCGGCATCTCATCGAGGGAGCAGCGGCGAAGCCGCATGCTCCAGGGGCGCGGGGAACTGCGCGACCAGCCACGACGAAACCCGCGAACGGCGGAGAGGCGGTACCCCGACGGCGCCTAGTGGGTCGCGCCCTCCGTCACCCTCAGGTCGTCCCGGGTGGACGCGGCGGCAACCAGCATCGCGCCGAGCCCGGAGGCCACCAACCCGGCGGAGACGGACGGCGCCGAGCCGTCCGGTACCTGCTCCGGGGCCCAGGGCACATGGACGAACCCGCCCCGGACGCCCGGGAGTTCGGTCGCCAGCAGATGCGCGAGGCCGTACGCGACGTGGTTGCAGACGAAGGTTCCGGCGGTGTTGGAGAGCGCCGCCGGAACCCCGGCGGAACGCATCGCCGCGACACACGCCTTCACCGGCAGGGAAGAGAAGTACGCGGCGGGCCCGCCGGCCACCACGGCCTCGTCGATCGGCTGGGCCCCGGCGTTGTCGGGGATGCGCGCGTCGTCGACGTTCAGAGCGACCCGTTCGACCGTGACACCGGGGCGTCCACCCGCCTGCCCGAGGCACACCACCAGTTCGGGCCGCATCTCCTCGACGGCGGCCCGCAGCGCGGTGAGCGACTCCCCGAAGACGCAGGGGAGCTGGACGGCCCGCACGTCGAGGCCCTCCGGCGGCGCCGCGGCGACCAGCTCGGCCGCCTGCCACGACGGGTTCACGGACTCCCCGCCGAACGGTTCGAATCCGGTGAGCAGGACCCGGGTCATCGACAAACCTCCTGGAGGGCTAGACGGCGAAGAGCGCCATGATCACGATGTTGCAGACGAGCAGCGCGAGCGCCGTCGGCAGCTGGGCCTTGATCGGCCCGTACTGGTCCTTCAGTTCGAGCAGCGACGCCGGAACGATGTTGAAGTTGGCCGCCATGGGGGTGCAGAGCGTGCCGGCGAACCCGGCGAGCATGCCGATCGCGAGCACCCCGGCCTCGTTGCCGTGCATCTGCTGGATGAGGACCGGCCAGCCGATCGCCGCCGTCATCACGGGGAACGCCGCGAACGCGTTGCCCATGATCACGGTGAACAGGAACATGCCGACGCAGTACGCGACCACGGCGAAGTACGTGGAGTTGTCCGGCAGGACGTCGTTGACGATCTTGCCGACCTGGGTGCCGACCCCGGCGACCGCGAAGATCGAGCCGAGCACGGAGAGGAGCTGGGGCAGCAGGAGCGCCGAGCCCATCGCCTCCAGCATCGAGCGGCCGGAGTGGACCGGGACTGACACCTTGCGCTCGCCGGTCACGAGCATGCCGACGGCCAGCGCCACGATGCAGCCGAGCCCGAGCCCGATGAGCGTGGCCTTGCCGGTCTCGAACAGCCCCGACTCGTCGAGGAAGGACGCGCAGACGATGGCGACGAGCGGGATCGTCAGCGCCGGGACGAAGAGCTTGTTGCCGAGCCGGGCCGCCGAGGCCTCGCGCTGCTCCCCCGTCGTCGTGACGGGCACGCCCTTGCCGATGAAGTTGAACCCGGCGAGCACGATCAGCGCGAGGACGGCGACGCCGAGCGGTTCGGCGGGCAGGGTCCAGCTCGCGCCGCCCTCGACGACGCCGGTGCCGTAGGGGAAGGTCAGTCCGAGCAGCCCCCAGAACGCCGCGGACGTCCAGCGCTTGGGGTTGCTGCGGTCCATGGCCATCTGCGCGGCCATGACGACGAAGACGAGACCGATGAGCCAGTAGAGCCACTCGACCTTGATCACTTGGCGGACTCCTCACGGGACTGTCCCGGCGTCTGCTGCGGCAGCGGCAGGTCGTGCTCGGCGGCGGCGAGCGCCATCTCGCGCTCCAGCTTCTTGTCGAGCAGGAGCAGCCGGGCGCCGTGGATGACGAAGGCGCAGACGGCCAACGGCACGGCCCACAGCGCGAGTTGGGTGGGTTCGAGTTCCTGGTGGTACGTGGAGTTCACGAAGCCGGTGATCAGCAGGATGGAGCCGATCGCGATGAAGCAGTCCTCACCGAAGAAGAGACCGACGGTGTCGGCGGAGGCGGAGTAGGAGCGGACCTTCTCGCGCAGCTTGTCGGGGAGTTTCGCCCCGGCGGTGCGTTCGGCGGCGGCCTCGGCCATGGGCGCGACGAGCGGGCGCACGGTCTGCGCGGGGCCGCCGAGGTTGTTGAGCCCGAAGGCGGCGGTGACCTGGCGGACCAGCAGGTAGACGGTGAGGAAGCGGCCGGCGCTGAGCTTGCCGAGCTTCCCGATGAGGGTGCGGGCCTGCTCGCGCAGGCCGTAGCGCTCCAGGAGGCCGATCACCGGCAGCACGATGGCGAAGACGGTGACGGACCGGCTGTCGGCGAACGCCTTGCCGAAGGCGGCGAGGATCTCCTGCGGGTTCATCTTGCCGAGCAGTCCGGTGACGATACCGGCGACGCCGACCACCAGGACGGGATTGCGGCGCGTGACGAATCCGAGGATCACCACGAGCACGCCGAGAAGCACGATCATGCGGCCGCCTTCTTCAGGACGAGGGCACGGGGAGGGGCACGGAAACGGATGGTCCGCTTCCGTGGGGGATGCACGGACCCTAGGTGATCGTTCAACGATCGAACAAGAGGTTGTGGCGCATCAGCCATCAAATCGACCCCTTGTCGGATTGTTGAACGATCGCTTACGTTGAGGGGGTGATCCAGGACGACATCCACGGCGGCACCCCCGGTGACACTCCCGGCGTGATCGACCTCAACGCCGACCTCGGCGAAGGCTTCGGCCGCTGGACCCTCACCGACGACGAGGCCCTGCTCTCCGTGGTGACCAGTGCCAACGTCGCCTGCGGCTTCCATGCCGGCGACCCCTCCGTGATGCGCCGGGTCTGCGACCTGGCCGCCGCGCGCGGGGTGCGGATCGGGGCGCAGGTCTCCTACCGGGACCTCGCCGGATTCGGTCGCCGCGCCATGGACGTACCGGCGGACGAGCTGGCGGCCGAAGTGGCGTACCAGATCGGCGCGTTGAGAGTCTTCGCCGAAGCGGCGGGCGCCGAGGTGGCGTACGTGAAGCCGCACGGCGCCCTCTACAACCGGACGGTGCGCGACGAGGCGCAGGCGCACGCCGTGGTGGCGGGGGTCCGGCTCGCGGGCGGCGCGCTGCCGGTGCTCGGGCTGCCGGGTTCACGGCTCCTGGCCGCCGCCGAGGAGGCGGGCCTGACCCCGGTCCGCGAGGCCTTCGCCGACCGGGCCTACACCCCAGAGGGCACGCTGGTGCCGCGCCGTGAGCCCGGCGCCGTGGTCGAGGACGCGGACACGGTCGTGCGCCGGGCCGTCGGCTTCGCCGTGGACGGCGGGGTCGAGGCCGTCGACGGCACGCGCGTGGCGGTCGCCGCCCGCTCCCTGTGCGTGCACGGCGACACCCCGGGCGCGGCCCGGATCGCGGCCCGGGTCCGGGCCGCGCTGGAGGACGCCGGGGTGCGGGTGGGGGCGTTCGCGTGACCGCACACGCCACCGGCACCGGCCTCGTGGTCCGGCCCGCCGGGCGCCACGCGCTCCTGGTGGAACTGCCCGACGCCGAGCGCACGGGCGCGCTGCACGCGGAGCTGCTGCGGCGGCGGGCGGCGGGCACGCTGCCGCCGGTCGCCGAGATCGTGCCCGGGGCGCGCACGGTGCTGCTCGACGGCGTCCCGGACCCCGCCGTGCTCGCCCGCGCGCTGACCACCTGGGACGTCCCGGCGACGCCCCCGGCGGACGGTGACGTGGTGACGATCCCGGTCGTGTACGACGGTCCGGACCTGGCCGAGGTGGCCGCGCTGTGGGGCGTGCCCGAGGACGAGGTGGCGGCGCGCCATGCCGCGTGCTCCTACCGCGTCGCGTTCTGCGGCTTCGCCCCCGGCTTCGGCTACCTGACCGGACTCCCGCGGGAACTGCACGTCCCGCGCAGGTCCACCCCGCGCACCCGGGTCCCGGCGGGCGCGGTGGCCCTGGCGGGCCCGTACGCGGCGGTGTACCCGAGGGCGACCCCCGGCGGCTGGCAGATCATCGGCACGATGCCGGACCCGACCGCCCTGTGGGACCCCGGGAGGGAGCAGGCGGCCCTCCTCTCCCCCGGAACCCGCGTCGAGTTCGCCCCGACTGCGCGACCAGCCACGAACGACAGCCGGCCGGCGAACGACAGCACCCCCCACGGCGCCCAGCCGAAACCGGACGAACGATGACGACAAAACTGACGGTCACCCGGCCCGGCGCCCTCACCACGATCCAGGACACGGGCCGCACGGGCCACGCCCACCTCGGCGTCCCCCGTTCCGGCGCCCTGGACGCCCCCGCGATGCACCTGGCGAACAGACTGGCCGGCAACCCGGAGGGCACCGCTGTCCTGGAGACGACCCTGACCGGCTGCGCCCTGCGCCCCGACCGGCCGGTCACCGCCGTCGTGGGCGGCGCCCCGTGCCGGGTCACCGTCGACGGCCGCCCCGCGGCCTGGGGCGCCCCGGTCCGCGTCCCGGCGGGCGCCGCCCTCGACATCGGCCCGGCGACGCACGGCATCCGCAGCTACGTCGCCCTGGCCGGCGGCATCACCGTCGAGCCGGTCCTCGGCAGCCGCTCCACCGACCTGCTGTCGGGCCTCGGCCCGGCCCCGCTCGCGGAGGGCGACCTGCTCCCCGTCGGCCGGTCCGCCCGCACCGCTCCCCCGGCGCTGTCCGGGGCCGCACCCTGGCCCGCGCCGCCCGCCGAGCTGGTCCTCCCGGCCCGCTGCGGCCCCCGTGCCGACTGGTTCACCGACGCGGCGCTGCGGACCTTCCTGACCGCGACGTTCACGGTCTCGGTGCACAGCAACCGCATCGGCCTGCGCACCGAGGGCCCGGCCCTGGAGCGGAAGTCGGCGGGTGAACTGCCCAGCGAGGGCATGGTGCTCGGCGCGGTGCAGGTGCCGCCGGACGGCCGCCCGGTGGTCTTCCTGCACGACCACCCGACGACCGGCGGCTACCCGGTGATCGCCGTCGTCCCGGAGGCGGCCCTGGCCGCGGCGGCGCAGGCCGTACCGGGTACGCCCGTGCGTTTCACCGTCGGTTAGAGCCCGGCCGGAGCCCGCGCACGAAGGCGTCCGACAGCCCGTTGGTGTCCCCCGGCACCAGCTGGGCCGAGCCCGTGCCGAGGCCGATGCGGCGGCCGTGCGCGTCGAGGGATCCCGCGTACACGTCCGCGTCCGTCACGGGCCCGCCGCCGGCGGACACGCTCGCCAGGGTCGAGGCGCCCGTACGCAGGTTGCGTACGTACACGTTCTCCGCGACGTCGTACTCGGTGCCGGGCACCCGCAACCGCACCCCGTAGGCCAGATAGCGGCCGTCGCCGCTCAACTGTCCGGCGTACGAACCGGGTTCACCGCCGTCCACCGGGTCGACGCGCCGCGTGGTGCCGGTGCGCAGATCGCGGACGTACTGGCGGGGCGAGACGTCCGGGGTGCCCGCCACCAGGTCCTGCGCGGACGACACGAAGGCGACGGTCCGGCCGTCGTCGGAGAGCGACGGGGACCAGCCGCCGAGGGCGGACGGCGCGCCCTCCGGGGTGACGTTGACCTGCTGCTCGGTGCCGGTCCGCCGGTCGTGGACGTGGACGAGGCCGTCGCCGCTGCGCACCCCGTTCTGGGTGTAGGCGACGTAGCGGCCGTTGCCGCTGATCGCGAGACCGTACCCGGCGAGCGCCGGGTGGGCGCGGTTGCTGACGCGCTCGGTGGCGCCGGTGGTGCGGTCGTGGACGTAGACGGCCGGGTTGATGTCCGTCTCGCCGGGCTCCAGCTGGGAGGGGCGGGCGTTGAACGCGACGTAGCGGCCGTCGTCGGAGATGCCGGCCGTCCAGTTCGCGTACGCGGGAGCGCCGTCGGGTGTGGTGCTGACGCGCTCGGTGGTGCCGGTCCTGCGGTCGTGGACGTAGACGTCGTAGGCCCAGTCGGCGGCCGCGGGATCGCGGGGCGCGAGGTTGGTGGAGTTGGAGCGGAAGACGACGTAGCGGCCGTCGGCGCTGATCCCGGCGGCCTCGGACTGGCGGTCCCCGGGAGTGCCGTCGGAGGCGACGCTGACCCGCTCCAGGGTGCCCTTCGCGAGGTCGCGCACGAAGACGTCGTTCGTGTCGTGAGGGTCGCCGGGCACGAGATTGCCGGCGTACGAAGTGAACGCGGCGTAGCGGCCGTCGGCGCTCAGTTGCGCTCCGCCGGAGCCGCTGTCCGCCTCGGCGTCCGTGGCCGTGACGGAGATCCGCTCGGTGCGGGGCGCCGGTGGCGCGGCGGACGCGGACGTCGTCGCGAGCGCGACGGCCGCGGCGGCGAGGACGGCGGGCAGGCCGACGCGTGCGGTGCGGTGCATGTGGTGGTTCCCCCGTGGTGTCGGTGTCATGAGTGCCGCTGACCGGCACGGGCGTCCCGGTCCGACACCGGGAGCCCGCACCGATACAAGCGCAACCCTCACAACGGGGGCAATCCTTCGTAAGACGTACAACCTGGACGCGCCGCTATGCGTCGGGAACGGCGAGCCCGTCGTCCAGGAACTCCCGCACGTGGGTGAGGACTTGGTCCCGGCCGGCCCCTCTGAGACCGATCGCCACGTGGATGGAGAACCCGTCGAGCAGCGCGCGCAGCCGCGCCGCGAACCGGTCCGGGTCGACGGCCCGGAACGCGCCCTGCGAGATCCCCTCGGCCAGCAGCGCCACGAGGTCGCGGTGCCAGGCCCGCTCGATGGCGGCCTGCCGGGCGCGGGCGTCGTCGTCGGCGTTGCGCGAGCGGTTCCACACCTCCATCCACAGCGTCCAGTGCGGATCGCGGTGCCCCTCGGGCACGTACAGGTCGACGTACGCGTCCAGGCGTTCCCGCACACTGCCCTCCCGGGAGAGCAACTGGCTCCGTTCGCGGCCCAGTTGACCCTCGCTCCACTCCAGTGTCCGCAGCAGCAGTTCGTCCTTGGACCCGAAGTGGTACGCGAGGTGGCCGCTGCTCATGCCGACCTCGCGGCCCAGCGCGGCCATGGTGAGCCGCTCCAGACCGCTCTCGGCGATCATCGCCATGGCCGCGGCCAGCACGGTGTCCAGGGGCGGGGCCGGGGTGCGGCGGCGGTTCACCTCAGACCCCGGCGACGGGCTGCTGCTGCGTGATGCAGTGGATGCCGCCGCCGCCCGCGAAGATCGTCCGCGCGTCGACGAGCGTGACCTCCCGGCCCGGGAAGAGGCGGCGGAACAGGGCGGCGGCCTCCTGGTCGCGCGGGTCGTCGAAGCCGCACAGCACGACGCCGTCGTTGCACAGGTAGTGGTTGATGTAGGAGTAGTCGACCCAGCCCTCGTCGTCGGCGAGCAGGGTCGGGGCGGGGATCTCGACGACCTCCAGGGGGCGGCCCTGGGCGTCGGTCGCGGCGCCGAGCAGCCCGGTGATCTCCCGGCTGACCTCGAAGTCGGGGTGGGCCGGGTCGCGCTGGGAGTGCACCATGACGACACCGGGCGCGGCGAACGCGGCGACGATGTCGACGTGCCCGCGGGTGCCGAACTCGCCGTAGTCGCCGGTGAGTCCGCGCGGCAGCCAGATCGCCTTGGACGTGCCGATACGGGCGTGGATCTCGGCCTCGACCTGTTCCTTGGTCCGGCCCGGGTTGCGGTCGGGGTCGAGCTGCACGGTCTCGGTCAGCAGGACGGTGCCCTCGCCGTCGACGTGGATGGCGCCGCCCTCGTTGACCAGGGGCGAGGAGTGCACGGGGGTGCCCGCGAGGTCGGCGACGTGCCGGGCGATCTTGGAGTCGTGCTCCCAGCGGGCCCAGTCCTGGGCGCCCCAGCCGTTGAACGTCCAGTCCACGGAGGCGAGTTCGCCGCTCGCCGGGTCCTTGACGAAGGTCGGGCCGATGTCGCGCATCCACGCGTCGTCGAGATCCCGTTCCACCACCTCGATGTCGGGGGTGAGGAGTGCGCGGGCCGAGTCGAGCTGGCCCGTTCCCACGACCATGGTCAGGGGCTCGTGGCGGCGTACGGCGTGGGCGACGGCGGCCCAGGCGGAGCGCGCCTCGGCCAGCTCGGTGTCGTCGGCGAAGGTCGGGTTGGGGCCCGGCCACGCCATCCAGGTGCGCTGGTGCGGGGCCCACTCGGGCGGCATGAAGTACGTCATCGCGAGGACCTCAGAGGAAGTAGAGACGGTTGAGGGAGACGGACTCGGCCGGCTCGGAGCTGAGCGGTTCGCCGTCGAGGGTGACCAGGCCGGTGCGCTGGTCCACGTCGACGGCGCCGGTACGGGAGTTGAGGCGCAGGTCGGCCGGTCCGATGCCGCGGGTGCCGCGCACGGCGACGCGGCGCCGGCGGGTCGGCATCCCGTCGTGGCCCTGGTCGACGGCGGCCTGCGCGACGAACGCGACCGACAGCTCGGCGGCCGTGGCGCCGTACGCCCCGAACTGGGGCCCGAGGACGAGGGGTTCACAGGTGTCGGTGGCCGCGTTCGGGTCACCGACGACGCCGTAGGCGGGGAACCCGGACTTGAGCACGAGCTGCGGCTTCGCGCCGAAGAACTCGGGGCGCCACAGCACGATGTCGGCCATCTTGCCGGGCTCCAGCGAGCCGATCTCGTGCGAGAGGCCGTGCGCGATGGCGGGGTTGATGGTCAGCTTGGCCATGTACTGCAGGACGCGGTCGTTGTCGTGGCCGACACCCGGGTCGCCGAGCTCGGCCTTCATCTTCCCGGCCATCGCGAACGTACGGCGGACGGTCTCGCCCGCCCGGCCCATGCCCTGCGCGTCGGACGAGGTGATGCCGATGGCGCCCAGGTCGTGCAGGACGTCCTCGGCGCCCATCGTCCCGGCGCGGATCCGGTCGCGGGCCATGGCGGCGTCGCCGGGCAGGTCGGGCTTGAGGTCGTGGACGGAGACGATCATGCCGTAGTGCTCGGCGACCGCGTCCCGGCCGAAGGGCAGGGTGGGGTTGGTGGAGGACCCGATGACGTTCGGGACGCCCGCCATCTTCAGCACGTTCGGTACGTGACCGCCGCCGCAGCCCTCGATGTGGAAGGCGTGGATGGTCCGGCCCTCCAGCACCTTCAGGGTGTCCTCGACCGAGAGGCACTCGTTCAGTCCGTCGCTGTGCAGGGCGACCTGGACGTCGTGCTCCTCGGCGACGCGCAGCGCGGTGTCCAGGGCGCGGGTGTGCGCGCCCATGTCCTCGTGCACCTTGAATCCGCAGGCGCCGCCCTCGGCGAGCGCCTCGACGAGCGGGGCGCCGTCGGAGGACGAACCCCGGCCCAGGAAGCCGATGTTGACGGGCCAGGCGTCGAACGCGGAGAAGGCGTGCTTGAGGGCCCACGGCGAGTTCACGCCGACGCCCCACACCGGGCCGAACTCCTGGCCGATGATCGTGGTGACGCCGGAGGCGAGCGAGGCCTCCATGATGCGCGGCGACAGCAGGTGGACGTGGGTGTCGACGGCTCCGGCGGTGGCGATCAGCCCCTCACCGGACACGATCGACGTGCCGGTCCCGACGACGACGTCGACCCCGTCGAGCGTGTCCGGGTTCCCGGCGCGGCCGATCGCGTGGATACGGCCCTCGCGGATGCCGATGGAGACCTTGCGGATGCCGAGCGCGGCGTCGATGACGACCACGTTGCTGATCACGACGTCGCAGGTGTCGCGGACGGCGGCGGCCTTCAGGTGCAGCCCGTCGCGCGCGGTCTTGCCGAACCCGGCGAGGAACTCGTCGCCGTACGCCTGGGAGTCGGACTCGACCTTGACGGTGAGCCCGGAGTCGCCGAGCCGGACGCGGTCACCGGCGCGCGGGCCGTGCGTGGCGGCGTACTCGTACGGGGTGAGGCGGCGGGCTTCGGCCGGGTGGCCTCCGGGGCGGCTCATCGGGCGGCCTCCTCATCGGTCGCGGGGTCCTCGGGGGGTCCGGCGACGCCCAGGTAGCCGCAGGCGGCCGCGCGGCGCAGGGCCTCCTCGCGGGCGCCGGGCGCGTCGAGCGGTCCGTCGACGAGACCGGCGAAGCCGACGGCGATCCGGGCGCCGCCGATGGGCACGAGGCCGATCTCGGCGCTCTCGCCGGGCCCGAACCGCACCGAGGAGCCGGCGGGCACCGCGAGCCGCATGCCGTACGCGGCGGCGCGCGGGAAGTCCAGGCGGGGGTTGGCCTCGAAGAAGTGGAAGTGGGAGGTCACGGAGACGGGGACGGTCGCGGTGTTGGTGACGGTGAGCGTCACCTCCGGCTCCCGGTCGGTGTGCTCGGGGCCCGGCAGCAGAGCGCCCGGGGCCTCGCTCCCGGCGCCCGCGCCGATCGGGTCGCTCACGACGGCGAGCCGCGAGCCGTCGTCGAAGACGGCCTCGACGTGGACCTCGGTGACGACGTCGGCGACACCGGGCAGTACGTCGTCCGGGCCGAGCGCGGACCGGGCCGCCTCGATCGCCTCGGCGAGCCGCTTCCCGTCCCGGGCCGCCTCGCAGACGGTGTCGGCGATCAGGGCCGTCGCCTCCGGCACGTTCAGCCGCAGGCCGCGCGCCTTGCGGGCGCGGGCCAGCTCGGCCGCGCCGAACAGCAGCAGCCGGTCGCGCTCGGTGGGGGTCAGTCGCACGCCGTCGCACCTCCTCGTGGTTTGAATGCCACTCTAAACACAGGACCGGGCATCGGGGAAATGCTTGCATTATTCGTTTGAGCACTGTTCTAACAACCGGGTCGGGCGGGCGCTGCGGCTACCGTAGGCCCGTGACCAGCACCGACCCGAACCGCACCCCGCGCAGCCGCCGCGAGCGGCCCGCGAAGCCCGCCCTGAGCCGGGACGGCATCGTGGCCGCCGCCGTCCACGTCCTGCGCACCGAGGGCCTCGGCAAGGTGACGATGCGCCGCCTCGCCCACGAGCTCGACACCGGCCCCGCCTCGCTGTACGTCTACGTCCGCAACACCGACGAGCTGCACGCGGCGGTCCTCGACGAGCTGCTCGCCGAGGTGGATCTCGGGCCCGCGCGGGAGACGTCCGGCGACTGGCAGGAGCGGCTGACCCGCCTGCTGACCTCGTACCTGGACATGCTGTTCCGCTATCCGTCGCTGGCCAGGTCCGCACTGACCGTGCACCCCGCCGGGGACCACTACCTGGACCTGGTGGAGGCCGTGCTCGTGCTGCTCCGCGAGGGCGGGGTGCCGGACACCCGGGCCGCCTGGGGGGTGGACCTGCTCCTGCAGTACGCGACCGCGACGGCGACCGAACACGCGGGCGACGACGCGGGCACGATGGACGCCGCCCTCGCCGCGATCACCTCGGCCTCTCCCGCCCGGCACCCGGAGCTCGTCCGGCTCGCCGACGTGCTCACGGCGGGCGCCCCCGGACGGCTGAACTGGGGATTCGCCGCCCTGATCGCCGGCATCACGGCGGCGCCCGAGCCGCCCGTCACGAGCCCCTGACCCACCCGGCACCGGCACCGGGCTTCCGGCGGCCCTGCGACGAACTTGTTCGTTACGAACATGTTCGTTATCGTGAAAGGGAAGAACCGGACACCTCGGGGACACCATGACGACCGTGCCCGTGCCGCGGCACCCAGGGAGGCCACCATGACCACCACCACGCCCCACCACCCCATAGCCGTCGTCGGCGCGGGCCTCGGCGGCCTCGTGCTCGCCCGTGTCCTGCACGTGCACGGCATCCCCTGCACCCTCCTCGACCTGGACGCCTCTGCTGACGCCCGCGCCCAGGGCGGGATGCTCGACCTGCACGAGGACACCGCGCAGGTCGCGCTGCGCGCCGCCGGTCTCCACGACGCGTTCCGCGCCCTGGTCCTCACCGGCGGCGAGGAGACCAAGGTCATCGACCCGGACGGCACCCTGCGCCACCACGAGCCGGACGACGGGAACGGCGGCCGCCCCGAGATCAACCGGGCCGACCTGCGCCGCCTCCTGCTGGACTCGCTCCCCGACGGCACGATCCGCTGGGGCGCGAAGGTCACCGCCGCCGAGCCCACCGACGTCCCGGGCCGCCACCTGGTCACCCTCGCCGACGGCGAGCGCTTCACCACGGACCTGCTCGTCGGCGCCGACGGCGCCTGGTCCCGGATCCGCCCGCTGCTGACCGACGCCCGTCCCGCGTACACCGGCATCTCCTTCGTGGAGGCCGACGTGCTGCCGGGCAGCGAGCGGCACGCGGAGATCGCCGCGTTCACCGGCGGCGGCAGCGCCTTCGCGCTCGGTGACGAGCGCGCCCTGCTCACGCACCGCGAGAGCGACGACCGCGTCCACACGTACGCCGCGGTGAAGGCGCCCGAGGACTGGCTCGGCACGATCGACTTCACCGACCCGGAGGCCGCCCGCGCCGCGGTGCTCGCCGTCTTCGACGGCTGGGACGACCGGCTGCGCGCCCTGATCGCGGACGCCGAACTGCCCCTGACGCCGCGTCCGATCCACGCCCTGCCGGTCGGCGTCACCTGGGAGCGGACGCCGGGCGTCACCCTCCTCGGCGACGCGGCGCACCTGATGTCGCCGTTCGCCGGCGAGGGCGCCAACCTCGCGATGTTCGACGGCGCCGAGCTGGCCCGCGCGATCGTCGAGCACCCGGACGACCCGGAGGCGGCGCTCGCGGCCTACGAGAAGGAGATGTTCCCGCGCGGCGAGGAGAAGGCGGCCGAGTCCGCGGCCAACCTCACGATGATGTTCGGCCCGAACGCGCGCGAGGACCTGCTCGGCATCATCACGGCCCCCGACGCCCCCGACGCCCAGGCCTGACACACGACGTCCCCCGTCCCGCGGCTGCGGGACGGGGGACGTCGTGTGCGCGGCCCTTTCGGCCTTCGCGGCCGAGGACTAGCCGAGCTGGTGCATCCAGCCGTGCGTGTCCTCGGACGTGCCGCGCTGGATGTCGAGGAGCGCGTTGCGCAGCTTCATCGTGACCTCGCCCGCCTCGCCGCCGGACTGCTGCCACTCACCGCTCGCGCGCTTGACGGTGCCGACCGGCGTGATCACGGCGGCGGTGCCGCAGGCGAAGACCTCGGTGAGCGCGCCGGACTCGGAGTCGGCCTGCCACTGGTCGATGGAGACGCGGGCCTCCTCGGACTCGTAGCCGAGGTCGCGGGCGACCTGGAGGAGCGAGTCGCGGGTGACACCGGCGAGCAGCGAGCCGGTCAGCGTCGGCGTCACGATCTTGTTCCCGTACACGAAGTACAGGTTCATGCCGCCCAGTTCCTCGACCCACTTGTGCTCGACGGCGTCGAGGTAGGCGACCTGGTCGCAGCCCTTGGCGGCGGCCTCGGCCTGCGCGAGCAGCGAGGCGGCGTAGTTGCCGCCGGTCTTGGCGTCGCCGACACCGCCGGGGACGGCGCGCACGCGGTCCTCGGAGAGCCAGATGGAGACGGGCTTCACACCGCCCGGGAAGTACGCGCCGGCCGGCGAGGCGATGACGATGAAGAGGTACTCGGAGGCCGGCTTCACACCCAGGCCGACCTCGGTCGCGATCATGAACGGGCGCAGGTAGAGGGACTCCTCGCCGCCGTGCGCCGGGACCCAGTCCTTGTCCTGCTGGACGAGCACGTCACAGGCCTCGATGAACGTCTCGACCGGCAGCTCCGGCATGCCCAGGCGCCAGGCCGAGTGCTGGAAGCGCTTGGCGTTCATGTCGGGGCGGAACGTGGCGACCGTGCCGTCGGGACGGCGGTAGGCCTTGAGCCCCTCGAAGATCTCCTGCGCGTAGTGCAGGACGTTCGTCGCCGGGTCGAGGGAGAGCGGGCCATAGGGCACGAGCTGCCCGTCGTGCCAGCCGCGGCCCTCGGTCCACTTGATCGTCACCATGTGGTCGGTGAAGTGGCGGCCGAATCCCGGATGGGCCAGGATCCCCTCGCGCTCCGCGGCGGACAGCGGGGTGGATGAGGGCTTGAGCTCGATCGTGGGCGTCGTCATGGTTGCGTGTCCTTCACCGTTGGTTGTGACGGACCGCGCTCACGTCTGCACTCCTTGTACTAGGACGTCCGAGCTTTCACGTACGTCGCGGCCTCACGTTCGATTATCGCGCGTGGGGAGGCGTGCTCCGGACGGGCCCGGTGAGTGCGGTGGTGTGTAGTGCGGCCCAGGGTTGATGGTGGCACCCCGGGGCCGCATACGAGAAGCCGCCGGGGCGTCATATGACCCGGCGGCTTCTCTTACGTGGATGAGCGCCGGGTCAGCCGGCTACTCGGGCGGCGAGCGCGTCGCCGATCTCCTCGGTGGAGCGGACCGAGTCGCCGCGCTCGCCGAGGTCGGCGGAGACGGCGGTCTCGATGCGCGCGGCCTCCGGCTCGTAGCCGAGGTGACGCAGGAGGAGGGCGACCGAGAGGACCGTGGCGGTCGGGTCGGCCTTGCCCTGGCCCGCGATGTCCGGGGCCGAGCCGTGGACGGGCTCGAACATGGACGGGAACTCGCGGCTCGGGTTGATGTTCCCGGAGGCCGCGACGCCGATGCCGCCGGAGACGGCCGCGGCGAGGTCGGTGATGATGTCGCCGAAGAGGTTGTCGGTGACGATCACGTCGAAGCGGGCCGGGTCGGTGACGAGGTAGATCGTCGCCGCGTCGACGTGGATGTAGTCGGTGGTGACCTCGGGGAACTCCTCCGCCACCTTGTTGAAGACGTTCGTCCACAGGTGGCCCGCGAAGGTCAGCACGTTGTTCTTGTGGACCAGCGTGAGCTTCTTGCGGGGGCGGGCCTGGGCGCGGGCGAAGGCGTCCCGGACCACGCGCTCGACACCGAAGGCGGTGTTGACGGAGACCTCGGTGGCGACCTCGTGCTCGGTGCCCTTGCGGATCGTGCCGCCGTTGCCCGTGTACGGGCCCTCGGTGCCCTCGCGGACGACGACGAAGTCGATCTCCGGCTGGCCGGCGAGCGGCGTCGAGACACCCGGGAGGAGCTTCGACGGACGCAGGTTCACGTGGTGGTCGAAGGCGAAGCGGAGCTTGAGGAGGAAGCCGCGCTCCAGGACTCCGGACGGGACCGACGGGTCGCCGATGGCGCCGAGCAGGATGGCGTCGTGCTTCTTGAGGGCGTCGAGGTCGGCGTCGGTGAGCGTCTCACCGGTCGCGTGGTACCGCTTGGCGCCGAAGTCGAAGTCCTCGGTCTCCAGCTTCACATCCTGCGGAAGCACGGCGGAGAGGACCTTCAGACCCTGGGCCACGACCTCCTGGCCGATGCCGTCACCGGGGATCACTGCGAGATTGATGCTGCGAGACATGCACAGCACCGTACTCCTTGTCCCATGGGATGACACGCGGTGTCCAGCATCCGGACTCGGACGAGGGGTGGGCCGCGGGGCCGTTCTCTCCTCGCCAGAAGTTGTTCACCCTTACGTATGGCGGGTGTTGACGGTCACTGGGAAGTTCTCCCGTCATGGACACCCCCGATGTCGGCATCCCCGAGCGGCTCGCCCGGCGGATGAGCATGCCCGAACAGCACGAGTACCTCCGCACGAAGTTCAGCAGGCGGCGGGCCCTGACCGGGGCGGCGGCCACCGTGGGCGGGGCGGCTCTGCTCGGCGGCGGGGCCGCGACGGCGGGGCCGGTGTACGCGGCGGCGCCGGTGCGCGGCTCCGCGGCGAAGGTGGACGGCTCGCTGGTCGCCCCCTTCGGACGGCATCTCGCGTTCGGCGCCGACCCGAGGACGCAGATGCGGATCTCCTGGCAGGTGCCCTTCGCGGTCGACAACCCTTATGTGCGGGTGGGGTCGAAGCCGTGGGAGCTGAGCGGGAAGATCGCGGCGGAGGTGCGGGCGCTGCACACACCGGCGCTGTCCGGAAAGCTGCCGGCGGTCGAGCAGCACTACCTCCATGTCGCGCTCGACGGCCTGAAGCCGGGCACGACGTACTACTACGGCGTCGGCCACGACGGCTTCGACCCGGCGGCCGCCGACCGCATGGGCACCCTCGGCACGTTCCGTACGGCGCCGGCCGCCGCGGAGACGTTCGTCTTCACCGCCTTCGGGGACCAGGGCGTGAGCTACGACGCGCTCGCCAACGACCAGGTGATCCTGGGCCAGAACCCGTCGTTCCATCTGCACGCGGGCGACATCTGCTACGCCGACTCCACCGGCCACGGCAAGGAGTCGGACACCTACGACGCGCGGGTGTGGGACCAGTTCCTCGCGCAGACGGAGACGGTCGCGAAGTCGGTGCCGTGGATGGTGACGACCGGCAACCACGACATGGAGGCCTGGTACTCGCCCCACGGCTACGGCGGGCAGAGCGCGCGCTGGTCGCTGCCGGACAACGGCCCGGACCCGCGCGACGCGCCGGGTGTCTACTCCTTCACGTACGGGAACCTGGGCGTGGTCGCGCTGGACGCGAACGACGTCTCGTACGAGATCCCCGCCAACAGGGGCTGCACGGACGGGAAGCAGACCGCCTGGCTCGACCGGCGGCTCGGGGAGCTGCGGGCGCGCGACGACATCGAGTTCGTCGTCGTGTTCTTCCACCACTGCGCGTACTCGACGTCCACGCACGCCTCGGACGGCGGGGTGCGTGACGCGTGGGTGCCGCTCTTCACCAAGCACCAGGTGGACCTGGTGATCAACGGGCACAACCACGTCTACGAGCGCACGGACGCCATCAGGGGCGGTGGCAAGGGAGAGGTCGGCAAGCCGGTGCCGGTCGGCGCGTCGACCGATCCGACGCGCGACGGCATCGTGTACGTCACCGCGGGCGGCGCCGGCAAGGACCTCTACGGCTTCGGGCCCGGCGTGCCGGACAGCTTTGAAGGCGACGTGCACGATCGCGAGTCGATCGTCACCTTCCACTGGACGAGGTCACGCCTGCCCGACCCGGACACCGTGGAGTGGTCCCGGGTGCGGTACACCGGCTTCTCGTTCCTCGCGGTGGAGGTGGAGAAGGGGCGTATGAAGGTCTCCGCGCTGGCCGAGAGCGGCCGGCGCATCGACCACTTCGAGGTACGGCGGGGTTCCTGACCGGTCAGTGACCGGTCTCGCCGCCGTTGTCCCTGCGGTCCAGCGCGCGCTGGAGGGCGGCGGCGGCGTTCTTGGCGGTGTGTCGGTCGGCTTCGCTCGACGGGGAGACGTGACGGACTCGGCGGCGGACGGGCGTCGCAGTGGCCATGACGGATCGACTCCTTGAGAATCCTTGGGAAGGCGGGGATTTCGAGGCGCCGGAAGGGGCGGGGAGCCAGGAGCGGCAGGGGTTGCCTGCGTGGTGCTCCGGCTCGCGGCCGCCATTCGCCAGGTAAGCGAGACGTTCGGCTTCTACAAAGCTAGGACAGGTCTTCGCTTCTGTCTCCACAATTACTCGGACTTCCTACTATCTGAGACGGACCTCATGCCTTCAGCCCTCTGAGCTCGCGGATCAGGCCACGCACCGGTGCGGTTCCAGCCAGCTCGGGCGTGGTGACGTAGCCGATGGAACGCACGGGACGGTCCGGTCCGAGATCGTGCGTGCGGACGGCCTCTAGAGGAGATCGCCGTCGCGCCAGTCGAAGAGCAGCTCACGGGCCGGGTCGAGGGCCCGGGCGGCCGGCGCCGGGAACAGGTACGGCGGAGCCTCGTCGGCGGGCAGCCGGACGACCCCGCTCGGCCCGTACGCCGCGAACGGGCCGGTCCAGGCGGCCCAGCCGCGCGCGGGATACAGCAGCGCCCCGTCGCTCGACGCCGAGAGCGCGCCGATGTCGTAGGCACCCACGATCACCCGCTCCAGGGCGTCCATCACCTGTCCCCCGAGGCCGCGCCGCCGCCGGTCGGCGCGGACGGCGACGGCTTCCACGTACCCGACGCGCAGCGTGCGCCCGTCGTGCACGGCGCGGCGCTGGACGACGGAGCCGTGGGCGAGGAGCGCGCCCGAGCCGTCGTGGACGAGGGCGTGCACGCCGCCGAGGCCGTGCGCCCAGTCGGCGTCGGAGAAGTCGCCGTCGAAGGCGTCGTCCAACAGGGCGCGGGCGGAGGCGAGTTCGGGGCCGGTGAGATCGGCGGTGTGGGCCGTGCGGATCGTGGTCACCCGGACACGGTACGGGTGACGCGCGGCCGGCCCGGCCGTCACCCGGCGCGGGTCATCAGGTCGTCCAGGGACGGGTAGTCGGTGTAGCCCTCGGCGCCGTGCGTGTAGAGGTGCGTCTCGTCGACCTGGTTGAGCGGCGGGGCGCCCGGCGTCGCGAACCGGCGGGGCAGATCCGGGTTGGCGAGGAAGGCGCGGCCGTACGAGACGAGGTCGGCGCGCCCCGCGTCGAGGACGGCCTCGCCCTGCGCCTGGGTGGTGGGTTCGTGGTTCTCGCCGACGTTGGCGATGAGCGTGCCGCTCCAGCGGGGCCGCAGGTCGTCGAGGGCCGGGTAGTGGTCGTCGTCGGTGAGGTGGAGGTAGGCGAGCCCGAGCCCGTCGATCTCGTCGAGCAGGGCGCGGTAGACGGGTGCCGGGTCGGCCTCGGCCATGCCGAACTGCGGGTTGCCGGGCGACAGGCGCAGTCCGAGCCGCCCGGCGCCGATCGCGTCGGCGACGGCACCGACGATCTCCACGGCGAACCGGATGCGGTCGGCGACCGAACCGCGCCCGTACCGGTCGGTGCGCAGGTTGGTGTTGTCGGCGAGGAACTGGTGGATCAAGTAGCTGTTGGCGCCGTGCAGTTCGACGCCGTCGAAGCCCGCGGCGAGCGCGTTGCGGGCGGCGGCGACATGGTCCTCGATCGCGGTCCGGATGTCGTCGGCGCTCATCACGCGCGGCACGACCGCGTCGGCCTTGCCCCCGTCCCGTACGTGCACGGGGCCCGGCTGCGGGACGGCGGACGGGCCGGCGGGCACGTCGCCGTCGAGCCGGGACAGCGGGTGCCCCTGCCGTCCGCCGTGCATGAGCTGCGCGACGATCCGTCCGCCCGCCCGGTGCACGGCGTCGGTGACGTGCCGCCACCCGGTGATGTGCTCCGGCGTCTGCAGTCCGGGGATGCGCCAGCCGCTCTGCCCGCGGCTGCTGGGCCAGATGCCCTCGGTGACGATGAGGCCGGCGCTCGCCCGCTGGGCGTAGTGGTCGGCGACGACCGGCAGCGGGGTGCCGTCCTCGGCGGCGCGGTACCGGGTCATCGGCGCCATGACCATGCGGTTGGGCAGCGACAGGCCGGCCCGGGCGAGGGAATAGGGAGTGAGGAGTGAGCTGTTCGTCATGCCGGGACGGTAGATCCTGACACCAGTGTCAATTTCAAGCCCGGAGGTGAACGGCCCGTGCGCATCGGTGAGTTGGCGCAGCGCACCGCGGTGAGCGAGCGTTCCTTGCGCTACTACGAGCAGCAGGGCCTGCTCACCGCGGACCGTACCCCGGGCGGCCACCGGTCCTATCCGGACAGCGCCGTCGCCCGGGTGGTCCGCATCCAGGAGCTCTTCGCGGCGGGCCTGTGCAGCGCGAAGATCGCCCAGCTCCTGCCCTGCACCCGCGACGAGGACGGCGGTCCCTCGGCGAGCGCCACACCGTGGCTGCTGACCGAGCTGGCGCAGGAGCGGGCCCGGATCGACACCACGATCGCCGACCTGCTGCGGGCCCGCGCGGTCCTCGACGAGGTGATCGACGCGGCGACGGACGGGCCGGCGCCCCACTGACCGCCTCGCGCCGTCCGGGTACGACACCGCCCCCGGCCGGGGTGGGGCCCAGGACCGGGGGCGGGGGTGGGAGGACGGACGTCAGCCCATGTGCGGGTACGTGTAGTCCGTCGGCGGGACCAGCGTCTCCTTGATGGCGCGGGTCAGCGTCCAGCGCATCAGGTTCTGCGGGGCACCGGCCTTGTCGTTGGTGCCGGACGCGCGGCCGCCGCCGAAGGGCTGCTGGCCGACGACGGCGCCGGTCGACTTGTCGTTGATGTAGAAGTTGCCCGCGGCGTAGCGGAGCTTCTCCATCGTGGCCGCGGCGGCGGCACGGTCGTTGGCGATGACCGAGCCGGTCAGCGCGTAGTCCGACGCCGACTCCATCTGCTCCAGCATGGCGTCGTACTGGTCGTCCTCGTAGACGTACACGGCGAGGATCGGACCGAAGTACTCCGTCTTGAAGACCTCGTTCTCCGGGTCCGTGCACTCGATGACGGTCGGCCGCACGAAGTAGCCGGTCGAGTCGTCGTACGTGCCGCCCGCGACGATCGTGCAGGACGCGTCGTCCTTGGCGCGGTCGATCGCGGCCTTGTTCTTGGCGAAGGAGCGGTCGTCGATGACGGCGCCGATGAAGTTCGACAGGTCGGTGACGTCACCCATGGTGATGCCGTCGACCTCGGCCGCGAACTCCTCCTTGAACCCGTCGTTCCAGATGGACGCCGGGATGTAGGCGCGCGAGGAGGCGGAGCACTTCTGGCCCTGGAACTCGAAGGAGCCGCGGGTCAGGGCCGTCTTGAGGACGGCGCGGTCGGCGCTCGGGTGGGCGACGACGAAGTCCTTGCCGCCGGTCTCGCCGACGAGACGCGGGTAGGTGCGGTACTTCTCGATGTTCGTGCCGACCGTCTTCCACAGGTGCTGGAAGGTCTTGGTCGAACCGGTGAAGTGGATGCCCGCGAGGTCGCGGTGGTTGAGGGCCACCTCGGAGACGGCGAGGCCGTCGCCGGTCACCAGGTTGATGACGCCCTTCGGGAGACCCGCCTCCTCCAGGAGCTGGAGCAGCAGGACGGCGGCGTGCGTCTGCGTCGGGGACGGCTTCCAGACCACCACGTTGCCCATGAGGGCGGGGGCGGTGGGCAGGTTGCCCGCGATGGCCGTGAAGTTGAACGGCGTGATCGCGTAGACGAAGCCCTCGAGCGGGCGGTGGTCCATGCGGTTCCACACGCCGGTGGAGTTGGCCGGCGGCTGCTCGGCGAGCAGGTTGCGGGCGTAGTGGACGTTGAAGCGCCAGAAGTCGACGAGCTCGCAGGGGGTGTCGATCTCGGCCTGCTGGGCGGTCTTCGACTGGCCGAGCATCGTGGAGGCGGCCAGCGTCTCGCGCCACGTGGTGGAGAGCAGCTCGGCGGCGCGCAGGATGATCGCGGCGCGGTCGTCGAAGGACATCGCGCGCCAGGCCGGGGCGGCGGCCAGGGCGGCGTCGACCGCGTCCTGGGCGTCCTGGGTCGTGGCGTTGGCGTACGTGCCGATGACGGCCTTGTGATTGTGCGGCTGCACGACGTCGAAGCGCTCGCCGCCACCCATCCGCTTCTCGCCGCCGATGGTGCAGGGCAGCTCGATCGGGTTCTCGGCCAGCTCCTTGAGCTTGGCCTCCAGGCGGGCGCGCTCCGGGGAACCGGGGGCGTAGCCGTGCACCGGCTCGTTGACCGGGGCGGGGACCTGGGTCACGGCGTCCAGCGTCATGGGTCCGTATCTCCTTCGGGGGGTCGGGGAGTCGGGTCTTACGGAAGTGGTGGGGCTCAGTCCTTGGTGAGGACGGAGCGGGCGAAGAAGAGCAGGTTGGCCGGCTTCTCCGCGAGGCGGCGCATGAAGTATCCGTACCAGTCGGTGCCGTACGCGGTGTAGACACGCATCCGGTGGCCCTCGGCGGCGAGCCGCAGGTGCTCCTCGCTGCGGATGCCGTAGAGCATCTGGAACTCGTACTCGTCCAGCTTGCGGCCGGCGCGGCGGCCGAGCTCCTGCGCGATGGAGATCAGGCGCGGGTCGTGGGACCCGATCATCGGGTACCCGTCCCCCTCCATGAGGATGCGCATGATCCGCACGTACGCCTTGTCGATCTCGGCCTTGTCCTGGTACGCGACCTCGGCGGGCTCCTTGTAGGCGCCCTTCACGATGCGCACGCGCGAGCCGTTCCCGGCCAGGCGGCGGGCGTCGTCCTCGGTGCGGAAGAGGTAGGCCTGGATGACGCAGCCGGTCTGCGGGAAGTCCTTCCGCAGCTCCTCGTGGATGGCGAACATCGAGTCGAGGGTGGTGTGGTCCTCGGCGTCCAGGGTGACCGTGGTGCCGATCTCGGCGGCGGCCTCGACGACCGGGCGGACGTTGGCGAGGGCCAGCTCGTGGCCGCCTTCCAGCGCCTGGCCGAACATGGAGAGCTTCACGGACATCTCGGCGCGGGCGCCCAGGCCGAGGTCCTTGAGGCGGCCGATCAGCTCCAGGTAGGCGTCGCGGGCGGCGTGCGACTGCTCGACGGTGGTGATGTCCTCACCCACGACGTCGAGGGTGACCTCCAGGCCCTTGGCGGCGGCGTCCTCGATGACGGGCACGACGTCGTCGACGCTCTCACCGGCGATGAAGCGGTCGACGACCTGCTTGGTGCCCGGCGCCGCCGACACAAAAGCGCGCATCTTGTCGCTGCGCGACGCGGCGAGGATCAGGGGAGCCAGCACGGGGCACCTCCACGGAGCATGAGTTGCGGACAGGCCGAACCACCGCAAAGCGGGTACGGCACGGGGAACCACCGTGAAATCTAAGGATCCCTCCGATCCTGTGCCATCGACAGCTGTCACGCATCTGTGGCCGCCACCTCAGACATCTGTATGAAGCAACGCGTGGGGTGCGTGAGAATGGTGGGGTGAAAGGCGACTACCAGGAACTGGTCGACGAGATCTCGGCGCTGCTCGGCGCCCCCGCGACCTTGGAGAACCGCGACTTCCGGCTGATCGCCTTCGGGGCGCAGGCCAGCGAGGCCGACGCCGACTTCGACGCGTCGGCGCTCGACCCGGTGCGCACCCGCTCGATCCTCACGCGCAGCTCCACACCGGCCGTCCGGGCCTGGTTCGAGGGCTTCGGCATCGCCCGCGCGACGCAGCCGGTACGCATCCCGGCGACGCCGGAGGCCGGGGTCTACCGCGGCCGTGTCTGCCTTCCCGTACGGCACCGGGGCATCGTCCTCGGCTACGTGTGGCTGCTCGACGACGATCCGGGGCCCACCCGGGAGCAGCTGGACGCGGCGATGGAGGTGGCGAGCCGGATCGGCGCGCTGCTGGCGGACGAGGCGCAGGCGGGCGCCGACCTCACCCGCGAGTTCCACTCGGTGCTGACCGCGGAGCGCGGCTGGCAGCGGGACATGGCGGTGGCCGCGCTGCGCACCGCGCTGGGCAGCCGCGCCGAGGGGCTGCACACGGTGGTCTGCGTCGCCCCCTGGCCGTCCGCCGACCCGGACGACGCCCCGTCCGTACGGACGATCCCGGCGGCGGACGCGCTGTGCACGGTGCCGTGGGGGGCGACGGGCCAGTGTCTGGCGCTGCTGGTCAGGCTGCGCTCGGCGGAGGTGCTCACGCCGGCGCTCACGGCGGCGGGGAAACTGCGGGCGCGGGCCGGTGCGGGCCCGGTGGCGGCGGGCATCGGCGCGCCCCGCACGGACCTCGCGGAGCTCGCCGCGGCCTGGCACGAGGCGACGGCCGCGGCGCGCACGGCCCTGGCCGCCCCGCATCTCGGCCCCGACGCCCAGTGGTCGGCGATCGGCCCCTACCGCCTGCTCACCGCACTGCCCGCGGAGGCCGCCCACGACCCGGTGGTGACCCCGCTGCTCGCCCCCGCCCACCGCCAGCTGGCGCACACCGCCGAGGTGTTCCTCGACTGCGCGGGCCAGGCGGGCCGCACGGCCGCGGCCCTCGGCATCCACCGCCAGACGCTGTACTACCGCCTCTCCCGCGTCGAACAGCTCACCGGCCTCGACCTGGACGAGGGCGAGGACCGGTTGTTGCTCCACATGGGGCTGAAGGCGGCGCGTCTCTAGCCCACTCTAGGATCCGCGACTTCGCTGACAATGAAGGCGCCTCATTGACAGTGGATTGGCAAATCCGGGGTCCCGTTGACAACGGCTACGTTCAGTAGCGGTACTCACTGGGTCTCTTTCGATCTTCACCGGGTGTGTGCTGCCCGTGCGGCGTACCGTCTCCGTCATGGCAGTACGGAGTTCGGGCGGCGCCCGTCGGACGTGCACGGTTCCTACGGCGTCGATTCGTCCGCGATCCTTTACACCACTCCTTTCCACTGGGCAGGCGCCGAACGTGGGCGTCAGTTCCTGTCAGGTAGCAGGAAAGCGCGGCGCTCCTCGACGCTGAGTTCCCGGAAGACCCGCCGGCGGGCGCGGCGCAGCAGGCCGTCGACGTCGTGATCGGCCAACGTCCAGATGCGTACGGTGCGGTCGCGGGAGGCGGTCGCCAGCCGCGAGCCGTCGGGGTGCCAGGCGAGGCCGCTCACCCGGTCGGCGTGGACGCCGAGTACTGCGGTCTGGGTGGCGCTGTCCGGGTCCCAGAGCCGGACCGTGCGGTCCTGGGACACGGACGCGATGCAGGTGCCGTCGGGCGACCAGGCAACGTCCTGGACTCGCTCCTCGTGGCCGGCCAGGACGGCGAGTTCGGCGCCCGCGAAGGGGTCCCACAGACGGATCGTGCGGTCGCGGGAGCCGGTGACGAGGCGGCGGCCATCGGGTGACCAGTGGACCTTCCAGACGTAGTCCAGGTGACCGTGCAGGGTGGTGACAGCCGTGCCGTCGGTGGTGTCCCAGACGATGGCGGTGCGGTCCGTGCTGGACGTGGCGAGATAGCGGCTCTGCGGTGACCAGGCTGTGCCGCCGATCCAGTCCTCGTGGCCCCGCAGGATGTGGACGGTCGCACCGGTGGCGGCGTCCCAGACGCGGGCTGTGCCGTCGCGGGATCCGGTGGCGATGCGGGTGCCGTCAGGGGACCAGGAGACGTGGGACAGCTCCTCGGTGTGTCCGACCAGGTTGATGTCATCGTCGCTGCCGTCCTCCCGCCACACGACGGCCGCGCCATCGCGCAGGGCGATGACCAGACGGGTGCCGTCGGGGGACCAGGCCGCATCGGACACCTCACCGCCGTGCCACCCGCCGGTCGAACGGCCGGTGGCGAAGTCCCGGATGCTCAGGGAGCCGTCCTGGTAGACGGAGGCGATGGACGTCCCGTCGGGCGACCAGGCGACTCGGAGGACCGCGCCATCGCGGTCGCTGAAGACGTTGGTGGTTTCGGTGACGTTCCACACGGCCGTGGTCCGGTCGCGGGAGGCAGTCGCCAGCCGCTTCCCGTCGGGAGACCAAGCGACGCCGTAGATGGTGTCGGCGTGCCCGGTGAGCCGGACCTCGCCCTCGGCCCCATTGAGGCTCCAGACCCAGGCCGTACGGTCCGCGTCACCACCGGCGAGGCGCGTGCCGTCCGGTGACCAGGCCAAGGAGTTGATGACCTCCGGGCTCTCCAGCGTGCGCTGCACCTGCCAGCTGCCGGTGTCCCAGATCCGTATGGTTCGGTCACCGGAGGCCGAAGCGAGCCAGCGGCCATCCGGCGACCACCGGATCGACTCGACGTTGTTCTGGTGGTCGGTGAGCACAGTGACGACGGCTGCGGTGGCCGCGGCCCAGACCCGTACCGTGCCGTCTTCTCCGCCACTGGCCACGTGTTTCCCGTCAGGTGACCACGTCACGCTCCAGACCATGCGCTGGTGCCCGCGCAGCACTGCGGATTCAGCGTAGGTGTCGGCGTCCCAGATCCGCACGGCGCAGTCGCTGCCGACCGACGCGAGGCGGCTGCCGTCAGGCGACCAGGCGACACCACCGACCCCCTCCTCCCGGTCGCCGGTCGCCGCCGTGTGGCGCAGGACGGCCAGTTCGGCCCAGGCGTCGGAGGACCAGACGCGCACGGTGGTGTCCCTGCAGCCGGCCGCAAGCCTGCGTCCGTCGGGGGACCAGGCCACCCCCTGTACCCAGGCGCCGTCCCCCGCAAGCACTACCGGTTGGTCGTCGCGGTCCAGACGCCACACCCGTACGGTGCCGTCGTCGCTAGACACGGCCAGCCGCAGCCCGTCCGGCGACCAGGCCACCCCGGACGCGCCGCGTTCGAAGCCGCGCAGCACAGCTCGCAGCCGTGAGGCGCCCAGGGCCGTGTGCAGCGCCTGGACCGCGCCGGGTGTGGCCGCGCACTCCTCGACCGCCGCAAGGGCGGCGAGCACGGCGGTCTCCGGCTCCGTGTCGAGGCTTCCGAGGGCCCGGACGGCCACCGCGTCCGCGGCACGTTCCATCGTCGCCCGGTCCGCCCGTAGCGACCGGTCCACAAACTCCTCGACCAGTAGCGTCGCACCGACCGTCCGCGAGGACTGCGCCAGCCACCGCCGGGCGACAGACAGCCGCTCCCCGGTGAGGAGGTAGGCGTCCTGGCGCTCCGCGTGGTCCCAGTCCTGCGCCCAGCGTTCCAGCTCAGTGCGGCGGCGCAGGTCATCGGTGCGGGCGGCGACCGCTTGGCGCAGCGGCGCCCACTGGCGGAACAGCGCCTCGTGCGCCACGTCCAGGACGCCCCCGTCGCCGGTAAGCAGGCGTCCGGCGACAAAGGCGTCGGCGACCTCCTGTTCCCGCGGGGTGAGGTCGGTACGACGGACCCGGCGGCGGGTGGCTTCGTTGCGGTCGATGGTGACGAAACGCAGCAAGGTGGGGATCACGGGTGCGTCCGCCAGCTCGCTGGTGATCTGGTCGGCTCGCTCGGACAGGGCCCCGGCGACGCCGCCGAGGGCGCGGTAAGCCTCCTCGGTCACCGTCCCGCCGGACCCTCCGGCGCGCAGGTACAGCTCTTGGAGGGTGTAGGCGAGCAACGGCAGCGCGTCGCCTCCGCCGCATTCATCGACCATGCGGGCCACGACGCCAGGTGCGAAGGTCAGCCCGGCCTGCTCGGCGGGCTTTTCGATGACCTCATACAGCGCGTCCCGGGCGAGTGCGCCGACGACGGCCGGGTTACGCACCAGCTCGGCGAAACCGGACTCCAAGAACCCGGTGAGGAAGTCCGAGCGCAAGGTGGCCACGATCCACAGCCGCGGGTCACGCCGCAGCGCGTCGCACACGGCGGTGAGGAACGCGTCCCGCTCCTCGCGACCGGACAGGGTGAGCAACTCCTCCAGCTGGTCGATCACCAGCAACGCTGGCCGTTCGTCGGGCAGTTGGGCCAGCCGCCGTTGCAAGGTGCCGACCGGGTCCACACCGGGCGAGAACGGTACCGCGACCGCCCAGCGCCCCCGCCGCCGGGCCAGCGCCGGCAGCAGCCCGGCCCGCACCAACGACGACTTTCCGCTCCCCGATGGCCCGACCACGGTCACAAACCGCCGCGCCCGCCCCGGCACCGCCGGATGCAGCCGCCCGACCATCTCGGCGATCTCCCGGTCCCGCCCGAAGAAGACGGCCGCGTCGTCCGCCGTGAAAGCTTCAAGCCCCGGGTACGGCGGCTGGGCGTTGTTCCACACCCGGCGCACCGGCGCCGGCCGATCGAGGAGGTGCAGCGCGATCTGGCCCCCGACCAGCAGCACCAGCGCGACGCCGATCAGCGGCGCCGACCAGTCCCGCAACAGCCGCAGCGCCAGCGGCACATGGTCCGACTGGCCGGTCGCGTAGTTCGTCGCGATACCCAACAGGGTCCCGACCAGCATGAGCAGGACATCGACCACGAGCTTGATGGGGCGTCGATCCATAGATCGACAACTTAGCTGTCACCGAGGCCGAGATGGGCAGATCCTCATAACAACCCGGGGCCGCGGCATGTCCACTTCGCCGACGAATCACAACTCGGCAGGCTCCAGGACCTTCCACGCCCCGCAGCCGTGTCGCAGGGTGGTCAGGCGAGCAGGCCGCCGACCCCAGGTCAGCGAAACCGGCGATCAACCAGACCATAGAACCTCACTCGCTGTCAGGAGCTCGACCGAGGAGTGACCACTGATTGTCAGCAAACAACCGACGCTGCCGTTGCCAACCGCACGCGGATTCCAGAGTTTCGCCAGGAAACCCTGCCAACGAAACCGCGGACCCTACACCCACCGTCCCGTACGCCCGCAGGACCCCGGCTCTAGCCCACCGTCCCGTACGCCCGCAGGAAGATGTCGACGGCCGCCCGTGCGATCTCCCCCGTCTCGGCGGCGGTCACGGCCTTGGTGCCGAGACGGGAGCGCGCCTCCATCGGGCCGGTGAGCAGGGCGAGAAACTGCTCCGCGGCGACGGCCGGGTCCGCTGCGCCCAGCCGACCGGCGAGGACCAGCCGCGCGAACCGGTCGGCGAGCGCCTCGCCCAGCCGCTCCGCGGTCCGCCCCTGCACCACTTCGGCGAGATCGGGGAACGTCGCGAGCTGCGCGTACGTCAACGCCCGCAACGCACGCTCCCGTTGACCGCAGCGCACCGTCAGCAACCGGTGCCCGACGTCCTCCAGATCCGCTCGCAGATCGTCGCCGGGATCGCGGAGCCGCGCGCGGGGTTCGTCCGGCGACCTGCCGGACCGGCCCTAGTCCGCGGCGGCCATCGCGGCCGCCAACTGCCCGAGCCCCTGGGCAAGTTGATCCGCACTCGGCGAGAACTCCGGGTCGAAGGTGTGCTGGGCGATGAGGCCGAGCACCAGCACCGAGAAGAACTTGCCGAGGGTGTCCACGCTCGGGTCGTCGGCGGGGGGCTCCTCGCCCCCCATGATCATGCCGATGAAGCCGCGCCCGGCCTCGCGCTGAGCCGCCGACAAGTACTCCCGTACGGCCGGGAGCTTGTCCCCCATCGTGATGAGCTCGATGCTCAGGTGCCAGAGGGAGCCGGGCTTGCCGAGGCTGTCGGTGATCCCCGACATCACCGCACGGAACCGCTCCAACGACCCTGGCTCGCCCGGCAGTTCACCGACGTCGCCCCAGTCGTCCGAGGCCGTCTCGGCCAGCGCCACGTAGGCCTGCGCGAGCAGCGCGTCCTTCGAGCCGTAGTGGTAGCCGATGGACGCCAGGTTCGTCCCCGACTCCTTGACGATGTCGCGCGCGGTCGTGCGCACGAACCCCTTCTCCAGAAGGCAGCGCTTGGCGCCTTCGAGCAGATCCTCGCGATGTCCCATGCGGTCACCGTACCCCCGATCCATACAGCCGTTCTATACGCCCGTACTAGACAAGCGTTTAAGACGCTCGTACAGTTCCCAACATGACGAACTCGACGAGCACCACCACGCCCTCCAACTCCCTTGCGGGGCGCCGCGAATGGACCGCGATGGGCGTCCTGATGCTGCCGCTGCTCCTGGTCTCGATGGACGTCTCCGTCCTCTACTTCGCGATCCCCGCGATCGGCGCGGACCTGGCGCCGACCGGCACCCAGCAGCTGTGGATCTTCGACATCTACGCGTTCGTGCTCGCCGGCCTGCTGATGACGATGGGCTCGCTCGGCGACCGGATCGGGCGCCGCAGGCTCCTGATGATCGGCGCGGTCGCGTTCGGCGCCGCGTCGGTCTGCGCGGCGTACGCGAACAGCGCCGAGATGCTCATCGCGGCCCGCGCGGTCCTGGGCATCGGCGGGGCGACCCTGATGCCGTCCACCATGGCCCTGATCCGCAACATGTTCCGCGACGCCAAGCAGCGCGCGAAGGCCATCGGCATCTGGTCCGGCGTCATGACCGGCGGCGTCGCGCTCGGCTCGGTGATGAGCGGCATCCTCGTCGAGCACTTCTGGTGGGGCTCGGTGTTCCTGGTGAACATCCCCGCGATGGTGCTGCTCCTGGTCCTCGCCCCGGTTCTTCTCCCGGAGTTCAAGGACCCGGAGCCGGGCCGCTTCGACCTGCTGAGCGTCCCGCTGTCGATGGCCGCCGTGCTCCCGCTCGTCTACGGCATCAAGGAGATCCCCTCCGAGGGCTTCGCACCGCAGTACGTCGTCTCGCTCGTCGTCGGACTCCTCTTCACGGCCCTGTTCGTCCGCCGCCAGCGCACGGTCGCGTCGCCGCTGATCTCACCGGCCCTGTTCGAGCACCGCGGCTTCGGCCCGGCCGTCGCCCTGAACCTCGTCTCGGCGTTCGCGATGATGGGCTCGGCGTACTTCACGACGCAGTACTTGCAGGCGGTCCTCGGCAGGAGCGCTCTGGAAGCGGCTCTGTGGGCCCTGCTGCCCACCGTCCTCGTCGGCGTCGCGGCGCCCGTCTCCATGGTCCTCGTCCAGCGGGGCGTGCACCGCGCCACCGTCGTCGCGATCGGCTTCCTGACCAGCGCCTGCGGCTACGGCCTGCTGGCCCTCACCGGCACCGACTCGCTGTGGACCGCCCTGGCGGGAGCGGGGGTGCTGGCGTCCGGCGCGGTCATCGTCGGCTCCCAGCTGACCGACCTGGCGCTCGGCGCGGCCCCGGCGGAGAAGGCGGGCGCGGCCTCGTCCCTCCTGGAGACGGGCCAGGAGTTCGGCGGCGCGCTCGGCATGGCGGTCCTCGGCTCGATCGGCACCGCGGTCTACCGCCACGACCTGGCCGGCGCGCCGGACGCGGCCCGGGAGACCCTGGGCGGGGCTCTGGCCGCCGCCCGGCACCAGCCGCCCCGCGCGGCCGAGACGCTGCTCGCCACCGCGCGGGAGGCCTTCACCAGCGGGATGCACATGGCGGCGTTCGCGGGGATCGCGGTGCTCCTGGCGGCGGCGTTCCTCGCGGCCCGCGGTCTGCGGAACACCCCTGCCGCCGCCGGCCCGGCCGCCGGGCCGGCGGCGCCCGAGCCTGCGGCTCCCGCCACGGCGACGTGCGGGAAGGCGACCGCCTGACGCCCTCGTCGGTCAGGTGCCGGGCCGGCCGGACCGCGTCGGCCCGCCCGGCACCGCCGTACTCAGCACACCGGAGAACCCGGACCCACCTGCGGCAACGACGGAGCGTGCCAGGATGGGCCCGTGGCACAGACATTCGAGACGCCGTTCATCGGCCGGGCGGACGAACTCGCCCGGCTCACCGGCGTGCTGGAGCGGGCCGCGGCCGGCGATCCGCGCGCCGTCCTCGTGGCCGGGGACGCCGGCGTCGGCAAGACCCGCACGCTCACGGAGGCCGCGGCGCATGCCGCCGCCACCGGCATGACCGTCCTGACCGGCCACTGCGTGGACCTCGGCGACGTGGGTCTGCCGTACCTCCCGTTCACGGAGATCCTCGGCGCGGCGGCCGCCGACGAACGGCTCGCCCCGGCCGTCGCCGCCTACCCGGCGGTGGACCGCCTGCTCGGCACCGCCCCCGGGACGGGTCCCGCCCCCGACCCCGGCAGCCGCCTCCAGCTCTTCGAGGGCGTCGCGGGACTCCTCGCCGAACTGGCCGACCTCACCCCGCTCCTCCTCGTCATCGAGGACCTCCACTGGGCGGACCAGTCCTCCCGCGACCTGCTCCGCTTCCTGCTCAGCCGGGGCGTCCTCCAGCGGCCCACCCCCGGTGGACCGCCCCACCGCCTCGCGGTCCTCGCGTCGTACCGCACGGACGACCTGCACCGCCGCCACCCTCTGCGGCCCCTGCTCGCCGAGCTGGTCAGGCTGCCCGCCGTCGACCGGCTCGAACTGCGCCCGCTGGCCGACGCGGACGTGGCCCGGCTCGTGCGCTCGCAGCGCACCGGACCCGTCCCCGACAGCACGGTCCGCCGCATCGTCGACCGCGCCGAGGGAAACGCCTTCTACGCCGAGGAGTTGCTCGCCGCGCTGCCCGGCGACGACGAGGACCCCGGCTCCCCCGCCGTGCCCGGCGGCCTGGGCGGTCTGGCCGATGTGCTGCTCATCCGGATCGACCAGCTGACCGAGACCGCCCAGCAGGTCCTGCGCACGGCGGCCGTGGCGGGGCGGCGGGTCGGGCACGACCTGCTGCGGGACGCCGTCCAACTGCCGGAGGAGGAACTGGAGTCGGCGCTGCGCGAGGCGGTCGGCCGCCAGCTGCTGCTGCCCGACGACGACGCGACGTACTCCTTCCGGCACGCGCTGACCCGCGAGGCCGTGTACGCGGACCTGCTGCCCGGCGAACGGGTCCGGCTGCACGGGGTGTTCGCCGCGCTCCTCGGGGGCGAGGGCCGCTCGGCGCAGAGCGCGGCGGAGCGGGCCCACCACTCACGCGAGAGCCACGACCTGGCCGACGCGCTGGCGGCCTCCCTCGAAGCCGCCGACCACGCCCAGCGCGTCCGCGCGCCCGCCGAGGAACTGCGTCACCTGGAGACCGCGCTGGAACTGTGGTCCGTGGTGGACGCGTCCGCCCGTCCCGAGCACAGCGACCCGGTCACCCTCACCCTGCGTGCCTCGGCCGCCGCCGCCCACGCCGGCGAGCCCCATCGCGCGGTCCAGCTCACCCGCTCCGCGCTCGCGCGGGCCGGCTCGGACGCCGACTCCGAACTCGCCGCGCGGGTGCGCTACACCCTCGCGGGCAACCTGATGCGGATCGACAACCTGGAGGCCGCGTTCACGTACAGCAGCGAGGCGCTCGCGCTGATCCCGGCCCAGCCGCCCTCGCGCACCTGGGTGTGGGCGGCCGCGACCTACGTCATGGCGGCCCGGTACGTGGGCCGCGACGAGGACGCCGAGCGTGTCGCCGGGCAGGCGATCGGCATCGCCGAACGGCTCCGGCTGACCGACGCCCAGGCCGACTTGACGATCTCGCTGGTCGGCCTGGAGGAGCACAACCGGCGCACCCCCAAGGGCCGCGAGCGACTGCTCGAAGCCCGTGGACTGGCCCGCGCCGCCGGGAACCTCCAGGTGGAGATGCGCGCCCTCTACAACCTCGCGATCGGCTGTTACGAGTGCGGCGAACTGGACGCGTGCCTGGGCTGGATCGGCGACGGCCTCGACCGCGCCCGCCGCGCCGGGCTGCTCTCCTCGCCGTACGCCGTGGAACTGCGCTACATGCAGTCCCTGCTGCTCTACACGCTGGGCCGCTGGGACGAGTGCACGCGCACGGCCGCCGCCGACGTCGAACGGCTCACCGCCACGTCCGGCTTCGCGACCGCGCCCGCGCTGTACGTCCCGGTCGCGCGCGGCGAGTTCGACGTGGCGGTCACCGGCGCCCGCGCGCTGCTCGACGGCCCCCAGGACTGGATGGCGTCGCTCGTCGCGAGCATCGTGCTGACCGACGCCGCGGCACTGCGCGGTGACGCCGAGGGCTGCGTGCGGCAGATGGAGGCCTCGGTCGAGCGGCTCACGGAGGGCTCGGGCTCCGACCGGCCCGACGCCGTGGTCCGGCTCGCCGCGCTCGCCCTGTCGGCGGTCGCGGACGCGGCGGAGGAGTCCCGCCTGTCCGGCGACGCGGCGGGCGCCGGGCGCTGGGCGCACACCGCGACCGAGCTCGTGGAGCTGGCCCGGAGCACGGCGGCCCAGGGCGAGGACGGCACCGAGCAGGGGCCCGAGGGGCTGGCCTGGCTGGCCCGCGCCGAGGCCGAGGCCGTACGCGCGGCCACCGGCCCGGACGTCGCCGCCTGGGAGCGGGCCGTGACGGCGTTCGGCTACGGCGATCCGTACGAGCTGGCCCGGTGCCGACGCCGGCTCGCGGAGGCCCTGCTCACCGCCGACCGCCGCGAGGAGGCCGCCGAGCAGGCGGCCGCGGCCCGGGACACGGCCGTGCGGCTCGGCGCCGTGCCGCTGCGCGAGGCGCTCGACGACCTGGTCCGGCGGGGCCGCCTCGCCGACGCACCGGCCACCGAGGAGCGGATCGCGGCCCTGACCGCCCGGGAGAGCGACGTGCTGCGGCTGCTCGGCCGAGGACGCACCAACCGCCAGATCGGCGAGGAGCTGTTCATCAGCGGGAAGACGGCGAGCGTCCACGTCTCCAACATCCTCGCGAAGCTGGGCGCCACGAGCCGCACCGAGGCCGTGGGCATCGCCTACCGCGAGGGCCTGATCGAACCGGAGACGGGCAGCTCGGGCTGACGTGCCGCGACGGCCGAGGGCCGGGCCACCCGTGGGTGACCCGGCCCTCGGCCGTTCGGGAAACCGCCGTGGTCGTCAGGCCTCAGACGAGGTTGACGGACCGCGCCGACGTCGCGCCGATCTCCGCGGCGACCTCGGTGAGGACGCTCTGCGGCACCGAGTCGTCGACCGTCAGCACGGCCAGCGCCTCTCCGCCGATGTCCGCACGGGCGACCTGCATGCCGCCGATGTTGATGCCCGCCTCACCGAGGACGCGGCCCACCGTGCCGACGACGCCGGGACGGTCCTCGTAGCGCAGCACCACCATGTGGTCGGCGAGCGCCAGGTCCACGTCGTAGTCGCCGACGGCGACGATCTTCTGCAGGTGCTTGGGGCCGGCGAGCGTACCGGAGACCGAGACCTCCTGGCCGTCACCGAGGGTGCCGCGCACGGTGACCACGTTGCGGTGGTCGGGCGACTCGCTGGACGTGGTCAGCCGGACCTCGACACCGCGCTCCTGGGCGAACAGCGGCGCGTTCACGTACGACACCGTCTCGTCGACGACGTCCTCGAACACGCCCTTGAGCGCGGAGAGTTCGAGCACCTTCACGTCGTGCTGGGTGATCTCGCCGTACACCTCGACGTCGAGCCGGACCGCGACCTCGCCCGCGAGCGCGGTGAAGATCCGGCCGAGGCGCTCGGCGAGCGGCAGACCCGGCTTGACGTCCTCGGCGATGACGCCGCCCTGGACGTTCACCGCGTCCGGCACGAGCTCACCGGCGAGCGCGAGGCGCACCGAGCGGGCGACGGCGATACCGGCCTTCTCCTGCGCCTCGTCGGTGGAGGCGCCGAGGTGCGGGGTGCAGACGACCTGGTCGAACTGGAACAGCGGGGAGTCCGTGCAGGGCTCCTTCGCGTACACGTCCAGGCCGGCGCCGGCGACGCGGCCCTCCTTGAGCGCCGAGTACAGCGCCTCCTCGTCGACGATCCCGCCGCGCGCGGCGTTCACGATGCGCACCGAGGGCTTGACCTTGTGCAGCGCCTCGTCGCCGATCAGGCCCAGCGTCTCGGGGGTCTTGGGCAGGTGGACGGTGATGAAGTCGGAGACCTCGAGCAGCTCGTCCAGCGACAGCACCTTCACGCCCATCTGCGCGGCGCGCGCGGGCTGCACGTACGGGTCGTACGCGACGACCTTCATGCCGAAGGCGGACATGCGCTGCGCGACGAGGGCACCGATGCGGCCCAGGCCGACGACACCGAGGGTCTTCTCGGCGAGCTCCACACCCGTGTACTTGCTGCGCTTCCACTCGCCGCCCTTGAGAGCCTGGCTGCCCTGCGGGATGTTGCGCGCGGTGGCGATGAGGAGGCCGCAGGCCAGCTCGGCGGCGGTCACGATGTTCGACGTCGGGGCGTTGACGACCATCACGCCGGCCTTGGTGGCGGCGGAGACGTCCACGTTGTCGAGGCCGACGCCGGCTCGTGCGACGACCTTCAGCTTCTTGGCGGCGGCGATCGCCTCGGCGTCGACCTTGGTGGCCGAGCGGATCAGGATCGCGTCGACATCGGCGATGGCGGGCAGCAGCTCGGCCCGGTCCGCGCCGTTGCACTGGCGGATCTCGAAGTCCGGGCCCAGCGCGTCCACGGTCGCGGGCGACAGCTCTTCAGCGATGAGTACGACGGGTTTGCCGTTGGCAGCAGTGCTCACGTGAGTCCTCACAAGTCCCAATGCGGACGGCCGTCCCGACGGCCGCAAGCGGTGGAGGGGTGGGTGCATGGCCGCGTGGAAGACGCACGACGCTGTGGGCCCGACGCGAATAGTTCAGCAGTGTAGTGGCGCGCGGGAGGCCGTCTTGCGCCTCCCTGGAAGGATCACTCGTCCGTGGCTGGACGCCATGGACAACCGTGTGGACAACCTATGGAGAACGGGGCCGCGGCGTGTGCCGCGGCCCCGTTCTGCGAAGGCTTACGCCTCCTCGTTGTCCACCCAGCTCATGAGCTTGCGCAGCTCCTTGCCGGTGGTCTCCAGGAGGTGGTTCTCGTCCTGCGTCTTGTACTCGTTGTACTTCTTCAGGCCCGAGTGGTACTCGTCCATCCAGTTCTTGGCGAAGGTGCCGTCCTGGATCTCGGCGAGAACCTTCTTCATCTCGGCCTTGGTGGCGTCCGTGATGATCCGCGGGCCGGTGACGTAGTCGCCCCACTCGGCGGTCTCGGAGATCGACCAGCGCATCTTCTCCAGGCCGCCCTCGTACATGAGGTCCACGATGAGCTTCAGCTCGTGCAGGCACTCGAAGTACGCGATCTCCGGCTGGTAGCCGGCCTCGGTCAGGGTCTCGAAGCCCGCCTTCACCAGCGCGGCCGTACCGCCGCAGAGGACGGCCTGCTCGCCGAAGAGGTCGGTCTCGGTCTCCTCGGTGAAGGTCGTCTTGATGACGCCGGCGCGGGTGCCGCCGATGCCCTTCGCGTAGGACAGGGCGAGCTCGAAGGCCTTGCCGGTGGCGTCCTGCTCGACGGCCGCGATACACGGAACGCCGCGGCCCTCCTCGTACTGGCGGCGCACCAGGTGACCCGGGCCCTTGGGGGCGACCATGCAGACGTCCACGCCGGCCGGGGGCTTGATGAAGTCGTAGCGGATGTTGAGGCCGTGACCGAAGAACAGCGCGTCGCCGTCCTTCAGGTTGTCCTTGATGGACTCCTCGTAGACCTTGGCCTGGATCGGGTCCGGCACCAGGATCATGATGACGTCGGCCTCGGCCGCGGCCTCGGACGGCGTGACGACACGCAGGCCCTGCTCCTCGGCCTTCGCCTTGGACTTGGAGCCCTCGTGCAGACCGACGCGCACGTCGACGCCCGAGTCGCGCAGGGACAGCGCGTGGGCGTGGCCCTGGCTGCCGTATCCGATCACCGCGACCTTGCGGTTCTGGATGATGGACAGATCGGCGTCGTCGTCGTAGAACAGCTCGGCCACTGGGGTTCTCCTTGGTGTGCTGGTGTTGCGTCCCACCGTACGGCGGGAGAAGGACGGAAAGTTTTCAGGTCTCGCTATGCGAGCACGGTGACGCGTGGATCAGGCCGTGCGGTCGAGCGCCCGCAGGCTCCGGTCGGTGATGGAGCGCGAGCCGCGGCCGATCGCGATGGTCCCGGACTGGACGAGCTCCTTGATGCCGAAGGGCTCCAGCATCTTGAGCATCGCCTCGAGCTTGTCGCTGGAGCCGGTGGCCTCGATGGTGACGGCCTCGGGCGAGACGTCCACGGTCTTGGCGCGGAACAGCTGGACGATCTCGACGATCTGCGAGCGCGTCTCGTTGTCGGCGCGGACCTTGGCGAGCACGAGCTCGCGCTGGACGGCGGCGCCCGGCTCCAGTTCGACGATCTTCAGGACGTTGACCAGCTTGTTGAGCTGCTTGGTGACCTGTTCGAGCGGGAGGCCCTCGACATTCACGACGATGGTGATGCGGGAGATGTCGGGGTGCTCGGTGATACCGACGGCGAGCGAGTCGATGTTGAAGCCGCGGCGTGAGAACAGTGCGGTGATGCGGGCGAGCACGCCCGGCTTGTTCTCGACCAGGACGGAGAGCGTGTGCTTGGTGGACATGGTGTGTGTTCCCTGCTTCCTGACAGCTCTCAGTCGTCTTCGTTGTCGCCGAAGTCGGGGCGGACACCGCGTGCGGCCATGACCTCGTCGTTCGAGGTGCCGGCGGCGACCATCGGCCACACCATGGCGTCCTCGTGGACGATGAAGTCGATCACGACGGGGCGGTCGTTGATCGCGTTCGCCTCCTCGATGCACTTGTCGAGGTCCTCGGGGCGCTCGCAGCGGATCGCGTAGCACCCCATCGCCTCGGACAGCTTCACGAAGTCGGGGACGCGGGTGCCCTTGTTGGGCGGGGTGTCACCCTCGGGGCCGGCGTGCAGCACGGTGTTCGAGTAGCGCTGGTTGTAGAACAGCGTCTGCCACTGGCGGACCATCCCGAGGGCGCCGTTGTTGATGATGGCGACCTTGATCGGGATGTTGTTCAGGGCGCAGGTGGTCAGCTCCTGATTGGTCATCTGGAAGCAGCCGTCGCCGTCGATCGCCCAGACCGGCTTGTCCGGTGCGCCGGCCTTGGCGCCCATCGCGGCGGGCACCGCGTAGCCCATGGTCCCGGCGCCGCCCGAGTTGAGCCAGGTCGACGGCTTCTCGTACTGGATGTAGTGCGCGGCCCACATCTGGTGCTGGCCCACGCCGGCGGCGAAGATCGTGCCCTCGGGGGCGAGTTGGCCGATGCGCTCGATGACCTGCTGCGGGGAGAGCGAACCGTCCTCGGGCTGCTCGTAGCCGAGCGGGTAGGTGTCGCGCCAGCGGCTCAGGTCCTTCCACCAGGCGCTGTAGTCGCCGATCTGGCCCTCGCTGTGCTCCTTCTGCACGGCCTGGATCAGGTCGGCGATGACCTCGCGGGCGTCCCCGACGATCGGCACGTCGGCGGCGCGGTTCTTGCCGATCTCCGCGGGGTCGATGTCGGCGTGGACGATCTTCGCGAACGGCGCGAAGCTGTCCAGCTTGCCGGTGACGCGGTCGTCGAAACGGGCACCGAGGGCGACGATCAGGTCGGCCTTCTGCAGCGCGGTGACGGCGGTGACCGCACCGTGCATGCCCGGCATTCCCACGTGCAGCGGGTGGCTGTCGGGGAATGCGCCGAGCGCCATCAGGGTGGTGGTGACGGGCGCTCCGGTGAGCTCGGCGAGGACCTTGAGCTCGGCGGTGGCGTGCGCCTTGAGGACGCCACCACCCACGTACAGGACGGGCCGCTTCGCACCCGTGATCAGCTTCGCGGCCTCGCGGATCTGCTTGGCGTGCGGCTTGGTCACCGGGCGGTAGCCGGGCAGGTCCGCCTGCGGCGGCCAGGAGAACGTGGTCTGCGCCTGCAGCAGGTCCTTGGGGATGTCCACGAGGACCGGACCCGGACGCCCCGTGGAGGCGATGTGGAACGCCTCGGCGATCGCCTTCGGGATGTCCTCGGCCTTGGTGACGAGAACGTTGTGCTTGGTGACCGGCATCGTGATGCCGACGATGTCCGCCTCCTGGAAGGCGTCCGTACCGATCGCGGCGGAGACGACCTGGCCGGTGATCGCGACCAGCGGCACCGAGTCCATGTACGCGTCGGCGATCGGCGTCACCAGGTTGGTGGCACCCGGGCCCGATGTGGCCATGCACACCCCGACCTTGCCGGTGGCCTGCGCGTAACCGGTGGCGGCGTGCCCCGCGCCCTGCTCGTGACGGACGAGCACGTGGCGCACGCGGCTCGAGTCCATCATCGGGTCGTACGCGGGAAGGATCGTGCCGCCGGGAATGCCGAATACGGTGTCGGCCCCGACCTCCTCAAGCGAGCGGATGAGGGACTTCGCACCCGTGACGTGCTCGACGGGGGCGGACTGCTGTCCTCCGGAACGGGGCCGCGGCTGCGGATGGTGGGCCCCGGTGGCCTGCTCGGTCATCGGCATTCTCTTCTCGATGCTGAGGGTTTTTGCGAGGGTTGTGCAGGGGTCTTACGGGTTGCGTCCTGTGCCGGTGCAACAAAAAACCCCTCGTGCCGTGGGGCAAGCGAGGGGAGCGCGCCGGGAGCGGTTGCTGGGGATTCCGGTGCGGACCGGTGGGTCCCAGCTTCAGCCGACGCGCTTTCCAAGTACGAGAATTCGGGTGCGCATGGCATTGACCCTCCCCCCGGCACACAGGGCGTGTCAAGTGGGTGGGACGGGAGTCTCATTATGTGAGCGCAGTGCGGGCATGCCGGCGAACACCGGCTCGGCCGGTCCCGTCGGCACCGGGTACTCCCCCGAGGCCAGCGCGCGCCGCAGCCGGTACTCGTCGAGCGGCCCGGAGAACGCCATCCCCTGACCGTGCGTGCACCCCATCTCCCGCAGCGCGAGAACCTGCTCGGGCAGGTCCACCCCGTCGGCCACGGAGGTCAGCCCGAGGTCGCCCGCGATCCGCAGCAGCCCGCTGGTGATCTTGTGCAGGCGCGCGGACTCGACGACTCCCTCGACGAGCGACCTGTCCAGTTTCAGTACGTCCACGGGGAGCCTGCGCAGCGCGGTGATCGCCGCATAGCCGCTGCCGAATCCGTCCAGGGCGATGCGGACGCCGAGTCTGCGCAGTGCCGTGAGACGCCGCTCCAGCTCGTCCAGAGGCGCCCTCGGGTCGCTGTCGGCGAGCTCGATGATCAGCGCGCCCGACGGCAGCCCGTGGCGGGTCAGCAGCGCCTCGATGGAGCCGAGCGGCATGGCGCGGTCGAGGAGCCTGCGGGCGCTTATCCGCACGGCGACCGGCGTCGCGTGGCCGCTGTGGCCGCGCTCGGCGGCCTGCTCGACGGCCTCCTCCAGCATCCAGCGGCCCAGCTCCGCGGTGCGCTCGCTGTCGTCGGCCACGCGCAGGAACTCGGCGGGCGTGAAGAGGATGCCCTGCGCCGAGCGCCAGCGCGCCTGCGCGGCGACCGCCGTGATCCGTCCGTCGTCGAGGGAGACGATCGGCTGGTGCAGGAGCGCGAACTCGCCGTCGTGCAGGGCCGAGCGCAGCCGCGTGGCCAGCTCGGCCTTGCGGACCACGTCGGCCTGCATCTGGGGCGCGTACAGCTCGACGCGGCCCTTGCCCGCGGCCTTGGCCCGGTACATCGCCAGGTCCGCGTTGCGCAGCAGCTCGCCCGCCGTGATGTCGGGCTCGGCGAAGGAGACGCCGATGGAGGCGGCGACGCGCACGTTGTCGTGGCTGCCGATCGTGTAGGGCTGGGACAGCCGGATCCTGAGCCGGTCGGCCAGCTCGTAGATCTGCTGTTCCCTGGCGGTGTGGTCGCGACTTCCGTCGCCGACGATCAGTGCCGCGAACTCGTCACCGCCGAGACGGGCCGCGGTGTCTCCGGAACGTACGGAGTCGGCCAGCCTTCTTGCCGCCTGCACGAGCAGTTCGTCGCCCGCCTGGTGGCCGATCGTGTCGTTGACCTGTTTGAAGCCGTCGAGGTCGATGAAGAGCACGGCGGTGCCCCGGTCGGTGGCCCGTCGTCCGGTCAGGGCCTGACCGACCCGCTTGGTGAACAGGGCCCGGTTGGGCAGGTCGGTGAGCGGGTCGTGCTCGGCGTTGTGCTGCAACTGCGCCTGGAGACGCACCCGTTCGGTGACGTCTCTGCTGTTGAGGATCAGGCCGCCGTGGTGGCGGTTGATCGTGGACTCCACGTTCAGCCAGGCTCCGGTGCCGGACCGGAAGCGGCACTCGATGCGGGTGGTGGGCTCCTCGACCTGGCTCGCGGCGAGGAACCGGCGTACCTCGTGCACCACGCGCCCGAGGTCCTCGGGGTGGATGATCGAGGCGAGCTCGGATCCGACGAGCTCCTCCGCCTCCCGTCCGTAGACCCCGGCGGCGGCGGGGCTGACGTACCTCAGGATCCCGTTCGGAGCGGCGATCATGATGACGTCGCTGGAGCCCTGCACCAGGGAGCGGAAGTGGTTCTCCTTCTGCGCCAGCTCCTGGGTGAGGGTGATGTTGTCGAGGAGCATGATGCCCTGGCGCACGACGAGGGCCAGGACGACGGTGCAGGCCGTGAAGAGCACCACCCGGTCCACGCTGTGCCCGTTCAGGACGTTGTAGAGAATCCCCAACGTGCAGACGGCGGCGGCCAGATACGGCGTGAGCGCGGCCAGCGAACCCGAGATGGGCCGGGTGTAGCTGACCTGGTAGCGCCCGCCGGGTCCCTGCGGACGCTCCTCGTGCGACGGCCCCGCCTTGGGCCCCACCCACGGCGCGTACGCGAGCAGCAGCGACCCCGCGAACCAGCCCGCGTCGAGGATCTCCCCCGAGCGGTAACTGGCGTGCAGCAGGGGGGAGGTGAACAGCGCGTCGCACATCACGGTCAGGGCGAGCGCGCCGATCGCGGTGTTCACCGCCGTGCGGTTGCCGGGCGAGCGCCGGAAGTGCAGCGCGAGCACCATGCTGACCAGCGCGATGTCCAGCAGCGGGTACGCGAGTGACAGCGCGGTGCGGGTGACGCTCTGCCCCTCGAATTCGGCGGTGTGCGCGAGGGCGAGGCTCCAGGAGAGGGTGACCAGGGATCCGGCGATGAGCCACGCGTCGAGTGCGAGGCAGATCCAGCCGGCCTTCGTCACGGGCCGCTTGGCGAGGACGAGGAGACCGATGATCGCGGGCGGCGCGAAGCAGAGGAAGAACAGGTCGGCGAGGCTCGGGGTCGGCACGGGCGCGCGCAGGACGACCTCGTACCAGCCCCACACCCCGTTACCGAGCGAAGCCATCAGGGAGGAGAGTGCGAAGAGGAGCCAGGCGGGTCGAAAGCGGCTGCGCCGGCTGCGCGCGTACAGAAAGTTCGATACAGCGGCGACGGCGGCGGCGATACTCAGCCCGAAGTCGCCCATGAAGAGGGCGAGTCCGTCGCTTCCCCAGCCGATCGCGGACCCTGTGGCGTAGGCCGCGCAGAGCAGGGTGAGTGCCAGCTGGGGGCCCATGCCCGCGCCGCCCCGCGGGGCGCGGGCGGGTACCGGCCCTCCGGAATGCAGGGGGGCGCCCAGAGCGGTGGTCGGCGTCGACTGGGCGGTCATCGGACCGCCTCGGTCCATCGGGCCGCTCCGGTGTCCCGCTCGCCCTGCCTGGCGTGCGGGTGCCTTCTGCGGCCTCCGCGGGCCCCGGCCCGGTGCGTATGGCTCCTGCGGCAGCCCGGACTTCGCCCGTGTATCGGTGCGCGTGAGGCCAGACAGACCAGCCGCCGGCGGCCCCGCCGCGTCGGATCGTTCGCCCATAGGCCGTGCATCGCCCGTCGCCCCCCTCGCAGTCCGACATTCGTCCCCGGCGCCGCGTACTGAGCGGCGCTGCCCCAGTCGGGACGATACACCAGTCTCGTCACTCAGGGACATAGTTCCTCTACTCTCCGTGACGACCAGCGACGATGAAGGCACGGGGTGCAGCCGGACGGGCGCGGAGCGTGCGCGCCCAAAGGCGGGCGGCCGCACGGGAGTTGTCCGTGGGGCCGGTGGTGCGTCGGTCAGCTGATGGTGAGGACGATGTTGTCGAGCGGCTGTCCGGCCGCGAAGCGGGTGAGCTGGGCGGCAAGGAGTCGCTTGGCGCGCGGCAGGAAGGCGGACGTGGGACCACCGACGTGCGGGGAGATAAGCACTCCCGGAGCCTGCCACAACGGGTGGTCCCGGGGCAGCGGTTCGGGGTCGGTGACATCCAGGGCCGCATTGATACGGCCACTCTCCAACTCCGCGAGGAGCGCCTTGGTGTCGACGACCGGACCGCGGCCGACGTTCACCAGGAGTGCGCCGTCCTTGAGGCGCGCGAGGAACTCGGCGTTCACCAGGCCGCGGGTGTCCTCGGTGAGCGGGGTCACCAGGATGACGACGTCGGCCTCGGGCAGCAGCTCCGGCAGGTCGGTGAGCGGGTGCACGGGCCCGCGCTCCGCCGTGCGTGCGGAGCGTGCGACGCGCGCCACCCGCGCGACCTCGAAGGGGACGAGCCGGTCCTCGATGGCGGCGCCGATCGCCCCGTATCCCACGATGAGCACGTTCTTGTCGGCGAGCGCGGGACGGAACCCGGAGCGCCACTCCCCGCGGTCCTGTCCGCGCACGAAGTCCGGGATTCCGCGCAAGGAGGCGAGGATCAGGGTCAGCGCGAGTTCGGCGGTGCTGGCGTCGTGCACACCGCGCGCATTGCACAACTCCACGCCCGGGCTCAGGTACTTGAGCCCGCTCTGTACGTGATCGACCCCTGCGGAGAGGGTCTGCAGCACCCGCAGGGACGCCATCTCCGGCAGGGGCCGTACGGCGATCTCGATGCTCTTCATGTAGGGGACGACGTAGTACGCGCAGTCGGCAGGGTCCGCGGGAAAGTCCGGCTCACCGTTCCAGAAACGGTAGTTGAGGCCTTCGGGAAGGCCGGGGACCTCGTCGGCGCGGAAGGGCAGCCATACATCACCAGTCATGGTCAGGAGGCTATGTCAGACCCTCCGACGTGCAGAGGTTAGGTTGGGGACCAAAGACAGGGAGGGTCACGAGCAGGTGGAGCGCAAGGCGATCGGGGCGGCGGCGCTCGAGGTGGGTGCGGTCGGACTCGGCTGCATGCCGATGAACTGGGCCTACACCGGATCCCGGCAGCGCGGCGAGGAGTCCTTGCGTACCGCGCACGCCGCGCTGGACCGGGGCTGCACCCTGATCGACACCGCCGACATGTACGGGCCGTTCACCAACGAGCTGCTGCTCGGCCGGGTCCTGAAGGAACGGCGTGCGGATGCCTTCGTGTCGACGAAGGTAGGGCTGCTCGTCGGCGAGCAGCACATCGTCGCCAACGGCCGGCCGGGCTATGTGAAGCGGGCCTGCGACGCGTCGCTGCGGCGCCTGCAGACCGACGTCATCGACCTGTACCAGCTGCACCGGGCCGACCCCGAGGTCCCGGTCGAGGAGACCTGGGGCGCGATGGCGGAGCTGGTGCGCGCCGGCAAGGTGCGCTCCCTGGGGCTGTGCGCGGTGGGCGCGCGGGCCACGCGTCGCGGCGGCCGCGCCGGGCTGTACGGCGAAACGATCCGGCAGCTGGAGCGGGTCCAGCAGGTGTTCCCGGTGAGTTCGGTGATGGCCGAGTTGTCGGTGTGGTCCCCCGAGGCGCTGGAGTCGCTGGTGCCGTGGTGTGCGGCGCGCGGCATCGGTTTCCTGGCGGCGATGCCGCTGGGCAACGGGTTCCTGACCGGGACGCTGACGCCTGGCCAGGGGTTCGAGCCGGACGACGTGCGGGCCCGGCATCCCCGTTTCACCGCCGAGATGATGGCCGCGAACCAGCCGATCGTGGCGGGCCTGCGACGGGTCGCGGCGCGCCACGGCGAGGGCGTGACACCGGCGCAGGTGGCACTGGCCTGGGTGCTCGCGCAGGGGCGGAACGTGGTGCCGGTGCCCGGGGCCAAGCACGAGCGGTGGGCGGTGGAGAACGCGGCGGCCGCCGAACTGACGCTGACGGAGGCGGACTTGGCGGAGATCGCGGAGCTGCCCGCGGCGCAGGGGTCCTGGGACTGACGGCGGCCGCGCGCCATCGGGATCCGACCGGGTCGGATTCGGTGGACGGAGATCGGGAACCTGCGCGGGGCGAGCGGTGTATGAACGGTAGAACCGTCGCGTCGAAGGGATCCTGATCGTGCAACGTTCAGCTGTGCGGCCCGCGTGTGCCGTGGCCGCCTGTGCCGCGCTCCTGTTCACGGTGGCGGGGTGCTCGTCCGGTGGCGACGGGCCGCCGAACAAAGACAAGACATCCGCGCCGAGCGCGAGCGATCCGGGCGGGTCCACGACTCCGAAGTCGGGCGACGTGCCGCCGGCCAAGGGGTCGGTGACCGTCGTGCGCACGGTCACCGAGGGCCTGAGATCGCCGTGGGGGCTGGCTCCCCTGCCCGAGGGGGACCTGCTGGTCTCGTCGCGGGACGAGGGGACGATCACCCGCGTCGACACGAAGACCGGGAAGAAGACGGAGCTCGGCGCGGTGCCCGGTGTGGCACCGGCCGGCGAGGGCGGCCTGCTGGGCCTCGCGCTCTCGCCTTCCTACGCCTCGGACCACATGGTCTACGCGTACTTCACGACGGAGTCGGACAACCGCATCGCGCGGATGCTGTACGACGAGAAGAAGCCCGCCGGTGAGCAGCTGGGCGCTCCGGACACGGTGTTCAAGGGCATCCCCAAGGGCACGAACCACAACGGCGGGCGGATCGCGTTCGGCCCGGACGACCTGCTGTACGTGGGCACGGGCGAGACGTACCGCACCGAATTGGCGCAGGACAAGAAGTCCACGGGCGGCAAGGTCCTGCGGCTCACTCCGGACGGCGCCCCCGCACCGGGCAATCCGTTCGCCGACTCTCCGGTGTACTCGTACGGGCACCGCAATGTGCAGGGCCTGGCCTGGGACGAGGACAAGCGGCTGTGGGCCTCGGAGTTCGGCCAGGACACCTGGGACGAGCTGAACAACATCGTGGCGGGTGACGACTACGGCTGGCCCGACGCCGAGGGCGAGAGCGGCAAGGCCGGGTATCACGATCCGATCGCCCAGTGGCACACCCAGGACGCCTCCCCCAGCGGGGTCGCCTTCGCGGAGGGCTCGATCTGGATGGCGGGACTGCGGGGCGAGCGCTTGTGGCGCGTTCCGCTCGACGGGACCAAGGCGGCGCATGATCCGCAGGCGTTCCTGAAGGGGAAGTACGGGCGGCTGCGCACGGTGGTCTCCGCGGGTGGCGACAAGCTGTGGCTGGTGACGAGCGAGACGGACACACGGGGCACGCCGGGGAAGGGGGACGACCGGATTCTGGAGCTGAAGGTGAGCTGACCCCGGGGGTGCCCTCAGTCGCGCGCGGGCGCCGGGCCCTCCACGGCCGCCGCGGTCCCGGAGGCCTCCGGCGGCGATGTCCCTGCCTCGGGCTCCGCCTCGGACTCGGGCTCCGTCTCGGGCTGCGCCTCGGTCCTGCCCGGGGGACGGACGACGACCTTGCCGGAGGAGAGGTCTATGGGGCCGCGGCCGGGGTCGCCGTCGTTCAGGTCGACCCGGGTGAGCTCCAGGCGCTTGCGCTCGTCGTTGGTGTGCTTGCGGCCGGGGGCGAACAACTCCTCGAACATGTTGAACACCGCGCCTCCAGATGGCGTGACAGCCGAGCCTCCCGTTCAGCGTACGGGAGGGCCCGGCCGTCGGGTCAGGCCGTGGTGCCGGGCGGCACGAGCGCCGGATGCTCCGGGAAGAGGCGCAGCCGGTGGGCCAGGGCCGCCGCCTCACCGCGGCCCGCGACGCCCAGCTTGGCGAGGATGTTGGAGACGTGGACGCTGGCCGTCTTCGGGGAGATGAAGAGCTCCTCGGCGATCTGCCGGTTGCTGCGGCCGGCGGTGACCAGGCGCAGGACGTCGCGCTCGCGGCTGGTGAGGCCGAACTCCTCGGCGGGGTCGGCCGGGGCGTCCCGGCGTGGCTCGTCACGGTGGAGGCTGATCCGGGCGCGCTGGGCGAGCAGGGCGACGGACTCGCTGAGCGGGCGGGCGCCGAGGTGGTCGGCGACGGCGCTGACGAGGCGGAGCAGTGGGGTGGCGCGGTCGCGGTCGTTCTCGGTCGTGCCGCCGCTCGTGGGGGCGGGGACGAGGAGGGACTCGGCGAGGCGGAGGCGGGCGCGGGCCAGGTCGTAGGGCCGGTCGAGGGGTTCGAGGGAGGTGACGGTGGCGGACCAGTCGTCGGGGGTGTCGCGGCCCTCGGCGCGCAGGAGTTCGGCGCGGACCCACTGTTCGTGGGCGTGCCAGACGGGGACCAGGGCGGCCTGGTGCTTGGCGGCGTCCCTGATGCGGGCGATGGCGTCGGCGCGGCCGGTGTCGGCGGCGGGCAGGCCGCGGGCGTCGGCCTCCGCGGCGGCGGCCGTGCGCAGCAACGGCCAGATGTAGCGGTGACTGGAGTGCGGCAGGCCGGCGGTGACGAGGGCGTCGAGTTCGGCACGGGCGTCGAGGAGGCGGCCCTGGGCGGCGGCGAGAGCGAGGGCGAGATGGGCGAGGGGCAGGGAGTGCTGTGGCATCGGGTCGTGCGTGCCGTGGTGCTCATGGGCGGCCGCCAGCTGGTCGGCCGCTTCCTGAAGGGCGCCGCGGCCGAGGGCGAGGGTCGCGAGGTGCACGCAGGAGGTGCCGCGGGGCTTGGTGCTGAGGGCGGAGCGGCGGGTCCAGTCGGCGGCCTTGAAGGCCTCGTCCCAGTGGCCGAGGGAGAGCAGGGACTCGGCCTTGTTGGAGCGGACCCAGCCCTTGGTGTCGGTGAGGCCGTAGCGGCGGCACAGGGCGATGCCCTCGTCGCAGATGCGGACGGCCTCCTCGGAGCGGCCGACGCCCTCGAGGACGGAGGGCAGGTTGACGTTGACGTTGTTGATGCGGGTGAGCAGGCCGAGCTCGATGGAGCCGTCGCGGGCGGCGTACATCTCGGCGAAGCCCCGCTCGATGTCGCCGGCGTCGACGAGGAGGCCGCCGAGGATGAGGCGGGCGTGCAGTTCGGTCTCGGCGGCGCCGACCATGTGGGCGTACTCGACGGCGCGTTCGGCCGCGGCCAGGGTCTCCGCGCCCGGGCTGTGCAGCATGCCCCAGGCGGCGGCGTGGGTGAGGACCTCGGCGTGCACCTCGGACGGTGGCAGGCCGCGGACCAGTTCCTGGGCGGTGGCGATCTCGTGCCAGCCGTCGCCGCGGCCGGTGTGGGAGATGATCCGGGAGCGCTGGATCCAGAACCAGGCGGCGCGCAGCGGGTCGCCGTCGCCGCCCGCCGCGGCCTCCTCCAGGAGCCCGAGCGCACGCTTGCCGATCTTCATGGCGCGTTCCCGCTCCCCGCAGAGGCGGCCGGCGTCGGCGGCCTCGGCCAGCAGGTCGAGATAGGTGAGCGGGGTCTCGGCCGGGTCGCAGTTGCAGGCCAGATAGGCCTCCGCGTAGTCGCCCATGCGCAGGGCCGCGCGGATCTCCTCGGGTGCGGCGTCCCACAGTTCCATCGCCCGCTCCAGGAGCCTGAGCTGCTCGGAGTAGGCGTGCCGGCGGCGGGCCTCGACGGAGGCGTCGAGGACGGCGGGCAGGGCCTTCGCGGGGTCGTGGGCGTGGTACCAGTACGTGGCCAGGCGCATGGCGCGGGCGTCGGCGGGGACGAGCGCCGGGTCGGCCTCGAGTGCTTCGGCGTAGCGGCGGTTGAGGCGGGAGCGCTCGCCGGGCAGCAGGTCGTCGCTGACGGCCTCGCGGACCAGGGAGTGGCGGAAGCGGTAGCCGTCGCCGTCCTGGGAGGCGAGCAGGATGTTGGCGCCGACGGCGGCGCGCAGGGCGTCGATGAGTTCGTCCTCGCCGAGCCGGGCGACGGCGGCGAGCAGCGGGTACTCGACGGTGGAGCCGCCCTCGGCGCAGATCCGGGCGACGCGCTGGGCGGACTCGGGCAGCGATTCGACACGGACGAGGAGGACGTCGCGCAGCGAGTCGGTGAGGCCGGTGGCACAGCCCTCGGCGGCGGAGACGGCGAGTTCCTCGACGAAGAAGGCGTTGCCGTCGGAGCGCCGGAAGATGTCGTCGATGACGGTCCGGTCGGGTTCGGCGGCCATGATCCCGGCGACCTGACGGGCCACTTCGCCGCGGTTGAGGCGGCCGAGTTCGATGCGGGTGACGGTGCGCAGCCGGTCGAGTTCGGCGAGCAGGGGGCGCAGCGGATGGCGGCGGTGCACGTCGTCGGCGCGGTAGGTGGCGACGAGGGCGAGGCGGCCGCTGCGCAGCGTGCGGAAGAGGTACGAGAGGAGGTGGCGGGTGGAGGCGTCCGCCCAGTGCAGGTCTTCGAGGACCACGACGACGGTGTGTTCGGCGGCGACGCGCTCCAGGAGGCGCCCGGTGAGTTCGAAGAGGCGGGCGGTGGTGCTCTCGTCGCTGCGTCCGTCGAGGCCCCGGCCCCGGTGCGCCCGGTCGCTCAGCTCGGGCAGGATCCGGGCCAGTTCGTCCTCGCGGCCGGCGGCGGCGGTGTCGAAGGCGTCGGGGAGCTTGCGGCGCAGGGCGCGCAGGGCTGTGGAGAAGGGGGCGAAGGGCAGCCCGTCGGCGCCGATCTCGACGCAGCCGCCGGTGACGACGACGGCGTCCCGCCGGCACGCTCCGGCGGCGAACTCCTCGACGAGCCGGGTCTTGCCGACCCCGGCTTCACCGCCGAGCAGCAGCGCCTGCGGCTCGCCGGCGACGGCGCGTGCGAGAGCGGTGTTGAGTGCGCCCAGTTCGTCGGCGCGGCCGACGAAGACCGGGCTGACGGACCTGGTTTCCACATCGCCGAGCATCGCACACGGATACGAGAGGGCGGCAGGGTTTTCGGCGCTGGGCAGAAGGGGTGCTCGGCCTTGGGGGCCCGGGGCCGGGCGGGAAGGGAGGGCGGCAGGCAGTCCGCCCTCCCCGGTGGGCTCCCCCGTCACCGTTCCCCCGGACCGAGGTGTCGCGCTCATGCCGTGCGTGCGGCACGGTGCCGGCGCGGCCGGTGGGTACTCACCCGCCCCTCGGCCTCCTGGCCGCCGGACCGGCGCGCGGCGCGGCGGGCCTTGGAGGCGGTGCGGGCCAGACGGTGGGCCTCGGCCTGCTGGATGAGTTCGCCGGAGCGGATCTGGTGGATCTCGTACTCGAACATGTCGTCTCCCTGGTGACGATCGCTGCGGTTCTCGCGGACCGTTTTCCGCGATGCCTCAACTTTCGTTTCCCAGGGGGGTGCGCCACATCGGGAGAGTGCCGCATGTTCGGGGACGGGGATGCCTTACGCCGGACCAGGGGGGCCTTAGGTGCCCGGGGCCGGACGGCCGCGACCGCCTAAGGCGCCCGAGCTGCCTAAGGCGCCTGAGGCGGCCGAGGCAGGTACCGGCACTGCCTCAGCTGGTCTTCGGCAGGCCCAGGATCAGGTCGGAGTACTTGGCGACGGCGAGCAGCAGTCCGAGGACGCCGAGCGAGACGCCGGCCCAGGCGGTCGACTTGATCCAGGTCGCCTGCGCCTTGCCGGGCACGCCGAACGCGGGCTTCACCAGGACGAACGCGCCGACGAGGAGGGCGACCAGGGAGAAGATCCCGCCGACCACGGCGGCGGCGTGCCAGGAGTCGCCGTAGACCTCGGAGACCTGCTTGGCGACGCTCGCGGTCTGCGTGGTGTTGAGCTGGCCGATGAGCGACTCGCGGGCCGAGGCGATGGTGCCGAGCCAGCCGCCGCTGAGCGCGACGACGCCGAGGGCCACGGACACGATGGCGCCGGCGCCCTGGCCGACACCGACCGGACGCGGGGCGGCCTCGGCGGCCTCGGCGGCCTCGGCGTCATCGGCGTCGAGTTCGTCGTCCGCGGCCACGTCGTCCGCGGCGTCGGCGTTGTCCTCGGGCGCGCTGTCCTCGGTCTGGGTGGCCTCGGTCCGGGGCACCTCGGCGGCCTCGGGGCCGGCCGTCGGCTCGGTCGCCTCGACGGCCTCCTCGTTCTCCTTCCGCTCGGCGGCGTCGGGCTGCGCATCAGTCTTCGTAGTCATGCTGCGCACCGTACGGACGGAGTCTGAGAGGTCTCTTAATGTTTCCTGTGCGCGTCGCGTGCGCTGCGCCACTCCGGGGCGAGGACGGACCAGATTTCCTCGTCGTGCCGTACTCCGTCGTAGAGGAAGGCCTCGCGCAGTACGCCGTCGCGCCGCATTCCGAGGCGGCGGGCGACATTGATGCTGGGTGCGTTGCCGGCCGCGGCGATCCACTCGACGCGGTGGATGCCGCGCTCCTCGACCGCCCAGTCGATGAGGATCCGGGCCGCGCGGGTGACGAGGCCGCGTCCGGTGGCCGCGGGCTCCAGCCAGCAGCCGACCTCGCAGGTGCCGGCGGCCGCGTCGAAGACCCGGAAGAGGACGCCGCCGACGAGTTTTCCGTCCAGCCAGATGCCGTGCAGGCTGCCGTTGTCCGCGGCGCGCTTGTCCGCGTAGCGCTGGATGAGGGCGCGCGCGGAGTCGGCATCGGTGGCGTCCTGCCCGAACGGGATGAAGCGCCCGATGAACTCGCGGCCGCGGTCGAGGTGGCTCAGGAGGTCCTCGGCGTGCCAGGTCTCCAGGGGGCGCAGCTCGGCGCTGCCGTCACCCAGCGGTATCGCGTACATCGGGCTCCTTCGTGGTCACGTCGTCCAGCGCGTCGCCCACCGCGCCGCGCTGCCCGGGGATCCTCGCACCCGCGGCGGCCGCCCGGCACTCCGGAGGCTCGATGCTGAGGCGGGGCAGGCACCGGTCGAGCCACTTGGGCAGCCACCAGTTGGCGCCGCCGAGCAGATGCATCAGGGCGGGTACCAGGAGCGTACGCAGGATGAACGCGTCGACGGCGACCGCGACGGCCAGTGCGATGCCGAACATCGCGATCACCCGGTCCCCGCTGAGCACGAAGGCCAGGAAGACCGAGATCATGATCACCGCCGCGGAGTTGATCACGCGGCTGGTCTCGGCGAGGCCGACGCGGACGGCCCGCCGGTTGTCCCCGGTCTCCAGCCACTCCTCGTACATCCGGCTCACGAGGAACACCTGGTAGTCCATGGAGAGCCCGAAGAGGACCGACACCATGATCACCGGGAGGAACGGTTCGATCGGGCCGGATCTGCCGAGACCGAGGAGCTCGCTCCCCCAGCCCCACTGGAAGATCGCGACGACGACACCGAAGGCGGCGGCGACGGCGGCGACGTTCATCGCGGCGGCCTTCAGGGGGATGCCGAGCGAGCGGAACGCGAGCAGCAGGAGCACGCAGCCGAGGCCGACCACGACGCCCACGAACAGCGGCAGCTTGCCGATGATGACCTCGGCGAAGTCGTCGTAGCTGGCGGTGACACCGCCGACCTGGACGTTCAGCGAGCTGTCCTGCTCGGCGTCGGGGACGATGTCGGAGCGCAGCCGGTCGACGAGGTCGCTGGTCCGGTCGGACTGGGGCGCGGAGGCCGGGACGACGGTGAGGTGGGCGGCGCTGTCGTCGTGGTTGTACGTCACCGGGGAGACGGCGGCGACGCCCTCGGTGTGGCGCAGCTGGCCCGCGAGCTGTCCGAGGGCGCGCTTGTCCTGGGCCCCGTCCACCTCGCTGACCAGGGTGAGCGGCCCGTTCACGCCGGGGCCGAAGTGGTCGGCGAGCAGGTCGTAGGCCTGGCGCGTGGTGCTGGACCTGGGGTTGTTGCCCTGGTCGGAGGTGCCGAGGTGGAGGGAGAGGGTGGGCAGGGCCAGGACCGTGATGACGGCGAGGGCGAGGCCGCCGAGCAGTTTCGGGTGGCGTTCGACGAAGGCGGCCCAGCGGGCGGCGAGCCCGGTCGGGATCTCCGGTTCCGGCCCGTGGGCGGCGAGCCGGCGCCGCTCGCGCCGCGACAGGGCCCGCATCCCGATGAAGGAGAGCAGCCCGGGCAGCAGGGTCACCGAGGCGGCGACGGTGAGCAGCACGGTCACGGACGCGGCGATCGCGACGCCGTTGAGGAAGCTGAGCCGCAGGATGAGCATGCCGAGCAGGGCGATGCAGACGGTGGCGCCCGCGAAGACGACGGCCCGTCCGGTGGTGGCCACGGCCCGCTCGGCGGCGACCGCGACCGGCAGGCCGCGCTTCAGGCCGCGTCTGTGCCGGGTGACGATGAACAGCGCGTAGTCGATGCCGACGCCGAGTCCGACGAGCATGCCGAGCATCGGGGCGAAGTCCGCGACGGTCATCGCGTGGCCGAGCAGCACGATGCCCGCGTAGGCGGTGCCGACGCTGACGAGCGCGGTGGCGATGGGCAGGGCGGCCGCCGCGAGGGATCCGAAGGCGAGGAAGAGCACGACGGCCGCGACCACGACGCCGACGATCTCGGACAGATGGGCCGACGCCGGTTCGGTGAGCGCGACGGCGCTGCCGCCGAGCTCGACCTGCAGTCCGTCGGGCCCGTGCGCCTCGGCGTCGCGCGCCGTGTCCACGACGGTCTGGGCCTGGCTCTTCGGGATGTCGTCGGCCTGCCGCTCGAAGGTGATCGTGGCGTAGGCGGTGTGCCCGTCGGCGCTGATCTGCCCGGCGCCCTGGGCGTCGTAGGGTGAGACGACGGACGAGACGCCGGGCAGTTTCCCGATCTGGCGCAGCGTGTTGCTCATCGCCGTCTCGACGTCGGCGGCGCGCACGGTGGAGCCGTCGATGTGCCAGACGACGGTGTCGCTGTCGCCGCCGAGGCCGGCGAAGCCCTCGTTCAGGAGCTGGGTGGCCCGCCCCGATTCGGTGCCGGGTGCCTCGTAGTCGTTCGAGTACGCGGATCCGGCGACCGCGGCCGCCGCGCTCGTACCGCCGAGCGCGAGCAGCCACAGCAGAACGACGACGAGCCGGTGCCTGACACACCACCGTGCGAGTGCGGCCACGGACGTGCTCCCTGGGGGTTTTATGGATCTTTATCGGGAACAGTCGGTGATCAGCTGAAACCATCTGAACTAACCCGCAAAGAACACTTGAGCAGTGGCCAGCCACTCTTACAGGCAGAAGTGATCCTTTGTCGCTTTCGTGGGTTTACTCACATGGGTCGGCGCGGGGTGTACCGATCAGCCGGACACGCTCGTCCGGCCGTTCTCGATGTGCCCCGCGAGACGCCGTTCGAAGTCGCCGCCGGAGCTGACCTCGACGTCGTACCAGCCGTGCGTCCGCTCCGTCTCGTGCACCACGGTGACGGTCCGGCCGGGCCGGACGGCAACCGTCCGCTTTCCTACGGTGAACGTCCGCGCCGTCTCCCCCGTGCCACGCAGCCGAATACGCAGGGCACGTGCGCGGGCGTCCACGGTGGTCGTGACGTCGGCCCCGAAGTCCGTACGTCCCCGGAACTCGCGCCGGAATCCGTTGGGGCCGGTCACCACGAAGTCGTAGGCGCCGTCGCGGACGGGCACGGTCACGGTCGCGTCCCGTACGACGTCGAAGTGCTGGGGCAGCGCGAACTCCCCCGCGTAGGGGTAGAGCGTGAAGTGGGCGCTGGAGCGGCCGGTGTTGGCGAGGTTCAGCGTCAGCTTCCCGTCGTGCACGCGCACGTGGGCGTCGGGCTGGTACGGCAGGGCGCGGGCCGGTCGGGTGCCGGGCTCCTGCTCGGGCATCGACTGCTTCAGGGGCGGCTGCGGGGCCCAGCGTCCGCTGAACTCCGGGATGGCGCCGGGCTGTTCGACCTCGGGCTGCCGGTGGCCGTGCCGGAAGTCGAAGGCGCCGGTCAGATCGCCGGTGACCTGGCGGCGCCAGGCGCCGATGTTCGGTTCGCGCACGCCGGTCCACTGTTCCAGGAACCGGATCACGGAGGTGTGGTCGAAGACCTCCGAGCACACGTACCCGCCCACGGTCCACGGCGAGACGACGAGCATCGGCACCCGCACGCCGAGCCCGGTGGGCAGACCCTGCCACCGCTCCTCGGTGACGTCGGGTCCGGGGACGGGCGGCGGCACGTGGTCGAAGAAGCCGTCGTTCTCGTCGTAGTTGATGAACACGGCGGTCTTCTTCCACACCTCCGGGTGCGAGGCGAGCGCGTCGAGCACCTTGTAGACGATGGTCGCGCTGTGGATCGGCGAGGAGACCGAGGGGTGCTCGGAGTCGACGGCGGACGGCACGAGGTAGGAGACGCGCGACAGCTTCCCGGCGGCGACGTCCGCGGCGAAGGTCTCCGCGAGCTTCCCGGTCGGCACGCGCCGCAGCGCCCGCTCGAACAGGGAGCGCTCGCTCTTGCTCAGCGTCGCGACGCCGTTGTCCAGCGTGGCGAGCAGTGCGGCGCGCTCGGCGTCGTCCTTCGCGTCGCGCACCTTGGCGTAGAAGGCCTCCATGTACGTGAGGCCGGTGCCGGCCAGCACCTTGCGCGCGATGGCCTTGAAGGTGGTGAAGAACTCGATCTGGTTGTCGGTGAAGTTCTCCCACTCGGTGTACGTCCGCCAGCTCACGCCCGCCTTCTCCAGGCGCTCGGCGTACGTGCCCCAGTCGTACCCGGGGTGGGTGCCCTCGTCGTAGGCGTCGTTGCCGACGGCCCGGTTCCCGTTCGCCTCGAAGCCGGTCTTCCCGCTCCACAGGTGGTTGCGGTTGGGGCTGGTCGAGGAGTGGATGGAGGAGTGGTACGCGTCGCAGACGGTGAAGGTGTCGGCGAGTTCGTAGTGGAGCGGGATGTCCTCGCGCGTGTAGTACGCCATCGTGGCCGCGGTCTTCGCGGTGATCCACCCGTCGTGCCAGCCGTCGTGCCAGGCCTTGGCGCCGCCGGACCAGGAGTGGTCGAGGGCGCCGATGTACTGGAGGTCCTTCTTCTGCGTCGCGGCCGCTTCTCGTACGGGGAACGGCAGGACGGTACGCAGCACACCCGGCTGCTCGAAGACGCTTCTGCCGCTCGGGAGCCGGATCGCGTTGCGGTCGCCGAAGCCGCGCACGCCGCGCAGGGTGCCGAAGTAGTGGTCGAAGGACCGGTTCTCCTGCATCAGGATCACGACGTGCTCGATCGCGTCGAGCCCGCCGCGGGGCGGTGCGCCCGTCTCGGCCTGGGCGGCGAGGGCCTGCTGCAGCGAGGGCGGCAGGAAGGATCCGGCGGCTGCGGCGCCGAGCGCTCCCCCGCCGATGGCCATGAGGCGTCTGCGGGACAACTCCGGGGACTCCGAGGACGGTGACACGGGACCTCCGCGTGTAATGGTCTGCAACTGACCCATTGACTGGTTCGGCGGGGACGGTAGCGACGCCAGATGTCCCTGGGAAGTACGCGAACCAGCCGAAACGTAAACGTCCAAGCATCCAGGACAAAGGTCCAACCGCGAGGGCGCGCTCCGGTGGGTGCTAGCCGAGCAGCGCCAGTCCGGCCCACAGGGCCGCCGTCGAGGCGATCAGCGTCGCGGGCACCGTGAGCAGGCCGAGCCGGGTGAAGTCGCCGAGGTCGGGCTCCGTGCCGTGGGCGTGCACGATGCGCCGCCACAGCAGGGTCGCCAGGGATCCCACGTACGTGAGGTTCGGGCCGAGGTTGACGCCGATGAGCGCGGCGAGCACCGGGCCGGGGCCCGCGGGGCCGACCACGGGCAGCAGGGCCAGGATCGCGGGCAGGTTGTTGATGAGGTTGGCGAGCAGCGCGGCCACGCCGGTGATCGCGAGCAGGGTGAGCAGGGACGAGCCGTCGGGCAGGAGGTGCGCGATGCCGTCGCCGAGTCCGTTGTCGACGACCGCCTTGACCACGATGCCGAGGGCGAGGACGAAGAGGCAGAAGGGCAGGTTGGCGGCCTTGAGGAGTTCGCCGGGGGTGCTGCGTCGCTGCCCGAGCGACCGGGCCCCGAGCACGGCCGCGCCCGCGAGCGCCGCCCACAGCGGCTCGATCCCCGCGAACGACGTGACGACGAACCCGGCCAGCGTCAGCGCCAGCACCACGAGGGTGAACACCGGGACGCCGGGCGGCTCCTCGGGGTCGGGGTCGTGTGCGGGCGCCGCGAGATCGTCGGCGAAGTACCACCGGAACACCGCGTACTCGACGCCGATCGCGACCAGCCACGGCAGGGCCATCAGCCCCGCGAACCGGCTGAACGTCAGGCCGCTCGCCGCGAACGCCAGCAGGTTCGTGAGGTTGGAGACGGGCAGCAGCAGGGACGCCGAGTTGGCGAGGTGGGCGCTCGCGTAGACGTGCGGGCGCGGGCGGGCGCCGATGCGGGCCGCGGTGGCGAAGACGACCGGGGTGAGCAGGACGACGGTGGCGTCCAGGCTGAGCACGGCGGTCACGCCCGCGGCGACCGCGAAGACCCCGCCGAGCATCCGCTTCGGACTGCCGTGACAGGCCCGTGCGACGGCGTCACCGGCCGCCTTGAACAGCCCTTCGTCGGCGCAGAGTTGCGCGAGGAGCAGGATCGCGGCGAGGAACCCGACGACCGGGAGGAGGTCCTTGGTCTCGGCCCAGGCGTGGCCGGGCGTGACCAGACCCAGGGCGACGGCGACACCGGCGGCGGGCACGGCGGCCACGGCCTCGGGCCAGTTGCGGGGACGGACGACCGCGAAGGCGAGGACGACGGCGAGAAGGGCGAGGGAGACGAGCAGCACGGACGAGCCCCGCCTTTCGGACGGGAGGCAGCGGGGTCCGGGGCGGAGCCCCGTGACGTGGACACAAGCGGGCGGCGGCGCACCGGAGAACCGGTGCCCCCCCGCCCGGAACGGCTCAGCCTTCGCTGACGCCCAGCTTCTCCAGGATCAGCTCCTTGACGCGCGCCGCGTCGGCCTGACCCCGGGTCGCCTTCATCACGGCGCCCACGAGGGCACCGGCGGCCGCGACCTTGCCGGACTGGATCTTGGCGACGATCCCGGCGTTGCCGGCGATGGCCTCGTCCACGGCCGCGGACAGCGCGCCCTCGTCCGAGACGACCTTCAGGCCGCGCTTGTCGACGACCTCGTCCGGCGTGCCCTCGCCCTTCAGGACACCGTCGATGACCTGGCGGGCCAGCTTGTCGTTGAGGTCGCCCTTGGCGACCAGCTCGGACACGCGGGCCACGTACTCGGGCGTGATGGGCAGTTCGCCGAGTTCTACGCCCTGCTCGTTGGCGTTGCGCGCCAGCTCGCCCATCCACCACTTGCGGGCGGAGGCCGAGTCGGCACCGGCGTTGATCGTGGCGACGATCGGGCCGATGGCGCCGGCGTTGCGGATCGACTGCATGTCGTGGGACGTGATGCCCCACTCCTCGATCAGCCGGTTGCGCTGCGCGAGCGGCAGCTCCGGGAGCTCGGCGCGCAGCGCCTCGACCCATTCGCGGGACGGGGCGACGGGCACCAGGTCGGGCTCCGGGAAGTACCGGTAGTCCTCGGCGTTGTCCTTGATGCGGCCCGACGTGGTGGAGCCGTCCTCCTCGTGGAAGTGACGGGTCTCCTGCACGATGGTGCCGCCGGAGTTCAGGACGGCCGCGTGCCGCTGGATCTCGAAACGCGCGGCGCGCTCGACGGAACGCAGGGAGTTCACGTTCTTCGTCTCGGAGCGCGTGCCGAACTCCTTGGTCCCGTTGGGACGCAGGGAGAGGTTCACGTCGCAGCGCATCTGGCCCTTGTCCATGCGGGCCTCGGAGACGTCGAGCGCCTTGATGACCTCGCGCAGCTCGGCGACGTACGCCTTGGCGACCTCGGGGGCCCGCTCGCCCGCGCCCTCGATCGGCTTGGTGACGATCTCGATGAGCGGGATGCCGGCGCGGTTGTAGTCGAGCAGCGAGTGCGAGGCGCCCTGGATGCGGCCGGTGGCACCGCCGACGTGCGTCGACTTGCCGGTGTCCTCCTCCATGTGGGCGCGCTCGATCTCCACGCGGAAGACCTCGCCGTCCTCCAGCTGTACGTCGAGGTAGCCGTTGAAGGCGATGGGCTCGTCGTACTGGGAGGTCTGGAAGTTCTTCGGCATGTCCGGATAGAAGTAGTTCTTCCGGGCGAAGCGGCACCACTCGGCGATCTCGCAGTTCAGCGCGAGACCGATCTTGATGGCGGACTCGACGCCGATCTCGTTCACGACCGGCAGCGCGCCGGGCAGGCCGAGACAGGTCGGGCAGGTCTGGCTGTTGGCGTCCTGCTTCAGCTCGGTGGAGCAGCCGCAGAACATCTTCGTCTTGGTGCCGAGTTCGACATGGACCTCGAGGCCCATGACGGGGTCGTACGTCGCGAGGGCTTCCTCGTACGACACCAGGTCAGTCGTGGCAGTCACGGTGAAACTTTCCCTCTCAGCCCAGCAGGACGTCGTCGTCGCCCAGGCGCTTGAGCTCCCGGTAGAGGATCGCCAGGCCGGTAGCGATGGCGGCGGCGGACACGGCGGCGTCGATCAGCCGCAGGGTGTCGTTGTCGTTGCGGGCCATCTTCGCCTGCTTCGCGACGCTGATCGCGCCGAAGGCGGTGCTGGCCAGCGAGACGTAGACGCCGGTCTTGGACTTCTTGAAGTTCTTGGCCTTCTTTGCCATGGCACTCACAGCGACGGAGCCTCCTCAAGCAGCGGGTGGCCCCACTTTTCCACGAAGGCGGCCTCGACGGCGGCGCCCACCTTGTACAGGCGGTCGTCCTTCATGGCGGGGGCGATGATCTGCAGGCCGACCGGCAGCCCGTCCTCCGGAGCCAGGCCGCAGGGCAGCGACATGGCGGAGTTGCCGGCCAGGTTGGTCGGGATGGTGCACAGGTCCGCGAGGTACATCGCCATCGGGTCGTCGGCGCGCTCGCCGATCGGGAAGGCGGTGGTCGGCGTCGTCGGCGAGACGATGACGTCCACGCTCTCGAAGGCGGCCTCGAACTCGCGGGTGATGAGCGTGCGGACCTTCTGGGCGCTGCCGTAGTACGCGTCGTAGTAGCCGGAGCTCAGCGCGTACGTGCCCAGGATGATGCGGCGCTTGACCTCGTCGCCGAAGCCGGCCTCACGGGTGAGGGCGGTGACGTCCTCGGCGGAGCGCGTGCCGTCGTCGCCGACCCGCAGGCCGTAGCGCATGGCGTCGAACCGGGCGAGGTTCGAGGAGCACTCGGACGGCGCGATCAGGTAGTACGCCGACAGGGCCAGGTCGAAGGTCGGGCAGTCCAGCTCGACGATCTCGGCGCCCAGCGACTTGAGCAGCTCGACGGACTCGTCGAAGCGCTGCACGACGCCGGCCTGGTAGCCCTCGCCGCGGAACTGCTTGACGACGCCGACGCGCATGCCCTGCACGCTGCCGTTGCGGGCGGCCTCGACGACCGGCGGGACCGGGGCGTCGATGGACGTCGAGTCGAGCGGGTCGTGCCCGGCGATGACCTCGTGCAGCAGCGCGGCGTCGAGGACGGTGCGGGCGCACGGGCCGCCCTGGTCCAGGGAGGACGAGAACGCGACCATGCCGTACCGCGAGACGCCGCCGTACGTGGGCTTGACGCCGACGGTGCCGGTGACGGCGGCGGGCTGGCGGATCGAGCCGCCGGTGTCCGTGCCGATGGCGAGCGGGGCCTCGTAGGCGGCGAGCGCGGCGGACGAGCCGCCGCCGGAGCCGCCGGGGATGCGGGTGAGGTCCCACGGGTTGCCGGTCGGGCCGTACGCACTGTTCTCCGTCGACGACCCCATGGCGAACTCGTCCATGTTGGTCTTGCCGAGGATGACGACGTCGGCGGCCTTCAGCTTCTTCGTCACCGTCGCGTCGTACGGCGGGATCCAGCCCTCGAGGATCTTGGAGCCGACCGTGGTCGGAACGCCCTCGGTGGTGAAGATGTCCTTCAGCGCGAGCGGGACGCCGGCCAGCGGGCCGAGCTTCTCGCCCTTGGCGCGCTTCTCGTCGACGGCGCGGGCCTGCGCGAGGGCGCCCTCGCGGTCGACGTGCAGGAAGGCGTGCACCTTCTCGTCGACGGCCTCGATCCGGGCCAGGTGGGCCTCGGTGACCTCGACGGCCGTGAGCTCGCCGGAAGCGATCTTCGCGGCGGTCTCGGCGGCGGTGAGCTTGATGATGTCCGTCATGGTGATTAGTCCTCCCCCAGGATCTGCGGCACCTTGAAACGCTGCTGCTCCTGGGCCGGGGCGCCGGAGAGCGCCTGCTCGGGGGTGAGCGACGGACGGACCTCGTCCGCGCGCATGACGTTCGTCAGCGGCAGCGGGTGGGAGGTCGGCGGTACGTCTTGGTCGGCGACCTCGCTGACGCGGGCGACCGCGCCGATGATGTCGTCGAGCTGGCCGGCGAAGTGGTCGAGCTCTTCGGGCTTCAGCTCCAGACGCGCCAGCCGGGCGAGGTGGGCGACCTCCTCGCGCGTGATGCCAGGCATGCAGCGATCCTCTGGGGTGAGAGTGTGTGGTTTGAGCCCAATCCTATGGGGCCCGACACCGTGCCCGGTAAACGGTTTGTTCCCGGCGCCGACTCAGCGCCTTTTGTCCGGTTCGGCACCGCGCCTCGCGGCGACGGCACCCATCGCATTCAGCCGGCGCACACCGGCGCACAGGGGACCGGCGACCGGCGCTCCTGGTCGCCGGCTTCAGGGCCCACGCGAACGGCTCGGCCCGAGGCGTACGCCGTTCACGTGACGGTCTCCCCTGCGCGGGCGCCCTCAGCCCAGCGGATGAGGGTCGTCGCCCTTGGCCGCCGGGAGCGCCGCGGGCGTCCGCTGCCAGCCGCGGGAGCCACGGGCGCGCAGCCAGGCCGTCGTCTCGTCCGGCGGCATCGCGGCGGCGACGAGCCAGCCCTGCACCGCGTCGCAGCCGAGGTCCCGCAGCCGCTCCCACGTCTCGTCGTCCTCGACGCCCTCGGCGACGACCAGCAGGCCGAGCGAATGGGCCAGGTCGACGGTGCAGCGCACGATCTCCGCGTCCTCGTTGTCCACGGCGAGCCGGGCCACGAACGAGCGGTCGATCTTCAGCTCGCTCACCGGGAGCCGCCGCAGGTGCACGAGGGACGAGTAGCCGGTGCCGAAGTCGTCCAGGGACATCTTCACGCCGTGGCCGGTCAGCCCGGCGAGGGTGTCCGCGGCCCGCTGCGGGTCCTCCAAGAGCACGTGTTCCGTTATCTCCAGCTGGAGCGATCCGGCCGGGACCCCGTGCCGGGCGAGCCGCGCCGCGACCGCGCCCGCGAACCCGGGGGTGTGCACGTCTCTGGGCGACACGTTCACCGCGACCGGCACGTGCAGCCCCTGGGCACGCCAGCGCGCCACCTGGGCCAGCGCCGTCTCCAGGACGTACTCGGTCAGGTGCGGCATCAGCCCGGAGGACTCGGCGATGGCGATGAACTCGTCCGGAGGAACCTTCCCTCGCTCGGGATGCACCCACCGTACGAGCGCTTCGAGGCCGGCCACCTGTCCGTCGAACCGCACCTTCGGCTGGTAGTGCAGCTCCACGTCCCCGGCGTCGAGCGCGCGCCGCAGATCGCCCAACAGGCCCAGCCGGTCGGGGGTGTTGGAGTCCCGCTTCGACTCGTACACCTCCACGCCGGTGCGGTCCCGCTTGGCCTGGTACATCGCGACGTCGGCGCGCCGCAGCAGCCCTTCGGCGTCGAGCGCGTGGTCGGGGAAGACGGCGAGCCCGGCGCTGGCCTCCAGGACCAGCGTCAGCCCGTCCAGGTCCAGCGGTGAGCCGAGCGCGGCGACGAGGTTCCGGGCGACGCGTGACGCGGACGTCGTGGAGTCGGCGACGGGGAGGAGCACGGCGAACTCGTCGCCGCCGAGGCGCGCGGCCTCCGCCCCGCGCGGCAGTGCGGCTCTCAGCCGATCCGCGATCTGCAGCAGGAGCCGGTCACCGGCGAGGTGCCCCAGCGTGTCGTTCACCGACCGGAAGCGGTCGAGGTCGATCAGCATGAGCGCGCTGCGCGCCCCGATCCGCTCGGCGTCGTCGAGCGCGGTCCAGGTGCGCTCCAACAGCCATTGCCGGTTGGGCAGTCCGGTGAGCGGGTCGCGCAACTGCTCCTCGGCGCGGGCCCGCGCGATCCACAGCGTCGAGTCGAGCGCGATCAGCGGGATCGCGAACAGCGGCAGCAGCACGGGCAGGGCGATCGCCACGACGCAGACCAGCGGGGCGATGCCGAGCAGCGCGACTCCGACCAGGCCCTGCCGCACCAGCGCGGTGCGCGCGACCGTCGGCAGGCCGGAGGGGCGCGGCGCGTGGACGTACCAGAGCAGACCACGGGTGACCAGCAGATACGCGGCCGCGACGAGCACGACCTCGGGCACCGCGTAGAAGTTCCAGGTCTCCGGTTCCCACGGGGCCTCGACGGACGGTACGCGGCCGAACGCGGCCAGCACGAGGGCGCCGGCGCCGATCCCGAGGATGTCGATCGCCCCGTGCAGTACGCCCTGGCGCCAGCGGTGCCGGCGGGCGATGCCGACGAGCACGACGACGGTGAGGCTGACCATCCCGGCGGGCACCCAGCCGTACAGCAGCAGCACGGCGAGGGTGAGGGCGGCGCCGGATGCGGTGCCGCCCCACCAGCGGTCGCGGCCGAGCGCGACGAGATGGCCGACGATGATGCCGGTCAGGACGGCGAGCGACCAGCCGACGGTGCCGGACGGGAAGAGGGCGTGGTCGCCGGTGAACGCCCGGTAGAACCCGGCGCCGAGGACGACCGCGGCGAGGGTGACGATCGCGCCGGGCAGCAGCGGCAGCGCGGCGGCCCGGGAGGTGCTGTCGGCCTGTCCGGTGTGCTGGTTGTGGGCCGGCGTCGCCGCGCCGACGTGACCGCCCCCGGGCGATGCCGTGCCGGTGGCCGTCACGCCGAGCGGGGCCGGTCCGCCCGTGGTCCGTGCTCCGGTCGAGCGACGCTCGCCGCCGGGCGCGACCGCGCCGCCGGGGCCGGTCGCCGGGGTGTGAGGGCCCCGGGCCCCGCCCGTACGGTCGAGGGCCGTCCGGATCCGGTCTCCGCGCGGTCCGAGGAGTCCCCGTCCCGCCTCGCGCCACCAATTGCGCCAGTTCACCACACCACCGCGCTCGTTCTCCCCGCGACCGCTCTCGCCGCCGTCGCCCCCGTCGTCATGAGTCGTCCCGCGCCGCGCACGTCGTCGCGGGCGCAGCCGTGAGTCCGCAGCGGCGCTCTCGGTCGGTTCCATTCCCGTCCCTCTCACAGCCGGCGGTGCCCACGTCCACTGCCCGCTCCTCCGGCTCCGGAGAGCCGGGGGATTTGCCCCATCCGCAGCAGGACTCGGCAGGCGCACACCCTCAACAGTAGGCCGCAGAAGGCTTCCACGGGCACCAGACGGATGCGCCCGAGCGCGGTTGCCCGAATGCGACCCGGCCACCCGTATGCATCTGGTATGCGCCGAACGGGTGGCCTTCAACCGCTACTCCGGGGTCGGTTCTTCAGCAGGAAGTGCCACTTCGGCGGCCGCTTCCGGGCCTTGGTCGAGGAGCACGGCGAACCCGTCCTCGTCCAGAACCGGAACCTTCACCTGCATGGCCTTGTCGTACTTGGACCCAGGGTTCTCCCCGACGACCACGAAGGACGTCTTCTTGGAAACGGAACCGGTGACCTTGGCCCCTCTGCTCTGCAGGGCCTCCTTGGCACCATCGCGCGTGTGGCGCTGCAGCGTTCCGGTGACGACGACGGTGAGTCCTTCGAGGGGCCGCGGCCCCTCGTCCTCGCCCCCGCCCTCTTCCTCCATGCGCACGCCGGCCTCGCGCCACTTGCGCAGGATCTCGCGGTGCCAGTCCTCGGCGAACCACTGCTTCACGGACGCGGCGATGATCCCGCCGACGCCGTCCGTCGCGGCGAGCTCCTCCTCGGTGGCCTGGTCGATGCGGTCGATGGAGCGGAACTCGCGGGCGAGCGCCTCGGCGGCGACGGGGCCGACGTGCCGGATGGAGAGGCCGTTGATGATGCGGGCCAGTGGGCGGTCCTTGGCCGCCGCGATGTGCTCCAGCATCGAGACGGCGTTCTTCTTCGGCTCGCCCTTCTGGTTGGCGAAGACCGTGACGACCTTGTCCTCGCCGGTCTTCGGGTCGCGCTTGGGCAGACCGCTGTCGGGGTCGAGGACGTACGCCTTGATGGGCAGCAGCTGCTCGATGACGAGGTCGAAGAGGTCGCCCTCGTCGGTGAGCGGCGGTTCGGCGGGCTCCAGCGGCGCGGTGAGCGCGGCGGCGGCGACCGCCCCGAAGTTCTCGATGTCCAGGCACTGACGGCCACCGAGGTAGAAGAGACGCTCGCGCAACTGGGCGGGGCACGTGCGGGCGTTGGGACACCGCAGGTCGATGTCGCCTTCCTTCATGGCCCGCAGCGGTGTGCCGCACTCGGGGCACTCGGCGGGCATCACGAACTCCCGCTCGCTGCCGTCGCGCAGGTCGGCGACGGGCCCGAGGATCTCGGGGATCACGTCACCGGCCTTGCGGATGACGACGGTGTCGCCGATCAGGACGCCCTTCTTCTTGACGACCTCCTGGTTGTGCAGCGTCGCGAACTCGACCTCGGAGCCCGCCACCGTCACCGGCTCCACCTGCGCGTACGGTGTGACACGGCCGGTACGGCCCACGCCCACGCGGATGTTGACCAGCTTGGTGTTGACCTCTTCGGGCGGGAACTTCCAGGCGATGGCCCAGCGCGGGGCGCGCGCGGTGGAGCCGAGGCGGCCCTGGAGCGGGATCTCGTCGAGCTTGATGACCGCGCCGTCGATCTCGTGCTCCACGGAGTGCCGGTTCTCTCCGTAGTACGCGATGAACTTCCGTACGCCGTCGAGGTCGTCGACCACCTTGTTGTGCTGGGCGGTGGGCAGGCCCCACTCGCGCAGCAGGTCGTACGCCTGCGACAGGCGGTCGATGTCGAAGCCCTCGCGGGCGCCGATGCCGTGGACGACCATGTGCAGCGGGCGGGTGGCGGTGACGCGCGGATCCTTCTGGCGCAGCGAACCCGCCGCCGCGTTACGGGGATTGGCGAAGGGCTTGTCGCCGGCTTCGACGAGCCGTGCGTTGAGCGCCTCGAACTCCTCCATCGGGAAGTAGACCTCGCCGCGGATCTCGACGAGGGCGGGGATACGGTCGCCCTTGAGGCGGTCGGGGATCTCCGCGATGGTGCGCACGTTCGGCGTGATGTCCTCGCCGACGCGGCCGTCGCCGCGCGTGGCCGCGCGCGTCAGTCGTCCGTCCTCGTAGGTGAGGTTGACCGCGAGGCCGTCGACCTTGAGCTCGCACAGGAAGTGGTAGCCGGGAGCGCCGACGTCCTTGGCGACGCGCTCGGCCCAGGCCGCCAGTTCGAGGTCGTCGAAGGCGTTGTCGAGGGAGAGCATGCGCTCGCGGTGCTCTACGGACGTGAACTCCGTCTGGTAGGCCCCGGCGACCTTCTGGGTCGGCGAGTCCGGGGTGCGCAGCTCCGGGTACTTCTCCTCCAGCGCCTCCAGGGCGCGCAGCAGCTTGTCGAAGTCGGCGTCGGAGACGACCGGCGCGTCGTTCACGTAGTAGCGGAAGCGGTGTTCTTCGATCTGCTCGGCCAGCCGGCCGTGCTCGTCCCGCGCCTCGGCGGGCACGGCGCTCTGCTGTGCGACCTGGTCGATCTTCTCGGCCTGTCCGGCCTGCTCAGCCTTTCCGGCAGCCACCGTCTCGTCCTCCCGTTGCCTTCGGTCCCCGGTCACTCAGGGTTGTCCGCGAGTGATCTCGCCGCCCGGGCGCAGTGGGCGAGTGCCGCGCGGGCGTACGCGGGTGAGGCACCCGCGAGACCGCACGACGGGGTGACCACGACCGACTCCGCGAGCGACCCCGGATTCAGCCCCAGCCTGCGCCACAGCGTCCTGACACCCATGACGCTACCGGCAGGGTCCGACAATGGGCCGTCCACGCCGGGCACGACACCGGCGAAGAGCTTGGTACCTGCCTCGACGGCCTCGCCGATCGTCTCGTCGTCACGCTCGGTGAGCAGGGAGAAGTCGAACGAGATCGCGTCGGCTCCGGCCCGGCGCAGCAGGGCGAACGGCACGTCGGGGGCGCAGGAGTGCACGACGACGGGCCCGTCCTCATGGACCCCGAGGACGTCCCGCAGCGCGCTCTCGACGAGCTGGCGGTCGACGGCGCGGTGCGTGCGGTACTCGCTGGCGGTCTTGATCTGTCCGCGCAGGACGGCGATGAGGGAGGGCTCGTCGAGCTGGAGGACGATCCGGGCGCCGGGGATGCGGCGCCGGACGTCGGCGAGGTGGGCGCGCAGGCCTTCGGCGAGCGATCCGGCGAGGTCACGGCAGGCGCCGGGGTCGGAGAGCGCGGCCTCGCCGTTCCGCAGCTCCAGTGCGGCGGCGAGGGTCCACGGCCCGACGGCCTGCACCTTGAGCGGGCCTTCGTACCCCTGCGTGAACTCCTCGAGCGCGTCGAGGTCCTCGCCGAGCCACGACCTGGCGCGCTTGGTGTCGCGGCCCGGGCGGTCGCCGATGCGCCAGCCGCTGGGCTCCACGCGCGCGTACAGGTCCACCAGCAGCCCGGCGGTCCGGCCGATCATGTCGGCGCCGGGACCGCGTGCGGGCAGCTCGGCGAGGAAGGGCAAGTCCTCGAAGGACCCGGTGACGGTCTTGGCCGCCTCCCGGGCGTCACCGCCGGGCATCGAGCCGACGCCTGTGGCCGGCCCCCACCTGAAGTCGCTCTTTTCACTCACTCAGGAAGGGTACGTAACGCCTCCGGCGGGCGGTGTCCCGGTCCGGGAACGATGCGGGGCCGGTCAGCGGCCCGGGCGCACCGTCAGGTCGTTGACCTCCGCGTCGCGGGGCAGGTCGAGGGCCATGACGATCGTCGTGGCGATGGACTCGGGGTCGATCCAGCGCGACGGGTCGTACTCCTTGCCCTCCTGCTGGTGCACCTTGGCCTGCATGGCGCTGGCGGTCCGCCCGGGGTAGACGGACGTGACGCGCACCCCGTTGCCGTGCTCCTCCTGGCGCAGGGAGTCCGCGAGGGCCTTGAGGCCGTGCTTGGAGGCGGCGTAGGCGGACCAGTCGGCGTGGGCGTTGAGCCCCGCGCCGGAGTTCACGAAGATCACGTGGCCCTGGGCGACGCGGAGTTGCGGCAGGAAGTGGCGGGTCAGCTCGGCCGGCGCGACGAGGTTGACGTTGAGCTGGTGGCGCCACGCCTTGGGGGTGAGCTCGCCGACCGGGCCGAGGTCGACGACGCCGGCGATGTGCAGCAGCGAGTCGATGCGGTCCGGCAGGGTCTGGTGCGAGAACGCCCAGGACAGCTTGTCGGGGTCGGAGAGGTCGCCGACGAGAGTCCGGGCGCCGGGGAACTCGGCGGCGAGCTCCTTGGCGCGGCCCGCATCGCGCGCGTGGAGGAAGAGTTCGTCCCCGCGCGCGTGGAGACGGCGGGCGACGGCGGCGCCGATGCCGGAACCGGCGCCGGTGATCACATGTGTAGCCATGCCCGCCATGCTCGCACTACTCGATGCCCTGCGACTCCTCCAGGTAGGCGAGGGCACCGACCGGCTCCTCGGCGAAGAACACCAGGTCGGTGAGGGGGATCGGCAGGAAGCCCTCGTCCTCCATGCGCCGGAACTGCTGCTTGAGGCCGTCGTAGAAGCCGGCCGAGTTGAGCAGCACGATCGGCTTGTCGGTCTTGCCGTGCTTCTTGAGCTCGAGGATCTCGGTGGCCTCGTCGAGCGTCCCGGTGCCGCCCACCATGATCACGACGGCGTCGGCCTTCTCCAGGAGCAGCGCCTTGCGCTCGGCGAGGTCCTTGGCGATGACCATCTCGTCGGCGTTCTGCCGCGCCTTCGCGGCGAGGAAGTCCACGGAGACCCCCACGAGCCGCCCACCGGCCTCCTGCACGCCGTCCGCGACGACCTTCATCAGCCCGCTCTCCGACCCGCCCCACACGAGCGTGTGCCCGGCCTTGCCGAGCAGCTCGGCGAACTCGCGGGCGGGGCGGGTGTAGCGGTCGTCGAGGTCGGCGGCGGAGAGGAAGACACAGATGTTCATGGGGTCCACGGTACGACCCGGCCGACGGAGTCATCCGTCGGGAGTACCGGTCCGCGAAGGGTCGGCGAAGGAATGGTCGAAGGAACGGCCATGGTCGAGGGAAGGGAATGGTCAGGCCGGGAAGAACCCCGCGGCGAGAGGCGCTGAACCAGGTATGACTCAAGGACACACGATCACGATCGAGCAGGGTTCGCAGCGGGTGCGTGTGGTGCGGGACGGGCAGGTGCTGGCCGAGAGCGCGCGGCCGCTCCTGCTGCGGGAGACGGGGTGTCCCGTGCGCTACTACCTCCCGCCGGAGGACGTCCGCACGGAGCTCCTCGCGCCGTCGGACACCACTACGTACTGCCCCTTCAAGGGAACGGCCTCCTACTGGTCGCTTCCGGACGCCGCCGACCTGGTCTGGTCGTATCCGGAGCCGAAGTCCGAAGTGAGTGCGATCAAGGACCACTTGTGCTTCTACGAGGTCGAGGTGGTGGGATGAGGGGCGTACGGGTCGCTAGGTAGGAGCGGGGCGGGTGGCGTGACGCACGGGTACGAGTACGGGCAACAGGGTGGAGCGGCGGGCGGGTTCGGGCCGCCGCCACCGACGTTCGACCCGACGCCGCCCGCTCCCCCGGCCGGGCCCGAGTTCGTGGCCGCGGACGAGTACAACGGGCTGGTGATCGACTCCGAGGGCGTCCACTTCGAGCAGGGCCCGCACAGCGTCGAGCTGCCCTGGGAGGCCGTGCGCACGGTGCAGTTCCAGCCGTTGGACGCGGGGCTGTCCGTGACCGCGGTGACGCTGGAGGGGCACCTCTACGTATGCCGGGTGCGGGCTCGGCGCCGGTCACAGGTACCGACGTGGTGCACCGATCTGGCCGGGGTGCTCCATCACTATCTTCAGGGGCGGGGTTGATCCGCCCCGCCGATTCACCTCCCCCTGCCGGGAGTTGACGCCTCGCCCGATCGGATGAGCCGCGCACCCCGGCCCGGTCAAGGGCCCCTTGGGACCCCGCCGCGACCTGCGGCGATCCTGCTCTCCCGGTGTGCGTTTCGCAGCGTTCGGCATCGCTAATGTGCCGCTTCCTGCGATAACGCACCGAGGAGTTCTGGTGACCACCGAGAAAACGCAACGGCTCGACGGAGCCGCGCACATGGACCTGACCGACGATCCGGTCCAGCAACGCCTCTTACGTAAGGCCATGGAGGTGTTCCGACAGGGCGACGCCGGGCCCGTTCTGAAAGAGATGGCTCAGGAGGTGCTGGCAGGGCGGGTGGGGCTGCGTGAGGCCACCCGGATCTCCGCCTACGCGGAGGCGCTCATCGAAGGGGGGCAGGAGTTCCGCCAGAGCTGGAATGTGATGCCGGACAGGGAACGAGACGCGCTGGCGCGGAGCGGCGACTGGCAACTGACGGCGGAACGGGCCCTCATGAGGGCGGAACGCACGGGGCTGAGGCCAGCATGACGCTGGCGGTGAAGTCGGAGGACCTGGTCGGCTATGCGGGGCTGGTGCACAGGACTGGTGGGGACTGTGGGAGTGCCCGCGCCTACCTCGATCGCACCACCGGTATCGACTCCTCGTTCGTCGGGGACCTCTGGAACTGGGCCCTTGGTGATCACACACAGCGGGTGCGTGACGCCCGCGACGTCCTGAGCCGCTTCGACACGGTCCTCGGCGCCTCGGTGGGCGAGCTGAAGAAGACCGCCGTCTGGTACGACTCGGTCGACCTGGAGCAGGCACGCAAGATCGATGCGACCTATCCGGCCGCGAAGCCCTCCGCCGTCCTCAGGGTCCGCCCGAGCGGCGGTGCGTCGTTCCGGGACGTTCGTGACGCCGTCAGCCGCCTCAAACCGCCCGGCGGCGCGGACGGCTGGCTCCAGGGGCACCTGGCGGAACTCCAGTTCGCGCCCGCCAACAAAGTTGCGGGAAGTCTGCTCGACTTCGGCAGTGTGTCCGCCTTGGCGAACGAAGGCCTCAAGTTGGCTTTCGGCTGGGACGTCCTCGGGCTCATCGCCAACTGGCTCGCGGGCGACTGGCAGAGCTACGCCGATTGTGCCGACGCATGGGACTGTCTCGGGAACGCGTGCGCGGACATGGCCGCGAACATCCGCCACGGAAATTCCGTGCTCGGCATCACGTGGCACGGAAACGCCGCGGACGCCGCATGGAAGTACTTCGACAACTCGGCGAGAAAACTCGAATCGGCGTGCGAGGCCTTCCATGACCTTCGGGACCGATACCACAACGTGGCCACGCTCGTCTTTTCGTTCGCCGAAACTGTGAAAGGAGGCGTTGCGGAACTCTGCGACTGGGGAATTCAGGTCGCCATCTCAGCCGCCGCCTCCACCGCGATGGCAGCCTCTGGTGTCGGCATCGCCGGCTCCTTCGTCGGCGCGGCCTATGCGGCCGAGCGCTTGACTGCCATGGTCAAGCGGTATCGGGAACTCACGGAGCAGTACGACCGGCTCATGGCCGCGGTCAATGTGACTTTCGCCGGCGCCGGTGGGATGTGTGCTCTCGTCGGAGAAATGCGGAAGTTCCCCGTAGTGGGCAAGAGTTACGACAACGCACTGGTGTAGCACATCCATCAGTTCCAGCAGGAAGATCGCATGAACCTCGAAAAGAAACTGGCCGACGAGACGCGAGAAAACCGTGACCGGCGGTTCACCGCCGTCAGCGTGCTTTTATTCACCGCGCTGACGACATTTGGAACCGTGACGAACGCACTGGACGGCACGCTCGCACTGCCGATGATCGGCGTGAACTCGGTGCTGCTCTACGGCGTGTATCTGGCGTTTCAGGGATGGCGACAAAAAGAAACACGGCTCTCCTGCGCCGCCATGCTGGTGCTGCCCGGAATGTTGTTCGCCGCTCACCTCATGAGGTAGGCGCCGGATCCGGATCCGGGCCGTCATCGACGGAACAGCCGCCCTGCCGGACCTACGCCACCGCCGCAGCCCGAGTGGTCGTCGCAATGGTCGCCGACCCCACAACCCGCGTCCCGTCATAAAGAACGATCGCCTGGCCCGGGGCCACCCCCCGGGCTGGCTCGCTGAAGGACACCTGCAGGGTGTCGTCGATCAGTTCTGCCGATACCTGGGTCTCCCCGCCGTGCGCGCGCAGCTGCGCCGTGTACGTGCCGGGGCCGGAGGGCGCCGCGCCGCACCAGCGGGGCTTGATCGCGGTGAGGGCGGTGACGTCGAGGGCGGCCGCGGGGCCGACCGTCACCGTGTTGTCCACCGGGGAGATGTCCAGGACGTAGCGGGGCTTGCCGTCGGGCGCCGGGGTGCCGATGCGCAGGCCCTTGCGCTGGCCGATGGTGTAGCCGAAGGCACCTTCGTGCGTGCCCAGCTTGGTGCCGGACTCGTCGACGATGTCGCCCTCCGCCTTGCCGAGCCGGGAGGCCAGGAAGCCCTGGGTGTCGCCGTCGGCGATGAAGCAGATGTCGTGGGAGTCGGGCTTCTTGGCGACGGCCAGTCCGCGGCGCTCCGCCTCCGCCCGGATCTCGTCCTTGGTCGTGACCGTGTCGCCCAGCGGGAACATCGCGTGGGCGAGCTGGCGGTCGTCCAGGACGCCGAGGACGTAGGACTGGTCCTTGGCCATGTCGGAGGCGCGGTGGAGTTCGCGGTCGCCGTCCTCGTTCACCACGACCTGGGCGTAGTGGCCCGTGCAGACCGCGTCGAAGCCGAGGGCCAGCGCCTTGTCGAGGAGCGCGGCGAACTTGATCTTCTCGTTGCAGCGCAGGCACGGGTTCGGGGTGCGCCCGGCCTCGTACTCGGCGATGAAGTCCTCGACCACGTCCTCGCGGAAGCGGTCGGCGAGGTCCCAGACGTAGAACGGGATGCCGATGACGTCGGCCGCGCGGCGCGCGTCGCGGGAGTCCTCGATGGTGCAACAGCCGCGGGCCCCGGTGCGGAAGGACTGCGGGTTCGCCGAGAGGGCGAGGTGTACGCCCGTCACGTCGTGGCCCGCTTCGGCGGCGCGGGCCGCCGCGACGGCGGAGTCGACGCCGCCCGACATGGCGGCGAGCACGCGGAGGGGGCGGTCGGCGGGGAGCATCGAGGTCTGCGAAGTCATAGCCCTAACAGGGTACGGGGCCGCGGGAACCGAATCCGTCGGATATCCGTTGTGGATCTCGTACGGGGACGACGGGGGGTGTCGTATGGGGAAGCAGGGAGCCACGGCGGGCGGCCGGGACCGGGACCGAGTGGTCAGCCGGCGGAACCTGATCATCGCCGGTGCGGCGTCGGCCGTGGGCGTGGGCCTGCTCGCGCGCAGCGATCTCGCGCACATGTGGTGGCAGGTGCCGGGGGTCGACAAGCCCCGCAAGGCCGGCGCGGTGGACTTCGGCGGCGCGGAGTGGGTGGCGGCGGCCGCGGCGAACTGGCGGCGGGCGGACCGGCCCGCCGACTACCCCGTCGACCGGGTCGTCATCCATGTCACGCAGGGCAGCTATCAGGGGACGCTGAAGGTCTTCAAGGACCCGTGGCACGGCGCGGCCGCGCACTATGTGGTGCGCAAGGACGGACACATAGCGCAGATGATCCGGGAGCTGGACGTCGCGTTCCACGCGGGGAACCGGGACTACAACCAGCGCAGTGTCGGCATCGAGCACGAGGGGTTCGTCGACCGTCCGGCGGATTTCACTCAGGCCATGTACGCGTCCTCGGCCCGGCTGACCGCGGCGATATGCAGACGCTACGGGTTCCCGGCGGACCGGAAGCACATCATCGGGCATGTGGAGGTGCCGGGCACCGACCACACCGATCCCGGGCCGCACTGGGACTGGGACCGGTACATGCGACTGGTGCGGGCGGCGTACGAGCGGGCCGGCAAGGCCACGGCCTGAGCCCCGCCCCGCCACGTCAGCCCCCGCCACTTCAGCCCCAGCCACGGCAGCCCGGCTGCGTCGGCCCCCGCCACGTCAGCCCCAGCCACGGCAGCCCGGCTGCGTCGGCCCCCGCCACGTCAGCTGCGCTACGTCAGCCCCGCCGACCGCGCCCGCTCCACCGCCGGGCCGATCGCCTTCGCCACCGCTTCCACGTCCGCCCTCGTCGACGTGTGGCCGAGGGAGAAGCGGAGTGTGCCGCGGGCCAGGTCCGGGGCGGTGCCGGTGGCGAGCAGGACGTGGCTGGGCTGGGCGATGCCCGCGGTGCAGGCCGAGCCCGTCGAGCATTCGATGCCCTGGGCGTCCAGGAGCAGCAGGAGGGAGTCGCCTTCGCAGCCGGGGAAGGTGAAGTGGGCGTTGGCGGGGAGCCGGCCGCCGGGGGTCGGATCACCGCCGAGGATCGCCTCGGGGACGGCCGCGCGGACCCCTGCGACCAGTTCGTCGCGCAGGGCGCCGATCTCGCGGGCGAACCAGTCGCGCTGTTCGGCCGCGATCCGGCCCGCGGTGGCGAAGGCGGCGACGGCCGGGACGTCGAGGGTGCCGGAGCGGACGTGGCGCTCCTGGCCGCCGCCGTGCAGGACGGGGACGGGGGTGTAGGCGCGGCCGAGGAGGAGCGCGCCGATGCCGTAGGGGCCGCCGACCTTGTGTCCGGAGACGGTCATGGCGGCGAGGCCCGAGGCGGCGAAGTCGACCGGGAGCTGCCCGTAGGCCTGGACCGCGTCGGCGTGCAGCGGGATGTCGAACTCGCTCGCCACGTCGGCGAGTTCACGGACGGGCTGGATCGTGCCGATCTCGTTGTTGGCCCACATGACGGTGGCCAGGGCCACGTCGTCCGGGTTGCGCTCGATCGCTTCGCGCAGGGCGTCGGCGTGCACGCGCCCGTGCGGGTCGACCGGCAGGTACTCCACGGTGGCGCCCTCGTGCTCGGCGAGCCAGTGCACGGCGTCGAGGACGGCGTGGTGCTCGACGGGGCTGGCCAGGACGCGGGTGCGGGCCGGGTCGGCGGCGCGGCGGGCCCAGTACAGGCCCTTGACGGCGAGGTTGTCGGCTTCGGTGCCGCCCGAGGTCAGGACGACCTCGCTGGGGCGGGCGCCGAGGGACGCGGCGAGGGTCTCGCGGGACTCCTCGACGGTGCGCCGGGCGCGGCGGCCCGCGGCGTGCAGGGACGAGGCGTTGCCGGTGACGCCGAGCTGGGCGGTCATCACCTCGACCGCCTCCGGAAGCATCGGAGTGGTCGCGGCGTGGTCGAGGTAGGCCATGGTGGGCACGATTCTACGAGCCCGCGGATGGTCCTCGGCCGCCGCGTGGGGTCCCGTTCCCACACGGTGGGCCGCACCGGGTGTCAGCCGGCGATGCTCCAGGACAGTGTGCCGTCGGCGGCGACGAGCGCGCCGAGCACGACGAGGTCGGCGACGCCGAGTCCGAGGCCGAGCAGGGCGCGGCCGCGGCGTGCGGTGCCGCGCCACAGGGAGATGCCCGCGAGGACGATGGCGATCGGGCCGAGGAAGACGTTCAGGACGAGCAGGCCGACCAGGCCCAGCACGAACGAGGCGACGGCCATGCCGTCGGTGTCCCGGCGGCCGGTGGGGCGCTCGGCGGGACGCTCGCCGTCGGGCCGGGGCCGGGTGACGGGCTCGGTGGTGAGTTGCATGGTGGTACCCCCTGATGACGTGAACCGATGACGTGCACCGATGACGTGAACTGCTGACGTGAACTGCTGCCGCGCACCACTGACAAGAGGTGCCGGCGAGACGTGCCGACGGTCGGAGTCGTCAGTTCTGGTGGCGGCGGCCGTGCCGCTCGCGGACCGCGAAGACGGTCAGCCAGACGCCGATGACGGCGGCGGCGACGAGAGTGAAGGACAGCGGGGCGTGGGCCACGGTGCCGAGCGCGAAGCCCAGGAGCAGGAGGGCCGCTACGAGGAACAGCATGGGAGACCTCTCGGAGTCGGATGCAGAGTTGGGTTACAACTGTTCACTGACTGATGAGTCTAGCGCCGCACGCGGCTTCCCCATCACAGAGAACAGTTGTTAACTGGATGACATGAGTCACACACTCGGCATCCGGCAGGCGCAGAAGCAGAAGACCCGGCAGGCCCTCCTGGACGCAGCGTTGGAGCTGCTGGAGGAGCAGAGCCTGAGCAGCCTGGGCCTGCGGGAGGTCACGCGCGCCGTAGGGGTGGCACCGACCGCGTTCTACCGGCACTTCGAGAGCACGGCCGACCTGGGCGTCGCGCTGGTCGACGAGGCGCTCGGCCGTCTGCACGCGGTCGTCTCCGAGTTGCTCACGGCGACCTGGGACAGCGACGAACGCATCGCGCGCACCGTGGAGTTGATCGCCGCGCACGTGCGCGCCCACCCCGCCCATGTGCGTTTCATCGCGCGTGAGCGGCACGGCGGGGCGCTGCGGGTCAGCGAGGCGATCGGGGCGCAGCTCGGGCAGTTCGCCGAGGAGGTGCGCGAGGCTTTGCGTCACGACCCGGAGTCGGCGGGCTGGACCGAGGAGGACCTGCTGATGCTCGCGGGCCTGTACGTCGACCACATGGTGATGACGGCGTCGATGTTCCTCACCGCGCCGCCCGAGGACTTCGCACGCGTGGCGGGCCTGGCGGAACGGCAGTTGCGGCTGGTGAGCCTGGGCCGCAGACACTGGCTGGACTGACCCGGCCGCCCCGTTCGCACGGAGCGCCCCTTCCCCCTCACGTAAGGAGTGACTAGCCTTACGGTCATGACAGCAGCCGATCGGAACGACTGGAATCTCGACCGCGGCCATCACGGCCCGTCCGGCGAGATCCGCTGGACCGCGCTCGGCCCCGCGGACGCCCCGCCCGTCGTGCTCGTCCACGGCACGCCGTTCTCGTCGTACGTGTGGCGGGGACCGGCGCGGGCACTGGCCGCCGAGCACCGCGTGTACGTCTGGGACCTGCCGGGCTACGGCGCCTCCGAGATGCGCCCGGGCCAGGACGTCACCCTGGACGCGCAGGCCCGCGCCCTGACCGGTCTGCTCGACCACTGGGGCCTGGCCGAACCCGCCGTCGTGGCGCACGACTTCGGCGGCTGCGTCGCGCTGCGCGCGCGTCTGCTGCACGGTGCCGCCTACTCCCGGCTCGCCCTGGTCGACCCGGTGGCGATCGCGCCGTGGGGCTCCGCCACGTACCGCCTGATCGCCGAACAAGCCGATGTCTTCCGGCAGTTGCCGGACGATCTGCACGAGGCGCTGGTGCACCGCTACGTCAGCTCGGCGAGTCACCCCGGGCTGCACCCGGACACGCACGCACGGCTCGTCGCCCCCTGGCTGACCGGGGCCGGCAAGGACGCGTTCTACCGGCAGATCGAGCAGAACATCCCTCAGGACGGCACCGACGACATCCAGGGCCGTTACGGGGAGCTGGACCTGCCGGTACTGGTCTGCTGGGGCGCCGAGGACACCTGGATCCCGCTCGCGCGCGGGCAGGAGCTGGCGAAGCTGATCCCCGGCGCGGAGCTGCGCGTCATCGAGGGCGCCGGGCATCTGGTCCAGGAGGACGCGCCGGCCGAACTCACGGCCGCGCTGGGTCGGTTCCTGCGTACAGGGCGGTGATCGCGGCGGCGCAGCGCGCCAGCTCCGCGCGCACCTCGGGCGGTTCGATGACCTCCAGGTTGTCGGCGAAGGGCGCCAGGGTACGGGCCGCCCCCACGACCCCGTAGCCGAGGCGGACCGTGATCCACTCGCTGACGCCGTCGTCCTCGGGCTGCTCGGTCAGGGAGTTCCCGCACATCCGCAGGAACAGGTCGAAGCGGCTGCGCCGGACCCGGGCGGTGACGTCGATGCCGCCCGGCCGCACCTCGACCTGGCGCTTCAACACGGCCCATACGTCGGCGAGTTCGACGCCCGCGCGGCGCCGGACCGGGGCGTCGGTGAGCGTCGCCGAGTGCATCCGGTCGGCGCGGAACAGGCGCGGCACGGATCGGCGGTCGGCGATCAGGTACCAGACGCCCGCCTTGGAGACGAGTCCGTACGGGTCGACGGTGTACGTGCGGGGCGCGTCGGTGCCGCTGTGCCGGTAGCGGATGCGCAGCCGCCGGTCGGCGAAGACCGCGTCCCGCAGGTCGCTGACGTCGACCTCGGCCGGGGGCGGGCCCATCCAGCGCGAGGGCTCGACCAGGATGCGCCGGCTGGTCAACTCGGCCGCGGGGCGGTGCGGTTCGGGCAGGGCGGCCATGACCTTGCGCAGGGCCGAGCCGATCGCCGAGTCGAGCCCGAGGGCGGCGTGGGCGCCCTGCGCGGCGAGGATGAACAGGGCGCGGGACTCGTCGGCGGTCAGTCCGGTGACGTCGGTGCGGTATCCGGGCAGGAGGGTGATGCCGCCGTGGCGTCCGCGCTCGGCGTAGACGGGTACGCCGGCGCCGCTCAGCGCCTCGATGTCCCGGTAGATCGTGCGGACCGAGACCTCCAGGCGGTCCGCGAGTTCGTGGGCGGGGACGCGGCCGCGGGTCTGCAGGAGCAGGAGGACGGAGAGCAGGCGGTCGGACTTCACCGGGCCAGTCTGGCCCAGGGCGCCCCGCCGTCCGCCCCGGCCGCGCGCCGGTCGAGGCTCCGCACCCGGCCGCACATCACCCGCACCCGACCGGGCACGTCAGCCCAGCCGCACCCTGGCCAGCTGTCGCGACTGGGCCACGAGACGGTCCGCCGAGTCCCAGACCTCCGCGTCCTCCTCCAGGAAACCCCCGGCCAGATTCCGTGTCGTGATGGAGACCCGCAGCGGTCCCGGCGCGGGCCGGCACCGCACGTGCACGGTCAGCTCGACCGTCGGCACCCATCCCTTGAGGCCCATCTCGAAGGCCGTCGGCGGCAGCGCGTCGACCGCGAGCAGCAGCGAGAGCGGATCGGCGTCGCGGCCGTCGGCCAGGGCGAACCAGGCGCGCATCTCGCCCTTGCCGGACGGGGCGCCGATCGCCCAGCCCAGGGTGGCCGGGTCGAGCTTGAGATCGAGGCGCTCGGTGATCGCGGAGCTGCCGGGCACCGGGGGTGCGCCCTCGGGGGCGTCGCCCGCGCCGAAGCACTGCTCGATGGGCGGGATGGGCGGCAGCTGCGCGCTGGTGCGGACGTCGTCGGGGAGCGCGTCCAGGTCGCCGTACGAGGCGAGGACCCGGATGCGTTCGACCTCGGTGCCGTCCTCGGCGTACTGGAACAGGGAGGCCTGGCCGGTGGAGACGGTGCGGCCGGTGCGGACCACGTCCGTGCGGATCACGGCGGGGCCCGGGGCGGAGGCCGTCAGGTAGTGCGCCGAGATCGTGAACGGGTCGCTGTGCGGCAGGGCGTCCGCGAGGGCGCGGCCGAGGACGGCGAGGAGGTAGCCGCCGTTGACCGCGTTGATGATCGTCCACCCGGCGGAGAGGTCGATGTCGTAGACACCGGGCTCCCGCCGGGTGACGGTCGTGTCGCGGTCGAACTCGCTGTCGCCGATTCGGGCCTGCACAGATGCTGCTTCTGCCATACCGGCAACGTACAACAAGAAATTACTAAGCGGTAGCTTTCGACTGTGAAGCCCTTGTTACGGGTACGCCGGGGCTACGGGGTCTCCTCCGTGACCTCCACCGCGGCCGACCGGCGGTTCCACGCGCGCGGGGCGCGCCAGTGGTAGCGCATCGCGAGCAGCCGCAGGACGAACGCGGTGAGGACCGCGATGCCGCTGGTGATGCCGTTCAGGCTGTCGAAGCGGATGCACAGGACGACGATCGCGGCGCCCACCATGGCCGGGACCGCGTAGAGGTCACGGTCCCAGCGGACCAGGGACGGCACCTCGTTGGCGATGATGTCGCGGGTCACGCCGCCGCCGACCGCGGTGGCGAGGCCCAGCGCGGCGGACGCGGTGAGGCCGAGCCCGTAGTCGTAGGCCTTGGTCGTGCCGGTGACGCAGAACAGGCCGAGGCCGGCCGCGTCGAAGACGTTCACCGCGGTCTGGGTCCGCTCGACCTCGGGGTGCAGGAAGAAGACCAGGGCCGCGGCGATCAGCGGGGTCAGGAAGTAGCCGAGATCGGTGAAGGCGGCCGGGGGCACCGCCCCGATGACCAGATCGCGGAACAGCCCTCCGCCCAGCGCGGTGACCTCGGCGAGGGCGGCGATGCCGAAGACGTCCCAGTTCTTGCGTACGGCCATCAGCGCACCGGAGATCGCGAAGACGAAGATGCCGATGAGGTCGAGCCAATGCTGGACAGAGGGGGTGAACAGATCCTGGAGCACCCGATGATTGTTGCAGCGCGGACTTCCCGGACCGTGTCGCGCCGCCCGGTACGGCGCGGGGCCGGGGCCCCGCGCCGTCGCGCTACTTCTCCTCGGGGGACTCCGGCTGGTCCTTCACCGCGTCCGCCGTGCCGGACGTGTCGGAGGTGCCAGAGGTCTCAGAGGTGTCAGGCGTGTCCGCCGCGTCCGCCGCGTCTGGCGGGGCCTGGACCGACACCATCTCGATCGCCTCCTTGGCCGCCGAGAGCAGCTTGGTGTCCTCGGGGGCCTGGTCGGGGGCGTTCTCCGGGTGGTGGCAGGCGACCTGGTGGGTTCCGATCTGCAGGAGCGGGGGCTCCTTCGTCGCGCAGAGCTCCGTCGCCTTCCAGCAGCGCGTGTGGAAACGGCAGCCGGCGGGCGGGTTGATCGGCGAGGGGACGTCGCCGCGCAGCAGGATGCGCTCGCTCTTGGTGCCACGCCGCTTGGGGTCCGGGACGGGGACCGCGGACATCAGCGCCTTGGTGTACGGGTGCATCGGCGCCGCGTACAGGTCGTCGCGGTCGGCGAGTTCCACGATCTTGCCGAGGTACATCACCGCGATCCGGTCCGAGACGTGCCGGATGACCGAGAGGTCGTGGGCGATGATCACGTACGTCAGGCCGAGCTCGTCCTGGAGGTCGTCGAGCAGGTTCACGACCTGGGCCTGGATCGACACGTCGAGGGCCGAGACCGGCTCGTCGGCCACCACGAGCTTGGGCTTCAGGGCCAGCGCGCGGGCGATGCCGATGCGCTGGCGCTGCCCGCCGGAGAACTCGTGCGGGTAGCGGTTGAAGTGCTCGGGGTTGAGGCCGACCAGCTCCAGGAGGCGCTGGACCTCCTTCTTCACCCCGCCCTCGGGCGTCTCGTTCTGCAGCCGGAACGGCGCGGAGACGATCGACCCGATGGTGTGCCGCGGGTTCAGGGAGCCGTACGGGTCCTGGAAGATCATCTGGATGTCCCGGCGCATCGGCCGCATCCCACCGGTCTTCAGGTGGGTGATGTCCGTGCCCTCGAACTCGATCTTTCCGCCGGTCGGTTCCTGCAGCCGGGTGATCACGCGGCCCATGGTCGACTTGCCGCAGCCCGACTCGCCGACGACGCCGAGGGTCTCGCCCCTGCGCACCTGGAAGTCGATGCCGTCGACGGCACGCACGGCCGCCACCTGGCGCTGCAGCAGGCCCTTCTTGATCGGGAAGTGCTTGACCAGACCCTGGACGTCGAGCAGCACCTCGGCGTTCCCGGAGTTCTCGGCGGACTTCGCCGGTGCGGGGACGCCGGCCGTCTTCTTCGTCTCTACAGACTCGGTGTCACTCACAGCTTCGGCGCAATCTCTTCGGTCCAGATCCGCGTGCGGTCCTCGGGCGACAGGTGGCAGGCCGACCAGTGGCCGCCCTCGGCGAGCGCCAGTTCGGGGCGCACGGTACGGGTGACGTTGTCCTTGGGCACGTCGGCGTACGGGCACCGCGGGTGGAAGGCGCAGCCGGACGGCACGTTGATGAGGCTCGGCGGCTGTCCCTTGACCGGCACCAGACGCTCGGTCTGCTCCCGGTCGATGCGCGGCATCGAGCCCAGCAGGCCCCAGGTGTAGGGGTGCTGCGGCGCCTCGAAGACCTGCTCGACGGGGCCGCGCTCCACGCACCGCCCGCCGTACATCACCAGCACCTGGTCGGCGATCTCGGCGACCACACCCAGGTCGTGGGTGATCAGCACGACCGCCGACTCGAACTCCTTCTGCAGATCCCGGATCAGGTCGAGGATCTGCGCCTGCACCGTCACGTCGAGGGCCGTGGTGGGCTCGTCGGCGATGAGCAGCTGCGGGTTGTTGGCGAGCGACATCGCGATCATCGCGCGCTGGCGCATACCGCCGGAGAACTCGTGCGGGTAGCTGTCGACGCGCTTGGCGGGCTCGGGGATGCCGACCCGGTCGAGGAGTTCGACGGCCCGCGCCTTGGCGACCTTCTTGCTGACGTCGTTGTGGATGCGGTACGCCTCCACGATCTGGTTGCCGATCGTGTAGTACGGGTGCATCGCGGACAGCGGGTCCTGGAAGATCATCGCCATGTCGCGGCCGCGCAGCCGGCGGACCTCGTCGGGGGCGGCGGCGATCAGTTCCTTGCCGTCGAGCCAGATCTCGCCGGACATCCGCACGTTCTTGCCGCGCGCGCCGAGCCGGTGCAGGCCCATGATGGCCAGCGACGTCACGGACTTGCCGGACCCGGACTCGCCCACGATGGAGAGCGTCTCCCCCTTCTGCAGGGAGAAGCTGAGCCCGTCGACGGACTTGACCAGGCCGTCGTCGGTCGGGAAGTGCACCTTGAGGTCACGCACTTCGAGGAACGCGCTCGGCGGTTCGGTGGCGGCGACGGGTTCGCCGACTGCCGCGCCGGTCTTGGACAGTTCGGTCACGAGAGCCTCACCCGCGGGTCGGCGGCGGCGTAGAGCAGGTCCACCAGGAGATTGCAGAAGACGACGAAGAACGCGGCGAGCAGCGTCACACCGAGGACCTTGGGCAGGTCGTTGTCGGTGATGCCCTGGACCGCGTACTCACCGATGCCGTGCAGCGAGAAGACGTTCTCGGTGATCACGGCGCCGCCGAGCAGCAGACCGACGTCCATGCCGAAGACGGTGATGATCGGGGTGAGCGCGGCGCGCAGGCCGTGCCGGCCCACCACCGTGCGCTCGCGCAGGCCCTTGGCGCGCGCGGTGCGGATGAAGTCCTCGTTCATCGTCTCCAGCATCCCCGAGCGGGTCAGCCGGGCGTAGATGGCGGAGTACAGCAGAGCGAGTGAACACCAGGCCGGGAAGAGGGTGTTGGCCCACTGCGCCGGATTCTCCGTGAACGGTACGTACGTTCGCCCGAAGATCGGAATCTGGTAGGTGAAGACGAGCAGCGCCAGCTGGCCCGTGAAGAAGATGGGCAGCGAGACACCGGCGAGGGCGACGCCCATGAACGCGCGGTCGAAGAACGATCCGGGCTTGAGTGCCGAGATCACACCGACCGTGACACCGGACAGCAGCCAGATGACGGCGGCACCGGCGGCCAGCGACAGGGTGATGGGCAGCCGGTCGGTCAGCTCGGGCCACACCGCGACGTGGTTCTTGAAGGAGTAGCCGAAGCACGGCGCGTTGCAGTGCACCGTGGTGGGGCCGAGGTCGTAGGTGGAGCCCGCGAAGATCCCCTTGATGAAGTGCCAGTACTGCGTGTAGACGGGCTCGTCCAGGCCGAGGTTGCGCTTGACCGCCGCGATGTCCGCGGCCGAGGGACTCTTGCCGATGTACTGCTGCGCGAGCTGGTCGGCGGTCTGGCCGGCAATTCTCGGCAGCAGGAAAAAGATGCCAAAGGTGACCGCGGTGACGACCAGCAGCAGGATCACTGCCGCGATCAACCGGCGGATGATGTACGAGATCACGGGGACCGGCGCTGGTGCCCGCGGACCGTGCGGCCCGCGGGCACCAATGCCTTCACCTGCCTTCCGGGGCTGCTACTTCTTCGTGGTGCCGACGTTGAGGTAGTCGTACTGCCCGCTGAAGGCGGCCGTGGACACCAGGTTGGTGGCGTACGGCGAGCGGTACAGCAGGACCTTGAAGTAGGTCAGCGGAACGAGCGCCGCGTCCTCCATGGCCTGCTTGTCGACCTGCGCGTACAGCTCGTTGCGCTTGGCCTCGTCGGGCGTCCCGATGGCCTCGGCGAGCATCGAGTCGACCTTCTTGTCGTCGAGCTCCGACAGGGCGGTGTTGCCGGACTGGCCGACCGCCTTGCTGTTCAGGATCTGCTGCAGGAAGCCGTAGCCGGACGGCCAGTCGGCGCCCCACTGCATCATGATGATGCCGACGTTGTTCTTCTGGTTGAACTTCGGGACACCGGCGTAGTCGGTGAAGTACTTGCCCGACGGGTACTGCTTCAGGCTGGCGTTGATGCCGACCTTCTTCAGCGACTCGATGAGCGCCTGGGCGCCGGAGACCTCTTCGTCACGGTCGCTGCGCGCCGTGATCGTGGTGTTGATCTTCTTCTCGCCGCAGGCCTTCAGGGCGTCCTTGGCCTTGGCCACGTCACCCTTGTTGCCGCTGGTGGCGTAGACGTCTTCCTTGGCGTAGCCCGTGATGTCCGGGGGCAGCACCGTGGTGGCGATGTCACCGCGGATCGGGCCGCCCTGCGCGGTCTGCACCGAGACCTTGTCGATCGCGTACTCGACGGCCTTGCGGCACTCGACGTTCGTGAAGGGCTTCAGCTTGGTGTTGATCGCCGCGTAGACGAGACGGCCGCCGTAGGCGTTGTCCGTGTTCGCCATCTTCGACTTGTCGTTGACCAGCTGCGCCTGGGTCTGCGTGTCGACGCCCTTGCCCTGCAGGTCGATCAGGGTGTCGCCGGACTGCAGGTCCTTGTCGATCGTCTGCTGGTTGACCTTCAGGTTGACGACGATCTTGTCCGGGTACTGCTTGCGCAGCGGGTCCGTCTTCGGGTCGAAGTTCTTGTTGCGGACCAGGACGGCCTGCTTGCCCTCCTGGTAGCTCTGGAACTGGTACGAGCCCGAGGAGACGATGTGCTTGACGTAGTCGATGCCGTCGTCCTTGGCCTTCGGCACCGGCGCGGTCTGCGGGGTGGCGACCAGGTAGTCGAACTCCTGGAAAGCCTGGTTGAGATGGAAGACGATCGTGTTGTCGTCCGGCGTCTCGATGGACTTCAGGCCCTCGTCGCTCTTGTCCTTGTAGGGGCCCTTGTACTTGTCGCCGTCCTTGAGGAACTGCTGGAAGTAGTTGGGGCCGAGCGAGAGCACGTCACGCGCGAAGTTCGAGCGCTCGACGGCGTACTTGACGTCCTTGGACGTGATCGGCGTGCCGTCCTGGTACTCCAGACCCTTGCGGATCGTGTACGTCCAGGTCTTGCCGCCGTCCGAGGACTTGCCGGGCGCCGAGGCGAGGTCGGGGACGAGCGTGTTGCCCTTCTCCCCCGCGTCGGGCTTGAACGTCATCAGCGGGCGGGCGTACAGCCGGCTGAAGTTGTACATGTAGGCGTAGTACGTGTTGCCCGGGTCGAACGAGTCGGGGACGTCCGACATCGCGTAGGTGACCGTGCCGCCCTTCTTCGTGGAGGCGTTGACGACGTCCTTCGTGGCGGCGTTCGCACCGGCCGACTTCGCGTTGTCGTCCGAGCCGTCGTCTGCCTTGCTGCAGCCGGCGAGCAGCAGGCTGACGCTGCCGATGGCCGCGACCGCGGCGATTGATGACCTTCGCATGATGGTCGAATTCCCCTCCATTGTCGGAAACTTGTGGAGCTCTCGAAGTGGCCGGGGTCAGCGGCTGCGCGGGTCGAGAGCGTCGCGGAGACCGTCACCGAGCAGGTTGAACGCCAGCACGGTGACGAAGATGGCGAGGCCCGGAACGATCATGTACTGCGGATCGACCTGGAAGTAGTCGACGGCCTGGTTGAGCATGCCGCCCCAGGAGGCCTGCGGCGGCTGGATGCCCACGCCGAGGAAGCTGAGGGACGCCTCGAAGATGATGTTGGTCGGGATCAGCAGCGTCGAGTAGACGATGATCGGGCCGACCAGGTTCGGCATCAGTTCGCGGAAGAGGATGTACGGGCCGCGGGCACCCATGCCCCGCGCGGCGTCCACGAACTCCCGCTCGCGCAGCGCCAGGGTCTGGCCGCGCACGATCCGGCCCAGATAGGGCCAGTTGAAGAAGCCGATCACGAAGATCAGGACGCAGATGTGCAGCGGCAGACCGTTCAGGCCGAACGCGCCGCCCTGCAGCGTCGCGGAGATCGAGATCGCGAACAGCAGCAGCGGGAACGCGAGGAACGTGTCCATCATGCGGCTGATGATCGAGTCGACGCGGCCGCCGTAGTACCCGGCGACGACGCCGAGGATCGCCCCGATGACGTTCGACAGGACGGTGGCGCCGAAGGCGACGACGAGCGAGACCCAGGAGCCCTCGAGGATGCGGGCGAGGATGTCGCGCCCGAACTTCGGTTCCACGCCCAGCGGGTGGTCGGCGCTCATGCCGCCGAGCCCGCCCTTGGGGAGCGAGGTCGTCGGGTCGATGAGGTCCTGGTGGAAGGTGTTCGGGTCGAGGCCGAAGAGGTGCTGGAGGGGGCGTGCGAAGGCGGCGATGAGGATGAGCAGGACGACGATGACGCCGCCGGCGACAGCGATCTTGTCCTTCTTGAAGCGGTTCCAGGCGATCCGCCCGAGAGACCGGCCTTCGATGCGCTCGGCCCCCGCCCCGGCAAGGACCGCCTCCGGCGACACTTCGGTCGCTGCTCCGGTGGTCTCGATCGGTGCGGTCACGAGTGACTGCCCCTTCCCGGCCGGGGATGACCGGCCCGCGCTTGCCGCTGTGGCGGCCCCGTACTCGACTGCGGTGCGGATGCCGCTGCTCCGCGGACCGGGCTCCGGCGCGGGCGACTCGCACAAGGGCCCGAACGGCCCTGCATTCGGGGAGTCTTCAACGCGCGTGCGATCAGCCGCCAGATCTCACGTTGAAAGGATGCCTAAACGTGATGCGGTCAGGGGTGTTCCGTTATCCGGACGGCCGTGAACGACGGTCGGACAGTGGGCAGTTGGGATGGAAGCGGCGCCAGGTCGGACATTGGGCCCACATGTGCGCTTCTCTCCCCAACCCGCCCGTACTCGAAATCACGGCCGTACGCGGGGAGTTGAGCGGGGAACCGGGCGGGAACCGATGGAGGAGGCGAGCGGGCCGGTCAGCGGGCGGGACCGGTCAGTAGGACGCGCCGTAGGGCGGCGGGTAGCCGTAGCCCCCGCCGGCCGGCGCCGCGGGGGCCGCGTGCGCCTCCCGGTCGTAGAACGGCCGGGCATTGGCCCGCAGCCACATCGCCACCGGGTCGTACTCGTCGGACATGGCGACCGTCGAGACGGGCAGTCCGTCCGGCACCGCCGTGATGGACTGCTGCATCATCGCCCGCACGGAGTCGACGGACGCCGGGGACGTGTCGTAGACGTCGAGGCCGATCGCGAGATACGGGGCGCCGAGCGCGGGCTGCACCCAGGCGCGGCGCAGCGAGCGGATCGCGGTGGTGCGGTGCGCGTTCTGCGCGAGGACCGCGTAGAACTGCGGGATCTCGATGGTCGGGTCGGACAGCCGCAGCGGTCCGGCGGGCTGGCGGTCGAGGCCGCCGGCGATGCGGCGCAGATCGAGCCAGGGCACCCCGACGCCGCCGCCGGGCGCGTGCGGGTTGAGCCACAGGCCGTAGTGGTCGGGGTAGAGGGTGCGGGCCGCGTCGACGCCGCCGACCACCTCGTAGGCCCGCGACCAGCCGGACGCGGACAGCTCCTGGGCGGAGGTGACGCAGGGGGCGTACGAGAATCCGTCGACGTCCATGTTCCCGTACTGGGCGTCGGGCGAGCCGGCCTGGCCGTGCCAGAGCAGCATCCAGACCTGTCCGGCCGCGGGGTCGGCGAGGGCCGCGAGGAGCGCCTCGTACGCGTCGTAGCGCCCGGGAGTCACCTGGCGCAGCATGTGCTCGACCTGTCCGGCCGCGGCCGTGCCCGACGCACTCACCCGTAACCGCCCCTTCGTGAACGTCCGTGTTCGCCGTGACCGGGGGCACAGTGCCGCCCGGTCAGGTCATGAAACCAGCTTAAGCGGCGTTACTGACACCGACTTGACGGACGGGGTCACCGTTCCTGTACGTAGAACGGGCGTACCCGGGTGCGCAGGAAGTCGGCGACCGGGTCCTGCGTGACGTCGAGGAAGACCAGGTTCACCGGCCAGCCGACCGGTGTCCGGCCCAGCGCACGGCCCAGCGCGTCCAGCGGGATGTCGCGCGCGGAGCCCTCCCACTGGGTCAGTTCCACGCCGATGAACAGGGACGGGGCCCCGTCCTCGACGACGGCGAGGCAGCGGCGGGCGCTCAGCACGGTGCCGGCCGCCGCGAACTCCTCGCGCACTGCCGTCAGGAAGTCCACCGGGTCGTGCTGCCAGTCCGGCTCGGAGAGGACGACGCGGCCGCCGGAGGACGGGCCGTCGAGCGGGGTGCGGCCGCTGCGGGCCAGCTCGGCGACGGCGGCCGGGGGCAGCGGGACACCGACGGCGCCGTCCGGGTTCAGGGCGAGCCCGACCTGGGCCGGCAGTCCCCGCGCGAACTCGGCGGCCGGGGCCACGGTGCAGTCCATCCGTCCGCCGGTGACCTGCATGAACTGCTGCTCGGAGCTGAAGACGGGGACGTAGGCCTGTCCCTCGATCTCCAGCGTGGGCAGATCGAGGTCGCGGCTCGCGGCGCTGCCGCCCTGGGGCAGCGGGATCCAGATCGGGCTGCGGCCCAGGACCTCGACGATGCGGCCGCCCGCCCCGTCGACGCCGAGCGCCGCGGCGAGGACCTCCTCCAGCTCGTTCGCAGGCCAGCCCTGGGCCGGGTGGGCGTGGGCGCCCTCGTGGTGTGCCGGGTGTTCCATAGCCGCCGACGATACGCGTCGCCGGCCGGGCCCGGCGGGGCTACTCCCGGAACGTGATCCCGCCGAGCGCGTCGGTCGCCGCCCGGTCCAGCAGCACCGCCGACTCGATGCCCTCCGGCAGCTCGCCCCGCTCCGTCGACGTCACCAGCGCGCCCACCGCCCGGCGGTGCCGCGCGAACGCGTACCGCGACACCCCGCGGCCCCGCTCCCGCTGCCCGTCGAGCGCCGCCCGCGGCGGGACGTCGAGCAGCACCAGATGGACGGCGACGCCGCGCCGCCGGGCCGTGCGGATCACCCAGCGGCGCACCCAGGCCTGGGTGCCGCAGTCGTGCACGACGACGCTCGCGCCGGAGTGCATCGCCCGCCGCAGGCCCACGTAGTGCGCGATGCGGACCAGCGGGCGGTAGAGCGCGTACGGCACGCCGCGCGGCAGCCGGGCGGCCCAGCGCTCCCGGGTGTCCTGGGAGTCGATGCGCACGACCGTGACGGCCCGCCGCATCAGGGTCGACTTGCCGCTGCCCGGCAGCCCCGACAGCACGACGAGGTCGCCCGCCGCGAACCCGATCCGGCGCGGCGTACGGCCGCCGCGCCCGCGAAGATCCCGCACCGAACGCTGCCGCGGCACCCGCACCCCCGGCACCACCGTGACGGCTGATGCCGTCGTCGCGTACGCCCCCACGACTGCCTTATGCACCGTGATCGTCCTCCCCGTTCCGGTCACGCCACTCCTGCCCGCCAAGTGTAAAGAGAAGGTAATGCCCTACAAGGGGTTTCCCCGTTCGGCGGGCATGCAATGATGTGCGCGCCAAGCGCACACAACCGCATACCGGCCGCTTGAATCCGCGCGGGAGAGTTCCGGACACCTACTCGAGACATACGGGTACCCGGACGCCGAAGGAGCAAGTTCCTCCCTTGAATCTCTCAGGCCCCGTACCGCGCGGGCGAGGCACATCTGAAAAGCGGGCCGTCCGTCCAGCACGGCGGCCCCACCCAAGGTGCAAGCCATGACCACCAGTACGTGTGGTCGGGGCGAACCTCTCAGGTTCCGATGACAGATGGGGAGGACCTCCGCCACGGGGGACCCCTCGCCATCGCCGTCACGCCCGGGAGCACCAGCCATGACCCGTACCACCGCCCTCGACGCCCTGCATCGCTCGCTGGGCGCCACGATGACCGACTTCGCCGGCTGGGACATGCCGCTGCGCTACGCCAGCGAGCGCGACGAGCACAACGCGGTGCGTACGAAGGCCGGGCTCTTCGACCTGTCCCACATGGGCGAGATCACGGTCACCGGGCCGGACGCGGCCGCGTTCCTGAACTTCTCCCTCGTGGGCAACATCGCCACGGTCGGCGTCGGCCGCGCCCGCTACACCATGATCTGCCGCGCGGACGGCGGGATCCTCGACGACCTGATCGTCTACCGCCTCGCCGAGACCGAGTACATGGTCGTCGCGAACGCGGGCAACGCGCAGACCGTCCTCGACGCCCTGACCGAGCGCGCCGCCGGGTTCGACGCCGAGGTCCGCGACGACCGGGACGCGTACGCGCTGATCGCCGTGCAGGGCCCGCACTCCCCCGCCATCGTGAAGTCCGTCACGGACGCCGACCTGGACGGACTGAAGTACTACGCGGGTCTGCCCGGCACCGTCGCCGGTGTCGAGGCGCTCATCGCGCGCACCGGCTACACCGGCGAGGACGGCTTCGAGCTGTTCGTCGCCCCCGCCGACGCCGAGAAGCTGTGGCAGGCGCTGACCGAGGCGGGCGCGGAGTACGGCATCGTCCCGTGCGGCCTGTCCTGCCGCGACACGCTGCGCCTGGAGGCGGGCATGCCGCTGTACGGGCACGAGCTGACCACCGGGCTGACGCCGTTCGACGCGGGCCTCGGCCGGGTCGTGAAGTTCGAGAAGGAGGGCGACTTCGTGGGCCGCGAGGCGCTGACGGCCGCCGCCGAGCGCGCCGAGACCGCCCCGCCCCGCAAGCTCGTCGGCCTGGTCGCCGCGGGGCGCCGGGTCCCGCGCGCGGGCATGCCGGTCGTCCACGACGGCCGGGTGATCGGCGAGGTCACCTCCGGCGCCCCGTCCCCGACGCTCGGCAAGCCGATCGCCATGGCCTACGTCGACGCCGGGCACGCCGCGCCGGGCACGGCGGGTGTCGGCGTGGACATCCGCGGTACGCACGAGCCCTACGAGGTCGTCGCGCTGCCGTTCTACAAGCGCCAGAAGTAACCCGCGCCACCCCGTAGCGCTCACCCCACTGTCACCAGCACCGTCCCGCGTACAGGAGAATTCGCATCATGAGCAACCCCCAGCAGCTGCGTTACAGCAAGGAGCACGAGTGGCTGTCGGCCGTCGAGGACGGCGTCGCCACGGTCGGCATCACGGAGCACGCGGCCAACGCGCTCGGTGACATCGTGTTCGTCCAGCTCCCCGAGGTCGGCGACACCATCACCGCGGGCGAGACCTGCGGCGAGCTGGAGTCCACCAAGTCGGTCTCCGACCTGTACTCCCCCGTGTCCGGCGAGGTCACCGAGACCAACCAGGACGTCGTCGACGACCCGTCCCTGGTGAACTCGGCCCCCTTCGAGGGCGGCTGGCTGTTCAAGGTCCGGATCGCCGAGGAGCCGAAGGACCTGCTCACCGCCGACGAGTACACCGAGTTCTCCGGGAGCTGACCGAAGATGTCCGACAAGTCCGTACTGAACGAGTCCCTGCACGAGCTCGACCCGGACGTGGCCAAGGCCGTCGACGCCGAGCTGCACCGCCAGCAGTCGACGCTGGAAATGATCGCGTCGGAGAACTTCGCGCCGGTCGCCGTCATGGAGGCCCAGGGCTCGGTCCTCACCAACAAGTACGCCGAGGGCTACCCCGGCCGCCGCTACTACGGCGGCTGCGAGCACGTCGACGTCACCGAGCAGATCGCGATCGACCGGGTCAAGGAGCTGTTCGGCGCCGAGTACGCCAACGTGCAGCCCCACTCGGGCGCCTCCGCGAACCAGGCCGCCCTGTTCGCGCTGGCCACGCCGGGCGACACGATCCTCGGCCTGGACCTGGCGCACGGCGGTCACCTCACGCACGGCATGCGCCTGAACTTCTCCGGCAAGCAGTTCAACGTGGTCCCGTACCACGTGGACGACAACGGCCTGGTCGACATGGCCGAGGTCGAGGCGCTCGCCAAGGAGCACCGCCCCAAGGTGATCATCGCGGGCTGGTCGGCGTACCCGCGCCAGCTGGACTTCGCCGAGTTCCGTCGCATCGCCGACGAGGTCGAGGCGTACCTGTGGGTCGACATGGCGCACTTCGCGGGCCTCGTGGCCGCGGGCCTGCACCCGAACCCGGTCCCGCACGCCGACGTCGTCACGTCCACGACGCACAAGACGCTCGGCGGTCCGCGCGGCGGCATCATCCTCGCCAAGAAGGACTTCGCGAAGAAGCTGAACTCCTCGGTCTTCCCGGGCTTCCAGGGCGGCCCCCTGGAGCACGTGATCGCCGCCAAGGCGGTCTCCTTCAAGATCGCGGCGAGCGAGGACTTCAAGGAGCGCCAGCAGCGCACGGTCGAGGGTGCCCGCATCCTCGCCGAGCGTCTGACCTCCGAGGACGCCCGCGCGAACGGCGTGAACGTGCTCTCCGGCGGCACGGACGTGCACCTGGTCCTCGTCGACCTGCGCGACTCCGAGCTCGACGGCCAGCAGGCCGAGGACCGCCTCCACGAGGTCGGCATCACGGTCAACCGCAACGCGGTCCCGAACGACCCGCGCCCGCCGATGGTCACCTCCGGCCTGCGCATCGGCACCCCGGCCCTCGCCACCCGCGGCTTCGACGCCGAGGACTTCCGCGAGGTCGCCGACGTGATCGCCGAGGCCCTCAAGCCGGCCTACGACGCGGCCGCCCTCAAGGCCCGGGTGACCGCTCTGGCCGAGAAGCACCCGCTGTACCCCGGCCTGTAAGGGTTTAGAGGCAGTTACGTACCCTTGCGTACGTACACACTTCCGGGGCACCGCGCACACTGGAACCAGAAGCATCCAGCGCGCACGGTGCCCCGCCCGTGTTCCTGAACGTTCCGCACGACCCGGCAGACAACGGCGTCTACCAACCACCATTGGAGTTCCACCGTGGCCATCTCGGTCTTCGACCTGTTCTCGATCGGCATCGGCCCGTCCAGCTCCCACACGGTCGGCCCCATGCGCGCGGCGCGGATGTTCGCGCGCCGCCTGAAGAACGAGGGCCTGCTGGCCCACACCGCCTCGATACGCGCCGAGCTGTACGGCTCGCTGGGCGCGACCGGCCACGGGCACGGCACCCCGAAGGCGGTCCTGCTCGGCCTGGAGGGCGAGTCCCCGCGCACCGTCGACGTCGAGCGCGCCGACGAGCGGGTGGAGACGATCAAGGAATCGGGCCGGATCAGTCTGCTCGGCGTGCACGACATCGCCTTCTCCTTCGACGACGACCTGATCCTGCACCGCCGCGAGACCCTGCCCTACCACGCCAACGGCATGACCCTGTGGGCGTACGACACCGAGGGCACCGAGCTGCTCTCGAAGACGTACTACTCGGTGGGCGGCGGCTTCGTCGTCGACGAGGACGCCGTGGCCGGCGAGAACCCGATCGTGCCCGACGACACCGTCCTCAAGTACCCCTTCCGCACCGGCGACGAGCTGCTCCGCCTCACCCGCGAGACCGGCCTGTCCATTCCGGCGCTGATGCTGGAGAACGAGAAGGCCTGGCGCACCGAGGACGAGATCCGCTCCGGTCTGCTGGAGCTGTGGCGCGTGATGCAGGCGTGCGTGTCGCGCGGCATGTCCCGCGAGGGCATCCTGCCCGGCGGCCTCAAGGTCCGCCGCCGCGCCGCCGGCTCGGCCCGCAAGCTGCGCGCCGAGGGCGAGCCGCTGGCCCACGCCATGGAGTGGATCACCCTCTACGCGATGGCGGTGAACGAGGAGAACGCGGCGGGCGGCCGCGTGGTCACCGCGCCGACGAACGGCGCGGCCGGCATCATCCCCGCGGTCCTGCACTACTACGTCAACTTCGTGCCCGGGGCCGACGAGGAGGGCGTGGTCCGCTTCCTCCTCTCCGCCGGGGCGATCGGCATGCTCTTCAAGGAGAACGCCTCGATCTCCGGCGCCGAGGTCGGCTGCCAGGGCGAGGTCGGCTCGGCCTGCTCGATGGCGGCGGGCGCCCTCGCCGAGGTCCTCGGCGGCTCCCCCGAGCAGGTGGAGAACGCGGCGGAGATCGGCATGGAGCACAACCTGGGTCTGACCTGCGATCCGGTCGGCGGCCTCGTCCAGATCCCCTGCATCGAGCGCAACGGCATGGCCGCCGTGAAGGCCGTCACCGCCGCGAAGATGGCGATGCGCGGCGACGGCTCCCACAAGGTGTCCCTCGACAAGGTCATCAAGACCATGAAGGACACCGGCGCGGACATGAGCGTCAAGTACAAGGAGACGGCGCGGGGCGGGCTCGCCGTCAACATCATCGAGTGCTGACGGCCGGGCGCGGCCTCACAGGGCCGCGCTCGTCCCCTCCCCCGAGGCGCTCCCCGACAGCCACTGGTCCCAGCTCAGGTTGAAGGCCGCGTAGCCGTTGTCGGCCGGGGCCTTCGCGCGCGGGGAGCCGGAGATGGTCACCGGGTCGCCCTGCTTGACCTGGTCGTAGAACCACTTGGCGTCCGACATGGACAGATGCACGCAGCCGTGGGAACCGCGGGCGCTGCCGCTGCCCGGGTTCGGGTCGCCGGTGGAGTAGTGGACGTAGGTGCCGGACTGGGTGAGGTGGACGTCCCAGGGCAGCGTCAGGTCGTAGTAGTTGGCGCTGCCCTTGTCACAGCTGATGCCGACGCTGCAGGAGGTCATGTGGACCTCCTTCTGCTTGTCGATGACGGCCATCGTGCCGTTCCACGTGGGGTACTCGGCACTGCCCGCGTTGATCGACAGGGTGCGCACCGTCGAGCCGTTCTTGGTGACCTTCATGGTGTGTCCGGTGACGGACACGTCGGCGCGCACATCGTCACCGACCTTGAAGGTGTGGGTGTAACTGTGCACGCCGTAGCGGCCGTTGCCGTTGCTGACGCCCTCCATGTCGGCGACGACCTTCACCTGCGTACCGGAGGGCCAGTACTCCTTCGGACGCCAGTCGGCGCGCTTGTCGCCGAACCAGTGCCAGGCGCCCTCGACCGGCTGCGAGGTGCTCACCTTCATGTGCTTCTCCACGGAGGCGCGCGCCTTGGCGGCCACCGGGTCGGTGAAGACCACCGAGACCGGCATGGCCACGCCGACCGTGGTGCCGGTCTGCGGCATGATCGTCTCCAGGAGCATCGGCGGCCCCTTGGGCTTCGTCGGCGACGGCGACGCGCTCGCGCTCGGCTTCCCCGACGCCTTTCCGTCGTCCCCGCCCGCCTTGTCGCTGCTGCCGCTCCCGCCGCAGGCGCTCACGCCCGCCAGCGCCAGCACCGTCACCAGCGCGACCCCTATGCCGCCACCCTTGCGCCGTCCCACGAACTGCCCCGCTCTCTCCGTCACCCCGCGCGCCCCTGACGGGGCCGACTCTCCCTGTTCCGACTCCCTTTCAGACAGCTCAGCGGGCCGCGGTAGTTGCGTACCTCTGTGTAAAGCGTGTTCCAAGACTGCGGGTGGGCAAACGGCGGGCTTCTGGCCTGCCGGAGAAGATGACGGGCCGGCGGTGCCCGGTCGTCGACGATGGGTATGCCGATCTCGTCGCCCCCACCGACCAGGAGGCCCGCATGATCCGCGGTATCGACGTCAGCGCGTACCAGACCACGTTCGACACGGACGGCCTGTCATTCGTCCTCATCAAGGCGACGGAGGGCCGCAGTTACGTCAATCCGCGGCTGGCCGCGCAGACCAGACTGGCCCGCGACGGCGGCTGCGTCGTCGGGTTCTACCACTTCCTGTGGCCGGGGAACCTCACGGCGCAGGCCGAGTACTTCGTGAGCAAGGCCCCCGAGAAGGCCGGTGATCTGCTGGCCGTCGACTGGGAGACGACCGGGGACGGGTCGCGGGCGAGCAACGCGGAGAAGGACAAGTTCATCCGGGAGGTGAAGCGGCTGCGGCCGAACCACCGGGTCATGTTGTACTGCAACCGCGATTTCTGGCTCAATCGGGATACGACCTCGTACGCCGGCGACGGCCTCTGGATCGCCGACTACGTGACGGCGGGCAAGCCGCGCATCAAGGCCGACTGGACCGTCCACCAGTACACCGACCGTCCCCTCGACAAGAACGTGGCCCGCTTCACGACCAAGACGGCGCTGCGTGAATGGGCCACGCCCTGACGGGAGTCGACGCGGTGCGGGTCAGGCGCGCCAGTCCGGGGTGCGCTCCGGGGAGGCCGCCTCCAGGGCCTTGCGGACGGCGGTGGCGTCGGAGGCGAGGCCGTAGACCGGGGTGCCGGGCTGCTGGCGCCACGAGTCGTCCTGGCCGCCCGCGTCGACGGCGTCGAAGCCGATCTCGTCGAGGAGTGCGGTGACGACCTGCTTGGCCGCGGCGTCGTCGCTCGCGATCGGCAGGGCGACGCGCGCCGGGTCGCCGGCCGGGCGGGGCTTGTCGAGGATGTCCTGGGCGTAGGTGCCGTTGAAGACCTTGACGACCTGGTGGCCGATCTGGCGCTCGGTCCAGCGGCTCTCGGTCAGGCCTTCCTCGATCTCGGCGATCTTCCCGTCGCGCTGCTGCGGGTAGTAGTTGCCGGTGTCGATGACCGTGACGTCAGCGGCGGCCGCGTCCAGGAAGCCGTCGGGGAGGTTCGGGACGGCCTTGAGCGGGACGGTGACGACCACGACCTGCGCGTCGCGCACGGCGTCCTCGATGGTGGCGGGCGTGGCGCCGGTCTCCTCGGCGAGCGCGGTGAGGGTCTGCGGTCCGCGCGAGTTGGCCACGTGGACGTCGTGGCCGACGGCGGTGAAGCGCCGGGTGAGGTTGCCGCCGATGTTGCCCGCGCCGATGATGCCGATCTTCATGTCATGCCCTTCGCGAGAGATTCATGCATGTGCATGGAGTACGAACCTCCGGGGTGCGCGGGCTATTCCTCGGGTCGGCTCAAAGAGTGACGCGGGCTTCGCGTCAGTCTTCGGCCGGCGCCGGCGCCGGTGCGGTCAGCTTCCGCTGGATCGCCGTCAGCTCCTCCCGCGCCGCCCGCCCCGCCCGCTCCGCGTCCCCCGCGGCGACGGCCTCCACCAGTTCCGCGTGCGCGGCGTCTCCGTGGTCGCGCTCGGCGTGCCGTACGTCGGGACGCGAGCCCGGACCGCCCGGTCACCCACAATCTGCCCGCCACGGTGGAGATCGCGACGCCCAACATCTACGCGGACCAGATCGAGTACGTCCACCGGAACCTGGAGCGCCGCGAGTCGGTCGTCCTCTCCGTCCACCCGCACAACGACCGCGGCACCGGCGTCGCCTGTGCCGAACTCGCGGTCCTGGCCGGCGCCCAGCGCGTGGAGGGCTGCCTGTTCGGCAACGGCGAGCGCACCGGCAACGTCGACCTGGTCACCCTCGCTCTGAACCTGTACGCGCAGGGCGTCGACCCGATGATCGACTTCTCGGACATCGACGCGGTGCGCGAGACGGTCGAGCACTGCAACCGCCTCCCGGTGCACCCGCGCCACCCTTACGGCGGCGACCTCGTGTACACCGCCTTCTCCGGGACGCACCAGGACGCCATCAGCAAGGGCCTGGCCCACCGGGCGGAGCATCCGCAGGAGTTGTGGGAGGTGCCGTACCTGCCGATCGACCCGGCGGACGTCGGGCGCACGTACGAGGCCGTGATCCGCGTCAACTCCCAGTCGGGCAAGGGTGGGATGGCGTATCTGCTCAAGGAGCACCACGGCATCGATCTGCCGCGGGAGATGCGCCCGGAGTACGCGCGCGTCGCGCAGGAGGCCACCGACGACAGTGGCCGGGAGGCGAGCGCGGAGGAGTTGTACGAGCTGTTCCGCACGACCTATCTGGACGTCACCGGGCCGGTCCGCCTCGTCGACTGGACGACCCGGCAGGACGGCGCCGTGCACCGCTTCGCCTGCACGGCCGAGATCGACGGCGCGGTGCGGGAGCTGGCCGGCAAGGGCAACGGCCCGCTGGCCGCGTTCACGGACGCGCTGCGCGGCGCCGGTCTCGACGTCGGCATCGAGTCCTTCACCCAGCACGGCCTGGCCGCGGGCCCGGACAGCGAGGCCGCGGCCTATGTCCTCTGCCGGGTCGGCGACGTCCACGCGTGGGGCGCGGCCCGGGACACCTCGGTGCTGACCGCCTCCGTGGGGGCGGTGCTGTCCGCGGTGAACCGGGCCGCGGCCCACGCGATGTGAGCAGGCGCCAGAGGCCCGGCATGCGTCCGCCGGGGCGGGAGCGGACGGCTCCCGCCCCGGCGGACGGGGTTCGGTTCCCGGCTCAGGCCTTGTTGAGGTTGGCCCAGAACTCGTCGAAGGAGAGGACCTTGTCCCCGTTGGCGTCCTGCCGGGCGATGAGGACCTCGGCCACCGACTCGGTGACGTTGAAGTCGCCCATCTGCGCCATGGCGCTCTTGTACTCGGCCGCCGTGATGAAGCCGTCGCCGTCCGCGTCGAACCGATCGAACGCCTTGCGTGCTTCCTCGATGTCCGCCACCGGGACCACCCCTCGTTTTGCTTACTGCTGTGTTGACGGGGGTCAGATTAGCTGGCGAGCCGTGCGCGCAGTGCGGCGAGTACCCAGGCGAACTCCTCGTTGTGACGCGGCAGCGGGTCGAGACCCCGCACCAGGGACACCAGGTCGCGGAATCTGGCGACGTCGTCGTTGGCCGCGGCCTCCAGGCGTTCCAGGACGTCGGCCAGGTCGGCGTCGCCGAGCAGGCCCCGCAGCACCTCGCCCGCCTCGCCCGATCCGGGCTCGACGCCGCGCTGCCGGGCCTCCCCGGCGAGCTGCACGAGCCGGCTCATGAACCACAGGGAGCTGCCGGGCGGCACGTCGGGGCCCCGGTCCGCCGCGTTGAACTCGGACATCTTGCGCATATGGGCCCGGAACGCCCGGTCCTGCATCAGTTCGGCCAGTTCCACCCAGGCATCGACCTGCCGGCTCGACGGGTCGTCGGGCAGATCGGGGACCATGACCCGCAGCCGGTTGCGGATGTCGGGGTCGGCGGCGTCCAGGCCGCCGAACGTCTGCTCCATGAAGTCGTCGATGATGTGCTTGCGTTCGGTGGCGGAGAGCCGCGCCAGCCTGTTCATGAGGGCCATCTCCTCGGTGGTCGAGTTGCGCTTCGCGACCGTCGACAGCACCGCCCGGTTCAGCCGCAGCGCGCGCATCTGCGCGTCGAGGGCCCGCACGTGGGCGGCGGCCACGGACGCGATGTCCCGCTCGCCACCCAGCACCTTGCGTACGTCGTCCAGGCCGAGGCCCAACTCGCGCAGCGTGCGGATCAGTTCCAGGCGGGCGACGGACTCCGCGTCGTACAGTCGGTAGCCGCCGTCGCTACGGGTCACGGGGTGCAGGACACCTTCGTCGGACCAGTAGCGGATGGTGCGCACCGTGAGTCCGGTGCGGCGGGCCAGCTGTCCGATCGTGAGCAGCGGCGGGCCGTCGTCGATCATGTCTGGGAGTCTGGGCCTTCCAGTGGGTGGAGACTCAAGTCAGGAGCCGAAGTGAATCTGCGCGACATTCTGGACGCGGCGGCCAAGGGTGTCTTCCCCGCGCCCGACGGGACCCTGACGGTCGTCCCGCAGACGAACGAGCGGGACGCCGGGATCCTCGCGTTCACGGCGCACACGGTGGTGGTCACGGACGAGCCGGCGGCGTGGGTGCGCGAGACGCTCGCGGCGGTGGACTGCGATCCGTTCTCGGCGCCGATGAACGCCCGGTTCCTGACGGCGTTCATGGACCGTACGGGACGCACGCACGAGACGATCGACCTGGTGACGGTGGCTCCGGCGCTGGCGGGGCCGCCTCCGCTCGCGCTGCGCGAGATCCACGACCGCGCGCACCCCCGGGTCGTCCGGGCGCTCGCGCACCGGGACGACGTGCGGGTGTGGGAGACGGACGGCGGGGTGCTGGCCCTCGGCCGGGGGCTCGGCGGGCGCTGGGAGGCGTCCCTGGAGGTGGACGAGGCGGCACGTCACCGTGGGCTCGGCCGCCAGCTGGCGCGCGCGGCCCGGCACGTGGTCCCGGACGGGTTCGTCTGGGCCCAGCAGTCGCCGGGCAACGCGCGCAGCGTGCGGGTGTTCCAGGCGGCGGGGTATCGGGCGGCCGGCTCCGAAGCGCTGATGCTGAAGATGGCCGAGTAGCGGGGCCGCTCCTACCGGAAGATTCCGGTGTGCCCCAGGGAGTAGCGCCCCGGCTGCGGGTACACGGCGAGGCCGTGCGGGCCCCGGCCCACCGGGATGCGGGCGATCTGGACACCGGTGCGGGTGTCGATGGCGTAGACCTCGGAGTCGTACCGGCCGGACAGCCACAGCGTGTTGCCGTCCGCCGAGACGCCGCCCATGTCGGGGCTGCCGCCCTGGGGCAGCTTCCACTTCTTCGTCACCTTGTCCTGGGCGAAGTCGAAGACGGAGACGGTGCCCTCGCCGCGGTTGGAGACGTACATCTCCTTGGAGTCGCGGCCGACGTAGAGGCCGTGGGTGCCTTTGCCGGTGGGCAGCAGCTTCGGCTTGGAGAAGGTGTCGCCGTCGAGGATCCACATGCCGTTGGCCATCATGTCGGCGACGTAGAACTTCTTGCCGTCGGGCGACATCTTCACGTCCTGCGGCATGGCTCCCTCGAAGGGGAGTTTCTGCTGTCCGACGACCTTCATCTTCGCCGTGTCGACCTTGAGGAGTTCGCCGCTGAACTCGCAGCTGACGATGAAGTAGCGGCCGTCGAGGGAGAAGTCGGCGTGGTTGACGCCGTAGCAGCTGACCGGCTCGGTGTGCTGGACCTTCATGGTGTGCGGGTCGCGGAAGACCAGTTCGCGGTCGAGCGAGGCCATGACGACGGCGTGCTTGCCGTCGGGCGTGAAGTAGAGGTTGTACGGGTCGTGCACGTCGACCGTCTTTCCGGCCTTGCCGGTCTTCGGGTCGATGGGGGTGAGGCTGTTGCCCTTGTCGTTGTTGACCCACAGCGTCTTCATGTCCCAGGAGGGGACGACGTGCTGGGGCTCGCGGCCGACGGGGATGGTCTCGATGACCTCGAACGTCTTCGGGTCGATGACGCTGACCGTGTCGGACTCGGTGTTGGGGACGTAGACGCGGGACGGGAAGTCCTTGACCACCGGTGAGAGCTTGTTCGGGCGGTCGGCGGCGTAGACGTCCTTCGGGTCGAGGACGGGCGGCATGCCGGGCAGCCCGTACACGGCCTGCTGCTTCGGCACGGCGGGCCGGACCGGCTTGGCGATCTCGGCCCGCTCGGCTCCGCAGCCCGTGAGCGCGGCGAGGACGACGGTGCCGGCGGCCGCGAGGAGGACACCGGTGCGGCGGGAGTTGATGTTCACGTGAGCAGCTCCGTGCAGGTCACCGCGGTCAGGCCACGGCGGTCGAGGTGGTCCAGGAGGGGCGGCAGGGCGGCGATCGTGTCCGCGTATCCGAAGTGCAGGCTGACGACCGAGCCGGGCCGTACGGCCGAGGTGACGTTCTCGACGACGGCGCTCGCGCCCGGCGAGGTGAAGTCCAGCGAGTCGACGTCGTACGACAGCAGGTGCGGGTAGCCCGCGCGCTGGGCGAGGCGGGTGACGAGCGGGGTCGCCGTCTGGGTGCGCGAGGGCCGGAACCAGGTGCCGATGGAGCCGGTGAGGCGGCGGATGCGGTCGGCGCAGCCGGTGATCTCGGCGTAGGCGTCCGCCTCGGACAGGGTGTTGATGTCGATGTGGTGGAGGGTGTGGTTGCCCAGGTCGTGGCCGCCGTCGAGGATGCGCCGGGCGACGGCCGGGTGTGCGTCGAGCCAGGTGCCGACGGCGAGCACGGTGACGTGGGCGTCGGCCCGCTCGGCTTCCTTCAGGACCGCGTTCGCGATGGCCGGGTCGCCCTGGCCGTGGAAGGTGAGGGCGACGCGGTCGCCGGTGCGCGGGCCGTGGGCGATCTGGGCGGGCAGACCGGGCAGCCGGCGGGGTGCGGGGGCGGCTCGCGCGGGGCGGGGGGATGCAGGGTGGGCGGGCCGGGGGGATGCCGGGTGGGCGGGCCGGGGGGATGCAGGGTGGGCGGCCGGTGCGGGGGTGGCCGTCTGCTGGTCGGCGGCGCAGCCGGTGGCGAGGGCGGCGGTGAGCCCGGCGCCGACGCGCAGGGCCGAGCGGCGTCGGATCGGTTCTGCCTTGGTCACCCGCCCATTTAAGGGGGATCACCGACAAAAGCCTCTTACCGACCCGGGGGCCTTAAGGATTACTGGATGCCGGGTGTATTCATTCTTCATTTACCAGCCCCGTGGCCCACATCACCAATGATTCATTTGGCCCTGGGTGACCTTGTCTGCCATGATCGGTGGCACGACCCCCATTGACCCGGGCCAGGTCGTCGTCAGACGCCGCGGACTACACCCCCCACTGTTCGCGGCGCATCACACGAAAGCCCCCGCGGCGCCGCACGACGGCGAAAACGGGGGCTTTCGTGCGTCCGGGGTCCGCGCGGGGGGTCAGCGGTCGGCGACCCGCATCTCGAACCAGGTCGTCTTGCCGCGCGGCAGCAGGTCGACGCCCCAGCGGTCGGAGAGCCTGTCGACGAGGAAGAGGCCCCGCCCGGAGACGTCGAAGTCCTGCACGGGCATCAGGCACGGCAGGCCGCGGGACGGATCGCGCACCTCCACGCGGATCCAGCCGCGGCGGCGCAGCATGCGCAGCCCGAAGACACGGGCACCGGTGTGCCGCACCGCGTTGCCGACGAGCTCGGAGACGAGCAGGACCGCGTCCTCGGTCATCTTCGGGGACAGTCCCCAGTGCCGCAGGACGACCACCTGGGCCAGCCGCCGGGCGGTCGCCGCCGATTCGGGACGCGACGGCAGCGGTACCTCCGCCTCGGTCGGATTCCCGAACAACTCCAGCGCCCTCAGCGCGTATTCGTCCTCGACCGCGGGAGACCAGCGCGCCGCGGTCGCACTCCCGTGCCGCCGTGGATGTTCCACACCCTCAAGCCCCGCCATGCCCCCATGATGGCTGCACAAAGGCGGCCGTGGGGCCGTTCCGGCTGAATAAGCCCCCCGGAACGCCTCATTCCGGAGGGCCGGTTTGGCATATGCCGCCGGCAGTTAAGGGTCCGGCGCGCACCGCCTGACCTGCGATGACTTACCGTGCGCGACCGGATCGTGATCGTCACGGGCAAGGTTTGTTTAAGGTTCTCTTAAGGCCAGGATAATGTGCCCCAATGGGGGACGCGATCAACTCGACTCAGTGACAAGGGAGTTGACCGCGCCATCTGAGGGCCCCTCAGGCGAACTTCGCCTTGCCCGGACCCTCCTCCACAAAGCTGCGCATTCCGGTCTCCCGGTCCTCGGTCGCGAACAGACCCGCGAACCAGTTGCGCTCGATGGCGAGCCCCGTCTCCAGGTCCGTCTCCAGACCGGCGTCGATCGACTCCTTCGCGGCGCGCAGCGCGATCGCCGGGCCCTGGGCCAGCTTCGCCGCCCAGGCGTGGGCCGCCGAGAAGACCTCGTCGGCCGGGACGACCCGGTCCACCAGGCCGATGGTGAGCGCCTCGTCGGCCTTCACGTGCCGGCCGGTGAAGATCAGGTCCTTGGCCTTGGAGGGGCCGACCAGCCGGGCCAGGCGCTGGGTGCCGCCCGCGCCGGGGATCAGGCCGAGCAGGATCTCCGGCTGGCCGAGCCTGGCGTTGTCGGCGGCGATGCGGAAGTCGGCGCACAGCGCCAACTCGCAGCCGCCGCCCAGGGCGTAGCCCGTGACGGCGGCGACGACCGGCTTGGGGATGCGGGCGACCGCGCTGAACGAGTCCTGGAGCGCGCGGGACCGGACCACCATGGCCGCGTGGTCCATGGCCTGCATCTCCTTGATGTCCGCACCGGCCGCGAAGACCTTCTCGCTGCCGCGGACGACCACGGCCCGTACGTCGGTACGGGCCGTGGCCTCTGCCGCCAGTTCCCTGATGCGGTCCTGGGCGGCGATGTCGAGGGCGTTCATCGGGGGGCGGTCGAGGCGGATCGTGCCCACCCCGTCGGCGATTTCCAGGTGTACGGTCATGCCCCGCACGTTAGCGGGCGTTCACACCCGCGCGGCTGTCGCCCTACTTCTTCCAGTCCGCCCAGGACATGTTCCAGCCGTTGAACCCGTTGTCCGGGGCCACCGTCTTGTCGTGGGTGTTCTTGACGATCACCACGTCGCCGATCATCGACTGGTTGAAGAACCAGGCCGCCGGGACCTTGCTGTCGTAGCCGCCGCGGACGTCGCGCAGGCCCACGCAGCCGTGGCTGGCGTTGTAGTTGCCGAAGGCGTCGCCGCCCCAGTAGTTGCCGTGGATGAACGTGCCGGAGGTGGTCAGGCGCATGGCGTGCGGGACGTCCTTGATGTCGTACTCGCCGCCGTAGCCGACCGTCTCGCCGTTCATCCGGGTCACCGCGAGCTTCTCGCTGATGACCATCTGGCCGTCCCAGGTCTCGTAGCCCGGCTTGCCCGTCGTGATCGGGATCTTCTTGAGGGTCTTGCCGTCCCGCTTGACCGTCATCGTGTGCGTCTTCGCGTCGACCGTGGAGACCTGGCTGCGGCCGATGGTGAACTTCACCGTGCGGACCTGCTTGCCGTAGACACCGGGCCGGCCCTCGACGCCGTCGAGGTTCAGCTTGACCGTGACCTTGGTGCCGGACGCCCAGTACTCCTCGGGGCGGAAGTCCAGGCGGTCGTTGCCGAACCAGTGGCCCTCGACCGGGACGGAGGGCTCGGTCGTGACCGTGATCGCCTTCTCGACGTCCTCGGGGTGCGTGATGCCCCGGGTGAAGCGGACCGAGAACGGCATGCCGACGCCGACCTTGGAACCGTCCTCCGGTGTGAACGTACCGATGAAGGTGTTCTTCGGAGTGAGCGTGGTGAAGGTGGTGTCCTTGGCCGACTCCCGGCCGTCCGCGTCCTTCGCGACCGCGTGCACCTTGTACTTGGTGGCCGCGGCCAGGTGGTGGGCGGGGGTCCAGCTGCTGCCGCCGGTGATCTCGCCCTCGACCGCGTTGCCCTTGGAGTCGGCGACCTTCACCTCGGTCAACTTGCCTTTGTCCGCGGTGACCTTGAGGGCCCCGCTGGTGGCGACGTCGTCGGCGCCGTCCTTCGGCGCGACGGTCACGACGGCCTGCGACGGCTTGTTCGCCTCGGCCGCCTTGCCGGATTTCCCCTTGCCGTCGTGACCCGAGTCGGTGCCCCCGCCACCGCACGCGGTGACCAGCAGCAGAGCCGCCCCCAGCAGAGCCGCCGATATCGGTCGTCGCCCGTTCAAGATGTTCTTCTCCCCTCGCACGGCCTCGGTCCAAGGCCCGCACCCCTGCGCGTCTGCGCGCGCACTGCGAAAGATTAACCGCACGACCTGGGAAAACGGATCCCCGCTAATGTCACCGTTCGGTCCCAACGCCCGCGCGGCAGCCCCCTTTCCGCGGCTCCCGGGGGGTCAGCCCGCCGCGGCGCCGGCCCGCCACTCCTTCCAGTCCATGTTCCAGCCCCCGAGGCCGTTGTCAGGAGCCACTTTCTTGTCAGCGCTGTTCCTGACCTCGACGACGTCGCCGATCAGCGTGCGGTCGAAGAACCAGCCCGCCGGCGTGAGCGAACTGCCGCCCTTCACGTCGCGCAGACCGACACAGCCGTGGCTGACGTTGCTGGAGCCGAAGACACCGCCCGACCAGTAATTGCCGTGCAGGAACGTGCCGGAGTCGGTGAGCCGGATCGCGTGCGGCACGTCGGGGATGTCGTACTCGCCGCCGAAGCCGACGGTGCGGCTGTTCATCCGGGTGACGTCGAGCATCTCGGTGACGACCATCTTCCCGTTGTACGTCGTCGAGCGCGGCGCCCCCGCGGTGATCGGCAGGGTGTCGACCAGCTCGCCGTTCCTGCGGACCTCCATGGTGTGGGCCGCCGCGTCGACCAGGCTGACCTGGCTGCGGCCGACGGTGAAGGAGAACGACTTGTCCTGCAGTCCGTAGACGCCGGGGGCCGCCTCCACATCGCGCAGGCCGAGGCCGACGGTGACCTTGGTGCCCGGCTTCCAGTACTTCTCGGGGCGGAAGTCGAGCCGCGTCTTGCCGAACCAGTGCGGGGCGATCTTCACCGCGGGCCGGGACGTGACCCGGACGGCGCGCTCGACCGCGGCGCGGTTCTCGATCTCCCGGTTGAACTCCAGCTTCACGATCATGCCGGTGCCGACCGTGGCGCGGTTCTCGGGCGTCACGTAGCCGATGAAGCGCTCGTCGGGGACGAACGTGGTGAAGGTGGTGTGGCGGGCCATGCGGCGGCCGGCGTCGTCGACCGCGACCGCGTCGACCGTGTACTTCGCGGCGAGCGTCAGCCGGTCCGCGCCCGGGCCCGTGGGCCGCCAGCGCGTGCCGTCCTCCTCCAGGCGCCCCGGCACCCGCTCCTCCTGCGCGTCCTGGATCCGGACGACCTTGACCGACTCGAGCCGCCCCTCGGGAACCTCGACCTGGAGCCGTCCGTCCGCCTTCACTTCCTTGCTCGCGTCGTCCGGCGTGACCCGGATCAGGTCCTCGGGCGAGCGTGGCTTGCCGAACACCTCGCCCGAGTCGCATCCGGCGAGCCCGCCGACCAGTCCTGCCCATGTCAGTACGGCGGCCAGTGTCGCCCCTGCGCGCCGCGCGCGCCTCACAGCTGTTCTCACGTCAGGCCAACGACGCTCCCCCCGCTGGGGAAACGTGAGTGCGACCCGAGCTCTGGGCAGAACAGGGAGGGGGGACGCAAGGGAGCGCGGCCGGGACGCCGTGCGCCCTGCTGCCCATCGGTCGTGGAGCCGCGGGAGGCTGTCAGGTGTCGAGCGCACCCGAGCAGGAGGCAGTGCAGGCCGGCGTTCCGGCCGGACGGACGGGGAACGGACGGCCACCGGCCCGCGCGTCGGCGCCGTACGGCCGCGAGCGCGAGCCCGCTGCCCGGGTCGCGCCCGTGTGGCCGGGGACGTCCGTGCCGCTCGGCGCCCGGTTCCGGGTCGGCCCGGACGGGGTCGCGGGGACGAACTTCGCGCTGTGGGCCGGGGGCGCCGAGTCCGTCGAACTGTGCCTGTTCGACGAGGAGGGGCGTGAACGCCGGGCGCCGCTGGCCGAGTTGACCCATGAGATCTGGCACGGCTTCGTGCCGGGCGTGCTGCCCGGGCAGCGCTACGGCTTCCGGGTGCACGGCCGCTGGGACCCGTGGACCGGCGCCCGCTGGAACCCGGCGAAGCTGCTGCTCGACCCGTACGCGCGGGCCGTGGACGGCGAGTTCCGGCTGCCGCCCGAGGTGTACGGGCATGTGCGGGACTGGCCCGAGCAGCACGTGGCCGACACCGTGCGCGACAGCCGGGACTCGGCGCCGTACGTGCCGAAGGGCGTCGTGGTCCACGACGACGCGCCCGACGACGAATGGGTCGACGACCGGCGCCCGAAGACACCGTGGGCGGACTCGGTGATCTACGAGCTCCATGTGCGCGGCTTCACCCGCCGGCATCCCGGTGTCCCCGAGGAGTTGCGGGGGACGTACGCGGGCCTCGCGCATCCCGCGGCGATCGAGCATCTCACCCGGCTCGGGGTGACGGCGGTGGAGCTGCTGCCGGTGCACCAGTTCGCCCACGAGGACCATCTGCTGCGCAGGGGCCTGAGGAACTACTGGGGCTACAACTCGATCGGCTACTTCGCCCCGCACGCGGGCTACGCGGCGTCCGGCACGGCCGGGCAGCAGGTCGGCGAGTTCAAGCGGATGGTGCGGGCGCTGCACGACGCCGGGATCGAGGTCATCCTCGACGTGGTCTACAACCACACGGCGGAGGCGGGCGAGCTGGGCCCGATGCTGTCCCTGAAGGGCATCGACAACCGCGGCTACTACCGGCTGCAGGGCGACGCGCGCCGCTACGCCGACTACACGGGCTGCGGCAACACGCTGCACGTGGTCCAGCCGCACGTGCTGCGCCTGATCACCGACTCGCTGCGCTACTGGGTGACGGAGATGGGCGTCGACGGTTTCCGCTTCGACCTGGCGGCGGCCCTGGCCCGCTCGATGCACGACGTCGACATGCTGTCCCCGTTCCTCGCGGTGATCGCGCAGGATCCGGTGCTGCGCCGCGTGAAGCTGATCGCCGAGCCCTGGGACGTGGGCTCCGGCGGGTACCAGGTGGGCGCGTTCCCGCCGCTGTGGACGGAGTGGAACGACCGGTACCGCAATGCCGTACGGGACTTCTGGCGCGGTGCGCTCCCCGACGTACGGGACCTCGGCTACCGCCTGTCGGGATCGAGCGACCTGTACGCGTGGGGCGGGCGGCGGCCGTACGCGTCGGTCAACTTCATCACCGCGCACGACGGTTTCACGCTGCGCGACCTGGTGAGCTACGAGCGCAAGCACAACGAGGCGAACGGCGAGGGCAACCGGGACGGCTCGAACGACAACCGGTCCTGGAACGGCGGCACCGAGGGCGAGACGGCCGATGCCGCCGTACTCGCCCTGCGCAGGCGGCAGTTGAGGAATCTGCTGACGACACTGCTGCTGTCGACGGGCGTGCCGATGCTGGTCGCGGGCGACGAGTTCGGGCGCACCCAGCGCGGCAACAACAACGCGTACTGCCAGGACAACGAGATCAGCTGGGTCGACTGGGGGCTCCTGGACGATCCCGGCTGGCGGGCGCTGTTCGACCTGACGTCCCGGCTGATCGCGCTGCGGCACGCGCATCCGGTGCTGCGCCGGCGGGCGTTCTTCTCCGGGCGCGCGCACTCGGCGGACGGGCTGCGCGACCTGGCCTGGTTCACGTCGCGCGGTACGGAGATGACGGAGCGGGACTGGTACGCGCCCGCGGCGACGCTCGGCATGTACTTGTCCGGGCGGGACATACCCGGCCGGGACGCGCGGGGCGAGCCGGTCGAGGACGACAGCTTCCTTGCCGTCCTGCACGCGGGTGACCGTGCGGAGAGCTTCGTGCTGCCGGGTGAGCCGTGGGCCCGGGCGTACGAGGTGGTGGTGGACACGGGTCTGGAGGCGCAGGGTGCGGAGCCCGGGGTCGTGCATGCCGCGGAGGATGTGGTGACCGTGGGGGCGCGGAGCGTTCTGCTGCTGCGGGTCCGGTCCTAGCCGCGGGTGGGCGGGGGCTGGTCGCGCAGTTCCCCGCGCCCCTGAAAGGCACACTCCGTGCGCCTCCAAGGCGGTCAGGCCCGGGGCTCACCCCGGTACGTGCCGAAGGACCACTTGTTGCCCTCAGGGTCGAGGATGGCGAACTCACGGCTTCCGTACGGCTGGTCCTCGATCTCGCGGAGGATCTTGACGCCCGCGTCGACGAGCCGGGCGTACAGCTCGTCGACCTGGGCGGTGACGACGTACGCGCCGAACGTGCCCGGCTTCAGGCACCAGGTGCCAGGATCGGCGTCGGGCTTGTGGGAGCCCATCATGATGCCGCCGCCCTCGGGCCAGTCGAGCTGGGCGTGGGCGACGCGGTCGCCGTCCTCGTAGACGGCCGTGCGCAGGAAGCCGACGGTGTTCACGAGGAAGTCGATCAGGGCGTGGGCGTCCTCGGCCTGGAGGGAGGGCCAGATCGCCGGTTCGCGCGGGGTGTTCTCGTGGGCGTTCATGACGTCGATTCTTCGCCGTTGAGGTGGCCGCCGGCTTGGATGTTCCGGCACTCCTCCGAGATCCACCCGGTCGGACTCAGCCCCGTGTACCGGTGAAACGCCCTTACCAGGTGGGAGTGGTCGCAGTAGCCGTGCTCGGCGGCGACCCGGGACAGGTCCGGCGGGGCGCCGGCCGCGACGGCACGCACCACGGCGGCCTTCGCGTGCCCGAAGCGCATGAGGCGGGCGGCCTGCCCGGGGCTCAGGCCGGTCTCGGCGCGGAAGAGGGTGGTCAGGCGGCGCTCGCTCAGGGCGACGTGCGCCGCGAGGCCGGGCAGGGTGCCCGCGCCGCGGTGCCGGGCGAGCCAGGTCCAGGCCTCGACGACCTCGGGCCGTACGCCCGCGAACGGGTCGCCGGCCCGCTCTGTCAGGTAGCCGGACAGCCGGGCGAACCGTGCGCGCCAGTCGGCGGATTCGGCCAGTTCCTCGCGGACCCGGGCGGCGGAGGGCCCCAGGACGTCCGTCCCGTCGACGACCACGTGCCCGGTCAGTTCCGCGCTCGGCACGCCGAGGACAGCGCGGGCCGCCAGCGGGTGCACGGCGAGCTGGACGCCGGCCTCGTGCGCGGGCTGCGCGATGAACGCCGGACGCTGGTGCAGGCCGCCCACGACGATGTCGGTGCGGTGCGCGTCCGCGCCGGTGGCCTGCTCGGGGGTCCCGCCGCTGACGACGGGACCGTCGAGGGAGAAGATCACCGTGAGGTACGGGGAGGGCAGGCCACGGTGGAGCGCGGGGCGCATGCCCTGCGTGCGGTAGCCGACCGCCGAGACGATCGGCCCGCCGGGCCGTGGCGTGGCCCGGACGAATTCGCGGGAGCCGGGGCTCATGCCTTCCAGTATGCGGCGCCGGGGCGGAGCTCGCCGGGCGGTCTCACGGGGCTTGCCGCTACCCGTGTCCGTCAGGTGCATGCCCGTCACGCGCGGTGACTTCGATCATGGCGCGGGGACCGGGGCCGCCCTACCGTGGCCCGCCGTGAACCTCGCCAAGAGAGACTCCCTGCGCAAGAAGCCCTTCCTGTTCGGTGCCGTGGGCGTCGCGGTCGCCGCCGCTGTCGCCACGACCGTGCTGTGGCCGGGCGCCGACGCGACCGCGGCGGCAGGCCGTGACGACGCCGCCGTGCGGAGCGTGGCCGCCGAGCTGAAGCACTGGCCGCGGCCGGAGGCCACCCGGCTCGCCCGGGTGATCGCGGCGCACGCGGACCAGGGCGCGTACGCCACCTTCGACGCGGACAACACGACGTACCGCAACGACCTCGAAGAGTCGCTGCTGCCGTTCCTGGAGACGAAGGGCGTCCTGACGCGGGACACGATGGACCCGTCGCTGAAGGTGATCCCCTTCAAGGACACGGCCGCGCACAAGGAGACGCTGACCGAGTACTACGACCGGCTGTGCGAGGTCGACGACCAGGTCTGCTACCCGTGGGCCGCGCAGATCTTCTCCGGGTTCACGCTGAAGCAGCTCAAGGGGTACGTCGACGAGCTGCTGGCCTACGACAAGCCGCTGCCGGGCGGCGCGGAGCCGCCGGAGTTCTCCGAGGGGATGCGCGAGCTGTACCACGCGCTGCGCTCGCACGGCATCGAGGTGTACGTGGTGAGCGCCGCGAGCGAGGACCTCGTACGGATGGTGCTGGCCGATCCGAAGTACGGCTACGACGTGAAGCCGGAGAACGTCATCGGTGTCGCCGCGCTCCTGAAGGACCGCAAGACGGGTGACGTGACGAGCTCCCGCAAGGAGATCGCCGCCGGTACGTTCGACCAGAAGGCCCTGGAGAAGCGCGAGTTGACGCCGACGCTGTGGGCCCCGGCGACCTGGTACGAGGGCAAGCCCGCGGCCATCAGCACGTACGTCGACGCGTGGCGGAAGCCGGTTCTCGCCGCCGGGGACACGCCGAAGAGCGACGGTCCGATGCTGTTCCGGTCGGTGGACGTGGCGCACGGCGGGGTCCGCGTGTGGGTCAATCGCAAGGACAGCTACATGAAGGAGCTGGACGCCATGAAGGCGGACGGCGTGAAGCGGCAGAAGGAGCTGGGCCAGAAAGTCACCGCCGACAAGCGGTGGGTGACGGTCACACCGGACCAGATCGGCTAGCCGAGGATCTTGCGGTCGTACGCGACCGCGACCGCCGCCGCCCGGTCCTTCACGCCCAACTTGGCGTAGATGTGCGTGAGATGGGTCTTCACCGTCGCCTCGCTGATGAACAGCTCGCGCGCGATCTCCTTGTTCGAGGTGCCCCTGGACACCAGGAGCAGGACCTCGCGCTCGCGCGAGGAGAGTGTCTCGTCGGCGGGGGCGGTGGGCGTCCGCACGGCGGTGACCAGGCGCGAGGCGACCGCCGGGGAGAGCACGGAGCGGCCCTCGGCGGCACCGCGGACCGCGGTGAACAGCTCCTCGCGCGGGGCGTCCTTGAGCAGATAGCCGGTGGCGCCCGCCTCGATCGCGGGCAGGGTGTCGGAGTCCGTGTCGTACGTGGTGAGCACGAGGACGTGGGCGCGGGCCCGGCGCCGGGTCAGCTCCCGGATGGCGTCGACGCCGCCACCGCCCGGCATGCGCAGGTCCATCAGGACGACGTCCGGGTCGAGTTCGGCGACGCGGGCGACGGCCTCGACCCCGTTCGCGGCCTCGCCGAGCACCTGGAATCCGGCGGCGGAGTCGAACATGCCGCGCAGGCCGTCGCGGACCACGGGGTGGTCGTCGACGATCAGGAGCGTGATCACTGGGTCAGTCATGGCGCACCAACGGTACGCGAGCCGAGATCGCCGTGCCGCCGCCCGGCTCCGCCTCGACCGTCAGGTCGCCCGCGATGCGCTCGGCCCGGGCCCGCATGCCGTCGAGGCCGAAGCCGCCGCTGCCGGTGCGGGCGGTGCGATGGGACACGGTGAGCGGGTCGAAGCCGATGCCGTCGTCGCGGACGTCCAGGGTGACCTCGCCGGCCATGAAGGACAGGGTGACGCCGAGACGGGTGGCGCGGGCGTGCCGGGCCGCGTTCGACAGGGCCTCCTCGACGATGCGCAGCAGGGTCGCCTCGATCTCGTCGTGCAGTGGCTCGGCGGCGCCGGTGAGGGTGAACTCGGCGCGTACCCCGGTGCGGTCGGCCCAGTCGGCGACCGTCTTCTTGAGCGCCTCGGGCAGAGAGGCGTCGGCCAGCGCCGCCGGGGAGAGGTTGTGCACGGAGCGGCGGGCCTCGCCGAGGCTGTGCCGGGCGAGGCCGGACGCGCGGTCGAGGTGCTCGCGGGCGGCCTCCGGGGTGGGGGCGTTGGCGACGACCTGGAGCTGGGCGATGATCCCGGTCAGGCCCTGGGCGATGGTGTCGTGGATCTCGGCGGCCAGCCGGCGGCGTTCGTCGGCGACGCCCGCTTCCCGCGCCTGGACCAGGAGTTGGGTGTGCAGCTGGGCGTTCTCGTCGAGGGCCTGCTGGAGCGCGGTGTTCGTGCGTTCCAGCTCGGCGATCGTCTCGGCCTGGATCAGGGCCCGCTCGTTCTCCTTGGCGTTGAGGTGCCCCATGATCGCGGCGAGGGTCAGGTTGACGGCGAGGAGCCCGCCGAACACGGCCCAGGCGACGGCGCCCTGCGGCGGCAGCCCGCCGGACTGGGCTCCGGCCACGATGACGACCGCGGCGAACACGCCCGGCCGGACCATCCGGCGCGGCACCAGCCGCTCGACGTCGAAGTAGGCGGCGGCCGCGTAGAACGAGAAGAACGGATTGGTCAGGGCGAGGACGAACGCGAGCGCCCAGCGGATCCAGAAGTACGCGACGCTGACCGGCGTCCGGCCGGGCCTGGTGCGCATCGCCCGGTACCACCACAGCTGGAGGGCCAGGGCGGCGAGCGACAGCGGCACGCAGACGAAGAAGTCGAGGCGGTTCATGCCGACGACGTCGGCCGTCGCGGCGGACAGGACGACGGAGACGCCGAGCAGGCCCAGGGGCCCGTAGCGGTGGAAGCTGGCCCAGCGCTCCTCCACGCTCATGGCCGCGGCGGCAGCGGCGCTGTCCGGTCCCGTTCCCGTCGTCATGCGTCCAGTCTGCACGGCCGCGGCCTCGCTCATCGGGTCACTCCCAGCGGAACCAGCGCGCGGCGGCGCCGGACAGCAGGACGGCCCACGCGGCGAGCACGCCCAGGTGGATCCAGGACGGCCAGTGTCCGGCGGCGGCCTCGTTCAGGGCCTGCGCGGCGGCGCCGAACGGGGTGGCCTGCACGATGTCGGCGAGGACGCGCGGCATCGACTGCACCGGCAGCCACACCCCGGCGCAGAACATGCTGGGGAAGAACACGGAGGAGCCGATGGCGCTCGCGAGCTTCTGGGTGCGGGCGCGGGCGGCGACCAGCGCGCCGAGCGACAGGGCGACGACGACGGACAGGACGAGCGCGAGGAGATAGCCGAAGGCCTGCTCGGGCAGGGCGACGTCGAAGGCGAGCCGTCCGATGGCGAGCGAGAGCAGCGACGAGGCGAGGGCCGCGGCGCCGTGGATGGCCATCTGCGCGCCGAGCAGGGCGGACGGCCGTACCGGCGTCGTCGACATGCGGCGCAGGACGCCGTGCTCCCGGTATCCGGCGAGGACCGGCGCCATGGCCTGCAGGCCCGCGACGATGAGCGGGAGCAGCACGGTGATCGGCACGTAGGCGTCGATCAGGCGCAGCCCGCCGGGGCCCGAGTCGGGCTCCCGGAACGCCGGGACGGAGCCGAGGATCACCAGGAGGAGCGGCGGGAAGGCCATGACGCCGAAGAGGGCTCCGGGGTCCCGCAGGAAGAGGCGGATCTCGGCCTTCAGGACGGCGGTGTCGGCGGCGGGCCGGCGCCGCGGGGTGGCTGGGGTGGCGGTGGCGGTGCTCATGACTGGCCGGCTCCCGTCAGGTCGAGGAACGCGTCGTCCAACGTGGCGTCGGCGACGCGGAGTTGGTGGGCGGTGATGCGGTGCCGGGCGAGCAGCGTGAGCACGGCGTCGACGGTCTCGTCACTGCCGGTGAGGGTCACCCGGCCGTCCTTGTGCTCGACGGAGGCCAGTTGGGGCAGGGCCGTCAGCTCGCGGTCGTCGAGCGGCGCGGACGGGGTGAAGGAGATGACGGTCGCCCCGGCGGCCTGGCGGATCAGCCCGTCGGGGGTGTCGAGGGCGGCGATCCTTCCGCGGTCGATGACGGCGATGCGGTCGCACAGCCGCTGCGCCTCTTCCATGAAGTGCGTGACGAGCAGGACGGTGACTCCGCTGTCCCGTACGTCCTCGATGAGCTGCCAGGTGTCGCGGCGGGCGCGTGGGTCGAGTCCGGTGGTCAATTCGTCGAGGACGACGACGCGCGGGTTGCCGACGAGGGCGAGCGCGATGAACAGGCGCTGTTTCTGGCCTCCGCTGAGCCCCGCGAACCGCGTGCCGAGCTTCTCGTCGAGCCGCAGCCGCTCGGCCAGCGGCCGCCAGTCGAGCGGGTCCGGGTAGAAGGCCGAGTACAGCTCCAGGGCCTCCTTGACGGTCAGTTTCGGCTGGATCTCGCTCTCCTGGAGCTGGGCGCCGAGGATGCGGGTGACCTGGTCGTGGTCGCGTACGGGGTCGAGGCCCGCGACCCGCACCCGCCCCTCGTCGGGGACGCGCAGGCCCTCGACGCACTCGACGGTGGTGGTCTTGCCCGCTCCGTTCGGCCCGAGGATCCCGAAGATCTCGCCCTCCTCGACGGCGAACGAGATCCCGTCGACGACGGCCCGCCCGGCGTACGCCTTGCGCAGCCCGGCGACCTCGATGAGTGGTGCGGCGGTGGTGGTCATGGCACCAGCGTCGCCGGACGGGGGCGGCCGGGGCATCGGCCATCGCGCTCGAAGGGGGATCAACCGATCGGTTGATGAGGGGTACGACCTCGGACGCCGGCGGCCGGACGCCGTCCGAAACCCGGTGGGCGATGTCAGTGCCGAACCGTAGTCTCACCCCTGATGGCGACTGATGATGCAGCTACCACGGACCCCGGCCGGATCGACCCACCGTCCCAACTCGCGGCGCCTGTACCGCAGTCGGCGGTACGGACCCTGCTGCGGCTGTGGCCCTACGTACGGCCGGTGCGGGCCCGGTGGGCGGGCGCCGCCGTGGTGGCCGTGCTCGCGTCGTGTCTGGGGCTCGTGTTCCCGCTGGTGCTGAAGTGGATCGTGGACGGGCCGGTCACGGACCGTGATCCGGGCGGGGTGTGGCTCGGGGCCGGGGTGCTGCTCGCGCTCGGCGTCGCGGAGGCGCTGCTGTTCGGGCTGCGGCGCTGGCTCGTGGCGCGGCCGCTCGCGGGGGTGGAGGCGGCGATGCGGGCCGATCTGTACCGGCATCTGCAGCGGCTGCCGGTGTCGTTCCACGACCGGTGGGCCTCGGGCCAGCTGCTGTCGCGCGGCACGACGGACCTGATGGTCGTGCGGATGTTCCTCGCCTTCCCGCTGACGTTCCTGATCGTGAACGGGGTGACGATCGCCGCCGGGCTCGCCCTGCTCGTCGTGCAGGACTGGGGGCTCGGCCTGGTCCTGCTCGCGCCGGCCGTGCCGCTGATCGTGGTCTGTTACCGGTTCGAGCACGGGTACGCGCAGGCGTCCCGCCGCGCCCAGGACCAGGTCGGCGATCTGACGACCGTCGTCGAGGAGTCGGTGCTCGGCATCCGGATCATCAAGGGGTTCGGGCGGCACCGCAGCCAGGCCCGCGCCTTCCGTGACCTGTCCCGTACGCTGCGCGGCACCGAGCTGGCCAAGGCGCGGCTGCTCGCCGGCATCCTCGCGGTGATCACGCTGCTGCCGGAGGCGGCCCTCGGCGCGGCCCTCGTCATCGGCACGGTCCAGGTCGCGGACGGCGCGCTGTCGGCGGGCACGCTGGTGGCGTTCCTGTCGACGGCGCTCGCGCTGCGCTGGCCCATCGAGTCCATCGGCTTCCTGCTGGCGATGAGCCAGGAGGCGGCGACGGCGACCCGGCGGTACTTCGAGGTGATGGACGCCGCGGAGGAGGATCCACGCGTGCGCCCGCAGGCCGATGCCGACGGCACGGACGGCGGACTCCGCTTCGACGGCGTGGAGTTCCGCTACCCGGACGCCGCCGAGGACTCCGAGCCGACGCTGCGCCGCATCGATCTGCACATCCGGTCCGGCGAGACGATGGCCCTGGTCGGCGCGACCGGCAGCGGCAAGACGACGCTGACCGCGCTCGTGCCCCGGCTGTACGACGTCACGGCGGGGCGCATCACGCTCGACGGGCGGGACATCACCGCCGTCCCGCGCGAGGAGCTGCGCACGCTGGTGTCGATGGCGTTCGAGGAGCCGACCCTGTTCTCCGCGTCGGTCGCCGAGAACGTGCTGATGGGCGCGCCGGACAGCACGCCGGAGCAGTTGGAGCGGGCGCTCGGGGTGGCGCAGGCCGACTTCGTGCGGCGGCTTCCGGGTGGCGTCGGCACGGAGGTCGGTGAGCAGGGGCTGAGCCTGTCGGGCGGCCAGCGGCAGCGCCTCGCGCTGGCCCGCTCCGTCGTGGGCGGGCCGCGCTTCCTGATCCTGGACGACCCGCTGTCCGCGCTCGACGTGCACACGGAGGCCGCGGTGGAGGCGGCGCTGCGCCGGGTCCTCGCGGACAGCACCGCACTCGTCGTCGCGCACCGCCCGTCCACGGTGCTGCTCGCCGACCGGGTCGCCCTGCTCTCGCAGGGGCGCGTCACGGCGGTGGGCACCCACCACGAACTGCTGCGCACGAACGCGGAGTACCGGCATCTGATGTCGGGGGACACGGCGGACACGGCGGACACGGCAGGCGACACGGGGAAGGCGGCGCGGGCATGACGACCACCACGAACACGGACATGACCACGGAGCCCGAGGAGGACGAGGAGGTCCGGCTCCCCTCCCCCGGCGGCCCCGGCGGCCCCGGCGACCCGTTCGACCAGGACGACCTGCCCACGTCGAGCGGCGCGACGGGCGTGCTGCTGCGCTCGCTGCTCGCGCCGCACCGGCGCACGGCCTGGCTCACCGTCCTCGCCCTGCTGCTGCAGCAGGCGGCGGTGCAGTCCGGACCGCTGATCGTCGCGTACGCCATCGACAGCGCGGTGCCCGCGTTCCGGACGCACGACTACGGTCCGCTGGTCGCGGTCGGCGTCGGTTTCCTGCTCACCGCGTGCTGCTCGGCCGCCTTCCAGTACGCGTACGTCCAACTGTCCGCCCGCGTCAGCCAGAACGTGCTGCTCGATCTGCGCGGCCGGATCTTCCGGCACGCGCAGGCGCTCAGCGTCGACTTCCACGACCGGTACACCTCGGGCCGGGTCATCTCGCGGGCCACGACGGACGTCGAGTCGCTGCGCGAGCTGCTCTCCGAGGGCCTGCAGGAACTGGTCAACGTCATCCTCGCCTCGCTCTACATCACGGCGATGCTGCTCTGGCTGGACCTGGGCATCGGCGCGGTCGCGGCGCTGTCCTTCGTGCCGCTGTACTTCCTGATCCGGCTGTACCGGCGGCGGGCCGCGCAGGCGTACGGGGAGCGGTCGTCGGCGATCGCGGCGGTCATCGTGAAGTTCGTCGAGACGATGAACGGGATCCGGCCGGTGCGGGCGTTCCGCCGGGAGCGGGCGAACGACGAGCACTTCGGCGTGCTGAACCACCGGCACGAGCGGGCCAACGGCACCGCCATGCTGGAGATGGCGCGCTATGTCGTCGCCTCCCGCCTGATCGCGAACACGGCGGTGGCGGGCATGGTGCTGTGGGGCGCGTACCGGGTGGCGGGCGGCACCCTGGCGCTGGGCGTGCTGGCGGCCGCGGTGCTCTTCGTCCGCCGGCTCTACGACCCGATCGACCGGCTCGCGATGTTCCTCAACTCGTACGAGTCCGCGGCCGCGTCCCTGAAGAAGATCGCGGGCCTGCTGGAGCAGACGCCGTCGGTGCCGGAGCCGGGCACGCCGCGCCCGCTGCCCGCGCTCGCCGACGAACGGCCGGGCCGCGAGGTCGCGTTCGACGACGTCTCCTTCGGCTACCGCACGGGCGGCGAGGTGCTGCCCCGCTTCGACCTCACCCTGCCCGCCGGACAGACGGTCGCCGTGGTCGGCTCCACCGGTGCGGGCAAGTCCACGCTGGCCAAGCTGCTCGCCCGCTTCTACGACCCCTCGCACGGGCGGGTCCTGCTCGACGGCGTCGACCTGCGCGAGCTGTCCAACGCGGAGCTGCGGCGCGGGGTGGTGATGGTGACGCAGGAGGCGTTCCTGTTCTCCGGGACCGTCGCCGAGAACATCGCGATCGGGCGGCCGGAGGCGAGCCGCGAGGAGATCGTGCGCGCGGCGAAGGCGATCGGCGCGCACGACTTCATCACCGCGCTGCCCGACGGCTACGACACGGATGTGCGCAAGCGCGGCGGCCGGATCTCCGCGGGGCAGCGGCAGTTGGTGGCATTCGCCCGGGCACTGCTCGCGGACCCGGCGGTGCTGATCCTCGACGAGGCGACGAGCTCCCTCGACATCCCCGGGGAGCGGGCGGTGCAGCGGGCGATGCTCACGGTGCTGCGCGGCCGCACGGCCGTGGTGATCGCGCACCGCCTGTCCACGGTGGAGATCGCGGACCGGGTCCTGGTGATGGAGCACGGCAGGGTGGTCGAGGACGGCTCCCCGGCGGAACTCATCGCGGGCACGGGCTCCTTCGCGGACCTGCACCGGGCCTGGCGCGAAAGCCTGGTGTCCTGACCCCGCCCGCCTCCGCGACCTCAAGCAAATCCAGCCCCTCCGGCGCTTGAGGAGCGGGGCCCGGGGCAGAGCCCCGCAACCTCAACACACACCCAGCCGCTCGACACGCGAGGCCCACAACAGAGCCCCGCGGCCTCAACACCAGCACGGGGGACGAAAAGCAGCCACGGCCGAGCAAGGCCCCCCACCCACCCCACCGCTCCCACATGCACACCCCACCCCCGCCCACCAGCCGGACCCCACCATTCCGGACACCCGGCAAGACTCCTCACCACGACGTACCGCGAGGTAGACGCCCCACACCCCCACCCTCCGGACCACTCCCACCCCACCCACCCCCACCCCGCATATCGAACATGGCCCCCCGCGCACCGAACCATTTCTGGCCAACCTGTTGGCGCGCTCCTGACAGACGGCGCTCTCTGCTGCCACTCTTCCCAACGGCCGCCGCACAGCTGCCCCACAGCACCGAAGCGCGCGGCCACCGCACCTTCTCCATGCGTCAAACCCGCACTGCCTGCACTGCGTTCTGCCCGCACGGCCACCCGCCGTCCGGTCCCCACTGGCCGCGCAACCACCGCGGCCACGCAGAAGGAGTCAGCGTTGAGAAGCACCTCCACCTCCCACAGACGCCGGGCCACTGCCGCCGCGGCCGTCGGAGCCGTCACCGCCCTGCTCGCCGTCGCGTTCCAGTCGGGCCCGGCCACCGCGGCCGACGCCCGGGACGCGAGTCCGGCGGCACAGGCCACCGCGAACGCCACGCGCGGTGCCGACCCGGGCGCCCTGCCCGTGAAGCTCTCCCCCTCCAAGCGCGCCGAACTGCTGCGCTCGGCGAACTCCACGAAGGCGAAGGCCGACACCGCGAAGGACCTGGGCCTCGGTGCCAAGGAGAAGCTCGTCGTCCGTGACGTGCTGCAGGACCGCGACGGCACCACCCACACCCGCTACGAGCGCACCTACGACGGACTCCCGGTCCTCGGCGGCGACCTGATCGTCGACACCGCCAAGTCCGGTGCCGAGCAGGGTGTCACGAAGGCGTCGAAGGCCCAGCTCAAGGGCGTGGACACGACGGCCGACGTCAAGCCGGCCGTCGCCGAGACGCAGGCGCTGAAGCTCGCGAAGGCCGACGGTTCGAAGAAGACCGAGGCGTCCCGCGCGCCGCGCAAGGTCGTGTGGCTGGGGCAGGGTGCGGCCAAGGGGCAGCCCACGCTCGCGTACGAGACCGTGGTCGGCGGTCTCCAGGAGGACGGCACGCCGAACGAGCTGCACGTCATCACGGACGCGGCCACCGGCAACAAGCTGCACGAGTGGCAGGCCATCGAGACCGGCACCGGCAACACCCAGTACAGCGGGACCGTGACGCTCGGCACCGCGCAGTCCGGATCGTCGTACACCCTCAATGACACCGGGCGCGGCGGCCACAAGACGTACAACCTCAACCGCGGCACGTCGGGCACCGGCACCCTCTACTCGGGCACCGACGACACCTGGGGCAACGGCCAGGCCTCCAACACCGAGACGGCCGCGGCCGACGCCCACTACGGCGCCGCGCTGACCTGGGACTACTACAAGAACGTGCAGGGCCGCACCGGTATCCGCGGCGACGGCGTCGGCGCGTACTCCCGGGTCCACTACGGCAACGCGTACGTGAACGCGTTCTGGGACGACAGCTGCTTCTGCATGACGTACGGCGACGGCAGCGGCAACACCAAGCCGCTCACCTCGATCGACGTGGCCGCGCACGAGATGACGCACGGCGTCACCTCGAACACCGCGGGCCTCAACTACAGCGGTGAGTCCGGCGGTCTGAACGAGGCGACCTCCGACATCTTCGCGGCGGCCGTCGAGTTCTACGCGGGCAACACCTCCGACCCGGGCGACTACCTCGTCGGCGAGAAGATCAACATCAACGGCAACGGCACCCCGCTGCGCTACATGGACAAGCCGAGCAAGGACGGCGCGTCCAAGGACGCCTGGTACTCCGGTATCGGCTCGATCGACGTGCACTACTCGTCGGGCCCGGCCAACCACTTCTTCTACCTGCTCAGCGAGGGCAGCGGCGCGAAGGTCGTCAACGGGACGAGCTACGACTCGCCGACCTCCGACGGCCTGCCCGTCACCGGCATCGGCCGCGACAAGGCCGCGCTGATCTGGTTCAAGGCGCTGACCACGAAGTTCACGTCGACCACCAACTACGCGGGGGCGCGCACCGGTGCGCTCGCGGCGGCCGGTGAGCTGTACGGGACGACGTCCACCGAGTACAAGGCGGTGCAGGACGCGTTCGCCGCGATCAACGTCGGCGCCCGCTCCGGCGGCGGCGACCCGGGCACCGGCAAGACGTTCACGAACGACGCCAACGTCAACATCCCGGACTCCCCCGGCGCGGCGGTCACCTCGTCCGTGACGGTCTCCGGCATCACCGGCAAGGCGCCGTCCACCCTGAAGGTCGGCGTCGACATCGTGCACACGTGGAGCGGTGACCTCCAGGTCGACCTGGTCGGCCCGAGCGGGAAGGCGTACCGGCTGCACTCGTCGGTGTACGACCCGACCCCCAACATCCAGACCACGTACACGGTCAACGCCTCCACGGAGACGGCCAACGGCGTCTGGAAGCTGAAGGTCCAGGACCTCGGCGCGCAGGACACGGGCTACATCAACAGCTTCAAGCTGACGTTCCCGTAACCGTCCCGCCCCAGCTGGGCGCGTCGCTCCGGTGGTTCGACTCCCCGGGGCGGCGCGCCCGTTCACGTGCCGGCCCGTTCATGTTCCGTTCGCAATACGTGCGTCAGTTTTCGCTCAACGGACGAATTCCGGCCAACCTGCGATCGCGTACATGACACAGCCGGTCCTCAACTGTCAAAGTTTTCCCGCAGTGTTCGCACCGCAAGCATCATCCGCACCACCCGCACGGCAAAGCTCACTCCCCCCACATCACTCAAGGAGCTTTCTTCGTGACTCCCCACATATCCCGTCGCACGACCCTGTCCATCGCCACGGCCGTCGCCGCCGGCGCTCTGCTGACCACCGCGCTGACCACCACCGGCGCCTCCGCCCAGCCCTCCGCGCCCGCGGCCACCCCACTGGCCCTCAGCGCATCGGCCCGGGCGGACCTGATCCAGGACGCGAGCGCGAAGACCGCCGCCACGGCGAAGGAGCTGAAGCTCGACTCGAAGGAGAAGCTGGTCGTCCGTGACGTGGTCAAGGACCGCGACGGCACCACGCACACCCGCTACGAGCGCACCTACGACGGCCTGCCCGTCCTCGGCGGCGACCTCGTCGTGCACGAGTCGAAGTCCGGCAAGCGCGAAGGCGTCACCAAGGCCACGTCGAAGTCGATCGACGTCGCGACCGGCGGCGCCTCCCTCAAGGCGGCCCCGTCCGGCGCCCGCAAGATCGTCTGGGCGGCCACCGGCACGCCCAGACTCGCGTACGAGAAGGTCGTGAAGTCCACCAAGAAGGACGGCACGCCGAGCCGGCTGCACGTCGTCACGGACGCCGCGACCGGCAAGAAGATCACCCAGTTCGACGAGATCAAGACCGGCACCGGCGAGTCCGAGTACAGCGGCAGCGTCGAGATCGGCACGACCCAGTCGGGCTCGTCGTACGCGCTGACCGACGGCACCCGCGGCGGCCACTCCACGTACGACCTCAAGAACGGCTCGTCCGGCAAGGGCACGCTGTTCACCGACGCCGACGACAAGTGGGGCGACGGCACGGTCAACGACCCGGCGACCGCCGGTGTCGACGCCGCCTACGGCGCCCAGGAGACCTGGGACTTCTACAAGGAAGTCTTCGGCCGCAGCGGCATCAACGGCGACGGCAAGGGCGCCTACTCCCGCGTCCACTACGGCAACGCGTACGTCAACGCGTTCTGGGACGACAGCTGCTTCTGCATGACGTACGGCGACGGCGAGGGCAACAAGAACCCGCTCACCGCCCTCGACGTGGCCGCGCACGAGATGAGCCACGGCGTCACGGCGGCCACCGCCGGCCTGATCTACAGCGGTGAGTCCGGCGGCCTGAACGAGGCGACCTCGGACATCTTCGGCACCTCGGTCGAGTTCTACGCGAACAACAGCGAGGACGCCGGTGACTACCTCATCGGCGAGAAGATCGACATCAACGGCGACGGCTCCCCGCTGCGCTACATGGACAAGCCGAGCAAGGACGGCGCCTCGCTCGACGCGTGGAAGACCGGCGCGGGCAACGTCGACGTGCACTACTCGTCCGGCATCGCGAACCACTTCTTCTACCTGCTCAGCGAGGGCAGCGGCAAGAAGACGATCAACGGCGTCGACTACGACTCGCCGACCTCGGACGGCTCGACGGTCACCGGGATCGGCCGCGACAAGGCCGAGCAGATCTGGTTCAAGGCGCTGACGACGTACTTCACGTCGAGCACCAACTACGCGGCGGCGCGCACCGGCACGCTGAGCGCGGCGAAGGACCTGTACGGCGCGGACTCCGCCGAGTACAAGGCCGTGGACGCGGCCTGGGCGGGCGTGAACGTCAAGTAGCCGATCACCGAGCCTGATCCGAGGGGCGCACGGGAGCCGACTCCCGTGCGCCCCTGATTCTGTCCTGTTGGGCGCATCCGCAGCCCCAACGTCCCCTGTCTGCCCGATAATTGACGGATGACTGCGGATGCGGACCGCCAAGAGACGGCGTCCAAGGCGGAATTGCTGCCCAGACTCGGCTGGCTCGCCGCTCTCCTCGTACCGCCTTCCGCGCTGACCGGGTTCTTCCACGATCTGGTCCGCGAGCACTACGTGGTGGCCGCCGTGCTCTTCCTCGGGTACGCGGTGGTCCTCACCGCGGGCCGGTTCGCGGGCGGATTCGCCCGGGATCTCGTGGCGATGCGCCGCCGGCGCTGGCTGGACAGCGCCGACAGCGCCCTCAGCCGCCGGATGAGCTCCTTCGGGCGCGTCTACACGCAGTTCCTGGCGCAGAGCCTGCGCGTCATGGAGCAGAAGGGACTCGCGACCATCGGGCACTACGCGCCCGAGCTCGACGACGTCTACGTCAACGTGAGCCTCGCCTACCGGGCCCCGGGACAGATCCCCGAGGACGTGCTCACCGACCACCCCACGGACGAGCGCCGCTCGATCACCGACTTCCTCGACGGCGAACAGGGCCAGGTCCTCGCCGTCGTCGGCGCTCCCGGCACCGGCAAGACGACGCTCCTGCGGCACACGGCCCGCCGCGCCTGCCTGGCCAGGGAGCGGCGGACCCGTGGCGTTCCCGTGCTGCTGTACCTGCGCAGCGTCGCCGACGATCTCGTGGCGAACGAACGGCTCCCGCTGGCCGACGTGATCCGGTCGGGCCTCGGGCGGTACGCGCAGGAGGAACCGCCGGGCTGGTTCGAGGAACGGCTGGAGGCCGGGGACTGCCTCGTCCTGCTGGACGGCCTCGACGAGGTCGCGGATCTGCTGGACCGCCGCATCGTCGTCAACTGGGTCGAGCGGCAGATCAAGGAGTACCCCGGCAACGACTACGTCATCACGTCCCGGCCCCGCGGCTATCTGAGCGCCCCGGTGGAAGGCGCGACGGTCCTGCAGACCCGGCAGTTCACCGACGAGCAGATGGCCAGGTTCATCCACAGCTGGTACCTGGCGGTCGAACGGCACGCGAGCCCCGAGGGCGCGGAGGACACCACGTCACGGGCGGAGGACCAGGCCGGGGACCTGCTGACCCGGCTGCGGGCCAACCCCGACCTCTACGACCTGACGGTGAACCCGCTGCTCCTCACCATGATCGCCAATGTGCACCGCTACCGGGGCGCGCTGCCCGGCAGCCGGGCCGATCTGTACCGGGAGATCTGCCAGGTGATGCTGTGGCGCCGGCACGACGCCAAACAGCTCGTGGTGCAGCCGCGCGGCGCGCAGAAGGAGACGGTCCTGCGGGAGCTGGCGTTCAAGATGATGACCGCGCGCACCGCCACCCACAGCCGCAGTCAGTGCGAAGAGGCCCTGCGCCAGGTCCTGCCGCGCGTCTCCGCACAGCTCACCGCGGAGGCCTTCCTCGACGACGTCAGTTCGAACGGTCTGCTGGTGGAGCGCGAGAAGGGCCTGTACGGCTTCGCTCACCTCACCATCCAGGAGTACCTCGCCGCCGAACACGTACGGGAGAAGGGACTCGTCGAGACACTGGTCGACGCCGTGGAGGACGACTGGTGGCGGGAGTGCACCCTGCTGTACGCGGCCGGAGCCGATGTCGGTCCGGTGGTGGAGGCGGGTCTGCGCGCGGGCAGCGTGTCGGCCCTCGCCCTGGCCTTCGAGTGCGCCGAGGAGGGCAACGAGCTGGACCCGGAGCTGCGGGCCCGCCTGGAGCGGCTGCTGGACGCGCCCGCCGACGCCCGGTTCGACGACGAGCACCGCAAGCTGGTCGACGGCGTCTTCCTGCTGCGACGGCTGCGCGGCACCAAGCGGACCGGCGACGGAGGACGGCTGTGCGCCCCGGTCGACGCCCACACCTACGCCCGCTTCCTGCGCGACCGCGGCGGCTGGGACGGAGCGGCACGCCCCGACTGCGCCGACGTTCCCGCCGATCACGAAGTGGTGACCGGCGTGCGCTGGCGCGACGCCCGCGCGTTCGTGGACTGGGTGAACGAGACGGTGGGCGGACCGGCCCGGTTCCGGCTGCCGCACACGGCGGAGATGGACCCGCAGCAGGTGTACGACGTCTGGACGGCGGAGCCGCCGGACGGCCTCGGCCGCGATCCGCTGTGGGTCGGGGCCGCCCGCCTCGACCCGCGCCGGGTGACGACCGCCGAACTCCAGGCCCGGGTCGGCAAGGACGTCTCCGGGCCGTCGCTGGCCCTGAGCCTGCGGACGGCGGTGCTGGTCATGCGGGTGCGGCGCGCGGTCAAGCTCGTGGTGCGGCTGACCACGGACACCGACCAGCCGCTCCGTGCCCAGTGGGCGCACCTAGAACAGACGCTGAGCACGCTGCACCGGCAGAGCCTCGCCCTCGACCCGGACTTCGGTCTGGGCGTCACCGACGATCTCGCGGCGGTCGACGCCGTGGCCCGGCACGCCCGTCAGCTGCACCTCGACGACTGCAACCGGTTCATCACGCTCCTGGAGGAGGATGTCCTGCGTGAACTCGGTTCCCTGCCCAGGAGGTTGACCGAGGGAAGGAACGACGAGGCGGCCCGTTCGCTGAGCGGCGTCTGGCAGCGGGTCCAGGTGACGGTGCAGGAGCTGTCGGCTCCGGGCTCCGACCAGCGGCGCCGCCAGCGACGCCCGCACCTGGACCTCGTGGAGACGGCACTCGCCGGGGACCTCGCCAGCGCGGCCACCAGTCGCTCCGACGGCGACCGCTTCAGGGCGGCCGCCCGACGCTCCGACGGCGACCGCGCCGCGACGGCCCCTCGCCCCGACGCGGCGACGAAACGGATCCTGGCCCTGCGCAAGGACGTGTACGCACTCGACGTGGGCGGATCCCTGTCACTGGCGGCGTCGCGGTACTCCGCCCGGCTGCATCACACACCGTCGGACAAGCGGGACACGGTGGCCTTCGAACTCCCCCTCGGGTCCCCGCGGGAGTGGATCGCCGAGCCCCATCAGGCGGCCCGGCGGATCGGCCCGTTGGCGCACCGCCTGGTGGAGACCGTCCGTGGCGACGCCGCGGCACACCGCTTTCTCGCCGAACAGGCCCGCGCCGTCGACGAGCACGCCGTCTCGCTGCTGCGCCGCGGGCACCGCCCCGACGCCCGGACGTTCCGGCGGGCCCGGCTCGCCCTCGCGATCCTCGCCGCCGAAGCGGAGCGCCCCTCGGACCGCGGCGGCCCCGGGGACGAGGCGTCGGCCACGGAGTTCCGCTTCGCCGCCGCGTCACTGGCCTGGCTGGAGGACCGCTACGACAGGGCGCGCCCGGCCTCGGAGAGCATCGTGCTCCTCGCCCTCGACTGACCGTGCGCGCCCGCGGGGTCACCGCATCAGCACCCCGGCCCCCTCCCCGAGCGTCTCCGAGGGCTCCGTGACCAGGCCCGCCTCGGCCGCCGACGCCAGCAGCCGGTGGGTGGGCAGGATGCGGACCGTGTAGCCGTAGGGGCCGGTGCGGTCCAGGGCGAGGGGGCCCTCGTAGGACCAGCGGCCCTCCTCGTCGGGGCCCGAGACCGACTTCAGCGGGACCGTGGTGGCCTCCGCGATGCTGTCCTCGGCGTCGACCCGGCCCGCCACCGCCTGTACCTCCACGTCGTCGGGGACCAGGTCGCCGAGGGCCACCCGGACGTGCAGGGACAGTGTCGCGCCGAGTTCCGCCGTGGCCGTCGACGCCTCGACGTGGTCGACCGCGACGCGGGTCCAGGCCGTACGGACCCGGGACTTCCAGGCCGCCAGCTCCCGTGCCGTGTCCGGGGTGAGCGCCCGGTCGGAGCGGGCCGCGGGGGCGTACAGCTTCTCGACGTACTCCCGGACCATCCGGCCGGCCAGGACCTTCGGGCCGAGGTGCGTGAGCGTCTGGCGGACCATGTCGATCCAGCGGTCGGGCAGCCCGTCGGGGCCGTGCTCGTAGAAGCGCGGGGTCACCCGGCGTTCCAGGAGGTCGTAGAGCGCGGCCGCCTCCAGGTCGTCGCGGCGGTGCTCGTCGGTGGCGGTGCCGTCGGCCGTGGGGATCGCCCAGCCGAAGTCCGGCTCGAACCACTCGTCCCACCAGCCGTCCAGGACCGACAGGTTGAGGCAGCCGTTCAGGGCGGCCTTCATGCCGGACGTGCCGCACGCCTCCAGCGGCCTGAGCGGGTTGTTGAGCCAGATGTCGCAGCCGGGGTAGAGCTTCTGCGCCATCGCCATGCCGTAGTCGGGCAGGAACACGATGCGGTGGCGCACGCGCGGGTCGTCGGTGAAGCGGACCAGTTCCTGGACGAGGCGCTTGCCGCCGTCGTCGGCCGGGTGGGCCTTGCCCGCGACGACGATCTGCACCGGCCGCTCCTCGTCGAGCAGCAGCCGCATCAGCCGGTCCGGGTCGCGCAGCATCAGCGTGAGCCGCTTGTACGAGGGGACGCGGCGGGCGAAGCCGATCGTCAGGACGTCCGGGTCCAGCACCCCGTCGATCCAGCCGAGTTCGGCGGCTCCGGCGCCGCGCTGCCGCCAGGACGCGGTGAGCCGTGCGCGCACCTCGTCGACCAGCTGGCCGCGCAGCTCCCGGCGCAGGTCCCAGATGTCCCGGTCGGGGATCTCGCCGACGGCGTCCCAGCGGTCCGAGCCGCCGACCGACAGGGCGTCCTCGGTGCGCCGCTCGCCGATCTGGCGGGCGCCGAGCCGGAAGACCTCGGGCGCGACCCAGGTCGGGGCGTGCACCCCGTTCGTGACGGAGGTGATCGGCACCTCCTCGGGGTCGAAGCCCGGCCACAGCCCGGAGAACATCTCCCGGCTGACCGCGCCGTGCAGCGTGGAGACGCCGTTCGCGCGCTGGGCGAGCCGGAGCCCCATCACCGCCATGTTGAAGACGTTCGGGTCGCCGCCCGGGTACGTCTCCATGCCAAGGCCGAGGATCCGCTCCACGTCCAGCGCGGGGAGTTCGGCGGCGGATCCGAAGTGCCGGGCGACGAGTTCGCGGTCGAAGCGGTCGATACCGGCCGGGACGGGGGTGTGCGTGGTGAAGACCGTGCCGGCCCGGACCGCTTCGAGCGCCGCGTCGAAGTCCAGCCCCTCGGCGACCAGTTCGGCGATGCGCTCCACGCCGAGGAGTCCCGCGTGGCCCTCGTTCGTGTGGAAGACCTCGGGGGCGGGGTGGCCGGTGAGGCGACAGTACGTGCGCACGGCCCGTACGCCGCCGATGCCGAGCAGCATCTCCTGGAGCAGCCGGTGCTCGCTGCCGCCCCCGTACAGCCGGTCGGTCACCTCGCGTTCGTGGACGTCGTTCTCCTCGACGTCCGAGTCCAGCATCAGCAGGGGTACGCGGCCGACCTGCGCCACCCAGACGCGGGCGAGCAGCCGGCGCTCGCCGGACAGCGCGATCGCGAGGTGTGCGGGCGTGCCGTCGGGCTCGCGCAACAGGGTCAGCGGCAGTTCGTTCGGGTCGATGACGGGATACGTCTCCTGCTGCCAGCCGTCCCGGGACAGTGACTGGCGGAAGTAGCCGTGCCGGTAGAGCAGGCCCACGCCGATGAGCGGGGCGCCGAGGTCGCTGGCGGCCTTGAGGTGGTCGCCGGCGAGGATGCCGAGGCCGCCGGAGTACTGCGGCAGGGCGGCCGTGATGCCGAACTCCGGCGAGAAGTAGGCGATGGCGGACGGGAGTTCGGCCTGTTGCGCGTGTGTCTGGTACCAGCGGTCGTCCTGGAGGTAGCCGCGCAGATCGTCGGCGACCTCGCTGAGGGTGGCCAGAAACCCTTCGTCCCCGGCGAGTTCGGCGAGCCGGGACGGGGCCACGCTGCCCAGCAGACGCATCGGGTCGCCGTCGCAGCCGGCCCAGCGCTCCGGGTCGACGGCGGCGAACAGGTCACGGGTGGCGGTATGCCACGACCAGCGCAGATTGCGGGCCAGTTCATGGAGCGGGGCGAGCGGTTCGGGCAGGACCGGGCGGACGGTGAAACGACGGATGGCCTTCACAGTTCCCCTTTCGCGCGTGCAGCGGGGGCGTCGGCGGTCGGTCGGGGGGAGCGCGGCCGGGTGCTCCGCTGCGGGACGCACCACGTCGCGCGTCCCGGACGTCATCCACGACGTTAGTGCGCGGCGGCCCCGTGGGCCACGGCGCATGGAGCCACCCGCGGCGCGACCTCCTGGAACGCCGACAGAACACGCGTGGGGAGCAGGTGACTTGGAGGAACGCATGATGCCGGGGCAGCTGCGGGAGCCGTCCCCGAGAGCGGCGGGACCGTACGTGACACTGGCCCGAACGTGTCGCGCCCGGCGGCGAGTTCGCCGCGTCCCGACTCGGCGAGGGCACGGCTCGCGCGCTGTCCGCCGTGCACGCGGCGGGCGCCCCGCACCGCGATCAGGTCAGGCGACCGCCCCGCCCGTGCCGCGCGCCCCGCCGATGTAGTCGGTGAGCCCGGCGTCGTCGTACACGGAGATGTCGACGCCCGCGCCCTCGGGGATGTCGAAGTCCTTGACGACGCGGTCCGCGACGGCGTCCGTGCCGGGCGCCACGTACGTGCCGAGGTTGTGGGTGGTGCCGCCCGAGGTGTACGAGATCCGGACGTGGAACGTGTCGCCGTCGTTCTTGGTGTCGTAGACCCGGAGCTTCTCGTCGTTCGGGTGGAACTCCACCTTGCCGACGAACGAACCGCCCTGGTTCAGCTCCAGTTTGACCGCGTACCCGCCCGCGTCCTTCCCGAAGTACGTGCCGTCGAACGGGTCGTCGAGCGTGCCGCCGCTGCACGGGCAGGACCCCGTGTCGCGGTAGTAGGCACTGACCGTCGGGTTCGGGCTGTAGGCCGTCGCCGGGGCGGCGGCCGTACCGATCAGGGCCCCCGTCGCCAGGGCAGCCCCCGTGAACAGCCTCGCGAGCCGTCGTGTCGCGCTCATCCGTACCTCTCCCCCGCTCGGGAAACACGCCGCCCGGCGGTCACCGGAGGCCCGTCCACGATGGCAGATCACTTCGGCACGGACCACCCCGCAACGCCCGGAACAGCTCAGTCCGCCCGAACCGTCACGAACACCCCACGCACCACGCTCCCGTCCGCGCGCCGCCACTCGGCGCCGACCTCGCCCGGCGCGTCGGGCACCGAGCTGCCCGGCTCCAGCACGCGGACGATCTGCGGCCGCGACGCGGCGGCTCCGTCGAGCCGTACGCGCACCGCCGGGTCGAGCGCGCCGTCGACGCTCTGCGCGTGCGCCGGCACCTCGCCCCGCAGAAGCGCCGCCAACTGGCCGACGAGCAGCGGGTCCCGGGCGCCGTCGTACACCCACCGCTCGCCGAGCACGCCGTGCACGAGGGTGCCGATGAGCGCGTCCTCGGCCGCGTCCGGCAGCGGGGCGCCGCGGTAGGTCATCGGCACGTGGTACGTCACCGGGCGCGCGCCGGATTCGTCGGTGACGGCCATGAACTCCATCCCGACCTCGCCGTCCGGGTCGTCGAGCCGGAATCCGCCGGCCTTGGTCAGCTCCGGGCTGCCGGAACCCTCGAACCAGGACTGCTTCGGCAGCCAGTCGGTGAGGAGTTCGAGCTTGGTGGGCCGGAGGGTGGTGCGGTGAATGATCGACATGCGCTCAGGCTCGCACGCCCGAGCAAGGCCCCGCCGCTTCTTCTGCCGCCCTCTCTTTCCCGTCGGCGGGCGACGGGAGAGATGGGGCGGCCCCGGATCGGCACCTCGAACGGCCGGAAGTCGCCGCAACCCTCATGCCTCCGCCACGACTCGACCACGGGCGATATGGCCGATTCCGCCCCCTCGTGCATCCTTGTGGCACTTCACACCGCACGAGAGGCTGCCAACTGGCGCTTGAATGCGTCGAGTTGAGGAGGGGAACTCACACATGGCAGTGACCGTGCCAGTGACACGGAAGCGGCGGACGCGCTGGACCGGCGGGCTCATCGCCATCGCCACGGCCGCGGTGGTTTCGGCCATCACACTGCCCGCACACGCCGCCCCCGCGCAGGGGCGGATATTCGGGGCCGGTGACCCCGGCGCCGTGACGGGCAGCTACATCGTGACACTGAAGGGGGGAACCAGCGCTCCGTCCAAGGCCGGCAAGGACCTCGCCGACAGGTACGGGGCGAAAATACGCCACACCTACAGCAAGGCGCTCAATGGGTACGCGGTGAAGGTCAACGAGGCGCGGGCCGGACAGCTCGCGGCCGATCCGAGCGTGGCCTCGGTCGTACAGGACACGAAGGTCGCCAACGACCACACCCAGAAGAACCCGCCCTCGTGGGGCCTGGACCGCGTCGACCAGAACGATCTGCCGCTCGACACGTCGTACACCTGGCCGGAGTCGGCGGGGGCCGGCACGACCGTGTACGTGATCGACACGGGCGTCCGCATCAGTCACCGGGACTTCGGCGGACGGGCGTCCTACGGCTGGGACTTCGTGGACGACGACGCCACCGCGCAGGACGGCAACGGGCACGGCACGCACGTGGCCGGAACCGTCGCGGGCGCGAGCTACGGGGTCGCGAAGAAGGCTAACGTGGTCGCCGTGCGAGTGCTCGACGACGAGGGGTCGGGGACCACGGCCCAGGTCATCGCGGGCATCGACTGGGTGACCAAGCACGCGAAGAAACCCGCAGTGGCCAACATGAGCCTGGGCGGGTACGCCAATGCCCAGCTCGACGCAGCGGTACGCAACTCCATTGCTTCCGGGGTCACTTACACCGTGGCCGCGGGCAACGACGGTCTCCCGGCGAGCCTGTACTCCCCGGCTCGGGTCCAGGAGGCCGTCACGGTCGGCGCGACCGACCAGCAGGACGCACGTGCAAGTTTCTCCAACTGGGGTACTCGAGTCGACCTGTTCGCACCCGGGGTGGACATCACGTCCGCGTCGTACGCCAGTGACACCGGGAAGGCCACCTTCTCCGGTACGTCGATGGCCACGCCGCACGCCGCGGGCGCGGCCGCGCTCTATCTCGCCGACCATCCGGGGGCCACGCCCGCGGAGGTGGGCAAGGCACTGGCCGACCGGACCGCATCGGACCGGGTGACCGGTGCCGGACTCGGCTCACCGAACAAGCTGCTCCAGGTCAACACCCCCTAGGCGAAAGGTGAGTTCATGAGCCGGTCCCGTCTCCTCGAGCGGGACCGGTCTTGTGTGTGCTCTTACGCGCGAGTAGTTAACAAAGCACCGGATTGCCCGCCCGAAGAGCGTGGAAGGCTCCCCCGGTACGCCTTTCGGCACCACTGCACGGCCCTCTCCCCGAATGTCGTCTCCGCAACCCCCGAGCCCCGCGGACAGGAGCGGTCATGCCCGCACAACGCCCGTCATCGACGTCCTCCGGCAAGTCGTCCGGCAAGTCATCAGCCCCCGCGGCCGCGTCATCGGCGCAGCGCACCCGCACGAACGGGGCAGCCCCGGGCAAGTCGAAGAAAGCCGCCGCGAAGAAAACCGCCTCGAAGAAAACCGCCGCGCCGAAGAAGCCGGCCCCCGCCAAGGTCCCGTCGCCGCCGGCGGAAGTCACCATCGGCCGTATCCCCGTCCGCGACGTCCGTCCGGTCGTCGACCGCGGCCGCCGCCCGGCCAAGGCGGTCGTCGGCGAGACGTTCCAGGTCACGGCCACCGTCTTCCGCGAGGGCCACGACGCCGTCGCGGCGAACGTGGTACTGCGCGGCCCCGACGGGACGCCCGGCCCCTGGACCCCGATGCGCGAACTCGCCCCGGGCACCGACCGCTGGGGCGCCGAGGTCACCCCCGACGCGACCGGGGCGTGGACCTTCGCCGTGGAGGCGTGGGGCGACCCGGTCACGACCTGGCGGCACGCCGCCGGGATCAAGATCCCCGCGGGGATCGACACGGAACTGGTCCTGGAGGACGGCGCGTTGTTGTACGAACGCGCCGTACCGGACCTTCCCAAACCGCTGCGCGAAACGGTTCTGCAGGCCGTTGCCGCGCTCCGCGACACGACCCGCCCGGCCGCCGCCCGGCTCGCCGCCGCGCTCGCGCCGGACGTCGACGCGGTCCTCTCCCGCCATCCGCTGCGCGAGCCGGTCTCCTCCTCCGAGGAGCTGCCGCTGCTGGTGGAGCGCGAGCGGGCGCTGTACGGGGCGTGGTACGAGTTCTTCCCCCGCTCGGAGGGCGCCGTGGTGGAAGCGGGCGCGCCGCCGGTGAGCGGCACGTTCGCCACCGCCGCGGGCCGGCTGCCGGCCATCGCCGCGATGGGTTTCGACGTGGTCTATCTGCCGCCGGTCCATCCCATCGGCACGACGTACCGCAAGGGCCCGGACAACAGTCTCTCGCCCGGCCCGCACGACGTCGGTGTGCCGTGGGCCATCGGCTCCCCGGAGGGCGGTCACGACGCGATCCACCCGGACCTCGGCACGATCGAGGACTTCGACCGGTTCGTGGCGGCCGCGCGCGACGCGGGCCTGGAGATCGCCCTCGACTTCGCGCTGCAGTGCTCGCCGGACCATCCCTGGGTGGAGAAGCACCCGGAGTGGTTCCACCACCGCTCCGACGGCACCATCGCCTACGCCGAGAACCCGCCGAAGAAGTACCAGGACATCTATCCCATCGCCTTCGACCAGGACATGCCGGGGCTGATCGCGGAGACCACCCGCGTCCTGCGCCACTGGATGGCGCACGGCGTACGCATCTTCCGCGTCGACAACCCGCACACGAAGCCGGTCGTCTTCTGGGAGCAGGTCATCGCGGACATCAACCGTACCGACCCCGACGTGATCTTCCTGGCCGAGGCGTTCACCCGTCCGGCGATGATGCGCACCCTCGCCGAGATCGGCTTCCAGCAGTCGTACACGTACTTCACCTGGCGCAACTCGAAGTCCGAACTCACGGAGTACGTACAGGAGTTGGCCGGGGAGTCGGCCGCCGTCATGCGACCGAACTTCTTCGTGAACACCCCGGACATCCTGCACGAGTTCCTGCAGCACGGCGGCCGCCCCGCCTTCGAGCTCCGCGCGGTGCTCGCCGCGACCCTCTCGCCGACCTGGGGCGTCTACAGCGGATACGAACTCTGCGAAAACGCACCGCTACGACCCGGTAGCGAGGAGTATCTGCACTCCGAGAAGTACCAACTGCGGCCTCGGGACTGGGAGTCGGCTGCCCGCGAAGGGCGCACGATCGCCCCGCTCCTGACCGCGCTCAACGACATCCGCCGCCGTAGCCCCGCCCTGCGCGGACTACGTCAGGTGCACTTCCATCACGCCGACAAGGACGAGGTGATCGTGTACTCGAAACAGAGTGGCTCGAACACGGTTGTGGTGGTCGTGAACCTCGACCCGCACCACACCCAGGAGGCGACCGTCTCGTTGGACATGCCGCAACTGGGGCTCGGCTGGCACGAGTCCACCCCGGTGCGCGACGAGCTCACCGGCGACATCCATCACTGGGGCAGGACGAACTACGTACGGCTCGAACCGGGCCGCGCACCCGCGCACATCCTCACCGTCCTGCGACCGTCCACGCCGCGATGAATTCTCTGGAAAAGGGATTCGGAGGGTCACCCACACCATGATCATGAATGAGCCCGTCCCGGACACCTTCGAGGACACCCCCGCCAAGGACCGGGACCCCGATTGGTTCAAGCGCGCCGTCTTCTACGAGGTGCTCGTCCGTTCCTTTCAGGACAGCAACGGAGACGGCGTCGGCGACCTCAAGGGCATCACGGCGAAGCTGGACTATCTCCAGTGGCTCGGGGTCGACTGCCTCTGGCTGCCCCCGTTCTTCAAGTCACCGCTGCGGGACGGGGGTTACGACGTCTCCGACTACACGTCGGTGCTCCCCGAGTTCGGTGACCTGGCCGACTTCGTCGAGTTCGTGGACGCGGCGCACCAGCGCGGGATGCGCGTCATCATCGACTTCGTCATGAACCACACCAGTGACCAGCACGAGTGGTTCCAGCAGTCGCGCTCCGACCCCGAGGGGCCGTACGGCGATTACTACGTCTGGGCGGACGACGACAAGCAGTACCAGGACGCGCGGATCATCTTCGTCGACACCGAGGCCTCGAACTGGACCTTCGACCCGGTGCGCAAGCAGTACTTCTGGCACCGCTTCTTCTCCCACCAGCCGGACCTCAACTACGAGAACCCGGCCGTCCAGGAGGAGATCCTGGCCGCGCTGCGGTTCTGGCTGGACCTCGGCATCGACGGGTTCCGCCTCGACGCGGTCCCGTACCTGTACGCCGAGGAGGGCACCAACTGCGAGAACCTCCCCGCCACCCACGACTTCCTCAAGCGGGTCCGCAAGGAGATCGACGCCCAGTACCCGGACGTGGTGATCCTCGCCGAGGCGAACCAGTGGCCCGAGGACGTCGTCGACTACTTCGGCGACTTCCAGTCGGGCGGCGACGAGTGCCACATGGCGTTCCACTTCCCGGTCATGCCGCGCATCTTCATGGCGGTGCGCCGGGAGTCCCGCTACCCGGTCTCGGAGATCCTCGCCAAGACCCCGGCGATCCCGTCGAGCTGCCAGTGGGGCATCTTCCTGCGCAACCACGACGAGCTCACCCTCGAAATGGTCACCGACGAGGAACGCGACTACATGTACGCGGAGTACGCCAAGGACCCGCGGATGCGCGCGAACATCGGCATCCGCCGCCGCCTGGCCCCGCTCCTCGACAACGACCGCAACCAGATCGAGCTCTTCACCGCCCTGCTGCTGTCCCTGCCCGGCTCGCCGATCCTCTACTACGGCGACGAGATCGGCATGGGCGACAACATCTGGCTGGGCGACCGCGACGCGGTGCGCACCCCGATGCAGTGGACCCCGGACCGCAACGCGGGCTTCTCCTCCTGCGACCCGGGCCGCCTGTCCCTGCCCGCGATCATGGACCCCGTCTACGGCTACCAGGTCACCAACGTCGAGGCCTCCATGTCCTCCCCGTCGTCGCTGCTGCACTGGACCCGACGCATGATCGAGATCCGCAAGCAGAACCCGGCGTTCGGCCTCGGCTCGTACACCGAGCTGCCGTCCACGAACCCGGCGGTCATCGCCTTCCTGCGGGAGTACAAGGACGACCTGGTGCTGTGCGTCCACAACTTCTCCCGCTTCGCGCAGCCCACCGAACTCGACCTCCAGGCCTTCAACGGACGGCATCCGGTGGAGCTGATCGGCGGCGTGCGGTTCCCGGCGATCGGTGAGCTGCCCTACCTGCTGACCCTCGCAGGACACGGGTTCTACTGGTTCCGGCTGCGCAAGGAGGGCGCCTGACCGTGCTCCCCGGCCCGGCCGGGCCGCCACCGCCCGTACCGACGCAGGAACGATGCAATGGAAAGCAGGCTCCAGCAGAAGCTGCGCGAGCGCCGGGAGCAGGCCGCCCTGAAGACCGTCGAGGTCCGGCTGGGCGACCTGCGCACGGGCGGCGCCCTGCGGCCCGGCGAGGAGCCCGCGTGGGCGCGCGCCGCGATCGACGTGTCCCGCGGGCTCCACGCCGAGCCGGACGAGCTGATCTCGGACGACACCACGTCGCAGGAGCTCGACGGCTGGATCGAGGAGCTCCTGACGGCCCATGGCATCACCGGGCGGCTCTACGTGGCGAGCAACGTGAGCCTGCTGCCCTGGCTGGAGTGCCGTGTCCCGCCGGGCGGCTGGACGGCCCGGGTGCGCGCGGCGGTCGGGGAGCCGTGGATGTTCCTGTCGGGCACGCTCGACAGCCTCGTCGTCGTGTCGGAGGCCGAGTACTACTTCGAGGCCTACGCGCGCCGGCGGTGAGCCGGTCGCGGGGCCGTGCCGAGTGTGGCGCGGGCCCCGCGACCGTGGCCGGTGACCCGTGTCCCGGGTCGCCAAAAAGCGCTCAAAACCCGGTTTCCGCCCCCGGGCCCTGGGCACTCTCCACCAATACCGTGCGGAACGCCCGTCGCTCTCCCCTGGGGAAAGGACGCGACGCCATGTCGGAAGCCGCAGCCCGGCCCGCCGCCCCCGCCGAGGGGAATCCGGAACTGCTCTCGTCCCTCGATCCGCTGCTCCGCGAATGGCTGCCGCGGCAGCGCTGGTTCGCCGGGAAAGGACGCCCGATCACCGGCTTCACGCTGGACTCGGTCACCGAACTCCTGCCCCGCTCGGGCCTGTTGCACCTGCTGCTGCGCGCTCACCAGCCACCCGCCGACGAGGGCCCCGGCGACTGCTACCAGTTGCTGATCGGCATCAGCGACGCCCTGCCTCCGCGCCTCGCGGCGGCCGCCATCGGCCACATCACCCAGGGCCCGCTGGCCGGCCGTACCGCGTACGAGGCGCTGCACGACCCGCGCCTCGCGTCCGTCCTGCTGGAACGTCTCCGCATCCCCGGCACCCTCGGTGACCTGCGCTTCCACCGCGGCCCGCAGGGCGAGGTGCTGCGCGGCCTGATGCCCCGGCCGCTGCGCGCCGAGCAGTCCAACTCGTCGGTGGTCTACGGCGACCGGCTCATCGCCAAGTTCTTCCGCCGGGTGCGGTCCGGCACCAACCCCGACCTCGAACTCCCCCTGGCCCTGGCCCGGGAGGGCTGCCCGCGGGTCCCGGCCCCGATCGCGTGGTTCGAGACGGGAAGCAAGACGCTGGGTGTCCTGCAGCCCTACCTCAAGGGCGCCGCCGACGGCTGGGACCTGGCCCTGCGCCACCTCGCCAAGGAAGAGGATTTCACCGCTGAGGCACGGGAGTTGGGCCGCGCGACCGGCGAGGTGCACGCCGCGCTCGCCCGGGCCCTGCCCACCGTGACCTGCTCCCGCGCGCACACCGAGCAGCTGGCGGAGGCGATGATCCACCGCCTGGAGACCACCGCCCACCAGGTGCCCGCGCTGCTGCCCCATGTGCCCGCGCTGCGCACCGCGTTCGAGGCGCTCACCGACCTCGCCGCCGAGGGCACCACCTGGCAGGCCCAGCGCGTCCACGGCGATCTGCACCTGGGCCAGTGCCTGCGCGAGCCCTCCGGCACCTGGCAGCTCATCGACTTCGAGGGCGAGCCGTCCCGTCCGCTCGCCGAGCGCCGCATGCCGCATCCGCCGCACCGCGACATCGCCGGCATGCTCCGCTCCTTCGACTACGCGGCCCGCTCCCTGCCGCCCACCGCGGAGAACCCGTCCCCGTGGAACCCCGCCTGGTCGGACGCCTGCCGCGCCGCGTACTGCACCGGCTACGCGGAGGTCACCGGCACCGATCCGCGTACGGAACCGGTCCTGCTGCGTGCCTACGAGACGGACAAGGCGGTCTACGAGGCCCTGTACGAGGCCCGCCACCGCCCCGACTGGCTGCCGGTCCCCCTGGCGGCCCTGGCACGGCTGGCGGAGGGAGGTTAGGGCGCAGGGACGGACAGCCCGCCCAAGGGCGCGGGGAACTGCGCGAGCAACCGACCACCAGCCGTATCAGCCGACGAACGAGAAGCCCGGCAGACGCGTAGGCCACCAAGGAGGCCCCACCCGTGACCCGCCGCTCGACGCAGACCCCGCCCCCGGTCCCCGCTCCCGTCCCGGAGACCGACCGCGCCCGCCTCCTGGCGGCGACCCATCACGACCCGCACTCCGTCCTGGGCGCCCATCCGGCCGGCGGCGGCACCGTCTTCCGGGCCTGGCGCCCCTATGCCGAGCGGGTCTCCGTGCGCACCCCGGCGGGTCTCGCCGCGCTCCACGACGACGGCGACGGGTTCTTCTCCGCCCTGCTCCCGCTGACCGAGGTCCCGGCGTCGTACGAGCTGGAGATCGCCTACAGCGACGCCACGCAGACCATCGCGGACGCCTACGCGCTGCTGCCCTCCCTCGGTGAACTCGACCTCCACCTGATCGGCGAGGGCCGGCACGAACAGCTGTGGACGGCGCTGGGCGCGCACCCCATGGAGCACCAGGGCATCCAGGGGACCCGCTTCGCGGTCTGGGCGCCCAACGCCCGGGGCGTTCGCGTCATCGGCGGCTTCAACTACTGGGACGGCGCCGCCCACAGCATGCGCTCGCTCGGCTCGACCGGGATCTGGGAGCTGTTCGTCCCGGACATCGGCGAGGGCGAGCTCTACAAGTTCGACATCACCCGCCCCGACGGCAGCCGCACCCAGCGCGCCGACCCGCTCGCCACCCGCACCGAGACGCCCCCGGCGAACTCGTCCGTCGTGCACGCCTCCCATCACACCTGGCACGACGAGGCCTGGCTCAGCGCGCGCGGCGAACGCCCCGTCCATGCGTCGCCGTTCTCCGTCTACGAGATCCATCTCGCGTCCTGGCGACCGGGCCTGACGTACCGCCAGCTCGCCGAGCAGCTCCCCGCCTACGTGTCCGACCTGGGCTTCACGCACGTGGAGCTCATGCCCGTCGCCGAGCACCCCTTCGGCGGCTCCTGGGGTTACCAGGTCACCGGCTTCTACGCGCCCACGGCCCGGCTCGGCACCCCCGACGACTTCAAGTTCCTGATCGACGCCCTGCACCAGGCCGGCATCGGGGTGCTGATGGACTGGGTGCCGGCCCATTTCCCGCGCGACGACTGGGCGTTGGCGGAGTTCGACGGCCGCACCCTGTACGAGCACGAGGACCCGCTGCGCTCGGCGCACCCCGACTGGGGCACCCTGGAGTTCGACTACGGCCGCAAGGAAGTGCGCAACTTCCTTGTCGCGAACGCTCTTTACTGGTGCGAGGAGTTCCACATCGACGGCCTGCGCGTCGACGCCGTCGCCTCGATGCTCTACCTCGACTACTCGCGCGAGCAGGGGCAGTGGACCCCGAACCAGTTCGGCGGCCGCGAGAACCTGGACGCGGTCGACTTCCTCCAGGAGATGAACGCCACGCTGTACCGGCGGGTGCCGGGTGTCGTCACCATCGCCGAGGAGTCGACGGCCTGGGACGGCGTGACCCGGGCGACCCACCACGTCGGGCCCGGCGGCTTCGGCGGGCTCGGCTTCGGGCTGAAGTGGAACATGGGCTGGATGCACGACTCGCTCGACTATCTGGAGCACGAGCCGGTGCACCGCAAGTACCACCACCACGAGATGACGTTCTCGATGGTCTACGCGTACAGCGAGAACTACGTCCTGCCCATCTCCCACGACGAAGTCGTGCACGGCAAGCGCTCACTCGTCTCGAAGATGCCCGGCGACTGGTGGCAGCAGCGCGCCGACCACCGCGCCTACCTGGGCTTCATGTGGGCCCACCCCGGCAAGCAACTCCTCTTCATGGGCCAGGAGTTCGCGCAGGGCGCCGAATGGTCGGAGGCGCACGGCCCGGACTGGTGGCTGCTCGACCCGGCGTACGGCGCCGAGCCCGACCACCGCGGCGTGCGCGACCTGACCAGAGATCTGAACGGCGTCTACCGGCAGGAGCCCGCGCTCTGGGAGCGTGACACCGATCCCGCGGGGTTCTCGTGGGTGGTCGGCGACGCGGCGGAGGACAACGTCTTCGCGTTCCTGCGGCACGCCGCCGACGGCGCTCCACTGCTGTCGGTGTCGAACTTCTCGCCGGTGGTGCGCCACGAGTACCGCCTCGGGGTGCCCGACGACGTCCCGGCCTGGCACGAGGTCCTGAACACGGACGCCACTCGCTACGGCGGCGGCGGTGTGGGCAACCCCGAGCCGGTGAAGCCGGACGACGTGGGGGCCCACGGCCGTCCGGCGAGCATCCGGCTGACGCTGCCGCCGCTGGCGACGGTCTGGTTCAGGCCTGCCTGAGATCCGACTCGGCGAGTGCGGCGGGGAGTTCGGTGGCGCTGTGCACGATGCCCAGCGTCTGGGTGGCCCGGGTCAGCGCGACGTACAGGTCGCTCGTCCCGAACTCCCCCGGCTCGACGACGACGACCCGGTCGAACTCGAGCCCCTTGGCCTGGCGCGGGTCGAGGAGCACGAGGTGCCGGGTCAGGTCGGGTGCGGCCCCGGCCTCGATCCCGGGCAGCCGCGCCGCCAGCGCCTGGTGCAGCCGGCGCGGCGCGATCACCGCGAGCCGGCCCTCCTCGGGGGTCTCGGCCGCGGCGAGCTCCGCGACCGCCTCGGCGAGATCTCCCGTCACGGCCCGCCGCCAGGGGCGTACGCCCGTCGAGCGCACCGACGACGGCGGCTCGAAGTCCGGGTGCGCGGCACGCAGCACGGCCGCCGCGACGTCCATGATCTCTGACGGCGTACGGTAGTTGACCCCGAGCCGGGTGTGCTCGAAGCGGTCCTCTACATACGGGGCGAGGATCTTGTCCCACGCCCCGACCCCGGCCTCCTCGGCCGTCTGCGCCGGGTCGCCGACCAGCGTCATCGAGCGGGTCGGCGAGCGCCGCATCAGCAGCCGCCACGCCATCGGCGACAGCTCCTGCGCCTCGTCGACGATGATGTGCCCGAACGCCCAGGTCCGGTCGGCGGCGGCCCGCTCCGCGGCGCTGCGGTGGTCGTCCTCCCCGTACCAGTCGGCGACCCGCTCCGCGTCGACGATGTCGTGCGCGGCGAGCACCTCGGACTCGTCCTCGTCCTCGAACTCGTACGTCTCCGAGCCCCGGGAGAGGTCGAGCACACCCTGCGCGTAGGCGATCCGCTCCTGCCGGGCGGCCTCGGCGGCGGCCCGCTCGGCGGCGTCGTCGTACCCGAGGATCTCGGCCGCCTCGTCGAGCAGCGGTACGTCCGCGGGCGTCCAGTCGGCCGGTCCGGTGACGGGGCGGCGGATGGCCCGCGCGTCCTCGTCCGCCAGGTGCACCGGCTCCGCCAGGAAGTCCCCGACGAAGTCCTCCGCGGTGAGCCTCGGCCACAGCTCCTCGATGGCCGCGTGCACGTCGGCGCTCGCGGCGATGCCCTTGCCGAGCTGGGCGAGGTCGTCCGGGCCCAGGAAGTTCGGCCCGCCGTACGGGTCCGCGCCGATCCGCTCCGCGAGCTGTTCGGTGAGCGCGTCGAGGATGCGGAAGGCGAAGTGCGGCCGGGCGAGGTTGTGCGGCAGCAGGGTGTCGCGCGCCGCCTGCCGTGCCTCGTACGCGATCTCCCAGTCGATGATCAGGTCGCCGTCGTCGTGCGGGATCACCAACGGCGCTCCCGGCTCGGGCAGTTGCTGCCGGTCACGGGCCGCGAGCGCGAGGGCCTCGGCCATCGACGCGGCGCCCTTCACGGCGGCGGCCCGGGGCGAGTCGGTCGTCGCGGTCGCCTTGATGCCGGGGTACAGCTCGCCCACCGTCGCGAGCAGCACGCCCGTCTCGCCGAGCGCGGGCAGCACCTCGGAGATGTAGGACAGGAACGCCGGGTTCGGGCCGACGATGAGGACCGCCCGCTTGGCCAGCAGCTCCCGGTGCTCGTAGAGCAGGAACGCGGCGCGGTGCAGCGCGACCGCCGTCTTGCCGGTGCCCGGGCCGCCCTCGACGACGAGGACGCCGCGGTGGTCGTGCCGGATGATGCGGTCCTGCTCGGCCTGGATCGTCTGCACGATGTCGCCCATGCGGCCGGTCCTGGCCGAGTTGAGCGCGGCGAGCAGGACGGCGTCGCCGGTCGGGTCCTCGAAGCCGGTGCGCTCGTCGTCGCCCAGGTCGAGGATCTCGTCGTGGAGTTCCGTGACCGTGCGGCCCTCGGTGGTGAGGTGGCGGCGCCGGCGCAGGCCCATCGGAAGATGACCGGTGGCGAGATAGAAGGGGCGGGCGACCGGTGCGCGCCAGTCGATCAGAATCGGGGTGTGTTCGGTGTCGTCGTCGCGAATTCCGATACGGCCGATGTGATGCGTCACTCCGTCCGTGAGATCGATTCGGCCGAAGCAGAGCGAACCGTCGACCGCATTCAGCGCGGCGAGCAGGCCGGAGCGCTCCACGACCAGCAGGTCGCGTTCGAGCCGGGCCTGCTGACCTGTGCCGACGGGTGTCAGGGCGTCCGTGACCGAGTCCGCGGCCAGGCCGCGCAGCGCGTCGACCCGCGCGTAGAGCCGGTCGATGAATTCCTGTTCCTTTTGCAGTTCTTTCTGCGATGCGGCGGATTCCCGGCTTGACAAAACTGCTCCCTGCCCGGTACGGTGTGTTTAGTTGGCCCCCGGTGAGGGGCCTTTTCTGTGGGCACACAGAAACACCGAATATACCCCGGGCAGGGGTTAATTCCAACCGCGGTTATCTCCGCCCTGCCGTTCTCAGACGGTCTCGGCCAATTCCTCGAGCAGTCGCCGCTTGGGCCTGGCGCCCACCCGGGACCACACGGGCTCCCCCTCCTTGAAGACCATCAGCGTCGGCATCGACAGCACGCCGTACTTCACCGCCGTCTCCGGGTTGGCGTCGACGTCGATCGCCACGACGTCGAGGCGCTCGCTCTCCTCCTCCGCGATGGACTTCAGCACCGGTGCCAGTTGCTTGCACGGCCCGCACCAGGCGGCCGTGAACTCCACGAGCACCGGTCGCCCGGACTTCAGCACCTGCTCGTCGAAGTCCGCGTCGGTCACGTCCCGCATGATCACTCCTGTCGTTCGCCGTGTTCTTCGCTGTGCGCGTCGTCGAGTGCTTCGCTGAGCTCGCAGCGCGGGGCGGCTTGCTCCGCGTCCAGCGCGACGATCGCCTGCTCGGCGCGCTCCAGCTGCGCGCCGACCTTCTCCCGTACGGTGGTCAACTCGCCGATCAGCGCGTCGAGTTCGGAGAGCTTGTTGCGGTACACGGCGAGGGACGCCGGGCACGAGTCGCCCTCCGGGTGGCCCGCGCGCAGGCACTCCACGAACGGGCGGGTCTCCTCCAGGTCGAACCCGAAGTCCTGGAGCGTGCGGATCTGCCGCAGCGCGCGCAGGTCCGCCTCGTCATAGGTCCGGTATCCGTTGCCGCCACGCCGCGCGGGCAGCAGCCCGCGCGACTCGTAGTACCTGAGCGTCCGCGTACTGGTACCGGCACGGGCCGCGAGCTCTCCGATGCGCATGCGTACGACGGTAAACCTTGCCGCCGACGTCAAGGCCAGCGCTGCGCGTTGAAGGGCGCGCGCACACACCCAGACCGGCTTCTCCCCTCTCGTACGCGACCGGACGCCAGTGGGGGCCGGGCACATCAAGCCCCTCCGGCGATTGAGGAGCGGGGGCCGGGGCAGAGCCCCGGGGCTGGGCTACAGCGCGGGGCAAGAGAACACGCATCGCACAGCCCGGCTCACGGCCAGTCGACCATCGCCACGAACACGACGTACGTGACCACCACCGCTATCGGCGCCAGCACCGCGAACCCGGTCCTGCGCTCCGCATACCGCTCCTGCCACGGCAACAACCACGCCGTCGCCAGGACGAGCAGCGAGACGGTCAGGCTCAGTCCGAAGACCGTGAAGGCCCGGTCGAAGCTAGGCTCGAACCGGTCCAGCTGCGCATCCGTGCACGAGTCGCAGGCCATCGGCGAGAGCCCGGCGAAGACGTACGCGAAGAACGCCGCCGGCAGCGTCACCAGCGACGAGAGCAGCGGGGCGACCCAGTGACGGGCGTACCGGGCGGGTCGTGCGGGCGCGTCTGCGGCGAGGTCCATTGTCATGCCCACCATCCAACGCTCGGGCGGTGGGCATGACATGAGTGGTGCTACTCAGTCCCCTGAGTACCCCGTGCCCCAAGGGACCTCAGAACGTCACGTCGGCCGTGTCCACCGTCCCCGCGCTGCGGCCCGGCGCGCTCTGGAACTTCCAGTACAGATTGGTGTGCGCGATGACCAGCTCCGGGGCCGGCGCCCCGTACGCGCTGAGGTCCTCCGTGGTGTGCGCGTCACCGACGAGCGTCACGTCGTACCCGCGCACGAAGCCACCGTGGATCGTCGAGCGGATGCAGGCGTCGCTCTGGGCCCCAGTGACGACGAGTCTGCCGACGCCGCGCTCGGCGAGCAGCGCCTCCAGGTCGGTGGCCTCGAACGAGTCGCCGTACTTCTTGTGCACCAGAGGCTCCTGCTCCCGGCGCACCAGCTCGGGGACGTAACTCCAGGCCTCCGTGCCCTCCTTGAGGCCGTCGTCCGAGTGCTGCACCCAGATCACCGGGACGCCCTCGGCTCGGGCCTTGTCCACGAGGGTGTTGATGTGCGCGACGACCTCGTCGCGGCGTGGAGCACCCTCCACCACCCCGTTCTGTACGTCGATGACGAGCAGTGCGGTGCCGGGCCGGTCGGGCAGGGTCGTCATGGCGGGCCTCCTGGTCGTTGCGGACTGCCGCCACAGTAGACGGTGCCACTGACAACGCCCCCGACCTGCGCATGGTGCGGACAGGCTCGCCTTTGATGACCATCGCCCCCCTGTCCGCGCCGGGGATGCCGAGCTGCTGCGGTCCTGCGGCCCTCTCTGCCTAACCCTTGTTCGCGGCCAGTTCGCCGGCAGGCCGCTGCTCCGTGTCGTCCTCAGGGGCTTCGGGCCCGGCGGCCGCCTTGCCCTTGCGCGGCAGCAGCACCGCCACCAGCACTGTCCCCACGCCGAGGATCACGGCTCCGACGACGCTGGTGTGCGCCACCGCGTCGGCGAACGAGGATCCGACCGCCCGCGTCATCTGCCGTGCCCCGTCTGCAAGTTGGGCGGCCTGCGCCTTGAGCTGCGCCGCCTGCTGCGGATCGGTGGCACCGGCCGCGCGCTCGGCGAGCTTGTGCGCCTGCTCGCCGATCCGCTGCGCGACGACGTATCCGGCGCCGACCGAGTCCTGCGCCGTGGCCAGCGCATTGCCGGGCAGCTTGGTGCCGGACGCGGCGTCGGAGAGGTGCGAGGAGTACGAGCCGGCCAGCACGGAGCCGAGGATGGCGATCCCTAGGGAGCCGCCGAGTTCGAGCGACGTGTCGTTGACGGCGCCGCCGACACCGAGCTCGGACTCCGGGAACGCGCCCATGATGGCGTCGGTACAGGGTGACAGCGCCAGGCCGATGGCCAGGCCCAGAATCACGAGGGGCAGGACGAAGTCGCCGTAGGTGGACGCGACGTCGACCCGCGTCAGCAGCGCGAGCGCCGCCGTGCCGCCGACCATGCCCGCCGTCACCGTGATCTTCATGCCGATCCGGGGCGTGAGGTACCCGGTGAGCGCCGAGCCGACGAACACCGCGGCGGCCAGCGGCAGCATCCGCACACCCGTCTCCAGGGCGTCGTACCCGAGGACGAACTGGAGGTGCTGGGTGAGGTAGTAGAACGCCCCGAAGACGGCCAGGAAGAAGAGGGCGACGGCGAGGTTCGACCCCGCGAAGCGGCGGTTCGTGAACCGTCGTACGTCCAGCACCGGGCGCGGATGCCGCAGCTCCCAGCCGATGAAGGCCACGAGCGCCACTCCCGCCCCCACGGCGGCGGTGACCGCCTTCGCGCCCCACCCGAAGTGCGGCCCCTCGATGATCATGTAGACCAGCGCGCCGACCCAGATCACGGACAGCAGCCCGCCCACGTAGTCGATCCGGCTGTGGTGGTCGGCCTTCGACGGCGGTACGAGGACGAGCGCGCCGACGATCGCGACGGCGGCGACGGGCACATTGATCAGGAAGGTCGACGACCACCCGTGGTTGCGCAGCAGCGCGCCGGCCACCAACGGTCCCGCGGCGATGGCGAGTCCGGCCGTCGCCGTCCACAGCACGATGGCCTTGGCGCGCTCGGCCCGCGGGAACGTGGCTGCGAGCAGCGACAGGGTGGCGGGCATGATCATCGCTGCGCCGACACCCATGACGGCGCGGGCGGCGATGACCCCGGTGGAGCTGTCGACGAGCGACCCGGCGACGGCCCCGCCGCCGAACACGACGAGCCCGAGGATCAGGGCCCCGCGCCGGCTGTACTTGTCGCCGATGGCACCGAGCAGCAGCATCAGCGCGGCGTACGGAACGGTGTAGCCGTCGATGACCCACTGCAGGTCGGCGCTGGAGAGCCCGAGGTCCTGGGTCATGTCGGGCGCCGCGACCGTGAGTGCCGTGTTGGCCATCACGATGATCAACAGGCTCAGGCAGAGCACGAGCAGCGCCGACCAGCGGCGGGTGTACGGCCGGTCCATCGTGGCGACCGGCTCGTTCATGACGAGGCGCATGGCGCGGAGACCCTCCCGGGTGAACAGCGGACAGGACTTGCACAAGGCTGTGCAATTACACAGCGCTGTGCAATCTACGCCGTTGCACAGGAGTGTGCAAAATGGGTGGGTCGCGTGAGGCCCGAGCGCGTGTCGGGGGCGGGCCGGGGTGCAGGCACAATGAACGGCGTGACTTCCGTACGGGCCGACGCCAACCGCCGCCGCATCCTCGACGTCGCGCTCGCCGAGCTGCTGCGCGATCCCGAGGCCTCCATGGATCAGATCGCCCGCGCGGCGGGCGTGGTGCGCCGTACGGTCTACGGTCATTTCCCGAGCCGTGACGCGCTCGTCGGGGCGTTGGTGGACGATGCGGCCCAGGCGGTCGCCGAGGCTCACCGGGCCGGCCGCGAGGGCATCACGGAACCGGCCGAGGCGGTGGCCCGTTCGATTCTGGCGATCTGGCCGATCGCGGACCGCTACCGCCTTCTGGTCAGTCTGGCCCAGCGCAGCATGACGATGGAGGGCATCAGGGCGGCCCTCGCCCCGGTCCGCGAGATCTGCGTGGCCTTGATCCAACAGGGCTTGGACCAGGGCCAGTTCACTTCCCCGCTGCCGGCGCAGGCTCTCGCGTACGTGCATGAGCAGGTGCTGTTCGGCCTGATGGAGGCCGTGAACGACGGGGCGATCCCGGCGGCGGACGCCGGCCGCGCGGCAGTCGTCGCGGTTCTGGCCTCGGCGGGTTACCCGCCGAAGGAGGCCGAACGTCTCGCCGAGGCCGCCTGAAAAGGCGCCGTAAACGCAGAAAAGCCCCGGACCGTATCCCGGTCCGGGGCTTTTCTCAACAATAGTTCGGCGGCGTCCTACTCTCCCACAGGGTCCCCCCTGCAGTACCATCGGCGCTGTAAGGCTTAGCTTCCGGGTTCGGAATGTAACCGGGCGTTTCCCTCACGCTATGACCACCGAAACACTATGAAACTGTCAACCGGAGCCGTAGCCAATCGGCTTCGACGGTTGTTCGTGGTTTCAGAACCAACACAGTGGACGCGAGCAACTGAGGACAAGCCCTCGGCCTATTAGTACCAGTCACCTCCACACCTTACGGTGCTTCCAGATCTGGCCTATCAACCCAGTCGTCTACTGGGAGCCTTAACCCCTCAAAGGGGGTGGGAGTCCTCATCTTGAAGCAGGCTTCCCGCTTAGATGCTTTCAGCGGTTATCCTTTCCGAACGTAGCCAACCAGCCATGCCCTTGGCAGGACAACTGGCACACCAGAGGTTCGTCCGTCCCGGTCCTCTCGTACTAGGGACAGCCCTTCTCAAGACTCCTACGCGCACAGCGGATAGGGACCGAACTGTCTCACGACGTTCTAAACCCAGCTCGCGTACCGCTTTAATGGGCGAACAGCCCAACCCTTGGGACCGACTCCAGCCCCAGGATGCGACGAGCCGACATCGAGGTGCCAAACCATCCCGTCGATATGGACTCTTGGGGAAGATCAGCCTGTTATCCCCGGGGTACCTTTTATCCGTTGAGCGACGGCGCTTCCACAAGCCACCGCCGGATCACTAGTCCCGACTTTCGTCCCTGCTCGACCCGTCGGTCTCACAGTCAAGCTCCCTTGTGCACTTACACTCAACACCTGATTACCAACCAGGCTGAGGGAACCTTTGGGCGCCTCCGTTACCCTTTGGGAGGCAACCGCCCCAGTTAAACTACCCATCAGACACTGTCCCTGATCCGGATCACGGACCCAGGTTAGACATCCAGCACGACCAGAGTGGTATTTCAACGACGACTCCCCCTGAACTGGCGTCCAGAGTTCACAGTCTCCCACCTATCCTACACAAGCCGAACCGAACACCAATATCAAACTGTAGTAAAGGTCCCGGGGTCTTTCCGTCCTGCTGCGCGAAACGAGCATCTTTACTCGTAGTGCAATTTCACCGGGCCTATGGTTGAGACAGTCGAGAAGTCGTTACGCCATTCGTGCAGGTCGGAACTTACCCGACAAGGAATTTCGCTACCTTAGGATGGTTATAGTTACCACCGCCGTTTACTGGCGCTTAAGTTCTCAGCTTCGCCAAGACGAATCTTGACTAACCGGTCCCCTTAACGTTCCAGCACCGGGCAGGCGTCAGTCCGTATACATCGCCTTACGGCTTCGCACGGACCTGTGTTTTTAGTAAACAGTCGCTTCTCGCTGGTCTCTGCGGCCACCCCCAGCTCAGAGTGCAAGACTCATCACCAGGAATGGCCCCCCTTCTCCCGAAGTTACGGGGGCATTTTGCCGAGTTCCTTAACCATAGTTCACCCGAACGCCTCGGTATTCTCTACCTGACCACCTGAGTCGGTTTAGGGTACGGGCCGCCATGAAACTCGCTAGAGGCTTTTCTCGACAGCATAGGATCATCCACTTCACCACAATCGGCTCGGCATCAGGTCTCAGACTCATGTGAACCGGATTTACCTGGATCACGTCCTACACCCTTACCCCGGGACAACCACCGCCCGGGCTGGACTACCTTCCTGCGTCACCCCATCACTCACCTACTACCAACTTGGGCCGGCGGCTCCACCACTTTCCATTCCCCGAAGGGTCCGGAACGGCTTCACGGCCTTAGCATCACTGGATTCGATGTTTGACGCTTCACAGCGGGTACCGGAATATCAACCGGTTATCCATCGACTACGCCTGTCGGCCTCGCCTTAGGTCCCGACTTACCCTGGGCAGATCAGCTTGACCCAGGAACCCTTAGTCAATCGGCGCACACGTTTCTCACGTGTGTATCGCTACTCATGCCTGCATTCTCACTCGTGAACCGTCCACCACTAGCTTCCGCTGCAGCTTCACCCGGCACACGACGCTCCCCTACCCATCACAGCAGGCGTTGGCCCTCTTGCTGCAATGACACGACTTCGGCGGTACGCTTGAGCCCCGCTACATTGTCGGCGCGGAATCACTAGACCAGTGAGCTATTACGCACTCTTTCAAGGGTGGCTGCTTCTAAGCCAACCTCCTGGTTGTCTCTGCGACTCCACATCCTTTCCCACTTAGCGTACGCTTAGGGGCCTTAGTCGATGCTCTGGGCTGTTTCCCTCTCGACCATGGAGCTTATCCCCCACAGTCTCACTGCCGCGCTCTCACTTACCGGCATTCGGAGTTTGGCTAAGGTCAGTAACCCGGTAGGGCCCATCGCCTATCCAGTGCTCTACCTCCGGCAAGAAACACACGACGCTGCACCTAAATGCATTTCGGGGAGAACCAGCTATCACGGAGTTTGATTGGCCTTTCACCCCTAACCACAGGTCATCCCCCAGGTTTTCAACCCTGGTGGGTTCGGTCCTCCACGAAGTCTTACCTCCGCTTCAACCTGCCCATGGCTAGATCACTCCGCTTCGGGTCTTGAGCGCGCTACTGAATCGCCCTATTCGGACTCGCTTTCGCTACGGCTTCCCCACACGGGTTAACCTCGCAACACACCGCAAACTCGCAGGCTCATTCTTCAAAAGGCACGCAGTCACGAGATATGTGCAAGCACATATCCGACGCTCCCACGGCTTGTAGGCACACGGTTTCAGGTACTATTTCACTCCGCTCCCGCGGTACTTTTCACCATTCCCTCACGGTACTATCCGCTATCGGTCACCAGGGAATATTTAGGCTTAACGGGTGGTCCCGCCAGATTCACACGGGATTTCTCGGGCCCCGTGCTACTTGGGTGTCTCTTAAACGAGCCGCTGACGTTTCGACTACGGGGGTCTTACCCTCTACGCCGGACCTTTCGCATGTCCTTCGCCTACATCAACGGTTTCTGACTCGTCCCACGGCCGGCAGACCGTAGAAAAGAGATCCCACAACCCCCACGACGCAACCCCTGCCGGGTCTCACACGTCGTAGGTTTGGCCTCATCCAGTTTCGCTCGCCACTACTCCCGGAATCACGGTTGTTTTCTCTTCCTGCGGGTACTGAGATGTTTCACTTCCCCGCGTTCCCTCCACACTGCCTATGTGTTCAGCAGCGGGTGACAGCCCATGACGACTGCCGGGTTTCCCCATTCGGAAACCCCCGGATCAAAGCCTGGTTGACGACTCCCCGGGGACTATCGTGGCCTCCCACGTCCTTCATCGGTTCCTGGTGCCAAGGCATCCACCGTGCGCCCTTAAAAACTTGGCCACAGATGCTCGCGTCCACTGTGCAGTTCTCAAACAACGACCAACCACCCGTCACACACCAAGAACCTTGGCGCTTTACCGGGGCCGGCATTGAGGTCGGGAACAAGTCCGTACCCTCAGATACCCAACAGCGTGCCCGACACCCTCGCCGCTTCCCTCAACGTTCCACGCTCACAAGGAGCAGTACTGGAAGGAGAAGACGATCAAGTGTGCCGAATAATCAACGTTCCACCCATGAGCAACCAGTGCGAGACATTCGCTCGCATGCTGGCCTCTGACCGAGCAAGCCCGGTAAGAAGTGCTCCTTAGAAAGGAGGTGATCCAGCCGCACCTTCCGGTACGGCTACCTTGTTACGACTTCGTCCCAATCGCCAGTCCCACCTTCGACAGCTCCCTCCCACAAGGGGTTGGGCCACCGGCTTCGGGTGTTACCGACTTTCGTGACGTGACGGGCGGTGTGTACAAGGCCCGGGAACGTATTCACCGCAGCAATGCTGATCTGCGATTACTAGCAACTCCAACTTCATGGGGTCGAGTTGCAGACCCCAATCCGAACTGAGACAGGCTTTTTGAGATTCGCTCCACCTCGCGGTATCGCAGCTCATTGTACCTGCCATTGTAGCACGTGTGCAGCCCAAGACATAAGGGGCATGATGACTTGACGTCGTCCCCACCTTCCTCCGAGTTGACCCCGGCGGTCTCCTGTGAGTCCCCATCACCCCGAAGGGCATGCTGGCAACACAGAACAAGGGTTGCGCTCGTTGCGGGACTTAACCCAACATCTCACGACACGAGCTGACGACAGCCATGCACCACCTGTACACCGACCACAAGGGGGGCACTATCTCTAATGCTTTCCGGTGTATGTCAAGCCTTGGTAAGGTTCTTCGCGTTGCGTCGAATTAAGCCACATGCTCCGCTGCTTGTGCGGGCCCCCGTCAATTCCTTTGAGTTTTAGCCTTGCGGCCGTACTCCCCAGGCGGGGCACTTAATGCGTTAGCTGCGGCACGGACAACGTGGAATGTTGCCCACACCTAGTGCCCACCGTTTACGGCGTGGACTACCAGGGTATCTAATCCTGTTCGCTCCCCACGCTTTCGCTCCTCAGCGTCAGTATCGGCCCAGAGATCCGCCTTCGCCACCGGTGTTCCTCCTGATATCTGCGCATTTCACCGCTACACCAGGAATTCCGATCTCCCCTACCGAACTCTAGCCTGCCCGTATCGACTGCAGACCCGGGGTTAAGCCCCGGGCTTTCACAACCGACGCGACAAGCCGCCTACGAGCTCTTTACGCCCAATAATTCCGGACAACGCTTGCGCCCTACGTATTACCGCGGCTGCTGGCACGTAGTTAGCCGGCGCTTCTTCTGCAGGTACCGTCACTTTCGCTTCTTCCCTGCTGAAAGAGGTTTACAACCCGAAGGCCGTCATCCCTCACGCGGCGTCGCTGCATCAGGCTTTCGCCCATTGTGCAATATTCCCCACTGCTGCCTCCCGTAGGAGTCTGGGCCGTGTCTCAGTCCCAGTGTGGCCGGTCGCCCTCTCAGGCCGGCTACCCGTCGTCGCCTTGGTGAGCCACTACCTCACCAACAAGCTGATAGGCCGCGGGCTCATCCTGCACCGCCGGAGCTTTCAACCCCCTCAGATGCCTGAAGGAGTGTCATCCGGTATTAGACCCCGTTTCCAGGGCTTGTCCCAGAGTGCAGGGCAGATTGCCCACGTGTTACTCACCCGTTCGCCACTAATCCACCCCGAAGGGCTTCATCGTTCGACTTGCATGTGTTAAGCACGCCGCCAGCGTTCGTCCTGAGCCAGGATCAAACTCTCCGTGAATGTTTCCCCGTACTCGGGGTGACACCACGAGAGCGGAACAAGGAGAGGAATAATCCCCTTGTTCACAGCGTCCTCGCTGTGCGCCTACCAGCCACCAGGACCGGCAGGACTTTTTCAAAGGAACCTCAACTCACCGAAGTGAGTCGGGGTATCAACATATCTGGCGTTGATTTTTGGCACGCTGTTGAGTTCTCAAGGAACGGACGCTTCCTTTGTACTCACCCTCTCGGGCTTTCCTCCGGGCGCTTCCCTTCGGTACTTCTTTTTAATGTTACTGCGTGTTTCCGACTCTATCAGACCGTTTCACCGGCCGATTTCCTCGGGGTCGTGCTCCGCTTTCCGGCCTTTCGGCCTTCCGGCGGTGTTGACTCTATCAGATCCTTTCGGGCCTGATTCCCTGTCAACCGGGTTTGTCTTCGCGGCTGTTGGGCCGTTCCGACGTCCCAGACTTTAGCGGATCCTCGCGGCGGTTCCTAATCGGGTCGATCAGGTCGGACGCGCCCCGAAATCGAATTGAATTCGGGCAAGCCGAAATCAATCCCAGGGGGAGATCGTGCTGGTGGTTTGGGTGCCGCTTCAGCGGCGGGAGCGCTGCCGTGAGCCGTGGTGACCCGGACAACTCGCAGGACTCTACGCCACGTGGCCCGGTACGACAAAAGCGGGGTCCGGTGCGACACGGCGCACCGGACCCCGCTCGGGGAATGACCAGGTCAGGCCCCCACGGGCTCCTTGGTTCCGGCTCCCGTGCCGGCCCCGCCGTCCCGTGGTTCGGGGACGTCCGTGTCGCCGTCCTTGGAGTCCAGCAGGGTCCGCTCGTCGAACGGCAGATCGCCGGCCAGCACCCGCTTGACCCGGTCCCGGTCGACCTCGCCGGTCCAGGTGCCGATCAGCAGCGTGGCCACCGCGTTGCCCGCGAAGTTCGTCAGGGCGCGCGCCTCGCTCATGAAACGGTCGATGCCGATGATGAGGCCGACCCCGTCGACCAGTGCCGGCTTGTGGGACTGCAGTCCGCTCGCGAGCACCGCGATGCCGGAGCCGGAGACGCCTGCCGCGCCCTTCGACGCGATCATCATGAAGAGGAGCAGGCCGATCTGCTGGCCGACGCTCATCGGCTGGTCCATGGCGTCGGCGATGAACAGGGACGCCATGGTCAGGTAGATCATGGTGCCGTCGAGGTTGAAGGAGTAGCCCGTCGGGACGGTGATGCCGACGACCGGGCGGCTCACGCCCAGGTGCTCCATCTTCGCGATGAGGCGCGGCAGGGCCGACTCGGAGGATGACGTCGACAGGATCAGCAGGAACTCCCGGGCCAGATACTTCAGCAGGGAGAAGATGTTGTATCCGGTCGCCAGTCGCAGGATCGCCGCCAGGACGATGCCCACGAACAGGGCGCAGGTGACGTAGAACCCGATCATGATCGTGGCGAGTGCCTTGAGTGCGTCGACGCCGGTCTCGCCGATCACGGCGGCCATCGCGCCGAACGCGCCGAGCGGGGCGGCCCACATGATCATGCCGAGGACGCGGAAGACGAGCTTCTGGATGTGCTCGACGCCGCGCAGGACCGGCTCGCCGGCGCGGCCCATGGCCTGGAGGGCGAAGCCGACGAGGAGGGCGACGAGGAGGGTCTGCAGGACCTCGCCCTCGGTGAAGGCGGAGACCAGCGTCGTCGGGATGACGCCGAGGATGAAGTCGACCGGGCCCTCCGCGGCGTCCTCCGCCGCGGTGTGGCCGACCTCCTTGGTGGCCTCGGTCAGGTGCATGCCGTCGCCGGGGTGCAGGATGTTGCCGACGAGGAGGCCGATGGCCAGGGCGACGACCGACATGACGATGAAGTAGCCGAGGGCGAGGCCGCCGACCTTGCCGATCTTCGCGGCCTTCCGTACCGAGCCGACGCCGAGCACGATCGTGCAGAAGATGATGGGCGAGATCATCATCTTGATCAGGTTCACGAAGCCCGTGCCGATGGGCTTGAGCTCCTTGGCGAAGTCGGGCCAGATGAAGCCGACGGCGATGCCGAGCAGCACCGCCACGATGACGGCGATGTAGAGATAGTGCGTGCGGTCCCGCTTGGCGGCGGGGGGCGTGGTCTTGGTCCCGGTTTCGGCCACGGTTCCTCCTGACGACGACGTCGGCGTACTGGAACGATTCGGAAGGGGTTCCGGAAAGGGGCCCGTTGAGGGGGTTCCGGAAGGGTTCACGTACGCAGGGGCCGTGCGGCTCACGGTCTGCGGATCCCGGTGACTATCTCCCAGCCCGTGAGGACCGTCACCCTTCCGTTCATTTAGTTCGCACTTGTACGAGCGGGCAGACTGGCGCCATGCGTCTCCCCCTCCCCCGCAGCCTGGCGGGCCAGCTCTTCGCGATGCAGGCCGTGCTCGTCGCGGTCGTGGTCGCGGGATGCGCGCTGTTCACGTACGTCAGTGACCGGAACCAGGCGGAGACCGCGGCGCGGCGGCAGGCGACGGCCGCGGCGACGGCGGTGGCCGACGCCCCCTCGGTGCGCGAGGCGATCACGGGGGCCGGGGATCCGACGGTGTCCCTGCAGCCGTACGCCCTGGACGTGCAGCGTCATACCGGCGTCGACTTCGTGACGATCATGGATCCGCGGGGCATCCGGTGGACGCATCCGACGGAGAAGTGGATCGGCAAGCGGTACCTCGGGCACATCGGGCCGGCGCTCCGGGGGCGGACGTTCGCGGAGACGTACACCGGGACCCTGGGGCCGTCGGTGCGGGTCATCACTCCGGTCCGGGACTCGGGGAACCGGATCGTCGGCCTGGTCAGCGCCGGGATCACCATCGACGAGATCACGGCGCAGGCCCGCGGTCAGGTGTTCGCGGTGACCGGGGTGGCGGGGGCGGCGCTGGTGCTCGGCGGTATCGGCACGTACGTCATCAACGCCCGGCTGCGCCGTCACACCCACGGGATGAACGCCACCGAGCTGAGCCGGATGCACGCCTATCACCAGGCCGCGCTGCACGCCGTGCGGGAAGGGCTCGTCATGCTCGACGGGCAGCGGCGGGTGGCGCTCATCAATGACGGGGCCCGGGCGCTGCTCGGTGTCGGTGAGGACGCGGTGGGCCGGGGCGTCGCCGAGCTGGGGCTGCCCGCGCCGCTGACCGGTGCGCTGCTGGCGGCCGAGCCGCGGGTCGACGAGGTGCATCTGACCGCCGACCGGGTCGTGGTCGTGAACACCTCGCCGGTGGCCAGCGGTGAGCGGCGCGGCACGGTCGTGACCCTGCGCGATCACACCGAACTGCAGTCGGTGATGGGCGAGTTGGATTCGGAGCGGGGGTTCACGCAGGCGCTCAGGTCGCAGGCTCATGAGGCGGCGAACCGGCTGCACACGGTCGTGTCGCTGATCGAGCTGGGGCGCGCGGAGGAGGCCGTGGACTTCGCCACCGCGGAGCTGGAGCTGGCCCAGACGCTGACCGATCAGGTCGTCGGTGCCGTCAGCGAGCCGGTGCTGGCCGCGCTGCTGCTGGGCAAGGCGGCGCAGGCCAATGAGCACGGGGTGGAGCTGGTGGTGTCCGCCGATACGCGGATCGACGACGGGCTCCTGCCGCCGGAGTTGGCGGCGCGGGACCTGGTCACGGTCCTCGGCAATCTCGTCGACAACGCGGTCGACGCGGCGCAGGGCTCGCCGCGCGCCCGGGTCACCGTCACGGCCCGGGCCACGTCCGACGCCCTGTTGCTGCGGGTCAGGGACACCGGTCCCGGGGTGGATCCGGAGCACGCGGACGCCGTGTTCGAGCGGGGCTGGTCGACGAAGCCGGCCGGTCCGGGCGGGCGGGGGCTCGGCCTCGCTCTCGTACGGCAGGCGGTGCGCCGTAACGCGGGCACCCTGGAGCTGACCCGACCGCCGGACGGCGGAGCCGAGTTCACGGTGGCGCTGCCTCTGAAGGGGGCGGCCAGGGCCGGCAGTATTCCCGCGCCGGGCGTTGTGCGCACGGCCTCGACCACGACCCAGGACGGCATGTCATGACAGATCCGCAGATCAGAGTCCTGGTGGTGGAGGACGACCCGGTGGCGGCCGACGCCCATGCCCTCTATGTGAACCGTGTGGCCGGCTTCGTGACCGTCGCCAAGGCCCATACGGCCGCCGAGGCGCGTCGTGCGCTGGACCGGGCGCCGGTCGACCTGATCCTGCTCGATCTGCACCTGCCGGACGGGCACGGTCTCGCGCTGGCCCGGTCGCTGCGTGCCGCGGGGCACCAGGCGGACGTCATCGCGGTGACGTCGGCCCGTGATCTGGCGGTCGTGCGGGAGGGGGTCTCGCTGGGTGTCGTCCAGTACGTGCTGAAGCCGTTCACGTTCGCCACGCTGCGGGACCGGCTGGCGCGCTATGCCGAGTACCGCACGACGAGCGGCGAGGCGACCGGGCAGGACGAGGTCGACCGGGCCCTGGCCAACCTGCGCTCCCCGGCTCCGGCCGCCCTGCCCAAGGGGCTGAGCGCGCCCACGCTGGAGCGGGTGACGCAGGCGGTGCGCGAGGCCGCGTCCGAGGGCGTGACAGCGGCGGCGGCCGCCGGGACGGTCGGTATCTCGCGCATCACCGCGCGCCGCTATCTGGAGCATCTGGTCGACGCGGGGCTGGCCGTGCGCAGTCCGCAGTACGGGCAGGTCGGCCGGCCCGAGTTGATCTACTGCTGGAAGTAGCGGTCAGCGCACCCGGAAGCGGGTGAGCAGGTCCTCGCCCGTCGGGCCCGTGCCGGACTTGTCGACGACGTAGGCGGTGCCGTGGGCGATCTCGACGTGGTTGGGGTTGGCGCCGGTGGTGACGGTCTTGACGACGGTGCCCTTGCGCGGGTCGACGACGGTCGCGGTGGCGTCGGTGCGGTTGACGGCGACGACGGCGCCGGAGCGGTCGTCGGCGGCCACGGACAGCGGGCCGGCGCCGGTCGGGACGGACTTGCTGACCAGGCCCTTGTCGAGGTCGACGACGGAGACGGTGCCCGCGGTGTTGTCGGCCGTGTAGGCGGTGCGGCCGTTCTTGGAGAGGGCCACGGAGAGGGGGCCGTCGCCGGTCGGGATGAGCCGCGGCGTGGCGGACTTCCGGGCCACCTCGATGAGCTGGTCGTTCGTGAGGTCGGCGGCGTAGACCGTGCCGGTGCGCTCGTTCACGGCGAGGCCGGTCGGGCCCGCGCCCTCGACGGTGACGCGCTTCTTCTCCGCGTAGGTGCGGCTGTCGAAGGCGACCAGGCTGCCGTCGCCGAAGCCGCTCGCCCACACGGTGTCGTGCCTCTCGTCGACGACGATCTCGCGGGCGTGGGCGACGTTCGGCAGGGTCGCGAGGTGCGCGCCGTCGCGCTGGCTGTAGACGGCGACGCTGTTGTTGCGGGTGTTGGTGACCCAGACGGTGTTGTGCTCGTCGTCGACGGCGACGCCGTAGACCGCCTCGAGGGCGCCGGTGGCCGCGTCGGTGACCGGCGGCGTGTAGGTGGCCAGCACCTTCAGGGTCTTCGGGTCGACCTTGCTCAGCGCGGAGGTGGTCACCGGGGGCCGGCCGACGGCCGACGCGGTCCACAGGACGTGGTTCCGCTCCGAGTACGCCGACTGGTAGAGGCCTTTGGTGACGGGGGCGGAGACGGCGGCGGGGGCTCCGGTGCCGGCCGTGGCGACGGCGGCCGGGGCCGTCGTCGCACCCGCGACGAGAGCCACCACGACGGCGGCGGAACGACGGATCCTGGGCGTGATGCGAGGCATGCGGCGTCAATCTCCTTCAGGGACAGGGGTGTTGCGAGACCAACCGAAGATTAACTTAGCTTAGCCTTACCTAACTTTCCACTCGGCTCCCCGGACTCGACAACAACGTTGTCACCGTGGTGACGTGCGTCGCCGCACACCCATTGACCTTGCGACGAACGGGCCCTTACGTTCACGGGCAGCCCCGCGAGGCAACGATGCCCGCGGCGCTCCGTAGGAGGTCGTGCCCGTGCGCCCCACCGCCCCGCTCCTCGTCGCCACTGCCCTGCTGGCCGCCGGAACGCTCACCGCCTGTGGCGGCGGCTCCGGCAGCGACTCGAACACGATCAAGGTCTCGTTCAAGCAGTCCACGGACAACAAGAGCCGGGTCCCGGACATCTATCTGGCCGCGATGAAGAAGCAGTTCGAGAAGGCCAACCCGGGCAAGAAGGTCGAACTCGTGCCGATCAAGGCCGCCGACGCCGACTACTACACCAAGCTCCAGCAGATGCTCCGGTCGCCGAAGACGGCCCCTGACCTGGTCTACGAGGACACGTTCCTCATCAACTCCGACATCACCAGCGGGTACTTGAGGCCCCTGGACACGTATCTGAACAAGTGGTCGGACTGGAACCAGTTCATCGACACCGCGAAGACCGCCGCGAAGGCCGAGGACGGGAAGACGTACGGCGTTCCGGACGGCACCGACACCCGCGGCCTCTGGTACGACAAGGCCACCCTGAAGAAGGCGGGCATCGAGACCCCCTGGCAGCCGAAGACCTGGGACGAGGTCCTCGACGCGGCCCGCACCATCAAGAAGAAGGTCCCCGGTGTCACCCCGCTGAACGTCTACACCGGCAAGCCGGGCGGGGAGCAGTCGACGATGCAGGGCTTCGAGATGCTGCTGTACGGCACGGGCGACGGCGGCTCGGATCCGCTCTACGACAAGTCGTCCGGCAAGTGGGTGGCCGGCTCACAGGCCTTCAAGGACAGCCTGGAGTTCGTCGAGACGGTCTACAAGGAGAAGCTCGGCCCCGACGTCTCCGACGCGCTCGACCCGAACATCGGCACCACCGTCCGCGGTGATCTCCTGCCCAAGGGCAAGCTCGCCATCGACCTCGACGGCTCCTGGCTCCCGCAGGACTGGATCAAGGGCGCCGGACACGAATGGCCCGAGTGGTCGCAGAAGCTGGGCCTCGCCCACATGCCGACGCAGAACGGGCAGGCGCCCGGCAAGGTCTCCATGTCCGGCGGCTGGACCTGGGCGATCCCGGCCAAGTCGAGCAACCCGGACCTCGCCTTCGAGTTCATCAAGACGATGCAGACCAAGGCGAACGCGCAGCGCTGGTACATCGCCAACTCCGGCATCTCGGTCCGCAAGGACGTCGCCGCGGACCCCGAGTACGTGAAGGCGCAGCCCGGCATCAAGTTCTTCACGGACCTGGTCGCCACGACGCACTACCGCCCGGCCTATCCGGCGTACCCGAAGGTCTCCACGGCGATCCAGGAGGCGATGGAGTCGGTGACGACCGGTGACGCCTCGGTGGACAAGGCGGCGGCGACGTACGACGAGCAGGTGAAGACGGCGGCGGACGGCAAGGTCGTCGAGAAGCCTTGAGCCCCTCCGCGTCGAGGGTCCGGGGCGCTGTCCCGGGCCCCGCTCCTCGCACGCCGCGGGGGCCGGAACGAAAGGTGACCGCAACCTCGTGACCCGTCGCACCACAGCACTGCGAGCCCTCCCGATCGCCCCCGCCACGATCATCATGCTCCTGTTCCTCGCGGGGCCGATCGCCTACTGCGCCTATATCGCCTTCACCGATCTCCAGCTGACCGGGCAGGCCGAGTCGTCGTTCGTCGGCTTCGACAACTTCCGGGCCGCGTTCGAGGACGACGCCTTCCTCAACGCCGTCCGGCTCACCCTCGTCTTCACGTTCCTGTCGTCGATCGTCGGCCAGAACACGCTGGGCCTGGCCCTCGCGGCGCTGATGCAGCGCGCCTCGAAACCGGTCCGCACGGTCACGGGGGCCGTGGTCGTCACGGCGTGGGTGCTGCCGGAGGTCGTCGCCGGATTCCTGCTCTACGCCTTCTTCCGCCGCGAGGGCACCCTCAACGCGATCCTCGACTGGCTCCATCTGCCCGGCCAGAACTGGCTGTTCACGCTGCCGATCCTCGCGGTGTCGTTCGCGAACGTGTGGCGCGGCACGGCCTTCTCGATGCTCGTCTACTCGGCGGCGCTCTCCGAGATCCCGAAGGAGGTCACCGAGGCCGCCGAGGTCGACGGTGCGAACGCCTGGCAGCGGCTGTGGCACGTCACGCTGCCGATGATCCGCCGCTCCATCGGCACGAACCTGATGCTCAACACCCTGCAGACGCTGTCCGTCTTCGGCTTGATCTGGGTGATGACCCGCGGCGGGCCCGGCAATCGCAGCCAGACCCTCCCGTTGTTCATGTACGAGCAGGCCTTCCAGAAGAGCATGATCGGCTACGGCACCGCGGTCGCCCTGCTCCTGCTCGTCGTCGGTGCCCTGTTCTCGCTGGTCTACATGCGCCTGCTGCGCTCGGAGGCATGAGTGACCCGCCGACGTACCCGTACCCGTCTGACGGCCGACGCGACGCTGCTGCTGGTCGCCCTCGCCTTCGCGCTGCCGCTGGCCTGGGTCGTCCTGTCCTCGCTCGACGCCGACGCGAACCTCAAGGTGAAGCTGCCGGCGCATGCCACGTTCGACAACTTCGACGCGATCCTGAAGCCGGACATCACCTTCACCCCGCTGCTGAACAGCCTGATCCTGTGCGGTGGCGCGACGGCCCTCACCGTCGCCTGCGCGGCGCTCGCCGCGTATCCGCTGTCCCGCTACCGCTCGCGCCTGAACACCCCGTACCTGAGCACGATCCTGTTCGCCACGTGTCTGCCGATCACGGCGATCATGGTCCCGGTGTACGCGCTGTTCGTGCAGGTGAACCTGATCGACACGATGGCGGGCACCATCTACTTCTTCACCGCGTCCCAACTCCCTTTCGCCATCTGGCTGATGAAGAACTTCATGGACGGCGTCCCGAAGGAGCTGGAGGAGGCAGCCTGGACGGACGGCGCGGGCACCTTCCAGTCGCTGGTGCGGATCGTGCTGCCGCTGATGGGGCCGGGGATGGCCGTCGTCACGGTGTTCTGCTTCGCCATGATGTGGGGCAACTTCTTCGTCCCGTTCATGCTGCTGCTCTCCCCCGACCAGATGCCGGCGTCGGTCAGCATCAACGACTTCTTCGGCAACCGCGGCACGGTGGTCTACGGCCAGCTCGCGGCGTTCTCGATCATCTACTCGACGCCGGTGATCCTGCTGTACGTCCTGGTGTCGCGCCGCTTCGGCGGGGGCTTCGCGCTCGGCGGTGCCGTCAAGGGCTGACCGAAACCACGGCTGTACGTTCCTACGATATGTCACGCAAGACGAACACACCGTAGCCAAGCGGCCCGTTCCCCCCTACTTTGTGCCCGTGCAGCACACCGCCGCGGCGCATCAGCCCACCCCACCATTCAACGCCTCCGCCGCCCGCCGCCTCCGTGAGGCGCTCGGGATGGCGCCGGGCCATGTCGCGTACGGGATGCGCGCCTCCTACGGGCTCGCGCACATCACCCCGGAGATCATCATCGCCTGGGAGCGCGGCGACGCGTCGCCCACGGCGGGTGAACTCACCGCGCTCGCCGGGGCGTTGTGGTGCTCGCCGGGTGAACTCATCGGCGCCCCGCGGACGCTGCGCGAGCACCGGCTCGCGCTCGGGCTGCCCCCGGAGGACGTGGCGCGGGACGTCGGCATCGAGATCCACGCGTATCTGCGCATGGAGGAGACCGGCGAGTGGCGGGGCACCGACCGTCAGTCGAGCGCGCTCGCCGGGACGCTGCGGCTCGCGCCGCGCGCGTTCGCGACGGTGACCGGGCGGGACGGACAGCTGACGGAACTGCTGCGCAGCGCGGCGACCACCCGCTGGCAGGGCTATGTGCGGCCCGTGACCCGGCTCGTACCCGTGCAGCGGCGCGAGACGGAGGACGTGCTGCACGAGATGCACCTGGAGTACCAGGCACTGATGGCCGCGACGCTGAGCTGGGGCGGCGGTTCGTCGCCCGAGGCGGGGGACGCGGGGCGGGACTTCCTGGAGCGGATCCTGGACGAGTTCTGGTCCAGGATCCGTAACCCGTGATCCGTGATCCGTGATCCGTGATCCGTGATCCGTGCGGGAACGCGACGGACTAGAAGACCGACTCGGCCTCGTCCATGCGGTCCTTGGGGACCGTCTTCAGCTCGGTGACCGCGTCGGCGAGCGGCACCATCGAGATGTCGGTGCCGAGCAGTGCGGTCATCTTGCCGAACTCGCCGCGGTGCGCGGCCTCCACGGCGTGCCAGCCGAACCGGGTGGCGAGCACCCGGTCGTAGGCGGTGGGGGTGCCGCCGCGCTGCACATGGCCGAGGATGACGGGCCGCGCCTCCTTGCCGAGGCGGCTCTCCAGCTCGTAGGCGAGGGCGGTGCCGATGCCCTGGAAGCGCTCGTGGCCGAACTGGTCGATGGCGCCCTTGCCGTAGTCCATGGTGCCGTCGGCGGGGTGCGCGCCCTCGGCGACGCAGATGACGGCGAACTTCTTGCCGCGGGCGAAGCGCTCCTCGACCATCTTGACCAGGTCGGCCGGGTCGAAGGGCCGCTCGGGCAGGCAGATGCCGTGGGCGCCGCCGGCCATGCCGGACTCCAGGGCGATCCAGCCGGCGTGCCGGCCCATGACCTCGACGACCATCACCCGCTGGTGGGACTCGGCGGTCGTCTTGAGGCGGTCCATCGCCTCGGTGGCGACGCCGACGGCGGTGTCGAAGCCGAAGGTGCGGTCGGTGGAGGAGATGTCGTTGTCGATCGTCTTCGGGACGCCGACGACGGGCAGGCCCGCGTCGGAGAGCATCCGGGCCGCGGTGAGGGTGCCCTCGCCGCCGATCGGGATGAGGACGTCGAAGCCGATCTCCTCGGCGAGCTGCTTGGCGTTCTCGCACGCCGCGCGGAACTTGTCGCGCTCCAGGCGGGACGAGCCGAGAATGGTGCCGCCACGGGCGAGGATGCCGCTGACCGCGTTCAGGTCGAGGGGCCGGTAGCGCCCGTCGAGCAGTCCCGCGTAGCCGTCCTCGAAACCGAGCACCTCGTCGCCGTAGTGCGTGACGGCGCGGTGCACGACCGAACGGATCACGGCGTTCAGGCCAGGACAGTCGCCGCCTGCGGTGAGAACTCCGATACGCATCGTGCTGTGTCTCCTGCTCGCTGCCGGTACGTGTGAGCCAGGTCGATTCTTCCACGCTCCGCGGGGCGCCGCGTTCGCGCGCGCTCAGGAGGGGAGCTTGGGCACACTGTCCACGGGCACGGGGACCCTGCTGTTCAGGACTTTTGTCCGGCGGGCGACCTAGCCATCGCCGGAGGTATTGTCAAGAGGGCATGGCTTCCATTACGGCCATTTTTTCTGCCCGAAAGAGGCCGGATCGACCCGGATCAGCCGGGTTCGACCGCGTAGGACGACGCAGGACCACTAGGGGAACGGAGAGCACGCGTGACGCGCAGCGTGTACGTGACCGGGATCGACCGGGGCGACGGCCGCCAGGTCGTCGAGCTGGGAGTCATGGAGCTCCTGACCCGCCAGGTCGACCGGGTGGGCGTCTTCCGTCCGCTCGTCCACGACGGCCCCGACCGGCTCTTCGACCTGCTGCGGGCGCGCTACCGCCTGTCCCAGGACCCGGCGAGCGTGTACGGCCTCGACTATCACGAGGCCTCGGCGATCCAGGCCGAGCAGGGCACCGACGAGCTGCTCTCGCTCCTGGTCGACCGCTTCCACGCCGTGGCCCGCGACTATGACGTCGTGCTGGTGCTCGGCACCGACTTCGCCGACACCCAGCTGCCGGACGAGCTGGCGCTCAACGCCCGCCTGGCGAACGAGTTCGGCGCGTCCGTGCTGCCGGTCGTCGGCGGGAAGAAGCAGACGGCCGAGTCGGTGCGCGCCGAGGTCCGCAACGCCTACCGCGCCTACGACAGCCTGGGCTGCGACGTCCTCGCGATGATCGCCAACCGGGTCGCCCCCGAGGACCGCGACGAGATACACGAGCGGCTCCAGGCCCGTCTCCCGGTGCCCGCCTACGTCCTGCCCGACGAGGCCGCGCTCTCCGCGCCGACCGTCGCGCAGATCACCCACGCGCTCGGCGGCACGGTGCTGCTCGGCGACGACTCGGGCCTGGCGCGCGACGCCCTCGACTTCGTCTTCGGCGGTGCCATGCTGCCGAACTTCCTGAACGCACTGACCCCGGGCTGCATGGTCGTCACCCCCGGCGACCGCGCGGACCTGGTGGTGGGCTCGCTCGCGGCGCACAGCGCGGGCACGCCGCCGATCGCGGGCGTGCTGCTGACCCTGAACGAGCGGCCCGGCGAGGAGATCCTCAAGCTCGCCGACCGGCTCGCGCCCGGCACCCCGGTGATCGCGGTGTCCGGCGGCTCGTTCCCCACGGCGGCCGAGCTCTTCGCGCTGGAGGGCAAGCTGAACGCGGCGACGCCCCGCAAGGCGGAGACGGCCCTCGGCCTCTTCGAGCGGTACGTCGACACGGCCGGGCTGCTCAAGACGATCCAGGCCCCGTCCACCGACCGGGTCACCCCGATGATGTTCGAGCACAAGCTGCTGGAGCAGGCCCGCTCGGACAAGCGTCGCGTCGTCCTGCCGGAGGGCACCGAGGAGCGGGTGCTGCGCGCCGCCGATGTGCTGCTGCGCCGGGGCGTGTGCGACCTGACACTGCTCGGCCCGGTCGAGCAGATCCGCAAGAAGGCCGCCGATCTCGGTGTCGACCTCGCGGACAGCCAGCTCATCGACCCGCAGACCTCCGAGCTGCGGGACCGTTTCGCCCAGGAGTACGCGCAGCTGCGCGCCCACAAGGGCGTGACCGTGGAGCTGGCGCACGACGTGGTCGCCGACGTGAACTACTTCGGCACGCTGATGGTCCAGGAGGGCCTGGCCGACGGCATGGTGTCGGGGTCCGTGCACTCCACGGCCGCGACGATCCGGCCGGCCTTCGAGATCATCAAGACCAAGCCGGACGCGGCGATCGTCTCCTCGGTCTTCTTCATGTGCCTGGCCGACAAGGTCCTCGTCTACGGCGACTGCGCCGTGAACCCGGACCCGAACGCCCAGCAGCTCGCCGACATCGCCGTGCAGTCGGCCGCCACCGCCGAGCAGTTCGGCGTCGACCCGCGGATCGCGATGCTGTCGTACTCCACCGGCACCTCCGGCTCGGGCGCCGACGTCGACAAGGTCCGCGAGGCCACCGAGCTGGTGCGCTCGCTCCGCCCCGAGCTGCGGATCGAGGGACCGATCCAGTACGACGCCGCGGTCGAGCCCAGCGTCGCGGCCACCAAGCTGCCGGACTCGGAGGTGGCGGGCCAGGCCAGCGTGCTGATCTTCCCGGACCTCAACACCGGCAACAACACGTACAAGGCCGTGCAGCGCTCGGCCGGCGCGATCGCCGTCGGCCCGGTCCTGCAGGGTCTGCGCAAGCCGGTCAACGACCTGTCCCGCGGCGCGCTCGTGCAGGACATCGTGAACACCGTCGCCATCACGGCGATCCAGGCCCAGACCCCGACCGAAAAGGCAGCCGCTCAGTGACCGCCACCCGTGTCCTCGTCCTCAACTCCGGCTCCTCGTCGGTGAAGTACCAGCTGCTCGACATGCGCGACGGCGCGCGGCTCGCCGCGGGCCTCGTGGAGCGCATCGGTGAGGAGACCTCCCGGCTCAAGCACACGCCGCTGCTCGGCGGGGGCGGCGAGGCCCGGGAGCAGAACCGGCCGATCGCCGACCACGAGGAGGCCCTCAAGGCGGTCGCCGACGAGCTGACGCGGGACGGGCTCGGCCTGGACTCCCCCGAGCTCGCCGCGATCGGCCACCGGGTGGTGCACGGCGGCATGTTCTTCACGCAGCCGACGGTGATCGACGACGCGGTGCTCAAGGAGGTGGAGCGGCTCATCCCGGTGGCGCCGCTGCACAACCCGGCGAACCTGACGGGCATCCGTACGGCGATGGCGCTCCGGCCCGACCTGCCGCAGGTCGCGGTCTTCGACACGGCGTTCCACACGACGATGCCGGAGTCCGCGGCGCGCTACGCGATCGACGTGAAGACCGCCGACGAGCACCGCATCCGCCGCTACGGCTTCCACGGCACGTCGCACGCGTACGTGTCCCGCAGGACCGCCGAGCTGCTGGGCAAGGAGCCGGAGGAGGTCAACGTCATCGTGCTGCACCTGGGCAACGGCGCCTCGGCGTCGGCCGTGCGCGGCGGGGTGTGCGTGGACACATCCATGGGTCTGACGCCGCTTGAGGGCCTGGTGATGGGTACGCGTTCAGGGGACGTCGACCCGGCCGTCATCTTCCATCTGATGCGGGTGGGCACCATGTCGGCGGACGAGATCGACGTCCTGCTCAACAAGAAGAGCGGTCTGGTCGGCCTGTGCGGCGACAACGACATGCGGGAGATCCGGCGCCGGATCGACGAGGGCGACCAGGAGGCGCAGCTCGCCTTCGACATCTACATCCACCGCCTGAAGAAGTACATCGGCTCGTACTACGCGGTGCTCGGCCGGGTGGACGCGATCGCGTTCACCGCCGGGGTCGGCGAGAACGCGGCGCCGGTGCGGGAAGCTGCGGTCGCGGGCCTGGAGGAGCTGGGCCTGGCGGTCGACGGCGAGCTCAATTCCGTACGTTCCGACGAGGCCCGGATCGTCTCGCCGGAGTACGCACGGGTCGCCGTCGCCGTGGTCCCGACCGACGAGGAGCTGGAGATCGCGCAGCAGACCTACGCGCTGGTCGGGGACCGTGACGACCGCAACGCCTGAGCACCCGTCCGCCCATTTGTAGATTCCACCAGACGGAATATTCCGTAGCGAAACAAACCGATAGGATCGCCCCCATGCGCCGTTCCAAAATCGTCTGCACGCTGGGCCCCGCCGTCGACTCCGAAGAGCAGCTCGTCTCGCTGATCGAGGCCGGCATGAATGTGGCCCGCTTCAACTTCAGCCACGGCACCCACGCCGAGCACCAGGGCCGCTACGACCGCGTCCGCGCGGCCGCCGAGAAGACGGGCCGCGCGGTGGGCGTGCTCGCCGACCTCCAGGGCCCGAAGATCCGCCTGGAGACCTTCGCCGAGGGCCCCGTCGAGCTGGTGCGCGGTGACGAGTTCACCATCACCACCGAGGACGTCCCGGGTGACAAGTCGATCTGTGGCACGACGTACAAGGGGCTGCCGGGCGACGTCTCGCGCGGTGACCAGGTCCTGATCAACGACGGCAACGTCGAGCTCAAGGTGATGGACGTCGAGGGCCCCCGGGTCAAGACGATCGTCATCGAGGGCGGTGTCATCTCCGACCACAAGGGCATCAACCTGCCCGGCGCGGCCGTCAACGTCCCGGCCCTGTCCGAGAAGGACATCGAGGACCTGCGCTTCGCCCTGAAGATGGGCTGCGACATGGTCGCCCTGTCCTTCGTGCGCGACGCCAACGACGTGAAGGACGTCCACAAGGTGATGGACGAGGAGGGCCGCCGGGTCCCCGTCATCGCCAAGGTGGAGAAGCCGCAGGCCGTCGCCAACATGGAGGGCGTCGTCGCGGCGTTCGACGCGGTGATGGTGGCCCGTGGCGACCTCGCGGTCGAGTACCCGCTGGAGAAGGTCCCGATGGTGCAGAAGCGCCTCGTGGAGATGTGCCGCCGCAACGCCAAGCCGGTGATCGTCGCGACCCAGATGATGGAGTCGATGATCACCAACTCGCGCCCCACCCGCGCCGAGGCCTCCGACGTGGCCAACGCGATCCTGGACGGCGCCGACGCGGTCATGCTGTCCGCCGAGTCCTCGGTCGGCGCGTACCCGATCGAGACCGTCAAGACGATGTCGAAGATCGTCAAGGCGGCCGAGGAGGAGCTGCTCTCCAAGGGCCTGCAGCCGCTGGTCCCGGGCAAGAAGCCGCGCACCCAGGGCGGTTCCGTGGCCCGCGCCGCCTGCGAGATCGCGGACTTCCTGAACGGTGAGGCGCTGGTCGCCTTCACGCAGTCCGGTGACACGGCCCGCCGGCTGTCCCGCTACCGCGCGGCCCAGCCGATCCTGGCCTTCACCACGGACCAGAACACCCGCAACCAGCTGTCGCTGAGCTGGGGCGTCGAGACGTACGTCGTGCCGCACGTGGACTCCACCGACGCGATGGTCGAGCTGGTCGACGCCGAGCTGGTGAAGCTGAGCCGCTTCAACGACGGCGACACCGTGGTCATCACGGCCGGCTCGCCCCCCGGCGTCCCCGGCACCACCAACATGGTCCGGGTGCACCACCTGGGCGGCGGCGACCGCGACTGACCGCGGTACCGCCCGGAACACGCACCGAGGGCGCCTCCTGTACGAGACAGGGGGCGCCCTCGGCGTTGTGCGGCTCCCGAACGGGTCCTGAAGGTACGGTCAGCTGTCCTCGACCGTGGTGTGCAGCCCGGGCACGTGCAGGTTCCCGCCGAACTGCGCGGCCTGCGTGACCTTCACGTTGGTGAAGTACAGGATCGGCAGGTTGATCGGCGGCGGGTTCTTCGCGTTGAACGTCATGGGGATGAGCCCGAGCAGATTGCCCGAGAGCTCCTCCGTGTACATCGTCGTCTTCCCGTCCCGGATGGTCGACGTGGAACCCTTGTCGGACCGGATGTGGAAGTACTTGCCGTCCGGGCCGGGGGCGATCTGGTGCAGATCCCCGATGTCCGTACCGTCCGAGATGATGTACTTCATCACGCGCTTGGTGGTGCCGTCGGCCATCCGGACGTCCACGAGGCCCTTGTAGTCCGCGCCCTTCAGCAGGAGCGAGCTGGCCTGCAGCTTCCAGACGTCGTTGGGCAGCTGCGCCGGGGTGTCCTCGTCGGCTCCCGCGGCGTCGGTCGCGACCGGGCAGTCGTCCGGGATGCCACTGGCGCTCGGGGACGGGGTCGCCGCCTCCTCGGCCTTCTTCGCGGCGTCCTCGGTGGCCTTGTCGACGCTGTCCTTGGTGTCCTTGACCGCGTCGCCGGCCCTGTCGGTGGTGTCCTTGACCGTGTCCCCGACACCGTCGACGGTGTCCTTGACCGCGTCGCCGACGTCCTTGGACCCGGACTCCGACGCCGACGGGCTGGGAGTCGGCTCGGCCGTCTCCTTGTCCTTCGGCGTGAACAGGTCCTTGAGCGCGTCGCCGACACCCAGCGGGTCGAGCGGGTTCTTGGTCTCGGACGCCGAGGGCGACGGCGTGGCCGTGTCCTTGCTGTCGTCCGCGCCGGACTTGGTCCCGGAGGAGGCCGACGGCGAGGGAGTCGGCTGCGCCGTCTCCTTGTCGTCCGCGCCGCCCGCGCCGGAGTCCGCGTCCTTGCCGCCGTCCTTGTCCGTGGAGGCCGAGGCCGACGGCGTCGGGGTCTTGGACTCCTCCGCCTTGTCCTTGTCCGCGGCGGTGCCGTCCTTGGCGTCCCGCTCCGCCTCCACCGCGTCGGCGCACGCCTTGTAGTCGTCCGCCGAGAACTTGGTCGGGTTGTCCTTGGCCGCCGCCAGCGTGGGCGTCAGACCAAGTCCCATCAGTACGGCCGTGGGCATGGCCGCGATGGCTATCGCCTTGCCCGCGGGCATGTGCAACCTGGTGAACAGGTGCTTCCTCGGTGCTGCATGCCGCGGCCCGGTTCTCGCACGGGACTCCAAGAGCGAGTCCTCGTGGTGCACCTCGTCAGCCGGCACGGTGCCTCCCGTTCGTCCCGTTGTCCGGGCTCGTCCCTGACACGTCGTCGTTTGCGCCCGCGACCCGATAGGTGGCACCCGCGATCGGCGGCACGACGTTCGGGTCGTCCGACCCGGCGCCGTCACCGCCCTGCGCGGCCGTCTTCTCCTGCGGCCTGCCCGGAGCCCAGGAGACGCCGAGAGCGCCACCGATGAGGGCGAGCAGGAAACCGATGACGAAGCCTCCGAAGTTGGAGACCACCAGGGAGACCAGGGCGAGAAGAATCGCCGCCACACCCGCGAACACCCGGGAGTGCGGCTGGAACCACATCGTCAGGCCGAGCACGACCAGCAGGACGCCGATGATGAGCGACCCGGCTCCCGCCGTCGTCGCCATCCGAATCGTCATGCTGCCGAGCGTCAGATTCGCGTACGGGAAGTACATGATCGGGATGCCGCCGAGAATGGCCAGCAGGCCACCCCAGAACGGGCGCTGACCGCGCCACCCTCGGAACGATTGGCGCATGTGACCAAGCTTCGGGCCCAGCCCTGCGTGCGCTTCGGCGCTCATGTCGTACAGCTCCTCGGGAATGGCGTTGATCTGTGGTGACGATGGCTGTCCGGATACGGGCACGGGGACGGCCCGGAGCGTTTCCCGCACGTCCCCGCGCCCGGCCGTTCAGCACATCAAGTGCCTAGTCCCGGGCCCGCTTCGGACCCTTGTGGACTAGTAGCACTCGTTCTTGCCCTTCGAGACACTCATCTTGAGGCCGGAGAGCTGGAAGGTGCCAGCCGTCGTGGCCCACGCGCGCTGCTGGACGTTCTCGAAGTGCACCGAGTCGGCCTGCTGGGCGAACGAGTTCGGGTCGGCCTTGTCGCCCTGGTGGATACCCGGGCCCTTGTTGGCGTCACCCGCCGCCACACCGATGTCGATGTTCTTGAAGGTCGCGTCGGCCTTCAGGTCATCGGCGTCGATGTAGAGCGTCTTGGCCTTGACGGGGTTCTTCGGGTCGCTACCGGCCGACAGCTTCATCGACACGTCGCCGAAGACCGGGACCGGGACGACGACGGACTGGCAGAGATTGTTGATCGTCGCCGACTTCATGCCGACCACGGCGACCGGGTGGACACCCGTCTTGCCACTGTCGATGGCGCCGTACTGGGCGAAGCCCTCGCCATCAAGAGAGTCCGCCGTCACCTTGAACGACTGACCGGAAACGCTGAACGATGCCGCAAGCGCGCCCTGGGACAGGGCGACACCTATCGCGGCAGTCGCCGCGACGCTCGGCACCATGACTACGGCGAACCGCTTCCATCTGGTTCCGCCACGAGTCACGGACTTCATGACTGTTCCTCCTTCTCGGACGTACATCTCCGGCCCTGACTGCCCCTTGCGGCGGCTCAGCCGGGCAGGGATGGGAGAAGTGCTACGTCCTCGGGAAGGAGAGCGCCCGCATCGGAGGCGCGCATCCGCACCCTGATCACCGGCGATCACCCCCGAGCGACAACCACTGGTCGCACCTGAGCCATCACGCGCAACCTGCCGGACAGGCTCAGCCGGACGGCTGAGACCCCCCTGTCCCAGATCAGCGGCGCTCCCCTTGGTTCCGCCGCCGACCTGCCCGGTGGGGACCCAACAACCCCGCTGCCCGAATGGCTGTCGGACGGTGGGAAGTGGACCGAGCGTGCCCGATCGTGGTGCATTCCCGGCGCTCGCACAAGGGGGTTCGTTACTCACGGGTAACGGACGGATAACCGAACCACGACCGCCCGGCATCGGACAGCAACACAGGGTGCCGTCAACCGAGTTACCAATGTGGTTGATTCAGTGACTAAACCGGGCAGAAGGATGCCCTCGACTTACTCCAAGTAACAGCGGCCGCGTTTACCAAGTTTTGGTAAAGCGCGGCCGCTGTGCGCCTCTGGAGGCAGAACTTTCACCCCGGCATCACAAGCCGTGGCGTTTACGGACAGGTCACCGGCGGCTCAGAAAAGAACCCGGGCCAGAGCCGTACGGGCCGTGGTCACGCGGGGGTCGTCGGACCCCACGACCTCGAACAGTTCGAGGAGCCTGACCCGCGCCGTGTTCCGCTCGTCGCCGGCCGAGCGGGCCACCACGTCGACGAGCCGCCCGAAGGCGTCCTCGACATGACCGCCCACCAGGTCCAGGTCGGCCGCCGCGATCTGCGCCGCCACGTCGCCCGGCTTCTCGGCGGCGTCCTTGCGGACCTGCTGCGGGTCGAGGTCCTGCACCCGCTGCAGCAGCTCGGCCTGGCCGAGGCCGAGCTTGGCCTCGGTGTTGCCGGGGTCGTCGGAGAGCACGTTCTTGTACGCCTGGACGGCGCCCGCCATGTCACCGGCGTCAAGGGCCTGCACGGCCGCTTCGAGCAGCGCGTCGTACGGACCGGCCGGAGCCTCCACGACCGGTGCGGCGCCCTCCGCATCCCCGGCGTTCCCGTCGACGACGATGCCGGTGAGCCCGAAGCGCTCCTCGGCGACCTGGATCAACTGGTCGAGGGTGCCGCGGATCTGGGCCTCGGGGGCCGCACCCTGGAAGAGGGGCAGCGCCTGGCCGGCGACCACGGCGAAGACGGCCGGGATCCCCTGGACCCCGAACTGCTGCATCAGCATCTGGTTGGCGTCGACGTCGATCTTGGCGAGCACGAAGCGGCCGTTGTACTCGGCGGCGAGGCGCTCGAGCAACGGGCTCAACTGCTTGCAGGGCTCGCACCACTCGGCCCAGAAGTCGATGACGACGGGCACTTCGGTGGAGCGCTGCAGTACGTCGCGCTCGAAGTCCGCCTCACTGACGTCGATGACGAGGCTCGACGGGGACACGGCCCCGCCGCCGCCCTGCCGGGCCGCTTCGGCGCGCGCCTGCTCCGCCTTCGCCTTGGCCTCCTGGGCCGCCTTCACCGCGGCGAGATCGACGACTCCGCTCATGGACATGTTCCGTGGCTGCATGCGTACAGTCTCCCCCCTCCGCGGACGGTTGTGGGCCGGGTCCGCCTCCGTCGCCTCCCGCCGGATTGCGAGACGTACGGAGCGGACTCGGCCGGGACGCTCGGCGCCGGGTCCCCACCCGGCACCAGTGGTTGCCGCTCGCCGGGGCCGCTCGGGGTGCAGAGCCGAGTCGGTCGTACGAGATCGAGCTTTCGCTACGCGTCGTAGCGTAACTGCCGGGGCTCCGCCGATGGAACCCGGTTCCGGTGATCTGCCTCACGCACGCCACTTTCCCTACCGGCCGGTATGGTCCGATCATGCAGAGCCGCAGCCCGTCCCGTACCGGTCGCCCCCGATCCGCCGCAGCGGACGAGGCGATCCTGGAGGCGACGCGCGCTGCCCTGGTCGATCTCGGCTGGTCGAAGCTGACGCTGGGCGACGTGGCGACGCGGGCGGGCGTCGCGAAGACGACGCTGTACCGGCGCTGGGCCGGCAAGAACGAGCTCGTCGTCGACGCGGTCGCGGTCCTGTTCGACGAGCTGGAGCTTCCCGACCGGGGTTCCCTCGCCGCGGACATCGAGGGCGTGGTGCTCCAGTTCGCGGCGATCCTGGACCGGCCCGAGACGAAGACGGCGCTGATGGCGGTGGTCGCCGAGTCCACGCGGGACGCTCCGCTGCGGGAGCGGATCCGGACGTCGATCGTGGACCGGCAGAAACGATTGGTGCTCCTCGGCCGGGCGCGCGCCGAGCGGCGCGGGGAGCTGCCCGCGCCGCCGGACCCGGTGGCCGCGGCGGCGACGGCGGATCTCATCTTCGACGTGGCGGCCGGGGCGGTCGTGCACCGGACGCTGGTCAGTGCGGAGCCGGTCGATGCGGAGTGGGTGCGCAGGTTCACGGCGTTGCTGCTGGGTGGTCTGGCGGCCGCGTCCGAGTAGGGGCCGGTCCGGTGGGGCGCGTCGGTCGCGTTGCCGGGTGCGGGCCGGTGGGGCTTCTCGCGCAGTTCCCCGCGCCCCTGAGGCATGCAGCTTCGCTGCTGCCTCATCGATGAGATGCGGCACGAAGTGCGCATCTCAGGGGCGCGGGGCTGTATCCGATCAGCGACTCCGCCGCAGGGCGCTAGCAGCCACGACGCAAGCCGCACCCGACCACCGGGGAGCTAGACCTGGTACCGAGCGGGAGCGAATCGGTCGAGGTTCGACGCCACCCACTCCGACGTCCGCTTCAGCCCCTCCGTCAACGAGAACTCCGGCTCCCAGCCCGCCCATTCACGCGCCCGCGTGTTGTCCGACAGCAGGCGATGGACCTCGCTGCCCGAGGGGCGGAGGCGTGCCGTGTCGGAGACGATGCGGGCGTCGCGGCCCGAGGCCGTGATCAGGGCCTGGGCCAGGTCGCCGATGGAGATCTCCTGGCCCGTGCCGAGGTTGACGACCCGGCCGAGCGCCCGGTCGCACTCGGCGACCGCCATGAAGCCCCGCGCCGTGTCGCAGACGTACGTGAAGTCGCGGGTCGGGGTCAGCGAGCCGAGCTTGATCTCCCGTGCCCCGGCGTGCAGTTGGGCCAGGATCGTCGGGATGACGGCCCGCGCGGACTGCCGCGGGCCGTACGTGTTGAAGGGGCGGACCACGGTCACCGGGAGTTCGAAGGCGTGCCAGTGCGAGAGCGCCATCATGTCGGCGCCGATCTTCGACGCGGAGTACGGGGACTGCGGCTGGAGCGGATGCTCCTCGGAGATCGGGGCCGTGAGCGCCGTGCCGTAGACCTCGCTGGTGGAGGTGTGGACGAGGCGGCGGACGGCGTGCCTGCGGCAGGCCTCGGCGACGTTCTCCGTGCCGACGACGTTCGTCTGGACGTACGCGCCCGGGGAGTCGTACGAGTACGGGATGCCGATCAGCGCGGCCAGGTGGAAGACGGTGTCGCAGCCGGCGACGGCGTCCGCGACGCGGCCGGGGTCGCGGACGTCGCCCGCGAGGATCTCCACCCGGGGGTCGTCGAGCAGATGCGCCAGATGGCCCTTCTCCGCGTACGGCTTGTAGTGGACGAAGGCCCGGACGTGCGCGCCCGCGTCGAGGAGCAGGTCGACGAGTGTCGAGCCGATGAAGCCCTCGGCGCCGGTGACGAGTACGGTCCGGCCGGTCCAGGTGGACGTGGTGCTCATATGTACTGCAACTCCCTTGATTGTCCTGCCAGTTCGAGTACGTGGTCCGCCAGGAGATCGGCCGCCCTGGCGTGCGGCCCGGCGGGTGCGGCCGACGACATCGCCGCGAGCCGCGCCGGATCGGCGAGCAGCGGTTCGACGAGGGCGGCGAGGGTGCCGGGGGTCGCCTCCGCGTCCGGGAGCAGCAGCCCCGCGCCCGCGTCGGAGAGCACCCGCGCGTTGTGGGTCTGGTGGTCGCCGGGCGCGTGCGGGTACGGGACTAGGACCGCGGGCACGCGCGTCGTGGCGAGTTCGGCGACGGTCGCGGAACCGGCCCGGCACACCACCAGGTCGGCGGCCGCGTAGGCGAGGTCCATCCGGTCGAGGTAGGGCACGGCGACGGCGGAGGTGCCGAGCAGCCGGCGCCGGGTGTCCTCCAGCGCGGCCGGGCCGGTCTTGATCAGGAGGTGGACGTCGGCGCGGCCGCGCCAGCGCGCGGCCAGGCCCACCGCCGCCTCGGTCAGCCGGGCGGCGCCGAGGCTGCCGCCGTTGACGAGGACGAGCCGGGCGCCGTCGGGGACGCCGAGTGCGCGGCGGGCGGTGTCCCGCAGGGCCGGCCGGTCGAGGTCGGCGAGGGCCGCGGCGATCGGCATGCCTGTGGTGAACGCCCGGGTGCCGCCCGGCAGATGGGCCCGGCTGCGGTCGAAGGCGACGGCGATGTGCGGGGTGAGGCGGGCGGCGAACCGGTTGGCGCGGCCGGGGACCGCGTTGGACTCGTGGATGAGGCTGGGCAGTCCGGCCGAGCGGGCGCCGACGATCACCGGCGCGCTCGGGTAGCCGCCCATGCCGACGGCGACCTGGGCGCCCTGCTCGCGCAGGACGGCCCTGCACTGGGCGCCGGACTTCATCAGCGCCGCGGGCAGGAGGTAGCGGCGGGCGCCGAGGGCGGGGTCGAAGGGGATCATGTCGACGGTGTGGAGGCGGTACCCGGCGTCCGGGATCAGCCGGGTCTCCAGGCCGCGTTCGGTGCCGACGAACGAGATCACCGCGTCCGGGACGGCCCGGCGCAGCGCGTCGGCGAGGGCGAGACCGGGGTAGATGTGCCCGCCGGTGCCGCCCGCGCCGATGACGACGGACAGAGGGGTGCGCAGGGCGCTGCGCGAGTCGCTTCGCATGAGAAGTGAGCGTCGCGGGCCGCTCTAAGAGGGTTTTAAGAGCCCGGTTTGGCACCTTTGTGCCATGACGACAGGGAACACACCCGCCCCGGCTCGGATCCTGGTCGTGGACGACGACCCCGAGGTCCGTTCGGCGGTCGAGGACGCGCTGACGGTGGAGGGCTACCGGGTGGCGTCCGCGCCGGACGGCCAGCGGGCGCTGACCGCGCTCGCCCGCTGGGAGCCGGACGCCGTCGTCCTCGACGTGATGATGCCGGTCCTGGACGGGCTCGCCGTGTGCCGTCAGATGCGCGCCGTGGGGGACCGCACGCCGGTGCTCGTGCTGACCGCCCTGGACTCGGTGAGCGAGCGCGTGGACGGCCTGGACGCGGGCGCGGACGACTACCTGGTCAAGCCGTTCGCGCTCGACGAGCTCACGGCGCGGGTACGGGCGCTGCTGCGCCGCGCGGCACCGGGTCCGGAGCCCGACGACTCGCCCGGCGCACTGGCCTACGGGGACCTGGTCCTCGACCCGGCGACGCGCACGGGCCGGCGCGGCGGCCGGGCCCTGGAGTTCAGCCGCACGGAGTTCGCGCTCCTGGAGGTCCTGGTGCGCAACGCCGGGCAGGTGCTGCCACGGGACGTGATCCAGCAGACGGTGTGGGGCCGCGACTTCGGTCCGGACTCCAACTCCCTCGCGGTGTACGTGGGGTATCTGCGGCGCAAGCTGGAGACGCCCGGGGAGCCGCGCCTGGTCCACACGGTCCACGGCGTCGGCTACCGGCTGGGCACCCCGTGAGCCGGGCCCGGATCAAGGACCGCACGCCGCTGCGCACCCGGCTCGCGCTGCTCGCCTCCGCCACGGTCGCGCTGATCACGGTGGGCGTGTGCGCGGCCTCGTACGCCGTGATCCGCTACGAGCTCGGCCACCAGCTCGATCTGCAGCTCACCCAGGCGGCGACCCTGGCCACGCAGCAGAACCGGGGCGAGCCGCCCGGCGTGCTGTCCGGCGAGTGCCGTTTCCTGGCGGCCCCGGCCTGCGCGCAGCTCGCCCCCGCGGACCCGGCGGACGACCCGCGGGAGCCGTACCTGCTGCCGGTCGCGGACAGCACGCGCGAGGTCGCGGCGGGCACGCGGGCCCCGTACTACACGGACCTGACGCTGCAGGGGCACCGGGTGCGGATGCTCACCACCCCGTACACCGCGGGCGAGGGCAAGGCGCTGCAGGTGGCGCTGCGTTCGGACACGACGGCGAAAGGGCTGCGGCAGGCGACCGCGCTGCTGGCCGCGATCAGCCTGGCGGGGATCGCGCTGGCGGCGGCGGGCGGGTACTGGGTGTCGCGGCGGGGTCTCGCGCCGGTCGCCCGGCTCACGGCGACGGCGGAGCGGATCGCGCAGACGCGGGACGCCCGGCTGCGCATCGACCTGCCGCCGGGCCGCCGGGACGAGGTGACGCGCCTCGCCGCCTCGTTCAACACGATGCTGGGCGAGCTGGAGGACTCGGTGACGGCCCGCCGCCGCCTCGTCGCGGACGCCTCCCACGAACTGCGTACGCCGCTGACCGCGCTGCGCACGAACGCGGAGCTCCTCGCCCGCGCGGACCGTCTGACACCGACCCAGCGCGACCGGGCCTCGGCCGCGCTGGGCCGCCAGATCCATGAAGTGACGTCTCTGGTCAACGACTTGATCGAGCTGGCCCGTGACGAGGAGCCGCGGCCGCTGGTCGAGGAGGTGGCGCTGGCGCCGCTGGTGACGCACGCGGTGGAGGCGGCCCACGCCCACTGGCCGCTGGTCGCCTTCACGCTCACGGTGGCGCCGGAGGCGGCGTCGGCCACGCTCCCCGGCGTCCCGTCCCGCCTCTCCCGCCTGCTGGCGAACCTGCTCGGCAACGCGGCCAAGTTCAGCCCGCCGGGCGCCGAGGTCGAAGTGACGTTGTCCGCGGGGGACTTGACGGTACGGGACCACGGCCCCGGCATCGCGCCCGAGGACCTCCCCCATGTCTTCGACCGGTTCTACCGCGCCGAGGCGTCCCGCGCGCTGCCCGGGTCGGGGCTCGGTCTGGCGATGGCCCGGCAGATCGCGCAGGCGCACGGGGCGGAGCTGACCGCGCAGGCGGCGCCGGGCGGCGGGGCGCTGTTCCGGCTGGCGTTCCCGCCCCGCGCATGAGGCCTGCCGGGCCGGGCGTCAGTCGTTCCAGGCACAACTCCCGAGCGTGGCGCGCTTCTTGGCGACGAGCCGGTCCGCCTCGACCGCCGGGAGGGCGCGGGTGTGCTTGCCGCGGCAGACGACGGTGCGGTCCGCGCGGCCGGCCAGGTCGACCAGGATCTGGTCCCAGTGGCGGTACTGGACGTCGTGGCCGGAGTCGGCGTACGTACGGGTCTTCACGGTGGCGCCGGACGGGAGCTGAGCCCGCCAGGTCTTGAGCGTGGCGGGCGGGACGGTCGTGTCCTTGTCGCCGCCGTACAGGTGGACGGACGCGGAGAGCTTCGACAGGTCGGGGCCCGGGCGCTCGCAGTACAGCTTCTGCTCGTGCACCTGCGGCGCCGGGTCGGCCTGCTGGCCGCGCTGGTTGTACGTCCGTGCGCCGTCCTCGTACGCGGTGTCGGCGAAGCCGGGGATCGACTTGACCGGGCTGTCGTCCGGGAAGGCCCACCACGTGCGCGGGTCCTTGATCTGGTCCTTGACGGCGGCGGCGAGCGCGTCGTCGGACAGGCCGCAGTAGGCGGGCTTCGTGCCGTAGGGCGGGAGCGCGGCGGCGAGGTGCAGGGCGGAGACGCGTCCGGGGGCGCTGGCGGCGAGCTCGGCCGCGTACGGGCCGCCGCCGGATATCGCGACCACCTTGAAGTCCTTCACGCCGAGCCGGTCGAGGACGTCGAGGGCGTCGGCGGCGAAGTCGGCCTTCCCCAGGGCGGGGTCGTAGTCGGTGTCGCCGAAGCCGTTGCGCTCGACGGAGATCATCCGCAGCCCCAGATCCTGTCTGGTGGTGCGGAAGAAGTCGGTCATGTGGACGGCGCGGGCGCTGGTCCCGGTGCCGCCGATGTAGAGGACCGGGGTGCCGTCCGCGGGGCCCGAGTCGGTGTAGTGCGCGGTGCGCCCGCTCGGCAGCTTGGCCGCGTGCACGTCCGGGCCGAGGGAGTCGAACGTGTTCTGCACCTTCGGCTCCGCCGGCGGACTCGCGCTCACCGCGCCGGATCCGCCGATGGCCACGCCGCCGAGGAGGGCGAGGGTGGCTATGGCGGCGGTGGTTGCGGTGCGGCTGGGGCGGGGCATCGGCACGGGTGACTCCAGTGGCGGCGGGTGTACGTGACGTGCCGCGCCTACCCTGCCGGGGCCGGGGGATGCCGTTTGCGTCTGCCTGGTTCTGTCGTGTCGCGGGCGAACGGTGGGCGGGGGCTACTCGCGCCTCCAGGGGCGCGGGGAACTGCGCGAGAAGCCCCACCGGCCCGCACCCGGCAACGAGACGTCACCCGGCAGACGGGAGACCGCTAGAACCCGGCCGGCTCCGTGTACACGCCCCACTCCTCGCGGAGCACCCCGCAGATCTCGCCCAGCGTCGCCTCCGCCCGCACCGCGTCGAGCATCGGCCCGATCATGTTGGACCCGTCGCGCGCCGCGCCGAGCATCCGGTCCAGTGCCTCGCGCACAGCGGCGTCGTCCCGGGACGACTTCCGGTCGCCGAGAACCCGTACCTGCTCGCGCTCCACCTCATGACTGACCCGCAGGATCTCCAGGTCACCGGTGACGGAACCGTGGTGGACGTTGACGCCCACGACCCGCTTGTCGCCCTTCTCCAGGGACTGCTGGTACTGGAAGGCGGACTCGGCGATCTCCCCGGTGAACCAGCCGTCCTCGATGCCGCGCAGGATCCCGGACGTGATGGGCCCGATGGGGTGCTGCCCGTCGGGGTGCGCCCGCAGCCCGCGCTCCTTGATCTGGTCGAAGATCTTCTCGGCGTCGGCCTCGATGCGGTCGGTGAGCTGCTCCACGTACCAGGCGCCGCCCAGCGGGTCCGCGACGTTGGCGACGCCGGTCTCCTCCATGAGCACCTGCTGGGTGCGCAGCGCGATCTCCGCCGCCTGCTCGCTGGGCAGCGCGAGCGTCTCGTCCAGCGCGTTCGTGTGCAGCGAGTTGGTGCCGCCGAGGACCGCGGCGAGGGCCTCGACCGCGGTGCGTACGACGTTGTTGTAGGGCTGCTGGGCGGTCAGGGAGACGCCGGCCGTCTGGGTGTGGAAGCGCAGCCACTGCGCCTTGTCGCTGGTCGCCCCGTACACGTCGCGCATCCAGCGGGCCCAGATGCGCCGGGCCGCGCGGAACTTGGCGATCTCCTCGAAGAAGTCGAGGTGCGCGTCGAAGAAGAAGGACAGGCCGGGGGCGAAGACGTCCACGTCGAGGCCGCGGCTCAGGCCCAGCTCGACGTAGCCGAACCCGTCCGCGAGCGTGTACGCCAGCTCCTGCGCGGCCGTCGAACCGGCCTCGCGGATGTGGTAGCCGGAGACCGACAGCGGCTTGTAGGCCGGGATGGACGCGGCGCAGTGCTCCATCAGGTCGCCGATCAGGCGCAGATGCGGCTCGGGCTGGAAGAGCCACTCCTTCTGCGCGATGTACTCCTTGAAGATGTCGGTCTGCAGCGTGCCGTTGAGGACCGCCGGGTCGACGCCCTGCCGCTCCGCCGCCACGAGGTACATGCAGAACACGGGCACGGCCGGGCCGCTGATCGTCATCGAGGTCGTGACGTCGCCCAGCGGGATGTCCCGGAACAGGACCTCCATGTCGGCGGCCGAGTCGATGGCGACACCGCAGTGCCCGACCTCGCCGAGCGAGCGCGGGTCGTCGGAGTCGCGTCCCATCAGCGTCGGCATGTCGAAGGCGACGGAGAGGCCGCCGCCGCCCGCGGCCAGGATCATCTTGTACCGCTCGTTGGTCTGCTCGGCGTTGCCGAACCCCGCGAACTGGCGGATGGTCCAGGTCCGGCCCCGGTAGCCCGTCGGGTGGAGGCCGCGCGTGAACGGGTACTCGCCCGGCCAGCCGATCCGCTCGAACCCCTCGTACGTGTCCCCGGGCCGTGGTCCGTAGACCGGCTCGACCGGGTCGCCGGAGAGCGTCGTGAAGTCGGCGTCCCGCTTGCGGGCGGAGTCGTACCGGGCCTGCCAGCGGCGGCGGCCCTCTGCGATGGCGTCAGCGTCCATGCTTCCCATGCACTCCAATTTACTAGGACGTCCTAGTAAATGTCGATGGGCAACCGCTCGCACATCGTGCGAGCGGTGGGGTGTTACGCCTTGGCCAGCTTCGCGTCGTCGCCGTCGGCGACCTTGGCGTCCAGCTCCGCGGAGATCTTGCGCTCCACGAAGAACGCGGCCGTCGGGATGGTGCCCGCGATCAGCACCCACAGCTGCTTGCCGACCGGCCACTTCGCCTTGGACCCGAGGTCGAAGGCGAACACCAGGTAGAGCACGTACAGCCAGCCGTGCGCGATGGCGATGACCCGGGTGACGTCACCGGCGCCGTCCATCTCGAACGCGTACTTGGCGATCATGCCGAGACACAGGAGGACCAGGAGCACACCGGTCACGTAGGCCATGATCCGGTAGCGGGTCAGCACGCTCTTCTTCATGGGTCGAGCGTAACCGCCCGTTTTGCGGGATCTTCAGGCGGGCCCGGTGGCCTCGCTCACTCCTCGTCGAAGTCGTGCGCCGCCACCCGCAGGGGCCGCAGCATCGCGAAGATCTCGCCGCACTCCTCGGCGTCGTACACCCCGAGCCCGAAGTCCATCGCCATCAGGTCGGCGGTCGCCGCGTCGACGACCTCGCGGCCCTTGTCGGTGATGGTGGCGAGGGTGCCGCGGCCGTCGTTCGGGTTGGGCCGCTTGTCGACGAGGCCCGACTTCACGAGCCGGTCCACCGTGTTCGTGACCGACGTCGGGTGCACCATGAGGCGCTCGCCGATCTTCGACATGGGCAGCTCGCCCGCCTTGGAGAAGGTGAGCAGCACCAGCGCCTCGTAGCGGGCGAAGGTCAGCCCGTAGGGCTTGACGACGGCGTCGACCTCGGCCAGCAGGATCTGGTGCGCGCGCATGATCGAGGTGATCGCGCCCATGGACGGCACGGATCCCCAGCGCTGCTTCCAGAGTTCGTCGGCGCGGGCGATCGGATCGAAGGCAAGACTGAGCGGCTTCGGCACGCCTCCGACCCTACCGGCCGGTCACATGCTGGTCAGCCCCGTCCCACTCTTTGGCCGGTTGCCTCGCACACGGCCCGCTGGGCCGCGGCGGCAATCCCCCTTCACAGCCGTCCCTTATGCCACGATTGCCGGAATCCGCCGTTGATCGAACCGCTCCGAACCAGGGGTCAGGATGTCCGTCCCGTCCACCCGTACACCGGCACGCACGCTCGCCCTCGCCACCGCCGCACTCCTCCTGTCCACCCTCGCCACCGGCTGCTCCGACGGCGGCGGGCCCGACTCCGCCGCCGAGGCCGGGGGCCAGACCGCCCCCACGAAGCAGGCCGCCGACTCCTCGCCGTTCTGGGTCGACCCGGCCTCGGCCGCCGCCGTCCAGGCCGACCAGTGGGAGAAGCAGGGCCGCGCCTCCGACGCTGCCGTCATCCGGCGCATCGCCCGGCACCCTCAGGCCATGTGGGCACCGGGCGACTACCCCCGGCCCGCGATCGCGCAGGCCGGGGCGCAGGCCGAGCGGTCGGACAAGACCCTGGTCCTGGTCGCGTACAACATTCCGCACCGCGACTGCGGACAGCACTCGGCGGGCGGGGCGCACGACGCGGCCTTCTACTACCAGTGGATCGACGCGTTCGCGACGGGCATCGGTGACGCCAAGGCGCTCGTCGTCCTGGAGCCCGACGCGCTCGGGCACATCGTCGACGGCTGCACCCCGGCCGAGTACCAGGAGGAGCGCTACCAGCTGATCTCCGGGGCGATCGACCGGCTGAAGAAGCAGCCGCACACCAAGGTGTACGTCGACGCGGGCAACCCGGCCTGGATCCCCGACGCCGGCAAGCTCGTCGAGCCGCTGCGCCGGGCCGGGGTCGACAAGGCGGACGGCTTCGCGCTCAACGTCTCCAACTTCCAGACGGACAAGGCGAGCACGGCCTACGGGCGCGGGCTCTCGCAGCGGCTGGGCGGCACCCACTTCGTCGTCGACACCAGCCGCAACGGCATCGGCCCCTACGCGGACGGCCAGGCGGACGCCTGGTGCAATCCGCCCGGCCGCGCGCTGGGCTCCGCCCCGACCACGGACACCGGCGACCCGCTGGTCGACGCGTATCTGTGGGTCAAGCGGCCCGGGGAGTCGGACGGCTCGTGCCGGGGCGGTCCCGCGGCCGGGACATGGTGGGCGGACTACGCGCTGGGGCTGGCCCGCAACGCGCAGTCCTGACGCCCGCCACCGTCCCGGGCCCCGCTCCTCAGTCGTCGGCGCCGCCGACCTTCACCCACTTCGCCTCGGACGTCACACCGTCCGCGTCCGAGACGAACAGCATGTACCAGCCCGGCGGGACCAGCGTCGGGTCCTTGGGGACGTCGACCGTCACCGAGCCGTCGCCCTTCGTCACGCCCACGTCGATCGAGCGCTGCTCCACGTCCGTCGTGTGGGTGACGGAGGACGGGCGCATCAGCCGCGCCTTGACGATCCGGTCGGCCTGGTCCGTGCGGTACGTGGCCCTGCCGTCCGACGGCAGGGTCTCGGGACCCGCGCCGAGCGAGGGGCGCTTGTCGCCGCCGCGGTGCAGCGCGGGCGGGGTGTAGATCTCCATGCGCTGCTCGAAGTGGCCGAGCTTGGTGTTCTGCTCGTTGTCGTACAGCGGGTCCGAGCCGAAGGTGGCCACACGCCCGTCCGGCAGCAGCAGCGCCTCCGAGTGGTAGTTGCGGCCGACCGTCGGGGACGCGGCGTCATGGAACGCGTTGTCCTTGGGGCTGTAGAACTGCGCCTTGAGGATGTTGCTGGCGCTGCGCCCGCGGTAGTCGGAGGAGCCGTTCGTGGTGAACACGGAGTCGTCCGGCATGATGACGCTGTTCAAGTACCGCGTGCCCTGCGGGAGTTGGGGCCCGGTCTTGAAGGACGGGTTGTCCTCCTTCAAGTCCACCACCGCCGTGCGCGAGGTCGCCTTCTTGGACTCGCCGACCCCGCCGCCGCCCAGGATCATGAACTTCTGGTCCTGCGCCGGGGGCAGCATCAGTGACGCCGACGTCTCCGTCTGGTCCGTGTCCGTCAGGCCCGGCACCTTCTCGAACTTGTTCGTCTTCAGGTCCCACAGGCCCGGCACCCGGCCCTTGTCGGCCGGCCCGTACCCGGCGTTGGAGGCCGGGTAGAAGAGCTTGCCGCCCTTGGTGAGGAAGAGAGCGGGGTAGGTGGGGAAGTACCGCTTGGGCCCCATCGTCCACTTCTTCGTCTTCGGGTCGTAGATCTCGTTGTCGCCGGGGTCGATGACACCGACGTCGTCGAGCCCGGACACCGCGAGGACCTTGCCGTCCTCCAGACCGACCAGGGTCGGGTACCAGCGGGCCTTCTCCATCGGGTCGACCGGTACGTACTTCTCGGCGACGGGGTCGAACTCGTAGGCCGCCCTGATCCCCTGGAAGTCCTCCTTGTCCATGGTGATCTTCTCGGAGAGCCCGTAGACGTTGTCGGCCTCGTCGCCCCTGAGGCCCTCGACCTCGTACTGCGCCTGCTTCTTCGTCTCGAACTGCTTGCCGTCCTGGGTGGCCTGGACGAAGACGCGGGCCTCGCTCGCCTTGATCTTCGTCTTCCAGGGCTGCATGACGCCGACCCGGTTGTACGTGATGTCGAAGGACCGCTTCGCCTTGGGCACGGTGACGTCGAACTGCGAGACGTACGTGACGCCCGACGGCGAGCGGAACCTGGTGCCCTTCTTCAGCACGACCTCCTTGTCCGGGCTCTCGTTCTTGACCCGCATGCCGCCGCCGGCCCGCTTGACCTCGCCGTCGAGCAGCTCGTAGCGGGCGGTGCCGCCCGCCACCAGGAGCCGCCCGTCGGGGAGCTGGGCGTGCCCGGAGCAGAAGAAGTCCTCGGGGGTGGCGATCTTCTTGAAGGTGTTCGCCTTCGGGTCCCACAGGACGGTGTCGAAGGAGCCCGCGTCGAACTTCTTCTGCTCGTTGCCTGACCCGGCGACGATCAGCACCTTGCCGGTGTGCAGGAGCGTCGCGTGGATGGCGTTGGTGCGGAACTCCTCGGGGATGTCGACCGACGACCACGAGCCGTACTTCGCCTGGTAGCCGGGCTGGGCGATCTTCCAGTCGTAGTACTGCTCGGAGGCGAAGGTCCAGGCGGCCGGGGCGTTCAGGCCGACGAGGAGGGTGATACCGCCCGCTCCCAGGACCGTCTTCTTCATGCGCTTGGAAGGCCGGTAGGCCATGACTCAGTTCCCTCCTGTACTCGTCGTGCTGGTGACCCGCCGCGTGACGGTGATGGGGGCCGGCTCCGGTTCGGTCCTGGGGGCGGCCCGGCGCTGCGAGACGGCCCACACCGCGACCGGCGCGAGCGCGATGCACAGCGCGAGAGCCGCCCAGGTGCGCATGGCCACATGGGTGTGGACGAGGACGACGGACGCCGCGAGGGACGTGGCGAGCACGGCCGCCCAGAAGAGATGGATACGGAACGTCAGCACCCGGTCGGGGCTGGCGTCGCCGCCCTTGGGGGTGACGACGAAGCGGCTGGGGCGGCGCAGCAGGGCCGCGCCGAGCGACTTCAGATAGATGGGCGCGGAGATCGCCGACATGGCCATACCGGCCAGACCGCCCGAGCCCTCCGGTTCGTGCGGCGAGACGTTGTGCCGCCGGTTCCACAGGTAGAGGCCGATCTGGAGCGCGGCCGCGTCGCTGTAGAGCATGAGCCACACGGACGCGGAGACCTCGGTGCCGGAGGCGCCGAACCACAGGAACAGCACGCAGCTCAGCACGCCGAGCAGCCAGTTGACGGCCGTCATCGGGTAGTAGACGAGCATCATCGTGTACGAGAAGAGACGGCCCGGCGGCATCGAGAACGGTGCCTTCCAGTACTGCTTGAACAGCGTCTCGTACGTGCCGCGCGACCAGCGCATCTGCTGGGTGAAGAAGTCCGTCCAGGAGGCGGGCCCCTCGCCGACCGCGAGCACGTCGGGCGTGTAGACGGAGCGCCAGTTGTGGCCGGTGCGCGGGTTCTTGTGGCGGTGGATCTCGAAGCCGGTCGCCATGTCCTCGGTGATCGAGTCGACGAGTCCGCCGATCTGCTTCAGGGCGCTGATCCGTACGACGTTGTTGGTGCCGACGAACATGGGCGCCCGGTAGCGGTTCCCGGCGCGCTGGATCAGCGCGTGGAAGAGGAACTGCTGGGACTCGGCGGCCTTGGTGACCGGGGAGGTGTAGTTGCCGTAGACCTGCGGTCCGACGACGAAGGCGACGTCCGGGTCGCGGAAGTAGCCGAGCATCCGCTCCAGGAACTCGGGGAGCGGCACGTGGTCGGTGTCGACGGAGGCGAAGAAGTCGTAGTCCTCGCCGTGCATCGCGAGCCAGGCGTTGTAGTTGCCGTGCTTGGTGCGGGTCTTGTGGGCGCCCTTCTTCTGGTTCCACTCCGGGACGCCGAAGCGGGTGAAGTGGCGGACGCCGAGTTCGGCGCAGAGCGCCTTGGCGGTCTCGTCGTTGCCCTCGTCCAGCAGCCAGACGTCGAGCGGCCCGTCGTGGGTGAGGCGCACGGCCCCTTCGAGGGTGGCCCGCACCATCGAGAGGGGTTCCTTGCCGGGGACGTACGTCGTCAGGAACGCGACCCGGGTGCCCCGTTCGGGGACGACGGGCACGGGGTCCCTGGCCACCATCGTCGCGTGGGCGATCGAGATGACGTTGATGAGCATGAACAGCTCGATGAGCCCGATCGCGACGAGCATCGCGATGTCGAGCGAGACGAGCCAGCTCTCGCCGCCCTCGCGTTCCACCCAGTGGGTGGGCCACACGAGATAGACGAGCAGCACCCCGGTGAGCACCGGCGCCAGGGTCATCAGCAGGACGGCGCGTATTCGGTGGGGCTCACGCGAGAGCAGCGATATGTACTGCACCTTGTAGCCGCGGTCGCGCGGCGGCTCGGTGAGCGGCCCCGCGATTCTGCTGTAGGTGTCGTAGTCATAGCCCTCAGGCCGCACAGCGCCCTCCAGGTTCTGGTGATCGAGCGTGCCGATACCCTCACAAAAGGTGAGATTTCTCGGCGTGTCGAACCAGAGGGCGCGTACGAGTGAGGTAAAGAACGCGGACGGCTCAGCCGTCGGCCAGATGCCGCTCCACGGTGGCGACCTTCGACGTCAGGCCGTCGGTGACGCCGGGCCGGATGTCGGCCTTCAGGACCAGGGAGACCCGCGGCGCCCGCTCCTCGACCGCGGCGACGGCGCGCCGGACGACGTCCATGACCTCGTCCCACTCGCCCTCGACGGAGGTGAACATGGCGTCGGTGCTGTTCGGGAGGCCGGACTCGCGGACCACGCGGACCGCGTCGGCGACGTACTCCCCCACGTCCTCGCCGACCCCGAGCGGGGTCACGGAGAAGGCGACGATCATGCGTTCACGATCCCTTCCTGGCGGGCGCGGGCGGCGATGGCCGCGTCGACCGCGGTCTCGGCCTCCCGCTTGAGCTTGCGCTCGGCGAAGAAGCCGCCGGTCGGCAGGACGGACAGGACGAAGTAGAGCGCGGCCCGGCCGAAGCCCCACTTGGCGCGGTTCCACGCGTCCAGCCAGAAGAGGACGTAGAGCACGAACAGGACGCCGTGCACCATGCCCATCACCGGCACCGCGTTGAACTCGGTCGTGCGCTTCAGGACCGAGCAGACGAGCAGCAGGATGAACGAGACGGCCTCGGGCGCGGAGACCAGGCGGAGGCGTCGGAGGGCGGAGGCGGTCTTGATGTCCACGGGGCACCTTCGGCAGAAGCGGCGGGCTACGGGCAAGCGGTCATTGATCTTGTGAATGTACGCACAAGCGTTTCCCATTGTGGCATCGCGCCCGTCGGGGCCTGTCGGCGGGCTCCCCGCGCCAGCTACCTTCGACCTCGTGGCAACGTTCCGACTCCAGGGCAGCAAGATGCTGGCCGTCGACATGACGGGCGACAGCGTCAAGGCGAAGAACGGATCGATGGTCGCCTACGACGGCCGGATGACGTTCAAGAAGCTGAGCGGGGGTGGCGAGGGGATACGGGGCATGGTGACCCGGCGCATCACCGGCGAGCAGATGGTGGTGATGGAGGTGAAGGGCCAGGGGACCTGCTGGTTCGCCGACCGGGCCAGTGAGATCAACCTGGTGGATCTGCGCGGGGACAGGCTGTACGTCGAGTCGAGCAATCTGCTGTGCACGGACGCGGGCCTGCGGACCGGGACCTCCTTCACGGGGATGCGCGGCGCCTCCCAGGGCAACGGCCTGTTCACCACGACCGTCGAGGGGCACGGCCAGGCGGCGATCATGAGCGACGGTCCGGCCGTGGTGCTCCGGGTCGGCCGCGACCACCCGCTGACCGTCGACCCGGGCGCGTACATCGCGCACCAGGGGAATCTGCACCAGTCGTTCCAGTCGGGCGTCACCTTCCGTACGTTCCTGGGGGAAGGCGGCGGCGAGGCGTTCCAGATCCGGTTCGAGGGCGACGGGCTCGTCTACGTCCAGCCCAGCGAGCGCAACACGATCGCGGGGGACGTCTGATGCCTTTCCGTGAGATCAACTCGAAGATGGTCGAGGCGACCGTCCTGCCCGGGCAGCGCCTCTACAGCCAGCGCGGCGCGATGCTCGCGTACAAGGGGGACGTCTCCTTCACGCCCAACCTCCAGGGCGGGCAAGGGGGGTTGATGTCCATGCTCGGGCGGCGGGTCGCGAACGAGGCGACGCCGCTGATGACCGTCGAGGGCAGCGGGACCGTGCTGTTCGGGCACGGCGGCCACCATGTGCAGGTGATCAGCCTGTCGGGCGACACCTTGTACGTGGAGGCGGACCGGCTGCTCGCCTTCGACGGGTCGCTGCAGCAGGGCACGATGTTCATGGGCGCGCAGGGCGGCGTCATGGGCATGGTGCGCGGGCAGGTCACCGGGCAGGGGCTCTTCACGACGACGCTCAAGGGTCAGGGGGCCGTGGCCGTGATGGCGCACGGCGGCGTCATCGAGGTGCCGATCACCCCCGGGCGGGCCGTACATGTCGACCCGCAGGCGTACGTCGCCCACCACGGCGACGTGCGCAACAAGCTGTCCACGGCGCTCGGCTGGCGGGACATGGTGGGCCGCGGCAGCGGCGAGGCGTTCCAGCTGGAGCTCAGCGGGAACGGCGCGGTGTACGTCCAGGCCTCGGAGGAGAAGCTGTGACCGGCCCTGTGGTCTTCGACCCCATGACGTTGCCCGTCGACGACAACGTCAACGCGTACACCTTCTGCGTGGAACTCAAGAACAGCCAGTGGTTCCTGCAGAAGGGCAAGATGATCGCCTACTACGGGCGCATGGAGTTCAACGGCATCGGGCACGGCCGGCTCGACCGGCTGATCCGTACGTCGTTCCACTCGCCGTTGCACGCGAGCGACTGGGTGGTGGCGGAGGGCAGCGGCAAGATGCTGCTCGCGGACCGGGCCTTCGATGTGAACTCGTACGACCTCGATGACGGCAACCTGACCATCCGCGCGGGCAATCTGCTCGCTTTTCAGCCAACTCTCGCGCTGAAGCAGTCCATCGTGCCGGGCTTTCTGACACTCATTGGCACCGGCAAATTCGTTGCGGCATCAAATGGTCCGGTGGTGTTCATGGAGCCGCCGATCCGGGTGGATCCGCAGGCCCTCGTCGGCTGGGCCGACTGTCCGTCGCCGTGCCACCACTACGACCACGGCTATCTGACCGGCGTGATCGGCGGTCTACGTGCGATGACGGGCGTCGGCGGGGTCTCCGGCGAGGAGCACCAGTTCGAGTTCGTGGGCGCGGGGACGGTCCTGCTGCAGTCCAGTGAGGCGCTGATGCCGGAGCGGGTGGCGGGTGACGTGCCTCACCAGGCGGGCGTCCCGGGCGCCGGCCCGGCCGGCGCCACGGGCCAGCCGGCGGCACCGCGTCTTCCCGGACAGCTCGGAGACCTCCAGCGTCGCTTCGGGCTGTGAGCGGTAGTCTGCGGAGTGTGACGTCGAACGCGTGACCCCTTTCCGTGCGGCCCGCGGGCGCACCGGGGTGGGAGGCGTCACAATCCCCACGTTCGTTCGCCTTTCAACTTCTTAGGTAGAATCGATTTCATGGAGACCGAAACGGCCACGCAGTGGCTGACCGACGAGGAACAGTGCGCCTGGCGCACCCACCTGGAGGTCAACAGGCTGCTGAACTACCAGCTGGAGAAGGATCTCCAGCCCTTCGGCCTGACGATGAACGACTACGAGATCCTGGTGAACCTCTCCGAGGCCGAGGACCAACGGATGCGGATGAGCGACCTGGCTGCGGCGACCCTGCAGTCCAAGAGCCGGCTCTCGCACCAGATCACCCGCATGGAGAACGCGGGCCTGGTGCGCCGCGAGAACTGCGAGTCGGACCGGCGCGGCCTCTACACCGTGCTCACGGACTTCGGCATGGAGACCATGCAGAAGGTCGCCCCGCACCATGTGGCGTCCGTGCGGCAGCACTTCGTGGACCTCGTCCCGCCGGAGGGCCTGAGCAACCTCCACAAGGCACTCAGCCCCATCGCCGAGCACTTGCGTTCGCAGCGCGGCAAACCGTGACAGTTGCGAATCCCCGGGGCCACGGAGGACCGCCGACCTTCTCCGGGCCCCGTCGCAGCACGGCGATTTTTCCCGACTAGCCGACGGGCAGCCCGAGTTCGAACAGGGCCCCGCCCTCCGGCGCGCTGCGCACCGTCAGCGTGCCGCCGTGCCGCACGGCCACGTCCCGGGCGATGGCAAGGCCCAGACCCGCCCCGCCGCCGTCCCGGGAGCGTGCGTCGTCGAGCCGCACGAACCGCTCGAAGATCCGCTCCCGCTCGCTCTCGGGCACGCCGTCCCCGTCATCGGCGACGGCAAGATTCACCCGGTCCCCGGCGGCGCCCCCGACGGTCAGCGTGACCCGGACGCCGGTGCGGGCGTGCCGCTGCGCGTTGTCCACCAGATTGCCGAGCACCCGCGCCAACTGGCCCCGGGAGCCGGTGACCTGGGCACTGCCCCGGATGTCCACGGTGACCGGGAGACGGTCCCCGGTCCGCTGGGAGAGCTCCTCGCGGACCAGCGCGGCCAGGTCGACACCCGCGCCGCCGGGCTTCTCGCCCGCGTCGAGCCGGGCCAGCAGCAGCAGATCGGCGGCCAGCTCCTGCAGCCGTACGGTGTCCTCGACGGCGCCCTCCACATCGAGCAGCTCCGGGTGCGCGGCGCCGACTTCGAGCTGGGTGCGCAGGCTCGCGATCGGGCTGCGCAGCTCGTGCGAGGCGTCCGCGACGAACCGGCGCTGCCGCTCGACCGAGTGCTCCAGGGCCGCGAGCGTCTCGTTCGTCGTCCTCGCCAGCCGCGCCACCTCGTCATGGGTGTCCGGCTCGGGCACCCGGCGCGCCAGGTCCTGTGACGCGGTGACGGCGGCCATCTCGGCGCGGATGCCCTCGACGGGCCGCAGCGCGCGCCGCGTCACCAGCCAGGTGACGCCGCCGACGACCACGAGCAGCACCGGGAAGCCGATCAGCATGGCGGTCAACGCCGTGGACACGGCGCCCTGTTCGGCCGACAGCGGGGCGCCCGCGAACACGGTCAGCTCGCCGTACGCGGTGTCCTCGACCTCCACCTCGGCGAACCGGTAGTCGGCGCTGTCGCCGTCGACGGTCGCGCTGCCCTCGTGGTACGCGGTCCGGTCGGAGACCTTGCCGCGGCCGCGGTCGTCATCGTCGCCGGAGTCGTCCCCGTCGTCGTCGGTCCGGGCCGGCACGGGCCGCACCGCGCTCGTGCCGGTCCCCTCGATCCGCTCCAGGTCCTCGGACGCGGCCAGCAGTCTGCCGTCCTCGTCGACGACCTGGACGGGCTGGTCCTCGTCGTCCAGGTCCAGTTCGCCGGGCCCGGTCCCGGTGGCCAGGGACGTGGCGACGCGGCGCGCCCCCGAGTCGGCGGCGCTGCCCGCCTGCTCGGTGAGGTTGGTGCGCAGGGCGAGCAGCACGGCGGCGCCGGCCGCGACGAGGGCGAGGGCGACCACGAGCGTGGCGGCGAGCGCCGCGCGCGCCCTGACCGAGCCGAAGACCCGCCTCACCGGGGGATCTCCAGCCGGTACCCGGCGCCGCGCACGGTGCGGATGAGGGAGGCGCCGAGCTTGCGGCGCAGGGCGCTGACGTACACCTCGACGATGTTCGGATCGCCCTCGTACGCGAAGTCCCACACATGCTCGAGGATGTCGCTCTTGGACACCACCTCACCGGCCCGCTGCACGAGCTGCTCCAGGACGGAGAACTCCTTCGCGGTCAGGGCGACCTCACCGTTCTCGGCGTGGGTGACCCGGCGGGCGGCGGTGTCCACCGCGTACGGCCCGACGGTGTGCACGGGCGAGGCGCTGCCCGCGCTCCCCCGGCGCCGCAGCAGCGCCTTCACCCGGGCGACGAGGACGACGTACGAGAAGGGTTTCGTCAGGTAGTCGTCGGCGCCGGTGTCGAGGCCCTCCGCCTCGTCGTACTCGCCGTCCTTCGCGGTGAGCATCAGGATCGGCACGTCGTGGCCGGCGGCGCGCAGGGCGGCGCAGACCCGGTAGCCGTTCATGCCGGGGAGCATGATGTCGAGGACGATCAGGTCGTAGGCACCCTCGCTCGCGCGGTGCAGTCCCTCGAGCCCGTCGTGGACCACGTCGACGGCGTAGCCCTCGGCGGTGAGCCCCTTGGCCAGCGACAGGGCGAGCCGCTTTTCGTCCTCGACGATCAGTAGGCGCATACGGGCAAGGGTGGCAGGCCGAACCTGAAGACTCCTTCAGGCTTCTTCAGCGGGGCTTCAGGATCACTCAGTCAGCTTGGTTCCCGTCGGACCACACGATGCCGTACCGAACGGGAGATCCTCATGAAGCGCCGTACCACCGTCATCTCCGCCGTCGCCGCCGTCGCGCTGATCGGCGCGGGCGCCGCCACCGCGGTCGCCGTCTCCGGCGACGACGGCTCCGCGAAGTCCACCGCGAACCGCTCCAGCGTGCGGGTCGTCGATGACGGCGTGAGCGACGCGCAGGAGAACGTGAACGAGGCGAAGGGCGCCCAGGTCAAGGCCGAGGACGCGATCGCCGCCGCCCTGAAGCGGACCCCGGGCGTCGCGGTGGGCGCCGACCTCGACTCCGACGACGGCCGCCTGGTCTGGGACGTCGACGTCATCGGCTCGGGCAGCACCTGGCACCACATCGAGGTCGACCCGGGCACGGGCAAGGTGCTCGGCTCGCACGTCGAGAAGGACGAGAAGGACGAGGACGACGACCCGGCGCGCGTCGCGGGCGCGCTGAAGAACGCGTCGACGTCCGCCGAGGACGCGGCCCGCGCCGCGGCCGCCAAGGGCACGGTGACCTCGGTGGACGCGGACGACGACGGATCGGTCCGGGTCTGGGAGGTCGAGACGACCTCGGCGGACGGGACGCAGCGGGACTGGCACGTGGACCTCGGGTCCGGTGCGGTGACGGTGGACCGGGCGTCGTCCTCCGACGCGGACGACGACTGACCGTCCGCAGCGGCCGGCCCGAACCGGGGCGCGGTTCACGCGGCGGGCTCCAGGGCCGGAGTCCGCCGCCACCCCACCGACACGGCCGCAGCCACCAGCGGAGCCGTCGCCGCCGCCGCGAAGCACACGGGCAGCGGGAACTGGCCCACCAGGAGCCCCACCCCGGCCGTGCCGGCCGAACTCCCCGCGTTCAGCGAGGTGTTGACCCACGCCCCGGCCTGCGTGCGGAACCCGGGATCGACCGCCTCGTCCGCGGTCAGGTAGGCGGTGGTCAGGGCCGGTGCGACGAAGAGGCCCACGCACGCCGCCGCCACCGCGAGGGCGGGCAGTGAGGGGGCGAGGGCCGCGCCGCCCAGCGCCAGTGCCAGGCCGAGCGCCAGGAACGGCAGCCGGGAGCGGGCGGCCCAGGGCAGGTCCAGTGCGCCGTTGAGCAGACCGCCGGCGGCGCTGCCCGCGGACAGGGCGGCCAGGATCCACGCGGCCGCCCCGTCCCGCCCCCGGTCCTCGGCGAACGCCAGCACGAGCAGATCGGCCGCGCCGAGCGCGAGCCCGACCCCGAGCGTCACGATCACGGGCCGGCGCAGCCCCCGGGCGAGCTTCCCGCGGGCCGCGCGCGGGCGCCGGGTCCGCGGCTCCGGGACCACCGCCGCCACCGGGGGCGAGGCCACGAACACCAGCGTGCCCACCGCCACCAGGGCGGCGCTCAGGGCGATCCCGAGGGCGGCCGGTGCGAACAGGACGAGGACGCCCACCAGCAGGGGCCCGCCCACGAGGAGCAGTTCCTCGGCGACGCCGTCCAGGCTGTAGGCGCGCTGCAGCAGCTTCCGGTCGGGCAGGAGCCCGGCCCAGACCGCGCGCATGGTGGGCCCGAGCGGCGGAGTGAGGCAGCCGATGGGCAGGGCCAGCGCCACCAGCAGCGCGCCGGGCGTTCCCGGCCGCCAGGTGAGGGCGGCGAAGACCGCGAGCAGCGCGGCGTACCCGAGGGCCATCGGGGGCAGCGCGCGGCGCGGGCCGTACCGGTCGATGAACAGGGCCCGCAGCGGCGACAGCAGGACGCTGGCGGCGCCGTACAGCGCCATCACCGCACCGGCGACGGCGTACGAGCCGGTGGCGGCGTTGACCGCGAGCATCAGGGAGAGAGCGACGGTCCCGTACGACAGCCGCCCGAGCAGGGCGGCGCCGAAAGTGCGCAGGGCGTACGGGTACCGCAACACAGCGGCGTACATGACGGTTGTCCTCCGGGCATGCGGGAGAGCTCGACGGGGCGTGGACGCACCGGAGCTCTACGCACGGAGGAATGACATGCCGGCACCGTAACAGGGGGCGGCGCGCGGGAACAGGTCTTTCTCAGGAGCCCGTGAGGCCCTCCACCAGCTCGTCCGCCGCCCGGTAGGGATCGAGCTCCCCGGCCACGATCCGCTCGGCCAGCGCGCCGAGCCGCCGGTCCCCGGAGAGGTCGCCGATCCGCTCCCGCAGCGCGGTCACCGCGATCGTCTCGACCTCCCGTGCCGCGCGGGCCGCCCGGCGCTCGGCCAGCACCCCGTGCTCCTCCATCCACGCGCGGTGCTTCTCCAGCGCCTCGACGACCTCGCCGACGCCCTCGCCGCGCGCCGCGACGGTCTTCACGATCGGCGGCCGCCAGTCGCCGGGCGCGCGTGACTCACCGAGGCCCAGCATGTGGTTCAGCTCGCGCGCGGTGGCGTCGGCGCCGTCCCGGTCGGCCTTGTTGACCACGTACACGTCGCCGATCTCCAGGATTCCGGCCTTGGCCGCCTGGATCCCGTCGCCCATGCCGGGGGCGAGCAGCACGACGCTCGTGTCGGCCTGCGAGGCGATCTCGACCTCGGACTGCCCGACGCCGACGGTCTCCACGAGCACGACGTCGCAGCCGGCGGCGTCCAGCACCCGGATCGCCTGGGGTGCGGCCCAGGCGAGGCCGCCGAGGTGGCCGCGGGTGGCCATCGAGCGGATGTAGACGCCCGGGTCGGACGCGTGGTCCGACATCCGCACCCGGTCGCCGAGCAGCGCGCCGCCGCTGAAGGGGGACGACGGGTCGACGGCCAGCACCCCGACCCGCTTGCTGGCCCGGCGGTACGCGCTCACCAGCGCCGACGTCGACGTGGACTTGCCGACGCCGGGCGAGCCGGTGAGCCCGACCACGTACGCGTTGCCCGTGAGGGGCGCCAACGCGGCCATCACGTCACGCAGCTGCGGGGACGCCCCCTCCACCAGCGAGATCAGCCGGGCCACGGCGCGCGGCCTGCCCTCTCTCGCCTGGGCGACCAGCGTGGGGACGTCCTGCATCACAGCTCCGTTCACTCAGTTCCGTACGGAAGGCCGTACGAAGGGCCGTACGGACAACGACCGGTTACGCCTTGGGTACCCGCACGACGAGCGCGTCACCCTGACCGCCGCCGCCGCACAGGGCGGCCGCGCCGACGCCGCCGCCGCGCCGCTTCAGCTCCAGGGCGAGGTGCAGCACGATGCGCGCGCCGGACATTCCGATCGGGTGACCCAGGGCAATGGCACCGCCGTTGACGTTCACCTTTTCCGAGGACACCCCGAGGTCCTTCATTGACTGCACCGCGACGGCCGCGAACGCCTCGTTGATCTCGATCAGGTCGAGGTCGCCGACCTCCAGGCCCTCCTTCCTCAGGGCGTGCTGGATCGCGTTCGAGGGCTGCGACTGCAGGGAGTTGTCCGGGCCCGCCACGTTGCCGTGCGCGCCGATCTCGGCGATCCACTCCAGGCCGAGCTCCTGCGCCTTGGCCTTGCTCATCACGACGACGGCGGCGGCGCCGTCCGAGATCTGCGACGAGGTGCCGGCGGTGATCGTGCCGTCCTTGGCGAACGCGGGGCGCAGCTTGCCCAGCGACTCGGCGGTCGTCTCGGCGCGGATGCCCTCGTCCTTGCTGAACAGGACCGGGTCGCCCTTGCGCTGCGGGATCTCGACGGGCGTGATCTCGGCCTCGAACAGGCCGTTCTTCTGCGCGGCGGCGGCCCGCTGGTGGGAGAGCGCGGCGACCTCGTCCTGCTCGGGGCGGGCGATGCCGAGGCGGGTGTTGTGCTTCTCCGTGGAGGCACCCATGGGGATGTTCTCGAAGGAGTCGGTCAGGCCGTCGTACGCCATCGCGTCGAGCATCTCGACCGCGCCGTACTTGTAGCCCTCGCGGGACTTCGGCAGCAGGTGCGGGGCGTTGGTCATGGACTCCTGGCCGCCGGCGACCACGATGTCGAACTCGCCGGCGCGGATCAGCTGGTCGGCCAGCGCGATGGCGTCGAGGCCCGACAGGCAGACCTTGTTGATCGTGAGCGCCGGGACGTTCATCGGAATGCCCGCCTTGACCGCGGCCTGCCGTGCCGGGATCTGCCCTGCCCCGGCCTGCAGCACCTGGCCCATGATCACGTACTGCACCTGGTCGCCACCGATTCCCGCACGGTCGAGGGCGGCCTTGATCGCGAAACCTCCGAGGTCGGCCCCGGAGAAGGACTTCAGCGAGCCGAGCAGTCGGCCCATGGGCGTCCGCGCGCCCGCGACGATCACTGAGGTGGTACCGGTCGTTCCAGACATGAGGCACGGCCCCTTGGAGATGAGGAGTGAACGAGGGTTTACTCGAATGTACTGAGCGGTACGCCGCGCGTCATCGCCCGGCAAGTGTGATCGCGCGCACGTTGCGTAACCACCCCGGACCGCGCTGCACTGTCAGCATGCTGACGCGAATCGACCACATCGGGATCGCCTGCCACGACCTCGACGCGACCGTCGAGTTCTACAAGGCCACGTACGGCTTCGAGGTGTTCCACACCGAGGTCAACGAGGAGCAGGGCGTGCGCGAGGCCATGCTCAAGATCAATGAGACGAGCGACGGGGGCGCCTCCTACCTCCAGCTGCTCGAACCCACCCGCGAGGACTCCGCGGTCGGCAAGTGGCTGGCCAAGAACGGCGAGGGCGTGCACCACATCGCCTTCGGTACGGCGGACGTCGACGCGGACGCCGCCGACATCAGGGAGAAGGGCGTACGCGTCCTGTACGACGAGCCGCGACGGGGCTCCATGGGGTCGCGCATCACGTTCCTGCACCCCAAGGACTGCCACGGTGTCCTGACCGAACTCGTCACTGCCGCCCCACAGGAGTCGGCGGAGCACTGACCTCCACATACTCGGGCCGGTAGGGTTGGGGGGCGGCTGTCGCGTGCAAGCGGACGTGACGGGGCAGCCGTGGGCCGGGGTCCGGGTATCGGGGGACAAAGGGTCGGAGCAGTCGGGCAGCCAGGCGGGCAGTAGACCGCAAGCCCGAGGCGCCGACGTTTTCGATCTGACACCATTCCCCGGGGGCCCCGTTCGGCGGATGGACGGAGCTCGTAAGGAAGTACTTGCGACCAGGGGACGGATGGGACCGCGCAGTGCGGGGCTACGAGAGCCAGGACGGCCGGAAGCCGGCTGAGACCGACCATCTCTCGCGGTTCGAGGCCGAGATGGACCGGCTGAAGACCGAGCGGGAGAAGGCCGTCCAGCACGCCGAGGACCTCGGCTACCAGGTGGAGGTGCTGCGCGCCAAGCTGCACGAGGCGCGGCGCAGCCTCGCGACCCGGCCTTCCTACGACGGGGCGGACATCGGCTACCAGGCCGAGCAGCTGCTCCGTAATGCCCAGATCCAGGCCGACCAGCTGCGCGCCGATGCCGAGCGCGAGCTGCGCGAGGCCCGGGCGCAGACCCAGCGCATCCTCCAGGAGCACGCCGAACAGCAGTCCCGGCTCCAGGCGGAACTGCACACCGAGGCGGTCAACCGGCGCCAGCAGCTCGACCAGGAGCTGGCCGAGCGCCGGCGCACGGTCGAGAACCACGTCAACGAGAACGTGCAGTGGGCCGAGCAGCTGCGGGCCCGCACCGAGCAGCAGGCCCGACGGCTGCTCGACGAGTCCCGTTCCGAGGCCGACCAGTCGCTCGCCGCGGCCCGCGCGGAGGCCGAGCGGGTCGCCTCGGAGGCCCGCCAGCGGCTGACCAGCGAGGCGGAGAACGCGAGCGCCCAGGCGCAGGCGATCCTGGCGCGCGCCCGGCAGGACGCCGAGCGCCTGCTCAATGCCGCGTCGACGCAGGCGCAGGAGGCCACCGACCACGCCGAGCAGCTGCGCTCCTCGACCACCGCCGAGTCCGACCAGGCCCGCCGCCAGTCCGCCGAGCTGAGCCGCGCCGCCGAGCAGCGGATGTCCGAGGCGGAGACGGCGCTGCGCGAGGCCCGCGCCGAGGCCGACAAGGTCCTGACCGAGGCCAAGGAGGCCGCGGCCAAGCAGCTCGCGAGCGCCGAGTCGGCCAACGAGCAGCGCACGCGCACGGCCAAGGAGCAGGTGGCCCGCCTCGTCGCGGAGGCCACCAAGGAGGCCGAGTCCACCAAGACGGACGCCGAGCAGGTCGTCGCCGACGCCAAGGCCGAGGCCGAGAAGCTGATCGCGGAGGCCAAGGAGAAGGCCCGCACGGTCACCGCGGAGGAGACCGCGGGCGAGCTCGCGAAGGCCGCCCGGACCGCCGAGGACGTGCTCAACAAGGCGTCCGAGGAAGCGAAGTCGACGACCAGGGCCGCCACCGAGGAGGCCGAGCGGATCCGCACCGAGGCCGAGGCCGAGGCGGACCGGCTGCGCGGTGAGGCGCACGACCTGGCCGAGGAGCTCAAGGGCGCGGCCAAGGACGACACCAAGGAGTACCGGGCCAAGACGGTCGAGCTGCAGGAGGAGGCACGGCGGCTGCGCGGCGAGGCCGAGCAGCTGCGCGCCGAGGCCGTCGAGGAGGGCGAGCGGATCCGGGCCGAGGCCCGCCGCGAGGCCGTCCAGCAGATCGAGGAGGCGGCCAAGACCGCCGAGCAGCTGCTGTCCAAGGCGCGCACCGACGGCGACGAGCTGCGCGCCACGGCGACGGCGGAGAGCGAGCGCGTCCGCACCGAGGCGATCGAGCGGGCCACGTCGCTGCGCAAGCAGGCCGAGGAGACGCTGGAGCGCACGCGCGCCGAGGCCGAGCGGTACCGCGCCGAGGCCGAGGAGCAGGCGGAGGCCACCGGGGCCGAGGCGGAGCGCGCCGCGCAGGCCCTGAAGGAGGAGACCGAGCGGGCCATAAGCGCCCGGCAGGACGAGGCGGCCCGTGAGCTGACCCGGCTGCACACCGAGGCCGAGGAGCGCCTGACCGCGTCGGAGACGACGCTGAACGACGCGCGCGCGGAGTCCGAGCGGCTGCGCAAGGAAGCCGCCGACGAGAGCGAGCGCCTCAGGTCCGAGGCCGCCGAGCGGGTTCGGACGCTGCAGGCGCAGGCCGAGACGGAGGCCGAGCGGCTGCGCACGGAGGCCGCGGCGGACGCCTCGACGACCCGCTCCGAGGCGGAGAACGTCGCGGTGCGGCTGCGGTCGGAGGCCGCCACCGAGGCCGAGCGGCTCAAGACGGAGGCGCAGGAGTCCGCCGACCGGATCCGCTCCGAGGCGAGGAACGCGGCGGAGCGCATCTCCACGGAGGCCGCCGAGACGCTGGCCGCCGCGCAGGAGGAGGCCGGGCGCCGGCGCCGCGAGGCCGAGGAGACGCTCGGCAGCGCCCGCCAGGAGGCCGACCAGGAGCGCGAGCGGGCCAGCGAGCAGAGCGAGGAGCTCCTCGCGGTGGCGCGGGCCCGGGTCGACGAGGCGCAGGCGGAGGCCGCGCGGCTCGTCGAGGAGGCGGACCAGCGGGCGACCGAGATGGTCACCACCGCCGAGCAGACCGCGCAGCAGGTCCGCGACTCCGTGTCCGGGCTCCAGGAGCAGGCCCAGGAGGAGATCGCCGGGCTGCGCAGCGCCGCCGAGCACGCGGCGGAGCGTACGAAGCAGGAGGCGCAGGAGGAGGCCGACCGGGTCCGCTCCGACGCCTACGCGGAGCGCGAGCGCGCCACCGAGGACGCGAACCGGGTCCGCAGCGAGGCCGCCGCCGAGTCGGAGGCCGCCAAGTCCCTTGCGGAGCGCACCGTCTCGGAGGCGATCACCGAGTCGGAGCGGCTGCGCACGGACGCGTCCGAGCAGGCCCAGCGGGTGCGTACGGAGGTGTCGGAGCTCCGTTCGGCCGCCGACCAGGACGCTTCCCGTACCCGTGCGGAGGCCCGCGAGGACGCCAACCGGATCCGGTCCGACGCGGCCGCGCAGGCCGACACCCTCATCGGCGAGGCGACGGCCGAGGCCGAGCGCCTGACGTCGGAGACGAACGCGGAGGCGGAGCGCGTCCGCGCCGAGTCCACCGCCACGGCCGAGGAGCTGGTCGGTACCGCGACCACCGAGGCCGAGCGGCTGCGCGCCGAATCGACGGCCGCCGCCGAGCAGTTGACGGCCGAGACCCGCACCGAGGCGGAGCGGGTGCGCACCGAGTCCGTGGCCCAGGCCGAGAAGCTGATCTCGGACGCGACGGGCGACGCGGAGCGGCTGCGCGCCGAGGCCGCCGAGACGGTCGGCTCCGCGCAGCAGCACGCCGAGCGGATCCGCAGCGACTCCGAGCGGGTCAAGGCGGACGCCGCGGCGGAGGCCGAGCGGATCACGTCGGCCGCGCGGGACGAGGCCGATCAGACCCTGGACGAGGCCCGCAAGGACGCCAACAAGCGGCGTACGGAGGCCGCGGAGCAGGTCGACAAGCTCATCACGGAGTCCGCCGCGGAGGCCGACAAGCTGACCCGCGAGGCGCAGGAGGCGGCGCAGAAGACGACCGCGGACGCGGAGGCGCAGGCCGACACGATGGTCGGCGCGGCCCGCACCGAGGCCGAGCGGCTGGTCGCCGAGGGCACCGTCGAGGGCAACGCGCTGGTGGAGAAGGCCCGTACGGACGCGGACGAGCTGCTCGTCGGTGCCCGCCGGGACGCGACGCAGATAAGAGAGCGCTCCGAGGAGCTGCGCGACCGCATCACGGGCGAGATCGAGGAGCTGCACGAGCGGGCCCGGCGCGAGTCGTCGGAGGCCATGCGCAACGCGGGAGAGCGCTGCGACGCCCTGGTCAAGGCCGCGGAGGAGCAGCTCGCCGAGGCGCAGGCCAAGGCCAAGGAACTGCTGAACGACGCCAATTCGGAGGCCGGTAAGGTCCGGATCGCCGCGGTGAAGAAGGCCGAGGGACTGCTCAAGGAAGCCGAGCAGAAAAAGGCCGAGCTCACGCGCGAGGCGGAAAAGATCAAGGCCGATGCCGAGGCCGAGTCCGCGAGCATGATCGAAAAGGGTCAGCACGAGCTCGACGTGCTGGTCCGGCGCCGCGAGGACATCAATGCCGAGATCTCCCGTGTCCAGGACGTCCTGGAGGCGTTGGAGTCTTTTGAGACGCCGTCCGGCGGCGGGGGCAAGGACGGTGGCGTCAAGGCGGGCGCCGCGGCAGGATCCACACGTTCGAGTGGCAAGGGAGCAGAGGGCTAGCCAGGAAGGCAACTGGCGTGCTTGGTAAGGACCTTCGGCCCTTCATCTGGCAAGCACTCCGCCGCTACGCCACTCAAAAGGGGTGTCATTCTCCAGATCAAACGGGCATCTGCTCGATGACACGCCGCTTTGACCCCTAGGATTCCCTCTATCACCTCACCGGTCTCATTCGACAGGAACCCCATGAGCGACACTTCCCCCTACGGCTTCGAGCTTGTGCGGCGTGGGTACGACCGCGCTCAGGTGGACGAACGCATTTCGAAGCTCGTCTCCGACCGTGACAGCGCTCTGGCCCGTATCACTGCTCTGGAAAAGCGCATCGAGGAACTCCACCTCGAGACGCAGAACGCCCAGGCCCAGGTGAACGACGCGGAGCCGTCGTACGCCGGGCTCGGCGCCCGCGTCGAGAAGATCCTCCGCCTCGCCGAGGAGGAGGCGAAGGACCTGCGCGAGGAGGCCCGCCGCGCCGCCGAGCAGCACCGCGAGCTCGCCGAGTCGGCGGCCCAGCAGGTGCGCAACGACGCGGAGTCGTTCGCCGCCGAGCGCAAGTCCAAGGCCGAGGACGAGGGCGTCCGGATCGTCGAGAAGGCCAAGGGCGAGGCGACCGCGCTGCGCACCGAGGCGCAGAAGGACGCGCAGTCCAAGCGCGAGGAGGCGGACGCCCTCTTCGAGGAGACCCGCGCCAAGGCCGCCCAGGCCGCCGCGGACTTCGAGACGAACCTGGCCAAGCGCCGCGAGCAGTCCGAGCGCGACCTGGCCTCGCGTCAGGCCAAGGCCGAGAAGCGTCTCGCGGAGATCGAGCACCGGGCCGAGCAGCTGCGCCTGGAGGCCGAGAAGCTGCGCACCGACGCCGAGCGCCGGGCCCGCCAGACGGTGGAGACGGCCCAGCGTCAGGCCGAGGACATCGTGGCGGACGCCAACGCCAAGGCGGACCGGATCCGCAGCGAATCGGAGCGCGAGCTGGCGGCGCTGACGAACCGCCGCGACTCGATCAACGCCCAGCTGACGAACGTCCGCGAGATGCTGGCGACGCTGACCGGTGCGGCGGTGGCCGCCGCCGGTGCGCCTGCCGAGGACGAGCCCATCTCCCGTGGGGTTCCGGCACAGCAGTCCCGCTAGGACACTCAGCAGCACAGGAGCCCCCTGCCACGTCTAAGTGGCAGGGGGCTTTTGCCCGTTTTAGCGTGGCCGCATGATCGAGCTAGAGGGGCTGACCAAGCGCTACGGCGAGAAGACGGCCGTCAACAACCTCACCTTCACGGTGCGGCCCGGCATCGTCACCGGCTTCCTGGGACCGAACGGCGCGGGCAAGTCCACCACGATGCGGATGATGCTCGGGCTCGACAACCCGTCGGCCGGCACGGTCCGTATCGACGGCATGCGCTACGCCCAGCTGAAGAACCCCCTCCAGTACATCGGCGCGCTGCTCGACGCGAAGGCGATGCACGGCGGCCGCAGCGCCTACAACCACCTCCTGTGCCTCGCCCAGTCCAACGGCATCCCCAAGCGCCGGGTGGCCGAGGTCCTGGACACGGTCGGCCTGACGGCGGTCGCCAGGAAGAAGGCCAAGGGCTTCTCGCTCGGCATGGGCCAGCGGCTCGGCATCGCGGGCGCGCTCCTCGGCGACCCGCAGATCCTGATGTTCGACGAGCCGGTCAACGGGCTCGACCCCGAGGGCATCCACTGGATCCGCAACCTGATGAAGTCCCTGGCGGGAGCGGGCCGTACGGTCTTCGTCTCCTCGCACCTGATGAGCGAGATGGCGCTCACCGCCGACCACCTGGTGGTCATCGGCCAGGGCCGCCTGCTCGCCGACACCTCGATGGCGGACTTCATCCGGCAGAACTCCCGCAGCTACGTCCGGCTGCGCTCGCCCCAGCGCGAGCGGCTCCTCGACGTCCTGCACGAAGCCGGGATCACCGTCGTCGAGTCCGGCAACGGCTGCCTGGAGGTCGACGGGGGCTCCCCCGAGCAGCTCGGCGAACTCGCCGCGAGCCACCAGCTGGTCCTGCACGAGCTGAGTCCCCAGCAGGCATCGCTGGAAGAGGCGTTCATGCAGCTGACGGCCGAGTCGGTCGAGTACCACGCGCACTCCGGCGCACCCCCGCAGGCCGGGCCCCCACCGGCCGGGCCCGGGCCGGGCTGGGGTGCGGGCTGGCGGCAGCGGAACAACGACGGGAAGGGGGCCTGAGATGGCCGCGGCCCAGGTCCTCCGGTCCGAGTGGACGAAGATCAAGTCGGTGAACTCGACGGCCCTCACGCTCAGTCTGGCCGTCATCGTCTCCGTCGGGCTCGGCATGCTGATCAGCGCGCTGTCGAAGAACGAGTTCAAGAACCTGTCCGCCGAGGACAAGCTGACCTTCGACCCGACCGTCATCGCCTTCTCCGGGCTCACCCTCGGCCAGCTGGCGCTGGTCGTCTTCGGCGTCCTGGTGGTGGCGAGCGAGTACAGCACGGGCATGATCCGCACATCGCTGGCCGCGGTCCCGCAGCGCGGCACGTTCCTCTTCTCCAAGGTCGCGGTCGCGGCGCTGCTCGCGCTCGGCGTCTCGCTGGTCACCAGCTTCGCGGCGTTCTTCCTCGGCCAGGCGATGCTCGGGGACCACAGCACGGACCTGGGCTCGCCGAACGTGCTGCGCGCGGTCCTCGGCGCGGCCGTCTACATGACGCTGATGGCGATGTTCTCCATGGGCGTCGCGTCGATCCTCCGCTCCCCCATGCTCGCGCTCGGCATCCTCATGCCGTTCCTCTTCCTGGTCTCCCCCATCCTCGGCAACGTGTCGGCGACGAAGAAGGTGGCCCAGTACTTCCCCGACCAGGCGGGCCTGAAGATCATGCAGGTGGTGACACCGCCGAACGACGACGCCCCGTACGGGCCGTGGGGCGGCCTGGCGATCCTGCTGGTGTGGGTGGCCGCGGCGCTGTTCGTCGGGTACGTGCTGCTGAAGAAGCGGGATGCGTAGCGCTCCCCGGGTCTAACCTGCCGCTCTATGGCGCTCACCGACCCCTGCCGCACCCTCGCGTCCCTCGGCTACGACACCGTCCCCGCCCTGGCCCCGCTCAGCTACCCGGGCCGGCCGGTCCCCGCCCCGTCCCTGCTGCTCGGCGACGAGCTGCTCGATCTGGACGTACGGGATCCGGACCCGGCCCGCTGGACGGTCGCGGGGCGCGGTCCCCTCGACGACGTGCTCGCCGGCACCGGCCTGCCGGGCACCTCCGCCCGCACGCCCGTCCTGGCCGTCGGCTCCAACGCCTCCCCGGCGCAGGTCGCGTACAAGCTCGGCCGGCTGGGCCCGCCCGTGGCCGTCCCGATGGTCCCGCTGCGCGTCCGCGGCGTCGGCATCGGCTGCTCCGCCCACATCGGGCGGAACGGGTACGTGGCGGCGGCCCCGTACGTCGCGCCCGGCGAGGAGCGCACACTCGTCGTCTCCTGGCTCGACGCGGCCCAGCTGGCGGCGGTCGACGCGACCGAGCTGCCGAACTACCGCAGGACGCCGCTCGCGGACGCCCCGCTGCCCGGGATCCAGCTCTACGTGAGCGAGCACGGCGTGCTGCACGACCCGGGCACGGGCGCCCCGCGGCCCGGCGGCGGCGACCAGGCGGAGCTGCTGAGCACCCTCATGGCCGGTTCCGCGGCGCTGCGGGCGCTGCTCGGGCCGACCCCGGCCGACTGGGTGCGCCGGGCGGCCGCCTCCGCCGACGTACGGGAACGGGGCACACGGCTGCTCCAGGCCCACTGAACCCTTTACCCACTCTTGGCCGGAACCGTCAGCGCCCGGATATCCTCCTAACCCTTACGGGGGCGTGTGCCCCGACGTCCTGAACCTTTCAGAAACTTCCGATGGGTGCGGAGAATGATCGAGGCAGTCGGCCTGACGAAGCGCTACGGCGCGAAGACGGCCGTGTACAACCTTTCCTTCCAGGTACGGCCAGGAACCGTCACCGGCTTCCTCGGACCGAACGGTTCTGGCAAGTCGACGACGATGCGCATGATCCTCGGCCTCGACCGGCCGACCACCGGTCATGTGACCATCGGCGGCTACGCGTACAAGCAGCTGCCGAACGCGCCGCGCCAGGTCGGGGCGCTGCTCGACGCCAAGGCGATGCACGGCGGCCGGGCCGCCCGCAACCACCTGCTGTGCCTGGCGCAGCTGGCCGGCATCCCGGCCCGCCGCGTCGACGAGGTGCTCGGCGTCGTGGGCCTCCAGGACGTCGCCAAGAGACGTTCCAACGGCTTCTCGCTCGGCATGGGCCAGCGGCTCGGCATCGCCGCCGCGCTCCTCGGCGACCCGCAGGTGCTGCTCTTCGACGAGCCGGTCAACGGCCTGGACCCCGAGGGCATCCTCTGGGTCAGGAACCTGATGAAGTCGCTCGCCGCCGAGGGGCGCACGGTCTTCGTCTCCTCGCACCTCATGAGCGAGATGGCGCTCACCGCCGAGCACCTGATCGTCATCGGCCGCGGCCAGCTGCTCGCCGACATGAGCGTCAAGGACTTCATCGCCCACAACTCGGCGGGGTTCGCGCGCGTGCGCACCCCGGACACCGAGCCGCAGCTCCGCGAGAAGCTGAGCGCGGCGCTGACCGAGGCCGGCGGCCAGGTGCTGCCCGAGCAGGACGGCGCGCTGCGCGTGACCGGACTGGCGCTGCCGCGGATCAGCGACCTGGCGCACGACGCCGACGTGCGGCTGTGGGAGCTGTCGCCGCACCAGGCGTCGCTGGAGGAGGCGTACATGCGGATGACGCAGGGCGCCGTCGACTACCGCTCGACCACGGACCAGCGGGCGGGCCTGCAGCAGCCGCTGCCGCCGGGCGTGCTGGCGCCGCAGCAGTTGCCGGTGGCCGGGCAGGGCCAGCCGGGCTGGTACGCCCCGCCGCCGCCCCAGGCGCAGCCCCAGCAGGTTCCGGCCGAGAACCCGTACGCGGCCTCTCCCGCGCCTCAGCCGCCCGCCGCCGCCCCGACCATGGACAAGGACGCCCGATGAGCACGCCGCCCCCGCCCTACGCCGCCCCGCAGCAGCCTCCGGCGACGCCCGGCTGGCAGGCGGCCGGCTCGTACGCCTCGCCGATCCCCGTGCGCCGCGCGCACCTCGGCGACGCGCTCGCCTCGGAGTGGACGAAGATCCGCTCGGTGCGCTCCACGATGTGGACGCTCGGCGTGATGATCCTGCTGATGGTCGGCATCGGTCTGGCCTCGGCGGCCGTCGTCGCCGCGGCCGACACCGCGCAGCCCCGCCCGGAGGAGGTGCTCAGCTTCGGCTTCTTCGGCGTGCTCCTCGGCACGATCTGTGTGATGACCCTGGGCGTCCTGACCATCGCGTCGGAGTACGGCACGGGCATGATCCGTACGACGATGACCGCCTGCTCCAGCCGCAGCCGGGTGCTCGCCGCCAAGGCCATCGTCTTCTTCGCTCTGGTCTTCGTGCTGACCACCGTGCTCGCGGCGCTCGTCGCCGCGCTCCAGGTGGGCATCCTGGGCGTGGACTCGCCGAGCGGCTCGCAGTGGTTCAAGGCGACCGTCGGCGTCGGCCTGTTCGTGGCGCTGCTGGGGCTGCTGGGGCTCGCCGTGGGCACGCTGGTGCGGCACTCGGCGGGCGCCATCACGATCATGATCGGTGTCGTGCTGCTGCCGCTGGTGCTCGCGATGTTCATGTTCTCGGACTCGCTCAAGGACCTGCAGCAGGCCCTGTTCGAGTACTCGATCCCGAGCCAGCTCGCCGTGCTCTACGACAACTCGGTGGCCGGCGGCTCGGGCCCGTCCGGCTGGGACCCGCTGTGGATCATGGCCGGGCTCGTCGTCGTGGCGCTGGGCGGCGCGTTCCTCTCGCTCAACAACCGCGACGTGTAAGGCGGTTGCGCGCTTCAGTAGCGCGGCGCGTTCCGGGACCGCTGCACCTTCGTGGTGCGGCGGTCCTTCGCGTTCCAGCACGCCTTGTGCCAGTGGCGCCGGTCGTCCACTCCCCCGTACTGCGGCCACGCCACGACGTGTGCGACCCCGGAGGCGATCTCCTGGTCGCAGCCCGGGCAGCGGTACGTCTTGCCGGCCGCGCTCGCGCCCGCCACGTGGCGCACGCACCACTCCTCGCCCTGCCAGTGCTCGGTGGACTGGAACCCGCCGTAGCGCCTCCCCTCGTCCTCGCTGCTGCCGGCGGACGATCCGCCGGCCTTGGGGCGGTTGCGACGCGGGGACACGGCTCACCTCTTGGGGGTGTGTACGCGGTAGGGGGGCATGTCCAGCCTACGCCGAGGTCACCGGGGCACCGGCCCGCCGCCTCCTGCGCACCCGCACCGAGGTTCTGCGGAAAATCTGCCAATCTTCATGCCAGGCCGTGTCTTTGGCACTTGCCAGCCGTTAATGCCTTCAGGGGGAGTGCCTGCGTCGGCACCAAGGAAGGCAGGAGTGCGATGCGCGTAGGAACGTTTGTACTGGCAGCCCAGTTCCCGGGGCAGGGGCAGGGGGAGGCGCTGCACCGGGCAGTGCGTTCGGCCGAGGTCGCCGAGGAGGCCGGCCTGGACTCGGCATGGCTCGCCGAGCATCACTTCGTGCCGTACGGGACCTGCCCGTCGGCGATCACGCTGGCCGCGCTGCTGCTCGGCCGCACCCGCACGCTGCGGGTCGGCACGGCGGTGAGCGTCCTGCCGACGGCCCATCCGGTCGCCCTGGGCGAGCAGGCGGCCCTGCTGCACCTGACCTCCGGCGGGCGGTTCTCGCTGGGCGTGGGCCGCGGTGGGCCCTGGGTCGACCTGGAGGTCTTCGGCGCGGGCATCGAGGCGTACGAGCAGGGGTTCCCGGACTCCCTGGACCTGCTGCTGCGCTGGCTGCGCGACGCCCGGGTGGCGAGCGAGGGAGAGCGGTTCGCCTTCCGGGAGGTGCCCGTCGTCCCGCGCCCCGCGGAGGCGATCGGCGAGACGGATCCGGCGGGGCCCGAGGTCGTCGTCGCCTGTACGTCGCCGAAGAGCGTGCGGCTCGCCGCGGAGCGGGGTCTGCCGATGCTGCTGGGCATGCACATCGGCGACCAGGAGAAGGCCGAGATGGTCGCTCTGTGGCGGCGCTGCGCGCGCGAGGCAGGCCGCTCGTCCGAGGAGATACTCGGGGCGCCCCATGTCTCCGCCGGTGTCGCCCAGATCGGCGACCGCCACGCGGAGGCCGCAGAGGCGCTGCTGAAGGCCATGCCGGGCTGGCTGAAGCAGGGCCTGGACGCCCATGTGACGGTGGACGGACGCGCGCGGGCGATGCGGGACCCTCTCGCGTACACGGAGCTGCTGTGTTCCCTGCACCCGGTCGGCACCCCGCAGTTGTGCGCGGACCGGCTCGCCGCCACGTCCGAGCGGACGGGCATCACACGCTTCGCGCTTCTCGTCGAGGGCTCCGGGGACCTCGCGACGACGGAGGAGAACGTGCGGCGGCTCGGTGCCGAGGTGCTTCCTCAACTCGGCTGATCTCAACTCGGCTGATCCAGAAGGGTCCTGACCCGCGATGCCTGTCGTCCCGTACAGATGCACCTCCCGCGTACGGGACGGCAGGCATTCCGGTTCAGCCGTCAGCAGTCACGGAATTCCGGCGACTGGTTGAGCAGCTGGTTGCGGACCGAGGTGAAGCGGGCCAGCGTGTCGTCCACCGACGGGTCCTGCGGGAACACCGCGACCCGGTGGCAGTTCTGGAACGCCAGGCGCACACCGAAGTGCCTCTGCAGCGCGCCACGTATCGCGTCGCTCGCGAGCGCACGCAGCAGTTGCCCACGTGCCTGCTCGTCCGGCGGCGGCGTCTGGTTGTCGGCGAACTCTCCGCCGTCGACCTTCAGCTGGGCCACCAGGGAGCTGATCATCTCCCACGCGTAGGGCAGGGAGGTCCGGACGCAGTCGACGAATTCCGCTTCGTCAACCTCGCCTCGCTCGGCCTGTTCCAACAGTGCCGGTGAGACGTCGAGCGACATGGGTTCTCCTCTCGCACCCCCGCGGAGCGGGGGTTGACGGACAGGCCAGGAGCCCACGGGCGTACCACCCTCCGAACACGCAGCGTGCACGCGCCGCGACCTCCTGCATCTACGGTATGCAACGCGACGGGGCGGCAACAGGGCGTGGAGCGCCTCGTTCGCACACAACCGGCCAATAACGAACGCACGTCTATTGGGGCGAATCGCGTGGACCAGTGAGCGTCGAGTAGCGTTGCCGACCATGCGTCTTGTCATCGCCCGCTGCTCCGTGGATTACGCGGGCCGGCTCACCGCCCATCTCCCGTCGGCCCCCCGCCTGATCCTCGTGAAGGCGGACGGCAGCGTCTCCATCCACGCGGACGACCGGGCCTACAAGCCCCTCAACTGGATGTCGCCTCCGTGCACCTTGAAGGAGGGGACCGGGGACGAGGCCGGCACCTGGACCGTCATCAACAAGGCGGGCGAGAAGCTCATCATCACGATGGAGGAGATCATCCACGACTCCTCGCACGAGCTCGGTGTCGATCCGGGCCTCATCAAGGACGGCGTGGAAGCGCACCTTCAGGAGCTGCTCGCCGACCGCATCGACACGCTCGGCGAGGGCTACACGCTGATCCGCCGCGAGTACATGACGGCGATCGGCCCGGTCGACATCCTCTGCCGGGACGCCGAGGGGCAGACCGTCGCGGTGGAGATCAAGCGGCGCGGCGAGATCGACGGCGTGGAGCAACTCACGCGCTACCTGGAGCTGTTGAACCGCGACCCGCATCTGGCCCCGGTCCGCGGTGTCTTCGCCGCGCAGGAGATCAAGCCGCAGGCCCGCGTGCTCGCCACGGACCGCGGCATCGGCTGCGCCGTCCTGGACTACAACGCCCTGCGGGGCATCGAGGACGACAAGCTCCGGCTCTTCTGACAGCACGCGAACGCCGGAGGGGCTGGACGTCTGTCCAGCCCCTCCGGCGTTCGCACGCGGTCACATGACCGACGTGGCCCCGCTCGCGCTCGGCGAGCCCGCCGCGCTGCTGCTCACCGGCGCGCTGCTGACCGGGCTGCTGGCGGAGTCGGACGTGTCCGGCGACGATTCCGGCGGCGACGGCGGCTCGGAGGTCTCCGGCGGTTCGGAGGTCTCCGGCGGCTCGGACGACGTCGGCGGCTTGCTCGTCGGCGGCTTCGAGGTCGGCGGCTTGCTGGTCGGCGGCTTCGAGGGCGACTTGGTGGGCGACTTCGTCGGGTCGTCCGGCTTCTTGGAGCCGGTCGGGTCGTCCGACGGCGTGCCGCTGGCGCTCGTGGACGGCGTCGGGTCGTCGGCCGTGCCCGGGATCCCGTCCTCGCCGGGATCGCTCGGCTCGGCCCCCGCGCCGTCGGAGCCGCCGCTGTCGCCGCCGCCCTGATCGGCCTTGTCGGCGCCCAGGTCGCCGCCGTTCTCCCCCGCCGTCGCCGACGGGTTGGTGTTGACCTGGTCGGACGGCGGCTCGTCGTTGCTGGACGTGGCGCCGAGCGTCACGACCGTGCCGAGCACGGCGGCGAGCAGGGCGCCGGCACCGGCCGCGACCAGATTGCGCCGGGTGCCGCTGACGATCGACTTCCGCGTGGGCGCCTTGCCGCCGACGATCGTCGGCGCGGTGACGGGGGCCTGCCGGGTCACCAGCGGGTCCGGGGCGGGCGGCGGTTCAGGCAGGGCGTACGCGGCCGGGACGCCGCCGGGCGGCGACGCCGACTCCTCGTACATGGCGTCCGGGACTTCCTCACCGGCGGGCGTGCGCCCGCCGGGCAGCGCGCCGCCCGAGCGGTCCGCGACGAGCGCGAGAGCCCGGCGCCCGGCGATGGTGCCCCGCTTGTCGGCGAGGGCGCCGCGCAGGGCGATGGAGGCCTCCAGTTCGGCGCGGGCCCGGTCGAGGTTCCCGCCGAGCAGCGCGAGGATGCCCAACTCGTGGTGGAAATAGGCCTCTTCGGGCACCTCGCCGGCGAGCCGGGCCGCCTCCTGGCCGGAGCGCAGGGCGCGCTCCCACGCGCCCCAGGAGAGCCCCGCGGCGAACGCGGGCGCGGCCGCGCGGGCCAGCTCCACGGAGGCGCTGGTCTCGCCTTCGACGGGCGGTGTGGTCGACGGGACGAGGCCGGTGAGCGCGGCGAGCACCGCGTCGGCCTCGGCGGCGACCCGCTCGGGTCCGACGGACGGGTGTCCGGCCCACCAGGCGTAGTGCCGGGCGGCGGTGGCCGTGCGCTCGACGATGCCGTCGCCGTACCCGGCGGCTTCCAGCTGGGTCGCCACGCCGGACGCGAGGCGGTAGCGGCCGCCGACCGCGGTGACGAGCGCGCAGGAGACGAGCTCGGAGAGCGCCGCGTCGGCGTGCGTGTCGCCGACGAGCGCGGGCAGGTGCGCCTGGTGCGGGATCTCGCCGCCGAGCGCGACGGCGAACCGCAGGGTGGCGCGGGCCGACTCGCTCAGCCGGGCGGCGAGCAGCGCGGCGGGCGCGGCCCCGTCGGCGAGCGAGGGCAGCGGTACGTCGTGGCCGTCGTCGGCGTCGAAGGGCGCGTCGACCGGCGCGGCATCGGGTCCTTCGTAGTAGCCGAACGCGTCGAAGGCGGTGGGGTCGGCGCGGAGCAGGTCGCGCTGCCGCAGCAGGGCTCCGGCCTGCGCGAACCGCAGCGGCAGTCCCTCGGACTCGAACCAGAGGTCGCCGGCCCACTGCGCCTCGTCGTCGGTGAGGACGCGGCCGACGGCCCGCTCCAGGAGCTCCAGGCTGCTGCCGCGGCCGAGCCCGGCGAGGAAGACCTCCTCGACGTGGGAGTCGGCGGACGGCGCGGCGACATCGGGCGTCGCCGACAGCAGGAAGGCGCACTCGGGTGTCGCTTCGAGCAGTTCGTCGAGCGCGGCGCCGCCGAACTCCAGGTCGTCGAGGACGACGACGGCGCCGATCTCGTGGACGAGTTCGAGCAGCAGGGCGCGGTCGGGGCGGTGCAGCGGCGCGTTGTAGACGGCGCCGAACAGGTCGTACAGGAGGTCGTCGGCCGAGCGCCGGTGTCCGGACAGGCGGACGACGCCGTCCGGCGCGATGTCGAGGCAGTCCTCGGCGATCTGGTCGAGCAGGGCGGTGCGCCCGGAGCCGGACGGTCCGGTGAGCCGTACGGACCGGCCGCGCGCGAGGAGCCGGACGAGGCGCTCGCGCTCCTCCTGTCGCTCCAGGAGCGGCAGCCGGGGCAGTGCGGGGCCGGGCGGCAGCGGCGGTCGCGCGGCGCGCGCGAGCTCGATGCGCTCGGTGGCGTCGTACTTGACGGGCCTGCCGGGGCGCTCGCCCGGCGGGCAGGGTTCGATCTCGCTGCCGTCGACAGGGTTGACGGTCAGGAGGTAGTCGCCGGAGACGAGCTGCACGGTGCGTGCGAGCGCGGGCGACGGCTGTCCGAAATCGGGCGTGAGCGGGTCACGCGGCGGGCGCTGGCGGCCACCGCTTCCGGACACGTCGTCGCGCCGTTCCTGGCTGAAATCTTCCGGTCCCCGGTTCATCGGGTCCATGGTCAAAGCCCCCCAAAAGCGTGGTGTGCCCCTTGCCCCTCCCGGCCTGTGCACACTGCGCTGTCGCTTCTGGTCCGGTCCCCGCGCGGCGGGTTCGTGATGATTCCGCGGGCGAGCGAACCCTAGACCTTCGCACAGTATCTACGAACACGCGGGGTACCGCGCGGTCCGAGACGTCACAGTCTCGTGAGGATTGTGGTCGCTTCCGACAGGAAGGAAGCATTCATCCCCGCGGCCCGTGCGCGTGTGCTTCAGACGCGCGGCAGCGACTCGACGCCGATGCCGCCCTCGATGGCCAGGATGCGGTGCAGCCGGGTCGCGACGAGCAGGCGCTGCATCTGGGGCGGCACCCCGCGCAGCACGAGCCGGCGTCCGCAGCGGCCCGCGCGCCGGTGGGCGCCCATGATGACGCCGAGTCCGGTCGCGTCCCACGAGTCGAGTTCGGACAGGTCGAGCACCAGGTCACCGTGTCCGTCGTCGACGGCGGTGTGCAGGACCGTACGGGCGTCCGCCGCGCTGCGGACGTCGAGGCGGCCCCCGACGACCAGCTCGACGTGGTCGCCCCTGATGTGCATATGCGCTCCCCGTGAAAGCAGAAGTACTCGGGTACTCAGGTGGTCATGTGATCCGGGTGATCTGTGTATGTCACTGGAACTGACTGGCTCGGAGGGCCAGAAGTTGCCGTCTGTAAGCGAACCGATACCGAATTCACCCTCAGGGGTGACACGGTGTCAGCCTTGCTTGTCTCAGGCGTGCTTGTAGAAGCCCTGCCCGCTCTTGCGTCCGATGTCACCGGCGTCAACCATCCGGCGCATCAGCTCGGGCGGCGCGAACTTCTCGTCCTGGGACTCGGTGTAGATGTTGCCGGTCGCGTGCAGCAGGATGTCGACGCCCGTGAGGTCGGCGGTGGCCAGCGGCCCCATGGCGTGCCCGAAGCCCAGCTTGCAGGCGACATCGATGTCCTCGGCGGTCGCGACGCCCGACTCGTACAGCTTCGCGGCCTCGACGACGAGGGCGGAGATGAGCCGGGTGGTCACGAAGCCGGCCACGTCGCGGTTGACGACGATGCAGGTCTTGCCGACGGACTCGGCGAACTCCCGCGCGGTGGCGAGGGTTTCGTCGCTCGTCTTGTAGCCGCGCACCAGCTCGCAGAGCTGCATCATCGGCACGGGCGAGAAGAAGTGCGCCCCGACGACGCGCTCGGGGTGTTCGGTGACCGCCGCGATCTTGGTGATCGGAATGGCCGAGGTGTTCGAGGCGAGCACGGTGTCGGCGCGCACGATCTTGTCGAGCGCCCGGAAGATCTCGTGCTTGACCTCGAGCTTCTCGAAGACGGCCTCGACGACGATGTCGGCGTCGGCGGCCGCGTCGAGATCGGTGGTCGTGGTGATGCGCGCGAGCGCGGCCTCGGCGTCATCGGCGGCCAGCCTGCCCTTGGCCACGAACTTGTCGTACGACGCCTTGATGCCATCGGTGCCGCGGGTGAGGGCCTCGTCGGTGACGTCGCGCAGGACGACGTCCCAGCCCGCCTGGGCGGAGACCTGGGCGATGCCGGACCCCATGAGACCGGCTCCGATGACGGCAAGCTTCCCTGCCACGTGCGACTCCCCTAACCGCGTACCCGCATACCGCTCGACCACTGTTCACATTGCTCTTTCGCGGACCTTAGCGTCCGTGAGGGGCCGTGTGACCGCTTAGAGATGCGCGTCACGTCTCGAATGACGGACATCACACCGGTGCGCGGCACACGGCGGGCATCAGGCGTCGCGCACGGCGTAGTTGAGCACCTTTTCGCTCAGGAGTTCCTCGATGTCGTCGAGGACGTCGAGCATGTGCCGGGAGACCGCGGCCGGTGTGCCGCCCGCGAGCATGCGCCGCCCGATGGCCGCCATGACGGTCTGGTGCACCCAGCCGATCTGACCGGCGATCAGGTCGGGCAGCGGGTCGTCGGCGTCGGCGCCGGTCTCCTGGCGCAGTGTCTCGGTCAGGTTGTCGTGGACCTCCTGCTGAATGGCCCACAGCCGGGAGCGCAGCGCCGGGGCGGCGTGCACGACGCGCATGAATGCGCTGTAGCCGTCCATCAGGCCGACGCGCGGCGAGACCGCCTCGATCTCCTCGCGCAGTTCGCGCAGGACGGCGGCGGCCGCGGACTCGCCCGGGGCGCGGCCGCGCACCCAGCGGGACATCCGGTCGACGACTCCCCTGGAGCGGTCGAGGAACAGGTCCTCCTTGGCCGGGAAGTAGTTGTAGACGGTGTTCACGGAGACGTTCGCGGCGTCCGCGATCTCCGCGACGGTCACCGCGTCGAAGCCTCGTTCCAGAAAGAGCCCGGTCGCGACGTCCGAGATGTACTGCCTGGTCTGGCGCTTCTTCCGCTCCCTGAGCCCCTCTGCCATGGGCCTGATCCTAGCCGTTCCTGGCCTCCCTTAAATTTTGGGGACATTGCAAAATTTCACTGACTCTGTTTTTCTGGCCCGCATGGCAGTCATCAGCGCGTCCGGCCTCGCCCGGACCTTCCAGACGAAACGGGGCCCGGTCGACGCCGTGCGCGGCATCGACCTGCGCGTCGGACCCGGCGAGATCCTCGGCTTCCTCGGCCCGAACGGGGCGGGCAAGACGACGACCCTGCGGATGCTCACGACCCTGCTGCCGCCGACCGGCGGCGCGGCCACCGTCGCCGGCTGCGACCTGGCGACCGATCCGGCGGGGGTGCGGCGCGCGGTCGGTTACGTCGCCCAGTCCGGCGGGGTGGACCCGGCCGTCTCCGTACGCGAGGAGCTGGTGACCCAGGGCCGGCTGTACCGCCTCACGAAGCGTCAGGCGGTGGCGCGCGCGGACGAACTGGCGGACGCGCTGGGCCTCGCCGAGCTGATGGACCGCAAGGCCGCCGCGCTCTCCGGCGGTCAGCGGCGCCGCCTCGACATCGCGCTGGGGCTCGCGCACCGGCCGGCGGTCCTCTTCCTCGACGAGCCGACGACCGGGCTCGACCCGGGCAGCCGCAGCGACCTGTGGGACCTGGTGCGCCGGCTGCGCGCCGAGTTCGGCACGACGGTGTTCCTCACCACGCACTACCTCGACGAGGCCGACGCGCTCGCGGACCGGATCGTCGTGGTCGACCGGGGCGTGGTGGCGGCGCAGGGCACGCCCAGCGCGCTGAAACTGGCGCACGGCGGGTCGGTCGACGCGACGCTCCAGGACACCTTCCTGGCGATCACCGGGCGAGGTCCGGCGCCGGTGGACACGACCCCGGTGGCGGTGTGAGCCGGATGAAGAGCCTCGCCCACCTCGCCGACCTCGTCTCGGACACCCGGCTGATCTTCGGGCGGTACGCCCGGCAGACGCTCTCCTCCCGGTTCCAGATGCTCTTCGGCATCCTGATGCCGCTGCTGTACCTGCTGTTCTTCGGGCCGCTGCTGACCGATCTGCCGTTGAGCGACACGGGCAGCTCCTGGCAGGTCCTGGTGCCGGGGCTGCTGCTGCAACTCGGCCTGTTCGGCGCCGCGTTCTGCGGTTTCGGGATCATCCTGGAGAAGCACCACGGCGTCGTGGAACGGATGCGGGTGACGCCGGTCAGCCGGCTCGCGCTGCTGCTCGGCCGGGTGCTGCGGGACACCGTGCTGTTCCTTCTCCAGGCGGTGCTGCTGGTGCTCGCCGCGCTGGTGATGGGGCTGCGGGCGCCGCTCGCCGGTGTCCTGATCGGCTTCGCGTTCGTGGCGCTCCTGACGGTCGCGCTGGCGTCGCTGTCGTACGCGCTCGCCATGAAGGTCGCCACACCGCAGGAGTTCGGGCCCGTCATCAACGCGGTCACCATGCCGTCGATGCTGCTGTCGGGCCTGATGCTGCCGATGGCGCTCGCGCCGGGGTGGCTGGACGCGGTCTCGCACGTGATGCCGGTCCGGTACCTGGTCGACGCGATGCGGGACGCGTACGTCGGCCGGTACGCGACGGCGCACATGCTGTACGGCGCGCTGGTCGCGGCCGCCTTCGCCGGACTCGCCGTGACAGTGGGCACACGTGTCTTCCGCCGGGCAGGAGCATAACTACGCTGGCCGCATGGTCAATCTGACGCGCATCTACACCCGTACCGGAGACAAGGGCACCACCGCCCTCGGCGACATGAGCCGCACCGCCAAGACCGATCTGCGGATCTCGGCGTACGCCGACGCCAACGAGGCGAACGCCGTCATCGGCACCGCCGTCGCGCTCGGCGGCCTCGACGAGGAGGTCGTCAAGGTCCTCACCCGCGTCCAGAACGACCTCTTCGACGTCGGCGCCGACCTGTCGACGCCGGTCGTGGAGAACCCCGAGTACCCGCCGCTGCGCGTCGAGCAGTTCTACGTCGACAAGCTGGAGGCGGACTGCGACCGCTTCAACGCGGAGCTGGAGAAGCTGCGCTCGTTCATCCTCCCGGGCGGCACGGCCGGAGCGGCGCTGCTGCATCAGGCGTGCACCGTGGTGCGGCGGGCGGAGCGCTCGACGTGGGCGGCGCTCGAGGTGCACGGCGAGACGATGAACCCGCTGACGGCGACGTATCTCAACCGCCTCTCCGACCTCCTGTTCATCCTGGCGCGGACGGCCAACAAGGAGGTCGGGGACGTGCTGTGGGTGCCGGGCGGTGAGCGCTAGCCCCTGGTGTGCGTCACGGACGGCGCCTCCTTCGGGAACACCGTGTAGCTCAGCGCGATGATCACGTTGATCGCGATCAGGAACAGCATGCGCTGCTGCCACTGCTCCAGGGAGCCGGTGTCGCCGTCCCCGCCGACGTACCAGACGGCGCCCTGGAGCAGGCCGATCGCGATGAGGGCGGCCAGGATCCAGCGCGCGGCGATCTTCCACTCGTGGATCGCGCGCGGTACCCCGTACTTGGGGGTCGACGGGGGCGGACCGCCCGCGAAGCGGTGGGCGACGCGGACGTCGACCCACGTGACCGTGTAGTGGCCGAGGGCGACCGAGTAGCCGATGTAGACGGCGGCCAGGCCGTGCTTCCAGTCGGGCTCGGCGCCGTTCTTGAGGTCGATGACCGTGACGACGAAGAGCAGCGCCTCCAGGAGCGGCTCGCACAGCAGCACCGCGGCGCCCGCTCGCGGCATCCTCGCCCAGTAGCGCAGGGCGAGGCCGGCGGCCAGCAGTACCCAGAAGCCGACCTCGCAGATGATGATCAGCGTGACGATCACGGTGGACTCCTCTCGCTCCTGCCCTCCAGCCTCGCCGCCGCACGTCGCGTGATCGTCGTCGTCAGTGACGAAGTGCGACTGCATCCTTCGATGTAGCGGCCGCCCGCCGGGCTTCGTCCCGCGGCACCATGCCCGGCCCGCGCCGTGCGTGTTGGATGGGGGCATGCACCTGCCGCTCCCCCGCCCGCACCGCGACGACGTCCGTATCGCCGCGGTGGGTCTGCTGGGCGGCCTCGCCCTGTGGGGCATCGGGCTCGGCATGAACCAGGGACGGCTGCTCGACGGGGCCTGGCTGCTCGTCCCGCTCGTCGCGATGTCCGCCCTGGAGCTGCTGCGCCGCACCCGGCCGCGGTTCGCGGCGCTGGCCGGGACCCTGGTGGTGGTCGCCGACCAGTTCACCCAGGGCAGCCTGGCGACGGTGCTGATGTTCACGGACCTGATGTACGCGGCCGTGCTGTACGGGACCCCGGCCGCGGCCCGCCGCATCCCGGTGACCACCGGGCTGATCACGGTCGCCGTCACGCTCGGCTTCCTGGCGTGGTGGCGGCAGCCGGAGGCGGTCCTCGTCGGCGTCGCGACCGGGCTCGTCTCGTTCGGGCCCGCCGCGACGGGCGTCCTGGTCCGCAACCACCGGGACCGGGCCGCGGAGGAACGCCTGCGGGCCGAACAGACCGCGCTGCTCGCGGAGATGGACCGGGCGCAGGCGGTGACGGCGGAGCGTGCCCGGATGGCCCGCGAGCTGCACGACATGGTGGCCAACCATCTGTCGGCGATCGCCATCCACTCCACGGCCGCGCTCTCCATCGACGAGCCGGCCACCACCCGCACCGCCCTGGAGACGATCCGCGAGAACAGCGTCGACGGACTCGCCGAGATGCGCCGGCTGATCGGCATCCTGCGGGACTCCAGCGGCGACACCGAGCCGGCCGCCGCGCCCACCCTGGACGGACTGGGCGCGCTGGTGGAGCAGTCCCGGGCGAACGGTCTCGACGTCGGTCTCACCCTGACCGGCGCCACCGGGAACCTGCCCGCGCCGGTCGGGCTCGCCGCCTACCGCATCGTCCAGGAGTCCCTGACGAACGCCCTCAAGCACGCCGCGCCGGGCCGTGTCACGGTCACGGTCCATCGGTCGGGCGAGCGGATCGAGGTGTGCGTGAGAAGTCCGTACGGGGACCGGGACGGCCCGCGCGCGCCCGGCTCGGGTGCCGGGCTCGTCGGCATGCGCGAGCGCACGGCGCTGCTCGGCGGCACGTTCGAGGCCGGTCCGGAGGCCGACCCGGGCGGCAAGGTCTGGCGGGTGCGGGCCGCCCTGCCCCTGGACACCCCCTCATCCGAAGGAGACCCCGCGTGATCCGTGTGCTCGTCGCCGAGGACCAGTCCGCCGTGCGCGCCGGGCTCGTGCTCATCCTGAACAGCGCGCCCGACATCGAGGTCGTCGGCGAGGCCGAGGACGGCGAGCAGGCGGTGGCCCGGGCCCGGGAACTGCGGCCGGACCTGGTCCTCATGGACGTACAGATGCCGCGCCTCGACGGTGTTTCGGCCACGCGCACGGTGGTCGGCGAGGGCCTCGCCGACGTCCTAATCCTGACCACCTTCGACCTCGACGCGTACGTCTTCGGGGCGCTGCGCGCCGGGGCCTGCGGGTTCCTTCTCAAGAACACCGACGCGAAGGACCTGATCGAGGGCGTGCGGACGGTCGCGCGCGGCGAGGGGCTGATCGCGCCGGCCGTGACGCGCCGCCTGATCGCCGAGTTCGCGGCCGGTGCGGCGCGCCGCGATACGGCCGCCGCTCCACCTCAGTTGGCGACCTTGACCCGTCGCGAGCGGGAAGTGCTCGGCTGTCTCGGCGAGGGCCTGTCCAACGCCGGGATCGCCGCCCGGCTCGACATGGCCGAGGCCACGGTGAAGACCCACGTCAGCCGGCTGCTCGGCAAGCTGGAGCTGCGCAGCCGGGTGCAAGCGGCGGTACTGGCACAGGAGTTGGACATCCAGGCTCCTCCGGAGGTTGGCCGAAACCCGTAATTGGTTTAGACCTTGACCGTTGGTCCAGACCTTTCTATTCTCACCGCACTGCGGTGAGCACACCCCCCACTCCGGTGCTCACGGGCGTCGCAGGGTTCGTTGCCGTCCCCGTATGAACCCAGGACCACCCGAGGAGCACTCGATGCGCTCAAGTGACGTACCCCGACCCAGACTCCGGCACAGAACCACCGCGGCACTGACCACGCTGCTGCTGCCCGCGGCCGCCCTGGTCGGCCTCGCCACCCCGTCCCACGCCGCCGCCGAGGCCACCGCGGTCACGGCGACGTACGCCAAGACCCAGGACTGGGGCACCGGCTTCGAGGGCAAGTGGACGATCAAGAACTCCGGTACCACGAGCGTCAGTTCGTGGACCGTCGAGTGGGACTACCCCTCCGGCACCAAGGTGACCTCCGCCTGGGACGCCACCGTCACCAACTCCGCGAACCACTGGACCGGCAAGAACCTCTCCTGGAACGGGACGCTCGCCCCCGGCGCCTCGGTCTCCTTCGGCTTCAACGGCTCCGGTTCCGGCGCCCCCACCGGCTGCAAGATCAACGGCGCCTCCTGTGACGGCGGCGACGTGCCCGGCGACGCGGCCCCCTCCGCCCCCGGCACCCCGACCGCCTCCGCCGTCACCGACACCTCGGTGAAGCTCTCCTGGTCGGCGGCGACCGACGACAAGGGCGTCAAGAACTACGACGTGCTGCGCGACGGCGCCAAGGTCGCGACGGTGACGGGGACGTCGTACTCCGACAGCGGCCTGACCGCCGGCACCGACTACTCGTACACGGTCCAGGCGCGCGACACCGCCGACCAGACGGGCCCGGTCTCCGGCGCGGTGAAGGTCCACACCACTGGCGGCGGCGGCACCGACCCGGGCAACGGCGGCGGCAAGGTCAAGCTGGGCTACTTCACGGACTGGGGCGTCTACGGCCGCCAGTACTACCCGAAGAACCTGGAGACCTCCGGCTCGGCCGCGAAGATCACGCACATCAACTACGCCTTCGGCAACGTCCAGGGCGGCAAGTGCACCATGGGCGACTCCTACGCCGACACGGACATGGCCTACACGGCCGCCAACTCCGTCTCCGGCCAGGCCGACACCTGGGACCAGCCGCTGCGCGGCGCCTTCAACCAGCTGCGCCAGCTGAAGGCCAAGCACCCGAACCTCAAGATCCTCTGGTCGTTCGGCGGCTGGACCTGGTCCGGCGGCTTCGGTGAGGCCGCGAAGAACCCGGCCGCCTTCGCCGAGTCCTGCTACAACCTGGTCGAGGACCCGCGCTGGGCCGATGTCTTCGACGGCATCGACATCGACTGGGAGTACCCGAACGCCTGCGGCCTGACCTGCGACACGTCCGGTCCCGCCGCGCTGAAGGGCCTCACCTCGGCGCTGCGTGCCAAGTTCGGCTCCAACAACCTGGTCACCGCCGCGATCACGGCCGACGGCTCCGCGGGCGGCAAGATCGAGAAGACCGACTACGCGGGCGCTGCCCAGTCCCTCGACTGGTACAACGTCATGACCTACGACTTCTTCGGTGCGTGGGCGGCCCAGGGCCCGACGGCCCCGCACTCCCCGCTCACCTCGTACACCGGCATCCCGCAGCAGGGCTTCACCTCGGCGGACGCCATCGCCAAGCTGAAGGCCCAGGGCGTCCCGGCGGCCAAGCTGCTGCTCGGCATCGGCTTCTACGGCCGCGGCTGGACCGGCGTCACGCAGAAGGAGCCGGGCGGCACCGCGACGGGCCCGGCGGCCGGCACCTACGAGCAGGGCATCGAGGACTACAAGGTCCTCAAGACGAAGTGCCCGGCGAACGGCACGGTGGCCGGTACGGCGTACGCGTACTGCGGCTCGGACTGGTGGTCGTACGACACCCCCGCGACGATCAACTCCAAGATGAGCTGGGCCAAGTCGCAGAACCTGGGCGGCGCCTTCTTCTGGGAGTTCTCCGGCGACACGTCGAACGGTGAGCTGGTCAGCGCGATCGACTCCGGCCTGAAGTAGCCCCCGGAGCACCCGAAAAGACCGAAGCCGGGCTGGTGGGAACGCCCCCCACCAGCCCGGCTTCTTCCATGTCCGGGGCCGGCCGCTACGCCACGTTCACCCGCTGGCCGGGCGGCGCCGCCTCCAGCCAGGCGAGGAATCCGGTCAGGGCGTCCTCGGTCATCGCCAGTTCGAGGCGCGTGCCCCGGTGCGTACAGGCGAGGACGATGGCGTCGGACAGCAGCGCCAGCTCCTCCTCGCCCTCCGGAGCCCGGCGCCCCGTGACCTCGATGGCCGCCCGCTCCAGGATCCGCTTCGGCCGCGGCGCGTACGAGAAGACGCGGAACCACTCGATGCGGTCACCGTTGTAGCGGGCGATGCCGTAGCCCCAGCCCTTGCCGGAGGTGTCCGCGGCATCGGGGGCCGGCGCGTCCCACCGCAGCGAGCAGTCGAAGGTGCCGCCCGAGCGCTGGATCAGCCGGCGCCGCAGCCCGAAGACAAAGAGCCCCAGCAATACGAGTACGACGACCGCGACTACGCACAGCACGAGAACGAGGACCATCTGCACCGACCTCCTCGCTTCTCGACAGATCCAAACGCCAGATAACGGAACAGCAAAAACAGTTATAGATCGCCTCAGCCGCGACCCGGTCCGGAGAGGTCTTCTCCGGCCTGGGCCGCGGCTGAGTCGCGTCTACGGGCTCGCTGGGATCAGCGGGCCGCCACCGCACGCAGTCGGACGTCGGCACGACGCTCGGCGGACGCGTCCGCGTCCGACTTCGCGCGCTCCAGCGCCCGCTCCGCCCGCTGGACATCGATCTCGTCCGACAGCTCGACGATCTCGGCCAGCAGCGACAGCTTGTTGTCCGCGAACGAGATGAAACCGCCGTGGACAGCCGCCACGACCGTTCCACCGTCGCTCGTACGGATCGTCACCGGGCCCGACTCCAGCACACCGAGCAGCGGCTGGTGACCGGGCATGACGCCGATGTCGCCGGACGTGGTGCGCGCGACGACCAGGGTGGCCTCGCCGGACCAGACACTGCGGTCCGCGGCGACGAGCTCGACGTGCAGCTCAGCAGCCAAGGTGGGCTCCTCGGGTCACCACCCGGCGGCCCTCGCTGCCGGGTGTTGGGTCAAAGTCTAGTGGGCGTTGCGGGAGGGCCGGGACACACCCGGCCCTCCCTGCGAGCACAGGGCTCAGGAGACGCCGAGCTCCTTGGCGTTGGCCTTGAGGTCCTCAATGCCACCGCACATGAAGAACGCCTGCTCCGGGAAGTGGTCGTACTCACCGTCGATGATCGCGTTGAAGGCCGCGATCGACTCGTCCAGCGGGACGTCCGACCCGTCGACGCCGGTGAACTGCTTGGCGACGTGGGTGTTCTGGGACAGGAAGCGCTCCACGCGACGGGCGCGGTGGACAGTGAGCTTGTCCTCCTCGCCGAGCTCGTCGATACCGAGGATCGCGATGATGTCCTGGAGGTCCTTGTACTTCTGCAGAACCGTCTTGACGCGCATGGCGGCGTCGTAGTGGTCCTGCGCGATGTAGCGCGGGTCCAGGATGCGGGACGTGGAGTCCAGCGGGTCCACGGCCGGGTAGATGCCCTTCTCGGAGATCGGACGGGAGAGAACCGTCGTCGCGTCGAGGTGGGCGAAGGTCGTCGCCGGGGCCGGGTCGGTCAGGTCGTCCGCGGGCACGTAAATGGCCTGCATGGACGTGATCGAGTGACCACGGGTCGACGTGATGCGCTCCTGGAGGAGACCCATCTCGTCGGCCAGGTTCGGCTGGTAACCCACGGCCGAGGGCATGCGACCCAGCAGGGTCGAGACCTCGGAACCGGCCTGCGTGAAGCGGAAGATGTTGTCGATGAAGAACAGCACGTCCTGCTTCTGCACATCGCGGAAGTACTCCGCCATGGTCAGACCGGCGAGGGCGACACGCAGACGCGTGCCCGGCGGCTCGTCCATCTGACCGAAGACCAGCGCGGTCTTGTCGATGACGCCCGACTCGCTCATCTCGTCGATGAGGTCGTTGCCCTCACGGGTGCGCTCGCCGACACCGGCGAACACGGAGACACCGTCGTGGTTGTTGGCGACGCGGTAGATCATCTCCTGGATGAGCACCGTCTTGCCGACGCCGGCACCACCGAACAGACCGATCTTTCCACCCTTGACGTACGGGGTGAGAAGGTCGATGACCTTGACGCCGGTCTCGAACATCTCGGTCTTCGACTCGAGCTCGTCGAAGTTCGGCGCCTTGCGGTGGATGGACCAGCGCTCGCCGTCGTACTGCTCGTCGACGTTCAGCACCTCACCGAGGGTGTTGAACACCTTGCCCTTGGTGAAGTCACCGACGGGAACGGAGATGCCCGTGCCGGTGTCGGTGACCGCGGCCTGGCGGACCAGACCGTCGGTGGGCTGCATCGAGATCGCGCGGACCAGGCCGTCACCGAGGTGCTGGGCGACCTCGAGCGTCAGGGTCTTCTTCTCGCCGTCCTTGGCCGGGTCGGCCACCTCGACGTGAAGGGCGTTGTAGATGTCCGGCATCGCGTCGACGGGGAACTCCACGTCGACGACCGGGCCGATGACCCGGGCGACGCGGCCCGTGGCAGCGGCCGTCTCAACAGTGGTCGTCATTACTTGTCACTCCCCGCGGTCGCGTCGGCCAGAGCGGCAGCGCCGCCGACGATCTCGCTGATTTCGTTGGTGATCTCCGCCTGGCGGGCCGCGGAGGCCAGCCGGGAAAGCGTGTTGATGAGGTCGCCCGCGTTGTCGGTCGCCGACTTCATCGCGCGGCGCGTGGCGGCGTGCTTGGAGGCAGCCGACTGGAGCAGCGCGTTGTAGATACGGCTCTCGACGTACCGGGGCAGGAGGGCGTCCAGGACGTCCTCCGCCGACGGCTCGAAGTCGTAGAGCGGAAGGATCTCGTCGCCCTGGGACGACGCCTCCTCCGCCACGTCCTCGATGCTGAGCGGCAGCAGTCGGCTGTCGACGGCCGTCTGCGTCATCATCGAGACGAACTCGGTGTAGACGATGTGGAGTTCATCCACGCCGCCGTCGGCCGTGTCCTTCTCGATGGCCTCGATCAGCGGGCCCGCGACCGTCTTGGCGTCCGCGTACGTCGGCTCGTCCGTGAAGCCCGCCCACTGCTCCGCGATCTTGCGCTCGCGGAAGTTGTAGTGGGCGACACCGCGACGGCCGACGATGTACGTGTCGACCTGCTTGCCCTCGGCCTGGAGCCGCTCGGTGAGCTGCTCCGCGGCCTTGATCGCGTTCGAGTTGAAGGCGCCGGCCAGACCGCGGTCGCTCGTGAGGAGCAGAACCGCGGAACGGGTCGCCGTCTCGGCCTCGGTCGTCAGCGGGTGCTTGGTGTTCGACCCCGTACCCACCGCCGTGACCGCGCGCGTGAGCTCGGTCGCGTACGGCGTGGAGGCCGCCACCTTGCGCTGCGCCTTGACGACGCGCGAGGCGGCGATCATCTCCATCGCCTTGGTGATCTTCTTGGTCGCGGTGACGGATCGGATGCGACGCTTGTAGACCCGGAGCTGGGCTCCCATGAGTCAGGTCCCTTCCTTACGTCACTTGGAGACGTTGACGGCCGGAGCGTCCTCGCCGAGAAGCTTGCCGTCCGAGGTCTCGAACTGCTTCTTGAACTCGGCGATGGCATCGGCGACAGCGGTGAGCGTGTCGTCCGACATCTTGCCGCCCTCCTTGATGGAGGTCATCAGGCCCTGCTCCTTGCGGTGCAGGTGGTCGAGCAGCTCGCGCTCGAAGCGGCGGATGTCGGCGACCGGCACGTCGTCCATCTTGCCGGTGGTGCCGGCCCAGACGGAGACGACCTGGTCCTCGGTCGGCATCGGCTGGTACTGCGACTGCTTCAGCAGCTCGACCATGCGCTGACCGCGGTCCAGCTGCGCCTTCGACGCGGCGTCCAGGTCGGAACCGAAGGCGGCGAACGCCTCCAGCTCACGGAACTGGGCCAGGTCGACGCGGAGTCGGCCGGAGACCTGCTTCATGGCCTTGTGCTGGGCGGAGCCACCGACGCGGGAGACCGAGATACCGACGTTCAGGGCCGGACGCTGACCGGCGTTGAACAGGTCGGACTCCAGGAAGCACTGGCCGTCGGTGATGGAGATGACGTTGGTCGGAATGAACGCGGACACGTCATTCGCCTTGGTCTCCACGATCGGCAGACCGGTCATCGAGCCCGCGCCCATGTCGTCCGAGAGCTTCGCGCAGCGCTCGAGCAGACGGGAGTGCAGGTAGAAGACGTCACCCGGGTAGGCCTCGCGCCCCGGCGGGCGGCGGAGCAGCAGGGACACGGCGCGGTAGGCGTCGGCCTGCTTCGAGAGGTCGTCGAAGATGATGAGGACGTGCTTGCCCTCGTACATCCACTGCTGGCCGATGGCCGAGCCGGTGTACGGCGCCAGGTACTTGAAGCCGGCCGGGTCGGACGCCGGGGCGGCGACGATGGTCGTGTACTCCAGCGCGCCGGCCTCTTCGAGGGCACCACGCACGGAGGCGATGGTCGAACCCTTCTGACCGATGGCGACGTAGATGCAGCGGACCTGCTTGTTCACGTCACCGGAGCGCCAGTTGTCGCGCTGGTTGATGATCGTGTCGACGGCCAGGGCGGTCTTGCCGGTCTGGCGGTCACCGATGATCAGCTGACGCTGACCACGGCCGACGGGGGTCATCGCGTCGACGGCCTTGTAGCCGGTCTCCATCGGCTCGTGCACCGACTTGCGCTGCATGACCGTGGGGGCCTGCAGCTCGAGGGCGCGGCGGCCGGTGGTCTCGATCTCGCCGAGGCCGTCGATCGGGTTGCCGAGCGGGTCGACGACGCGACCCAGGTAGCCCTCGCCGACACCGACGGACAGGACCTCACCGGTACGCGTGACCGGCTGGCCCTCCTCGATGCCGCTGAACTCACCGAGGACGATGGCGCCGATCTCGCGCTCTTCCAGGTTGAGCGCGAGGCCGAGGGTGCCGTCCTCGAACTTCAGCAGTTCGTTGGCCATGGCCGAGGGGAGACCCTCGACCTTCGCGATGCCGTCGCCGGCAAGGGTGACCGTACCGACCTCCTCGCGCGAGGCCGCGTCCGGCTTGTACGCCTGGACAAAGTTCTCCAGCGCGTCCCGGATCTCCTCCGGCCGGATCGTGAGCTCCGCCATCTGGGTTCCCTGCTCTCCTTGTTGGGCCCGAAGTGTTCTTGGGGGGTCTGGGGTCAGCCCCCAGGAATCCTCTGCACGGCCCAACTAGGGCCGTATTTGGTACGTGGTGAGGTGTCAGCCGGCCATACGGCGGCTGGCGGCCTCGATGCGGTCCGCGATGGAGCCGTTGATGACCTCGTCGCCCACCTGCACCTTGATCCCGCCGAGGACCTCGGGGTCCACGTCCAGGTTCAGGTGCATCTGGCGGCCGTAGAGCTTCGCCAGGGACTGGCCCAGGCGCTGCTTCTGCTGGTCGCTCAGCGGGACCGCCGTGGTGACGACCGCCACCATGCGCTCCCGGCGCTCGGCGGCGAGCTTGGAGAGGGACTCGAGTCCCGCTTCCAGGCTACGTCCCCGGGGCGCGGTCACAAGACGCTCGACGAGCCGCTCGGTGGTGGGCCGGGCCCGGCCGCCGAGGAGCTCCTTGACCAGGGTGCCGCGGGCCGAACCCGAGGCGGTGCGGTCGGTGAGCGCGGAGCGCAGTGCGGCGTTGCCGCCGACGATCCGGTTGAACCGGAACAGCTCGTCCTCGACGTCGTCGAGTTCGCCGCTGTTCTGCGCCGCGGTCAGGTCCGCGGTGTTGGTCAGCTCCTCGAGGGAGTCGACCAGGTCACGCGAGGCGGACCACCGGGAGCGGACCAGACCGGCCACCAGGTCGACGGCTTCGCCGCTGACCTGACCGCCGAGCAGACGGCCCGCAAGCTCGGCCTTGGCGTCACCGGCCTGCGCCGGGTCGGTCAGGACCCGACGCAGCGAGACCTCGCGGTCGAGCAGCGCGGTGACCGCGGCCAGGTCGCCGGCGAGCGCCTTGGCGTCGACCGACGTGGAGTCGGTCAGCGCGTCCAGGCGCTCACGCGCGGCGGCGAGGGCCTCGCGGCTCGCTCCGTGGGCGGTCATCGAGCGGCCTCTGCCTTCTCCTCGAGGTCATCGAGGAAGCGGTCGATCGTGCGCGACTGCCGGGCGTGGTCCTCGAGGGACTCGCCGACCAGCTTGCCGGCCAGGTCGGTGGCCAGCTGGCCCACGTCCTGACGCAGCGCCTGAGCGGCGGCCTTGCGGTCGGCCTCGATCTGGGCGTGACCGGCGGCGATGATCTCCTCACGCTGCCGCTGGCCTTCCGCGCGCATCTCGGCGATGAGCGTGGCGCCCTGCTCCTGCGCCTCCTGGCGCAGCCGCGCGGCCTCGTGCCGAGCCTCGGCGAGCTGAGCCTTGTACTGCTCAAGAACGCTCTGCGCCTCGGTCTGAGCGGCCTCGGCCTTCTCGATACCGCCTTCGATGGCCTCGCGGCGCTCGTCCAGAACCTTGTTGATGTTCGGGAGGAGCTTCTTGGCGAGGAAGCCGAAGACGATGACAAAGGCGATCAGGCCGATGACGAGCTCGGGGATCGGCGGGATGAGCGGATTCTCCGCCTCTTCCGCTGCGAGCTGAACCAGGGGGTTCACATCAGTGCCTTTCGTCTAATGAGGCTGGTCGTCCGAACTCGTCCTAGTAGACGAACGGCATGACCAGACCGATGAGGGCGAGCGCCTCACAGAAGGCGAAGCCGAGGATCTGGTTGGCACGGATCAGGCCGGCGGCCTCGGGCTGACGGGCCAGGGCCTGGGTGCCGTTACCGAAGATGATGCCGACGCCGACGCCGGGGCCGATGGCGGCGAGACCGTAACCGACAGAGCCGAGGTCACCGGTGACAGCAGCGAGGGTCTGGGACATGCCAGTTCTTCCTTCTCTTTACGGACCGGTGGGGGTTGGCCACCGGACGACTGGGGATTGCGGAGGGCGGGACTCAGTGGTGCTCGGCGAGCGCGCCCTGGATGAAGGTGCAGGTCAGCAGGACGAAGACGTACGCCTGGACAGCCTGGATGAAGAGCTCGAAGGCGGTCATCACGATGACCATCACGAACGAGACGGCGGAGTAGGCGATGCCGATGCCGTTCAGCATGTACCAGCTGGCGATCGTGAAGAGCAGCAGCAGGGTGTGACCGGCGAACATGTTCGCGAAGAGTCGGACCGCGTGCGTGAACGGCCGGACCAGCAGGTTCGAGAACAGCTCGATGAAGGCAGCGAGGTAGGCGACCGGGCCGAGCGACTTGTCGAAGCCGGTGAAGTTCTTGAAGGCACCGACGAAGCCGTGACGCTTGAACGTCAGGCTGACCCACGTGATGTAGACGATGGCGGCCAGCACTGCCGGGTAGGAGATGATCGCCGTCACCGGGAACTGGGCGATCGGAATGATCGACCAGAGGTTCATCATCCACACGAAGAAGAACAGCGAGACCACGAGCGGAACGTACTTCTCGCCCTCGCGCTTGCCGATCGTCTCGTAGACGATGCCGCGCCGGACGAAGTCGTAGCCGGTCTCGGCGACCATCTGGAGCTTGCCCGGAACGACCTTCGGCTTTCGGAAGGCGGCCCAGAAGAAGCCGACGATGATGATCGAGCCGAGCAGCGCCAGCAGCATCGTCTTGTTGAAGTACAGGTTGCTGTCCGCGTCGCCCCAGAGGGGCTCGAACAGGAACGAGTGCAGGCCGGGAGCCGGGAAGGCACACCCATCAAAAAGGTGGCAGTCGGTCTCGAAGGCGAGCACCTGCGTCGGGTCAGCACTCACCGCGGGCTCCTTCAGCGTGGCGCATAGGTACGGCAACCTCGTTGTGTCGGCGCGGCGCGCAGCCGCAGTTCGGCACGGGACTGGTGTTTCGGATGTGGGGGCGGCGGTCGGGCATCGAGCCTCGCGCTACAGCAGGCGTCAGCTCAGATGCCCGCGCCCGCGATGCCGCAGTTGGCACCGGACGATAGCAGGGTCGTGAAGCCTCACTTATCCCGCCCCTACCGTTCACGACTTCGGCCCCGTCTTCTCGGGCTTCTCGCCCTTCTGGGAGTCGGGATCGACGTAGAGAATCTTGGCCTTCATGTGGGCGCGCGTCTGCGCGGCGATCCACACGAGGGTCGAGATCACGAGGGCGATGGCGAAGGCCCTCGAGTTGAACAGCGTCGTGTCCTTGAAGAGCGCCATGAAGATGACCATGAGCAGCAACTGGGCTGCGTAGAGCATCAGGCCCATCATCTGGAACAGGTGCGGAAGCGATTTGGCAGTGCGCTCGAGGACGACGAGTCCGAGCCCCATGAACAAGATCGCCACCAGCGTCCCGACGAGCGCACCGAGGGCCCCCTTGCCGCCCGCGACAGCAGCGCTGACCACGATGGTGATCACGCCAACTGCGGCTGTGGGTACGGCAGTTTTGAGAAGGGTCCGTGCGTCATTGGACGGCATGGCGGCAACTCCGCTTATTGATGGGGGCAGGGTGTCGTCATGGACGAGCGTAGTCCGGGGCCGAGAGGGAATTTCGGGCCAAGGGACCGTCGCACTACGGTCTTTCGGCTCTATCCCCGGGTTTCGTGAACGGTATCACAAACTATTTGATGCGGTCTTTACCTAGATGGTGTGCCAACCGTCACACGTGAGGGGGAACCTGCGCGTCTGTGCACCCGCGACGCGAACTCATCCTGTAATGGGCGGTTTTGGGTGTCGATCTCGGACGCCCACCACCCCAACGTTCGTCGACAGTCGCCAACTTGGCCACCCTGCCGATGGCCCTCACGTTGACGCCCCCGGGATCCGATCGGATCCCGGGGGCGTCGGTCGTGCTGTTCAGCCGGCGGTCACGCCGAGCCCGCTCAGCAGGTGACGACCTTGTCCCAGTCGGCCCAGGGCTGCGTGGACGAGAGCAACTCGGTCTTGCCCGACTTCACGGACTCGCAGGCCGAGTCGTAGCCGTACTTGAAGATGCCCTTGAGCTTCTTCGTGCCGGCGCAGTTGTTCTTGACCTTGAAGGTCTTGTACCCCTCGTCCTGGCGGGTCTTGGTGACCTTGACGCAGCTGGGGACGGCACCCTGGGCACTGACGTCCCCAGCGGCGACCGCCTGCGTCCCGGGAGCGGCCACGGCCGCGGTCCCCATCAGTCCCAGCGAACCGCTGAGCGCCACGACAGCAACGCCCAGCACAGCGAACTTACGCATGGATCATCCTCTGCTCATGAATGAGTGAGGAGGGCGCCACCCTGGTCAGGGGCGGCGCGTTCCCCCTATGACGTGAACATTCCTAGCACAGACGATCACGCAGGGCACGGGGTTTTGATCACAGAGCGACGGCTGCGCACGTCCCGAAGCGCACGTGGCAGCCGGAGCACGGCTCAGCTGAAGCTCTTGTCCTTGCGCCGGTCCGTGAACCGCGAACGGGCGCCGATCGCGGTCGCTCCGTTGACTCCCGCGGGGATCGGGGTGCGGTCCCCGTCCTCGGGGGCCTCGGAGGGCTCAGTGGCCTCGGCAACGGCCGTACGGCGCCGGTAGCGGGGCGGGACCACGTGCTGGGCCCAGCGGGGGGCGTGCGGGGTGAAGCGGGGCAGCAGGAGCAGGACCAGGCCGACGAAGCTGAGCGCGACGATGGTGAGCACGACCCACATGCCGGACGCGGAGTGCACGGAGTACGCGACCGCACCGAAGGCGATGAGCGCCGACCAGAAGTACATGATCAGGACCGCGCGGCTGTGGGAGTGGCCGATCTCCAGGAGCCGGTGGTGGAGGTGGCCGCGGTCGGCGGCGAACGGCGACTGGCCGTTCCAGGTGCGGCGCACGATCGCGAGCACCAGGTCCGCGAACGGGATGGCGATGATCGTGAGGGGCATGACCAGCGGGATGAAGACGGGGAGCATCGCGTGCGTGGCGTCCCGGCCGCTGCCGAGGTTCAGGCGGAGCGCGTCCGGGTCGACCTGACCGGTCATGGAGATGGCGCCGGCCGCGAGGACCAGGCCGATCAGCATCGAGCCGGAGTCGCCCATGAAGATCCGGGCGGGATGCATGTTGTGCGGCAGGAAGCCCAGACACATGCCCATCAGGATCGCGGCGAAGAGCGTGGCGGGGGCCGCGGACTCGATGCCGTAGCCGTACCAGATGCGGTACGCGTAGAGGAAGAACGCCGCTGCCGCGATGCAGACCATGCCCGCCGCGAGGCCGTCGAGGCCGTCGACGAAGTTCACCGCGTTGATGGTGATGACGACGAGCGCGACGGTGAGGAGCGTGCCCTGCCACTGGGTCAGGGAGACCGTGCCCACGCCCGGGATCGGCAGCCACAGGATCGTCAGGCCCTGCATGACCATGACGCCGGCGGCGATCATCTGGCCGCCCAGCTTGATCAGCGCGTCGATCTCGAACTTGTCGTCCAGCACACCGATCAGCCAGATCAGCGCGGCGCCGGAGAGCAGGGCCCGCGGCTCGTTGGACGAGTCGAAGACCGTGTCCAGGTTGGTGAGGTGGTCGGCGACCAGGAGTCCCGCGCACAGTCCGAAGAACATGGCGATACCGCCGAGCCGCGGCGTGGGTTCACGGTGCACGTCACGCGCACGGATCTCCGGCATGGCGCCGGCCACGATCGCGAACTTCCGCACCGGGCCTGTGAGCAGATAAGTCACCGCGGCCGTGATGCAGAGCGTCAGCAGGTATTCACGCACGGGCTTCCCCACAGGTATCGCTGGCCATCTCAGCCCCACACCCTAGCTTCGCGTGCTTGAGGATGGAGACTTCCGGGTAGCGACGATGGTTGCACGAGTGACGGGCCGGTGACGTCGCGGTGCCGGGCGAGTGGGGTCCCGATGTGCCGCCTACCCGTTATCCGGCGGGGTACGGGGGGAATGTACCGGCGATCACGCGCACCTCCTCGCGGGCCGTGCGCGGGTCGAGATCTCCTCGTACGACACCCGCGAGGAGCACCGCGATCCGGGCCATCTCCGCCTCCCCCATGCCCTGGGTGGTGACGGCGGCGGTGCCCAGCCGCAGGCCGCGGCCGTCGCCGTGGGGCAGCGCGCACGTGTCGAGGACCATCGCGGCGGAGGCCAGCCGGCCGCGGGCCACCTGGCCCGGTACGCCGAGCGGCGCCGGGTCGACGGTCACGAGATGGGTGTCGGTGCCGCCCGTGGTGACGGCGAACCCCTGCGCGTCCAGCGCCCCGGCCAGCACCCGGGCGTTGGCGACGACCTGATGCGCGTACCCGCTGAAGGCCGGCGTCGCCGCCTCCCCGAACGCGACGGCCTTCGCGGCGATGGTGTTCATCTGGGCGCCGCCCTGCGTGAACGGGAAGACGGCCCGGTCCACCCGGTCGGCGAGCCCGGCGCCGCACAGCAGCATGCCGCCGCGCGGGCCGCGCAGGACCTTGTGGGTGGTGGCGCAGACGATGTCGGCGTACGGAACCGGGTTCGGGGCCGCTCCCCCGGCGACGAGCCCGATGGGGTGCGCGGCGTCCGCGATGAGGTGGGCGCCCACGTCGTCGGCGATGGCGCGGAAGGCGGCGTAGTCGATGTGCCGGGGGTAGGAGATCGAGCCGCACACGATGGCCTTGGGCCGGTGGGCGCGGGCGATGGAGCGGACCTGGTCGTAGTCGATGAGCCCGCTCTCCGGGTCGACGCCGTAGGGCACGAAGTCGAACCAGCGGCCGGAGAAGTTGGCCGGTGAGCCGTGCGTGAGGTGACCGCCGAACGGCAGCCCCATGGCGAGGACGGTGTCGCCGGGACGCAGCAGCACCGCGTACGCGGCGAGCACGGCGGAGGAGCCGGAGTGTGCCTGCACGTTGACGTGCTCGGCGCCGAAGAGGGCCTTCGCCCGGTCGACGGCGATGCGTTCGGCCAGGTCGACGAGTTCGCAGCCGCCGTGGTGGCGGGCGCCGGGGTAGCCCTCGGCGTACTTGTTGGCGAGGGGGGAGCCGAGGGCTTCCAGCACGGCCGGGGACATGAAGTTCTCGGCGGCGATCAGCTGGAGGGACTCGGCCTGGCGGGCCGCCTCGCCGAGGATGATCTCGGCCAGTTCGGGGTCCTGGCGCTGTAGCTCCGCCAGGGGGGCTGGATCTGTGGTGACCGGCATCTTCGGCTCCGGGCCTCGCGGAGGGGAGGTGGTGCTTCCCAATGTAGATCCGAGAGCTTCCTGCCGCCTGGGGTTGCTGTCACAGGGCTCGGCCCCGGACCCCGTTCCTCGATCGCCGGAAGGGCTCGCTGTGCGGCTCAGGCGCGCGCGGACGGGGTGGGCTTGCCGGTCAGCGCCGCGACCACCGGGTCCAGCGCCTCGCTGATCTCGCCGCCCACCGCCTGGAAGAACGGCAGCGGCGCCCCGTACGGGTCGTACACCTCGTCCGCCTCGACGCTCGGGGCGAGCAGCCACCCGCGTAGAGCCGCGGCAGCACGCACCAGGGCCCGCGCACGGCCCACCACGCCGCCCTCCAGCGGGTCGGGGAGGGTCGTCGGGTCTATGGCCTGCACGAGCCGCGTGAACTCCTTCAGCGTGAACGTGCGCAGGCCCGCGCTGTGCCCCATGGAGATGACCTGGGCCCGGTGGTCGCGGGTCGCGGTCAGCACCAGGTCGGCTCTTATGACGTGGTCGTCCAGGAGCTCGCGGCCGACGAAGCCGGAGGCGTCCGCGCCGAAGTCGGCGAGGACCTGCTCCGCGTTGGCCTCCATCGGGGCGCCCTCGTGGCCCCAGGTGCCCGCGCTCTCCACGATGAGCCCGCCGGCCAGCGGGTCGCCGAGCCGGTCCGCCAGGGCGTGCCGGGTCAGCCGCTCGGTGATCGGCGAGCGGCACACGTTGCCGGTGCTGACGTGGAGGATGCGGAAGGAGTCGCCGGGGAGCGCGAGCGGCGCTGTGCTTCCCACGTACTCGGTGCCTATGCCACGCCCCGTCTCAGGGGCTGTCAATTCGCCACCTCGAGGTCGGGTACGACCTTGCGCAGCTCGTCGGCGGTGAGCGCGCCGGCCCGCAGCAGCACCGGGACCTTGCCGGTGACGTCGACGATCGACGACGGGACGATGCCCGGGGTGGGGCCGCCGTCGAGGTAGACGGAGACGGAGTCGCCGAGCATCTCCTGGGCGGCGTCGCAGTCCTCGGGGGCGCGGTGGCCGGTCAGGTTGGCGGAGGAGACGGCCATCGGGCCGACCTCGTTGAGCAGTTCGATGGCGACCGGGTGCAGCGGCATCCGGACGGCGACGGTGCCCCGGGTCTCTCCCAGGTCCCACTGCAGGGACGGCTGGTGCTTGGCGACGATCGTCAGGGCGCCGGGCCAGAACGCGTCGACGAGCTCCCAGGCCATCTCGGAGAAGTCCGTGACGAGGCCGTGCAGCGTGTTCGGGGAGCCGATGAGGACGGGGCTCGGCATGTTGCGGCCGCGGCCCTTGGCCTCCAGGAGGTCGCCGACCGCCTCGGCGGTGAACGCGTCGGCGCCGATGCCGTAGACGGTGTCGGTGGGCAGCACGACGAGCTCGCCGCGGCGGACGGCGGACGCGGCTTCACGCAGACCGGTAGCGCGGTCGGTAGCGTCGTTGGTGTCGTAACGCCGTGCCATTTAACGGGCCTCCTGCTCTGCGTACTGCTCGGAATGATGAAGCTGGTCGGTCACGGCATCGCCTTGCGGGCGGTGGCGAACCGCGGCCGGTTGTTGAGGTCCGGGTGGTCGGCGGCATCCGCCCAGCCCCGCTCCTCGGTGAAGATCCACGGCACCAGGCCGCCCTGGGTGTCCGCGTGCTCGACGACCACGACGCCGCCGGGGCGCAGGAGGCGGTGCGCGGTGCGCTCGATGCCCCGGATCAGGTCGAGGCCGTCCTCGCCGGAGAACAGGGCCATGTCCGGGTCGTAGTCGCGGGCCTCGGGAGCGACGTACTCCCACTCGGTGAGCGGGATGTACGGCGGGTTGGAGACGACGAGGTCGACCTGGCCGTCGAGGTCGGGGAAGGCCTCCAGGGCGTCTCCCTGGCGCAGGTCGACCCTGGACCCCTCGACGTTCTTGCGCGTCCACTGGAGGGCGTCCTCGGACAGTTCCACGGCATGTACGCGGGAGCGCGGGACCTCCTGGGCGAGCGCGAGCGCGATGGCGCCCGAGCCGGTGCAGAGGTCGACGATGAGCGGCTCGACGACGTCCATGGCGCGCACGGCGTCTATGGCCCACCCGACGACCGATTCGGTCTCCGGGCGCGGCACGAAGACGCCGGGTCCGACCTGGAGCTCCAGGTAGCGGAAGTAGGCGCGGCCGGTGATGTGCTGGAGCGGCTCGCGGGCCTCGCGGCGCGCGGTCACCTCCCAGTACCGGGCGTCGAAGTCCGCGTCCTTGACGGTGTGCAGCTCGCCCCGCTTCACGCCGTGCACGAAGGCGGCGAGCTCCTCCGCGTCGTTGCGCGGCGAGGGCACGCCGGCGTCGGCCAGCCGCTGGGTGGCCTGGGCCACTTCCGCGAGCAGCAGGTTCACGCTGGTCCTCCGGGGCTGAGCTGTGGGCGTACGGGAGTTACGCGGCGGCGAGCTTGGCGGCCGAGTCCGCGTCGACGCACGCCTGGATCACGGCGTCGAGGTCACCGTCGAGCACCTGGTCCAAGTTGTAGGCCTTGAAGCCGACGCGGTGGTCCGAGATGCGGTTCTCCGGGAAGTTGTACGTGCGGATCTTCTCGGAGCGGTCGACGGTGCGGACCTGGCTGCGCCGGGCGTCCGCGGCTTCCTTCTCCGCTTCCTCCTGCGCCGCCGCGAGCAGCCTGGAGCGCAGGATACGCATCGCCTGCTCCTTGTTCTGCAGCTGGCTCTTCTCGTTCTGGCAGGAGGCGACGACTCCGGTGGGGATGTGCGTGATGCGCACGGCGGAGTCGGTCGTGTTGACGGACTGGCCGCCGGGCCCGGAGGAGCGGTAGACGTCGATCCGCAGATCGTTCATGTTGATCTCGACGTCGACCTCCTCGGCCTCGGGCGTGACCAGCACACCGGCCGCGGAGGTGTGGATGCGGCCCTGCGACTCGGTCGCCGGGACGCGCTGCACGCGGTGCACTCCGCCCTCGTACTTCAGCCGCGCCCAGACGCCCTGGCCGGGCTCGGTCGCGCCGTTGCCGCCCTTGGTCTTCACGGCGACCTGGACGTCCTTGTAGCCGCCCAGCTCGGACTCGGTGGCGTCGATGATCTCGGTCTTCCAGCCGACGCGCTCGGCGTACCGCAGGTACATGCGCAGCAGGTCACCGGCGAACAGGGCGGACTCGTCGCCGCCCGCGCCGGCCTTGACCTCGAGGATGACGTCCTTGTCGTCGGACGGGTCGCGGGGCACCAGGAGAAGGCGCAGCTTCTCGGTGATCTCCTCGCGCGACTTCTCGAGCTCCTTGACCTCGGCCGCGAAGTCCGGGTCGTCGGCGGCCAGTTCACGGGCCGTCTCGATGTCGTCGCCGGTCTGCTTCCAGGAGCGGTACGTCGCGACGATCGGGGTGAGCTCTGCGTAGCGCTTGTTCAGCTTGCGCGCGTTGGCCTGGTCGGCGTGGACCGACGGGTCCGCGAGCTTCTGCTCCAGATCGGCGTGCTCGCCGATGAGGTCCTCGACGGCCTCGAACATCTCCGGCTCCTGCGTGTACGAGAGTGCTGTGTCATTCCAACGACAAGGGGGCTGCACCGCAAAGCGCCGGTCCCGGTGCCCCAGCGATCGGGGCACCGGAGACCGGCGCTGGAGCCTCGCTACTTCTTGGCAGCGGCAGCCTTGCCGAAGCGGGCCTCGAAGCGGGCCACACGGCCACCGGTGTCGAGGATCTTCTGCTTGCCCGTGTAGAACGGGTGGCACTCGGAGCAGACCTCGGCACGGATGGTGCCGGAGTCGATGGTGCTACGAGTGGTGAACGACGCGCCACAGGTGCAGCTGACCTGCGTCTCGACGTACTCGGGGTGGATGTCGCGCTTCAAGGTGTCTCCTAGGTTCGGGAGGGCGCCGGGTCGCAGACGCGGATTGCGGGAGCGTGAACCGGAGCCGACGTACCAGTCTGCCAGGACTGGCCGCATCCCCCAAAACCGGGGTGGGCCAGGATCTATTCCCGGCGGCCTTCCGGGCTACTTGACGACGCCGTCCGCGGTGCCGCTGGCGGTGCCCTCACGGGCCGACTTCGGGACGGCCCGGTCGGCCTTCAGGGCCTTCCAGACCTGGTCGGACTTGGTCTGGTCGACCAGGACGCGGTTGGCGTCGGCCGGGTCGTACTGCACCGGCATCGTGACCATGTTCATGTCGTTCGAGCCGATGCCCTTGAGCCCGCTCGCGAACGAGGTCAGGTCCTTGACGGACGCCAGGTCGGAGTCGGTGGTCACCGACTTGGTGGCGGTGTCCGCGAGGTCGTACAGCTTCTTGGGGCTGGTGAAGACGCCGACCTGCTTGATCTGGTCCATCAGGGCCTTCATGAACGCCTGCTGGAGCTGGATGCGGCCCAGGTCGCTGCCGTCGCCGACGCCGTGCCGGGTGCGGACGAGGCCGAGCGACTGCTCGCCGTTGAGCTTGTGGGTGCCGGCGTCGAGGTTCAGATGGCTGTCGGGGTCGTTGATCGCCTTGCTGGTGGTGACCTCGACGCCGCCGAGGTCGTCGATCAGCTGCTGGAAGCCGCTGAAGTCGACCTCGACGTAGTGGTCCATGCGGATACCGCTGATGGACTCGACGGTCTTGACCGCGCAGGCCGCGCCGCCCGTGGAGTAGGCCGAGTTGAACATGACGTCCTGCGCGGCGGGGTGCTCGGTGCCGTCCTTGTCGGTGCAGGCGGGCCGGGATATGAGCGTGTCCCGGGGTATGGAGACGATGCTCGCCTTCTTGTGGCCCTTGTAGATGTGGACGACCATCGCGGTGTCCGAGCGGGCCGAGCCCTCGTCCTGGCCGCCGCCGACCTTCTTGTTGCTGCCGGCGCGGCTGTCGGAGCCGAGCACCAGGATGTCCTGCGACCCGTTGTCGACGTTCTCGGGGCGGTCGCTGCCCAGCGCCTGGTTGATGTCGACGCTCTTGATGTTGCCGTTGAGCTTGAAGTAGACGTACCCGAGGCCGGTGCCGCCGAGGACGATCACGCCCGCCGCGCTCCACGCCACGACACGCAGCGCCTTTCCGCGTCCGGCGCGCGGCTTGCGGCGGCGGCCCTTGGCGCGGTGGCGCCCGGGCTTGCTGTCACTGTCCGGCATGTACCCCTCGCAGGTTTGTCTTCCTTCGGTCCGCTTTGCTCTTCACTCGGTGTGACGGCGAACCGTCATGAAGGGTTGCACAGCGTCCTGTGGTCACAGCGTGCTCCCGCCACGACGGATCGTCACGGGACCAAGGTCCCGTACCCCTCCCACCTGCACTTTTGTCCTCATGGAGCGCATGCTTCACAGAAGCCGCGAATTCTTATGCCTGTGGTGAAGGTCTCTGGGACCGCCTACCCCGTGGAGACGGCAAAAGGCCGGGCCCGTCACTCGCGTGACGGGCCCGGCCCCTGGAGACGATGTGGCGCCGCTGGGCGTCAGTCCTGCCCGTTACCGGGCGTGGGCGTCGTCTTCTGGATCTGCAGCAGGAACTCCGCGTTGGACTTCGTCTGCTTCATCTTGTCGAGCAGCAGCTCGATCGCCTGCTGCTGGTCGAGCGCGTGCAGCACGCGACGCAGCTTCCAGGTGATCGCGAGCTCGTCGCTGCCGAGCAGGATCTCTTCCTTACGGGTACCGGACGCGTCGACGTCCACCGCGGGGAAGATGCGCTTGTCGGCGAGCTTGCGGTCGAGCTTGAGCTCGGCGTTGCCGGTGCCCTTGAACTCCTCGAAGATCACCTCGTCCATGCGGGACCCGGTGTCGACGAGCGCGGTGGCGAGGATGGTGAGCGAGCCGCCGTCCTCGATGTTGCGCGCGGCGCCGAAGAAGCGCTTCGGGGGGTACAGGGCGGTCGAGTCGACACCACCGGACAGGATGCGGCCGGAGGCCGGCGCCGCCAGGTTGTAGGCGCGGCCCAGTCGCGTGATGGAGTCGAGCAGGACGACGACGTCGTGACCGAGCTCGACGAGACGCTTGGCGCGCTCGATGGCGAGCTCGGCGACCGTCGTGTGGTCCTCGGCCGGACGGTCGAAGGTCGAGGAGATGACCTCGCCCTTGACCGACCGCTGCATGTCGGTGACCTCTTCCGGACGCTCGTCGACCAGGACGACCATCAGGTGGCACTCGGGGTTGTTGTGCGTGATCGCGTTGGCGATCGCCTGCATGATCATGGTCTTGCCGGTCTTCGGCGGGGCCACGATCAGACCGCGCTGGCCCTTACCGATCGGCGCGACGAGGTCGATGATGCGGGTGGTGAGCACGCCCGGGTCGGTCTCCAGACGGAGCCGGTCCTGCGGGTAGAGGGGCGTCAGCTTGTTGAACTCCGGGCGCCCGCGGCCGGATTCGGCCGCCATGCCGTTCGCCGAGTCGAGGCGGACGAGCGCGTTGAACTTCTCGCGACGCTCGCCGTCCTTGGGCTGACGGACCGCACCGGTGACGTGGTCGCCCTTGCGCAGGCCGTTCTTGCGGACCTGGGCCAGCGAGACGTACACGTCGTTGGGGCCGGGGAGGTAGCCCGACGTACGGATGAAGGCGTAGTTGTCGAGGATGTCGAGGATGCCCGCGACGGGGATCAGGACGTCGTCCTCGGAGACCTGCGGCTCGTTGCCGAAGCCCTCGTCGCGTCCGCGGCGCCCGCGGCGGTCGCGGTAGCGGCCCCGGCGGCCGCGCCGGCCGCCCTCGAAGTCGTCGTCGTCCTGCGGGCCGTTGTTGCGGTCCCGGTCCTGACGTCCGCCACCCTGCTGCTGCCGGCCGCCGCCCTGGTCCTTGTTGCCCTGGTCGTCGCCCTTGCCGCGGCGGTCGCGGCCACCGCGGTCACCGCGGTCGCCCCGGTCGCCCCGGTCGCCACGGTCACGGCGGTCGCGGCGCTCACGGCGGCCCTCGTTGTTGTTCTCCTGGCCGCCGTCGCCCTTGTTCTCGGCGCCCTGGTTGTCCTGCTTGGTCTCCGCCTTGGCCTCGGCGGTGACCGTCTCCGGGCTGCCCGCCTCGGCGGTGGCCCGACGACGACGGCGCTCGCCGGCCGGCTGCTCGTCCCCGGCGCCCTGGCCCGGGATCTCGATCTGCTGCTGGGCGGTGGCCTTCTTCGCCTTGGCCGCGCTGGTGTCGGCCGTGTCGGCCTTCTCCGTCTTGGCCTGCGCGGCGTCGGCCGCGGGCTCCTCGCCGGTGCGGGCCTTCGAGGTGGCCCGGCGCTTCGGCTTCGTCTCAGCGGCGTCGGCGCTCTTCGCGGGGGCACCGCCGCCCGCCTGCGCCTCCTTGATGACCTCGATCAGCTGGCTCTTGCGCATCCGCGCGGTGCCCCTGATGCCGAGGCCCGAGGCGACCTGCTGCAGCTCGGCCAGCACCATGCCCTCGAGGCCGGTACCGCGGCGCCGCCGGGAGCCCGAAGCACCGGCGGCAGGCGCAGAGGCGTCCCCTGCGGACGCGGCGGGCGCGGCAGCGGAGCTGTCGGCAGTCACGCCCATCAGATCGGTGGTGTCGCTCACGAAGGGTCCTTCCCTGGAGCGGACGTCGGCCTGTCTGGCTCGGCGACCGGTCGTGCTGTCCGGCGGTGGTGGTCCAGCCTGTACGGACCGTGCCGGGGCGGTTGTCCGCCGATGAGGCGGAAGAATTCATTGGTGACGGCGATTCCGGATTCCGCGGGTGCACTGAATTTCTGTGTCACGCGGCTCGGTCACGCCGGTTCCGGAGCATGCTCGCCAACGTTCAGTGCCGCGTCCCGACATACGAGGACGATGCACGGAATTGCTGGGGAGGCTCCCGGAAGAATGGTTGTCCCGGACGGGGACACACAGCACCTCGCCATGGTGGGGTCGGGTGCAGACTTGAGGTTAACACTACCGGATCCAACAAACATTCCCCCTCTCCAAATCCGGCAACCGTGTGTCAGGAGCCAAGCGGCAGCACGCTCGCTCCGTCGACGTCGAGGGCCAGGCGGTTGGCCGCCCATCCCTCTCCGGCCAGCCGGGCAACCTTGTCGGCCGCACCGTCCTCCACCAGGGCGATGACCGTCGGGCCCGCCCCGGAGATCATGGCGGGCACCCCGTCGGCCCGCAGCCGCTCCACCAGTGCGGCGCTCTCCGGCATGGCGGGAGCCCGGTACTCCTGGTGGAGGCGGTCCTCGGTGGCCGGCAGCAGCAGCTCGGGGCGCCTGGTCAGGGCCTCGACGAGCAGGGCCGCCCGGCCCGCGTTGGCCGCTGCGTCCACATGGGGGACGGTGCGCGGCAGCAGGCCTCGTGCCATTTCGGTGAGGACCGGCTTGCCCGGCACGAAGACCACCGGGACGACGGACGGCGCGGCGTCGAGGCGGATCGCCCGCCCGGCGCCCGCTTCCGTCCAGGCGATGGTGAAGCCGCCGAGGAGGCAGGGGGCCACGTTGTCGGGGTGGCCCTCGATCTCGGTGGCGAGTTCGAGCAGCGCGGCGTCGTCGAGCCGGGTGTCGCCGCCTATGGTCACCGCGCGCGCGGCGACGATGCCGGCGCAGATCGCGGCGGAGGACGAGCCGAGGCCCCGGCCGTGGGGGATGCGGTTGGCGCAGACGATCTCGAGGCCGCGCGGCTGTCCGCCGAGCAGGTCGAAGGCGGTGCGCAGGGACCGTACGAGGAGGTGCGACTCGTCGCGCGGCAGGGTCTCGGAGCCCTCGCCCGCGATGTCGATGTTCAGCCCGGAGTCGGCGACCCTGACGACCACGTCGTCGTAGAGCCCCAGCGACAGGCCGAGGGCGTCGAAGCCCGGGCCGAGGTTGGCGCTGGTGGCGGGGACGCGCACCCTGACGGCGGCGGCGCGGAACGCGGGACCGGCCATCGCTCGATGACTCTCCTTGAGCTGCGGGATGTTTCTGGAACTTCCGAAGACTGGCGGGACTGACGAGATCTGGGAGATGTACGACGGTCGAGGTATTCGAGAACTTCCGAGACTTCCGATGTCTTGTGATGCGTACGTCGACACCCGGGCCACGAACGACGGAACCACGGCGGAAATTCGCCGGAATACGACGGAACGGCGGCGGCACCGCGGCATATGCGGCGGGCGGGTTCGGTACAGCCTATCGAAGGAAGGTTCTGTGGCGACATAGGGCGCACAGGAGGCGCACGATGCGTGTCGTAAGCCCCCCGTGCACCCCCTGTGCCGAGACGCCCGGTTGACGGGCCGTCAGCGTCGGGATCCGGCTCAGGCGAGACCGAGGCGCTCGGCGGCCGCGGCCGCGTCGACGGGCACGGTGACCGGCTGCGGGGCGCCGGAGACGGCCCAGTCCGGGTCCTTCAGTCCGTTGCCCGTGACGGTGCAGACGATCTTCTGGCCCTTGTCGACCTTGCCCTGCTCGGCGGCCTTCAGCAGACCGGCGACGGACGCGGCGGACGCGGGCTCGACGAAGACACCCTCCTGGGACGCCAACAGCTTGTAGGCGCGCAGGATCTCACGGTCCGTCACCTCGTCGATGAAGCCGCCGGACTCGTCGCGCGCGGCGATCGCGTGCTGCCACGAGGCGGGGTTGCCGATGCGAATCGCGGTCGCGATCGTGGAGGGGTCCTTGACGACCTCGCCGCGCACGATCGGCGCGGAACCGGAGGCCTGGAAGCCCCACATGCGCGGAGTGCGCGACGACACGCTGTCGGCGGCGTACTCCTTGTAGCCCTTCCAGTAGGCCGTGATGTTGCCCGCGTTGCCGACCGGGAGGACGTGGATGTCGGGCGCGTCGCCGAGCGCGTCCACGATCTCGAACGAGGCGGTCTTCTGGCCCTCGATACGGAACGGGTTGACCGAGTTGACCAGCGCCACCGGGTAGTTCTCGGAGAGGCTGCGGGCCAGGTTCAGGCAGTCGTCGAAGTTGCCGTCGACCTGGAGGATCTTCGAGCCGTAGACCAGCGCCTGGCCCATCTTGCCGAGCGCGATCTTGCCCTGCGGCACGAGGACGGCGCAGACCATGCCGGCGCGCACGGCGTAGGCCGCGGCGGAAGCCGACGTGTTGCCCGTCGACGCGCAGATGACGGCCTGCGCGCCCTCCTCCTTGGCCTTGGTGATGGCCATGGTCATGCCGCGGTCCTTGAAGGAGCCGGTGGGGTTGGCACCCTCGACCTTCAGGTGGACCTCGCAGCCGAGGCGCTCGGAGAGGACTTGCGCGGGCACGAGCGGCGTGCCGCCCTCGCGCAGCGACACGACCGGCGTGGTCCCGGTCACCGGGAGCCGGTCCCGGTACTCCTCGATGATGCCGCGCCACTGGTGGGTCATTCCGGTCATCCCTGCTACTCCCCTTCAACACGCATGATGCTGGCGACACCGCGCACGGTGTCGAGCTGACGCAGCGCGTCCACGACCCCGGTGAGGGCCGCGTCCGCCGCGCGGTGGGTGACGACGACGAGGGAGGCCTCGCCGTCCTTGCCCGACTGCCGCACGGTGTCGATGGAGACGCCGTGCTCGGCGAAGACCGTCGCGACCTGGGCGAGGACGCCCGGCTTGTCGGCCACGTCGAGGCTGATGTGGTACCGCGTCACGACGTCGCCCATCGGGGAGACGGGCAGCTGCGTGTACGCGGAGTCGCCGGGTCCCGTAGCGCCGCCCAGGCGGTTGCGGCAGACGGCGACGAGGTCGCCGAGTACGGCGGACGCGGTCGGCGAACCGCCGGCACCGGGCCCGTAGAACATCAGCTGGCCCGCGGCGTCGGCCTCGACGAACACGGCGTTGTACGCGCCGCGCACGGAGGCCAGCGGGTGCTCCAGCGGGATCATCGCGGGGTGCACGCGGGCCGTGACGCTGCCGCCGTCGGCGGCCCGCTCGCAGATGGCGAGCAGCTTGATGGTGCAGCCCATCTCCTTCGCGGACGCGAAGTCGGCGGCGGTCACCTCGGTCATGCCCTCGCGGTACACGTCGTCGAGACGGACCCGGGTGTGGAAGGCGATCCCGGCGAGGATGGCGGCCTTGGCGGCGGCGTCGAAGCCTTCGACGTCGGCGGTCGGGTCGGCCTCGGCGTACCCGAGCGCGGTGGCCTCGTCGAGGGCCTCCTGGTAGCCGGCGCCGGTCGAGTCCATCTTGTCGAGGATGAAGTTCGTGGTGCCGTTCACGATCCCGAGGACCCGGTTGACCTTGTCGCCGGCGAGGGACTCGCGCAGCGGGCGGATCAGCGGGATGGCACCGGCGACGGCGGCCTCGTAGTAGAGGTCCGCGTCGTGGTCGAGGGCGGCCGCGTGCAGGGCGGCGCCGTCCTGGGCGAGCAGCGCCTTGTTGGCCGAGACGACGGAGGCGCCGTGCTCGAGGGCGGTGGTGATGAGGGTGCGCGCCGGCTCGATCCCTCCGATGACTTCGACGACCACGTCGATGTCGCCTCGTTTGACGAGCGCGGTGGCGTCGGTGGTGACGAGGGCGGGGTCGATCCCCTCACGCACCTTGGAGGGGCGCCGCACGGCCACCCCGGCGAGCTCCACCGGGGCACCGATGCGGGCGGTGAGGTCGTCGGCGTGCGTCGTCATGATGCGCGCCACCTCTGAGCCGACTACCCCACAGCCCAGCAGCGCCACCTTCAGCGGACGCGTACGCATCATCCGACCTCGTCTCCTCTATTACTGCTGATACTTCGACGTATCTCTACGGTGGGACCAGTCTCACCCACCGGACCGGGCTTTCTGCCCCCGGTCCGGATGATGAGACAGATATTTCATTTATCCGACGTCGAGACGCAGGAGATCTTCCTCCGTCTCACGCCGGACGATCACCCGGGCCTCGCCGTCGCGCACGGCGACGACCGGCGGGCGAAGTGCGTGGTTGTAGTTGCTGGCCATGGAGCGGCAGTACGCGCCGGTGGCCGGGACCGCGATCAGGTCGCCCGGCGCGACGTCGGCCGGCAGGAAGGCGTCCTTCACCACGATGTCGCCGCTCTCACAGTGCTTGCCGACGACGCGGACCAGCATCGGCTCGGCGTCGGAGCGGCGCGAGACCAGGGCGACCGTGTACTCGGCGTCGTACAGGGCGGTCCTGATGTTGTCGGACATGCCGCCGTCGACGGAGACGTAGGTGCGCAGCCCGTCCAGCGGCTTCACGGTGCCGACGGTGTAGAGCGTGAAGGCGGTCGGGCCGACGATGGCGCGGCCCGGCTCGACGGAGATGCGCGGAGTCGCCAGGGAGGCGGCCTCGCACTCGCGGGTCACGATCTCGTTCAGCGCCTTGGCGATCTCGTGCGGCTCGCGGGGGTCGTCGTCGCTCGTGTACGCGATGCCGAGGCCGCCGCCGAGGTCGATCTCGGGCAGCTCGACACCGTGCTCGTCACGCACCTCGGCGAGCAGCCCGACCACACGCCGGGCGGCGACCTCGAAGCCGGCCATGTCGAAGATCTGCGACCCGATGTGCGAGTGGATCCCGATGAGCTCGAGCCCGTCGAGCTTGAGGGCACGGCGCACGGCTTCCGCCGCCTGTCCCCCGGCCAGCGCGATGCCGAACTTCTGGTCCTCGTGCGCGGTGGCGATGAACTCGTGGGTGTGGGCCTCGACGCCCACGGTCACCCGGATCTGCACGCGCTGGCGCTTGCCGAGCCGGTCGGCGATGTGGGCGACGCGGACGATCTCCTGGAAGGAGTCGAGGACGATGCGCCCGACGCCCGCCTCGACGGCCCGCTCGATCTCGTCCTCGGTCTTGTTGTTGCCGTGGAAGGCGATGCGCTCGGCGGGCATGCCGGCCAGCAGCGCGGTGGCGAGCTCGCCGCCGGAGCAGACGTCGAGGTTGAGCCCTTCCTCGTGCAGCCATCGCACGACGGCACGCGACAGGAAGGCCTTGCCGGCGTAGAAGACGTCCGCGTCCGGACCGAAGGCGTCGCGCCAGGCGGCGCAGCGGGCGCGGAAGTCGGTCTCGTCGAGGAAGTAGGCCGGGGTGCCGAACTCCTCGGCGAGCCGGGCCACTTCGATCCCGCCGACGCTGACGGCGCCCTCGGCGGTACGCGCCACGGTCTGCGCCCACACCTTCGGGTCGAGGGCGTTGAGGTCGGCGGGCGGGGCGGCGTAGTGCCCCTCGGACAGGACGTCTGCGTGGCGGGGGCCTGCGGGGTGTGCGGAACGGCTCATGGCTGCGTGGCGCTCTCTTCGTCTTCTTACAGGTATGCGGGGGCGTCGATGCCGAGCAGGGTCAGGCCACCGGCCAGCACCGTCCCGGCGGCTTCGGCGAGGGCGAGCCGGGCGCGATGGGCGGCCGAGGGTTTCTCCTCGCCCTTGGGCAGCGCGCCGGCGAAGATCCCCGGATCGGCGAGGAAGGCGTCCGCCACGTCGACGAGGTGCCGGGCGACCCGGTCCGGGGCGCGGTGGCGGGCCGCGGCGAGGAGGATCCGCGGGTGGTCGGCGAGGGCGGCCACGAGGTCGTCGTGCCCGGCCGCCGGGTCACCGGGGGCGCTCGTGTAGCCGAGGTCGGCGGCGCCGCGGCTGAGAGCGCGGGTGCGGGCATGGGCATAGCGGACGCGGAAGAGCGGGTTCGACTCGCGCTGGGCGAGGTGGGCGGCGCGGTCCTCGGCCGTGTCGGTACGCGGCCGGTCGTGCGCGGCGGGGTGCAGCAGGGCCCATCGGGTGGCGTCGGCGCCGAGCCCCTGCGGGTCGGCGGGAACGGGCCGGAAGGTCACCTCGGCCGGATCGGCGACGCGCTCGACCTCGGCCTCGGCGCCCTGGCTGCGGCCGATGCGGGCGACGGCGTCGGCGACGATCTCCGCGCGGGTCTCGTACGGGATGCGCAGCTCGATGCGGTGGCCGCGGAGCGCCTCGCCGTGCCCGTAGGCGGGGCCGAGGCGCCGGATCTCGTCGACGAGCGCGTGTACGTCACGGAAGGCTCCGCCCCGGCTGAGGGTGAGGTTCAGGAACCCCGGTCCGGTGACGTCGACGGCGGCGATCCCCGGGCTGTCGGCGAGCCGCCGGGACAGGATCTCGGCCACCTGCCGCGGCGGCCGTCCGGCTCCCTTGGCGAGCTGCAGAGCGACGTTCGTGGCGTAGTCCCCGTGCCCACCGGCCCGCGGCCGCTCGACGACGATCCGCGCGCCGCCCCGCTCGACACTCTCCACGGTGCCCGCACCGAGCTCACCGTCGTCGACCGCGCGGCGCACGGCGCGCAGGACGGTGTGGGAGAGCTCTGCGGGGGTCACGGGGGTAAGCGTAGGGGAGGAGGGGGGTGGGTAGGCGAGTCGGTTTGGTGGATGGTCCGGGATGCGGACGCGGTGGGGCCGGGTGAGGTCGCCCGCTGGAGTTGCCGGGTGAGGGTCGGCGGTAAGGGTCGGCGGGGCTGGGGCTGGACGGAGTGCGGCTGGGTCGGGGGGCCGTCGGGGAGGCCTGGGTGCGGGGGCTGCCGGGCCTGGGGTATCCGGTCCTGGGCTGGGACAGGTCCTCGGGTCGCCCGCCGAGCCGCCGAGCCGCCGAGCCGCCGAGCCGCCGAGCCGCCGAGCCGCCGAGGGATGGTCAGGCGTTGAGGAACGGTCAGGCGTCCGCGGTGCGGCCCGCGTGCTCGGACTCGTCCGCGGTGTGCGCGGAGGGGCCACGCCGGGGGCCGTCGGCCGGGCTGCCGCCTCCGCCTTCTTCACTCTGCCCTCTCGGGGCGGATGACGCCCGACCCCGCTCGCTCAACTGCGTTACGAGGCGCACGAGTTCAGCGGGTTCAAAGGGCTTGGCCAGAAAGGCGTCGACGCCGGCATCCAGCCCGCTGTCCATCTCGTACTGGGTGCAGGCGCTGACGACGACGATGGGCAGATCGCGGGTCCGGGCGTCGGCACGCAGCCGCGCGGCGGTCCGCAGGCCGTCGAGACGCGGCATGACCACGTCGAGGGTGACGACATCGGGCTGCACCTGATGCACCACGTCCAGGCATTCGGCACCATCGGCCGCGGTCACGACCTCGAAGCCCTCCAGCTCGAGATTGACCCTGATCAGCTGCCGGATGACCTTGTTGTCGTCCACAACGAGGACCCGGCCGGACGCGCCTGGCACAACTCGAGAGTAGGTCGGCGCACGGCACCGCGTCCGGGTTTTCCCCACTTCCACCCCGTACCGGGGAAGGGGCCTGGAGCCGCGCGGCCCGGGCATCCCCTGCCTGGCCTGCGGCCGGGCCCTTATCCGGCTCCGCGCCAAGTTCTCGCCAGGCCTTCGTCCGACTCCTCGTCGAGTTCTCGCCAGTCCCTCGTCCGGCTCCTCGTCGGGTTCTCGCCAGACCTTCGTCCGACTCCGCGCCCGGCTCGAGTCCGGCTCCTCGTACCGACCTCCGCCCGACCTCGTCGGGCCTGCGCCCGGCCCCCGACTGGCCTGGGCCGGCTCCTTCCTCGGGCCTTCGCTCAGCCCTTCGTTCGGCATCCGCCGAGCCGAAGGCCGGGCTCATCGCCGACCACTCCCCCACCCCGTCACCGGGCCCTGAAATACCTGTTCATGAGGACCCCGGGGGAGCTGGTAGGGTTCTACCCGTCGCCGCACACCACGCGGCGCACGCCCCCGTAGCTCAGGGGATAGAGCAACGGCCTCCGGAGCCGTGTGCGCAGGTTCGAATCCTGCCGGGGGCACTCGCCAGACCACCTACGAAAATCCGTAGGTGACCAGGGCGGATGCCTGAAGAAGAGGGCGGGAGTCAGTCTCACTGACTCCCGCTCTTTCTCGTTGTCTCTCAGTGTTCGCGACACACCTCCGACACAGTTTTTAGGCCGTGCCGGCGTCGTCCTCAGACCACCCCATGGTTCTTTCGATCTTCTTGTTGTCCTCCGCTTCGCTGTTGTCGATGCAGCCCGCGTAGTGCCGATCGATGACCTCCGGCGACGTGCCCGCACGGCGGGCCACCTCCGCCACGGGGAGCCCGGAGCGGAGCCAGTCCGTGATGCACGTGGCTCGGGCGTCGTACGGCTTTCCGGCGAGCGGCGACGCGACCTTGTATGGCGGGAACGCGAACGGGCGGGCCTCCTGCCAGACACGCCAGTAGCTGGACGTGCCCACCAGACCGCCGCGCTCGTTCTGGAACAGCCGACCGTCCGCCGCCGTGCCGAACTCCTTCACGTGGGCCCGGAGCATCGCCACGAGTACGGGCGGGATGGGAACGGGCCGGTCGGTGTCGGGGTCCCGCATCTTCAGCCCGCGCTTGTCGTGACGCTCGCCTGAGTCGGTCCACTTCTTGCCGGATACGGGACGGGTCTCCCGGAGGGTGAGCACGCCCCATCCGGTTTCGGGTAGATGGCAGTCCCTAAGCCTCAAAGCGACGACTTCCGCCGGACGCATCGCGGCGTACAGAATGCATCCGAAGAACGCAACCAGTCGCCTCCCCCGGTTTCGGTGCACCGACCCGACGTACGAAACGGCGGTGAGGAAATCGCGACCCTGACGAGCATTCATGAGGACGCGCGGGTCAATCGCTCCGCGCCCTGCTGTGGCGTACCGCTCCAGCTCCGCGATGGGGTTCGATTCAAGGTATCCACGCTGGACCGCGTAGTTCATCGCCGCGTTGAATCCTCGGCGGCGACGCTTGTACGTGTCCTTAGCTGCCAGCTTTCCGTCAAGCTTGTAGGCGAGCCGGTAGTGAACGTCTTCCGCTGTATCGGAGGTTGTGAGCGCCGAGAGCGGCAGCGCATTCTCAGCGAGCCAGGCGCACGCCTTCTCCAGACCGGGCGGCGGCTCCTTGTCCGCGTGGGCCGGGACAACAGACCACCTCACAGCACGTCGCACGGTCAGCGCGTCCGGAGCGTCGGCCCCCTCCCCCATCATCCCCAAGGCTGCGGACGCCAGGCTGTCTGCGAACCCCTCGCGCGTCTTTGCCGCTGCGGTACGCCAACGACGTTTCATGAACTCCCGAACGAAGAACCACCAGTTGGGATCGTTCTTCTCCTTCGCCTTTTCCGCTTCGACAGCTTGCGCGTTCCGAACTTCGGACTCGGGAATCCCCGACTCGATCTCGAAAGCTTCGCCACGTCGATTCATGGCGTTCCATAGCTCGTTCCGGCGACTTTCGGCGAGGGGGTACGTCGCGAAAGTCCCGCCCCATACCCGACCGGCTACTACCCAGCGAACGCGCCAGGGACGGGATTTGCGCCCGGTTTTCGAGATCTCCCACAGCTTGACATCGAAGGTGTAGCCCGGCCGGGCTGACCCCCGAGGGCGCCCGGCCGTGCTGTTTTTCTCGGTGCTCACGCAGCGTCCTCCCGCTCCGAGAGCCAGCGCTCATACTCGGACTTCCGGATTCGGATATCACCATTCGGAAGTTTGATGGAACGGGGAGCCTTCCCGAGTTGGCGCCACCGATAGAAGGTCGCCGGGGCAACCCTGAGGTCGGCAAGCACTTCCTTGATGGTCAGCTTCTCGTCCCCCGCGCGGACGCTCATGCCATGGTCCTCTCTGCATTTGTGGTTGAGGGCGCGTCGAAGGCCCAGGCGCCCGGCCCCCCTCTCTCAGGTCCGCTACTTCCGCTACCGCCGCTACCTCGCAGGTCAGAGGGCCCGTGGGAGGTAGCGGACGGGGTAGCGGTAGCGGATGGGTAGCGGCAAGCACGAGGGCTTGCCGCTACCGCGTTGACGCAGGTCAGACCGCGTTCTCGGTGCCGGGTAGCGGAGGTAGCGGACTTTCGGGGGGTGGGGGGCAGTAGCGCTGCCATGCGTCGTGCAGATCGGCCGCGTAGTAGCCCTTGAGGACGCTCGCTCCGGTCTTGATGTTGCGTGAGGCGATGGGCTCGTTGTCTGCCGTCATGTACTCGGCGAGCATCTTGGAGAGCCGCCGGTTGTCGAGCGGCTTGCCGTGCAGGTCTGCCCACGGCGCGTCATCCATGGAGTTGAGCCGATCCAGGATGGCGACGGTGGGCAGTCGGTCGATGCCGTTCATGACGTGGTCGCGCAGGTCGGTCAGCAGCCGGACGCCGATGCTGCCTTTGTCGTTGGCGCGGGAGGCGGTCACGAGGGTGACGCAGGCGGCGCGGGCCCGCTCGGGCCAGTGGCCACCGATGGCGTCCGCGATGGCGAGCAGCGGTTCCCACACGTCGGCCGGCCGGTCGGAGACGCCGTCGGGCATCTCGGGCCAGGCGCCCATGACGAACCCTCGGGCGTGTTCGGCCCATGCGGTGAGCCGGTCGCGGAGCTTGTGGCCCTCGGCCTCGTGGACGCGGGCCCGGAACGGCTCGACCCTCTCGTTCCTAGCCCGGCGGCGCATGCGGATGATGACGGAGCGGCTAAGGATCGTGTCCGGCAATGAGCCGAGACCGGCGACCGCGACCGCGCAGTACGACGGGAATGCCTGCACAGTCTGCTGTCCACCGTCACCAATGCACCGGTAGGTGACCCCGGTGCGGCGGTGTCCGGCGTTGAGGAATCCGCGCAGCTCCTCGTTGTCCCCGGCCTTGGGGCCGAAGACGGTGTCGATCTCGTCGAACAGGATCGTCGGCTTGCCGCTGCCCGAGGAGACGGAGCGGAACAGGGCGGCGGCAGAGGCGTTGACGGCCGTCATGGGTTGCGGCACGAGCGTTTCCACGATCTCCAGGGCCCGGGTCTTTCCGGACCCCGGCTCCGGGGAGAGGAACGCGATGCGGGGTGTGGAGTCGAAGCAGTCGAGCAGGTGCGCGTGCGCGTCCCACAACGCCACGGCGACGTAGGCCGCTTCGTGGGGGAAGACGTTGAAGCGGCGGTGGAAGGCTTCCACCTCGTCGAGCAGTGCGGCGCCGTCGATGGGGCTGGTCATGCGGCGGCCCTTCCTTCCTGGGGGTTGCGCAGGGGGCACGCGGTGCGGTGGTAGTCGTGGCTTGCCACGAGGGCGAACACGTCGGCTTGTCCACGGGCGCGCAGGTCACGGCCGCACACGCACCACGAGGTCGCGGTGGGGGTGTGGCCGCGACCGGGCGCGTTGATGGTCAGCCAGGCGATGGGGCGGCGTCCGTCGTCGCCGTGCGGGTCCACACCAAGGGCAGTGCGGACGCCTTCGGCGACCACCTTTCGGGCGCCCGCTCCCGTCTCGTCCACAGGCTGTGGGGCGGCATGCAATCGGGCCGGTGTGGCGGGTTGGCCTTCCAAGGAGGGGCGGGGGTCGGTGGTCATGCCGCCTCCCGTGGCCGGACGGTGCGGGCGGAGCTGTCCAGGGCGCTGCGGATGGTCGTGCGGCACTCGGCCGGCGTGAGTCCGCTCGACTCCCCCGCCCCTTGGAAGGCCTCCTCCACCGCGTGACGGGCGATGTCGCCCCACGCGACGAACCGCCCCACCTTGAACGCGCTGCGGTTCAGCGTGGTGTTGCGCTGGGACTCGGGCGCCCCGGCGACGATGTGGCATTCGGCGTCGAGTGCGGCGAGTGCCGCGCGGCTCCCGTCGGCCGCAGGAAGCCTCAGCGGGCCCACAGACGGCTTGGGGTCCGGTTTCAGGATGGTTTGCATCCATTCGGGCAGTGGGAGCGCCACAGAGCCGCTGAGCGCTTCGTAGGCTCCGGTCGGGGTGGTGCTTCCCGCCGCGACGACGTACCCGCCCCACGCTCGGGTGTCGATCAACTCGCCGATGGTTCCGGCGGTGTTGGCGTATCGGGTCCCGTTGGGGGCGGTGAAGTACAGGTGGGTTCCGCCGCTCGCGGTCCGGACCCGGTAGGTGTCGGGGACGGCGTGTCCGGCGCGCTCGCAGAGCGCTGCGAAGGTTGCCGCGCCGTCAGGCGCGTCCGAACTGCTCTTGTCCTTCGATTTGTCGAGGTCGACGACCAGCAGCCCGGAGGGGCCGGTGGCGATGCCGACGTTGAACGGGCCGGTGGACCATGCGGCGTGGATGCGTTCAGGGTCGGTGGTGGCGCGCTGCTCCCACTTCACGTGCCCGCCCGTGCAGGCTCCGGTGCGCGTGCAGATGCTCTCGCCGTGCAGGGCGGGCCGCTTGCTGCCGGGCCGCAGAGGGAAGACGTGCCAGCCGTGTTCGGCCGCTGTGAGGGCGGCGGCGAGTAACGACCTGTTGTCGTCTCGCCGGAGGGAGGTCGGTTGCGTCATGCTGGGGTATCTCCAGTTCCTTGACGGGTGCTGGCTGGCAAGGGCGGCCCCGGTGTCATTGGCGTGAAGCGGGGGTCGCCCTTGGCGTAGCTAGAACGGGGGCTCGTTGGACCACGGGTCTCGGTTCGGGCCGGTCGGCCGGCGGCGGGGCAGCGGGAGCAGCAGCCAGCGGCGGGTGTCGTTCCAGCAGGTGCACGGCCAGTAGCTGGTGCCCGCGTACTCGCCGGTCTCGTAGTCGCCGTAGTCCTGCTCGAACCCGCCGTCGCCCTTGCACTCGGGGCAGTTGGGGTTGGGGGTGTCGGTCAGGATCAGCGCCGGGCGGGGCCAGCTGGTGCGTTCGATGCGCAGTCGGAGCATGGGTGTGGGCCTTTCTTGTCAGGTGTGGAAGTCGTTGCGCTTGAAGACGGCCTTGCGGATGTTGACCGTGGTGCTGCCGCGCGAGGCGCTGAGGACCTGCACGGCGATCCAGCCGCCGAAGACGACCGCGGCGAGGATGATGAGCTGCTGCACGAGGGCGGCGAGTGCGGCGATGAACGTGGTGAGCAGCAGCAGCCCGCCGCACACGGCGAGGAAGCCGACGCCGCCGAGGGCGACGTTCACCGCCGCCCGCGACACGACCGGCTTGGCGACGAGCGGTTCGGGCTGGGTGGGGTTGATGGCGTAGCCGGTGACCGCGCGCCCGTCGGGCAGGACGATGGTCTGCACCGTGGGGATCTGCCCCGGCTGCACGACGACGGGCGCGGCCTGGACGGGCTGTATCGGGGCGGGCTGGTGGACGATGGCGGGCGCCTGTATGGCGGTGTGGTGGGTGCGTTCGGGCAGCATGCGGAATCCCTTCCGGCCGATGGCCAGGGAGGCAGAGGCACACCCTTGGGGTGTGCTGTGGAGGGGGTTTCAGGGGTGCTGACCTGCGGGCCTCCCTGACTCCCTGATTGATCCTTTGTGCAGGTCAGGGCCAGGGAGGCGAGGCAGGGATGCGGTCAGGGAGTTCTCCCTGCCTCCCTGCCCGGGACGGGGTCGGCTCCCTGCCGTCAGTTGGCGGAAGCGGAACCCTCGGTGTCACGGTTGGCGATCGCACGGGCGACCCGCTCACGGCCGACGACCATGCGCCCGTCGGACTTGTACGGCTCGGCGCCCGTGCCGTCGAGGACCCGCGTCAGGTCGGCGAACGACCAGTCGCCGTAGGCGTCCTCACTCAGCAGCGCGAGCCGCTTGAGGACGTCCTGTGTGAGCACCCGGGACGTGTCGCCGAGCACGGTGAGAATGTCGGCGAGCGCATCGCGGTCCTCACCCCGCTCGATCACGTGCAGGGTCGTGACACCGTCGCGCAGGGCCTTGGCCCGCTCGATGATGGCCTTCGCCGCGTCGTCGTCGACGTAGTGCGTGCGCACGGTGATGGACGACTGGCCCTTGGGCATGTCGATACCGGAGGAGGCGACGACGAGCGTTCCCTGATCCAGGCCCGGGCGCAGCAGGTTCGGTGTCGCGCCACCGTCCACGGCCTTGTCACCGAGGGCCATGCGGGCCTGCGACTCCGTGCCCAGCGCGAGCGAGGCGCGGGTGTGGGCGCCCTCGCGGACCAGCTTGGGCAGGTTCTGGTCGGTGGGGTCCTGCGTGCCCTGCCACAGCAGCACGTTCACCGCACGGCCCTGGTTGTGAATCTTGCGGGCCGCCATGAAGTACCGCGACGTGGACGACGAGCCGCCGTAGGGCCGCTTCTCGTTGTCCTTGAGCGGGCACATGAACGCGACCTGCGCTTCGTCGACCAGCACGATCAGCGCGGGGAACTGTGTTCCGGGCGGGGCCTGGAGACGACGGTTCATCTCCTCGACCGCATCCTCGGCCATCTCGGTGACCTGGATGACGTGCTCGTCGGTCGGGCCCTGAATCAGCCGGGTCGCCAGTCCGTCGAACATGTCCCAGTCGCCCACGCCCTTGAGGTCACCCATCCAGAACTCCACCGACCGATCCAGGGCCAGCCACAGCGCCAGGGAGCGCAGGGCCACGGTCTTGCCCTGGTTGGACAGGCCCGTGATGAGTAGATGGCGCTGATACAGGGACAGGGCGGCGGCGTCGCCGCGCAGGTCCTGACCCCACGGGGCCCTGCCCTTGGCGTAGTCGGCGGTCATCGTCTCGTCGGTGACCAGCGGCGACGGGCCGATCGGCTCGTCCAGCGCACCACTGTCGGCGATCCACAGGCGGACCGTGCGGGCCGCCTCGGGGATGGTGATGAACACCTCGTGCTCGTGCCGGGTCAGGTTCTCCGCCAGCTTGCGGCGCCGCTTCTGGACCTCGTTCGTCGACACTCCCGAGGGGAGGGTGACGTCGACTTCGACGCCGCATCCGGCGATCCGGATCGGTCCGAGCATGGAAGCCCCGGCGTCGCCCATGTCCTTGATGGCGTTGCGCAGCGGGGCGACGCCGAGGTCGCGCAGGGCCTTGACCACGATCGACGGGGTAATCGGCTCGCCCTCACTGCTGCGGACGTTGTCCGGCAGCGCCCAGTACGGGGCCGCCTGCGCACGGCGTCCGACCTCCCAGAGACCGAGCAGGGCGAGCAGCGGGCCGATGGTGATGAGCGGTCCCCAGGTGACCTGAACGATCGTGATGAGCAGGCGGATGAAGCCGATGACCGCCATCAACGGCGTGACCACGTCGCCGACTTCCTTGGTGGCCACGGCCATCGCGATGCCCAGCGCGAGCAACCCGCCGATGCCGAGACCGACGCCGGCGGCGGCGCCCTTGGCCGCATCGATCGGTGAGGTCAGCAGGTCCATGCGGCGGCGGTGACGGGCCTCGCGGTAGCGCTGCCCGCGCTCTTCCCACTCGGCGGCGACCTCGTAGTTCCCAGCGGCCTCGGCGGCTCGCAACATGCGCTCGTAACGGGCCGCGGTGCGTCCGTCCCACGCCCGACGGGCCACGATCCGGGTACCGCCGAGCACGTAGGTGGTGTGCCGGACGCCGATCCGGCCAGCGGTGCGGGCGTTGTCGACCGTGGTGACCTTGCGCACGGCCCGACCGGAACGCACCCACAGGGGCACCGGACGCGGCTCGGGCACCACCTTCAGGGTGGTGACGTTGGACGCGGGTTCGGGGGTGGTGTCGGGGTTCTTGTGCAGGTGAACGACGTTGTCACTCATGCGTGTTGACTCCAGACAGCCCGCAAACGGGCACGAGGAACCAGGGCCCACAGCAGGCGGGCCCCGGCATGACGAGAGGTGGGTTAGCGCAGGTGGGCGGCGAGACGTTCGGTGTCGTATGCCTCGCGCTCGTGGTCCTTCAGGGCCCGCTCGAAGGTGCGGGCATCACGCCGGGACTGACGCTCGACGCCGTAGGCGGCGCGCAGGTCCCGCACGATCACGTCCAACACGCCCCGGCGAGAGAACTGCATGGCGTGCGTCAGCTCGTGCACGAGCGTGGTCGCGATGTCCTCGCGGGTGCGGTGCTGCTCGCTGTTGACGAGGACCAGGACTGATCCGTCGGGGCGGGGAATCGCGCGGCCGGCCGCGTCACGAGCGTGGCGCAGGGTGGCCTTGCGGGCCTTATCGATGGCCCGACGGTCGGTGCAGCCGGACAGCTCGACCTCGGCCTGAACCCCGAGTTCAGCCATGCCCTTGGCGTTGGTCAGGGTGATCTCGACCGTGGGCATGCGGCCGTTCACGGCCCGGCTGACCTGCCGCATCGCGTGCGGCGTGAGCTGTTTGGTGTCGCGTTCCAGGTCGCGGCGGGCCCGGAGCTGGTGCGTGGTGATGGTGTGCTTCACAGCGTCTCCGATCACGAATCGCCGCAGCTCACGCGGCGTGCTGGTCTTCGGGGTAGGCGCAGGGCACGCACATGCCGAGCGAGCCGGGGATGACGTATCCGGCATCGCGCCGGCAGACGGGGCAGGTGCGACGGGCGCACATCGCCTTGGCGAGCGCGGCCCGCTTGCCCGGCGTCATCGGACGCACCGGCTTGGCGCGGTCGACGCGGTAGAGGTAGGCGACCAGCGGCCCGCGCCGGTAGCGCGGGCGCAGGACCTGCGCGGCCACCTCCTGACCGCCCGGTCGAAGACCGAGGGCCCGGAGTTGGCGGCGGGTAGCGAGGCCGGTCGGGGCGTAGCGCCAGGGGTAGGTCGGTATTCCGAATTTGCCCCCGGAAGGGCAGTAGCACTTGGCGAGCGTCAGCGCCGACATCACGCCACCGCCTCAGCGCGCTCGGCGCGCAGGGTGTCACGCAGCGTCCGGGCCCGTGCCGGGGACGTGTGTACGGTCCGGCGGATGCCCTCGGCGGTCAGGTCGGTGTCGGGCCAGTCAGCCGTTGCCGTGCGCGTCTCGGCGAGGAGTTCATCGAAGGTGCGCTTGGGTCGGGTCGGCTTGGCGGCGTCCGGGACGCGACCCGTCACACCGCGCGGGCGGGTCGACTCAGCAGCCACCGGACGCGCTTCGATCGGGTCGGTCGGGGCCGACTCGATCGCCTTCGCGGGCTTGGTCGGCAGGGTCGACTTCAGGAAGCCGACGGCGACCGGTCGGGGCAGCTCCTTCACGTTCGGCGTGATCGGCGCCGGGGTCGATACCGGCAGGTCAGCCGTAGACCGTTTCCTGTCGGTCTCGGTGGATTCCTCCGCATTCATGTTCTCGATCGAATCGGGGACCGCACCGAGTCCGAACATGTCGGCGAGAGCAGTGTCGGCGCCGATCGTGACGCGCTGACGTTGAACATCGAGCAGCGTCGACCCGAGCGCCACGTCCCCGACTCCGACCTTGCGGGCCAGGCGCCAGGAGGCTCGATCGGAGCGCTTGCGGGTGTTCTTGTCGGGGTGGTTGGCGGCGCGGGCGCGGTGGTAGGCGAGCTGCTGCACGACCTCGACCGCGCGACGCTCGCCCTCGGCGTCACGGCCCTCGGTGTGGACCACGATCCGCCGGGCGAGGAACGCCATGCCCTCGGCAGACACGCACATGCCCATCGGGGTGATGGCGTAGATGACAGTCTCACCAGCCGTCTCGGCCGCCATCGCAGCCATCGCGGACGCCGCACCCGGCAGCGCCCACAGACCGAGCCGGATGACGCGCGGCGAAGCCTGGCCCAGCATCGTCAGACCGAGCAGCACCAGGGCCAGTACGGCGGTGGCTCCTTCGCCGGCGGCTACGGCGCCGAGCGCGGTGCCCTTGCCGTAGGCGCCGCTGATGTTGGAGTAGGTACCGATCCCGCCGAAGACGCCGGTGCCGAGCATCGGCGCGAACGCCGCACCCAACACGACCTTCTGCGTCTTCGACAGCGGCTTGCGAACCGTCGCACTCACGCCACACCGCCCGCCTGCTCGGCCGTGCGGTTGAGCAGAGCGACGCGGGCGGCCAGCGCCCGGCGGCGGGCCCTGCGGATGCGCCGCTCGTCGACCTCGGTCGGCGTGCGGTCGAGGGTGAGGATGTGGGCGTCGAGGAGGTCGACGTCCGCACGGATGACGGGCATCTCGAAGTTGATGGCGTCCAGCTCCGCGTTCGTGGGCTCCATCGAGTCGAAGCACTCGGCGGCGGTAACAGCTTCCTGAACAGTAACGATGTCGTTCATGGGTCGTGTTCTCCCTAGCAGGTGGCAACGGCCCGAACAGCGGCCCCGGTGTTCGAGCACCGGGGCCGCGCGCCGTTGTGGTGGTAGCCGCACGTGAGTGGTGCGGCTCGCGCCCCGGGCCGGTTTCGATCCGGCGCCCTCACGGCTCGTCGCCGGGGCTGAATGTGGGGTCAGGCGGGGGTGATGTCGCGGGCGCTGACGATGTCGTCCCGGGTGACGTGGCCGCTGTCCATGGCGATACGGACGTCACCGCCGCTGAGGCGCTCAAGGACGGTGACCCGCCGGCCGGTGGCCTTGAGGCGGTACTGGTCGGTCTGCGTGGTGGGAGCGGTCGCGGTCTTGCGCTTGCCGAACATGACGGGGTCCTCTCGCGGATGCAACGGCAATGAGCAGCGGCCCCCGGAGTTCCGACACCGGGGCCGCGCGCCGTTGAAGTCGGTAGATCCGGCTCCCCTCAACCCCGCCCGTACGGGCCCGCCCCGCAGGGCGCCCGGACGGACGGAGGAGGCAACCGGCGCAGCGCTAGCCGCCGCGCAGCGATCGAAGATGGCGACCGGTTGGCCGTGACGCTCGATCGCGTTCACGGGCCGAGGGAGGAACGGCGCCGCCGTGCCGGTCGATCACGGCCGCGCCCATCGCTTTCGTCGGCTCACTTCCACTCCTTTCAGGCCGGTGAACAGGGGATACGCACTGCAAGGGGGACTTGGGTCCCCACACTCCGGCCGTTGCTCGCGGTCACCGGGCCACCTCGCCAGTCAGGCCTAAGCCCTGTCCTCTGGCCTTTAGCGGGATTGCAGCGTCCCCGCCCTGTGCATTCATGCAGGCGGAAGCAACTCAAAGGCATTGCACCGCTTGCTCAACTTGTTGGTACAAGCTGATGCAGTGATGCTGCACCCACGGACGGTGAGTCGTCAAGGGATTGGGACCCACATGTACCAACAAGTTGACCGAGTGCGTCATGATGGGGGCATGAGTAAGCAGCCGAAGTACCAACAGGTGGCCGACGCCCTGCGCCGAGAGATCGACAGCGGCACGTACGCGCCGGGTGCGCGGCTGCCTTCAGAGAGCGAGCTGATGAAGCGCTTTGACGCTTCGCGGAACACGGTCCGGAACGGCCTGAACCTCCTGGTGACCCAAGGGCTCGTCTCATCGAGCCAGGGGCTGGGGTACGAGGTTCGGTCCCACGAGGTCTTCAAGCTGAACGCGTCGCGGTTCGAGAACCTGAGCTTCCCTCAGAACGGGGACGCGTACAGCACCGACGTCACAAACGCCGGCCGACGCCCGCATCAGACCTTCCGAGTGGAGATGACCCCCGCGTCCCCGGACGTCTCCGAACGACTCAAGGTCAATGCTGGTTCGACAACGGTCCTGCGGTTCTGCCACCGGTACGTCGACAACGTGCCGTGGTCCACACAGGCCACCTGGTACCCGGGGTGGCTCGCAGAGCAGTCTCCTCGGCTCGCTCAGCCCGGCGACATTGAGGAAGGCACCACCCGCTACCTCGCGTCGTACGGCATCGAGCAGATCGGCTATTTCGATGAGATCGCCGCGCGTATGCCGACTCCTGAAGAGGCGCGGCTCTTGGAGATCGGCGCCGGGGTGCCCGTGCTCCTGTGGACCCGTACCGGCTACTCGGAGGACCGGCCGATTCGCTGCACGATCACAACCTTTCGCGGCGACCTGAACCAGATGAACTACGAGATCGGCAATCTGGCCGGACGGGAAGAGAACGAACCCCAGTGAAGATCTACCCTGCGGAACCGCATGACGTGGCCAAGCTGCTCGCCTTCCGAGAGGAGGCGGCGGCTTGGCTGTCTCAGCTCGGAACAGACCAGTGGCAGCGCCCGTACCCGGCCGACAAGCTGCTCGCCACGATCGAATCCGGGCACGTCTTCATGGTTCGGGACGGACACGTGACTGCCGCCACGATCACGTTGACCCCGGATGCCGAAGAAGGACTCTGGACGGAAGACGAGCTGCGAGAACCTTGCATGTTCATCAACAAGCTCACCGTGGGGCGCGAGTACGGCGGACAGAATCTCGGCGGCCGCCTTCTCGACTGGGCCGCAGACCGGGCTCACCGCGCCGGGGCTCAGTGGCTGCGTCTCGACGCATGGACAACGAATAAGGCGTTGCAGCACTACTACCTAGCGCAAGGGTTCACGCATGTTCGCACCGTGAGCGAGGGTGCGGCGGTCAATGGTGGTCCGCGGGTCTCCGGATGGCTCGCGCAACGAGAGGCGCGCCCATCGATTCACGACTTTCATGACCTCACGCCAGCACCAGCACGACTCCCTTTCGCGGCCTGACCGATTTGGGATTCCCTATGCCACATTTGCTTGCGCAAGTGCATCGATGGCTCGTCCGGTAATTTCCTGCAACTTCCCTAGCCCGGATATCGTTGAAACCAGCCCCGACTCTCGATAGTAATCAATTATCGGGGATGTCATAAGGTTGTACACCTCGATACGCTTCCTGATGATTTCCTCTGCATCATCATCGCGCAAATATATCTCTCCGCCACAGAGGTCGCAGATATCCCTCCCCGCGCGGCTGGGTTTGTAGACGAGGTGATACACGTGACTTGAGTCGTTCCTACAGATGCGGCGATTTGTTAGGCGCATGAGGATCTCGGCTTCCGGGATCTCAACGTCAAGCACAGAATCGAATTCAATCACGCCTTTGAGGGCTTCCGCTTGGCGTACGGTTCTCGGTATGCCATCCAAAAGGAAACCTCGATCCGCGTCAGGCTTCTGAATTCGCTCCATCATCATCCCCAAGGTGACCTCGTCTTCTACGACCTGCCCGGCTTCCATTTGACGCCTGGCAATCTTCCCGAGGGCCGTACCCTGCCTTATATTCCGACGGAACAGGTCACCTATGGATACATGTGGGACTCGAAGGTAGTGGGCGAGGAATACAGCTTGGGTGCTCTTTCCCGCTCCAGGTGGGCCAGCCAGGATAATTCGCAGCGACGACGTTCGCTGCAACCCTATAATTGTCGAGCTACTCTCGGAATACGACCTTCCCAGCGCTTCGTCTGCGGCTTGCATCAGTTCAGCCGCATGCTCCCTCATCTTTAGCAGACGACTGTCCGTCCTATTCCGTATCCGTACGGCCTCCTCTTGGGCTGACCTAATAATTCGCGCAGCCTCATCATGCGCCTCACTGATGGCCATCTGGGCTGCATTTAATTCGATACGTAGGCCTTCTACCGTCTTCTCTAGCTGCTGACGCTGAAGTTGCAATTCTTTTAGGTAGCTAGATTGCGCATCGCCGCGAGCCTCTGCACGAATCACTGAATTGGCCCCTGGGCCGCCACCTCGGCCAGGCGTCGCCTTGCGCTGCACCAATTTTGTCGATTTCCAGCGCTCCCGCCACTGTTCGACGACGCCCATGTCACCATCGCAGATTTGCCGTACTAGCTCGACGGTGAAATCAATTGAAGGTAGACGCCTCCCGTTAAGGGCTTCGGATATCGCAGAAACGGATAGGTTGACACGACCAGCGGCTTGAGCTCGCTCTGAAATTACACGGAAAGGCGGAGCACCATAATCAATATGCAGCGCTTTTAGGCCCTCCGCAAACATCCTGAGGGCGGGCTCGTACTCGGTGATTCCACTTCTTGGACCGGACGGTTCGTTTTCGGACACAGTCGCCCCCTCTGTCGTCTCGAAATGCCAGCTTAGAGGCAAGGTCGCTGAAGAGCGGCGATGTTCGCCGAACATCACCGAACGAGAGCGAAACGGTGACGTTCGGCCGCCGTACGGGACTGCTCGGTAGCAAGCGGGTTCATTCGGTCGCCTGGAGAGTCCGCCCCTTGGCCTGCTGCCATGGGGCCATGTCGAACAGCCCCGTAGAGAGGTGCACAGTGATCGAAAGGAAGAACCAGGAGCCCGAGCAGACGGTGTGGAGTCTGCACCTTGGGCGCCACGGAGTGGACGTGCGATGTGGGCGCCACCTCACCCTGTCTATGTCGTTGTCTCTCGCTGCCTGGCTACTCACTATGTCGGGAGTCTTGGGGCTCCTGCCCTACTGGATGGTGCTCTAGTGATCTAAGCGTTCCAACCATCAGTCGCCACTCGTCCTGCGACACACCTCCGACACGCCCCAGGCGCACCAAGTCCCGCTGCGTAGCTCCACCGCAGGTCAACGAGGGCTAGCGTCTAGATCAGCGCGTTCTCTCCGGAGCCGTGTGCGCAGGTTCGAATCCTGCCGGGGGCACCTTGGATTAGGTGCCTAGAGACCCCGTCACCAGCGGAGACGCTGACGACGGGGTCTTTTTGTATCGGTGAGCCTGTGCTGCTGCACGTAGCTGAGGCGCAGACCCCACCTGACATCCACCTCACAGCCGTACCTGGACGACAGCCCCCGCTGCCAACAAGGCGCAGGGCCACAGCAGTGGCGACCGGTGAGCCTCCCCGGTCGCCGTCGATGTCGTTGGCCCTATCGCGCTGCGCCCTCCTGCGGCGGTTCCGCGGGTTCCGGATCTCGGAAATCGGATACTTGAAGCGCGGCCACGAGTTCTCGGCAGAGGCGGGACCGGTCCTCCGGTGAGCAGCCGTTCATCAGGTCTCGGATGTGCCGCACGATCACTACGTCACGGTAGAGCGTCAGAACCGGAAGCAGGGAGCGCAGGAGAATTCCGACGATCACGCCGGCGGCGAGCATCATCGGGAGTACCTTTCGCGGATGATTCCCCTGATGCGCTCCGCCGAGCCCTCCGTGATCGTGCAGTCCGGGAGTCGGCGGACGTAGGCACGTCCGGAACCGAAGCAGATCGTCGTAGGGTGCGTGAGATTCGGCTCGGGGGCCACCCTCAGGCCCGGCGGCGGATTTACCAGGCCGCTGCTGAAGAGCTTTGATTTCACGTGGTCAGGGTCTTCCCCGCAACACCACTCCACGACGATGTCTTCGTAGGCGTGGGTGTAGGTGTTGGCCCAACCATGGGATTTTCCCGCGAGATTGACGATCGCGGACCTCCGCAGGAGTCTGCTGAGAAGCCAGTTTCGCTCGATGGCCTCCTTCCTGTGCGTGAAGGGCTCCATGTTCCAGAATCTGAGTTCCTCTTCCTCCAGGGGGTCCATCCTTTTCGCGGACCTCCAGAGCTGCCGCACCTCCTGATCGTCCTCGCCGTCGGCACGCGCCTCGCCAGGCGCAACGTCACCGGGGAGTTCCGGCCTCCAGCTCTCGTCCTCGCTGACGAGACGTATGCGCGCACCGGTCCCCACCAGGCGCAGTTCCAGGCCGCCCTGAGGTGAAGGAGAGGGGCGCAGGCCCGGGACTCCCCTGATCCCTCCGTATCCCGCTTCATACCTGGGCAAGACCTCGGACACGACCACATCGGCCATGCCCGCATGGAGGTAGAGGACGGGGAACGACGGGAGAGGAACGAGCCGCGTCACTCCGAATACCGCACTGTCAAGCTGGCCGTCCCTGAGCGCATCGGCCAGCACGTGCACGACGAATGCTTCAAGGTGCCGCTGCTGAGCGCTCGACGCATCCGGAATCGGAAAGGCGTGGGAGATGAAGCCCTGCTCCGCCCACTTCAGGCACTCGACTTCTCGCCATCCGGTCGCCTCCACGCAGAGTTCAGCAGCGCTCTCGGGCGATTCGTCGCGGTGCTCTGGGAACGGGCGCCGCAGAGAAATGAATCCTTGCTCGGCCCAGCGGCGAGAAGTCTTGTACGAGGACCCCGTTGCCTTCGAGTGGGCGGCAGCAGCTCGGCCATGATTGTCCTGTTTGGACATACGTCACCCGTCTCCTGCTGTTACCGGCCCCAGCGCTTCAGAGAGAGTTCTGTACATCCATTGCAGTGCTGCTACACGCCACGGGGACTACGGGAGAGTCCTTTGCCTCGACCAAGAAGACCGGTTCCTGGTTCCCGAGGGCATGCCTCCGTGAAGACTGACAGGAGAGTAGCGAACACTCTTGGATGTGCACAAGGCGCCCTGAAGGAAAGGCATTTGGTCTCCCGGTTCGGCTTCCGGACCGATACTCCGTACCCCGGATGCCGAGGCAATGGCAGTACCGGAGTCCGCAATGCGTCTCGAAAGTCGCGTCGGGCTAGAGCGGCGTAGCCGCATGCAAGATCAAGATCAGCGTCAACGCCGAATTGGCCGAGGCGAAGGCCGAGATCGCCGTGCCCGCCAGTGCCGCCCAGGCCGCCGCGCCAACCGCCGTGAACAGTGGGGGCCAGGTGCGGGGGGCCGGTGCCGGGCCGAGGAGGGCGGCTACGCGGCGCGGGACCGGGCCCGGGGTGGCGAAGGCGGGGAGTGCGGGGAGCGGGCGGGGGGTGAGGAGGGCCGCCTTGCCCACCGCGCGGGCCGTGAGACGGCGGTCGCCGACCGTGCGGGCCGCTTCCTCGTCGGCCCAGCGCTCGACCGTGTACGTGACCGAGGTGCGCAGGGGGCGCAGGAACGGGTTGGCGCGGGCCGCGAGGCCGACGAGCAGGAGGTGGCGGTGGTGGCCGGCCGCCAGGTGGGCCCGCTCGTGCGCGAACAGGGCTCTGCGTTCAGCTGACTTGAGGCCCGCCAGCATTCCGGTCGACACGACGATGCGGCCGTCCGGGAGCGTATGGGCGTACGGCATGCGGTCGGGCAGGACCGCGATCCGGCGGCGGGGCGGGAGTCCGGCGAGGGCGCGCGCGGCCTGGCGGGCGGTTCTGCGCCGGTGCAGCAGGAACGCCGCGCAGGAGGTGAGGACCGCGCCGAGCGCGCCGACGGCGGCCTTGCCGACGACCTCGTCGTGCGGCACCGCCTCGCGCACCTCGGGATCGGCCCAGCCGTCCGGCAGCGGGTTGCCGGGCAGTTGCGCGGTGCCGACGACCGCGAGCAGGCCCAGACAGAGCGTGCTGCACAGGCCGAGGACGACGCCGACCGCGGTGAGCAGCAGGGTCGCCGCGCGCGGGTGGAGGTGCCGTTCGGCGAGCCGCGCGACCGGCCAGGCGGTCAGCGGCAGAACGAGAGGAAGGAACACGGCGACGCCCATGGCTCAGCGGTCCTCGGCGCCTTCCGTCTCGTCCTCGGCGAGCAGGTCGCGCAGCAGTTGCCCGTCGTGCGCGGACAGGCTCGACACGAAGCTGGCGAGGACGGCCGCCCGGTCGGTCTCGCCGTCCAGGACGCGGCGCATGCGGTGCGCGGCGAGGCCTGCCTCGTCGGACGCGGCGGTCCAGGTGAAGGAGCGGCCGACGCGCTCGCGGGTGACGGCGCCCTTCGCCTGGAGCCGGGTGAGGATCGTCATCACGGTGGTGTAGGCGAGGGTGCCGCCGAGACGTTCGCGCACCCATCCCGCCGTCACCGGGTCCGGCGCCTCGCACAGCGCCGCGAGCACCTGTCCCTCCAGCTCGCCCTGGCCGCGCCTGCGCCCGCTCTCGTCCTGATTCGCCACGTCGTCCCTCCTCGGCCTCCTCCTGTGCACCGCGCCTCATCGTAGTGACCACGACGTCGCGTCCGACTTCGTCGACAATGCCCGACTCGACCGTTCGTCGGGTTGTGACAGGCGCCACCCATGACCAGCACAGGTTTACGTGTGCCTCGATGGGTGACTACGGTGCGTGGGATGTCTCGCAGCCACATGAATCCCGCAAACCTGAGAAGACGTGAATTCTGGAGTCGGGGTTCCACGCGGGAGGGTTCATGAGCGAATCGGCACGGGTGACGGCTCAGCGGACGCCTCTGCCCCCACAGCGCGCCACCACAGCACCCGCTCCTGCGAGCACCTCCGCCCCGGGGGCGGGGAGCAGGCCCGCCGACGGGGCCAAGCCCGCCAAGAAGCGCGACGCGTTCTTCGACAACGCGAAGTACCTGGCGATCGTGCTGGTCGCGATGGGGCACTCCTGGGAGCCGCTGCGCGGTGACAGCCGGGCGGCGGCCGCGCTGTACATGACGGTCTACGCGTTCCACATGCCGGCGTTCATCGTGATCTCCGGCTACTTCTCACGCAGCTTCGATGCGAGTCCGGAGCGGCTGAAGCGGCTGATCACGGGTGTGGCCGTGCCGTACGTGGTGTTCGAGGTGGCGTACACCATGTTCAAGCGGACGGCCGGGGGCGATCCCGACTACCCGATCAGTCTGCTCGACCCGTGGTACCTGACCTGGTTCCTCATCGCGCTGTTCGTGTGGCGGCTGAGCACACCGCTGTGGAAGGTGATCCGCTGGCCGCTGCCGGTCGCGCTCGCGATCGCCGTGCTGGCGTCCGTCTCGCCCGACATCGGTGACGACCTGGACCTGCAGCGCGTCCTGCAGTTCCTCCCCTTCTTCGTCCTCGGCCTGTGCCTCAAGCCGGAGCACTTCCAGCTGGTGCGGCGCCGTGAGGCGCGGCTCCTGGCGGTGCCGGTGTTCGCGTCCGCGCTGCTGTTCGCGTACTGGGCGGCGCCGCGGATGAACGCCGCCTGGTTCTACCGGCGCGACAGCGCGCAGGAGCTGGCGGCCCCCGGCTGGAGCGGCGCCGTCATGACGCTGGCGATGTTCGGCTGCTCGGTGGTCCTGGCGGCCTGCTTCTTCGCGTGGGTGCCGGGCCGCAAGCTCTGGGTCACGGCGCTGGGCGCGGGCACGCTGTACGGCTACCTGCTGCATGGCTTCCTCGCCAAGGGCTCCCGCTTCTGGGACTGGTACGAGGCCGACTGGATGCACTCGCCGCTCGGTGAGATCGCGGTGACCCTGATCGCGGCGAGCATCATCACCGTGTTGTGCACACCACCGGTGCAGCGGATGTTCCGGTTCGTGATGGAGCCGAAGATGGAGTGGGCCTTCAAGCGGGATGCCGCCGCGCTGGCCCGACGGCGCTGACGCGCACAGTGAACGGGTGAACGGGTGAGGGGCTCGGCGGTGATGTCACCGCCGAGCCCCTCACCCGTTCACCCGCTGGGTCAGGCCGACGCCCTCTTGCGGGGCGTCGTCTTCTTGGCGGGGGTCTTCTTGGCGGAGGTCGACGTCGACTTCTTCCCCGAGGCCGCCTTCTTCTTCGCGGCGGCTCCGGACTTCGACGACGCGGCACTCGCCTTCGTGGAGGTCGACTTCTTCGCGCCGGACGCCCCGGACGCCCCGGACGCCGACGACGTCTTCTTCGCCGCGGTCTTCGTCGCCGTCTTCTTGCGGGTCCGCTCCTTGAGGTGGGTCACCTCCGCCACGTCCCCCGCGCCGTCGGAGGTGGTGTCGCCGCGTGCTTCCTTCGCGGCCCGCACGCTGCTCTCCAGCGCGGCCATCAGGTCGATCACCTTGCCGCCGCCGGACTTCGCCGCCGCGGGGGCCTCCTCCGGTGCCTCGCCGGACGTCTTGGCCGCGATCATCTCCTCCACCGCGGACCGGTAGTCGTCGTGCAGCGAGTCCATGTCGACCTCGCCGAGCGTGTCCATCAGGGCGTCGGCCAGGTCGAGTTCGGCGTCGCGCACCGTGACGTGGGTGTCGGGGGCGACGTCCTGCGGGGCGCGGATCTCGTCCGGCCACAGCAGCCCGTGCATCGCGATGACGTCGTCGACGACGCGCAGCATCCCGAGCCGCTCCCGGCCGCGCAGGGCGAACTTGGCGATGGCCACCTTCTGGCTGCGCTTGAGGGCCTCGCGCAGCAGGGTGTACGGCTTGGCGGCGGGGACGCCGTTCGCCGAGAGGTAGTAGGCCGTGTCCATCTGGAGGGGGTCGATCCGGTCCGCCGGGACGAACGCGACGATCTCGATGGTCTTGGCCGTGGGGATGGGCAGCGCCGCGAGGTCGTCCTCGGTGATCGGGATGATCGACCCGTCGGCGTCCTCGTACCCCTTGCCGATCTCGGCGGAGGTGACCTCCTTGTCCTCCAGCTCGCACACCTTGCGGTAGCGGATGCGGCCGCCGTCCTCCAGGTGGATCTGGCGGAAGAAGATCGAGTGGTTCTCGGTGGCGTTGACCAGCTTGATCGGGATGCTGACCAGGCCGAAGGAGATGGCGCCGTTCCATATGGAGCGCACGATGGACCTCCCTGTTCGCCCCGTTTAGCTCGTGAATGCTCCGCATTGATGCGGATTGCCAGAGTATTACGGTATGACGCCCATCACAGAAGTGGAGGGGCGGCGGCTCGCGCTCAGCAATCTGGAGAAGGTGCTCTACCCGGCCACCGGCTTCACCAAGGGCGAGCTGCTGCACTACTACGCGACGACGGCCGGCTCCCTGCTCGCGCACCTCTACAACCGCCCGGTCTCCTTCCTGCGCTTCCCGGACGGGCCCGACGGCCAGCGCTTCTTCGCCAAGAACGTGCCGCCGGGGACACCCGCGTGGGTGAAGACGGCGGAGGTGCCGCGCTCCGAGGGCGTCTCGCGGCAGATCGTGGTGCAGGACTTCGCGACGCTGATGTGGGCGTCGAACCTGGTCACGGAGTTCCACACCCCGCAGTGGCAGGCGGACGCGCCGGGCCGGGCCGACCGCCTCGTCCTCGACCTGGATCCCGGGGCCCCGGCCGACGTCGTCCAGTGCTGCGAGGTGGCGCTGTGGCTGCGGGAGCGGCTCGCGGCGGACGGGCTCCACACGTACGCGAAGACGTCCGGGTCGAAGGGGCTGCATCTGCTGGTCCCGCTCGTTCCGACACCGTCCGAGCAGGTCAGCGCCTATGCGAAGGCGCTCGCGCAGGAGGCCGAGGCGGACCTGCCGCATCTGGTGGTGCACCGCATGACGCGCAGCCTGCGCCCCGGCAAGGTGTTCGTCGACCACAGCCAGAACTCCGCCGCGAAGACCACGGCCGCCCCGTACACGCTGCGGGCCCGCCCCGAGCCGACCGTGTCCACGCCGGTGACGTGGGAGGAGGTCGAGGCCTGTGAGAACGCCCCTGACCTGGTGTTCCTGGCGGACGACATCGCGCCCCGGCTGCGGCGGTACGGGGATCTGCTCGGCCCGCTGATCAATCTGAACCGGGCCGGGCGGCTGCCGTCGTGAGGCCGCCGCTGGACGTGGCGCTCGCCGAGTCGGTGGAGGCGCTGCCGCCGGGCGACGGCTGGGCCTTCGAGCCGAAGTTCGACGGGCACCGGATGGTCGTGTTCCGCGGGGCCGACGACGTCCTGCTCCAGGCCCGTTCGGGGCGGCTCGTGGCGCGGGCGTTCCCCGATCTCGCCGCGGCGGCGCGGGCGCTGCCCGCCGGGACCGTCCTCGACGGCGAGGTCGTCGTCTGGCACGCCGGGCGCACCGACTTCGCGGCGGTGCAGCGCCGGGCGGCCGCGGCGTCCACGGCCCGGGCCCGCGTCCTGGCACGCGAGCTGCCCGCCTCGTACGCGGCCTTCGACCTGCTGGCAGAGCGCGGCACGGACCTGCGCGCCCTGCCGTACGCCGAGCGCCGGGCCCGCCTGGTCGCCCTGCTGGAACCGCTCGGCCCGCCGCTGCAGCCGGTCCCGTCGACGACCGACCGGGAGACGGCTCTGACCTGGTACGAGGCCCTGACCGCGACCGGCATCGAGGGTCTGGTGGCCAAACGTCTGGACGGCCCCTACCGCGGCGGCCGCCGCAGCTGGCTGAAGCTGCGGCACAGCGACACCCGGGACGCCCTGGTCGTGGGCTTCACGGGCCCGGCGACCGGACCGCGCGCCCTGGTGGTCACGCTGCCCGGCGACGGCACTCCCCTGCTGACGACACCGCTGCCGGCGGCGCTGCGCGCGGACGCGGCGGACCTGCTGCCGCCCGCGACGGGGCGGGAGGCGCGGATCACGGCGGTCGGCGTGGGCGAGGTCACGTATCGACTGCTGCCGCCGGAGCCCCCGTTGACGCTGGAGGTGCGGCAGCGGACGACCCGGCACGGCGCCTTCTCGGCGGAGCCCGTCAGGTTCCGCTGAGTCCTCGGCAGGGCTGCCGCGGGGCCGTTCAGAGGTTGACCCAGGCGGTGCGGTCCCTGGCCATCGCGAACAGTGCCTCCACGTCCGCCGGTTTGAGGGCGCCGCCGGTCCGGGCGAACGACTCCAGGTCGTCGTCGGTGAGGACCTGTACGTCCCGCGGGGCCGGCCGGATCTCCACCGGGCCCGCGCCGACCAGGACCAGCGCGCCGCGCACCTCGGCGGTGAGCGCGAACGAGGCGCGGGAGGCCTCGCCGCGCAGCCGGCGCAGCAGCGGGTCCGGTTCGCCCCGGCCCAGCGTGACCATCGGGTCGCTCACCCGCACCCGCTGTTTGCGGGCCGGGAGCACGTGCAGCGCGAACAGCCCGCCGGGACCGATCAGCAGGTGGTGCAGGCAGGATCCGCCGGGCAGCGGCACCGAGTGCAGGGTCCGCCAGCCCACCCCTTCCAGCCCGTCGAGCGCCTCGCCGACCAGCTGCTGCGCGGCGAGCGCCCGGCGGCGCGGGTCGGTGCGCAGCCTGCGCTGCGGGGCCGGGTCCCGGTCGAGGGCGATGACGAGGGCCTCGCCGGGACGGTTCGGCGCGAGGTCGTCGTCCGGGTGGAGGCTCAGCCGGGCGAGCTCGGCGGGCGTGGGCACCGGCGGCGGCCCGACCGTGACGTGCCCGGCGACGAAGGGGCGGAGCACGTCGAGCACGGCTTCTCCGTGCGACTCGGCGAGGAGGTTCACCCGGCCCGTGTCCCGGTCGTACCAGGCGAGGGTCCGGCCGTCCTCCCCGTATACGTAGAGCCGCTCCTGACCATGCCGCCAGGTCGGTATGACGCGCAGTCCGCTCATGCCCCATCACCCCACGACCATGGGAGCAGCAAGCACCACGACAGGGCAAGAAGGCCGCAAGCCCGACAGGACGTCCGTAACCGCCAGGACCGGCGGTATTAACCGCATCGGGCGCAGAGCGAGGGCCCCCTGTTACACAGCCGCCGAATTGCCGTGATGGCCGACTTTTACGGTGAGGAAGTCAAACCGGACACTCCGGAGCACTCCCGGTCCGGGCACCTCGGTACACCTCGGTGCACCTCATCAGCGATCGGAGCCCTCATGCGCCCCGCCCTCCTCCGCAGCGCCGTCGTGACCGCCGCTCTCGGCGGCGCCGTGCTGGTCCCCACCGCCGCGTTCGCAAACGCCCAGGCCCACGCCCCGGCGGCCGCGACGGTCCAGGCCCGGACCCGGTACGCCCCGCAGGAGCAGCAGGGCGAGGAGCGGCCGGCGGCCCAGGCCCCGGACGACGCGACGGCCAATCCGTACTTCCTGGTGGCGGGCGGCGCGATGGCCGCCGCCGGGGCCGCGGGCCTCGTGTACTCGACGATGCGCCGCGGCCGCGGCGACGCCTGAGCCCGCCCCCTCCGTCCCCCCACAGGAGCACCCGTGAAGATCTCCGCGCGCGTCGTGACGACCGCCGTCCTGACGGCCTCCCTGGCCGCCGGTGTCACCGCCTGCGGCCAGGGGTCGAGCGGCGGCGGCCCGGCGCCCGACGTGTCGGTGCGCGACACCACCGCCCCTGTCACCCCGCGGGCCGGGGCCGCCCCGGCGCTGGACCGCTCGACGCCGACCGGCCTGCGCATCCCGGCCGCCGGGGTCGACGCCACCGGCATGCTGCGCCTCGGGCTCGACGCGGACGGCGCGCTCCAGGTCCCGCCGGCCGACAAGGGCGCGGAGCCGGGCTGGTGGACGGGGAGCCCGACGCCCGGCGAGAAGGGGGCCGCGGTGCTGGTCGCGCACTACGACACGGCGAACGGTCCTGCGCTGATGCGGAACATCGCGAAGGTGCGGGCCGGGGACCGCGTCGAGGTGCCGCGGGCGGACGGGCGGACCGCGACGTTCGAGGTGCGGCAGATCCAGCAGGTCAATAAAAAGGACTTCCCGACCAATAAGGTGTATGCAGCGACCGGCCGGCCCACGCTGCGCCTCATCACCTGCGGCGGCCCCCTCGTGGACGGTCACCGCAGCGACAACATCATTCTCTACGCCGATCTCGTCCAGCGCTGAGGCGAGCGGCCCGGCAGGCAGGAGTGCAGTGACGCCCAGGCGCCTCGGTATCGCGGCTCTCGCGGTGCCCGCCGCCCTGTTCCTCGCGGGCTGCGGGGACACCGGGGGTCTGGAGGGCGCGGGCCCGACCCCGACGGCGGTGGGGCCCCGGCACCTGTGGCCGACGCTGCCGCCGGCGACGCAGCCCGCCGACGACTACAGCGCGGGCGACACGCATGTGATCAAGGGCGTGGACGTGCCCGGCGGCGATCTGCGCAAGGTGAATCCGGTGACCGTCGTGCGCGCGCGCATGACGGCGGCCCCGGACGACTACAAGGACGTCGTCGGGGAGCTCGACGCCTGCGAAGACAACGGGGACAACGGCGGCAAGGGCGGCAAGGGCGGCGCGGGCTCGAAGTGCCCGGTCCTCAAGGCGTACTACCCGGATCTGACCGGCGACGGGAAGGCCGACCTGCTGATCGCCGTCCGCGGTTCGAAGGGGACGCTGTACACGCAGGCGTACATGTACGCGGACGGCAGGCTGACCCAGATCATGGACGACAGCGATGCGGTCATCAACGTGCAGCTGGCCGACCGCAACGTGGTGGTGCGCGCGGTCGCCGACCTGCCCGGGTACGAGTACCGCACCTCCTGGTCGTACGACCCGCATCAGAAGGCGATGCTGCCGACGCGCGACGAGATCATCCGCACCGGCCCGCCCGGGACCCCGACCCCCGACGAACCGTCCGGCACGCCGTCCGACGCCGCGTCGCCCGAGCCGTCGCCGGGCCGCTCATGAGACGCCACCGGCTGCGGCTGCCCGCCTGGACCGCGTCGCTGACGTGGAAGGCGGCCGCGTTCCTCGCCGTGATCTGCTGTGCGCTGGCGGCGCTGCTCGGCATCCTCGTGCACGTCTCGGTCACCGACCAGACCGTGAGCCAGGCCCGGGAGCGGGCGCTCACCCTGCTGGCGGAGTCGACCACCCGCTATCAGGCGGGGAGCAGGCTGCCGCCGGGCGCGGGCCTGGATCCGCCGGGGCTCCCCGCGGAACTGCGCGAGCTGGCCGTGCGGGGGCAGCGCGGCACCATGGTCGGCGGGCACGGCTCGAACCCGACGATGTGGGCGGCGGGCCCCGCGGCGGGTGACCGGGCGCTGGCCGTGCAGATCGACTACTCGCAGGGCGCCCGCACCATCGACGGGCTCGACCAGGCGATCCTCGGCTCGTCGGTGCTGGCCATCGGGGCGACGCTGCTGGTGGGCGCGTTCGCGGTGACCCGGGTGACGCGGCGGCTGCACACGACGGCCCGGGTGGCCCGCAAGATCAGCGCCGGCGATCTGGACGCCCGGGTCAACGACCCGCGGACCAAGGATCCGGACCGGCACCAGGACGAGGTGGCCGATGTGGCCGGCGCTCTCGACAGCATGGCCTCGTCCCTGCAGGCGCGGATCCTGACCGAGCAGCGGTTCACCGCGGACGTCGCCCATGAGCTGCGTACGCCGCTGACCGGACTGCACGCGGCGGCCGAGCTGCTGCCGCCGGGTCGCCCGACCGAGCTGGTACGGGACCGGGTGGCGGCGCTGCGCACGCTGACGGAGGACCTGCTGGAGATCTCCCGGCTCGACGCGCGCAGCGAGCGCGTGGACCTGGACGCCGCCTGGCTGGGTCCGGTGGCCGAGCGGGTGGTGCGCGCGTCCGGCACCGGGACCGAGGTGGTCGTCGCCCGGGACGTGTGCGTCGTGACGGACCGGCGCCGGCTGGAGCGGGTGCTCGGCAATCTCGTGGCGAACGCGCACCGGCACGGCGGTCCGCCCGTCGTGCTGACGGTGGACGGCCCGGTGATCACGGTGCGGGACCACGGCGAGGGCTACCCGGACTATCTGGTGGAGCACGGGCCGCAGCGGTTCCGCACGGAGGGCGGCGCGAAGGGCCACGGCCTGGGCCTGACGATCGCGCTCGGGCAGGCCGAGATCCTGGGCGCGCGGCTGCGGTTCGCGAACGCGCCGGACGGCGGCGCCCTCGCGACGCTGACGCTCCCGTACGAGGAGCCGGCGGTCTGGCCCGGTTAGGGCCTGCCCCGGAACGTCGCGCGGCTCCGGTCACCCTGGCGGCGCCCGCCGCCGTGCGCATCCCTCCCGTGCCGCATTAGGTGAGAGCACAGGACCCTCCCCGGGTCCGCCTCGATCCCTGTTCCCAGGAGGCTTTCGTGAGCGCACGGACCGTCACCCACCGTCTCGGCATAGCCGTCGCCGCCGCGGCCGCGCTGGCCTGTGTCACCGCCACCGCGTCCCCCGCCCTCGCCGACGACAGCGCGAGCGGCGCCAACAACCACCCGCCGGTCTACTGGGGACGCGTCGTCGCCAAGTCCGGACTGGTCCTGCGGGACTCCCCCACCCGCGGCAGCCGTGTGGTCCGCACCGAGCCGTACTGGGCGAAGGTCCCGATCTTCTGCAAGACGGGCGGCGAGAGCGTGGGCGGCAACCACCTGTGGTACCTGCTCACCGACGGCACCTGGGCCTGGGGCTCGGCGAAGTACATCAACAACATCGGCGCCGCGCCCCGCTGGTGCTGACATAACCGGATATCGCGGACAGCCTTGCTACGTTCCCGCCATGACCGGTTCAACGGGCTCGGCAGGAACGAAAGCACCGTCCTCGGTACCCGCCGTCCGCGTCCCCCGGCGCCGGGGCACCGAACTCGCCCTGCTCGTCCTGGCCGTGCTGCTCAGCGTCTACGGCTACTGCGACGTCGGGCTCGCGAAGAACGGCACCGTCCCGCCCGGCGCCGCCGGTTACGGCGCCGGGCTCGGCGTGCTCGCGCTCCTCGCGCACCTCGCCGTCCGGCTGCGCGCCCCGTACGCGGACCCGCTGCTGCTGCCCATCGCGGTGCTCCTCAACGGCCTCGGCCTGGTGCTGATCTACCGCCTCGATCTGGAGACCCCCAGCGACGAGGCGGCCCCCACCCAGCTGATCTGGTCGACGCTCGGCGTGGGCCTGTTCATCGCGTTCGTGGTGTTCCTGCGCGACCACCGGGTGCTCCAGCGGTACGCGTACCTCTCCGTCGTCGCGGCGCTGATCCTGATGATCCTGCCGATCTTCTTCCCGGCCGTGAACGGCGCCCGGATCTGGATCCGGATCGGCGGCTTCTCCATCCAGCCCGGCGAGTTCGCCAAGATCCTGCTCGCGATCTTCTTCGCCAGCTATCTCGCGGCCAACCGCAACGCCCTCAGATACACCGGCAGGAAGATCTGGAAGCTGCAACTGCCGACGATGCGGGTGTTCGCGCCGATCCTCGCGATCTGGCTGATCAGCGTCGGTGTGCTGGTCCTGGAGACCGACCTCGGCACCTCGCTGCTCTTCTTCGGCCTGTTCATCGTGATGCTGTACGTGGCGACGGGGCGCGGCAGCTGGATCGCGATCGGGCTGCTGCTCGCCGCCGCCGGTGCCTTCGTGGTGGCGTCCTTCGAGCCGCATGTGCACAGCCGCGTCGAGGACTGGCTGCACCCCTTCGCCTCCATCGACGCGGGCAACGGGCCCGGCCAGCTCGCCCAGTCGCTCTTCGCGTTCGCGGCGGGCGGCATGCTCGGCGCCGGGCTGGGCCTCGGTCACTCGATCCTGATCGGCTTCGCCGCCAAGTCCGACTTCATCCTGGCGACGGCCGGTGAGGAGCTGGGCCTGGCCGGCCTGACCGCGATCTTCCTGCTGTACGCCCTGCTGGTGGAGCGCGGCTACCGGGCCGGGCTCGCGCTGCGCGACCCGTTCGGCAGGCTGCTGTCCATCGGCCTGGCCTCGATCGTCGCGCTGCAGGTCTTCGTCATCGCGGGCGGTGTGATGGGGCTGATCCCGCTGACCGGTATGGCGATGCCGTTCCTCGCGCAGGGCGGCTCGTCGCTCGTCACCAACTGGGTCATCGTGGCGATCCTCGTCCGGGTCAGCGACCGGGCCCGCGGCTCGCTGCCGCCCGAGAGCCCCGCGAACGCCGGCACGGTGGAGGCCGCCGCATGACCAAGTACATCCGCCGCGCCTCGGTCTTCTGCCTGGTCCTGCTGGTCGCGCTGCTCGTCAACGCGGCCCGCGTCCAGGTCTTCCAGGCCGAGTCCCTCGACGACAACGCGGCCAACCGCCGCTCCACCATCCAGCGCTACGACCAGCCGCGCGGCGACATCCTCGTGGGCGGCAAGCCCGTCACCGGCTCCCGGGACTCGGGCCAGTCCCTGCGCTACGAGCGCACGTACAAGAACGGCCCGCTCTACTCCCCCGTCACCGGGTACGCCTCACAGACGTACGGCACGACGTTCGTCGAGAACGCCGAGGACGACATCCTGTCCGGGACCGATCCGATGCTCTCCCCGATCCCGTTCTGGAACGACATCTCCCGCACCCAGGATCCCGGCGGCAACGCGGTGACCACCATCAACGCCGCCGCGCAGCAGGCCGCGTACGCCGGGCTCGGCGGCAAGAAGGGCGCGGTCGCGGCCGTCGACCCGGCGACGGGGAAGATCCTGGCGCTCGTCTCCACGCCGTCGTACGACCCGGGGGACATCGCGGGCACCGGCTCGGCCACGACGGGCGCGTGGGCGCGGCTGATCGCGGATCCCGACCAGCCGATGCTCAACCGGGCGATCCGGCAGACGTATCCGCCCGGTTCGACGTTCAAGGTGGTCACGGCCGCGGCCGTGCTGGAGAACAACGTCGTCAACGGTGTCAGCACGCCGACCGACACCCCGTCCCCGTACACGCTGCCGGGCACCACCACCCAGCTGGCCAACGAGTCCGCGTCCGCCGCCTGCGAGGACGCGACCCTGGAGTACGCGCTCCAGGTCTCCTGCAACACGGTGTTCGCGCATCTCGGGGTCGAGGTCGGTCTCTCCGACATGGTGAAGATGTCGGAGAACTTCGGCTTCAACGACAGCGGGCTCAGGATCCCGATGACCGCCGCCAGGTCCAACTTCGACACGGACATGAACAAGTCGCAGCTGGCGCTCTCCTCCATCGGCCAGTACGACACCGCGGCCACGCCGCTGCAGATGGCGATGGTCTCGGCGGCCGTGGCCAACGGCGGCACGCTGATGTCCCCGCACCTGGTCGACCGGACGACGACCAGCGACGGCGACACCGTCGCCACCACCGGCAGCAAGACCTACAAGCAGGCGATGTCCCCCTACACGGCGACCCAGTTGCAGCAGATGATGGTCGACGTGGTGACGAAGGGGACCGGCACGAACGCGCAGATCCCCGGGGCGACGGTGGGCGGCAAGACCGGCACCGCGCAGAACGGCGTGAACAACGAGGGCGTGCCGTACGCCTGGTTCATCTCCTACGCCCAGGCCGACGACGCCTCCCAGCCGCAGGTGGCGGTCGCCGTGGTGGTGGAGGACGCGGCGGCGGACCGGGCGGACGTCAGCGGCGGCGGCAGCGCGGCGCCGATCGCCAGGGCGGTGATGGAGGCGGTGCTCAACTCCGCCGACCAGTAGGGTCCTTACGTCGCCGCGCCCTCCGATCCCGCGCTGATCGCCGCGTCCACCTCCGCGACCCGGTCGTGCTCCTCGGCGGCGAACCGCTCCGCGTCCAGCTTCTCGGCGATCTCCTCGTCCTGCGCCATGAGCAGGTCCAGGTTCGAGTCGCCCATCTCGAAGACCCCCAGGTCGACGTAGGCCTGTTGGAGGCGCTTGCCCCACAGGCCGATGTCCTTGACGCAGGGCACGATCCGCGAGAACAGCAACTGCCGGAACAGCGCGAGGAATTCGGACTGCTCGGTGTACTCGTCGGCCTGCGCCTTCGGAATACCGAAGTCCTCCAGGACCTCCACCCCGCGCAGCCGGTCGCGCATCAGGTAGCAGCCCTCGATGACGAACTCCTCGCGCTCGCGCAGTTCGGCGTCGGTGAGCTGCTTGTAGTAGTCGCGCAGCGCCATCCGCCCGAAGGCGACGTGGCGGGCCTCGTCCTGCATCACGTAGGCGAGGATCTGCTTGGGCAGCGGCTTGTCGGTGGTGTCGCGGATCATGCCGAACGCCGCCAGCGCCAGCCCCTCGATGAGGACTTGCATGCCCAGGTACGGCATGTCCCAGCGGGAGTCACGGAGCGTGTCGCCGAGCAGGGCCTGGAGGTTGTCGTTGATCGGGTAGAGCATCCCGATCTTCTCGTGGAGGAAGCGGCCGTAGATCTCCGCGTGCCGCGCCTCGTCCATGGTCTGGGTCGCCGAGTAGAACTTGGCGTCGAGGTCGGGCACGGACTCGACGATGCGCGCCGCGCACACCATCGCGCCCTGCTCGCCGTGCAGGAACTGGCTGAACTGCCAGGAGGCGTAGTGCTTGCGCAGCTCGCCCTTGTCCTTCTCGGTCATCTTCGCCCAGTGGGGCGTGCCGTACAGGGACATCGCCTCGTCCGGGGTGCCGAGAGGGTCGTACGGGTCGACCTCCAGGTCCCAGTCGATGCGTTTGGCGCCGTCCCACTGCTTGTCCTTGCCCTTTTGGTAGAGGGCGAGCAGACGGTCGCGCCCGTCGTCGTAATCCCAGCTGAAGCGGGCCGAACTGGCCGACGGTACCGACCAGTTGGGCTCTTCTGGCGCCCTGGTGTACAGCTCATGCGTCGACATACCGGCAGGCTCACACGGTGGTAGACGCGGGGTCAACAAGTCGTGCGCAAGGGATTGACGCCCTTGCTGACAAGCAGTCTCATAAAAGTGACCGCCGGTAACCCTCACGGAAGCGGGACGTGCCATGACGACCATGACGGAAGCCGAAGCGCTGGAAGGGCTGCGTGACGCGCTCGGTCTGCTCAAGGACCGGGAGCAGGTGGCCGAGCGGCTGCTCGACTCTTCCGCCAAGCACTCCTTCGACCCGGACAAGGAACTGGACTGGGACGCGCCGTTCGAGGACGGCAAGTGGTTCTGGCCGCCGGAGCTGGTGTCGCTGTACGGCACCCCGCTGTGGAAGAGGATGAGCGAGGAACAGCGGATCGACCTGTCCCGGCACGAGGCGGCGGCACTCGCCTCGCTCGGCATCTGGTTCGAGCTGATCCTGATGCAGCTGCTCGTGCGGCACGTCTACGACAAGGCGGCGACGAGCGCGCACGTCCGGTACGCCCTCACCGAGATCGAGGACGAGTGCCGGCACTCCAAGATGTTCGCGCGGCTCATCACGCGCGGCGAGACGCCGCACTACCCGGTGGCCCGCGTCCACCACCATCTCGGCCGTCTCTTCAAGACGATCTCCACGACGCCGGGTTCCTTCACGGCGACGCTGCTCGGCGAGGAGATCCTCGACTGGATGCAGCGTCTCACCTTCCCGGACGAGCGCGTCCAGCCCCTGGTGCGTGGCGTGACGCGCATCCACGTGGTCGAGGAGGCCCGCCATGTCCGGTACGCGCGTGAGGAGTTGCGGCGTCAGATGGTGACGGCGCCGCGCTGGTCGCAGGAGTTCACGCGCCTCACGTCCGGCGAGTTCGCCCGCGTCTTCTCGGTCGCCTTCATCAACCCCGAGGTCTATACGAACGTCGGCCTCGACAAGAAGGAGGCCATGGCCCAGGTCAAGGCGAGCGGCCACCGCCGCGAGATCATGCAGACCGGGGCGAAGCGGCTCACGGACTTCCTGGACGACATCGGGGTGCTGCGGGGCGTGGGGCGGCAGCTGTGGCGGTCGTCGGGGCTGCTGGCCTGACAGCCGGGCGGGCGCCGCCCGGGGATGCGGTCCCCGGCGCGGTGGGCTCCGCCGTCCTGGCGGGGCACAGCCTGGACGACACCCGGAAGGAGCCGGTTACGCTGCCAAGCATGACCTCCGCGACCGGCACGCCCGCCTACAGAAGGCTCAGCGTCGAGGAACGGCGCGCCCAGCTCCTCGAAGCGGCGCTGTCCCTGTTCGCGCACCGCGCCCCCGAAGAGGTCTCGCTCGACGACGTGGCGGAGGCCGCGGGCGTCTCGCGGCCGCTCGTCTACCGCTACTTCCCGGGCGGCAAGCAGCAGTTGTACGAGGCCGCGCTCCGCTCCGCGGCCGACGTGCTGGAGCAGTGCTTCGCGGAGCCTCCCGAGGGTCCGCTCACCTCCCGCCTGACCCGCGCGCTCGACCGCTACCTGGGCTTCGTCGACGGGCACGACATGGGCTTCGCGGCGCTGCTGCAGGGCGGCAGCGTCGTGGAGACCTCCCGCACGACGGCGATCGTGGACGGGGTGCGCCGGGCCGCCGCCGACCACATCCTCAGCCATCTGCCGGTGGCCGAACCCGGCCCGCGGCTGCGCATGACGGTCCGCATGTGGATCACCGCGGTCGAGGCGGCCTCCCTGATCTGGCTCGACGAGGACAAGCAGCCGCCGCTGGACGAGCTGCGGGACGGCTTGGTCGACCAGTTCATGGCGGTCCTCACGGCGACGGCGGGCCGAGACCCTCAGACGGCCGAGGTCGTCCGCGACGCCCTCGCCCTGGAGACACCGGACGGCCCGGTGGGCGAGCTCGCGCGGCGCGTGCTGCCCGTGGTGAGTGACGCGGCGCATCTGTTGTGACACTGGTGACGTGAAGAGCGAAGACATCCCCTTTGTCGGCGGCCCCCTGGACGGACGGACGCTGCCCGTCCTGGTGACCGCCACCGGCAATCCGCCCAAGGTGTACAAGGTGCCGGTGCCGGGCCCGGACGGCGAGCCCGGCACCGTGCTCGTGTACGTACGCGAACCCGTCCCCGGCACGAAGGCCGTCCGGCTGCAGAAGTGGCGGTACGCGTTCGTGCCCGACGGGAAGGTGGAACGGGCCGTGCGGTGGCCGTGGTCGAAGAGGCGTGACGGCGGGGCGTGAAGGCGGCTCCGCGATCGGGTTCGCCGACCAGGTGAAGCACCCCTCGTGGTGGGGCCGTAAAGAAGGCTCGCCGGGGGACCTCCGGAGGAGTGGTGGAGTTGCGCCGAACCGCGCAGCCTGCCGCGTGGACCGGATGCCGGTCTGTTGATGTACACGGTGCGGGGCACAAACGCTGCCCGGCGCCGGAGGTGATGAGGTGTCAGTCAGGCTGGTGCGGTGGGTGTGCACGGCGGCCGTCGCGGGGGTGCTGCTGGCGCCGGGGCCGGCCGACGCGGTGCCGGAGCCGGGCGGGGAGAAGTCCGTGGCCGAGCTGCTGACGGATCTTCAGGCGCTGTACCAGGAGGCCGAGGAGGCCACCGAGACGTACAACGCCACCGAAGAGGAACTGAAGGAGCGCCGCAAGGAGGCCGAGGCCCTCGCCAAGAAGCTGGCCACGGCGCGCGGCTCGCTGCACAGCAGCCGGGTGGCGGCGGGGCGCCTCGCGCGGGAGCAGTACCAGGGGCGCAGCGAGATCTCCCCGTACGTGCGACTGCTGCTGGCCCGCGACCCCGAGCACGCGCTCGACCAGGGGCGGGTGATCCTGCGGGCCGCCAAGAAGCAGGAGGCCACCGTCGACCGGCTGGTGGGCGACGAGAAGAAGGCGGACGGGCTGGCCACCGAGGCGCGGGCCGCGCTCGACCGTCAGATGGGGCTTGCCGAGCGGCAGAAGAAGGACCGGGACGCCGTGCAGAAGCGGCTGAAGGACGTCGAGGAGCTGCTCGCCTCGCTCACCGCCGACCAGCTGGCCGAGCTGGCGCGGCTGGAGGACGCGGGGATGGCGAAGGCGCAGCGGTCGTTCATGGCGTCGGGGGCGCTCAGTTCGGTCGGCCGGTCGCCGTCGAGGGCCGGGGACGCGGCGCTGTCGTACGCGGTGCGGCAGATCGGGAAGCCGTACGTGTGGGGCGCGGAGGGGCCGAAGGCCTTCGACTGCTCCGGGCTCACCTCGCAGGCGTGGGCGCACGCGGGGCAGGTGATTCCGCGGACGTCGCAGGAGCAGTGGGCGACGCTGCCGCGGGTGCCGCTGTCCGAGCTGCGGCCCGGTGACCTCGTCGTGTACTTCCCCAAGGCCACGCATGTCGCGATGTACCTGGGCGACGGGATGGTGGTGCAGGCGCCGCGGCCCGGGGCCCGCGTCAAGGTGTCGCCGATCGCCGCGAATCCGCTGCTCGGGGCGGTGCGGCCGGATCCGGGGGCCGGCCCGATGACCGGTTACCGGGCGCCGGAGCTGCCGGCCGGGGCCCTGGACGGCGGCGACACCGGGTACGCCGCGGCCGGGGCGCCCGGGGACGAGTGACCACCGGCCGCATGCGGAACAGGTGAGTCCACCGGGTCCGCCGAGTGCAATGCCCGCCGCGTCACGGAACTGTCCCGGCGTCCGACAGCCGCCCACGTCCGGGCGGGAACAGGGGAACGGGGCGCCGGACGGGCGTCGCCGCCGGGGCGGGGGCGGCGCTCGGGCCCATGTCACGGGCCGAACTGGGGTACGAGCCGGGGTGCTTCGCCGGGTTCCGGCGACGCACCGCCGGCCCGGGATCCACCCACCCCGCGCAATCGCATGTAACAGGCATGTACAAGGCGGCGGCCGGACGGAACGGCCCGGGGGCCGGGCGGGGTCCTCATGGTCAGCAAGGCTCGCTCGTACCGAGCAGCAGGTACCGACCGCAAAGGAAGAAACGATGCGCGCTCGCAAGCTCACCCTCGCCGCCCTGGCCCTGACGGCGGGCCTCTCGCTCACCGCCTGCCAGGGCAGCGGGGATTCCGCCGCGGGCACGAACGACTCCGCGTCCGCCTCGTCCTCGTCCTCGGACGGCGCTAACGCCACGAGCACCGGCGACGACGCCACCGGCTCGCAGGCCGACGAGGGCAGCGGCGGCGGTCAGATCAACACCGGCCCCTGCAAGACGGCGAACCTCGACTTCGACTCCGCTCACGGCATGGGCGAGGGCACCCTCATGGTGAGCTTCAAGAACACCGGCGACGCCTGTTCCCTCAAGGGCTTTCCCGGCGTCGACCTGAAGGCCGCGAACGGCGGCGGCTCGATCAGCGCCGGGCGCAGCGGCCTCGCCGCCCCTGTGGTCGTCCTCAAGAACGGCGAGGAGACCCGGTTCACCCTGCACTACCCGCGCAACGACAGCGGCGGCAGCGGCGTGAACTTCACCAGCATGGTCGTCACGCCGCCCAACGAGACCCACTCCAAGACGCTGCCGGTCGCCGTCAACCTGCCCGTCTCGGACAAGGCCGACAGCTCCGTGACGGTCGACCCGGTCGGCACCGGCAAGCAGTGACCGAGCGCTTCGCACCCGGCGGCCCGCCGCGGCGAGGGACGACTCCTCGCCACGGCGGGCCCGGTCGTCAGGCTCCCGTCAGCGACGCCAGATAGGCGCCCGTCTTCTCGGGCTCGTAGAAGAAGTTCTCGAAGTCGGACGGGTCGTTGAAGCCGTTCGCGAAGCGGTCGGCCGCCGGCTGGAGCTGGCCCGCGGCACCGATCAGGTTGAGGACGTGCTCAGGCGGGGCCTGGAGCATCGTGTTCGTCCACTTCGTGACGTGCTGGGCGGTGTCCCAGTACCGGTCGAACGTCGACTGCATCCACTCCTCGTCGAACGGCTGGTCACCGCGCTCGACGATCGAGGCGAGGTACGCGGCCGCGCACTTGGACGCCGAGTTGGAGCCCTGGCCGGTGATCGGGTCGTTGGCGACGACCACGTCGGCGACGCCCAGGACCGCGCCGCCGCCGGGCAGCCGGCCGACGGGGTTGCGGACGGTGGGGGCGTAGCGGCCGGCCAGCGTGCCGTTGGCGTCGGTCAGTTCGACCTTCGTGGCGCGCGCGTACTCCCAGGGCGTGAACTTCTCCATCAGCTCCAGGGTCAGCGCCAGGTGCTCGGAGGGGTCCTTGACACCCTTGAACGCGTCGAGCGGCCCGCCGGGGATGCCCTCCCAGAAGAGGATGTCCGCGCGGCCCGTCGTCGTCAGCGTCGGCATGATGAAGAGCTCGCCGACACCGGGCACGAGGTTGCAGCGCACCGCGTCGAAGTCCGGGTGCTCGGGGCGGACGCCCAGGCCGTGCACGTAGGCGACCGCGAGGGCCCGCTGCGGCTCGCTGTACGGCGACCGGGACGCGTCGCGGCCGAACATCGAGACCAGTTCGCCCTTGCCCGCGGAGACCAGCACGAGGTCGTACGTACGCGAGAAGTAGTCCAGGTCGGAGACGGCGGCGCCGTGGATCACGAGCTGGCCGCCGCGCTGCGCGAACGTCTCCATCCAGCCGGCCATCTTCACGCGCTGGTCGACGGACTGGGCGTAGCCGTCGAGCTTGCCGACCCAGTCGATGGCGCGCTGCGAGGGGCCGGGGTCGAAGGAGCCCGGGGCGGCGACGGAGACGCCGAGGCCCTCGATCTTCGGGGCCTGCGACTCCCAGAAGTTGAGCTGCAGGTCGCGCTCGTGCTGGAGCGCGGTGTGGAACATGCACTGCGTCGACATGACCCGGCCGGAGCGGACCTCGTCGGCGGTGCGGTTGGACATCAGGGTGACCTCGTAGCCGTGGGACTGCAGGCCCAGGGCGAGCTGGAGACCGGACTGGCCGGCTCCGACGACGAGTATCTTCCGCGACATACGACTGCCTCTAACTGATAACTGGCTTACGGACAGGGGAAGTTATTCGGGGGTGGCGTCCAGGGCGTGACCGACCAGGGCGAGCAGCGTCTCGATCGCCGATATCCGGCGGCGCGCGTCCATGATCAGCACGGGTACGTGCGGCGGCACCGTGAGGGCCTCCCGCACGTCGGCAGCCTCGAACTCCTCTGATCCGTCGAAGTGGTTGACGGCCACGACGTACGGCAGTCCGCAGCTCTCGAAGTAGTCGAGGGCGGGGAAGCAGTCCGACAGGCGGCGGGTGTCGGCGAGGACGACGGCACCGATCGCGCCGCGCACCAGGTCGTCCCACATGAACCAGAACCGCTGCTGGCCCGGCGTGCCGAACAGGTACAGGACCAGGTCGTCGTCGAGCGTGATGCGGCCGAAGTCCATGGCCACGGTCGTGGTCGTCTTGCCGGGCGTCGCGGTGAGGTCGTCGGTGTCCTCGCTCGCCTGGGTCATCAGCGCCTCCGTCTGGAGGGGCTGGATCTCGGAGACGGCGGTGACCAGGGTCGTCTTGCCGACGCCGAAGCCGCCCGCCACCACGATCTTCGTGGCGATGGGGGCCCTGGTCCGGTCCGTCTGCCAGGGCTGCAGCTGCTCCTCCTCGCCGGGGAGTCCGGCGAAGAGCTCAGAGACGGCGGAGTCCACTCAGCACCCTTTCCAGGAGCGCGCGGTCCGGCTGTCCCGGGCCGTGACCGGTTCCGTACACGCGGATCTTTCCCTGGTCGGCGAGGTCGCTCAGCAGGACGCGGACCACGCCCAGGGGCATCTTGAGGAGCGCGGCGATCTCGGCGACCGTGCGCATGCGGCGGCACAGCTCGACGATGGCCCGCATCTCCGGCATGACGCCCGCCAGGGTGCCCTTGCCTATTTCGAGGCGCTCGTCGGGCCCTTCGATGGCGGCCGTGCTCGCGATGAACGTCTCGACGAGCAGCACGTGCCCGAAGCGGGTGCGGCCGCCGGTCAGGGAGTAGGGGCGTACGCGGGCGGGTTTGCGGTCGCCGCCGCGTACCGGAAGTTTCGGACTGGTCACCGGGTGCTCTCCATCGACTGGCGCAGTTCGCTGCGGAGTTCGGGCGTCAGGACGTGCCCGGCACGGCCGACGAAGAGCGCCATGTGGTACGCGACGACGCTCATGTCGCAGTCCGGGGTGGCGTGCACGCCGAGCAGGGAGCCGTCGCTGATGGACATGACGAAGAGGCTGCCCTCCTCCATGGCCACCATGGTCTGCTTGACGCCTCCGCCGTCCATCAGCTTGGCGGCGCCGATGGTGAGGCTGCCGACGCCGGACACGATGGTGGCCAGGTCGGCGCTGGAGCCCTTGGGGCCGCCGCTGTGGTCGACGGGGGCCTCGCTGTTCCTTCCCGGGTCGGAGGAGAGCAGGAGCAGCCCGTCGGACGAGACGACCGCGACGGAGAGGAGCCCTGGCACCTCCTCGACCAGATTGGTCAGCAGCCAGTGCAGATTGCGTGCTTCGGTGCTGAGCGCGGGGTTGTTGAGTGCAGGGTGGGGCGCAGTCAACTGCTTGCCTCCTCGGCTGTGTCCCCCTTGGCTTCTCCACTACGTTCCTGTGCTCCGGCCCTGGTCGTGGCCGTACCGTCCTGGATCTCGGCCTCCACGTCGCGCCGGCCCTCCTGGGCGCCGCGGTGGAAGCCGCCGAGCCTGCGGCGCAGCTTGTCCGCGTCGACGGAGCCGGTGCGCGGCTTGGGAGCGGCGGCGGGCGCGGTCACCTTCGGGGTGCGCTTGGGCAGCCCCTTGTCGGTGAGCCGCTCCCGCTGGGGGGTGTGCTGCGGCGGGACCTCGGCGGCGGGCGCGGGCGTGGTCTCCGCCTCGGCCGCGGGTTCGGCGGGGCTCTCGTCCGGGGTGCGCTCGTGGGTGTCCGGCTCGGGGACGGCGGCCGTCAGCGGGGCGACGAGCTCCATCGTGGTCTCGGACTCGGACTCCGCCGGGGCCGCGGCGCCGGACTCGGCCTCGCGGACGGCCTGTTCGGCGGCCTCGATGAGCGGGTCCGCGGCGTCCGGCGCCGGTATCGGCGCCGTCACCGGGTCGGCGGAACGGCCGCTGAGCACATTGGAGTTGGCCTCGGCCTCGGAGCCCGGCAGGTGCACCGCGGGCGCCCCGCCCGGCACCGGCACGGCCGGCGGCGAGGCGACGGCGGGCACGGCGGCGAGCAGTGTGGTGGGCAGCACGACGACGGCCGCGACACCTCCCTGCTTCTGCTCGCGCAGGCGGACCCGCAGCCCGTGCCGCGCGGCGAGCCGCGCGACGACGTACAGGCCGAGCCCGAGCCCGTCGGCGTCCTCCGGGTCGTGGGCCTGGTCGGCCGAGAAGGAGGAGAGCCGCGCGTTCAGCTCGCCCATCTTCTCCTCGGTCACGCCGATGCCCTCGTCCTGGACGGAGAGCATGACCTCGCCGTTCTCCAGCAGCCAGGCGGAGACCTCGACGGCGGCGTCCGGCGGCGAGAACGACGTGGCGTTCTCCAGGAGTTCGGCCACGAGGTGGCTGAGGTCGTCGGCGGCGAACCCGGCGATGTGCGCGTGCGGCGGCAGCGCGGCGATGCGGACCCGCTCGTAGCGCTCGATCTCGGAGACGGCGGCGCGCAGCACGTCGACGAGCGGCACGGATCCGGCGTGCTGCTGGCCGTGCTCGGCGCCGGCGAGGACCAGCAGGTTCTCGCTGTGGCGTCGCATGACGGTGGCGAAGTGGTCGAGCTTGAAGAGGGTGGCGAGGCGCTCGGGGTCCTGCTCGCGCTCCTCCAGGCCCTCGATGACGCCGAGCTGCCGCTCGACGAGTCCGAGGGTGCGCAGGGCGAGGTTGACGAACGTGCCGTGGATGGAGTGCCTGGCCCGCTCCAGCTGCTCGGTCGCGGCGGCGAGTTCGGCGCGCAGCGCGTCGCGGTCGTCGGCCATGCGCTGGCGCTCGCCGATGAGGTGCTTGCGGTCGGACTCCAGGGTGCCCTGCCGCTCGTGCAGGGCCACGGCGTGCGCGTGCAGGGCGTTGACGGAGCGGACGACCTGGGCGAACTCGTCGTTGCGCCCGGTGAACTTGACGGGTTCCTCGGTCGCCGGGGACCCGGCGACGCGGGTGGAGCCGATCCGCAGCACGGCGAGCGGCCGGGTCAGCGACCGGGCCGTGCCCATGGCGAAGCCGACGGCGGCGAGGAGACAGACGCCGACCAGCGCGATCCGGATCTCGAGGCCGGTGACGTCGTCGTCACGCAGCTGCTCCAGCTGCTTGACGCGCTGGTCCCCGAGCGCGGACTCGGCGCCGCGCATCAGGTCGACGCGGGCGGTCAGGGCGGCGTCGACGCTCTTCTTGTTGTAGGCCAGCTCGTCGTCGGAGAGCGTCGGGGCGTCGGTGAGCCGCACCGCGTACTTGTCGGCCTTCGTGACGTCGGGCCCGGTGACGGTGGAGTCGAACGAGGCGACGGACGCGGCCGGGGCGGAGTCCCGGAAGTCGTCCAGGGCGGCCTGCTCGCGGACGCGGGCCTGCTGGGCGGCGGCGGTCAGTGCGTCGCGCTGCCTGCTGTCGGCGGAGTCCTCGTTCACGACGGTCTTCGGCAGCCCGGTGACGGGGTCGATGACGGTCGTGCCGGACGTCGACCGCGGCACGGAGTACGCGGCGAGCAGCAGGCCGCGCGCGGCGGAGGCCTGGTCGACGGCCCGGTCCAGGTCGGCGAGCGCGTGCGCGCCGGAGCCCGCGCGGGGCGGCATCGCGTCGGCCAGTTCCTCGGCGAGCCGGTGCAGTTCGGTGATGGTCTTGGAGTACGCGGTGTGCGCGTCCAGGGCGGAGCCCTTGCCGGTGAGGGCGGCGCGGCGGACGGCGGCGACGTCGTCGACGGTGCGCCGCAGCGAGCCGCCGGCGTCGACGCGCAGCTCGTCCACCTGCCGGTCGACACGGGCGCTGCGGGCCTCGCTCAGCCCTTGGCCTTTGGGGCGTCCGGCGGCGATGAAGGCGGTGACCTCGTCCCGCTCGTCGGCGAGGGCGTGCGAGAGCGCGAGCGCGCGCTGTGTCCGCTGGGCGTCGTCGACGAGTCCTTGTGACTCCCCGACCTGGCCGGACGCGGCCATGATGGCGGGGGCACCGGCGCCCGCGATGGCGGCGGCCACGACGGCGACGGCGACGATCAGCCGGTTCCGTACGCGGGCGCGCTTGCCCTGGGCGACGGGAGCGGCAGGGACGGGAGCAGCGGCGACGGGGGTGTCGGGCACGCCGGAGGCCGGAGCCGGCCCCGGACCGCCCGCACCGGGCGTGGTCGATTCCGAGCCACCCGCACCGTCCGGCCCATCCAGCCCACTGGCCTTGTTACCGCCGGAGGTGTTCCGCACCTGGTGCTCGCATTCCTGACTCGTCGTACGCATGGGCCCAGGTGACGGTCCGTCAACACACGCGCCCTGCTGGGATGGCTCCTGACCATTCCAGTGCCGTTGAGCAGGGGGCGCACATCACCTTGCCCGCCACCCGAAGGAGTGAACATCGACGGGGAGTTGAGGGGCAAGTTCCCCCGGCACGGTCACGAGTCCTCCACGGTGCGCCGGTTGGACGTCCTTCACAGGCTTTGGCAAGATGCCCCGCCGCGCCCCGTCGGAGTCGATCATTCCGCCCCAAAACCGGCGTCGACCTGCTGGTGCAGGCCAACTCGCGGCGATCGGCCGGCCCCGTGAAGACCTCGTGCAGACTGGCCGAATGCGCATCGAACTGACCACCGAACCCGGTGACCCCGCCCGCCCGAACGAGGACTACGCATCGGTGGCGGTTCCGGCCTCCGGACAGGGCGGATCGCTGGTGGTCCTCGACGGCGTCACACCGCCGGCCGGCGACGACGGCTGCCTGCACTCCGTCCCCTGGTTCACCGCCCGACTGGGCGGCGCCCTGGCCGAACTGTCCAGTTCGCGGCGGGATATGACGTTGCGTGACGTCCTCGCGGCGGCGATCGCCCGGACCGCCGGGGTTCACCGCGAGACCTGTGACCTTTCTCACCCGCGCACTCCGCAGGCGACCGTCGTCCTCGCCCGCTGGGACGCGGACCGGGTCGAGCATCTGGTGCTGTCCGACTCGGCGCTGCTGGTCGAGTCCCCGGACGGCACGGTGACCGCACTGCTCGACGACCGCCTCGACCGGGTCCCGCGCACCTCCCTGGTCTCGGACGAGGTGGCGGACGCGACCGTACGCAACAAGGAGGGCGGCTTCTTCACGGCGGCGGCGGACCCGTCGGTGGCGGACCGGGCGGTGACCGGCGCACTCCCCCGCGCCGAGGTCCGGGCGCTGGCCGCGCTGACCGACGGGGTGACGCGCTGGGTGGAGAAGTTCCACGAGGGCGACTGGGCCGAGCTGTTCGCGCTGGTGCGCAAGGAGGGAGCGGAGGCGACGGTGGCCCGGGTCCGCGCGCTGGAGGACGCGGACGCGCAAGCGCGGACGTATCTGCGCCGCGGCAAGACCCACGACGACGCGAGCGTCGTGTACGCGGAGCTGTAGCCGCAGAGCCCCCTCCGGCATGGATCAATCCCCTCCGGCGATCGAGGAGCGGGGCCCGGGGGGGCAGGCCGGGCGGACCAGGCCTACTCGGCCCCGGCGTTCAACTGATGCAGCAGCCGGGCCAGTTCGGCGACCTCCCGCCGATCCCACCCCGCGAGCTGCCGCACGTACCGCATGCGCCGGGCGTCCCGCACCTGGCTGAAGTCGGACCGGCCGCGCTCCGTGAGGGAGACGAGCCAGGCGCGGCCGTCGGCCGGGTCGGGTTCGCGGGCGACGAAGCCGAGGTCCTCCAGGGCGCGCAGCTGCCGGCTCATCGTCGCCTTGCCGACGCCGATGTACGCGGCGAGTTCGGTGGCCCGCTGCGCGCCGCACTCCTCCAGGCGCACGAGCAGCCCGTACGCGGCCGGCTCCAGGTCCGGGTGGACCTCGCGGGCCATCTCGCCGGAGGAGGCCCGGGCGCGGCGCAGCAGTACGGTCAACTCTCGCTCCAGGGAGAGGAATTCGTGGTCCACACCAGTCGGCGCGGCATCGGAATTCGTGTCGCGTTCGGCGTTCCGCCGCTCGCCGTTCCCGTCTTCGTGCACGTCAGCGCCCATGGCCAGAGTTTCCCCGGGTTTCCCGATTCTGAAAGTTTTCGCCAATCGCCGCCATTACCGCAGCTCCGTCAGTATTTCGCAGGAGTAGACCAACGGCAGCATCCAGGCCCCCTTCCCTCACACAGGTCTACATGCGTAGCGTCATGCATGGCATGTCCACACCAGTAGCGTCACGGCGACATGTCGACAGGTCACCACAGCACAGGTCCCCCGATCAGCGACCCGCTGGTCCCCCACGAGGCCCTCGGAGGCATGCAATGCCCGTGCACAGACCCGGAACCCCCAGACGCAGAAGCATCGCGGCCGGCGCCCTGCTCGCCGCCCTCTCCCTCCTGTTCACCCTGCCGAGTGCCGCGCAGGCCGCCGACGTCCCCGCCCGGGGTGAAGCCCACATGGGCATGGGAGTGGCCGAGCACGACGGCGACACCGGTGAGGGCCCGGTCGGCCGGGTGACCCAGACCGAGGGGGTCGACGTCAGCGGCCACCAGGGCAACGTGGCCTGGTCGACACTCTGGAGCAGCGGCGTGAAGTGGGCCTACACCAAGGCCACCGAAGGCACGTACTACACGAACCCGTACTTCGCCCAGCAGTACAACGGTTCGTACAACGTGGGCATGATCCGCGGCGCGTACCACTTCGCGACGCCGGACACCACGAGCGGGGCCACCCAGGCCAACTACTTCGTCGACCACGGCGGCGGCTGGTCCAAGGACGGCAAGACGCTGCCGGGTGTGCTCGACATCGAGTGGAACCCGTACGGCGCCGCGTGCTACGGCAAGACGGCCGCCGCGATGGTGACGTGGATCCGGGACTTCGTGAACCAGTACAAGGCGCGCACCGGCCGCGACGCCGTGATCTACACGGCCACCAGCTGGTGGACCCAGTGCACCGGCAACTCCGGCGCGTTCGGCTCCACCAACCCGCTGTGGATCGCCCGTTACGCCTCCACCGTGGGCACCCTGCCGGCCGGCTGGGGCGTCCAGACGATGTGGCAGTACACCTCGACCGGCCCGACGGTCGGCGACCACGACAAGTTCAACGGCGCCCTGGACCGGGTCCAGGCGCTCGCCAACGGCTGACCGTTCGAGCCCGTCCGGCGATCGGGGACCGGGGTCCGGGGCAGAGCCCGCACGGGCCCGGACCGGTCGGCGCCCTCGGAGCACGCGGAAGGCCCGGCCCCCGGGAAGGGGCCGGGCCTTCGTCATCCGCCCGCGTCCGTCACGCCGCGACCGGAACCTCCACGTCCGCGGAGGCGGGAGCCAGGGCCAGCTCCAGGACCTGGCGCACATCCGTCACCGGGTGCACGTCCAGCTTCTCCAGGACCTCCGCCGGGACGTCGTCCAGATCGGGCTCGTTGCGCTTCGGGATGATCACCGTGGTGATGCCGGCCCGGTGCGCGGCGAGCAGCTTCTGCTTGACGCCGCCGATGGGGAGCACCCGCCCGGTCAGCGACACCTCGCCGGTCATCGCCACGTCCGTGCGGACCAGGCGCCCGCTCAGCAGCGAGGCGAGAGCGGTCGTCATGGTGACGCCCGCGCTCGGCCCGTCCTTGGGGACCGCGCCCGCCGGGAAGTGGATGTGCACGCCGCGCTCCTTCAAGTCCGCGACGGGCAGCTCCAGTTCGGCGCCGTGCGAGCGCAGGAAGGAGAGCGCGATCTGCGCCGACTCCTTCATGACGTCGCCGAGCTGACCGGTCAGGGTCAGACCGGCCGCGCCCGTCTCCGGGTCGGCCAGCGACGCCTCGACGAAGAGCACGTCACCACCCGCTCCGGTGACCGCGAGACCGGTCGCGACACCCGGCACCGCGGTGCGCCGCTCGGCCGGGTCCTGCGCCGACTCGGGCACGTGGTGCGGCCGTCCGACGAGCGCGCGCAGGTCGTCCGCGCCGACGGTGAACGGCAGCTCCCGCTCGCCGAGTTCGTGCTGGGCGGCCACCTTGCGCAGCACCCGCGTGACGGACCGCTCCAGGTTGCGCACGCCGGCCTCGCGCGTGTACTCGCCGGCCAGCTTGCGCAGCGCGTCCTCGCCGATGACGACCTCGTCCTTGTCGAGACCCGCGCGCTCCAGCTGGCGCGGCACCAGGTGGTCGCGGGCGATGACGACCTTCTCGTCCTCGGTGTAGCCGTCGAGGCGGACCAGCTCCATGCGGTCGAGCAGGGCCTCCGGGATGGCTTCGAGCACGTTCGCCGTCGCGAGGAACACGACGTCGGACAGGTCGAGTTCGACCTCCAGGTAGTGGTCCCGGAAGGTGTGGTTCTGCGCCGGGTCGAGGACTTCGAGCAGGGCCGCGGCCGGGTCGCCGCGGAAGTCGGAGCCGACCTTGTCGATCTCGTCGAGGAGCACGACCGGGTTCATCGACCCGGCCTCCTTGACGGCGCGGACGATGCGGCCGGGCAGCGCGCCGACGTACGTACGCCGGTGGCCGCGGATCTCCGCCTCGTCGCGTACGCCGCCGAGGGCGACGCGGACGAACTTGCGGCCCATGGCGTGCGCGACGGACTCGCCGAGCGACGTCTTGCCGACGCCGGGCGGGCCGACGAGCGCGAGCACGGCACCGCCGCGCCGCCCGCCGACGACGCCGAGCCCGCGGTCCGCGCGCCGCTTGCGCACGGCCAGGTACTCGGTGATCCGCTCCTTCACGTCCTGCAGCCCGGAGTGCTCGGCGTCGAGGACGCTCTGGGCGCCCGGGATGTCGTACTGGTCCTCGGTCCGCTCGTTCCACGGCAGTTCGAGGACGGTGTCGAGCCAGGTGCGGATCCACGAGCCCTCGGGGGACTGGTCGCTGGAGCGCTCCAGCTTCTCGACCTCCTTGAGCGCGGCCTCGCGGACCTTCTCGGGCAGGTCGGCGGCCTCGACGCGGGCGCGGTAGTCGTCGGACTCCTCGCCCTCGGCCTCGCCGTTCAGGTCGCGCAGCTCCTTGCGGACCGCTTCGAGCTGGCGGCGCAGCAGGAACTCGCGCTGCTGCTTGTCGACGCCCTCCTGGACGTCCTTGGCGATGGTCTCGGCGACGTCCTGCTCGGCGAGGTGCTCGCGCAGCTGCGCGGTGGCCAGCTTCAGGCGGGCGACCGGGTCGGTGGTCTCCAGGAGCTCGATCTTCTGGGCGGTGCTCAGGAAGGGCGAGTAGCCGGAGTTGTCGGCGAGCGCGGACACGTCGTCGATCTGCTGGACGCGGTCCACGACCTGCCAGGCGCCGCGCTTCTTCAGCCAGTTCGTGGCGAGCGCCTTGTACTCCTTGACCAGCTCGGTCACGGAGCCGGGCAGCGGCTCGGGCACCTCTTCCTCGACGGTCAGGCCCTCCACCCACAGGGCGGCGCCCGGCCCGGTGGTGCCCGCGCCGATGCGGACGCGGCCGCGGGCGCGGATCAGGGCGCCGGGGTCGCCGTCGGCGAGGCGTCCCACCTGCTCGACGGTGCCGAGCACCCCCGTGTTCGCGTACGTGCCGTCGATGCGTGGAACAAGCAGCACCTTCGGCTTGGTTCCCCCACCGGATCCGCTGGACCGGGCGGCGGCCTGGGCGGCCTCCACCGCGGCGCGTACGTCCGTGTCGTTCAGGTCCAGGGGCACCACCATTCCGGGCAGCACGACCTCGTCGTCGAGCGGCAGCACGGGCAAGGTGAGCGGTGTGGACGTCGAAGCCATGATCTCCCCTTCGGCAGTCAAGTTGAGCTATGTCGACTCAATGCACGAGCGCCCGTGGATGTTCCCCAGCACGCGTTCGCTCTCAGCGATCGCCTCTGTCACAGCGGAAATCGACCCTCGTAAGGTTCTCTCCAGGCAACGGACCATTACAGGCCGCACGGGCCGAGGAGTGTGCACATGGCGGGCGACGATCTCGTACGGGACTGGGTCGACGGCTGGGTCGTCTCGCGCGGGGCCACTCCCCCGCTCGCCGAGCCCTGGGGGTACACGATCCATGTGGGGCTCGAGGAGCACGTCGGCCGGCACGTCCTGGGCGCGACGAACGACGGCGTGCGCGAGGACGACGTCCGCAAGGCGGCCGAGTCGACGCACGCCCGCGCCTTCCACCTCAAGGTCTTCGCCGACCCCGAGCGCGTGCTGCCGTGGCTCGGACCCGAGTGGCGCCCCTACGGCTCGGGCGACTTCCTGATGGCGCGGGAGCTGACGGCCACCGCCGCGCCGGACGTCCCCGCGGGCTACCGGCTGCGCACCTGGACCCGCTCCGGCGTCACCCGCGTCCTGCTCACCGACACCGACGGGGCGTTCGCCGCGCGCGGCCAGGTCGCCCCGACCGGCGCGAGCGCGGTCGTCGACCAGATCGAGACGTCCGAGCACCACCGCCGCAAGGGCCTCGGCACGATGATCATGGGCACGCTGCACGCCGCGGCCCACGCCCTGGGCGCGACCCGCGCGGTGCTCGCCTGCACCCCCGACGGACGGCTCCTGTACGAGTCGGTGGGCTGGCGGATCGTGGCACCGCTGACGAACGCGAAGCACGCGGGCGCCTAGGTGTATTGATCACGAGCGTTGTTAACACCGACTGGGCTTGATCATGGCGAAGACCTCCGGTGTGGTGGAGCTGTCTAGGACTGCACCGCACGGAGGTCTTCGTGTCCCACCGTAATGCCCGGCTGACCGTTCTCGGCAGGCGGCTTCTCATCGAGCGTGTCCGCGCAGGCCGTCCGGTCGCGCACGTCGCGGCCGAGATGGGCATCTCGCGCGTCACGGCCCACAAGTGGGTTCGCCGCTGGCGGACCGAGGGCGAGCAAGGACTGCATGACCGTTCCAGCCGTCCCCTCACCACACCGCACCGCACTGCGGCGACGACCGAGGAACTGGTGTGTCGGCTGCGCCAGGACCGCAAGCTCGGACCCGCCCGCATCGGCCCGATCCTGGGCCTGCCCGCCTCGACCACACACCGGATTCTGGCCCGCCACGGGCTGAACCGCCTGGCCTTCCTGGACCGGCCCACCGGGCAGGTCATCCGCCGCTACGAACGAGACCGGCCCGGCGAACTGATCCACGTCGATGTCAAGAAGCTCGGCCGGATCCCCGACGGCGGCGGCCACAAGGTCCTGGGCCGTCAGGCCGGCCGCGTCACCCGCAACAACATGGGCTTCGACTACATCCACTCCGCCGTCGACGACCACACCCGCCTCGCCTACAGCGAGATCCACCCCGACGAGAAAGCCGCCACCTGCGCAGCCTTCCTCCGGCGGGCGGCAGCCTTCTTCACCGCACACGGCATCGACCACGTCGAACGGGTCCTGACCGACAACGCCTGGCCCTACCGCAAAAGCTTCGCCTGGCGCGAGGCTCTGGCCGACCTGGGGGCGGCCGGCAAACTCACCCGCGCCTACCGGCCGCAGACCAACGGCAAGGTCGAACGCTTCAACCGGACCCTGCTCGACGAATGGGCCTATCTGCGGCCCTACACCTCAAACGACGAACGAACAGCAGCCCTGGCAGACTTCCTGCACACCTACAACCACCACCGCTGCCACACCGCACTCGGCGGCCACCCACCCATCAGCCGCGTCAACAACGCTGCGAGTCAATACACCTAGGGCCTGATCAGGCGGTCGGGCGGCCCGCGAGGGGCCCGGGAGCACCGGCGAATTCCTTTGCCGGGCGCGGCGGGCCCGCCCGATACTGCGGCGATGACCGCGCCCACGATCTTGCTGACCGCCGCGCAGGACGCCGCCCTGCGCCATCTGCGCGCGGCGGGGCGCGCGGGCCGTGACCCCGCCCTGGCCCGGCTGCGGGAGCGGGGCGTCGGCCCGGACGCGGCCGCCGCCCTGATCGCGAATCTGCGCGCCCACGCGCGCGTGACCCTCAATTTCCATCCGGACCGGCTGCTCGCGGACCGGCGCAGCACCGTCGCCGACCGGCTCGCCGCCGACGGCCGGTACCGCGGCCAGTACGAGACGGGCCTGTCGAACGGCAGCCGCACCGCGCACCCGGGCGGCCTGCGCGACGGCTGGGAGGAGCGGCTGTTCGGCGGGGCGTACACGGGTGCCGGCGCCGTGGAGCGGCCCAAGTACGGCGCCCTGAACGTGATGCGGCACGCCGACGGGGCCGCTCCCCGGTTCGGCTCGTGCCATGTGCGGCTGCGGGCCGGGGTGGGCGAGCGGTCGACGTTCTGCTTCGGGGACAGCCACGTCGGGCCGTCCGCCCTGGGCACCTTCGACGCATGGCACCCGGTGCTGGCCGCGCTGGTGGCCGACGCGGCGGACAGCGGGCAGTCGCTGGGGATCTCGGGCACTGATCCGGCGGCGGTGATCCACGCTCTGCCGCACCCGCCCGCGCCGCCCCGGGTCGGCCGGTCCCTCGACTTCTACGTGGAGGCGCAGGTGCACGGCGACGTGGACCTGCGCAGGGACGCCGAGGCGCTCGTCCTCGACCCCTCGTTCCGGGGCACCCGCACCGGCGAACTGCTCACCGGCATCGGCCTTCCCGTGGAGTGGCACACGGGGTTCGAGCTGCGCCCCGACGTCCCGGACCCGGACCTCGCGGACTTCCGCGGCCCCGCGCTGCCGTCGGTCGCGGCGCGCGTGCGCGAACGATTCGTGGCGGACGGCGACAACGGGGCCGTCGACGCGGCCGCCGTCGGACGGGCCGCCGCGGACGCGGTCAGATCACCCGGGAACTGGGCGGCGTACGGGACACCGGACGAGGTCCTGCAGTACCTCAAGCAGCTGTGGCACTGCGTCGTGCGCTTCGGGACGAGCGCACGCCCGGCGCGGACGCCCGGCGCGTCCGGGTCCGCCACCGGCGCACCAGCGGCCACGTGGCGACGCCGATCGCCAGGGCCAGCAGATGCCCCCAGTTCGTCATCGGGTCGGTGAACGCGATCAGGTCCTCGACCAGCATCGCCCCGAACCCGCCGAGGACCAGCCGGCGCGGCCACGGCGCGAGCAGCCCGGCCAGTGCCCCGATGCTCGCGGCGACGCCGAAGCTGATGCCGTAGTCGAGGCGGTGCAGCGAGCTGTCGGGGAGATGGCCCGCCATCACCGACAGGCCCACCGGGATCTCGGTGGCGAGGGTCGCCAGGACATGGCCGAGCAGGAAGACACCGGCGGTGCGCAGCCCACCGATGCGCCGCTCCAGCGCGGTCAGCACGACCACGAAGGCGATCACGAACGGTGAGGTGATGCCGCCCGCGATCCACAGCGCGCTGGCCACCAGGACGAGCAGCGGGGACTGGGCCAGATGGGTGACATCGGTGCTGGAGGCCCGCAGCGCCGCCGCGACGGTGTCCGGGTTCGCGAACTCCATGAACAGCGAGGTGCCGAGGAGCACGGCGGTGTAGGCGAAGGTGAACGGGGTCCCGGTCGGCGTCGGCAGCAGCCGGCCGGCCGGGAACCGTATGGAGCGCCTGCGCGGCGCCGCCTCCGGCGCCGGGGGCCGCGGCTGCGCCGGGATGCCGTTCAGCGGACCGTGCACGTCGGGAGGGGGTGTCGCCTCGACACCGGCCGTCACGCCTGGTTCCACGTGGGGCACCCCTTTCGTACAGATCCACCCCACACTTCGCCGCACCCGGCACCGCTGTCTATGACGGACGCCACGTGAGACGCGATCCACAGCAACCTCACAGGCCCCGGCCGCGTCCGCAAGCCGTCCGCACCGGCCGGGCCGCGGCGGCCGGCCGCGGCAGCCGGCGCCCGGCCGAAAAGGCCTGCCGGCCGCCCCCACGCTGCGCGAGGATGGCCGGATGAGCAGCACGTACCTCGCCGAAGGCCCCGACCCGCTCGACATCCCGGTCGTCCTGGACCGCCGCGACGGCCCCTACGGCGAAGTCGTCCTGCGCCGCCACGGCGACCTGCTCCAGATCATCGCCAACGGCACGTTCCTGATGGACACGTCCGACGGCCGCTCGGAGCGGCTGCTGATCGACGCGGCGCTGGCCGCACTGCCCGCCGACCGGGCCGAGCCCGCCGTCCTGATCGGCGGCCTCGGCGTGGGTTTCTCCCTGGCCCACGCGGCGGCGAACCCGCGCTGGGGCCGCATCAGCGTCGTCGAACGCGAACCGGCGATCATCGGCTGGCACCTCGACGGCCCCCTGGCCCCGCTGTCCGCCGACGCCGTCGCGGACCCCCGCACGGAGATCGTCGAGGCCGACCTCGTGGAGCACGTCCGCACGACGGCGACGACCTACGACGCCCTCTGCCTCGACATCGACAACGGCCCGGACTGGACGGTCACCGAGGACAACAACAGCCTCTACTCACCCGCGGGGCTGGCCGCCTGCCGGGCCCGTCTGAACCCGGGCGGCGTGCTGGCCGTCTGGTCCGCACAGCCCTCCGCAAATTTTGAAGGAACCTTGCGGAATGCCGGATTCCAGGCGGTCCGCACCGAAGAGATCCCCGTTGTCCGAGGCGTACCCGACGTGGTGCACCTCGCAGTACGGGCCGCGTAGCCGACCGGCGGTAACTCCCCGTACGCTGACGTCCGAAACCCAGATCATTCAAGCGTCAAGCGCGTCACGAAGGCGCGCATTCAGGGGCGGGGCGATGGAGCAGACACACACCTCCCAGAACGGCAGCACGGCGACCCCGGGTGCCCAGCGACGGATTCTCGTCGTCGAGGACGACCCCACGATCGTGGACGCCATCGCCGCCCGGCTACGGGCCGAGGGATTCCTCGTGCAAACCGCGCAGGACGGGCCGGCCGCGGTCGACACGGCCGAGGCATGGCAGCCGGACCTGCTGATTCTCGACATCATGCTGCCCGGCTTCGACGGGCTCGAGGTCTGCCGCCGCGTGCAGGCGCAGCGACCGGTGCCGGTCATGATGCTGACGGCACGCGACGACGAGACGGACATGCTCGTCGGGCTCGGCGTCGGCGCCGACGACTACATGACGAAGCCGTTCTCCATGCGGGAGCTGGCCGCGAGAGTCCACGTGCTGCTGCGCCGCGTCGAGCGCGCGGCCCTCGCCGCGTCGACCCCGCGCAGCGGCATCCTCCGCCTCGGCGAGCTGGAGATCGACCACGCGCAGCGTCGCGTACGGGTCAGGAGCGAGGACGTGCACCTGACGCCGACCGAGTTCGACCTCCTGGTGTGCCTGGCGAACACCCCCCGTGCCGTCCTCTCCCGCGAGCAGCTGCTCGCCGAGGTCTGGGACTGGGCCGACGCCTCGGGCACCCGCACCGTCGACAGCCACATCAAGGCGCTGCGCCGGAAGATCGGCGCGGAGCGCATCCGCACCGTGCACGGTGTCGGCTACGCGCTGGAGACGCCGACCCCATGAGCGCCGGGGACCGGGCACCGTACAGCCGCCCCCACCGGCCGCATCCCCTCACCGCGCACTGGGCGTCGGGCGGTCTGCGGCCGTTCTCGATCAAGGCGAAGCTCGGCACGCTCGTCGTCGTCTCCGTCTTCATCACCACGGGCCTGCTCATGGTGGCGATGTACACGGCGACGGAGCTGCGCTTCATCACCGTGTTCTCGATCATCGCGACCCTGCTGATCACTCAGTTCGTGGCGCACAGCCTCACCGCGCCGCTCGACGAGATGAACACGGTGGCCCGCTCCATCTCGAACGGCGACTACACGCGCCGCGTCCGGGGTGCGGACCGCCGTGACGAGCTCGGCGACCTGGCGGTCACGATCAACCGCATGGCCGACGAGCTGGCGGCCCAGGACGAGCAGCGCAAGGAGCTCGTCGCGAACGTCTCGCACGAGCTGCGCACCCCGATCGCGGGCCTGCGCGCGGTCCTGGAGAACGTCGTGGACGGCGTGATGTCCGCGGACCCCGAGACGATGCGCACGGCGCTCAAGCAGACGGAGCGCCTGGGCCGCCTGGTCGAGACGCTCCTGGACCTCTCCCGCCTGGACAACGGCGTGGTCCCGCTCAAGGCCCGCCGCTTCGAGGTCTGGCCGTACCTGTCGGGCGTGCTCAAGGAAGCGAACATGGCGGTGTCCCAGCGCGCGGGCATCGCCTCCGGCTCCGGCACCCATACCCGTACGGACGTCCATCTCCACCTCGACGTCTCGCCGCCCGAGCTGACCGCGCACGCCGATCCGGAGCGCATCCACCAGGTCGTGGCGAATCTCATCGACAACGCGGTGAAGCACTCCCCGCCGCACGGCCGCGTCACCGTGCAGGCACGGCGCGGCCCCTACCCCGAGTCCCTGGAGCTGGAGGTGCTGGACGAGGGTCCGGGCATCCCGCAGTCGGAGTGGCACCGGGTCTTCGAGCGCTTCAACCGGGGGAACGCCGGAAACACGGCCAAGGGCAAGGGGGACGGCGGCACGGGCCTCGGCCTCGCCATCGCCCGCTGGGCCGTGGACCTCCACGGCGGCCGGATAGGTGTGGCCGAATCGACTCGGGGCTGCCGCATCAAGGTCACTCTTCCGGGAGAGCCCCGAACGCAAAGTTGACGTAGGGTTTCGGTCAGGCACGGGTCAAGCCGCGCGCAGGCGTACACGAGCACGCCGGGCGCGCGCCCGAACGTACCGGAACCCCGCTTGTTTCCCGCCATTTCTCGGCCCGAAACCCTGCTTCCAGTGTGACTTACGCGACGGATCACCGGCCCGGTCTGCACGTGCCGCTGATGGAGGCGTAGCCTTTATTCCCGCTGTCCATCACCTTGTGAGAAGCGGAAGAGGGCGGTTACCGCCGTGTCGCCACAGTCCCCCAGTAACTCGAGCATCTCCACCGAGACCGACCAAGCCGCGCAGGGCAAAAGCCCTGCCGCCGCCTTCGGTCCCAACGAGTGGCTCGTCGACGAGATCTATCAGCAGTACCTCCAGGACCCGAATTCGGTAGACCGAGCCTGGTGGGACTTCTTCGCCGACTACAAGCCCGGTGCCGCGGCCGCGGGGGCTGCGCCGACCGCGCCGCCGGCCCAGAAGCCCGCGGCCCCCGCCGCGGCTCCGGCCCCGGCCCAGCCCGCGCCCGCAGCGCAGGCCCCGGCTCAGGCTCCGGCCCCCGCGAAGCCCGCTGCCGCAGCTCCCGCACAGGCTGCCGCCGCTCCGGCTCCCGCGCCCGCCGCGAAGCCCGCTCCCGCAACCCCCGCACCGAAGAAGGCTGAACCAGTGACGACCGAGGCCCCTGCCGGCCCCGAGTTCGTGACGCTGCGCGGTCCCGCCGCCGCCGTCGCGAAGAACATGAACGCGTCCATCGAGGTCCCCACGGCCACGTCCGTGCGCGCCGTCCCGGTGAAGCTGCTGTTCGACAACCGCATCGTCATCAACAACCACCTGAAGCGCGCCCGCGGCGGGAAGATCTCCTTCACGCACCTCATCGGGTACGCGATGGTGCAGGCCATCAAGGCCATGCCGTCGATGAACTACTCCTTCCAGGAGAAGGACGGCAAGCCGACCCTGGTCAAGCCGGACCACGTGAACTTCGGTCTGGCCATCGACCTGGTGAAGCCGAACGGCGACCGCCAGCTCGTCGTCGCCGGCATCAAGAAGGCCGAGACGCTGAACTTCTTCGAGTTCTGGCAGGCCTACGAGGACATCGTCCGCCGCGCCCGCGACGGCAAGCTGACGATGGACGACTTCTCCGGCGTGACGGTCTCGCTGACCAACCCCGGCGGCCTCGGCACCGTCCACTCGGTCCCGCGTCTGATGCCCGGCCAGTCGGTCATCATGGGCGTCGGCTCCATGGACTACCCGGCCGAGTTCCAGGGCACGTCCCAGGACACGCTGAACAAGCTCGGCATCTCGAAGGTCATGACGCTCACGTCGACCTACGACCACCGGGTCATCCAGGGCGCCGCCTCCGGCGAGTTCCTGCGCATCGTCGCGAACCTCCTCCTCGGTGAGAACGAGTTCTACGACGAGATCTTCAAGGCCCTGCGCATCCCCTACGAGCCGGTCCGCTGGCTCAAGGACATCGACGCCTCGCACGACGACGACGTCACCAAGGCCGCCCGCGTCTTCGAGCTGATCCACTCCTACCGGGTCCGCGGCCACGTCATGGCCGACACCGACCCGCTGGAGTACCAGCAGCGCAAGCACCCCGACCTGGACATCACCGAGCACGGGCTCACGCTGTGGGACCTGGAGCGCGAGTTCGCCGTCGGCGGCTTCGCCGGCAAGTCGATGATGAAGCTGCGCGACATCCTCGGTGTGCTGCGCGACTCGTACTGCCGCACCACCGGCGTCGAGTTCATGCACATCCAGGACCCGAAGCAGCGCAAGTGGATCCAGGACCGCATCGAGCGCGCGCACTCCAAGCCGGAGCGCGAGGAGCAGCTGCGGATCCTGCGCCGCCTGAACTCGGCCGAGGCCTTCGAGACGTTCCTGCAGACCAAGTACGTCGGCCAGAAGCGCTTCTCCCTCGAGGGCGGCGAGTCGGTCATCCCGCTGCTCGACGCCGTCATCGACTCCGCCGCCGAGGCCCGCCTCGACGAGGTCGTCATCGGCATGGCCCACCGCGGCCGCCTGAACGTGCTGGCGAACATCGTCGGCAAGTCGTACGCGCAGATCTTCCGCGAGTTCGAGGGCAACCTCGACCCGAAGTCGATGCACGGCTCCGGCGACGTGAAGTACCACTTGGGCGCCCAGGGCACCTTCACCGGCCTGGACGGCGAGCAGATCAACGTCTCGCTGGCCGCGAACCCGTCCCACCTGGAGACGGTCGACCCGGTCATCGAGGGCATCGTCCGCGCCAAGCAGGACATCATCAACAAGGGCGGCACGGACTTCACGGTCCTGCCCGTCGCCCTGCACGGTGACGCGGCCTTCGCGGGCCAGGGCGTCGTGGCCGAGACCCTGAACATGTCGCAGCTGCGCGGCTACCGCACGGGCGGCACGGTCCACATCGTCATCAACAACCAGGTCGGCTTCACCGCCGCCCCGGAGTCGTCGCGCTCCTCCATGTACGCCACCGACGTGGCCCGCATGATCGAGGCGCCGATCTTCCACGTGAACGGCGACGACCCCGAGGCCGTCGTCCGCGTTGCCCGTCTGGCCTTCGAGTTCCGCCAGGCGTTCAACAAGGACGTCGTGATCGACCTCATCTGCTACCGCCGCCGCGGTCACAACGAGTCGGACAACCCGGCGTTCACGCAGCCGCTGATGTACGACCTGATCGACAAGAAGCGCTCGGTGCGCAAGCTCTACACCGAGTCCCTCATCGGTCGCGGCGACATCACCCTGGAAGAGGCCGAGCAGGCGCTGCAGGACTTCCAGGGCCAGCTGGAGAAGGTCTTCACCGAGGTCCGCGAGGCCGTCGCGCACCCGGGCGAGTCCCAGCACCCGGACCCGCAGGCCGAGTTCCCGGTGGCCGTGCAGACCGCGATCTCCCAGGAGGTCGTCAAGCGCATCGCCGAGTCCCAGGTCAACATCCCCGACAACGTCACGGTGCACCCGCGCCTGCTGCCGCAGCTGCAGCGCCGTGCCGCGATGATCGAGGACGGCACGATCGACTGGGGCATGGGCGAGACCCTCGCCGTCGGCTCGCTCCTCCTCGAGGGCACCCCGGTCCGCCTGTCCGGCCAGGACTCGCGCCGCGGCACGTTCGGCCAGCGCCACGCGGTGCTGATCGACCGCGAGACGGGCGAGGACTACACGCCGCTGCTGTACCTCTCCCCCGAGCAGGCCCGCTACAACGTCTACGACTCGCTGCTCTCCGAGTACGCGGTCATGGGCTTCGAGTACGGCTACTCGCTGGCGCGTCCCGAGTCCCTCGTGATGTGGGAAGCGCAGTTCGGTGACTTCGTCAACGGCGCGCAGACCGTCGTCGACGAGTACATCTCGGCCGCCGAGCAGAAGTGGGGCCAGACGTCCGGCGTCACCCTGCTGCTCCCGCACGGCTACGAGGGCCAGGGCCCGGACCACTCCTCGGCCCGTGTCGAGCGCTTCCTCCAGCTCTGCGCGCAGAACAACATGACGGTCGCGATGCCGACGCTCCCGTCGAACTACTTCCACCTCCTGCGGTGGCAGGTGCACAACCCGCACCACAAGCCGCTGGTGGTCTTCACCCCGAAGTCGATGCTGCGTCTCAAGGCCGCCGCGTCGAAGGTGGAGGAGTTCACGTCGGGCGGTTTCCGTCCGGTCATCGGCGACGACGCGGTGGACGCGAACGCGGTCCGCAAGGTCGTCTTCGTCGCGGGCAAGCTGTACTACGACCTCGAGGCCGAGCGGAAGAAGAACGGTGTCACCGACACCGCCATCATCCGCGTCGAGCGCCTGTACCCGCTGCCGGGTACCGAGCTCCAGGCCGAGATCGCCAAGTACCCGAACGCCGAGAAGTACATCTGGGCGCAGGAGGAGCCGGCGAACCAGGGTGCCTGGCCGTTCATCGCGCTCAACCTGATCGACCACCTGGACCTGGCGGTCGGCGCCGACGTCCCGGGCGCCGAGCGGCTGCGCCGCATCTCCCGCCCGCACGGTTCCTCGCCGGCGGTGGGCTCCGCGAAGCGCCACCAGGCGGAGCAGGAGCAGCTGGTGCGTGAGGTGTTCGAGGCGTAGGTCTCGCCCCCCGTACACCGGTCGGGCCCGGCACCCCTCGGGGGTGCCGGGCCCTGCTGCGTCCGGACGACCCGGGTGTGCCGCTACACCGGCTGGGGTTCGAAGTCCCAGTAGGGGCGGAAGCGGCGGCGGACGCTGACGGTGTGGGGGTGTTGGTCGCCTAGGGTGTCGGACAGGGCGCGGATGACCTCCTGCTCCCGCTCGCCCGCCTCCTTGCCGCGGCGCAGCAGCCGGAGATCGGTGGCGTAGGCGGCCCCCGCGGAGAGCGTCAGGGGATGGCGCCCGCCGAGCACCTCCCCGGCCGTCTCGGCGGTGCTGAGGCTGAGCTCCGCCGCGCCGTCCACATCGCCGGCGAGGGCGCGGGCACCCGAGGTGTTCATCGAGCACCCGAGCGTCCAGGGATGCCGGTCCCCGACGGCCGCGCGCATCCGGGACAGGGCCCGCTCCGCCATGTGCAGCGACTCGTCGCGGTCGCCGAACTCGGCGTGGACCAGGGCGAGATTGCCGAGGACACCCGCGGAGAAGGGATGGCCGTCGCCGAGCAGCAGGGAGTACCCGGCCACGGCCCGCTCGGCCAGCTCCTTCGCCCGCCCGGGGTCCCCGTGGGAGCGCTGCAGGGTCGCGTAGTCGGCGAGCACGGCGAGGGTGTCCGGGTGACCGGGTCCGTGGACCTGTTCGGAGCGGGTGAGGACGGTCATCAGCAGTGACTCGGCCTGCTGGTACTCGCCGGAGCGGCGCAGGCAGAGGGCGAGGTTGTGCTCGGCGCGCAGGGTCTGGGGGTGGTAGAGGTCCATGATCTGGCGGTGGACTCGGACGTTCTGCTCCTGGCGGGACAACGCCTCCGCGTAACGGCCGAGCCAGCGCATGAGGCTGGCGCAGACGGTGCCGCTCTCCAGCGTGAGGGGGTGGCGGAGCTTGAGGACGCGTTCCCGGGCCTGCAGGACGGCGAGCTCGATGGTGAGGGACTCCTCGTAATGCCCCAGCTGGGACAGGACTGCCGCGTAGTTGTGGTGCGCGCCCATGGTCCGCGGATGCTGTTCGCCCAACAGTCCGCGATAGGCCTCCCACACCTCCTCGAACAGGTCCCGCGCCTCTTCGTACGCGCCGAGCGCCCACAGGGATCCGCCCAACCCCTGTTTGGCGAGCAGGAGTTCGTTGCTCTCCGGGGCGTGTTCCTCGAGCAGGGCCACGGAGTTGCGGCCCGCGGCCTCGGCCTCCCGGTAGCGGCCGACCCGGCGCAGCATGATCGAGTGGTAGTAGTCGAGGAGCAGCAGGCTGCGGTCGGTCGGCTGGAAGCGCTGCTGCCATCGGGGCAGCGCCTTCCGGATCAGTTCGAGTCCGGCCGAGTACTCTCCTCGTACGCGCAGATAGTCGATGCAGTCCAGGACGAGGCCCTGGACGTCCGGGTCGGCGCTGTCGAACACCCCGGCGTGGTCCAGGTGCGGAATGATCTGGGCGTAACGCTCCCACAGGCGGGTGTCGTTGGGGTTGCGCGGCGAGGCGCTGACCAGGACCCGGCAGGCCGCCGCGGCGGCCTGCTCGCGCTCCGTCTCGGGCATGCCCGTGCGCAGATAGCTGTGGTACAGGTGGTGCATCTGGACGGTCTCGACACCCTGCTCGATCCGGGTGTCGGCGGCCGGGTAGTCCATGCGCATCACGGCGGTCGCCTCGTTCAGGCGGCGCAGGTTGGTGTGCCAGCCGATCGGGTCGGCGGTGAGTGCCTCCAGGTGCGGCGGCAGGTCGCCGGGCCGGGCGGTCTGGATGAAGCCGACGGGGATCGCGTCGGGCGAGAAGAAGCCGAAGATCTTCAGGAGTTCGGAGGCGTCCGGGTGCTTCTCGCGCAGCATGTTCTGCGTGAGGGACCAGCTGGTCCACACGCTCTTCTTGTAGTCGTCGTCGATGATGCTGAGCCCGAACTCGTTCGGCCTGCCGCTGCGGATGCTCTCGATGTACGTCTCGACGGGCATCGTCTCGTTGATGGCGAGCCAGGACGCGGTCTGGTTGACCAGGAGCGGGAGGTCCTGCACGGCCTCGGCGAGGGCGTCCGCCTGCGCGGGGCTGAGCCGGGGCGCGCGACGGCAGGCGAAGGCGACGCTCTCGCGCCGGGTGAAGGGGTGGACCTCGATCTCCTGGGTGCGGCTGAACGCGGCCCAGTCCCGGGTGAGGGTGGTGATCAGCACATGGCCGGGGCCGTCGGGCAGCAGCGCCTCGATGCCGTCGACGTTGTCCGCCCCGTCGAAGATCAGCAGCCAGTTCCGGTACGGGCGGCCACTACGCAGGGTGTTCTGTACGGCGCGGATCCGGTCGCCGGTCTCGCGGCCCGCGGGCAGGCCGAGCCGGATGGCGAGTTCGGCGAGCTGCTCGCGTGCGGTGCCGGGATAGCCGGAGTTGACCTGCCAGACGATGTCGTACTCGTTGCGGAAGCGGTACGCGTACTCGCGGGCGATCTGTGTCTTGCCCACACCCGAGATGCCGCGCAGCACACAGCGTTCGCCCTCGCCGCTGTCCGCGAAGACGGCGTGGATCTTCTCCAGGATCTCGTCGCGGCCGGTGAAGCGCTCGTTGCGCGGGGGGACGTTCCACTGCGCCTGGTCGTCGTTGGGGAAGCGGGGGCCGTCCTCGCTCCCCTCGGCCGTGCGCGGCCGCTCGAGGCCGAGCCTGCGCAGCAGTCGGCGGCTCGCCTCGTGGGCGTCGAGGCCGAGCAGACTGACCGGCGCGAGGCCCGCGGCCGCCGCCGGCAGCGCACCCGTGGCGATGTTGACCGCGGCGAACCGGTCGGCGTGCGCGGACACCACCTCGCGCAGGGCTTCCGCCCACTCCGTCATCGGCCGCGGGCCGAGCCCGAAGTACCAGTCGTCCAGGACGAGCAGGATCCGGCCGGGCGCTTCGAGGAGACCTGTCAGGGCATCGACGAGGGAGGTCTCGACCGCCGGATCCCAGCGCAGCATGGCGGTACCGACGCCCTGCCGCTCCAGTTCGTGCGCGATCCAGGCCGCCCAGGGACGGCTGGAACCCGCGTGACTGATGGTGATGAACTCGGCCATGCGACCGTCTCCCTGTCCTGCGAACGATGGGCGTGCGAGGTGGAGCGTGGGCTGCTGGCACGGTAGTTCATGGCCAGCCGAAAGATCTGACGAAGAGTTGGGCACCGTCCGTATTCGGCCGGGCGGCCTACGGCGACGCGTCGATCACGGTGCTCAGGCGATCAGCGACATGGCGTATCAGACGGGCCATGTCGGCGCAGTAGACCGTGGGATGCCGGAATCCGCTCCGTGTGGAGTAGCGGTGCGCGTAGTTGCCGCCGCCGCACACCGCGACGAGCGGGCAGTCGCGGCACCCCTGGCCCAGGGCGTCCCGTCCCAGATGCCGGGCGGCTATGCCGGGGTGGTCGAGTGCCTCGTCGAAGGTGTTGCGGCGGACGTCGAGGCCGGTGGCGGGGGCGCCCTCGTAGGCCGTCTTGAGTGAATCGACCTGCTCGATGGCGCCGTCCGTGTCGACGATGACCGTGGCCACCGGGGAGAGGCCGACGGCTTCGGTCACGCTGGGACGGCCGAGCAACAGCGCGATGATTTCGGAGAACAGCCGGATCCGTACCGAGGGCCGCCCCCGCCGCCCCCACCACAGGTCGAAGGCCTCGGCAAGCCAGTCCCCGTACGGGGTGGGACGCTCGTGCGGGAGTCGCAGGGTATCGGGGTCGACCGGGGCGACACCGGGCGGCACGGTGCTCCAGTTGGCGTGCGGGAGCAGCAGGTCGAGGGCGGGCGGACGCAGATCGAAGAGTGAACTCACCACGTCGCGCGGGTCGTTGGCAAGGTCGATGGTGCACAGGATGCCCGCGTACCCCTCGGGGTGACGGCTCAGCAGCCGGGCCGCCCGGGCCATGGCGGGCCAGGCCGGGCGGCCCGCGTGATCGGCCCTCGGGAGATTGTGCCGAGGGCTCCCGCCGTCGAGGCTCAGCCCGATCCGGACGCCGGCGGCGGTGAGCCCCGTCAGCGTTTCCGGAGTCAGCAGGGTGCCGTTGGTCTGCAGTCCGAAGTCGACGGAACAGCCGGCGGGCACCGTCTCGCGCAGCAGGGCGATGTGGCGCAGCAGGGGTCCGGCACCGGCGAGCAGGGGCTCCCCGCCGTGCAGGTCGACGCGTACGGAGGTGAGCCGGTGGGCGCGGACGTGCTCGGCGATCCGGGCTGCGGTGTGCCGCATCGTGGCGTCGGCGACCCGGACGGGACGCTCCCGCCAGGTGCTGTCCGCGCCCTCGTAGATGTAGCAGTACGAGCAGGCGAGGTTGCAGCGGCTGTGCACCTTGAGCACGAACTGCCGGAAGGGCACGGGCCGTACGCCGGACCGGCGCAGCCCCGGCACGTCCAGGTCGCGCAGCGGCCAGGTGGCGAGGGCACCCGGTGCACCCGGCGCCGCGCGGTCGAGCCTCACGCTCTGCCCCCCGTCACATGGCTCGGATCAGCCTGGCGAATCGTCGTACATGGCCACCGTCCGTCCCACCGGTCGTGGCCGCTCCATGAGCCCGTCCAGCACCGCCCCCAGCACAGGATGCTCACTCCGGTCCCGCAGCTCCGCCAGATCCACCCCGGAGAAATCGGGCAGCGGCTCACTGGACGCGCTCGCGGCCGGGGTCTGCACATCGCCTCCTCGGGACAATCAACTCACCGGGCATGCCCTCTCGCCCCGGCCCGGAAACACGTACGAGTCACTCCGTGCCGTCGAGCCGCCGGATCCGGTCATCCGTGAGGCGCGTCTCGGCCGGGTCGGCGGCGCGGGTGCGTGTCCAGCGCTCCTTGGCCGCGCGGTACATCTCCAGGGCCCGGGCCGGGCCGGCGAGATACTCCAGGACCTCGCCGCGTCCGTGCAGTGCCCGCGCCGCGGTCCGCGGGTCGCGTGCCTCGTCGGCCTCCTGCGCGGCCCGCGCGAACGCCTCGTCGGAGCGGACCCATTCCTCGCGCTCCTGGGTGCGCTGGGCCAGCAGGCGGTGCAGTACGCCGAGTTCGAGGCAGACGGCGGCGCGCGGGGCGGCGCCTTCGGTGTCCCTCAGTGCCTGGTCCAGGGTCCAGCACGCCTCGTACAGGTCGGCGATCATGGACTCGGCGCGGTAGCGCCTGCGCAGGGCGCCGGCGAGGAGGAGCCGGCGGTCGATGGCGGAGGGGTGGCTGGGTGCGGTGTCGGCCACGGCCTCGCGCAGGCTGTGCACGGCCTCGGAAACCGTGTTCGTGTCGTCGGTCTCCTCGGGGTCCCGCTGCGACTCCAGCAGCATCTGACCGTAGGAGACGAGAAGTTCGGCTCGTTGTGGATCGCCCGGTCGCAACAGACTCAGTGCCCGTTTCATCTCCGCCTCGGCCGTCTCTAGTTCCGCTTGGTCACGTTTCCATAGCCATACGGAGAGCCTGCCCCGCGCCGCCGCCTCCAGTTGCGTGTCTCCTTCGGCCCGCGCCGCGTGGGCGGCCCGCTTCAAGGCTTCCCCCTCCGCCGGGGAACCGAACGGCTCTGCGCCGAGCGCGTGTGCCTCGGCGAGATCAAACAACGCACGCGCGGGGGGTACGCCGCTGCCACTCGCGCCCCCTGTGCGCTGTACCCCGGACGCGAGGGCCGATGCGGCGCGCAGCGCGAGTTCCCGTTGTTCGGGGGTCGCGCCGGGGGCGAGTTCGGCGCGCCGGAGCAGGGCCCGGCCCAGGGCGTACCAGAGGTCGGCGGGCGGGTGCGCGGTGGGCCAGTGCCGGGTCAGGCGGTCGAGGAGGGCGATGGAGACGTCGAGGGGCGCGAGGTCGCCGGCGGGTGAGCGGTCCAGGCGGCGGTTGACCAGGGCGGTGAGCAGCACGGCGCATTCGAGTCGTGTGGTGGCGGTCGACCCGGGCTGTTCCAGCGCGAGTTCGAGCTGGCTCAGCGCTTCGTCGAACAGCAGCTCGCCGCGGGCCCGCTCCTCGGCGGCGTCCGGGGGCCGCCGCCGGGCCGCCGCGGCGATCCGGTCCTCGCCGTGCGCCCGCAGCACCTCGGCCAGCGTGAGGCGGGCGGCGCCGAGCGCCCCGGGGTCGGGCGCGGGCTGCCGGGCGAGGGTGTCGACCTCGCGCCGCGCCACGTCCTCGGCCTCGGCGAGCTGCCGCGGGTCCCGCCATTCCCGCCAGGCGTGCAGCAGGGCTCGCGCGTACAGGCGGTTCCCGTCCGGGTGCTCCGCGGCCTTCGGGGTGCGGAGCAGGCGCAGTGCCTCCAGGAGGTCGTCGGCGCCGCCCCCGTTCTCGTAGCGGCGCAGGCGCTTCTGGGCCGCGCGCAGGGGGTGGCCGGGGAGCCGGGGTGAGCCGGGCAGTTCGGCGAGGCTGCGTTCGAAGTGGCGCAGCACGAGGTCCGAGACCGTCGCGAAGGGTTCGGGGACGCTGTCGGTGCCGCCGGCGGGGCGGCGCCCGGTGCCTTCCAGGTAGGCGACGACGGCGGCCGGGTAGTTGCGGGCGCCGCGGCCGAAGGTCCGCTCGATGTACAGGGCGCAGTGCTTGAGGACGAGCGCCGCCTCGCCCGCGCTGAGCCGCTCCAGGAGCAGGGTGCGCACTTTCGGCTTGAAGTCGAACCAGGGGCCGGTGCGGCTCTCCTGCTCCTGGCCGGGGCCCGGTCCGGGGCCGGGCGGCCGTTCGGTGACGAGTCCGCCGAGCAGGATCTCGGCCAGTTCGCCGGGGCCGCTGCCGGGCTGCATCGTGCGCTGGACCAGCCGCATCACGGGCAGCGCGAGCGGCGCGGCGGAGAGCTGGACGGCGAGGTTGCGGGCGGTGGGCGAGGCGGTCTCGTCGAACTCCACGAGGAGCCGCTCGGCCTCGTCGTCGGCCGGGTCCGGGGGCAGTGGGGCCGGTTCGGCGGGGTGCGCGGCGGGGTCCAGGGGCGCCGCGGCGCCGCGCAGCCGCAGTCCGCCGTCGGCCGACACCAGGCGCGACCAGGTGCTGAGCGCGGCGGGGGTGGGCATCAGGACGGGGACGTGCAGGCCGGGCTGCGGCGGTCCCGGTTCGCTCCCCCGGCCGAGTCGGCTGAACTCCAGTGCACAGTACGGGCCTTGACGTCGTGTCAGTATGCCTGCCGTGGCCGGGAGTGCGGTCCGCTGCCAGAACCGGCGCGGCAGGGGCTGCAGTACGGCGAGCGGGGCGGTCGCCGCCCAGGCGCGCAGCAGCCGCTGGAACGTGCCGTCGCGCCACAGCGGCCCGGTGCAGTCGCTGAGCAGCAGGTGCACGCGCTGGCCCGAGGGGTCGGACACCTCCTGCGCGGGGCGCAGCACATGGCCGAGGCCGGGCTGCGCGGTGACGCCGAGGCCGGCGCCGAGCGGGTGCAGGTACTGCACGACGACGTCGCGGAACGCCCCGACCTGGACGCAGGCGCGGCGCAGTTCCTCCAGCAGGCCGTCCCACACCGCCATGGACGGGGCACCGTCCATCAGCAGCACCAGATCGGCGGTGCGGCGCCGCACGGGACGTCGTACCGGGCTCACCAGGCCGGTGGTGGCGGTGAGTTCGGCCGTGGCGATCTCGTCGAGCTCGCTGGGCGCGAACACTCCCGAGGGGCGGTACGCGCGCAGGGAGCGCAGCGAGCGCCGCAGCGCGGGGAGCGGGGGCAGGCCGGGGAGCACGGCGGCGCCGGGCCTGCGCTCGGACGTCGACGAGGGGGCGGGCACCTCGGCGGGCGCGGCCTCCCTGAGGTCGGCCGCGCCGGCCGGTGCGGTGCGCGGCTCCGTCGGCTGCGCCGGCCCGGGATTGGCCGGATCCGATCGGTGCGTACCGGGGTCGCGGTGCGGTTCCCGGGGTTCGGCGGCCGGCTGTCCGGTCGCCGGTGCCCCGTCGGGCCGGTGCCGCTGCGCGCTGTCGGGGCGGGTCCAGCGGGCCAGCCAGAGGGCGTCGGCGAGCTCCCGGCTGTCGAGGGGGGTGCCTGCTTCGTCGAGGGTGCGGACGAGCCGGGCGAGAGGGTCGGGGGCCTCCTGTCCGGGCACCGCCGTCACCGGGTCCGGTCGAGCGGGTGCATCAGTTCCGCGGCCAGCCGGGCGCGGGCCCCGCTGTCCTCGTCCCAGCCCGTCTGCCGTACCAGGTGGATCGCGTTGAGCAGCTGGTCGACCGCGAGGACGTCACCGGGGTCGCGGTCGAGGAACTGCTCGATGAGCGAGGCGTGTTCGTGGTCGGCGCCCTCGCCGAAGTGGGCGCGCACCATCCCGGCGAGCCGCTCGGCGTCCGGCGGCGTCATCTCCAGCTGGATGCAGCGCCGGCGCAGCGGTGCGGGGAAGTCCCGCTCGCCGTTGCTGGTCAGCACGATGAACGGGAAGGCGCGGCAGCGGATGCGGCCGTGCCGCACGGTCACCTTGGCTCCGTCGTCGGTCAGCACCTCGACCTCGGGGGCGACGTCGGCGATCCGCTCCAGCTCGGGGACGGTGAACTCGCCCTCCTCCAGCACGTTCAGCAGGTCGTTCGGCAGGTCTATGTCGCTCTTGTCCAGCTCGTCGACGAGGAGGACGCGCGGCCGGTCGTAGGCCAGCAGCGCGGTGCCGAGCGGGCCGAGCCGGATGTAGCGCCCGATGTCGGCGATGCCCGCGGCGGTGTCCTCGCCGAGCGCGGTGCGGATCTGGAGGTCCTGCAGGCGCCCGATGGCGTCGTACTGGTAGAGGCCGTCGCGCAGGGTGCTGCGGCTGACGACGGGCCAGGACAGGACGCGGCCCAGCTTCAGCTCGTACGCGACGGAGTGCGCGATGGTCGACTTGCCGCTGCCGGGCTGCCCGGTGACGAGCAGCGGTCTGCGCAGGTACAGGGCCGCGTTGACCAGCTCTCGCTCCTCGGCGCCGGGCCGGTGCATCTGGGCCTGGCGGCTGCGCACGCCGAGCCGGCGCACGGAGGCGCTGTCCAGCTCGCCGGGCGAGGGCAGCGCGGGCGCACCGTCGAAATCCCGCCAGGGCGGTGGTGGGGGGAGCCGCTGGATCTCGTCGTGCGGGGCTCCGGCGCCCCGGTAGATCAGCCACTCGCTCATGTCGGCCCCCTCCGCGACAGGCTGCCACGAAAATACCGGGGGCGCGGCCCCCTCTGGTCTGTTTCAAGTCGGCCCGGGGGCGCGGGTGTTGGACCGCGGGAGCGCCGGGCGCGCGACCCGCTCACGACTGTTTCCGGCCGGGTCGGGAGCCGGGCGGTTCGAGCGGTCTGCCCGCCGCCTGCGGGAGGGGGTGGTCGGGGCTGTCGTAGAAGAGGACCACCCCGCGCACCCACTCGTCGGTCTGCTCGCTGCGCAGCCGCCAGAGCCGGCCCGGCAGGGTGCGCACGGCGTCGCCCTCCCGGTCCAGGAGCCCTTCGACGCCGTCGTGGAAGGCGGTGCACCGGGTGCCGCAGCCGTCCGAGATCCGGTGCCCGTCCGCCCGCCACAGGGCGACCGGATAGCCCAGGCCCACGGCCCGCTGGACCGCGTCGTGGCCGGGTCCCTCGCCGACCTGCTGGCACAGCACGGGCACGGATCCGTGGGGCGCCCGCAGCAGGTCGGGGCGGCGCAGCGGCGCCGGTGCGGCGGCGGAGCGCAGCGGTACCAGGCGGGGCGCTCCGACCAGGCCGCGCCAGCGCTCCTGCCACCGTTCGGCGAGCGCCGCGGCGCTGTCCCGGTCGAGCACCTCGCCGCGCCGCTCGATGTCGCGCAGCACCACGGGCCGGTCGATCCCCATGGGGCTGCGCGGCGAGCTGGGGCGGGGGTCCTCCCGGATCTCCCACTCGGCGACGGTGGCGGCGAACTCGACGCCGGGCAGGGCGACTTCGAGCGGTACCGGGTCCTCCACGGGCCGGGCCGCGTCGGCCGCGGCCAGCACTTCGGCGAGCGCGTCCAGCGCCTCGGCCCTGGCCCGCTCGAAGGGGCGTCCCTCGGCGGGCGGCGGCACGGCCAGCTCCCAGCGCCCGTCGTCGTACCCCTTGAAGAGCGTCCAGGTGTACCGGCGGGTCTCCACCTCGCCCTCGTCGAGGTAGGCGGGCGGCGGCGCGTGGTCGAACTCCAGCAGGACGGCGCGGGGCCGGGGCCGCAGGCTGCCGAGCCCGGCCCGTTCCTTGGCGCCGAGCGCCTGTCCGCGCTGCATGACGGACTCGTACAGGTCGCGCGCGGCGGCCGCGGCTTCGGCGCCGGCCGCGTGGGCGGTGATCCATCCGGCCACGAGGGAGAGGTAGCGCAGGTGCACGGCGAGGTCGTCGCGGCCGCCGAAGCCGTGCAGCATGCCGTGGCCGTCGCGCCAGCTGACGGGTCCGACGGGGTGGCCGAGGGACCGGCCCAGGGCGTCCCTGGCGAGCTGCCGCACGACGGCGGGGGCGGTCGGTCCGGGCACGCCGGCCAGGCGGTGCAGCGCGTCGAGGCGGTCCAGGACGTCCCAGGTGCCGCGCCGCCGGGGCAGTTCGCGCTGTACGTCGATCCAGGTGGGTTCGCCGTCGCTGTGCTCGGGGTGCTGGCGCCGCCAGTGCCAGGAGTCGTGCCGCCGCATCAGCTCGTGGTACGGCTCGGGTCCGAGGTCCGGCGCGCCGTCCAGGTGCGCGTCGGGCGACAGTTCGCGCAGGGCGCTGACCGCGACCGCGAGCCCCGAACCCCCGTCCCGGAAGCGGGCTTTGATCACTCCGACGACCTCGCCGCGCTCCAGGTCGACGAGGGGTCCGCCGGAGGTGCCGGGCCGCATGTCGACGCTGAGCCCGAACTTGATGCGGGTGCCCTTCGTGCTGCCGTGTCCGCAGGTGAGCCGTTCGACGACGCAGTGCCCGCCGTCGCGGGACCTGGGCGCGAACCGGCCGATGACGCCGCCCCCGTCGTCGCGGGCGAACTCGCCCGGCGGCCGGTCGGTGAGCCAGACGCAGCGCTCGCGCTCCATCGGTTCGAGCAGGGCGATCAGGGCGAGGTCGGGTTCGATGCCCTCGACGGCGGACGCGAACGTCTCCCGGTCACCGGCGCCGCCGTTCCTCGGCACGGACCGGCGCGGCAGCGGCATGCAGTACGCGAGCCGTCCCGGCAGCACCCTGCCGTCGACGTACACCCCGACATCCGGCTGCCCCGCGGCGGCGCCCGGCCTCGGCCGCCCGGTCCCGTCGACCAGCACATGGGCGCAGGTCAGCACCCAGCCCGGCGCCACGAAGAAGCCGCTGCCCCACAGATCGCGGGGCGGTGCGAGGAGGTCCCGGCCGCCGTGGTCCGCCGCGGCGGGCGGCGGGCCCATGCCGACGGTCGCCTGCTCGGCGAGGTGCCACAGCGGCTCCCGGTCGGGGGCCGGCATCAGGCCCCGGCCCGGTCGCCGCCTCCTTCTCCGGTGCCGCCGGGATCCGCACGGCGCCGGTCGTGCTGCCAGGTCAGGGTGATCGAGAGGTTCGCCTTGGCCTCGCCGTCGGCGAGGACGGCCACGGCCCGCCCGGGTTTGGCGCTGACCTCGATGCCGAAGGTCACCGCGGTCTCGTCTGGCGCGGCCGCGGCGGTGGCCGCGCGGACCGACCGGGCGACGCCCTCGACCGTCTCCTTCAGCCCCTCGACCTTGGTGGTCACCGTCTCCCAGACGCCGACGTCCTCGTACAGGTCGTCGTAATCGTCGGTGCCGTCGCCGGGTCCGTCGAGCCGCGAGGTTCTGACCCAGACCTCGGTGCCGTCCGGCAGCTGTATCGGCCTTATCCCGTCCCCCATGGCGCACTCCCCCGTCGCCGCGGCGCACCGCATCACGTACGCCTCACAGGCATTGATGATTCATCAGGCTAACCCGCACCGGCCGACGGGGCGAGAGTCTCCCGCGCTCTCCTATCCTGGCGGGGACAGAGCGGCCCAGAGCGGCATCCACCGGCACACGGAGCACCCCTTGTACTTCACCGACCGCGGCATCGAAGAACTGGAGAAGAGGCGCGGCGAGGAGGAGGTCACCTTCGAGTGGCTCGCCGAGCAGCTGCGGACGTTCGTCGACCTGAACCCGGACTTCGAGGTGCCGGTGGAACGGCTGGCGACGTGGCTGGCGCGTCTGGACGACGAGGACGAGGACGAGTAGCCGTCCGGGCCCTCAGGGGCGGGCGCGCATCCGGTCGTACGCGAATCCGAGCGCCCCGTGCACCAGCAGCAGCGCCCCCGCGGTGATCCAGCCCCCGCTGCGCCGCCGCAGGCCGTGCAGCGTGAGCGGCACCCCGGCCGCCAGCTGGGCGGCGGCGAGGCAGCGCGCCCTGGGGCCGCGCAGCCAGGGGCCGATGCTGGTGTTCTCGACGACGTCGAGCTCGGCGCGGACGGCGTCCCGCCATCCCGACCACTCGACGCTCTCCGCGTGCGGCTGCACCCGGGCGACCTCGCGCAGCCGGTCGGCCGGTTCGCCGGGGGTCAGGCCCGCGGGGAGCGTGAGCCCGGTGCGGGTGAGGACGGCGAGCAGGCCGAGCATGCGGGCCCGGGCGTCGGCCTCCGTGTCGGGCTCGGTGAGGGCGTCGAGGGACTGCATGTCGAGCACCGGGTCGAGGCCGAGGCGGGCGGCGAAGGTGCGCATGGCCTCGCCCTCGCCGGCCGGGGTGCCGTTCGCCAGCCATACGTAGCCGACGGGGCGGCGGAAGCCGGCGGCGAGGGTGAAGCCGCTGCGGTCGGCGTCCCACCACAGGGCGAGCACCGGCCAGGGCGCGCCGACGGCGAGGGCGCCGGCCCAGCCGCCGAGGACCCGGTCGACGGGTTCGCCGCCGCCGTCGGCCCCGGCGAGCCAGGGCTTCGACTCGGGCACGAGGACGCTCCACTCGGGTCCGGCCGGGGCGAGCAGCATCCGTTCGCGCAGCAGCTGGGCGGCGGGGCCGACAGCGGCGGGGTCGGCGCGGCACAGGAGCAGCGCGCCGGCGGGTTCAGGGGACGACGGCATGGCCCCACGCTAGGGCAATTTGCCCGCATCGGACCACAGATGTCCGCCCGCGCCGCCCGCGGGCGAGGCGGATCCCGCGGCGACCTGTCTTGACTTTCCCCATCCGCGATATATCGTGTTTTGCAGAGGACGCGATATGGCGCGTTCACTCCGGAGGAGGTCGCACCATGCCCGAGTGGTCCGTCGCGGAGCCGCGGAAGCTCGCCTTCGACGAGCCGGTGACGGCCCTGCACGTACGCATCGTGAACGGAACGGTGAACGTGGTGGGCACGGACGAGAGTTCCGCCCGTCTGGAGGTCTCCGACGTCGAGGGGCCCCCGCTCATCGTGCGGCAGCGGGACGACACGCTCTCCGTGGCCTACGACGATCTGCCCTGGAAGGGCTTCCTCAAGTGGCTCGACCCCAAGGGGTGGCACCGCAGCGCGGTCGTCACGCTCGCCGTGCCCAGCGGCACCCGGGTCGAGGTGGGCGTGGTCGGCGCGGGCGCCGTCGTCTCCGGCATAGAGGGGCGTACGGAGGTGAAGGGCGTCACCGGCGACACGACCCTGGTGGGCGTCACGGGCCCGGTGCGCACCAGCACGGTCTCCGGCAGCGTCGAGGCCCAGGCGGTCACCGGTGACCTCCGGTTCAATTCGGTGTCCGGCGACCTGACCGTGGTCGAGGGCTCGGGGTCCTTCGTGAAGGCGGACACGGTCAGCGGCTCGATGATCGTGGACCTCGACCCGGCCGGACCGACGGACGTGAGCCTGGCGAGCGTCTCCGGCGAGATCGCCATCCGCATCCCGCACCCGGCGGACACGGAGGTCGAGGCGAACACGGCGAGCGGCGCGGTGTCCAACGCGTTCGACGGTCTGCGCGTGTCCGGCCAGTGGGGCGCGCACAAGATCACGGGCCGGCTCGGCGCGGGCACGGGCAGCCTGAAGGCGACGACGGTCTCCGGTTCGATCGCCCTGCTGCGCAGGCCGCCGGGTGAGGACGAGCCGTTCGACGCGGAGCCGCAGGACGACTCGAAGGACCAGCCCGCCGACAAGAAGGTGCTCTGACATGCCTCCCGTCTTCGCCCACGGCCGCCTGCGCCTGTACCTCCTCAAGCTCCTCGACGAGGCCCCGCGCCACGGCTATGAAGTGATCCGCCTGCTGGAAGAGCGCTTCCAGGGGCTGTACGCGCCCTCGGCGGGCACGGTCTACCCGCGTCTGGCCAAGCTGGAGTCCGAGGGCCTGGTCACGCACACCACGGAGGGCGGCCGGAAGGTCTACGCGATCACCGACGCGGGCCGCGCCGAGCTGGCCGACCGCAGCGGTGAGCTGGCCGATCTGGAGCTGGAGATCCGGGAGTCGGTCGCCGAGCTGGCCGCCGAGATCCGGGACGACGTGCGCGGCGCGGCGGGCGAGCTCCGCCGCGAGGTGCGGGCGGCCACCTCGGGGGCCGGCGGGGCCCGTTCCGGCTCCGGCCCCGATTTCGGGGACTTCAAGGACTTCGTGGACAAGGACTCCTGGCGCGCCGCCAAGGAGGAGCTGCGCCGCGCGAAGCAGGAGTGGAAGGAGCAGGCGCGGCGCGCGAAGGACGAGAGCCGCCGGGCCCGCGAGGAGGCGCAGCGGGCGCGCCGCCAGGCCAAGGAGGCCCAGGACCGGGTGCGGGTCCAGGCGCAGGAGGAGTTCCAGCGCGTGGCCAAGCAGGTCCAGGACCAGGTGCAGGACCACTTCGCGCGGGGTGACTGGCCGACGGGCGTGCGCGAGGGCCTGTCCGAACTGGCCAAGGAGTTCGGCGAGTTCGGCAAGTCCTTCGGCAAGGACCTCGGCAAGGACTCCGGCCGTACGCCCCCTGCGCCGCCCGGGCCCGAGTACCGCCCGGCATCCGACGAGGTGCCCGCCGAGTACGTCCCGTCCTGGGCGACGGCGGACTCCACCGGCGACCCGGCCCGCGACCTGGACCGCCTCCTGGACCGCTTCCGCGACGACATCCGCGACGCGGCCCGCGACCACGGCGTCTCCGAGGACCAGCTCCGGTCGGCCCGGCGCCATCTGTCGGAGGCGGCCGCGCACATCGGGGCGGCACTGCGGGCGCCGAAGGCGTGAGCCGCGGGCGGCGGGCCGCCGGGGCGGCTCAGCTCGCCGCCGCCTCCCCGCCGCCGTACAGCACCCGCTCCACCGCCGGTACGGTCACGCCGTGCCCGGCGAGGACCTCGGACGCGATGCCGGGGCGGGAGGCGAGGGCGAGGAGGAGGTGCTCGTCGCCGATGGACCGGTCGCCGTGCGCGAGGGCCGCCCGCAGGGACGACTCCAGGACCCCCTTCGCCTCCTTGGCGAAGGGGCGCCGCCCGCCGAGCCGGCGGCCACCGCTCAACGCGCCGACGCCATGGGCCTGTTCGACCCGGGCGACGATCTCGTCCACGTCGATGCCGAGCCCGGCGAGGGCCTCGGCGTCCGCCTGGCTCAGGCCCGCCCGGCGGCGCGCGGCGACGAGGGCCTCCCCGATGGCCGCGCGCTTCCCCTCGGCGTCCGCACCGAGCGCGCCGAGGACGAAGGAGCCCCGGGTGCCGCGGGCGTCGAGGACCGCGAGGAGCAGATGCCCCTCGTCGATGTACGGGGCGCGCTCGCGCTCCGCGTGGGCGACGGCGCCCTTGACCACATCCCGGGCACCCTTGGTGAACCGCTCGAACATCATCGCCTCCCGTACTTCTTGTGCACGGCCTGTCGGCTGACTCCCAGCTCGGCCGCGATCTCCTGCCACGACCAGCCCTGATTGCGCGCGCTGCGCACCTGTACCGCTTCCAGCTGCTCCAGCAGCCGCCGCAGTGCGGCGACCGCCCGCAGCCCGACCCGCGGATCGCGGGCGCCCGCCTGCTCGGCGAGATCCGTTGCCTCGGTCATGATGTCAATGTAGGTTGACACACCCGCCGCGTCAACCACAGTTGACATGACGGGTATGGAAAAGGGGCGCCTTCACGGCGCCCCTTTTCCGCGAAGCGGTTCAGACGGTCAGCACGACCTTCCCGAACAGCTCGCCGCCGGCCATCTTCTCGAAGCCCTCGCGGGCCCGGTCGAGGGGCAGCACCTCGTCGATGACGGGCCGCACTCCGGTCGCGGCGCAGAAGGACAGCAGGTCCTCCAGCTCGTCCTTGGAGCCCATGGTCGAGCCGACGACCTTCAGCTCCAGGAAGAAGATGCGGTTCAGCTCGGCGGCCTTCGGGCTCGGTCCGCTGGTCGCGCCCGAGATGACCAGCGTGCCGCCCGGCTTCAGGGACTTGACCGAGTGCGACCAGGTGGCGGCGCCCACCGTCTCGATCACGGCGTCCACCCGCTGCGACAGCCGCGCCCCGGACTCCACGGCCTCCACGGCCCCCAGCTCCAGGGCCCGCTTGCGCTTGGCCTCGTCGCGGCTGGTGGCGAAGACCCGCAGACCGGCCGCCTTGCCGAGCACGATCGCGGCGGTGGCGACACCGCCGCCCGCGCCCTGGACCAGCACCGAGTCACCGGGGCGCACACCGGCGTTGGTGAAGAGCATCCGGTACGCGGTCAGCCATGCGGTGGGCAGGCACGCGGCCTCCTCGAAGGAGAGCTCCTTCGGCTTGGGCAGCACGTTCCACTCGGGCACGGTGACCTGCTCGGCGAAGGTGCCCTGGTACTTCTCGGTGAGGATGGAGCGGCCCTCGCGGGGCCCCACCCCGTAACCGGTCTGCCCGATGACGGAGTGCAGGACGACCTCGTTGCCGTCGCTGTCGGTCCCGGCGGCGTCGCAGCCCAGGATCATGGGCAGCGCCTCCTCGCCGAGCCCGACCCCGCGCAGGGACCACAGGTCGTGGTGGTTGAGGGAGGCGGCCCTGACGTTCACGGTGGTCCAGCCGGGCCGGTTCTCGGGGGCGGGCCGCTCCCCCAACTCCAGTCCGTTCAGCGGCTGGTCACGGTCGATGCGGGCGGCATAGGCAGCGAACATGACCTTGACGATAGGCGCCGCGCGGGGGCCGGGGAACCACCTCCGCCTGTGACACACGTCCCCTGGCGCGGAGCCCGGAAAAGGGCTTGGACGAGCACGGGAAGAGCAGGGGAAGGGCAGGGGAAGGGCATGGAGAAGGCCCCGCCGGAGCGGGGCCTCGACCACATGCGGTACTCAGCGTCGCGCGACGCCCTCGGCCCGCGCGGCGGCGGCGACGGCGGCCGTCACCGCCGGCGCCACCCGCTCGTCGAACGGCGACGGGATGACGTACTCGGCCGTCAGCTCGTCCCCGACCACCGCGGCCAGCGCCTCCGCGGCCGCGATCTTCATCGTCTCGGTGATCCGGGAGGCCCGCACCTGCAGCGCGCCCGCGAAGATCCCGGGGAACGCCAGCACGTTGTTGATCTGGTTCGGGAAGTCCGAGCGCCCGGTCGCGACCACGGCCGCGTACTTGTGGGCGATGTCGGGGTGCACCTCGGGGTTCGGGTTGGCCATCGCGAAGACGAAGGCACCCGGCGCCATCGAGGCGACCGCGGGCTCGGGGACCGTACCGCCGGAGACGCCGATGTAGACGTCGGCACCCGCGAGGGCGTCCTCCAGCGAGCCGGACAGACCCGCCTTGTTCGTGATCTCGGCGAGCTCGCGCTTGACCGGCGTGAGGTCCTCGCGGTCCCGGCTGACGATGCCCTTGCGGTCGGTGACCGCGACGTCACCGAGACCGGCCTCCAGCAGGAACTTCGCGATCGCCACACCGGCCGCGCCGGCGCCGGAGATGACGCCCCGCAGCTCGCCGAGCGAGCGCCCGCTGAGCCGGGCCGCGTTCTTCAGCGCGGCCAGCGTCACCACGGCGGTGCCGTGCTGGTCGTCGTGGAAGACCGGGATGTCCAGCTTCTCCTGGAGCTTGCGCTCGATCTCGAAGCAGCGCGGCGCCGAGATGTCCTCCAGGTTGACGCCGCCGAAGGACGGCGCGAGGCGCACGACGGTGTCGACGATCTCGTCGACGTCGGTCGTCGCGAGCGCGATCGGCACCGCGTCCACGCCGCCGAACTGCTTGAAGAGAATGGCCTTGCCCTCCATCACCGGGAGGGACGCCTCGGGGCCGATGTCCCCGAGGCCGAGCACGGCCGTGCCGTCGGTGACCACGGCCACGACGTTCGGCTTCCAGGTGTAGTCGTGGACGAGCTCCGGCTGCTCGGCGATCGCGCTGCACACCTTCGCGACGCCGGGCGTGTACGCCAGGGACAGGTCGTCCTTGTCACGGACCGGCACGGTGGCCTGCACGGCCATCTTGCCGCCGCGGTGCAGCGCGAACGCCGGGTCGAAGGAATCGACGGGATCCACGTCGCCTTCGTTGCCGGTACTGGTGTCGCTGCGAGGATTGACGATCTCCGCTGCCACTTGTCTGACCCCTTAAGTCTTAAAACATCAGTTGAGGGTGTCCGCTCCTGGTTGAGGAGCGGGCGGGCACCGCGTACGGCCCAGCTGGTCCCGTTTGTGAACCGCTGTACGGGACCGCACGCGACGGGCGCGCCGCACGCGCGCCCTGAGCCCCGGATGAGGGGTGTAAAGAACCTTCTTACCTGACGGACGGTGCTGCGGACGAGCCCATACGTGATCGATCACGGCCCGGTGACATGACTCATAGCCGAATATCTGGACAAGTCATCAAGTCGCGCTCGAAGCGCGGTGGAAGCACGCCCGAATGGTGAGACTGCGGGCAGTTCGCCGGAGAATCTCCCGCCTCCGGACAGTGGGTCCGCAGATGATGCGGCCCTATGCACCGTGACATGCCGCCCTGTTGGGGCTCTTGGCGCACCTGTTATCCGATTTTGACATCTCTGACGCCCTGCACGGGTCAGTCCGAATGGCAAGATGCCGTCATCACGCGAGGTCGCGACACCCGAAGGTGTGTGCCAAGGCGACCGACACGGCAACTCCACCCACCCTGCCGGAGGACCCCACCATGACCGCAAGCACCACCCGTCGCACGACCGCGAAGTCCGCGAAGTCCCGGATAGCCGCGGTCGGCGCGATCGCGGTCGCCGGCACCCTGCTGCTGACCGGCTGCGGTGACCAGACCAAGGACAAGGACGCCGACAGCGGCTCCGCGTCGAGCAAGAGCGCACCGCTCGCGGACAAGCTCCCCAAGGAGATCCGCGACAAGGGCGTCATCCGGGTCGGCTCGGACATCGCCTACGCCCCGGTCGAGTTCAAGGACAAGTCCGGCAAGGCCATCGGTATCGACCCCGACCTGGCCGACGCGCTCGGCAAGCAGCTCGGTGTGAAGTTCGAGTTCCAGAACGGCACGTTCGACACCCTGGTCACGGGCCTGCGCTCGAACCGCTACGACATCGCCATGTCGGCCATGACCGACACCAAGGACCGCCAGGACGGCGTGGACTCGGACACCGGCAAGAAGGTCGGCGAGGGCGTCGACTTCGTCGACTACTTCAACGCGGGCGTCTCGATCTACACCCCCAAGGGCAAGACCCAGGACATCAAGACCTGGGAAGACCTGTGCGGCAAGAAGATCGTCGTGCAGCGCGGCACGGTCTCCCACGACCTCGCCAAGGCGCAGGCCAAGAAGTGCGGCTCCAAGAAGCTCGGCATCCAGGCCTTCGACGACGACCAGCAGGCCCAGACCCGGCTGCGCTCCGGCGGCGCCGACGCCGGTTCGTCCGACTTCCCGGTCGCCGCGTACGCGGTGAAGACCTCGGGCGGCGGCAAGGACTTCGAGATCGTCGGCGACCAGGTCGAGGCCGCCCCGTACGGCATCGCCGTCGCCAAGAGCAACACGGAACTGCGCGACGCGCTCCGGGCCGCGCTGGACGCGATCATCAAGAACGGCGAGTACGACAAGGTCATCGCCAAGTGGGGCGTCGAGGCCGGCGCCGTGAAGGAAGCCACCGTCAACGGCGGCAAGTGACCGCGTACGACGCGTCATCGAAGTCGTTGAAAGGCAAGATCCGTGTCTGTTGACATAGAGAAGACGGGCGGCGGCCCCGAGGACACGCCGCCGCCCGCGGCCGCGCCGGAGGCCATCAGGGCCATTCCGGTCCGGCACTACGGGCGGTACCTCGCCGCCGTCGTCGCCCTCGCGCTCCTCGGCTCGATCATCTACGCCTTCGGCCAGGGCAAGATCAACTGGGGTGCGGTCCCCGACTACTTCTTCGACGACCGCATCCTGACGGGCGTCGGCAAGACCCTGCTGCTGACCGTCCTGTCGATGCTGATCGGCGTGGTCGGCGGTGTCACGCTCGCCGTGATGCGCCTGTCGAAGAACCCGGTGACCAGCTCCATCGCCTGGTTCTACATCTGGTTCTTCCGCGGCACGCCGGTCCTGGTCCAGCTGTTCATCTGGTTCAACCTGGGCCTGGTCTTCGAGTACATCAACCTCGGGCCGATCTACAAGGACTACTGGTCGTCCTTCATGACGCCGCTGCTCACGGCCCTGCTCGGCCTGGGCCTCAACGAGGCGGCGTACATGGCGGAGATCTGCCGCGCCGGCCTGATGTCGGTCGACGAGGGCCAGACCGAGGCGTCGCACGCGCTCGGCATGAGCCACGCCAAGACCCTGCGCCGCATCGTGATCCCGCAGGCGATGCGGGTGATCGTGCCGCCGACCGGCAACGAGTTCATCAACATGCTGAAGACCACCTCGCTCGTCGCGGCGGTCCAGTTCAACGAACTCTTCCGGTACGCCCAGGACATCGGCCAGCAGTCCGGTTCGCCGGTGGAGATGTACTTCACCGCCGCGGCCTGGTACCTGATCATGACGTCGATCCTGAGCGTCGGGCAGTACTACATCGAGCGGTACTACGCGCGGGGCACCCTGCGTCAGCTGCCGAACACGCCTTGGCAGAAGGTGAAGGCCAACATGCTCTCCTTCTCGAACCGTTCGGGCACGGGGGTGGGAGCATGACCGCGAACGCGATGGTCAAGGCCGAGGGCGTCCACAAGTCCTTCGGCAACGTGCAGGTCCTCAAGGGCATCGACCTGGAGGTCAAGCAGGGCGAGGTGTTCTGCCTCATCGGCCCCTCCGGCTCCGGCAAGTCGACCTTCCTGCGGTGCATCAACCACCTGGAGAAGGTCAACGCCGGCCGGCTGTACGTCGACGGCGAGCTGGTCGGCTACCGGCAGCAGGGCGACAAGCTGTACGAGCTCCGCGACCGGGAGGTCGCCCTGAAGCGCCGCGACATCGGCATGGTGTTCCAGCGCTTCAACCTCTTCCCGCACCTGACGGCGCTGGAGAACGTCATGGAGGCGCCCGTCCAGGTCAAGGGCGTCGCCAAGGCGCAGGCCAGGACGCGCGCGCAGGAGCTGCTCGACCGGGTGGGCCTCGCCGACAAGGCGGGCAACTATCCCTCCCAGCTCTCCGGCGGCCAGCAGCAGCGCGTCGCGATCGCCCGGGCGCTCGCGATGGACCCGAAGCTGATGCTGTTCGACGAGCCGACGTCGGCGCTCGACCCGGAGCTGGTCGGTGACGTCCTCGACGTCATGCGCGACCTCGCCGAGTCCGGCATGACGATGGTCGTCGTCACGCACGAAATGGGCTTCGCGCGCGAGGTCGGCGACAGCCTGGTCTTCATGGACGAGGGCGTGGTGGTCGAATCGGGCCACCCGCGCGATGTTCTGACGAACCCTCAGCACGAGCGGACGCAGTCGTTCCTCTCCAAGGTGCTGTAGTCGTCCGACGCCGACAGGAAAGGGGCGCCCGGGGTCGTGGACCCCGGGCGCCCCTTCTTGGGCGGGAGGCCGGTGCGGTCGCGGCCCCACCGGGCCGCGGCCCGCGACGAGACGCTCACCCCGCAGCCGCGACCGTCACTTCAGCGCGAGCACCAGCGCATCGGAGGGCGAGCCCCACACCACCCGCGCCTCCCCGAACCCTGCCCCGCGCAGCGCCTCCGCGTGCCACGCCGCCGGCGGCGTGTCCCCGTCGGCATGCTCCCCGTAGATCTCGAACCGCTCGGCCGTCGGACCGGCCAGGACCGGGTCCTGAGCGGCCAGCGCCCACCACTCGGCCCAGTCGAGCGCCCCGCCCGCCTTCGCCGCGTCCATCCGCGCATGGCGAAGCGCACGCTCCGCGGCGTTGATCCGGGGCGTCGTCTGGTCGATCATGTGGTCCGCGTTCATGAAGACGCCGCCGTCGCGGACGAGGCCGGCGAGTTGACCGTAGAGCGTCGCGAGAGGGCCGGAGTGCAGCCAGTGCAGGGCGGTGGCGGTGAGCACGGCGTCGTACGAGTCGTGCGGCAGCGCCTGCGTCCACTGCGGGTCCTTGAGGTCGGCCGTCACGAAGGTGACGCGCTCGTCCCCGTCGAAGGTGCCGCGCGCGATGGCGAGCAGCGCCGGGTCGAGGTCGACGCCGACGCTCGTGGCGTCCGGGAAGCGGGTGAGCAGCCGGTCGGTGATGCTGCCGGTGCCGCACGCGAGGTCGAGCACGCGGGGCGCCCGGCCCACGCACGCCTCGACCATGTCGAGCATCACCCGGAACCGCTCCTCGCGGTCCGGCATGTACCACTCCTGCTGCCGGTCCCAGCTGTCCTGCCAGGCCCGCCAGTCGGCAGCCCGGGTGTCGGCGGTGGTCTCGGTCATGAAGCCCTCCCGTACGAGCGACACGGTCGGCACCGCGAGCGACGGTGCGTAATACCCTGAAAGCCAGAGCGAGCATTACTCTCGCTCGCCCCAGACGATAGACCGCCCCGGTAAGGACTACAAGTGGAACTGGCCTATTACTCGGACTACGCAGTGCGTCTCGTCAACACCGAGGAGCCGGGCCGCGGCAAGGACAACCTGACCTCCGTGGAGGCGGTGCGCGACCTGTTCGGCGCCAGCCAGGAGGCGGCCCGCCGCGCGACGGACTCCGATCTGACCCGCTTCAGGAGCGTCCGGGGCCGTCTGCGCGCGGTGTTCGACGCGGCCGACAGCGGCGACGAGGAGCTCGCGGTGAACCTGCTGAACTCGCTCCTGCTGGAGTTCCCGGTGAGCCCGCAGATCTCCGGTCACAACCACCGGGACGACGACGGGCGCCCGCTGTGGCACATGCACCTGGCCGACCACCCGTCCAACGCGACGGCCGGCTACGCCTCCATCGCCGCGATGGGGCTCGCCTTCCACCTCACCGAGTACGGGGTGGACCGCCTCGGCCTGTGCGAGGCGGCGCCGTGCCGCAACGCGTACCTGGACACCTCCACGAACCGCTCCCGCCGCTACTGCTCGGACCGCTGCGCGACCCGCGCCAACGTCGCCGCCTACCGGGCCCGCAAACGCCTGGAGACGGACCGGTCGGACAGCACCGGGCGCACGGCGCGCAGCGCCCAGGACACCACGGCCGCCACGGACCGCTGACCCTCGCCCTCGGCCCACGGCCTGCGCCGCCGCAGCCGGCCGCGGACCTTGGCGAGCACCAGGTCGTCCGGGACGACGCCGTACACGCTGCTGTCGCCGCCGGCCCCGGCGTTGTCCCCGAGCACCCACCAGCCGCCGTCCCGCCGCTCGGCGATCCGCTTCACGACGAGAAGGTCCTGCTGGAAGGGGTGGCGCAGGACGACGACGTCGCCCGGCCGCACCCGGGCGCCGTAGTGCACCAGCATCCAGTCACCGTGGTACAGGGTCGGCACCATGGACGGACCGACCACCTCGATGATCTGGAACGGCACTTTCGCCTCGCGTGCTTCCTCGATCGCCTCGGGCATCAGACATCCTCCCCGGTCTCCCCGGTTTCCATCCGCCGGTCCCATCGTCCACCAGTCCCAGTCTCGCCCTGGACTTTTGTCCTAAGCCCCCGGGGGCACTCGAGAAAACCCGTTCTGCACGGAGTAATGTCCCACCTGAGAAGACGATCACGAGGAAGGACAGCAACATGCTTTCCCGCCTGTTCGCCCCCAAGGTGAAGGCCAGCGCTCACTGCGACCTCCCCTGCGGCGTGTACGACCCGGCCCAGGCCCGCATCGAGGCCGAGTCGGTCAAGGCCGTCCAGGAGAAGATGGCCGGCAACGACGACGTGCACTTCCAGGCGCGCGCCACGGTCATCAAGGAGCAGCGTGCCGAGCTCGCCAAGCACCACGTCTCGGTGCTGTGGAGCGACTACTTCAAGCCCCCGCACTTCGAGAAGTACCCGGAGCTGCACCAGCTGGTCAACGACACCCTGAAGGCCCTCTCGGCCGCCAAGGGCTCGACGGACCCGGCCACGGGCCAGAAGGCTCTGGACTACATCGCCCAGATCGACAAGATCTTCTGGGAGACCAAGAAGGCCTGATCCGGGCTGTTCCGGCACCGGCCCCGGCCGACCGGCGGGTGGTGCACCCTCGCGGGTCCCGGGCCGCACCGAAGGGGCCCGGCCGACGAACTCGGCCGGGCCCCTTCGGCATGGGTCGGGCGTCAGGCCGCGTTCGCCTCGCACTTGGCGAGCGCGTTCTCGGCCCTGGTCAGCAGCTTCTTCGTCCTGGCGCGCTCCTCGACCAGCTTCGGGTCCTGCTGCACGGCCCGCAGGGCCGCGTAGGCCTTCCGCTCCTCCGCGTTGGCCTTGTCCAGCGCCTGGCGGGCCTCGTCACGCTCCTGGACCGCGCGCTGGTAGTCGGCCGCGGAGAACTCGCCCGACTCGTCCTCCTCCAGGTACGTGACCCAGTCGCGGGCCTCGGCCCAGACGGTCGCGCGGTACTCGGCGGCGCTGTTGGCCTCCTCGTACGCGTGGTCGAGCTGCTCGATCTTCTTCGTGACCGGGACGATCTGCGCGTTCAGCGCGTCGAGACGGTCCTGGTGCCGGTTGACGGTCGCCTGGTACCGGTGACACGGCCCCTTCGGCGCAGCATCGGCGGCCTGCGCCACCCCCGGCAGGGCGACGGCGAACAGGGAGACGGCGGTGACGGCGATCCGGGTGAGCGAGCGAGAGGTCACGGTGCGCTTCCTTCGGTGAACGGGGAACGGGGTGCGGTACACCCCGCGCGAACCCGTTCACCTATGCACAGAATGTCCGGATCTCGCCCCTCGCCGCCCCGTGGCGGTGTGCTTGTCACACGAAAAGAGTCCGGCGGCGGAGCGGCAGGTCCCGCTCCGCGAACCGGTCCGCGGGTCCCGCCGACCGCGGCCGGGAAGGCGCGGGTCGTGGCCCCATGGAACCGCACGGTTCGGTCCCCCCCTCCCCCTGGTGGAATGGGCGGACCACACCGCGACCCAGGAGTCACCGATGTCCCGCCACCCGCGCGTCCTCTACGTCACCGACCTCGCCTACGAGGCCCGCGGCCGCCGCTACTGCGACGAGGACATCTTCCTCACGTCCCGGCTCCGCCCGTCGTTCGACCTCGCCCTGTGCCACCCCCTGGACGCGGCCGCGCTCATGGACGGCTTCGACGTGGTCGTGGTCCGCAACAGCGGGCCGGTGCTCGGCTACCAGGACGCGTACGAGGCGTTCCGCGCGCGGGCGCTGGAGCGGGGCACGAACGTCTACAACCCGCTGACCGGCCGCGCCGACATGGCGGGCAAGCAGTACCTGCTGGACCTGACCGGCGCCGGGTACCCGGTGATCCCGACGGTCGACCGCGCCGCGGACCTCCGGCGGCTGCCCGCGGCCGATCGTTACGTGGCGAAGCCGAAGCTGGGCGCGGACTCGATCGGCCTGCGCGTCGTCACCCCGGCCGAGCTCGGCGAACTGCCTTTCGCGGACGGCCTGTTGGTGCAGCCGCACGTCGACTTCCAGTACGAGGTCTCCTTCTACTTCGTCGACGACACGCTCCAGTACGCCTTGTACGCGCCGGACCCGGGGCGGCGCTGGGAGCTGCGCCCGTACGAACCCACCGCCGCCGACCGGGAGTTCGCCCGCCGTTTCATCGAGTGGAACACCCTCCCGCACGGCATCCAGCGCGTCGACGCCTGCCGCACCCCGGAGGGCGAGCTGCTGCTCGTGGAGCTGGAGGACCTCAACCCGTACCTCTCGCTCGACCTGCTGGACGACGCGACGCGGGACGCCTTCGTGTGGGCGATGGCCGCGTCGGTGCGCGGGGCCGTCGCTCGCTAGCCGGGGCGCGGCGCGGGCGGACTCAGGCCGTCTCGAGCACCGCCCGCACGTTCGCGAGCATCCGGTCCCGGTCCGCGCGCACCGCCGCGAACTCCTTTCGGTGGAGCGTCAGTTCGGCTCGCTGGAGGCGGTTCACCACGGACCACCACACCCCGCCCGTGTTGTGGGCACGCTTGCACTCGACATCGGCGGCGGCCGTGCCCAGCTCCCGTTCCGTGCGCCTGGTGTTGCCGTCCTGGCCGCGTCCCCAGGCCTTGTCGCCGAAGGCCTTCACGGGATCGGGGTACCGCTTGAAGCCCTTGTCGACGACGCAGTCCGCCCACTCCCGGTAGGCGCGGCGCAGGCGCGGGTCCCGCCCGGCCTGCTTGCGGACGGCGGTGGCGCGTCCGGAGACGTACACCCACGTGTTCCTGCGGTCCCGCACACCGCGCTCCAGCCGCCGGGAGGCCTCCCCGGCGCAGCCGCTCTGCTCGCCCCGCCGGTCGCCGTAGTAGACGGCGGACTCCTCGGTCGTCATCTCCCGCCCCTCGGGCTCGCGCGGGCGGACCTTTTTCCCCGGGTCCCAGCCGTAGCCCCAGCGCCGCGCCTTCTCCAGGTCGTAGGAGCCGACGGGTCCCGTGCCGACGGCGACCATCACGGTGGTGTACCGGTTGCCGAAGCCCGGGTACTTCGGGTCCCGCGGGAAGTCGGCGAAGCCGTGCCGGACCATGCAGCGCTGCGTGAGCAGCTGCCGCGCGCGCTCCATCCGGTCGTACGCCTGCTTGTCCGTACCGTCGAACTCGTACCTCTCCAGCGGCAGTTCGGGCATCTCCTGGTCCGTCCACACGACCGGCGTCCCGTCCGCCCAGGTCTTCGCGTGACCGCCGGCGAAGCCGTCGCCCCCGGTGAACCCGATCAGTGCCGCCCCCGCGACCACGCAGGCCACCCCCCGTCGTCTCACGCCCCGGCCTCCCCGAGCCCCCGCACGACCCGCGCGGGGTTGCCCACGGCGACCACGTCCGGCGGCAGGTCCCGGGTGACGACGGAGCCCGCGCCCACTACGGTGTTCGCGCCGATCGTGACGCCGGGGCAGACGATGACGCCGCCGCCGAGCCACACGTTGTCGCCGAGGGTGATGGGCTTCGCCGCCTCCCACTTGGCGCGGCGCGGCTCGGGTTCCAACGGATGCGTGGGGGTGAGGAGTTGGACGTTCGGGCCGATCTGCACGTCCTCGCCGATCCGGATCGGCGCCACGTCCAGCATCACGGCCCCGCAGTTGACGAACGTACGCGCGCCGATGCTGATGTACCGCCCGTGGTCGACGGACAGCGGCGGGCGCACCACGACGTCCTCGCCGACCTCGCCGATCAGTTCGTGGAGCAGGGCGCGGCGCGCGGGCAGGTCGGTGACGCTGCTCGCGTTGTAGCGCTCGGCGAGCTCGGCGCCGCGCAGCGCGTCGGCCTCGATGTCGGGATCGTCGGCGAGGTAGAGGTCACCGGCGAGCATGCGTTCCTTCTGGCTGCGCTTCTCGGGGCGCGGCCAGTCACGCACCTCGGTCACCGCGGCGACCGCCAACGGGCCGTAGATGTGCGGGAATTCCGCCCCGCCGGGCTCCCCGGGCTCCACCCGGACCGGCACGTCGAGCAGCTCCCGGTCGATGACCAGGACCACCAGCTCGCCGGGCGCGGGCTCCGTCCCGTACAGCAGCTCGGCGACACCGCGCAGCTGGTGCGGGAACGAGCAGTGGATGAACCCGACCTCCTGGAGGCTCTTGCCGCGGGTCGACATCGTGTACGTGCCCGTGGCCCGGGCGCTCTCCCACAGGGCGCGCTCGGTGATGTGAAGCAGTTCGATCGCCATGCGCCCAATCTATGAGTCCGCTGTGTCAGGGGGTGAGCCGGGCCGCGCGCACCCGCAGATACCGCTGCTCCGGTCCGCTGAGCGTGCAGGCGGCCGCGACCTGGTAGGCGGTGCGGGCCCCGTCGCGGTCCCCGGCGCGTTCCAGCAGGTGCGCGCGGACCGCGGCGAGCCGGTGATGTCCGCCGAGCGCGTCGGTCAGCCGGTCGGTCTCGGCGAGCCCGGCGGCCGGGCCGTGCACCATGGCGACGGCGACGGCCCGGCCGAGCGCGGCCATCGGCTCCCCGGCGGGCGCGAGCCGGACGAGCAGGTCGTAGAGGGCGAGGATCTGCGGCCAGTCGGTGTCCTGCGCGCGATCGGCCTCGTCGTGCAGGGCTGCGATGGCGGCCTGGAGTTGATACGGCCCGACGGGCCCGTGCGGCAGCGCCCGCTCGACGAGCGCGACGCCCTCGGCGATCGCGGCCCGGTCCCACAGGGTCCGGTCCTGCTCGTCGAGCCGGACCAGGTCACCGGCGGCGTCGGTGCGGGCCGCGCGCCGGGCGTCGGTGAGCAGCATCAGCGCGAGCAGCCCGGTGACCTCGCTGTCGGCGGGCAGCAGGGCATGCACGGCGCGGGCCAGCCGGATCGCCTCGGCGGCCAGGTCGGCGCGGCGCACTTCGGGGCCCGAGGTCGCGGTGTGGCCCTCGTTGAAGATCAGGTACAGCACCTGGAGGAGTGCGGGCAGCCGCTCCCGCCAGCGGTCGGGCCGCCGGAACTCCGCGCCGCGCAGCTGCCGCTTGGCCCGGCTGATCCGCTGCGCCGCCGTCGCCTCGGGCACCAGGTAGGCGCGGGCGATCTCCGCGGTGGTCAGACCGCCGACCGCCCGGAGGGTGAGCGCCACCTGGGACGCGGGACTGAGGTCCGGGTGGCAGCACAGATAGAGCAGGGTGAGCGTGTCGTCCTCGGCGGGGGCGCGCGGCGCGTCCGGCGGCGGCGCCGTGTGGGCGTCGCGCGGCAGCAGCTGGGCCTGCGTCTGTTCGCGCAGCCGCCGCGCCGTCTCGCTGCGCAGCGCGTCGGTGAGGCGCCGGGACGCGACCTTGATCAGCCAGCCGCGCGGATTGTCCGGGATCCCGCGCTCGGGCCACTGCCGCGCGGCGGCGAGCAGCGCCTCCTGCACGGCGTCCTCGGCCGCGTCGAAGTGCCCGTACCGGCGCACGAGCGCACCGAGGACCTGCGGCGCGTGGCGGCGCAGCAGGTCCTCGGTGGTGTCCGGAGCGTCGGGCCTCAGCACACGTCGCCGCCGCCCTCCATGACGGGCCGGATGACGACGGGGTAGGCGGGCGAGCCCTCGGGCGCCGGGCACTGGAGGATCCGCTCGGCGATCTCGGTGACCCGGTCCAGGTTCGGACAGTCCAGCACCCAGTAGCCGCACAGGAGTTCCTTCGTCTCCCCGTACGGCCCGTCGCTGATCACGGGCCGTCCTTCGCCGCCGGGGGAGACGGTCCGGGTCTGTGCCGGCTCGGCCAGACCCTGCCCGTCGATCATCTCGCCGGTCTCGGCCAGATCGTTGTTGAGCTGCTCCATGAAGGCGTACATCGCCTGCAGGTCCTTCTCGCCCCAGGCAGGAACCCCCTGTGACGCCTTGCCGCCCATGGCCTCGTAGTCCGCCTGCGAGGCCTGGATCATCAGCATGTACTTCATGGTCCTGCGCTCCTTCGGTGCGGCCGCTCGCTCGCTGCGGGCGGCTTCACCTGGGACGTCGGAGCGGCCGGAGCGCTCTCGACACCGCCCGCGCATCTTTTTTCTCCGCGGGTCTCCAGTCTGGCAGCGGAGCGCTACCGCTTCCTGCTGTACCGGCGGACGATCACGCCGTTCCCGAACGTGCGGTTCTCCGCGAGGTCGAACCGGGTGAGGTCGTATGCGCGGCCGGCGAACATCGGCATGCCGGCGCCGAAGACCACCGGGTACGTCTTGATCACGAGCTCGTCGATCTCGTCCGCGAGCAGCCCCGCCAGCCGGGCGCCGCCGCACAGCCAGATGCCCAGCTCGCTCTCTTCCGCCTTGAGCGCGCGCACCGTGCCGACGACGTCGTCGCGGATCAGCTCGACGTTCGGGTGCGGGGACTCCTTCAGGCTGCGCGTGGCGACGTACTCGCGCAGATGCCCGTACGGGCTGAGGAAGCCGGCGTCGATACCGACCTGGTAGCTGCCGCGGCCCTGGAGCACGGTGTCGAACTTCTTGTTCGTGATCCCGTCGAAGCCGAGCATCTTGCGGCCCTCGGTCGAGATCGTCTCCGGGTACTCCTCCTTCAGGAACCCCAGGAACTCCTCGTCGACGAACGGCACGAACATCATTCCGTCACCGGACTCGTCCCCGATGAAACCGTCGACGGACACGGCGACGAAGTACGTGAGCTTGCGCAAGCTGGTCTCTTTTCGTGGAGGACAAGGACTGTGGGCGACTCTCAGCGGTCCTCGGCGGCTCTCCGCGCACTCCGCCCGAAACACTCCGCCCGAACCACTTCAGTTATAGTGCTTCACCTGTAGTGGTTGCAAGAGCTTTCCCGGGACCGGGGATGGGAGTGGCAGACATGGTGAGGAATCCGGAGCGCCGAGCCGCCCTCGTGGACGCGGCCGTCGAGGTGCTCGCGGCCGAGGGTGCGCGCGGCCTGACCTTCCGCGCGGTGGACACGGCGGCGGGCGTCCCGACCGGCACGTCGTCCAACTACTTCGCCAACCGCGACGACCTGCTCCACCAGATCGACAGCTGGCTGCACGAGCGGCTCGCCCCGGACCCGAAGGTCGTCGAGGACCTGCTGAAGCGGCCCAGGGACCGGGAACTGGTCCTGGCGTTCATGTACGACCTGATCGGCCGCGCGCAGGGCGACCGCACCGGGTTCCTCGCCATGATGGAGATGCGCCTCGAAGCCGGGCGACGGCCCGAGCTGCGCGCGTCCCTGATGAAGTCGCTGCGCGGCGATCTCGACTTCGGCATCGCGTTCAACGCCGAGTCGGAACTGCCCGGCGGCGCCGAGGAGATCACCCTCCTCTATCTGGGCATGCTCGGGCTCATCCTGGAACACCTGACGATGCCGGGCATGCTGGACGGCGCGATCCCCGGCGTGAGCGTGCCGGAGGGCGTGGTGGAACGCCTGGTGGAGCGGATCGTGCCCGAGGCGTGAGCAAGCCCCGCGTCCGGGCTCAGCCGGCCTGCGGCTCCCGCCACATGGGCCACAGCGACGGGCCGTCGGGCAGGTCGAGAGCCGTGCCGGTGAAGACGAAGCCGAGCCGCTCGTACAGGGTTCGGCTGCGGGCGTTGCTCGCCTCCAGATAGGCGGGCAGACCCTCGCGGTCGCAGCGCTCCAGGACCGGCGCCATCAGCGCGGTGCCCAGGCCCTCGCCCTGCCGGTCCGGCCGTACGCCGATCATCCACAGGTAGACGTGCGCGCGGCCCACCGGGTGGATGGCGTCCGTCAACCGGGCTATCTGCTCGACCCGCTCGTTGTCGGGGTCGACGGCGGCCCGCACCTGCGCGGGCACGTCCTCCTCGTCACCGTCGGCGCCCTCGCCGCCCTCGGGGCCGTGCGGCTCGTCCGGGACGTCCAGCCACAGCGCGACGGCCGAGCCGTCCTCCGCGAGATCGATGAACCCCTCGGCGAACGTGACATCGGTGAACACCCCCATCAGGCCCGCGTGCCGGGCCCGCCGGTGCTCCTCGCCGGGGAACACCCAGCCGCTGACCGGGTCGTCCATGAACGCCTCGTCGAGCAGCTCCACGACGAAGTCCCGGTCGGCCTCCTGCGCCCGCCGCATCCCCACACCCACCCTGGATCCCCCCTGGCCCGTCACCAACCGGCTTGGCTCGTACGCTCGTTGGCAGCCTAAGCGATCACTCCCCGCACCGGACACGGGCCCCGCACTCGGGATCGCGGCCCGGGTTTCAGCCCCGGCCCCTGGGGCGGACACGGCGGCCCGGAGCTGCGGCAGCGGCCCGGGGCCGCGGCGACGAGTCACCGCGACCCCAGGCCGCGCCCCCCCCAATTACCTCCCCCTCAATAGCCGCGCCGCGTCACGAACTCCGCCAGTGACAGCAGCCCGCCCGCCTCCTCCGGTACCGGAACCGCTCTCGCCAACTGGTCGAGCGCCCGCGCCATCTCGTCCGCCGCCCGCGCCTGCGCCCAGTCGCGCCCGCCGGCCCGCTCGACGGCCATCGCGATCGCCTCCAGCTCGGCCTCGCCCTCCTTCCCCGGGCCCGGTGGCCCGTACAGCGCGGCCAGTTCCTCCGCGGCCGGGCCCCCGGAGGCGAGCGCCGCGACGACCGGCAGGGACTTCTTGCGGACGGCCAGGTCGGCCCCGGCCGGCTTGCCGGTGCGGGCCGGGTCGCCCCAGATGCCGATCACGTCGTCGATGAGCTGGAAGGCGAGCCCCGCCGCCCGCCCGAACGCGTCGAGCGCCGCGGCCTCCTCCTGCCCCGCCCCGGCGTACAGCCCGCCGATCGCGCACGCGCAGCCGAGCAGCGCCCCGGTCTTGGCCTCCGCCATGGTCAGGGTCTCCGCCAGCGAGACCGCCCGCGGGTCGCGCCCCTCCAGCGCCACGTCCGTGGACTGGCCCGCGCACAACTCCACGACGCAGGCGGCGAGTCGGGCCGCCGCGGCCGGGGCCGCCGGATGCGCGTCCTCGGCGAGCAGCCGCAGGGCCTGTGCCTGCAGCGCGTCGCCCGTCAGGATGGCGTCGGCGTCCCCGAACACGGTCCACGCGGTCGGCCGGTGCCGGCGCGTGGCGTCCCGGTCCATCACGTCGTCGTGCAGCAACGTGAAGTTGTGGGTCAGCTCCACGGCGGCCGCCGCCCGTACCACCCGCTCGGCCCGTCCGCCGAGGGCCCGCGCCGCGGCCAGGACGAGAGCGGGCCGCACGGCCTTGCCCCCGTTCCCCGCCGCGGGTGTGCCGTCCGCGTGCTCCCAGCCGAAGTGGTACCGGGCGACGCGGCGTATGGACCCCGGCAGGGCCTCGACGGCCCGGCGCATCTCGGGGTCGACGGACGCCCTGGTCTGCGCCAGGATCAGCGCCGCCTCCTGCGCCTCGCACTCCTCTCCCCCGCCCCGGCCCGCGCCGTCGTCCCCCGCGGGGCCGGGCAACGCCCCCTCTCCTGCTGTGCCCGGCCCGGCGGACTCAGCTGTCGCTCGCGCCTGCGTCGTCTGGGTCGTCTGTGTCATGGGCTCACCCCGGGGAGGCCACGGACGGTGGCCGTTCCGCTGCTGCTGGGCGCATACCCCCTCGGTGTACCCGCCCTTCCGGGCGGGGACACGACGTGCCGGGGGCGGATCGTCACCGCCACCGGCCGATCTCGACGTTCTCCAGCACTCCGAGCGCGTCCGGCACCAGGACCGCCGCCGAGTAGTACGTGGTCACCAGGTACGAGATGATCGCCTGCTCGCTGATGCCCATGAACCGCACCGACAGGCTCGGCTCGATCTCGTCCGGGATGCCGGCCTGCCGCAGGCCGATGACGCCCTGCTCGTCCTCCCCCGTACGCATGCAGATGATGGACGTGGTCCGCGCCTCCGAGATCGGGATCTTGGCGCACGGGTAGATCGGCACACCGCGCCAGGTCGGGATGCGGTGCCCGCCCACGTCGATGCTCTCGGGGACCAGACCCCGCTTGTTGCACTCCCGGCCGAACGCGGCGATCGCCTTCGGGTGCGCCAGGAACATCTTGGAACCGCGCCGCCTGCTGAGCAGCTCGTCCATGTCGTCCGGGCTGGGCGCGCCGTCGTGCGGCTGCAGCCGCTGGTCGTACTCGCAGTTGTTGAGCAGGCCGAACTCCCTGTTGTTGATCAGCTCGTGCTCCTGGCGCTCCTTCAACGCCTCGACGGTGAGCCGGAGCTGGTGCTCCGTCTGGTTCATGGGCTGGTTGTAGAGGTCGGCGACCCGCGTGTGGATGCGCAGTACGGTCTGCGCGACGCTCAGTTCGTACTCGCGCGGCGCCGACTCGTAGTCGACGAACGTGCCGGGCAGCACGGCCTCGCCGACGTGCCCCGCGGAGAGGTCGATCTCCTTCTCCCCGTATTTGTTGGCCCGCTGCGCCGGGATCGAGCGCAGCGCCTGGAGATGGGCCCTCAGCGGCTCGGACCGCTCCGCGATCTGCTCCAGGTCGCGGCGCGGCAGTGTGAGCACCGTGCACGCGGTGACCGCGCGGGCCGTGTACTCCCAGATCGTCTCCGGGTCGAGCAGCGCCTGGTCGCCGAAGTACGCGCCGTCGGCGAGGACGCCGAGCACCGCGTCGTCGCCGTACGGCCCCGTGCCGATCTTCTCCACGCGGCCGTGCGCGAGCAGAAACACCTCGTCCGCCTGGCTGCCGAACGAGGCCAGCACCTCACCGGCCGCGAACTCCCGCTGCGTACAGCGCTGGGCGAGCTCCCCCAGGACGTCCGGGTCCTCGAAGTCCCGCAGCGCGGGCAGCTCCCCCAGCTCGGCCGGGATGACCCGGACCTGATCCCCTGTCTTCACGAACGTGATCCGTCCGTCACCGACCGAGTAGCTCAACCGCCGGTTCACCCGGTACGTGCCGCCCTGCACGTTCACCCAGGGCAGCGTCCGCAGCAGCCAGCGGGAGCTGATCTCCTGCATCTGCGGCGCGGACTTGGTGGTGGTGGCCAGATTCCGCGCGGCGGACGCCCCGAGGCTCTTCTGCGGCCCCGACTGCTCCGTGCGGATCTCTTCGCCTACCGACATGGATTGCCCTCCCGATCATGAACTGACCTGCGCGGACAAGACTTCCAGCACGGATCGTGCACGCGCCATTACACAAATGAGCGGGAATGGATCTGGGGCAGTCGGGGCATTGGTCGCGTTTTTCGGAACTCGAAGATCCCGGCGCGCGTTGATCGGGAAACGGCAGACAGCAGACAGAGGAGACGACCATGGCGGGCTTCCTGGACCGTGCCAAGGAGCAGGCGCAGCGCGGCCTGACGCAGGGCAAGCAGAAGCTGGACGACGTACAGGCACAGCGGGCCGGCGGCGACCTGCTCAAGAAGCTGGGCGCGGCGTACTACGAGGAGCGCAAGGGCACCGGCAGCCCGCAGGCCACGCAGCAGGCGCTGCAGGCCCTCGAAGCACACATCGCGACGAACGGGGACGGATTCCTGCGCGGCTGAGGTCCCGGCGCAGCGCACTCCGGCCACCGGTGTCCGGAACGGCTCGCACGGAATACGAACGAGTAGTCCGTGCGCGGTAGTTGCGGGTACAAGCAAGCGGTACGAGACGGTGCGCGACCGGCGGCCGTCGCGCCCCGCGAAGGAGACGGCCATGGCCCCACCCATGTCCGCGAGCAGTTTTCTCGCCGCCTTGAAGCGCGAGGGACTGACGGTGGCCGAAGTCGGCGACTGGAAGCATCACAACCGCAACCACAAGGGCGCCTGGGGCCCGATGCACGGCGTGATGATCCATCACACCGTCACCTCGGGCAGCGCGCGCACCGTGGACATCTGCCGTAAAGGCCACGCGGACCTGCCGGGCCCGCTGTGCCACGGCGTCATCACCAAGGACGGCCGGGTCCATCTGGTCGGCTACGGGCGGGCGAACCACGCGGGGCTCGGTGACGACGACGTGCTGCGGGCCGTGATCGCGGAGAAGGCGCTGCCGCACGACAACGAGGCGAACACGGACGGCAACCGCCACTTCTACGGCTTCGAGTGCGAGAACCTCGGCGACGGGCAGGACCCGTGGCCGGCGGCCCAGCTGGAGGCCATCGAGAAGGCGGCCGCGGCGATCTGCCGTCACCACGGCTGGACGGAGCGCTCGGTCATCGGGCACCTGGAGTGGCAGCCCGGGAAGGTCGACCCGAAGGGCTTCACGATGGCGTCGATGCGAGGGCGTGTGCGCGACCGGCTCAAGTAGCGCACCACGACGCGTCGGCCGCGCGGGCACCCGGACACATGTCCGACAATGGCCGGGTGCCCCGCCCGCCCACCGCCGATCTGCGCCCCCGGCTGCCCTCGCCGCTCACCGAGGTCGACGACGACCGTTTCGCGCGCCGCGGCGTGCGCCTGCTGCTCAAGCGGGACGACCTGATCCACCCGGATCTGATCGGCAACAAGTGGCGCAAACTCGCCCCGAACCTGACGGCGGCGCGAGGCCGCGCGCTCGTCACCTTCGGCGGCGCCTACTCGAACCATCTGCGGGCCACGGCCGCCGCCGGCCGCCTCCTGGGCGTGCCCACCCTCGGCATCGTCCGCGGCCAGGAGCTCGCCGACCGCCCGCTCAACCCGTCCCTGGCCCGCTGCGCGGCCGACGGCATGCGCCTGCACTTCGTCGACAGATCGACGTACCGGAACAAGAGCGATCCCGGCGTCCTCGCCGCGCTCCTCGACTCCACCGGCGCCGCCGACGCGTACGTGGTCCCGGAAGGCGGCAGCAACTCCCTCGCCGTCCGGGGCTGTACGGACCTCGGCCGGGAACTGCGCGGCCGCGCCGACGTCATCGCGCTCGCCTGCGGCACGGGCGGCACCCTGGCGGGTCTGGCCGCGGGGCTCGCGCCCGACCAGTCGGCCCTCGGCGTCCCCGTCCTCAAGGGCGGCTTCCTGGAGGCCGACGTCCGCGCCCTGCAAGCGGCGGCGTTCGGCGGCCCCCGCGGCACCTGGCGCATGGAGGACCGCTTCCATTTCGGCGGCTACGCGCGCGTGCCGGCCGAGCTGGCCGCCTTCGCCGACGATTTCGCGCAGCGCCACGGCCTTCCGGTCGAGCGGCTCTATGTCGCCAAAATGCTGTACGCGCTCGTCGCGCGCGCAGAGGAGGGCGCGTTCGCATCCGGCACGACCCTGGCGGCCGTCATCACGGGGAGCCCGTTCGAGGACCCTCAGTCGTCGACCTCCCGGTAGGCGGCGGCCTCCTCCAGGTCCAGCTTGCGCAGCAGGGTCCGCATCATCTCGTCGTCGATCCGCCGCTCGTCCCGCATCCGCACGAAGACCTCGCGCTCGGCGGCGATCGCCTCCCGCGCGAGCCTGCGGTACGTGTCGTCGGCGGACTCCCCGGTCACCGGGTTGGGCTGGCCGAGCCGCTCCCACACGGAGTTGCGGCGCCGCTCCAGAACGGTGTGCAGACGGTCCTGGAGCGGCTGCGGCAGGCAGTTGCGCCGGTCCTGCATCAACGCGTCCACGCGCTCCTCCGCGGCCGTGGAGGCGACGTTCTGCGCCTGCGCCTCGGCGAGCGTCTCGGCCTGCACGTTCCGGCCCGGGAGCTTCAGCAGTTTGATGAGCGGCGGCAGCGTGAGCCCCTGCACGACGAGGGTGCCGATGACGGTGGTGAAGGTAAGGAAGAGCACCAGGTTGCGTGCGGGGAACGGCTCCCCCTCGTCCGTGACGAGCGGGATGGAGAACGCGATGGCCAGCGACACGACACCGCGCATCCCCGCCCAGCTCACGATCAGCGGCCGCTTCCAGTCGGTGTCGCTCTCCCGCTCCCGGATGCGCGACGACAGCCACAACGGCAGGTACGTCGCCGGATACGACCACACGAAGCGGATCACGACCACCAGGACGAACACCGCGATCGCGTACCAGAGGGCCTGGCCCACGCTGTACTCACCGAGGTCCTGCAGGACGACGCGCAACTGGAGGCCGATGAGCGCGAACACGGCCGACTCCAGGATGAACGAGACGACCTTCCACACCGCGGCCTCCTGGAGCCGCGTCTCGAAGTCGACCTGCCAGGACCGGTGCCCGAGATACAGGGCGACGGTCACGACGGCGAGGACCCCGGAGGCGCCCACCTGCTCGGCGGCGGCGTACGCGACGAAGGGGATCAGCAGCGAGAGCGTGTTCTGCAGGATGGCCTCGGTGAGGTGCTTGCGCAGCCAGTGCAGCGGCACCATCAGCAGCAGCCCGACCCCGACCCCGCCGACGGCCGCCACCAGGAACTCCCGGATACCGCCCGCCCAGCTGGCCCCCTCCCCCACAGCGGCGGCGAGCGCCACCTTGTAGGCGGTGATCGCGGTCGCGTCGTTCACGAGCGACTCGCCCTGAAGGATCGTGGTGAGCTTCGACGGCAGCCCCACCCGGCGGGCGATCGCGGTCGCGGCCACCGCGTCCGGCGGCGCGACCACCGCGCCCAGGACGAGCGCCGCGGTCAGCGGCAGGTCCGGGATCAGCTCGTACGCGAGCCAGCCCACCGCCAGCGTGGCGAACAGGACGTAGCCCACCGACAGCAGGGCGACCGGCCTGATATTGGCCCGTAGGTCGAGATAGGAGCTCTCCAGAGCGGCGGTGTGCAGCAGCGGAGGCAGGATCAGCGGCAGCACGATGTGCGGGTCGAGCGTGTACTCCGGAATCCACGGCACATAGGAGGCCGCCAGCCCGACCGCGACAAGAAGGAGCGGTGCCGGAACCGGCGTCCTGCGTGCCGCCCCCGCCACCGCGGCACTCGCCGCGATCAGCCCCACCAGTGGCAATACGTCCATGGCCCGCTTTCCACCATCCCTCTTCGCGCCGCCCGTCGTAACCTGGCCATCATGAACGAGTGCTCGCACGTCGACGCGCTGCCGCACCCCGAACCGGCTCCCCTCAGTGAGACCTGTCCGGAGTGTCTCGCCGTCGGCAGTCACCCTGTGCAACTGCGGCTTTGTCTGATCTGCGGCCACGTCGGCTGCTGCGACTCCTCGCCGTACCGGCACGCGACGGAGCACTTCAAGGAGACCGGCCACCCCGTGATGCGCACCTTCGAGCCTGGTGAGAGCTGGCGCTGGTGCTTCGTGGACGACGTGCTTGTCTGATACGGGCGATCCGCACCCGCGTCGGGGTTCGACCGGTGAGTGCTTGGGTACGTCAACCCGGCGCCCGCTCTTTCCAATTGGGCCCGCACACCCTCTAGCCACTGTCCGTACCCGTAGGCTTACTATGAGTGACAGCAACGGGCCGGGGGTCCCCGGGACAGGAAAGTCGGGCGCGCGGTAGCGTCACCGCAGATATATGTGGCGCATCACCCGGGGGAGGACCTCCGGAGCCCGAAAGTGCTTGTACCACCTTGGAGGTGAGGGTGTCCCAGATCGCAGGCGAGCCCGGGAATCAGGACTTCGTGGAAGTCCGACTGCCGGCTGCGGGTGCCTACCTGTCGGTGCTGCGGACGGCCACGGCCGGCCTCGCAGCGCGTTTGGACTTCACCCTCGACGAGATCGAGGACCTGCGCATCGCGGTCGACGAGGCCTGCGCGATCCTGCTCCAGCAGGCCGTCGCCGGCTCCGTACTCAGCTGCGTGTTCCGTCTCGTCGACGACTCCTTGGAGGTGACCGTCTCCGCGCCGACCACCGACGGCCGGGCGCCGGAGCGCGACACCTTCGCGTGGACGGTGCTGTCGGCCCTCGCGGGCCAGGTCGACTCCTCGGTGGCCGAGGACAACACCGTCTCGATCAGCCTCTACAAGAAGCGCGGCGCGGGCCCCGGCCCGACGTGATGAACGGGGACGGTCCGGTGCGGGACGACAAGCGCGGCACACGGGATCTCCCGGCCGGCGGCACGGACGGCGTGCGGCGGCCGGTCGTCGGTATTCCCGAGCAGCAGGCCCGGCCCCACCCGGAGGACCCGGCGGCCGACGGGCCACAGCAGGCAGTGTCGGCCCCCGGGACCGGGCTTCGCGGGGGACCTGGGGGATCGGACGCGCGACGGGCGGGATTGATGAGCGACCACGAGCGACACGGTGAGCAGCAGGGCCGGCACGATCCGCGCGACCGCAGCGGTGCGCGGGCGATGTTCATCGAGCTGCGCACTCTCAAGGACGGCAGCGTCGAGTACGCGGAGCTGCGCAATCAGCTCGTGCGCATGCACCTGCCCCTGGTAGAGCACCTGGCGCGCCGTTTCCGCAACCGCGGGGAGCCGCTGGACGACCTCACCCAGGTCGCGACGATCGGCCTGATCAAGTCGGTCGACCGCTTCGACCCGGAGCGCGGCGTCGAGTTCTCCACGTACGCGACCCCGACGGTCGTCGGCGAGATCAAGCGGCACTTCCGTGACAAGGGCTGGGCCGTGCGCGTCCCGCGCCGCCTCCAGGAGCTGCGCCTGGCCCTGACGACGGCGACGGCCGAGCTGTCCCAGCTGCACGGCCGCTCCCCCACGGTCCACGAGCTGGCCGAGAAGCTGGCCATCTCGGAGGAGGAGGTCCTGGAGGGCCTGGAGTCGGCCAACGCGTACTCCACGCTGTCCCTGGACGTCCCCGACACGGACGACGAGTCCCCGGCGGTCGCCGACACGCTGGGCGCCGAGGACGAGGCGCTGGAGGGCGTCGAGTACCGCGAGTCCCTCAAGCCGCTCCTGGAGGACCTGCCGCCGCGCGAGAAGCGCATCCTGCTGCTGCGCTTCTTCGGGAACATGACGCAGTCGCAGATCGCCCAGGAAGTGGGCATCTCCCAGATGCACGTCTCGCGCCTGCTGGCCCGCACGCTGGCCCAGCTGCGCGAGAGGCTCCTGGTCGAGGAGTGACCTCCGAGCACGTACGCATATGAAGGCGCCCGGTGCGTTCACCGCACCGGGCGCCTTCGTGTCGCTCCATTGCGCCTACTTGGGCTGCTGTGCGCTCCCCGGCGTGCGGATGCCCAGCGCGCGCGTGGTCGCCGGATTGACCAGCAGCACCAGTGCGGCGATCGCCACCGCGGCGAGCGCGATCCCGCCCGGGATGGCCACGCTGTCGGCCTGCAGCAACGTATAGGCGACGGGCAGCGCCATGATCTGCGTGATGATCGCGGGGCCGCGGCTCCAGCCCTTGCGGGCCAGCAGCCCGCGCGCGGCCAGCAGCGGCAGCAGCGCGAGCACGATCAGGGTCACGCCGCCGGTGACGGCCTGCTCCGGGTTGTCGGGGTTCCCGGTGAGCCCGGCGACCAGCATGTAGGCACCGCCCACGACGAGCGCGGCCCCCTCGAGTCCGGCCAGGGCCGCCGCGGCGGTCAGCCGGCCGGGGCGCGGGCCGTCTTCTTCGGAGGTCTCGGGGGCGGGGTTCTGCTCTGAGGTCACCTTTGCAGAGTAGCCCCCGCCCGCTGCCGTCCCGCAGGGCGCACCCCGGGCCCGGGCCCGCCGGACTCTTACCCGACTCCTACCTCGGTCTGGGCGCGATCAAGGCCGCTAGGTACCCTGCATCGCATGCGTGCACTTCTTGTGGTCAATCCAGCGGCAACCACCACCAGTGCGCGCACGCGCGATGTCCTGATCCACGCCCTGGCGAGCGAGATGAAGCTCGAGGCCGTCACCACGGAGTACCGCGGCCACGCCCGCGACCTGGGCCGGCAGGCGGCGGAGAGCAAGGACATCGAGCTGGTCGTCGCCCTCGGCGGCGACGGCACGGTCAACGAGGTGGTGAACGGGCTGCTGCACAACGGCCCCGACCTCGACCGCCTGCCGGGCCTGGCCGTCGTGCCCGGCGGCTCCACGAACGTCTTCGCGCGCGCCCTGGGGCTGCAGAACGAGCCCGTGGAGGCCACGGGGCAGCTCCTGGACGCCCTGCGCGAGGGCCGCGAGCGCACGGTGGGCCTCGGCCTCGCCGCGGGCACCACGGGCACGGAGGACGAGGCGGTCCCGTCCCGCTGGTTCACTTTCAGCGCGGGCCTCGGGTTCGACGCGGGTGTGGTCGGCCGGGTGGAGCAGCAGCGCGAGCGGGGCAAGCGTTCGACACATGCCTTGTATGTGCGACAGGTCGTGCGCCAGTTCCTCGGTGAGCCCGACCGCCGGCACGGCACGATCACGCTCGAACGCCCGGGCGAGGACCCGGTCACGGATCTGGTCGTCTCCATAGTCAGCAACACCTCGCCGTGGTCCTTCCTGGGCAACCGGCCGCTCTATCCGACGCCCCAGGCATCCTTCGACACCGGCCTTGACGTGCTCGGACTCAAGAAACTGTCGACTCCCGCAGTGGCCCGCTACGGCACCCAGCTGCTGACGTCGACACCCGAACGCGGACCCCGCGGCAGGAACGCGGTCACGCTCCACGACCTCACCGACTTCACCTTGCATTCCAAGGTGCCGCTACCCCTTCAGATGGACGGTGACCACCTGGGGCTGCGGACGAGCGTGACGTTCACAGGCGTACGCCGTGCACTGCGTGTGATTGTGTGAGCGGAAGGGCCCAAAGTCCTTTATCTCGAACGTTTGGGCCAGGCTCCACCCCATGGAAGTACGGCTGTGACCTAGCCGACACCGAGGAATCAAAAAAAACTTTCCAGAAGGGGTTGTATCCGCCGCCGAGGTTTGCGAATCTCTACATGGCGCTCGGGACGGCCCGCAACATCGGCCCCACAGAGAGCCCGAATCCCCTCCTCAAAGCAACGGACCACCGTCGCCCATGTGACGTTCGGCCCTTCACTTGTTGAGGGATTCGTGAAAGCGTTCACATTCACAAGCAACCTGCATGTAATACCAAGGAGAGGTAGCAGCCATGGACTGGCGTCACAACGCCGTTTGCCGCGAAGAAGACCCCGAGCTCTTCTTCCCCATCGGCAACACTGGTCCTGCGCTGCTGCAGATCGAGGAAGCCAAGGCCGTCTGCCGCCGCTGCCCCGTCATGGAGCAGTGCCTGCAGTGGGCGCTCGAGTCCGGCCAGGACTCCGGCGTCTGGGGTGGCCTCAGCGAGGACGAGCGCCGCGCGATGAAGCGCCGCGCCGCTCGCAACCGGGCCCGTCAGGCCTCCGCCTGATTCCCCACCCCTCACGAGCCTGAGCCCGGCGGCGCGTACAGCGAGTACGCATCTCCCGCCCCCGAGCCGCAGCGCGCAGTACCCCCGATGCTCCCCCAGGCTCAGCCCGGGACATGACCCGAGCAACGCGAGCAGTGAGCCCCGGACCGTTCAACGGTCCGGGGCTCACTGCTGTTTGCTTCTGTGCAGCATCTCCACATCTGCGGGCGGGGTCACATGTGCGGATGTGGTGGAGCTACTTCTGGGTGCGTACCGGGATGTCGAGGACCACCTGGGTGCCGCGCTCGGGTGCGGGAACCATGTCGAACGTTCCGCCCAACTCGCCCTCCACCAACGTGCGTACGATCTGCAGCCCCAGATTGCCGGCCCGCTTCGGGTCGAAGTTCTCGGGCAGACCGACGCCGTCGTCCTGAACGGTGATCAGCAGGCGGGCGTCCTTGCTGGTGCCGCCGCGCACGGCCGAGACCTCGACGGTGCCGGTGTCGCCCTGGCGGAAGCCGTGCTCCAGCGCGTTCTGCAGGACTTCGGTCAGGACCATCGACAGCGGGGTCGCCACCTCGGCGTCCAGGATTCCGAAGCGGCCGGTGCGCCGCCCGGTCACCTGGCCCGGCGAGATCTCGGCGACCATGGCCAGCACCCGGTCGGCGATCTCGTCGAACTCCACGCGCTCGTCAAGGTTCTGGGAGAGGGTTTCGTGCACGATCGCGATGGAACCGACGCGCCGGACGGCTTCCTCCAGCGCTTCGCGCCCCCGGTCCGACTCGATGCGCCGGGCCTGGAGCCGGAGCAGCGCGGCCACGGTCTGCAGATTGTTCTTCACCCGGTGATGGATCTCCCGGATGGTCGCGTCCTTGGTGATCAACTCCCGCTCGCGGCGCCGCAGTTCGGTGACGTCCCGCAGCAGGACCAGTGATCCGATGCGCGCGCCCTTGGGCTTGAGCGGGATCGCGCGCAGCTGGATCGACCCTTCCTCGCCCTCGATCTCGAACTCGCGCGGCGCCCACCCGCTGGCCACCTTGGCGAGCGCCTCGTCCACCGGGCCGCGGGACGGGGCCAGTTCGGCCGTGGTCCGGCCCAGGTGGTGTCCGACCAGATCGGCCGAGAAGCCCAACCGGTGGTACGCGGACAGGGCGTTCGGCGACGCGTACTGGACGACACCGTCGGCGTCGAGCCGGATCAGTCCGTCGCCCACGCGCGGGGAGGCGTCCATGTCCACCTGCTGCCCCGGGAACGGGAAGGAGCCGGCCGCGATCATCTGCGCCAGGTCGGAGGCCGACTGCAGATAGGTCAGCTCCAGGCGGGACGGCGTGCGGACGGTCAGCAGGTTCGTGTTGCGGGCGATGACACCGAGGACCCGGCCCTCCCTGCGTACGGGGATGGACTCGACCCGCACCGGGACCTCTTCGCGCCACTCGGGGTCGCCCTCGCGCACGATGCGGCCCTCGTCGAGCGCGGCGTCCAGCATGGGGCGGCGGCCGCGCGGCACCAGATGTCCGACCATGTCGTCCTGGTAGGAGGTGGGCCCGGTGTTCGGACGCATCTGCGCCACGGAGACGTAGCGCGTGCCGTCGCGGGTGGGCACCCACAGCACGAGGTCGGCGAAGGAGAGGTCGGAGAGCAACTGCCACTCCGAGACCAGCAGGTGGAGCCACTCGAGGTCGGAGTCACCGAGGGCGGTGTGCTGGCGTACGAGATCGTTCATGGAGGGCACGAGCCGAGCGTACCCGGCGGCCGAACGGGCCCGAAAAGTCGGGAGGCTCCTGAAAAGACCGACGGGCCGCGGCGCCGGGGGTCGGGACCCTCAACCCTTTCCCTGGCACCGCAGCCCTTCAGGTGCATCGGCTTCCAGGTGTGCGGTTCCCGGGTGCCGATCGAGGATCCGCCGCAGTCAGGGCAGAGAGCGCGGAACCTCTGTCCGTCCTCCTGTGCGGGGAGGGCGGAGGTCTTCATTACGCATTGTGGACTAGACCATTCTCCCATGTCTATGCGTCGGCAGAGGTTTGTTGTCGTCGTTTCCTCCGAGCCCGCGGGGGCGCCCGTCCTCACTCACGGGTGCCGGGGCGCGTCGGTTCACCGCCCGGCCAGGCGGCCATCGCGAGGCCGGCGATCGACTCCAGCTCGGCCCTGCTCGCGCCGTCCCGCGACTGCTGGGACATGCCCTGGAAGACGGCTCCCACGAAGCGGGCGAGCGCCGCCGCGTCGGTGTGCTCCGGCAGCTCGCCGGCGGCCACCCCCCGGCGCAGCCGGTCCTCGATGGCGCCGAGGCTGGCGCCGCGCTGCTTGCGCAGGGCCTGCTCGACCTCGGGGGTCGCGCAGTTCGCCGCGGCGTGGATCACGAGGCAGCCGTGCGGATGGGACGGGTCGGTGAACTCGTCGGCCGCCTCCCGCAGCAGTCGCTCGACGGCGCCGCGGGCCGTGGGCTCCTCGGTCAGGGCGCGGCCGGGCCGGGAGCCGTGCGTGACGGCGTAGACCCGCACGACCTCCTCGAACAACGACCGCTTGTCACCGAAGGCGGCGTACAGACTGGGGGCGCCGATGCCCATCTCGCGGGTCAGGTCGGAGACCGAGGTCGCCTCGTACCCGTGCTCCCAGAAGGCCCGCATGGCCTTCTCCAGGGCGGCATCCCGGTCGAAGGAGCGGGGCCGTCCGCGCTGCTTGGTCGCCATGGGGCGAATTCTATAGCGCCCGCTAGACAACGAGGGCGGGCGTGGGGCCCCGCTACCGCGTCTCCGTGACCTTCGCGAGGGCCCGCGGCGCGTCCGGGTCCTGGCCCCGGGCGATGGTCACCTCGTACGCGAGGCGTTGCAGCGGCAGGATCTCCAGCACCGGCTGCAGCTCCTCCGGCACCCCTGCGGTCGGCAGGACGAACCCGGCGGAGGCCTGAGCCACCTGCGCCTCGGGGCCGATCACCACCAGGTCGGCGCCGCGCCCGCGCAGCCGGTCGAGCACCGGCTGGAGCGCGCGCCCGCCCGGGCCGTCGGTCACCACGGCGATGACCGGGGAGACGTTGTCGACCATGGCGAGCGGGCCGTGCAGCAGATCGGCGCCGGAGTACGAGAGAGCCGGGATGTAGCTGGTCTCCATGAGCTTCAGGGCCGCTTCCTTGGCGGTCGGATAGCCGTAGCCGCGGGAGGTGATCACCATGCGGTCGGCGAAGCGGTAGCGGGCGGCGAGGGTGCGGACCTCGTCCTCGCGGGCGATCAGGTCGGCGGCGAGACCGGGCAGCACGGCGGCGGCCGACCCGTCGCCGCCGCGCAGCCCTTCGACGAAGAGGTACAGCGCGAGCAGCGCGGCGGTGTACGTCTTGGTCGCGGGGAGCGCCTTCTCCGGTCCGGCGAGGACGTCGATGTGGTGCTCGCAGACGGCGGCGAGCGGGGAGTCCGGGTTGTTGGTCACGGCGAGGGTGATCGCGCCGGCCCGGCGGGCGGCCTTCGTCGAGGCGACCAGGTCGGGCGAACCGCCGGACTGGCTGACGATGATCACGAGGACGTCGCGCAGATCGGGCCGGGCTCCGTAGGCCGTCGTGGTGGACATGGAGGTGAGGCCGCAGGGCAGGCCGAGCCGGATCTCGAGGAGGTACTTGGCGTAGAGAGCGGCGTTGTCCGAGGTGCCGCGGGCGGCGAGCAGGACGAAGCGGGGGCCGCGGGCGGCGACCTGACGGGCGACCTCCTGGATGCGCGGGGCGCCGGTGTCGAGGAGGCGGCGCAGCACGTCGGGCTGTTCGCGGATCTCGCGGGACATGATCCGCCCGGGCCGCTCCCCCTCCGGCTCCCGCGACAAAGTACCCGACGGCCGGTCCTGCGGGGGTGGGGTGTCTGGCGTGGCGGACATGCGGGCACCTCCTGTGGGTGGGCGCGGGCCCCCGGGCCACGTGGTCCGGGCGCCTTCGGCACCTTCCACTGTGAACGCCCGCCGTCCGGCCCGCCCAGCGGAGCGGCCCCGGGGTGCGGCGCGGGTGCCGGGCGACCGGGTCCCCGAGCCCCCGCCGTTCCCTGACGCCCGGCCCCTCGACATGCCGAGCACCGGCGCAGCGCCGAGCATGGACGCAATGGGGCCCGCGCGGGGCCTGACCGGCTGGGGTTCGCTCTGCTAGATTGGTCTATACCACATTCCCCTCAGTCTCCTCCGACCAGAACGGCAGGCCCAGCGTGGAAGTTGTGATCGTTCCGGACGCCAAGGCAGGTGGCGAGCTGATCGCCGAGGCCATGGCCCAGCTGCTGCGGCGCAAGCCCGACGCGTTGCTCGGCGTGGCCACCGGCTCGACCCCGCTGCCCATCTACGAGGCGCTGACGGCCAAGGTGCGCGCCGGTGAGGTCGATGCGTCGAAGGCCCGCATCGCCCAGCTCGACGAGTACGTGGGGCTGCCGACCGGGCACCCCGAGTCGTACCGGGCGACCGTGCTGCGCGAGGTCGTGGAGCCGCTCGGGCTCGACGAGGGTTCCTTCATGGGCCCGGACGGCAGCGCGGACGACGTGCAGGCGGCGTGCGTGGCGTACGACAAGGCGCTCGCCGAGGCGGGCGGCGTCGACCTGCAGCTGCTCGGCATCGGCACCGACGGGCACATCGGGTTCAACGAGCCGTGCTCGTCGATCGCCTCCCGGACCCGGATCAAGACGCTGACCGAGCAGACCATCACGGACAACGCGCGGTTCTTCGACGGTGACCTGAGCCAGGTGCCGCGGCACGTCATCACGCAGGGCATCGGCACGATCCTGGAGGCCCGGCACCTGGTGCTGCTGGCCACCGGCGAGGGCAAGGCGGACGCCGTGGCGGCGACCGTCGAGGGGCCGGTCGCCTCGGTCGTGCCGGCGTCGGCGCTGCAGCTGCACCCGCACGCGACGGTCGTCGTCGACGAGGCGGCGGCGTCCAAGCTGAAGCTCGCGGACTACTTCCGGCACACGTACGTGAACAAGCCGGAGTGGCAGGGCCTGTAAGCCAGGCGTGTAAGCCGGCCCGGATCACCGCGTCGGACACAGAGAAGGTGCCGGTCACCCCGAGCGGGGTGACCGGCACCTTCTCTGTGTCCCGGGCCGCTAGCCGGCGACGATGACCTCCGCGGCGGCGATCCCGCACACCCGTGCCGCGCCGTGCGTGGCGATGTGCAGCGCGCCCCGCGGCGGGGCCTGCGGCACGCCCATCTCCACGACCACCGTGTCCGGGCGCGCGGCGAGCAGGGTGTCCAGGGCCCCGGCCATCCACGCGTGACGGTGTTCGTCGCGGACCACGGCGACGATGCGCTGTTCGCCCGCCGCGGCCAGTGCGGCCGCGCCCGCGTCCGGGCCCGTGTAGGAGCCGGTGGTGGTGCCGGGCAGGAGCCGCTCGAGTTCGGCGGCGACACCCCAGGGGGTCTCGTCGCCGACCGCGATGTTGGCGACCGGCGAGAAGGCCGCGACGTGCACGGGGTCCAGCACCGGCGGGGCGTAGCCGTCGCGGGTCACGGTGACCGCGCGACGGGCCGCGACCAGGCCGACCTCGGTGCCGGACGCGCCCCCCGACGCGCCCGCCGACCGCTCGGCCCGGCCCGCCGCCGCGGTCCACTCCGCCAGGGCACGCACCCGGGCGGCGGCGTCCGCGAGCCGTTCCTCGGGCAGTTCGCCGGTGCGTACGGCGGTGACGAGGGCGTCCCGCAGCCGGTTCACCGTCTCCTCGTCGGAGAGGCCGCCGCCCACGCAGATGGCGTCGGCCCCGGCGGCGATGGCGAGCACGCTGCCGCGCTCGATGCCGTACGTCGAGGAGATGGCCTGCATCTCCATGCCGTCGGTGACGATGAGGCCGTCGTAGCCGAGTTCCTCGCGGAGCAGACCCGTGAGGATGCGGCGGGACAGGGTCGCCGGGCGGTCCGGGTCCAGGGCCGGGACCAGGATGTGGGCGCTCATCACGGCCCGGCTGCCCGCCGCGATCGCCGCGCGGAACGGGGCGAGGTCGCGGGCGTGCAGCACGTCGAGGCCGACGTCGATGAGCGGCATGTCGTGGTGCGAGTCGACGCCCGTGTCGCCGTGCCCGGGGAAGTGCTTGGTGCAGGCGGCGACGCCGGCGGCCTGCATGCCCTCCACGTACGCGGCGGTGTGCCGGGCCACGAGCGAGGTGTCGGCGCCGAAGGAACGGACGCCGATGACCGGGTTGTCGGGGTTGGCGTTGACGTCGGCGGACGGCGCCCAGTTGAGGTTGACGCCGCACTCGGCGAGGCGGCGGCCGAGCTCGTGGGCGACGGCACGGGTGAGGTCCACGTCGTCGACGGCGCCGAGGGCGTGGTTGCCGGGGAACGAGGAGCCCGTACGGACCTCGAGGCGGGTGACGTCGCCGCTCTCCTCGTCGATGGCGACGAGGAGGTCACCGCGTTCCGCCTTCAACTGGGCGGTCAGGGCGGCCACTTGCTCGGCGGTCTGGATGTTGCGGCCGAAGAGTCCGACCGACGCGAGGCCCTCACCGAGGCGGCGCAGCAGCCAGTCGGGGGCGGTGGTGCCGGTGAAGCCCGGCTGCAGGACGGTCAGCGCGTCGCGGGTGAGCGTGTCGGTGCCGCTGGTGAGAGTGGTCATCAGGTGGCGTTATCCCTTCACGGCGCCGGAGGTGAGGCCGCTGACGGCCTTGCGCTGCAGGAAGACGAAGAGGATGAGGATCGGGATCGCGAAGAGCGAGGACGCCGCCATCGTCGCACCCCAGTCGTCACCGAAGGCGGTGCGGAACTGGGAGATCCACAGCGGCAGCGTCTGCTTCTCGACGGCCTTGTTGAGGATCAGGACGAGCGGGAACTCGTTCCAGGCGGTGATGAAGCCGAACAGCGAGGTGGCCATCAGGCCGGGCGCGAGCAGCGGGAAGATCACCTTGATGAAGGCCTGCGGCCGGGTGCAGCCGTCGACCATCGCGGACTCCTCCAGCTCCTTGGGCACCGCGGCGACGTAGCCGCGCAGCGTCAGGATCGTGAAGGGCAGCACCATCATCATGTAGAAGACGGTGAGCGGGACCAGGCTGTCCAGCATGTCGTTGTCGCGGACCAGCATGTAGATCGCGATGACCATGACCTCCCAGGGGGCCATCTGCGCGATCATGAAGACGATGATGAAGCCGCGCCGTCCCTTGAACCGCATGCGGGCCAGGGCGAAGGACGCGAACAGCGCGATGATCAGGGAGAAGACCACCGAGAGGATCGTCACGGTGAGCGAGTTGCCCACCAGGGTCCAGAAGTGGTCGGCGTGGATCGCCTTGTCGAAGTGGTCGAGCGTGACGTTCGTCGGGATCCAGACCGGACTGTCCGTGACGATGTCGTTCGTCGGCTTGAAGGCCGTGGCGAACATCCAGTAGACGGGGAAGGCGAAGACGACGAACAGGGCGACGGCGACCGTCCCCGGCCAGATCCGTCCGACGAGTGAGCGCCTCACAGCTCGTCCTCCTCTTGCTTGAGCACCAGACGCAGGTAGTACGAGGTGAGCGCGAGCAGCACCAGGATCGTCAGGAACGCGATGGCGGAGCCCATGCCGAAGTGCTGGTTGCCGAAGCCCTCGACGAAGGCGTAGATGGGCAGGGTCTCGGTGAGGCGGTCAGGACCGCCCTCGTTCATCGCGAAGATCTGCGGGAACGCCTTGAAGACCCAGATGACCTCGAGGAACGTCGTGGCCAGCAGGAACGGCTTGAGGAACGGGAAGGTCACCGAGGTGAACGACTTCCACGTGCCGGCACCGTCCAGCGAAGCGGCCTCGTACAGCTCCTTGGGGATGGTGGTCGTGGCGGCGTACAGGTTGATCGCCACGAACGGGATCGACTGCCAGACGATGAGGAGCGTGACCACCGAGAAGGTGGACAGCTGGGTGGCGAGCCAGTTGTGGTCCGCCATGGAGTGCCAGCCGAGCGAGTCCAGCACGGAGTTGATGACACCGAAGCGCTGGGCGAACAGCCACTGGAAGACGGTGGTCGCGGCGAGCACCGGCATGGCCCACGCGAGCACCAGGCCGAACAGCAGCAGCAGGCGCATCTTCTTGCCGAGCCGGGCGAGCAGCAGGCCCACCAGGGTGCCGAGCAGCATGATCAGCACCACGTTGACCGCGGTGAAGATCACCGAGCGGAGGACGACCCGCCAGAAGTCCGAACTGCCCAGGACCTCTTTGTAGTTCTCGACCCCGTTCCACTCGGTCAGGTGGAGGATCAGCTGGCGCGGATTGAGGTTCTGGAACGACAGCATGCCGTTCTTCACCAGGGGCCAGCCCAGCAGGACGATCGTGGCCACCAGGGCGGGCAGCAGCAGGAGGTAGGGGGCGGGCGCGCCCTTGCGTCGTTTCTCGCCGGATCCCTCCGGCCTGCGCGGGGGCGGCGCCTCGGTCTTGCGGACACCGGTCACCCCGGCCGTGTCCGTGCCTTCAGTCTGCACTGACATGACTCGCCATCTCTTCCGTGGCCGTACGGTCGACACGCCTGTGCCGGGGGCACCCCGTCAGGGGCGCCCCCGGCCGAGGGTGATCAGTTCTTCTGCGCGAGGCGCTTGTTGATCTCGCCCTCGACGGACTTGGCGGCTTCCTCCGGCGACTTGCCGTTGAGCACCGCGGTCATGTAGCTCTTGATCGGGTTCGGGGTGTTCTCCACCGCGGCCCACTCGGGGATCAGCGGGGTGGTGCCACCCACCGCGGCGCCCGGAGCGGCGGCCTCGGCGACGGCGTTGCCCTTGAGGTTGGACTCGAGCGACGTCTTGTTCGGGATGACACCGCTCTCCTTGGCGAGCCCGCCCTCGAACTTGTCGGACAGCGCCAGCTTCAGGAACTCCTTGGCCAGCTCCTGCTTCTTGCTGCCGGCGGCGACGGCGAGGTTCGAGCCGCCGAGGAAGACGCCCTCGGGCTTGTCGGCCGTCTCACCCGGGATGGTGAAGTAGCCGATGTCCTTCTCGATCTTCTTGTTGGCCGCGATGGCGGTGCCGCCCTCCCAGCCCATGCCGATGAAGGCACCGACGTTGCCCTTGGCGAAGACCTCGGCCTGCTGCGGGGTGGCCTCGTCCTTGTCCTTGGGGGCCTTGGAGTAGGAGGCGTACTTCTTGTAGATCTCCATGGCCTTGGTGACCTTCGGGTCGCCCAGGTTGGAGACGTACTTGTCGCCTTCCTTCTTCACCAGGTCGGCACCCTGGCCGATGGTCAGGCCGTCGAAGAAGTACCAGTTCTGACCGGGCAGGTAGATCGGCTCGGCCTTGGTCTTCTTGCCGATGGCCTCGAGGTCCTTGTAGAACTCGTCGCGCGTCTTCGGGGTGTCCTTGATGCCGGCGTCGGCCCAGACCTTCTTGTTGTAGACGACGACGCGGTTGGCGAAGTACCACGGCGCGGCGTACTGCTTGCCCTCGTAGACCGAGGACTTGGAGACGGACTCGGTCCAGTCCGAACCGATCTCCTCCTTGAGGTCGCTCAGGTCGGCGAGGCCGCCGGTGGCCGCGTAGGCGGGGGTCTGGGTGTTGCCGACCTCGATGACGTCCGGCGGGGTCGACTCCGACAGCGCGGTCGTGATCTTCTGCTGGATGCCGTCCCACTTCTGGGTCTCGAACTTCAGCTTGGCGCCGGTCTTCTTCTCGAAGGCGGCCGTGAGGTCCTTGGTCCAGTTCGGCGGCGTCGAGCCGTCCATGGCCCAGACCGTCAGGGTCTGGCCCTTGAAGCTGTCCGGGCCCGCCTTGCTGCCGCTGTCACCGTCGTCGCCCCCACAGGCCGCGACCGCGGACATCATCGCCGCGACGCCGACGGCCGCAATGAGCTTGCGCTTCATGTCACCCTCCTCAGGGATGCCTGAACCCCCCACCCACAGCGATGACATACGGCGAGTACGCAACATACGTACGCGGATACGGCTGATGGGACTGGGACCTGGCCACTAATGGTGTAGACCAGTACCGGGAGCTTGGCCCAGACCAATAAGCGTGTCAAGAGTGGCCGAGAAAGGTCCGTGCGTCCGTTATCGGAACGACACCCGCCCACCGCGGCACGGGTGTTGAGCGGAAATGAGGGACCGCTCCCACCGCCCGGCAGCGTGGACTAGACCAGACGGTCACCGGACGGTATAAGGAGGGATCACGGAGCGTGCGGGGAGTCCCCCGCAGCGAGCCGTGCCACGATGTGAGCCGTGACCGACGGGTACGCCGGTCGCATCGGCACCGGAGCCGGGAAGGCGGAGCATGAGCACCGACGTCAGCAGTGCGGAGAACGAGAGCGGGGCGCCCGTCCGTACCGCACGCGTGCCCAAGTACTACCGCCTGAAGAAGCACCTCCTCGACATGACGGAGACCCTGCCGCCCGGCACGCCGGTGCCGCCGGAGCGCACGCTCGCCGCCGAGTTCGACACCTCCCGCACCACCGTCCGCCAGGCCCTGCAGGAGCTGGTCGTCGAGGGCCGGCTGGAGCGCATCCAGGGCAAGGGCACCTTCGTCGCCAAGCCCAAGGTGTCACAGGCCCTCCAACTCACCTCGTACACCGAGGACATGAGGGCGCAGGGCCTGGAGCCGACCTCGCAGCTGCTCGACATCGGGTACGTCACCGCCGACGACACGCTCGCCGGGCTCCTCGACATCTCCGCAGGTGGACGCGTGTTGCGCATCGAGCGGCTGCGGCTGGCCAGCGGCGAGCCGATGGCCATCGAGACGACGCACCTCTCGGCCAAGCGCTTCCCGGCGCTGCGCAGGTCGCTCGTCAAGTACACGTCCCTCTACACGGCGCTGGCCGAGGTCTACGACGTCCACCTCGCCGAGGCCGAGGAGACCATCGAGACATCGCTGGCCACACCGCGCGAGGCCGGCCTGCTCGGCACCGACGTGGGCCTGCCGATGCTGATGCTCTCCCGCCACTCCATCGACGGCTCGGGCCAGCCGGTGGAGTGGGTGCGCTCGGTGTACCGGGGCGACCGCTACAAGTTCGTGGCGCGCCTCAAGCGGCCCATGGACTGAACGGCTCCGCACGCGGTGTAGCGCGGCTCACCTTTCTGCCCTACGGTCCTCCCGTCGTCGCATGGACGGGAGGACGCACACGTGCGTACCGGATCTCGCCGCTCTCCGCGCACCATCGCCCTGTGGACCCTTGTCGCGCTCGTCGGCGCGGCCGGCTGGTCCGTGCTCGCCCTCTCCCGCGGCGAGGAGATCTCCGCCGCGTGGATGGTGGCCGCCGCCCTCGGCTCGTACGCCATCGGCTACCGCTTCTACGCGAAGTTCATCGCGCACAAGGTGCTGCGGGTGGACGCTCGCCGGGCCACGCCCGCGGAGCGGCTGAACAACGGCATCGACTTCCACCCGACCGACCGGCGCGTGCTGCTCGGCCACCACTTCGCCGCCATCGCCGGGGCCGGACCGCTCGTCGGACCCGTGCTCGCCGCGCAGATGGGGTATCTGCCGGGGACGATCTGGATCATCGTCGGCGTCATCTTCGCGGGCGCGGTCCAGGACATGGTCGTGCTGTTCTTCTCCACCCGGCGCGACGGGCGTTCGCTGGGGCAGATGGCGCGCGAGGAGATCGGCCCGTTCGGCGGGGCCGCCGCGCTGCTCGCCGCGTTCGCCATCATGATCATCCTGCTCGGGGTGCTCGCGCTGGTGATCGTGAACGCGCTGGCCGCGTCCCCCTGGGGCACCTTCTCCATCGCGATGACGATCCCGATCGCGCTGTTCATGGGGTTCTACCTGCGGGTGCTGCGGCCCGGGCGGGTGAGCGAAGTCTCCCTGATCGGCGTCGCGTTGCTGCTGTTCGCGCTCGTCGCGGGGCGCTGGGTCGCCGAGTCGTCCTTCGCGGACACCTTCACGCTCGCGCCGTCGACGCTGGTGATCTGGCTGGTGGCGTACGGCTTCGTCGCCTCGGTGCTGCCGGTGTGGATGCTGCTCGCGCCGCGCGACTACCTGTCGACCTTCATGAAGCTGGGCACGATCGCGCTGCTGGCCGTCGGGGTCGTCGTCACGCTGCCGACACTGAAGATGGACTCCGTCACCGGCTTCGCCTCGCGCGGGGACGGGCCGGTGTTCGCGGGGTCGCTGTTCCCGTTCGTCTTCATCACCATCGCGTGCGGCGCGCTCTCCGGGTTCCACGCGCTCATCGCGTCCGGCACGACGCCGAAGATGATCCAGAAGGAGACGCAGGTCCGGATGATCGGCTACGGCTCCATGCTGATGGAGTCGTCCGTGGCCGTGATGGCGCTCGTCGCGGCCTCGATCATCGACCCGGGGCTCTACTTCGCCATGAACGCCCCGGCCGGCGTCATCGGCGACACCGTGCAGTCCGCGTCGCAGGCCGTGGCGAACCTGGGCTACTCGATCTCACCTGCGGAGCTGGCGCGGGCGGCCCAGCAGGTCGAGGAGTCGAGCCTGCTGTCCCGTACGGGCGGTGCGCCGACCCTCGCCGTCGGCGTCTCAGAGATCTTCTCGAAGGTGACCGGGGACGGACTGCGCGCCTTCTGGTACCACTTCGCGATCATGTTCGAGGCGCTGTTCATCCTGACCGCGCTCGACGCCGGGACACGCGTGGGCCGCTTCATGCTCCAGGACATGCTCGGCAACGTGTACAGGCCGTTCAAGAACGTGAGCTGGAAGCCCGGCCTGCTGCTCACCAGCGCCCTCGTGGTCGCCCTGTGGGGCTACTTCCTCTGGGTCGGCGTGCACGAACCGCTCGGCGGGATCAACCAGCTCTTCCCGATCTTCGGCATCGCCAACCAGCTGCTCGCCGCGGTGGCGCTGACCGTCTGCACCACGCTGCTGGTGAAGTCCGGGCGGCTCAAGTGGGCCTGGATCACCGGGATCCCGCTCGCCTGGGACGCCACCGTCACCCTGACCGCGAGCTGGCAGAAGGTCTTCTCCGGCGATCCGCGCGTCGGGTTCTTCCAGCAGCGCTCGGACTACCAGGACGCCATCGACGCGGGGAAGGTCCTGCCGCCCGCCCGGACCATGGACGACATGCACACCGTCGTCACCAACTCCACGGTGGACGGCGTCCTTTCGGCCGCGCTCGCCGTGCTCGTCGTCGTGGTGATCGTGGACGCGGCACGGGTGTGCCTGAGGCACGTACGGGATCCGGAATCGTCGAAACTCAGCGAGGCACCGTACGTCGAGTCCACGCTGATCGCACCGGCCGGGCTCGTCCCCAGCCGGCAGGAGAAGGCGGAGATGAAGGAGGCGCGCGATGCCGGCATCGGTGCTGCTTCGGGTGGTTAGACATGTGCGCTGGTACGTACGTGAGTTGACGGACGAATCGGCGTACGAGCGCTATGTCGCGCACGCGCGCTCCGCGCACCCGGGTGCCTCCGTGGCCTCGCGGCGCGAGTTCGAGCGCATGCGGACGGACCGCCAGGAAAAGGACCCGGGGCGCGGGTTCCGCTGCTGTTGAGGGTAAAGAGCTCGTCCGTTATCCGGACAGGGGTTCCATAGATCAAGACTCTCGCCTAGATTTCCCGCACGTTAAGCACGAGATAAGTGCGACCAGCGAGGGGACGGAGCCGCGACATGTCCGATGCGCCTGAAGTGAGGAGACCGGTGGTGACACCGGTGCGCGTAGTCATCGCGCTGTGCCTGGCCGCGCCGTTCGTGGCGATGCTCTGGGTCAGCTCCTACGCCAAGATCGACCCGACCTTCATCGGCATCCCGTTCTTCTACTGGTACCAGATGCTCTGGGTGCTCATCTCGACGGCGCTCACGATGACCGCGTACAAGCTGTGGCAGCGTGACCAGCGCGCCCGCAAGGCCACCGGGAGCCAGGGATGAACGACGGCGTCAACGGTGTCGCGCTCACCGTCTTCATCATCTTCTTCCTGGCCGTCACGGTCATGGGCTTCCTGGCCGCGCGCTGGCGCCGGTCCGAGAACGACTCGCTCGACGAATGGGGCCTGGGCGGCCGGTCGTTCGGCACCTGGATCACCTGGTTCCTGCTGGGCGGCGACCTCTACACGGCGTACACCTTCGTGGCCGTCCCCGCGGCGATCTACGCGGCGGGCGCGTCCGGCTTCTTCGCGGTGCCGTACACGATCCTCGTCTACCCCCTGATCTTCACTTTCCTGCCCCGCCTGTGGTCGGTCTCGCACAAGCACGGGTACGTGACCACGTCGGACTTCGTGCGCGGCCGGTTCGGTTCCAAGGGCCTCTCGCTGGCCGTCGCGATCACCGGCATCCTCGCCACCATGCCGTACATCGCGCTCCAACTGGTCGGCATCCAGGCCGTCCTGGACGTGATGGGCGTCGGCGGCGGCGAGAACACCAACTGGTTCATCAAGGACCTGCCGCTGCTCATCGCCTTCGGCGTGCTGGCCGCGTACACGTACTCGTCGGGTCTGCGGGCCCCCGCGCTGATCGCGTTCGTCAAGGACACGCTGATCTACATCGTGATCGCGGTCGCCATCATCTACATCCCGATCAAGCTGGGCGGGTTCGACGACATCTTCGCCGCCGCGGGCAAGAAGTTCGAGGCGATCAACCCCGCGACCGAGAAGCCCGTCGGGGCGCTCGCGCCCGGCTCGCAGGGCACCTGGACGTACGCGACGCTCGCGCTCGGCTCGGCCCTCGCGCTGTTCATGTACCCGCACTCGATCACGGCGACCCTGTCGTCCAAGAGCCGCGAGGTCATCCGGCGCAACACCACGATCCTGCCGCTGTACTCGCTCATGCTGGGCCTGCTCGCGTTGCTCGGGTTCATGGCGATCGCGGCCGGGATCAAGGTGCAGAACGGGCAGTTGGCGATTCCGCAGCTGTTCGAGGACATGTTCCCGGACTGGTTCGCGGGTGTGGCCTTCGCCGCCATCGGCATCGGCGCGCTGGTCCCGGCGGCCATCATGTCCATCGCCGCCGCGAACCTCTTCACCCGCAACATCTACAAGGACTTCCTCAAGCCGGACGCGACGCCCCAGCAGGAGACCAAGGTCTCCAAGCTGGTGTCGCTGCTGGTGAAGGTCGGCGCGCTGGCCTTCGTCCTGACCATGGACAAGACCGTCGCCATCAACTTCCAGCTCCTCGGCGGCATCTGGATCCTGCAGACCATGCCCGCGCTGGTGGGCGGCCTGTTCACCCGCTGGTTCCACCGGTGGGCGCTGCTCGCCGGCTGGGCGGTCGGCATGGTCTACGGCACCCTCGCCGCGTACGGGGTGGCCTCGCCGACGCAGAAGCACTTCGGCGGCTCCTCGAAGGAGATCCCGGGCATCGGGGAGATCGGCTACATCGGTCTGACCGCGTTCGTGCTGAACGTGATCGTGACCGTGGTCCTCACCTTCGTCCTGAAGGCCGTGAAGGCCCCGGAGGGCGTCGACGAGACGTCCCCCGAGGACTACACCGCGGACGCCGGCGACAAGGGCGTGCAGGTCGACCTGCCCACCGTCGGGGCCTCCGGCCACTAGGAATCGCCTCCCCCGCCGACGACGGGCCCCTCCTTCACGGAGGGGCCCGTCGCATTACGGTGATCGATACAACGCACCATCTGCCCCGGAGGAACCATGGCCGCCCCCATCGTGCTCGACAGCGATCCCGGAATCGACGACGCCGTCGCACTGCAGTACCTGCTCGGCACGGGGCTGTGGGACCTCAAGGCCTACACGACCGTCGGCGGCAACGTGCCCGCCGGGCAGACCTTCCGCAACGGCCGGGCCCTCGCCCGGGCGTTCGGCATCGACGGCGACGTGACGGTGCACCGGGGCGCCGGCCGCCCGCTGACCCGCCTGCCGTACGCGGCCGCCGGCGAGTTCCACGGCTCCGCGGGACTCGGTACGGAGCAGCTGCCGGACTCGACCGCGCCGGAGCACCCCGAGTCCTCCGCGCAGGCCCTGCTGAGGCTCTCGCGCGCGTACGAGGGGGAGCTGACGGTGTGCGCGACGGGCCCGCTCACCAATGTGGCGCTCGCCCTGAGCGAGGACCCGGACTTCGCCCGGCGCGTGAAGCGGCTGGTCTTCATGGGCGGGGCGGCCGAGGTGCCCGGGAACATCACGCCGGTCGCCGAGTTCAACGCGTGGACGGACCCGGACGCGGCGGACCTGGTCGTGTCGTCGGGCATCCCGTACACGATGGTCGGGCTCGACGCGACGCACGGCTGGCGGTTCGGGCCCGACGAGCTCAAGACTCTGGAGGAGGCGGGCGAGGGCATGGAGCTGACCGCGCGCCTGATGCGCTTCTACCTCGGCGCGTACGAGGAGACCGGGGGCAGCCCCCTGCACGACCCGCTGGCCGTCGGGGTGTGCGCCGACGAGTCGTTCGTGACCGCCGCCGAGGGCACGGTCGTCGTGGAGTGCGCGAGCGAACTCACCCGCGGCAAGACAGTGTTCGTCCCCTACGACTCCGACTACCCGCGCGCGTACTACTCGGAGTCGCCCCTGGTGGCCGCCCGCACCGAGCACCGCGGCCGGGTCGCCCTGGGCACGGGCCCGCGCAACTTCACCGAGGACTTCGTGAACACGCTCCTGAAGCGGCCCGCGGCCGGGTAGCACCGGCGCCGGGGCCGGTGCTCACGCGCCGGCGCCGTACAGCGTCCCGCCCACCTCGCGCGCGAGGTGGGCGGCCCAGCGGACGGTCTCGTCGCGGCCCGCGCCCTCCTCGCCGAGGAGGAGCACGAGCACTCCGCCGACCCGCACATGGGCGCGGTACCGGGTGGTCGTCCCGCCCTCGTACATCACGTCCTGGACCTCCAGGAACGCCTCGTCGCCCAGGCCCTTGAGCGGCACGGTCCCGTACCGCTCGGTCGCCGAGCCCGCCTCCATGTCGGAGGCGAACTCCCGGCAGTGCCGCAGGATGTCCTGCTCGACGCGCTGATGGTCGCGGGCCTCGGCGACGGGCAGCGACACGATCATCTGCGTCGCCACGAGGTGCCCCTCCGGCGGCCGGGTCGCACGGTCCACCCACTGGGTGCGGGCCAGCGCCATGGCGCCCCGGTACGCCGCCGGGCCCAGCCAGGCCGGGTCCTTCTCGCCGGCCGCGTCCAGGCAGTACGACCAGCGGCCGCTGCGCTGGTCGTGGGTGCTCTCGTACGGGCCCGCCTGGGTCTCCCCGCGCTCCAGCCCCGTACCGAACGCGGCGTCGGGCAGCAGCGCCTTCTTCAACTGCTCGGCGGTGAAGACCTGCCGGGGCGCGGCGACGGCGTCCCGGCCCGGGGCGGTCGCGGGGCCGGTGGGCCGGACCACCTCGGGGCTCGGCGCCGTCGGGCTCGCGGACGTCTTCGGACTCGCGGACGTCTTCGAAGGGGCGGACGACGACGGCCCGGCCGCGGCCCGGTCCGCCGCTCCCCCGCCGCACCCCGCCAGAAGCACCGTCACCAGCGGCACCACGGCCGTCCCCTGCCACGCGCGCATCGAGCCCTCCCCAAGATCGCCCGCCCGTAGATCGCCGTCACCCTATCCGACACAAGATGTGGGCCTGCCGCGAAAGCCTGACACAAGATGTATGCTCACTCTCGCTGTCGCCGCAGGGGAATCCGGTGCAAATCCGGAACTGTCCCGCAACGGTGAACGTAAGCGCACATAAGCGCCCGCGTGAGTCCGATGACCTGTCGACAGCACGCCCGAGCCGTCCGGCCCGGGCGTCGACGACGTCCGGGCCTCGCGGAATGGGCCGGTGACGACGGCGCCTCCGTGCGCCCGAGCCACTCCCTCCCCGCAGGCCCCGAGCCGAGCGAGGGAGAGCCTCCACGTGACCATCGCGCCGCCCGCCGAACCGGTCTCAGCCGCACCGGACGACGCTCCGGGGACCGCGCTGCTGCGCACCCTGACCGAGCTGACCGCCGACCTCCCCGACGCCGACCCCGGCCGGGTCGCAGCCGCCGCGCTGCGCGGCCGCAGTGCCCGCGCCGACGAGGCCGAGCTGCGCGGACTCGCCACCGAGGCAGCGGCCGGGCTCATCTCCGAGGACCCCGTCTACTCCCGGCTGGCCGCCCGGCTCCTGACGCTCTCCATCGCCGCCGAGGCCGCCTCGCAGGGCGTGACCTCGTTCACCGAGTCGGTCGCGGTCGGCCACCGCGAGGGGCTCGTCGCCGACCGCACCGCCGAGTTCGTGCGGATCCACGCCGCCCGGCTGAACGCGCTGATCGACCCGGCCGGGGACGACCGCTTCGGCTACTTCGGCCTGCGCACCCTGCACAGCCGCTACCTGCTGCGCCACCCGATCACCCGCCAGGTCGTCGAGACCCCGCAGCACTTCATGCTCCGCGTCGCCGCCGGTCTCGCCGAGGACGACAGCGCCCGCGCCGTCGACGAGGTCGCCGCGCTGTACGGCCTGATGAGCCGCCTCGACTACCTGCCCTCCTCCCCCACCCTCTTCAACTCCGGCACCCGGCACCCGCAGATGTCGAGCTGTTACCTGCTGGACTCCCCGCTGGACGAGCTGGACTCGATCTACGACCGCTACCACCAGGTGGCCCGGCTGTCGAAGCACGCGGGCGGCATCGGCCTCTCGTACTCCCGCATCCGCAGCCGGGGTTCGCTGATCCGCGGCACGAACGGGCACTCCAACGGCATCGTGCCGTTCCTGAAGACGCTGGACGCGTCGGTCGCCGCCGTGAACCAGGGCGGGCGCCGCAAGGGCGCCGCCGCCGTCTACCTGGAGACGTGGCACTCCGACATCGAGGAGTTCCTGGAGCTGCGCGACAACACCGGTGAGGACGCGCGCCGCACCCACAACCTGAACCTCGCGCACTGGATCCCCGACGAGTTCATGCGCCGGGTCAACGAGGGCGGCACCTGGTCGCTGTTCTCGCCGGCCGACGTGCCCGAGCTGGTCGACCTGTGGGGCGCGGAGTTCGACGCCGCGTACCGGAAGGCCGAGGCCGAGGGGAAGGCCCAGAAGACCATCCCCGCACGGGACCTGTACGGCCGCATGATGCGCACGCTCGCGCAGACCGGCAACGGCTGGCTGACCTTCAAGGACGCCGCCAACCGGACCGCCAACCAGACCGCGGAGCCCGGCCACACGGTCCACTCCTCGAACCTGTGCACCGAGATCCTGGAGGTGACGGACGACGGGGAGACGGCCGTCTGCAACCTCGGCTCCGTGAACCTGGGTTCCTTCGTGGACACGGCGACCGGGGACATCGACTGGGAGCGGCTCGACGAGACCGTCCGCACGGCCGTCACGTTCCTCGACCGGGTCGTCGACATCAACTTCTACCCGACCGAGCAGGCGGGCCGCTCCAACTCCCGCTGGCGTCCGGTGGGTCTGGGCGCGATGGGCCTGCAGGACGTCTTCTTCAAGCTGAAGCTGCCCTTCGACTCGCCCGAGGCCAGGGCGCTGTCCACGCGGATCGCCGAGCGCATCATGCTCGCCGCGTACGAGGCGTCCGCCGACCTCGCCGAGCGCAACGGGCCGCTGCCCGCCTGGCAGAAGACCCGGACCGCGCGCGGTGTCCTGCACCCCGACCACTACGGCGTCGAGTTCACCTGGCCGGAGCGCTGGGCCGCGCTGCGGGAACGTATCGCCGCGGTCGGCATGCGCAACTCGCTGCTGCTCGCGATCGCCCCGACGGCCACCATCGCGTCCATCGCGGGTGTCTACGAGTGCATCGAGCCGCAGGTCTCCAACCTGTTCAAGCGCGAGACGCTGTCCGGCGAGTTCCTCCAGGTCAACTCGTACCTGGTGGACGAGCTGAAGCGGCTCGGCGTGTGGGACGCGCAGACCCGCGAGGCGCTGCGCGAGTCCAACGGCTCGGTGCAGGGCTTCACGTGGGTGCCCGAGGAGGTGCGGGCGCTGTACCGCACGGCGTGGGAGATCCCGCAGCGCGGCCTCATCGACATGGCGGCGGCGCGCACCCCGTACCTCGACCAGGCCCAGTCCCTGAACCTGTTCATGGAGACGCCGACCATCGGCAAGCTCTCCTCCATGTACGCGTACGCCTGGAAGTCGGGCCTGAAGACGACGTACTACCTGCGCTCGCGCCCCGCGACGCGCATCGCCCGCGCGGCGGGCCGCTCCAGCGTCCCCGCGCAGACCGCCACGCCCGTCGTCGAGGCGGACGCGGTCGCCTGCTCCCTGGAAAACCCCGAGTCCTGCGAGGCCTGCCAGTAATGTCCGACACCACTGCCGAGAAGAACCTGCTCGACCCGGGCTTCGAACTGACCCTGCGTCCCATGCGCTACCCGGACTTCTACGAGCGCTACCGGGACGCCATCAAGAACACCTGGACCGTCGAGGAGGTCGACCTCCACTCGGACGTCGCCGACCTCGCGAAGCTCAGCCCGGGTGAGCAGCACATGATCGGCCGGCTGGTCGCGTTCTTCGCGACGGGCGACTCGATCGTGGCGAACAACCTGGTCCTGACGCTCTACAAGCACATCAACTCCCCCGAGGCGCGGCTGTACCTGAGCCGTCAGCTGTTCGAGGAGGCCGTGCACGTCCAGTTCTATCTGACGCTGCTCGACACCTATCTGCCCGATCCGGACGACCGGGCGGCGGCGTTCGCGGCGGTGGAGAACATCCCGTCCATCCGCGAGAAGGCCGAGTTCTGCTTCAAGTGGATGGACTCGGTCGAGAAGCTGGACCGCCTGGAGACCAAGGCGGACCGGCGCCGCTTCCTCCTCAACCTGATCTGCTTCGCGGCGTGCATCGAGGGGCTCTTCTTCTACGGCGCCTTCGCCTACGTCTACTGGTTCCGCTCGCGCGGCCTGCTGCACGGCCTGGCGACCGGCACCAACTGGGTGTTCCGCGACGAGACGATGCACATGAGCTTCGCCTTCGACGTGGTCGACACGGTCCGCAAGGAGGAGCCGGACCTGTTCGACGACGCGCTGGAGCAGCAGGTCACCGACATGCTGCGGGAGGCGGTCGACGCCGAGCTGCAGTTCGGGCGCGATCTGTGCGGGGACGGGCTGCCGGGCATGAACACCGAGTCGATGCGGCAGTACCTGGAGTGCGTCGCCGACCAGCGCCTGCAGCGCCTCGGCTTCGCGCCCGTCTACGGCTCCGAGAACCCCTTCTCCTTCATGGAGCTGCAGGGTGTCCAGGAGCTGACCAACTTCTTCGAGCGGCGGCCCTCGGCGTACCAGGTCGCGGTCGAGGGCTCGGTCGGTTTCGACGAGGAGTTCTAGGCGGCCCGGGTGAACTCGGCGCGGCGGGAGGCCTGTTCGGCGTCCCGTCGCGCCTGCCGGAGCTGCCGGTCGATGCGGCGGTCGTGGGCGATCCCGTACAGGGACGGGGCGGCGAGGAGGAGGAAGACGAAGAGGACGGTGAGGTAGTTCATCGCTGTGTTCATGTCCTCCACTCTCCCGCCGCCGGACCCCGCCCGGCAGTGGCAGGACTGTCACTGACCCTCGATTTACTGCCAACTCTGCGGCACACTGGCGGGCATGCTGAAGAACGTGGCCGCAGTGCTGCTCGACGGTGTGCATCCCTTCGAACTCGGCGTCGTCTGCGAGGTGTTCGGCCTCGACCGCAGCGACGCCGGGCTTCCGGTGTACGACTTCGCGGTCGCCTCCGTGGAGGGTCCCTCGCTCACCACGCACGTGCCCGGTATGACGGTCTCGACCCCGCACGGCCTGGAGCGCCTGGAGGAGGCCGACCTCATCGCGATCCCCTCGGCGGGGCGGCGGTTCGACCAGTACCCGCCCGAGCTGCTCGACGCGCTGCGGCGGGCGGTCGACCGGGGCGCGCGCGTGCTCAGCCTCTGCGCGGGGGTCTTCGTGCTCGGCGAGGCCGGACTCCTTGACGGCCGCCGCTGCGCGGTCCACTGGCGGTACGCGCGCGAGCTCTCCGTCATGTATCCGCGCACCCGGGTCGACCCCGATGTCCTGTACGTCGACGAGGGCCCGGTCATCACCTCCGCCGGGACGGCCGCGGGCATCGATGCCTGCCTGCACATCGTGCGCACCGAGCACGGCTCCGAGGTGGCCAACGCGATAGCGCGCCGCATGGTCGTGCCGCCGCACCGCGACGGGGGCCAGGCCCAGTACGTGGAGCGGCCGTTGCCCGCGACGCGCTGCGACACCGTCGGCGAGGTCCTGGCATGGATGGAGCGGCATCTGGACGCGCCGGTGACCGTCGAGGAGCTGGCGGCGCGGGCGCACATGTCACCGCGCACCTTCGCGCGCCGCTTCCAGCAGGAGACGGGCACGACGCCGTACCGCTGGCTGCTGCGCCAACGGGTGCTGTTCGCCCAGCAGTTGCTGGAGAGCACGGACGAGACGGTGGACGCGATCGCCTTCCGCGCCGGGTTCGGCAACGCGGCGGCGATGCGCCACCAGTTCATGAAGGCGCTGGGCACGACGCCCAACGCCTTCCGGAGGACGTTCCGGGTGCGGTCGGTCAGCCACCTGTCCGAGGGCCGTCGGTCCGCGTGAGGCACCGGTGACGTCGGCGCCTGACTCCTCACCGGCGCCCCGGCGCCCCTACGGCGTCGAGGCGGCCCGCGCCTCGACCCGCAGCAGCGCGCTGCGCGGCTGCAGCGTGATGCCGATCCGGGCGGTGCTGTCCGTCCTGTCGGTCGGAACCAGTCTCCACTTGGACACCACCGCGCCCAGGACCAGGGACAGTTCGGCCATGCTGAAGTGATCACCGGGGCACTTGCGGTTGCCGACGCTGAACGGCGCGTGCGCCGCCGGCGTGACGTCCGCGGCGCGTTCGGGCAGCCAGCGGTCCGGGTCGAACGCCAGATGGTCGGCGAACGCGCGCGGGTCGCGCTGCATGGCCAGCGGACTGTAGACGATGTCGGAACCGGCCGGAATGCGATACCCGCCGAGTGTCGTGTCGACGGCGGCGAGCCGCGTCAATATCCAGACAGCGGGCCGTATCCGCATGGACTCGGTGATCAGATTCCGCATATATGCGAGTTCCTTGAGGTCGCCGAAAGCGACCGGCCTGCCACCGGTCACGGATTTGACCTCGTCGTGCAACCGCTTTTCCTGCTCGGGGTGTTCGGCGAGAAGCTGGAACACCCACGTCAGGGTCTTCGCGACATTCTCGGCACCGGCCACGACGAGGGACACGACTTGGTCGTGCACCTCCTGTTCGTTGACGGTTTCACCATTCTCGTCGCGGTCCTCGAGCAATGCGGCGAGCAGATCGCCCGGATTGCTTCCCGAAGCCCTTCGCTCGGCGATGATCTCGTCGACCAGCCGATGCAAATCGGCCAGCGCGCTCTCGAATCGCCGATTGGCCGGAAGTGGCAGTCGGTACAGCGGGCCGAAGGAAAGGATCATCCTCCGGTACAGGCCCTCGAAGACGGTGTGCAGCGCCGCGCTCAGCCGGTCGGCCCGCTCGTCGATGGACTCGACCTGGAGCACGGAACGGGCCACGATCCGGGTCGCCGTGCGGAACACCTCGGCCGCGATGTCGACGGTCTGCCCGTCGCTCCACCGCGCGGCCATCGCCCGCGCCTCCTCCTCCATCACGGTCGCGTGCTCATGGATCTTGTCCATCCGGAACGCGGGCTGGATCGCCCGGCGCTGGCGTCGGTGCAGCGGCCCGTTGCTGGTCGCCACGCCCTTGCCGAGCAGGACGCCCATCGTCTCCCACAGCGGCCCCCCGACCAGGAAGTCCGGGCTCTTGAGCAGCGTGGCGACCAGCTCCGGGTCGCACACCGCGTAGGCCGTCTTCGGGCCGAGCTTCAGCCGCACGACGTCGCCGCCGTCGCGCAGCCGGGTCAGGAAGCCGAGCGGGTCGCGCAGCAGGTTCCAGGCGTGGCCCATCAGCGGCGCGCCGCCGGGGGCGGGCGGCGGCTGCCCCGGGTCCGTACCGGGTGCCGCTGCCAGGGTCGATTCGACCGTCATGCGCACTCACCTACCTGGTTGGTCTGTTCGGTCGGCTCGTCGTCGGTGACGTAGGGCGGCGTGGACCGGTCGTCCCAGCTGTCGACCGCGTAGCGGCCGGATTCGTGATGGAACCAGTACACGGAACTGAACCAGTTCCGCATATTTCCCACGCACGACCTGATGGCCGTCGCGAGTTCCCTGCCGTGCGGTCCGATATTTTCCGTGGCGACCGCGAGCTGCTCCACCTCCACCTCCGCGGCAAGGAATTCCTCGATGGTTCCCTGAACCCTTCGGCGTACTTCCACGATTGCTTCCTGGAGGGAAAGCCCTTCGTGCTTGATGAGGCTTATCCCGAGGTTGTGCAATTCGTCGCCCGCGAGCTCCTTGGGCAATGAGCACAGGTCGTTGTACCAGGCGGCGAAATCCTGGCAGGCGAGTGCCGCACGGGTGAAAGCAGCATTCTTCCGCACCCACGCGGGGAGTTCGTACTGTGCGGTCGGCTCCAGCAGGTCGAGCCATATCCAGTGCGCGAACGTATTCCTGCGCAGGGAAATGTACTCGTCGACGGACGGAACGGTGCCCGTCATCCGGTTGTGGAACTCCTGGTCGTACGCGTCGATCACCACGTGGAAGTGGCGGGCGAACCGGGCGCTCCACGTCCGGCTCAGCGAGCCGTAGAGCCGGTCGACGCTCTCCGCGAAGGCCGCGACCAGCGGATCCTTGTGACGCAGGTGAAGCTGTGGTGCCTCCGTGGCCGCGTGCAACTGGACGGCGAGCCGCCGCCAGCTCGTCGTCCGCCCGTGGATCACGTCACGGTCGTGCCGGTCGTCCCAGACGAAGAACCACGCGCTGTAGTCGCAAATCGCGGCCAGCACCTCGTTGGGGGCACCCATGTAATAGCCCGCCATCAAGTCCGTGTAGCACAGACCATCGGCATATTTCTCCACCTTGTCGGCAGGCATGAGGCGCTTTTCGAGCAGCCAGGAGCGGGTCTTCTCCTGGAGCTTCGGCCAATACGGGTGCAGATTGCGAGGAAACGCGTCCTCGATCACCGGAAGCGCCAGCGCCGGTGGGACCGCTGTCTGTGGATAAGCAGGCACGAACAAACCCCTCTCTGCTGCCTGATGGCGTACGCCCCTCCCGCAGTGCCGGGCGCGCGCCGTTGCGTATCCCCGCGCTTTCTATTCAGCACTACAACTGACCGTTCTGGGAACGGATTTGCTCCCCTCACTACCCCCCACCGCCGGAATCGTCCCCTTACATGACCGAATATGGGTCACATGCGGCCGGTCCTGTTCGCACACGCGGCCGTACAAGCAAGGGTGCGGGCATGCACAAGAGCGGCGCCTGGCCGGAAACATCCGTACCAGGCGCCGCTCGGCGCGCAACTGCCCCGCTGGGCTCAGTCGTTGGGGACCACGGGGTAGCGGGGCGTGCCCTCGTCCATCTGCTTCAGGGCGTTCTTCCGCTCCCGCTTCGACAGGCGGTCGATGTACAGGTACCCGTACAGGTGGTCCGTCTCGTGCTGCAGGCAGCGCGCGAAGTACCCGGTGCCGCGCACCGTGATCGGGTTGCCCTTCTCGTCCTGCCCGGTGACCACCGCGTAGTCGGGACGGGCGAGTTCGGCGTACGCCGTCGGCACGGACAGGCAGCCCTCGTTGGAGTCGTCGAGCCGGCGCTGGTCGGCGGGCAGCTCCCGCAGGACCGGGTTGACGACGACGCCGGTGTGACGCACGCCCTCGTCGTCCGGGCAGTCGTAGACGAAGACCTTGCGGTCGACACCGATCTGGTTGGCGGCGAGGCCCACGCCCTCGGCGGTGCGCTGGCTGGCGAACATGTCGTCGACCAGCGCGGCCAGCTCGTCGTCGAACTCCGTCACGTCCTTGCACTCCTTGTGCAGGACGGGGTTCCCGACGACGGTGATCGGCCGCGACGTCCCGCGCTCCCGGTACGCCGCCTCCCGCGCCTCGCAGTCCTCGGTGTCGATGACGAAGCCCTCGTCGTCCACGGGGAGCACGCCCGCGCCCGCAACGTGCTGCTGATCGGTGTCCTGCTGCGCCATGACGGACGTAAGCCTTCCTAGGGAACGGGGGATGTCTTTACCAGAGTACGGGGAGCTCAGGACCGGCCCGTCAGGGGCGCGGGGAACGGCGCGGGCGACGCAGAACCCCGCACCCGGCCGCGGCGGCTAACAGACCTCTTCAAGATCCCGCCAGTCCCGCGAGTCCGGCGAGTCCGCGACCCAGCCGTCCAGCAGTCCCCGCACCAGAGAAGCCGGCGCCGCCACCCCGCACTCCCGCTCCGGCACCCACAGCTGCCCGTCGGTCCGGTGCCCCAGCGGCCCGGGATGCCCCGGCTCGCTGTGGTCGTGCGGATCGAGGTGCTCACCGTCGCCCTCGTCGGACGGCATCCGCGACTCCGAGCACATCCGGCACAGCAGCCGCACCGACGACGACCAGTCCTCGGCGGCGAACCCGGCATCGGCCGCGAGCCGCTCCAGGGCGTCCCGGTCGGACTCGGTGGCGGCCTCCAGGAGCACCACCCAGGTCGGCACCGGCGAGGGCGCCCACAGCTCGATCTCGTCGAACACCGGGTACGAGTGCCCGGTCGCGGTGGTCCGCTCCCCGTGGGGCACCCCGTCGTGCAGCACGACCTCGCCCCAGCGCCGCCCGGACGAGGGCAGCGGAATGGACAGCACCTCGATGCGGGCGGGGTCGAGCCGCCGCCCCCACACCACCTCGGCCTCGCCCTCGGGCGACAGCCGCACGGCGGCGCTGCCCAGGTCCATGCCGGTCGGTTCGCCCGCGGCGGTCGCGCCACCGGGCACCTTCAGCCCGTACGCCTGCCAGGCCCGCCGGGCCAGCGGCCAGTCCTGCAGGGCGGTAGCGGCGATCCCCACGTTCCACCAGTCCGGGGCGCCGGTCTCCCGGTCGAGGAGCGCGACGGCCCGCAGGCCCGCGGCGCGCGCCTGCTCCCAGTCGTGCCGGAACTTGTGCAGCAGGGCGAGGTTGAACCAGGACTCCGACAGCCAGGGCTCCAGGTCCGCGGCGCGGGTGAGCAGGGCGCCCGCGTCCTCGTACCGGCCGTCCCCGATCAGCGTGAACGCGCGGTCCGTGGCCTGCCGCCACGAGGCGGAGGGCCGGTGTCGTCCCTTGCCGAAGATCCTCACGATTCCCGCCTGCCGATACTCGAGGCCTGTGCCCCCTGGACACTCCTCTTTTGTGGGCTCCTTCGCATCCAACCACGTACGGTCGGACGCCCGCTCATTACCCATGGGTTACCCAGCCGACCCTAGGCTCAGACCGGGGTGCGCGACCACTCTGGCCAGCGCCTCGACGACCTCGGGCTGATAGTCCCGGCCCGTGGCCAGACGCAGCCGTTCCAGGGCCGTGAGCGGGCCCTGGGGGCCCTCTTCCCTGGCCATTTCGTCGTACGCGTTCGCTGTCCGCACAATCCGCGCGGTGAGCGGCTGTTCCCGGTAGGGATCGGCCTGCCGCTCGACCACCACGGCGACCTGGGCGTCCACTCCGGTCTGCCGGACGACGGCGCCGCCGAGCAGGGCGATACGGCGCTGCTGGGCGGCGGGCAGCCCGGCCGTGGCGCCCTGGGCGACCGGGTCGAGCAGCGACAGCTGCCCGATGTCGTGCATCAGGGCCGCGTACTCCAGAACGGTCAGATCGGGCCCGGAGAGCCCCAGGTCACGGCCTATCGACCGGCTCAGCGCGGCCACCCGGTGGGCGTGCCCGTGCGGCGTGTAACCGGCGATCTCGGTGGCGCGGGCCAGCGAGGCGATGGTCTGGCGGTAGGTGGCCTTCACCGCGGAGTAGCGCCGGAAGGCCAGCTGGGTGAGGAGCAGCGGCAGACTGATGACGGGCAGCGCCCACACCCCGGCGACGGCGACCGCGAGCGCCATGACGGCCCCCGTGGCGCAGACGGCCGACCCGATGCCGAGCATCGCCCGCAGTTCGTCGCGCAGCAGCGGCCCGAACGGCCAGCGGGTGCGCGCGTGGGCCAGGGCGGCGGCCAGCACGGCGTCGCACAGCGCCGTGAGCACGAGCAGCCCGGCGACGAGCAGCGCGTAGGACGCCCCGTCGCCGAACCACTCCTCCAATTTTCCCTGGTTGTAGAGCGGTTGGAAGCAGACGGCGGCGAAGGCGACGGTGAGCACCCGGCGCGCCATGTGGTCGAACGAGGGCCCCTTGCCGCGGGCCACGTGCGGGACGCACCCGACGAGCGCGCCCGCGACGGCGACCGTGACGACCTGGAGCACGCCGTGGTGCGTGGGCCGGCCGGCCGCCTCGCCGAGCAGCGCGTACGCGAGGGCCCCCGCGGCCCCCAGCGGCGCGGACTCCCGGTCCTCGCCGCCGCCCCAGCGCGCCAGCTCCCCCACGGCGACGAGGAGCCCGAAGGCGAGGGCGACCCCGCGGTCGGCGAGCCCGTGCCAGACGGTGTCGCCGAGGGCGAGCAGGGTGACCGCGCCGGCGAGGACGCGGACGAGGACCACGGCAGCGGGCACCCGCGCCGCCGCCCCGGCCGCGCTGCCGCCCCGGGCGGGTGCCCAGGCCGTCACCGGGAGGCCGCCCCCGGTACGGCCACGCCTTGCGGGCGGGGTGCGGGCAGCACGCTCTCGTCGGCGGTCACCACCGGATGCCAGCCGTCCCGCCCGAGGACCCGCACCAGCGCCCGCACCATCACCGGGTCGAACTGCGAGCCCGCGCACCGCTCCAGCTCCGCCAGGGCGACGTCCACGGGCCGCGCCCGCGAGTACGTGCGCGTGGACGTCATGGCGTCGAACGCGTCGGCCACCGCCACCACCCGCGCGAACTCCGGGATCTGCGTCCCCGCGAGCCCGTACGGGTACCCGCTGCCGTCGAGCCGTTCGTGGTGGTGCAGGATCGCCGCCCGGGCCTCGCCGAGGAAGCCGATGCCGCGCACCATCTCGTGCCCGTACTCGGGATGCAGCTGGATGATCTCGCGCTCCTCTGGGGTGAGCGGCCCGTCCTTGCGCAACAGCCGGGTGGGGACGCCGAGTTTGCCCACGTCGTGCAGGATCCCGGCGAACCGCAGGACCTCCACCCGCTCGTCGGCCATGCCCAGTTCCCTGGCGATCATCATGGACGCCTGCCCGACGCGCTCGCTGTGCCCGCGCGTGTATCCGTCCTTGATGTCGACGGCCTGGACGAGGGCCCGGATGGTCGCCTGATGAGCGGCGCGCTCGCGCTGGTACTGGGCGAACACCCAGCAGGAGATGTACATCGGCAGCAGCACGAGCAGCGAGGCCACCGGCCCGTAGGAACTCGCCCACAGCACCGCCATCAGCAGACCCGCAAGACCGTGCACGGCCACCGGCGCCAGGGACCGCAGGAAGAGGCCGCGCCAGGCGGAGCGCAGCGGTACGCGCTCGGCGGCGGCGAGGATGCCGCCGTCGAGGACGGTGAGCACGACACAGAAGGTGAGCACCGCGGCGGCAGCGGGCACGAGCGCGTACGGGAGGCGGGCCCCGGAGACGGCGTCCGAGCCGCCGAGGGCGCCGAAGACCTCCGCGGCCGCTCCGATGCCGAGGGCGAGCTGGGCCGCCCGCCACAGGCGGCGCAGCCGTCGGGGCCGCTGTTCCACCCGGGCGAGGAGGGCGCCGGGCACGGCGACGAGAGCGGCGGCCGCGGGCGGCAGCAGAAACGCTCCTGCAAGCAGTACCGGGAAGAACGTGCCCATGCCTTTGGGGGCGCGCCGGCCGACGAGCCGGCAGCGGCCGACCTGCTCGCAGCCCGCGTACACGCAGGCGAGCAGCGCCACGGCGGACCAGGAGGTGTCGCGGGAGACGGCCGGAGCGGCGCACACGAGGGCGCCGACGACCGTCAGGAGTACGTACGCGCGGGCCACCGGCGGAACCGACCGCATGCCCAACTCCCTCCCCGTGGCGTTCAGTTCACGGAGAATAGGACGCGATCCGCGCCCTCCGGGCGGCATCGCGGGGATTGCCGGGGCCTGAGGCCCCGGATTAGCACGATCGGGTGAACCGGGTGGCGGACGGGGCCAACCCCCGCGCACGATGCGGAAGTTGCCCGCGCCTCAGCTTCAGGCGAGGGGCGTGCCCTCGTCGGGCGTGGCCTGCCCGGAGCGGATCAGATCGATGCGCCCCATGACCTTGGCCCGAAGGTCCGTCGGCACGTCGTCATGCCCGCAGCACCGCTTGACCAGCTTCTTCACGGCCTGCTCCAGGCCGTACTTCTCCAGGCACGGGGAGCACTCCTCGAAGTGCACCTCGAACTTGGTGCAGTCGGAGTCCGGCATCTCATGGTCAAGGAACTCATAGAGATGGTCGAGGACCTCACTGCAGTCCGTCTCGTGCGGCTCTCCGCAGCTCATGAGCCCGAGCCTTTCGCTTCGTTCGACTCTCCGGCGCCGGCCGGGACGAGCCCGCGGTCACGGGCGTAGTCCTCGAGCATGCCGCGCAGCTGGCGACGGCCCCGGTGGAGCCGGGACATCACCGTTCCGATGGGTGTCCCCATGATGTCCGCGATCTCCTTGTACGCAAAGCCCTCTACGTCGGCGAGATAGACCGCGATGCGGAATTCCTCGGGGATCGCCTGGAGCGCGCGCTTCACATCGGAGTCGGGCAGATGGTCGAGCGCCTGCGACTCGGCGGAGCGCAGACCGGTCGACATGTGCGACTCGGCGCGCGCCAGCTGCCAGTCCTCGATCTCCTCGGCGGCACTGCGCTGGGGCTCGCGCTGCTTCTTGCGGTACGAGTTGATGAAGGTGTTCGTCAGGATCCGGTACAGCCACGCCTTGAGGTTCGTACCCTCACGGAACTGGTGGAACGACGCGTACGCCTTGGCATACGTCTCCTGCACCAGGTCCTCTGCGTCCGCCGGATTGCGCGTCATGCGCAGGGCGGCCGAGTACATCTGGTCGAGGAATTCCAGCGCGTCCCGCTCGAAGCGCGCGCTGCGCTCGGCAGCGCTCTCCACAGGCTCGGGCCCCTCGTCCGCCTGGCCGTGTTCGGTCCCTGCGTCGGTCCCTGTGACCGGACCCACCTCCTCAAACGACGTCGCAGGACCCAAAGAGGTCCCACTCGAATCGGAGGATAGACGACGATCCGGTCCGCCCGCCGCCCGAATAGGAGCGGTCTTGGCCGCGCTCAGCACGCTCCACTCCAGGTCAGGAGTGGTGGCGCGGCTCGGGCAGATGGTCGAACCCATGCGGCGGACTTCCTCTCGTACGAACTGTGTGCACCGACAGTCCGCACAACAGCAGTCCCGTGCTCTACATTCCCGGCGGCCGGACGAGTGACCGGGTCCACGCGGTGACGGCGTCGGTGAGGACGGCGAGGGCCTCGTCCTGCCCGATGCCGGCGCGCTTCGGCACGGCGAACCCGTGATCCCCGTACGGCACTTCGACGAGCTCGTACGCATCGGATTCCGGGAACTCCGCGGGCTTGCCGAAGGGGTCGTTCCCGCCCTGGACGACAAGTGTGGGCACCCCGGCGCCCAGCAGTTCCTCGGCGCGGGACTTCTCGGGCTTGCCGGGCGGGTGCAGGGGGAAGGAGAGCGCGAGCACGGCGGCCGCGCCGAGCTCCTTCGCCGTGCGGCAGGCGACGCGGGCGCCGGCGCTTCTGCCTCCGGCGGCGACGGGGAGGCCGGCTGCGGCGAGGGCGGGCCATACGCCCCGCCAGCCCGTGTCGAGGGTCTTCGGGGCCGGGGCCACCTTCTTCCCGGCCACGCGCCAGGGCTGCTCCACAAGAGCGACGGTCACTCCGTGGGCCGGGAGGGTGCCGGCGAGGGCCTGCAGGTCCCTGGCCTCGATGCCGCCGCCCGCGCCGTGGCTCGCCGCCAGGACCAGGTGGGGGGCGGTGGCGGGGTACCAGGTGATGCGGGCATCGCCGGTGTCGGTGGGCACGGTCTCAGTACGGCTCATCGGATCATGGTGCACCCTCGGGCCTGCTTGAACGGTCACCCGGCGCGGGGCTGCCGCCTTGCCCTCGGGCCTGCTTGAACGGTGGCCCGGCGCTGGGCTGCCGCCTTGCCCTCGGGCCTGCTTGAACGGTGGCCCGGCGCTGGGCTGCCGCCTTGCCCACCCTGCCGCCCCAGGCGGCAGACTGCCCAAGACGGGGCGGCGCCTGCTCGGGCGGGGCGGCAGCCCACCGGCGGTCAGCCGCGTACGAGCGGCAAGGACATGAGCCAGCGGCGTCGAAAGCCCCACCGGCGGTCAGCCGCGCGCGAGCGGCAAGGACATGAGCCAGCGGCGTCGAAAGCCCCACCGGGCGGAGGCCGCAAGCCGGCGGGAGGGGACGTGTCGGGGTGCCCCCGCAGGACACAGCGGGAACTCAGCGCCGGATGACGCGCCTACGGCGTACGGAGGCGACGAGACCCAGCCGGCCGAGGAGGTACGCCGACGCGGCCCCGCCCCACCCCACAACGGACGGCGCACCCAGCCCCGCCCCGTCCCGCCCCGCCCCGCCCCGAACAAGCCGCCCAGCCCTCCACGTCAGAACAAGGTGCCCTCCTCCGGCCCCTCCAGCTCCGTCAACAGCTCCGCCCCGTTGTTACGGACGTTGCTGACGGCGGTCGACACGGGGTACGCCCGCATCAGCCCCTCCGGCGGAGCCGCCAGCAGGGACCGCAGATCGTCCACGTCGGTCCGCCCCGGGTCCAGCCACGCGTCCCACCGGTCCGGCGTCAGCATCAGCGGCATCCGCGGATGGATGTCGGCGAGCGACCGCGGCCCCTCCTTCGGCGCGACCCCGAGCGGCGCGGTCTCCGCCTCCGTCGTGATCACCGAGCACGTCACCCACCAGGCCAGCGGATGCTCGTCCGGCAGCGTCCGGTCGCGCCAGAACTCGTACAGGCCGGCCATCGCGAACACCGACCCGTCCGCCGGCGTCACGAAGTACGGCTGCTTGCGCGGCCGCTTCTTCTTCCCCTCGACCTCCAGGTCCCGCTCCCCGACCCCGGTCACCCACTCGTAATAGCCGTCGGCGGGCAGAATGCAGCGCCGCGTGGAGAAGGCCCGCCGGTACGACGGCTTCTCGTGCACGGTCTCGGCCCGCGCGTTGATCATCCGGGCCCCGCCCTCGGGCGTCTTCGCCCACGACGGCACCAGCCCCCACTTCAGCGTGCGCAACTGGCGAACCGGACGGGGGTCCTCGGCGTCTTTCACCGGACGATCGAGGACGGCGTAGACCTCCTTCGTAGGGGCCACGTTGTAGTCGGGCGCCAGGGTCTCCTCCGGCTCCCACTTCTCGATCTCAAAGATTCCTGCGAGATCCTCGGGCCTACGACTCGATGCATACCGTCCGCACATACGTGCCACAGTGCCAGAGCGAGAAGCAGACCCACCACCGAACGGGAGCGCCGCCAAAAAATGGACGCCAGCCTCTGGGACCGGATCTTCGGTACCCAGTCCGACCCCGACCAGTGGGTGGTCATCGCCACCGGCGTCGTCGCGCTCGCAGCGATCGTCCCGCACAACATCTGGCGGCTCTCCCGCAACGCCATCACCATCGCCCACGAGGGCGGCCACGGCCTGATCGCGCTGCTCATGGGCCGCCGCCTCGACGGCATCAGGCTGCACTCGGACACCAGCGGCCTCACGGTCAGCCGTGGCAGACCGACCGGCCTCGGCATGATCCTGACCGCGGCGGCCGGGTACACGGCCCCGCCGCTGCTCGGCCTCGGCGGCGCGGCCCTCCTGGGGAGCGGCCACATCACGCTCCTGCTCTGGCTGGCGACGGCCCTGCTCGTGGCGATGCTGGTGATGATCAGGAACGCGTACGGGGTGCTGACGGTCGTCGTCACCGGCGGCGCGTTCCTCCTGGTCTCCTGGCTGGCCGGCCCCCAGGTCCAGGCGGCGTTCGCGTACGCGGTCGTCTGGTTCCTGCTCCTGGGCGGCGTACGGCCGGCCTTCGAGCTCCAGTCGAAGCGCCGTCGCGGCGGGGCCGGCGACTCGGACGCCGACCAGCTCTCCCGCCTCACGCACGTCCCCGCGGGAATGTGGCTCTTTTTCTTCCACGCCGTCTCACTGTGCTCACTGCTGGGCGGGGGCCGCTGGCTGCTGGACCTGTGAACGGGTGGCTCCGGATGGGCCCACTAAAGTAAAGGCATGACCTCGAACCCCGCGCCCACCGCACTCTGGCCCGCCCCTCTCGCGAGCGGAGCCGTCGACGCGACCGTCTCGGTGCCGGGGTCCAAGTCCGTCACCAACCGGGCCCTCGTCCTGGCCGCGCTCGCCGCGGAGCCGGGCTGGCTGCGCCGCCCGCTGCGCTCCCGCGACACCCTGCTGATGGCGGGCGCGCTGCGCGCGATGGGCGTGGGCATCGAGGAGACGGTGTCCTCCAGCTCCTCCGTCGCGGGCGGCTCGGGCGAGGCCTGGCGCGTCATCCCCTCCGGTCTCCAGGGCCCGGCCACGGTCGACGTGGGCAACGCGGGCACGGTCATGCGCTTCCTGCCGCCGGTCGCGGCGCTCGCCGACGGGCCGATCCGGTTCGACGGCGACCCCCGTTCGTACGAGCGGCCGCTGCACGGCGTGATCGACGCGCTGCGCGCGCTCGGCGCCCGGATCGACGACGACGGCCGGGGCGCGCTGCCGCTGACGGTGCACGGCGGCGGCGCTCTCGACGGCGGCCCGGTGGAGATCGACGCCTCGTCGTCGTCCCAGTTCGTGTCGGCGCTGCTGCTGTCCGCGCCGCGCTTCAACCAGGGCGTGGAGGTCCGGCACACCGGCTCCTCACTGCCCTCCATGCCGCACATCCGGATGACGGTCGACATGCTGCGCGCGGTCGGCGCCCAGGTCGACACCCCGGAGTCGGGCGGTGAGGCCAATGTGTGGCGGGTGACGCCGGGCGCCCTGCTCGGCCGGGACATCACCATCGAGCCGGACCTCTCCAACGCCCAGCCGTTCCTGGCCGCGGCGCTGGTCACCGGCGGCACGGTCACGATCCCCGACTGGCCGGCGCACACCACGCAGCCCGGTGACGCGCTGCGCGACATCTTCACGCAGATGGGCGGGTCCTGCGAGCTCACGGCGCAGGGCCTGGAGTTCACCGGCTCCGGCTCGGTCCACGGGATCGACGTGGACCTGAGCGAGGTCGGCGAGCTGACCCCGGGCATCGCCGCGGTCGCGGCCCTGGCCGACGGCCCCTCCACGCTGCGCGGCGTCGCGCACCTGCGCCTGCACGAGACGGACCGGCTGGCCGCGCTCACCAAGGAGATCAACGAGCTGGGCGGTGACGTGACGGAGACCGCCGACGGTCTGCACATCCGCCCGCGCCGCCTGCACGGCGGGATCTTCCACACGTACGACGACCACCGCATGGCGACGGCGGGCGCGATCATCGGCCTGGCCGTGGACGGCGTGCAGATCGAGAACGTGGCGACGACGGCCAAGACGCTGCCGGACTTTCCCGACATGTGGACCGGAATGCTCGGGGCGTAGGGAACATCGCGATGCGCCGCTACGGCAAGCACACCGACGAGGACGACATCCGCCAGCGCCCGAACCGCAAGGGCAACCGGCCGCGGACGAACATCCGGCCCAAGCACGAGGACGCGGCGGAGGGCATGGTCCTCACCGTCGACCGGGGGCGGCTGACCGTTCTCATCGACGACATCCCGGTGACGGCGATGAAGGCCCGTGAGCTGGGCCGCAAGGCGGCGGTCGTGGGCGACCGGGTGTCCGTCGTCGGCGACCTGTCGGGCAAGAAGGACACCCTCGCCCGCATCGTCCGGATCGAGCCGCGCACGTCCGTCCTGCGCCGCACGGCGGACGACGACGACCCCTACGAGCGCGTCGTCGTCGCCAACGCCGACCAGCTCGCCATCGTCACCGCGCTGGCCGACCCCGAGCCGCGCCCCCGCATGATCGACCGCTGTCTGGTCGCGGCGTACGACGGCGGGCTCGACCCGCTGCTGGTCCTGACGAAGTCGGATCTGGCCTCGCCGGACAAGCTGCTCGGCCTGTACGGGGATCTCGACATCCCGTACGTGGTGACCAGCCGCGAGGAGCTGGAGAACGGCACGGCGGTGGCGCGGGTGCGCGAGCAGCTCGACGGCAAGGTCACGGCGTTCGTCGGGCACTCCGGTGTCGGCAAGACGACGCTGGTCAACGCCCTGGTCCCGGAGGACCGGCGGCGTACGACGGGCCATGTCAACGCGGTCACGGGCCGCGGCCGCCACACGACCACGTCGGCGCTGGCGCTCCCCCTGTCGGACGACGCGGGCTGGGTCGTCGACACCCCGGGCGTGCGCTCGTTCGGCCTGTTCCACGTGGACCCGTCGCGCGTCATCCACGCGTTCCCGGACCTGGAGGCCGGCACCGAGAACTGTCCGCGCGCGTGCAGCCACGACGAGCCGGACTGCGCCCTGGACGCCTGGGTGGCGGAGGGGCACGCGGACCCGGCGCGTCTGTACTCGCTGCGCCGGCTGCTGGCCACGCGCGAGCGCCGCGAGGGCGACTGAACCCCGGCCGCCACGCGCTGACCTCTGTCTTGTTTGCTGCCCCGGCGCTCCGGTAAAGGCATAATCGCACCAAGCCGGACGCAAGATCGAAGCCGTACGAGATCAGTGGAACGCGGGAGGCACATCACATGGCGTGGCTGCTGGTCATCGTCGCGGGGATCCTGGAGACCGGTTTCGCCGTCTGTCTGAAGCTCTCGCACGGCTTCACCCGCCTGTGGCCGACGGTCGCGTTCGCCTCCTTCGCGCTGGGCAGCTTCGGTCTGCTGACGCTGTCCCTGAAGAAGCTCGACGTGGGACCGGCGTACGCGGTGTGGACGGGCATCGGAGCGGCGGGCACGGCGATCTACGGCATGGTCTTCCTCGGCGACGTGGTCTCCACCCTGAAGATCGTCTCGATCAGTCTGGTGATCGCGGGCGTGATCGGTCTCCAGCTGTCGGGGTCGGCGCACTGACCCCGCGCCGGGCGCACCGGCGCACCGCTCACACGACCTCCCGCACCCGGGGGAAGTGACACGCGGCCCCGTGGTGCCCGGGGTCCGGCGCCACCGGCACCTCCCCCTCGCACCGGGCCCGCTCCGGCGCCCCCAGCTCGGCGTACACCGCACACCGCGCCCGGAACCGGCACCCCGCGTAGCGCTCCGTGGGGCTCGGTGGGTCCCCCGCCAGCAGGATCCGCTCCCGCTGCCGCGCCCGCTCCCGGGGCGGGTCCGGCACCGGTACCGCCGACAGCAGCGCCTGGGTGTACGGGTGCAGCGGGCGCTCGAAGACGTCCTGGACCGGCCCGGACTCCACGGTCCGCCCGAGGTACATGACGCTCACCCGGTCCGCGATGTGCCGCACCACGGACAGGTCGTGCGAGACGAAGAGGTACGCGAGGCCCAGCTCCGCCTTCAGCCGGCGCAGCAGGTTCAGCACGCCCGCCTGCACCGACACGTCGAGCGCGGACACCGGCTCGTCCAGGACCAGCAGGTCCGGCTCCACCGAGAGGGCCCGCGCGATGCCGATCCGCTGGCGCTGCCCGCCGGAGAACTCGTACGGATAGCGCTCCGTGTGCGCGGGGTCGAGCCCGACGAGTTCGAGGAGTGCGGGAGCGCGCCGCGCGGCGGTGGCCCGGTCGGTGCCCTGCGCGCGCAGCGGCTCGGTGACGATGTCGCCGACGGGCATGCGCGGGTCGAGCGAGGCCATCGGGTCCTGGAAGACGATCTGCACGCGCTGTCGCACGGCCCGCCGTCCGGCCGTGCCGAGTCCGTCCACGGACCGCCCGAACAGCTCGATGTCGCCGCCCTCGGGCCGCTTCAGCTCCAGCAGTTCGAAGAGCGTGGTCGACTTCCCGGAGCCGGACTCGCCGACCAGAGCGAGGGTCTCGCCGCGCCCGATGTCGAGGTCGACGCCGTCGACGGCGTACACGCTGCCCACGCGTCGCTTGAATGCGGTCCCCTTGTGCACGGGGAAGGTCCTGGCCAGTCCGCGTACCTTCAATACCGCCTTGCTGTCCGGCAGGTGGCTGTCGGGCCGGGGGATCTCGGGCACCGGGAACACGTCCCTGGGCGCGAGCCCCGCCACCTCCCCCGACCGCAGGCACGCCGCGGTGTGCCCGGCGCCCACCGCCTCCGGCTCCGGCACGCCCGCCAGGCACCGCTCCTCGGCCAGCGGGCAGCGCGGCGCGAAGGCGCACCCCTGCCCCGGCTCGCCCGCGCCCGGCGCCGCTCCGGGCACCGGGACCAGCACCTGGGCCGCCTCGTCGATCCGGGGCACCGCGCCGAGCAGCCCGAGCGTGTACGGCATCCCGGGCGCCCGGAACACCTCGTCCACGGGCCCGTTCTCCACCACCCGGCCCGCGTACATCACGGCCACCCGGTCGGCCGTCCCGGCGACCACGCCCAGGTCGTGGCTGACCAGCACCAAGGCGGCGCCCGTCTCCCGCCGGGCGGTGCGCAGCACGTCGAGGACCTGGGCCTGGATCGTCACGTCCAGCGCGGTCGTCGGCTCGTCGGCGACGATGACGTCGGGGTCGTTCGCCATGGCCATCGCGATCATCGCGCGCTGCCGCATGCCGCCGGAGAACTCGTGCGGGTAGGCGTCCGCCCGCTCCCGGGCCCGCGGGATGCCGACCAGGTCGAGGAGTTCGACGGCCCGCTCGCGGGCGGCCTCGCGCGAGACGTCCCGGTGCGCGCGCACGGCCTCGGCGATCTGGTCGCCGATCCGGTACACGGGCGTGAACGCGGACAGCGGGTCCTGGAAGACCACGCCGATCCGCGCGCCGCGCACCCGCGACAGGTCCCGGTCGGACGCCCCGACCAGTTCCTGTCCGTCGAGGCGCACCGATCCTCGTACCGTCGCGTTGCCCGGCAGCAGACCGAGGAGCGCGAGTGCGGTCGCCGACTTGCCGGACCCCGACTCCCCCACGAGGCCGAGGACTTCACCCCGCCGAAGGCTCAGGTCGACGCCTCGCACGGCGGGCTTCCCGTCGAACTCGACGTGCAGGTCGGTCACTTCAAGCAGCACGGCGCGCGCCCTTTCCCGAGGCGGACGGGTCGAGCGCGTCGCGCAGCCCGTCGCCCACCAGATTCACCGCGAGGACGAAGACGATCAGCAGGCCGGCCGGGAAGAAGAACATCCAGGGGTAGGTGATCGCGGCCCCGGTCGTCGAGGCGATGAGAGTGCCGAGCGAGACGTCCGGTGCCTGGACGCCGAACCCGAAGTAGGACAGGGCCGTCTCGCTCATCACCGCGCCGCCGACGGCGATGGTGGCGTCGATGATGAGGAACGAGGCGATGTTCGGCAGCACGTGCCGCCGGATCACCGTGAACGGTCCGACGCCCATGTACCGTGCCGCGCGCACGAATTCGCGCTCCTTCAGCGACACCGTCATGGACCGCACGACCCGTGCCGTGATCATCCACCCGAACACGGCGAGCAGCCCCACGAACGCGAACCAGCCGGCCCCGCGCAGCCGCGGCGAGACGATCGCGATGATGAGGAAGGAGGGGAAGACGAGGAGCAGGTCGACCACGAACATCAGCAGGCGGTCCGCCCAGCCCCCGAAGTACCCGGCGCACGCGCCGACGAACGCGGCGAGCCCGGTCGCGAACAGGGCCACGAGCACCCCGATGACCAGGGATTTCTGCAGCCCGCGCACGGTCTGCGCGAAGACGTCCTGGCCGATGCGGTTGGTGCCCCACCAGTGGTCGGCCGAGGGCGCCGCGCGCAGCGCCGTGTAGTCGACCTTCTCGTACGTCCATGAGGTGAGGTGCGGGCCGAGCACGGCGAGGGCGGCGAGGAGGAGCAGGACGCAGGCTCCGGCGAGGGCGCTCCGGTTGCGCAGGAAGCGGCGGGCGACGACGGAGCCGCGGCCCCGGGGGCGGGCGACGGGCGGTGTCTCAACAGGGATGGCTGTCATGGCGGTTGCTCACTCAGGCGCGGCGGACGCGCGGGTCGAGTGCGGCGTGCAGGGCGTCGGCGAGGAAGCCGGACAGCAGCACGACCACGGCGGCGAAGACGTTGACGGCGACGACGGAGTTGACGTCGTTCTTGCCGATGGCGGAGACGAACCACTCGCCCATGCCGTGCCAGCCGAAGATCGTCTCCGTGAAGGTGGCGCCGGTGAACAGGGCGAGGAAGCCGTAGCTGAAGAAGGTGGACATGGGGATGAGAGCCGTGCGCAGTCCGTGCCGCAGCAGCACCGTGCGGTGCCGCAGGCCCTTCGCGCGGGCCGTGCGCAGATAGTCGGCGCCGAGGACGTCGAGCATCGAGGAGCGCTGGTAGCGGCTGTAGGAGGCGATGGCGCCGAGGGCGATGGAGACCGTCGGCAGCAGCAGGTGCACCGAGCGGTCCTTCAGTACCGCCCAGATTCCGGAGTCGACGCCGGGGCTCTTCTCGCCGGTGAACTGGATGATGTCCGTGCCTGTCTGCTGGTTGAACCAGATCGCGCCGATCTTGAGCAGCACGGCCAGCAGGAACACGGGGGTGGAGAGCAGGGCGAACGAGGCGACCGTCAGGGCCCGGTCGGACAGCCGGTACTGGCGGACCGCCGTCCACGCCCCGGCGAGCACTCCGAGGACGGTGCCGGCGACCGTGCCGAGCAGCAGCAGGCGCAGGCTCACCCCGATCCGGCGGCCGAACTCGGCGCTGACGGACGACCCGTCGATGGTCCGCCCCAGGTCGCCGCGGACGGCGTGCCCGGCCCAGGAGAGGAACCGGGCGGGCAGCGGCCTGTGGTCGTTGACGCCGATCGCGGTGAGGTGATGGTCGACCGAGGCGGCGGAGAGCGGCGGCTGGCGGCCTTCGTAGTACGCGCGCGGGTCCAGGGCCAGCGAGGCGATCAGGTACGAGAGGCCGACGGCGACGGCGAGCAGGACGGCGTAGTAGCCGGTCCGCTTCGCCAGATAACCCCACACCCGTTCTGCCCCCGTCTTCCGTCGTGCCGGTATTCATGCAGGTCATCGACGCGCAGCAGCAAGCATGATCGCGTTTTGTTGCCGCACTATGAAGAGCACATGTCATCTCCCGGGAGCCCTTCCACGGGCCGCTTCCGCGGGCTTACGGTCGCGCCGACTGCGGCCGCGGATCCGGCCGCGCACGACCCGGAGGAAGACTGACCATGCGCAGAACCACCGTCACCGCCATAGCCGCTGCCCTGTCGGCCACCCTGGTGGTCGCGGGCTGCGGGTCCTCCGACGACGACAAGCCGGTGAAGAAGCAGGCCGCGCCGGCGGTGGACGGGCAGGACATCAACGCGCACCCGGTGAGCGATCTCAAGCAGGGCGGGACGCTGAAGACGTACATCACGCAGTGGCCCGTCCAGTACAACGTCAACACCCCCGACGGCGCCCAGGGCGACACCCAGGAGATCATCGGCGCGGTCCTGCCCGACCTCTTCGACTCCGACGCGAAGGGCGCCGTCCACGCCAACCCGAACTTCCTGACCTCGGCGAAGGTCGTCTCCACGGACCCCCAAGTCGTCGAGTACGAGCTGAACCCGAAGGCGAAGTGGTCCGACGGAACGCCGCTGAGCTGGAAGGACTTCGCCTCCCAGTGGAAGGCGCAGAGCGGGCGCGACAAGGCGTACGAAGTGGCCGACACCTCCGGCTACGACCAGATCTCCGAGGTCGAGCGGGGCAAGGACGCCCACGGTGTACGGATCACCTTCGACCAGCCGTACGCGGACTGGCAGCGCCTGTTCGACCCGCTGTACCCGGCGGCGTACACGAGCACGCCGAAGAAGTTCAACGCGGCGTGGCAGGAGAAGGTGCCGGTCTCCGGCAACGCCTTCAGGATCACGTCGTACGACAAGACGGCGCAGACCGTGACGATCACGCCCGACCCCCATTGGTGGGGCCCGAAGCCCAGGCTGGACTCGGTCGTCTACCGCGTCATCGACTTCACGGCGAGCACCGAGGCGTATCTCAACAAGGAGATCGACTTCGCCACCGCGCTGCTGCCGGAGGACTACAAGCGGCTCGTGAAGGCGAAGGACACGGACATCCGGCGGGGCGCCCGCTGGGACGAGGTGCACATCGCGCTGAACGGCGCGCACGGCCCGCTGAAGGACGTCCGTGTGCGCCAGGCGCTCGGCAACGCGATCGACCGCAAGGGCATCAACACCGCCTTCAGCAAGGACCTCTCCTTCGAACTGAAGCCGCTCGACAACCACTTCTTCATGCCGAACCAGGAGGGGTACGAGAACAACGCGGGCGAGTACGGGACGTACGACCCCGAGAAGGCGAACAAGCTGCTGGACGCGGCCGGCTGGAAGTCGGCCGGTGAGGGCGAGCCGCGCACCAAGGGCGGCAAGCAGCTCACCCTGGAGTACACGCTGAGCGCGGGCAGCGCGTCGGCGCAGGTCGACCAGGCGGAGCTGGTGCAGCAGCAGCTGGCGGCGGTCGGCATCAAGGTCACGCTGAAGAAGGTCCCGGCGAACGACTACTTCCCGAAGTTCGTGAACACCGGCACCTTCGACATCACGAGCTTCCGCAACGTGGACGCCGTGTTCAAGTCGACCATCGTGCCCACGTTCCTGCAGCCGCAGGGCAAGAACCTGCTCCAGAACTACGGCTCCATCGGCTCCCCGAAGATCGACGGGCTACTGAAGAAGGCCCAGCGGACCACCGACACCGCCGAGGCGAACAAGCTCTACAACGAGGCCGACAAGGAGCTGTGGAAGCTCGGCCACTCCATCGAGCTGTACCAGCGCCCGCAGATCCTCGCGGTCCGCTCGGGTCTCGCGAACTACGGCGCCGAGGGCCTCGCCAGCAGCGACTACACGAAGATCGGCTGGCTCAAGTAGCGCCCGGGGCGGGGCTCGGGCGTCCCGCGCGGAGCGCCTCGCGCACCATGCGTGCGGCCCCGCCCTCCCCCGGCGGCACCATGACGCACGAGAGCGCGATCCGCGCCGCCAGTTCGCAGTCCCGGGCGAGGGCCTCCAGGTCCGTCTTGGCCGCGCCGGCCGCCCCGAGCACGGCCAGGGCCCGGTCGCGTACGGCGGCGATGAGGTCGGCGGGTGCGGGCAGCGGACCGTCCGCGCGGCGCTGCGCGGGCACGGCCGAGGAGGACGGCACCGCGGACAGCGTCGGCGAGGGCAGCCGCTCGCTCCAGCAGCCGGTGAGCGCGGCCCGCACCAGCGGATTACGGCGGGCGCTCGCCACCGTCCACTCGGCGACCGTGTCGAGCCCGCCTTCCCTCAGGGCCCGGTCGACGCCCGCGAGGTAGGCGTCGGCCTCGCGCCGCACCAGGGCGCGGGCCAGCCCCTCCTTGCTGCCGAACTCGTTGTAGAGGGTCTGCCGGGACACCCCGGCGACCGCCGCCACGTCGACCATCCGCACCCCTGACCAGGGGCGCCGCGCGAGCGCCGTGTAGGCCGCGTCCAGTAAGGATTCCCGCGCTGCAGGCATCGTCGCCTCCCCGGGCCGCCGCTTTCGTACGGCTTGCCGCCAGAGTTGACGGGCTTGTCCGCACTGTCAATAGCCCGTGCGAGGCGCCTACGTCCGTGTACGGACATAGGCCCTGTGGCCCCGGACGGACCACGATCGATACTGTGCAGTCATGCCCGACTACCACGATGATCTGCGCCTCGCCCACGTTCTCGCCGATGCCGCGGACGCCGCCACGATGGACCGGTTCAAGGCACTCGACCTGAAGGTGGAGACCAAGCCGGACATGACGCCGGTGAGCGAGGCCGACAAGGCCGCCGAGGAGTTGATCCGTGGCCATCTGCAGCGGGCGCGGCCGCGCGACGCGGTCCTCGGCGAGGAGTACGGCGTCGAGGGCACGGGCCCGCGCCGCTGGGTCATCGACCCGATCGACGGGACCAAGAACTACGTCCGCGGCGTCCCGGTCTGGGCCACGCTCATCTCCCTGATGGAGGCGGGCGAGGGCGGCTACCAGCCGGTCGTCGGCGTGGTCTCGGCCCCCGCGCTCGGCCGGCGCTGGTGGGCGGCGAAGGGCGCGGGCGCCTACACGGGCCGCAGCCTGACCTCGGCGTCCCGGCTGCACGCCTCCAAGGTGAACCGGCTGGCCGACGCCTCCTTCGCGTACTCCTCGCTGACCGGCTGGGAGGAGCAGGGCCGCCTCGACGGGTTCCTGGACCTGACCCGCGCGGTGTGGCGCACCCGCGGCTACGGCGACTTCTGGCCGTACATGATGGTCGCCGAGGGCTCGATCGACCTGTGCGCGGAGCCGGAGCTGTCGCTGTGGGACATGGCGGCGACCGCCATCGTGGTCACCGAGGCGGGCGGCTCCTTCACCGGCCTCGACGGGCGCCCGGGCCCGCACAGCGGCAACGCGGCGGCGTCGAACGGGCTGCTCCACGACGAGCTGCTGAGCTACCTCTCCGCGCGCTGACCGGCGTCCGTACGACTCCTGGGCGCCCCTGAACTCGCCTCCCGCGCCCTCTTGTTGACACTCCCTTTACCTGTAACTCTGAGAGTCCCCCCACTTGTGAACTTGTGAACCTTTTCTCGTTCCCGGATCGGTTCCACAGGTACCTCACACAGGAAGGTGGCTCCATCCATGCTCGTCCGTGACGCCATGAGCACGATGGTCCTCACCATCGGACCCACCCACACCCTGCGCCAGGCGGCCCGGCTGATGTCGACGCGCCGCGTCGGAGCGGCCGTCGTCCTCGACCCGGACGGCTCCGGCATCGGCATCCTGACCGAGCGGGACATCCTCAACTCCCTCGGCCTGAACCAGGACCCGGACCGCGAGACGGCCGGCACCCACACCACCACCGACGTCGTGTTCGCCGCCCCGGCCTGGACCCTGGTGGACGCGGCGGACGCCATGACCCATGGCGGCTTCCGCCATCTCATCGTGCTCGACGGCCGGGAGCCGGTCGGCATCGTCTCGGTCCGCGACATCATCCGCTGCTGGACACCGGCCAGGCGGCACGCACCGCCCCTGACGGTCTAGGGCCCGTCCTGACATGACGAGGAGGGCCGGTTCCCCGTGGGGAACCGGCCCTCCTGCCTTACGGCGGATGCCGGGGCGAGCGGCCGCGAAGGGCCATGACCGCGGCCGTCACCCGGCGCCCGCCGAAGTCACCGTCGGACCGGCCCGGTGCGGGCCGGGCACCGTCGGGCCGGACTCAGACCAGGTCGAACCGGTCCAGGTCCATGACCTTGCTCCACGCCGCGGCGAAGTCCTTCACGAACTTCTCCTTGGCGTCGTCGCTCGCGTAGACCTCGGCGAGCGCGCGCAGCTCGGAGTTCGAGCCGAAGACCAGGTCGGCACGGGTGCCGGTCCACTTGACCGCACCGCTCGCGTCGCGGCCCTCGAACTCGTCCTGCGCGGCGGACGTCGACTTCCACGTCGTGCCCAGGTCCAGCAGGTTGACGTAGTAGTCGTTCGTCAGCGTGCCCGGCCTGTCCGTGAGGACGCCGTGCTTCGACTGGCCGCTGTTGGCGCCGAGGACGCGCAGACCGCCGACGAGGACGGTCATCTCGGGGGCGCTCAGCGTCAGCAGGTTCGCCTTGTCGAGCAGCAGGTACTCGGCCGGCAGGCGGTTGCCCTTGCCGACGTAGTTGCGGAAACCGTCGGAGGACGGCTCGAGCGCGGCGAACGACTCGACGTCCGTCTTCTCCTGCGTGGCGTCCACGCGGCCCGGGGTGAAGGCCACCTCGACGTCGAAGCCGCCGTCCTTGGCCGCCTTCTCGACGGCCGCGGTGCCCGCGAGCACGATCAGGTCGGCCAGGGAGACCTGCTTGCCGCCCTGCGCGTTGAAGGACTCCTGGATGCCTTCGAGCGTGCGCAGCACCTGCGCCAGCTCGTCCGGGTTGTTGACCTCCCAGTTGCGCTGCGGCTCCAGGCGCACACGGGCGCCGTTGGCACCGCCGCGCTTGTCGCTGCCGCGGAAGGAGGAGGCCGAGGCCCAGGCGGCCGAGACCAGCTGCGCGACCGTGAGGTCCGAGGCGAGGACCTGCTCCTTGAGGGAGGCGATGTCCGCGGCGTCGACGACCTCACCGGTGCGCTGCGGCAGCGGGTCCTGCCAGAGCAGCTCCTCGGAGGGGACCTCCGGGCCGAGGTAGCGGACGACCGGACCCATGTCACGGTGCGTCAGCTTGTACCAGGCGCGGGCGAAGGCGTCCGCGAACTCCTCCGGGTTCTCGTGGAAGCGGCGCGAGATCGGCTCGTAGATCGGGTCGAAGCGCAGCGACAGGTCGGTGGTGAGCATCGTCGGGAGCTGCTTCTTCGACGCGTCATGGGCGTTCGGGATGGTCGCCTCGGCGTCCTTCGCGACCCACTGGTTGGCGCCGGCGGGGCTCTGGGTGAGCTCCCACTCGTAGCCGAAGAGGTTCTTGAAGAACTCGCCGCCCCACTGGGTCGGGGTGCTGGTCCAGGTCACCTCGAGGCCACTGGTGATGGCGTCGCCGCCCTTGCCGGTGCCGTACGTGCTGGCCCAGCCGAGGCCCTGCTGCTCGATCGAGGCGGCCTCGGGGTCGGCGCCGACGTTGTCCGCGGGGCCCGCGCCGTGGGTCTTGCCGAAGGTGTGGCCACCGGCGATGAGGGCGACGGTCTCCTCGTCGTTCATCGCCATGCGGCGGAACGTCTCACGGATGTCGCGGGCCGCGGCGATCGGGTCCGGGTTCCCGTTGGGACCCTCGGGGTTCACGTAGATGAGGCCCATCTGCACGGCGCCGAGCGGGCTCTCCAGCTCGCGGTCGCCGGTGTAGCGCTCGTCGCCGAGCCAGGTGGTCTCGGGGCCCCAGTAGACGTCCTCCTCGGACTCCCATACGTCGGGGCGGCCGCCGGCGAAACCGAAGGTCTTGAAGCCCATGGTCTCCAGCGCGACGTTGCCGGTGAGGATCAGCAGGTCGGCCCAGGAGAGGGACTGGCCGTACTTCTGCTTGACGGGCCACAGCAGGCGGCGGGCCTTGTCCAGGTTGCCGTTGTCCGGCCAGCTGTTGAGCGGGGCGAACCGCTGCTGACCGGCGCCGGCGCCACCACGGCCGTCGCTGATGCGGTACGTGCCCGCGCTGTGCCAGGCCATGCGGATCATGAGCGGGCCGTAGTTGCCGAAGTCGGCGGGCCACCAGTCCTGCGAGGTGGTCAGCACCTCGGCGATGTCCCGCTTCACGGCCGGGAGGTCCAGTTCGTTGAACGCCTCGGCGTAGTCGAAGTCCTCACCGAGCGGGTTCGCCACCGCCGGGTTCTTCGCAAGGATCTTCAGGTTGAGGCGCTCCGGCCACCACTGGGTGTTGCCGCCGCCCTGGGTCGGGTGCTTGGCACGGCCGTGCGCGACCGGGCAACCACCCGTCTCCTCCGTCTTCGCGTCCGTGACGATTGCTTCATGGTTCTCGGTCATGCGAACCCTTCCGGAGTCTGTCCTGTCGCTTGGCCTCAGCCAATCGTGATCCTACAATGGACAATGTCTAAGTCAAGTAAGGCTCCAAAGTCACACTCGATCGGGACTCAGTCCCCTTGCTGTTAGGCTGGTTTTATGAGTGACCTTCTGGAACGACTGCGCGGACGCGGCTGGCGCATGACCGCGCAGCGGCGCGTCGTGGCCGAGGTCCTCGACGGGGACCACGTCCACCTGACAGCGGACGAGGTGCACGCGCGCGCCGCCGCGAAGCTCCCCGAGATCTCCCGGGCCACGGTCTACAACACCCTGGGCGAGATGGTGTCGCTCGGCGAGGTCATCGAGGTCGCCACGGACAAGCGCGCGAAGCGCTACGACCCGAACGCGCACCGCCCGCACCAGCACCTGGTCTGCGCCCAGTGCGGCCAGATCCGCGACGTCCACCCGACGGGGAACCCGCTGACGGCCCTCCCCGACTCCGAGCGCTTCGGCTTCACGATCTCGGACGTGGAGGTCACGTACCGAGGCGTCTGCCCGACCTGCGCGACACAGGCGTAGCGAGACACAGCTCCCGACAAGGCCCGCACCGAAGAGGTGCGGGCCTTCTCGATGCACCCCAAAGGAACGCGGGGATCTGCGCGATCGCCCCCCACACCCTCACCCGAGGGACGCGGGGAACTACATGATCGCCCCCCCCCACACACCCGCATCCGAGGGACGCGGGGAACTGCGCGAGCACCCCACCCCGCCCCGCACCCGGCAACAAACCTGCACAACGCACGGACCCCTTCCGCAATCTGACGCACCGTCATATTCTCGCGGGCGCCCACCAGAACCCATCCGCACCCCCGGAGGGCCCCGTGCACAAACTCCGCGCCACCGACCTCACCCGAACCTTCGGCCCCACGCACGCCCTCGGCCCTCTGGGCCTCACGGTCGCCCCCGGCGAGTTCGTCTGCGTCGTCGGCCCCTCCGGCTGCGGCAAGTCGACGCTCCTGCGCATCGCCGCCGGAATCACCCGCCCCTCCACCGGCACCCTGGAGATCCGCACCGCCGATCCCCGCCCGGCCGCGATGATCTTCCAGGACTACGGCATCTACGACTGGAAGACGGTCCTCGCGAACGTCCGCTTCGGCCTCGACATCCAGAAGGTCCCGCGCCGCGAGGCGAACGCCCGGGCGCGCGACTGGCTGACCCGCATGGGCCTGGCCGACTTCGCGGACGCCTATCCGTCCGCGCTCTCCGGCGGCATGCGCCAACGCGTGGCGATCGCGCGGGCCCTGGCGGTCGAGCCGGAGATCCTGCTCATGGACGAGCCCTTCGCCGCGCTCGACGCGCAGCTGCGCACGATCCTGCAGGACGAACTCCTCGCCCTCACCCAGACCACCCGCACCACCACCCTGTTCATCACGCACAGCCTGGAGGAGGCGATCGTCCTCGGCGACCGCGTCCTGGTCATGTCGGCCCGCCCCGGCCGGGTGATCGCCGAACGCCGCCCGCCGTTCGCCCGCCCGCGCACCGGGGACATCCGCGACACCCCCGAATTCACCGCGCTCAAGGGCGAGTTGTGGGATCTGCTGCGTGGCGAGGTGCACCAGGAGGCGGTCCCGGCATGACGACGGCCACCACCCCCGCCAAGGGCGACGACGTCCTGGTCCGCTCCCCCGGCCCCCAGGAGCTCCGCCCCGCACGCACCCGCCGCAGGCGCCGCGCCCTCGAACTCTCCCTCGCGATCGCCGTCCCCCTCGCCCTGGTCCTGCTCTGGCAGCTCGCGGCCACGCGGTCCTGGATCGACGACCGCGTCTACCCGGCCCCTTCCACGATCCTCGCCGACGGCTGGGACCGGGCCGCCGACGGCGATCTGTGGCCGGACGTGCGGGCCACACTCAAGCGCGTCCTGGCGGGCTACGCGATCGGCACGGTGACGGGCTATCTCCTGGGCCTGCTCATGGGCTCGATCTCCTTGGTACGGGCCGCACTCGAACCCCTTCTCGACGCGCTGTACGTCGTCCCGAAGCTGGCCCTGCTCCCCGTGTTCCTGAACATGTTCGGCCTCGGCGAGGGCCCCCAGGTCGCGCTCGTCGCGGCGACGGTCTTCTTCTTCGTATGGATCTCGACGATGGCGGCGGTCCTCGCCGTCCCTTCCGGACACCGCGACGCGGGCCGGGTCTTCGGCGCCTCCCCGTGGCAGATGTTCCGCCACGTCCTGCTCCCGGCCTCCCTGCCCGCCGTCCTCGTGGGGGCCCGCATCGCGGCGGGCGTCGCGGTCCTCGTGATCGTCGCCTCGGAGCAGATCGCCGCGGCGAACGGCCTCGGCCACCTCATCTTCGACGCCCGCGCCCTCTTCCAGAACGACGTCATGTTCGTCGGCATCGTCTGCGTGGCCGTGCTCGGCGTCGTCTTCTCCGAGCTGGTGCGCCTCGCGGGGCGGCTGCTCACCCCCTGGGCACCGCGCGACCGCGGCCGCGGCCAGTCCTGAATCCCTTTCCGGTTACGTGTTACGTATGACGTGTACGGAGGCTCCATGCGCACGCGCTCCATCGGTACGTCCCTGCTGCTGACCGGCGCCCTGCTCGCCACCGCGACGGCCTGCGCCACGAACGACGGCCCCTCGGACGCCGCCGCGAAACCCCGCACGATCAAAGCGGTCGACGGCTGCGGCAAGGGAAGCTGGACCGACCCGTCGGACCTCGCCCCGGACCGGAAACCGGCCCGCTGCGCCGAGGGCGCCCCCGCCCCGGTCAAGCTCGCCAGGACCCGCAAGCTGACGATCGCGACGGGCACGCTCGCCGCCGAGTACGTGGCCCCGCTCGAAATGGCCGTCAAGAAGGGCGAGTTCAAGAAAGAGGGCCTCGATGTGACGTTGAAGGTCCTGCCCACACCCGACGCCCTCCCCCTGCTCGCCAAGGGCGACATCGACGCCCAGTGGGCCGCGCCCGAGGCGGCCGTCATGAACGGCATCCTCGGCGGCTTCGACATCAAGTGGGTCGCCGGGAACTTCTCCCCCGACCCGAAGTCCAGAAGCGGCCTGTGGGTACGCCTCAAAGAGGGGCAGACCGCGTCCCGCGTCGACATGGCCGGACGCAAGATGGGCACGATGATCGGCAAGGGTTCCGTCATCTCGTACCCCATGAACACCGCGCTGAAGAAGCACGGCGGCGGCCTCGACAAGATCCAGTTCCAGCAGCTGGGCTCGGCCGACGTGCTGACCGCGCTGCAGAACGGCGGCGTCGACTCGGCCTGGCTGCTCGACCCGGTCTGGCGCAAGGTCGACGGCGACAAGCGCTTCGCGTTCCTCGGCGGCCAGCCGGAGGGCGAACCGCTCGGCGGCCTCCTGTTCGGCCCGAAACTGCTCAAGGAGGACCCGGACGCGGGCGTCGCGTTCCTGCGCGCCTACATACGTACCGTGAACACGTACTTCGCGGGTGACTACAAGAAGGACCCCGCGTTCGTGACCGAGCTGGCCGGCCTGCTGAAGACGGACAAGACGGTCCTCGAGTCGACGCCGTCGCTGCGCATGGACTGGGAGATCCGGTCCGGCACGACGGACCGCCTCCAGGCCGCGTACAAAGCGGCGGGCGTCTCGAAGGGCGATCCGCTGCCGGAGTCGAGGACGGTGGACCGGCGGCTGTACGAGGAGGCGGTGGGCCACACCTCGTAGGGAGCCGGAGACACACCTGAGGCCCGGAACCAATGGTTCCGGGCCTCAGGTCTTCAGTAGCGGGGACAGGATTTGAACCTGCGACCTCTGGGTTATGAGCCCAGCGAGCTACCGAGCTGCTCCACCCCGCGTCGGTGAACACAACCTTACGGGACCGCTCCGACCAGCGCAAATCCGTACCCCGGAGCCGCAGGACCCCAGGTCCCCGGGCCCTGCGCACCCGACGGCTCAGGCCGACGGCCCACGCCGACAGCTCAGGCCGACAGCTCTTGCCGCAGGGCGTCGCGCAGCCGTCCCGCCCGCTCGGCCACCTCGGCCGGTCCGAGCTCGACGGCCCGGGAAGCCCACTTCTGACCGTCGACCAGATCGCCGCGCCGCGCGCACAGCAGGGCGAGTCTGAGCGCGGCCCGACCGTGCCCGGCGTCCGCGGCCCGCGTCCACCACAGGGCCGCCTCCGGCTCGCTCCCCTCGCGGGCCAGCAGCAGCCCGAGGTTGAACGCGCCGTTGCGCGAGCCGGCCTCCGCGGCCTCCCGGTACCAGCGCGCCGCCTCGACGACGTCACCGCGCACGGCGGCGAGCATGCCGACGCGCACCTGCGCGCGCCGGTGCCCGTGCTCGGCGGCCCGCTCGTACCACTCCTCGCACTCGCTCTTCTCCGTGACCGGCTCGCCCAGCTCGTGCCGGACAGCGGGCGGACGGCGCACGTCGAGCAGCGAGGCGAGCCGGTACGCCGCCTCGGGGCTGCCGCCGCCCGCGGCGCAGCGCAGATGCCGCTCGGCGCTCGGCTCGTCGCCCTCGCGCAGGCGCGCGATGCCGGCCTGCAGCGCGGCTTCCGTGTGTCCGCCCGCGGCGGCCCGCTCGTACCACTGGAGCGCGGCCGCCTCGTCGTCCCGGCCCGCGTACAGGATGCCGAGGTTGAAGGCGGCGTCGACGCTGCCGGCCTCGGCGGCCTTGGAGAACCAGGGCTCGGCGCCGACCGCGTCACCGTTCTGCAGGAGCAGCACGGCCAGCGCGTTGGCCGCTTCGCGGTGACCCGCGTAGGCGGCGCGGCGGTACCAGCTCTCGGCCTGCGCGGTGCGCTTCTGCTCGGCGCACAGCAGGCCGAGGTTGTACGCGCCGTTGTTGTCGCCCGCGTCCATGGCGGCGCGGTACCAGCGCTCGGCCGTCTGGGTCTCGCCGCGCCGGGCGTGCAGCGCGCCCAGCGCGTTCGCCGCGTTGCCGTCGCCGTCCTGCGCGGCGCGCAGCCACCACACGGCGGCGCTCTCCTCGTCCCCGGCATCGCGCAGCAGGAACGCGAGGGCGCACGCGGCGCGCGGCTCGCCGTCCTTGGCGGACGTCAGGTACCAGCGCCCGGCCTCCTTCAGGTCGCCGCGCTTCTCCAGGATCGCGCCGAGGTGCAGCGCGCCGCGGCGGTGCCCGCGGGCGGCAGCCTGCCGGTACCACTGCTCGGCCTCTGCGGCGGGCTTCTTGTGCTCGTCGGTGACCAGGACGTCCTCGGGGCCGAGCTGCGCGGCCTGGCGGTCGAGGGCGCGGGCGAGCCGGTACGCGGCCTCGCGGTGCCCGCGCTCGGCGGCGACCCGCATCCAGCGCTCGGCGCCGACGTCGCTGCGGTGCTCCAGGAGGTCGGCCAGGGCGTACGCGCCGAGCGTGTGGCCCTGCTCGGCGGCCTGGCGCAGCCAGTACTCGGCGGCGGGCTCGTCGCCGCGCTCACGGAAGTGACGGCCCAGCGCGTGCGCGGCGGGGGCCGAACCGGCGACGGCGGCGACCCGCCACCATCCGGCGGCCTCGTCCGGGTAGCCGCGCTGGTGGAGCAGGACACCCAGGTTGTTGGCGGCGGCACGGTCACCGGCGCCCGTGGCGGCACGCAGCAGGGGCTCGGCTCCGTCGAGATCACCGCGGCGCAGCAGCATGGCGCCGAGGACGCTCATCGCCTCGACGTCGCCGGCCTCCGCGGCCAGCCGCTGGCGTACTTCTTCAGCCGCCTCGCCGGATTCGTCCCGGCCGGAAGGCTGCACAAACCGCCCTGTCTCCAACAGAGTTGCCTTGTCCCCCATAACGTCCATCGTCGCACCACCCGCAACCCGGGTACACCTGGTATACCGCAGCCATTGAGGTCACTTCAGCGTTTTGTCGACATGCCCACAAGGAGGCAAGTGAAACACAATTTTCCCAACTCCCTCCGGGCGGAGCAGTGTTCGTACGGAGTTGGTACACGCTTCGCACATGCCAGTGGCGCGTGACGGTCGGGGTACTGACGCACCGAAGGCCCGGAAGCTGATGCTTCCGAGCCTTCGATCACTAGTAGCGGGGACAGGATTTGAACCTGCGACCTCTGGGTTATGAGCCCAGCGAGCTACCGAGCTGCTCCACCCCGCGCCGTTGTGTGGAAACCGTACCACGGCGCGGAGTGGGTCACGGAATCAGCCGTCGGCGGCGTTCTTGTCGCCGTTCTTGCTGCTGTCGGTGTTCTGCTTGGCGTCCTTGTCGGCCTCGGTCTGGGCCTCCTCGGCGCGCTGCAGAGCGTCCTCGAGCTTGTCCTGGGCCTCGCCGTACGCGGCCCAGTCGTTGTTCTTGAGGGCCTTCTGGCCGTCCTCGAAGGCCTTCTCGGCGTCGGCGAGCGCTTCCTTGACGGTGGAGTTCGCCGGTGGCTTCGTCGTGTCCCCACCGGGCTTCTCCGGCTCCGCCGGCGATGCCCCGTCCACTTCGAAGGCCTGGTTGAGCGCCTCCGACAGGGAGTCCGCGAAGCCCATCCGGTCGCCGTACGAGACCGCGACCTTGCGCATCAGCGGGTACTCGGCGTTGCGCCCCTGGGCGTAGATCGGCTCGACGTACAGGAAGCCCTTGTCGAGGGGCACCGTCAGCAGATTGCCGTACAGGACCGTCGAGTCCGCGCCCTTCATGTCGCGCACCCAGTTCGCCACGGAACCCGAGGAGTTGAGCTTGTTCTGCACCTGCTCAGGCCCGTAGACCTTGTCCTCGGTGACTCTCAGGAGCCTTATGGTCCCGTAGTCCTTACTGGTGGCGTCGGCGTCGACCGCCATGAAGGCTCTCAGGTTGGGCCGGCCGCTCGGGGTGAACGTCGTCGTCAGTGAGAACTGCTGACTGGTCTGACCCGGCATCTTCATGGACAGGTAGTACGGCGGGACCGCGCTGTTGTCCTTCTTGGTCGGGTCGTTGGGGACCTGCCAGGCGTCGGACGCGTTGTAGAACTGGTCCGAGTTCGTGACGTGGTACAGGGTCAGCAGCTCGCGCTGGACCTTGAACATGTCCTGCGGGTAGCGCAGGTGCTCCTTCAGCTCGGCCGGGATGGCGCTCTTCGGCTCGACCGTGTCGGGGAACGCCTTCTTCCAGGTCTTGAGGACCGGGTCGTTGTCGTCCCACGTGTAGAGCTTGACCTCGCCCGTGTACGCGTCGACGGTCGCCTTCACCGAGTTGCGGATGTAGTTGACCTGGTTCTGCTGGGCCACCACAGCGCGCTGGTTGTCGCCCTCGTTGAGGGAGTCGGCGGTGGTGTCGCCCAGCGTCGTGCGCGACGCGTACGGGTAGCCGTTCGACGTCGTGTACGCGTCGACGACCCACTTGATCTTGCCGCCGACCACGGTCGGGTAGGCGTCGCCGTCGATGGTCAGCCACGGGGCGACGGCCTCGACGCGCTCCTTCGGCGTGCGGTTGTACAGAATCCTCGAACCGTCGCCGATGGCGCCCGAGTAGAGGATCTGCGGCTCGCTGAAGGCCACCGCGTACGCGGCGCGGTTGATCGGGTTCGAGAGGTTGACGCCGCTGTTGCCCGTGTAGCTCGTGGTCTTCTGCGTGCCGTCGTCCTGCTCGTAGTCCAGCTCCTTCTGCGGCCCGCCGACGATCGAGTACTGCGTCGTCTTCTCGCCGTAGTAGACACGCTGGTTGTAGTCGCCCAGGTCACCGGTGGTCGGCAGGCCCGACTCGGTGAACTGCGGGGCGCCCTGCGACGTCGAGGTGCCCTTCGCCGTCACGGCGCCGAAGCCGTGCGTGTACACGAAGTGGTCGTTGATCCAGTTGCGCTTGTCCAGCTTGCCGAGGTTCAGCTCGCGCAGGCCGACGACGGTGTCCACGCCGTTGTAGCGGTCCACGTCCAGGGTCGTCGGGAACTGGTAGTACTTCCGCTGCTGCTCCAGCTGCTGGAACGTGGGCGACACGATGTTCGGGTCGTTGAGGCGGTAGCTGGCCGCCGAATCCGAGTCCGTGCGCTGCTTCTTGGTGTCGTCCGAGCTCTTGCCGCTGTAGTCGACCGGGCTCGCCTTGTCGATGCCGTAGGCCTTGCGGGTCGCCTCGATGTTCTTCTCGATGTACGGGGCTTCCTTGGACTGCTCGTTCGGCTGGACCTGGAACTTCTGGACGATGGCCGGGTACAGGCCGCCGATCAGGATCGCCGAGAGCACCATCAGGCCGAAGCCGATGACCGGCAGCTGCCAGGTGCGGCGCCACAGGGTCGCGAAGAACAGGACCGCGCAGATGACGGCGATGCAGAACAGGATCGTCTTCGCCGGCAAATACGCGTTCGCATCGACATACCTGAGGCCGGTCCAGTTGTCCGTCGCCTTGAAGTCACTCGACTTCACGGCGAGCCCGTACCGGTCGAGCCAGTACGCGACGGCCTTCAGGGCCACGAACACACCCAGCAGGACGGACAGATGCCCCGTGGCGGCCGCGGTGGCACGCGCGCCCGGGCTGGTGACCCGGAGGCCGCCGTACAGGTAGTGCGTCAGCGCGGCGGCGACCAGGCCGATCACGGCGGCCGCGAACCCGAAGCCGAGCAGGAACCGGTACCAGGGCAGATCGAACGCGTAGAAGGACACGTCCATGTGGAACTGCGGGTCCTTCTGGTTGAAGGGCACGCCGTTCACGAACATCAGCCACGTACGCCACTGGCTGGCCGCCGAAGCGCCGGCGATGAGCCCCACCAGAGCGGTGATGCCGAGCAACAGCCACTTCTTGAAGGGCGCGATGCCCATCCGGTAGCGGTCGAGGCTCTGCTGCTCCATCGACATGGCGCTCAGTGGCGGGCGCAGCCGGTGCGCCAGCCAGACGTTCACCCCGACGGCGAGCGCCATGAGCAGACCGAAGACGAAGAAGAGCCCGATCTTCGTCCACAGAGTCGTCGTGAAGACGGACGAGTACTTGACCGACCGGTACCAGAGCCAGTCCGTCCAGAATCCGGCGAACATGACGAAGGCCATGCCGAGCACGGCCAGGACGCCCAGCGTCAGCAGCAGGGTCCTGGCACGCCCGGACGGGCGGCCCACTCTGATCCGCGGCCCCGTCGGGCCTCCGCCGCGGTCCGGCATCTGGAAAGCCAAGGTGCGCACCTCGAAGTTGAGTAATCGATCGGCCGGGCCCCCGAGATCGCGGACCCATCACCTATGCAACTTACTCACGCTTTACTCAGTTCCCGGTTCGGGGGAGGAACGAGGCAGGATTGTGACCATGTCCAACACTCCTATGGCAGCGAGCCCCCTGACCCGGGCCGTACTCGAGATCGACGAGTACGCCTCCGGCCTCGGCTGGGACCAGCCCGCTCGCCTCTTCGCCCTCGTCGACACCGCCGCCCTGCGCGCCCAGGAACCCGCTCTCGCCTCCCAGCTCGGTCTGGAGGGCGAGCAGGAGGTCGCCGGGCTGACCCCGATCGAGCAGGACGAGATTCCCGCCGGCAAGGCGCTGGACGAGTTCCTCGGCACGATCGCCTGGCCCGACGCCGTCGCGGGCTGCGCCCTGACGGTGGAGCGCCTCATGCTTCCGCCGTCCGCCGAGGCGAATGTCCCGGAAGGCCTCAGCGAAAAGAAGCTCGCGAAGTGGGTCGCCGAGCACCCGGACCGCCAGGAGGTCCGGATGACGGTCGCGGTGCTGCGCGACGGCTCCCGCGAGTCGGCGGTGCGGCTGCGCGAGAAGGACTCGCCGACCGAGGTCCTCACGGGCGGGCAGCTCGTCCCCGGTCTCGCGGAGGCACTGGCGGCCACGTTCGCCGAGTGACGTCCCGCAGCTGCTCTTCCTCACCTACGTAGAGGGGCGCGCCCGGATCACCGGGCGCGCCCCTCTACGTAGAGCCGTGTGCGGGGGTCAGCTCTTTGCCGTGCACTTCGGCAGGTCGGCGGTGTCGCCGCTGCGGATGTCCTTCAGGGCGTCCATCGCGTCGTCGATGGTGTTCACCTTGACGAGCGTGAGGCCGTCCGGGGTGTCCTTGGCCGCGGCGGCGCAGTTGTCCTTCGGCGTCAGGAAGTACCGTGCGCCCTTGTCGTGGGCGCCCACGGTCTTCATCCCGATGCCGCCGATGGGGCCGACCTTGCCGTCGTCGTCGATGGTGCCGGTACCGGCCACGAACTTGCCGCCGGTCAGATCGGTCGGTGTGAGCTTGTCCACGATGCCGAGCGAGAACATCAGGCCGGCACTGGGACCGCCGACGTCGGCGAGCTTGATGTCGATCTGGAACGGGAAGGTGTGGTCGGTCCCGGCCTGGATGCCGACGATGGCGCGGCCGTCGTCGGCCTTGTCCGTCCTGATCGTGACGTTCTCCGTGCGGGTCGCCTCCTTGCCCTCCTTCTCGGCGGCGGCCGCCTCCTTGACGGGCACGACCGTGAAGGCGACGTTCTCGCCGGGCTTGTGCTTGGTGACGAGCTTCGCGACGTCGTCGGGCTTGGTGATCTTGGTGCCGTCGACGGCCTTGATGACGTCACCGGCGTGCAGCTTGCCCTCGGCGGGGCTGTCCTTGACGACGGTGGAGACGATCACCCAGGACTTCACGGGGATGCCCAGCTCGTTCAGGGCGGCGACCTTGGCGCTCTCCTGGGACTGGCTGAACTCCTCGGCGTTCTCCTGCGAGGACTGCTCCTCGGTCTGCCCGTCCGGGTAGAGCGTGTCGTGCGGCACCACGATGCTGTCGTGGGCGAGCCAGCCGTAGACGGCAGACACCAGGTTCATGTTGTAGTCGGCGCTCGTGACGCGGACCGTCGTCATGTTGAGGTGCCCGGACGTCTCGTACGTCTTGTGTCCGGAGATCTGGATCACGGGCTCGCCGTCGTGGTCCGCGAGCGTGTTCACCGTCGGGCCCGGCGACATCTCCGCGTAGGGGACTTTGATGAGCACCCCCGCGCAGAGCAGCGCGATCAGCATCAGGGTCGAGGCGAGCATCGTCGCGGTGCGGCGTGGCATGGAACGACAGTACGGGACGTGTCTGTCCCTGCACCTGTGGGGCCGGGCCGTCCGGGGTCCGGGGCCGACGCGGTGTCAGGACCCGGACGCTCGCCTCACGTACCGGAGTGCGACTTGTCCATGGCCTCGCGGAAGCGCGCGTAGCCGCTCAGCTCGGTCACGTCACCCGTCTTGTGCCGGTTCCGGCCCGCCCAGGTGCCCCACAACCCGGCACCGACCGCGGCGACAACCGGAATCAGCAGCCACATGAGCGCTGCCATGCCGACCTCCCGACCCCATGAGCGACTGCAACTGACTGATCAGCAGATTAATCATCCGCACTGTCAACGCTCGCCGCAGGGGTGCGGTTACGCAACCGGAACCTCAGCAGGCGCCGACCCACTCCTCGGTGCCGTCGGAGAACTTCTGGTGCTTCCAGATGGGCACTTCGTGCTTCAGATCGTCGATGAGCTTGCGGCACGCCTCGAACGCCTCGCCGCGGTGCGGGCACGACACGGCGACCACGACGGCCAGGTCGCCCACCGTCAGATCGCCGATGCGGTGCACGGCCGCGAGGGCGCGCACGGGGTACTCGGCGACGACCTTCTCCGCGACGCGCCGCATCTCCGCCTCCGCGGTCGGATGGCACGAGTAGCCCAACTGATCCACATCGGCTCCCCCGTCGTGGTTGCGCACGGTCCCCACGAAGAGCGCGGTGCCGCCCGCCGCGTCGTCCCCGACGGCCTGGAAGATCTCGTCGACGGACAGGGGCGTGTCACGGACGGCGAGCAGCTTGATCGGGTCCTGCGCCGCCTGCTCACCGGGGTGGTCGTGCTGGGTGGGTGCCATGGACTCATCGTGCCGTACGCCGGCGACAACCGTGAATAGCGTTTTCGACCGGTACGCGCGCGTGGCGTCTTGGAGCCTCCTACAGGTGTGCGTGCGCTCGGGTGCGTCTCAGATGCGCCGTCGGGCCTTGCGCACGCGCCGTACGACGGCTGCCGTACCCAGCAGTGCCACCGTCGCGCCCGCGGCTCCGGCCGCCGTCGCGTCCTTGCGCCCCAGCCGCCGGCCGGCCACGGTGCGCCGCCCCGCGACCTCTTCGAGGAGCTCGGCGAGGACCTCCTCGTTCGTCCACTGGGGGCGCCACCCGGCGTCGTGCAGCCTGCTCCCGCTCACGACCCACGGGTACATCGTGTAGGCCAGGTCTCCGGCCGGAGACGGCGTCAGGCCGATCCGGTGCAGTCGTGCGGCCGCGCCGAGCGCGACGGCGGACGGCAGCTCCATGCGCCGGATCCCGCTGAGCTCCTCGACCTCCTCCTGCTCCAGCCACCCGTCGCAGCCGACCGCGAGCTCTCCGTCGACCTTCTCCAGGACCGCGTACTCCAAGGCACTGCACAGATCCTCTACGTGACAGAACTGCCAGGCCGGTCGCGACCCGGCCACCACAAGGAGGCGCGGCGACTCGAAGTAGCGCGTCAGGGCGGTGTCCGTGCCGCCGACGAGCACGGCGGGCCGCACCACGGTGACGTTCAGGCCGGGATGCGCGCGCGGGGCCCGCCGGGCGAGCCGCTCGATCTCCAGGAGGTCGCCGACGCCGGTGGCCTCCGCCGTGGCGCGCAGTTCGGCGTCCTCGGAGAGCGGCAGCTCGTTCTCGGCGAGCGCGCCGTAGACCATCGCCGAGGTGCACAGCACCACACGGTGCACCCCGGCAGCCGCCGCGGCGGTCAGCACGGTCTGGGTGCCCCGTACGTTGTACGCGGTGCGGGCCGCGGCGTCCGACTCCAGGTCGAGGTCGAGCGCCAGATGCACGACGACGTCCGCGCCGCGCAGCTTCTCGGCGATGGCCGGATCCCGTACGTCCAGGATGTGCCACGTCGCGGACGTGCACTCGCCGCGCCGCTCGTCGATGGCGAGCACCTGCTTGATCTCGTCCGACGCGGCGAGCCGCTCGGTGAGCAGGGCGCCGATGCCGGCCGCGGCACCGGTGACCGCGACGACGGGGCCGCGCACGGCCGGACTGGTTGAGGGGTTTCGCGCTGCGCGAACCTGCGGATCTGGGGAACTCACCGGGCGTCTCCAGCGGTTGTCTTCAGTACGTACGTGTATGACGCGTACGTACCAGGAGGCATCCATCCTGCCGCAGGCCATGAGTCGGCGAAGCACCGAGGCCCGATCCCGTATCGGTGTCTACGCTGGGTGTGTAGTCGGGCAGTCGCCGCCGGGAAAGAAACCGGCGGCCTTACCAGCCGAGGAATCCCGTGAGTGACACCCCATTTGGTTTCGGCCTTCCGCCGGAGGAGCCGGAGGACGGCGACGAGGGCAAGAAGAAGGACCAGCAGGGCGGTGGCGGTCAGGGACCGGCCAACCCCTTCGGATTCGGGTTCCCGGGCCTGCCGGGCGCCGGCGGCCCGGGCGGCGCGGGCGGGGACAACCCGTTCGCGGCGATGTTCGGCTCGATGGATCCGAACGATCTGGGGGCCGCCTTCCAGCAGCTCGGCCAGATGCTCTCGTACGAGGGCGGCCCGGTGAACTGGGACATGGCCAAGGACATCGCCCGGCAGACCGTCTCCCAGGGCACGCAGGACGGCGTGAAGGACGCGAGCGTCGGCCCGGCCGACCGCACCGCGGTCGAGGAGGCCGTACGCCTGGCCGACCTGTGGCTGGACGACGCGACGTCGCTGCCCTCGGGTGCCGGTTCCGCGGTGGCGTGGAGCCGCGCCGAGTGGGTCGAGGCGACCCTCCCGGTGTGGAAGGAGCTCGTCGACCCGGTGGCCGAGCGGGTCGGCATGGCCATGGGCGATGTGCTCCCGGAGGAGATGCAGGCCATGGCGGGCCCGCTGATCGGCATGATGCGCTCCATGGGCGGCGCCATGTTCGGGCAGCAGATCGGCCAGGCCATCGGCGTCCTCGCGGGCGAGGTCGTCGGCTCCACCGACATCGGCCTGCCGCTGACCCCGGCCGGCAAGGCCGCGCTGCTGCCGCTGAACATCGAGTCGTTCGGCAAGGACCTCGGCATCCCCAAGGAGGAGGTCCGCCTCTACCTGGCGCTGCGCGAAGCCGCCCACCAGCGGCTGTTCTCGCACGTGCCGTGGCTGCGCTCGCACCTGTTCGGGGCGGTGGACGGCTACGCGCGCGGGATCAAGGTCGACACCACGAAGCTGGAGGACGTGGTCGGCCAGTTCGACCCGCAGAACCCGGAGCAGCTCCAGGAGGCGCTGCAGCAGGGCATGTTCCAGCCGGAGGACACCCCCGAGCAGAAGGCCGCTCTGGCCCGTCTGGAGACCGCTCTCGCGCTCGTGGAGGGCTGGGTCGACGCGGTGGTCCACGCGGCCGCGAAGCCGCGTCTGTCCTCCGCCGACGCGCTGCGGGAGACGCTGCGCCGCCGCCGGGCGACCGGTGGTCCGGCGGAGCAGACGTTCGCGACGCTGATCGGCCTCGAGCTGCGCCCGCGCCGCCTGCGCGACGCCTCGCGCCTGTGGGCCTCGCTCACGGACGCGCGCGGTGTGGACGGCCGTGACGGCCTGTGGGCGCACCCGGACATGCTGCCGACGGCGTCCGACCTGGACGACCCGGACGGCTTCGTGCACCGCGAGCAGCTGGACTTCTCGGAGCTGGACAAGATGCTCGGCGAGGCGGCCGGTGGCGCCGGTGAGAAGCCGAACCTCTCCAAGGATTCCCAGGACGACGAGGACGACGAGGACGACACCGACAAGTGAGCCTGTTCGACGATGCGGTCCTCGTGCTCAAGGGCTACGAGGACCAGCCGGACCTGCGCCAGGCCTACCTGGACCACCTCGCCGCCCACGGTGAGGCCGCGATGTGGAAGCCGTGCACCGCGGGTCACCTGACGGCGAGTGCGCTGGTGATCGACCCCGAGCGTGGGCGTGTGCTGCTGACGCTTCACAAGAAGCTGCAGATGTGGCTCCAGATGGGCGGTCACTGCGAGCCGGGCGATTCGACCCTGGCGGCAGCGGCCCTGCGCGAGGCGACCGAGGAGTCCGGCATCACGGGGCTCGCGCTCCTTCCGGGCGGCCCGGTGAGGCTGGACCGGCATCCGATCCCGGGTCCCTGCACGCAGCACCTGGACACGCAGTACGCGGCGCTCGCCCCGGCGGACGCCACGGAGGCGATCAGCGACGAGTCGCTGGACCTGCGCTGGTTCCGGTACGACGAGGTCGCGGGCGTGGCCGACGCGTCGGTCGTGCGCCTGGTGGAGGCGACGCGAGCGCGGCTCTGAACTGATCTCTGTACGTAAGTACGTGTAAGGGGCGGACGCTAGATGCGCCCGCCCCTTACTCGTGCCTCTACGTAGGCGTCAGCTCCAGACGTTCCCCTGGTTCTGCCCCCGGGCTCCCTGCTGTCCCATGCCGTACTGGGCCGCGATCCCCTGTCCGGTCATCGTGTTCTGCGGCGGCAGCAGCTCGCTGGGCTGGACGAGCGCGTAGCCCTGTCCCATGAAGCTGAGCTCCCAGCCCTCGCCGGTGTTGCCGCGGCGCCGCCAGACGCCCGAGGAGTGCGTCTGCGCCTGCATCTGCACCCGCAGGCCGGTCGACCACGCGACGATGGCGTCCGCGTCGGCGTTGACGTAACGGTCGGGCGTGACCTGGAGCATCAGCGGCTGGCCCGACGTCATCAGCGCGACCTTGCCGCGCCCGGTGATGTTGAGCTGGTACTTGCCGGAGCCGGAGATGCCGAACTGGCTGTCCACGGCGATCACTTCGTGGTGCAGCGACGAGTCCATCGCCAGCACGTAGCTGCTGTCGACGGTCAGCCCCTCCTGGTCGACATCCACCACGTGGATGTACTGGGCGAGGTTCGCGAGGTAGACGGTGCCCTGTCCGTGGCAGCGCATCAGGTCGAGGCCCTCGCCGGTGTGCGCGCGGGAACGGCGCTGCCCGTGCGTCTGGATCTCGCCGTCGAACTCCATCAGCCCCTGGTAGGCGACCATCGAGCCCTTACGGGCGAGGATGTCGTCGTGGCCTTCCAGGGCGACCCGCAGCATCTGCGGGTTCTGCACCGTGTAGCGGTCCTGGGTCTGCTGCTCGGTGTACGCGAAAAGTGGACTCTGCATGGTGTGTTCGCTCCCCCTCAGCCCCGGGCTCGGAGGCGGTCGGTGCTGTCTTCACTGGGCTGGACGACGACGATGCCCTCCCCGGAGAAGCCCATCTGGTAGGCCTCGCCGCTGCCGCGCCCGATGAGGGAGCCGGCCTTGAAGCTGCGCTTGCCCTTCACCTTCAGGTTCGGTGACCAGGCGATGAGAGCGTCCGGGTCGACGTACGTCTCGTCCTCGCCGCGGCCGCAGTCGACGACGATGGGGGTGCCGCGCGAGGTCAGGGCGACGTGTCCCTGACCGCTGACCTTGATGTTCCACAGGCCCTGCCCGGCGAACTTGGCGAGGCCCTTCACGCGCTCGACGCCCCACTGCAGGTGCGCGTCGAAGGCGAGCAGGTTGGTGCCGTTGACGGAGATCGATTCGCCACCGAGGTTGATGACGACGACGTCCGCCCCGTAGTCGGCGAGGTAGAGCAGGCCGTCACCGGAGCACTTCATAAGAGGCGCGCCTTCGCCGGTGATCCAGTCACGGGCGATCTGGCGTACGGCGGGCGGGTTGGGCTCGTACTGGACGAAGCCTTCGTAGGCGACCATCGAGCCCACGCGCGCGAAGAGGTCGTTTCCGGTCTGCATGGCGACCTTCAGCATGTTGCTGCCGTGGTTCTCCATGCGGGCGGCTACCGGGGTCGGGGCGAAGCCCGCGAGCGGCTGGTTCATGACGGGCTCCCTCAGACCTCGTACGGCTGGACGACGATGAAGTTGCCGGGTGCACCCCGGAACTGGAGGTTCACGCTCTCCCCGCTGTGCCCGGGATAGGCGTTGCGGCGCATCCGGACCTGGCTGGAGACGATCGCCTGCGCGGCCGCGGACCAGGCCACGACGGCCTGGCAGTCGGCGAACGTCGTGGGCGTCACCGGCAGCACGACGGGCGTGCCGTGCGTCTTCACGACGACGGTCCCGGTGCCCTGGAACTGCATCACGAAGAGGGCGCCTCCAGGGATGCCGTGTCCCTCGATCCTGCGCACTTCGTACTGAAGGCTCTCGTCGAAGGCCAGGACGTTCTCGGCGGAGACGCAGATCGCGTCGCCCTGGAGCTCGATGGGGTGCAGGTGGCTGGCGTCCTCCGCGAGGAAGACCTGGCCGCGGCCCGTGCAGCGCATCAGCTGCATCTCCTGGCCGGTGGCGTTGCCCACGATGCGTCCGGCGAACCCGGCGCCCTTGTAGCTGAACTCGACCTTGCCCTGGTAGAGCACCATGCTGCCCTGCCGGGCGAGCACGGGCTGGTCACCGGCGGCGCCGAGATCGACGCGGATCAGCTTCTTGTTCTGGAGCGTCCAGCGCTGCCCGGTGGGGGCCTCGCGGTACTTCTCCAGCGCGGCGGCCACGCCCGGCGCCGCGGCCTGCTGCGGGACGCCCTGCGGAGCGCCGTACGGAGACGGAGCGGCGGGCGGCTGACCGTAGCCGGGAGGCGCGGACGGCGTCTGGGGCTGCTGGCCGTACCCGGGCGGCAGGGGCGCACTGCCCTGGCCCGGGACCTGCCCGAACTGGGGCGGCTGCGGTGGCTGCTGCCCGTACGGAGCCGGGGCCGGAGGCGGCGGCACCGTGCCCGGCGGGGTGGACAGCGGCGCGACGATGGTCGGCGCGGCGTGCACGGGAGGCGCCGACGGGGTGGGAGCAGGCGGGGGCGTCGGGCTCTGGGGCGGCGCGAAGTGCTGCGGCGCGGGAGCGGGGGCCGGATCGGGGGCGGGCGCCGCCGGGGCCGCGAAGGCGGGCGGCGCGGAGCCCTGTGCGGGCGGCGCGAAACCGGGGGCTCCGGCCGACTGCGGCGGCGCGGCGGGCTCTTCCTCCGCGACCTCTCCGCCGAAGTTCCTCAGCAGCGCGTCCAGGCCGCCGTCGAACCCCTGACCGACGGCCGCGAAGCGCCACACGTCCTTCAGGTAGAAGTCCCCCAGCATCACCGCACGCTCGGTGGAGAACTCGCCGCCGTGGAAGGAGTACCGGGCGACCTCCTCGCCGCCGGCGACGATCCGGATGTACCCGGGCGCCACCTGGGACATCTGGCCCGCGCCGTCGAGTGTCGCGGTGAACGACAGCTTCTGGATCGTCGCGGGAATCTTGTCGAGCGTGACGCGGAAGGACTCGGTGTCGCCGGCCTGCGCGCCGAGCAGCTGGACGGACTCCTCGGGCGTCTTGGGCTGGTTGAAGAAGACGAAGTAACGGTCGTCGGAGAGCCGTTCCTCGGCGTCGAGACCGAAGCAGCTGATGTCGAAGGTCAGCCCGGGACCGGTGATCTGCACGCCGACGTACAGGTCCGTGCCCGCGGTGAGGTCACTGATCTTGGCCTTGTGGCCGCGTTGGAATTCCCTGGCCATGCGTAACGACCGTCCCCCATCCCGATGGTGATTGCGTCGCGTCAGGCTAACTGCAAACGCCAGGGGCGGAAGATGTCGGTACAGCCCTGGTACAGAACCGTCCCGGAACGCCCGTCACTCGCCGCGGGCGGTCGGCAGATGCGGCAGCCGGTCCGCCGCGACCACCCCTTCGAGGTAGCCGCGGGCCCTCTCGGTGCGGGGGTAGGCCTCCAGCAGCCGCCAGAAGCGCGGTCCGTGTCCGGGGACCAGCAAGTGTGCGAGTTCATGGACGAGCACGTAGTCGACGACGTACTCGGGCATGCCCTGCAGGCGGTGCGAGAGGCGGATGCTGCCTTCCGCGGGGGTGCACGAGCCCCAGCGGGTGTTCTGGTTCGTGACCCAGCGCACCGACGCGGGCCGGGCCTTGCCGTCGAGGTACTGCTCCGAGAGCAGCTCGGCGCGTTGGACCAGCTCCGCGTCGCCGAGGACCCGCTTGCTCTCCTGCGCCGCGAGTTTGTCGAGCATGACGGTCACCCAGCGCTGTTCCTCGGCTTCCGACATCCGGGCCGGGATGAGGACCACGGTGCGGTCGCCCTCGCGGTACGCGGAGACCGTGCGGCGGCGCCGGGCACTGCGGCGGACCTCGACCGCGCTCGCCCGCGGACCGCCTGGCGGCGGGCTGGTCGTGCTGCGCTGCGTGTTCGTGGCACGGTGCGGTGGGTCGGCGGGCACGCCCCGACGTTACCCGCTGGACAGGGCGGAAGTCCCGCCTCCGGAACTGTTCGGTGCGGCCCCGCTCTCCCTCGCCGGGTGACCAGTACGACTATCACCCACTGCCTGTGGACAACCTTCGGCACGGCTGTGGCCGGACGGGCATGCTGGCCATCGATCGACGCGAACGGCACGGACGGCACAGCACGGGGGACAGCCATGCATCCGATCCTGAAGCCTGCGCTGCGGCGCGGCTGGCACGACCTGAACACGGTGCAGTTCGGGCTGACACCGGCGCACGCCGTGGTCCTCGGCCCGGTCGACACGGCCACGGGCAGTTTCCTGACCCTGCTCGACGGGACGCGTGGGGTGCCTCGGCTGCGCGACGAGGCCCGGCGGATGGGGCTGCCCGACGGGCATGTGGACGCGCTCCTGGAGCGGTTGACCGGGGCGGGGCTCCTGGACGACGCGACGGGCGGCGGCCCGCCGGTGGAAGCACTGCGCCGGCAGACGCGGGTGATGGACCGGCTCCGTCCCGACCACGCCGCGTTGACGGTGACCACGTCGGACCCGGCCGAGGGGATGCGGAAGCTGGCGGCCCGGCACCGCATGCGGGTCCAGGTGAGAGGGGCCGGGCGGGTGGGCGCGGTCGTGGCCTCGGTCCTGGCCGCGGCGGGCGTGGGCCATGTCGACGTACGGGACGGTGGCTGCGTCGAGCCGTGGGACGTGGCGCCGGGCGGGCAGCCGGTGGATTCGGTGGGCGAGCGCAGGGACGTGTCGGCGCGACAGCTGGTGGGCGCCGTCGCGCCGGCCAGGCCCCCGCGCCCGGACCGGCGCAGGGCCCCGTCCCTGGCGGACGGGGAGCAGGAGGACCCGGCGCTCTCCCTCGTGATCATCGCCCCGCGCGACGGGCTGGCGATCCACTCCCCCGACCCGGCCGCCGTCGAGGATCTGGTCGCGGCGGGCATTCCCCATCTGTACGCGGGCGTGGCCGAGGCCACCGGGATCGTGGGGCCGCTGGTCCTGCCCGGAGGCACCGGTTGCGCGCACTGCCTGCTCCTCGACCGCACGGATCGTGATCCGACGTGGCCACGGCTGCTGGCCCAGTGGCGCTCGGGGCACGCCTCCCGCCAGATCCAGGCCTGCGACCTGGGCCTGGCCACCGCGGTCGCGGGACTCGCGGCGGCCCATGCGCTGGCCTTCCTGGACGGAGAGCTGCCGTCGTCCACGGGAGCCCGCTGGGAGGCGTCCGCACCGGGCCTCGACTGGCATGCCAGACCGGTCTGGCCGCATCCGATGTGCCCGTGCGGTGCGGGTGAGGGAGGTAACGGGCAGGAGACCTCCGTGGAAGAAGGGCCGCACGACACAATGGCGGGGTAAGCAATGGCTGATGGCGTCACGACGCCTGGGCATGCGCGGCGCGGCTGTCCGGCACTTGGAGGGGTGTATGTCTGATCTTCCCCGGAAGGCGGTTACCCGGACCGCCAAGCTGGCCGCACTACCGATCGGCTTCGCCGGCCGCGCGACCTGGGGCATAGGCAAGCGCATCGGCGGCAAGTCCGCCGAGATCGTCGGCCGTGAGCTGCAGCAGCGGACGGCGGAGCAGCTGTTCAAGGTCCTCGGCGAGCTGAAGGGCGGGGCGATGAAGTTCGGGCAGGCGATGTCCGTCTTCGAGTCCGCTCTGCCCGAGGAGGTCGCGGGCCCGTACCGCGCCGCTCTGACGAAGCTGCAGGAAGCCGCGCCGCCGATGCCGACGCGCACCGTGCACGCGGTCCTCGAGGAGCGGCTCGGCGCCGAGTGGCGGGAGCTGTTCCAGCAGTTCGAGGACAAGCCGTCGGCCGCCGCGTCGATCGGCCAGGTGCACCGCGCCGTGTGGCACGACGGGCGCGAGGTCGCCGTGAAGGTGCAGTACCCGGGCGCGGGCGAGGCGCTGCTCTCGGATCTCAACCAACTGGGTCGCTTTGCCCGTCTGTTGGGGCCGCTGATCCCGGGGATGGACATCAAGCCGCTGATCGCCGAGCTGCGCGACCGGGTGTCCGAGGAGCTGGACTACGCGCTGGAGGCACAGGCTCAGCGGGCACATGCCGAGGAGTTCGACGACGACCCGGATGTCGTGGTGCCGCACGTGGTGCACCAGTGCGAGCAGATCCTGGTGACGGAATGGATCGACGGGACACCGCTCGCCGAGATCATCAACGACGGAAGTCAGGAACAGCGGGACCGCGCGGGCCAGTTGCTGGCGCGCTTCCTGTTCTCGGGTCCGGCCCGCACGGGCCTGCTGCACGCGGATCCGCACCCGGGCAACTTCCGGCTGCTGCCGGACGGCAAGGACGGCTGGCGCCTGGGCGTACTGGACTTCGGCACCGTGGACCGGCTGCCGGGCGGACTGCCCGAGCCGATCGGGAGCTCGCTGCGGATGACACTCGACAGCGAAGCGCTCGCGGTCTACGAGCTGCTGCGCGAAGAGGGCTTCGTCAAGGAGTCGATCGAGCTCGAACCGGACGCGGTCCTCGACTACTTGCTGCCGATCATCGAGCCCGCCCAGGTCGACGAGTTCACCTTCACCCGTTCCTGGATGCGCAACCAGGCAGCCCGGATCGCCGATCCTCGTTCCCCCGCGCACCAGTTGGGCAAGCAGCTCAACCTGCCGCCGTCGTACCTGCTGATCCACCGGGTGACGCTCAGCACGATCGGAGTGCTGTGCCAGCTCGGCGCCACGGTACGGCTGCGGGACGAACTGGAGGCGTGGCTACCGGGGTTCGTCACCGAGGAGGAAGAGGAACGCGAGCAGGAGTCGGCCGCGGAGGCATGATCACCACCAGTCGGAGTCCAGCCGGCCCTCGATGGCCCTGAGGTTCTCCCGGGCGCAGGCGTCGCAGAAGTGACGGCGAACCCCGCGCTCGACGGAGCACGTCCAGGTCAGCGGCATCTCCTGGGCCGTCGTGCCGCACCGGGCGCACACGACGGACTGAGGCTCGGACTGCTGCGCGGAGTCCCCGCCAGGAAGAGACGTCACCCCGTGACGATAACTCCATGGGCCGATGATCTTCGGGCACCACGCACCGCGGGGGCCGGTCCCTTCCGGACCGGCCCCCGCGGGAGCAGCCGCTGACGGCTGCGGTTCACGTCGACGATGTGTGCCGACGGACTGTTACTGCATGACGGCCATCGCGAGCGCGCGCCGGGCCCGCAGCGACGCGCGCTCGGCGCGCCGCTGCATCCGGCGGGCGACCACCAGGCGCATGGCCTGGCGCTCGGCGTGGGCGTCCCGCAGCTGCTCGTGCATATGCGCACGAGCCAGGGCTTCTGGGATGAGTTGCATCTGGTGGGTCCTGTTCTGGCGCGGGTCGTTCGCGCCGGACGTGGTGAAGTCTGGAATCGCGGAGCCTGCGGGCTCGCTCGTGGTCGGCTTCATCGGGGCCTGCTTCTTGGGGTCGTGCGTCAGGGGGCGGTCGATCGTTCCTCGGGTGTTCATGCCGCGACCGGGTTCTTGCGCGGGCGGCCACGCGGCCGCTTCCGGGCGACGACGACGCCCTGGACGAACAGCTCGCCACCCCAGACGCCCCAGGGCTCACGCCGCTCCTTGGCGCCGGCGAGGCAGGCCTCCATCAGCGGGCAGGTACGGCAGAGGGACTTGGCGTACTCGACGTCCGCCGGCGACTCCGCGAAGAAGACCTCCGGGTCGTAGGCACGGCAGGGGACGGGTACGCCGAGGTTCTCGATGGCGTCGTCGAGCGCGGTGAGCGCAGTCAGCGGGTTCAAGGTGGAGTCCTCCGTGGGCACGGGCGGGGGAAGAGGGTCCGAAGGCGGTACGGACGGGGCGTGCGCTTCGAGTTGCACGGTGTTTTCTTCCTCGTCTGGATCGTTCCGGCCGGTGGGCCGGGTGGCGGTGGTACCAGTTCTTTTCTTGTCCCGAGGCCCCTTCGTTCTGGTCCCTCGGAAGATCGCTGGGTCTTCCGGGAAAACAGAAGGGCCGCGGATCCCGGATGGGGTTCCGCGGCCCTGAAGGCGCCGGCCTGATCGTCGATCAGGCTGGATCACTCCAGGGTTCGAGCCCACGGAAGGCCCACATCGTGTGGTGCTGCGTCGTCTGCTTCCGGAATCCGGCACCGGCCGCGGCAAAGGCATAGGCCTGAGCCTGTGCCGTCGCTACTGCTTCCGGTGCCTTCGTCGGTCGCTCATTGCCCTCGCGGATGGGAAGACCCGCGAGAGACAGACCGGACTCCGGACGCATGGCGCTGACGCCAGACAGACCGGTGCCCACGTTCGAGAAGCCGAGCAGGCAGGAAGCGACGACCGAGCGATCGGTCATTTTCACGGTGCTGATGGAGCTGGTGTTGATGCTGATCACTGGAATCGCCTCCTCTCGGCGTCTAGGGGACCGGTGCGAACCGGTCCGACGGCTTTCAAGTACATCACGGAACCAGGGCCTTCGAGAAGGCCGCCGCTTTCGTGATTAAGAACCTATGGGGATTGCTGGGGCATGCGCAAACTATTTTTTCGACGAGTTCGCATCAGGCCTCCTCGTCGACTCCTCCAAGCTCATCGCCCACTACCTGACCTGCGCAAATAGCCAACACATCGGATCCGTGGGCCCGAAACTTCCGCAGCCCGACGCCCGGGATGCGGGACAGCTCGCCCTCGTCCTCCGGCGCGGTCTCGGCGATGGCGATCAAGGTCTTGTCGGTGAAGACGCAGAACGCGGGCTGGCCCAGGTCGGCCGCCGTGCGCGCCCGCCACTCGATGAGCCGCTCGTACAGCCCCTCGTCCATGTCCGAGGGACAGTCCTCGCAACGCATCAGCTTCATCTCGGCCGCCTCCAGCGTGCGCCCGCACATCCGGCAGCGCGCCACCTTTCTGGCGCCCCTGCGGCGGGCGGCACCCAGCGGCTCCCGGACGTCAGGCCGCGTCCCGTGCTCGACACCGCCACGGCCCCTGCCGCCGGACCGCCCGGCCGAGCCCGTCGAGCCCGGCCGCAGCCCGTCGAGGAACCGGCTCGGCCTGCGGTTCGGACGGCCGCCGGGGGTGCGGGACAACGACCAGGACAGGCCCAGGTGGCTGCGGGCCCGGGTCACCCCGACATAGAGCAGTCGGCGCTCCTCCTCGATCTGCTCGTCGGTCTTGGCGTACGTGATCGGCATCATGCCCTCGGCGAGGCCGACCAGGAACACGGCGTCCCACTCGAGGCCCTTCGCCGCGTGCAGCGACGCGAGGGTGACGCCCTCCACGGTCGGGGCGTGCTGCGCGTTCGCCCGCTCGTCGAGCTCGGCCACGAAGTCGGCCAGCGTGGCGGTGGGCCTGGCCTGTGCGCAGTCCTCCGCGAGCCGGGCGAGGGCGGCGAGGGACTCCCAGCGGTCCCGGACGGCGCCCGAGCCCGCGGGCGGCTCGGTCGTCCAGCCCTCGCCGGACAGCACCGCTCTGACCAGGGAGGGCAGGTCGACCGCCTCGTCGAGCCCCGCGTCGTTGCTGCCGAAGCGAGCGGCCGCGCGCAGCGCATGGCCGGCCTTGCGCACCTCCGCACGCTCGAAGAAGCGCTCCGCGCCTCGCAGCTGGTACGGCACTCCGGCGTCCGCGAGGGCCTGCTCGTAGATCTCCGACTGGCTGTTCGTCCGGAACAGGATCGCGATCTCGCCCGCGGAGACTCCTGAGGCGATGAGCTCGCTGATGCGCCGCGCCGCGCCTTCGGCCTCGGCGGGCTCGTCGGCGTACTCGACGTAGACCGGCTCGGCCCCCGCCTCGCGCTGCGAGATCAGCTCCAGGCGGTGCTCGGCGGCCCGGCCGCTGGCTCTGGCGAGGACTCCGTTGGCGAGGTGCACGACCTGGGGCGAGGAGCGGTAGTCGCGGACGAGCTTGACGACGGTGGCACCGGGATGGCGAGTGCGGAAGTTGAGCAGGTGGTCGGGGGTGGCGCCGGTGAAGGAGTAGATCGTCTGGCTGGCGTCGCCGACGACGCACAGGTTGTCGCGGTCGCCGAGCCAGAGGTCGAGCAGGCGCTGCTGCAGGGGGCTGACGTCCTGGTACTCGTCGACGACGAAGTGCTGGTACTGAGCCCGGATCTGGTCGGCGATGTCGTGCCGGTCCTGGAGGATCCCGACGGTCAGGAGCAGGACGTCCTCGAAGTCGATGACGGAGCGGTCACGCTTCAACGTCTCGTAGTTGGCGTAGATCTGGGCGATCTCGGCGGGCTGCCGGGCGGCTTCACGGCCGGCCTTGTGCGCCGCGGCGACGTAGTCCGCGGGCACGGTCTGGGTGACCTTGGACCACTCGATCTCGGCGGTCACGTCGCGCAGCTCACCGCGGTCCAGGCGCAGCCGGCAGGCCGCCGCGGCGTCGGCGACGAGCTGGATCTTGCGGTCGACGAGCCGGGGCAGATCCCCGCCGACCGCCTTGGGCCAGAAGAACTGGAGCTGGCGCAGGGCCGCCGAGTGGAAGGTACGGGCCTGCACTCCCCCGGCGCCGAGCTGGCGGAGCCGGCCGCGCATCTCGCCCGCGGCGCGGTTGGTGAACGTGACGGCGAGCACACTGGCGGGCTGGAGGATCCCGGCGCGGACGCCGTACGCGATGCGATGGGTGATCGCGCGCGTCTTGCCCGTGCCCGCTCCCGCGAGCACGCACACCGGACCGTGCAGGGCCGTCGCCACGGCGCGCTGCTCGGGGTCGAGCCCGTCGAGCACCGCGTCGGCCGATTCCGGGACCTGCGGGAACAGGGTGGAGTGCGTTGCTGCTGTCACCCCGCCATGCTGCCAGGTCGGTGAGGAAGGGTGCGTCACGTTGTCCACAGGCAGCCAGTGCTAGTCGTACTAATGCGGCCGACGTGCGGGAATGGTCGCCGCGTCGCGTACGTTCGACTCATTGCGAACACGCACCCCCAGCCACAAAGGAGCGCGAGGAACATGCCGGGCACTGTGACGATGTACAGCACCACGTGGTGCGGCTACTGCCAGCGGCTGAAGAAGCAGATGGACCGCGAGGGCATCGCGTACTCCGAGATCAACATCGAGCACGACCCGGACTCGGCGGCGTTCGTCGAGAAGGCGAACGGCGGGAACCAGACGGTCCCCACCGTCCTCTTCGACGACGGCACGACGCTGACCAACCCCTCGCTGGCGCAGGTCAAGCAGAAGATCGGCGTCTGAGGCCCTTACCCGGGGGCGCTCACAGCGCGTCGCTGGGCTTCGGCAGGGGCTTGCCGTACCAGAGCTCGATCAGGCGGGCCGCAATCGAGATCCCGTAGGGAGGCATGACCTCCTCGGACTCGAAGGCGGCCCGCAGGTCTTCGCGGGAGAACCAGCGCGCTTCGTGGATCTCGTCACCGTCCACGTTGATCTCGGTGGAGGTGGCGTGCGCCATGAAGCCGAGCATGAGGCTGGACGGGAACGGCCAGGGCTGGCTGGCGACGTACTCGACCTCGCCGACGAGGACGCCCGCCTCCTCGAAGACCTCGCGGCGCACCGACTGCTCGATGGACTCGCCGGGCTCCACGAAGCCCGCCAGCGTCGAGAAGCGCCCCTCGGGCCAGTGCACCTGGCGGCCCAGCAGGATGCGGTCCTCCGCGTCCGTGACGGCCATGATGACGGCCGGGTCGGTGCGCGGGTAGTGCTCGGCCCCGCAGGCCGGGCAGCGGCGGATGTGGCCCGCGGCGGCGATGACGGTGCGTTCGCCGCAGCGGGAGCAGAAGCGGTGCAGTCGCTGCCAGTTCTCCAGGGCGACGGCGTGCACCATGAGGCCCGCGTCGCGCTGCGAGAGCAGCATGCCTGCCTCGCGCAGCCCGGCGGGGCGCGCGGACTGGTCCATCCGTCCGGGGAGCGTGTCCTTCTGGAGTGCGAAGTAGCTCACACCGTCCTCGTCGGTGCCCAGGAAGTAGCGGTGGGCCTCGGTGAGGGGCGCCTCGAAGGACGGCGTCATGACCAGTTCCGTCGCGCCGTCCGGTGTCTCGTCGATGAGCACCTGACCGCCGGAGACCACGAAGACGCGGGTCGTGGGGTGGCTCCACGCGGCGGCGAGCCAGGCCTCGTCGAGGCGGTGGTGCGCGGCACGGTCGATCCCGCTCGGCGCGGCGAGCGAGAGCGGTCGGTCGCCGGCGAGATCGGCGGTGCGGTCGGTCCAGGTGGTCACAGGTGCTTCCAACTCCCCCGGTGGAAAGGGTGGTTCGGCGGGCGGTTCAGCAGGACGTGCGGCAGGACGGCTGCGGGGTGTCTCGTTCAGTGTGCATCCGTCCAGCTCTCCGCGAGGTCGCCCCACAGGTAAGCGGTGGTCTCGACGCCCTTCATGAGGAGATCGAGTTCGACCTTCTCGTTCGGGGCGTGCCAGCCGTCGGAGGGGACGGAGATGCCCAGGAAGAGCACGGGTGCCGCGAGGACGTCCTGGAGGTCGGCCGCCGGGCCGGAGCCGCCTTCGCGCGTGAAGCGGATCTTCTGCTCGAAGGCGCGGCCCATGGCACGTACGACGGACTGCAGAGCGGGGTGGTCCAGCGGGGTGAGGCACGGCCGGGTGGCGGCGCCGAAGGTGATCGTGTGGCTGATTCCCGCGGGCATCTGCTCGGCGACCCAGTCGATGACGGCCTTCTCGATGTGGTCCGGGTCCTGGCCGGCGACCAGCCTGAAGGACAGTTTCAGCAGGGCGGAGGACGGCACGATGGTCTTGCCGCCGGGGCCCTGGTAGCCGCCGCCGATGCCGTTGACCTCGGCGGTGGGGCGGGCCCAGATGCGCTCCAGGGTGCTGTGTCCGGCCTCGCCGTGGGTGGCGTGGGACTTGGCCGTACGCAGCCACTGCGCCTCGTCGAAGGGCAGCTCCGCGAAGAGTTCGCGCTCACGGTCGGTGAGCTCGACGATGCCGTCGTAGAAGCCGGGCACGGCCACGCGCGCGTCCTCGTCGTGCAGCGCGGCGACGAGGCGGGCGGCGGCGGTCGCCGGGTTCGGGACGGCGCCGCCGAACGAGCCGGAGTGGATGTCCTGGTCGGGACCGCGCAGCTCGATCTCGCAGTCGGCGAGGCCGCGCATGCCGGTGCACACCGTGGGGGTGTCCTCGGACCACATGCCGGTGTCGGAGACGATCACGGCGTCGGCGGCGAGGCGCTGCTTCTGTGCCTCTACAAGGGCGCGGAAGTTCGGGGAGCCCGACTCCTCCTCGCCCTCGATCAGCAGCTTGAGGTTGACGGCGGGGGCGGTGCGCCCGGTGACGGTGAGATGGGCGCGCACTCCCAGTGTGTGGAAGAACACCTGGCCCTTGTCGTCGGCCGCCCCGCGCGCGTGGAGCCGGTTCCCGACGACGACGGGCTCGAAGGGCTCGGTGTCCCAGCCGTCCTCGCGGGCGGCGGGCTGCACGTCGTGGTGCCCGTAGACCAGGACCGTGGGGGCCTTCGGGTCGCCCGAGGGCCACTCGGCGAAGACGGCGGGGGCGCCGGGCGTCTCCCACACCTCGGTGGTCGGGAAGCCAGTCGCGGCCAGTTGCGCGGCGAGCCAGTCCGCGCTGCGTCGCACGTCCGGTGCGTGGGCGGGCTGGGCGGACACGGAGGGGATCCGCAGCCATGCGGCGAGGTCGTCGAGGAACGCCTCTCGGTGGTTCTCGACGTACGCACGGACGGTGCTGACGGCGCTGTCAACGGGCTTGCTCATGGTCACGAGCCTAGTCCCCCACCGGGGCGTACTCGTCCGGCGGCTCCTCGACGGAGTCCGCCAGGACCTGCGGATCCTCCGTGAGGAGGCGCTCCAGCTCCGCACGGCCGGGCAGCCGCCGCGGCCGGACCGTCTCTCCGCTGCGTACGTACACGAAGGCGGCGTCCACCGACTCCACGGGCACGCCCTGCTGCTCGGCCCAGGCGAGCCGGTAGACGGCGAGCTGGAGGGGGTCGCCGGTCTGCTGGTGGCCGGTCTTCCAGTCGACGATCTCGTACGTCGCCCCGTCGCCGTCGCCCTGCTTGTAGACGGCGTCGATGCGGCCGCGTACGACGCGGCCCGCGACGGCGAGCTGGAAGGCGAGCTCGACCCGGTAGGGCGTGCGGTGCGCGTACGGCGTGCGCTCGAAGGCTTCCTTGAGCGCTTCCAGGTCCTGCTCGTCGGCGATCTCCGCGTCGCTTCCGGGCAGCTCCTCCGGGTCGATCATGGGCAGCCGCAGTTCTTCGAAGCGGGATTCGACCCAGGCGTGGAAGCGCGTGCCCCGGCGTGCCGCCGGCTGGGGCGGGCGTGGCATGGGACGGGCCAGTTCCTGGGCGAAGCCGTCGGGATCGGCGGCCATCCGCAGCACCTGGGACGCGGTGAGCGAGTGCGGCACGGGCACGTCGCGCACGCCGGAGCGGGCGCGCAGCAGCTCCCCGGTGAGCGCGTCGAGGTCGCGGTCCCAGGAGGCGATGGCGCGGGCCTCCTCTGCGGTGAGCGCCGCCTCCGGGGCGGGCGCGGGATGCGGGACGGCGGGGACCGTGTCCTGGGGTTCCGGCACGCGCGCGTGGGACGGCGGCTCCGGCGCGGGGTGCGGGACCGTGGGGCGCTCGGATGACAGGCCGTCCCAGTCGTCCGGGGCGCCGTCCCCGAACTCCTCTCCTTCGTAGAGGAGTTCGTCGTCGTCCGGCGGGGGCGGCCAGTCGGGGTCCTCGAAGGGCGGTTCGTCGTGGGCGGCGGGGTGGGCCTGCGTGTGCGCGCGAGCTTGCCCCGGGTCGGCGGCGCGCTCTACGTAGGCGAGAACGGTGTCGGCCGCAGCCCGGCGGCGGGCCAGGGACTCCTCGTCGAGCGGCAGCGGCCAGGCGTGTTCGGCCGATGCCTCCTGGAGTGCCGGGTTCTCCTCGTCCTCCGCCGGCTCGTCCGCCCAGACCTCGATCTCGCCGTACCCGGCGGCACAGTGGTCGTACAGCGACTGAAGGAAGTCGGACGGGCCGCGCTTCCTCTTCTGGGACGGGCCCCACCAGTGGCCGGAGCCGAGCAGCAGCGTGCGCGGGCGCGTGAACGTGACGTATCCCAGACGCAGTTCCTCGGTGTGCTGGTGGTCCTTCATGTCGGCGTGGAAGGCCTTCATGCTCCGGGAGTCCCACGCTTCGATGTCGGGCAGGGTGGCGGCGTCCCCGCGCAGCTCGTGCGGCAGGACCTTGCCCTGCGCCGTCCACTTCTCCCGGCCCTGGGTGCTCGGGAACGTGCCGTTGACGAGCCCGGGGACGGCGACGACGTCCCACTCGAGGCCCTTGGACTTGTGGGCGGTGAGCACCTTCACGGTGTTCTCGCCGCCCGGGAGCGCGTTGTCGAGGCCCTTCTCGTACTGGGCCGCGGTCCGCAGGAAACCGAGGAAGGCGAGCAGGGTCGCGGAGCTGTCGTTGGCCGCGAAGGACGCGGCGATGTCGAGGAAGTTGGACAGCGTCTCGCGGCGCCGCGCCGCCAACGCGTGCGGGGACGCGGAGAGTTCGACCTCCAGGCCGGTGACGGCCAGCACCCGGTGCAGGACGTCCATGAGCGGATCGGACAACGACCGGCGCAGATCGCGCAGTTCGGTGGCGAGCCGGGCGAAGCGCACGCGCGCGTCCGGCGAGAAGGGCAGCGCGTCGCCCTCCCCGTCGCCGTCGACGGAGGTCTCCAGGAAGGTGTCGAGCGCGTCCGCGAGCGATATCACCTCGGACGGGTCGACGCCCTCGACGGCCTCGGCCAGGCGGCGGTCCGGGTCGTCCTCGTCTCCCCCGCGCGTGTGGGACACCAGCAAGCGGGCCCTGCGCCCCAGAAGGGCGAGGTCGCGCGGCCCGATGCGCCACCGGGGGCCGGTCAGCAGGCGCACCAGGGAGGCGTTGGCCCCGGGATCCTGGAGAACCTCGCACACGGCCACCAGGTCGGCGACCTCGGGGAGGTGCAACAGACCCGAGAGCCCCACCACTTCGACGGGGATGTCACGGGCGACGAGAGCGCCCTGGATCTCGGCGAAGTCGGTCGCGGTGCGGCACAGCACCGCGATCTCGCCGGGCTCCTTCCCGGTGGCGACGAGGTGGGCGAGGGAGTCGGCGAGCCAGTCGATCTCCTCGCTGTGGGTGCCCAGGAGGGCGCAGCGCACGATGCCGTCGCGCTCGGCTCCGGGCGCGGGCCGCAGAGCCTCCACGCCCGCGTGCATCGCCCGCAGCGGCTCGGCCAGTCCGTTGGCCAGGTCGAGGAGGCGGCCGCCGCTGCGCCGGTTCTCGCTGAGCGCGAAGCGGGTGGCCGCGCGACCGTCGGCGTACGCGAAGTGGCGCGGGAAGTCGTCGAGGTTCGCGACCGATGCGCCGCGCCATCCGTAGATCGCCTGGCAGGGGTCGCCGACGGCCGTCACGGCGTGGCCGGTGCCGCCGCCGAACAGGCCAGCCAACAGGATCCGTTGGGCCACGGATGTGTCCTGGTACTCGTCGAGCAGCACGACACGGAACTCGTCGCGCAGGATCTCGCCGACCTCGGGCCGGGTGTCGGCGAGGGTGGCCGACAGCGCGATCTGGTCGCCGAAGTCGAGGACGTCCCGGGATCGCTTGGCCTCTCTGTAGTGGCCCACCAGCTCGGCCAGCTCCAGTCGGGCGGCGACGGCTTCGGGGACCTTGCGCAGATCCGCGTTGCTGAGCTTGACGCCTTCGAGGGTGCGCAGCAGGTCACGGTCGTACGCGCGGAGCTTCTCGGGCCGTACGAGGTGCTCGGCCAGCTCGGCGTCGAGGGCGAGCAGGTCGCTGACGAGGTCGGCGAAGGAGCGGGTGAGAGCCGGATACGGCCCCGGTGCCTCGCGCAGGACGCGCGCGGCGAGCTGGAAGCGGGTGGCGTCGGCGAGCAGCCGCGTCGTGGGTTCGAGGCCGATGCGCAGCCCGTGGTCGGTCAGCAGGCGGCCGGCGAAGGCGTGGTACGTGGAGATCACCGGCTCGCCGGGCGGATTGTCCGGGTCGATGGCGTCGGGGTCGGTGACGCCCGCCTTGACGAGGGCCTTGCGGACGCGCTCGGCCAGCTCGCCCGCGGCCTTGTTGGTGAACGTGAGGCCGAGGACCTGCTCGGGCGCGACCTGCCCGGTGCCCACCAGCCAGACCACGCGAGCGGCCATCACCGTCGTCTTGCCGGACCCTGCGCCGGCCACGATCACCTGCGGGGCGGGCGGCGCGATGATGCAGGCCGTCTGCTCCGGGGTGAACGGGATGCCCAGCAGCTCCTTGAGCTGCTCGGGGTCGGTGAGGCGTGTGGTCACCTCATCGAGGCTAACCGGCACCACCGACAGCGCCGGTCCGTTCCGGCGCAGCGGAGGCGCATGTCACTCCACGACGTGGTTGCCCTCGGGCCGCGCGCTGCACGAGGCGCGGAAGGCGCAGTGCGTGCAGTGCTGTCCGGTGGTCGGCGCGAAGCGTTCGTCGAGGACCTTGCCCGCGGCGGTGGCGAGGAGGTCGCCGACCCACTCCCCTTCGAGGGGTTCCTGCGCCTGCACCTTCGGGAGCGTCTCGCCCCCCTCCTTCTTGGGGGCGCCCTGGCGCAGCTGCACCAGTTCGGCCCCGCCGGGGTGGGGACGGGCGCCGTCGAAGGGCTCGTCGACGGCGCCCTCGCGCACGGCGAGCTGATACACGGCGAGCTGCGGGTGGTGGGCCACGTCGGCCGCGCTGGGGGCCTGTTTGCCGGTCTTGAAGTCGACCACGTAGGCGCGGCCTTCGGCGTCACGCTCGACGCGGTCCATGGAGCCGCGGATGCGTACTTCGTAGGAGCCCGCTTCGAGGGTCACGTCGAAGTCGTGCTCACTGGCGACCGGGGTACGGCCGGCGCGGTCCATGACGTGCCACTGGAGGAAGCGCTCCAGCGCCACGCGCGCGTGCTCCTTCTCCTGCGCCGACTTCCAGGGCGCGTCGAAGGCGAGGGCGTCCCACACGGAGTCGAGGCGTTCCATGAGGACGGCGAGATCGGCAGGGGTGCGCCCGGAGGCGACCTCGTCGGCCAGGACGTGCACGACGTTGCCGAAGCCCTGGGCGGCGGTGGCCGGGGCGTCGGCCTTCACCTCACGGCCCAGGAACCACTGCAGCGCACAGGTGTTGGCGAGCTGGTCGAGGGCGCTGCCCGAGAGCACGACGGGCTTGTCGCGGTCCCGCAGGGGGACCTTGCTCTCGGTGGGCTCGTACATGCCCCACCAGCGGTACGGGTGGGCGGACGGCACGAGTGGCCTGCCGTCGTCGTCGCTGAGCGCGGCGAGGCGGGCGAGGCGGCGGGCGGCGGCTTCCCTGAGGGCGTCGGAGGCCCTGGGGTCGACCGTGGTGGCCCGCAGTTCCGCGACGAGGGCCGCCACGGACAGCGGGCGGCGCGGACGGCCGGTGACGTCCTTGGGCTCGACGCCGAGTTCGGTCAGGAACCGGGACGGCTGGTCACCGTCGTCCGCGGGCGCCTTCACCGCGGTGACGACAAGCCGCTCCCTCGCGCGCGTGGCCGCGACGTAGAACAAGCGCCGCTCTTCGGCCAACAGCGCGCCAGGAGTGAGGGGTTCGGCCAGCCCGTCGCGTCCGATGCGGTCGGCCTCCAGGAGGGAGCCCCGGCGGCGCAGATCGGGCCACAGGCCCTCCTGTACGCCCGCGACGACGACCAGCCGCCATTCCAGGCCCTTGGAGCGGTGGGCGGTCATCAGGCGCACGGCATCGGGGCGTACCGCCCGTCCGGCGAGCGTGTCGGCGGCGATGTCCTGGGCTTCCAGCTCTTCCAGGAAGTTACGGGCTCCGCGGCCGCCGGTGCGCTCCTCCGCGCGGGAGGCGAGGGCGAACAGGGCGCACACGGCGTCCAGGTCGCGGTCCGCGTTGCGCCCCGCCGCGCCTCCTCGGCGCGCGGCGCGCTCCAGTCGCTGGGGCCAGGGCGTGCCGTTCCACAGCTCCCAGAGGGCTTCTTCCGCGGTGCCGCCGTCATCGAGCTTCGCGCGGGCCGTCGCGAGGAGCGCGCCGAGGCGCTGTGCACCGCGCGCGTACGCCGGGTCGTGCAGGGCGAGCCGCTCGGGTTCGGCAAGGGCGCGGGCGAGCAGCTCGTCGGAGGGCGGGGGCAGGTGGTTGCCCGCGGCCCGCTCCTCCTCGCGCAGGGCACGCCCCAGGCGGCGCAGATCGGCGGCGTCCATGCCGGCCAGGGGCGAGGCGAGCAGCGTGAGAGCGGTCTCCGTGTCGATCCGGGGAGCGCCTTCGGTGTCGTCCTCGGACGGGCTCTGCGCCACCGTCTTCAGAGCGGTGAGCAGGGGTGCGACAGCCGGTTCATGGCGCAGTGGCAGATCGTCGCCGTCGATGTCCAGGGGGACGCCGGCCGCCGTGAGCGCGCGACGGACCGAGGGGATGCTGCGGGTGCCCGCGCGCACCAGTACGGCCATGTCGCTCCACGGGACGCCGTCCTCCAGGTGGGCACGGCGCAGGATGTCCGCGATGTTGTCGAGCTCGGTGCCGGACGTCGGGTACGTGTAGACCTCCGTCCGGCCGCCGTCGCGCACGGGCGTGAGCTCGCGGTGGGCGCGCACCTTCTCGGCGGGCAGCCGGGTCAGTGGCATCCGCCGGGTGATGCGGCGGGTGGCTTCCAGGAGCCGGTCTCCTGAGCGCCGGGACGTGGTGAGGACCTCGACCGGCGCGGGCGTGCCGTCCGCGCGCGGGAAGTCGTCCGGGAAGTCGAGAATGCCGTTCACGTCGGCGCCGCGGAACGTGTAGATCGACTGGTCCGGGTCGCCGAACGCGACCAGGGTGCGTCCCCTTCCGGCGAGCGCGTGCAGCAGCCGGACCTGGGCGGGGTCGGTGTCCTGGTACTCGTCGACGAACACGGCGTCGTACTGCGCGGCGAGCTGGTCGGCGACCTCGTGGCGGCGGGCCAGGAGCACGGCGCGGTGCACGAGTTCCGCGTAGTCGAGCACGCCCTGCATGTCGAGGACGTCCAGGTACTCGGCCAGGAACGTGGCGGCCGCGCGCCAGTCGGGGCGGCCGATGCGGCGTGCGAAGGCGTCCAGGGCGGCGGGCCCCAGTCCCAGCTCACGGCTGCGGGCGAGCACCGCGCGTACCTCGTCGGCGAAGCCCCGGGTGGTGAGGCAGGCACGCAGTTCGTCGGGCCAGCGCACATGCGCGAGGCCGGCCTGCTGCAGGTCGATCTGGCCCGCGAGGAGATCACGTACGGCGACGTCCTGCTCTGGACCGGACAGCAGGCGCAGGGGCTCCACGAAGAGGTTCGTGTCCTGGTGGGCCCGCACCAGCGCGTAACAGAAGGAGTGGAACGTCGTCGCCTGGGGGGCGCGGGCGGCTCCTATGCGCAGCGCCATCCTGTCGCGCAGTTCGACGGCGGCCTTGCGGCTGAAGGTGAGGACAAGGATGCGCTCGGGTTCGACGCCCTTGGCGATGCGTGCCGACACCGCTTCCACAAGGGTGGTGGTTTTGCCGGTCCCCGGCCCGGCCAGGACGAGCAGCGGGCCGTGGGCGTGGTCAACCACAGCACGCTGAGGTGCGTCCAGACGAGGGGGGTCCACGGGAGCCGGTGGGGTACGCACCAGCCGATACGCACCCGGGATCCCCTGTCGACCTTGCTGGTGCGACAGGTACCGGGTGGACGAAGAGGAGCTCACGTGGATCGCTGGTCCTGGTGGGTGTGCTGGTGGTCGAAGCGCCGTCCGCGCGGGGCGGTGGCTACGGGGTGAAGGAGGTGTCTGCCATCGACGGTGCCGTCGACGCTACGCCGTCGAGTGTGGCGGAAGCTGAGCTTCCGACGCCTCCCTCGCGCCGCTTCCGGCGCAGGTGTGCGCTGTCTCACGAACGGACACAGTCGTGGCGAAGTGCCCCGAGCGCCCCTTTTCCCCCGTACGGGCCACCAGCGCCCCACCCGCGCGCGAGATGGCCGAAGCTGTCAATTGTGAGCTTCCGTAGGGGTCCGGCCGTCCCAGCGCGCCCGCTTCATGTCGAGGCGCGGCAGGTGGCCCTGCGCGGCGCGAGAGGCCTCACGCAGCGGCGTGCTCTCCTCCCTGTAGTGAGCGAGCGCCCGCAGTTCGTGGCCCGGGAGCAGCGCGCCGTCCGCGCGCACCACGCGCCACCACGGCACGGCCCCTCCGTAGAGAGCCATGACACGCCCCACCTGCCGCGGGCCTCCCTCCTCGAGCCACTCGGCGACGTCCCCGTACGTCATGACCCGCCCGGGCGGGATCAGCTCGGCGACCTCAAGGACCCGCTCGGCGTACTCGGGCAGTTCGCCCGCCGTCCCGCTCTCCTCGCTCATCCGGCCCATCCTGCCCCACGGCACCGACAACATGGAGGGACCTACAAGCCGCGCCCTGGAGAGACGTACAAGAAGGCGCTTGCCGACGACTCCGCGCTCCCCGAATGCACCCTGATACCCCCCTATGGCGATGGGACATGCCACCATCGTGCGGGCGGTGACTGGTGATACGAGATCAAGAAGAGACGACGGAGCAGAGCGTGCACCCCGACAAGGCGGAGGGCACCTCTGTGACACCGGCGCGCCCTGAGGATGCGGCCGAGGAGGCCGCCGAGGTGAAGCAGGAACAGCCACTGCACGACCCCGACTGTGTCGACGCGGACACCCACGCGGAGCGGGTCGACGGCGACGAGCCGTTGCTCCCCGCGCGCGTGCACCGCCCCTCCGACCTGATGCGTCTGCTGGTGGGCGTGCTGGCGATCGCCGTCCTGCTGGCCATCGCCGCGTTCGCGCACGCCACGACCTCGGGCTTCGCGCAGGACATCAACAAGGGCACGGGGCAGGCTCCCGACCTGTTGACGAAGTTCGCGGGGCTCGCGTCGAGCATCGCGATCCTGCTCGTCCCGGTCGCGTTCGCCATCGAGCGGCTCATCAAGCGCGACGGGCTGCGCATCGCCGACGGTGTGCTCGCGGCCGTCCTCGCGCACGGCGTGACACTCGCGACCGACCTCTGGGTAGCCAAGGCCGCACCGCAGTCCATCCAGGACGCGCTCACCAAGGTGTCGCCGGGCGACATCCATGCGCTCACCGACCCGGTGCACGGCTACTTGGCGCCGGTCATCGCCTACATGACGGCCGTCGGCATGTCCCGGCGACCACGATGGCGTGTGGTGCTGTGGGTGGTGCTGCTGCTCGACGCGTTCGCGATGCTGGTCACCGGCTACACCACGCCGTTCTCGATCATCCTGACGATCCTCATCGGCTGGACCGTCGCCTACGGAACGCTCTACGCCGTCGGCTCGCCCAATGTGCGGCCCACAGGGCAGACGCTCCTGGCCGGCCTGCGGCACGTCGGCTTCCACCCCGTCAGCGCCTCCCGCGAGGAGGCCCACGAAGGCGCCACGGAGAACGGCGACCGGGGGCGGCGCTACTTCGTCACCCTGGAGGACGGCCCACCGCTCGACGTCACCGTCGTCGACCGCGAACAGCAGGCGCAGGGTTTCTTCTACCGCGTGTGGCGGCGTCTGACCCTGCGCGGCATCACCCAGCGGCGCAGCCTGCAGTCCCTGCGCCAGGCCCTGGAGCAGGAGGCGCTGCTCGCCTATGCGGCGATCTCGGCCGGGGCGAACGCGCCGAAGCTGATCGCCACGTCCGAGCTGGGGCCCGACGCCGTGATCCTCGTCTACGAGCACATCGGCGGCCGCTCCCTGGACTCGATCCCGGACGAGGAGATCACCGACGACCTGTTGCGCGACACCTGGCACCAGGTGCAGGCGCTGCAGTCCCGGCGGATCGCCCACCGGCGGCTCGCGGGTGACGCGATTCTGGTGGATCGTTCCGGCACCGTGTTCCTCACGGATCTGCGCGGCGGTGAGATCGCCGCGGGCGACCTGGTCCTGCGCATGGACATCGCGCAGATGCTCACCACGGTGGGCCTGCGGGTGGGCGCCGAGCGGGCCGTTTCCTCCGCCGTCGGCGTGCTCGGCCCCGACACCGTCGCCGACTGTCTGCCGTTGCTGCAGCCGATCGCGCTCACCCGCTCCACCAGAGCGACGCTGCGCAGGCTCGGGCGGGAGCGGGCCCAGCGGGAGCGCGAGGCCGTCCTGGAGGCGTCCAGCAAGGCCAAACAGGAGCGTCTGGAACAGAGCGCCGAGGCCGACAGCGACGGCAAGAAGTCCGTGCGGGCCGAGAAGAAGTCCGAGAAGGCGGAGAAGAAGTCCGAGAAGCGGGCCATAGACGTAGCCCTCGACGAGGCGCGCGAGGAGGATCTGCTCACCCAGATCCGCCACCAGGTGCTGCGCATCCGGCCGCAGGCGCCCGTCGAACCGGCCCGTCTGGAGCGCATCCGCCCCCGCACGCTGATCAGTTTCATCGCCGGCGCGATCGGCGCGTACTTCCTGCTGTCGCAGCTCACGCACATCGACTTCGGCGCGATCGTCGGCGAGGCGGAGTGGGGCTGGGTCGGCCTCGCGGTGGTGTTCTCCGCGCTCAGCTACGTGGCGGCGGCGATGAGCCTGCTCGGCTTCGTGCCCGAGCGGGTGCCCTTCATGCGGACCGTCGCGGCCCAGGTCGCCGGCTCCTTCGTGAAGATCGTGGCTCCCGCGGCGGTCGGCGGTGTGGCGCTCAATACGCGCTTCCTGCAGCGCTCGGGCGTACGCCCCGGACTCGCGGTCGCCAGTGTCGGTGCCTCGCAGTTGTTCGGCATGGGCAGCCACATCCTGCTGCTGCTGACCTTCGGCTACCTGACAGGGACGGAGAAGACGCCGTCCTTGTCGCCGTCCCGCACGGTCATCGCGGGTCTCCTGACGGTCGCCGTGCTCGTCCTTGTAGTGACGTCGATTCCTTTCCTGCGGAAATTCGTCGTCACGCGCGTGCGGTCGCTGTTCGCCGGTGTCGTGCCGCGCATGCTCGACGTGCTGCAGCGGCCGCGGAAGCTGCTCACCGGTATCGGCGGCATGCTGCTGCTGACCGCCTGCTTCGTGATGTGCCTGGACGCCTCGATCCGCGCCTTCGGCGACGAGACGACCAGCCTGAGCCTGGCCAGTGTCGCGGTCGTCTTCCTGGCCGGTAACGCGCTCGGTTCCGCCGCGCCCACCCCCGGCGGCGTCGGCGCCGTCGAGGCGACCCTGACGGTCGGTCTCATCGCGGTCGGCCTGCCCAAGGAAGTGGCCGCTCCGGCGGTGCTGCTGTACCGACTGCTCACCTTGTGGCTGCCCGTGCTCCCCGGGTGGTTGTTCTTCAACCATCTGACGCGCAAGGGCGCCCTCTAGCCGAGCCGTGGCGCAGGTCTCTGACCAGCGCTCTTCGAGCGCTCACCAACGGGTCGCCTCTACAGGCGACTTGGTTGCGTGACAAGGGTCCCTAGGAGAGGGACCTTCGGCCCGCGGGCCGCTCCCGGCACGGACGTAACGTGATCTGGTGGGCCCAGGAGTGCCCGGCAGGGAGTACGCGTCATGCGTTCAGCGATCATCATCGGGGGCGGAATCAGCGGGCTCGCCGCGGCATGGGAGCTGCGAGGGACCACCGACGTCACCGTCCTGGAGAGCGCCCCGTGCGTGGGCGGGCAGATGCGTTCCGCGTGCCTCGCCGGCGTTCCGGTCGACGTGGGGGCCGAGGCGGTGACGGCGTTGCGCCCGGAGGCGGTCGGCCTCGTCCACGAGGTGGGGCTGGGAGAGGCGCTGCGCGATCCCGCCCGGGCGGCCACCGTCGTCTGGTCGAACGGCGCCCTGCGCACGTTCCCCGGCGGACACGTGATGGGCATCCCCGTCGATCCCGCCGGGCTGACCGGCACCGGCCTGCTGTCCGACGGCGGGATCGACCGGCTGCGCCGGGAGGAGGCCCTCCCCGCGCGCGGCCTCGAACGTGACGTCGCGGTCGCCGAGTACCTCGCCGGACGGATCGGCCGGGAGGCCGTCGACCGGCTCGTCGCCCCGCTCGTCGGCGCCCGCGACGGCGCCTCGGCCGACCGGCTGTCGCTGCGGGCGGCGCTGCCCCGGCTCGCCGCGGTGGCCGACCACGGCGGATCCGTGATCGGGGCGCTGCGCACGGTCCGGTCCGCGCCGCCGCCCCTGGGCGCTGCGGCGCAGGGGCTCCAGGGCGGGCTGAGCCGACTGCCGCGAGTGGTCGCGCAGGCCTCCGGGGCGCGCATCCTGACCGGTACGCGCGCGCAGGAGCTGCGGCGCACTCCCTCGGGGCGCTGGCGGGTCCTCGCCGCCACCGCGGACGGCCCGCTCGTCGTGGAGGCCGACGCCGTGGTCTGCGCGCTGCCCGCACCGGCCGCCGCGGCCCTTCTGCGCCCCCACGCCCCGGGCGCCGACGCCGAGCTGGACAGCATCCGGCACGCAGGGACGGCCGTGGTCACCCTGGCCTTCTCGCGTGCTGTGATGCCGAAGCGCATCCCTCAGGGCAACGGCTACGTCGTACCGCCGATAGAAGGATGGGCCACACGGGAGGTCACCTTCCTGTCCAACAAGTGGCAGCACCTCGCCGCGGCCGAACCGGGCCTCTTCTTGTTACGCATTTCCATGGGTCACATAGAAGAGGAGCGTCAACTGGCGCTCCCCGACCGTCACTTGATCCGCACCGCTGTGAGAGAGCTGCGTCAGGCCCTGGGCGCGGTGGGCGAGCCCGTGGCCGCGCATGTGATGCGGTGGGAGAACGCGCTGCCCCAGTACGACGTCGGCCATATGGAGCGCGTCGCCAGGATCCACAGCGCCGTACGGGAACTGCCCGGCGTCGACATCTGCGGTGCCGCCTTCGCGGGCGTGGATGTCGCGGCCTGTGTGGCCACCGGCAGGGCGGCGGCTCTCCGGCTCCTGGGCGCGGCCGCCTGAAGCGACCTCACCCGCACAGCCCGCAGCCCGAGCGCACCGCACGGGGTCACCGCAGGATGGACGCATGCCCAATCCGTCCCGGCCCCGCGCCGCTGCCCTGGCCGTCACCGCCGCCGCCCTGCTGTCCGCCTCGCTCGCGGCCTGCAGCGACTCCGAGGACGCGGTGGACCTGCCGTCCCAGACGCTGAGCTGGAAGGACTGTCCCGCGCCGTCGGAGTCCGAGGGCGGCGGTGACGCCCCGTCCCCGTTGCCGGGCGGCGCCGAGTGGCAGTGCGCCACCATGAAGGCGCCCCTCGACTGGGACGACCCCAAGGGCAGGACGATCGGGCTCGCGCTGATCCGCGCGAAGGCCAGCGGCGACCAGGACCGGCGCATCGGCTCGCTCGTCTTCAACTTCGGCGGGCCGGGCGGCTCCGGTGTCACCACGCTGCCGGCCTTCGGCGCCGACTACGCCCAGCTGCGCACCCGCTACGACCTGGTCAGCTTCGACCCGCGCGGTGTGGGCCGCAGCGCCGGCGTCGAGTGCGAGGACGACGAGCAGCTCGACGAGTACTTCCAGCAGGACTCGACGCCGGACGACACCTCCGAGCAGACGAAGCTCGTCGACAACATCAAGGCGTTCAACGGAGCCTGCGAGAAGAACTCCGGCAAGATCCTCCCCCACGTCCGCACCACGGACGCGGCCCGCGACATGGACCTGATGCGTCAGGTCCTCGGCGACGACAAGCTGCACTACTTCGGCATCTCGTACGGCACCGAACTGGGCGGCGTCTACGCCCACTTGTTCCCCAAGAACGTGGGCCGCGCCGTCTTCGACGGGGTCGTCGACCCGACCCAGGACGCGGAGCAGGGCTCGCTGGGCCAGGCCAAGGGGTTCCAGCTCGCCCTCGACAACTACGCGAAGGACTGCACGTCCAAGGTCGAGGACTGCCCGGTCGGCGACACGCCCCAGGACGTCAAGGACAAGATCGCCAAGCTGCTCGAGGACCTCGACGACAAGCCCATCCCCGGGATCTTCCCGCGCGACCTGACGCAGACCGCCGCGACCAACGGAATCGCGCAGTCCCTCTACTCACAGGACTTCTGGGAGTACCTCACCGAAGGGCTCCAGCAGGCGTACGACGGCGACGGCAAGGTCCTCATGCTGCTGTCCGACTCGATGAACGGGCGGAACGAGGACGGCAAGTACAGCAACATCCAGGCCGCCAACGTCTCCATCAACTGCGCCGACGACAAGCCCCGTTACACGACGAAGGACGTCGAGGCGAAGCTGCCCGAGTTCCGTGCCGCGTCCCCGCTGTTCGGCGACTACCTGGCCTGGGGCATGCTCGGCTGCACCGGCTGGGCCGTCGACGGCGCCGCCGACCACCCGGACGTCAGCGCTCCCGGGTCCGCCCCGGTCCTCGTCGTCGGCAACACCGGTGACCCGGCCACCCCGTACGAGGGCGCACGCAAGATGGTGGACGCGCTCGGTGACGGCGTGGGGGTCGAGCTGACGTACAAGGGCCAGGGCCACGGCGCCTACGACAGCGGGAACAAGTGCGTGCACAGCGCCGTGAACGGCTATCTCCTCGACGGGAAGGTCCCGAAAGAGGGAACGGTCTGCTCGTGATCGCGGAGTTGTCCACAGGCCGGAGCGAATGTCCGCACCGCCTCCTACGATGGCCTGACTGTCTCTCGAACGGGGGCAGTTGAGGGGGGAGGTGCCATGGCACCAAGGGATTCGCGTGCGCGCGCCTGCGTACGCACACGTGCGGGAACGGGAGTCCGTGCGCTCACGCTGGCGGCGGCCGCCGTGCTCACGACCGGTCTGATCGCGGGCTGCAGCGGCCCGGGCGGCGGCAGCGGGGACGACCCGAAGCCGTCGACGGGCGACAGCGCCTCGCGCTCCACCGCTCCGACGTCCCCCTCCGCTTCCGCACTGCCCCCTCTTCCCCGGTCGCTCACGGCCCAGCGGCTCGACTGGGGCCGTTGCAGAGGGACCGCGAGCACGCCCGCGCCCGGATCCGCCTGGAAGTGCGCGGTGCTCAAGGCCCCGCTCGACTACGCGAAGCCGGACGGGCCGACCATCGGCCTCGCTCTCATCCGCGCCGAGGCCCGGGGCCCGGGGAGCGAGCGGCTCGGCTCCCTGTTGTTCAACTTCGGTGGCCCGGGCGGTTCCGGCGTCGATCTGCTGCCGGCCTTCGCCCCGCAGTACGCGAAGCTGCGCGAGCGCTACGACCTGGTGAGTTTCGACCCCCGCGGGGTCTCGGCGAGCGAAGGGGTGCGGTGCCGCGGCGACAAGGCCACGCAGGCCGCCGAGTCCGTCGACCTGACGCCCGACACGGCGGCGGAGGAGAGGGCGTACCTCAAGGACGCCGCCGACTTCGGCCGGGGCTGCAAGAAGGCCGGTGAGCTGCTCGGCCATGTGTCGACCGTCGAGGCGGCCCGCGACATGGACCTGATGCGTGAGGCTCTCGGCGACGACGAGTTGCACTACATGGGTGTCTCGTACGGAACCGAACTGGGCGGAATCTATGCCCACTTGTTCCCCCATAAGGTCGGCCGGCTCGTCCTGGACGCGGTCGTCGATCCGACGGCCGGACGGGTCGGACAGGCCGAGAACCAGGCCCGCGGGTTCCAGCGCGCCCTCGACAACTACTTCACGTCCCGCGGCAAGGACCCGAAGGAGGGCTCGCGCGAGATCGCGGCGCTCCTGAAGCGACTCGACGCGCGGCCGCTGCCCACGGCGGGCGGTCGCGAGCTGAACGAGTCGCTCGCGACCACCGGCATGGCCGTCACCCTGTACAGCAAGAACAGTTGGCAGGCTCTGACGAGGGCCCTGGAGGACGCGGAGAAGGGCGACGGGACGGCGCTGCTCGAACTCGCCGACTCCTACAACGACCGTGACGCGACCGGGCATTACGGCACCGCGAGCCATTCACAGCGCGCGATCTCCTGCCTGGACGACAAGGCACGGCCGACGACGGCGCAGACGAAGGCACGGCTGGCGGCATTCCGCCAGATCTCCCCCGTGTTCGGCGAGTTCATGGGCTGGGACACCGCGGGCTGGTGCCACGACTGGCCGGTGCCGGGGCAGTGGGACGACCCGGACGTGAGTGCGCCGGGTGCGCCGCCGGTGCTCGTCGTCGGGAACACCGGTGATCCGGCGACGCCCTACGAAGGCGCGCGGCGCATGGCCGATGAGCTGGGCAAGGGCGTCGGCGTCGACCTGACGTGGAAAGGCGAGGGGCACGGTGCGTACGGCTCCGGCAGTTCCTGTGTCGACTCGACGGTGAACACGTATCTGCTGGAGGGGCGAATACCGCGCGACGGCAAGGTGTGCTCCTGACCGTGGCCGGTTCCGGCGCGTCGCGGGCCCCCGACATGCCGGACGGGCCCCGCGCGCAGTGCGCGGGGCCCGTCCGGGAAGGTCACGACGCGGCGGTCGCTCAGTAGACCGGCTTGTCGGGCTCGATCTGGTTCACCCAGCCGATGACGCCGCCGCCGACGTGCACGGCGTCCGCGAAGCCCGCGGACTTCAGCACGGCGAGGACTTCCGCACTGCGGACACCCGTCTTGCAGTGCAAGACGATCTTCTTGTCCTGCGGCAGGCCCTGCAGAGCGGTGCCCATGAGGAACTCGTTCTTCGGGATCAGCTTGGCGCCCGGGATGGAGACGATCTCGTACTCGTTCGGCTCGCGGACGTCGATGATCTCGATGCTCTCGCCGTCGTCGATCCACTCCTTGAGCTGCTTGGGAGTGATCGTCGAACCGGCGGCCGCCTCCTGGGCCTCGTCGGACACGACGCCGCAGAAGGCCTCGTAGTCGATGAGCTCGGTGACGGTCGGGTTCTCGCCGCAGACCGCGCAGTTGGGGTCCTTGCGGACCTTGACCTGGCGGTACTGCATCTCCAGGGCGTCGTAGATCATCAGGCGGCCGACCAGCGGGTCGCCGACACCGGCGAGGACCTTGATCGCCTCGGTGACCTGGATGGAGCCGATGGACGCGCACAGCACGCCCAGGACGCCGCCCTCGGCGCAGGAGGGGACCATGCCCGGCGGCGGGGGCTCCGGGTACAGGCAGCGGTAGCACGGCCCGTGCTCGGACCAGAAGACCGAGGCCTGGCCGTCGAAGCGGTAGATGGAACCCCACACGTACGGCTTGTTCAGCAGCACGCAGGCGTCGTTGACGAGGTAACGCGTCGCGAAGTTGTCCGTGCCGTCGACGATCAGGTCGTACTGGCTGAAGATGTCCATCACGTTCTCGGCCTCGAGCCGCTCTTCGTGAAGGATCACGTTCACGTACGGGTTGATGCCGAGGACCGAATCCTTCGCGGACTCCGCCTTGGACCGGCCGATGTCGGCCTGGCTGTGGATGATCTGGCGCTGCAGGTTCGACTCGTCGACCTCGTCGAACTCCACGATGCCGAGCGTGCCCACGCCGGCCGCGGCCAGGTACATCAGGGCCGGGGACCCGAGGCCGCCGGCGCCCACACAGAGCACCTTGGCGTTCTTCAGCCGCTTCTGCCCGTCCATCCCGACATCCGGGATGATCAGGTGGCGGGAGTACCTGCGGACCTCGTCTACGGTGAGCTCAGCAGCTGGCTCGACCAGGGGTGGCAGCGACACGGGGACTCCGTTGGTCGGTATCTACGTACGGTTGTTCCGTCTGTAACACTGCCACGCCCTTCTTCATTCCGAGACACCTGGTCCGATACGCGAGACGATTTCGTCCCAGTAACCGGGCATCGACTCCCAGGGGTCCGTCGGGCCGCCGCGATCCGTGCGGTCCGTGAAATAGATCGTGCCCGCACCCTGCCAGCGCGCGATGCGCAGCGCCTCCTCGAGGTGACCGCGCGGCATGCCGTGGACGAAGTGGCAGAAGCGCTCGGGCGGATACTCCGCGGTCCACTCGGCGACCTGGGACCAGCGGTAGTCGCTCCAGGGACCGGAGAAGGTCACCAACTGGTCGGCGGTCTCGGCGAATCCGGGGTACGGGTGGGTGCCGTGGCCGAGCACGATGTACGCGTCGTCGACGAGCGCGCGCAGCGTCGTGACGGTGCGCCGGACCTCGGGGAGCGCGGCCCGCTCGGTGGGACAGCGGTCGAGGCTGAACCCGTCGACCTGGTACCAGTCGAGGAAGCGGTGGGCGTCCGAGACGATCTCCCCGAAGGACCGGGCGCCGTAGGTCATGTCGACGTGACCAAGGACACGCACCCCGGCGTTGCGCAGACGTCCTGCCGCTTCGAGGCAGTGCGGGTCGGGACGGGCCCCCGGACCGTTGGCGACATTCAGGACGACCCAGTGCAAAGGGGTTGCGGGTCGGGTGAGTTCGGCCCACTCCGCGGGGGCGACGAGGGGGTGGGCGAAACCGGGGATGCCGAAGCCGAGCCGTACGTCGGTGCTCGACAGGCCGGTCGTGGTGGGAGTCAGATACGGCATGCCGCCTCCATCCAGATGTCGGCGAGGGACTCTTCGAGGTTGATGCGGGGACGCCAGCCGAGCCGGTCGCGCGCCGTGCGCACATCGGCCTGCTGCCAGCTCCCGCAGCCGTCGGGGTACGGGTACGCGGCGGCCGGCGGGACCGGCATCCCGTGGTCGGATTCGGAGCGCGGGTGGCCGACGGATTGCCGGAGCCCGGCGGGCGGCGCGTCGAGTTCGTGGAGGGCGCCGCCGAAGCCGGCGACCCGGGCGAGCACGGAGGCGGCGTCGCGCAGCCGCACGGCGCGGCCCGAGCCGATGTTGATGACGCCCTGGGCGGCGGAGAGCGAGGCGGCGTGCACGGCGCGCGCCACGTCGCGTACGTCGATGAAGTCACGCTGTGCGCCCAGGCCGCCGAGCTTCAGTTCGCCGTCACCGGCCTGCATCGCGCGGCGCATGGCCTCGGCGAGCCTGCCGAGCGGCGATCCGGCGGGGGTGCCGGGGCCGGCGGGCGAGAAGACGCGCAGGACGACCGCGTCGAGGCCGGAGCCCAGGACGAGTTCGGTCGCGGCGAGCTTGCTGACGCCGTACGGGCCGCCCGGCCTGGGCACCGCGTCCTCGGCGGTGGACGAGCCGGGCTGCGACGGGCCGTACTCGGCGCCGCAGCCGATCTGTACGAGGCGGGCGCCGCAGCCGCTGCGGCGCAGGGCCTCGCAGATGGTGGCGACGGCGACGGTGTTGTGCCGGGTGAGGTCGCGGGCGCCGCCGCGGGTGGCGCCGGCGCAATTGATGACGACCCCGGGGTGGACGGCGTCCAGGAAGCGGGTGAGCGCGCCCGGGCTGCCGGTGGCCAGGTCGAAGCGGACGTCCGCGTCGTCGCCCCGGCCGAGCGCGGTGAGCTGTACGGCGGGATCTGCCAGGAGTCGGTCGGCGACGAAGCGGCCGAGGTACCCGTTGGCTCCGATCAGCAGGACCCTCATCGGACGCCTCCCAGGGTTCGCGCTCCGCGCGCTGCGCGCCGTGCGCGCGGACCGTGGGTGTCGCGCTGCCCGTGAGGTCCGGAGTATCCGGCATATCCGGCGCCTCCGGGAGGAGGGGTGGTCATCTGGCTTTCTCCTTATGGGTGTTGCCGTGAGTCGTCGGGTGGGCCCGCGGTGTCGGCCCCGCGGGAGAGGGGTGTTGCTGGTCATGCGGCGGGCGGTACGGCGCGCTCGGCAGCGGGTGTCGCGCAGGTCATGGCGCACCCCCTGTCGCGCCGTCGGCGCTCGCATGGGCGGAGGCCCGGGTCAGCGTGCGGGTCGCGTGGACGAGCAGCGCCAGGGCCGCGACACCGCAGGCGGCACCGGGTACGACGCCCGCGCCCAGGGCGTCGACGGCGGCCTCGACAGGAGCGCCGAGGGCGTCGCAGCCGGGCAGTCGCGCGGCGAAGACGGAGGCGACGGCCAGGGCCTCGACGGCGGCGGCCGCGCCGAGCACGACCGCGGGGGCGTGCGTGCGCCCGTGCACACCGAGGAGGCGGGCGAGCAGCAGGAGGACGCCCAGGGCTCCCGCTCCGGCGTAGTCCACGCGCTGGTCGAGCGCGGCTCCGGACAAGCCGAGCAGTGTCACCAGGGACAGAGCGAACAGGGCGACGGAGGCGAGGAGCAACGGCCGTACCGAGGAGGCGAATTCGGCGAGTCCGCGGCTGATGGCAAGTCGGCGTCGGGCCCCGGCCGCGTAGAGCCGGGCGCACCAGGTCGCGGGTGCCACGGCGACGGCGAGCGCGAGGAGCGACGCGGTCGAGGGGTCCCAGGCCGCGTCGGGCCCGCCGGCCAGCGCGGCGGTCAGCAGGCCGTCGCCGAGCAGGGCGTAGGCGAGCAGCCACCAGACCCACAGCCGGGTCGCGGGGGCGAGCGGTCCGTCCCCGGCGCGCAGCGGCCCGTGTCGCAGGGCCGTGCGCAGGGCGACGGCGACGGCGAGCGCGCCGCCGATGCCGACGGCCGCCCGGGTGGCGCCCGTCGTGGCGTCCAGGGCGGGCAGCGTCAGTGCGCAGGCGGCTCCCGGCAGCAGTGCGAGCCCGGCCCACGCGCCACGACGGCCGGTGGTGGGGGCGGGGGCAGGCGCGGCGGTCGTCGGCTCGTCCCGGTCGCCGTCGCGCGGCACGCGCGCGTACATCTCCTCGGCGAGGGAGAACACGTCCTTGTGGCGGAAGCGGGCGGCGGTCCGGTCGGTCATGCCGTGGGCCTCGAGCCCGGCGGCGATCTCCAGCGGGTCGACGGCGCGCTCGCACAGGTCGCGGTGCCGGTGCATCAGGACCTTGACGGGGTCGGCGCCCGAGCGGCGTGGGGGCGTGCGGGAGGCGGGGATGCCGCCGCCCGCACGAGGCTCGCGGGGCGGCTCCGGGGCGGGCACGGCAGACCCCTGCTCGCCGCGCAGGCCCCCGGCCCCCGCCGCGCCGTCGGCGCCGCGGTCCCCCTCGGCCTGATCCGCAACGCTCTCGACGGGACCGGTCTCGATGCCCTCGGCGCCGCCTGCGGCCCGCCACGCCTCGGGTTTGCGGAGCAACTCCTCGTCGAGGTCGGCGAGTTCGTCGGTCGCGAGGACCTCCAGCGCCTGCGCCGAGTCGGCTCCCCAGGCTCCGGCGCTCACCGGCGCCCGGGGCACATCCGCCCCGACGCCGCCGCCGGGCCCGCGCCCCGCGCTCTCACGCCCGCTCATGCCTCACCCTCCCCGCATCCTTGTGTCACTCCGGCCAACTGCTCCCGCTCACCGCCGCCGTCACCGCCGGCCGTGTCATCGGCGGCGCCGGCGTCCGTCGCCCAGCTGGGGGCTCCCGCCCCGGTGGACCGGCCGGCGAGCCACGCTCCGCCGGAGCCGCCCACGGCCGTGGCCGTCCACCGCCCCGGCACGTGGGCCTCGGGCGGATGGGCGAACGGCAGTGGGCCGCCGGCGCCGTCCACGGCCTCCCGGCGTACCGGGCAGTGCGAGACGATCTCGAGGTAAATGCTGTGAAATGCCTCGACGTTCTGTTCGACGGTGAAGAGCTCGAGGGCGCGCGCCCGGGCCGCCGCGCCGAGCCGCTCCCGGCGCTCGGAGTCGCGCAGCAGCGCCACGCAGGCCTCGGCGAGGGCGCGCGGGTTGCGCGGCGGGACGACGAGTCCCGTACCGCCGATGACCTCGACGACGGCGCCCACATCGGTGGACACGGTCGCGCGCCCGCAGAACATGGCCTCGACCAGGCTGATCGGGAAGCCCTCGACGACGCTGGACAGGACGACGACGCCGCCCGCTCCGTAGACGTCGGCGAGGTCGGGCGCCTCGGGTCCGCCGAGCTCCTCGAAGGAGACCGGGTTCTCGCCGACGGCGTGGATCCCCGTGGCCTCGTCGGGGAAGAGCTGCGCGGCCAGGGCCTTGCAGTGCCCGAGGTACGCCTCGGCCTCGCGGTCCGTCGGACAGTCCTGGTCGGTCGCGCCCGCCGGCGCGGGCGGCATCGCCCCCACGATCCGCAGCCGCGCCTTCGGTTCCTCCTTGCGGATCTCGGCGAAGGCGTGCAGCAGCGAGATGAGGTCCTTGGAGGGGTCGACGCGCCCGACCCAGACGAGGGTGTCCGGGTCCCCGGGCTCCTCCCGCTCGCCGACCTCCGCGAAGCGCGAGGCCTCCATCCCGGGATGGACGGTGCGCAGCTTGGCGCGGTCGGCGCCGCACCGCTCCTGCCAGCGCCGGGCGTGCGTGTTGCCCGGAGTGATCACTGCGGCCTGGCGGTAGACCTCGGCGGCGAGGAGGCCGTGGAAGGCCGCGAGCAGCGCGCGCACCGGCGCACTCAGCTCGGCGTCGCCCGCGGCGATGTAGCGGGCGCGCAGCTGCACCCCGTACTCGGTGACGAGCAGCGGCACGCCGAAGAACCGCTTGGCGATCAGGCCGGGCAGCGCGGCCGCCCCGCCCGACGTCGCGTGGCACAGGTCGACGGAGTCGAGCCCGCCGCCGGAGAGTCCGGCGCCGACGGAGGCGTCCTCGTACCAGTCGAGCGAGAGGGGGCGCAGCGCGCGCTCCACGTACCGGGCGAAGGCGAGCAGGTCGGGGACCCGGGCCGCGCGGGCGGCGCGCAGTGCGCCGGGCGCACGACAGGCGCGCTCCAGAATGCGCACGGCCGTCTCGGAGCGGAGCGCGGAGCCCAGGGCGCCCTCGTCGCGGGCGAGTTCGGCGAGGCCGTACAGCGCCGTGGCGAAACGGTCCGCCTCCGCTTCCGTGCCGGACGCCCCAGCGCCCGGGCCACGGACAACGGCGCTGGCCAACTCCTCGTACAGCGAGGCGAACCGGCGCCGGGCCCGCCGCCCGAGTGCGCCCCCTCGCGCGCCGTCCTCGCCGCCCGTGCCCCCGGTCCACATCGGCGCGGTCCGCACCCGGCTGACCTGCGGGGGCAGTGCGAGCCAGCCCGCGTCCTCCTGGTCCTGGCTGAGGCTGAGCGCGTAGATGTCGAATTCGTGCTGCTCGAGCCCGCGCACGAGCCGGTCGCACCAGAGTCTGGCCTCACCGCTCACATACGGGTAACCACCCTCGGTCAGCAGTCCGATGCGCACGAGTACACCCCCGATCTCCCGTCTGGGGAGCCGCCGTTGGCCCGGCGGCTCGCAGCGGGACGAACGTATGCGGACATGCCGGTGGCGCGATGGACGGTTGTCCATCGCGCCACCAAAAGGGGTGAACGGTCGTAACTTTCCCGCGCGCGTGACGTTCTGTCGCGCTAGGAGATCGTTCCGCTACAGAACGCTACGGAGCGTCAACCCTTGGGAAATGCCCAGGGGTTGGGTTTGCACGTGATCCCGTTGAAGCTCAGGAACTTGGTCTGCTGCTGCATCACGGGCGCGAGGGCGCCGTTCTGCGAGCAGGTCACGTGGTTGTAGCCGAGCCGGTGGCCGACCTCGTGGTTGATGAGCATCTGGCGGTAGGGGTAGATCGCGTCTCCGTACGTCTTCGCGCCCTGCGCCCACCGATAGGCGTTGATCATCACGCGGTCGGTGGCGGCGGAGTCGCACGACACGTTGTCCTCGGTCGTGTCGAGGCCCGACTTGGCGCACCAGGTGGCCGTGGTCCCGGGGCTGGCGAGCGTGATCACGAAGTCCGGTTTCCCGGAGGAGATCCGCTCGAAGGTGCGGGCGCCGTCGTGGGCCCAGCTCCGCTTGTCGTTCAGGGTCTTCTGCACGGCCTGCGCGAACAGGTCGCCGTCGAGCCCGAGCCCCTTCTCGACGTCGATGCGGTAGCGGAACTTCTGTCCGTGGCCCGGCGCCTTGGCCAGCCCGGGGACGGCCTCGAAGTCCCCCGAGCCCTTCAGGTCCGCGGCCAGCGGGTACTTCTTGGCCATCTTCTGCGCGTACGTCGCCGGAGCGGCCTGGGCGGTCTTCGACGGGGTGGCCCGGTCGTCCGAGCGCGAGGCCGAGCCGTCATGGCCGCGGGTACCTTCGGCGGCCTGTGCCTGTGTGTCGCCGGCCGCGCCACCGCCCCCGTCGGTGACCTGCCCCGCGACGACGACGGCGAGCACGGTGGTGACGGCCGCGGCGGCGATCCCCGCGAACGTCAGCCCCTTCCCGCGCTTCGCGCCCGCGCCGTCCGGCTCCGCCGATGCCGATGCCGATCCCGGGTCCGCGGCCGGGTCGCCCGACGGCGCGGGCGCCTCGTCGTCCCAGTCGGTCACGGAGCCGTACGGATCGCCCGGGGCGTCGTCGAAGGCGTCGACGTACTCCTGCCGGGGCCGCGGCACCAGCGGCGGCCCGGCAGGCGCGGTGAATCCCCGCCCGGCGCTCTCGTGGTCACCGGGCGCGCCCCGGCCCGCGCCCGGCCCCCGCCGCTCGGGGTGTTCGCCGCGGACCCGCGGCGATGCCCCGGTCCGGGCGGTCCCGTGCGCGGTGGCGGGTGCCTCGGCGGGCATCCTGCGCCGGCGCCCGGTGCCCGGGCCCGACGATCCGCCCGGACCGGCCGGTCCGGGGATCGTGGGTACTACAGGTATGTCGGCGGTATCGCCGTTGTCTGCCGGTCCTCGGCGGCTGTGCCGTCCCACTCGCCGCCTCAGCTCCCCGGCTCCGTAGTGCTCGCGACGGTCGTGCCCGTCGCTTGAAGATCTTGCTGTTCGTTCAACGCCGCGGTGTCGGCGATCAGTTCCCTGAACGCCGTCGCGACCGTCTCCGGATATTCCATCATCGCGACGTGCCCCGCGTCCGGCAGGGTCAGCAGGCGCGAGTCCCGGAAGGTGCGCGCCGCGCGTGCCGCCATCCGATAGGAGACCAGCAGGTCACGGCCTCCGTAGACGAGCAGGGTCGGCGCGAGCACCCGCTCGGCCTGGCGCCACAGACCGTGCTGGCCGCCGAGCGTGTACGCGTTCACCACCCCGCGCGCGGAGCGGGCCATGGCGTCCCAGAAGTACGGGAGCTGAAGCCGGCGCTCCATCTCCTCCACGGCGGCCCGGAATCCCTCGGGCGTGACGCGGTTCGGATCGCCGTAGCAAAGGGCCATGACGCCGCGCACCCGCTGCTCCGGCGTCCACTCCTTCGTCAGCCGGGTGAAGAGCGCGGCGACGCCGGGCACGGCGAGCAGTCCGGTCGGCAGTGCGGTGCGCTGCACCCGGATCTCGGGCAGGGCCGGCGAGACGAGGGTCAGCGTCCGTACGAGGTCGGGGCGCGCGGCGGCGACGCGCGTGGTGACGGCGCCGCCCAGCGAGTTCCCGAAGAGGTGGACGGGGCCGCGGCCCTGCGCGTCGAGATAGCGGATGACGGCGCGCGCGTGTCCGGTCACGGAGTAGTCGCCGTCGTCCGGCGGCGGCGAGTCGCCGAAGCCGGGGAGGTCGACGGCCTCGCCGTCGACGGTGTCCTCGAGCAGGGGCATCAGCGCCGACCAGTTCTGCGAGGAACCGCCGAGTCCGTGGACGTAGAGCGCGGGCGGCAGCCCGTCACGCGTGGCCGGCCGGGACCGGACCGACAGCGTGAGCCCGGGCAAAGTGACCGCGCGGAGTCTCTCTCCCTCCGCGACCCTGACGGTGCCCGGCTTGGGCACCGCGGCGGCGATGGCGGGAGGCACACGCGGCGGCTCGGTCGAAGACATGCGGCATATGTTACGAGACGATCACGCAGGGGATCGTGTGTTCGCCGTCACAGACAGCTCATAACTCTGCCCAGAGCTCATCGGTCCGTCCATGAGGAGATCGCATAGCGCCCCGATCGGGTGTCTCCTACGCTCGATATCAGGGCACCCGCCCACGCGAGACACAGGTGAGGAAGGGAGCCGTTCATGACTGTCGACCCCAGCGATCCCGAGACCTTCGAGGAGAGCCGTCCCCCGGAGATCGGCGTGGAGGCCCCGGAAGCGGACGCCGCCGAGCAACTGACGGGACTCGCTCCCGACCTGGACGACGTACCGGCGGAGGCGGCCGATCCGGACGGTGCGAACGAGGCCGACCGGGCCGAGCAGGCGCGGGTCGTGGCACTCGACGAAGACGATTACCGGTGACGAGTTGGGCAAAGGGTGCGACAGTTTGCGCCACTTTGCGGTTGAAGGCGTGCTACGGCGGCTTTCACAGTCGTCCGGTCCGTGAAATTCTGCGCTCGCACCGCGCACATCTTGGTTACCCAAAAGTACGATGACGGCGCGGCGCACACCGCACACGGACGATTTGGGAGGCGGCGTGACAGCCATCGAGCAGACGGAGGCAGCGCGCCCCAAGGGCACACGCCTGCCGCGCCGTGCCCGACGCAACCAGCTCCTGGGCGCCGCCCAGGAAGTTTTTGTCGCGCAGGGGTACCACGCGGCCGCGATGGACGACATCGCCGAGCGGGCCGGGGTCAGCAAGCCCGTGCTCTACCAGCACTTCCCGGGCAAGCTCGATCTCTACCTGGCCCTGCTCGACCAGCACTGCGAGTCGCTCCTGCAGTCCGTCCGCACGGCGCTCGCCTCCACGTCGGACAACAAGCAGCGTGTGGCGGCGACGATGGACGCCTACTTCGCGTACGTCCAGGACGAGGGCGGCGCCTTCCGGCTCGTCTTCGAGTCGGACCTGACGAACGAGCCGGCGGTGCGCGAGCGCGTCGACCGGGTCAGCCTGCAGTGCGCCGAGGCCATCTCGGACGTGATCGCCGAGGACACGGGGCTGTCGAAGGACGAGTCGATGCTGCTGGCCGTGGGCCTGGGCGGCGTCTCGCAGGTCGTCGCGCGCTACTGGCTCTCCAGCGAGAGCCCGGTGGAGCGGGACAAGGCCGTCCAGCTGCTGACGTCGCTGGCCTGGCGGGGCATCGCGGGGTTCCCGCTGCACGGCATGGAACAGCACTGAGCACCACGCGGAACGCCACCGCACTTTTGTTCCCGTCCGGCTGTTCGCTCTTGGCGTGCAGCCGGGGCACCAGGTGCCCCGCTTCACCGGGCTAATCTTTGCTGCGTACGGCGCGCGGTCGTCCGCGCACATCACGGATCGTCGGAGGGACAAGGCCGTGGAGGTCAAGATCGGCGTGCTGCACACGCCCCGCGAGATCGTTCTGGAGAGCGGCCAGTCCGCCGAGGAGGTCGAGAGCGCGGTGTCCGAGGCGCTGTCCGGCAAGTCGCAGCTGCTCTCCCTGACGGACGAGAAGGGCCGCAAGGTGCTGGTCCCGGCCGAGCGCCTCGCCTATGTGGAGATCGGCGAGCCGGCGGTGCGCAAGGTGGGCTTCGGCCCGCTGTAGGGCTGCGCACGCTCCGAGGAGCGACAAGAGAAGTACGAGAAAGGGCCCGACGGCACATCGCCGTCGGGCCCTTTCGGCGTACACAGAGCGGGCACAGCGAATGCATACGGGGAGGGTTGCATTCCGGGTGCCAGGGGTAGACCGGCTACGACCGATTTGCACCCACTGGCCGCGCGGGAGGGACCCCCACCATGCTTCTCGAAGCTCTTGGCTCCGCACTGCTCGGCCTGGCGCTCGCCTGGGCCGCAGGCCTGCGCCTGCCGGACCGCCTCCCGTCGCGCACGCTCGTGCTGCCGACCGGAGTCGCGGGCGCCCTGTTCGGGGCGTTCGTCACCCACAGCGCCCTGGGACCGGGCCACGCGATCGCCACGCTCGTCGGCGCACTCGTGCTGTCGGCGGCGCTGCTGTCGCTGCTGCTCGGTCCCCACCGGGGCAGAGCCCGTCGGCTGAGTCCGAACGCCTGACCACGGAGCGAGGGGCGGGGCCGCACAGGACAGGTGTCCTGTGCGGCCCCGCCCCTCGCGAAGAAGGTTCTAGGCAGCGAGTCCGAGCGCCGCCATCCGCTTGGTGTGCGCCTCGGTGATCCGGGAGAACATCCGGCCGACCTCGGCCAGGTCGAAGCCGTCGGCGACGCCGCCGACCAGCATCGTGGAGAGCGCGTCGCGGTCCGCGACCACCCGCTGCGACTGCGACAGGGCCTCGCCCATCAGGCGCCGCGCCCACAGCGCGAGCCGGCCGCCCACGCGCGGGTCCGCGTCGATCGCCGCGCGCACCTTCTCCACGGCGAACGAGGCGTGCCCCGTGTCGTCGAGCACCGCGAGCACCAGGGAGCGGGTGTCCGAGTCGAGCCGGGCCGCGACCTCCCGGTAGAAGTCACTGGCGATCGAGTCGCCGACGTACGCCTTGACCAGGCCCTCCAGCCAGTCCGACGGAGCGGTCTGCTTGTGGAAGCCGTCGAGCGCCTCGACGAACGGGTCCATCGCCTCGGTCGGTTCCGCGCCGATCTCCGCGAGCCGGTTCCGCAGCTGCTCGAAGTGGTGGAACTCGGCGGACGCCATCTTCGCGAGCTCCGCCTTGTCGGCCAGCGTCGGCGCCAGCTTGGCGTCCTCCGCGAGCCGCTCGAACGCCGCCAGCTCCCCGTACGCGAGGGCACCGAGCAGGTCGACGACGGCGGCGCGGTAGTTCGCGTCCGCGGACGCGGTGGCCCAGTCCTGGGCAGCGATCCCGGTCGCTGCGGGGGTCGCTTCGGCGGACGGCGTGGCGTTGTCAGGCGTCTCCATGAAGCGCACAATAGCCCGCTCGCCGCCCCACGGAAGTCCCTGGTCAAGGAGTGTGACGACGGCTACGTGACCAATTCGGCCATCGCACATGCGCGTTTCCGGGGTATGGTGGTAATGAGCCCGCCGAGTGCAAGCCCGATTCCTGGCGCTTGCGCGTACTTGCGACGGGCCTCACGAATGAGGATGCCCGGTCGGAGGCCCGATCGGCTCCGACCCGACAGCCCTCCGGCTCGTACGTCACGCGACGTACGGCACGAGGAGGGGCCCCTCAGCGGCACGAGCGCTCGAGCGTCGGCAGTGGTCCCGCGCCATCCGGTCCACCCGCAGCAGCGGATCGAGACCGGCGTACCAACGGCACGGCACTGGCACGGTCAAGACCCCCGCGTTCGCCTCGCACCGCACCTCACAGAAGAGGCAACACCCTGACTACGCAGACTTCGACATTCCGTCAGCTCGGCATTCTCCCCGAGACGGCAGAGGCCCTTGAGGCCGTCGGCATCATCAACCCCTTCCCCATCCAGGAGATGACCCTCCCCGTCGCCCTCTCCGGCACGGACGTCATCGGCCAGGCCAAGACCGGCACGGGCAAGACCCTCGGTTTCGGTCTGCCGCTCCTGGAGCGCGTCACCGTTCCCGCGGACGTCGAGGCCGGCCGGGCCAAGCCCGAGCAGCTGACCGACGCCCCGCAGGCCCTCGTCGTCGTCCCGACGCGCGAGCTGTGCCAGCAGGTGACCAATGACCTCCTGACCGCCGGCAAGGTGCGCAATGTGCGCGTCCTCGCCATATATGGCGGTCGCGCCTACGAGCCCCAGGTCGAGGCCCTCAAGAAGGGCGTCGACGTGATCGTCGGCACCCCGGGCCGGCTGCTCGACCTCGCCGGGCAGAAGAAGCTGAACCTCTCGCACGTGAAGGCGCTCGTCCTCGACGAGGCCGACGAGATGCTCGACCTGGGCTTCCTGCCCGACGTCGAGAAGATCATCAACATGCTTCCGGTCAAGCGTCAGACGATGCTGTTCTCGGCGACCATGCCGGGCGCCGTCATCGGCCTCGCCCGCCGTTACATGTCGCAGCCCACGCACATCCGCGCCACGTCGCCGGACGACGAGGGCGCGACCGTGCGGAACATCGCGCAGCACGTGTACCGCGCGCACAACATGGACAAGCCGGAGATGGTCGCGCGCATCCTGCAGGCCGACGGCCGCGGGCTCGCGATGATCTTCTGCCGGACGAAGCGGACCGCCGCCGACATCGCCGAGCAGCTGCAGAAGCGCGGGTTCGCCTCCGGCGCCGTGCACGGCGACCTCGGGCAGGGCGCGCGTGAGCAGGCGCTGCGCGCGTTCCGCAACGGCAAGGTCGACGTGCTGGTGTGCACCGACGTCGCCGCGCGCGGCATCGACGTCGAGGGCGTCACGCACGTCATCAACTACCAGTCGCCCGAGGACGAGAAGACGTACCTCCACCGCATCGGCCGCACCGGCCGCGCGGGCAAGAAGGGCATCGCGATCACGCTGGTCGACTGGGACGACATCCCGCGCTGGCAGCTGATCAACAAGGCGCTGGAGCTGGACTTCAACGACCCGGTCGAGACGTACTCCTCCTCGCCGCACCTGTACGAGGAGCTGAGCATCCCGGCGGGCACCAAGGGTGTCCTGCCGCGCGCCGAGCGCACCCGCGCCGGACTCGCGGCCGAGGAGATCGAGGACCTGGGCGAGACCGGTGGCCGGGGTGCCTCGTCGCGCGGCGGCCGCGGTGGCCGTCCTTCGCAGGACCGGGACCGGGACCGTGATCGCGGCCAGGAGCGGGAGCGTTCCGCCCGCACGCCGCGCCGCCGTCGTCGCACGCGCAGCGGCGAGCCGGTCGCCGCGGAGGCGGCCGCCGCTCCCGCCGCCGCTCCGGTGACGCCGGTCGCGCAGGACGCCTCCGAGCCGCGCACGCCGCGCCGTCGGCGCCGTACCCGTGGTGGCGCGCAGGCCGCGCCCGCCGCCGAGGCTGTCGTCGAGACGGTCGAGACCGTCGTCGCCCCGGTCGCTCCGGTGGCCGAGCCGGTCGCCGAGGCCCCGGCCGCGCCCCGTCGCCGTACGCGCAAGAAGGCCGAGGCCGTCGTCGAGACGGTCGAGGCCGTGGCGCCCGTCGCGGAGACCGTCGAGGCCCCGGCCGCGCCGCGTCGCCGTACGCGCAAGAAGGCGGAGGTCGCCGTCGACACGGCGGAGGCCGTCGAGGCCAAGCCGGCCCGTACGCGCAAGAAGGCCGTCGCCGCCGCTCCGGAGGAGGCGCCCGCCGCCGAGGCCAAGCCGAAGCGCACGCGCAAGAAGGCGGAGCCCGTCGTCGACGCGCAGGCGGAAGCCGTCGTCGACACGGTCGAGGCTGTCGAGACGAAGCCGAAGCGGACTCGTAAGAAGGCCGTCGCCGCCGCTCCGGAGGAGGCGCCCGCCGCCGAGGCCAAGCCGAAGCGCACGCGCAAGAAGGCGGAGGTCGTGGTCGACACGGTCGAGGCCGTCGAGACGAAGCCGAAGCGGACCCGCAAGAAGGCCACGGCTCCGGCCGAGGCCGCCGTGGAGACCGTGGACGCCGAGGCGAAGCCGAAGCGGACTCGTAAGAAGGCCGTCGCCGCGGCTCCGGAGGAAGCGCCCGCCGCCGAGGCCAAGCCGAAGCGCACGCGCAAGAAGGCCGTGGCCCCCGAGGCCTGAGCCTGATCCGCACTGCGCCACGAGGCCCGGGTCCCGCACTGCGGGGTCCGGGCCTTCGTCGTGGCCCCCTCGGGCGCCCGGCCGCCCCGCCACGTAACCTCACGGCATGAGCAGGCCCCCGACCTTTGTCCCGCCGTCCGGCACCCGTGCCCACGTGCTGCGCACCGCCAGAGGCGACTTCGCCGCGCTCGTCGGTGAACCGGAGTCCGGTCCCGTGCGGGGCACCGCGCTGCTGCTTCCGGGGTTCACCGGGAGCAAGGAGGACTTCATCGCGCTGCACGGACCGCTGAGCGCGGCCGGGTATCGCAGCGTCGCCGTCGACGGGCGGGGCCAGTACGAGTCCGCGGGCCCGAAGGACGACGAACTCCCCTACGCCCAGGACGAGTTGGCGCGGGATGTGCTGGCCCAGGCCGCGGCGCTCGGCTCGGCGCGGGTGCATCTGCTCGGGCACTCGCTCGGCGGGCTCGTCGCTCGCGCCGCGGTCATCGCCGACCCGGCGCCCTTCGCGTCCCTGACGCTGATGGCGTCGGGCCCGGCCGCCGTGTCCCGGTCCCAGCAGCAGCGCGTCGAGCTGCTCCAGGGCGCGCTCGCGACGCTCGACATGGCGCAGGTGTGGGAGGCCATCCAGGCGCTGGAGGCGGCCGAGGGGCCCGTCGAGGCGCGCGGCGACGAGGACGATCTGCGGCGCCGCTGGATGAGCAACAGCCCCGCCCAACTGGTCGCCACCGGACGGCAGTTGTGCACCGAGCCCGACCGGGTCGACGAGCTGGCCGGGCTCGCGCCGCCGGTGCACGTACTGTCCGGGGAGCGGGACGACGCCTGGCCCGTACCGCTGCTCGACGAGATGGCGGGCCGCCTCAAGGCCGAGCGGACGGTGATCGCCGGGGCGGAGCACTCCCCCAACACCGACCGCCCCGGCGAGACGGCCGCGGCCCTCGCCGCCTTCTGGGACCGGCATCCGGCCTGAGGCTCTAGAACTGGGCGCGCAAATGCGCCCAGAACCCGTCGCGCAGCGCCCGCCGCAGATCCGACTGGCCGCGCAGCGAGTACTGGAGCAGGCGCTCCGCCTCGACCAGCAGGTCCTGGTCGACCGGCCCCGGCAGATAGGGGTGGCCGGGCAGCACCTCGGCGAACGCCTCGCGCCCGCGCTCCCCGAGCCACTGCGCGGCGATCTGCGCCCCGACGAAGCGGACCTGCTCGCGGGCGGGGCGCGGTGCGTCCGTGTGCTCGTACGACGTGACGGCGCGGCGGGACACGTACGGCTTGAAGAAGTCGAGGTCGAGCGTGCGCTGGCTGTCGACCTCCCACAGGAGCGGCTCGGCCTGGTTGCGCCCCTCGGGCGCCTCGATGCCCCAGAGGTGGACGCGGGCGCCGTAGCCCTGTGCGGCCTCGACGGCGGAGACCAGGTCCTCGTCGCCGCCGAGCAGCGCCGCGTCGCTGATGGCGCGGTGCCGGGCGAGGGACTCCAGGTCGCTGCGGATGAGGGAGTCGACGCCCTTCTGCTGGTTGTTCGCGTTGAGGTTGCCCAGGCGGACCTTGACGTCGGGCAGCTCGGCGATCGACTGCTGCTCGGTGGTGTGGATCCGGCGGCGGGCGCCGTCGTACCAGTAGACGCGCAGCAGGCGGCTGTCCGCGAAGATCGTGCGGGCCCGGTCGATGAGTGCGTCGATGAGGCCCTCGGCGTCCAGGTCGAAGGCGCGGCGGTCCTCGGTGCCCGCGACGAGGCGGCCGGCCGCGGCGTACAGGTAACCGGCGTCCACGAAGATCGCGTGCGTCGACGGCGTCTTCGCGACCTCGGCGAGCATCCGTCTGAGCAGGTCGTTCGTGATGTCGAGGCGGACCCCGACGGCGGCGAGGGGGTCGTCCGCGTTGGTTGCGTTCATTGCCGCTCATTGTCCTGGTCGTCACGCCCCGTGCACAACCGACCGCGTTACTCGCAAGTAATTAGGTTCTCGAAAAATTTCTTTAGCGTAGGGAATGTTTGCTGGGGGCAACTCGTTGTACCCATACAGAACGCGGGGCACCCTAGCCACGCAATCCACTCTTAACGGGCAGGCAACCGCCTGGCCGTACGGCAGGACAAGACTGTTGTCCTGCACCAGCAGTTCTCCTTCAGGAGGATGACCAGACGAAGGGAGAAGCCCTTGCGCTTCGAAATCATGCGACTCGACGACGTCGACGGCACCGCCGTGGACTCCACCGTCGTGGACGCCGCCTCCGTCAACCGGATCGTTCAGCAGGCCGCCGCCATCGGGCAGCGCCTCTACATCCGCCCGGCCGAGTCGTCCGCCTCGTAGCGGCATCGACTCACACACTTCGAAGCCCCCGTACGCACGCTGCGTACGGGGGCTTCGCGTATGCGCGCGCATACGGGCGCGTCAGGAGCTCTGGATGACCTGGGTCACGCCGTTGATGATCTGCTGGACGGCGATGGCCGAGAGCATCATGCCCGCGAGCCGGGTCACCAGGACCACGCCGCCGTCCTTGATGATGCGGATGATCACCAGCGAGTAGCGCATCACGAGCCACAGGACGACGTGGATCGCGATGATCGCCGTCCAGACGGAGAGCTGCGTCGCGACCGAGTCGGCCTTCTGGACGGCCAGGATCACGGAGACGATCGCGCCGGGCCCGGCGAGCAGCGGCATGCCGAGCGGGACGAGGGCGACGTTCACGTCCTTCGTCTGCTGGGGCTCGTCGGTCTTGCCGGTGAGCAGGTCGAGGGCGATCAGCAGGAGCAGCAGACCGCCGGCGATCATCAGCGCCGGCACCGAGACGTGCAGGTAGTCGAGGATCTGATGGCCGAGGACGCCGAAGACGGCGATGACGCCGAAGGCGACGCAGACGGCCTGGAAGGCCATGTGCTTCTGCACCTTGGCGGGGCGGCCCGCGGTGAGGGCGAGGAAGATCGGGGTGATTCCGGGGGGATCCATAATCACAAAAAGCGTGAGAAAAAGGGATCCGAAGACGGCGACGTCGAACACAGTGAGGGCTTGCCTTGCGGGAGTGGAGCGGAAGAGGGGACGTGCGGGTGATCAGGCGCGGCGTCCGCCGGCACCCGGCACCGGGAAGGCCCCCGTGGCACGGCGCGTGATCTCCCCGTAGACCTCGGGGTCGGTCGTGTACTCGCCGAGCACACAGGTCTTGCGGCTGCCGTGGTAGTCCGAGGAACCGGTGGTGAGCAGGCCGACATCGGCGGCCAGGCCGCGCAGCCGGTCCCGGGTCGCCGGGTCGTGGTCCATGTGGTCGACCTCGATGCCGTCGAGGCCGGCCGCGGACAGCTCCGCGATCGCCGACTCGGGGACGGTCCGGCCGCGCTTGACGGCGGCCGGGTGCGCGAAGACAGTGACCCCGCCGGCGGCCTTGACCAGGCGGATCGCCTCGAAGGGGTCCGTCTCGTGCTTCGGCACGTACGCGCGGGCGCCGTCGGCCAGCCAGTCCTGCGTGAAGGCGTCCGAGACGGTGGGCACGACGCCGAGCTCGACGAGCGCGGAGGCGATGTGCGGGCGGCCCACCGAGCCGTCCCCGGCGATCCGGGCGACCTGGTCCCAGGTGACCGGGACCCCGAGCTCGTTCAACTTGGCGATCATGCCCTTGGCGCGCGGGACCCGGTCGTCGCGGACCAGCTCGCGCTCGGCGAGCAGATCGGGCTCCTCGGGATCGAAGAGGTACGCCAGCATGTGCATGCTCACGCCGTCGAGGCGGCAGGAGAGCTCGGCGCCGGTGACGAGGGTCAGCCCCTCGGGGAGGGCCGCGAGCGCCTGGGCGTGGCCGCGCGTGGTGTCGTGGTCGGTGAGCGCCACGACGTCCAGGCCTGCGGCGGCGGCGTTCCGCACCAGGTCGGCCGGGCTGTCCGTGCCGTCGGAAGCAGTGGAGTGGGTGTGCAGATCGATGCGCACGGCTGCGTACTCCAGGCTCGGACGGACAGGACTCGGCGACCTGTGACAGAAGGGGACGCTCAAGGATAACGGGGATTTCGAACAGCCCCGTCACCACCGAACCGGGGCCAGGCCCCTTACCGCCGCCTCTTACCGCTCGTCGCCCTGCTGCAGGATCCGCGGGGACATCGCCCCGCACGGCAGCAGATCGACCTCGGCGCCCGCGTCCCGCAGGTCCGTGAGCACGAGCTCGTCGTACATCAGCATCCCGGACTGCTCCGGCCACACGATGGCCCACAGCCACAGCCCGCGCGCCTCGCCCGCGAAGACGGCCCGGTCGGCCGGGGCTCCGGAGACGTGCCACAGCGGGGTGGGCCGGCCGGCCGCGAGGACCTTGGCGTGCGGCGGTCCCGTGACATCCATGTACGGGCCCGGGTCGGGGCCGTCGATGCCCGCGTACCGCGCACCGAGCCCGACGCCCAGCTCCTCGGCGACGAGCACCAGCTCACCGATGCCGCCGAGGGGACCGGGGCCCGAGCAGGCGACGGCGGTCGCGCGGCCGCCGGTGCGGTCGTCCCCCGCGTTGGCGACCCCGGTGAACAGCCAGCCGACGGGCAGCGGCCAGGGCATCCACACGGGGACCTGGGCACGACGCACCACGACGCCGAGGGCCTCGACACTGGGCGGGATCACGGGCTGCAGCGGGTGCACAGCTCCGTGCACGTCGCACTGCCAGGAGTCGGCAAAGAGTCCGGGAGCCCTGACCCGGCCACCACACTTCGGGCAACTGGGTTCGCCCCTCATAAGGCCCACGGTCCTCCCCGTCCCGCGCCCCGTCAAGGACGATCACCCGTCCGGAGTGCACCGGCTCCGCCCGGTCCGACCTGGAGAAATAGATGTAGCTTGCATTAATTAGCACGGCTAACTTATTATGTGCATAAGCCAACGATCCGATGCGGACAAGGAGCGGGCATGAGCCACAGCAGTACAGGGGGTTCCGTCGAAGGGGACCCGTTCGACGCAGGTGCGGGCAGCATCCTGCGTCAACCGAAGGCGGTCTGGGCGACCGCCGGGGCATCCGTCGTCGCCTTCATGGGCATCGGGCTCGTCGACCCGATCCTGCCGTCGATCGCCAAGGGCCTTCAGGCGACACCGAGTCAGGTCTCCCTGCTCTTCACCTCCTACTTCCTCATCACCGCCGTCGCGATGCTGGTGACCGGGTTCGTCTCCAGCCGGATCGGCGGCAAGAAGACCCTGCTCGTCGGGCTGGCGCTCGTCGTCGTCTTCGCCGCGCTCGCCGGCACCTCCGGCTCCGTCGGCGAACTCGTCGGGTTCCGGGCCGGCTGGGGCCTCGGCAACGCGCTCTTCGTGTCGACCGCCCTCGCGGTCATCGTCGGCGCCGCGGCCGGCGGCTCGGCCGCCGCGATCCTGCTGTACGAGTCCGCGCTGGGCCTCGGCATGGCGTGCGGGCCGCTGGTCGGCGCCCTGCTCGGCAACGCGAGCTGGCGCTACCCGTTCTTCGGCACCGCCGCCCTGATGGCCGTCGGGTTCCTCTGCGTCACCGCGTTCCTGAAGGAACAGCCCAAGCCCGCCAGGAAGACGTCGGTCCTCGACCCGATCAAGGCGCTCGGCCACGGCGGTCTCGCGTCCGCGGCGGTCTCGGCCTTCTTCTACAACTACACGTTCTTCACGGTCCTGGCCTTCACGCCGTTCGTGCTGAACATGACCCCGTACAAGTCCGGCGCCGTCTTCTTCGCCTGGGGCGTGCTGCTCGCCCTGTTCTCGGTGATCGTCGCGCCGCGCATGCAGGCCCGGTTCGGCTCGCTGAAGGTGCTCGGCGGCTCGCTGGTCCTGCTCGCCGTCGACGTGCTCGTCCTCGGGTACGGCAACCACACCGCGGCGATCGTCTGCACGATCCTGTCCGGCGCCTTCATCGGCGTGAACAACACCGTCTACACGGAGCTGGCGCTCGGCGTCTCGGACGCGCCGCGGCCCGTCGCCTCCGCCGGATACAACTTCGTGCGGTGGTTCGCCGCCGCGGCCGCCCCGTTCTTCGCGCCGAAGATCGAGGAGTGGAGCAACATCCACATCCCGTTCGTGGTCGCCGCGGTCACGGCGGTGCTCGGCGCGGTCGTCGTGTGGGTGCGCAGGAGCTCGCTCACCCACGACGCCGAGGAACTGGAGCCGCAGCACGCGACCGAGGACGGCGTCACCGTCTTCGCCAACTAGAGATCAGTCGAGAGGCACGGACCTGCGCAGCGGATCGCGCAGGTCCGTTCCGCTGTTCAGCCACTTCTCCTGCAGCGCGGCCGCACCGTGCACCCGCTTCCACGCGGCCTCGTTCTGCGTCATGGGCAGCAGCGGGAGGAACCGTACGGGGTCCAGCGGTTCGTCCAGGTCCAGGTCCTCGACCAGGCCGCCCGGCTCCGCCACCAGCACCGAGGTGAACGGGGCCCCGGGCCACAGCGCCTCCCCCACGTCCAGCGAGGCACCCGGTGCCACGACGACACCCTCGACCTGCGGCGAGGCGGCCAGGACGGCCAGCGGGCGCAGCGCCTTGTCCGTGTCGGCACGCCCGGCGCGGACGGTGAGGACCAGCTCGGCGCGCGGCCCCTTCACGGGGTCGGCGAGCGCCGCGGTCGGGTCGGACATCGGGGACGCGGACATGCCGAGGGTCGCGTACCGGACGACTCCCTGGTCGCCGTCGGTGAAGCGCAGCACCTCGATCCGGTCCGTGCCGAGGAACGTGACCGCCGCGCGCGCGTCCGGCTCGCCCAGGGCCGTGGTCAGCCGGGCTTCCACCAGCGCAAGAACTTCTGCCATCCCGCGAGCATAGAACTCGCATGCAACGGGTAAAGACGGGGCTTGCTTCTTCAGTCGGCTGATAGTCTTGGCCGCTGGTCGGGATGGTGCGCAGTGCGTACCCGCCGAGGACTCTCGGAGTCCTCGAAGAACCGACCCACTCACGTCCCTCACGGGGGACCGGCCGGAGGAGGTGGGGCTGTCATGGATCGAAGTCGACCGTGCAGTACCACCCGTTCTTCCGGCCGCTAGGCCCGCACGTCACACCGCAGTCAGCAGTGATCTGCTTCCCGGGCTGCCCGCGTATGCCGGAAGAGCGCTTCGTTTCCGCCTGATCTTTCTGATCTTCCTGATCCGAATCAGTAAGCGAAGCCGCCCAGCGTCGGTGCGGTGCTCCCCGCTTTGTGGACGTGCAGCATGTCCGGTTGGCCAGGACGTCCTCATTCCGGGTAGTTCCACCCGCCGCGGCGCGGCTCCCGCCCGCGAAGGAGCCTGCCCATGTCGATGATTCGCGACCTGCGAGCCGCCGTCCGTCCCTCGCTGCGCAAGAGCGTGGCCCCGTACGGCAACGAGGCGCGCAACTCGTACGACTCCACCCGTGACCCGTCGGCCGTGTCCGCGGTCGTCGACTGCGCGGTCTACCGCGACGGGGCCCGCGCCGAGTCCCCCGACTGCCTCACGCCCCGCGGCGCCCGCCTCCAGGTGCGCCGCGAGGGCGGGTTCGCCTGGATCGGCCTGCACGAGCCGACCGAGGCCGAGTTCGCCGGTATCGCCGCCGAGTTCGGGCTGCACCCGCTCGCCGTCGAGGACGCCGTGCACGCGCACCAGCGCCCCAAGCTGGAGCGGTACGACGACACGCTCTTCACGGTCTTCAAGACCATCCACTACGTCGAGCACGCCGAACTCACCGCCACCAGCGAGGTCGTGGAGACCGGCGAGGTCATGTGCTTCACCGGGCGGGACTTCTTCATCACGGTGCGGCACGGCGGCCAGGGCTCGCTGCGGGCGCTGCGCCACCGGCTCCAGGACGACCCCGAGCTGCTGGCCAAGGGGCCGAGCGCCGTGCTGCACGCGATCGCGGACCACGTCGTCGACGGATATCTCGCGGTCGCCGACGCGATGCAGGACGACATCGACGAGGTCGAGACCGATGTCTTCTCGCAGACCGGCAAGGGCTCCCCGCGCGGTTCCGACGCGGGCCGCATCTACCAGCTCAAGCGCGAGGTGCTGGAGTTCAAGCGGGCCGTCGCCCCGCTGCGCCGGCCGCTGGCGCTGCTGAGCGAGCGGCCGATGCGGCTGATCGACCCGGACATCCAGAAGTACTTCCGGGACGTCGCCGACCACCTGGAGCGCGTACAGGAGCAGGTCATCGGCTTCGACGAGCTGCTCAACTCGATCCTCCAGGCCAACCTCGCGCAGGCCTCCGTCGCCCAGAACGAGGACATGCGCAAGATCACCTCGTGGGCGGCCATCGTGGCCGTACCGACGATGGTGTGCGGTGTGTACGGCATGAACTTCGACCACATGCCGGAGCTGCACTGGCGGTTCGGCTACCCGTTCGTCCTCGGTATCACCGTCGTGGCCTGTTTCGCGATCCACCGGACCCTGAAGCGCAACGGATGGCTGTAGCTACGCTTGCCGCATGACGACTGAACTGCTCGATGCCGCCCTCGTCGAGGAGGCCACGAAGAAGTCCGGGCTCATCTGGGTACGGGGCACGGGTGCCGAGCGGGCGCTGTGGCACGTGTGGCACGAGGGCGCGGCGCTGGTGGTCGGCGACGGGCCCGGTGAGCAGCCGCTGCCGGACCTCGTCGACGGCGGCGCGGCCCTGGTCACCGTGCGCAGCAAGGACAAGGGCGGGCGGCTCGTCGGCTGGCGGGCGAAGGTCGTGGAGCTCGGCTCCGGTACGGAGTCCTGGGAGGCGGCCGTCGGCGAGCTGAAGGGGAAGCGGCTCAACGCGCCCGACGCGGAGACGATGCCCGAGCGGTGGGCGCGTGAGTGCCGGGTGCTGCGGCTGGAGCCGGTGGCGGGCGCGGATCCGGTGCCGGCCTCGGAGGGGTCCCTCGCGGCCCGTCCGCTCCCGTCCCCTGCGACGACGCGCAATGCGGTGCCTGCGGGGCTGCCGCGCCTGCTGGCCCGGCGGAAGAGCAGGTGAGCCCGGCAGGCGGTCGAGGACCGGGGGTCCGGGGGCCAAGCCGCCTGGCCTTCAGGAGGACGGCAGTGCCTGCCCGTAGTCGACGGTGTCCCCGGCCTCCGGCTCCTCGAGCGTGAAGTCCCGCCCCCAGTCCGTCAGCCGGAGCGTCCCCGCGCCTCCGGCCCGCTCCAGGCGCATCGGGTACGCCGTGCCCTCCAGGGAAACATCGAGCGTGCCGCCGGCGCCCTCGTCGCCGGTCAGCTGGATCGTGCGGGTGCCGCCGGACGAGCCGTGCTCGCCCTTGTCCAGGGTGCCGTGCAGCGTCAGCAGTCCGTCGAGCAGCACGTCCTTGTCCGTGAACGTGCTGAGCCGCTTGTACGCCGGGTCGCCGGTCGGCACCTTCACGTACTTGCCGTCGAGCTTCTCCGCGGCCGCGCCGTCCCCGTCCCCGGCCTCGTCCGAGTGCGTCCAGAAGTCGGCGTCCGCCTTGAGGTACAGGTGCTCGTCCACCCGCAGCAGCCGGAACGTACTGCCGCCCGTGGTCACCGACCCCGTGCCGCCGTCGCCCTTCAGCCGCATGTCGAGCTGGTACGTGTGACCGCCGCTGACCACCGTCCCGGCGACGTGCACGGTGTCCGCGCCCTGCGCCGCCTTGACCGTACGGCTCTGGATCTTGGCGGGGTCCAGCTTGCCGACCCCGTTGGTGCCCGCGTCCGGGTCGTCCCCGCCGCATCCCGCGAGCCCGGCCGCGAGCCCCGTGCACAGCACCCCGGCAAGAATTGTCCTGCGGGTTCGGCGGCGGTCCAGGGGAAGTGCGGTCACGGGCGGGACCACCTCTCGTACGGCATCGGGCTCGGCGGCAGTACGGCAGCGTACCGGTGCCATCTGCGGTTCCTCGGGCGGGTACGGGTGGACGCAGCGCAAAGGCGTGTTCGACGGGCACCGGATAGCCTGATCCACGGGTTGCCCGTACTGCAGGATGGATCCGTTCGAGAGGGAGGTGCGAGGAGGCATGGCAGCAGTCGCTCCGCGGATCTTCGTCTCCCACCTCTCCGGGATCGCCGTGTTCGATCCGAACGGGGACCAGGTCGGGCGCGTGCGCGACCTCGTCGCCATGCTGCGCGTGGACCGGCGGCCGCCGCGGCTGCTGGGGCTCGTCGTCGAACTGTCCACGCGCCGCCGCATCTTCCTGCCCATGACCCGGGTGACCGGCATCGAGTCGGGCCAGGTGATCACGACGGGGGTGCTCAACGTCCGGCGTTTCGAGCAGCGCCCCACCGAGCGCCTGGTCCTCGGCGAGATGCTCGACCGGCGCGTCCGGCTCGTGGAGTCGGGCGAGGAGGTCACCGTCCTGGACGTCTCGATCCAGCAGCTGCCCGCCCGCCGGGACTGGGAGATCGACCGGATCTTCGTGCGCAAGGGCAAGGGCGGCACCTTCCGGCGCAAGGGAGAGGCGCTGACCGTCGACTGGTCCGCCGTCGACGGCTTCTCGCTGGAGGAGCACGGGCAGGGCGCCGAGAACCTGCTGGCCACCTTCGAGCAGCTGCGCCCGGCCGACCTCGCCAACGTCCTGCACCACCTCTCTCCCAAGCGCCGCGCCGAGGTCGCCGCCGCCCTCACCAACGAGCGCCTCGCCGACGTCCTCGAGGAGCTCCCCGAGGACGACCAGATCGAGATCCTCGGCAAACTGCAGGAGGAGCGCGCCGCCGACGTCCTGGAGGAGATGGACCCGGACGACGCGGCCGACCTGCTCGGTGAACTCCCCGAGCCCGACAAGGAACGCCTGCTCGCCCTGATGCGGCCGAGCGACGCGGCCGACGTGCGGCGCCTGATGGCGTACGAGGAGAAGACCGCGGGCGGTCTGATGACGACCGAGCCGATCGTGCTGCGCCCGGACTCGACCGTCGCCGACGCGCTCGCCCGGGTCCGCAACCCCGACCTGTCGCCGGCGCTCGCCGCGCAGGTCTACGTGTGCCGGCCGCCGGACGAGACACCGACCGGCAAGTACCTGGGCACCATCCACTTCCAGCGGCTGCTGCGCGACCCTCCGTACACGATGGTCAGCTCGATCCTCGACGAGGATCTGCAGGCCCTCTCGCCGGGTGCGCCGCTCCCGGAGATCGCCGGGTTCTTCGCGACGTACGACATGGTGGCGGCGCCCGTCGTCGACGAGAGCGGCTCGCTGCTCGGCGCCGTGACCGTCGACGACGTACTGGACCACATGCTGCCCGAGGACTGGCGCGAGCAGGAGTTCCACCTCGCGGGGGACGTGAACCATGGCGACTGAGGAACGCGACCCGCGGGCCGCCGACGCCCCGCGCCGCCCGCGCATCCGGCTGGACCAGCCGCGCCCGCCGCGCCGCAAGATCCTGCCGGACTACGACCCGGAGGCGTTCGGGCGGCTGTCCGAGCGGATCGCGCGCTTCCTGGGGACCGGCCGGTTCATCGTCTGGATGACGGTCATCATCATCGCGTGGGTCGCCTGGAACATCGCGGCGCCCGATCATCTGCGCTTCGACAACTACCCGTTCATCTTCCTGACCCTGATGCTGTCGCTGCAGGCGTCGTACGCCGCGCCCCTCATCCTGCTCGCGCAGAACCGGCAGGACGACCGCGACCGCGTCAACCTCGAACAGGACCGCAAGCAGAACGAGCGGTCGATCGCCGACACCGAGTATCTGAGCCGTGAGGTGGCGGCCCTGCGGATCGGTCTCGGCGAGGTCGCGACCCGCGACTGGATCCGCTCCGAGCTGCAGGACCTCCTCAAGGAGCTGGAGGAGCAGCAGCGGACCGCGGTATTCCCGGCGGACAGCGACCGCGGACGTGATGTAGACGACCGCTGACGGGGCTTTCCGTGCCCCGGTTACCGCGCCGTACTATCGGTCGTATGGCTACGGAAGACGCGGTGCGCGAGGCACTCGCGACAGTGAACGACCCCGAGATCCAGCGACCCATCACCGAACTGGGGATGGTCAAATCGGTGGACATCGGTGCGGACGGAGCCGTCGCGGTCACCGTGTACCTGACCGTCTCTGGCTGCCCGATGCGCTCGACGATCGAGAACAACGTGCGGGAGGCCGTCGGCCGCGTCGACGGTGTCACCCGTGTCGACGTCACGCTCGACGTGATGAGCGACGAGCAGCGCAAGGAACTGGCCGCGGCGCTGCGCGGCGGGACCGCCGAGCGCGAGGTCCCCTTCGCCAAGCCGGGCTCGCTGACCCGGGTGTACGCGGTCGCCTCCGGCAAGGGCGGCGTCGGCAAGTCCTCCGTGACCGTGAACCTGGCGGCGGCGCTGGCCGCCGACGGTCTGAAGGTCGGCGTCGTCGACGCGGACATCTACGGGCACAGCGTCCCGCGCATGCTCGGCGCCGACGGCAAGCCCACCCAGGTCGAGAACATGATCATGCCGCCGTCGGCGAACGGCGTGAAGGTCATCTCCATCGGCATGTTCACGCCGGGCAACGCGCCGGTGGTGTGGCGCGGCCCGATGCTGCACCGCGCGCTCCAGCAGTTCCTCGCGGACGTGTTCTGGGGCGACCTGGACGTGCTGCTGCTCGACCTGCCGCCGGGCACCGGCGACATCGCGATCTCCGTGGCCCAGCTGGTGCCGAACGCGGAGATCCTCGTCGTGACGACGCCGCAGCAGGCCGCCGCCGAGGTCGCCGAGCGCGCCGGTTCCATCGCGGTGCAGACGCACCAGAAGATCGTCGGTGTCGTCGAGAACATGTCGGGCCTGCCCTGCCCGCACTGCGACGAGATGGTCGACGTCTTCGGCACGGGCGGCGGCCAGCTGGTCGCCGACGGTCTCACGAAGACGACGGGCACGAACGTGCCGGTGCTCGGCTCCATCCCCATCGACGTGCGTCTGCGCGAGGGCGGCGACGAGGGCAAGCCGGTCGTTCTGACCGACCCCGACTCCCCCGCCGGCTCGGCCCTGCGCGCCATCGCGGGCAAGCTGGGCGGGCGCCAGCGCGGCCTGTCGGGCATGTCGCTCGGGATCACCCCGCGCAACAAGTTCTGAGCCGCTGAGCACGCGAAAGCGGGCCGCTCCCGGAGTCGTTCCGGGTGCGGCCCGCTTTTCGTCCGCCGGGCGCTAGGCCAGCTCGGCGATGTCCTTGACCACGGAGAAGCCGAGCCCGTACGCGCTCATGCCCCGGCCGTACGCGCCCAGGTGCACCCCGGCCTGCGTGGAACCGGCGAGCACCCAGCCGAACTCGGACTCGCGGTAGTGGAACTCCGTCGGCACCCCGTCCACGGGCAGCGACAGCGTCGCCCAGTCCGCGGAGCCGAGGTCGTCGGCGAGCACCCAGGCCGTCTCGGTCTGCTGGTCCAGCCAGTCGTCGCGCAGCGTGTGGTCCATCTGGCCGGGCCAGGTGAACGAGAGCAGCCCGACCCCGGCGAGCCAGGCCGCCGAGGAGACGGATGTGGCCTCGAGGAGGCCGGTGCCGTCGGCGCTGCGCCGTACCGGATTCGCGGCGACGGTCACCACGACCGCGAACCGCTCGGTGGCGTCGCCCTGGAGGGTCCCTTCGCTGCGCACCGAGGGCTCGTCACCGTGCCCGATCGAACCGTGCTCGACGGACCCGTCCGCCGTGGTGCCGACCTGCATCAGCCAACGCGGTCCCGTGAAGGCCTCGTCGAGGCCGTACCACGGGAAGGGCGCCAGCAGGTAGCCGTCGACCGTGCGCCGGGCCGTGGGAACCTGACCGGCCCCCTCGGTGGCCGGCGCCTGCGCGCCCACCCGACTCGTCGTCTCCATGTACCCGGCCGCCTCCTCGCTCTCGTACGGACCGGAGCGGCCCGCCCCCCTCGGGCGTTCTCACGTCCGGTCCGCGCAACAACAAGGCAGGATGCCACACCGGGTCCAGGAGGCCCGGTTTCAGGCGGTGTGGTTCAGGTCGCGTCGGCGTCGAACGGCGGCGGATCGCCCGCGGCCGGCTTCTCGGGCCGCTTCTCCATGTCGGGACGCTTCTGCATGTCGATCCGGCCGCCGGAGCCGCTGCCGGACGAGCTGCCCGAGGCACCGGCCGAACCGGATTCCTCCAGCTCACCGACGGTGTGGACCGCTTCGGTGACCTCGGCCATCTCCTTCTTGAGGTCGAACCCGTTGCGGATCTCCTTGAGCCCCAGCTCGTCGCTGTCCAGCTGCTTGCGGATGAACGTCTTGGGGTTCAGGTCCTCGAACTCGAAGTCCTTGAACTCGGGGCCCAGTTCGCTGCGGATGTCTTCCTTGGCGCTGTCCGAGAACTCGCGGATCTTGCGTATGGTGCGCGAGACGTCCTGGATGAGCTTCGGCAGCTTGTCGGGGCCGAAGACGAGCACGGCCAGCACGACGAGCGTCACGACCTCCAGTGGGCCAATGTCGTTGAACACCTTGCTCTCCTAGCGTGTCCTCGGCCCGCGGTCGGTCTTCAGTAGCAGGTCTTCGGCAGGGTCCGGCATCGGACCGGGTCCACGGTACCCGGCGATCCTGTCCGTTCGGTAGCCACTGGGCTACGTCCAGGATCACGGATGCCGGACTTCAGCTCGTTGGTTTCCGTCAGTTTCCGTCAGTTTCCGTCGGCGGAGCCCAGCACCAGGGTCACCTTCCGTTCCTTTCCGCCCCGTTCGACCGTGAGGGCCAGTTCGTCCTCGGGGCGGTGGGCGCGGATCTTGACGATCAGTTCCTCACCGGAGTGCACGCGGACGCCGTCGACCTCGGTGATCACGTCACCGGGCTCGATGCCCGCCTTGTCGCCGGGGCCGCCGGGGCTGACGGCCGAGCCGCCGTCGTTGCCCTTCGTGCCGACGCGGGCGCCGTCGCCGCTGTAGTCCATGTCGAGTGTGACGCCGATCACCGGGTGGGTGGCCTTGCCGGTGTTGATCAGCTCCTCGGCGACGCGTTTGGCCTGGTTGATCGGGATCGCGAAGCCGAGGCCGATCGATCCCGACTGGCCGCCGTCGAGCTCCGAGCCGCTGTCGGCGGACCGGATGGCACTGTTGATGCCGATGACGCGGGCGCGCGAGTCGACCAGCGGGCCGCCGGAGTTGCCGGGGTTGATGGGTGCGTCGGTCTGCAGGGCGTCCACGTAGCTGACGTCGGTGCCGTCGCCCTTCTCACCGCCCGCGGTGATGGGCCGCTCCTTGGCGCTGATGATGCCGGAGGTGACCGTGTTGGCCAGGTCGAAGGGGGCGCCGATGGCCACGACGGGGTCGCCGACCTGGACGTTCTCCGAGTTGCCGAGCGGCAGCGGCTTGAGGCCGCGGACGCCGGAGACCTTGATGACGGCGAGGTCGTAGCCGCTGTCGTGCCCGACGACGTCGGCGTCCGCGCTCTCACCGCCCGCGAAGGTGACCGATATCTGCCCGTCGGAGCCTGCCGGTTCGACGACATGGTTGTTGGTGAGGATGTGGCCGCGGTTGTCGAGGACGAAACCGGTGCCCGTGCCCTGCTCCGACGAGCCCTTGGTGTGGATGGTGACGACGCCGGGCAGCGCGCTGGCGGCGATGCCCGCGACGCTGCCGGGGGCCCTGTGCGCGGACTCGGCGCCCGCCTGCGGGAGTTCGACGTCCGCCCCGCCGTTGCGTTCGAGGTACGAGCCGATGGCGCCGCCGACGACGCCGGCGACCAGGGCGATCAGCACGGCCCCGAGCGCCAGCGCCCGCCGCCCGCGCCGCGGCCTCTCACCGACGGGCCCGCCGCCGCCCGACAACGACACGGGCCCGGCCCACGGGTCGTACTGCTGCCAGGGCCCGCTGGGGGGCTGGGCGTGGACCGGGACGGCGGTGGGCGCGGGCGCGGGGGCCGGATACGGCTGGGCCGGGGCAGGTGTGCCGCTCTGCGGGGCTGGAGCAACAGGGGCAGGAGCAGGCGCGGGCGTGGTGCTCTGCGGGGGCTGGCCCGGGCCGCCCGGGTAGGCCTCCTGCTGCTGGCCGACCGGCGGCGTCACTGTGCCGTGGGCCGGCGTGGTGCTCTGCGGGGGCTGGCCCGGGCCGCCCGGGTAGGCCTCCTGCTGCTGGCCGACCGGCGGCGTCACTGTGCCGTGGGCCGGCGTGCCTGGGCGCTGCACGGGCGGCGCGGGCGCCCACGGCCCCGGCTCGCCGTAGGGCGGGGTGCTGTACGGGTCGGGGTCGTGCAACGGCCGGGGCTCGTCGTCGGCCGCCGCCGGGCGGTACGCATCCGGGATCGCGTCGGCCACGGGCGCCGCGAGAGGGTACTGGTCGACAGCGTCCGGCACCGCGGAACTGCTCCGGCCGACAGGCCTGGGCGCTGCGGCATCGGCCCCGGGCGCGGCAGAGTGGTCCTGGCCGACAGGCTCCTGGACCACGGCATCGGCCACAGGACGGTCCGGCCCGCCCGAGTCCCCCGCGACGGCATCGACCGCAGGCGCTGCGAGGCGCTCCCGACCGACAGAATCCGGCGCTGCGACGTCGACCGCGGGCACAGCAGGGTGGTCCCGGCCGACAGACTCCCGCGCCACAGCATCAGCCTCGGGCGCCGCGGGCCCCGCCGGACCGACAGAATCCGGCGCTGCGACACCGGCCGCCGGCTCCCCGGCACGATCGGGGCCAACCGATTCCCCGGCCACGACGCCCCTGGGGACAGCCGAACTCTCCCCGTCCGCACCGGCCCCGTCACCGGCACCGGCCGTCTCCTCGACCGAGGCCGGAACCGGGGCCGGGGCCCCGGCCGCGTCGGTAGGGCCGGGCGCGGGCCGGAACGGCTCGTCGCCGTCGGCCGCTCCACCGCCGGAGGCAGGCGCGGGCAGGTGCCAGTCGCCGTCGTCGCCCGCGGCGCTCGCCGCGTTCGGTCGGGGGCGGCTCCACCACTTGGCCTTTGTGGGCTTGCCCTCGTCCATGTCCCGCCGCTCTCCCCACACCTGGCCCACGGCACCACACCGCGGGCTCCTCTGCGCGCAGTCCTGGTCATCACCCGACGCGCGGCCTCACCTGGATTCAACCAGGTTCGGCCGCGCAGGCGCAGGGGGCGTCAGCGGACCGAGGACGACCGGGAGGACAGGGTCGGCGAGGGTGCCGACGCCGCGGCCAGCCCGGCCGGTGTCCCCTCGAAATCGGTCACCTCGGTCACCTCGGTCGTCGCGTGCGGCTGCAGCGCCACCTCGACCGTGGGCGCCGGTGCGGCGGGACGTATGAGGGGCGACATACGTGCCGCTCCGGACAGCAGCGGCGTCGAGAACGGGTACTCCGCACTCGCCCCATGGCCGCCGCCGGGCAGCAGCGGCGCGCTCGCCCGGGTCGGCGAGACCGGCACCGCCAGGGCACCGCCGCTCTGGCCGAGCAGCGGGGAGAGCGATCGGCGTCGCTGGTTCTCGGACACCGTCGCGGCGCCGGCCGCCTGGCTGCGCAGGGGCGTGGCATTGCTGCCCGAGCCGCCTCCGCGCGCGTCGGAGGTGTCGGCCGGGACGCCGGCGGTGACCCCGCCGAGGGCGATCGCGGCGAGCGACACCGCTCCGGCCGCGGCGAACGCGAAGCGGCGCCCGCGCGAGGCCCGGTCGCTCTCGTGCCGGTCGGGACGGCCGACTTCGTGGATGCGGAAGCCGCGCTGCTCGCCGGGGAGCACGGCGGCGTGCGCGCCGGCCGGCGCGTAGCCGAACGGCTCGGGGGCTACGTCGAAGACGCCGCCCGCGAAGCCCGGGCCACTGCCGAAGGCGCGGCCCGTACCGAAGCCGCCTCCCCCGAACGGTGGGGTGCCACCGTCGCTGTCACCTCCGGCGGGCAGCCCTTGGAGGCGGGCGAGGAAACTCTCGGACGGCGGCGGCGGGGCCACCTCGGCGAAGACGCTCTTGAGCCGGCGCTGCGCGTCGGCCTCGGCCTTGCATTTGGCACAGGTCGCCAGGTGCGCGAGAACACGCTCGCGGGCGTCGTGGTCCAACTCACCGTCGACCAGGGCGGCCAGTCGGTCACCCAGGTGCTGGTCAGCTGCGGTCTGTTGGCGCTCGGCAGGATTGAGACGTGATCCACTCACGCGGTCGCGCCCCCTCCTCCAAGGACGGGGATCCCCCCCGTGGTCGCGAGCGTACGGCGCTCGGCGCGGGCCTCGGGCGAGCGGTGCTGCAGCGCCTTGCGCAGCTGCGAGCGGCCGCGGTGGATCCGGCTGCGGACCGTGCCCAGCTTCACGCCCAGGGTCGCGGCGATCTCCTCGTACGAGAGACCTTCGATGTCGCACAGCACGACGGCGGCACGGAACTCGGGCGCAAGGGTGTCCAGGGCCTGCTGGACGTCGGCGTCGAAGTGCGCGTCGTTGAACACCTGCTGCGGCGACGGGTCGCGGCTGGGCAGGCGCTCGGCGGCGTCGTCCCCGAGCGAGTCGAAGCGGATGCGCTGCTTGCGGCGGACCATGTCCAGGAACAGGTTCGTCGTGATGCGGTGCAGCCAGCCTTCGAAGGTGCCCGGCGTGTACGTCGACAGCGAGCGGAAGACGCGGACGAAGACCTCCTGCGTGAGGTCCTCGGCGTCGTGCTGGTTCCCGGTCAGGCGGTAGGCGAGCCGGTAGACCCGGCCGCTGTGCGTGCTGACGATCTCCTCCCAGGTGGGCGGAGTCCACGCCTGCGATTCCGCGTCAGCGGCAAAGGTCGCGGTCTGCTGCGCGGAGTCAACGGTGCGGAATCGGTCAGCGGTGTTGGTCACAGATTTCGGCTCACCCGCCGACCTGAGAAAGCGCCGCAGCACTCCTCCCCGATCCACAGGCGCAGCCGCACCTCCCCTGTCGGCTCTGGTGGTGTCCAGTGGAGCCCCTACCATAGCCACCTCGCCCGTTAGCTCCGGATAAGCGTTTTTACTCAGATTTGCCGGTCGGCTCTCGACCGCCCGTTCTGTCGCTGTCGCCATCCCGCTGTCCCCCGCTTCGGCCTGCTCTTTCCCCCTGCCTCTTCAAACGCCCGGTCCCATCTGCGAGTTCCCGGCACCAACGGATAAAGTCACGCGCAGGCAACCACGGGGACAGGAGAGGGCCATTACCGGCAACCGGCAGACGAGCTGGGCGTTCGCCGACGCCTTTGTCGCCGAGGACGACGCTGTGCGCTGGGCCCGCGACCGGGCCCGGGAGGCGGGGCTGCGCTCGGTGTCCCCCGGCGCGGGCGCCGCGCTGCGGCTGCTCGCTGCCACGGTGGGGGCGAAGGCCGTCGCCGAGATCGGCACGGGCACCGGCGTGTCCGGAATCCATCTGTTGCACGGGATGCGGCCCGACGGCGTCCTGACGACGGTCGATCCCGAGCCGGAGCAGCAGCAGTTCGCACGGCAGGCGTTCCGGGCGGCGGGCTTCGCCAGCAATCGGGCCCGGTTCATCCCCGGGCGCGCCCTCGACGTACTCCCCCGGCTCGCCGACAGCGGGTACGACCTGGTCTTCTGCGACGGCGACCGGATGGAGAGCCTCGACTATCTCGCTGAATCGTTGCGCCTGCTGCGGCCCGGCGGCCTGGTGTGTTTCGAGGGCGTCTTCGCCGACGGGCGGACCGTGGACTCGGGGCCGCAGCCGGTGGAGGTCGTCCGGCTCAGGGAGCTGCTGCGGGCCGTGCGGGAGTCCCCCGAGCTGCTGCCGACGCTGCTGCCGGTCGGCGACGGGCTGCTCTGCGCCGTGAAGCGCTAGGTCCTGTCCGGCGGATCCTGTCGCGGGCCGCACGCACCCGGTGAAGCCGCCGGCCGGAGCGGGCCCGAACCCTAAGACGTACGACTGCCCCGGCACAAATGTGTGCCGGGGCAGTCGTAAAGGTTATGGTCGCTTCCGCGTCAGCCGACGACCTTCTTCAGGGCGTCGCCGAGGGCATCGGCCTCGTCCGGCGTCAGCTCTACTACGAGCCGACCGCCGCCTTCGAGCGGAACGCGCATGACGATGCCCCGCCCCTCCTTGGTCACCTCGAGCGGGCCGTCACCCGTTCGCGGCTTCATGGCCGCCATGCTCGTTCCCCTTCCTGAAACCAGCTCATCGTCAGCCGACGGCCCTCTGAACGGGCACACGTCACCGGCATCGAACACATTGCTTCCAGGCCATTATCCCGCATCGCGGGACCCGATGACCAACATCAGTCGGCATCGCTTGCGCAACGCGCTTGAGCAAAACCACCCAATTCGGCGATGTGACTGCGATACTGCGCCACTCGCGCACCCCTCCCGTCGTGAATTTGTTTGACGCAGGTCACATACCGGGGGTGCTCCAAGAGCCGTGATCTCCGTCATGCTGAGCTCGGACGACTAAGCAACCGCATAGTAGGAGGAGTGTCATGGCCGACACGGTGCTCTACGAGGTGAGCGACGGGCTCGCGACGATCACGCTGAACCGCCCCGAGGCGATGAACGCGATGAACACCGAGGCCAAGGTCGCCCTCCGCGACGCGGTGCAGGCGGCCGCCGCTGACGACGCGGTGCGGGCCGTACTGCTGACGGCGGCCGGGGACCGCGCGTTCTGCGTCGGCCAGGACCTCAAGGAGCACGTCGGGTCCCTGGTGGCGGACCGGGAGGCCGGCTCGGGGCAGACCATGAGCACGGTGCGGGAGCACTACAACCCGATCGTGCGGGCGCTGACGCAGATGCCGAAGCCGGTCGTGGCCGCGGTGAACGGCGTGGCGGCGGGTGCGGGCTTCGGGTTCGCGCTCTGTGCGGACTACCGGATCGTGGCGGACACGGCGACGTTCAACACCTCGTTCGCCGGTGTCGCCCTCACCGCGGACTCCGGTGTCTCGTGGACGCTGCCGCGGCTCGTCGGACCGGGCCGGGCCACCGACCTGCTGCTGTTCCCGCGCTCCATCTCGGCGCAGGAGGCGTTCGAGATCGGGGCCGTGAACCGGATCGTGCCCGCCGCCGAACTCGCCGACACAGCACGCAAGTTGGCCCTGATGCTGGCCGCGGGGCCGACCGTCGCCTACGCCGCGCTCAAGGAGTCGGTCGCCTTCGCTGCGGACCACTCCCTGGACGAGGCCCTGGACAAGGAGGACGAGCTGCAGACCCGGGCCGGCGCCTCCCAGGACCACACCATCGCCGTACAGGCCTTCATCGCCAAGGAGAAGCCGAACTACCTGGGACGCTGAGCAGCGCTCACGCCGGTGTGCGGGCGGTGCAGTCGGCCAAGTGGTCGTTGACCAGCCCGCACGCCTGCATCAGCGCGTACGCCGTCGTCGGGCCGACGAAGCGCAGGCCGCGCTTCTTCAGGGCCTTGGAGAGGGCCGTCGACTCGTCGGTGATCGCCGGTACGTCGGCCAGCAGCTTCGGGGCCGGCCGGCCGGCCGCGTCGGGGGCGAACGACCAGATCAGCTCGTCGAGTTCGCCGGGCGACCAGTCCGCGAGCACGCGCGCGTTGGCGAGCGTGGCGTCGACCTTGGCTCTGTTGCGGATGATTCCGGGGTCGGCGAGGAGGCGCTCGCGGTCGGCGTCGGTGAAGGCCGCCACGGCCGCGATCTTGAAGTCGCGGAACGCGGCACGGAAGGTCTCACGGCGGCGCAGGATCGTGATCCAGGACAGGCCCGACTGGAAGGCCTCCAGGGACAGGCGCTCGAACAGCGCGTCGTCGCCGTGGACCGGGCGGCCCCACTCCTCGTCGTGGTACGCGACGTAGTCCTCGGTCGACAGGCCCCAGGGGCAGCGCAGTCTGCCGTCGGGCCCGGGGACGGCGTCGCCGGCCGGCTCGCTCACTGGAGGCCCTCCCCCGTCTCGCCCTGGTACCCGCCGGGCGGCGCGAAGCCCGTGTCGGGGCGCCGGTCGACCGGCTGCCGGGCCTGGGCGTGGGCCACGGCGAGCGCGGACTCCAGCTCGGAGATGCGCGCGTCGCGCTCGGCCAGCTCCGCGCCCAGCCGGTTCAGCGCGTCGTCGACCTCCGCCATGCGGTAGCCGCGCACCGCCGTGGGCAGGCGCAGCTCCTCCACGTCGGCGCGGCCCACCGGGCGGTCCGGGGGCAGGGGATCCGCGTAGAACTGGGACGGCTCGTCGCGCAGTGCGCCGCCGTCGCCCCCGCCGAGGACCGCGAGCGTCACCGCCGCGACCACCACGACGAGCGCGGCGACCAGAAACAAGAACATGACCATCGCTGCCGTCTCCTGGACTCGACCGGGCCGGTACCTGCGTACACGGGCATCCCGAAACCGTCGGGCTCCGATCGTGCCATGCCGCACCGACAGTTAAGGTCGCAGGCGACCGTTGAAGTGGGATCCAGAGGAGAGTCACAGGGATGCTCAGGCTGGGCCGGCGCGAGTTCGACGCGCACGAGCCGGTGATCATGGCGATCGTGAACCGGACCCCGGACTCCTTCTACGACCAGGGCGCCACGTTCCGGGACGAGCCCGCGCTCGCGCGTGTGGAACAGGCGATCGCCGAGGGCGCCGAGATCGTCGACATCGGCGGGGTGAAGGCGGGCCCCGGCGAGGAGGTCGACGCCGCGGAGGAGGCGCGGCGGACCGTCGGCTTCGTCGCCGAGGTACGACGGCGCTTCCCGGACGTGATCATCAGCGTGGACACCTGGCGGCACGAGGTCGGCGAGGCCGTGTGCGAGGCGGGCGCGGATCTGCTCAACGACGCCTGGGGCGGCGTCGACCCGAAGCTCGCCGAGGTCGCGGCGCGCCACAAGGTGGGCATCGTGTGCACGCACGCGGGCGGCGCCGAGCCCCGTACGCGGCCGCATCGGGTCACGTACGACGACGTGATGGCGGACATCCTGGACGTGACGGTCGGCTACGCGGAGCGGGCCGTGTCCCTCGGCGTACCGCGCGAGTCCGTGCTGATCGATCCGGGGCACGACTTCGGGAAGAACACGCGGCACTCGCTGGAGGCGACGCGGCGCCTGCCGGAGATGGTGGACACCGGCTGGCCGGTGCTCGTCTCGCTGTCCAACAAGGACTTCGTGGGCGAGACGCTCGACAAGCCCGTCAAGGAGCGGGTGATCGGGACGCTGGCGACGACGGCCGTGTCGGCGTGGCTCGGCGCGCAGGTCTACCGGGTGCACGAGGTCGCCGAGACCCGGCAGGTGCTGGACATGGTGGCGTCGATCGCGGGCCACCGGCCCCCGGCGGTCGCCCGCCGGGGACTGGCGTAGGGCCTGTCCGCAGCCGTCGCAGCCGTCCTACTTGCCGGTCTCCTTGGTGACCAGCGTGATGGCCTCCTCCACGTCGTCCGTGACGTGGAAGAGCAGCAGGTCGGCCTCGCTCGCCTTGCCCTGGGCGATGACCGTGTTCTTGAGCCAGTCGACGAGGCCGCTCCAGTACTGCGTACCGAAGAGCACGATCGGGAAGCGGGTCACCTTCGTGGTCTGCACGAGGGTGAGCGCTTCGAAGAGCTCGTCCAGGGTGCCGAGGCCGCCGGGCAGGACGACGAAGCCCTGCGCGTACTTCACGAACATCGTCTTCCGCACGAAGAAGTAGCGGAAGTTCAGACCCAGGTCGACGTACTGGTTGAGGCCCTGCTCGAAGGGCAGCTCGATGCCGAGACCGACCGAGATGCCCTTCGCCTCGACGGCGCCCTGGTTCGCGGCCTGCATGGCGCCCGGGCCGCCGCCGGTGATGACCGCGAAACCGGCCTCCACCAGTGCCTTGCCGATCTCGACGCCCGCCGCGTACTCGGGCGAGTCCTCCGGGGTGCGGGCCGAGCCGAACACGCTGATCGCGGGCGGCAGTTCGGCCAGGGTGCCGAAGCCCTCGATGAACTCGGACTGGATGCGCAGGACCCGCCAGGGGTCGGTGTGCACCCACCCCGAGGGTCCTTCTGTGTCGAGCAGACGCTGGTCGCTCGTCCCGGGCTGCACCTGGTCGCGGCGGCGGATCACCGGCCCCGTCCGCTGCTCCTTGGGATGCCGCTTGCCCTCCGGGTTGCTCATGGTCCGCTCCCTCCATGCGCAGGTATCGCGCGCTTACGTAGAGCAAGGGTAGGTCTACGCGGGTTACATCCGAGGGACCTCGGAGTGTCAGCTGGTGAGCCAGGCCGCCAGGCGCTTCTCCGCCTCCAGGATCAGCGCCGTGTCGACGCGCTCGTCGATCTTGTGGGCGAAGATCGGGTTGCCGGGCCCGTAGTTCACCGCGGGGACGCCGAGCGCGCTGAAGCGGGAGACGTCCGTCCAGCCGAACTTGGGGCGCGGCTCGCCGCCCACGGCGGCCAGGAAGGCGGCCGCGGCGGGGTGCGTGAGGCCGGGCCGGGCGCCGCCCGTGTGGTCGTCCACGACGAACTCGTCGACCGGGCAGTCGGCGAAGAAGTCGCGGACGAACTGCTCGGCCTCCTCCATCGACCGGTCCGGCGCGTAACGGAAGTTGACCGTGACGGCACAGGCGTCGGGGATGACGTTCGTGGCGACGAAGCCCTCGACACGTACGGCGTTGAGGCCCTCGTGGAACTCCAGGCCGTCGACGACCGGCTTGCGCGGCTCGTAGGCGGCCAGCTTCTCCAGAATGGGGGACGCGGCATGAATGGCGTTCTTCCCCATCCACGCGCGCGCGGAGTGGGCCCGCTCGCCCTTCACCTTCAGGATGACGCGCAGCGTGCCCTGGCAGCCGCCCTCGACGAGCCCCTCGGTCCCTTCCAGGAGGATCGCGAAGTCGCCCGCCAGCCAGTCGGGGTGGGCGTCGGCCACGTGACCGAGGCCGTTGAGGTGCGCGGCGACCTCTTCGTTGTCGTAGAAGACGAACGTGAGGTCGCGGTTGGGCTCCGTGACCGTCTGCGCGATGCGGAGCTGGACGGCGACGCCCGACTTCATGTCGCTGGTCCCGCAGCCCCACAGGGTGCCGTCCGCGTCGAGGCGCGAGGGCACGTTGTCGGCGATGGGGACCGTGTCGATGTGGCCCGCGAGGATGATCCGCTCCGAGCGGCCCAGGTTCGTGCGCGCCACCACGTTGTTGCCGTGGCGGTCGACCGTGAGGTGCGGCAGGGCGCGCAGGGCCGCCTCGACGGCGTCGGCGAGCTCTTTCTCGCTGCCGCTGGGCGAGGGGAAGTCGACCAGCTGAGCGGTGAGGAGAGCGGCGTCCTGGGTCAGGTCGAGTGAGGTGCGGTCCATGCCGTCGACCCTATCCCCCGTGGCCGGCGGGCCGGTCGCCCCTGGATGACGGGCTTGATCGTCCGTGGGTGACGGGCCTGTCACCCCTCGTCGCGGCCTCCAGTACCTTGGACGCGTGTCTGAGCCCCCCTCCTCCGTTCGGCGCGGCCGACTCCTGCGCATCGGCGCGGCGGTCATCGTGCTGCTCGCCGTGGCCACCTATGTGGCCGTGCAGTACGCCACCGGGGGCCGGGGCACCCCGAAATGCGTGGTCGTCTCGGCGACCTCCGAGCAGGGCGCCGGGGCGCGCTACGAGTTCACGGCCGAGCAGGCGGCGAACGCGGCGACGATCTCCGCCGTCGGCACCTCCCGCGGCATGCCCGAGCGGGCCGTCACCATCGCGCTGGCGACCGCGCTGCAGGAGTCGGGCCTGCGCAACATCCGCCATGGCGACCGGGATTCGCTCGGCCTGTTCCAGCAGCGCCCCTCGGAGGGCTGGGGCAGCGCGAAGCAGATCATGGACCCGGTGTACGCGGCGGACCGGTTCTACGCGCACCTGGACAAGATCCCCGGCTACTCGCGGCTGCCGCTGACCGTGGCCGCGCAGCGGGTGCAGCGCAGCGGCTATCCGCAGGCGTACGCGAAGCACGAGCCGGACGCCACGCTGCTGTCCGCCTCGCTGACCGGCCGGGCCGCGGCGTCGCTGACCTGCGAGGGCCGGCCGACGGGCGCCGACGGTGCGCGGGCCGGCGATCCGGCGCGCGTGAAGGCCGCGCTCGTCCGGGACTTCGGGGCGGACGTGGCGCCCGCGGCGGGCCGCGACCGGCGCTCGGTGCGGGTGCCGGTGCCCGCGACCGTCGAGTCGGCGCAGGGCGGGGAGCGCCAGCGCGGCTGGGAGCTGGCGCAGTGGGCCGTGGCCAACTCGTCCGTGTTGCGCATCGAACGGGTCTCCTACGCGGGCCGCGAGTGGACCGCGGGAGATGCCGGGAATGAGTGGCGCAGGGCGTCGGCCGAGGGAGGCGCGGGAGCCGCCGCGGCGACGTCCCCCTCCGTCGATGAGGTCCGAATCGTCACCGGGCAGTAGTGCGGCCGATCACCCGATCGGGGCACGCCGATCATGCGCGACGGACGTCGGGCGGAGCTCTTCGGGCGGAGTGCGGGGCCTCTCTCGATTCCCCTGTCAGCAAAGGGGCGTAAGGGTTTTTCAGCTCTCCGGGGGCAATGTCGTTTGCCCGTTTTTATCCGGAAGTGATTATGCGACGCATTACCAACCCTTTACGTTGCCGACCCGCAACCTTCCTGGGCCTTGGGGCTGTTGTCACGGCGTCCGATCGCCGAACGGCAGCCGGACGACAAACGTTCTCTCCCGTCTAAGGAGCATCATGTCCCTCCCCCTGACCCGCCGGATCGCCCGCGTCGCGCTGCTCGTTGCGGCGGGAGCGGCGCCCGTGGTCGGTGCGGCCGGCTCCGCGAGCGCTGCCGAGCTCCCGGCCACGCCCGACCTCGGCGGTGTGACCGCGCTGGACGGCGCGAACCTGGGCAACACCGTCGACGGAGCGACCCAGAACGCCACCGGCCTCGCCGGGGACACCGGAAGCAAGGCCGTGAAGAAGGCCGTTCCGGCCGCGGGCAAGACGGTCGGCAAGGGCGCCAAGACCGCCACCCCGGCGGCACAGAAGGCCGCGGGCGACCTGGCCGGCAGCGCCGGTGACGTGGTCGGCGACACCGCCGGGACGGCGACCAAGGGCGGTCTGCCCACCGACTCCCTGACCCAGGGCGGCCTGCCGACCGACTCCCTCCCGGTCAAGGGCCTGCCGCTCGGCTGAGTCCCGCGCCCCTTCGCGGTGTCGGTCAGGCCAGCCGGTCGACGGCCGCCCGGACGCGCTCGTCCGATGCCGTCAGGGCGACCCGGACGAACGAGGCCCCGGCCTCGCCGTAGAAGTCGCCCGGCGCGACCAGGATGCCGAGCTCCGCGAGGTGCGCGACGGTGTCCCAGCAGGACTCGCCGCGGGTCGCCCACAGGTACAGGCTCGCCTCGCTGTGCTCGATGCGGAAGCCGTGCTGCAGGAGCGCCTCGCGCAGCAGCTCGCGGCGGGCCGCGTAGCGGGCGCGCTGGTCGCGCACGTGCTGCTCGTCGCCGAGCGCCGCGACGACGGCCGCCTGCGTCGGGGCCGAGGTCATCATGCCGCCGTGCTTGCGGATCTGGAGCAGGTCGCCGAGGACCTTCGCGTCACCGGCGAGGAACGCGGCCCGGTAGCCCGCCAGGTTCGAGCGCTTGGACAGCGAGTGGACGGTGACCAGGCCCTCGTACGAGCCGCCGTTCACGTCCGGGTGCAGGACCGAGACGGGGTCGGCCTCCCAGCCCAGTTCGATGTAGCACTCGTCCGAGAAGATCAGGATGCCGTGCTCGCGGGCCCAGGCCACGATCCGGGTCAGCTCGTCCTTGGAGAGCACCCGGCCCGTCGGGTTCGACGGGGAGTTGAGCCACAGGAGCTTGACGCCCTCGGGGTCCAGGTCCGTCGGGTCGTCGTACGCCACGTGCTCGGCGCGGGCCAGGCGGGCGCCCACCTCGTACGTCGGGTACGCGAGGCGCGGGTAGGCCACCTTGTCGCCGGGGCCGAGGCCCAGCTGGGTCGGGAGCCAGGCCACGAGCTCCTTGGAGCCGACCACCGGCAGCACGTTCGTGTGGCCGAAGCCGCGGGCGCCGAGGCGGCGTTCGCACCAGCCGACGAGCGCGTCGCGCAGTTCGGGGGTGCCCCACACCGTCGGGTAGCCCGGCGAGTCGGCGGCGTCGATCAGCGCCTTCTGGATCAGCTCGGGCACCGGGTCGACGGGCGTGCCGACGGACAGGTCGACGATGCCGCCCGGATGCGCAGCGGCCGTCTTCTTGTACGGCTCCAGCTTGTCCCAGGGGAAGGTGGGGAGGCGGTCGACAGGAGCGGGGACTGCGGACACCGGGTCAGCTCACTTCTCTTGCGTAGGGCCCTCGGGAGGGTGGACAAACGCCTCGGTCCCGTACGGCAGTCGAAGCCGTACGGGACCGGGGCAGCGCCTGTGCGTACCGCTGTGCGCAGTTACTGGTTCTGCGGCGGCAGCGCGGCGATGAACGGGTGGTCCTTCTCGATCAGACCCATCTTCGAGGCACCACCGGGCGAACCGAGCTCGTCGAAGAACTCGACGTTCGCCTTGTAGTAGTCCTTCCACTCCTCCGGAGTGTCGTCCTCGTAGAAGATCGCCTCGACCGGGCAGACCGGCTCACAGGCACCACAGTCGACGCATTCGTCCGGGTGGATGTACAAGGACCGGGAGCCCTCGTAGATGCAGTCGACCGGGCACTCCTCGATGCACGCCTTGTCCTTGACGTCGACACAAGGCTGCGCGATGACGTAGGTCACGCTGTCGTTCCTCCTCGATAGGGCGCTGGCGGGCCTCCGCAGGCTCCGCCGCCTGGCGCGCGGGAGCGCGGCGTCGTCGATGCCCGCCCCTAGTATCTCCGTTCCTGGGCATGATCCGAACAGGAGGGGTGGACCGAGCTGTGGAATTCACTGCGGGCGGACGGCTCGAGCTTCGCGTTACCCGTGCTGACGTGGGAAAACGCGTGTCAGTGCGACGGGTGAGTGAGGAGAGGTCCGCGGGTCGGAAGTTCACCGACACGGTCGGGGTTCTCACATCGTGGGACAACGGTGTGCTGCTCATCACACGAAGAACCGGCGAGCAGGTGTCCGTCGACGAGTCCACGCTGGTCGCGGGGAAGGTCGTGCCGGCCGAACCGGCGCGCCGCCGTGGCCCCTCCGCCACGTACGCGGAGCTGGCCCACATCTCGTCCCGCGCCTGGCAGCCGCTGGAGAGCGAGCGGCTCGGTGACTGGGAGCTGCGGGCCGCCGTCGAACAGGTGCCGCGCGCAGCGCGTCCTGGTGGGGCGGCGGTCGGGCGACGGGAGGGCTTCACCCGGCGGGCCAACTCGGTGCTGCCCGTGGGCGACCCGGGTGTTCCGCTGGACGACGCGCTCCTGCGCGTGCGGGACTGGTACGACGCCCGGGGGCTGCCCGCGTACGCGCAGACCGCGACCGGCGCCGAGGGCACGCAGGAGCTGCTGTGCGCCGAGTTGGAGGCGCGCGGGTGGGTGCGGGAGGTGAGTGCCGAGCTGCGGATCGCGGCGCTCGCGCCCATCGGGGACGCGCCGGACGACCCGCGGGTGGTGCTCGGCCGTGAGCCGGGGGAGGCGTGGCTCGCGCGCTACCAGCGCAAGGGGGCGAGCGAGGTCGCGCTGAAGGTGCTGTGCGCCGGGCCCTCGGTGTGGTTCGCGTCGGTGCCCGGCGAGGGGGACACGCCCGCGGCGATCGGCCGGTGCGTGGTCGACGGACGGTGGGCCGGGTTCGCCGCCGTCGAGGTCGATCCCGCGTACCGGCGGCGCGGGCTCGCCACGGTCGTGATGACGGCGCTCGCGCGACAGGCGCTCGACGAGGGCGCGTCGGCGGCCTGGCTCCAGGTCGAGGCCGACAACGACGGGGCGCGTGCGCTGTACGACCGGATGGGTTTCGCCACACATCACGCGTATCACCACTACCGTGCTCCGGAGCGGGGCACCCGGTGACCCGCTGTCGATCGCGCTATCGATCGGTCTGAGAGGGCACGAGGCTCGTATGTCCCCCCACCTGTCCCCCCGTTCCACGGAACTGCGACGCCGGTTCGCCGAGGAGGCGCGGTCCGAGCGGCCGGACCTCGCGCGGCTGTGCCTGCTGCTCGCCGCGCATGCCGACGGCTCGCTGGACGAGGCCGGTATGGACGCCGTGCAGATCGAACTGGACGAGCTGGCCGGGCAGTTGCCGTTCCGTCCGGGCGGGCCGCGGTCCTGGGCCACCGCGCTGGCCGAACTGCTCGGCGCGCGGCGCGGGTTCCACGGGTCGTCGGCCGACTACCAGCGCCTGGAGTCGTCGCTGCTGCACGAGGTGGTCCGGCGCCGGCGCGGGCTGCCGATCCTGCTGTCGGTGGTCTGGATGGAGGTGGCCCGGCGGGCCGGGGCCCCGGTGTACGGGGTGGCGCTGCCGGGGCACTTCGTGGTCGGGTTCGGCACGCCTCCTGGTCACCCGGACACCGCCCCTGAAGGAGCTTCGTACGGCGATCCCTTCCAGGAGCAGGTGCTGGCCGATCCGTTCGGTGCCGGGCGGGTGCTGACCGGCCCGGACGCGGAGCTGCTGGTCGCGGGGGCGACGGGGGCGCCGCTGGACCCGTCGATGCTGCGGCCCGCCGGTCCGCTGGAGATCGTGCTGCGGATCCTCAACAACATCCGGGCCTGGGCGGCGACGCGGCCCGAGCGCTCGGACGTGTCGCTGTGGGCCGTCGAACTGTCGCTGCTGCTGCCGTCGCATCCGGCGCGGTTGCGCTACGAACGGGCCCAGCTGTTGGTGCAGCGGGCCGATTTCCTCACCGGCGCCGCCGAGTTGGAGGCGTACGCGCAGGTCGTCGAGGCGGTGGACGCCGCCGCCGCGGAACAGGTGCTGAGCCAGGCCAGGGCGGCTCGGGCCATGCTGAACTGAGCCGCTCCCGGGCGGCTCCCTCTCACAGCCAGCCCTTCTCCCGGGCGGCCCGCACCGCCTCCGCGCGGTTGCGTACCGCCAGCTTCTGGATCGCCAGCGAGAGGTAGTTGCGGACCGTGCCGTGGGAGAGGTTGAGGGCGGCGGCCAGTTCCGCGTTGGTGCGCCCGTCCGCCGCCGCGCGGAGCACCTCGCGCTCGCGGTCCGTGAGCGGGTTGGCGCCCTCCGCCAGGGCCGCCGCGGCGAGCGTGGGGTCGATGACGCGCTCGCCCGCGAGGACCGTGCGGACGGCCCGGGCGAGCTGGGCGGCGGGGGCGTCCTTCACCAGGAACGCGTGGGCGCCCGCCTCCATGGCGCTGCGCAGATAGCCGGGGCGGCCGAAGGTGGTGAGCACCACCACCTTCAACTCCGGGAGCTCCGCGTGCAGTTGGGCCGCCGCTTCGATGCCCGTGCAGCCCGGCATCTCGATGTCGAGCAGCGCCACGTCCACCGCGTGCGCGCGGGCCGCCGCCAGCACCTCGTCGCCGCGCGCCACCTGGGCGACGACCTCGATGTCCGGCTCCAGGCCGAGCAGGGCGGCGAGGGCCTCGCGCACCATCGACTGGTCCTCGGCGAGCAGGACCCTGATCCCGGCGCCCTCGTCGTTCTCCGTGCTCATGCGGCGGATCCTACGGAGGCGGCGGGGACCCGGGCCACCAGGCGGAAGCCGCGCCCGTGCGCCGCGCCCGACTCCAGCGTGCCGCCGACCGCGGCGAGGCGTTCGGCGAGTCCGGCCAGGCCGTTGCCGGGCGGCGTCCCGGACGGGCCCGTGCCGTCGTCCTCGACGCTCAGCTCGACGACCGGGCCGTCCAGGGTCTCGCGGCGGACGACGGTGACCGTGCAGCGGCGTGCCCCGCTGTGCCGTACGACGTTGGTGACGGCCTCGCGCAGCGTCCAGGCGAGCGTCGCCTCCTGGGTCCCGGGCAGGTCCGGGAGGTCGGCGGGCACGTCCGCCGTGATGCCGGCCGCCGTCAGCACGGCTTGTGCTCCGGCGAGTTCGGCCGACAGGCGGGGGCGGCGGTAGCCGGTGACGGCCTCGCGCACGTCGACCAGGGCCTGGCGGCTGACCTTCTCGATGTCGGCGACCTGGTCGGCCGCCTTGCCGGGGTGGTCCGGCAGCATCCGGCCCGCCAGTTCGCTCTTGAGCGTGATGAGCGAGAGGGAGTGGCCGAGCAGGTCGTGCAGATCGCGGGCGAGCCGCAGCCGTTCCTCGTTCGCGGCGAGCTGGGCGACCTGGGCCCTGGCCTCCCGCAACTCCTTCGTCGTACGCACCAGTTCGCGCACGCCGATCATGGAGAAGCCGCCGAGCAGGGTGGGGATGATCAGCCAGTACTCCGGGCTGGTGCCGATGAGCAGCCCGACGGCGAGCAGGGCGGCGGTCGTGGCGAGGATCGCCGGGCGGGCCCGCCGCAGTGGCAGGACGGCGCCGCAGGCCACGGCGACGTACACGAACAGGACGAGCCAGTCGGACCCGAGGGTGAGGGGCAGGACGACGGCGAACACCGGCAGCGCGGCCAGACAGCCGTGGGCCGCGCGCCGGCGCATCGGGCGGCCGGTCTGCCGCAGGACGAGGCCCACGTAGCAGCCCGCGAACACGGCCAGGCCCAGCCAGCCGAGCACCGTGCCGAGCGGGCTGTGGCCGCCCTGTACGAGATCGGCCACCGGGCTGCCGAGGAAGGCCAGCCACATGGCGATCCACAGCAGCTTCACGTAGAACTCGCGGCGGTTCTCCGGCGGCTGCCCGACCTTCGGGCCCCGGTCCGGCCCGGACGTCTGCGTGCTCACGCCTTCAACGTGTCCTTCCGGTACAGCCAGGCCGCGCCGCCCGCGAAGAGCAGGAAGTACGCGACGATCAGCGTGACGTCCTTGGCGTGCGGGGCGTTGCCGAGCTCGATGGCCTGGCCGAGGGCGGCGTAGGCGTGCGTGGGCAGCCACGTGGCGATGTCCTGCAGCCACTGCGGGAACGTGGTGGTCGGCATCCACAGGCCGCCCAGGATGGACAGGCCGAAGTAGACGATCATCGTGATCGGGCGGACGGCGTCACCGGACGCGAGGTAGCCGAGGGCGACGCCGAGGGCGGCGAAGCAGAGGCTGCCCGCCCAGATCGCGCCGGTGAGCGCGAGCCACTGCCAGGCGTCGAACCGTACGTCCTTGAAGACGGCGGCCACGACGAAGACGACCACGATGGACGGCAGGGAGACGACGGCGGCGCTCGCGGTCTTCGCGAGGACGTAGCCGCGGCCGGGCAGCGTCGTCAGCCGCAACTGCCGTACCCAGCCGCTCTCCCGCTCCTTGGCGATGCGCTCGCTGTTGCCCATGAGGACGGCGGTGAGGGCGCCGAAGGAGGCCATGGAGACCATCATGAGCGAGGGCAGGTCCAGGCCCGTGCCGTCGACGATGTCCGTGCTGTCGGCCGAGCCGGCGATCAGCAGGAAGAGGATCGAGGGGTAGACCACGGAGAAGAACAGGAACTTCCTGTTGCGCAGGGCGCGGGTGATCTCCAGCTTGATCAGGCTGTTCATGACGCCTTCGCCTCCTGAGCGGCCTCTTCTGCGTTCGTGATGGCGACGAAGGCCTGCTCCAGGCCGAGTCCGGCGACTTCGAGGTTGCGGGGGTAGACGCCGAGCCCGTACAGCGCGTGGACGGTCGCGTCGGCGTCGGTGGACTGCATGCGGACGGTCTGGCCGGAGACGTCCACGCGCGTGAGGAACGGCAGCGCCTCGATGGCGGCGGTGTCGATCTCGCCCTCCAGGTCGAAGGAGACCTTGCGGGCGCCCGCCTTCGCCTTGATCTCGGCGGCGGTGCCGTCGGCCAGGAGCCGGCCGCGGTGCAGGACGAGGACGCGGTCGGCGATCGCGTCCGCCTCCTCCAGGTAGTGCGTGGCGAACAGCACGGTGCGGCCCTGGTCGGCCTGCTCGCGCATGGTCGCCCAGAACGCCTGGCGGGCCGAGACGTCCATGCCGGTCGTCGGCTCGTCGAGGACGATGAGGTCGCTGTCGCCCGCGGTGGCGAGGGCGAAGCGGACGCGCTGCTCCTGGCCGCCGGAGAGCTTGTTGACCTTGCGGTCGGCGATCTGGGTGACGCCGGCGCGGGAGAGCACGTCGCCGACCGGGTACGGCTTGGGGTGCAGGGCCACGGCGAGCTGGACGAGCTCGCGCACCGTCACCTCGTCCATCAGCCCGCCGCTCTGCAGCATGGCGCCGACGCGGCCCTGGACGATCGCGTCGCGCGGCGCCTGCCCGAAGACCCGGACGTCGCCGGTGTCCGCGGGGCGCAGGCCGAGCAGCAGGTCGAGGGTGGTGGACTTGCCGGCCCCGTTCGGGCCGAGCAGGGCGACGGTCTCCCCCGGGTGCAGGGCGAGACTGAGGCCGTCGACGGCCTTGACGGCGCCGTAGGACTTCGTCACCCCGGTGAAGGTGACCGCTGCGTCTGTGTTCATGCGGCCCATCGTCGCCGGTCGGCGACGGCGCGGGGCAGTGTCGGGCGTCGCGAGTCCCGCATGACAGTTGTCATGCGGGACTCGCGGCGCGCGCGGATCAGCTCGGGTTCGTGGGGATGTCCACGGTGCGCTCGGCCTTGGTCTTGCCCAGCAGGGCCTTGCTCATCGCCGAGGCGACGTCCGTCGGCTGCACCGGCGTCTTCTTGCCGGTGCCGCGGGTGATCAGGACGCCGTCGAACGTGTTGCCGTAGAGCTCCTTGAGAGCCTCCCGGTCGTACGTCTCGACGAGCTTGCCGTCGACCGCCTTCATGCCGAGCACCTTCGGCAGCGAGATGGCAGGACCGAAGTCGATCTGCTTGCCGCCCGCCGTGATCGTGACGTTGGCGGACATCGCGGGCTTCGCGAACTGCTCCATCTTCCGGTCGACCTCGGCGTCCGAGATCGTCGGCTGCCGCTCCGTCGTCGCGACCTGGACCGGTGCGGACGTGCCCGTCTCGACCTGTGCCCGGTACGCCTTCTCGACGGCCTCGGTCGACCGGTCGACGTCGATGCCCTTGCCGGCCTTGCCGTAGACGGCGACGGCCTTGCCCGGGACGAACTTGATCGTGCCGTCGCCGGAGGTGGTGGCGCCGCCCGCGGCCTGTTCGAGCGCCGCGTGCAGCTTCTCCTCGTCGACCGGCATGACCGGGTCGACGACGCGCCCGTTGCCGAACAGCGAGCCGATCACGGAGACCGGGTTGTAGTCGCTGCCCGCGGCGGCGGTCACGGTGGCCGCGCTGTCCAGGGACAGGCCGGCCTGGTCCGGCTTCAGCTCGACCGTCTTGCCGTCGACCTCGAGCTTCAGCGGCTCGGTGGTGCGCTTGCCGAGGGTGTCGTCCAGCTTGGCGGCCGCCTGGTCACGGGTGCCGCCGCCGATGTCGACGCCGAGGACGGTGGTGCCCTTCGGCACGTCCGAGTGGTTCATCAACAGGCCCGCGCCGTAGGCGACTCCGGCCACGCCGACGACGCCCGCGCCGAGCAGGACCAGCTTGTTGCGGCCCTTCTTCTTTTTCGCGGGGGCCGGGGCCGGCGCGCTCTGCACCGGGTCGGGCAGCTTCGGCGGGGTGTGCGGGGTCGGCGCGGGCGCCTGGGCGCCGGGCGCGAACGGGGAGCCGGGGCCGCCCTGTCCCGGCTGCGGGACGACCGGGATGCCGCTGGTGAGGGTGTCACCGGAGACATTGCCGGCCGGCGGCTCGGGCGCCGGCTTCTGCGGCGTGAGGATCGCGGTGTCGTCGCTCATCCGCGGCGGGTTCTGCGCGCCCGGCGCGGGGCGGACCGACGGATCGGGCGCGGCCGGCGTCACCATCGGGCCGTCGCCGGTGGCGGGCCCCGAAGTCGGGCCGGCGGGCCCGCGGCGGGGCGCACCGGGGTCCGGGGCGCCCGCGTTGCCGGAGAAATAGGGCAGGTCGCCGCGGTCGGTGCCGGGGCGCGGCGCGGCGCCGCCGCCCTGGGCGCCGGTCGCGTCGAAGCCGCCGGACGTGCCGGACGGAGTGCCGCCGCCGGGGGCGCTCGGGGGGCCGCCCGCGGCCGGTCCGGACGCCGCGGCGCCGGCCCCGTTCGCCGCGGCGCCGCGGCCGGCGGAGCTCTTGCGCGGCGCGAACCAGTCGCTGGTCTTCTCCTCGCGGGGCGCCTTGGCCTCGGCGGAGTCGCCGGGGCCCGCGGCGGGCGCGGCACCGGCGCCGCTGTCCGTGCTCGAGGCGGCGTACCCGGCGAGCGCGGAGGGGCGGTGCGTGTCGGGGCCGGGCTCGGGGGCCCGGTCCTGGGCGTCGGCGCCGACGGCCGCGTCCTGGGGCGCACCGTCGACGTCGCTCATCGGCGTCCGCATCACGACCGGCGGGATCGGACGCGAGCCGGGGATGTTGATCCGGATCCGCGTCGTCAGCGTGGTCTCGGTCCTGGGTGCGTCCGGGGTGCCCTGGTCGCCCGGGGGCACCTGGCCCAGCGGGTCGGCGTCGCCGGAGGCCGCGCCCTGCGCGGACGTTCCGTACGGAGGCGTCCCCGACGGGTAGGCGGCAGCGCCGCGCCCCTGGGGCCCGGAGGACGAACTGTCAGTTTCACGACTCAAAGCAGGTTCTCCCGGTTGGCTCCGCCGCCCGTCTCGACCTCACGCGGGCTGCTCGGCGGCGCGCACCACCATACTGGCCGCGCCAGGACGTCACGGTGTGACGGATGGTGAATCCCGAACGGGCCATGGCTCGAAGTGGTACGTCACTTCCCAAGTCGGGCGGCGGACGCGGGTGGTTGCTGTGAAAGGCCAAGGGTGGCGCACATCACAGCCACGGCCATCCCTCCGAGGAGGAAGAGGTAGGAGCCGAGTCCCGCACCGAACAGAAAGTCACCCTCGGGACGGCTCGCGGTGAGCAGAATGACCGCGACGAGCCAGCCCGCCGCAGGCGCCAGGGCCCCGGCTCTACCACGGGTCAGCCGCGCCCCGCCGTGGAACAGCCCGGCCGCGCCGGCCAGCGCGAGCAGCAACCCGCCCGGGAACCAGCCCCCTTGGAGCAGTGCGCCGGCGAGGCCGACGAGCGCGCCGAGCACGGCCAGCGCGAGCAGCGCGGCGGTCCTGGCCGGGGTGAGCGCGAGGCTGAAGGGGAGGTCGGGCTGGTGCGCCGCGGACCTGCCGGTTCCGGCGCCGCCGGCGCTCTTGCCGCTGCTCATCACGCGCGTTCTCCCTCGATGCCCTCGAACAGGTCCTTCTCGTACGCCGATCCGGGCTCGCCCCGCACCAACTCGTAGTACTCGACGTCGAACAGGGGCTGCGCCAGCCCGTTCGACAGGGCGAACACCCGGGAGTCGTCGAGCCCGTCGGCGACGTCGACCTGGGTGGCGTGCGCGGCCATCGCGGCGGCCTTCCGCTCACCCCAGGGGCGTCCGCCGATCTCGGCGGTGACGCGGGCGTCGTCGACGACGCCCGGCACGTCGGCCACGACCGCGGCGACGGAGAAGGGCGTGCGGTCGAGCGTGTCCGCGAGTCCGCGGAACCGTTCCTCGACGATCGTGCGAGGCACACGATTCCAATAGATCTTGGAGATCGTGTGCGGATCTCCGAGATCGCGCCGGAAGGCCGGTTCGGCGGCGAGATCGGCGGCGCGCATGGCGACGCGGTGCGCCTGGATGTGGTCGGGGTGGCCGTAGCCGCCGTCCGGGTCGTACGTGACGAGGACCTGTGGCCGGATCTCGCGGATCACGGCGACCAGGTACGCCGCCGCCTCGTCGGGGTCGGCCGCCCAGAAGGCGCCGGGCCGCCCGTTCTGCTCGGCGCCCATCATCCCGGAGTCCCGGTACCGGCCGGGGCCGCCCAGGAAGCGGTGGTCGGTGACGCCCAGCTCCTTCATGGCGGCGGTCAGCTCGCCGATGCGGTGCGGGCCGAGCAGGTCCTCGCGATCCGGGGCGAGATGGGCCAGTTCGTCCGGAATGACCTCGCCCTCTTCGCCGAGCGTGCAGGTCACGAGCGTGACGTGCACGCCGTCGGCGGCGTACTTGGCCATCGTGGCGCCGTTGTTGATCGACTCGTCGTCGGGGTGCGCGTGCACGAGGAGCAGGCGCCGGCCGGGCAGTTCGGTCATACCCCCAGCCTAGAACCCCTGGCCCCGCGGGCTAGAACTTGATGTCGCCGATCATGCCCGCCACGTTCGTCGTGAGCTCCTTGATCGTGGGAGCCACGGACGAACTCGCCAGATAGAAGCCGAGCAGCACGCAGACGACCGCGTGCCCGGCCTTCAGTCCCGACTTCTTGATCAGGATGAAGACGATGATCGCGAACAGCACCACGGCCGAGATCGAGAGTGCCACAGCGGTCCTCCTCCAAAGTGATCCGGTCGCCGACGGATTCCTACCCACACAGCGCTACTGATCATAACTATCCGTCGTCGTGCATGAGTCACCGCGAGGGGGCACCGGGGGCGGCAGGGAGCGCGTGGGGGCGCATGGTCGACTTCCGCCCTAGGCTTCGGGGATGACCACCGAGAACGGAACCGACACCGGACCCGACACCGGGACCGCGACGTACTCCTTCCCCCGGCAGCACGCGCGCACGCAGCGCTTCACCTCGGGTGCGCCGCGCGCCTTCACGGTGGCGCCCGACGGGGAACGCGTCGTCTTCCTCCGCTCCGCCACCGGCACCGACCGGGCGAACGCGCTGTGGGTGCTGGACGTGACGAGCGGTCAGGAGCGGCTCGCCGCCGACCCGGTGACGCTCCTCGGCGGCACCTCGGAGCGGCTGTCGGCCGAGGAGCGGGCCCGGCGCGAGCGCAGCCGCGAGGGCGGCGCCGGCATCGTGGGCTACGCGACGGACGCGGCGGCCGAGTTGGCGGCGTTCGCCCTGTCGGGCCGGCTCTTCACGGCCGAGCTGCGCGCCGGCACCGCACGGGAACTCCCCGTGTCCGGACCGGTGTTGGACCCGCGCCCGGCCCCCGACGGGCGGCACATCGCGTACGTCGCGCAGGGCGCCCTGCGGGTGGTCGGCGCGGAGGGCGAGGACGACCGGGTGCTCGCCTCCCCGGAGTCGGAGACGGTGACGTACGGGCTCGCGGAGTTCATCGCGGCCGAGGAGATGTCCCGGTACCGCGGGTACTGGTGGTCGCCCGACTCGGACCGGCTCCTGGTGGCCCGGGCCGACGACGCGGACGTACGGCGCTGGTGGATCGCCGACCCGGCGCACCCGGACCGCGAGCCGGCGCGCAACGCCTATCCGGCGGCCGGCACGCCCAACGCCGAGGTGCGGCTGTTCGCGTACGGCCTCGACGGCACCCGCACGGAGATCAACTGGAACCGGACGGCCTACCCCTACCTGGCCCGCGTCCACTGGTCGTCGGACGGCGCCCCGCTGCTGCTCGTGCAGGCGCGCGACCAGCTCAGCGAGCTGTACCTGGCCGTGAACGTCGACGACGGCTCGACGCGGATGGTGCACGCCGACGAGGACGACCAGTGGCTGGAGCTGTTCCCCGGGGTGCCGTGCTGGTCGCCCAGCGGGCAGCTCGTGCGGATCGCCGACGAGGGCGGCGCGCGGGTCCTCGCGGTCGGCGAACGGCCTTTGACGGGGCCGCAGTTGCATGTGCGGGCGGTGCTCGACGTGGGCGCGAGCGATGTGCTGATCTCCGCCTCGGCAGGGGCCGGCGCCGAGGCCCCGGAGACCGGCGAGGTGCACGTCTACCGGGTCAACGAGCTCGGCGTGCAGCGCGTCTCGACCGGTCCCGGAGTGCACTCGGCGGTGCGCTCCGGCGACGTCACCGTCCTCGTCTCCGCCACGCTCGACTCGCCCGGCGCACGGGTGCGCGTCGAGCGCGCCGGCAAGCACGTCGCCGAGGTTGCCTCGCACGCCGAGCGCCCGCTGCTCTCCCCGCGCGTGACGCTGACCGAGGCGGACGGCATTCCGTGCGCCGTCCTGCTCCCCTCGTCGTACGCGGACGGGGACGGGCCGCTGCCGGTCCTGATGGACCCGTACGGCGGGCCGCACGGGCAGCGGGTGATGGCGGCCCACAACCCGTATCTGACCTCGCAGTGGTTCGCCGACCAGGGCTTCGCGGTGATCGTCGCGGACGGCCGTGGCACCCCGGGCATCTCGCCCGGCCGTGAGAAGTCGGTCCGCGGCGACTTCACGGTGACCCTGGACGACCAGGTCACGGCGGTACAGGCGCTGGCCGGACGGTTCCCGCTCGACCTGTCCAAGGTGGCGATGCGGGGCTGGAGCTACGGCGGCTACCTGTCCGCGCTGGCCGTGCTGCGCCGGCCCGACGTCTTCCACGCGGGGATCGCGGGCGCGCCGGTGACGGACTGGCGGCTGTACGACACGCACTACACGGAGCGGTACCTGGGCGACCCGGGCGCGTCCCCGCAGACGTACGCGGCGAGTTCGCTGGTGACGGACGACGGGCTCTCGCAGGCCGCGGACCGGCACCGGCCGCTGCTCATCGTGCACGGCCTCGCCGACGACAACGTGGTCGTCGCGCACGCGCTGCGGCTGAGCTCCGCCCTGCTGGCGGACGGGCGGCCCCACGAGGTGCTGCCGCTGTCCGGGGTGACCCACATGACGCCGCAGGAGCAGGTCGCGGAGAACCTGCTGCTGCTCCAGGTGGACTTCCTGAAGCGGTCGTTGGGCCTGGCCGGATGAATGACCGGGCCGGAGCGACATGGCGCGCTCCGGCCCGGTCCACGGCACCCGCACGGCCGTACGGTGTTCACCTTGGCGCGTCCGTATATCGGTACCGGGTCCGTCGAGTTGCCTGCTTGTAAAGGCCGCCACGACGCCCTCGGCCCTACTCGGACGGTACGACCTGCTTCTCCTCTGCGAAGTGGCACGCCGAGGGGTGCGCGGCCGGGCTGTCGCCGATGCGGAAGACCGCGGGGACGGCCAGCACCGGGACCTCCTGCTCGCAGCGCTCCTGCGCCTTCCAGCAGCGGGTGCGGAAGCGGCAGCCGGAGGGCGGGTTGGCGGGCGAGGGCACGTCCCCGGAGAGGATGATCCGCTCGCGGTGCTCGCGCGCCTGCGGGTCGGGCACGGGCACGGCCGACAGCAGCGCCTGCGTGTAGGGGTGCGTGGGGTGGTCGTAGATCTCGGCGTCCGAGCCGATCTCCACGATGCGGCCCAGGTACATCACGCCGACCCGGTCGGAGATGTGCCGCACGATCGACAGGTCGTGGGCGATGAAGACGTAGGACAGGCTGAACTCGTTCTGGAGCTTGTCCAGCAGGTTGATCACCTGTGCCTGCACCGACACGTCGAGCGCGGAGACCGGCTCGTCGGCGACGATGATCTCGGGGCGCAGCGCCAGCCCGCGGGCGATGCCGATGCGCTGGCGCTGGCCGCCGGAGAACTGGTGCGGGTAGCGGTTGATGTACTCGGGGTTGAGACCGACCACGTCGAGCAGGTCCTGGACCTTCTTGCGGCGGTCGCCCTTCGGCGCGACCTCGGGGTGGATCTCGTACGGCTCCCCGATGATGTCGCCCACCGTCATCCGGGGGTTGAGCGAGGTGTACGGGTCCTGGAACACCATCTGGATGTTGCGGCGCACCGCCTTCAGCGCGCGTCCGGACAGCTTGGTGATGTCCTCGCCCTTGTACTTGATCCGGCCCGCCGTCGGGCGCTCCAGGTTCACCAGCATCTTGGCGACGGTGGACTTGCCGCAGCCGGACTCCCCCACGATGCCGAGCGTCTCGCCCTGCCCCAGCGTGAAGTCGACGCCGTCGACGGCCTTGACCGCGCCGACCTGCTTCTTGATGAGGATGCCCTGGGTGAGGGGGTAGTGCTTGACCAGCCCCTCGACCTCCAGCAGGGGTTCGTGACCGGACTCCGAGCCGTTCTTCGCGTACGACGACTCGGCCTGCGCCTTGTGGAGGAGGTGCTCGGCGATCTCGCCCTCGCGCCTGAGGTCGTCCTTGCTGACGTGCTCACCGTGTGGCATCGAGCGTCTCCTTCCAGAAGTGGCAGGCGCTGCGGCGCTCGGGCGTGACCTCGGCGAGCGGCGGGACGTCCGTACGGCAGACGTCCTGGGCCATCGGGCAGCGCGGGTTGAAGGCGCAGCCGGGCGGGATGTTCATGAGGTTCGGCGGCAGGCCCTTGATGGCGAACAGCTCCTGCCCCTTCTGGTCCAGGCGCGGGATCGACTCCAGCAGGCCCTTGGTGTACGGGTGGGCGGGCGCCTTGTAGATCTCGTGGACCGGGGCCTGCTCGACGATGCGGCCCGCGTACATCACGGCGATCTTGTCGGCGACGTCGGCGACGACGCCCAGGTCGTGCGTGATGAGGATGAGCCCCATGTTGAGCTCGCGCTGCAGCTCGGCCAGCAGATCCATGACCTGGGCCTGCACGGTCACGTCGAGGGCCGTGGTCGGCTCGTCCGCGATGATCAGGTCGGGCTCCAGGGCGAGCGCCATGGCGATCATGATGCGCTGGCGCATACCGCCGGAGAACTGGTGCGGGTACTGGGTGACCCGCTCCTTCGCCGCCGGGATGCGCACCCGGTCCATCAGCTCGACGGCCTTGGCCTTGGCGTCCTTGCGGGACATGCCCTTGTGGACGGTGAACAGCTCGCCGATCTGCTCGCCCACCGAGAGCACGGGGTTGAGGGAGCTGAGCGCGTCCTGGAAGATCATCGCCATCTCGGCGCCGCGGACCTTCCTGCGCTCCTCCTCCTTCAGCTTGAGCAGGTCCCGGCCCTTGAAGAGGATCTCGCCGCCGGCGATCCGCCCGGGCGGGATGTCGAGGATGCCCATGATCGCCTGCGCGGTGACCGACTTGCCGGAGCCGGACTCGCCGAGCACGGCGAGCGTCTCGCCCTCGTCGACGGTGTAGTTGACGCCGTTGACGGCCTTGGCGACACCGTCCCGGGTGCGGAACTCGACGTGCAGATCGCGTACTTCGAGCAACGGCATGGGCGCTACCTCAGCTTCGGGTCGAGGGCGTCGCGCACCGCGTCGCCGAGCATGATGAACGCGAGCACCGTGATGGCGAGGGCGCCGGCCGGCCACAGCAGCATGTGCGGGGCGTTGCGGATGCCCTGGGAGGCCGCCGAGATGTCGATGCCCCAGCTGACCGCGGGCGGCTTCAGGCCGACACCGAGGTACGAGAGGGTCGCCTCCAGCGCGATGTACGTACCGAGGGCGATGGTCGCGACGACGATGACCGGCGCGATCGCGTTCGGCGTGATGTGCCGCAGCAGCATCCGGGAGTTGGAGGCGCCGAGGGCCCGCGCCGCCTGCACGTAGTCGTTCTGCTTGGCCGTGATGACCGAGCCGCGCGCGATGCGGGAGATCTGCGGCCAGCCGAGCAGCACCATGAAGCCGATCACCGGCCAGACGGTGTTGCTGGTGACCACCGACAGCAGGACCAGACCGCCGAGGACGACGGGGATCGCGAAGAAGATGTCGGTGATGCGGGACAGGAGCGAGTCCCAGAACCCGCCGAAGAACCCGGCGAGGCCGCCGAGGACCGAGCCGAGGATCGCGACGCCGATCGTGGCGCAGACACCGACGGTGATGGAGTTGCGGGCGCCGTACACGGTGCGCGTGTAGACGTCGCAGCCCTGGCCGTCGAAGCCGAAGGGGTGGCCCGGCTCGGAGCCCTGCTGACGCTTGGACAGGTCGCAGGAGAGCGGGTTGCCGGACGCGATCAGCTGCGGCCAGATCGAGATGATCACCAGGAACAGGATCACCAGGCCCGAGATGATGAAGATCGGGTTGCGGCGCAGGTCGCGCCAGGCGTCGGACCACAGGCTGCGCGGCTTGCCGGCGGGGCCGCCGCCGGTGGGGCCGCCCGGCTGGTTCTCCAGGGCCGCGCCCTCGCTGGTGGCCAGGTCCATCGCGCCGCCCATACCGGTCGCCGCGATGGCGCCGTCCTCGGGCGCGCGCCCGCCACCGGACCGGGAAGAGGGCTCTGGCGCTTGCGGTTCAGGCATAGCGGATCCTCGGGTCGAGTACGGCGTACAGGAGGTCGACGATCAGGTTCACCGCGAGGAAGACCAGCACGAGGATCGTCACGAAGCCGACCACGGTCTGGGTGTTCTGGCGCAGGATGCCCTGGTAGAGCTGGTAGCCGACGCCGTGGATGTTGAAGATGCGCTCGGTGACGATGGCGCCGCCCATCAGGGCGCCGACGTCGGCGCCGATGAAGGTGACGACGGGGATCAGCGAGTTGCGCAGCAGGTGCCGGGTGATGACGCGGCGCCGGGGCAGGCCCTTGGCGATGGCGGTGCGCACGTAGTCGGCGCGCTTGTTCTCCGCGATGGACGTCCGGGTCAGCCGGGTCACGTACGCGAGGGACACCGAGGCGAGGACCAGGCCGGGCACGATCAGTTCGCCGAAGTTCGCGTCCGTGGACACCGCCGGTTCGATCCAGTGCCACTTCACGCCGAGCAGCAGTTGCAGCAGCAGACCGGTGACGAACGTCGGGATGGAGATGACGACGAGGGTCAGCAGCAGCACGGTGGTGTCGATGGGCCGGCCGCGCTTGAGGCCGGTGATGACGCCGAGCGTGATGCCGACGACGATCTCGAAGAGGATCGCCACGATCGTCAGGCGGATGGTGACGGGGAACGCGGTCGACATCAGCTCGGTGACCTTCTGACCGTTGAACGCCGTGCCGAAGTCACCGGTGAAGACATTCCCCATGTACGTCAGGTATTGCTGCCACACCGGCTTGTCGAGGCCGAACTCCTTCGACAGCTGCGCCTTGGTGGCAGGGTCGCAGGCCTTGTCGCCGCACAGCCCGGCGATGGGGTCGCCCATCACGTTGACCATGAGGAAGATCAGCAGCGTCGCGCCGATGAAGACCGGGATCATCTGCAGCAGGCGCCGGATCACATAACGTCCCATGAGGACTCCGGTTCCGGTTCCGTTTCCGCGGGCGGCGAGAGCGGCAGCCGGCCGGTGACCGGCGCGGACTGCCGCTCCCCTGGCGTCAGTTGACCTTGATCTCGTTGTAGACCGGCACGCTGAACGGGTTCAGCGCGACGTTCGAGACCTTGTCCGAGTAGCCGGCGCTGCCGTTCTGGTACCAGAGCGGGATGGCCGCCATGTTGTCCCGGACGACCTCCTGGGCCTGCTGGAACGTCTTCACCGCGGTGGCCTGGTCGGACTCGGCGTTGGCCTTGTCCACGAGGGAGTCGAACTCCTTGTTGGACCAGTGGCCGTCGTTGGACGAGGCGTTGGTGTAGTACAGCGGCTGCAGGAAGTTCTGGATGAGCGGGTAGTCCATCTGCCAGCCGGCGCGGAACGGGCCCGTCATCTTCTTGTCGGTGATCTTGTTGCGGAAGTCGGCGAAGGTGCCGGTGGGGCTGCCGACGCACGCCTTGTCGTTGCCGAGGGCGTTGTTGATGGAGTTGCAGACGGCGTCGACCCACTCCTTGTGGCTGCCGGTGTCGGCGTTGTAGCCGATCTGCACCTGGCCGCCGGGGATGCCGCCGCCCTCCTGGACCAGCTTCTTGGCCTCGGTCGGGTTGTAGTCGCAGAACTCACCGCACAGACCCTCCTTGTACCCGCCGTCCTTGCCGAGGACCGGCGAGGTCCAGTCGGTGGCCGGGGTACGGGTCTTCTCGAAGATCGTCTCGGTGATCTGCTTGCGGTTGATCGCCATCGACAGGCCCTTGCGGACCTTGTCGCTGTCCGCCTTGTTCCAGTCCGCGTCGTAGAACGGGAAGGCGAGCGTCTGGATGATGCCGGCGGGCGTGTTGATGTACCGGCCGTCGAGGTCGGTCTTCGCGTTCTTGAGCTGCGAGGCGGGCACGTCGTCGACGAGGTCGAGGTTGCCTGCCGTCAGGTCGGTGTAGGCCGTGTTGTTGTCGGTGTAGACCTTGAGGTCCACGCCGGAGTTCTGGGCCTTGTCGTCACCCGGGTAGTCGTCCCACTTGCGCAGGGACATCTGGGAGCCCTTTTGGTACGAGTCCACGGTGTACGGGCCGTTGCCGACGGGCTTGCTCACGTAGGCGTCGTGGTCGTCGAAGAACACCTTGGGCAGCGGCGCGAAGGCGGCGTAGCCGAGGGTGTCGGGCCAGGTGGAGAACTTCTGGTTCAGCTTGACCGTGAACGTGCGGTCGCCCGTGACCTTCAGCCCGGACAGGGTGTCGGCGCTCTGCTTCCCGGAGTCCGGGTGCACCTTGTCGTAGCCGTCGATCTGACCGAAGAAGTAGGCGTTCTTCTGGTTGTTCTTCAGGCTCGCGCCGTAGTTCCAGGCGTCCACGAAGGACTTGGCGGTGACCTTCTCGCCGTTGGAGAACGTCCAGCCGTCCTTGACCGTGATCGTGAAGTTCGTCTGGTCGGACGTCTCGATCTTCTCCGCCAGCATGTCCTTGGCGGCGCCCGTCTTCGGGTCGTACCGCTTCAGCCCGCGGAAGATCATGTCCAGGACCTTGCCGCCCTGCACCTCGTTGGTGTTCGCGGGCTCCAGCGGGTTCTGCGGGTCTCCCCAGGAGGACCGGACGATCCCGGAGCCGTCACCGCCGCCACCGCTGTCGCTGCCGCCACCACAGGCCGTCGCCGTCAGGGCTACGGCCACCGCACCAGCGGCCCACTTGGCGTGCGTGGCTCCACGCATGGAGTGCCTCCTCTAACCGATCACGTGACACGTACGCCTTAATATCGACCCAAGGCGGACATATCGCACTCCGGAGTCGCCCTTCCGGGAATCGCGTCGCGCAGCACGCGCCCCAGGCGCGATGATCACCCGATGGTCGATCATGCCTTCGCCGACGCCCGCCTCGCCGGTCTCTACGACTCCCTGAACCCGTGGGCCCCCTGCGACGACTTCTATCTGGACCTGGTGCGCGGGGCCGGATCCGTGCTCGACGTGGGCTGCGGGACGGGTGCGCTGCTGGCCCGGGCGCGCGAGCAGGGGCACCCGGGGCGGCTGTGCGGGCTCGACCCGGCGGCGGGCATGCTGAGCGTCGCGCGGCGCCGGCGGGCGGATGTGGAGTGGATCGACGGAACCCTGTCCTCGGCCCGCCCGGACGGCCTGTTCGACCTCGTCCTGATGAACGGCCACGCGTTCCAGGTCTGGGTGGACGACGCCGAGATCCGTACGTCGCTGGACGTGGTGCGGGAGCTGCTCGCACCCGGGGGACGGTTCGCGTTCGAGACGCGCCATCCGGCGGCGCGGGCCTGGGAGTCATGGGTGCCGGAGCGGGCCGTGGAGGTGGCCGGGGTCCGGATCGCGCACGAGGTCGTGGCCGGGTTCGACGGGCGCACCGTCACCTTCGACACGACGTTCAGCGGGGCGGGGTGGGGGGCGCCCGAGGTCAGTCGCAGCACCCTGCGGTTTCTCTCCGAGGGTCAGCTGGATGTCTTCCTGGAGGGGGCCGGGCTGGTGACGGAGGTCCGGTACGGCGACTGGGACCGCTCCCCGCTGACGGCTTCCAGCCCGGAGATCATCACCGTGTGCCGGGTTGCGGAGCGGCTGCCTCATCGATGAGATGCCGCACGCAGTGCGCATCTCAGGGGCGCGGGGAACGGCGCGAGAAGCCCCACCGGACCCCGCAGCCGAAACGACGGTGGCCCGGCCCGGTGGAGTCCACCGGGCCGGGCCACGTCACGTACAACCGACGGAGTCAGTCCTCTTCCAGGGCGACGAGCGCCGGGTCGAGCACGATGTCCTCGGCGCGGGCCTCGGTGGTCGGGTCCTCCGGGAAGTGGCAGGCGGTCAGATGCCCGGGCTTGCTGCCCGAGATCTGCACCAGCGGCGGCTCCTCCGTCGCGCACTTCTCCTGCGCCTTCCAGCACCGGGTACGGAACCGGCAGCCGGACGGCGGCGCGATCGGCGAGGGCACGTCGCCCTCGAGCCGGATCCGCTCCTTCTTCTCCGCGTCGATGTCCGCGTCCGGCACGGCCGACATCAGCGCGTGCGTGTACGGGTGACGGGGACGGTTGTAGAGCGAGTCACGGTCGGCGATCTCGACGATCTTGCCGAGGTACATGACCGCGACGCGCTGCGAGAAGTGCCGCACGATCGCCAGGTCGTGGGCGATGAAGACGAACGCGATGCCCATCTCCCGCTGCACCTTCTGCAGCAGGTTGACGACCTGGGCCTGGATCGACACGTCGAGCGCGGAGACCGGCTCGTCGGCGATGATCAGCTTCGGCTCCAGGGCCACCGCGCGGGCGACACCGATGCGCTGGCGCTGGCCGCCGGAGAACTCGTGCGGGAAGCGGTTGTAGTGCTCCGGGTTGAGGCCGACGATCTCCAGGAGCTCGCGGACCCGCTTCTCACGGCCGCCGGGCGGGTTGATCCCGTTGATCTCCATCGGGCCGGAGATGATCGTGCCGACCGTCTGCCGCGGGTTCAGCGACGCGTACGGGTCCTGGAAGATCATCTGGATCTCGGACCTGATGGGCGCCAACTGCTTGCGGCTGGCGTGGCTGATGTCCTGCCCGTTGTACGTGACGGTGCCCGCGGTGGGCTCGTACAGACGGGTCAGCAGCCGGCCGGTGGTCGACTTGCCGCAGCCGGACTCGCCGACGAGGCCGAGGGACTCGCCCGGGTAGACCTCGAAGTCGACGCCGTCGACGGCCTTGACCGCGCCGACGGTGCGCCGGATCGGGAAGCCGCCCTTGATCGGGAAGTGCTTCTGCAGGCCCTCGACCTTCAGCAGCGGTGCGGCGTCGCCGTCCCGCTGTTCGGGGATCGCGTCGGCGACCGCCGTGGTGGTGGTGTTGTTCTCGCTCATGGTTCTGCCCCAGTCGCCGGTCTCAGCTCAGCCCAGCCGGGGCTGAATCGTCTCGATGAACACCTGCTGCTTCTGTTCCGCCGCCAGGTGGCAGGCGGAGCCCCGCCCGACCGGGAGCAGCGGACGCTCGCCCGAGCAGCGGCCGTCGGACACCTTGTCGGTGAAGGCGCAGCGCGGGTGGAACGGGCAGCCCGTGGGCGGGTTGAGCAGCGAGGGCGGCGAGCCGGGGATCGGCAGCAGCGGCTCGTCGACGTCCGACGACAGGCGCGGCATCGAGCTCAGCAGGCCCCAGGTGTAAGGGTGTTCGGGCGTCTTGAGCACCTGGCGGGTGGTGCCGCGCTCCACGGCCCGGCCCGCGTACATCACCAGGATGTCGTCGGCCATGTTCGCGACGACACCCAGGTCGTGGGTGATCATGATGATCGCGGAGCCGAACTCCTGCTGCAGGTCCTTGAGCAGGTCGAGGATCTGCGCCTGCACCGTCACGTCGAGCGCCGTGGTCGGCTCGTCCGCGATCAGCAGCTCCGGGTTGCAGGCCAGCGACATGGCGATCATGGCGCGCTGGCGCATACCGCCGGAGAACTGGTGCGGGTAGTCGTCGACGCGCTGCTTGGGGTGCGGGATACCGACCTTGCCCAGCATCTCGATGGCCCGGTCCCGGGCCTCCTTCTTGCTGGCGCCGGTGTGCTTGCGGTACGGCTCGGCGATCTGCCGGCCGACCGTGTAGTACGGCGAGAGCGCGGTCAGCGAGTCCTGGAAGATCATCGCCATCTTGTTGCCGCGGAGCTTCTCCAGCTCGGGCTCGGAGGCGGTGAGCAGTTCCTGGCCGTCGAGGATGATCTCGCCGTCGATGGTGGTGGACATCGGGTTGTGCAGGCCGAGCACGGTCAGGTTGGTGACCGACTTGCCGGAGCCCGACTCGCCGACGATACCGAGCGTCTTGCCGCGCTCGAGGTCGAAGGAGAGGCCGTCCACCGCCTTGACGGCGCCGTCCTCGGTGGAGAACTGCACCCGCAGGTCGCGTACCGAGAGGAACGCCTCGGAACCGGTCGGGGCCGGGGCGTCCTCGGTCTTGGTGAGTGTGGTCACGGGGGTTCTCCTAGGACAGGCGCACGCGCGGGTCGATCACGGCGTACATGGCGTCCACGACGACATTGCAGATGATGATGAAGGCGGCACTGATGATCATGACGCCCATGAGGACCGGCAGGTCCTTCAGGATGACCGAGTCACGGGCGAGGCGGCCGAACCCGGCCAGGCCGAAGGTGAGTTCGGTGACCATGCCGCCACTGAGCAGGGCGCCGATGTCCATGCCCAGGATGGTGACGATCGGGATGATCGAGCCGCGCCAGGCGTACCGGAAGAAGACGTACCGGCTGCTCATGCCCTTGGCCTTGGCCGCTCTCACGTGTTCTTCCTGCAGCTGCTCGATCATCGAGGAGCGGGACAGACGCGTGTAGTTGGCCGTGAAGATCGTCGCCATGACGAGCCACGGGATCAGCAGACCCATGAACCAGCCGGCCGGATCCTCGGTGATCGGGACGTACTTGGGCTTGTCCAGCCAGCCTGTGCTGTAGACGAAGATGCCGAGCACGATCGGGCCGAGGAAGTAGATCTGGAACGAGCTGAGCACCAGCGAGCCGCCGCTGAAGGTCTTGTCCAGCCAGGTGCCGCGGAAGCGGGCGGCCATCATGCCGGCGCCGAGACCCACGATCAGGAAGACGATCAGGCCACCGAAGGTGAGCGAGAGGGTCAGCGGGAGGCGGTCCATGATGGTGTCCCACACCATCTGGTTGTTGCGGAACGAGACGCCGAAGCACGGCGCGTCGCAGTGTCCCACCGCGAAGTCACGTCCGACGAAGATGCCGGAGAGGTAGTGCCAGTACTGCACCGGCACCGGGTCGTCGAGCCCGAGGTTCTTGTGGATGATGTCGAGCGCGGCCGGGGTGCAGTTCTTGCCGCACGCGAGCATCGCCGGGTCCTGTGGGATGGCGAAGTACATGAAGAACGTGAAGGCGCTGATCAGCAGAAGGATGAGTGCTGCGCCAGACGCCCGGCGTATGAGAAATCGAAGCATCGCTAAAAGCTGCTCTCAGGACGGCGGCGGTGGGAGGCCAGGAGGGGGATCCGGCGGCCCGGGGGTGAGGGCTCCGCCGCGCCCTCACCCCCGGTGACTGCCTTGTACTGCTTACTTCTTGAGGTAGATCGTGGTCGGGTCGGTGTAGCTGACCACCTGGCCGTAGCGCAGGCCACCCACGTTGGAGCCGGCGATCTGGAACACCTTGGTGTAGTAGATCGGGGCAGCCGGGTTGATCTTCTCGGAGATGTACTTCGAGAGCTTCGCGTACTCAGAGGCGCGCTCGTCGGCGTCCGCGATCTTCTGGATGCGGGCGAGCTCCGAGTTCACGTGCTTGTCGTTCGTGTGCGAGTAGTTGGACGCGCCGTCCTGGATCTGCGCACCGTCGAAGGAGGGCGGGAAGACGGTGTTGCCGTCGGCCCAGTCCTGACCCCAACCGGTCATGTACAGGTCCATGCCGTTCTTGACCTTGCCCATCTGCTCGTACCAGGTGGCCTGGTCGACTTCCTTCTTCTGGATGTCGAGCCCGATCTTGTCCAGCTGGTTGATGATCAGGTTGGCCTGGGTGGTACGGACCGGCGTGTTGGCGTACGCGTAGACGAGCTTCTTGCCCTCGGCGCCCGCCTCCTTGATGAGCTTCTTCGCCGCGGCGATGTCACCGTTGGGCTTCTTGGTGCGGTTGAACGGGTCGTACGTCTTGTCGTAGCCCGGGGTGGTGGGCGACATCAGCGACGTGGCCGCGTCACCGCCGTAGGCACCACCGTCGGCGCGGGCGGCCGAGGTGGCCGGGATCGCGAGGGCGATGGCGTCACGGATCCGCTTGTCCTTGATGCGGTCCATGTTGAAGTTCAGCTGCCACACGTACGGGGCGTAGCCCTGGATCGTGCGCTTCATCACGGCCTTGTCGGACGTGATCTTCTGCAGCTGGGTGGCGTCGATCTGGCCGGTGAACATGATGGCGTTCTTGGCGGCGCCGCGGTCGGCCAGGATCGTCTTCGTCTGGTCGGCCTTGTCGTGGTTGAACTCGATGTTCCAGCCGTCGACGTAGGCGTGACGCAGCGGGTCCGTCTTCTCGTCCCAGTTGTCGTTGCGGACCAGGGAGAGGGACTTGCCCGACTTGTACGAGGCGACCTTGTACGGACCGGTGGCGACGGGGGCCTGGTCGTACTTCTGCTTGGTGTCCGTCTTCTCGGGCACGACGGAGTAGGCGGCCATGGCGAGCGCCTGCGGCACGTCGGTGTGCGCCTCGAGGAAGTGGAACGTGATGGTCTTGTCGTCCGGCGTGGACAGGACCGAGTCGGGCAGGTGCTTGCCCTTGTACGGGCCCTTGTAGGCGTCGCGGTACTTGGTGCCCGCGCCCGACAGCCACTGCTGGATGTAGGTCGGGCCGTCCGTCAGGAACGGGTCGTAGAGCCGCTCGATGGAGTGACGGATGTCGGCCGACGTGATGACGTGGCCGTTCTGGTCCTTGATCCCGTCCTTCAGGGTGAAGGTCCAGGTCTTGCCGCCGTCCGTCATCTTGCCCGGGTCGGTGGCGAGGTCGCCGACGACGGTCTGGTTGCCCTTGTCGTCCTCGGTGTACGTGGTCAGACCACGGTAGAGGAGCTTGGAGAGCATGCCGGCGTCGGAGACGTAGATCTGGCCCGGGTCCAGGTGCGAGAAGTCCGCCTCCTGGTAGACCTGGACGGTCCCGCCCTTCTTGGCGCCGGCGACCGGCTTGGCGGGGCCGACCGAGTCCTGGGCGGTGCCCATGGCGACGGGCTTGGCCTGGGCCTTGGCGTCCTCCTGGGACTTGCCCGCGGGCTTGTTGCTGCTCTTGCTGCCGCTGCTGCAGCCGGTGAGCGCGAGGGCCCCGGCGGTCACTGCGATGACCGTTGCCTGCGCCGTGCGCGATCGAAGGATGCTCATGGAGTCGAGTCCACCTGCCTGTGAGTAGTGATCCTTTGGTGCTGCCTGGCGCATCCGGATGGTCGTCCCGGCGCCCGGGTGGCAGCGGCCCCCTGGGTGACGCTGGATCAGCGCCCGGTCTTGGGATCGAAGGCGTCCCGGACCGAGTCACCCAGGAGGTTGAACGCCACGACGAAGACGACCATGGCGACACCCGGGAAGAACATGTAGGTCGGGTCCTGCTCGTAGATGTTCGCGGCCGTGGCGAACATCAACCCCCAGTCGGGAGTGGGGTCTTGATAGCCCACACCGACGAAGGAGAGGAAGGCGACCGAGAGGATGGTGCTGGGGAGCATGTACGTGCCCTGCACGATGATCGGCGTGACCAGGTTGGGCAGCAGCTCCTTGCGGATGATCCGCCAGGGAGAGGCGCCCGCGACCTTCGCCGCCTCCACGAACTCGCGCTCGCGCAGGGACAGGGTGACGGCGCGGATCAGACGCGCCAGGCTCATCCAGGTCAGCAGCCACATCACGCCGGTGATGGCGAGGAAGCGGACGTAGGTCGGCGTCTCCTCGTCGGGCGCCACGAAGACCGTGACGATGACGGGCATGACCGCGACCATGAACAGCTGGTTGGGCAGCGCGAGCATGAAGTCGATCAGCCGGCCGAGCCAGTAGTCGATCTTGCCGCCGAAGTAGCCCGCGGTCAGACCGATGATGATGCCGATGAGCACCATGCCGATGGTCGCGAGCAGGGCGGTGAAGAGCGACGTCCTGATGCCGTACAGCAGGTACGCGAACACGTCGCGCCCGTAGTTCGGGTCGATGCCGAACCAGTGCTCGGGCGACATACCGCCGTTGGGCCCGGCCGGCAGGTTGAACTCGTTGAGCAGCGTGGGGTCGTCCTGGCCGTAGAAGGTGTACGGGTCCTTGCCGTACAGCTTCGTGATGACCGGCGCCAGGGCGGCTATCAGGAAGAAGAAGAGGACGATGCAGGCGGACGTGATGCCCGTCTTGTCCCGCTTGAAGCGGCGCCACATCAACTGGCCGGGGCTGCGCCCTTCCAGCTTCTTGGGCTCCTGGGCGTCACCCTGCGGCGCGCTCTCTTTGTCCAAGGCGGAAGAGGTCTCGGCGCCCTCAATCTCGATTGGACTCGTCATGATTCGTCCATTTCACAGGTGTTGGAGGTCGTCGGCCGGGTATCCGGAGATTCGGCGACCTTCGCACGGCGTACGTCATTCGAAGCGCGCGACGGGAACAACGACTGGGGTGAACCCACCCCTGGGGAACCCTGATCCGCGGCCGGCCTCGGGCCGGTCGACGGACCGGGTCGTCAAGAGCCTTCGCGACGCTGGATCGTTACCTCGCCCGCGGCGACGGGACTGAACGTGCCCGCGGGACCTACACCTGTCATCGGGGACGACGCGACCCATATGGCGCTTGTGGCACCTCGCATGGGTTCCTCCTCATGAGTCCACTTTGTTCACTACAAGTGGAGGCACATGTCACCCGGCCGACACCCCTGACGGCGAGGGTTCGAGTGCCTCAGTGTGCTCGCGAGTCGACGCTCCCCACAGCGCGTGACCCATTGACCCGAGCTCTACGCCGTCAACTATTAGCCACTCTGCCTTCGTCGACCACACTCTTTTGGTCTCGGTTCGATCACACCTGATGCGTACATCTCCCAAAATCCGGACAAACAGATCCGAGATAGAGGGACACGAAACGGACGTGTTACATATCTATCGACCATTCATGCCCGGATACCGGACACAAGGGTGGACTTAATCACTTGCGCGCGGGCGGTATTTGACCCTTTGTTGGGCGAGACCTGACGGTCACTCTGTAACCCGCGTAGACCCCGCGCGGACAAGGGGCAGGTTAGCGCCAACGCCGAGGGCCCGGCACCCCCTTCGGGGTACCGGGCCCTGCACCGTCGACCAGCGGCGTGTCAGCCGTGCTTGGCGCGCGAGGCGCTGCGGCCGCGCTCCTTCTGGTCCAGGACGACCTTGCGGATGCGGACGGCCTCCGGGGTCACCTCGACGCACTCGTCGTCGCGGCAGAACTCCAGGGACTGCTCCAGGGAGAGCTTGCGCGGCGGGACGATCGCCTCGAACGAGTCGGCCGACGAGGACCGCATGTTCGTGAGCTTCTTCTCCTTGGTGATGTTCACGTCCATGTCGTCGGCGCGCGAGTTCTCGCCGACGATCATGCCCTCGTACACCTCGGTGCCGGGGTCGGTGAACAGCACGCCGCGCTCCTGGAGGTTCGTCATCGCGAAGGCGGTGACGGCACCGGCGCGGTCGGCGACCAGTGAGCCGTTGTTCCGGGTCGTCAGCGTGCCGAACCAGGGCTCGTGGCCCTCGTGGATGGAGTGGGCGATGCCCGTACCGCGGGTGTTCGTCAGGAACTCCGTGCGGAAGCCGATGAGGCCGCGGGACGGGACGACGAACTCCATGCGGACCCAGCCGGAGCCGTGGTTCGACATGTTGTCCATGCGGCCCTTGCGGACGCCCATGAGCTGCGTGACGGCGCCCATGTGCTCCTCGGGCACGTCGACCGTGAGGCGCTCGACCGGCTCGTGCGTCTTGCCGTCGACCTCGCGGGTGACGACCTGCGGCTTGCCGATGGTCAGCTCGAAGCCCTCGCGGCGCATCTGCTCGACCAGGATGGCGAGCGCGAGCTCACCGCGGCCCTGGACCTCCCAGGCGTCGGGACGCTCGGTGTCGAGGACGCGCAGCGAGACGTTACCGATCAGCTCGCGGTCCAGGCGGTCCTTGACCTGGCGGGCGGTGACCTTGCGGTCCTTGACCGCCGACTTGGCCTGGGCGCCCTTGCCGGTGCCGCCGCGGCCGACCAGCGGCGAGGTGTTCGTACCGATGACCATGGAGATGGCCGGCTCGTCGACCGTGATCAGCGGCAGGGCGACCGGGTTCTCCGGGTCGGCCAGCGTCTCGCCGATCATGATGTCGGGGATACCCGCGACGGCGCAGATGTCGCCGGGGCCGGCGACCTCGGCGGGCTTGCGGGTGAGGGCCTCGGTCATCATCAGCTCGGTGATGCGGACGTTCGAGATCGTCCCGTCACGCTTGATCCACGCGACCGTCTGGCCCTTGCGCAGCTCGCCCTGCTCGACGCGCAGCAGCGCGATACGGCCGAGGAAGTTGTCGGCGTCCAGGTTCGTGACGTGCGCCTGGAGGGGGGCCTCCTCGTCGTACGTCGGGGCCGGGACGTGCTCCAGGATCGTGGAGAAGAACGGCTCCAGGTTGGTGGAGTCCGCCGGGACCGTGCCGTCGTCCGGCTTGGTCAGCGACGCGATGCCGTCACGGCCGCACGCGTAGACGATCGGGAACTCGATCTGGTCCTCGTCGGCGTCCAGGTCGAGGAAGAGGTCGTACGTCTCGTTGACGACCTCGTCGATGCGCGAGTCGGGGCGGTCCGTCTTGTTGATGCACAGGATGACGGGGAGGCGCTGCTGGAGCGCCTTGCGCAGCACGAAGCGGGTCTGCGGGAGCGGGCCCTCGGACGCGTCCACGAGCAGGACCACCGCGTCGACCATCGACAGACCGCGCTCGACCTCGCCACCGAAGTCGGCGTGGCCCGGGGTGTCGATGATGTTGATCGTGATGACGTCGCCGCCATCCTTCGGGTGGTACTTGACCGCCGTGTTCTTGGCCAGGATCGTGATGCCCTTCTCACGCTCCAGGTCATTCGAGTCCATCATGCGATCGTCGAGCGACTCGGCGGCGTGCGCGGCGAACGAGCCGGCCTGCTTGAGCATGGCGTCGACGATGGTCGTCTTGCCGTGGTCGACGTGAGCGACGATGGCGACGTTTCGGATGTCGTGGCGCGTGGCCATATTGCGGCGTACTCCCGGAGTGAGTGGACGGCTGCGCGTACATCAGTGATACGCGCGCCCTGCCGGGCTGGACACGCCACGGCCTCACCCCATGGTACGTGGCTTGACGGGTGGGGGCGCTGCCGGGCCCTGCGGGGAGGCCCGGAAGCAGTGATCGTCTCAAGAAAACTGCAGGTCAATGGGTACAACGAACCTTGCCCGCAGGGCAGTCCCGCGGGCAAGGGAGTTGAGCTCGATCTGAGCTGGAAGATCGGGACGGGGCCGGCGGGGGCTACTTCTCCGAGGGCGACGCGGAGGGCTTCGCCCCCTTCTTCAGGTAGCCGATGTCCTCGTACTCCGGCTCCTGGAAGCCGAAGGCCCCGGCGTTGGCGAGGTTCGGGCGGGCCGCCACCAGCTCGGGGCGCTGATAGAGCGGAATCGATCCTGCAGCGGCCCAGATCTGGGCGTCGGCCTGCTTCACCAGGGCCCGCTCCTCGTCGGCGTCGAGCTCGCCGATCGCCTGGTCGAAGAGCTGGTCGATGTGGTCGGTGCCGACCCGCGTGTAGTTCTGCTCGACGGTGAGCGAGCCGTCCGCGGCCGGGATCGGCTTGGCGTAGATCGGCCGGGCGTCGGTGGCCGGGTACGCGGAGGCCGGCCACGAGTACAGCGCCAGGTCGTACGAGCCGGACGCGATGTGGTCCTTGAAGTAGCTCTCGTCGTCGACCTTCATGACGTCCGTGCGGACACCGATCTTCTGCAGCATCTGCGTGATCCGGTCGGCGACCGCGCGCAGCTGCTCGGAGCCCGGGCCCGAAGGGAGCACGAAGCGCAGCGTGAGCGGCTTGCCGTCCTTGGCGAGCGCGCCCGCCGCCGCGCCGGCCGGAGCGGCGGTGCCCTTCGGGGCGTACGCGCCGGGGGCGCCGCCCTGCTTGGCGTACTGCTTGGCGTCGTTGCCGAGGCTCTCGGCGGCGTGCTGCTTCCTGCCGCTCTTGTGGTGCTGCCCGCTCGGGTGCTTGCGCTTCTCCTTGTCGGCCTTGCGCAGCTTCACGGCGTCGGCCTGGTGCAGGAGCGCGGCGTACTGGGCGGCGGCGATCGGCCCCGGGCCCAGCAGCGGCGGCGCGTGGTCGGCGGGCTTGTCGTCCTCGCCCACGATGTACGTGCCGTCGCCGGAGTCCTCGGCGTCCTCCGTGCCCTCGGCGCGGTCCGCCTCGCTGCCCGCCGTCTTCGGCTTCTCCTTCTTCTCCGTGACCGGTCCGCCGGGCACCCAGCCCGCCTCGGCGAGCAGCGCCTGCGCCTCGGCGGTGTCCTGGTCGCCGAGCGCGCCGCTGTTGTCGGCGTACGCGGACTGCCCGGCCAGGGCGAGGTGGTTGTCGACGGTGGTGACGGGCAGGCCGAGCGGCTTGAGGACCACCTCGGCGAGCTGGCTGCGGTTGAGGGCGCGGGCCACGGCCCGGCGCACCCGCTCGTCGGCGAGCGGGCCCTCGGAACCGTTCAGGGCGAGCTGCGTGTAGGCCGGTTCGAGGGACTTGCGGACCTGGAAGCCGTGCAGGTTCGCCTGTTCCTTGGCGTACTTCTTGATCGCCTTACGGGTCTTCTTGCGGGCCGCGATCTCCTCGTCCGCCGCTTCCTCGTCGTCGCCGTGCACGATCGCCCAGGAGCGCAGCGCCTTGCCGGGGGTGAGGGCGGCGCCCGGGCCGTGGGTGAGCGGACCCGCGGCGCCCTTGTCGCGGGCGGCGTAGGCGATGCGGTCGGCGCCGCCCGCGTCGAGGTCGGCCAGGTCGAGCTCGTCGGCGGCGAGGGCCGCGGCCCGCTTGTCGCGCGGCACGGCGGCGAGCACGAGCTTGTCGAGCTTGGCGGGGCGGCCCCACCAGCGCGGATTGCGCTTCAGGGTGACCTGCTTGTCGTCCCGGTCGACCTTGTCGAGGGCGAAGGGGCCCGCGGTCACCTTGAGCTTGCGGCGCGCGCCGTCGTTGAAGTTGTCCGGTGTCCCCATGACGTCCTTGGGGTACAGCGGCGAGAACAGGGCGCGCCAGTCCGCGTACGGCTTGGAGAACGTGACCCGGACCTCCAGGTCGTTGGCGCCGCGCTCGATCTTCTCGATGCGGTCGTAGCCCGCGTTGTGGGCGGTCCAGTACGCGGTGTCCTTGCCGGACAGAGCGCGCCACTGGGCGGCGAAGTCGGGGGCGCCGATCTCACGGCCGTCGCTCCAGACGGCCTGCTGGTTCAGCTTGTACAGGACGACCTGCTTCGGCTCGGTCTCGATGACCTCGGCCTTCTCCAGGTAGTCGGCGTCGCGCTGCGGACGGCCCTGCGCGTCGAGGCGGAACATCGACGGCAGGACGGCGCCGGCGATCCGGCCGGTGGCCCCGTCGGCGTCCGCCTGGAAGGAGTTGAGGGTGCCCGGCAGGGCGTCGATCGCCCAGCGCAGGGTGCCGCCGTCCTTGACCTGGTCGCGGGCGGCAGGCGCGATGTCCTGCCGGGCGGAGGGGGCACCCGCCTCGTCGTCGGTGCCGCACCCCGCGAGGGCGGTCACGGCGAGCGCGCCGCTCACGAGGAACGCGGCCGAGCGGATGGCTGCGCCTGGGCGCCTGGGGGTTGGGTGCATCTCGGCGTCTACCTCCGGTGCGGGCCGGTTGATCTCGTTTGGCGGTATATGTCGCTGATCACATCTATCGCCCAGGGAAGGGGACGGGGCCCTCCGGGGGGCGGCGACACGTCGGGGGCGGGGCCGGATGCCACTCTTGCGGCCCAATCCGGGGTCCACCGGGGGGCCGCGCCGGGGCGTGTCGCGGGTGCGGGCCGGTGGGGGGGGCTGGTCGCGCAGTGCCCCGCGCCCCTGAGATGCGCACTGCGTGCGGCATCCCATCGAGGGAGCAGCGGCGCAGCCGCATGCTCCAGGGGCGCGGGGAACTGCGCGAGAAGCCCCACCGGCCCGCACCCGCGACACATCCGGACCCACCCCACCCGCAGGGCGCAGAACAGGGGGCGCACACACAAGCGCGCCCCGGGAATCCGCCCCGCTCCCTTCACAAACGGCGATGTGACGCGCGACACTCGCAGGCGCATGAGCATCTCCGCCGCACCAGCGGAAGCGAGGGCAAGTCATGTCCCTGAACGACGACTTGACGGTGATTCAGCGCTGCGTGGACGACCTCGCGCGAGCCGTGGGCCGCATTCAGCCCCAGCTCGGCGGGCCCGACCTGCGCCGGGTACGCGCCGACACCGACCACCTGCGCGAGAGCGTGGCCCTGCTGCGCGCATCGGCCACGGCCCCGGACGGCCCGCACCGCCCGCAGGGGCTCGTGCCGATCCCGGACACCCCGTACGACAGCTCCCTGTGGACCGACTCGGACGACGAGGGGCTCGGCGCACGGGACAGGCACGCCCCCTGACGTATCCACCTCGGTCCCCCCGTCCCTTCGAGCGGAGGCTTCGTTGGCCACCGGCACGGAACCCACCAGCACCGATACCGAAGTCCATACCCGCGGCGGCACCGGCGTCCGAGGACGGACGCGTGCCGCGATCGCCGCGCCCCATCTGCGCACGGACCGCTGGTGGCTGGCCCCGGCCGCGACCGCGGCGGGCCTGTTCGCCTTCGTCGTCTACTCGACATGGCGGGCCTTCGCCAACGCGGACTACTACGCGGCCCCGTACGTGTCACCGTTCTACTCGCCGTGCCTCTCCGAGAACTGCGTGCCGATGCGGCACGGCCCCAACTGGGAGATCTTCGGCGGCTGGTGGGGCCTGTCCCCCGCCCTGCTCATCCTGATCTTCCCGCTCGGCTTCCGGCTGACCTGCTACTACTACCGCAAGGCCTACTACCGCGGCTTCTGGGCGTCACCGCCGGCCTGCGCGGTGGCCGAGCCGCACAAGAAGTACAGCGGCGAGACGAAGTTCCCGCTGATCCTGCAGAACATCCACCGCTACTTCTTCTACGCGGCCGTGCTCGTCGCCTGCATCCTCACCTACGACACCGTGCTCGCCTTCCGCGACGAGCACTACGCGTGGGGCCACATGGGCCTGGGCACCCTGGTGTTCCTGCTGAACATCACGCTGATCTGGGCGTACACGATCTCCTGCCACTCGTGCCGGCACATCATCGGCGGCCGGCTCAAGCACTTCTCGAAACACCCCGTGCGCTATCGCCTCTGGGGCTGGGTCGGGAAGCTGAACGCCCGTCACATGCTGCTCGCCTGGGCGTCGTTGGTGAGCGTGGCGCTCGCCGACTTCTACGTGTACCTGGTCGCGTCCGGCGCCTTCGACGATCCGCGGTTCTTCTAATGGTTGGGGCCTTGTGATGAGTGTGGTGGAGCGGCAGCAGTGGGATGTTGTCGTGGTGGGCGCGGGCGGCGCCGGGCTGCGGGCCGCGATCGAGGCGCGCGAGCGGGGCGCCCGTACCGCGGTGATCTGCAAGTCCCTGTTCGGCAAGGCCCACACCGTCATGGCGGAGGGCGGCATCGCGGCCGCCATGGGCAATGTGAACTCCGGGGACAACTGGCAGGTCCACTTCCGCGACACGATGCGCGGCGGCAAGTTCCTCAACCAGTGGCGGATGGCGGAGCTGCACGCGAAGGAGGCCCCGGACCGGGTGTGGGAGCTGGAGACCTGGGGCGCCCTCTTCGACCGCACGAAGGACGGCCGGATCTCGCAGCGCAACTTCGGCGGGCACGAGTACCCCCGCCTCGCCCACGTCGGCGACCGCACCGGCCTGGAGCTGATCCGCACCCTCCAGCAGAAGATCGTCCAGCTCCAGCAGCAGGACATGGAGGAGTTCGGCGACTACGAGGCACGCCTGAAGGTCTTTCAGGAGTGCACCGTCACAAGGGTGTTGAAGGACGAGGACGGCGACCGGGTGTCCGGCGCGTTCTGCTACCAGCGCGAGAGCGGACGCTTCTTCGTGCTGGACGCCCCGAGCGTCGTCCTGGCGACCGGCGGCGTCGGCAAGTCCTTCAAGGTGACGTCGAACTCCTGGGAGTACACGGGCGACGGGCACGCGCTCGCGCTGCTCGCCGGGGCGCCCCTGCTCAACATGGAGTTCGTGCAGTTCCACCCGACCGGCATGGTCTGGCCGCCGTCGGTGAAGGGCATCCTCGTCACGGAGTCGGTGCGCGGCGACGGCGGGGTGCTGAGGAACTCCGAGGGCAAGCGGTTCATGTTCGACTACATCCCCGACGTCTTCAAGGAGAAGTACGCCGAGTCGGAGGCCGAGGGCGACCGCTGGTACGACGACCCCGACCACAACCGGCGGCCCCCCGAACTGCTGCCGCGCGACGAGGTGGCGCGGGCCATCAACTCCGAGGTGAAGGCCGGGCGCGGCTCACCGCACGGCGGCGTGTTCCTCGACGTCTCCTCCCGGATGCCCGCCGAGGTGATCCGGCGCCGGCTGCCGTCCATGTACCACCAGTTCAAGGAGCTGGCGGACGTCGACATCACCGCCGAGGCCATGGAGGTCGGGCCGACCTGCCACTACGTGATGGGCGGCATCGCCGTCGACTCCGACACGGCTGCGGCCCGCGGCGTGCCCGGCCTGTACGCGGCCGGCGAGGTGGCCGGGGGCATGCACGGCTCGAACCGGCTCGGCGGCAACTCGCTCTCCGACCTCCTGGTCTTCGGCCGCCGCGCGGGCCTGCACGCCGCGACCTACGCGCTCGGCCTCACCGACCGGCCCGCGCTCGCCGACCTCCAGCTCGACACCGCGGCCGCCGAGGCACTGCGCCCCTTCTCCGCGGAGGGCCAGGAGGACGGCACCGTCCCCGAGAACCCGTACACCCTGCACCAGGAACTCCAGCAGACGATGAACGACCTGGTCGGCATCATCCGCCGGGAGCCCGAGATGGAAGAGGCGCTGCGCAAGCTCGCGGATCTGCGGGTACGGGCACGGCGGGCCGGCGTCGAGGGGCACCGGCAGTTCAACCCGGGCTGGCACCTCGCCCTCGACCTGCGCAACATGCTGCTGGTCAGCGAGTGCATCGCCCGCGCCGCCCTGGAGCGCGAGGAGTCGCGCGGCGGCCACACCCGCGAGGACCATCCGGCGATGGACCGGGAGTGGCGGCGGGTGAACCTGCTGTGCCAACTCCGCGATCCCACCGGCGGGTTGGCGGCCACGGACCCGGTGCGCGGCCAGATCGACCTCGTACGCGAGACCACCGAACCCATCCGCCCCGACCTGCTGGCCCTCTTCGAGAAAGAGGAGCTGGTCAAGTACCTGGCCGAAGAGGAGCTGTACGAGTGAGCGCGTATGAGGCCCGCTTCAAGGTGTGGCGCGGGGACACGGACGGCGGCGGCCTGGAGGACTTCGACGTCGAGGTGAACGACGGGGAGGTCGTCCTCGACATCATCCACAGGCTGCAGGCGACCCAGGCCCCCGATCTGGCGGTCCGCTGGAACTGCAAGGCGGGCAAGTGCGGTTCGTGCTCCGCGGAGATCAACGGGCGTCCGCGGCTGATGTGCATGACGCGGATGTCCGTCTTCGGGCGGGACGACGTCATCACCGTGACGCCGCTGCGGGCGTTCCCGGTGGTGCGGGACCTGGTGACCGACGTCGGGTTCAACTACACGAAGGCGCGCGAGGTCCCCGCGTTCGTGCCGCCGGAGGGGGTGGGGCCCGGCGAGTACCGGATGATGCAGGAGGACGTGGACCGCTCGCAGGAGTTCCGCAAGTGCATCGAGTGCTTCCTGTGCCAGGACACCTGCCATGTGGTGCGCGACCACGAGGAGAACAAGACGGCTTTCGCGGGCCCGCGCTTCCTCATGCGCGTCGCCGAGCTGGACATGCATCCGCTGGACGCGGCGGCCGAGGGCGGCCTGGACCGCAAGAAGACCGCCCAGGACGAGCACGGCCTGGGCTACTGCAACATCACGAAGTGCTGCACCGAGGTGTGCCCCGAAGGCATCAAGATCACGGACAATGCGCTGATTCCCTTGAAGGAAAGGGCAGTTGACCGTAAGTACGATCCGGTGGTGTGGCTGGGGAACAAGATCCGGCGGAGGTCGTCGTCGTAGCCGGGCCGTGATCCGCGCGTGCCAGACTGCCGCGCATGGGGATGGTGACCAAGAGATTCGTGGCGCCGGCGCTGGCCGGAGTGCTGAGCGTGGGCGTGGTGTCCTGCGGGGCAAAGGACGACAAGGGAGGCGGCGGGGGCAAGGGCCTCACCGCCGCCCTGTCCGGGGTGCCGGCGAAGGTGGCCGAGCAGGGCGTCACGTACTGGGATGTCGCCGCCGCGCGCCGTCTCACCGCCGCGGACAGGTCGCTCTACCGCGGCCTCGACGGCTACGGGATCATCGAGCTGACCGGGCAGCCCTACTCCGGGAAGCCGCTGAAGAGCACGTACGGCTTCGACGCGAAGAACGTCGAGACGGCGGTGATGCCGAACAACGGCGACGGCCAGCGGCTGACCGGCACGTTCGACGTCGGCGCCGTGCGGGACGCCATGAAGAAGCGCGGCTACAAGGCCACCGACGACGACTCCGGCGCCCTGCGGCTGCGCAAGCGGGGACAGGCCGATGTCGACGTGTCCGGCTCCGCCCGCGTCACCCGCTTCACCGGCACCGTCACACTGCCCCTCGATCCGCCCGGACGCACCGTGGCGGACGACGCCGCGTACAAGGAGGTCGTCGCGTGCCTGGGCGACGACGTGTACGAAGCCGGCCTGTACGGCAAGCGCCCCGGCTACCGGAAGCAGGGCGTCACCCTGCTCGGCATCGGCGCACGGGCGCAGGGCTCCGCGTCGACCGAGAAGCTCTGCGCGCTGGCCATTTCGCAGGAGTCCGCCGAGAAGATCGCCGGGAAACTGCGCACGAAGACGGCCCCGGGCGAGCGGTTCGCCGGGTCGAAGGTGACCATCGGCGATGGTGACACCCCCGTCGTCTCCATGACCTGGAAGAACAGCAAGAAGTCGGGCCTGCGCCCGGGCGACCAGCACCGCACGACCGAGCTGCCGCGGCTCGTACTGTCGCCCTGACCATGACCCTGCCCCTGCCCCTGCCCCTGATGCGGCCGCGGCCGCACCGCCGATGTCTACGCCCTCGCGGCTGAGGAGTGCGGTCGGGCTGGTGCCGCTGGTGCTCGGGCCGTAGCGGTTCGTGCCCGTGCCCGGCGCGCCCGCGCAGCAGCTTGTGCCGGCTGGCCGGTCTTGCTCCCTCGTGGGATCCCGACCTAGGGTGAATGCGCTTTCATTTGCCGCCTCACTCAGACTCGGGGGTCCCACCCAGTGAGCACAGCCCCCACGGTGTACGACGTCGCCGACCGCTCCGGCGTCTCCATCGCCACCGTGTCCCGGGTCTACCGCAACCCCGACTCGGTCCGCGTCCAGACCCGAGAACGGGTCCTCGCCGCGGCCCGCGAGCTCGGCTACGTCCCCAGCGGCAACGCGCGCGGCCTCGCCAGCCGGTCCACCGGCGTGCTCGGCCTCTGCTTCCCCGACTACTCCGACCCGGACGCCGAGTCCGAGGCGGAGGCCGGCACGGGCGAGGAGGCGGACGACGACGCCGCGATGCTCTACTCCGACCAGATCATCCGCGGCATGGAACGCGCCGCGCGCCGCCACGGGTACGCCCTGCTGATCGCGGCGTCCCTCAAGGGCGGGCCGGAGAGCCTGGTGGCGAAGGTGGCCGGTCGCGTCGACGGGTTCGCGGTGCTGGCCCGCACCGTTCCCACCGAGGAGCTGGAGGTCATCTCGCGCCGTCAGCCGGTGGTGATGCTCGCCGGGCCGCGCGAGCAGGACCACCTCGACCACCTCGACCACATCGAGGTGGCCAACGCCGACGGCCAGCGCGAACTGACCCGGCACCTGATCGAGGACCACGGGCTGCGGCGGCTCGCGTACGTCGGTTCGGCCGAGGAGTCGCCGGATGTCGAGGCGCGGTTCCGGGGGTACGTCGAGGCGTGCCGGGCCGCGGGTCTCGCGGTGCCGGCCGAGCCGGATCTGCGGGTCGGGATGATGACCCAGGCAGAGGGGGCGCGTGCTGCGGGTGTGCTGCTCGACCGGGCCGGTGACGGTGGCGGCGGCAGTGACGGTGACCGGCCCGAGGCGCTGTTGTTCGCCAATGACCAGATGGCGGTGGGAGCGCTGCACACGCTGGAGCGACGGGGTGTGCGGGTGCCGGACGATGTCGCGGTCACCGGGTTCGACGGGATCGCGCTGAGCCGGCTGGTGCGGCCGGCGCTCACCACGGTGCGGCAGCCGATGCGGCGGATGGGCGAGGAGGCCGTGGAGCTGTTGGTGCGGCGGCTGAACGGGGGGCCGCGGGGCGGTGAGCCGGTGTCGATGATGCTGCCGGTGTCTGTGGCGCGGCGGGCGAGTTGTGGGTGCGGTAGCGCGCTGTGAATGGAGGGTGGCCGATTGGGGCTTGGCTGGCGGCTATCCGTTTCGATCCGACAGGTGTGTGGTCGGGTACGGGGCCGCCCTGGGCATGTCCGTGCTCGCCATCTTGATGCCCCCGCCGACTGCTTCGGGCCTCCTCACCGCGTGAACTGTGCTGCGCGCGCACATACCCAGACCGGCCCCTCCCGTCTCGTACGCGAGTGCACCAATCAAGCCCCTCCGGCGATTGAGGAGCGGAGCCCCGAGGCTGGGGCACAGCGCAGGGCGACAGACCAGCGGGCCCCCTCGAACCGGCCTCCTACTTCAGCTCCCTCTCGAAGAAATCCCCCTTGGCCGCGGCCAGTTCAGAGACGGCCCGCTCCAGCCCGGGCCACTCGAAATGCCCCGCCTCCAGGACGTGCAGCTCCCCGCCGGAGGCCACGGCGTTGTGGATCGCGAACTGCCCCGGCGGCGGGACCGAGGGGTCGAAGAGGGCCGGGGCCACGAGTATCGGCTTGTGGAGATGGGTCGCCGCCGTCGCCGCGTCGAAGTAGCGCAGTACGTCGATGACTTCGGGGTGGTCCTGGTGGTGGCGGCGCACCGAGGCCCCGCTGCCGATGCAGTCGAGGGTCAGGCGCAGCGGATGGTTGCCGAACGTCGGGACCGTCAGCTGACCGGCCGCGAAACGGTCGTCCCACGGCAGCGCGAGCGCCCCGAGGCCGCCTCCGAAGCTCTCCCCGAGATACCCGAGGCGGGGGCCCGACTCGGCGAGTTCCGGGACGAGTTCGAGCAGGGCCGTCGCCGCGCACCACAGGTCGGCGACGCACTCCCCGATGACGTACGAGTCGCGGGACGCGATCCCGTGCAGGACGTGCTCGGCCGACACCGACGGCACCCCGGGCAGCAGACCGCGCTCCCCCATCCCCCGTACGCACGGCAGGATCGCCGCCGCTCGCGGCAGCGGCAGCGGGACGTCCGGGCCGGCCGCGTCCCGGCCGCCGTATCCGTGCCCGATGACGAAGCCGTGCTCCACCGGCCCTTCGACCGGGAGCACCAGCCAGCCGCCGAGGCGGACCCCGCCCAGGGACGCGTACGTCACCTCGTGCACCCGCACCCCGTCGCGCTCCTCGACGACCCGGCCGACCTCCGGCTTCGGCGCCACCCGCAGCGCCTCCTCGTACCGCTCGCGCCAGAAGTCGGCGAAGTCCGCGGGCGCCTCGGGGGCCGGGACGCGCAGCAGGTCGTCGAGGGTCAGGCCGTAGGCGGGGTCGAACGGGAAGTCGTGCACGAAGGCTGGGTGCGTGGCAGTCATGGGCGTGACCTTAGGCGAGGCGGTGCCCGGCTTCCCAGGACTCGGGCATATGCCCGGCCGTCGCCGGTCCGTGCGGTCGGTGTCACATCCCCGCCAGGCCACTTCGCGCCAAGTGGACCGCGGTGAATCGGGGTAGGTCAGATATTTTCGGTTTGCAAACGTTCGGTGCGGTACGCGAGCGTGCGGCCGCGCCGCGCGCCGGCGCCGCGGCATCGGACGGCCACCGGATGTCACTCCCGTTACGGGAGTGTGACCAAGACCCCTCTTGCCACATCCGGCCGGGCTGCCACAGAGTGATGTATGCGCTTACAGACAGCGCATACATCCACGGTCCGCTCAAGGAGGAGCCGTCCATGAACCGCCGCGCCACCACCGCCGCGATCGCCGTCAGCCTGGCGTCCGCGCTGACCCTCACCGCCTGTGGCGGTTCCGGCGGCGGCAACGTCGCGGCGGACAAGAAGCAGACCCTGTCGGTCTGGGCCATGGGCACCGAGGGCGAGAAGCTCGCCGACGTCGCCAAGGTCTACGAGAAGGCCAACCCGAACATCACGGTCAAGGTCACCCCGATCGGCTGGGACGTCGCCCACCAGAAGCTCGTCGCCGCCGCGGCCGCCGGACGGCTGCCCGACGTGATGCAGATGGGCGGGAGCTACATGGGCGAGTTCGCCGACATGGGCGCCCTGGAGCCGGTCGACACCAAGGTCTTCCAGGAGAAGGACTTCTTCCCGGCGGGCTGGCAGCAGGGCACCGTCGACGGCGACACCTACGGTGTGCCGTGGTACGTCGACACCCGCGTGCTCTTCTACCGCACCGACCTCGCGAAGAAGGCCGGCGTCGACAAGGCCCCGGCCACCATGGCCGAGCTGCAGCAGGCCGCCGAGAAGTACCAGGCCAAGGCCGGCTCCAAGTGGGGCCTGTCCATCCAGCCGGGCGGGCTCGACACCGTGCAGAGCTTCTACCAGTTCCTGTACTCCGCCGGCGGCGAGATCGTCACGGACGGCGGCAAGGTCGTCGCCAACAGCCCCGCCGCCGTCAAGGCCCTTCAGAACTACGGCAGTTACTTCAAGAAGGGCCTCAGCGAGAAGTCCGTACGTCCCGGCTACGACGTGACCAAGGACTTCAACACCGGCGCCGTGCCGATGTTCTTCGGCGGTCCCTGGATCATGGGGCTGCTCGACGACAACTACCCCGACCTCAAGGGCAAGTGGGCCGTCGCGAGCGTGCCCACCGACAAGACCTCCGCGTCCATGGCCGGCGGCTCCGCCCTGACGATCTCCGCGGACAGCGAGCACAAGGCCGCCGCCAAGGAGTTCATCCGGTACCTGACCGACGCCAAGGGGCAGTCCGACTGGTTCAAGCGCACCAAGGACCTCCCGGCCAATCTCAATGCCTGGAAGTCCGGTGAGCTCGCCACCGACCCGAACATGAAGGTCTGGAAGGCCCAGATGGAGTCCGCCAAGGTCTCCCCGGTCCAGCCGAAGTGGACCGAGATCACCTCGAAGATCGACGAGGCCGTCGAGTCCGTCACCCAGGGCAAGTCCTCCGCGAAGGAAGCGCTCGACAAGGCCCAGGGCGAGATCGAGAGCCTCGTGAAGTAACCGACGCTCCAGCTGTGAGATCGCGTACGCAATCGGTCCGAAGGGCAGACCATGTCGTCCACCACGACACCCGGTGGCGCCGCCGCTGAGCGGCCCACTCCCCCGCGGTCCGGGGCCGTCAAGGCCCCGGATCCCGGGACCGCTCCCGGCAAGGGGCGCGGCAGGAAGCGCTCGATGGGAAAGCAGAACCTGGCCGGCTGGCTGTTCTCCACCCCCTTCCTGGTGCTGTTCGGCGTCTTCATGCTCTTCCCGATCGTCGCGACGCTCCTGATGAGCTTCACCGACTTCGGGCGGCGCAACGTCACCCGGCCGCTGGAGGCGAAGTTCGTCGGCTTCGACAACTACGTCCAGCTGTTCGGCGACGACAAGTTCCTCAAGGCCCTGTTCAACACGGCCTACTTCGTCGTCGTCGGGGTGCCGCTGACCATCGGGCTCGGACTGCTCATCGCGATCCTGCTCAACAACGGCATCGACCGGGCCCGCACCTTCTTCCGGGTCGGCTTCTACGCGCCGGTGGTCACGACCATCGTCGCCGTGGCGATCGTCTGGCGGTTCGTGCTCGACCCGTCGGACGGTCTGATCGCGGGCCTCGGCGCGCAGTTCGGCTTCTCCACACCGGACTTCCTCGGCTCCGAGACCTGGGCCATGCCCTCGCTGATCGCGATGGCGGTCTGGCGCAACCTCGGCACCGTCATGGTCCTGATGATCGCCGGACTCCAGGCCATCCCCACCGAGGTGCGCGAGGCCGCCCGGCTCGACGGGGCCGGCGCCTGGCAGGAGCTGCGCCGCATCACGGTGCCGCTGCTGCGCCCGACCCTGCTGTACGCCACGGTCATCACGACGATCGGCTACCTGAACGTGTTCGAGGAGCCGTTCGTGATGACGCAGGGCGGGCCGTCCGACGCCACGCTGACCGTGTCGCTCGACATGTACCGCGAAGGCTTCAACTTCTTCAACATGGGCTACGCGAGCGCCATGGCGTACGTCCTCTTCGTGGTGATCATGGGCATCACGGTGCTGCAGCTGCGACTGATGAAGGACAACACGAAATGAGCGCCCAGCACGCCGCACCGGCTCCGCCGTCCACCGCCCCGGCCCGTCCGGGCCGCCGCGAGGGCCGCGTCCGCAGACCACTGCTCTACGTCGTCGCCTCGCTCGGCCTGCTGGTGATGGCCGCCCCCTTCCTGTGGATGGCGCTCAGCGCCTTCAAGACCAAGAAGGACCTGACGGCCAGCCCGCCGGTGTGGCTCCCCTCGACCTGGACGCTGCAGAACTTCAGCGACCTGCTCGACCAGCTCGACATGCCGCGCTACTTCCTGAACTCGCTGATCGTCGCGGTGCTCGTGACCGTGTGCAATCTGCTGTTCTGCTCGATGCTCGGCTACGCCCTGGCCAAGCTGAACTTCAGCGGCCGCTCGAAGGTCTTCGGGGTCGTGCTGGCCGCCCTGATGGTGCCGGGCAACCTCATGATCCTTCCGCTGTACGTGCTGATGAACAAGCTGAATCTGCTCGACAGCTACATGGGGCTCGTCCTGCCCTTCGCCGCCGGGGCCTTCGGGGTCTTCCTGATGCGGCAGTTCATGGTCACCATCCCCGACGAGCTGCTCGAGGCGGCCCGGATGGACGGCGCGGGCGAGTGGTACATCTTCTGGCGGATCGTTCTCCCGCTGGTCAAGCCCGCCCTCGCGACGCTGACGATCTTCACGTTCCTCGGGTCGTGGAACAACTTCATCTGGCCGCTGATCGCGACCAACGACCCCGGCAAGTACACGCTCCCGGTGGCCCTCGCGACCTTCGCCAACGACCCCAACCGCACGGTGGGCGGCGGCAACGGAATGCTCATGGCGGGCTCGCTGCTCGTCGTCCTGCCGGTCCTGCTGGTCTTCGCCGTCCTGCAACGGCACTTCACCCAGGGCATCGCGACCGCCGGCATGAAGTAGCCGGCGCCGGCCACCGTCGCGCCCCGGTCCCGCGCGGACCCGCACACTTCCCCCCGCACGCAGAAAGACAGCCATCACCATGACGCGCAGCAGCACCCCCTTCCCCGACGGCTTCCTGTGGGGCGCCTCCACCGCCGCCCACCAGATCGAGGGCAACAACATCAACAGCGACTGGTGGCGCAAGGAGCACGACCCGGCAGCGGGGATCCAGGAGCCGAGCCTGGACGCCTGCGACAGCTACCACCGCTGGGAGCAGGACATGGACCTGCTCGCCGAACTCGGCTTCACCGACTACCGGTTCAGCGTGGAGTGGGCCCGGATCGAGCCGGCCCGCGGGTACTTCTCCCAGGCCGAGATCGCGCACTACCGGCGGATGGTGGAGGGCGCGCTCGCCCGCGGGCTGCGGCCGATGGTGACGCTGCACCACTTCACCGTCCCGCAGTGGTTCGAGGACTTCGGCGGGTGGACCGCCGACGGCGCCGTGGAGCTCTTCGCGCGGTACGTCGAGGAGTGCGCGCCCATCATCGGCGAGGGCGTGAGCCACGTCTGCACCATCAACGAGCCGAACATGATCGCCGTGATGGCGGGCCTCGCCAAGCGGGGCGAGCAGGGCTTCCCGCCCGCCGGTCTGCCGTTCCCCGACGAGGAGACGACCCACGCCGTCATCGCCGCGCACCACGCCGCGGTGAAGGCGGTGCGGTCCCTCGACGCAGGGATCCAGGTGGGCTGGACGATCGCCAATCAGGTCTACCAGGCGCTGCCCGGCGCCGAGGACGTCGCCGCCGCCTACCGGGCCCCGCGCGAGGACGTCTTCATCGAGGCCGCGCGCGGCGACGACTGGATCGGCGTACAGTCCTACACCCGGACGAAGATCGGTGCGCAGGGTCCCGTCCCGGCGCCGGACGACGCGGAGCGGACCCTGACGCAGTGGGAGTACTACCCGGCCGCCGTCGGCCACGCGATCCGGCACACCGCCGCGCTGGTAGGTCCCGGCGTGCCGCTGATCGTCACCGAGAACGGGATCGCCACCGGTGACGAGGACCGCCGTATCGACTACTACGCGGGCGCGCTCGACGCCGTCGCCGCCTGCATGGAGGACGGCATCGACGTCCGGGGCTACCTGGCCTGGAGCGCGCTCGACAACTACGAGTGGGGCACCTACAAGGCGACCTTCGGCCTGATCTCCGTCGCCCCCGGCACCTTCGAGCGCACCGCGAAGCCCGCCGCCGTCTGGCTCGGCGGCCTGGGGCGCGAGCGGGTCCTGCCGCGCGGCTGACCCCCCTCCCTGCCGGTGGGTGCCCGCGCAGCAGACGCCGGCACCCGCCCCATGACCGTCCGGAGCGGCGCACCCCCCGCCGGCCGCTCCGAGACGTACGGGACCGCGGACCCTGACCCCGCGGACCCGGCCCGTTCGCGGGCCCGCGGCCCCTGACCCCGCGGGCCCGCGAGAGCGGGGCCGGCCCGGAGGGCCCGGGCCGCCGCAGACCGGGTGCCGCGGCCGTGGGCGCTGTGGGGGCGCCCCGGTCGCGACACCCTCCATACGGACATAACCTCCGAAATGTGCCCCCGTCCGAGAGTCGCCCACGCCCGGCCCCGATAGCCGTGCGGACAGCCGCGGCCGCGCTGCTCGCACTGCTCTGGCTGCTGCTGCCCGCCGCCTCCGCCCGCGCCGACGACCCGGTCACCCTCTCCCGCACCGGCCAGATCACCGACAAGGTGGACGCCCTCGGGGACCGGGAGGACGTCGTCGCCTCCGCGCTCGGCGACCTCGACGACGAGCGCGGCATCCAGCTCTTCGTCACCTACGTACGCGACTTCTCCGGCCGCTCCGCGCAGGACTGGGCCGACGCCACCGCCGACAAGAACGGCCTCGGCCTCAACGACGTGCTGCTCGCCGTGGCGACCCACGACCGGCAGTACGCGCTCTCCGTGGACCAGGACTCCCGGCTGACCGACGCCCAGATCCAGGAGATCGCGGGGACCGCCGTCGAGCCGGCCCTGCGCAAGAACGACTGGGCCGGCGCCGCGATCGGTGCCGCGGACGGGATCGGGGCCGTCGTCGCGGGCCGGCCCGTGCCCACCCCGACGATCACGCCGGGCGCCGCCGACCCGGGCGCGAGCGGCGACAGCGGCGGGACCGGCACCGGGGACCTGGTGCTCCCCGTCATCGCCGTCGGCGGCGCGGGGGCCCTGGCCGCGTACTCGTACACCCGGCGCAAGAAGCGGATGAACGGCCGCACCACGCCGGGCGGGGGCGCGGCGGGCACCCAGGGCTGGGGCAAGCCGCAGGCCACACCGCTGCCCGAGCTCGACCAGCAGGCCCGGCACCTGCTGGTGGAGACCGACGACTCGGTGCGCACCAGTACCGAGGAACTCGGCTTCGCCACCGCCCAGTTCGGGGAGGAGGCGGTGAAGCCGTTCCAGGAGGCGCTCGGCTATGCGCAGTCGGAGCTGACGGCGGCGTTCAAGCTGCGCCAGCAGCTCGACGACGCGTTCCCCGAGGACGACGCGACGAAACGGCGGATGCTCGACGAGATCATCAGCCGCTGCACCGAGGCGGGACGGCGGCTCGACAAGGAGTCCGAGGACTTCGACCGGCTGCGCTCCCTGGAGCAGACGGCGCCCGAGGCGCTGGCCAACGCCGAGCGGGCCTTCCGCGAGCTCACGGCGCACACCGGCCGCGCGCAGGAGACCCTGACCGCGCTCGGCGCGCGGTACGCGCCCGCCGCGCTGCTGCCCGTCGCCGGTCACCTCGAACAGGCCAAGGACCGGCTCGTGTTCGCCACGACCAACCTCAACCAGGCCCGCCAGTCCGTCGACGCGGGCGACAACGGCAAGGCCGCCGTCTTCCTGCGGGCGGCCGAGGGCGCCGTCGACCAGGCCGGCACGTTCGTCACCGCGATCGAGCGGCTGGCCGGCGAACTCGCCGAGGCGCAGGAGAAGCTGCCCGCCGCGCTCACCGAGTCCGAGGCGGATCTCGCGGACGCGCGCGGCCTGCTCGAAGGGACCACGCAGGGCGTGTCGACGGCCGATCTGCGCGGCCGCATCGCCCGCGCCGAGTCCGTCGTCGGCGACGTCCGCAGGGAGCTGGCCGCGGGCTCGTACGACCCGATCGACGCACTGCGCCGGGTGGAGGAGGCGGACGCGGCGCTCGACGAGGCGCTCGCGGCGGCGCGGGAGCGCGAGGCGGGCACCGCGCGTGCCCGCTCGCTCCTCGGGCAGGCCCTGCTCGCGGCGCGCAGCAGCACCGGCGCGGCGGCCGACTTCATCACGACGCACCGCGGCGCCGTCGGCAGCGAGGCCCGCACCCGGCTCGCGGAGGCCCAGCGGCATCTGGCGAACGCGCAGGGCGCCGAGGAGAGCGACGCGTCGGCGGCGCTCGCGGAGGCGCAGCAGGCCGACGCGCTGGCCCGGCAGGCGCAGTCGCTCGCCGAGCGGGACGTGCGCTCGTACGGCAACCCTTACGGAGGCGGCGGCCGGGGCGGGGGCGGCACCGGTGGCGCCGTGCTCGGCGGGATCATCCTCGGCCAGATCCTGGGCGGCGCGAGTCGTGGCATGGGCGGCGGCGGACGCGGCGGGTTCGGCGGCGGGGGCGGCGGGCCCGGCAGCTTCGGCGGAGGGGGGACCCGCGGCCGCAGAGGCGGCGGCGGACGTTTCTGACCAGCATTCGCCCACCTCGACCACCACGACGAGCCTACGCTCCAAGGGACTTGACCATGACGAAGCAGACAATCTTCAGCCGGGTGGCGACGCTCGCGAAGGCGAACATCAACGCGCTGCTCGACAGCGCCGAGGATCCCCAGAAGATGCTCGACCAGCTGATCCGCGATTACACGAACAACATCCGGGAGGCCGAGGACGCCGTGTCGGCCACCATCGGCAATCTGCGGATGCTGGAGCAGGACCACAAGGAGGACGTGGACGCGGCCGCCGAGTGGGGCACCAAGGCGCTCGCCGCCAGCAAGAAGGCGGACGAGCTGCGGGCCGCCGGGACCGCGGCGGAGGCCGACACGTTCGACAACCTCGCGAAGGTCGCGCTCGGGCGGCAGCTGCAGTCCGAGAAGGAGGCCAAGAGCGCCGAGCCGACGATCGCCGCGCAGACCGAGGTGGTCGACAAGCTGAAGTCGGGCCTGGACCAGATGAAGGCCAAGCTGACGGACCTCCAGTCGAAGCGCGACCAGTTGGTGGCCCGCGCGAAGACCGCGCAGGCGCAGAACCAGATGATGGACGCCGCGAAGAACATCAACGTGCTGGACCCCACCAGCGAGCTGAACCGCTTCGAGGAGAAGGTGCGCCGCGAGGAGGCCAAGGCGCTCGGCAAGCAGGAGCTCGCCGAGTCCTCACTGGACGCGCAGTTCGAGCAGCTGGACTCGCTCGGCGACGCGGCCGAGATCGAGGCACGGCTCGCCTCGTTGAAGGCAGGGTCCCAGAGCCCCTCCTAGAACAGGCTGAGCAGCGCCTCCGTGGGGTCCACGAGGGCCGACCCGCCGTCCGGCAGCGGGAGTTCGAACCACACGGTCTTGCCGCGCGGTGTGCGGCGCGAGCCCCAGGCGGCGCTGAGCAGACCGACGAGCTGGAGGCCGCGGCCGCCCTCGTCGGTGTCCCGGGCGCGGCGGCGCCGCGGCTGCACGAGGCCCGCGTCCCACACCTCGCAGACCAGCGTGCGGTCGAGCAGCAGCCGGAGCCTGATGTCGCCCTCTCCGTAACGCAGGGCGTTGGTGACCAGCTCGCTGACGAGCAACTCGGTGGTGTCCACCAGGGGTTCGAGCTCCCAGGCGGTCAGCTGCGCCCGCGTGAACTCGCGGGCCCGCCCGACGGACTTCGGCTCGCGCGGCAGCGTCCAGTCGCCGACGTGCCCGCTCGGCAGCCCCTGGATCCGGGCCATGAGCAGGGCGATGTCGTCCTCGCCGTGGTGCGTGTCCAGGGTGGTGAGGACGTGGTCGCACACGTCCTCCAGCGCCGGTGACGGGTCGTCGAGTGCCGCGCGGAACGCGGAGAGCCCCTCGTCCAGGGGGTGGTCCCGGGACTCGACGAGGCCGTCCGTGTAAAGGGCGAGCAGCGAGCCCTCCGGCAGTTCGACCTCCACCTCCTCGAACGGTTCGCCGCCCACACCGAGCGGCATCCCGGGCGGCACGTCGAGCATGAGAGCGCCCTCGCCCGGCTCGACGAGGACGGGCGGCAGATGCCCCGCGTTGGCGAAGGTGCAGCGCCGGGTGACGGCGTCGTAGACCGCGTAGACGCAGGTGGCGAGGTAGACCTCGGAGAGGTCGGCGTCGGACGGCTTGCTGCGGGCCGCGCGCGTCGCCTGCTGGACGCCGCCGGGCGTGCCGAGCCCGCGCGCGATCTCGTCGAGCGCGCTGAGCACTTCGGCCGGTTCGAGGTCGAGCAGCGCCAGGGTCCGTACCGCCGTGCGCAGTTCGCCCATGGCGACGGCGGCGCGCAGACCGCGCCCCATGACGTCGCCGACGACCAGCGCGGTCCGGTGCCCGGGGAGTTCGATGACGTCGAACCAGTCGCCGCCTACCTCGGTCGCCGCGTTGCCGGGCAGATAGCGGCAGGCGATGTCGAGGCCGGACGCCTCGGGGTTGTCGGGCGGCAGGAGCGAGCGCTGCAGGATCAGCGCGCGCTCGTGCTCGCGGCGGTACAGGCGCGCGTTGTCGATACAGACCGCGGCGCGCGCGGCCAGCTCCACGGCGAGCGCCCGGTCCCGCTCGTTGAACGGCTCGCTGCCCTTCGTACGGGAGAACTGCACGAGCCCGACGACCGTGTCGTGCGCGACCATCGGCACGGCGAGCGTGGACTGTACGAGGTCGCCCGGCTCGGCGGGCAGGAGCTGGGGGCGCGCGGTGCGCAGGGCGTCGGCGCAGGCCGAGTTGAACGCGAAGCGGTGCACCGCCCCTACGCTGACGGGCGCTTCGCCGCCCAGGTCGAGGAACGGCACGTCCGCGACGGCGCTCGCGGCGGCGACCCGGCGCAGCTCGGCGCTGCCGTCGGCGAGTCCCGGCGGGGCCTCGTCGCCGGCGAGGAGGCCCTGGTACAGGTCGACGGAGGCCAGGTCGCAGAAGCCGGGGACGACGACGTCGAGGAGTTCGCGGGCGGTCGTCTCCAGGTCCAGGGAGTTGCCGATGCGCGCGCCGGCCTCGTTCAGGAGCGCGAGGTTGCGGCGGGCGTGCGCGGCCTCACGGGCGGCGGCGTGGCGCCGGGTGACGTCGGTGGAGAGCCCGGCCACGCCGATGGGGCGGCCCGAACCGCTGTGCACGCGGTAGAGGTTGATGGACCAGTGGCGCCGCTCGGACGAGTCCGGGGCGGTCCCCACCAGCTGCATGTCGGTGACGGCGTCGCCGGTCTCCAGGACCCGGCGCAGTGCGCCCTGCACGCGGTCGGCCTCGTGGCGCGGCAGGTAGTCGTGGACGGTGCGGCCGCGGTGGTCGTCGACCTGGCCGCCGAAGACCGCGGTGAAGGTGCGGTTGGCCCGCTGCACCTTGAGGTCGGTGCCGAACAGCAGGAAGCCGAACGGAGATTGACCGAAAATCGCCTGCGAGGAGGCGAGGTCCGTCTCGATGCGCCGCAGGGTCCGTACGTCCACGACGATGCAGACCGCGGCGTGCTCGCCGGAATCGGTGGTCGTCGGCATCACGTAGACCTCGGCGCGGCCGGTGGGCCGGTCCGCCGACGCGTCCGCGCCGTCCTCGGGCGGCATCCGGAACGGGACGACGCCCGTCCACTCGCGGCCGTCGAGGATCTCCGCCATCTTGCGGTGACCGCGCTCGCGCAGATCGGCGGGGACGAACGCCTCGATGGGGTCCTTGCCGACGGCGTCCTCCGGCGCGACGCCGAAGAGGCGCGCGGCCCGTCGGCTCCACTGGTCGATCAGTCCGTCGGGCCCCAGGGAGAAGGAGGCGACCTTGATGTAGTCGTAGATCGAACCCGGCGGGCTCGACTGCCAGGTATCGGCCGCACTCGGCCCGATCCCGTCTTGCGGCGTCCGGTCCGCATCCCGCGTCGACGCCGTGTCCGAGGGACCCTCGGACACCTTGGCCTTCGCTGGTATCTCGCTCACGCGAACCGTCCCCTCCAGCTCACCACGTCCGGCACCGGTCACCGGGGCGGCTGCCCGCAGTATCCAGCACTACGGAGCCGCACAACACGGTGTTCACGATCACACCACGCTCCCGACGTTTTTTGGCCCGTCAGGACCGACTCTTTCCGTACCCAGGGTGCGGGTGCACCCACACACGGCGTCCCACACCTGCTGCTCTGACCTCTCGTCTAACCAGGCAGGGCCAGCTCGAACCACACGGTTTTGCCGCCCGTCCGCGCGTCCCCCGGCCGCGTGCCCCAGCGCCGCGAGGCACCCGCGACCAGTTGCAGACCCCGGCCGCCCTCGTCGTCGGGGTCGGCGGCGCGGGCCCGGGGCGGGTCGGGCAGCGGGTCGGAGACCTCCACGAGGAGGGCGCCGCGAGCGCCGCCGGGTCCGGGCGAGCGGCACAGGCGGACCCCGATGGGGCCCGACGCGTACCGCAGTGAATTGGTGACCAGCTCGCTGACCAGCAGTGCGGTGACGTCTCCGAGTTCGTCGAGGCCCCAGTCGCCGAGCTGCGTCCGGACCGCCCAGCGGGCCCTGCGGACCGCCGTCGGGTCGGCGGGGAAGGCCCACTCGGCGCAGTCGCCGTCGGTGTGGAGCACGCCGATCACTTCCCTGGCCCGCGAGAGATCTGTCCGGTTTCAGAGTGTTAATCGGGATATACCCTGACGTGGCCGCGTGCTATCGCCTCCATGGGGGCGCGGTGGTACGGACGGCGTACGCGCGGCTCTTCCGGTCGGCCCGGATCACGCCTGTGCGCCGTGGCGGGACGGCGGCCCGCCGGCGTCCCGCAGCGTCCCGTCGAGCACCTCCCGCACCGCGCCGACGTCCTGATCCAGCCAGTCGACCGACCAGATCTCGCCGGTCGACAGCCAGCGCAGCTCGTCGTGGTCCTGGAGCGCGGCCGGGGTTCCGGAGAGCAGGCGGGTGCGCCATACGTGCAGCACATAGCCGGGTTTCAGGGGCCACTCGCCCGGCACCCGGTCGACCGGCTCGGCCGCCACGCCGAGCTCCTCGTCCAGCTCGCGGACCAGGGCGTCCTCGGGGGTCTCGCCCGGCTCCACCTTGCCACCGGGCAGTTCCCAGCGGCCCGCGAGCTCGGGGGGCGCACTCCGTCGCGCGGCGAGCAGGCGGCCCGCGTCGTCGTACAGGGCGGCGGCGACCACCACGATCGGTTCTGCTGAGGGTGCGGAAGACATGTGCCGGAGCCTACGGCTCCGTCAGCGCACCGTTCCGTTCTGTCCCGGGCCCGCGGTCTGGGCGAGGCGCTCGACCCAGTAGAGCTGCTTGTGGCCGCGGTCGTCGAGGCTGTCGGCGATGCGCTGGGCCTCGGCCCTCGTCGCGTACCGCCCGACGCGGTAGCGGTTGCCGTTGTCGTCCTGACGTATGACAAGCCACGGAAGTGTGGTCGTGCTGTCCGTCATCGCGCCCCTCCACTCCCCGACTCCGGCTCGCATCGCGCCCCGCCCCCTAAGGATTCTGAGGAAACCGCAATCCGCATATGCCCGAGCGTACGCCTGACCTTTACGGAGCGGATACGCATTGGCACAAAGAGATACGCAACAAGCCACCGCGGCGACGCTTCGCGACCACGCCGAGGGGGCGCATCTGCATAGATGCGCCCCCTGTCCCCCAGTGGTGCCGTTTCAGCTCGTGCGCACCGTCGGTATCGGCATCAGAACCGGCTCGCCCGACGGCCGCTTCGTGCAGGCGTCGCCACACTCCGCATCCAGGGAGCAGCACAGCGAACAGATCGGTCCGGACTGCACGGGGCAGTCGGCGATGTCCGGGAGTTCGTACGCCGTCTCGCAGACGCTGCACAGATGCGTCGCGGTGATGTCCTCGACATCCACGTCCGGACCGTTCACCGGATTCGGGCGGGCCAGGTAGTACTTGCCCTTCGTCGCCCAGGCGATCAGCGGGCACAGGATCAGCGCGAGGCCGGCCGCGATGAAGGTCGAGAAGGCTTCCGCGTACTCACCGAAGAGGCCGAAGAACGCCATGATGGAGACGACCGACGCGATCACCATCGAGCCGAAGCCCGCGGGGTTCACGGCGTACAGGTACGCGCGCTTGAACTCGATGTACTTGGGGCTCCAGCCCACCCGCTTGTTGATGACGAGGTCGGCGGCGACGGCCGCGATCCAGGCGATGCCCACGTTCGAGTAGAAGCCGAGCAGCTTGTTGAGCGCGGCGAACATGTTCATCTCCATCAGCGTCAGCGCGATGGCGAGGTTGAGGAAGATGTACCAGACCCGGCCCGGGTGACGGTGGGTCACGCGGGAGAAGAAGTTCGACCAGGACAGCGAGCCGCTGTAGGCGTTCGTGACGTTGATCTTGATCTGTGACACGACGACGAACAGCGCGGCGATCGGCAGCGCCACCGAGCCCAGCCACGGCTTGAGCGCCTCGACCTGCGGGGCGATGGGCTCCAGCGCGTGCGTCTTGCCGACGGCCTCCAGCGCCACGAAGGCGAGCAGCGCGCCGCCGATCTGCTTCGCGGCACCGATGATCACCCAGCCGGGACCCGCGGCGAGAACGGCCAGATTCCATCGCTTCCTGTTCGCGTCCGTCTTGGCCGGCATGAAGCGGAGGTAGTCGGCCTGCTCGCCGATCTGCGCGATGAGGGACAGCGCTACGCCGGTCCCCAGCCCGAAGCCGAGCCAGGAGAAGCCGCTGCCGGCCCCCTCGGTGCCGCCGAAGTGCGTGAACTCCCCGAACGAGCCCGGCGAGTGGAACAGCAGGATCACGAACGGCAGCACCAGCCCGATCAGCCAGATGGGCTGCGTCCACGCCTGCACCTTGGCCAGCGCGCCCATCCCGCGGAACACGATCGGGATGACGATGAGCGTCGTCATCAGATATCCGATGGGCAGCGGGAGTCCGACGACCTCGTGCATCGCCTGCGCCATGATCGAGCCTTCGAGCGCGAAGAAGATGAACGTGAACGAGGCGTAGATCAGCGAGGTCAACGTCGACCCGAAGTAGCCGAAGCCGGCGCCGCGCGTGATGAGGTCCATGTCCAGGCCGTATTTGGCGCAGGCCCGGGCGATCGGGATGCCGGTCAGGAAGATGATCGTCGCCGCGCACAGGATCGAGGCGAGACCGCTGGTGAATCCGTACGTGAACACGATCGACGCCCCGATCGCGAAGTCCGCGAGGTAGGCGATGCCGCCGAGCGCCGTGGACGCGACCATCGTCGGCGACCAGCGCCGGTAGGAGTGCGGGGCGTAGCGCAGCGAGAAGTCCTCGCGGGACTCGTCGGCCGCCAGCTTGGCGTAACTGCGCTTGGGCGTGCCCCCGTCGGGCGGTTCGGGGGCCGCCGGATCGGCGGTGGGCAGGGCGGTCTCGGTCATCGTCGGCTTCCCGTTCGTCCATCCGTCAGCGGTATACCGGTACGGCCGGTACGCAGAAGGAAGGTAGGAGGCGTGCATGACAATGCGGTGCCGCGCGGGATTGCCCGCCGGTTACGTCGGCTCGGCCCGGGTTAACTCGCGATCACATGGTCCGGACGGGCCGCCCCGGGTATCGGTCACTTCCCGGGATCTTCCGGGCCTCTGCGGGCCTCGCCCGGGTCATTTCACCGGCAGGTGGTATGCGATGCGGTACCGGTCGGCCGGGACCACGACGTCGGCCGTCTCCACCGGTCGGCCCGAGGCGAAGAACGTCCGGTGGATCACGAGCACCACATGCCCCGGCACCCCGCCGAGCGCGCTCAACTCCTCGGCCAGGCCGGGGCGGGCGGCCACTTCCTCCGTCACGTTGTCCACGATCACGTCGATCGCCGCCATGCGGTCGACGACGCCGCAGCCGCCCAGCGGGCCCTCCTCGGGGAGCATCACCGGGGTGCGGCCGGTGACGGCCAGCGGCTCCCACGACGTGGCCAGCATGACCGCCTCGCCCGCGTCCCGGTACACGTACCTCGTACACATCACGCGGTCGCCCGCGCGGATGCCGAGGCGCTCGGCGACCCCGCTGTCCGCCTCGCCCTGCTCGCTGCGCGATTCCCACGTCCCGCGCGCCGCCGGGTCGGCCTGCTCCTGCCGGAACGGCGTGGAGCCACCACCCGACCGGTAACCGGAGCGGGCCACGCGGCGCGGCACGGGTCGCTCGCGCACATACGTCCCGGACCCGGACCGCCCCTCGACGAGCCCCTCGGCCATGAGAACCTTGCGGGCCTCCAGGGCGACCGTGTCCGAGACCCCGTACTCCTCGCGGATCCTGGCCTGTGAGGGAAGACGTGTGTGCGGCGGCAGCGAACCATTGACGATCTTCCTGCGCAGATCTCCCGCGACGCGCAGGTACGCCGGCTGCTCACCGAATGTCACTGGTTGTTCCCCTCAGATCCCATCAGATTGACAGACAGCAACAGCCTGGCAACCGTGGGTTGAGCCGTGCAAGCAAAGGCCAAGGAATCACTCGAAGTGATGACAAGCAGGCTCTGAGGGCTTTACCCAGCGACTTTCTCCAGGTAGTGCATGTTTCACACATCGACTCCTGGATCGAGTGTGCGTGCGGTTGGGGTGGGACGGGGTTACGCGTGGAAGGGAGGGTGGCCGTCCGGGGCCGTCGTGGCGGCTTTCCGTCGCCTCCGACAGGTGTATGGGTGGGTGCGGGGCCGCCCTGGGCATGTCCGTGCTCGCCATCTTGATGGCCCCGCCGACTGCTTCGGCCGCCCTCACCGCGTGCACTGCGCTGCGCGCGCACATCCCCAGACCGGCCCCTCCCGTCTCGTACGCGAGTGATCGCCGGGGAGGCGTTGCCGACGACCGCCCGGACACCGAACACTCCCCCTCGTGCGCGTCCTTCTCCTACGTCGATTTGCCTAGGGTGCTCCCATGACCGCCCTTCCCGACTGCTATTGCCCCCTCGACGGGACCCGTGTGCCCGCCGGGTCGCTCGACTGGTGCTGTCCGGCCTGCCGAGGACCGCTCGACCTCGACTACGCGCCCACTCCAGCACCGCTCAAGTCCCTCGCCGGGCGGGTGAGTTCGCTGTGGCGTTACGCCGAGTGCCTGCCCCTCCCCACACCCGACTGCACGCTCGGCGAGGGCCGCACACCGGTCGTCCGGCTCACCGACAACGTCTCGGCCAAGCTGGACTTCCTCATGCCTACGCTGTCCTTCAAGGACCGCGGGGCCGTCATGCTCGCCGCCCTGGCCGCCCGGCTACGGCCCGAACGCGTCATCGCCGATAGCAGCGGCAACGCCGGGACGGCCGTCGCCGCGTACTGCGCCCGCGCCCAACTGCCGTGCACCGTCTACGTTCCCTCGGGCACGTCCCCCAAGAAGCTGGAGCAGATCGGGGCGCACGGCGCCCGGCTCGAAGTGGTGCCAGGGGATCGCGAGGCCACGGCGCAGGCGGCCCGTACGGCGGCCGACGACGGCGGCGTCTTCTACGCGAGCCACGTCCACAACCCCTACTTCCTGCACGGCACGAAGACCTACGTCCATGAGCTCTGGGAGGACCTCGGTGGCCGCCTTCCCGACGCGCTCGTCGTACCCGTCGGCAACGGCACCCTTCTCCTCGGCGCCGCCCTCGCCATCGCCGAGCTGCACACCGCGGGCCTGATCGACCGGCGGCCCGCGCTGCACGCCGTACAGGCCGCGGCGGTCGCACCGTTGGCCGAGGCCTGGCAGGCGGGAGCGGACGACCTGGTGGGCGTGACCCCCATGGCCCCCACCTTCGCGGAGGGCATCGCGATCCCCCGCCCGCCCCGCGCCCGCCAGATCCTTCGGGCAGTACGCGAATCCGGCGGCGCCTTCCATACGGTGACGGAGGATCAGATCAGGCACGCACAGCTCGACCTCGCCTCGCGCGGCCTGTACGTCGAGTCGACCGGCGTCGCCTGCTGGGCCGCGACCCGCGACGGAGGCTCCCTCTCGGCCATCCTGAACGGCCGTACCGCCGTGGTCCCCCTCTGCGGCGCGGGCCTCAAAACGGGCCTGGCAGCCCCCGCTCCGTCCACCTGACGCGCTTCGATCGCCGGAGGAGCTCGATCAGGGGCGCGGGTCGGATCCACCGGCGATCACTCGCGTACGAGACGGGAGGGGCCGGTCTGGGTATGTGCGCGCGCAGCACAGTGCACGCGGTGAGGGCGGCCGAAGCAGTCGGCGGGGCCATCAAGATGGCGAGCACGGACATGCCCAGGGCGGCCCCGCACCCGACCCGGCACCTGTCGGAGACGAGGGAAAGCCGCCACGGCGGCCCCAATCGGCCACCCTCCCTTCCATGCGTAACCCCACCCGGCACCAGAATTCGCCCGCCCCGCCTACACCCCCGGCGCGCATGCCACACCGTCCCGCCCCCACCCCGCACCCTCGACCCGTGACCACCGCCACCGCCACAAGCCGCCTCCTCAGCGCCCTCGCCCTCGCCACCGCCCTCACCACCTCCCTCCTCCCCGCCACCACCGCCCGGGCCGCGCCGGACACAAGCCGGACCCCACCCTGCGACACCCCCGCCTGGACCCTCTCCGCCCGCACCCCGCCCCCACCCGACGACCCGTTCCACGCCTACGCCGGCAACGGATACCTCGGCCTCCGCGTCCCGCCCACCGGCACGGGATACGCCGCCCCGGGCGGCCCCGACGCCAAGACCGGTTGGCCGTTGTACACGCACCCGTACGACGGCGCCTTCGTGTCCGGCCTCTACGCCCGCGGCCCCGCCAACACCGCCCACCGCCAGGCCCTCGCCGCCCTCCCCACCTGGACGGGCCTCGACGTGACGGCGAACGGCGAGACGTACGGGCCCGGCAGCCGCACCACGGGCTACCGGCAGAGTCTCGATCTGCGCTGCGGCATCGTGCGGACGTCCCTCACGTGGGTGCACCAGGACGGCCGCCGTACGGATCTGACGTTCGAGGTGCTCGCGGACCGGGCGCGCCCGCACGTGGGCGCGGTCCGGCTGCGCCTGACGCCGCGCTGGAGCGGCAGGGTCGGCGTCACCGATCGCATCGACGGCCGCGGCGCCCGCCGCGTCACGGCGACCGGCGCGGGCCCGGCGGGCAAGCGCACGACGGCGGTCGGGTTCCGTACGGACGGGACGGGGACGGAGGGCGCGGTGGCGTCCACGCTGCGCGCGCCGGGCCGCACCCGCCCGGCGGCCCGCACGGACGGCCTGAGCTCACGCCAGAGCGCGGACTTCGGCGTGAGCAGGGGTACCCGCTACGACGTCGTCAAGTACGTCGGCGTCGACACGGCCCGCACCTCCCGCTCGCCCCGCGCCGACGCGGTCACGGCCTCCCAGCGCGCGGCGGCCGCGGGCTGGGACGCGCTCATGGGTGAACACACGGACGCCTGGCAGAAGTTGTGGGCGTCGGACATCGAGGTCCCCGGGCGCCCCGCGCTGCAGAGACAGGTGCGCGCGGCCCAGTACGGCCTGCTGGCCTCCGTCCGGCCCGGCGCGCGTGACAGCATCCCGCCCACCGGCCTGAGCAGCGACGGCTACGCGGGGATGGTGTTCTGGGACGCCGAGACCTGGATGTTCCCTTCGCTGCTCGCCACGCGGCCACAACTCGCCCGGCCTGTACTGGAGTACCGCCACCGCACCCGCGCCGCCGCGGCGGACAACGCGCGCAAGACGTCCGTCGGCGGCCTCATGTACCCCTGGACGAGTGCGCGTTCGGGATCGCTCTGGAAGGAGTGCCAGAGCTGGTACCCGCCGCACTGTGTCATCCAGAACCATCTCCAGGGAGACATCGCACTGGCGGCCTGGCAGTACTACCAGGCGACCGGGGACCGCGCGTGGCTGCGCGCGAAGGGCTGGCCGCTGCTCAAGGGCCTTGCGGAGTACTGGACTTCGCGGGTGACGAAGAACGACGACGGGGCCGGCCGGTACTCGTACTCGATCAAGGACGTGGCGGGGCCGGACGAGTACAGCAACGGTGTCGACGACGGGGTCTACACGAACGCCGTCGCCGCGATGTCGCTGCGGTCGGCGGCGCGGGCGGCGCGGCTCGTCGGTGCGGAGCCGTCGCCGGAGTGGACGCGGATCGCCGGCCGGCTGCGGATTCCGTACGACGCGCGGCGCAAGGTGTTCCTCCAGTACGCGGGGTACGACATCGGCGGCGGCGCTTCCGACATCAAGCAGGCCGACGCCGTGCTGCTGCTGTATCCGCTGGACTGGCGGCCGATGCCGAAGGGCGCGGCGGCGGCGACGCTCGACTACTACGCGGCGCACACCGACCGCGACGGCCCGGCGATGACGGACTCGGTGCACGCGGTCGCGGCGGCGGCGATCGGTGAGCCGGGATGTTCGACGTACACCTTCCTGGAGCGGGCGTCGCGGCCGTTCTTCCGGGGGCCGTTCGGTACGTTCTCGGAGTCGCGCGGCGCGAAGGCGGGTGCGGGGGACGCGCTCGCGGGTTCACCGGCGCAGGACTTCCTCACCGGCAAGGGCGGTTTCCTGCAGGTGTTCACGCACGGCCTGACGGGGCTCAGGCTGCGGGACGACGACGCCGTGCACCTGGATCCGATGCTGCCGCCGCAGCTCTCGACGGGGGTGAAGGTCACGGGGCTCCGGTGGCGGGGACGGTCGTACGACGTGGCGATCGGGGCGGAGCGGACGACGGTGCGGCTCACGTCGGGCGAGCCGTTCACGGTGGACACGCCGGCCGGCCGCAAGCGGGTGACCGCCACCGGTCTCACCCTGCCGACCCGGCGCCCCGACCTCGTCCCCACGGCGGATCTGGCGCGCTGCCGCCCGGCGTCGGCGACGTCCGAGGACCCCGGCCAGTACGCGGGCGCGGCGGTCGACGGCAACCCGGCGACGACCTGGCTGCCCGCGCGCCCCGGCGCCTCGCTGACGGTGGACCTGGGGGCGGGGCGGACCCTGTCCCGGGTGACGGTGACGGGTACGCGGTCGTACCGGGTCCGGATGTCGGGGGACGGCCGGCGCTGGGTGCCGTTCGCCGCGGGCGGGACGGCGCGGTACGTGCGGGTGACGCAGACCGGTGAAAAGGCGCGGCCCGTCGGTGAGTTGACCGTGCGATAGCACTCCGCGCCGCGCCGCCCGGGCTCTCAGCCCACCGGGTCCAGGGCGGCGGCGGCCGGTTCCGGCCGGGGGCGCCGCACCGCGAGCTGCGCCCCTGCCGTGACGGCCAGGTTGACCGCGAGGGCGATCAGGCCCGTGTCCACCGTGCCGACGTCCACGCCGCCGAACGTCAGCCAGGTCAGTACGGCGACGCCGGTCACGATGCCCAGCAGGGCGGGCACCCAGTGCAGTCGTACCGTCCGCGCCAGGCCCATCACGATCGCCGGGGCGAGCTGGGTGAGGCCGCCGTAGGTGAGCAGGAGCAGGTCGGAGAGGAGGCCGGGGCGGGCCAGGCCGAGGACGAGGGCGAGGGTGGCCGCGGCGATGACGCACACGTGGTTGGTGCGCAGTTGCGTGCGGGGGTCGCGGACGCTGAACAGGTTGCGCGAGAGCAGACTGGAGATGCCCACGACGATCGCCGCGGACGGCACCATCGCGGCGGAGGCGGCCGCGACGGCGACCAGTCCGACGAGCCAGCCGGGCAGGGTCTGTCCGGCGAGGGTGAGGGCGACGGAGTTCGGTGCCGCGTCCTTCGGGACGAGGAGGACGCCCGCGAAGCCGACGATGATCGGGATGCCGAGGGCGAGTTGGTAGAGCGGGAGCCAGATCGCGTTGGAGCGCAGGGCACGTCCGCTGCGGGCGGCGAGGACGGGCGGCCACAGGTGGGCCATGGTGCCGAGGCCGCCGCCGATGCTGGAGATGATGACCGCGGTGACGAAGAACGTTCCGTCGTAGTCGCCCTGATGGAGGGTCAGGAGCTGGGGATGAGTGTCCCGGATCGTCGTGAAGAGGCCGCCGATGCCGCCGTCGACCGAGACCGCGACGGCCACGACGAGCACCACGAGCCCGGCGATCATCAGCGCGTCCTTGAGGTAGGCGACGCGGGCGATGCCGCGGATGCCGGACCACAGGACGAAGCCGACGGTGAGCACGGTGGCGAGGACCATGCTCCAGTTGCCGCCGGCACGGCTGCCGGTGGCGAGCTGCACGATGAGACCGAGGCCGGTGATCTGGAGCTGGAGGTAGGGCAGCAGGAACACCGCGCCGACGACGGCGACGACCTTCCCGAGCAGGGGGCTGCGGTAGCGGTCGACGAAGAAGTCCGCCTGGGTCAGATAGCCGCCCTGCAGGCCGAGTTGGCGCATCCGGGGTGAGGTGAAGTACTGGAGGACGAGGCTGATGGAGAGGTAGCACAGGGCGAAGGACGCGGCGACGCCGCCGCCGAACGCGATGCCCGCGAGGCCGAGGAAGCTGAACGTGGTGAACGCCTCGCCCGCTTGCAGGAACCAGGTGGTGAAGGTGGAGAAGCGGCGCTGGCCGACGGTCCACTCCCCCAGTTCGCCGCTCGGGGGCCGGCGTCCGCTGACCCCGACCACGGCGATGGCGACGATGCCGAGGACCGTGATGACCATGGTGCTGTTCACGCGGTCACCCCGTCCTCTTCGTCATCGCGAGGGCCGGTGAGGCGGTCGGCCAGGACGAGCGCGGCCGTCGTGCCCGCGGTCCAGATCAGGCACCAGCACAGGACGGACGGGATGCCGAGCCACAGGTGCGCCCCGTCGACGAACGGCAGGAACGGTGTGCTGAGGAAGGCCAGGACGGGCACGGCGGCCCAGAGCGCGTGCGGTGATCTCATCAGGGCTCCAGCTGAGGGGAGTTGAGCGCCCGGAGTGCAGGCCGAGGCGGTGAGGTCGCGGATACGTGCGGTCTAGGGCAGGTCGGGGGCGCGCCGTCCGTGGCCGGTGGCCGCCTCGTGGGCGGCGCCGACTTCGAGGACGGTGCGCTCGGCGCGCGGCGGGCCCACGATCTGCAGGCCCACGGGGAGTCCGGCCGCGGTGAAGCCGGCGGGGACGGAGAGTGCGGGTGCGCCCAGGACGGAGAGGAGGTACGCGGAGCGCATCCAGTCCAGGTAGGTGTGCTGCTGCTGTCCGTCGACGAGCGTCGGGTACTCCGACTCGACGTCGAAGGGCGCGACTTGGCTGACCGGGGCGATGAGTACGTCGTAGCGCTCGAAGAAGGCGACGGCGGCGAGGTGGAGGCGGGTGTGCTCGGCGCGGGCGCGGGAGAGGTCGGCGCCGCTGAGCTTCTGCCCCTGCTCGATGTTCCGTACGAGGCTGGGCTTGAGGGCGTCGCGGGAGGCCGCGAGGTAGCGGCCGAAGGCGTGCTGGAAGGTGTGGGCGCGCAGCGTCAGGAACACGTCGTCGGCGCCGTCCAGATCGGGGCAGTCCTCGGCGACCGTGCAGCCCAGGTCTTCGAGGACGGCCGCCTGCCGGTCGACGACGGCACGCACGTCGGGGTCCACCGGGACGCGTCCGCCGAGGTCGGGGGCGTAGGCGACGCGCAGTCCCGTCAGGTCGCGGTCCAGCGGAGCGCGGAAGACGGATCCGGGGGTCTCCAGGGACAGCGGGCTGCGCGGGTCGGGGCCCGCCATGACCGACAGGAGCAGGGCGGTGTCGGCGACGGTGCGGCCCATGGGCCCGGCGACGGCGAGGGTCTCCCACAGGTCGCCGGAGGGCAGGCAGGGCACTCGGCCCGGGGTAGTGCGCAGTCCGACGACGTTGCAGAACGAGGCCGGGTTGCGCAGCGAGCCGCCCATGTCGGAGCCGTCGGCGAGGGGTTGGAGGCGGGCGGCGAGCGCGGCCGCGGCGCCGCCGCTGCTGCCGCCGGCGGACCGGGTGAGGTCGTACGGGTTGCGGGTCGCGCCGAAGACGGGGTTGAAGGTGTGCGAACCGGCGGCGAACTCGGGGACGTTGGTCTTGCCGATGCGGATGGCGCCCGCCGACTGGATGCGCTGGACGAGGAGTTCGTCCTCGTCGGGCACGTGGTCGGCGAAGAGCGGGGAGCCGTGCGTGGTGCGCATCCCGCGGGTGAGGTGGGTGTCCTTGAAGGCGATGGGCAGTCCGTGGAGCGGCCCCAACTCGGCACCGGAAGCGGCGAGTTCATCGGCACGGTCAGCCGCTTCGAGCGCGCCCTGCGCATCCAGGGTCACGATGGCGTTGACGGCCGGGTTGATCCGCTCGATGCGGTCGAGGTGGGCGGTGACGACCTCGCGTGCCGACAGGTCGCGGCGGCGGATCCGGGTGGCGAGCTCGACGGCGTCGAGGGCACAGAGGTCATCGGAACCGGTGGGGCGTGCGGGCATGGCGGTCCTCGGGCGGGAGGCGACGGTGTGCGCCACCACACTGCGGGCCGATGACCGTTTCAGTCAATGACTCGTACACCATGAACTTTTAAGACGCTGAATTCATTTACATGAAACTTCTGGACGACTTCGCGGTAGCGGGTGGTCGTGAGACTCAGTGCACCGGCCCTCGCGTCGGCACCCCGCTGCGCTTCCACGCCTCCACCACCAGATGCGACTGCACGGCCTCCACCCGCCGCACCCACGGCGACTCGGTGAGGAACGCGTGCAGCGCGGACTTCGACGGCTGGGTCACGTCGACCAGGAGCTGGTGCTCGCCCATCACCACGGCCGCGTAGCGCACGAGCGGCGACTCGACGAGCAGTCGCCCCACCGCCTCGACCTCGTCGGGCCGGGTCCTGATCCACAGCAGCGCCTCGACGGGCAGCCCGAGCAGCGCGGGTTCCACGGCGGCCCGGATGCTGACGAGTCCCTGCTGCGTCAGGGACTCCACGCGGCGGCGGGCCGTGGCCACCGACACCCCGGCGGCCGCGGCGAGTTCGTCGTGCGTGCGGCGGCCGTCCTCGGCGAGCGCCCGCAGGATCGCCCGCTCCTCAGGGCCGGCCGCCTCGGCGTCCGGCGCCCCGACCCCGTCGGTCACCGGTGACCGTCCGCCGAGCGCCTCGATCTCGTCGGCGCCGAGGATCCCGGGCGACCACTCGTGCACGGTGCGGAAGTAGCGGAGCACCGGCGAGACCTGCTGTTCGACGAGCCCCGGCAGCGCGGGCACCTCGTCCAGCATCAGCCGCGCCAGCCCACCCTGCGCGCACTGGAGCTCGGCGACACAGTCGGCGGCGCCCGCGAGTACGTACGAGAAGATGGCGTCCTCGCGGCGGGCCGTGGCGACGGCCGTGTCCCGCACCGCGCCGGGCCGGCAGTTCATCCGCAGGATCACGGTCTCGCCCCGCACGACGAGCCCGCGCACCACGACGGCCCCGCTCTCCAGCAGCCGCAGTCCCCGGCGGGCGATCTTGCGCTCCGGCTCCTCCAGCGCGGTGGCGATCCGCCGCCAGGAGGCCCGGCCGTCGATCTGCAGGGCGGCGACGATCCGCTGGTCGAGGGGGTCGAGGGGGGCGGCGGGGTTCAGGGCTGTGGTCACGGGTCGACCCTAGTCAGGCGGGCGGCGCCCGCGGCGGGCCGTTCGAGTTCGATCAATTGCGGGAGAGAGCACAACCCTGGCCGGGCCATGTTTGTCCTGCTCACGTGAACCCCGCGCCGCATCCGAGCGCGGGGCGTTGATCAGTTGGAGAAGCACCATGCGAGCCACCACCCTTCGCCGTACCGCCCTGACCGCTTCCGCGGTCTCCCTCGTCCTTCTCGTCACCGCCTGCGGTGGCAGCGACTCGGACGAGGGGGACAAGAAGGCGGGCGGCGCCGCGGCGGAGAAGACGGCGGCGAAGACCCTCACCGCCGGCGAGCTGGAGAAGCTCGCGGTCGCCCAGGGCGACGTCAAGGACCACGAGATCACGAAGCCCGGCAAGGACGACGTCTTCGAGGCCGACGCGCTGTCCGTCGACAAGTCGCAGTGCAAGCCCGTCGCCCAGGCGCTGTCGGCCCTCCCCGCGGGCGAGCCCGCCGCGACCGTCCAGCGGCTCGTCGTCCACAAGTCCGAGAAGGCCAAGAAGGGCATGCCCTCGACGGCGGAGCTCGGGAAGATGACGGAGAAGGAGGCCGAGGACGCGACGATCGACTCGCTCGACATCACCAAGACCCTCACCTCCCTGTGGTCCTACGACGCCGACGGCGCCGAGCGGGCCCTCACCGCGCTGCGGGAGGCCGGCAAGAAGTGCGCCGGCGGCTTCACCATGACGGTCGACGGGGAGAAGCAGCAGGTCACGAAGGTCAGCGAGGAGAAGGTCGCCGCCGGGCAGGACGCGGTCGCCTGGACGGTGGGGACGAAGCAGGACGGCACTCCCGCCGACACCAAGGTCGTCGTCTTCCGGCAGGGCAACACGCTCGCCGGGTTCTCCTCCTTCAACATCGCGGCGGTCACCCGCGGTGAGGCGTTCGAGCAGCCGACGGCCGTGATCGACGCACAGGCGGCGAAGCTGGGCTGATCCGCCCGGGTGAGGGGGCGGGACAGACCGTCCCGCCCCCTCACAGCGGCCAGGCGGCGAGCAGATCGCCGGGGCCGTAGGCGGCATCGAGGCCCGGAGCGTCGACGCCGCTGCGCGCGACCGCCACGACCGGAACGGGTCCGTCGGTGAGGGCGGCCCGGTGTCGGTGGAGAGCCGCCAGGTCGTGCCGGTCGAAGGGGGACCGCTCCAGCCACTTGATGGAGCCGACGAAGAACAGCTCCTTGGCGACGGGGGCACGGTCCGCGCCGACGATGTCGATCTCGACGTCGTTGGTGCGGGTCCAGTAGCCGCCCACCGCGGGGGCCGCGGGCAACCGGTCGTCGGGGAGCATCCGCGCCAGGGCCTCACGGACAAGGGGTTCGACTGCCCGGCCGCGCCAACTGGTCCAGTTCTCCCGGATGCGCGCCAGGGTCAGATCGCCCCGCCCTCGCTCGATCTCCTCCATGGACGGGCCGAGCAGGTGCAGCCAGAACCGCAGGTAGGGATCTGCCACGCGGTAGCGGCGGTCCTTCGACGGACGCGGTGACACGGGCAGCTCCGCGGCGACGATCCGCTTGTCCGTGAGCAGCTCCAGCGCGCGCTGCAGCGGCGTGGCCCCGATGCCGCCGGCCGCACGGGCGATGTTGGTGAAGGTCCGCTCGCCACTGCCGATGGCCGCCAGCACCGTGCGTGCCTGCGCCTGCGGCGGGAACTCGGCCGCCAGCGAGCGCTCGGCCGACACCAGCAGGGCGGAGACCGGGTCACTCAGCGCCTCACCGAGGAAGTCCCACAGCCCCGCGCCCCGTGGCCACTCCGCGCAGATCAGCGGCAGCCCACCGGTGACGAGCGCGGCGTCGAACGCTTCTGCCGGATCCAGCCCGAGCATCCTCCCCACCTCGGCGGGGTTCAGCGGCCCCAGCACCATCTCCCGGCCGCGCTGGTGGAAGGGGCGCCCGTAACCGTTCAGCGCCTCCATCATCGAAAGATCGGAGCCGATGAGGACCAGCAGCACCGGCTTGGTCTCCAGGACCCGGTCCCAGGCCCGTTGCAGCATCCCCTCGAAGGCGCCGCCGCTGTCCATCAGATACGGCACTTCGTCGATGACCAGCACGCTCGCCCGGTCGGCGGGCAGCGCCGCGGCCAGCACATCGAACGCGGCGTCCCAGCTCTCCGGCCGCGCGGCGGCCACCAGCCGCGCCAGCGGCAGCGTCGACGCCTGGGCGTCCCGGGCCAGCCGTGCCAGATCATCCGCCGGGGACGCCCCGGTAGCGGCGTAGAACAAGAAGGGGGCCCCCGAGCGTTCCGCGAACCGCTCGACCAGTCGCGACTTTCCCACCCGGCGCCGCCCACGCAACATCACGCACCGACCGGGCCGCTCCCCGCCGACCCCGGCCGCCACCTTCTGGAGCTCTCGCTCCAGCGTCGCCAGCTCTTGGCGCCGGCCAACGAAGTCCACCACGTCTGCCGACCTCCACGCATGAGACTAACAACAATGTTAGTAACATTGACGTTAGCATTCATGCCGAAACGTGGCGTCGCCGAAGACCTGGCCGAGGAGCAATGACGACCCGGGAAAGAGCGGAGGCCCGACGGCGAAGAGTCGGGCCCCCGATGAGCTGGGTGTTGCCGGATCAGCGACGTAGCGGTGCGTCTGCGGCTACACGTTGAAGCGGAACTCCACCACGTCCCCGTCCTGCATCACATAGTCCTTGCCCTCCATACGGGCCTTGCCCGCCGAGCGGGCGTCCGCGACCGAGCCCGTCTCGACCAGGTCGTCGAAGGAGATGACCTCGGCCTTGATGAAGCCCTTCTGGAAGTCCGTGTGGATGACGCCGGCCGCCTCGGGGGCCGTGGCGCCCTTCTTGATCGTCCAGGCGCGGGATTCCTTGGGGCCGGCCGTCAGGTAGGTCTGGAGGCCGAGGGTGTTGAAGCCGACGCGGGCGAGCGTGGCGAGGCCGGGCTCCTCGGCGCCGACGGACTCCAGGAGCTCCATCGCGTCCTCCTCGTCGAGCTCGGCGAGGTCCGCCTCCAGCTTGGCGTTGAGGAAGATCGCCTCGGCCGGGGCGACCAGGGCGCTCTGCTCGGCCTTGAAGGTGTCGTCGGTGAGCTCGTCCTCGTCGACGTTGAAGACGTAGAGGAAGGGCTTGGTGGTGAGGAGGTGCAGGTCGTGCAGGAGCTCCTCGTTGCCGGAGCCCTGGACGATGCCCTGCGAGAAGAGCGTGTCGCCCCGCTCCAGGATCTCCTTGGCCTCCTCGACGGCCTTCACCTTCGGCGCGATGTCCTTCTTGATGCGCGACTCCTTCTGGAGGCGCGGCAGGACCTTCTCGATCGTCTGGAGGTCCGCGAGGATCAGCTCGGTGTTGATCGTCTCGATGTCGTCCTTGGGCGAGACCTTGCCGTCGACGTGCACGACGTTCTCGTCCTTGAAGGCGCGGATGACCTGGCAGATCGCGTCGGACTCCCGGATGTTCGCCAGGAACTTGTTGCCCAGGCCCTCGCCCTCGCTGGCGCCGCGCACGATGCCCGCGATGTCGACGAAGTCGACCGTCGCCGGGAGGACCTTCTGGGAGGAGAAGATCTCGGCGAGCTTGGTGAGGCGGGTGTCGGGGACGCCGACCACGCCGACGTTCGGCTCGATGGTGGCGAACGGGTAGTTGGCCGCGAGCACGTCGTTCTTGGTCAGGGCGTTGAACAGGGTCGACTTGCCGACATTCGGCAGACCGACGATTCCGATCGTGAGCGACACGTTGCGACTTCCCGTACAAGAGGAGAGGTGTGGGCAGTCCACCAGTCTACGGCCTCACCGCACCCGCCCCGGCGATGTATCGAACACGCGACCAGCGACAGTCAAGCTCGGCCAAAGGGCGTGTCCCGTGGCCTATTCCGCACATAAGCCCACCTATGTTGGGCGTGTGGAGCAACCCAGGACGCGTCCCCCGCAATCCCGCCCCCGCCGCACGGCCCCGCTGCCGCCGCAGGCGCAGGGCGAGCGCGCCGCCACGACCGCCGAGTCCGCCACCGTCTACCGGGCCGCCCGCCAGGGCCGCCGGGTGCCGCCGATCGTGCTCGCCCTGCGCCGTTTCCCGAACCCGCGGCTGACGGGGCTGGGCAGCGGCCTGTTCTGCGCGGCCGTGATGCTGGTGCTCGGCTTGCTGGACATGCTGCTGTTCGGCGGGGCGCCGGCCGTGTACGGCGTGCTGTTCCTGCTGGTCAGCGGACTGACGGCGGTGTGGGTGCGGAAGGCGGACCTGGTGACGGCGCCGGTGACGGTGCCGATCGCGTTCGCCGTCGGAGCGGTGCCGATCGCCGACGGCGCGGGCGGGCTCGGTGCGCAGCTGATGGGTGTCTTCACGACGCTCGCCATGAACGCGGGCTGGCTGTACGGCGGCACGCTCGTCGCCGGTGTCATCGTGACCGTGCGCAAGGTCCGGCTGATGGCCCGCCGGGCCGCGCAGCGGCGGGCCGACCGGTCCGCGCCGCCGTCGAAGGCCCCGGCCCCTCGGCGGCGTACCGCGTAGCGAGAGCGGCCAGGGCCTGCCTCAGGTGCGCGACGCCGTCATCGCCGCGCCCACGATCCCGGCGTTGTTCTGCAGCTGCGCCGGGACGATCTCCGCCTTGATGCCCTCGATCAGGGGCAGGAACTTGTGGGCCTTGCGGCTGACGCCGCCGCCGATGATGAACAGCTCCGGCGAGAACAGCATCTCGACGTGGGCCAGGTACTTCGTGACGCGCTTGGCCCAGTGCTCCCAGCTCAGGTCGTGGTCCTCCTTGGCCTTGGTGGAGGCGCGGTGCTCGGCGTCGTGGCCGTCGAGCTCCAGGTGGCCGAGCTCGGTGTTGGGGACGAGGACGCCCTCGCTGAACAGGGCGCTGCCGATGCCGGTGCCGAAGGTGAGCAGCAGCACGGTGCCCTTGCGGCCGCGTCCCGCGCCGAAGCTCATCTCGGCGACGCCCGCCGCGTCCGCGTCGTTCAGGATCGTGACGGGCAGGCCGCCGAGCTTCTCGCTGAGCAGGGCCCGGGCGTCGACGTCGACCCAGCTCTTGTCGACGTTGGCGGCGGTACGGATCGTGGAGCCGCCGGTGACGACGCCGGGGAAGGTGATGCCGACCCGGTCGCAGCCGCCCTCGAAGTGGTCGACGACCTGCTTGACCCCGTCGGCCACGGCGTCGGGCGTGGCCGGTTGCGGGGTCAGTACCTTGAACCGCTCCTGGGCGAGATCACCGCGCTCCAGGTCGACCGGGGCGCCCTTGATCCCGGATCCGCCGATGTCCACACCGAAGATCTCCATGGGCACCACGGTACGACGCCGTGGCTCCGGTCACTTCTCGGCCGGGGAACCGTCCACCAGAGCGGCCGCCTCGGCGCGCAGGTCGCGGCGGAGTTCCTTCGGCAGCGAGAAGGTGATGGACTCCTCGGCCGCCTTGACGATCTCCACGTCCGCGTAGCCGCGCTGGGAGAGGTACTCCAGGACCTCCTCGACGAGGACGTCGGGGACGGAGGCGCCCGAGGTGACGCCGACGGTGGTCACGCCGTCCAGCCAGGCCTCGTCGATCTCGCTCGCGAAGTCGACGAGGTGGGCGTCCTTCGCGCCGGCCAGCTTGGCGACCTCGACGAGGCGCACCGAGTTCGACGAGTTGCGCGAGCCGACGACGATGACGAGGTCGGACTCGGCGCCCATCTGCTTCACGGCGAGCTGGCGGTTCTGCGTGGCGTAGCAGATGTCGTCGCTGGGCGGCGAGACGAGACCGGGGAACTTGGTCTTGAGGGCGTCGACCGTCTCCATCGTCTCGTCGACGGAGAGGGTGGTCTGGGAGAGCCAGACGACCTTGTCCGGGTCGCGGACCTCGACCTTGGCGACGTCCTCGGGGCCGTCGACCAGCGTGATGTGGTCGGGGGCCTCGCCGGAGGTGCCGATGACCTCCTCGTGGCCCTCGTGGCCGATCAGGAGGATGTCGAAGTCGTCGTTGGCGTAGCGGATCGCTTCCTTGTGGACCTTGGTGACCAAGGGGCAGGTCGCGTCGATGGTGGCGAGCTTGCCGCGCTCGGCCTCTTCGTGGACGGTCGGGGCGACGCCGTGCGCGGAGAACATCACGATGGAGCCCTCGGGGACCTCGTCCGTCTGCTCGACGAAGATGGCGCCCTTCCGCTCGAGGGTCTGCACGACGTACTTGTTGTGCACGATCTCGTGGCGGACGTAGATCGGGGAACCGTACTGCTCCAGGGCTTTCTCGACGGCGATCACGGCACGGTCCACACCGGCGCAGTAGCCACGGGGGGCGGCGAGCAGGACGCGGCGGGAGCCAGTCGTAGCAGTCATGCCTCCCATCGTAAGGGCGCGCCCAGGAGGCCAAAGATCCCCCGTCTGGTGAGACTGGGATCCTCGCGACCCACGGAGGCAGGATGTCCGCCGACACGACCCATGAAGAGGCGGCGCTGCGGCGCTCTCTCGGTTTCCGGGACCTCGTCGTCTACGGGTTGTTGTTCATCGCCCCGATGGCGCCCGTCGGTGTCTTCGGCACCCTCGACGCGAAGTCGCACGGCGCGGTCGCGCTGGTCTACATCGTGGCGACGGTCGCGATGGCGTTCACCGCATTCAGCTACGCCCAGATGGTGCGGGTCGCTCCGCGGGCGGGGTCCGTGTACGCCTACGCGCGCGTGGGCCTCGGCAAGGGGCCGGGGTTCATCGCGGGCTGGATGGCGATGCTGGACTATCTGCTGATCCCGGCCGTGGCGTATCTCTTCTCGGGCATCGCCATGAACGCGCTGGTGCCGTCGGTGTCGCGGTGGGTGTGGACGGCGCTGGCGGTGGTCATCACGACGCTGCTGAACCTGTGGGGCGTACGGGCAGCGGCCCGGGTCGGCTTCGCGGTGCTGGCGCTGGAGATCGTGGTGCTGCTGGTGTTCGTGGTGTCCGCGATCGTGGTGCTGGCCCGGGACGGCGCGGAGCGGGACTGGCTGTCGCCGCTGACCGGGGACGGTACACAGGGCGCGTTCGCCCTGTCGGCGGTGATCGGCGCGGTATCGGTGGCGGTCCTTTCGTATCTGGGCTTCGACGCGATCGCCACGTTCGCCGAGGAGGTGACGGGCGGCTCGGCGAAGGTGGCGCGGGCGGTGCTGTTCTGTCTGGCGTTCACGGGTGTGCTGTTCGTGCTGCAGACGTACCTGGTGGCGCTCCTTGAGCCGACGACCTCGGCGCAGCTGGCGGCGGATCCGGGCAAGCAGGGGTCCGCGTTCTACGACGCCGTGGACGCGTCGGTCGGCGGGTGGCTGCACGACCTGGTGGCGGTGAGCAAGGCGATCGGCGCGGCGTTCGCGGCGCTGGCCGGGCAGGCCGCGGCGGGCCGGCTGCTGTTCGCGATGGCCCGTGACCGGCGGCTGCCGAAGGCGCTGTCCCGGACGGACTCCGGGGTGCCGCGGGTGGCGCTGCTGATCGCGGCGGTGATCACGCTGGTGGCGGCGGTGTGGGCGGCGCGGCGCGACGACGGCATGGACCACCTGGTCTCGGTCGTCGACATCGGCGCGCTGACCGCCTTCACGCTGCTGCACGCCAGTGTGGTCGGCTATTTCGCGGTACGGCGCCGGGGCGGTCCGGTGAGCTGGTGGCGGCACGTCCTGGTCCCGGTGCTCGGCGCGGCGATCACCGTCGCGGTGATCGTGGAGGCGTCCGGCGCGGCCCAGGTGGTCGGTGCGATCTGGCTGGTCGTGGGGCTCGTGGTGCTGGTGGCGCAGCGGGGGCGGGCGGCGGACCCGGCGTAGTCCGGCCGCCGCCCGCCCCTGGGGCTGGTCAGGGGGTCAGCGGTGGCGTCCGTTCCTGCGCAGTCGGCCCAGGGCGATCGCTCCGGCACCCGTGACGACCAGGGCGACCGCGATGCCGCCGAGGACGGCGGAGGTCCGCCGGTCCGAGCCGGTGTGCGCGAGCGCGGGGCCGGTCGGCGAGGGGCTCGTGGGCGTCGAGTGGGTCGGGGCGGGCGACGTGGGCGTGTTCGTGCCCCCGGTCGGGGTGGGCGTCGGGGTGGGCGTCGAGGTGCTCCCGGTCGGGGTGGGGGTGGGCGAGGGGGTCGGCGACGTGTTCCCCGTCGGTGTCGCGGTGGGCGTCGGGGTCGGCGTGGGACTGGGGGTGGCCGTACCGCCGTCGGGCGACTTCGTCGGCGTAGGACTTGGGGTCGGCGTCGGCTCGTCCTCGCACTGCACCTTCCCGTCGAACGGGCGGTAGTGGATCTCCCCCGCGTTCACCGCGCTGCCCCCTACGGCCGCGGTCGAGCCCTGGACCAGCGATTTCACGATGACGTCGCCCTCGATGTTCGAGGAGTCGAGGTCGATGAACTCGGCGCTCGGCGCGTAGACCGTGCCCTCGATCTCGTCGCCGTCCGGGTTGGTGATCTTCGTGGCGTCCGGGAAGTCCCACAGGATGTGGGTCTGGGAGCTGCCGACCCCGGCCATCGTCGGCGTGTGCCAGGTGAAGTCCCCGCCCTCCGCGCTGGTGTCCACCACGATCACCAGGGGCGCGTCGGCCGTCGGCTGGTTCAGCAGTGTCAGGGTCGAGATGTTGTTGAGCATCGCGCCGGTGACGTGCAGCACGTTGGTGCGGCCGCTGTCGAGGGAGATCTTGATCTGGGAGTTCGGCGCGACGGTCGTCTGGTCGGGCAGCGGATCGCCGTTGCCGTCGCGCAGCACGACGTTGTTCGCACAGGTCGCCATCTGCTGCGCGCGGTCCCGGTACGTGGTGAACAGGCCGGGGAAGTCCATCAGGTTCGCGGGGCCGACGCTCGCGGCGGCCTGGCGCGTGCTCAGCTCGATCCGAGGCGTGGCGTCGTACGGGGCGCCGGCGGCGTTGACGTGCGTGTTGACGGAGGCGCCGTTGCTGTCGGTGTCCAGCGCGTGCCCGCCGGTCATGTCGCCGATCTTGACGTAGCCGTTCTGCAGGACCTTGAGGACGCCGGACGGGTCGCTCTGGTCGTAGCGGACGCGGCCGCCGACGAGCAGCGCGGTGGGCCGTGTGTCGCCGGGGGCGGTGAAGGAGCCGGCGGTGTTCAGGGAGACGTTGTAGCCGGCGCCGAAGCGCAGGTCGCCGCCGACGGCGACGGGCCCTTCCGACTCGGTGCTGCCGAGGTAGGCGTCGTCTTCGGTGACGACCCCGAAGCCGTTGTTCCCGGCGACGGGGTTGCCGATGGTCACGGTGTCGCGCAGGGCGGCGGCCGGCGCGGAGCTCACCGGGCCCGCGGCCAGCAGCAGCCCGCCCGCGCACACGGCACAGGTCGCCACCGCCGCGGCCGGGACCGCTGCTTTGATCACTCTTGTCATACCGGCCGACGCTAAGGACGGTGCGCGCGCGAGCCCGGGAGGTCACGCCGGGGCCCGGTCAGGACAACCCGTGTGCCCCACATCGCTGTCGGTCCCGGCGGCTACCCTCGCGGCATGGCTGCCAACACGTCCCCCGAGACCCCGCTGCCCGTGGGCGAGGTCTCCCGGCTCATCGGCGGATGGATCGACCGGCTCGGCGCCGTGTGGGTCGAGGGGCAGATCACCCAGCTGTCCCGCAGACCCGGGGCGGGCGTGGTGTTCCTGACGCTGCGCGACCCGTCGTACGACATCTCGGTGTCGGTCACCTGCTACCGGCAGGTGTTCGACGCGGTGGCGGACGTGGTGCGCGAGGGCTCCCGGGTCGTCGTGCACGCGAAGCCGGAGTGGTACGCGCCGCGCGGGCAGCTCTCCCTGCGCGCCGCCGAGATCCGCCCGGTCGGGGTCGGTGAGCTGCTGGCGCGTCTGGAGCAGCTGAAGAAGTCGCTGGCGGCGGAGGGGCTGTTCGCGGCCGACCGCAAGAAGCCGCTGCCGTTCCTGCCGCAGCTGATCGGGCTGGTCTGCGGCCGCGCCTCGGCGGCCGAGCGCGATGTGCTGGAGAACGCGCGGCACCGCTGGCCGGCCGTCCGCTTCGAGGTGCGCAATGTGCCGGTGCAGGGTGTGCACGCGGTGCCGCAGGTCGTCCAGGCGGTCAAGGACCTGGACGCGCGGGCCGACGTCGACGTGATCATCGTGGCGCGGGGCGGCGGCAGCGTGGAGGACCTGCTGCCGTTCTCGGACGAGCAGTTGGTGCGGGCGGTGGCGTCCTGTCGTACGCCCGTCGTCTCCGCCATCGGGCACGAGCCGGACAACCCGCTGCTCGACTACGTCGCCGATCTGCGCGCCTCGACGCCCACCGACGCGGCGAAGAAGGTGGTGCCGGACGTCGGGGAGGAGTACGAGCGGGTGCGCTGGCTGCGCGACCGGGCGCGGCGCAGCGTGGAGGCGTTCGTCGAGCGCGAGGAGCGGGGCCTGGCCGCGGCGCTGTCCCGGCCCTCGATAGAGGACCCGCACCGCATGGTCGACGAGCGCGAGGAGCAGGTCGCGGCGCTGACCGAGCGGGCCCGGCGCACGCTCGGCCATCTGTTGGACCGCGCCGAGTCCGAGCTGACGCACACGCACGCGCGCGTGGTCGCCCTCTCCCCCGCGGCGACGCTCAAGCGCGGCTATGCGGTGCTGCAGAAGGCGGACGGTCATGTGGTGCGCGCCCCGGCCGAGGCGGCGCCGGACGAGGAGTTGCGGGCCAGGGTCGCGGAGGGCGAGTTCACCGTACGCGTCACAGAGGCACCGGCCGCAGAGGCACCGGACACAGATGGACCGGCCACGGAAGCACTGGCCACAGAAACCGAAGCGTGAGGACGGACAGCAGCATGACCACGAAGACGGCCGACGAGACGCTCGGCTACGAGCAGGCGCGGGACGAACTGATCGATGTCGTACGGCGGCTGGAGGCCGGCGGCACGTCCTTGGAGGAGTCCCTCGCCCTGTGGGAGCGCGGCGAGGAGCTGGCGAAGGTGTGCCGTCGCTGGCTGGACGGGGCGCGGGCCCGGCTCGACGCGGCGCTGGCCGAGACGGACGACGGCGACGGCGAGGCCGCCGGGGACGACGCCGAGGAGGAGTGAGGGACGCTTGTGAACAGGGTCACGAGGGGTTTGGTTGAAAGTTGAACCTCATCGGCGTAGTGTCGGACGCACCGGCTGATCCGGACGGATCGGATCGCCGCAGCCGTCACGTCGTACCGAGAAGGTTGATCGATGTCTCTCGTTCTTGACCCCGCCGCCCAGGACCTGCTCTTCCGCGAGGCCCGCACCGCGAACACCTTCACCGACGAGCCGGTGACCGACGAGCAGGTTCAGGCGATCTACGACCTGGTCAAGTTCGGCCCGACCGCCTTCAACCAGTCGCCGCTGCGCATCACCCTGGTCCGCTCCCCCGAGGCCCGCGAGCGCCTCGTGCAGCACATGGCCGAGGGCAACCGCCCGAAGACCGCCACCGCCCCGCTGGTCGCGATCCTCTCCGCGGACAACGAGTTCCACGAGGAGCTCCCGCAGCTGCTCCCGCACTTCCCGCAGGCCAAGGACGCCTTCTTCTCGGAGCGCCCGGTCCGCGAGCAGGCCGCCCTGCTGAACGCGGCGCTGCAGGCCGCCTACTTCATCATCGGCGTGCGCGCCGCCGGGCTCGCCGCGGGCCCGATGACCGGTGTCGACTTCGCCGGCCTCCAGAAGGAGTTCCTGGACGCCGACCACACCCCGCTCATGGTCATCAACATCGGCAAGCCCGGCGAGGACGCCTGGTTCCCCCGCTCCCCGCGCCTCGAGCTGGACCAGGTCATCACGACCGTCTGAGCCACACCCGCACCTGCGAGAGGGCCCCGGCTTCGAGTGAAGCCGGGGCCCTCTCGCACACCCCCGCACCGGCGCGACCCGTTTGTCCGGCTGGGGGTCCGGGTGTCACCCCCCGGGAGAACACAGCATCATCGGCGTGCGCGCCGCCGGGCTCGCCGCGGGCCCGATGACCGGTGTCGACTTCGCCAGCCTCCAGAAGGAGTTCCTGGACGCCGACCACACCCCGCTCATGGTCGTCAACATCGGCAAGCCCGGCGAGGACGCCTGGTTCCCCCACGCATACCTGAAAGGGCCCCGGCTTCACTCGAAGCCGGGGCCCTTTCACGCATGCGCACGCACCGGCGCGCGCGTACTAGGAAGCCTTTTCCTTCTTCATCTCCAGCGCCTCGGCCATCTTCGTCAGCTGACCGAAGCCGGCGGTGCCGGTCACCATGGTCGTGGAGCCCTTCTGCTTCAGCACCAGGGCGTCGTACTTCTCGCCCTTGTACCGCTGCCAGCTCTCGCCGCCGATGGTCTGTGTGCGGCTGGTCTCCTCGGCGCCCTGGCTCGCGTCGTCGATGAACCGGACCGGCTTGTCGGTCGACTGCTCGACGGCGACGTACTGGCCGTCGGGGTCGAGGAAGCCGAGGTGCCAGGCCTCGTTCGGGTCGCCCTGGTAGCGCACGGACGTCGGCTTCCAGGCCGTCGGGAGACCGGTGGGAGCGGCCACCGGGTACGAGGCCGCGCGCCGGGCCGTCAGCAGCTCGATCCGGTAGTCCACCCGCTTGACCTGCGGTTCCTTGGAGTCGTCGTGCGGGATGAACACGTACGCGACACCCGCCGCGACGACGCAGACGCCGAGCGAGAGGACCAGGCTGCCGACCGTCTTCTTGCCATTTCTTCCTGCCACGCGCCCCATCGTCGCAGGTCGCCGGATGATCTCCGCCGGGAGGTCCCGATATGTGCGGCCCGACATCGCCGGGTCCGCTCATCCGTGGGGCGGTCTGCTCAGATTGTCGGACTGGCGATAGAGTCGTCGCCATCAACCCTCATCCGGCCGTCGTCGTATCCCGGTGAAAAGCCGGAACAGAAAGGTGCGCCTCGATGACCGAGCAACATCACCAGCTGCCGTCCGAACTCGTGGTCCCCTCCGAGGCCCCGGACCGCAACCTCGCCCTGGAACTCGTCCGCGTCACGGAAGCGGCGGCGATGGCCGCAGGCCGCTGGGTCGGCCGCGGGGACAAGAACGGCGCGGACGGCGCGGCCGTGCGCGCCATGCGGACCCTCGTCTCCACCGTCTCGATGAACGGTGTCGTCGTCATCGGCGAGGGCGAGAAGGACGAGGCGCCGATGCTGTTCAACGGCGAGCGGGTCGGGGACGGGACGAGCGCCGAGTGCGACATCGCCGTCGACCCGATCGACGGCACGACGCTGTGCGCGAAGGGCATGCCGAACGCGATCGCCGTGCTCGCCGCCGCCGACCGCGGCACGATGTTCGACCCGTCCGCCGTCTTCTACATGGACAAGCTGGTGGCCGGCCCCGAGGCGGCCGACTACGTGGACATCAACGCGCCGGTGTCGGTGAACATCCGCCGGGTCGCCAAGGCGAAGAAGGCCTCCCCCGAGGACGTCACCGTCGTCATCCTCGACCGGCCGCGCCACGAGGGCATCATCAAGGAGGTCCGCGAGACCGGCGCCCGGATCAAGCTGATCTCCGACGGCGACGTCGCGGGCTCGATCCTCGCGGTGCGCGAGGACTCCGGTGTCGACCTGCTGCTCGGCATCGGCGGCACCCCCGAGGGCATCATCTCCGCCTGCGCGATCAAGTGCCTGGGCGGCGTCATCCAGGGCAAGCTGTGGCCCAAGGACGACGAGGAGCGTCAGCGGGCCGTGGACGCCGGGCACGACCTGGACCGGGTGCTGTCCACGGACGACCTGGTCTCCGGCGAGAACGTCTTCTTCGTCGCCACCGGCATCACCGACGGCGAACTGCTGCGCGGCGTGCGCTACCGCTCCGAGACGGCGACGACGTCGTCCCTCGTGATGCGGTCCAAGTCCGGCACGATCCGGCAGATCGACTCCGAGCACCGGCTGAGCAAGCTGAGGGCGTACAGCGCGATCGACTTCGACCGGGCCAAGTAGCCGGACCGGAGCCGTCCGGAGCCGTCCGGAGCCGCTTCGGCGGACACGTGGTCGGGGGCGCCCCCTTGTGCAAGGGGGCGCCCCCGACCACGTTCACGCTCGGTCTATCCGGCGGCCGCCACCGTCGTCGGAGCCGCCTTCTTCAGCTCGACCTCGCGGCGGCGCCTGCGCGCCAGGACGACACGGCGCTCGGCCGCGGTGAGGCCGCCCCACACTCCGTACGGCTCCGGCTGGAGCAGGGCGTGCTCGCGGCACTCGACCAGGACGGGACAGCGGGCGCAGACCCGCTTGGCCGCGTCCTCGCGCGACAGGCGCGCGGCGGTGGGTTCCTTGGATGGGGCGAAGAAGAGTCCCGCCTCGTCGCGCCTGCACACGGCCTCCGTGTGCCACGGTGCGTCCTGATCCCTGTCACTCACTGGCACCCGCTGGGGCGGTACGGCAGCGACCTGCAGGGACTGATGCGGCGGATGCAGCACGGTCTACTCCTGACGACGGCTTACGACGGCTTTCGCGAGCGAGAGACGATGCAGCAAGCTCTACCCGCTGTGTCGACGCCTATGCACTGAGTTCCGAAGCACGGAAGTTCCCGAGCGCATACGGGAGTTCGGGCGGCGGAGCGCGCGCCTCAGCCGAGGTGCTTGCGCAGGTGCTTCTCGAGGTTGCGGACGAGCCGGCCGCGCTTGGGCCGCGCCTCGATGTTGCCGAGGACCGCGATGCCGTCGACGTACACGACGGGCGCCTCGGGTTCCGTGGCGTCGAGCGTGTCCACCTCGAAGTTGCCCAGGACGCCGCCGCCGCTGCCGCGCAGCGAGATGTTCTCCGGAACGCGGACCTCGACGTTGCCGAAGACCGAGACGGCCTTGATGTAGACCTGCGGGTACTCGAAGATCGCCTCGCTGAGGTCGATCTCGACGTTGCCGAACACGGCGTACGCGTGCGTGCGGCGGCCCACGCGCCAGCGTCCCTTGCGGGTGGTGGAGCTGAACACCGCCACGAGGTTCTCGCTCGCGACGGCCGGGATGGTGCCGGGCGCCGGGCGGCTCGGCGGCGGGCCCGCGGCCACCTCGGGGCGGGGCGTGTGTGCGCCGGGCAGGTCCCTGACCAACGGCTCCAGCTCACCCACCGTCTTGGCGCGGTAGACCCCCTCGACGCGCTCGGCGTGCTCCTCCGCGTCGAGCCGCCCCTCGGCGAGCGCCTCGCGCAGGATGTCCGCGATGCGGTCGCGGTCGGCGTCCGAGGCACGCAGGTCGGTCGGCTCCGCCACGGGGGCGCTCTGCTGGGGGCGCTTCTCAAGGTCCACGACAGCAGCGTACCCAAACGCGATAGATCGCGACTAGGGTCTGTCCGGCGGATCTTGTCGCGGGCGCGGGGCCTGGCACGCCGACCAGCACGCCACCCGGACGCGACCTGACCCGCCGGGCAGACCCCAGAGCCTGCGAGGTGCGAACTGAGCCTTACCTCACAGGCCCGCCGGCGCGGCCAGGTTCTACGCTGGTTGGCGCTGCCAACGGATGCCAGCTGCCACCGGCCGAAAGAGGAATGGGCGAGATGCCTGAGTTCGCGTACACCGATCTGCTCCCCCAGGGCGAGGACACCACCCCGTATCGCCTGGTGACCTCGGAGGGCGTCACCACCGCCGAGGGGCCGGACGGCCGTACGTTCCTGAAGGTCGAGCCGGAGGCGCTGCGCAAGCTCGCCGAGGAGGCCATCCACGACATCCAGCACTACCTGCGCCCGGCCCACCTCGCGCAGCTGCGCCGCATCGTGGACGACCCCGAGGCGTCGAACAACGACAAGTTCGTCGCGCTCGACCTGCTGAAGAACGCGAACATCGCCGCGGCCGGAGTGCTGCCGATGTGCCAGGACACCGGCACCGCGATCGTCATGGGCAAGCGCGGGCAGAACGTCCTCACCGAAGGTGAGGACGAGAAGGCGCTCTCCAAGGGCATCTACGACGCGTACAAGAACCTGAACCTGCGCTACTCGCAGATGGCCCCGCTGACCATGTGGGACGAGAAGAACACCGGCTCGAACCTGCCCGCGCAGATCGAGCTGTACGCGACCGACGGCGGCGCCTACAAGTTCCTCTTCATGGCGAAGGGCGGCGGCTCCGCCAACAAGTCGTTCCTCTACCAGGAGACGAAGGCGGTCCTCAACGAGGGCTCCATGATGAAGTTCCTGGAGGAGAAGATCCGTTCGCTGGGCACGGCCGCGTGCCCGCCGTACCACCTGGCGATCGTGGTGGGCGGCACGTCCGCCGAGTACGCGCTGAAGACCGCGAAGTACGCCTCGGCGCACTACCTGGACGAGATCCCGTCCGAGGGCTCCGAGCTCGGTCACGGCTTCCGTGACAAGGAGCTGGAGGAGAAGGTCTTCGAGCTGACGCAGAAGATCGGCATCGGCGCCCAGTTCGGCGGCAAGTACTTCTGCCACGACGTGCGCGTGGTGCGCCTGCCGCGGCACGGCGCGTCCTGCCCGGTCGCCATCGCCGTGTCCTGCTCGGCCGACCGCCAGGCCGTCGCGAAGATCACCGCCGAGGGCGTCTTCCTGGAGCAGCTGGAGACGGACCCGGCGCGCTTCCTGCCGGAGACGACGGACGAGCACCTGGAAGAGGGCGATGTCGTGAACGTCGACCTGAACCAGCCGATGGACGCGATCCTCGCCGAGCTCACCAAGTACCCGGTGAAGACCCGCCTCTCCCTGACCGGCCCGCTGGTCGTGGCCCGCGACATCGCGCACGCCAAGATCAAGGAGCGCCTGGACGCGGGCGAGGAGATGCCGCAGTACCTGAAGGACCACCCGGTGTACTACGCCGGTCCGGCCAAGACCCCCGAGGGGTACGCGTCCGGTTCCTTCGGTCCGACGACGGCCGGCCGCATGGACTCCTACGTCGAGCAGTTCCAGGCGGCGGGCGGCTCCAAGGTGATGCTCGCCAAGGGCAACCGCTCGCAGCAGGTCACCGACGCGTGCGACGCGCACGGCGGTTTCTACCTCGGCTCGATCGGCGGCCCGGCCGCGCGTCTCGCGCAGGACTGCATCAAGAAGGTCGAGGTCGTCGAGTACGAGGAGCTCGGCATGGAGGCCGTCTGGAAGATCGAGGTCGAGGACTTCCCGGCGTTCATCGTCGTCGACGACAAGGGCAACGACTTCTTCAAGGACCCGGCCCCGGCGCCGACGTTCACGAGCATCCCGGTGCGCCAGGGCTCGCAGCTGTCCTGATCTCTCGGTACGTGAAGGCCCCCTCCCGGCGCGGAGGGGGCCTTCGCGCGTCAGGCGCCGGGCAGGAACAGGCAGAACGGGTGGCCGTGCGGGTCGCGCAGCACGCGGACGTCCTGCTGCGGCTGGTGCGCCTCCAGCGTCGCGCCCAGCGCGCGGGCCCGCGCGGTCTCCGCCTCCAGGTCGTCGACCTGGAGGTCGAGGTGCCCCTGCATCTGCTGGCTGCCGGGCCGCTGCGGCCACACCGGGGGCGTGTGGTCGGTCTCCCGCTGGAAGCCGAGGCCGGGGCGCTCCTGTGCCGGGTCGCGCAGCCGTACCCACTCCGGCTGGTGCTCGGCCTCCTCCCAGCCCAGCAGGGCGCGGTAGAAGTCGGCGAGGGCGGCGGGGTCGGGGGTACCGAGGACGAATCCTCCGAGTGTCGTCGTCATGTCCCGCGGGTTCCCACGACACCCGCACCGGACACGGCCGGAATACCCGCCGGGTGCGCGACGCTGGCACGGACAGAGCCACGAGGAGGAAGACGAGCATGCCGAACGACGACGGGTTCCGGATCGAGCACGACTCCATGGGCGAGGTGCGGGTGCCCGCGGACGCCAAGTGGCGGGCGCAGACGCAGCGCGCCGTGGAGAACTTCCCGATCTCGGGCGCACGTCTCGAGCGCGCGCACATCGAGGCGCTCGCCCGGATCAAGGCCGCCGCCGCGAAGGTGAACGCGGAGCTCGGCGTGCTCGACAAGGACATCGCCGGCGCCATCGCGGACGCGGCCGCCGAGGTCGCCGCGGGCCGCTGGGACGACGAGTTCCCGGTGGACGTGTTCCAGACCGGCTCCGGCACCTCGTCCAACATGAACACGAACGAGGTGCTGGCCACGCTCGCCACCGAGCGCCTGGGCCGCGACGTCCACCCGAACGACCACGTGAACGCCTCGCAGTCGTCGAACGACGTCTTCCCGTCCTCGATCCACATCGCGGCCACGGCCGCCGTCACGCACGACCTGATCCCGGCCCTGGAGCACCTCGCGGCGTCGCTGGAGCGCAAGGCCGCCGAGTTCGCGGACGTCGTGAAGTCGGGGCGTACGCATCTGATGGACGCGACGCCGGTGACGCTGGGCCAGGAGTTCGGCGGCTACGCGGCGCAGGTCCGCTACGGCGTCGAGCGGCTCACCGCGTCGCTGCCGCGGCTGGCCGAACTCCCGCTGGGCGGCACGGCGGTCGGCACCGGGATCAACACGCCGCCCGGGTTCTCGGCCGCCGTCATCGCCGAGGTCGCCCGGGCCACGGGGCTGCCGCTGACGGAGGCCCGCGACCACTTCGAGGCGCAGGGCGCGCGCGACGGCATCGTGGAGACCAGCGGGCAGCTGCGCACCATCGCGGTCGGCCTGACGAAGATCGCCAACGATCTGCGGTGGGCGGCGTCGGGCCCGCGCACCGGGCTCGCCGAGATCAACCTGCCGGATCTGCAGCCCGGTTCGTCGATCATGCCGGGCAAGGTGAATCCGGTCATTCCCGAGGCGACGCTGATGGTCGCCGCGCAGGTGACCGGGAACGACGCGACGGTGGCCGCGGCGGGCGCCGCCGGCAACTTCGAGCTGAACGTGATGCTGCCGGTCATCGCCAAGAACGTCCTGGAATCGATCCGGCTGCTCGCGAACGTGTCGCGGCTGCTGGCCGACCGCACCGTCGACGGCATCACCGCCAACCGCGAGCGGGCCCGCGAGTACGCGGAGTCGTCGCCGTCCGTCGTCACGCCGCTCAACAAGTACATCGGCTACGAGGAGGCCGCGAAGGTCGCCAAGAAGTCGCTCGCCGAGCGGAGGACGATCCGTGAGGTCGTCCTGGCGGGCGGGTACGTGGAGCGCGGGGACCTGACGGTGGAGCAGCTCGACGAGGCGCTGGATGTCCTGCGGATGACCCACCCGTAACAGCTCGTGGCCGGTTGACGTATTTCGTGACGCGCACCGCAGCGTCCTATGCCAACGGCACCTAATATCTGTCCATGACGGACTACGACCGGGCTGACGAGGGTGGCGGGCGCTGGGTGCCCGGGGAGTCGATCCTGTGGCGCTACCGCGCCAATGGGGGAGACGGTTTTCACATCTGTCGTCCCGTCACGGTCGTCCAGGACTCCCCCGAGCTGCTCGCCGTGTGGATGGCGCCGGGCACCGAGTGCGTGAAGCCGGTGCTCGCCGACGGCACCCCGGTGCACCGCGAGCCGCTCGCCACCCGCTACACGAAGCCGCGCACGGTACAGCGCGACCGCTGGTTCGGCGCGGGGGTGCTGAAGGTGGCGCGGCCGGGCGAGCCCTGGTCGGTGTGGCTGTTCTGGGAGCCGGACTGGTCGTTCCGCAACTGGTACGTGAACCTGGAGGAGCCGCGCGTGCGCTGGTCCGGGGGCGTCGACTCGGAGGACCACTTCCTCGATCTGTCGGTGTACCCGGACGGGAGCTGGCGCTGGCACGACGAGGACGAGTTCGCTCAGGCGCAGGCCGTGGGCCTGATGAGTGCCGCGGGGGCCGCCGGGGTGCGGGCCGCGGGGCAGCGGGCGATCGAGGTGATCGAGGACTGGGGGCACCCTTTCTCGGACGGCTGGCAGCACTGGCGGCCCGACCCCGCGTGGCCGGTCCCGGCGCTTCCGGCGGACTGGGACCGTACGCCCGCGCACGTGTCCTCATGAGACCCTTGATGCGCCCCCATGGGGGAAACGTAGGATCGTCCTCCGCAAGAGCGCACAGTGTCGCGGGAGGCAGCACAAAGAGCGGCTCCAGCAGCAACTCTTCGCGCATACGGTGGGTCTGACACGATGTCAACGATGTCAATGAGGTCATCGAGGGGCGGCGGGAGACCGTGAACGTGGGCGGAACGGACAGGACGGACCGGTCGGGTCAGGCCGCGGCGTTCGACGCGATCGGCGGACGCTATGACGAAGCGTTTCCGCACAAGGAGGGCCAACTGGCGGCCGTGCAGCGGCTCCTGTCGCAGCTGAGGCCCGGCGCGCGGGTCCTCGACGTGGGCTGCGGCACCGGTGTGCCGACGGCCCGTCAACTCGTGGACGCGGGGCACCAGGTGGTCGGTGTCGATCTGTCCGCCGGCATGCTGGAGCTGGCCCGCAAGCAGGTGCCCGAGGCGGAGTTCCACCAGGCCGACCTGACCACGCTGAGCGCCCAGGGCCCGGACGGTCTGGGGCAGTTCGACGTCGTCACCTGTTTCTTCACGCTGCTGATGCTGGGGCGCGCCGAGATACCGGACGCGCTGCGGCTGCTGCGCTCGCTGCTGCGGCCTGACGGCCTGTTGGCGTTGTCCATGGTCGAGGCCGACCTGGATGACGCGGAAATTCCGTTCCTGGGCCACACAATCCGGGTATCGGGTTTCCTGCGGGACGAACTGCGCCAGGTCGTACGCGATGCGGGCTTCGAGATCACCGGGGAGGAGACGTACGCGTACGCTCCCGCCAGCACCCACGCCCCACCCGAGCACCAGCTGTTCCTCAACTGCCGACGCACCGGCCAGTGACACGGCGCGCAGCCCCGGACGGACGGATTCGACACGCGTGACGGAGCACTCAGCCTCTCATCAAGGCTCCCACGAAGGCCGCCACCACGGCACGGCGGCCCGCCCCGCCGAGCCCCGCGGGGCCCTCAGGCGTACCCCACAGGCCTCCGGGACCCCGGCCGGCGACGGCTTACCGCAGCAGCCACGGCGCGCTGCCACCCCTTCTTCCGTCCCGTCGGCCTCGGCGGACGCGGAGCACTCGCAGCCGCGTTCGCCCTCGCCCGAGCCGGTGCGTCCGGCCGGCCCGCCGGACGGCGGCGAGCGGCGCTCCGGTCAGCCGCGGCCGCCGGGCCAGCCCACGGCGATGCGCCGCGACGGTGACCGGCTGCGCTTCGTCGGCGCGGCGACCCGGCGCATCGCGCGCGGCATCGACCTCGACGAGATCGTGATGGGCCTGTGCCGGGCGACGGTGCCGACGTTCGCGGACGCGATCCTGGTCTATCTGCGCGAGCCGCTGCCGGTCGGCGACGAGCGCCCGACCGGCCCGATGGTGCTGCGGCTGCGCCGCAGCGACCGGGTTCCGGACGCCGCCGAGGACCTGGACGCGGACGGCGTCCCGGCGCCCAGCATCCTTGTGCCGCAGGTCGAACTCGCTCCGGACAGCGCCGAGTTGTGCGAGGTGCGGGGCGGCGGCGCGCTGGCCGAGGTGCTGCGCGGGGTGCGGCCGGTCTTCGCGGACTCGCCCGCCGCGCTCGCCGCGCTGCCCGAACTCCTCGGCGGGGAGCGGGCGTTGCCCACGGGGCGTCGCGCGATTCTGGCGCCGCTGCGGGGGCGGCGCCGGGTGATCGGCGCGGCGGTGTTCCTGCGCCGCCTGGACCGGGCCGCGTTCGACGGCGACGATCTGCTGGTGGCCGGGCAGCTGGCCACGCACAGCGCGCTCGGCATAGACAAGGCGGTGCTGTACGGGCGCGAGGCGTACATCGCGGACGAACTGCAGCGCACGATGCTGCCGGAGACGCTGCCGCGTCCGACCGGGGTGCGGCTCGCCTCGCGCTATCTGCCGGCGGCGGAGACGGCGCGGGTCGGCGGCGACTGGTACGACGCGATCCCGTTGCCGGGCAGCCGGGTCGCGCTGGTCGTCGGGGACGTCATGGGCCACTCGATGACCTCGGCCGCGATCATGGGCCAGTTGCGCACGACCGCGCAGACCCTGGCCGGGCTCGATCTGCCGCCGCAGGAGGTGCTGCACCATCTCGACGAGCAGGCGCAGCGGCTCGGCACGGACCGGATGGCGACGTGCCTGTACGCGGTGTACGACCCGGTCGCGCACCGCATCACCATCGCCAACGCCGGGCATCCGCCGCCGGTGCTGCTGCACCTGGGCGGCCGCGCCGAGGTGCTGCGGGTGCCGCCGGGCGCGCCGATCGGGGTCGGCGGCGTCGACTTCGAGGCCGTCGAGCTGGACGCCCCGGCGGGCGCCACGCTGCTGCTGTACACCGACGGGCTGGTCGAGTCGCGGCTGCGGGACGTGTGGACCGGCATAGAGCAGCTGCGCGAACGGCTCGCCGCGACGGCGCAGTTGACGGGCCCGGACCATCCGCCGCCGCTGGAGGCGCTCTGCGACGACGTCCTCGACATGCTCGGTCCGGGCGACCGGGACGACGACATCGCGCTGCTCGCCGCCCGCTTCGACGGGATCGCGCCGAGCGATGTCGCGTACTGGTTCCTGGAGCCGGAGGACGCGGCGCCGGGCCGTGCGCGGCGGCTGGCCCGCAGTGCGCTGGCCCGCTGGGGGCTCGAGGAGATGACCGACTCGGTCGAGCTGCTGGTGAGCGAGGTCGTGACGAACGCGGTGCGGTACGCCTCGCGGCCGGTGACGCTGCGCCTGCTGCGGACCGATGTGCTGCGCTGCGAGGTCGGTGACGACGTGCCGCAGCTGCCCCGGCAGCGGCAGGCGCGGGCCACCGACGAGGGCGGGCGCGGCCTGTTCCTGGTGAACCGGCTGGCCCGGCGCTGGGGAGCGACCCGGCTGAGCACCGGGAAGGTCGTCTGGTTCGAGCTGGCGCGGCCCGCGGGCGACCGCGCCCCGGACGGGGAGTGAGCCGGGCCGCGCGGCAGCGGCCGGACAGCGCAGTGCCGAGGGGCCGGAACCCAGCTGGGTTCCGGCCCCTCGGCATATGAGGCGGTCTCGGGCGGGTGGCCCTTAGTCGCCTCTGCTAGTCGCCTCTGCCGTCGTCGTTGTTGCCGTCGAGCGGGTTCTCCGGGATGCCCAAGGTCGGCGAGCCGGTGTCCGACGGGGTCGACGGGGTGCCGTCCGTCGGCTCGTCCGTCGGCGGCCCGGTGGTCGGGGTCTCGGTCGGCGTCGACGGGGTCGACGGCGGCGTCGTGGTCGGCGTGTCGCTCGGGGTCGACGGGGTCGACGGCTCCTGGGTCGGCGTCGACGGTGCCGTCGTGGTCGGCTCGACGCCCGCACCCATGTCGGTGTCGAGGTCGAACTTGCTGTTGGCGCTGGTCGAGTTGAACATGTACTGCGCCCAGATGCGGGCCGGGAAGCTGCCGCCGTCGACGCGGGGAAGGCCGCCGGCGCCCTCCATCGAGACGTGCTTGCCCGCCTCCGACGTCTTCAGCGCGCCCTCGCCGAACAGGCCCACCGACGTGACCAGGTCCGGGGTGTACCCGGTGAACCAGGCCGAACGATTGTAGTCGGAGGTACCGGTCTTGCCGGCGACCTGCTGACCGTCGCGGGCCGGGTTGTCCCGCACCGAGGTCTTCGCCGTACCGTCGTCGACCACGCCGGTCAGCACCGAGGTGACCGAGTCGGCGGCGCCGCGGCTGATGACCTGCTCGCCGATCGCCTTCGGCAGATCGACCGGCTGGCCCTGCTTGGAGACCGACTTCACGATCTGCGGGGTGACCTGCTTGCCGTGGTTGTCGAGCGTCGCGTAGACACCCGCCATCTCCATCGGGCTGGCGCCCATGGTGCCGAGGGTCTGCGCGTAGTACGGCTTGAGGTCGGCGTCGTCCATGCCGAGCTTCTTCGCCATCGACATGACCTGGTCCATGCCGACGTCGGCGCCCATCTGCGCGAAGACGGAGTTGATGGACTTGTTCATGGCGGTCTGCACGGTGACCGGACCGTAGCTGCGGTTGTCCTCGTTCGGCGGGGCGAAGCCGACCTTCTTGCCGTTCTCGACCACGGGGCGCTTGTTGGTGCCGTCGTAGACCGTGCTCGCCTTGATCGACTGGTCGGTCTGCGTCTTGGCGTTGCTCTCCAGGGCGGCCGCGAGGATCAGCGGCTTGAAGGTGGAGGCCGGCTGGTAGTCGGTGCGCGTGGCGTTGTTGACGTAGTGCTTGCTGAGCCCCTCGCCGCCGTACAGCGCGAGCACCTTGCCGGTCTTCGGGTCGACCGAGACGGCGCCGGCCTGTACCCGGGAGTCCGGCTTCTTCTTGCGGTTGAGGTTGTCGGAGAGCTGCTGCTTGACCGACTTCTCCAGCTGCTTCTGCTTCTTGCGGTCGATGTTGAGGGTGATCGTGTAGCCGCCCGCGGCGAACTGCTCGTCCGTGAGGTTGAGGTCCTTCTGCACCTCTTCCTTCGCGGCCGTGTACAGGTAGCCCTCCTGCCCCTGGAGTCCGGCGGCCGCCTTCGGCGCCTCGGGCTCCTCGAACTTCATGCCCTGACGCTCGCTCGCGCTGAGCCAGTGCATGTCGACCATGTTGTCGAGGACGTAGTTCCAGCGCTGCTTCGCCAGGGTCTTGCCGGTGTCGGAGGCGATCGCCCAGTCGTACTGGTTCGGGGCCTGGAGGAGCGCCGCGAGGTACGCGCCCTGCTCCACCGTCAGCTTCGAGGCGTCGATGCCGTAGTAGGCGTTGGCGGCGGCCTGGATGCCCCAGGCGCCGCGGCCGTAGTAGCTGGTGTTGATGTAGCCGGCGAGGATGTCGTCCTTGGACTTCTTGCGGTCGACCTTGAGCGAGATGACCAGTTCCTTCAGCTTGCGCGAGACGGTCTGGTCCTGCGTGAGGTAGTAGTTCTTCACGTACTGCTGGGTGATCGTCGAACCACCCTGCTTGCCCTTGCCGGTGACCGTGTTGAGGACACCGCGGGCGGTGCCCTTCAGGTCGATGCCCTTGTCCTTGTAGAACGTCTTGTTCTCGGCGGCGACGAAGGTCCGCTGGACCGGCTTCGGCACCTCGGACAGGTCGACGATCTCGCGGTTGACCTCACCGGTGCGGGCCATGGTGGTGCCGTCGCTGTACTTGTAGACGTTGCTCTGCAGCTTGGCGTCGGGGTTGCCCTCGGGCACGTCGATCACCAGGTACAGCACCACGAACGCGCCCATGCACAGCAGCACGAACCCGAAGAACGCACCCAGGAGCTTCTTCCACGTGAAGAAGCGGCGTATGCCCGACGGCCGCGCCGCGCGCTTTTGCGCTTTCCTCGCATCCGCTCGGCCCATGACCTCAGTTGCTCCGCTTCTCGTTCGTGATCACGACTGGTGTTTCCGTGCACTTCTGTGCCGAATCAGCTCATGAAGCTAACACCGCCACTTAAGGCAAAACCCTGCCGATCCGGTCATTTCCGGACGTGACAATCAGCACCTGCCCCATGGGAACCGACGATCCAGGGGTGCCTATGGTTGCCGAGCGGAGTAAAGTGATATCACTTTGCTAGACAGGGTCGGGCCGCGACGGCCACGAACCTCCAGCTCAGAGAAACGGGGACTGCCATGTCCGAGACGGACGCCACACCGGATGTACCGACGATGCCGAAGGCCCGTGTGCGCGAGTTCACGGCGCACAGCATCGGGGGCGGGCTCGCGCTGCTGCTCGGGCTCATCGGCCTGATCGTCGGCGTGGTCCTGGTAGCGACCGGCGCCACGCTCACCTCGGCCGGCGCCAAGGCCGCGCTGATCGTCGTCGGCATCCTCCTCGCGATCGCGTCGCTCTTCGCCATGGGCGGCCTGAACATGGTGGCGCCGGGCCAGGCCCGCGTCGTCCAGCTCTTCGGCCGCTACCGGGGCACCATCCGCGAGGACGGCCTGCGCTGGGTCAACCCGCTCACCTCGCGCACCAAGATCTCGACGCGCGTACGCAACCACGAGACCGCCGTGCTGAAGGTCAACGACGCCTACGGCAACCCGATCGAGCTCGCCGCGGTCGTCGTCTGGAAGGTCGAGGACACCGCGCAGGCCACGTTCGAGGTGGACGACTTCCTGGAGTTCGTCTCGACGCAGACCGAGGCGGCCGTCCGGCACATCGCCATCGAGTACCCCTACGACGCGCACGACGAGGGCGGGCTCTCGCTGCGCGGCAACGCCGAGGAGATCACCGAGAAGCTCGCGGTCGAGCTGCACGCGCGGGTCGAGGCCGCGGGCGTGCAGATCATCGAGTCCCGCTTCACGCACCTCGCGTACGCGCCCGAGATCGCCTCGGCGATGCTCCAGCGCCAGCAGGCCGGCGCCGTGGTCGCCGCCCGCCGGCTGATCGTCGACGGCGCGGTGGGCATGGTCGAGGACGCGCTCGCCCGGATCACCGAGCAGGACTTCGTCGCCCTCGACGAGGAGCGCAAGGCCGCGATGGTGAGCAATCTGCTGGTCGTGCTCTGCGGGGACCGGGCCGCGCAGCCGGTCGTCAACACCGGGACGCTCTACCAGTGACGCCGCCTCCGGCACGCAAACAGGTTCTGCTGCGGCTCGATCCCGCGGTGCACGAGGCGCTGGCCCGGTGGGCCGGGGACGAGCTGCGCTCCGCGAACGCGCAGATCGAGTTCGTCCTGCGCCGGGCCCTCGCCGAGGCGGGGCGGCTGCCCGGCTCGGCCGGGCCCATCCCGCGGCGGGGGCGTCCGCCCCGGAGCCCGGACGGTACGGACGGTTCGGCGGCCGACGGCTAGCGGGGGGGGCTGGTCGCGGGAACTGCGCGACCAGCCCCCACCGCCCCGCACCGCACCCGCACCCGCACCCGCACCCGGTGACGAACCCCACCTATACACCTCGGGTATACACACCGTGTACAGTGCTCCGCATGTCCATCGGCCACACCCTTCTCGGGCTCCTGGAATCCGGGCCCCGCCACGGTTACGACCTGAAGCGCACCTTCGACGACACGTTCGGGCACGACAAGCCGCTGCACTACGGGCAGGTCTACTCGACGATGTCCCGCCTCCTGAAGAACGGCCTCGTGGAGGTCGACGGGATAGAGGCCGGCGGCGGCCCGGAGCGGAAGCGCTACGCGATCACGGAAGCCGGCATCACGGACGTCCAGCAGTGGCTGGCGACCCCGGAGAAGCCGGAGCCGTACCTCCAGTCGACGCTCTACACCAAGGTCGTCCTCGCCCTGCTCACCGAGCGCGACGCGGGCGAGATCCTCGACACCCAGCGCGCCGAGCACCTGCGTCTGATGCGCATCCTCACGGACCGCAAGCGCAAGGGCGACCTCGCCGACCAGCTGATCTGCGACCACGCCCTGTTCCACCTGGAAGCCGACCTGCGCTGGCTGGAGCTGACCGCCGCGCGCCTCGACAGGCTCGCCGCGGAGGTGCGCCCCTCATGACCCCTGCCGGATCCCTCCTCGCCGCCCGCGATCTGGGCAAGTCGTACGGGCCGACGCCCGCCCTGGACGGCGCCTCGTTCACCATCCACCCGGGCGAGATCGTCGCCGTCATGGGCCCCTCGGGCTCGGGCAAGTCGACGCTGCTGCACTGTCTGGCCGGCATCGTCCTCCCGGACACGGGCTCGATCACGTACGACGGCCGCGACCTGACCGCGATGTCGGACGCCGAGCGCAGCGCCCTGCGCCGCACCGAGTTCGGCTTCGTCTTCCAGTTCGGCCAGCTGGTCCCGGAGCTGACCTGTGTCGAGAACGTGGCGCTGCCGCTGCGGCTGACCGGCGTCAAGCGCAAGGAGGCCGAGCGCCGGGCCGCGTCCTGGCTGGAGCGCCTGGAGGTCGACGGCCTCGCGGGCAAGCGGCCCGGCGAGGTGTCGGGCGGTCAGGGCCAGCGCGTCGCCGTGGCCCGCTCCCTGGTGACGAACCCGCGGGTGCTGTTCGCGGACGAGCCGACCGGCGCGCTCGACTCACTCAACGGCGAGCGCGTGATGGAGCTGCTGACCGACGCCGCGCGCGGCGCGAACACCGCCGTCGTCCTGGTCACGCACGAGACGCGGGTCGCGGCGTACTCGGACCGCGAGATCGTCGTGCGGGACGGGAAGACGCGGGACATGGAGTTCGCCCGATGACGCTCCTGGACGACCGCGAACGCACCGCGCGGGCGGCGGCGCCCGGCGCCGCGCCCGGCCCCTCCGGCTGGCTGCGCGACCTCGGCCTCGGCATCCGTTTCGCCGCGTCGGGCGGCCGTGAGGGCTGGATCCGTACGCTGCTCACCGCGATAGGCGTCGGGCTCGGCGTGGCCGTGCTGCTGGGCGCCGCGTCGGTCCCCACGTTCCTGGAGAACCGCGACGCCCGGCTCGACGCCCGGATGGCGCCCGAGCCTTCGGCGGTCGCGGCGAGCGACAGCACGGTCCTGCAGGCCGACGCCTCGTCGCAGTACCGCGGCGACACCGTGGGCGGCCATCTGCTGCAGGCCGAGGGCGAACACCCGGTCCTGCCGCCCGGCGTGAGCAGGCTCCCCGGGCCCGGCGAGATGGTCGTCTCGCCCGCCCTCGAGGAGCTGCTGGGCTCGCCCGAGGGCAAGCTCCTCAAGGAGCGCTACGACTACCGCGTCGTGGGCACGATCGGCGACACGGGTCTGAGCGACCCCTTCGACCTGTACGTGTACGTGGGCAGCGACTCGCTCAGCACCGACCGCGGCGCCTACCGGCTCGACCACTTCGGCGCGAAGCCGATGAGCGACGAGACCAGTCCCATCCTCATCCTCCTCGTCGTGCTGGCCTGCGTGGTCCTGCTCGTTCCCGTCGCCATCTTCATCGCGACGGCCGTACGGTTCGGCGGCGAACGGCGCGACCGACGGCTCGCGGCCCTGCGCCTGGTCGGCGCCGACGCCCGGATGACCCGCCGGATCGCGGCGGGCGAGGCGCTGTTCGGCGCGGTCGTCGGCCTCGCCATCGGCCTCGGGGTGTTCTTCGCCGGGCGGCAGCTCCTCGCCGTGCTGCAGGTCTACCGGCTGTCGGCGTTCCCCGGCGACTTCGTGCCCTCGCCGGCGCTCGCCGTGCTGATCCTGCTCGCGGTCCCGCTGTCCGCCGTCGCGGTCACCGTGTTCGCGCTGCGCTCGGTGACGATCGAGCCGCTGGGCGTGGTGCGCGGCGGCCGGACCCGGGCCCGCCGGGTGTGGTGGCGGATCCCGGTGCCGGTGGTCGGCGTGCTGCTCCTGCTCACCTCCGACGCCGACGACACGGTCGGCAGACTGGGCATGATCCGGCTCGTGGCCGGCATCGTGCTGAGCCTGACGGGCCTCATCGCGGTGCTGCCCTGGCTCGTCGAGGTGGCCGTACGGCGGATGCGCGGCGGCCCGGTGCCCTGGCAACTGGCCACGCGCAGGCTCCAGTTGAGCAGCAGCGGCGCGACCCGCGCGGTCGCGGGCATCACCATCGCGGTCGCGGGCGGCATCGCCCTGCAGATGTTCACCGTCGGCATCAACGACGACTTCAACCGGGCGACCGGCCAGGACCCGAGCCGGGCCCAGGTGGGCGCGTCCGCCAGTTTCCCGAGCGGTGAGCTGGCGGCCCGGATGGTCAGGGAGTTCGGGGCGACCGAGGGCGTGAAGAGCGTCATCGGCACGGTCGGCACCACGGCGAGCGTGGTGGGCGCGAAGCCCGACGCCGACGACTACGTGCCGAGCGTCTCGGTGGACGTCGGCGACTGCGCGTCGCTGCGCGAGCTGGCCCGCATCACGTCGTGCGCGGACGGCGACACGTTCCGGGTCACCGGCTCGGGCGACGCGTACTCGGAGAAGGAGCTCGCCTCGGTGGCGCGGCCCGGCGCCCGTCTCACCGTCGACGACGGCAAGTCGTACACGCCCGGCGTCAAGGACAAGAAGCCGGTGCGCTGGACGCTGCCCAAGGACACCACGACGGTCACCTCGCGCCGCGACCCGGCGGGCAACCGGTTCAGCGGCATCCTCACCACCCCGGGCGCCCTCGACCCGGCCCGGCTGCACACGGCCGTGACGTCCGCGCAGATGGTGCTGGACGAGTCCGTGCCGGACGCCTACGACCTCGCCCGCAACACCGCGTTCCGCATCGATCCGAGCATGAGCGTGTGGACGTTCCGGGCCGTCGCCCGGGACAAGGAGTACGCGAGCATCCGCACCGGCCTGTTCACGGCGGCCGCCGTCACGATGACCCTCATCGCGGCGTCCATGCTGGTCTCGCAGATCGAGCAGCTCCGGGAGCGCAGGCGCCTGCTGTCGGTGCTCGTCGCCTACGGCACGCGCCGCAGGACGCTCGCCTGGTCGGTGCTGTGGCAGACGGCGATCCCGGTGGTCCTGGGCATGGTGCTGGCCGTCGCGGGCGGTCTCGGTATCGGCTGGCTGATGCTCCGCATGATCGGCAAGCCGGTCTCGGACTGGCTGCTGTTCCTCCCGCTGGCGGCGATCGGCGGCGCCCTGATCGTCGTGGTGACGCTGCTGTCGATGCCGCCGCTGTGGCGCCTCATGCGCGCGAACGGCCTCCGCACCGAGTAGCGAGCGGCGACGGTGCTCGGGTCACGGGGCCGCGCCCCGGTCCCCGCTCCTCAGTCGCCGGAGGGGCTGATCTTGACCGGCAACCCCTGGAGCGCGACGCGCAGGGCCGCGGCCAGTTCCCCGTACTCCGCGGAGCGGGCCGCCCCCGTGCGCATCGCGAGGGCGACCCGCCGCGTGGGCGCCGGCTCCGCGAAGTACCCGGTGAGCAGCTGACTGCTGCGGCTGGTCTCGACGGCGACGGCGGTCCGCGGCAGCAGCGTCACCCCCAGTCCGCCGGCGACGAGTTGGACCAGGGTGGCGAGACCGGCGGCGGTCGTGGTGACGGGCGCGTCACCACGGCCGGCCTCCCGGCAGATGTCGAGTGCCTGGTCGCGCAGGCAGTGCCCCTCGTCGAGCAGCAACAGGTTCAGCTCGCGCAGCGCCTCGCGCGGGATGCCCTCGCGCCCGCCGAGCCAGTGGTCGAGCGGGGTGACGAGCACGAAGTCCTCGTCGAACAGCGGGAGTTCGGTGACGCCGGGCACCCCCAGCGGCACGGCGAGCAGCAGCAGATCCAGCCGGCCGGCCGTCAGGCCCTCGATGAGGGACGAGGTCTGCTCCTCGTGCACCTGGAGGTCCAGGTCCGGATACCTGTCGTGCACGAGCCGCAGCACGGTGGGCAGCAGATAGGGCGCGACGGTCGGGATCACCCCGAGCCGCAGCGCGCCGGTGAACGGCGCCCGCACCGCCTCGGCCTCCTCCAGGAGCGTACCGACCTCGTCGAGCACGGCCCTGGCCCGTACCGCGATCCGTTCCCCGGCCGGCGAGAGCAGCACTTTTCTCGTCGTACGCTCGAGAAGGGTCACCCCGAGCGTCTCCTCCAGCGCCGACACGGCGCCGGACAGGGCGGGCTGGCTCATCCCGATCGCGGCGGCCGCGTCCCGGAAGTGCAGATGCTCCGCGACCGCGGCGAACGCCCGCAGCTGCGCCAGGCTCGGCTGCCGCTTCCGCGCCCCCACGGGCTTTCCGTTCTGTACGGCCACTGATAGCCACCTCCGATCAACATGACCGAGTCTAGCTATTTCCGTAATCAATGCACTCTGTGCCTCAAGCTCTCGCCGTCCGGCGCATGAGCCTCGGAGGCGTCGCGGGCGTGCACGGCGTCGCGGGCGTAAACAGGAAGCCCTCCGGACCGACGCGCCTGCGCGAGCGTGGGAGCCGCGGCGTCCTTGGCCGACAGGATCGGCGTACCGACATCGGCCAAGGGCCAGGGGATCCCCAGGTCCGGGTCGAGCGGATGGACGGTTCCCTCATGGTCCGGGGCGTACAAAGCGGAGCAGAGGTAGACGACCGTGGCGTCGTCGGTCAGCGCCAGGAAGGCGTGCCCCAGTCCCTCCTTCAGATGGACGGCGCGCCGATGGTCCGCGTCGAGCCGGATCAGCTCGCTCATGCCGTAGGTGGGTGACCCCACCCGCAGGTCGACGACCGCGTCGAGGATGGCGCCACGCACGCACGTGACGTACTTGGCCTGCCCCTGCGAGGCATTGGTGTAGTGGATCCCTCGCAGCGCCCCGCGGCGGGAAACCGAACAGTTGGCCTGCGCCGTCCGGAAAGAGGCGCCGGTGGACGCCATGACGTCCGGGGCTCGGAACCACTCGTGGAAGCTGCCCCGGTCGTCTTGGTGGACAACCGGTTCCACGATCCAGGCATCGTCGATCGCGAGCGGTCGGAGCTTCGCGCCTTCGTCAGCGGTGGCCATGCGTCTCCTCATCCCTGTTGCGCTGCGGAGTACGCCCCTTCAGGCCGTCGACCAGATGAGGCAGGGCGCGGCGCAGCTCGTCGCGCCAGTGGTGGTGCACGCCGAGCCCGGCGGCCGAGGCGCGGTCATGAGCCAGCACGCTCCACGCGGGTCGCGGTGCGGGCCTGCCGAGATCGGCGGTGCTGATCGGACTGACCAATGCCGCATCCGCACCGGCCCATCGGTAGATCTCCTGGGCGAGTTCGTACCAGGTGGCATGTCCTGTGCTGGTGAGATGCAGCACGCCGGGTCGCGAAGTCGCCTCGCCCAGGATCTTCAGCCGACCCGCCAGGCTCTTGCTCCACGTCGGCTGCCCGTACTGGTCGTTGACCACATGGGACTCTTCGGCGGATCGTGCCCGGTCGAGCACGGTCCGGACGAAACTGCGGCCGTGTCGTCCGTAGAGCCAGCCGGTACGGATCACTGTCGCGGCGTCGGGCAGCACGTCGAGCACCGCCCTCTCACCGGCCCGTTTGCTGCGGCCGTAGGCGGTCAGCGGCCGGGGATCGGCGTTCTCGGGGTACGGCGTGCGCCGCGGCTCTCCGCCGGGCCCGGCCCCCGAGAAGACGTAGTCCGTGGAGATGTGGAGGAGCCGGGCTCCCGTGCGGGCGCAGACTCGCGCGAGGTTGCGTACGGCCGTGGCGTTGACCTCGGTCGCGGCGGCTTCGTGGTTCTCCGCGGCATCCACGTCCGTCCACGCCGCGCAGTTGACGACGATGTCCGGACACAGTCGGCCCACGGTGTCCGCGACCGCCTCGAAGTCGGTGATGTCCAGGCCCTGACGGGTCAGGGCCGTTGTCCGCCCTGGCGGAAGTACGGCTGACATGTCCCGTCCGAGAAGGCCACCGGCACCGGTGACCAGCCAGGTGGTCACTCTCGTACCAGGGCCGGACGCGCGCCGACGAGCGGCTCCCACCATGATCGGTGGGTGCGGTACCAGTCCACGGTGGCGGCGAGTCCTTCGTCAAAGGTGCGGCGGGGCGCGTAACCGAGTTCGTCACGGATCTTCGACCAGTCAACGCTGTACCGGGCGTCGTGCCCCGGACGGTCGGCGACATGCTCGACGCTTGTCCAGTCCGCGTCGCAGGCCGCCAGGATCCGCTCCGTGAGTTGGCGGTTCGTCAACTCAAGCCCACCGCCGACGTTGTAGACCTCACCGGGACGGCCGCCTTCGAGAACCAGGCGGATCGCGCGGCAGTGATCTTCGACATGCAGCCAGTCGCGTACCTGTCCGCCGTCCCCGTACAGCGGGACCGACCGGCCGCGCAGCAGGTTGGTGACGAACAGCGGAATGATCTTCTCGGGGAACTGGTAGGAGCCATAGTTGTTGGAACAGCGGGTGATGCGGACGTCGAGGCCGTGCGTGCGGTGGTAGGCCAGAGCCAGGAGGTCGGATCCGGCCTTCGCCGCGGAGTACGGGGACGCGGGCTCGAGCGGGCGGCTCTCCGACCATGATCCGGCCGGGATGGAACCGTAGACCTCGTCGGTGGATATGTGCAGGAAGGTCACGGGGTGCGGGGCACGGACAGCGGCCTCCAGGAGGGTCTGCGTGCCCAGGACGTTCGTGGCCGCGAAGGCACGACCGCTGTCGATGGAGCGGTCGACATGTGATTCGGCGGCCAGATGCACCACGGCGTCGTGGTCGGCCATCAGCGCCGTCACGCGCTCGATGTCGAGGATGTCCCCGTGCACGAACCGCAGGCGCCGGTCGCGCACGGCGTCGCCCAGATTGGCCCGGTTGCCGGCGTAGGTGAGCGCATCCAGGACGGTGACCACGTCAGGCCCTGCGCCACGGGCGTCGCTCGGGGACAGCAGGGACCGGACCAGATGGGAGCCGATGAATCCGGCGCCTCCGGTGACGAGAACTCTCATGCGGTGCAGGTCTTTCGTGTCGGGGTTCAGGGGCACGGGCCCGTGACGCTCGCGGGACGGGGCGCGTCAGACGGCTACTTCGATACGGCTGTGATCGCCAAGGACCAGTCGGTGGGCATGCGGCGTCCGCACGGTGCCCACGACGCGGACCGACCGGCCGATGAGAGAGCCCTCCACACGCCCCGCGTGCTCGATGCGCGAGTCGCGCAGCACGATGGAGAACATGACCTCGCTGCCGTGCACGGCGCAGTTCGCGTCGATGGACGTGGAGGGGCCGATGTAACTGTCGCGAATGACCGTGTCCACTCCGATCACCGCGGGCCCGACGATGCGCGAGTTCTCGACGCGGGCGCCCTTCTCGATCCGCACACGGCCCACGATCTCGCTCGCCGCGTCGACGCTGCCCTCGTTCTCGGGGGAAAGGTTCTCCAGGACACAACGGTTGACCTCCAGCATGTCCGCGACGTTCCCGGTGTCCTTCCAGTAGCCGGTGATCGGGGTCGCCGTGACGGTGCGGCCGTGATCGACGAGCCACTGCACGGCGTCGGTGATCTCCAGTTCACCGCGCGCCGACGGCGTGCAGGCGGCGACGGCTTCGTGGACAGCGGGCGTGAAGAGGTAGACCCCCACGAGAGCGAGGTCGCTGCGCGGTTGTGCCGGTTTCTCCTCGAGACGGACCACCCCTCCGTCGGGGCCGAGCTCGACGACGCCGAAGAGCGAGGGGTCAGGCACCCGGGTCACCAGGATGCCCGCGTCCGGGCGGTCGGCACGGAACCCCTGCACCACCTCGCTGATGCCGCCGATGACGAAATTGTCCCCGAGGTACATCACGAAGTCGTCGTCGCCCAGCCAGTCCCGGGCGACGCGTACCGCGTGCGCGAGCCCCAGGGGGCGTTCCTGCTGGAGGTAGGTGACACTCGCGCCGAAACGGGAGCCGTCCCCAAGGGCGGCCCGGATCTCGTCACCGGTGGCGCCGATCACCACGCCGATGTCCGTGATGCCTGCTTCCACGATGGCCTGGACAGCGTAGAAGAGCACGGGCCGGCCGCCCACAGGGACCAGTTGCTTGGCGGTGGTGTGGGTCAGGGGCCACAGTCTGCTGCCTGTTCCGCCGGCCAGGATCAGTGCCTTCACCGGGCACGTCCGACGGTGCTCGGGAGCGCGCCGTGCGCCAGCTCCCGCAGCAGAGCGAGAACGTGCGGTTGGGCCGTGCGGACCAACTTTCCGATCCGATCCGCGTGGGCGGCGTTGGCGCACCGTACCGGCTTGGCCAGGACGAACGTTCGGCCGCGCCGAGTCAGCACCAGATCCGTCTCGGACGGCGCGGCGTCCGTCATGGCATCGGCAAGGACGGGAAGCACGTCGGCCTGCACGCCCACGGGTCGGACGAAGTCCTCTGATGCGGCGAGGCGTGCCAGCCACGCCCTGGTGTCCTGCCGGTGCGCGGCTCGCAGGGCGGCAGCGTGACGTGGGTCGTGCACCTCCCGCAGCGCGTCCCGCGCGTGAGCCGGATCGTCGAAGGTAGCGACGGGCACGTGGTGCAGGGCGGGTATCCGGTGCCTGCGGGTCGAGGTGTCGTCGAAGAGCACCGCGGTGCGGTCCGCGACGGTGGTGAACCGCTGTCCCGCGTCCGTCATGCGCAGCCACAGGTCCCAGTCCTCCATGCCGGCACCCGCGCGCCAGCCGCCGACCCGTTCGGCGACTCCGCGCCGGTGGGCGACCCGGGACGGTTCGAAGATCACTCCGAAGACCTGGAACTCGGGGTGCCAGCACATCTCGTGCGGCTGGGAGACAGCCGTCGTCGTCCCGTCGGCGTCGCGGAGTTCGAACCCTGTGGCCACGAGATCAGCGCCGGAGTGGACAACTGCGGTCACCGCGGCCAGATGCCCGGGGCGCCATTGATCATCGTGGTCGAGGTAGGCGATGACACTGCCCCGCGCCTGTGCCAGAGCGATGTTGCGCGGCTCGGCGGGATGGCCGTGTCGCGCCGTGCGGATCAGCCGGATGCGCGGGTCCCTGGCGGCAGCCGCGCGCACGTGGTCGTCGGTGTCGTCGGTGCTGCCGTCCGAGACCACGATCAGTTCCCAGTCCCGCACGGACTGGCCGCGCACGGAGTCGAGGGTCGCCCCGATGGCCGCCGAGCGGTTGAAGGTGGGACAGACCACGGAGACATGTGGGGCTGGGGTTCGCATGTCCGATCACCTTCCGCGCGGGCTGATGACCGAGGCTAACGACGCCCGGTCGCACCGGCTTCCGCCGTCGGTCGGGGCTCGCCCCCGTCTGTGGACGGGCATGGACGGGGCGGATGGACCAGCGTCCCGCCCCGTCCACCTGTCACGCGGCGATACGGGTCTTTGCCGCACCGGCCGAGTGCATCAGGACCGCGAGCTGCGCACGGTCGCGGCACTGGGTCTTCTGCAGCACGTTCGAAACGTGGAACTTCACAGTGGAATGCCCTATGACGAGCTGCTGGGCGATTTCCGAGTTGGAAAGACCCTGCGCCACCAGGAGCGCGATGTCCCGCTCGCGGTCGGTCAGGCGGTCCATTCCCTCGGCCGCCGGCCCTTGTCTGCGCTCTCGAACCGGAATGCTGGCCAGGACGCGAGGCACCAGCTCGGGCGAGAGCCAGCCGCGCCCGCTGAGCACCTGGGCCACCGCGTCGACGAAGCCCTGATCGGGATCATCCCGGTCGACGACGCCCATGGCCTTGTGGGCGTACGGCGACTGCCAGAACGGATCGTCCGCACCATAGACCAGGACGACGAAAGGGCGTTCGGACCAGGGAAGTTGGGGATGCCGGGGCAATGATCCCGATTCGACCAGGATGACATCGACGGCGGACTTCTCGGCCGCGGGAGAGAAGTCCCAGTCGATCACTCCCCACCCTTTCGACGTGAGCACATCGGTCAGCCGCCGCTGCAACGACGGCGCGGCGGTGACAAGGGCTATACGTTCCATGCTTCCCCGTTTTTCCTGTCGCAAGTCACGCGGGCCAGATAGCACCCAAAAACACGCCGCGGCATGGCTTCCGTGCTGGTCAGGCCCGGTTGACCGCACAAGCGCTCTGTCGAAGCACGGCGTGATCGTTTCCGAAAACTAACACGATGCACACTGCATCGACACCCTCTGAGCACACCGGAAATTCCAGTTGGGTGGAATCTCAGATCCACCTCAAATTCACAGATGCTCCAACTCCGCGATGAGGCATTGGAGTTGCAAACAAAGAAGTCGGTGGGCGGGGCACCAGGTGCCCCGCCCACCGACGCGGTTGTCGAGTCGCGCTCCGCCGCTACGAGTTCACGGCCGCATTGACCGCCACCAGACTCATGAAGTACGCGACCGAGGCCGCCACCGCGTCGACGAGCGCGCGCAGCGCGGGCCGGGCCCAGTGGGCCTCGGCCACCTCGGCGCAACGCCGCTTCACCGCCGCCGAGTCGGCGTCGGGGAAGGCGATGCCGTGCAGGTCGCCGTGGTGGATGAGCGTGATCAGAGCCGCGGTGCGCTCATCGGGTTCGGCGCCCTGGACGACCGTTTCATCGAGAGCGTGGCGTACCTCGGCGCGGGCCCTGCCGTCGGTCTCGGGGTAGCGGGTGGTCTTGATGATGCCCAGCGTGCGTCCGCGTTCCTCCCGGACGAGTCCCTTGCCGAGCAGATCCTGGCGGGCGGCCGCGAACGCCTCCTTGTGCAGGGCGAAGATCCACTCCTGGGCGTCGCCCGTCTTCTTCGCCGGCTCCGCGAGCCGGGCCAGTACGGGGTCCAGGGACGCGGATCCCACCGCGGTGGTGTCGGTGGTGACGAGCCTCGCGCCGTCCAGGTGGACCCGGTCGGCCATCGCCAGTTCCAGCAGAGCACCGGCCGCGATCATGTATTCGGCCGTCGGCTGCTGCCGCACCGTCCCGGAGTCGTCGAGGCAGAGGAGCAGTACCTGCTCGCCCAGTGTGATGTTCATGGTCATGGTGCTCTCCGGTCGTTGCTGGTCAAAACGTCACGGCAAGGGATGCGGCCCCGGGCCGGCATCCTCCCCCTGGTGAGGGTCGCACGGCACAGCGGGGAGCCCCGTGCGCTGGGTGGCGGTGGCAAGGCGCGAACGGTTCCAGGTGAAGTCCAGGCGCTCGATCATGCGCAGCGGCTGATAACCGGGCACGATCGCCTTGACCGCCGCCCACCCCATGTCCTGCAGCGGCGTGGGCAGTCGGTGGGTGAGCTCCACCACCAGCGGATCGGCGCCGTCGGCCGCCATGGCCCGCACGATGTCGTCCGTCCTCACCCGATGCTCGACGGACGGCGCGAGCGGTGGCCGGAAATGCGAGAGCCAGCGCCGTACCGCATGGAAGTTCTCCCGCGACGCCACATACCGGAGCCGGTCGGCGTCGTCGAGGATCGTCGTGGGGGCGGGAGTCGGGGCATCGCCCCACCCCGCCTGCCAGGCGTTGACGATCACCGAGCGGATCTGCAGGGCTTCTTGAAGCGCACCGAGGATGCTCCAGGCCACGTCGTCGGTGGCGTTGCACCCGACGGTGGCCAAGGGCACGGACGCGGTCGTGTCGAGCACGATCCCGACCGTGCACACCACGCCGGGAATCGCCGTCGGCAGATCCGCCGCCAGCAGGGTCAGGCCGGCCCGGCGCGCGGCCTCCCGAAGCCGGGCGAGGCGCCGCCAGTTCGCGTTGTCACGGCCTGTCAGCGACGCATCCAGGTCGACGAGGCGAAGTGCCGACTGCCGCTGCCAGGCCACCAGGAGCGCATCGCGCTCGACGATCTCCAGAAGTGCCGAACGCAGCGCGTGCCCGGTCCCCTGTCCGGACGCCGCCCCGGACGGGCTCGGGTCGAACAAGTGCCGCAACTCCGCTCCCTGTTGTGGCACAGCGACCGGGTAATCGACCAGCGGCGCGGGGACCCACACCCGGGTGTCGTCGACGACGCGGCGGGCCGGGTACCAGTTCATCCTCTCGTCTACCGCCTCCGGTGATCCGAGCGCCACGTCCGCGCGCTCGAACTCCAGTGCAGAGCCGTCGAGTTCGCTCCGTCTGCGGCGCACCGCCCCTGCGGGCGCGGCCCGGTGGGGAAACAGTGCGTACCGCTCCACGCCCTCCCCCACGCCTCGCGTCACGGCGTCGCGGCGCGAGTGGCCGTAGGCACCGACGACCTGCGGGTCCAGCGCTCGCCCGCCGCCCGTGGCGGTACCGCCGGGGTGTCCCTCGGCAGCGCCGACGAGGCTGACCATGGAGCGCCACAGCAAGTCCACCGGCGGGGACGGAGGCAGCAGTACGGAGGTGTCGACCAGTCCGTTGACGGGATCGAGGGAGGCATTGAAGTCGATCACGGGGCACTTTCCTCAGGGGTGGTCACAGGAACGGATGCCAGGACCTGCTGCCGCCCAGCGCCGAGCCCAGCGCGCTCAGGACGCCGGCGGTTCCGGTGGCCATATCGGTGGAGACCCGCAGGCACTCGGTGCCGAGAAACGCGGGGCGGCCGTAGAGGTGCACGGCGTGCAGGCCGAATCCGTCGAGGTGGCGACGGACCACCTCCTCATCGGGGCTGCCGCCCGACAGCCGCAGGTGCGCCATCAGGACTCCGGCCCGGCCGTGGAACAGCCCGCCCTGTGTGGTGAACGGCAGTGCCGTGGCGTGCCGGACGGCGTCTCGTGCGGCCACCAACTCCGGTACTTCAGCGTTGAGTCGAGGGAGCAGTTCGTGCAGGACCATGGCGGTGCCTCCGCTGCCGCCGGCGAACAGCGGAAGGCGTCCGGCGGCGCCGGCCTCGAAGGCTCCTTCGCGCCAGCCCAGCCCCGCCAGATCAGCGCGCACACGCCTTTCGGCGGCCGTCAGCAGTCCTGCCTCGCCGGTGTGTTCGTACATACGCAGCAGGAACAGCGCACCGCCTGCCGGGCCACGCAGCAGCCCGTACGACGGCACTGCCTCCGCCGGCCGCTGCTCGGCCACGCGGACGGCCAGGTCCTGCGCGGCCGCGAGCAGTTCCTTGTCCCCGGTGCGCGACGCCAGGTGCAGCTGGGTCAGCCCGATTCCGGCGAGCCCGTCGTAGAGGCTGTCGTCGGCCCGGTCGAGGTCGGCCGGCGTGATGCGCGTGAGAAGTTCGCGGGCTTCTTCCTCTCGGCCCACTTCGGCCAGAGTGTGGGCGATGCCCGAGAGCCCTCGGTGGAACCCCGGCGCCGGCTCCGCCGCCGACCGCGCGGCGGTGATCAGCCAGTCCAGGTGCTGCGGCCGCATCGGCGCACCGGCGTGGTGCAGGGCCCACAGGACACCGGCCGCGCCGTACGCGAAGGCAGCTCCGCCGAGGGAACGTGCGAACTGTTCGGCGTCACCGGGGAACAGCCGGTCCGTACGCTCCCGCGAGACGGATTCGAGGATCCCTTCGGTCAACTCGTTTCGCAGAACGGGCCATTCGGCCGACCTGGGCGACGACCAAGTGGGGATCTCCTTCACGGTGGAGGCCGCCTGCGGAGCGAGTGCGGGCCCCAGATCCGCGTACACCTGCGCGGCGAATCCGTCGGGAAGCGGGTAGTGCGCGGCCAGCAGATCGAGGAGCTGTGCGACCTTGTGGTGCGGGGACCAGGTCACCGCGCCGGCCAGCGGGGCGAACACGGCCAGTCGCAGGCAGCCCAGCGCGTAGCGGTCGACGGCCCGTCCGGTGTATCCGGCGGGGGCCATGAAGCCGACCGCTCCCATGTGCTGGACGGACCCGCCGTCGGCGTCGCTGGCGGTTTCGAAATCGATGAAGGTGACCTTGCCGTCCTCGTCGACGAGGATGTTGCCCGGGTGCAGGTCACCGAAGACGACGCCGCGCTCGTGCATGCCCGCGACGCCCTCGTCGATCTGGTCGAGCACGTGCACGGCCCAGCGGGCGTACTCGGCGAACTCCGCGGGGTCCTGGCTGCCGCGCGCCAGCGGATTGCGCCGGGCCATCTCCTTGGAGAGCGGATTTCCTTCCACGTATGCACGGATCAGGTAGTAGTGCTCGTGCCCCTTGCGATGGTCGATCAGTTCCGGGATGCACGGCGAGCCCTGCAGCTTTTCCAGGGCCCGGTGTTCCTGCCCCAGTCGGATGACGGCGTCCCGTCCGTCGCCGTCGAGCCCGGCATGGGGGCGGGCCTCCCGCACCAGGACCTTGCGGTCGTCACGCGTGTCGGTTCCCTGGTACACGCCGCCGCCGTTGGAGAAGTGAAGGGCGCGGGTGACGGTGAACGGAAAGTCCCGCAGCATACCGGAGTTGCGTGCCGCGACCGCCTCGGTCAGGCAGTCGGGAAGGGTGACCCACTCGGGCGGCCGGAAGCCCGGGCCCCGCCGGTCGGGGACGAGTTCGCCGTCGGGATTCTCGATGCAGTACACGGTCTCGCCGGACGGGGACAGCTTCGAGCGCAGGACGAAGCCGCCGTAGCGCACATAGAGCGGACCCGAGCGCCACCGCAGGTCGCTGAGGATGTACGGGCCCGGCTCCCCGTCGAGAAGGTCACCCAACTCGGCCAGGACGCGCGCGAGATGGCCGTCGTCGCGCGGATAGATCGTCACGAACTTCCCGCTGCCGCTGCGGTCGCCGTATTTGCCGTTGCGCCGCTTGAGCGTTCCCGGACCACGCAGAAACTTGAACATCACCTGCTCGGTGGTGCAGTACTTCGCGACGACGCCGAGCACGTGCTCGGCGTTCCCCGGCGTCGCCGACACATGGATCTTCCAGCCCTGTGCGGGGAGTCGAGGGCTCGGCGGCGCGAGCACCGCCCACTCCGTGCCGAGGGTGCGGGTCCAGCCGTCGGGCAGCTCGTCCTGGGCCAGGGGATAGTCGTCCTCGGCGGCGCCCCGCGACGAAGGCACATCGAAATACGGGGTGCCGGGCGGGCAGAACGCCAGGTACTGAAAGATGTCCATGATCTTCTCCGCTCCAGGGGAGCACTGCGGTGTACGCCGGGCGCCGCGTGAGCTCAACGCCAGGCAGGTGCTATGTAGTTGAGGTACAGCCATGCGCCCAGCGACCGCTGCCCGGCCGACACCCGCGCCGCGCCTGCGCCTTCCGGTTCACCGTCGGTCACCCGCATGGGGACGCGGTGGGCCGGCACCGGCACGGTGTCGCCCTCACGCACCGGCACGAACGCGGACAGGGGCGCGGTGCCCTGCGTCCCGGTGGACTCGGTGATCTGCGCCGTGGCGATGTCGGCACGGGTGACCATGCCTTGGCGTTCGAGCGAGACCTTCGCCCCCGCGTGCAGCGCGTCCCGGTCAGCCGTACCGGACAGGACGAGCGTCGTGCGCCCGCCTTCCGTGACGTAACCGCCGGTGATCGTGTACGGGACGGACACGAAGGCCGCCACGGCTGTCGCCGCCCCGCCGACGAGGAGCCAGACCGCCGTGATCCGGCCGGTGCGGGCGCCGGCCTCCCGTGCCTGCCGGGTCAGCCGACGGCCCCCGGTCCAGGCGCGGTACAAGAGAGCGCAGACTCCCGTGAGAACGAGCGAGGCGCCGACGAGCCCGGTGCCCTGGATGAGGCCGAGCCAGAGCGAACAGGCGACGGCGATCAGGTAGAGCGGGAACGCCATGGAGGCCAGGCCGAACGCCACCGACCAGCGCAGCTGCGGAAGTTCACGGGTGTACCCCGTACCGCCGAAGAGCGACCTGGCCAGGAAGGAGCGGGCGTCCGTCATGGTCCGGTCTCGCAGGTGCGGCAGGTCGAGGTGGCTCATCAGGGCGATGTAACCGTCGAGCTTCACGAACGGCAGCAGGTTGAGCAGGCTCGTCGTATAGGTCGAGACGGCGAAGACGAGGACCGCGTCCCAGGCGTTGAGTGCCCCGCCGGTCCCGCCTGCCGCCCACGCGGTGAGCGCGGCGGTGCCGGCGATCATCGTCTGGGTGGCGATGCCCGCGACGGCGACCTGGACACGCTGCTGCCGGTGCGGCAGCCGCCAGCCGTCGGAGACGTCGCAGAAGAAGGCGGGCGTCAGGTAGAAGAGCATGACGCCCATGCGGCTGGGTTTGCCGCCGTGGTGGGCCAGGACGAGACCGTGCCCCAGCTCGTGCAGCGCGGTGGTGACGATCGAGGCGCAGGCAAGGGCTGCCAGATAGCTGAGCGGCAGGGGCTCGCCGAGCGCCCGGTAGACGTCGGGGGCCCGAAGTGCGAGAGCCAGCACACCGCCCACCGAGAGCAGCAGGGCGCACACGGCACCGGCCCGGCCCGCCAGCAGGCCGAGCAGTGGCGTCAGCCGCTGGAGCAGGCGGTCCGGACGAAGAACCGTGAACTGGAACGTCAGCGGGGGCACGTATTTGAACCGGGCTCCGCTGTGGCGGCGCTTCATGCCGTCCGCGATCAGGTCCATCCGGTCGAGGCGCTCCACGGCCCGCCCGACATCACCTTCGCGCCACGGCGGCCCGAGTACCTGCACAAGACCGGCGTGGTCGCGTGCCCCGTCCATGGACCGCAGCAGCCGCACCATGTCGGCGCCGACGCGGATGTAGTGCTGGGATCCGCGCTGCACCAGCCAGGGTGCCCCGTCCTCGATGGGGTCGTGCACCTGGACGTCGGGGGCGAGGCGGGGACGTGCCAGCAGCGCGGCACGCTCCTCGGCGGTGGGCTCCGCTGCCTTGCCGCGGGGGCGGGTCAGCAGCGCGCCGCCGCGCTTCACAGCACGTCCCGACGGTGCAGGAACCGGTGCGCCAGGAACCCGGCGACGGCCAGCCAGGCGCCGATCACCACGAACGCCCAGGGTTCGCCGAGCAGTTCGGGCTTGCCGTCGCGGTACACGGAGCTCATGGCGATGGTCATGGTGAACTTGCCGATGACCGGCGCCACCCGCAGCAGCGCCTCGTCGACGAACAGGGTCAGCCCGAGCACCGTCGCCACCGCGGCGGCCTGGTTCCGCAGGATCCAGCCGAGCAGAACCCCCCAGGGCGCGCCGAGCACCGTCACCACGAACACGCCGACGAGCGTGAGCGTCGTCTCCTGGGTCCACGCCGGATCGTGCTCGGTGCTCCGCAGGAAGATCCAGGGTGAGACGGCCGCGCAGACGGTGGCCAGCAGCCCGAAGGCGACCCCCATCGCGGTGCCGACGGCCAGCTTCGCCACGAGCAGCCGGGTCCGGCCGCCGCTGAGCAGCACCGACCGGCCGACCGCGCCCGCCTGGTACTCACGGCTCACGTAGACGGCGCCGAGCAGCGCGGACATCAACAGCATCATGAACCAGGAGCGCACCAGCTGGTCCGTGACGTCCTGGATGGTGGTGGCGCCCTTGGCGATGTCGGCGTCACCACTGGCGACGTATCCGCTGCCGGCCAGGACGCACAGCACCGTGCCGATGAGGGCCAGCGACCAGGCGGCCCGTCCGGACCACACCTTCGCCCATTCGGCGGCCAGCAGATCACGCATGGACGGACTCCTCGGTCGTGGCAGCGTCGACGAGCTCGAAGAAGCGGTCCTCCAGTCGGACCTCGCCACCGCGGGTGAGGTCGTGCAGGGAACCGCTGTAGCGCAGGGAGCGGTCGATGACGACCACGTCGTCGACGGTCTGCTCCACCTCGGCCAGCAGATGGCTGGAGATCAGGACCGTACGTCCCTCGTCGGCCAGGGAACGCAGGAAGGTGCGGAGCCAGCGGATTCCATCGGGGTCGAGGCCGTTGGCGGGCTCGTCGAGAATCAGCAGTTCAGGGTCGGCCAGCAGCGCGGAGGCCAGGGCGTGGCGCTGCTTCATGCCGGTGGAGTAGCCATTGATCTTACGGTCGGCCCGGTCGCCGAGACCGACCCGCTCCAGTACCTCGTCGACGCGGCGCGCGGGCAGTCCGAGCATGCGCGCCCAGATCCGCAGGTCGCGCCGGCCGCTGAGCCCCGGCAGGGCGCCGATGCCGTCCATGCTGACGCCGATCCGGTGGGCGGCGTGCGGCAGTTCGGCGTACCGGTGGCCGAAGACCGTGGCCTCGCCCGCGGTGGGAGCGGTCAGTCCGAGCAGCATGCGCAGGGTGGTCGTCTTGCCCGCGCCGTTGCGGCCGAGCAGGCCGACGATCCGGCCGGAACCGGCCTCGAAGGTGACGTCCTGGACAGCGGTCACCCGGCCGAAGCTCTTGGTCAGCCTTGTGCAGGTGACGACCGGGCCGCCGGTCATGCCTTCCTCGCCGCGCGCACGTTGAGTGTCATACGGACGACACAGCCGAGGAGGGCGATCGTGAAGGCGGCCTGTCCGATCCGGGCCGCGGTTCCGTCGAGCGTCATCTGGCAGAAGGCGAGCCCGACGACCAGCAGCGGAATCGCATAGGCGATCTTCTGGTTGGACTTGGCCCGTGTCTGAGCCTGCTTCTTCGACATGCCTTCCCTCTCGGTTGCTTGATGCCGCGCTCACATGGCCGCGGACCCGGTTGCGGGCGGTCAGCTGCCCGCCCGCAACCGGGTTGGTCCCTCAGCCCGCAGTCACAGCTCGGGGTGTGACCGCGGGCGGACGGGTGGTGCTCAGGTGACGGCGACGCCGCCGTAGATGGCGCTCACGGCGACGGACACCGTGACGCCGTCCTTGAAGTTGGACCAGAAGCCCGGGGCCTCCATGGCCTCCAGCTCCTGCATGTCCAGCTCCAGCGCGGAGATGTCGAGGTTGTTCTCCTGCATGCTTTTCACCTCCTCTCAAAGGCTCGTGACGATTCGGTGGTACCGGCGGCCGTAGTGGGACGGCCCGGGACCAAGATCAGGTGAGGACGGTCGCCACGACGCTGTACGTGACAGCGCCGCTGACACCGGCGCCGCTGACGTAGCCGGTCACGGACCAGAAGCCCGGCGCCTCCATGGCCTCCAGCTCCTGCATGCCGAGCTCCAGCGCGGGCGTGAAGTCCTGCGCGGCGTTCTCGATCGCCTGCATATCTGTCCCCCCTCCTTGTCTGTGCTGTTCCTTCAGGGCATCCGCCGTCGTACGCCCGGGCATGCGGCGACGGAAGTCTTCGTGTGCGGGCTCCCCTACGAGGGTTCGTCCCGGGTGGCCTGGCGCAGCAGGCCCGTGATGTCGGCGGCGGTGAGGCCGTCGAGCATCGGCAGGCCCGCGCCCCAGGCGCGCAGCGCTCGGGCCGATACGGCCTTCAGCTGCGCGTCGTCCGCCGTGAGGCTCCGGTCCACGCGCCAGGCGTCGGCCAGTTCTGCCACGCCGGTGGCCGGGTCGACGGACAACTCTCGTGGTCCGGCCGTCCGTAGCGCCTGCCACAACCGGGCAAGGCGAGGGCCGGAGCCGAGCCTGCTGTCGCCGTCGGTGACGGCCTGCCACAGAGGCGGCAGGAGCGCGGTGACGGCCGTCATCTTGCGGACCCCGAGGGCCGACGACAGCTCGTTGGCGAGGTACCAGCCCTTGCTCGCGTACGGCGGACGTCCCAGCACCACCCAGCCCGCGTGGCTGAGCCCACTGACCTTGGCCGCCTCGGCGCGCAGCCGAGCGTGCCCGGCCTCGTCCCCGGCCGTCCGCGCCGCGTGCAACTCCCATCCGAGCCGTACCGCGCGCATCATCAGCGTCTCGGCGAGCGCGTCCTCGGTGGGCGCGTCCCCGTGGTCTCCGACATACAGCCCCGTCAGCCGGAACAGCACCTCGAGGACGCCCTCCGCGACGAGTTCGTGCGGCAGGGTCGATGTCGCCAACGGGTCGATCACGGCCGCGTCCGGGTACAGGGACGCTCCCATGACGAGGCGTTTGGCACCGGACACGGTCAGGCACGCCACCGAGCTGCATTCCGAACCGGTGCCGAGCGTGGTCGGTACGGCGACGAGTGCCGCGCGGGCCGGTGCCGGAACGGCCGGCAGCAGCACCAGGCCGCTGCGCTGCGGTGTGGCGAGCCGGGCCCGGGTGTCAGGGACCGCGTTCATCTGCACGGCCAGCTTCGCCCGGTCGAGCAGCGAGCCGCCGCCGACCCCGACGACGAGCCGCACACCGGAGAGGCGGTCCGCCAGCGTCTCCACTTCCGCGAGACCGCCGGAACCCGAGAGTTCGACGGTCTCGACTTCATGGCCGGCCCTGGCGAGCTGCTCGTGGACACGGGTGGTCACCGGAGCATCGGCCACGGCGCCGTCGACGACGAGCGTGCTCGCGCGTTCCGCACGGTTGCGCAGCCAAGGCGCCAGGCCGTCGCAGCCGTACATCATGAGCGTCGGGCAGTGCCAGCCGAGCGTCATGCGCCGCCCTCCGCGTTCCGTGCCGTCCGCGCGTACGCGGTCAGGCCCGTGCGGACGCACTCCATCAGCTCGGTCAGTTCGTCCTCGGTGTAGGTGAGGGCCGGGAAGAGCTGGATGCCGTGCAGGCCGGGGTGGACGATGGCGCCCGCGTCGCGGATCGCGGCGACGAGCGCCGGCACCTCGGAGTTCGGCAGGGCCGAGCCGTCGGCCCCGCGCACCCGCACGGAGCGGAAACAGCCGATGCCGGTGGTCGCGGATACGTCGGGGTGCTCGGACACCAGCCGCCCGAGTTCGGTGTCGAGCCGGTCGGCGAGACGACGGCCGCGCGCCACCGCGTCCAGCCTGCGCATCTCGTCCAGCGTCGCCAGGATCGCCGCGCAGGTCACCGGTGTACCGGCTTGCGTCTCACCGTGGGTCAGGAGGGCACCGGAGCCGGTGAACTCGTCCGCGACCTGGTGTGAGGCGATGACGACCGCGGCCGCACAGGTGCCGTTGGTCAGGCCCTTGGAGGCGACGAGCAGATCCGGTTGTCCGGGCCAGCGCTGCGAGGCGAAGAAGCTGCCGGTACGGCCGAACCCGGTGGCCACCTCGTCGGCCACCAGCAGGAACCCGTGGACGTCGCGCAGTCGGAGCAACTCGGCGACGTACGCGTCGTCGAGCGGTACGGCCCCGGTGCCGAGCACTGGTTCGACGACGACGGCGGCGATCTGCGCGCCCTGCCGTTGCAGCAGGGTCGCCAGCTCGTCCGGGTCGTTCGGCGTGACGTGCCGCACGAGTCGCTGGTCGACCCCGTACACCTGTTGCCCCAGGTCGTCACCGGTCAGGGAGAACGAGCCGTAGGTCAGTCCGTGATAGCTGCCGCGCAGTCCGACCACGACCTTGCGCCGGGGCGTGCCCCGCAGCGCGTGGTACTGCCGTGCCAGTTTCATCACCAGGTCGTTGGCCGCGCCGCCGGACGTGGAGAACAGCACCTTGCCGTAGTGCCCGGCGCCGCACAGGTCGACCAGCTCCGCCGCGGCCCGGCGGGCGTAGGCGTTCTCGTACCGGAAGACGCTCAGGTACGAGGCGTCGCGCAGGGCCCGCGCGGCCGCGTCCGCGATCACGGGGTTGCCATAGCCGAGGTTGGTGTTCCACAACCCACTCGAACCACAGAGGAGTTGACGTCCGTCGGCGAAGCGGACCCTCACTCCTTCGGCGGCGACCGCGCACAGGTCGTCCCTGCCGTGATCGGCGGGGGACAGCAGGGACGGCCACAGGGCGGTCGTGCCCTCGGCGACCGCGGGTGGTCGGCGGTCCGCACCGGTGGCGCTCATGCCGTCACCTCCATTTCGAGCAGGACGTCGCGGTGCCGTGCGCCGCCCGTGGGCAGCGGATGGCGGGCCACGAGCGACAGTCCGGCGACGGTCGTCTCATCGATGAGCAGGTCGGCGGGCACGATCGCGATGGAGCTCGTGAAGACGGGCACCGGCCCGTCCTGCGCTCCGTCGGTGTCACCGGGGAAGACGGTGACCTTGCGGGTGGTGGCACCGGACGGCCAGTACTCGTGCATGCGGTACACGCGCCCGCTGGCGCCGGCCAGCTCATACACGTTCTCGTCGGATCCGGGCCCCTCGCCGTCCTCGCCCTCCACGCCGTTCCCGGGCAGGGCGTCATCGACCGTGGAGATCAGGAAGCGTCCGCCCGGAGCGAGGTGCTCACGCACCGCCGCGAACAGTCCTGCCCTGCCTGGTGCGTCGAGGAGCGACACGGATGTCGTGCCCAGGACGATCGCGCCGAAGCGCTGCCCCAGATCGAACCGGCTCATGTCGCCACGCACCGGCGTGCAGCGCTCCCTCAGCCGCTCGGGGGCGGATGCCAGACGCTCGTCCAGGGCGGCGAGCATGCCCGGGGACAGTTCGAGTGCGGTCACATGACGCCCGGTGGCAAGCAGTGGAAGGGTCAGCCGACCGGATCCTGCCGCGAGTTCGAGGACCGGTCCGGTCGACTGCCGTACCAGGGCGACCAGTTCCCGCACCTCGTGCGTGTCGCTCGCTGTGATGTCGTGGTAGACCGCCGACCCCGCCTCGTCGTACAGGTCGTGCAGTTCCGCCCGGTCGCCGAGTTCCGCCAGCAGGGCTCCGGCACGTCCCGGCAGCCGGCCGAGGGCAGGGACGGTATCGGTGGGGGACGTCACCTTGTCGCTCCGGCCAACTCGTCGCCGCTACCGGCGGTTTCACCGGAGACGGGCACCAGCCGCACTCCGCCGGCCGCGAAGGTTCGGACCACCTCGGCGAGCAGCACCCGGTCCGCGACGGCTGACGCCGCGTCCAGAGAACCCCGGACCAGCAGGGCTTCCACCGCTTCGCCCGCCGTACGGCTGATCCGGAAGGTCCGGCCCTCCGCCCGGACGAACGCGGCGTCATCCGTCCACAGCAGCAGCGGCACGGCGGCGTCATCGACGTCATGGCAGCCGACGACGGGCTCAGGGGATTCCGCGGGCACCGGAGCAAGCCGGCCTCCGAATCCCGACACCCGGATCTGTGACTCCCCTCGCGCCCGCAGTTCGCGTACTGCCTCGATCGCCTTCAGGTAACGCCCGATCCAGGGGCGGCCGGCCAGCTCTCGTACCCGTATGCCGTCGTCGACGACATCTGCGAGGGCGGCGGCGCACGGCAGTGCACTGAGAGCGTTCGCCTTCTCCCACCGCTCGGTCACGGCACCGAAGAGGTGCGGGCCGTCGTCGATGCGCGCCAGCTCGAGACCCCCCGGTCCGGTGCTGATGGAGCCGTCGGCCCGTACATACAGCCGGGTGCGTGGGCCGTCGTCGGCAAGATCGGCTCCCAGCGCGGCGACGTCCGTGAGCTGGACGGCGGGGTCGGTCACGAACGAGGGGAACGTGCCCTCGCTGAACGCCGCGTCGGCGTCGGTGAGGAACGCCTCGAAGTCCCCGTCCTCCATGACGCGGACGAGCGTCGCTCCGATCACCGACATGTAGGCGGACGTGCCGTAGTCCTGCGTCTGCAGGTAGAAGGTGTCGTCGTCCTCCAGGACGAGGTCGCCGCCGGGCTCGCCCAGCGAACCCTCGTACCCCATGACGAGCGCCACCCGGCGGTCGGCGGCGGCGTCCGCCGGCGCGCCCGGAGCGAAGACGGCCGAGCCGGGCCCGACGAGATCGGAGGCGAGCACGGCGGCCAGGTGGGCGTCGCTCTCCACGACGACCGTCACACTGCCCTGCATGCCGGCATGGGCCGCGCCCGGCAGCGGCTGCCCGGTCCCCCAGGACATCAGGTGCCGCCTGGCCAGAGAAAGCCGATTCCGGCTCACCTTTTCCACCTTCCCCGTCATGCGAGTGCACCCAGAATTGTCTTGAGGTCGCTCATGGCAGCTTTCGGGCCGTACACGTTGCACACGCCCGTAAGATTCAGAATGATTTCGTCGACACCGGCCTTGCGATACTCCGAAAGCCTGTCCGCGATCTGACCGATGTCGCCGTGCACAAATGCTCCACCGTCGATCATTCGGCGAGCCGCATCCGGCAGTTCGAGGCCGGAGATGTCGATTCCGGCTTTTTTGAGCATGTCGATGTAGTGCGGTGCCTGCATATGTGCCGCATTGCTGGCGATCACCATGTCCGTGGGCGCCCTGTCCGGCCGGTCGAGCGCTACGGGCACGATCGCCGAGAGCCGCGGTGTCGCCCGGTCGCCGGTGGCCGCGCCGTCGCGCATCGCGGGCAACACGGTGTGCTCCAGATACGACGCCGGGGTCAGCCAGGTGATCGAGACGTCCGCGATCTCTCCGGCCAGTCGCGCCATACCCGGTCGCAGCACTCCGAGTCCGAGATCGATCGGCGGCGCGACAGCCGGCCCCATCCGTGCACGGCAGGAGAAGTACTCGCCCCGGACATCGACCTCGGCACCGTCGAGCAGTCCGCGCACGATGGTCAGGTACTCCCGCACCGCCGTCAGCGGGCTTCGGTAGGGGGCGCCCATCAGGCTGGTCTGGAAGGACCGGCCCGCCGGGCCGAATCCGGCCACCACCGACTCCCCCGTGGCCAGGGCGAGAGAGCGCACTTGGTGGGCCGCCTCGTACGGATGCCGCAGCGGCATCAGCGTGACCCCGAGTCCGGTCGGCACCCGGAAGCCGGCGCCGGCCGCGGAGGCGAAGCCCTGGAACGGCTCCACCAGCATGGCCTGCCCTTGCCACAGCCGACGCGCCCCGGTCCACTCCACCAGCGCGGCGTATTGCAGCAACTGCTCCGGCCTACGCGGCAGGAACGGCATGAGCACCGAGTACTCGGTCATGTCCCCCCGACCTTCTGAATGCCGCGCACCAGAATTCTGTATGCGCGGAACATTTCGATCCGTGCCGTGACCGGCATCCCCCTGCGCCGACCGGCAAGAAGAAATCTATGGCTCGACACACACGGAATCCCCGTTCCCGGGGCCGGTTTCTTCCCCTACCAGGGGATGGGGTTACCCCTACTTCCGATGGGGCCCGATCGCCCGGTTCCTCGGACGTGGCCAAAAACTCGGGCACAGGCATACCCTCACGCCAAGAACGGCACCGTTTCAGGTCGCCAAATCTCTCAAGTCTCCCGGCCCACTGCGGAAAGGTCCGCCCATGCCTCGTGTCTCGGTCGTCTGCCCCACGTACAACAGAGGTCCGGCGATCGTGCCCACACTGGAGTCCGTACAGGCACAGTCGGTCGACGACTGGGAGATGATCGTGATCTCCGACGGCAGCGACGACGACACCGACGACGTGGTGCGGACGGCCGCCCGCCACGATCCCCGCATCCGTTTTCTGCGCGCGAACCGCCATGGCCACCCCAGCGGCCCACGCAACCTCGCCCTGGAGCACGCCCGCGGAGAGATCGTCGCCTACGTGGATCATGACGACACGTGGTTTCCCGAACACCTGGCCGTACTGCTGACCGCCTTCGACAAGGGTGCGGAGGCGGTGGCCACCGGAAACGTCACTGTCGATCGCGACGGCGCACGCACAGCCGCCTCGACCTCCCTGGACATGTGCTGGCACCCTGAATTCCAGCTCTTCGCCCCACTGTTCGAGCCGTCGCGGGTGGCTCACCGACGCGGCCTCGTCGAGCGGGTGGGCGGCTGGCGTCCCGGGGTGGGGCTGGAGGACTGGGATCTGTGGCTCCGGCTGACGGATGCCGGAACCCGCTTCACTACGGTCACGGACCGTACGGCCGCGCTCCTCGACGACACGGGAACGCGCCGTCACCGCACGTCCCGCCCGCACCGCCTGCCACTCGTCGTCCTCGACGACCCCCGCGCGGCGCGTCGTCTGCTGGACTTGGTCCGGGAACCGCCCAGGGACGAGGCACTTCGGGATGCTTGTGCGCGCGACCTGCAACGATGGTTTGGACGCGCCTCCTCCACACCAGAGTTCGTACGCCCCGTCGGCTGGCATGGCGACTTCGAGCCGGAGATTCGGCGCACCGTACTCGGCCTCGACCCGCTCTGGCCCGACCTCGTGGTCGCGCCCCACCAAGGCGGCTACGCGCTCGCTCAGCGCCTGTGGTGTGCCACACGAGAACACGCTGCCCGCATAGGCGAGTTGATACAGCAGACGTATCAGGACCAGCTTGCGCTACTGGCGGCATGGGGAAGAAGTGCCGGTGGCCCAGCCCTCGACTGATCGCCATCACCTATCAGAGTCACCGGAATGATCGATTTCCCTGCATGATCCACGATGTGGCAGGGTTCTTTTCGTCCAACCCAGCACCATCGGAGGCTTTTGTGCTTTCTGTCGGAGATCAGTTCCCCGAGTTCGACCTTCAGGCTTGCGTCTCGCTCGAGAAGGGCAAGGAGTTCGAGCGGATCGATGCGGAATGGCTGAAGAAGAACCGCGAAGACAAGGGTTGGCTTGTCGTCTTCGCGTGGCCCAAGGACTTCACCTTCGTGTGCCCCACCGAGATCGCCGCCTTCGGCAAGCTGAACGAGGAGTTCGCCGACCGCGACGCGCAGGTCCTCGGCTTCTCCGGTGACTCCGAGTTCGTGCACCACGCCTGGCGCAAGGACCACCCGGACCTGACGGACCTGCCCTTCCCGATGCTGGCCGACTCGAAGCACGAGCTCATGCGTGACCTCGGCATCGAGGGCGAGGACGGCTTCGCGCAGCGCGCCGTCTTCATCGTCGACCAGAACAACGAGATCCAGTTCACGATGGTGACCGCCGGTTCCGTCGGCCGTAACCCCAAGGAGGTCCTCCGGGTCCTCGACGCGCTGCAGACGGACGAGCTGTGCCCGTGCAACTGGAGCAAGGGCGACGAGACCCTGGACCCGGTCGCGCTGCTCTCCGGCGAGTGAACGGAGCTTTCTGACATGGCACTTGACGAACTGAAGTCCGCCATACCGGACTACGCCAAGGACCTGAAGCTCAACCTGGGCTCGGTCATCGGCAACTCGGACCTGCCGCCGCAGCAGCTGTGGGGCACGGTCCTGGCGTGCGCCATCGCCTCCCGCTCGCCGCGCGTCCTGCGCGAGCTGGCGCCCGAGGCCGAGGCGAACCTGTCGCCCGAGGCGTACAAGGCCGCCAAGTCGGCCGCCGCCATCATGTCGATGAACAACGTCTTCTACCGCACCCGCCACCTGCTCTCGGACTCCGAGTACGGGACGCTGCGCGCGGGCCTGCGGATGAACGTCATCGGCAACCCGGGGGTCGACAAGGTCGACTTCGAGCTGTGGTCGTTCGCGGTCTCCGCGATCAACGGCTGCGGCATGTGCCTCGACTCGCACGAGCAGGTGCTCCGCAAGGCCGGGGTCGACCGCGAGGTCGTCCAGGAGGCGTTCAAGATCGCTTCGGTGATCCAGGCGGTGGCCGTCACGGTCGACGCCGAGGATGTCCTGGCGTAAGCCGCACACAAAGGTCTGGCCCCGTCGCTTTCGCGGCGGGGCCAGACTTTTGTGCTGTGGGGCCACGGGGCCCCGCTCCTCAGTCGCCGGAGGGGCTTGCGGAACCGGAGGGGTCGGACGGGCCGGAGGGGCTTGTGGAGCCTGACGCGCCGTCGGTGTGAGCCGGCGGTGCGCTCACCGGCGCAAGATCCATCGCGGTCGCGCCGTGCGGCGCCGGCGCCTGCCTGATCGCGGCTTCCCGGGACCAGGACCGCAGATAGACGACCACCGTGTTGGTCACGGCGACGAGCGGCACGGCCACCACCGCTCCCCCGATCCCCGACACCATCCCACCGGCGGCGACCGACAGCACGACCGCCAGGGGATGCACCCGCACCGCACGTCCGAGGATGAACGGCTGCAGGATGTGGCCCTCGATCTGCTGCACGGCGAGGACGACCACCAGCACCATCACGGCGGTGAACACGCCCTGCGTCACCAGCGCCACGACCACGGCGAGCGCGCCCGAGACGACGGCGCCGACCAGCGGGATGAACGCGAACAGGAAGATGAAGACGGCCAGCGGCACCGCCATCGGCACCCCGAGGAAGAAGATGCCGAGGCCGATGAAGATGGCGTCGATCAGGGCGACTATCACCGTGCCGCGCACGTACGCCGTCAGCGTCCGCCACGCCCGCGGGCCCGCGCCCGCGATGCCCGGCCGGGCCTGCGCCGGGACGAGCTTGAGCGTCCACTCCCAGATGCGCCGGCCGTCGTAGAGCAGGAACAGCGTCGAGAACATCGCCAGCAGAATGCCGGTCAGCGCCTCGACGATGACGGTGACGCCCTCCAGACCCGCCGTCGTGAGCTCGTCCGTGTTGGCGCCGATGGCCTCGCGCAGCGACTTCGCGATGTCGTTGATCGTGTCCTCGGTGACGTGGAACGGGCTGTTGAGGAGCCATTTGCGCAGCTCGTCGATGCCGTCCTGCACCTGGTTGGAGAGGTTGTCGATGTTCTCCTGGACCTGCCAGACGACGAACCAGCCGACCAGCCCCATGATGACGAAGCCGAGGATGGCGGTGAGGGCCGTGGCGAGTCCGCGCGGGACGCCGCGGCGGCGCAGCCGTGCCACCGTCGGCTGCAGCAGCGCGGTGATGAGCAGCGCCGCGACGAACGCGAACACCACCAGCTGCACCGAGCTGATGACCCTTATCAGGATCCAGACCGTGCCGGCGAGCACGAGGAGGCGCCAGGCGGCCTCCGCGGCGACCCGCAGTCCCCACGGCACCGCCGTGGCCGGTTCGGGCCGGGCCGCTATGGCCGGCGCGTACCGCGGCGGCGCGGGCACGTGGTCCTGCGAGGGATCGTCGGCTGCCGGTTTGTCGGACACCGCCTCGGTCTCCGTGCGCCGCACGGCAGTTGGAGCGGGCGGGCCGGGCAGATCCCCGTCCGACCGCTCGGCCTCGGCGCGGCGCTCGTCCAGACGCTCGCCCACCTTGCTGATACCGGCGCCGACTCTGCCGAGCCAGCCTGGAACACGCGACATGATTCGTCCTTTTCCCCCGTGCGCTCTCACCACTCCCCCCGGAGTCCGTGGCTCCGACCGTACATGGACGGAGCCCCTCACCGTAGGACGGTGAGGGGCTCCGCAGGGTTGAGCGGTGTCCTGCTCAGTACCAGCTGTTGGCCTGCCAGAACGACCAGGCCTCGCACGGGCTGCCGTAGCGCCCGTTCATGTAGTTGAGGCCCCACTTGATCTGGGTGGCCGGGTTCGTCTGCCAGTCGGCGCCCGCCGAGGAGTACTTGGAGGCGGGCAGTGCCTGGAAGAGACCGTAGGCGCCGGAGGAGGCGTTGGTGGCCTTGTAGTTCCAGCTGGACTCGTGGTCCACGATGTTGCTGAAGCACTGGAACTGACCGGACGGCACCATCTGACGCGCCATCGCCTGGATCTGGCTGACCGAGTACGAGGCCTGCGTAGCGAAGCTGGAGGCGTCGCGGGTCGCGGAACGGCTGGCGGCCTTCTTGGCCTCCTCGCGCTCCTTGGCCTCCTGCTCGGCCTTCTCCTTCGCGGCCTGCGCGTCCTTCTGCTTGGCGACGGCGTCCTCGGCGGCCTGCTTGCGAGCCGCTTCCTCCGCACTCTTCTGCGCCGCGTTGTCGGCCGCGATGGCCTGCGTCTGTGCCTGCTGAGTCAGCGACGCGGTCTGAACCTGCGCCTGCTGACCGGCGGGTATGTCGGCGAGGAGGGTCGCGTCGCCGGCCGTTGCCTCAGCCTCGTTCGAGGGCTGAGCGGTGCTGCCCGAGGCAACACCCACGACGGCGCCGACAGTGGTGACCGCGGTGGCCGAGGCCACTGCGAATCCCCGGACCGAAATCCGGCTCACACGGTTTCCTTCCAGCATCGCCCGCTGGAGTGTGACCCTCGCGGACGCAATCGTGCCCCCAGCACTGGCCTCCCACCTGACGGGTCACGGGAGGCACGGGCCCGGTGGGCAACTCCCGTTCGGGAGCGCCGCGTGGTGCTCGGGCGGCATACGACGGTCTCTATGAAGTTCAGTTGCAGCCGAGGCTGCGGTGATGCCGTACCGCTGGGGGTACACAAGTGTCGTATGCGGGGCCTGACAGGACCGTGACTCTGCCGTATCGGGACGCCGCAAGGCAATTCTGTGCCGGGTGGCAAACGTCACACCCCGTTTGCCCCAGGGGTTTTCCGGAAACGCGCACGCGGCGAGGCGCCGCCCGGCTAAGCTCTCTGGCTTCTCCGGACGGCGCCAAATGGGACCAACTGGTGCTGTCTACCTCAGATCTGACCGTCCTCCAGCATTTCGGTCACCAGGGCCGCGATCTGCGACCGCTCCGAGCGGGTGAGCGTGACGTGCGCGAACAGCGGATGCCCCTTCAGCTTCTCGACGACCGCGACGACACCGTCGTAGCGCCCGACCCGAAGGTTGTCGCGCTGGGCGACGTCGTGAGTGAGGACCACACGCGAGTTCGCCCCGATACGGGACAGAACGGTCAACAGGACGTTCCGTTCCAGGGATTGGGCCTCGTCCACGATCACGAACGCGTCGTGCAGCGACCGGCCGCGGATGTGCGTGAGCGGCAGCACCTCCAGCATCCCGCGGGCCGTGACCTCCTCGATGACCTCGCGCGAGGTGACCGCCGAGAGGGTGTCGAAGACGGCCTGCGCCCACGGCCCCATCTTCTCGGCCTCGGTGCCCGGCAGATAGCCGAGCTCCTGCCCGCCGACCGCGTACAGCGGACGGAAGACCATCACCTTCTTGTGCTGGCGCCGCTCCAGCACGGCCTCCAGGCCCGCGCACAGGGCGAGCGCGGACTTGCCGGTGCCGGCCCGGCCGCCCATCGAGACGATGCCGATGTCCGGGTCGAGGAGCAGATCGAGCGCGATCCGCTGCTCGGCGCTGCGCCCCTTGAGGCCGAACGCCTCCCGGTCGCCGCGCACCAGCCGGACGTTGCCCTCGGGTGTGACGCGGCCGAGCGCCTTGCCGCGCTCGGAGTGGATCGTCAGACCCGTGTGCACGGGAAGGTCCGCGGCCTCGGGAACGTAGAGGCTGTCCTCCTCGAAGAGCAGGTCGACCTGCTCGGCGGGCAGCGTCAGTTCGGACATTCCGGTGAAACCGGAGTCCGTGATGGCGAGCTCGGCGCGGTACTCCTCGGCGAGGAGGCCGACCGAGGACGCCTTGATCCTGAGCGGCAGATCCTTCGACACGACCGTGACGTCGAACCCCTCGGCCTGCAGATTGCGCGCGACCGCGAGGATGCGGGAGTCGTTGTCCCCGAGGCGGTAGCCCGAGGGCAGGACGCTGGGGTCGGAGTGGTTGAGCTCGACGCGCAGCGTGCCGCCCAGTTCCCCGGTGGGGATCGGGGCGTCCAGACGCCCGAAGCGGATGCGGTAGTCGTCCAGCAGGCGCAGGGCCTGCCGGGCGAAGTACCCCAGCTCCGGATGCTGCCGTTTGGCCTCCAACTCCGTGACCACCACGACGGGAAGCACCACTTCGTGCTCGTCGAATCGGGTCATGGCGTTCGGATCGGCCAGCAGGACGCTGGTGTCGAGAACATAGGTGCGCCGGTCAGGCTTGTGGCGCTTGTTGCTGGTCACCACGGAAGGACGTACCCCCTCGGATGAGGTCGGGGAGCGACGGAGGGCTTGCTGGGCCGGGAGGGCGGGAGAGACTCACCGGTCTCCGGCCGCGCTGCACGGGCCGAGAGCCGGCCCTCCAAGTCGTCATCCGTACTCATCTGCGTACGGTCGTCCTGGTGCAAGGGGCCTCCCGGGCGGACGGCCCCGTGCCGTCCGCTGAGAACCGGCGTCCGTGGTTCGGACACCGACCTGGGAGGGTTATTCCCTCGAACACGCGCAGCCATGCCACGGCATAGGACGGCGCGTACGTTAACTCCTGATGACCTGCGTCCCCCGTGACGTGGGGTCAGCCCCCGTAACGCCGGTGCCGGGCCGCGTAGTCGCGCATCGCGCGCAGGAAGTCGACCTTGCGGAACGCGGGCCAGAAGACTTCACAGAAGTAGTACTCGGCGTGGGCCGTCTGCCAGAGCATGAAGCCCGACAGGCGCTGCTCGCCGCTGGTGCGGATGACGAGATCCGGGTCGGGCTGCGCCCTGGTGTAGAGGTGCTTGCCGATGAGGTCGATGTCGACGGTGTCGGCGACCTGCTCCAGCGACTGCCCCTGCTCCGCGGCGTCGAGCAGCATGGAGCGGACGGCGTCGGCGATCTCCTGGCGGCCGCCGTAGCCGATCGCGACGTTGACGACTATTCCGTCGACGTGCGCGGTGGCCTCCGAGGCCTCCTTGAGGACGGTCTGCAGGCCCGACGGCAGGATGTCGGTGGCGCCCACGTGGTGGACGCGCCAGCGGCCGTCCGCGGCGAGCGAGCGGACGGTGTCCTCGATGATGCCGAGCAGCGGGACCAGTTCCTCCTGGGGCCGGTCGAAGTTGTCCGTCGACAGCAGCCACAGCGTGACCACCTCGACGTCCGTCTCGCTGCACCAGCCGAGGAACTCCTCGATCTTGTCGGCGCCCGCCTGATGGCCCTGGGCGGTGGTGGATCCGGCAGCCTTGGCCCAGCGTCGGTTGCCATCCATGATGACCCCGATGTGCTTGGGCGCCCGGTCGTGGTCCAGGTGGCCTTCCACCCGGCGCGCGTACAGCCTGACCAGCAGGCCGCGCAGCCTCTCCCGCAGGTTCACGGTCTTTTTGCCCCTCCGTGCAGACGGCAGTCCCCGAGGGCGAAAGCCTACCCCCGTGAAACCAGGTGCCAGGTAGGGGGTGTCAGTGGACTGACGTAGCTTCGTACCCATGAACGACACCTCTCCTTACGTCGCCTCCGCGGACCGGTACGACTCCATGGAGTACCGCCGCACCGGCCGCAGCGGCCTGAAGCTGCCCGCGATCTCGCTGGGCCTGTGGCACAACTTCGGTGACGACCGCACCCTCGACTCCCAGCGCGCGATCCTGCGCCGCGCCTTCGACCTGGGCGTCACGCACTTCGACCTGGCGAACAACTACGGGCCGCCGGCCGGCTCCGCCGAGCTGAACTTCGGGAAGATGTTCGCGCAGGACTTCGCTCCGTACCGGGACGAGCTGGTCATCTCGACCAAGGCGGGCTACCTCATGCACCCCGGCCCGTACGGCGAGTGGGGCAGCCGCAAGTACCTGCTGTCGTCGCTCGACGCGTCCCTGAACCGGATGGGTCTCGACTACGTCGACATCTTCTACTCGCACCGCTTCGACCCGGAGACCCCGCTCGAGGAGACGATGGGCGCGCTCGCGTCGGCGGTGCAGCAGGGCAAGGCGCTGTACGTCGGCGTCTCCTCGTACACCAGCGAGCAGACGGCCGAGGCGGCGCGGATCCTCAAGGAGATGGGCGTTCCGGCCCTCATCCACCAGCCGTCCTACTCGATGATCAACCGCTGGACCGAGGACGACGGGCTGCTCGACACCCTGGAGGCGGCCGGCATGGGCTGCATCTCCTTCGTGCCGCTCGCGCAGGGCCTGCTGACGGGCAAGTACCTGAAGGGCATCCCGGAGGGCTCGCGGGCCACGCAGGGCAAGTCGCTCGACCCGGATCTGCTGAGCGAGGAGGTCGTGCGCCGGCTGAACGGGCTGAACGACATCGCGCAGCGCCGCGGCCAGTCCCTGGCGCAGCTCGCGCTGAGCTGGGTGCTGCGCGACGAGCGGATGACGTCGGCACTGATCGGCGCCTCCAGCGTGAAGCAGCTGGAGGAGAACGTGGCGGCGCTCGCCGCGGCGAAGCTGACGGACGAGGAGCTGACCGAAATCGATTCGTTCGCCGTCTCGACGCCCGGCACCAACATCTGGGCCGGCCGGAGCTGACCCGGCGCGGACGCCACGGGCCCCTGAGCGGGGCTTGTGGCGTCCTTTGTACGGACAAAAAAACGGGCCGGTCCGTGGGGGGGGAGACGGACCGGCCCGAGGGGGGGTTTCCACCATAACCCTTCGTAAGTGATGCTGCGTGCATCGGCGTGCCACAACTACTCTCCGCAGTCGTCCGGCGACGCGTGGAGGTAGCTTTCAGGCCGCTCCACAGAGGGCTCACAGGCGTCTTTGACACCGTATTCACTGGTGCGCCGCCGGGGGTTCGGCGTCCCCCTCCCGTGTCATGCACGCGGTTGACGCGCGTTCGGCCGGGCGGGGCACCGTCACGGATATGGCGCATTCGGGTCCTGTGCCGGCCGGCCGGGACTCCCGCGAGGGCAAGCGGCACCGCGCAGCCCCCTCCGCCGCGCGGTACCGCCGCGCAGCTTTGCTCACGCGAATTGCCGTTGGTCTGAACTTACGTGAGGTTTACGTGAGGATCGAGTGGGTCTCGATAACGATGCGGAATCGGTTGCCTCAGGTGACCGGCGGGAGGGCCCTCACCTCGCGGGATCGCGGCGTCCTGCCCGCTGCCGGGCCGCGGACGCCGTGATTCGCCGTAGCGCACTACGCGGCGGGCTTGCGGGCCTCGATCAGATGCCGGGTGCTGTGCGCCACGAACGGGCCGTCCCGCTCGATCCGCTCGTGCAGGGCGAGGAGTCGGGGGCGGTACGCCTCGACCGTGAAGCCGGGGACCATCCAGACGACCTTGCGCAGGAAGTGGACGACGGCGCCGATGTCGTGGAACTCGATCCGCAGCCGCTCCGCGCGCAGGTCGACAATCTCCAGGCCGGCGGCCTCGGCCTCCGCCTGCTCCGTGTACGGGTCGCGGGCCCGGCGGACCTGCTCCGGCTGCGGGCCCAGGAAGTACTCGACGACCTCGAACACGCTGCTGGGGCCGACGTGTTGGGCGAAGTACGTGCCGCCGGGGCGCAGTACGCGGGCGATCTCGGCGAAGTGGGCCTTGACCGGGTGGCGGCTGGTGACCAGGTCGAAGGCGGCGTCGGCGAAGGGCAGCGGGGCGTCCTCGGGGGACGCGACGACGACCACCCCGCGCGGGGCGAGGAGCCGGGTGGCCTTCGCGACGTTCGGCGGCCAGCCCTCGGTCGCGGCGATCAGCGGCGGCAGCTCCGGCGCCTGGTTCAGCACTTCGCCGCCGCCGGTCTGCAGATCGAGGGCGGCCTCGGCGCGGGCGAGGCGCTCCCCCATGGCGCGGGCGTACCCCCAGGACGGGCGCTGCTCGGTGGCCCGCCCCACGAACCAGGAGAAGTCCCAGCCCTCGGTGGGCGCGGCGACGGCCTCCGCGACGAGCTCGTCGAAGGAGCGGCCGGGTGATGCGGATGCGTGGGGGTGGGTCTGAGACTGGGGGTGGGGGTGTGCCTGGGGGTGTGCGTGGGGGTGCTCGTCCGAACTCATGGACCTCATGGTCGCAAGGACCGGGTTCCGGTTCATCTGTATTTGCCGGGGCGGCGGTGGGGGTGTCCCCAGGGCGGATCAGGGGGTCGGCCCCTCTTCCGCGGGACCCGGTGAACGCACGTACCCTTGGCGGACCCCCGCCACCGTCAGAACCACGGCCCCACACGTACCGCGTTTCCTACGCAGGCCCGTCCGTCCCACCGCCGAGATGCGAGCACATGTCCGTACGTTCCGCGATAGCGACCTGGCTGACCCGCCTCTACTTCTCCCGGCTGCGGAAGAAGGGGGGAAGCCTCGATCTGTCCGTGCTGGCGAAGCTGCCCGACGCCGCGCTGCTGCCGCTGCGCCGCGAGGGCGTCGACCCGGTTCCCGAGATCGGCGAGCTGCGCGAGCGTGAGCCCGTCAGCAGACTGCCGATCCCCGGCATGACGGTGTGGCTGGTGTCCGGCTACGACGAGGCGAAGGAAGTCCTCGGCGACGCCAAGGCCTTCAGCAACGACTTCCGCCATCTGGTCGGCGTGGGCGGCGCCGGGGCCGATCAGAATCCGGGCGGCCTCGGCTTCTGCGACCCGCCGGACCACACGCGGCTGCGCCGGCTCCTCACTCCCGAGTTCACGATGCGCCGCCTGTCGCGCCTCACGCCCCGCATCCACGCGATCGTCGAGGAGCAGCTCGCTCACCTGGAGAAGGCGGCGCAGGAGTCGGCCGACGGCACGGCCGACCTCGTCGAGCACTTCGCGATGCCGGTGCCGGCGCTGGTCATCTGCGAGTTGCTCGGTGTCCCGTACGAGGAACGCGACGCCTTCCAGCAGTTCTCCGTCGCCCGCTTCGACGTGCTGGGCGGCGCGGGCGCGTCCTTCGGCGCGGTGTCGCAGTCGCTCGACTACCTGCGCGGCGTCGTCGCCGAGCAGCGGCGCAACCCCGGCGAGGGCCTGCTCGGCATGCTGGTGCGCGAGCACGGCGACACCATCACGGACGAGGAACTGACCGGTCTCGCCGACGGTGTGCTCACCGGCGGGCTGGAGACCACCGCGAGCATGCTCGCGCTCGGCACCATGATCATGCTCCAGGACCGGGAGCACTTCGAGGCGCTGCGCGACGCGGAGGACCCGGCGACGGTCGCGGCCCCCTTCGTCGATGAGCTGCTGCGTCATCTCACGGTCGTGCAGACGGCGTTCCCGCGGTTCGCGCGCGAGGACACCGAGATCGGCGGTGTCCGGATATCCGGCGGCGACATCGTGATCGTCTCGCTGAGCGCGGCGGACCGGGATCCGCGCCTCGGCGACGACATGGACGCGTTCCTGCCCGCCCGTCCGCCGGCCTCGTCCCACCTGGCTTTCGGGTACGGGATCCACCGCTGCATCGGGGCGGAGCTCGGCAAGATGGAGCTGCGTGCGGCGTTCCCTCAACTGGTGCGCCGCTTCCCGGAGTTGAGGCTCGGGGTGACGCCGGCCGAGCTGGAGTTCCGGAAGCTGTCGATCGTGTACGGGGTGGACTCGCTGCCGGTCCGGCTGAAGGACTGACGGCCCCCACCCCCACCACGGCCCGCCTCTCCGTTGGCCCCGGCCGCACCGCGCCTTAGGCTTCTGCACTCAGGGGAGCAAGGGGATCAGGGGGCATAGGGGATGCACGAGGCGAGAGAGGTCTTCGAGCCGCTGGCGGCGGACGATCCGCGGACGGTGGCCGGGTACCGGCTCGCCGCGCGGCTCGGCGCGGGCGGCATGGGCCGGGTCTATCTGTCGCACACGCAGGGCGGCCGGCCGGTGGCGATCAAGGTCGTACGGCCGGAGCTCGCGGACAGCCCGGACTTCCGGCGCCGCTTCCGGCGGGAGATGGAGGCGGCGCGACGGGTGCGGGGCGCGTACACCGCCGAGTTGATCGACGGCGACGCGGACGGCGTGCCGCCCTGGCTCGCGACGCTGTACGTGCCGGGCCCCTCGCTCGCGGAGGCGGTGGCCCGGCGCGGGCCGCTGCCGGTGCCCGCGGTGCTGTGGCTGATGGCGGGGATCGCCGAGGCGCTGGGGGCCATCCACGACGCCGGGATCGTGCATCGTGACCTGAAGCCGTCGAACGTGCTGCTGGCGTCCGACGGGCCGCGCGTGATCGACTTCGGCATCTCCCTCGCCTCCGGCATCAGTTCGCACACCGTGACGGGCACGTCCATCGGCACCCCGCAGTTCATGGCTCCGGAACAGGCGGCCGCGGGCAGCGCGGGGGAGATCACGGCGGCGACCGATGTCTTCTCGCTCGGTCAGACGGCGGCGTTCGCCGCGCTCGGCGAACCGCTGTACGGGGACGGCCCCGCGGTCGGCGTCCTCTACCGGATCGTGCACGACAGGCCCGACCTGTCGCTCCTGCCCGAACAGCTCCGCCCGCTGATCGCCCGCTGCCTCGCCGCCGATCCCGCGGACCGGGCCTCCCTGTCGGAGATCGTGCAGTGGTGCCGCCGGGAACTCGGCCCGGACGCGGACGCGGGCGCCGGCCCCGCGGTCTGGCAGGAGGTCATGGGCCCGGCGGTGCCCGTCCCGCCGCCGGTCGCCGCGCCCAGCGTTCCGGCGTCCACACAGGCGTACGGCACCCAGCCGCTGTCGCCGTGGCGCGCGCCGGACATCCGGACGCCGTGGCCCACCCCCGCGCAGGTGCGGACACGAAGACGCCGCAACACGCTCATCGGGGTCGCGGGCGCCATGGCGGCGGTCCTGGTGCTGGGCGGGCTCGGGTGGAAGGTCTGGGACGCGCGGGGCGAGATCGGGGGGCGCGGTGCGGCCGGGGCGTCGCAGTCGTCGGGAGGCGGCGGGACCGGCTCGATGGACAAGTCGGGCACGTCGAGCACGGCGGACACCTCGGATACAGCGGGTACGGCATCCGGGACATCCAGCGGGTCCGGCACATCCAAAGACTCCGGCCCCGCCGCCAACGCGTCGTCGTCGCCGCAGGCCACCCCGTACCCCATGAAGCTGCTGAACGAGAAGAACTCCCTGAGCATCACGGACGGCGTCGAGCGCAAGGACCGCAAGGGAGACATCCGCTTCACCTGCGCCAAGGAGTTCAGCTGCGCGCTGGAGACCACCACCCGGGGCACGGTGATCGCCCCGGTGTACGGCAAACCGGGCGCCACCCTCGACGACTGCCGCGCCTGGCTCGTCGGCAAGGGCGCCGACACGCGCCTGCCGCTCGCCATCATCACGACCGGCAGCGAGATCTGCTTCAAGCATCCCGACGGCTACATCGGCCTGTTCGTGGTCGCGACGAAGTCGACGGCGCTCCCCAAGAGCGGGGCCAGTTTCCTGTCGGGGGCGTTGACGGTGTGGCGGGCGACGTAGGGCCGGCCGTCGGTGACATGACGAGGAGGGCCTTCATGCCCCACGCTCACGCACGCGTCCAGCAGGCATTGACGGGGTTCGACGATCTGGCCTGGTTCGGCGCGGCCGTACCGCGGCACCCTTTGCTGGGGCATCATCAAGTCCCGTTCGCCAAATGGCGCTTCAGAAATCCGCGGCAGGCGTGGACGGACAGCTTTACTTCGGCTGTCCGCGATGCGCCGACCCGCACCGCATGGACCTTCAGGGTCGCCCGGAACTGGATGATCGCGCCGACTCGTCTCGTCGAGGATTCGGGTCCTGCCGGAGAGCTCCTCAACGAAGCGGCAGTTGCCATCGCGCGAGACGACCAAGGCTTTTGCGCTGCCGCCCAGAACGACATGATCCGAATCATCGACGCACTCGGACAAGCTTCTTGAAGGGGGAGGACATCTCCGCACTCCCCTTGGAGCAGTTGGAGGCATACGCACAGCGCCCTGACGAACCGCGCCGGGACGACCAGACATGTGAAGCCGTAAGGGAGTTGGCCGCCACCCGGATGAGGCTCCCCGGGTCGGGCGAGTCGCTTCGGATGCGCTGGGCCGTACTGGCTCTTGCCGCGATTTCCAACAAGTCCGCTCCCTCGCCGGACGAGGCCCACAAGCGAGCCGCTGACGCCGCTTGGATCAGAGCAACGATGATCAGAGTCTTCGGCCCCGCTGCCCGTGATCCGCACCGCGACCCCGAAGGACTGTTCCGGGACGTCATCGAAAGCGCGCGTGCGCCCTATGCCGACGTATCAAGGATGACCACCGACTGGAAAACGCTGTCTCGGCCAGAGATCCTGCACCTGAGAAGAATCAAGAACACCCTGACCCCGCTCATAGGGCTGGAGGACTCGATCCCGGCCGGCACGCCTACGAGAAGGGAGGCAGAACTGTGGCTCTCCCTCGTTCCACGCCTGCCGTGAACGCTGGAGGACTGGGAGTCACTCCTCCAGAGGTGCCGACAAGTAACGGGGACGCCATCCCTTCACGGCGCGACAGCCCCCTCCACTGCGATTCTCGCGGCCACCGGAGGGAACGTCAGCCCCGCCGCCACCGCGTCGCTGCCGTGCTCGGAAGACCCGAATTCTGCTGTTCTCAATGGGCAACAGGGTTCTGCACGCTGTCACCGCCGAAGAGGACGAGTACTGGATCGTCGCCCACACATTCCGGTAAGCCCGGCACATCGACGGCCGCCGTCAGAGGTCCACCACGAAATGGTCGAACTCGCCTGCCTGCACTCCGAGCACGAAGGCGTCCCACTTCCTGCGAGTGGTGGTGACGATCATTGCCGGAGCCGAGGTGTCTCGGACATGCACCAAGTCATCTTCTCCGTAAGCGATTTCGATCCACGGGCCAGGCCCTTCGGCGCCGTCGGGGGCGGCTCGGGTCCAGGTGAGGTTCGTGGGAGTGGCGCTGCTCATCGGCGGTTGGTCTTGAGCGCGCTGAGGAGATGGAAGAGGGCCGTGGGGGTGGTGGCCATCTCGGTGCCCGGGTCGTCGCTTTCGCGGAGGTGGATCGATCCGTCGATCGTGGCGACCTCGACGCACGTGTTGCCGTCTCCGCCCCCGGAGAACGTCGACCTCTGCCAGCGGATGGGCTCTGTCATGCCGAGCGCCTCACAGTTCCTTCGCCAAGCGGTGAATGAAGTCCCGGGACGGTACGGGCTCCCCGTTCTACGGTTACCGCCAATAACTCCCCGACCGCTTTGGTGGTCCGCCGCCCTGCGTCCCGGACCCCGGCGTCGCTAACGTCGCGGCATGAGGCGACGTAAACGCATCGGGGCGAGGCGCATCACGGCCTTACGGCATGCCCGGGACAGGGCGGTACAGCGGCGGCGGGACGTGCGGGCCGGTGGGCGGCGCAAGCGGTTGGAACGGCGGGCCGAGCGGGTCCGGCCCTGGCTTCAGTTCCTCGCCGATCTCGCCTCGGTGCTGGTGAGACTGGTGAGTTAGCCGGTCAGTCGCTCTTCGGGAACGACACCTCTACTCGGCGGTTCTTCTTGCGGCCCTCTTCCGTGCCGTTGTCCGCGATCGGATAGTCCTCGCTGTAGCCGCGGACCTGGAACGTGAGGTTGCCGCCGTTCCCGCCCAGTGCCGACTGGAGCGCGTCGTGGACCGCTTCCGCGCGCTTCTTCGAGAGCGTCAGGCCGTGCGCGTACGAGCCCAGGTTGTCCGTGAAGCCGAACACCCTGACCGTCGCCGCCTTTTGGCTGGTGATCTCGACCGCGATCGCCTGGATGCGGACCTTGGCGTCGGGGTTCAGTTTCGCGCTGTCCTTGGGGAACAGGACCTCGGCCTGGAGGGCGAAGGTGATGTCCTCACTGGTGTCCGTGCGGCGCTCGTCGCCGGACATGTCCTCGACGACGGACTTGATGTCCAGGACCTTGGCGGGGGCGAGGGTCGCACCGTCGGCGAGCTTGAGGCCCGGGCTGTTGGCGTCCACCTCTGGCGGCGGAGACGTCGTCGTGCTGCCGGGTGGGGCGCCGGTGGGGTCGTCGTCGGCGTGCGCCGGGCCGGCGACCAGAACGATGGCGGCGACCGTGGTGAGCGCCGCGGTGGCGGTCAGATGTCGTCGGGGCATCGTCATTCGCCCTCTGTGATCTCGATCGACGCCGGGGGCATGGCGCCGACCTGGAAAGTGACCTTGGCCGTGCCTCCGGGCGGGGCCGGGAACTGGGCGTACCAGTCGGTCGACTGGCCGGCCGCCACCCCGCCGCCCTCGAACTTGGTGCAGAGGCAGCGGCCCTCCGTGTCCCGGAGTACCAGGTACTTCTTCTTGCCTGCCGGGTCAACCAGGAACGCTCCGGCAAGGGAAGCGCCGTTCTTGCGCAGTTCGCGCTCATCGGCTTGCCAGTCGGACGCACCCCAGAACTGGCCGCCGTTGTTCGTCACCTTGCCCGAGACGGTGACGAAGCCGCCTTGATCTCGCGCTGCCGACATCACGGACAACGTGACGTCACCGCCCTTGACCTCCGCGAGCGGCTCCCCCGAGGAGGATGGCTGCGTCTCCGGCTTGCTCGCTTCGCCCCCGCTGGCTTCGGCGCTGGACGAAGCGGTCGCCTTCTCCTCGCCCTTGCCGTCGCCGTCACCTCCGCAGCCGGCCGCGGAGAGGACCAGCCCAGTCGTGATCACCACCGCGGCCAGGGCCCGGCGGGTCGTCGTTGTGCACCGAAGGTTCATCGCTGCGCCTTCCCTCTCTCGTCGATCACTCGTCAGTCGGCCAGGTGGACGGAGAACAAGGCTGACGCATCGGGCAGGTCGTCCAGGGTGAAGTCTTCGGGGTCGATCTCGATTTCCTGCCCGTCGCAGGCTAGTTGGACGAGCTTCTCCGGATCAGCCTCCACGGGCACGTCACAGCGGGGCTCGATCACGGCGGTCGCGTGCGCCTTCGCCTTGTCGTTCTCCGTGCCGGGGATGATCGTGTCGCCAACGGTGTAGAGAGTTCGCACCTCGACCCAGTAACCCGGAGACCCGTTCACCTCTGTCGCGTCCGGCCCGCCCACGACTTCGGCGTCGTTCTCGGCGGCCAGCTGACCGGCGGCGGCGTCCACGTCAGCACCATCGACGTCCAGGCCGTCCAGCAGGTCCAGCCAGTCGTCTCCGCCCTCGATGGCCTGTCCCAGGTCATCCATCAGCTGATCGCGAGCAGACTGCGTGGCGGCCAACGCCGCAGCGTCCGCCGCCGATTGGGCACCATTGCGCGCCGAGGCCGCTTGCGCAAAGGCGAAGAAGGCGAACGCGGCGAAGAGCAGGATGGCGGTCATCCAGATGTAAAGGGGCAGCGTCGACCCACGATCGTCACGCAGTGCGGGGTGGATCAGCCGCCAGTCACGTCGGTGACGGCGTCCCGAATGGCACCGGAGATCATCCCGTCCAAGCCGATCTGGTCGATCAGCGTGAAGATCCCCGCGATCAGAATCATCAACCCCGCATACTCCACGAACCCGGCCCCAGAATCCCGCCGGGCCCCCCGAAGACGCTCCCCCAACGAACTCGTCCACGTCGTCCACGCCCCGAGCACTCGGTCCTTGATCACGGGATCCCCCTTCCTCCACGACAACCAAAACAACACACGCAACGTACGCGAACTGCGACCGTGTGCACTTGGTTTCGCCAATTTGGGGGCCGGGCTTGACCGTAAGTTGTCTGGGGGTTGCCCGGGTCGTCATCGGATGTCAGCTCCCCTCGTACGGGATCGGCGGCCCGCCAGGGCCAGGAATTCGCATTCGCCAACCTTTGCTCGAAGTCACTGTAGCCAGTCCGGTGTCAACATAGGAGTGCCTCAACGTCCCAATATTGAGCCGAAGTTGGTTCCGGAGCCGAGGAACATGCCCGTAGCGATCAGGATCATGGTCGCCGGAAGCATGAAGACCAGCGTCACCACCGTTGCCTTCGGGATGGTTTTCGCGGCGCGGCGGCGGGAGTTCTGGGCGTCCGTGCGGCGCATGTCCGTGGCCAGTTGGATCAGGGTGTCGGCGATGGGTGAGCCCAGCTCCTCGCCCTGCTGGAGTGCGGAGACGAACTGGGCGACCTGCTCGGACGCGTTGCGGCGGCGGAGTTCGTCGAAGGCCTGGCGGCGCGGGACGCCCATGTCCATCTGGCGGAGCGTGATGCGCAGTTCGTCGGCCCAGGGGCCCTCGTACTTCTCCGCGACCCGGTCCAGCGCCTGACGGAAACCGAGGCCCGCCGAGACGACGACCGCGAGCACGTCGAGGAAGTCGGGGAGGGTGCGGTCGATGACCTCTTTGCGTTCGCGTGTCGCCTGCCAGATCAGGGCGTCGGCGGCGAGCGCGCCGAAGGCCAGGGTCAGCAGTCCGAGCAGCGGCTGGCCGTTGGTGAGGAAGACCAGGCCCATGACGACGCCGAAGAGGCCGTAGACGGCGCGGCGTGCCGCGTAGCGGTCGATCGTGAGGCCGCCGGGGTTCCCCGCCATGTCGATCTTCCGGCGCTTGGCGTCCACGCGGCGCGGGCCCATCAGGCGCAGGACCAGCGGCGCGAACCGCATGCCGAGCCGGTCCACCGCCGAGCCCGCCGTGGAGACGCGGGTGGCGCCCACTTCGAGGGCGAGGGCCAGGTCGCTGGGGACCTTGGCCTCGGCGCGGTACATGCGGATGCCCGCGAAGAGACCGAAGACCGCCGCGCCGGCGAGGAGGGCGAGGAGCAGGCCCAGAAGAGGTGTCTGCATGGGTCAGACCTCGATCTTTCCCAGGCGGCGGATCACGAAGAACCCGATGGCGTACAGGCCGAGGGCGATCAGGATCAGGGTCTGGCCGAGGGGGGAGCCGGTGACGCGGGCCAGTGCGCCGTCGTTCGAGGAGTTGATCAGGAGCAGGGATCCCAGGCCGAGGAGCGGGACGGTGAACGCCGTCGCGTTCACCTCGGAGAGCATCGTGCGGATCTCGCGCCGGGTCTCCTTGCGGTCCTCCAGGGTCTGGGTCAGGTTCCGGAGCGAGGAGACGACGGTGCCGCCCGCCTTGTTGGCCAGGACCAGGGTGGTGACGAGGACGATCAGTTCGCGGGAGGGGAGGCGGGCCGCCAGTTCGTCCAGGGCGTCGTCGACCGAGCGGCCGAGTGCCAGCTGGTCGGCGACCCGGCTGAGTTCCTCGCCCGCCGGAGCCTCCAGCTCCTCCGCGGCCATCGCCAGGGACGTGCGCAGGGCCAGGCCCGCAGCCGTCGCGTTGGCCAGGAGGCGTGCCACGTCCGGGAGTTGGTTGATGAAGGCCTCGATGCGCTTCTGGCGCTGCCAGTTGAGGAAGATGACCGCGGCCCAGACCGCCACGGCGCCCGCGATCGGGCCGAAGAACGGGGCCAGCGTCGTCGCCGCCAGCAGCCACAGCGCGACGACGACCACGGCCACGTAGACCGTGAACTCGCCCGCCGTCAGGTCGAGGCCCGTCGCGGAGAGCCGCAGGTGGACGGCGCGGCCGAGGCGGGTGCGGCGCAGGCGCCGGTCGACCGTGGTGAAGCGGCGTGCCCGGCCGCCCGCCGGGCCGCCGGAGCCGCCGCCCGGGTAGTCGTCCAGGCGGTCGACGAGGGCCTGGCGCTGGGCGCGCCCGGAGGCGTGGATGTGCAGGCCCGCGATGGCGAGGACGCAGGTGAGGGCGGTGGCGCCGAGGGCGATGAGCGCGGGGGTCGTCATGCTGCGCCGCCCGCCCCGCGTGCGTCTGTCCTGGTCATCCCGTGGCCTCTCTCGTGTTCCGTATGTCGACGGCCTCGACGACCCCGAACGCCGGCGGGACCGCCTCCCCCGCCACATACAGCCGGTCCGCGAGACGCCGCGGCAACGGCAGGTGTTCGTAGTAGCCGTGGACGCGGCGCTGCTCCGGCTCCGCGGCGCCCGACACGTACGGCTGGGCGACGAAACGGGTCACCGTGGCGATGGTGAACTGTTCGCGGCCGTGCGAGACGAGCAGCGCGATCTCGCTGATCCGGCGGGAGCCGTCGGCGTGCCGGGTGAGCTGGACGAGGACGTCGACGGCCGAGTTGATCTGGTCGCGCAGGGCCTCGAAGGGAACGTCGACCTCGGACATGGAGCCGAGGGTCTGGAGGCGGGTGAGGGCGTCCTCGGCGGTGTTCGCGTGGACGGTCGCGAGGGAGCCGTCGTGGCCCGTGGACATGGCCTGGAGCATGTCGAGCGTCTCGCCGCCGCGGACCTCGCCGACGATGATGCGGTCGGGGCGCATGCGCAGGCTGTTGCGGACGAGGTCACGGATGGTGACCTGGCCCTTGCCCTCGACGTTCGGCGGCCGTGATTCGAGGCGGATGACGTGGTCCTGCTGGAGCTGGAGTTCCGCCGAGTCCTCGATCGTGATGATGCGCTCGTGGGGCGGGATGAGCGCCGAGAGGGCGTTGAGGAGCGTGGTCTTCCCGGAGCCCGTGCCGCCGCTGACGATGATGTTGAAGCGGGCCCGTACGCAGGCCGCGAGCAGCATCAGCATGTGCTCGTCGAGCGAACCGAGTTCGAGGAGTTCGGTGAGGCTGTACGCGCGCGGGAAGCGGCGGATGGTGAGGGTGGCACCGGTGAGCGCGAGGGGCGGGATGATCACGTTGACGCGTTCGCCGGTGGGCAGGCGGGCGTCGACCATGGGGTTGGACTCGTCGACGCGCCGGTTCACCGTGGAGACGATGCGCTCGATGGTCTGCATGAGCTGCTCGGGCGAGGCGAAGCGCATGGGGAGCTGCTCCACCCGTCCCGCGCGCTCCACGAAGATGGCGTCGGGGCCGTTCACCATGATCTCGGTGATGGAGGCGTCGGCGAGGAGCGGTTCGAGGATGCCGAGGCCGAGGGCCTCGTCGACGACGCGGCGGATCAGCTGGGTGCGCTCGGCGGAGGAGAGGACCGGGCCCTCGCGGCTGATGATGTGGCCGAGGACGCGCTCCAGGCGGACGCGGCGGTCCGCGGCCTGGAGCGAGGACATCTCCGCGAGGTCGATCTCCTCCAGGAGCTTGGCGCGGTAGACGGCGATCAGGCCCTCGTCGCGGTCCGGGGGCGTGCCGGGGCCCTCCGGGGTGCCGCGGGTGGCGACGACTCGGGATCGTAGGCTCATCCTCTGCTCAACTCCCGTCGTTCGTGCGGTCGTTGGGCATGGTGGCGTGACGCGTCAGGTCCCAGCCGTCGAAGAGCGGGATGATCGCCGGGACGCGGACCGTGACGGTGGCGGTGACGGTGTCGCCCGCGCCGATCTCGGCCGAGGGGTGGAGCCATCCGCTCGCCGACGCGGCGGCCGCCGTCTGACCCGTGCCCTGGTTCAGCGACTCGGCCCGCGCCGCCGCGCGCGCCGCGCTCCCCGCCTGGTTCGCCCCGTATCCGACGAGGCCGAGCTGGATCGCGGCCATGCCGATGATCAGGAGGAACGGGAGGAAGCCGGCGAACTCCAGCATGGAGACTCCGTCGTCTCCCCGCAGACGCCCTCTCGTCGTCGCGGGTCGATCTCCCGTGGGCGGTTGCCGTTTCGTCGTGGCTGGTCGCGCGGTTCCCCGCGCCCCTGCGGGTGCTGTTCTCCGCGGCCCCGCGCAACGCTTGCCCGTCACTGGGACGTGTCCTGCTCGGAGGCCGCGCCCGCCTCGCCCGTGACCGACCAGCCCGGGTTCACCCCGGGGAAGAAGAGCGGCACCTTCACCTCGACCGTGGCTTTCATGACCACGCCGTCGTCCGCACACCCGATCTGCGCCGCCTGCCACGCGGACGGCAGATGCGACGTGCCGGCCGCCTTGCAGGCCCCGGCGGCGTCCCCGTTCCCGGCGGCAGCCGAGGTCGCCGCCCGCGCCGCCTCGTCCGCCGCGTTCCCGGCCAGGGAGTACGTGTACCCGTACAGCACGCACTGCCACATCAGCGCCATCACGAGCAGTACGAGCGGGAACATCGCCGCGAACTCCAGCGTGACCGCGCCCTTGTCGCCGCGGCGGCGGGAGCGGCGGCCGGTGGTGTCGGGGGCGGGGGCGGCGACCAGGCCGAGTTCGCCGGCCAGGGCCCACAGGGCCTGCTTGACGGTCGAGCGGTTGTCGAGGTCCTGCATGCGGCCCGCGTCGACGGCCGCCTGCAGCTCCTTGTACGCGGCCGGGACGGTGGTGCGGAGCGTTTTCGTGCCGGTGACGCGCTCCACCAGAGTTGGCTGGATCTCGGCGGTGCGCGCCTGCCGGTTGACGACGGTGCGGGTCTCCTCGGCCTTGCGGATCTGGAGCCGGTCCCAGAGGCGGACCATGCGTTTGGCGGCGCGGACGGCCACGACGTCCGGGGTGACCAGCAGGACGGCCTGGTCGGCGAGTTCGACCGCCGCCGCGTTGGCCGCGCCCATCTGCGTACCGCAGTCGACGACCACGACCTCGTAGCGGGCGCGCAGGGCGTGCACGACCTGGCGGGCCACGCGGTCGGTGACCTCCTCGCCGCGCTCGCCGTCGGCGGGGGCGAGGAGCAGGTCGAGGCCGGTCTCGTGGGTGAAGACGGCGTCCTGGAGGACGCGCGGGGTGATGTCGCGGATCGCGGCGAGGTCGGCGACGGAGCGGCGGAACTGGACGTCGAGGTAGGACGCCACGTCGCCGGACTGGAGGTCGAGGTCGAGGAGGGCGACCGAGCGGCCCGAGGCGCGGGCGGCCAGGGCCAGCTGGACGGCGGCGAGGGTGGTGCCGACGCCGCCCTTGGCGCCGGTGACGGCCACGACGCGGCCGCCGCCGCCCGCCGGCATCAGCTCCGCGCCCGTACTGCCCGCGAGGTGGCGGCGCATGCCGGCGGACCAGGAGGCGGCGGCCTGGACGCGTTCGGCGAGGGCGTCGTAGCCGAGCGGGAACGCGACGATGCCGCGCGCTCCGCTGTCCATCGCGGCGGTGAGCAGGGCGGGGCTGGTGTCGGCGGTGGCGAGGACGACGCCGACGGCCGGGAAGCGCAGGACGAGGTCGCGGATGAGGTCCAGCGCGGGCACGGGCCCGATCCGCTCGTGGACGAGGACGACCTCGGGCAGTTCGTCGAGGGACTCGGCGGCGAGCCGCGCGAGGGTGTCGAGCAGGGCGGTGGAGTCCGCGACGGGCGGGGCCGGTTCGGTGTCGGGGAGCTGGGAGAGGAGGGTGACCAGGGCGCGGGCCGCCTCCGGGTCGCCCGCTGCGGGGAGGATCCTCGTGGTCATCGGCGGTGTCCCTTCAGGGGCGCGGACGCACAGGTCGCGTCGGTCCGCCCCGGACGCCGCTCCGCGGTCGCCGGCGGGGCTGCCTGGGTCCGGGTCCCCATCACTTGTCCTCGTCCAGCGTGTACGAGCGGTCGCCGGGCGCGATCGCCGCGTCGTCCCCCGGCGCGACGAGCGCGAGGCGTACGTGCGTCGCGAACGACTCGGCGTAGGCGACCCGTTGCGCGTCCGCCGCGGAGAGCGCGAACGTGATCGGCACGGCCTCGCCCTGGCGCCGGGTGCTGTTCCCGGAGGAGTTCGCGCCCTGCTGGTCGATCGGGGTGAGCTTGCCGACGTCGATGACCTCGGCGTTCTCCACGATGACCTTGGACTGGTCGCGCTGCTTGTCGTTCTCGGCCTTGAAGGTGGCGTAGATGTTCACCTTCGAGCCGGGGTCGATCTTTCCGGCGACGCCCGTCTCGGCGTCGATCATGATGGCGATCTCCTGCTGCCCCGCCCGGAGTTCGGGCCGGTCGACGATCATGTCGGTCTGCAGCAGGGAGCCCTTCTTGAGCTGGGTGACAGCGATCTTGCCGCGGACCTGGGCGAGTCTGGTGACGGCGGTGTCCGACAGCCACCGCTCGGGCATCCGCACCTTCTCGAACTGGTCGTCCGTCAGCTCCTTGTAGGGCGCGACGTCCGACTTCAGCCGGTACGCGGTGACTTCCGGCCCCACCTTGGAGTCCACGTCGTGGATCACGGACAGCACTCCGGCGAACGCGCCGACGGCGCACAGGGCCGAGACGACCAGCAGGATGACGCCGCGGCGCTGACGTGAGTTCATGGACCGGACAACCTCGTGGATAGACGGGCGGGTGGGTTCGGGGTGCGGGTGGCGGTCAATGGTGCGGGGCGCGGGGCAGCGCGGCCCGGCCCGCCCCGACGGCCGGGGCGAGCGAGGTCCGGGTGCCGCCCGCGCGCTCGGGCGGTGCGTCGGCGGCCAGCGGCGCGGAGCAGAACCCGCAGCGGTCACCGATGAGTTCGAGCCCGCACCAGTGGCATTCCTCGCGCCGTACGGACGACACGAGCTGGTAGAGGACGGAGATGTCGGGGATGGCGGCCGCGAACTCGACGATCCGGCCGGGGTGGCCGCCCTTGCCGGTCGCCCACCAGCGCGGCGACTCGGCGGGCAGCCGCGTCTCGGTCGCGCCCTGCACCCGCCAGGCCCGGGCGAGCGCGCCGGTGACCCAGTCGGTGGTCTGCTGCCCGGCGGCGTAGAACATCCGCGTACCGAAGGAGGGGCCGCTCGGCGTCTCGGTCCCGGTGACCTTCAGCAGTTGCGGCTGCGGTGAGGCGACGACCGCGAACTGGGCGCCCGGGGACCACGACTTGGCGTGCGCCTTGAGGGTGACGGGGACGCGGTCGAGCTTGGCGACCGAGCCGAGGAGGGCGCCCGCGTGGACGTAGTGGGCGAGCAGCCGGCCCGCGGACGCCAGGACGCCCGGGCTGAAGTCGCAGATCGACAGCTGGCGCAGTTGCAGCGCGAGCACGGCGAGGCCGAGCGGCGGCAGCTCGGGGCGCAGAATGGCGATCCGGTCGCTTTCGAGCACGGACCGGATCGAGTACAGCCGATGGACGACCGCGTCCGGTACGGACTGCGGACAGAGCACGATCACATACCCGTGCTGTTCGATCAGTGTGTGTACGTCGACGATCGCGCGGTCCAGCGGATACGCGTCCGGCGCCTCGCCCACGGGCAGCACGGAGGCGGTCGGAGTGTGCCGGTCGGGCGAGTTGAGCACCAGGTCGGGGTCGGTCACGGCTATGGCGGTCGGCACGCGTGAACCCCCCGGTCGCTCTGCGCTCCTTGTGACACTGCTTCGTTCAGGACACGTCAGTGTTCCTGCCTGAGCACCATATCCACGCGAGCGCCCGGCAACACCCAACTTCGCACTGTTCACGAAGCGGTGGGCGCGGGTTGGCGAGGAAGCGTCGACGCAAACCCTTGACATCCCTATTGGTCTGGACCAGTTTGTACGCCCAGCAGCTGCTTCCCCAACTCCCCCACTGATGTGGTGGGAGCCCTCCCCCCACATGGAGGCAGAAATGACGCACGCCCCCGCACACAGCCGCCGACGACGTTCCCGACTCGGCGCTCTCATCGGCACGTTCACGGCCGCCGCACTGGCCGTGACCGGGCTGGTCGCGACGACCGAGGGAGCCTCCGCGGCGCCCACGACGAGCCGGGCCGCCGCCGCGGTGCCCGCCCACGCGGTCACCGGCTACTGGCAGAACTTCGACAACGGCGCCAGCGTCCAGAAGCTGAGCGACGTCCCCGACGACTACGACATCATCGCGGTCGCCTTCGCCGACGCGACCACGACACCGGGCGCGGTCGACTTCACCCTCGACTCGGCGGGCCTCGGCGGCTACACGGACGACGCCTTCAAGGCCGACATCAAGGCGAAGCAGGCGGCGGGCAAGTCGGTCGTCATCTCGATCGGCGGCCAGAACGGCACGGTGTCGGTCAGCGACTCCGCCTCGGCGACGAACTTCGCGGACTCCGTCTACGCGCTGATGCAGGAGTACGGCTTCGACGGCGTCGACATCGACCTGGAGAACGGCGTCAACTCCACCTACATGTCCCAGGCGTTGAAGTCGCTCGCGGCGAAGGCGGGCAGTGGCTTCGTGCTGACGATGGCGCCGCAGACCATCGACATGCAGTCGACGTCGGCGGAGTACTTCAAGACGGCGCTCGCGGTGAAGGACATCCTCACTGTCGTCAACATGCAGTACTACAACAGCGGTTCGATGCTCGGCTGTGACGGCAAGGTCTACAGCCAGGGCTCCGTCGACTTCCTCACGGCGCTCGCCTGCATCCAGCTGGAGGGCGGCCTCGACCCGTCGCAGGTCGGCATCGGCACTCCGGCGTCGACGAGCGCGGCGGGCAGCGGCTATGTGGCCCCGTCGGTCGTGAACGACGCCCTGGACTGCCTCGCCAAGGGCACGAACTGCGGCTCCTTCAAGCCGTCGAAGACGTACCCCGGGGTGCGCGGCGCGATGACCTGGTCCACGAACTGGGACGCCACGTCCAACAACGCCTGGTCCTCGGCGGTGGGCCCGCACGTCCACGGCCTGTGACCTGACCGCGGGCCGGTCCCCCCTATGAACGGGCAGCGCCGCCGCTCCCCCGGCGGCGCTGCCCACGTCCCTTCTGCTTAGGCTTCCGGCCATGACCTTCGGCCCACCGCCCGCCGACTTCGACGGCCCCGCGTCCCCGCAGCCCGCCTGGGCGGCGCCCTCGCCCACCGAGCGGGCGCTGTACGAGGCGAAGGGTCGGGGCGACTGGGCGGCGTACTACGAGACGCTGGCCTCGGTCGAGCTGTACATGGAGCTGCGCCCCGACAAGGCCGACGTCTTCGAGTCCACGTATCCGCTGTTCCACCGGGACCCCCGCACCGGCGGCGAGTGGCTGGAGCTGCGCACCATCGGAATGCTGCCCGCTCCCGACCCGCACCGCCTCTTCGAGTGGCAGTCCCTCGACTGGTTCGCCACCGCGAACTGGGCCACAGGCCCCAACCCCCCGACCCTCGTCATCAACCCGGGCACCCCCTGCGAGGCGGTCCTCCCGCCGCTGCCCCCGCACAACGCGTCCTGGATGCGGGCGGCCGCCCGCGCCGGGACGCCCCGCTACAAGATGTGCCTGCGCGCCCTGCACGTGGGCGGCGCGCTGCACGGCCCCGTCGCGCACGGCCTGGCCCTGGGCGCGCTGCTCTCGGTCACCAACGGCGAGTTCTGGAACACCATGGCCCACCACGGCGAGGGCTACCAGACCGAGCGCCAACGGCTGCGCGAATGGTGGGGCGTGACCAGCCGCCAGGAGTGGCGGGAGCAGGTGCACCTCCTGCTGTCCGCCGACAACCACAGCGGGGTGTGGGAGTTCGCGCTCGGCCTGCGGCACAGCATCGCCCGCGACTTCGGCGGCCACGTCGAGACGGGCTACTGGAAGCAGGCCGTCGCCAAGGTGCTGCGGGCCCGCGGCGAGGCCCGCACCGTGCTCACCGAGGACGGCGTGACCACCACGGAGCCGCGCCCCGCCGACGAGACCGCCGCGCAGATCGAGGGCGTGCACCGGCTCATCGGCCGGATCACCCGCTACGAGGCCCGGATGCGCGCCGACGGGCTGCTCGCCGAGGGCCGTTACGTCACCTCGGTCGACGCCTGGGATCTCGGCCGCGCCCCGAACATGGCCCGCTGGGGCCTCGCCTCCCGCTACGGAACCCTCGACGAGGCCGAGTCCGCGGTCCGCGCGGCGAGCGCGTCGGCCGTCCGCTCCTACCGCACCTGGCAGGACTTCTCCGCCGCCTACGCCCTCGGCCGGTGCCTGCACTTCGACGACGAGGAGTTCGGCAGGTGGTACGAGGAGATGGTCTCGGCCCACCGGATCCTGACGGAGGACCCGGGGAGCCCCTGGCTCAACATCCCGTTCACGTAGGGCGGCACACGGCCCGGGTCAGAAGAAGTCCGACCACGGCTGGTCCCAGATCTGCTTCACGCACAGCACCACGAACAGCAGGCCCGCGACGGCCAGCATGCCGTTGCTCAGCCGGCCGTTGCGCCAACGGGCCGGGGTACGGCTGGAGTTGAGGAGCCAGATCAGGGTCAGGGCCAGGAACGGCATGAAGGCCGCGCCCAGGACCCCGTACAGGATCACCAGGCGGAACGGCTGGCCCTGGAAGAGCAGGACGATCGGGGGGAAGGTCAGCCAGAGCAGGTATCCGCGGAACGCCCAGCCCTTCTCGCGGGTGCCGCGCGCCACGTCCGCGGCGGTGGCCCGGGCGCCGCGGTAGCGCTCGACGAAGTCGGCGAACATCAGGCTCACGCCGTGCCAGACGCCGATCAGCGACGTGAAGGACGTGGCGAAGAAGCCGACCAGGAACAGCTTGGCGGTCGCCGTGCCGTACTCGGTCTCGAGGATCTTCGTCAGGTCCAGAAGTCCCTTGTCCCCGGCGGCGATCGAGGTGTGGGAGGCGTGCAGCAGCTCCGCCCCGACGAAGAGCATCGCCACGACGAAGATGCCGGTGGTGATGTAGGCGACGCGGTTGTCGAGGCGCATCACCTTCATCCAGGACGTGTTGGTCCAGCCCTTGGCGTTGACCCAGTACCCGTACGCGGCAAGGGTGATGGTGCCGCCGACGCCGCCGATCAGGCCGAGCGTGTTCAGGACCGAGTCCTTCTCGTCGGGCAGGACGGGCAGCAGCCCGGCGAAGGCGTCACCGAGGTTCGGCGTGACCCGGACCGCCAGATACACCGTGACCACGAACATGACGCCCACCAGGACCGTCATGACCTTCTCGAAGACCGCGTACTTGTTGAACCAGACGAAGACCAGACCGACCAGGCCGCACAGGATCGCCCACGGCTTGATGGACCAGTCCGCCGGGAACACGTCGGGGAAGAGCGCCTGGAGCGGCAGCGCGCTCGACGACATCGCGGCCGCGCCGTAGACGAAGCCCCAGATCACGACGTAGACGACGAAGAACCAGGTCGTCCAGCGGCCCAGGCTCGCCCAGCCGTCGAAGAGGGTGCGGCCGGTGGCCAGGTGCCAGCGGCCCGCCGCCTCGGCGAGGCTGATCTTGACGAGGCAGCCGACGACCGCGGCCCACAGCAGGGTGTAGCCGAAGTTGCTGCCCGCCACGAGCGTCGCGACGAGGTCGCCGGCGCCGACACCGGTCGCGGCGACGACGATGCCGGGACCGATGTACTTCCAGCTGGACGAGCGGGGATGGTCGGGGGTGGTGGTGGAGGTGCCGGTTCCTGGGGTTCCCGTGGTGTCCGCCATGACTATCAAGGGAGCGTAAAGAACCCCGGTCGGCAAGAGGGCCGACCGGAACCGTTGCCTCGTCAGTCCTCGAAGTACGCGTCCAGCGCCTTGTCGATCTGCTCGGTCCACTCGGCGAGGCGGGCCTTGTCGGGGGCCTCGACGTCGTTCGGGTACCAGCGGCTGTTGGGCGTGTGGACCGTCACCGTGAGGCGCTTGCGGGACGTGCCGTACTCGACCGCGCTGATCTCGTCCCAGGTGAAGTCGGCCTCCTGGTCGTCGAGCGTGTAGCGCACCCCGGTCGCGTCGACGGTGATGGAACCCCGGCGGTCCCTCGCCTCCATGGCGGGGCCGTCGCCCTTGCCGGACTCGGAAGCGGACTCGGAAGCGGAAGCGGAAGCGGACTCGGAATCAGAATCGGAGTCCGCGTCGGCGTCGGCCGCTTCGGCCGTGGCGTCCTCGGCCTCCGGCCCGGAATCGGCCTCGGGTTCGTCCTCGGGTTCGTCGTTCTTGTCCAGGACGGCCTTCTCGCGTACGGGCTTCTCGGGCGCGCTCTGCGTCACCTCCTCCGCCACCTCGTCGGATTCCGTGACCGCGTCCTCGACAGCCGTCTCCGGTCGGGGAGACGTCAGGCCGGGGACGTACGCCGGGTCGAAACCGGCACCGGTGACGGGCGTGACCTTCTGGCTCTCCATGCGCTGCTCCACGGGCGGAAGTATGGCGGACGAGCCTGTGCGGCGCCTCCCCCGGGGCCTCGGGCTCCCTGTGCCGGACGGACGACGGCGCTCCGGCGTCGGGACCGTGATCCTCCCGGGCGACCGGACACCCGCGCTCATCCTTGACGTGCGCATTACCTTAGCCTGCGTCCCGGCCGATAACGATGGCCGCGATGAACACCACGACTCCGCTCCGCGGCCGCGCCGGCCCCCTCGCGGCCGCTCTCGTCCTGACCGTCGTCTCGGCCGTGCTGCTGGCCGCGCACCTCTTCTTCGACGGCGACGGGTTCCGGCACTGCGCCTACCTGGGACCGTCGACACGGATGTACGTCACCGCGTGGGCGGCGCCCTTGTGCAGCGTGGCCGCGTTGGTGCTCGCCTGCCGTCGTACCCGGCGCTTCGGCGGCGGTCGCGCGGTGGTCGTGTGCGTGGCCGCCCTGTTGCTGTTCGTCCAGATCTTCGCGCTGCACTGGGTGTACGCGCCCGATCCGGCCGGCGGCACCGGCTGCTCGGGCCTGTCCCTCGTCACCGGATGACGAGGGACAGGCCCGAAGCGGTCCGCGTCAAACGCGCTAGACGAAGAGGCTGACCACCGCCGCCACCGCGAACCCGGCGAGCGAGAGCACCGACTCCAGGACCGTCCAGGTGCGCAGGGTGTCGCGCTCGGAGATGCCGAAGTACTTGGCGACCATCCAGAAGCCGCCGTCGTTGACGTGCGAGGCGAAGATGGAGCCCGCGGAGATCGCCATGATGACGAGGGCGGTGAAGGCCTGCGAGTAGTTGCCCTCGGAGAGCAGGGGGGCCACGATGCCGGCCGTGGTGACGATGGCGACCGTCGCCGAGCCCTGGGCGACGCGCAGGACGAGCGAGATCAGGTAGGCCAGGACGATGACCGGCAGGCCGACGTCGTTGAACGTGTCGGAGAGGGCCTGCGCGATGCCGCTCGCCTTGAGGACGGCGCCGAAGACACCGCCGGCGCCGACGACCAGGAGGATGTTGCCGACCGGCTTCAGGGACGCGGTCGACACCGTCTCCAGGGACTTGCGGGACCAGCCGCGGCGGATGCCCAGCAGGTAGTACGCGAGGAGCAGGGCGATCGTGAGGGCCACGAAGGGGTGGCCGAAGAACTCGATGACCGAGCGGCCCGTGGAGGGGTCGAAGGCGATCGAGGAGAAGGTGGCGAGGAGGATCAGCACCAGCGGGGTGCCGATGATGGCGAAGACGACGCCCAGCGCGACCGGCTTCTCGGTCGGGGTGACGCCCGCTTCACGCTGCTCGGCCTCCAGCGCGGCCTTGGCCTCGTCGGCGGCCTCGACCATGTCCTGCGGGACGGGCACGAAGATCCGCTTGCCGATCCAGGCGGCCCAGCCCCAGGCGGCGAGCACGGCCGGGATGCCGCAGACGATGCCCATGAGGATGACCCAGCCGAGGTCGACCTTCAGCAGTCCGGCCGCGGCCACCGGGCCGGGGTGCGGGGGCAGGAAGGCGTGCGTCATCGACAGGCCGGCGAGCAGCGGCATGCAGTAGAGGATGATCGACTTGCCGCCGCGCTTGGCGGCCGCGTAGACGATCGGCGCGAGGACGAAGATGCCGACGTCGAAGAAGACGGGGATGCCGAAGATGAGGCCGGTGAGGCCCATCGCGAGGGGGGCGCGCTTCTCGCCGAAGAGGTTGAGGAGGCGGGAGGCGAGGACCTCGGCGCCGCCGGAGACCTCGAGGACCGCGCCGAGCATGGTGCCCAGGCCGATGATGATCGCGACGTGTCCGAGGGTGCCGCCCATGCCGGACTCGATGGTGGAGACCGCGTCGGACTTCTGGACGGTGCCGAAGAGTTCGGTGACCGAGAGGCCGGCGCCGAGGCCGACGGCTATGGAGACCGCGAGCAGGGCCACGAAGGGCTGGATGCGCGCCTTGATGATCAGGAAGAGCAGCAGGACGATGCCGAGGGCGGCGACGGTCAGCAGACCGGCGGTGCCGTCGATGAGCGTGAGGATGCCGCCGGTGTGAGGTGGGGTCTCAGGGGCGGCGGCCGCGAGCGGAGCGAACGGGGACATCGTTGACCTCGTAAGAGCATGGGGGTTTCTGGGCAGGGGGGATCGCGGCGCGGCGCATCGTGGTGATGCGCCGCGCCGTGACGACGTACGGCGTGCGGGTGGTGCGGCGGGCTCAGCTCAGGACGGCGAGCGCGTCGATCTCGATGAGCAGGCCCTTGGGGAGACCGACGTAGACGGTCGTGCGGGCGGAGGCCGGGGCCTTCAGGCCCTGCTCCTCGAAGTACTCGTTGTAGATCTTGTTCATCTCGGCGAAGTGGTCCACGTCCGTGAGGTAGACGCGCATCATCATGACGTCGTCCCAGGTGGCGCCGCCCTCTTCGAGGATCGCCTTGACGTTGGCGAAGGTCTGGAGGGTCTGCTCGCGCAGGGTCGGGCCGGCCGGGGTGGGGGCCTTGCCCTCCTCGGCGGGCAGGAAGCCGACCTGGCCGGCGACCTGGAGGATGTTGCCCTTCTTGACGCCGTGCGAGAACTTCGCGGGCGGGGTGGTGTGCGTGGCGGGGGTGAGGGCGATCTTCTCGGTCATGATGAACTTGCTTCCTTGTGAGGGGTGTTGCCGGGTCCGGTGCCTGAGTAGTCCCGGCTGATGGCTTCCGCCGTGCGGCGCACCAGCGGGAGCAGGGTGAGGAGTTCCTCGGCGGTGACGACGACGTTCGGTGCGGAGACCGACATGGCGGCGACGACGCGTCCGTCCGCGCCGCGGATCGGCGCCCCGACGCAGTTGATGGACTCCTCGTGGCCACCGAGGTCGGTGGCCCAGCCCTGTTCGCCCACCTTCTCCAGTTCCCGCAGGAAGGCGGGGGCGTTGGGGGTCGAACGGGACGTGTACATGGGGTAGTCGAGCCGGTCCGCGAGGGCGCGGCGCTCGGCCGGGGACAGGTCGGCGAGCAGCAGTTTGGCGACGGCGGCCACGGTGATGGCGACCGGCTTGCCGATGCGCGAGTACATGCGCACCGGGTAGCGGCTCTCGACCTTGTCGATGTAGAGGACCTCGTGCTCCTCGTAGACGGCGAGGTGGACCGTGTGGCCGCACTTCTCGTTGAGTTCGACGAGGTGGGGGTGGGCGATCTCGCGGACGTCGAGGTTCTCGACGGCTTCCTGGGCGAGCGCGAAGAGGCGGGCGCCGAGCCGGTAGCGCTGGTCGGACTGGCGGTGGACCAGGCCGTGTTCGTGCAGGGTGCGCAGCAGGCGCAGTGCCGTGGACTTGTGCACGCCGAGCCGGTCGGCGACCTGGCCCAGGTCGGCGGGTCCCTCGGCGAGCAGCGGCAGGATGCTGAGCGCGCGGTCGACGGTCTGGCTCATGGCGTGCGTACCTCCTCGGCGGCCCTCTCGTCGGCGGCATCGGTGACGGTCCACCCGGGGCCGAGGTGCAGTGTCTCCCACGCGGCGGTGTCCAGGGCGACCAGCCGGTCCGCGTGGGCGCGGCTCGGCGGCGCGGCGAGGTCGCCGGGGACGGTGAGCGCGGCGGCGGCCCACAGGTGGCCGTGGCGCAGCCGGGCGGCGGCGGGCAGGCCGCGCAGGGTGGCGGAGAGGAACCCGGCGGCGAAGGCGTCGCCCGCGCCGACGGCGGCGACGACGTCGACGCGCGGGGCGGGTTCGAAGTGGCGGCCGCCGTCGCGGTCGTAGGCGATCGCGCCGTCGGCGCCCCGCTTGACCACGAGCAGGTCGGGCTCGGGCAGCGCGGCGCGGACGGCGTCGGGCCCGCCGGTGACGCCGAACGCGTCCTCGGCCTCGTCCTCGCCGACGAAGACGAGGTCGGCGCGGCGGGCGAGGTCGAGCAGCACGCGGGCGTCCGCCGGGTCGGCCCACAGGCCGGGGCGGTGGTTGACGTCGAAGGAGAGGAGCGGGCCGCCGGGCGTGCCGGGCCGCTCCAGGAGCGCGCCGAGCAGCCCGAGGCAGTCGGCGGACAGGGCGGCGGTGATGCCGGACAGGTGCAGGACGCGGCCGGCGCGCAGCACGCCGAGGTCCATGTTCGCGGCGGACATGGCGGAGGCGGCGGACCCGGCGCGGTAGTAGGCGACCTCGTGGGCGTCGGTGGCCCGGTCGCCCGCGGTGCGGAAGTAGATGCCGGTGGGGCGGGCGGGGTCGCGGCGGACGCCCGAGACGTCGACGCCGTACGCGCCGATGGCCTCGACCAGGTGGTCGCCGAAGCCGTCGGCGCCGACCCGGGAGACCCAGCGGGCGTGGTGTCCGCCGGCGGCGAGCACGCAGGCCAGGTTGGACTCGGCGCCGCCGATGCCGCGCTCGAAGGACGGCACGTCGGCGAGGCGCCCGGGTACGGAGGGAACGAACGTGACCATGGACTCGCCGAGCGCGACGACGTCGGGTGCGCTGTGCGGGGCTGCGGGTCCGGTGACGGTCACGGGGGTCGGTCTCCTCACGGCTGGGGGCCAACGGCTCCGTTGACCCGGCGTTGGCTCGGATGTTAGACAGCAGTAAGCGACATACGCAATGACCGTTGCACATATTGCAACTGTCTGCCTGGAGGAGGCGCCGTGACCGCCCAGAACGCCGACACCGCCGTCGAGCGCCGGAAGGAACGCCTGAAGGGGCTCGCCGACGAGCGGGTGGACTTCCGGTTCAAGGGTCTGCCGCCCCAGGCCGACGGCCTGACGGTCGCCGAACTGTCGGAGCGCCGCCTGAACCTCTTCACGGACGGCTTCACCACCCCGGTCCTCGCCCTCTCGGCGGAGCGCCTGGAGCACAACCTCGCGCTGATGGAGACCTACGCCACCCGGCACGGGCTCGCGTTCGCGCCGCACGGCAAGACGTCGATGGCCCCGCAGCTCTTCCAGCGGCAGATCGAGCACGGCGCGTGGGGCATCACCCTCGCCGTGCCCCACCAGGTGCGCGTGGCACGGGAGTTCGGGATCGAGCGGATCTTCCTGGCCAACGAACTGGTCGACGCGGCGGCGCTGCGCTGGCTCGGGTCCGAGCTGGACCGGGACGCCTCCTTCCGCTTCGCCTGCTACGTCGACTCGGTCCGCGGCGTGGAGCTGATGGACGCCGCCCTGCGTGCGGCCGGCGCCGCCCGCCCCGTCGACGTCGTGGTGGAGCTGGGCGCGGGCGAGGGCGCGCGCACGGGTGTGCGGACGGAGACGGAGTGCGCGGCGGTCGCGGACGCGGTGGCCGCCGCGCCGACCCTGCGGCTCGCGGGTGTCGCGGGGTACGAGGGCGAGGTCCCGCAGGCCGACGGCGACCGGGTCCGCGCCTGGCTGCGCCGCCTGGTCGCGCTCGCCGTGGACTTCGACAAGGCCGGGCGGTTCGCCGGGCTCGACGAGATCGTGGTGAGCGCGGGCGGCAGCGCCTGGTTCGACGCGGTGGCGGACGTCTTCGCGGAGATCCCCGAACTGAGCTCGCCCGTACTGAAGTTGCTCCGCTCCGGCGCGTACGTCTCGCACGACGACGGTCACTACCGGCACCTGACGCCGTTCAACCGGGTCCCGGAGGAGGGCGCGCTGCACCCCGCGTTCCGGCTGTGGGCGCAGGTGGTGTCGCGTCCGGCGCCGGAGCAGGCGTTCACGAACGCGGGCAAGCGGGATGCCGCCTACGACCTGGACCTGCCCGAGGTCCAGGTCGTACGGGACGCCCGTACGGGGGCGGTCCGGGACGCGGACGGGATCGCGGTGACGGGCCTGTCGGACCAGCACGGCTGGGTACGGACCGAGGCCGGGGCCGCGCTGGAGGTGGGCGACTGGGTCGGGATGGGGCTGTCGCATCCCTGCACGTCGTTCGACAAGTGGCAGTTGATTCCGGTGGTGGAGGCGGACGGCACGGTCGTGGACTACGTCCGCACGTTCTTCTAGGCGCCGTAGCTCCGCGGGGCGATGGCCTGTCCGGGGGTTGTGCGTGGCTGGTCGCGCAGTTCCCCGCGCCCCTGAAGCATGCGCCGCGCGCAGCTTCCCCGAGGGAGATGCCGCCCGGAGGGCGGGCATCTCAGGGGCGCGGGGAACTGCGCGACCAGCCCCCACGCACCCGCACCCGCCCCGTCACAGAAACCACCCCGAACAGGAGAGCCTTCCGTGGACCTGGTCATCAAGAACACCCGAGTGATCGACGGCACCGGCGGCGCCTCCTACCGCGCCGACGTGGCGGTCACGGACGGCCGCATCACGCAGATCCACCGGGACGGGGACGCCGGGCCCCGCCCGACAGGGGCCAGGACCGTCGAGGCCGACGGCCTCGCCCTCTCCCCCGGTTTCATCGACATGCACGCCCACAGCGACCTCGCCGTACTCCGCGACCCGGACCACAGCGCGAAGGCCGCCCAGGGCGTCACCCTCGAGGTCCTCGGCCAGGACGGCCTCTCGTACGCCCCCGTCGACGACCGCACCCTCGCCGAGGTCCGCCGGGCCATCACCGGCTGGAACGGCGACGGCTCCGACATCGACTTCAGCTGGCGCACGGTCGGCGAGTACCTGGACCGCCTCGACCAGGGCATCGCCGTGAACGCCGCCTACCTCATCCCCCAGGGCACGGTCCGTATGTACGCGGTCGGCTGGGACGACCGCGACGCCACCCCCGCCGAGCTCGACCACATGAAGCGCCTCGTCGCGGAGGGCATGGAGCAGGGCGCCGTCGGCATGTCGTCGGGCCTGACCTACACGCCCGGCATGTACGCCAAGGACGCCGAACTCACCGAGCTGTGCCGGGTGGTGGCCGCGTACGACGGCTACTACTGCCCCCACCACCGCAGCTACGGGGCCGGCGCGCTGGACGCGTACCGGGAGATGGTCGACCTCACCCGGACCGCGGACTGCGCCCTGCACCTGGCGCACGCGACGATGAACTTCGGCGTGAACAAGGGCAAGGGCGTCGATCTGCTCGCGCTCCTCGACGACGCGATCGCGGGCGGCGCCGACATCAGCCTGGACACGTACCCGTACACCCCGGGCGCGACCACTCTCGTGGCGATGCTGCCCAGTTGGGCCAACGAGGGCGGCCCGGACGCGACCCTGGCCCGGCTGAAGGACGAGGAGACCGCCGAGCGGATCCGCCACCACGTCGAGGAGATCGGCTCCGACGGCTGTCACGGCGTGCCCATGGAGTGGGACACGATCGAGATCTCCGGTGTCTCCGACCCGGGCCTGGCCTCCTGCGTCGGCAAGACCGTCGCGCAGGCCGCCGCCGAGCGCGGCGAGGCCCCCTGGATCACGGCCCGCCGGCTGCTCATCGCCGACAACCTCGGCTCGACGATCCTCCAGCACGTCGGCCACGAGGACAACGTCCGGGCGATCATGCAGCACCCGGTGCACACCGGCGGCAGCGACGGCATCCTGCAGGGCTTCAAGCCGCACCCGCGCGCCTACGGCACGTTCCCGCACTACCTCGGCCACTACGCCCGGGACCTCGGCGTCATGTCGCTGGAGGAGACCGTCGCGCACCTCACGTCCCGCCCTGCCGCCCGGCTGCGCCTGCCCGACCGCGGTCTGGTCCGTGAGGGCTACCGCGCCGACCTGGTCCTGTTCGACCCGGAGACGGTGGCGGCGGGCTCGTCGTTCGAAGCGCCGCGGACGCTGCCCGTGGGCATCCCGCACGTCCTGGTCGACGGCCGCTTCGTGATCGAGGACGGCCGGCGCACGGACGTGCTCGCGGGCCGGTCGGTACGCCGCCGGGCCTGAACCGCTCGCTCAGCGCACCCCGCGCGGCCGGAACTGAACGCTGATCCGGGGTCCGGTCGCGCGGGTCGACTTGGGGATCGCGTGCTCCCAGGTCCGCTGGCAGGAGCCGCCCATCACGATGAGGTCGCCGTGTCCGAGCGACCGGCGCACGGCCGGGCCGCCGCCGACCGGGCGCAGCAGCAGATCGCGGGGCGCCCCGACGGAGACGATGGCGACCATGGTGTCCTCGCGGGCCCCGCGCCCGATCCGGTCCCCGTGCCAGGCGACGCTGTCCCGGCCGTCCCGGTAGAAGCACAGCCCGGCCGTGGTGAAGGGCTCGCGCAGCTCATCGGCGTAGTGCGCGCAGAGGGCGTCGCGCGCCGTGTCGAGAGCGGGGTGCGGCAGGCGCTCCCCCTCGCCGTAGAACTTGAGCAGTCGCGGCACGTCCACGACGCGCTCGTACATCTGCCGCCGCTCCGCCTTCCACGGGACGTCCGCGGCGAGGTGCTCGAACAGCGTGTCGGCCCCGCGCAACCAGCCGGGCAGGACGTCGATCCAGGCTCCGGCCCCCAGCTCGGTGCGCGCCATCCCGGCGAGGGTGCCGGGCGCGGTCTCCTCGGCCTGGTCGAACAGCGATCCCTGAAGCATGGCGCCAGCCTACCGAAGGAATAGAACAAACGCTCGAAGAAAGCGCGCTCGCGGGCCTGCGCCCAGTCGGGCGCCGCACACGGTGGGCGTCTGCACATGGCCCGGCCCACCAGCCGCAATCGATGCTGAACACCCACAGCCGGCGCCCCACCCGGCTGCCACGAGAACGGCGGCGCCCGGGCGGCTTCCACTGGAGCACACCCCTGCCCCGCGCCCGCTCACCGGCGGGAAGGACCAGGAGGCTTCGATGTTCACTCACTCCGACGCGGTGCACGCCACCGCGACCCGGAAGGCGATGCGGCGGCTGCTGCCGCTCCTCGGGATCGCGTACTTCATGTCGTACGTCGACCGGACGAACATCGCGCTGGCCAAGACGCAGCTCGAGGCCGACATCGGCATCGGCGCCGCCGCGTACGGGCTCGGCGCGGGCGTCTTCTTCCTCAGCTACGCGCTCCTGGAAGTGCCGAGCAACATGGTGCTCCACCGCGTGGGCGCGCGGGCCTGGATCGCCCGCATCGCCGTGAGCTGGGGCCTGGTCTCGGCGGCCATGATGTTCGTCCAGGGCGAGCTCTCCTTCTACGTGCTGCGCTTCGTGCTCGGCGCCGCCGAGGCGGGGCTGTACCCGGCCCTGATGTACACGGTCACGCTCTGGTTCGCCCAGCGGCACCGGGTGACCGTCGTCGGGCTCGTCTACACGGCGCCCGCGGCCGCGGTCGTCCTCGGCGCGCCGGCCGGCGGCGGGCTCATGCGCCTCGACGGGCTGGCCGGACTCCAGGGCTGGCAGTGGATGTTCCTGTGCGAGGGGCTGCTGACCGTCGCCATCGGGGTGCTCGTCTGGTCCGCCCTGCCCAGCCGCCCGGAGGACGCCCGGTGGCTGTCGGCCGACGAGGCCACCGCCCTGTCCGAGCGTGCCGCCGCCGAGGCCCACCCGTCTCCGGAGCGGCTGCGCGGCCATCTCGCCCTGGCCTTCGGCCGCCCCGTCGTCCTGGTGCTCGCCGGCACCTACTTCCTGAACCAGCTCGTCTCCTCCGCGGTCGGCTTCAACCTGCCGTCGATCGTCGAGGGGCTCGGCGTCACGGACCCCTTCCTCATCGGACTCGTCACCGGCAGCACCGGCCTGGCCGTCCTCGGCGGCGTCCTGTTCTTCCCCTGGCTGCACGGGCGGACCGGCGACGACACGGGCCTGATCGTGCTGTGCGCCGCGGCGGGGACCCTCTGCATGGGCGGGTACCTGGCCGTCACGGGCGCGGCCGCGCAGTTCGCGGTGCTGTTCCTCGCCAACTTCTTCCTGATGGGGACGCTCCCGCTGTTCTGGTCGGTCGCGATGTCCCGCATGTCGGGCCTCATGGCCGCCGTCGGGCTGGCGTTCATCAACATGATCGGCCTCATGGGCGGCTTCTTCGGCCCGGTCCTCTTCGGTGTCATCGAGGACCGCGCGGGCAGCGCACGGGCGCCGTTCGTCTTCGTCGTCGCCGCGGGACTCCTCGGGACGGCGCTGGCCGTCGCCCTGCGCCGGACCGTCCGCCGCACGGACCCGGGCGCCCCCGCCGCGGTCCCCGCGGTCGCCGACTGAGCCCGGCCCGGCCGCTCGTGTCCGGATGCCCGACGGGCGGGGCCCGCTCCTGGTCAGGGGCCCGCGTCCCTTCCACCGAATCGATGCGGGTGCCTATCCTGCCGCCATGGAGGAGGAGCTGATGTTGCGCCGCGAGCTGGCCACGACGCTGCTCGACGACATCGACCGGCTCATCGACGACCTCGTCGCCGACATCTGCGCCCACAGCGCGAGCTACGCCAGCGGCCGGCCGGTCTCGATCGAGGACCTGCACGTCACCTGCCGCGGCAACATCGAACTGGCCCTGCACGAGTTCGGCGGGCTGCCGTCGTCCGGCGCCCGCGGCTTCGAGACGGTGGCCGCCGAGAACGGGCGGCTCCGCGCCGAGCAGGGCATGCCGCTCTCCACGGTGCTGAAGGCCTACCGCCGCGGCGGGCGCGTGTTCTGGCAGGCCATGGCGGACTGGATGCGTGACCGGTCGCCCGCCCAGCAGCGCATGGTGGGCGACATGGCGGGCGCGGTCTGGGAGACCATCGACCGCTTCTCGTCCGCGATGGCGGACGCCTACCGCCTCACGACGCTGGAGCTGGAGCACCGGGAGGCCTCCCGCCGCGGCGCCCTCTTCGAGGCACTGCTCGACGGGCGGGCCGGTGACCCGGCCGTGGCCGCCGCCGCGGCCGAGGCGCTCGGCGTCCCGCAGCTCGGCCACTACGTGGTGGTCGTCGCCGCCCAGGATCCGGCGGCGCCGCCCGACCCGGCGCCCGCGCTGGAGGCGGCCGGCCTGTGGTCGTTCTGGCGGCCCCGCGCGCAGAGCGTGGCCGGCCTGGTGCGGCTGGGCTCCGCCGACCCGTGGCTGCTGACCGAGACGCTGCGCGGGCAGGTCGGCTGCACGGCCGGGATCTCGCCGCCGTTCGACGAACTGGCCCTCGCCGACCGGGGACTGCGGCTCGCGAAGCGCGCCCTGGCCACGCTCGCGCCGGGCAGCGGCGAGGTCGCCGAGCTCGACGAGCGGCTGGTGCACGCCGTGTTCGGCGCGGAACCGGAGATCGCGGACCGGACGGTGCTGCGCTATCTCGACGGCGTGCTGCGCAGCGGCGCCGAGCGCCCGGAACTCCTGGAGACGCTGCGGGTGTGGCTCGACACCGGCTGCTCCGCCTCGCGCACCGCCACGCAGCTCTTCTGCCATCGCAACACGGTGCTCAACCGCATCGGCCGGGTGGCCGAGCTGACCGGCTGGCCCGCGGAGTCGGGCGAGGCCCGGCTCGGCTGGGCGCTGGCGCTGCGGGTGCTGGACCTGGCCCGCTGACCCCGGGCGTGACGGCCGTTGCCCAGGGTCCGGGCGCCGACACTGGGCGGTTGCCCATGGTCCGCGGCCGTGGGGGTGCCGGAAGCTGAGGCAGCCGTCCACCACCCGTACACAGCGCAGGGGAGCCGCCATGCAGCTGAGCGTCGCCACCGTCCTGAAGGACTCCGCCGCCCGCCGTCCCGACCGGATCGCGGTGGTCGACGACGGTGTCCGCATCAGCTACCGCACACTGTGGGACGAGGCCCTGCGGTTCGCCGCCGAGCTGCGGGCCCGCGGCGTGCGGCCGGGCGACCGGGTGGCGCTGCTGCTGCCGAACTCCGCCGACTTCCCGCGCGCGTACTACGCCGTCCTGGCGGCCGGCGGCACGGTCGTCCCGGTGCACGCCCTGCTGGTCGCCGACGAGGTGGCGTACGTGCTGCGGCACAGCGGCTGCCGCGCCGTCGTCAGCGGTGGCGCCCTGCGCCCGGTGGCCGAGGAGGCCGCGGCGAGGACCGGCATCGAGGTGCTGCAGGTGACCACCGGGCGGGAGCCGCTCGCGGCGGCCGAGCCGCGCCGGCCCGACGACACCGCCGTGATCCTCTACACCAGCGGCACCACCGGACGGCCCAAGGGCGCCCTGCTCACCCACCTCAACCTGGTGATGAACGCGGCCGTCTGCGCCCAGGACCTGTTCGGCCTCACCCCCGACGACGTGGTGCTCGGCTGTCTGCCGCTGTTCCACAGCTTCGGCCAGTCCTGCGCGATGAACGCCGCGCTGCGGGCCGGGGCCACGCTCGTGCTGTCCGGACGCTTCACCGGGCCCGGCGCGCTCGACCTGCTGATCGAGGAGGGCGTGACGGTCTTCATGGGGGTGCCCACGATGTACCACGCGCTCGTCGAGGCCGCGGCCCGCGACGGGCGCCCCGCCGCCGCGCTGCGCATGGCCGTGTCCGGCGGGGCGGCCCTGCCCGGCGCGCTCCTCGAACGCTTCGAGGCCGTCTTCGACGCCGTCGTCCTGGAGGGGTACGGGCTCACCGAGACCGCGCCGGCCGCGACCTTCAACCAGCTCGGCACCGGCCGCCGCCCCGGCACGGTCGGCCACCCGATCTGGGGCGTCGAGGCGGGCATCGCCGACCCGGGCACCGAGCGCCGCGTCGTGCTGCTCGACGACGGTGAGGTCGGCGAGGTCGTGCTGCGCGGGCACAACGTCTTCGCGGGCTACCTCGACGACCCGGAGGCCACCGCCGCGGCCGTCGTCGACGGCTGGTTCCGCACCGGTGACCTGGGGGTGCGGGACGCGGACGGGTTCCTGAGCATCGTCGACCGCAAGAAGGACCTCATCATCCGCGGCGGCTTCAACGTCTACCCGCGCGAGGTCGAGGAGGTCCTCGCCCGGCACCCGTCGGTCGCGCAGGTCTCCGTCGTGGGCCTGCCCGACGAGGAGCGGGGCGAGGAGATCTGCGCCGCCGTCGTGCTGCTCCCGGGGGCGGCGGACGCGCCGGAGGAGATCGTCGCGTGGGCGCGCGAGCGGCTCGGGAAGCACAAGTACCCGCGGGTCGTCCGGCTGCTTCCCGAGCTGCCGCTCGGCCCGAGCGGGAAGGTCCTCAAGCGAGAGCTCCAGGAGGTGTGCGCATGACCGTCGTCACGACCGGGCACGGCCGGCTCAGCGGCACGGAGGAGGACGGCATCACCGTCTTCCGCGGCATTCCGTACGCGGCCGCGCCCGTCGGCCCGCTCCGGTTCCGGCCTCCGGAGCCGCCCGCCGCCTGGGACGGGGTCCGGGAGGCCACCGCCTTCGGCCCCACCGCGCCGAAGACGCCCTACCCCGCGCCCCTGGACGAGCTGCTCCCCGACCCGGACGTCCCCGGCGACGCCTGCCTCAACCTCAACGTGTGGACGCCGGACCCCGGCGGCGGGCCGCTGCCCGTCATGGTGTGGATCCACGGCGGTTCCCTGCGCAACGGCTCCTCGGCCGTGCCGACCTACGACGGCCGCGCCTTCGCCCGGGACGGCGTCGTCCTCGTCTCGGTCAACTACCGCCTGGGCATCGAGGGGTTCGGGGTGTTCCCCGACGCCCCGGCCAACCTGGGCCTGCGCGACCAGATCGCCGCGCTCGGCTGGGTCCGGGACAACATCCGCGCCTTCGGCGGCGATCCCGGGAACGTCACCGTCTTCGGCGAGTCCGCCGGTGCCATCAGCATCGCCGCGCTGCTCACGAGCCCGCATGCGAAGGGCCTGTTCCGGCGGGCCGTGCTGCAGAGCGGCGCGCCCGCCGCGGTCGCCCCGGACACCGCCCGGCCCACGACGACCGCCATCGCCGAGCGCCTCGGCGTCGCCGCCACCGCCGAGGCGCTGGCCCGGGTCGGCCGGGCCGAACTGCTGGCCGCGCAGACCGCGGTCACCCACGGCGGCAACCCGCTCACCGGCACGACGGGCTTCCACCTCGTCGTCGACGGCGACGTGCTGCCCCGCGACCCGGCCGCCGCGCTCGCAGACGGCGCCGCCGACGGCATCGACCTGCTGATGGGCAGCACCACCGACGAGTACCGGCTGTGGTTCGTGCCCAGCGGGCTCGTCGACCGGATCAACGCCGTGGCGCTGCGGCTGGTCCTGCTGAAGCAGCGCGCGCCGTGGCGGGCCGCCCGGGTCTACCGCGCCGCCCGGCCCGGCGCGTCGCCGGGCGAGGTCCTCGGCGCCATCGCCACCGACAAGCTGCTGCGGATCCCGCTGAACCGGCTCGCCGACGCGCGCGCAGGGCGCCCCGGCCGCACCTTCCTCTACGAGTTCGCCTGGCCGTTCCCGGTGCTCGGGCTCGGCGCCTGCCACGCCCTGGAGCTCGGCTTCGTCTTCGACACCCTCGACTCCGCGGACACCCGCGCCCTCACGGGCCCGGACGCCCCGCGGGAACTGGCCCGCGCCATGCACGCCGCCTGGGTGGCCTTCGCCGCCGCCGGGGACCCCGGATGGGCGCCGTGGAGCACCGAGCGACCGGTCATGACGTTCGGCGGCGCGGACGGCTCGGCGGTGGTGCGGGCGCCCCGTGAGCGGGAGCGCCGCCTGTGGGGGTGACCCCCGCGAGACCGGCCCGTCCGTCAGCCACACCTCTGTGCCACCGGCACCCCGACAGTACGACGCGCTGTCGCGGAGCACCGACGTCGTCGGCATCACGATCGGCGGCAACGACGTGAGCATGGTCGGCGTCGCCCTCGGCTGCGTGAACCTGCTGCCGGAGCCGCCCCGACGCCGCGGGCTCGCGGGCCGTCGGTACGGCCCTGGCCGCCGCCGTCCACGCCGCGGGACGAGGCTGACCGGGCCCGTCGCATCGCGCCGGGGGCCGCCGAGTGGCCCATCTCACCCGCGCCGCCGGGCCGCGCTTCGAAGCCGCGGCCCGGCGCGCACCCCGCATTTTGGAGGCAACCGGCAGCCGGTGCCCCGCGCATCCCAGACCGGCACCGGCCGCGACGCCCATCGGCTCGCAAACAGCGCGCGCCGCCCCGAAACACGGCCGTAAAGTGCGACCATGCAGCTCATCCAGTCGACCAAGCTCGCCAACGTCTGCTACGAGATCCGGGGCCCGGTTCTCGAGGAGGCGATGCGGCTGGAAGCGGCAGGCCATCGCATCCTGAAGCTGAACACGGGGAACCCGGCGGCGTTCGGCTTCGAGTGTCCTCCGGAGATCCTCGAGGACATGCTCCGCAACCTCGGCGACGCGCACGGCTACGGCGACGCCAAGGGCCTTCTCGCCGCCCGCCGCGCGGTGATGATGCACTACCAGACGCTCGGCGTGGAGACCGATGTCGAGCACGTCTTCATCGGCAACGGCGTATCCGAGCTGATCGTGATGGCGATGCAGGGGCTGCTCGACGACGGCGACGAGGTCCTCGTCCCGGCGCCCGACTACCCGCTGTGGACGGCGGCCGTCTCGCTCTCCGGCGGCACGGCGGTGCACTACCGCTGCGACGAGCAGTCGGACTGGATGCCCGACCTCGCGGACGTGGAGCGGAAGGTCACCGACCGCACCAAGGCCATCGTCATCATCAACCCGAACAACCCCACCGGCGCCGTGTACAGCGACGAGATGCTGCGCGGCCTCACCGACATCGCGCGCCGCCACAACCTCCTCGTCTGCTCCGACGAGATCTACGACAAGATCCTCTACGACGACGCGACGCACACCCCGACCGCGGCCATCGCCCCGGACCTGCTCACCCTCACCTTCAACGGCATGTCGAAGGCGTACCGGGTGGCCGGCTACCGCGTCGGCTGGATGGCGATCTCCGGTCCGCGCGCGCACGCGGAGTCGTACATCGAGGGCCTGACGATCCTGGCGAACATGCGCCTGTGCGCGAACATGCCGGGCCAGCACGGCGTCGTCGCGGCGCTCAGCGGACGCCAGACGATCAACGACCTGGTGCTGCCCGGCGGCCGCCTCAAGGAGCAGCGGGACGTGGCGCACGACCTGCTGACGCAGATCCCGGGCGTGACGTGCGTGAAGCCCAAGGGCGCCCTGTATCTCTTCCCACGCCTGGACCCCAAGGTCTACAAGGTCAAGGACGACCGGCAGATGGTGCTCGACCTGCTGCGCGCCGAGAAGATCATGGTCGTCCAGGGCACCGGCTTCAACTGGCCGGAGCCGGACCACTTCCGTGTCGTGACCCTGCCCTCGACCCGCCAGCTGACGGAGGCGGTCACCCGGATCGGGAACTTCCTGGACGGCTACAGCCAGCCATGACACGGCCCGCGGCTAACTTTGGACAAGTTCTAACTTAGACAGCTTCTAAGGTACGATGGAGCCCAAGCCACGCACCCCTTGCTGCCTGGAGGCCTCCATGTACGAGCCGATCCGCTCCAAGTCGGTCCACACGATGGCGGCCGACCACGTCGATTTCCCGCACCGCTCCCGCGAGGAGGAGCTGGACATCCAGCTCGCCGGGCACCTGTCCGCGCTGCTCGCGGTGACCGACGAGCTCCGGCTGGCCGGCGGGGACCCGGAGCTCGACGCGGCCGCGGCGGATCTCGCCGCACAGGTCACCCGGCTGCGCGGGGGTCACCCGCCGGTCCGCTCGGCCGTCGCCGCCGCGATCCACGAGCCGCACACCGCCGCGCTGCACCAGCGCGCGCATGCGCTCGCCGGGCGGGCGCTGGTCGTCGCGGCGTCCCGGGCGGACACGTCGGCGGCGATCCTCGCCGCCCAGCGCATGGAGTTCCACGCGGCCTCCAGTGAGCTGATCGCCGCGTAAGGGCGCGACAGAGCCCCCGCACTCCGTTGTGCGGGGGCTCTGTCAGGTCCGGCGGCTAGCCGAGGCGCTGCACCAGCTTGCGGTACTCGTCCCACAGCTCCTTCGGCGTGTGATCGCCGAAGGTGTTGAGGTGCTCGGGCACCAGTGCGGCCTCCTCCCGCCAGACCTCCTTGTCGACGGTGAGCAGGAAGTCCAGGTCCGCGTCGGCCATCGCGAGGCCGTCCGTGTCCAGGGACTCCTTGGTCGGAAGAATGCCGATCGGGGTCTCGACACCCTCCGCCCGGCCGTCGAGGCGGTCGACGATCCACTTGAGGACGCGCGCGTTCTCACCGAACCCGGGCCACACGAAGCGCCCGTTCGCGTCCTTGCGGAACCAGTTGACGTAGTAGATCTTCGGGAGCCTGGCCTGGTCCTTGTCGGCCCCGACCTTCACCCAGTGGGCCATGTAGTCGCCCATGTTGTAGCCGCAGAACGGCAGCATCGCGAACGGGTCGCGGCGCAGCTCGCCGACCTTGCCCTCGGCCGCGGCGGTCTTCTCGGAGGCCACGTTCGCGCCGAGGAAGACGCCGTGGTTCCAGTCGAAGGACTCGGTGACCAGCGGCACCGCGGACGCGCGGCGGCCGCCGAACAGGATCGCCGAGATCGGCACGCCCCGCGGGTCCTCCCACTCGGGCGCGATGATCGGGCACTGCGCCGCCGGAGTGGTGAAGCGGGCGTTGGGGTGCGCGGCCGGAACGCCCGACTCCGGGGTCCAGTCGTTGCCCTTCCAGTCCGTGAGGTGGGCCGGAGTCTCCTCCGTCATGCCCTCCCACCAGATGTCGTTGTCGTCGGTCAGCGCGACGTTCGTGAAGACGGAGTTGCCCCACAGCGTCTTCATGGCGTTGGCGTTGGTGTGCTCGCCGGTGCCGGGCGCGACGCCGAAGAAACCGGCCTCGGGGTTGATCGCGTAGAGCTGCCCGTCCTCGCCGAACCGCATCCAGGCGATGTCGTCGCCGATCGTCTCGACGGTCCAGCCGGAGATCGTGGGCTCCAGCATGGCGAGGTTGGTCTTGCCGCAGGCCGACGGGAACGCGGCGGCGACGTACTTCGACTCGCCCTGCGGCGGCGTCAGCTTGAGGATCAGCATGTGCTCGGCGAGCCAGCCCTCGTCGCGCGCCATGACCGAGGCGATGCGCAGGGCGTAGCACTTCTTGCCCAGCAGGGCGTTGCCGCCGTAGCCGGAGCCGTACGACCAGATCTCGCGGGTCTCCGGGAAGTGCGAGATGTACTTCGTGGAGTTGCACGGCCACGCGACGTCCGCCTGGTCCGGCTCCAGCGGAGCGCCCAGCGTGTGGACGGCCTTGACGAAGAAGCCGTCGGAGCCGAGCTCGTCGAGGACCGGCTGGCCCATCCGGGTCATCGTGCGCATGGAGACGGCGACATAGGCCGAATCGGTGATCTCGACGCCGATCGCGGACAGCGGGGAGCCGAGCGGGCCCATGCAGAACGGGACGACGTACATCGTCCGGCCCCGCATCGAACCGCGGAAGATGCCCCCGTTCCCCTCGTTGCCCCGGAAGATCTCCCGCATCTCGGCGGGGGCCTTCCAGTGGTTGGTGGGGCCGGCGTCGGCCTCGTCCTCGGAGCAGATGAACGTACGGTCCTCGACCCGCGCGACATCGGTCGGGTCGGAGGCCGCGTAGTACGAGTTCGGGCGCTTGATGGGGTCGAGCTTCCTGAACGTTCCCTTGACGACGAGCTCCTCGGCGAGCCGCTCGTACTCGGCCTCGGAGCCGTCGCACCAGACCACGCTGTCCGGCTGCGTCAGTTCGGCGATCTCGTTGACCCACGAGATCAGTTCCTGGTGGGTGGTCGGGAGGGTGTCCTGAGCTGCGTTCCGGGAGGGGGGAGCCGCGATGTCGCGCGCCACGATCGCTCCTAAATGAGGGTGTTGAGTTGGTATGCCCCGTGGGGGCTGCGACCCGGACGCTGCGCCTCCCGTCCACTGAAAGTCAGTGAGCGCTCATCCGGTGCCGACCGCACTCATTTGATCATCCGACCGTTTCGCCCATCTGTCCAGGGGGCCTCACACCTGAGCGACGTGAGCATCACCACTCGGTTTCGAGGGCTAGGGATCAGGGCTTCGGGTTAACCCCCGGTGAGAACTGACGCTCTCCATATCTGCCACCTACGGTCGCGTAGGTACGATGCCGGGCATGAGCGTCGCCGCGGAGCAGCCCGAAGTCCCCATCGCAGAGCCTTCCTTGTTGAAGCCGAGACTCCGCGGATGGCTGCACGCGGGCATGTTCCCGGCCGTGCTGATCGCCGGCCTCTTCCTCACGGCGCTGGCCGACTCGACGCGCGGCCGCATCGCCTGCGGCATCTACATCCTCACGGCCTGCCTGCTGTTCGGCGTGAGCGCGCTCTACCACCGGGGCAACTGGGGGCCGCGCGCGGACGGCATCCTGCGCCGGCTCGACCACGCGAACATCTTCCTGATCATCGCGGGCACCTACACGCCGCTGACCATGCTGCTGCTGCCCGGCGCCAAGGGCGACGCCCTGATGTGGGGCATCTGGGCGGCGGCCGGCGCGGGCATCGCCTTCCGTGTCTTCTGGGTCGGCGCCCCGCGCTGGCTCTACACCCCCTGCTACATCGCGATGGGCTGGGCGGCGGTCTTCTTCCTGCCCGACTTCATGCGGACCGGCGGCATCGCGGTGCTCGTCCTGGTCGTCGTGGGCGGGCTGCTCTACAGCGCGGGCGGTGTCATCTACGGCATCAAGCGCCCGAACCCCTCGCCGCGCTGGTTCGGCTTCCACGAGGTGTTCCACTCCCTCACCCTGGCGGCGTTCGTCGTGCACTACGTCGGCATCTCGCTGGTGGCCTACCAGCACGCCTGACGCTCCCCCTCCCCCTCATGGCCGCGGCTCCCGAGCCGCGGCCATTTTTGCGTTCCCGAGAGAGACTCACGATTGACAGACGCTCGAAAATAAGAGTTACTCTCATTTCATGGCTACTGTCATTGAACAAGTGGAGTCGCGCCCGGACCCCCGGCGCTGGTGGGCCCTCGGGGCCCTGGTCGCGAGCATGCTCGTGCTCGGTTTCGACCTGACGATCCTGAACGTGGCGCTGCCGACGATCGCCGAGGAGCTGGGCGCCACCACCGGCCAGCAGCAGTGGATGGCGGACGCGTACGTCGTGGTCTTCGCGGCGCTGATGCTCCCGGCCGGACTGCTCGGCGACCGCTTCGGACGGCGCCGGATCCTGGTCGCCGGGCTCGGCATCTTCCTCGTGGCGTCCGTCGTGGGCGCCCTCGCCTCCGACGTGACCTGGGTGATCGCGGCCCGCGCCCTGATGGGCGTCGGCGGCGCGTTCGTGATGCCGCTCGCCTTCTCCGTGCTGCCCTCGCTGTTCCCGCGCGAGGAGCAGACCAAGGCCATCGGCATGATCTCGGCGGCGTCCGCGATCGGCATGCCGCTCGGGCCGGTCCTCGGCGGCTGGCTGCTGGGCCACTTCTGGTGGGGCTCGGTCTTCGTGATCAACGTGCCGATGGTCGCGATCGGCATCACCGCCTGCCTGTTCCTGCTGCCCGAGACCCGCGACCCGGCCGCCCCCGAGGTCGACATCGTCTCGACCGTGCTCACCGCGCTCGGCCTCGGCACCCTGATCTACGCGATCATCGAGGGCCCCGGAAAGGGCTGGACCGACCCGGTCGTCCTCGGCGGCTTCGCGGCCGCCGTCGTCCTGCTCGGCGCGCTCGTCCTGCGCGAACGCCGCAGCCCGCGCCCGATGCTCGACCTCACGCTCCTCACCCACCGCGGCTTCCTCACCAACACGGTCGCGGCGACGCTCGGCATGTTCGTGTTCTCGGGCCTGCTGTTCGTGCTGCCGCAGTACCTGCAGGCCGTCCTCGGCACCGACTCGCTCGGCACCGGACTGCGGATGCTCCCGCTGATGGCCGGGATGCTGGCCGCCGCCAGGTTCGCGCAGCCGCTCGTCGCCCGGTTCGGGGCGCGGTCGGTGATCTGCGTCGCCCTGGTCGTCCTCGCGTTCGCCGGGTTCCTCGGGGCGCGCACCACCGTCGACTCCGGGTACGGGTTCACGGCCCTGTGGCTGACCGTCGCCGGGGCCGGCTTCGCCTTCGCCATGATCCCGGCGATGGGCGGCGCCCTCGCCACCCTGCCCAAGGACCAGGCCGGCCGCGGCTCCGGACTCCTGAGCACGGTGCGGCAGACCGGCAGCGCCCTCGGTGTCGCCCTGCTCGGCGCCCTCATCGCCGGTGCGTACACCGCCCGGCTGAGCACGACCGGGCTGCCCGGCGCCGCGGCCGACACCGCGAGCGACTCGGTGATCGGCGCCCACGTCGTCGCGGCCCGGCTCGGCGACCGGGCCCTCGCGGCCTCCGCCGACGCCGCGTACGTCCACGGCATGAACCTCGCCCTGGTCGTCATCGGCATCACGGCGCTGGCCGCCGCGGTCCTCACGGCCGCCCTCATGCCCGGCCCCACGGACCCCGCGCCGCGGGCCGCGTCCGACACGGAGGTGGCCCCCGTCAGCACGGATGCCTGAGAATGAGGGCCATGGCCGCCTCAGCACAGACCTCGGAACCCAAGCTCGGGCTCCGCGAACGCAAGAAGCTCAAGACCCGCCTGGCGATCCGCGAGGCGACCTACCGTCTGATCCTGGAGCAGGGGTACGACGCGACGACCGTCGAGCAGATCGCCGAGGCCGCCGAGGTGTCGCCCTCCACCGTCTTCCGGTACTTCCCGACCAAGGAGGACATCGTCCTCACGGACGAGTTCGACCCGATCCTGGAGCGCGAACTGCGGGCCCGGCCCGCGGACGAGCCCATCGTGGAGTCACTGCGGCACGTCATCGACCGCAGCCTGCAGCTCGCGCTGCACAGCGAGCCGCCCGAGGTGGCCCGGCTGCGCACCCGCCTGCAGGCCGAGGTGCCCGCGGTGCGCTCGCGGATGATGGAGTCGATGTCGGTCACCGGCCAGATGATGTGCCGCGTCCTGGCCGAGCGCACCGGCCGCGACGCGGGCGACCTGGAGGTCAGGGTCTACGCGATGGCCCTGGTCGGCGCCCTGATGGAGGCCACGATGTACTGGGCCGAGCACGACCACGAGAGCGATCTGCGCGACCTCACGCTGCGCGCCCTGGACACCGTGCAGCACGGGCTGTAGCTCACGCGGGTCCCAGATCGCTGAACCCGGTCGGTTTCAGCGAGTGGAAGCTCCAGGTGGAGCCCTTCTCACCGCCCTTGACCCGGATGTCCTCGGTGCCGGACGCGGCCGACGACCAGTGGATGCGGAAGGTGTGGGCGGCGGCGCACCGGTTCCGGTAGTAGACGGTCGTGGTCAGGACGCCGCCGTCCTTCCAGGACCAGGTGAAGCACCCGGTGGTGCCGCGGTGGACGGTGTCGGCGGCGGGGAGCGCGGTCAGTAAGGCGCCGGTCAGCGCCGCCGCGACGAGAGCACGGTTCATGTCGTACGTATGTCAGCAGGCGGGACACCCAAAACCCGGGCGCCCCGCCTGCCGCTCCTGCTCCTTCTGCCGGCCCGGCCGGTCCGAGACCGCGGACGGGGACGCGCTACTGCTGCGTCTGCGTCAGGATCACGCCCAGCCGGTCGACATCCGTCACCGGCGCATCGCACACGAAATGACGGCAGACGTACGCGGTTTCCTGCCCGTCGACCCGCGGCCGGTCCGCGAGCAGCGGAAGTTCGCCGCTGCCCTCGGGTCCCGCGGCGACGACGGCGCCGGGCGCGGTCCCGGTGAGCGCGGCGTGGTGCATCCGGCCGCCCACCTCCCCCACGACGGCGATCTCGCGCGGCCCGTCGAGCAGCGCCTCAGCGACCGCGAGCCCGTTGCCGATGAACCGCGGCGCCCGCGGGCCGAGCGCCCTGACCACGCCCAACGCCTTTTCTGCGGCGGCCCGGTGGGGTTCGGAGCCGGTGTGCGCGGCGTACGAGAGCAGGGCCCCGGCGGCGGCGGTCCAGCCGGAGGGCGTCGCGTTGTCGGTGGGGTCCTGCGGCCGCCGGATCAACTGCTCGGCGTCGACGGCCGTGTCGTACAGGGCACCGCTCTCACGGTCCACGAAGCGGTCGAGGACGTGGTCGAGCAGGAACCCGGCGAACTCCAGCCACACCCCCTCCCCGGTCACCGACGCGAGCGCGAGGAACCCCTCGGCGACATCCGCGTAGTCCTCCAACACCCCGCTGTTCTGGCCGGCTCGACCGTCCTTGCTGGTGCGCGAGAGCCGGGCCAGCGGGTCCATGTGCAGCCGCACGAGCAGGTCCCCCGCGCACACGGCGGCGTCCACCAGGTCCTGCCGCCCGAAGTACGCGCCGGTCTCGGCGAGGGCGGCGATCGCCAGCCCGTTCCAGGCGGCGACGACCTTGTCGTCCCGGCCGGGCGCGGGCCGCTCCGCGCGCGCGGCCAGCAGCCGCTGCCGGATGCCCGCGATCTGCTCCCCGTCGAACACCGCTTCGTCCTGCGGCAGTTGGAGAACCGAGGCGCCCTCCTCGAAGGTCCCCTCCTGCGTGACGCCGAAGTAGCGGGCGGCGACCGCGCCGTCCTCGGCGCCGAGCACCTCGGTCAACTGCTGCGGCGTCCAGACGTAGTAGGCGCCCTCGACGTGCTCGCCGCTCGCCGGATCCTCGCTGTCGGCGTCCAGCGCGGAGGCGAACCCGCCCTCGTTCGTGCGCAGTTCACCCACCATGAAGTCGGCGGTCTCCAGAGCGATACGCCGGGCGAGCTCCGAGCCCGTCGAGCGCCACAGGTGGGCGTAGGCCCGGCACAGCAGCGCATTGTCGTAGAGCATCTTCTCGAAGTGCGGCACGGTGAACTCGCGGTCCACGGAGTACCGCGCGAACCCGCCGCCCAGCTGGTCGTAGATCCCGCCGCGCGCCATCCGCTCGCAGGTGTCGACGGCCATCTGCAGCGCGCCCTCGGCACCGGTCCTCGCGTGGTGGCGCAGCAGGAACTCGACGACCATGGACGGCGGGAACTTGGGCGCGCCGCCGAACCCGCCGTACGTCGTGTCGTACTCCCGCGTCAGCCCGAGCAGCGCCTGCGCCAGCTCGCCCTCGCCGGGCACCTGCGCGTCCCCGTAGGGCAGTTCACGCCCCGCGAGATCGGCGGTGATCTTCGCGGCGACCTCACTGACCTCGCCGCGCCGGTCCGTCCACGCGTCCCGCACGCCCTGAAGGACCTGGGTGAAGGACGGCATGCCGTGGCGGGGCTCCGGCGGGAAGTACGTACCGAAGTAGAAGGGCTCGGCGTCCGGGGTGAGGAACACGGTCATGGGCCAGCCGCCCTGGCCGGTGGCGGCCTGGACGGCCTCCATGTAGACGGCGTCGACGTCGGGGCGCTCCTCGCGGTCGACCTTGACACTGACGAAGTGCTCGTTGATGACCGCGGCGGTGGCGTCGTCCTCGAAGGACTCGTGCGCCATCACATGACACCAGTGGCAGCTGGAATACCCGACGCTGAGCAGCACCGGCACCCTCCGCCGCCGCGCCTCGTCAAAGGCCTCGGCCGACCAGGGCCACCAGTCCACCGGGTTGTCGGCGTGCTGGAGGAGGTAGGGGGACGTCTCTTGGGCCAGTCGGTTCGGCATGCCCCCATCCTCGCCCATCGTGGTCACGGTCCTGTCTTTGATCGCAGGGACCCTCGCGCCTTCACCCCATACGCAGGACACTTGACCCGGAACTGTCACCACCGGAGGGGGACCGAAGATGCGAGACAGCCATCGGGCGGAGGCCGAGCGGCTGTTGGCCCGGGCCGTGGAGGAGGAGGTCAGGCGCTCCGGCGGCCGTACCGACGGGGGCGTGCTCCTGCCGCGGGCCAAGGCGGCGCTCGACGCCATGGGGCAGACCGCCGCCGAGGAGTACGCGGCGTACACCCGGGCCCTGGACGAGGCGGCGGCGGGGCAGATGTCGTTCGGGGACCGGTTCGCCAAGGAGGGCGGGTCGACTCCCCTGATGGTGGCGGGGGTCGGGGCCGTCACCGCGGTCGTGGCCGACCTGGCGCTCGGGGCGGGCACCGGGGTCGCCGTGGGGGCCGGTGCCGCGGTCGCCGTGCTCGGCGCCGCCGCCACCGTCGCCAAGGTGACCGCGTCGCACCTGCCGGCGGCGAGCCGCAGCGCGGGCGCCCTGAACCAGCCGGGCGGGCCCGAGCAGCTGAGGCTCCAGTGGCTGACGGCGCTGGAGGTGCGGGGCATCCGGCCGTTCCTGGACCAGCAGCGGGTGCTGGCGGCCAGCACCGGCACCACGAAGAAGTCGGCCTCGCCCCAGCTGCGGCGCACCGACAAGAGCGCGGCCGCGCGGCGCAGGAGTGTTCTGGAGCAGTCGTTCGGTCAACTCCCGGAGCCGGAGGGGCCGTTCGCGGGCCGTCGGGCCGCCGTGTCACGGATCGCGCAGTGGGTGCACGCGGCGCGGGCCAGCACGGAGACCCGGCCGACGGTGGTGGTGCTGCACGGCGCGCCGGGTTCGGGGCGTACGACGCTGGCGGTGCGGGCCGCGCACGAGCTGCGGGACCAGTTCCGCGGGGCGTGTGTGGTGGACCTGCGCGGGGACCGGGCGGACGCGCCGCCGCTGACGACGCGGGACGCGCTGCTGCATCTGCTGAACCGGCTGGGCGCGCCGCGCGAGCAGCTGCTGTTCCGGGAGCGTTCGTCGCAGGACCAGCAGGTCAAGCGGCTGAGCGAGCTGTACCACCAGCATCTGACCGGGCTGCCGGTGACGATCGTGCTGGACGACGCCGAGGACGCCGGCCAGGTGCGCACGCTCATTCCCGAGCGCTCCGACAGCCTCGTCGTCGTCACCTCCCGCAAGCCGCTCGCCCTCGACGGGGAGACGCCGGCCTGGGTGCACCAGCTGCCGGTGGAGGCGCTGGACGCGGCGGGCGCGGAGGAGCTGCTGCGGGATGCCGCGGAGGACGCGAGCGGTCCGTACGACGCCGAATCCACCGATGAGGTGCGGGAGTTGTGCGGCGGTCTGCCGCTCGCGCTGCGCATCGCGGGCTCGGCGATCGGTCCGCGCACGACGCGGCAGCTGGCGACGGACCTGAGCGCGTACGGGCCCGTGGAGCCGGTGGAGCGCGTGCTGTGGCTGCGCTACACCGACCAGTCCGACGCGGCCCGCCGGCTGCTGCGCCGCCTCGCGCTCGCCGGGCGGGCCTCGCTCGGCTCGGCCGCGGCTGCGGCGCTGCTCGCCACCGGTGAGCAGGAGGCCGTCCGCCATCTGACGGCACTGTCCCGCGCGGGCCTCATCGACCACGTCCGCGGCAGCCGGTACCGGCTGCACGACCTGGTCCGCTCGTTCGCGCAGGCCCGTCTCGCGGACGAGGAGGAGCCCGCGGAGCGCACGGCGGCGCAGGAGCGCCTCATCCAGAACTACGCGGAGCTCGCCGACTCGGTGATCCGCCTGGTCGACGGCAACATGTCGACGCGTGCCGGGCAGCCGGGCCCGCACGGCTTCACGTCGCTGGACGCGGCGCTGCGCTGGCTGGACGACGAGTCGAGTTTCATCACGGCGGCGCTGCGGCACGCGGAGGGCGTCAACCAGGACGCGGTGCTCGGCCTGCTGGGCGCGCTGTGCGACTACTGCCTCCTGCGGGGCGACCTGTACCGGCTCGGTGAGATCAGCGAGTTGACGCAGGCCATCGACCAGGGACTGCTCGTGCGCTCGGTCCAGTGGCGCACGGGTATCGCGGCCCGTCAGCTCGGCGAGCTCGACAAGGCGCGCACGACGCTGTCGTCGGTGGTCGACCTGTATCGCGAGGCACACCATCAGGCGGGCGAGGCCCGCGCGCTGTGCTCGCTCGGCATCACGCTGCACCACCAGGGTCAACTCGCGGACGCGACCGCGAAGTTGCGGGAGGCGCTCGATCTCCAGACGACGCCGGAGACCAGGGGCGACCGTGGCTGGACGCTGCACGCGCTCGCGGCCGTCGAGCGGGACCGGGCCCACGTCCGCGAGTCCCTGGGCCTGCTCACGGACGCGCTCGTCCTGCACCGGGAGAACGAGTCGCTGCACGGCGAGGCCTGGGCGCACTTCCAGCTCGGCCAGCTGTGTCTGCGCATGGGGGACGTCCCGCGCGCCGACGAGGAGCTCCGCTCGGCCCTCGACCTGTACGGCCGCACCCGCGACGCCCGCGGTGAGGCCTGGGCGATGACCCAGCTGGCCCGCGCCCGCCTGGTCGACGGTGACGCGTCGGCGGCGGTCGACGGCCTGCGCCAGGCGGCGTCCCGGCACCGCGACAACGAGGACGCGCGCGGCGAGGCCTGGACGTACTACTACCTGGGCCAGGCCCTGGAGGAGACCGGCAACCTGGACCAGGCGGTGCGGGAGCTGGAGAAGTCCCGGACGATGTTCTCCCGGATGCGTGACGTCTATGGGCTCGCGTGCGCCCGGCACCACTCGGCGCGGGTGACCCGCGACCAGCGGGCGGCGCAGACGGGCTCGCTGCGCAACTCCGGTTTCGCTCGCCAGCTCCTGGTGGACGCGCGGGCCGACTTCCAGCGCATCGGCGTCGCGCACGGCGAGGCGTGGACGTGCCTGGAACTGGCGGTCGTCGACGCGGGCAACGCCCGGCTCCAGCAGGCGATGGCGCTCTGCGAGGACGCGGCGGCCCTCTTCGCCTCGTACGGCGACCGGCGCGGTGAGGACTGGGCGACGTTCCTGCGCTGCACGCTTCTGCCGTACGCCTCGCCCGGCGGCTCGGAGGTCGGCACGGCGGTCGCCCAGGAGGAGCTGTCCCAGCTGGCCCGCACCTCCAACCCGACCCGCGACGGCAAGCTCGACGACTTCGTGGCGGCGTATCTGCTGCTGCTGGAGCGGGGTGTGGAGCTGGACGCGGGCTGGCAGGCGTGGCGGCTCGGGATGGTGCCGAACCGCCACGCGCGGGACGTGATGGGGGTGGTGGTCGGCGCGGACTCGGCCTGAGGTTGGATCCGGGCCGGGCCGGGCCGGGCCGGTTCTAGGGGCGGCGGGTGCGGTACTGCAGGTGCAGTACCCGGTCGCCCTGGATCACCACGTGCGGGTCCTCGAGGAGCTGCTGGGCGTCGGCGGAGCCGAAGAAGCACTTGCCCGAGCCGAAGAAGACCGGGGCGACGTCCATGGCCACGACGTCGACGAGGCCGAGCGCGAAGGCCTGGCCGCCGACGTCGCCGGCGGTGAGGGCCACGCTCCGGTCGCCCGCGAGGTCCTTGGCGCGGGCGATGCCCTCGGTCACGTCGTCGACGAAGTGGTAGTGGGACGCCTCGGGGTGCCAGCTCTCGGGCCGGGGCCGGTGCGAGACCACGACGACGTGCTCGCCGGCCGGCGGCTTCGCGTCCCACCCGTCGGTGAGGTCGAAGAGGTGCCGGCCCATGACGGTCACGCCGAGGCTGTCCCACAGGGGCCGGGTGTAGTCGGCGGACGCTTTGGAGATCCGGAAACGGCCGGCGTCGCCGAGCGGCGTGTCGCCGTTGCCGTACCAGTCGAACAGCGGGCCGACGCCGTCCTCGGCGTCGGCGATGTATCCGTCGACGGAGACGACCGCGTGCATCAGTACAGGGCTCATACCTGTACGACCCGGCGCGCCCGCGAAACTCATCGCGGGCACGCCCGGGAGGTCGCCCCGGGAGGCTAGGAGCGCTCGGCCGGCTTGCCGGTGTCGGCGCCGACCGGCTCGGCCGGTGCCTTCTCCTTGAAGTCGACCTTGCCCATGTGCCGGTTCATCGACTTCATCAGGCCCCAGACGGCGAGAGCCATCACCGCGAAGACGATGAAGCCGAGCACGCCCGGAGTCACCTTGTTCTCGTCGACCTCTTGCGCGGCGAGGGGGACGAGATGGGTCATTGCCAGATTCGATGTCACATCAGGCATTGTGACGGACGCCCGCGAAGAGGTCGTCCTCGGGGAGGGAGGTATCGACGAGCGACTTCGCGAGCTCGTACTCCTCGGTGGGCCAGACGGCCTTCTGGATCTCCATCGGGACGCGGAACCAGCCGCCGTCGGGGTCGATCTGCGTGGCGTGCGCGATCAGCGCCTTGTCACGGATCTCATAGAAGTCGGCGCACGGGACGTGCGTGGTCAGCGTGCGCTCGACCCGCTCGAACTCGTCCCAGCGCTTGAGCCAGTCCGCGTACGGCGATTCCAGGCCCCGCTCGATCATGGCGTGGTGCAGCGCCTCGGTGCGCGGCCGGTTGAAGCCCTGGTTGTAGTAGAGCTTGCTCGGCTGGAAGACCGGCCCGAACTCGGCCTCCGGGTACTTCTCGGCGTCGGCCGCTCCGTCGAAGGCCACCATCGAGATCTTGTGGGTCATGATGTGGTCGGGGTGCGGGTAGCCGCCGTTCTCGTCGTAGGTCGTGATGACCTGGGGACGGAAGGAGCGGATCTGGCGCACCAGCCGGCCAGCCGCGTAGTCGACGTCCTCCAGGGCGAAGCAGCCCTCGGGCAGCGGCGGCAGCGGGTCGCCCTCGGGCAGGCCGGAGTCGACGAAGCCCAGCCAGTCCTGCTTGACGCCGAGGATCTCGCGGGCCTCCTCCATCTCCTTGCGGCGCACCTCGTGGATGTGCTCCTCGATGTACTTGTCCCCCTGGAGCTTCGGGTTGAGGATGGAGCCGCGCTCGCCTCCCGTGCAGGTGACGACATGCACGTCCACCCCCTCGGACACGTACTTGGCCATGGTGGCCGCGCCCTTCGACGACTCGTCGTCGGGGTGGGCATGAACGGCCATCAGTCGCAGCTGCTCAGTCAAGACAAGATCCTCGGTGAATTAAGGCGCCCTGGTGTGATTCGGCGCAATGGGCGCTTCTATAGTGACCGAACCGGGGGGCGGAAAATTCCGGCGCCCGTATGTTGACGGGCGAGGCGAGAGGAACTGGCCGATGAGCGCCGTGCAGCAGCTGCCCGAGGGCCGCTACGGATCCTCGCGCGCGGCCGACGCCCGCGCCGACCGGAAGCTCCGGATCGCCGCGATCGTGCTGGGCACGCTCTTCGCCGCGCTGGTGGGCTGGTTCGGCTGGTACTACGTCGTCGGCAACACGTTCAGCGGCGAGGTCATCGCCTTCCAGCCGTACGACGACCATGTCCAGGTGCATCTGGAGATCCGCAAGGACACCGGCGCGAGCGGCTACTGCACGATCCGCTCGCAGGACGCGGACCAGGCCGAGGTGGGCCGCGCCGACTTCCGCTTCGACCAGCGCACGGACCGGATCGACAAGGTCGTCACGCTGCGTACGACGGGCAAGGGAACGACGGCGGAGCTGATCGGCTGCCACGCCGACTGACGTGTGTCACTTCTGTTGCGGCTGATCGTCGCTGACCTGCGTTGACGTAAAACTGATGCCTTATGTCCTCCCCCTTCGACCGCTGAATTGTTAGGCTCGTGGTTTCGCCCACCCGTAAGGGAACATCCTTCTGGGTAGGGCGATGCTTTGTATTCCCAGTACCTACGAGGAGCGACCTGTGACCCAGACCAGCGAAGACGTCACCTGGCTGACGCAGGAGGCGTACACCAAGCTCAAGGACGAGCTGGCGTACCTGTCTGGTCCCGCGCGCGAGGAAGTCACGCAGAAGATTGCGGCTGCGCGCGAGGAGGGGGACCTGCGCGAGAACGGCGGGTACCACGCGGCCAAGGAGGAGCAGGGCAAGCAGGAGCTCCGCATCCGCCAGCTGACCCAGCTCCTGGAGAAGGCGAAGGTCGGCGAGGCCCCGGCCGCCACCGGTGTCGTCGCGCCCGGCATGGTCGTCACGATCGCTTTCGACGGTGACGAGAGCGACACCTTGAGCTTCCTGCTCGCCTCCCGCGAGTACGCGAGCGCCGATATCGAGACGTACTCGCCGCAGTCGCCCCTGGGCACCGGCGTGAACGGCAAGAAGGTCGGTGAGGACGCCGAGTACGAGCTGCCGAACGGCAAGTTCGCCTCGGTGAAGGTCCTCACGGCGGAGCCGTACAACGGCTGACGCCGCCTGTGCCATGCGACGAGGCCCCCGGAGCGGCTGCTCCGGGGGCCTCGTCGTGCGGTGGCCGGGGGCCGGTCAGGCCGTCGCGTTGCGGTACTTGCGGACCGCGAGGGTGCGGAAGACCACGATGATCACGACGGACCAGATCAGCGACGCCCACACCGGGTGCTGCATGGGCCAGGCCGAGGACGGCGAGACCCCGGGGTTGCCGAAGAGCACCCGGCACGCCTGCACGGTGGCGCTGAAGGGGTTCCAGTCGGCGACGTGCCGCAGCCAGGGCGTCATCATGCTGGTGTCCACGAACGCGTTCGAGATGAACGTCACCGGGAACAGCCAGATGATCCCTCCCGAGGTCGCCGCCTCCGGGGTCCGGACGGACAGGCCGATCAGCGCGCCGATCCAGGTGAACGCGTAGCCGAGGAGGAGCAGCAGGGCGAAGCCGCCCAGCACCCTTCCGGCGTTCGTCGGCTCGTCCGAGCCGGTGCGCCAGCCCACGAGCAGCGCCACGATCGCGAGGACGAGCAGGGTGATGGAGGTCTGCACGAGGTCGGCGACCGTGCGGCCGGTGAGGACCGCGCCGCGGGCCATGGGGAGCGAGCGGAAGCGGTCGACGAGCCCCTTCTGCATGTCGTCGGCGATCCCCGCGGCGGATCCCGCCGTGGCGAAGGTGACGGTCTGGGCGAAGATGCCGGCCATCAGGAAGTTCTTGTAGACGTCCGGGTCGGTGGATCCCCCGACGCTCATGGAGCCGCCGAAGACGTACGTGAACAGCACCACGAACATCACCGGCTGGATGATCCCGAAGAGGATCATCTCGGGGATCCGCGTCATCCGGATCAGATTGCGCTTGGCGACCACCAGCGAGTCCCGGACGGACCGGCCGATGCCGCCCGCCGCGCGCGGTGTGCGCGCGGTGTCGGTGACGGCGCTCATTTACGTGCCTCCTCGTCCTGCTCCGCGTCCTGCGACTCCTCCGCCAGGTGGCCGGTCAGCGAGATGAACACGTCGTCCAGGGTCGGGCGGCGCAGCCCGATGTCGTCGATCTCGATGCCCCGGGCGTCCAGCTCCCGGATCACCTCCGCGAGGAGCTTCGCGCCGCCGGTGACCGGGACGGTGAGCTTGCGGGTGTGCTGGTCGACGGTGGCCTCGCCCTTGCCGAAGCCGGCCAGGACCTGGCGGGCGGTGTCGATGTGCTCGCGCTCGTGCACGACGACCTCGACGCGCTCGCCGCCGGTCTGCGCCTTGAGCTGGTCGGAGGTGCCGCGGGCGATGACGCGGCCGTGGTCGACGACGCAGATGTCGTGCGCCAGGTGGTCGGCCTCCTCCAGGTACTGCGTGGTCAGCAGCAGCGTCGTACCGCCGGCGACCAGCTCCTGGATGACCTCCCACAGTTGCTGCCGGTTGCGCGGGTCGAGGCCGGTGGTCGGCTCGTCCATGAACATGACGGGCGGGGAGACGACGAGCGCGGCCGCGAGGTCGAGGCGGCGGCGCATGCCGCCGGAGTACGTCTTGGAGGGGCGGTCGGCGGCGTCCGCGAGGTTGAACCGCTCCAGCAACTCGCCCGCCCGGGCCTTCGCCTGCTTGGCCTTCATCTGGTAGAGCTGGCCGACCATCTGCAGGTTCTCGCGGCCCGTCAGGTACTCGTCGACCGCGGCGAACTGGCCGGACAGGCCGATCGAGCGCCGTACCTCGTTCGGATGCTTCAGGACGTCGATGCCCGCGACGACCGCTTTGCCGCTGTCCGGCGTGAGCAGGGTCGTCAGGCAGCGCACGGCCGTGGTCTTGCCCGCTCCGTTGGGCCCGAGCAGCCCGAGGACGGTGCCTTCTGGTACATCCAGATCGACGCCGTCCAGGGCCCTTACATCGCCGAAGGTCTTGACCAGACCTTCGGCGTAGATGGCGCCTGGCATGTGGTTCCCCCAGTGTGTGGGTGATTCAGCTCAATGCGTGCTGTGCTCGATGCGTGCCGTACTCAATGCGTGCTGTGTGGCCTTGCGGACCTTGCGTGGAGAAATTCTAGATTTGCCCGCTTGTGAATGCCCGGTGAAGAGTGATGCGGCGCACACAGTATCGCGATGTATCGCGTCTCCTCAAGGGATTTTCCCGAGACCCGGCGGATCGCCGCGCGGAGGTCAGTCGATGACCGTGTAGCCCGCCGACCGCAGGGCTGCCTCGACCTCGGCGCAGTGCGCGGGTCCCTTGGTCTCCAGGTGCAGCTCCACCTCCGCCTCCGTGAGCCCGAGACGCGGATCGGTGCGGACGTGGCTCACGTCGAGAACATTGGCATCCGCCACTGACAACACCCCGAGGAGCGTGGCCAGAGCGCCGGGGCGGTCCGTGAGCCGCAGGCCCAGCGAGAGGTAGCGGCCCGCCGCGGCCATGCCGTGGGTGAGGATGCGCTGCATCAGGAGCGGGTCGACATTGCCGCCGGAGAGCAGCGCGACCACCGGCCCCTCGAACGCCCCGGGTTCGCTGAGCAGCGCCGCCACGGGGCTCGCGCCGGCCGGTTCGACGACCAGCTTGGCCCGCTCCAGACAGAGCAGCAGGGCGCTGGACAGGGCGTCCTCCGACACCGTGCGGACCTCGTCGACCAGGTTCCGCACGAGCTCGAAGGGGATGTCGCCGGGCCGCCCCACCTTGATGCCGTCGGCCATGGTCGCCGGGTGCGCGACCGGGACGGGGTGCCCGGCCGCCAGCGAGGGCGGGTACGCGGCCGCGCCCTCCGCCTGGACGCCGATCACCCGCACGTCGGGCCGCACCGCCTTCACCGCGACGGCGATGCCCGCCGCGAGACCGCCGCCGCCGATGCCCACGACGATCGTGCGCACCTCCGGGCACTGCTCCAGGATCTCCAGGCCGAGCGTGCCCTGGCCCGCGACGACGTCCGGGTGGTCGAAGGGGTGGATGAAGACGGCGCCGGTCTCGCGCGCGTACTCCTGCGCCGCCGCCAGCGTCTCGTCCACCACCTGTCCGTGCAGCCGCACCTCGGCGCCGTAGTCACGGGTCGCGGCGACCTTCGGCAGGGGCGCGCCGACCGGCATGAACACCGTGGAGCGCACGCCCAGGAGCGAGGAGGCGAGGGCCACGCCCTGCGCGTGGTTGCCCGCGCTCGCGGCGACGACCCCGGCGGCGCGCTCCTCCGGCAGCAGCCCCGCGATGCGCACGTAGGCGCCCCGCAGCTTGAATGATCCGGTCCGCTGGAGGTTCTCGCACTTGAGGTGGACGGGGGTGCCGAGCAGCTGGGAGAGGTGGTGGCTGTGCGCCATGGCCGTCACCCGCGCCACCCCGGAGAGCATCTTCTGAGCGCCGCGCACGTCGTCGAGAGTGACGGCGGGCAGAGAGTGCGGCAAGGAGTCAGAGGCGCTGTAGCTCATGACCGAAGTCTCGCAGCTCACGGCGTACGTCTCTCGGGATGTTCACGCTCCGAGACCGGATTGCGCAGCGCAGGTACGGCCAGCGCTTTCGCCGCGTACCCTGTGCCCCAATCCAGTGCAATCCACCACCCACGCATGAAGTGAGCCCCCGGCCATGCCCACACCACAGGAAACGATGGACATGACGACCGCCGGCGACACCGGCCTCCTCGAAACGCTGCAGCACGAGGTGGCGGTCTTCGCCCGTCGCGCCGAACAGACCCGGCTCGGCGGGGTCGGGCAGGTGCGCAACTCGATGGACCGAGCCGCGTACCTGCTGCTCAACCGCCTCGACAAAGAGGGACCGATGGGCGTCAAGGCGCTCGCGTCGAGCATGGGGATCGATTCCTCGACGGTGACCCGTCAGGTCGCCCCGCTCGTCGACACGGGCCTCGTCAAGCGCACCTCCCATCCGGAGGACGGCCGCGCCGTGGTGCTCCAGCTGTCGCCGCGCGGTCTGTCCCGCCTCGACGAGGTCCGCTCGTCGAGGCGAGAGCTGATGGCCCAGTTGACGCAGGACTGGGCCCCGGAGGAGCGCGAGCAGTTCTGCGCGCTCCTGACGCGCTTCAACACCGCCCTGTCCGCACGCCAGTCGGGCCAGCCGGCGCCCGCTGCCGACTCCTGAGGCTCCTGGCCCTCCTGCGCACCGCCGCGGCTCCCGCCTCTTGACCAGGGGGCCGCGGCGGGCCTCATATGAAGCGTGCGCGAACGGCAGGCGTCCAGGAACGCCCGCCGGGCCCGGGAGTTCGAGGCGTTCGTCGCGGGCGCGGCAGGGCGGCTGCTGCATGCCGCCACGCTGCTCACCGCCGAACCGCACGACGACAACCCGCGCGCGCGGAAGCTGCTCACGGCCGCCCTCACGCGTACGTATGCCTCCTGGGACCGTCTTCGGGGTGAGGATCCCTACGACTGCGCCCGCAAGGAACTAGGCGTCCGCTTCGCGCGCGGGACCTGGCGCCGGCACCGTGGACACGGCGGCGTACTGGGGCATCTGACGCCCCAGGAGCGTCTGGTCCTCGTGCTGCGGCTGTTCGAGGGCATCGGCGAGGAACAGGTGGCGGCGCTGCTCGGGCTGCCCGCGGAGCGCGTACGGGCCCTGCACCACCGCGCGATGGCCCTCGTCCTGCACCCGCCGCGCGACCCCGCGCCCACCGCCCTGCACGGGACGGCTCCGGTATGAGCCTTCAGGAGCGCAAGGAGGCGACGGTGCGCGCGGTGCTCGATGCCGCGCCGCCCCCGGTGGTGCCGGGCGAGCTGTGCGCGGAGGCGATGCGCAGGGGCGGCCGGGTGCTGCGGCGCCGGCGGATCGCCCGGCGGCTGGCGTGGTGCGTGCTGTGCACCGCGGTGGTGGCGTTCCTGGTGTGGGCGACACTGGCGCGCCCGTGGGTGGAGCCGCCCTCCGAGACGACTCCACCGCTGACCGGCTGGTGACGGTCCGCTGACCGCTACTTCGTGCCGAGCGCCTGCTGGAGATCGGCCAGCAGGTCGTCGGCCGACTCGATGCCCACGGAGAGGCGGACGAGGTCGGCGGGCACTTCGAGGGCCGAGCCCGCGACGGACGCGTGCGTCATGCGGCCCGGGTGCTCGATCAGCGACTCGACGCCGCCGAGGGACTCGCCGAGCGTGAAGAGCTGCGCACGGTTGCAGACCTCGACGGCCGCCTCCTCGCCGCCCTCGACCTGGAACGACACCATGCCGCCGAACGCCCTCATCTGCTTGGCGGCGATCTCGTGGCCCGGGTGCTCGGGCAGCCCCGGGTAGAGGACCTTGGTGACGCGCGGGTGGCGGGTGAGCATCTCGGCGACCCGGCCCGCGTTCTCGCTGTGCCGGTCCATGCGCACGGGCAGCGTCTTGATGCCGCGCAGCACGAGCCAGGAGTCGAACGGCCCGGCCACCGCGCCCATCGCGTTCTGGTGGTACGCCAAGTCGTCGGCCAGGGCCTGGTCGTTGACGACGAGGGCGCCGCCGACCACGTCCGAGTGACCGCCCATGTACTTCGTCATCGAGTGGACGACGACGTCCGCGCCGAGCGCGAGCGGCTGCTGGAGGTAGGGGCTGGCGAAGGTGTTGTCGACGACGAGCCGGGCGCCGGCCTCGCGGGCCACCTGGGCGACGGCGGCGATGTCCGTGATGCCGAGCAGCGGGTTCGAGGGCGTCTCGACCCAGACCGCCTTGGTCTTCGGGGTGAGGGCGGCGCGCACCGAGGCGACGTCGCTGGTGTCGGCGACCGACCATTCCACGCCCCAGCGCGAGACGACCTTGGCGAACAGCCGGAACGTGCCGCCGTAGGCGTCGTTCGGGATGACCACGTGGTCGCCCGGGCTCAGCAGGGTCCGCAGCAGGCAGTCCTCGGCGGCCAGGCCGGAGGCGAAGGCGAGGCCGCGCCGGCCGCCCTCCAGCGCGGCGAGGTTCTCCTCCAGGGCGGTCCGCGTCGGGTTGGCGCTGCGGCTGTACTCGTAGCCGCCGCGCAGGCCGCCGACGCCGTCCTGCTTGTACGTGGAGACCTGGTAGATCGGCGGGACGACGGCGCCGGTGACGGGGTCGGCCGTGTTCCCGGCGTGGATGGCGGTCGTCTCGAAGCCTCGGGGGGCTCCGCTGTGGCTGTGCGTGTCGCTCATGTGCCCCGAGAGTAGTGCTCCTCGGCGCCGGCTCCGCCTCGGTTAGCTTTGGAGGTATGGGAATTCTCTGGGTCCTGATGGCCGTGCTGATGATCGCCTGGGTGGTGATGCTGCGGCGGCGCGGCGGTATCCGTCAGGTCGCCCCGGGGTCGCCGGACGCCGCCGATCCGGCCGACTACGGCTTCGTACGGCAGGAGGACCTCGACGTCCGGCTGCCGGGCCCCGACCAGGATCTGCTCGACGTGATGGCCGTCGTGCAGCGCAACCAGGATTTCACGGCGGCTTCGCAACTGCTCGCCGGGACCGGCAAGGAGACCGAGGCCCGCTGGGAGCGGGTGCAGGCGATCGCCGGGGCCGCCGCGCTGGAGCTGCAGCAGACGCCGCGCGTCGGCGCCGGGTGGCTGCACGCGTGGCGGGCGCAGCAGCCCAAGGACGCGGGCGGGGCGCAGGTCTTCGCCGAGTTCCTGGTGCAGCAGGCCTGGCGGGGCGGTGGCACGCCGGACGAGCAGCGGATCATCCTGGAGGAGGCGCGGGGCGCCTGTGAGCAGGCCGCGCTGCTCGCGCCGGGCGACCCGGTCCCGCACATCACGCAGCTGGCGATCGCGCGCGGACTCGGGTACTCGCAGTCCGAGTTCGAGCAGCTGTGGCTGAAGATCCTGGACACGGCGCCCGGGCACATGGGGGCCCATCTGGCCGGTCTGCGCTACTGGACCGAGAAGTGGCACGGTTCGCGCGAGCAGGCCTTCGCGTTCGCCGAGGCCGCCGCGGCGCGTGCCCCGCGCGGCTCGCTGCTGGCCGCGCTGCCCCTCTTCGCGCTGTACGAGCACCTGCCCGACGTGAACTTCGTGCGCGGCTTCTACGAGAGCGAGGTCGTGACCAAGGCGCTGCACGGCGCCCTGTTCGCGGTGAACGCCGCCCGGCCCGACGACCCGATGCTCGCCCACGTACGCCACTTGCTGGTGTTCTTCCTCGTGCGCGGCGAGCGGTGGTCCGAGGCCATGCAGCAACTGGTGCGCGTGGACGGGCACGTGGGCGCCATCCCCTGGACCGCGGAGGAGGACCCGGCGTCTTCGTACGCCGTGTACCGCGCGCTCGCGGTGGCCGGCTACGAGGCGAACGGCGGGAGCCCGGCCACGCTGCGGCACTGAGGGAAGTCCGGTCGCCGGTGCCCCGGCGGCTGTGCCATACTCCCGTTCCCCCCACATGTATGTTCACCTGCATTTTTTTGTTCCCGTGGGGGGAATTGCCCGATGGGCTCCACTCTGCGCGCCGTGCGCGCTCTCGTTCTGCTGCTCGGTTTCTATCTGGTCGGCTTCGTGCTGCTCGGTCTGCTCGGCGCGCTCGACTGGTCGATCATCTCCGGTGGTCACGGCGGCGGCGCCCTCAAACTGGTCTTCCTCAGCGTCGTCGTCGCGATCCCGGTCGTGCAGGGCATGTTCGCCGTGCGCAGCCCGAAGTTCGAGCCGCCGGCCGACGGTCTGCACGTCGACGAGCGGCAGGAGCCCCGGCTGTGGGCCGTGGTGCGCGATCTCGCCGAGCGGGCCGGCACCCGGGCCCCGGACGAGATCTATCTGGTGCCCGAGGTGAACGCCGCCGTCCACGAGGAGTCGCGCCTGCTGGGCCTGCGCTCCGGGCGCCGCGTGCTGCGGATCGGCGCCCCGCTGCTCAGCGGCCTCGACGAGGCGCAGCTGATCGGTGTGCTGGCCCACGAGTTCGGCCACTACTCCAACGCCGACACCCGGCTCGGCGCGATCAACCGGCGCGGCTTCGAGCAGATCTCCCGCACCGTCTCCACGCTCCTGGAGCGCTCCGCCGCCAAGCGGTCCCAGGAGCGCGAGAAGGCGGAGGCGAAGGAGGCCCGGCGGGTCGCGAAGGGCAAGGCGGCACGCGAGGTCGACACCGGCTACGCGGGCGTCACTTACCGCATCGCCGCCAAGCCCTTCATCTGGTACGGGACGTTCTACGTGCGGGCCATGCGGGGCACCATGCGCCGCCAGGAGTACGCCGCCGACCTCACGGCCGCCCGGATCGCGGGCCGGGACGCGACGGCGTCGGCGCTGCGCGAGATCCCGGCCCTGAGCGCCGCGTTCGACTTCTACTTCGACTCGTACGCGACGCTCGGCACCGGCGCGGGGCTGCTGCCGCCGCAGGGCGAGGTGTTCGGCGGTCTGCGTCATCTGCTGGCCGCCCGCTCGGGTGAACTCGACGAGATGCGCGCCGAGTTGCCGCAGGAGGAGGGCTCCGCCTACGACACGCACCCGCCGATGGCCGACCGCGTGGCCCGTATCGAGCAGCTCCCCGACGACGGGCGCCGGTCGCGGGCGGCGGGCCCCGCGCTCGGTCTCCTCGCCGATCCGGCGGCCATGTTCGCGGCCCTGGAGCAGGCCGCCCTGTCCCCCGCCGCGCTCGGTCTGCGCCGCAGCGCGGACTGGACGCAGCTCGTGCACGAGTCGATGACCACGTACGTCGACAGGTCGGCGGAGCCGTTGCGGCAGGCGGTGCGTGAGGTGACCGGCGGCGACGGCTCGCTGGAGTCGGTCCTCTCGGCGATCGACGCGGGCGAGATGTGGCAGGTCGCCGACCGGCTGCCCAAGTCGCAGGAGGCGGCGGCCGCGACGGGCCGCGCGGCGCGCGAGTTCGCCCGGCCCCGGCTGCGCCGCCTGCTCTCCGACCTGACGGCCGTCGACCTGATCGCGCGCGGCGCGGCGCACTTCGAGCTGTCCTGGTCGGGCCCGGCGACGCTGCGGCTGTCCGGCGCCGACCAGGAGTGGCTGACGCGGGCGCTGGACGCGGCGGTGGCGGACGTGCCGGACACGGCGGTCCTGCGGCAGCTCCTCGCCCCGGCGGCGTGAGCCCCGGACAGCCCTCAGCCACCCACCTTCTTCAGAACTTCCGGGAGAGCAGGACCAAGTGAACCGCATCGCCCTGATCGTGGCCGTCGTCGTCGCCGTGATCGTCATCGTCCGTACCGTCGGGATCCGGCGCCGGCACCACCGGGACGTCGGCAGGTTCTCCGACGCCCAGATCGCCGAGGCGGGGGCCCGGCTCGGCCTGGTGCCCGTCGCACAGGTCGACGGCGAGCGGGCGACCGCCCCCGACCCGGCGGCCGAGCACGTCACGTCGGCTCTCGGCGCGGGGAACTGGGAGCCCGGCGCGCAGTACCTGGAGGGCGCGGGCACGGACTGGCAGGAGCGCGACCGGCGCTCCGTCCTGCTCGCCGAGGAGGCCGTGAAGGACGACGCGTGGCTGACCGCGTGGCGCGCGGCGCGGCCGCGGGACCCGGGCGCGGCGCTGGTCCACGCCCGTTCCCTGGTCTATCTGGCCTGGGAGATCCGCGGCAGCGCGCAGGCGAGGAGCACGACGCGCGAGCAGTTCGACGGCTTCCACCGGGTGCTCGCGCAGGCGAAGGAGGCGTTCGGCGCGGCGCAGGACGCGGCCGGCGACGACCCGTGCCCGTTCGTCGCGGAGCTGCCGCTGGCGATGGGCCTCGGCTACCCGCACGAGGCGTTCGCCGCGATCTGGGCCGAGATCGAGAAGCGGGACCCGTACCACCTGGCCGCGCACCGTTCCGCGCTGCAGTACTGGTGCGCGAAGTGGCGGGGCTCGCACGAGGAGGCGGAGGCGTTCGGCAGGGCGGCCGCGGCGAAGGGCGCCCCCGGTCAGCTCCTGTCCACGATCGTCCTCGACGCCTACTTCGAGTACGAGATCGCGCACGACGACCTCAACCCCGGCGAGTACTACCGGCGCCCGGAGATCGTCGCGGCGACGGACGCGGCCCTCGCCGACGTGGCGGCGGCACACGCCGCGAACCCCCACGACCCGGCCGTCGCTCCGGCCCGCCACCTGCTCGGCAGCTTCCTGTACTGGCAGAACCGCTACGAGGAGGCCCTGGCCCAGTTCCGCCTCGCCGACGGCTACGCGGGCACGACCCCGTGGTCGTACTACGGGGATCCGGCGAAGCGGTACGTGAAGGTGCGGGACTATTGCGCGGCGCAGGTGGCGCGGGCCGGCACCGGGTCCTGAGGGGCCGAGGCGGCCACGGGCCTGCCGGCCGTTTCCCGGCGGTGTGGAAGCGGGAGCGCGGCGTGCACACCGATCAGGCCTCCTGGAAGCGGGAGCTGAAGCAGGCACCCGCCGGGTGCAGTGGGACCCCGAGCGCGATCTGCGGCTGGCGCCGTTGCCGTACCGGTCGTTGCAGGTACGGCGCGGGAACCCCCCGCTCGCCCATCCGTCCAGCTCGGCGCACGCGCACCGCTGGGCGCGCTGTCACACGGCAGGCGCCACATCCGGACGGCTCGACGCCTCGCGCATCGCCCCCGCCGTCCGCCCCGCGTCGTAGTCGCCCGGCACGCCCTCCAGGAAGACCAGCTCGCCGGGGATGTGGGCGGTGCGCAGCGGGAGGATCTCCTGGTAGGCGGGGGACGCGTACCAGGCGTGGGCCTGCGGGAGATCGGGGAACTCGACGATGACCAGGTCTCCGAGGCTGCGTCCCTCCAGCCATTCGCCCTGCTTGCCGTGCGACAGGAAGCGGCCGCCGTAGGGCTCGAAGGTGGACTGGACCCGCTCGATGTACTCCAGGACGTCGGGGTGCACCGGGGGCGTGGGACGCAGCACTGCGATGGCGTAGGCGGTCATGAGCGAGCCCTCCTCGGGTTCCGGTGGATACGGGTTCGATCCTGTCGGAGCCCGGGGAGGGCGTCGATTACTCGCGGGGTAAGGCGCTCAGATGGTCGCCGCGTCGATCACGAAGCGGTAGCGCACGTCGGAGGCGAGGACCCGCTCGTACGCCTCGTTGATCTGGCTCGCCTCGATCAGTTCGATCTCGGCGCCCAGGCCGTGCTCGGCGCAGAAGTCGAGCATTTCCTGGGTCTCGGCGATGCCGCCGATCATCGAACCGGCGAGGGTCTTGTTCCCGCCGATGAGGGAGAACAGATTGAGGGCGATGGGCTCCTCGGGGGCGCCGACGTTCACCAGGGCGCCGCCCGTCTTCAGCAGGCTCAGGTACGCGCCGAAGTCGAGGGGCGCGGAGACCGTGGAGAGGATCACGTCGAACGTGCCCGCCAGGTCCTTGAAGGTCTGCTCGTCGCTGGTCGCGTAGTAGTGGTCGGCGCCCAGCTTCAGGCCGTCGTCCTTCTTGCGCAGCGACTGGGACAGGACCGTCACCTCCGCGCCGAGGGCGTGCGCGATCTTGACGGCCATGTGGCCGAGGCCGCCGAGACCGACCACGGCGACCTTCTTGCCGGGGCCGGCGCCCCAGTGCTTCAGCGGGGAGTACGTGGTGATGCCGGCGCAGAGCAGCGGCGCGGCCACGTCGAGGGAGAGGCCGTCGGGGATGCGGACGGTGAAGGCCTCGTCGACGACGACCTTCTGGGAGTAGCCGCCGTAGGTGGGCTCGCCGTCCTTGCCGACGGCGTTGTACGTGCCGACGTTCCCGCGGACGCAGTGCTGCTCCTGCCCGGCCAGGCAGGGCTCGCACGCGCGGCAGGAGTCGACCATGCAGCCGACGCCGACGCGGTCGCCGACCTTGAACTTGGTGACGCCGGGGCCGACCTCGGAGACGACACCGGCGATCTCGTGCCCGGGGACCATCGGGAAGATGGCCTCGCCCCAGCCCTCACGGGCCTGGTGGATGTCGGAGTGGCAGATTCCGGCGAATTCGATGTCGATCAGTACGTCGTGCTCGCCGACCGTGCGGCGCTCGATGGTGGTGCGCTCCAGCGGAGCCTTGGCGCTGGGCGCGGCGTATGCGGCAACAGTCGTGGTCATGGTGTCCAGCGTGCCGGACACGAGCCTGTTCACCCAGGTCACCGCTTTGCGTACGTCCAGTGGTCCTACTACTGACGGGGTCAGGCTCAGGGGCGTACGACCGGGAATACTTGAGTGCATGGACCACAACCCCGCTCCCGACAGCCTCGACCAGCGGGCCGAGCTCAGCGAGTTCCTGCGCACCCGGCGGGCCCGGCTCAAGCCGGAGGACGTGGGGATCGCCTCGATGGGGCGGCACCGGCGGGTGCCGGGGCTGCGGCGCGAGGAGCTGGCGCAGCTGGCCGGGGTCTCGGTGGCGTACTACACCCGTCTGGAGCAGGGCAACGGGCGCAATGTGTCGGCGGAGGTGCTGGACGCCATCGCGCGCGCCCTGCGGCTGAGCGATGCCGAGCAGGCGCATCTGACCCGGCTGGCCAAGCCGAAGCAGCAGCGCCGCAGGGCGCGGCCGCCCCGGCGGCAGACGGTGCGGCCGGGGCTGCGGCAGCTGCTCGACTCGTTGGAGGGCGTGCCCGCGTACGTGGCCGGGGCGCGCTCCGAGATCCTCGCGTGGAACCGGATGGCGGCGGCGCTGTTCGGCGACTGGGGCGCGCTGCCGCCGGCGGAGCGGAACTGGGCGCGGCTCACGTTCCTCGACCCGGGCTACCGGGACCTGTTCCGCGACTGGGACTCCAAGGCGTCGGACATGGTCAGCTATCTGCGGCTGTACGCGGGCCAGCACCCGGACGACCCGGACCTGTCGGCGCTGGTGGGTGAACTCTCCGTCAAGAGTGAGGAGTTCAGGCGGCTGTGGGCCACCCACGACGTGAAGGAGAAGGGCCACGGCGTGAAGCGGATGCGGCATCCGCTGGTCGGCGAGCTGACCCTGTCGTACGAGACGCTGCACCTGCCGGACGACGACGAGCAGTATCTGTGCGTGTACCACGCGGAGCCGGGCTCCCCGGCCGCGGAGGCGCTGCGCCTGCTGGCGAGCTGGGGCACGGACGCGGTGCCCCAGGACACCGGGACGCCCCGCCCCTGACGCCGCCCCCGGCACCTGTCACGGCTGGTACGGCGGCGCCGCGCCCCAGTGCCAGCGCGGCACCGGCTGCTCGGCCGGGCGGCTCGCGTCCGGGCCGGAGAAGGTGACGGCGAGCCGGGTGCCCCACTCGACGTAGGCGCTGAACGCGGAGCGGAACTCGGCGTCCGCGGGCAGGTCCGCCTCGTCCGCCGCGTCGTGGATGAGGTTGACCCAGCGGCGGCGCTGCCGCTCCGTGATGCCCTTGCCGATGTGCTTGGCGACCATGTGGCTGTGTCCGCCGTGCTGTTCCGTGTAGGCGGCCGGACCGCCGAAGACCTCGCCGAGCCAGAGCGCGACGTGTTCGGCGTGCTCGGCCGGCAGGCCGGCGAAGAGCGGGCCGAGCAGGTCGTCCCTTCGCACCTTGGCGTAGAAGACGGACGTGAGCCGGTCGAACGCCTCGGCGCCGCCCGCCCAGGCGAAGAGGGTGGGCTCGGCGGCGCCCCGGCCGCGCACCGAGGTCGGTGTGTAGTGGCGCATCTCGTCGATGTCGCCCACGTACGGGCGGATCTCGGCGAGGAAGTCCGGGAACAGCTCCGACGTCCGGAAGCCTTCGACGTGGTCCTTGGCCGACGTCCACACGATGCGCAGCACGAAGTGCTCGAAGTCCTCCTCGCAGCGCGTGAGTTCGTAGGTGACGCAGTACGGTGACGCGGCGAGCTGCCGGGCGGCGCGCGTGTAGGCGGCGAGGAACGCGGCCGAGCGGTCCTCGGCGATGCGGTACCGGATGTATTCGACCGTGCGAGTCGTCATGGCAGCCAGAAGAACACGGGCGGCCCGCCCCGGCCATGGACCGGGGCGGGCCGCTCGCGATATCAGCGCTGGGCGTAACGCCCTCGCGCGTCAACTACTGCCTCTTCGCGCCTACTTGCCGTAGTAGGCGTTGTAGACCGAGATCGTCGACAGGTTGCCCTTCTTGTCGGTGATCTTGGCGTGGAAGGAGACCGCCTTGTCCTTGGCGGGATTCCTGACGGAGATCTTCCCGTTCTTGACGGTCACCTTCTTCCAGGTCTGTCCGTAGTCGTAGGAGACGTACACGGAAAGGGACTTGAGGTTGCCGCCCGCGGCCGCACCCTGCACCGTGACCGGGACGGACTGGGTCTTTCCGGCGGGCACCCTGCTGTCCAGGCCGACGGCCGCGGCGAAGCGGATGCCGGAGGCCGGGAGCTTGGTGAGGTCCGCCGTCTTCTTCGAGCGGAACGACCAGCTGGCGTTGACCTTGGTGGTGGTTCCCACCTTCGCGCTGCGCTTGACCGAGGTCGTCAGCTTGTACGCGGCGTCGCCCGACGGGACCTTGAACTCCTCGTACCCGAAGAGCGGGTCGTCGTTCGTGGCGATCTTCGTGCCGTTGCGGTAGAGCGACGTCACGACCGAGGAGAACGTGGAGGAACCCGCGTGCGTCTTGCCGTCGGCGAACAGCGGCAGCGAGCCGTAGACGGCGTTCCCGTCGCGGAACAGGCCGTACTCGCCGCCGATCCGGGGCCCGAACACGGCGGTGTTGAACGTCTTCGTGTAGCTGCTGCCCGCCTTGAACGTCTGCGGGGCGCCCAGCGTGTAGAAGGACTCCTCGATCGGGAAGCCCTCCGCGTCCTTGCCCGCGTACTGCACGAAGTCCAGGCCCCACTGGATCCCGTTCCCGGTCGACAGGTGCAGCGTGCGCGTGGCGGGCAGCTTCTGCTCCACGGGCACACCGAAGACGGCGTCGCCGGGGAGCACTCCGGTGACGCCGAGCGCACCGGTCTTGCCGGGCGCCGGGGCGCCCAACTCGTTCTTCACCGTGGCGAGTTCGGACGCCTTGAAGTGCTTGACCTTGGCGCCCTGGAGCTGCGGGACCTTGGCGCTGGTCGCGACGTCGTACTCGGTGCCGTTCGCCTTGGTCCACTGTCCGAACCAGTTCTGCGTGAGGCCGCCGGGCACGTCGCCGCCGAGCGGGGCCACGCGGATGTCGGCGAACGAGCCGAGCATCACGGAGAGTCCGGTCATGGCCGGGTCGTAGGAGTAGTCGACCATCGCGCTCAGCGGCACGGCCGCGGCGTCCGGCACCGTGATGTCGGCCGCCTTGGCCGTCCGGGCGTCCAGCGTCAGCGACAGGTTCTTGGTGACGCTGAGCTTCGGCTGCACGATCCAGTCGACACCGCCCTCGAACTTCTCCAGGTCCTTCGCCAGCAGTCCGTCCAGGAGGTAGGTGCCCTTGGGCATGCGCAGGGTCACCGCGCCGGAGTCGCTGGGCGGCGCGGAGAACACCGCATCCTTGCCGAGACCCTCGTACCCGAACAGGTCGGTGAGATAGGTCGACTGGGGCTTTCCGTCCCGCCCGAGGTGCTTCAGCGTCACGTCGTACGACTCGATCTCGCGCTGCACGGCGGCGCCCGTGCGCACCGACTGGCCGCCGCCCGTCGCCGTCACGTACGCGGAGTACGCGCCGTCGAGCGTGCCGCCGAGCCGGGTGTTCGCGGTCAGGTCGACGGAGGCGGTGCCGCCGGCCGGCACGGTGACCTTCGGGGCGCCGAGGGTGAAGAAGCCCGCGGGGGCGGCCTGCCCCTTGGGGCCGGTGGCGGACACCGCGAGGTCGAGGGTGACGTCCGCGGTGCCGGTGTTCTTGTACGTGACCTTCTTGGTGAGCGCCGGGTCGTCGGTGTGCGGCCACTGCGCGACACCGAAGCCCACCGAGGCGTCCTGGGCGAACACGCTCTGCTTGATGGCCCGGTCGACCTGGATGCGGCCGCTGCCCTGCTGGAACGGGGTGAGCCCGGCGGTGCCCTTGGCCGACCCGACGAGCGCGCTCTTCAGCTCCTGGTACGTCCAGTCCGGGTGCTCCTGCTTGAGGATCGCGGCGGCACCGGCGACGTGCGGCGTCGCCATCGACGTACCGGAGATCGTGAGATACCCGGCGGGCTTCTCGCCGACCTCCTTGGCGATGACGCTGCCGGGAGCGGCGGCGGCCGTGATGTCGACGCCCGGCGCCGTCACGTCCGGCTTGATCGCGCCGTCACCGACGCGCGGCCCGGTGGACGAGAAGTCGGCCAGCTTGTCCTTGTCGTCGACGGCGCCGACGGTGAGCGCGGCGTCCGCGCTGCCGGGCGAGCCGATGGACTGCGGCCCCGCGTTGCCGGCGGCGATGGCGAAGAGGATGCCCTTCTGCTCCGAGAGCTTGTTGACCTCGGCCTCCAGCGGGTCGATTTCCGGGGTGTCGCCGCCGCCGAGGCTGAGGTTGACGACGTCGGCGCCCTGCGCCGCGGCCCACTCCATGCCCGCGAGGATGCCGGAGTCGTCGCCGAACCCGTCGTCGTCGAGGACCTTGCCGCTGATCAGCTTGGCGCCGGGGGCGACGCCCTTGTACGTCCCGCCCGACTTGGCGCCCGTGCCGGCCGCGATGGACGCGACGTGGGTGCCGTGCCCGAAGTGGTCGGTCGCGTCGGCGGCGGTGGTGAAGTTCCTCGCCTCGAGGACCTGGTCCTTGAGGTCGGGGTGGGTCGCGTCGACACCCGTGTCCAGGACGGCGATCTTCACGCCCTTGCCGTCGTACCCGGCGGCCCACGCCGTGGGGGCGCCGATCTGCGGCACGGACTTGTCGAGGCTCGCCCGGCGCACGCCGTCGAGCCAGATGCGGCTGACGCCGGAGGCGGCGGCGCCCTTGCCGTTCGTCACCGCGTCCCACAGCTTGCCCGCGTCGTCCTGGGGCGTGCTGACCGCGTCGGCGTTGAGCGTCGTCAGGCGGTGCCGGACGGTGGTGTCACCGGCGTCGCGCACCTCGGCCCGGGCGGCCGTGGCCGCTCCCCGGTAGCCGACGATGACCTTGAGGCTGCCGCGCCGCGCCTCGGTGTACGCGGGCTTGGACAGTTCGGTGACGTCGAACAGCCGCCGGTCGAGCCGGCCGTCGGCGATCAGCCGCCGCGCGTCGGCCGGCACGACGTACGTGTGCCCGCCGGTCCTGCGGGTCTGCACGGGTATGCGCTCCCGCCCCTCGGCCCGCTGCAGCCCGACCGGCTTGCCCTTCGCGTCGAGCGCGACGCGGTCGCCGGTGATGAGCGTGACGTGTGTCCTGGGCTTCAGGTCCTGGCCGGGGCGCGCCGCGGCGGACGCGGGCGCCGCGGCCGACGGGACGGTCAGCCCGGCGGCCAGCGCGACGGCGGCGGCCGCTGCGACGAGAGCCGCGCCGCGACGTGTACGGGAATGTCCCTGTCTGTGCAACTTTCCCCCTGGTGAAGGTGGTTCACCGACGGAGGACCGCGATCGGCCCCCCTGCGTAGAGAGCACACAGGGGGGCCACAGGTTGCATCGGAACGCGAATCCGTCAGCGGGCGGGGCTGTTCTCGGTCACGGTGATGCGGCCCTTGCGGATCGTCGCGAGGCGCGGGGCCTTCTTCGCGATCGCCGAGTCGTGGGTGACCATGATGAACGTCAGCCCGTGCTCCTTCCACTGCGCTTCGAGTACGTCCATGATCTCGTCGCGCATGGACTCGTCGAGGTTGCCGGTCGGCTCGTCGGCGAGGAGCACCTTCGGGTTCTTCACCAGCGCCCGCGCGATGGCGACGCGCTGCTGCTGGCCGCCCGACATCTCCGAGGGCAGATGCGCGAGCCGCTCCCCCAGACCCACCGACTTCAGCGCCTCGGCGGCCCGCTCCCGCCGGTCGCCGCCCTTGAGGCCGAGCGGCACGAGCGCCGTCTCCACGTTCTCCTGCGCGGTCAGCGTCGGGATCAGGTTGAAGGACTGGAACACGAACCCGATGGACTCGGCGCGGACCTTGGTGAGCCGGGCCTCGGGCAGCTTCGCCAGATCGGTGCCGTCGAGCTCGACGCTGCCCGCGGTGGGCCGGTCGAGACCGCCGAGCATCTGCAGCAGCGTCGACTTGCCGCCGCCCGTGGGGCCCTGGATGACGAGCCGGTCGCCGTCGCCGATGGTCAGGTCGATACCGGCCAGCGCGTCGACGGTGTCTTTGGCGCGCCGGTACTGCTTGGTGACGCCTCTGAGCTGATACATGGTGCAACTCCTGCGGTACGAAAGGGGGTTGGATGCCCGTGCAGGGCTGCTGCTACTCGACGCGGCGCAGCGCGTCGGCCGGGCGCAGTCGCGAGGCCCGCCAGCCGCCGAACGCGCCGGCGATCAGGCCGCCCGCGACGGCGAGGCCGACCGCGAGGGCGATGGTGGCGGCGGAGACCGGGGCGCTGAGCGCGATGTCGAGGGTCTTGCCGCCGCCGGCCTGGCGCATCATGCCGCCGCCGAAGCCGCCGCCCCCGCCGGGACCGCCGCCCATGCCTGCGCCGCCGCCCGCGCTGTTGCCGAGCTGGGCGGAGAGGGTGGGGCTGATGGCGGTGACGGCGTAGGCGCCCGCGAGGCCGACGGCGATGCCGAGGACGCCGCCGATGAGCCCGTTGACGACGGCCTCGCCGATGACCTGCCGGGTGACCCGGCCCGACTTCCAGCCGAGCGCCTTGAGCGTGCCGAACTCCCGCACACGGCGCGAGACGGCCGACGAGGTGAGCAGACCGGCGACGAGGAAAGCGGCCACGAGCACCGCGATCGACAGCCACTTGCCGACGTTCGAGGCGAGGTCGGAGGCGGTGGACAGGGACCCGGAGACGGTGTCCGCGAGGTCGGCCGACGTGGTGACCGTCGTGCCCGAGATGTTCTTCTGGATGGTCGACTTGACGGCGTCGATCTGCTGCGAGTCCGTCGCCTTGACGTACACCGTCGTCACCTTGTTCTTGGTGTCGGCGAGCGTCTGGGCCTGCTTCAGCGGGAGGTACAGATTGGCGGCGGCGTCCCCGCTGTCGGGCGTCGCGATGCCGATGACCTTGTACTTCGTGCCCTTGACGGTGACGTTGTCGTCGAGGGCGAGCTTCTTCTCCTTGGCGTAGGAGGCGTCGGCGACGACGACCTTGGCGTCCGTCTCGGACGTCTTGAAGGTCCGCCCCTTGGTGATCTTCGAGGAGGTCAGCGGGCCGAGGTCCTGCTTGGTGACGTCGGTGCCGAACACGGAGTAGGAGTTGACGTCGAAGTCGGCGCCGCCGCCCTCGACCCGGCCCTGCGGCTGGCCGCTGCCGCCGCCGGGGCCGCCGCGCTGGGCGCCGCCGCTCTGCGGGTCCTGCTTGAACTGGCCGCGGGTGAACTGGCCGCTGACCTTCATCACCTGCAGGCTCAGACCGCCCACGGTGTCGTCGACGCCCTTCTGCCGCGCGACCTTCGTGACGGTGGAGGAGGCGAGGGTCTGGAACCCCTGCACCATCACCCGGTCCGTGCTCTGCTCCTTGTCGGCGTCGTCGGCGTCGCTGTCCTTGGCGTCGAAGTTGAAGCGCGGGCGGCCGGTCTCGCCCTCCTTCGGCGCGGCGGCGGCCTTGGTGACGGTCATGTCCGTGCCCAGGCCGTACAGGGACTGCAGGACCTTGTCCTGTGCCTGGCTCATGCCGGAGGAGACGGAGTTGACCACGATGACGAGCGCGATCCCGAGTGCGAGCCCGGAGGCGACGACGAGCGCCGCTTTTCTGCGGCGGCGCAACTCACGCCTGAGGTAGGTGAAGAACATCGAAGCCTCGCCGATGAACGGCCCCGGCACGGGGCGCTGACAGGAATCAGCGGGAGCAGCGGCGATCTGTGTCGCTGCGGCTCCCGCTGCGGCGAAACCGTATGGGGACGCTGTAAGGGTTCCGTGAGGCCAGGATGAGAACGGGATGAGACCCGTCGGGCCGTCAGGCGGCCGCCTTCTCCGTCACGGTGATGCGGCCCTTGCGGATCGTGGCGAGGCGCGGGGCCTTCTTCGCGATCGCCGAGTCGTGGGTGACCATGATGAACGTCAGCCCGTGCTCCTTCCACTGCGCTTCGAGTACGTCCATGATCTCGTCGCGCATGGACTCGTCGAGGTTGCCGGTCGGCTCGTCGGCGAGGAGCACCTTCGGGTTCTTCACCAGCGCCCGCGCGATGGCGACGCGCTGCTGCTGGCCGCCCGACATCTCCGAGGGCAGATGCGCGAGCCGCTCCCCCAGACCCACCGACTTCAGCGCCTCGGCGGCCCGCTCCCGCCGGTCGCCGCCCTTCAGGCCGAGCGGCACGAGCGCCGTCTCCACGTTCTCCTGCGCGGTCAGCGTCGGGATCAGGTTGAAGGACTGGAAGATGATGCCGATCTTCTCGCTGCGCACCCGGGTCAGCCTGGTCTCGGACAGGGTCGCGAGGTCGACGCCGTCGAGTTCGACGCTGCCCACGGTGGGCCGGTCGAGGCCGCCGAGCATCTGCAGCAGCGTCGACTTGCCGCCGCCGGTGGGACCTTGGATGACGAGGCGGCCGCCGTCCGCCACGGTCAGGTCGACGCCGCGCAGGGCGTCGACGGTCTCCTTGCCGCGCCGGTACTGCTTGGTCACGCCGCGCAGTTCGTACATGGGTAACTCCTGTTCGGAAAGGGGCGGTCGGGCTATTCGACGCGGCGCAGCGCGTCCGCCGGGCGCAGTCGCGAGGCCCGCCAGCCGCCGTACGCCCCGGCGATCAGCCCGCCCCCGATGGCGAGCAGCGCGGCGAGCGCGATGGTGGAGAGGCTGACCGGCGCGGACAGGGCGACGTCGACGGTGCGCGCGGCGCTCCGGCCGCCGCCGCCGGGTCCGCCGCCCATGCCGCCACCGCCGGGTCCGCCGCTCATCTGGCCGCCGGAACTGCCGAGTTGGGCGGTGAGGGTCGGGCTGAACGCCGTGACGGCGTACGCGGCGACGAGGCCGAGCGCGATGCCGAGGACACCGCCGATGAGTCCGTTGACGAACGCCTCACCGGCGACCTGCCGGGTCACGCGCCCCGACTTCCAGCCGAGCGCCTTGAGCGTGCCGAACTCCCGCACGCGGCGCGAGACGGCCGACGACGTGAGCAGCGCGGCGACCAGGACGGCCGCGGCGAGCACGACCACGGACAGCCACTTGCCGACGCCGGCCGCCAGGTCGGAGGCGGTGGACAGGGAGCCGGACACCGAGTCGGCGAGGTCCGAGGAGGTGGTGACCGTGGTCCCCGGGATGTTCTTCTGGATGGCCGCCTTGACGCTGTCGATCTGCTTCGAGTCGGTCGCCTGGACGTAGATCGTGGAGACCTTGTTCTTGGCGTCGGCGAGCGTCTGCGCCTGCTTCAGCGGCAGATAGACGTCGCCGGTCGAGTCGCTGCTGCTCGCCTGCGCGATGCCGACGACCTCGTACTTCACCTTGTTGACGGTGAGGGTGTCGCCGACGGCCTTGGAGTTCTCCTTGGCGTACGACGTCGACAGGACCGCCACCTTGGCGTTCGTCTCGGATGACTTGAAGGTGCGTCCCTTGGTGATCTCCATGGTGGAGAGCGGGCCGAGGCCCTGGTGCGCGACGTCGATGCCGTACACGGAGTACGAGTTGACGTCGAAGTTCGCGCCGCCGCCCTGCACACCGCCCTGACCGCCTGCGCCGCCCGTGCCGCCGGGCCGGCCGCTCCCGGCGGACCCGGAGCCCGAGTCGCCGGTGGTGGCCTTGCCCTGGGTGAAGGAACCGGAGACCTTCATGACGCTGAGCTGGAGCGCGCCGGTCGCGGAGCCGACGCCCTGCCGGCCGGCGACGTCGGCGATCAGCGACGACTTGAGGGTCTGGCCGCCGGCCGTCATGACGCGGTCGGTGGACTGCTCCTTGTCGCTGTCCTCGCTGTCGGCGTCGAACGTGAAGTTCGGCCGGTCGCCCTGGCCGCTCTTCGACGGCGCCTCGGCGGCCTTGGTGACGGTCATGTCGGTGCCCAGGCCGTAGAGGGATGCGAGGACCTTGCTCTGGGCCTGCTTCATCCCGGCCGAGACCGAGGTGACCGTGATGACCAGCGCGATGCCGAGCGCGAGCCCGGAGGCGACGACGAGGGCGGCCTTCCGGCGCCGTCTCCATTCACGCCTGAGGTAGGTGAGGAACATGACGCGGACAGTAGGGACACTGCTTGGCACTGAGCTGTGTGCTGCATGCGGTCTTCATAAGTGCCGGGCGCCGACGCCGTGAGCCCCGGTACGCGCGGCGTACCGGGGCTCGTCGGGGACGGGGCGGGTCAGGCGGCGGAGCCGGCCTTCCACTGCGCCCAGCTCAGGTTCCAGCCGTTCAGGCCGTTGTCCGGCTGGACCGTCTTGTCGCCGGTGTTCTTCACGACGACGACGTCGCCGACCATGGAGTGGTCGTAGAACCAGGCGCCGGGCGTGCTGGAGTCGTTGGCGCCCTTGGCGTCCGACAGACCGACACAGCCGTGGCTGGTGTTCACCGAGCCGAAGATCGACTTGGCGCCCCAGTAGTTGCCGTGGATGAACGTGCCGGAGTTCGACAGACGCATCGCGTGCGGCACGTCCTTGATGTCGTACTCGCCCTTGCCGTCGTCGTCGGTGAAGCCGACCGTCGCGCCGTTCATCCGGGTCTCCTTGAACTTCTCGGAGATCACCATCTGGCCTTCGTAGGTCTTGTTGTCGGGCGAACCGGCGGAGATCGGGATGGTCTTGATCGTCTTCCCGTCCTGGGTGACGGTCATCTGCTTGGTCTTGGCGTCGACCGTGGAGACCTGGTTGCGCCCGATCTTGAACGTGACGGTCTTCTGCTGGACACCGGTCACGCCGTCCGCGCCCTCGACCCCGTCGAGGTCCAGCTTCAGGGTGACCGTGGAGCCGCCCTTCCAGTAGTCCTCGGGGCGGAAGTCCAGCCGGTTGGCGTTGAACCAGTGGCCGACGACCTCCTGGCCGCTGCTCGACGACACCGTGATGTGGGACTGCACGTCCGACTTGTTGGTGATCGCCTTGTCGAAGTTGATCGACACGGGCATGCCGACGCCGACGGTCGAGCCGTCCTCCGGCGTGAAGTTGCCGATGAAGCTGTTGTCCGGGGAGACCGTGGTGAACGACGCGTTCTCGTGCGCGGCACGGTTGTCCGCGTCGTTCGCCGTCGCGGCGATCTTGTACGTCGTCGCGCGCTCGAGCTGGTTCGTGGGCTTCCAGCTCTTCTTGTCGGCCGATATCTGGCCGGCGACCGCCGTGCCGTCGGCCGTGGTCATGGTGACGTCGGTGAGCGTGCCCTTGCTCACGGTGACCTTCGCCGCGTTGTTGATGCTCGCGTTGTCGGAGCCGTCCTTCGGGGCGATCTTGATCTCGGCCTGCGAGGTCTTCTTCGCCGCGGCCTCGTCCGCCTGCGCCTGCGACTCCTTCTTGCCGCTCGACGAGCTGCCCGAGTCGCCGTCGCTCCCGCTGCACGCAGAGAGCACCAGCACGCCACCGAGCACAGCGGACGCGGCCATCAGGCCCTTGCGCCGCTTACCGTCCGTCATCACACGCTTCTCCATAGTCGCCGATTTCCCGACTTCCCCGAACATTGCCGACCGCCCCGAGTCCGGTCACGGAGAACACAGAGGTTCCCCTTGCACGTACACAACGCGGTGACCGGTTCGCCCCGTTCCCGAAAACGCCCCGATGTGGGCGACGCCACGTCGTTGAAGGCCGTGACCACTGATGCACCGGTGGTAACGGCGCCCCCGTGATCCCCTCACTCCACTTTCGTCTCTCCCCCTGCGGGACGACAAAACCCCGGGCGGCGGTTGCCGCCCGGGGTGTCCCGTTCCGTCAGCCGCTACCCGCGCTCCCCGGCGCCCTCCCCGTCATCATCCTCGTCCAGGTCCCAATCCGGCGAATCGGGGTCGTAGTCGACCTGTTCGCTGGACCACGAGGCCTGGACGAGTTCGGCCCCCGGCACATCGCCGACCAGGTCGAACGGGTCCACGAGGTACGCGACGGCCTCCGCCTCGTCCTCCTGGACGGCGCTCTCGGCGTGCGCGCGCTCCTCGACGGGCATCGCCTCGTCCTCGGCGACGCGCTGCAGCGCGGCCCCGGTCAGCGCCTCGACGTCGGCGACCTCCAGGACCAATTCCACCTTCAGACGAACAAAACGTGACGTCTCATCAGTGCTCATACGCCGGAGCGTACGACCCGTTCCACTCGTGACTTTCCCGTGACCCGCACCTTTCACTAACATCGGCTCACACGGCCAATTCGCCAGCGCCACAAGGGGGATCGCTTCCGTGTCCGCCGCACGTCGATCGTTGTTCACCGCCACCGCCGCCGGGACGCTCCTGGCTGCCCTGTGGTTCGTCCCCAACGCCACCGCCACACCCGAGCACACCGGCACCGACCAGGCCCAGACGGCCACCGCGGTCGACACCCAGTCCGACCAGCAGCTCCGGCTGGCCGACACGGGCACCGTCGACACGACGCCGTACGTGGTCGGCGGCTCGGTCTTCCTGGGCCTGGGCGTCGGCTTCGTGACGTACTCCGTCCGCAGGGGCCGTACGTTCGAAGGCGCCCTTTAGGGGCGCGGGGAACTACGCGAGCCACCCCCACCGGGCCGCACTCGCGCACACCCCTCGGCACCCACGGCGCGAAGGGGCGCGAGGAACTGCGCGAGCAACCACACTGAAGCGGCACTCGCACAGAATCCCCGCCCCCGACGGCGCCCAGGCGCTACGCCAGCGCCCCCGTCACCCCTTCGACGGCGGCCACCAGCCCCCCGCTCCGCACGAACGCATCCGCCGCAGCGAGATCAGGCGCGAGGAAACGGTCGGGCCCGGGTCCCTGGACGCCCGCGGAGCGCGCCGCGGCGATGACCGCCCGCGACGCCGGCGCGGCCTCCAGACCCTCCCGCAGCTCGATGCCCCGCGTGGCCGCGTACAGCTCCACGGCGACGATCCGCGCGAGGTTGTCGACGGCGGTCCGCAGCTTGCGCGCGGCCGACCAGCCCATCGAGACGTGGTCCTCCTGCATCGCGGACGACGGGATCGAGTCCGCGGACGCCGGCACGGCGAGCCGCTTCATCTCGCTGACCAGCGCCGCCTGCGTGTACTGGGCGATCATCAGGCCCGAGTCGACCCCGGCGTCGTCCGCGAGGAACGGCGGCAGGCCGTGCGAGCGGTTCTTGTCGAGGAGGCGGTCGGTGCGGCGCTCGGAGATCGAGCCGAGGTCGGCCGCCGCGATCGCGAGGAAGTCGAGCACGTAGGCGACCGGCGCGCCGTGGAAGTTGCCGTTGGACTCGACGCGGCCGTCGGGCAGCACGACGGGGTTGTCGACGGCGGACGCCAGCTCCCGCTCGGCCACGAGCCGCGCGTGCGCCATGGTGTCCCGGCCGGCCCCGGCGACCTGCGGGGCGCAGCGCACGGAGTACGCGTCCTGCACCCGCGGCGCGTCGTCCTGATGGTGCCCGGTCAGGCCCGAACCGGCCAGCACGGCCAGCATGTTGGCGGCGCTGGCCGCCTGCCCGGGGTGCGGGCGGATGGCGTGCAGCTCGGGCGCGAGGACCTTGTCGGTGCCGAGCAGCGCCTCCAGGGACAGCGCGGCCGTCACGTCCGCGGCCTTGTAGAGGTTGTCCAGGTCGTCGAGGGCCATGACGAGCATGCCGAGCATGCCGTCCGTGCCGTTGAGCAGCGCGAGGCCCTCCTTCTCGCGCAGCTCGACCGGCGCGATGCCGTGCTCGGCGAGGAGGTCGCCGGCGGGCCGTACGACCCCGTCGGGGCCCTCGGCGTCGCCCTCGCCCATGAGCGTCAGCGCGCAGTGGCTGAGCGGCGCGAGGTCGCCGGAGCAGCCCAGCGAGCCGTACTCGTGCACGACCGGGGTGATCCCGGCGTTGAGCACGTCCGCCATGGTCTGCGCGACCTCGGGGCGGACCCCGGTGTGCCCGGAGCAGACGGTCTTCAGGCGCAGGAACATCAGCGCGCGCACGACCTCGCGCTCGACGCGCGGGCCCATCCCGGCCGCGTGCGAGCGCACGATGTTGCGCTGGAGCTGGGCGCGCAGCTCGGGGCTGATGTGCCGGGTGGCGAGCGCGCCGAACCCGGTGGAGACCCCGTAGACGGGCTCCGGCTTCGCGGCGAGCGCGTCGACGATCTCGCGGGCCGCGGTGAGCGCGGCCACGGCCTCTTCGGAGAGTTCGATCCGGGCGCCTCGGCGCGCCACGGCGACGACATCGGCCGCGGTGACCCCGGCCGTCCCCACCACCACAGTGTGCATATCCATATTCAGGAGCGTACGCAGTGAATCTCAAGATGTCACGACCGAGTTCCGGCGGCGCCCCTTACCCCCGCGTATCGCCGTCCCGGCCCCGGATCCGCCGCCGCTCGCCGTCCCCCGTCACCGGCGGGGGCGAGTCCGCCAGCCGCACCACGGGGTCGGCCAGACCCCCGTCCCGGCCCGCCACGACCGGCTTCGCGGCGCGCAACGCCTTCGCCCGGTACTGCGCGGCGTCCGCGAGCCGGAACAGCCGGCGGGCGCTGCGCACCTCCCCGATCGGATCGCCGGTCGAGGCGATCCCGACCGCCACCCCGTCGCCCAGCTCCAGCCCCGCGGCGCGGGCGCAGACCTCCTCGCCGACCCGGACGACCTCGTCGGCGGAGGGCCCCACGGCCAGCAGGCAGAACTCGTCGCCGCCGAGCCGCGCCGCGAGCGCCCCCGGCAGCATCGCCCCGCACAGCGAGAGCACCGAGCCGAACCGCTCCAGGAGGCGGTCGCCGACGGCGTGCCCGAGGGTGTCGTTGACCCGCTTGAGCCCGTTCAGATCGCAGACGACGAGGCTGACGACAGCGCCCTCGGCGACGTGCCGCTCCACCGCCTCGTCGAGCCGTATGTCGACGGCCCGGCGGTTGGCGAGGCCGGTCAGGGCGTCGGTGAAGGCGAGCCGGCGCGCCTCCTCCAGGCGCTCGGTCTGGGCGATCCCGGCCGCGACCACGGACGCCAGGACGGTCGCGAAGTCGGCGTCCTCCGGCCCGAACACCGGCATGCCGGTCTGCCGCGCGACATACAGCTCGCCCCAGGCCCGCCCGTGCAGCACGATCGGCGCGACGACACAGCAGCCGCGCCGGCGCCGGCGCAGCGCCGCGACCCGCTGGTGGCAGTAGCCGGCCCGGTCGACCGGGCCGTCGGCCGTCTCGACCCAGGCGTTCGGCTCGCCGCCCCCGGCCCACCGCTCGTGCAGGAACTCGGTGATCTCCGGGAACTCGTGGACCGGATACGTCTCGTCCTCCGGGAAGCGCTCCTCCCCCTCGGCCCGCTCCCCCACGTTCACCAGGACCCGGAGCCGGCCGCGCTCGCGCTCCCACACGGACAGGGCGGCGAAGTTCCCGGCCAGCGCACGGCAGGCGCCGACGGCGGCCGCCCGCCAGGACTCGCGCGGGCTCTGCGCAGCGGCCATGCCCTGCGCGAGCGTCACCACGGCGCGCAGCCGGACGTCCTCACCCATTGACTCAGGTTAGGAAGGTTTCCGGCATTTCGGTGAATTCAGTACGCCCGTCCCGGGGGCCGCCCGGGCCCCGGGGTCACTCGCCCGGCCACTGCGGCTTGCGCTTCTCGTTGAACGCGGCGACGCCCTCGGCCCGGTCCCCGGAGAAAGCCACCGACCGCCAGGCCGCGTCCTCCACCTCCAGACCGGCCCGCAGGTCGAGCCCGTGCCCGAGCCGCAGCGCACGCTTGGCGGCGCGCAGCCCGACCGGCGAGTTGGCGGCGATCCGCGCGGCCAGCGCCAGCGCCTCCGCCCGGTCCTGCCCCGCCGCCACCACCTGGTCGACGAGCCCGAGTTCACCCGCCTCTGCGGCCTCCACGCGGCGCGCCGAGAAGATCAGTTCGGCGGCCCGGGCGGCTCCGACCCGGCGCGGCAGCAGCTGCGTACCGCCGCCCCCGGGGATCACGCCGACCGACACCTCGGGCAGGCCCACGACCGCGCTCGCGTCGGCCACGATCAGATCGCAGGCGAGCGCCAGCTCGAAGCCGCCGCCGAGCGCGAACCCGTGCACAGCGGCGATCGTCGGCATCGGCAGCTCCAGCACGCCCGTGTACGCGGCCCGGGCAAGGGGCCGCTGGCGCACCAGCTCGGCGTCCGAGAAGGAGTTGCGCTCCTTCAGGTCGGCGCCGACGCAGAAGGCCCGCTCGTTGCTGGACGTGACGACGACGACCCGCACGGCGCGGTCGCCGCCCAGCGCCTCGCAGGCGGCACCGAGGGAGCGCGCCATGTCGCTGGACACGGCGTTCATGGCCTTGGGCCGGTCGAGCACCAACTCGGCGACGGTCCCGCTCTCGTGACGCCGTACGGCCACGAACTCCCCGAACCGCTGCTCATCACCCATGACTCACCCTTCCGGTTAACGCCAGTTAACCGTCAAGGGTGTCAGGTGCGCCGGGTCAGCGTCCAGGGCTCCACGACGCCGAGACCGCGGACGGGCCGCTGCCACATGGGCTGCAGCGCGAACCGGTACGCGGGCGGTTCCTCGCCCTGCTCCGCCGCCTTCTCCGCGGCGGCCGCCGCCTCGGCCTCGGAGGCCGGCGCCTCGGCGGTGCGGATCAGCTCCTCGGCGAAGGCGCCGTCGACCAGCACGTTGTCCCGGGGCGCTATCGACGTGAGCCGGCTCGCCAGATTCACGGTGGTGCCGAACACGTCGCCCATCCGCGTCGTGACGGTGCCGAACGCCATGCCGACCCGCAGCTCCGGCATCGTCTCGTCGTTGCTCATCGTCTCGATGAGCCGCAGCGCGATCTCCCCGGCCGTGCCCGCGTCGTCGGCGGCGAACAGCACCTCGTCGCCGAGCGTCTTGATGAGGCGTCCGCCGTGCGCGGCGACGAGATCGGCCGCGGTGGTCTCGAAGGCCTCGACGAGCTCGCCGAGTTCCTCCTCCTCCATGCGCCGCGTCAGCCGGGTGAACCCCACGAGGTCCGCGAACCCGACCGCGAGCCGCCGGTCCACCATCTCCTCGTCGTCCCCGGCCTGCACCACGCGCCCGGTGGCCGCGGCGAGCTGACGCCGCCACACATAGACGAGGAACTCCTCCAGCTCGGGCAGCAGCAGCTCTATCAGCGGATACGTGACCTCGGTGCGGGTCATGCCCGGCTCCGGGGGCTCGGTCAGGCCCTCCAGGAAGGAGTCGATCTGCCACTCGGCGAGCCGCGCGGTGGTCTGCCCCGTCGACCGGGCGACCTGCACGGCCATCGCCTCGCTGAGCAGCCCCGCCTCGACGAGACCGGCCAGCCGGCGCAGGGCCAGTACGTCGGCCTCGGTCAGCGCCTTGGCCTGCCCGATGTCGGCGAAGCCCATGGCCCGCCAGAACCGGGAGGCCAGCTCCATGGAGACGCCCGCGCTGCGGGCCGCCTGGAACGGGGTGTAGCGGCGCTCGGCCCCGAGGATCAGCTGTTCGAGCCGCAGCGCGAGGGGATCCGCCGCGTCCGCTGCGTCCTTGTCATCCCCCTCCGGCTTCTCGGGGTCGGGTGGGGAGCCCGTGCCGGAGCCCGAGTCGTCGACGGTCACGCCTGCTGCCCTTCCGATCTGCCGCGGTCAGGTATCGACCGGGCTCAACTCTACGGCAGCACCTGTGCGCCAGGTCACTCCGTTCGGGGCGGGTGTTTCCCGGGCGCCGCTTGACATGGGTGCGCCGGGTCGTGGCGCTGTCCGGGGGTGCCTCTTGTGGTGGCGTCGGCGAGTGCGGGTCCGGCGGGGCTTCTCGCGCGGTTCCCCGCGCCCCTACAAAGGCCGCAGATGGACGATGTCGCCTGCGCCCACGGGCTCGCGTACACCCGACGGCCCCGCGATGACGAGCCGCCCGTCCGCGTCCACGGCGACCGCCTCTCCCAAGAGCTCCCGCTCCCCCGGCAGGATCGCCCGCACCGAACGGCCCAGCGTCGCGCACCCCGCCGCATACGTCTCCTGCAACCGGGACAGCGCGGGATCGCCCTCCGCCGCGCACCACTCCACGTACCACCGCTCGAAGGACCTGAGCACGGCCCGCAGCAGCGGCTCCCGGTCCAGCACCTTCGCCCCGGCCAGCGCCAGCGACCCCGCGCCGGGGACCGGCAGCTCGTCGGCGCGGAGCGAGACGTTGAGGCCGATGCCGACGACGACACCGTCCGTACCGGCCCGCTCGGCGAGGATCCCGCCGGCCTTGCGCTCCTCGCCGTCGACGGTGACGAGCACGTCGTTGGGCCACTTCAGCGCCGTGTCGACCCCGGCCGTGGCGGACAGGGCGGTGGCGACGGCGACCCCGGTGAGCAGCGGCAGCCAGCCCCAGCGCGCCACCGGCACCTCGTGCTCGCCGGGCTTGAGGAACACGGAGAAGAAGAGGCCCGAGCGCGGCGGCGCCGACCAGCGCCGGTCCAGGCGCCCGCGCCCCGCGCTCTGCTCCTCGGCGACGAGCACGGCGCCCTCCTCGACGGGGCCGGCCGCGGCCCGCGCCACCAGATCCGTGTTCGTCGACCCCGTACGGGGCACCACATCCACGGACGACCACAGTCCCTCGCCCCGGACGAGGGAGCGGCGCAGTCCGGCCACTCCCAGGGGCGGCCGGTCCAGGTCGGACCAACGGTTGTCGTGCGCGTCTGAACCATCTCGTGGCGTCATGCAACCCAGCCTAGGTGTGGCAAAGACCGCACTGCCGAACGGTATTCGCGCCACTACCCTACGAGTCAGTAGCCCCACGTACTTTCCCCGTACACCCGTCCCCGTGAGCAGCGTCGAGCCAGGCAGGGAGCCGCATCCCGATGTCCGAGTTGGAAGAGACACCCGACATCCACACCACCGCAGGCAAGATCGAGGATCTGCGGCGCCGGATCGACGAGGCGACGCACGCGGGTTCCGCGCGCGCCGTCGAGAAGCAGCACGCCAAGGGCAAGCTGACGGCCCGTGAGCGGATCGAGCTGCTCATGGACGAGGACTCGTTCGTCGAGCTGGACGAGTTCGCACGGCACCGTTCCACGGACTTCGGCCTGGACGCCAACAAGCCGTACGGCGACGGCGTCGTGACCGGTTACGGGACCGTGGACGGCCGTCCGGTCGCCGTGTTCTCGCAGGACTTCACCGTCTTCGGCGGTGCGCTCGGCGAGGTCTTCGGGCAGAAGATCATGAAGGTGATGGACTTCGCCCTCAAGACGGGCTGTCCGGTCATCGGCATCAACGACTCCGGCGGCGCCCGCATCCAGGAGGGCGTCATGGCCCTCGGCATGTACGGCGAGATCTTCCGCCGCAACACGCACGCCTCGGGTGTCATCCCGCAGATCTCGCTGGTCGTCGGCCCGTGCGCGGGCGGCGCCGTCTACTCGCCCGCGATCACCGACTTCACGGTGATGGTCGACCAGACCTCGCACATGTTCATCACCGGGCCCGACGTCATCAAGACGGTCACCGGCGAGGACGTCGGCTTCGAGGAGCTGGGCGGCGCGCGGGCGCACAACTCCCGGTCGGGTGTCGCGCACCACATGGCGGGCGACGAGAAGGACGCGATCGAGTACGTCAAGTCGCTGCTGTCCTACCTGCCTTCGAACAACCTGAGCGAGCCGCCGGCCTTCCCCGAGGAGGCGGACCTCACGCTCACCGACGAGGACCGTGAGCTCGACACGCTCATCCCGGACAGCGCGAACCAGCCGTACGACATGCACACGGTGATCGAACACGTCCTGGACGACGCCGAGTTCTTCGAGACGCAGTCGCTGTTCGCGCCGAACATCCTCACCGGCTTCGGCCGCGTCGAGGGCCGCCCGGTCGGCATCGTCGCCAACCAGCCGATGCAGTTCGCCGGCTGCCTCGACATCCACGCGAGCGAGAAGGCCGCGCGGTTCGTCCGCACGTGCGACGCCTTCAACGTGCCCGTGCTGACCTTCGTCGACGTGCCGGGCTTCCTGCCGGGCGTCGAGCAGGAGCACGAGGGCATCATCCGGCGCGGCGCGAAGCTGATCTACGCGTACGCCGAGGCGACCGTCCCGCTGATCACGATCATCACGCGCAAGGCGTTCGGCGGCGCGTACGACGTCATGGGCTCCAAGCACCTGGGCGCCGACCTGAACCTGGCCTGGCCCACCGCGCAGATCGCCGTCATGGGCGCGCAGGGCGCGGTGAACATCCTGCACCGCAAGACGATCGCGGCGGCCGAGGCGGACGGGAACGTCGAGGAGACGCGGGCCCGCCTGATCCAGGAGTACGAGGACACGCTCCTCAACCCGTACACGGCGGCCGAGCGCGGCTACATCGACGCCGTGGTCCTGCCCTCCGACACCCGCGCCCACGTCGTGAAGGGCCTGCGCCAGCTGCGGACGAAGCGCGAGTCGCTGCCGCCGAAGAAGCACGGCAACATCCCCCTGTAACCCCGACCCCGCGAGGAGCCCGGATCATGATGATCAAGGTCGTACGGGGAAATCCGACCCCCGAGGAGCTGGCCGCCGCACTGGCGGTGGTCCAGGCCCGCGCCGCGGCCGTGTCCGACGCCCCGGCCGCCGCGGCGGAGCGGGACGCGTGGGCCGACCCTTCCCGCATCGCCCGGCGCGGGCTGCCGGCACCGGGCCCGACGAGCTGGTCGCGCACCTACTGGCCCGGGTGAACCGGGCCCGGGGGAATTAGTACCCGCGCGACGGAGCGCCTGAGTACGCGTACTCAGGCGCTCCGCGCGGGGGCGCCGCAGTATCGGTGGTGTGCTGTGGTCCGACCCCGAGAACGAGCCCCCCGAGGAGCTCCGCGAGACGCAGGAGATGCTGCGCCGTGCGGGCCTCCTGGTGGCTCTCGCCATGTTCGTGGCGATGGTGGTGCTGGGACTCGGCGTTCTTTGAGGGAGGGCGGTTCCCCTACGCTGGCCCGCATGACAGCCGCGCGCCGCCTCATCCTCGCCTCCCAGTCCCCCGCCCGTCTGGGCCTGCTGCGTCAGTCCGGCTTCGCGCCGGAGGTGATCGTCAGCGGTGTCGACGAGGACGCGGTGACGGCGCCCACCCCGGCCGAGCTGGCCCTCGCCCTCGCCGAGGCCAAGGCGTCCGTCGTGGCCGCCCGGCCCGACGCGCACGGCGCGATCGTCATCGGCTGCGACTCGGTCCTCGACCTGGACGGCGAGGCGCTGGGCAAGCCCGCCGACGCCGAGGACGCCACGGCCCGCTGGAAGGCGATGCGCGGCCGCGTCGGCACCCTGCAGACCGGCCACTGCGTCTACGACACCGCGTCCGGCCGGTACGCCTCGGCCACCGCGTCCACGGTCGTGCGGTTCGGCGAGCCGAGCGACGAGGAGATCGCCGCGTACGTGGCGACCGGTGAACCCCTCTACGTCGCGGGCGCGTTCACGCTCGACGGCCGCTCGGCGCCGTTCATCGACGGCATCGAGGGCGACCACGGCAATGTCATCGGCCTGTCGCTGCCCATGCTCCGCCGGCTGCTGGCCGAACTGGGCGTCGGCATCACGGAGTTGTGGGCTCCGGTGAACTAGCGGGCGGAGCCGGCGGAGCGGCGGCGCCCTTGTCGTCGCCCTCCGGGGCGCTGTCCCGGCGGTCGTACGCCACCAGCGTCAGCACGATCAGCGCGAGCACGACCATCATCGCCACGAAGGCGAGCCAGCCCACCAGGCCGATGGAGAACGCGCCGAGCAGGCCGTGCACCACGGCCGCGCTGATCAGCAGGATCCGCCCGAAGCCGCCCGGCGACCGGTCGGTGGCCGCCGCCCGTGCCAGGACGAACGCGCACAGCACCAGGTAGAGCCCGAACACCGCGCCCGCCACCCAGGCCCCCACGGACATCGCCCGCGGGTCGAGCCCGGCCAGCGACATGTCCTGCCGGTCGACGACCAGCCCCAGGAATCCGTTCAGGAGCACGATCCCGATCGCCTCCACGAACAACACGATCGCGGCCACCCACGCCACCGGTCTGCGCGCCACCGGTCCCACCCACTTCCGCGTACGACTGTCGGTTACCCCGAGTACGTTCGAGACATCGCGAACGCTACTAACGGGTAAACCTCCGTACAAGGGTTCTGCCGAACGCAAAGAATCGTTGGGCCATTCGTAGGGACTCCACAAAGAATGCCGACGGGCCGCAGCGCGGTCTCACAGAGACCTTGACCACATCCGAGGGTTAGGGTTCCACCGAGGGATCCCGCACAGCCAGGCGAGACAAGGGATTTCGCGGACCGAGCGAGCCTCGAGTCACACTCCGTGTGGGCAAGCTCACCATTGGGGACGGGTCGTAAGCCCGTGTCGGCAGTCCCTAAACTCGGCTTGTTTCAAGGAGGGAGCCATCGTGCGCAAGGTGCTCATCGCCAACCGTGGCGAAATCGCTGTCCGCGTGGCCCGGGCGTGCCGGGACGCCGGGATCGCGAGCGTTGCCGTCTACGCCGAACCGGACCGGGACGCTCTGCATGTCCGCGCGGCCGACGAGGCCTTCGCGCTGGGTGGTGACACCCCCGCGACCAGCTACCTGGACATCCAGAAGGTGCTGCAGGCGGCGAAGGACTCCGGCGCGGACGCGATCCACCCGGGCTACGGATTCCTGTCGGAGAACGCGGAGTTCGCCCAGGCCGTGCTGGACGCGGAGCTGATCTGGATCGGCCCGCCGCCGCACGCCATCCGGGACCTGGGCGACAAGGTCGCCGCCCGGCACATCGCGCAGCGCGCCGGTGCCCCGCTGGTCGCCGGCACCCCGGACCCGGTCTCGGGTGCGGACGAGGTGGTGGCGTTCGCCGAGGAGCACGGCCTGCCGATCGCGATCAAGGCCGCCTTCGGCGGCGGCGGCCGCGGCCTGAAGGTCGCCCGCACGCTCGAGGAGGTGCCGGAGCTGTACGACTCCGCGGTGCGCGAGGCGGTGGCCGCGTTCGGCCGCGGTGAGTGCTTCGTGGAGCGTTACCTGGACAAGCCGCGGCACGTGGAGACCCAGTGCCTGGCCGACAGCCACGGCAATGTGGTGGTCGTGTCCACCCGTGACTGCTCGCTGCAGCGCCGCCACCAGAAGCTGGTGGAGGAGGCCCCGGCCCCGTTCCTCTCGGACGCCCAGCTGGAGGAGCTGTACTCCTCCTCGAAGGCGATCCTGAAGGAGGCCGGCTATGTCGGCGCGGGCACCGTGGAGTTCCTGGTCGGCGCGGACGGCACGATCTCCTTCCTGGAGGTCAACACCCGTCTGCAGGTCGAGCACCCGGTGACCGAGGAGGTCGCGGGCATCGACCTGGTGCGCGAGATGTTCCGGATCGCCGACGGCGAGGAGCTCGGCTACGGCGACCCCGAACTGCGCGGTCACTCCTTCGAGTTCCGCATCAACGGCGAGGACCCGGGCCGCAACTTCCTGCCCGCGCCGGGCACCGTCACCAGGTTCGAGGGCCCGGCCGGCCCGGGTGTCCGCCTGGACGCGGGCGTCGAGTCCGGCAGCGTGATCGGCCCGGCCTGGGACTCGCTGCTGGCCAAGCTGATCGTGACCGGCCGCACCCGCAAGGAGGCCCTGCAGCGGGCCGCCCGCGCGCTGGCCGAGTTCGAGGTCGAGGGCATGGCCACCGCCATCCCGTTCCACCGCAAGGTCGTGGTCGACCCGGCGTTCGCGCCCGAACTGACCGGCTCGCAGGACCCGTTCACCATCTTCACCCGGTGGATCGAGACCGAGTTCGTCAACGACATCCCGCCGTTCGCCCCGGCGGGCGCGGACGCCGAGGACGAGGACGGCGACCGCGAGACGATCGTGGTCGAGGTCGGCGGCAAGCGCCTGGAGGTCTCCCTCCCGTCGTCGCTCGGCATGTCGCTGGCCCGCACCGGTCTGGCGGCCGGCGCGAAGCCGAAGCGGCGCGCGGCCAAGAAGTCCGGCCCGGCCGCCTCCGGTGACACCCTCGCCTCCCCGATGCAGGGCACCATCGTCAAGGTGGCCGTCGAGGAGGGCCAGGAGGTCAAGGAGGGCGACCTGATCGTCGTCCTGGAGGCCATGAAGATGGAACAGCCCCTCAACGCCCACAAGTCGGGCACCGTCAAGGGTCTGTCCGCCGAGATCGGCGCCTCCCTCACCTCGGGCGCCGCGATCTGCGAGATCAAGGACTGACGCACCACCAGCCCGCGCGGAGCGCCCGTCGGACCGTACTGCGGACCGGCGGGCGCTTCGGCGCTCTCCCCCGCCCGGCCGCGTGCCGTCACGGCTCCCGTGCGACGCCGGGCGCAGCCCGTACGTGCCGGTCGCCGATGTCCATGGCATGCTCCAGGACGTTTCTTGCCGGACGTCCCCGCGGTGGCCCGCCCTCCGCGTCGGCGCCGCGGAATGATCAGGCATCCTTGAAGGCCCCGCGCACGCCCAGGGAGGCCCGATGACGTCCGGCACGGAGTACGAGCGCGCCCGCCCCATGCGCGCGGACGCGCGCCGCAACTACGAGCGGCTGCTCACCCAGGCCCGCAAGGCGTTCGCCGAGCACGGCACGGGGGCGTCCCTGGAGGACGTGGCCCGCGGCGCCGGGGTCGGCATCGGCACGCTGTACCGGCACTTCCCGAACCGGTACGCCCTGGTGAGCGCCGTGTTCGAGGAGGCGGTGAGCGATCTGCTCGCCCGCTCCCGGGCCCTGCTCGACGCACCGCAGCCGTGTGCGGCGCTCGTGACATGGCTGCGCGAGGTCATCACGCACGCGAGCGAGTACCGGGGTCTGTCCGGGGCGCTCATGTCGGCCTCCCGGGAGGCGAGTTCGGCGCTCGCACGGTGCAGTACGCCGATGCGGGAGGCGGGGCAGGCGCTGCTGACCCGGGCCCAGCAGGCCGGCGCGGTGCGCCAGGACGTCTCCATCACGGACCTGCTCCAGCTCACCAACGCGATCGCGCTGGCCGCGGAGGAGACTCCGTCGGACCCGGATCTGGCGGACCGCCTGCTGCGCCTCACCCTCCGGGGGATCACAGCGGCCAACGCGAACTCCGCTGGGGGCGCCCCCGGACGACGTCCGGGGGATGCCTGAGGAGCGGGGGTCCGGGGCGGAGCGCCCCGGGTCTCGGTTCCCCGCCCCTCAGCGGCGCCGCAGATCCGCGACCCGGGCGGACCGTTCAGGACCGGGGTCGAGCGCGGCCGCGCTGCGCAACGGATGGCTCCCGCCGGGGAGTTGCCCCCGGCGCTGCCCCGGCAGCGGCACATCCCGGCGCTGCTGTCGTGCCGGAACGGAATCACCGCCCCCCGACGACGACGCGGGACCCGACCCGGCGACGGCGATCTGCACGCCCTGGTCGGCCAGCGCCTGGAGTTCCGTGGCGGCCCGGTCGTCGTGCGCGGGCGGCTCGTCGGTCACCAGCCGCGTGATCACGTCCGTCGGCACCGTCTGGAACATCGTGTCGGTGCCGAGCTTGGAGTGGTCGGCGAGCACGACGACCTCCGCCGCGGCCTGCACGAGGGCCCGGTCCACCGACGCCGAGAGCATGTTGGACGTGGAGAGCCCGCGCTCGGCCGTCAGGCCGCTGCCGCTCAGGAAGGCCCGGGACACTCTCAGCCCTTGGAGGGACTGCTCCGCCCCGCTGCCCACCAGCGCATAGTTGGAACCCCGCAGTGTGCCACCGGTCATGACGACCTCGACGCGGTTGGCATGTGCCAGCGCCTGGGCCACCAGAAGGGAGTTGGTGACCACGGTCAGTCCCGGCACACGCGCGAGCCGGCGGGCCAGCTCCTGCGTGGTCGTCCCCGCGCCCACCACGATGGCTTCGCCCTCTTCGACGAGACCCGCGGCGAGATCGGCGATGGCCGTTTTCTCTGCGGTCGCGAGATGTGATTTTTGCGGAAAACCGGACTCCCGCGTGAATCCGCCCGGCAATACCGCACCGCCATGCCGGCGGTCGAGGAGTCCTTCTGCCTCCAGTGCGCGCACGTCCCGCCGTACGGTCACTTCGGAGGTCTGGACGACGCGGGCGAGCTCACGGAGCGATACCGCCCCGTTGGCGCGCACCATTTCGAGGATCAATTGACGACGTTCTGCAGCGAACACGAAACTGACAGTAACCCCAACGACCGTCTGCTTTCAGCTGTTTGCGCCGAATTACAGGTTCTGTTCGCACAACTTCCCTGGAAGTGGTATAGGCGCGACCGGATGCCTACCCGTCGCGCCTATGCCAACCGCATGGGCCGCAACTCACCGTGACCTGCGGCTAGTTGAATGCACCAGGGAACGGCCCCGGTCCGGGCTCAGCCCTCCTCGGCGATCTTCCGCGTGTGCAGCTGCCGCGCCACTTCGGCGATCGAGCCCGAAAGAGAGGGGTACACGGTGAACGCGTTCGCGATCTGTTCGACCGTCAGATTGTTGTCGACCGCGATCGAGATGGGGTGGATCAGTTCCGAGGCGCGGGGCGCCACGACCACACCGCCCACCACGATGCCCGTGCCCGGGCGGCAGAAGATCTTGACGAAGCCGTCGCGGATGCCCTGCATCTTGGCGCGCGGGTTGCGCAGCAGCGGCAGCTTCACGACACGGGCGTCGATCTTCCCGGCGTCGACATCGGCCTGCGAGTAACCGACCGTCGCGATCTCCGGGTCGGTGAAGACGTTCGAGGAGACCGTCTTCAGGTTCAGCGGCGTGACCGCGTCGCCCAGGAAGTGGTACATCGCGATGCGGCCCTGCATGGCCGCCACCGACGCGAGGGCGAAGATTCCGGTCACGTCGCCGGCCGCGTACACACCGGGAGCGGTCGTGCGCGACACCTTGTCGGTCCAGATGTGGCCCGACTCCTTGAGCTTGACCCCGGCCTCCTCCAGGCCCATCCCGCTGCTGTTCGGGATGGCGCCGACCGCCATCAGGCAGTGCGTGCCGGAGATGACCCGGCCGTCGGCCAGGGTGACCTCGACCCGGTCGCCGACGCGCTTGGCGGAGGCGGCGCGGGAGCGGGCCATGACGTTCATGCCGCGGCGCCGGAAGACGTCCTCCAGGACGGCGGCGGCGTCCGGGTCCTCGCCGGGCAGCACGCGGTCGCGGGACGAGACGAGGGTGACCTTGGAGCCGAGCGCCTTGTAGGCACCGGCGAACTCGGCGCCGGTGACACCGGAACCGACCACGATGAGCTCCTCGGGGAGCTCCTCCAAGTCGTACACCTGCGTCCAGTTGAGGATCCGCTCGCCGTCGGGCTGGGCGTCCGGGACCTCGCGCGGGTGGCCGCCGGTCGCGATGAGCACGGCGTCGGCGGTGAGGGTCTCCTCGGTGCCGTCGGCGGCGGTGACGACGACCTTGCGGGAGCCGTCGAGGTCCTGCTGGCCCTCCAGACGGCCCCGGCCGCGCAGGACACGGGCGCCCGCGCGCGTGACGGAGGCGGTGATGTCGTGGGACTGGGCGAGCGCGAGGCGCTTCACCCGGCGGTTGACCTTGCCGAGGTCGACGCCGACGACACGGGCCGGGCTGTCCGGGTCGGGGGTGTCGTCCTCGACGATGATGCCCAGCTCCTCGTACGAGGAGTCGAACGTCGTCATCACCTCGGCGGTGGCGATCAGGGTCTTCGACGGCACGCAGTCGGTCAGCACCGACGCGCCGCCGAGACCGTCGCAGTCGACGACGGTCACCTCCGCGCCGAGCGAGGCCGCCACCAGGGCCGCTTCGTATCCGCCAGGTCCGCCACCGATGATCACGATCCGAGTCACGTACGCCATTGTCCCGCACCGTTCAAGAGGGCGCCCTGGCGGGGTGCGGTGCGCTTCGCTCCAAGCACGCGAGCCGACTGCCGTACCCTCGATCCCATGTCGCTCTACGCCGCGTACGCCGGCAATCTCGACCCGCGGCTCATGACGCGCCGCGCCCCCCACTCGCCGCTGCGCGCGACGGGCTGGCTCAACGGCTGGCGGCTGACGTTCGGGGGCGAGCACATGGGCTGGGAGGGCGCCCTGGCCACGATCGTGGAGGCGCCCCGCTCACAGGTCTTCGTCGCGCTGTACGACATCGCCCCCATGGACGAGGAGTCGATGGACCGCTGGGAGGGTGTCGGCCTCGACATCTACCGGCGGATGCGGGTGCGCGTGGACACCCTGGAGGGCGGGGAACCCGCCTGGCTGTACGTCCTGAACGGATATGAGGGCGGCCTCCCCTCCGCGCGCTACCTGGGCGAGATCGGCGACGCGGCCGAGTCGGCCGGCGCCCCCCACGACTACGTGATGGAGCTGCGCAAACGGCCCTGCTAGCCGGGCGCGGGAACGGGCCCGGACACGGCGCGCGGACCGAGGTTCGTCGGAAACGACAAGACAACGATCGCAAGACCGTGCGGCTCATCATCTACGCGCGTAGGACTTGAGCGGCTACCCTCAAGCGCGTGAACGCATCTGTTACTCCGGACAACCTCCAGGGCGACCCCTACGCCGCCGCCGACGCCGCCGCCGCGCGCCTGCGCGAGCTCACCGGTGCCGAGACCCACGACGTCGCCCTCGTGATGGGCTCCGGCTGGGCGCCGGCCGCCGAGGTGCTGGGCGCACCGGCCGCCGAGTTCCCCTTCACCGAGCTGCCCGGGTTCACCGGTGCCGCCGTGGCCGGGCACGGCGGCAAGGTCCGCTCGTACCAGGTCGGTGAGAAGCGCGCCCTGGTCTTCCTGGGCCGCACCCACTACTACGAGGGCCGTGGTGTCGCGTCCGTCGCGCACGGGGTGCGCACCGCCGCCGCCGCGGGCTGCAAGACCATCGTGCTGACCAACGGCTGCGGGGGCCTGCGCGAGGGCATGCGTCCGGGCCAGCCGGTCCTCATCTCCGACCACATCAACCTGACGGCGACGTCGCCGATCGTCGGCGCCAACTTCGTCGACCTCACCGACCTGTACTCGCCGCGCCTGCGCACGCTGTGCCAGGAGATCGACCCGACGCTGGAGGAGGGCGTCTACGCCCAGTTCCCCGGCCCGCACTACGAGACCCCGGCCGAGGTCCGGATGGCCGGCATCCTCGGCGCCGACCTGGTCGGCATGTCCACCGTCCTGGAGGCCATCGCGGCCCGTGAGGCGGGCGCGGAGGTGCTCGGCATCTCCCTGGTCACCAACCTCGCCGCGGGCCTGTCCGGCGAGCCGCTGAACCACGAGGAGGTCCTCCAGGCCGGCCGGGACTCCGCCGCCCGCATGGGCGAGCTGCTGACCAAGGTCCTCGCCAAGATCTGAGCCGTTCCCGTACGCCCGACGTCTGAAGGAATCGAACCGTGACCGTATCTGGCAGCGAACTGCTCGACCGGGCGAGGACCTGGCTCGCGGAGGACCCCGACCAGGAGACGCGTGAGGAGCTCGGCAAGCTCATCGAGGCCGGGGATCTCCAGGGGCTCGGCGAGCGCTTCGCCGGGACGCTGCAGTTCGGCACGGCCGGGCTGCGCGGCGAGCTGGGCGCGGGCCCGATGCGGATGAACCGCGCGGTGGTCATCCGCGCGGCCGCGGGCCTGGCCGCGTATCTGAAGGCCACGGGGCAGACGGGCGGCGTCGTCGTCATCGGGTACGACGCGCGCCACAAGTCGGCGGACTTCGCGCGGGACACGGCGGCGGTGATGGCGGGTGCCGGGCTGCGCGCGGCGCTGCTCCCCCGCCCGCTGCCGACGCCCGTGCTCGCCTTCGCCATACGGCACCTGGGCGCGGTGGCGGGGGTGGAGGTCACCGCCTCCCACAACCCGCCCCGGGACAACGGCTACAAGGTGTACCTCGGCGACGGTTCGCAGATCGTGCCGCCGGCGGACGCGGAGATCGCCGCCGAGATCGACGCGGTGGCCTCGCTGCACGACGTGCCGCGCCCGGAGTCCGGCTGGCACACGCTCGGCGAGGAGGTCCTGGAGGCCTACCTGGCGCGTACGGATGCGGTCCTCGCCGCCGGGTCCGCCCGGTCGGCCCGCGCCGTCTACACGGCGATGCACGGCGTCGGCAAGGACACCCTGCTGGCCGCCTTCGCCCGCGCGGGCTTCCCCGAGCCGGTCCTCGTGCCCGAACAAGCCGAGCCCGACCCGGACTTCCCCACGGTCGCGTTCCCGAACCCGGAGGAGCCGGGCGCGATGGACCTGTCCTTCGCGACGGCCCGCGCGCAGTCCGAGGCCCCCGACCTGATCATCGCCAACGACCCGGACGCGGACCGCTGCGCGGTGGCGGTGCCGGACGGTTCCTCGGCGGGCGGCTGGCGCATGCTGCGCGGCGACGAGGTCGGGGCGCTGCTCGCCGCGCACCTGGTGGCCCGGGGCGTGAGCGGCGTCCTCGCGGAGTCGATCGTCTCGTCGTCGCTGCTGGGCCGGATCGCCCGGTCGGCCGGCCTCCCGTACGAGGAGACGCTGACCGGCTTCAAGTGGATCGCCCGCGTCGAGGGCCTGCGCTACGGCTACGAGGAGGCGCTCGGCTACTGCGTCGACCCCGAGGGCGTGCGCGACAAGGACGGCATCACGGCGGCGCTGCTGGTGGCCGAGCTGGCGAGCGGGCTGAAGGAGCGGGGCCGCACCCTCCTGGACGCGCTCGACGACCTGGCGCTCGCCCACGGGCTGCACGCCGCGGACCAGTTGAGCGTGCGGGTCGAGGACCTCTCCGTGATCGCGGACGCCATGCGCCGGCTGCGCGAGCAGCCCCCGGCGGAGCTGGCCGGGCTCCGGGTGGTCCGGGCCGAGGACCTGTCCGCGGGCGCGGGCGGGCTGCCGCCCACGGACGGCCTGCGCTACACGCTGGACGGCGCGCGGGTCATCGTCCGCCCGTCCGGCACGGAGCCCAAGCTGAAGTGCTACCTGGAGGTCGTGGTGCCGGTGACCGACCGGGCGGCGCTGCCCGCGGCGCGGGAGACGGCCGCCGGGCTGCTCGCCGCGATCAAGCGGGACCTGTCGGCGGCCGCGGGCATCTGACGGGGCCACCGCGCCACTCGGACGGGTGATTTATGCGGTTCGGTTGACGGAACGCGGGGCGACAACAGCGGGGTGCGACGGGAACGTTGCCCCCGCCTGTTCCGCCCCGACTCCCAGGAGCCGCCGACGTGCCCCCGACCGCCACCGAGGCTCCGCTCCTCCCTCCGGCACGGCGCGGCCGCGCCACCGCGTCGGCCTCGGCCGACGGACTGCGTTCCCGCGCCGCGCGCTCCCTGCGACGCGCGGCGCCCGCCCTGTTCGCGTACGCGGCCGTCCGCACGTTCGCCCTCCTCGTCTTCGCCGTCTGGGCGCACAAGGAGGGCCACGGCATCTGGCCCGCGCTCGCCGCGGACTGGGACTCCAAGTGGTATCTGGGCATCGCCGACCACGGCTACGAGCGCACGCTCGGCACCGAGTACGACGCCAACAACCTCGCGTTCTTCCCGCTCTATCCGTACCTGGTGAAGGCGATCGCCGTCGTGACACCGGGCTCGCGGGCGAGCGTCGGGCTGATCCTGGCCGCCGTCTGCTCGCTGCCCGCCGCCTGGGGGATCTTCGCGGTCGGCGACCGGCTGCACGGCCGCCGCGTCGGCGTCCTGCTCACCTTTCTGTGGGCGTGCTTCCCCGTCGGGATCGTCCAGTGGATGGGCTACACCGAGTCGCTGTTCACGGCGTTCGTGGCGTGGTCCCTGTACGCGGTGCTGACCGGCCGGTGGGTGTGGGCGGGCGCCCTCGCGGCGCTGTCCGGGCTGACCCGGCCGACCGGCGTCGCGCTCGCCGCGGCCCTCGTCGTGTGCGGCCTGCTGACGCTGCGCCGCCGGTTCTCGTGGCGGGTGCTGACCGGCGTGCTGCTGGCCCCGCTGGGCTGGCTCGCGTACGTGGGCTGGGTCGGGCTGCGCCTGGGCCGCTGGGACGGCTACTTCGCCGTGCAGCGGCTGTGGCACAACGAGCTGGACGGCGGCGTCGAGACGCTGCGCCGCATCCGGGAGCTGCTGGCCTACGACTCGACTCCCGAGCTGTTCCTGGTGATGGTGACGGCGACGCTGCTCGCCTGTGTCGTCCTGTACGCGCTCTCGCTCCGGGACCGTCAGCCGCTGCCGCTGCTGGTCTTCACCGGGGTCCTGCTGGTGATCACGCTCGGCAGCGGCGGCGTCTACTTCTCCCGGGCCCGCTTCCTGCTCCCCGCCTTCCCGCTGCTGCTGCCGCTCGCGCTGGTGATGGCGCGGGCGTCGCGCCGGTTCCTGGTGCTCGGGGTGACGGGGGCGGTGCTCGGCGCGGCGTACTGCGGCGGGTACATGATCCTGGTGTGGCCCAGCGCGCCGTGAGGTCCGGGCCGCTCAGCCCAGCGCGATGAGGAGGGCGAGCAGGACGGCGCCGGCCACGGCCGGGGCGATGATCTCGTACGCCCAGCGGACGCTCGGCTCGCCCTGCGACGTCCTCGCCGCGGCCCGCGCCTCGCACAGCTCGCGCAGCTCGTCCATGGACTTGTCGGCGGGGGCGCGCTGCTCGGCCAGGGGCGCCGTCGCGTCCTGCTGGCCGCGGGCGGCGGACTGGGCCCGCAGATGGCGGCGCTGGACCTTGCGGCGGGCGCGCAGCGAGACCGGGATGGACCAGAGCTGGTACTTGTTGCCCGCTTCGTCGAACACCTCGTTGGAGTACCCGGAGCGGAAGCTCGCCACGGTCGCCCAGGGCAGGGTGATGACGCGGAACGGGTTGCGCACGCGCAGCCGGTCGTCGTTGCCGTAGACGGCGGGGCGGATCGTGAAGGCGACGACGAGCGGCACCGCGAAGAGCAGCCCGGCGAGCGCCAGCCACGGGGTGCGGCCGGTACCGCCGATCACCGCGTCGGCACCGAGCCAGGCGCCGAGCGCGAGCAGCACGACGCCGCCCGCGATGCCGGCGGGCGACCGGTAGATGCGGTCCGGGGACGTGGTTTCGCTCGTCATGAGGTCGATTCTGCCTGACGCGCCGCTGAACCCGTCCGGCACACCAAGCCCTTCCGCCCCCTCAAGCCCCTCCGCCCCGTCAAGCCCCTCCGGCGATTGAGGAGCGGGGTCCGGGGCAGAGCCCCGGGGCCCGGGGACCGTCCCCGGGTGCCGATTCGTCATGGCTCCTCGCCCAGCTCCCCAGTACCCCCGCTCCCGAGCGGAGCTCCTCTGTACAGCCGCTACGCGCGTAGATATGCTCCCCTCGTGACCATGCCCACTGCACCCGCACCAGCCAACGAACACGCGCTGGCCGACGCCACCGCTTCCGAGGCCACCCTGCGCCGATTCCTCCAGGGCCTGCCTGGCGTCGACGCGGTGGGCCTGGAGGGCCGCGCCGCCGCGCTCGGGACCCGTTCCATCAAGACCACGGCGAAGGCGTACGCCATCGACCTGGCCATCTCGATGATCGACCTGACGACCCTGGAGGGCGCCGACACCCCGGGCAAGGTCCGGGCCCTCGGCGCCAAGGCCGTCCACCCCGACCCGACCGACCGGACCACCCCGCGCACCGCCGCCGTCTGTGTGTACCCGGACATGGTGGCCACCGCGAAGGCCGCCGTCGCGGGCACCGACGTCAAGGTCGCGTCCGTCGCCACCGCGTTCCCGGCCGGCCGCGCCGCCCTCGACGTCAAGCTCGGGGACGTCCGCGAGGCCGTCGCGGCGGGCGCCGACGAGATCGACATGGTCATCGACCGCGGCGCCTTCCTCGCCGGGAAGTACCTGAAGGTCTACGAGGAGATCCGCGCCGTGAAGGAGGCCTCCGGGGCCGCCCGGCTCAAGGTCATCTTCGAGACCGGCGAGCTGTCGACGTACGACAACATCCGGCGCGCGAGCTGGATCGGCATGCTGGCCGGGGCCGATTTCATCAAGACCTCGACGGGCAAGGTCGGTGTCAACGCCACCCCCGCGAACACGCTGCTGATGCTGGAGGCCGTCCGCGACTTCCGCGCCGCCACCGGCGTGCAGGTCGGCGTGAAGCCCGCCGGCGGCATCCGCACCTCGAAGGACGCCGTCAAGTTCCTCGTGATCGTGAACGAGACGGTGGGCGAGGACTGGCTCGACAACCACTGGTTCCGGTTCGGCGCCTCCAGCCTGCTCAACGACCTGCTGATGCAGCGCCAGAAGCTGGCCACAGGACGCTACTCCGGTCCCGACTACGTGACGGTGGACTGATCACCCATGGCAAACGCATTTGAGTACGCCCCGGCGCCCGAGTCCCGCTCGGTCGTCGACATCGCCCCCAGCTACGGGCTGTTCATCGACGGCGAGTTCACCGACGCGGCCGACGGCAAGGTCTTCAAGACCGTCTCCCCGTCCACCGAGGAGGTCCTCTCCGAGGTCGCGCAGGCCGGTGCGGCCGATGTGGAGCGGGCCGTGAAGGCCGCCCGCAAGGCCTTCGAGAAGTGGTCGGCGCTGCCGGGCGCCGAGCGCGGCAAGTACCTGTTCCGTATCGCGCGGATCATCCAGGAGCGCAGCCGCGAGCTGGCCGTCCTGGAGACGCTCGACAACGGCAAGCCCATCAAGGAGACGCGGGACGCCGACCTGCCCCTCGTCGCCGCGCACTTCTTCTACTACGCGGGCTGGGCCGACAAGCTCGGCCACGCGGGCTTCGGCCCGGACCCGAAGGCGCTGGGCGTCGCGGGCCAGGTCATCCCGTGGAACTTCCCGCTGCTGATGCTCGCGTGGAAGATCGCCCCGGCGCTCGCCACGGGCAACACGGTCGTCCTCAAGCCCGCCGAGACGACACCGCTGTCCGCCCTGTTCTTCGCGGACATCTGCCGCCAGGCCGGGCTCCCCAAGGGCGTCGTCAACATCCTTCCGGGATACGGCGACGCGGGCGCCGCGCTGGTCGCGCACCCCGATGTGAACAAGGTGGCCTTCACCGGCTCCACGGCCGTGGGCAAGGAGATCGCCCGCACGGTCGCGGGCACGGACAAGAAGCTCACGCTCGAACTCGGCGGCAAGGGCGCCAACATCGTCTTCGACGACGCCCCGATCGACCAGGCCGTCGAGGGCATCGTCACCGGCATCTTCTTCAACCAGGGGCAGGTCTGCTGCGCGGGCTCGCGCCTCCTCGTGCAGGAGTCGGTCCAGGACGAGCTGCTCGACTCGCTCAAGCGGCGCCTGTCGACGCTCCGGCTCGGCGACCCGCTCGACAAGAACACCGACATCGGCGCGATCAACTCCGCCGAGCAGCTGGCCCGGATCACGGCGCTCGCCGAGACCGGCGAGGCCGAGGGCGCCGAGCGCTGGTCGGCGCCGTGCGAACTGCCCTCCTCCGGCTACTGGTTCGCCCCGACGCTCTTCACGAACGTGACGCAGGCGCACACCGTCGCCCGCGACGAGATCTTCGGCCCGGTCCTGTCCGTGCTCTCCTTCCGCACCCCGGAAGAGGCGGTGGCGAAGGCCAACAACACCCAGTACGGGCTCTCGGCCGGCATCTGGACGGAGAAGGGCTCGCGCATCCTCGCGGTCGCGAACAAGCTCCGTGCGGGCGTCGTCTGGGCCAACACGTTCAACAAGTTCGACCCGACCTCGCCCTTCGGCGGCTACAAGGAGTCGGGCTTCGGCCGCGAGGGCGGCCGCCACGGCCTGGAGGCGTACCTCAGTGTCTGACCGTTTGAGTGTCCTCAAGACCTACAAGCTGTACGTGGGCGGGAAGTTCCCGCGTTCCGAGAGCGGCCGGGTGTACGAAGTGACCGACTCCAAGGGCAGCACGTGGCTCGCGAACGCGCCGCTGTCGTCCCGCAAGGACGGCCGGGACGCCGTGGTCGCCGCGCGCAAGGCGTTCGGCGGCTGGTCGGGCGCGACCGCGCACAACCGCGGGCAGATCCTCTACCGCGTCGCCGAGATGCTGGAGGGCCGCCGCGAGCAGTACGACCGTGAGGTCGCCGCGGCGGAGGGCCTGAGCAAGTCGAAGGCGGCCGCCGTGGTGGACGCCGCGATCGACCGCTGGGTCTGGTACTCGGGCTGGACCGACAAGATCGGCCAGGTCGTGGGCGGGGCGAACCCGGTCGCCGGGCCGTTCTTCAACCTCTCCACGCCCGAGCCGACGGGTGTCGTCGCCGTCGTCGCGCCGCAGGAGTCGTCGTTCCTGGGCCTCGTCTCGGTGATCGCCCCGGTCATCGCGAGCGGCAACACGGTCGTCGTGATCGCGTCGGAGAAGTCCCCGCTGCCCGCGCTGTCGCTCGGCGAGGTGCTCGCCACCTCCGACCTGCCCGGCGGCGTGGTCAACATCCTGTCCGGCAAGGCGTCGGAGATCGCCCCGTCGCTCGCCGCGCACCAGGACGTGAACGGCATCGATCTCACCGGCGCCGACGCGGACCTCGCGAAGGAGCTGGAGATCGCCGCGGCCGACAATCTGAAGCGGGTGCGCCGTCCCCGGTCCGGGGAGGACTTCACCGCGGACCCGGGCACGGACCGGCTGACGACGTTCCTGGAGACCAAGACCGTCTGGCACCCGACGGGTTCGCTGGGCGCGTCCGGCTCCTCGTACTAGGGCCGCCCGAGCCCGAGGCCCCGGCCCCTCCTCCGTCCGGGAGGGGCCGGGGCCTCGCCCGTTCCCGGGTCCTCAGATGCCGAGGCGCTGCGCGATCCCGTCGAGCACGCAGTCGAGGCCGAGCTCGAACTCCCAGGCGGGATCGTCCTTGCGCGTCGCGGAGAGGCCGTACTTCCGGTAGGTGGGGTAACGGCCGGTCCCCATCAGGTAGTTCATCTGCGGCGCGAGTGCCTGCCGGGTCTCGTCGCCGCTCTTCCAGCCCTGCTCCTCCTTGTACTCGCGCAGCGCGATCTCGGCCTGCGTCGAGCCGTGCACATAGGCGCTGACCGCACGGAACGCGGCCATCATCGAGTCGGCGTCCAGGTCATGGGCGGCCAGCGACCTCAACTGCCGTTCGGCGAGCGCCATCCGGGCCGGGGTGAGCGAGATCGTCGGCAGCGGCGCCCGTCCGAGCCACGGGTGCCGCAGCATCAGGTCGCGGGTCTGCACGGCGAAGGAGCGCAGCACCGCACGCCACTCGGTCACCTCGTCCGGCACCGCGAGTTCGGCCGAGACCCGGTCGAACATGAGCGCCCACAGATCACCCTTGCCCGAGACGTGCCGGTACGCGGCCATCGGCGCGACCCCGAGCTTCGTGGCGAGCCGCCGCATGGTGACGGCGCCCGCCCCCTCCTCGTCGGCCAGCTCCACGGCGGCCGCGGCGATGCCCTCCAGCGTGAGCGAGGCACGCCGGGTGGGCGCGGGCCGCTCCAGGCGCTCCCAGAGGGAGGGCTCGACCAGCCGGCTCTCGCCCGTACCGCCGTCGTCCTTCCGTGCCGCCACGGCCCGGCTCCTCTCGCTCGATGTCGTGTACAGCGTATCCCCAGTAGACGCTGTACACATTGATGTGTACGTTGTACGCCAACGGATACGCCGTACACAATCAGGGGGTTCACCGTGTCCAGCACCGCTCCGCTCCGCGTCGCCGTCCTCGTCGGCTCCACCCGCGAGGGCCGCTTCGCGCCCGTGGTCGTCAGGTGGCTCACCGGCCTCCTCGGACAGCGCGACGATCTGCGCGCCGATGTCGTCGACCTCACCGAGACGCCGCTGCCCACCGTCCTGCCGGCCTTCGGCCAGGCGCCGCCGCCCGGCACCGAGGAGGCCCTGTCCCGGGTGACCCCGCGCCTCGCGGCCGCCGACGCGTTCGTCTTCGTCACGCCCGAGTACAACCACAGCTTCCCGGCGGCCCTGAAGAACGCGATCGACTGGCACAACGAGCAGTGGCACGGCAAGCCGATCGCGTTCGTGTCGTACGGGGGCCTGTCCGGCGGCCTGCGGGCGGTCGAGCAACTCCGCGTCGTGATGGCCGAGTTGAACGCCACGACCATCCGCAACACGGTCAGCTTCCACAACGCCTACGGCGCCTTCGCGGCGGACGGCCGCGTCGACGACCCGGCCGTGGACACCGCGGCGAAGGCGATGCTCGACCAGCTCACCTGGTGGGCCCACGCCCTGCGGGACGCGAAGTCGGTCCGCCCGTACGCCGCCTGACGGACCGTCGCATCGCCCGAGGGGGAACCATGATCACGCACACGGAGACCACCGGGACCGGCGAGGAGGGAGCCGCCGCGACGCCGTCCCGCCCGGTGATCCTCGGCCTGCTGCTCGGCATCGTGCTCGCCACGCTCGACGGGACCATCATCGGCACGGCGCTGCCCGTGATCGTCGACGACCTGGGCGGCCTCGCCCATCTGTCGTGGGTGGTGACGGCGTACCTGCTGACCACCGCCGTCGCCACACCGCTGTGGGGAAAGATCGGCGACCTCTACGGCCGCAAGGGCAGCTACCTCGCCTCCATCACCGTCTTCCTCGCCGGCTCCGTCCTGTGCGGACTCGCCCAGGACATGGGGCAGTTGATCGCGTTCCGGGCCGTGCAGGGGCTCGGCGCTGGCGGCCTGTTCGTCGGCGCGCTCTCGCTCCTCGGGACGCTGCTGACCCCGGCGGAAGCCGGCCGCTCCCAGTCGCTCATCGGCGTCCTGCTGCCCGCCGCCATGATCGGCGGCCCGCTGCTCGGCGGCTTCCTCACCGACCAGCTGAACTGGCGCTGGGCCTTCTACGTCAACGTCCCCGTCGGCATCGTCGCCCTCGCGATCATCGCCGTCGGCGTCCGGGTCCGTACGGCACGCATCCGCGCCCGCGCCGACCTCGCGGGCGCGGCCCTGCTCACCACGGCGACCCTCAGCCTGACGCTGCTGGCGAGCTGGGCGGGCCCGACGTACGCGTGGACGTCACCGCAGATCCTGGGCCTCGCGCTCGTCTCGGCGGCGGCCCTCGCCGGATTCGTGCGGGTGGAGCGGCGCGCGGCCGAGCCGGTGATCCCGCCCCGCCTGTTCCGCGACCGGAACTTCACGGTCGCGCAGGTCCTGAGCTTCACGGCCGGGGCGGCCATGCTCGCGGCGGCCAGCTACCTGCCGCAGTACCTGCAGCGCGCACGCGGCATGTCGGCGACAGCGAGCGGGCTGCTGCTGCTCCCGCTGATGCTCGGCATGATGGCCGCCCAACTGGCGATCGGCCGCCGGGTCGGCGCGGGCGGGCGCTACCGCCGCTATCCGATCGTGGGCGGCGCGCTGGCGACCGGGGGCGCGCTCGCCCTGCTCCTGCTCGGCACGGACACGGCGCTGTGGGCGGCCTCCGCCCTGACCCTGCTGCTCGGCGCGGGCCTGGGATGCCTGCTGCAGCCCGCGATGCTGCTCACCATGAACAGCGCCGCGCCACGGGACCTCGGGGCGGCGAACGGCACCCAGACGCTGCTGCGCACGGTCGGCGGCTCGCTCGGGGTCGCGGTGCTCGGGTCGGTGTTCGCGCAGCGGGTGCGGGACGGCGCACGTCCCGCGGTGTTCCGGGCGAGCGTCGTCGACGGGGTGCACGGGGTCGCGCTGGGCACGGCCGCACTGTGCGCGGTGGCGTTCGCCGCGGCGTGGGCCGTGCGCGAGGTGCCGCTGCGGACCCGCCCCGCGCCGTCGTCCGGCGACCGGCCGGCCGGTTCAGCCGGGCAGGACGCCCGTCGCGGGACCGACGACCGGCAGCTCGGACAGTGAACTCCCCGACGTCAGCGGGTCGGTGACCATTCCGGTGTCCACCGGCTTGAAGTCCGCGACCTGGGTGCCCACGACGTTGTCGAGGGGGTCGACGCCGGTCCCGGCCAGCGGGTCGAGCTGCAGGTCCTTGGCGGGGCCGAGCCCGTACGTGGTCGAGGCGTTCACCGCCTGGGTCAGCGTCTGGACGGGACCCGACGTGTCCACGCCTTCGGCCGGCGCGGCGCTCGCGGTCACGGCGCCCGCGGCGACGGCCGCACCGGCGGCGGTCACGGTCAGGCCCGCGCGCAGCAGGGCGCGGCGGGTCCCGGACGCGGGCATCGGGTTCTTGCGGGCTGCGTGTCGAGCCATGATCTTTGCGCCTGAGCCTTTCGGATCGGGTAACGACAGAACCACACAGCGTAGTTGACGTGGTGCGCGCCACAACGTCACCACGCGGGGTCGGCGTCGCGGCGTCCATGCCGCACACTGGTCTCTCGTGAGTTCGCATCCTCCGATACCGACCCGGGTCGTCCTGCTGACAGGGCCCTCCGGCTCCGGGAAATCGTCGTTCGCCGCCCGCTCCGGGCTTCCCGTGCTGTGCCTCGACGACTTCTACAAGGAGGCCGACGACCCGACCCTGCCGCTGGTGCCGGGGAGTTCGGACATCGACTGGGACTCACCGGTGTCCTGGGACGCGGACGCGGCGTGCGCCGCGATCGTCGCGCTGTGCGAGCAGGGGCGTACCAACGTCCCGGTCTACGACATCTCCATCAGCGCACGGGTGGGCGAGGAGGCGCTCGACATCGAGCGCACGCCCCTGTTCATCGCGGAGGGCATCTTCGCGGCGGACATCGTGGAGCGCTGCCGGGAGCTCGGCGTGCTGGCCGACGCGCTGTGCCTGCGCGGCCGCCCCTCGACGACGTTCCGCCGCCGGCTGCTCCGCGATCTGAGGGAGGGCCGCAAGTCGGTCCCGTTCCTGCTGCGCCGCGGCTGGCGCCTGATGCGCGCGGAGCGTGCCATCGTGGCCCGCCAGGCGGCGCTCGGCGCGCACCCGTGCGGCAAGGACGAGGCACTGGGCCGCCTGGCCGCGGCCGCCGCGGGCCGCTGCGTGAAGGCGCGGGCCACGCCGTAAGGGGCGGCGCGCAGGCGCACACGACGAAGCGGGACCAGAAAGACCCCCCGGCCTCCTGGTCCCGCTCGTTCCCCCCCGCGGCGATCCCCCGTGATCCCCCCGGTTACCGCTCCCCCGTGACCACCCCGCTCCCCCGAGCAGGGCCCCCCGTTTCCCCCTCCGTAGTGCCTAGGCGACAAGCTCCCCGAAGCACTCCTCCTGGTCCCGGCCGAAGCTCAGGACCTCGTCCTCGCGCAGTCGCCGCAGCGACCGCCAGATGCTCGACTTCACCGTGCCGACGCTGATGTCGAGGATCTCCGCGATCTCGGGGTCCGTACGGCCCTCGTAGTAGCGGAGCACGAGCATCGTGCGCTGCAGTTCGGGAAGGCGGGCAAGCGCCTGCCAGAGCACCGCGCGCAGCTCCGTGCCGCGCATCGCGTCCGTGTCGCCGGCCGTCTCCGGCAGCTCCTCGGTCGGGTACTCGTTCAGCTTGCGGCGGCGCCACGCGCTGATGTGCAGATTGGTCATGGTGCGGCGCAGATAGCCCCCGACCGCCGCCTTGTCGCTGATCCGGTCCCAGGCGCGGTAGGTCGAGAACAGTGCGCTCTGCAGCAGGTCCTCGGCCTCGAACCGGTCACCGGTCAGGTGGTAGGCGGTCGCGTACAGGGAGGCGCGGCGTTCCTGGACGTAGGCCGTGAACTCGGCCTCCGACAGGGACTTACGCTGCTCCCCCGATTCCTCCCTGTACGCGGTTCCCCCGTGAGCGGCACCCTCGGGCGCCGCCTGGTGCGCGTCAACCACCGTCATGTACGCGGCGTGCTGACGCCCGGTGCCGCGAGCGCACCCCCGCCCGCTCACGGCACCGGACTTCTCGGACCGGACCGTGACGACGTCGTGCAGACGCGTGACAACTGCGCTTGAGGTGGTGCTGTGCAGCGTGTTCATCTCGCGCCCCCCGTCGTGGAGTCCGGTGTTCCGTGTGGTCGTTCCTTGCGATGTCCAAAAGCTTGCCCGGGGGACTTCATGACGGTGTCCGTCGACTGTCACAGGCCTGTCACAGCGGCTTCGGCTGTGCGGGTCGCGTGTGGGAGCGCTCCGGCGGTCGAACTAAAGGCCTCTGATGGGCCAGAATGGCGCTTGTGCCTTCCCTGTTGCTGATCGAGGACGACGACGCCATCCGCACGGCACTGGAGCTGTCTCTGACGCGCCAGGGTCACCGGGTGGCCACCGCTGCCACCGGCGAGGACGGTCTGAAGCTGCTGCGCGAGCAACGGCCGGATCTGATCGTCCTCGATGTGATGCTGCCCGGCATCGACGGGTTCGAGGTGTGCCGCCGCATCCGGCGCACGGACCAGCTGCCGATCATCCTGCTCACCGCGCGCAGCGACGACATCGACGTGGTCGTGGGGCTGGAGTCCGGCGCCGACGACTACGTGGTCAAGCCGGTGCAGGGCCGGGTCCTCGACGCCCGGATCCGTGCCGTGCTGCGCCGCGGCGAGCGCGAGGCCAACGACGCGGCGTCGTTCGGCTCCCTGGTCATCGACCGCGCCGCGATGACCGTCACCAAGAACGGCGAGGACCTCCAACTGACGCCCACCGAGCTGCGGTTGCTCCTGGAGCTGAGCCGCCGGCCCGGACAGGCCCTGTCCCGGCAGCAGCTGCTGCGCCTGGTGTGGGAGCACGACTACCTCGGTGACTCGCGGCTCGTCGACGCCTGCGTACAGCGGCTGCGCGCGAAGGTGGAGGACGTGCCGTCGTCACCGACGCTGATCCGTACCGTGCGCGGCGTGGGCTACCGGCTGGACTCTCCTCAGTGACCAAACCGCACGACAAGCTCCGTGGCTGGGCCGCGGCCAAGAAGGCGATACTGGCGGGCCTGCGCTTCACCAGCCTGCGGCTGCGTCTCGTCGTGGTGTTCGCGCTCGTCGCCCTGACGGCCGCGGTGTCCGCGTCCGGGATCGCGTACTGGCTCAACCGCGAGGCCGTGCTGACCCGGACCCAGGACTCGACCCTCAGCGACTTCCAGCAGGAGATGCAGAACCGGGCGGCCGTACTGCCCGAGCACCCCACGCAGGGCGAGCTCCAGCACGCGGCGAACCTGATGGCCGACAGCAGCCAGCACTTCAGCGTGCTGCTCATCGGCACGGACGAGAACGGCCGCAAGGTCGTGGGCAATTCCGATCTCGACGCCTTCACGGTCGCCGACGTACCGCGGTCGCTGCAGGACGCGGTGAACCGGAAGCAGCCGGTCAACGACAACAACAAGCACCCGTACCACCTGTACTGGCAGCGCACCACGCAGGACGACACACCGTTCCTGGTGGGCGGCGCGAAGGTGGACGGCGGGCCGACCGGCTACATGCTGAAGTCGCTGGAGCCGGAGGCCAAGGACCTCAACTCGCTGGCCTGGTCGCTGGGCATCGCCACCGGGCTGGCACTGATCGGCTCGGCGCTGCTCGCGCAGGCCGCCGCGACGACCGTGCTCAAGCCGGTGCACCGGCTCGGCGTGGCCGCCCGCCGGCTCGGCGAGGGCAAGCTCGACACCCGGCTGCGGGTCTCCGGCACCGACGAGCTGGCCGAGCTGTCGCGGACGTTCAACAAGACCGCCGAGAACCTGGAGAAGCAGGTCGCCGACATGAGTGCGCGCGACGAGGCCTCGCGCCGGTTCGTCGCCGACATGTCGCACGAACTCCGTACGCCGCTGACCGCGATCACCGCGGTCACCGAGGTGCTGGAGGAGGAACTCGACGCCGAGACCGGGTCGGTCGACCCCATGATCGAGCCCGCGGTCCGGCTCGTGGTCAGCGAGACCCGGCGGCTGAACGACCTAGTGGAGAACCTCATGGAGGTCACCCGCTTCGACGCGGGCACCGCCCGGCTCGTCGTCGACACGGTCGACATCGCCGACCAGATCACCGCGTGCATCGACGCCCGCGCCTGGCTGGACGCCGTCGAGCTCGACGCCGAGCGCGGCAACATGGTGCGTCTCGACCCGCGCCGCCTCGACGTGATCCTCGCCAACCTGATCGGCAACGCCCTCAAGCACGGCGGTTCCCCGGTGCGGGTCTCGGTGCGGACGGAGGGCGAGGAGCTGGTCATCGCCGTACGCGACCACGGGCCCGGCATCCCCGAGGACGTCCTGCCGCACGTCTTCGACCGGTTCTACAAGGCCAGCGCCTCGCGGCCGCGGTCGGAGGGCAGCGGCCTGGGGCTGTCCATCGCCCTGGAGAACGCGCATGTGCACGGCGGCGAGATCACCGCCGCCAACTCCCCCGAGGGCGGCGCCGTGTTCACCCTGCGGCTGCCGGTCGACGCCTCGCCGCTGACCCGGAACGCCGACGACGAGGCCAAGGACCCCGAGGACCCCCAGGAAGGCGGTGTCGTCAAGTGAGGCCTCGTACAAGGCTGTCGGTACTGCTCGGACTCGCGGCCGTGCTGCTGACCGGCTGCGGGATCCGTTCCACGGAGGTGCCCACCGACTTCGGGCCCGCGCCCACGCGGGTGGGCTGCTCCCTGTCCGGCTCGAACGACGTGGCGGCGCGCGCGGCAGGCGAGTTCGCCGTGCAGGTCTTCCTCGTCTGCACGTCGCAGCTGGTGACGGTCGACCGGACCGTCACCCTGGAGCGCGACCAGAACTCCGACCGGGTCGGCGTCGCCCAGGAGCTCCTCGGGCAGCTGGCCAAGCCGCTCACCGCGGAGGAGAAGGAAGCCGGATACAGCACGGACGTCGGCCGCGGCACGAAGGTCTCGGGCCCGCTCAAGGGCGACCCGGTCGACGCGCTGCGCCTGAACACCCCGCCGGACGACCTGTCCCCGTACGCCTTGGCGCAGGTGGTCTGCACGTTCGCGAACAGCAAGGTCGCGGCGGACGACGGCGGGCACGTGGTGCTCGGCGGCCCCGGCGACGATCCGCTGCGCAGCTACGAGTGCTCGGACGCGGTCAAGGCCCGGCCCGGTATCGCGCCCGCCCCCGCCGAGACGGTGAGCTAGCCGGCGCCGACGGCGTGACCCACGTCATCGTCGGCCCCCCGGAACCGATCGTCCCGCCACCGGCGTCTAGGGGGTCGTGCAGCGCCACAGCTCGGGCGGCCACGGGGCCGCCATCCGCTTCCGTACGGCAGGGCTCGTTCTCCTCGCCGTGCACCTCTTCCTCGTCGCGTGGGTCACCCTGCGTCCCCTCGACGTGCCCTGGGTCAGTGCGCCGAACCTGCATCCCCTGGCCGGTATCCGGGCCGACCTGGCGCTCGGCTGGCAGGAGGGCGCCGCGCGCATCGGCGAGGGGCTGGTCCTGCTCGCCCCGCTCGGTGTGCTGCTGCCCCTCGCGGGCGGCCGCCTGGACGTGTCCGTGTGCGGTTCGCTGCTGCGCACGGTCGCGGCGGGCGCGCTGATCTCGCTCGGCATCGAACTGCTGCAGACCGGGGTGCCCGGGCAGGTCGTGGACGTCGACTCGCTGCTGCTGAACACCGTGGGCGTGGCCTTCGCCCATCTCGCCGTGGTGCCCGCGCTGCGGGCCCGGCTCCGCCGCAGGGCCGAGGCCGCCCCCCTCCCCCGGCAGGAGCCGTCTCAGGGTCCTACCCCGACGATTACCAGGGTCGGCATCGCCCCGTGAGCTGACGCTTCGCCCGCTGTGCGGCCGTACCTTCGAATACGTAAGCACCACACGGCGAAGGTTCGCGAAGGAGCCCACCATGACCGCCCTTACCCGCCCCACCGACGGACGGATGATCGGCGGAGTGTGCGCAGCGCTGGCACGGCGCTTCGGCACCTCCGCGACCACGATGCGCGTGATCTTCCTGCTGTCGTGCCTGCTGCCCGGCCCGCAGTTCCTGCTCTACATCGCGCTGTGGGTGCTGTTCCCGAGTGAGAACAAGGCCCGCCAGGCCTGGTGACCCGGGCGCCGGTACAAAAGACCCGGAAGCCGGTACGGAAAAAGGGGCGCACCCGCGAATCGCGGGTGCGCCCCTTCGTCGTGCTCGGGGTCAGCCGAGGGCCGGCAGGCCGCCGCCGACGGGCAGGCCCTGGGTGGGCAGGCCGCCGAGCAGCCCGGAGACCGGGTCACCACCGTCGGTGGCCTTCTCGACGACGGGCTTGGCGGCGGTCAGGCCGCTGCCCAGAGCGTTCTGCGCGGCGCTCACGGCCTCGGGGCCGCCGGCGGGCAGCGCGCTCGCCGCCTGCTCGACGGGCAGGCCCGAGGTCACGGAGCCGAGGGCTCCCGCGGCGTCCGGCACGGCCGGGGCGGCGTTCGCGGCACCGGCACCGGCGGCGGCGAAGGCGACACCGAGAGCGGCAACACCGAGGGTCTTGGCAGCAGACTGCTTCATGGGGTCCTTTGTTCCTTGTTCCTGGGGGATGCGGTTCCGTGCCCGGCAAACACGCCGCATCCCTCAGGAGTTACTGCCGACCCTCGCCCACCCCGTCCGGACCGGCCTCGGCCCGGAGGACTGAACCGCAGGTCAGAAGGGCATGGCGGCCCCGATGGAGGCCGGACGGCGATCCTCCGATCACCGTCAACCCCATGTTGACCGCAGCCTCTAACGGAAGAGCCACTCGGAGCGCAGCTCGGCATAGCGCGGCTTGACGACGTCGTTGATCATCGCCAGGCGCTCGTCGAACGGGACGAAGGCCGACTTCAGCGCGTTCACGGTGAACCACTCGAAGTCCGTCAGCGTGTAGCCGAACGCGTCGGCCAGGTGCTCGAACTCGCGGCTCATCGACGTACCGGACATGAGGCGGTTGTCCGTGTTGACGGTGACCCTGAACCGCAGCTTGCGCAGCAGCCCGATGGGGTGCTCGGCGTACGAACTGGCCGCTCCCGTCTGCAGGTTGGAGGTCGGGCACATCTCCAGCGGGATGCGCTTGTCGCGCACGTAGCTCGCGAGGCGGCCGAGCTTCACGGTGCCGTCGTCGGCGACCTGGATGTCGTCGATGATGCGCACGCCGTGGCCGAGGCGGTCGGCGCCGCACCACTGCAGGGCCTGCCAGATGGAGGGGAGCCCGAAGGCCTCGCCGGCGTGGATCGTGAAGTGGTTGTTCTCGCGCTTGAGGTACTCGAACGCGTCGAGGTGGCGGGTGGGCGGGAAGCCCGCCTCGGCGCCCGCGATGTCGAAGCCGACGACGCCGAGGTCCCGGTAGCGGTTGGCGAGTTCGGCGATCTCCAGGGCGCGGGCGGCGTGCCGCATCGCCGTGAGGAGGGCGCCCACGCGGATGCGGTGGCCGTTCTCCTTCGCGCGGCGCTCGCCCTCGCGGAAGCCGTCGTTGACCGCCTCGACGACCTCTTCGAGAGTGAGGCCCCGCTCCAGGTGCTGCTCGGGCGCGTAGCGGATCTCGGCGTAGACGACGCCGTCCTCGGCGAGGTCCTCGGCGCACTCGGCGGCGACCCGGAAGAGGGCCTCCTTGGTCTGCATGACGGCGCAGGTGTGGGCGAACGTCTCCAAGTACCGCTCCAGGGAACCGGAGTCGGCCGCTTCGCGGAACCAGAGGCCGAGCTTGTCGGCGTCGGTCTCCGGCAGGTTGTCGTAGCCCTGCTCGCGGGCCAGGTCGACGACGGTGCCGGGGCGCAGGCCGCCGTCGAGGTGGTCGTGCAGGAGCACCTTGGGCGCGCGGCGGATCTGGTCCGCGGTCGGAGCCTGGGGGCTGTCGGGGTGCGCGGTGGTCTGGCTCGTCATTTCGGCACTCTAACTCCTACGCGCGTAGATCTCGCCCGGAAGTGATCTGTCGATACGCAACGGTGACCCTGCGGACGGGTGGCGTACACCAGCGCTTCTGACACTGTTCTGTCATGCAGCAGGAAGCGACGCCGGCCCGTGAGGCCAGGCTCGGCAAGGCGGTCGGGCCCGTGCCCGGGGCGGTCGGTGGCGTGGTGCTGCTGCTGCCCGCGGGCGAGGAGACGTCCGTGCGCAGACCCTCGCCGCTCGCGGCCGTGGCCCTGCGGCCGCTCGCCCGCGGCCTCGCGCGGGCGGGCCGGGACGAGGGCCTGGTCACGCATGTCGTGCACTACCGCTACCGCGGATGGAACGGGGCCCAGGCCGAGGCGGCGCGGGACGCCGAGTGGGCCGCGGACGAGGTGGTGCGCCGCTACGGCGACGTGCCGATCTGTCTCGCCGGGATCGACATGGGCGGCCGCGCGGCACTGCACGCGGCCGGCCACACGGCCGTCAACTCCGTTCTCGCCCTTGCCCCTTGGCTGCCCGAGGACGACGTCGCCTCGCCCCCCGAACCGGTGAAACAGCTCGCGGGGCGACGGGTGCTGCTCGTGCACGGCACCGACGACCGGCGCACCGACCCGGAGTTGTCGTTCCGGCTCGCCGGGCGCGCGAAGAAGGCGAACCGCGACGTGTGCCGCTTCGAGGTGCACTCCGACGGGCACCGCCTGTCGCAGCACCGCGCCGAAGTCACCGCGCTGGCCGTCGACTTCATGCTGGGCACGCTGTTCGGCCGCCCGTTCTCGCGCCCACTGCAGGACGCCCTCGCGGCGCCGCCGCCGATCGGTCTGCGGATGCCGCTGGCGTCGGGGTTCGGACAGTCGCTCCGGTAGGCCGGGGGGTCACAGCCCCGCGTGCTCCGGCAGCAGTCGCCCGCGCCGCGACAGCAGGAACTTCTTGAACGCCGCCACGGGAGGGGTGTCCGGGTGTCCGTCCAGCCAGGCCACGCCGATCTCGCGGACGGCGCGCTGTCCGGTGACCGTCAGCTCCACGACTCCCGGGCGCGGCACGGCCGGTGGCGGCAGCAGGGCGACGCCGAGGCCCGCCGCGACGAGGCCGCGCAGCGTCTCCGCCTCCTCGCCCTCGAAGGCGATCCGGGGCGTGAAGCCCGCCTCCGCGCACAGGTCGTCGGCGATGCGGCGCAGCCCGTAGCCGGGTTCGAGCGTCACGAAGACCTCGTCGGCCGCCTCGGCGAGCCGGATCCGCTTGCGGGACGCCAGCCGGTGGTCCTCGGGGACGACCAGCCGGAGCCGCTGCTCGTCGAGGCGCCGGGCCACCAGGTCGGGCGCGTCCGGCACGGGCGAGGTGAGGCACAGGTCGAGCTCGCCGGCGCGCAGCCGCTCCAGCATCGCCTCGCCGTAGTTCTGGACGAGGCTGAAGCGGATGCGGGGGTGGTCGGCGCGGAAGGCGCGGATCAGGCCGGGGACGGTCTCCGTGCCCATGGTGTGCAGAAAGCCGAAGGCGACCTTGCCGGACTCCGGGTCGGCGTCGGCGCGTACGGACTCGGCGGCCTTCTCCACCTCGCCGAGCGCCCGCTCCACCGAGGCGAGGAAGGTGCGGCCCGCGGGGGTGAGGGAGACGGTGCGGCCGTGGCGGGCGAACAGGTCGACGCCCAGGTCGTGTTCGAGCCGGACCATGGCGCGCGACAGCGTCGACTGCGGCACCGACATCTCCTGGGCGGCGCGGGTGACGTGCTCGGTGCGGGCGACCCCGGCGAAGTAGGCGAGCCGTGGGGCGAGCAGCCGCACGATCTCGTCGCTCGGCCTGTCTTGTGTGTCACTGTTCCGCACCAGTGGCGAGCGTGACCTGTGCTGATGCTCCATGGGAACGATTATGGGGCGTTCATGCATTGGACGCATGAATCATGGAGTCCTACGTTCTTCGTATGCCTGCCAGTAGCCGGGCGGCCGCCTCCACCGACGCGGTCGCCGTCCCCCGTTCCGTCGACGACGTGGCCGATACGCGCATGAGCCCGGGCGGGCCCGGTTACCGCCGTATGAGCTTCGCCCTGTTCCTCGCCGGTGTCGCCACCTTCGCCCTCCTCTACTCGACGCAGGCCCTGCTCCCCCTCGTCTCCGCCGGCTTCGGCGCGAGCGCGAGCGCGGCGAGCTGGACGGTCTCCGGGGCGACCGGCGCGCTCGCGCTGTGCGTGCTGCCGCTGAGCGCCCTGTCCGAGCGGTTCGGGCGGCGCACGGTGATGACCGCCTCGCTGACCGTGGCCGTCACGGTCGGTCTGCTCGTCCCCTTCGCGCCGAACCTCGGTGTCCTGATCGCGCTGCGCGTCCTGCAGGGCGCGGCCCTCGCCGGTCTGCCCGCCTCCGCGATGGCGTACCTGGCGGAGGAAGTGCGGCCGAAGGCGCTGGTCACGGCGATCGGCCTGTTCGTCGCGGGCAACTCGATCGGCGGCATGAGCGGCCGGGTCATCGGCGGCTGGATCGCGCAGGAGTGGGGCTGGCGGGCGGCCGTCGGCACGATCGGCGTGCTCGCCGTCGTCTGCGCCCTCGCCTTCCGGCTGCTGCTGCCGGCGCCGCGCCACTTCACGCCGGGCTCGCTGCGGCCCCGGGCCCTGGCCCGCACGGTCGGCAGCCACCTCGCCAATCCGCTGCTGCGCCGCCTGTACCTGATCGGCGCGCTGTTCATGATGGTGTTCGGCGCGGTCTACACGGTGATCGGCTACCGGCTCACCGCGGCGCCGTTCTCCCTGCCGCAGGGCATCGTCGGCTCGATCTTCCTGGTGTACCTCGTCGGTACGGTCTCGTCGGCGGCGGCCGGCAAGCTGGTCGCGCGGCTCGGCCGGCGGGGCACGCTCTACCTGGGCGCCGGCACGACGGCCGCGGGCCTGCTGCTCGCGCTCGTCCCGAACATCCTCGTCGTCCTGCTCGGCCTCGTGCTGATCACGGCGGGCTTCTTCGCGGGGCACGCGACGGCCTCCTCGTCGGTCAGCCACACCGCCACGCACGGCCGGGCGCAGGCGTCCGCGCTGTACCAGTCCGCCTACTACATCGGGTCGAGCGTCGGCTCGGCGGTCGGCGCCGTGGCCTTCCACGCGGCGGGCTGGGGCGGCACGGTCGGCCTCGGTCTCGTCGCCGTGTTCGGCGTGGTCTCGCTGACGGTGTGGGGCACCTACGCGGCCCGCGCGCAGCGGCACCGGACGGCCGCGACGGCGGTCGCCGCGCACTGACAGCTGACAGCTGACAGCTGACAGCTGACAGCGACAGCGACAGCGACAGCGACAGCACTGATATCGGCACACCCGTCCCGTTCGTTTCCACATCGGCCCCTGGACCTGCGGTTTTCCCTGGTCCGGGGGCCGTTGTCAGTGGGCTGCGGTAGCTTGCGAAGTGCTGGGACTCACAGCGGCGATGGGGGCGTTGGACCATGAGCGACACTGCGACGAAGGCCGGACTCGAAGACCTGGAGAAACACCGGGTCGAGCTGACCGGGTACTGCTATCGGATGCTGGGCTCGGCGTTCGAGGCCGAGGACGCCGTGCAGGACACGATGGTGCGGGCCTGGCGCAGCTTCGACAAGTTCGAGGGCCGCTCCAGCCTGCGCTCCTGGCTCTACCGCATCGCGACGAACGTGTGCCTGGACCTGCTGACCGCGGGGAACAAGCGGGCCCGTCCGATGGACCTGACGGCCGCGGCCCCGCTCGCCCAAGCCGCGTTGAACCCGCGCCCCGACCATGTGTGGCTGGAGCCGATGCCGGACGCCCGCGTACTGCCGACGCTCCATGACCCGGCGGAGGCGGCGGTGGCGCGGGAGTCGGTGCGCCTGGCCTTCGTCGCCGCCCTGCAGCAGCTGCCCGCCAAGCAGCGGGCGGTGCTGATCCTCCGTGAGGTCCTCGCGTGGAAGGCCAGTGAGGTCGCCGAGCTGCTCGGCACGTCGGTGGCGTCGGTGAACAGCGCGCTGCAGCGGGCCCGGGCGACGCTCGCGGACGCGCCGCCCGCCGACTCGGCGACGGCGGACCCCCTCGACGAGGAGCAGCAGAAGCTCCTGGAGCGCTATGTCGCGGCCTTCGAGGGCTATGACATGAAGGCGCTGACCGAGCTGCTCGCCGAGGACGCCGTCATGACGATGCCGCCGTTCGACCTGTGGCTGCGGGGCACGCCGGACATCACCGGATTCATGACGACGATGGGCGCGTCATGTGCGGACTCCCGGCTCCTGCCGGTGGTGTCGAACGGGACGCCGGCGTTCGCCCACTACAAGCCGGACCCGGACAACGGCGGGTTCACGCCCTGGGCGATCCAGGTCCTGGAGATCTCAGAGGGGCGGATCGCGGGCTTCCACTGCTTCCTGGACACGAAGCGGTGGTTCCCGCTGTTCGGCGTCCCGGACCACCTCGACGCCTGAGTCGTCCGCGCCCAGCGCACCGGCCAGTCCGGCGAGCTGGATGAGCAGGGCGAGCTTCGGGGACGGATCGCGCAGCCGGATCCGGCCCCCGGCCCGGCGGGCCGCGAGCTGCATCCGGGCGAGCGCGTCGACGGTGGCGAGATCGGTGGTCGTGACCCCGGCGACATCACAGATCACGGTCGCTCCGCCGGGCGGCCCGTGGGCCTCGGCGGCGGCGCGGACGCGGTCGCACCACTGGGGTGCGTCGCCGGGGCGGATCGGCCCGGCGACCATCACGACAGGAGGAGACGAGGAAGCAGCCACGTAGAGGGGGACCGGGCGGCCGACGGGAACTCATCGGTGCCGTCCGGATGCGGGGCGTGTGCTCGATCACGTTGATAACGATCAAGGTTGACCTGCGGTTCGGTCCCGGCCGAGGCTGGAGTACGTGCAGGGGGTACTCAACGGGTTCGCGGTCATCGCGATCGTCATCGCGGTCGGCTACGTCATCGGCCGCCGCGGCTACCTCGGCGACGGCGGCCGCGAGGTGCTCACCAAGCTGGCCTTCCATGTGGCCACCCCCGCGCTCCTGTTCACGATGCTCGCCAAGGCCGACCTGTCCCTGATCCTGTCGCCGAGCCTGCTGGTCACCGCGCTGTCCACGGTGGCCATGGCGGGCGTCTTCGTGACGGTGGCCGTCGTGCGCCGCTGGGGAGTCGGCCGCACCACGATCGGCGCGCTGTGCTCCTCGTACGTGAACGCGGGGAACCTCGGCATCCCGATCGCGGTGTACGTCCTCGGCGATGCCTCGCTGGTGGCGCCGGTGCTGCTGTTCCAGCAGATCGTCGTGACGCCGGTCGCGCTGACGATCCTCGATCTGGCGGAGGCGTCCGGGACCCGGCAGACGTGGCCGCAGCGGCTGCTGACCCCGTTCCGCAATCCGATCGCGATCGGCGCGCTCTCCGGGGTGCTGGTGTCGGCGACGGGCTGGACCGTCCCGTCCCCCGTCTTCGATCCCCTGGAACTGATCGGGAACATGTCGGTGCCGGCGATCCTGATCGCGTTCGGCATCTCCCTGTGCGGGAGTTCCTGGCCCGGCGGACGCGGTGCCGACCGGGTGCCGGTGCTGCTGTCGACGGCCCTGAAGGCGGTGGGCCAGCCGGTGGCGGCCTGGGCGCTGGCGTCGTACGTCTTCGGCCTGACCGGGGCCCGGCTGCTGGACGTCGTGGTGACCTCGGCCCTCCCCGCGGCCCAGAACCTGTTCACGTACGCGAGCCGGTACCGGGTGGGCGAGCGCCTGGCCCGGGAGTCGATCCTGCTGTCGACGATGGCTTCGGTGCCGGTGCTGGTGGTCGTGGCGGCGTTGCTCGGGTGACGTCAGTCCCGGAGGGGGAGCACGTTCGTGTCGAGGGTGACGTCGAAGGGCGCGGGCAGCGTCAGCTCCTCGCCGTACTCCACGGAAGCGAGCACTCGGTTGGTGCCGTTGGCGGGCTCCCCGTAGAGGGTCGCCGTCGGGCGCCCTGAGTGCCAGGGCTCCAGCAGCAGGGAGAGGGGCACGCCCGCCTTCGCGTAGCCGTGCGCCTTCTTCACCCGGCGTCGGCCGCGACCAGACCCAGCGTCTGGTAGGTCCCACAGTCCTTGGGACCTGCTGGCCAGAGAATCTCGGTGACCAGTTCAGCGGCGTCGTTGTGCTCTTCGGAAGGCGGCGGTGCCAAGGTGACGATCCCCGCGATGATCTCCACCTTGCAGCCCTCGGGGGCGTCCGTCTCCTCCCAGAGGCGGACGGTCGCGTCCCAGTCCGAGCCGGCGGACGGCCCGGGCCCGACGGCGAGTGCGCTCATGGCGGTGATCCTCTCGCTCGTCACCGGGTCCAGCATGCCGAACGGGACCGGTGGCAGTCCACCGATCCCCTTCACCCGAACGAGGAAATGCCAGGTCAGGCGATACGTTCCAGCACGATCGGGCCCGCCGTGAAGTCCGTGCCGGCAGGCGCGATGTCGTAGGCGCCGGTCAGCGCCTCCAGCGCGTAGTCGAACCGCTCGGGCGTGTCCGTGTGCAACGTCATCAGGGTCTGGCCCGCGAAGACCGAGTCGCCGGGCTTGGCGTGCAGTTCGACGCCGGCGGCGGCCTGCACCGGGTCCTCCTTGCGGGAGCGGCCCGCGCCCAGGCGCCAGGCGGCGAGGCCGACGCCCATCGCGTCGAGGCGGGTCAGCACCCCGGACTCCGGCGCCGTGACGGCGTGCGTCTCGCGGGCCGTGGGCAGCGCCGCGTCCGGATCGCCGCCCTGCGCCGCGATCATCCGGCGCCACGCGTCCATCGCCGAGCCGTCGGCGAGGGCCTTCGCGGGGTCGGCGTGGTGCAGGCCCGCCGCGTCGAGCATCTCGCGGGCCAGGGCGAGGGTCAGCTCGACGACGTCGGCGGGGCCGCCGCCCGCCAGCACCTCGACGGATTCCCGGACCTCGAGCGCATTGCCCGCCGTCAGGCCCAGCGGGGTGTTCATGTCCGTCACCAGCGCGACGGTCGGCAGTCCGTGGTCCGCGCCCAACCCCACCATCGTGCGGGCGAGTTCACGCGCCTGGTCCAGCTCCCGCATGAAGGCACCGGTGCCCACCTTCACGTCCAGGACCAGGGAACCCGTCCCCTCCGCGATCTTCTTCGACATGATCGAGGAGGCGATCAGCGGGATGCAGTCGACGGTGGCCGTGACGTCGCGCAGCGCGTAGAGCTTCTTGTCGGCGGGGGCGAGACCGCTGCCGGGCGCGCAGATGACCGCGCCGACGTCCTCCAGCGTGCGCATCATCTCGTCGTTGGAGATGCTCGCGCGCCAGCCCGGGATCGACTCCAGCTTGTCGAGCGTGCCGCCGGTGTGGCCGAGGCCCCGGCCCGACAGCTGTGGCACCGCGGCGCCGCAGGCCGCGACGAGCGGGGCGAGCGGCAGCGTGATCTTGTCGCCGACGCCGCCCGTGGAGTGCTTGTCGGCGGCGGGCCGGGCCAGCACCGAGAAGTCCATCCGCTCACCGGAGTTGATCATCGCGGCCGTCCACCGGGCGATCTCCGCGCGGTCCATCCCGTTCAGGAAGATCGCCATGGCCAGCGCCGACATCTGCTCGTCGGCGACCTCGCCGCGGGTGTACGCGTCGACGACCCAGTCGATCTGCGCGTCGGTGAGACGGCCCCGGTCCCGCTTCGTACGGATGACGGAGATGACGTCCATGGCATTCCTTCCAGCTCCGGCTTGCGTGCGCCCGTTGACTCTACGCGCATAGATGCCGGACGTGAAGGCGTCCGGGTGATCCGGCGGCGGCCACCGGTCCGACACGGCCGAGGGCCGTTCCTCCCCGGGGAGGAACGGCCCTCGAGTCATCTGCGGAACAGGTCAGTTCACATGCTCCGGCCCGAACGCGTCGGGCAGCATCTCCCCCAGCGTCCGCACCCCCGACGGCGTCTCCAGGAGCAGTTCCCGGCCCCCGAACTCGTACAGGAGCTGACGGCACCGCCCGCACGGCATCAGGATCTCGCCCTTGCCGTCCACGCACGTGAAGTGGGTCAGGCGGCCGCCGCCGCCGGCCTGCAGCTGCGAGACCAGGCCGCACTCGGCGCACAGGCCGAGTCCGTACGAGGCGTTCTCGACATTGCAGCCGGTGACGGTACGGCCGTCGTCGACGAGGGCCGCGGCCCCGACCGGGAAGCCCGAATAGGGGGCGTACGCACGGGACATGGCCTCGCGCGCGGCCGCGCGCAGGCCCTCCCAGTCGGCGTCGGTCACGTGCCCTGCCCCTTCCGGTACGGCTGCCCGTCCGCCTTCGGCATGCGCAGGCGCTGGGCCGAGAGGGCGAGGACGATCATCGTCAGCACGTACGGCATGGCCGTGGCGACCTGGCTCGGGACCGAGTCGGTGGAGGCGTACCAGAAGAAGAGGAGGACGGAGACGGCGAGCGTGACGACGCCGCCGACGTACTTCTTCTTCCAGATCAGCCAGGCCACGGCGAGCAGCGCGAGGATCGCGACCAGCAGGAGCAGCGCGTGGGTGTTCTCGGTGCCGCCGCGGACCTTGAGGGTGTCGCTGTACCCGAACAGGCCGGCGCCCAGGGCGAGTCCGCCCGGCATCCAGTTGCCGAAGATCATCGCGGCGAGGCCGATGTAGCCGCGTCCGCCGGTCTGGCCCTCCAGGTAGTAGTTGGAGGAGACCATCGAGAGGAAGGCACCGCCGAGGCCGGCCAGACCGCCCGAGATGATCACGGCGATGTACTTGTACTTGTAGACGTTGACGCCGAGGGACTCGGCCGCGACCGGGTTCTCGCCGCAGGAGCGCAGCCGCAGACCGAAGCTGGTGCGCCACAGCACCCACCACGAGAACGGCACGAGCACGACCGCGATCAGGGTCAGCCAGGACACGCCCGTCATGACGCCGCCGAGCAGTCCGGCGATGTCGGAGATCAGGAAGTAGCCCTGCTTGTTGAGGTCGGAGAGCGCGTCCGCGAGGCCGGGGACGGTGAACTCGCCGAGGTTCGGGACCGCCGGGGACTGGCGGGAGGTGGCGCCCTCCATGCCGTCGTACATCAGGACGGAGAGGTAGCGCGTGGCGCCCAGGGCCAGGATGTTGATGGCCACGCCGGAGACGATGTGGTTGACGTTGAAGGTGACGGTGCAGACGGCGTGCACCAGGCCGCCGATCGCGCCGCCGATCAGGGCCGCGAGCACCCCGACCCAGGGGCCCCACTGGTAACCGGCCCAGGCACCGAACCAGGTGCCGAGGATCAGCATGCCCTCGAGGCCGATGTTGACCACGCCGGCCCGCTCGGCCCACAGGCCGCCGAGACCGGCCAGGCCGATCGGGACGGCGAGCCGCAGGGCGGTGGACATCTGGCTGACCGAGGTCAGGCCGTTCGCGTCGGTGATCAGGCGGACCGCGGAGACCAGACAGAGCAGTCCGGCGACGGCCAGGAGCAGGACGGGGAGGCTGAGCTTGCGCCGGGCCGCGGGGGCGGCGGCCGGCTTGTCGAGAACGGGAGCCGTACTCATCAGGCGGCCACCTCCTGCTTCTTCTCGGTGGGGTCGGTGGTGCCGAGGACGTGGCCCGCGGCGAGTTCGGCGCCGACGCGCTGCTGCTGGCGGCGGGTGCCCCAGACGCGCACGGACTCGTAGGAGACGACCACGGCGATCACGATCAGGCCCTGCATGATCGTGGCGATCTCGGAGCTGTAGCCCTGGAGGTCGAGCGGGTCGGCCGCGTTGAAGAGCCAGGACAGCAGGAGCGAGGCGAGCGCCATGCCCGCCGGGCTGTTGCGGCCGAGCAGCGCCACCGTGATGGCGTTGAAGCCGAGCGAGGCCGGGAAGGAGTCGGAGAAGGTGTGCGTGGAGCCGAGCAGGGTCGGCAGACCCGCCATGCCGGCGATGGCGCCGGACAGGAGCATCGCGGTGAGCACCATCTTCTTGGCGGAGACACCGGACGCGGCGGCCGCGGTCTCGGAGGCGCCGGAGGCGCGCAGGTCGAAGCCGAAGCGGGTGCGGTTGAGCATCACCCAGTAGACGACGCCGAGGACGACGGCGACGACCACGAAGCCGTAGATCGTGCCCACCTGGTCGCCCATGTCGATGCCGGGGAACCAGCCGGCCTTGTCCATCTCGCCGGTGGTGCGGTTGTTGCCGACGGCGACGCCGAAGGCGTCCTCCAGGGTCAGGTACGAGATGACCGACGCCGCGATCGAGTTGAGCATGATCGTGGAGACGACCTCGCTGACGCCGCGGGTCACCTTGAGCAGACCGGCGATGCCGGACCAGATCGCACCGGCCAGGGCGGCCGAGAGGATGAGGATCGGGATCTGGAGGAAGGCCGGGAACGCGATGTGCGCGCCGACGATCGCGGCGACGCAGGCGGCGAGCCGGTACTGGCCCTCGACACCGATGTTGAAGAGGTTCATGCGGAAGCCGACGGCGACCGCGAGCGCGCCGATGTAGAGGCCGGCCGCGTCATTGATGATCAGCACCTGGACGTCGGAGAACGTCGCCTGCTCGAACATGATGGAGAACGGCTCGACCGGGTTCTCGCCGGAGGCGAGCAGCACGATCGAGGTCAGTCCGAAGGCCACGACCAGGGCGATGACCGGTCCGGCCGCCGCGAGAAGGACCCGCTCGGAATCCCAGCGCTTGAGGATGTTCATGGTCAGGCACCGTCTTCCGTGTGCTCCAGGTGGCCCGAGGCGGCACCGGTCATGGCGGATCCCAGCTCTTCCGGGGTGATGGCGGCCGGGTCGGCGTCGGCGACCAGGCGGCCGTCGTAGATGACCCGGAGGGTGTCGGAGAGTCCGATCAGCTCGTCGAGGTCGGCCGAGATGAGCAGCACGGCCAGGCCCTCGCGGCGGGCCTCGCGGATCTGGTCCCAGATCTGCGCCTGCGCGCCGACGTCCACACCGCGGGTGGGGTGGGCGGCGATCAGGAACTTCGGGCTGTGCGACATCTCGCGGCCGACGATCAGCTTCTGCTGGTTGCCGCCGGACAGGGACGCGGCGGTGACGTCGATGCCGGGGGTGCGGACGTCGTACTCCTTGACGATCCGCTCGGTGTCGGCCTGCGCGGCCTTCGGGTCGAGCCAGAAGCCCCTGCTGTTCGGCTTCTCGGTGACGTGGCCGAGGATGCGGTTCTCCCACAGCGGGGCGTCGAGGAGCAGGCCGTGGCGGTGGCGGTCCTCGGGGATGTAGCCGACGCCGCCCTCGCGGCGTCTGCGGGTCGCGAGGCCGGTGATGTCCTCGCCGAGCATCCTGATCGCGCCGCTGTCCGCGTGCTCCAGGCCGATCAGGGCCTCGATCAGCTCGGTCTGGCCGTTGCCCTCGACGCCCGCGAGGCCCAGGACCTCACCGGCGTGGATGGTGAAGGTGATGCCGTCGAGGAGCGGCTTGCCGCCCCCGGGGGCGGCGAGCCGCAGGTCCTCGACCTCGATCACCGGACGGTCGGTGACCGTGGACTCGGCGGTCTCGGGCGTCGGCAGTTCGCTGCCGACCATCAGCTCGGCCAGCTGCTTCGAGGTCGTCTCCGCGGGTACGGCGGTGCCGACGGTGGTGCCGCGCCGGATGACGGTGATCTCGTCGGCGACGGACAGGACCTCGCCGAGCTTGTGCGAGATGAAGATGACGGCCAGGCCCTCGGCCTTGAGTCCCCGCAGGTTGTCGAAGAGCGCGTCGACCTCCTGCGGGACGAGCACGGCGGTCGGCTCGTCCAGGATCAGGGTGGTGGCGCCGCGGTACAGGACCTTGAGGATCTCCACCCGCTGGCGGTCGGCGACACCGAGGTCCTCGACCAGCACGTCCGGGCGGACACCGAGCCCGTACCGCTCGGATATCTCGAGGATCTTGCGGCGGGCCCTGCCGCCGATCCCGTACAGCTTCTCGCTGCCGAGGACGACGTTCTCCAGGACCGTGAGGTTGTCCGCGAGCATGAAGTGCTGGTGGACCATGCCGATGCCGCGGGCGATCGCGTCGGCGGGCGAGGAGTAGGAGACCTGCTCCCCGTGGATGGTGATGGTGCCCTCGTCCGGCTTCTGCATGCCGTAGAGGATCTTCATCAGCGTGGACTTGCCTGCCCCGTTCTCGCCGACCAGGGCGTGCACGGTGCCCTTGCGGACGGTGAGGCAGATGTCGTGGTTGGCGACGACGCCCGGGAACCGCTTGGTGATGCCTGTGAGTTCTACGGCGACGGCGGTCGGCGGGGAGCTTGACGTGGCGATGGCGCACTCTCCTGGGAAGGGGGGCCGCCTACACGCGTAGCGCCCCAACAGCGATGTGCGAGAAGTGAGTTCGAGTCCCAGCAGGATCCCACGGACGTGTTACGGGGAAGAAGCGTCCCTCGGTGGGAAAAACGTCCCCGCACCCGGTTCCCGACCGGTCGGCCCGGACCGCGTCGCACGCGCGGTCCGGGCGTCTCCGTCGCCTCTACGGCGTCACGGCTCGCGGTCCTACTTGGCGGCGACCTTGATGGTGCCGTCCACGATCCCCGCCTCGGCCTTCTTCAGCGCGGCCTGGAGCTTGCTGTCGTTCTTGAACTCCGGGTTGGAGTCGGCGAGCGAGACCTCGCCGGACTTCAGGTTGCCGGTGATGACACCGGTCTCCGGCTTGCCGTCCTTGACCGACTTGGCCAGCTTGAAGATCGACTCGGCGACGCCCTTGGTGGCGGAGGTGATGATCGCCTGCTTGTACTTCGCCAGCGGCTTCTGGCTGTACTGGTCGGAGTCGACACCGATCGCGTACTTCTTCGCGGTGGCGGCGGCCTCGATGACGCCCTGGCCGGAGAGGCCGGCGGCGTGGTAGACGACGTCGGCGCCGTCCTCCAGCTGCTTCTCGGCGGCGGCCTTGCCCAGGTCCGGCGAGGCGAAGCCCTTGGCCGGGTCCTCGTCGAGGAACTGGACGTCGACCTTGACGTTCTTCTTGGTGTCCTTGACGCCCTGCTCGAAGCCGGCGCGGAACTTGTTGATCAGCGCGTTGTCCACACCGCCGACGAAGCCGACGTGGTCGGTCTTGGTCTTCAGGGCGGCGGTGACGCCGGCGAGGTAGGAGACCTCGTTCTCCTGGAAGACCAGGTCCGCGACGTTCTTGGCGTCGACCGTCGCGTCGTCGACGATGCCGAAGGTGGTGTCCGGGTACTTGGCCGCGGCTTCCTTCACGGCGGGCGCGTAGGCGTAGCCGATGCCGACGACCGGGTTGTAGCCGGCCTTCGCCAGCTGCACCAGGCGCTGGGTCTTGTCGTCGTCGGACTCGCCGTCCTTCGGCTCCTGGTCCGCGACCTCGTAGCCGAACTCGGACTTGGCCTTCTGCAGGCCCTCGTAGGCGGCGTCGTTGAAGGACTGGTCGCCCTTGCCGCCGACGTCGTAGGCGATGGCGAGGCCCTTGTCCTTGCCGCCGTCGGACTGCTTGTCCGACGAGGTCCCGCCACAGGCGGCGAGTGCGAGGGCGAGAGAGGCGGTGGCGGTGCCTGCGACCGCTATGCGGGAAACCCGGCGCATGGGGAAGTGCTCCTTCGTACAAGCGCCGAAACGGAGGGGTCCGACGCTGAGTTCGCCGCAGAGTAACGCGCGTAGACAAAACATAAAACCCCTTCTGTCCATCTCGTTATCGGGGCGATGCAGGACCTTTGACACACGCTCGGGCGCCCTTCCCGAACGCAACAACGGGCGGGCCCGGAGAGGTTCCGTGCCCGCCCTTGGCGTTGTACGTATGACGTCCCCGACGGTGCGGCGACTGCGCGTCCGTGCGACGCCCGTCGGTCGCTACGGCTTCGTCGCCACCTTGATCGAGCCGTCGACGATGCCCTGCTTGGCCTTGGCGACCGCGTCGGCCAGGCCGTCGATCTTGGTGAACTCGGGGTTGGACTCGGCGGCGCCGACGCCGTCGACCTTGAGGTCGAAGGTCTGCGTGCCGGTCAGCGGCTTGTCGTCCTTGACCGACTTGGCCAGCGCGTAGACGGCGCCGCCGACCTCCTTGAGCGCGGAGGTGAGGATGTACTTCTTGTACTTGGCCAGCGACGCCTGCTTGTACTGGTCGGAGTCGACGCCGATGACCCACTTCTTCTGCTCGGCGACCGCCTTGATGACGCCCTGCCCGGAGAGACCGGCCGCGTGGTAGATCACGTCGGCGCCGTCCTCCAGCTGCTTGTCCGCGGCGGCCTCGCCGAGGTCGGGGCTGGCGAAGCCCTTGGCCGGGTCCTCGTCGAGGTACTGGACCTCGACCTCGACGCCCTTCTTGGTGTCCTTGACGCCCTGCTCGAAGCCGGCCTGGAACTTGTTGATCAGTTCGTTGTCGACACCGCCGACGAAACCGACGTGGTTGCTCTTGGTGGCCTTGGCGGCGGCGACACCGGCGAGGTACGACGACTCGTTCTCGGCGAAGACGAGGGAGGTGACGTTCTTGCCCGCGACGACCGAGTCCACGATGCCGAAGGTGGTCTTCGGGTACTTCTTCGCCGCCTTCTCCATCGCCGGGCCGTAGGCGTAGCCGATGCCGATCACCGGGTTGTAGCCGGCCTTCGCCAGCTGGACCAGGCGCTGGGCCTTGTCGTCGTCGGACTCGCCGTCCTTCGGCTCCTGGTCGGCCGTCTTGTAGCCGAACTCCTTCTGGGCCTTCTGCAGGCCCTCGTAGGCGGAGTCGTTGAACGACTGGTCACCCTTGCCGCCGACGTCGTACGCGATGGCCAGACCCAGGTCGCCCTTGCCGGACGAACCCCCCTTGTCGCTCTCACTGCTGGTGCCGCCGCAGGCGGTGGCGGCGAGCGCCAGGCCGGTGACGGCGACGGCGATACGCGTGACCCGCGATATTCGACGCATCAGGAAGTTCCCCTTCGTCCAACACGCCCTGTACGGCGCTCAGTTCGGCGCACGATAACGCGCGTAGACACGCCGAGGAACGCCCTTGGTGCCTGCCGTTACCGATTCGTGCCGCTGGTCGGTTACGCCCCGGTGAACCACTCCGGCGAAGGGGACCGAACGGGTCACCGGGGCTGACGCGGCACCGACCGGTCAGTCGCCCGGCACGACCTCGACCGCGTCCAGCAGCGCGGTGGCCGTGAAGAGCTCCACGCCCACCCGGATCGCCGACTCGTCCGCGTCGAAGTCGCCCTGGTGCAGATCGCGCGACGTGCGGTCCCCCGGGGTCTTCACGCCCAGGCGCGCCATCGCGCCGGGCACGTGCTCCAGGTACCAGGAGAAGTCCTCGCCGCCCAGGCTCTGCTGGGTGTCCTCGACGGCGTCGGGGCCGAGCCGGGAGATCATCGCGTCCCGGAGGAGGTCGGTGACCGCGGGGTCGTTGACGACGGGCGGCACGCCGCGGATGTAGTTCACGACGGGCTTGGCCCGGTACAGCTCGGCGATCTCCTGGATGGCGCCGTGCACCAGGTCGGGCGCCTGCCGCCACGCGTCGAGGTCCAGGCAGCGGACGGTGCCGGAGAGCTCGGCGTGCTGGGGGATCACGTTGCACGCGTGGCCCGCCTCGATGCGGCCCCAGGTGACGGCGAGCCCGGAGCGGGCGTCGATCCGGCGGGCGACCAGCGCCGGGACCTCGGTGGCGACCTTGGCGGCGGCCGTGACGAGGTCGGTGGTCAGGTGCGGGCGGGCGGTGTGGCCGCCGGGCCCGTCGAGGGCGACCTCCAGGCGGTCGCAGGCGGAGGTGATGGCGCCGTGCCGCAGTCCGATCCGCCCGGCGTCCACCTTCGGGTCGCAGTGCACGCCGACGATCTTGCGTACGCCGTCGAGGACGCCGCACTCGATCGCGTCGGGGGCGCCGCCGGGCAGCACTTCCTCGGCGGGCTGGAAGATCAGCCGCACGGGGCGCGGGAGCCGGCCCTGCCGGTGCAGCTCGGCGAGGACGAGGCCCGCGCCGAGCACGACCGTGGTGTGCACGTCGTGGCCGCAGGCGTGCGCGCGGTCCGGGACGGTGGACCGGTACGCGCAGCCGGCCTTGGTGTCCGGGATGGGCAGCGCGTCGATGTCGGCGCGCAGCGCGAGCATGCCGGGCCCGCCGGTCCACTCGCCCGTCTCGGTACCGATGTCACAGATGAGGCCGGTACCGATCCCGAGCACGCGCGGCGCGAGCCCGGCCTTCTCCAGGCGGGTCTTGAGTGCGACGGTGGTACGGAACTCCTGATTGCCCAGCTCGGGGTGCATGTGCAAGTCGCGTCGGAAGGCGACGAGTTCCGCACGGAGCGCTTCGGGCAGGACACCGGGGAGCGCGTCGCCGGGGACGGCTTCCCCCGGCCGGTCGGCCTCGGACTCTCGGGACATCAACTGGTTCACCCTCTGAAGGGTAGGGCGATGCACGGGCCAACTAACCCTCGATCAACAAAAGTTCAGCCAGATTGACGTAAGAAATCTGGCGCTGGTGCGCATGTCGATCGCGCGGAGGGGGTAAGACAACTCTTTCGACCTGCGGGTTCCGGCACCGGCCGCCGCTGCGTCACGGCTGGTGCCGGTGGGGCGTCAGCGGGAGACGGGGCCGCGGCGCGGGGCGCGGACCGCGACGCCGGCCGCCACCGCGCAGGCGAGCGCCACGAGCCCCGCACTCACCAGGGGCACGGCCCGGTACCCGAGTCCCGCCCCGATCGCCCGGCCGCCGGCCCAGGGGCCGAGGGCGGCGCCGACGTTGAGGGCGGCCGTGGCGAGTCCGCCCGCGAGGGCGGGCGCGCCGCTCGCCGCGTACAGGGCCCGTGCGATCAGGGTCGAGCCGACGGCGAAGGCCAGGGCGCCCTGGACGAAGGCGAGGGCGAGGGCGGCCCCCGGGCTGCCCGCCGTCAGCGCCAGCAGGACCCAGCCCAGCAGCAGGGCCGCCCCGCCGCCGGCGAGCAGGGGCACCGGCCGGGTGTCCGCGAGCCGCCCGGCCGCGCTCACACCGGCGAACGCCCCGAGCCCGAACAGGGCGAGGAGCGCGGGCACCCGGTCCGCGCCGATGCCGGTCACCTCGGTGGCGAGGGGCGCGAGGTAGGTGAACGTGCAGAAGGTCGCCGCGTTCACCAGGGCGCCGAGGAGCAGGACGGTGCGCAGCCGGGGGCCGCGCAGGGCCCGGAGCTCCGCGCGCACGTCCGGTCGCGCGCCGGTCGGCGCCTGTGCGGGCACCCAGCGCGCCACCGCCGCCAGCGCGGGCAGGCAGAGCGCCGCGACCGCCCAGAAAGCGGCCCGCCACCCGAGGAGTTGGCCGAGCCAGGCCCCGCCGGGCACACCGGCGACGCAGGCCAGGGTGGTGCCGCCGAGCAGGACCGAGGTGGCCCGCCCCTTGGCGTCGGGGGCGACCAGGGACGCGGCGGTGGTGAGGGCCACCGCGAGGAACCCGGCGTTGGCGAGCGCGGCCGCGCAGCGGGTGCCGAGCAGGACGCCGTAGCTGCCGGTCAGGGCTCCCGCCACATGGGCCAGCAGGAACACCGCGAGGAAGCAGGAGAGGGCCGCGCGCCGCGACCACCGCGCGGCGAGCACCGCGGCGAGGGGCGCGCCGACGATCATGCCGACGGCGAACGCGGAGGTGAGGGATCCGGCGGCGGGGACGGAGACGCCCAGGTCATGGGCGAGGTCCGGGACGAGGCCGGACAGCATGAACTCGGAGGTTCCTTGCGCGAAGACGGCAAGGGCGAGCAGGTACAGCGGGAAGGGCACAGCGGACTCCGTGACCGTGCGAGAAGGAGAGAGGTCGCGGTACGGCAGTCCGGGCGATGGCAGGCGTCAGCGGAGACGGGACCGTCTCAACGCCGCGCGGAAGAAGGCCACCGGACGGCTACCGGTGGCCGGAGTCTGTCGGACTCGGGGCTGCTCATGCAGGGCAGGGTAGGGGGCGCGGTCGAGGGAGGGCCAGCGGATTTCGCCTGGGCGGGACAGGCGTCGGCCCAGGCCGCCCGGCGAAGGTCCCCGGACCGCGACGCGACCGCCCGCCGACCGCGCCCGGAACTCACACGGTCCGCACCCCCCGCGCCGACCCGGCGATCCCCGCGAGAAATCCCTGCGCGTGGTCCGAGACTCCCTGGCTGAGCCAGGCGGGGTCGATCTCGCAGACCGCGACCTTCACCCCCGTGCCCTCCAGGGCGATCGGCAGGGTGTGCACGACCGTCGAGGGGAAGCTGAGGATCGTACGGCCTATGGGGCCGCGGCGGGCGATGAGTTCGAGCGGCAGGTCGGGGCGGACGACCTCCAGACCGGTCTCGGTGGCGAGCCGGTGGAGTTTGTCGGCGGCCTCGCGGCGGTGGGCGAAGTAGCGGGTGGCGCCGTGGGCCGCGGCGAGTTCGCGGACCGCCTCCAGGTAGCGGTCGAGGTCGACGACCCCGGTCTCCACCAGGGACGTCCCGACCAGGTCGGCGCCGCGCGTCAGGCGGGGCGGGCCGAAGCGGGCGCGGGTCCAGGCGTAGTCGTTCGCCGTCACCGTCACCCCGTCGGGCACCTCGTCCACCGGCATGGACGTGAACACGGACACGGTGCGCCGGCCGGGGCGCGGGGTGAGTCTTCGGCGGGCGGCGGCGGAGACGGGGCCGAAGACCAGGTCGCGGGGGCCGGGGCGGCCGCCGCGCCGGTGCCAGCGCACGAGCTTCTCGCCGCGGGCCAGTTGGGAGATGAACTCCATCGTGGCCGTGCCGTCGTCCACGACGACCAGGTCGCGGGCGCGGGTGATCATCAGCAGTAGTTGCACGTAGCGGGAGAACGGGTCGCCGATCACTATCCGGTCGGCGCCGCGCAGCGCGCCTGCGAGACCGCCGACGGTCTGGAAGGGGGCTCCCGCGCCGCCGCGCGCCTCCTCCCAGCGCACCGAGTGGCCTTCCCCGCGGGCGAGTTCGGCCATGCGGCGCAGCTGGCCGCGGGTCATCGGGTCGGTGGGCGAGAGCACCACGACGGTCGCGGTGACCTGGTCGTGGTGCGCCCACTCCAGGACGTTGAGGAGCTGTACCGGGCTCTCGACGAAGCACAACGTACTGCCATTGCCAGACATGCGGCCCTCCCCGGGGACGCCGTGGCGGTCCGGCGCGCTCGACCGCGCCGGACCGCCGGGGAGTTGATGATCAGACGCCGACCGGCTCGCCGGCCGCGACGGCGATCTCCGACTCGGCGACGACGCCCGCGACCCGGCGCAGCTTCTTCATCGGGCCGAGCTCGGACTCGTAGACCTTCTTGACGCCGTCACCGAGGGACTGCTCGATGGTGCGGATGTCACGGACCAGGCGCTGCAGGCCCTGCGGCTCCACCGAGGCGGCCTGGTCGGAGCCCCACATGGCGCGGTCGAGGGTGATGTGGCGCTCGACGAACGTGGCGCCGAGGGCGACCGCGGCGAGCGTGGTCTGCAGGCCGGTCTCGTGGCCGGAGTAGCCGATCGGGACGTTCGGGTACTCGGCCTGGAGGGTGTTGATGACGCGGAGGTTGAGCTCCTCGGCCTGCGCCGGGTAGGTCGACGTGGCGTGGCACATCAGGATGTTGTCCGAGCCGAGCACCTCGACCGCGTGGCGGATCTGCTTCGGCGTCGACATGCCGGTGGAGAGGATGACGGTGCGACCGGTGGCGCGCAGGGCGCGCAGCAGCTCGTCGTCGGTGAGCGAGGCGGAGGCGACCTTGTGGGCGGGGACGTCGAACTTCTCCAGGAAGGCGACGGCCTCGGTGTCCCACGGGGAGGCGAACCAGTCGATGCCGCGCTTCTTGCAGTGCTCGTCGATCTCGCGGTACTCGTCCTCGCCGAACTCGACGCGGTGGCGGTAGTCGATGTACGTCATCCGGCCCCAGGGGGTGTCCCGCTCGATGTCCCACTGGTCGCGCGGGGTGCAGATCTCGGGGGTGCGCTTCTGGAACTTGACGGCGTCGCAGCCGGCCTCGGCGGCGACGTCGATCAGCTTGAACGCGTTCTCCAGGTCACCGTTGTGGTTGATGCCGATCTCACCGGTGATGTAGACGGGCTGACCGGGGCCCGCGGTGCGCGAACCGAAGGTGCGGAGGCGGGAGTTGAGACCGAAGGGCGAGGACTGGGCGGACTGGGCAGACATGGGGAATACGTTCCTTACTTGTCGAGGGAGTCGAGAGAAGGGCCGAGGATCCAGCTGGCGATCTCTCGGATCGCGCCGTCGCCACCGGGGACGGTGGTGACCGCGCGTGCGGCGCCGCGTACGACGTCATGGGCGCTCGCGACCGCCACGGGCCAGCCGGCGACGGCGAAGCACGGGAGGTCGTTGACGTCGTTGCCGACGTAGAGCACGCGCTCCGGCGCGATGCCCTGCTCCTCGCACCACTGCTTCAGTGCGAGGTCCTTGCGGTCGATGCCGTGCAGGACCGGGATCTTGAGCTTCCGGGCCCGGGCGGCGACCACCGGGTTCTGTTCCGTGGACAGGATCAGCATCGACAGGCCGCTCCTGCGGAGGGCCGCGATGCCGAGGCCGTCACCGCGGTGCACGGTGACGAACTCCCGTCCGTCGGAGTCGATCAGCACCTTGTCGTCGGTCTGGGTGCCGTCGAAGTCGAGGACGACCGCGTCGATGTCCTCCCGGGTGGGGAGGGCGCGCTGGTCGAAGAGGGGGGCCAGCGCGCGGGCGCGGGCCAGGTCGTGCGGGTCGTCGATCTCCAGGACCCGCGCGGGGTCGGTGCGGACGAGTTCCGTACGGCCGAAGAAGCGGTGCTCGTGGCGGCGGAAGCCGGTGGCCTCCATCGCGTAGACGGCGCCGGTCTCCAGGAGGTCCTGGGGGCGGTCCTGGCGGCGGGGCCGGAAGGACTTGTCGTGGTTGACGCCGTAGCCGCCGCCGGTCGCGGGCGCCTCGGTGAGGAGGGTGCCGGTGCCGCCCACGGACGCGGCCCGTTCGCCGGCGATCGCCCGCGGCTCATCGACAGCGTCCCATCCGTCCCGCCACACGAAGCCGTGGAAGGGGGCGACAGTCAGGGCGCTGTCGGCCCCGCCCTCGACGACTGCGGCGACCACCCCGTCGATGTCCTCGCGGACGATGAAGGGGCTGGTGCACTGCACGAGCAGCACCACGTCCACGGCAGCGCCCTGCAGCGCCTCGTGCGCGTCCATGGCGTGCAGCACGGCGGCCTCGGAGGTGGCCTTGTCGCCGGCGATCGCGGCGGGCCGGGTGACGACCTCCGCGCCGGCTTCCCGCGCGGCGGCCGCGATGGCCGCGTCGTCGGTGGAGACCACCACGTCCGTCACCTGCCGGGTGGCGAGGCACTCGCGCACGGCGCGGACCACCAGGGGCACGCCGCCGACCGGGGCGAGGTTCTTGGCCGGTACTCCCTTGGAGCCGCCGCGGGCGGGGATCACGGCGAGGACGCGGCGGACCGGGGCCGCCTGTCCCGCTTCCGGGTCGGTCATGTGGGGTTCTCCTTCGCGGAGTTCGGGGAGCTCGGGGAGTTCGGGGGATCGGCCGGCGCGCGGGGTCACAGCTCCCCCATCCGCCGGATCACGGGGGCGACGCGCTGCACGCCGTGCCGGTAGGCGCCACGGGCGGCCCGCCGGACGATCTGCCGGACGGCGCCGGGCTCCCGGTCGGCGGCGGGCGCCCCGGGCAGCGGGCTGCCGTCGGGCGCCAGGTGGTGGCGGGCCAGGATGCGCGGCAGATAGCCGGGGGCGGTGGTGCGGCTGTAGTAAGGGGCGAGGGCCGGGCGGTCCCGGCCGAGCAGCGCGGCGACCCTGGCGCGGGCCCCGTCGAAGGCGCTCTCGTACGACCCGTCGGCGGCGACGCCCTGCCGGGCCACCCACGCGGGGTCCGGCGCGGGCAGCTCCCCGGCGTCCAGCCGGTCCCAGGAGAGCAGGCAGCCGGAGCCGGTGAAGTGGTGGTTGCCGAGCGCCTCGCGCACCCCGAGGTCGGTGAGCAGCGCAGTGGGGATGCGCCGGTGCAGTGCCTCCAGCGCGGCCGTGGAGCTGACCGTGACGAGCAGGTCCGTACGGTCGAGGACCTCGCCCATGTTCCCGTACACGAGACGGAAGTTGGGCGGCGGATCCAGCCGCTGGACGAGCTTTTGGTAGGGCACTTCCTCGATGTGCGTGGTGTGCTCGCCGGGCTTGCTGCGCAGCTTCAGGAGGACCTCGCGCTCCGGGTGCGAGCGGGCGTGCCGCACCAGTCGCTCCAGGAGGTACATCCGGTCGGCCGGGGTGTCCGGCACGGACGGCTGCGCGGCGAAGACCACCGTGTACGGGTCGTGCACGTCCTGGTAGGCGGCGCCGCCGAGGAACGGCAGCGCGCACTCGGTGACCGCCGAGGCGTCGGCGCCCACGCCCTCGTACACGGCGCGGAACCGCTCCGCGTCGTAGGCCGAGTTGGCGAGCACCACGTCCGCGCCGTGGCGCAGCAGCAGCCCGTCGGCGAGCTTCTCGTAGACGACGCCGACGTAGCCGGTGACGACGACGGGGCGCTCGGCCCGCCCCTGCCAGGCGTGGGCGAGTCCGTGCAGTACGGCCTGGACGGCGCCGCCGACGAGGGCGAGGACGACCACGTCGTACGATCCGGACTCCTGCCGGCCGGAGCGCTCCATCTCCCGCAGGAACTCGACCGCGGTGACCTCGCGGAGCGAGTCGGCGCTCACGCCGACCTCGGTGAGCTGGCGGGCGGTGGGGGTGGCACGGCCGCGCAGCAGGAATCCGTCGAGCGCGACGTTGTCGGAGGCGATGCGGGCCGCGGTGAGCGCGCCCCATTTCCATCGGGTGTCGGAGTCTGCGAGTACGGCGATCCGCCGTTGCTCGGCTGTACTTGCTGGCACGTCGAAGAAGTTAGGAAGGCATGGAGAGCCGCGGCCCAACCGGAGTGCAACAAACGGTTAACAGCATGCCGACGAATGGCGAATCAGCCCGGGAATTGCCTTTCGGAGGGGCCGGTTCACGGTCCCGCCACACGTCGTTCACCTGACATCAAGCCGCCGGTCAAGACGAATGCCGGGCCGCCGCCTAACGTCACCGACGTGGTCAAGCTCTCCGTCATCGTGCCGTTCTACAACGTGCAGCAATACGCGCCCGACACTCTGAGAAGTCTCCGTGCGAACGCACGTGACGACTTCGAATTCATTCTCGTCGACGACTGTTCCAAGGACGGGACACCGGACATTCTCGCGCGCGCCGAGCGCGAGCTGCCCGGCGCGGTCGTCGTGCGACACGAACAGAACGGGGGACTCGCCACGGCCCGCAACACCGGCCTGGACGCGGCGCGCGGCGAGTACCTCACGTTCCTGGACGGCGACGACTGGCTCGCGCCGGGCTACTACCCGCGGCTCCTGGCCGCCATGGAGGGGCTGGGCTGCGACTTCGTCCGCGCGGACCATGTGCAGTGCACGGCCCGGGCCCGCACGATCCACCGGGTGCCGCACGGGCTGCGCGGTGTCGTCCTCGATCCGCGGCGGGCGATCCTGCCGGCGGACCGCTCGACGTCCGTCGACTACGCGTACGCGTGGGCCGGCATGTACCACCGGCGTCTCGCCGACGAGGGGCTGCTGCACTTCACCGACGGGCTGCGCACGGCGGAGGACCGGCCGTGGATCTGGCGGCTGCACCGCGAGGCCAAATCCTTCGCCGCGGTGAGTCTGTTGGGCGTCTTCTATCGGCGCGGTGTCGCGTCCTCGCTCACCCAGATCGGCGACGTACGCCAGCTCGATTTCATTCGCGCATTCGACCAGGTCGTACGGGAAACAGCCGAGGACCGGGACGCGGATCAGCTTCTCCCGAAAGCCGTGCGCACGTACTGCGCCATCATTTCCCATCACTTGGGATCCATCGAAAGGTTCGAACCGGCCGTGGCGCGCAAATTGAAGTCCCTCAGCGCGGCGGCGCTCAAGCGCATGCCCCAACAGGTGCTCGACGAGGCGCTCGACTCGATGGACGTCGAGCGCGCCACCCGGCTGCGCCGGCTGCGCCGCCGCCCGGTGAGCGCGGAGGCCGCCGCATGACGACGCGCATTCTCCTCGCCTCGACCCTGTACGGCACCGCGACGCTCGCGGCCGCACTGGACACCGACCGCTTCGCCCCGGCGGACCGCACGATCCTGCTGGTCGCCAACAACGCGGCGACGCCCGAGACCACCCCGGCCGTCGACGAGATGCCCGGCTTCGAGCTGCTGCGCGGCCGCTTCGACGACGTCCTGTCCTGGAACGAGGCGATCTCCCCGTTCCACCCGGGCGGCTGGACACCGCGCTCGGACGATCTCCCCTTGTGGGAGCGGCACTTGCGGCTGCTCTGGAGCCTCGGGGACGACGAGGTCGAGCTGGCCGTGGAGTCCATCCAGGTGAACCCGGCGATGGCGGTCGCGCAGATCTTCACGGGCGCGCCGGTCGACGTGTACGCGGACGGCCTGATGAGCTACGGACCGACCCGGAACAAGATCGACCCGCTGGTCGGCACGCGCGTACGGCGTCTGCTCCACCTCGACCTCGTGCCGGGCCTGAAGCCGCTGCTGCTCACGGAGTTCGACGTCGAGCCCGAGATCGTCCCGACGGAGGCCTTCGTCAAGGTGCTCGCCGAACTAGGCGACACGGCGGGCGAGTTGCCGCACGTAGAAGGTGAACCGGCGCTCCTGCTCGGCCAGTACCTCTCCGCCCTCGACATCCTCTCGGCCGAGGAGGAAGAGGACCTGCACGTACGGATGATGCGCGGGGCGTCCGAACTCGGGCACCGGCACATCGTGTTCAAGCCGCACCCTACGGCACCGGCCCGCTGGTCGCGCACGCTGGAGAAGGAGGCCGAGCGACTCGGCATCGAGCTGACCGTCCTGACCACACCGGTCCTCGCCGAGGTGCTGTACCAGCGGATGCGCCCGGCGCTGGTCGTCGGCTGCTTCTCCACGGCACTGCTCACCGCGTCGGCGCTGTACGGGATCCCGGTGGCCCGGGTCGGCACGTCCATACTGCTGGACCGCCTCGCCCCGTACCAGAACAGCAACCGGGTCCCCGTCACGATCGTCGACGCACTGCTGCCCGAACTGACGGACCGGCCGGGCGTCGCCTCGCAGGAACAGCCCCTGTCCGTGGCCGAGTTGACCGATCTCCTGCGGGCGGTCGGCTTCGCGATGCAGGCCAAGATCTACCCGGAGCTGCGGCCCGCGGCCGAGCGTTTCCTCTCGACCCGGCTGAACGATCACACCTGGCGGTACTTCAAGCGCCGTCGGCTGACCTCCCTCGGCCTGCCCGGCGCGATCCCGACGCAGCTCGCGTTCATCCCGCGCAACGCGGCGGTGCGCAGAGTCGCGCGACGGGCCCGCTCCTTCAAACGGGCCGCACTCGGATGACCGTCACCGACACGACCGCGCTCCCCGAGGCCGCACCCGGGTCGGCGGCCGCCCCGCCCCCACGGGCCAGGCGCGCCGCACCGCGCCTGTACGCCCTCGACGGGCTGCGGCTGATCGCCGCGCTGATGGTGGCGGCGTACCACTACGGCGGGCGCGACGGCGAGGTGTCCCACGCCTGGGGCACCTCGCCGCGCGTCCAGTTCCCGTCCCTGCACGGCTGGTTCGCGTACGGCTGTCTCGGGGTGCAGATCTTCTTCGTCATCAGCGGCTTCGTGATCTGCATGAGCGGCTGGGGCAGGCCCCTGCGCTCCTTCTTCGCCTCCCGCGCGTCCCGCCTGCTGCCGTCGTACTGGGTGGCGATCGTGCTGGTCACCGCGGTCTTCGCGCTGCCCGTGGTGGTGTATCGGACGGTCTCGCCCAGCGACGCCCTGGTGAACCTCACGATGCTCCAGCAGCCCCTGGGCGCGGACCGGGTGCTGGGCGTGTGCTGGACCCTGTGGGCGGAGCTCCGCTTCTACGCGCTGTTCGCCCTGTGCGTCGTCCTGCCGGGCGCGACCCGGCACCGCGTCGTGCTGTTCTGCGCGGTGTGGACGCTGGCCGCGGCGCTCGCGGAGGCCACCGGCGAACCCCTGCTGACCCTGGCGCTGATGCCGGAGTACGCCCCGTTCTTCATCGGCGGCATCGGCCTGTACCTGGTGCACCGCGACCGGCGCGACGTGACGGCCTGGGGCATCGTCGCGGTCAGCTGGCTGATCGGGCAGCACTTCGCCGTCGACCGGCTGTGGCACACCCCGAACCCGGACTTCTTCTCGTACCGCACCTCGGTCGGCATCATCGCGGTCGTCACCGTGGGCTTCGCGGCGGTGGCGGCGATCGCGCTCGGCTGGACGGCGTGGGCGAACTGGCGCTGGCTGACCGTCGCGGGCGCGCTGACGTACCCGTTCTATCTGGTGCACGAGCACTTGGGCTGGGTGGCGATCGAGGCCCTGCACCGGCACGCCGGCCTGCCGTCGTGGGTCACGTTCGGGGCGACGATCGGCGTGATGCTGACGCTGGCCTGGCTGCTGAACCGTTACGTCGAGGAGTGGGCGACGCCGCTGCTGCGCCGGGTGCTGAACCGCCGGCCCCAGCCTCAACTCACCCCGTAGCGCACCTCGATCCCCGCCACGATCAGCCGCAGCCCCTCCTCGAACCGCTCGTCGTACGCCGCGAACAGCTGACCGCCCGCGGCGGCGGCGAGCGGGTAGTCGGCCAGCGTCCGGGCCCGCTCGGCGACATCGACGGCCGGCGGTTCCCCTTCGGCGTAGGGCCGCATGCCCTGCTCCTCCGTGACGAAGCCGAGCGTGTACATGTACGCGGTGGAGCTCGCCCACGCGGCCTGGTCCGGCTCGAATCCGGCGGCCACGAGGAACCTCAGGTTCGCCTCCATCTCGGGCCCGTGGTCGGTCCCGGTGAACCGCGATCCGCTGAAGACCTTCGCGCCGTCGCGGTAGCGCAGCAGCGTGGCGCGCAGCTGCCGGTTGCCCCGCATCAGCCACTCCTGCCAGCTGCCGGAGGGCTCGTACGCGACCTCCCCGGCGCCCGCCCGGCCGGCGCCGGTCATCCGCCGGAACATCACCGTCGCCATCTCGTCGAGCAGCGCCTGCTTGTTCTTGAAGTGCCAGTACAGGGCGGGCGCCTGCACGTTCAGCTCCTTGGCGATGGCGCGCAGCGTCAGGCCCTCCAGACCCACGTCGTTCAGCAGGTCGAGCGCGGTGTCGGCCACGTACGCCTTGTCGAGCTTGGCCTTCTCCGGCTTGGCCTTCTTCTGCTCTTTCGGGTTCCTCTGCTCAGCCACGCTTGACAGTTTAACGCCGTTAAGCCCATGCTCGGTGAACGGCGGACTTAACGACGTTAAGGAGACGGTGATGGCTGCTGCGGGTGCGGTGACGACGGATGTCCTGATCGTGGGCGCGGGCCCGACCGGCCTGGTGCTGGCGGCGGACCTGGCGCGGCGCGGGGTCGGGGCGCTGCTGGTGGAGCGCGCGGAGAGCCTGTTCCCCGGCTCGCGCGGCAAGGGCCTGCAGCCGCGCACGCAGGAGGTGCTGTTCGACCTCGGGGTGCTGGACGCGGTCCGCGCGGCGGGCACGGAGTACCCGACGATGCTGATCTGGGAGGGCGACGAGCCGGGCCAGGAGTGGGACATGCTCGAGCGCACCGAGCCGACCGAGCAGGTTCCGTTCGCGAACGGCTGGCTGATACCGCAGGCCCGCACGCAGGCGGTGCTGTACGCGCGGCTGCGGGAGCTGGGCGGCGAGGTCCGCTTCGGCGCCGGCCTGACGGGCCTGGAGCAGGACGCCGAGGGGGTGACGGCGACGCTCGACGACGGCTCGACGGTGCGCGCGCGGTACGCGGTGGCGGCGGACGGCGGCCGTTCCACGGTGCGCCGGGCGCTCGGCATCGGCATGACCGGCGAGACCGTCGACCCCAAGCCGATGCTGGTGGCGGACGTGCGGATCACCGAGGACGCGCCGGTCCCGGACACGCACTGGCACGTGTGGCCGAAGGCGCCGGAGGGCGGCGTGGCCTTCTGCCCGCTGCCGTCGGACGAGGGCCGCGTCTTCCAGCTGGCCGCGCAGTACGCGGACGAGGCGGCGGTCCCCGACACCTCACCGGGCGCGGTGGCCAAGCTCCTCGCGACCCGTACGCCGCTGCGGGAGGAGCACGTCGCGGAGGTGATCTGGGCCTCGGACTTCCGGGCGCGCGCGGCACTGGCCGACCGCTTCCGCGAGGGCCGGATCTTCCTGGCGGGCGACGCGGCACACGTCCACTCCCCCGCAGGCGGACAGGGGCTGAACACGAGCGTGCAGGACGCCTACAACCTGGCGTGGAAGCTGGCCGCGGTGCTCGGCGGCGCCCCCGCCCGGCTCCTGGACACGTACGAGGAGGAGCGGGTGCCGATCGCGGAGGACATCCTCGGCATCAGTACCCGTATCCACCGCGCGGGCGCGGACAGCAGGGCCGTGCAGCGCGGCAAGGAAGTGCAGCAACTGGGCATCGGGTACCGGGAGTCGGCGCTGACCCGGGAGACCCGGACGGGCCTTCCGGAGGGCGCGCTGCGGGCCGGGGACCGGGCGCCGGACGGGCGGCGCGGCGGGGTCCGGCTGTTCGACGCCTTCCGCGGGCCGCACTGGACGCTGCTGGCGGTCGGCACGGACGCCGAGCTGCCGCCGGTGGACGGCGAGCGCATACGGGCGGTGCGCATCCCGGCGTACGAGGCCTATGGCACCGGGGTGTTCCTGGTGCGGCCGGACGGATATGTGGGGTGGGCCGGCGAGACGGCGGAGGGGGTACGGGAGTACCTGGCGGAGGTCGGGGTGGTGCCGGGACGCGGTGAGGCCGCTCCTGAGTGACGTCCCCGCACGCGGGCGCCGGGCGCTCGCCCCGGCCGGGGTCGACCCGGAGGGGGTCGCTCCGGCCGGGCTCACCCCGAGCGGGGTCCGGCTGCCGGAGGGGCTATGCGCTGGCCAGCGACAGCTTCACCGCGAAGCCCAGGAACAGCACCCCGGCGGCCGAGGTCGCACCGGCCGACAGCCGCTTGCGGCGGCGGAAGGCGGCGGACAGCCGGGTGCCGCTGAAGATCAGGGCCGACAGGTACAGCACGCTCGCGAGCTGGGCGAAGGCGCCGAGCACGACGAAGGAGAGGGCGGGATAGGCGTAGGACCTGTCCACGAACTGCACGAAGAAGGCGATGAAGAACAGGATCGCCTTCGGGTTGAGGAGGCTGATGACGAAGGCCCGGCGGAAGGGCCGCTCCTGGGCCGCGGGGACCTCGGAGGTGCCGGCCTCGGCGGCGGCGATCCGCTCGCGGCGGGTCCGCCACATCCCCCACGCGGCGCGCAGCATCCCGACCGCGAGCCAGGTCAGGTATCCGGCGCCCGCGTACTTCACGATCCCGAAGAGCACGGCGTTGGCCTGGAGGAGGGAGGCGACACCGGCGGCGGACAGCGTCATCAGAACGGTGTCGCCGCACCAGACTCCGGCGGCGGCCTTGTAGCCGGTGCGTATGCCGCGGCGGGCGGCGACGGAGAGCACGTACAGCGAGTTCGGTCCGGGGAGGAGGACGATGAGGACGAGACCCGCGAGATAGGTCGGAAGATCGATGACACCCAGCATGAGCGGAGTGTCGCACAGCTGCTCGACACTCCGCCCAGGGGTTCCAGCTGGCGGAAGATCACAGGTCAGCGGGGAGTTCGCCGGTCAGAACGCGTCGGAGGGGATGTAGGTGCCCCACACCTCGCGCAGGGCGTCGCAGACCTCGCCGACGGTGGCGCGGGCGCGCAGGGCGTCCTTCATCGGGTAGAGGACGTTGTCGTCGCCCTCGGCGGCCTTCTGCAGGGCGGCGAGGGCCGCGTCGACGGCGGCCTGGTCGCGTTCGGCGCGCAGGGCCGCCAGCCGTTCGGCCTGCTGGGCCTCGATGGCGGGGTCGACGCGCAGCGGCTCGTAGGGCTCCTCCGCGTCGAGCTGGTAGCGGTTGACGCCGACCACGACGCGCTCGCCGGAGTCGGTCTCCTGGGCGATGCGGTAGGCGGAGCGCTCGATCTCGGACTTCTGGAAGCCGTGCTCGATGGCGTTCACCGCGCCGCCCAGGTCCTCGACGCGTTCCATGAGGGCGAGGGCGGCGGCCTCGACGTCGTCGGTCATCTTCTCGACGACGTAGGACCCGGCGAACGGATCGACGGTGGCCGTCACGTCCGTCTCGTAGGCCAGGACCTGCTGGGTGCGCAGGGCCAGGCGGGCGGACTTGTCGGTGGGCAGCGCGATGGCCTCGTCGAAGGAGTTGGTGTGCAGGGACTGGGTGCCGCCCAGCACCGCGCCCAGGCCCTGGACGGCGACGCGGACCAGGTTCACCTCCGGCTGCTGCGCGGTCAGCTGCACCCCGGCCGTCTGGGTGTGGAAGCGCAGCATCAGCGACTTGGGGTTCTGCGCGCCGAACTCCTCCTTCATCACCCGCGCCCAGATCCGGCGCGCGGCACGGAACTTGGCGACCTCCTCCAGGATCGTGGTGCGGGCCACGAAGAAGAAGGACAGCCGCGGCGCGAAGTCGTCCACGTCCATGCCGGCCGCCACCGCGGTGCGCACGTACTCGATGCCGTCGGCGAGCGTGAAGGCGATCTCCTGCGCGGGCGAGGCCCCCGCCTCGGCCATGTGGTAGCCGGAGATCGAGATGGTGTTCCACTTCGGGATCTCTGCCCGGCAGTACTTGAAGATGTCCGCGATCAGCCGGAGGGAGGGCTTGGGCGGGAAGATGTAGGTGCCGCGGGCGATGTACTCCTTGAGCACGTCGTTCTGGATCGTGCCGGTGAGCCGGTCCGCCGGTACGCCCTGTTCCTCGCCCACGAGTTGGTACATGAGCAGCAGCAGGGCGGCGGGGGCGTTGATCGTCATCGACGTGGAGACCTTGTCCAGCGGGATCCCGCCGAACAGGACGCGCATGTCGTCGATCGAGTCGATGGCGACACCGACCTTGCCGACCTCGCCGGAGGCGATGGGGGCGTCGGAGTCGTGGCCCATCTGGGTCGGCAGGTCGAAGGCGACCGACAGGCCCATCGTGCCGTTCGCGATCAGCTGCTTGTAGCGGGCGTTGGACTCGGTGGCCGTGCCGAATCCGGCGTACTGGCGCATCGTCCACGGACGGCCCGTGTACATGGAGGGATAGACACCCCGCGTGAACGGATAGGCGCCCGGCTCCCCCAGCTTCCGCTCCGGGTCCCAGCCGTCCAGGGCCGACGGGCCGTACACCGGCTCGATGGGCAGTCCGGACTCGGATTCGCGCGCCATGGTTGTGCCTCCAGCGATCTGCAGATTGATCGTGTGTGCCTGCGACGCCCGCACGTGTTACTCATCAGTAGTCGCGGCTCTCGCGACGGACTGTAGCGGCGGGCGTGCGGCGAGTGGAGAGGACCGCGCTGGGACCTTCCTCACAGAGCCGCATCAGGGTTGTACCCGCTGCCGGGCCCTCTGTTCGCAACCATTCGGGCGCGGGCAGCATCTGAGGTGACAAGAGAGATGGGCGCGGCAGGCGGGGGACGTCATGCGGACAGCTGTCATACGGAGAACACTCGCCGCCACCGGGGTACTGGCCCTGGTCGGCGGATGCACGGCGCAGGCGGCCGGCACGGGCGGCAGGCAGCCGGCCGCGCCGAGTGCGTCCGCGCCTTCCGCTTCCGCCCCGTCGCGGGCCCCGGACCCGGTCGACGCCAAGCCGTCCGGCACGCCCCGGGCGTCGGCGACTCCCGCGCCCAAGGTCCTGTTCGCCCCCGGTGACCAGGGCAAGGACGTGCGCGCGCTGCAGGCGCGGCTGCGTCAGGTGGCGTGGCTGTTCGACGGGCCGACAGGCACGTACGGGGCGTCGACGACCGCGGCGGTCAAGGGGTTCCAGGGCAAGCGCGGTCTGCCGCGCACCGGCACCACCGACACCGTCACCTGGCAGCGACTGCTCGCGATGACGCACGAGCCGACCCGCGACGAGCTGTACGCGTCGGGCGGCCGGCCCCCGGCGAAGCCGGACCCGCGCTGTATGACGGGGCGCGTGCTGTGCATCAGCAAGACGAGCCGGACGCTGTCGTGGATGGTGGACGGCAAGCGGCTGATGACGACGGACGTGCGGTTCGGCGCGCAGTACACGCCCACCCGCGAGGGCGTCTTCCAGGTGTACTGGAAGTCCCGGCACCACGTCTCGACGCTCTACGACTCGCCCATGCCGTACGCGATGTTCTTCAGCGGGGGCCAGGCGGTGCACTACTCGTCGGACTTCGCGGCCCGCGGCTACGCCGGCGCTTCGCACGGCTGCGTGAACGTACGGGACGAAGGGAAGATCGCGAGCCTGTTCGCTCAGGTGCGCAACGGCGACAAGGTCGTCATCTACTGGTGAGGGCGGTGCCGGCCACGGCTCCGGCTCCTGGATGTTGGGGGCGTGGGTGGGACCGGGGGAACGTGTCCCACCCACGCCGGTGGCACTGAGCCGTAGGTACGGGGGGAACCCCGGCTCGCGCGCCGGCCGATGACCAGTCGGCTCACTCAGTACTGCGTCTCCCCCGCCAAAAACGTCACACCTGTCGCGACTCTTTTTTGGACAACTGCATCTGCGCAGGTCAGGGGCCGCTTTTACGGGGCTGACGAGACGGACGGGGAGGGCGTGGCCGTCGCTGTGGGGAGGCCGGGCGCGGCGCTGTAGGAGAGGCCCGGTGAGGGTTCGGGGGCGGGCGGGGCAGGGGTGTTCCCGGCGTGCTGTCCGTCGTCGCCGCCGGCGTCGTCGTCCTCGTCGCCGTCCTGGCCACCGTTGTGGCCGTCCGAGCCGCCCGAGCCGCCCGAGCCGTCGGAGCCGCCCGAGCCGTTCGACCCGCCGAAGCCGTAGGTGCCGTCGGAGCGGCCGAGCACGCGGTCGCAGAACCGGTTGAGGTCGGCCGCGCTCCTGCCGTACTTCCTCGCGGAGTCGCGCAGTCGCTGCTGTTCGTCCGAGCCGAGCTGTCCGCCGCGGTATCTGAGGCAGGCCTCGACCAGGCGGCGGCGCACTCCCTCGGCCGTCCGGCCGCTGTCGCCGGTGCGCGGGGCGGGTGCGCGGGTCGTGCTCTTGCGCTCGGGTCTCTCCTCGCGGCGATCCGCGCTCGGCGCGCCGGAGCCGTCGGGTGTCGCCGAGCCGTCGGGCAGCACCTCGTCGCGGTCCGTGTCGCTCGGCGAGGGCGAGGACGAGACGAGCGGCCGGTCGGGGCTGGCCGCACCCGACACGGAGGCGGCCGGTGTCGGATTCCCGCCGCCGAACGGCGAGGGCAGCACCCCGGTCCCGGCGGCGACGGCGACGCCGCCGACCATGCACGCGGCGAGCGCGGCGGCCATCCCGAACCGCACCGGCCGTCCCCAGCGCGGACCGTCCCCGGCCTCGCGCCCCGGACCGGCCGGCGCCGGCGCTCCGGACGCGCCCGCGCGGTGCCGCCCGGCCCGGGCGGGGCGGTCGGCGCCGATCACCACCCGGTCCACGGCGTCGTCCACGGCACGGACGGCGCGGGCCTCCCGGAACGCCTTCAACGCGGCTTCCTCACCGGGGAGTTCGCCCTCGGGCCCGGCCGGAAGCACGGTCAGCGCGTCGAGCGCCGTGATGATCCGCTCGGCCTGCCGGATGTCGTCGTCGGTGACGGCCTTCAGCGGCTCCCCGCGCAGCAGGCGTTCCGCCGCGTCGCGGTCCAGCCACTTGTCGTGCTCGTCGGCCATCACATGTCCTTCTGCGTCCGCGTACGCGATTGCGTCACACCGGCGGACGTCACCGTGCGGGTGCTCGGCTGCCTCGGAGGCGGTACGGCGCCGAGGCTGCCGGCGGTCTTCGGGTCCTTGTCGAGCAGTTCGGCCAGCCGCTTCAGTCCGCGGTGCGCGGCGGTGCGGACGGCTCCGGGCCGCTTGCCGAGGGTCTGCGCGGCGCTCTTCGCGTCGAGGCCGACGACGACGCGCAGGACGACGGCTTCGGCCTGGTCCTGCGGGAGTTGGGCGATCAGGTTCATGGCGGTGCCGGTGGCGAGGGACTCCATCGCCTCGTCGGCGGTGTCGGAGAGCGCGGGTTTGCCGGTGAGTTCGGTCTCGTCGCCGCCGATGGCGGGCCGGCGCCCCCGCATGCGTATGTGGTCCAGGGCCCGGTTGCGGGCGATCCGGGCGGCCCAGCCGCGGAACCGGTCGGCGTCGCCCTCGAACCGCTCCAGGTCCCGGGCGATCTGCAGCCAGGACTCGGAGGCGACGTCCTCGGCGTCCGGGTCGCCGACGAGTGTGCGTATGTACCCGAGCAGCCGTGGGTGCACGGCGCGGTACACAGTCCGGAACGCGGTCTCGTCCCCGTCCTGTGCCGCAAGCACCGCGGCGGTCAGCTCCGCGTCGTCCCCCAGCACTCCCAGTCCCTGCCTGCCCACTCGGCGTCGTGCGCCCCCAGCGCGAATCAGCACGCTACGGCCTGAAATCCCCCACGTCCATGTTTGTACAACGGGCAACTAGTGGGTCACCCAGCGGGGTGTGACAGAAAACGCACCCGTGGCGCTGAAGAGAGTACGGGCCGCTCGCGACCCGTACCGCGCGGCGGCCGGGGTCTCTCCTGTGGGGGGTGGCGACCTCGGCCGTCCCGTATTTCCGGCCCCCGTGCGGGCGCCTTCCGGATCCGGTCCTCCGTGGCGGCCTCCGGCCCCGCCGATCCCGGCCCGGGTGGGCGTCGTGGCCGATTCCGGTCCGCCGCGTCACCGCTGTGGCCACCGTGGCGCCCGTTGCCGGCGTGGCTACTTCTCGCCCTGGTGCTTGTGGCCGTTGTCGCGCCCTTCGCCCTTGCCGGGCGGGCCGGCCGTCGGCGTTCCGCATGCCTCGAAGGCCCGCTCCGAGCGGTCGAGGCCGCGCCCCTTCTCGTAGGACGTGCAGCGCGCCGCGCGGTCGCGGCCGTGCGCCGGCCGCTCGGACGACGACACCGCCAGGGGCGAGGTCCGCTGCGACGGCGACGCGGCGGGGAGCGGGGTCCGCCGCGACGGCGACGCGGCGGGGAGCGGGGTCCGCCGCGACGGCGACGCCGCGGGGGGCGAGGTCCGCGCGGGCGGGCCCGTCACGGTGGGGGCGGGCCGCGGCGCACGCTCCGGGCCGCCCGACGACGGTGCGCTCCCGCCCGTCCCGATCCCGGCGACCGCGACGCCCCCGACGACCGCGACGCTCGCGAGCAGGACCCCGGCGGCGGCGCGCAGCGACCAGCGCGCCCGGCGGCGCGGCCGCCAGTCGTCGCGGCGCCGGGTCCGCCCCTGCGCCGTGTGCGCACCGGAGTCGCGCGCGGCGCGGAACGCGGCGAGCGCCGCCCGCTCGCCCTCCGCGCCGGGCGCGTCCGGCCGGACCGCGCCGGCCAGCAGGTCGCCCAGTGACACCGGCACGGCGGGGCCCGGGCCGACCGGTGACGGGGTGTTGTCAGTCATCTCGACTCCCCCAGCGTGTGCGGCCCGTCATCCGTCACACCGAGTTGTTTCGCCAGCCGTCGCAGCCCCCGGTACGCGGCGGTGCGCACGGCGCCGGGCCGTTTGCCGAGGACGCGCGCGGCGGCCGCCGCGTCGAGCCCGACGACGACCCGCAGCAGGACCGCCTCGCCCTGGTCGGGCGGGAGAGCGGCGAGGAGGGCGAAGGCGCGTTCCGTGGAGATGGTCTCCAGGGCCTGCTCGGCGGTGTTGTGCGCGGCGGGCAGTTCGAGGACGTCCTGCTCCAGCGCGGACGGCCGCGGCCGCGCCTTCTGACGGCGCAGCAGGTCGAGTGCGCGGTGCCGGGCGATGGTCGCGGTCCAGCCGCGAAAGCCCGCCCCGTCCCCGCGAAAGCGCCCCAGGTCCCGGGCGATCTCCAGCCAGGCGTCGGCGGCGACGTCCTCGGCCTCGTCGCCGACGAGGCCGCGCAGATAGCCGAGCAGACCCGGCTGCACGAGCCGGTAGGCCACGGCGAACGCCGCCTCGTCACCTGCCTGGGCCCGCTCGACGGCCGCGCCCAACTCCTCGTCGTACGCCTGTGTACGCCGGGGCTGCCCTCCCTGGCCCAACCGCTTTCCTCTTCGTACGTCTTCGGGGACGGATCGTCCTCGAGGGCGGATCCCCGTCCGCCCGCGACCCCTTGTACCGATCAGCGCCCGCCCGTACGGAAACGTCACAGGCACCGGTGGGCGCGTCAGACCTCGAACACCGCGCCGCCGTCCGTCGGGGGCTCCACGACCTGCGCGGGGTCGGGGCGCTGGACACGCACCGGGGCGCCGTAGGCGGAGAACGCGACGTCGACCTCCATGCCGCCGGCCTTCCCCTTGATGGAGCGCAGGTACGGGGCGCCGTCCGCCTCGACGTACACCGCGCCGCTCTCGCCGTCGCGGGCCGGCGGAACGAGCGGGACCATCCGGTCCCCGGCGCGCCGCACGACGGGCCGTGCCCGGGTGCCCTCGGCGTTCGCCGTCATCAGCGTGGCCAGGGACCGGCCGAGGCCGCACTGCGCGCCGATCGCCTTCGCGCCCTTCGGACCCGGCATCGCCTTCACGTACTTGCCGCGCGCCCGGAGGGCGAACTGCCGCATCCGCTCGGCCACTTCAGGGCCTTGCGTCTCGGCCCTGCGCCGCAGCACGTCGAGGGAGGCGTCGGTGTACTTCAGGTACGCCTCAGCCGCCGAACCGCCCTTGCCCCCGTCGTCCCCGTCGTCTCCGTCGTCTCCGTCGTCTCCGTCGCCCGCGAGGAAGACGATCTCGGCGCGGATGCCGGATTCGACGGCGACGGTGCCCGCGCAGTTCCCGTCGTGGTCCATGCGCATGTCGCTGTGCACGTGGGTCGTGCCCTTGGTGACGTCGCTGACCATCCGCACGGAGGGCGCGTCCCGCAGCAGCGTGCCCGACTCCTTCAACAGCTTCTCCCCGCGCACCTGGTCGACCGGCCTGGGCGCTTCCGAGGCGTCGGCGTCGGCGGCCGGGCGGGTGCTCGCGGGCGGTTCGGCGAGCGCCGTCACGGTCGCGGACGGTACGACGGGCCGGAAGACCGCGCCGCCCGCGGCGAGCGCGACGACGAACACACCGGTGATCACAGGGCGGCGCACGCGCGGCTCCGTCCCGGCAGGGTCAGATAGAAGGTCGCGAGGGACTCCTCGGGCCCGGCCTCGTACCGGTTGACGACCTTGCCCAGCGGGTTCCACACCCGCCCGTCCGGCATCCGCACACCGACGCTCTGCCCGAAGTACGCGCGCTGCGCCTCGTCCAGGTCCACCCACACGGCGCCGGCCCGCCGCACGAGCACCTCGCCGACGTACGCGCCGAGCCCGGTGAGGACCGTGTCGGCCCGGGCCCGGTCCGAACTCCCCTTGCGCAGGCCGTCGATGAGGAAGTCGACGACCCGCAGGCTGGCGACGGAGTAGTCGAGCGGCAGCCGCTGCGAGGCGATCCGCGTGACGAAGCCCGCCGCGTACCGCCGCATCTCAGCGGCCCGTTTGTCGCCCTCAGGCATGGTGTGCACCCCTTGGTCCGGTCGTGCGGTGAGCGCGGTTCCGGCTCTTCCCGCACTCCCCCAGCGCCCGGACGCACGGAGACGTCACAGGTTTCTCACATGTCGCTTCTCACACAGGAGATTCGCCGCGGGCCTACAACCCTTCGCCCGTCTCATCGGTCGCGGAGGACTCCGCGAGCGAAGGATTCCGCGAGCGAAGGATTCCGCCAACTGGCCAAAAGAAGAAGGTGAGTTGCCGGCGCACATGCGGCGCCTCCGGTCCCGCCGTGACGCACGACACACGTGTGCAACCTGTGACGCTCGTCGACTGTCTTTCGCTGAATAGAACATCTGCCCGCGGTACTCGCGGGAATTCTGTGAACTTCTTCAAGGGGTGGGGCATTTGAGCCCGCGACATTCGCGCGCCAGGCACCAGAATGCGCGCAGTTCGCACGCGTACAAGCCGCTGAGTCTGCGGCGCAGGGCGTGGATCACGGTCGGCGCGGTCGTGCTCGGCGGCGCCGGTGCGGCGACGTACGCCATGGCGGCCGATCCGGTCACCTCGGCCAAGGGCGCCGAGCACCGGGCCGCGGCGGTCCACACGCTGAAGCTGGAGACGAAGGGCGACCGCAAGGTCGTGCCGCAGAAGTCCACCCGGACGTTCAGTGCCGTGTCGGTGACCTGGAAGGACCCCGACGCCGAGATCGACGGCAAGGCCCAGTTCCGGGCCCGCGACGCCGAGAGCGGCACCTGGGGCGCCTGGACGACGCTGCCCCAGGAGACGAACGACGCCGACGGCGCCGAGCGCGAGCACTCCGCGATCCGCGGCGGCACCGCGTCGGTGCCGACCGAGGACGACTCGAACGGCGTCGAGGTCCGGGTGATCGCCGCCGACGGCACCGCCTCCGGCCTGCCCGCCGGCATGGACGTCAAGCTGATCGACCCCGGCACCGGCCCCTCCGCCGCGGACCTCGCCGAGCCGGCCGCGTACCGCGAGGACACGGCCACGCCGACGCCCGGCCCGACGGCGACGGACAGCCCCACGCCCGCCGCGACCGACACCGCGACGCCCCCGGCGTCCACGTCCCCGGCCCCCTCGGACAGCACGTCCACGACGGCCGCCCCGACACCGGATCCGACCGAGACCGTCCCCGAGCCCCTCCCGTCGACGGTCGCCGAGCCGCAGATCATCCCGCAGTCGGTGTGGGGCCCGGGCCTCTCGCACGACGGAACACCCGCCTACGACACGGAGATCAAGGCCGCCGTCGTCCACCACACCGGTGTCGACGCGGACAACCAGGTCCCCTGCGCCAGGTCCGCCGAGCGCCTGCGCCAGATCCAGCAGGACCACGTCGGCAAGGGCTACTACGACATCGGCTACAACTTCGTCGTCGACCGCTGCGGCCAGATATTCGAGGGCCGTACCGGTGGCGTGGACCTGCCGGTGCACGGGGCCCACGACTACGGCTTCAACACGGACACCGTCGGCATCTCCTACATAGGCAACTTCGAGACGGCCAAGCCCACCAAGGCCGCGCTCGACGCGATAGCCCGGGTCGTCGCCTGGAAGTTCGGCCAGTACGGCATCTCGCCGACCGGCACCGTCACGATGACCTCCAACGGTGACCTGAACGTCGACGGCAACCTCGTCCCCAAGGGCACGACGAAGACCCTGCCGCGCGTCTTCGGCCACAAGGACACCAACGCCACCGCCTGCCCCGGCGCGAACCTGTACCCGAAGCTGTCCCGCATCCGCACCCTCGCCGCGACCCCGGGCATCTCGCACGCCCTGGTTTCCCAGAACGTGGTCGGCGACGCCACCGCGGACATCGTCACCGGGCTGCCCAAGGGCGCGAGCGGCGGCCAGGTCGTCGTCGTGCCGGGCACCGCGTCCGGCCCGAGCGCCACCGGCAAGAAGGTCGTCTCGCAGGCCGGGGACGTACCCGGCGCGGCCGAGTCCGGCGACGAGTTCGGCGCGTCCACCGCGACCGGCGACATCAACGGCGACGGCTACACCGACCTCGTGGTCGGCCAGCCCGGCGAGGACGACACCTCGGGCCACGCGGACCGCGGCGCCGCCACCGTCGTGTACGGGCCGGACTTCACCTCGGGCTTCGGCATCAACCTGGACGCGAGCTACGCGCTGACCGGCGCCCGGTTCGGTTCGGCCGTGGCCGTCGGCGACTTCAACGCGGACGGCACCGCCGACGTGTTCGCGGCCTCCACCGGCCTCGGCGGCACCTGGACGGCCCGCTACGGCGAGGGCTGGGAGACCGACTCCACCATCACCGGCAGCGAGGGGAACCTGGCCTACGCGGACGCCGCGTCCGGCGACTTCGACCAGGACGGCTACGCGGACGTCGCCCTCAACTACCGCGACGCCACCGGCATCGGCCGCGTCACCTGGTACAAGGGCGGCTCCGGCGGCCTGCGCAAGGCGGCCACGCTGACCGTGAAGGGCGGCCGCTCCATCGGCGCCGGCGACATCAACGGCGACGGCGTCGACGACATCGCCATCGGCCAGCCCTACACCGCCGAGTCCGGCGCGACGGCCGGCGGCCAGGTCACCTTCGTCAAGGGCGTGGCCGGCACCGGCCTGACCGCCACCGGCGCCAAGTCGGTCAGCCAGTCCACGTCCGGCGTGCCCGGCGCCGCCGAGTCCGGCGACGCGATGGGCTGGTCGGTCGCGGTCGGCGACTACGACCTCGACGGCTACGCGGACGTCCTGACCGGCGCCCCGAACGAGGACATCACCCGTACCTCGAACCGCTCCAACGCCGGTACGTCGCTGCTCCTGAAGGGCTCGTCGACCGGTCTGACCGGCACCGGGGCGATCGCCGTCTCGCAGGACACCGAAGGCATTCCCGGCTCGACCGAGACGAACGACAACCTCGGCTCGGCGGTCGCCCTCGGCGACTTCTCCGGCTACGGCCGCGCCGACCTGGTCATCGGCACGGCGGGCGAGGACACGGGCAACGGCACCCTGATGTACGTGCCGAGCAACAGCAGCGGTCCGGGTCTGAGCTCGGCGAAGACCTTCAACAACGCCACGCTCGGTACCCCGAACGGTGCCCGCCTGGGCACCAACCTGGCGCCGTAGCGGTCGGGTCGGATCACGCCGGGCCGTGGGGGCCGTTCGGTCCCCACGGCCCGGCGCCGAAAGGCCGCCCGATTTGTGCCAACGCTTGCGTCACACACGCAACTTGGGTTAATCACTACACCCCACGGGCACGGCCCCGACCGCAGGAGGGGGCGGCCGGGTCCGTGCCCGCGGCTGTCCGCCGCGGGCCGGCCCGGCCGGTACGTCAGGCGCCGCTGCGGGCCCGCCGCGACAGCACGGCACGCACCACCCGGCGCCCCTCCGTCGCCACGTCCAGCGCCTCGCGCAGCCCGCCCGCGCCGCTCTCGGCCAGCAGCCTCAAGATCCGTGTCTGGCGTTGCAGTTCGGCCGCGAGCAACGGCGACATGCCCTCCGTACGCCCCTCCCGCCAGGCCGCCGCGGCGGTCACCGGGGCCCCGGCCGCGTCCAGCGTCAGGTGCGCCTGCAACGCGGCCACCGAGCAGGCGTCGGCCCACTCGTGCCAGCCGTCGGACGCCGTCTGCCGCGGCGCCGTCGCCAGCATCCGCCGCACCTCCTGCGCGGCCTCCCCCGTCGCATCGCCGCCGTCCAGCGCGGCCCGCGCCGCCACGAGCCGCTCGTCCCAGCCCGCGCGGTCCCCCGCGAGGCAGGTCCACAGCGGCCGCAGCGCCTCGTCGTGGGCCGGGTCGGCGCCGAGCAGCGGCACACACCGGTCGAGACAGCCGAGGCCGCTCACGGCGAGCGCCCGTGCGTCGGCCCGCGCGATCAGTTCCACCAGGCTCATGGACGTATGCCTCCCGGACCCGCCGCTCCCCTTGGGGACTACTGGGACTTACTGCGCCTGGACCGCCGGGAACGTCACATCGGCGTCACCGCGCCGCCACGCCGAGCCGGTCCAGGAACCGGAAGAACAGCTCCTCCGCCGACGGCTCCGCGTCCGCCCGCAGCACGTCCGACAGCGGCTGCGCCACCACCGTCCGCCCGCCCTCCGCGGCCCAGGCGACCGCCCGCTCGGCGGCGTCCCGCGGCGGCAGGAAGTAGTCCTCCAGGGACCGCTCGTCCCCGCCGATGTACCCCGTCATCGCGGTGCGCCCCAGACACGTCGTCCACGCCCCGCTCTGCGGCGCCGCCGCCTCGACCACGGCGCAGCGGCTGTCCATGACGTACGCGAACAGAGCGGGCGAACCCGTCTCCGCGGCCAGGGCGTTCATGCTGCCCACGTCCCTGGGCTGCTCGCCGCCCCCGCCGGGGCACTCCCACACCTGCCAGGCCCCGGCCCGCTCCTCCAGCAGCGTCAGCTCGTCCCGCACCCCGCTCAGGGCCTCGAGTTCCTTCAGCGGACGCTCGCTCCTGGCCACCACGTAGTAGCCCCAGTAGCCCATACCCCGTGCCCCCGTCCCGATGTACTTCACGGCTCGGGCCGAATACACCACAGCGATACGTGACTTCGCCACCGGAAAGGCGAACTAGGCGTGCGCGTGAGCCACCTTGCGGTTCTGCAGCCCGGTCAGGGCCCGCACGAAGGCGATCGCGAAGACGGCGCTGACGATGTCGAGGAGGTCGGCCAGGACCACGGCGCCGGTGGCGTCCTTGATGTCGGGGAGCCGCTCGGCGCTCTCGTACCAGGCCTCCATGAACCAGGTCACGGTCTGGTTCGCCAGCCACAGGAACCACCAGCACTCGATCTGCCGACGCACCCCGCGCCCCTCCACGGCGCTGGCCTGCGCGATGTCGAGTGCGATCCGCCGCGGGAACCACAGGTTGGCGATCGGCACCACGAAACCGAAGAGCACCCAGGGCCGCGCCTTGCTGTGCCCGTCCGGCGCGAAGACCTCACCGTTGTGCCGCACGCGGGAGAACCACACGACGAACGCGATGCCCGCGGCGACGTACGTGAACAGCTGCGCCGCGCCGGCCAGCGCGTACAGGTCGTCGAGCCGGTCCAGATCCGCCTCGCTGCGGCCCTTCCAGCCGTCCGCCAGCAGATCCGCCGCGAACCGGTACTCCAGGACGCCCGTCACCACGGCGAACAGATCGGCCGCGATCACCACGCCGAGCAGCACGGTCACCGCCGCGGCGAGCCCGTTCGGCGACAACGGCACGCCCCACCCCGGGCCCGGCACCGGCCGGGGCGGCCCCGGCTCGTCGGGCACCGGGTCGGGCCCCGGCGCGGCCGTCAGCGTCCCGAACGCCTCGTCCGCGCAGCGCGCGCACAGCCCGTCCTCGACCAGCGCGTTGTTCTTCCCGCATCTCTTGCACAGCACGGCTGCGCGCCCTCCCCGGGGAACCGCCGCTGACACTCCGGCCCCCCGGCCGCGCGGCCAGCGGAACATACGTTCCACCGGCCCGCAGTGTCCACTCGTATCCGCAGGTCAGCCGTTGAGCCGGCCCGCCAGCTCGACGAACTGCGGCCACGTCAGCTCCGGCTTGTCCGGATCCCACAGCTTCTGCACCGTCGCCCGCAGCGGCATCCGGATGCCCCGCGCGACCTGCTCCTGGGTCTGGGCCTGCGCGAGGTCGCACCAGACGGCGAAGGTGCCGCCGAGGATCTGGTCGTCGTACTTCGCGGGCACGGGGGTCGTGCCGCGCACGACGAGCGGCGTCCAGCTCTCGTAGATCCGCTGCCCGGTCGGGTAGACGAAGGTGTTGGGCTGGCCGAGGACGTAGTACAGGAACTCGTCGTTGTAGTTGGTCAGCTTCCGGCCCTGGCTCAGGTACGAGACGGGCTCGCGCGCCCCGATCTCCTTGCCGGTCCAGTACGCGACCTCCAGGTCCTTGTCGGCCTCGACGACACCGCCCGTGTAGAACCCGTCGTTCCAGGCCTTCAGGTTCCGGTCGAAGGGGGCCATGGTCTTCGCCCGGTCGTTGAGCCAGCCCTGGGCGAGGTCCTTGACCCGCGCGTTCGCCCCGTACTTCTGCCGCGCGGCAGCGGCCAGCTGCGGGAACGACGCCTCCGGGTTGCTCCGCGTCAGGGCCTGGTACTCGTCGGCGCCCAGGTGCCAGTACGCGCCCTTGAAGAGGCCCGCGTACTCCTTCAGCAGATCGTCCACGATCTTCGCGGAGCCCGGCTTGGAGATGTCGACGGCGCCGCGCGTCGCCGCCCCGCCCGCATCGCGCAGCTGGAGGTCGGGGTGCGCCTTGATGACGGCGCCGAGGTGACCGGGCGAGTCGATCTCGGGCACGACCGTCACATGCCGCTCGGCGGCCAGCGCCAGGATGTCCCGGACCTGCGCCTTGCTCAGGTGCTCGGCGGACACGATCTCCGGGTGCGTGTCGGACTCGATCCGGAACGCCTGGTCGTCGGAGAAGTGCAGCCCCAGTTGATTGAACTTCAGGTCGCCGATCTCCCGGATCCGGTCCTTGATCCAGTCGGCGGAGAAGTTCTTGCGCGCGATGTCCATCATGAATCCGCGCTGCGGCTTCGCCGGTTCGTCGGCGACCACGCCCTCGGGCGCGGTGGCGCCGCCGTGCACCTCCTGCTTGAGGGTGCGCGTGCCGTAGAACACGCCGGTGTCGCTCGGCCCGACGATGCGCACGCGCCCGTCCCGCACGGTCATCCGGTACGACTCCGCCTGCGCGCCGCCGGCCCCGCCGAGCGCCAGCTCGACGTCCCCGGGCCCGGCCTCGGCGCCCTCGCCCCCGTAGTCGAGCCCCAGCTCGCCGGCGATCAGCGCTCCCTCGTCGGCCAGGTCCTTGTCCCGCACGACGACCCGGCCGCCGTCCGGCTTCCAGCCGGGGCCGCGCGCCGGGGTGAAGTCGCGCACCGAGGGGATCGTGCGCGGGGGCGTGGACAGCGGGTACGACCGGCTGGGCGACGGCGTGGCCGAGGCGCTCGACTGCCCGGTCCTGCCGTCGGAGGGGGCCTGGCCCGCGGAGGAGTCGCCGCCGTCCGGCCAGAGCACCGCCGCGGCCACCACGGCCCCGGCCACGACGATCCCGCCCCCGGCCAACAGAGCCTTCCGCTCTCGCTCCACGCCCGCCTCCGTTCACGATCTTGTCTCCGACCGACCGTAACCGCCGCCCCCGAGGGGCGCGGGGACCCGCGCGACCGGTCACGACGAGTCGGCGCCCGGCGAGAGTCCACCCCAGGCCCTCAAACTCTCCCGTCCGGGTGAAATTCGCGCATCCGTCGGACACCCGCAATCAGCCATCGCTAGCGTTACGCCACAAACACACGCACCGCACGCCCCCCACCTGTCCCCGCCGGAGGCTTCCGCTGGCCGCGCACCGCGCCCCTCACGATCCCGGCCGTCTGCCCATACCGGCACGGGCCGCGTCATCGGGGGGCCTCACCGACTTCAACGCGCTGGCGCAGCACGCCGCCGAGGACGCCCTGCGCGTCTGCTGCGGAAGCCGCGCGTGGGCGCGCCGGGTCGCCGCGCACCGCCCGTACCCGGACCTCGACGCGCTGCTCGCCGCGGCCGACGAGGCGGCGTACGACCTCGCCCGCGACGACCTCGCCGAGGCTCTGGCCTGCGAGGAACTGCCGCACGTGCCGGGCGCCGCCGGCTACACGGCCGCGCACACGGCGCTCGCCGCGGCGCACTGCGCCTACGAGAGCCGCTTCGGGCACGCCTTCGTGATCTGCCTGGACGACATCGCTCCCGCCGAGGCCCTCGACCACCTCCTCGCCGGGCTGCGGGACCGTCTCGGCAACGACAAGGAGGAGGAGCGGGTGGTCGCCGCGGAAGAGCTGCGCCGACTCGCCCGGGGCCGCATCACCCGTCTTGTCCGCGATCTGCCGGATCTGCCGGATCTGCCGCTCGCCCGGCCCGGGACCCCGGGCACCACACGACGGGAAAGCATCGGCAATAGCCCGTACGTGCCTGTTTGATTGCCTGTTTGATCACACCAGTGGCCCCCGGGCGAACGAGCCGACAACTCGTCGATACGATGACGAGCGGCCGGTGGACCGTACCCGGCCGGGCTCGTCCGACACCGAAGCCGGCCGGCCCCTAGTCCCCGCTCCCGGAGGGTTCTTCCGTGCCGGCTGGAACGCTGTACCGCGGCCGGGAAGGCATGTGGTCGTGGGTGGCTCATCGAGTCACCGGTGTCCTCATTTTCTTCTTCCTGTTCGTACACGTGCTGGACACCGCTCTCGTCCGCGTCTCCCCGGAGTCGTACGACGACGTCGTTTCCACCTACAAGACGCCGATCGTCGCGCTCCTTGAGTACGGCCTCGTCGCCGCCATCCTCTTCCACGCGCTCAACGGCCTGCGTGTCATCGCCGTCGACTTCTGGTCGAAGGGCCCGCGCTACCAGAAGCAGATGCTCTGGACCGTCGTGGGCATCTGGGTCGTCCTGATGGTCGGGGCGCTGTACCCCGTCCTCGGCCACGCCGTCCGTGAACTCTTCGGGAGCTGAGGCCAGACATGTCTGACACCACCCTCACCAAGACGGACGGCACGTCCGGCGTCGGTCCCGTCGAGGGCGTCTCGCTCTACGACGTCGACAACCCCGCGCCGTACATCGAGGCGCCGCGCAAGCGCACCTCGAAGACCGGCAAGGGCAGCCGCGGCAACTTCGAGATGGCCGCGTGGCTCTTCATGCGTCTGTCCGGCGTCGTCCTGGTCGTTCTCGTCCTCGGCCACCTGCTGATCCAGCTCGTCCTCGACGGCGGCGTCTCCAAGATCGGCTTCGCGTTCGTCGCGGGCCGCTGGGCGTCCCCGTTCTGGCAGGGCTGGGACCTGCTGATGCTGTGGCTCGCGATGCTGCACGGCGCCAACGGCCTGCGTACCGTGATCAACGACTACGCCGAGCGCCCCCAGACCCGCCTGTGGCTGAAGGGCCTGCTGTACGCCGCGACGGTCTTCACCGTCCTGCTGGGCACGCTGGTGATCTTCACCTTCGACCCGAACATCCGTTAAAGCCGAGGCGAGCGAACCCGTGAAGATTCACAAGTACGACACCGTCATCGTCGGCGCCGGTGGCGCGGGCATGCGCGCGGCCATCGAGTCGACCAAGCGCAGCCGCACCGCCGTGCTGACCAAGCTCTACCCCACCCGCTCCCACACGGGCGCGGCGCAGGGCGGCATGGCCGCCGCGCTGGCCAACGTGGAGGAGGACAACTGGGAGTGGCACACCTTCGACACGATCAAGGGCGGCGACTACCTGGTCGACCAGGACGCCGCCGAGATCCTGGCGAAGGAGGCCATCGACTCGGTCCTCGACCTGGAGAAGATGGGCCTGCCGTTCAACCGCACCCCGGACGGCACGATCGACCAGCGCCGCTTCGGCGGTCACTCCCGTAACCACGGTGAGGCGCCCGTGCGCCGGTCCTGCTACGCCGCGGACCGCACGGGCCACATGATCCTCCAGACGCTGTACCAGAACTGCGTGAAGGAGGGCGTGGAGTTCTTCAACGAGTTCTACGTCCTGGACCAGCTGATCGTCGAGGAAGACGGCGTCAAGAAGTCCGCCGGTGTGGTGGCCTACGAGCTCGCGACCGGTGAGATCCACGTCTTCCAGGCGAAGTCGGTCATCTACGCGTCCGGCGGCACCGGCAAGTTCTTCAAGGTGACGTCGAACGCGCACACGCTGACCGGTGACGGCCAGGCCGCCTGCTACCGGCGCGGGCTGCCGCTGGAGGACATGGAGTTCTTCCAGTTCCACCCGACCGGCATCTGGCGCATGGGCATCCTGCTGACGGAGGGCGCCCGCGGTGAGGGCGGCATCCTCCGCAACAAGGACGGCGAGCGCTTCATGGAGAAGTACGCGCCGGTCATGAAGGACCTCGCGTCCCGTGACGTCGTGTCCCGCTCCATCTACACGGAGATCCGTGAGGGCCGCGGCTGCGGTCCCGAGGGCGACCACGTCTACCTCGACCTCACGCACCTGCCGCCGGAGCAGCTGGACGCCAAGCTGCCGGACATCACCGAGTTCGCGCGCACGTACCTCGGCATCGAGCCCTACACGGACCCGATCCCGATCCAGCCGACCGCGCACTACGCCATGGGCGGCATCCCGACGAACGTCGAGGGTGAGGTCCTCGCGGACAACACCACCGTCGTTCCCGGTCTGTACGCCGCCGGTGAGGTCGCCTGCGTGTCCGTGCACGGCGCCAACCGCCTCGGTACGAACTCGCTGCTCGACATCAACGTCTTCGGGCGTCGTGCGGGCATCGCGGCCGCCGAGTACTCCCACACGGCGTCCTTCGTCGAGCTCCCGGAGAACCCGGCGTCGCTGGTCGAGGAGCAGGTCGAGCGCCTGCGGAACTCGACGGGCACCGAGCGCGTCGCGGTCCTGCGCAACGAGCTGCAGGAGTGCATGGACGCCAACGTGATGGTGTTCCGCACCGAGCAGACGATCAAGACGGCCGTCGAGAAGATCGCCGAGCTGCGCGAGCGCTACCTCAACGTGTCGATCCAGGACAAGGGCAAGCGGTTCAACACCGACCTGCTCGAGGCCATCGAGCTGGGCAACCTGCTCGACCTGGCCGAGGTCATGGCGACCTCCGCGCTGGCCCGCAAGGAGTCCCGCGGCGGTCACTACCGCGAGGACTTCCCGAACCGCGACGACGTCAACTTCATGCGCCACACCATGGCGTACCGCGAGGTCGGCGACGACGGCACGGAGACGATCCGTCTCGACTACAAGCCGGTCGTCCAGACCCGCTACCAGCCGATGGAGCGTAAGTACTGATGGCTACTCCGACCATGGACAAGCTCGAGGCGCTCGAGGCGGACAACGGCTCGCACCTCATCACGGTCACCTTCCGGATCCGCCGGTTCAACCCGGAGGTCTCCGCGGAGTCGAACTGGGTCGACTTCCAGCTGGACATCGACCCGAAGGAGCGCGTCCTCGACGCCCTCCACAAGATCAAGTGGGAGCAGGACGGTTCGCTGACGTTCCGTCGCTCCTGCGCGCACGGCATCTGCGGGTCCGACGCGATGCGCATCAACGGCAAGAACCGCCTTGCCTGCAAGACGCTCATCAAGGACATCAACCCCGAGAAGCCGATCACGGTCGAGGCCATCAAGGGCCTCACCGTGCTGAAGGACCTCGTGGTCGACATGGACCCGTTCTTCCAGGCGTACCGGGACGTCATGCCGTTCCTGGTCACCAAGGGCAACGAGCCGACGCGTGAGCGTCTGCAGTCCGCCGAGGACCGCGAGCGGTTCGACGACACCACCAAGTGCATCCTGTGCGCCGCGTGCACGTCGTCCTGCCCGGTGTTCTGGAACGACGGCCAGTACTTCGGTCCGGCCGCCATCGTGAACGCCCACCGCTTCATCTTCGACTCGCGTGACGAGGCCGGGGAGCAGCGCCTGGAGATCCTCAACGACCGTGACGGTGTGTGGCGTTGCCGCACGACCTTCAACTGCACGGACGCCTGCCCGCGTGGCATCGAGGTCACCAAGGCGATCCAGGAAGTGAAGCGCGCGCTGATCACGCGCCGCTACTGATCTTCCGGGTCGTCCCGGTCCGTGGGCCCCGCTTCCTCGATGGGAGCGGGGCCCGCGGCCGTTCAGCGGCAGATCACCGGCGTATCTGGCTGGTGATCGTCGGATCGGTGATCTTCGTGTCGTCCGCGAGCATCATCGCCTTGCTGAGCACGACGGCCAGGGTCCGGTCGCCCTCGAAGGGCAGATAGCCGGTCTGCGCGGAGGTGCCGGCGCTCGACCTGGGGACGATGCACAGGTACTGGTCGTTGGGCGTCATCAGGATGTTCCCCGACCCCAGGTGGATCTTGTACGTGCGCAGCTCGCCCTTGACGTGCAGGAACCGGCCCTCGATGGTGCAGCGGTCGGCGATCGCGAGGCGCGGCACGAGCCGCTCCAGGAGGACGCGGCGGGTCTCGGCGCTCTGGTTCAGCTCGCCGAAGCCGTAGGACGTCCAGTACGTGCGGAACCGGCCGCCGGGGCCGCCGTCCTGCCACGTCGGGTCGTTGCCGACGCTGGCCACGCCGACGAACAGGTCGACGTCGCGCAGGACTTCGGACAGGACCAGCGGCGGTATCTCCGTGAGCGGGAGCGGCTCGACCGGGTCCGCGCCGTCGCTCAGCCACATGCGGTACTCGCCGCCGTGGCAGTGGGCCGAGTTCCCCGGGGCGTCGATCGGGTAGAAGCGGACCTGGTCGGTGCGCAGCCGCAGATAGCTGCCCGACTCGGTGGTGTCGACGCCGTACTCCTCGCCTTCGCCCTCGATCCAGTACTCGGCGCGCAGGCCCCACTGCGGGAGTTCGCGGGTGGCGGGCGGCGCCTCGTCGTCGACGCACAGCCGCAGCTTGTTGCGCCAGCCTCGGACGGCGGCCAGGGAGTGGAACTGGTGCTGGCGGACGATGTGCGCCGCGAACCGGTTCGAGTACGTGCCCGTGGTCCGCTCGGCGTCGGTGAGCAGGTACACCTCGCGGTGGGCCTGCTTGAACGGCTGGGTGACCGCGTGCCGCTCCAGCCAGTCGCGCCAGGCGACGACCTCGGCGGGCTCGCGGTCGACGGGGTGCCAGAGCGTCACCTCGCTGCCCGTGGTCACCGGGTCGTCGGTGAGGGTGCGCGGCGCGCCGTCCGCGAAGCCGACCGGTGTGCCGTCCACGATCCACAGCAGGCGGCGGGCGAGGGTTCCGACGAGCGGGTGGTCGAGGTAGCGCTCGCGCCATGTGCCGTACGACCAGGTGCGGCGGGCGAGGAACTGCCGGTCGAGGCGCTCGGCCTGGGCGCCGAGCATCTTGTCGATGTCCTTGGCGGCGGCCTTGAGTTCCTTGAGCTCGTCGGGGTGGTCGCGCTTCACGGCGGCGGGGACGGACTTGGCCTCCTTGCCGGCCGCGCCGCGCCAGCGCAGGACGGCCCTGGCGCCCTGGACCTCCAGCAGTGCGGTGATGTCTCCGAGCCGGACCTCCGCGCGGCCCACCTCGGTCAGCCCGTAGGCGGGGACGGCCAGTTCCTCGATCTCCTCGCGGGTGAGGCCGAGGGCCTCGGCACGGGCTTCGAGGGCGGTGTCGAGCAGCTTGGCCGTCGCCTTGTACGTGATCCGCGTGGCCAGGCGGGCCAGCTCGGCGAGGGCGGCCTGGCTGTCGATGCGGGCGAGGGCGAACACGCCCGCGTTGGCGACCTTGGGGTTGCGCGGGCCGAGGCCGGCCACCTTCTTGAGCGAGGTCTCGACGAGGGCGCCGAGGGCGCGTGCGGTGTCCGGGTGGGCGGGCAGCAGGGACAGCACCCAGGTCAGACCGCGCAGCGCGTTCGCGTTGAACGGGTCGTAGCAGAGGTTGGCGTCGGGCCCGTACCGCAGGACCCGAAGGGGGAAGGTGCGGGGCCGGCCGACCAGGGCGAGCCAGGGCAGGACGGCCTCGCGCACCCGGTCCGGGCCGAGCGCCCCGATCAGGGCGTGCGCGGCCTTGTCCCACTTGGCGGAGGGCTTCGCGGAGGTGGCGGTCGCGGCGTGCGCGAGCAGGGCGCGCCACGGGTCGTCCGGGTCGCCGCCGAGGGCCGCGAGGGCGCGCTCGGCCCACTCCTCCCCGACGTTCAGCACGGGCTCCCGCATCGTCTTGGCCAGGGCGACCGACTCCGGGTCGCGGTACGCCTCCAGGGCGCATCTGCGGAAGAACGCGACGACCGGGGCGGGCAGCGGACGGCCCGCCGCCCGCTCGGCCTCCACGACGACCTGCGCGTAACTGCCGCGCCAGACCGAGGACTCCCGGCCGAGCTTGGCCAGCTCCGCCGCGCGCTCGGCGGCCAGCGGGTCGCCGGGCAGGTCCGCGCCGACGACGACGAGCAGCACCAGGACGTTCAGCCGGGCGGGCGCGTCGGCGTCCAGGTCCGCGTACTGCCGGGCCAGCTGGTCCGCGACCCGCGCGCGCAGGGCGGGGTCGAGCTCCCGGAGCGTCCCGATGATCCGGTCCCGGGCGGGGCCCCGGTAACCGTCGTTGCCCACGGCCGACTTGAGTGCCTCGCGCGCCAGGCGGTGCGGGTCCCGCGCCACCACGTGGTTGCGCAGCTTGTCGATGTGGCTCTGCAGATGCACCATCAGCCACCGACCAGCGGTACGAGCTTCAGGAAGGTGACCTCGGCGCCGAGCGCCAGCTCTATCTCCTCGTCCGGCTCGGTGACCTGGCGGTCGCCGACCAGCACCAGGAACCCGTTCCCCGCGAACGCGGCCAGCGCGCGCTCCGTCTGGGCCTCGGGGTCGATGCGGCGCGGGGTGCGCAGCGCGTACCCGTTCAGCACGCGCTCCGTGTCCTTCGGCTGCACCAGCCCCTGGAACACGCGCGGGGCGGACCGCGCGTTGTGCTCCGCGACCTCCTGGAAGACCCGCCGGCGGATCAACTCACGTACGGTGAGCCGCTCCTCGGCGATCTCCAGCCCGAAGGCCGCGCCCCTGTCCCCTGATGTCGTCTCGTCGACGAACGTCACCGTTCCCATGTCGAGGAACGCTACGAGGCACCACTGACAATCAGTCCGTCACGACGGCCACCGGCCGCTCGAAGAACGTCTCCAGCGCGACCGTCGCCTGCGTCCCGCTCACGCCCTCGATCGCGTACAACCGCTCCAGTACGTCCTGGAGTTGCTCCGTCGTCGCCGACCGCCCCTTCACCAGGACCGAGGCGCCAACGACCGCATGCTGCGCTGGGACGAGGCCTCCGGGGCCGTGAGCGTCTTCCGCTCCACCGCCGGACACAGCAACGGCAACACGCTGGACCGTGAGGGCCGCCTCATCAGCTGCGAGCAGGGCAACCGGCGGGTGACCCGGACCGAGCACGACGGCCGGATCACCGTCCTCGCCGACCGCTGGCAGGGCAAGCGGCTCAACAGTCCGAACGACGCGGTGGTGCGCTCGGACGGCTCGGTGTGGTTCTCCGACCCGGACTTCGGGATCACCAGCGACTACGAGGGGTTCCGCGCCGAGTCCGAGATCGGCGCGGACAACGTCTACCGGATCGACCCCGACAGCGGTGAGGTGCGGCTCGTGGCCGACGGGTTCGGCGCGCCGAACGGGCTCGTCTTCTCGCTCGACGAGACGCGGCTGTACGTGTCCGACACCCGCGGCGGCGCCCTGCGCGTCTTCGAGGTGCGCGACGACGGGACCCTCTCCGACGGCAAGGTGTTCGCCGAGGCGGGAGAGGGGCTCGGCCGGTTCGACAACATCCGGTTCGACGTCGGCGTACTCCCTGATGACCGCCGTGACCGGGGCGCCACGGATCCGCCGCTGAGCACTTCAGCGGCATTTGCCCGATCCATGGCTAATCTGACGGTATGTCACAAGAAGCTGGCCTGCAGATCCTCGGGTTCGACAACGCCCTGCTCCCCGTCGGCGACCTGCCCGAGGCCGTCGCCTTCTACGAGCGCGCCGGATTCCCCGTGAAGTTCCGCCTCGACGAGGCCGGCATCGCGCTGCTCGCCGTCGGCAAGGAGACGCCCGGCCTGCTGCTGCGCGCCGAGGACGGCTTCGGGCACCGCCCGGCGCCGTGGCCCGCGGCGCGGCTGTGGCTGGAGGTGCCCGACGCCCGGGCCGCGGCCCGGGCGCTGACCGCCGAGGACATCGAGCCGCTCGACCCGCCCTTCTCCACCTCCACCGGGTACGTCGTCGAGATCGCCGACCCGTGGGGCAACGTCATCGGGTTCACCGACTACCTCAAGCGCCCCGAGCTGGCGCGGAATTGAGCGTTCCGCCCGGGCCCTCCCGGGCCGCCTCCCGAGGCACCGCCTGAGACCCGCGTCACGTCCGACAACTCTCGCTTGAACGTGTTCAAAAACAGGTCTACATTCATGCCTGTCAGCGTTTTTGAACGCGTTCAAGGAGGGTGGGGCATGGACCTCACAGTTGTCGCCTACATCGTCTACCTCGTCGTCAGCATCGGGCTGACCATCTGGGTGGCGCGCACCCTGAGCCGTAACGGACGGGTCTTCCTCTCCGACGTGCTGCACGGGAACGAGAAGCTGGCCGACGCCGTCAACCACCTCCTGGTGGTCGGCTTCTACCTCGTGAACCTCGGCTTCGTCGCCCTCTACCTGAGCGGCGACGAGACCATCGGGACCGCCCGCGAGGTCTTCGAGGCCCTGTCGACCAAGCTCGGCGTGGTGCTGCTCGTGCTCGGCGTGATGCACCTGGGCAACGTCTTCGTCCTCAACAAGATCCGGCGGCGCGGCGTCATGGAGCGCGAACAGCAGCCGCCGGTCCCGCCGCAGGGGTGGGCCGCTCCGGTGGCCGGGGCGTGACAGCGGTGGGAAGCACGGGGAAGGCCGTGGACCGGGACGCCCGGGGGGACGTCCCGGTCCGCCGGCTCACCGTGCTGTACGACGCGGAGTGCCCGCTGTGCACCTTCGTACGGAACTGGCTGGTGAAGCAGCGCCAGCTGGTGCCGCTCGACCTGGTGCCGGCGGGGCACTCCCGGGCCCGGGCCCTCTTCCCGGACCTCGACCACGCGGCGACGCTCGGCGACATCACGGTGATCGGCGACAGCGGCCAGATCTACCGCGGGTCCGCCGCCTGGATCGTGTGCATGTGGGCGCTGCGCGAGCACCGGCCGACCGCCCACCGGATGGCCACCCCCGCCGGGATGAAGGTCGCCAAGCAGGTGGTGCTCGGCGCCGCCAAGTACCGGGAGCTCTACCAGCGGCGGCAGGCCGGCGGCGGGGCGTACCGGCGGCAGGACGGCTGGCGGTACGACCCGAAGGACGGGTGGACGTACGACCCCGGGAGCGGCTGGTTCCAGGAGGCGTACGGATACGGGGGCGGGCCGCCGTCCTGTGACAGCGGACGCTGCGCGGCCGATTAGGCTCGGGGACCGTGGCAGCAGAGAAAGCCGTGAAGAAGAGCAGCGCGGACACGTCCGCCGGGAAACCCGCCGAGAAGCCCGCCAAGAGCGAGCAGACGCGGGCGCTGATCCTGGAGACCGCGATGCGGCTGTTCCGGGAGCGGGGCTACGACAGGACCACGATGCGGGCCATCGCGCAGGAGGCCGGCGTCTCCGTCGGCAACGCGTACTACTACTTCGCGGGCAAGGAACACCTCATCCAGGGGTTCTACGACCGGATCACCGCCGAGCACGAGGCGGCGGTCCGGTCCGTCCTCGACACGGAGACCGATCTCCAGGCGCGGCTCGCGGGCGTGCTGCGGGCGTGGCTGGAGATCGCCGAGCCGTACCACGAGTTCGCGGCCCAGTTCTTCAAGAACGCGGCCGACCCGGACTCGCCGCTCAGCCCGTTCTCCGCCGAGTCGGAACGGGCCCGGGAGGCCGCGATCAATCTGCACCGCGAGGTGCTCGCAGGGTCGAAGGCGAAGGTCCCGGCCGAACTGGCCCAGATCCTGCCCGAGTTGATGTGGCTGTCCCAGATGGGGCTCGTCCTGTACTGGGTCTTCGACAGCTCGGAGGGGCGGGAGCGCAGCCGGCGGCTCGCCGACCGCGGGGCCCGGCTGACCACACGGGGCGTGGCACTCGCCCGGTTCCGGGTGCTGCGGCCGCTGGTGCTCGAGGTGCACGAGCTGTTCATCGACTTCCTGCCGGGGATGACGCGGTCCAGGCCGTAGGGGCTGGCGTGGGCCCCTCTTACCTCGGCCTCAGATCGGACCGGTACGGTCACGGGATGCCCGGGAACCCCACACCCTCGCCGTCCCCCCAGTTCAGCCGCCGCACCGCCCTCGGCATGGGCCTCGGCGCCGCGGCCGCCCTCGCCCTGCCCGCGCAGCGCGCGTCCGCCGCGACGGCCGTCGGCGGCGCCCGGCTCGCGGCGCCCGGGGTGCAGGTGGCGCGCGGCGCGGGGGCGCCGAAGCTGCCGAAGCTGAACGCGAAGGCCTGGCTGGTCGCCGATCACGACAGCGGCGAGGTGCTCGCCTCGTTCGACGCGCATCGCGCGCTGCCGCCCGCCTCGACGCTGAAGATGCTGTTCGCGGACACGGTGCTGCCAAAGTTCGCGCACGGCCTGGAGCACAAGGTGACGGCCGAGGACCTGGCCGGGATCCCGGCGGGCTCCAGCCTCGTCGGCATCCAGGCCGGGACGACGTACACCGTCCATCAGCTGTGGCAGGGCGTCTTCCTGCGCTCCGGGAACGACGCGGTGCACGTGCTCGCCTCGATGTACGGCGGTGTCGGCAAGGCGGTCGCGGCGATGCAGGCCCGCGCCGAGGACCTCCAGGCCGGCGACACCCGTGTGGTCAGCCCGGACGGCTTCGACCACAAGGGGCAGGTCTCGTCGGCGTACGACCTGACGCTCTTCGCCCGGGCGGGCCTGAAGAACGACGACTTCCGCGGCTACTGCGCCACGAAGGTCGCCGACTTCCCGGCGGGCGGCGGCAAGACGTTCCAGATCCAGAACACCGACCGCCTGCTCACCGGGCAGGGCGTCGCCGCGTACCAGGGCCTCATCGGCGTGAAGAACGGCTACACCTCGCACGCCGGGAACACCTTCACCGGCGCCGCGACCAGGAAGGGCCGCACCCTCCTGGTCACCGTGATGCACCCCGCGTCCGGCTACGAGGCGGTGTACGAGGAGACGGCCGCGCTGCTGGACTGGGGGTTCGCGGCGGGTTCCACCGTGAGCGCGGTCGGCGAGCTGGTCACGCCGCTGAGCGAGCAGCCGAAGAAGTCGGCGTCCCCGGCGGCGGGCGCCCCGGCCGTCGTCTCCTCGGGCACCGCCCGGCACGGCGAGGGCTGGGCGCTGGGCGGTTCCGCCGCGGTGGCGGCGGTGGCGGGCGGCGGCCTGCTGGCCCTGCGGCGCCGGGCGAGGCCGACCGGGAGGCGGCGCGCCTGAGGGGCCGGCGGCTCAGCCCCCTCCCCGAGGCGCCGCATCCACGTCGTCCGGCAGCTCGACGTCGTACACCAGGGGCCGGTCCCCCACCGTGATGTGCCGGGCCAGCGGGGCCAGTCGGCGGTCCGTCACCACGAGGACGTACGACCCGGGCGCGGGGGCCGACACGATGTACGCCCCGTCGGCGAGCGACCGGACCCGGTCCAGCTGGCGGCCGCCCCGCGAGATCAGCGTGACCGTGGCCTCGGCCGGCGGGTCGCCGTCCGGGGTGCGCAGGAAGCCGTGGACCACCGTGGCCCCGCCGGACTGCTCCGGCACCTTCGCCACCGGCACCTTCGCCACCGGCTCCGCTGCCGGCGGGGCCTCACGCGGCTCCACCGCGAGGTGCGGCAGCCTGCGCTCCAGGCCGGCCGGCAGCCACCAGTTGGCGCGGCCGAGCAGATGCATCGCCGCCGGCACCAGCGCCGTACGCAGCACGAACGCGTCGAGGGCGACCGCCGCCGCGAGCCCGATGCCCGCCATCGCACCCTCCATGTCGCCGCTGAGGACGAACGCCGAGAACACGCACACCATGATCAGCGCCGCGCAGTTGATGACCCGGCTGGTCTCGGCGAGTCCGACGCGCACGGCCCGCGCGTTGTCCTTCGTGTGCACCCACTCCTCGTGCATCCGGCTCACGAGGAACACCTGGTAGTCCATGGACAGGCCGAAGAGGAGCGACAGCATGATGACGGGGAGGAAGGCCGTGATGGGCCCCTCCTTGCCGAGGCCGAGCGCCTCCGCGCCCCAGCCCCACTGGAAGATCGCGACGAGGACGCCGAAGGAGGCCGCGGCGGCGATCAGGTTCATCAGCGCCGCCGTCAGCGGCACGACCAGCGAGCGGAACGCGATGAGCAGCAGCAGGAAGCCGAGGGCGATGATCGTGCCGACGAAGTACGGGAGCCGGTCGCCCGTCACCGACGCGAAGTCCTTGAAGACCGCGGTCACGCCGCCGACATGGGCCGTGACCCCGGACCGGGGGATCACGTCGTCGCGCAGCCGGTCGATCAGCTCGTCCGTCCGCACCGACTGCGGCGAGGTCGTCGGGACCACCTGGACGACGGAGACGCCGTGCGCGGGCGGCGCCGCCGCGACCTGCGCGACGCCCTCGGTCGTCCGGATCCTCGCCACCAGGTCCGTCGCGTCGGCGCCGCCCGGCACCACCACCTGCAGCGGTCCGTTGAAGCCGGGGCCGAAGCCCTCGGCGAGCAGGTCGTAGGCCTGCCGGGTGGTCGTCGACTCCTTGTGGTTGCCCTGGTCGGTGGCGCCCAGGCGCAGCGAGAGCACCGGGATCGCGAGGACCAGCATGACGACGACCGCCGCCGCGCCGATCGTGCGCGGCCGCTTCTGCACGTACGACGCCCAGCGCGCCGCGAGCCCGCTCGGTTCGGCCGGGTCGGGGCCCTGCGCGGCGAGCCGGCGGCGCTGGCGGCTGCTGAGCACGCGCGGGCCGAGGAGGCCGAGCAGCGCGGGCAGCAGGGTGATCGCGGCGAGGACGGAGAGCACGACGGTCAGGGACGTGGCGATGACGACGCCGTCGAGGAAGCGCATGTTCATCACCAGCATCCCGGCGAGGGCGATGCACACGGTGCCGCCCGCGAACAGCACCGCGCGGCCCGAGGTGTTGAGCGCTTGGACGGCCGACTCCTGGGGCTCCAGGCCGCGTTGGATGCCCCTGCGGTGCCGGGTGACGATGAACAGGGCGTAGTCGATGCCGACGCCGAGTCCGATCAACGAGCCGAGCAGCGGCGCCACTTCGGGCACGTCGGTGACATGGCTGAGCAGCGCCGTCGACATCAGGCCCGTGCCCACGCCCATGATCGCGACGACGATCGGCAGCGCCATCGCGAACAGCGAGCCGAACGCCAGGAACAGGACGACCGCGGCGGCCGCGACACCGACGGCCTCGGACAGACCCTGCGGCGGCTCCTGGATCCGGGTGATGGCCTGACCGCCCAGGTCGACCCGGAGCCCGCTCCGCCCGGCGTCCTGCGCGCGGTCGACGACGTCCTGGACGAGCTGCTTCGGCACCTCGTTGGCCTGCGCGGTGAAGGTCACCTGGGCGTAGGCGATGGTGCCGTCCTCGCTGATCCCGCCCTGCGCGCCGCCGCCGTAGGGGCCGGTGACCGCGCCGACGCCCTTCATCGCGGCGATGTCCTTCAGCGCGGGTTCGATCCGGGACCGGACCGCCGGGTCCCGTACGGACCCCTCGTCCGTCTTCCAGACCACGGTGTCGGTGTCGCCCGAGCGCTCCGGGAACTCCTTCGTCAGCTGGTCGTGGGCGGTCTTGGAGTCGGTGTCCGGGAGGGAGAAGACGTTCGCGTAGTCGGTGCCCGCCGTCGTGCCCGCGGCCCCGAGGCCGAACAGCGCCCCCAGCCACAGCACGAGGACCACAAGACGATGCCGATAGCACCACCGTGCCAATGCCGTCACGTGCTCGCTCCTTGTCGATGCGTCGCCGCCGTCGGTGCGTCTCCTGCGCCGGTGCGTCTCTCGCGCCGGTGCTCCTCTCGCGCCGGTGGTCGTCCCCCGGGCTCCGAGCATCCGACGGCGGGCCGCCCGATTTCCGCGACGCGGCCATGACTCTCAAGGAACTCCAAGAAGTCCCGCGGCCGTTGCCACGGGGCGCGCGCCGATACTGGGGCCATGACTGTCAACGGCGGAAGTCCCGCGACGGTGCTCGTCGTCGAGGACGAGCCGAGCATCGCCGACGTCCTCGCGATCGCACTGCGCTACCACCACTTCGAGGTGATGACGGCCGGCACCGTGCGCCAGGCCCTCGCCCTCACCGAGCGGACCAGGCCGGACGCGGCGCTGCTCGACATCATGCTGCCGGACGGCGACGGCCGCAGCCTGGGCCGTGAACTGCGCGCGCGCCGGCCCGAGCTGGCGCTGGTCTTCCTGACCGCGCGGGACGCGCCCGCCGAGGTCGTCGGCGCCCTCGGCTTCGGCGACGACTACATCACCAAGCCGTTCAACATCGACGAGGTCGTCGCCCGGCTCCACGCCGTACTGCGCCGCACTCGCCCCCAGGACGTCCTGCCGCAGCGGCCCCCGCTGACGTACGGCGACCTGGAACTGGACGAGGCGACGTACACGGCGCACCGGGCAGGCACCGCCGTGCAGTTGACACCGACCGAGTACGCGCTGCTGCGGTTCCTCGTGCGCAACGGCGGGCGGATCGTGCCCAAGGAGCAGCTCCTGCGCCATGTGTGGCAGTACGAGCACACCGCCGAGTCGACCGTCGTCGAGACCTACATCAGCTACCTGCGGCGCAAGCTCGACGCGCTGGGACCGCCGCTGATCATGACGCGGCGCGGGGTCGGATACGGGCTGGCGGCGATATGAAGCGGCGTCGGCGCGGCATGAGTTCGCTGCGCGCCAAGCTGACCCTCGCGAACGTGGCGCTGCTCGCCCTCGGCATCGCCGCCGCCACCGCGGTCAGCCTGATCGGTATGCGGCACTACCTCCTCGACAACATCGACCAGGAGCTGCGCGCCTCCCGCACCTCCATCCAGCGCACCGGGATCACCCTCAAACAGGTGCAGGCGCTCAGCCAGCTGGGGATCGCCCTCGACAAGATGTCGCCGGGCGGAGCCGGGCACGTGGGGTCGCTGCCGCGGTCCGAGTCGGTGTTCGTCGCCGTCGGCGAGAACGGTGAGCCGGTCGCCGTCGGCACACTGCGGCCGACCGGACGGCAGCGCGAACTGGCCGCCGCCGTCGACGATCCGGCCGCCCTCGCACGCGACACGTCCGTCCACGATCTGACGGTCGGCGGCGACCCGTACCGCCTGGTCGGCGCCCGCCTCGCCGACGACACCACCATCCTGATGGCGACCTCCACCAGCGCCGTGCAGTCCGGCATCCGCAAGGCGCTCCGGCTCGATCTGGCGCTCGGTATCGGACTGTTGCTGCTGCTCGCCGTTGTCACGATGCTCGGCACCCACCGCCGTCTGCGTCCCCTGGAGGACATGGTGGAGACGGCGTCCGCGATCGCCGAGGGCGATCTGACCCGGCGTGTGCCCTCGCGCCGCGCGCCCGTCCAGGAGACCGAGCAGCTGCGCCTCGCCCTCAACTCGATGCTCCACCAGGTCGAGTCGGCCTTCGAGACACGCGAGCGCAGCGCGTCCCAGCTCCGCCGGTTCGTCGCCGACGCCTCCCACGAACTGCGCACCCCTCTGTCGGCGATCCGCGGCTACCTCCAGCTCTACGACAAGGGGATGCTGCGCGACCCGGACGAACGGGCCCGCGCCTGGCAGCGGGTGAACGCCGAGGCCGACCGCATGCAGCGGCTCGTCGACGAGCTTCTCACCCTGGCCCGCCTGGACCAGCGGCCCGAACTGCGGCTGCGCAACGTCGACCTGAGCCGCCTGGTCCGCGACGCGGCGGACGATCTGCGGGTGCAGCAGCCCGAACGGCCGGTGACGGTGGCCGCCGACGGGGCGGTCCTGGTCCGCGCCGACGAGTCCGGGCTGCGGCAGGTACTGGGCAACCTCCTCGGCAACGTACGCGTCCACACGCCCGGCGACGCGCCGGTCGCGCTGTCCGTGACGCGTGCGGCGGGGATGGTGCGGCTCGCCGTCGCCGACGGGGGGCCCGGGCTCGCGCCCCAGGACGCGGCCCGCGCCTTCGACCGCTTCTTCCGCGCCGGCGGGGGCGCGGGCAGCGGGCTCGGCCTGGCCATCGTGCAAGGGGTGGTGACGGCCCACGGGGGCGAGGTGTCGGTGCGGACCCGGCCGGGGGCGGGGCTGACCGTGACGGTGGCTCTGCCGGTGGATCCACCGACGGATCCGCCGGTGAGTCCGCCGGTGAATCAGCCGACGGCCCGCGCGGGGAGGGCCGTGGGCTTGGAGGACTCGTGCGCGGAGGGGTCGTCGTCGCGGGGGCTGTCCACGCGGGGGCCGTCCACGAAGGCATCGTCCGCGGAGTCGGAGCCGGAGTCGGAGCCGGAGTCGGAGTCGGAGTCGGAGAGGGCGGGGGCAGGGCCCGGCTCGGTGGGGCGGGGGCAAGGGCAAGGGCAAGATCAGGGTCGGGATCAGGAACGCACCAACGCCCAGACCGTTTTGCCGTAGCGACCCCGGTGCCACACCCCCCACGCCTCGGCGAGCGCGTCGACCAGGTGCAGACCGCGTCCGTTCTCGTCGTTGGTCGTGCGAGGAGGTCTCATCTCGGGGTCGGCCGTCGACTCGTCGGACACCTCGATGAAGCACGAGCCGTCCGCCAGGACCGTCACCGCGATCTCGAACTCCCGCTCACGTGCCGGACCGTGCCGCACCGCGTTGGTCGCCAGCTCGGAGACGAGCAGGACGGCGGTGTCGAGCGCGTCGGCCGGTCCCGTGTGACCCCAGACAGCCAGGTGATCGCGCACGCGCAGCCGCGCCACCCCCACCGAGGCCGGGTGTCGGGGCAGTCTGAACGCACTGCGCCGCAACACACGTAGCCACCTCCCCCACCTTCATGAACACAGATTCGACACATGATGTAGCGCTACGGCCACTCTGTGTGTCACTGCGAACACTGTCCCCCCGCCGCAATCCGGTCAGATCCAGTCGAGTTCCCAGAGCCGGAACACACCGGTCCCGTCGGACAAATACTGGCCGCCCGTGATGTCCTCCGTGCCGAGCACGTACTCCTTGCGCTGCCACAGCGGCACGATCGGCACGTCACGGGCCACGAGCTCCTGCAGCCTGCGAAAGTCCTTAAGTGTGCGGCTGCGATCCTCGTACTGTTGACTCGCCATGATCAACTGGTCCACGGATTTGCTGCTGTACCCGTTGTGCATCCCGGAGCCGGTACGTACGAGCTGCGCGGTGAACGTGTCCGGATCCGGGAAGTCGGGCAGCCACCCCACCGCGTACGCGTCCAGCTTCCCCGCCGCGTACCGCTCCTGGAACTCCTCCCAGTCGTAGTACTTGGTCGTCACCTCGAACAGTTTCGACCGCTCCAACTGCCGCTCGATCTCCGCCGCCTCGGCCTTGGACGCGGCCCCGCGCGAGTACGCGAACTCGAACCTGACCGGCACCTTCACCCCGGCCCCGCGCAGCAACTCGCGCGCCCGCGCCGGGTCCGGCTTCGGATACGCGTCGAAGAACGCGGTCGTGTGCCCGGTGATGCCGCGCGGAACGAGGGAGAACAGCGAGTCGACCGTCCCCCGGTACGCCGACTCGACCAGTTCGTCCCGGTCGATCAACGACGCGAGCGCCTGCCGCACCCGTCGATCATGCAGCGGTTTGCCGTCGCGAACGTTCAGGACGAGGTTGCGGGTCTCCGCCCCGTCGACCTCCGTCAGCCGCTGATCGGGGTCGCTCGTGGACAGCGTCGCGAGGAGCGACGGCGGCAGCTGGCGCGCCGCGACATCGACGGCGTGCCGCTTCCAGGCCGTCTCCAGCGCGGCGGAGTCCTTGTAGTAGCGCAGGGTCGTGGGGTGGTCGGGGACCTTCGCGGCGCCCTTGTAACGGGAGTTGGGGACCAGCGCGGCCTGGCTGCCGGGCTTGTACACCTTCAGCGTGTACGGGCCCGTGCCGTCCACGCCGCTGTCGCCCGCACTCGCGCTGCCGCCGGCGCGCAGCGTGTCCGCCGGGTAGACGTTGCGGTCGACGATGGAACCCGCGCCCGTGGCGACCTTGAACGGGAAGGTGGCATCGGGCGAGGAGAGATGGAAGGTGACCGTGCGGCCGCGCGCCTCGACGGTGCGGAGCGTGTCGAACAGCGAGGACGGGCCGACCCGCGCGTGGATCTCCCTGACCCGGTCGAAGGAGTACTTCACATCCTGCGCGGTCATCGCCCGGCCACTGGGGAACCGGATGCCCGCGCGCACCTCGCAGCGGTACGTGCGCAGCCCCGCGTCCAGGAAGCGGCAGCCGCGCGCCGCGTCCGGCACGGGCGTGGTGCTGCCCGGCTCGAAGGTCAGCAGCGACTGGAACACATTGCTGTACAGCGCCCATGACCCCGCGTCGTACGCCCCCGCCGGATCGAGCGAGGTGATGACGTCCGTCGTGCCGACCGTGACCGTGCGCCCCGGGTCGTCCTTCTGCGGCAGCAGCTGCCAGCCGCCGACCCCCGCCGCGACGAGCACCATGAGCGTCGCGATGATCCGTATGCGAACCGTGCGCATTCGGCGTCCCTCCCCACGTCACTCCCCAGTGACGAAGGTCACTGAACCACAGGAGTTTGAGCCGTGGGAAGAGAGGTCCGTGAGGTATCCGAGGCGTGAGACGAGCCGTCGCGCGGCGCGGACCCGCCCCGGGTGGACCAGGGCGGGCGCGGAGGGGTTCAGGCCTGCTTCGAGGCCAGCTCGACCACCGTGATGTCGGACGGCGCGCCGACCCGGACCGGCGGGCCCCAGGCGCCCGCGCCCCGGCTGACGTAGAGCTGGGTGTCGCCGTAACGCTCCAGGCCCGCGAGGGTCGGATTGGCCGCATCGGCGATGAAGTTCCCGGGCCACAACTGGCCGCCGTGGGTGTGCCCGGACAGCTGGAGATCCACGCCGTGCCGCACCGCCTCGTGGATCATCACCGGCTGGTGGGCGAGGAGGACGGCAGCGCGGGACCGGTCCCGGTCGCCGAGCGCCTTCGCGTAGTCGGGCCCCTCGCCGTAGTTCTCCCCGCTGATGTCGTTGACACCCGCGAGGTCGAAGGCGCCCATCTCGACGCGGGCGTTCTCCAGCGGGCGCAGACCGATGTCGCGGACGTGCGCGACCCACGGGTCCGCGCCGGAGAAGTACTCGTGGTTGCCGGTGACGAAGAACGTGCCGTGCCGGGCGCGGAGCCGGGCGAGCGGGGCGACCGCGGGAGCGAGGTCCTCCACGCTCCCGTCGACCAGGTCACCGACGACCGCGATCAGGTCGGGCTGCGTGGCGTTGATCGTGTCGACGACGCGCTCGGCGAAGCCCCGCCCGAGCACAGGGCCGAGGTGGATGTCGCTGACCACGGCGATCCTGAACCCATGGGCCGCGCGCGGAAGCCTGGCCAGCGGAACGGTCACCCGCTTCACCTTCGGCCCCCGCAACACCCCGTACGCACCATGGCCCACGATGCCCGCGGCGGCGACGGTGGCGGCGACCCCGACAGTGCGGGCGAGGAGGAGACGGCGGGTGGGGGCGGTGTTCTGGGGTGCCGGGTCCTGGGGTGAGGTCTCTTGGGATGAGGTCTCTTGGGATGAGGTCTCTTGGGGTGAGATGGGTGCTTCGGGGTCTGCTGGGGCGGAGGCTCGGGTACTGGCCGTGGTCTCAGCGGGGGCGGCAGCGCCGGCAGCGCTGGCAGGGTCGACAGCGCTGCCGGGGGCTTCGGCAGCGGCCGGGCTCGGGACCGCCTTTCGGTCCAGCACCCGCCGCAGCAGCGGCCGCACGACCTCCCCCACCAGCAACGCGAGCACCAGATAGAGCGCGAACGCCATCCACAGGAACCCCGGCCACGCCAGGATCCGCTGCACCAGGAACGGCGCCCCGGCCCGCTCCGCGGCCACCGCCGCGAACATCAGCACCGGGCCCGCCACGAACACCACCGTGCCCACGCGTCTCGGCCACCCCGGCCCCGCCGTCGTGTCCCGCACGAGACGGCGCCACGCGTAGTAATGCAGCCCCGCGAGGGCCGCGAGCACGGCCAGGGCGATCAGCACAAAGACAACGACCATGACCCCGTACGCCCGTTCGCCCGTTCTGACTATGGATTCCACCTACGGATTCCGCTTTTGGATTCCGCTTATGAAGTCCGCCGCAGAGCACGCACTCCGCGGAACCCGATGCCTCCGACCACCGTCCCCAAGACAAAGGAGACGACGGCGAGCGTCAGGTGCACCCAGAAGTACGCCGTCGGATCCCCGGCGTCGTCGAAGGCGAGGCCGCTGCCGTCCTTCCACAGGTTCTTGACGAAAGTGATCCAGATGATCCAGCTCCACACCCCGAAGGCGAGCAGGAACCAGGAGACGGGGCGGCTGAGCTTCATGCGTTCAGTATCGCCAAGCGCCTTCACGCACCGCCGCCGGGGTGGGGCCGGAGAGACACAGAACACCTCGGCGGAGACTTACGGGCCGGGTACATGTACGTTCTCGACCGTGTCTGCCTCCCCTGCGTCGTACATGTCGTACGAGAAGAAGTCCACACAGTCCGCGCGCGCGACCGGCCCGCTGCGCTCCACGCTGCTCACGACTTCCGTGGTCCTGCTCACGGCCTCCGCTCTGTCCCTGACGGCCGCGCTCCCCGCGTCCGCCACGGACAAGCCGGACAACAAGCCGACCAAGAGCGCCGCGAACAAGGCCGAGCCCCCGGCCGACATGTCGAAGATCGGCGGCCCCCTCCTGGGGAAGTCGGGCACCCAGGTGAATCTGGGGGCCGGCGCCCCCGTCCTGCCGAAGGACCTGACCGCCAAGTCCTGGATCGTCACGGACGCCGAGTCGGGCGACGTACTCGCCTCGCACAACGCGCACTGGAAACTGCCCCCCGCCAGCACCCTCAAGATGCTCTTCGCGGACACCCTCCTCCCCAAGTTCCCCAAGACCACGACACACAAGGTCGTCCCCTCCGACCTCGCCGGCATGGGCGCGGGCTCCAGCCTCGTCGGCGTCAAGGAGAACTTCACCTACACCGTCCACGACCTGTGGCTCGGCGTCTTCCTGCGCTCCGGCAACGACGCGGTGCACGTCCTGTCCGCGATGAACCACGGCGTCCCGCAGACCGTCAAGGACATGCAGGCCCACGCCCAGGAACTCCAGGCCTACGACACGAACGTCGTCAGCCCCGACGGATACGACGCCCCCGGCCAGCACTCCTCCGCCTACGACCTCACCCTCTTCGCCCGCTCCGGCCTGCAGAAGAGCGACTTCCGCGAGTACGCCGCCACGGCCACCGCCAAGTTCCCCATGAAGCAGAAGAAGGGGAAGACCACCGAACGCTTCGCGATCCAGAACACCAACCGCCTCCTCACCGGTGACGTGGGCCTCGACGCCTACAAGGGCATCGCGGGCGTCAAGAACGGCAACACCACCAACGCCGGCGCCACCTTCACCGGCGTCGCCGAACGCAACAACAGAGTCCTCCTCGTCACCGTCATGAACCCCGACTCGAAGGAGAGCCACGCGGTCTACAAGGAGACCGCCCGCCTCCTCGACTGGGGCTTCCAGGCCGACGGCAAGGTCACCCCCGTCGGCACGCTCGTCCCTCCGAAGAGCGCCGCCTCCCCCGGCTCCGACGCCTCCGGCGCGGCCAGCCCCCAGGGCGACGCCGGTCCCGCCAAGCCCGCCGCCCACGCCGCGGTCTCCACGAGCGGCTCCAGCGGCATGGGCATCGCCCTCGCCATCACCGGCGGCGTCCTGGTCGTCCTCGCCGCCGCGGCCTTCGCCGTCCGCAAGAAGTGGCCCCTCCGTACGAAGGGCTGAACCGCGACGCGGGCCGGCCCAACTGTCGCGGGCCGGCCGGAGCCACAACGAGCTGAGCTTTCCTGCGCCGCCTCGTGCCGGACGGGGTTGAGCTGTCCTGCGATGCCCCGCGCCGGACGGGGCTGAGCTGTCCTGCGGCTACCCGAGCCGTCGGGCCGGGTCTGCGGCTGAGTCCCAGGCTGGGACTCCCCGCGTCGCCGATCCGGGGCTGCCGCCGAGCTGCCGGGCGGGGGCTACCCGAGCCGCGGAGCCGGGGCTATCGCCGAGTTACCGGGCGAGGGTTGCCCGAGCCGCCGAGCCAGGGCTACCGCCGAATTGCCGGGCGGGGGCTGCCGCTGAGTCCCGGGGCGAGACTGCCCGAGCCGCCAAGCCAGGGCTACCCCGAGTCGCCGTGTCGGGGCTGCCCGAGCCGCCGAACCGGAGCTGCCGCCGAGTCGCCAGGTCGGGGCTACCCGAGCCGCCGAGCCGGATCTGCCCGACTGGATCCGCGCTCGCACCAGCTGCTCAGACCTGTCAGCCCGATGCTCCCGGGGACGGTGCCCGTCCGCCGCCCCGCACCCCGGCGAGCAACCGGCGCAGCCCGTCAACTCCCCTTCCCAGAGGGCCTGTCAGCCTCGGCCACAGGCCCGGCATCCCCGCCCGCAGCCCCCGCGACAGTGGATCCACCCGCAATAGCCCCACCTGAAGCGGCTTCTCCGGCACCGACACCAGTCGACCCGTCGGCCCTGTCCGCCCCGACCTCACCAGACTCTGCATCCCCCTCCTCCTGCGCTTCCGCCGTGGCCCGCCCCGTCGCGGTCCACGCCGCACAGAACAGCAGCAGCTTCGCCGTGAAGTTGATCCACAGCAGCAACGCGACGGGCGTACCGAACGCCCCGTACATGCTCTTCGCCGCGACGCCTTTCATATAGCCGCCGAGCAGCAGCTTCAGCAGCTCGAACCCGGCCGCTCCGATCAACGCCGCCGTGATCAGGTCCCGCCGCGGCGGCTGCACCCCGGGCAGCAACGTCAGCACGTACAACAGCAACAGGAAGTCCGCCAGGACCGCGATCCCGAATGCCAGGGCCTGCAACAGCGCCCCGCCCCATCCCGCCCGGTCGAGTCCCAGCTGATCCGCGGTCCACCCCACCGCCGTGGACGCCACCGTCGACGCCACCAACGATGCGAGCCCCGCACCCCCGAGCCCCACCAGCACCCCGGCGTCCTTGAGCTTGCGCAGGACCGGGTTCTCCTCGGTGTCCGGCAGCTCCCACACGGTCCGCAGACAGTCCCGCATCGACCCGACCCACCCGACACCGGTGAACAGCAGCAACGCTCCGGCCACCAGCCCGACCGTGCCTGCATTGTCGATCAGCGCTCCGAGATCCAGCTGATCGGCGATCCCGGGAACCTGATCGCTGATCTTGGACTCGAGTGTCTTCTGCTGATCGGCGCCGAGCGTGCCGGCCGCGATCGCCGCCGCCACGGTGAGCAGCGGGAACAACGCCAGGAAGCTGATGAACGTCATCGCTGCCGCGAGCCGCGCCCACACCACCTCGTCGAGCCGTTCGTACGCCTGCCAGGCATGGGTGCGCATCAACCAAGCGACCAACGGCCCGACAACGGGTAGTTTCTTCAGCCAGTCCATGATCTCAGCCTGCCCTAGTTGACCGGTTCGACCGGTCTTGCTCCGACCGATCTCTCGCCGACCGACCTCCGACTCGGCCTCGCACCGAATACCAGAGTCCGGGTACCCCAGAACCGCAACACCGTGGCCAAGGCCATCCCCACCCCTGCGCCCGAGATCGTGTCCGCCCGAGGCGAGGTGAATCCCAACGCATAGTGGGACACCACGATGCACATCAGCTGGACCAGTGCCCCCGCCACGTTCACCGCGAAGAACACCCCGTACTGCCGCAGTCGCGACACCCCGGCCGCTCTCCTGCGGTACGTCCCCAGCGTGTTCCCCAGGTAGGCCACCGAGCAACCGGCCACGAACGACAATGCCTTCGCGGAGATCGGATCCAGCCCGACCGTCCCCCGCAGCCAGACGAACAGCCCCAGGTCGACGGCGTACGCGCACAACCCGGCCACCGCAAAACCCACCAACTCGGGCCCCAACTCCCTTACCCGCGCGCCCACTCCACGCCGAGCCCCCGCTGCTTCCCCCACGTCGCCTCCCGCTCCCTCGGCGCCTTCCGCCGCTCTTCCCGCGTCGCCCCTGCCCCTGCTTCTCACCAGTCCGCGACCGCGAGCCCGTACATCGCCAGCCACACGAGCCCGATCACCGCCAACGCGCGATCCCTCAACACCACGTCCTCCGGCTCACCCGCCGTGCCCCGGTCGGCGAACACCGCATATCTGAGGACCGCGAGAATGAACGCCACCATCGACAACTGCCGCCACGGCAACAGACTGCTGCGCGCGACACCCCCCTCCTCCATCGCCCATAGGCAGTACGCGAGCACGGCCACCCCCGCCGCCAGCTGCCAGACGAACCGCAGATATCCCGTCGTGTACTCGTTCAGGAGAGCCCGCGTGGCGCCCGCCTTGCCAGCCATCTGCACCGCCTCGGAGTACCGCTTGGCCGAGACCATGAACAGCGCGCCGAATCCCGTCGTGATCAGGAACCATCGCGAGAGCGGAATCCCGAGCGCCAGCCCGCCGATCATCGCCCGCATCAAGAAGCCGGTGGTCACCACGACCAGGTCGACGACCAAGACGTGCTTGAGGCTGACGCAGTACGCCAACTGCATGCCGACATAGGCGGTCAGCAGCGCCGCGGTCGCCGGATTGCACAGCACCGCCGCCGCAGCCGGCGCGAGCACGGCCAGCGTCCCCCCGACGGCATAGGCGACCGGTACGGGAACGAGCCCGGCCGCCACGGGCCGGTTCCGCTTCACCGGGTGCGCCCGATCCGCTTCGGCGTCCCGCGCGTCATTGATCAAGTACACCGCCGAGGCGGCCGCCGTGAACAGGATGAAGACAAGCGCCAGTTGAACCAGCGCATGCCGCGAGAACAACACTCCCGCCGCCGCAGGCGCGGCCACCACCAGGACGTTCTTCACCCACTGTCTGGGCCGCGCCGTCCGCAACAGCCCTGCGGGCAACCCGAGTGGTGTCACCGCCTTCGCCATCGACATCGGTTCGCGTGGCCGCTCCAGCACCGCCGTGGCAGCGCCGCCGCCCCGTGCCGACCCGACGAGCCGAGCTCCGCTCCCGCTCACCATCTCTTCCTCACCCCCTTGCCCTCGATGACCATCGAGCCCACCCCGTCCGTCCGGTCCGTCGCCGAGCACCCCGCGAACACCCAACTCGCCTGCCTCGCCTGCGCCGTCCACTCCCCCGCGCTGCTGTTCCGCCCTCTCCATGCGCTCTGTCACCGCACCTCACCCCCGTTCATCCAGCGCGCCCCCAGCCTCGCCGTCAGCGCACCCAAGACCGCTCCCGCCGCGACATCGGAGGGGTAGTGCACGCCGACAACCATCCGCGAGACACACATCGCAGCGGCCACGGGCGGCACCAGACGCGCGCCCACCGGCCTCAGCGCCCCGTAGGCGACGGCTGCGGCTGCCGCCGATGTCGCATGCGAGCTGGGGAACGAGTGCTTCCCCGCGGTCCGCACCAGTGGCTCGACGCCCGTCTCCGCGCTGGGCCTGGGCCTGCGCACCACCCGCTTCACCCCCATGCTGGCCAGATGGGCCCCAGCGGTGAGAGCCGTACCGCGCAGCCACGCTGTGCGCCGCTCACGGTCGACCGCAGCCCCGGCGAGGCCTGCGGCCAGCCACAACGCCCCGTGCTCACCGGCCCAGGACAGCGCACGCGCAGCCGTGGCAATGCGCCGGTCGGTGCCACAGTCGCGCAGTGCCGACAGCAGTCGGCGGTCCATGTCGTCCATGTGGCTCACTCTGAATGCCACAAGACGCACAGCTTGCGCAATTTAGTGTGAAACTCCCTCAATCACCCATTTCGGTGAGGGATCGCTATATTTGGTGCAAAGCCCCCTTTGTCGGGCGATACGGTCGCGCACATGGCTGCCGACCCTGTCTCCACCCCCACTTCCGTACCCACACCTGTCGCCGCCCCCTTGTCCGGCCCCACCTCCGCATCCGCACGCGAGTCCACGGCCACGACTGCGACTCCTCCGGCCTCACCCTCGAACTCGGCGCCAACTCCCGCTCCAGCACAGGAGTCCTCCGCATCTGCTGCCGGCTCCTCACCCAGTGCATCACCGCACCCGACTGCCCCGGGTTACGACACCGTGCCCGTCACCGGCTGGGGCCGCACGGCTCCCACGTCCGCGCATCTGGTTCGCCCCCGTTCCTACCAGGAGGCGGTGGCGGCGGTGCGGGAATGCGCTGCCCCCGGCCGCCGGGGCGGCATCGCCCGTGGCCTGGGACGGGCCTATGGCGACGCGGCACAGAACGCGGGCGGCGCCGTGCTGGACATGACCGGTCTGAACCGGATCCACGCCATCGATGCCAACGGCGGCACCGTGCTGTGCGACGCGGGCGTCTCCCTGCACCGGCTGATGGAAGTCCTCCTTCCTCTCGGCTGGTTCGTCCCGGTGACCCCGGGCACGCGCTATGTCACGGTCGGCGGCGCGATCGGTGCCGACATCCACGGCAAGAACCACCACGTCTCCGGATCCTTCGCCCGCCACGTCCTCGCGCTGGAACTCCTCACGGCCGACGGCGAAGTCCGTATGGTCGAGCGCGGCACCGAGCTCTTCGACGCCACGGCCAGCGGCATGGGACTGACAGGGATCATCCTCACGGCCACCGTCCAACTGCAGCGCGTCGAGACCTCGCTGATGTCCGTCGACACCGAACGCGCCGTGGATCTCGATGACTTGATGGCCCGCCTCACCGCCACTGATCACCGCTACCGCTACTCGGTCGCCTGGATCGATCTGCTGGCCCGTGGTGCCGCGATGGGCCGCTCAGTTCTCACCCGTGGAGACCACGCTCCCTTGGACGCGCTGCCCGTCCGCGCACGCCGGGCTCCGCTGGCCTTCCGCCCGGGCCGGCTGCCCTCCGCCCCTTCCTTCCTGCCCGAAGGCCTACTGGGCCGGACCACCGTCGGCCTCTTCAACGAGCTCTGGTATCGCAAAGCGCCTCGCTCCCGCGTCGGCGAGATTCAGAAACTGTCGACGTTCTTCCACCCCCTCGACGGTGTCCCGCACTGGAACCGCATTTATGGCCGCAGCGGCTTCGTGCAGTACCAATTCGTCGTCGGATATGGGAAGGAAGAAGCGCTGCGCCGGATTGTGCAGCGCATCTCGGAGCGCGGCTGCCCGTCCTTCCTGGCCGTGCTCAAGCGCTTCGGTGAAGGGGATCCCGGCTGGCTGTCCTTTCCCATGCCGGGCTGGACCCTGGCGCTCGACATCCCCGCGAACCTTCCGGAACTCGGCGCGTTCCTCGATGAACTCGATGAGGAGGTGGCCGCTGCCGACGGGCGCATCTACCTCGCCAAAGACTCCCGACTGCGCCCCGAACTCCTCTCCACCATGTATCCGCGGCTGGAGGAATTCCGCTCCCTGCGGGCGCGATTGGACCCGCGAGGCGTATTCCGCTCGGATCTTTCGCGGCGGCTGGATCTCTGAGCGCTCAGAAGCAACACGGGCCGCTCCCCCTATCCACACGCGAGCGCGTCGGCGCGGCTCTCCGCTCCATTCCGTCATTCGGACCGCTTGCGCTTCGCTCGACTCACCCACTCGCACCGTCGTTTCCCCCTTTGCTCCGTTCCCTGCGCGGCTCTCCGCGCCCTCGTCACTTTTGATACACCGCTCGAGCCGACCGGGTTCCCGATCTCGATCCCCGATTTCCGTATCCGGCACCCGGCACCCGGCACCCGGCACCCGGCACCTGATCGGCTCACTCCCGCCCGGCACACCGCCAACCAGCCCCGCCCCATTGGAGTTCGGTTTTCATGAAGGACGCTTTCGGCGCCCCCCAGTCCCTGCTCATCCTCGGCGGCACGTCCGAGATCGCGCTCGCGACAGCGCGCCGGCTCGTCGCCCGGCGCACTCGCACGGTGTGGCTCGCGGGCCGGCCGTCCCCTGCGCTCGACAGTGCTGCGAAGCAGCTGCGCGACATGGGTGCCGACGCCCGCACCGTCCCCTTCGACGCCCTGGACTCGGAGTCCCACGAGGAGACTCTCGGCAAGGTCTTCGCCGACGGCGACATCGACATGGTGCTGCTGGCTTTCGGAGTTCTCGGCGACCAGGCCCGCGACGAGGGCGAGCCGATGTCGGCGGTACGCGTCGCCCAGACCAACTACACCGGCGCCGTCTCGGCCGGCCTGGTCTGTGCTCGGGCGTTGCAGGCGCAGGGCCATGGTTCGTTGGTCGTGCTGTCGTCGGTCGCGGGCGAGCGGGCCCGCCGCGCCAATTTCATCTACGGGTCGAGCAAGGCGGGTCTCGACGCCTTCGCGCAGGGGCTGGGTGACGCGCTGCACGGCACGGGGGTCCACGTCATGGTGGTGCGCCCCGGATTTGTACGGTCGAAGATGACGGCGGGCCTGGCCGAAGCTCCGCTGGCCACGACTCCGGAGGCCGTGGCCCAGGCCATCGAGACAGGGCTGCGGCGCAGGTCGGAGATGGTGTGGGTGCCGGGGACGCTGCGGGTGGTCATGTCGGCGCTGCGCCACGTGCCGAGGCCGGTGTTCCGCAGGCTCCCGGTCTGACGCTCCCGCGCGGGACGCGCTGAGCGGTGCAGTTCCGGTGAGACCTGCGTCGGGAGGCGGTGCTCCCTGAGATCAAGGTCGGTGCCGCCGCCTGACGCGGTGGCCGGGCCCGATCAGCGCGCGGGCAGACGGCGTCCGCGCGTCGAGCGGTCCGGTGCCTGGGCAGGGAGCTTGGGCTTACCGAACGTGAAGTCCCGCAGCTTCCGCCAGATGCCGTCCGCACCCTGCTCGTAGAGAGCGAAGCCGTTGCACGGCCACGCCGCTTCGTAGTCGGCGAGTTCGTCGAAGGCTTGGTCCATCGCCTCCTCGGCGATGCCGTGCGCCACGGTGACATGCGGGTGGTACGGGAACTGCAGCTCACGCGCGACGGGCCCTGACGCGTCGCGCACCTGCTTCTGCAGCCAGGTGCAGGCCTCCGCGCCCTCGACGACCTGCACGAACACAACGGGTGACAGCGGACGGAACGTTCCCGTCCCCGAGAGGCGCATCGCGAAGGGACGGCCGGAGCCCGCGACCTCCGTCAGGTGCACCTCGATCGCCGGCAGGTCCCCTGCTTCCACCTCGGTGGGCGGAAGCAGGGTGATGTGCGTGGGAATGCCGTGCGCCGCGGGGTCACCGAAGCCCGCACGCCGCTCCTGGAGCAGGCTGCCATGAGGCTCCGGGACCGCGATCGAAACACCGATCGTTACGGTCCCCACGTCATACTCCTGTCGTCGTGTGGTGGGCGTGCGGGCGCGAGGTGCGGCCGGTCCGGTCTCAGTGCTTGGCGGGCAGGAAGCCGACCTTCTCGTACGCCTGGGAAAGGGTCTCGGCGGCGACGGTTCGCGCCTTCTCCGCGCCCTTGGCCAGGATCGAGTCGAGCGTCTCCGGGTCGTCCAGGTACTCCTGGGTGCGGGTCCGGAACGGCGTCACGAAGTCCACCATGACCTCAGCCAGGTCCGTCTTGAGCGCACCGTACATCTTGCCCTCGTACTTCTGCTCCAGTTCCGGAATACCGGTGCCGGTGAGGGTGGAGTAGATGGTGAGGAGGTTGCTCACGCCCGGCTTGTTCTCCGCGTCGTAGCGGATCACGGTGTCGGTGTCGGTGACCGCGCTCTTGACCTTCTTCGCGGTGACCTTCGGCTCGTCGAGGAGGTTGATGAGGCCCTTGGGGGTCGATGCCGACTTGCTCATCTTGATCGACGGGTCCTGAAGATCGTAGATCTTGGCCGTCTCCTTCAGGATGTACGGCGCCGGGATCGTGAAGGTCTCCCCGAAACGGCCGTTGAAGCGCTCGGCCAGGTCACGCGTGAGCTCGATGTGCTGGCGCTGGTCCTCGCCCACCGGAACCTGGTTGGCCTGGTACAGGAGGATGTCCGCGACCTGAAGGATCGGGTACGTGAAGAGGCCCACCGTGGCGCGGTCGGCGCCCTGCTTGGCGGACTTGTCCTTGAACTGCGTCATGCGGCTCGCCTCGCCGAATCCCGTGAGGCAGTTCATGACCCAGCCGAGCTGAGCGTGCTCGGGGACATGGCTCTGGACGAACAGCGTGCAGCGGTCCGGGTCGAGGCCGGCGGCCAGGAGCTGGGCTGCGGCGAGTCGAGTGTTCGCACGCAGTTCCTTCGGGTCCTGCGGAACGGTGATCGCATGCAGGTCCACCACCATGTAGAAGGCGTCGTGAGACTCCTGCAGCGCCACCCACTGGCGGACGGCGCCGAGGTAGTTGCCGAGGTGGAACGAGCCTGCGGTGGGCTGGATACCGGAGAGCACGCGGGGACTATCAGAGGCCATGCCCCTCATTCTCTCAGGTGTCTCTCATTGCTCGGGCCCAGGTGCACCACGCGGACACGCTCTGTGAAAAAAGAACGTGCGCGCGGGCACAGGCCGAGACGTGACGGACTGTGAGAACTCGTGCGTGACGGGTGGGAACCGATCGCTGTCGGCCGGTGTATCAAAGGTGTGAGGGCACAGGGGGAAGTCCTGGAGGGGGGCCGCGTCGTCGACGAGGGTGCGGTGATCGCACGCGTGCGCGCCGGGGAGCCGGAGGCGTACGCGGAGTTGGTCCGCGCCTTCACCGGGATCGCGCTGCGGGCAGCGGTGGCACTGGGCGCGGGCGCGGACGCGGAAGATGTGGTGCAGCAGTCCTTCTTCAAGGCGTATCGCAGCTTGGGGCGGTTCAAGGACGGCTCGGCGTTCAGGCCGTGGCTGCTCAAGATCGTCGCCAATGAGACGAGGAACACAGTGAGATCGGCAGGGCGGCAGCGCTCCGCCATCGGCCGGGAAGCCGCGATGGTCGAGGCCGAGCCGCTGATACCGGAATCGGCTGATCCCGCGGTGGCGGCGATCGAGATAGAGCGCCGGTCCGAGCTGCTCGCCGCGCTGGAGCTGCTGAGCGAGGAGCATCGGCTCGTCGTCACCTACCGCTATCTGTTGGAGATGGACGAGGCGGAGACGGCGCAGGCGCTCGGCTGGCCGCGCGGCACGGTCAAATCCCGGCTCAATCGCGCGCTGCGCAAGCTCGGCCAGCTGCTTCCCGCACGGCAGGATTCCGCATCGGTACCGGCACAGCGGCTGAGGGAGGGAGGTGACAAGCATGGGCGGGCGTCGCGATGACGAGCCAGGACTGCCTGACGAACTGCGCTCGCTGGGCCGACTGATGGAGGGCCCGGAAGGCGCGGGCGAGACGATGGCCGAGCGCGTGCTGGCGCAGATACTCGCCGAGCGTGTGCCCACGCCGGTCGCCGAGCCTCGCGGGCCGCGCAGCTTCTTGCGTCGGATACGAGGGTGGGTACGGCTTCGCTGGCGGGCGCTCGCCGCCGCACTGTGTGGGGTGGCGACCATCGTTGTGTTCACCCCGCCCGTGCGAGCTGCGGTCGCGGACTGGTTCGGCTTCGGCGGGGTCGAAGTGCGCTACGACCCGTCGTCCGCACCGTCGACGGGCGCCCACGTCCCTGGCTGCGGTGACTCCGTCTCGCTGGCTCAGGCCGTGCGTCGGGCCGGCTTCACGCCTCTGGTCCCGTCCGGGCTGGGCTCGCCCGACGCGATCATGGTCACTCGCGAGCAGGACGATCGCGCGCTGCTGACCTTGTGCTGGCGAGACGCGGGCCGCACGGTTCGGCTCGACGAGTATCCGGCGCGTCTCGACATCGGCTTCGTGAAGACCGTCGCTGTGCCGCCGAAGTGGGTCACGGTGGCCGGGGACACCGGGCTCTGGTTCAGGAACGAGCATCGGCTGAGCTTCCGGATGCTCGACGAGCAGGGCAAGCAGTGGAACCGTGCGGAGCGCACAGCTGGGCCGACGCTGCTGTGGACACACGGCTCCGACCTCACGCTGCGTCTGGAGGGCATCGAGTCCGAGGACGAAGCGTTGAGAATCGCGAAGTCGGTGCGCGGTCGGCGCTAGGTCACGTCCGGTGCCTCAGACCGCGTGAGGTGACAGCCCCCTTCGATGACGGTGAGTGTCGCCAACGACGCCCGTTCGCACCCCGCCATGTGTCTCAGGGCACAACGCACGCACCCCCGGCGGCAAGATCCGCCGGGCAGGCCATAGCCGACGCAGACGAAAAGACATCCCGGCGAATCGGGAACCCGGACAGCTCGAGCGGTGTACCAGAAGTGACAGTGCACGGAGGAGCCGTGCAGGGATCGGCTGGGGGTTCGAATGCGTACGGTACGAAGCGTGGCGGCACTGGCCACAGCGCTGGCTGCGGCACTGGTCATGGTGCTGTGGAGCGGTTCGCAAGCATTGGCCGGCGGGCCCACCAGCGTCCTCGTCGTCTCACCGGAGAGCAAGCAGAGCGCGTCGCTCTACTTCAGTGACAAGGAGTACGGCCGTCTGAGCAGCCTGCTCGGTGAGCCGGGCGAGGGACAGGAGAAGGTGCCACCCGGCCTCGGTGTCGGTGCGGGACGACAGCTCAACATGACGTGGCTGCTGCACGATGTGCAGCCCTGGCGGGTGGACCGCGTCTATCCCGACACTCCGGGCAGCAAGGAGGTCTGGATCCATACGTCGACGGATATCCCGGAGAAGTTCAGCGGCTACTGGCACACGGCTCAGAAGCCGGATGAGCTGCGGTCGCTGCTGCACAGGCTGGGTGTGATGGGCAAGCGGGCTCCCGGTGGGGCGCCTCCCGTATTTCCCAGCTCGGAGATATCCGGGACACCCGCGGCAGCGGCTCCAGGAGCGGCCGCCACTGCATCTGCCACGTCCGCGGCGACGGCCCGGGGCAGCGGGATCGACTGGTGGTGGGCGGTCCCCTGTGCGGGCGCTGGAGCGGCGGCAGCCCTGCTGCTTCGACCGCTGGTCATGCGTCTGCCGGAGACGCTGGCGTCGTCTCGCAGGCGCTGGGAGTCAGGCCCACGGCAGGAGCTGCGGGACATATGACCGCCTGGCGAGCAGGTTCTCGGACCGGCGCAGCCGCCGCCTCCGTCAGGGACGGGCCCCTTCCGAAGGCGGCGGGTCGAGGCTCAGGTGAGGTCGACGGCGGGGTAGAGCGGGAAGCCGGCGAGCAGATCGCCGGCCCGGTGGGAGACCTCGTCGGCGACCTTGGCCTCCAGGACGTGCTGGGCCTTGGAGGGGGCGCCCTTGCTGGTGGTGCCGGCCTCGGTCGCCGTGAGGACGCGGTCGATGAGCGCGGCGATCTCGTCCATCTCGGTGGCGCCCAGGCCGCGGGTGGTGAGGGCGGGGGTGCCGATACGGATGCCGGAGGTGTACCACGCGCCGTTCGGGTCGGCAGGAATGGCGTTGCGGTTGGTGACGATGCCGGAATCGAGAAGCGCGGACTCGGCCTGTCGGCCGGTCAGACCGTAGGAGGTGGCGACATCGATCAGATTGAGGTGGTTGTCCGTACCGCCGGTGACCAGGGTCGCTCCGCGCCGGGTGAGGCCTTCGGCGAGGGCGCGGGAGTTGTCGACGACGGCATGGGCGTAGCCACGGAAGTCAGGACGGCGGGCCTCGGCGAGCGCGACAGCCTTCGCGGCCATGACGTGCGGCAGCGGACCGCCCAGCACCATCGGGCAGCCGCGGTCCACCTGGTCGGCGAGCGAGTCGTCGCACAGGACCATGCCGCCGCGCGGGCCGCGCAGCGACTTGTGGGTGGTCGTGGTGACGATCTGGGCGTGCGGCACCGGGTCGAAGTCGCCGGTGAGGACCTTGCCCGCGACAAGACCGGCGAAGTGAGCCATGTCGACCATCAGCGTTGCCCCGACCTCGTCGGCGATCTCCCGCATGATGCGGAAGTTCACCAGGCGCGGGTAGGCGGAGTAGCCGGCGACGATGATCATCGGCTTGAACTCGCGGGCCGTGGCGCGCAGCGCCTCGTAGTCCAGGAGTCCGGTGGCCGGGTCGGTGCCGTAGCTGCGCTGGTCGAACATCTTGCCGGAGATGTTGGGTCGGAACCCATGCGTGAGGTGGCCGCCGGCGTCCAGGGACATGCCGAGCATGCGCTGGTTGCCGAAGGCCTGGCGCAGCTCTGCCCAGTCGGCGTCGGACAGGTCGTTGACGTTGCGCACCCCGGCTCGCTGCAGGGCGGGAGCCTCGACGCGGTCCGCGAGGACGGCCCAGAAGGCGACGAGGTTGGCGTCGATGCCGGAGTGCGGCTGGACGTACGCGTGCTGGGCGCCGAAGAGCTCTCGGGCGTGTTCAGCGGCCAGGGACTCGACGGTGTCGACGTTGCGGCACCCCGCGTAGAAGCGGCGGCCGACGGTGCCCTCGGCGTACTTGTCGCTGAACCAGTTGCCCATCGCCAGCAGGGTGGCCGGAGAGGCGTAGTTCTCACTGGCGATCAGCTTGAGCATCTCGCGCTGGTCGGCGATCTCCTGGCCGATGGCGTCGGCGACCCGGGGCTCCACGCTCCGGATCACGTCGAGGGCGCTGCGGAAGGCGACTGACTCGGTGGAAAGGGAGGAGGAAGGGGTGGGCTCTGGCATGAAGGACCTCCGGGACGGGTTCTCCCCGGTCCGAGCGGGCTCGGACAGACGGGGCGCTGCACGGTTCGGCCCAGGCGCACGGCACACAGTTCGCGGGCCGCTCCCCGATGGTCGGTCCCATCCCAGCGCGCCAGTCACGGCCCGGGAATCACATTACCGGGCGCGCCGGTGCGCGAGGTTTCCGCGTCCAGGATGCGAGCGACGATAGGAAGGGGCCACAAACCCGTCTCGCGCCGTAAGAGCCGCAAGGCCTTCAGAGCCGTAAGAACGGAGATCCCGTGACTTCTGTGACTCCCGCCCACACCGCCGAGGACCCACGTGCTGCTACGGAGGGCTTGATCGCCGCCTCCGAGGAGCACAGCGCGCACAACTACCATCCGCTGCCCGTCGTCGTCGCCACGGCGGAGGGCGCGTGGATGACGGACGTCGAGGGGCGCCGCTATCTGGACATGCTCGCCGGGTACTCCGCCCTCAATTTCGGGCATGGAAACCGGCGGCTGATCGAGGCGGCCAAGGCCCAGCTGGAGCGCGTCACCCTGACCTCTCGGGCGTTCCATCACGACCGGTTCGCCGAGTTCTGTACGCAGCTCGCCGAGTTGTGCGGCATGGAGATGGTGCTGCCGATGAACACGGGGGCGGAGGCGGTGGAGACCGCGGTGAAGACCGCCCGTAAGTGGGGGTACCGGGTCAAGGGCGTGCCGGACGGCCGGGCGCGGATCGTGGTCGCGAGCGACAACTTCCACGGCCGGACGACGACCATCGTCAGCTTCTCCACGGATCCGGAGGCCCGAGCGGACTTCGGGCCGTACACGCCGGGGTTCGACATCGTCCCGTACGGCGACCTGGAAGCGCTCCGGGACGCGATGACCGAGGACACGGTGGCGGTCCTTCTGGAGCCGATCCAGGGTGAGGCGGGGGTGCTGGTGCCGCCGCCCGGATACCTGCCGGCGGTGCGGGAGCTGACGCGCGAGCGCAGCGTGCTGTTCATCGCGGACGAGATCCAGTCGGGGCTCGGGCGGACGGGGCGGACGTTCGCCTGCGAGCACGAGGGCGTGGTGCCCGACATGTATGTGCTGGGCAAGGCGCTCGGGGGCGGTGTCGTGCCGGTGTCGGCGGTCGTGTCGAGCAAGGCGGTGCTGGGGGTGTTCCGACCGGGCGAGCACGGGTCGACGTTCGGCGGCAATCCGCTCGCTTGTGCTGTGGCGCTCGAGGTGATCGCGATGCTGCGGGGCGGGGAGTTCCAGCAGCGGGCCGCGGAGCTGGGTGAGCATCTGCACGCCGAGCTGGGCCTGTTGGCCGGGACGGGCAAGGTGACCGAGGTGCGGGGCCGTGGGCTCTGGGCGGGTGTGGACATCGATCCGGCGTACGGGACGGGACGGGAGATCTCGGAGAAGTTGATGGATCGGGGTGTGCTCGTGAAGGACACCCATGGCTCCACGATCCGGATCGCCCCGCCCCTGGTGATCAGGAAGGAGGATCTGGACTGGGGGCTCGATCAGCTCCGTGCGGTACTCGGCGCGTGAACGGCGGCGCCCGGAGACATCCGAGAGTTCCTTGACACCTGAAGAGTGATGACGCCCCGGGGCGTATCAGGGCCCGAGGCCGGGTCTGGGGTCGGCGGCCCAGACCCGGTCGGCGCTAGAGGATGACGTGGGGCAGGAAGCGGGCGTATTCGTCCGTGATCGGGCCCGAGGATTCACGGATGCCGAGACCCGCGGCTTCGTTCTCCACGACCCAGGCACCCAGCACCACCCGGTTGCCGTCGAAGTCGGGCAAGAGGCTCAGTTCCTGGTAACAGCAGGCCTCTTCACGAGGCGTCGTTTCGGTTGGTGAGCGGCCCGGTTCGTGGAGAGTGACGCCGGCGCCTTCGCGGCCGAGGAGGGGCTTGGCGACGTACCCGGTGGTGCGGGCGAGTTCGCGCGGGCCGTCCAGGTAGGCGGGGAGGAGGTTCGGATGGCCCGGGAAGAGTTCCCAGAGCACGGCCAGGAGTGCCTTGTTAGACAGGAGCATCTTCCAGGCGGGTTCGATCCACAGAGTGGTGCCGGTGCCGCCTCCGTTGTCGAGTGTGTCCAGGACGTACGGGGCGAAGCGATCGGTGGTCAGCCACTCCCAGGGGTAGAGCTTGAAGCAGCTGCGGATGAAGCGGAGTTTCTTGTCGACGAAGCGCCGTGACAGCGGGTCCCAGCCGATGTCCTCCACGGAGATGGATTCCGTGTCCAGTCCGGCCTGCTCGGCGGTCTCGCGCAGATAGGCCACGGTCATCAGGTCCTCGCCGAGTTCGTCCTCGGCGGAGTGCGCGAAATGCAGCGGGCTGCCGGGCGGGAGGAGTGCGGCCTGTTTCTTCCAGGCGTCGACCAGCCGCTCGTGAAGGGAGTTCCACTGGTCGGCGCCGGGGAAGCGCTCCTCCATCCAGAACCATTGCGGGCTGGCGGCCTCGACGAGGGAGGTGGGCGTGTCGGCGTTGTACTCCAGGAGCTTCGCCGGGCCTCCTGTGCGGCCGTCGTAGTGGAGGTCGAAACGGCCGTACACGGAAGGGAGTTCATCGCGTCGGCGCCAGGACTCACGAACGAGTGATGCGAGGCGCGGGTCGGTGATTCCGAGGTCGGCGAGGCGGTCCTGGGTGACGAGGTGCTCGGCTGCGGCCAGGCACATCCCGTGCAGTTCCTCGACGACCTCCTCGAGCGCCTCGACCTCGGGCAAGGAGAACTCGTAGTAGGCGCTCTCGTCCCAGTAGGGGCGAAGGGAGTCGTCCGGGTAGCGGGTGAGGGGGTAGATCAGCCCTTGTTCCTCGACGGTCTGCTGCCAGCCGTCGCGGGGCTGGATGGTGTGGCGCTTCATCCCTGGTTCAGCCGCCTCCGGAACCGGAACCCGAGCAACCGAAGCCGCCCCGGTCGACGGCCTCGCTGCGGCTGAAAGTGCCGCTGTCGGCGTGGCGTCCGCTGACATCGGAGTCGTAGTACCAGGCTCCGTCGACCCGGCCGCTCCGGCCGGTGCCGCTCGTGCTGCCGCCGGTACTCGTGCCGGTCTTGCGGCCCTTGCCGGTCGAGGTCGTTCCCGAACCGCTCTTGCAGTACTGGTCGCTGACGATCTTGTACCCGTTGAACGTGTCGTAGCTGTCACGGTCCACACAGCGCCGGTCCGGGTCCGAACCGCAGGAAGTCAGGGCCGTGGCGAGCACGCCCATGCCACCGAGTACCACTGTGCTCGACCGCAACCGCCGTCGTTTCTCCGCCATCGGTGCAACTCCCCCGTCTGTGCTGGTTCCGACCGGACGCGTGCAGCCGGCGCCATGGGCTCGGCGACGGCTCGTCGTGGGTAGTCCCGGCGCGTCCTGGTCCTTGTCGGCGGTCAGCGTAGAAGAACACACGGGTTCCCCGCGCATCCACTCCCGATCCAAAGCCCGACTCCCTTTCCTCTAAAGTCACTTTGTGCCTCTTGGAATGATTTGCGCGCTGGGGTCCGCGATCTGCTTCGGTACGGCGTCGGTGCTTCAGGCGATGGCGGCGCGGGCGGCCGAGCCCGGGACCGGGTCGGGAGTCGATCCGGCGCTACTGGTGCGGGCGTTGCGGCAGTGGCGTTACGTCGCCGGGCTCGGGCTCGACGGGCTCGGATTCGTCCTGCAGGTGGTGGCGCTGCGATCCCTCCCCATCTACGCCGTGGGGGCGGCGCTCGCCGCGAGCCTGGCCGTGACCGCGGTGGTCGCCGCCCGGTTGCTGCGCGTGCGGTTGAGCGGGGCCGAGTGGGGCGCTGTGGGTGCCGTGTGCGCGGGGCTCACGATGCTGGGGCTGGCGTCGGGGGCGGAGGGCGAGCGGGCCGGTTCGGACGGGCTGCGGTTCGCGATGCTCGGGGTGGCGGTCGGGGTGCTGCTGATCGGGGCCGGGGCGGGGCGACTGCCGGGGCGTGGCCGGGCCTTGGCGTTGGGGCTCGGGGCGGGGTTCGGTTTCGGCGTGGTCGAGGTGAGCGTGCGGCTCATCGACGACATCTCGCCAGGGGCCCTGCTGACGAATCCGGCGACCTACGCGCTGCTGGTGGGCGGAGGCGCGGCGTTCCTCTTGCTGACGTCGGCGCTGCAGCGCGGGTCGGTGACGGTGGCCACGGCCGGGATGGTCGTCGGGGAGACGGTGGGGCCGGCGTTGGTGGGCGTGGTGTGGCTCGGGGACCGGACGCGGTCGGGGCTCGAGTGGCTGGCGGTGCTGGGATTCGCAGTGGCCGTGGCGGGGGCGCTGGCCCTGGCCCGGTTCGGGGAGGCACCGGTGGTGGAGGGCGGGGAGCCCGTTCGAGCAGGCGAGTAGGCGCGGGCGCTTGGCGGGCTCGGCGTCGAGGGAGGCGTCGGCCAAGGTGACGAGCGGGGGCGAAGGGGCAGACGCTGTACAGGTGCGGGGTGCTCATAGGCACGGTCGTGCGCGGGCAGCCGTATGACAGCGCCCGTATCCGCCCCGCCGTACCTCCTTACGGTCGACCCTCGCCGTACTCCTTACCCGGTCGACCCTCGCCATGCCTCCGCTCGGGCCGGGCTGCCCGGGCACTCGCCTTGCCCGCCGGCCCACCATGCACTCGCCCTCCATGGCCCGCCCCGGCCCGCCCGACCCTGGTCTGCGCCAACCTGACCGACCCCGACTGCCCCCATTGCCGTTTTCGTAGCTCCGCAACGCCTCGCTGCTGGCCGAGACCACCGCCCACTCGCCCCACCCTTACGGCAGCACCCGGCACAGTGCGTCCAAAGCTCCGGACCAGGCGTGGTCGGGCGGGGTGCCGTAGCCGACCACCAAGGCGTCGGGTTGAGCTGCCGAGGCGGCGGCGTTCTCGTGGCGGAAGCTGGAGAGACCTGCGACGCCCAGGCGTTGCCAGGCGGCGGCTCGGACGACGGATTGTTCGGTGCCGGGCGGGAGTTGGAGGACCGCGTGCAGGCCGGCGGCGATGCCGGTGGCGTGGACGGTGGGCGCGTGTTCGGCGAGGGCGGCCACGAGTTGGTCACGGCGTCGGCGGTAGCGCAGGCGGGCGCTGCGCAGGTGGCGGTCGTAGGCGCCCGAGTTCAGGAACTCGGCGAGGGTCAGCTGGTCGAGAGCACCGCACGACCAGTCGCTGGGGCCCTTGGCCTCCATGACCTCGTCGGCGAGGGCCGGAGGCAGGACCATCCAGCCCAGACGCAGCCCGGGGGCGAGCGACTTGCTCGCCGTGCCGAGATAGACGACACGGTCCGGGTCCAGCCCCTGGAGCGCGCCTACGGGTTGGCGGTCGTAGCGGAATTCGCCGTCGTAGTCGTCCTCGAGGATCAGTCCACCAGTGCGACGTGCCCAGTCGACGACGGCGGCCCGCCGGTCAGGATGGAGCGGGACGCCCACGGGGAACTGATGGGCGGGTGTCAGCAGAGCGGCGCCGACTGCCGCGCGATCGCCGGATCCGCCGACAGCAGCGTCCCCGCCGGATCGACCCCCGCCCTTTCGACCGCCGCTGGACCGACCGCCGCCCGGTCGATCGCCGCCCGGTCGATCGCCGCCGCCTGAGCCTCCGCCAGATGGCCCACCGCCCTCCGCCCGGGCCGGCCGCGCCACGACCGGAGCCACCGCCGCACCAGCACCAGCCCCCGGCCCCACTCCTACACCCGACCGCGCACCCGCACCCACATCCACATCCGCACCCACCCCCGCCCCCACACCGGCCCCCCGAGACGGCGCCCCGCCCATCGTCCAATGATCCAACTCCCCCGTGTCCGTGCCGAGTTCGTCGAGCGGGAGGGGATGGGTGTGGAGGCCTGCGCGGGTGAGGACGTTCCAGTGGACGTCGAGGCCGTAGGTCTCCACAGCGATGTCGTGCACGCCTCGGCGGCGCAGGACGTCGCCGAGCAGCATCAGGCCGTGCGCGAACCCGGCGCAGATGACGATGCGGTCGGGGTGGGCGTGGACGCCGCGGGCGCGGGCGAGATAGCCGGCGAGGGCGGTGCGCAGTTCGGGGCGGCCGCGGGGGTCGCCGTAGCCGAGGGCGTCGTTCGGTGCGGCGGTCAGGGCGCGGCGGGACGCCCGGAGCCAGGCGGCGCGGGGGAACGAAGAGAGGTCGGGGGTGCCGGGGTGCAGGTCGTGCAGGAGCCTGCCGGGGGCTCGGCGCCCCGGGGAGGGGGCTGGGCGGGGCGCCTCGACGGGGCGTTCGGCGACCCGGGTGCCGGAGCCCTGGCGGGCGGTGAGCCAGCCTTCCGCGACGAGGTCGGCGTAGGCGTCGGCGACGGTGTTGCGGGCGATGCCCAGATCGACGGCGAGCGTGCGCGAGGCGGGCAATCGGGTGCCGGGGGCGAGGCGGCCGCCGCGTACGGCTTCGCGGAGCGCGTCGGTCAGGCCCCGGCGCAGGCCGGAGCCGGTGGGCTCGATGTGGAGGTCGATGCCGAGTGCCTGCCCGGAGGGCGAAGTGGCCCAGGATTCTGCCATGGGAATGGACCATACCTCTGGGCTAATCCGTTCGTAGGGTCGAGACATGACGACGCACGGGAACGACACACAGCACCAGAATGAGACCCAGCAGGGGAACGGCCCGCACGGCAGCAGCCAGGGCACGACGGCCCCCGCCCCCACCACTGGCAGCGCAGGCGGCACCGCTGACGCCGGCACGGAGTACATGCACGAGCACACGCCTCGGCTCGCCTGGTCCCAGCACGCCCCCGAGGTGTTCAAGGCGATGGTCCGGCTCGACGCGGCGGCTCGTCAGGGGCTCGACCCGGTGACGTACGAGCTGGTCAAGATTCGAGCCTCGCAGATCAACCACTGCGCGCTGTGCCTGGACATGCACTCCAAGGACGCGCTGGCCGCCGGCGAGAGCGTCGAGCGGATCATCCAGCTTGCCGCCTGGGAGGAGTCGCAGCACTTCTACACGGAGAAGGAGATCGCCGCGATCGAGCTGACCGAGGCGATCACGGTCCTCACGGACGGTTTCGTGCCGGACGAGGTGTACGAGAAGGCGGCGAAGGTCTACGACGAGCGGGAGCTGAGCCAGTTGATCGCGGCGATCACGACGATCAACGCGTGGAACCGGTTCGGTGTCACCACGCGCCAGTCGCCGGGGCACTACAAGGCGGGGGACTTCAAGTGAGCGCGCGTATGACCCGGTTGGACCCCGGGGTCCGGGACGCGATGGTCGCGTTGAGCGCGGCCGTGAAGAAGGGGCTCGGGGATCCGGTCCTGGCCGAGCTGGTGATGATCCGGGCTTCGCAGATCAACGAGTGCGCGTTCTGTCTGGACATGCACGTCGACATCGCTGTCGAGAAGAACGGGGAGAGCGCGAAGCGGATTGCGCTGCTCAACGCCTGGCGGGAGGCCGGCGAGTTGTACAGCGAGCGGGAGCGGGCGGCGCTCGCGCTGACCGAGGCCGTGACGGTGCTCACCGAGGGGTTCGTGCCCGACGAGGCGTACGAGCTCGCCGCGAAGCAGTTCACCGAGGGGGAGCTCGCCCACCTCATCGGGGCGATCGCTTTGATCAACAGCTGGAACCGGCTGATGGTCAGCAGGCGGATCGAGCCGGGAGGTCCCGCGTGGTGAACGGCGCGACGGCCGACCCCGACCGGTCGCAGGGGCCCGTGAGGCACGCGAGGCCCGTGGACGTCCTGCGGGCGCTGCACCACGACCGTGCTCCCGGCGATCCGTTGGTCCTGCCGGGGCCGTGGGACGCGGCGAGTGCACGGGTCTTCGAGGAGGCCGGGTTCCCGGCTCTGGCGACGCCCAGCGCGGGGGTCGCGGCGTCGCTGGGGTACGAGGACGGGCGGACGCCGGCGGACGAGATGTTCGCGGCCGTGACACGGATCGTGCGGTCGGTGTCGGTGCCGGTGTCGGCGGACATCGAGGGCGGGTACGGGATCGCGCCCAGGGAGCTGGTGGAGCGGTTGCTGGAGACCGGGGCCGTCGGGTGCAACCTCGAGGACTCGGCCTCGGACACGGAGCCCGGCGCCGGACCGGGCAAGGCGCTCAAGGACCCTCGGGAGCAGGCCGACTGGCTGGCCGAGGTGCGGGCGGCCGCCGGTGACCGGATCGTGCTCAACGCGCGGATCGACACGTTCATGAGGGGCGTCGACGATCCGGTCGGGGAGACGATCGAGCGGGCGCGGTGGTACGTGGCGGCCGGCGCGGACTGTGTGTATCCGATCGGGGCGCCGGTCGAGGCACTGCCTCTTCTGCGGGCCGGGATCGAGGGGCCGGTCAACGTCGGGGCGCCGCCCGGTGGGCCGTCGCTGCGGGAGTGGGGCGAGTCGGGGGCGACGCGGATCACGTTCGGGCCCGGGTTGCAGCGCCGGGCGGCAGCGGCGCTGCGGGAGATCGCGGAGAACCTGGGGTAGCGGACCCGCGGATCCTCCCCCAGCAGCCCCGCTGACCCCGCTGACCCCGCTGTGCTGGGCAGCCGACGGCCCCGCCCAAGACCAGCACCAGCACCAGCACCAGCACCAGCACCAGCACCAGCACCAGCACCAGCACCAGCGTCACTGCCGCTGCCACTGCCGTTGCCACTGCCGTTGCCACCGCCACCACCACCACATGACTGTGCCGGGTGCCCCCGTCAGGAAAGACACCCGGCACTGTGGAATCTGCCCGGCTACTTGGGCAGCCACGCCTCCCACGTGCTGCGGTGGCCGTCGATCCACTTCTTCGCCGCTTCGTCCGGCGAGAGCTTCTGTTCGGCGATCAGCAGGGAGACCTCGTTCTGGTCCTCCGTCGTCCAGTGGAAGTTCTTCAGGAAGGCCGCGGCCTTGCCGCCGTCCTTGGCGAAGTCGGCGTTGAGGTACTTCTGCAGCGGGGTCTGCGGGTAGGCGCAGGCGACCTTCTTCGGGTCGGCGTCGCAGCCCTCCTTGTAGGCGGGCAACTTCACCTCGGTCATCGGGACCTTCTTGAAGAGCCACTGCGGCTGGTACCAGTACGTCAGGAACGGCTTCTTCTGCTTGGCGAACTGCTTGATCTGGGTGATCTGGGCGGCTTCGGAGCCGGAGAAGACGACCTGGTAGTCCAGCTTCAGGTTCTGGACCAGGGCTTTGTCGTTCGTGACGTAGGACGGGGAGCCGTCCAGGAGCTGGCCCTTGCCGCCGCTCTCCGCGGTCTTCAGCTGGTCGGCGTACTTGTTGAGGTTCTTCCAGTTGGTGACGTCGAGGTGCTGCTTGGCGAAGTACGTGGGCACGAACCAGCCGATGTGTCCGGTGACGCCGAGGCCGCCGCCGTTCACGATGGTGTTCTTGTCCTTCACGTAGCGCTGTTCCTGGTCGGGGTGGCCCCAGTCCTCCAGGATCGCGTCGACGCGGCCCTGGCTGAGGGCGTCCCAGGCGGGGACCTCGTCGACCTGGACGGTGTCGACGCGGTAGCCGAGTTCGTGTTCCAGGAGGTACTGGGCGACGGCGACGTTGGCCTGGGCGCCGACCCAGGACTGGACGGAGAGGGTCACCGTCTTGGCGCCCTGGGCGTTGGCGTACGGCGACGCCTGCTTGGTCATGTCGGCGGCGCCGCAGCCGCTGACGGCCAGTAGGGCCGCGGCGACAACCACCCCTGTGGCCATACGGGTTCGCATCACGTCAGGCCCCCTTTCCGGTACGGGTACGGCGTTCCGTCGGCTGGGTCACGCGGTCCAGCATCAGGCCGAGGCAGACGATGGCGGCGCCCGCGACGAGGCCGGTGGCGAGGTCGCCCTGGGCGAGACCGAAGACGACGTCGTAGCCGAGCGCGCCACCGCCGACCAGGCCGCCGATGATGACCACGGCGAGGACCAGGACGACGCCCTGGTTGACGGCGAGGAGCAGCGCCGGGCGGGCGAGCGGGAGTTGGACCTGGCGCAGTTGCTGGCCCGTGGTGGCGCCCATCGAGCGGGACGCCTCCATCGCGGCCGGATCGACCTGGCGCAGCCCCTGGGCGGTGATGCGGACGACGGCGGGCAGCGCGTAGACGACGGCCGCGGCGGCGGCCGGGGCCCGGCCGACACCGAAGAGGGCGACGACGGGGATCAGGTAGACGAACTGCGGCATCGTCTGGAAGACGTCGAGGACGGGGCGCAGCAGCCGGTCGAGGCGTTCGCTGCGGGCGGCGGCGATACCGATCGCGAAGCCGAGGACCAGGGTCACGGCGACGGCGGCCAGGACCTGGGAGAGGGTGTCCAGGGACGGCTTCCAGACGCCGAGCACGCCGATCGCGGCCATGGCGAGGACGGCGGTCAGGGCGGTGCGCCAGGTGCCGATCAGCCAGGCGAGCGCGGCCACGATCAGGAGCACCGACCACCAGGGCAGCCAGGTCAGGCCGGAGCGCAGCGGGTCGAGGATCCAGGTGGTGAAGTGGCCGGCCCAGTCGGCGGTGCCGCCCACGTAGGGGACGCCGGTGTAGAGGTGGTCGGTCATCCAGTCGACGGCGTCGTTGACGGGGGCGGCGATGTTCACGACCCAGGAGTCGGGCCAGTCGAGGCGGTCGGCGAAGCGGGCGACGAGGGCGACCGCGAGGGTGCCGGCGGCGACGACGCCCCACTGCCAGCGCGCCGGTCGTTCGTCGGAGCCGAGCCGGGCCCCTGCCGCGCCGGTGACGCGGTCGAGGACGACGGCGAGCAGCACGATCGGGATGCCGGCGGCGAGTGCGGCGCCGACGTCGACGGAGGCGAGCGCCTGGTAGACGCGGTCGCCGAGGCCGCCGGCGCCGATGACCGAGGCGATGACGGCCATGGAGAGGGCCATCATGATTGTCTGGTTGAGGCCGAGGAGGAGTTCCCTGCGGGCCAGCGGGAGGCGCGCGGTGAGCAGGCGCTGGCGGGCGGTGGCGCCGAGCGAGGTGACGGCCTCCATGACGCCGCCGTCGGCGGAGCGCAGGCCGAGCGCGGTGAGGCGGGCCATGGGCGGGGCTGCGTAGACGACGGTGGCGAGGACCGCGGCGGGGACGCCGATGCCGAAGACGAGGACGACCGGGAGGAGGTACGCGTACGCCGGGAACACCTGCATGGTGTCGAGGACCGGGCGCAGGGCGCGGTGCATGCGGTCGCTCAGGCCCGCGGCGAGACCGAGGAGCGCGCCGAGGACGACCGAGACGAAGACGGCGACCACCATCAGCGCGAGGGTCTGCACGGTGGGCACCCACATGCCGAGGGCGCCGCAGGCGAGGAAGGCGAGCACGGCGGAGGCGGCGAGGCGCCAGCCCGCGACGCGCCAGGCGATCAGCCCGGCCGCGGCCGTCACTCCGGCCCAGCCGGCGGCGAGCAGCACGAGGTAGACGGCGCGGATGGAGACGACGATCGCGTTGCTGATGTGGCCGAGGAAATAGAGGAACAGCGGGTGGCTGTCGCGGTTGTCGATGATCCAGTCGCTGGCCTTGCCGAGCGGCTCGGAGATGTCGACGGTGAGGGCGTCCGGCCAGGTGCCGCTGGACCAGCGGGCGTTGACGATCGGGACGATCACCGCCGCGGCCACGGCGAGCAGCAGGAGCTTGCCGAGTACGCGGTGGCGGAGCAGGCTTCCCCGACGGGTGGTGTCGCCCTTGGCCGGGGCGACTGTGACGGCAGCTGCCATGTCAGACCGCCTCCTCGCCCTCGGGGCCGGGAGCAGCCGGCGTGGGCCCGCCCTTGCCCTCGGAGCCCGAGGCGGCAGTCGGCGTCGCGGTAGTCGCGCCCTTGTCCCCGGAGCCCGGAACGGCCGACGCGGCCGCACCCGTCCCCTCGGAGCCCGAGGCAGTCGACGCACCCTGCGCCGGTACCGCCGCCGATGCCGGGGCAGAACCCATGGCTGCGGCCGAACCCGCGGCCGGGGCCGAACCCGTGACCGCAGCCGATGCCCCTGCCGCTGCCGGGGCCGATCCTGACGAATCCGTATCGGCTGTATCGGTCGTGTCGGCCGTGCCGGTCGTGCCGGTCGTGCCGGTCGTGTCGGCCGTGCCGGTCGTGTCGGCCGTGCCGGCCACCACGTCGATCAGCCGCTCGTGGTCGACGACCCCGACGCACTGCCCGTCGTCCATGACCCGCACCGCGAACCCGCTGCGCGCGACCGCCTCGATCGCTTCCGACACCGTGGCGTCGGGGGCGATCTCGGGGCCGCGGTCGGCCTCGTCGATGTCGGCGGGGCGCATGGCGCGGCGGACCGTCATGACCTGTTCGCGGGGTACGTCGCGGACGAACTCGCGGACGTAGTCGTCGGCGGGCGCGCCGACGATCTCCTCGGGGGTGCCGAGCTGCACGATGCGGCCGTCGCGCATGAGGGCGATGCGGTCGCCGAGGCGGAGTGCCTCGTTGAGGTCGTGGGTGATGAAGACCATCGTGCGGCCCTCCTCGCGGTGCAGGCGCACGACCTCCTCCTGCATGTCGCGCCGGATCAGCGGGTCGAGCGCGCTGAACGGCTCGTCGAACAGCAGGACTTCGGGGTCCACCGCGAGGGCGCGGGCGAGGCCCACGCGCTGCTGCTGGCCGCCGGACAGCTGGCCGGGACGGCGCCCCTCAAGGCCCTCCAGGCCCACCTTCGCGACGACCTCCGCGGCCTTCGCCCGGCGCTCGGCGCGTCCGACGCCCTGGATCTCCAGGCCGTAGGCGACGTTGTCGAGGACGGTGCGGTGCGGCAGCAGTCCGAAGTGCTGGAAGACCATGGCGGCGCGGTGACGGCGCAGTTCGCGCAGCCGGCCCTTGTCCATGGCGCGGACGTCCTCGCCGTCGATGGCGAGCGAGCCGGACGTCGGCTCGATGAGGCGGGTCAGGCAGCGCACCAGCGTGGACTTGCCGGAGCCGGACAGGCCCATCACCACGAAGACCTCGCCGCGTCTGACGTCGAAGGAGACGTCGCGCACGGCGGCGGTGCAGCCGGTGCGGGAGCGCAGTTCGGCGGCGCTCAGGTCGGCCAGTTCCGCGTCGCCCGGGATGCGTTCGGCCTTGGGGCCGAAGACCTTCCACAGGTTGCGGACGGCGAAGACGGTCTCGGCGGCTCCCGCGCTCGCGTCCGGAGCGGGGTCCTTCACCACAGTCTGCGTACTCATCACGCATCACCACCCAGCAGCTCGGCGCACTTCTCCCCGACCATGAGCACCCCGATCATCGGGTTCACCGCGGGCATCGTCGGGAAGACGGACGCGTCGGCGATTCGGATGGCTTGCAGCCCGCGGACCCTCAACTCGGGGTCGACCACCGCGAGTTCATCATTCTTGGCGCCCATGCGACAGGTGCCGGCAGGGTGGTAGACGGTGTGGGCGACCTTGCGGGCGTACTCGCTGAGCTCCTCGTCACCGGTGACGTCGGGTCCCGGGCACACCTCGCGCTTGAGCCAGCCGGCCAGCGGCTGCGTCTTCGCGATCTCGCGGGCGATACGGATGCCGTCGACGAGGGTCTGCCCGTCGTAGTCGTCCTCGTCGGTGAAGTAGCGGAAGTCGAGGGCGGGCTTGTCCTCGGGGTTCGCGCTGGTCAGGTACAACCGCCCACGGCTCTTCGGCTTGGGGATGTTCGGCGTCATGGACACCCCGTGCTCGGGCTTCTCGTAGCCGAGCCGCTCCGGGTTGTCGGTGAACGGGATTTGGTAGAAGTGGAACATCAGGTCCGGGCCGGCGGCCTCGGGGTCGCGCTGGATGAACAGGCCCGCGTCGCTGTCCATGGCGCTGTTGTCGGGGATCGGGCCGTCCGTCTCCCAGACGATGACCGACTCCGGGTGGTCGAGGAGGTTCTCGCCGACGCCGGGCAGGTCGTGCAGGACGGGGATGCCGAGCTTCTCCAGGTCGGCCTTGGGGCCGATGCCGGAGTGCAGGAGCAGGCGGGGCGTGTCCACGGCGCCCGCGCACACGACGACCTCGCGCCGCGCGGATATCAGCCGTTCGGCGCCGTCCTTGCCGCGCACGTGCACGCCGCGCGCCCGCACGCCGTCCACGAACTCCAGCTTGTGCGCCCACGTCTCCAGCAGCAGCGTGAGGTTGGGGCGGTCGCCCGCCTCCATGTGCGGGTGCAGGTACGCGACCGAGGCGGAGGACCGCTTGTTGTTCTCGGGGTGGTAGGCGAGGTCGAAGAAGCCGACGCCGTCCTTGAAGGGGCCCTTGTTGAAGCCCTCGACACGCGGCACGCCGGTCGCGGCCTGCGCGGACTCGACGAAGTCGCGGGCGATGGCGTTGCGGTCCTTCTCGTCGACGGCGACGACGTTGTTGCGCAGCTTGGCGAAGTAGGGGTCCATCGCCTTGTGGTCCCAGCCCTCGGCGCCGGCCGCGGCCCACTCGTCCCAGTCGCCGGGCAGCGGCTTGAACGAGATGAGGGTGTTGTGCGACGAGCAGCCGCCGAGCACCTTGGCGCGGCTGTGCAGGATGTGCGAGTTGCCGCGCGGCTGCTCGGTGGTGGTGTAGCCGTAGTCGAGGTCGCCGCCGAGCAGGCCGAGCCAGCGGCGCAGCGTCAGCACGTCGTCGCGGTCGATGTCGCTGGGACCGCCCTCGATGACGGCGACGGTGACGTCCGGGTTCTCGGTGAGCCGGGAGGCGATCACCGATCCGGCCGTGCCGCCGCCGACCACTACGTAGTCGTACGTGTTCTCGGGCTGTTCGGGATTCTCAGGCATGCGTCAACTCCAAGGCGAGGCAAGGTACTTCGCGTAATGGGAGGTACGGAGAGAGGTACAGAGATACGGATACGGGCGCGGTACGGATACGGGCGCGGTACGGGTACGAGTACGGCCGCGGTACCGGGTTATGGGCGAGGCGGGGCCGGGCGCCGTGGGACGGCGCCCGGCGGGGGCGCTCAGCCCGCGAACCACCGCACCGGCTTCGGCGCCAGGTTCTGGTAGACGTGCTTGGTCTCGCGGTACTCGGCGAGTCCGGCGGGGCCCAACTCCCGTCCCACGCCGCTCTTTCCGAAGCCGCCCCACTCGGCCTGCGGCAGGTAGGGGTGGAAGTCGTTGATCCAGATCGTGCCGTGGCGCAGGCGTGCGGCGATCCGGCGGGCACGGCCCGCGTCGGTGGTCCACACGGCGCCCGCGAGGCCGTACTCGGTGTCGTTGGCGAGGGCGACGGCCTCGTCCTCGGTGCGGAACGTCTCGACGGTGAGGATCGGCCCGAAGGTCTCCTCGCGCACGACCCGCATCTCGCGGTGGCACTGGTCGAGGACGGTCGGCTCGTAGAACCAGCCGGTGGCGGGGCGTACGTCGCTGGCCTCGGGGCGCTTGCCGCCGCAGCGCAGCACGGCTCCCTCGGCGAGGGCGGAGGCGACGTAGGACTCGGTCTTGTCGCGCTGCTGCTCGCTGACGAGCGGGCCGCACTCGACGCCGTTCTCGGTGCCGCGGCCGAGGCGGATCTTCTCGGCGCGGCGGGCGAGTTCAGCGACGAAGCGTTCGCGCACGGACTCCTCGATGATGAGGCGGGAGCCGGCGGAGCAGACCTGGCCGCTGTGGATGAACGCGGCGTTGAGGGCCTGGTCGACGGCCGTGTCGAAGCCGTCCTCGGTCTCGCAGGCGTCGGCGAAGACGACGTTCGGGTTCTTGCCGCCGAGTTCGAGGGCGACCTTCTTGACGTCCGCGGCGGCGGCCTGGGCGACCTTGGTGCCGCTGACCAGGCCGCCGGTGAAGGAGACGAGGTCGACGTCGGGGTGGTCGGCGAGGCGGGCGCCGACCGAGGCGCCGGGGCCGGTCACGATGTTGGCGACGCCGGCGGGCAGTCCGGCCTCCACCAGCAGTTCGACGAGCACGACCGTGGTCAGCGGGGTGATCTCGCTCGGCTTGATGACGAAGGTGTTGCCCGCGGCGAGGGCCGGGGCGATCTTCCAGCTGGCCTGGAGCAGCGGGTAGTTCCAGGGCGTGATCATCGAGCAGACGCCGACGGGCTCGTGCACGACGACGCTGTGGATCTCGTCGGAGCCCGCGTCGACGACGCGTCCGGCGCCTTCCCCGATGACGAGGTCGGCGAAGTAGCGGAAGGCGTCGGCGACACAGTCGACGTCGACGCGGCCCTCCTCGACGGTCTTTCCGGCGTCCCGGCTCTCCAGGAGGCCGATCTTCTCCCGGTCGCGGACGAGGAGGTCGGCGACGCGGCGCAGCAGCGCGGCACGCTCGGCGACGGGCGTCGTCGGCCAGGGGCCCTCGTCGAAGGCGCGGCGGGCGGCGGCTATCGCGGCGTCCGCGTCGTCGGCGCCGCCTTCGGCGATCACGGCGAACGGCTTGGCATCCGCGGGGTCGAGGATCTCGCGGGTGGCTCCCGAGGCGGCTGCGCGCCACTCTCCGCCGACATGGATGGTGTGTTGTGCTGACACGTCCTGCTTGCCTTCCGTTCCGGATCTTTCCCCCGAGCACCGCAGATGCCTCTCGGCGATCTCTGCCGTGATGTCGGGTGCCCCTGCCCTGGGGTGCGGAAAGCATGCGCGTTCCGTGGCCGAAAGTGCGCTGCGTCACCGTATGCGCCGGGGAAAGGACCGAAACGCGCCCCGAGGAGCGTTCTGTCCTCGGAAGGCTTCCGGGGCTGGTTCCGGGGGCCGCGGGATCCGGACCGCGGGATCCGGACCGCGGGATCCGCTCAGCCCCGCTGGGCCCCCGCCACCCCGGGGTCCCAGCCCCGCTCCAGGATGTCGAACGCGGCGTCGACGGCCTCGGCCCCGTCTCCGAGGCGGACCGCCTGGAGAGCGAAGGCGGCGAGCGCCTCGCATGCCGGGTCGCCCTCGGGCGCGCCGATGTCCTCGGCGATGGCGCGGGCCAGCGCGGTGCGGTGGCGCAGCCACATCCGCTCGGCGTACTCGCGCAGCGCCTTTGTGCCGTCGATCAGTTCACGGAAGCGCACCGCCCCGTCGTCCGTGGGGTCGAAGTCCCGTGCGCCGCGCGCGTGTTCACGCAGCGCGCGCAGGATCGTCACCCCGTCGGGCCGGTCACGGACGGCCGAGACCAGGGCCTGCTCCTGGTCCTCGTCCCGGTCGAAGACGAGGGCCTCCTTGCCGGAGAAGTGCTTGAACAGCGTGGTAGTCGACACGTCGGCGGCCTCGGCCACGTCCCGGATCCCGACCTTGTCGTAGCCGTGCTCCAGGAAGAGCCGCAGGGCCGCGTCCGCCAGCGCCTGTCGCGTGGCGGCCTTCTTGCGCTCACGCCGGCCGAGCGGTTCCGGGGAAGCGGCCGGGGCGTGCGACGGCGGCGGGGGGTGCGAGGTCATGACCACACTCTACCGCCATGGGTGACCCGTGCAAAAAGTTGATCCGTTGCACTTATTGTACGGTTGTGCTTTTCTCGGGGTATGACTGACGCGAAAGAAACGGACCTGACTGGTTCAGGAGCCACAGAAACCACAAGAACCGCAGAAACAACAAAACCCGCACGAGCCGCAGGAGCCGCAGGAGCCGCAGGAGCCAAGAGAAGCGCGGGGTCCGCGGGCCGGATCCGCTGGACCATGCTCGGCGTGATGCTGGCGATGCTGCTGTCGATGCTGGACAACAACATCGTCGGGACCTCGATGCCGACGATCGTCCGGGACCTCGGCGGCACGGAGCACCTGTCGTGGGTGGTGATCGCGTACACGCTCGCCACCGCCGTCTCGACCCCCGTCTGGGGAAAGCTCGGCGATCTCTACGGCCGCAAGCGCGTCTTCCTCGTCTCGATCGGCGTCTTCCTGGCGGGCTCCGTGCTGTCGGGCGCCGCGCGGACGATGGGCGAGCTGATCGGCTTCCGGGTGCTGCAGGGCCTGGGCGCGGGGGGCCTCGGCGGACTCGCGTTCGCGCTGATCGCCTCCCTCGTGCCGCCCCGCGAGCGTGGCCGCTACCAGGGCATGAGCGCGTCGGTGATGGCACTCGGCACCATCGGCGGGCCGCTCGTCGGCGGCTTCGTCACCGGGCACGTGGGCTGGCGCTGGGCGTTCTACCTGAACCTGCCGCTCGGGGTGCTGGCCCTGGTGTGGTGTGCGGTGATGCTCGCCCCGGACGGGGCGCGGACCGCCGGACGGGTCCGCGTCGACTGGCCCGGCATCTCCCTGATGACCGTCACGATCAGCGCCCTGGTGCTCGCCACGACCTGGGGCGGGTCCCAGTACGCGTGGACCTCGGCCCAGATCGTCGGGCTGCTCGCGGTCACCGTCCTCGGTCTCGCCGGATTCGTCGTGTCCCAGCGCCGCGCGGCCGAACCCCTGATCCCCCTGCGGGTGTTCGCGCACCGCAACTTCCCGCTCGCCTCGGTGATGATCGGCGCGGTGGGCGCGGTGATGTTCGGGGCGTCGCTGTATCTGCCGCTGTTCCAGCAGACGGTGCAGGGCGCGACGGCGACGAGTTCGGGACTGCTCCTGCTGCCGCTGATGGCACCGGTCGTGGTGGTCACACAGATCGCGGGCCGGGTGATGTCGCGTACCGGCCGCTACAAGATCTTCCCGGTGCTGGGCGGGGTGTTCCTGACGGCCGGCACGGCTCTGCTCGCCACGATGGACGCGGACACGTCCGCCGCCATGACGTCTTTCTTCATGGTGCTCACCGGCATCGGCCTCGGCTTCTTCATGCAGATGACGACGACGATCGCGCAGAACAGCGTGGAGATGAAGGATCTGGGCGTCGCCTCGTCGAGCGTCAACCTCTTCCGTACGGTCGGCGCCTCGGTCGGCCTCGCGGTGTTCGGCTCGCTCTTCAACCGGGCCACTCCGCACGGCACTTCGGCGCACGCGGTGACCGAGGGGACGCAGCAGGTCTTCCTGGTCGCGGCCGTCGTCAGTGTGCTCGCCCTGCTGGCCGCGGTGGCCGTGAAGGAGGTCCCGCTGCGCGGCAAACCGGCGGCGGGGCCGTCGAAGCCGGACCAAGGCCCGCCGCATCCGGCCCAGGAGGCCTCGAAGGCGGCCTCGACCCCCTCCGAGACGGCGCAGAACCCGTCGGACAAGGCGGCTCAGGATCCTTCGGAGTCCGCTCAGGGCCTGTCGGTGTCCGGCAGCCAGTCGCGCGCCGGGTCGTAGTCGAGCCAGCGCCGCTCCCCCGCCAACTGGCCGCAGGCGCGCAGCAGTTCGGCGATCCCCGGGTGCTCGCGGCCGGCGGGCCACACCAGCGACCAGGCGTACAGCGGGGTCGGGTCGACGAGCGGCACCACCCGCAGGCCCGGGTCGTCCGGCAGCGGGACATCGGCCGGGAACAGCGTGAACTGCCCCGGCTCCTCGCGCAGATGGGCGAGGAAGGACTCCAGGCCGAGGTTCGGCCCGCCCTCCCGCGCCGCGATGCCGAAGCGGTCCGCGAACCGCGTCAGGAAGTCCAGTCGCACCGTCTCGGCCGGGTACCGCAGCACGGAGTCGCGCAGGTCGGCCGGGCGCAGCGCGTCGGCACCGGCCAGCGGATGCCGGGAGCTGAGCACTGCGTCGACCGGTTCGAGCCGGACCAGGCGGCGCACCAGCACCGCGTCCCCGTCGGGCAGCGCGTGCACCCGCCCGAACCCGGCGTCGCAGCCGCCGCGGTCCGCCCGCACCATGGCGTCCACCACGGCCGGGTAGTCGCGGCCGGCACCGGGTTCGACGGCGAGTCCGGGCGCGGCCTCGATCATGGCGGCGACGGTCCGCATCGGCGCGTACAGGTGCCCCCATACGTCGATGCGCAGCGGCCTCGGCGGCGTGCCGCGCACCGCGTCGACGGCGGCCCGCCCCGCGTCGAGGACCTGCCGGGCGGGCTCCAGGAACCGCGCCCCGTCCCCGGTCGGCTCGACCCCGCGCGCCCCGCGCTCGAAGAGCCGCACGCCGAGCGTCGACTCCAGCCGGGCGACCCGCTTGGATAGGGCCTGCTGGGTGATGCCGAGCCGGGCCGCGGCCCGCCCGAAGTGCCGCTCGTCGGCGACGGCGGCGAACGCGCGGACCTGTGCGAGGTCGAGATCGACGTCCCGGTCGTCGGGGCCGGCGGCGGATTCCATGCGGCCACCCTAGGGAACAACCGTCGGTTGTCGTACCCGGTGGCCAGTTGTTGGACCCCGGTGCCCCGGGCCCGGTGGACTGCGGGGCATGAGAGCTTACGTACCCACGGGCAAGGCCCACGCCGGACAGCCGCACGTCGTTCTCGCCGAGCTGCCGCAGCCCCGGCTCCGTCCCGACGAGGCGTTGATCAAGGTCGAGGCGTACTCGGTGAACCGGGGCGAGACGTTCAAGCTGGAGGAGCCCGGGGCGAGTTGGCGGCCGGGCAAGGACGTCGCAGGCCTGGTCGTGCAGCAGGCCGCGGACGGCAGCGGGCCCGAGGCGGGGCGCCGCGTCGTCGGCCATCCGATGGGCGCGGGCTGGGCCGAGTACGCGGCGGTGCCGACGTCCGCGCTCGCCGAACTGCCCGACGCCGTCACCACGGCGCAGGCCGCCGCGCTGCCCCTCGCCGGGCTCACCGCGCTGCGGCTGCTGCGCGCCGCGGGCCCGGTCGGCGGGCGCCACGTCCTGCTGACCGGCGCATCGGGCGGGGTGGGCCACTACGTCACCGAGCTGGCGGCCGCCGCGGGCGCGTACCTCACGGCGGTGACCGCCTCACCCGAACGCGGCGCACGGCTACGGGAGTTGGGTGCGCACGAGGTCGTGCACGACGTGACCGAGGCGGCCGGCCCCTACGATCTGGTCCTCGAATCGACGGGCGGCCCGACGCTCCCGGCGGCCCTGTCCCGGCTCCGTCGCGGCGGGACGCTCATCTGGTTCGGCCAGGCCAGCCGCACCCCGGTCACGCTGGACTTCTTCGACTTCTTCCGGGGCCCGGAGTCGGCGTCGCTGCGCCACTTCCACTACATGGACTTCCCCGAGTCCTACGCCGACGACCTCGCCGCGCTCGTCCGGCTCGTCGCCGCCGGGCGGCTGCATCCGGAACTGGGCCGGGTCACGGACTGGGCGGACACCGCCACGACGCTCGTCGACCTGCGCGAGCGCCGCATCCGCGGCAACGCCGTGCTGACCGTTTCCTGAACCCGCGAGGAGAGTCACCATGCCGACGACACCCCCGACCAGTTCCTTCTTCGAACTCCCGGGCATCCTGGCGGACTTCATCGGTCAGAACCGCTCACGCGCGTACGGCGCGGGCCTGGACCCGTTCGCGTACGAGCGTGTGACGAGCGCGCTCGACGACCTGCGGGACTGGCCGGCCGCCTTCGTCCGTGCGGCGGGCGACCACCTGACCGCCGGCGAGCGGCACGAGGCGCGGGGCGCGGACCGTTCCGCCGCCGAGGCGTACCGCCGGGCCGCCCGCTGGTTCCACTGCGCCGTGCTGCTCCCCCACCCCGACCGCGGCCTGGCCGCCCACGCCGCCGCGCGGGCCGACGCGGCGATGGGCCGCGCGCTCGCCCTCCTCGAACCCGACGCCGTACGCGTCGAGGACGCCCCGTACGCGGGCTGGCTGCGCGGCGCCGCAGGCGGGAGGAAAAGCGTGGTCGTCGTGGTCCCGGGCCTCGACTCGTCCAAGGAGGAGTTCCACGACGTGACCGAGGCGCTGCTCGCGCGCGGCACCGCCGTGTTCACGATGGACGGCCCCGGCCAGGGCGTTCGGGCGGCGACGAGCACGGTCACCGCGGACTACGAGCAGGTCATGGGCCGGGTCGTCGACGCGCTGCACGAACGCCTCGGCCCGGTCCCGGTCGGTGTCGTCGGGCTCAGCCTCGGCGGGTACTACGCGGCGTGGAGCACGGCCCACGAACCGCGGATCCGTGCGGCGGCCACGGTCAGCGGGCCGTACCGGATCACCGGCTGGGACGACACGGTGCCGTTCGTCCGGGAGACGCTGACCCAGCGGGCCGGATCGGCGGACGCCGCACGGGAGTTCCTCGCCCGCGTCGACCTGCGCGGCACGGCCGGACGCATCACGGTGCCGCTGCTCGTCGTCGACGGGGCGGACGACAGGATCCCGGGGGTGGAGAACGGGGCCCGGCTCGCCGCCGAAGCCCCGTACGGCACCTACGATCTGGTGCCCGGCGGCGACCATCTCCTCGGCAATGTGCGGGACCGGTGGCTACCGCGGCTGGCCGACCGGCTCACGGCGGAACTCACGCGGTAGCGGTGGCGGCCGCGTCCTTGGCGAGCCGCACCGCCGTGTACAGGGACAGGGCCGGTTCGGCCTGGCGCAACGCCTTGATCGCCTGGACGGAGTCGGCGGGGCCGGTGTGGCCCGCCGCCGCGAGCCGCTCGCGCACCCAGCGGCCGCGCACCTCGGCCTCGCTCATGCCGGCCGCCTCGGCGATCAGGGCGGCGGCCCGCTCCAGGCCGGGCCGTTCGGCGTCCGACGCCGAGGCGAGCGCCTCCTGCACGGCGTCGGCGACGCGGTCGGCGTCCCGCAGGACGAGGACGTTCAGCTCACGCTTGGCCTTGATGATCATCCCTCCATGGTGCGGCACTACTCCCCTTCCGGGCGGGGGAGTTGAGCATTCTCAGAGGTGGGCGCGGTGCGCAGCATCTGGTCGCGCACGCATCCCCGCAGCCAGGCGTGCGCCGGATCCGCGTCGTGCCGCGGATGCCAGGCCAGGCTCAGCGCCAGCGGGGGAAGCTCCAGCGGGATCGGGAAGGTGACCAGGCCGAGCGCGTCGGTCATCGGCAGGCACCACGAGCCGACCAGCCCCACCAGATCCGTGTCGCGCAGGAAGAACAACGATGCGGGGAACGTGCTGACGCTGCCCACCACCTTTCTGCGCAGGCCGAGTTCGGCCAGCGCGTCGTCGACCGGGCCGTGCAGCTTGCCGCGTCGCGACACGATGAGGTGCTCGGCCTCCTGTGCGAACCGGTGAGGCGTCATCTCCCCCTCCAGCAGGGGGTGTCCGGCGCGCACCGCGGCCAGCATCCGGTCCGTGGACATCGGCTCCACGCGCACCTCGGGCGCGGTCGTGTCGATGACACCGACCTCCAGATCGGCCGTGCCCTCGCGCAGCACCGGCGCGTCCACATGGCTCTCGCCGAGGAACCGGAGGCGGATGCCGGGCGCCTCGGCGGCGGCCCGGGAGAGCAGCGGCGGGCCGAGCAGCGCGGCCAGCGAATCGTGCCCGTGCACCGTGAACGTACGCGTCAGGGAGCGCAGGTCCTCGTCGCCGCGCGCCGCGAACAGCGCTCGCGCCCGCTCGACGACCGCCCCGACCTCGGCCCGTACCGACAGCGCGTACGGCGTCGGCACCATCTGCCGCCCGGCGCGCACCAGCAGCGGGTCGCCGAGCGCCTTGCGGGCCCGGCCCAGGGTGCGGCTCATCGCGGGTTCGGACAGGTGGAGGCGGAGCGCGGCGCCGCGCACGCTCTGCTCCTCCAGCAGCACGTCGAGGGCGACCAGGAGATTCAGGTCGAGCCCGGCCGTCACGGACGGCGTCGCCGCAGGTCCCGTAACGGATTGCGCCATACACAATCATCCCCTGCACACATTGCACTGGAAAGCAGACCAGATCCGACCCTACGTTGGACGGGCATCCCCCACCACCACGTGAAGCTCCCGGGAGGAGCCATGCCCACGCCTGCCCCGACGACGTCCCCGCCCCTGTCCCACGCCGCCGGGACACCCCGCCTGGGACGCCTGACCCTGCTCACGGTCTGCGCCTGCGTACTGGTCGCGCAGAGTATGGTCGCGGCGATCAACCTGCTGATCCCGCAGCTGAGTTCGTCGTCCCTGCATCCCTCGTCGAGCCAGATCCTGTGGACGGTCGACGCGTACGTCATCGCGTTCGCGGGCCTGCTGATACCGGCGGGCGCCGCCGCCGACCGCTACGGCCGCAAGGGCGCGCTCCTGACCGGGCTCGCCCTGTTCGCCGCGGGCGCCGCCACCAGCGCGCTCGCCACGGCGCCCGGCGTCCTCATCGCGGGCCGCGCGGTCTGCGGCACCGGCGCCGCGCTGATCACCCCGGCGACCGTGTCGATCCTGGTCCACCTGGCCGGGGGTCCGACGCGCCGCGCCCAGGCGATGGCCGCGTGGACGCTGGCGATGGGGATCGGCGGCGCGTTCGGCAACCTGGGCGGCGGCCTCGCGGGCCAGTTCCTCAGCTGGCGGGCCCTGTTCTGGGGGATGGTGCCGCTGGCGGCGCTGCTCGCCGTGGCCGTCGCCCGGGCCGTCCCGCGCACCCCGCGCGTGGACCGCGGCAACCCGGACCCGCTCGGCACGCTCCTCGTCACGGCGGCCCTGGTCGCGATCCTCTTCGGCATCATCGAGGGCCCGACGTACGGCTGGGGCTCGCCCCGCATCCTCGTCGCGTTCGCGCTCGGCGCGCTGCTCGCGGCGGCCTTCACCCGGCACGCCCTGCGCTCCCCCGCGCCCCTCTTCGACCCGCGGGTGTTCCGCTCCCCGCGGCTGCGGGCGGCGACGCTCGGCACGGCGGTGGGCTTCTTCGGCCTGTTCGCCCTGTTCTTCGTCAACTCCCAGTATCTGCAGGGCATCAAGGGCTACGGTCCCGCGCTCACCGGCATCGCGATCATGCCGGTGACCGTGGGCATGGCGCTGGCCCCGAAGCTCGCCGCGCGCCGGCAGGCGACGCCCCGCCCGGTGGTGACGACGGGCCTCGCACTGATCGGCCTCGGCCTGCTCGGCGCCGCCACGGCCGGCCCGCACACCCCGTACGGCGTCTACGTGGTGTGGCTCCTGGTCATCTCCTTCGGCACGGGCACCTGTATGCCGGCCCTGACCCTCGGCGTCCTGACCTCGCTCCCCGCCCACCAGGCGGGCCTGGGCTCGGGCCTCGGCACGGCCTCGCGCGAGCTCGGCGCGGCGCTCGGCGTCGCCGTCACCGGGACGGTGCTGGCCGGCGCCGGGCGGGACTTCTCCTCGGGCATGTCCGTGGCACTGGCCGTCGTGGGCTCGGTGACGCTGCTCGCCACGGTGGCGGTGGCCCTGGGCTACCGGGACCGCGCCTGAGCGCCGTAGCGGATCCGGTTTCCGGGCGACAGGGGCGCGGGGAACTGCGCGACCAGCCACGACGACGGGACACCCGCCCCCACGCACAAACCGCCCGCGACGAGTCGAGAAGACCCACCGCGGGCGGCTGAAGAACCGGCCGGAGGAACCCGGGACTAGAGGAGCCCGAGGCCGCGGACGGCCTCGCGCTCCTCGGCCAGCTCCGCCACAGAGGCATCGATCCGCGCACGCGAGAACTCGTTGATGTCCAGGCCCTGGACGATCTCGTACTTGCCGTCCTTGGTGGTGACGGGGAAGGACGAGATGAGGCCCTCGGGAACGCCGTACGAACCGTCCGACGGGATACCCATGGAGGTCCAGTCGCCCTCGGCGGTGCCGTTGACCCAGGTGTGGACGTGGTCAATGGCGGCGTTCGCGGCAGAGGCCGCCGAGGACGCGCCCCGGGCCTCGATGATCGCGGCGCCACGCTTGGCGACGGTCGGGATGAAGTCCTCGGCCAGCCACTTCTCGTCGCCGCCGATGGCGTCGATCGCCGGCTTGCCCGCGACGGACGCCTGGAAGATGTCGGGGTACTGGGTGGCGGAGTGGTTGCCCCAGATCGTCAGACGCTTGATGTCGGCGACCGTCGAGCCCGTCTTCTTCGCGAGCTGGGTCAGCGCGCGGTTGTGGTCGAGACGCGTCATGGCGGTGAAGCGCTCGGCCGGTACGTCCGGCGCGGCGGCCTGGGCGATGAGGGCGTTGGTGTTGGCCGGGTTGCCGACGACGAGGACCTTGATGTCGTCCGCGGCGTTGTCGTTGATGGCCTTGCCCTGCGGCTTGAAGATGCCGCCGTTGGCCTCGAGGAGGTCACCGCGCTCCATGCCCTTGGTGCGCGGGCGGGCGCCGACGAGCAGACCGACGTTGGCGCCGTCGAAGGCGACGTTCGGGTCGTCGGTGATGTCGATGCCCTGAAGCAGCGGGAAGGCGCAGTCGTCGAGCTCCATGGCGGTGCCCTCGGCGGCCTTGAGCGCGGGGGTGATCTCCAGGAGGCGCAGCTTGACCGGCACGTCCGCGCCGAGCAGCTGGCCGGAGGCGATGCGGAAGAGCAGTGCGTAGCCGATCTGGCCGGCGGCGCCGGTGACGGTGACGTTCACGGGAGTGCGGGTCATGGCGTTCTCCGTAAGACAGCAGGACATTTGATCGATCTCTCTACATCAAGAGATCCGCTCGTCAGGCTATCGCGCCCTGCCGCCACCGGACCTACCGGTGCGTGTGGCTCACCCCACAGCACCCGCGACCGCACGGGCTTCCGAACACGGCGGCGGCCGGCGGTCCCGGAAGGGAGGGACCGACGGCCGCCGTGGGGGTGCCACTGTGTGACCGCTCCCGTGGGGGTACTGCTGCGCCTTCCCCGAGAAGCCGTCCCCATGCACGCGAAACGCACGCGAACGCACTGTTCGATGGTGCGGACCGATCGCCTTACTCGGTGCAGCCCTTCTGGCCTGACGCGAGCGTCACGCAGGCCTTGGCGTCGGCGGCCGCCCCCACGGCCACCATCGGCGTGTACGCGTCGGTGTCCGCGTCGCCGACCAGGCCCTTCTTCGACGACTTGGCGCCCGCGTCGAGCTGGACACTGTCGCCGGGCGCCGCGCCCGTGACGCGCGCCCAGGCCGCCTTGCACGTCTTGCTGTAGCGGACCTCGACGGTGGCCGTGCCGACCACGGCCCGGGTCGGGCTGTCGGCGAGGTCACCGCCGCAGCCCATGGCCTCCGGGTCCTTGCCGGTGCAGCCGGCGCCCACGCACTGGACGCCCGCGGGCAGTTGCGGCGCGCTGGTGGTCGGCGCCGCCGAGGGCCCGGCCTCGTCGCCCTTGTCGCCATCGCCGCCGCTGGTCAGGACGTAGGCGACCACCACGACGAGCACCGCGCCCAGGACTCCCGCGAGGAACATGGTCAGCCGCCGCTTGCCCCGGCCGCCGGCACCTCCCGGTGCCGCGGGCCCGGCGGGCTCGGCGGGCCCGAACCGGTCGGCGCGCGGCGCCGAGCCCTGCGGCGGCACGGTCGGCGCGACACCCGCGGGGCCGGCGACACCGGTGGCCCGGGAGGCGGTCGCGCTCCCGTTTCTGCTGCCGCCCGTGGGCGCGGTCGGTCCGCCGAACTCCCCGAGCGCGGCCCGCGCCTGGGAGATCCGGATCGCTTCCATGGTCATGTCGTGACGCATCTCGGAGCGGCTCCAGGCGCGCTCCGCGAGCTCCCACATCGTGGTCAGGTGCACAGGATTGGTGCCGGTCACCTCGGCGAGCGCCACGATGGCACCCTTGGGTGCCAGCAGCCGCCCGTTCAGATACCGCTCCCACGAGGTCTTGCTGTACCCGGTGCGGTCCGACAGTGCGGCGATCCCGAGCCCGCTGCGGTCGACCAGCCGGCGCAGCTGGCTGGCGAACTCCTTGACCTGCGGGTCGAGTTCGTCCGGTAGCGCCTTCCAACGAGGCATTGCCTTCCCCCTATTCCCCCCATACGTGCCTGAATACCCCTGCGCCGCGCTTCGGCCCCGGCTTGCACTGGCTACCCAATGGGATGCGGGTAGCCAGGATGTCAGTTCCCTGGGCGGGGGCGCACGGGGGCATTCGACACCATTCGACAGCGCCCGCCACCGGAGCGTGCCCCCTCGCACGATCCGGGTCCGGGACGTCCATGACGGTCCCGATTTCCCAGGCTATGCGCGGTGTCGGCCCTCGTACGACAAAATCCCCGAAGTTGACGGGACATCCCCACACAAGGACGGCGGGCCTCCATCCCGGAGGCCCCGCACGTCACTTGAGGCGACTCACCGTGTGACGTGCCACACGGTTGGCCGCACGGTTCGTCCCACGGCTCATCGCACGGTGAAGTGCAGCGTGTCCTGAAGGAAGGGGATCTTCAGCCAGGGCTGCGGCTGCGCCATCATCGCGAGCAGCACGATGACGAGGCCGAGAATCCCGTACGTGAGCATGTCCGTGAAGCGGGAGCGCACGGCGAGCATGCCGACGGACGGCAGCACCCAGCGCATCACGGCCCCGCCGAGCAGGGCCACGCCCACCAGGATGCAGCCGACGCGGAACAGGTCGAACGCGGTGAGCAGCAGCCCGATCCCGGTCAGCGCGAGCACGGCGATCAGCGGCCACTGGCGGGCGGGCGCCGGTGCGTCGCCGGGGGCCGCGCGGCCGCCGCCCTCGGGGCGCGCGGTGTCCCGCGTCCACAGCGGGAAGCGCCGGGTGCCCCGCTTCTTCGCGCCCCCGGAGGCCTCAGCGAACACCGTTCGCGTTCCGCTCGGCGGCCTCGACCACGTTCACCAGGAGCTGGGCGCGGGTCATCGGGCCCACACCGCCGGGGTTCGGGGAGATCCAGCCGGCGACCTCGGTGACGCCCGGGTGCACATCGCCGACGATCTTGCCGTTCTCGTCGCGCGAGACACCGACGTCGAGCACGGCCGCGCCCGGCTTGATGTCCTCGGGCTTGATCAGGTGCGGGACGCCCGCGGCGGCCACGACGATGTCGGCGCGCTTGAGGTGGGCGGCCAGGTCACGGGTGCCGGTGTGGCACTGGGTGACCGTCGCGTTCTCGGACTTGCGGGTGAGCAGCAGCGGCATCGGGCGGCCGATGGTCACGCCGCGGCCGACCACGACGACCTCGGCGCCGTTGATCTCCACACCGTGCTGGCGCAGCAGCGTGATGATGCCGAACGGGGTGCAGGGCAGCGGCGCCGGCTCGTTCAGCACGAGGCGGCCCAGGTTCATCGGGTGCAGGCCGTCCGCGTCCTTGGCCGGGTCCATCAGCTCGAGGATGCGGTTCTCGTCGATGCCCTTGGGCAGCGGGAGCTGGACGATGTAGCCGGTGCAGGCGGGGTCCTCGTTCAGCTCGCGGACGACCGCCTCGATCTCCTCCTGCGTCGCCGTGGCGGGCAGTTCGCGCTGGATGGAGGCGATGCCGACCTGCGCGCAGTCGCGGTGCTTTCCTGCGACGTACTTCTGGCTGCCGGGATCCTCGCCGACGAGGACGGTACCGAGACCGGGCGTGACCCCCTTCTCCTTCAGGGCCGCCACGCGGACGGTCAGTTCGGACTTGATCGCGGCTGCGGTGGCCTTGCCATCGAGAATCTGGGCGGTCATGGTGCCCATTCTTTCAGGGCGGCCCGGGTTCACCCAAGTTGCACCTGCACAACAGCTTTGCCGCCCTCTGGACAGGAGAGTGTCCGATTGAGGAGCATGATCCGCGCAGTGCCGCGGACGGCGGCAGGGGGGCAAACCGCTCAGGCGGCCGTATTTGTGTTTCATTCCTCCGCAGGTCCGCGCCGTCCCCGTCACCATCCTCGGAGGAATCTCGCCATGAGTTACGGCGACCCGAACAACCCTTACGGACAGCAACCGCCGCAGCCGAACCCGTACGGCCAGCAGGCCCCGCAGGGGGTCCCGCCGCAGGGCTACGGCTATCCGCAGCAGCCGGGCCAGCCCTACGGGGCGTACCCGCAGCAGCCGGGCATGCCGGGGCCGGGCATGCCCGGTGTCCCGCCGCTCGCCTCGATGGGCCGCAGACTCGGCGCGCAGCTGATCGACGGGGTGCTGATCAGCATCGTCTACTTCGTCTTCCTGGCGCCGAAGTTCAGCGATCTCATCGACGCGATTCGGGCCTGTGACGCCGGCTCGTCCACGTACGACACCTGCGTGAACAACGCCACGTCGGACTTCCAGTCCGCGACCCTGCCGATCGCCGGCGTCTTCATGCTCATCGTCCTGCTGTACCAGGTCCTGATGATCGCCTTCGTCGGCGCCACGCTGGGCAAGCTGGCCGTCGGCATCCGCGTCCTGAAGGCGGAGACCGGTGCGAAGCCGGGCATCGGCGGCGGCTTCCTGCGCTGGATCATCCCGGTCGTCGGCGGCTTCGCCTGCGGCATCGGCGCGCTCCTCGTCTATCTGTCCCCGTTCTGGGACAAGTCCGGCCGCAAGCAGGGCTGGCACGACAAGGTCGCGAGCACGGTCGTCGTGCATGTGAAGGGCTGAGCCCCAGCACTACGGAGAGGGCCCGCCGGTCGGTGACCGGCGGGCCCTCTCCGTGTACGGGTGACTCAGTGGAAGAAGTGCCGCGTCCCCGTGAAGTACATCGTCACGCCCGCCTTCTTGGCGGCCTCGACGACCAGCTCGTCACGGATCGAACCGCCGGGCTGCACGATCGCCTTCACGCCGGCGTCGATGAGGATCTGCGGCCCGTCGGGGAACGGGAAGAACGCGTCGGAGGCGGCGAACGAACCGCGCGCCCGCTCCTCGCCCGCGCGCTCGACGGCGAGCTTGCAGGAGTCGACGCGATTGACCTGGCCCATGCCGACGCCGACCGAGGCGCCGTCCTTGGCGAGCAGGATCGCGTTGGACTTCACGGCGCGGCACGCCTTCCAGGCGAACGCCAGCTCGTCCAGCTCGCCCTGCGAGAGGGCGTCGCCGGTCGCGAGGGTCCAGGTGGCCGGGTTGTCGCCGTCGGCCTGGAGCCGGTCGGTGACCTGGAGCAGCGCGCCGCCGTCGATCTGCTTCGTCTCGACCTTCGCGGCCGGGCCGTTCGGGGCGCGCAGGACGCGGATGTTCTTCTTCTTGGTGAGGGCTTCGAGGGCGCCGTCCTCATAGTCGGGCGCGACGATGACCTCGGTGAAGATGTCGGCGACCTGCTCCGCCATCTCCTTGGTGACCGGGCGGTTCACGGCGATGACGCCGCCGTAGGCCGAGACGGGGTCACAGGCGTGGGCCTTGCGGTGGGCCTCCGCGACGTTCCCGGCGACGGCGATGCCGCAGGGGTTCGCGTGCTTGATGATCGCGACGCAGGGGTCCTCGTGGTCGTACGCGGCACGGCGCGCGGCGTCCGTGTCCGTGAAGTTGTTGTACGACATCTCCTTGCCGTGCAGCTGCTCCGCCTCGGCGAGGCCGCCGGTGCCGTCGACGTAGAGGGCGGCGCCCTGGTGCGGGTTCTCGCCGTAGCGCAGGACGTTCTTGCGCGTGTAGGCGGCGCCCAGGAAGTCGGGGTGGCCGCTGTCGTCGGCGGCCGCGTAGTCGTCCGCGAACCAGGAGGCGACGGCCACGTCGTAGGACGCGGTGTGCTGGAAGGCCTCCGCGGCGAGCCGCTTGCGGGTGGTGAGGTCGAACCCGCCGTCCTTGACGGCCGCGAGGACGTCGGCGTAGCGCTCGGGGCTGGTGACCACGGCGACCGAGGGGTGGTTCTTGGCGGCGGCGCGGACCATCGAGGGGCCGCCGATGTCGATCTGCTCGACGCACTCGTCGGGGGTGGCGCCCGAGGCGACGGTCTCGCGGAACGGGTAGAGGTTCACGACGACCAGCTCGAAGGGCTTCACGCCGAGGTCGGCGAGCTGCTTCTGGTGGTCCTCCAGGCGGAGGTCGGCGAGGATGCCCGCGTGGACCTTCGGGTGGAGGGTCTTCACACGGCCGTCGAGGCACTCGGGGAACCCGGTGACGTCCTCGACCTTGGTGACCGGCACCCCGGCCGCGGCGATCTTCGCGGCGGTGGAGCCGGTCGACACCAGCTCGACGCCCGCCTCGTGGAGCCCGCGCGCCAGCTCCTCCAGACCGGTCTTGTCGTAGACGCTGACCAGCGCCCGGCGGATGGGCCGCTTGTTGCTCTCGGCGGTCACGGGATAACTACCTTTCGTCCCTCAATGCTGTAGCCGTTACGGGCCAGACGCCCCACGACATCGACGAGCAGCGTGCGCTCGACTTCCTTGATGCGCTCGTGCAGAGCGCTCTCGTCGTCCTCATCACGGATCTCGACCACGCCCTGAGCGATGATCGGGCCGGTGTCGACGCCGTCGTCGACGAAGTGGACGGTGCATCCGGTGACCTTGGCGCCGTACGCGAGTGCGTCGCGCACGCCGTGCGCACCGGGAAAACTGGGCAGCAGGGCCGGGTGCGTGTTCACGAACCGCCCGCCGAAGCGGGCCAGGAACTCCTTGCCCACGATCTTCATGAAGCCCGCCGAGACCACCAGGTCCGGCTCGTACGCGGCGGTCGCCTCGGCGAGCGCCCGGTCCCAGTCCGCGCGCTCGGCGTGGTCCTTGACCCGGCACACGAAGGTGGGGAGCCCGGCGCGCTCGGCGCGCTCCAGACCGGCGATGCCGTCGCGGTCGGCGCCGACGGCCACGATCTCGGCGCCGTACGCGTCCGTCCCCTGGGCCGCGACGGCATCCAGCAGGGCCTGCAGATTCGTACCTGATCCGGAGACCAGCACGACGAGGCGCTTGGCCTTGGCCACGGCGGGGCCCTTTCTCGGGAGAGCTTTCTCGTGCGGTCGCCCTTGTTCGTTCCTACGAAGGCTTCGCACTCGCCCATACGGGGAACCCTACGAAGCGGCCGACCGTCAGCAACGATACCGGCACACCGGGCGGCCCCCACGGGACGGGGGCGTGGGCGGGAGGTAGCGTCAGCGTCCAGGAAGTCCCAGCAAGATCCCGCAAGAGCCACCTCCGGCGCGGAACGCCGGGCGGGTACGGAACGTTGACGTAAAGAACGAACCAAACCGCACCTGCGACCCGACCGACGACCTAGGGGAAGACGCACACCTGATGCCGGACCGAAGCCTTCGCCTCACGCTGCCCGCCGGCGCCGTCCTGCTGCGCGAAGGCCGGCCCACGCCGCCGTCGCCGTCCAAGGAGACCGAGGAGCGCGACGAGACCAAGGGCTCCGGGGACACCGGGGCGGACAACCCGTTCGCACCGCCGCCCGAGGACGCCCCCGACCGTCCCTGGCAGCCGCGCCGCCCGGAGGGCTCGGACTCCTCCGACGGGGGCGGCGACCGCTCCCCGTGGGGCAGCCAGTGGAGCGACCGCCAGCCGGGCCGTGCCCAGGGCGGCCGGTTCGGCGACCGCCTCGGCAACGGAGGCACCGGGGGCAACGGACAGGGCGGTCAGGGCGGCCCGGAAGGGCAGGGCCCCGGTCCCGGCGGTATGCGCTGGGACCCGACGGACCCGGCCCAGCGCCGCGCACGCTACGCACTCCTGTCGGGCATGTGGGGCTTCTTCTTCGCCCTGTTCGCCTGGCCGTACGTGGCCCTGCTGCTCGGCGCGCTCGCCCTGTACTGGAGCATCAGCGCCCTGCGTGCCAAGCCCCGCACGCCGGCCCCGGACGCCCCGGCGCCGGCCGCCGCGCCCGACACCTCGCGCCCGCAGACCACCGCGGCGATCAGCGGTCTGGTCACGGGTGCGCTGGCGCTGGCGCTGGTGGCGTCGATGTTCGCGGCGAAGCTGGTCTACAGCGACTACTACGAGTGCCGCACGGACGCCCTGACCAACGCGGCGAAGGAGTCCTGCGACGACCTCCTGCCGAAGGAGCTCCGTCCGCTCCTGGGCACTCGCTGACCGGAGGTCAGGACTCGGGGCCGGACGGCCGCTCCGGCGTCCGCGGCCGCTCCGACAGGTCCTTCAGGAGCGCCCAGCGCGACTCGCGTGACGCCTCGTCGAAGAAGTCGTAGGGCTCGAAGCCGCCCGGTTCCCCGGCGGGTTCGGGCTCCGGCGCGGCGTCGGGACGACGCCGCCGGGCCACCGCCGACGCCGCCCACGCGGACAGCCGGGGCCGCATCGCGGACTCCCGCCCGCGCCACCACCGCACCAGCAGCGCCACCGGCACCCCGACGCCGCCGACCCAGGCCACCGCGGCCAGCCCGGTGAGCCAGCCGACGGGCCCGAACCGGGCGAGCGCCTCGCCGCCCAGCGCGCCGCCCGCCGCCACGGCGAGCACGGCCAGCGCCGCCCCGCACAGCGCGGCGGCCACTCCCACCGCGTACGCGACGCGTCCCCGTGACCATCCGGCCGCCTCGCCCGCCACCACCACGAACCACGCCACCGTCACCGCCGCCGCGGCCGGCACCACGCCCGCCGCCCACGTCAGGGGCGAGCCGTCGCCGGCCGCGGGCAGCGCGGCGAGCAGCGGGAAGGCCGGCAGCAGCGGACCGCCCGCGCTGCCCAGCGGCCCCACCACGTGCCCCGCCCCGAGGACGACCCCGGGGCCCAGTGCGTACGCGGCGCCCCAGACCACGGCGTTCGGCACCAGCGTGAAACACAGCAGCAGCACCGCGAACCGCCCCGACCAGGCCTCCGTCAGCTGCACGAACGACTCCCGCACCGCTCCCCCGTGCCATACGAGCCCCCCGGCCACCACGAGCGCGCCCCCGGCGACCAAGGCGAGGACCCCGGCGGCCGCGGCCCGCGCGGCGACCGGGAGGACGTCGCGCACGAACGTCTCCGGGAGCACGTCCAGGGCCGTGCGCAGCGCCTGTGGCAGGGGCCCGCGCGTCCGCCCGTGCGCGGTCCACACGCCGGCGCCGGCCGCCGCCACGGCGACCACGACGAGGTGTGCCGCGCAGCTGGCCCAGGAGGGCCGCAGTTCACCGCCGGACGCGTAGGACGCGGCGGCGGCGCCGACGAGGAGGTAGCCGAGCGCGACCCCGGCCCACACTCCGGCGGCGGGGGGCTGCGGCGCCCCCTCCTCCTCCGGCTCCGCGGCGTCCCGGGCCGCCCGGTGCACCAGCCAGACCGGGAGCGCCAGGAGGAGCAGCGGGGTCACGCCCATCGGCGCGGGCGTCCCGGACAGCGTGTCGGTCCTGATCACCTCGGCGCCGTGGGCGAGCAGCCACAGCGCGGCGGCGGTGTGCAGGGCGCCGCCGGGCCCGCTGTCCGGGTAGGGCGAGCTGATCCACAGCACCATCACGAGCACCGCGAACGCCCCGAGTCCGAGGCCCGCCGCGACGGCTCCGCCGAACACTCCGGCGGCGGGTCCCGGTGATCGTTCCCGCACCCGGGTCAGCAGCAGGGGCAACGACAGTCCACGGCCGGTCATTTGGGTCACCGGCCCATGCTCCCAACGACACGCGCTTTCCCCGCGTAACAGGCGAACTACGGATGTGTCGCTCAAGATACGTTTATGTACTTTTTCGCGCGAAAGGGTGTGTGGAGTTCCCGATGACGCAGAGCGCCGCAACCCCACTGCCGACGCCGAAGGAGCGCCGCAGGCTCCGCGAGGCGAAGTCGCTGACCCAGGCTCAGCTCGCCGCGAAGGTCGGCGTGACACGCGAGACGGTGCGGTCCTGGGAGTCGGGCCGCACCTCGCCGCGGGGCCGTAAGAGGGAGGCGTACGCCAGACTCCTGACGGACCTCGCGGAGCGCCCCGCCGCCCGGCAGCCGAAGCCGGAGCCGGTGGCCGTCGGCGCCGCCCGGGTCGACCTGGCCAAGCCCGTCGAGCGGACCTCGCGGCCCGAGCCCTCCGCCGCCGGGCCGGAGCAGCCGCCCACGCGGACACCGGCCGAGGCCTTCGACGCCCTCTACACGCATGCCGCCCCGTTCCTGGTCCGCCAGACGTATCTGCTCACCGGCCGCCGCACCCTCGCCCGCGAGGCCGTCGAGCGCGCCTTCCAGCTGGCCTGGCAGCGGTGGCCGGAGGTCGCCGTCGACCCGGACCCGGCGGGCTGGGTGCGGGCGGCGGCGTACGAGTACGCGATGTCGCCCTGGCACCGGATGCGCCCCGCGCACCGCCACCCGGACGCGCCCCCGGCCGACGCGGAGGACCGCAAGCTCCTCGACGTCCTGCTGAGCCTGCCGCCCGCCTACCGGCGCACTCTGCTGCTCTACGACGGGGTGGGCCTGGACCTGCCGGAGACCGCCGCCGAGACCGAGGCCAGCACGCCGGCCGCCGCGAACCGCATCCTGCACGCCCGGGAGGCCGTCGCCGAGCAGCTGCCGGAGCTGGCCGTCCCCGAGCAGCTGAGCCGGCGACTGACGGAGCTGGCGGGCGCGGAGAAGCTCGACGCCCCGAAGTCCACGCTGGTGCGGAACGTCGGTGAGAAGCGCACCCGGTTCTGGACCCGGGCCGCGATCGCCGTCACCGTCCTGATCGTCGGCGCGACCGCACTCACGGTGCGGGTCGCGCCGACGCACTACGAGCCGGTGCCCGCGCCCGGCGCCCCGATCAGCGGCGTGCCGCCGCTGACGGGACCCGGCCGGCTGACCCCGCAGGAGCTGGAGCTGCGCCGGCAGCTGCGCAGCGAGCTGAGCGGCGGCCCCGAGCGGCTGGCGCCCGTGGCCGAATGACCAAAGACCAGTGGGGCCGCACCGGAACGGTGCGGGCCCACTGGTCTGCGTACAGCGGCTGACTACGAGAGGAGCTCGCGGGCCAGCTTGGCGGTCTCGGTCGGCGTCTTGCCGACCTTGACGCCGGCGGCCTCGAGGGCCTCCTTCTTCGCCTGGGCGGTGCCGGAGGAACCGGAGACGATGGCGCCGGCGTGGCCCATGGTCTTGCCCTCGGGCGCGGTGAAGCCCGCGACGTAGCCGACGACCGGCTTGGTGACGTTGGCCTTGATGAAGTCGGCCGCACGCTCCTCGGCGTCGCCGCCGATCTCACCGATCATGACGATCAGGTCGGTGTCGGGGTCGGCCTCGAACGCGGCGAGCGCGTCGATGTGCGTGGTGCCGATGACCGGGTCGCCACCAATGCCGACGGCGGACGAGAAGCCGATGTCACGGAGCTCGTACATCATCTGGTACGTCAGCGTGCCGGACTTCGAGACCAGGCCGATGCGGCCCGGCTTCGTGATGTCGCCCGGGATGATGCCGGCGTTCGACTGGCCCGGCGTGATGAGGCCGGGGCAGTTCGGGCCGATGATGCGGGTCTTGTCGCCCTTGGACTTCGCGTACGCGTAGAACGCGGCGGAGTCGTGGACGGCGATGCCCTCGGTGATGACCACGGCGAGCGGGATCTCGGCGTCGATGGCCTCGACCACGGCGGCCTTGGAGAAGGCCGGCGGGACGAAGAGCACGGACACGTTGGCGCCCGTCTTCTCGATCGCCTCGGCGACCGTGCCGAAGACGGGGATGTCCGTGCCGTCGATGTCGACGGAGGTGCCGGCCTTGCGCGGGTTCACACCGCCGACGATGTTCGTGCCGTCGGCCAGCATGAGCTTGGTGTGCTTCATGCCCGTGGCACCGGTCATGCCCTGGACGATGACCTTGCTGTCCTTGTTGAGGAAGATAGCCATGGCTGTTCTGTCCCTCGTCCCTTACTTCGCGGCCGCGAGCTCGGCGGCCTTGTCGGCCGCGCCGTCCATGGTGTCCACGCGCTGCACCAGCGGGTGGTTGGCGTCGGAGAGGATCTTGCGACCCAGCTCGGCGTTGTTGCCGTCGAGGCGGACGACGAGGGGCTTCTCGACCTTCTCGCCCTTCTCCTCGAGGAGCGCGAGCGCCTGGACGATGCCGTTGGCGACCTCGTCACAGGCGGTGATGCCGCCGAAGACGTTGACGAAGACGGACTTGACGTCCGCGTCGCCGAGGATGATCTCCAGGCCGTTCGCCATCACCTGGGCGGAGGCGCCGCCGCCGATGTCGAGGAAGTTGGCCGGCTTCACGCCGCCGTGGTTCTCACCGGCGTACGCGACGACGTCCAGCGTCGACATGACCAGACCGGCACCGTTGCCGATGATGCCGACCTCGCCGTCGAGCTTGACGTAGTTGAGGCCCTTCTCCTTGGCAGCGGCCTCGAGCGGGTCGGCCGCGTCCTTGTCCTGCAGGGCCTCGTGGTCGGGGTGCCGGAAGTCGGCGTTCTCGTCCAGGGAGACCTTGCCGTCGAGGGCGATGATGTCGCCGGAGGCGACCTTCGCCAGCGGGTTGACCTCGACGAGGAGGGCGTCCTCCTCGATGAAGGTCTTCCAGAGCGTGACCAGCACGTCGGCGACCTTGTCGGCCACCTCGGCCGGGAACTTCGCGTCCTCGACGATCTTGCGCGCGACCGCGGGGGTCACGCCCTCGTTGGCGTCGATCGGCGTCTTGGCGACGGCCTCCGGGCGGGTGGCCGCCACCTCCTCGATCTCCATGCCGCCCTCGACGGAGGCGATGGAGAGGAAGGTGCGGTTGGTGCGGTCCAGGAGGAAGGAGACGTAGTACTCCTCCACGATCTCCGGAGCCGTCTCGGCCATCATCACCTTGTGGACCGTGTGGCCCTTGATGTCCATGCCGAGAATGTTCGTCGCGTGCGCGACGGCCTCGTCGGGGGTGGCGGCCAGCTTCACGCCACCGGCCTTGCCGCGGCCACCGACCTTCACCTGCGCCTTGACGACGGACTTGCCGCCCAGCCGCTCGGTCGCCTCGCGGGCTGCCTCAGGCGTGTCGATGACTTCACCGGCCAGCACCGGTACACCGTGCTTGGCGAAGAGGTCCCTCGCCTGGTACTCGAACAGGTCCACGCGCGTCCGTCCCTATCAGTGATCTCGCGGTTCGATTTCCTGCGTGGGCGTGCCGCGATGGGCAACGTGACTCCGCTGTCACAAGGGAGGCGTACGAGGCGTACACAGTGGCCGGGTACGCGGCATGTCCGTCTCGCAGGTTATCGCCGCTCAGCGATGGCTTCTAAATCGCAGATCACACCTGAGCGGTGATACCGGTCACAGAGCGTCCCGTTTGTCGTGCTGTCCGCCACTTGTTTGCGGCCTCACCGCGCGGGGGTACGCACGGTGAGGCCACCCGAAGAGCCCCGGTTCTGCACGAAGGGGCCCAAGGCGGGCACCCCGTCCCCGACGGGTTCGCCCGCCCGTACGCCGGGTGTCGGCCAGGTCACACCGATGGATTTCGGCCGACCGGGCTCAGCGGCGTCGGTCAGATGCCCCGCACGTAGCTGGGCGCGACGGAGTCGGCGACGCCCTGCACACCGGTGACGGCGTTGCCCGCGAGCGGCTGGACGTCGGCGACGACGGTTCCGGTGAGGTCGTGCGCGAACGGGGCGACGTCGCCGACGACGCCGTTCGCCAGGGGCGCCGCGTCGTCGGCGACGACGGTCTGCGCGAAGGGCGCGACCTCGTCGCCGACGACCGCCGCGGCGAACGGCGTGACGTCGCCGGTGACGCCCTGCGTCAGGCCGTGGGCGCTGGTGCCGACGCCCTGCACGACGGGCCGCACGTGGTCGGCGACCGTCTGCACGAGGGGGCGCACGGAGTCGACGACGCCGCCCGCGAACGGCGCCACGTCGCCCACGACCAGGCCCTGCGCGAGCGGGCCGACCTCGCCGGTCACACCGGACGCCAGCGGCTGGACCTCGCCGGTCACGCCCGCGGCGAAGGGTTGCACCTGCTGCCCGACCAGGCCGGTGGCGAACGGCGTGACGTCGCCGACCGCACCGCCCGCGAGCCCACCGGCGTCGCCGACCGCCTGGCCCGCGACCGGCAGCACGCCGTGCACGGCGGTGGCCGCGACGGGCGGCAGGACGGCGGCCGCGGTCTCGTCGGCGATGGGCGTGGCCGTCGCGGTCACGTCCTCGGCCGCGAACGTGGACAGGGGTCCGAAGAGGTAGTCGACGTCGTCACCCGCGGTGGCCGCGGTGGCCGCCGCGTGCTGGACGTCCTCGGCGGCGGGGGCGTGCGCCCGCGCCTGCGCGCCGAGGTGCGAGACCGTGGCCCCGGCCTTCTGGGGGGTCTTCTGCGTGGCGGCCTTCTGCGTGGCCTTGGCGACGGCCTTCTCGGCGGCGTGGGTGGCCTTGTGGCCGGCCGCCTGGTCGGCGACCTCGGCGGTGGCCTTGTCGGCGGCCTTGTCCGTGGCGCCCCGCGTCAGGTGGGAGGCCGTGTCCTGCACGTCGGCGACGGTGTCACCGGCCACGTCCGGCACGGACAGCGAGTGGGCGGGCAGTTCGTCGGCGCTGGCCACGGCCGAGCCGAGGGCCCAGGCGCCGGAGACGCCGGAGACGCCGGCGGCTATGACGAGGGAGCGGCGGATGTTCTTGTTCATGGGTACGTCGGTTCCTTCGAATTCTCAGGGGTAGGGCAGACCTGTTCCGCCCCCGCGCGACAGGTCACGTGCGGGGAAGGGGCCGCCCTAGCCGGGGAATTCGGGGATGTCGCGATGTCGGTCGGTCACCGGCGCGGGGCCGCCGGACGCGAGCGCGCCGGGCGGCAGCAGCACGGGCAGCCGGCTGTCGAACGCCGCCGCGTGCAGATCCCCGTGCCGCGTCGAACCCCCGTCACCCGCGGACGCGTTGGCCACGGGTGCGCCGTCGGGGCGGGACGGGGTGCCGGGTCCGGCCGGCTGCGGCGCGGCGGCGTGCCGGGCCGGGGACGCGCGATGTGCACCGTCCCGCCGTACGTCGCCGAACCGCGCGGTGTCGTACGCCGTCGGCCCCGCCTGCGTCGAGCCGTGCGGACGCGCGGCTCGGTGCGGGCCGTGCTCGTGCACGGAGGTGTGCGCGGGCTGCGCCTCGGCGGGTTCGGTGGGCTCGGTGGGGTCGGCCGGTGTCGGCTCGGAGCCGGAGTGGCCGGGCAGGCCCGGCAGTTCGGGCAGGGTCGGCGGCCCGTCCGGCAGCGGCCGGGGGGACGCCTGCGCGAGGCCCTCGACGACCCGGCCGGCCACCTCGCCGACCGGCTCGGTCACCTGGCGGACCGCGTCGGCGGCGGGCCGCACGGCCTTCTCCCGTACGGGTTCGACGACCCGCGCGCGCACCTCTCCGGAGGCCCGGCCGGGCACGGCCCGGACCTCGCGCACGGGCTCGGCCGCCGCCTCGCGCACCGCCGCGTGACGCGACGCGAGGGGGCCGGCGGAGTCGTCCGCGTGGGCCTGCCCGCCGCAGAGAAAACCGATGCCGATCAACCCGGCCAGCAACAGCGCCAGTTGAATCGCACGCCGCTTCACCGCCGCGCGCGGCAGGCGCTCGGCGGGGGCGGGGAGGCTGATCGGGGACGTCACGGTGCGCCGATCCTCGCACGGGACGAGGGAGCCTGCGCAAGCCCCGTGTTACCGATGGGTACTCATATCCGGTTTGCCGCCGCTCCGCCGGTTTCGGCCGACGCGTCGGGTATCGGCAGCGGCCGCTTCTCGATGGCCGCGGCCATGACCTCGGGGAACAGGTCGGGGGTGCAGGCGAAGGCCGGTGCGCCGAGTGAGGCGAGCGCCGCCGCGTGCTCCCGGTCGTAGGCGGGCGCGCCCTCGTCGGAGAGCGCGAGCAGCGTCACGAACTGCACGCCGGAGGCCTTCATCGCGGCGACCCGCTTCAGCATCTCGTTGCGTATCCCGCCCTCGTAGAGGTCGGAGATCAGTACGACGACGGTCTCGGCGGGGCGGGTGATCTGCGACTGGCAGTACGCGAGCGCCCGGTTGATGTCGGTGCCGCCGCCGAGCTGAGTGCCGAACAGGACGTCGACCGGGTCGTCGAGCTGGTCGGTGAGGTCGACGACGGCCGTGTCGAAGACGACGAGCCGGGTCCGGATCGAGCGCATGGAGGCGAGCACCGCGCCGAACACGGAGGCGTACACGACGGACGCGGCCATCGAGCCCGACTGGTCGATGCAGAGGATCACCTCCTTCTTCACGGACTGCGCGGCCCGGCCGTACCCGATGAGCCGCTCGGGCACGATCGTGCGGTACTCGGGCAGGTAGTGCTTGAGGTTGGCCGCGATCGTGCGGTTCCAGTCGATGTCGTGGTGGCGCGGCCGGTTGATCCGGGCGCTGCGGTCGAGGGCGCCGGTGAGGGTGGCGCGGGTGCGGGTGGCGAGCTTCTTCTCCAGGTCCTCGACGACCTTGCGGACGACGGCGCGGGCCGTCTCCTTGGTCGTCTCCGGCATCGCCTTGTTGAGGGAGAGGAGCGTGCCGACGAGGTGCACGTCGGCGTCGACGGCCTCCAGCATCTCCGGTTCGAGCAGCAGCGCGGACAGGCCGAGCCGGTCGATGGCGTCGCGCTGCATGACCTGGACGACGGAGGACGGGAAGTACGTGCGGATGTCGCCGAGCCAGCGGGCGACGGACGGGGCGGAGGCCCCGAGCCCGGCGCTCCGGCTGCCGCCGGGTGCCCGTTGTTTCCCTCCGTCGGTTCCGTACAGCGCTGTCAGGGCGCTGTCCATCGCCGCGTCCCGGCCTGCCAGTTGGCAGCCCGTGCCGTCGGCCGCGTCGCCGCCCAGGACGAGTCGCCAGCGCCGGAGCCGTTCATCTCCGATGGTCATGGGGTCCGTCATCTCGCCGCCTCCGTGGGGGTGCTGGTGCGCTGTCTCGTCTGCCGGGTGCGGTGTGTGGTCGCCTGCGCGTCCGGTGGGGGCTGGTCGCGCAGTTCCCCGCGCCCCTGGAGCATGCGGCTGCGCCGCTGCTCCCTCGATGGGATGCCGCACGAAGTGCGCATCCCAGGGGCGCGGGGAACTGCGCGAGAAGCCCCACCGGTCCGCACCCGGCAACGCACCCCCGCACCCCACCCCCTCATCCGGCCCCCGCCCCGACCCCGAGCAACAGCCGAACCACGGGCACCACCGCGTCGGCCCGATCCGGATCGAGCTCCCCGGCGAACCCGGACGGCACCCCCGACACGGCGGAGGCCGAAGCCGCGGGCCCGCGTCCGACGAGCTCACCCAGGGTCCGCCGCACCCCGGACTCGTACGCCGAGAACGTGCGGCGCAGCAGCGGCAGTACGTCGGTGAACGCGTCGCCCGACACTCCGGTCAGCCACGCGTCGACCAGGGCGAGGAGCCGCTCGTCGTGGACGAGGAGGAGGCCGCCGCCCGAACCGCCCCCGACGAAACCCTCGATCCAGGCTGCCGCCTCGCCCGGCGGGGTACCGGGCGAGAGGGCGAGGCCCATCAGCCGGGCCGCGCCGTCGTCGTCGAGCGCGCCCTCGTCCAGCAGGATCCGTGCGCACCGGCCGCGGATCTCCCCGGCCACGCTGTCCCGCGCGGCGAGCGTGCGCAGCACGGCCCGCCAGCGCTCGCCCAGTTCCGCCCGCTCCAGGAGGGCGACGGCCGAGTGCACCGCGTCGACGTGGCCGCGCATCTCGACGGCCGCGTCCGCGTCGAGGCCCGCGCACGCCGGGGGCAGCCCGACGAAGACCCGCTCGGCGAGGCCGGTCGCCACCTCGGCGAGGGCGGCGGTGCCGGTGCCGCGCACGTCGCCGTAGCGCAGGGCGCGGACCAGGGCGGGCAGGGCCTGGGCGAGATGACCGACGTCCGCGTCCAGCGCGGCGCGGTCGGCGAGGACCCGCATCACGACGGGCAGCGCGTCCGGCAGGCCCGCGAGCAGGCAGTGCTCGGCGAGCGCGGTGACGTCGGCGAGGGCGGTCGCGGCGACGGCGTCCGACTCCGCCTTGGCACCGGCCGCGGCGAGCACGGTCGTCCCCCACACCCCGGCCTCGGCGACCCGCACCGAGAGCTCCGGCTCCCAGCGAAGGCGCCATGTCTCGCGGAAGGTGCCGGTGGAGCCGCGGGTGGACCTCGCCGGCTCGCCCCAGTCGACGCCGAGCAGCCGGAGGCGGTGCAGCAGCCGGCTGCGCGCGGCGTCGGTGTCGCCGCGCAGATCGAGGTCCAGCTCCTTCTCCAGCGCGGCCGGCTTCAGGCGCAGGGTGCGCTGCTGCCGGGTGAGGTCGCGCTGCAACGGGACGGCGGGCGCGCTCTCGGGCACCTCGCCCAGGACGTCACCGACGACGAGCTTGTCGTGGATGAGCGACAGCGGGACGTCCGAGCCCTCGCACAGGACGGCCCGTACCGCGTCGAGGGTCTCCGTCAGTCCGGCCAGTGGCCGCCCGCGCATCACGGCGAGGCTCTCCGCGAGCCGCACCGCCTCGATGACATGGGCGGACGACACGATCCGGTCCTCGTCGCGCAGCAGCCCCGCGATCTTGGTCAGCCAGCGCTCCACGGGCCGGTCGGGGACGCTGAACAGGTGCCCGTACCAGCCGGGCGACTCGATCCCCGCCCCGTATCCGCCGGCGCGGGCGAGGCGGCGGTGGGTCCACGGCACCCAGGTCATGTCTACCTTCGCCTTCGGCAGCCCCTTGAGCAGGGCGCGGTCGGCGGCGACGGTGGTCTTCTGCCGCAGTGCGGGCACATGCCACGCCCCGCACACGACGGCGACCTCCTCCGCCGAGCCGAACTCCTTCTGCGCGGCGCGCACTTGGAGTCTCATGTACGCCTCGCGCACCAGGTCGCGGCCGTGTCCGCCGTCCCCGTACGACTCCCGCAGCGCGCCCATGGCCTCGCCGAGCGCGGCGAAGGCATCGCCCTCGCGGTGCTCGACGACGTCCTCCCACCACCGCTCCGCGTCGTCGTACCCCGCGGTCTCGGCGAGCACGCGCAGCGGGTCGACGCGCACGTCCTCCGCCTGGTCCGCCTCGTCCGCCTCGTTCGGGGCGTCCTCGGCGTCCCTCATCGCCAGGCTGTGGGCGGCGGGCAGGTCGATGAAGCGGACGGGCACCGCGTGCGCCAGGGCCCAGCGCACGGCGACCCACTCGGGTGAGAACTCGGCGAACGGCCAGAACGCCGACTTCCCCGGCTCGTCCACGACATGGGCGAGCAGCGCGACCGGCGGCCGCATGCCCTCCTCCGCGGCGAGCGGCACCAGCGCGTCGGCCTCCGGCGGGCCCTCGATCAGCACGATCCGCGGCCCGGCCGCGTCCAGGGCACGGCGCACGGCCCGCGCGGACCCGGGTCCGTGGTGCCGGACGCCGAGCAGCAGAGGCCCTGTCATGCGCTCACCTCGCGGCAGGCCCGGTAGAAGTCCTTCCACCCGTCCCGCTCGCGCACCACGGCCTCCAGGTACTCCTGCCAGACGACCCGGTCCGCCGCCGGGTCACGCACCACGGCGCCGAGGATCCCGGCGGCGATGTCCGACGGCCGCAGCACGCCGTCCCCGAAGTGGGCCGACAGGGCCAGGCCGTTGGTGACGACGGAGATCGCCTCCGCCGTCGACAGCGTCCCGCTGGGCGACTTCACCTTCGTACGGCCGTCGGCGGTCACCCCGTCGCGCAGCTCACGGAAGACGGTGACGACCCGCCGGATCTCGTCGATGCCGTCGGGAGCGCTCGGCAACTCCAGGGCGCGGCCGACCTGTTCGACCCGGCGCGAGACGATGTCGACCTCCGCCTCGACGCTCGCGGGCAGGGGCAGCACCACCGTGTTGAACCGGCGGCGCAGCGCGCTCGACAGATCATTGACGCCGCGGTCCCGGTCGTTGGCCGTGGCGATGAGGTTGAACCCGCGCACGGCCTGCTGCTCCTGACCCAACTCCGGTATGGGCAGCGTCTTCTCGGAGAGGATGGTGATGAGCGTGTCCTGCACATCGGCCGGGATGCGCGTGAGCTCCTCGACCCGTGCGGTCATGCCCTCCGCCATCGCCCGCATGACGGGGCTGGGCACGAGGGCGTCCCGGCTCGGTCCGTGGGCCAGCAGCTGCGCGTAGTTCCACCCGTACCGGATGGCCTCCTCCGGCGTGCCGGCCGTGCCCTGCACGAGCAGCGTGGAGTCCCCGCTGACGGCGGCCGCGAGGTGCTCGGACACCCATGTCTTGGCGGTCCCCGGCACGCCGAGCAGCAGCAGGGCCCGGTCGGTCGCCAGCGTGGTCACGGCCACCTCGACGATGCGCCGCGGCCCCACGTACTTCGGCGTGATCACCGTGCCGTCGGCCAGGGTGCCGCCGAGCAGATACGTGGCGACGGCCCACGGCGACAGGCGCCAGCGGGCCGGCCGCGGCCGGTCGTCCTGCGCGGCCAGCGCCGCGAGTTCACCCGCGAACGCGTCCTCGGCGTGCGGCCGCAGCGCCTCTCCCCCGGCCTGCTCGCCGGTCCGGTCCTCGACGGAAACGGTCATGGCTGTCCCCCTCCAACTCGCCCAACTCGAACCATCACGACGAGGACATGACCGCCTCGCCGCGCGATGGATCCCACGGTGCACCACGCCACTGACAATCGACCTCGCACCCACGATCACCGCAGGTCAGCGCGGCGGCCGACGGGATTGTCAGTGCCGGGACCTACCGTCGAAGACATGACTCAGCAGGGGGTGCGCTGGACGACGGACCAGGTGCTGGCACTGGCGCCTGACGCCTCGTCACGCAAGGCGGGAAGCAAGCTCGGGGCGGCGGGACCCTGGTCGGGGACCGGGAGTTCGGACGAGGGGACGGTGTGGGGACTGTGCAAGGGCAGCGGCAGCAAGCCGTACCAGACGATCGTGGACACGGGCGGTGGGCCGGGCGCGACGGGCCCGGGATACAAGTGCAGTTGTCCGAGCCGCAAGTTCCCGTGCAAGCACGCGCTGGGGCTGCTGCTGCTCTGGGCGGGCGACGACACGCAGGTGCCGGGCGGGCAGGCGCCGCCGGACTGGGCCGAGCAGTGGCTCGCGGGCCGCAGACAGCGGGCGGCGGCGAAGCAGGAGGGCGCGGCCGGGGCCGGCGGCAGCGCCCCGGCAGATCCTGAGGCGGCGCGACGCAGAGCGGAGCGGCGCGCGCTGCGGATCACCGCGGGGGCCACGGAGCTGGAGCAGCGCCTGACCGATCTGATCCGGGGCGGACTGGCGCAGGCGGAGCAGGCGGGTTACGGACTGTGGGAGGAGACAGCGGCCCGCATGGTCGACGCACAGGCGCCCGGACTGGCCTCGCGGGTACGGGAGTTGGGCGCGATACCGGGCAGTGGACCCGGCTGGCCGGTGCGACTGCTGGAGGAGTGCGCTCTCCTGCATCTCCTCGACCAGGGCTGGCTGCACCGTGCGGAGCTCCCCGACGACCTGGCGGCGACGGTCCGTTCCCGGGTGGGCCTGACGGCCTCGGCGACGGAGCCCGCGCTCCGGGACCGCTGGCTGGTCCTGTCCCAGTACGACACGGCGGACGGGCATCTCACCACGCGCCGCATCTGGCTGTACGGCGAGGAGTCGGCCCGCACGGTCCTGCTCCTCTCCTTCGGGGCGGCGGGCCGCGCCCCGGCGCTGGCCCTGCCGACCGGGCCGGCCGTGGACGCGGCCGTGGCGAGACATCCGGGGGCGGGGGCGCTCCGCGGGGAAATGGGCGAGCGGTTCTCGGCACCGGAGCCGAGCGCCGTCCGGCCGTCGGGGGGTGATGTGGGCCAGGCCCTCGTGGCGTACGGGCGGGCGCTCGCGGCGGATCCGTGGCTGGAGTCGTGGCCGGTGACCTTGGCTGACGTGATACCGGTGCAGGGCCCCGACGGCGGCTGGCAACTGGCGGACGCCGATGGCAAGTCGGCGCTCCCCCTGACCGCCCACGCCGCGATGTCCTCCGGGCTGTGGCGTCTGGTGGCTCTGTCCGGTGGTGCGCCGGTGACGGTGTTCGGGGAATGCGGCCACACGGGTTTCCGCCCGCTCTCGACGTGGACGCCCGCGTCCCCCGACCTCATCTCCCTGTGCTGACCGCACCGCCTCCATGACAGTGCCCCGGCGCTGGGGTGCCGCCTTGCCCACCCTGCCGCCCCAGGCGGCAGATTGCCCAAGGCGGGGGCGGAATCCAACGGCGCCGCACCCGAACACGGGAGGCCCCACCGGGGAAGGCCGCACGGCAACGGGAGGGGATGTGTCGGGGTGCCCCCGCAGGACACCACAGGCATTCAGCGCCGGATGACGCGCCTACGGCGTACGGAGGCGACGAGACCTATCCGGCCGAGGAGGTACCCCGACACGGCCCCGCCCCCACGCACCGTCCGACGGCGCCCCACAGCAACCGACCACGACGAGGACAGAGAACACAGAACAGAGGGGTTCAGATGACCAGCCCGACCACCACACCCTGGGACGACCTGGTGACCACGGCTCTGCTCGGTACGGAGCGCCGCTCGACCACCACCCCCACCGCCCTCCTCGACGAGGCGGCCGTGCAGACGGTCCGGCGCCGCGCGGGCCTGCGCCCGGCCCCGGCCGCCACCCCGCCCGAGCCCGCCGCCGCGGACCCCCGCCCGCCCCTGCCGACCGCCGCGCGCAGCCGCCTGTCGCTGCTGCTCACCGACCGCCCCGGCACCGGCAATACGCGAAGAGGCGCCGCCCCCGACCTCCTGGAACTGCTCCCGCAGTGGCTGGCGACGGCCAACTCCCACGGCTACGCGCCCCCGCCCGAACTCCTGCCGGCGCTGCTCGACGCGGCGCGCGGCCGCACGGACCTGCGCCCGGGGGCCCTCACGTTCGCGGGCCCGCGCGCCCTGTGGCTGGCCCGCCTCAACCCGGACTGGAAGTTCGCCCTGCGGGCGGCGCCGGGCGCGGGCACGGCGCTGCCCGCGCCCGAGGACACGGAACAGGTCCAACTCCTGTGGTCGGAGGGTTTGTTCGCGGAGCGGGTGGCGCTGCTCGCCGCCGTCCGCGCCCACGACCCGGATGCGGCCCGCACCCTGCTGGAGGGCACCTGGCGCACCGAGCGGGCCGAGGACCGCCTCATGTTCCTGGACTCCCTGCGCACGGGACTGGGCGACGCGGACGAGCCGTTCCTGGAGCGGGCCCTGGCCGACCGCAGTCGCAATGTGCGGTCGACGGCAGCCGAGCTGCTCTCCGCGCTGCCGCACTCCGCGCTCGCCGGACGCATGGCGGACCGTGCGCTGTCCTGCGTGGCGCTCGACCGCACGACGGGGGCCGTCGTCGTGGAGGCCCCGCACGAGTGCGACGTGGCGATGGAGCGGGACGGCGTGGTGGCCAAGCCTCCCACGGGCCGGGGCGAACGATCGTGGTGGCTGGGCCAGTTGGTGGAGGCCGCGCCCCTCGACCGCTGGCCGGCGAGACTCGGCGACCGTACCCCGGAGGAGATCGTGACGCTGCCGGTCGCCGACGACTGGCGGGGTGAGCTGCACGCGGCGTGGTGCCGGGCCGCGGTGCGCCAGCGCGACACCGGCTGGTCGCGGGCGCTGCTCGGCACCCCGACGGCCGCCGACGCGGCGGGCCCCGGCGCGGTCTCGCTCGCGGAGCGGTCGAAGCTGCTCGCGGCGCTGCCGGGGGCGGAGCGGGCGGAGTGGGTGGCGCGGTTCATCGCGGCGCACGGCCTGTCCGAGGCGTTCCAGCTGCTCGGGGTGTGCGCGACGCCCTGGGCACCGCCGCTCGGGCGGGCCGTCGTCGACGCACTGAACATCGCGCGGGACGCGGGGAGTTATCCATGGAGCTTCAGCGGAGTGATGGGTCTGGCCGAGCGCTGCCTGGACCCGGAGGAAGCCGTGCGTCTGGAAGGGCTCACGGCGACGGTGGAGGAGACGGAGGACGCGGCGCCCGGGGCCGGCGGGTACTGGTCGGAGGCGTTCCAGAGGCTGGTCGGCACGTTGCGGCTGCGCCGGGCGATGCGCGACGAACTGGCTCCGCCGGGACCTGCCCCGACGCCCGGCGGCCCATGAACGGCACCCGCCCCACGCCCCGCAAGCAACTCACTGACGGGCGGCCCCGCCCCACAACCCGCAACCAACCCACGAACGGGCCCCGCCCCACGGACAAGACCAGGCCGACGAACGTCACCCGGTCCACAACCCACGCCGGGCCCACAACCCACGCCGGGCCCACACCCCGCAACCACTCCACCAGCGGTCCCCCGCCCGGCGCACCAGGCTCCGACGGGACGGGCTCCGGCGGGACAGACTCCGACAGGCCAGACTCCGGACCGCCCCCCGGCGGGCTACGCCCCGGCCGGCTGCCGCACGTTGGCGCGGACCCAGTCCACGATGGACGCGGTCGTGGCGCCGGGCGTGAAGATCTCCGCGACGCCCTTCTCCTTGAGCGGCGGGATGTCGGCCTCGGGGATGATGCCGCCGCCGAAGACCTTGATGTCCTCGGCGTCGCGCTCCCGGAGCAGTTCGATGACGCGGGCGAAGAGGGTGTTGTGCGCGCCGGAGAGGATGGACAGGCCGATCGCGTCGGCGTCCTCCTGGATCGCGGTGTCCACGATCTGCTCGGGCGTCTGGTGCAGACCCGTGTAGATGACCTCCATGCCGGCGTCGCGCAGCGCCCGCGCGATCACCTTGGCCCCGCGATCGTGGCCGTCGAGCCCCGGCTTCGCGACGACCACGCGGATCGGACCGGCTGCCACACCCATCACTGCCTCCATGAAGCGACTGACCCCCGGGGCTCTGGTACCCGGTTGCCGGATACCCCATCCGGGATACCCGAAGTGAACGAACGTTATCGACAGCATCCCGCAACCGGCCGTTTCACGGTGCTCAGCGAGGGGGAAATCACACGGTGGGACACGTTCGCTGCGCGCCGCAACCGCATCCGGCGGGTTTTCAACCGCATCCGGGACAGGCGCGAGGGGAGCCGCTTCGAGGTCGCCGGGCCACCGCGCCGACAGCCGCACGGCACGGTGGCACGGTGCGTTCGGCCGTCTTTCGGGTCGACGAGTCGGCACATCGGCCCGGCCCTGGGTCTCGCTTCGGCCGGTTCCCCACATGAGTGCACACGGGGGTCAGAGGCGTCCTCCCTGTGCCGACGGGAGGTTGACCGATGAAGGTCACGAGGACCTTGCCCTTTCGCCCGATCTGCCACCTGCTCCCCACCAGACTGGCCGGTCTGTCGGTCGCGCTCCTGAAGGCGACCGCGCTCGAACTGGCGATCCTCGCGGGGCATCTGCTCCTCTATCCCTCGGGCATCCTCCCGGAACGAAGGCATCCGCCGGCGCTCCCGGCCACGGGGGCATCGGGCGCGGCACTCACGCCGGCGGACCTGGAGCGGCTGGACGACCCCGATGAGCTCGAGGACCTGGACGGCCCCGACGACCTGAAGGACTTGGCCGGTCTGGCGGACGCGCCGCGGCTGCCCACCCCGGCCAAGCCCCCGGTGCTGCTGCTGCACGGCTTCATCGACAACCGCTCGGTCTTCGTCCTGCTGCGCCGTTCCCTGGTCCAGCACGGCAGGCACGAGATCGAGTCGCTGAACTACTCGCCGCTGACGTGCGACATACGGGCCGCGGCGGCGCTGCTGGCCCGGCATGTCGAGGAGCTGTGCGAGCGGTCGGGCCAGGAGCGGATCGACATCGTGGGTCACAGCCTGGGCGGGCTGATAGCGCGCTACTACGTGCAGCGCCTGGGCGGCGACCAGCGGGTGCGCACGCTCGTCTCGCTCGGCACCCCGCACGGCGGCACCCGGGTCGCGCCGCTCGCGGACGCGCATCCGATCGTGCGGCAGATGCGCCCCGGTTCACCGGTCGTCGAGGAGCTGAAGGGGCCGGCGCCCGGCTGCCGTACGCGTTTCGTGAGCTTCTGGAGCGATCTCGACCGGCTGGTGGTGCCGCTGGAGTCGGCGTGCGTCGACCACCCGGATCTCCTCGTGCAGAACGTGCGGGTGACGGGCATCGGGCATCTGGCGCTGCCGGTGCACCCGGCCGTCGCGACGGGGGTCCGCCAGGCCCTCGACGCCGACCCGACGACGGAAGGAGTGCACGCCGCCGACTCGGTCGGCGGCCTGACGGTGGCGTGACTCTGGCGCCGGAAGAGCCCGTTCGCGTCGAACACATCTCGAACTCAGAGCCAAGGCTCTGCCCACAGTTCACCGAAAGGCGGCCGATTGCCCGTTTCCATCGGGCATGAAACCTGCCGAAGATTGTCGTGCCCTCGTACCGCCGGGTACAGTCGCCGCACTGCTCTGGCAGCCCCTGTTGTCGAGGCGAAAGAGAAGTTGGTGAACGACCGTCATCCGTCGGGGACCGCGCACTACGCGGCACACGACGGTTACTCCACGACCAGCTTCGCCACCGATCCGCTCTTCGGTGACCTGCCGGGCGACAGCTCGTACGACACGGGTTCCTACGACACCGGCCAGTGGCACACCGCCGGTCAGCAGCAGTACGCCGACCCGTACGCCACGTCGGGCTTCGACACGGGTGCGTTCGACACGACGACGTACAGCGCGGCCGCGTACGACACGGGCACGTACGACACCGGCAGTTACGACACGACCGCCATGTGGGCGGGCGCCGGTTACGGCCAGCAGCACACCGCTCAGTGGACGGCGCAGCCCTACGAGACGCAGACTTTCGAAACCCAGACCTTCGAGACGCAGACTTTCGAGACGCCGGTCTTCGGTACGACGGCGTACGACACGGGCGCGTACGACGCAACGGCGTGGAACTCCGACGGGACCCCGGCCGTTCACGAGACCGCCGTCCATGACACGGTTCTCCATGAGACCGGTGTCCATGAGACTGCACTCCACGAGACCGGTGTCCTCGAGACCGCCGCACTCCACGAGTACGTGCCGGACCAGTACAACCCCGTCGAGTATCCCCAGGCGCACGACGAGCCCGAGGCCGGGTCGGACTCCGGGCCGGGTTCCGTGCCGGAGCCCCGGGCGGAGTCCGATGCGCGTGAACCGGCTCCCGCCGAACCGGAGTTCACGTCGCGGGCCGCGTCCCGCGCCGCCGGAAGGTCCCGTCGCCGTGTGCCCGCCAAGCGTTCCGCGCTGCTGACCGTCGCCGTGCCCTCGGTGTGCGTGGTCGGGGTCGCCGGGATCGCGGCGGCGTCCGTGGGCAGCATCGGCGGCGGGGACGACGGCAAGGAGACGCAGGCAGCGGCGGCGCCCGACGCGAGCGCGGTGAAGCCGTCCGTCGCCAACAACAAGCTGGACACGCAGCTCAAGGATGTGTCCGCGGACGCGGGCGACTTCGCCGACCGGGCGAGCCGCACGCAGGAGCGGATCGACCTGAGGGCGAAGCAGGAGGCCGACCGCAAGAAGGCCGCCGAGGAGGCCGCGCGCAAGGAGGCGCTGCGCCCCAAGTTCGCTCTGCCGGTGAAGCAGCGCGGGCTGAGCGCCTATTACGGACAGGCCGGTATCAACTGGATGTCCGTGCACTCCGGCATCGACTTCCCGGTCTCGTACGGGACTCCAGTGATGGCCGCGACGGACGGCACCGTGCGCACGCAGTGGAACAGCGCGTACGGGAACATGGCGATAGTGACCGCCAAGGACGGTACGGAGACCTGGTACTGCCACCTCTCCGCGCACACCGTGATGAGCGGGCCCGTGAAGGCCGGTGACGTGATCGCGCGGTCGGGCAACTCCGGGAACTCGACCGGACCGCACCTGCACTTCGAGGTACGGCCCGGGGGCGGCTCGGCGATCGACCCGCTGCCGTGGCTGCGCAGCCACGGCCTGGATCCCACGTAACCGCGTAGCGCGTAACCGCGTAACCGCTACAGCTTCTCGACCGGCGCGTACCGCAGCAGCAGACGCTTGGGCTTGGGGTCGCCGAAGTCGATCGTCGCCTCCGCGTTCCCGCCCGATCCGCTCACGCCCACCACCGTGCCGAGGCCGAACTGGTCGTGCGTGACACGGTCGCCGACGGCCAGGGACACCACCGGCTTCTCGGTGGCGCGGCGCGTGGCGAACGCCGGCGTCGTACGGGAGCGGGACGACGACAGCGACGCGGCGATGCCGCCGCCGATGCCCTTGGTGGACGGCGCCGGCGCCGAAGCGCCCGTGCGCTTCCACTCCAGGTGCGCGTCCGGGATCTCCTCCAGGAAGCGGGAGGGCGGGTTGTACGAGGGCTGGCCCCAGGCGCTGCGCATCGTCGACCGCGTCAGGTACAGCCGCTCCCGCGCGCGCGTGATGCCCACGTACGCGAGGCGCCGCTCCTCCTCCAGTTCCTTGGTCTGGCCGAGGGAGCGCATGTGCGGGAAGACGCCGTCCTCCATGCCGGTCAGGAAGACCGTGGGGAATTCGAGGCCCTTGGCGGTGTGCAGGGTCATCAGGGTGATGACGCCGCTGCCGTCGTCCTCCTCGTCGGGGATCTGGTCGGAGTCGGCGACGAGCGCGACGCGCTCCAGGAAGTCGGAGAGGGTGCCCGCGGACGCGCCGCCGTCCTCGCCTTCCTCCGCGCCCTCGGCCGCCGCGCCGGACTCCTGCTCGAATTCCAGGGCGACGGCGGCGAGCTCCTGAAGGTTCTCGATGCGGGTCTCGTCCTGCGGGTCCGTGGAGGACTGCAGCTCGGCGAGGTACCCGGTGCGCTCCAGGACGGCCTCCAGGACCGTGGCCGGGCCGGCGCCCGACTCCACGATGGTCCGCAGGTCCTCCATGAGGGTGTTGAACCGCTTCACGGCGTTCGTCGAGCGGGCCGCCATGCCGTACGCCTCGTCGACGCGGCGCAGTGCCTGCGGGAAGGAGATCTTCTCGCGCTGCGACAGTGCGTCGATCATGGCCTCGGCTCGGTCGCCGATGCCGCGCTTGGGCACGTTCAGGATGCGGCGCAGCGGGACGGAGTCCTCGGGGTTCGACAGGACCCGCAGGTAGGCGAGGACGTCCCGGACCTCCTTGCGCTCGTAGAAGCGGACGCCGCCGACGACCTTGTAGGGCAGGCCGACGCGGATGAAGATCTCTTCGAAGACACGGGACTGCGCGTTCGTCCGGTAGAAGACGGCGACGTCGCCGGCCTTCGCGTCGCCCGCGTCCGTGAGCCGGTCGATCTCCTCGGCGACGAACTGGGCCTCGTCGTGCTCGGTGTCCGCGACGTAGCCGGTGATCTGGGCGCCCGCGCCCGCGTTGGTCCACAGGTTCTTGGGGCGGCGCGACTCGTTGCGCTCGATGACCGCGTTGGCCGCGGAGAGGATCGTCTGGGTGGAGCGGTAGTTCTGCTCCAGCAGGATCGTCGTCGCGTCCGTGTAGTCCTCCTCGAACTGGAGGATGTTGCGGATCGTGGCGCCGCGGAACGCGTAGATGGACTGGTCGGCGTCACCCACGACGCAGAGCTCGGCGGGGTCCGCGTCGTTGCCCTCCGCGTCCTGGGCCGGGCCGACGAGCTCGCGCACCAGCGCGTACTGCGCGTGGTTCGTGTCCTGGTACTCGTCGACCAGGACGTGGCGGAAGCGGCGGCGGTAGTGCTCGGCGACGTCGGGGAACGCGCGCAGCAGGTTCACCGTCGTCATGATCAGGTCGTCGAAGTCCAGCGCGTTGGCCTCGCGCAGCCGCGACTGGTACATCGCGTAGGCCTGGGCGAGCGTCTTCTCGAATCCGTCGGCGGCCTGGCCGGCGAAGTCCTCCTCGTCGATCAGCTCGTTCTTCAGGTTCGAGATCTTGGCGCTGAAGGACTTCGGCGGGAACTTCTTCGGGTCGAGGTCCAGGTCGCGGCAGACCAGGGCCATCAGGCGCTTGCTGTCGGCGGCGTCGTAGATCGAGAACGACGAGGTGAAGCCGAGCTTCTTCGACTCGCGGCGCAGGATGCGCACGCAGGCGCTGTGGAAGGTCGAGACCCACATGGCGTTGGCGCGCGGGCCGACGAGGGACTCGACGCGCTCCTTCATCTCGCCCGCGGCCTTGTTCGTGAACGTGATCGCGAGGATCTGGCCGGGGTGCACGCCGCGCTCGGCCAGCAGGTAGGCGATGCGGTGGGTGAGGACGCGGGTCTTGCCGGAGCCGGCGCCCGCGACGATGAGCAGCGGGGTGCCACCGTGCACGACGGCCGCCCGCTGGTTCTCGTTCAGCCCGTCGAGGAGGGCCGCCGGGTCGAGGGCCGGGCGGGGGGCGCCGTCGCGGTAGTAGGCGTCCCTGGCCGGGGGCACGTCGAACTTCCCGCCGAACAGGTCGTCCGGGATCGGCTCCGGCGCGGGGCCGTCGTGCTCGTCCTCGGGCGGCGGCGGGGGCTCCTCCGCGCCGCGCTGGAGGCTGGCCAGGAAGTTGTCGTCAAAGAGGCTGCTCATCGCTCTACGAGTCTAGGCCGCCCCACTGACACCCCGCCGCCGCCTTCACCACACCGCCCGTCCGAGCAGGTCAGCGGCTTCGGAACGCGCGGGTCGGCCGGGCCCGGACACCGGACGCCCCCTCGTCACACTCCATGACGACACCTTCACAAATAGTGAGTGAAGCCCACACACTCCCGCATCCCCGACAAGCGCATGGACGAAATGCGAACAAATCGCCGCAGACCATGAGGGGTTGGCCGCATACGGCCAGGTGCGGGGCCGCGGAGTCGCCAAGGTCACGAAAATGTATCGGGCATATCGAACATCAACCTTCACAGCAGCAACACGAGTTGGCTACGGTGCTGCGCGGGCAGCCCGTCCCCCCGCTCGCGAACAACGCGGCGACCGGGCAGCCCCCGCTGAGTTCCGTACGCCGAGAGGCAGGGAACCGGGGACCCAACCGACCTTGGGGTGAATCGGCTCAACGGCCCGGCACCATCGGGCAGTTGACCGTAGGGCAGCCTTCCGTACGCCCGAACCCGACAGCTAACCCGGTAGGCGGACCACGGAAGGAGTCGCCTCCTTGGCGTCGCACCGCAAGCCGCGCACCCGCTCCCGGATGTCGGGCGGCCTTCGCACCACCCCCGCGGTCGGGATCACGACCGCCGCCCTCACCTCGGTGGCCCTGCTCTCGCAGACGGCACAGGCCGCCCCCGCGCAGCCGGCCAGGCCGAGCCTCGAAGAGGTGCAGAAGAAGGTCGACACCCTGTACCGGCAGGCCGAGGTCGCCACGCAGAAGTACAACTCCGCCAAGGAGCAGACCGACAGCAAGAAGAAGCAGGTCGACCAGCTCCTCGACGACATCGCGCAGCGCACCGAGAAGATGAACGCGGCCCGCCAGGACCTGGGCCGGTTCGCCGCCGAGCAGTACCGCTCGGGCGGGGTCAGCGACACCGCGACGATGTTCCTCGCCGACGACCCCGAGGACTACTTCGCGCAGAACCACCTGATGAGCCGGATGACCGCCAGCCAGAAGAAGGCGGTCGACGACTACCAGGAGCAGCAGCGCGCGACCGCGAAGAAGCGCACCGAGGCGCAGGAGAACCTCCAGCAGCTCACCTCCTCGCAGACCGAGCTGAAGACCTCGAAGCAGAGCGTGCAGTCCAAGCTCTCCGACGCGCGCCGGCTGCTGTCCGAGCTGACGGCCGAGGAGAAGCAGCGGCTCGCGGCGATCGAGAAGAAGAAGGAAGAGGCGGCCCGCAAGAAGGCCGCCGAGCTCGCCCAGAAGCAGAAGGCCGAGGAGGAGCAGAAGCGGAAGGCGGCCGAGGAGGCGGCCCGGCAGGAGGACGGCTCGGGTACGTCGTCCGGATCGGGGTCCGGCTCGTCCGGCTCGTCCGGCTCGTCGTCGACCTACGCGGCCAAGGCGGCGAAGGCGCTGGCGTTCGCCAAGTCCCAGGAGGGCAAGCCGTACGTGTGGGGCGCCACGGGCCCGGACTCGTACGACTGCTCGGGGCTGACCCAGGCGGCCTGGAAGGCGGCGGGCATCTCGCTGCCGCGCACCACCTGGGACCAGGTGGAGGTCGGCACGACCGTCCCGCTCTCCGACATCCAGCCGGGTGACCTGGTCTTCTTCTACGACGACATCAGCCACGTCGGCCTCTACCTCGGCGACGGCATGATGATCCACGCGCCGAAGCCGGGGGCGTACGTCCGCGAGGAGTCCATCTACTACGACGGCACGGGGTCGATCCACAGCGTGGTGCGCCCCGCCTGACCGGATCCGCGGTTACGTTCGGGCGGTGCAGCACCGCCCGGACGTGATCCCGCAGTCCTTCTGGTCCCAGCTCCCGCCCGCCGCCGGTGCCGCCGTGATGGCGACCGGCATCGTCTCGGTCGGGTTCCGGCTGACCGGGTACGCCGTCCTGTCCGGTGTCTTCCTGGTCCTTGCCGCGGCGCTCTGGGCGGTGCTGGCCTGCGATTTCCTGCTCCGTCTCGTCCGCGACCGCGGCCGCTGGGAGCGCGAGGCGGACACGCCGCCCGCGCTGACCGCGGTCGCGGCGACGTGCGTCCTCGGCACCCGGCTCTCGCTGGCGGGCCTGCAGGCGCTCGCCGAGGCGCTGCTGGTGATCGCCGCGCTCGTGTGGCCCGTGCTGCTCCTCGCCGTCGTCCGCCACTGGAAACCGCGGATGCCGGGGCTCGTCTTCCTCGTCTGCGTGGCGACCCAGAGCCTGGCCGTGCTCGGGGCGACGCTGTCGGCGGAGCTGGGCGTGGCCTGGCTCGGCCACGCGGCGGTGGTGGTGTTCTGGTGCGGGATCGTGCTGTACGTCGTCGCGTTCGCCCGGTTCGACCGCCGGCAGGTGTTCGAGGGGGCCGGGGACCACTGGATCGCGGGCGGGGCGCTGGGGATCTCGGCGCTCGCGGCGGCCCGGCTGGTGCTCGCCGGGCGGGCCGGTGACCTCTGGAACTCCGACGTCACCGGGGTGCTGCGCGACATGTGCGGGGTGCTGCTCGCGCTCGACCTGGCCTGGTACGTGGTGCTCGCGGTGGCGGAGGTGCTGGAGCCGCGGTTCACGTACGACGTGCGGCGCTGGTCGACGGTGTTCCCGATGGGGGTGACGGCCGTGGCCACGCTCTCCGTGGCCACCGCCGTCGAGACGTCCTGGCTCAAGGGGCCGGGACAGGTGCTGTTGTGGATCGCGGTGGCCGTCTGGCTGGTCACCGCGGTGGGGGCGGCCCGCTCGGCCGGGGCCGTCAGGTCCAGAGCACGGCGATGAAGATGTTGGCCACGGTGAGGCCGCCGACCGCCGCGAACAGGCCCTTCTCCGCCTTCTCCTCGTCGCGCTTCACGTAGACGATGCCGAGGATGACGATCAGGATCGCCAGCTTCACGCCGATCTTGATGTTGTTCACGGTGTTGTCGTCGGCCTGATGGAGGCCGACCAGGGCGACACCGGTCACCAGCATGGTCAGGGCGCCGTGCAGCATGGCCTTGTTGAAGCGGGCCGTGCCCTGCCCCATCGCCGACATCTGCGTGAGGAAGCCGCCGAGCAGCGAGGCGATGCCGATGATGTGCAGGCCGACGAAGAGATGGATGAGTACGTCCATGCTGCGGAGCCTAACGGGACGCCCGTGTCGTCCCGACACCGATCCCCCGTAGCCCTCGCGGACGACTTCGGGCCGCTTCGGGCCACTACGCGCACCTGTCCATCACTCTCTGCCACCAGCCGTAACAAACAAGCCAGTTCCTAACAATCCGGCGCCAACCCGTTACGCAGAGGTTTAGCGTCCTTCCTCAGGTGACCGGCTCCCCACCGCCGCCCGGGCCAGGGGCGGCAGTCGGACACCACCGCCGAGAAAGGTCCGGCGGCGGCCCGCTCCCCCTGTGCGGGCCGCCGCCGGACGCGCGATCGGCGCCCCTCACGCAGCAGTACGTGCAGGCAGGCAGTACGACCGGAAGGACGTGGCACTTCGTGCCGGCAGCGCATCGCAAGCCGAAACAGCGTTCGTTCAGTGGCAGTACGGTCCGCACCGCGGCCACCCTCGCTCTCGCCTCCGCGGCGACCACCATCGCCTTCGACGGCGGTGCGGCGCACGCGGAGCCGAACCTCAGCCCCGCTCAGGTGAAGGCGAAGGTCGACAGGCTCTACCAGGAGGCGGAGGTCGCCACCGAGAAGTACAACGGCGCGAAGGAGAAGGCGGGCAAGGCCCGCAAGAAGGTGGACTCGCTGCAGGACGAGGCGTCCCGCCGGACGGAGTCGCTCAACACGCAGCGCCAGCAACTGGGTGCGGTCGCGGCGGCGCAGTACCGCACGGGCGGCGTGGACCCGTCCGTACAGCTGCTGCTGTCCTCCACGCCCGACCGCTATCTCGACGAGGCGTCCTTCACGAACCGCGTCGGCACCCGCCAGGCCGCCACGATCACCCGCGTCCGCAAGGAGCTGCGCGAGATCGACCAGCTGCACACCCAGGCCGACGGCTCCCTCTCCGAACTGCGAGCCAAGCAGAAGGAGTTGGAGAAGCAGAAGAAGACGGTGACGAAGAAGCTGGCGGACGCCCGGCAGCTGCTCGACCGGCTCACCCCGGCGGACCGGGACCTCACCACGGCCGACGGCGGCGACCGCGCCTCCCGCTCCACGCCCCGGGGGAAGGTGGGCACGGCCCCCAACTCCCGTGCCCAGGCGGCCATCGCCTTCGCACACAACGCGCTCGGCAGCCCGTACGTCTGGGGCGCCACCGGCCCGAACGCCTTCGACTGCTCGGGCCTGACGCAGGCCGCGTACCGCTCGGCGGGCGTCTCGCTGCCGCGCACCACGTACGCGCAGATCAACGCGGGGCAGCGGGTCTCGAAGTCCCAACTGCAGCCGGGCGACCTGGTGTTCTTCTACTCCGGCATCAGCCATGTCGGGCTCTACATCGGCAACGGGCAGATGATCCACGCGCCGAACCCGAGCGCGCCCGTGCGGATCGCGCCGATCGACCAGATGCCGTTCGCCGGGGCCACGCGGGTTTCCTGAGATCCCGGCCGTGCCGCCGTGTTGTACTGCTGCCGTGACGGACAAGGACCCGATACGGGCGACGGGCACGGCGGCGCGGCTCACGGAGCGGTTCGAGGAGCAGCGGCCCCGGCTGCGCTCGGTGGCGTACCGGATTCTCGGTTCGCTCAGCGAGGCCGACGACGCCGTCCAGGAGGCCTGGATCCGCGCCGACCGCGCGGACACCGACGAGGTCGGCAACCTCGCCGGCTGGCTGACCACCGTCGTCGCCCGGGTCTGCCTCAACATGCTGCGGTCCCGCGCCACGCGCCACGAGACCCCGCTAGACGAGCGGCCCGCCGACCCGGCGCTCGGCCCCGACGAGCAGGGCCATCCCGAGGAGGAGGCCCTGCTCGCGGACGAGGTGGGGGTGGCGCTCCTGGTCGTCCTGGACACGCTGTCGCCGGCGGAGCGGGTCGCGTTCGTCCTGCACGACACGTTCGCGGTGCCGTTCGAGCAGATCGCGCCGCTCCTCGACCGCTCCCCCGCCGCCGTGCGCCAGCTCGCCAGCCGGGCCCGGCGCCGGGTGCGGGGCGCGGAGCCCGCCTCCGGCTCGGACCCGGCGCTGCGCCACCGGGTCGTCGAGGCCTTCCTCGCCGCCACGCGCGGCGGTGACTTCGAGGCGCTGCTGGCGCTGCTCGCCCCGGATGTCGTGCTGCACGCCGACCGGGCCGTCATCCCCACGCCCGAGCCGGTCACGCTGGCCGGCGCGCGGGCCGTGGCCGAGAGCGCGATGGCGGCGGTGGCGCGGGCGCGGCTCACCGGGGTCGCGCTCATCGACGGCGTGCCGGGCCTGGTCATGGCGGTCCACGGCCGCCTCGCCCTGGTCCTCAGGTTCACGTTCGGGCCCGCCGGATCGGGGGACATCGCGGCGATCCATGTGGTGGCCGAGCGCGCGGAGCTGGCGCAGCTGGAGATCGAACTCCCGTGCGTCACCGGCTGATTCAGCGGCTCACGGGGGTCTCCCGCTCCACCCGCGACAGCTTCTCGGGGTTGCGCACGGCGTAGAGGCCGGTGACGAGGCCGTCGTCGATGCGCACCGCGAGGACGGCCACGATCTCGTCGCCGATCCGGAGCGTCAGCGCCGGGGCGCCGTTGAGGCGGGTCTGCTGCGCCGTCACCAGGGCGATGAACCGGCTCAGCACGGGGGCCACGTTCTCGATCCCCACGACGGGCTCCAGCGCGGCCCGGACGACTCCGCCGCCGTCGCCCAGGAAGACGACGTCCGGGGCGAGGATGTCGAGCAGGCCCTGCAAGTCCCCTGTGTCGACGGCCCGTTGGAAGGCTTCCAGCGCGCCTCGGCTCTCGGCGGGGGAAACGACCCCGCGCGGCCGGCGCGCCGCGACGTGCGCCCGCGCCCGGTGGGCGATCTGCCGGACGGCGGCCGGGCTCTTCTCGACGGCTTCCGCGATCTCGTCGTATCCGAGGTCGAACACGTCGCGCAGCACGAACACCGCCCGCTCGGTCGGCGCGAGGGTCTCCAGGACGAGCAGCATCGCCATCGAGACGCTCTCGGCCAGCTCGACGTCCTCGGCCACGTCGGGCGCGGTGAGCAGCGGCTCGGGCAGCCAGGGGCCGACGTAGGACTCCTTGCGGCGGTCGAGCGTGCGCAGCCGGGTCAGGGCCTGGCGGGTGGTGATCCGCACCAGGTAGGCGCGCCGGTTCTGCACGGTGCCGAGATCGACGCCCACCCAGCGCAGCCAGGTCTCCTGGAGGACGTCCTCGGCGTCGGCGGCGGAGCCGAGCATCTCGTAGGCGACGGTGAAGAGCAGGTTGCGGTGGGCCACGAACGCCTCGGTGGCGGGGTCCGGCGTGCCGGCCATGGACGGCTCCTCTTGTCTCGCGTCGGTGTCTCTTGCGTCGGTGTCGCTCGCGCCGATCTCGCACACATGACGCCGCCCGCCGCCGCTCTGTGACACCCCCACCGGCATGGCGTACGTCACATTTGCGGGGCGTCACAGAGTCCGGGTCGTCGGCATCTCGTGTTCGTCAGATCCCGAATCCACCACCCGAATCCACCTGTGAGGACGACGACATGGAACTCCACGCACCCCGTCTGGACCTCTTCGGCAGCCCGGTCGTGGCCAGGGCCCTGAAGCATTTCGCCTCGGCGAGCCGGGCGATCATCGACGGCTCGAAGCTGCCGAAGGCGACCCAGGACCTGGTGATGCTCCGGGCCAGCCAGATCAACGGCTGCGGCTACTGCACCGACGCCCACAGCAAGGACCTGGCGCACGCCGGGGAGAGCGCGGCGCGCGTCAACCTGGTCGCCGCCTGGCGCGAGTCCACCGTGTTCACCGACGCCGAGCGCGCCGCGCTGGAGCTCACCGAGCAGGGCACGCGCATCGCCGACGCGGCCGGCGGCGTCCCGGACGAGGTCTGGGCGCGGGCCGCCGAGCACTACGACACGGAGCAGCTGTCCGCCCTGGTGCTGTTCATCTCCCTCATCAACGCCTCCAACCGCATGGGGGTCATCAACCGGATGGCTGGCGGCGACTACCAGCCCGGCCAGTTCGGCTGACCCGGCGCGGAAAGGAACGGGAACCTCATGAGCACAGCACTCGAAACGCTCCGCCGTGACTTCGGCGGCGACATCATCGAACCGGGCGGCGCGCGGTACGCGTCGGCCGGCCGCACGGTGCTGGTCCCGGGCAGCCCGGCGTTCGTCCTGCGGCCGAAGAACGTCGCGGACGTCCGGGCGGGTGTCCGATTCGCCTCCGCCACCGGCCAGTTGCTGTCCGTGCGCGGCGGCGGCCACTCCTTCCCCGGCTTCGGCACGAACGACGGCGGCGTCGTGATCGACCTGGGCCATCTCGCGCACGTGGAGGTCATCGACGACGTACGTCACCTGGTGCGGACCGGCGGCGGCGCCACCTGGGGCCAGGTCGCGGACGCCCTCGCCCCGCACGGCCTGGCGATCTCCTCGGGCGACACCCGGGGCGTCGGTGTCGGCGGGCTGACGCTGTCCGGCGGCATCGGCTGGAAGGTCAGGAAGTACGGGCTGACCCTGGACAGCATGGTCGCCGCGGAGGTGGTCACCGCCGCCGGGGAGGTCGTGCGGGCGAGCGCGGCGGAGCATCCGGACCTGTTCTGGGCGCTGCGCGGTGGCGGCGGCAACTTCGGGATCGTGACCGTCTTCGAGTTCGCGGCGCACCCGACGACGGACGTCTTCCACGGCCGGATCACCTTCCCGGCGGCGGAGGCGGCCGGGGTGCTCCAGGGCTGGGCGGAGTACGTGCGCACCGCCCCCGACGCGCTCACCTCCACCGCGGACCTCGCCAACCCGTTCGCCGGCGGGCCCGAGGCGCCGGTGCAGATCCACGTCGCCTTCGACGGCGACGATCCGCGGGTGGCGGCGCGGGCCGTCGACCCGATCCGCCGGCTCGGCACGGTGACCGGCGACGACATCGCGCTGAAGCCCTGCGCGGACACGCTCGTGGACGCCGTGGCCGCGCCGCCCGGCGTCCGGCTGCTGACCCGGAGCGGTTTCGTCACCGAGGAGGCGGTGCCCGGGGCGCTCCGGGTCCTGGCCGAGGCGGGGGCGGCGCAGGGGTCGCCGTTCATCGCCGTACGCAGTGTGGGCGCGGCGGTGTCCCGGGTCGCCGACGACGCCACCGCCTACGCGCACCGCCGGGCGGAGCTGATGATCGTGACGACGACCGCGGGTCCGGAGCCGGTCGTCGAGGCGGCGCGTCCGGCGCTGGATGCGCTCTGGCACCGGCTCGCCCCGCATGTCGGCGGCGCCTACGCGAACTTCCTCGCCTCGGCCACCGACGACGTCGCCGCGGTCTATCCGGCGGCGGTCCGCGAGCGGCTCGCGGCGGTCAAGCGCCGGTACGACCCGGGCAATCTGTTCTCCTCCAACCACAACATCCGCCCGCGCTAGGAGGTCTCAGGCGGACTTCTCCCACACGGACACGTGCTGCCCGCTCTCGCTCGTGAAGGGCTCGCGGGTCCAGCCGCTCCATCGCTCGCGCAGCCGCAGTCCGGCGAGCCGTGCCATGAGGTCGAGTTCGGACGGCCAGACGTAGCGGAAGGGGATGGTCCAGTACGACCCCTGCCCGGTCTCCGGGTCCACCTCCACGTAGTTCGAGCTCATGGCCTGCGTGGCGACGTCGTACCGGTCGAACGCCCACTTCGTGTCGCTCACATGGAACGGCACGGCCTCCTGCCCCGGCGGCAGCCTGCGCAGGTCCGGGACGCCCGTCTCGATGACGAAGCAGCCGCCGGGGGCGAGGTGGGCCGCGGCGTTGCGGAAGCAGTCGACCTGCGCGTCCTGCGAGGTCAGATTCATGACGGTGTTGAAGACGAGGTAGGCGAGCGAGAACTCGGCGCCGCCGGCCGTGGCGCTGGCGAAGTCACCGATGGTCACGGGAATCCGGTCACCGCCCGGCTTGGCGCGCAGCCGGGCTGCCATCGCTCTGGACAGGTCGATGCCGTGCACCGCAACGCCGCGCGCGGCGAGCGGGAGGGCGACCCGTCCCGTGCCGATCCCGAGCTCCAACGCGGTTCCCTTACCGGCGAGTTGAGCGAGGAAGTCGACGACGGGATCGAGGGTCTCCGGGGTGAACATCCCGGCGGACGACCGGTCGTACGTCGCCGCGATCCGCTCGGGGAAGTAACCGTCGGGGTCGAGGGCAGGTTCGGGGGCTGCGTCTCCGTTGACCATGGGAGGACGGTAACGACGAAGGGCAGGGCGGCGCGCGGCATTTTCGGGCGGCCGTCCGTACCCCCCTTTCTGTCCCGCGTCTGTCCCGCCATGTCCCGGCTGTCCGGAGCCGCGTACGGGTATGGCTCGGCGTTGGAGGTGGGTGCGCATGGACGAGCCCGGGTGGGATGTCGACCCCGAGGACGAGATCGCTTCTGCGGTGGAGATCGTGGGCGATCAGCTGAAGTTCCTGCGGGAGGCGGCGGGTCTGCGGGTCCCTGAGTTCGCGGAGGTCATCGGGTACGGCGAGGACCTCGTACGGAAGATCGAGCGCGGGGCACGGATTCCTCGGCCGGAGTACCTGGACAAGGTGGACGAGGTGCTGGACGCGGGTGGGCAGGTCCGCGCCATGAAACCCCGCATGGCGCGGGCGCGTTACCCGAGGAAGGTTCGGGAGCTGGCCGATATGGAGGCGCGCTGCGCGGAGATGTGTCTGTACAGCAACCACAATCTGCATGGATTGCTGCAGACCGATGAGCACGCGGCGGCGCTGCTCGGGACCCGGCGGCCTGCCTACTCGCCGGAGGATCTGGAGCCGATGCTGGCCGCACGAATGGCTCGCCAGACCATCTACGAGCACTCTCCCGCGCCTGAACTCAGCTTCGTCCAGGAAGAGGTGACGCTGCGGCGCCCGGTGGGAGGGACAATGGTGCTGCGCCGCCAGCTCGAACGGCTGCTGGAGGTCGCACAGTTGCCGTTCGTCGAGTTCCAGGTGATGCCGAGCATTCGCTGGGACCACCCAGGAACGGGCGGACTCATCGAGGTGCTGAAGTTCGGGGACGGTACAGCAATGGGGCGCACCGACGGAGAGTTCGGCGGCAAGCCGGTTTCCGACCCGAGGCAGCTCCGGATCCTCGAACTGCGGTATGGCATCATCCGGGCCCGGGCTCTTGATCCAGGGGAGTCGCTGGCCCTCGTCGAGCAAGTGCTGGGAGAGACATGATCCGCAAGGTGTCCGCCGGGGACGTTTCCGAGCTGGTGTGGTTCAAGAGCAGCTTCAGCAGCAGCAGCAACGGCGAGGACTGCGTAGAAGTCGCCCTCGACTGGCGCAAGAGCAGCTACAGCGACAGCAGCGACGGCAACGACTGCGTAGAGGTCGCCCCCACCCCCACCACCATCCACATCCGCGACTCCAAGAACCCGGACGGCCCGCGCCTCACCGCGACCCCGTCCACCTGGACCGCCTTCCTCACCTACGCCGCAACCCGCTGAACCTCACAGCGCCTTCAACGCAGCCGCGGTAGCCGCCGAAAGCCGCTTCAGATGGCCCTTCGGCAGCTGCGGCGTGCGCACGACGACGGAGCGCCAGTAGAGCGGCCCGGAGATCAGATCGAGGGCCAGCTCTTCATCGAGCCCCGAGCGGAGCTCCCCCCGCGTCACGGCGGACTGAACGATTCCGCTGGCCACACTGTGCTGCCCCTCGCGGAGCGCCTTCTGCATGGCGTCGGCGATGTCGGGGTTGCGGGCCGCCTCGGCCTGCAGGTCGGGGATGATCTGACCGGCCACCGGGTGCTTCAGCGCCCGTGAAGTGACCTGGTACAGGAGCTCCAGATCCCCTTCGAGCGAACCCGTGTCCGGCGTCGGCAGACCCTGCACCGCTATGGCGGAGACCAGGTCCAGGACGAGGTGCAGCTTGGAGCGCCAGCGGCGGTAGACGGCCGTCTTGCCGACGCCCGCGCGGCGCGCGATGCCCTCGATGGACATCCGGGCGTAGCCCACGGCGGCGAGCTCCTCGAAAACGGCGGCCTGAATGGCCTCGGTCACGTCCTCCCGGAGGACCGCGGCTCCGGCGGGAGCTCTGCGACGCGTCGGCTTGGCGGAGTCGGCGTTGGTCGTCATGACACCCAGCATAGGTCCGTAACGACGAAACGGTTGCGTTCCGACGTCGGAACGGCCTACTCTCACGTCACGACGATACGGGTCCGTCCCGACGTAAACAGCAGGCAAACAGCAAGCACCCCCGGGGCGATTCCCCGGGCGGTCCCCCGAGCGAAAGCAGCGGATGTGAGTCAGGTCCTGGACACGCCTCCCACGCCGGCCTCCGCACCGGCCGTGGAGGATCCCGCCGTCCTCGCGGCCCGGTACGGGCTGACCGTCAGCGGCGCCCGCCCCTCACTGTCCCGGTACGTCGGGCAGCTGTGGCAGCGCCGGCACTTCATCACCGCCTTCGCGACCGCCAAGCTCACCTCGCAGTACAGCCAGGCGAAGCTCGGCCAGGTCTGGCAGGTCGCGACGCCGTTGCTGAACGCGGCGGTCTACTACTTCATCTTCGGCGTGCTCATGGGCACCAGCCGGGGCGTGCCGGACTACATCCCGTTCCTGGTCACGGGCGTGTTCGTGTGGACGTTCACGCAGTCGTCGGTGATGGCGGGCACGCGGGCCATCTCCGGCAGCCTGGGCCTGGTGCGCGCCCTGCACTTCCCGCGCGCCTCGCTCCCCGTGTCGTACTGCCTGCAACAGCTCCAGCAGCTGCTGTTCTCGATGTGCGCGCTCGTCGTGATCCTGCTCTGCTTCGGCGTCCCGCCGACCATGTCCTGGCTGCTGGTGATCCCGGCGCTGCTGCTGCAGTTCACGTTCAACACCGGGCTCGCCCTGATCATGGCGAGGATCGGCGCGCACACCCCCGACATCGCGCAGCTCATGCCGTTCCTGCTGCGTACGTGGATGTACGTGTCCGGCGTGATGTGGAGCCTGGACCACCTGACGAACGGGAAAGACGTCCCGCACATCGTGCTGACGCTGCTCAAGGCGAACCCGGCCGCCGTCTACATCGACCTGATGCGCTTCGCGCTGATCGACAGCTTCACCGCGGACCAGCTGCCGCCGCACGTGTGGGCACTGGCCGTGGGCTGGGCGCTGCTCGCCGGCGTCGGCGGGTTCATCTACTTCTGGAAGGCAGAGGAGACGTACGGCCGTGGCTGACCTCACCACAGACCAGCAGCGGGACCAGCGGGTCCCCACCGTGATCGTCGACGGCGTCGACATCATCTACCGGGTCAACGGCACGGGCGCGGGCCGCGGCAGCGCCACCGCCGCCCTGAACCGCATCCTCGGCGGCAGGAAGAAGGCCGAGAAGCGGGCGGGCGTGCGCAAGGTGCACGCCGTCAGGAACGTCAGCTTCACCGCGTACCGGGGCGAGGCCATCGGCCTCATCGGCACGAACGGGTCCGGCAAGTCGACCCTGCTCAAGGCCGTCGCCGGACTGCTGCCCACCGAGAACGGGCGGATCTTCACGGACGGGCAGCCCTCGCTGCTCGGTGTGAACGCGGCGCTGATGAACGACCTGACCGGGGAGCGCAACGTCCGGCTCGGCGGGCTCGCCATGGGGATGAGCCCGCAGCAGGTCCGCGAGCGCTACGACGAGATCGTCGACTTCTCCGGGATCAACGAGAAGGGCGACTTCATCACCCTGCCGATGCGCACGTACTCGTCCGGCATGGCGGCCCGGCTCCGCTTCTCCATCGCCGCCGCCAAGGACCACGACGTCCTGCTGATCGACGAGGCGCTCGCCACCGGCGACCGCTCCTTCCAGAAGCGCTCCGAGCAGCGGATCCGCGAGCTGCGCAAGCGCGCGGGCACCGTCTTCCTGGTCAGCCACAGCAACAAGTCGATCCGGGACACCTGCGACCGGGTGCTCTGGCTGGAGCGCGGTGAGCTGCGGATGGACGGGCCGACGGAGGAGGTGCTGAAGGCGTACGAGGAGTTCACGAATCCCCCAAAGCGGGAGAGCAAGCCCAAGTCGGAACCTAAGGCCCAGAAAGTCCCTCTTCCCTCCTGAGTCCCACCATGGGCGCACCGCACTTACCCTTTTGTCCGTTTAGTGCCAATATGGTGCGCTAGCGGTGAACAGAAGAGGATAAGGAGCCCGTGTGCAGGCCAAGGCCCAGCCCCGGCTGAGTGTGATCGTCCCCGTCTTCAACGTAGAGCTGTACCTCGACGAGTGCCTCAGGTCGCTGGCCGACCAGACCTTCACCGACTTCGACGTGGTGATGGTGGACGACGGCTCGACCGACGCCAGCGCGGCGATCGCCCGGGAATGGGCCGCCCGAGACCCCCGCTTCCGGCTCATATCCCAGGCCAACCAGGGCCTGGGCGCCGCCCGGAACGCGGGGGTGCGCGCACTGGCCACCGGCCCCGCGGGCCCGGAGTACCTCGCCTTCGTCGACAGCGACGACACCCTCCCGCCGAACGCGTACGAGCTGCTCATCGAGACCCTCGACGAGACGGGATCCGACTTCGCGGCGGGCAACGTCACCCGTTTCAGATCCGCCGGCCACGTCCAGTCGCCCGTGCACCGCACTCCCTTCGCGACCACCCGGCTGCGCACCCACATCTCCCGCTTCCGGCCGCTGCTGACCGACCGCACCGCCTGGAACAAGGTCTACCGCCGCGCCTTCTGGGAGCGGCACGCGTTCGCGTACCCCGAAGGCATGCTGTACGAGGACGCGCCCGTCAGCGTCCCGGCCCACTACCTGGCCGAATCCGTCGACATCCTGAGCGAGCCCATCTACAACTGGCGCGAGCGCGAGACCGGCGAGCGCTCCATCACCCAGAACCGCACCGACCCGCGCGGCCTGATCGACCGGGTGCGGTCGATCCGCATGGTGCGGGACTTCCTGACCGCGCGCGTCGGCTCCGACCCGATGTACGCGGACCACCTCGCGGCCTACGACCACAACGCGCTGTACGAGGAGATGCCGCTGTTCTGGAAGGTGCTGCCGGCGTCCGACCCGGCGTACCGTGCGGCGTTCCTCGACCACGTCGGGCGGCTCGCCCGCGACATCGGGCAGGACCGGGTGCGCGCCCTGCCGGTGCCGCACAAGCTCAAGATCTATCTGACGGTGCACCGGCGCATGGACGAGCTGATCGCCCTGCTGGAGTTCGAGAAGAAGCACGGCGGCTCGCTGCCGGTGGCGGGGGTGCTGCGCCCGCGCGCCGACTACCCCTTCCTCGACGCCTCGCGTCCCGTCCCCGACTCCGTACTGCGCCTGGACCACCAGGAGCTGGGCCTGCGCAGCCGCCTGGACACCGCGACCTGGGACGAGGACGGCAGGCTGCACCTGTCGGGGTGGGCGTTCGCGCGCCAGCTCGGCGCCGAGAAGCGCAGCCGGGCCCTGAAGACGCTGATCCTGCGCGAGAAGGGCGGCCGCAAGCGGGTCGTCGTCCCGGTCCGCAGCCACTACGACCCGGAGGCGACGGTCGCCTCCGGCGCCGAGTTCCGGCACGCCGACTGGGCCGGCTTCAGCGCCGTCGTGAACCCGGACCGGCTCAGGCGCCGGGGCCAGTGGGTCGACGGCCTGTGGCACGTGCGGATCGCGGTGGGCGGCACGGGCGCCACACCGCGCCGCGGCCCGCTGCGGGGAGCCGGCACCGGCTCCGGACAGACGCCGCCCGCCCACTGGGTCTCCCCCGACGTACGGGTCGCCCCGCAGATCCAGGGCGGCATCCTCCAGCTCCGGGTGGAGACGGCCCACGCCCGCGCCCTCGAAGTCCGCTACGCAGACGGCGAGTTGATCGTCCGCGGCGTGCTGCGCACGGCACCGGACGCCCCGGCGGCCCTGCGGCTGCGCCACCGCGAGTCCGGCAAGGTCCTCACGACACCGCTCGACCCCGGCCCGGCGGACGCGGACGGCCGGGTGCCGTTCACCGTGCGGGTGCGGCCCGGTGACCTCACCGCCGTCCGCGCGGACCACGAGCGGCTGCGCCCGACCCAGGCCGAGCGGTCCATCGCCCGCTGGGACACCTCGGTCCTGATCGGCCCCGAGGACGCCGAGCGGCCGCACCGGCTCGCCCTCGTCCTCGACGACCGCGAGGGCTGCACCGGCGCCCAGTTCCCCCACGAGGGGCGGACGCTGTACGCCCGCCGCTCCCCCGGCGGCTACCTCCAGCTGGTCGACCAGCCCGCCCAGCCGCTGGTGGAGCACGTCGCCACGGCGGCCGACGGCACCGTCACCCTCACCGGCACCTACCCGGCGCCCGGCACCCACGCCCTGCGCCTGGTGCTGCGCCAGACCTGGTCGGGCCACGAGTACGTGTTCCCGGCCGAGGCGGCGGGCGGCACGTTCCGCGCCACGTTCAGCCCGGCCCCGCCCGGCTCCGGACTGCCCCTGCGGTCCGGGTTCTGGTGGCCCTCCGTCGAGCGGGCCGACGGCACCCGCAGCTCGGTGCAGCTCGCGCCGACCGCGTCCCGGGACCTGCCGGCCGAGGTCACCGCGGGCGGCAAGCGCGTCGAGCTCCAGGTCCGCCAGTACGACCAGCTGGCCCTGCTCGCCCACTCCGAACTGCGGCCCGAGGAGCGCAGCCGGCACCGCCAGACCCGGCTGCGCGAGCGGACGTACCCGCTGGCCCGGCACGAGCCGCTGCGCGAGGCGGTCGTCTACGACGTGTTCGGCGGCCGCATGTACGGCGACTCGCCGCGCGCCCTGCACGAGGAACTCGTGCGCAGGGGCGCCCCGTTGGAGCATCTGTGGGTGGTGAAGGACGGGCAGTGCGAGGTGCCCGCGACCGCGCGGGCACTGCGCGTGCACAGCCCCGAGTACTACGAGGCACTGGCCCGCTCCCGCTACATCGTGGGCAACACGCATCTGCCGAAGTGGCTGGAGCGCCGCCCCGGCCAGAAGATCGTGCAGACCTGGCACGGCACCCCGCTCAAGCGGATCGGCTTCGACTTCGACAACGAGCACTTCGCGTCGACGGCGTACCTGGAGGACCTGGACCGCGAGCGGCACCAGTGGTCGATGCTGCTCTCCCCGAACAGCTTCTCCACGCCGATCCTGCGCCGCGCCTTCCGCTACGAGGGCGAGCTCGTCGAGGCGGGCTACCCGCGCAACGACGTGCTCCTGTCCCCCGACCGCGCCAAGCGCACCGCGCGGGTACGCGAGCGGCTCGGTCTGCCCGAGGGCAAGAAGGTGATCCTGTACGCGCCGACGTGGCGCGAGGACAAGCAGCGTCACAAGGGCGGCTTCCTGCTCGACCTGCGCATCGATCTGGAAGCGGCGAAGCGGGAGCTGGGCGACGACCACGTGCTCCTGATCCGGCCGCACTCGCACGTCGTGGAGCCGGTGCCCGGCGCGGGCGACGGCTTCGTGTGGGACGTGTCCGCGCAGGCCGGGATCACCGACGTGATGGACCTGCTGCTCGTCGCGGACGTGCTGGTCACCGACTACTCCTCGGTGATGTTCGACTTCGCGGTGACCGGCCGCCCGATGCTGTTCTTCACCTACGACCTGGAGCACTACCGGGACCGGCTGCGCGGCTTCTACTTCGACTTCGAGGCGAAGGCGCCGGGCCCGCTCGTGCAGACCTCCGCCGAGCTGATCGCGGCGCTGCGCGACGTGGACGCGGCGAGCGCCCCGTACGAGGCGGCGTACACGGACTTCCGCGCCGCGTTCTGCGACCTCGACGACGGACAGGCGGCCCGCCGCGTGGTGGACCGCATGCTGGAACCGTCCGCGGAGCGCGCCCCGGGGAAGAGCGAGGCCTGACATGACGAAGCTGAGCGTCATCGTGTACGGCCCCGACGTGCAGGGCCTGCTCGGCGCGTGCCTGGACAGCGTCGCCGGGCAGCTCCCGCCGGACGCCGAGCTGGTGACGGCCGCCGTCGGCGAGACCGCGCAGGACGTCGCGGTGCGGCACGGCGGCAGCGTCGTACCGCTCGCGCCCGGCACCTCCGACGCCGCCGCGCGCGCCGCGGGCGCCGCGCGGGCGGGCGGCACCTGGCTGTGGTTCGTGCACGCCAAGGACCGGCTGCCGACGGGCGCTCCGCGGGCGCTGCTCGACCGGCTGGCCGAGGTACCGGACACCGTGGACGTCGTCGTCGCGGACCACGTCCGTTCGACGTGGCGCTCGGCCGGCGGGTCCGGCGCCGACGCCGGACGCCTGGCCCGGGTGGGCCGCCGCGACCTGTCGCCGGCCGAGGCGTCCGACCTGCTGCGGGTGGCGCCGCTGCTCGGCAACCGCGCCGTGCGCGCCGCGTTCTGGCAGGAGCACCGGGACGAACTGGCCGACGCCGACGAGATGTTCGCGGCCCGCGCCGCCCTGGTCCTGGCCGGCCGGATCGCCTGCCTGGAGCACGTGGTCGTCGAGGCACGGGAGTTGCGGCCCGAGAGCCTGCCGCCGGTGACCGCCGAGCAGCGGTACGGCCTCGTCGGGGCGTACGAGGACCTGCAGCGGCTGATGGAGCGCCGGGGCGGCCCGGCCCGGCCGCGCGCCGTCCTGTACGACCTGATGGCCACGGAGTCGATGCGGGTCGTGGCGCGGGAGTCGATGCCGGACGCGGTGGCGCGGGAGTTCTTCCGCCGGGCGTCGGCCGCGGCCGTGCGCTGGCGGCCGGAGGGCCACCGGCGGCCCGGCGGCCTGGAGGGCGTCCGGCGGCGGCTCCTCGAAGAGGACGCGTACGCGAAGTACCGCGCGTTCCAGAGCGCCAACCACCTGCGGCGCGATCTGAAGGCGACGGCACGCACCCGCAAGAAGCAGCTCGGTGCCAAGGTCCGCGACGTGCAGTACCAGCGGGCGCTGCGCGAGCCGGTCGATCCGGATCTCGCCGTCTTCTCGGCCTATTGGGACCGCGGGGTGGCCTGCAACCCGGCGGCGATCGCGGCGAAGCTCGCCGAGCTCGCCCCGCACATCCGCCCGGTGTGGGTCGTGTCGAGGGCGACGGAGCCGCTGCTGCCGCCGGGCACCGACCACGTCGTGCCCGGCACCCGCCGCTACTGGGAGGTGATGGCCCGCGCCGCGTACCTGGTCAACAACGTCAACTTCCCGAACGCCGTGGTCAAGCGCCCCGACGCGGTCCACCTCCAGACCCACCACGGCACTCCGCTGAAGAAGATGGGCCTGGACCAGCTCGACTACCCGACGGCCTCCAAGGGCCTCGACTTCGACGCGCTGCTGTCCCGCGTCGACAAGTGGGACTACAGCGTCAGCGCCAACTCCCACTCCACGCGCATGTGGGAGCACGCCTACCCGTCCCACTACACCTCGCTCGACCACGGCTACCCGCGCAACGACGTCTACTACAGCGCCACGTCGGCCGACATCCGCGCGGTCCGCGACCGCCTCGGCATCGCCCCCGGCAGACGCGCGGTCCTCTACGCCCCCACCCACCGGGACTACGAGGCGAACTGGACACCGCGCCTCGACCTCGCCGCCCTCTCCGAACGTCTCGGCGACGACACCGTCCTCCTCGTGCGCGGCCACTACTTCTACGGCGGCGCCGCCTCCCCGCTCGCGAGCCTGCGCCGCAGCGGCCACGTGATCGACGTGTCGGCGTACGACCCGGTGGAGGAGCTGGCCCTGGCGTCGGACGCGCTGATCACGGACTACTCGTCGATCATGTTCGACTACGCCAACCTGGACCGCCCGATCATCAGCTACGCCGACGACTGGGACACGTACGCGCGGACCCGCGGCGTCTACTTCGACCTGATGGCCGAGCCGCCCGGCCAGGTGGCCCGCACCCAGGACGAGCTGACGGAGCTCCTCGCCACCGACGCGTGGCGCGACGAGGCGTCCGCCAAGGCCCGTGCCCACTTCCGGCGCCGGTTCTGCGAGTTCGACGACGGGCACGCCGCCGAGCGGGTCGTGCGCCGCGTCTTCCTCGGCGAACCCGAGGAGGCGCTGCCGCCGGTCGTGCCGGTCGCCGCCCGCACCCCCGCCCCCACGCCCGAGGAGGCGACCCGCTGATGGCGTTCACCCCCGACGTGACGGTCACGGTCATCGTCTTCAACGACGCGGAGCGCCTCCCGCGCGCGGTGGCCTCGCTCCAGGCGCAGACGCACGCGAACATCGAGATCGTCATCAGCGACGACCACTCCACCGACAACACCCCCGCCGAGGCGAGGGAGTTGGCGGCGGCCGACCACCGCATCACGTATCTGCGCCTCCCGGAGAACTCCGGCGGCTGCAGCGCCCCGCGCAACCGGGCGCTCGACATCGCCCGCGCCCCGTACCTGATGTTCCTCGACAGCGATGACGAACTGCCGCCGAAGTCGGTGGAGTTGCTGCTGGCGGCTCATCGCGAGCGCCCCGACATCGACTTCGCGATGGGCGCCGTGGAGCGGGTCCGCGTCGACACGGGCCGCACCTCGGTCTGGATGCCGCACCTGGTCGCCGAGCGCCGCACGGTGAACGGCATCGAGGCCGAACCCGGCCTGTTCTTCGAGCACCTGTCGACGAGCAAGATGTACGCGCGCGCCTTCCTGGACCGGAACGGCCTGCGCTTCCCGGAGGGCATCCACTACGAGGACCAGCTGTTCTCCGCGCAGGCCTACTGCCTGGCGAAGGCCTTCTCGATCGTCCCGGAGCCGGTGTACCGCTGGTACATCGCCCCGTACGTCGAGGAGTCCGCGGCCTCCATCTCCAACCAGCGGCACAAGCTGAGCAATGTCCGCGACCGCATCCACGTACAGGAGCTCATCGACGACTTCCTGGCAGAGGGCGGCTACAGCGCGGCGCTGCGCGAGGCCAAGGACTACAAGTTCCTCAAGCACGACTTCCGGATGTACGCGGGCGACCTGCCGTACCGGGACGAGGAGTGGCTGTCGGGCTTCGCGCAGACCGTGAACCCGTACCTGGCGCGGCTGGCACCGGGCGCGTACGCCCGTCTCCCGCGGGCCGAGCGGGTCGTGCTGCAGCTCGTACGGGACGGCCGCCTCGACGACACGCGGCTCGCGGCGCGGGGGCTCGGGCACGGGGTCGCTCCGCGGGAGACCGTGTCCGACGCGGCCGGGGCGGTCTACTGGGGGTCCGAGGTCCCCTCGACACAGACCGGTCGGCGTGAACTGTCCCTGTCCGACCTGGCGTTGGACGCGCGCCCCTTCCCCCGGGCCCAGTTCCGGCACGAGATCGTGTCCCTGGACCGAGGGCCCGGGCCGGCCTCGGTGCGGCTGACGGTGCGCACCTACGACCCCGGGCTGCGGCTGCCGGTCGGCCCGCAGGTGGCGGCGCTGGTCCTCTCCCCCGGCCGCCGGCGCATGACCGTCCGGTTCCGGCTGGACCCGGTGCGGCCCGGGATCTTCGAGGGCCGGGTCCTCCTCGACCTGGCCACCGCGTCGCTGCCGCCGCAGGGCTTCGCCGGGATCCGCCATCCGCTGCTCCAGCTCCAGGCCCCCGGCGGCCTGCGCAACACGGGCCTTCTGCTGGCCCCCCTGGAGTTCCCTTCCTTCACGGCGGCCGTCCCGCATCACCGGTTGACGGTGGAGCCGGAGGGGCGGGGGGCGGGACGGTTGCAGGCCCGCTGGGAGCCGACGGGCCTGACCGCACGCGTGGCGGGCCCGGTGGCACGCCGGGTGGGCCGTACCCCGCTGGCCCGCACGATCCGTCAGGCGGTACGGCTGGTTCGCTGAGGGGCGCGGGAGGACCAGGAGCAGCCGGGCCCGGGTCCGCGCGAGCGTGCTACCAGCGGCGCGCGGGGTGCTGGAAGACCCATGTCCGGTAGACGAGGAAGCGGAAGGCGGAGGCGAGCACGATCGACAGGCCCTTCGCGACGTTCGAGGCGAGCGGTCCGGTCAGGCCCGCTCCGTGGTAGCCCGCGTAGAACAGCAGGCTCTCCATCGCCACCCCGATCCCGCTGAAGACGAAGAACAGCGCGATCTGGCGGCGGGTGCGGGCGGCGCGGTCGCGGTAGGCGAAGAACCGGAAGCCGAGGTAGTTCGTGGCCATCGCCACGCAGCTCGCCACCACCGTCGCCGGCATCGGGCCCGAACCCAGGCCGTGCAGAAGGAGGTTGAAGACGAGCAGGTTCACCACGACGCCGCTGCCGCCGACCACGCCGAACTTCACGATCTCGAAGGAGAGGCGGCGCAGCCGCACGAGGGCCGGACGCGGCGGCGCGTACGACGTCGCGGTCACCGGCGCGACCTCGCGCGCAGCTTCCACGGCATGGCGACGGATTCGAGCTGCACCATCAGGTTCATCTTGGACTCGCCGACGGTGCGGTCCTCGAAGTGGATCGGCACCTCCATGATCCCGTAACCGCGGCGCAGCGCCCGGTACTTCATCTCGACCTGGAAGCTGTAGCCCGCGCTGTCCACGGAGGCCAGGTCGATGGCGCGCAGCGCGTCCTCGCGCCACAGGTTGAAGCCGCCGGTGATGTCACGGACCCGGGTGCCGAGGATGGTGCCCGCGTACGCGTTCGCCCAGCGGGACAGCAGGCGGCGGTGGGCGCCCCAGGCGTCGGACAGGGTGCCGCCCTGCACGTAGCGGCTGCCCAGGGTCACCCCGGCGCCGGTGGAGAGGGCGACTCCCAGCATCTCCGGAACCCGTGCGACGGGGTGGCTGCCGTCGGCGTCCATCTGCAGGACGTACCGTGCGCCGTCGGCGACGGCCCGCGTCATGCCCGCGGCGTAGGCGCGCCCGAGCCCTTCCTTGCCGGCCCGGTGCAGCACGGCCATCCGCCCGGCGAACCGCTCGGCGTACCGGTCGGCGATCTCGCCCGTGCCGTCCGGGCTGGAGTCGTCGACGACGAGGAGCCGCAGCCCGGGCAGCGGCAGCGCCATCAGCGCCTCGGCGATCCCGGGCAGGTTCCCCGCCTCGTTGTACGTCGGCATGACGACGGTCAGCGGTGTCGCGGCCCAGTCGGCGGGCAGCGCGACCGCACGGTCCGTCGGCTTCGTATCCGGCCTGGACGGCTTCGACGGCATCGGTTCTCCCTGATCGGTCAGAGATCTGTCAGACAATCAGGTCCACTTTAGACGGAATGCCGGAATTAGCGGCGTATGGCGAAGGACGGCGCCCGGTCCGTGCCGCACCGGCCACGGAAACGGGGGCGCCCGGGCCGGTGCACATCCGGCCCGGGGCGCCCCCGTCTGCGTATCGGCTACGCCCTACGAGTGCACCCGCAGCAGCGTACGCATCGTCCGCATCGCCACCGACAGGTTCGCCAGGTCGAAGGCGTCCGAGCCCTGGATCTCCTCCAAAGTGGTGCGCGCGCGGCCCAGGATCGGCGCGTTCTTCTCCTCCCACGCCTTGAACCGCTGCTCCGGCGTCGAGGTCCCGTTGCCCGCCGCCAGCACATCGGCGGTGAGCGCGGCGTGCGCCGCGTACAGGTCCTCGCGGATCGAGGCGCGGGCCATCGACTGCCAGCGGTCGGCCCGCGGCAGCTCGATGATGCGGTCCATGAGCTGGGTGATCGACAGCCGGTCGGCGAGGTCGTAGTACACCTCGGCGACGGCCAGCGCCTCCTTGCCCGTCCGGTCGGCGATCTGCACGATGTCGAGCGTCGGGAAGGCCGAGGAGAACCCGGCGACGCGCTGCGCCAGTTCCTCCGGCACCCCGGCGCCGGTCAGCTCGTCGAGGATCGACTGGTACCACTCGGCGTCCGCGCCGCGCAGCATCTTCGGCAGCGCCGCCCACACCTCGTGGACGCCGTCCTGGAAGAAGGAGATCGTCTCGGCCAGCTGCAGCGGCTGCGGCCGGTTGTTGAGCAGCCAGCGCGTGCCGCGCTCGACGAGCCGGCGCGAGTGCAGCCGGATCCGGGTCTGGACATCGGCGGCGACGACATTGTCGAGCGCCTCCACCGCGTCCCACACCTCGCCGAGCCCGAAGATCTCCCGGGCGGCGAGCTGCGCCCGCACGATCTCCTCCAGCGAGGCGCCGGTCTCCTCGCGCAGCCGGTGCAGGAACGTCGAACCGCCCGTGTTCACCGTGTCGTTGACGAGGACGGTCGTGATGATCTCGCGGCGCAGCGCGTGCGCGTCGATCGCCTCGCCGTACTTGTCGCGCAGCGCCTCGGGGAAGTAGGCGTGCAGCAGCCGACGCAGGTACGGGTCGTCGGGCAGGCTCGTCTGGATGAGCTCGTCCGAGGCCGTGATCTTCGTGTACGCGAGGAGGACGGCCAGCTCCGGCTGGCTCAGCCCGCGCCCGGTGTTGAGGAGTTCCTTGATCTGCCGGTCGTTGGGCAGGAACTCCAGGCCGCGGTCGAGGTGCCCCTGCTTGCCGAGCCGGCGCATGAAGCGCTGGTGGGCGTGGAGCAGCGAGGGCGACTGGGCCTCGGCGTTGGCCAGGGCGGTGTTCTGCGCGTAGTTGTTGCGCAGCACCAGGTGGCCGACCTCGTCGGTCATCGCGGCGAGCAGCTTGTTGCGCTGCTTCACCGTCAGATCCCCGTCGGCCACCAGGCCGTTGAGCAGGATCTTGATGTTGACCTCGACGTCGGAGGTGTTCACCCCGGCGCTGTTGTCGATGGCGTCGGTGTTGACCTTGCCGCCGCTGCGGGCGAACTCGATGCGGCCCAGCTGGGTCGCGCCGAGGTTGCCGCCCTCGCCGATGACCTTGGCGCGGACGTCCTGGCCGTCGACGCGGATGGCGTCGTTGGCCTTGTCGCCGACGTCCGCGTTCGACTCCGCGGACGCCTTCACGTACGTGCCGATGCCGCCGTTCCACAGCAGGTCGACCGGCGCCTGCAGGATGGCCTTCATCAGCTCGGCCGGGGTCATCTTGGCCTGGCCGGACTCGATGCCGAGCGCCTCGCGGATGTGGGCGTTGAGCTGGATCGCCTTGGCGGAGCGCGGGAACACGCCGCCGCCCGCGGAGATCAGCTCCTTGTCGTAGTCGGCCCAGGACGAGCGCGGCAGCTCGAACATGCGGCGGCGCTCGGCGTACGAGGTCGCCGCGTCCGGCTTCGGGTCGATGAAGATGTGCCGGTGGTCGAAGGCGGCGACCACCCGGATGTGCTCGGAGAGCAGCATCCCGTTGCCGAAGACGTCACCGCTCATGTCGCCGACGCCGACGACCGTGAAGTCCTCGGACTGGGTGTCGACGCCCAGCTCCCGGAAGTGCCGCTTGACGGACTCCCAGGCGCCGCGGGCGGTGATGCCCATCGCCTTGTGGTCGTAGCCGGCCGAGCCGCCGGAGGCGAACGCGTCGCCGAGCCAGAAGTTGTAGCTGCCCGCGACCCCGTTGGCGATGTCGGAGAACGTCGCCGTGCCCTTGTCGGCCGCGACCACGAGGTACGTGTCGTCCTCGTCGTGCCGCACGACGTCGGCGGGCGGCACGACCTCGCCGGCCACCAGGTTGTCGGTGATGTCGAGCAGCGCCGAGATGAAGGTCTTGTACGACGCCACGCCCTCGGCCATCCAGGCGTCCCGGTCCACGCTCGGGTCCGGGAGCTGCTTGGCGACGAAGCCGCCCTTGGCGCCGACCGGCACGATGACGGTGTTCTTCACCATCTGCGCCTTGACCAGGCCGAGGATCTCGGTGCGGAAGTCCTCGCGCCGGTCGGACCAGCGCAGGCCGCCGCGCGCGACCTTGCCGAAGCGCAGGTGCACACCCTCGACGCGGGGCGAGTACACCCAGATCTCGTACGCGGGCCGCGGCGCGGGCAGGTCCGGGATGGCCTGCGGGTCGAACTTCATGGAGACGTACTCGTGCGGCTGACCGCCCGCCGCCTCCTGGAAGAAGTTCGTGCGCAGCGTCGCCTTGATGACGGTGAGGAAGGACCGCAGGATCCGGTCCTCGTCGAGCGAGGCCACCTGGTCGAGGGCGCCGTCGAGCTCCTCGAGCAGCCCGTCGGTCAGCTCGGTGCCCGCGCGCTGGCGGTCCGGCGACATCCGCGCCTCGAAGAGGGAGACGAGCAGCCGGGTGGTGTGGACGTTGGTACGGAGGGTGTCCTCCATGTAGTCCTGGCTGAACGTGGAGCCCGCCTGGCGCAGGTACTTGGCGTACGCGCGCAGCACCATCGCCTGCCGCCAGTTCAGACCGGCGCGCAGGACGAGGGAGTTGAAGCCGTCGTTCTCGGCGAGCCCGGTCCAGGTGGCGGCGAACGCCTCCTGGAACCGCTCACGGCCGTCGGCCCCGAGGTCGTCCCCGTTGCCGTTCGCCGGCTTCGGCATGCGCAGGCCGAAGTCGTAGATCCAGGCGGTGGCGCGGTCCGCGCAGCGCAGCTCGTACGGGCGCTCGTCGGTGACCTCGACGCCGAGCCGCTGCAGCGCCGGGAGCACGGCGGACAGGGAGACGGGCGAGCCGGTCCGGTAGATCTTGAAGCGGCGCTCGCCGGGAGCCGCGCCCACCGGCTCGTACAGGGAGAGCGCGAAGTCCTTGTCCCCCTGGGTGAGTTGCTCCAGGTGGACCAGGTCGGCGACGGCGGCGCGCGGCGAGTGGTCCGCCTTGTAGCCCTCGGGGAAGGCCTGGCCGTAGTGGCGCAGCAGTTCGGCGGCGCGCTCCTCGCCGCACTCGGCGTTCAGCGCCTCGGCGAAGCCGTCGGCCCAGGAGCGGGCGGCCTCGACGAGGCGGGCCTCGATGCGGTCCTTGTCGGCGTCCGAGAGCTGCGGCAGCTCGGTGCCGGGCGCGACGCGGACGACGAAGTGCAGGCGGGAGAGGATCGACTCGGTGTTCCAGGCGGTGAAGTCGACGGTCTCGCCGCCCAGCTCCTCCTTGAGGATGTCGATGATCCGCAGGCGCACGCCCGTGGTGTAGCGGTCGCGCGGCAAGTAGACGAGGGCCGAGTAGTAGCGCCCGTACTCGTCCTTGCGCAGGTAGAGCCGCAGCCGACGGCGCTCCTGGAGGTAGAGGACGGAGGTGACGATGTCGCGCAGTTCGTCGGCCGGGGTCTGGAACAGCTCGTCGCGCGGGTACGTCTCCATGATCTGGAGCAGGTCGCGGCCGTCGTGGCTGGCGGGCGAGAAACCCGCGCCCTTGAGGACCTCGGCGACCTTGCGGCGGATGACGGGGACCCGGCGCACGGACTCGGTGTACGCGGCGGAGGAGAACAGCCCGAGGAAGCGGCGCTCGCCGATGACATTGCCCTCGGCGTCGAACTTCTTCACGCCGACGTAGTCGAGGTAGCTCGGCCGGTGCACGGTGGCGCGGCTGTTGGCCTTCGTCAGGACGAGGAGCTTGTGCTCGCGGGCCTTGGCGCGGGCGTCGGCCGGCAGCCGGTTGAAGGACGGCGAGACCGGGTGGTGGTCGTCGGCGTCGTGGTGCGGGTCGGCGCGCAGGATGCCGAGGCCGGTGCCGGGCACGGCGGCCAGCGAGTCGTCGTCGGTGAGGGTGTACTCACGGAAGCCGAGGAAGGTGAAATGGTCGGCGGACAGCCAGCGCAGCAGCTCGCGGGCCTCGTCGACCTCCTGCTCGTCCAGGTCGCCCGCGGTGGGCTCGCGCGGCAGGTCGTCGGCGATGCGCAGCGCAGCGTCGCGCATCTTCTCCCAGTCCTCGACGCACTCGCGCACGTCGGACAGGACGCGCAGCAGGTCGGCGCTGATCTGCTTCAGGTCGGCCCGGTCGGTCTCGCGGTCCATCTCGACGTGGATCCACGACTCGGTGAGCACGTCGTGGCCCTCGGCGGTGGTGCCGGCCGGCAGCACCTCGAGGAGCTTGCCGGCGACGTCGCGGCGGACGACGACCTGCGGGTGGATGACGACGTGGATGCCGCGGCCCTGACGGGACAGCTCGTTGGTGACGGAGTCCACCAGGAACGGCATGTCGTCGGTGACGACCTCGACGACGGAGTGGCTGGAGGTCCAGCCGTTCTCCTCGACGGTCGGCGTGTGGACTCTGACGTTCGCGGTGCCCTGCGGTCGGTTCTCGGCGAGGCGGTAGTGCGAGTACGCGGCGCCGAAGATGTCGACCGGGTCGCGGTCCGTGAGGTCCTCGGGTGCGGTGTGCAGGTAGTAGCGCTGGAGGAACGTGAGCACGGTGTCCCGGTCAGGAGTGCCCTCGTCCGTCGCCCCAGTCGGTAGGTGCCCCCCTACCGGGCTGTTCTCAGCTACCCGGGCGGCCCGTGCGAGCAGCTCGGCCTTGGCTTCGTCCAGCTTGGTCTGCATTGTCCTCTGGCTCCTGTCGCGCGCCGTTGCGTGACGTAGACGTGACGTAGGTAAAGCGGTCGACGTAACGCCGCGACGCGGGGTGTCCGGTCGACATCGACGTTATGCCGGAATGGGAGAAGAGCGGACGGTAATGCGCCATTTTCAACGAACTGGCCATCCGCCGGAAACGATCAGCGGCTGAGCGCCGGGCACGGTCGCGGTGGCGACCCGTGAGCTCCCGGCGCGGGCAGGGGGCGACGATGCCCCCGCGAGATATCGCGCTGATCACGGGACAAGGCTATCGCTCCGCACCGGGGACCCGTCATGAGCCGTATGTGTACAAAACCAGCGGCCGAACTTTGACACTCTGCACAGAACCGCGCCCTCTTGCCAGGATCCGGGGGCGGCGGGAGGTTGGGCACGACGGCGGACACCGGCTCGCCGAGGGGAGCGTGTGACCAATGGCACCCAAGATCCTGATCGTGACCGGCGACGCGGCGGAGTCGCTGGAGGTCCTCTACCCGTACCAGCGGCTGCGCGAGGAGGGCTACGACGTCCACGTCGCGGCCCCGACCCGCAAGCGGCTGCGCCTCGTGGTGCACGACTTCGAGCCGGGCTTCGACACGTACACGGAGAAGCCGGGCTACACCTGGCCGGCCGACCTGGCCTTCGCGGAAGTCGACCCGGGCCAGTACGCCGCCCTGGTGATCCCGGGCGGCCGGGCGCCGGAGTACCTGCGCGGCGACGGCGAACTCCGCAAGATCGTCAAGGCCTTCTTCGACACCGACAAGCCCGTCGCCCAGATCTGCCACGGCCCGCTCCTGACCGCCGCGGTCGACGGCCTGCGGGGCCGCCGCGTGACGGCGTACCCGGCGCTGGAGCCGGACATGCAGGCGGCCGGCGCCACCTTCCAGGACGCGGCGGCGGTCGTCGACGGCACGCTGGTGTCGGCCCGGTCCTGGTCGGACCACCCGGCCTGGATGCGGGAGTTCCTCACGGTGCTGCGGGCGAAGGCACCGGCGGTCTGAAGCACCTGGGCCCGCGGGGTCCGGGCGGGCCTGGCTCAAGGAGGTGGCTGCCCCGCCGACGAGGGCAGCCACCGTGGCGCACCGCGCTCCGGGCACCACGACGGGGAGCCGTTGCCACGACAGCCGTGGGGAGTTGACCATTACTGCCCGACGCCCCGCCGCGCGTGTCCTTCCCGGACCATGCGGCACGTGTACAGCTAAGCGGCACCCGCCTGACCGGTGCATCGGTATCGCGCGAGACACGTATACGCATGTCGGCCCGGTGAGCGGGACTCCGTATACCTAGAGCCGGACCCGCCCTAGGTCGTGTCCGCAAAGTCGTTGGCTCGTTGGTCTGTTCATGGTGCGTCGTCATGAACTGACCGATGAATCCTGGGCGGTGATCGAGCCGTTACTGGCTCCGCCCCGGATGGGCCGTCCGGTGCGGGACCGACGTCAGGTCGTCAACGGAATCCTGTGGAAGCTGTCGACCGGGGCGGCCTGGCGGGACCTGCCGGAACGCTATGGCCCGTGGAAGACGGTCTACGAACGCTTCCGCCGCTGGTCGGCCGATGGAACCTGGGACCGCCTGCTGGCCCACGTCCAGCAGCATTCCGACGCCGTGGGCGCTGTCGACTGGTCGATCGTGTGTGTCGACTCCACGACGGTGCGAGCCCATCAGCATGCGGCCGGGGCACGAAAAGGGGGCTCTGGCCGGGCGAGGCGATCGGCCGCTCCCGCGGCGGACTGACCACGAAGATCCACCTTGCCTGCGACGGACTCGGCCGGCCCCTGGCCTTCACCCTGACCGCTGGGAACGTCAACGACTGCACCCAGTTCGAGGCGGTGATGGCCCGCATCCGGGTCGCCCGATGCGGTCCGGGCCGCCCACGCACCAGACCGGAGCGGGTGGCCGCAGACAAGGGTTACTCGTCCGTCAAGATCCGCGCCTACCTGCGCGGACGCGGCATCAAAGCAGCGATCCCGGAACGAATCGACCAGATCAACGGCCGCATCCGCAGAGGCCAGAGCCGATGCAGACTCAACCGGGCCGCCTACCGGCGCCGCAACCTCGTCGAACGCTGCTTCAACAAGCTCAAGCACCACAAGGCCCTGGCCACCCGCTACGACAAACGAGCCCGCCACTACCAAGCCATGGTCACCCTCGCCTGCCTACAACTCTGGCTCCCATGACTTTGCGGACACGACCTAGGGCCGGTCCGAGTTCTCCAGGCCGGCACCGGCGACGGCGGCCACCTCCGTGCGGGACCCCACCCCCAGCTTGGCCAGGATGTGCTCCACATGCGCGTCGGCGGTCCGCTTGGAGATCACCAGCCGCTCCGCGATCTCCCGGTTGGACAGCCCCTGCGTCACCAGCGCGGCGACCTCCCGCTCGCGCCGGGTGAGCGCGTCCACCCCGGCGCGCCGGGCCGCGGGCACCGGCGCGGCCCCCGGCGTCTCGGCTCCCGAGCGGACGGCGTCCAGCACCCGGCTGCCGGAGAGCCGCGCGCCCACCTCGTTCCACCGCCGGAACTCCGCGTCCCCGAGCGCCAGCCGCACGGCTCCGCGCACGGTCTCCTGCTCGTGGAAGAGCGAGGGCAGCATGCCCACCGGGTCGCCGCCGAGCCGCCGGGCGTTCTCCGCGTAGCCGAGCAGCCACGCCGCCCGCACGTACCGCTCCTCGTGCGCGGCGGACCAGGCGAGCACCAGGCAGCACATCGCGGCGACGAGCACCTCGTCGATCTCGGCGGCGGCCTCCAGTCCCTGGCACAGGGGCCCGAGGGCCGCTTCGCGCTCGCCGCCGAGCCACAGCATGAGGCCCTGCACCATGAGCGTGGAGCCGAGCAACTGGCGCTCGCCGGTGCTCTCCAGGTACGCGAGGCCCGTGCGGCACAGCTCCAGGGCGCTCTCGGTGTCGCCGAGCACGCCGAGCACCACGGCGGCCTCGTAGTGGATGACGCCGATGCCGAGCCCGTCGCCGCGCGCCAGGATCCGCTGCCGCGCGTCCTCCAGCGCCACGAGCCCCTCGGGCTCCCCGCACAGCGCGGTCAGCCCGCCGAGGTAGGCGTCGCAGAACAGCTCCACGCGGTCCGTCCCCGACTCCCGGGCCACCTCGACGGCCCGGTGGAACAGCTCCAGGGCGCCGGGCAGATCGCCGGTCCACACCGCGGCGAGGGCCACCATGAAGCGCCCCCACGCCTGCTCCTCGCCCACCTCGTCGAGGAGCGCCAGCCCCTTCTCGATCCAGTACCGGCCCTCGGAGATCCCGCCGACCGCCCGCCAGTACGGGCCGAGCTGAGCGGCCAGCCACACGCCCTGCGCGACCGACTCCGGCCGCTCGTAGGCGTATTCGAGCGCGGCCCGCAGGTCGGACTTCTCGGCGCGCAGCACCCGGTAGTGCGCGGGCTGCGCGGGCGTGAGGTACTCGTCCCAGTAGCGCTGCCCGAGGTCCCGGTAGTACGCGAAGTGCCGCCCCCGCACGGCGGCCGCCTGCCCGGACTCCGCCAGCCATTCGGCGCCGTACTCGCGGATGGTGTCGAGCAGCCGGTAGCGGCTGCCGTTCTCACCGATGCGCTGGACGACGGACTTGTCGACGAGCCCGATCAGGCACTCGAGCACCTCGCCGCCGCCCAGCTCGCCTCCCGCGCCGACCACTTCGGCGGCCGACAGCTCGAAGGAGTCCGCGAAGACGGAGAGCCGCGCCCACAGCAGCCGCTCCTTCGGCGTGCAGAGCTCGTGCGACCAGCCGATGGCCGTGCGCAGCGTCTGGTGCCGGGTCAGCGCGGTGCGCCGCCCGCCGGTGAGCACCTCGAAGCGCTGCCCGAGCCGCTCCACCAGCTGCTCCAGGGGTACCGCCCGCAAGCGCACCGCGGCCAGCTCCAGAGCGAGCGGGATCCCGTCCAACCGGCTTGCCAGCGCGGCGAGTTGCGCGCGGTTGGCGTCCGTCACCTCGAAGCCGGGGACGACGGCCGCGGCCCGCTGCACGAACAGCTCCAGGGCGTCGTCGGGGCCGAGCGGCGCGATGGCGCAACAGTGCTCGCCCGGCACGTCGAGCGGCTGCCGGCTGGTGGCGAGGACGCTCACCCCGGCCGCCTCCCGCAGCAGCACGTCGGTGAGCATCGCGCACGCGTCGACGAGGTGTTCGCACGTGTCGAGGACGACGAGCAGCTGCCGCCCCTGCAGATGGGCGACGACCGCGTCGAGGGGCTCCATGCCTGCCTGCTCGGGCAGTTGGAGCACCGCGGCGAGCGTCACCGGGATCAGCTCGGGGTCGCGCAGCGCGCTCAGCTCGACCAGCCACACCCCGTCCGGGAACCGCTCGGCGAGCCCGGCCGCCGCCCGCAGGGCCGTACGGCTCTTGCCGACACCGCCGGGTCCGACCAGCGTGACCAGCCTGGCCTGCTCGAACGCGCCCTGCACCTGCGCGAGTTCGGCCGCCCGGCCGACGAACGTGGTGACCTCGACCGGCAGTTGCCCGCCACGCCGCTGCCCGAAGCCGAAACCCATGCTCCCCGTCCCCCCGTCGCGCCCTGCCACACCACCGAACTCTCACCACAGAGTACGCAGCGCCCTGCGGAGCGTGAACGAAGTCGGCGCAGAAGCCCCGGAAGACCACTCCGCGGAGAAGATCCGGCTCAGGCCGCGGCGGCGATCCGCTCCGCCTCGCCCACCGCCTCCGCGAGCGTGTCCACGACGGGCACCCCCACCCCTTCGAGGCTGGCCCTGCTGTGCGAACCGCCGGTGTAGAGCACGGCCCGCGCGCCCGCGCCCAGCGCGGCGACCGCGTCGTCCGCGGCGTCCCCGATGACGACGGTCCGCTCCGGCGCCACGCCCCGCAGCGCGCCCAGGTGCCGCACCATGTGCTCGGCCTTGCTGCCGCCGGACGGGCCGGTGCGCCCGTCGACCCGCACGAACCGCTCGGTGATCCCCAACTGCCTTACCAGCGGTACCAGTTCCTCATGCCCGTACATGCTGAGGATCGACTGGCTGCGCCCGGCGTCCTGCCACCCGGCGAGCAGCAGCTCGGCGCCCTCGGCGAGGCCGCACGCCACGGAGTGCCGCAGGTAGTGCCGGTGGAACGCCTCGTCCATCACGGCCCATTCGGCATCGGTGGGCAGCCGCCCCATCAGCCGCTCGTAGAACTTGGGCACCGGCACGCAGTACAGCGCGCGGTACTTCTCCAGCGTGATCGGGGCGAGCCCGATCTCCTCGAAGGCGGCGTTGGTGGCACGGATGATGGCATCGTTGTCGTGGAACAGCGTCCCGTTCCAGTCCCAGACGATGTGCGCGCCGGCTATGTGCTTCCCCATGCCCTAGAACGTACCCCGTGCGCACTGGGCCCCCACGGGCTCAGTCGCCGCGGCCCACCAGGCTCGCGATCTCCTGCGTGGCGAACCACAGCAGCTCGTGGTCCTCGGCCCCGTCCACGACGAACTGGGCGTCGTCGTCCCCGTGATCGGCGGCGCCCAGCGCGGCCGCGGCGGCCGCGACATCGGCCTCGGCGTCGTCGGCGTCCACGTGCACGGCGGCGGCCTTGGCCAGCACCACGGCCTCGCGCACGGTCACCTCACCGAGCGCGGCCGGGTCGAGCCCGCGGTCGGGGTCGGCGACGGCGGCCCGGTCCGCCACGTCCACGGCGACGACGACCCGCCGCCGCGCCGCGTCGGGCTCACCGGCGAGCAGCCGCAGCGAGGCCAGCGCGGCGCGGTTGAGGGCCGCGTACTCCAGCTCCTCGATGTCGTCGGACAGGTACCACTCGCGCAGCGCGGGCGTCACGGCGTAGGCGGTGAGCGGCGCGGGTCCCAGCTCGCCCGTCTTGTACGCCTCTGCGAGTCGAGGCAGGGACAGAGGTACGTACACGCGCATGACGGGCCGCTTTCGTCGTCTTCGGAGCCGGCCCCATGGCCCAGGGTGCCGATGGGGCCTTCAGGATACGTGCGGGAGTCCCCCTTCGGGCTGCCGGCCGGACCCCGCGCGCACGTCAACGGGGTTCCGCCGATTCACCCGCCCGCCCCTTGCGGCCTCCGGCCCGTCCGCCGCCCGGCCACTCGGATAGGTGAACCGCCCGCCCCCGGCCTGCCCGGCCCGGCGTCCCTTGCGGGGCTCTCGACGGACCCCGTACAAGATCACCAAGCAAAGTTACCGACTGGTATCCGGAGGCGCTGTGCAGAAGGTGATGACCAGGCGGGGTCCCCGCGCGACCACCCGGCCCCCGTCCCGCCGGGACTCCCGGCGCCCGGCCGACCGCCGGGTCCCGCCCCAGGCCCCGCCGCACCCCACGGAGCTCTTCACCCAGCGCCTGCTCCTGGTCCTGTCGGGCCACCGGCCCCCGCACTGGTTCGCCCGCCACACCGCCCATCAGGCCTACGAGGACCTGTTGTGGCTGGTGGCCCGCCGCTCCCTCGGCACCGGCGGGCGCCGCCCGACGATCCACCGCATCGGCCACTTCGAACCGTCGAGCGGCACCTACGAGGTCTTCGCCCGCATCACGGCGGGCTCCCGGCTGCACGCCCTGGCCTTCCGCCTCCACCTGTCCCACGACCAGCGCTGGCGGGTCACCGCGGTGGAACTGGACGGCCGCCCGCCCCGCGAGACGTTCTAGACACGGCACACACTGCACACGCCGCACACGCCGCACACGCTGGACACGCGGAAGGGCCGGGCACACCGTGCCCGGCCCTTCAGGAAGCGATGGTCACTTCTTGCGACGACGCCCCTTCGACTGCTTCCTGCGCTCGGCCCGCGTCAGGCCGTCCGCCTCGGAGCGCAGCGGACCGTCCTCGGTCACGAAGTCGCCCTCGTCGACACCGCCCTCGGCGTTCGGCGCCTGGAAGTGCAGCCGGTCGGGACGCTGCGGAGCGTCGAGCCCCTTGGCGCGGATCTCCGGACGCGGCCCGGCCTGCGCCGGCACGGCGTCGGCCTTGTCCAGCGACGTGGGCGCCGCGTCCTCCACCGGGACCTCCTCGACCTGCTGCTCGACCTGGACCTCCAGGTTGAACAGGTAGCCGACGGACTCCTCCTTGATGCCCTCCATCATGGCGGTGAACATGTCGAAGCCCTCGCGCTGGTACTCGACCAGCGGGTCCTTCTGCGCCATGGCGCGCAGACCGATGCCCTCCTGGAGGTAGTCCATCTCGTAGAGGTGCTCACGCCACTTGCGGTCGAGCACGGAGAGCACCACGCGGCGCTCCAGCTCACGCATGATCTCGGAGCCGAGCTGCTCCTCGCGCCCCTCGTACTGCGCGTGGATGTCGTCCTTGACGGCCTCGCCGATGAACTCGGCGGTGAGACCGGCACGGTCCCCGGCCTCGTCCTCCAGCTCCTCCGTGGAGACCTTGATCGGGTAGAGCTGCTTGAAGGCGCCCCACAGCCGGTCGAGGTCCCACTCCTCGGCGAAGCCCTCGGCGGTCTCGGCGCCGATGTAGGCGTCGATGGTGTCGTCCATGAAGTGCTGCACCTGCTCGTGCAGGTCCTCGCCCTCCAGGACGCGACGGCGCTCGCCGTAGATGACCTCACGCTGCCGGTTGAGCACCTCGTCGTACTTCAGGACGTTCTTACGCGTCTCGAAGTTCTGCTGCTCGACCTGCGACTGCGCGGAGGCGATCGCCCGCGTCACCATCTTGTTCTCGATCGGCACGTCGTCCGGCACGTTGGCCATCGACATCACGCGCTCGACCATCTGCGCCTTGAACAGGCGCATCAGGTCGTCGCCGAGCGACAGGTAGAAGCGCGACTCGCCGGGGTCGCCCTGACGGCCGGAACGACCGCGCAGCTGGTTGTCGATACGCCGCGACTCGTGCCGCTCGGTACCGAGGACGTAGAGCCCGCCGAGGTCCTTGACCTCCTCGAACTCCGCCTTGACGGCCAGCTCGGCCTTCTCCAGGGCGGCGGGCAGCCGGGCCGCCCACTCCTCGACGTGCTCGACGGGGTCGAGACCCGCCTGGCGCAGCTCGGCCTCGGCGAGGTCGTCCGGGTTGCCGCCGAGCTTGATGTCGGTACCACGGCCGGCCATGTTCGTGGCGACGGTGACGGCGCCCTTGCGGCCGGCCTGCGCGACGATCGTGGCCTCACGGTCGTGCTGCTTGGCGTTGAGCACCTCGTGCTGGATGCCGCGCTTGGAGAGCTGCTGCGAGAGGTACTCGGACTTCTCGACCGACGTCGTACCGACGAGGATCGGCTGGCCCTTCTCGTGCTTCTCCGCGATGTCGTCGACGACCGCGTCGAACTTGGCGACCTCGGTGCGGTAGATCAGGTCGGCCTGGTCCTTGCGGACCATCGGCTTGTTCGTCGGGATCGGGACGACCCCGAGCTTGTAGATCTGGTGGAACTCGGCGGCCTCGGTCATCGCCGTACCGGTCATGCCGGAGAGCTTGTCGTAGAGGCGGAAGAAGTTCTGCAGGGTGATGGTCGCAAGGGTCTGGTTCTCGTCCTTGATGTCCACCCCTTCCTTCGCCTCGATCGCCTGGTGCATGCCCTCGTTGTAGCGGCGGCCGGCGAGGATACGGCCGGTGTGCTCGTCGACGATCATGACTTCGCCGTCGATGACGACGTAGTCCTTGTCCTTCTTGAAGAGTTCCTTGGCCTTGATGGCGTTGTTCAGGTAACCCACGAGCGGGGTGTTCACCGACTCGTAGAGGTTGTCGATACCCAGCCAGTCCTCGACCTTGGCGACACCGGGCTCGTGGATCGCCACGGTCCGCTTCTTCTCGTCGACCTCGTAGTCGCCGGTCTCCTCGATGCCCTTCAGCTGGTTGCCCGCCTCGCCCTTCTTCAGGCGCGTGACGAGCCGGGCGAAGTCCGCGTACCACTTGGTGGCCTGGTCGGCGGGGCCGGAGATGATCAGCGGCGTACGGGCCTCGTCGACGAGGATGGAGTCGACCTCGTCGACCACCGCGAAGTTGTGGCCGCGCTGGACGAGCTCGTCCTGGGACCACGCCATGTTGTCGCGCAGGTAGTCGAAGCCGAACTCGTTGTTCGTGCCGTACGTGATGTCGCAGTTGTACATCTCACGGCGCTGCGCCGGCGTCATGTTCGCCAGGATGCAGCCCACGCTCAGGCCCAGGAACTTGTGGACGCGGCCCATCATCTCGGAGTCGCGCTCGGCCAGGTAGTCGTTCACCGTGATCAGGTGGACGCCCTTGCCGGACAGCGCGTTCAGGTAAGTGGGCAGCGTACCGACGAGGGTCTTGCCCTCACCGGTCTTCATCTCGGCGACGTACCCGAGGTGGAGGGCGGCGCCGCCCATGAGCTGCACGTCGTAGTGACGCTGGCCGAGCACACGCTTGGCGGCCTCACGGACGGTGGCGAACGCCTCGGGCAGCAGGTCGTCGAGGGTCTCGCCGTCCTCCAAGCGCTGCTTGTACTCGTCGGTGAGGGCCCGCAGCTCGGCGTCGGAGAGGCTGACGAAGTCCTCTTCGATGGAGTTGACCTGGTCCGCGATGCGGTGCAGCTTGCGCAGGATCTTGCCTTCGCCTGCACGCATGATCTTCTGGAGGACGGACACGGGGGTTGGTCTCCTTGCCGGTCGGGCCTGGCACGGTCGGTTACTCAGGCGACAGCCTGAGCAACGGCCATCGTATGCGAGGACCCCACCGCGCCGGGAGGTCTGCCATCAGGTCCAACGGACAGGGGCCCCGGAAGGTGCCGGTAAGGGACACGAAAAGTGGTGACATCCCTCCCTGTCCCCGAGCAGAATCGGGCGATGGACCCCGTGACGCTGACCACCGGCCGCCTGCAGCTGCGTACCTTCGTGCCCGCCGACATCGACGAGGTGTGCGCGGCGGTCCAGGACCCCGAGATCCAGCGCTGGGTGCCGGTTCCCTCTCCGTACGCGCGCGCGGACGCGGAGTACTTCGTCCTGCGCGTGGTCGCGGACGGCTGGCGCACCGACACCGAGTACACCTTCGCCGTGCGGGCCGAGGAGCACGGCCCGATCCTCGGCGCGGTCTCGCTGCACCACCCGCGCGCGGGCAGCTGGGAGATCGGTTTCTGGACGGCCAAGGAGCACCGCGGCCGCGGTTACATGACGGAAGCCGCCCTGGGCCTGGCCCGCTGGGCCTTCACTCAGCTCGCCTGCACACGCCTGGAGTGGCGCGCCGAGGTGGGCAACGTGGGCTCGCGCACGGTCGCCGAGAAGGCCGGCTTCACGATCGAGGGCGTGCTGCGCTCGGGCCTGCTCAACAAGGAGGTGCTGCGTGACTGCTGGATCGGCGCGCTGCTGCCCTCGGACCTGGGCCTGCCGTGCCCGCTGCCCTACCTGCCGACACCGGCCTGACTGTCAGTGGCTGCACCTATCGTTCGGGGCATGACGACCTTGCCGCGTCCCGCCGCCGATCTGTCCGCCGACGAAGCCCGCCGCATCGCGCTGCGCGCCCAGGGTTTCCTCGGCGCCCCGGACCGCCGGGGAGGGGTCCGCGGAGTGCTGCGCCACCTGGGCGCGGTCCAGCTCGACACGATCTCGGTGCTGGCCCGCTCGCACGAGCTGATCCCGTACGCGCGTCTGGGCGCGGTGGGCCGCAAGACGATCGAGGCGGCCTACTGGACCGACCGTCACGCTTTCGAGTACTGGTCGCACGCGGCCTGCATCCTGCCCGTCGAGGAGTGGCCGCACTTCGCGTTCCGCCGCCGCGCCTACCGCACCCGGCCGCACTGGCACCACGACCTGCCCGACGGCGCGTACGACCAGGTGATCAAGCAGCTGCGCGCCGAAGGCCCGCTCACCGCGACGGAGTTGGGCGGCGCGAAGAACAAGGGCGAGTGGTGGGACTGGTCGGAGTCGAAGGTCGCCGTCGAGCGCGCGCTGATGTACGGCGAGGTGGTGTGCGTCGAGCGCCGCGGCTGGAAGCGGGTCTACGACCTCGCGGAGCGCGCGATCCCCGCCGAGCTGCTCCATGACGACCTGGACGACCAGGAGTGCGTGCGCCGCCTGGTGCGTCAGGCGGGCGAGGCGCTGGGCGTCGGCACGCGCGCGGACATCGCGGACTACCACCGTCTGAAGAGCGAGCAGTTCGACGCGGTGATCCAGGAGACCGGCCTGGTCCCGGTGACGGTCCAGGGCTGGTCCAAGCCGGCCTGGGCCGACCCGGCGGCCCTGGCGTCGGCCCCGCGCGGCCGCCATCGCACCACGCTCCTGTCGCCGTTCGACTCGCTGATCTGGGAGCGGGCGCGCACGGAGCGGATCTTCGGTTTCACCCACCGGCTTGAGGCCTACGTCCCCAAGCCGAAGCGGGTCCACGGCTACTTCGCGATGCCGGTCCTGTCCGGCGGCCGTCTGGTGGGCCGTGTCGATCCGGCGCGCGAGGGAGCCACGCTGGTCGCCAAGCAGGTGTCCCTGGACGGCGCGAAGGCGGTCCCTGCGGTGGCGGGGGCGCTGCTGGAGGCCGCGGCCTGGGTCGGCTGCGACAGCGTCCGGGTGGAGCGCGTGGACGCGGCAGCGCTCAAGCCCGCCCTGGTGAAGGCGCTCACCTGAGCGGGGCCGCCGGGCGCGCCGCCGGAGACGGCTGCGGGCCGGGCCTGTCCGGCTAGCGGATCTCCAGGATCTTCTCCCGCATCGCGTAGACCACGGCTTCCATCCGGGAGTGCAGCTGCAGCTTCTCCAGGATGTTGCGCACATGGTTCTTCACGGTGTTCTCGGAAATGAAGAGCTCCTTGGCGATGTCCCGGTTGTTCATGCCGGTGGCGACGAGCTTGAGCACCTCCAGCTCCCGGTCGGTCAGCCGGGGCGCGGGCACGAGCCGGCGCTCGTCGGTGCGCTGGATCATCGACTTGAATTCGGTGAGCAGTTTCGACGCCATCGACGGGCTGATCTGCGACTGCCCGTCGGCCACCGCGCGAATGGCCGTGGCCACCTCGTCGGTCGAGATCTCCTTGAGGAGATAACCGGTCGCGCCCGCCTTGATCGCGTCGTAGAGATCGGCTTCCTCGTCGCTGATCGTCAGCATGATGATTTTGGCGCTGGGCGCCACCTCCTTGATGGAGGTGCACGCCTCGATTCCGCCCCTCTTGGGCATGCGTACGTCCATGAGGACGATGTCCGGCAGCAGGTCGGCCGCCTTGTCCACCGCCTCAGCACCGTCGCCGGCCTCGCCGACGACCTGGATGTCCTCCTCGGCGGCGAGGACGATCTCCAGCCCGCGCCGGAACAGCGCGTGGTCGTCCACCACAAGGACCCGGATGGGCTCCTCGCGCGGGGAGCCCGCGTCCGGTCCCATGCCGGCGCCGCCGTCGGCAGCGCCGGCGTCCTCGCCCCGCATCGGTCCGAAGCTGTCCGCCATCGTTCCTCCCCCTGAAGGCCGTGGCCCGTCTTCCTGTGCCGCGCCAACCCGAGGCGCCGCCACGCCGGTTGACCCGGCTCGGCCATGATTTCATGCCGCGGTGCCCGCGCGACGACGGTGCGGTGCAAGTGGGGGTCGCACGATGGTGCCCCTGGGGGCGCACGCGCGCTCCAGGGGCACCGGATGAGTGTGTTTTCGGACAGTCCTGCCCGAGCGGGGCTCAGCCGATGGCGTCGCCGGCGTCGGCGCTGTGCACCTCGGCGACCATCGGGTCGGTGCTGAGGTGGATGACGCCGTAGTCGTAGGCGTGGCGCCGGTAGACGACGCTCGGTTCCTTGGTCTCGGAGTCGACGAACAGATAGAAGTCGTGCCCGACGAGCTCCATCTCGTAGAGCGCCTGGTCGAGCGTCATGGGTGCCGCCACGTGCGTCTTTTCGCGCACGACGATCGGGCCTTCGCCCTGGACCTCGAGCGATCCCATCCTGGTGATCGGTACGCCGTCGGATTCGGTCTCGTCCTTGGCGACCGTGCCGTCCCCGTTGAGCGTGGCGGCGTCCGGGACGCGCTCGGCGACCTCGGCAGCCGAGATCCGCTTCGTGCCGCGTCGCGACGACCGCTTGTCGTGCTGCTTGCGCAGCCGCGCGTCCAGCTTTTCGGTGGCGAGGTCGAGCGCCGCGTACGGGTCGTTCGCCGAGGCCTCCGCCCGGATCACCGGGCCGCGCGTGCGCAGCGTGATCTCCACGCGGTCGCACCGGTCGGCCTGTCGGGGGTTGGGCTCCTTGGACACCTCGACGTCGAGGCTCATCACCTTGCCGTCGAGCTTCTGGATCTTCTCCAGGTTCAGCTTCTCGGCCACGTGCTTGCGGAACCGCTCCGGCACCTCGGTCTTGCGGCCCTTGACGACGATGTCCACGCAGAACTCCGTTCCCGGATAGCTCCGCTCCTGTGGCGGAGCATCTCCCTTTTGCACCAGACTCCGGCCACTTCCGGAGCCTCGGACTCGGTGACTTCCACCTCCTCCTCCCCCACGAACAAGATCTCCACCCCACCGGACCGGGTGATTGCGAAATCTCTGTGCAATCCCACAGCACGGCATTCCGATATGCGAGGCACGGTGGCTGCCTTTCTTCGCCAAGTTCCTCACAACCGAACATATCTCGCCCGGACGGATGTCGTCACCCTCTACTGGCGCGTACCTCCATTCAGGTGAAACAACCCTCTCGTTACCTGCAACGACGCAGATTGCTGGTCAGTTCCGGTTTATTTCGAAGGAATCCGGAGACGCCGCGATCACGGCTGCCCGGACCGGGCTCTGGCATGCCATTCCAGGACCTGTCCGGGAGCGTTCCCGACCCGCTCCGCCTTCTCCGCTACCCGATGTCGACGGCATCAAGGCACCTATTGCGCGCGCCGCCTCCGCCAACGAAGCGCCGGTCGTCATGAGGTCGTCGACCAGCACGATCCGGCCAACTTCCGTGAGCAGCCCACCGCTCCCGCCCACCGCCTCCAGCGCACCGGTCACATTGGCGAGCCGCTGCCGGGCGTCGAGCCCCGCCTGGTCGGCCACCGCGCGCCGCTGCCGCAGCACGGCGAGCACCCTGGCGGGTACGCCCGTGCGGCGCAGCTCGGCGGCCGCCGCGTACGCGATCCGCCGCATGGGGTCGTGCCCGCGCGCCCGCACGGCACGGGGTGCCGAGGGCACGGGTACGAGCGCCACGGCTACCGTGCCGCCCGGCTCCCGGCTGGGCAGCCCTTCGCGCACCGCTCCGGCGAGCGCGGCGCCGAGCGGCCGGGCCAGGCCGAGGGCGCCCCGCTCCTTGTGGGCGAGGAGCACGGCCCGCGCCGCGTCCCGATACGGCGCGGCGGCGTGCACGACGGGCAGCCCGGGCGGCTCCGGGCGCGGCCGCACCCGTCTGGGCACGGCGCCGCGCAACGCCGCCGAGCACCGCGCACACAGCGCCGTACGAGACCTGCCGCAGCCTGCGCACTGGGCCGGCAGCACCAGATCGGAGAGGTCCTGCCACCACGCCCGCATACCCACCACTGTGCCAACATGCGCGCCAGGCGACCACCCCTGTGGACAACACCCTGTGGACAACTGGGCAGTAACGGACGGACGTTGCCGACGGCTGCCCGAGAGCCGCGCGGGGCTCGTGTCCGCCCGCCGCTCCGCCGGCCGGCCGGCCAGCCGCAGTCGGACGCACAGCTCCGCGCCGGAACAACTCCCCCACGGCGCGCGGGCACTACCCCGGGTAGACCGGCGCCGTTCCGTCCTTCAGCACGGACTGCCACGCGGCGCCCGAGGGCAGCCGCACGATCCCGTCGTCGGAGTGCGCCAGCAGCGGCAAGGCGTCGTTGTCGGACGCCGCGATCTCGCTCACCCGGGTCAGCCCCGGCAGGGCCTGCCCCGTCGGGCTCGACCCGTCGGACTGCACGTACCGCATCTGCTGCAGCCCGCCGGCCTCCCGGCCGACCACCACGAGCCGGCTGCCGCCCGCCCAGGACACGGCCGTGACGTCTTCCATCTCCGGTGCGGCGGGGCGCAGTCCGGCGATCGAGAAGGCGGTGCCGCCGTCCCCGTCGGACTCCCGCTCGACCCGTCCGATCCGCAGCGACGTCGTGCCGTCCTCCTTGACCAGCAGCGCTGTCCGCGCGCCGTCGGCCGACATCTTCACCGCCTCGATGCGGGCGCCGTCGGCGAGTCCCTCGACGTCGACCTCCTGCATCTTGTCGCCGAGGCCCTGTCCGAACACCAGCAGCCGAGGATGCTTCGGATCGCGGTCGGCGACCCACAGGTCCCCGCGCCCGTCCCAACTCGGCGTGGAGAAGCCGTCCTTCTCACCGGCGGCCTGGCTGCGCGCCAGCGCGTCGCCCAGCGACGCGCCGTTGACGAACGAGGCCACGTACAGCGAACGTCCGTCGTTCGACACGCCCGCGGCGCGCTCCTGGTCGCGGGAGACCGCCACGGACCGCAGTCGCTGCTCGCCCTCGCCCAGCGGCCCCGGCACCCGCACCGGATCCCGGTCGGAGCTGCTGTTGTTGGGCATCCGCACGAGCCGGCCCTTGTCGTCCAGGAAGTACGGGGCGTCCGGTCCGGCGGACGACCGCGGCGCCGCCAGGGCGTCGGCCGCCCCCTCGTTCAGCGCGCACATGAAGCGGCCGTCGGCGCGCTGGAGCTCGACCTCGTTCACGCTCGAGGACGACAGGTCCCGCAGCGAGTAGAGCAGTTGGGCCGCCATCTGCTTGCACTTGGTCGGCGTCGCCGCGTCCGCGTACTTGTTCAGCGGCACCGTCAGCTTGTTGTCGTCGTCCGGGGCCAGCGAGTCCACGCCGTCCTTCAGAGCCGAGTTCGTCGGGAACGACGTCCGCACCGAGTACTTCAGCCAGCGCGTCGGCCCGGCGAGCACCTCCTTGACCGTCTCCGTCAGCGGATCGGTCCACTGCCGCACGAAGACGGGGTCGGCGACGAGCTCCTGCCGGGGAGGACCGTCGCCGGACTTCGAATCCACCGCGTAGTAGTACTTGTTGACGGACTGGTAGATCCGCTGGAAGTCGGACTCGCTGAGCACGACGCCCGTCGGCACGGTGTCGATCCGCCACTGGGTGCCCTTGGCCGTCTCGACCTGGGACAGGTGCAGGTCCTTCTGGTACTGGTTCGTGCGCGGCTCATAGGCCTGCTGCTGGTCGACCGTGGCGACCTGGCGGCCTGTCAGCCGGAAGGTCCGGCCCTCGTCGCCCGCGTTCTGCTGGCTGACCGGCCGGGTGTTGGGGCCGTCCGCGAGGACGACGGTCCGCTGCCCGGGACGCCAGTTCTTCGCCGCCTTCGGCGTCAGATACTTGCGCGCCATCGCGTACGAAGGGTCGTCGCTGGTCAGCGACTCCAGGAAGCCCTCGACGATGTTCGCGGGGCTGGCCCCGTCCTGCGGCGGCAGCGCGAAGACGCGCACCTGCGAGTCCGGCCGCTGCGACGCCTCGACCGCTTCGAGCCCTCCGCTGTCCGGCATCGACGCGCATCCGGCGAGCACGATCACGCCGCATCCGGCCAGCGCACCGGCCCGTACCGCACGCCGTCGACGCGGCGCCCGCTGCTCACTCATGACCGCCGTCGCTCCCCTCGGCGCGCTCTTCCCGATCCGCGGTGCGGCGCCCGCCCACGGCCACGTCCCCCCGCCGCGCACCGGAGCCGGTGCGCGCCTCGTCCCTGCCGCTCACGTCCCGGTCCCCAGCGTCCGCCGGCTCGGCCGGGCCCGCCTCACCGACGCGTTCACCCGGCTGGTGCGGCACACTCACCGCGCCATCGCCGCCGTGCGCACCGCCACGGGACACCACGCGCGCGCCGTTGCCCGGCAGCGCCGTCGGGTCGGCGGGCACCGCCGCCTGCTGGAAGCGCGGCGCGATCGGGGCCTTCGACGGCGCGGACGGCGTCTGCGCCGGCACCGTCGCGAGCTTCCTGCCCTCGCCCTGCGGCGGCTCCGCGTCGTCCGCGGTACGGCCGCGCCGCGAGTCCTCGGGCTCCAGCGGTATCGGTGAACCGCGCAGGGCCTCGTCCGCCGTCCGCGGCAGCGTGAGCCGGAACTGCGAACCACCGCCCGGTTCGCCCCACGCCTGCAGCCAGCCGCCGTGCAGCCGCGCGTCCTCCAGGGCGATCGACAGGCCGAGCCCGGTGCCGCCGGTGGTACGCGCGCGTGCCGGGTCGGCCCGCCAGAAACGGCTGAACACCCGGGTGGCCTCGCCCGGCTTGAGCCCGACCCCGTAGTCGCGCACCGCCACGGCGACCGCGCCGCCCGCGGCCGCCAGCCGCACCACGACGTCCTTGCCCTCGCCGTGCTCCACGGCGTTGACCACGAGGTTGCGCAGGACACGCTCCACGCGGCGCGCGTCCGCCTCGGCGACCACGGGCTGGTCGTCGCCGACGATCCGGATGTGGGTGCCCTTGCGCTCGGCGAGCGGTTCGGCGCCGCCGACGACCCGCCGTACGACCTCCCGGAGGTCTATCGGCTCGGCCTCCAGCGCGGCGGCCCCCGCGTCGAACCGGCTGATCTCCAGCAGGTCCGCCAGCAACGACTCGAAGCGGTCCAGCTGATCGGCGAGCAGCTCCGCGGACCGCGCGGTCACCGGATCGAAGTCGACCCGTGCCTCGTGAATGACATCGGCGGCCATCCGCACGGTCGTCAGCGGCGTCCGCAGCTCGTGCGACACGTCCGAGACGAACCGTCGCTGCATCCGCGACAGGTCCTCCAGCTGCTGGATCTTCAGATGCAGGTTCTGCGCCATCTTGTTGAAGGCTTCGCCGAGGCGCGCGATGTCGTCCTCGCCGGTCACCTTCATACGTTCCTGGAGGCGTCCCGCCGAGAGCCGCTCGGCCACTCCGGCCGCCATCCGCACCGGCGTGACGACCTGCCGCACGACGAGCCAGGCGATCGCCCCGAGCAGCACGACCACGAACAGTCCGGCGGTCGCGAGCGTGCCCTTGACCAGGCCGAGGGACTTCTCCTCCTGCGTGAGCGGGAAGAGGTAGTACAGCTGGTAGGGGTTGCCCTGGGGGTCGGTGAGCTGTTTGCCGATCACCAGGCCGGGCTGCGAGGGCTGGCCGTCGGTGTAGACGATCCGCGTGTACTCCTGGGACGCGCTGGTCGTCCGGTCGACCTGGGCCCGCAGATCCACGGGCACGCTGCGGTCCGGCTCCACGCCACCGGAGCCCCGCGGCGCCCGCCCGCTGCCGCTGCCGACCTCGCTGGAGCTGAGCGTCACCACGTCGAAGGCGCCCTTGCCTCCGCTGGAGAGCTGGGTGGCGAGATCGCTCATCCAGGTCTTGGGGATCGGGGTGCGGCTGTCATCGGACAGCCCGTCCCGCGTCCCGGCCACCGCCGAGTCGGCCCGGTCCTTGGCCGCGCGGAAGCCGCCCTCGGCCTGGCTCTGCGACGCCTTCACCTTGGCGTCCAGCAGCCCGTTGCGTACGGAGCCGATGACGACGATGCCGAGCAGCAGCACCACACCCAGCGACATCAGCAGCGTCGTGACGACGACCTTCAACTGGATGTTGCGCCGCCACAGCCGCATCGCGGGCAGCAGCGGGCGCCGCACCCAGCGCATGAACAGGCGCAGCACCGGGCTGCCGTTCATCCCGCCCTGGAGCAGCAGCCCGCCGTCCATGACGCGGCGCAGCCAGGAGCCGCGCGCGGCGGCGGGCCCGGCCGCCGGTCCCACAGGCCGCTCCGAGCGAGACCCCGGCTTGCCGGGCGCCGAAGCGGCACTGTCCCGGGACACGTCAGCTCGGTCCGGCCTTGTAACCGACGCCACGGACGGTCACCACGATCTCCGGACGCTCGGGGTCCTTCTCGACCTTCGAACGCAGCCGCTGCACATGCACGTTCACCAGACGGGTGTCCGCCGCGTGCCGGTAGCCCCAGACCTGCTCGAGGAGCACCTCACGCGTGAACACCTGCCACGGCTTGCGGGCGAGCGCGACCAGCAGGTCGAACTCCAGCGGCGTCAGCGCGATCGACTGCCCGTCCCGCTTCACCGAGTGCCCGGCCACATCGATGACCAGGTCACCGATGGCCAGCTGCTCGGGGGCGGGCTCCTCCGACCTCCGCAGCCGCGCCCGGATCCGGGCCACGAGCTCCTTCGGCTTGAACGGCTTCACGATGTAGTCGTCCGCGCCCGACTCCAGGCCCACGACGACATCGACGGTGTCGCTCTTCGCCGTGAGCATCACGATCGGCACTCCGGACTCCGCCCGGATCAGCCGGCAGACCTCGATGCCGTCCCTCCCGGGCAGCATCAGGTCGAGCAGCACCAGATCGGGCTTGGTCTCACGGAAAGCGGCCAGCGCCTTGTCGCCGTCAGCTACGAACGACGGCTCAAAACCTTCACCACGCAGCACAATGCCGAGCATCTCGGCCAGTGCGGTGTCGTCGTCGACGACAAGGACTCGTCCCTTCATGGACCACATCATCCCATTAGCTCATCGTTACCTGGCGTGACCTGGCACACAGCTCACCCAAGTCTTCAGCTGTCACAGGCGCCACAACGCCCCACTCCGTGACGATCGCCGTCACCAAATCCGGTGGCGTCACGTCGAACGCAGGGTTGTACGCCTGCGTTCCCAGCGGCGCCACGGGAATCCCGCCACCTGCCTCCATTCCGGCCAGCGGCGCCTGCGGCGCCGTGACCTCCGTCACTTCATGCCCGGCCCGCTGCTCCACCTCGATGGACGCACCGTCGGGAGTCTCCAGATCCACGGTCGTCACCGGCGCCACCACGATGAACGGCACATGGTGATATCGCGCCAGCACGGCGAGCGGATAGCTCCCCACCTTGTTCGCCACCGAACCGTCGGCGGCGATCCGGTCCGCCCCGATGAGCACGGCATCCACCTCACCGGCGGCGAACAGCGACCCGGCAGCGTTGTCCGTGAGCAGCGTGTACGCCATCCCGTTGCGCGCGGCCTCGTACGCGGTCAGCCGGGCACCCTGCAGCAGCGGACGCGTCTCGTCCACCCACAGTCGGCGCAACCGCCCCGCCCGGTGCGCGGCGAGCGCCACGGCGAAGGCGGTGCCCTCGCCGCCGGAGACCAGCGCCCCGGTGTTGCAGTGCGTCAGGATGCGGTGGTTGCCGCCGGGCAGCAGCTCGTCGAGCAGCCGCATCCCGTGCTCGGCCATCTTGGCGCTGCCCTCGGCGTCCTCCTGATGCAGCGCCCGCGCGGCGGCGAGCGCCGCCTCGGCCGCCCGCTCCCGTACGGCCGCCGAGTCGTCCGCCCCGGTCCCCAGCGCCGCGCGGTAGGCCTCCTGGGCCCTGCGCACGCCGTACCCGAGATTGACCGCCGTGGGCCGCGCCCCGGCCAGTGCGTCCGCCGCGTCCTGCACGTCGAACCCGCGGGCCGCCGCGAGCGCCACCCCGTAAGCCCCCGTGATACCGAGCAGCGGAGCCCCGCGCACGGCGAGGGACCGGATCGCCTGCACCAGACCCTGCGGATCCGTGCAGACCAGCTCGACTTCCTCGGCGGGCAGCCGCGTCTGGTCGAGCAGCACCAGAACAGGCCCCTCGGCCGGTTCCTCCCACCTGATCGCCGGTATGTCGACGACCTTGGGCTGTATGTCCTCGCTGGGCCGTATGTCCTCGCCGGATTGCGCGTACTGATCAGCCATCCGCCCAGTCTGCCCCGTACAGGGCCGACAATTGAAGGTGTCCAGCCCTTACGGGGCCAGGTCACCTGGCGCCCACCCCATGGCACGATGGCAGCCAACCTGCCGCCGCGACCGCGGACGGGCACCTTGAAGGAGCGACGATGAACGACACTCCGGGCTGGGCATCGCCCGGATCTGCCCCCTCCGACGGCCCCGACGACAACCGCCAGGACGGTCAGGACGGCGGCGCCCAGGGCGCCGCCCCGCAGGACGCCGCGGGCCACGGCCCGCAGTGGTCCAAGGAGCAGCCGCCGCCCGGCCAGTGGTCCGCGCCCTCCGGATCCTCCGCCTCCGGCCAGGCCCCGCCGCCGCCTCCGGCGCCCGGCCAGGGCTGGGGCGGCTCGGGCGGATACGGCGGCGGGCAGGGAGGCTGGGGCGCTCCCCCGCAGGGCGGCCCCGGCAATTGGGGCCCCGGTGTCTGGGGCGGCCCGCCTGCCGCGGCCAAGCCCGGCGTGATCCCGCTGCGCCCGCTCGGTGTCGGGGAGATCCTCGACGGCGCGGTGTCCACGATGCGTACCTACTGGCGCACCGTCCTCGGCATCTCGCTCTCGGTCGCCGTCCTCACCCAGCTCCTCGTCGTGCTCCTCCAGGGCTTCGTCCTCAACGACTCCACGACCGACGCCCTCGACGACCCCAACGCCAGCGCGGGCGAGGTCACCCGCGCGATGGGCGGGGTCCTGATCGGCTCGGGCGTGGTGCAGATCGTCACGCTGCTGGGCACGATCATCGCCACGGCCCTGCTGACGACGGTCACCAGCCGCGCCGTGCTCGGCAGGTCCGTCGCCATAGGAGAGGCCTGGCGCGATGCCCGGCCGCAGGTCCTCCGGCTGCTCGGCCTGACGCTGCTGCTGCCGCTGATCGCCGCCGCGGTCGTCCTCGTCGGCACGGTGCCCGGCATCCTCGTCGCCGTGCTGGGCTCCTCCGAAGGGGGGCTCGCCCTCGCGATCATCGGCGGTCTCGCCGGCCTCGTGGTCGCGATCTGGCTGATGATCCGCTTCTCGCTCGCCTCGCCGGCCCTGATGCTGGAGAAGCAGACGATCCGCAAGGCGATGGGCCGCTCCGTCAAGCTCGTCCGCGGCTCGTGGTGGCGGGTCTTCGGCATCCAGATCCTCGCGTCGATCATCGCGGGCGTCGTGGCGTCGATCATCCTGGTCCCCTTCAGCCTCATCGCGGGAGCGGTCAGCGGCGACGGCCTCGGCAGCTTCCTCGACACCGGCGGCGACGTGGGCTGGGCCTTCCTGATCATCAGCGGCATCGGCTCGGTGGTCGGCTCCACCATCACCTTCCCGATCACCGCGGGCGTCACCGTGCTGCTCTACATCGACCAGCGCATCCGCCGCGAGGCCCTCGACCTCGAACTCGCCCGCGCCGCGGGCCTGCAGGGCTACGGGGACACCCCCGGCGCCACCCCGGGGAGCTGATGCGGTGAGCACGCCCGGGGGAGTGCTCAGGGCCGCAGCTTTGCTGACGCGCGCCGGCGGCGACGAGCCGCCGGTGACCATCCCGCGCGATCCCGCGCGGGAGGCGGCCGAACGAGAGCTGTCCAAGCCCGCGTACCACGAGAACGATCCGAGCTGGTTCATGCGCGCCCTGAACAAGTTCTGGGAGTGGGTCGACGACCTGTTCTCCGCCGCCTCCGGTGTCGCTCCGGGCGGCACACTCGGCCTGGTCGTGATCCTGCTCGCCGTCGTCGCCGTGGTGGTGGCCCTGTGGTGGCGCCTCGGCACTCCCCGCCGCTCCCCCACCTCGGCGGCTCCGCTCTTCGACGACCGTCCGCGCAGCGCCGCCGAGCACCGCGCGGCCGCCGAGGCGCACGCCGCCCAGGGCCACTGGAACCAGGCCGTCCAGGAGCGGATGCGCGCCCTGGTCCGCTCCTTGGAGGAGCGCGCCCTGCTGGACCCGCGCCCCGGCCGCACCGCCGACGAGGCCGCCACGGAAGCCTCCCGTCCGCTGCCCCGGCACGCGGACCGCCTGCACGCCGCGGCGCGCGACTTCGACGACGTCGCATACGGCGGCCGCACTGCGACCCCCGACACGTACCAGCGCCTGACCACCCTGGACACCGAGGTGGAACGCACGACGCCGTCCCTGACCGCCGCCCCGGGAGCCCCCCGGTGACCGAGCCCTCCACCCCGAACCCCCGCCACGAAAGCGGCAGCGGCAGCCCAGAGGACCAGCCGACCGGCGGGTCCACGCTCACGGCACCGCCTCCCCCGGCCCCGGCCTCCGACGACACCTCGGCCACCCCCACGGTCCGGCAGGTCTGGACCCGCACGCGAGGCATCGCCCTCGCCCTGGTCCTCCTCCTGGTCGCCGGCGTGGCCATCGCGGCCGTCCGCTCCGGCGAGAAGCACGGCATGCTCGACCCGCGCTCCGCCGACCAGTACGGCAGCCGCGCCGTCGCCGAACTCCTCGCCGACAGGGGCGTCGACACCCGCTTGGTCACCACCACCGCCGAGGCGCGGGCCGCGACCGGTCCCGACACCACCCTCTTGGTCGCCGTCCCCGATCTGCTCACGGCCCACCAGCAGGAGCAGCTCCAGGCCGCGACCGCCGACTCCGGCGGCCGCACGCTCCTCGTCGCCCCCGGCGCCGCGTCCGTCGACCGGCTGGCCCCCGGGGTCACCGCGGACTCCGAACCCAGCTCCGCCACGACGCTCGCCCCCGGCTGCACCCTCCCCGAGGCCCGTCGCGCCGGCCCTGCCGAAACCGGCGGCCACCGCTACGGCACCACGGTCGCCGGCGCGGACTCCTGCTATCCGAGCGACGGCGCCCCCACACTGCTGCGCCTGCCCGCGACGACCGGCAACGGCGACACGGTGGTCCTCGGCTCCCCCGACATCCTTCTCAACGACCGCCTCGACGAGCAGGGAAACGCCTCGCTCGCCCTGCAACTCCTCGGTACCCGAACCCACTTGGTCTGGTACCTCCCCTCCCTCTCCGACGACGCCGCGGCCGGCGGCGCACAGAACGACCGCAGCTTCTTCGACCTGATCCCCTCGGGCTGGCGCTGGGGCACCCTGCAGCTCTTCATCGCGGCAGCACTCGCCGCCCTGTGGCGCGCACGACGACTGGGCCCCTTGGTCGCCGAGCGCCTGCCCGTCGCGATCCGCGCCTCCGAAACCGTCGAAGGCCGCGCCCGCCTCTACCGCAAGGCGAACGCCCGGGACCGCGCCGCCACGGCCCTGCGTATCTCCACCCGCACCAAGCTCGCCCCCCTCATCGGCGTCCCCCCGTCCCAGGCCCACACGCCCGAGACCTTCCTCCCCGCCCTGGCGCGCCAACTCCCGACGCCCACCCAGGACTTGCACACCCTCCTCTTCGGCCCGCCGCCGACCACCGACGCAGCGCTGATCGCACTCGCCGACCACCTCGACGCCCTCGAAAGAGAGGTACGCCATTCATGATGGACCCGACCACTGACAACGCCGGGCCCACGACCGATCCCCGCAGCTCACGGGCCTCTTTGGAGGCCCTGCGCGCCGAGATCGCCAAGGCCGTGGTCGGCCAGGACCCCACCGTCACGGGCCTGGTCGTGGCCCTGCTCTGCCGCGGCCACGTCCTCCTCGAAGGCGTCCCCGGCGTAGCAAAAACGCTTCTTGTACGAGCCCTCGCGGCTTCCCTCGAACTCGACACGAAGCGCGTCCAGTTCACCCCGGACCTGATGCCCAGCGACGTCACGGGCTCCTTGGTCTACGACACCCACACCTCGCGCTTCTCCTTCCAGCCGGGCCCGGCGTTCACCAACCTCCTCCTCGCGGACGAGATCAACCGGACCCCGCCCAAGACCCAGTCCTCCCTCCTGGAGGCCATGGAAGAGCGCCAGATCACGGTCGACGGCACCCCGCGCCCGCTCCCCGACCCGTTCATGGTCGTAGCCACCCAGAACCCGGTCGAGTACGAAGGCACCTACCCCCTGCCCGAGGCCCAGCTGGACCGCTTCCTGCTCAAGTTGAACGTTCCTCTTCCTACGCGCCAGGACGAGATCGACGTCCTGACCCGCCATGCCGCCGGCTTCAACCCCCGAGATCTGCACGCGGCGGGCATCCGGCCGGTGGCCACGGCAGCGGACCTCGAAGCGGCCCGGTCCGCGGTCGCGAGGACGACGATCTCCCCCGAGATCACGGCCTATGTGGTCGACATCTGCCGCGCGACCCGCGAATCACCGTCGCTCACCCTCGGCGTCTCCCCTCGAGGTGCCACGGCCCTGCTCGCGACGGCCCGCGCCTGGGCCTGGCTGACCGGCCGCGACTACGTCATCCCCGATGACGTGAAGGCCCTCGCCCTCCCGACTCTCCGTCACCGCGTCCAATTGCGCCCGGAGGCCGAAATGGAAGGCGTCACCCCGGACTCGGTCATCAACGCGCTCCTGACCCACGTCCCCGTCCCCCGCTGATCCGAACAAGGCCGGAGACGACACCGACATGGCCCTCACCGGACGTACGGCCCTGCTCGCCGCCCTGGGCTCCCTCCCCGTAGGGATCTGGGAGCCCAGCTGGACGGGCATCCTGGCCGTCAACACTCCCCTGGCCCTGGCCTGCGCCTGCGACTTCGCGCTGGCCGCCCCGGTCCGCCGCCTGCGCCTGACGCGCTCCGGCGACACCTCCGTACGCCCCGGAGACCCGGCCGACGTCACTCTCACGATCACGAACCCCGCGCGCCGCCCCCTGCGTGCGCACATCCGTGACGCATGGCCCCCGAGCGCCTGGCGCCCGGGCACGGAGCACGACGCGTCCCGCCACCGCGTGACGATCCCCGCGGGCGAACGCCGCCGTGTCACGACCCGCCTCCTGCCCACCCGCAGGGGCGACCGCCAGGCGGACCGCGTCACGATCCGCTCCTACGGCCCCCTGGGCCTCTTCACCCGGCAGGGCACGCACTCGGTCCCTTGGACTGTCCGCGTCCTGCCCCCCTTCCACAGCCGCAAGCACCTCCCCTCCAAGCTGGCCCGGCTACGCGAACTCGACGGCCGCACCAGCGTGTTGACCAGGGGCGAGGGCACCGAGTTCGACAGCCTCCGCGAGTACGTGCCCGGGGACGACACCCGCTCCATCGACTGGCGCGCAACGGCCCGGCAGTCGGCGGTGGCCGTCCGCACCTGGCGCCCGGAACGCGACCGCCACATCCTGCTGGTCCTCGACACCGGCCGTACGTCGGCAGGCCGCGTCGGCGACGCACCGCGCCTCGACTCTTCGATGGACGCGGCTCTTCTCCTGGGAGCTCTGGCTTCCCGAGCCGGCGACCGCGTCGACCTCCTGGCCTACGACCGCCGCATCCGCGCTCTGGTCCAGGGCCGCACAGCAGGCGAGGTTCTCCCGGCCCTGGTGACCGCCATGGCCCCTCTCGAACCGGAACTGGTCGAAACAGATGCCCGCGGCCTGACCGCCACGGCTCTGCACACGGCCCCCCGCCGCTCCCTCATCGTCCTTCTTACGTCTTTGGACGCGGCCCCTGTCGAAGAGGGACTCCTCCCGGTCCTCTCCCGCCTGACGAAACGCCACACGGTGGTCGTGGCATCGGTCGCCGACCCCGCGGTCGAAATGATGGCGGCCTCCCGAGGCACCACGGAATCGATCTACGACGCGGCTTCAGCGGCCCAGGCCAAGGCAGAGCGTCTCCGCACCGCGGACAAGCTCACCCGCCACGGCGTCACTGTCGTGGACGCAACCCCCTCGGAACTGGCCCCGGCCCTGGCGGACGCCTACCTCTCCCTGAAATCAGCCGGCCGCCTCTGACATTCCGGAGCCCCGCCACGCGGCTGGGGCTCCGACAAAAATTCGCCGTAAACGCAGAAAAGCCCCGGACCGTATCCCGGTCCGGGGCTTTTCTCAACAATAGTTCGGCGGCGTCCTACTCTCCCACAGGGTCCCCCCTGCAGTACCATCGGCGCTGTAAGGCTTAGCTTCCGGGTTCGGAATGTAACCGGGCGTTTCCCTCACGCTATGACCACCGAAACACTATGAAACTGTCAACCGGAGCCGTAGCCAATCGGCTTCGACGGTTGTTCGTGGTTTCAGAACCAACACAGTGGACGCGAGCAACTGAGGACAAGCCCTCGGCCTATTAGTACCAGTCACCTCCACACCTTACGGTGCTTCCAGATCTGGCCTATCAACCCAGTCGTCTACTGGGAGCCTTAACCCCTCAAAGGGGGTGGGAGTCCTCATCTTGAAGCAGGCTTCCCGCTTAGATGCTTTCAGCGGTTATCCTTTCCGAACGTAGCCAACCAGCCATGCCCTTGGCAGGACAACTGGCACACCAGAGGTTCGTCCGTCCCGGTCCTCTCGTACTAGGGACAGCCCTTCTCAAGACTCCTACGCGCACAGCGGATAGGGACCGAACTGTCTCACGACGTTCTAAACCCAGCTCGCGTACCGCTTTAATGGGCGAACAGCCCAACCCTTGGGACCGACTCCAGCCCCAGGATGCGACGAGCCGACATCGAGGTGCCAAACCATCCCGTCGATATGGACTCTTGGGGAAGATCAGCCTGTTATCCCCGGGGTACCTTTTATCCGTTGAGCGACGGCGCTTCCACAAGCCACCGCCGGATCACTAGTCCCGACTTTCGTCCCTGCTCGACCCGTCGGTCTCACAGTCAAGCTCCCTTGTGCACTTACACTCAACACCTGATTACCAACCAGGCTGAGGGAACCTTTGGGCGCCTCCGTTACCCTTTGGGAGGCAACCGCCCCAGTTAAACTACCCATCAGACACTGTCCCTGATCCGGATCACGGACCCAGGTTAGACATCCAGCACGACCAGAGTGGTATTTCAACGACGACTCCCCCTGAACTGGCGTCCAGAGTTCACAGTCTCCCACCTATCCTACACAAGCCGAACCGAACACCAATATCAAACTGTAGTAAAGGTCCCGGGGTCTTTCCGTCCTGCTGCGCGAAACGAGCATCTTTACTCGTAGTGCAATTTCACCGGGCCTATGGTTGAGACAGTCGAGAAGTCGTTACGCCATTCGTGCAGGTCGGAACTTACCCGACAAGGAATTTCGCTACCTTAGGATGGTTATAGTTACCACCGCCGTTTACTGGCGCTTAAGTTCTCAGCTTCGCCAAGACGAATCTTGACTAACCGGTCCCCTTAACGTTCCAGCACCGGGCAGGCGTCAGTCCGTATACATCGCCTTACGGCTTCGCACGGACCTGTGTTTTTAGTAAACAGTCGCTTCTCGCTGGTCTCTGCGGCCACCCCCAGCTCAGAGTGCAAGACTCATCACCAGGAATGGCCCCCCTTCTCCCGAAGTTACGGGGGCATTTTGCCGAGTTCCTTAACCATAGTTCACCCGAACGCCTCGGTATTCTCTACCTGACCACCTGAGTCGGTTTAGGGTACGGGCCGCCATGAAACTCGCTAGAGGCTTTTCTCGACAGCATAGGATCATCCACTTCACCACAATCGGCTCGGCATCAGGTCTCAGCCACAAGTACGACGGATTTACCTATCGCACGGCCTACACCCTTACCCCGGGACAACCACCGCCCGGGCTGGACTACCTTCCTGCGTCACCCCATCACTCACCTACTACCAACTTGGGCCGGCGGCTCCACCACTTTCCATTCCCCGAAGGGTCCGGAACGGCTTCACGGCCTTAGCATCACTGGATTCGATGTTTGACGCTTCACAGCGGGTACCGGAATATCAACCGGTTATCCATCGACTACGCCTGTCGGCCTCGCCTTAGGTCCCGACTTACCCTGGGCAGATCAGCTTGACCCAGGAACCCTTAGTCAATCGGCGCACACGTTTCTCACGTGTGTATCGCTACTCATGCCTGCATTCTCACTCGTGAACCGTCCACCACTAGCTTCCGCTGCAGCTTCACCCGGCACACGACGCTCCCCTACCCATCACAGCAGGCGTTGGCCCTCTTGCTGCAATGACACGACTTCGGCGGTACGCTTGAGCCCCGCTACATTGTCGGCGCGGAATCACTAGACCAGTGAGCTATTACGCACTCTTTCAAGGGTGGCTGCTTCTAAGCCAACCTCCTGGTTGTCTCTGCGACTCCACATCCTTTCCCACTTAGCGTACGCTTAGGGGCCTTAGTCGATGCTCTGGGCTGTTTCCCTCTCGACCATGGAGCTTATCCCCCACAGTCTCACTGCCGCGCTCTCACTTACCGGCATTCGGAGTTTGGCTAAGGTCAGTAACCCGGTAGGGCCCATCGCCTATCCAGTGCTCTACCTCCGGCAAGAAACACACGACGCTGCACCTAAATGCATTTCGGGGAGAACCAGCTATCACGGAGTTTGATTGGCCTTTCACCCCTAACCACAGGTCATCCCCCAGGTTTTCAACCCTGGTGGGTTCGGTCCTCCACGAAGTCTTACCTCCGCTTCAACCTGCCCATGGCTAGATCACTCCGCTTCGGGTCTTGAGCGCGCTACTGAATCGCCCTATTCGGACTCGCTTTCGCTACGGCTTCCCCACACGGGTTAACCTCGCAACACACCGCAAACTCGCAGGCTCATTCTTCAAAAGGCACGCAGTCACGAGATATGTGCAAGCACATATCCGACGCTCCCACGGCTTGTAGGCACACGGTTTCAGGTACTATTTCACTCCGCTCCCGCGGTACTTTTCACCATTCCCTCACGGTACTATCCGCTATCGGTCACCAGGGAATATTTAGGCTTAACGGGTGGTCCCGCCAGATTCACACGGGATTTCTCGGGCCCCGTGCTACTTGGGTGTCTCTTAAACGAGCCGCTGACGTTTCGACTACGGGGGTCTTACCCTCTACGCCGGACCTTTCGCATGTCCTTCGCCTACATCAACGGTTTCTGACTCGTCCCACGGCCGGCAGACCGTAGAAAAGAGATCCCACAACCCCCACGACGCAACCCCTGCCGGGTCTCACACGTCGTAGGTTTGGCCTCATCCAGTTTCGCTCGCCACTACTCCCGGAATCACGGTTGTTTTCTCTTCCTGCGGGTACTGAGATGTTTCACTTCCCCGCGTTCCCTCCACACTGCCTATGTGTTCAGCAGCGGGTGACAGCCCATGACGACTGCCGGGTTTCCCCATTCGGAAACCCCCGGATCAAAGCCTGGTTGACGACTCCCCGGGGACTATCGTGGCCTCCCACGTCCTTCATCGGTTCCTGGTGCCAAGGCATCCACCGTGCGCCCTTAAAAACTTGGCCACAGATGCTCGCGTCCACTGTGCAGTTCTCAAACAACGACCAACCACCCATCACCCCGAACCAGTAGTCCGAGTGCACTGGGGCCGGCACTGAAGGCAGCCGTATCGGCCGTACCTTCAGATACCCAACAGCGTGCCCGACACCCTCGCCCCTCGTGGTCTGCGTTCCACGCTCCGAAGAGCAGTACTTGCAGCCCGAGTTGACTGACGGTGCCGAATAATCAACGTTCCACCCATGAGCAACCACCGTCGAACGTTTGCCGACGTAGTGGCCTCTGACCTCGTCCCGAAGGACTTGGTAAGAAGTGCTCCTTAGAAAGGAGGTGATCCAGCCGCACCTTCCGGTACGGCTACCTTGTTACGACTTCGTCCCAATCGCCAGTCCCACCTTCGACAGCTCCCTCCCACAAGGGGTTGGGCCACCGGCTTCGGGTGTTACCGACTTTCGTGACGTGACGGGCGGTGTGTACAAGGCCCGGGAACGTATTCACCGCAGCAATGCTGATCTGCGATTACTAGCAACTCCAACTTCATGGGGTCGAGTTGCAGACCCCAATCCGAACTGAGACAGGCTTTTTGAGATTCGCTCCACCTCGCGGTATCGCAGCTCATTGTACCTGCCATTGTAGCACGTGTGCAGCCCAAGACATAAGGGGCATGATGACTTGACGTCGTCCCCACCTTCCTCCGAGTTGACCCCGGCGGTCTCCTGTGAGTCCCCATCACCCCGAAGGGCATGCTGGCAACACAGAACAAGGGTTGCGCTCGTTGCGGGACTTAACCCAACATCTCACGACACGAGCTGACGACAGCCATGCACCACCTGTACACCGACCACAAGGGGGGCACTATCTCTAATGCTTTCCGGTGTATGTCAAGCCTTGGTAAGGTTCTTCGCGTTGCGTCGAATTAAGCCACATGCTCCGCTGCTTGTGCGGGCCCCCGTCAATTCCTTTGAGTTTTAGCCTTGCGGCCGTACTCCCCAGGCGGGGCACTTAATGCGTTAGCTGCGGCACGGACAACGTGGAATGTTGCCCACACCTAGTGCCCACCGTTTACGGCGTGGACTACCAGGGTATCTAATCCTGTTCGCTCCCCACGCTTTCGCTCCTCAGCGTCAGTATCGGCCCAGAGATCCGCCTTCGCCACCGGTGTTCCTCCTGATATCTGCGCATTTCACCGCTACACCAGGAATTCCGATCTCCCCTACCGAACTCTAGCCTGCCCGTATCGACTGCAGACCCGGGGTTAAGCCCCGGGCTTTCACAACCGACGCGACAAGCCGCCTACGAGCTCTTTACGCCCAATAATTCCGGACAACGCTTGCGCCCTACGTATTACCGCGGCTGCTGGCACGTAGTTAGCCGGCGCTTCTTCTGCAGGTACCGTCACTTTCGCTTCTTCCCTGCTGAAAGAGGTTTACAACCCGAAGGCCGTCATCCCTCACGCGGCGTCGCTGCATCAGGCTTTCGCCCATTGTGCAATATTCCCCACTGCTGCCTCCCGTAGGAGTCTGGGCCGTGTCTCAGTCCCAGTGTGGCCGGTCGCCCTCTCAGGCCGGCTACCCGTCGTCGCCTTGGTGAGCCACTACCTCACCAACAAGCTGATAGGCCGCGGGCTCATCCTGCACCGCCGGAGCTTTCAACCCCCTCAGATGCCTGAAGGAGTGTCATCCGGTATTAGACCCCGTTTCCAGGGCTTGTCCCAGAGTGCAGGGCAGATTGCCCACGTGTTACTCACCCGTTCGCCACTAATCCACCCCGAAGGGCTTCATCGTTCGACTTGCATGTGTTAAGCACGCCGCCAGCGTTCGTCCTGAGCCAGGATCAAACTCTCCGTGAATGTTTCCCCGTACTCGGGGTGACACCACGAGAGCGGAACAAGGAGAGGAATAATCCCCTTGTTCACAGCGTCCTCGCTGTGCGCCTACCAGCCACCAGGACCGGCAGGACTTTTTCAAAGGAACCTCAACTCACCGAAGTGAGTCGGGGTATCAACATATCTGGCGTTGATTTTTGGCACGCTGTTGAGTTCTCAAGGAACGGACGCTTCCTTTGTACTCACCCTCTCGGGCTTTCCTCCGGGCGCTTCCCTTCGGTATTTCGTGTTTCCAACCTTACCAGATCCGTTTTCCGTTCCGTTTCCGGTTCGGAATTCATTTCCGGTGGCCGCTGGAGGGCCTTTGCCTTTCGGCTGATTCGACTTTATCAGAAGTTTCGGGCCGGTCTGACCGGCTCTTGCTTTCCGATTAATCGGGGGCTTCGCGAATGAATGTTATTTCGTGAAGCGCGCTAGATTTTAACCGCCGCAGCCGAACTTGTCGAGTTCGGGGCAACTGTTCGAATCTACCTCCCCAGTCGGGCCGTGTCAACGGTCTTTCCGGGGCGAAGAGGAGACTAGCAGGTCAGCGAGGCCGGATGCACATCAGGCAGCGGTCGGCAGGACCGCGCTGCGCTCGGCAGTCTCCAGGTCGCCGCTTTCGCCTTCACGGACCGCGCGGGCCCCGAGGACATAGACGTAGGTGAGAAAGGCGAGTTCCGCGGCGATGCCGATCCCGATGCGGGCCCAGGTCGGGAGGCCGGAGGGGGTGACGAAGCCTTCGATGGCTCCGGAGACGAAGAGGACCAGGGCCAGGCCGATGGCCATGCCGAGGGCTGCGCGGCCCTCCTCCGCGAGGGCTGTCCTACGGGTGCGAGGGCCGGGGTCGATGACCGTCCAGCCGAGGCGGAGTCCGGTGCCTGCCGCTACGAAGACCGCGGTCAGTTCGAGGAGGCCGTGCGGGAGGATCAGGCCCAGGAAGGTGTCGAGCCGGCCGACGGAGGTCATCAGGCCGATGCCCACCCCGACGTTGAGCATGTTCTGGAAGAGGATCCACAGGACCGGCAGTCCCAGGAAGATGCCCAGGACCAGGCACATGGCGGCGGCCTGGGCATTGTTCGTCCAGACCTGGGCCGCGAAGGACGACGCCGGGTGGCTCGAGTAGTACGTCTCGTACTGGCCCCCCGGGCGGGTCATCTCGCGGAGCTCGGACGGGGCGGCTATGGACGCCTGAACTTCGGGGTGAGTGCCGATCCACCAGCCGATGAGGGCGGCTATCGCCGTGGACACGAGGGCGGTGGGGACCCACCAGTGGCGTGCCTTGTAGACCGCTGCCGGGAATCCGTGGGTCAGGAAGCGGGTGACGTCGCGCCATGAGGCACGGCGGGTGCCGGTCACGGCACTACGCGCGCGTGCCACGAGTTGAGTGAGGCGGCCGATGACCCTGGGGTCAGGAGCGCTCGACTGGATGAGGGAAAGGTGCGTGGCCGTGCGCTGGTAGAGGGTGACCAGTTCATCGGCCTCCGTGCCGGTCAGGCGGCGTCGGCGGCGCAGCAGGGCGTCGAGTCGGTCCCACTCGGCCCGGTGGGCGGACACGAAGACATCGAGGTCCATCCGGTCTGCTGCTCCTCGCTTTCCGGCACCTGTGCGGCGCGATGTGCCCTCAGCTTGGCAGACTGGCGGTTCCTAGGGCAGGTCAGGGAAGGGTGGGTGGCCGGCGTGAGTGAGCTGGTGACGGGTGAGGCCGTGGCACTGGAGCTGCGGCCCGCGAAGCTGCCGAGCCGGGCGCTCGCCGTGCTCATCGATCTGGTGGTGGCGTTCGCCGTCTATATCGTCGTGACGATCGCCGTGGTGGCCGCCACCGCGTCGCTGGACGATGCCGCTGCCGCCGCTCTCTCCGTCGCACTGTTCCTGCTGGTGCTGGTCGGGATTCCGATCGCGGTGGAGACGTTGAGCCATGGCCGGTCGCTCGGGAAGCTCGCGTGCGGGCTGCGGGTCGTAAGGGACGACGGGGGGCCGATCCGGTTCCGTCATGCGCTGGTGCGCGGGGCCGTCGGGGTCGTGGAGATCCTGATGACCTTCGGCGTCGTGGCGTGCATCGCCTCGCTGGTGTCGGCTCGGGGGCGACGGGTCGGGGACGTGTTCGCGGGGACTCTCGTGGTGCGCGAGCGGGTGCCGACCGGGCAGGCGGCGTTCGTGCCGCCTCCGCCGCCGTGGCTGGTGGGACGGTTCGCGCAGCTGGATCTGTCCGCTGTGCCCGAGGGGCTGTGGCTCGCGGTGCGTCAGTACCTCACGCGGATGGGGCAGTTGGATCCGCAGGTCGGATGGGGCATGGCCGAGCGCCTCGCCGCCGATCTCGCCGCGCACACCGGTGCGCCCGCGCCGACCGACGTGCCGCCTGCGGCGTTCCTGGCCGCGGTGGTGCACGAGCGGCAGTCGCGTGAGGCTCAGCGGGCCTTCGGCGCGGGACCGCAGAGCGGTGCTCCCGGGGCGTACGGGGGTCATGGGCGGCCCGGGGTCGGCGTGCCGCCGGCGGTCGCGCCGGTTCCGCCCGCCCCGGTGCCGGGAGCGTACGGCCCGCAAGTCGCTCCGGCGCCCGGTGCCGTTCCAGTTTCCGGTCCCTCGGCCGCCGAGGCGTCGCCGGCCGGGAGCTCCGCGTCGGATTCCGGGAGTTCGGAGCCGCCGGCCACCGGGTTCGCCCCGCCTGCCTGACGTCGACGCTGTTCCTGCCGGCGTCAGCCGAACGTGGACGGGGGCGTCTCCAGGTCCTCCAGCTCGATGCCCGGGGCCGCCAGGACCACGTCGCCGCTGATGTGGACGGAGTGCTGCTCCCCCGTGTCCAGGGCTGTGACCTGGTATTCGTCCACGGTGAGGGGTCCGTTGTCAGTGGCGTGTGCTTCGCTGTTCAGCAAGGTCCAGGACTGGTCCAGGGTGCGGGGGGCCAGGACGGGATCCGTCAGTGCGACGAGGCGGACACGGGTCGAGGGGGAAGCGGGGGTGAGGTTCAGCAGACGCGTGGTGGCGATGAGGAACGCGGGGGATGTACCGGTGAAGGCGTGGGCCGGGGCGTTTCCTTCGGTGGCGTGGGTGCCGGTGGGGTCGGTGCGCACCCAGGTGACGCCGTCGATGGCGGCGCCTCTCACCTGCCAGCTCGCGGCGTTCACTTCGAGGCGGATGGGGCGGCCGAGCTCGTCGAGGGCAAGGTCGATCGAGCCGGCGTGGTCGCCGGAGGGGGTGGTCCGTTGGGCTACGTAGCGCCAGCCGGAAGGGCCGGGTGCGCAGTGGAAGTGCTCTTCACCGAGGGGGGTGTGATCGTGCGGATCGTGGAGCGAATATCGGCCGCGGGGCATGGGATTCGTGGGGTCCTCTGTCTGGCCTGCTGACGGTCGGCCTGCGGGTGACCTGGGGGTTGGTGACCTGCGCGGCTGATGAGCGGTCCACCGTAACCAGCGGTGGGCGGGTCCACCGTGATCACGCGGTGGACCGGGCACGGGACAGGCCCCCGGCACGGGGGTGCGGGGGCCTGTCCTGTCAGCCGGGTCAGTCGCCGGGCGACTGGAGCGGTGCGGTGTGCGCGGTGCTCAGTAGCGGTAGTGGTCCGGCTTGTACGGGCCCTCGACCTCGACACCGATGTACGAGGCCTGCTCCGGGCGGAGCGTCGTGAGCTTCACGCCGAGCGAGTCCAGGTGCAGGCGCGCGACCTTCTCGTCGAGGTGCTTGGGCAGCACGTACACGTCGGTCGGGTACTCGGACTGCTTGGTGAACAGCTCGATCTGGGCCAGCGTCTGGTCCGCGAAGCTGTTGGACATCACGAAGGACGGGTGACCGGTCGCGTTGCCCAGGTTCAGCAGGCGGCCCTCGGACAGCACGATGATGACCTTGCCGTCGGGGAACGTCCACGTGTGGACCTGCGGCTTGACCTCGTCCTTGACGATGCCCTCGATCTTCGCGAGGCCGGCCATGTCGATCTCGTTGTCGAAGTGGCCGATGTTCCCGACGATCGCCTGGTGCTTCATCTTGGCCATGTCGCTGGCCATGATGATGTCCTTGTTGCCGGTCGTCGTGACGAAGATGTCGACCTTGTCGACGACCTCGTCCAGCGTCGCGACCTGGAAACCGTCCATCGCGGCCTGCAGCGCGCAGATCGGGTCGATCTCCGTGACGATCACTCGGGCGCCCTGGCCGCGCAGCGACTCGGCGCAGCCCTTGCCGACGTCGCCGTAACCGCAGACGAGAGCGGTCTTGCCGCCGATGAGGACGTCCGTGGCGCGGTTGATGCCGTCGACCAGGGAGTGGCGGCAGCCGTACTTGTTGTCGAACTTCGACTTGGTCACCGCGTCGTTCACGTTGATCGCGGGGAACAGGAGGGAGCCCTCGCGCTGCATCTCGTACAGGCGGTGGACACCGGTCGTGGTCTCCTCGGTCACGCCACGGATCTCGGAGGCGAGCTGGGTCCACTTCTGCGAACCGTTGGAGATCGTGCTGTTCAGGAGCTGGAGGATGACGCGGTGCTCGTCGGACTCGGCGGTGTCGACCGAGGGGACCTTGCCGTCCTTCTCGTACTCGACGCCCTTGTGGACGAGGAGGGTGGCGTCACCGCCGTCGTCCAGGATCATGTTCGGGCCGCCGGTGGGGGTGTTCGGCCAGGTCAGGGCCTGCTCCGTGCACCACCAGTACTCCTCGAGGGTCTCGCCCTTCCAGGCGAAGACCGGGACGCCCTGGGGGTTGTCCGGCGTGCCGTTCGGGCCGACCGCGATGGCGGCGGCGGCGTGGTCCTGGGTGGAGAAGATGTTGCAGGACGCCCAGCGGACCTCGGCGCCCAGGGCGACCAGGGTCTCGATGAGGACGGCCGTCTGGACCGTCATGTGGAGGGAGCCGGTGACGCGGGCGCCGGCGAGCGGCTGCGCCTCGGCGTACTCCTTGCGGATCGCCATCAGGCCGGGCATCTCGTGCTCGGCGAGGGTGATCTCCTTGCGCCCGAACTCGGCGAGGGAGAGGTCGGCGACCTTGAAGTCCTGGTCCTGTCGGTTGGCGACAGAAGTCATAAGTGAGCTGCTCCTCGGTGCAGTTGCGATCGGTCGAGGTGGGCTTGGTGCGCATGCCCAGGTACGGGTACACGCATGGCTGATCTGCGGCATCCCTGGGACACAGGTGTCCCCTGGCGCTCGCAGCGCAGTCCGTCGGAGGCCCTCTCTCCCTCGGCCGACCCGGCGTGCGGGCCGCCCGACCGCCATCAGCAGCGACGTCTGGCTCGTTACGAATCTACACCGATCGGCCCAGTGGGCCCCACCCCGTCCCGGCCCCGGGGGACGGGGGCATGGCTGGTTTTGAGTGGCCGACGCACGTAAGCAGAAGTGGCGTCAGACCAGGCAATTCGGGACCTTTGCGCTTTTGAACCTGTGCAGACGTGTTGCAGGATGCGAGTGAGACCGCGAACACTTGCGCGGTCTTGTAATGCGAAGGCGCAAAGGAGAGCCACGTGACCAGTCCGGCCGACCCCCACGCGGGCGGAGGGGCCGTCGAGCAGCAGAAGAGGTTGAAGCTGCTCGCGGTGACCGCCTGTCCGACCGGCATCGCGCACACCTACATGGCGGCGGAGAAGCTGCAGCAGGCGGCCGAGGCCGCCGGTATCGACATGAAGGTGGAGACGCAAGGGTCCATCGGGGCCGAGAACGTCTTGACTGACAACGATGTCAAAGACGCCGACGGCATCATCATCGCCGCCGACAAGGACGTCGACCGCAGCCGGTTCGCCGGTAAGCGGGTCCTGTCGGTCGGGGTGTCCGAAGGGATCAGCCACCCCGAGCGGCTGATCGAGCAGGTGCGGAGCGCACCCGTGCACGGGGCCGGAGGTGGTGGCGGCAGCGCCGAGCCGCCCTCGTCGTCCGGCGGCGGCAAGGAGCGGAGCGTCGCGTACAAGGCGCTGATGAACGGCGTCAGCTACATGATCCCGTTCGTGGTGGTGGGCGGGCTGCTCATCGCCATCTCGCTGTCCCTGGGCGGGCACACCGACCCCAAGGGCGGTCTCGTCATCCCGGACGGCTCCTTCTGGATGCACGTCAACCAGATCGGTGTCATCGGCTTCACGCTGATGGTGCCGATCCTGTCCGGCTACATCGCGTACGCCATCGGTGACCGGCCCGCGCTCGTGCCGGGCATGATCGGCGGCTGGATCGCCAACACCGGCGACCTGTACGACTCGAAGGCCGGGGCCGGCTTCATCGGGGCGATCGTGACCGGCTTCCTCGCCGGTTATCTGGTCGTGTGGATCAAGAAGGTCAAGGTCCCGAAGTTCGCCCAGCCGATCATGCCGATCATCGTGATCCCGATCGTGGCCACGACGTCGCTCGGCCTGTTCTTCATCTACGTCATCGGCAAGCCCATCTCGTGGGTCTTCGAGCACCTCACCAGCTGGCTCAGCGGGATGACCGGCACGAGCGCGATCCTGCTCGGCGCGATTCTCGGGCTGATGATCGCGTTCGACATGGGTGGGCCGGTCAACAAGACGGCGTTCCTGTTCGGCGCCGGGCTCATCGCCACCGGCAACCAGACGGTCATGGGCATGTGTGCCGCCGCCATCCCGGTCATGCCGCTCGGCCAGGGGCTGTCCACGCTCATCCGCAAGCGGCTCTACAGCGAGCAGGAGCGGGAGACCGGTCTCGCCGCACTGTTCATGGGCTGTTTCGGTATCTCGGAGGGCGCGATCCCGTTCGCCGCGGCGCGGCCCGCGCAGGTCATTCCCGCCAACATGCTCGGCGGCGCCGTGGCCGGTGCCATCGCGGGCATGGCGGGCGTGAAGGACGCGGTGCCGCACGGTGGTCCGATCGTCGCGGTGCTCGGTGCCGTGGGCGGTGTGCCGATGTTCTTCGTGGCCGTGATCATCGGTTCGGTCGTGACCGCGCTGGCCACCGTCGCGCTGGTCGACTTCAGCGAGCGCAAGCGGCGCGGGGAGGCGCTGGTGAGCGTGCCGGTCGGGCCCGAGCCCGCCCTCGCCGCCGTGGGCGTCGGTGCCGGGGCCACCGGTGGTGCCGCGCAGGCCGCCGTGGCCGCGGCTCAGGTCGCCGCGCCCGCTCCCGAGGAATCCGCGGCACCCGAAGAGTCAGCGGAATCCGCGGAGCCCGAGGTGCTCTCCGGCTATCTCACCGAGCAGACCGTCAAGGTCGAGCTGGATGCCGGCGACAAGGAAGCGGCCATCCGTGAGATGGCCGGGATGCTCGCGGGCACCGGCAAGGTGGCCGATGTCGAGGAGCTCGTGCGCACCGCGCTGCGGCGTGAGGAGCAGGGGACCACCGGGCTCGGCGAGGAGATCGCCATTCCGCACGCGAAGACGGATGCGGTGACGTCGCCGGTCGTCGGGTTCGCGCGGTCCGCCGAGGGCATCGAGTGGGGTTCGCTGGACGGGACGAAGGCGAAGCTCGTCTTCATGATCTCGGTGCCGGAGGCTGCCGCCGGGGACGAGCATCTGCGGATTCTGGCGCTGTTGTCGCGGAAGTTGATGGACACGGAGTTCCGGGCGCGGTTGCAGGCGGCGCCGGACGAGGCCGCGATCCTGCGGGTGCTGGCCGAGGTTCGGTAGCCCGGGGCCGTTCATGTGAACGGGGTCGGTGAGTTCGCGCTCACCGGCCCCGTTCGCGTATGGGGGTGGTGTCGTCGGGAGGGGGCCTGGTCGCGCCGTTCCCGCGCCCCTGTACGCGGAGGGGCCCCGCCGAGATTCTCGGCGGGGCCCCTCCGCGTACAGGAAGAGAGATCAGTGATCCGGCGTCGGGGAAGGCGTCGGGCCGCCCGGGCTCGCCTCGCGGTCCGGGCCCTTCGCGGCCTCGGTCTCGCTGTAGATGTCGGGCTCGAGGTAGATGACGCGGGCGATCGGGACGGCGGCGCGGATGCGGGCCTCTGCCTCGTTGATGGCGCGGGCGACCTCGGCCGCGGTGTCGTCGTGCTGGACGGCGATCTTCGCGGCGACGAGGAGCTCCTCGGGGCCGAGGTGGAGCGTGCGCATGTGGATCAGGCCGGTGACGGTGTCGCCGTCGACGACGGCCTCCTCGATCTTCCGCACCTCGTCCGTGCCCGCGGCCTCGCCGAGCAGCAGGGACTTGGTCTCCAGCGCGAGGACGATGGCGATGGCGATGAGCAGGAGGCCGATGCAGAGCGTGCCGATGCCGTCCCAGACGGCGTCGCCGGTGGCGAGGGTCAGGCCGACGCCGAGGAGGGCGAGGACGAGACCGATGAGCGCGCCGAAGTCCTCCAGGAGGACGACCGGCAGCTCGGGGGCCTTGGCGCGCTTGATGAACTGGCCCCAGGAGAGCTTCCCGCGCAGGGCGTTGGACTCCTTGATGGCCGTACGGAAGGAGAAGCCCTCGGCGATGATCGCGAAGACGAGGACGCCGACCGGCCAGTACCAGTGCTCCAGGTCGTGCGGGTGGCTGATCTTCTCGTAGCCCTCGTAGACGGCGAACATGCCGCCGACCGAGAAGAGGACGATGGAGACGAGGAAGGCGTAGATGTAGCGCTCGCGGCCGTAGCCGAAGGGGTGTTGCGGGGTCGCCTCGCGCTGGGCCTTCTTGCCGCCGATGAGCAGCAGGAACTGGTTGCCCGAGTCGGCGAGCGAGTGGACCGACTCAGCGAGCATCGACGACGAGCCGCTGAAGAGGAACGCCACGAACTTCGCCACCGCGATCGCGAGATTGGCGGCGAGCGCCGCCACGATCGCCTTTGCTCCGCCTGAAGCACTCATGTTGTTCCTGGTGTCCCTTCGTATGTCCCGTGCCGCTGCGAGTCGCGCTGCCGCTTTGCCCGGCCTTTGCGGTGGGTCATTGTTGCAGCACGGGACGCGTGAGGCGGGAGTCAGGCCACGACGGTCGCCCGGAAAATCGTGCCGTCACCGGACACTTGGGCCTTTTCGCCCGCGGGGACGAAGGCCGACTGCCCGGGTGCGAGGGTGAGGTCGCCCGCGCGGACCGAGCCTGCCGTGCAGAGAAGGATCTGCGGGGTCGCGGCCGTCAGGTCGTGGGCGGGGGCGTCCGCGGGCAGGACGTAGCGGGAGAGGCGGAACTCGTCGATGGGGGTGTCGTAGACCTCCTCGCCGTCCGGGGAGGCCTCCGGGCGCAGCACGCCGGGGTCGGTGGCCGCGAAGCGGACGATGCGCAGGAGTTCGGGGACGTCGACGTGCTTGGGGGTCAGGCCGCAGCGCAGGACGTTGTCGGAGTTGGCCATGATCTCGACGCCGAGGCCGTTCAGGTACGCGTGCGGGACGCCGGCGCCGAGGAACAGGGCCTCGCCGGGCTGCAGTCGGACGTGGTTGAGCAGCATGGCCGCGATGACGCCCGGGTCGCCGGGGTAGTGGTGGGCGATGCCCGCGTACGGCTCGTAGGCGCCGCCGAGGCGCCGGGCGGCGGCCGTGGCGTCGGCGACGGTGCGCTCCATCTCGGTGCGGTCGGCGCTCAGGACGGCGGTCAGCACCTCGCGCAGCGCGGCCTCTTCGGGGTGGGCGCGCAGCAGGTCGGCGTACGGCTTGAGACTGTCGACGCCGAGGCCTTCGAGCAGCGCGGCGGCCTCCTCGGGCGCGCGGAAGCCGCACAGCCCGTCGAACTCGGTGAGCGCGCAGATCAGCTCGGGCTTGTGGTTGGCGTCCTTGTAGTTGCGGTCGGGCGCGGTGATCGGGACGCCCTTGGCCTCTTCGGCCTCGTACCCCTCCTTCGCCTGCCGGAGGTCGGGGTGCACCTGGAGGGAGAGGGGTGCGCCCGCGGCGAGCAGCTTGAGGAGGAACGGCAGGCGCGGGCCGAACTTGGCGACCGCCGCCTCGCCGAGCTGTCCCGCCGGGTCCGCGTCGATGACCTCGTCGAGCGGGCCGCGCTCGGTGTGCGAGGGGGCGCCGGGGTGGGCGCCCATCCACATCTCGGCCTGGGGTTCGCCGGTCGGCTCGGCGCCGACGAGGTGCGGGATGGCGGTGGTGGAGCCCCAGGCGTAGGGGCGGATGGTGTTGGTGAGGCGGTCCATGCGTCCAGTCTTCCAATGCGTACGGCGATGAGTACGGCGCGGGTTCAGCTCACGCCGTGGAGGCGAGGCCCAGGTAAACGGCGGCGAAATCCGTGACGGCGATCAGCTCCGCGAGGGTCTCCAGCTCGCTGCCCTCCTCCGGTTCCAGCTCGCTGATGGGGGTGTCGTGGGACAGCGCGAGTTCGCGGGCGGCGGGGGCGGCGGTCAGGCCGCCGGTGGGCCGGTCGCGGAGCAGGACGACGCGGGCGCGCAGGGCCTGGGCGTCCTCGACGCGGTCGCGGAAGAAGTCGTCGGGGTCGGCGCCCGCGGCGAGGTCGCTGGTGAGCAGCGCGCCGTGGGCGGGCATCGCCTCGGGCAGGTCGGCGGCGAGCGCGGGGCGCCCGGCCAGTTCGGCGAGGGCGGCGGCGAAGCGGCGGCCCGCCGGGCCCGCGGCCGCGCCCTCGGTCCAGATCAGCGGGAGCGCCTCGGCGAGCTCGGAGGCGAGGGTCTTGGCCGGGTTGCTGTACGTCGCGATGGCCGGGCCGCAGCGCTCGGCGGTGCGGTCGAGGCGGTCGGCGACCTTCTCCAGGACGTCCGGGGGCGCGGCCAGCAGTCCGGTGCGGTCCAGGAGCGCGAGGAGCGGTGTGAGCAGGGCCCAGAGGGCGCCCGGCGCGGAGGCCGCGGCCGGTTCGTCCTGCTCGTAGGGGGCCGTCGCCATCGGCACGAGCAGGCCGTGCGCGCCGGCCACCGCCTCGGTCAGCGGGGCGCCGGTGGGGCACACGGCGACGACGGTGACGCCGCGCCGGTACGCCTGCTCGGCCAGGAGGGCGAGGCTCGGTTCGGTGCCGTCCGGGGAGGCGATCAGGAGCAGGTCGACCGAGCCGGCCCAGCCGGGCAGGTCCCAGCGCAGGGCGCCGGCGGCGGGGGCGACGCCGGTGGGGCGCAGCCGGACCACCGGGCAGGCCGCGCCGGCCAGCCGGGCGAGCAGGTCGGCGACGCCGGCGGCCGCGGTGCCGGGGCCCGCGATCAGGACGGCGCGCGGGCGGCCGTCCGGCTTGAGGTCGGTGATGCCCGCCTCGGCCGCGTGCCGGGCAGCCGTGCGGACGCGGGCGCCCGCCTCGGCCGCGCCGCGCAGCAGGCCACGGCGGTCGGCCCTGGCCAGCGCCTCCGTGTCGTCCAGGAGCGTTTCGTCGAACATGGCGTCGGGTCTCCTGCTCGCGGGAATCGCGGGAACGGTTACGCGGGGCGGCGGGCCTCGTCGACGAGGAGGACCGGGATGCCGTCGCGGACCGGATAGGCCAGAGCGCAGTCCTCGCCGGTGCAGAGCAGCTCGGCGTCGGCCTCCTTGAGGGGGGCGTGGCAGGCCGGGCAGGCGAGGATCTCCAGGAGGCCGGCTTCGAGCGGCATGGGGGTTCCCTTCGGGGTACGGGTGCTTCGGTTCAGCCCGGTCAGCGTACCGCCGGGGCGGCGCGGCGGGCCCGGTGGATCATGGCCGGACCGGGCCGGAGCGCCGCGGGTCGGCGGCGCTCCGGCCCGGCGGGACGGCCGGCGGGACGGTCAGGCGCGGATGATCGCCAGTGCCTCGTCCCGCACCTTCTCCATCGTCGCCTCGTCCCGCGCCTCCGCGTTCAGGCGCAGCAGCGGCTCCGTGTTGGACGGGCGGACGTTGAACCACCAGTCGGCCGAGGTGACGGTGAGGCCGTCGAGCTCGTCCAGGGTGATGCCCTCGCGGTCCCCGTACGCGGCCCTGATCGCGGCGAGACGGCCGGCCTGGTCGGCGACCGTGGAGTTGATCTCACCGGAGCCGGCGTAGCGGTCGTAGGCGGAGACCAGCGCGGACAGCGGGCCGTCCTGGCCGCCCAGCGCGGCGAGGACGTGGAGGGCGGCGAGCATGCCGGTGTCCGCGTTCCAGAAGTCGCGGAAGTAGTAGTGCGCGGAGTGCTCGCCGCCGAAGATCGCGCCGCTGGTGGCCATCTCCTGCTTGATGAAGGAGTGGCCCACACGGGTGCGCACGGTCGTGCCGCCGTTCTCCTTGACGACCTCGGGCACGGACCACGACGTGATCAGGTTGTGGATGATCGTGCCCGTGCCGCCGTTGCGCGCGAGCTCGCGGGCGGCGACGAGGGCGGTGATGGCGGACGGGGAGACCGGGTCGCCGTTCTCGTCGACGACGAAGCAGCGGTCGGCGTCGCCGTCGAAGGCGAGGCCGAGGTCGGCGCCCTCGGCGCGGACCCGCTCCTGGAGGTCCACGATGTTCGCCGGGTCCAGCGGGTTGGCCTCGTGGTTCGGGAAGGTGCCGTCCAGCTCGAAGTACATCGGTACGACGTCCAGCCGCAGGCCCGCGAGGACGGTCGGGACGGTGTGCCCGCCCATGCCGTTGCCCGCGTCGACGACGACCTTCAGGGGCCTGATGGCGGTCAGGTCGACGAGGCCGCGCAGGTACGCCGCGTAGTCCTCCAGCGTGTCGCGCCGCGTGAACGTCCCCGGCGTCGCGGCCGGCTCGGGCGCGCCGGATCCGCTCCACTCCTCGGCGAGCCGGCGGATCTCGGCCAGGCCGGTGTCCTGGCCGACGGGGGCCGCGCCGGCCCGGCACATCTTGATGCCGTTGTACTGCGCGGGGTTGTGCGAGGCGGTGAACATGGCGCCGGGCAGGCCGAGGGCGCCCGACGCGTAGTAGAGCTGGTCGGTGGAGCACAGGCCGATCTCGGTGACGTCCGCGCCGAGGGCCGCGGCGCCGCGCGCGAAGGCCCGGGAGAGGCCGGGCGAGGAGGGCCGCATGTCGTGCCCGACGACGATCGCGGAGGCGTCGGTCACACGCGCGAACGCCGCGCCGAACAGCGCGGCGAGCTCCTCGTCCCACTGGTCCGGGACCACCCCTCGCACGTCGTACGCCTTCACGATCTGCGACAGATCAGCAGCCACGGCCGGCCCAGCCCTCCTGGAGTCCTTCACGGACCCCACAAACTACCTGGCCGCACCGGCAACCGGCCGTGAACCCCTCATTCCTCTCAAAGAACCCGGCTCAGCGCGTCCTTACTGGTCAGGGCAGCATCCAGGACAGCACCACCGTGCTCTGCGCGAAGACGATCAGGCACATCACGAGCAGCAGTCCCAGGCTCCACGGGAGCACCTTGCGCAGCAGGTCGCCCTCGCGGCCGGCGAGCCCGACGGCGGCGCAGGCGATGGTCAGGTTCTGCGGCGAGATCATCTTGCCGAGGACGCCGCCGGAGCTGTTCGCGGCAGCAAGGAGTTCCGGTGACAGGCCCGACTGCTGGGCGGCGGTCACCTGGAGGGCGCCGAAGAGGGCGTTGGCCGAGGTGTCGGAGCCCGAGACGGCGACGCCGAACCAGCCGAGGACCGGCGACAGGAAGGCGAGCCCGGCGCCCGCCGCGGCCACGAAGTGCCCGATGGTGGCGGCCTGGCCGGACAGGTTCATGACGTAGGCGAGCGCGAGCACGCTGGTCACGGTGAGGATCGCGAACCGCAGCTCGTGCACGGTCCCGAACCACTCGCGCACGGCCACGCGCGCGTGCACCCCGATGACCATCGCCGTGAGCACGCCGGCCAGCAGCACGAGCGTGCCTCCGGTGGAGACGAGCGGCAGCGTGAAGACATTGCCGCTCACCGGGTCGCCGTCCGGGTTGGCGACGTCGAGAAAAGGCCAGTCGAAGACCCGGTTGGCCTCGGCCAGCCAGTCCTTGACGGCGGGGATCTGCGCCACGGAGAAGATCACGACGATGAGGGCGTACGGCGCGTAGGCGCGCAGCACCTCGGGCTTCGGGTCCTCCTCGTCCAGGTCCTCGCTGCGTACGCCGGTGAGGATCGCGGCGCGTACGGGTTCAGCGGCCGGCCTGCGCGCCTGCGGGACGGCGACCAGGGCGCCCGCGCCGATCAGGGCGGCCCCGATGTCGGCGAGCTGGGCGGAGACGTAGTTGGAGGCCACGAACTGGGCGACGGCGAAGGCGACTCCGCAGGCGAGGGCGGGCACCCAGGTCTCGCGCAGCCCGCGCCGCCCGTCGACGAGCCCGACGAGCACCAGCGGGACGACGAGGGCGAGCAGCGGCGTCTGCCGGCCCACTACGGAGGCGACGGCGTCCAGCGGGAGCCCGGTGACCTGGGCGAGGGTCACGACGGGGGTGCCCATGGCGCCGAAGGCGACGGGAGCCGTGTTGGCGACGAGGGCGACGACCGCGGCCTTCACCGGGTCGAAGCCGAGCGCGACGAGCATCACCGAGCAGATCGCGACCGGCGCGCCGAACCCGGCGAGGGCCTCCAGGAGCGCGCCGAAGCAGAACGCGATGACGAGGGCCTGGATGCGCGGGTCGTCGGAGAGCCGCCCGAAGGAGCGGCGCAGGATGTCGAAGTGCCGGGTGCGGACCGTCATCCGGTACACCCACAGGGCGTTGACGACGATCCACATGATGGGGAAGAGACCGAACAGCACGCCCTGGGCGCCGCTGGAGACGGTCTGGCCGAGCGGCATGCCGTAGGCGAGCCAGGCGACGAGGACGGCGACGCCGAGCCCGATCAGGCCGGCGACATGGGCCTTCATGCGGACGGCGCCGAGCAGGACGAGGACGGTGACGAGGGGCAGGGCCGCGACGAGGGCGGACAGGCCGAGTGAGCCGCCGACGGGCTCCAATTGCTGGACGAACACGAGCGCCTCCCGGAATCCCGGAGTCAGGGTGGCGAATTGTTCTGTCCTCAACAAACGCGCGTCAACGCGCGTGACAGAGATGACGGCGAAGATCCCGTGAAGGCGCTTACTACGCCCTGTATGCGCTCAGTTGTCGGGCGAGCGGAGCACGCGGAGGTGGCCGCGGCGGGCTACTTCCATGGGGTCCGCGGTGCGCGCCCCCGAGCCGCCGGCCTCGGCCGCGCGCTCCTGGGGGCGGGCCGCCTCCCGCACGGCGTTGGCGAGGGCCTCCAGGTCGTCACCGCTGGGGCGGGCGGGGCCGCTGCCGCCGGCGAGCCGGACGACCTCCCAGCCGCGCGGCGCGGTGAGGCGCTCGGAGTGCTCGGCGCACAGGTCGTAGCAGTGGGGTTCGGCGTAGGTGGCGAGGGGGCCGAGGACCGCGGTCGAGTCGGCGTAGACGTACGTCAGCGTCGCGACGGCGGGACGGCCGCAAGCGGTGCGCGAACAGCGACGTACAGGGCTCACAGCGTTGGACGGTACCGCACTCCTGAGCGGGCCGCGACGACTCTCCCCGAGGTCACCCCACCGTGTCGTGGTGTGAGACGGCGCACACCGGTGCGCGCGGGCGCGCTCGTGACCTGCGGGGACCGGGGGTCGCACGCCCCGGCGGGCAGTTGAAATCTGTCACCACTCAGGACAAATACCTTCAAGTGTCACGAGATCAGCGGTCCGGGAAAGACGTGGAATCAGGCCCAAGATTGGCTTGATCGGTCAGGATCCGACATGCCGTGCTCCATACGGAGCGGCCCCGCCCCGGACGCCCCGGAGGACTACGCTGCGTCGGTGATGGAAAGGCCCGCGAACGCTGAGAACCCGGTACCGCCCGAAGGCCAGGTACCGCCGCGCTCCCCCGCCGAGCCGCGCCCGCCGCGCCGCCGCGACCGGCACGGCCGCGGCATGCGCGGTCCCGTGGCGCCGCCGCAGGTGCCGCTGGCGGCGAGCCGCGCCGAGGGCTTCGCGGACCTCGTACAGGACTCCGTGGAGCGTCTGGAGCGGCGCTGGCCGCAGCTCGCCGAGGTCGACTTCCTCGTCCTCGAGGTGCCGCGGCTGACGGCCGAGGACGAGGCCTGGGGCGCCGACACGGTGCCGCTGGGCGGCACGATCCCCGCGCGGGACGGGACGCCCGCGCGCGTGGTCATCTACCGGCGCCCCGTGGAGATCCGCACCAAGGGGCGCGACGAACGGGCGGCGCTGGTCCACGACGTGGTCGTGGAGCAGGTCGCCGAGGTCCTCGGGCTCACCCCGGAGACCGTCGACCCCCGCTACGAGGACGGCGAGGACTGACCGTCCCCGTACGGGCTACTTCTGCAGGACGGAGAGGTCCTCGTCGGACTCCGGCACGGACACCGTGCCCCGGTCGTCGGGCAGCGTCTGGACCGTGAACGCGGGCACGTCGCCCTGCTTCTCTTCCAGCATCCGCGAGCCGTAGACCCGGCCGCCCGACACGGGCTCCACCGTCAGCGCGTACGAGCCCTTCAGACCGTCCGGGACGGGCGCGGGGACGGAGAGCGTCGTGCCGCCCTTGACGGTGTACTCCTTGGTGGCCGCGGTGCCTCCCCCGGTGCCCGCCGACGCGGTGACCTTCACCTTGCCGGTGGCGCCGGGGGCGGTCAGGGCGAGCGTGGAGCCCTTGGCGCGGTTGTCGGCGACCGTGGCGCGCGCGCCGATGTCACGGGTGGCCGGGATGAACGCGGTCTCCTGGTCGGGGCCCTTGCCGCGGGTGACGCGCAGGGCGGCCACCACCGGGACGGAGGCGTCGGTGGGCGTCAGGTACAGCGAGCCCGCGTCGCCGCGCGTCACGTCGCCGAGGTCGACGGCCGACGTCATACCGGACTTCACGTGCAGGGTGTCGTGTCCTGCGGGCGTGATCGTGCCGCTGGGGGTGGCGAGCTGGACCTTCAGGTCGGCGTCGTCCTGGCCCGGCGCGAAGACGACCAGGCGGGCGTTCGTCGCGTCCTTCGGGATGCCTGGCAGCACCAGCGAGCCCGCCGGGTCGGCGGAGGCGGGCAGCCAGTCGCCGCCCAGCTTGTCGTCGGCGGCCGACACCGCGGCGGCGACCCGGCCGCTGCGCGCGGTCACATGCAGCGTCAGGTTCGTGTACGGCTTGTCGGTCAGCGTCGACAGCAGGACCGGGACGCTGGCGTGCGGCCCGATCTGGATGCCCTCGCCGACATCGGACTTCACGGCGCCCTCGGGGCCGAACATCTGGACGTCCACGACCGCGGCCTGGTCGTCCGGGTTCGTGAGGTGGATGTAGTCGCTGCGGTCCTTGGCGGTGCTCGCGCCCGGGAAGTAGAAGTCGGTGTCCGGGGCCGAGCAGTTCAGGCCGAGCAGGCCGCGTCCCGTGCCGACATCGACCGCGGTGGTCTGCTGGACGGTCCAGCCGGGCGCCAGGGCGCCGTCGGCGGTGCCGATCAGGGCGGGCGCGTCGGCGCCCGAGGCCTCGCCCGCGGCCGGCTTGCCGGGCTCCTTCGGGGTGACGACCGCCTTGGGCTTCTTCGCCTTGTTCTTGGACGCACCGCTGTCGCTCGACCCGGTCTCCGCGGGCATCAGCTGCGCCTTGCCCGCCGAGTCGTCGGCGCCTTCGGCGCTCTTCGAGGACGGCGTGTACGACGTGTACGCCGTCTCCGCGAGGTCGGACTGGCTGGGCGCAGGGCACAGCAGGCTGGAGCGCTCCACGGGCAGCTGGGCGGCCGCCTTGGCGGGCGCGTCGTCCGCGCCGCCCGGTGTCGTGGCGGCGGCGAACCCGGTGACGGCGGCCAGGGCCGTCGCCACGGCGATCAGGGACAGGGTCGTGCGGTTCACTGCTGGCTCCCGTCGGGGCGCTCGTTCTCGGCGCCGTTGCCGTGGCCGTGCTGCTGCTCGTACGTGGGGTCGTACTGCGCCTGCGGGTCGTACGTGCCCCCATAGGCGTACGGGTCGTACTGGCCCGCCTGATAGGGATCCGCCTGGTAGGGGTCCGCCTGCGGGTCGTAGCCGTAACCGCCGCCCTGGTACTGCTGCTCGCCCACGGTGTACGTGCCGTACTCGGCGCCCGCGTAGCTGGGCTGCTCCCACTCGCCGTACGTCTGCTGCTGGGGGATGTCGGCCACCGGGGCCTCCTCCGGGGGAGGAGGCGGTACGGCGGCGTCGTCGGTCTGCTCGGCCTCGGCCTGGGCGCGCAGGCGGCGGGCCCTGCGGCCCTCGCCCGCGACGGCCTGGGCGGGCACGACCGGCTCCTCCGGGAGGTCGTCGTCGACGTCGGTGCGCCGGCCCGGCAGGGCGAGCACCACGAGGACGAGGGCGAGCGCGCCCTGGGCCCACAGCCAGGCGGTGTGCGTGATCGGGGTGTCGTAGGTGACGTCGAGCGTGCCACCGGACGCGGGCAGTTCGAAGCCCTGTGCCCAGCCGTCGATCGTGGTCTTCGTCAGGGGCGCGCCGTCGAGCGTGGCGGTCCAGCCCTCGGCGGCCTGGTCGGCGAGGCGCAGCACGCGCCCCTCGCTGCCCTGGGGCACCTTCGTGTGCAGCTCGACGGGGCCGGCGGCGACCGGCTTGGCCTGCTCCGACGTCGAACCGGTGTCGGCCGTGGGCAGGATGACGGCCCGCGCCACCTGCCGGTCGATGCGCCACAGTGCGGTGCCGTCCTGCTGGCTGAGCCGGGTCAGCCCCGGCGTCGCGTCCAGGACGCGGCCCATCTGGCGCGGCGCCCCGTCGCGGACGAGGACGTAGCGCACGGCGAAGCCGCCGAGCTGGTCCGCCTGGTCGGCGCCGGAGCCCGCGACCAGATTGGCGACGACCTTGTCGAGGCCCTTGTTCTCGCCCGCTGCCGCGGTCAGTTCGCCGTCGCCGAGCCGGGCGCCCGCGCCGCGGACCAGCGAGTAGGAGACCTGGCCGGTGGAACCGTCCAGGACGAGCGTGCGGGCCTGGTCGCGGGTGCCGGCCTCCTCGGCGACGAACGCGGGCACCTGCACCGGGTCGCGGCGCTCCAGGGGCCCGTCCGCGCCGGCGATCATCCAGCCCGCGGCGAGCAGCAGGGGGCCCGCGGCCGCGGCGAACGCGATGAGCGCGGCCACCGGCTGGCGCCAGCCGAAGCTCTGCTCGGCCACGCGCGAGCGGGCGCCGTCGGCGCCGAGCGCGGCGGCGGCGAGCAGCGCGATGCCGTACACGAGGGTGGCGGGGCCGGCCCACGTCGAGTTGTTCGACAGGACCGCGAAGACCAGGGCCACGAGGGCGACGGTCCAGGCGGTGAGGACGGCGAGGCGGCGCTCCTGGCGCAGCAGGGCGGCGAGCGCGGCCAGCACGATGCCGATGAGCAGCAGGCTGCCCGTGGTGCCGGGGCCGCCCGGCGAGGCGCCGAGCAGGCTCGTCGCGGTCGCGGAGCCCTCGCCGTACGGCAGTCCGGCCTCCTTGAAGAAGCCGAACGGGAGCAGCGTCAGGGACCACGGCGCGAGCATCAGCAGCGGTGTGCCGAGCACCGCGAGGAAGCGCAGTCCGTACGCGGTGATGTCGCCGCGGCGCACCACGAGGAGCGCGATGCCGAGGACGAGGGCGATGGGCCACACGATCGGCGTGAAGGCCGTGGTGATCGTGAGCAGCAGCGCGTACGCCCAGGTGGCCCGCCAACTGCCGCGCGCGCCCCGGTCGTTCATGAGGCCGGAGGCGGACAGGGCCGCGCGCGCGATGAGCGGCAGGAGGATCACGAGCACCGCCGTGCCGACGCGGCCGCCCGCGAGGGCGCCGGTGGCGGCGGGCAGGAAGGCGTACGCGACGGCCGCCCAGGCGCGCAGCAGCCGGGACTCGACGAGCGGGCGGGAGGCGAAGTAGGCGGCGAACCCGGCGAGCGGCACCGAGCCGACGAGCAGCACGGTGATCGCGAGGCCGGTGGAGCCGAGCAGCACGGAGGAGAACGCGGCGATGAGCGCGAGGTACGGGGGCGCCGCCTGGGTGCCGCCCGTACTGGTGGCGTGCCAGGCGTCTAGGTAGCGCGACCAGAGTGCGGAGGCGTCACCGGGCGCGGGCAGCAGGGCCCCGCCCGCGAGCGCGCCGCTGCCCAGCAGGCCTCGGCAGGCGATCAGGGAGACGAAGAGCAGGACGACGAAGAGCATCGGCCCGGGCTTGCGGGCGATGCGCTTGAGGCGGGCGAACTGCTCGACCTGGATGAAGTCGGCGTCGTCGCCGCCGGGCCCGGACTCCAGACCGCCGCCGCCGTGGCGTCCGGCCGTGGAGGTCTCGGGCTCGGAGCCGCCGAAGAGGTTCCCCGCGGCCTGCTCGACGGTGAGCCGCACGGTCGCGCCGGGCGGCGGGAACAGCGGCCGCAGCTCCTTGGCGTCCACCATGCCCTTGCCGCGCCGCTTGCGGGCGGCGAGGATCCGGCCCGGCCGCAGCAGCGTCGCCATCAGGCCGGCGATCTCGTCGAAGGCCTGTCCGGGCACCTTGCCGACCAGATACGCGACCGTACGCAGCAGGGTGCCGAAGACGAGGCGGAGCAGGATCCAGGGGAGCGTCGCCCCGCGCGCGTTGGCGAGCAGGGTGTAGACGGCGCCCGCCTTGTCGACCTTGTGCGGCGACGACGCCGTACGTCCCACGCAGTCGACGGTGCGGCGCTCGCGCGAGGAGGCCTCGGCGTGCCGCACGACGGCCTCGGGGGCGACGAGGACCCGGTGACCGGCGGCCTGGGCGCGCCAGCACAGGTCGACGTCGTCGCGCATCAGCGGCAGCCGGCGGTCGAAACCGCCGAGCTGCTCGAAGACATCGCGCCGGATCAGCATGCCGGCGGTGGACACGGACAGCACGGGGCGTACGTGGTCGTGCTGGCCCTGGTCCTGCTCGCGGCGGTCGAGGCCGGTCCAGCGGCGCCCGGAGTGGGCGATGGAGACGCCGACCTCCAGGAGCTGCCTGCGGTCGTACCAGCCGCGCAGCTTGGGGCCGACGATCGCGACGTCGGCGCCGGCCTCGCGCTCCGTCTCGACGACGCGCAACAGCTGGGCGAGCGCGTCCGGTTCGGGTGCGCAGTCGTCGTGCAGCAGCCACAGCCACTGCTCGGGCTCGCCGTGCGGCAGGTCCGGCATGTCGTACGCGTCGTCGCGCCAGGAGCGGCTGACGGGGTCCCAGCCGCTCGGCCGCTTCAAGTAGGGCAGCTCGTCCGGGGTGAGCACCCCGGCGCCGCGCACGGCTTCCTCGACGGCCTGGCCGAAGCCGGTGCGGCGGGCGAGGTGCAGCACCCGCTCGTCGCCGAGGGCCTGGCCGACGAGGGCCGCGGAGTCGTCGGCGCTGCCGGTGTCGGCCGCCACCGCGTTCTGCACGGGGCGCTCCTGGCCGAGCAGGCCCGACAGCACGTCGGGCAGCCAGCGGGCGCCGTCGTGCGAGACGAGGACGGCGGTGACGACATGCCTGGGGAACTCGGGGGCGCTGCCCGGGTCGAGCCCTGTGGCGTGCCCCGGGTTGAACGCGGCGGCGGCAGTACCGAATTGGTCTGCCGGGTGGCTGTGCACGGACATCGAGGTACGGGCCCCGGTTCGTTGGACTGCGGTGGACGCCCGTGGCCGTAGGGGACACGGTGGCGTCTCGGACGGGGCCCCACACTAACGGCTGGCAACAGCAGCGGCCCGCCGCCTGTGGACAACCCACGGACGACGAGCCGAACGTGACGCGAAAACAGTGGTCAGACAGCGGCCTTCTTGAGGCGCCGGCGCTCGCGCTCGGACAGTCCTCCCCAGATGCCGAACCGCTCGTCGTTGGCGAGCGCGTACTCGAGGCACTCGGAGCGGACCTCGCACGCCAGGCAGACCTTCTTGGCCTCCCTCGTGGAGCCGCCCTTCTCGGGGAAGAAGGACTCGGGGTCGGTCTGGGCGCACAGTGCGCGCTCCTGCCAGCCGAGTTCCTCTTCCGCGTCCTCGACCAGCAGATCCTGAAACGACTCGGTCATAGTGCGCCCCTCGTCCGTCCGTGCGTCCCCGTGATGTTGCCGTTACCGATTTCGGCTGAACGACACGAGTGAAATTACAAGTGTGCCGATCCGGGGCAGTCAAGCCGGGATCTGCTATTGGGCCCCTTATTCACTCTGCGGAACCAAGGCTATGCGGAAAGTGTTCAAATCGGCAAAAACCGTGACACTTGCCAGTGGCCCATGTGGATGCCCTACCCCCTCTGAATCACTACAAGGGAGGACGCCGCGGAGTTTGATCTCGTTCCGACCCGCTCACAGAAGCGAACCGGATCACATTCGGATCACAGGATCGCAACGGCGTTTGCGCGCCGGGTTGCAGCGCCACATGTCCGGGACGACGGGTGAACAAACCTTTCGCCTGCCAGAGATACCGGATGAGGTGAAACATTTCCCACCATCCGGACATTGAGTTGACACGGGACGCATGAACCGATGTTCTGGTGGGCATGCTCGCGAACTTGGCACCGATGACGACCCGCACCGCCGGGTCCGTCTCCGCTGCCCGCGCGTGCTGTAGCTGTTGCTGTTCCAGCTGTTGAGTCGTTGAGCCACCGAGCTCCGACCGTGTTTCTCCTCTCCGTACGGCCCTAGCCCCCGCCGGGGCGCTCCGCACTCTTCCGCCGAGGAATCCCCACACCCATGAACAGCGACAGCGACCTCCAGATCGCCGGCGACATCCTCGAAGTACCGCACCTGCTGCAGCCCGCTCGTGAACACCCCGAGACGGTGGCCGAGTTCGTCGGGCTCGCGCGCTCCATCGCCGCCGACCGCTCCCAGTGGGAGCACCTCGTCGAGTACGACGCCACGACCCGCTGGTACCGCCGCCTGCGCACCGGGCCCGGCTACGAGGTGTGGCTGCTGTCCTGGGTGCCCGGTCAGGGCAGCGGACTGCACGACCACGGGCGCTCCAGCGGCGTACTGACGCTGCTCCAGGGCGAACTGACGGAGCGTACGGAGCGCGGCACGCGGTCCCTGACTCCGGGCGCGCAGCGGGTGTTCGCGCCCGGCTACGTCCACGAGGTCGTCAACGACTCCCTGGAACCGGCCGTCAGCCTGCACGTCTACCACCCGGGCCTGACCGCGATGCCGATGCACTCCCCCGTCTGCTCCACGGTGGACCGGGCCGCTGTCTGAGACCGGCTGCCGCGCTGTCGGTGCTGCCTGCGATGCTTGGGGCCATGCGCATTGTGGTTCTGGCAGGCGGCATCGGTGGTGCCCGGTTCCTTCGCGGTCTCAAGCAGGCGGCACCGGACGCGGACATCACGGTCATCGGCAACACCGGTGACGACATCCATCTCTTCGGCCTGAAGGTCTGTCCGGACCTCGACACGGTGATGTACACGCTGGGCGGCGGCATCAACGAGGAACAGGGCTGGGGGCGTACCGACGAGACCTTCAAGGTCAAGGAGGAGCTCGCGGCGTACGGGGTCGGACCCGAGTGGTTCGGGCTCGGCGACCGGGACTTCGCGACCCACATCGTCCGTACGCAGATGCTGGCCGCCGGCTATCCGCTCAGCGCGGTCACCGAGGCGCTGTGCGAGCGGTGGCAGCCGGGCGTGCGGCTCCTGCCCATGTCCGACGACCGCGTCGAGACCCATGTCGCCGTCGACGTCGACGGCGAGCGCAGGGCCGTGCACTTCCAGGAGTACTGGGTGAAGCTGCGGGCCTCCGTGGACGCGCAGGCCGTGGTGCCGGTCGGCGCCGAGCAGGCCAAGCCCGCCCCGGGCGTGCTGGAGGCCATCGCGGAGGCAGACGTGATCCTGTTCCCGCCGTCGAACCCGGTGGTGAGCGTCGGCACGATCCTGGCCGTGCCCGGGATCCGGGAGGCCATCGCCGAGGCCGGCGTGCCCGTCGTCGGGCTCTCGCCGATCGTCGGCGACGCCCCGGTGCGCGGCATGGCCGACAAGGTGCTGGCCGCGGTGGGCGTGGAGTCGAGCGCCGCCGCCGTCGCCGAGCACTACGGGTCCGGGCTGCTCGACGGATGGCTCGTGGACACCGTGGACGCCGGGGTCGTGGAGCGGGTCGAGGCGGCCGGGATCCGCTGCCGGGCCGTGCCGCTGATGATGACGGACCCCGAGGAGGGCACCGCCGCGGCCGCGATGGCGCGCGAGGCGCTGCGGCTCGCGGAGGAGGTCCGGGTCTCGTGAGCAGTGCCGCCGCGCCCGCCTTCCGGGCCTGGGCCGTCGCCGGGATCCCCGAGGTCCGGGAGGGCGACGACCTCGCCAAGCTGATCGTCGCCGCCGAGCCGTCGCTCGCCGACGGCGACGTCCTCCTGGTCACCTCGAAGATCGTCAGCAAGGCCGAGGGGCGTGTCGTCCTGGCCGACGACCGGGAGGCCGCGATCGACGCCGAGACCGTACGGGTCGTGGCGCGGCGCGGCACCCTGCGGATCGTCGAGAACAAGCTGGGTCTGGTGATGGCCGCGGCCGGGGTCGACGCGTCCAACACCGCGGCCGGGACCGTACTGCTGCTCCCCGAGGACCCGGACGCGTCCGCGGCCGCGATCCGCGACGGGGTGCGGGACGCCCTGGGCGTCGAGGTCGGGGTCGTCGTCACCGACACCTTCGGGCGCCCCTGGCGCAACGGGCTGACCGATGTCGCCATCGGCGCCGCCGGTGTCCGCGTCCTCGACGATCTGCGCGGCGGCGTCGACGCGTACGGCAATCCGCTGAGCGCGACCGTGGTGGCGACCGCCGACGAGCTGGCCGCCGCCGGGGACCTCGTGAAGGGCAAGGCCGGCGGGCTGCCGGTCGCCGTCGTGCGCGGCCTCGGCGGCGTCGTGGGCGAACAGGGCGGATCCGCAAGGGAGTTGGTGCGGGTCGCGCGGGACGACATGTTCCGGCTGGGGACCTCGGAGGCCGTACGGGAGGCCGTCACGCAGCGGCGTACCGTGCGGGCGTTCACCGACGAGCCGGTCGATCCGGGGGCCGTGCGGCGGGCCGTCGCCGCGGCCGTCACCGCGCCCGCGCCGCATCACACGACGCCGTGGCGGTTCGTGCTGCTGGAGTCGGCACAGTCCCGGGGGCGGCTGCTCGACGCGATGCGGGACGCGTGGATCGCGGACCTGCGGCGGGACGGCAAGAGCGAGGAGTCCATCGCGAAGCGCGTGCGGCGCGGGGACGTGCTGCGCAACGCGCCGTATCTCGTGGTGCCCTGCCTGGTGATGGACGGCTCGCACACGTACGGGCACGCGCGCCGGGACGCGGCCGAGCGGGAGATGTTCGTCGTGGCCGCCGGGGCCGGGGTGCAGAACTTCCTGGTGGCGCTGGCCGGTGAGCGGCTCGGGTCGGCCTGGGTGTCGTCGACGATGTTCTGCCGGGACGTCGTGCGGGACGTGCTGGGGCTGCCGCAGGACTGGGACCCGATGGGGGCCGTCGCGGTGGGGCATGCCGCCGCGCCGCCCGTGGCGCGGCCCGCGCGGGACGCCGCGGACTTCATCGAGGTGCGCTGAGGCCCGCGGGAGCCGTCACCACTCGGCGATGTTCACCCGGCGCATCTTGGGCTGCCTGCGGGGCGGTGCGACACCGCTCAGCAGGATCAGGCGGGCCGCCCGGTGGCGCTGGCCCTCGTAGGGGGCGAGGAGTTCCAGCATGTCCTCGTCGGTGGCGTCGCGGTTGCCGGCGAGCGCGTAGCCGATGGTGCGGGGCAGGTGCAGATCGCCGGTGGTGACCTCGTCGGGGGCGCCGTTCGTGCGCTGGATCGTCTCGGCGGAGGTCCAGGGGCCGATGCCGGGGACCAGTTCGAGCCGGGCGCGGGCCCGGACCGGCTCCATCCCGGCCGCTTCTTCGAGGCGCCGGGCCACCTTGGCGGCGCGGATGATCGTCGAGGCCCGCTTGTTGTCGACGCCCGCCCGGTGCCACTCCCAGGACGGGATCAGCGTCCAGGCGCGGGCGTCCGGCATGACGCGCATGCGCAGGTCCTGGCCGGCCGGGCCCGGGGCGGTCTCGCCGTACTTGTGGAGCAGCAGGCGCCAGGCCCGGTAGGCCTCGTCCGTCGTGATCTTCTGTTCCAGGATCGACGGGATGAGGGACTCCAGGACCAGGCCCGTGCGGGTCAGGCGCAGGCCGGTACGGCGGCGGGCCGATTCGGCGACCAGGCGGTGCCGCGGCTCGAACGGGGCCGGATCGTCCAACTCACCAAGCAGGGCGGGGAGTTGGTCCAGGAACCAGTCGCTTCCCGGGCCCCAGGCCTGGGCCTGGACGGTGCCGTCCCGCTCGGCGACCCGGAGTGTGGCGGGGCCCTGCGGGGTGCGGCTCGTGCGCCACAGGGCGCCGTCGGGGGTCGTACGGAAGGTCGGGTCGGCGGGGCCGCGGCGCAGGGGGCCGAGGGTGAGGCCCAGGTGGAGGGGGGCCGGGGGCGTGTAGGTGCGGGTGGCCGGCGCCTGGTGCGGGATCGACGGGGCGGGCGGGGGTACGCGGGTTTCGCCGCCGCGCACTGTGGTGCGGGTGGCCGGCGGGTGGGTCTGCGTACGGGGGGTGTATCGGCGGCCTGCCACGGGGGTCCTCGGTCGGGGCGGGTGTTCCCCTTGAGGGTAGGGGTTTTTCCCCTTCCCTGTCCCTTCCCCGCCCCTTCCCCGAAACGCCCCTCCAGGGATCATGGGCCGAGTCGCGGGGCTCAGGCCCCGGACCCCGCTCCTCAATCGCCGGAGGGGCTTGAGATACGTCTCACTGGTCCGACGAGAAGCGGACCGCGCCTGCCGGGAGGTGGGCGTCGCACCAGACTCGTACGCCTGTCTGGAGTTCGTTGTCGGGGCCCACGTGGGCGCCGTCGCCGATCACCGCGCCGGTGAGGATCGTGCGGGCGCCGATGCGGGCGCCCCGGCCGATCAGGGAGTCCGTGATCACCGCGCCGGGTTCGATCACCGCGCCGTCCAGGACCGTGGAGCCGCTGATCCGGGCGCCCTCGCCGACCTGCGCGCCCTCGCCGACGACGGTGCCGCCGGTCAGCTTGGCGTCCGGGGCGACGGTCGCCGTCGGCAGGACCAGGCGGTCGCCGCAGCGGCCGGGCACGGCCGGGGACGGGGCGCGGCCGAGCACCAGGTCGGCCGAGCCGCGGACGAAGGCCTGCGGGGTGCCGAGGTCGAGCCAGTACGTGGAGTCGACCATGCCCTGGAGGTGGGCTCCGGAGGCGAGGAGGTCCGGGAACGTCTCGCGCTCGACGGAGACCGGGCGGCCCGTCGGGATCGTGTCGATGACCGAGCGGCGGAACACGTACGCGCCCGCGTTGATCTGGTCCGTGACGATCTCTTCGGGAGTCTGCGGCTTCTCCAGGAAGGCCTGGACCCGGCCCGTCGCGTCGGTGGGGACCAGGCCGTACGCCCTCGGGTCCTCGACGCGGGAGAGGTGGAGCGAGACGTCCGCGCCGGTCGTCTCGTGCTCGTGGACGAGGGCCCGGATGTCCAGGCCCGTCAGGATGTCGCCGTTGAAGATCAGGACCGGGTCGTCGGGCCCGGAGCGCAGGTGCGAGGCGACGTTGCGGATGGCGCCGCCGGTGCCGAGGGGCTCGACCTCGGTGACGTACTCCAGGTGGAGCCCGAGGCGGGAGCCGTCGCCGAAGTACGGCTCGAAGACCTCCGCCAGGTAGGACGTGGCGAGGACGATGTGGTCGACGCCCGCCGCCTTGGCCCGCGCCAGCTGGTGGGTGAGGAACGGGACGCCGGCCGCCGGGACCATCGGCTTCGGGGTGTTCACCGTGAGCGGGCGCAGCCTGGTGCCTTTGCCGCCGACCAGGAGGATCGCTTCTGTCACCTGTCGTCTCTGCTTCCTGCTGGGGCCGGCCGAACTGTCTTTCGGCCGGCCAGTGTATGCAGACCGTGCGAGACCCGGGCCGGCCGGCGTCAGCGGCCCTGGAGGTGGGCGGAGCTGGAGCGGGCCTTGCCGAGTTTGTTGTAGAGACGGCGTCCCGGGCATTCGGTTGCGAACCCGTCCCGGTGGCCGGAGATCACATGTAGTCGTACATTCTTTCCCTTGCGGTACAGATTGCCACCACCCGACTTGAGATATGTCGTACCGCGCGGATTTGCCCCGTACAGCCCGAGCTTCCAGGCGGTGAGCCTGGCGATGGCGTTCACCGCGGCGGCGGGCGGGTTGGAGCCGCCGAAGGAGCCCAGGACCGCGATGCCCATGCTGTTGGTGTTGAAGCCGAGGGTGTGTGCGCCCATCACCGGCTTGGCGACGCCGCCCGCCCGGCCTTCGTAGATGTTTCCGCACTTGTCCACGAGGAAGTTGTAGCCGATGTCACGCCAGCCACTGCTCTTGACGTGGTAGCGGTAGATACTGCGGATGACCGAAGAGGCTTGTGAGCAGCGGTAGTTGTTGCCGGAAGCACTGTGGTGCACGAAGGCGGCCTTCACCGTCTTCGTGTAGCCGAACTGCTTCTCGCGCAGCTTCTCGTCGGCGCCCCAGCCCTTGCGCGTGATGATGCGCGGGCGGGCCCCGACGTACGGGCGGGCCTTCGTGGCGCTCGCGTCGCCGCCGCGGGCCTCGATCAGCTCGTCCTCCGTCGCCTTCTTGGTCAGGGCGGGTACGGCGGTGGCGCCGAGCGGGGCGAGCTCGGCGTTCACGGCGGAGGACGCGGCGGTCTCCGCGGTCAGGGTGGTGGCGCGGGCGGCGTCGACGGGGGCGCCCTGGGGCGGGGGCTCCGCGCCCGGGTCCACGAGTTCGAGGCGCAGGCCCTTGGGGAGGGGCTCGGCGGCGGCGCGGGTGGCCGCGGGTTCGTCGGCCTTCACCCGCACCTCCACGCCGTCGGAGTCGCCGACCCAGAGGGGGGCGGTGGAACCGCGGACGTGACCGGAGGTGTGTTCGGAGCTGTCCAGGTCCGGGGCGTCGTCGTTGTGGGTCTCCACGTCCTGCCAGGCGGACCAGGTGGTCGTACCGGTGGTCCGGGTACGGACCTGGACCTGGCCGTGGAGTTCGGTGTTCGGGTCGTCCCAGACGACGCCGACGAGGGAGAACGGGCGGACGTCGCGCTGCGGCAGACCCTGTTCCCGGGCCGCGCCGACGGCGCGGTCGGCGGCGAGGGAGCCGAGGGCGAGGGACTGGGTGCTGCCCGGGACCGACTCCCGCGCCGGGGCCGGCGCGGCGTGTGAGGCGGCGGGCAGGGTGAGCGGGAGGGCGAGGGCGGCCGCGCAGGTGACGCCGATCGAGGAAGCAAGGAAACCACGCATGCCCACGATCGTGGCCATACCGGGATGATTCCGGCCATCGGGGAGTGTCATACGGGTGTTGGGGTGAAGTCCGGGGGCGGGGTGGGGCCGTGACGGGGCGTCGGGGGGCGACGCCACTCGGATGCAGCGGGTCGGCAGGTGGGGGCGGGTGTCGGGGGCGGGACGCGGATGACTGGGCGTCGGGTGCGGGGGCTGGGCGGATGCCGGGCGCGGGAGGGCGCGGGCGACCGGGACCGAGACGCGGATGACCCGGTCGGCGCGGCCCGCGCCGTCGCGCGTCGGGGTCGCTCAACCGCCGGAGGCACCCCGCGTAGGGTGGCTCGGGTGAATGCCGCGAACCGTACTCCCGCCGCTCTGCTCCAGGCCGCTCTCGCCGATGATCCGGGGCGGCCGCTCGTCACCTTCTACGACGACGCCACCGGGGAACGCGTGGAGCTGTCCGTGGCGACGTTCGCGAACTGGGTCGCCAAGACCGCCAATCTGCTGCAGGGCGACCTGAACGCCGAGCCCGGGGACCGGGTCGCCGTGCTGCTGCCCGCGCACTGGCAGACCGCCGTGTGGCTGCTGGCCTGTTCGTCGGTCGGGGTCGTCGCCGAGGTCGGCGGGGATCCGGCCCGGGCCGATCTGGTGGTCAGCGGGCCGGACACGCTGGACGCGGCCCGCGCCTGTTCCGGTGAGCGGGTCGCGCTCGCGCTGCGGCCGCTGGGCGGGCGGTTCCCGCAGCCGCCCGAGGGGTTCGTGGACTACGCCGTGGAGGTGCCGGGGCAGGGCGACCGGTTCGCGCCGTTCTCCCCCGTCGCCCCGGACGAGCCCGCGCTCGTCGTCGCCGGGGCCGAGTGGTCCGGCGCCGAGGTCGTCGAGAAGGCGACCGCCGACGCTCCGGGGCTCGGTCTGACCGGGCCGGGCGCGCGCCTGCTGTCCGGACTCCCGTACGACAGCTGGCAGGGCCTGAGCGCCGGACTCCTCGCCCCGCTGGCGACCGGCGGTTCCGTGGTGCTGTGCCGCAACCTCGACCGGCTCGACGAGGAGGCCCTCGCCAAGCGCGTCGAGAGCGAACGGGTCACCGCCACCGCGCGGTAGAGCCGCGTACCCCGTTCGGCTCAGCTCTCCCGGCCCCCCGCCGCGGCGGGGTCCATGGTCGTAGAGACGCATGCGTCCGCCCACGACGCAGACGTCATGACTGACACGTCTTCTACGTCACCACGAGGGGGACCCGTGACCGACTCCGCAGCCGTGCCTCCGTCGAGCGACGGCGGTGCGCCGCTCGGCCCGGGCGGCGGCTCGTCCCCGACCGGTGCCGGGCGGGTCCGGCGCCGGAGGAGATGGCTGCGGTACTCGGCGATCGCCGCGGCGCTGCTGGTGCTCGTGGCCGGCGGCGCGGGCTGGATCGCGTACGAGAAGCTCAGCGGGAACATCACCGAGGACTCGGCGACCGCCGCGGAGCTCGCCCGCTACGAGAAGGAGCGCCCCACCGTCCTGGTCGACGGGGCGCAGAACCTGCTGCTCATCGGGTCCGACTCGCGGGCCGGGGCGAACAGCAAGTACGGCCGCAACGACGGCACCCAGCGCTCGGACACCACGATCCTGCTGCACGTCGCGGCGGACCGGAAGAGCGCGACCGCCGTCTCGTTCCCGCGGGACCTGATGGTCGACGTACCGGCCTGCCGCAAGCAGAACGGCGACCGCATCGAGCCGATGTTCGCCATGTTCAACTACGCGTTCGAGGTGGGCGGTTCGGCCTGCACCATCCGTACGGTCGAGAAGCTGACGGGCGTGCGCATCGACCATCACATGGTCGTCGACTTCGACGGGTTCAAGGACATGGTCGACGCCGTCGACGGCGTCGAGGTGTGCCTGGACAAGCCGATCGACGACGCCGACGCGCATCTGAAGCTGGCGCCGGGCCGGCACGTCCTGAACGGCGAGCAGGCCCTCGGCTACGTACGCGCCCGCAAGAGCATCGGCAACGGCAGCGACACCGACCGGATGGACCGCCAGCAGCGCTTCCTCGGCGCGCTGGTGGAGAAGGTGCAGAGCAGCGGTGTGCTGCTGAATCCGACGAAGCTCTACCCGGTGCTCGACGCGGCCACCTCCTCCCTCACCACCGACCCGGGCCTGGCGAGCCTGCGCGGGCTGTACGACCTCGTCCGCGGGATGCGCGACATCCCCGCCGACCGCATCCAGTTCCTGACCGTGCCGCGGCAGTCGTACATCTACAACGCCAACCGCGACCAGCTCGTCCAGCCCGCCGCGGAGCGGCTGTTCACGCGGCTGCGCACCGACGCCCCGCTCGTCGTCTCGAAGGAGACCCCCGCCGACGTACAGGCCGAGACCGATCAATCCACCGACAACGGAGACGGGTCGGACATCTCGGACGAGGAAGCGTCGTACGAGGAGGGCGAGTACGACGAGGAGTACTACTCCGACGAGGACGGCGGATGGGACGACGGGAAGCCCGGCGCCGGACCGTCGGCGTCCGGTTCGCCGTCCGCCGAGCCCTCCCCCACCCCCACGTTCCGCGGCAACACCGCCCGGCAGGATGCGTGCGGTTGAGTCGCCTCAACAGCCTCTGGGTAAAGCAGAAGTCATCAGGTGGCACACAGGTTTTGAAAATGGTCCGGATTGCCCAGTTGTAGGGGAGTGGAATTTGTCACCGTCGTCGCTTGACGCTGAACTGGGCGGATAGTGTGAGCGATCCGGTGCACCCGGCCCTGCTGCCCTGGCGCGGTCGCGCACTGCTTATCGACTGACCGGGCGCCCGCTTTGAGGGGGGTGGGGCGCCGCGTGGCCCCGACGGAGGACGCAGACAACCGTGGACGCGCAAGGCCGTGGGCGGGCGGAGAACATCGACCCCGCAGACCAGTGGGTCCTGAACCCGCAGACCGGTGATTACGAACTGCGACTGAGCCCTTCCGGAGGGCAGTCGCCGGTACCGGGGCCCCGCCGCTCCGCACCCCGTGGCGGCGGACGGGATCAACGGGACCAGCGAAATCAGCGGGACCAGCAGGACGTGCCCCCGCAGCGCAGGCGGCGCGAGCCGCAGGCACAGGCCCCCGGGCCGGGCCGGCGCCGCTCGAAGGCCAAGAAGAAGAAGTCGACGGGCAAGAAGGTGCTGCTGTGGTCGGCCGGCAGCCTGGCCTTCGTGGTCCTCGCCACCGCGGCGGGCGGCTACTTCTACTACCAGCACCTCAACGGCAACATCACCACGCAGGACGTCGTCGGCGCCAAGAACGGCTTCAGCAAGGACGAGGCGTTCAACGTCCTCGTCATCGGCACCGACAAGCGCACCGGTAAGGGCAACGAGGGCTACGGCGACAAGGGCAGCGTCGGCCACGCCGACACGAACGTGCTGCTGCACGTCTCCAAGGACCGCTCGAACGCCACCGCGCTGAGCATCCCGCGCGACCTGATCGTGGACGTGCCGGACTGCCAGGTGAAGGACGAGAACGGTCAGCTCAAGACCATCCCCGGCACGCAGAACGTCCGCTTCAACACCAGCCTGGGACAGGACGGCCGGGACGCCGGCTGCACCATGGCGACCATCAAAGCGGTCACCGGGATCACCGTGGACCACTTCATGATGGCGGACTTCAACGCGGTGAAGACCCTGTCGACGGCAGTGGGCGGCGTGGGCGTCTGTCTCGCGAAGGACGTCAACGACGACGACTCGCATCTCGACCTGAAGGCGGGTGAGCACAATCTGATGGGCGAGGAAGCGCTCGCGTTCCTGCGCACCCGGCACAGCTGGGGGAACAAGGGCGACCTCGACCGGATCAAGGTGCAGCAGCAGTTCCTCAGTTCTCTGGCTCGCAAGATGAGTTCGGGCGACACGCTCACGAACCCGAGGAAGCTGACGAACCTCGCCGAGGCCGCGACCAAGGCGCTCACGGTCGACAAGGGCATAGGGAGTCTGACCAAGCTCAAGGATGTGGCCCTCGAGCTGAAGAAGGTGCCGACCAAGAACCTCTCGTTCGTGACCACCCCGGTCATCGACAACCCGGCCGAGAAGATCCACGCCACCGTCGTGCTCAACGAATCGGCCGCGCCTCAGGTGTTCAGCGCGATCAAGGACGACGTCTCGCTGACGGAGACGAAGAAGAAGCAGAAGGCCGCCGAGTCCGCCAAGCTGAAGGGCCCCAAGTCGGCGGCATCCGACGTGCGTGTCGACATCTACAACGGCAGCTCCACGCCCGGAGCGGCTCAGGCGACCGTCACCTGGCTCCAGAACGACAAGGGTGTCGGCAAGTCCAGCCAACTGGGCAACGCGCCTCAGAAGCAGAGCCGGACGACCCTGGAGTACTCGCCCGACCAAGCCGACCAGGCACGGCGGCTGGCCGACATCATGGGCCTGTCGGCCTCTGCCCTCAAGGAGGGCAAGAGCGAGACGAACGACCAGGGGCTGCCGGCGATGATTCTCGTCCTCGGCTCCGACTTCAAGGGTGCGGGGACACCCATCAGCGGTTCGGCATCGGCGCCGGACGTGGACAAAACAACAGCGGACAAGACTGTGTGCGCCAAGTGACCAACCTCAGCCGCCCCTTGACTGTCTAACCAACCGACAGTCGGGGCGGCCGAGTTATGGCCACAGGGCGGGAGGGTGGGGCGGGGCATGGGGCGAAGCAGTGTGCGCGGGGAGCGCTCACGACCGAACGGCAAGCACAGAGAACCGTCGTCCGCGGCTGGAGAATTGGGCTGGGACGAGACCTTGTACGCGGACGGCTCCCGGCCGGACGCCGACGGACGGCCCACCAAAGGGGACGACGCACAGGGCAGTGGACGGCGCAGAGCCACCGGCCGCCCGCGGCGCCGACGGGCACGCCGGGTGCTGCGCTGGACCGCGCTCACCCTTGCCGTGCTCATACTGGGCGCGGCCGGCGCCGGCTACCTCTGGTACCAACACCTCAACAACAACATCGAGAAGGGCGAGCGGAGCAGCGCCGACACGGGCGTGAAGAAGGCTGAGCCGAACGCCGCCGGGCAGACGCCGATCAACATCCTGTTGATCGGATCCGACAGCCGGAACTCGGCCGAGAACGTGAAACTGGGCGGAAGCAAAGGGAGCGTCGGCAGCAAGCCCTTGGCCGACGTGCAGATGCTCATCCACATCTCCGCCGATCGCGAGAACGCGTCGATCGTCAGCATCCCGCGGGACACCCGGGTGAACATCCCCGCGTGCGAAGACCGGGAATCCCACACCAAGTACGCGGCGACGAACACCATCATCAACGAGTCCCTCCAGCGCGGCGGCCCCGGATGCACCCTGGCCACGTGGGAGAAGCTCACCGGCTTGTACATCGACCACTGGATGATGGTGGACTTCGCCGGTGTCGTCACGATGGCCGACGCCGTCGGCGGGGTGAACGTGTGCGTCAAGCAGAACGTCTGGGACCGCCCGCTGCCCGGCGTTCCGGGTGGCTCCGGCCTCAAGCTGACTGCCGGGGATCACAAGGTCAAGGGCAAGTCGGCACTTCAGTGGCTCCGTACCCGGCACGCCTTCTACAGCGACCTGGGCCGCGCCAAAGCGCAGCACATGTACATGAGCTCGATGCTCCGGACGCTCAGAGAGCAGAATGCGTTCTCCGACAGCGGCCGGCTCCTGAACCTGGCGGAGTCCGCCACGAAGGCCCTCAAGGTCTCCGAGGAAGTCGGTACGGTGAAGAAGCTCTACGACCTCTCCATGCAGCTCAAGCAGGTTCCCGCCAAGCGCATGACCACGCTGACCATGCCGACGGCCGAAGATCCGCAGAACCGGAATCATCTGGTACCCGCGACGGCCGACGCCGAGAAGATCTGGGCGATGCTCCGCGACGACATCGCGCTCGACAAGAACAGTGACGATGCCGCGGACGACGGCGGCAAGCAGACCGCCTCGCCGTCGCCCAGCGCCGACGCGGACACCGCGGGTTCCTTCCCCGTGCTGGTCAGGAACGGTACGAACGGCGCCGGGCAGGCGGCGGTGCCCCGGCGTGCGAACGCCCTCGCGCAGACTCTGCAACAGAAGGGATTCACCCGGGCCGCCGCCGACTCGACCGCCTTCCCGCTCAGGACGACAGTGGTGGCGTACCCCGAGAACGCCGGTTCCCGGGCCAAGGAGAACGCGACCTTGGTGGCGCAGTCCCTCGGGATTCCCCAGAGCGCGGTGCAGGCATCCGACGGCGTCACGGCCGTCACGCTGAGCGTCGGCGCGGACTGGCGCGAGGGAAGTACGTATCCGAAGCAGAAGGCCGTGAAGCCGGGCGACATCCCGGACACCGCGGACGCCCTGAACGGATCCGACGAGGACGCCTGCATGGACGTGTACAAGCCCTACCGCTGGTAGGCAGGCCACCCTCGCTGCTATGGGCCCCTTCTCACTCCGAGGAGGGGCCCGCGCGGTTTCCGGTCAACTTCCCTCAGTTTCACGCCACTTGGCACTTGATCCGCAACTATGCGGCGTGCCCATGCCAAGATCTCCTTCGCCATTCACAGGAAATTCACGGAACGCCGACGGGTCCGTCGGCCGATCCGTCATGCCCATGGGGAGAGACGATGCGCAAGGTACTCGGCCGGATCGGAGTTGTGCTGGCAACTGCCGCGGCCGCCTGCGTCTTGGGGCCTGTCAGCACCGCGAGTGCAGCCACCTACGGCTGCAACGGCTCGCAGATCGACAGCTGGGACAACACCTACAACGGCACGACCTACGCGACCACGTATCTGTTCTGGGACGGCACCTACAACTGCGTTGCCGCCGTGAAGCGTGGCTCGTACTACGGCAAGTCGTCGCGCATCCGCGTGGAGGGCTACACCAACGTCGACGGATACATAGGAAACGACGACGGCCACTACCTGTACTACGCGAACTACAAGTTCTACGGCAAGGGACGCTGCGTCGCCGTCGAGACCGACATGTGGAACTTCAGCGGCAACAACATCATCCAGGACCACGTGCCGTACTCCGGCTACTTCCACTGCGGCTGACCCCGGGCGAGAGACAGGAAACCCAACTCATGTTCAAGAACGGCAAGTTCAGACTCGCCCGCTGGATCAGCGTCGCATCGGTCATGTTCGGCTTCGGGATCGCCGTACCGGTCGCCGTCGCACCCGCCGCATCGGCCGCCACCAGCTGCAGCGGGACCTTGATCGACCAGCTCAACAACTACGACTACACCACCTCACCGCACAAGCACGTCGCCACCACGTACCTGTACTGGGACGGCACCTACAACTGCGCCATCTCCATCAAGGCCGGCTCCTACTACGGTGTGAGCTCGCGCATGAACTTGACGCTGATGTCCCAGAAGGGCGGACAGGCATCGGACCCCGGGTACTTCAAGTACCAGGCCGGGCCGGTGAAGGTCAACGGCAAGGGCACGTGCATCGCCACCGAACTGGACATGTGGCGGCCGGGTGGCGCGAACTTCCTCCAGGACCGGTGGCCGGCGGGCGGCTACTTCCACTGCGGCTGACGGCTGCGGCCGGACAGGAGACCAGCACCGATGATCAAGCTCACCCGATGGCTCACCTGCGCGGCCCTGCTGGCCGGAGTCGGTGTCGTGGCGCCCGTCGTGGCGGCATCACCCGCCTCGGCCGCCGGTTACGGATGCGCCGGCAACTTGGTGTACTCGAAGTCCGTCTACGCCAACAGAAGCGGCTACACCAACCTGATCGGAACGGTGTACGACTACTACGACGGGACCTACAACTGTTCCGTCTTCGTGAAGTCCGCCTACGTCGGCACACCCACGCAGATGGACTTCTCCATCTACAAGGGCCCTGATTACGCCAGCTACGACTCGGATACCGGCAAGTTCTCCAGCTACGCGGGCCCCGTGCGCATCAAGGCCCCCGGAGTCTGTGTCAGCGAAATGCTCATCATGGACAACCCGAGCGGCAAGCAGATCTTCTTCGGCGAGGCGGCGGCACCGCATTCCTGCGGCTGACGAGCATCGGCGAAGAACGACACACGACACGCCTGCGGCGCGGGAGGCCGACTCCCGCGCTGCAGGCGTCAGTTGGCAGCTGTCTCCGGGTTGCGCACGGCCGGCCGCCGCGACGCGATGACGCGCTTCGCCAGCGACTTCGGGCTGGTCAGGAAGCCCCAGCCCCACGACATGTGCATCGTCGCGAGGGCGACGGGGATCTGGGCGCGCGCCTTGAGCGACAGGCCCTTGCCCGCCGGGACGGAACCGGCGGCGATGGCCGCCAGATAGCCGGCCGGGATCACGAAGCCCCACGGCGTGAGGGCCGCGCCGACCACGACGCCGGCCGCGATCGCGACGACGGCGGTCGGCGGGGCGAGGTAGCGCAGGTTGATGGAGCCCGAGTGGTAGCGGGCGACCACGTGGCGCCAGCGGCCGTAGTCCTTGTACTGCTTGGCGAGCGCCTTGACGCTCGGGCGCGGGCGGTACGAGACCAGCAGGTCGGGCGAGAACCAGATCAGGCCGCCGGCCTCGCGGATCCGGAAGTTCAGCTCCCAGTCCTGGGCGCGGATGAACTCCTCGTTGTAGCCGCCCTGTTGCTCCAGTGCCTCGCGCCGGAAGACGCCCAGGTAGACCGTCTCGGCCTGCTGCGCCTCGCCGCCCGTGTGGAAGGCCGCGTTGCCGACACCGATCTTCGAGGTCATCGCGGCGGCGACGGCCTGCTCCCAGGCGTTGGTGCCCTGGGCGTGCATGATGCCGCCGACGTTCATCGCGCCGGTCTCCTCCAGGAGGCGGACGGCGGTCGCGATGTAGCCCGGGGAGAGCGCGGCGTGGCCGTCGACGCGGACCACGACCGGGTGGCGGGAGGCCTTGATCGCGGCGTTCAGCGCGGCGGGGGTGCGGCCCGTCGGGTTCGGGACGGTGACCACGCTGGGGTGCTCGGCGACCAGCTGCGCGGCGATCTCGTCCGTGCGGTCGGTGGACGGGCCGAGAGCGACCACGACCTCCATCTCGCCGTCGTACTCCTGCGCCAGGATCGCCTCGACGGCCTCCCGCAGATGCCGCTCCTCGTTGAGGACGGGCATGATCACGGATACGGCCGGAAGCTGCATGTCGGAGTTCGCGTTCATCAGGCGTCACGTTACCGCTAATGGGGGACACCGGCGCGCGCCGCCCGAGTCACTACCGCGGTCGGGAGATCGTATCGGCCTACGGTGCCAAGGCCTGTGGAGACGACAGGCCCTGTCCCACGCCCGCCTTCGCGGAGGTGTCCCCACGTGCCCACGCCGCCCCGCTCCCCCGCCCGTCCGCAGCGTCCCCCGCGGCCCGCGCAGGGCCGCCGTCCGGGCGAACCCCTGCGCAGGAAGAAGCCCCGGTGGGCCATGCGGGTGGCCACGACGTTCTCCGTCACGGTGCTCGCCGCGGCCGGGATCGGGCACGCGCTCGTCACGGGCATCGACACCGGCATCGACCGGATCGACCCGTTCAAGGACATGAAGAACCGCCCGGCCGCCGGACACGGCGTGAACGTCCTGCTCGTCGGCACCGACGGCCGCGACAAGATCAGCGACGAGGAGCGGCGGAAGTACCGGCTCGGCGGGGCGCCCTGCCACTGCACCGACACGATCATGATCGTGCACATCTCGGCCGACCACGAGCGCGCGTCCGTCGTCTCCCTGCCCCGCGACTCGTACGCCATGATGCCGCCGCACACCGACCAGACCACCGGGGACAAGCACCACGAGCACCCGGTCAAGATCAACGCGGCGTACGCGGAGGGCGGCCCGCAGCTGACCGTCCGCACGGTCGAGAACATGACGCACGTGAAGATCGACCACTATCTGGAGGTCGACTTCACCAGCTTCATGAAGACGGTCGACGTGCTGGGCGGCGTCGAGATCTGCACGGCCCGCCCGCTCAAGGACTCGTACACCGGGCTCGACCTGGGCGTCGGCACGCACCAGCTGGACGGCGGCGAGGCGCTCCAGTACGTACGGGCCCGGCACACCGACGGCGCCGGTGACCTCGGCCGGATGCAGCGCCAGCAGCGTTTCCTGGCGTCGCTGATCGCGAAGACGACGTCGTCCGGGGTGCTGCTCAACCCGGTCAGGTTCCGCAACGTGGCGCGGACGCTGCTCAGCTCCGTCCGGGCCGACAAGGGGTTCGGGACGGACGAGATGGTCGACCTGGCGCGGGCCATGCGCTCGTTCACGCCGTCGTCGTCGGAGTTCACGACCGTGCCGATCGGGGACATCAGCTATCCGGTCAAGGGCATCGGCTCCACCGTGAAGTGGGACCCGAAGAAATCCGGGAAGCTGTTCCAGGCGCTGCGCGACGACAAGCCGCTCGCCGCGCACCATGCCCGGAAGAAGGCGACCGTCGTCGGTGTCTCGCCGCAGCAGATCCGGGTGCAGGTGGAGAACGGGACGATGACGGCGGGGCTCGGCAAGAAGGTCGACACCGCGCTGCGGGGCACCGGGTTCCGGACGACGCGGGCGCCGGTGAACGCCGACAGCCGGACCGCGAAGCAGACCGTCGTGCTGTACGACCCGCGCTGGGACCGCTCCGCGAAGTCCCTGGCCACGGCGCTGCCCGGGGCGCAGCTCAGGGCCGTCAAGGGGCAGGGGGCCGTGCTGAAGGTGCTCGCCGGGGCGGATTACAAGGGGGTGCGGGCGGTGCGGGCCGAGGACGCGTATCAGGGGGAGTACGGGGCGATCACCGGGGATCAGGTGGCGTGCTCCTGAAAGAGGCGCGGGCCTCGGGGCTCCGCCCCGGACCCCGCTCCTCAATCGCCGGAGGGGCTTGACGATGCGGAGGGGCTTGATGCGGCGGCCGACTGGGCCCTCAGCTCCTTGATGGCCCGGCGGCGCGCCAGCCGGTGCTGGCGGCGGATCTGGGCCTCCTGGTAGCGGCGCCGGTCACGGTCGGTCTCCGGCAGCACCGGCGGCACGGCGCGGGGCTTGCCGTCAGAGTCCACCGCGGCGAAGACCAGGTAGGCGGAGCCCACCTGCTGCGCGGGCGTCGACTCGTTCCAGCGCTCGGCCAGGACCCGCACGCCGACCTCCATCGAGGTCCGTCCGGTCCAGTTGACCTGGGCCTTCACGTGGACGAGGTCGCCGACGCGGACCGGCTCCAGGAACGCCATCTCGTCCATGGAGGCCGTCACGGCCGGGCCGCCGGAGTGCCGGCCGGCCACGGCGCCCGCCGCGTCGTCCACCAGTTTCATGATCACGCCACCGTGCACCGTCCCCAGGAGGTTGGTGTCGTTGTGCGTCATGATGTGCGACAACGTCGTACGGGAAGCAGCGGTCGGCTTGCCCGGAATATCGGACTCCGTGCCGTGGGCCAGGTCTGTCATGCCACCCACCATATGCGCGCGCCGATTGTGTCAGCTCTGCAACAGCCCTGGTCCGATTTCCCATCCACTCTTGTAAGGCACACAGCCGCGCACGGCACACTGGACTTATGAATGACTGGCCCGAGGGGCGGAGCGACAGGCAGAGCGGCGGCAGCCGCGGCGGCTACGGCCGCGGCAGCGGCAGCGCGCGCCCCGAGGGTGCGCGGGTCATGCCGCACGTGCAGCGCCCCGTCCCGCAGCAGCAGCCCGCGTACGACGACGGGTACGACGACCTGTACCGCGACCAGCGCGGCCAGGGCTCGTACGACAACGGGTACGACAGCGGCTACAACACGGGCCAGGTGTACGGCCAGCCCAGCCGTGCCGGGAACGGCGGGGGCGGAGGCGGGGGCGGCGACTACGGGCCGCCCACCGGCCGCCCCGCGCGCCCGGCGCCGAACTGGCGCAAGCGCATCAAGTGGACCGCGATCATCGTGGTCAGCGTGGTCGCGGTGACCAGCATCGCCACGTACTTCTGGGCCGACTCCAAGCTCAACCGGGACGTGGACCTGTCCAAGGTCATCGACCGGCCGGAGTCGGGCGACGGCACGAACTACCTGATCGTCGGCACCGACAGCCGCGAGGGCATGTCCGACGCCCAGAAGAAGGAGCTGCACACGGGCTCCGCCGAGGGCAAGCGCACGGACACGATGATGATCCTGCACGTCGGCGGCAACGGGGACACCCTCGTCTCGCTGCCGCGTGACTCGAACGTCACGATCCCGAGCTTCAAGGGCGCCGAGTCCGGCAAGCTCTACCCGGGCACGGGCCGCCAGGTGAAGCTGAACGCCGCGTACGCGGAGGACGGCCCCGAGCTGCTCGTGCGCACCGTCGAGGCCAACACGGGCCTGCACATCGACCACTACGCGGAGATCGGCTTCGGCGGCTTCGCGAGCATCGTGGACGCGGTCGGCGGCGTCGAGATGAACCTGAAGGAAGGCTTCAAGGACAAGTGGTCCGGGGCCGACTTCAAGGCGGGCAAGCAGACCCTGAACGGCCAGCAGGCCCTCGCCTTCGTCCGTACCCGGCACGCCTTCGCCGCGTCCGACCTGCAGCGCACCAAGAACCAGCAGGCGTTCCTCGCGGCGCTCGCCCACAAGGTGGCGTCCCCGTCGACCGTCATGAACCCGTTCAAGCTGTACCCGACGCTGGGCGCCGGCCTGGACTCGCTCGTCGTCGACAAGGACATGAGCCTGTGGGACCTGGGCTCGATGTTCCTGGCGATGAAGAGCGTCTCCGGCGGTGACGGCAAGTCCATGAACATGCCGACGAACGGCTCGGTCAACGGCAACCTGCTCTGGGACAAGACCAAGGTCAAGCAGCTCGTCGACCAGTTCAACAACGACGAGAAGGTCACCGTCTCCGGCAGCTGACGGCCGGGGGCGTCACCCGCTCCCGTAGTCCTCGGCCAGGTCGCCGATGAGCGCGAGGAGGGCGTCGGCCCGGCGGCGGTCCTCACGCTGAGCGCGCAGGGCCTGATGGAGTGCCCGGAGCCGCTCCACGGCCGACGGGTCCCGGTGCCTCACGTCGTCCAGCAGCGGTGAGGTGGTCAGATCCAGGCTTTCGGTGAACAGCAGCCGAGTGGACTGGGCGGCGGGAGCCGAGTCAGGGGCGGCGAACCCGCTGGTCAGGTACCGCACCGGGTCGGTCAGGCTCCAGCCGACGACGGTGCCGTGCTGGACGAGCAGCGCCACGTCCTGGGCGACGCCGATGCGGGCCTCCAACGGCTCGTCGAGGACGTCGAGGTCGCGCAGGCAGGTCAGCACCCTGTCGCCCGGAGCGCGGCAGAGCTCGGTCGCCGCCTCGAGGCGGAAATCCCGCGCCTCGTCCGCACGCAGGCCGCCCGGACGGGCGAGGGGCAGGTCCGGGACACGGGCGCAGTCCTCGGCACCGGCGATCTCGTACGGCAACTGGAACTGGAGACCGACCAGTTGACGGTCCGTCGGGTCGAACCTGGCCTCGTCGGGCGCGTCCCAGAGCCAGTCCTGACTGCCGAAGGTGTCCAGCTGGAAACGCTCCTGCTCCTCGGCGCTCCCGTACGTCGCGACGCGCACCCGCTGCCCCGCGAAGTCGAAGCGCGGGGTGATGGGCAGCGGTTCCCCCGTGACCGTCGCGGTCCAGTTGTCGTCGAAGGTGAGTTTCACGGTGAATGCCGCCTCATCGAATCTGTTCGGCCGGAGCCACGAAGCCGTTCTTCGCCGGAATCCTGCCTTCCACGACGTCGGCATGGGTAATCGGGCTGCCGGGATCGCTGGGCAGGCCGCCGAGCGCCTTCGCCCCTGATTCACCCTTGATCCCGGAAGGTCCGTAGGCCGTGATGGCGTTGCCCGCCCCGGCGCCGCCGCCTTCGGTCACCACGACGTCCTCGCCCTGGCGGAAGACCAGCCGTCCACTGCCCGCGGTCGAGTGGTACACCGCGTCGGGGTTCTTGAGGATCTCCAGCACCCGTTCGTCGCTGAAGCCGTGCCGGGTGTCCCCGTGGTAGGCGCCGCTCTTCTTGAACTTGCCGTCCTCGGCCCGCTTGATGACGTCTTCCGCGGTCTCGTGGGCCTTCACCCTGGCCTGGGCGGCCTTCTCCTCCTTCGTGTACTTGGGCATGAGCCCCAGCGGGTCGGACCCGGCGTGCGGATTGCCCACGTACGCGAGCGGGTTCGGCGCGGGAGCGAGGCCCAGGGGGTCGGGCGAGGTGTAGCGGGCGGTCTCGGGGTCGTAGTGGCGGAAGTAGTTGTAGTGGAGGCCCGTCTCGGGGTCGTAGTACTGGCCGGGGAAGCGCAGCGGCGTGTACGCGCCGCTGTCGCGGGCCCAGGCCGTGGTGCCCCACAGGGTGGACCGGGACCGCCAGGCGATGTCGCCGGACTCGTCGATGAGTTCGGTGGGCGTGCCGACGAGGTCCGTGGCGATGGCGAAGAACCGGCGGTCGATCTCCGCCCGGCCGTTCTCGGCGTCGAGGATGCGCTCGGTCTGGGCCAGCGGGACGACGTCCTGGTGGTCCCAGGTGAGGGCGACCACGGACGGGCCGTCCGGCTGGTGGCTGGTCTGTTCGCACAGGGTGAGGCCGTCCCAGGTGAACCTGGTCTCCTCGACGACGTGCTCGCCGTCGGGTGCCAGGCACTGCTTGGCCGTGCGACGTCCCAGAGGGTCGTACCGGTAGCGCCACCGCGTGCCGTCGGGGGTGGTCACGGCGGTGAGGCGGTTCTCGGTGTCCCACGTGTAGCGCCAGGTGTCGGGCTTGCGGGAGAGGCGGGTCTTCTGCCGGAGCGTGATCCGGCCGAGCGCGTCGTGCTCGAAACGCACCGCTCCGGCCCGGGCGATCGTGGTGCCGGTGTAGACGCGCTCTCCGGTGGCCTCGTTGCCCGGGTGCCGCGACGGCCAGGACGCCTCGGTCTGGTTGCCCGCCTCGTCGTAGGCGTACCGCTCCGTCCAGCCGCGGGCGTGGACGGCGGTGACCCGGCCGGTCCGGTCGAGGTCGAAGGTGCGGGTGCCGGCCAGCCGGTCCGCCACCGCGAGCAGATGGCCGTCGGCGCGGTAGGAGTAGGCGCGGCTGTTGACGGCGCGTTCGCCTGCGGTGATGTGCTGCTCGGCAAGGCGTCCGGCCTCGTCCCAGGCGGAGGCGAGCGTGAGTGCTCCCCCGAGGACGCGGGTGAGTTCCCGTCCCGCGGCGTCGTGGGTGAAGGCGACCTGGCGTCCGCCCGTCGTCAGCCGCTCGGTCCTGCCACCCGCGTCGTAGGCGTAACCGGTGACGTGGCCGGTCGGGGTGGTGCGGCTCGTGCGGCGGCCCAGCTTGTCGTAGGTGTAGGCGATGGCGCGGCCGTCGACCAGTTCCGTCTTGACCCGGCCGCGGCGGTCGTACTGGTAGCGCAGTTCGCCGTCCGGGCCGACCGCTTCGAGGAGGCGTCCCGCGCCGTCGTAGGTGTACCTCGTCGTCCGGCCGTCGACGTCCTTGCGGATCGCCTGGCCGAGCTCGTCGCGCTCGAAGGCGACGGTGCCGCCGAGCGCGTCGGTGCGCGCGGCCAGGTGGCCCTCGGCATCCATCCGGTAGGTGAGCGTGCGTCCGTCGAAGTCGCTCTCGGAGACGATGTTGCCGACGGCGTCGTACGTGTAGTCCCAGGTCAGCCCTTGCGGGTTGGTGACGCGGGTGAGGTGGAGGTGCGCGTCGTGCGTGAACTCGTAGCGGACGCCGTCGGGTCCGGTGCGGGCCAGCGGCAGATCGAAGTGGGTGTACTCGAACCGGGAGACGCCGCCCGACGCGTCGGTGTGGGTCAGGCAGTTGCCCTCGCCGTCGTACGTCCATGACTCGGTGGCGCCGTCGGGTCCCGTGCGGCGGGCGAGCTGTCCGTCGGCGTCCCACACGTAGGACGTGACGCCGCCCACCGGGTCGGTGATCCGCACCGGACGGCCGAGGGCGTCGCGCTCCGTGCGGGTGAGGTCGCCCGCGGGTCCGGTGACCGCCATCGGCAGCCCGGCCGCGTCGCACACCACCGCCGTGGTGGCGCCGAGGGCGTCGGTGACGGAGGTGAGCCGTCCGGCGTGGTCGTAGGTGTGGTGCGTGGTGGCGCGGGCCTGATCGGTGGTGGTCGTGCGGTTGCCGCGTTCGTCGTACGTGTGGACCGTGCGGGTGCCGTCCGCCTGCACGACCTCCACCGGCAGGCCGAACGGGCCGCGTACGGTGCGCAGTTCGCTGCCGTCGGGGCGGGTGGCCGAGACGATCCGGCCGTCCTCGTCGTACGTGAAGGAGGTGGTACGGCCCAGCGCGTCGGTGCGGGTCCGCCGGTGGCCGCGCGCGTCGTACGTGTACCGGGTGGTGTGGCCCAGCGGATCGGTGAGCGTCACCAGGCGGCGGCCGGGGCCGTACACATAGCGGGTCGCGTGTCCGTCGGCGGTGGTGAGCGTGGTGGTGCTGTGGCCCGTCTCCGGGTCCGGGTCGGTGTAGGCGAGGGTGATCTGGACGTGGCCGGCCTCGCCGCCCTCGGAGACGACGCGGTCATGGTCGTCGTAGACGTAGTCGTAGCGGCTGTTGTTGGAGTCGATCCAGGCGGTGACGCGTCGTCGGTCGTCGTAGACGAAGGTGGTGACGGCGCCGGACGGCTTGGTGACGGTGGTGAGGTTGCCGTCCTCGTAGCCGTAGTTCATCAGGGGGAGGTCCGTGCCGTCCGCGGCGGCGCCGGCCAGGGACAGGGCGGTGAGGAGGCCGTCGGTGACGGTCAGCCGCAGGTGGCGGCCCGCCGAGTCGACGAGGGCGCTCGGCGTGCCGTCCTCGTCCCGGTCGACGGTGACGCGGTGGCCGTTGCGTTCGCTGATCGCGGTCAGCCAGGCGGTTCCGTCCTCCCCCGGTTCGCTGCCCGCGGGGGCGTCGAAGTGGAAGGTCAGTCCGCTGTCGGGGTCGCTGAGGGTGTAGTCGCCGTCGGCGTCCCTGGCCAGTTCGGTACGGGTGGTCCCGGTGCCGGGCCGGGTGGGCGCGCCGGGCACCGGGTGCGGGTACGCGACCAGGAGGCCCTCGGCGGTGACATGGAGGACACCGACCGCGTCGACCTCCAGCCGCTCGTCGACCGTGGACGTCCACGCGGGCCCCATGAAGCGGCCCACCGCGCAGCCGGACTCCGTACGACGAGTGAACACCAGCGGCAGGATGCCGGGCAGCGTGACGTCGGTCTGCGGCAGGAACATCCGGCCGGTGGCGAGGTCGACCGGGTCGCCGCCCTTTTCGCGGTCGCCGTCCGGCCGGGTGTGGGTGCCCTCCGGTTCGTCGTCGACGATCCGGCGGGCCTTCCCGGCGTCCGCCACGTCGTCCGCGACGCGCGCGGCCTTCGCGGCGCCGGCCGCGTCCTTCGCGAGGCGCGCGGCCTTGACGGCGGCGCCGCCACCGCCGGTGGCGGCGGTCAGCACGGCATCGGGGATCAGCCGGCCGACGCCCTCGGCGGGGTCCTTCATGAAGTCGGTGACCATCTGCTTGCCGGTGCCCACCGGGTCGTTGGCGGCGATCACCAGTCCTGCGGCCAGGCTGTTGAGGTTGGTCACGTACTCGGCCGGGTGCGTGAGGTTGTACGGGTCCGTGGGGTTGAGCCCGCGGACGAAGTTGAGCAGCCCCGCGGTGCCCTTGATGATGCCGCCGCCGACGTGGTCGCCCACGATCTGCATCTCCTGGGCCCCGTCGCGCAGCTGGTCGCCGTAGGAGGGCTTCTTCGGGGCGAGGTCCCGGGCGGCGCGGACCGCTGTGGACGCGGTCTCCGCGGCGGTGTTCCGCTGCTTGCGCGCCTCGGCGAGGATGTCCTGCGCGTCCTGCATCAGCTTCTTGCCCGGGTCGTCGAACGTGGCGGCGGGGCGCGGCGGCAGGCTCGACGGGTCGCGCTTGTCGGCGGGCTGCGCGTTGTACTTGTCGACCGCCTTGTTGAAGTCGTCGACCTTCTTGCGGTGGGCGTCGGCGGCGTCCTCGGACGCCTTGGTGCCCTCCTTCCACTTGTCGATCGCCGTCTGGGCCCGGCCCTGGGCCCAGGTGACGGTGCCGGCGAAGTTCTCCAGGGCGCCGGCCGCCTTCTCGCAGGCGTCGGCGCCGGTGAACCACTTGGGGGGCTGCTTGCTCACGGCGGTGCGCAGCGCCTCGGCCGCCTCGCCCTTGAGCTCGTCGGACGAGAGGCCCTTGATGCCGTCGCCCGTGGTGTCGAAGGCCTTCTGGAAACCGCGTAGTTGCCTGGCCCTGTCGAGGAGCGTGTCGGGGCTGCCGTAGATCAGCTTGGTCTTGTCCTCGGTCTGGCCGAGGTCCATCTCGTCGACCTCTGCGCCCATCCGGTTGGCGACCGAGCGGGACTGCTCGCGCACCCAGTCCGCGCCGGACTCCCAGCCGACGTCGTCCAGCCTGTCGGCGGTCCAGTTGCCGGCGTCCTCGACCCGGTTGCCGACCCACTCGACGCCGTCCTCGACCGCGTCCTCGACGACATCCGGTGTGATGTCGCTGATGATGTCGCCGAAACCCACCGTCAGTTCCCCCCGGATTCACTCTGCTGTCGGGCGCGTTCCTCCGGCGACGGGCCGAAGGTGTCGTCCAGCGCCCGGTCCCACTGATCGTCGGATATGCCGAGCGCGCCCTTGAGCACGTCCGACTGCCGGCCGCCCTGCCCCTCGGTGAGAACGGTGCGACCGGTGTCCTTCCAGGTCTGCCCCATCTCCTCACCGGCCCGGTCCCACGACTCGGCGCTCCAGTCCGGGTCCAGGGCATCGGGCGTGAACACCTCGCCCCAGTCCTGCCGGGCGATCTCCTCCTCGCTGGCGTACGGGCTGCCGCCCATCACGGAGTTGACGCCCACCTTCAGCGCGCCCTGGACGTACTGGTCGTGCTCCCACTGGGTGCCCGCGGCCAGACCGAGGCGGTTCGCGAGCTCACTGGCGTCGTGCACCAGGGCCCGCACACCCCATTCCCAGCGCTCGCAGAAGTCCTCGAAGTCCACGGAGAGACCGTGGTGTCCGGTCTCCATGCCCGTCGTCGACAGTTCCGAGAAGCCCTTGCCCATGACCGAGCCGGTGGCCCCGCCCAGCTCGCCGAGCTGATCGATGGTCGCGCCGACGCCCTGGGTGAACTTGGCGACCGCCTCCTTGCCGAAGTGCAGGTCGGCTGCTTCACCGCCCATGACCGTGTCCCCCCTGCCGCTCGGCGGCGTCGACGGCGGCGCTGTCCGGAACGATGCCGACGACCGGCGGGAAGAACATCGATCCGTCCTCGGTCGCGATGTCGACGGCGAGGCCCGCGGGTTCGCCCAGGGAGGGAACGACCTCGTCCACGATGCGCGCGCCGAGCAGCGCCGCGTAGTCCATGGGGTGATCGGGACCTGTGCGCAGCTCTGCGAACCGGGCGAGCGCCGCCTCGTCAGTGAACCCGCACACCCACCGCACCCCGCCCGATCGCGCCGACCAGAGTCCGCCGCCGGACACCGGCACCAACAGGACCGCGCGCCTCATCTCACCGACCAGTGCGCGCGGGTCGCCGACGCCTCTTCTGCGCTCCGTGATCTGTTCGGCGAGCGCCGACCTCGACTGCTCCACGCCGCTTCCCCCTCCGTGGCGTCTTCCGCTGTCCACGGACAAGGACGTACGAGGTGCCGTGTCAGGTTCCCCAGGGGCGCCGTCCGCCCCACACGCACGCACGCCCCAGCCGGCATGGGCGGGGGCGTGCGTACTCGCTCGGAGGGTTCGGCTACGGAAGGTTCCTTGCCATAACGATCCGCTGGACCTGGTTCGTGCCTTCATAAATCTGCGTGATCTTGGCGTCGCGCATCATGCGCTCGACCGGGTAGTCACGGGTGTAGCCGTAGCCGCCGAGCAGCTGGACGGCGTCCGTGGTGACCTCCATGGCCACGTCCGAGGCGAAGCACTTGGCGGCGGCGCCCTGGAAGGTGAGGTCCTTGTCGCCGCGCTCCGACTTGGCGGCGGCCGCGTACGTGAGCTGGCGGGCGGCCTCGATCTTCATCGCCATGTCGGCGAGCATGAACTGGATGCCCTGGAAGTCGGCGATCGGCTTGCCGAACTGCTTGCGCTCCTGGACGTAGCCCTTGGCGTAGTCGAGGGCGCCCTGGGCGACACCGAGCGCCTGCGCGGCGATCGTGATGCGGGTGTGGTCGAGGGTCTTCATCGCGGTGGCGAAGCCGGTGCCCTCGGCGCCGATCATGCGGTCGGCGGGGATGCGGACGTTGTCGAGGTAGACCTCGCGGGTCGGCGAGCCCTTGATGCCGAGCTTCTTCTCCGGGGCGCCGAAGGAGACGCCCTCGTCGGACTTCTCGACGACGAAGGCGGAGATGCCCTTCGAGCGCTTGTCGGGGTCGGTGACCGCCATGACCGTGTAGTACTCGGAGACGCCCGCGTTCGTGATCCAGCGCTTCACGCCGTTGAGGACCCAGGTGTCGCCGTCACGCACCGCGCGGGTCTTCATGCCGGCCGCGTCCGAACCGGCGTCCGGCTCGGAGAGGCAGTACGAGAACATGCCGTCGCCCTTGGCGAGCGGGCCCAGGTACTTCTTCTTCAGCTCCTCGGAGCCGGAGAGGATGACGGGCAGCGAGCCCAGCTTGTTCACGGCCGGGATCAGGGACGAGGAGACACAGGCGCGCGCCACTTCCTCGATCACGATGACCGTGGCGAGGGCGTCGGCGCCCGCGCCGCCGTACTCCTCCGGTACGTGCACCGCGTGCAGGTCGGAGGCGACGAGGGCGTCCAGGGCCTCCTGCGGGAAACGGGCTTCCTCGTCCACCGCGGCGGCGAAGGGGGCGATCTTCGCCTCGGCCAGCGCGCGGATGGTCTCCCGGAGCATGTCGTGCTCCTCGGACGGGCGGTACAGGTCGAACTCCGGGGTGGAAGCCGATCCGGCCAAGGTGTCTCACGCTCCAAGCGATGCTAATTACCGTTAAGTAACCCAAATTTTAGATCTCTGCTCACGCCAGGGATACGTGAGTTACGCGACAACGGGAAAGTTGCCCGCTGAAGGGCCCGCGCATGCCCCGACTATGCTCGGTCAGCGCACGCAGCACCGACACCTCTGGAGCCCCCGTTATGGCCCTCAAGATCACCGTGATCGGCACCGGCTACCTCGGCGCCACGCACGCCGCGGCCATGGCCGAGCTCGGCTTCGAGGTGCTCGGTCTGGACGTCGTACCCGAGAAGATCGAGATGCTCACGCGGGGCGAGGTCCCGATGTACGAGCCCGGTCTCGAGGAGCTGCTGCGCCGGCACGTCGCGGGGATCGAGGGGTCCAGCGGCCGGCTGCGCTTCACGATGGACTTCGCGGAGGCCGCGGCCTTCGGCGACGTGCACTTCGTGTGCGTGAACACGCCGCAGAAGCACGGCGAGTACGCGTGCGACATGAGCTACGTGGACGCCGCCTTCTCCTCGCTGGCCCCGCACCTGAAGCCGGGCGCGCTCGTCGTCGGCAAGTCGACGGTGCCGGTCGGCTCGGCGGAGCGGCTGGCCGAACTGCTGCCCGAGGGCACGGAGCTGGCGTGGAACCCGGAGTTCCTGCGCGAGGGCTTCGCCGTGAACGACACGCTGCACCCCGACCGGATCGTGGTCGGCGTGGGCAGCGAGCGCGCCGAGAAGCTGCTGCGGGACGTGTACGCGAAGCCGGTCGCGGAGGGCACGCCCTTCGTGGTGACCGACTTCCCGACCGCCGAGCTGGTCAAGACGGCGGCGAACTCCTTCCTCGCCACCAAGATCTCCTTCATCAACGCCATGGCCGAGGTCTGCGAGGCGGCCGGCGGCGACGTCGCGAAGCTGGCCGAGGCGATCGGCTACGACGAGCGGATCGGGCACAAGTTCCTGCGGGCCGGGATCGGCTTCGGCGGCGGCTGTCTGCCGAAGGACATCCGGGCGTTCATGGCGCGCGCCGGCGAGCTGGGCGCCGACCAGGCGCTGACCTTCCTGCGCGAGATCGACTCCGTGAACATGCGGCGGCGCGGCGCGATGGTGGAGATGGCGCGCGAGGCGCTCGGCGGCGGGGCGTTCCTGGGCAAGCGGGTCGCCGTGCTCGGCGCCGCGTTCAAGCCGGACTCCGACGACGTACGGGACTCCCCCGCGCTGAACGTCGCCGGGCAGATCCACCTGCAGGGCGGCCAGGTGACGGTGTACGACCCGAAGGGCATGGCGAACGCGCGGCGGCTCTTCCCGACGCTCGGGTACGCGGACACGGCGCTGGACGCGGTGCGGGGCGCGGACGTCGTGCTGCACCTCACCGAGTGGCGGGAGTTCCGGGAGCTGGACCCGGCGGAGCTCGGCGCCGTCGCCGCGGAGCGGGTCATCCTGGACGGCCGCAACGCGCTGGACCCCTCGCTGTGGCGGGAGGCCGGCTGGACGTACCGGGCGATGGGCCGGCCGTCCGCCTGACGCGACGCTACTTCGCCCGGTAGCGGCGCATCTTGGCCCGGGCGCCGCACACCCGCATGTCGCACCAGCGGCCCCGGCCGGCCGGGCTGCGGTCGTAGAACACCCCGTGGCAGTCGGGAGCCTCGCAGGCCTTGAGGCGGGGCCAGGTGCCGTCGGCCCGGGCCTCGGCGATGGCGCTCGCCACGCGGGAGACCAGTGCCGCGCCGTCCAGCGGGACCAGGGACGCCGAGCCGTCCCGGTCGTCGACCGCCACGCGCAGCGGGGCGCGCGCGAGCAGTTCGCTCAGCGGGGTCACCGTCCGGTGCGGCGGGTGGCCCGCGTGGGCCAGGCACGCCGCGCGCAGCGACTCGCGCAGCTCACGCGCCGCGTCGACCCCGGCCGCCGTGATACCGAAGCGTTCCCTGACCTCCACCGTGTCCAGCGCGTCCTCGCCCGTCGTGATGTCGAGCAGCGTGTTCACGAGGGCCTCGACCAGGGCCAGGCCGCCGGGTGCGGGCGCACGGTCATTCATGGTTGCGACGTTACCCCTTGCACGGGACCATGTGGTAACGGCATTACCGATAGGGCCCGTATAGGGGTAACTGAAGGAGGAGCCATGGCCATCGCGAAGCTCGGCGTCGTCGTCCTGGACTGTCCCGAACCGCGCAGGCTCGCGGACTTCTACGCGGCGGTCCTCGGCGCCACCGTCACCGGGGACGACGGCGACTGGGTCGATCTGGAGGTGCCGGGCGGGCACCCGCTGGCGTTCCAGAAGGCACCCGGCCTGGCGGCGCCGGCCTGGCCCGCGGCCGACGCCTCGCAGCAGTTCCACCTCGACCTGACCGTGCCGGACCTGGACGTCGCGGAGAAGGAGGTGCTGGCGCTCGGCGCGACGGTGCTCGACGCCGAGGACCGCGGCCGCGGCTGGCGGGTCTACGCGGACCCGGCCGGGCACCCGTTCTGCCTCTGCGCCTGCTGAGAGCCCGTGCCGGTCAGGGCGTCGCGGTCGAGGGCCCCCGGCGCTGCCGGGCCGCCCGGGCGGTGAACTCGGCCCCGCGCAGCACCCGTTGGACGTTGCCCCAGGTGAGCAGCGCGAGGTCGGGCTCGGGCCAGCCGCGGTCGAGGAGTTCCGCGATCAGCGCCGGGTAGCCGGCGGCGTCGGTGAGTCCCTCCGGGTGCGCGTCCCCGGTGTCGTACATCCCGGAGAGCCCGACCGACTCGGGGCCCGCGACGCGGCGTACGTGGTCGAGGTGGTCGGCCACGTCGCGCAGGGCGGGTCCGGTGCGGGCCGCCGAGCAGGGCACCAGGCACAGGCCCTTGCTCGCGCCGAGCGCGGCGAGCAGCTCGTCGGAGAGGTTGTCCGGGTGGCTGTTGAGGGCGCGGGCGCCGGAGCGGCTGAGGATCGTCGGGGCCTTGGACACGGCGAGGGCGCGGACGGCCGTGGCCTCGGAGGCGCCGGTCAGGTCGACGAGCATGCCGAGCCGGTTCAGCTCCCGGACGATCTCCTCGCCGAACGGGGTCAGCCCGTCCTCGGACGCCCAGGACGCGCCGCTCAGCGTGAGGGCGCGCAGTCCCAGGCCGTGCAGGGCGCGCAGGGTGCCGAGCGAGTCGCCCGCCGCGGCGGCCGGGGCCGGGCCGATGATCACGGCGATGCGGCCGTGCGAGCGGGCGTCCGCCGTCTCGGAGGCGGAGCGGGCCAGGCGCAGGCCTTCCGGGTAGCGGGCGACGACGTGGTTGACGAGGTCGATCTGTTCGAGCGCCGAGGTGACCGGCCGGTCGGTGCTGACGTGCAGCGCCCACAGCAGGGCCCCGGTGCCGCCGGCGCGCAGCCGCGGCAGATCGGCCTCGACGGAGCTCTCGCCGAGTTCCAGGTCGTAGTAGGGCAGCGCGCGCAGGGTTCCGGGCAGACCGCAGTAGCCGTCCGCGACGGGGTGCAGGGCCAGCAGGTCGCGAGCCGCGGTCGGCTCGGGGTCGGACTCGGGGGACGACTCGGGGGACGACTCGGGGGACGGGGACGCCGGGGGCGTCGGGGAGGCGGGGGACGCGGCGAGCGGGGCGGGCCGGTCGAGCTCGCCCGCTTCCGTCGGGGCGTTCAGTTGATCCTGCAGGTCTGCCATGGCACTGCTCCGGCCAAAATGTGGGGACAAGCGTTCGGACCACCGTGGCACGGGCGCGGAGCGGCTACGCGGTGGGCGGCTCCGTTCGGGGGAACGGTGCGCCGATCGGGGGACCACCGGGCCGCCGGGGCGCGGAGGAACGCGAAAGGGGCGCCCTGCAGGGCGCCCCTTCAGCTGTCCGCCGTGGTGCGGACTCTCAGCCGTCCAGCTGCTCCAGCGTCGCGTTCGACGGACCGCGCCGGGCCTGGAGGTCCCGGGCGACCGACTCCGCGTCGCCGAGCACCCGCACCGCGTTGCGCCAGGTCAGCTTCGCGAGGTCGGCGCGGGACCAGCCGCGGCCGATGAGCTCGGCGATCAGGTTCGGATAGCCGGAGACGTCGTCGAGGCCGTCCGGGGTGAACGCCGTGCCGTCGTAGTCGCCGCCGATGCCGATGTGGTCGACGCCGGCGACCTCGCGCATGTGGTCGAGGTGGTCGGCGACCGTCGAGGCCGTGGCGACGGGGCGCGGCGTGGCCTCCTCGAAGGCGCGGTGCAGCTTCATCGCCTCGGGCGAGGTGTCCAGGTGGTGGAAGCCGTGCGCGCGCAGGTTCTCGTCGGCGGCTGCCGTCCAGTCGACCGCGGCCTGCAGGACGAACTTCGGCACGAACGTCACCATCGCCACTCCCCCGTTGGCGGGGAGCCGCTCCAGCACGTCGTCCGGGATGTTGCGCGGGTGGTCGCACACGGCGCGGGACGACGAGTGCGAGAAGATCACCGGCGCCTCGGTCGTGTCGAGGGCCGCGCGCATCGTCGTCGCGGCGACGTGCGACAGGTCGACGAGCATGCCCTCGCGGTTCATCTCGCGGACGACCTCGCGGCCGAACGCCGACAGACCGCCGACGCCCGGCTCGTCCGTCGCCGAGTCCGCCCACGCGATGTTGTCGTTGTGGGTGAGCGTCATGTAGCGCACGCCGAGCGCGTACAGCGAGCGCAGCGTGGCCAGCGAGTTGTTGATCGAGTGGCCGCCCTCGGCGCCCTTCAGCGACGCGATCCGCCCCTCGGCGCGGGCGGCCTCCATGTCGGCGGCGGTCAGGGCGGCCCGCAGGTCGCCCGGGTACCGCGCGATCAACTGGTCGACGCAGTCGATCTGTTCGAGGGTGGCGCTGACCGCCGCGTCCCCGGTCAGGTCGGTGCGTACGTACACGGACCAGAACTGCGCGCCGACGCCGCCGGACCGCAGCCGGGCCAGGTCGGTGTGCAGGTGGGCGCTCTGGTCGGCGGCGATGTCCCGCGCGTCGATGTCGTACGTGACCTGCTCGCGCAGCGCCCAGGGCAGGTCGTTGTGCCCGTCGACGACGGGGAACTCGGCGAGTATCGCCCGGGCCTGCTGCAACGCGTCCGTCATGTCGCTCACTTCCCCGCTCACTTGCCGAAGCCGAAACCGGAGCCGGCGCCCTCGACCTTGGTGCGCAGCCGCTTGCCCTTCTCGGTGGCCTGGTCGTTCAGCTCCTGCTGGAACTCCCGCATCCGGCCGAGGAGTTCCTCGTCGTGGGCGGCGAGCATGCGCGCGGCGAGCAGTCCGGCGTTGCGCGCGCCGCCGACCGAGACGGTGGCGACGGGGACGCCGGCGGGCATCTGCACGATGGAGAGCAGCGAGTCCATGCCGTCGAGGTACTTCAGGGGCACCGGGACACCGATGACCGGCAGCGGCGTCACCGACGCGAGCATCCCGGGCAGATGGGCGGCGCCGCCGGCGCCCGCGATGATGGCCTTCAGGCCACGCCCGGCGGCGTGCTCGCCGTAGGAGATCATCTCGTGCGGCATCCGGTGCGCGGAGACGACGTCGACCTCGTACGGGATCTCGAACTCGTCGAGGGCCTTCGCCGCGGCCTCCATGACGGGCCAGTCGGAGTCGGACCCCATGACGATGCCGACTACGGGGCTCACAGGACTCATTCGGTGATCGTGCCTCTCAGGTATCCGGCTGCGTGACGGGCGCGCTCCAGCACCTCGTCCAGGTCCTCGCCGTAGGTGTTGACGTGACCGACCTTGCGGCCGGGCTTCACGTCCTTGCCGTACATGTGGATCTTCAGCTGCGGGTCGCGGGCCATGCAGTGCAGGTACGCGCTGTACATGTCCGGGAAGTCGCCGCCCAGGACGTTGCACATCACGGTCCACGGGGCGCGCGGCCGGGGGTCCCCCAGCGGCAGATCGAGCACGGCGCGGACGTGGTTGGCGAACTGCGAGGTGACCGCGCCGTCCTGGGTCCAGTGGCCGGAGTTGTGCGGTCGCATCGCCAGCTCGTTGACCAGAATCCGCCCGTCGCGGGTCTCGAAGAGCTCGACGGCGAGGTGGCCGACGACACCGAGCTCCTGGGCGACGCGCAGCGCGAGCTCCTGCGCCTCGCCCGCCAGGGACTCGGAGAGGCCGGGCGCCGGGGCGATCACCGTGTCGCACACGCCGTCGACCTGCTGGGACTCGACCACGGGGTAGGCGACGGCCTGGCCGTGCGGCGAGCGGACGACGTTCGCCGCCAGCTCGCGGACGAAGTCGACCTTCTCCTCCGCCAGGACCGGCACGCCGGCCTTGAAGGGTTCCGCGGCGTCCGCCGCGGAGCGCACGAACCACACGCCCTTGCCGTCGTAGCCGCCGCGCACCGTCTTGAGGATGACGGGGAAACCGTCGCCCTCCTCGGCGAACGCGACCGCGTCGGCCGGATCGGTCACGATCCGGTGGCGCGGGCACGGCACACCGAGCGAGCTGAGCTTCGCGCGCATCTCGCCCTTGTCCTGGGCGTACAGCAGCGCGTCGGGCCCCGGGCGCACGGGGATGCCGTCCGCCTCCAGGGCCCGCAGGTGCTCGGTCGGTACGTGTTCGTGGTCGAAGGTGATCACGTCGCAGCCGCGCGCGAAGTCGCGCAGCGTGTCCAGGTCGCGGTAGTCGCCGACGACGACATCGCCGACGACCTGCGCCGCGGAATCCTGCGGAGTGTCACTGAGGAGCTTGAATCTGATGCCGAGCGGGATGCCCGCCTCGTGTGTCATACGAGCGAGCTGGCCCCCGCCGACCATGCCTACCACCGGGAACGTCACACCCCCAGAGTATCGGCCATATGACCGGTACACGTACGGCCCTCTTCCTGTACGAACCTCCATGTACGCCGTCCACGGGCGTCCGCGGGGGCGCGTGGTTAGCATGGCTGGGTCGGTCCTCACGGGGGCCGCGCGACCACACGACGGGGACGACGGGGGCTGAGGCGACCACTATGAAGGCGACCACCGGCCGACGATCCGGTACGGCGAGCGGCGCTCCGACCCGCGTCGGCGCCCTGCGGCTGCGCTTCGCGGCCCTGGCCCGCGAGATCGCCAAGTTCGGCGTCGTCGGCGCCCTGGGCGTCCTCGTGAACTTCGCGGTCTTCAACCTGATGCGGCACGGCACGGACCTGCAGGTCGTGCGGGCCAGCGTGATCGCGACGGTCGTCGCCATCGCCTTCAACTACGTGGGGTTCCGCTACTTCACCTACCGCGACCGCGACAAGAGCGGCCGCGCCAAGGAACTCACGCTGTTCCTGCTGTTCAGCGTGGTCGGCCTGGTGATCGAGAACGGGGTCCTGTACGCGGCGACGTACGGCTTCGGCTGGGACGGCCCGCTGCAGAGCAACGTCTTCAAGTTCCTCGGGATGGGCCTGGCGACCCTGTTCCGCTTCTGGTCGTACCGGACCTGGGTCTTCAAGGCGCTGCCCGCCCGCGAGGCCGTCGCCCGCGCGGAATCGTTCCTCGACGCGTCGGCCGCGGAGCCCGTGCAGCGCGTGAAGTGACCGCCGCCGGATCGTCTACCTGATCGTCTCGGGGTCCGTGCCGTCCGTGGCCTTCTTCAGCGGCGTGCGCGACAGGAACAGGCCGAAGACGGGCGGGCTCGCCTGGAGCATCTCGAGCCGTCCGCCGTCCGCCTCGGCCAGATCGCGGGCGACGGCGAGGCCGATGCCCGTCGAGTTCCGGCCGCTGATCGTCCGCTCGAAGATCCGCGAACCCAGCTCGGACGGGACGCCGGGGCCCTCGTCCGTGACCTCGATCACTGCCTGGTTGCCGGTGACGCGGGTGCGCAGGGCGACGGTGCCGCCGCCGTGCATCAGCGAGTTCTCGATCAGCGCGGCGAGGACCTGGGCGACCGCGCCCGGCGTGCCGACGGCCGTCAGATGCCGCTTGCCGGAGGAGACGATGGCGCGGCCCGCGCTGCGGTAGGCCGGGCGCCACTCCTCCAGCTGCTGCTTGATCACCTCGTCCAGGTCGAAGCTGACGGCCGAACCGGTGCGCGGGTCCCGGGAGTTGGTGAGGAGCCGCTCCACGACGTCGGTGAGCCGCTCGACCTGGGCGAGGGCGATCGTCGCCTCCTCCTTCACCTCCGCCAGGTCCTCGGTCATGGTGATCTCCTCCAGGCGCATCGAGAGCGCCGTGAGGGGCGTGCGCAGCTGGTGCGAGGCGTCGGCGGCCAGGCGCCGCTCGGCGGTCAGCATGCGGGCGATGCGCTCGGCGGAGCCGTCCAGGACGTCGGCGACGCGGTCCAGCTCGGGCACGCCGTAGCGCTTGTGGCGCGGGCGCGGGTCGCCGGAGCCGAGGCGCTCCGCGGTGGAGGCGAGGTCGGTGAGCGGGGAGGCGAGCCGGTTGGCCTGGCGTACGGCGAGGAGCACGGCGGCGACGACCGCGAGCAGCGCCACGCCCGCGATGATCAGCAGGGTCCGGCCGACCTCGCGGGTCACGGCCGAGCGGGGTTCCTCGACGGTGACCTTCTCGCCCCGCTCGCCCTCGGCGGTGTACGTGATGACGTCGCCCTCGGGTTTGCTGCCGAGCTCGATGGGGCCGCGGCCCGGGATGTCGACGACCGCGTAGCGCTCCTCGATGGCCACCTGGTCGGCGAGGATGCCGCCGTTGACCTGCTCGCCGCTGAGCAGCCGGCTGTCCACGATGGAGGCGAGCCGCACCGCCTCCGACTCGACGCGGTCCTGGGCGCTGTTGCTGATGGTCCGGGTCTCCACGATGACGAGGGAGACCCCGAAGACGGCGATCACGACCAGGACGACGGCGAGGGTGGAGTTGATGAGTCGGCGGCGCATGCTCTCAGTGTCCCGGATAAGGACCCTGCGCCGAGGTCACCGTCCCGGGGCGCCGCCCCGCACCCCGCGGACGAGAGGCGTCAGCTCTTCTCGAAGCGGAACCCGACCCCGCGCACCGTGGCGATGTACCGGGGATTGGCCGCGTCGTCGCCCAGCTTCTTCCTGAGCCACGAGATGTGCATGTCCAGCGTCTTGGTGGAGGACCACCAGGTGGTGTCCCACACCTCCCGCATCAGCTGGTCGCGGGTGACGACCCGGCCCGCGTCGCGCACGAGCACCCGCAGCAGGTCGAACTCCTTGGCCGTGAGCTGGAGTTCCTCGTCGCCCATCCAGGCGCGGTGCGACTCGACGTCGATCCGCACGCCGTGCGTGGCCGGCGCCTCCTTGGGCTCGGCGGAGCCGCGCCGCAGCAGGGCCCGGACCCGGGCGAGCAGCTCGGCGAGGCGGAACGGCTTGGTGACGTAGTCGTCGGCGCCGGCGTCGAGACCGACCACGGTGTCGACCTCGTCGGCGCGCGCGGTGAGGATCAGGATCGGCACCGTGTGCCCCTCGGCGCGCAGCCGGCGGGCGACTTCGAGGCCGTCCATTCCGGGCAGGCCCAGGTCGAGCACGACGAGGTCGATGCTGCCCTGCAGTCCGGCGTCGACGGCGGTGGGTCCGTCCTCGCGCACTTCCACCTCGTACCCCTCCCGGCGCAGGGCGCGGGCCAGCGGCTCCGAGATGGACGCGTCGTCCTCGGCGAGCAGTACACGAGTCATGGAGTGATGGTAGTCCGCGCCGGACGACGGCTGTGGGGTGATCGGCGAGTGCGGCCCTCCGCGCCGCGCCCGACCGAAACGGAACCTCTACCTCCGGGTTCGCGTCCTGCGGCTGTGGGGTGCGATCCTGAAGAACGCCTTTGAATCAGCGCGCCGGTTCCACGAGGACCTGTGATCCATCTCTCAAGTCCTTCCATATGCCGCACTGTCGTGTCGTATGGTGACCGAACGCCTGATGCACTACTGGGGGACCTTTGGAGCGTACTGCGCACCGAAGGTCCCTTTCATGTGTGAGCTGACTGCTGTCAGCGTTGAAAGGAATGACCTGTGGCCGGGCCCCGCGCGTAACGAAGCGCGCGAGGTGTGGATCTCGGGTCCGCCGTACCTCGTCCCGTACGAACTCTCGTCGGGCACATCCCCCCCGGGCGTGGGGAGGACGGTAGGACTCCGGTGCCGGCCGCCCCCCACCGGGCGCGTACTCGCTCTGCGCGGCGCGTCCCGACACCCCACGAGGATCGACCATGGCGTCCAGCCTGACGAAGGACTCGGCCAGTACCCCTGGCTCTGAGAAGACCTTCTTCGGCCACCCCCGCGGACTGGCCACTCTCTTCATGACCGAGATGTGGGAGCGTTTCAGCTTCTACGGCATGAGGGCCCTTCTCCCGCTGTACCTGATCGCCCCGAGCGGTCTGCACATGAACGCGGCCACGGCGACGGCGATCTACTCGGTCTACCTGTCGCTGGTCTACCTGCTCGCCATGCCCGGCGGCTGGGTGGCGGACCGCTTCTGGGGCCCCCGCAAGACGGTGGCCATCGGTGCCGCGGTCGTGATCCTCGGCCACATCACGCTGGCCCTGCCCAGCTCGGGCTCCTTCTTCGCGGGCCTCGGGCTCGTCGCGATCGGTTCGGGTCTGCTCAAGGCCAACATCTCCACGATGGTCGGCCACCTCTACAAGGGCCCCGAGGACCCGCGCCGCGACAGTGGCTTCACGGTCTTCTACGTGGGCATCAACCTCGGTGCCTTCCTCGCGCCGCTGACGATCGGCACGGTCGGCGAGAACGTCAACTGGCACTTCGGCTTCGCGCTCGCCGCGATCGGCATGGCGCTGGGCCTGGCCCAGTTCATGCTGGGCAGCCGCCACCTGAGCGCGGAGAGCGACCTCGTCGTCAAGCCGGCCACCGCGCAGGAGAAGGCGAAGACGCTCCGGCAGAGCCTGATCTGGGCCGTCGTCGCCGCGGTCTTCTACGTGATCGTCGTCGCCACCGGCCACTACACGCTGAACTGGATCCTGGTCCCGCTCACCCTGATCGGCCTGATCATCCCGGTCGCGGTCCTGACCCGGATGAAGCGCGACAAGGAGCTGTCGGGCGAGGAGCAGTCCAAGCTCTCCGGCTACATCTGGTTCTTCGTGGTCGCCGCCATCTTCTGGATGATCTACGACCAGAACGGCTCGACCCTGTCGATCTTCGGCGAGAGCTCGACGACGAACCAGCTGCTCGGCTTCCACTTCCCGACGTCCTGGTACCAGTCGCTGAACCCGATCTTCATCATGGCGCTGGCCCCTGTGGTCGCCTCGATCTGGATCGCGCTCAACAAGCGCGGCAAGGAGCCGAGCACGGCCGTGAAGTTCGCGTCGTCGCTGGCGCTGATCGGCATCTCCTTCGCCGTCTTCCTGATGCCGCTGATCGACACCGCCAACAACGGCGGCCGCGTCTCGCCGATGTGGCTCGTGGCGATCTACTTCATCCAGACCGTCGGTGAGCTGTGCCTCTCCCCGGTCGGCCTCTCGGTCACCACGAAGATGGCCCCGGCCAAGTACAGCTCCCAGATGATGGGTGTCTGGTTCCTCGCGGTCACCGCGGGCGACTCCGTCACGGGTCTGCTCTCGACGGCCGGCGTCAACCTGAACACCACCGGCGCGGTCACGGCCGAGGCCGCCATCGCGATCCTCGCCGGTGTCGGCTTCTGGCTGAACCGCAAGAAGGTCAAGGAGCTCATGGGCAGCGTCAACTGACGCACCCCGCCCGGCCGTCGTGACAGGGCCGCCGCACCGATCGTCCGGTGCGGCGGCCCTGTCGCGTCAGCGGGTCCTGGCCGCCCGCCGCTTGGGCAGGAACGTGAACACCGCCCCGCCCAGCAGGATCACCGTGCCGGCCACCAGGCCGAGGGCGCGCAGGGCGCCGTCGTTCGAGGCGCCCGTCTCGGCGAGGCCGCCGCCGGTGGCGTCCGAGCCGCCCGTGGTGGAGCCGCCGGCCGAACCGCCCGTGGAACCGCCGGACGCGCCGCCCTCCACCGCCGTGGTGTCGATCTCCAGGGAGACCTCCGTCTTGGTCGGCGTGCAGGTGGTCGTCGTGCCCAGCGCCTTCACCGTGAGGACGCCCGGCGACAGGGTCGACTTGCCGTCGGCGCCCGGCTTGTAGGTGCCGGTCAGGTCCGGGATCGTCATCGGGTCGCCGGACTTGATGGGCTCCTTGTTGGTCGGGCCCTCGACGGCGACGGTGCCCTTGTCGGCGCCGCCCAGCTTGACCGCCATCGACGGCTTGACCGAGTCGGCCGGGATGTCGGCGGGGCTGTCCATGACCGACTTCTTGAACTTCACCGTCAGGGCGTAGTTCCCGCCGTCCTTCTTGGCGTTGATCTGCACCGGGGACGTGGCGTTCTTGTCGCCGATGGGGGTCTTGCAGGCGTACGGGATCTGGACTTCCTTGCCGGTGAAGTCGGTCTGGCCGCCACCGCCGCCGCCACCGGTCGTGGCGCCCCCGGAGTCGGACCCGCCGGCGGTGGAGCCGGCCGAGGTGCCGCTCGTGGTCGACCCGCCCGTCGTGCTCCCGCCGGTGGTGCCGGCGGTCGTCCCGCTGGTGGTGCCGCCGGTGGAGGTCCCGCCGGTGGTCGCGCCGCCGCCGTCCGTCACCTTGATGGTCACGGCGGGCTTGACCGTCTCCTTCGGCGTGCACTTGGTGTCCGTGGAGATCGGCTTGTTGACGTTGATGGTGTACGCGTCCGGGGTCAGCGTCACGTCCCCGGCCTTGGTCAGTTTCAGCTTGCCCTTCATGTCGGACAGCACCATCGGGCTGTTCTTCTTGATCGCCGGGTTCTCCCGGGCGCCGGTGAGCTTCAGGTCACCGGTCTGCGCGCCGCCCACCTTCACCGTGCCCGTCGGCTGGACGGTGTTGGCGTCGAGGTCGAGCACGTCGGGGTTCTTCGAGGCGGCCTGGGTCGTCTTCCAGACCACGTCGATCTCGTCGCCGACCTTCGCGGTCGCGGGGGCCGTGATGTCGGCGACCGTGGTGCCCTCGACCGGCGGCAGCCCCGAGATGGAGGGCGGGATGCACTCCGTCTTGAAGCTGGACTCGGCCGCGTGCGCCGGCGCGGCGGCCAGCCACAGCCCCGCACCGGACAGGATCAGGGCGCAGCCGGCCGCACCGGCTCTCCGTTGCCTGCTCACGTGGTTCCTTTCGTCGTCTGGCTGTTGTCGGGCGGTGCGGAGAGCTGTCCGGCCGCGGGCACGCCGGGACCGGTGTCCGGGGTGAACCAGGGCAGGGTGGTCGTGGTGGCGGCGTCCGCGGCCGTACGCGGGGCGGGGGCCGGGGTGTTCGCGTCCTGCCGCGCACCCCTCAACCGGGGCATTCTCACGGTGAGTTCGGCCAGGCGCTGGGAGCCGCGGTGCCGTCCCTGGAAGGGCCGGTCGCGCGGGCGCAGCCGGTCCACGACGGCCATGCCGATGCGGAAGACGGCGGCGGGCACGACGACGCACAGCAGGATCCAGAAGAGCGTGACGCCCCAGGGGCGGCCCACGCCCCAGGGCTGTTCGGCCAGCACCTTCCCGCCGTACTTCAGCGACACCAGATAGCTGCCGTGGGCGCCGGCCGTCAGCTCGACGGGCAGCTCGATCCGCGCCTTGCGGCCGGGCCGGATCGTGCCGCGCCACTGCTGTTCCTCCCACTGCGGCGCGAACACCCCGTGGGAGGTGCCGACCTGGAAGACCGGGTCCTTGACCGGGGTCGAGCCGACGTTGCCCACGGTGAAGGTGAACGTCCGCGCGGGCGGGGCGCCGAACCAGGTGAGGACGCCGCTCGATCCGTCGAGGCGGGTGTCGGTGACCATGGACAGCTGTCCGTCGCCGGACTCGGCGGGCAGCGCCTTCACCGGGTGGCCCGCGACCTTGAACTCGGCGTCCGCCTGCGCCTTCTCGGCGCCGGTCACGGTCGCCACGTGGACGACGCACGGGCAGGGCCTGGGCGGTTCGGCGACCGGGAGCCGCTTGCTGAACGCCCCGTCGGCGTCGCTGGTGACGGCCAGGCCGTCGGCGTTGGCACAGGAGTTGGTGCCGCCGATGACACCGCGCGACGGGCTGGACTGCCCGCAGATCAGCATCATCAGCAGGGTCCTCGGCCGCCAGCCGGAGCCCTTGACGGTGATCGATCCGCCGGTGCCCGCCTGGGTCCTGGAGAGGGTGACGGTGGGCTTGTCCGCGGCGGTGGCCCACGGTGCCGTGCCCGCGAGGAGCGCGGCCACGAGGGCGAGAACGGTCAGCAGCCGCGTGGCCGGCGCGCTGCGGCGAGTCATGGCGCACTCCTTAGGTTGCCGGTGTCCTGTCGCCGTCGACGGCGCAGGGCCCAGTAGGCGGCGCAGGCCGCGCCCGCGAGCACGGCGAGGGCCCCGCCGAGCGGCGCCCAGGGCACGAACCGGGCCGTGGCCGTCGCGGAGTCCTTGGCGCCGCCGCCCGCCGTGACCGTCACCTTCACGTCGACCGCGTCGAGCGAGGGGGCGCCGTGCCAGGGTTCGGTGAGACTGACCCGGCGGCCGGGCAGCAGCTCCACCGGCAGGGTGCGCGGCCCCTTGTCGAGGACGCTGCCGAAGATCCCGTCGGCCTGGACGGCGAGGCGGGGGGTGAGTGTCGTGTTGCCGCGGTTCACGACGTCGTACGCGATCCGGTCCCCGCCGACGATCCGGACGTCCTCGACGGTGAGCGCCGAGAGGGTGGGGCCGCTGACCCGCAGGTGCACGCTGACCCCGGACGTGCGGCCGCCGCCGCTGGCCAGGATCGCGCCCGGGTGGTCGCCCGGTGTCGCGCCCGCCGGGACGGTGACCGTGAACGGGATCTCGGCGCGGGTGCGGGCCGGGATCCGTACGGACTTCTCGGCGAATCTGATCCAGGCCCCGGTGTCCTTCGCCCGGGTCCGGACGTCGAGGGCGCCGTCGGCCCTGTTGTCGGCGTCGGCGGCGCGCAGCGCGATCCGCAGGGACCCGGCGGTCGGGTTCGTGACGGCCACCTTGTCCTCCAGGACGGTGCCGGGGGTGCCCTCCGCGTAGATGTACGGGCGCCCGTCCTGGGCGGCGGGCCGTGACCCGCCGCCCGCGGACGGGGCGATCGTCCATGCCTGCGGGGCCGCCGTGGCCGCCGGTGACAGCAGCACGAGCGCGGCCAGGGCCGCGCCCGTCGCCCCTGCGCCGCACAGGCCGCGGATCTTCCTGCGGGTGCGGGTCGTGCGTGGTCGCCCGCGCAGTTCCCCGCGCCCCTTACAGGGCGCCATCTACCGCGCCGACTGGTTCCTGCGGGTCAGCCACAAGGCGCCCGCGGCACCGGCCAGCAGGACCGTTCCGCCCAGCGTGCCCAGCGCGATCGCCGAGTCCTGCGGGCCGGTCTGCGGGAGCTGGTCGCCGCCGGAGGGCGCGGAGTCCGAGGAACCCGAGGAGCCGGAGCCGCCGGTCGAGCCGCCGCCACCGCCGCCGCCCGCGGCCTTCACGTCCAGCTCCAGGGACGGCTTCGGGTTGTTGCCGGGCGTGCACGTGGTCGTCGTGCCGAGCGCCTTGATGGTCAGGACGCCGGCCGTGAACGTCACCTTGCCGCTCTTCTTCGGCGTGTACGTCCCCGACAGGTCACTGATCTTGATCGGGGTGTTGGCGGGGATCGCCTCGGAGTTCGGCGGCCCGGACACCGGGACGGAGCCGCTGTCCGCGCCGCCCAGCTTGATGACCGCGCTGGGGTTCATCGCGCCCTTGCCCAGCTCGACCGGGCTGGAGGAGACGCCCTTCTGGAAGGACATCGTGATCTTGTAGCCGCTGCCGCTCTTGACGCTCTTCATGTCGATCGGGGAGACGGCGCTCTTGTCCCCGATCGGCGTCTTGCACTTGTAGTTGACGTCTTGGACCGTGGCCTGCGCTGCGGGGGCGGCCATCAGCACCGCCGAGCCCGCCAGTGCCGCGCTGAGCGCGAACGCGGCGGTTCGTTTCTGGTACGTCCGGTACGACACCTCGAGATCCCTTCAGACCGACGGTTACTGACGGTTCATCAGATGCGGGTGGCTCAAGGTACGCCCGGGGTCCTGCGGAGGGAAGACAAAGAGCACGCCGGATCGAAGACGATCCGGCGTGCTCGGAACTGCGAAGGAAATCAGGCCGTAACAGGCCCCAGCGACTAGGCGGGCGCGCCCAGCTCGGCCCAGACGGTTTTTCCGGTGACCCCGGGGGCGCGGACAACTCCCCAGTCGAGGCAGAGGCGTTGGACGATGAACATGCCGTGACCGCCGGGGCGGCCGGCGCGGTGCGGGGTGCGCGGTGCGGGCTGACCGGCGCCGCGGTCGGCGACTTCGATGCGCAGCACTTTGTTGTCGAGGGAGACGATCAGCTCGTCCGGGCCCTCGGCGTGCAGGCAGGCGTTGGTGACCAGCTCGGAGACTACGAGCAGCACATCCTCCGCGGCGGCGCGGCGGTCCGCGCTCGCGGCCGGCAGCCAGCCCCAGGCGTGCAGCGCCTCACGGGTGAAGTCGCGGGACAGCGGCACGATGCCACTGGCCCCAGCGAGGCTCAGCCTGCGGACCTGTCGGCCCCCGGCAGCCGGTACGTCGCCGGACTCGGGGCCGTGGTCGCCCGGCGAGTAAGGCCGGGTGGTGCTCATCAGCACTTCACCTCACCGATTTACCAATTCAGCTTCAGGATTCAGGGTTGCAGTGGCGGTCGGGTGTCTCCTGCCCGGCCGAACGACGAGAACACCCATCTGTTCGGCGCGAACCCTGTGACGCTGGTAACGCCTCGATCACGTAGAGACAACTGGAGCGTAACTTCTTGCGGCCGCAAGTACGCGGTCATTCGGGTCACTCCGCGGCGAGTGCCGCCTCCAGGGATTCGTGCACCGTAAACACGGCCTCCGCGCCGGTGATCTCGAAGACCCGGGCCACCACCGGCAGCATCCCGGCCAGATGGACTCCGCCGCCCGCGGCCTCGGCCTTGAGGCGGGCACCGAGCAGTACGTTCAGCCCCGTCGAGTCGCAGAACTCGAGGCGCGCGCAGTCGACCACCAGCCGGGAAAGCCCGCCGGCCAGGCATTCCTCGAGGGGTTCGCGCAGCAGATCGGCGGTGTGGTGATCCAGCTCACCCGCCGGGGTCACCACGGCGCTGGTGCCCTCGTGCCGCACCTCGACCAGAAGCCGGCCCCGATGCGCGCTGCCGACTGTCCCGCGGTCCATGACGTCTCTCTCTCGCTGCCTTCGACGTGCCGATTGACGCCCTCGAACCCTACGCCTTCTCTACGCCCCTCGGTACCCGAACAACCCCTAAGAATCGGACATTTCACCACAGATCGCACTTGCGGCGCGGTAAGGAAAGCGGGTAGGCCTAGTAAGGACAGCAATCGACACGGCCGGCTTTGGAGGCGCCGCACTCCGCAAGTGCACGTATGGGCATCGGCAGCCATATGCCGAGAACGATGGAGGACATCATGTCACCCCGGCTCGACGAATCGCGTACTGACCAGGCGACGTCGACACCCCCACCGGAACGCCACGCCGACTTCGAGTCCGACGCTCTGGAAGGACTTGACGGACTCCCTGAGATCCCGCCGTTCGACGAGGTGGGGCCGCTCGACGCGCGAGCCCTCTCCAAGACGCTCTTCGAGCGCCTGGAGTCCCTCGAGGAGGGCACGCACGAATACTCCTACGTCCGCAACACACTGGTCGAGCTCAACCTCGCCCTGGTGAAGTTCGCGGCCTCCCGGTTCCGCTCCCGCAGCGAGCCGATGGAGGACATCATCCAGGTCGGCACCATCGGCCTGATCAAGGCGATCGACCGCTTCGAGCTGAGCCGCGGCGTCGAGTTCCCCACCTTCGCGATGCCGACGATCGTCGGTGAGATCAAGCGCTTCTTCCGCGACACCTCCTGGTCGGTGCGCGTACCGCGGCGCCTTCAGGAACTCCGTCTCGACCTCGCCAAGGCGGGCGACGAACTCGCCCAGCAGCTCGACCGCGCCCCCACGGTGGGCGAGCTCGCCGAACGCCTGGGCCTGTCGAACGAAGAGGTCGTGGAGGGCATGGCGGCGTCGAACGCCTACACCGCCAGCTCCCTCGACGCCCAGCCCGAGGAGGACGACTCCGAGGGTGCGCTCGCGGACCGCATCGGGTACGAGGACCACGGTCTGGAGGGCATCGAGTACGTCGAGTCCCTCAAGCCGCTGATCGCCGAACTCCCGCCGCGCGACCGCAAGATCCTGTCTCTGCGCTTCGTCGCCAACATGACCCAGTCGGAGATCGGCGAAGAGCTGGGAATCTCGCAGATGCACGTGTCGCGGCTCCTGTCCCGCACCCTCGTGCGCCTGCGCAAGGGACTGACGGTGGAGGAGTGAGCCCGCCTTCAGGCCCCTTACGCGAACGGGCCCGCCCTCCCTGATCCCCAGGAGGCGGGCCCGTTCGCGTATCTGCTTCGGCTGCCGGCACGGCGGTTACTTGGGGTCGGCGTTGAACTGGGCCTTGGACCAGCGGTAGCCGAGGACGGTCAGGGCCAGGCACCAGACCAGCGCGATCCACCAGTTGTTGCCGATCTCCGTGCCCAGCAGGAGGCCGCGCAGGGTCTCGATGGCCGGGGTGAAGGGCTGGTACTCGGCGATCGGCTGGAACCAGCCCGGCATCGAGTCCAGGGGGACGAAGGCGCTGGAGATGAGCGGCAGCAGGATCAGCGGCATCGCGTTGTTGCTGGCCGCCTCCGCGTTCGGGCTGCCCAGCCCCATGCCGACCGCGATCCAGGTGAAGGCCAGCGCGACCAGGGCGAGGAGCCCGAAGGCGGCGCACCACTCCAGCACGGTGGCGTCCGTGGAACGGAAGCCCATCGCCACCCCGACGGCGCCGACCAGGACCACGCTGACCAGGGTCTGCAGGACGCTGCCGACGACGTGGCCGAACAGGATCGAGCTGCGGTGGATGGCCATGGTGCGGAAGCGGGCGATGATGCCCTCGCTCATGTCGGTGGACACCGACACCGCGGTACCGATGACGGTGGAACCGATCGTCATGAGCAGGATGCCGGGGACGATGTAGGCGATGTAGGCGTCGCGGCCCGCCCCGCCGCTCATCGTGTCGCCGAAGATGTAGACGAACAGCAGGAGCAGCATCACCGGGGTGAGCAGCAGGTTCAGGGTGAGGGAGGGGTAGCGGCGGGCGTGCAGCAGGTTGCGCCGCAGCATGGTGGACGAGTCGCGGACGGCGAGGGAGAGGGAGCTCATCGGACGGTCTCCTCGGACTGGCTGGGCTGGGGGTTCACGACGGACAGGGCGGGCCGGGCGGTGCCGCTGGTGAGGGCGAAGAAGACGTCGTCGAGGTCGGGGGTGTGCACGGTCAGCTCGTCGGCCTCGATGCCGGAGATGTCCAACTGGTCGAGGATGGAGCGCAGTTCGCGCTGGCTGCCGTCGCTGGGGATCTTCAGGGCCTGGGCGTCGTCGTCGCGGGTCGCCGCGTCGAGGGTGGCGGCCGCCGAGCGGTAGGCGTCCGGGTCGGTGAAGCGCAGGCGGATGTGTCCACCGGGGACGAGGCGCTTGAGTTCCTCGGCGCTGCCCTCGGCGGCGATCCTCCCGTCGTTCAGCACCGCGATCCGGTCGGCGAGCTGGTCGGCCTCTTCGAGGTACTGGGTGGTGAGGAAGACGGTGACGCCGTCGGTGACGAGTTCGCGGATGATCTGCCACATGTTGTGCCGCGAGCGCGGGTCCAGGCCGGTGGTCGGCTCGTCGAGGAAGATGATCCGCGGGCGGCCGACCAGGGTCATCGCGATGTCCAGGCGGCGCTTCATGCCGCCGGAGTAGGTGGAGGCGGGCTTTCTCGCGGCTTCCACCAGGTCGAACCGCTCCAGGAGTTCGGCGGTGACCCGCCGGCCCTCGGCCTTGGAGAGGTGGTGCAGGTCCGCCATCAGGAGCATGTTCTCCTCCCCCGTGATCAGACCGTCGACGGCGGAGAACTGCCCGGTCACCCCGATCGCGGCGCGCACCGCCTGCGGTTCGGCCGCCAGATCGTGGTCCGCGACCCGGGCCTGTCCGCCGTCGGCGGTGATCAGGGTGGACAGGATCTGCACCGTGGTGGTCTTCCCGGCGCCGTTCGGCCCGAGCAGCGCGAAGACCGAGCCGGCCGGGATGCGCAGGTCGATGCCGTCGAGCACGGTCTTGTCGCCGTAGGACTTGCGCAGCTCGTTCGCCGCGATGGCCAGGCTGGTCATGAGGAGGGCTCCTTCTGAGGGCTGCGGGTCAGAGGCTGCGGGCGGTGATGTCGCCGTGGCCGGTGGTGGCGTGGACGGTGAGCTCGGGCGTGGCGTCGGCGTTCTTCAGTGCGTTGTCGATCCGGCCGGAGCCGGTACCCGCGTCGAGGGAGGCGGAGACCCCGGGGGCGGCCACGACGGTGATGTCTCCCATCTGGGTGCTCAGCGTGAGCGTGCCGCGCACGGCCTCGCCGACGGTCAGGTCGCCCTTCTGGGTGCTGATCCGACCGGGGCCGTTCAGTCGGCCGACCTTGATGTCGGCGTCGAGGCCGGTGAGGTGGACGCTGTCGGCCTCGTCGAGCTGGACCTGGCCGTGACCGCCGTCGAAGGTGACATCGCCGAGGCGTCCCGCGCCGCGGAACTCGGCGGCGGCGGCCTTCGCCTCGATGCGGGAGCCGGCCGGCAGCTGGACGGTGACCTCGACGGAGCCGGAGCCGCTGCCGAGGAGCCGGTTGGCCGCCGCCGGGGCCTCGATGCGCAGGACACCGTCGGCGAAGGCGACCTGGAGCTGCTCGGCGGCCTTCACGTCACGGGACTTGGCGGGGTCGGCGGGCCGGACCTCGACGGTGGTGTCGGTGCGGTCGGCGGCGACGACCTGGATGCGCCCCGCGGGGATGTTCAGCTCGGCGGTGACCGGGGCGGTGGTGTCGAACTTCTGCATCGTTCTCTCCTTGTCCGTGGCGGTGAGTCCTGTGCGGCTCGCCGTTTCCGATGAGTGAAACGCTACGTTGCGTTCAAGAATCCGGCAACATACTTGTTGCGCTAAAACGCCATCATTGCAGCTCAGAAATGAGAAAACGTTGCAATGGTTTGCGATGTAACGCAACAAAGGGTGATGCATTCATTGCAATGAAGTGGAAGTGAATGCCACGTCGCGCATATCCGCCCCCACCTTTCGGGCCGTCCGCCGGCGAGGTTCATCCGCGGACAGCAGCAACGTACGGCTGTTGCCACCGGCTTGGCAAGAGATTGCCAACAAGAATTGCCAAGCAGGGACTGGAGTCGCGCTCACGCTGGCAAGAGATTGCCCCGATCTGGGCAAGTCGGCTACGCTCGGGAGGGAAACACCCCTTCGGGTGCCGGAAGGCATCAGCACTACCCAGGAGTTCGGACATGCTCGAGCAGCCAGTCTTCGGCCGTCGGCTCAGGCAACTGAGGACAGAGCGCGGCCTGTCGCTCGCCACGCTCGCGGGCGAGGGCATGTCGGCCGGGTACCTGTCCCGCCTCGAGTCCGGTGCGCGCCGGCCCACCGATCGGGCGGTCGCGCATCTGGCCACGCAGTTGGGCATCAGCCCGGCCGAGCTCACGGAATCCACCGCGACCTCGCTGTCCCAGAGCCTGACGCTGGCCACCGGGCTGAGCCGGGACGAGGCCGGCGAGGTGCTCAGCGAAGCCCTGAAGGCCGCGGAGGGCGAGGACCCGCAGCTGCGCTGGCAGGCGCTCTGGCAGGTCTCCGAGTGGCGTCGGCGGCGGCAGGAGTATGCCGAACAGCGGGCGTGCCTCGACGAACTGGTCGCGCTCAGCGTGGCGCTCGGGCAGCCCGAGCTGCAGGCCAGGGCGCTGGCCGAGGTGGCTCGCACCATGCGGGCCGCCGGTGAGATCACCGACGCCGTCGACACCGCGATGCACGCCTACGAACTGGCGAAGAGCGAGGGGCTGCCGCCGCGCGTGCTGACCTCGACGCTGCTCGCTCTGGTGGCGGCGCTGGCCGAGGCCGGAAGGATGCCCGACGCCTCGCGCTACACCGACGAACTGCTCACCGTGGCGAAGGAGACCTCCGGATCGGAATGGGCGCAGGCCTTGTGGGCCGCTGCCAACACCCGGGCCCGCCAGGGGGATCTGGACGCCGCGTCGGAGCTGATGGACCAGGCCGTCCGCGGCTTCGACGGCCGCGACGACCTGACGATGTGGATGCGCGTGCGTATCAGTGCGGCCCGGCTCGACCTCAGGGGCGATCCGCCGCGGGCGGAGTCCGCCCAGCGGCGCGTCGAGGAGGTCCGGGCGGCCCTGCCGTTCGCGGGCACGCCGACCATCGAGCAGCAGTTGCTCGCGCTGCGTGCCCGGATCGCCGTGTCCACCGGCCGCCCCGACGAGGCGCGCGAGGTCCTCGACCAGCTGGTCGGCTTCGACGATCTGCTGCCGTACCAGGACCGGATCAGGCTCGACGTGCTGCGCAACCGCGTGCTGCTCCTGGAGGGCGAGCGGGACCGGGCGCTCACCGGACTGCGGGACCTCGCCGGCCAGGCCCAGCAGAGCGGCAACATGGACCTGGCCGCGGAGATCTGGCGGCTCGTCGCCGAGTCCCTGGCGCCGTAGCCGGCGGCCGGCGGGACGCGGGTGCCGTCAGACGGCGCGTGCCCCGGCCCGCCAGACCTCCCGCACCAGCGGGACGCCCGGCCGGTAGGCCAGATGCACATGGCTCGGCGCGTCCAGGAACGCCAGGTCCGCGCGGGCGCCCGGCGCGAGGTGGCCGACGTCCGTGCGGCGGAGCGCCCGCGCGCCGCCCGCGGTCGCCGACCACAGCGCCTCGTCCGGGGTCATGCCCATGTCCCGTACGGCCAGGGCGATGCAGAAGGGGACCGAGGACGTGAAGGACGAGCCCGGGTTGCAGTCCGTGGACAGCGCGACCGTGGCGCCCGCGTCCAGCAGGCGGCGGGCGTTCGGCCACTGGGCCCGCGTGGAGAACTCGGCGCCGGGCAGCAGTGTGGCCACCGTGTCGCTGTTCGCGAGGGCGTCGACGTCGGCGTCCGTGAGGTGCGTGCAGTGGTCGGCGCTCGCCGCGTCCAGTTCCACGGCGAGCTGGACGCCCGGGCCGTAGGAGAGCTGGTTCGCGTGGATGCGCGGGTGCAGGCCCTTCGCCCGGCCCGCCGTGAGGATCGCGCGGGCCTGGTCACCGTCGAAGGCGCCCTTCTCGCAGAACACGTCGATCCAGCGGGCGTGCGGGGCGCAGGCGTCCAGCATCTCGCCGGTCACCAGCTCCACGTACGCGGCCGGGTCGTCGGCGAAGTCGGGCGACACGATGTGGGCGCCGAGGTAGGTGACCTCGTCGGTGTGGGCCGCCGCGATGCGCAGCGCGCGTTCCTCGTCGGCGGTGGTCAGGCCGTAGCCGGACTTCGTCTCGAAGGTGGTCGTGCCCTGGCGGAGCGCTTCCGCGAGGTAGCGGGTGAGGTTCGCCTCCAGGGCCTCGTCCGTGGCCGCCCGGGTCGCCGCCACCGTGGTGCGGATGCCGCCGGCCTGGTAACTCCGGCCCGACATGCGGGCGTTGAACTCCTTCGTGCGGTCGCCCGCGAAGACCAGGTGGGAGTGGGAGTCGACGAAGCCGGGGACGACGGCGCGGCCCCCGGCGTCGTGCCGGGTGTCGGTGGCCGGGGTCTTCGCCGCCGGGCCCGCCCAGGCGATCCTGTCGCCCTCGATGACCAGGGCGGCGTTCTCGATCAGGCCCAGGGGGCCGTCGCCGAGGTCCGGGTTGTTGGTGACCAGGGTGCCGATGTCGGTGATGGCCGTGGTGGTCGTCATGGTTCCTCTTCCTGAGGTCACGGGGCTGCGCCCCGGACCCCGCTCCTCAAGCGCCGGAGGGGCTTGGACTAGTGCAGCGCCGCAAGGGCCGAGGTCAAGGCTCCTGCCACGTCACCGACCAGCACATGCTCCCCGTCGCGGACGATCCTGCGGCCGCCCGCGATCACGTCCGTCACGTCCGCCCCGCTCGCCGCGAACACCGCCGTCTCCGCGCCGAGGCGGGGCAGCGCGCCCGCCGTGCGGACCGAGTCCAGGGTGATCGTGACCAGGTCCGCCACCGCGCCCGTCTCCAGGGTGCCCGCGTCGGACCAGCCCAGCGCCGCGTGGCCGTCGGCCGTGGCCGCGCGGAGCAGGGCCGCCGCGGTCCAGTGGCCGCGGGTGCGGGAGCGCAGGCGTTCGTTCAGCTCCATCGCCCGCGCCTCCTCGAACAGGTCGATGACGGCGTGGCTGTCGGAGCCGAGGGAGAGCGCGGAGCCCGCCTTCTGGAGGGCCACCGCCGGGCCGATGCCGTCGGCCAGGTCGCGTTCCGTCGTCGGGCACATGCAGGTGCCGGTGCCCGAGCGGCCGATCAGCGCGATGTCGGCGTCGGTGAGGTGGGTGTTGTGGACGCCCGTCGTGCGCGCGCTCAACACGCCGTGCTCAGCGAGGAGTTGGGTGGGGGTGCAGCCGTGGGCGGCCTGGCACGCGTCGTTCTCCGCGGTCTGCTCGGAGAGGTGGACGTGGAGGGGCGCCCGGCGGTCCGCCGCCCACTGCGCGACCGTCCCGAGCTGGTCGGCCGGGACCGCGCGCACCGAGTGGACCGCCGCGCCGATCCGGGCGTGCGGGCGTTCCTTGAGCAGGGACGCGCGCTCGGCCCACGCCTGGGCCGTGCCGTCGGAGAAGCGCCGCTGGTGGCGGTCCGGCTCCGTGCCGAAGCCCGCGGAGAGGTACGCCGTGTCGAGCAGCGTGATGCGGATGCCCGCCTCGTCCGCCGCCGCGATCAGCGCCTCGCCCATCGCGTTGGGGTCCGCGTACGGGGTGCCGCCGGGCTGGTGGTGCAGGTAGTGGAACTCGCCGACCGCCGTGATGCCGGTCAGCGCCATCTCCGCGTACACCGCCCGCGCGAGCGCGTGGTACGTGTCGGGGGTGAGCCGGTCCGCGACCCCGTACATGACCTCGCGCCAGGTCCAGAACGTGCCCGAGCCGACCTGCACCGTCGAGCGCAGCGCCCGGTGGAAGGCGTGGCTGTGGGCGTTGGCCAGGCCGGGGACGGTGAGGCCGCGCAGCACGGTCGCGCCGGGCGGCGGGGTCTCGGTCCCCGTGCGGACGGCCGCGATCCGGCCGTCCGCCGTGACGTCCACGGCCACGCCGGGCTCGACGTTCGGGTCGAGCCAGGCGTGCTCCAGCCAGTACGTCGTCTGCTGCGTCGTCACGTGCAGGCCAGTCCTTCCAGTACGTCGGCGAGTGCCGCCACCCCGGCCAGGCAGTCGTCCTCGGCCGCGGACTCGGCCGGGGAGTGCGAGACGCCCGTGGGGTTGCGTACGAACAGCATGGCGGTGGGGACGGACGAGGCGAGGATCCCCGCGTCGTGTCCCGCCCCCGTCCCCAGCACGGGGACCGTCAGGCCGGCCGACGCGCCCTTCGTGCCGAGGATCCGGGCCAGTTCGTCGCGCAGCGCGTGGTCGAAGTCGACGACCGGTGTGAACGACTCCCTGGTCAGCGATACGTCGATGCCGTGCGCGTCGGCGTATGCGCGGGCCGCCTTCTCGATGGCCGTGACGGTCCGGTCGAGGGCGTCCTGGTCGGCGGCGCGCGAGTCGAGCCAGCCGCGGACCAGGGACGGGATGGCGTTGACGCCGTTCGGCTCGACCGCGATCTTGCCGAACGTGGCGACCGCGCCCGCCAGTTGTGCCTCGCGGCGGGCCGCCAGGACCGTCTCCGCGTACGGCAGCATCGGGTCCCTGCGGTCGACGAGCCGGGTCGTGCCCGCGTGGTTGGCCTCGCCGCGGAAGTCGAAGCGCCAGCGGCCGTGCGGCCAGATGGCGCTGGCGATGCCGACCGCGTCGCCGGACAGGTCCAGGGCGCGGCCCTGTTCGACGTGCAGCTCGACGAACGCGCCGATGCGGGCCAGGCGTTCGGGGTCCGGGCCGATCGTCTCCGGGTCGTACCCGGCGCTCTCCATGGCCTGCGGCAGCGTGATGCCGTCGGCGTCGGTGAGCCGGTGGGCCTGCTCGCGGGTGAGGTGGCCGCCGCTGAGGCGGGAGCCGACGCAGGCCAGGCCGAAGCGGGCGCCCTCCTCGTCGCCGAAGTTGGTGATCGCGAACGGCTTGGTGAACTCCGCTCCCCTGTGGCGGAGTTCGTCCAGGGCGGCGAACGAGGAGACGACGCCGAGCGGGCCGTCGAAGGCGCCGCCGTCCGGGACGGAGTCCAGGTGGGAGCCCGTGACGACGGCGTCCCCGGCTTCCGGGTCGCCGAGCCAGGCCCACTGGTTGCCGTTGCGGTCCAGCTCGTAGGTCAGGCCGCGGGACGTGGCCTGCGCCTCGAACCATGCGCGGCAGTCGGTGTCGGCGCCGGTCCAGGCGTAGCGGCGGTAGCCGCCGCTGTCCTGGTTCCGGCCGATGGGACGCAGCTCGCGCCACATCTCCAGGAAGGCGCTCACGCGTCGTCGCCCTCACGCATGGGGACACGGACGCCGCGCTCCGCCGCGACCTGCGCCGCGTGCTCGTAGCCCGCGTCGACGTGGCGGATGACGCCCATCGCCGGGTCGTTGGTGAGGACGCGCTCGATCTTCTGCGCGGCGAGGTCGGTGCCGTCGGCGACGCAGACCTGGCCCGCGTGGATGGAGCGGCCCATGCCGACGCCGCCGCCGTGGTGCAGGGAGACCCAGGAAGCGCCGGAGGCAGTGTTGACCAGGGCGTTCAGGAGCGGCCAGTCGGCGATCGCGTCGGACCCGTCCTTCATGGCCTCGGTCTCGCGGTACGGGGAGGCGACCGAGCCGGAGTCGAGGTGGTCGCGGCCGATGGCGACCGGGGCGGAGAGTTCGCCGGAGGCCACCATCTCGTTGAACTTGAGGCCCGCCAGGTGGCGTTCGCCGTAGCCGAGCCAGCAGATGCGTGCCGGGAGGCCCTCGAAGGAGATGCGCTCGGCGGCCATGTCGAGCCAGCGGTGCAGGTGCTTGTTCTCCGGGAACAGCTCCTTGATCGCGGCGTCCGTCTTGCGGATGTCCTCCGGGTCGCCGGACAGGGCGGCCCAGCGGAACGGGCCGAGGCCCTCCTCGAACAGCGGGCGGATGTGCGCGGGCACGAAGCCGGGGAAGTCGAAGGCGCGCTCGCAGCCGGCCTTGCGGGCCTCGTCGCGGATCGAGTTGCCGTAGTCGAAGACCTCGGCGCCGGCGTCCAGGAAGCCGACCATGGCCTCGACGTGCAGGCGCATCGACTGACGGGCCTTGTCGGTGAAGCCGGCCGGGTCCGCCTCGCGCTCCTTGTCCCAGTCCTCGACCGAGATGCCGACGGGCAGGTAGGCGAGGGGGTCGTGGGCGGAGGTCTGGTCGGTGACGATGTCGATCGGGGCGCCGCGGCGCAGCAGCTCGGGGAAGACCTCGGCGGCGTTGCCGACGACGCCGATGGACAGGCCGCGGCGCTCGTCGCGGGCCTGGACCGCCAGCTCCAGGGCGTGGTCGAGGCTGTCGGCCTTGACGTCCAGGTAGCGGGTGCCGATGCGGCGGTCGATGCGGGTCTCGTCGACGTCGACGCAGATCGCGACGCCCTCGTTCATCGTGACCGCGAGCGGCTGGGCGCCGCCCATGCCGCCGACACCGGCGGTGAGGGTGATCGTCCCCGCGAGGGTGCCGTCGAACTTCTTGCGGGCGACGGCGCCGAAGGTCTCGTAGGTGCCCTGGACGATGCCCTGCGAGCCGATGTAGATCCATGAACCGGCCGTCATCTGGCCGTACATGGTGAGGCCCTCGGCCTCCAGCTTGCGGAACTCCTCCCAGTTGGCCCAGTCCCCGACCAGGTTGGAGTTGGCGAGCAGCACGCGCGGCGCCCACTCACTGGTGCGCAGCACGCCGACCGGCTTGCCGGACTGGACGAGGAGCGTCTCGTCGGACTTCAGCGTCTTGAGCGTGCGCACGATCGCGTCGTACGCCTCCCAGGACCGGGCCGCCTTGCCGGTGCCCCCGTAGACGACCAGCTTGTCGGGGTGCTCGGCGACCTCCGCGTCGAGGTTGTTCATGAGCATCCGCAGGGCGCCCTCCTGCTGCCACCCCAGGGTGTTGAGCTCGGTGCCGCGCGGGGCTCGTACGGCGCGGGGTCCTGACATCGGCGGCCTCCTGGAGTGCTCCATGTTGATGCGGTTATTCACATCCTGACTTCCTGAATAGGGCTAGTCAATACATTCCCCTGACAGCGGTCCGAGTGGTTGTCTGGACCACATGGCTCCCACGGACGCTTCCCCGGACCGTTCCGCCCGCCGCGACCAGGCCGTACGCGCCGCCGTCGACCAGGCACTCGTCGGCCCGGCCCGGCCCGTCGCCGGACTCCTCGACGTCACCGGCATCCGCGCCTCGGCCGCCGCGCTGCACGCCGCCTTCGACGCGGTCGTCGCACCCGGCACGGAGGTGCTGCACTCCTTCGCCGTGAAGGCGACGCCGCTCGTGCCGGTCCTGCGGCTGCTGCACGACGCGGGCATCGGGGCCGAGGTCGCGAGCCCGGGCGAGCTGGCCCTGGCCCGCGCGGCCGGGGTGCCGCCGGCCCGCACCGTCCTGGACTCCCCCGCCAAGACCGCCGCCGAACTGCGCGAGGCCCTGGCCCTCGGCATCGCCGTGAACGCCGACAACCCGCAGGAGCTGGCCCGCCTGGACGCCCTCGTCGCCTCCGCGCCCACCCGCTCCCCCGTGGGCCTGCGCGTGAACCCGCAGATCGGGGCGGGCTCGATCGGCGCCCTGTCGACCGCCACCGCCACCTCCAAGTTCGGGGTGGCGCTGCGCGACGAGGGCGCACGCGAGTGGGTCGTGCGGGCCTTCCTGGACCGGCCGTGGCTGACCCGCCTGCACACGCACTCCGGATCGCAGGGCGTACCGCTGGAGCTGATGGCCGAGGGGGTGCGCACCACGTACGAACTCGCCGAGGAGATCAACCGGTCGGCGGGCCGGCGGCAGATCGACACGCTCGACATCGGCGGCGGTCTGCCGGTGAACTTCGCCTCCGACGAGGAGAGCCCGGGCCATGCCGCGTACGCGCAGCTGCTCGCCGAGACCGTCCCGGGCCTCTTCGACGGGCGCTACGGCCTGGTCACCGAGTTCGGCCGGTCACTGCTCGCCAAGCACGGCCTGATCCTGGCGCGCGTCGAGTACACCAAGCGCAGCGGCGGGCGCCCGATCGCCGTGACGCACGCGGGAGTCCAGGTCGCGACCCGGACCGTGTACGCGCCCGCGTCCTGGCCGCTGCGGATCGCCGCGTACGACGCGCAGGGCCGGCCCAGGACCGGCCCGGCCGTCGCGCAGGACGTGGCGGGCCCCGCCTGCTTCGCCGGGGACCTGCTCGCCGAGAACCGCCCGCTGCCGCCGCTGGAGGCCGGCGACCACGTGGCCGCGCTCGACACCGGCGCGTACAACTTCGCCCAGCACTACTCCTACAACTCGCTGACCCGGCCCGGGGTGTACGGATTCACCGCGGACCCGGTCGACGGCGTGCGGTTCGCGACCGTACGGGCCCCGCAGACGGTGGCGGAGATCGTGACGGAGGCGGGCGGCGACCGGCGGGGCGCCCTGCTCGACCTCTGAGACCACACGGCCTCTGGGACTCCTCGGCCTCCCGGGCCCCTCGGCCTCCGGGAGCGCCCGCGCGCAGAGGTCTGAGCGCACGGGAGTGAAGCGTGAGGCAGGGTTCCGCGCGCCGGGCGCGCGGAGGCGTGCGCCGGGCGCACAGGACCCCTCTTTCCAGCTGAGTTGGCGGATTTTATCCCCCCTTCGAATGTTCCACCGGAAAATGCCAGAACGCTCACCAGGTCGCCGTACCGTGCGTAGCGTCTCCGTCACACCAGCACCAAGGGTGCACGAGAACGGCGACCAAGTGGGGAGTTTCAGGCGTGCCCGGAATCGACGAGTGCCTGCTTGAGGTCATGCGGCTGCCGGGTGCCCGCGGCGCCTCCGTCGTCGACTGGACCAGCGGTCTGGCCCTGGGCACCATCGGCGACTCGCCCAACGGGGACCACGAGGCCACCGCCGCCGAGGCCGCCGAACTCGCCCGGCTGGCCGCCGAGCACCGCGCGTTCTCCCCGGCCGAGGGCAGCGACTGGACCGAGGCCGACAAGGAACCGCCCGTCGAGGACGTCATCGTCACCAACCGCGACGGCTACCACCTGCTCCGCTTCGTCCGGACCAGCTTCGACAGCAGCGTCTTCCTCCACCTGTGGCTCGACCGGGACGAGGGCAACCTCGCGTACGCCCGGCTCCATCTCACCGGCCTGGCCGACCGGTTGGTCCTCGGATGAGCAGCGCCACCGCGGGCGTCTCGCCGATGCTCGGCCGGCTCGCGGACGAACGGGCCACCGGGGCGCTGATCCGCGAACACGGCACCCTCTATCTGGCGGACGGGCGGATCGTGCACGCGGAGTCGCCCGCGACCCCCGGCATGGACGTGCTGCTCACGGCGGGCGGCGCGGTGCACGCCGACCGCTGGTGGGAGGCCGTGGACCGGGCGGGGGCCGGGCAGCGCGTCGGCCGCTACCTCGTCGAACAGGGCCGGCTGTCGGACGGCGCGCTCGAACTGTGCCATCTGGCCGCGGTGTTCGACGCCGCGTACTTCACGCTCGCGCCGAGCAGCGGACCCACCCGGTTCCGCTACGGGGTCTCGCACTGGTTCGGCGCGGTGCGTCCGGTGCCGGTGGCGGCGGTCGAGCGCGAGACGCTGCGCCGCCGCGACCTGCTCCAGCGGATCTGGCCCGAGCCGGACACCGACACGGCCCCGCTGACCCGGGCCACGGGCCGCGAACAGCCGGTGCCGCCGCGGCGGCGCCGGGTCCTGGACCTGGTCGACGGGGCGCGCACCGCGTCGCAGATCGCGCTCGCCCTGGGCAGGCCCGCTTTCCACACCCTGGTCGATCTGCGCCGCCTCGCCGCGGGCGGCCTGGTGACCACCGCTCCCCCGGAGCCCGCCATCACGACCCCGGTGCCCGCGTGGATGTCGCACGCCGCCGTCGAGGATCCCGACGTGGCGCTGCTGCGCCGGCTGCGCGCCGCACTGGAGGCCCTGTGAAGCGCCTGCGCCGCGCCGGACGCGCCGGCTCCGTACCTCCTGTCACTCCCGCAACTCCCGGAAGGAGACCGCCGATGGCCGACGAGGCCGAAGTCCTCGGCGAACTACACAGGTTGAGAGTCCGGGTCCCCCAGGTCACCGGGGCCCTCGCGGCCAGCGTCGACGGACTCGTGCTCGCCCAGGACACCCCCGGCATCGAGCCGGAGGGCATGGCCGCGCTGACCGCCGCCGCGCTCGGCGTGGCCCAGCGCCTCTCGGACGCCACCGGGCAGGGCGGTTTCCGGGAACTCCTGGTGCGCGGTACGGACGGCTATGTCGCCACGTACGCCGCCGGGGGCAGCGCGGTCCTCACCCTGCTCGCCGAGGACCGGGTCAACGTCGGGCGGCTGCATCTGGAGGGCCGCCGCTCCGGGACCCGGATCGGCGAGCTGGTCGACGCGGCCGCCGCGGAGCCGGTCGCCCGCGGCCGCGGGCGCTCCCGCGCCCGCACCGCGCCCTCGCCGCCCGTTGCCTCCACCGAGAGCGGACTGCCGGTCCGCACCCCCAGATCCGAGCTCTCCGAGCCCAAATTGCAACCTCGAACTGCCCGCTGAGGCAGCACAGGAAAGGACCCAGCATCATGGCCAACACCGAGACCGCTCTCAAGGACGCCGTCGCCTCCATCGAGGGCGCCAGCGCCGCGGCACTGGTCGACTACAACAGCGGCATGGCCCTCGGCACCATCGGCGGCTCCAAGAGCTTCGACCTGGAGGTCGCCGCCGCGGGCAACACCGACGTCATCCGCGCCAAGCTGCGCACCATGGAACACCTCGGGCTGAAGGACGAGATCGAGGACATCCTCATCACACTCGGCACCCAGTACCACCTGATCCGCCTCCTGAAGGGGCGCAGCGGCAACGGGCTGTTCCTGTACCTGGTGCTCGATTCAGCGCGCGCCAACCTGGCGATGGCCCGCCATCAGCTGAAGTCGATCGAGAACGAACTCGAAGTCTGAACAAGGGAGTTCACCGCGAGATCAGCGACGTCGCGCCCCGCCGGGCGCGGCGTCGCCCGCTGCCGTGCCGGTGGACCGGTACCCCTTGACCTGCTTGCCCACGGGCGCGCCCGCGCGTGACCCGAGCCAGTCGACGCGCAGCCACAGCAGCGCCTCGTCCTGCCGTTCGCGCCGTCCCAGCCAGGCCGCCTTCAGCCACAGTCCGGCGCCCGCCCCGGCCAGGGCCATCCCGCCGGCCGCGGGCACCGCGAAGGAGCTCCCGACCGCCGCCAGGAACGCCAGCGCCAGCCACCACCGGTGGCCGCGCCGCCAGTTCCGTACGGTGATCCGCCGGTCCTGGAGCACGTCGAACTTCCCGGCGCGGGTCGCCCCGCGGGTGAGCCGGGCGTACCGCTGCCTGCGGCCGTACGCGACCGCCGCCGCGACCACCAGGAACAGCACGGCCCCGCCGAGCACGCCGATCCGCCGCCCGGTGAGGCCGCCGGGCAGCACCCCGATCCCCGCCGCGACGACCCCGAGCCACCCCATCGGCGCGGCTCCGGCCCGCACCACGACAGCCGTCCTGACCAGCCCCTGTGCTCCGCGCGTCACCGTGTCGCCCTCCTCCGGCGTCCGTCCGTCCGGGGCCGGAGATTAGCGACGGTTTCTGAGGGTTGCGTGAGAGCACCCTGAAGCGTCCGTCAGCGCGGTGTCGCCGCCCAGCTGCCCAGCATCCGCAGCCGTTCCTCCGTCACCGAGCCGGGCTCGGGCGTGTACACCACCAGGGCCTGATCGGGCTCTCCCGTGACCCTCAACGTCTCGTAGGGCAGGGTGAGTTCACCGGCGACGGGATGCAGCAGGCGCTTGGCGCCCGAGGTCTTCTCCTTCACCTGGTGGTCCGCCCACAGGCGCCGGAAGTCCGCGCTCGCCAGCGAGAGTTCACCGACGAGCGCCGCCAGCCGGGGGTCTTGGGGGTGCGCGCCCGCGTCGAGGCGCAGGAACGCGACGGTCTCGGCGGCGACCGCCGGCCACTGCGGGTACAGGTCGCGGGCGGCCGGGTCGAGGAAGACCTGGCGCGGCATGTTGCGGTCCTTCGGGGGCATCGCCGAGAAGCCGAGCAGGGCGTCGGCGAGCGCGTTCCAGGCCAGTACGTCCATGCGGCGGCCGAGCACGAACGCCGGGCCCTTCTCGATCGTGTCGAGCAGCAGCCGCAGGCCCGGCCGCACCTGCTGGGCCGCCGGGCGGGCCGCCGCCCGGCGGTGGGTCTCGGCGGGGCGGGCGACCGCGCTCAGATACGTCCGCTCGGTGTCGTCGAGGCGCAGGACGCGCGCGACGGCGTCGAGCACGGCGTCCGACACCGAGGTGCCCCGCCCCTGTTCCAGGCGGATGTAGTAGTCGACGCTGACCCCGGCGAGCTGGGCGACCTCCTCGCGGCGCAGGCCCGGTACCCGGCGGCGGCCGTGTCCCGGCAGGCCGACCTCCTCGGGCCGGATGCGGGCGCGCCGTGAGCGCAGGAAGTCGCCTATGCCGTCGGCCGGTTCGCTCATGGCTCCGATCCTAGGCACCGGACACGCTTGCGTCCTGGTACTGCCGGACCCAGGAAAAGCTCTGCCCTGGGTGGGCCGCGCGGCCCGCCGCAGGCTGGTGCCCACCGAACGGCGCACCGCATCCCGAGGAGTTCCCATGACGTACGACGCCCTCATCGGCCGCACCGCCCTCGTCACCGGCGCGGCCAGCGGCATGGGCGAGGCCGCCGCCCGGCTGCTCGCCGCCCACGGGGCCCGCGTCGCCCTGCTCGCCCGGCGCGCCGACCGGCTCACCGCGCTGGCCGCGAAGATCGGGGCGGACGGCGGGCAGGCCCTGGCACTGCCCGCGGACATCACGGACCAGGCCTCGGTCGACGCCGCCACCGAGCACGTGCACGCCGCGTACGGGCGGGTCGACCTCGTCGTGAACGCGGCGGGCGTGATGCTGCCGAACCCCGTCGCCGACGGCCGCGCCGACGAGTGGCAGCGCATGCTCGACACAAACGTCGCCGGGGCGCTGCGCGTCATCCGCGCCCTCACCCCCGACCTGATCGCGACGGCCGCGGCGGGCGGCACGGCGGACCTGGTGAACATCTCGTCCATCGGCGCGCACGTCCCGTTCCCGAACTACGCGGTGTACGGGGCGACGAAGGCCGCCCTCACCTATCTCTCCCAGTCGCTGCGCACCGAGCTGGGTCCGCTCGATGTGCGGGTCACGAACATCGAGCCGGGCCTGACGGAGTCGGAGCTGGCCTCCCACGTCGACAACGCGGAGCTCTCGGGCCAGCTGGACGGCATGTTCGAGGCGCTGACCGGGCTGTCGTCCGACGACATCGCGGACCTGATCGCCTACACGACGAGCCGCCCCCGCCACGTGAACCTGCGTCAGGCAATCGTCCTGCCGACCCGGCAGGCGTGACTCACTCCTCCCACTCGGAGTCCTGCCCCGCGCGCCGCCGCTTCCCGAACCGCGGCGACCAGTGCCCCGCGTGCAGGGCGTTCACGCCGACGATGCCGCCCCAGGCGATCAGCAGTCCGGGCAGGCCGGCGTTGACCACGGCGATCGCGGACAGCGGGATCGCGAGGACGAGGGTGACGACGGCGAAGCCGAAGCGCTCGCCCCAGCCGTCGCCGTCGCCGCGGCCGCCGCGGGCGTCGCGGGCGACGGACATCCGCTGTTCGGCCAGTTGCCTGCGCACCCGCCGGTCCACGACGGAGTCCAGGCGCTGCTCGACCTTGTCGAGGAACGAATCGACGAGCGCGGTCTCGTACTCCTCGCCGAGTTCCCTGCGGGCGTGCAGGGTGGCGTCGAGTTCCTTCTTGAGTTCGGCGTCACGTGCCTGTTCGCGGGCTTCCATACCAATTCACGGTACGGAGTGGGGGCGCCTGTGGCAGTGGGGCTAGCCCCCCTCTTGGTGCGGGGCCGGTCCCCCGGCTCCGGTGCCGGCTCACGACGGGGACGACACCAGGGGCTCGGCCGGCCGGTCGTCCAGGATCGTCCGCTCCGGTACGTGCGAGGTGTCGCGCCGGGCGAGCAGCCAGTACAGGACGGCCGGGACGGCGAGCCCCACGATCCAGGAGATGTCGGCGCCGCCGAGCGGGCCGACGAACGGGCCGGTGTAGAAGGCGGTCGCCAGGAAGGGGAGCTGGGCGAGGACCCCGACGCCGTAGACCACGAGGGCGTCGCCGCGCCAGGCGCCGTAGCGGCCGTTCGGGTCGGCGAGGGCCGGGATGTCGTAGCGCTCGCGGGAGATCAGGTAGTAGTCGACCAGGTTGATGGCGCTCCACGGCGTGAAGAACGTCAGCAGGAACAGCAGGAAGTCCTTGAAGGACGACAGGAAGCTGTCCTTGCCGGCCAGGGCGACGGCCGTGCCCGCGACCATGATGATCGCGATGTAGACGGCCCGGCCGCGCCGCGACAGGGCCCGCTGGCCGCGGAAGCCGCTGATGCCGGTGACCATCGACATGAAGCCGCCGTACGTGTTGAGCACGTTGATGGTCAGCTTGCCGAGCGCGATCACGAAGTAGAAGAACGATGCCACCAGGCCCGCGCCGCCGAGCGAGACGACGTAGCCGACCTGGTTGTCGAGGAACGCGCCGCCCGAGCTCGCGGCGACCAGCACGCCGAACGTCATCGCCCACTGCGAGCCGATCGCCGAGCCGGACAGGGTCCACCAGAACGTGGCCTTGGCGCTCGTGGTCCGCGGCAGATAGCGCGAGTAGTCGGCGACGTAAGGGCCGAACGCCAGCTGCCACGACGCCGACAGCGACATGGCCAGCAGGAACATGGGGAGCGAGAAGTGCGCGTCGGAGAGCAGGTCGCCGAGGTCGACGCGGCCGAGGAGGCGCACGCCCAGGTACACGAAGGCGAGCGCGCAGACGACGCTCGCGACCCGGCCGAGGACGTGGATGACGCGGTAGCCGACGGCCGCCATGACGGCCGTGACGAGGCCGAAGACGATGATGCCCGTGCTCTCGTCCGTGTGCGTCAACTCGGCGGTGGCCTGTCCGGCGAGGACGGTCCCGCTCGCGAAGAAGCCGACGTACATGAGGATCACGAGGAGCAGCGGCACGACGGCGCCCTTGACGCCGAACTGGGCCCGCGACTGGATCATCTGGGGCAGCCCCAGCTTGGGGCCCTGCGCCGAGTGGAGCGCCATGACGGCGCCGCCGAACAGGTTGCCGAGCACGAGCCCGGCCAGTGACCAGACCACGTCGCCGCCGAAGACGACGGCGAGGGCGCCGGTGACCACGGCGGTGATGTGGAGGTTGGCGCCGAGCCAGAGCGTGAACTGGTGGAAGGCGCGCCCGTGCCGCTCGCTGTCCGGGACGACGTCGATGGAGTGCTTCTCCACTACCGCTGCCATGGTGGTGCTCCTTGCCGCTGTTCCGCTACTTCTTCGCCAGACCGTGCTGACGCGCGTAGTCGTTCGCCACGTCCTCGGGGTCCTTCTTGTCCTTGTCGACGAGCCGGTTCAGCTCGGTCAGCTGCTCGGTGGTGAGGACGTTGCCGAGGCGGGCCAGCGCCTTGCGGACGGTCGAGTCGGCCTTGCGGTCCGCGATCAGCGGGACGACGTGCTGGCCGGGGACGAGGTTCTTGGGGTCGGTGAGGACGACCCAGTGGTTGGCGGCGATGTCGGTGTCGGTGGTGAACAGGTTCGCCACGTCGACGTCGCCCTTCTTCAGGGCGCCCTTGACCAGCGGCCCGGACGAGTCGAGGGACTTGAACTCCTTGAACTCGACGCCGTACACGTCCTTCAGGCCGACGGCGCCGACCTGCCGCTTCTTCACTTCCGGCGCCGCGCCGATGACGAGGTCGCCGTTGTGCTTCGCCAGATCGGCGAGCGACCTGAGGCCGTACTTCTCGGCGGTCTCGCGCGTGACCACGAAGGCGTCCGAGTCCTCGGCCATCCCGTAGGGCAGGATCTGCAGCCCGGCCGGGAGCGCCACGGCGAGGGCGTTCTGCATCTCGCCCTCCTCGGTGACGGTGGACTTGGTGTCGAGGTAGTGCAGCAGGGCGCCCTGGTACTCGGGCAGCAGGTCGATGTCGCCGCCCTTGAGGGCGGGGATGAGGATCTCGCGGGTGCCGAGGTTGGGCCGCACGGTCGTCTTCACCCCGGCCGCGTCCAGCACGGCCGCGTACAGGTAGCCGAGCACCTGGTTCTCGGTGAAGTTGGCGGTGCCGATCGTGACGCCGTTCTTGCTGGAGCCGCCGCCGGAGCCGCCGGAGCCCTGCCCGTCGAGCGAGGTGATGCCGCTGGAGCAGGCGGCGAGGGCGGGCACGGAGGCCGCGGCGAAGAGTCCGCCGATGACGGCACGTCGGTTGAGGTTGGTCATCTTGCTTGCTCCTAGGCGGACTTGAGCGCGGCGGGACGGTGACGGAAGAGGAGGCGCTGCAGGCCGGAGAGCGCCAGGTCGAGGACGACGGCGACGACCGCGACGAGGACGGCGCCGCCGAGCACCTGCACGAGATCCCGCTGGGCGAGCCCGTCGAAGACGTAGCGGCCGAGCCCGCCGAAGGAGACGTACGCGGCGATGGTGGCGGTCGCGACGACCTGGATCAGGGCGAGCCGGAGCCCCGTCATGATCAGCGGCAGGGCGAGCGGCAGCTCGACCTGGAACAGCACCTGGTGGGCCCGCATGCCCTGTCCCCGCGCGGCGTCCTTCACCTCGGGGTCGACGGCGGTCATGCCCGCGTACGTGTTGGTGACGATGGACGGCACGGCGAGCGCGACGAGGGCGATGTAGACGGGCCACATCGACAGTCCGCTGGCCAGGAAGACCAGCACGACGAGGCCGACGGTCGGCAGCGCGCGGCCGAACGAGGACAGGTTGATGGCGAGGAAGGCGCCGCGTCCGGTGTGCCCGATGAGCAGGCCGACGGGCAGCGCGATCGCGGCGGCGATGAGCGTGGCGAGCAGCGAGTACTGGAGGTGCTCGGCGAGCCGGTGCCCGATGCCGTCGCCGCCGGCCCACTGCTCGCCGCTGACCAGCCAGGAGCCCAGGTTCTTGAAGAGTTCGTACATGGCGGCTCAGGCCTTCCTGGTCCGGGTCCACGGCGTGAGCAGCCGCTGGACGGCGACGAGAGCCGCGTCCGCGACGAGCGCGAGCAGCAGCGTGAGGACGACGCCGACGATGACGGGGGTCGGGAAGTTGCGCTGGAAGCCGTCGGTGAAGAGCTGGCCGAGCCCGCCGTCGCCGATGTAGGTCGCCACGGACACCAGGGAGATGGCCATGACGGTCGCGATCCGCACCCCCGCCATGATCACGGGCAGCGCGAGCGGCAGCTCGACGGTGAGCAGGGTGCGCAGCGGCCGTGTGCCCATGGCCTTCGCGGCTTCCTTGGTCTTGTGCGGTACGGAGTCGAGGCCCTCGACGGTGTTCCGCAGCAGGACGACGAGGGTGTAGATCGTCAGGCCGATGACGGTGGTGGTGCGGGTGAGGCCGGAGACCGGCAGCAGCAGGACGAAGACGGCGATGGACGGGATGGTGAACAGGACGTTCGACAGCCCGAGGAGGAAGCCGCGCAGGGGCCGGACGCGGTGGGCGATCACGGCCAGCGGCAGGGATATGAGGAGCCCGAACAGGACGGCGCTGAGGGCGGCCTGGAGGTGGGAGGCGGTGAGGGTGGCGAGATCGGACCTGTGCTCACCGATCCATTCCCAGTCGATGGTCATGCGGCACCGCCGGTCTTCTCGAGCCCCTGCGGCGATCGGGGAGCGGGGTCCGGGGCGGCGCCCCGTGACGGCACGCCGGTCAGGGCCTGTGCATGAGCGACCCCGGCCCGGTCGTGGATGTCGTCCCGGGACGTGACCCCGGTGAGCACCCCCTCGGCGTCGACCCGGGCCACGAGTCCGACCGGCGACGCGACGGACTCGTTCAGCGCGGACAGCAGCGAATCCGTGTCGCGAAGGGCCCGCACCGGAGCCTCGCCGCCGCCGTCCCGCTCCCGCCAGTGCAGCGGCTTGCGGCCCGCGTCCAGCACCAGTTCCCAGGGGCCGCCGTCGGGCGCGGGCGCCTGCGGTACGTCGGCGAGCGCGGTCAGCGACAGCAGCTTCAGGCCCCGCTCGGCGCCCAGGAAGTCGGCCACGAAGTCGTCGGCGGGGCGGGCGAGCAGTTCGGCGGGCTCGGCGCACTGCACGAGGTGGCCGCCCTCGCGGAAGACGGCTATCCGGTCGCCGAGCCGCACCGCCTCGTCGATGTCGTGGGTGACGAAGACGATGGTCTTGTTCAACTCCGTCTGGAGGCGCAGGAGTTCGTCCTGGAGCTGGGCGCGCACGACCGGGTCGACGGCGCCGAACGGCTCGTCCATCAGCAGCACCGGCGGATCCGCGGCGAGCGCCCGGGCCACGCCGACGCGCTGCTGCTGGCCGCCGGAGAGCTGGTGCGGGTACCGCTTGCCCATCTCGGGGGCGAGGCCGACCCGTTCGAGGAGGTCACCGGCCGCGGCCCGGGCCTTCCTGCGGCCCCAGCCGAGCAGCAGCGGCACGGTGGCGACGTTGTCGAGGACGGTGCGGTGCGGGAACAGGCCGGCCTGCTGGATGACGTAGCCGATGGAGCGGCGCAGCTCGGCGGCGTCCTGCTCCAGGACGTCGCGGCCGCCGACCCGGATGGTGCCGGAGGTCGGGTCGACCATCCGGTTGATCATCCGGAGACTGGTCGTCTTGCCGCAGCCGGACGACCCGACGAAGACGGTCACGCCTCCCTCCGGCATGTCGAGCGAGAGATCGTGCACCGCAGTCGTGCCGTTCGGGAATCGCTTGTGGACCGCTTCGAACTGGATCATGGAGCGCCTCTGGAGTCCTCTTGCCCGGCCTGCATATCGTCATGCAGAGTTCTTGGTGCGTGAATAACTTGTCAATGCCCCCGCGTAAATCACCGGTAAATCCCCACGGGCTGCCCGAAGTGTGAGACGCGCTGCCCCGTTGCGGGCGAGAGAGAACGGTTCGAGGAGGAACAGCACGTGATGCCCCATTCGGTGAGCGCATCGAGCGCGATGCCCCCCGTCGTCGTGCTCGACGGCCACGGCCTCCCGGTCGCCGACGTGGTCCGCCTCGCCGACGCGAGCGCCCGCCCGGTCCCCGGCACCGACGCCATGAAGCGGGTCGAGGAGTCCTGGAACGCGGCCCGCGAGATCGCCGCGTGGGGCCGCGTCTACGGCCGTTCCACCGGCGTCGGCGCGAACCGCTCCGAGGACGTGCCCACCGAGGCCGCCGCCGACCACGGCCTGCGCCTGCTGCGCAGCCACGCGGGCGCGATCGGCGACGAGCTGCCCGAGCGGGAGGTCCGCGCGATGCTCGCGGTCCGCGCGAACCAGCTGCTCGCGGGCGGCGCCGGCCTGCGCCCCACCGTCGTGACGGCCCTGTGCGAGGCGCTGGGCAACGGCGCGCACCCGGCGGTCAACGAGCACGGCTCGGTCGGCACCGGCGACATCGCGCCGCTCGCCCAGATGGGACTGGCACTCGCGGGCGAACACCCGTGGCGCGGCAAGGGCACACCGCCGGCCGCCCAGCCGCTCGACAACAACGACGCGCTGGCCCTGATCTCCAGCAACGCCCTCACCCTCGGCCAGTCGGCACTGGCCCTGCACGAGCTGCGCTCACTGCTGGCCGCGACCCAACTGGTGGCCGCCCTCAGCCTGTTGGCCGTCGACGGCTCCTACGAGGCGTACGCGCTCCCCGTCCACGAGGCCCGCCACCACCACGGCTCCTACGACGTGGCGGCCCGGATGCGCGCGATCCTGGGCGCCCCCGACCGCCCCACCCCGCCGCTGGGCCGCATCCAGGACCCGTACGGATTCCGCTGCGTACCGCAGATCCACGGCCCGGCGCAGGACGCGGCGGACGCCCTGGAGGACGTCCTCACGGTCGAGATCAACGCGGCCGCCGAGAACCCGCTGATCTCCGCCGAGGACATGGCCGCGTACCACCACGGCGGCTTCTACATGGCACAACTCGCCCTGGCCCTGGACCACTTCAGGCTCTCCGTCACCCAGGTGGCCCGGCTCTCGACGTCCCGCCTGTCCACCCTCAACGAGCCGGCCTACACGCGCCTGCGCCCCTTCCTCGCGGACGGCGAGCCGGGCGCCTCGGGCGTGATGATCCTGGAGTACGCCGCCGGGGCCGCCCTCGGCGATCTCCGCGCCTTCTCGGCCCCCGCGTCCCTGGGCCACGCGGTCCTCTCCCGAGGCGTCGAGGAACAGGCCAGCTTCGCGTCCCTGGCCGCCCGCCAGAGCCTGCGCGCCTGCACCGCCTACCGCCAGGTCGTGGCCTGCGAACTGGTGGCGGCGGTCCGCGCCCTGCGGCTGCGCGACTTCCGCCCCGACCTGTCCGTCCCGGTGGGCCGGGCCTTCGCCACGGCCGACGCGGAACTGGAACCGGACCTGACGGACCGGCCGCTCACGCTCGACGTGGAGCGGGCGACCGGTCTGCTGGACCGGCTGGCGGACTGAGGCGCCGGCCTCCTCAGAGCTTGCCGAAGACCAGGCCCCGCCAGCCCCAGCCCGTCGTGAGCGCGGCGTCCCGCAGCGGCCTGCGCAGGTCCGACGCGTCGAAGCGGAAGTCCTCCGTGGCCTGCAGGCGTCCGTTGTCGCCGCGCTCGATGGTCCACTGCCGGGTCACGGTCCGGTCCGGGCCCCGCGAGTACTCCGTCGACAGCTGCGGGCGCGGCGGGTTGCCCACCCACTCGAACTCCCACTGCTCCTCGACCGCGCGCACCTCGTGGTTCTCGTGGTCGAGGCGCATCCGGATCCGGACGTTGTGCGTGGTCTGGGTGCGGGCGAAGAAGGTGTGCCAGGCCGGTTCCGCGATCCGCCACTCCGCCACCAGGTCCACCCCGTCCGTGCCGTCCCCGTTCCGCACGACGTACGGGACGTCGTCCGTGTTGAGGGCGAGCAGCGCCGCCCGCACGTCGTCGGCCGTGCCGGGCGCGACCCCGCTCTCGGGGCGCCTGGATCCGGTCAGCTTGTCGAAGAGTCCCATGCGTTCAACCTATGCCGTGTCGGTGTCCGGTCGGACCGTGCTCATGAACTCCTGGAAGTCGCCCACGACCGTGGGGAACTGCGACGCCGTGGCCGTCAGGACCAGCCGGGTCACCGCCCGCTTGGTCCCGTCGGCGACGTCCAGCAGGGCCAGGTACACCTGCGACTGCACCAGATCGCGGTCCACGCCTCCGGCCACGGTGGCGATCTCCAGCGTCTGGGCCAGACCGGGGGCCTCGGCCGAGCCGACCTCCTGCCGGTCCCTGACCTCGACCGAGGTCACGGCCTGGCGCAGGCGCTCCACGGACTCGTCGGCGATCTGCGCGAGCGTCGACCCGTCCGGCCGGTACTCGCCGTCGATGGTGATGTTCGCGGTGAACCCCGCGTCCGGGTAGGGGTGCAGCGCGACGAACGCCGCCCCCGGGGCCCCGGCCTTGTCCGGCGCCGCGGCATGCCAGCCGTCCGGCAGCTTGAACGTGATCGGCACGGGAAGGATCGTGGACATCTCAGGTGCTCCTTACTACGGCGACACGGCGGCCTGCGACGGCCCGCATCAGAACAGACCGCCGATCGCGTGCCCGAGAGAGCTCGCGCCATCCCCGATGGCGCCGACCAAGTCGCCCGCGGTGTCGGCGACCTTCCCCGGGTCGACCGTGAACTCGAAGCCCAGGCCGCCGCCGACGATCGGAGAGGCGCCGACCTTGGACGTGAACTTCCAGACGCCCTGCTCGTTCTTGCCGAAGTCCAGATTGGCCTCGGCGCCGGGCCCCACGTACCCCTCGGCGGTGACACCCGCGCCGATACCGCCGATGTCGGCGCCGCCGGTCACGCCGCCCTTCGCGCCGGCGAACGCCTCGCCACCGGCGTGGAAGCCGTCCTTGCCCACGTCGATCCCGGCGGTCGCCTCGGCGCCCGCCTTCGCCTCGGCTCGGCCGTAGACCCCGACGGGTCCGGCGTAGGCGCTGCCCTTGGACGACGCCTCACCGCCGACGAAGACACTGGCCTCGCCGTTGATCCCCTCGTTGGTGATGCCGCCGCTGATCCCGGCCTTGGCACCGGCGTACGCCTCCGCCTCACCGGCCAGCTTGAACGGCCCGTTGGTGAGCGAGCCCTCCGCGGTCGCCCGGCCCAGGTCGGCGTGGGCCTCTGCCTCGCCGAGCTTGCCCGAGCCGACATCGGGGCCGGTGGCCGACGCGTCCGCGCCCGGGCCGGTCGCCTCGGCCTCGCCGTCGGACACCCAGCCGCCGTCCTTCTTCTTCTCCTTCGGCTCCGGCTTCCCGGCCTTCGCCAGGTCACCGTCGGCATGCGCGTTGAACCCGCCGAACCCGATGCCGTCCCCGGACACGTCGCTCGTCGCACGGGACAGCGCCCGCTTCACGCTCTGGTCCGCGTCGTCGACGGCCTTGACCGCCTTGGCTATGTCGTCGGTGAAGCCCTGCGCCTTCTCCCGCGCGTCGGCCAGCAGCCGCGGATAGTCGGGGTCGTGGTGCAGGGCGAACTTGGCCTGCTCGTCGAGCTTGTCGAAGCCGACATAGGTCGCCTTGCCGTGGCTGTCGACCTTGTAGTCCTTCTTCTCCGCCTCGTCGACCAGATCCTTGACGGCCTTCTGCAGGCGGGTCAGCGTGGTGTGCGCGTCCGAGAGGAGCGAGGCGATCGCCAGCGCCTCCGCCTTGGCCGCCCCGTACTCGAAGGCCGTGGCCGAGGCGGTCTGCTGCTGGGTGCTGTAGGCGAGGCCCTGCCAGTTGCCGTTGCCCAGCACGCTCTGGACGTTCTTCTCGTAGTCGGTCTTCAGCTCGCCGAAACGGTTGCCCATCTTCTTCCACGCCTCGGACACGTCCGAGAACGGCGACAGGTCCGCGGTCATCACGTCGTCATAGGTCAGCGCCATGCCGGTGCCCGCCCCGTCACATTCCGTCGAAGCTGCTGGGCGGGCGGACCGCTCCGGCCTGCGACCCGACGCCGGCGTCCGTGCCCTGGAGCAGGTTCTTCGTGCCGTGCAGCCCGCTGAGCTCCATCTGCAGGCGCCCCATCAGCTTGCCCGCCGAGCCCTGCCAGGCGACCAGCGCATCGGAGATCCCCTGGTCGGAGGCCCAGTTGCCGAGCCCCTTGAGGCCCGTGTCCTGCTTGACGACCAGCGGGCTCGCCGGGGCGGTCGGGGCGACGAGCAGCGGCGGGCGCGCGCCACCGCCGTCGCCCATCCGGGACGCGGACCCGGTGTCCGGCATGAGGGTCTCTTCCAGGTACTTGGCCGCGCGCTTCTTGTCGCTCGCCGAGCTGGCGAGCGTCTGCTCGCCGCCACTGCCGGATCCCATGGGCAACCCCCGTTGCGTATCGATGTGTTCAGCAGGCACACGCCCCTCAGGCGTGCCACACAAACTCGCGATGCACACTAGCGGGCATGGCCGAAACCTGGCGCCCCGCCCTCGCCCTGAATAAACTCATGCATGCCAAGGGATCGTTGAATGGACCGACGGGGAGTCATGAGCGACACGGACAACGGCACGGGCGGGCACAGCCCCGCCGCCCGCCTCCAGCACCTCTTCGAGGGCCACCGCCTCACACCCACCCAGCGGCGCATCGCCCACTGCATGGTGCGGCGCGCGGCCGACGTGCCGTTCCTGTCGTCCGTGGAACTGGCCGAGCTGGCCGGGGTCAGCCAGCCCTCGGTGACCCGGTTCGCGGTCGCCCTCGGCTTCGACGGCTATCCGGCGCTGCGCAGGCACCTGCGCGAGGTGGCCCCCGCCGAACCGGCCGCCGCCGCCCAGGCCAACGAGTACCAGCAGGCCGTCGAGGCCGAGATCGCCAACCTGCGGCACCTGGCGGACCTGCTCGCCGACCCGTCCCCCGTCGAGCGGGCGGGCCGACTCCTCGCCGCCTCACGGCCGTTGCCGGTGCTGGGCCTGCGGGCCGCGGCCTCCCAGGCGTACGGCTTCTCCTACTTCGCGGCGAAGGTCCACCCCGACGTACGCCTCCTCGACGAGGGCGGCACGATGCTCGCCGACCGGATCGACGCCGCCGTCCGGGCCGGGGCCACGACCCTGCTCTGCTTCGCGCTGCCGCGCCATCCGCGCGAGGTCGTCGACGCCCTCGCCCACGCCAAGGAGGCCGGCCTGACCGTGGTCACGGTCGCCGACTCCGCGTTCGCACCGGTCGCCAGGCACTCCGACCTCCTGCTGCCCGCCGCGGTCGGCACCGGCCTCGCCTTCGACACGGCATGCGCGCCGATGCTGCTCGGACGGGTGCTCCTGGAGGCGATGTGCGACGGGCTCCCCCAGGCACAGGCGCGCCTGGAGGAGTTCGACGTACGGGCGGCGGAGCGCGGCCTGTTCGTGGAGTGAGAGCCGCCCGGAGCCCGTCCGGCGCGGAAAGAGATTTGCGCGGGGACCGCCGCACCCCCTGTGACGGGGGGCGGGACGACGGCGGTCCCCGCGAGGGACGCGGAACCGGGTCAGGGCCGGGTCGCCACGTCCAGGGCGTCCATGGAGGTCCGGGAGCCGCTCCGGAGGTTCCTTGACGCCGCTTGGTGCCGGGTGGGGCGGGGAGCCGCTCCCGCCCCTTCCGACATCCCCTAATCTGCCGGTCGCGTGTTAAGCCGGTGCTGCGCGCACGTGACGTGCTCGTACCGTTTTCGCGAACCTACTTGGCGACGCCCTTGGCCAGGAAGGACAGCAGGTCCTGCCGGCTGACCACGCCCGTCGGCTTGCCCTCGACCAGCACGATCGCGGCGTCGGCCGAACCGAGCACGGCCATCAGGTCCGCCACCGGCTCACCGGAACCGACCTGCGGCAGCGGCGCCGACATGTGCTTCTCCAGCGGGTCCCCCAGGGAGGCCCGCTGGGCGAACAGCGCGTCGAGCAGCTCCCGCTCCACGACCGAGCCGATGACCTCGGCGGCCATCACGTCCGGGTGACCGGCGCCCGGCTTGACGATCGGCATCTGCGAGACGCCGTACTCGCGCAGCACGTCGATGGCCTGACCGACCGTCTCCTCGGGGTGCATGTGCACGAGTTCGGGCAGCGCGCCGCCGTCCTTGTCCCGCAGGACGTCGCCGACGCGCGCGCTGGGCCCGGAGTCCTCCAGGAACCCGTAGTCAGCCATCCATTCGTCGTTGAAGATCTTGCTGAGGTACCCGCGCCCGCTGTCCGGCAGCAGCACGACCACGACGTCGTCCGGGCCGAGGCCCTCCGCGACCCGCAGGGCCGCCACGACCGCCATTCCGCAGGAGCCGCCGACGAGCAGGCCCTCCTCCTTGGCGAGGCGGCGCGTCATCTGGAACGAGTCCTTGTCGGACACGGCGACGATCTCGTCGGCGACCTCGCGGTCGTACGCGGTCGGCCAGAAGTCCTCGCCGACGCCCTCGACGAGGTACGGCCGCCCGGATCCGCCCGAGTACACCGAGCCCTCGGGGTCGGCGCCGACGACGCGGACCCGCCCGTCACTGGCGTCCTTCAGGTACCGGCCGGTGCCGGAGATGGTGCCGCCCGTGCCGACGCCGGCGACGAAGTGCGTGATCCGCCCCTCGGTCTGCTCCCACAGCTCGGGGCCGGTCGAGTGGTAGTGGGAGAGGGGGTTGTTCGGGTTGCTGTACTGGTCGGGCTTCCAGGCGTCCGGGGTCTCCCTGACGAGCCGGTCGGAGACGTTGTAGTACGAGTCCGGGTGCTCGGGGTCGACGGCGGTCGGGCAGACCACCACCTCGGCGCCGTACGCGCGCAGCACGTTGATCTTGTCCGTGGAGACCTTGTCGGGGCACACGAAGATGCACTTGTACCCCTTCTGCTGCGCCACGATGGCGAGCCCGACCCCGGTGTTTCCGCTGGTCGGCTCCACGATCGTGCCGCCGGGGCGGAGCTCGCCGCTCTTCTCGGCGGCCTCGATCATGCGCAGCGCGATGCGGTCCTTCACGGAACCGCCGGGATTGAAGTACTCGACCTTGGCCAGGACAGTCGCCCGAAGCCCTTCGGTCACCTTGTTGAGCCTCACCAGCGGGGTGTTGCCGACGAGACTGATCATCGAGTCGTGGATCTGCACGTTGTCTCCGGGTCTCCTACAGAGGGTTGCGGTCAGCGTATGCCGCGTACCGGCCCTTCATGTTCCGTTGCGATTGGCCGACGGTGATTACGGGGCAAGGACTTCTTGAAGCCGGTGAAGAGTCGCGTAGCAGAGGCAGGTGGCCGCGGAACATGTCGAGCAGGGCGAGGGTGGCACGGCGGATCGCCGCGGGGGCGGCGTACGGCGGCGGCGGGATCGGGCTGCTGGGCGCGGCCGCGGTCGGGGTGGTGCTGGCCGAGGTGCAGATCGCACGGCGCCAGGTGGGCAACCACGGCACCGAGCCGGTCCATGTCCCCTCGGCCGACGGCCTGTACGGGAGGGCGTACGCCGATGTGGGCGCCGAGCCGGTGCGGTTCGCCGTGCTGGGCGACTCCACGGCGGCGGGGCAGGGCGTGCACCGGGCCCGGCAGACCCCGGCGGCGCTGCTCGCGTCGGGGCTCGCGGCGGTCGCGGAGCGCGCGGTGCAGCTGCGCAACGTGGCGCTGCCCGGGGCCCAGTCGGACGATCTGGACCGTCAGGTGGCGCTGATCCTCGCGGATCCGGACTGGCAGCCGGACGTCTGCGTGATCATGATCGGCGCGAACGACGTGACGCACCGGATCCCCGCGACGAAGTCCGTGCGTCATCTGTCGGCGGCGGTACGGCGGTTGCGCACGGCCGGTGCGGAGGTCGTGGTCGGCACCTGTCCGGATCTCGGTTCGGTGGAGCCGGTGCAGCAGCCGCTGCGCTGGCTGGCCCGGCGTGCGTCGCGGCAGCTCGCGGCGGCGCAGACCATCGGCACGGTGGAGCAGGGCGGGCGGACGGTGTCGCTGGGCGATCTGCTGGGTCCCGAGTTCTCGGCGAACCCGCGCGAGCTGTTCGGCCCGGACAACTACCACCCGTCGGCGGAGGGGTACCAGACAGCGGCGATGGCGCTGCTGCCGACCCTGTGCGCGGCGCTCGGCGTCTGGCCGGACGAGGAGCACCCGGACGTCTCCCGCGCGGAGGGTTTCCTGCCGGTCGCCCGTGCGGCGGCGAAGGCGGTCGAGGAGGGCGGCACGGAGGTGACGGCGGCGATGCCGACGGGCCCGCGCGGTCCGTGGGCCCTGTTGAAGCGCAGGCGGCGGCGCCGCACGCCCACCCAGGACCCGGCGCCGGCCGGGTTCAGCTCCTCCGGCGCGCCGGGGGCCTCCTAGGGAGCCTTGCGGCGTCGGCGGGCCGCCACCGCCTGGGGGTCGACCTCGGGGCGGGACCACTGCTCGGCCAGGGCCAGGCTGGTGGCGCGGCCGCTGGTGACGTGGGCCATGGCCAGTTCGCCGGCCCGCTCGCCCGCGCCGGAGGCGATCGCCTCGTAGAGCTCCTCGTGCTCGGCGCACTGCTGGGCCGGGTCGCGCTGGGCGGTGAGGCGGAACAGCCAGTGCGTGCGCGCTTCGAGGGGGCGCATCATGTTGCTGAGCAGGGGGTTGGCGGCGAGTTCCACGATGTCCGTGTGGAATCCCGCGTTGGCGGCGGCGATGCCCTTGCGGTCACCCGTACGGGTGGCGGCCCGTGCCTGCCGCAGGCGCCGCTCCAGGCGGCTGAGTCCCGCGGTGTCGCCGCGCTCCGCGGCCAGTCGTGCCGCGAGGGCCTCCAGTGACTCCCGTACGTCGAAGAGGTCGCGGACGTCGGAGGGGGTGAAGGGGGCGACGAGCGCGCCCCGGTGCGGCACGAGGAGCACGAGTCCCTCGGCGGCGAGCAGGCGCAGGGCCTCGCGCAGGGGGATGCGTGAGACGTCGAGGTCGGCGGCGAGGTCGCGTTCCACCAGGCGCTCGCCCGGCTGGAGTTCGACCTCGACGATGCGCCGCCGCAGCGTTTCGTACGCACGGTCCCGCAGGGAGCCGCGCTCCGTACGGGGCACTCCGACTGCTGTCACCACGGTCCCTCCCGACCTGCCGGTTCGCGTCCACAGTAGGCGGCCCGCGGGGGTGTGCCGCCACTGCTAACCGCCCCGTGACACCACGGCAACACGGCGACCCGAAACTGAGCCGCGCAACGGTATACCACTAACCGGCTCGCGGGCCCCGTCCCCTGGAGGCACAGCAGTGGCGCACTCCCGTCCGCTCCGTTCCCGTCCCCGCACCACCACCCTCACGGCCGCCGTCGCGGTCACCGCAGGACTCGCGCTGCTCACGGGCTGCGGGGGCGACGCGTCCTCCGCCGCCGGCAGCAGTACCGGCGACGACCTCAAGGTCGGTGTCCTCTTCCCCGGTTCGCTCTCCGACGACGGCTTCATGCAGTCGGCGTACCTCGGCTACCAGCGTGCCGCGAAGACACACGCCGGGAAGGCGTCCTTCCGCAAGGTCGAGCAGGTCCAGGCCGCCGACTACGAGAGCGCCCTGGTCCGCTTCGCGAGCACCTCCGACCTCGTCATCTCGCTCGGCGGGCAGACGGACGCCGCCGTGCGCAAGGTCGCGCCGCGCTTCCCGAAGGTGAAGTTCGTGGAGATCGGCGGCCCCGCGGACGGCAAGCCGCTCGCCAATCTCGCGCTGTACGACCCCCAGCAGGCCGAGGCCGCGTTCCTCGCCGGGGCGGCTTCCGCGCTGCTCTCCGAGAAGGGCACGGTCGCGTTCGTCGGCGGCGCCGAGCTGCCCGCCATCGTCAACGCGGCCAAGGAGTACGAGAACGGGGCCAAGGCGGCCGACCCGAAGGTCAAGGTCCTCGCGCCGCAGTACGTCGGCGACTTCAACGACGTGGCGAAGGCCAAGCAGTCCGCGCTCGCCGACTACGGCGCGGGCGCCGACGTCCTCGGCCAGATCCTGAACCTCGGCCACAAGGGCGTCGCCCAGGCTGCGGCCCAGCGCAAGGGCACGCTGATCGGCGGCCCGGTCGCCCACACGTGCGCGGCGGGTTCGGCGTACGCCGGATACGTCGAGACGGACATCGGCGCCGAGATCGAGTACGCCGTCGACCAGCTGGCCGCGGGCAGCTGGAAGGCCAAGGCCGTCCACTTCGGGCTGACCTTCGAGGACCCGCAGAACGACATCGTGCTGTGCGACTCGGCGGACGCCGGCCCCGAAGTCACCAAGAAGCTCGACGAGTTGAAGAAGAAGATCGCCGACGGGGAGATCACGACCCGATGAGCACGGCCGCCCCCTCCCCGGCCGCCCTGGACATCACCGGGCTCGGCAAGTCGTTCGGCGCCGTCCGCGCCCTCGACGACGTCCGTCTCACCGTCGCCGCGGGCACCGTGCACTGCGTGCTCGGCGAGAACGGCGCGGGCAAGTCCACCCTGTGCCATGTCATCGGCGGTTCGCTGGCGCCGGACTCGGGCGCGCTCACGCTGTACGGGGAGCCGTACGCGCCGCGCCGTCCCGCCGACGCGCTCGCCGCCGGGATCGCCATGGTCCACCAGCACTTCAGCCTCGTACCGACCCTGACGGTCGGTGAGAACCTGCGGCTGCTGCGGCTGCGGGACCTGCCGGGGCGGCTGGCCAGGGTGCGCGAGGAGTACGGGCTCGCGCTCGACCTGGACGCCCGGGTGTCGGCCCTGCCGGTCGGGGTGCGCCAGCGGGTGGAGATCGTGAAGGCGCTGCTGCGCGAGCCGCGGCTGCTGCTGCTCGACGAGCCGACCGGCGTCCTCGGGGCACCCGAGGTGGAGGCGCTCCTCGCGACGTGCCGGCGGATCGCCGACGCGGGCCGGGCCGTGGTCCTGGTGACGCACAAGCTCGGCGAGGTGGCCCGCGCGGGCGACGCGGCGACGGTGCTGCGCGGCGGCCGGGTGGCGGGCGGCGGGCCCCTCGCGGAGCTGCCGCCGGACCGCCTCGTGCCGCTGATGATCGGGCGGCCCGCGCAGGACCTGGACACGTCGCTCGCGGAGACGATCGGGCTCGCGGCGGCCGGCCCGGCTCCCGCCCGGACGGGCGGCGTCGAGGGGGCGGCACCGCCCGTGCTGCGGCTGCGCGAGCTGACCGTGCGGCGCCCCGACGGGTCGTACGCCCTTCAGGACGTGACGCTCGGCGTCGGGGCGGGCGAGGTCGTCGGCGTCGCGGGCGTGGAGGGCAACGGGCAGAGCGAGCTGATGGCGGTGCTCGGCGGCTCGCTCGCCCCGGACGGCGGCTGCCTGGAGCTCGCCGGGCGGGATCTGACCCGGGCCGCGCCCCGTGAGCGCACCCGCGCCGGGCTCGGCGTCGTCCCCGAGGACCGGCACCACGAGGGCTGCGTGCCCGCGCTGTCGGTCGCCGAGAACCTGTTCCTGGGCCGGCTCGGCGAGTTCCGCAGGGCCGGGGTGTTCCTGGACCGTGCCGCGCTGCACCGGGCGGCCGCCGAGGTCATGTCCGCGCACGGCATCCGCGCGGCGGGCCCGACCGCCCCCATGTCCTCGCTCTCCGGCGGCAACCAGCAGAAGGCCGTCATGGCGCGGGAGCTGGGTCTGGACCCGCTGCGCTGCCTGGCCGCCGCCCAGCCGACCCGCGGCCTCGACGTGGGCGCGGTCGACGCCGTGCACACCCGCGTCCGCCAGGCGGCCCGGGCGGGCGCGGGCGTCCTGCTCGTCTCCAGCGAACTCGGCGAACTGCTCGCCCTGTGCGACCGCGTGGCCGTCGCCTACCGGGGCCGTCTGCTCGGCCCCGTGGACCCGCGGGAGCCGGGGGCGCGGGACCGGATCGCCCACCTGATGCTCGGCACCGCCGCCCCGGCCCACGAGGCCGGCGACGCCGCCGCGCCCCAGTCCCCCGATGACGCTCCTCCCGTTCCTCTCCCGTCGAAGGACCCCCGATGACGCCCACCCTCACGGCTCCGGCCCCGGCCGGCCCGCGGCCCGCGCGGCGGCGAACGGCCGCCGCCCTGCTGCGCCATCCCGTCACCGTGGCGGCCCTCGCCGCGCTGCTCGCCGCCGGGGCCGGACTGGTCCTGGCGGCCGCGGCGGGCACCGACCCGGCCACCGCCTGGGCCGCCCTGGACGAGGGCATGTTCGGCAGCCCGTACGCCGTGGGCAGCTCGCTGAACTCCGCGGCCGTGCTCGCCCTGATCGCCACGGGCTTCACCGTCGCGCACCGGGCGGGCCTGGTGAACGTGGGCGGCGAGGGCCAGCTGTGCGCCGGTGGCGTCGCCGCCGCGGCCGTCGGGCTGGCCCTGCCCGCGCAGGTCCCCGGCGCGGTCGGCGTCCCGCTCGTGCTCGTCGCCGGTTTTACCGCGGGCGCCGCCTGGGCCGGGATCGCGGCCTGGCTGCGGACCCGGCGCGGCACCAGCGAGGTGATCACGACGCTGCTCCTGAACTTCGTCGGCGTCGGTCTCGTCTCGGTCGCCGTCCACGAGGAGGCGCTGCTGCGCCAGCCCGTCACCTCGTCGGAGACGCTGCCGCAGTCCGCGCCGCTGCCGGCGGGCGCCCGGCTCCCGCTGATCGCGGGCGTCGAGTCCCCGGCGACCGCCGTCGTCCTGGTCGCCGCGGTCGCCGCCGTCGTGGCGGGCGTCGTGCTGCGCCGCACCGCCGTGGGCCTGCGCCTGAAGTCGGTCGGCCACTCGCCCGCCGCCTCCGCACGGCTCGGGCTGCCCGTGGCCCGCCTGGAGGGCGGCGGCCTGGCGGTGGCCGGCGGTCTCGCGGGCGTGGCGGGCGCGGCCCTGGTCGCCACCGCCCCGTACGTGCTCGCCGAGCACTTCTCGTCCGGCTACGGCTTCTCGGGCCTGGTCGTCGGCCTGCTGGCACGCGGCTCGCTGACCGCGGTCGCCGCCGTCTCGCTGCTCTTCGGCTTCCTGACCAACGGCGGCATCAACCTCCAGCTCGCGGCCGGGGTGCCCGCCTCGTCCGTGCAGATCGTGCAGAGCCTGCTGGTGCTGCTCATCGCCGCGGCCATGCTCTGGACCGCGCGCGGGCAGCGGGGAGGAACCCGATGAGCGCCGTACTCGACGAACTCGCCTCGGGCGGCGTGCGCCTGGCCGTGCCGCTGCTGCTGGCCTCCTCCGGGGAGCTGGTCAGCGAACGCGCCGGGGTCCTCAACCTCTCCGTCGAGGGCATGATGCTCACCGGTGCCTTCGCGGGCGCGGCGGGCTCCCTGGCCTCCGGCAGCGCGGCCGTCGGCGTGCTGGCAGCGCTCGTGGCGGGGCTGCTGTTCGCGGCGCTGCAGGCCCTGCTGAGCGTCACGCTGCGGGCCGACCAGATCGTCACCGGTATCACCGCGAACGCCCTCGCGCTGGGCGCCACCACCTACGGCTCCCGCCTGCTGTTCGGCGACGGCACGTCCGGCACCTCCGACGACGTGTCCGGCTTCGCGCCGCTGCCCGTGCCCGGACTGCACCGCATCCCGGTCCTCGGCCCGGCGCTCTTCGAGCAGACGGTCCTGGGCTACGGGGCGTTCGTGATCGCCGGCGCGCTCGCGTTCGGCCTGTCCCGGCGGACGCCCTGGGGCCTGGCCCTGGACGCGGTCGGTGAGGACGCGGGGACCGCCGACCGCTGCGGCCTGCCGGTCCGCACCGTCCGGTACGCGGCCGTGCTGCTGACCGGCGCCGTGTCCGGCCTCGCCGGTGCCCAGCTGGCCCTGTCCGAGGTGCACGCGTTCAGCGACAACATCACGGGCGGCATCGGCTATCTCGCCGTCGTCGCGGTGATCGCGGGCCGCTGGCGGGCCTGGCCGACGCTCGTCGCCTGCCTGTTCTTCGGCGTCGCGCAGGCCCTGCAGTTCGCCGCGCCCGCACTCGGCCTGCATCTGTCGGCGCCGCTCCTGACGACGCTGCCGTACGTCTTCGCGCTGCTCGCGGTGAGCGGCCTGGTGGGACGCAGCCGCGCCCCTTCGGGCCTGACCGTCCCCTTCGTACGCGGCACCTGACCGCACCCGCACCCGCACCCCGTGCTCGACTCTTCTGGAAGGCCCGCCGGATGACCCTGATCCTGACCCGCTCCGAGATCCTGTCGCTGCTCGCCCACGACGGGGTCGGCGACCAGGTCGTCGCGGCGGTGGAACGGGCCCACGTCGACCTGGCGCTCGGCCGGGCCGCGCTGCCCGCTCCCCCGTCGATGCGGCTGCCCGGCACGGACGGGGCGTACCTCGCGATGGCCGCGGCCTCCGCGCCCGCCGGGCTCGCGACGGTGAAGCTGCTCAGCGACCTGCCGGGCAACCGCGCCCGCGGCCTGCCCGTGCAGCGCTCGGCCGTGCTGGCCGTCGCGGCGGACACCGGCGCGTGCGAGGCGCTCCTCGACGGGGCCGCGCTCACCCGGGTGCGGACCGCGGCGGCCACCGCCGTGGCGACCCGTGCCCTGGCGCGGGCCGACTCCCGGGTGCTCGGCCTGGTCGGCACCGGCCCGCTGGCGCTGGCGCACGCCCGCGCGCTGCTGCCGCACCGGCCCTACGAGCGGGTGGTGCTGTGGGGACGGACCCCCGAGCGGGCCCGGGACCTGGCCGCCCGCATCGCCGCGGAACTGGACGTGAAGGCCGAGGTGCTCGCGACCCCGCGCGAGGTCACGGAGGCCGCCGACGTCCTGTGCACGCTGACCCCGTCCCGTGAGCCGCTCGTGCTGGGCGCCTGGTTCGCGCCGGGACTGCACGTGAACGCGGTCGGGGCCCCGCCGCGCGCCGACCACCGGGAGATCGACACCGAGGGCGTCGCCCGGTCCCTGGTCGTCGTCGACTCGTACGCCACGGCCCGGGCGAAGTCCGGCGAGGTCTGCGTGCCGCTCGCCGAGGGCGCGTTCGGCGACGACCACGTCCGGCTGGAGCTCGGCGACGTGCTGGCGGGCCGCCGTCCCGGCCGCACCGCGGACGGCGACATCACGCTGTTCGACTCGGTGGGCGTGGGCCTGCAGGACCTGGCCGCGGCCCGGCTGCTGGTCGACGCGGCACGGGAGCGGGGCGTGGGCACGGAGGTCGACCTGGGTGCCTGAGGCCTGTTTCCCGTACCCACCGCACCCCCTGAGCAAGCGCTTAGGAAAATGCGTCAGGGGTCACACGGCCACACCGGTGACCTATGCCATACGTACGGGTAACTTCCCAAGCGGTCCTGCCGTTCGCCAGAAACCCCTGGAGCCGTGATGCCCGAAGCCGTAATCGTCTCAGCCGCCCGCTCCCCCATCGGCCGCGCTTTCAAGGGCTCCCTGAAGGATCTGCGCCCGGACGACCTGACCGCGACGATCATCCAGACCGCCCTCGCCAAGATCCCCGAGCTGGACCCGCGCGACATCGACGACCTGATGCTCGGCTGCGGTCTGCCCGGCGGCGAGCAGGGCAACAACCTGGGCCGCATCGTGGCCGTGCAGATGGGCATGGACCACCTGCCCGGCTGCACGATCACCCGCTACTGCTCGTCGTCCCTGCAGACGACACGCATGGCCCTGCACGCCATCAAGGCGGGCGAGGGGGACGTCTTCATCTCGGCCGGCGTCGAGATGGTCTCCCGCTTCGCCAAGGGCAACTCGGACTCGCTGCCCGACACCCGCAACCCGTTCTTCGCCGAGGCCGAGGCCCGCACCGCCGAGGTCGCCACGCAGGAGAACACCAGCTGGCACGACCCGCGCGAGGACGGGCTGGTCCCGGACGCGTACATCGCGATGGGCCAGACCGCCGAGAACCTGGCGCGCCTGAAGGGCATCACCCGCGAGGACATGGACGCCTTCGGTGTCCGCTCGCAGAACCGCGCCGAGGAAGCCATCAAGAACGGCTTCTGGGAGCGCGAGATCACCCCGGTGACCACCCCCGACGGCACGGTCGTGTCGAAGGACGACGGCCCGCGCGCCGGCGTCACCCTGGAGGGCGTCTCGGGCCTCAAGCCCGTCTTCCGCCCCGACGGCCTGGTCACGGCGGGCAACTGCTGCCCGCTGAACGACGGCGCCGCCGCCCTCGTGATCATGTCCGACACGAAGGCCCGGGAGCTCGGCCTGACCCCGCTCGCCCGCGTCGTCTCGACCGGCGTCTCCGGCCTGTCCCCGGAGATCATGGGCCTCGGTCCGGTGGAGGCCAGCAAGCAGGCCCTCAAGCGCGCGGGTCTCGGCGTCGGCGACATCGACCTGTTCGAGATCAACGAGGCGTTCGCCGCGCAGGTCATCCCGTCCGCCCGCGACCTGGGCATCGACGAGGACAAGCTGAACGTGAACGGTGGCGCCATCGCCGTCGGCCACCCCTTCGGCATGACAGGCGCCCGCATCACCGGCACGCTGATCAACAGCCTCCAGTTCCACGACAAGCAGTTCGGCCTGGAGACCATGTGCGTCGGCGGCGGTCAGGGCATGGCCATGGTCATCGAGCGCCTCAGCTGACCTGAGCCGGCTACCCAATCGTGATCCAATCTCCCCCAGGATGTGACGTGCGTCTCGGGGGAGATGGATTTTCGCAGGTCAGCCCGTACCCAGGCCATATGGGGGCTAAACACCCGGCCAAAAGACCTGTCCAATTCGTGACGTAATGCACTGACAGCTGGTTCGTCCAGGCTTCAAGCTGATGTAGGAAGTCGGGGGTCGACTTGAAACCGGGAGTACGTCAGTGAGCGCCATCCCCTTTGCTTTGCTGCTCGCCACGGCCGCTGCCACGGCCGTCGGCGCCGCCACCCTGCACAACGTCCGGGGTCTGCGTCGGCAGATCGCGGAACTGCGCGAGGAGGTGGTGCGTGCCGCCGCCACCGGCGCGCACCCCGGCGTGCCCGCCGCGCGCACCACTTCCGACACCGACGCCATACGCGGCGCCGTCGCCGAGGCCCTCGCCGAGGAGCGGGAGCGCGAGCTGGCGGAGGCACGGGCGTTCTGGGCCGCGCAGGAGGCGCGCGACAGCTCGGAGCTGCCGCCGTTCCTGACCGGCGGCAGCGCGCTGAGCGACGAGTTCTTCCTGCCGCGGCAGGCCGACTTCGCGGGCCTGGAGCCCGTCGTCGAGTCGGCCCTGGAGCCGGAGGACGAGTTCGCGGGCGAGTCGCCCGAGCTGGCCGCGGCCCGGCGCCGGCACCCCTCGCACCCCGACTTCGTGCCGGTCCAGTCGCCGGTCACCAGCGACCACGAGCGCACGGTGGCGTGCCTGGAGGAGCTGGCGCACACCCGCACCGCCCTGTCCGACGTCCGCCCGGGCCCGCTCGGCACGCTCGACGTCTACGTCTTCGTCGACGGCACGACGCTCTGTATGACCCCGGGCCACCGCGAGACGGCGGAACAGCTCGCCGCGGCCCTGCGCGACGGCCAGACCCCGGTCCTCCTCGGCGGCTCCGGCGTCTCCGGCGCGTACGCCCTGACCTTCGAGTGCGCCGGCGACAACGTGTACATCCTGGCGGACCGGGTCATAGCCTCGGCCTGACTTTTCGAACGCCGGCGTTGAGCGCCCCGCCAGGGGCGCGGGGCTGTGCCGATATACGGCTCCGCCGCGGCCCCCGCTCCTCAATCGCCGGAGGGGCTCGAAGAACCGGAGGGGCTTGGTTCAGACACCGGCCCGCTTCATGGCCGCCTCGACCAGATCGACGGCCCGGGCCAGGTCATCCGCCGAGGGAAGAACGACCGCCAAGTCCCGCGCAGCGACCGTCACTTGGTCAGCCGCAGCGAACATCCCCGCATCCGGCATCTCCCGCACGGCCCCCCGCGGATCCTCCAACCGCTGGGCCCGCGCCGAGAGTTCCCTGGCCAGAGCCAGCGCCTCCGCGGCAGCTCCCCGCTGCAGCCGACTCTGCGGCGCGGCCCGCAGCCGATCCGCGAACTGATCCACCGCGGCAGTCAATGGCGTCGTATCAAGCACCTGGCGACTGTAGCTGTTTACAAGGGCCCGGCGCTCAGGCACGGTGGCGTGAAGGACCGGCCACGTCGAAGCGTTCCGGAGGCGCCGATGTCCCAAGTCTTCTCCGAGGAGACCCACCGCAATCTGCTGGCTCGCATCCCCCACTGCACCGGTCGTGAAGTCTCCGACTGGCTGCGCACCGTCGAAGAAGGCCCTTGTTTCCTTCGCTTCGAAGAGAAGGTCAGCTGGCTCCGCGGGGAGCACGACCTCGCGTACGGCCACGCCAAGGCGATCATCCATGAGTACGACTTGAGGCGCGCCGCACGGCGGTTCGGCTGACGCCCCGACTCCCCCGCACACGACAAGGGCCCGCGCACCCCGAGGGGTGCGCGGGCCCAGGACTGTCTGTCGGGCGATCCGCTAGTCGTTGCCCTGCAGGATCGCGATGAGCCGCAGGAACTCCAGGTAGATCCAGACCAGCGTCATGGTCAGACCGAACGCGGCGAGCCACGCCTCGTCCTTCGGCGCGCCGTAGGCGATGCCGTCCTCGACCTGCTTGAAGTCGAGGGCCAGGAAGCAGGCGCCGAGCAGGATGCCGATGACGCCGAACAGGATGCCGAGGCCGCCGCTGCGGAAGCCGAGGCCGTCACCGCCGCCGAACACCGCGAACAGCAGGTTCACGGCCATGAGCAGGATGAAGCCCATCGCGGCGGCCATCACGAAGCCGTAGAAGCGACGGTTGACCCGGATCCAGCCCGCCTTGTAGGCGATGAGGACCGAGGCGAAGACGGCCATCGTGCCGATGACGGCCTGCATGGCCGCGCCGTCCGCGATGTGGGTGTCGACGACATTGGAGACGACGCCGAGGAAGACACCTTCCAGCGCCGCGTACGCCAGGATGATCGGCGGGGACGCCTTGCGCTTGAAGGCCTGGACGAAGCCCAGGACCATCGCGACGAGGCCCGCGCCGATGGCGATGCCGTACGACTTCGGCAGGTTGTCGGCGTCGACCGGCAGCAGCGCCCAGGCGAGGGCGGCGGTGACGATCAGCGTGCCGAGCGTGGTGGCCGTGCGCATGATGACGTCGTCCATCGTCATGCGGCCGGTGGTGGCGGGCGCCTGCGGAGCGCCGTACTGCAGATCCTGCTGGGCGTAGGGATTCTGCGCGTACGGGTTGCCGGCGGGGGCCTGGCCGTACGGATTGGCCTGCGTCCCTACGGCGGGGCTCCCGGCCTGCGGCTGCTGCGCGTTGAACTGCGCGTAGCCGTTGTCGCGGCTGAACCCCCGTCGCGAGAAGACCGGGTTACTGCTCCTCATTTCACTCCTCCATGGCCACCGTGTATGGCCTTGCCACAAGAGTAATGGCTTGGCAAAGATCCGACCCTACTGCTCAGGGAGGATCTTTCCCATCCTGTTACGAGGAACGCAGGAGAGCCCCGTGATGTTCCGCTCACAGAGGGAAGCCGGTGTAGGCCTCCGCGAGATCGGCCTCCGCGGCCTTGGAGCTGGTCACGCGGTCGAGCCGGGCCAGCTGGATCCGGTCGTCGAAGGGGGTCGCGTCGGGCGTGCGGTGCAGCATGGTCGTCATGGCGTAGCTGAACCGCTCGGCCTGCCACACGCGCCGCAGGCAGGTCGCGGAGTACGCGTCGAGCGGCCCGGAGTCGCCCTGGTCGAGGCGGGCGGTCAGGGCGCGGGCGAAGGTGACGACGTCGCCGACGGCGAGGTTGAGGCCCTTGGCTCCGGTGGGCGGGACGATGTGCGCCGCGTCCCCGGCGAGGAAGAGCCGGCCGTGCCGCATCGGCTCGTGGACGTAACTGCGCATCGGCGTGACGGACTTGGACGTGACCGGCCCGCGCGCGAGCCGCCAGCCCGGGTCGTCGACCTCCAGGCGGCGGTCGAGCTCGTCCCAGATCTCCTCGTCGCTCCAGTCGTCGGCGTCCGTGCCGGCCGGGACCTGGAGGTAGGCGCGGGTCACGGACGGGGAGCGCATGGACAGCAGGCAGAAGCCGCGGTCGCTGCGGGCGTAGACCAGCTCGTCGTGGGAGGGGGCGACGTCGGCGAGGATGCCGAGCCAGCCGAAGGGGTACGTGCGCTCGTACGTCCGCGAGAGCGCCTCGGGTATCGCGGCCCGGGCCACGCCCCAGAAGCCGTCGCAGCCCACCACGTAGTCGCATTCCAGGACGTCCTCGACGCCTTCGTGGCGGAAGCGGACGCGCGGGCTGTCCGTGGTGGCGCCCTCCACGGCGAGGGCCTCCGCCTCGAACAGGAGCGGGCCGCCGTCGGCGAGCCGGGCCGCGATGAGGTCCTTGCAGACCTCGGTCTGCGCGTACACCATGACCGACCGGCCGCCGGTCAGGGCCGGGAAGTCGACCCGGTGGCGGCGCCGGTCGAAGCGCAGCTCGATGCCGTCGTGCGGCAGGCCCTCGCGGTCCATGCGGGCGCCGACGCCGGCGGCGCGCAGCACGTCGACGGTGCCCTGCTCCAGGATTCCGGCGCGCTGGCGGCGCTCGACGTAGGCCCGGTCGCGGCTCTCCAGGACGACGGAGGCGATCCCGGCGTTGTCCAGCAGTCTGGCCAGCAGCAGCCCTGCCGGGCCGGCTCCGATGATGCCGACGGTGGTGCGCATACGGATCCCTCTCGCGTCATTGCGTGCATCCCGTTCGCCTGGTGAACTTTCGTTCATTGAGGCGGCTCCTGCGGATCCTCGCCCGCTGTCACACGGGTGTCAATGGGTGCGCGGGCATCACGGCACGCCCCGGGCGCCAGGAGGCAGGCGCGGGGAAGTGAAGGAAAGCCAGGGAAGCGAGGGAAGCGAGGGAGAAGTGAGGATGCGGCGGCGAAGAAGTGGATCGGAGGTGCCCGGAACCGGACTTGAACCGGTACGCCCGCGAAGGGCAGCGAGGTTTAAGCTCGCCGTGTCTGCATTCCACCATCCGGGCAGGCTGTGGGGCTCCGCTTCGACCCTCCGAGCCTATCCGGCGGCATCCCCCGATCAGCGGAACAACAGCACGATGTTGTCTTATTTTATTGACGTCTGAGGGTGCATCAGCACACAGCAGGAGCCATACGCACTTGCCGGAGGCCCTTCCATCGGCACATGCCAGGTCCCGTGGATTGACGGAATTTCACCTGCCGTCGCGCGTCCGGCCGAGCGGCGCCCTCTCAGGGTCCCGTGTCATCCCCAGGTATGACACAGGCGCTCCCGGTCCGACCGGAGTCGCCCCTCGGAACGGGATCTGCGGCTGACTTCACGGGCCCGATCCGCGGAGACGATGGGACGGTCCCCAGCAGTCGTCCCGACAGGAGCACCCTCCCGTGACCACCACCCCTCTCGCGGGCCGGACCACCACCGCGGCCGCCCGCGCCACGGATCTCTCGAAGGTCTACGGACAGGGCGAGACCCAGGTGGTCGCGCTCGACCGCGTCTCCATCGAGTTCCGGCAGGCCGAGTTCACCGCGATCATGGGCCCGTCCGGCTCGGGCAAGTCGACGCTGATGCACTGCGTCGCGGGCCTCGACACCTTCTCCTCCGGCTCGGTCCGGATCGGCGAGACGGAGCTGGGCTCCCTCAAGGACAAGCAGCTCACCAAGCTCCGCCGGGACAAGATCGGCTTCATCTTCCAGGCGTTCAACCTGCTGCCGACGCTGACGGCTCTGGAGAACATCACGCTCCCCATGGACATCGCGGGCCGCAAGCCCGACAAGCAGTGGCTGGAGAACGTGATCCAGATGGTGGGCCTGTCCGGCCGCCTCTCGCACCGGCCCGCGCAGCTCTCCGGCGGCCAGCAGCAGCGCGTGGCGGTGGCCCGCGCCCTGGCCTCCAAGCCCGACATCATCTTCGGTGACGAGCCCACCGGAAACCTGGACTCGCGCTCCGGCGCCGAGGTCCTCGGCTTCCTGCGCAACTCCGTACGGGAACTGGGCCAGACCGTCGTCATGGTCACGCACGACCCGGTGGCGGCGGCCTACGCGGACCGCGTCGTGTTCCTGGCCGACGGCCGCCTCGTGGACGAGGTGCACGCGCCGACCGCGGACTCGGTCCTCGACCGCATGAAGCGCTTCGACGCCAAGGGCCGCACGAGCTGACCGTCCCGCGCAGAAGCGCCCTGTAAGGGGCGCGGGGAACTGCGCGAGCAACCACACACGGCCCGCAGGCCACCGACCCACGAGCCCCTACGGCGCCTAGGCACCTGGGGCACAGCCCCGCCGAACCCTGGACTGGCAGAAACCCATGTTCCGAACAGCCCTGCGCAACGTGTTCGCGCACAAGGCCCGCCTCCTCATGACGGTGCTCGCCGTCATGCTCGGCGTCGCCTTCGTCAGCGGCACCCTCGTCTTCACCAACACCATCTCCTCCGCCCTGGAGAAGTCGTCCTCCAAGGGCTTCGACCACGTCGACGTGGCCCTCACCCCCGGCGCCACCGCCGCCGAGGGCGACAAGGTCAGCAAGGAGGTGAAGCTGACCGACGCCACCCTGAAGAAGGCGGGGAGCGTGCCGGGCGCCGCCTCCGCGTACGGCGTCGTCAGCGGGTACGCCGCCGTCGCCGACCAGGACGGCAAGCTCGTCGGCAACGGCTTCTCCACCAAGGGCGGCAACTACTGGGGCACCGAGGACCCGCGCTACCCGATCAAGGAGGGCGCGGCCCCGCACGGGAAGAACCAGGTCGCCCTCGACGCCGAGACCGCGAAGCGCGCCGGGTACAAGATCGGTGACCAGGTGCGGATGTCGATCGACGGGCCGGTCCTCACGCCGACCGTCACCGGCATCTTCACCACCGACGACGGCAACGTCGCGGCAGGCGGCTCCCTCGCCCTGTTCGACACGAAGACCGCGCAGACGCTGTTCCACAAGCCGCGCGCGTACGACGAGATCGACGTGACGGCCGCCGCGGGCACCAGCGAGGACCAGCTGCGGGCCGGCATCGACAAGGCCCTCGGCGACGCCGCCGTGCACACCGAGACCGGTCAGCAGCTCGCCGACGACCAGGCCAGGACGATCTCGGAGTCGATGAGCTCCATGAAGACGATGCTGCTGGTCTTCGCCGGCATCTCGCTCTTCGTCGGCATCTTCATCATCGCCAACACCTTCACCATGCTGGTCGCCCAGCGCACCAAGGAACTGGCCCTGATGCGCGCCGTCGGCGCCTCCCGCCGCCAGGTCACCCGCTCCGTGCTGCTCGAGGCGTTCTTCGTGGGCGCCGTCGCCGCCGTGACCGGTCTGGCCGTCGGCATCGGGATCGGCGCGGGCATGCGGTCGATCATGAACTCGACGGGTGCGATCATCCCGGACGGGCCGCTGGTCGTCTCCGTCGGCACGGTCGTCTCCGCGCTGGTCGTCGGCGTCCTCATCACGATGCTGGCCGCCTGGCTGCCGGGCCGCCGCGCCGCGAAGATCCCGCCGGTCGCCGCGATGAACGCGGTGCACGCCGCCCCGACCGCCAAGTCCCTGGTCCTGCGCAACACGCTCGGCGCGCTCGTCTCGGCCGCCGGTGCCGCCGCCGTGCTCGCCGCGACGACCATGAGCGGCAGCGACGGCCAGATGCCGATGGGGCTCGGTGCCGCGCTGCTCGTCATCGGCATCTTCATCCTGACGCCGCTGCTGTCCCGCCCGCTGATCGCCGCCGCGGCCCCGCTGCTGCGCGTCTTCGGCGTCTCCGGCAAGCTGGCCCGCCTGAACTCCGTGCGCAATCCGCGCCGTACGGCGGCCACCGCCTCGGCCCTGATGATCGGGCTGACCCTGATCACCGGGCTCACGGTGATCGCGGGCAGCGTCCAGTCGGCCATCGACAAGATGGCGGCCGACTCCCTCAAGGCGGACTACGTCGTCTCCATGGCGAACGGGAGCGCGCTCTCCCCCGACGTCCTGAAGACCCTCGACACGACGGACGGCGTGACCGCGACCAGCGGCATGGTCGACTCCCCGGCCCGCATCGGCGGGCAGACGGAGTACCTGACCGGGGTCAACGGCAAGAAGATCAACGATCTCGTCGATCTCCCCCTCGACAAGGGCCGGTTCGACGTCGGCGGCACGAACGTCGTCGTCGACGACAAGACCGCGAAGGACCACCGCTGGTCCGCCGGATCGACCTTCGACGTCGCCTGGGAGGACGGCAAGAAGCAGCGGCTGACCGTCGCGGGCGTCTACCGGGCCAACGAGATCGTCCGGGGCATCATGGTCGACACCCCGACCCTCGCCCCGCACCTCACCGAGGACGCCTCCGACATGCAGGTCATGCTGAAGACGTCCGGCGACACCTCCGACGCCACCAAGGACAAGCTCACCAAGGCCCTCGGCGAGAACCCGGCGATCAAGATCCAGGACCGCCAGGACATCTCGAACGAGATCGCCCAGATGTTCACGCTGATGCTGAACATGCTCTACGGCCTGCTCGCCATGGCGGTCATCGTCGCCGTGCTCGGCGTCATCAACACCCTGGCGATGTCCGTCTTCGAGCGCCAGCAGGAGATCGGGATGCTCCGCGCGATCGGCATCGACCGCAAGGGCATCAAGCGCATGGTCCGCCTGGAGTCCCTGGTGATCTCGCTGTTCGGCGGCGTGCTCGGCATCGGCCTGGGCGTGTTCTTCGGCTGGGCCGCGGGTCAGCTCATCGGCAACAGCATGTCGACGTACGAACTGATCCTGCCCTGGGGCCGGATGGGCGTCTTCCTCGCGCTCGCCGCGGTCGTCGGCATCCTGGCGGCCCTGTGGCCGGCCCGCCGCGCCGCCCGCCTGAACATGCTCGCGGCGATCAAGGCCGAGTAGCGCAAGGGTGGTTGCGCGCGTGGGGCGCACCGGCGGCACGACCGCCGGTGCGCCCCACGCGCGGGTGGACGTCAGTTCCAGGTACGCGCCCGCAGGGGCATGCCCGACGCGCCGCCCTGCGGCGTCTTCACCGCGAGGATCTGGTTGACCCCGATGCGGTTGCGCTCGAAGCTGAGCGCGGAGGCCGCCATGTAGAGCCGCCAGATGCGGGCCCGGCCGGGGCTGACCAGCCTCAGGGCCTCCGGCCAGCGGGCCTCGAGATTGCGGACCCACTGGCGCAGGGTGAGCGCGTAGTGCTCGCGGATCGCCTCGATGTCCCGCACCTCGAATCCGGCCCGCTCCAGCAGGCTCGTGGTCGTGCCGACCGGTGCGAGCTCCCCGTCGGGGAACACGTAGGCGTCGATGAACTCGTCGACCTGGTACGCCGATTCGTCCTCCTGCGGCCGCCGCGCGATCTGGTGGTTGAGCAGCCGGCCGCCCGGCTTCAGCAACGCGTACAGATCGCTCGCGTACTCCAGGTACCGCTCCGAGCCGACGTGCTCGGCCATGCCGATGGAGGAGATGGCGTCGTACGGCCCGTCGCGCACGTCGCGGTAGTCCTGCACCCGGATCTCGACGCGGTCGGTGAGCCCCTCGTCCGCGACGCGCTTCCTGGCGAACGCGGCCTGTTCCTGGGAGAGCGTGACCCCGACGACGCTCACGCCGTGCTCGCGGGCGGCGTGGATGGCCATGGAGCCCCAGCCGCAGCCCACGTCGAGCAGGCGCATGCCGGGCCTGAGGTCGAGCTTGCGGGAGATGAGCTCCAGCTTGTCGCGCTGGGCGGATTCGAGCGTGGCCCCGGGAGACTCCCAGTACGCGCACGAGTAGACCATCGAGGGGCCGAGGACCAGCTCGTAGAAGTCGTTGCCGACGTCGTAGTGGTGGCTGATGGCCTGTTTGTCGCTGCCCTTGGTGTGCAGGTGGAGGCGGCCCTTGCGGCGCATCTCCTCGACGGGCGGGGTCGGCGGCAGGAACGGTCCTGCGAGCTTCACCAGCTCGGCGGCACCGGCCCGCACCCGGGGGTCCCTGAGCGCCTCGACGAGGCTCCTGCGCTCGTCGTCGTCACGCTCCCAGATCAGCCCGGCCATGGCGTCCAGCACCTCGTAGAGGTCGCCCTCGACGTCCAGGTCCCCGGCCACCCAGGCACGGGCCAGGCCCAGCTCTCCCGGCTTCCACAGCAGGCGGCGCAGGGCGCGGCGGCCCCGCACGACCAGCACGGGGGCGTCCGGGGGGCCGGCCTCCGAGCCGTCCCAGGCGCGCAGCCGCACCGGGAGCTCGGCGCCGAGCAGCTGCTCGGCGAGATTCTTCAGCCGCTGTGCGGCGTCCTGCATGGCGCACACCTCCGTGACAGGCGGATCCCGGAACGGTCCAACACCACGTAAACACCAAGACGGCGGTCCCGCAGTCCCGTTATTGCGTCACGAACAGGCAAAATACTTGTAGCCACCATGTATCTGGCGCGGAAAAACCCGAAGGGGCCGCCCGCACCACGGATGGCGGGCGACCCCTTCGGGGACAGAACTACCGCGAGGTCAGGAGGCCTTGGCCTTCTCCTCGACCTTCTCCTCGGTCTTCTCCGCGGCCGGCTTGGGCGCCGGAGCCGGCTTGGCGGCCTCGTAGAACTCCTCGCGCGGAGTCTCCAGGGCGCCGAGCGCGGTGATGTCGCGCTTCTGGAACATGTTGATCGTCCACTCGGCGATCACCCGGATCTTGCGGTTGTAGGTCGGCATGGCCAGACCGTGGTAACCGCGGTGCATGTACCAGGCGAGACGGCCCTTGAGCTTGATCTTCATCTTGCCCATGACGATCATCGCGACGCCCTTGTGCAGGCCGAGACCGGCGACCGCACCCTTGTTGGCGTGCTTGTAGTCGCCCTGCGGGAAGCCCCGCATGCCGGAGACCACGTTGTCGCCGAGGACCTTGGCCTGGCGCATCGCGTGCTGGGCGTTCGGCGGGCACCAGGCGTTCGGGTTGCCGTTGGCACGGCCGACCAGGTCCGGGACCTGGGCGTTGTCGCCCGCGGCCCAGATGTAGTCGGTGCCCTGGACCTGGAGCTTCTCGCTGGTGTCCACGTGGCCGCGGGGGCCGAGCGGGAGACCGAAGCGGGCGAGCGCCGGGTTCGGCTTGACGCCGGCGGTCCACACGATGGTGTTGGAGTCGGCCTCGAGGCCGTTGCTGAGCACGACGTGACCGTCGACGCAGGAGGGCATCGTGGTACTGAGGTAGACCTCGATACCGCGGGACTCCAGGTGCTTGCGGCCGTAGACGCCGAGCTCCGGGCCCACCTCGGGCAGCACCTTGTCGGCGGCGTCGACCAGGATGAAGCGCATGTCCTCGCGCTTCACGTTCTTGTAGAACTTGGCCGCGTCGCGCGCCAGGTCCTCGACCTCGCCGATCGTCTCGGCGCCCGCGAAGCCACCGCCGACGAAGACGAAGGTGAGCGCCTTGCGGCGGATCTCCTCGTCCGTCGTGGACTCGGCCTTGTCGAGCTGCTCGAGCACGTGGTTGCGCAGGCCGATGGCCTCCTCGACACCCTTCATACCGATGCCGACCTCGGCGAGGCCCGGCGTCGGGAAGGTGCGGGAGACCGCGCCGAGCGCGATCACCAGGTAGTCGAAGGGCACCTCGTACGCCTCGCCGACGAGCGGGGCGACCGTGGCGACCTTGCGGTCCTGGTCGATGGTGGTGACGCGGCCGGTGAGAATCTCGGCTCCCGGCACAGCGCGTCGCAGCGGGACGACGACGTTGCGCGGCGAGATGCTGCCGGCGGCGGTCTCGGGGAGGAAGGGCTGGTACGTCATGTACGAGCGCGGGTCGACGACCGTGACGGTCGCTTCCGCGTAACGCATCTTCTTCAGGATGCGTCGCGCCGCGTACAGGCCTACGTACCCACCCCCGACAATGAGGATCCTGGGACGCTCCGTGGTGCTCATGCCATCGAGTATCCACCCGAGTGGAGGGGGTCGCTCGTGCGCCCCTTCACAAGGACGGGTGGGGCCTCTGCTACACTTCGCCGCCCACGTGACCCAAGTCATGGTCGACGCGGGGAACCACGGTGCACCGCCAGTCGTTGCTCACCCCTCTTGAGCAGCCACAGTGAGCCTTCGGAAGCACTGGACCACTCCCGGATTTCACCCCCGCGTAACACGCGCGGAACCCCACGGATCCCTTCCGGTAGGGCCCATGGACGGCCCCGAACGGGCCCAAGGCCCCAAAACCGCGTCCAACGGGACCGAATTCCTTGTGAAGAACTTCACGAACTTTCCCGACGGAGTGTCGCCGGGGCGTGTCGGAACCGGTCTCGACCGTGCTCAGGCGGCACCGTACACGCTCAGGCGAGCTCGTTTCGAGGCCCTCGGCTCCGCGGATTCCGCCTCAGGCGATCGACCAGGCGATGCCGTCGAGGATGTCGTGCTCGCTGACGACCACCTCGCGGGCACCGATCCACTCCATGATCAGTCGCAGGACGAGGGCGCCGGAGGCGATGACGTCGACGCGGCCGGGGTGGATGACCGGCTTCAGGGCGCGCTGGTCGTGGGTGGAGGTCAGCAGCCAGTCGGTGAGCTCGGCGACCTTCTCGAACGGGATCCGGGAGTGGTGGATCGCCGTGGAGTCGTACGCGCTCAGGCCGAGGGCCAGGGCCGCCACCGTCGTCACCGAGCCGGCCAGGCCGACCAGGGTGCGGGCGGAGCGGATCGGGACGGTCTGCGTGACCTTGTCGAGGGCCTCGGCGATGTCCTCGCGGATCGCCTCGATCTGGGCCGGGGTCGGCGGGTCGGTGACCCGGCCCTCGTCGTCGACCAGGTGACGCTCGGTCATGCGGACGCAGCCGACGTCCACGGAGAGGGCCGAGCCCACGGTGTCGTCGCCGACCACGAACTCGGTCGAGCCGCCGCCGATGTCGACGACCAGGTACGGCTTGTCCAGGTCGGCGCGGCCGGTGAGCTCCTTCGTCGCGCCCGTGAAGGAGAACTCGGCCTCCTGGTCGCCCGTGATCACCTCGGGCTCGACGCCCAGGATGTCCAGGACGCCCCGCACGAACTCGTCGCGGTTCTCGGCGTCGCGGGACGCCGAGGTCGCCACGAAGCGGACCTTCTCGGCCCCGTGCTCCTTGATCACGGCGGCGTACTCGCGGCACGCCGCGAACGTGCGCTCCAGCGCCTCGGGGGCGAGGCGGCCCGTCCGGTCGACGCCCTGGCCGAGCCGGACGATCGTCATCCGGCGGTCCAGGTCGACGAGTTCGCCGGTCTGCGGGTTCGCGTCGGCGACGAGGAGGCGGATGGAGTTCGTACCGCAGTCGATCGCGGCGACCCTGGTCACACGGCCTCCTCGGCGGGCTTCGCGCTCACGCACGCGCCCTTCTTCCACCACTCGGGCAGCATCTCGATCGCCTCGTCGCCCAGCGGGTTCACACCGGGCCCCGCGGCCAGGGAGTGGGCCACGAGGACGTGCAGGCACTTCACGCGGTCGGGCATGCCGCCGGCGCTCGGGAAGTTCTCCAGGACCTCGATGGCGTCACGGCGCGCGATGTAGTCCTCGTGGGCCGCCCGGTACTGCTGGGCCAGCTCGGGGTCCGTCTGCAGGCGCTCCGTCATCTCCTTCATGACGCCGTTGGCCTCCAGCGTGCCGATGGCCGAGGCCGCGCGCGGGCACGTCAGGTAGTACGTCGTCGGGAACGGCGTGCCGTCCTCCAGGCGCGGGGCCGTCTCGACCACGTCCGGGTTGCCGCAGGGGCAGCGGTGCGCGATGGCGCGCAGGCCGCGCGGCGGGCGGCCGAGCTGTTCCTGGAACGCGTGGATGTCGGCGTCCGTGGGCGCGGTGGGCGCGGTCTGCGGCGGGGGCGTTTCCATGGCTGTCTCTGAGTGTCTTTCGTGTACGTGGATCAGTGGAGGGGGTGCGGCGGGGCGGCGGCTCAGCCGTCCGCCCGGTCGGCCTTGTCGACGCCGTCCCAGACGTTCGAGTACCAGGGGCGGTCGGCCTCGCCCTGCTCGGCGCGGCTCGACTCGGTGGAGCGCGGATCGGGCACCACGTACCCGGTCTCGCCCGGCATCACCATGTGCAGCCGTTCGCGGATGCGCTGCTCGGCGTACGTGTCGTCCTGCCAGCGGGCCTTCTCGTCACGCAGCCTGTCGACCCGGTCCCTGGCCTCCTGCTGCTGGCGCTGCAGGTCCGCGATCTCGCCGCGCTGGGAGACGTACTGCCTTATCGGGTACGCGAGCGCGACCACGAGGGTGCAGACGACGAGGGCGAGCAGGGCCGCGCGGCCGGTGAGGCGGGAGCGGCGGGCCTGGCGCTTGTTCTGCGAGCGGTAGACGCGCTCCGCGGTCTGCTCGCCGAGCAGGCGCAGGCGGGTGGCCGTGGAGAAGCGGGCGGCGTCGTCGCGGCCCCTGCTTCGGAGCTTTCCCGGCATCGCCTCTGGGCCTCCCCGTCTGCCTGCGGCACCTGGCGGCACCCGTCTACGTGCGTACGTCCCCGCACACGGTACGGGACCGAGTGCGGGGACGTACGGAACTACTGCCTCAGCAGGCGTCGGGGCCGGTCAGCCCTTGAAGCGGGGAAATGCGCTGCGACCGGCGTAGACCGCCGCGTCGTCCAGGATCTCCTCGATGCGAAGGAGCTGGTTGTACTTGGCGACACGCTCGGAGCGGGCCGGGGCGCCGGTCTTGATCTGGCCGCAGTTGGTGGCGACGGCCAGGTCGGCGATGGTGACGTCCTCGGTCTCGCCGGAGCGGTGCGACATCATGCACTTGAAGCCGTTGCGCTGGGCCAGCTCGACGGCGTCCAGGGTCTCGGTCAGCGAGCCGATCTGGTTGACCTTGACGAGGAGGGCGTTCGCCGAGTTCTCCTCGATGCCGCGGGCCAGGCGCTCCGGGTTGGTGACGAAGAGGTCGTCGCCGACGAGCTGGACCTTGTCGCCCAGCTTCTCGGTGATGACGTTCCAGCCGGCCCAGTCGTCCTCGTACAGCGGGTCCTCGATGGAGACGAGCGGGTACGCGGAGACGAGCTCCTCGTAGTACTCGGTCATCTCGGCCGCCGAGCGCTCCTTGCCCTCGAACTGGTACTTGCCGTCCTTGTAGAACTCGGAGGCGGCGACGTCCAGCGCGAGCGCGACCTGCTGGCCGGGGATGTAGCCGGCCTCCTTGATGGCCTCGAGGATGAGGTCGAGGGCGGCGCGGTTCGACTCCAGGTTCGGGGCGAAGCCGCCCTCGTCGCCGAGGCCGGTGGACAGGCCCTTGGCCTTCAGGACCTTCTTGAGGGTGTGGTAGACCTCGGTGCCCCAGCGCAGCGCCTCGGAGAAGGACTCCGCGCCGATCGGGGCGATCATGAACTCCTGGATGTCGACGTTGGAGTCGGCGTGCGACCCACCGTTCAGGATGTTCATCATCGGGACGGGCAGCAGGTGCGCGTTCGGACCGCCGAGGTAGCGGAAGAGCGGCAGGTCGCTGGCCTCGGAGGCGGCGTGGGCCACGGCGAGCGAGACGCCGAGGATGGCGTTGGCGCCGAGGGAGCCCTTGTTGTCCGTGGCGTCCAGGTCGAACATCGCCTGGTCGATCAGGCGCTGCTCGGTGGCGTCGTAGCCGACGAGCTCCGGGCCGATCTGCTCGATGACGGCGAGGACGGCCTTCTCGACACCCTTGCCCTGGTAACGGTTGGGGTCACCGTCACGGAGTTCGATGGCCTCGAAGGCACCGGTGGAGGCACCGGACGGAACGGCAGCACGACCCGTGCTGCCGTCGTCGAGGCCGACCTCGACCTCGACCGTGGGGTTGCCTCGGGAGTCCAGGATTTCCCGGGCTACGACGACGTCGATGGACGGCACGAGCATCTCCTTCTGGGATGTGACGCAACTGGGCGGGCTGCCTCGGTAACGCATTCCCGCACCCATGAGCCTAACCGGCTCCGGGGCATCGGCCAGCCGACCGCCCGTCTCGTGGACAACGCCGTTAGCGAAATGTTCCCAACTGGAACAAAACGGGGTGGTGGCGTGCGGGTGACGGAATCCCGTCCGCCGTGTCCGGGCCGAGCGCCGGGTGCGGGCCGCGGGCAGCCGCGACGGTGCCGCAGTCGGCGGACAGCAAGGCGCCCCACCCCGGATGCCGGGATGGGGCGCCGATGCGAGCGGCCCGTTACATGGGGACGGGTCGAAAGAGCTCGGCGTCCGCCGATGCCGAGGCTCCCCTCTATACGTGCGGCTTACTTCAGGTGCAGCTGCTGACCCGGGTAGATCAGGTCGGCGTCGGTGACGATGTCCTTGTTGAGCTTGAACACCTTCTGCCAGGTGGTGCCGTGCGCCTCGGCGATCTTGCTGAGGGTGTCGCCGTGCTTCACCTTGTACTCGCCGTCGCCCTTCTTGACCTTCTTGCCGGTCGGGGTCGTGACGGTCTTCTTCGACTCCTGCTGCTGCGGCGCCTGGCGCTGCTCGGAGCGGGTGGTCGTGGAGGACTCGGAGCGCTGCTGCGGCTGAGCCTGCTGCTGCTTCGGCTGCTCGGGAGCCGGGGCGGAGTTCGAGGTGGAGGCGCCGGACAGGCCCACACCACAGCTCGGCCAGGCACCCTTGCCCTGCGCGGCGAGGACCTTCTCGGCGACCGATATCTGCTGGGCCTTGGAGGCCTGGTCGGCGGAGGAGGCGTAGGCGGTGCCGCCGTACGCGGCCCAGGTCGAGGACGAGAACTGGAGGCCGCCGTAGTAGCCGTTGCCCGTGTTGATGGACCAGTTGCCACCGGACTCGCACTGCGCGACCTGGTCCCACTCGGAGGTGGAGGCGGCGGAGGCGGAGGTGGCGCCCATCAGCGGGACGGCGACAGCGGCACCGGCGACGCCGGCGAGCGTGGCGACACGGACGGCCTTGGACGGGCGGCGGTGCTTGCCCTTGCTGGAAAGCAGCATGGAGAGATCCCCTCACCGACGCCTACGAGGTGAGCTGTCGGGTTCGGGCCAGTGAGTGCCCGGCCGCGCATCCTTGTGCGCGGCTTAACCCCAAGCCGTCTCGGTCTCCCTGAACGGCACTTACCTGGGTCCCCCGCTCCTGCCTACGGCGCTGACGCGTCGACTGTTCCCGTACGGACGTTGGCAGGATTCGGCGTGACGTCCGTCGGGGCCCGCAGTGGCGAGCGGTGACGACGTTAAGCAGTGGATCCGCCCGATTTCAAAGACGATCAGGGTCTTTGAGACTCATGTCTCACTCGCGCAAAAGTGGACATACGCGCCCCAACCAGCCCTGAACTCCCGCTACTTTTCGCCCGATTCGAGGCCAAGATCCAGACTCTGACCAGGAAGGATGAGGTCGGGGTCGGAGCCGACCGTCTTCTTGTTCAGGTCGTAGAGCGCATCCCACCCGCCGTCGACGTCATGGGCGTCGGCGATGTCCCACAGGTTGTCGCCGGAGCGGACCGTGTACGTCCCTTCGTCGCGCCGCTCCTCGCGGGAGGCGTGACGGCCTTCTCCCGTACGGGAGTCGGAGGTGTCGTCCGTGGCGCGGTCGCCGCGGTGACGGCCGCCGGCGGAGGCGTCGTCCGAGGCCGGGGCGGACGGGGTGGCCGCGTCCGAGGGCTCCTGATCGGCCGCCGAGCCGGAGGCGTCGGCGCTGGGGTCGGTGCCGGAATCGTCGGCGGACTGCCCCGACTTGTCCGACTTGTCGCTTGCCGTGTCGCTCGGGTCGTCGCTCGACGTGTTACCGGAGGTATCGCCCGTCGCGTCGGCTGACGGGGTGTCCGATGTGCCGGACCCGTCGTGATTCTTGTCTCCCGAATCCGTGGCGGAGTCGTCGGCGGAGTCCGAGGAGCCGTCCGAGGAGTCGTCCGACGGGGAGGCGCTCGCGCCCGGGTCGACATCGGCCGAGTCGTCGCTCTTGGTGAGACCGGCCACGATCGAGCAGCTCGGCCAGGCGCTCGGCCCGCGGTCGTCGAGCGCTTTCTCGGCGACGGCTATCTGCTGGGATCTGCTGGCCTCGTCGGCGCGCGCGGCGTAGTCGAGACCGCCGTACTGCTCCCACATCTCCTGCGAGAACTGCAGTCCGCCGTAGTACCCGTTGCCCGCGTCCAGGCTCCACTGGCCGCCGGACTCGCACTCGGCGAGCTTGTCCCACGTGCTGGTGGAGGCGGCGCTCGCGTTGGTCGCGGCGAGCAGCGGGATCGCGATGGCGCTGCCGGTGACACCGGCGGCGACAACGAGAGCGGGTGCCTGACGGGGGCGACGGTGACGACCGTTCCCGGAGAGCATGCGGTTCCCTTTCGCGAGACTGATGCTGCTGCACGCGACGGGTGATGCGGGAGTGCAGGATGTGCACGTGTCGCGATGACTGGTGAACGTAGCGGGACTCGAACGCTTGTCACAAGTCGATGCAGCGCAGATCACGTGAAAGTCACAGATGTGACGGCTCGTCAGTTCTGGTGGGGCGTGAACTCCACCGGCAGCGTGCGCAGTCCACGCATGATGAGACCGCCGCGCCACCGCAGATCGGCCGGATCCTGGGCAAGTCGCAGGTCCGGAAGGCGCGTCAGCAAGGTGGCGAGCGCGGTCTGTCCCTCCAGGCGCGCGAGGGGGGCGCCGAGGCAGTAGTGGATGCCGTGGCCGTAGCCGAGGTGCTGGTTGTCGCGGCGCGCGAGGTCGAGGGTGTCGGGTGCGGCGAAGCGCGCCGGGTCGCGGTCGGCGGCGGCGAGCACGACGAGGACCGGGTCCCCGGTGGCGATGTCCTGGCCGCCGATGGTGAGGGGTTCGGTCGCGAACCGCCAGGTCGCCAGCTCGACCGGGCCGTCGAAGCGCAGCAGTTCCTCGACGCCGGTCGCCAGCAGCCCGGTGTCGCCCTCGGCCAGCGCCCGCTGCAGCCGCGCGCGCTGCTCAGGGTGGGTGAGCAGGGCGTACGTGCCGTTCCCGATGAGGTTGACCGTCGTCTCGAAGCCGGCGAAGAGCAGGATGAAGGCCATCGCCGCGGCCTCGTTCTCGGTGAGGTGCTCGCCGTGGTCGGAGGCGCGGATCAGGCCGGAGATCAGATCGTCGCCGGGGTCGTGGCGCTTGCGGTGGATCAGCTCGGCGAGATAGCCGCGCATCTTCTTCACGGAACGGGCGACGCCGCCGCGCGGCCCTCCCCCGTGCCGGATCATCATGCCCGCCCAGTCCCGGAAGTCGTCCTGGTCCTCGCGCGGAACGCCCAGCAGGTCGCAGATGGCGTAGATGGGGAGCGGGAAGGCGAAGTCGTGGATCAGGTCCGCCTCGCCCTTCGCCGCGAACCGGTCGATCAGGTCGTCGGTCAACTCCTGCACCCGGGGCGCGAATTCGGCCACCGTACGCGGGGTGAACGCCTTCGAGACGAGGCGGCGCAGCCGGGTGTGGTCCGGCGGGTCGATGTTGAGCAGGTGCGTCATCAGATCGGCCTTGCGCTCGCCCGGGATGCCGGTCTTGCCCTTGGCGTGCGACGACCCGTCGTGATGGTCCGGGTTCTTGCTGAGCCGCTGGTCGGCGAGGGCCTGCCGGGCATCCGCGTACCGGGTGACCAGCCAGGCCTCGACGCCGCTGGGCAGGGTGGTGCGGTGCACGGGGGCGTGCTCGCGCAGCCAGGCGTAGGCGGGGTACGGGTCGCTCGCGAACTCCCAGGTGAAGAGTTCGGGCATCGCGGCGGGTGCGTCGTGCGGGGCGGGTGCGTCGTGCGGGGCGGGGCTTTCGGTCACTCCCCGACGGTATCCGCCCCGCCAGGGGCGCTGCGCCGGCTACCCCGCCAGGCCCTCGGCCGCCCGCACCGCGTCCCGGTACACCCGGGCCACTGCCCTGAGCGCCGCCTCCGGGTCCACCCCGTCCGCCTCCGCCCGCAGGGCGAGCGCCAGCAGTTCGTACCCCACACCGGATCCCGTCGGCACCGGTACGTCGAGCCCCGCCGTGCGCACGCGCGAGCCGAGCTTCGCGGCCAGGGCCAGGCCGGGCTGGCCGACCGGGACGCCGTCCGTGACCGAGGCCCGCTGCTTCTCCTCGGCCTTCGTGCGCAGCCAGTGCTCCTTGACCTCCTCCGGCGTGGACGCGGTGTCGTCGCCGAAGACGTGCGGGTGGCGGTGGATGAGCTTGGTGACGATGCCGCCCGCCACGTCGTCGATCGAGAACGGCGCGGTGTCCTCGTCGGCCTCGCCGGCCTCGCCGGCCGACTCCTCGGCGATGCGTGCGTGGAAGACGACCTGGAGGAGCACGTCGCCGAGCTCCTCGCGCAGTTCGTCCCTGTTCCCCGTCTCGATGGCCTCCACCAGCTCGTACGCCTCCTCGATCGCGTACTTCGCCAGGTCCTCGTGCGTGCGCAGCGAGGACCAGGGGCACTCGCGGCGGATGCGGTCCATGACCTGGACGAGGTCGAGGAGGCGGGCGCCCGGCAGGTCGTACGAGCCGGGGAGCAGTTCGAGGGACGGCATCTGCTCGCGGCCCGAGCCGGCCAGCGTCGCGAGGCCGTCCGTGAGCCGGCGGTCGCCCTCGGCGGTGGCCAGGACGACGACGGTGCGGCCGCCGTCGGCGCAGCGGTCGACGAGATCGCGGGCCGTGAGCGGCGCCGCCGCGACGGTGACCTCGACCCCCGCCTCCTCGAGGTAGGGGAGCTGGGGGTGCGCGGCGTCGGCGCACAGCACCGCGTCGGCGCCGCGCAGGGCCGCCCACGCCTGCCAGGACAGCAGTCCGGGGGCGACCCGGTGGCTGGTGGTGAGCAGGACGATGCGGCCTGCCGCGCCGGTGGTGTCGCTGGTGGTGCCGTGCACCTCTCGATCCTTCACCACTCGAACGTAACGCAGGCCGCGACCGTCCCCCTCCCCTAGGCCGTCTGCTGGGTCTCGGCGGGCTCCTTGGTGATCTGCTTGAGCCAGGGCGTCTCGGCCTCCACGAGGCGGCTGGTGGGGGTCACCTTCCAGGCGCCGTAGCGCGGGTTCAGATCGACGCGCAGCTCCTTGGACGCCGCGCCGAGGGCCTTCCAGAACACGGCCTGGCCCTCCTGCGTCTGCGTGTCGGCGCCGAGCGCGGTCGCCAGCTTCTGCGCCTCGATCTCGGTGCGCAGGCTCTCCGTCAGCCGCTTCGGCGGCACGCTGTACCGCGCCAGCCAGGCGGTCTCCAACTGCTTGGCGCCGCCCGCCTGTTGTTCCAGGCCGGCCCGCATGTCCTGCATCTCCTTGCGGGTGACGGTGATGCCCTGGTCGGTGGCGGCGCGGTGCAGCACCCGGTCGAAGACCATCGTGTGCAGCGTGTTGCGCGTGAGGCCGCCGGTCTTGGCGATGGCCTGCTCGTACTCGCTGTCGGTGGTGACGGCCTGCTGGGCGTCCCGCACCTCGTTCACCCGGCTCTCCAGCTGGGAGACCGTGATGCGCTGGCCGCCCACGACGGCGGCGGCGCCGGGGTGCGCGTCGCCACCGCAGGCGGTGAGAGCGGGGACCGCGGCGATGGCGGCGGCGGACAGGACGAGCGCGGTACGGCGACGGCTGCTGTTGCGGCGGTGCAAGGTGAGCCTCCCTGCGGCGAGTTTGTGCGTCGGTGCACAAAGTCCGATGATCGATGGTAGGAGGTGGCCGCAGGCTCGGCCACCTATTCGACAACGATTCGCCGCGAGTTGAGGTACTCGCTCCGCCCCGCCCGGGTCAGCCGACGAGGGCGACCGGGGCGTCCCAGGCGTTGCGGTCCACGGTGATCGTGTAACCGCCGCGCGTCTCCTTGCTGTTGACCATGTACTGGTGGGCGCGGCTGTGGTCCGTGTAGAGGGACTTCGGCCAGGGCCAGTCGGAGGTCGTCGTGTTGACCTTGTCCCACTTGGCGTACCAGAGGTTGCCCGGCAGGTCGGTGCGGTCCTTCTCGGTGGCGATCGCCGCGGCGCTGGAGCTGCTGAAGCCGTAGTAGCCCGCGCGGTACGTCTTGGCGCGCAGCGCCTTGTCGAAGGCGCGTACGTAGGTGAGCACGGCCTTGTTGCAGGACGCGTTCTTGATGTCGTACGGCTCCATGTCCAGGTAGAGCGCGCTGCCCGCCTTCATGCCGAGCGCGGAGGCCTTGGCCACGGCGTCCTTGCCGTCGGCCGCGCCGAGGGACGCGGCGTTCGACGTCGTCATCTTCTCGTTGCGGGTGCCGGTCTGGCAGGGCGGCTGGGCGCCTACGTAGAGGGGGATCAGCTTCCAGCCCTGGGAGTTGACCGAGGTCACCCAGGACCTGGTCAGGTTGGGCTGCGCGCAGCCGCGGTTCTTGCCGCCTATGTAGACGGCGGCGGCTCCGTAGAAGCCGGTGTGCCAGGCCTTCATCGCGGCGACGGACGGCGCGGTGCAGGTGTCGAAGGCGCGGCCGGTGAACGTCTTCTGCGCGGGCCACGTCGTCGCCGCGGAGGCGCTGGTCGCGGCGAACGCGGCCCCCGCCGCGACGACGGCGCCCGCGACGCCCCACGCGACGTAGCGGTTGCGCTTGGAGAGCCGGTGACTGCCGGATCCCGCTCTGGACATGCTGTTCCCCACCCCTGTTGCTCGGACTGTTGCGTCGGTTCTTGCTGCGGCTGTTGCGTCGGTTCTTGCTGCGGCTGTTGCCTCGACCGGGCCGGCCGGTGCGGACGGCCCGGTGCTGAACGTCGTGTCAGTGCTGCGCCGCGGAGACCGCGTCGGAGATCTTCGCCGCCAGCTTCCCGGCCGTGGCGGCCCCGTTGTCCTTTCCGTCCGTCGACATGACGCTGATCACGGACGGGCCCACGCGGACGGCGATCAGCGTGGTGCCGTTCTCCCATGTGGGGTCGGTGAGGGTGAGGGTGTACGCGGCGTCGCCGAGGGCGGCCGTCGCGGTGCCGGTGACCTTCACCGTCGACTTCGTGTCGGCGTCCCGGTACGTCGGGCAGGCCTCGGCCGCCTTGCGCAGGTGCGTGAGCACGGTCCGGGCGCCGGTGCCGCGGAAGGTGTCGATCTGCTGGGCGATGTCCGTGGTCGTCGCGCTGTTCACGTAGTCGTTCTGCGCGAAGGAGACGCCCTCGTCGCCGGTGATCGCGAGCCAGCTGGTGCCGCCGAACTTCGTGCAGTCGGGCTTGGCGAGGGCGGCCGGGTCGCTGCTCGGCTCCTGGTAGTCGGTGCCGGTGTCGCGGGCGCCGGACGGATCGACGGCGTAGCCGGCGCCGAAGAACGACGCGGGCGCCAGCGCCTTCTTCAACCGGGCCCCGGTGAGCGGTGCGGGGCTCTTGGCGGCGGCCGACGCGGTGGCGCCGCCGGACGAACCGGCCGTGCCGGACCCGTCGGACCTGTCGGAGGAGGAGCAGGCCGTGAGCGCGAGCGGGAGGGCGGCGGCCACGGCGAGCAGGCCCGCGGCACGGGTGGTGAGGCGCATGAGGGGACGTTCCTTGATCGGCGTACGTGAAGTCGCTGCAGACCCTGATGGGGGGAAGGGCAGGGCACGGGCACGCCGGTGGGGGAAGCGCACAGCAAGCGAGCTGATCTTGCCTGGTCACGGCGGTGCGGGCCAGCCAGGAAGCGGGTTTTGGGCGGGCGTTGACCCGATCTTTGCCGGTCGGGCGCGGGGTCAGCCGCGGACCTGGCCGAGCCACTGGAGCGTGCGGCGGACCTCCGCCGGGAACGGATGCCCGGGCCCGTGCAGCCGCTCGGAGTCGTGCAGCAGCCGGACCAGGGTCTCGTGGGCGGCGCCCCGGTCTCCGACGGCGAGCAGCAACTGGCCGATGCGGCGGCGCACTTCGAGGGCGAGCCGCAGGTCCGTGGTCGCGTACTGGTTCTCGTAGTACGGCAGCAGGGAGCGGTACTCGGCGAGTGCCGCGGCCGGTTCGCCGAGGGCTTCCAGGCACTGGGCGGACTCGTAGCGGAACTGGAGCGACTGCGGGTCGGCGTGGCCGGCCTCGGCGGCGCGCTCGTCGGCGAGGCGGCGCAGCTCGGGCAGGGCGCGGCGGTACTGGCCGTCGTCCATGAGCGTGGCCGCGTACTGCTTGCGCAGCGTGCGCACGACGGGTGAGTGCTCGCCGTGCTGGGCGGCCGCGGCGGGCAGGATCGCGCCGAGGATGTCGACGGCCTGCGTGATGCGGCCCTCGCCGAGCAGGCGCTTGACCTCGTCGACGGCGCGCGCGACGTCCGGGCGCTCGCCCTGCAGGTCGGACCCGGCGGGCTGCGGCGCGGGCGTGCGGGCCCGGTCGGGCCAGGGGGCGTGCGGGCGCAGGAACGGGCGGGTGGGGTCCAGCGGATGGCCGGTGGGCACGCCGCGCGCGGGCAGCAGCGGGAGCAGTTCCTCGTACGTCTGCTGGGCGGAGGCCGGGCGGTGCTGCGGGTCCTTGGCGAGCAGGCGCAGGACGAGGTGCTGCAGCGCCTCCGGTACCTCGGGGCGCAGCTGACGCACCGGCACCGGCGCCTCGTACAGGTGGCGGTGGAGGATGCCGAGGGCGGTGGTGCCGGCGAACGGGACGTCGCCGCTGAGCAGTTCGTGCAGCAGCACGCCGAGCGCGTACAGGTCGGTGTACGGGCCGACCGCGCCGCCCATGGCCTGCTCGGGTGCCATGTAGGCGGGCGTGCCGATGGGCGAACCGGTGTGGGTGAGGCGCGTGGTGTCGGTGTCGAGGACGGAGGCGACGCCGAGGTCGAGGACGGTGACGGTGCCGTCCTTCTTGACCATGACGTTGCGCGGCTTGAGGTCCCGGTGCACGATCGGCACCGCGTGCACGGCGGAGAGCACGGCGCACAGCTGGGCGGCGACCGAGACGGCCCACGGCCACGGGTACGGGTCGTGCTCGGCGAGGTGGTCGGCGAGGTCGGAGCCGTCGATGTACTGCATGACGAGGTACAGCTCGTCCCCGTCGCTGCCCGCGTCGTGCACGGTGACCAGGCCGGGGTGGTCGACCTGTGCGGTGACCCGGCACTCGCGCAGGAAGCGGCGGCGCAGCTCGTCGGCCTCGGCTCCGGCGACGCGGTCGGGGCGCAGCAGTTTCACGGCGACGCGGCGGTCCAGGCGCTGGTCGTAGGCCGTCCAGACCTGGCCCATGCCGCCCTGGCCGATGAGTGTGGACAGTTCGTACCGCTCGGCGACGATGCGGCCGACGCTCGCCGCGCGGGAGGGCTGTGCGGTCACCGGCCGCCGTCCTGCTTGCGCAGGTAGTCGCTCAGTTCGTCCAGCTCGGCGCGGACCTGGTCGATGCGCTGCGGGGGCTGGCCCTGGTTCTGGTTCTGCGCAGCGGGCGGCGGGGTGGGCGTGGGTGCCGGGCCCGGGGCCTGGGTCGGTGCGGTGGGCGCCTGCTGCGCGTAGGGCCGGGGCTGCACCGGCGGGTATCCGTAGCCGACCGTGGGGGCCGTCGGCGGGTAGGGGGCCGGGGCCACGGGCGCCGGCCGCGGTCGGCGTATGTCGAACACGAGGAAGTGCGCGGCGCTGGCCGCGGCGATGATCAGGACCAGGGCGAGCGCCACGTCCGTGCGGTGGTCGTCCTCAGGGAGCGAACCCACGATGGCGAGCAGGGTGAGGGTGACGGGCAGCGCGATCCACGCGGCCACCCAGTCCAGTGGCTTGCCGCGCAGCACGGCGACCCGGAACAGCGGGACGCACGCCAGCAGACCGCAACTGAGCACGGACAGCGCGGGGAACAGCACCCTCAGGGTGATGACCGTGCCCTCATTGCGCGAGGGCGGCGCCGCGCCGGGCCCGTACATGTCTGCTCCTGGTCGCTCGGACTGTGTGGGACGTACGACGGTGCCGTCCTGGTTCCTTCGAGCGTATAGGCCGATTCGGGCCACGGGCATCGGTTGTGCCGAACCGTTGCCGTAGCGATTCCGGGGCCGCGGGCTCCGGTTCTCATTCCGGCGCGACGGTGCCGTCCGTCAGACCGTCGTGAAGTCCCTGGACGAGCTGCTCTCCGAGTCGGCCGGCCAGTCGCAGCGCGTCCTCGAAGGCGGCCAGCGACCTGAACCGCGCGCCGTATCCGGCCTGTTCGGCCAGGGGCAGGCGCGGCAGCTGGAGGCGCCGCACGTCGAGCCGGGTCGCGGTGGAGGCGTAGCTGCTGGCCTGCCGGTTGTTGGCGGTGCCGCGCAGGAACCCGGCGAGGAACCAGGGGTCGAGCGCGGCCGGGTCGGGCCGCAGCAGGGCGAGGCCCCGGCCGAGGGCGGCGCCCGCGGTGGCCTCGTCGACGACGCGGGCGGTGGCGCCGCCGCCGACGACCGGCACGACGACGTCCCCGGCCGCCAGGAGGACGGGTTCGTCGTCTCCGGTGTAGGTGCCGGAGGGCGCGGTGCCGGTGAGCACGTCGTGGTCGGTGAGCGCGGGCACGCGCGCGTGCCCGCCGACGCCGCCGGCCGTGGCGGCGGTGCGCAGGGTGAGGGCGCCCGCGCGCGCGAGTTCGCCGACCGTGGTCTGCGGCCAGCGTGCGGGGGACGCGGCCGCGGGCGCGTCCTTCGGGGCGAGCTTCGTGGTCAGGCGCAGGGTGTCGGCGAGCCGCTCGCGCACGGCGGTCAGCTCGCCGGCGCCGCCCGCGGCGACCGGGGGCGGCAGCCGGCGGGCGGGCGCGAGGTCGACCTCGTCGTCGAGCAGCTCGATGACCGGCACGGAGCGGGCGAGCCCGGGGCGCTCCGCCAGCGAACCGGCGCGGTCGAAGGTGCGCCAGGCGTCGAGCACGGCCTCCTGCACGGCGGCCCAGGCCTGCTTCTCCCGTACGTCGCCGGACGCGGTGCCCGTGGTGTCGACGAGCAGCAGCTCGGGTGCCGCGGGGACGGCGGCGGCCGGCCGGCGCAGGACCCACAGGTGCAGCGGGATGTTGTTCGGCGGGACGGCTCCCGCGGGCAGGGCGATCACCGCGCGCAGGGCGCCGCGGCGCAGCAGGTCGGCGCGGATGCGGCGGCCCGAGCGGCGGGAGGCGACGGCGGGCGGCATCAGGAGCACGGCGGTCCCGCCGTCCTTGAGGCGGGCCAACGCGTGCTGCACCCAGGCCAGTTCGGACTCGGTGCGGGCCGGGAAGCCGTACTCCCAGCGCGGGTCGTAGGCCAGCTCGTCGTGGCCCCAGCCGCGCTCGTTGAACGGCGGGTGGGCGAGGACCACGTCGGCCCGTACGTCGCCGAGGGTGTCGCCGCGCAGGGTGTCGGCGGCGGCGGTGCGGACGGCGGGCGCGGAGCTCTGCTCGTCCTGCCCGTCGAGGGCCAGGCGCAGCGCGGTCAGTGCGGCGAGCTCGGCGGCGGCGTCCTGGCCGTAGAGGCGCTGTCCGGGGCGGACGTCGAGGGCGCGCACGGCGTGCAGCAGGGCGCCGGTGCCGCAGGCCGGGTCGAGCGCCGTGCCGGCGGGTCCGGCGAGCGCGGCCATCAGTTCCGCGGGGCCCGACGGGGTCAGCGTGTACTGGCGCGGGTTCGCGTCGAGCTGGCGGCCGAGGAGGAACGTGAAGGTGCCGCGCGCGCCCAGCTCGGCGGCGAGGTCGGCGGCCGCGCGCAGCAGCGGCACGGACGGCAGCAGGTCGGTGGACGCCGGGGTGGCGAGGGCTCGCTCGGTGGCGTGTCCGAAGCGCGGGGTGAGGACGCCTTCGAGTGCGGCGGGCAGCCGCTCGGCGAGGGCGTGGTCGTCGTCGGTCGCGGTGAGCGCGAGCCATTCGGTGGGCCGGTCGTGCACGAGCAGCAGGGCGCTCCCGGCGTGCAGCAGCGCGGTGACCGGGCCCGCCGGGTGCCCGGCGAGCTGCTGCCACACGCGCTCGCGCAGCGGGACCTCGGCGAGCTTGCCCTGGGCGCGCAGCCAGTCCTCGACCTCGGCGAGGGCGAAGGAGGGGCTGGTCTCGGTGCCGCCGACGGGCTTGGGGAAGTCGGCGTGCCGCCGCCGCCAGTTGCTGACCGCGGCCCGGCCCACCCCGGCGAGCCGGGCGATCCCGGCCGCCGTCACCTCTGTCGCGTTGTCCTGCACCGCGTCGGCTCCCCTCGTGGCATTGGTGTGTACGCCCGACCTTAGCGACTTCCGCATAAGAACCCGGTTCACAAGTGTGCAGACGTTGTTTCGCGTGAACGCGGTTGACTCGGTTCACACAACATGGTCTGCTTAACCCAGCCAACCGCCGGATACACGGAAAGCCGGGGGGAGGTTGGCGTCTCTCATCACGGAGGAATCCATGTCCCAGACCCAGCAGCACCCCCAGTACCCGCCGTTCCAGCCGCCGCAGCAACCGCAGCAGCAGATCGCGCGCAACGGTCTGGGGACTGCGGCGCTGATCCTCGGCATCATCGGCGCCCTGTCCGGTCTGATACCGATCATGTTCTGGCTGGCCGGCGTCCTCGGCGTGGTCGCCCTGATCCTGGGGCTGACGGGCCGCGGCCGCGCCAAGCGGGGCGAGGCCACGAACAAGGGCGTGGCGCTGGCGGGCGTGATCCTCGCGGTACTGTCCCTCGGCCTCGCGACCTTCGGCGCGTACACCACGTTCAAGGCCGTCGGCGACGCGGTGGACGAGATCAACAAGTCGGTGTCGGACACGAAGGCCAAGGACACCAAGACGTCCGGCGACGCGAAGGACAAGGGGACGTCCGACAGCGGCACGGGCGAGAAGAGCGACGAGAAGCCGGACGCCGGCAAGGCGCTCGAAGCGGGCGACTCCGTGGTCTACGACGACGACCTGACGGTGACGGTGTCCAACGCGGTGGCGTACAGCCCGAGCGAGTTCGCGGCGGGCCACACCAAGGGCAACCACGCGTACAAGGTCACCGTCACGGTCACCAACGACAGCAAGGAGAAGTTCGACTCGACCCTGCTCACCGCCGACGCCCGCGCCGGCAAGGACGGGGTCGACGCCGAGCAGGTCTTCGACGAGAAGGTCGGCACCGGTTTCGACGGCACGATCCTGCCGGGCAAGAAGGCCACGGTCGTCTACGCCTTCGACACCCCGGCCGCCGCCAAGAACCTGACGGTCGAGGTCACGCCGAGCTTCGAGTACGACGCCACGCAGTGGGACCTGAAGCTGTAACCGTCCCGAGGGGGGTCATCGGATGCGGCACGCGCTCACAGCGCGTGCCGCATCCACACGTTCGCCTCGACGTACACGGCGTGGTCGCTCTCCGGCTCGCAGCGCACCGGCGCCAGCGCGCCGGGCACCTGCACCGGCCCGGCGGTGTCGAAGGGGAGCTCGGTCCACGCCCGCCACTGCTCCAGCGAGCCGGACACGGTCATCGAGGCCGGCGCGACCTTGTCGATGACGGCGCCCGCGCGGGCGTGCACCCGCAGCCACGGGTCGCTCGGCAGTCCGTCCGACTCCCGTACGCGGTAGGCGTATTCGCTCATCGGCACGTTCGGCTCCAGGTGCTTGGCGCTGGGCCGCACGGGGGCGACGACCTCGCGGAAGCCGCGGCCGCGCGCGTTGTCCCGCATCGCCGCGAGCATCATCCCGGACAGGCCCTTGCCCTGCATCGCCGGGACGATGGTGATCTCGATCGCGCTGACGGTGTCCGGGGCGATCCCGGCTCGCCGGTCGGCGAACGACCACTGCAGCACCTGGTCCCAGCCCCGGTCCGGCAGCTGCCCGCGCCCCTCGGCGTGCAGGGCGAACGGCACGCTGAAGCCCCGGGCCACCACGTCCCCTTCGGCATCGGTGGCGACGAGCACGTACTCGGGCAGCTCGTCGCGGATGCGGGGCATCAGCAGCACGGCGACCGGGTCCTGCACGGCGAAGAGCGGCCAGGTGTCCGGCATGCCCCACATCGCCTCGGCCAGTTCGGGCCGCTCGGCGAGCGTGGTGATGGTCAGGTCGGGGGCGGGCGGTGCGTTCATGGAGTCATCGTGCATGGAAACGGGACGGCGCCGCAGTCGGATTTCCGCCGGTGGGCAGCTTCTGGTCCGGGCAGGTGCCGAGCACCTTCTTCATGGCGTCGCGCTCGGCGGCCGTCACCCACACCTCGTACTTCTTCTTCACCGCGACCTGCCCGGCGACGTAGGTGCACCGGTAGCCCTTGTTGGGCGGCAGCCAGGTGGCCGTGTCGCCGTCCCCCTTGCTGCGGTTGGGGGTGGCGTCGACGGCGAGCAGGTTCAGCGGGTCGTTGGCGAACGCGATGCGCTTGCTCGGCTCCCACCGGAAGGCGCCCTTCTGCCAGGCGTCGGACAGGGCGACCAGATGGTCGATGTCCACCTTGCTGCGCCCGCGGGTGAAGGTGATGTCCTTGCCGCCGTACGGGTCCGGGGTGAGCGAGCCGGCGGTGACCTTGCAGTCCCCGTCCGAGAAGCGGACGGACTTCAGGTCCCGCTTGAGGATGTCGTCGCGGGTGTCGCAGCCGTTGGAGTCGGTGTCGGCCCAGGCGCTGCCGAACCGTTCCCTCGCATAACCGGTCTTGGGCGCGCGGCCCTTGACGGTCAGCCCGTCGACGGCGGCCAGCGCGCTGCCCGACTTGCCCTGCGGCTCGGGCCCCGCCTCACCGCCCGCCTTGTCCGTCTCGGCCTTGCATCCGGTGACGGCCACGGCGGCCATCAGCACGACGGCCGCTCCCCGCCCAGCGCCTCGCAGCACGGAGCTACCTCCCCTTTTGTTCGATTTCGACCCCGCTCACCGTACCTGAGACAAGATCACACCTTGCCGATCCCCAGGGTCGTCACCGACGGCAGCAGCCCCGATCCCAGCACAGTTACCCACAACGGGCCGAGCAACGCGGCGAGTTCGGCGGTCACCTCGGAGCCGACGGCGCGCCAGGGGCGCGCCGCGAGCGCGTCCGTGCGGGACTCGACCTCCGCGCGCAGGGCGCGTCCGGCCTCGGTGGCCGCCCCCTTCTCGTCCAACAGGCCGCGCCCGGCGAGCCGTTGGCGTGCCGCGTGCCAGTCCTCGTCGGCCCAGCCACGGCCGGCGAAGGTCTCGGTGGGGGCGGCGCCGATCGCCGCGAAGGAGACGAGCGCCTCGGCCGGGTCGAGTTCCGCGGTGAGCAGCGCGGCGAGGTGCCCGTCGCCGCGGTGCTCGCGCAGCACGGTCGCCGCCTGCCACAGGACGAGGTGCGGGGCGTCGGGCCAGGGCAGTTCGGCGTTCGCGGCGGCGAGCGGGCGGCCCTCGGTGTTCACGGCCTCGGCGGCGCGCCGGGCGAGCGCGGCGGCCCGCATCACCTCGGGGGTGTCGAGCACGTCGCCGAAGAGCGCCCGGTAGGCCCGGTCGATGCCGCGCAGCCGCCCGGCCAGGACGTCCTCGGGCGAGGCCACCTTCCAGGCGCCCGGGACGTGCTCGGCGACCCTGTCCGGGCTGAAGCTGTAGAACGCGGACGTGACGCGCCGGGCGCCGGGCGCGCCCAGCGGGGCGGACCGCCAGGCGAAGTAGCTCGGCCACCGCTCCCCCACCTCGTAGCCGAGCGCGGCGGCCTCCTCGAAGACCTCGGGCGCGTAGTAGAGCACGGCGTGCAGCGGTTCCAGCAGGTGCCACATCTGGCGGACCCTGGCGTCGGACATGGTGGTGCCCCTCCCCTGTCGGCGTGCTCGGAATGGCCGGTCAGAGGATCCCCGTACGGACACCATGAACGCCACCGGAACGCACAAGCCCCTGCGGCGATCGAGGAGCGGGGTCCGGGGCAGAGCCCCGTGACCTCGGCCCCTCGCCGCTTCAGCTCACTACGACCCCAAACTCGCTACGACCCCAGGATCGACGCCAGGAACTCGCCGACCCAGGCCAGCAGTTCCCGCCCGACCAACGGCTTGCCGCCCACCTTCGCCGTCTTCGGGCGCGGGACCAGGATCTGGTGCGTGGCCGCCTTGATCACCGTGCCGGGGTAGAGCCGCTTGAGCCGCAGTTCCTGCGACTCCCTCAACTCCACCGGGGCGAAGCGGATGTTGGTGCCCTGGAGCACGATCTCGCCCACCCCGCACGCCCGCGACAGCATGCGCAGACCCGCGACGAGCAGCAGGTTCTCGACCGGCTCGGGCAGCTTGCCGTAGCGGTCGACGAGTTCCTCGCGGACCTGCTTGACGTCCTCCTCGGTGTTCGCGGAGGCGATGGCGCGGTAGGCCTGGAGCCGGAGCCGCTCGCCGGGCGCGTAGTCGTGCGGGACGTGCGCGTCGACCGGCAGCTCGATCTTGACCTCCAGCGGCGGCTCCTCCTCGACGCCGCCTTCGAGCGAGGCGCGGTAGTCCGCCACCGCCTCGCCGACCATGCGGACGTAGAGGTCGAAGCCGACGCCCGCGATGTGACCCGACTGTTCGCCGCCGAGCAGGTTGCCCGCGCCGCGGATCTCCAGGTCCTTCATCGCGACGTACATGCCCGCGCCCATCTCCGTGTGCTGGGCGATCGTCGCGAGGCGCTCGTGCGCCGTCTCCGTGAGCGGCTTCTCCGGCGGGTACAGGAAGTAGGCGTAGCCGCGCTCGCGGCCACGGCCGACGCGGCCGCGCAGCTGGTGGAGCTGGCTCAGGCCGAAGTTGTCGCCGCGCTCCACGATCAGCGTGTTCGCGTTCGAGATGTCGATGCCGGACTCGACGATCGTCGTCGAGACGAGCACGTCGAACTTCTTCTCCCAGAAGTCCACCACGACCTGCTCCAGGGCCTGTTCGGACATCTGGCCGTGGGCCGTCGCGATGCGCGCCTCCGGGACGATGTCGCGGAGCCTGGCCGCCGCCCGGTCGATGGACTCGACGCGGTTGTGGATGTAGAAGACCTGGCCCTCGCGCAGCAGTTCGCGGCGGACGGCCGCGCCGATCTGCTTCTCCTCGTACGGGCCGACGAAGGTGAGCACCGGGTGGCGCTCCTCGGGCGGCGTGGTGATCGTCGACATCTCGCGGATGCCGGTGACCGCCATTTCGAGCGTACGGGGGATGGGGGTCGCGGACATGGTGAGCACGTCGACGTTGGCCCGCAGCTTCTTCAGCTGCTCCTTGTGCTCGACGCCGAACCGCTGCTCCTCGTCGACGATGACGAGGCCGAGGTCCTTGAACTTGGTCTCGGAGGAGAAGAGCCGGTGCGTGCCGATGACGATGTCGACGGAGCCGTCGCGCAGCCCCTCCAGGGTCGCCTTGGACTCCGTCTCCGTCTGGAAGCGGCTCAACGCCTTCACGCTGACCGGGAATTGGGAGTACCGCTCGGAGAACGTGCCGAAGTGCTGCTGCACGAGGAGCGTCGTCGGGACGAGGACGGCGACCTGCTTGCCGTCCTGGACCGCCTTGAACGCGGCGCGCACCGCGATCTCGGTCTTGCCGTAGCCCACGTCACCACAGATGAGGCGGTCCATCGGGACCGTCTTCTCCATGTCGTCCTTGACCTCGGCGATGGTGGTCAGCTGGTCGGGCGTCTCCGCGTACGGGAACGCGTCCTCCAGCTCCCGCTGCCAGGGGGTGTCCGGGCCGAACGCGTGGCCCGGCGCCGCCATGCGCGCCGAGTACAGCTTGATCAGGTCGGCGGCGATCTCCTTGACCGCCTTCTTGGCGCGCGCCTTCGTCTTGGTCCAGTCGGCGCCGCCGAGCCGGTGCAGCGTCGGGGCCTCGCCGCCGACGTACTTGGTGATCTGCTCCAGCTGGTCCGTGGGGATGTAGAGCCGGTCGCCGGGCTGGCCGCGCTTGGCGGGCGCGTACTCGACGACGAGGTACTCGCGGGTCGCGCCCTGGACCGTGCGCTGCACCATCTCGATGTAGCGGCCGACACCGTGCTGCTCGTGCACGATGTAGTCGCCCGATTCGAGGGTGAGCGGGTCGATGGTCTTGCGGCGCCGGGCGGGCATCCGCTGCCCGTCCTTGCCGGCGGTCCGCTGGCCCGTCAGGTCGGTCTCGGTGAGGACGGCGACCTTCAGCTCGGGGTGGACGAAGCCGACTTCGAGGCTGCCGCAGGCCACCTGCACCACGGCCGGGGCCAGTTCGGCGAGGTCCTTGTCGAGGCGGGCCGCGATGCCCTCGCCGCCGAGTACCTCGACGGTGCGGCTCGCGGGGCCGTGCCCCTCGGTGACGTAGACGGTGCGCCAGCCGTCCTGCAGCCAGCCCTTGGTGTCGGCCAGCGCCTTGGCGGTGTCGCCGCGGTACGTCTCGGGGGCGTGCATGCCGAGCTGGAGCGTGTCCGTGTCCGAGCCGGCGGCGTCCGCCGCGAACGGCGACACCGACCACCACATCATCCCGAGCTCGCGCGCCCGGTCCCGGACGTCCGCGATGGACCAGAGCGAGGCGGCGCCCACGTCGATGGGGGCGTCACCGCCGGTCGCCGACGCCGCCCAGGACGCCTGGAGGAACTCCTGGGAGGTGGCGACGAGGTCGGCGGCCCGGGTGCGCACCCGCTCGGGGTCGCAGACCACGGCCATGGACCCGGCGGGCAGCACGTCGAGGAGCAGTTCCATGTCGTCGACGAGGACGGGCGCGAGGGACTCCATGCCCTCGACCGCGATCCCTTCGGCGATCTTGCCGAGGAGCTCGCCCAGCTCGGGGTGCTGCTCGGCGAGCTCGGCCGCTCTCGCGCGTACGTCGTCGGTGAGCAGCAGCTCCCGGCAGGGCGGCGCCCACAGTCCGTGCTCGGCGATCTCCAGGGACCGCTGGTCGGCGACCTTGAAGTAGCGGATCTCCTCGACGTCGTCGCCCCAGAACTCGACGCGCAGCGGGTGTTCCTCGGTCGGCGGGAAGACGTCCAGGATGCCGCCGCGGACGGCGAACTCGCCGCGCTTCTCGACCAGTTCGACCCGGGCGTACGCGGCCGCGGCCAGCGCCTCGACGGTCTCGCCCAGATCGGCGCTCTGCCCGCTGCGCAGCGCGACCGGCTCCAGGTCACCGAGCCCCTTGACCTGCGGCTGCAGCACCGAGCGCACAGGCGCGACGACGACCGACACCGGGCCGGTCTCGGGGTCGTCGGGGCGCGGGTGCGCGAGGCGGCGCAGTACGGCGAGGCGGCGGCCCACGGTGTCCGAGCGCGGGGAGAGCCGCTCGTGCGGCAGCGTCTCCCACGACGGGTACTCGACGACGCCGTCCGGCGGCAGCAGCGAGCGCAGCGCCGCGGCCAGGTCCTCGGCCTCGCGTCCGGTGGCGGTGACCGCCAGCACGGGACGCTTCGCCTCGCGGGCGAGGGCGGCCACGGTGAAGGGGCGGGACGCGGGCGGGCCCACCAGGTCGATGTGCATCCGGTTGCCGTCGCCGGCGGCTTTCACCGCTTCGGTGAGGGCCGCGTCCTTGACGACGGCGTCGAGCAGTCCGTACAGACTCATGGGGGCCTTGGCCTTCCCGGTCCAGGGGGGTGGGCAACGCAAACGGCCCGGCACGTCTCACGGGCCGGGGTTTCCAGACTACGTCGCCCCGCCGACACCCGCCGACCGGCGCCCGTTCCCCCGGTTCAGCGCCCCGTGCCGGGCGGCGGGCCGAGGGCGCGGTTGGCCACGGCGAACGCGGCGAAGTCGGCGTACTGCGTGCGCGGAGTGGCCCAGCTGGGGTCGCCGCCGCCGAAGAACGTCGAGAAGAAGACGCCCGCGATGCGCAGCTCGTCGGTGGTCCGGAACACCAGGCCGTCGCTGTGCAGCACCCGGCGGCCGTCGACGTGGACGGTCACCGAGCCGTCGGAGTGCCCGGACCGGTTGAGTGTCACGGCCTGTTCCACGCACGCCCAGCGGCCGACCGGCCAGGACCAGGAGCCGCGGCCCAGCGAGGTGCCGTGCACCTTCGAGGTGGGCAGGTACGCGTACACCTCGCCGCGGCCGCCGGAGCGCCACATGTAGCGGGTGGACAGCCCGTCGGCGCCGTCGGGGATGCGGCCGCCGCTGGTGGCCGTCCCGCCGTACAGGCCGGGCAGTTTGCCTCCTTTCACGAAGTCGAAGCCCGCGGGGAAGCGCAGGCAGTACCGCAGGTGCAGCCGGTCGACCGGCCCGGTGCGCAGCGGCAGGTAGAGCTGGGTGCCGCCCTCGGGCCGGTCGTAGGTGCGCGCCACCGTCGGGCTGGCCGAGCCGGCCGGGTAGCGCACCCGCAGCACCGGCCCGGGCCCCGGGCCGCCGCCGGGCAGCAGCTCGGCGCGGTCGAGGCCGAACGAACCGGCGCGGCGGGCGCTGACCTGCGCGCCGAAGAACCCGGCCACGGCGCCCGGGCCGCCGGTGGGCCGCGGGCCCGACGGGGTGCCGGGCGACGGCGTACCGGGCGACGGTGTGCGGTCGTCCGCGTCGTCGTCCTCGTCGTGCTTCGAGCCGGAGGAACAGCCGACGAGGACCGCCCCGGCCGCGGCGGCTCCCGCCACCATGAACTGGCGCCTGCGCATGGCTCTTCCTCCTTGGCTCGCTGCGTACCGCGTCACGCCGTGTTGCGGACGTGGCGTGCGACCTTCGGCGGCGCGGTCCTGCGGTGCCGGACCTGGTGGACGGTCTGCAGCAGGGCCGCGAGACCGAGTGCGACCAGCGCCGCGAGGCCGAGCCAGGGGAAGGGCGGCAGGCTGACCTCGGTGGCACCGTGCCGGTGCACCGCGCCGTCCCCGGCGAGCGCGACGGGCGCCCGCACCCGGGAGTCGGTCAGGTCGAGCCGGGCGCCCGCCTCGGCGTCGACGCCCTTGCGCCGCGCCAGCACGTCCAGGCCGACGGCGGTCACCCGCGTCCGTGGGGCGAGGTGCACTCCGCGGCGGGCCCCGCCGACGGTGAGCCGGTCCAGGCTGGCCGGCCCGCGCAGGTCGACGGCGGTGAGCGCGCCGGTGACCGAGGTGCCGCTGACCCGCAGGCCCGGGGACGCGGAGGACAGGCCCTTGCGGGACGCGCCGCCGATCCGCACCCCGGACAGGGACACGCCGCGGGTGGTCCCGGAGGCGGTGATCCCGAACTGCCGCGCACGGATGTCCAGGTCGCGCAGCGCGACCTGCCCGGCCTCGCCGCGGACGGCGACTCCGGTGACGGAGTCGCGCAGGACGGTGCCGTCGACGAGGACCTGCGATCCGGCAACCTCGATGCCGCGTGCGAAAGCGGTCACCTCGCCGCCGCGGACGGTCACGCCGCCGATGCCCGCGGCCAGCGACATCCCCGTACCGCTGCCGTCGCCGGCCAGGTCCGGCCTGCTCACCGTCACCCGGGAACCCGCGCCGAGCACGGCGAGCGCGGTCGGCGTCACGCGCACCACGGGCCGCCGTACGGTGCAGGAGGCGCAGGACATCAGCCGGATGCCGCCGCCCTCGTCGCCGTACGAGACCGGATCGGTCAGGGTGAGGCGGCGCTGGGGCGTGGCCCGGATGCCCGCGCCCCGGTTGGCGGTGGTGGTGACGTCGGCCAGCACGCGGCCGTCGGTCCCGCCCACGACGACGCCGTGCCGCCGGCTGGTCCCGGCGGACAGCCGGCGCACCGTGGTGCCGCGGTCCCCGTTCAGGACGACGCCGTCCTCGGCCGACCCCGCCACGGTGACCCGGTCGAGCCGGACGCCGTGGGCGCCGGTCAGACGCAGCCCGGTCCGGTTGCCGCGGAACGTCGAGGCGACCGCGCGGCCGGTGCTGCCCCGGCCCCAGGTGACTCCGGACTCCCCGCCCGGGGCGGCGCCGGGGCGGCCGAACCCGGTGACGGTCGAGCGCACGACGTCCATCCGGCCGCCCGCGCCCATCGCGAGGTACGGCCGCCCGGCGGTGGAGTCCGCCGCCGGACCGCCGCCGGTGCCCGCGGCCACCGAGCGGAGCGTGGCGCCCTCCAGGTCGAGGACGGCGCGGGACCCCTTGATCCAGGTGCCGGCGGCGGCGGTCCGTCCGGCGGTCAGCAGGACGGTGCCGTCGGCGGGCCCGATCTGCAGGGCGCTGCCCGGCGCGAGCAGGATCGCCGAGAGCACCCGCATCGTGGGGCGCCTGCCCGGTTCGTACGTGACCCAGCCGCGCCCTGCGTTCGCCGAGAGCCAGCCGGGGGTGACGGTGCCGGGGCCCGGATACAGCCGGCGCACCACCTTCCCGTGCCGGACCAGGGCGACGGTGCCGGGCCGCAGCACGATCAGCCGGTCCGGCCGGCCGTTGCGCCGCCAGGCCGCGACGTCCGGGTCACGGTCCGACCGGGCACCGGGCTGCGAGACCCGGTCCGGGGCCGGTTCCGCCGGGGGCAGGGTCGGGGCCAGGGTCGGAGGCAGCGTCGGGGCCAGGGTCGGAGGCGCCGGTTCCGGGGCCGAGGTCGGGGGCGCCGGAGCCGACGTCGGGGCAGCCGGAGGCGAGGTCGGTTTCACCGGAGGCGAGGTCGGAACCGCAGGAGCCGACGTGGGAACCGGCGGAGCCGACGTCGGTTCGGGTGGAGCCGAGGTCGGCTCCGGCGGAGGCAAGGTCGGCTCCGGCGGAGGCGAGGTCGGTTCCACCGGAGGCGAGGTCGGTTCCACCGGTGGCGAGGTCGGAGGCTCCGGAGCCGAGGTCGGTTCCGCAGGCGGGGACGTCGGCTCCACCGGCGCCGACGTCGGCTCCGTCGGAGGCGACGTCTCCGCGGGCGGCGGTGCGGTCGCGGCGGCAGCCCCCGGCCCCGGCGGTGTCGCAGCCGGAACCGCCACCGCCTGAACCGTCAGCAGGGCGGCGGCCACGGCCCCGAGCACCGCACCCCGCACGGCCGCGCCTGCGCGGCCGGTACGGGGGCGGACGGATCCGGGCATCAGGCGGCCGCCTCCGCCCCGGAGGACGGCTCGGCCGGTTCGAGGGCCGGAGCCGTGCGGACCACGACACCGTTCTCCACCGAGACCTGCCGGGTGAGCCAGCGCTGCCGGCGGACGGTGGCCAGGGCGCAGATCTTGATCACGGCCATCAGGAACGACATCACCACGAATCCGGGGACCAGGAGGACCGACGTGGGCCGCCGCACGAGGTGCGGCAGCATCTTCATCGACCGGCTGACCCACCACCAGGCGGCCAGACAGGCGACGAAGAACCAGTCCTGGCGGACGATCGCGTACGTCATGAAGCACGGCGACAGCAGCAGGGTGAAGCTGCTGACGCCTTTGTCGATCATGGTGTAGGCGAGGAACGGGTGCCGCCAGACCCAGCGGCGGGACAGCGCTCTGAGATCGGAGCGCCAGGTGTTGCGGGCCCAGCGCAGCCGCTGCTTGCAGAAGACCCGCAGGCTGCCCGGGAACGTCGACCAGACCCGGGCGGAGCGCTGCATGTAGGTGCGGTGCCCGCGCTCCAGGATCAGCGTGGTCAGGCGCTTGTCGTCGCCGGACATGCACGGCACCCCCATGAACGTCTCGCTCATGAAGTCGTCGGACACCTCCAGGAGCAGGGCCCGGCGGTAGACGGCGGTACGTCCCGACAGGCAGGAGACCGCGCGGCCCAGCACGGTCTGCGCCGCGTTCTCGTCGAAGTACCGGTAGTCCAGGAACATGTCGTTGACCCGCTGCAGGAAGCCGCGCGGGTTGTAGACGTTCTGCCGGGTGCCGACGCCGCCGACGCGCGGGTCGGCGAACGGCTTGCGGACCTCGGCCGCCACGTCCTCGGCCCAGATCGTGTCGGAGTCGACCAGCGCGACCAGCTCCGATCTGCAGACCTCCCAGCCCCGGCGCAGGGCGTCACGCTTGCCGGGGACGTCGGTGACGACGACGGTGACCGGGTAGCGCTCCGCGACCCGGCGGCAGACGTCGTCGGTGACGTCGATGACGAGGACCACTTCGTCGACCTCGTTCGCCAGCCAGGACTCGATGGCGAGGCCCAGGATCTCCGGGTCCTCCTGGTAGACGGGGACGACGACGCCCAGCGAGGCGCGAAAGCCGCCCCGCGCCGGCCGGTACAGGGCCGCCGGGATCCGCCGCACCAGCCAGGAGGCCCAGCGGACCAGGCCGATCAGGCCCAGCGGCAGGTAGACGAGGTAGTAGCGGAGGTCGCCGAAGGCGCTTTCGAAGAATCTGCTCATGGTCGGTCCGTCCTCGTGGCCGTACCTGCGGTGAGCGTGGGCATGCCCGCGCGGGGGCCGTCAGGGCCGGCCGGCGCCGGAGGCGGCCAGTGCGTCGGCCTCCCCGGTCTGCCCGGCGAGCGTCTCGTTGACCTTGACGACCGCCGAGAGCAGCGGCATGTCCACCCCGATCGCATCGGCGAGGCCGAGGAACCCGCGGGTGTCCTTGGGCAGGCAGACACCGCCGTACGGGCTGCCGCCGCGGATGCCGTAGTACGGGTTGTAGGACGCCTCGGCGGAGCGGGCCACGGTCTGCGCGATCGGGTCCAGATCGAGGCCGAGGGACTGGCTGACCAGCCACATCTCGTTCCAGAAGCTGATCTTCGTGGCGTTGTAGATGTTGTGGGCGCACTTCACGAACTCGGCCTCGGCCGGGTCGGTGAAGAAGCGGGTCTCCCCGCCGAAGGGGGCCAGCAGCGCGGCGAGCCGCTCCCGGGTGCGCGCGCTGCGGGAGGCGATCACCGTCATCCACGGGTGGCGGAAGTCCTCGACGGCGGAGGCGGCGCGCAGGAACTCGGGGTTGCCGGCGAGGGTGAAGTCCTCGCCGAGCGTGCGGCCGGAGTACTTCTCCAGGAGCGGTTTCACCAGGCCCTCGGCGGTGCCGGGCGGCACGGTCGAGCGGACGACGACGACGTGGGACGCGGTGGCGTCGGCCAGGGCGCGGCCCACCGAGGCGGTGCCGTCCTCGAAGGCGGACAGGTCGTAGCCGTGCCCCGTGCTCGGCGTGGGCAGGGTGAGGAAGATGAACGCTTCGGGCGCCCCCCGCAGGTCGAGCGCCTCATGGGCGTCGAGTCCCTCGGAACGCAGCTGGTCCAGGCGCTGGCGTGCGATGTCGACGAAGGTCACTTCGTGCCCGGCACGAAGCAGTCCCTTTCCGGTGGCGGTGCCGACGACGCCGGAACCGACGATGAAGATCCTTGACATAGTGAGTTCGTCTCCCGGTCGGATGCGGGTGCCCCCTGGCACCCGCATGCGGAAACGTCACAGGGAATGCGCTCACGGCCGGCCGGAAAGGGCCGAGCAGAACCGGTGAGGACCGGAGAGAACCGGCCCGCGAGCACAGAAAGAAGAAGTGCTGGTGCGGACGCGAAAGCGACGGCTCAGCGCCGGTCCGCTCTCGGCTCGTCCGCTGCGCGTGCTCTCGTTCCCCCGGATTCCCGCAGCTCGAGGCCGACGTTGTCGGCGGCGCGGTCGACCGCGGCCGAAGACGAGAGCACTCCCCCTCAACCCCCCTGAATTACATGAACGTTGAACGCCCTTGGGCGTTCGCCCCCTCCATGTCAGACGTTAGGGCCTGAACGCCCCGACAGGCCAGAAGAATTGAAATATGGCTACTAATTGCGCATGTCCGAAAAACGGGCGGTTTCCCGTCAGCAGGGGTTTTCTCCGGCAGAACGAATCTGCGGGACGGAAAAACGGCTCCCGACGCACGGTGTGTGCGTCGGGAGCCGTCCCCCGGGTGAGAATCGCGTCATTCCGTCGCGATCGCGTTCAGCACGTTCATCCGCCCGGCCCGGAACGCCGGGATCAGCGCCGCGAACAGGCCCACGAAGGCCGAGGCGACGAAGACCGAGATGATCGTCGGCCACGGGATCTCCAGGACGCCCAGGCCTTCCAGGGCCAGCAGCTTCTGGGCCGTCGCGCCCCAGCCCATCCCGAGCCCCAGGCCGAGCAGGGCGCCGAAGAGGGCGATGACCACGGACTCCAGGCGGATCATGCGGCGCAGCTGGCGGCGCGAGAGGCCGATGGCACGCATCAGGCCGATCTCCCGGGTCCGCTCGACCACCGACAGGGCCAGGGTGTTCACCACGCCGAGGACGGCCACGATGATCGCGAGGGCGAGCAGCCCGTAGATCATGTTGAGGAGCTGGCCGATCTGGTCCTTGAGGGTCTGTTTGTAGTCGGTCTGGTCCTTGACCTTGACGGTCGGGTCGGCGGCGACGGACTTCTTGAGCGCCGCGTACGCCTGGTCGGCCTTCCCGTCGGCGGCCTTGGCGAACATCATGCCGTTCAGCGGGACGCGGTCCTTCGGCAGGTACCGGGTCGCGGTCGCGATGTCGGTGTACATCGCGCCCTTGTCGAACACGGTGTCGTCGGACGTGATCGCCGCGAGCTTCAGCTTCGCGGTCCGCCCGTGGTCGAAGGCGACGGTCATCGTGTCGCCGACATTGAGGCCGTGCTTCTCGGCGAACTCGGAGCCGACCGACATGGCGTTCTTCCCGTACGCCGCCGTCAGCTCGCCGGAGGTGGCCTCGCGCCGCAGGTCCTGGGCGTAGGACGGGCTGGCCGCGACCAGTTCTTCCTCCTCCTTCTCGCCGTCGGGCGTGGTCAGCGTCGTCTTGACGTACTTGACCTCGGTGACGTGCTCGACGTCCCCGGTCGCCGTGACCTTCTTCAGGGCGGCGGCGGCCTGCGGCGTGATGGCGCCGTTGCCGGGCTCGACGATGAAGTCCGCGCCGACCGACTTGTCGAGCTGGTCGGTGGCCGAGGCGACCATCGAGGCGCCGACGACGGACAGGCAGGCGACGAGCGCGAGGCCGATCATCAGGGCCGCGCCGGTGGCGCCGGTGCGGCGCGGGTTGCGCAGTGCGTTGCGCTCGGCCATCCGCCCGACCGGTCCGAAGAAGCGGAGCAGGACGGCGCTGATGACGCGCACCACGACGCCCGCGAGCAGCGGCCCGATCACCACGAACCCGATGAGCGAGCCGACGATCCCGGCGCCCAGCCACAGCGAGCCCTCGCTCGCCTTGTCGGCCTGCGCGGCGAGGTAGAGCGCGTAGCCGCCGCCCGCCGTGAGGACGGTGCCGATGGCGGCGCGGACGGCACCCGCCTTGACGTCGGCGGGGGTGCCCGCGTCGCGCAGGGCGGCCATCGGGGAGACCTTGCCGGCCCGTCGTGCGGGCAGATACGCGGCGAGGACGGTGACGACGATGCCGAGGAGCAGGCCGATCGCGGGCGTCGTCCACTTCACGGTGAGGTCGTCGGTGGACAGGTCCATGCCCGCGGCCGACATCATCTTCATCAGGCCGATCGCGAGCCCGACCCCGGCGGCCACGCCGACGACGGAGCCGACGACGCCGAGCAGCAGGGCCTCGACGAGGACGGAGCGGTTGACCTGCTTGCGCGAGGAGCCGATCGCCCGCATCAGGCCGATCTCGCGGGTGCGCTGCGCGACGAGCATCGAGAACGTGTTGATGATCAGGAAGATGCCGACGAGGAAGGCGATCCCGGCGAAGCCGAGCAGCGCGTACTTGATGACGTCCATGAAGGAGCCGACGTCGGCGGCGTTGGCGTCCGCGGCCTCCTGCTGCGTCTGGATCTTGTACGGGGTACCGAGGGTGTCGGCGACGTTCCGCTTGAGCTGCGCGTCGCTGACGCCACTGGCGGCGGCGACGTTGATCTGCGTGAACTGCCCTGTCCTGCCGATGAGTTCGCGCTGGGCGGTCGCGGTGTCGAGGTAGATGACGGCCGCGCCCGGGTTGGTGACCTTGAAGGCGGCGATGCCGACGATCTTCGCCTTGAAGTCACCGGTGGCGGCGATCGTGCGCAGCTCGTCGCCCCTCTTCAGGTGGTGCTTCTTCGCCGTGTCGGAGTCGACCATCACCTCGGTCGGGCCGCGCGGCGCGTGGCCCGAGATGATCTCCATGGAGCGGAGGTCGTTCTTGGTCCAGTTGCCGGCGATGGTCGGGGCGCCGTTCTCGGAGCCCATGTTCTTGTTGTCGGCGTTCACGACGGTCACGTTCATCGAACTGACCGCGCCCTCGGCCGACTTGACGCCTGCGGCCGTGCGGACGGTGTCCAGGGTGGACGCGGGCAGCGACTCGGGCCGTCCGGTCGCGCTGCCCTCGGCCTCGGAGTCCTTGGGCGAGACCGTGACGTCGGAGGCGGTGGCCGTGAAGAGCTTGTCGAAGGTCTTGTCCATCGTGTCGGTGAACACGAGCGTCCCGCAGACGAACGCGACGGACAGCAGCACGGCGACCGCGGAGAGGGCCATGCGGCCCTTGTGCGCGAAGAAGTTGCGCAGGGACGTCTTCATGACGGTGTTGGCGCTCATGACGTGCGGCCCCGCGAGTCGAAGTGCTTCATCCGGTCCAGGACGGCGTCGGCGGTCGGGCGGAGCATCTCGTCGACGATGCGGCCGTCGGCCAGGTACAGGACGCGGTCGGCGTACGAGGCGGCGACCGGGTCGTGCGTGACCATGACGATCGTCTGGCCGAGCTCGTCGACGGAGCGGCGCAGGAAGCCGAGGACCTCCGCGCCCGCGCGGGAGTCGAGGTTGCCGGTCGGCTCGTCACCGAAGATGATCTCGGGCCGGGCGGCCAGCGCGCGTGCCACGGCGACGCGCTGCTGCTGTCCGCCGGAGAGCTGGGTGGGCCGGTGCTTGAGCCGTCCGGCGAGACCGACGGTCTCCACGACCTGGTTCAGCCACGCCCGGTCCGGCTTGCGCCCCGCGATGTCCATCGGGAGCGTGATGTTCTCCAGGGCGTTCAGGGTCGGCAGCAGGTTGAACGCCTGGAAGATGAACCCGATCCGGTCCCGGCGCAGTTGCGTGAGCTTCTTGTCCTTGAGGCCGGTGATCTCGGTCTCGTCCAGGTGGATCTGGCCGGAGGTCACGGTGTCGAGCCCGGCGAGGCAGTGCATGAGCGTCGACTTGCCGGAGCCCGACGGGCCCATGATCGCGGTGAACTGCCCGCGGACGATGTCCACGTCGACCTGGTCGAGCGCGACGACGCGGGTCTCCCCCGACCCGTACGCCTTCACGACCTGCCGCGCCCGCGCGGCAACGGCCGAACGCTCTCCAGTGCCCCCGGTCCTGGGAATGGTCACAGCCGATGTCACGGTCATTCTCCTATGTCGGTCACGCGGATCCACAGCTGTCCGCGCTGCGCGTTCAAGTCTGGTGATGCGGGGCCCCGGGCGCGCTGGTGGAAGTCACCGTCTTTCCCGGGGGAAAACCCCACCCCTCGAAGGTAGGAAGAACCCCCCGCACCCCTCGTCCTCCAGGGGGAGGAACCGCCCCCGGTCCGTTGTACGGAGGTCCCCCTAGGGGAGGTCCACCCCTTGGTGGAGGCCTACTCAGGGTCGCCTCCACCCGCATAAGCTCCTGTCCGGAGATACGTGCAGGGGGAACATATGCAGGGGAAGAAGACCGCGGTGGTCGCCGCGCTCATGCTGTGCATGGCACTGGCCGCGCTCGACTCCACCATCGTCTCCACGGCGGTCCCGCAGATCGTCGGCGAACTCGGCGGGTTCTCCGTCTTCTCCTGGCTGTTCTCCGGCTATCTGCTCGCGGTCACGGTGACCCTGCCCGTGTACGGCAAGCTGTCGGACACCGTCGGCCGCAAGCCCGTCCTGATCGCGGGCAGCGTGCTGTTCCTGGTGGGCTCGGTGCTGTGCGCGTCCGCGTGGAACATGGGCTCCCTGATCGCCTTCCGGGTGGTGCAGGGGCTCGGCGGCGGCGCGATCCAGGGCACGGTGCAGACGCTCGCCGCCGATCTGTACCCGCTGAAGGAACGCCCCAGGATCCAGGCCAGGTTGTCGACGGTGTGGGCCACGTCGTCGGTCCTCGGCCCGGCGCTCGGCGGGCTGCTCGCCAGTTACGCGGGCTGGCGCTGGATCTTCCTCATCAACCTGCCGATCGGCGCCGTCGCGCTGCTGCTCGTCGTCCGCCATCTGCACGAGCCGCGCCGCGAGCGCGGCCCGCGTCCCCGGATCGACTGGGCGGGCGCGCTCGCCGTGTTCGCGGCCGGCGGGGTGCTGCTGACCTGGCTGGTGCAGGGCGGCGTGGTCTGGGAGTGGGCGTCGACGCCCTCGATCGCCCTTCTCTGTACGGGAGTCGCGCTGATCGGCGGGGTCGTGGCCGTCGAGCGGCGGGCCCCCGAACCGATCCTGCCGGGCTGGGTGTGGCGGCGGCGCACCATCGCCGCGGTCAATCTCGCGCTCGGCGCGATGGGCCTGCTGATGGTGGCGCCGACCACGTTCCTGCCGACGTACGCGCAGTCGGTGCTCGGTCTGTCCCCCACCGCGGCGGGCTTCGTGCTGTCGGTGATGACGCTGAGCTGGCCGGTGTCGGCGGCGCTGAGCCAGCACGTGTACCGCAGGATCGGCTTCCGCGACACGGCCGCGCTCGGCATGACGGCGGCCCTGGTGATCCTCGCCGTGTTCCCGCTGCTGCCCTTCCCGGGCGCGGTCTGGCAGCCCACCCTGCTCAGCCTGCTGCTCGGCGCGGCCCTCGGCCTGTTCCAGCTCCCGCTCATCGTGGGCGTGCAGTCCACGGTCGGCTGGGCCGAGCGCGGCACGGCGACCGCCTCGATCCTCTTCTACCGGCAGATCGGGCAGACGGTCGGCGCGGCCGTCTTCGGCGCCGTCGCCAACGGGGTGATCTCCGCCCGTCTGGGCAGCGGCACCGACCTCGACTCGGTGGCCCGCGACCCCGGCGCGGACGGGGTGCGCCGGGCGGTCGACGCGGCCGTCGACTCCGTCTACATCGGGGCGGCCTGCGCGGCCGCGCTCGCCCTCCTCGTCCTTCTGCTGCTGGCGCCCCGCCGCTTCCCGGTCCTGGACCCCGCGCAGAAGGACGCCGCGGAAGACCAGTCATCCGCGGCACAACTTCCCCACCAGCAACGCTCACCTCAGGTACAAGAAAACCCGCGACGTACCGACTGACGAGTTCGCGCAAACCCTCGCCGAACTCCCCTACCTACGAGTAACGTTCCGGCTCCCCACGCACTCCCTGCGGTCCGCCCGTCCCCGGCGGACCCGAGCCACGCAAGGAGAACGGGATGCCGCACCCCTCCCACCCCTCCCACGCCTACCGCTCACCGACCCACCGCGCCCCGGCCCACCGCCTCCCCCGTCACCCCGATCTGCCGCCGCCCGGCGGGCCGAGCGCCGAACTGCGGCTGCTGCGCACGGCGTACCGCTGGCAGCGCCGCGTCGCCACGCTGACCGCGCTCGGCTACTTCACGCTCTTCCTGCTGCTGTCGGCCTTCGCCCCGTCCGTGATGAACCGCTCGGCCGGCGGCGGCCTCTCCACCGGCATGCTCATCGGCCTGTGCCAGATCCCCGTCACCGGCGTCGCGTTGCTGCTGTACGAGTACACGGCCCGGCACCGCGTCGACCCGCTCGCCCACCGGCTGCGCCGGCAGGGCCGCGGTCCGCAGGGCGGCCGGCGATGACCGGCCTCTCCTCGGAGTCGATGTCGCTGGTGGCGTTCACCGCGGTCGCGACCGTCACCCTGCTGCTGTGCATCATGACCGGGCCCGACCGCGACGACCTGGAGGAGTTCTACACCGGCTTCGGCCGCCTGACGCCGATGCGCAACGGCCTGGCCGTCGCGGGCGACTACATCTCCGCGGCGACGGTGCTCGGCACCGGCGGCGTCATCGCGCTGATGGGCTACGACGGGGTCGTCCTGGCCCTGAGCACGGCGCTCAGCCTGCTGCTGCTGATGTTCCTGCTGGCCGAACCGCTGCGCAACGCGGGCCGGTTCACGCTGGGCGACGCGCTGGCCCGCCGGATGCCGGGCAGAGCGGTGCGGATCGCGGCCTGCGGCACGACCCTGACGGCGCTCACCCCGCTCATGCTCGTCCAACTGGCGGGCGCCGGGGACCTGATGGCGTTCCTGCTCGGGTTCACCAGCGAGGGCTTCAAGACCGGCTGCGTGATCGCCCTGGGCGCCCTGATGATCAGCTACGCGGCGATCGGCGGCATGAAGGGCACGGCCGTCATCCAGATCGTGAAGATCGTGATGCTGCTCGGCTCGGGCGCCGTGGTCGCGGCCCTGATCCTGCACCGATTCGACTGGAACCCCGGCACGCTGCTCGCGACGGCGGCGCGGCGGAGCGGGGAGGGGCGCGCCTATCTGAGCGCGGGCCTGGAGTTCGCGGGCGGCCCCAACCCCCGTATGGACATGATCAGTTCACAGCTGACGGTGGTCCTCGGCGCGGCCTGCCTGCCGCACGTGACGATGCGCATGTACACGGCGCGGCACGCCCGCGAGGTGCGGCGCTCGATGTCCTGGGCGGTGTCGTCGGTGGGCGTCTTCGCGCTGATCATCTCCGTCGTCGGCATCGGCGCGACGGCCCTCGTGGGGCGTACGACGATCGCGGCGGCGGACGCGCAGGGCAACACGGCGTATCTGCTGGGCGCGCGGGCGGCGTTCGGCCCGACGACGTCCACCACCGAGTCGCTGGTGTTCACCACGGTCACGACCGCCCTGTTCCTCACGCTGCTGGCGTCGGTGGCGGGCATGATCCTGGCCTGCGCGAACTCGCTGGCGCACGACGTGTTCGCGTACGGCAGACCGAAGCTGACCAGGCGCGGGGAGCTGAAGACGGCGCGGGTGGCGGCGCTCGCGGTCGGGGTGCCCGCGATCCTCCTGGCCACCCTGGTCCAGCACCGCAACCTGCAGCCGCTGGTCACGCTCTCCTTCTGCCTGGGCGCGTCGGCCCTGGCGCCCGCCCTGGTCTACAGCCTCTTCTGGCGCCGCTACACGCGGGCCGGCCTGATGTGGACGCTGCTGGGCGGTACGGCGGCGTGCCTGATCCTGATGACGGGCACCAACCTGGTGTCGGGCTCCCCCACGTCGGCCTTCCCCGGCCGGGACTTCAACTGGTTCCCGTTCACCACGACGGGCCTGGTCTCCATCCCGCTCGGTTTCCTCTTCGGCTGGCTCGGCACGGTGCTGACGTCGCCCCGCCGGGCGGCGGAGCAGCGGCGGCAGTACGAGGCGGTGGAGGAGTGGATCCTGGCCGGTGCCGTACGCCAGGAAGGCGCGCGGCGGTCCCGGGACCTCGGCACGGGCCGGTGACGACGTGCGCCGAGCCTGCTGACCTGCTCGGGTGCGGTCGGGGAGTTCACTTGCCGAGCCGCTCGGCCGCGGCCGCCCGCCGCGCGAACACCTCGTCCCGCAGCTCCGCCATCTCCCGCAGGGCGTCCCGGCGTTCGCGCTTGCCGAGCCGGTCGATGTAGAGGCGGCCGTGCAGATGGTCCGTCTCGTGCTGGAGGCAGCGGGCGAAGTAGCCGCGGCCCTCGACGACCACCTCGCGGCCGTCCTTGTCCCGGCCCCGGACGACCGCGTGATCGGCGCGCGCCAGCATCTTGTGCGGGCCGGGGACCGACAGGCAGCCCTCCGGCTCCTCGACGAGCCGGCGCCCGGCGAGGGGCTCCTCGTCCAGCACCGGGTTCGCGATGTGGCCGACGTGCCGCACGCCCCAGTCGTCCTCCATGTCCCACACGAACACCTGCAGGTCCACACCGACCTGGTTCGCGGCGATGCCCGCGCCGTGCGCCACATGGTTCGTGGCGAACATGTCGTCGATCAGCCGGGCCAGTCCGGGCGTGCCGAAGTCCGCGTCGGCGACCGGCGCGCAGCGGCGGTGCAGCACCTCCTCACCGACCACCGTGATGCGCCGCACCGCGCCCCGCTCGACCTCCGGCAGCAGTCCCTCGCCCATCGCCCGCCAACTCCTCGTCGCCTGCCGACACTTGACCAATCTCTTTGCAAAGTAGCATCCTTTGCAAAGTGACCGAGGAAGATCTGACCGAAGAGACCACGGGCCGGGCCGCCCGCCCGCTCCCCGACCATCCCGTCCGCGTCGCCCTGCTCGACCTGCTGGCCGAGCTCGGCACCGTCACGTCCTCGCAGGCGGCGACCCGTCTCGGGTACAGCTCGGGGCTGTGCTCGTTCCATCTGCGCCAGCTCGCCCGGCACGGACTCATCGAGGAGGCCTCGCACAGCGGCGGGCGGGTGCGGCCGTGGCGGCTGCGCTGGGACGACCCTCGGCAGTCGGTCCGTGTCACCGAGCGGACCCTCGACGCCGTACTGCATCTGACCCCCGGCGAGGCCGACGAACTGGCGCGACGGATCGCGGAGTTGACCGCGCCCTATGAGCGGCGCCGGCACCATCCGGCGGGCGCGGTCCCGGTGTCGGCCGTCACCCGGCTGCGCCCCCTGCCGCCCGGCGGGACACCGGCCTGAGCGGTTCCGGCGCCGCGGGCACGCAGGGCACGAGAACGATCCGCTCCCTGGTCGACCGGAGCGCGGCGGAGGTGGAGCGGCGGATCGACGAGCTCACCGGGCCGCTGACGCCGGACGAGCGCGACCGGCTCCGCGCCCCGGCGGCAAAGGTGCGCGCACCGGGCGCTTCCGCCGACGCATGAGCCCCTCCGGCGACCGAGGAGCGGGGCCCGGGGCGGAGCCCCGCGACCCGAACGACTACTCCGCCGCGGCCCGCCCGGTCAGGGCCGCCAGCGAACTCCGCACATGGTCCATATGGGCCCGCACCTCGTCCCAGGCCTCCCCGTGCTCCCGCAGCACCCGCTCGGTCTCCCGCGCGGCCCGCTCCTCCCGGGCCCGGGCCTGCGCCAGCAGCTCCGCCGCGGTCGCCTCGGCGTCCTCCTGCCCGTGCCGGGCCGCCTCCTGCGCCTCGGCGAACGCCCGCTTCGCCTCGGACAGCCGCTCCTCGGCCGCGGCGACGGCGGCCGCCTCCCGCTCGTCCGCGGCGGACTCCCGCTCGGCGGCCTCCCGCTCGAACGCCTCGATCCGCTCGGCGTGCTCCTTGGCCTGCCCCGCGAGGGTCTCCTCACCGTGGCGCCGCGTCTCGCGCAGCGCCGCGAGCGACTCGCCCCGCGCCTCCTTCACGTCGCGCCGCGCGGCGACCCGGATCTCGTCGGCGGCGGCCCGCGCCTCGTCCTCCCGGCGCCGGGCCCGCTCCTCGGCCTCGTCGCGCACCTCGTCGGCGTACGCCTGCGCGGCCTCCCGCGCCGCACGCCCCGCCGCCTCGGCGGCCTCGTTCGCGGCGTGGGCGTCGTTCGCCGCCGCGTGCCGCACGGCGGCGACCTCCTCCTCGGCCAGCTCCAGCAAGTACTGCGCCCGCCGGCCGAGCGTCTCGTACGTCTGCGGGGCGAGCCGGGCGACGGCCTCGCGCAGCCGCTCGGCCTCCGCCTCCATGTCCTTGGCGAGGACGGTCAGCCGCGCGGCCCGTTCCCACGCGTCGTCGCGGGCCCCGGACAGGTCCGCCGCGAGGGCCTCCACCTGCTCGGGGCGGTAACCACGGCCTCGTACGACGACGAAACCGTGCGGCGACGCCGATGCACCTGCACCGCTCATCTGGAACCCCTCTCCAACCCGACGACGACAAACACGACGTGCGACGTGCGCCGTGCGAGGCGCGACGTACTGCGCGATTGGCGCACATCTTTCTCGATCAAGCGGAAGCGTCCATAACGCGACACACGTGACACACCGCCCGGCCTACTCGGTCAAGGATGCGTCAATTGCTGTCGAAAGTCGGAATCGCGGTGTCGTCGCGCAGTGCCGCGAAGAGCTGCTCGGCCTCGTCGGGGTCCCACTCCACGACGTCCCCGACCCCGGGCACGTACGGCTCGCTCGCCACCGGCACCGTCGCCGTCCCGGACAGACCGGCCGCCTTCCGGCCCATCGCGGCCAGCGCGCCGACCCCGGTCCCGGTGTCGACGGTGAGCGCGTCGAGCGAGGCGCTCAGGAACGGGATCAGCCGCCAGGGCGGGACCAGCACGGCCGGGCTCAGCGCCTCGTCGGCGATCGCGTCGACCAGCTGCCGCTGGCGCTCGACCCGGCCGAGGTCGCCCCGCGGGTCGGAGTAGCGGGCCCGCGCGTACTGCAGGGCCTGGACACCGTCCATGTGCTGGCAGCCCGCGTCGAAGTCGGCCCCGGACTTCTCGTCGTGCAGGCCGCCGTCCGGTACGCACAGCGTGACGCCGCCGAGCGCGTCGACGACGTTCACCAGGCCCAGGAAGTCGATCTCCGCGTAGTGGTCGAGGCGCAGCCCCGTCGCCTGCTCGACGGTCCGTGTGAGCAGCTCGGCGCCGCCCAGCGCGTACGCCGCGTTGATCTTGTTCTTGCCGTGGCCGGGGATCGGCACGTACGAGTCGCGCGGAACGGAGATCAGATACGGCCCGGCGGCCCCGTAGTGCAGGACCATGATCGTGTCGGTGTTCAGGCCCTGGTCGTTGCCGACGTGGAGTTCCTTGCGCTGTTCGGGCGTCAGGTGCGCGCGCGAGTCCGAGCCGACGAGCAGCCAGTCCGTGCCCCGGCCTGCCGTCGGACGGCCCTCGTATCCGGTGAACGCGCCGGTGGTCTGCAGCCGTGAACCCGCCCAGAAGTACAGGCCCGTGCCGTACCCGACGAGCACCAGGAGGACCACGAGCAGGGTCAGCAGGACGCGCCGCGGCCAGCGCCGCCGCCGCGCCGCCTTCGCCTGTGCCCGGGTGCCCGCCATGAGCGCATGATCGGGGCGCCCGACCGATACCGCAGGTCGAGCGCCCCGATGGCACGCGTCTCTACGCGGCTACAGCAGCCCGTCCCACATCTGCTCCAGCAGCACCGACCACCAGGTCTCGGGCGAGCCGAGCGCCGCCGGGTCGATCGCGTTCAGCTGTGCCTGGAAGTCGACGGTCCAGCGGCCCGCCTGCTCCTGGTTCAGGCCGTAGCGCAGCCGCCACATCCGGCCGAGCAGGGCGAGCGAGCGCGCGAACTCGGGCAGCCCGCTGTTCACGAACTGCGGCGGCACCGGGGCGCCGCCCGGACCCCCCTCGACCGGCACGGCCACGATGTGCGCCGTCCCGTACTGGACGCAGACCGCCTTGCCGAAGTCGCTGCCCATCACGAGGTACGAGCCCGCGTCCGAGGACGGCTGCACCCCGCGCTCCTGCGCGAGCTCGGCCAGCGTCGGCACCGGGCGGCCCGGCTGGGCCTGCGCCCAGAAGAACGGCCCGAAGTCGGCGGGCAGCCCGGCCACGACGAGCGTGTGCGCCACGACGTCCGGGACGCCCTGCCGCGACACGGCCCGCTGGTCGAACCGGAACACCCCGGGCCCGAACGCGGCGGCCAGCTCCTGCGCGATGCCCTCCGGCGGGACCGGCGGCGCGGGCTGCGCGGGCGGCAGCGGCGCACGGACCGGCGCCGGGCGCGCGGGCCCGTCGGCGACCTGGTGCAGCTCGCCCTGGTGCGCGATGAGTTGCTGCATGCCCTGCTGGCGGGACGCGTGATCGGTGCCGTACGGCGCGATCGACGTGATCCGTGCCTGCGGCCACTGCTCCTGGATCATGCGGGAGCAGTAGGCGCCCGGCAGCGCGCAGGACTCCAGCTCCGTGTGGAGTTCGAGGACCTGGTCCGGCGGGATGTTCATGCCGCGCAGCTCGTGGAAGATCTGCCACTCCGGGTGCGGCACACCGGGCGCGGAGCGCCGGATGAGCTGCTGCTCGGAGCCGTCGGGCGCGCGGTAGCGCAGCACGGCCTGGTAGCCGGGGCCGACGGTCGGCTGACCGGCCGGCTGCGGATAGCCGTACGCGGCCGGGGGCGGACCACCCGGGATCTGCTGCCCCGGCATGGGCGGGGGCATCGCGCCGGGCCGCGGGGGCGGCGGACCGGCGGGACCCTGCGGACCCTGGGCCGGGCCGGGGCCCGCGAGCATCGTCGCGGCGTGGTGGACGCCACCGGGCGGCGGAGGGGTGCTGCCGGGCGGCCGCGGCGCGGCGGGCGGCTTGGGCGCGGCGGGCGCGCCGGGAGCCCCCGGGGCACCGGGCGGGCCGGGCGGCGGCGGGGCCTGCCCACCGGGACCACCGGGACCGCCGACCGGCGGCCCGGACAGCATCGTCGCGGCGTGGTGCACAGCGTCACCACCGGGCGGCTGCGGCGCACCGGGAGCACCGGGAGCACCGGGCGGCTGCGGCGCGCCGGGAGCCCCGGGAGCACCCGGGACCTGCGGCTGCCCGTCGGGCCCGAGCGACGACACCATCTGCGTCGGGACATAACCGCCCGCGGGCGCACCGGGCGCACCAGGCGCACCGGGAGCCCCCGGCGGTGGCGGGGTGTGCCCGGCACCGCCGCGCTGCGGTCCCTGGGCCTTGCTGGTCGCGACGTCCGCGATGTCCCCGGCACCGGGAGCGGGCGGCGGAGTGCCCGGACCGCCCTGCGGGTACTGCGGCGCACCCGGCGGAGGCGTGCCCGGCACCGCCGAACCCGGCACCGGCGGCGGCAACGGCGCACCGGCCGAACCCACCGGAGGCGGCGGCGTAGTGGGCCCCGCGGGCGCGGCCGGACCACCCTGCGGATAGCCGTACTGCGGCGCACCCGGCGGAGGCGTCCCCGGCACCGCCGAACCCGGCACCGGCGGCGGCAACGGCGCACCGGCCGAACCCACCGGAGGCGGCGGCATGTCGGGCCCCGCGGGCGCGGCCGGGCCGCCCTGCGGATAGCCGTACTGCGGCGCGGGGGGCTCGTCCAGCGCGGGCGACACCGTCGTCGACGGCAGCTGGCTGCCGCCCGAGATCAGGGCCGTCTTCGCGTCCGCGGGGACACCGGGGCGCGGCTCGTCCTCCGACAGCGGCGGCGAGAACACCGTGTCGGGCAGCGGCACCGAACGGTCCTCCTCGTCACCCGCGCCGTTCGTGTCCGTACCGGCCCACGGCGTCGCGCCCACCGGCGCGGCCGGCGGGGCGTCCTGCGGCTCGTCGGCCGGCTCCGGCGCCGCGGCAGCCGGCGACGCGGCCGAGGACGACGGACGACGGTCGGGGATGCCCAGCTTGTCCGCCGCTTCCTGCAGCCACTCCGGCGGACTCAGCAGGAAGGACGTCTGGTTCAGATCCACCCGCTCGGGCGGCTGCGGCGCCGCCGGCTCGGCGGGCCCGTCCGGCAGCCCGTACTCCTCCTCGTACCGCCGGATCACCTCGCCCACGGGCAGCGACGGCCACAGCGTGGCCTCACCGCTGTCCCGCGCGATCACCAGCCGCTGGCGGCCGCCGTCGGACACCGGACCGGCCTCCCGGTCCTCCGCCCACACCACGAAACCGAGCTCGAACTCCCGCACCCGCACCTCACGGTGCTGGTAGCCGGGCACATCGCCGTTGATCCATTCCTCGGCGCGCTCCTGCGCCTGCGCGAACGTCACCATCGGACCCTCACCCCTCGTCCGAGTACGTCGAGACCGGGACCGCGGTCGCGAAGCCGCCGTCCACCATCAGGTTCGCCACCGTCTCCAACTCCGGCGGATTGCCGGCCAGCCGGGACAGGAAGACATCGAAGTCGTCGCCGCACGGCAGCAGCAGCCGCTCCACGCGCTCGGCCGCCGACCAGCCCGCCGTGTCACCGCCGTCCCGCGCGTCGTCGTACGCGCAGAACCACACGGAACCGATCGCCGCGCCCCGCACCTTCACCGCGAGAATGCCGCCCTGCACGAACCCGACCGCCAGATAGTCCTTGGTCAGGTGATCGCGCAGACACTTGTTGACGTAGACCACGTCGTTGACCGCGGCCTCGTCGCGGACCGTGAAGAACGGCTGGTCGATCAGCAGGCCCAACTCGGCGTCCAGCGCGGCCCCGACGGGCGCACAGCCGCCGCCCGCCTTGAGGAACGACCGATAGGCGCCCGGCAACCGGTACCCCAGGTCCTCCTCCACGCCGAGCACCTGCTGCTCGGTCACCGCCACCGCCGCCTTCGGCAGCCCGAAGTGCGCGGGCAGGGTGTCCTGCAGCGGGCGCGTGCCCCGCTTGTGCTGGTCCACCGCCGCCGTCGCGAGACCGCCGTGGTGGCGCAGCAACGCCTTCACCTCGACGGGCACCAGCTCCAGACGGCGCGAGCCGCGCACGTGGTGCCAGGTCCAGCCGTGCGGGGTCGCCACCGCCGGGATCGTGTCCCACAGTTCGTGCCCGGACGCGGCCAGCGCCGCGTTCGCCGACACATAGTCCGTGAGCCGCAGCTCGTCGACGCCGAATCCCTCGGGAGGCTCCGCGATCTCGGCCGCGGCCCGCGCGTACGCCGAGAAGTCCGGGTAGCCGTCGGCGTCCACCCGCACCCCTCTCGGATGCCGGGCGGCGCGGACCGGGTCAGGGAAATTCACTACCTGCCCGGCATAGGCCGCGTTCGGCGGCGCGGCTTGCTGCCCGAGCCGACCTGTCGTCATGGCGGTTGCCCCCTGCGGCGCTGTTGACGGTTCCTGATCCGTACCGAACCCGTGATCCGAACTCTCGGTCCGATTTCTGACACGTATCGATCGCGGACAACGACAGCCTATGCGGTTGTACGACACCGGTCACCGGCCCTCCGGTTCCATGACCAGCAGTCACCCCACTGTCACCACCCCGTGACGATCGGGCGTGTCAGCGGGTACCGGCTTCCGCACCAGCCGCCCCGTTTGGCACTCTGTCCAGGCAACCTGGGGGATTGCAGGAGGGGAAGCACCACATGCACAGCGGTACCGCAGAGTCATCCGCACCCACGGACGCGCCGTCCGGCCACGACCCACGCGTCGGCTGGAGCGCCGCCGATTCCGCCGACGTCCCTGTACTGCGCGGCCGCCGCGACGGCATCCTGCCCGCCGTCGCCGCCGCGCTCTCGGTGCGCGGCAGCACACTCACGTCCACCGCCGCCCGGGGCGAACAGGCACCCGAACTCCACCCTTTGGTCCAGGACTTCCTGGACACGCTCACCAGCGCGCAGCGCGACCGGTTCACCGGACGCTGCGCCGAGGTCATCCTCATCTCCCGCCACCTCGCGGCCACCGACGCCGAGCGCACCGAGAAGTCGAAGCGCGCCCGGCGCAGACCCATGACGATGAGCGAGGCCCGCAAGGCCCTCAAGCACGCCAAGCTCACCACCCGCCGGATCCGCGAGGACGGCGACCCGCTGCACGGCGGCTTCGCCCGGCCCTGTCGCGCCTGCGCCGCACTGACGGCCCACTTCGGCGTGCACGTAGTAGACCCCTCCACCGACGCAGCCGACAGCGAGGCCCCGCACTGATGCCGAACTCCGCCTCCGCGGACCGCACTTCGAGCACCCGCTTCACCACGCTCGTCGACTCCACACTGCGCGCCGCCGGCTGGCAGCCGGGGCGCTGGGACATCAAGCAGGCCGAGTTCTGGGCCGACGCACTGCGCACCCACGTCTCCCCGGCCGGCCACCGGCACGCCGTCTTCCCGGCAGCGGTGGAGGCCTGGGCGGAGTTCGGCGGCCTGCACCTCACGCCCACCGGGCCCGGCCGCCGGATAGCCCCGTCCCAGCCCCACCTGGACCCCCTGCACGGACTCCACATGGCCCGCACGCTCGGCGACCTCGGCCGCGCCCTCGACACGGAGGTGAGCCCGCTCGGCGCGGAGTCCGGCACGGAGGCCCTGCTCGCGATCGACACCGAGGGCCGCGTCTACGCCCTCGACCACAGCGGCGACTGGTACCTCGGCCCCGACATCGACCAGGCCCTGGAAACCCTGATCACCGGCGTCCAGCCACCCCGCCTCCAGGCCGTGTAGGGCCCGTCCGGCGGATCAGGCCACGCCCGGGCGGCCCACGCCTCCCGCTCGCGGCAGGATGCGCCGGGCACGGCCTACGCGGCCGGCAGCACCGCCGACACCCGGAAACCCCCGGCGTCCGTCGGCCCGGACACGAACACCCCGCCGAGCCCGGCGACCCGCTCCTTCATCCCGACCAGCCCGTTCCCCCCGGACGGCAGCCCCACCGAGGACGCGTCCGCGGGCACCGGCGGCCGCTCGTTCTCCACCTGCATCGCCACCTCGGCCCCGCGATGCGCCAGCCGCACATACGTCTTCGCGCCGGCCGCGTGCTTGTGCACGTTCGTCAGCGCCTCCTGCACCACCCGGTACGCGGTCTGCTCCACCACCGCGGCGTACCCCTGGGTCTCCCCCTCCACGATCATCTCCACCACCATCCCGGCCTCCCGGGACTGCCCCACCAGCTCGTCCAGCTCCGCCAGGCTCGGCCCCGCGTCCACCGCCCCGGCCTCCGCCTCGGCCCGGGACGCCGCCGCGGCCGCCGCCACCCCCACCGCCGCCAGCGGCACCGCCTCGACAGCTCTGCCGCGCTCCGGCACCGGCTCCCCGGCCCGCAGCACCCCCAGCATCTCTCTCAGCTCCGTCAGCGCCTGACGGCCCATGTCCCCGACCAGAGCCGCGTTCCGTACCGCCTTCTCCGGGTCCTTGCGCGCCACCGCCTGCAACGCCGCCGCGTGCACCACCATCAGCGACACCCGGTGCGCCACCACGTCGTGCATCTCCCGCGCGATCCGCGTGCGCTCCTCGCCCCGCGCCCACTCGGCCCGCTCCTCGGCCCGCTCCGCGAGCAGCGACAGCTCCCGCTCCAGCGACTCGTTCCGCTCCCGCAGGCTCTCCATCAGGCGGCGCCGCGCGCCCACGTACAGCCCGAGCAGCAGCGGCGGGGCGGTCACGCCCAGCGACGTGGTGATGGCGACGAACGGGACGAGCCAGCCCCCCACCTGCAGCCGGTCGCTGTGCACCATGTCCTGCTGGGCCCGGACCACCGAGACGATCAGCGTGCCGAGGAACGACATCCCCGCCAGCGCCCCGATGATCCGCCGCGGCATCTCCGACGCGGCCAGCGAGTACAGCCCGACGACGGTGAGCATGACGCCCATCTGCGCCGGCGTCACCGCGACCGAGACCAGCACCACGGCGATCGGCCAGCGCCGCCGCAGCAGCAGCGTCGCGCCGGTCAGCACCCCGAAGACGATCCCCACCGAGGCCGGCAGCCCCGCCTTGTGCGCGAAGGGCACCCCCTCGAACGCGCACTCCACGGCGGACGCCGCCGCGAGCCCCACATCCAGCACGGCAGCACGCCGCCGCTCCCACCACCACGGCCCCCCGGCCGTGGCTCGGTGAACTTCCCCCGTCGTGGTCATGCCTCCAGCCTACGGGCGCACGCCGCCCGATTTCCGGCGAGTTTTGCTTACTGGCCTACACCACTGCCCGCAATCGAACAGAAGCGAAACCGGCCGGTATCCCTCGAACTGCTGAGCCACACCCCTTTCCCCACCGGACGCCCGTATTCCGGACAAGCCTTGGCGTATGACGGAGACCACAGGGAAGTCCGCGGGGCGGACCGGGCGCCCGAGGGCGAAGGACGACGTACGAGAGCGGGCCCGCGAGCTGCGCCGCCAGGGCCTGACGTACAACGAGATCAAGGCCGAGCTGGGCTGCTCGAAGAGTTCGGTCTCCTTGTGGGTACGGGACCTGCCGAAACCGCAGCCGCGCTGCACACCGGAGGAACAGCGCGCGCGGATGAACGCAGGACTGGCGGAACTGCGCTCCGCCCAGGATCAGGAACGCCGGGCGGCGAGGCAGGCCGCGGCCGACGCCGTGGGGCGCCTGTCGGAGCGCGATCTGTTCCTGACCGGCGTCGCGCTCTACTGGGCGGAAGGCACCAAGAGCAAGCCCTACCGCCGCAGCGAAGCACTGCAGTTCATCAACAGCGACCCCGACGTGATCCGCCTCTTCATGCGCTGGCTCGCACTCCTGGGAGTCACACCCGACCGCCTGACGCTGCGTCTGAGCATCCACGAATCCGCCGACGTGCGCGCCGCCGAGGCGTTCTGGGCCGACGTCGTCGGTGTCGACGTGAGCGCGTTCAGCAAGGCCACGCTCAAGAGGCACAATCCGCGAACAGTACGGAAGAACACGCGGGCGGCCTATCACGGCTGCCTGGTCATCTACGTCCGCCGGAGCGCTGAGCTGTACCGTCGCATGGAAGGCACTTGGTACGGCATAGTGTTGGGTGCTCACTCGACGAGTTGAAGGAATGTCCGCTTTTCGGCGGCTTCATTCCCCCGTGGTGTAATTGGCAGCACCGTGGCTTTTGGTGCCATTTGTCCGGGTTCGAGTCCTGGCGGGGGAGCTTCGTGGTGCGGGGCCCGGTCATCGCCGGGCCCCGCACCCGTTTCCACCCCAGAACGCCCCGGTATCCTGCGGATGTCCACCCCACTCGAAGCCGAAGGGCACACCCGTGAGCGCCATCCGCCCGGCCGCCGTCGTCGTTCTCGCAGCGGGTGAGGGCACCCGCATGAAGTCGGCCACGCCCAAAGTCCTGCACGATCTCTGCGGCCGCTCCCTGGTCGGGCATGTGCTGGCCGCCGCGCGGGAGTTGAACCCCGAGCAGCTCGTCGTGGTCGTCGGCCACGAGCGCGAGAAGGTCGCCGGGCATGTGACCGTCATCGACACCGAGGCGCGCACGGCCGTACAGGCCGAGCAGAACGGCACGGGCCACGCCGTGCGGATGGGCCTGGAGGGCCTGGTCCCCGACGGCACCCTCGACGGGACCGTCGTCGTGGTGTGCGGTGACACGCCGCTGCTCACCGGGGAGACGCTGACCGACCTCGCCGCCACGCACACCGCCGACGGCAACGCGGTGACCGTGCTGACGGCCGACGTCCCGGACGCCACCGGCTACGGCCGCATCGTGCGCGACACCGGCTCCGGCGCGGTGACGGCGATCGTCGAGCACAAGGACGCGACCGAGGCGCAGCGCGCGATCACCGAGATCAACTCGGGTGTCTTCGCGTTCGACGGCCGTCTGCTCGCCGACGCGCTGAAGAAGGTGCGTACGGACAACAGTCAGGGCGAGGAGTACCTGACGGACGTGCTGGGGATCCTGCGTTCCGCCGGGTACCGGGTCGGTGCGTCGGTGGCCCGCGACCACCGGGAGATCGCCGGTATCAACAACCGGGTGCAGCTCGCGCAGGCCCGCCGGATCCTCAATGACCGTCTTCTCGAGCGCGCGATGCTCGACGGCGTCACGATCGTGGACCCGGCCAGCACGTTCCTCGATGTCGAGGTGACCTTCGACCGTGACGCGACGGTGCTGCCGTCCACGCAGCTGAACGGGGCGACGCACATCGGCGAGGGCGCCGTCGTGGGCCCCAACACGCGTCTCACGGACACCACGGTGGGCGCCGGCGCCCGGGTGGACAACACGGTGGCCGACAGTGCCGAGGTCGGCCCGCAGGCCAGTGTCGGCCCGTTCGCGTACCTTCGCCCCGGCACTCGTCTCGGTCTGAAGTCGAAGGTCGGCACGTACGTCGAGACGAAGAACGCGACGATCGGCGAGGGCACGAAGGTGCCGCACCTGTCCTATGTGGGCGACGCGACGATCGGTGACTTCACCAACATCGGTGCGGCCAGCGTGTTCGTGAACTACGACGGCAAGGACAAGCATCACTCCACGATCGGGTCGCACTGCCGGACCGGTTCGGACAACATGTTTGTGGCGCCTGTCACGGTCGGGGACGGTGCGTACACCGCCGCGGGCTCCGTGATCACGAAGGATGTGCCGGCCGGTTCGCTGGCCGTGGCCCGGGGCCAGCAAAGGAATATCGAGGGTTGGGTGGCCCGGAAGCGTCCGGGGAGTGCGGCCGCGAAGGCGGCCGAGGCGGCCTCCCGGAATCCGGACAGTGAGGGCTGACCGGAAACAGGTGCGTCCGACACGGCGTACCGTGATAGGTGCACACGATTCGCCTGGCTCGCTGCTATAGGGACGCGCGGGCAGCTGCGGCGGACGAACTCGTCTGAGGAGACTAGTGCTGTGACCGGGATCAAGACGCAGGGCGAGAAGAAGCTGATGCTCTTCTCAGGCCGCGCCCACCCCGAGCTTGCCGAGGAGGTCGCGCACCAGCTCGGTGTCGGGATCGTCCCGACCAAAGCCTTCGATTTCGCCAACGGTGAGATCTACGTCCGCTACCAGGAGTCCGCTCGCGGTGCCGACTGCTTCCTGATCCAGAGCCACACGGCTCCGATCAACAAGTGGATCATGGAGCAGCTGATCATGATCGACGCGCTGAAGCGCGCGTCGGCCCGCTCCATCACGGTCATCGTGCCGTTCTACGGTTACGCGCGGCAGGACAAGAAGCACCGCGGACGTGAACCGATCTCGGCGCGTCTGATCGCGGACCTGCTGAAGACGGCCGGTGCGGACCGGATCCTCGCGATCGACCTGCACACGGACCAGATCCAGGGCTTCTTCGACGGCCCGGTGGACCACCTGTTCGCGCTGCCGATCCTGGCGGACTACGTGGGCGCGAAGGTGGACCGCGACAAGCTGACCGTGGTCTCCCCCGACGCCGGCCGGGTCCGTGTCGCCGACCGCTGGTGCGACCGTCTCGGCGCGCCGCTGGCGATCGTGCACAAGCGCCGTGACAAGGACGTCGCCAACCAGGTGACCGTGCACGAGGTCGTCGGTGACGTGAAGGGCCGCGTCTGTGTCCTGGTCGACGACATGATCGACACCGGTGGCACGATCTGCGCCGCCGCGGACGCCCTGTTCGCGCACGGTGCCGAGGACGTCATCGTGACGGCGACGCACGGTGTGCTGTCGGGTCCTGCGGCGGACCGTCTGAAGAACTCGAAGGTGAGCGAGTTCGTGTTCACGAACACGCTGCCGACGCCGAACGAGCTGGAGCTCGACAAGATCACGGTCCTGTCGATCGCCCCGACGATCGCCTCCGCGGTGCGCGAGGTCTTCGAGGACGGCTCGGTCACCAGCCTCTTCGAGGGCGAAGCCTGATTCTGAGGTAGAAGATCCATTTGGGTGCGGCCTTCCTCGCCGAGTAGACTGGACAAGTTGCTCGGCGAGGGAGGCCGCACTTTTTGTGCGACTGTCCGTTATCGACGCGCTCTTCGTAGCAGGCCGTTCGTGGCCGGGTGACCCTTTCCCCTGATCTACGAGGAGTTGAGAGCACATGTCCGAGGTCAAGCTCGCCGCCGAGTCCCGCACCGAGTTCGGCAAGGGCGCCGCCCGCCGCATCCGTCGCGAGAACAAGGTTCCCGGCGTTGTCTACGGTCACGGTGGCGACCCGGTCCACATCACGCTTCCGGGCCACGAGCTGCTGCTCGCCCTGCGTACCCCGAACGTCCTGCTGTCCCTGGACATCGACGGCAAGAACGAGCTGGCGATCCCGAAGGCCGTGCAGCGCGACCCGCTGAAGGGCTTCCTGGAGCACGTCGACCTGCTCCTCGTGAAGCGTGGCGAGAAGGTCACCGTCGAGCTCCCGATCGTCGTCGAGGGCGAGCTGGCGCCGGGCGCCAACCTGCTCGAGCACGTCCTGAACACGCTGGCCGTCGAGACCGAGGCCACGCACATCCCGGAGTCGGTCACGATCTCCGTGGCGGGCCTGGACGCCGGTGACGCCGTGCACGCCAAGGACGTCACGCTGCCGTCCGGCACCACGCTGGCCGTCGACGAGGACGCCGTGGTCCTGCAGGTCCTGACCGCGCAGGCCGAGGAGGCCCCGGCCGAGGCCGAGGGCGACGAGGCCGCGGAGGCCTGAGCCTTCAGCGTCTGAGCTGTCGTACGGGGTGGTGGGCACGGCCCGCCACCCCGTACCGCTGTATCGACGTCCCGTACGTACGCGCGTAAAGGAATCTGCATGTCCGACGACAACGCCCCCTGGCTGATCGCCGGGCTCGGCAACCCCGGTCCCGAGTACGCGATGAACCGGCACAACGTCGGTTTCATGGTGGCCGATCTGCTGGCGCGGCGGATGGGCGCCAAGTTCAAGCGGGCGACCAAGGGGCAGGCCCAGGTGGTGGAGGGCCGTATCGGTCCGCCGGGGCCCGCGAACCGTCGTGTGATCCTCGCCAAGCCGATGTCGTACATGAACGTGTCCGGTGGTCCGGTGACGGCGCTGCGCGACTTCTACAAGGTGCCGACGGCGCACATCGTGGCCGTCCATGACGAGCTGGACATCGACTACGGGGTGCTGCGTCTGAAGCTGGGCGGTGGTGACAACGGGCACAACGGTCTGAAGTCGATCACCAAGGCGTTGGGGTCCGACTATCACCGGGTGCGGTTCGGGATCGGCCGGCCGCCGGGGCGGATGCAGGTCGCGGACTTCGTGCTGAAGGACTTCGCGTCGGCGGAGCGCAAGGAACTGGACTACTTCGTGGACCGTGCGGCCGACGCGGTGGAGGCGCTCGTCATCGAGGGCCTGGAGCGGGCGCAGTCGACGTACAACTCCTGACCTGTACGGACTTTTCCCTGGCGGGAGTTGACCATCCGCAGGGTCATGGCCAAGGATCCCGGCCATGTCGTCTGCGGTCTCTGCTCTCTCGGTCTCCCGTCAGGTCGCCGCGGCGGCGCTCGCCGCGCTGCTGCTGGTCGTCGGCGTGTGGTCGTCGTGGGGCGATGCGCAGCACGTGATGTTCCCGACGGGCCGGGAGCGCGGCACGATGACGGTGACGCGGTGCACGGACGATGTCTGCACCGGCCCGTTCTCGCCGGCGTCGCCGACCGCGGAGCGGCACGCGAGCGTGACGATCGACCGCTCGATCGGCGAGAAGAAGGGTGCCCGTTTCCCGGTGGTGCTCAAGCCGGGTTCCACGTCGGCCGTGCGCGCGGGCACGGCCGGTTTTCTGCATGCGTGGGTGCCGTTGGGCGGGGCGCTGCTGCTGGCGTCGGTGGTGGTCGCGGGCGGAATGCGGAACCGGCGCCTCGCGTGGATCACGGGAGGCGCCGGTTTCGTGGTGCTGACGGCGGCCTTCGTCGCCGTCGGCTTCTAGGTCAGCCGGTGTTGCGCAGGCCGGCCGCGACACCGTTCACGGTGAGCAGCAGGGCCCGGCCGAGGGTCGGGTCCGGGTCCTGGCCCGCGGCGGCCTCTTCGCGCTGGCGCTTGAGCAGGGCGACCTGGAGGTACGAGATCGGGTCGAGGTAGGCGTCCCGGATGTCGAAGGTCTGCTTGAGCACCGGGTGGGCGTCCAGGAGTTCCCGCTCGCCGGTGACCCGCAGCACCTCCCGCACGGTCAGCTCGTGCTCGGCCTCGATGTCGGCGAAGACGTGCTTGAGCTCGTCGGGCACGAGCGTGTCGACGTAGTGCCGGGCGATCCGCAGGTCGGTCTTGGCGAGCGTCATCTCGACGTTGGAGATGAAGTTCTGGAAGAAGTGCCAGTGTTCGTGCATCTCGTCGAGCACGCTGTCCAGGCCCGCCTCGCGCAGCGCCTTCAGGCCGGAGCCCACGCCGAACCAGCCGGGGACGATCTGCCGGGACTGGGTCCAGCCGAACACCCACGGGATGGCGCGCAGGCCGTCGAGCGAGGCGTCCGAGCCGGGGCGGCGGGAGGGCCGGGAGCCGAGGTGGAGGTCGGCGAGCTGGTCCACCGGTGTCGACGCGAGGAAGTACGAGGGCAGGTCGGGGTCCTCGACGAGCTTGCGGTAGGCGGCGTGGGCCGCGTCGCTCGCCACGTCCATGGCGGCGTCCCAGCGGGCCAGGGCCTCGTCGGACTGGCGCGGCGCGGTGTGCAGGGCGGAGGCCTGGAGGGTGGCCGCGACGGTCAGTTCCAGGTTCTCCCGGGCCAGCGACGGCACGAGGTACTTGTCGGAGATGACCTCGCCCTGCTCGGTGACCTTGATCTCGCCCTCCAGGGTTCCCCAGGGCTGGGCGAGGATCGCGTCGTGCGAGGGGCCGCCGCCGCGGCCGACGGTGCCGCCGCGGCCGTGGAAGAGGCGCAGGCGGACGCCGTAGCGGTGGGCGACGTCGCGCAGCCGGCGCTGGGCGCGGTGGATCTCCCACTGGGAGGTGGTGATGCCGCCGAACTTGGAGGAGTCGGAGTAGCCGAGCATGACCTCCTGGACGTCCCCGTTCAGCGCGACGAGGCGCCGGTAGGACGGGTCGGAGAGCATGTCCTCCAGGATCGTGTCGGCGGCCTTGAGCTCGTCGGTGGTCTCCAGGAGCGGCACGATGCCGATCTTGGCCCAGCCGGCGTGCAGGTCGATGAGGCCGGCCTCGCGGGCGAGGACGGCGGCGGCGAACACGTCGTCGGCGCCCTGGCACATCGAGATGATGTACGACTCGATGACCTCGGGCCCGAACACGTCGAGGGCCTTCTTCATGGTGTGGAAGACGCCGAGGGTCTTCTCGCCGGCCGCGTCCAGCGGCGCCGGGGTGGGCGCCAGCGGGCGGCGGGAGCGGAGTTCCTTGGCGAGCAGCTTGCCGCGGTAGTCGCGGGGCATGTCGGTGTAGCGCCAGGACTCCTCGCCGAGCCGGTCGAAGAGCTGGCCGAGGGTGTGGTGGTGGGCGTCGGCGTGCTCGCGTACGTCCATGGTGGCGAGCTGGAGGCCGAACGCGGCCAGGGTCCGGATCGTGCGGTTCATCCGGCCTTCGGCGAACAGGCCGCCGCGGTGCTCGCGCAGCGAGGTCTGGATGAGGGTGAGGTCGTGCAGCAGCTCGGCGGTGCCGAGGTAGTCGCGGCCGTCGACGTGCGGGGTGTTCTTCGCCAGCCGGTCCTTGGTGTTCTCCAGCTTCTGCCGGATCGCGGTCGCCTTGAGCCGGTAGGGCTCCTCGGCGTTCAGCCGCTTGTAGCGGGGGCTGATCTCGGGCAGCCGCTCCAGGTCGGCCTGGAGCGAGGTGAGCAGCTCCTCGGTGGCGCCGGTGTAGCGGATGGAGTTGGAGAGGAAGCCGCGCAGCTCGTCGATCATGTCGAGCGCGTCGTTGATGCCGTGCTCGTGCTGGAGGATCAGGACGTCCCAGGTCACCTGCGGGGTGACGTTCGGGTTGCCGTCGCGGTCGCCGCCGATCCAGGTGCCGAAGGTCAGCGGCCGGGAGTCCTCGGGCAGCTTGACGCCGACGCGCTCCAGCTCGGCGGTGAGGTCCTCCAGGACGTCGCCGACGGCGCCGGCGTGCAGCTCGTCCAGGTAGTAGATCGCGTTGCGCGACTCGTCGGTGACCTCGGGGCGGACCACGCGCAGCTCGTCGGTCTGCCACACGAGGTCGATGTTCTCGGCGAGGCGGGTGTCGTAGCGGCGGCGGTCGGTCTCCAGGACCGGCGTCTCCAGGAGCTCGGCGATGCGGCGGAGCTTGTTCAGTACCGAGCGGCGGGCGGCCTCGGTGGGGTGCGCGGTGAAGACGGGGCGCACGTTCAGGTGCTCGACCGTCTGGCGCAGGTGGTCCGGGTCCGCGTCCTTGAGGCGGTCCGCGGTGCGGGCGAGCAGGCCGCCCTCGGCGGCGCGCTTGGCGCGCAGCTCGCGGCCACGGTGCACCTGCTCGGTGACGTTGGCCAGGTGGAAGTACGTGGAGAAGGCGCGGACCAGCTTGGCCGCGGTCTCCAGTTCGGTGCCGCGCAGCAGCTCGGCGGCGGCCTCGCCGTCCTCGCGGGTCAGCTGGCGGACCTTCTCGACCAGCTCGAGCAGTTCGGGACCCTCCTGGCGGACCAGGGTCTCGCCCAGCAGGTCACCAAGGCGGCGAATGTCGGCGCGCAGCTCGGGGCTGGTGCTCGTAGCGGTCTGATCGGCACTGCTCACAGGTGCGGCTCCTTGCAGTGGTGAAGCTCGTCTGGAGGGAGGGAACCCCGGAACCGGGTAGAAGTCCCGGGTGGAGATTCAGAGCGGACCGCGCTGTCCGACCGTTTCCAAGGATATGTGCCTGCACCTGCAGCACGCCCCGGGGCCTCTTGCCGCCCGGCTGCACGCTGCCATACTTACGACGCCGTAGGTTACGGAACCGTAGGCATGGCGAAGGCTTTCTGTCCGCGGATCTCCGTGGATCTCCTGACCCGTCTCAGACCCTCTCAACCCTCGACTTACAGGGGACTCCTATGACCACACGTTCCGATGTGATCGAAGACGCCCCCGAGGCGGCGTCCGGATCACCGTCCGGCGCGCTGCCGTCGGCGACGCTGGGCGGTGAGCAGAAGCGCTCGCTGGAGCAGATCACGCTGCTGCTGTTCATCGCCGTGCCGTTCCTGGCGCTGGTCGCGGCGGTGCCGCTGGCCTGGGGCTGGGGGGTCAGCTGGCTGGACCTGGGCCTGCTGGTGTTCTTCTACTACCTCGGCTGTCACGGCATCACGATCGGCTTCCACCGCTACTTCACGCACGGTTCCTTCAAGGCGAAGCGGCCGCTGCGCATCGCGCTGGCGGTCATGGGCTCGATGGCGGTCGAGGGTCCGCTGGTGCGCTGGGTCGCGGACCACCGCAAGCACCACAAGTTCTCCGACGCGGAGGGCGACCCGCACTCGCCGTGGCGCTACGGGGAGACCGTGCCGGCCCTGATGAAGGGCCTGTGGTGGGCGCACGTGGGCTGGATGTTCGACGAGGAGCAGACCTCGCAGGAGAAGTACGCGCCGGATCTGATCAAGGACCCGGCGATCCGCGCGGTCTCCCGTCAGTTCGTCTTCTGGACGATCCTGTCGCTGTTCCTGCCCGCGCTGATCGGCGGTCTGGTGACGATGTCGTGGTGGGGCGCGTTCACGGCGTTCTTCTGGGGCTCGCTCGTGCGGGTGGCCCTGCTGCACCATGTGACCTGGTCGATCAACTCGATCTGCCACGCGGTCGGCAAGCGCCCCTTCAAGTCCCGCGACCGCTCGGGCAACGTGTGGTGGCTGGCGGTGCTGTCCTGCGGGGAGTCCTGGCACAACCTGCACCACGCCGACCCGACGTCGGCGCGGCACGGTGTGATGCGCGGCCAGGTCGACTCCTCGGCGCGCCTGATCCGCTGGTTCGAGCAGCTGGGCTGGGCGCATGACGTGCGCTGGCCCTCGAAGGACCGGATCGCCTCCCGGCGCAAGCCGCAGGCCGCCGACGCGGCGTGACGTCAACACGGCATGATGGGAGTCGTGGCGACCGACTCAAGCACCCCGAGCAACGCGGGCAGTGACAGGCCCGACAAGACACGGCGTGCGCGCCGTACCCGGATGACGGGGGCCGAGCGCCGGCAGCAGTTGCTGGAGATCGGTCGCACGCTGTTCGCCGCGAAGGGGTTCGAGGGCACGTCGGTGGAGGAGATCGCGGCCAGGGCCGGGGTCTCCAAGCCGGTGGTGTACGAGCACTTCGGCGGCAAGGAGGGCCTGTACGCGGTCGTCGTGGACCGCGAGATGCGCCAGCTCCTGGACATGGTCACCAGCTCGCTGACGGCCGGGCACCCGCGTGAGCTGTGCGAGCAGGCGGCCTTCGCGCTCCTCGACTACATCGAGGAGTACACGGACGGCTTCCGCATCCTGGTCCGTGACTCCCCCATCCCGCAGTCCACGGGCTCCTTCGCCTCGCTCATCTCCGACATCGCCACGCAGGTCGAGGACATCCTGGGCCGCGAGTTCAAGGCCCGCGGCTTCGACTCCAAGCTGGCCCCGCTGTACGCGCAGGCGCTGGTCGGGATGGTCGCGCTGACCGGCCAGTGGTGGCTGGACGCCCGTAAGCCGAAGAAGGCGGAGGTCGCGGCGCACCTGGTGAACCTGGCCTGGCACGGCCTGGACGGCCTGGAGCCCAAGCCCCGCTTGATAGGGCACCGCAAGAGCTGATCCGAGAGCTCCAGCAGGTCACCGACGGGGTCGGTCCAGGGCCGCGGTCACGCGGGCTTCACCGCCACGACGAAGATCCGCCGGAACGGCAGCACCGTGCCGTGCGGTGTCGTCGGGTAGGCCTCGCGGAGCAGGTCGCGGTACGCGGCGACGAACGCGTCGCGTGCCTCCGGGTCGTCCGCGAGGGCGGTGAGGACGGGGCGCAGGCCGGTGCCCTTCACCCAGTCCAGGACCGGGTCGGCGCCCGCCAGCAGATGCAGGTACGTCGTCTCCCACGCGTCCACCGCGCAGCCGAGGTCCGCGAGCCGCTCCAGGTACGCGGCGGGCGCGAGGACCGCGTCGGCGTGCCGCAGCACGCCCGCGAGCCGGGCCCGCCATGGCGCGGTCCCGGCGAGTTCGCGCATCAGGGCGTGGCTGGGGGCCTCGAAGTTGCCGGGCACCTGGAAGGCGAGGGTGCCGCCGGGCGCGAGGGCGTCCAGGAGCCGCGGGAAGGCGTCGGCGTGCCCGGGGACCCACTGGAGCGTGGCGTTCGACGCGATCAGGTCGTACGTCTGCGGGGGCGTCCAGTGCGTCAGGTCGGCGTGCGCGAAGTCGAGGCGGCCGCCGCCGGCCGTGGGTCCGGCGTACGGCTCGGCCCTGGCCAGCATCTCGGGCGAGTTGTCGTAGCCGGTGATGTGCGCGGTGGGCCAGCGCTCGGCGAGCAGCGTCGTGACGTTGCCGGGGCCGCAGCCCAGGTCGGCGATGCGGGCCGGTTCGCGGGGCAGGGCGGGGACGCGGGCGAGCAGGTCCACGTAGGGGCGGCCGCGGTGGTCGGCGTGCCGGAGGTACTGCTGCGGGTCCCAGGTGGGCGAGGTCGTGTTCATGGGATCAGGGTCCCCACCACATATCTCGATGTCAAGAGACTTGAGATCAAGAGACTTCATGTCGACACACCCTCTACACTGATCGCCATGGAGGACGAGGTCGACCGTCTGGTCGCAGCGTGGCGCCGGGAGCGCCCCGACCTCGACGTGGAGCCCCTCGAGGTGCTCAGTCGGGTCAGCAGGCTGGCGCGTCATCTCGACCGCGCCCGCCGTCTCGCGTTCTCCGAGCACCAGTTGGAGCCGTGGGAGTTCGACGTCCTGACGTCACTGCGCCGCGCCGGGGAGCCGTATCAGCTCTCCCCCGGGCAGTTGCTGACGCAGACGCTGGTGACGTCCGGCACGATGACCAACCGCATCGACCGGCTCACCAAGAAGGGCCTCGTCGAGCGCCTCCCGGACCCCAGTGACCGCCGCGGCGTCCTGGTCCGGCTCACCGAGGAGGGCCGGGACCGCGCGGACCAGGCCCTGGCGGGTCTGCTCGCGCAGGAGCGGGCGATCCTGGCCGAGCTCTCGCGGACGCAGCGCGGCGAACTCGCGGCGCTGCTCCGCCAGTTGACGGCCCCGTTCGACAACATCCCCGGCTGACGCTCGACACAGGCCCGCGCCCCTGAAACACCGCACGACGTGCGCGTCTCAGGGGCGCGGGGAACTGCGCGACCAGCCACGACGAGACCCGCAGCCGCCCGCCCGGATCACCCCGGCGGAATCAGCTGGCGGCCTCGAGATCGACAGGCCCGACCCCCGCCCGGCGCGCGAGCGCGACCGCGGCGAGCGTCGAATGGACCCCGAGCTTCCCCAGCACGTTCTGCATATGCGTGCGCACCGTGTGCGGCGACAGGAACAGCCGCTCGGCCACGGCCTTGCGACCGAGCCCGGCCACCATGCAGCGCAGCACCTCACGCTCGCGCGGGGTCAGGGACTCGACCAGCCGCTCCGACTCGGTCCGGTGCTTGCGGGCCGCGGTCAGCTCCCGCAGCACCCCCGTCAGCAGCGCCGGCGGCAGATGCGTCTCGTCGCGCAGCACCCCCCGTATGACGGTGAGCAGGCGCGACAGGGAACAGTCCTTGGCGACCCACCCCGAGGCACCCGCCTGCAGGGCGAGTGCGGCGCGGCGCGGGTCGTCCCGCTCGGCGAGCACCACCGTGCGCACCGCGGGCTGGCCCGAACGGACGCCCGCCACCAGCGAGATGCCGTCGACGAGCCCGTCCTGCGCGGGACCGTCGGGCACGACGGTCGGCGGGCGCATGCCCTGCAGGGACGCCGCGCCCAGGTCGGCGTCGACCAGCAGCACATCGAATCTGCGCCCCTCGGCTGCCGCCCGGTCCAGGGAACGCAGGGCGGCCGGACCGCTGCCCGCGGCCGACACGTCGACGTCCGGCTCGGCGGCGAGCGCCGCGGCGAGGGACTCGGCGAAGATGCGGTGGTCGTCGACGACCAGAACCCGGATACGAACCACGTGAAAACCCCCTTCCCCACGCTCCTGAAGAGCAGGGGAGACCCCATTGTCGGGGAACAGACCAACGCGGGTACGGCGCCCGGGGTGCGGGTCATCACAGCCGCACGGCCGCCGCCGCGCCTTCACTGCTACCCCCACTCCGGGCGTCGTACCCGGCTGTCTCGCCCCCTGATCAACACCGGCCCCCACCGGTGTTGTCCCTCAGAGTAGGGCCGCGGGCCCGGAGGGGAAGGCAATTCGCAGAACTGGTTACCCGTTGGCCGACGGACGACTGTCCAGCGCGTTTATGGTGAGTCTCATGTTTCGCATTGAGACAGAAGTCGACAAAGAGCGCCGCCTTCTTCTCCGGTCACTGCTCCAGGAGACCAACACGGCGGCCTCCCCCGCACTGCGTGACCTGCGCGGCACCACGGCCGAGCGCGAAACCCCGCTGCAGGTCTGGGCGCTGGCGGAGGACGGCTCCCTGGCCGCCGGCCTGGACGCCCACACCTGGGCGACCTGGCTGCATGTGGACCTGCTCTGGGTCGACGGCCGGCACCGTGGCGCGGGCCTCGGCTCGCGGCTCCTCGCGGAGGCGGAGCGCATCGCCCGCGAGGACCACGGCTGCGTCAACTCCCGTGTGGAGACCTGGGATTTCCAGGCCCCCGGCTTCTACCGGCAGCACGGCTACGACGTGGTCGCCGTGGTGCCGGACTACCCGCCGGGGGTCAAGGAGTTCACGCTGACGAAACGGCTGAGCTGAACCGCCTGGTTCAGGACACCCGGCGGGCGCCCGGGGACGGCACCGCGGGGAACACCCGGGGCGCCGTGAACCCGGCGTCCTCGAAGGCGGCGAGGACGGACTTGGTGACCGCCTCCGCGTCGCCCGCCTCCACCAGCACCACGGCCGAGCCGCCGAAGCCGCCGCCGGTCATCCGGGCGCCGATCGCGCCGGAGGCGTTGGCCGTGGCGACGACCAGGTCCAGCTCCGGGCAGGAGATGCGCAGGTCGTCGCGGAGCGAGAGGTGGCCCTCGGTGAGGACGGGCCCGATGGCACGCACGTCCCCGGCGTCGAGCAGATCGATGACCCGCTCCACGCGGTGGTCGTCGGAGACGATGTGCCGGACGTAGCGGACGACCTTCTCGTCGACGCCCGACGTCTCCAACCTGCCGAGCGCGTCGGCCAGTTCGTCGAACGCGACGTCACGCAGGTGCGAGACGCCGAGGACGCGCGCGCCCTCCTCGCAGCCCGCGCGCCGCTCCGCGTACGCGCCGTCGCCCAGCTCGTGCTTGACGCGGGTGTCGACGACGAGGAGCTGCAGGCCGTGCTCGGTCAGGTCGAAGGGGACCTGACGGATCGACAGGTCGCGGCAGTCCAGGTGCAGTGCGTGGCCCTCGGTCGCGCAGGCGGACGCCATCTGGTCCATGACGCCGCAGGGCACGCCGACGAAGACGTTCTCGGCGCGCTGCGCGAGGACCGCCAGTTCCTGCCGGTCAAGGCCGAGTGCGAAGAGCTCGTCGAGCGCGTACGCCGTCACGACCTCCAGGGCCGCCGAGGACGACAGGCCCGCGCCGGTCGGCACCGTGGACGCGAGGTGGATGTCCGCGCCGGTGATCGCGTGGCCCGCGTCACGCAGCGCCCAGACGACGCCGGCCGGGTACGCGGCCCAGCCGCCCTGGCCGTACTTGCTGAGCGGGGTCAGCTCGTCGACGCGCAGTTCGGCGACGGGGGCGTCGATGTCGGCGGAGTGCAGCCGCAGCCGGCCGTCCTCGCGCCGGGCCACCGCGGCGACCGCGGTGTGCGGCAGCGCGAGCGGCATGACGAAGCCCTCGTTGAAGTCGGTGTACTCACCGATGAGGTTGACGCGGCCGGGGGCCGCCCACACCCCGGCGGGCTCGTACCCGTACAGATCGGCGAACTGCGCGGCGACGGACATCAGTCGGCTCCCTACCCCTGCTACTGCTGGCGCGCCTGGGCGAACGCCCAGGCGTCGGCGACGATTCCCGCGAGGTCCGCGCGGGACGGGTTCCAGCCGAGGCGCTCGCGCGCGGTGGCGGCGGAGGCCACGAGGACCGCCGGGTCGCCGCCGCGGCGCGCGGCGACGATCTCGGGGATCGGGTGGCCGGTGACCTGGCGGACGGTCTCGATGACCTCGCGGACGGAGAACCCGTTGCCGTTGCCGAGGTTGCAGATCAGGTGCTCGCCGGGCCGCGCGGCCTCGACCGCGAGGAGGTGCGCCTCGGCCAGGTCCGCGACGTGGATGTAGTCGCGGATGCAGGTGCCGTCGGGCGTCGGGTAGTCGTCGCCGAAGACGGAGATGGCCTCGCGGCGGCCCTGGGCGACCTGGAGGACGAGCGGGATGAGGTGCGACTCGGGGTCGTGCCGCTCACCGCAACTGCCGTACGCGCCCGCCACGTTGAAGTACCGAAGGGACACTGCAGCCAGTCCGTGCGCGGCCGCCTCGCCCGTGATCATGTGGTCGACGGCGAGCTTGGAGGCGCCGTAGGGGGAGGTCGGCGCGGTCGGGTCGGTCTCGGTGATCGGGGTGTCGACCGGTTCGCCGTACGTGGCGGCCGTCGACGAGAAGACGAGCTTGCCGACGCCCGCGGCGCGCATGGCGCCCAGCAGCGCCATCGTCCCGCCGACGTTGTTGTCCCAGTACTTCTCGGGCTTCACGACCGACTCGCCGACCTGCGAGAACGCGGCGAAGTGGAGCACCGCGTCGTACGAGGAGTCGAGCCATTTGGCGGCGTCGCGGATGTCGCCCTCGACGAAGGACGCCCCGGCGGGGACGCCCTCGCGGAAGCCGGTGGAGAGGTTGTCGAGGACGGTGACGTCGTGGTCCGCCTCGAGAAGGTGCTGGGCGACGACGCTGCCGACGTATCCCGCACCACCCGTGACCAGGTACTTGCCCATTACTTGCTCGCTACCTCTCGCAGTCGCTCGGCCGCGGATTCCGGCGGCACGTCATTGATGAACACGCTCATGCCGGATTCGGAACCCGCGAGGAACTTCAGCTTGCCGGAAGTGCGGCGGATGGTGAAAAGCTCGAGGTGGAGCGCGAAGTCGTCCCGGTTGACGCCCTCGAACTCCTCCAGCGAACCGAACGGGGCCTGGTGCCACGCCGCGATGTACGGCGTCGGCGGCTCACCCTCACCGAAGATCCGGTCGAAGCGCCTCAACAGTTCCAGATAAATCTTGGGGAACTCTGTGCGCGCCGCGTCGTCGAGCCCGAGCAGGTCGGGCACCTGGCGCTTGGGGTAGAGGTGCACCTCGTAGGGCCAGTGCGCCGCGTACGGCACGAAGGCCACCCAGTGCTCGCCCTCCAGGACGATCCGCGAACCGTCCGCGAACTCCTTCTCCACGACGTCCGCGAAGAGGTTGCGCCCGCCGGTCTGCTCCTTGTGCTGGGCGGCCGAGCGCAGCATGAGGGCCGTGCGCGGGGTGGTGAAGGGGTAGCCGTAGATCTGTCCGTGCGGGTGGCCGAGGGTCACGCCGATCTCCGCGCCCCGGTTCTCGAAGCAGAAGACCTGCTCGACGGAGTCCAGGTGGGACAGCTCGGCGGTGCGGTCGGTCCAGGCCTCCAGGACGAGCCCGGCCTGCTCCTCGCTGAGGTCCGCGAAGGACTTGTCGTGGTCGGAGGTGAAGCAGACGACCTCGCAGCGGCCGGAGTCGCCGGCGAGCGAGGGGAAGCGGTTCTCGAAGACCGCGACGTCGTACGAGGAGTCGGGGACCTCGCTGAGGCGCTCGCCCTCGGACGGGCACAGCGGGCACTCGTCGGCCGGCGGGTGATAGGTGCGGCCCTGGCGGTGCGAGGCGATCGCGACGGCGTCCCCGAGCAGCGGGTCGCGGCGGATCTCCGACGTGGTGACGGTGCGGTCGAGGGGGCGGCGGTCGACCGCGTCCCGGACGACGTCGTCGCGCGAGTCGTAGTAGATGAGTTCGCGCCCGTCGGCAAGCCGGGTCGACGTCTTCTTCACGTCCGATGCTCCTCGTCACACCAAACAAACAGAACCAAACACAACAAAGCATAAGGCAACAGCTGCGTCAAGAGGAACGGGCGGGAGTCGCCTGTGCGCTTTCTGTGCTGCTCCGCGGGTCTCCAGCGAGCCATCGATCACAATCAAACAAAGAACATCATGCGAAGTGTTCACTTATTGAAGTAGGAGGCGTAGGTTCCGGTCTGATTCAGTTCGCGCAACGAAGCGAGTTCCTATGCAGTCCCCCACACTGGCGTCAGCCTCGACAACCCTGGCCGAGGGGCTACGGCTGCCCACCAACGGCCTCGACTACGCGATCCTCGCGATCTACTTCGTGGTCGTCCTGGGCATCGGCTTCGCCGCCCGCCGCTCCGTGAAGACCAGCCTCGACTTCTTCCTGTCCGGGCGTTCCCTGCCCGCCTGGGTCACCGGTCTCGCGTTCGTCGCCGCGAACCTGGGCGCCACCGAGATCCTCGGCATGGCGGCCAACGGCGCGCAGTACGGCGTCTATACCGTCCACTGGTACTGGATCGGCGCCATCCCGGCCATGGTCTTCCTCGGCCTGGTCATGATGCCGTTCTACTACTCGTCCAAGGTCCGCTCGGTCCCCGAGTTCCTGCTGCACCGGTTCGGCCCGTCCTCGCACCTGCTGTCCTCGATCATCTTCGCCGTCTCGTCGGTGCTGATCGCGGGCGTCAACCTGTACGCGATGGCGCTGGTGCTCCAGGCGCTGCTCGGCTGGCCCCAGTGGCTCGCGATCGTCATCGCCGGCCTGTTCGTCCTCGCGTACATCACGATCGGCGGCCTGTCGTCCGCGATCTACAACGAGGTCCTGCAGTTCTTCGTGATCCTCGCCGCGCTGATCCCGCTGACGATCGTCGGCCTCAAGCGCGTCGGCGGCTGGGACGGCATCTCCGACTCGCTGTCGCAGTCGCACGGCGGCTCGTTCATGACCGCGTGGGAAGGCACGGGCATCGGCTCGTCGAACCCGCTCGGCGCGAACTGGCTCACCATCGTCCTCGGCCTCGGCTTCGTGATGAGCTTCGGCTACTGGACGACGAACTTCGCCGAGGTGCAGCGCGCCCTGTCCGCGAAGAACCTCTCCGCCGCCAAGCGCACCCCGCTGATCGCCGCGTTCCCGAAGATCCTCATCCCGATGGTCGTCGTGATCCCGGGCCTGATCGCCCTGGTGATGGAGCCCTCGCTCGGCAAGTCCAAGGACGGCCTGCAGTACAACGACGCCATCCCGGTCCTGATGCGCGACCTGCTCCCCAACGGTGTCCTGGGCGTCGCGGTGACCGGTCTGCTGGCGGCGTTCATGGCCGGTATGGCGGCCAACATCTCGTCGTTCAACACGGTGTTCACCAACGACATCTGGGCCGCGTACATCAAGAAGGGCCAGAGCGACAAGTACTACCTGTCGACCGGCCGCGTGGTCACCGCCGTCGGCGTGTTCATCGGCATGGGCACCGCGTTCATCGCGGGCAGCTTCAGCAACATCATGAACTACCTGCAGACGCTGTTCTCCTTCTTCAACGTCCCGCTGTTCGTGGTGTTCATCATCGGCATGTTCTGGAAGCGCACCACGGCCGCGGCCGGCTTCTGGGGCCTGCTGTCCGGCACCGTGGCCGCCATGGTCAACTACTTCTGGTTCTACAAGCAGGGCGTCATCTCGATCCCCTCGGACCAGGGCGCCAACTTCGTCTCCTCGATCGTCGCCTTCGTGGTCGGCGCGGTCGTGATGTTCGTGGTCACGATGTTCACCAAGTCCAAGCCCGCCGAGGAACTGGCCGGTCTCGTGTACGGCACCAAGTCGCCGGGCATGGAAGAGCCGCCGGCCGAGGGTGACGACGCCTGGTACCGCAAGCCGGCCCTGCTGGGCTGGGGCGCGATCGTCCTCGCCGTCATCTGCTACATCCCGTTCTCCTTCTGAGGCCCGAGGTACACGACATGAGCGACCACACGAACCAGCACGTGGACGAGGTGAAGGAGCTGGAGGCCAAGTCGGCGACGGCGGCCCGCCTCTTCGACGTGCGCCGCATCATCGGCGGACTCTTCGTGGTGTACGGGATCATCGTCACGATCGCGGGCATCACGGCGTCCGACGCCGACCTCAAGAAGGCCCAGGACATCAACATCAACCTGTGGACCGGCATCGGCATGCTGATCCTCGGAGTGTTCTTCCTGGTCTGGCTGAAGCTGCGCCCGACGGCGCCGCCCACACCGCCCCTTCCGGACGAGTCCGAGTAACGCGCGACGGACCGGCCGGGGCCGGAATCCAGCACCTGCGGGCGCTGGGTTCCGGCCCTTTCCCGTCGCAGGCCCTTGTCGCACGGCCCGTCACCTGCCGTGCCGCAACGCAGAAGTCCCGCCCCGCTGATGCGGGACGGGACTTCGAGTGGAGCGCCGGGCAGGCCTTGCACCTGCATTTCCCCGCAGGAAGCGGGGCGTCTTTCCTTGGACCACCAACGCAACGACGCTTGCTCCGAGTTGGAGTGCCGCGTGCAAGATCGACTATAGCTCAGGATTCCGGATCGGTCGACTCCGCGGGCGGATTGACCGGCCCGGCCCGGTCGAGGAGACCGGTGCGCGCCGCGAGCGCCGCCGCTTCCAGGCGGGATCCGACGCCCAGCTTCATCAGCACCCGCTGCACATGGGTGCGTGCCGTGCTCGGCGCGATGCCCATGCCCGCCGCGATCAGCCGGGTGTCCTCGCCGTCCGCGACCCGGACCAGGACCTCCACCTCGCGCGGGGTGAGCATCTGCAGCAGCCGCTGCCCCTCGTCGTCCGGCTGCGCCGCGGGGTTCAGCAACTCGCTGAAGGCGCCCTGCAACAGGGCCGGGGCCACCGCCGCCTCGCCCGCCCGCGCCTTCATCAGGGCCCGCTCGACGCCCTCGATGCGCTCGTCATGACGGACGTAACCGGAGGCGCCGGCCGCGAAGGCCGCCGCGATCCCGCGCGGGGAGGGAACCGGCCCGAGGACCACCACCGCCACTTGCGGACGCTCGCGCTTGATCCGGACCACCGGGTCGAAGGTGCCCGGCTCGGCCGGTGTCGCCGTGCCGATGAGGCAGACCTCCGGCGCCCGGGAGATGACCAGTTCGGCGGCGCCCGCGGCGGGCGCGGCCGCGGCGAGCACGCGGTGCCCGCGCAGCTTCAGGGCCGAGGCAAGCGCCTCCGCCAGCAATCGGTGGTCGTCGACCACCATGAGCCGCACACCCATTGAGCCAACCCCCCAAATCGCCCCAGGAACCTCCATGGACTCCCGGGCCCCCCAGGTACAGGCGAGCCCCCCGACTCCCCGTCCTCCTTCATCCCCCGGAAGCTACACGCTTGTTCGACGTTGCGCGCCCCCTACCGGTGAGAAGCGGCCCCGAATGCTGAAATCCCCGCCTTTCAGACGTGATGGGGCACCGGGGCGCACAACGGCGCCGGCCCCGCGCCCCCTGTGCGGGGTGCGGGGCCGGAACGTACGGGCGGCAGGCCTCGTCGGCTACTTCGTGACGAAGCCGACGGCCGTGTAGGACTTCTCGTCGGCCGAGTACGGCGGGCTGATGAGGCCCTTGCCGAAGTACAGCCGGCCGTTGGAGTAGCGCAGTTCGGAGCTGGAGTTGCCCGGGACCATGCTGCTGATCGCGCTCTTGACCGACTGCGTGGCCGGGGTCTCCAGCAGCGTCGTCTGCTTCATCCCCTCGGGGGCGATGGTGACGATCTGGCTGCCCTTGTCGTACGGGCCGTCCTTGTAGGCGAGGATGTTCCCGCCGTCCATGCGGAACGGGAAGATCTCGTAGTCGCCGCCGTCGGCCCGGTCGCCCGTGGAGCGGCCCGTCTTCAGGTCGAACGAGACGATCTCGTTGGTCATCCCGAGGTCGCCGCCCGCGTCGTGCTGACGGGTGGCCAGGTAGACGCGGCCGTTGCCGACGACGACCTTCGAGCAGCCCTCGGTCATGCCGACCTCGCAGTCGAAGTCGTACTTCTCGTCGTCGATGGCGATCTTCGTGACGAGCTTGCCCTTGGCGTCGAGCGAGAAGATGTCGGTGATGGTGCCCGCCGCGTTGTCACCCGTGCCGACGCCGAAGACCACCGGATCGGTGGACAGGACCTTGGCGTTGGTGACGCCGGTGGCGAGCTTGTACGTCCACTGCGGGCGGCCGCTCTTCGGGTCCAGCAGCTGGACCTCGTACTTCTCGCTGCCGTAGTCGCCGCACTTGCGGACCGCGACCAGCTGCTCGCCGCCGTGGTAGCCGACGTCCTCGCAGGTGCCGGTCTGCGGCTGCCAGAGGATCTTGCCCGACGCGATGTCGAAGGCGGCGCCGCCGCGCAGGCCGCCGCCGACCGCCAGCGTGTCGCCGGAGAAGGAGAGTTCCTCGAAGGTCCGGGCCTGGGACCCGGAGCCGATGGACTTCGTCCAGAGCTTCTTGCCGGTGTTCACGTCGAAGACCGTGACCTGGCTGCACGTCTGGTGGCTGCCGTCCTTGGGCCGCTTGGCGTCCTCGGTGACGACGGCGGCCCGGGCGTCCTTGGTGACATCCGCCGTCGCGCCGCAGGTCTGGCCGGGCAGCGGCAGCGTCCAGTTCTTCTGGCCGTTCGCCGGGTCGTAGCCGACGATCTCGTTGACGCCCGCCTTGGCGTACGTCTTGTCGGTCAGCCAGGAGCCCTTGACGCTGTCGACGTTGTCCTTGGCGACCTTCGGCGCGGGCAGCTGGAAGGCGATGCTCGCGGCGGTGGTGGCCGGGACCTTCTCCTGGCCGTCGCCGCCGAAGCCGGAGCCGTCCTTGCCGTTGCCGCCGCCCTTCTTGCCGTCGGCGGAGGTCTTCTTGTCGTCCTTGCCGTCGTCGGAGGAGCTCGCGTAGAAGATGCCGCCGCCGACGATCAGGGCGATGACCACGACGGCCGCGGTGACGATCCACACGATCGGCGACGGCTTCTTGCCGCCAGCGCCGCCGGGTGCGGCCATCGGCGTGGTGGGCGGCTGCGGGTACCCGTACTGCTGCTGGCCGTACTGCTGCTGCCCATAGGGCTGCTGCCCGAACTGCTGCTGCCCGTGCGGCTGTTGGCCGTACGCGGGCGTGGGCGGCTGCTGCGGCTGCTGCTGGCCCGGGTAGCCGTAGCCCGGAGCGCCCTGCGGGGGCGGGGGCGGCGTCTGCGGATAGCCGTAGCCGGGGGCGTCCTGCGGCGGGGGCGGCGGCGGGGCGCCGAAGCCGCCGGGCGGAGGCGGCGTGGGCGCGCCGAAACCGCCGGCGGGCGGCTCGGCCGGAGCGGCGGGAGCAGCGGGCGGCTCGGCCGGAGCGGCGGGGGTCGCCGGGGACTCCGGCTTCTTGCTGAACGCGTCCTGCGGGGGCTCGTTCGGCGGCTGGGGAGGCTGGGGCGGCTGGGTCATGGCGTGGGTACCTCGGGGGCCTGAGGAAGGGGACGGGAGGGGGGAGCGGTGCGCGACGTCAGTCGCCGTAGGCCAGCATCAGTTTCTGCTGGCCCTTGGCGCTGCCGGACAGGTTGGTGACGGAGAGGTAGAAGCGCCCGTCGGCCCAGGCGATGTCCTTCGAGTAGAAGCCGCTCTCGATCTCGGCCGTGCCCTCCGGGTTCTGCAGCAGCGTCTTCGGCGTGTGCGAGCCCGAGACCGGGATGGACAGCACGCGTCCCGCGGCGCCGCCGTACGACGCCTCCATGTACGTGACGACGGCGCCGTTCTCGACCGTGATCGGCACCAGCGACTGGTCCTGTGGCGACTTGACCCGCCAGCGCTCCTTGCCGCTGGTGAGGCTGATCGCGACGACCTCGTTCGCCCCGCCGGTCTTGCCCTTCGTCGGCATGTAGAGCGTGGAGGCGTCCACGGTCACGCCCTCGCAGCCGTTCAGGTTCCGGGAGAGGAAGGAGAAGGTGGAGCCGCAGCCGGTGTCGAGGCCGTCGACGCCGACCTCGGACTGCACGGAGCTGCTGTTGTTCTTGAAGGAGGCGATGTTGTACTTCTTGTCGTCCTCGTTGGTGCTGTACACGACCAACGGGCTGACGGAGTACACGTTCGAGATCGACCAGTCCTTGGGGAACTTCTTCGTCCACAGGGCCTTGCCGGTCTGCGGGTCGAGCTGGCGCAGCTCCTCGTGCGCGTTGTCGCCGCCCGCTCCGCAGGACGCCACCGAGAGCAGCTTGTCCTTGTTGCCGGTGTACGCCTTGGGGAAGCAGTCGGAGCCGTACTGCTCGACGACGTACTTCTTCTTCGTGCCGGTCTTGGCGTCCAGGGCGAGGCCCGACATCTGGCGGCCGACCATCAGGGTGTCGCCGCCGACGTAGGTGAGCGAGATGCTGGAGCCGGTGCCGTCGAAGAAGTCGTCCTTGTCCTCGCGCTCGGCGATCTTCGCCGTCCAGCCCTTCGCGCCGGTGGCCAGGTCGATCTCCTGGATCTGGTTGCAGTGGGCGCGGGAGCTGGTGCCGCTCATGTACGCGACGACGATCTTGCCGGCGTCGGACGGCTGCTTCGTCACGGAGCAGATCTTCTGGGGCAGCTTGATCGCGGGCCAGCTGACCTTGCCGTCCGCGACGTCGTACCCCAGGACCTCCTTGTACGCGGCCTTCACCGCGACCTTGCCGGTGATCCACATGCCGGGGGCGTCGGCGCCGTCGCTGCTGACCTTGGGGGCCGTCTTGTACCAGAGGACCTTCGCCTCGCCGTCCTGGCGGCCCGCGTTGAGGTCCTCCTCGCCGGCGTGGCCGTCGCCCTGCCCGTCGCCCGGGTTGACCGGGGCGGACGCGGTGGCCTTGGGGTCCTTGTTCTTCTTGTCGGCGGTGTCCTTCTTGTCGTCGCCGTCGTCGCCGCCGACCACGGCGAACACGACACCGCCCGCGACGACCAGCAGGGCGACCGCCGCCGCGGCGATCACCCAGGTCTTCCCCTTGATGCCGCCGCCGCCCGGCGGGGCCGGCGGCTGCTGCGGCGGGTGGCCGTACGGCGGCTGCTGCCCGTAGGGCCCGGGCTGCTGGGCGTACGGGCCCGGCTGCTGGGGGTAGCCGTAGGGGCCGGGCTGCTGGGGCGGCTGGCCGTAGGGGCCGGGCTGCTGCGGCTGACCGTACGGGCCCGGCTGCTGGTACGGACCGGGCTGCTGCTGGGGGTATCCGTAACCGGGCTGCGGCGCCGGGGGCGTCTGCGGCGGAGCGGCCGGCGGGGGCGTCTGCGGCGCAGGCGGGGTCCCGGCCGGCTCCTGGCTCGGCGACGCCTGCGGATCCTGTGGTGCTCCGAAGCCGCCGGACGGCGGCTGGCTGGGCGGCTGAGTCATCAGCGCTCCCCCCTCTTCACTGCTGATGTACCGGCACGCCTGGGTGTTTTCCGGACGTTCTCAAGTCGGTCACAGGGTGCGCTCAGGCCGCCCCCAGCGGCCCTTTCTATCACTCTGCACACACATGCACAGGGCCGGTCCGCCCCCTGTTCCCAAGGGAGGACCGGCCCGTGATGCGTCCGTTACGCGCCTTGCACGCGCCCTTCACGCATCGTCGGCGAGTTCCAGCCAGCGCATCTCCAACTCCTCGCGCTCGGCGACGAGTTCACGCAGCTGGGCGTCCAGCTTGGCCACTTTTTCGAAGTCTGTGGCGTTATCGGCGATCTGGGTGTGCAGCGTGGACTCCTTGCCGGAGATCTTGTCCATCTGCCGCTCGATCTTCTGCAGTTCCTTCTTGGCGGCGCGGGCGTCCGCGGCGGACGGGCCGGACTTCGCCTCCTGCACCGGGGCGGGCGCCGGGGCGGCGGCCTCGATCATCCGCTGCCTGCGCTCCAGGTACTCCTCGATGCCGCGCGGCAGCATCCGCAGGGTGCCGTCGCCGAGCAGCGCGAAGGTGTTGTCGGTGGTGCGCTCGATGAAGAACCGGTCGTGGGAGATGACCACCATGGAGCCGGGCCACCCGTCGAGCAGGTCCTCCAGCTGCGTCAGGGTCTCGATGTCGAGGTCGTTCGTGGGCTCGTCGAGGAAGAGCACGTTCGGCTCGTCCATGAGCAGGCGCAGCAGCTGGAGCCGGCGGCGCTCACCGCCGGAGAGATCACCGACCGGCGTCCACTGCTTCTCCTTGCCGAACCCGAACTGCTCGCACAGCTGGCCCGCGGTCATCTCCCGGCCCTTGCCGAGGTCGACGCGGTCGCGGATCTGCTGCACGGCCTCCAGGACCCGCAGCGTGCCCGGCAGTTCGGTCACGTCCTGGGAGAGGTACGCGAGCCGGACGGTCTTGCCGACGACGATCTTCCCGGCGGCGGGCTGCTCGTCGCCCTGGGTGCGGGCGGCGTCGGCGAGGGCGCGCAGCAGGGACGTCTTGCCCGCTCCGTTCACCCCGACCAGGCCGATGCGGTCGCCGGGGCCGAGCTGCCAGGTCAGATGCTTGAGCAGCACCTTCGGCCCGGCCTGGACGGTCACGTCCTCCAGGTCGAAGACGGTCTTGCCGAGCCGGGCGTTCGCGAACTTCATCAGCTCGCTCTTGTCGCGCGGCGGCGGCACGTCCGCGATCAGTTCGTTGGCGGCCTCGATGCGGTAGCGCGGCTTGGAGGTGCGGGCGGGGGCGCCGCGGCGCAGCCAGGCCAGCTCCTTGCGCATCAGGTTCTGCCGCTTGGCCTCCTCGGTCGCGGCGATCCGCTCCCGCTCGGCGCGGGCGAACACGTAGTCCGAGTAGCCGCCCTCGTACTCGTAGACGTCGCCCTTCTGCACGTCCCACATGCGGGTGCAGACCTGGTCGAGGAACCAGCGGTCGTGGGTGACGCAGACGAGCGCGGAGCGCCGGGCCTGGAGGTGGCGGGCGAGCCAGGAGATGCCCTCGACGTCCAGGTGGTTGGTCGGCTCGTCGAGGACGATCAGGTCCGGGTCGCCGATGAGCAGCTGGGCAAGCGCGATACGGCGCCGCTCGCCGCCGGAGAGCGGACCGATCACGGTGTCCAGGCCCTGCGGGAAGCCCGGCATGTCGAGCCCGCCGAACAGGCCGGTCAGCACGTCGCGGATCTTGGCGTTGCCCGCCCACTCGTGGTCGGCGAGGTCGCCGATCACCTCGTGCCGGACGGTCGCCGCCGGGTCGAGCGAGTCGTGCTGCGTGAGCACGCCCAGGCGCAGGCCGCCGCTGTGCGTGACGCGGCCGCTGTCGGACTCCTCCAGCTTGGCGAGCATCCGGATCAGGGTCGTCTTCCCGTCCCCGTTGCGCCCGACCACGCCGATCCGGTCGCCTTCGGACACGCCGAGGGAGACGCCGTCGAGCAGGGCACGGGTGCCGTAGACCTTCGTGACGTTCTCGACGTTGACCAGATTGACTGCCATTTCGCTCCTGCCAGGGGGACTGCGCGGGGCCCTCCGGGGGTGGGCCGGCTTTCAAGCGTAGTCGGGGTCGTGGGGTGGCCATCGCGCCGTGGGGGTCAGGTGGTTCGGCGGGTGCGGGTGGAGTGCGGCCGGTCGCGCAGTTCCCCGCGCCCCCGAAGGCGGCGGCGCGAGACCCGACGGACCAGCGGGGCGACCTCCCGGGGACGCACGACGCGGCCCTGGCCCGCGCCCAGCGACGGCGGGGGCAGCGGGTGGCCGCGCAGCACCATCGCCGCGTGGAGCCCGACAAGGGCGACCGTGCCGAGCGGGAGTGCCGCCCGGCGCACTTGGCGGCGACGGCGTCCGGAGGTCTTCATGGGGCCAGCGTGCCGCGCCGGACGGGCTCCCCGGCAGCGTGTGCGTACTCAGCCCGGGCTGAGTAGGCGCACCTGAAGCGTCAGAGCAGCGTCGCGCCGGGCGCCGGGGAGGACGCCACGCGGACGCTGCGGCACGTGCCGGACGCGGCCAGGGAGGCGGCGACCCGCCGGGCCCCCGCCTCGTCCGCCGCGAGGAACGCGGTCGTCGGCCCGGAGCCGGAGACGAGCGCGGCCAGCGCGCCCGCCGTCGTGCCCGCGTCGAGCGTGGCCTTCAGGGCGGGGAAGAGGGAGAGGGCCGCGGGCTGCAGGTCGTTGGTGACGGTCGCGGCGAGGGCCGTCGCGTCGCCGGTGCGCAGGGCCTCCAGCAGGGCGGGGGACGCGACGGGGTCGGGGGCGCTGGGGCTCAGCCGGTCGAACTCCCGGTACACGGCGGGCGTGGACAGACCGCCGTCCGCGGCCGCGAACACCCACCAGAACTGGCCGCCCACGTCGAGGAGTTCGAGCTTCTCGCCGCGCCCGGTGCCGAGCGCCGCCCCGCCGACCAGGCTGAACGGCACGTCGCTGCCCAGCTCGGCGCAGATGTCGAGGAGTTCCTCGCGCGAGGCGCCGGTCCCCCACAGGGCGTCGCAGGCGACCAGGGCGCCCGCCGCGTCCGCGGAGCCGCCCGCCATGCCGCCGGCGACGGGGATGTCCTTGGCGATGTGGATGCGGACCTTCGGGTCCCCGAGGCCGTGCCGTGCGGCCAGCGCGATCGCCGCGCGGGCCGCCAGGTTCGTCCGGTCCAGGGGGACCTGATCGCTGCCCGGGCCCGTGCAGGTGAGGTCGAGGGAGTCCGCGGGCTCCACCGTCACCTCGTCGTACAGGCCCACGGCGAGAAAGACGTTGGCCAGGTCGTGGAAGCCGTCGGGGCGGGCGGCGCCCACCGCGAGCTGGACATTGACCTTGGCCGGTACGCGTACGGTCACCGACGTCACTGCTGTGTGTCCTCCGGGGTCGTGGCTTCCGGGATCCTGGCCTCCGCGATCCGCGCGAACTCCTCCACCGTCAGCGCCTCGCCGCGGGCCTGCGGCGAGACTCCGGCCGCGACCAGGGCCGCTTCGGCCGCGGCGGCCGATCCGGCCCAGCCGGCGAGCGCGGCGCGCAGCGTCTTGCGGCGCTGGGCGAACGCGGCGTCGACGACCGCGAAGACCTCTTCCTTGGACGCGGTGGTGGCGATCGGTTCGCTGCGGCGGACCAGCGAGACGAGGCCGCTGTCGACGTTCGGCGCGGGCCAGAAGACGTTGCGGCCGATGGAGCCGGCCCGCTTGACCTCGGCGTACCAGTTGGCCTTCACGGACGGCACGCCGTAGACCCGCGAGCCGGGCCCCGCGGCGAGCCGGTCGGCGACCTCCGCCTGGACCATGACGAGGGTGCGCTCGATGGTCGGGAAGGTGTCGAGCATGTGCAGCAGGACCGGCACCGCGACGTTGTACGGGAGGTTCGCGACCAGGGCCGTCGGGTCCGGGCCCGGCAGCTCGGTCACCTGCATCGCGTCGCAGTTGACCAGGCCGAAGGCGTCCTTCTTGGCCGGGATACGGGCCGCGACGGTGGCGGGCAGCGCGGCGGCGAGCACGTCGTCGATCTCGACGGCCGTCACGTGCCGGGCCACGTCGAGCAGCGCCAGGGTGAGCGAGCCGAGGCCCGGGCCGACCTCGACGACCACGTCGTCCTCGGTGACCTCCGCGGTGCGGACGATCCGGCGGACCGTGTTGGCGTCGATGACGAAGTTCTGGCCGCGCTGCTTGGTGGGGCGTACGCCGAGGACGGCGGCCAGTTCGCGGATGTCGGCCGCGCCGAGGAGGGGGCCTTGGGGGTCAGTGGTGCTCACCGTTCAAGAGTACGGGGCGCCTTCGCCCCCGGGTCACCCGTGCAGGCGCGGCCCGCAGTGCGGCCAGGGGCTCGCGCCGCGGCGCACGTACAGCTTCTTCGCGCGGTACGTCTGCTCCGCGGCCGGGGCGTCCTGGGGGCGGCCGGAGCCGCCGAGGCTCTGCCAGGTCCCGGTGTCGAACTGGTAGAGGCCGCCGTAGGTGCCGGTGGCGTCGGTCGCGCCCGGGCGGCCGCCGGACTCGCAGGCGGCCAGCGAGGACCAGTTCAGGGAGTCGGCGCCGGCGACGGACGTGGGCATCGGCTTCGTGCCGACCCTGATCAGCTGGGTGCGCGGCTCGCGCACCACCTCGGCCTTGACGCGGCGCGGCTTCTGCTTGACGCCGTTGACGGTGCGCAGCGCGTACGTGACCCGCCGCATGCCGGGTTCGCCGGCCCGGGTGACGACCTCGGTGCCCTGGAACAGGGACGCGTCCCGGGTGCGTTCGGTGGCGAACGGGATGGACTCCTCGCGGGTCTCCTTCGTGCCGGTCACCCGCATCACCGTGATCGTCTGCCCGTCGCGCGGGAAGCTGTCGAGCGGGACGGACGTGGTGTCCTGGCCGCGCAGCGTGAGCCCGGCCTCGTCGACGGCCTCGCGCACGGTCGCGGCGTTCGTGCGCAGGGTGCGGCGGTGCCCGTCGGCCATGACCGTGACGCTGCGCTCGGTGCGCACGTCGAGCTCCAGGCCGTGCCGCTCGATGCGCTGGGAGCGGGACGTGGAGACGTAGGCGCCCTCGCCCCGCACCCCGAGCTGTCTGAGCGCCCCGTCGACGGTGCGGGCGGTCGTCCACACCTGGCGGCGGCGGCCGTCGAGGGTGAGGCGGACGGGTCGGCCGTAGCGGACGGCGACCTCGTCGCCGCTGGCCAGGGCGGCGTGCCGGCCGGGCGCCACGACGTCGTGGGCGCCGACGTCGACGCCCTCGTCGGCGAGGAGTTCGGTGACGTCGTCGGCGAAGGTGTGCAGGGTGCGTTCCTTGCCGTCGACGCTGAGGTGGATGGCCTTGTCGTTGGCGACGAACGCGGAGGTGCCGCCCGCGAGGAACGCGACGACGAGGGCCTGCGGCAGCAGCCGGCGCAGCGCCTCGGGCCGCTGCTCGGACTTCTTGCGGCGGGCGGCGCGGCGGGCGGCGGCCCGGCCGCCGGGCTCGGCGGGGCCGCCGCGGCGGTCCTGGACGGCGGGCGTCTGGCGCGGCAGCCGGGGTTCGGTGTCGGCCGCGGCGTGCTCGCGGACGGCGGTCGAGGCCTGCTCGTACGCGGGCCGGTACGTGTCGTGCGCGTCACCGGCGCTCTCGTACGGGCCCTGCGGGGAGGGCTCGTACGGTGCGCCTCCGGCGTACGGCCGGTACGTCCCGTACGTGTCCTCGTACGTGTCCTCGTACGTCTCGTACGGCGAATTGCTCACGACGACGCTCCAGGCGCTCCAGGGGTCCGGTCCCCGGGCGGGGGCGGATCGGGCGAGCAGAACCTAGCGGAGCGCCCGTCACTCTCCAAAGCAGCACGACTACTCAGTGTCGCGACTCTGCCCGAAGGTGAGCGGGTTCGACCGTTATGGGTCAGTAACCAAAAGCGCGGGCCGTATTGGCCGAGACCGATGTCGCGAGGGCTTCCTCGGTGACGTCCTTGACCGCCGCCATGGCGCGCAGCGTGATCGGAATGAGATACGGGGCGTTAGGCCGACCGCGGTACGGGGCCGGGGTCAGGAAGGGCGCGTCGGTCTCCACGAGGACCAGTTCGAGCGGGGCGACGGCGAGGGCGTCGCGCAGCGGCTGGGCGTTCTTGAACGTGACGTTGCCCGCGAACGACATGAAGTAGCCGTTCTGTGCGCAGACTTGGGCCATCTCGGCGTCGCCGGAGTAGCAGTGGAAGACGGTGCGCTCGGGGGCGCCTTCCTCCTTCAGGACGCGTAGCACATCGCTGTGGGCCTCGCGGTCGTGGATGACCAGCGCCTTGCCGTGCCGCTTGGCGATCTCGATGTGGGCGCGGAAGGAGCGCTCCTGGGCGGCCTTGCCCTCGGGGCCGGTGCGGAAGTGGTCGAGGCCGGTCTCGCCGACGCCCTTGACGTGCGCCAGCGCGGCGAGCCGGTCGATCTCGGCGAGCGCCTCGTCGAGCCCGGCGTCGCCGAGCGGCTCGCGGGCGCCCTGCCGGGACCATCCGTCGGGGTCGCCGTGCACGATGCGGGGCGCCTCGTTCGGGTGCAGGGCGACGGTCGCGTGCACCTGCGGGTGGGCCTCGGCGGTCTCGGCCGCCCAGCGCGAGCCGGCGAGGTCGCAGCCCACCTGCACCACGGTCGTCACGCCCACCGACGCCGCCTTGGCGAGGCCCTCCTCGACGGTGCCCGCCTGCATGTCCAGGTGGGTGTGCGAGTCGGCGACCTCCACCGCGAGCGGTGCGGGCAGCGGCGGCGGGGTGACGTCCTTGGAACGCTCGGGGCTCATGACCCCGATCCTACGAAGCCGCGCTCACGCCTCCTTCTTGTGGTGGCCGAAGGGGTGCAGCAGGTCGGACAGGTGCCAGTGGTGGTGTCGCGGCTCCGGGCCGTCCCCGCCCTCGCCGGCCTCGGAGCCGGTGCGGGGCGTCGCGCGCCGCTGGTGGAAGGCCGCGAGGGCCGAGGAGACCGACGACACCTGCCCCGCCCGCATGATCCGCACGACGTTGCCGCCGCAGTTCAGGCAGGTGGGCCGGGTCAGGGGCGACGGCACGTGCTCACCGTCCGCCACGTACATCACGAACTCCGCACCGTCACCGTCGACGTGGTGCTCTATCTCGTACGACTGCTCCCAGCCGTGCCCGCACCGCATGCAGGCGAACGAATACGACTCGTGGGCGATGGATATCGCCGCGCTGCGATTCGGAAGCGGGGGCGCCTGCGCACCGGTGGCCGTCTTGGAGACCGCGAACTCGCTCATGCCAGCTCCTCTTGTCCGCTGGACAAGCGCTGCCCGGAGGCAGCGTGGGGACGGGTGCGTCCCTTCAACCAGTGGACGCCTCCGCCGGGCCGAGCGCAAAAGACCTGTCGACTGTTGGAGCCGATTTGGCATTTCCCTGTCGAAATGGCCGCGGCACCCGGTCTTCGCTTTGCTTTTCAGGTTAGTCCTTTACGCGCCTATGGGGTGCTCCGGGCCGCATTCTTTGCCGCCACCACCGCATCGAAGACCTCCCGCTTGGGTAGCCCGGCATCGGCGGCGACGGCGGCGATCGCCTCCTTGCGCCGCTCCCCCGCCTCCTCGCGCACCCGCACCCTGCGCACCAGCTCGTCGGGGGTGATGTTCTCGGCCGATTTCGCCGGGGCGCCCTCGACGACGACGGTGATCTCGCCCCGGACGCCCTCGGCGGCCCACTCGGCGAGTTCCGCCAGCGGCCCGCGCTTCACTTCCTCGTACGTCTTGGTCAGCTCCCGGCACACGGCGGCCCGGCGCGACGCGCCGAACGCCTCGGTCATCGCGGCGAGGGTGTCGTCCAGGCGGTGCGGGGCCTCGAAGTAGACGAGGGTGCGGCGCTCGTCCGCGACCTCCTTCAGACGGCTCAGGCGCTCGCCGGCCTTGCGCGGCAGGAACCCCTCGAAGCAGAACCGGTCGACGGGCAGCCCGGACAGCGCCAGCGCGGTGAGCACGGCGGACGGGCCCGGGACGGCGGTGACCCGGATGTCCTGCTCGACCGCGGCGGCGACCAGCCGGTACCCCGGGTCGGAGACGGACGGCATGCCGGCGTCGGTCACGAGCAGCACGCGCGCGCCGCCGGTCAGCGCCTCGACCAGCTCCGGGGTGCGGGCGGCCTCGTTGCCCTCGAAGTACGACACGACGCGCCCGCCGACGTGCACGCCGAGCGCCTGCGCGAGCCGCTTCATGCGCCGGGTGTCCTCGGCGGCGACGACATCGGCGACGGCCAGCTCCTGGGCGAGCCGGGGCGGCGCGTCGGAGATGGCGCCGATGGGCGTACCGGCGAGCACGAGCGTTCCGGCGGACTGGGGGGAATCAGGGCTTCCTGTCACGGATCCATCCTCGCAGGGACGCGTGTCCGGCCGAGTCGGGCCCGCACACGGGACTCGCACAGCGCGGTTCCCTACGATGGCGCGGTGACAAGTACCGCGTCGTCGTCCCACCCGACCCCGACCAGCGCCCCGCCCGAGCAGGCCCCCGCCGGGGAGCGGCAGCCGTCGTCGTGGCTGCGCGGCCTGCGCCGGTTCGGGTACCGGCCGCCGCAGGACAGAAGCGGTGACGTGGGCACGCGTCTCGTGCCGCCGTATCCCGCGCCGTCCTCGCGGCTGTGGGCGTCGTTCGGCCTGGGCCGGTTCACCGCCGAACAGGCGAACCGGATCCTCGGCTGGGCCGGCCCGCTGCTCGTCACGCTCGTCGCCGGTGTGCTGCGCTTCTGGAATCTCGGCAGCCCGAAGGCCGTGATATTCGACGAGACGTATTACGCCAAGGACGCGTGGGCGCTCATCCACCGCGGATACGAGGTGAATTGGGCCAAGAACGCCAATGACCTGATCCTGGAGAAGAACGGCCACGTCGCGATTCCGACGGACGCGTCGTATGTCGTGCATCCGCCGGTCGGCAAGTACGTCATCGGGATCGGCGAGTGGCTTTTCGGCTTCAACCCGTTCGGCTGGCGGTTCATGACGGCGGTCCTGGGGACGCTGTGCGTGCTCATGGTGTGCCGGATCGGGCGGCGGCTGTTCCGCTCCACGTTCCTCGGCTGCCTGGCCGGGGCGCTGCTCATGGTGGACGGCCTCGCGTTCGTGATGAGCCGCACCGCGCTGCTCGACTCGGTGCTCGTCTTCTTCGTCCTGGCGGCCTTCTGCTGCCTGGTCGTGGACCGGGACAGGGCCCGCGAGCGGCTGGCGGCGGCGCTCCCGGTCGACGAGCACGGCCTGGTCCGCCCCGACGCGCACATCGCGGACACGCTGCGGCTCGGGTGGCGCCCGTGGCGGCTGCTGGCGGGGCTATGCCTCGGCCTCGCGGCCGGCACGAAGTGGAACGGCTTCATCTATCTGGCCGCGTTCGCGCTCATGTCGGTCCTGTGGGACGTCGGTTCGCGGCGCGTGGCGGGGGCGCGGCGCCCGTACCTGGCGGTCCTGAAGCGGGACGTCCTGCCGGCCTTCGTGTCGACGGTGCCGGTCGCGGTCGGCACGTACGTGCTGTCGTGGCTGGGCTGGATCCTCTCCCCCTCCGACGGCACGGGCGGCTACTTCCGCAACTGGGCGGCGACCGCGGGCAAGGGCGGCCACTTCACGCTGCTGCCGGACTGGGTGCGCAGCCTGTGGCACTACGAGCACGAGGTCTGGGTCTTCAACACCAACCTCAGCTCCCCGCACACCTACCAGTCCAACCCGTGGAGCTGGATGGTCGACGGCCGCCCGGTCTCGTACTTCTACGAGTCCCCGTCGGCGGGCCGGGAGGGCTGCCCGGCGGACGCGGCCGACAAGTGCGCCCGCGAGGTGCTCGCCCTCGGCACCCCGCTGCTGTGGTGGGCGGCCTGTCTCGCGCTCCTGTTCGTCCTGTGGCGCTGGTTCTTCAAGCGCGACTGGCGGGCGGGCGCGATCGTCTGCGGCGTCGTGGCGGGCTATCTTCCCTGGTTCAACTACCAGGAGCGGACGATCTTCTACTTCTACGCGGTCGTCTTCGCGCCGTTCCTCTGCCTGGCGCTGGCGATGATGCTGGGCGCGATCGTCGGACGCCCCGGATCGTCCGAGCGGCGGCGGGTGGTCGGCGCGGCGGGCGCGGGTGTGCTGGTCCTGCTGATCACCTGGAACTTCGTCTACTTCTGGCCGATCTACACGGGCCACGCCATCCCGATCGACTCCTGGCGGTCGCGGATGTGGCTGGACACCTGGGTCTAGCCGGGCTCATCGACGGACCGGGGTGCATTCGGCCGGATTTGTGATCTCTCTTCGGACACCTTCGGGCACCATCTGGAAAACTCCCCTCACCCGGCGCTCCTGACATGCCTACAGTCCCTTCCGTCAACCTGGGGAGGGGCGCACATGCGCAAGGGGGCCAAGGTCGCCATCGTCGGCGGGGTGTTCGCCGTCATGGTGGGCGGTGCCGGATACGGGGCCTACAACATCGTCTCGGCGGTGTCGGGCGACGGCTCGTCACTGTCGGGGTCGAACGCGGAGCACCGCAGAACCGGTCCGCCGTCGGCCGGCGAGGTCAAGGAGGCGTCGGCGAAGTTCCTGGCGGCCTGGGCGAAGAACGACGCGGCGGGGGCGGCGTCGTACACGAACTACGCGAGCGCCGCGCGGACCGCGCTGGCCGGCTGGCACGACGAGGCGCACATCACGCGCACCGTCCTGACGGCGGGCACCCCGAGCGGCAGCAAGGTCCCGTTCAAGGTCAAGGCCACGGTCCGGTTCGGTGAGGCCAGTAGGACCCTCTCCTACGACTCGTCGCTGACGGTCGTGCGCGGCGACACCACCGGCCGGGCCCTGGTCCGCTGGCGGCCGTCCGTGCTGCACCCGGACCTGAAGGAGGGCGACGAGCTCGTCACGGGCGAGTCGGCGGTGCCGCCGATCGAGGCCGTGGACCGCGCCGGGACCGTCCTGACGGTGAAGAAGTACCCCTCGCTCGGGCCTGTCCTGGAGACGCTGCGCTCCCGGTACGGGGACGAGGCGGGCGGCTCGCCGGGCATCGAGACGTTCATCAGGCGTGAGGGCGCCGACGGCCCCACGACCGCGAAGACGCTGCTCACGCTCGCCAAGGGCAAGCCGGGCAGGCTGCAGACGACGATCAGCGCGAGCGCCCAGGCGGCGGCCGAGCAGTCGGTGACGAAGTTCTCCAAGTCGGCCATGGTGGCGGTCAGACCGTCCACGGGCGAGGTGCTCGCGGTCGCGAACCACGGGTACGGCGACTGGAACGCGGCGTTCGAGGCCAAGGTGGCCCCCGGCTCCACGATGAAGATCATCACCGCCGCGGCGCTCATCGACAACGGTGTCACGTCGATGAACCGGGCGGCGCCCTGCCCCGCCTCGAAGGTCGCGCTGAGCCAGACCTTCCACAACCTCACCGGCATGCCGCCCAACGAGGGCGCGACACTGGCCGACAGCTTCGCCCGCTCCTGCAACACCGCCTTCATCGGTCTCTCCGACGACCTCGGTCCGGACCGGTTCGCGGCCGAGGCGCAGAACCGGTTCGGCCTCGGCAAGGACTGGCAGACCGGGATCGTCTCGTACGACGGCTCCGTACCGGTCACCGAGGACTCGGACGGCCCGGCCGGGATGATCGGCCAGGGCAAGGTGACGATGAACCCGTTGAACATGGCGTCGGTGACGGCGACCGCGATCACCGGTGCGTTCCGGCAGCCGGTCCTCGTCGCGCCGAAGCTCGGCAACCGGCAACTGGCCACCGCCCAGGGCCTGCCGTCCTCGACCGTGGCCCAGCTGAAGCAGATGATGCGGCTGACCGCGACCTCGTCCATCGGCACCGCCACGCGCGCCATGTCCGGTCTCACGGGTGACTTCGGGGCGAAGACCGGGTCGGCGGAGGTCGACGGCCAGGCGGTGTCCAACTCCTGGTTCACCGGCTACCGCGGCGATGTCGCGGCCGCCGCGATGGTCGAGGGCGGCGGCCACGGCGGCGACGCGGCCGGCCCGATCGTGGCGTCCGTGTTGCGCGCCGGATCGTAACGAAACCGCAGGGCCCTGTACGGCGTTCTGTCCTACGACGAAAGCGACTTGGGGCACCCCGTAATCTGGGCCACCCGCAGAACCACCGGAGGACGACGTTGGGCACCAGAGGCAAGCGCAAGGCTCCCGCGCGCCAGAACAACCATGCCCTGGTGATCGGCGCGGCCGTCGTGGTCGCCGTCGTCGGGGCGGGCGTCGGCGCGTACGCCCTGATGGACAGCGGCAACGGGTCGTCGGCGTCGGCGGACGAGAAGCCGAAGGTGCCGTCGGGCCCGCCGTCCGCCGCCGAGGTGCGCACCGCGGCGGACCGGTTCCTCACGGCCTGGCAGTCCGGCTCCCCGGCGAAGGCGGCCGCGTACACGGACGACCCGACCGCCGCGCAGGCCGCGCTCACCGCCCTGGCCGAGGACGCCCACCTCTCCGGCGTGAAGCTGGCCCCGGGCAAGCGGGCCGGCGCCAAGGTCCCCTTCCACGTCACGTCGACGGTCTCGTACGAGGAGAAGGGCGCCGACGCGAAGAAGCTCAGCAAGCCGTACGCGTACGACTCCTCGCTCACGGCGGTGCGCCGCAAGAGCGACGGGAAGGTCCTCGTCTCGTGGCAGCCGTCGGTCGTGCACCCGGAGTTGAAGGACGGGGACCGGCTCGTCACCGGTGAGGCGGGCGATCCGCCCGTCAAGGCGGTGGACCGCTCGGGCGGTGAGCTGACCGCGAAGAAGTACCCCTCGCTCGGCACGGTCATCGACGGGCTGCGCGAGAAGTACGGCAAGAAGGCGGGCGGCACGGCCGGCGTCGAACTGCGCATCGCGCGCAAGGAGTCCGCGAAGGGCGACGAGAAGAACGCGCTGCCCGACAAGACGCTGCTCACGCTCTCCGAGGGCACCCCGGGCACGGTGAGGACCACGATCAGCCCGGCCGTGCAGGCCGCCGCCGAGAAGCAGGTCGCCTCGAAGGAGCGGGCCTCGGTCGTGGTGATCCGGCCGTCGACCGGCGAGATCCTCGGCGTGGCCAACTCCAGCCCCGGCTTCAACACCGCGTTCCAGGGGTCCCTCGCGCCCGGCTCCACGATGAAGGTCATCACGTCGTCGCTGCTTCTGGAGAAGGGGCTCGCGGACGTGAACAAGGAGCACCCGTGCCCGAAGTACTTCACGTACGGGCACTGGAAGTTCCAGAACGACGACAAGTTCCAGATCAAGAACGGCACGTTCAAGGCGAGCTTCGCCGCGTCCTGCAACACGGCCTTCATCAGCCAGGCCCCGAAGCTGCAGGACGACTCGCTGACCAAGCAGGCGCAGCAGGTCTTCGGTCTCGGCCTCGACAACTGGGCGATCGGCGTGCCGAGTTTCGACGGCGCGGTGCCGGTGCAGTCGCAGGCGCAGATGGCGGCCTCGCTGATCGGGCAGGGCGGGGTGCGGATGAACCCGCTGAACATGGCGTCGGTCGCGGCGACCGTGAAGTCGGGCACCTTCCACCAGCCGTACCTGGTGTCGCCGGAGTTCGACCACCGCACGCTCGCGAAGGCGTCCCGGACGCTGTCCGGCAGGACGGTCGCGGATCTGCGGGAACTGATGCACTACACGGCGGTCGCGGGCACGGCGGTGAAGCCGATGTCCGGGCTCGGTTCCGACATGGGCGCGAAGACCGGCTCGGCCGAGGTCGACGGGCAGAAGGAGCCCAACGGCTGGTTCACGGCCTGGCGCGGCGATCTCGCTTCGGCGGCCGTGGTGCAGCAGGGCGGGCACGGCGGCGACTCGGCGGGCCCGATCGTCCGGGAGATGCTCCTCAACGGCGCAGGGTGACCCCGCAAACCAGTTCGCTTGGGCGGTACATCGACCGTTAGCGTGCCGCTCATGACGACAGACGAGAGCGCAGCACATCCCCGGTTCGCCGAGGCCGTCACCGAGCTCGGCCTGGCCGGACTCCTGCCGCGGGTACGCCGCTTCCCGGAGGCGACCCGCACCGCGCAGGAGGCGGCGGACGCGATCGGCTGCGAACTGAGCGCCATCTGCAAGTCGTTGATCTTCGCGGCGGACGGGGTGCCGGTGCTGGTCCTCATGGACGGCGCGTCCCGGGTGGACGTCGAGCTGGTCCGGCGGGAGCTGGGCGCCCAGAAGGTGACCCGCGCCAAGGCGGACGTGGTGCGGGAGTTCACCGGGTACGCGATCGGCGGTGTCCCACCCTTCGGCCACCTCACCCGGACCCGGGTGCTCGCGGACCGTTCGCTGCTCGGGCACGACATCGTGTGGGCGGCGGCGGGCACCCCGTACGCCGTCTTCCCGATGGCGCCCGAGGACCTCGCCGCGCAGGCGGGCGCCACGCTCGTGGACGTCCGGGAATGACCCCGATAGTCGCCGCGGCGGTCCTGCTCGCCGCCGTCACGCACGCGTCGTGGAACGCGCTGGCGCACCACATCCCCGACAAGCTCGTCGCCTTCACGCTCATCTCCGGCGGCGGCACCCTCATCGGGCTCGCCATCGCGCTGTTCTCGCCGGTCCCGGCGGCGGGCGCCTGGCCGTACCTGATCGCGTCGGCGGTCATCCACATCGGCTACTTCGTGCTGCTGATGACGTCGTTCAGGCTGGGCGACTTCGGCCAGGCCTATCCGATCGCACGGGGCACGGCGCCGCTCGTGGTGACCGTGCTCGCGGCGGTGTTCGCGGGCGAGGTGCCCGGCGGCTGGCAGGCGGCGGGCGTCGCGGTGTCCTGCGCGGGGCTCACCGGGCTCGCGGTGTGGGGGCTGCGCGGCTCGGGGCGCCGGCCCGACTGGCGGGCGCTCGGCGCGGCTCTCGCGACGGGGGTGTCCATCGCCGCGTACACGGTGGTGGACGGTCTCGGAGTGCGCGCCTCCGGGTCCGCGGCGGGGTACATCGCCTGGCTGATGGTCCTCCAAGGGCTCGTGGTGCCGGTGTTCGCGGCGTACCGCTGGCGCGGTGAACTGGTCACGAGGATCCGGCCGTTCGCCCCGCTCGGCCTGTTGGGCGCGGCTCTGTCCGTGTCGGCGTACGGGCTCGTGCTGTGGGCCCAGACCCGGGCGGACCTGGCCCCGATCTCCGCGCTGCGGGAGTCGTCGATCATCGTGGGGGCGGCGATCGGGGCGGTCTTCTTCAAGGAGCGGTTCGGCCTGCCGCGGATGGTCGCGGCGGCGGTGATGGTGGCCGGGATCGGGCTGATGCTGCACGCGGGCTGAGCGGTGTGCCCCCTACGGGGCGGTCCGCCTGAACCCGGTGTTGACCGCCGTGATCCCGCCGTCCACCGGCAGCACGGCCCCGGTCACCCAGGCCGCGTCCCGCGATGCCAGGAAGGCCACCGCCGCCGCGATGTCGGCCGGCTCCCCGACCCGGCCGAGCGGGTACGACTCCCGTACGGCGTCCGGGTTGCGGCCGCGCTCGGACCAGGCGCGGGTGCGCACGGTGCCGGGGGCGACGAGGTTGACGCGCACGCCGCGCGGGCCCGCGTGCCCCGCGAGGGTCCGGGTCAGTGAGATCAGGCCCGCCTTCGCGGCGCTGTAGGCGTGGTTGCCGAAGTCCTGGACGCCGTTGACGGAGCCGATGTTGACGACCGCCCCGCGGCCGGACGCGACGAGGTGCGGGAGGGCGGCCTTGCAGCAGCGGTAGGCGCCGGTGAGGGAGAGGTCCAGGTCACGGGCCCACGCCTCGTCGTCCTCGTCCTCGAAGAGGTCGGCGTCGGGATGGCAGGCGTAGGCGTTGTTGACGAGGACGTCGAGGCGGCCGAACTCCTCGACGGCGTGGGCCACGGCGGCCTCGACGGCGGCCCGGTCCCCCACGTCGCAGAAGAACGCCCGGGCGACGGCGCCCTGTTCGCGTATCTCCCCGGCCACCTTCTCGGCGGACGCCACGTCGATGTCGGTGATCAGGACGTGAGCTCCCTCCGCGGCGAGGCGGTGGGCCACGGCGGCGCCGATGCCGCGGCCCGCGCCCGTGATCAGTACTCCGTGTCCCTCGAAGCGGTTCATGCCGGGACGGTAGCCCGTCAGCCGGAGTTCAGCACCTGCCGTACCGCCTTCACCAGCGCCTGGGCGCGCGGATCGGCGGTGACGCCCTTGCGCATCCCGTTGGTCACGTACCCGAACGCGATGCCCGTCTCCGGGTCGGCGAAGCCGAGGGCGCCGCCGCGGCCCGGGTGGCCGAAGGAGTGCGGGGTCAGCAGCGGGGAGGCGATGCCGTGCAGCATGTAGCCGAGGCCGAAGCGGGAGGGAACGGCGAGGACGCGGTCGGGGCCCGACGAGGCCTCCGTGCGGGCCAGCCGGACCGTCTCCGGCGTGAACAGCCGTGTCCCGCCGTCCACTTCACCGGTCAGCGCGGCGTAGAAGCGGGCCAGGCCCTCGGCCGTGCCGAAGCCGTTCGAGCCCGGGAGCTCGGCGGCGCGGTAGCCCGGGTCGTTCTCGTCCGGCGACGGGCTGATCGAGTCGAAGGCGCGCCGGGTCAGGGACGCCGGGTCCGTGTACGCCTCGACGAGGGCCCGCTTGGGGCGCGAGCGCGGGCCGCCGGGCACGGCCGGGGCCTCGACGGGGCCGACCCGGCCGGCCCGGTGGGCCTGCGCCGCGGGCAGGCCGATCCACACGTCCGCGGCGGCCGGCCCGGCCAGTTCCTGCGCGACGTACGCGCCGAGGGAGCGTCCGGTGACCCGGCGCACGAGTTCGCCGGTGAGCCAGCTGTACGTCTGGGCGTGGTAGCCGTGCTCGGTGCCCGGGGCCCAGGCCGGGGTCTGCGCGGCGACGGCCGCGGCGCCGCGGTCCGGGTCGGCGGCCTCGGCCGGCGTCAGCGGCCGGTCCAGGGCGGGGACGCCCGCGCGGTGGGCGAGCACGTGCCGGACGAGCGCGGCCTCCTTGCCCCGTGCCTTGAACTCGGGCCAGTACGCGCCGACCGGCGCGTCCAGGTCGAGCTCCCCGCGCTGGTGGAGCAGGAGCAGCGCGGCGGCGGCCAGGCCCTTGGTGGCGGAGCGCATGATCTGGGCGGTGCCGGGCTGCCAGGCCTCGCCGCCGTCCACGTCGCGCGTCCCCGCGTACAGGTCGACGACCTTGTGGCCGTCCTGGTAGACGACGACGGCCGCGCCGCGCTCGCCGCCCTCCGCGAAATTGCGGGCGAAGGCGGGACGGACGCCTTCGAATCCGGGGGCGGTCGTGCCGTTCACTGCTGTATCCACGGTGGGTGCAACAGGCAACGATGCCGGTTGATTCCGCTCGTGTGCGGTGGGAGGCACCCTCAGCGCCCCTCAGTGGCCCCTCAGCGGCACCTCAGCGGCCCAGGCGGCGGCTCCACCGCAGTTCGCCGTCGTGCACCTCGCCGGTCGGCGTGAGCCCGGCCGCCGCGGCCACGGCGGCGGACGCGTGGTGGTCGGGGTGGATGTGGGCGACGACCGAGCGCACGCCCTGCCGGTCCAGCAGGCCCACGAGGCCGCGGGCCGCCTCGACGGCGATGCCCCGGCCCTGCCACGGGGTGCCCACCACCCAGGCGATCTCGGCGACCTCAGCGGGCTCTGCGGCGGGGCGGCCGACCGTCGCCTGGACCGTGCCCGTCAGGCATTCGTCGGCCCGCAGCCGGATCACCCAGTTCAGCCAGGTGACGCCGGGGTCCGGGGAACCCGCGGTGAGGCGCTCGTAGCGGGCGCGCAGGGCGTCCGGGGTGTCCGGGGCGCCGCCGATGAACGTGTGGAGCGCCGGGTCGGACAGCACGGCGGCCATCTCCCGTGCGTGCGCCACGCGCAGCGGCAGCAGGTCGAGCCGGGCGGTGCTGACGGTCTCGGCCGCCGCCGGGCTCAACCCGTCTTCCCCGCAACGGACTTCGGGTCGAAGCCGAACGGCAGCTCCAGGCGGTGAGCCCGCATCAGGTCCTCGTCCATGAGCAGCGCGCCGGTGCCGCCGTCCGCCGCGATGACGCCCTCGCTGAGGATCACCGCGCGCGGGCACAGTTCGAGGGCGTACGGCAGGTCGTGCGTGACCATGAGGACGGTGACGTCCAGCGACCGCAGGATGTCGGCCAGTTCACGGCGGGAGGCCGGGTCGAGGTTGGAGGAGGGCTCGTCCAGGACGAGGATCTCGGGCTCCATCGCCAGGACCGTCGCGACCGCCACCCGCCTGCGCTGACCGAAGGAGAGGTGGTGCGGGGGCCGGTCCGCGTACTCCTCCATGCCGACCGACGCGAGCGCCTTGCGGACCCGGGCCTCCAGCTCGGGGCCCTTCATGCCCGCCGCGGCGGGGCCGAACGCGACGTCCTCGCGGACCGTCGGCATGAACAGCTGGTCGTCGGGGTCCTGGAAGACGATGCCGACCTTGCGCCGGATCTCGGCCATGTGCCGCTTGTCGACCGGCAGGCCCGCGACCGTGACGGTGCCCGCGCCGCCGGTCAGGATGCCGTTCAGGTGCAGGACGAGGGTCGTCTTGCCCGCGCCGTTCGGGCCGAGCAGGGCGACCCGCTCGCCCTTCCCGATCGTCAGGTCGACACCGAAGAGGGCCTGGTGCCCGTCGGGATAGGCGAAGGCCAGTCCGGAAACCTCTAGAGAAGCAGTCACAGCACCCATCCCAGCAGACACACCACGAGCGCGGCACACGGGAGGGCCAGCGCGTACGACCACTGGGCCCGCGACGCCGTCACCTCGTCGATCACCGGCATGGAACCCGCGTACCCCCGGCTGACCATCGCCAGATGCACGCGCTCACCGCGCTCGTAGGAGCGGATGAACAGCGCCCCCGCCGACTTGGCGAGGACTCCCCAGTGGCGTACGCCGCTGGCCTCGAAGCCGCGCGACTCCCGCGCGATCCTCATCCGCCGCATCTCGTCGGTGATGACGTCCCCGTAGCGGATCATGAACGAGGCGATCTGGACGAGGAGCGGGGGCAGCTTCAGGCGCTGGAGTCCGAGGAGCAGTTCCCGCAGCTCCGTCGTGGAGGCGAGGAGCACCGACGCGGCGACCCCGAGCGTGCCCTTGGCCAGCACGTTCCACGCGCCCCACAGACCGCTCTCGCTCAGCGAGAGGCCGAGCACCTGCACCCGCTCGCCCTCCGCGACGAACGGCATCAGCACGGCGAAGGCGACGAAGGGCACCTCGATCAGCAGCCGCTTGAGCAGGTACCCCGCGGGCACCCGCGCCAGGTACGCGACCGACGCGAGGAGCACGGCGTACAGCGCGAACGCCCACATCGCCTCACGCGGGGTGGAGACCACGACCACGACGAAACAGAAGACCGCGGCCAGTTTCGTGTGCGGCGGCAGGGCGTGCACGGGCGAGTGCCCGTGCCGGTAGAGCCGGTGCGCGTGTCCCGCGCCCATGTCAGACCGATTCCGGGGCGCGGACCTCGGTGGAGGCCGCGTCGCTCGTCCGCCGCCTGCGCAGCGCCCAGAAGATGCCGGATCCGGCGACGACGGTCACGCCGACGCCGATGATCCCGGCGAGGCCGCCGGAGAGGCGGGCGTCGGTGACGTCCTTGACGCCGTAGTCGGCGAGCGGCGAGTCGGCGGAGGCGTGCGCCTCGGTCTTCCGGTCGATGCCCTTGTCGTGGGCGACCTTCTCCAGGCCGTCGGGGCTGGCCGAGGCGTAGAAGGAGACGAACCCGGCGAGCACGAGGGACGTGACCAGGCCGGTGATCCAGATCTTGCGGTGCGAGCGGGCGGCGACCGGGGCCGGCTCGGCGGCCGGGGCGTCGACCAGCTCACCGCCGACCTTCAGCTTGAGGGGCTGCGTCAGGCCGCGCGCGCCGTGGACGAGGTCGGGCCGCACGGCGACGACCGCGCCGACGGTGAGCGCCGTGATCACGGCCTCGCCGATGCCGATCAGGACGTGCACGCCGATCATCGCGGTGGCGACCTTGCCGATGGAGACGTCGGTCGTGCCCCCGATGGCGTAGACCAGGGTGAAGACGACCGCGGCCGCCGGGACGGACAGCAGGGCGGCGACGAAGGACGCGACGGTGATCGAGCGGCGGCTGCGGGGCAGCACCTTCACCAGGCCGCGGAAGACGAGGTAGGCGACGACCGTGGTGGTGATCGCCATGTCCGTGATGTTCACGCCGAGCGCGGTCAGGCCGCCGTCCGCGAACAGCACGCCCTGCATCAGGAGCACCACGGACACACAGAGGACCCCTGTATAGGGGCCCACCAATATCGCGGCCAGCGCTCCGCCCAGGAGATGGCCGCTGGTGCCCGCCGCCACGGGGAAGTTGAGCATCTGGACGGCGAAGATGAACGCCGCGACCAGGCCGGCCAGCGGCGCGGTGCGCTCGTCGAGCTCGCGGCGCGCGCCGCGCAGGCTGACGGCGACGGCACCCGCGGCGACGACACCGGCGGCCGCCGACACGGGGGCGTTGATGAATCCGTCGGGTACATGCATGGCAGGGTTCTCCGGCGCTCGGGCAGTTGGTTAACCGTTCGATGATAGTGCTTTGTTGCGAACGGCTTGCAAGAGCGCCTCGGGTTCAATGACACCTGGTCCGTACAGACGGACATATGGGACATTGGATGACATGAGCCCCGCCGAGCAGTACGTGGAGCAGTACGCCCGCGCCCGCGTCGTCACCGATTCCCCCGACGCGGCCCGCGCCGTGCCGGTCGTGCTGCGCTACGACGGGCGGGTCCGCGTCACCCTTCCCGACTCCGGCGAGTGGATCTTTCCGCGCGACCTGCTGGAGCGCGGGCTGCGCGCCCCGGTGACCGGCGGCGACGTGCGGATCTGGCCGTGCGGGCGGGTGCAGGCGGTCATCGAGTTCCACGCCCGCGGGCCCGAAGAGCCGAACGGGGTGACGGTCGTGCAGTTCGACGTGAAGGCGCTGATCCGCTTCCTGCGTCGTACGTACACGGCCGTCACCCCGGCGACGGTCACACCCTGATCAGGCGTTGACGAGCTCCCGGTCCTCCTCGGGGCGCCCGTCGGCCGAGGCCGCGTTGAGGCCCTCGCCCTCGACGTCCACGTTGGGCAGCGCGCGGTCCAGCCACTTCGGCAGCCACCAGGCCTTCTTGCCGAGCAGCGCCAGCACCGCGGGCACGATCGTCATGCGGACGACGAACGCGTCGAAGAAGACGGCGATCGCGAGGCCGAAGCCGATCATCTTCACCATCTGCTCGGAGCTTCCGATGAAGCCGGCGAACACCGCGATCATGATGATCGCCGCGGCCGTGACCACCCGGGCCCCGTGCCGAAAGCCGGTGACGATGGCCTGCGCCGGGCGCTCCCCGTGGACGTACGCCTCCCGCATCCGGGTCACGAGGAACACCTCGTAGTCCATCGCGAGACCGAAGACCACGCCCACCATGAAGATCGGCATCATCGACATGACCGGGCCGGTCTGCTCGACGCCGAAGAGCGAGCCGAGCCAGCCCCACTGGTAGACGGCGACGACGGCGCCGAGCGCGGCGAGCACCGAGAGCAGGAAGCCGAGGGCCGCCTTGAGCGGGACGAGGACCGAGCGGAAGACGACCATCAGAAGCAGGAACGCCAGGCCGACGACGAGGGCCAGGTAGGGCACGAGCGCGTCGTTGAGCTTCTGCGAGACGTCGATGTTCATGGCCGTGGAGCCGGTGACCGCGAGCTCGGCGCCGGTGTCGGCCGTGATGTCCTGGCCCGCGTCGCGGATGGCGTGGACGACGTCCTCGGTCTCGACGGAGGACGGCTTGTACTTCGAGACGACGTTGATGATGGCGGTGTCGCCGGCCTTGTTGAAGGTGGCCGGGGTGACCGCGGCGACGCCGTCCGTGTCCTTGATCGTGGTGACGACCCGGTCGACGGCGGCCTTCGGGTCGTCCGCGCCCTTGGCGTCGACGACCGTCATGAGCGGGCCGTTGAAGCCCGGGCCGAAGCCCTCGGAGAGCAGGTCGTACGCCTTGCGCTGGGTGGTGTCGGTGGGCTGGACGCCGTCGTCGGGCAGGCCGAGCTCCAGTGAGGCGACCGGGATCGCGATCGCGCCGAGACCGACGATGCCCGCGGCCAGGACCAGCACCGGCCGGCGCAGCACGAGGCGGGCCCAGCGGGTGCCCATGTTGACCTTGGGCTCCGCCTTCTCGGTGGAGTCGAGCGCCTTGCGGGCCTTGCGGCCGTGGACGCGCTTGCCCGCGTAGCCGAGCAGCGCCGGGATCAGGGTCAGCGCGATGAGGACCGCGATGGCGACGGTGCCGGCGGCGGCGACGCCCATCTTCGTCAGCATCGGGATGTTGACGACGGCGAGGCCGACCAGCGCGATGACGACGGTCAGACCGGCGAAGACGACGGCCGAGCCTGCGGTGCCGACCGCCCGTCCGGCGGCCTCCTCGCGCTCGCGGCCCTCGGCGAGCTCGGCGCGGTAGCGGGAGACGATGAACAGGGCGTAGTCGATGCCGACCGCGAGGCCGATCATCATCGCCAGGGTGGAGGTGGTGGTGCCCAGGTCGAGCGCGTTGGCGAGCGCCGTGATCGACGAGACGCCGATGCCGACGCCGATCAGCGCGGTCAGCAGCGGGAGCCCGGCCGCGAGCAGCGAGCCGAAGGTGACGACCAGGACGACGGCCGCGACCGCGATGCCGATGATCTCGGTGGCGCCGGTCTCCGGCATGGCCTGCAGCGCGTCACCGCCGACCTCGACGGTCAGGCCGGTCTTCTTGGCCTCGTCGATGACCTTCTGCAGCCCGTCCCGGTCGTCGTCGGTCAGCTCCATCGAGGAGACCTTGTACGAGGCCGAGGCGTAGGCGATCGTGCCGTCCTTGCTCACCGTCTTCGCGACGTACGGGTCGGCGACCGAGGCGACCTGCTTCGAGCTGGACTTGAGGGCGGCGACGGTGTCCTCGACGTCCGCCTTGTTCGCGGCGCCCGTGAGCTTCTCGCCCGCCGGGGCCTTGAAGACGACACGGGCGGTGGCGCCGTCCGCGGCCGAGCCGGGGAAGCGCTGGTCGAGCAGGTCGAAGGCCTTCTGGGCCTCGGTGCCCGGGATCGAGAAGGAGCTGGAGGCGGCGGTCGGCGCGGAGGCGGCGCCGACGCCCGCGAGCGTCAGCAGCGCCACCCATATGAGGGCGACGAAGTGCCGTCGGCGAAAGGCGAGCTTGCCGAGTTTGTAGAGGAACGTGGCCACGAGGGCGTACTCCCGGTCAGGTCGAGGGTCAGCCTTGGCTGATGCTGGGCAGGGAAGATCAGCCCGACGACGTGAGCGGTCGCGTCAGGTGTGCGGGGTGAACTGGGTGGTGCGGAAGGGGGGTCAGGAGCTGAGGGCGGGGAGGACCACAGCGTCGATGTACGAGGCGAGGTACGCCTGGGTGGGCGGCTGCTCGTCGATGAGCGTGCGCGTGGCGAACGCGCCGATCAGCATGTGGATGATGTAGTCGAGCGCCGGGTTGTCGGCCCGGACCTCGCCTCTGTCCACCGCCCGCTGCATCATCCGGTCGAGACCGGACAGCTCGGGTGCGACGATCCATTCCTTGAAGGCCTCGAGCAGATCGGGGTTGGCGTGCACGGCCACCATCAGGCCGCGCATCAACGCGCTGTTCTGCTCCATGTGACAGTCGTCGTCGCGGAGCACCATCGCGTGCAGGTCGCCGCGGAGCGACCCGGTGTCGATCTCGTCGAACTGCGGCTTCTGGCTCCGCAGCGCCTTCACGACCAGCTCGGCCTTGCCGCCCCACTGGCGGTAGAGCGTCGCCTTGCTGGCCCGGGTGCGGGCGGCGACGGCATCCATCGTCAGCGCGTCGTAACCGACCTCCCGGAGCAGGTCGAGCACGGCCCCGTACAGCTCGGCCTCGCGCTCGGGCGTGATCCGGCTGCGACGCGTCGTTGCCTCCGCGACCATGATCCTCACCTGACCTCTCCGTCTCGTACGCCCTGAACATACCCCGCCGCCTAACGAAACGAAACCGTTTCGTACGTGGGGTGCGCCACATGCGGCCCCGCGGTCGCGTCCCGCGGATCTCCGGGGCCCCGGTTGCCGGAGGTGTCATCACGGAAAAGCATGAGGAGGTGACTGTGGTGACTGAGGAAGACACGACCCGGGCCTACCTACGATTCCCGCACCTGAGCGGCGAGCGACTCTGCTTCGTGGTCGAGGACGATCTGTGGGTCGCCCCGCTCGACGGCTCCGCGCGGGCCTGGCGGGTCACCGCCGACCGCACCAAGGTCAGCCATCCACGGTTCTCGCCCGACGGCCGGCACCTCGCGTACACGACGTGGCGCAGCCTGGACCCAGAGATCTACCTGGCGCCCGTGGACGGCGGCTCCGCGCGCCGGCTCACGTACTGGGGCAGCGTCGACACCCAGGTGCGCGGCTGGTCCCCCGACGGGGACATCCTCGCCGTCGCCTCGCACGGCGAGCCGTTCTCCTACTTCACCTTCGCCTACAGCGTCCCGACCGACGGCTCCCCCGGCGGCAAGCTCCCCTGGGGTCCGGTCTCCGACATCCAGGTCGCGGACATCGACGGCGAGCGGCAGACCCTGCTCCTGACCGGGACGCCGCCGCACGAACCGGCCGCCTGGAAGCGCTACCGGGGCGGCGCCCAGGGCCGGCTGTGGGTGCACGGCCGGCGCGTCCTCGCCGACCTGGACGGACACCTCGACGCCCCGATGTTCGTCGGCGGCCGCATCGCGTTCCTCTCCGACCACGAGGGCATCGGCAACGTCTACTCCTGCCTGCCCGACGGCTCGGACCTGACCCGGCACACCGACCACGACGCCTTCTACGCCCGGCACGCCTCCTCCGACGGCACCCGCGTCGTCTACCAGTGCGCGGGCGAGCTGTGGATCCTCGACTCGCTCGACCCCGGCTCCGTGCCGCGCAGGCTGCGGGTCCGGCTCGGCGGCCCGCGCACCGGCCGCCGCGGCTACCAGGTCCCGGCCGCCCACCACGTCGACGCCCTCTCCGTGGACGAGACCGGCCGGGCCAGCGCGATCGTGGTGCGCGGCAGCCTGTACTGGCTGACCCACCGCGACGGCCCGGCCCGCACCATCACCGACACCCCGGGCGTCCGCGTCCGCCTCCCCGAGATGCTCGGCTCCGGCGGACAGGTCGCGTACGTCACCGACGCCGCGGGCGAGGACGCCGTCGAGATCGCCTACCTGCCGCGGGCCAGCGGCGACCGGGAGCCGCGCCGCCTCGCCTCCGGGGACCTCGGCCGCGTACAGGAACTGGTCTCGGACCCCGACGGCGAGCGCCTGGCCCTCGCCTCGAACGACGGCCGGCTGCTGCTGATCGACGCGACGGAGGAGTCGGACGGCGAGGTCACCGAGCTGATCCGGTCCACGAACGGCCCGGTCCGCGACCTCGCCTTCTCGCCCGACGGCGCCTGGCTGACCTGGTCGCACCCGGGCATCGGCCGCTCCCTGCGGCAGATCAAGATGGCCCGCATCAAGGACCGCACGATCGTCGACGTCACCAACGGCCGCTTCGAGGACGAGAACCCGGTCTTCACCCGCGACGGCCGCTACCTCGCGTTCCTGTCGTGGCGCGGCTTCGACCCGGTCTACGACGTGCACACCGGCGATCTGTCCTTCCCGCTGGGCTGCCGCCCCTATCTCGTCCCCCTGTCGTCCGCGACCTCCTCGCCGTTCGCCCTCTCCCCGGACGGGCGCACCGCCGCGGGCGGCCTCGACCCGGTCGACGACAGGGACGCCACCGGCGACGGCACGCCGACCGTGGAGATCGAGGGCCTCGCCGAACGCGTGGTGCCCTTCCCGGTCGCGGCCTCCAAGTACTCCGCGCTGCACCCGGTCTCCGGCGGCGGCCTGGTCTGGCTGCGCTGGCCGATCTCCGGCGCGCTCGGCGAGACGTTCGCGAACCCGGCCGACACCTCGTCCCAGCCGACCCTCGAACACTTCAACCTGGCCAAGGGCAAGAAGACCCAGCTCGTCGACCACATGGACTGGTTCGCGGTCAGCGGCGACGGCACCCGGCTCGTCGTCGGCGACGAGGGCGAGCTGCGCGCCGTGCCCTCCACCGAGGCCGGCGACAACGACACCACCGTCTGGATCGACCTGCGCCGCATCCTGCACGAGGCCGATCCGCCCGCCGAGTGGCGCGGCGCCTTCGACGAGGCGGGCCGGATCATCCGCGCCTACTTCTGGGAGCCGTCGATGTGCGGCATCGACTGGTCGGGGGTGCTCGCCCAGTACCGGCCGCTCGTCGAACGGGTCGCGTCCCCCGACGAGTTCGCGGACCTGCTGCGCGAGGTCCTCGGCGAACTGGGCACCTCGCACGCCTACGTCTCCGCGTCCCGCCGCAACGAGGGCCCCGCGCACTACCAGCGCGCCCAGGGCCTGCTCGGCGCCAACTTCCTCTGCCGCGAGGGCGGTTGGATGCTCGCCCGGATCCTGCCCGGCGACTCGTCCGACTCCCGGGCCCGCTCCCCGCTGGCCGGCACCGGCATCCGCGAGGGCGCGTTCCTCACGCACGTCGACGGCCGCCCGGTCGACCCGGTCGCCGGACCGTTCCCGCTGCTCGCCGGCGCGGGCGGCACGACCGTCGAGCTCACCTTCTCCCCCGCCGAGGGCGAGGGCCGCGCGCGCCGGGTCGCCGTGGTCCCCCTCGTCGACGAGCGCCCGCTGCGCTACCAGGACTGGGTGGCCAAACGCCGGGCCGTGGTCCGGGAGTTGAGCAACGGCAAGTGCGGCTATCTGCACATCCCCGACATGGGCGGGTCCGGCTGGGCCCAGTTCAACCGGGACCTGCGCATGGAGGTCTCGCGGCCCGCGCTCATCGTCGACGTCCGCGGCAACGCGGGCGGCCACATCAGCGAGCTGGTCGTCGAGAAGCTCACCCGGAAGATCATCGGCTGGGACCTGACCCGCAACGCCCAGGCGGTGTCGTACGCCTCCAACGCGCCCCGGGGACCGGTGGTCGCGCTCGCCGACGAGGCGACGTCCTCCGACGGGGACATGATCACGGCGGCCTTCAAACTGCTCGCGCTCGGCCCGGTCGTCGGCCAGCGCACCTGGGGCGGGGTCGTCGGCATGACCGGGCGGCACAAGCTCGGCGACGGCACGGTGATCACGGTGCCGATGAACGCGGCGTGGTTCCCCGAGTACGGCTGGTCGATCGAGAACCGGGGCGTCGACCCCGACATCGAGGTGCTGCGCACCCCGCTCGACTGGGCGGAGGGCCGGCACGCGCAGCTCGACGACGCGGTGCACCTCGCCCTCGACCTGCTGAAGGAGCAGGGCGCGAAGAACCCGCCGGACCACTCGGACGTACCGGACCGGCGACGCCCCCGACTGCCGCCCCGGTAGGGCGGCCGGCCCCGGCCCCTTCGAGGGGCCGGGGCCGGAACACCGGGGCCGGAACAGGAATCGACCCCCGCCCGGCGTCCCGGGCGGGGGTCGATCAGTCCTGCGGACGGACGTCAGGCGTCGTAGTCCTGGTTGAACTTGTCCTGCGCGTCCTGGGCGGCCTGCTTCGCCTGGTCCGGGGCCTGCGAGCTGCGCTCACTCGCCTCGTCCTGGGCCTGCGAGGCGCGCTCGCTCGCCTCGTCCTGGGCGCCGCCGAGGGCGTCCTTGGCCTTGTTGGAGAGCTCTTCGCCCTTGTCCTTGAACTGGTCCATGATGCCCATGCTGTTCACTCCCGTAGTGGGTGAGGGGATGCGGGCTCGACCAGACTGACATGCATGGACATTCGGCGCATTTCGATCAATGACTGACCGTGCGCATCGGACGAAACCCCAGGTCAGCCCCCGCGTACCGATTCATCGGCGGCACCGCCCGCACCCACCAGACCGCGCGACACGCTGCCGAGCCGCGGCTCGAACCGCCGCATCTCGCGCTGCCCCACGGCCCCGATGATCCCGGGCAGGTGTCCGCGGATGCCCTGCATGCCGCGCAGCCACCACTGCGCGTACACGTGCGAGGAGCGCCGCTCGATGCCCGCCACGATCCGGTCGACGGCCGGGCCCAGCGGATACGTCTTGTTCGACGGCCACGGCAGCCGCTGGCGCAGCTCGCGCATCACGTCGTCCTGGTCGGCGCCGCGCACCATGTCGGTGTCGGTCCAGGACAGGTAACCGACGCCGACGCGTACGCCCTTGTAGCCGACCTCGGCGCGCAGGCTGTGCGCGTACGCCTCCACGCCCGACTTCGACGCGCAGTACGCGGTCATCATCGGCGCGGGCGTGATCGCGGCGAGCGAGGCGATCTGCAGCAGGTAGCCGCGCGACTCCATGAGGACGGGCAGGAAGGCGCGGGCGGTCACCGCCGAGCCGATGAGGTTGACCTCGATGACGCGCCGCCAGGCGACCGGGTCCGAGTCCACGAAGGGGCCGCCCGTCGCCACACCGGCGTTCGCGACGACGATGTCGACCTTCCCGAACCGCTCCTTCACCTCCTGCGCGACCCGCGCCATCGCCTCGTGGTCCGTGACGTCGGCGTGCCACCAGTCCGCGTCGGCGTGCAGCCGGCCCGCGACCTGCTTCAGCTCGTCCGGCTCCAGACCGACCAGCGCGATCTTCGCGCCGCGCGCCGACAGCTTGCGGGCGAGCAGCTCACCCACACCGCGCGCCGCACCCGTGACGACCGCGACCTGACCCTCCAGGCTGACCCTGCTCATGCGACATCCGCTCCCTTCTCCGAATCCGACTGCGACTGCGACTGCGACGGGGGCTCCGACTCCAGGTATGCCCCGGTCAGTTCACGGATCTTCGCCGTGACGGCCTCCGGCGCCTCGACGGGCGTCATGTGACCGAGGCCCGCCAGCTCGGTCAGGCCCACACAGTTCGGCAGCGCGGCGGCGATCCGCCGGGCGTGCACGACGGGCGTCATCCGGTCCACGGTCCCGGCGAGGACGGCCACGGGCATCGTCAACTCCGGCACGTTGGCGTCCAGTTGGAGACTCTCCAGTACGTGCGACCAGCCGTACCGCACCCCGCGCGGACACGCGTGCACGATCCGCGCGCAGGCCTCGACCTTGCCGGGCGCCGACCCCGGGCCCATCGTCGCGAACCGCAGGATCCGCCTGGCCACCGGCGTGACCGGGCCGAGCGGCGCCTTCGAGCCGAGGACCGAGCGGGTCACCCGGGTCCGCAGCGCGCCCGCGGGCAGCAGCGGCACCACCGTCGCCTCGGCCACGAGTTCCGAACTGCCCGTGCTGCACAGCAGCACCGCGGCGGCGTGCTCCCGGAACACCGGCCGGCCCGCCGAGGCCATCATCGTCATGCCGCCCATGGAATGCCCGGCGAACACCGCCCGCTCGCCCGGCGCGAGCGTCGCGCCGATCACGGCCTCCAGATCGTCGGCCAGCATGTCCGCGGTGTACGGCAGCCGGGCGGAGGCCGGGCTGCGGCCGTGCCCCCGCTGGTCGTACACGATCACGCGGTGGTCGGTGGCGAGGGCGCGCACCTGCGCGGCCCAGAAGGCCGTCGAGCAGGTCCAGCCGTGCGACAGCACGACGGCGGGCGCGTCGCCGCTGTCGGCGGGCCCGTGCACCTCGACGTGCAGCCGCGCCCCGTCGGCCGAGACGGCGGTCAGCTCCTCGGCGGCGACCGGCGGCGCGAAGGGCCCGGTGGCCATGTGCATCAGCCGGCTCATGCGGCGCTCGCCTCCACCGTCTTCTTCCTGCCCCGCCCGGTACGCGGCTCCGGCGGGCCGGCGGGAGCGCGGACCACCTCGTACTCCCCCACGTCCACATGGCGTGTGGCCTGCCGGAACTCGGTCGTGGTGCCGGGCCACACGGTGGTGTTGACCCCGTTCTCGTCGAGGTACCAGCTGTTGCAGCCACCGGTGTTCCACACGGTGCGCTTCATCCGGTCCTGCACGCGGTTGTTCCAGCCGGCGACGGCGGTCTCGCGCGGGGTGAGGGCGACGCGGCCGCCCAGCACGTTCAACTGCCGCATGTAGTCGGCCAGATAGTTCAGCTGGGACTCGATCATCAGGATCATCGAGGAGTTCCCGAGTCCGGTGTTCGGCCCGATGACCGTCATGAAGTTCGGGAACCCGGCGGCGGTCGCCCCGCGCAGCGCGGCCATGCCGCCCTTCCAGCTCTCCGCCAGGCTGACGCCCTCCGCGCCGATGACCCGCTGCGCGATCGGCATGTCGGTGACGTGGAACCCGGTACCGAAGATGATCGCGTCGACCTCGGCCTCGCTGCCGTCGGCGGCGACGAGGGTGTTCCCGCGGATCTCGCTCAGCCCGGACGCGACGACGTCGACGTTCGGCTGGGCGAGCGCCGGATAGTACGTGTTCGACAGCAGGATCCGCTTGCAGCCGATGCGGTAGTCCGGGGTGAGCTTGGCGCGCAGCGCCGGGTCCTTGATCGCCCGGTGCATGTTCCGCTTGGCGAGGTTCTCCACCAGGCCCAGCTCATCGGGCCGCTTGGTGAACGCCTGGACCTGCAACTCCCGGATGCCCCACAGGAGTCCGCGCCGCGCCTGGGTGGTGAAGGGCAGCTGGCGGTGCAGCCAGCGCTCGGCCTTGGTGATGTTCCGGTCGGCGCGCGGCATGACCCACGGAGGCGTGCGCTGGAAGAGGGTGAGCCGCCCGACCTCCTTCTGGATGGCGGGCACGATCTGGATGGCGGAGGCGCCGGTGCCGATCATGGCGACGCGCTTGCCGCGCAGGTCGTAGTCGTGGTCCCACTGCGCCGAGTGGAAGACCTTGCCGGGGAAGGTGTCGATCCCGGCGATGTCCGGCGTCTTCGGGTCGGACAGCGGCCCGGTGGCGGAGACGACGACATCGGCGGTGAGGGTGCCGCTCGCGGTGTCGATCTCCCACCACAGCCTGTCGTTGTCCCACCGCAGCTGCGTCACCTCGGAGTCGAGGCGGATGTGCGGCCGCAGCCGGAAGGTGTCGGCGACGTGCTCCAGGTACTCCCGGATGCGCTCCTGTCCGGAGAAGGTGCGCGGCCAGTCCGGGTTCGGCGCGAACGAGAACGAGTAGAGGTGGGACGGCACGTCGCAGGCGCAGCCCGGGTAGCTGTTGTCGCGCCAGGTGCCGCCGACCGCGCCGGCCCGCTCCAGGACCACGAAGTCGGTGACGCCCTCGCGGCGCAGTCTGACCGCCGCGCCCAGCCCGCCGAAGCCGGACCCGATCACCGCCACCCGTACGTGCTCGTGCTCCTGCTCGGCCATCCCGGCGCCTCCCTTGCCGCGCGACTCTGCCAGTGAACACTGGCACAATTGGAGGGTAGAGCAGCACCGTACTGATGGGTAGGGGTCGTGCCGAGGAAAGTTACCGCCGGTACAGCCACCGGTCGTCCGGCCACCGCCCCGCACCGGGATCCCTCGGCCCCCGATGCTTGCCCTAGGGTTTCCGACGTGGCGAAAGAAGCGGCGGAACCGGGAGACGAAGGCGGCCGGGGCGACGAGCACCGCGAGTTCCGCATGGCGGAGCTGGCCAGGGCGGCCGGCATCACGGTGCGCACCGTCCGCTTCTACCGCGAACGCGGCCTGATCAAGCCGCCCCGGCGCGAGGGCCGCATCGCCTGGTACGACGAGAGCCACCTGACCCGCCTGCGCACCATCGCCGCCCTCCTCGACCGCGGCCACACCCTCACCGGCATCGCCGAACTCTCCGAGGCCTTCGACCGCGGCCGCGACGTGGGCGAGCTCCTCGGCCTCGGCGAACCCACGGAGGAGACCCCGGTCCGCCTCTCCGCCACGGAACTGGCCGACCACTTCGCGGGGGAGGTCACCCCCGAGAACCTCCAAGCCGCCCTGGACCTGGGCTACTTGGGCACCGACGGCGAGGAGATCGTGCACATCAGCCGCCGCCTCCTGGAGGTCTCGGCGGCGCTGGTGCGCGAGGGCATCCCCCTGGCGGACGTCCTCGCGGCGGGGGCCCGGGTGCGCGACCACGCGGACGCCCTGGCCACGCTCTTCACGGAGATGATCCTCGCGCACGGCACCGAGAAGGACGTCCAGCGCCTGCGCCCCCTGGCCAAGTCGGTCGTGGAGGCGGAACTCTCCATGGCCCTGGACCGCAAACTGGGAGCGCCGCCCGGTTCGTGAGCGTGAGAGCGGCGGCCATCACCGTGCTCGAGGGGACGTAAGCCCCGGACCGAACTCCGCGCCTACTCGTAGACGACCGTCACAGGAGCGTGATCCGACCACCGCTCCTCGTGCGTGGCGGCCCGCTCCACGAACCCCTTGACCGCCCGACCGGCGAGCCCGGGCGTCGCGGCGTGATAATCGATGCGCCAACCTGCGTCATTGTCGAAGGCCCGCCCCCGGTACGACCACCACGAGTACGGCCCCTCGACGCCCGGATGCAGGGCCCGCACGACATCGACGTAGCCACCGTCCGCCGCCTCGAAGACCTGGCTCAGCCACTCCCGCTCCTCGGGCAGGAAGCCGGAGTTCTTCTTGTTGCCCTTCCAGTTCTTGAGGTCGGCCTCGGCGTGGGCGATGTTCCAGTCGCCGCAGACGACGACCTCGCGGCCCTCGGCGGCGGCCCGCGCGCGCAGCCCCTTCAGGTATTCGAGGAACTCGGCCATGAAGCGGATCTTCTCGTCCTGGCGCTCGGTCCCGACCTCGCCGGAGGGCAGGTAGAGGCTGGCGACGACGACACCGGGCAGGTCGGCCTCGACGTACCGGCCGCTGCCGTCGAACTCCGCCGACCCGAAGCCGATCTGGACCCGCTCCGGCTCGCGCCGCGCGTACAGCGAGACGCCGGCCCGGCCCTTGGCGGCGGCCGGGGCGTGCACGACGTGCCAGCCCTCGGGCTCCCGCACCCCGGCGGGCAGCTGCTCCGGCTCGGCGCGCACCTCCTGCAGGCAGAGCACGTCGGCGGAGGTCTCGGCGAGCCACTCCACGAAGCCCTTCTTGGCGGCGGCTCGCAGCCCGTTCACGTTCACAGAGGTCACAGTCAGCACCGGGCCACCGTACCGGCACACTTGACAGGTAAGCCGCACCCTGAAGCATAGAGTTACGATCAGACGCATGACTATTCAACCCGCGCCCGCCGCCGCGATCACCCTGCGCCCCGTCTCCTTCGGCCACCCGGACGCGGTGGCGCTGAACGACCGCGTCCAGCTCGAGTACGCGGAGCGCTACGGCGACGAGGGCGATGTCACCCCGCTCGACCCGACGATGTTCACCCCGCCGCAGGGCCTGTACCTGATCGCGTACGACGCGTCGGGCACCCCGCTCGCGACCGGCGGCTGGCGCGCGCAGGACGAGAACGAGGAGAACTACTCGGACGGCGACGCCGAGCTGAAGCGGATGTACGTCACACCCGAGGCGCGCGGCCTGGGCCTGGCCCGGCGCATCCTCGCGGCCCTGGAGGAGGACGCGCGTGCGGCGGGCCGCACCCGCATGGTCCTGGAGACGGGCACGAAGCAGCCGGAGGCCATAGCGCTGTACCTGTCGAGCGCCTACGAGCCGTGCGACAAGTTCGGCCACTACCGCTTCGAGAACCTGAGCCGCTGCTTCGCCAAGCCGCTCCAGTCGCGCTAGTCGCGCCGCCCCGGCCCCGGGGGGAACCGTCCGCTCCCGGGCCCGGGCCGCGGTCGTCCGGGCAAAGCAAGAACCCCGCCGGTTTCCCGGCGGGGTTCTCAATTGCGGTGGACCTGTGGGGATTTGAACCCCAGACCCCCTCGATGCGAACGAGGTGCGCTACCAGACTGCGCCACAGGCCCTTGCAACGAGTGAAACTCTAGCATCCCGATCCGGGTACGTGGAAATCCGTTCCCTGGCTGGTCAGCCGGTCACTCGTTGGCGGCGCGCGGACGGCCGTCGGCGCCGTCGTCGTACTGGTCGAAGAGCGGCGTGCGGCCGCGCTCGCGGGAGCGCCGGGCGGAGGCGGCGCGGCGGGCGTCGCTGCGTCCGCCGTCGGCCGTCTGCTCCTGTTCCGGCTGCTCCTGCCGCTCCTCGGCGGCGGACTGCTCCGCCGCCGAGGAGCGGGCCGCGCTCCAGGTCTCGGGGGCGCCGTAGTCGACGCCGCCGCCGGCCCGGGGGGCGACCGGCGCGGTCACGTAGGTGGGCAGCGGTACCGGGACGGGGTCCCAGCTCTCGCCGGGGCCCGGGCGGCGCTGCCGCTCGCGCTGCTGGTCGACCCACTCCGCGTGGTCGGTCTGCTCGACGAGCGCGCGCCGGTCGGCGGCGAGCGCCTCGAGGCCGGGGTCGGTGGCCGGCTCGGCACCCGGGCCTTCCTCCGGGTCCTCCGCGGCGGCGCGCTGCGCGGCGGGCTGGCGGCGGCGCGGCTGCCGGTCCCGCAGGCGCTGCGCGGCGATCTCGGCTCGGCGACGGTCCATGACGTAGGCGAAGCGGCGTCGCTCCTGGGCCCGCAGATAGACGATGTACGTACTGAGCAGGAGCGCGGGCGCGGCGGGCGCCCACAGGAACGCGACGCCGCCGACCCCGGCCACGACGGCGCCGACGGTGAAGGCGGCGAAGAGGAGGACGGTCGTGCGGCGGCGGCGCGCGAGCACCTTGGAGCGCCGGGCACGGGCCTGTGCCTCCGCGGAAGTGACGCGCGGGGGGCGGGGCTTGGCCGGGGCCGCGGGTTCGGGCGCGGGCCGGGGCTCGGGCTCGTGGACGGGTTCCGGGTGTTCCCGCTCGCCGGCCGGGGGCGCGACGAGGGCCCGGACGTCCACCGTGTCGGTGGTCGCGTCCGGGTCGGCCGGGGCGCCGCGCCACTCGTCCGTCTCGGGCGAGCGCGCCTGCAGGTCCTTGGCGTACCGGCGCTCCATGCCCGCTCGTCCGGAGAGAAGACGGATGGCGGTGCTGAAGCGTTCCGTCGGACGGGCTTCGTTCAGCTCGTCCTGCCTACGGAGCCACATCGGCACCAAGTAGGCGGCCCAGGCCCCGACGATGACTGCGTAGATGAGGCCGCTGCTGCTCACGCCTCACACCGTAGAGGGGTTTGCGTGAGGCCATCCGCCAATTGGGCCGGTGTGTCGCACGATCTGGCTGATATTTCGAGCTTTTTTTGCGACTGGTGCGATCAACTGGCTGACCGGGGCGCGAATTTAATGGCTCCGACGGTCGTTCACCGATCAATTTCGAACATTTATTTTATTTCGAGGGCGCACCGGGATCCACGGCGTTGGGGGCACCCGGACCTGCGCTGTTGCCCGGCCGCTCGCGGCGCCAGCGCTTCAGGAGCCCTTCCGGGACCTCCTCGGCGGTGAGCGCGAAGACGAGATGATCGCGCCAGCCACCGTCGATGTGAAGATACCGTGGACGCAGCCCCTCCTCGCGGAATCCGAGTTTCTCCACGACGCGACGGCTCGGCCCGTTCTCCGGGCGAATGCAGACCTCGATGCGGTGCAGGCCCACCGTGCGGAAGCAGTGGTCGACGGCGAGCGCGACGGCCGTGGGCATCACTCCGCGCCCGGCCACGCCCTGGTCCACCCAGTAGCCGACGTGGCCCGAGCACATCGAGCCCCAGGTGATCCCGGCGACCGTCAGCTGGCCCACGAGGCGGCCCTGGTACTCGATGACGAAGGGCAGCATCCGGCCCGCGTTCGCCTCCGAGCGCAGATGGCGCACCATTTGACGGTACGTCGGGCGGTGCGCGATCGGGCCGCTGGGCGTGGGCGGCGGGATCGTCGCCTCCCAGGGGCGCAGCCAGTCGCGGTTGCGGCGGTTGACCTCGCGCCAGGCGCGCTGGTCGCGCAGCCTTATGGGGCGGAGGACGACATCGCCCTCCGCCAGGACGACGGGCCAGGACGGGCTGTTCAGTGCGCACCCCCGGCGGCATGGGCATCGGGTCTGGGGTGGTCGCCGCCGCGGATCTGGTCGACGGCGTGGGTCAGCAGCGGCTCCAGGACGGCCAGGCCGTCCTTCACCCCGCCGCTCGAACCCGGCAGGTTCACGATCAGTGTGCGCCCGGCGACCCCGGCGAGGCCACGCGAGAGCGCGGCGGTGGGCACTTTCTCGCGCCCGTACGCGCGGATGGCCTCGGGGATGCCCGGTACGTGGGTGTCGATGACGCGGGCCGTCGCCTCGGGCGTGCGGTCGGTGGGCGAGATGCCGGTGCCGCCGGTGGTGACGACGACGTCGTACGCCGCCTCGACCGCGGCCCGCAGCGCGGCCTCCACGGGGTCGCCGTCCGGCACGACCTGGGGGCCCTCCACGCTGAAGCCCATCTTCTGGAGGCCTTCGGCGATGAGCGGCCCGCCCTTGTCCTCGTAGACGCCGGCGGCGGCCCGGTTGGAGGCGGTGACGACGAGGGCGCGGTAATTCCCGCTCATGCGCGGACTCCTTCGGGTGCGCGCCCCTGCGGGGGCGCGGGGAACTGCGCGAGCCGGCCCGGAGTCATGCCCGGCTCCAGTCGCCCGACTTGCCGCCCGTCTTCTCCTCCACGCGGACGTCCGTGATGACCGCTCCCTTGTCGACCGCCTTGATCATGTCGACGACCGTGAGCGCGGCGACCGAGACCGCCGTGAGGGCCTCCATCTCGACGCCCGTACGGTCCGTGGTCTTCACGGTGGCGAGGATCTCCACCGCGTCGTCGGCCACGGACAGGTCCAGCTTCACGCCGGACACGGCCAGCGGGTGACAGAGCGGGATCAGGTCGGGGGTGCGCTTGGCGCCCATGATCCCGGCGATACGGGCCGTCGCGAGAGCGTCGCCCTTGGGCACGCCCTCGCCGCGCAGCAGTTCGACCACGCGCGGCGAGACGAGGACGCGACCGCTGGCGCGGGCGGTGCGCGCGGTGACGTCCTTCTGCGACACGTCGACCATCCGGGCGGCGCCCGCCTCGTCGATGTGGGTCAGTCGGTCCTGCGAAGTGCTCATGGTGCTGTGGCGCTCCCGATCCGAGCCGTGCGCGGTGCGGCGCGCCGGACTGTTGTGCGCGACACGGTATCGCGAGCCCCGGACAGCCGGACCGGTGAGCGCCTGTTCACCGGCGCTCAGCGCAGGAGGACCACGTCGACCTCGGTGCCGGGCTCCACCGACGTCACGTCCTCGGGCACCACGATGAGCGCGTCCGCGTGGGCGAGCGCCGCGATCAGGTGCGAGCCGGAGCCGCCGACGGGTGCGATCTCGCCCGCCGCCGCGTCGTACGCGCCCCGCAGGAACTGGCGGCGCCCGTCCGGGGAGGTCAGCGCCTTGTCGGTGGCCAGCACCGCGCGCGTGGTGGGGCGCCGCACGGAGTCGCCGGGCAGGCCCATCAGGGCGCGGATCGCGGGCCGGACGAAGAGTTCGAAGGAGACGTACGAGGAGACCGGGTTGCCCGGCAGGGCGAGCAGCGGGGTGTGGTCGGGGCCGATGGAGCCGAAGCCCTGCGGCTTGCCGGGCTGCATGGCGAGCTTGCGGAACTCGACGCCGCTGCCCGCGCCGATGCCGTCCTCCTCGTCGGGGTCGCCGATCGAGGAGAGGGCTTCCTTGACGACGTCGTACGCGCCGACGCTGACGCCGCCGGTCGTGACGACGAGGTCGGCGCGGATGAGCTGGTCCTCGATGGTGGAGCGGAGCGTCTCGGCGTCGTCGGAGACGGCACCGACCCGGTAGGCGATGGCTCCGGCGTCCCGGGCCGCGGCCGTGAGGGCGAAGCTGTTGGAGTCGTAGATCTGGCCCTGGGCCAACGACTCGCCGGGCTGGACGAGTTCGCTGCCGGTGGAGATGACGACCACGCGCGGGCGCGGGCGTACGCGGACGGTGCCGCGGCCGATGGCGGCGAGCAGCGCGATCTGCGGCGGGCCCAGCACCGTGCCGGTGGTGAGGGCGCGGTCGCCGGCCTGGACGTCGCTGCCCTGCGCGCGTACGTGCGCGCGTGCCTCGGCGGGGCGGTGGACCCGGACCTCTCCCGAGGCGCCTTCGGGGGCGGTGCTGTGGGCGGGCATCGAGGAGACCGGGCCCGCGCCGAGCCCTCCGTCGGTCCACTCCACGGGGACGACGGCCTCGGCGCCGGGCGGGAGCGGGGCGCCGGTCATGATGCGGGCGGCCTGGCCGGGACCGACGGTGGGCTGCTCGCCCTGCCCGGCCGCGACGTCGCCGATCACCGTGAGGACGGCGGGGAACTCCTCGCTCGCGCCCGCGACATCGGCGACGCGCACCGCGTACCCGTCCATCGAGCTGTTGTCGAACGGGGGCAGCGAGACCGGCACCGTCACGTCCTCGACGAGCACGCAGCCCTGGGCGTCGAGGAGTTGCAGCTCGATGGGGTCGAGCGGGTGGACGGTGCTGAGGATGTCCTCCAGGTGCTCGTCCACCGACCAGAGCTGGCCGTGGCTGGTGGACGGTGTGGTCGCGCTGCTCAAGGTGCTACATCTCCTCGGTGACGTAACTGCGAAGCCAGGTCCGGAAGTCCGGTCCCAGGTCCTCACGTTCGCACGCGAGTCTGACAATGGCACGCAGATAGTCGCCGCGGTCGCCGGTGTCATAGCGGCGGCCCTTGAAGACGACGCCGTGCACGGGGCCGCCGATCTTCTCGTCCGCGGCGAGCTGCTGCAGGGCGTCGGTGAGCTGGATCTCGCCGCCGCGGCCCGGCTCGGTCTTGCGCAGTATGTCGAAGACGTGGGGGTCCAGGACGTAGCGGCCGATGATCGCGTAGTTGGAGGGGGCGTCGGCCGGGTCCGGCTTCTCCACGAGGTCGGTGACCTTGACGACGTCGCCGTCCTCGGTGACCTCGACGGCGGCGCATCCGTAGAGGTGGATCTGCGAGGGCTCGACCTCCATGAGGGCGATGACGCTGCCGCCGTGGCGCTCCTGGATCTCGACCATGCGCGCGAGCAGCGGGTCGCGCGGGTCGATCAGGTCGTCGCCGAGGAGGACCGCGAAGGGCTCGTGCCCCACGTGCGGGGCCGCGCACAGGACCGCGTGGCCGAGGCCCTTGGGGTCGCCCTGGCGCACGTAGTGCATGGTCGCGAGGTCGCTGGACTCCTGGACCTTGGCGAGGCGGTTGGCGTCGCCCTTCTTCTGAAGGGCGGACTCCAGCTCGTAGTTGCGGTCGAAGTGGTCCTCCAGGGGGCGCTTGTTGCGGCCTGTGATCATGAGGACGTCGTCGAGACCCGCTGAGGCGGCCTCTTCGACCACGTACTGGATCGCCGGCTTGTCGACCACCGGAAGCATCTCTTTGGGAGTGGCTTTGGTGGCGGGCAGGAACCGGGTGCCGAGGCCCGCGGCAGGGATGACAGCCTTGGTGATCCTGGTGTGCGAGTCAGTCATGCCCGTCACCATATCCGGCGCCTATGGGCGGAATCTGTGGGTCCGCTTTGTTGGCACATATATGCGTGGATTAGGAGAGGTTTGTGAGCCGACTGTGAGCCCGCACACAAGTGACCCGCGTGGCGCCCACCCTGACAAGCGCACATTGCGACGGGAGTTCCTCGCGGTGAGGAAAGCGTTGCCAATGGATGACGCACGGGAGACGGAAAAAGTTCTCGCCGAGCGGGCCTTCGAGGTAGAGGAGGTGGCGGCGGCCCGCACCGTGGCGGCGTACGTCTCCGTGGGCGGCGAACCGGGGACCGGACTGCTGCTCGACGCGCTCCGCGCGCGTGGGGTGCGGGTCCTGCTGCCGGTGCTGCTGCCCGACAACGACCTGGACTGGGGGACGTACGAGGGGGCCTCCTCGCTCGTCCGCGTACAACACGCGGGAAAGATGGCCCTCTTGGAGCCGGGCGGCGAGCGGCTCGGGCCCGGTGCCGTGACGGCGGCGGACGTCGTGCTGCTGCCCGGGCTCGCCGTGGACGCGCGCGGGATGCGGCTGGGCCGGGGCGGCGGCTCGTACGACAGGGTCCTCGCGCGGCTCGAGGCGGCCGGCGCGCCCGCCGCCCTCGTCGTGCTGCTCCATGACACCGAAGTCGTCGCACACCTCCCCGAGGAGGCGCACGACAAGGCCGTGCACGCCGTCGTGACGCCCTCGGGAGTCCACCGCTTCACGTAGACCCGCGGGTAGCGCTGGAGAAGCGAAAAGGGGCCCCACGCGCGTGGGGGCCCCTTTCAGTGCTGTGCTGTCCTACGGCTTGAGGACCAGCGTGTCCGACGTGTTGTCGGAGACGGCCTTCTCGGTGAAGTGCCAGGGCAGCAGCTCACCCTGGACCCACTTGTCGGTCTGGTCCGTGTAGTGGGAGCTGTAGGTGTGGCCCGAGGCGCCGGTGAGGTTGATCCACTTGGACTTGTCGAGGTCGGCCAGGTTGACCACCATGCGCATCGACGGCACCCAGTCGACCCCGTAGCCGCCCGCCGCGTTCCAGCCGGTCGCGTTCACCGCCGCCTCGCCGCCGCCGAGCTTCCACGGGCCGCGGTTGAGCACGTACTGCAGCCAGCCCGGGCCCTCGGTGCCGAGGGTCTGGTTCTTCAGCTCCAGCTTGTGCAGGCGGCCCCAGCTCCAGGTGTCGATGTCCTTGCCGAGCTTGGCCGTCAGGTCCCAGCGGGCGTCCTCCATGGCCCGGTCGAACAGCTGGTCACGGTTGACGGTGGCCTTGTCGGTGCGGGTCGCCGGAGCCTTCCACCAGTCGTTGTCCTCGTCGTTGATGATCTTGCGGACGACCTCGAACCAACGGTCGCCGCCGTCCGGCTGCGCCGAGTCCGCGTCCCGCTGACCGCACTCGCGCACCTTGCGGTCCTCGTCGGCCGGACCCGAGTTGTCGACCGGCGTGACGCTCAGGCACTGCCCCTTGACCCGCAGCTCCATGGGCAGCTTGTTGCCGAAGGCGAGCTTCAGGATGTTGCGCCAGACCGAGTTGAAGTACGCGGCCGCGGCCGAGTCCGGGTTCTGGGTGTAGTCCCAGTTCTCCAGGAGCTGCTGCGCCTCACGGACGTACTTGTCCTTGACGTCGAGCTTGAGCAGCTTGGGCACCAGGAGCTTGGCGATCTCGCTGCTGTTGTCCATCTGCATGCTGCGCATGTCGTCGGTGGAGATCTTGCCGCCGCCGTCGATCTTCGACTTGATCAGGTCGGTGATCCGCTGGCTGCGGGTGCCGTAGCCCCAGTCCGTGGTGAGCGTGTACGGGTAGCTCTTGTCGACCACGGCCTGGTTGGCGGTCACGATGTAGCCGCGCTTGGGGTCGAACTCGTAGGGCAGCTCGGCCTGCTTGATGTAGCCGGTCCACCTGTACTTGGAGTCCCAGCCCGGCGACGGGAGCGAGCCGTCGCCCTCGCCACGGGTCGGGATGCGGCCGGGCAGCTGGTAGCCGATGTGGCCCTCGGTGTCGGCGTACGTGAGGTTCTGCGAGGGCACCTGGAAGTCGGCGGCCGCCTTGCGGAACCCGGCCCAGTCCTTCGCCTTGTCGATCTCGAAGACGGCGTCCATGGTGTTGCCCGGCTCCAGCGCGGTCCAGCGCAGCGCGATGCCGTAGCCGTCGCCCCGGTCGGGGGCCTCGGAGGTGCCCACCGGCGCCTTCTTGCCGACCTTGACGAGCTCGTCGTCGCGGTCGGACAGCAGCGGGCCGTTGTTCGTCTCGCGGATCGTGATCGTCTTGGGGCTGCCGCCGGCGACCTTGATGACCTCCTTGCGGGTCGTGAAGGGCACCGTCTTGTCGTCGTACAGGTAGCCGTCGCCGCTGAACTTCTCCAGGTAGAGGTCCGTGACGTCGGCGCCCGAGTTCGTCAGGCCCCAGGAGATGTTCTGGTTGTGGCCGATGACCACGCCCGGCATGCCGGCGAACGTGTAGCCCGTCACGTCGTACTGGCACTTCGCCGAGACGCTCGTGCAGTGCAGGCCCATCTGGTACCAGACGGAGGGCAGTTGCGGCGCCAGGTGCGGGTCGTTGGCGAGCAGCGGCTTGCCGGTGATGGTGTGGTCGCCCGAGACGACCCACGAGTTGGAGCCGATGCCGTTGCCGTTGGGTCCCAGGCCCGCGGAGTCGGGGATCCGGTCCAGGACGTCGGCGAGGCCGCCGAGCTGACTCTGGAGGCCGCTGGGGGCCTCTGCGCCGCCCGTCAGGCCGGTACCCGCCGCCCCCGAGGTGCCGCTCTGCGTCCGGGTGCCCGAGGCCGAGGCGTCGTACGACTTGGTGGCGCTGTTGTAGGCGCCCTCCTGCACGATCGGCTTGTTCCGGTCGTACGGGTACTCGGGGTAGAGGTCCGCGATCTGCTTCGGGCCGAGGCGGCTCGTCATCAGGGAGCGGTCGATCTCGTCCTGCATGTTGCCGCGCAGGTCCCAGGCCATGGCCTTCAGCCAGGCCACCGAGTCGACCGGCGTCCACTGCTGCGGCTTGTAGTCGTTCTCGAAACCGAGCGCCACGTACTCGGCGGAGATGTCCTTGCCGCTCTTGCCCGACAAGTAGGCGTTGACTCCCTTGGAGTACGCCTGGAGGTACTTCTTGGTCGCGGGCGAGAGCTTGGAGTCGTACTCCTTCTGTGCCACCCGGTGCCATCCCAGGGTGCGCAGGAACTCATCGGTTTTGACCTGGCCCTTGCCGAACATCTCGGAGAGCCGACCGGAGGTCGTATGACGGCGCACGTCCATCTCGTAGAACCGGTCCTGCGCCTGCACGAAGCCCTGCGCCATGAACAGGTCCTCGTCCGAGGACGCGTAGATCTGCGGGATGCCGTAGCCGTCCCGCTTGACCTGGACGGGCCCGTCCAGCCCGTCGAGCCGGGTGGATCCCGTGGTCTGCGGCAAGGAGGCACGCACGCTGTCGACGCTCCAGTAGGCGCCGTATCCGATGCCCGCGACGACGGCCAACACGAGGACGATCACGAGCAGTCGGGCGCGGCGCCCCTTCTTCCTGCCGGACTGGCGACCGGAAGCGGCGTTCGTAGTGGAGGGCATCGCGATCCTTGCTGTCCTTCGCTGACTCTGGGCTGCGGGCTCGAAGGCCCCTCGGTCGAGGGTGGTGGCGTCTGACGGGCGGGAGGGCTGGAGCAACCATACGAGCAGTGCGGTGCGGGCCCGGACGCGGAGTCAGGAAGCGAGCGCCTACGGAGGTTCGAGGAAACGGCCCGAGCGTCAAGAAAGCGTTAACGATTAGGTAAGGTAACGAAGTACCTCGCTCGCTGCCTCATGGAGCGACTCCCCCACAGCAGCCCCTGAGACGACCTCTCGCGGAAGGAACAGCCCCTGACTGTCCACCACCTCAACCAGCTCCTGCTCGTCAGCGCGCTCGTCCTGCTCATCGCGGTCGCCGCGGTGCGCATCTCCTCGCGCAGCGGGCTGCCGAGCCTGCTCCTGTACCTCGGCATCGGCATCGCCATGGGCCAGGACGGCATCGGCGACGTCTCCTTCAGCGACGCCGAGTTGACCCAGGTCATCGGCTACGCGGCGCTCGTCGTGATCCTGGCCGAGGGCGGTCTGGGCACGAAGTGGAAGGAGATCAAACCGGCACTTCCCGCGGCCGTCGCGCTGTCGCTCGCGGGGGTCGCGGTCAGCGTCGGGGTGACGGCTGCGGGTGCGCACTATCTGGTGGGCCTGGAATGGCGGCAGTCCCTCATCATCGGCGCGGTGGTGTCCTCCACGGACGCGGCGGCCGTCTTCTCCGTGCTGCGCAAGGTGCCGCTCCCCAAGCGCATCACCGGCGTCCTGGAAGCGGAGTCCGGCTTCAACGACGCTCCTGTGGTCATCCTGGTCGTCGCCTTCTCCGCGGCGGGCCCTGTGGAGCACTGGTACGTCCTCATCGGCGAGATCGCCCTGGAGCTCGCGATCGGCGCCGCGATAGGCCTCGCGGTCGGGTGGCTCGGCTCCTACGGGCTGCGGCACGTCGCGCTGCCCGCCTCCGGCCTGTACCCGATCGCCGTGATGGCCATCGCCACCGTCGCGTACGCCGCGGGCGCCATCGCCCACGGCAGCGGCTTCCTCGCCGTCTACCTGGCCGCCATGGTGATGGGCAACGCCAAGCTGCCGCACTGGCCGGCCACCCGCGGCTTCGCGGAGGGCCTCGGCTGGATCGCACAGATCGGCATGTTCGTGCTGCTCGGCCTGCTCGTCACCCCGCACGAACTGGCCGACGACATCGTGCCCGCGCTCATCATCGGACTCGTCCTGACGATGGTCGCGCGCCCCTTGGAAGTCGTCGTCAGCCTGCTGCCCTTCCGTATGCCGTGGCAGGAGAAGGCCCTCATGTCATGGGCCGGCCTGCGCGGCGCCGTGCCCATCATCCTGGCGACCATCCCGATGGTGACCGGCGTCGCGGACAGCCAGCGGATCTTCAACATCGTCTTCGTGCTGGTCGTCGTCTACACCCTCATCCAAGGACCCACGCTGCCCTGGCTCGCCAGGAAGCTGCGGCTGGGCTCCTCCGAGGCCGCGGACCTCGGCATCGAGTCCGCGCCCCTGGAGCGGCTGCGCGGCCATCTGCTGTCCGTCTCCGTCCCCGAGGGCTCCCGGATGCACGGCGTGGAGGTCGGCGAGCTGCGGCTGCCCAAGGGCGCCGCCGTCACCCTGGTCGTGCGCGACGGGACGTCCTTCGTGCCCGCACCCACCACCGTGCTGCGCCAGGACGACGAACTGCTGGTCGTGGCCACCGACCCGGTGCGCGACGCCGCGGAGGCGCGCCTGCGGGCCGTCGCCCTCGGCGGCAAGCTCGCCGGCTGGCTGGGCACAGGGGGCGAAACCGACCGTTAACATGGTCGGGTAGACCAAAGATCCACGTTCCACCGACTCTGCCTGACGTAGAGCCGGCGCGACCGCAAAGCGGCCGCGGTCCCCTTGCAGCACTGTGCTTCGTAGTGCCTGATCTGCTTGGCCCAGGGCCTCTCCTGGCGCGGACCGTAGGTATCACTCGGTTCCCGGCGCATCTGAGGACGGCTCTCGGCCCGGTGCTCCTCGACCAGGAGGCCACCGGGCCACCAGGCGGCAGAAAGGCGAGGGCACCGTGCCACAGAAGGCCACGGTTCCCGGCACCCCCGGCACCCGCCCGGGCTACGGACAGCTGCTCCGCACCCGCGGCGCCTGGACGTTCCTGCTCCCCGGCTTCGCGGCACGCCAGCCGTTCGCGATGCTGACCATCTCCATCGTGCTGCTCGTGCAGCACACCACCGGCTCGTACGGGACCGCGGGGGCGGTCTCCGCGACGACCGGTGTCTCCATGGCGCTGTTCGCGCCCTACGGAGGCAAGCTGGCCGACCGCTTCGGGCAGCGGGCCGTCCTGCTGCCCGGCGTCCTCGTGCACGCCGCCTCCGGGCTCACGCTGACCGTGCTGGCCCTGTCCGGGGCCCCCACGTGGACGCTGTTCCTCGCGGCGGTGCCGACCGGCGCCTCCACACCGCAGGTCGGGCCCATGGTGCGCGCCCGCTGGGGCGTCAAGCTCCAGGGCTCGCCCCTGATGCAGACCGCGGCGGCCTTCGAGTCGGTCACCGACGAGTTCACGTTCGTGCTCGGCCCGCTGTTCGCCACCGCCCTGTGCACCGGCGTCAACCCGGCCGCGGGTCTGCTCACGGAGGCAGCGCTCACCCTCGTCGGCGGCCTGCTGTTCGCCGCCCAGAAGGGCACGCAGCCCACGCCGTCGGCCCGCTCCCTCGAAGGGCACGCGCGCGTGGAGCACGCTTCCGCGCTCCGCGTCCCCGGCGTGCGGGTCCTGATCGTGACGTTCCTCGGCATCGGCTCCGTCTTCGGCGGCATGCAGGTCTCGCTCGCCGCCTACACGGAGGCGATCGGCGAGCCCGGCCTGAACGGTGTCCTCTACGGAACCTTCGCCGCCGGCAACATGCTCTCCGGCATCGTCTGCGGCGCCATCGCCTGGAAGGTGGCCCCGCAGCGCCGCCTGCTCGTCGGTTACACGGCCCTGGCCCTGACCGCGTCCGGCCTGTGGGCGGCGCAGTCCGTGCTGCTGCTCGCCGGGCTCGGCCTGCTGGTCGGCGTCTGCATCGCGCCCGCCCTGATCACCGGCTACACCCTCGTCGAGACGATCGTCCCGGCGAGCTCCCGCACGGAGGCATTCACCTGGCTGACCGGCGCGGTCGCGCTCGGCCAGGCCGCCGCCGTGACGGTCGCCGGACAGTTGGAGGACCGCTTCTGGGACGGCGCCGGATTCCTGGTCCCGATGGGCGGCACGGTGCTGGCCCTGGGGGTCATGTTCCTGCTGCGGTCGAGGCTCGTGCCGCCGTCCCTGGGACGGACCGTGGCGCGTGGCGTCGGTCACCGCGTGCCGGTGGCAGTGGACTGATCTCGCGGAATAGGTCACTATGGAGCGTCGTTAGCACTCATCGAGTGAGAGTGCCAGGAGGAAGACACAGTGCCGACTTACCAGTATCAGTGCACCGAGTGCGGCGAGGGCCTCGAGGCGGTGCAGAAGTTCACCGACGACGCCCTGACCGAGTGCCCCAACTGCGGTGGCCGCCTGAAGAAGGTCTTCTCGGCTGTCGGCATCGTCTTCAAGGGCTCGGGCTTCTACCGCAATGACAGCCGCGGCTCCTCGTCGAGCAGCAGCCCGGCGTCGTCGTCCTCGAAGTCGGCCTCGTCGTCCTCCGAGTCGAAGTCGTCGTCCTCGGACAGCACGTCGTCCTCGTCGAGTGCGTCGAGCTCGTCCGGTTCGTCGGCCTCCAGCTCCTCGAGTTCCTCCAGCTCGTCGTCCGCCGCCTAGGCGCGACCTTCCGCGAGACGTCTTACGAGACCCTGTCGTCCCCGACGGCAGGGTCTTTGGCGTCGGCCGCCTTGGCTACTGTGCTGACCATGGCGACCAACACGAACACACAGGCCGACGCCGAGATCGGCGTGATCGGCGGCTCCGGCTTCTACTCCTTCCTGGACGACGTGACCGAGGTCCAGGTGGACACCCCCTACGGGCCCCCGAGCGACTCGCTCTTCCTCGGCGAGGTCGCCGGCCGCCGGGTCGCCTTCCTGCCCCGGCACGGCCGCGGCCACCATCTGCCGCCGCACCGCATCAATTACCGCGCCAATCTGTGGGCGCTGCGCTCGGTGGGGGTGCGCCAGGTCCTCGGGCCGTGCGCGGTGGGCGGGCTCCGGCCGGAGTACGGGCCGGGGACGCTGCTGGTCCCGGACCAGTTCGTGGACCGTACGAAGTCCCGGGCGCAGACCTACTTCGACGGGCTGCCGCTGCCGGACGGCACCGTGCCGAACGTCGTGCACGTCTCCCCCGCCGACCCGTACTGCCCGGTGGGCCGCAAGGTCGCCGTGAAGGCCGCGCAGGGCAAGGACTGGGAGCCGGTCGACGGCGGGACGCTCGTCGTGGTCGAGGGCCCGCGCTTCTCGACCCGCGCCGAATCGCGCTGGCACGCCGCGATGGGCTGGTCGGTGGTGGGCATGACCGGGCACCCCGAGGCGATGCTCGCCCGTGAACTGGAGCTCTGCTACACGTCGTTGACCCTCGTCACGGACCTCGACGCGGGAGCCGAGAGCGGTGAGGGCGTCTCGCACGACGAGGTGCTCAAGGTGTTCGCGGCGAATGTGGACCGGCTGCGGACCGTGCTGTTCGACGCGGTCGCGGGGCTGCCGACGAGCGGCGAGCGGGACTGTCTGTGCGCGGGCGCGCTCGGCGGGATGGACCCGGGGATCCGGCTGCCGTGACCACACCCCTGACATAACTACCCGTCCGGGTGAGGGAGTTGTCCACAACCCGGCGGTAGTGCACGGGGCTCAGCGGGATCCGGCGGGGAGGCGGATCGTGGTCGGCGAGACGGGCGCGGTGCCCGTCCGTTCCGACGCGACCCGCAGGCGGTGACGACCGTGTCCTCGAGCCTTCCCCCGGCCCGGACGACTTCCCCGGCCCAGCTCAGCACTCCCCCGACGTCCGAGGTGCCCTCCTTCCCTCCCGTGCGCGTACGCGGCGCGCGATGGCGGCCCGGGCGTGCGGGGCGGCACCGGCGCGGCCCCGTCGTGGCGGCGGGCCTCGCCCTGGCCGCGGCGGCGCTGACGGCCGCGGTGCCCTCGTCCGGCACGGGCCGCGGGCCCGAGCGGGCGGAGACGGAGGCCGAGGCGCCGCCAGGCGCGCGGGCGCGCGGGCCCGCCGTGACGGTGTCGGCGCCGGTCCGGATCGCGGACGCGGGGGCGGTGCGGCTGTTGCGGCCCGGCGACCGGGTGGACGTGGTGGCGGCGCGGGCGGACGGCCGGCCCGGGGTGCGGGTCCTCGCGTCCGGGGCGCGGGTGACGTCCGTGCCGGAGGAGGAGACACCGTCCGGGCAGCCGGGCGAAACCGCGGCGGCGGGCGGGTCGTTGGTGGTGCTGTCGGTGGCGCGCGGTACGGCCGCGCGGCTCGCGGGCGTCGGAGCCACTTCGCGGCTGGCGGTGACTCTGTGGTGACGTACGTCTCGTCAAGTCCCTCGATCGAGTTACCGAATTGGACAGGTCTGACCCACGCTGTCGTAAGTTGCGAAGTCGTTTGCTCCGCAATCTGCACGCGTGAAAAGAGGCCTTCTGGTGAGCGAGAAGAACGAACCGGGTGTGTGGGAGGGCTTCAAGTCCTTCCTCATGCGCGGCAATGTGATCGACCTTGCGGTCGCGGTGGTCATCGGCGCCGCGTTCACCAACATCGTGAACGCGGTCGTGAAGGGGGTCATCAACCCGCTGGTCGGCGCCTTCGGCACCAAGGACCTCGATGGCTACACGTCCTGCCTGAAGGCCCCGTGCACGGGCGATCAGGGCATCCAGATCATGTGGGGCTCGGTGCTCAGCGCCGTCCTGAGCTTCGTCATCACGGCGGCCGTCGTGTACTTCCTGATGGTCATGCCGATGGCGAAGTACCTCGCGCGCAAGGCCGCGCGGGACGCCGAGAAGGAAGGCGTGCAGGAGACCATCGAGGTCTCCGAGCTGGAGGTCCTCAAGGAGATCCGCGACGCGCTCGTGGCGCAGCGCGGCTCGGGGCACAGCGAGCCCTAGCGGCGCTTCACAGGTGGTGGGGCGGCTTCTCGTCGAGGAAGCGGGCCAGGTCGGCGGCGCTGTTGTCGCCGGCCGCCGGCCGCTCGCCCCACCCGCGGTCCGTGTCGTCGGCGGACTGCGCCGTCAGCGGATCGTCGAAGATCAGCGCGGCCTTCGGGTCGCGCGGCTCGGGGTCGGGGGCGGTACTCATGACTCCAGGGTACGTCGCGGGGGCGGGCCCTGGACCGGAGCGCGGCTCAGACCGCGGTGAGGCCGTGGGCCTCGAAGATCGACTTGGCGGCGGCGACCTGCTCGGGGGCGGGCGCGGGCGTGTCGTGCAGCGTGAAGGGCTTGCCGAGCGTCTCCCACTTCGCCTCGCCGAGCTTGTGGAAGGGCAGCACGTCGACCCGGGAGACGTTGCCCAGGGATCCGGCGAAGGCGGCGACGCCCTCGATGTTGGCGGGGTCGTCGGTCAGGCCGGGGACGAGCACGAAGCGCACCCAGACGTTCTTGCCGAGGTCGGCGAGGCGGTGCGCGAAGTCGAGGGTGGGCTGCAGCGGGCGCCCGGTGACCTTCTTGTAGGTGGCGCGGTCCCAGGACTTGATGTCGAGCAGGACCAGGTCGACGTCGCGCAGCAGGGCGTCGGTGGCGCGCACGCCGAGGAATCCCGAGGTGTCCAGGGCGGTGTGCAGGCCCAGTTCGTGCTTGAGGCGGTGCAGGAGTTCACCGGCGAAGACGGGCTGGAGGAGCGGTTCGCCGCCGCTGATGGTGGCGCCGCCGCCGGCGGCCTCGATGAACCGGGTGTACTTGGCGGCCTCCGCGACGATCGCGTCGGCCGAGGTCCGCTTGCCGTTGCGCATCCGCCAGGTGTCGGGGTTGTGGCAGTACAGGCAGGTGAGCGGGCAGCCGGAGAGGAACGTCACGAAGCGTGTGCCCGGCCCGTCGACGCCGGTCGACAGGTCCCAGGAGTGCACGGAGCCCTCGGTGGGGCGGTGCGTCGCGGCGGCGGCCGGGGTGGCGGCGTCGTTCGCGCTCAGGTTCTGGGTGAGCAGCACGGTCATGGCAGGGCTCCTCGAACTACACGGATTACTCGGATTACTCGGATTACGCGGACTACGGGGTCTGGACGGGGAGTTCGCGGTGCCCGGGGCCGGGGTGAGGGCCCGGCCCCGGGGCCGCGGTTCAGCGGGGGCTCACAGCGAGCCGTGAAAGGTGCGGTTGATGACGTCCAGCTGCTGCTCGCGCGTCAGGCGGACGAAGTTCACCGCGTATCCGGAGACCCGGATGGTCAGCTGCGGGTAGTTCTCCGGGTGGTCCATGGCGTCCTCGAGGGTCGCCTTGTCGAGGACGTTGACGTTCATGTGGAAGCCGTTGCTGGCCGTGAAGCCGTCGAGCACGCCGGAGAGGTTGCCGATCCGCTCCTCGGGGGTGCGGCCCAGGGCGTCCGGGGTGATCGTGTTGGTCAGCGAGATGCCGTCCTCGGCGTCGTCGTAGGGCAGCTTGGCGACCGACAGGGCGGAGGCGATGTACCCGTGCTCGTCGCGCCCGTTCATCGGGTTGGCGCCGGGGGCGAACGGGGTGCCGGCGCGGCGGCCGTCCGGGGTGTTGCCGGTCTTCTTGCCGTAGACGACGTTCGAGGTGATGGTCAGCACGGACTGGGTGTGGACCGCGTCGCGGTACGTCGGGTGCTTGCGGACCTTCTCCATGAAGCCGTGGACGATGGACTTGGCGATGTCGTCGGCCCGGTCGTCGTTGTTGCCGTAGGCCGGGTAGTCGCCCTCGATCTCGTAGTCGACGGCGAGGCCGGTCTCGTCGCGGATCACCTTGACCTTGGCGTGCTTGATCGCCGAGAGGGAGTCCGCGGCGACCGAGAGGCCCGCGATGCCGCACGCCATGGTGCGCAGGATCTCCTGGTCGTGCAGGGCCATCTCGATGCGCTCGTAGGCGTACTTGTCGTGCATGTAGTGGATGACGTTGAGGGCGTGCACGTACGTCCTGGCCAGCCAGTCGAGCATCCCGTCGTACTGCCGGGCGACGGTCTCGTAGTCGAGGACGTCGCCCTCGACGGGCTCGAAGCCCTCGACGACGCGCTTGCCGGTCTTCTCGTCGCGGCCGCCGTTGATCGCGTACAGGAGTGCCTTGGCGACGTTGACGCGGGCGCCGAAGAACTGCATCTGCTTGCCCACGGCCATCGCGGAGACGCAGCAGGCGATGGCGGTGTCGTCGCCGTACTTGGGGCGCATCAGGTCGTCGGACTCGAACTGGAGGGCCGAGGTGTCGATGGCGACCTGGGAGGCGAAGTCCTTGAAGCCCTTGGGGAGGTCGCGCGACCAGAAGACCGTCAGGTTCGGCTCGGGGGCCGGGCCGAGGTTGTAGAGGGTCTGCAGGGCGCGGAAGGTGGTGCGGGAGACGAGCGGGCGACCGTCCTCGCCGATGCCGGCCATCGACCAGGTGACCCAGGTGGGGTCGCCGGAGTAGAGGTCGTTGTACTCGGGGGTGCGCAGGAAGCGGACGATGCGGAGCTTGATGACGAAGTCGTCGATGAACTCCTGGGCCTGCTCCTCGGTGATGAGGCCGGCCTCGATGTCCCGCTGGAGGTAGATGTCGAGGAAGTTGTCGATGCGGCCGATCGACATGGCCGCGCCGTTCTGCTCCTTCACGGCGGCGAGGTAGGCGAAGTACAGCCACTGGACGGCTTCGCGGCCGGTGGTGGCCGGGCCGGAGAGGTCGTAGCCGTAGGCCATGGCCATCGACTTGAGCTCGTTCAGCGCCTTGATCTGCTCGGAGATCTCCTCGCGGTCGCGGATCACGTGCTCGGTGGGCCATTCGGCGGCGAGCTTGTCCTTGTCGGCCTGCTTGGCGGCGATGAGCCGGTCGACGCCGTAGAGGGCGACGCGGCGGTAGTCGCCGATGATGCGGCCGCGGCCGTAGGCGTCGGGCAGGCCGGTGATGATGCCGGAGGAGCGGCAGGCGCGGATCTCGGGGGTGTAGGCGTCGAAGACGCCCTCGTTGTGGGTCTTGCGGAGGTGGGTGTAGATCTCGCGGACCTCGGGGTCGGCCTCGTAGCCGTAGGCGTTGAGGGCGCCCTCGACCATCCGCCAGCCGCCGTTCGGCATGATCGCGCGCTTGAGGGCGCCGTCGGTCTGGAGGCCGACGATGAGGTCCTGGTGGTCCTTGGCGTCGCCGTCGATGTAGCCGGGCTTGAAGGCGTCGATGCGGGACGGGGTCTTCGCGTCGACGTCGTAGATGCCGCGCTCGATCTCCGTCGGGAACATCGAGAGGAGCTTGTCCCACACGGCGGTGGTGCGCTCGGTCGGGCCGGCGAGGAAGGCGCCGTCGCCCTCGTAGGGGGTGTAGTTCTGCTGGACGAAGTCGCGGACGTCGATGGCGTCCCGCCACAGGCCCCCCTTGAAGCCGTCCCAGGCCTCGCCGTGCGTCGTCTTTTCCGCGGGAGTGGCAGTCATCGCCGACACCTTCCCCATCTCTTCGACCGGTTGGTTGCTACGTATTCATTGGACTCCCGGCGGGCCGGTCCGGGGGGCCGCATTGGTCCCGAGTTCGGGACCAATGGGCCTTGTTGCGGACCGAAACCGACCGGGTTTGCCGCTCTGACCTGGGGTTTCCTTCGGGACTTTCGACCCAAGTTCGCTTGTGAACGCATTCACAAGAATTTCGTCGAATTCCCGTGGTACAGGTCGCGCGGGAGGGGGGCCCGGGACGTCCCGGGCCGGGAATCAGCTCGGGGACTCGGCGCCCTTGCGGGCGTAGAACCACCAGCAGACGACGACGCACGTGGCGTAGAAGCCCACGAAGCACCACAGGGCGCTGGTCACCGCGAAGTTGGCGAACATCGCGGGGATGAAGAAGAAGCCGTACGCGGCGATCGCCGAGGTGAAGCCGGTGACGGCGCCGGACTCCATCTCCGACTGCTTCAGCGCCTTCGTGTACTCGGGCGTGCCCTCGGTCAGGCCCTTCAGGTGCTGCCCGCGGAAGATCACGGGGATCTGGCGGAACGTGGAGCCGTTGCCGATGCCGCTGAAGAAGAAGGCCAGGTAGAAGCAGACGAGGAAGCCCCAGAAGGAGCCGCCCGCACCGTTCGAGGGCATGAAGTTGATGACGCCGATGATCGAGGCGGCCATGCCGACGAACGAGATGATCGTGACGCGCGCGCCGCCCAGCTTGTCGCCGAGCCAGCCGCCGCCCCAGCGGGCGAGGGCGCCGACGGCCGGGCCGATCCAGGCGTAGGTGGCGGCCGTGTAGGAGGCGTCGATGGGGGTCCACGTGGTCTTGATCAGCATCGGCAGGGCGGCCGCGAAGCCGATGAAGGAGCCGAAGGTGCCGACGTAGAGCCAGGTCATCAGCCAGTTGTGCTTGCGCTTGAAGATGACCTTCTGCTGCTTGAACGGGGTGGAGGCGACCTTCAGGTCGTTCTGGCCGAACCAGGCGACGACGGCGAGGACGACCAGGACGGGGACCCACAGGAACGCGGCGTTCTGCAGGTAGACGGGGGTGCCGTCGGCCTTGTGCTGGGCGGAGCCGAGGGCGATCACCGAGCTGGTGATGACGATCGGGGTGAGCAGCTGGACGACGGAGACGCCGAGGTTGCCGAGGCCGCCGTTGATGCCGGTGGCGTTGCCCTTCTCGCGCTTGGGGAAGAAGAAGCCGATGTTGGCGAGGGAGGAGGCGAAGTTGGCGCCGCCGAAGCCGCAGAGCGCGGCGATGGCGACCATCACGGCGTACGGGGTGCCCGTGTTCTGCACGGCGAAGCCGAGCCAGATCAGCGGGACCACCAGGACCAGGGTGGACAGCGCGGTGAAGCGGCGCTGGCCGATGCGCGGGCCGAGGAAGGTGTAGAAGATCCGGGCCGTGCCGCCGGTGAGGCCGGGGACGGCCGTCAGCCAGAACAGCTGCGAGGTGGAGAAGCTGAAGCCGACGTCGGCCAGGTTCGTGGCGGTGACGCTCCACACCTGCCACACCACGAAGGCGACGAGCAGAGCGGGGACGGCGATCCACAGGTTGCGGGTGGCGACCCGCTTGCCCACGGACTTCCAGAACAGTTCGTTCTCGGGTTCCCAGTCGGTGATGGCCCGGCCGGGCCGGTACTGCTGGGGATCGTAGGAACGGGTGACGTCGTCGACCACGGCGGCGTCCCGGACGGCAGGACTCATGGCGTGTTCCTGGTGGTGAGGAGGGTTTTCCTTGCCTCTCCAGATTCGCGCCGGGATAAAGGCGGCGTCAGAGGCGTTGGTCGCGCCTCGACCGCCCCAAAGGCACGGGTCGTGGCGCGACCAAGGTCCCCCGGCTCACCCGGTGGCGGGGATCTCGTGGACGGCCAGGCGCACCGACGGGTCGTCCAGGCACTGTCCCGTGCGCAGGTCGAACTCCTGCTTGTGCATCGGCGAGGCCACGACGGGGGCGCCGTCGCGGGTGCCCATGATCCCGTTCGCGATGACGTCGGCGCCGGAGAACGGGTCGCGGTCGTCGACGGCGTAGACGGTGCCGGCGGTGTCCTTGAAGAGGGCTGCGCCGGTCCCGTCGGGCAGTACGGCGGGGCGCCCGCGGCCCGGCTCCAGGAAGGCCGGGTCGGCGTCGAAGCGCTCGAAGCGGGCGAGCGCGGCCGGGTCGTCGAGGACGGCCTGCCACTCGTCGCGGTAGGCGGCGACGTGCCGGTCCATCTGGGCTTCCAGTTCGGCGCAGAGGCCGAGGGAGTCGTCGACGAGCACGGAGGTGAGGTGGTCGAGGCCGCCGATGCGCTCGAACCAGGGGGCGGTGCGCTCCAGGCGTTCGCCGGTGCGCACGTAGTACATGAGGAACCGGTCGGTCAGGCGCAGGAGTTCGTCCCGGGACAGGTCGGTGGCGAGGAGGTCGGCGTGGCGGGGGTTCGTGCCGCCGTTGCCGCAGACGTAGAGGTTCCAGCCGCCGGCGGTGGCGATGACGCCGATGTCCTTGCCGCGGGCCTCGGCGCATTCGCGCAGGCAGCCGGAGACGCCGCCCTTGATCTTGTGCGGGGTGCGCAGTCCGCGGTAGCGCAGCTCCAGGTCGATGGCGAGCTGCACGGAGTCGCCCTGTCCGAACCGGCAGAACTTCGAGCCGACGCAGGACTTCACGGTGCGCAGCGACTTGCCGTAGGCCTGCCCGGACTCCAGCCCGACGGCGATCAACCGGCGCCAGATGGCGGGCAGTTGTTCCTTCTGCGCGCCGAACAGGTCGATGCGCTGACCTCCGGTGATCTTCGTGTAGAGGCCGTGGTCGCGGGCGACCTCGCCGATCGCGATGAGCTGTTCGGCGGAGATCTCGCCGCCGGGGACGCGTGGGACGACGGAGTAGGTGCCGTCCTTCTGGAGGTTGGCGAGGAAGAGGTCGTTGGAGTCCTGGAGGGCGGCCTGTTCGCCCTGGAGGATGTGGGTGAGGCCGAGTTCGGGGGCGAGGGTGCCGAGGATGTTGGCGACGACCGGCTTGCAGACGGCGCAGCCGTCGGCGGCGCCCGCGGCACCGCTGCCGTGGGCCGCGATCAGCTCGGCGTAGGAGGTGAGGCGTTCGGCGCGGATCGTCTCGTAGAGCTCGGCGCGGGTCAGCGCGAAGTGTTCGCACAGGCCGCGCGCGACCTCGACCCCGGCGGCGGCGAGTTCGGCGTCGAGGACGGCTTGGAGCGTGCCCGCGCAGCCGCCGCAGCCCGTGCCCGCCTTGGTGCAGCGCTTGATGCCGCCGATATCGGTGAGCCCTTCGGTGGCGACGGCCTCCCGGACGGCGGCCTTGGTGACGTTGTGGCAGCTGCACACGACGGCGTCGTCGGGCAGGGCGTCGGCCCCGGGGGCGGCGGCCCCCTCGCCGGTGGCCGGGAGGATGTACGCCTCCGGGGAGGCCGGGAGCGTGCGGCCCGCGTGCGGCTTGAGCGTCCCGTACGCGTCGGCGTCGCCGACCAGGATGCCGCCGAGGAGCCGGCCGTCGGGGCCGAGGACGAGCTTCTTGTAGACGCCCTCGCGGGTGTCGGAGAAGACGACCGCCATCGCGTCGCCGCCCTCGCCGTCGTGGGCGAACGGGTCGCCGAAGGAGGCCACGTCGGCGCCGAGGAGCTTGAGTTTGGTGGAGGTGTCGGCGCCGGTGAAGGTGGTGGTGCCGGTGCCCGCGAGGGCGTCGGCGGCGGCCTCGGCCATCTGGTAGCCGGGCGCGACCAGGCCGTAGACCCGGCCGTCGGCGGTCTGGGCGCACTCGCCGATCGCGTAGATGTACGGGTCCGTGGTGCGGCAGTGCCGGTCGACGACGACGCCGCCGCGGTCGCCCACGGCGAGGCCGGCCTCGCGGGCGAGGCGGTCGCGGGGCCGGACACCGGCCGAGAAGACGACGACGTCGGCGCCCAGGGTGCGGTCGTCGGTGAGGTGCAGGGCGCGGGCGAAGCCGTCGGCGTCGGTCTCGACGGCGCGGGCGCCGACGCCGGTGTGCACGGCCACGCCCATCGACTCGATGGTGGCGCGCAGTGCGGCGGCGCCGCCTTCGTCGACCTGCAGCGGCATCAGGCGCGGGGCGAACTCGACGACGTGGGTGTCCAGGCCGAGGGTGCGCAGGGCGCCGGCCGCCTCCAGTCCGAGGAGTCCGCCGCCGATGACGACGCCGGTGCGCTTGTCGTCGTGGGAGGCGTACGCGGTGAGGGACTCGACGTCGTACAGGGTGCGATAGGTGAAGCAGCCGGGGGCGTCGGCGCCGTCGATGGGCGGGACGAAGGGGTAGGAGCCGGTGGCCAGGACGAGGGCGTCGTAGGACACGGCGGCGCCGGAGGTGGTGGTGACGGTGCGGGTGGCGGTGTCGATGTGCTCGGCCGGGTCGCCCAGGCGCAGGTCGATGCCGTGCCGTTCGATGAACTCGGGGGTGGAGAGGGCGAGTTCGGCGGGGTCCGCGCCGGTGAAGGCGGAGGAGAGGTGGACGCGGTCGTAGGCGGGCCGGTCCTCCTCGGCGAGGACGGTGACGTGCCAGGTCGTGAGGGCGCCGCGGTCCGCGAGGAGCTGGAGGAGGTGGTGGCCGACCATGCCGTGGCCTATGAGTACCAAGTGGTGGGGCATGGGGCGCGCTCCGGGGGTGCGGGGGTCTGCGTGATCGACGTGTTCGACGGTAGGCGTGAAGTCGGCGTCCATTGCGCCGCTTTGGGCCCCTGGGGAAGGGACCTGTGGCCCTGGCGCGGGGAGCGTTGGTCCCCGCGGCTCCGCGGTCGGGGTTCCGGGGGCGGCGGCCCGGCGTCGGCGGCCGCCGGGCCCGCTCCGCGGCTCGGGGCGGCGGACCGCCCGGCGCTCTCGGGACCAACGACCCGCGTGGTCGGGGCTTGTGGCGTACTGCGGCCGGTGGCGGCGGGCGTAGCGTCGAGGTCAGCGGGCTGCCCCCGACCACAGCGCAGTCCGCGCGACGCGGCTTCCGGGGCGCGGGGTGCGCGACACCACCCCGCGTTCCGGGCCCGCTCGCCCCCCTGAGGAACGACCTCTCGGGGAGAGCTCTTGGAGAGCCCCCTGAGGGAGCTTCTGGGGCCCCTGGAGCGCCAGGCCGATCGGAGTCGTCCGTCATGTCTCTCGTTCTCGCCGTGCACGGCAGTGCGCTGCCCGCCGCCGGTGCCACCGTGGGCCGGCTGTGCGACGCGGTCGAGACGCGGCTCGGGGTACGCCCGACGGTCGGCCATCTGGACCATCAACTGCCCGCGCTGAAGAGCGTGTTGGCAGCTCGGGCGGCGGATCGTGCCGGGACCGTCGTCGTGCCGCTGCTGCTCGGGGACGGCTTCCACCGCACCGTCGACATCCCGGCCGTCGTCGCCGCGCACGGCGGGCCCCGGTGTGTCCTGACGTCGAGCCTGAGCGGGGCGCCCGAGATCGACGCGGCGCTGGACGGGCGGCTGGGCGCGGCCGAGGCGGGCGCGGGCGTGGACTCGATCGTGTTCGCGGCCGCCGGTTCGTCGCGGCCCGGCGGGAACAGCGGGGCGCTGCTCGCCGCCCGACGGCTCGCCGAGCGGCGGCCGGGGACGCCCGTGGTCACCGCGTACTGCTCCGCGGCCGAGCCGACCGTGCCCGAGGCGCTGGCCCGGCTCAGGGCAGCGGGGCACCGGCGGATCGGGGTCGTGACGCATCTGCTGGCGCCGGGCCGGTTCAGCGAGGCGCTGCGCGCGGTCCCCGCCGAGCTGGTCACCGCGCCGCTCGCCGATCATCCGGCCGTCGCCGACCTCGTCGTACGCCGATACCGGGAGGCATCGGACGGACAGCCGCCGCTCGCGTCCCGCGCCGCGCGCCGGTTCGCGCGCGTCGCCGCCTGATCTGCTGTCCTGGGCGCATGACGCCCACGCCCGACACCCCTGCCGCACCCGCCCCGGATGCCGCGCACCCGCACTCCCCCTCGCACCGCTCCCCCGTGCGCCGCATGAAGGAGCGGGGGCGGCACGAGGAGCACCGCGTCGCGTCGCCGCTGGAGCTGTTCTTCGACCTGTGTTTCGTCGTGGCGGTGGCGCAGGGCGGCGCGGAGCTGGTGCACGCGGTCGCCGAGGGGCACACGGGCAGCGGTCTGGTCGACTACGCGCGGGTCTTCTTCGCGATCTGGTGGGCCTGGATGAACTTCACCTGGTTCGCCTCGGCGTACGACAACGACGACGTGATCTACCGGGTCGTCACGCTCGTCCAGATCGCGGGTGTGCTGGTGCTCGCGGCCGGGGTCTCGCGGTCCTTCGCCGACGAGTTCACGGTGGTCTGGCTCGGCTACCTGATCATGCGGCTGGCCATGGCGGCGCACTGGCTGCGCGCGGCGCGGTCGACGAGCGGGGCCGAGCGGACGGTCGCGCTGCGGTACGCGGCCGGGGTACTGCTGTGCCAGGTCGGCTGGCTGGGCCTGATGTTCACGCCGTCGGCGGCACGGAACTGGGTGTTCCTGGCGATGGCGATCCTGGAGATGTGCGTACCGGTGTTCGCGGAGAGGCACCGGCAGACGTCCTGGCATCCGCACCACATCTCCGAGCGGTACGGCCTGTTCACGATCATCGTGCTCGGCGAGACGATCGCGGCGGCGACGGTCGCGGTGAAGTCCGGCATCGAGGAGAACGACGCGCTCGGTGAGCTGCTGCCCATCGCGGCGGGCGGGCTGCTCATCGTGTTCGCGGCGTGGTGGATCTATTTCGCGGTGCCGATCCACGACCGGCTGCGCAGCAACCGGCAGGCGTTCCTGTGGGGTTACGGCCACTACTTCGTCTTCGCGTCGGCGGCGGCGATCGGCGCGGGCCTCGAGGTCGCGGTCGAGCAGGCGGTCGGCGAGGCGCACCTGTCCACCCTGGCGGCGGCCGCGGCGGTGACGATCCCCTCGGCGGTGTTCCTGCTGATGGTGTGGGCGCTGCACGCGCGGTACTTCAAGGTGGGCGTGGCGCAGCAACTGACGCTGCCGGTGGCCGCGTTGCTGGTGCTCGGCTGCACGTTCGCCGGGCACTGGGCGGTGCTCGCGGCGGGGCTCGTGACGGCGCTCGCGGTGGCGGCCGGGGTGACGCTGTCGGCCGTGAGCGCGCGGCCGGCCCGCACCTCGCACGCGTAGACCCACTCGCGCCGGCCGGCGCCCACGCCCGCGTGACCGGGACAACTCCCGTGGTACGCATGACACATGACGACGTACAACGACGCCCTCACCGACGTCGCGGGGCTGCGGGTCGGCCACGCCACCCGCGCCGGTGACGGCTTTCTGACCGGCACCACCGTCGTGCTCGCCCCCGAGGGCGGCGCGGTCACCGCCGTCGACGTGCGGGGCGGCGGCCCCGGCACCCGGGAGACCGACGCGCTCGACCCGCGCAATCTGGTGCAGCGCATCGAGGCGATCGTGCTGACCGGCGGCAGCGCGTACGGGCTCGACTCGGCGTCCGGCGTGATGGCCTGGCTGGAGGAGCAGGGCCGCGGGGTCCCGGTGGCCGGGCCCGGGCGGGTCGTCCCGGTGGTGCCCGCGGCCTGCGTCTTCGACCTCGGCCGGGGCGGCGACTGGCAGGCCCGTCCCGACGCCGCCACGGGCCGCGCCGCGGTGGAGGCGGCCGCGGCGACGGACCTCGGCGCGCCCGTGCCGGAGGGCAATGTGGGGGCGGGCACCGGCGCGCTCGTCGGCAGCGTGCGCGGCGGCATCGGCACCGCGTCCACCGTGCTCGGCTCGGGGATCACGGTGAGCGCGCTCGTCGTCGCCAACGCGGCGGGTTCGGCGCTGGACCCGGCGACCGGGGCGCTGTACGGGGAGTTCTTCACGGGGCGCGGCCCGGTGACGTATCCGGCCCCCGAGGTGCACGAGGCGGCGGGCCGGCGGATCGCGGACGCGGCGGCGGCGAACGGTCCGGCGCCGCTCAACACCACGCTGGCCGTCGTCGCCACCGACGCCGAGCTCAGCCGCGCCCAGGCGCAGAAGGTCGCGGGCACCGCGCACGACGGCATCGCGCGCGCCGTGCGCCCGGTGCATCTGCTCAACGACGGCGACACGGTCTTCGCCCTCGCCACCGGGGCCCGGGCGCTGGACGCGGCGAACCCGCTGGCGCTCAACGAGATCCTCGCGGCGGGTGCGGACCTGGTGACGCGGGCGATCGTGCGGGCCGTACGGGCGGCCGGGTCGGTGTCGGGTTCCGGTTCCGGCGGGTCGTACTTCTCCTACGGAGACCTGTACGGGACGGGCACGTCACCAGCGGCGTCGTAGCGGAACAGCCCGCTGTGGCTGCGCTCACACCGGCCCGGCGGAACCCCGCCGGGCCTCTCGCGCTCTCACCACGTACCGGAGGAAATACCTGCAACACCCCAGAAGGAGCAGACCGTGAGAAGGCAGAACATAGCCGTCACCTGCGCCACTCTCGCCCTCGGCGCGCTCACCCTCACGGCCTGCAGCGGCAGCGCGAACGCCGAGAACAAGAACGGCGACGGCGCCAAGGACGCCCCGCGGATCACGATCTCCGCCAAGGACGGCTCCACCGGCGCCTCCATCAACGCGACCGGCGTCACGGTCCGCGACGGCCGCCTCACCGACGTGAAGATGACCGAGTCCGCGTCCGGCGACCAGGTCCCGGGCACCATCTCGGCGAACGGCGCGACCTGGAAGCCGAAGGGGCAGCTGGAGCGCGGCACCAAGTACCGCCTCTCCGCGACCGCCAAGGACGGGGACGGGCACACGGCCGCCGCCAACTCGATCTTCACGACGGTCTCCAGCGCGCACAGCTTCATCGGCACGTACACGCCGGACAACGGCACGACGGTCGGCGTGGGCATGCCGGTGTCGTTCACGTTCGACAAGGCGATCACCGACAAGAAGGCCGTGCAGTCGCACATCACGGTCACCTCCAGCAGCGGCCAGCAGGTCGTGGGCCACTGGTTCGGCGGGCAGCGCCTGGACTTCCGGCCGCAGGAGTACTGGAAGGCCGGCTCCAAGGTCACGATGAAGATCGCCCTGGACGGTGTCGAGGGCGCGGACGGCGTCCACGGCGTGCAGAACAAGACGGTCACCTTCACCGTCGGCCGCAAGCAGGTCTCCACGGTCGACGCGAACACGCAGAAGATGACGGTGGTGCGCGACGGGCAGACGGTCAAGACCGTCCCGGTCTCCACCGGCAGCGCCCAGCACCCGACCTACAACGGCCAGATGGTGATCTCCGAGAAGTTCGTCCAGACGCGGATGAACGGCTCGACGGTCGGCTTCGGCGGCGAGTACGACATCGCGGACGTGCCGCACGCGATGCGCCTGTCGCAGTCCGGGACGTTCATCCACGGCAACTACTGGAGCTCGCCGGGCATCTTCGGCGCCCAGGGCACGAGTCACGGCTGCGTGGGCATGCGTGACGTCAAGGGCGCGGGCGGCGACACGATCGCCAAGTGGTTCTACGACCACTCGCTCGTCGGCGACGTCGTGATCATGAAGAACTCGCACGACAGGACGATCGCGCCGGACAACGGCCTCAATGGCTGGAACATGAGCTGGAGCCAGTGGACGGCGGGCAGCGCCGCCTGACCTCGCCTTCCACGACGTGAGCCGCACGGGAACCTCCCGTGCGGCTCACGCGTTGTGCAGGTGGTTTCCCAAATCCGGTTCCCCGTTTGCGATTTCACGGACATGATGTCCGACCTAGGGGCTACGGTATGCACCCACAAGGTGACATGCAGCAATGCCGGGAGGTGCCTTGAGCGTTCCGCACGACTACGAATTCGACGCCGCGTCGTCCGCACCGTGCACGTCGTCCATGGCCCACACGTCGCCCGACGAGCACCTGGCCCGTCTCCTGGGCCGCGCGCTCAACTCCTTCGAACTGCCCGACGAGACCCTGCAGCTGGTCGACAGCGCGCTCGCGTACGCCAGCTCCCTGCACTCGGCCCACCACAGCGCGGGCCGGCACCGCGAGACGTACCGGCACACCTGGCTGCTCGTCGACGGCAGCCCGCTCACCTTGTGGGAGCTGGTCCACAACACCGGCCGGGACGGCGCCGCGGAGCACGAGGTCTACGTCACCGAGGAAGAGCTGCACCTGGCGACCGGGCGCCTGCCGCTGCCCCCGGAGGCCACCCCGGACTTCGATCTGCAGGCTCCCGTCGCCCCCGTGCAGCTCCCGGCGGTCCCGCCGGAGCGGCACCGCTTCGGTCCGGCCGACCCGGACAGTTCCGTGGACCACGCGCGCCGGCTGCTGCGCCGCGCGGAGAACCCGGACGCGGCGACCCGTCCGGGGCCGGGCACGGCACGGCTGCTGCGGGAGGCGTGCGCGCACCAGATCACGCAGGCGTTCGGCCGCCGCGTCAGCCAGGGATTCGCGCTGTACGAGCACGCGTTCCTGCTGCGTGACGGGGACGAGGTCAGTCTCTGGGAGGTCGAGCACACGGCGACGCCGGACGGTCGGCACATGTGCGAGGTGTATCTCACGCAGGAGGCGGCGCGCGCGGCGATCGAGCACCGGGCGGCGACGCGCCGGACGCGCGCCTGAGGCGCGTACCGCGAAGGACTGCGGAGCACGAGAAGGACTGTGAAGGACTGCGAAGGACTGCTGGGCGCCGGGCTTCAGCGTCGGCTGAACTGGCGCACCAGCCCGGCGAACGCGTCCTGTTCGTCGGCCGTCAGCGGGACCGACTCCACGGCGGGCGCCTGGGACTGGCCCGGGAGGGCGCCCAAGGGCAGGGTCCGCGGCTCGGGCGGGGCGAAGGCGACGACGCGCACCAGTCGGACCAGACCGACCACCCAGGCCACCGTGGCGACCGCGAGGATCGCCAGGCCTATCTGCTGAAGGATCGACACGTGCTCAGGCATGCGTCCCAGTGAACACCACGGTCCGGGACTTTGGTCCCGGACCGTGACGCATCTCGCAGATAGGACAGTTCTGGCTCTTACCGGCTCAGACGGCGGCCGGGACCTTCGCCGTCGTGACGGCGGGGGCCTGGTCGCCGGGGGCGTCGGCCGCCTTCTCCGGTGCCGTCTTGCGCAGCCCCTTCAGGACGACGACCAGGGCGGCCGAGACGCAGACCCCGGCGAGGATCGCGACCAGGTAGAGCAGCGCGTTGCCGATCAGCGGGACCACGAAGATGCCGCCGTGCGGGGCCCGCAGGGTGCAGCCGAAGGCCATCGACAGGGCGCCGGTGACCGCGCCGCCCGCCATGGAGGCGGGGATGACGCGCAGCGGGTCGGCCGCGGCGAACGGGATGGCGCCCTCGGTGATGAAGGAGGCGCCGAGCACCCAGGCCGCCTTGCCGTTCTCCCGCTCGGCCCTGGTGAAGAGACGGCCTCGCACGGTGGTGGCCAGGGCCATGGCGAGCGGCGGCACCATGCCGGCGGCCATCACGGCGGCCATGACCTTGAGCGAACCGTCGGTGGGGTTGGCGAGGCCGCCGACCGCGAAGGCGTAGGCGACCTTGTTGAGCGGGCCGCCCAGGTCGAAGCACATCATCAGGCCGAGGATCACGCCGAGGACGAGCGCGTTGGCGCCGGAGAGGGAGTTGAGCCAGTCCGTCAGGGCGCTCTGCAGGGAGGCGATCGGCTTGCCGATCACCACGAACATCAGGAAGCCGACGGCTATCGAGGACAGCAGCGGGATCACGACGACCGGCATGATGCCGCGCAGCACGGCCGGGACGTTCACCTTCTGGATCGCCATGACGACGCCGCCCGCGATGAGACCGGCGGCGAGGCCGCCGAGGAAGCCCGCGTTGACGGTCAGCGCGATCGAGCCGCCGACGAAGCCCGGCACCAGGCCCGGCCGGTCCGCCATGCCGTACGCGATGTAGCCGGCGAGCACCGGGACGAGGAAGGCGAACGCCGCCTGGCCGGTGTAGAAGAGCAGCGCGGCCCAGCTGGTCGAGGAGCCCCAGTCGAAGCTGTTGAGCAGGGTCTCGACCTTGACGTTCGCGACCTCGTAGCCGCCGACGGCGAAACCGAGCGCGATGAGCAGGCCGCCGGCGGCGACGAACGGCACCATGTAACTGACGCCCGACATCAGCCACTTGCGGAGCTTCGTCCCGTAACCGTCCTCGGAGTCACCGGAGTTGTCCACAGGTGTGGACGACGCGGCCGCGCCGGGGGCGGTCGTCTCGCCCCGGGCCGCCTTCTCCCGTACTTCCGCGATGAGCTCGGCGGGGCGGTTGATGCCGGCCTTCACGCCGACGTCGACCGTGGGCTTTCCGGCGAAGCGGTCCTTCTCGCGGACCGGGACGTCGTGGGCGAAGATCACCGCGTCGGCGGCGGCGATCACGTCCGGCGCGAGGCGGGTGAAGCCCGCGGAGCCCTGCGTCTCGACGACGAGTTCGACGCCGTCGGTGTCGCGGGCCGTGTTCTCCAGGGACTCGGCCGCCATGTAGGTGTGGGCGATGCCGGTGGGGCAGGAGGTGACGGCGACGATCTTGAAGGTGTCGCCGGTCGCGGGCTGCTCCGGCTCGGCGGCCGGGGCTTCTTCGGCCGGTACGGGGCCGGGGGCCGGGTCGTCGCCGCGGATCAGGGCCGCCGTCCGCTCGGCGTCGGTCGCCGCGCGCAGCGCCGCCTTGAAGTCCTCGTCCATCAGCTGGCGGGCGAGCGAGGAGAGGATCGTGAGGTGGGCGTCGTCCGCGCCGGCCGGTGCCGCGATCAGGAAGATCAGGTCGGCGGGGCCGTCCGGCGCACCGAAGTCGATGCCCTGTGCCGCGCGGCCGAACGCGAGGGTGGGCTCGGTGACGTGGGCGCTGCGGCAGTGCGGGATGCCGATGCCGCCGTCGAGGCCGGTCGGCATCTGGGCCTCCCTCGCCGCGACGTCCGCCAGGAAGCCGTCCAGGTCGGTCACCCGGCCCTGCGCGACCATGCGTGCGGCCAGCGAGCGGGCCGCCGCCTCTTTGGTTTCGGCGGACAGGTCGAGGTCGACCAGATCCGCGGTGATCATCTCGGCGGTCATCGCGGGCTCCTTTGCCTACGCATCTGCGTGTCGGTTGATTCGCTGGCGGGTGCGGGTTCGTTGTCTCTGGTCGCGCCTCGCGGCGCAGCCGCACAGGGACACGGTCCCGCGCCTCTGAGGGCACTCATGTTCACGTCACCGGCTCCGTGAGGACGCGGTCCGTCGGGACCTGCGCCGTCAGCGTCACCGCGTCGGGCTTCAGGTCCGCCGGTGTCGGCATCGCGCTGCCGGGCAGCTGGACGGCCGCGGCGCCGTGCGCCACCGCAGACGCCAGCGCCTTCGGGCCCTCGCCGCCGGCGATCAGGAAACCGGCGAGGGAGGAGTCACCGGCGCCCACGTTGCTGCGCACCGCGTCGACGGGGGCGCTCGCGAACCAGGCGCCCGTGGCGTCGACCAGGATCTGGCCGTCCGCGCCGAGCGAGGCGAGGACGGCCGCCGCGCCCAGCTCCCGCAGTTCCTCGGCGGCCTTCACCGCGTCGCCGATCGTGGCGAGCGGGCGGCCGACGGCCTCGGCGAGCTCCTCGGCGTTCGGCTTCACGACGTCGGGGCGCTCGCGCAGGGCCGCGAGGAGTGCGGGCCCGGAGGTGTCGAGCGCGATGCGGGCGCCCGCGGCGTGCGCGCGGGCCACCAACTCGGCGTACCAGGAGGGCGCGAGGCCGCGCGGGAGGCTGCCGCAGCAGGCGATCCAGTCGGCAACCCCGTCCCGCCGCGCCTGCTCACCGACGGCGCGGAGCAGTGACTCGGCTTCCTGCGCGGAGAGTTCGGGACCCGGGGCGTTGATCTTGGTGAGCGTGCCGTCCGGCTCGGCGAGCGCGATGTTCGAGCGGGTCTGGCCCGCGACGGGGACCGGGGCGACCTCGATGCCCTGGCCGTCCAGGAGTTCGGCGACCAGGGCGCCGGGGGCGCCGCCGAGCGGCAGCACGGCCAGGGTGGGGGCACCGGCGGCGGCGACCGCCCGCGAGACGTTGACGCCCTTGCCGCCCGGGTCCATGCGCTCGCCGGTGGCGCGCACGACCTCACCGCGGTCGAGGTCGGGGACCTCGTAGGTGCGGTCGAGGGAGGGGTTGGGGGTGACGGTGAGGATCATGCCGCGTATCGCCGCTTCCGTACTCAGGGTGGTGATGGTCATGCGCGGATCACCTCCGTGCCGCCCGCCTCGATCGCCGCGGCGGCCTCGGGGGCGAGGCCGCTGTCGGTGATGAGCAGGTCGACGTCGGAGAGGTCGCCGAACCGGGCGAAGTGCTCCTGGCCGTGCTTGCCGGAGTCGGCGAGCAGCACCACCCGGCGGGCCGCGGCGACGGCGGCGCGCTTCACGGCGGCCTCGGCGAGGTCGGGGGTGGTCAGGCCGGCCTCGGCGGAGAATCCGTTGGCCGCGAGGAAGACGACGTCCGCGCGGATCTCGCCGTAGGCGCGCAGCGCCCAGGCGTCGACGGCGGCGCGGGTGCGGTGCCGGACCCGGCCGCCGATCAGGTGGAGCTGGACGCCGGGGTGGTCGGCGAGCCGGGCCGCGGTGGGCAACGAGTGGGTGACGACGGTGAGTGCGGACTCCAGCGGCAGCGCGGCCGCGAGCCGGGCCACGGTCGAACCGGCGTCCAGGACGACGCTGCCCTCGGCCGGCAGCTCGGCGAGCGCGGCGTGCGCGATGCGGTCCTTCTCGTCGGCCGCGGTGCCCTCGCGCTCGGCGAGGTCGGGCTCGAAGTCGAGCCGCCCGGCCGGGATGGCGCCGCCGTGCACCCGCCGGACGAGACCGGCCCGGTCGAGCGCCTTCAGGTCGCGCCGGATGGTCTCGGCGGTGACCTTGAACTCCTCGGCCAGCGACAGCACGTCGACCCGGCCGCCGTCGCGGGCGAGGCGGAGGATCTCCTGCTGACGCTCGGGTGCGTACATGCCCGTTTACCTGTGCCCTCATCGTCGAGTGTGCCCGAATCTGTGACTTCAGCTTGAGGCTACGACCGGATTTCCGGAAAGTAAACAGGTTCGGGCACGCGACGGACACAAACAGACATTGGTCCTGGCCCGGAAATGCCGAAGGGCCCGGCCCTCCGGGAGGAGGGCCGGGCCCCGCACGGACCTTCGGCGGACCGACGCACCGGCTACTGGGCCACCGGGCTACCAGGTCACCGGGCTACTGGCCCATCACGTACTTCACGGTGGGACCGGTGGTCCAGCCGCCGTCGACGGCCAGCTCGGCGCCGGTCACGTACGAGGAGTCGTCGGACAGCAGGAACACCACGGCGGATCCGATCTCGTCGGCCTCGCCGACGCGGCCCATCGGGGTGTTCGGGTAGTTGCCCTCGCCCTGCTGGATCCCGACCTGGGCGGTCATCGGGGTGTACGTCATGCCGGGGTGCACGGAGTTCACCCGGATCCGCGCCGTGCCCTGCTCCACCGCGGCGATCTTGGTCAGGCCGCGCACGGCCCACTTCGAGGCGCCGTACGACGACGTGAGCGCGAGGCCCATCAGGCCGGCCGCGGAGGAGATGTTGACGATGGAGCCGCCGCCGGCCGCCTTCATCGCGGGGATGACGGTCTTCATACCCGCGAAGACGCCGACGAGGTTGATGTCGATGACCTTGCGGAAGCGCTCGACGCTCTCCGTCTCCAGGGGCATGCCCGTGGAGACACCGGCGTTGTTGACCAGGCCGTCGACCCGGCCGAACTCGGCGACGGCGTACGCGACGGCCGCCTGCCACTCCTCCTCCGAGGTGACGTCGACGTGGACGTACCTGGCCTGCTCCCCGAGCTCGGCGGCGAGCGCCGCACCGTCGTCGTCCAGTACGTCGCCGATGACGACGCTGCCTCCGGCGGCCGTGACGCGCCGGGCCACCTCGGCGCCGATCCCTCGGGCTCCGCCGGTGACCACGACGCTCTTGCCGGTGAGGTTGTTCATCTGGGGCTCCACTTCATTGGGGTCAGGGGCACGTTTCAAGCCCCCGCGGCGATCGAGGAGCGCGGTCCGGGGCGACGTTCCGCGTCGTCGGGCAGGCTCGCCAGCGTCAGGCACTCCAGCGCCAGCGCCGCGGGCCCGCTCTCCCCGGAGGCCGGGCCGTCCGCATCGGCCCAGGTCTCCACGGCCACCCGCACCGCGGTGGACGCCACGCCCGCCGCGAGCCGCAGCCCCAGCGGAGCGCCCTGCGCGTCGATCCCGGCCCGCGCCGCGAGGATCGTGAGCAGCGTCGCCTCGGAGACCCGGCACGTGTCGGCCCAGACCGCCCGCAGCGCCGGGGACTCCCCGGTCAGCCGGAGCAGGGCGCGGACCCATTCCAGGGACGCCGCGTTCGCCGGGTCGTCCGCGGTGAGCGCCCGCTCGGCCGCGTACCGCAGCGCCTGCGGCGCCGACAGCGCCGCGGGCGCCTCGCGCACGGCCTCCGCCCACTGCTGCGCCCCCGCGGCGAAGAGCGGCGCGACGGCGTCCTCCTTGGTCGCGAAGTAGCGGTAGAAGGTGCGCGGCGCGACGCCCGCGGCCCGGGCGATGTCCTCGGCGCGGGTGGCCCGCAGGCCGTCCTCCGTGAAGAGCCGGGCCGCGGTCCGGGCGATGTCCAGTCGTGTGGCGGCCTTGCGCCGCTCGGTCAGCGTCGTCGCGCCCGCATCTGCTCCACCTGCCATGAAGTCACCATATGCCCATGTGGCACAATCTGCCACCGCGAGAAACGATCATGCCCAACCGATGACCAGTGAGCGGGGCGAACGCGTGCGGCGGCGGCGATTTCTTCTTCAGACAGCGGGCCTGACCGGGGCGGCGGCCCTGGCGGCGAGCGGCTGCGGCTCGGGCGGGAGCGGCCGGGTCACGCTCGATCTGCTGGTCGCGAGCTACGACAAGAGCGTCGGCGCCTCGATCGGCGACCAGTGGGACGACGTCGTCAAGGCCTTCGAGAAGAAGCACCCGGACATCCGCGTCGCGGTGGAGCGCGTCCCGTTCCTCAAGATCGACGCCACTCTCGCCCGACGCGTCAAGGACGGCCGCGCCCCCGACATCGCCCAGGGCAACGTCTTCGCGCCGTACGCCGAGGAGGGCGAGCTCTACCGGGTCGAGCAGCTCTTCGACATACCGACCCAGGCGGACTTCATCCCGTCGTTCGCCGACGCCGGCCGGGTCGACTCCGTCCAGTACGGCATCCCGATCCTCGCCAGCACCCCGCGCCTCTTCTACAACAAGGCGCTGTTCCAGCGCGCCGGGCTCACCGGCCCGCCCGGCTCCTGGGCCGAACTCCGTTCCGCGGCGAAGGCGTTGAAGGCCGTCGGCGTCCCCACGCCGTACGCGCTGCAGCTGGGCCCCGAGGCCGCGGAGGACGAGCTGCTCGCCTGGCTGCTCGCGGGCGGTGGCGGCTACTCGGAGATCGGCGGCTACGACTTCGCGTCCGCCGAGAACGAGGCGACGCTGACCTGGCTGCGCGACGAGCTCGTCACCCCCGGGCTCGCGGGCGCCGACCCGTCGCGGCTGACCAGGACCCGGGCCTACGCCGACTTCCTCGCGGGCCGGGTCGGCATGCTCGTCGCCCACCCGGTGCTGCTCGGCGCCGCGGACAAGGCGCGGCTGTCGTACGCCCACGCGCCCTTCCCCAAGAGGGACGGGGACGCGGCGCCGCCGGTCGGGCTCAACGACTGGATGATGGCGTTCGAGAAGGGCGGCCACGCCGAGCAGGCGGGCACCTTCCTGACGTTCCTGTACAGCCGCGCTTCGGCCGGGACCTACGGCACCGGGCAGACCACGCTGCCGGTGACCGCCTCGGGCTCGGACCAGCTGCGGTCGGACCGCTCGCAGCGGGCGCTGTGGGCGTTCGTCGACCAGATGCCGGACGCGGAGTTCCATCCGGTGGGGCTGCGGTCCTGGCCCACGGTGCGGTCCGCCGTACGGGAGCGCGTCGGCCGGGCCGTGCTGCGGGGCGGGCGCCCCGCGGACGTGCTGGAGGCGCTGGACCAGGTGGGCCGGTCCAGCGCCTGAAGCCCGAAGCCGTCGGTCACACCAGCTCGGGCCGGCGGTCGTCCTGCGGGGCGTCGGCAGCCGTCTCGCCGGCGCCGACGGCGGGCTTGCGGGGCAGGGCGAACATCAGCAGGAAGATGCCGACGAGGATGCCCGCGGCCCACAGCAGCGAGCTGTGGAAGCCGTCGATGAAGGCCGCGTTGCCCGCACCCTGCTTCATGTGGTCCTCGACGACGTTGAAGAAGACCACCGAGACGAGGCTGAGGCCCAGCGCGTTGCCCATCTGCATCACCGTGTTGATGAGCCCGGACGCCGAACCGGCGTGCTCGCGCGGCACCTCGGAGAGGATCGCGTCGGTCAGCGGGGCGACGATCAGGCCCATGCCGAGGCCCATCACGACCAGCGGCAGCGCCATCTGCCAGGAGGCGATGGACAGGCCGTAGTGCCCGGACTCGTACACGTAGATGAGCACGCCCGCGGCCATCGTCAGCGCGCCCGCCTGGAGCACCTTGCGGCCGAAGCGCGGCACCAGCTTCTGTACGGAGATGCCGGCCGCGACCGAGACCGCGATGGAGAACGGCACCCCGGTCACGCCCGCCTTCAGCGCGCTCCAGCCGAGGCCGAGCTGCATGTAGAGCGTCCAGGTCAGGAAGAAGATGCCCATGGTGAGACCGAAGACGGTCTGCACGGCGATGCCCGCCGCGAAGCTCTTGACCTTGAAGAGGGACAGCTCGATGAGCGGGGACCCGTCGCGCCGCGCCTTCGTCCTCTCGTACGCGATCAGCACGGCGCCGATCACGACGGACGACGCCATCATCACGTAGCCCCACACCGGCCAGCCGTTCTCCCGGCCCTGGGTCAGCGGGTAGACGAGGGCCAGCATCGCGAGGGTGACGAGCACGACGCCCACGAGGTCCAGCTTCAGCGCCTTGGGCGCCTTCGACTCGGTGATGACACGGGAGCCGAGGATCAGCGCGGCGATGCCGACGGGCAGGTTGATCAGGAAGATCGGGCGCCATTCGAGGCCGAAGAGGTTCCATTCGGTCAGCAGCGCGCCGAGCAGCGGTCCCGTGACGGCCCCCAGGCCCACGATCGCGCCGAACAGGCCGAACACCTTGCCGCGCTCGTGCGCCGGGAACGTCGCGTGCACGATCGACAGGACCTGCGGCACCATCATCGCCGCCATGCCGCCCTGCAGGATCCGGGAGGCGACCAGCATCTCCGGGTTCGCCGCGAAACCGCACAGCGCCGAGGCGACGGTGAAGCCGCCGATGCCGAGGAGGAAGAGCCGCTTGCGGCCGAAGATGTCGCCCAGCCGGCCGCCCGTGATGAGCAGCGCCGCGAAGGCCAGCGCGTATCCGGCGGTTATCCACTGGATCTGCCCGGTGGTGGCGCCCTCGTCGTGCTGGATGGTCGGCAGGGCGACATTGACGATCGTGACGTCGACGAGGTCCATGAACGCCGCCGTCATCACGATGGCGAGCGCGAACCAACGTCGGCGGTCGTCGGCTGCGGGAGTCTCCGGCCGGATCTCCGGTGCTGCGGTTGAGGTCATGGAAGAACGGTAGAGGGCATGTAGGTCAGGTCGCGTCCTAATTGCGCGGCATGCTGGAGGGCATGACGACGACCAGCACGGACACCCCGGCCCGGTTGCTCCAACTCCTCTCCCTCCTCCAGACCCCCCGCGAATGGCCCGGCGGCGAACTCGCCGACCGGCTCCGGGTCTCCCGCCGCACCGTGCGCAGGGACATCGACCGCCTGCGCGACCTCGGCTATCCCGTGCAGGCCACGATGGGCGCCGACGGCGGCTACCGGCTGATCGCGGGCAAGGCGCTGCCGCCGCTCGTCCTGGACGACGAGGAGGCGGTGGCGATCGCGGTGGGCCTGCGGGCCGGCGCCGGGCACGCGGTGGAGGGCGTCGAGGAGGCGTCGGTGCGGGCCCTGGCGAAGCTGGAGCAGGTGCTGCCGTCGCGGCTGCGGCACCGCGTCGCCACGCTCCAGGCCGCGACGATCCCGCTGGCCTCGGGGGACGGCGCCACCATCGCGCCCGAGACGCTGACCGTGATCGCGTCGGCCGCGGCCGGCACGGAGCGGCTCCGGTTCCACTACCGCGCCGCCGACGGCACGGAGACGCGCCGCCTGGTGGAGCCGCTGCGGCTGGTGTCGACGGGGCGCCGCTGGTACCTGGTGGCGTACGACATCGATCGCGACGCCTGGCGCACGTTCCGCGTCGACCGGGTGTCGGAGCCGTTCGCGACGGGGGCGCGGTTCGCTCCGCGGGAGGTGCCGGAGGGGGACGCGGCGGAGTATCTGCGCCGGTCGATGGAGTCGCGGGGCGGGGATGCGTACGAGGTCGACATCGAGTTCGCGGCGTCGGCCGAGGAGGTCTCCGCGAAGGTGCCCGCGGCGGTGGGGCGGCCCGAGCCCTTGCCCGGGGGCGGGACCGGGTGCCGGTTGCGGGCGACCGCGTCCGGGCCGGTCGAGTGGATGGCGGTCCGGCTGGCCATGACCGGGTTCGAGTTCCAGGTCCGGGGACCGGAGGAACTGGCGGTGGCCGTGCGGGAGTTGGGGGGCCGGATGGTGCGGGGCGGGGGTGCGGCGTGAAGGGGTCCGTCGCCGGGTGCGGGTCCGGTGGGGGCTGGTCGCGCGGTTCCCCGCGCCCCTGAGATGCGCACTTCGTGCGGCATCTGATCGATGGAGGCGCGGGGAACCGCGCGACCAGCCACGACGAAAGCCGCGGACGCATCCACTCGGTGAACGAGCAGACGCGTCCGCGGCTTGTCGCGGGTGAACCCTGGCGGAGCCTTACGCCGCCGCGTCGAACCCGGTGTCCCGGGCCAGCTTCTTCAGCTCCAGAAGCGCGTGCTTCTCGATCTGACGAATGCGCTCACGGGTCAGCCCGTGCTCCTTGCCGACCTCGGTGAGCGTCCGCTCCCGGCCGTCGACGATCCCGTACCGCATCTTGATGATGGACGCCGTGCGCTGGTCGAGCCGGCCGATCAGATCGTCCAGCTCCTCGGAGCGCAGCAGCGTCAGCACGGACTGCTCGGGCGACACCGCCGAGGTGTCCTCCAGCAGATCGCCGAACTGGGTCTCGCCCTCGTCGTCCACCGACATGTTCAGCGAGACCGGGTCGCGGGCCCAGTCCAGGACGTCGGCGACCCGCTCCGGCTTGGAGTCGAGCTCGGCGGCGATCTCCGCGGGCTCGGGCTCGCGCCCGTGCTCGCGGTTGAACTCGCGCTGGACGCGGCGGATCCGGCCCAGCTCCTCGACCAGGTGGACGGGGAGGCGGATGGTGCGGGACTGGTCGGCTATCGAGCGGGTGATGGCCTGGCGGATCCACCAGGTCGCGTACGTGGAGAACTTGAAGCCCTTGCGGTAGTCGAACTTCTCGACGGCGCGCACCAGGCCCGCGTTCCCCTCCTGGATCAGGTCGAGCAGGGGCAGGCCGCTGCGCGGGTAGCGGCGGGCGACCGCCACGACCAGACGCAGATTGGACCGGATGAAGATGTCCTTGGCCTTCTCCGACTCGGCGATGAGCGCCTCGAGCTCTTCGCGGGACGCCTTGCCCGCGGCCTCGCTGTCGGAGACCTCGCCGTCGAGGATCTGCTGGGCGTACACGCCCGCCTCGATGGTCTGGGACAGCTCGACTTCCTTTGCGGCATCGAGCAGCGGTGTGCGCGCGATCTCGTCGAGGTACATCCCGACCAGGTCGCGGTCGGCGATCTCCCCGCCTACGGCGCGAACACTGCGTGCCGCATCAGTCTCGCCGGACGCGGCGGACTTACGACGGGCTACGGCACGGGTTGCCATGCGTGCTCCCTTGCGATGGTAGGTCGGCTGGGCCGGACGGCTCGTACACCCTCGCGGGTGCCCTGCATCCGAAGGAAACAACGACTGGAATCCGGACAGAATTCCCAAGCTGCCCCATCATTTTTGTGATCATGCAGTACCCTGTCGCGCCACAGCGCGCGAGGAAGGGGGACGGGATGCCGTCGGAGTTCACAGAGGTGCAGGTCAGGCCGGGAGTCGAGGATGACCTCATACCACTCACGAGCCTCTACAACCACTACGTACGTGAGACGCCGATCACGTTCGACACGACCGTCTTCACGCCGGAAGAGCGACGTCCTTGGCTGCTCTCCCACCCTGAAGACGGCCCGTACCGCCTCTTGGTTGCGCAGGAACGGAGGGAGGGGACTTATGGCCCTCTCCTCGGCTACGCCACCTCCAGCCCGTTCCGGCCGAAGGCCGCGTACGACACGTCGGTCGAGGTGACGGTGTACTGCGCGCCGGACGCGGGCGGCCGCGGCATCGGCACCCTCCTCTACAAGGCCCTCTTCGAGGCGCTCGCCGACGAGGACCTGCACCGGGCGTACGCGGGCATCGCCCTGCCGAACGAGGCATCGGTCCGCCTGCACACCCGCTTCGGCTTCGACCACGTGGGCACGTACCGGGAGGTCGGCCGGAAGTTCGGCGCGTACTGGGACGTCGCCTGGTACGAGAAGCCGCTCGGCCGCAAGGCCTAGGTCGTGTCCGCAAAGTCATGGGAGCCAGAGTTGTAGGCAGGCGAGGGTGACCATGGCTTGGTAGTGGCGGGCTCGTTTGTCGTAGCGGGTGGCCAGGGCCTTGTGGTGCTTGAGCTTGTTGAAGCAGCGTTCGACGAGGTTGCGGCGCCGGTAGGCGGCCCGGTTGAGTCTGCATCGGCTCTGGCCTCTGCGGATGCGGCCGTTGATCTGGTCGATTCGTTCCGGGATCGCTGCTTTGATGCCGCGTCCGCGCAGGTAGGCGCGGATCTTGACGGACGAGTAACCCTTGTCTGCGGCCACCCGCTCCGGTCTGGTGCGTGGGCGGCCCGGACCGCATCGGGCGACCCGGATGCGGGCCATCACCGCCTCGAACTGGGTGCAGTCGTTGACGTTCCCAGCGGTCAGGGTGAAGGCCAGGGGCCGGCCGAGTCCGTCGCAGGCAAGGTGGATCTTCGTGGTCAGTCCGCCGCGGGAGCGGCCGATCGCCTCGCCCGGCCAGAGCCCCCTTTTCGTGCCCCGGCCGCATGCTGATGGGCTCGCACCGTCGTGGAGTCGACACACACGATCGACCAGTCGACAGCGCCCACGGCGTCGGAATGCTGCTGGACGTGGGCCAGCAGGCGGTCCCAGGTTCCATCGGCCGACCAGCGGCGGAAGCGTTCGTAGACCGTCTTCCACGGGCCATAGCGTTCCGGCAGGTCCCGCCAGGCCGCCCCGGTCGACAGCTTCCACAGGATTCCGTTGACGACCTGACGTCGGTCCCGCACCGGACGGCCCATCCGGGGCGGAGCCAGTAACGGCTCGATCACCGCCCAGGATTCATCGGTCAGTTCATGACGACGCACCATGAACAGACCAACGAGCCAACGACTTTGCGGACACGACCTAGGCCCCGGGACCGTTACGCGCCCGGTGTCCCGGTGCCTACTCTCCGGCCATGGACGACACGACGGGCGACTCAACGGGCGACACGACGGCTGGTGTCACGGGCGACACCTCGGGCACTCTCGACGAAGCGCTGCAGCGGCTGCACGCCACCGGTCCCGAGTTCGACGGCTGGCTGAGCAACCACGGGCCGATGGCCGTGGAGTCGCTCGTACGCGGCGGCCAGGCGCCCCGCGTGCACCGCTGGCTCGATCACTACGAGCGGCGGCTCGACGACATGCCGGCCCTCCGCTCCGCGATCCGTGCGGCCGACTGGCAGTCGGCGCTCGGCGATCCGCGGCGCCTCGCGGACTGGATCGCGTACTTCGAGCGGGCCGTGGCCGAGCGCCCCTGGCGGAACGTGCTCGCCGAGTGGTGGCCGCGGCTGCTGCCCGGGATCGCGGCGGGCGCCACGCACCCCGTGATCCGCGTGGGCCATGCCGTACGCACCCTGCTGTCCACGGAGCCGACCGGGCCGCGCCTCGCCGAGCTCGCCCACGGCCTGGGCTACTGGGCCGCCCGCCACCAGCCCCTGCCGCCGCTGGCCGCACTCCCCTCGGCGCCGGACGCCGCGGCCGCCCTCGACGCGGTGCCGCGCGTCGCGGACCAGAGCGGCGGCATCGTGGCCCGCCTCGACCAGCTCACCGGCTTGCCCGCGTGGGCCTCCGGGCCGGTCGACCCGGACACCGCGCGCGACCGGCTCGCGGAACTCGTCACGGCGGCGGTGCACCGTTACGCGACGCACGCCCATGGCAACCCGGTGATGCTCGTGCACGCGGCGACGGCGCCGAACGCGGTGCTCAGGGTGCTGCCCGCGCTGCCCCGGGAGCTGTGGGCCGAGTCCTTGGCCGCCGCGTGGGCCGCGAGCGCGGCGGTGACGGCGGCGTACGCGCCCGCTGCGGAGGCGGGATTCCAGCGGGCCGGGGATCTGTCGCCGGAGGAGCTGTTCGCCCGGGCGGCGGCGCATGGTGACGACCACGCGATCAAGTTCGCCGACACGGCCCTGGATGTCGGCGGCGATGTCGCACTGGCCGCCGCGCTGCGTGCCCTCACTTTGATCGAGCCGGTCTGAGGTCGCGTCGGAGGCTGCGGGCCGGTGGGGGCTGCCTGCTTGACGAGATGCCGCACGAAGTGCGCATCTCAGGGGCGCGGGGAACTGCGCGGCCAGCCACGACGAAATCCGCGCCCGCCGACAACGCAGCCACCCGGCAGACGCGACAGCGCCCGCCCCGATCCGCCCGGCCTACCCGAACTGAACCGACCTCTTGGCCAGCCCCATCCAGAACCCGTCGATCACAGAGCGCTGCACCCCCAGCTCACCAGCCGCGTCCGCCACCCCCATCGTCACGAACAGCGGAGCGAAGTGCTCGGTCCGCGGATGCGCCAGCGCCCCCGCTGGGGACTTGCGGGTGAAGTCCAGCAGCCCGTCCACGTCCCCCGCGTCCAGCGCCCGGTGCCCCCAGTCGTCGAACTCGGCCGACCACGAGGGGATGCCGCCCTGCCGCAGCGCGGCGAGGTTGTGCGTGAAGAACCCGGAGCCGACGATCAGCACGCCCTCGTCCCGCAGCGGAGCGAGCCGCCGGCCGATGTCCATCAGCTTCTGCGGGTCGAGCGTGGGCAGGGAGACCTGGAGCACCGGGATGTCGGCGTCCGGATACATCTCGACCAGCGGAACGTACGCGCCGTGGTCGAGGCCGCGGTCCGGCACGTCCTGCACCGGCACACCCGGGGCGCGCAGCAACTTCCGTACGGAATCCGCGAGTTCGGGCGCCCCCGGGGCGGCGTACCGCACCTGGTAGTAGTGCTCGGGGAAGCCCCAGAAGTCGTACACGAGCGGCACGGTCTCGACCGCGCCGAGGGCGAGCGGGGCCTCTTCCCAGTGCGCGGAGACCATGAGGATCGCCTTGGGGCGCGGCAGGTCGGCGGACCAGGCGGCGAGCTGGCCGGGCCACAGGGCGTCGTCGGCGAGCGGCGGGGCGCCGTGGCTGAGGTAGAGCGCGGGCATGCGCTCGGGCGCGGGTGCGGTGGACACGACGACAACCTCCTTGAAGTTTCAAGCTCTGGGTACTGACAAAAGTAACCGTTGTTTGTTTAATATTCAAGGAGGAGGTCTTTACGATGGAGCCGATGAAGAAGAGCGACCCCGAGCCCCAGTGGCTCACCGAGGACGAACAGCACGTCTGGCGTGCCTATCTGCACGCCACCACGCTCCTGGAGGACCACCTCGACCGCCAGCTCCAGCGCGACGCGAAGATGCCGCACATCTACTTCGGCCTGCTGGTCCAGCTCAGCGAGGCACCCCGGCACCGGCTGCGGATGACCGAGCTGGCGATGAGCGCGAAGATCACCCGCTCCCGGCTCTCGCACGCGATCGCGCGGCTGGAGAAGAACGGGTGGGTGCGGCGCGAGGACTGTCCCTCCGACAAGCGCGGCCAGTTCGCGGTCCTCACCGACGAGGGCCTGGAGGTCCTGCAGCGGACCGCCCCCGGCCATGTCGACGCGGTCCGCCAGGCCCTCTTCGAGCGGCTCTCCCCCGAACAGCAGAAGTCCCTCGGCGAGATCATGAAGATCGTCGCCGAGGGACTTCAGCCCAAGGAGGCCGGGGCGGACCTCCCCTGGCTCAGGTGACGCCGGGGGTCAGTGCGCGACCACCGGGATCGGCAGCTCGTCCTCGACGCCCTCCGTGTCGCCGGAGGCCGCGGCCGGGCCCGAGCCCGGGACGCCGGTGTTGATGAGCGTGAAGGCGATCGTGGCCGAGACGACCAGGATGCCGACCGCCCACCAGATGGCGTGGGTGTAGCCGCTGACCATGGCCTGGGCCTGGAGCAGCTGCGGGTTGCGCGCACCGGCCGCGTGGTCCGCGATGTACGCGGTCGTGGCCGAGGCCGCGATCGTGTTCAGCAGGGCCGTGCCGATGGCGCCGCCGACCTGCTGCGAGGTGTTGACCATCGCGGAGGCGACACCGGCGTCCCGCGCCTCGACGCCGATCGTGGCGAGCGACATGGCGGGCATGAACGCCGTACCCATGCCGAGGCCGAGCAGCAGCTGGGCGGGCAGGATCAGGGCCGGGTAGGACGAGTCGACCGACAGCTGGGTCAGCAGTCCCATGCCGAGGGCGGCGAGCAGGAAGCCCGGGCCCATCAGCAGGCGGGGGCTGACGCGGGTCATCAGGCGGGCGCCGATCTGGGTGGAGCCCGTGATCATGCCCGCGATCATCGGCAGGAACGCGAAGCCGGTCTTGACCGGCGAGAAGCCCTTCACGACCTGCAGGTAGTAGGTCAGGAAGAGGAACAGGCCGAACATCGCGATCACGGCGAGGCCGAGGGACGCGTAGACACCGCCGCGGTTGCGGTCGGAGACGACGCGCAGCGGCAGCAGCGGGTGCTTCACCCGGGCCTCGACGGCGACGAAGGCGAGCAGCAGCACGGCCGCGGCGACGAACATGCCGATGGTGGTCGCGTCGGACCAGCCGTTGGTCTCGGCGCGCGTGAAGCCGTAGACGAGCGAGACCAGGCCGAGCGTGGACAGCAGCACGCCGGGGATGTCGAGCGGCGAGCGGTTGCGGGCGCCGGCCGGCTCACGGATGACGAGGACGGCGCCGAGCGCGGCGACGGCCGCGAAGGGGATGTTGACGAAGAAGGTCCAGCGCCAGTTCAGGTACTCGGTGAGGAATCCGCCGAGGATCAGGCCGACGGCGCCACCGCCACCGGCGATCGCACCGTAGATGCCGAACGCCTTCGCGCGCTCCTTGGCGTCGGTGAACATGACGGCCAGGAGGGAGAGGGCGGCCGGGGCGAGCAGCGCGCCGAACAGGCCCTGCAGGGCGCGGGCGCCGAACATCATGGCCTCGTTCTGCGCGGCACCGCCGAGCGCGGAGGCGAGCGCGAAGCCGATCAGGCCGGTGACGAAGGTCTGCTTGCGGCCCCACAGGTCGGCGATGCGGCCACCGAACAGGAGCAGGCCGCCGAAGGCGAGCGCGTAGGCCGTGATGACCCACTGCTTGTTGCCGTCGGATATGCCGAGGTCGGTCTGGGCGGCGGGCAGGGCGATGTTCACGATGGTGGCGTCGAGGACCACCATCAGCTGGGCGAGCGCGATGAAGACGAGCGCCTTCCAGCGTCGGGAATCGGGTGCCGTTTCCGGCAAGGGGGTACCCACAGCGGGACTCCAAGTCGTGAATAAAGCTGAGAAATCGGTTCAGTACGGGAATGCGGGGCTGGGCTGCCCCTGCGTGTGCGGGGCGCGGACGAGGGATCGGCCCCGGAGGGTCAGTCCTTGCGGAGGTCCTCCAAGGTCGCGGCCGCGCCCGGGAGTTCCGAGCGGGCGGGTGCCATCAGGCCGTCGAGGAACAGCTGCAGATGACGGTGGACGAACCGGTCGAAGTCCAGGCAGGCCTTGCCGGGCAACGGCCGGGTGAGCTGGGACAGCGCGACCATCAGGTCTCCGACGCCGACGTCGGTGCGCAGCTGTCCGGCCGCGCGGGCGCGCCCGATGAGGTCCTCGATGGCGACGGTCAGCCGGTCGAGGGAGGCGAGCACGTCCGGGTGCTCCTGGTCGAAGGTGGCCTGCAGCAGCGGGCACAGCGCGCCGATGCGTTCGTCGGCGGCGGCGTGCACGAAGGTCCGCAGCGCGTCGAACGCGCCGCTCTCGCCGGCTTCCTCGGCGGCGAGTGCCTTCTCGGCGTGCTCGGTCACGCGGTCGGTGACCGAGAGGACCACGTGATGCATCAGCTCACCGCGGTCCTTGAAGTTCCGGTACAGCGTGGCGTTGCCGACGCCGGCCCGGCGGGCGGCCTCGTCGAGCGGGAGCTCGGTCCCGTACTCCACGAGCAGCTCCCGTGCGGCGGCGACGATCCGCTCCCGATTGCGCACGGCGTCGGCCCGCGGACGCGAGACGCGGCGCTGCGACTCGGCGGGGGCGGCGGTGGCCACGGTGGTCTCCTTCGGCTGGCTCGAGCGGAACCGGGGAGCCAGTCCCCGCTTCCTGCGGACACAGAGCTAAACGGGGAGAGCGTCCCCGCTTATTTCCCGCACTCCATGTGACCTGACTCACACCACCTCGCCCGCAGAAACCCACGATCGGCGCACCCAGCGCGCGGCCCGCCACACCTCGACACAGGGTGGTCGAAACGGAGCCGAGCGTGAGGCGGGTCGAATGCGGCAGCAGCGGATACGCAGGGGCCGACGCGGTGCGATGCTCGCCGGGGCCACCGCGGTGGCCCTCGCGCTGACCATGACCGCGAGCACCGGCCGGCTGCTGGACAGCTCACCGACCGCGGCGGGCCCGACGGCACTGGCCAGGGCGACCTCGCTCGGCCCCTGCATGATCCGCGGCGCCATGGGCGTACAGATGTCGGAGGGCGTGCCCACCTCCCCCGGCTACGCCCGCTCCACCGGCACGGTCCACGCCCTGAACCTGATGATCGACTTCCCGGACGCGCACGGCGAGGGCACCGCGATGGACCGCCTCGGGGAGTTCTTCCCGAAGACCCAGGACTGGTTCCGCACCGGCTCGTACGGCCGTCTCGACTACGTCCCCGAGGCCCCGGTCAAGCACTGGCTGCGGATGCCGAAGCCGTTCACCGCGTACGGGATAGAGCGCGGCGCCCCCTTCGAACCCGGCTACCGCGAGCTGGTCGACGACATCGTGGCGGCCGCCGACCCGGACGTGGACTTCCGCCAGTACGACCTGGTGAACATCCTGGTCACCCCGAACGCCGGCCCCTCGGCGCTGGACACGGTCCTCTCCGTGACCTTCGCGGGCAACCACGAGGCGCCGGTGGCGGACGGCGTCCCCCTCTCCAACGCGTCCTTCGTGTACTCGCGCCAGGACGACGGCTCCGGCTCCTACGCCGACACCGGCTACCGCGTGCTGCCGCACGAGAACGGCCATGTCTTCGGCCTGCCCGACCTCTACACCCAGGACGGCGGCGGGGCCGTCGGGCACTGGGACATCATGAGCGAGGACTGGGGCGTCGGGAACGACCTGCTCGGCTGGCACAAGTGGAAACTGGGCTGGCTCGACGACACCCAGATCGGCTGCGCCGCGCAGCCCGGCACGACGGAGCACCTGCTGTCGCCGCTGTCCCGGGACGGCGGCGGCACGAAGATGGCGTTCGTCCCGCTGACCGAGAAGACCGGCTACGCGATCGAGGTCCGCACCCAGGAGGGCAACGACGAGGCGGTCTGCCGCCCCGGCGTCCTCATCTACAAGGTCGACGCGGACGTGGACACCGGCCACGGCCCCGTCACGGTCGAGGACTCCACCCCCGACAGCGGCGGCTGCACCCGCCGCCCGAACGTCCACGCGGAACTCTCCGACGCGCCCTACCGGCCGGGCGAGGTGTTCAAGGACCGCAAGACGGGCGTACGGATCTCGGTGGCCGGCGCGGACGCCTCCGGCAACTACCGGGTCTACGTCACGCGCCGCTGAACGACGACGACCCAACCCTCTCGGCCAAGCACTCCAAGGCCGTCTTCAGTTCCAGGGTCACCTCGGTATGTGTAGGCAGAGGAGCTGCTGGGCTCCTCTGCGCTTCGGAATTCGATTCAAGCCATCTGTTGCCGTAGCTGTCAGCGAAGCAACGTTCGGCAAGCAACCTCCGGATAACGTTGCTTCGTTACGGGTGTTACGCATGGAGCGGTCGGTGTCGCCTCGGACACCGGGCGTACGGGGAGGGACAGAACATGTCCGATGGCACGGGGGATACGTCGCAGGAGGCAGCGGCCGGAGCAGGCCTGGCGGCAGGCGGCTTCGGAGTCGCAGCCGTGGCAGTTGGAGCCGCCGCAGCCGCGAAGGCCATGCTGGTCGAGGGCGAGACGCTCACGACATTCAAGCGTCGGGTCGACGCGCTGCTGCGCGACTTGGAGAAGTCGAAGGCGGCGCCGAAGTCGATCGCGAATGGCGCGATGCCGGGCGGCAGATTGGGTGCGTTCGACGAGGCAGATGCGTTGCACTCCGCCTACACGAAGGTGCACAGCCAGTTGGAGAACCTGTCCAAGATGCTGGCCCTGCAGATCGAGGGCCTGGTCGTGACGGTCGACGCGTCCAAGACGGGTTACGACAACCTCGACGACGATGTGCGTGCCCGCCTCCATCGCATCCGGTCCCAGGCAGACGCGCTGGTGAACCCAGGCGCCAAGTCGGCTCACGGCTCCCATCACGAGGGTCCGGGCGCCACTGCAGGCGGCGAGCCTACGCCGAAGCCGACGGACAGCGAAGCGGGTGGCCTGTGATGTCGTCCCGCTTGAACAGTGGCACCGCGGCCGCGGTCGGTGTGGGGGTTGGCCTGGTTGAGGAAGGACACGGGGTATGAGTGACCTGGGTTCCCAGATGTGGGGCATGGCCAAGTCCTACCGTTTCGCGGTGCACAGCCCGGAAGAGTTGTGGGCGATGGTCGAGCCGGCGGACGGCGCGACGGCGTCAGATCTGGGTGCGCTGCTGACGTCAGCGGCGAAGACGATCAAGGAGATCGGTGGCGATCTGAAGACCCACAGCACGTCGGTCGAGTGGGACGGCGAAGGTGCCGACGCGTTCCACAAGTGGGTTGACCACGCCGCGCGAGCGACGTTGAGCCTGGGTGACTACAGCGAGAGCGCCGGGAAGTGGCTCGGCCACGCGGCGGACACGCTGCATGAGGTCAAGCCACAGCTGGAGACGCTGAAGAACTCCAGCGCCTCGGCCCGCTCGATCCTTGACGCGCACGATGCCGCGGCGACGGACGTCGGTAACCATGATGGCGGGCCGTCGGCATCCTCCGTGAAGTCGGCGAAGTCGCAGTACGACAACGACCGTGCCGAGGCGTCCCAGTTGATGACGAAGCTGGCGCAGTCGTACTCGGCGTCAACGGATCAGATCGAGGCTCTGAAGGCACCGGAGTTCCCGGCGCTTCCAGATCAGTTCGTTCCCCCCTCCGCCGACGTCCATGGCACCGAGGACGTCTCGTCCTCGTCGGGTGATCCATCGAGCACCGGGACAGCGGCTTCAGTAGGGGGAGTTGGCGTGGTCGCGGCGGGAGCTGCCGCGCTCAAGGAAGCGGCTCATGGCGCCTCGCTGGCCGACGGGCACCGCTCTACCACCTCCGCATCCCACCTTCCGAGGCCGACTCCGGATCTGCCTTCGGGTGGGACGGGTACCTCCCTCGACCGGGCCGGTACGCTCCCCGCCCCTGCAACTCCCACGACAACTCCTTCCTCACCGGCACCACCGTCGTCCCCGTTGCCCGGGGGATCTTCTGGACTCGCTACGCCACCATCCGGCGCTCCGCCCATGTTCGGAGGTACGGGTCGTTCCGTTGCTTCGCCACGTGGTCCGGGCGGTGGCCGCGTTCCGTCGTCACCTGCCGTACGCGGGCCGCTCGGTGTTCCGGAGGGCACCGGAACACCGGGCGCACCTGGCACGGCTCGTGGAGTGACGTCAGGGCGCGGGGTTCCCGCGGTCGAGCGGCCAGGGATGCCGGGCGTACAGGGCGGCACGGCCTCGCCGGTACGCGGGCCAGGTGGCGGGAGCCCGGGGCGGGCTACGAACGGGATTGCGGGAGGTCGTCCGGTCTCGCCGCAGACAGGGCGCGGCGCAAGCGCGATCTCCCGGGGCACGGTCGTCGGCGGATCGCCCTACCAGCAGGACGTCGGAGCCCGGGGCAGTGTGCCGGAGGGATCGGGACGTACCGGAGCGACACCGGCCCGCGGCACCACAGGGGCAGGCCAAAGTCGCGGGACGAGTGGCTCCGGTGGACGGGCACCTGCCCGCTCCGACGGGGTCGTCGGCGGCCAGCCGCAGCAAATCTCGAAGGTGCACCGAGCCTCCACGGCCACGACTCGGGCAGCAGGTCAAGCCCGCGGAACGGCGGCGAGCCGTAGTGGCACGCAGGCGCAGTACGGAGGCGAACCCGCCCGCGGCTCCTCGCTGGCGGCACGTAAGGATGAGCGTCGGCGTGCGTCTGAGGAGCGTCCGCGTGACGAGAGGCCGGAGCACGAGGACGACGCAGAGGACGTTGAGGTGGAGCAGGCGGAGCGTGAGATGCCTGAGCTGCGCCTGCCAGGTCTGCCCCCCACTGCTCGGCGCGAAAACAAAGGATGACCATGAGTTCCCGTAGCAAGCAGGCCCGCAGGCTTCGGCTGGCATCGGTCGTGGCCGGCGTCGTGCTCGCAGGGGTTGCCGTGACGCCTGCGAGCGCCCAGTCCGTCCGGGATCGGCAGTGGTACCTGGACGCCATGCACGCCGAGCAGATGTGGAAGACCAGCACCGGCAAGGGCGTCACGGTCGCCGTGATCGACACCGGAATCGACCCGAACCTCGCCGACCTGCGCGGTCAGGTCCTGTCCGGCAAGAACTACTCCCGGCACCCCGGCAACGAGCACGTGGACGACGACGGTCACGGCACGAGCATGGGCGTCCTCATCGCAGGCACCGGAGCGAAGGGGCAGGCGACTGGCTCGTACGGACTTGCTCCGGGTACGAAAGTTCTCCCGATCCGCATTCCGGACCTCAGCGAGCACACTCGCAGCGGCGGCAACCCTGACAGCTACCCCACCTACATGTCCAAGGCCATCCGCTACGCGGCCGACTCCGATGCTCAGGTCATCAACATCTCCCAGGCCAGCAGGGAGAATTCGCCCGAGTTGAACAAAGCCGTCGCCTACGCCCTGTCCAAGGGCAAACTGATCTTCGCGGGCGTGGGCAACACCGGCGCTGGGGCCAACGAGCTGCAGTATCCGGCCGCGACGCCCGGAGTCGTGGGCGTCGGAGCCATCGGCCAGGACCTGAAGAAAACACAGGAGTCCCAGTCCGGGCCACAGGTGGACCTGGTCGCACCAGGCGCAGAGATCATCGCCGCATGCACGGGGAAGACCGGTCTGTGCAAGTCACACGGCACCAGTGACGCCACCGCACTCGCGTCGGCGTCGGCGGCGCTGATCTGGTCGAAGCATCCGGACTGGACGAACAACCAGGTGCTGCGGGTCCTGCTGAACACCGCGAGCGGCCCGGTCAGCGGCAAGAAGCGCACGGATGACATCGGCTACGGCGCCGTACGCCCCCGGATCGCCCTCACCAACCCCGGCGATCCGGGCCCGGCCGATGAGTACCCGCTGCCGGACTACAAGGCGGGAGGCTCGGCTGCGCCGGATGGTGCCGGCGCCAAGCCGTCGACAGGCGCCTCGGGGTCCCCCACCGCAGCTTCCGATGAGTCCTCAAGCGCCTTGCCGTGGATCTTGGCGGGGGTGGGCGGGCTCTTGTTGGCCGGAGCAGGCGGTGGGGCGCTCGCCGTCCGTAGTCGCCGGCGCCGCGCGGCGCTGGCCGGGCTTGTGCCGCCGACGCTGCAGCATGGTTGGGCGCAACCGCCTCACCCCGGCCAGCAGCCAGGCACGAGGCAGGGCCAGCCATGGCCTTACCAGGACACCGACCGAGCAAACAGACAGTGACATGATCGGGATCGAGCGGGGGCGAGATTCATGAGCGAAACGAAAGAGGAGCAGTACGCGACGGACGGTTCGGCGGGTATGCGGCTGAACCACATACCCGTCGACGGGGCAGGCCCTGCTGGCGTAGGACAGCCGGACCTGGCGTCGAGCCCGGCGCAGAAGAAGGCGGCCGCGCGGGCCATCGAGGAGCACATCGAGCCGGGGACCCGTAAGGCGGGCGACTGGGCGGACACCGAGACCGGTACTGCCGTCAAGGAGTTCCGCGACGGGTGGCTCACCTCGGGGGCGTTGCAGAAGGCGCACAAGACGTGGGGCGAGCAGGTGTACAGCTTGTTGAACCGGCTGTCATCGGAGAAGGCGGCGCTGCGCAGCGCCAACAGCACCCTGCAAGGCACCGACGGTGCGGTCGGGGCGCGTACGCGCTCCCTGTCGGCGTTCGACGAGTTCTGACACAGCCGGGCCACGACCCTGCCGCGCACGCCACTTCGACCAGCAGCCGCTATCGCAGGACCACCGGGGGGAACCATGCCGAGCTACCACGACATCATGACGGTCGACCTGTCCGCCCTCTCCGCGGCCGCTGACCGCTGGGACGGGATGGCAAAGGAGTTCCACACACAGGAACGCGCCTACGACCGTAATGTGCGCAACGTATCTATGGGCCCGACCTGGTCGGGGCTGAGCGCCGATGCCGCCAACCGTCGCTTCGACATCACCCTGAAGGAATTCCAGAAGGCCCAGACCGAAGCCAAAGCCGTCGCCTCCCTGTTGCGCGACGCGCATCACCAGTTCGCCGAGGTCCGTAAGCAGCTCAAGTCCGCCCGCGCGGAGGCCATCAAGGCGGGCATGGCCGTCTCCGTCGAAGGCGCGGTCTCCTTCGACACCGCAGACCTGACCGAGGGCGAGCGCAATGCCCTCCATCACGATCCCTCGTACGAGGACTCCGTGGGTCACGCAGTCACGGCCTGGCAGGAGTACCTCGATCAGATCGTCAAGGACGCAGAGAAAGTCGATCACTCCGTCGAGGCGGCTCTCAACGGAGTGGTTGTCGACTCAGACCCGACCGACGGCACACCCGCCGGCTTCAACGGCGACGCGAAGAACCACCTCAAGGACTACAAGCCCGCCGCCAAGGGCGACAAGAAGTCGGGCTGGAAAGGTGATTGGAAGTGGAGCCTGGACGAATGGAAGCCCTCGTTCAGCGCGTCTTCGGATCCCAAGTACGGCAAAGAGGGCGCGATCAAGTCGGGCTTCGACATCTTCCATCTGTCGGGGAAGGGCGCGCTGACCAATGGCGACTTCAAACTCGCCGGGATCTTGGACTTCTCCACGGGCGGTCGGGGCAGCGCGAACTACGGGTTCAGCGAAAAGGGGATTTCGGCCAAAGCTGAGGTCTCTGCGGGCGCGCGTGGACTGGCCGAATTCCGGGCTGAGTACGGGGACTACGGAGGTGTCTACGAACGTGGTGACGTCTTCGCCGGTGGTGAGGCCGGAGTCACCGCCAAGGTGACCACGGACAACATCGGCCTCAACGCCAAAGCCTTCTATGGGGCGAAGGCATCACACAGCACGGGCATCGAAGTGGGCGGCATCGGTATCGGCGCAACCCAGGAGGTCGGCACCGGCGAAGGCGTCGAGTACAACTTCGGCGTCAAGAAGGGAGAAGACGGTGCGTGGAGAGCAAGCATCGGGGGCTTTGCTTCAGAAGTCGTAGGGGCAGGAGCCGGTGTGGAGATCACATTCGACCCGGGCAAGTTCACCAAGACCGCTGGGGACGTGGCTGACGCCGTCGGACTCGGCGGCGCGGCTGACGCAGTCGGCCATGGCGCGAAGTCCGTCAAGGACACTGTCACCGGTTGGTTTGACTAATCCCCTTCGATGAAAGGAGCATCCGAGTTGCCCACGCAGCTTCCAACGGCGGTAGATTTCCGACTGCCGGACGGCTGGTCCCCGGCCTCACCCGAGACATGCGACAGCTTCGGCGTGTCCTTCGCCGCGCTGCACCCTCACCCTGATGACGGGTTCACCGCCAACATCACGCTCGACGGGGAAGTCCCACCCAAGGGCACACCACTGACCGACCTTGCCGATACCTCTCTGGAACTCCTCGCGCTGGCAGCGGAATCCGTGCACTTGGTGGACCGGCGCGAGGTCGGCCCCGAGGACGCGCCCGCCTTGGTCCAGCGTGTGGTCTTGGCGGCCGCGGTCGAACAGGCGAGGCGGGATCTGGCTCAGACCCAGGTGTACTTGCCCCTTGTGGACGCCGACGATCCGCAGAAGTATGCAGTGATCAAACTGGCGATGACCTCCACGACGGAACAGCATCCCGAAGTCCTCGAAGACTTCCAGGCCTTCGTACGCACCGTGCGCCCGAGCGCACAGGAAGAGGACGAGTAGTGGGCCGCTATCGCGACTGGCGGACAGGAACCCGGTACCCGGAGGAGGGCGCGGAGCCGCTGCCGCGTTCGCACGTGGAAGAGGCCCTGTTCGCGATCAACCATCCGGACAAGCCGTGGCAAGTGCGCGCAGCGTTCGCGGAGGAAGACGCCGACGTGGTGGCCGAGTGGCACATGCTGGAACCTGCGTGGGGCAAGGGCAGGGGCCGCCGACAGACCGAGCGGACGTTCAAGTTCCGTATGCGTCTGGACGGAGCGAGCCACGAAGTCCGGGTCTGTGCCGAGGTCCGGGAAATCACCCGGGCGGGACAACCGCCTGGTCGCATCGTGGAGCGCAAAACAGGCAGAGGGGCTCGGACTCGGGTGTTCTCGCGATCGAGCAGTTCGAAGAAGAGGGAGGACGGCAGCCGCGAGCGCGTCCACGACTTCGACTTCGACTCGAACTACATGCGGGACCCGCTGCAGAAGGTAGTCCTGACGTCGGGGTGGACGTGGCGAGGCACACGCAACCCGTGATCTGCCCCTCGGCGGCCGCTGCCAGGATTGGCGGAGCGGAGCCGCCTGCCAGGGCGTTGGCGCACTTCCATGTCGCGACAGCCCGGTTCGCGCTCAACGGCCCCGACGAGCTCTGACGCGTGCGCGCCGCGTTCGCTTGAGAGCAGGCGGACGTGGTGGCGGAGTGGAACGTGACGGATCCGGGGATCGGCAACGAGCGGGGCGCCGACGAGTCGAGCGCACGATCCTCGGGGTGGATGTGGCGAAGCCTTCGCCGACCTCGCCCAGGTCTGGCGCCAAGGCCTGCTGCCAGTCGACGCGCGACGCTAGTGGAGCAGCCCCCAGCGCCACGAGCTCAGCGCCGGCGACGACACCGTCGCCAAGTTCCCTACCTGTCCACCGCTCCGACAACAACAAGAGCAAGGAGAAGGGGGCTATGGTCCTCGGCTCCGAGTTCGTGGTCTTCTCCACCCGCCGTCGATCTCAACCTCGCCCGCGCCATCACCGACGCCGCCGAAAGCTGCAATAGGCGTCCTCTACGACGGCGCCCTGCCCCGCGACGTCATCGCCCGCCGCGGCCGCCTACTGATCAACAAACAGCACAAGGACGCCAAGCCCCTCTGCATCCGCACCCAGCACCCACACCCACCGCTGGTACCACCTGCTCACCGTCCCGTGTCCCCGCGAACGCCCCCACGAACACCGGGAAGCCGTCGGTATCACCACCACTACCGGAGAACGCGAGACAGACCGCAGTGACACCGAGACCGGCTTCCACCGCGTCGAGCACCCCCTGCAGATCTCCGACGACACAGCCGTCCACCAGAACCTGTATGGCGATCGCGAGGACTCCGAAGCCTGCTTCTCACAGTTCGACCGCTCCCTGCGGAACGCCGCATGATCGCCTTCGGCGCCGAGGCACGAAGCCTCGTCATGCTCGGCCTTCTCCTGGCCTAAAACGCCACCTCGGCCGCCCGCCGGTCTGACGCCGACAAGACCGGTCCGAGCTCGGCGAGCGTCGGCTCGAACCAGTACGCCCGGCCGGGCTGCGGCGGTGCGGGAAACGTGCCGGTGCCCGGCGTGCGCCCCTGGTCCCAGTGCGCAAGCCACGCCCACGGCGCGGAGTTCGGCACGTGGAAGGGGGCGGACTCGTCCTTCGGGACGACGACCGTCGCGTCGAGCAGGGTGTCCTGCCAGCGGCCCTCACGCAGATGGCGTCGGGAGTCGCAGGAGAACACCCAGCCGCGGGTCGTCTCGTCGCCGGGCCCGGGCTCGACCAGTTCCACCTCCCCGCCGTACGCGCTGTCCAGCCACCGCTGCGCCTTGCCCCGCGCCGCCTCGAAGTCGTGTGCGGCTCCTTCCCAGGGCGCACGCACGGACTGCGGCAGCGCGCGTACGAGGACCATCTCGCGCACGTTGGTCGTGTCGAGCTGGGCCAGGGAAGAGGTGAGGGGGTCGAGGAAGACGACGTACCCCTTGTTGTTGTGCGCGTAGAGCAGATTGCCCGTGACCTCGTGCCCACCGGCCTCGCGGCGTACCCACACCGCGCTGCGTGTGTCGGGTCCCGTCTCGGTCACGGCCTTGACCACGTCGTCCCAGTTGCTCACCGAAACCGGCTCGAAGTCGGGGAAGTAGCGCTGGTGCAGCCGAGCCCACCACCCGGGTGCCTCGTCCGATGGCTGCCAGGGGCGGGGCGTCGAAGGAGAACGGTCGATCATCGTGTGCAGGGTGACGAGACAGCCGCGGGCGTTGATCCTGCGCGGCTGCTTCTGGACACGGGCAAGCGCCTCCTCGCGCGATGCCGCGGACGCCAGGTCCGCGAAGGGCTCGCTCGGTGACGGGTGGAACGGGGCGCTGCGTCCTTGGGCACGACGACGGAGGCCGCGAGCATGGGCGTCTGCGGGAAGCCGGGCTGAGGCACGATACGGCAGGGGAACAGCCAGGCGGTGGGGCTCTCGTGCACAGGGTGCGGTGCGGCGAGCTCCACCAGGCCGCGATAGAGCTGACGGAGCCAGGCAGCCGCGGCCTGGCCAGGAGTGGACATATACGGATGAGCCTTACTTTGGGGGCCAGTTACCGGCGGCCTGCAAAGCCAGGTACTCCGCCGGCGGCGGGTACGTCGGTGCGAAGTGCGCCGGTGAGCCGTCGTGAGGTACGACGATCAGCGAACTGAAGGGAGCCAGGGCGAATTCGCCGGTATCGATGTGCTCCTGAAAATCAAATCGCACGGTCCAGGCATACGGGAAGTTGTTCGCCGTGTCCGGCAACATCACCACGGAATCGACCCGGTCCGGATAACCAACGTTCTTCAGGAAATTCTCTGCGGCCGTCACAGCCTCGTCCTTGGTCACCATTTTGGACTCGCATTAGGGTAGGGAACTTGCAAACCGTCGCGATAGGGAATGTGCATGATGCTGGAGGCGTCCTGCTCCAGCCTGCCGAGGGTCCCGCTCTGGCCGTCCAGGAAGACAACGCCGTGCGGGGTGTTCACGGCGTTGAACACGTGGGCCGTTCCGTCCGGGCGGCTGATGTACACCGCGCTACGTGAGCCCTCGCCGCGGGACTCGAGGTCGCGGACGAGGTCATCATAACTATCGACTGGGTCGTAATGGCCCTTGGCCCTGTTGGGCAGCCCGAGCTGCTCCGGTGGAATATGGTCACCTTCCTTCTTGGGTGACGCGCTGACCTCGACGCCGTCCAGCCTCCGGTCGACGCTGACGACAATGTGACTGCAGTTGTCGGTGTATCCGGGATGTCCGGTGTTGTTCACATCCTTAAGCCACGGGCACTCGGAGTAAAGGAATTCCTGCGCCTTCTAGGATTCACCGAATCGTAGTGAATCGCGTCGACCACGACGCCGGAATTCAAATGGAAGGCGACGACAACCTCGCCTACGGAAAGAAGATCGCCTCCTTCTCCGTACGCCAGGAAGCGAAATGTCACAGCCGATTCATCCTCAATGCCGGCAACGCCCGCCACCGCTCACCCAAACAAGATCCGGAACGGGAAGAAGAAGCAGCCACCGCCGTTCGCCGATCCTGGATCGCACCCCCGGAGTAATCGCCGCCAGCTACGACACTGCGTGGCGCGGTAAACACCGCGCCCCACTGATCCGCAGAGGCCTCATCGTCTTCACCCGACAGCACCGCGGAATCAAGCCCCATCCCCTGACCAAGTACCGCTACGAGAAAACAAAATGCACCCACGACGTATACGCGGCAGTCGGCCGAGCCTGCGAACACAAGCTCACGGTGGAGGGGAAATCCTTGTACAACCCGCTCCCCGTCCGAGAGCTCCTGGCCCGCGAAGGAAAATCAGGCTGGCGCTTCTACCACTCCGTCGAAATCCGTTGCAGTAACGGGCCCCACGCCGAACTGATACCCGTCTACGAAACAGAGGAAGACAGCGCGATCGACCCCAGAACCAAACGCCCGAAATTCAACCGCACCGAGCACATCCGCCAGATCCCACCCGACACTCACTACGGCGACCGACTCCTCGGCATGCGCCAGGACAGCGAGTCCTCGAACTCCACCCTCGACTACTCCCACTGGGACAAGCGGATCCCCATGTACGGAGCCGAAGGGGCGCTGCTCGGTCACCTGGGCTACGCCTGGATGGCCAACTCGATCGCCCTCGCCACAGCCGGCAGCCCCTGACCCAGCCCCCAGCCTCCGGCACCCTCAGCCGCCGACGAACCTCACCCGCTACACTGGCGCCGGTGCGCAGCCTCTGCCGGCGGCGCACCGCACGGCTCCCACGGAAGATCACGGGATATCGCGGACATGTCCGCAATTTCCCATACATTTTCCCACAGAGCCCCGCCTTCGTAGCTCAGGGGATAGAGCACCGCTCTCCTAAAGCGGGTGTCGCAGGTTCGAATCCTGCCGGGGGCACCAGCCAAAAGGCCCCGGACCGATCATGGTCCGGGGCCTTTGGCATCTACGGCTGACATCAACGCGTGTGGTCACTGACGACCGCGACGCGTCCTGAGCAGCCGATCCATGTCGCTCATCGCTTCGCGCTGGGTGTCCTGGACGACGTGCGTACTCCGGCCGCTGGGAGGAGGGTCGCGGCGCCGTGCCGAGCATCGTGGAGCCGGATGACGCGGATGCCGCCGGGCAGAGCCTGGCGACCCTCGCACTCGGTCTCCCGCTCGCCTGAGTACTCAGCCAAGTGAACGGAAACAGGCTGCTGCGACCTCAAGGGCCGCGTCCAGCGTCTTCACTTCCCGCCGGAACCCACCCGGGAACATGGTCACCAGGTAATCGCCTTCCGAAAGCGGAGTGACCTTCGCCAGGCCGGCGTCCATCTCGAACGGCTTCCGGCTCAGTATCAAGCTCCCGTGGCTGATGTCCGGATAAAAGAGGCGCAATTCAGGATGGTCGTGGGCCGCCTGAATGAACGGCCGATCACTCAGGTGCCATGAGCTGGCAAGCAGCTGCGTCCACTTGACGGGAACCGGGTTGCCGTCTTCAAACGCCTGCTCCAGTTCGCTCCAGCTCATGAACGGGAAGCGTTCATGCAGGGCCCGCAGAGTGCATCCTCGGCGCCACAAGGCTGCCGCTTCCACTACAGCGACGAGTTCGTCTGTCCAACCGCTCGTCAGCGGGAAGGTCCGGTGACGCTGAAACAGCACATGGATCATCCCGTCCGTGCGCAGGGACACGAGGATCGGCCCTCTGTCGCTGACAGCCTCCGCATCGTCGGACGAGCCGTCCACTGCCCGGACCTCGCCCAGGTCGAGCCCATGAGTCATGGCGATGTGTCGCATGCGTTGGGCCAGACCGTCCTGCCGCGTGCCATCGGAATCGGTCTTCCCCGCCCTTTGGCCACCCGTCATCATCCCCGCCTCCGCCAGTGAGATACCCAGCGAGCCAAGGTACGCCGTGCCACTCGGAGCAAGAAGACCAGACAGAGGCCGGCAGGTGAGTGGTATCTCCGTCTCCGCTTCCGTCTCATTCAGCGACGTGCGCCACCGTTCAGGCGGGGCCCAACCTCGCTCCTACCAAGCCTGACCACGCGGATCCTGGGCTGATGCAGCGCTTTAAGTGCGCCAGTCCCGGCCCGAGCGGCGGCAGTCATCGCAGTTGGTTCCCTGCCCTCTGACCTCCCGAAGAGAGGGCCGCCACCATCCTCTGTGCGGCGACTGGACCACCAGCGGTTGAGGGGGCGATCCGTCACTTCAACAACACCTGGCGACCAGCCAGATCGCAAGGCGGAGGCACGCTCGACGGACCAGTCCTCACGAGCTGTTACGAGTCTCTCGGCGGGCTTCCCGGATCCGCTCGGGGCGCCGCTCCTGCCTCCCATCGTGGTGAGCGTGGTGGGCTCCCATCCCGGGTGAGTGCCGGGTTGCCGCGAGCTGGGAGGGGAAAGGCATGTTCGTGAAGCCTGAACGAGTTGCTGTCGTCGGAGTAGGCGTCCTCGGAGCCGGCGTGGGCTGGAACCTGTCCCGGCGCGGCGTCAAAGTGGTCTTCATCGACGCAGGCCAGCCGGGAGAAGGAGTCACCAACTGGTCCTTCTCGTGGGCCAATGCCAGCAACAAGACGGTGCGCAAGTCCTACTTCGACCTGAACGTCGCGGGCATGGAAGCGCACCGTGAGCTTGCCAGGACCATCGGTCCGGACTCCTGGTGGTATCCCAGTGGTCATCTGCGCTGGGCAGCCGATCCCACAGCAGAGGGACAGCTCCTGAAAGCAGCGGAGCTGCTGGCCAGCTGGAACTACCAGGTCGAAGTGTGCACGGGGGCCGAGGTGCGCCGTCGCCTCGAACCTGCTCTCACGGTGCCCGACGACATTCCCGTCGTGTTCTACCCCGACGAAGCCTGGGTGCACGGACGCCATCTGGTCAGCCGCCTGGTGAACAAGGCCGTCGCATCCGGCGCCGAGCACCGATTCGGCACCACGGTCCGTGACATCGGCACCGGCGCCGACGGGAGCATCCGGTCGGTTGCTCTGTCCGACGGGAGTTGTCTCGACGTCGACATCGTCGTGAACGCGGCGGGCCCCGACGCTGCCGACGTGGCCGAGCTCGTCTCGCGGCAATTGCCCATGCGCCGGGAACCCGGCGTCGTCACGCGGATCGGCTGTGCTCAGGTCCCGGTTCGCCGGGCCATGCACGCTCCTCGTATCGAGATCCGTCCTGACGGGAGCTCTTCGGTAGTCCTCCACAGCCGGGAGATCGACGCACTCATCGACACCGGCGAAGATCCGTCGGAACTCGCACGGCTGCTCCACGAATCGGCGCGACAGGTCGTGCCCGATCTCGGCAGCGGTCGCATCGCACAGACACGTGTGGTCAACCGACCGATCCCAGCCGACGGATTTCCCTCGGTGGGAGCAGTGCCGTCTGTGCCGGGCTACTACGAAGCCGTTTCCCACAGCGGCATCACACTCGGGCCGGTAATCGGCCGCCTGCTTGCTTCGGAGATCCTCAGCGGGGAGAGAGACGAGATGCTTGCGGACTTCTCCCCCGAGCGGTTCGCCCCGTGACAGTCCGGGCCGGGCCGTCTACGAGCCGCGGGAGGACGCTCAGCGGTGACCAACGATGACAACTGCCCACCGTGCCACGGCAGTTCGCACCGTTGACCGACTACGCAGCCGCTGGCAGAAGCACCGCTGGGCAAGTCGAGGATGCACAGAAGTTCATCCACCGAGCAGAGATCATCACCACCATCCAAAAGAGCGGACAAGCCGACTCCAAGAATCGCCATCCTTCCGTGTGTCCACCCCGGTGCGGGCCATCCTGGTGCCAGCGCAAGGGGGGCAGGTCATGGGGTCCACGCACGGTCAGGCGGCCGAGTCGAGCACGTTTGTCACGCGTTCCGTGGAGGAAGCAAGTCACGTGCTCTCGGAGGTGTACTACGACCTTCGGCTCGATGTGAAGAAAGCGGACGCGCAGGACTTCGTCACCCGGATCGACATGGCCGACCTCGGCGCGCTGACCGTCGGCGACGTCAGCTTCGGTACCGAGATCACGACGGGCTACTGCGAGCCGGGCTTCTACCACGTCTGCGTTCCGCTCGAAGGCGGCTTCGGCGTCCAGGAGGGCTCCGCCCCGCCCGTGCACACCACCACACGCACGGCCATCATCTACGACCCCGCCCGGGACATCAGCGTCTACGACTGGTCACCCGACTGCCGTGTCCTCGCCGTGAAGGTCGACAAGCCGGCTATGCACCGCCAGCTGGAAACCCTGTTGGGCAGGCCACTGGGGCGGCAGCCACGCTTCAAGCCGTATATGGACATCACCCGGGGCCCCGGCCGCAGCTGGGCGAACCTGACCCGGTGGACCCTGCTGGACTGGGACATCCCGCACGGCCTGCTGCGCCAGCCCCTCATCGCGGGCCGGTTGGAGCAGACCCTGCTCCAGGGGCTGCTGCTGGCGACCGATCATTCCTACCGTGCCCAGCTGGAGGCCGCGCCGCCGCCGATGCGCCCTGCCGCGGTCAAGCGGGTGATGGACGTCGTGCGGGAACGCCCGGCGGAGCCGTACGACGCGGGCCGGCTCGCGGCCGTCGCCCAGGTCAGCCTGCGAACCCTGCAGGAGGCGTTCCACAAGCACGTCGGCATGTCCCCGATGGCATACGTCACCGAGGTGCGGTTGCAGCGCGTACGGATGCAGCTGCGGACCTCACCGCCGGGCACCGCGACCGTCACCGATGTCGCCTACCAGTGGGGATTCGCGCACCTGGGCCGGTTCGCACAGCGCTACCGGGTCCGGTTCGGGGAAACGCCCTCCCAGACCCTGCGCACCTTCTGACCCACGGCGTTCCACCTTCCGACCGCGCAGCATCGAAACTGCCGGTGTCCTAGCCGGCTTACATATGTCTCGCGTTTTCTGGATAGTGCCGCGCAATCCGGAGCGTTGCCCTCTGCCGCAGGGCCATAGCCTCCCTTCAGCGTCACCGAAGGCGTGCCGGACATGACGTGAACGAGATGGGGTGGGCAGCGCAGCCCGCCCGGCTCAACAGCGGGAACCCCGGACCCCGGCTCCCGCTGCTGCGCTCTACGGAGATACGCGTGGAGCCCTGCCCGTACGCCTCCGCGGCCTCGACAAGCGCGGGGGACTCGGGTGTTTCGGGGTCAGTCACACATCTGTCGGCGCCGAGGTAGTACAGCATGCAATCCAGTTCTCCCCTTCCCGAACAGGCAGTTCTCGTCGCGGAGTTGAACCGTCAGTTCGTCATCTGCCTGGGCGACAACGTGAAAGACGAGTGGGGCCTTCAAGGCTTGAGGGCGAGTCTTGATCTGGGCCGACGGTCAGGGAAACAGATCGTGGTCGACCTGTCCGACGCCACATTCTTCAGCGCAGAAGCCCTCTGCGCGCTGCTGAAGCCTGTACGCAAAGGAGAGAACCCGCTCTGCCTTGCGGGGCCACTCAGCGCAGTAGCGCGTCGACGCCTAGAAGTGACGGGCACACTTCAGTTTTTTGAGGTGTTCCCGACGTTATGGAGCGCGATAGCGCAGACGTCTGACCGCGGAAAGGCAGCGGAGCGATTCAGCCCCGGCGCAGACGAGCCGCCGCCCCTCCGCGACGCCCGCGCAGCGTCTCCAGGAGCAGTCCGAGCGCGAACGACTGGAGCAGGGCGCTGATGACGACCCCGCCGGCCAGGTACCAGACGGACGCGTGCATGCCTCCGACCGCCCCGACGGTTCCTGCCGCCAGCAAGGAGGTGGGGGCGGTGAGGAGGAAGGGCCATACTCCGACGATTCCGGGGTCCGCGAGCAGCGCCGCGGCCACCTCGAAGACGACCGACGCGCCGACAAGGCCCAGGTAAGCCGCCGAAGCCGCGTTGCCGAACGTCAGACGGGACACAGTGCGAGCGTTCATCGGTTTCCCCCTGGAGACGTGGTGTGCCCCAAGGTTCCGGCGGAAGCGCGGCTGTGTCGTGAGTACCTGTACCCAATCGGTTCGCCCCGGTTCCCGTAGGTGGTCACGCCACCCGAGCTCAGGCCGGGCGTCTGCCGGTACGGGATCGTCGGTTTCGACCGCGAGGCCGTAGGCGCTGGGGAGTTCAGGGCGGGCCGGTGCCGGAGGCCGGTGGCGGCGGCGCCCGTCGCAGCCGCAAGCAGAAGACCGGTCGGGGCTCACCGCGCGGGAGAGGGAGGTGCTGCGGTTGACGGGCCGGGGACTCGGTCCGCGGGCCATGGCGGAACGGCTCGTGGTGAGCCCGCACACCGCGCGTGGCCATGTGAAGCGGATCATGGCGAAACTGGACGCGCACAGTCAGCTGGAGACGGTCGTCCTCGCCGCCCGGTCCGGGCTGTTGCGGATGCCGCCCGGGGAGTCCACGGAGTCCCCGGAGTCCACACAGTTCCCGGAGCCGTGAGCGCGCGGTGTGACGGACCGGCTCCGGGACCGCCCGGCTGGGCTGTCCCAACAGCTCGGTCGGGGCTGTCACGCGCCGCACCCGCCTCCTACGGTTGCGGGTGGACGGCCCGGCCGCCCCGGCCGCCCGGAGGGCTCCCGCTTCCGGGCGGCGGGCGTGGCCCGGCCGTGGGCCGGCCCGCTGTCAGGCCGCTCGTCTCACCGAGGTGATCAGGGCGCAGACGACGGCGGTCGCGGCGAGGCTCCCCACCATGACCATGCCCGCGCCGACCGCGTAGAGGCCGCTGGAGTCGTCCGACCAGTCGACGAAGGCGGCGACGGTGAGGCCGGCCGAGGTGCCCAGCACCGTGCCGGTGACGTGGCGCCGGGACGCCGCCCAGCACACCGGCACCAGCAGCGTCAGTGCCAGGCCGATCACCTGCCATGCCGCGTACGGGCCGGTCGTCGTGCCGTCGGGGTGCACGTCACGGTGCTGGTCCCAGCCCAGCCAGGCGGCCCATGCCGCCAGGGCCAGGCCGGCCAGCGCCAGGCCCGGCACCAGGTCGGACGTCAGCCGGCGGACGGGGTTGCGCGGTCCTTGTTCCATGGGTCGAGCCTCCCGGCTCGCCCCGGCGCCGGCCAGCGCACACGTACTCAGATCCGGCCGAGTACTACCCGGGCCCGGAACCAGGACCGGAACGAGGCCCGGAACCAGGACCGGACCCGGGCGGGCCGCCCTCGCGCATCGACCCCACCGTCTTCAGCAGCCGGTCCGCCCGCTCGCGCAGCGCCGGATGCGCCAGCACCGTGTTGCGCAGGCCGCGGACCGGCCGCCGCCACAGGCGGTGTGCCGCCGCCACCGGGTGCGCGCGGGTCGCGAAGCCCTCGCAGACGCGCAGTTCGCGGGTCTTGAGCCAGTCCTTGTACTCCTTCTCGCCGCGGCCCCAGTCCATGAGGCGGATGCCGTGGCGGCCGGCCGCCTCGACCATGCGCAGATGCATCATCAGGCCGGGCGAGTAGTAGCTGAACTCGGGGTCGTAGGCGGTGAACCAGGCCGCGAGGACCGAGCGGGACGTCGGGCCGAAGTGGGCGGCCACCGGGCGGTCGCCCGCGTAGACCACCGAGAGGACGCCCGTGAAGTGGTCCTCACGGACGTCGAAGAGGTGGTCGACGAGGCCGACGATCCAGGGGCGGGCGAAGCGGTCCATGCGGCCCGTCCTGCGGTACTGGGCGGATTTCCACCGCATGAGCTGGCGCAGCACCTTCGGGTCGCGCTCGTCGTACACGAAGCGCATCTCCCCCACGTTGCGGCTCAGGCGGCGTTCCTTCTTCAACGTCGTCTTGGCCTGGCCGGGATACGTCGCTCGCAGCCACTCCGGGTACGAGTCGTGGCCGCCGTCCTTCAGGTCGAGGACCGGTGAGGCGAACGAGCCCGTGACGTAGCGGCTGAAGGGCTTCTGCTCCTCGACGAGGTGGTCGAACTCGAAGACCGCCAGCCCGCAGGCGCGCAGGAGCTCCTGTGCGTCCCAGGCGACGCCGGGCCGGTGCACCAGCGCCTGGCAGTCCGACAGGCCGAGACCGATGGCGCGGCCGACACCCAGCGGGCCCTTCTCGTAGGGGAAGAAGCCGACCGGCTCGCCGCCCTCGCGCAGCACTGCCACCTGCGCCCGGCCCCGGTGTCTGCCGACCCCGGCCGCGAACTCCGGCGCCAGGAACGGATTCTGGTAATCCGGTGACTGGTCCATCGTCTCGTGCCAGGCCCCGCGGAGCGCCGCGCTCAGCTCCTCGGGTCTGTAGGTCGTGATCTTCACCTGAGGATGCCCCCCTATTCCCCCATGGGGCTCAAAGGTCGCGAAATAGTACGCACGCTGTCAAGAGTGCTTCGGGCACGATCAGTTGCCCCTGCGGTGTCACGTTCGCGCGGCCCGGCGGGTCAGGGAGACGGCGGATCGACTCCGCCTGAGAAAAAGCCTGCTGAGGAGTGTTCGATGTCTGTCGCCCACGTGATCGTCACCGTTGTCGCCGCCGTCATGGCCGGTTTCTCCGCCGTCTCCGTCCTCGCCCGGGCCGCCTGGGTGGTGCAGCCGATGGCCGACTACGGGGTGCCGGCCTCGTGGATGCCGTGGCTGGGCGCCGCGAAGGCCGCGGGGGCGGCCGGCCTGCTCGTCGGTCTCGCCGTGCCGGCCGTCGGGATCGCCGCGGCGATCGGGCTCGTCCTGTACTTCACCGGGGCCGTCGTCACCGTGGTGCGGGCGCGCTGGTTCTCGCACGTCCCGTTCCCGCTGGTGTACGTGGCCCCGGTCGTCGCCGCTCTCGTCCTCTCCTAGGAGGACAGGCCCTGGATGCGGACGTGGACGTGCATGTCGTGCCAGCCGTCCGTGTGCAGCGCCGAGCTGAGGCGGGTGCCCTCCAGTGGATAGCCGGCCTTGTGGGCCACCCGGCACGACGGCTCGTTGCGGGTCGAGTGCTCCAGCTCCAGGCGGTGGAAGCCCGTACCGAAGGCCCAGTCCGTCAGGGTGGCCAGGGCCCGGGGGGCCGCGCCCCGGCCGCGGGCCTCCGGCAGCACCCAGTAGCCGATCTCGGCGAGGCCCTCCATGAGGTCCATCGCGCGCAGCGCCATCCGTCCGAGCGGGGCGCCGTCGGCGGCCCGGGTCACGAGCCACTGGGCCGCCGTCTCCCGCCGCCAGGTCTCGTGCGCCGTCTCCACCCAGGCGCGCGCCTCGTCGAGGGACTCCATGCTGCGGGCGTGCCAGCGGCGCAGGACCGGGTCCTGGAAGGCGTCGTGGACGGTCTGCGCGTCGCCGAACTCGGGTCGGCGCAGGACCAGTTCGCCGTCCGGTGAGCGCAGTGTCGGCTGTCGGGCGGAGGCCAGGGTGCCCGGCGCGATGGTGTGCTTCGTCTCGATCGGCATGTCCGCATCATCGCCGGGCCCGCCCGGTCCCCGCATCCGGGATTACGGGGCCGGGTCAGCCCTTGGTGCGGGCGGGCGCCGTCTCCGGGAGGCGCCAGGTGCACAGGGCACTGGCCAGGCCCGCCGCCGCCATGTACGCGGCCAGGTACCAGGGCCGGTCGCCGCCCGCGTCGACCAGGAGCGTCGCCACGAACGGTGAAGTGCCCGCGAAGATGACGCCGTTGATCTCGCGGACGAAGACGAGGCCGCTGTAGCGGACCTCGGTGGGCAGCGACTCGGCGTAGAACGTGCCGGCGACCGCGAAGATCGAGTTCAGCATCAGCGCGAACGCGACCGTGATCGCCAGGTAGATCAGCCACGGTTCGCGGGTGTCGACCAGCCAGAAGAACGGGTACGCGAAGAGCGTGATGGCCACCGCGCCGCCGATCATCACGGGCTTGCGGCCGATCCGGTCGGAGAGCGCTCCGGCCAGCGGGATCGTGAGGATCGAGACGGCCGAGGCGATGGTGATGCCGAGGACCGAGGTGCCGGACGACAGGCCGAGCTGGTGGGTGAGGTAGCTGGGCAGATAGCCCTGGATCGCGTACGAGGCGATGGCCGTGGCGCAGCCTGAGCCGATGAGCAGTGCGATCGCCTTGGGGCGCTCCTTGACCGCGGCGAGGACCGGGAGCTTCTCGCGCCTGCCGCTGTCGCGGGTGGCCTCGAACTGCTCGGTCTCGGGTGCCGCGTTGCGGATCAGCAGGGCGATGATCACGACGACGGCGCTGGCCAGGAACGGGATGCGCCAGCCCCAGCCGAGGAAGTCGTCCTCGGGCAGCGTGGAGACGGCGGCGACCGCGCCGGAGGCGATGACGACGCCGATGAACTCGCCGGCGCCGGGCAGCGATCCGTAGAACCCGCGCTTCTCGTCCTGTGCGGCCTCCGTCGACATGACGTACGCGCCGCCGAGTTCGGCGCCGACGCCGAAGCCCTGCATCATCCGGCACAGCACGAGCAGGACCGGCGCCCAGATGCCGATCTGGTGGTACGTGGGCAGGACGCCGATGGCCAGGGTGCCGACGCCCATCAGGAGCACGGTGAGGATCAGGACGGGGCGGCGGCCGATCCGGTCGCCGAGGTGGGCGAGGACGAGGCCGCCGATGGGGCGCACCGCGAAGCCCAGGCCGAACGTCGCGAACGAGGCGAGCGTCGCCGCGAACGGGGAGACGTCCGGGAAGAAGACCTTGTTGAAGACCAGCGCGGCACAGGCGCCGAAGAGGAAGAAGTCGTACCACTCGAGGATCGAGCCGACGACGCTCGCCGCGGCGGTGCGGCGCTGCCGCGTCCGGGCGCTCATCTCCTTCGGCGGGGCGGACTCCTCGCGGGAATCCTTGCGGGCCTCCTCGGAGAACTCCTCGGAGAACTCCTCGGCGGACTCCTTGTGGGCGGATGCGCTCGCCTTCGGGCTCATCTCACTCCCTTTCACGCTGGCTGGGACGACCTGGAACCCCTGTTGTTGCAACATATGCACGCCTGTTGCGCAAGAGCTGCTAATGTTCTTCACGGCCCCAGCGGGATGTCAATGGGATGTCTATGAAGGAGCGGTGAGGAGCGGTGATGACCGGTACGGCTGTCTGCCTCGGCGAGACGATGGCGCAGGTCACGCCCGCCGACGGGGCAGGACTCGAACACAGCCGTGAGCTGCGGCTCGCCGTCGCGGGCGCCGAGTCGACCGTCGCCCAGTACCTCGCGGACCTCGGCCACCGGGCCGCCTGGGTCAGCCGGGTCGGGGACGACCCGTTCGGGCGGCGGATCGTGACGGCCGTCGCCTCGCGGGGCGTCGACGTGAGCGGTGTCCGGGCCGATCCCGACGCGCCGACCGGCGTCTACTTCAAGGACCCGGGCCCCGACGGCACCCGCGTGCACTACTACCGCGGCGGTTCCGCGGCTTCCCGGATGTCGCCCGCCGACGCCGGCCGCGTCGACCTGTCCGGCGCCCGGCTGCTGCACCTGACCGGGATCACCCCGGCCCTGTCCGAGGGGTGCGCCGCGCTCGTGCGGACCCTGATGGAGCGGGCCGCCGCCACCGGCACCCTGGTGTCGTTCGACGTGAACTACCGCCCCGCACTGTGGAGTTCGGCGAAGGAGGCCGCCGAGGAGCTCCTCGGTCTGGCCCGTCGCGCCGATGTCGTCCTCGTGGGCCGCGACGAGGGCGAGGCCCTGTGGGGCGCCCCGACCGCCGAGGACATCCGCGACCACCTCGCGCCGTGCGGCACGCTGGTCGTCAAGGACGGGCCGGTCGGCGCCACCCAGTTCGACTCGGGGGCACCGGAGTTCGTGGCGGCGCCCGCCGTGGACGTCGTCGAGGCCGTCGGCGCCGGGGACGCCTTCGCCGCCGGATACCTCAGCGCCCTGCTGCACGGGGCGCCGGCGCGCGAGCGGCTCGCCCTCGGGCACCGGCTCGCCGGGCGCACCCTGCGCAGCATCGAGGACTACGTACCCGCCACAGCGGCGGCCACAGAGGGGAACTGACGCCGTGTCACAGACCGTACGGCGGGCCATCGACATCCTGGAGTTCGTCGCCCGCAGACCCCGCACCCAGACCGAGGTCGGCGAGCATCTGGGCGTGCACCGCTCGACGGCGCTGCGCATCCTGGAGTCGCTCACCGAGGGCGGACTCGCGCGCCGGCTGCCCGACGGGCGGTACGCGGTGGGGCACCGGCTGGCCGGGCTCGCCCAGCTCGCCCTGGAGCAGTTCGGGCTGAAGGACGTCGCGGGCCAGCACCTGCGCGGCCTGGGCGAGCGGTGCGGGCACACCGTGCATCTCGCCGCGCTGGAGGGCGACCGGATCGTGTACGTCGACAAGGTCGACCCTGTCGACGGGGTGCGGCTCTACTCGCAGATCGGCCGCCCGGTGACGCTGCACACCGCCGGGGTCGCCAAGGCGATCCTCGCGCACCTGCCGCGCGAGCGCGCGGACGGACTCCTCGCCGACTGCGACTTCGCGCCGCACACCGGCACGACGATCACCGGCGCGGCCGCCTACCGCAAGGCCCTCGACGAGACGCGGGCGCGCGGCTGGGCCGTCGACGACGGCGAGTACGAGGACTACGTGAACTGCCTCGCGGTCCCCGTCCGGGACAGCGGCGGCGAGGTCGTCGCCGCCGTGTCCGTGACCGCCCTCAAGGCGAAGGCGGACCTCGCCGCCCTCGCGTCCGATGTGCTGCCCGACCTGGTGGCCACCGCCGAGACGATCTCCAAGGAGCTGGGATGGCGTCCGTGAACCCCGAAACCGCCGGGACCCCCGGCTTCGACGAGCTGTTCGCCGGGGCGCCCGTGATGGCGATCCTGCGCGGGATGCCGGCCGACAGGACCGTCGAACTGGCCGTACGCGCATGGGACCTGGGCATCGACTGCGTCGAGGTCCCGGTGCAGGACGAGGCGGCCGGGCGGGTCCTGGCCGCCGTCGTGGCCGCCGGGGCCGAGCGCGGCAAGCCGGTCGGCGCGGGCACCGTGACCTCGGCCGAGCGGCTGGAGCGGGCGGTGTCGGCGGGGGCCGCGTTCACGGTGGCCCCGGGGTTCGATCCCGGTGTGGCACGGGCCAGCCTCGCGGCCGGGCTGCCGCATCTGCCCGGGGTGGCCACGGCCACCGACGTCCAGGCGGCGCGGGCGCTCGGGCTGACCTGGCTCAAGGCGTTCCCGGCGAGCGTGCTCGGGGTGGACTGGTTCCGGGCCATGCGGGGGCCGTTCCCGGAGGTGCCGTTCGTTGCCACCGGGGGGATCGATGCGGGGAACGCCGCCGCGTACCTGTCGGCGGGGGCCCGGGTCGTCGCCGTCGGGTCGGCGCTGGAGGATCCGGCGCAACTCTCCTTGCTCGCCGCGCTGTTGACGCACTGACCCGGGGCTCTGTCCCGGACCCCGCTCCTCACTCGCCGGAGGGGCTCACCTTAGGAGCCGCTATGAAGATCACCGCCCTCACCACCTACCTCGTCGCCCCCCGCTGGCTCTTCCTCAAGGTCGAGACCGACGAGGGGATAACCGGCTGGGGCGAGCCCGTCGTCGAGGGGCGCGCCCACACCGTCGCCGCCGCCGTCGACGAGCTCTCGGACCATCTCGTCGGCAAGGACCCCCTGCGGATCGAGGACCACTGGCAGGTCATGACGAAGGGCGGCTTCTACCGCGGCGGCCCGGTCCTGTCGTCCGCCGTGTCCGGCATCGACCAGGCCCTGTGGGACATCAAGGGCAAGTTCCACGGCGTCCCGGTGCACGACCTGCTGGGCGGCGCCGTGCGGGACCGGATGCGGATGTACTCGTGGATCGGCGGCGACGACCCGAGCGAGGCCGCCGAGCACGCGCGGGAACGGCTCGAACAGGGCTACCGGGCCGTGAAGATGAACGTCGGCGGGCGCCTCAAGCACCTGGAGACGGCGCGCGAGATCGACGCGGTCGTCGAGCGCGTCGCCTCCGTCCGGGAGGTCATGGGCCCGGACGGCGACGTCGCGATCGACTTCCACGGCCGTACGTCACCGGCTCTCGCCAAGCAGCTCGCCCGCGCCCTGGAGCCGCTGCGCCCGATGTTCATCGAGGAGCCGCTGCTTCCCGAACTGACCTCCCAGTACGGCGAGTTCACGGCGTCGACGAGCATCCCGGTGGCCACCGGCGAGCGCCTGTACTCCCGCTGGGACTTCGACCAGGTGCTGCGGTCCGGCATCGCGCTCGCCCAGCCCGACCTCTCGCACGCGGGCGGCATCTCCGAGGTGCGCCGGATCGCGGCGCAGGCCGAGGTGCACGGGGTGGGGCTCGCCCCGCACTGCCCGCTCGGGCCGATCGCGCTCGCCGCCTGCCTCCAGGTGGACTTCGCGAGCCCGAACGCGTTCATCCAGGAGACCAGCCTCGGCATCCACTACAACGTCGGCTCCGACCTGGGCGACTACCTCGTCGACACGTCCGTCTTCGACTTCGACACCACGGACGGGCACATGGCCCGCCTCACCGCGCCCGGCCTCGGCATCGAGGTCGACGAGCAGGCCGTGATCAAGGCCGCGGCGACCGGCCACCGCTGGCACAACCCGGTCTGGCGGCACACGGACGGCTCGTTCGCGGAGTGGTGAACCGCGCCGAGACGCTCAGGGCCCGTCCGCCGGGCAGGCCCTGACGCGTCAGCCGGGCAGGGACACCGTCAGCCGCAGCAGCGCGACGGCGCCGCGCAGATCCAGGCACCGGCCCGGCTCGCCGCCGGCCGGTCCACGAGCGGGGTGGTCACCGGGCTCGCCCGAATGCCTCCCCGGCTCCCGCGCGGCGGTTCGGCCATCACCCTCACCCCTTGGCGCGTTCTTTACCAACTCCCGCCTGCTGTACCCATGTTGTGGATGAATCCGCACACGTCACAGTGGGGCCGATACCGGTCCCCCGCACCTATCCTGGGTCGGCATGGAGGGGGACTCCTCGGGGCCACTGATCGTCATGCCGCAGCCCGACGCGCCGCGTGACGCCGATGTCGGGCTGCCCGCGGAAGGTCCCGACGTCACGGCGCTGCCGGAGATCCGGCCCCGCGACCCGGTGGGCCCCGACCCGGAGGAGACCCGCGCCGGGCTGGCCGCGGGGGAACTGCTCGCCGGGCAGTACCGGGTGGTGCGGCGGCTCGGGCTCGGCGGGATGGGCGACGTGTATCTCGCCCGTGACGAGAAGGTCGACGAGCGGGAGGTCGCCGTCAAGACCCTGCGGCCCGGCCATGTCGCCTTCGCCGAGAGCGCGTTGGAGGAGGAGCGGCAGGCGTTCGCCGACCTCAACCACGAGGGCATCATCCCGGTCTTCAACTACGGCAGCCACGACACGGTGGGCGACTTCCTCGTCCTGCCCTACGTCGACGGGCTGAACCTGGACGAGGTGCGGGCGCTCGCGCGGTTCGACCCGGGGCGGTTCGGCGGGGCCCGCTTCCACGAGTTCGTGCTGGCGTACGGGGTGCGCATCCTGTCGGCCCTGGACCATCTGCACTCCCGGCCCGGCTCCGGGGCCCTGGTCTACGGGGACCTGAAGCCGCAGAACGTGATGCACGACGGTGCCGCCATCAAGGTCGTGGACGTCGGCTCGATCCGGCCCGCGGGCGCGCCGGGCCTGACGACGTACGGGTTCCGCGCCCCGAACGTGCGGCTCAGGCCGAACGAGGTGGCCGGCGCGAGCCGGCCGCAGGACGACCTGTTCGGGCTCGGCGAGACGCTGCGCACCCTGTGCGGGCTCGGCGAGCACGCCCGCGATCTCGGGCCGCTCGGCGCGCTCGACCGGCTGCGCGAGGGCGACACGCTCGCCGCCCGCGCCGCCCGGCTGACCACCACGACCGCGCCCGCCGGCCTCGGCCTGCTGTCGCTGGCCCGGGTGCTGCGCCGCGCCACCCGCTCCACACCCGCCGACCGGTTCGCCGACGCCCACGAGATGGAGGCCCAACTGCGCGGGGTGTGGCGGGAGTTGCGCTCGCTGCGCACCCGGGACGAGACCTTCGAGCCGTCGCCGCTGTTCCTGCAGTCGCCGTACGCCCTCGACGGCGGCCTGGGCACCGCGCCCGCCCTGCCCCGCTGGGCCGTCCCGCCCGGCGAGGACCCGCCGGGCCCGCTGCACGAACCGCCGGCCGCCGCCGACGCCGCGGCCCGGCTGCCGGTGCCCCGGCCCGACCCGCACGACGACCACCACGCCGAGCTCAGCCGGCTCGCCGACGCGGACCCGGCGGCGCTGCTGCAGAACACCGCCGACTGGCGCGAGTCTCCCGAAGTGCACCTGCTGCGCTGCCGGTTGAGGCTCCGGGTCGCACTGCGCGCCGATCCGGACGACGCCGGCCTGACGCTCGCCGAGCAGGAGCTGCGGGCCGCCGCAGACGCCATCGGCCGGGAGCGGTCCCGGCACGACTGGCGCGTCGACTGGCACCACGGCCTCGTCTCGCTCGCCCGCGACGACGTCGCCTCGGCCCGCGACCACTTCGACCAGGTCTACGGGGCGATCCCCGGTGAGTACGCGCCGAAGCTCGCCCTCGGCCACTGCGCCGAGCGGCTCGGCCGGCACCACGAGGCGCTCACGCTCTACGAGGCGGTGCGGCTGCGCAATCCGTCGCTGGGCAGCGCCGCGTTCGGCGCCGCGCGGACCCGGCTCGCGCTCGGCGGGCCGCGCGCCTGCGCGGCCGCGATCGAGGCGCTCGACGCGGTGCCGCAGCACTCCCGGCACCGCACCGCCGCGCGCACCGCGACGGTCCGGATCGCCGTCGGGTACGCCACCGGCACCGACACCCTGGGTGCCGCCCTGGTCCGGCTCGCCCGGCTCTTCACCGAGCACGGCCTCACCGACGAACCGGCCCGGGTCCGGATGAAGGCCGAGGTGTGGGAGGCGGCGCAGCGGCTCGTCGCGGACGGCGCCGTCGACGCGGACGGCCTCGCGCGGCTGGCCCGCGAGACGGCCGCCCGCGACGGCGAGGCGCGGGACGCCGCGGCCCGGCTCGCGTTCCCCGCCCAGGAGCGGGCGCTGGGCCGGGACCTGTCCGGCTTCTATCTCTTCCTCGCCCGGCAGGCCGCCCGCTCGGCGGACCTGCCGCACGCCGACGAGATCGCCGAACAGCTCCTGGACCGCGCCTACTTGGTCCGCCCGATGGCCCTGCGCCACCACCGCGAGCGGCGCCCCCTGCCCGCCCTGCTCCGGCCGCTGCTGAGGCGGGACGGATGAGGGTGCTGTCCCGCCGGCCCGCGCCCCGCTGGGTGTCCGTGGCGCACCGCCTGCTGTGGCCGCCCGCCGGCCGCGCCCGCAACCGCACCTACCTGCGCGACCGGCTGATCGCGCTGCCGCTGCTCGCGGTCGTCGCCTTCGGCACGCTCGGCCGGGCCTACGTGGACGTCCGCGACGACTCCACGTACATCCGCACCCAGCTCGCCCCGGCCCTCGGCGACCTGGCCGACGCGCGGATCTCGCTGCAGATCGCCCAGCGGGAGGCCGAGGTCGGCCTCGACGCGGGGCACGCCGTCGAACTGTCCGGCCTCGGCCCCCGCTACGCCGCCCGCACCGGCGCCGCCGCCCAGGACATCGCCCGGCTGTCCCGCGGCGGCGCGTTCGGCGAGGCCCAGCGCCAGGAGCTGGACGTCGTCTCCGGCCTCATCGACGGCTACGAGGAGTGGATCGCCTGGGCCAGGACGAACGTCGGCAACGGGTCGCTGCGCAAGGCCGGACTCGCGTACGCGCAGAGCATGCTGTGCTCGGACGCCGCGACCGAACCGGCCGCCGACCGGCACGCGCCCTACCCGCCGTGCGGGGCCGTGCGGGGCGTCGACGCCACGACCGTCGTCGACCGGATCGCCGCCCTCGAACGCGACCTGCGGCGCCGCCTGGCCGACCGCGCCGCGCTCGGGCCCGGCGTGCTGGCCGCCGGCGCCGTCTCGCTGGTGTCCTTCACCCTGCTGTCGGTGGGCCTGTGGCGCACGCTCCTGCTGCTGCGCCGCCGGATGCGGATCCGGGCGAGCGTACCGCTGCTCGCCGCCGCGCTGCCGCTGCTCGTCGTGCCGTGGCTGGTGGCCGACGGGGTGCGGGCGTGGCGGGCGCAGCAGGACGCGGTGCCGTACGCGAGGGTGCTGGCCGAGCAGGCGTCACCGGGGGTGGAGGCCGCCATGGACGACGATCCGTCGGCCGTGCCGGGCCCGACGGCGATCCGCCCGGCGGCGGCCCGGATGGAACGGACCGTGCGGCAGGGCCGGTTCGGGGACATCGGGGCGGCCGCCGGCTGGGTGGCGCCCGCGGGCCTGGTGGTCGGCGGGGTCATGGGCGGGGCGCTGCACGCGTACCGGCGGGAGTACCTGGTGGTGGGCCGCGGCGGCACCGGTGGGGGCGGGACATGAGACGAGCCCTGCGCCTCCTTCTCGCGGCCTGCCTGTCGGTGCTCGCCGCGCTCAGCGGTGGCTGCTCGTCCGGGGACGGCACGCCGGTCGTCGTGCTCGGGCCGTGGACCGGCCCGGAGGGCGCCGCGTTCGAGAGCGTCCTGCACGACCTGTCCCGCGGCTCCGGGTACACGTACGTCTACAAGGGCACCCGCTCGCTGCGCGAGACGCTCGTCGCACAGCTCGCCGCCGACGCGCCGCCCGACGTCGCCATCCTCAACAGCATCGGCGAACTCACCGAGTACGCCGTCCGGAACAAGCTCAAGCCCCTCGACCCGTCCACCGCCGAACGCGCCTATCCGCCCTGGTCGCCCACCCTCATGATCGACGGCAGGCGGCGCACGTACTGGGTGCCGCTCAAGGTCGACCTGAAGAGCCTGGTGTGGAGCAGGTCCGGCACCTCCGGCAGCGATCCCGAGTGGTGCGTGGGCATGGCGGCGCAGGCCACGTCCGGGTGGCCCGGCACCGACTGGGTCGAGGACATCCTGCTGCACCAGGCGGGCCCGGCGACGTACACGCAGTGGGCGACCGGGCGGCTCGACTGGGCCACCTCCCCCGAGGTGAAGCGGGCGTTCACCACCTGGGCGCAGCTGCTCAAGAAGGGCGGCCCGAGCTCCCGGAGCGCGGTGGAACGCTCCCTGACCATGTCGTTCTGGGGCACCCCCGACCCCGAGCGGCCGGGCGGGGACCCGCGCGGTCTGCTCGGCGGTTCCCTGCCCGGCTGCACGCACGAGCACCAGGGGTCGTTCGTGCGGTTCGTGTACGCGCCGCGCGACGACATCCGGGTGGAGCCCGCGCGACGGTTCCTGAAGGGGTCGGCCGCGTACCGGAACACGTTCGAGGTGTCGGGCGACATGGCCGCCGTGCTCACCGACAGCCCCGGCGCGCAGGAGCTGGTGAAGCGGCTGACCGACGAGGACGGCCGGGAACAGTGGTCGCGGGCGGCCCGCCCGCAGCTGCGCCCATTCTTCCCCGACGGCTCCGATCCGCGGCCGGACGACACCACGGCGGCGCAGGAGATCGCGTCGTATCTCGTCGACGACGGGAACACGCTGTGCTTCGACGCGTCGGACGTGATGCCGCCGGTACTGCGCGACGCGTTCTACCGCGCGGTCCTGGAGTACTTCCGCTCGCCGGACGACGCGACGCTGCGCAAGCTGCTGGCCCAGCTGGACACGGTGCGCACGCGGATCGCGGGAACGGCCACCCCGGAGGGCATCCGCGCGCCCACGGACATCTGCCGCTGAGGAGCGGGGCGGCCTACTTCAGCTCCTCCGGGCAGGGCGTTCCGCGCGACCACTTGTAGGGCGCGGCCAGGTGGTACGTGCCGGCCCGCGGGGCGACCAGCTCGGTCCACTTGTCCCCGGACTCGTCCTCGGCCGTCTCCAGCAGACACCCGTGCACGTTCTCGTACCGCTTGGGCAGCGTGTCGTCGCTCTGCCGCGCCGCCTTCGACGCCTCGGTCTCCTGCGGTGCCTGCAGGCTCTTGCCGTCGGAGTCGACGACGGACAGCCACGGCGAGTACGGGATACGGATCACGACGCGTCCGGGTCTGGTGACCTCGACCGTCAGCTGGGCCTGCTCGGCGGCCACCACCGTCGCGTTCGGCCCGGCCATCGGCGTCGGGTCGGTGACGGCGAACAACTGCCAGTTGGCGTCGCCCCAGACCTGCTTGAGGTAGGGCAGCCCGCGCCGCAGGAGTTCCCGCTCGCGCTCGCCGCCGGTCCCGTCGGGATCGCCCTTGGGGAGCACGACGTAGTGCACGGCCCAGCGCTTGAGCCACTCGTGATAGTTCGCCGAGTTGAGCGTGTCGTCGTAGAAGAGGGGGTTGAGCTCCATGTCGGCCTGCCGGGTCCAGCCGCGGGCCAGGTTCACGTACGGGGCGAGCGCGGAGGCCTCGCGGTGCGAGCGCGCCGGCACGACCTCCAGGCGGCCGCGCACGGCGTCGACCTCCTGGAGTTCATTGACGAGCGGGGCGAGTTCGCGGGCCCAGGAGGCGGCCGGGGTCGTCCGCACCACGTCGTCGACCGACTTGAAACCGATCCAGGCGTTCAGGCCGACGAAGGCGACCACGACGACGTACCACTTGCGCGAACGCGGCACGGTGAACGGCAGCGCGGCGAGCAGCGCGACGCCCGCGAACAGCATGGGCAGCCGGGTGATGTTGGACCCGATCTGCGAGCTGATCAGCCAGACGAGCAGCACGGACAGGGTGTAGACGGCGGAGGTGATCCGGACCGTCTTCCACTCCTTGGGGACCAGGACGCACAGCAGGGCGCCGAACACGACCGGCAGCAGCGCCGACCACACGGACATCGGCTGCGTACCGGAGAACGGGAACAGCCACGCCGACAGACCCACCACCACGGCGGGCGCGATGCCGAGCGCGTACGCGCCGGGGCGGCGCTTCTGCAGGAAGAGCGCGACGGCGACGAGCCCCACGAACAGGCCCGCGACCGGTGAGCAGGCCGTCGCGATGCCGGCCAGCGGCGCGGCGACGGCCGCCTTCGCCCACCGCTTGTAGCGCCAGCGGTACGGCCAGCAGAACACGGCCGCGGTCGCCGCGAGCCCGAACATCATGCCGAGCCCGAAGGTGACGCGCCCCGACGCGGCGTTGCACAGCAGCGCGAACACCCCGGCGAGCGCGGGCCACAGGGGCTTGGCCACGACCCGGGTGCGGATCAGGAGCAGGGTCAGCAGGGCGGCGGACAGCGTGCCCGCGACCATCATCGTCGTGCGGACACCCAGCACGGACATCAGATACGGCGACACCACGCTGTACGACACCGGGTGCATGCCGCCGTACCAGGCGAGGTTGTACGCGGAGTCGGGGTGCCGGCCGACGAACTCGGCCCAGGCGTCCTGCGCCGCGAGGTCGCCGCCACTGTTCGCGAACGTGAAGAACCAGATGAGGTGCAGCAGTGCGGCGGCACCGGTGGCGACGACGACGGGATGCCGGTGGGCGCGGGTCGCCCAGCGGGACCGCCCGCCGGTGTCGGCGGGGGCCGGCTCCTCGCCGCGGGGCGGCCGGGCAGGGAACCGTATTCGCACGCGTCCGGCACCCGGCTCCGCGTCGTCGGCGCGCGTCGGCTCCGCTGTGGTCACTGCTGACACTCCCCGTACGTACCTCGTAAGCGACCGAGGGAACGTCCCGGTCCTGCCCCGGTCTCGCGACGCTAGCACGGGCGCCCGGCCCGGGCGCCGCGGGAGGCCGGTGCGGACCGGCCCCCCGCGCGGCCGTCATCCGACGCGCTTGATCTTCTGGCCGAAGCCGGGCTCGGTGAGGTCCTTCTGGAGTGCCACGGGGACCTCGACGGCGTCGTTCTTGCCGTCGCCGACGCTCAGCACGCCGACCACGGTGCCGGCCTTCGCCGCGTGCGGTGGCGTCTTGCCCTTCTGCTCGTCCAGCTGCAGCTTGACGGTCAGGCCGGACCAGCCGACGGCCGAGACGTCCTTCGTGGCGACGACCGGGGTGGTGCCGCCCAGTCCGTCGTCGACCCGGCCGACGACGTCGCCCTTCTTCACGATGGTCTTGGCGGTGAGCGCGCTCTGCCCCGACTCGATCAGCTTGCTGACGACGCCGGTGACCTCGTCGATGTTGGCGACACCGGGCTTGCCGTACTGGCCGAGGGCCGCGCCGATGATCGTCTGCTTCTTGCCGTCGACCGTCTTCTCCGCGGCGAAGAGGATGTTGCCGCCCGCCGCGGTGGTGGTGCCGGTCTTGATGCCGATGGCGACGGTCGGGACGAGCCCGAAGAAGTTGTTCTGCTTGTCGCCGTTGAGGTCCACGTAGCTGGGCTGGCGGGAGATCTCCTTGAAGACCGGGTTCTCCATCGCGGCGCGGCCGAGCTTCACCAGGTCCTGGGCGGTGGAGACGGTCGTCTTGTCGAGGCCGCTGGGGTCCGTGTAGTGGGTGTTGCTCATCCCCAGCTCCTTGGCGGTCTTGTTCATCTTCGCGACGAACTCGTCCTCGGAGCTCTTGCCGGTGTCCCAACGGGCCAGCAGCTTGGCGACGTTGTTCGCGGACGGCAACATGACGGCCTGCAGCGCCTCGTACTCGGAGATCTGCTGCCCCTCGGAGACCTTCACCACCGACTCGTTCTCGGCCTTGCCGGTCTCGTAGTGCTTCTGCGCCGCGGCGTCGACCGGGATCTTCGGACCCTTCTCGCCGGTCTTCAGCGGGTGGTCGCGCAGGATCAGGTAGACCGTCATGACCTTGGCGATGCTGGCGATCGGTACGGGCTTCTGGTCGCCGTACGTACCGAACGTGCCGATGCCGTTGACGTCCATGGCCGCCTGGCCCTGGCTGGGCCACGGCACGTTCGGCTTGCCGCCCTCGAAGGAGACGGTCTCCTGCGCGGTGAGCTCGAGCGTGGGGGTCGGCAGCGGGCGCACGGCCTGTACGACCGCAAAGACGATCACCAGGAGCAGCACCAGCGGCGTCCAGACCTTGACCCGGCGCACGGTGGTGCGGACGCGGGTCTCCGGCGGCGGCGGGGTGTTGGTCAGCTCGGCCAGCAGATCCAGCGGCGGCTTCGGCGGCAGCGGCTGCTGCGTGGTCCGCTCCGGCGCGGGCTGCTCCGCGGTGGGCTTGTCGGTCGCGGGCGCCGCGGTGTCGTCGAGCGGCTTCAGCGGCACGAACTTGCTGGTCCGCTCGGCCTCGCCCTCCGGCTTCCCGGCCGGCGACTTGAGCATGGTCGTCGGCTGGTCCACCGGAGGCGCGACGGCCTTGAAGACGGCGGTGGGCTGATCGACGGGCCCCGCACCGGAAGCGCCGGGCTTCTTGGCGTCGGACGTGGCGCCGGGGGTCTTGTCCGGGTCGGGCTTGGCGTCGGACGTGGCGCCGGGGCCGGGCTTGGCGTCCGCGACGGGCTTGGGGTCGGCCTTGGCGTCCGTGTCCGGCTTGGCGTCGGCCTTCGCGCCTGCGCCCGGCTCGGCGTCCTCGTTCGCCTCGGCGTCGGAGGGGGCTGCCTTCGACTCGGCGTCGGACGTGGCGCCCGTACGCGGCTCGGCAGCGGCCTTCTCGCCGGCACCAGGCTCAGCGTCCGCGTTCGGCTCGGCGTCGGAAGGGGCAGCCTGCGACTCGGCACCGGTCTTGGCGCCCGAACCGGCCTCAGCGTCGGACACGGCATCCGTACGCGACTCCGCACCGGCCTCGGCGTCCGATTCCGGCTCGGCGTCGGCAGGGGCCGCCTCCGGCTTCGCACCGGCCTCGGCGTCGGAGGGGTCCTCCGACCCGGCGACGGCCTTGGCACCCGAACCGGCCTCACCGGCCGACGCGGCATCCGTACGCGACTCTGTGGCAGCCTCCGCGTCCGCGCCGGGCTCAGGGGTGGCGTCGGCGTCCGAGCGCGGCTCGGCGTCGGTGGGCGCCGCGTCCGACTCAGAACCGGCCTCCCCGGCCGACGCGGCATCCGTACGCGGCTCGGCGGCAGCCTCCGCGTCCGTACCCGACTCGGCGTCGCCAGCCGACTTCGCCGCGTCGGCCGTGGCGTCCTCGGCATCGGCAGCGGCGGCACCGGCGTCCTCGCCCGGCCCGGCGTCAGCACCAGCCGCGCCCCCGGACTTCACACCCGCACCCGAACCGCCGGCACCGGCAGCACCGCCGACCTCCACGTCCGCACCCTTCGCATCCGCACCGTCACGCCCCGGCCCCGCATCCGCGTCCGCGTCCCCGGGACCGCCCGACACCCAGGCCGCCACCGCGGCTCTGAGCCGGGCGTCACCGGGCTCGTCCGCCGCCGCGGAACCGGAGCCCGCCTCGGCGACGTCACGGACGGAGAACACCGCCGTAGCCCGGTCCACACCGGACGACGACGGAGTCTCCCGCGCCACCGCAAGGCGCGGATCCCGCTCCTCCGCCGGTGCCGGAACACCCGACGCCTTCTGCTCTTCCGACCTGTCGGGGGTCCCCGCCACCGATGCCTCCTCGACCGCTAACCGCTATGTGCCGGACAGGCAGATCCTGTCTGTCCCTGTCTCCGGCCCTGTCCGAACCATGTACCAGTGTCCTGTGTGGGGGCTTAACCCACGTGGTAGACGAGAACGACATACCTACCGGTTCCCGTCCAAAGCCCCCACGCACTCTCGACAGACCAATGTGAGAGGGGTCACCCTGTCATTCATCCACGCGGGGAGGCATGGATGGGCAGGAGCCGCAGAACAATTCCGGAGGAGCTTCTGCTGCTCGCTCTGGACCCGGCCACGGGTACCACAGCGCAGCCGCAGTCGCTCGACCTAGGTCTGGCCGGAGCACAGCTAGTAGAGCTGGCGCTGGCCGGACGGATAGCCCCAGACGGGGATCGTATCGCCGTGGTGGCACCACGGCCGACCGGAGATCCGACTCTGGACTGCGCGTTGGAGTTGCTGCGAAGGCGCGGCGCTCCCGTACGGGCAGTCCACTGGATTGGCGGGCCGCGTCTCGGGCTGCGCCAGACCTACCTCTCGCACCTGGAGCGGTGCGGCATGGTGCATGCCGTGGCCGGCCAGATGTGCGGGGTACTGCCGACGACTCGCTACCAGGCGACGGACACGGCGATCAGCCGGGAGATCAGGTCCCGGCTGGATTCAGCGATCCGGACCGGCGTCCCGCCGGACCCACGGACCGCGGCGCTCGCCGCGCTGGCCCATGCGGTCGGTCTCGGCAAGCACCTGTACCCGGGCAACGAGGGACGGTCCTCGCGCTCCCGGCTACGGGACCTGATCAGGCACGATCCGATGGGCGGTCTCGTCGCGCACGCGGTGATGGACGTCCAGAACGGGGTGGCCGCTCAGCCACGCCGCTCGCCCGCCGCCCCGGCGGGAAGGCCCGCACCGGAGCCCGCCAGGGGCGTTCCGATGCAGCCGCGCCGCGGTCCCATGGCTCGTGCCGTGGCCCACTAGGCGACCGGCACGAGGAGCAGCACCACACGCACCACGCGCAGCACAGGCAGCACCCGTAGAACACCCGCAACAGCGCCGCACCGCAGTCCCCAAGACCCGGTTCGGGAGCCGCTGTACCGCGCGGGGCGATGGACCGGACGTCCGGACGACGACCCCGGCCATCGCCCCGCGCGGTCGCGTTTGCGCTGGGTGTCCCGCGCTTATCCGCTGTTTCCCAGCGGTAGGAGCCCCTGAGTGGCAATCTGCTGAGCAGCAGATACGCAACGTATGAAAATGCACGCAGCCGGAGGTGCACGTCCCGTGGCGTCCAACGTCAATCCCACCGTCAGGCGACGCCGGTTGGGCCAGGAGCTGCGTCGGCTCCGCGAGCTCAAGGGCATGACCGCCGAGGAGGTCGCCGAGCGCCTGCTGGTGTCGCAGTCGAAGATCAGCCGTCTGGAGAACGGGCGGCGCAGCATCAGCCAGCGCGACGTCCGTGACCTGTGCGGGGTGTACGAGGTCGAGGACCACCGGATCGTGGACTCGCTGATGCAGATGGCCAAGGACTCGCGCCAGCAGGGCTGGTGGCACTCCTTCGGCGACATCCCGTACAGCGTCTACATCGGTCTGGAGACCGACGCGGCGAGCCTGCGCGTCTACGATCCGCAGGTCGTGCCCGGCCTGCTGCAGACGCGCGGCTACGCCGAGGCCCTCATCAACGGCGCGCTGCCGGAGACGACCCCGCAGGACATCGAGAAGCGGGTCCAGGTGCGGATGCGCCGCCAGGAGCGGATCCAGGCGCCGGACAACCCGCTGCGGCTGTGGACGGTGCTCGACGAGGCGGCGCTGCGCCGCGGCGTCGGCGGCCGGAACGTCATGCGGGAGCAGCTGGAGCACCTGGTCGAGCAGTCCCAGCTGCCGCATGTGACGGTGCAGGTGATTCCCTTCGAGATGGGGGCGCATCCGGGGCTCAACGGGCAGTACGCGATCCTGGAGTTCCCCGACGCGGCGGATTCCAGCGTGGTCTACATCGAGGGCGTCACCAGCGATCTCTACTTGGAGAAAGCCAATGATGTCCAGAAGTACAGCGTCATGTACGAGCATCTCAGGGCGCAGGCGCTGAATGTGGAGCAATCGCGACAGTTCATCTCGGAGATCGCCAAGGAGTACGCGCGCTGAGTGCGCGTACCGACGAACTCCGGAAGGTCAGATTCCGCTCAGGATCCCCCGATTTTCCTGCCTCCGAGGCAAAGGCGCCGCACGGTACACCTTCGCCTCGGGGGAATGGAAGACCCCTATGGAATATGCCATCCGGTTGGGTGAATGCCCGCTTCACGCAGTCGAGTTGGCGAGTAGCGTCGATCACGCCATCAGGACAACATCGTTGGCGAGAACCGCTCTGGACCCCGGGGCGGGGATGCATACGACCACTGGCTAGACCGGAGCAGACATGGCAATTCAGCAGGGCGCTACGGAATCCTGGATCAAGTCCTCGTATTCCACGGGGAACGGCGCATGCGTAGAGGTCAAGTCCCCCGAGCTGCACGCGATCGCCGTGCGCGACTCGAAGGTGACACAGGGACCGTCGATCGGCTTCGGCCCCGAGACCTGGAATGCGTTCGTGCACGAGGTGAGCACGGGTTCGTTCTGAACGAAGAACGGCACAACAATCACATATGCACCATCAGGCATCATTCAGCATCACCAGCACGACTAGCACGACCAGCACCACGTGGGAGCCCTCTCGACTGGCCCGCCGTCCCGGCCGAGGGGGCTCGGCATTTTTCTCAGCGCAATTGATCCACGAAGCGGTCGGTCCCCGGCACCGTCGGGACGAACGGCGCCATGAGTTCCACCCGCGCCCCGAGCCCCGCACCCGCCACCTGTTCCCCGAGCCCCGCGAAATGCTCCTGCCAGCACGCGCGCGGATCCTCCTCCAGGAACCACAGCAGCGTGAGCCGGGTGTCGACGCCCTCCACCTGTTTCACGTACGTCATCCTGTCGCCGGGCAGCGGCGTCGGCCGGAAGATCGTGACCATCGCGGCCGGTGAGCCGGCGAGCGCCCTCGGCAGGTGACGCGAGCGCAGCCACTCCAGCAGCTCGCTGCGCTGTTCGGCCGGTTCGACGTCGATGACCTCCACCACCAGACCGGCGTACGGGTGGTCGAGCGCGTGGAAGTCGCGCGGCCCGGCGGCGCCGTCCCGGTACACCGTCGCCTCGTGGTCCTGGAAGGCCGTGAAGACGTGGGTCCGGTCCTGGTACACCCGCCCGTCGCGGTTCAGCCGCTTGTTGATGCCGACGGTCCACTTCATGTGGTCGTCGTAGCGGCCCTCGGTGACCCAGTACGTGGAGAGGTAGCAGCCCGCCGTGACCGGTTCGGCCACCGCCGACTTCTCCGGGTAGCGCAGGAGCTGCAGGTCGCGGGTGGCGACCCAGCGCCGCCCCGCGTACATCCAGGGCATGGCCATCGCGCCGGCGTAGTAGTGGTCGTCCTCGTACCAGCGGTTGTACGCGTACTCGTGCCCCGGGTGCGGTTCGACCATGGTGATCAGGGCGTGCCCCGGCCGTACCCCGTACGGGCCGACGGCCGCCAGTTCCGCGTACGTCTCGCTGTGGGTGTCCATTCCCAGCCCCTTCCGTCCTCCGCCCGACGCCCATACTCTGACGCCCCGTCAGAAAGATGGCCAGAGCCGGGAGGCACCCAATGGGGAACGGTGAGCTGCTCGCCGGAAAGACCGTGATCGTCTCGGGGGTCGGCGCCGGGCTCGGCCATCAGGTGGCGGCGGCCGTGGTGCGCGACGGCGGCAACGCGGTGCTCGGGGCGCGCACGGAGGCCAATCTCGCCAAGTCCGCGGCCGAGCTGGACCCGGAGGGGACCCGGACCGCGTACCTGCCGACCGACATCGGCGACGAGGTGCAGTGCGAGGCCCTGGCGGCGCTGGCGCGCGAGCGGTTCGGCGGGGTGGACGCGGTGGTCCATGTCGCCGCCTGGGACAGCTACTTCGGAGGTCTCGAGGACGCCGACTTCGACACCTGGAGCCAGGTCATCGACGTCAATCTGCTCGGCACGCTGCGGATGACCCGGGCCTGCCTGCCCGCCCTGAAGGTGCGCGGCGGCTCGGTCGTCATCATCGGGACGCAGTCGGCGGTGGCCGCGCCGTCCCAGGTGTGGCAGGCGGCGTACGCGGCCTCGAAGGGGGCGCTGACGAGTGCGATGTACTCGATGGCGCGGGAGCTCGGGCCGGACCGGATCAGGGTCAACACGGTGCTGCCGGGCTGGATGTGGGGGCCGCCGGTTCAGGCCTACGTCCAGTTCACGGCGCACACCGAGAACGTGCCGGAGGACGAGGTGCTGGCACGGCTCACCGAGCGGATGGCGCTGCCGGAGCTCGCCACCGACGGCGACGTGGCGGACGCCGCGGTCTTCCTCGCGTCGGACCGGGCCCGCGCCATCACCGGCCAGCAACTGCTGGTGAACGCCGGTGAGTTGATGCGTTGACGACGTACTGAGAATGCGCTGGGAGTGACGACCCCTCCTTGCTGCACGCGACCGCACGGGACCCGCATCCCGTGCGGTCGTTCGCGTCTGTGCGGCTACTGACGAAGTGCCCGCTCATCGTGTGTCCGACGTCACGTTCACGACAACTCCCCGCCCAGTAACGAAAATGCAAAATCGTTCGACTTGCTGATCTCGGTTCACATCCGTGACCCGTGGAACTCTTGACCGGTCCACCGGACAGGCGGTTCAATCCCCGAAGTCCCCACTCCCGCACGGGGGCGCCCGCTGACACGGACGTACTGACGAAGAGCCGCAACGTTCACAAGGCGGACCCCTGGAGGGGGCACATGAACAGTCTCGACTGGGCCGTGCTCATCGGATACTTCGGTGTGATGGTCGCGATCGGAATCTGGTCCCACAAGCGTGTGGACAACGTCTCCGACTTCTTCACGGCCGGCGGAAAGATGCCCTGGTGGCTCTCCGGCATCTCGCATCACATGTCGGGCTACAGCGCGGTGTTGTTCACCGGCTACGCCGGCATCGCGTACACGTACGGCATCACGTCGTTCGTCACGTGGTCGTTCCCGATCGCGCTCGGCATCGCCATCGGCGCGCAGCTCTTCGCGCCGCGCATCAACCGGCTGCGTTCACGGCTGCACGTCGCCTCACCGCTGGAGTACCTGAAGAACCGGTACAACCTCGGCACCCAGCAGGCGCTCGCCTGGTCCGGCATGCTGCTGAAGATCGTGGACGTGGCGGCGAAGTGGGCGGCCATCGCCACACTGCTCTCGGTGTTCACCGGCATCTCGCTGAACCAGGGCATTCTCATCACCGGTGCCATCACCGCCGTCTACTGCACCATCGGCGGTCTGTGGGCCGACGCCCTCACGGAGCTGGGGCAGTTCATCATCCAGCTGCTGGCCGGTGTCTCGATGTTCGTCGCGGTCGTGGTCAAGCTCAACGACAAGAACATCGGCTTCCTCGACGCCTGGAACCAGCCCGAGCTGCAGGGCCACGACAAGCCGCTGGTCGGTGAGTACGGCGCGGTGTTCCTGCTCGCGTTCCTGTTCATCAAGCTCTTCGAGTACAACGGCGGCATGCTCAACCAGGCCCAGCGCTACATGGCCACCGGCTCCGCCCGCGAGGCCACGCGCTCGGCCCGCCTCTCGGCGGTCCTGTGGCTGGTGTGGCCGGTCGTCCTGTTCTTCCCCATGTGGATGTCGCCGCTGCTGGTCGACGCCCAGAAGCCGGACGGCTCCGACTCCTACGGCCTGATGACCGAACAGCTGCTGCCGCACGGCCTGCTGGGCCTCGTCATCGTCGGCTTCTTCTCCCACACCATGGCGATGTGCTCGTCCGACGCCAACGCGATCGCGGCCGTCTTCACCCGGGACGTGATGCCGGCGGTGTCGGCGAAGGCCAAGGAGTGGGGCCCGCGGACCGGACTGATCGCGGCCCGACTGACCACGGTGGTCTTCCTCGCGCTGTCGATGGCGGTCGCCACGCAGGTCAACTCGCCCACGTTCAAGGACATCATCACGGTCGTCATCAAGTGGGTCGCGGGTCTGATGGGCCCGATCGCGATCCCGATGATGCTGGGTCTGCTCCGCCCGTTCCGCAGGTCGGGACCGACCGCGGCGCTCACCAGCTGGGCGCTGGGCCTGGTCGCCTTCTGGCTGGTCAACTACCCGATCAACTGGAACGTCGAGGGCGGCGTCCCGCTCCAGTACCAGGTGTCGATCCCGCTGGCCGTCTCGCTCGTCCTCTACATCGTCATCGGCTTCGTCAAGCCGGAGGACACCCCCGAGCGGGACGCGATCATCGAGCGCATCAACACCGACGACGACGGTCCCGGTACGGCGGGCGCGGCCGCGGTGCCGGCGCCTGCGGGCGCGCAGGACGACGTGCAGCGGCTGTAGCGGGCCGTGCGCGACGAGGGCCCGCGGCCGGGAGACCGGTCGCGGGCCCTCGTGCTGCCCTGTGGTTCAGGCCCGCGGGTATCTGGCCAGCCAGCCCGGCGACGCGGCCCCCGGCCCGTGCAGCGCCGCGCCCTGGGTCATCTCCATGGCGAAGTCGTCCGCGAGCTCCAGGATCGTGGCCCGGCCCTCCAGCTCGGCCACCCACGCGGGCGGCAGCGCCGTCTCGCCGTGCAGCGCGCCGAGCAGGCCGCCGCACAACGCGCCGACCTGGGCCGAGGGGCCGTCGTGCTGGACGGCGAGGCCCAGCCCGTGCCGGATGTCCTCACCGACCAGGGTGCAGTACACGGCGGCCGCGAGGGCGCCCACGGCGTCGCCGTCGCCGACCAGTTCACCGACCCGCGCCGCGCTCGGCATGCCCTGGCGCACGGCGCCGACCGCGTGCTTGAGCGCGCCCACGACCGGCGGGTGCCCGGGCCGCGCCGCGAGCAGCACCAGGGTGCGCTGCACGGCCGCGTCCAGCGACTCCCCGCGCGCCAGCGCGTGCACGATGACGGCGTACGCGCCCGCGGCCAGATAGGCCTCGGGCGCGCCATGGGTCTGGACGGCGCACTCGACGGCCAGCTGGAGCACGAGCTGCGGCTCCCAGCCGACGAGGAGCCCGAACGGCGCGGAGCGCGTCACCGCCTCCGGGCCCGCCGCGTCCGGGTTCTTGGGTTTGTCGAGGGTGCCCATGACGTCGTTGCCGAGTCCGAGCAGACAGGCCTGGGACGCGCCGCGCCGGGAGTACAGCCACTCCTCGCGGGCCAGCCAGCCGTCCTCCTTGCGGCGCTCGTCGGGCCCCCAGTCGCGCTGGGTCGCGGCCCACCGCAGATAGGCCCGGTGCACATCGGTCGGCGGGTGCCAGGCTCCGGTGTCGCGGCGCACCTGGGCGCGGATGAGGCCGTCGACGGTGAACAGCGCGAGCTGCGTCGCCGCCGTCACCGCTCCGGTACGGCCGTACGCGGGCAGGAGCCGGGCCGGGCCGTCGGGGCCCTGCGCCTCCCTGATCCCGTCGAGCGTGAGGTCGCTGAGCGGGGCGCCGAGGGTGTCGCCCAGCGCGCTGCCGAGCAGCGTGCCGCGCACCCGGCTGCGGAAGTCCTGCTGCTCGGCGCGGCCCCAGACCGCCGCGGCGGCAACCGGTGCGCCCATGGGATCTCCTCCCCTCCGACTGGCAGCACTGTAATCGACCGAGCACGACCGAGAACGTTCGCTTGCGCGACTCATGCGACCTCAACGGGTATGCGAAGAGACGCCCTTGAGGTCGCTTCGGACTGGATTTGCCCAATTCGCGAAGGCGTACGCGCCCCGCGCACCCGGGTGCTCCGCCCGGGTTCGCCCGCTGTTCACCGCCCCGTCGCGTCCCGCTCCCCGGGGGCCCGAAACATCCGCCCCATGACGCACATGACTCGTGTCAGGGCCACCGCTCCCTCGCTCTGCGCCCTGTCGGCCGCCGCGCTCCTCGTCGGCCTCGCCGCCCCCGCCGCCTCCGCGCACGCCGGGCACCGCTCCGCCGGGCACGCCCCCGCCCGCATTCCGTTCACGCAGGCCACCGTGACCGCGGCGGCGACCCCGGGAACGTACGAGATCACCTGGACGGCGCCGGGTGTGCGGCACGTCGCCGTCGAGGCGGGCGGCCGTACCGTGGCGCGCGGCGGCTCGACCGGCCGGGTCACCGTCACCGGTCTGCCGGCGGACGTCGACCGCCAGTGGTTCGACCTGGTGCCCGACCACGGCCGCGGCCTCCACCTCGCGGACCGGCTCGTCAAGCTGGACGGCGCGGTCAACTTCCGTGACGCGGGCGGCTACCGGACCGCCGACGGCCACTGGGTGAAGATGGGCGAGGTCTACCGCTCGGACGCCCTCGACAAGCTGACCGCCGCCGACCTCGCCACGCTGAAGCGGCTCGGCATCGGCACGGACTACGACCTGCGCACCACCGGCGAGCGCAACTCCGCGCCCGACCGCGTCCCCGCCGGCACCTCGTACGTCGTCGCGAACGTCCTCGGTGACGACAGCCCGGTCTTCCAGCTGCCGGCCTCCGAGGCCGCGGCCGCCGAGATGATGGTCCAGGGCGAGAAGTCCATGGTCAGCTCCGGCACCGCCAAGGCGGCCTACCGCACCGTCATGGCGGGCATCGTGGACGGCGGCGGCGACCTGTTCCACTGCACCGCGGGCAAGGACCGCACCGGCTGGGCGGGCGCCGCGCTCCTCACCGCCCTCGGAGTGCCCCGCGAGACGGTGACGGCCGACTACCTCGCCTCGAACGACTACCGGGCCGAGGCCAACGCGGCGGCGCTCGCCGCGATGCCGCCGGAGCAGGCGAAGGTCTACAAGCCGATGCTCGACGTGCGCGCCGAGTACCTGAACTCCGGCTTCGACGAGGTCGAGGAGAAGTTCGGCTCGTTCCGCGCGTACGAGAAGCGGGCGCTCGGGCTCGACGCACGTCACCTCCGGCAGCTGCGTGAAAAGTTGCTGGTCGGATGAGACCACGCTCCTCCGGCGCTCGAGGAGCGGAGCCCCGTGACGGCCGGACGGGCGCCGTCCCGCCTACCGGCCGTCCGAGAGCAGGGGGAACCGCCCGGAATCCAGCAGGCTCAGCACCGCCTCCGTCCGGGCCCGGGGCGCCGCGTAGTCCGGGTGGGAGCGGAGCACCGTCGCCGCGTCGTGCAGCCGGCCCATCTGCGCCGAGGCCCGGGCCAGGTCGCGGCCGCCCGGGCTGACCGGGTGGGTCGCGAGGGCGGGGCGGCGCGGGTCGACGCGGCCCGCCGCCACCGCGGGCGCCACCCGGCGCGCGCAGCGGCACGGCGCGGCCGGGTCGACGAGCCCGCACGTGGCGTCCATGAAGGAGCGCAGGCGCGTGCGGGCGCGTTCAAGTCGCTTGCGGTACGCGGCGGGTGAGACGTCCAGGATCCAGGCGGCGTCGGCCGACGCGAGGCCGAAGACCTCGGCGAGGACGAAGGCGACGCGTTCGCCGCGCTCCAGGCACTGGAGCATGGCCTGGGTGCAGGTCAGCCGCACCTCACGCGCGAGCAGCTCGGCGTCGGGGCCCACGTAGTCGCTCGCCGCGAGCCCGGCGACCAGGTCCTCGCCGAACGCGTCCAGGCTCAGCCCCGCCGCCTCCTGCGGGGTGCGGCGCCGCAGGTTCAGCAGGTGGTTGACGCCGACGCGGTACGCCCAGGTGAGCAGCCGCGCCTCGGCCCGCCAGGTGGCGAGCCCGGTCACCACGCGGATCAGGATCTCCTGGGCCGCGTCCTCGGCGTCGGCGGGCCGCCACGTCATCCGCAGGGCCAGCCGGTAGAGGGGGTCCTGGACGCGGCGCACGACGTCCTCCAGCGCGGCCTTGTCACCGCCGACGGCGCGCTCCACCAACTCCCGCTCCTCGGCCAGGAGTTCCGGGTCGGTCACCGTGCTGCGCGCGGGGTCGTCGCTCATACGGACATTGTGAGCACGTCGGCGTGCCGGCGCAGCCAGTCGGAGACGGCGGTGCCGATCGCGTCCGGCTGGTCCTCCGGTGCGTGGTGCCCGGCGGCGCCGATGTTCGCCGTCTCGACGCTGGTGAAGGTCTCCCGGGCCCAGGCCACGACCCCCGCCGAACCCATGCCCAGACCGTCGTCGACATGCATGACCAGCTTCGGCACGGCGGCCGACTCCGGGGACGACAGCCACTGCCCGTACGCCACCATGCGCGCGTGCACATCGGCGGGTTCGCCGTCGAAGGGGATCTCCCGGGGCCACACGAGGAGCGGCTTGCGCGAGGCCTCGGTCGGATACGGCGCGCGGTACACGTCGTGGTCCTCGGGCGACAGGTGGGCGATGCCGTGCGGGAGGTTGAACTCGATGAACATGTTGTCCCGCAGGACCATCTCCTCACCCTTGCCGGGCGTACGGAACCCGCGGAACAACTCCTGCCCGAGCGACGGCAGTTCGGCCCACGTCAAGGGCCTGAGGAAGGTCTCGACGAGGGCGAGCCCCCGCACCCGGCCGGGGTGCCGCGCCGCGAAGTCCATCGCGAGGGCGCCGCCCCAGTCGTGCCCGACGAACACCGCCTCGTCGAGCCCGACCGCGTCGAGCCAGGCGTCGAGATAGCGGGCGTGGTCGGCGAACCGGTAGCCGATGTCGGGCTTGCCGGAGGCGCCCATGCCGATGAGATCGGGGGCGAGGACGCGGGCCTGCTCCGCGACGTACGGGACGACGCCCCGCCACAGGTAGGAGGAGGTGGGGTTGCCGTGCAGGAAGACGACGGCGGGCCCGTCACCCGAGCCGCTCCCCGGCCCGGTCTCCTGGTGGGTCATGAACGAGTCGAGGACGGGGGTGGCGTGCGTGCGGGTGCCAGTACTGATCGACATGAGCGTGCCCTCCGGCGGATCGAGCCCGGTTCCTCCGGGCCTTCACTCGGGTTGGACACAGCGCGACGCGCGACTGTGACAGCGGACGCGAGAACTTCTCACGCGGCTGTCACCATCGCTGCCGCTGAGCAGTCCCTGCACTCCCCGGGCCCTGCCGCCCGGAACGCCCGGTCGCAGCCGTCGCAGTTCTGGAGCGGCAGCGGGCGGGGGACGTGTGGCGCGGGCGGGAGCGCGGGTGGCAGGAAGTTCTTGAGGCGGAAGGCCACGAGCGAGGCCGGGCGGACGACGGGCTCGGCGGGCAGTCCGGCCGCCAGGGCGCGCTGTACGTCGATGGGGGCCATGCCCCGCTCCAGCCAGGCAGCGGCGGCGGGAGCGAGACGGCGTACGTCCTGTTCGGTGAGGAAGAGGCGGGAGTCGTGGGTGCGCAGGCCCGCGAGGAGGTCGGCGGCCGCGGTGCGGAGCGGCTCGGGGTCGGGGTCCTGCGGGTCGGGCTGCGGGGTGCGCAGGCGTCGGCGCTGCGGGCGCGGCGCGCGGGGTTGCGGCTCGGCGCGGGGCGCTTCGGCAGGGTGGGGCTCGGGCGGCGGCAGCTGTTCGTCCTGGCCGCGCAGGTGCGGAGGCTTGTTGTACGAGGTGGTCCGCGTGATGATCCGCCCGGACGGCAGCCGCTCCTTGACCCGCTCCAGGTAGCCGTGCTCCTCCAACTCCCGCAACGCGGCGGCGACCCGGACCTCCCCCTCGGGGAACTTCGCCGCGAGATCCTTGATGCCGACCTTCGATCCCTCGGGCAGCGACTGGATGTGCGTGGCGAGGCCGATCGCGGTGAGGGAGAGGTCGGCGTGCTGGGCCAGGTGATGCCCGATGACCGTGAACTGTTCCATGTGACGCTCCCGGCGCTGGCGGAGACCAGGTGACGGAGTGGCCGAACGGCCGGAATGGGCGCGCGCATGCGCGCTAGGCTGATACCTAGACATCGGGAAGGTCTCTCTTCCTTGGTGGTCAGGCCCTCGTCCGGGATGCCAGTCCCGGCGGGGGCCGTTTTGCATATGCGGCAGAGGTTGCACCACGAACTGTCCTGCACGCCAGCCGAGTTGGCGTTCGCCACTCGCACGGGTGACGCAGCCCTGGGGGTTGCCGCCGGGGTGTGGTGAGGGGGGGGTTGGTTTTTCTTTCCCTGGTTCCTTTGGTGGTTAGCGTCCCGGATCACCGGATCACGCCGACTCGGGTTCCGGGACGTGGAGTTCGGCCCAGACGGTCTTGTGGGGCGCGGTCGCTTCGTCGCTGGTCACGCCCCAGCGATTCGCGTACGACGCGACGATCATCAGGCCGCGTCCCCCTTCTGCGTCCGCGACGCGGATCCGCGGGATCCGGTCGGCCCGCGCGTCGGTGACTTCGATACGCAGCGTGCGCGCCGCGTCGAGGGTGAGCGTCAGGCGGAAGTCACGGCCGGGGACTCTGCCGTGACGCACAGCGTTGGCGGCCAGCTCGGCGACGACGTGTTCCGCCTCGGCCGACTCCTGTTTCCACTCGGCGAGTTGGCGCTCTGTGAGGAGTCGGGCAAGGCGGGCGCCACGCGGCGCGGACGACAGCAGCACGGTGAATTTCTCGTTCATGTCACTCAGCGTGGTCACGCGTGTTTCTCTTGAACAGAGGTGCCGCCCGTACGGAACGTGATGGTCCGGGTGTCGCGCCGGGCTGTCCGGGGTGTACGCGCGAGAGGTGTCGGACCTGTGGCGACGATCGACGACGACGAGTCCATCGCCATGCTCAAGGCGGTTGGGCGACAGATCAAGCTGTGGCGGGAGAGCGCCCAGCTGACCCAGGCGGAACTGGGCGCGGCACTCGGGTACAGCGAGGAGACGATCTCGGCGCTGGAGCGGGGGCGACGGGTCCCCAAGCCCGAATTCCTTGAGCGGGCGGATGAACTACTGCGAGCCGGTGGCCATTTGACGGCCATGAGGAAGGACGTCGAAGAGGCCCAGTACCCCAAGAACCTCCGCGACCTGGCCAAGGTGGAGGCCGAGTCCGTCGAGATGGGCGCGTACTACACGCACAACATCCACGCGCTGCTGCAGACCGAGGAGTACATGCGGACGATCTTCCGGATGCGGCGACCGGTGTACACCGAGGAGATCGTCGAGCGAGAGGTCACGGCTCGCATGGCGCGGCGGGAGATCATCGACGCCGCACACCCTTCGCCCGTTATGAGCTTCGTCCTGGAGGAGGTGACACTTCAGCGGCCGGTAGGCGGACGGATGGTGCAGCGCCGCCAGCTGGAACACCTGCTGCGCGTGGGCCAGTTGACGAACATCACGATTCAGGTGATGCCGACGGACACCGAGAACCACCCGGGACTCGGCGGTTCCCTTCGGGTGTTCAAACTCAGGAACGGGACGACGCTGGGCTATACGGAAGTCCAGCACTTCACGCGGTTCTTCTCCGCCCCCAAAGAGGTGCAGTCGCTCGAGATGCAGTATGGGAACATCCGAGCGGAGGCTCTCCGGCCAGGAGAGTCCCTCGCGTTCATCGAAAAACTGCTGGGAGAGACATGATCAGCACCGACTCCACGCTGGAGTGGTTCAAGAGCAGCTACAGCAGCAACGAGGCCGGCTCGGACTGCGTCGAGGTCGCCACCTCCCCCGGCACCGTCCACGTACGCGACTCCAAGCGCCCGGAAGACGGCCGGTTCGCCGTCCCCGCCGCCTCCTGGAAGGCCTTCGTCTCCTTCGTCGACCACAGCTGAGGCCGGGCGGACGCACCACGACCGGTACGTCCGCCCTTCAACCCGTCCTCAGCAGAGGCAGGGTTCGGTGCCGTAGCCGAGAGGGCCGATGTCGGAATCGTCCAGCGCTCCGGAGAAGGCGTGCACCTCGTCGACCACACCGCGCAGGTACTCGCCCCAGGCGCCGTCGACATGCCCCCGTCCCACTTGCAGCCCACCGCTGCTGTGCCACGCGCCGTGGAAGGACGCGGTCGCCTCGGAGTTCGTGTAGCCGTCCACGTAGAGCTTGATCTGGTCGGTCGCGTCGTCGTACACGACCGCCAGCCGTTGGCCCCGGCCCTCACCGCCGTCCGCGACGGCTTGCTTCCCGACGACGGTCTCCGCTGCCCCGGCCTCATCGGCGCTGGTCACGATCAACTGCCATGTGTGGCTCGTGGGGACGTAGCGCACCTTGAACGCGTCCGTGTTCTCGCCGCCCTGGGAGAGCACTGTCATCGGGTGGTCGGGATCGGTGTCCGCGAGGCGGACCACCACGCCGATGGTGAAGCTGTCGCCCGTGTCCACGACGGGCTGGTCCGTGGCCGCGTGCGCGGTTGTCCCGTCCAGAGCCAGATCTCCGTCGCCCACGAGCGGATAGTCGGTCACCGGGGTGCAGTCCGGGTTCACCGGGCAGTCGTCCTCCTCGGTGCGACGGATCGTCGCGCCGCCGGACAGCTTCAGCGGCGCGCCACCGTACAGTTCGGGGCTCACCCCGCCGTCCGCGTCCTCCAGGGACCAGTGCCCCTTCAGTTCGGGCTTGCGGGCACCCAGTTCCGCCACTTCGCCGGGGGTGACCACACGGTCGTGGACCCGTACGTCACCCACCTCGCCCTGCCAGCGGTCGCGGTATCCCGCGGCGCCGCGGGCCCGCCCGATCTGGAAGGCGCCCGTGGCCTCGGCCGGTGTCGCCTTCTGACGGGTACCGACCTCGTGGCCGTTCACATACAGCGCGGCGAGCCCCGTCTCACTGTCGTAGAGGCCGAAGACATGGGCCCACTCGCCCGCCTCGGGAGTGCCGCCGGAGACCTGCGCGCCGCCGATCCGGAAGGACCACACCGGCGTGGAGCCGTCACCGGGCCGCAGCCCGAGGGTGAAGCCCGGGGCCCCGTCGGCGTCCTGGCTCGCCACGGTCCGCACCCCGTCCGTGGCGGCAGGGCGCACCCAGCCGCCCACCGCGAACGTCCGCCGCGTGTCGGTCACGGCCGTGCCCGGGGACAGGAAGCCGTGTCCCGTGCCGTCCAGGCTCGCGGTGGCGGTCAGACCGGTACCGCCCGGGGCCGCCGCGCCGAAGGTCACGCCGGTGCCGGCGCGTGCGGCGGGACCCGTCTCGGCGGCGGCCGACTCCGTGCCCGCCGGATCGGCGAGATTCCAGTGGGCGACGGGCGCACGGCCCGCGACGACGAAGAAGGAGTGGTCCACGCGGCCGCTGATGCGGCCCGACCGGTCGACGGCCTGAACACTCAGCGTCTCCGGGCCCCTCTCCACCGGCAGGTACCGGATGTCGACCGGCCCACCGGGCACCTTCGGCGACGCGGTCGCGTAGGGACCGCCGATGTACGAGTAGCGGTACTCGACGACGTCGTCCGAGGCCGAGTCCACCGTGAAGGTGCCGTACTCCCCGACGCGCGCGGTCCAGCTGTCCTCGGGGAAGTCCGTCGAGGACACGACCGGCTTCTGCGGGCTCTCGTCGTCGTACACGAACTCACAGACGGAGCCGCCGTCCTCGGAGCTCCACGCGGAGGCCGCCTTGCCGTCGTTCGCGCGGACCCGCCACGACACGACGGTGTTCGGCGGCACCTCGTCGGGCAGCTGCCAGTACTGCGAACTGCCCGACAGCGACATGTACGAGGTGTGGGTCCGGCGCTGCTCCGCGCCGTCGGCATCCGTCCACCACGCCTCGAACTCGCCCTGTACGAGGTTGGCCTCGGCGGGCTGGTTGTCGCCTTCGGGGTCGTGGAGCACGGCGGTCAGTCGTGGCGGTCCCGAGACGTACGGCCGCCCCTCCCCCGCCGCACACGCCTTCCCCCCGGTCCCCAGATCCTGGACGAGCGGCCGCAGCGGCGGCAGGTTGTCCGCCGCCAGGGCCGCCGACGGTGCCGCGACGACCGTCACTGTCGCCGAGCACACGACGGCCGCCCGTCTGAGTCTGCTCCAAGTCCTCTTACTACGTGGCATGTTGGCCCCTCCCCTGTCGTCCCGCTCTGCACACGGGTCGCAGGAGGTTAACAGCAGGCACTGACACGTGAGAGCACACGGAGACGGAGACGGGCGGGACGGAACCGGCCGGCGGCGCCGTACAACGCTTCGCCCCCGTCACACGTCTCCCCTGTGTACCTCTCCGTAGCCTGAGATCCCCCCACTGGACACCCGGGAGCCCCCGTGCGCCGCAGCATCGTCATCGCCCTGACCGTCACCGCAGCACTCACCGCCACGTCCGCCCTGACGGTCACGTCGGCCGCCGCCGCTCCCGTGCCGCCCCGCGCCCCCGTCACCGACTTCAACCACGACGGGTACGCGGACCTCGCGCTCGGCGCGCCGGGGAGCACGGTGGGCGGGAAGCAGGCCGCCGGGGCCGTCTCGGTCGTGTACGGGGGCAAGGGCGGGGCCGATGTAGCGCACGCCCTGTCGGTCACGCGGGCGTCGGCCGGGGTGCCGGGGGCGGCGACCGGCGGGGAGTACTTCGGGGAGCGGGTCGCCACCGGTGATCTCGACGGGGACGGGTTCACCGATCTCGTGGTCGGCACGGTGAACGGCTCGCACCCCGTGGTGCTGTGGGGGTCCGCGACGGGCCTGAGCGGTGCCGGGAGTGTCGGCCTGCCGGGCGGCTCCGGGCTCTTCTCCGTCGGCGACTTCGACGGGGACGGCCACCGCGACCTGGTCACCGACGACTACCCGCGCAGCGACGACCCGGACGACGACGACGCCGGGATGACCGTCTCGTACGGGCCCTTCGACCGGGCGACCGGGGCCGCCGCGCGCACCGACACCATCGTGACCGGCCAGACGTTCGGGCCGCACGACTTCGTCGTCGGAGACGTCACGGGTGACGGCGCCGACGACATCGTGACCAGTCACGGCTTCGAGGAGTCGGCGTACGGCAGCAAGTTCTGGAAGGGCGGGAAGGACGGTGTCGGCCACACCGCCACCGCCCTCACCTCCAGCCTCGCGGGGGCTGTCGCCGACGTGGACGGGGACGGGTACGGCGACCTCGTCGTGCACGACATCGGCGACAACTACGAGGACATCGCCTACGAGAAGGGCACCGTGCGGGTGCTGTACGGGTCCGCGGCCGGGCCCTCCACCACGCGGACGAAGACGATCACCCAGGAGACGAGCGGTGTGCCGGGCACCGGCGAGAGCGGCGACCAGTTCGGGACGGACATCGCCGCCGGTGACGTGAACGGCGACGGGTACGCCGACATCGCCGTCGGCGTGCCGGGCGAGGCCATCGGGACGGTCGCGGACGCGGGCGCCGTGGTCCTCCTCAAGGGCGGCAGGGCCGGACTGAGCGGCACCGGGGCGCAGGCCTTCCACCAGTCGACGGCGGGGGTGCCCGGCGCGAGCGAGAAGGGCGACGCGTTCGGGCTGCAGGTGCTGCTGTCCGACGTCGACGGTGACGGCCGCGCCGATCTGACCGCCGCCGCGCCGCTGGAGGACGGGACGTACCGGGACTCGGGCGCCGCCTGGGTGCTGCGCGGCGCGACGGGCGGTCTCACCGTCGAGGGCATCACGTCGTTCGGGCCCGCCACGGTCAAGGTGCCTGAGAGCGAGGCCCAGTTGGGCCGGGACCTGGGACGCTGACGCCCCGGCCCCGGTCCCGGCCGGGGTCAGTCCCCGAGCACCGGCAGCAGCTCCGGCAGGTGCCCGTCGGACGCGGCGGCGGCCCGCACCCGCTCCTCCGGGACGGCCCCGTACAGCGTCGTGCGGGGTTTCGCCGGGCGGCCCGCCGCCTCCGCGACGGCCACCAGGTCCTTGACCGACTTGTAGGAGCCGTACGAGGAGCCCGCCATCCGGGAGATGGTCTCCTCCATCAGCGTGCCGCCGAGGTCGTTGGCGCCGGATCGCAGCATCTCGGCGGCGCCCTCCGTGCCCAGCTTCACCCAGCTGGTCTGGATGTTGGGGATGTGCGGGTGGAGGAGGATCCGGGCCATCGCCGTGACCGCCCGGTTGTCGCGGGTGGTCGGGCCGGGGCGGGCGATGCCCGCCAGGTAGACCGGGGCGTTCGTGTGGATGAAGGGCAGCGTCACGAACTCCGTGAAGCCGCCCGTCTCCTGCTGGATCCCGGCGAGGGTCCGCAGGTGGCCGAGCCAGTGGCGGGGCTGGTCCACATGCCCGTACATCATGGTCGAGCTCGACCGGATGCCCAGCTCGTGCGCCGTCTTGATGACCTCGATCCAGGTCGCCGTGGGCAGCTTGCCCTTGGTGAGGATCCAGCGGACCTCGTCGTCGAGGATCTCGGCGGCCGTGCCGGGGATCGAGTCGAGACCCGCCTCCTTGGCGGCGGTCAGCCACTCGCGGATGGACATCCCGGTGCGGGTCGCGCCGTTCACGACCTCCATCGGGGAGAAGGCGTGGACGTGCATGCCGGGCACCCGCTCCTTCACCGCCTTCGCGATGTCGAAGTACGCGGTGCCGGGCAGGTCCGGGTGGATGCCGCCCTGCATGCAGACCTCGACCGCGCCCACGTCCCAGGCCTGCTGGGCGCGGTCGGCGACCTGGTCGAGGGAGAGGGTGTACGCGTCGGCGTCGGTGCGGCGCTGGGCGAACGCGCAGAAGCGGCAGCCGGTGTAGCAGACGTTGGTGAAGTTGATGTTCCTGGTGACGATGTACGTGACGTCGTCGCCGTTCACCGTCGTGCGGATGTCGTCCGCGATCCGGCAGAGGGCGTCCAGCGCCGGACCGTCCGCGTGCAGCAGCGCCAGGGCCTGGTCGTCGGTGAGCCGGGTGGGGTCGTCGGCCGCGACCGCCAGCGCCTCCCGTACGTCCGCGTCGATCCGCGACGGCACCATGCCGGGAGCGGCCTGCTCGCGCAGTGCCTCCCAGTCGCCGTACACGACGTCGAAGTCCTCGCGGCGGTCGCCGGTGCGGCCCTCGGTGTCGATGGTGCGGTGCAGGTCGGTGCGGCCGGAAGCGGCGACGTAGCCCTCGTCGGGCTCCTGCCAGGGGCGGCCCACGACGGGCGCGTCGGCGACGGCGAGGCCCGTGGCCGGGTCGGCGAGGGCGCGTACGTGGGGCAGCAGGCGCGGGTCGAGCCAGGGTTCGCCGCGCGTGACGAACTCCGGGTACACACACAGCCGTTCGCGCAGCTCGAAGCCCGCGTCCCGGGACCGCGCGGCCAGCTCGTCCAGCTGCGGCCAGGGCTTCTCGGGGTTGACGTGGTCGATGGTCACCGGGGACACACCGCCCCAGTCGTCGATGCCGGCGCCGATGAGGCGCTTGTACTCGCCGTCGACCAGGTTCGGCGGGGCCTGGAGATTGCCCGAGGGGCCCATGATGTGCCGGGCGACGGCGACGGTGGCGACGAGGTCGTCGAGCTCGGCGTCGGGCATGCCGCGCATCGCCGTGTCCGGCTTGGCGCGGAAGTTCTGGATGATCAGTTCCTGGACGCCGTGGTACGAGCGGGCGACGCGGCGCAGCGCGAACAGGGACTCGGCGCGCTCCTCGTACGTCTCGCCGATCCCGATGAGCAGCCCGCTGGTGAACGGGACGGACGAGCGGCCGGCGTCCTCAAGGACCCGCAGCCGCACGGCCGGTTCCTTGTCCGGGGAGCCGTAGTGCGGCATGCCGGGCTCGGACCACAGGCGCTCGGCGGTGGTCTCCAGCATCATGCCCATGCTGGGCGCGACGGGCTTGAGCCGCTGGAAGTCGGTCCAGGACAGCACCCCGGGGTTGAGGTGCGGGAGCAGGCCCGTCTCCTCCAGGATGCGGATCGATATGGCGCGTACGTAGGCGATGGTGTCGTCGTAGCCGTGCGCGTCGAGCCACTCGCGGGCCTCGGGCCAGCGGTCCTCGGGCTTGTCGCCGAGGGTGATCAGGGCTTCCTTGCAGCCGAGTTCGGCGCCCTTGCGCGCGATGTCGAGGACCTCGTCCGGCGACATGAACATCCCGTGCCCGGCGCGCCGCAGCTTGCCGGGGACGGTGACGAACGTGCAGTAGTGGCACTTGTCGCGGCACAGCCGGGTGAGCGGGACGAAGACGCTCTTGGAGTACGTGATGACGCCCGGCCGTCCGGCGGCGTCCAGGCCCGCGTCGCGCACCCGGGCCGCGGAGGCCGTGAGGTCCGCCAGGTCGTCGCCGCGCGCCTGGAGCAGGACGGCGGCCTCGGTGACGTCGAGGGCGACACCGTTGCCGGCCCGTTTGAGCGCGCGGCGCATCGCGTTGGCGGTGGGTCGTTCTGCCTGCGTCTGGGGTACGGCGTCCGGATCACTCATGACGCGAGCATACGAGCGGATCCGGCACGGTTCGAGGGCGCCCGGACGCCCCGCACCGATCGCCCCCGGAGTCTCATAGGTACTGGTCGTAGTCGTCGAGGACCTTGAGGACCGTCGTCTCGTCGCCCGGCGGCAGTTGCAGCACGACCTCCTCGACGCCCTGGTCCGCGTAGTGCGCGAGCTTGCCGGGTGTCGGCAGGACCGCGTACGGCACGACCTGGAGGCCGCCCGGGTCGCGGCCCGCCGCCGCCCAGGCCGTGCGCAGTCCGGGCAGGGTGCTGCTGAGGCCGCCGCCCCCGATGGGCATCCAGCCGTCGGAGTACGCGCAGATGTGGTCGAAGAGCTTCGGGCCCGCGGCGCCGCCGACGAGGATGCGGGGCGCGCCGTCGCGCACCGGCTTGGGGAAGGCGAGACTGGCGCGCACGGACTGCCCGAACTCGCCTTCGTGGGCGGTCGGTTCGGCCGCCCACAGGGCGCGCATCAGCGCGATCCGCTCCCGGGTCAGCTCTCTGCGGGTGCGCCACTCGACGCCGTGGTCGGCGGCCTCCTCCTTGTTCCAGCCGAAGCCGACGCCGAGCGTGAAGCGGCCGCCGGAGAGGTGGTCGAGCGTGGCGATCTGCTTGGCGAGGGCGATCGGGTCGTGCTCGACGACGAGGGTGATGCCGGTGCCGAGGGCGATCCGTTCGGTGACGGCGGCGGCCTGGCCGAGGGCGACGAACGGGTCGAGGGTGCGGGTGTACTCCCGGGGCAGGTCGCCGCCGTTGGGGTACGGGGTGGTGCGCTCGGCGGGGATGTGGGTGTGCTCGGGCAGGTAGAGGCCCGCGAAGCCGCGCTGTTCGAGTTCGCGCGCGAGGCGCACGGGGGTGATGGTCTCGTCGGTCAGGAAGATCGTGGTCGAGATCCGCATGCGGCATTCCTATCTGCGGGGCTTCCAGGAGTCCATGCCCGCGTCTACGCTCACCCGGGTTGTGCACCACGGGGGCCACCGGGGGGTTCGTCATGCTTGTTCGCTCACGTCCCACGACCGTGCTGCTGTTGCTGGGCGCGCTGCTTCTCGGCGGCGTACCGGCGGCGGCGTCCGCGCACCCTGCCGCGGCATCGACGGCATCCGTCGCCACCGGCCGGCAGGCGCCCGTGGCACCGCACCGGCCGGCCGCGAAACCGGCCAAGAAGGTCCCGGAGTCGGGCACGGTCTCGAAGAGCAGGAAGAAGAGGAAGAAGAAGGGCGGGTCGCTCGGGTTCCTCGGCTGGATCCTGATCGTGGTGATCGTGATCGTCGTGCTGCTCGTCGCCGGCCTGTTCCGCAGGCGGAACCGGTCGTAGCCGCCCGTAATCCGCCGCTCCCCTTCCCTTGGAGGGAAGTTCACGGCTCAATGCCAGGGTCGCACCTGTCACACCCGACACCCTGGGGAGCCGCGATATGTGCAAGGACGACACGCACGGGCAGGAACACGGCATCGGCAGACGAGCGTTGCTCGCGACCGGGGCCGCGGGCGCGCTTACGCTCACCACCATGAGCTTCGCCAGCGCCGCCGAGGGCTCGCAGTCCAGCAGGACGCTCAAGGGCACCCTGCCGCCGGGCGCCCCCGACTTCGTGTACCTGCCGGTGGAGGTGCCGCGCGGGGTCCGTGAGATCCACGTCGCGTACACGTACACGAAGGCGACGGTCCCGGCGGGCACGCAGAACAACGCCCTCGACATCGGCCTGTTCGACGAGCGCGGCACGGCGCTCGGCGGCAAGGGCTTCCGCGGCTGGTCGGGCGGCGCCCGCACGGAGTTCTTCGTGCGCGCGGACGACGCGACGCCCGGCTACATCCCGGGTCCGGTCCGCGCCGGCACCTGGCACGTCGCGCTCGGCCCGTACACGGTGGCGCCCGAGGGCCTGCCGTACGAGGTCACGGTGACGCTGACGCACGGCGCTCCGGGCGAGACCCCGGCCCGCACGTACCCGCCCGCCCGGGCCCGCGGCCGGGGCCGCGCCTGGTACCGGGGCGACTGCCATCTGCACAGCTGGTACTCGGACGGGAAGCGCACCCCGGCCGAGATCGGCGCGCTGGCCCGCGCGGCCGGCCTGGACTTCATCAACACGTCCGACCACAACACCCATTCCGCGCAGGCCCATTGGGCGGACGTGGCGGGCGACGACCTGCTGGTGATGCTCGGCGAGGAGGTCACCACGCGCAACGGCCACGTACTGGCGCTGGGCACCGAGCCCGACACGTTCATCGACTGGCGCTACCGGGCGCGCGACAACCGCTGGGCGAAGTACGCGCAGGAGATCCGCCGGGCGGGCGGTCTGGTCGTCCCGGCGCACCCGCACGCGACGTGCATCGGCTGCGGCTGGAAGTTCGGCTTCGGCGAGGCGGACGCGGTGGAGGTGTGGAACGGCCCGTACACCCCGGACGACGAGATCTCGCTGGCCGACTGGGACAACACCCTTGTCTCCTATGCCCGTTCGGGCCGCCGCTCGGGCTGGATCCCGGCGATGGGCAACAGCGACGCGCACCGCGACCCGGACCGTGTCGGCGGCCCCCAGACGGTGGTGCTGGCCGACGACCTGTCCCGCGACGCCATCCAGGCGGGCATCCGGGCGGGCCGCTCCTACGTCGCCGAGTCCAAGGACGTCGAGGTCTCCTTCTCGGCGGCCGGCGGCAAGGGCGGGCTGGCGGGCATCGGCGAGCGCCTCCCGGTCGGCCCCGACACCCCGGTCACGGTGACCCTTGAGGTCAAGGGCGCCCCCGGCTGCACGCTCCATCTCGTCACGGACGAGGGCACCCTGTTCACGTCCCCGGCGCTGCCGGACTCCGGCGCGGGCTCGGCGAGTTGGCGCACGACACCGTCCTACGCGGCCTATGTCCGGGCGGAGGTCCGGCACGCGCCGACGGTCCCGGGGCTGCCCGGGGCGCTGGCGGCGTTCACGAATCCGGTGTTCCTGGGGGCGGGCGCGTAGCCTGGCGACCCCGTTCCCGCAGCGAGAAGGACCAGGCATGACGACGCAGGGCCCCGCCGACGACACGGCGACCGGATACATCCGCTTCCAGTCGCCGCACCGGAACGGGCGGGGCCAGTTCACCGGCCTGTTCGGGCTGGTCAACAACCTGGCCCGGGAGGGACGGCTCACGGCCGAGCAGGAGTCCTTCCGGCGCGCGGGCAACGACTGGTACGACGCCGCGTACACGGACCCCTCCACCGTCGACCCCACGGTCTACGACCAGGAGGTCAACCCGGGCGCCGCGGCCTGGTTCAAGCCGTCGGCCACGCATCTGCTCGACCGGGTCCCCGGCTATCTGGAGATCCTGGCCGCGCACGGCGTGGACTGCGATCTGGTGCGCTCGGCCGATCCGGGCCGGGTGGTCTACGAGGACGAGGTGCAGATCGTCGTGGTGCCGCGTCCCGCGTAGGGCTACTCGGCGACGACCAGCACCGCCGTGTCCCGGTCGAGGACCTCGCCGCGGAAGAACGCCGGGCTGCGCCGCCCCATCACCAGCATGATCACGACGCCGACGAGCAGCAGCCCCACGCCGATCACGAACACCGAGCCGATGCCGAACACCGAGGAGCCGCTGCCGTAGGCCGGGTTCCACATGTCGACGAGCGTCTTGACGAAGACGGCCGCCAGGAGGACCCCGCCGAGCAGCGGGAACAGCCCCTTGAAGGCGAAGTCCCGGACGGAGCGGGTGAGCTCGGCGCGGAAGTACCAGGCGCAGGCGAACGCCGTGAGCGCGTAGTAGAAGCAGATCATGAGGCCGAGCGCGTAGATCGTGTCGACGAGGACGTGCTCGGAGACCAGCGTCATGACCGTGTAGAAGACGGCCGTGGCGACGCCCGCGGTGACCGTGGCGCGGCCGGGGGTCCTGAAGCGCGGGTGGACGCGGGCGTAGGAGGCGGGGAGCGCCTCGTACGTCGACATGGCGAGCACCGTGCGGGCGACCGGGATGAAGGTCGTCTGGAGGCTGGCGGCGGCCGAGGCGAGGACCGCGAGGAACAGCAGGATGCCGAGGGTGGGGCCCATGACCGGGCCGGCGAGCGCGGCGAACACGTTGTCGGAGGTCTCCGGGTTCGCGAGGCCGAGGCCCTGGTCGCCGGAGCCGACGATCATCTGCGCGGCGACGCCCGTGGCCAGGTACGAGCCGACCAGCACGACCATCGCGATGAGCGCGGCGCGGCCGGGCGTCCGGTCGCTGCCGATGGTCTCCTCGTTGGCGGTGAGGCAGGTGTCCCAGCCCCAGTACATGAAGATCGACAGGGACAGGCCGGCGGTGAACGCGCCGAACGACTGCACCGCGAACGGGTTCAGCCACGACCAGGAGAACGGCGTCGACGTCGGGAAGTCCACGGACCCCGGGCCCGCCTTGGCCACGGCCAGCACGACGAAGACGGCGAGCACCACCAGCTGGAGTCCGACCAGCGTGTACTGCACGCCCTTCGTCGCGGTCATGCCGCGGTAGCTGATCGCCGTGGCCGCCGCGATGAGCACGAGGCAGGTGACGATGTGGACGGCCTTGTTGCCGTCGAGCGCGGCGACGGAGTCGCTGCCCGTGATCTCCCCGGCGAGCAGCCAGAAGTACGAGGTGGCGACCCCGGCGAGGTTCGACAGCACGATGATCGTGGCGATCACCAGGCCCCAGCCGCACATCCAGCCCACGCGCGGCCCGAAGGCCTTCACGGTCCAGGTGAACGAGGTGCCGCAGTCCGGCATCACCTTGTTGAGCTCGCGGTACGCGAAGGCGACGAGCAGCATCGGCAGGAAGCCCGCGAGGAACACGGCGGGCATCTGGAGGCCGACCTCGCCGGCCGTGGAGCCGAGCGTGGAGGTCAGGCAGTAGACGGGCGCGACCGTGGAGACGCCGATGACGGCGCTGCCGAGCAGCCCGACGGAGTTCCCGCCCAGGCCCTTGCCTCCCCCGTCGGGGGTGTCTGCGGCCCGCCCCGTCGAGGGCCGTGCGTCCAGCTGAGTCATGAACAGGACGTTAAATCCTGCGGTTTCCACATCTGGCGGGATTCATCAGGACTTCGCCACTTAATGATCCATGGGCAATTCGGGCAGCCGCTTTCGACTTCCCCAGAAGAATGCCGATTACATCCATGCATTGCAAGGCGATCGGCCCGGCGTCCGATATTCGGTAATCGCAGCCGGGTCCGATTTGACCTGGTTCCAAATTTTCCCGTGCAGGTTTCGTGGACTTCGTCACCCGGGCCAGACGATCGACTGGAGCTCGCTGTACGCGTGCAGCGCGTACGAGCCGACGTCCCGGCCCACCCCGCTCTTCTTGAACCCGCCGAACGGCGCCTCCATGTTCCGCCCGACGGTGTTCACGCCGACGCCGCCGGCCCGCAGCCGTCGCGCGACCCGGAAGGCGCGGGCGACGTCGCCGGACCACACGTAGTCGATGAGCCCGTAGTCGGAGTCGTTGGCGAGGGCGACGGCCTCGTCCTCGTCCCCGTCGAAGGGCACCACGGCGACCACCGGACCGAAGATCTCCTCGCGCACGACGCGCATGTCGTTGGTGCAGTCGGCGAGGAGGGTCGGCGCCACGTAGAACCCCTTCTCGAACGCCGGCCGCTCGCCGCCCGCGACGACGGTGGCCCCCTCCTTCCGGCCCAGCTCCACGTACGACTCGACCCGGTCGCGGTGCGCGGCGGAGATGACGGGTCCGACGACGGTCCCCTGCGCCCGCGGATCGCCGACCTTCATGAAGCCGATGTACGCGGTGAGCTTCTCGACGAACGCGTCGTGGACGGACCGGTGCACGATCACCCGCGTCGGCGCCGTGCAGATCTGCCCGCTGTAGAAGGCGTACGTCGTCCCGATCCCCGCCACGGCCGAGTCGAGGTCGGCGTCGCCGAAGACGACGGCGGCGCCCTTCCCGCCCAGCTCCATCAGCTGCCGTTTCATGGACCGCCCGCACACCTCGCCGATGCGCTGCCCGACGGACGTCGACCCGGTGAAGCTGACCATGTCGACGTCCGGTGAGTCGACGGCGGCCTCGCCCACGTCGACGCGGGCCCCGCTGACGACGTTCACCACCCCGGGCGGCGCCCCCGCCTCCTCCAGTGCGGCCGCCATCCGGTACACGGAGAGCGGGTCCTGCGGCGCGGGCTTCACGACGACGGTGTTGCCCATGGCGAGGGCCGGGGCGACCTTGCCGGCCGGGTTGGCCCAGGGGTTGTTGTACGAGGTGATGCAGGTGACGACCCCGACGGGCTGGCGGACGGCCAGCGCGCCCAGCACACCCGCCTTGCCCATCGGCCCGGCCTCGTTGATCTGCGGCGGCAGCCCTTCCTCCACGGGCTCCAGGGCCCCCCGGGCGTACCGCCGGAAGCGGGCGACACCGACGGCGACCTGCATGCCGCGGGCGGTGCCGCTGGTGGCGCCGCTCTCGGCCTGCGCCAGCTCCGCGTTCGCGGCGAAGTCCCGCTGCATGAGGTCCGCGGCCCGGTCGAGGACCGCGGCGCGCTCCCGCGGTGTCGTCCGCGACCATCCCTCGAAGGCGTCGCGGGCGGCGCGCGCGGCGTCGTGCACCTGCTGCCGGGACGCCTCGGGCGCCAGGCCGACGACGTCCTCGCTCGCCGGGTCGACGACCTCGTAGTGACCGCCGTCCGGCTCGATCCACTCGCCGCCGACGAACAGTTTCCGGGAGCCGCTCACCGGGTGCTCACCGTCCGTGTGTCCTGGCCGGAGCGGAGCACCTTGCCGGGCACCGCGCCGCTGACCACGTCGCCGCGGATGGCCTCGACCCCGTTGACCCAGACGGCCTCGATGCCGATGGCCTTCGAGTCCAGGCGCGGGCTGTCGCCCGGCAGGTCGTGCACGAGCGTGGCCTTCCCGGCGTCGATCGTCTCCGGGTCGAACAGCACGAGGTCGGCGTGCCAGCCCTCGCGGACCCGCCCCCGCTCACGCAGCCCGAACAGCTGGGCGGGGTCGTCGGTCAGCATCTTCACGGCCGCCTCCAGCCCCATGAGGCCGCGCCCGCGCAGACAGTCGCCGAGGAACCGCGTCGTGTACGGCGCCCCGCACATCCGGTCCAGGTGGGCGCCCGCGTCGGAGCCGCCGAGCATGACGTCCTCGTGCTGCCAGGTCTCGGCGCGCAGCGCCCAGGAGTCCGGGTCGTTGTCGGTCGGCATCGGCCACAGGACCGTGCGCAGCCGGTCGTTGGCGCAGATCTCGACGAGGCACTCGAAGGGCTCCTGTCCGCGCTCGGCGGCGATGTCCCGCACGACGCGGCCGGTGAGCCCCTCGTTCGCCTCCGAGTAGGTGTCCCCGATGACGTAGCGCCCGAAGTTCGCGAGCCGCCGGAAGACGCCGGCCTCCTTGCTGTCGGCGCGGCGCAGCATCTCGGCGCGCACGTCCGGGTCCCGCAGCTTCGCGATCCGCTCGTCGACGGGCAGCCCGAGGACGTCGCCCCAGCCGGGGATCAGGTTGAGCGCGCAGAACGTGCCGAGCGACATGTTCATCGGCGTCAGGATGGGCATCGTCAGGGCGACGATCCGGCCGCCCGCCTTCCGCGCCCGCTCGCTCGCCGTGAGCTGCCGGGGCACCCGCTCGGGCACGGCGGCGTCGACGGTCAGCACGTTCCAGTTCAGCGGCCGCCCGGCGGCGGAGCTCATCTCCACGAACAGGTCGATCTCGTCGTCGCTGAACTGGTCGAGGCAGCCGGCGACGATGGCCTCGATCTGGGTGCCCTCGTGCTCCCCGACCGCCTTGCTGAGCGCGATGAGTTCGGCGGGCTGCGCGTGCCGCGAGGCGACGGGCTCGCCGTCCCCGTCCGAGTGCGTGGACGACTGGGTGGTGGAGAGCCCCCAGGCCCCTGCCTCCATGGCTTCGTGGAACAGGCCGAGCATGGCCTCCAGTTGCTCCGGCGACGGCTGCCCGCCGACGGCGTCCGCCCCCATCACGTACCGGCGCAGCGCGCAGTGCCCCACCATGAAGCCCGCGTTGACGGCGATCCGCCCGTCCAGGGCGTCGAGGTACTCCGCGAACGAGTTCCAGGTCCAGGGCGCCCCTTCCTCCAGCGCGACCAGCGACATCCCCTCGACCTTGGACATCATCCGCCGCGTGTAGTCGGCGTCCTCGGGCCGCTCCGGGTTCAGCGGGGCGAGCGTGAAGCCGCAGTTGCCGCCGGCGACGGTGGTCACCCCGTGGTTGAGCGAGGGGGTCGCGTACGGGTCCCAGAACAGCTGGGCGTCGTAGTGCGTGTGCGGATCGACGAACCCGGGCGCGAGCACGAGCCCCGAGGCGTCCTCGCTGGTCCGGGCCTCTTCGGTGACGGCACCGGCCTCGGCGACGACGGCGATCCGGCCGTCCCGGATCCCGACGTCGGCGACGAAGGCGGGGGCACCGGTCCCGTCGACGACGGTGGCGCCCGTGATGAGGTGATCGAGCATGAAGGTGAACCCCCAGAATCAAGCCCCGCTGGATCAAGCCCCTCCGGCGATCGAGGAGCGGGGTCCGGGGCAGAGCCCCGCGACGGCAACATGAACAGGGCCCCGGCTCCCCTGTCCGGGAGGAGGAGAACCGGGGCAGCGCAGGACGAATCAGGCCCCGGACGACCTGAACCGCGTCGTCCGGTGGACCGGATCCGTGTCGATCTTCGGAATGACGTGCTCCCCGATCAGCCGGATCGAGTTCAGCGTGTCGTCGTGCGAGATCCCGATCGGCAGCCCGAACGACAGCTGGTCGGCACCCGCCTGCTCCCACCGCTTGCACTGCTGGAGCACCTCGTCCGGGTCACCGCAGATCATCAGCTCCTCGGCGATGAGGAGTTCGATGATCTCGGCGCTGTACTCCGGCAGGATCTCCGGCCACTCGGGGATGCCCTCGGGTCGTGGGAAGGTGTCGTGGTAGCGGAACACCAGCGACTGCAGGTAGTTGAGCCCGCCGTTCACGGCGATCTCGACGGCCTTGTCGTGCGTCTCGGCGCAGATCGCCGTCGACGTCACCATGACGTTGTCGTTGACGAAGTCGCCGATGGGCTCCGCGTCCTGGATGGCGGTCTTGTACTGCTCCAGGACCCACTCCATGTCGGAGACCTTCTGCACGGAGAACCCGAGCACCCCGAGGCCCTTGCGGGCGGCCATCGCGTACGAGGGCGGCGACCCGGCGGCGTACCACATGGCCGGGTGGGACTTCCCGTACGGCTTGGGGAAGATCTTGCGCGGCGGCAGCGACCAGTGCTTGCCCTGGAACCCGACGTACTCGTCCTGGAGCCACATCTTCGGGAACTCGGCGATGGTCTCTTCCCAGATCTCCTTGGTGTAGTTCATGTCCGTCACACCAGGGATGAACCCGAGGATCTCGTGCGAGCCGGCCCCGCGCCCGCTGCCGAACTCGAACCGCCCCTCGCTGAGGTGGTCGAGCATGGCGACCTTCTCGGCGACCTTGACCGGGTGGTTGACCTGGGCGAGCGGGTTGAAGATGCCCGACCCGAGGTGGATGCGCTCGGTCGCGTGCGCGAGATACCCGAGGTACACATCGTTGGCCGACAGATGCGAGTACTCCTCCAGGAAGTGGTGCTCGGACGCCCAGGCGTACTTGAAGCCGGACTTGTCCGCCTGGATGACGTACTCGGTCTCGTTCATGAGCGCGCGGTGCTCGGCCGTCGGGTCCGTCAGCGCCTGCTTGCCCACATATCCCTGTACAAAGAGCCCGAATTCCAAGGAGGTTCACCGTCCTCGTCAGTTTCTGACGGATCGTCAGATTGGATGGACCGACTGTTCCACCGCACGCCTGGAGCGTCAATACCTGACGCAGCGTCAGGCAGCGGGTCAGAGCACCGAGACCCCGGCCAGCCAGCCCCCGTCGATCACGAACGGCTGCCCGGTGATGTACGCCGAGTCCTCTTCGGCGGAGAGGAAGAGCGCGAGCCGCGCGACCTCCTCCGCCTTGCCGACCCGGCCCAGCGGCACGAGCTTGCGGTACAGCTCGTCGAGGGCCTCCGAGCCCGCCTGCGCGTCCGCCTCCGGGTCGAGCTGGGCGGGGTTGCTCATGGCCGTGTCGATGGAGCCGGGGCAGATCGCGTTGACCCGGATCCCCTTGGCCGCCAGCTCCAGGGCGGCGACCCGCGTCAGCCCGACGATGGCGTGCTTGCTCGCGGCGTACGCGCCGACGTACGCCATCCCCGTGAGCCCCGTGAAGGAGGACGTGTTGACGATGGTCCCGCCCCCGGCGGCGGCGATCTCCGGGGCCACGGACTTGATGCCGAGGAACGCGCCCACCTGGTTCACGTTCACGATCTGCTGGAACTCCTCCAGGGGCGTGGAGACCAGCTCGTTGAAGCGCAGGATCCCCGCGTTGTTGACGAGCCCGTCGACCTTCCCGAAGGCGGCCTTGGCGGCGGCGACGGCGGCCGTCCAGTCCGCCTCCTTGCTGACGTCGAGATGCACGTACGCGGCGTTCCCGATCTCCTTGGCGACGGCCTCTCCCTGGTCGTCGAGCACATCGGCCACGACGACCCGCGCCCCCTCGGCGGCGAACAGCCGCGCTTCCTGCTCCCCCTGGCCGCGCGCGGCCCCCGTGACGAGGACGACACGCCCGTCGAGCTTTCCCATGGTCCTTGCTCCTCAGGTGAGTTGGGGTGCGACATCGGCGGCGAAGGCCGCGATCTGGTCGACGAGCTCGGCCCGGCCGCGGCTGCGGAAGCGGACCTGGATCTGGTGGACGCCCATGGCGGCGTACGCGCGCAGCGACTCGGCGACGGCGGCCGGCTCACCGGAGACGGTGCGCCGCCCGACGTCCCAGGACGGCGCGCCCACGTACAGCGGCTCGGTGATGGCGCCGATGGTGAGGGGCGCCTCGATCCCCGCCTCGGCGCGCAGCCGCTTCAGCGTCGCGATCTTCTCCGGCAGCCGGTCCCGCGGGTCGCCCTGCGGCAGCCAGCCGTCCCCCTTGAGCGCGGCCCGCCGCACGGCGGGTGCCGAGGACCCGCCGACCCACACGGGCACCCGCGCCTGAGCGGGCCTGGGCAACTGCCCGAGCCCCTCGAAGGCGAACAGCTCCCCCTTGAAGGAGGGGAACTCCTCGGGCCCGAGGGCGGCCTTCAGCGCGTCGACGCTCTCGTCGAGCACGGCCCCGCGCCGGGCGAAATCCACCCCGAGGATCTCGAACTCCTCCTCCACGTGCCCGGCCCCGACCCCGAGGATCAGCCGCCCGCCGCTCAGGTGGTCCAGCGTGGCGTACTGCTTGGCGGACAGCAGCGGATGCCGCAGCCCGACGATGGCGACGTGGCTGAGCAGCCGCGCCCGTTCGGTGACCCCGGCCAGGAACGCGAGGGTGGCGACCGGGTCGTACCAGGTCGTCGACATGGCCTCGGCGAGCCGTCGCGGGATGGCCACGTGATCACAGCAGGCGATGTAGTCGAAGCCGCCCCGGTCGGCGGCACGGGCGATCTCGGCGAGGTCCTCGGCCCCCGCGCCGGCCTCCCAGGGTTCGGCGTAGATGGTGCTCTGGGACTGGATCGGGAGCTGTATCCCGTACGCGAGCCGCGTCATACCCTGACCCCTACCTGACGGACCGTCAATTATGGACTGGGGCCATCCTCGTACCTGACGGACCGTCAGACAAGGGTGGTGCACGACTGCGGACGCATCGGCGGGGGTCCGTGCCGGGGGCCGGAATCCCGGCGGTCAGCGGCGCCCGGTCGCGGTCCGGGTCACCGGGGGCGGCGCCGGCGGACGCCGCTCCCGCACGGACACGGGCGCGCACGGACGAGCGCCCCGGGCGCCTACGGCCGCCACAGCCCGTCGGCCGTGAGCCCGAGCAGCTCGATCGCGTTCCCCCGCACGATCCGGTCGACGACGTCCGCGTCCAGGTGCCCCATCTGCGCCTCACCGACCTCCTTCGACTTCGGCCACGTGGAGTCGGAGTGCGGGTAGTCGGTCTCGTACAGGACGTTGCCGACGCCGATGGAGTCGAGGTTCCTGAGGCCGAAGGCGTCGTCGAAGAAGCAGCCGAAGACGTGCTCGGTGAAGTACTCGCTCGGCGGCTTCCTGACCTTGTCGGCGACGCCGCCCCAGCCGCGGTTCTCCTCCCACACCACGTCGGCGCGTTCGAGGATGTAGGGGATCCAGCCGATCTGGCCCTCGGCGTACATGATCTTCAGGTTCGGGAACCGCTCGAACTTCCCGCTCATCAGCCAGTCCACCATCGAGAAACAGCAGTTGGCGAAGGTGATGGTGGACCCGACCGCGGGCGGCGCGTCGGCCGACGTGGACGGCATCTTGCTGCTGGACCCGATGTGCATGGCGATGACGGTGCCGGTCTCGTCGCAGGCGGCGAGGAACGGGTCCCAGTCGTCACCGTGGATGCTGGGCAGCCCGAGGTGCGGCGGGATCTCGGAGAACGCGACGGCCCGCACCCCGCGCGCGGCATTACGGCGCACCTCGGCGGCGGCGAGCTCGGCGTCCCAGAGGGGGACGAGGGTCAGCGGTATGAGCCGCCCCTGCGCCTGCGGGCCGCACCACTCCTCCACCATCCAGTCGTTGTAGGCGCGTACACCGAGGAGCCCCAGCTCCCGGTCCGGGGCCTCGGTGAAGGTCTGTCCGCAAAAGCGCGGGAAAGTGGGGAAGCAGAGGGCGGACTGGACGTGGTTGACGTCCATGTCGGCGAGGCGGGCGGGGACGTCGTAGGACCCCTTCCGCATCTGCTCGTAGGTGATGACCTCCAGCTTGATCTCGTCCCGGTCGTAGCCGACGGCGGTGTCGAGCCGGGTGAGCGGCCGGTGCAGGTCCTCGTAGACCCACCAGTCGCCGATCGGGCCGTCGTCACCGGGCTGCCCCATGACGGGGGCGAACTTGCCGCCCAGGAAGGTCATTTCCTTCAGGGGGGCGCGGACGATGCGGGGCCCGGCGTCGAGGTACTTCTTCGGGAGCCGGTCGGACCAGACGGTCGGCGGCTCCACGGTGTGGTCGTCGACGGAAATGATCCGCGGGAAGTCGGTAGATTCCAGGGCGTTTTGAGTGTTTCCGGTCTCCGTGGTCTCCATGGGCTCACGGTAGCGCCGATCTGACGACCCGTCAGCTAGTAGGAGTTGAGGTTCGTACACGTGAGGTCTCTGTGATGGCTGTCTCCCACGGCTGACGTATCCGCCATGAACAAGGCAAACTGGCGGGGTTGCCCTCGTCGGCGCACACGCACCACGGCGCGCCGACTGGACGACGACGCAACACTTCGAACGTGACGGACTGGTGCTGGTGCGGCGGCAGGGGGGCAGCGACGATGGACGGCGGACCGCGGGTACCGGAGCAGCGGCAGTCCGGCATGCCCGGGGACACCGGCGTCCCGGATCCGGACCACGCCTCCGACCTGCGCTTCAGCGTGCTCGGCCCGGTGCGGGCCTGGCGCGGCGGCGAACCGCTGGCGACGGGTTCCCCGCAGCAGCGGGCGCTCCTCGCGGCGCTGCTGCTCCGCGAGGGCCGCACGGCCACGGCGGGCGAGCTGATCGACGCGGTCTGGGGCGAGGAGTCCCCGCAGCAGGCCCTGGCGGCGATCCGCACGTACGCGTCACGGCTGCGGAAGGTGCTGGCCCCCGGCGTCCTGGTCAGCGAGTCCGGCGGTTACGCGCTGCGGCTGGCCCGCCGGGACGCGCTGGACCTGACCGCGGCGGAGGAGCTCTGGGCGGACGCGGAGAAGGCCCGGCACTCCGCCGACCTGTGCCTGGCGCGGGCCCTGGTGACCAAGGCCCTGGGCCTGTGGGACGGCGAACCGCTGGCGAACGTCCCCGGCCCGTACGCGGAGACGCAGCGCGCCCGCCTGGAGGAGTGGCGCCTGCAACTCCTGGAGGCCCGCCTGGACATGGACCTGGAACAGGGCTGCCACGCGGAGGCGGTCTCGGAGCTCACGGCACTCACCGCGGCCCACCCCCTCCGCGAGCGCCTGCGCGAGCTCCTGATGCTGGCGCTGTACCGCTCCGGCCGCCAGGCGGAGGCCCTTGCGGTCTACGCGGACACCCGCCGCCTGCTCGCCGACGAGCTGGGCGTGGACCCGCGCCCGGGACTCGCCGAGCTCCAGCGCCGCATCCTCCAGGCGGACCCGGCGCTGGCCGAGCCCTCGGCCCCGGCGGCCGAACCGGCCCCGGCCCCGGTCCGCCCCGCCCAGCTCCCGGCGACCGTGCCGGACTTCACCGGCAGAGCCTCCTTCGTCACGGAACTGAGCGACGTACTCGCCTCGGCCTCCTCCGAGACCGGAACGGGCTCGGTGATGGCGGTCTCGGCGGTCGCCGGGATCGGCGGCGTGGGCAAGACGACGCTGGCGGTCCACGTGGCCCACGCGTCCCGGTCCGCCTTCCCCGACGGCCAGTTGTACGTGGATCTGCAGGGCGCGGGCGCGCGGGCGGCGGAACCGGAGACGGTCCTCGGCTCGTTCCTGCGGGCGCTGGGCACGGCCGACTCGGCGATCCCGGACTCCCTGGAGGAGCGGGCGGCGCTGTACCGCTCGACGCTGGACGGCCGCCGCGTCCTGGTCCTGCTGGACAACGCCCGCGACGCCGCGCAGGTCCGCCCCCTGCTCCCCGGCACGGAGGGCTGCGCGGCGCTGATCACGGGCCGTGTCCGGATGGTCGACCTGGCGGGCGCGCACCTGGTGGACCTGGACGTGATGTCTCCCGAGGAGGCGCTCCTGCTCTTCACCCGCATCGTGGGCGAGGAGCGGGTCGCGGCGGAGCGGGAGGCGGCGCTGGACGTGGTGGCGGCGTGCGGCTTCCTCCCTCTGGCGATCCGCATCGCGGCGTCCCGCCTGGCGGCCCGCCGCACCTGGACGGTCTCGGTCCTCGCGGCGAAGCTCGCGGACGAGCGCCGCCGCCTCGACGAACTCCAGGCCGGCGACCTCGCGGTGAAGGCCACCTTCGAACTGGGCTACGGCCAGCTGGAGCCCGCCCAGGCCCGCGCGTTCCGCCTGCTGGGCCTGGCCGACGGCCCCGACATCTCCCTGGCGGCGGCCGCGGCCGTACTGGACCTCGGCGTCGAGGAGACCGAGGACCTGCTGGAGTCCCTGGTCGACACCTCACTGGTCGAATCGGCGGCACCGGGCCGGTACCGCTACCACGACCTGGTCCGGCTCTACGCGCGTGCGTGCGCGGAGCGGGACGAACTGCCGCCGGCGGAGCGGGAGGCGGCGATGTCGCGGCTGCTGGACTTCTATCTGGCCACGGCGACGCGGGTCTATGCGATCGAGCGGCCGGGTGACCGGCTGGTGGACCACCTCGAGCCGACCGCCCATGCGGGCCTCACGTTCACTGGTTCCCGTGATGCCCAGGACTGGCTCTACTCGGAGGCGAACTGCCTCATCGCGTGTGTGCGGCAGTCGGTGGACGGCAGTCGGCTGAGGCGGTCGGTGGACCTGCTGTGGGCGGCCAAGGATCTCGCCGAGTCCGGTGCCAACTCCCGGTCGTACGAGCTCGCGGCGCAGACGGTCCGCGTCGCCGCGCACGAACGGGGTGACGCGCGGGCCGAGGGCCGGGCGCGCACCACGCTGACCAACACCCACCTCGTGGCGGGCCGGTTCGAGGAGGCCGACGCGGAAGCACGGCTCGCCATGGAACTCGCGGCCGAGGCGAACGACCCGCTGCCCAGCTGCTGGGCTCCCAACGACCGCGGGATCATCGCCATCTACCAGAATCGGCACGCCGACGGCGAGCAGTATCTGCAGCAGGCGATCAGCAACTTCCGGGCCGACGGGAACGACGTGGGCGAGGCGAGCGCCCTGTGCAACCTCTCCCGTATCCACGTGGCGATGGGCCACACCGCCAGTGCGATCGAGCTGGCGCAGCAGGGCATCGACATCTACGACCGGATGGGCCTGACGCTGCGCCTGGCGAACGGACGCTACGCGCTGGGCATCGCCCTCACGCAGGCGCGTCGGCTCCCGGAGGCACTGGACCAGCTGACCGAGGCGCTGGTGTTGTTCCACGACAACCGTCAGCCCCTGTGGGAGGGCGTGACGCATTTCCGTATCGCGGAGGTGCACCTCGCGGCACGCAGGCCGACCCTCGCCGCCGGCCACGCGGAGCAGGCCATCGCCCTGCGCGGAATCGGCGGTGAGTGGCGGCGCGGTACGGTGCTCACCGTTCTCGGCAAGGCGCTGGACAGCATGGGACAGACGGACCGCGCGCGAGCCTGCTGGCAGGACGCCCTCGCCATCTACGAACAACTGGGTTCGAGCGAGGCCGCCGAGGTGCGCCGGCTGCTGGCGCCCGTCGCGGCGTGACCTGTCGGTTCGCCGCGTTCATCGTTCGTTTATCGCCGCTCGGCACTCTTACTCCTACCGATCCGTCGCGTCGGGGGGCAGACGGATTGTGCGAGAGGCCACGCCATTAAGGTGAACGGCCTCGAGGCGCCCGTCCTGCGACCCTCGGGGGAGTTGCAGGGCGGGCGCCTCGTTCCACCGTACGCACCAGCCGAATCACGGGAGTTGATGGTCATGAGCGACGCCAAGAAGGTAGTCGGCGACATAAAGCCGCAGGACAACCACGCGTCCGACGTCGAGGAGGAGACCCTCACGACGCTGGACAACCACGCGTCCGGCGGCGACCTCAAGCCCCTGGACAACCACGCGTCCGGCGCCGACCTCAAGCCCCTCGACAACCATGCGTCCGGCGAGACCGCATGAACCACTCCTGACGGGGGACATCGGCCGCGGCGGCGCGGAGGGGGAGCCGCCGCGGCCGACGTATGTCCGGTCCAGGGTGCGGACCGAGCGGGCACGGCGAGAGGGACGGGTGGCGGTTTCGGCCACACCCGTTCATGCCCTAGGGTGCAACGCCGCGCCCCGGCGCGGTCTCTCTCCATCCGACGCACCACCACGGGGATCCCTCATGCGCCTGGCTGCCGCACTCGTCCTGACCTGTGTCCTGTTCGGAGCGGCGCCCGCAACGGCCCAGGCCGCGCCGACGGCCGGCTCCGTCTCGTACACCGCGCAGTCGTCACAACGAGCCGCCAACAGCCTCGGCACCGGCATCGGCAAGAGCACCGGCGGCAGCAGCGGCAGCAAGACGTCTCGGGGCGGCGGCTACTCGTCCCACTACGGCCGGCAGAACTCGTCCACCGGCACGACCGGGAAGCAGAAGATGCCCCTGTGGCAGGCGATCCTGTTTCTGCTCGGTCTCGGAGGTGCCGTCATCTGGGGCCTCGTCCGCCTCGTACGCAAGATCCGCAGGGCTGTCACGAGCTGACGGTCACCAGCATCAGGGGCGCCCCGCACGTCGTGCACCACCGCACCCCCGGCTGACCGCGGCCCACAGACCGCTCAGGCCAGCACCCGCGCCTCCACCACCGGCACCCCCTTCACCCACCAGTGGTCATAGCGCCGATACGCCGCCACGTCCCGCTCCCCCAACATCCACAGCAACCCCCGCGCCTCCCCCGCCAACTCCTCCCACGCCCCCTCCGGCAGCGGCCGGAACGCCCCCGCCTCGATGCCCTCGCCGTCCGGTGTCACCCGCCACACCCCGGCCACGTACCCGTCGACCAGCAGCGTCGGCAGCACATCCCCGTTCACCCGGGTCACGTGCTTGCGGTACTCGGGCGGCAGGACCCGGCCCCGGTCGGCGTACGCGAGGAGCACGCTGTCCCACATCGCCATCAGCCGCGGCGGCGCCGGCACCTCCGCGCCGGGCCGGGGCGCCCCGGGCACGTCGTACAGCACCTCACCGCCCGGCCCCGCCAACTCCTCGACCTCCGAGCCCAGTTCACGAAGCGCGTCCCGCACCCGCCCCTTCTGCACGAGCCCGAACTGCGCCATGTCCGCCACCGAGGCGGGACCGAACCCCGCCAGATAGCGGCGGATCAGCACCCGGAGCCCCGCCGCCGCCTCAGCCGGGTCCCCCAGGTCGGGGCGGCACCGGCCGTCCGCCGCCACGAACGCCTGCCGGCCGCCCGCCGGGAACGCCCACGGGACCCCCGCCACCGGCGCGTGCCAGAGCGGCGCCCACTGCCGCAGCATCCGCCACGCCGGACGCGCCAGCGCCCCGTCCACCCCGGCCCGTCCGGCCAGCCACTCCCCCAACTCAGCTGCACCACATGGCTGTTCGGCCAGCGACAGCAACTCCGGCAACAGCGCTGCCGCATCCGCCTCCGTCAGCCCCGACGCCCGGAACCGCGGATCCCGCAGCCGTGCACCCCGCACCGTCGGCTCCACCGCCGCCCGGAAGGACCGGTAGTCGTCGACGTGCACCGCGTGCAGCGTGATCCGCATCAGCGTCGACTTCACCACCCGGAAGCCGCCCACGACCGCGTCCAGATCGTCCGGCCCGAACCCCGCCACCCGGTTCCACAGGGCCACGTACGGCGAAGCGGGCTGCTGCGCCTGAAGCGCGACAACCCGCCGTACCGCATCCTCCACGCCGCCCGCCGAGCGCTCCAACAACAACTGCCGTGCCAGAGTCGCCCGGTTGAGGGCCAGCGCGCTGATCGTCATGCCGGGCATTCTCGCCCAGCGGACCCCGCCGAACTACAGCTGCCGCGCCACCTCGGTGGCCCAGTACGTGAGGATCATGTTGGCGCCGGCCCGCTTGATCCCGGTCAGCGCCTCCATGATCGCCCGGTCCCGCTCGATCCAGCCGCGCTGCGCCGCCGCCTCGATCATCGCGTACTCACCGCTGATCTGGTACGCGGCGACCGGCACGTCCACCGCGTCCGCGACCTTCGCCAGAATGTCGAGGTAGGGACCGGCCGGCTTCACCATCACCATGTCGGCGCCCTCTTCGAGGTCGAGCGCCAGCTCCCGCAGGGACTCCCGCGCGTTCGCCGGGTCCTGCTGGTACGTCTTGCGGTCCCCCCGCAGCGACGAGCCGACGGCCTCGCGGAACGGGCCGTAGAAGGCGGACGAGTACTTGGCCGTGTACGCGAGCACGGCCACGTCCTCGCGCCCGATCTGGTCCAACGCGTCGCGGACGACGCCGATCTGACCGTCCATCATGCCGCTGGGGCCCACCACATGGGCGCCCGCGTCCGCCTGCGCCTGCGCCATCTCGGCGTACCGCTCGAGCGTCGCGTCGTTGTCGACCCGGCCCTGCTCGTCCAGGACGCCGCAGTGCCCGTGATCGGTGAACTCGTCGAGGCACAGGTCGGACATGACGATCAGGTCGTCGCCGACCTCGGCGCGCACGTCGCGCAGCGCCACCTGGAGGATCCCGTCGGGGTCGGTGCCCACCGTCCCGGCCCCGTCCTTCTTCTCGTCCAGCGGCACGCCGAACAGCATGATCCCGGAGACGCCCGCCTCGACGGCCTCGACCGCCGCCTTCTTCAGGGAGTCACGGGTGTGCTGGAACACGCCCGGCATCGAGCCGATCTCCACCGGGCTGTCGATCCCCTCGCGCACGAACGCGGGCAGGATCAGGTCGGCCGGATGCAGCCGCGTCTCGGCGACCATGCGCCGCATGGCGGGAGTCGTCCGCAGCCGCCGGGGCCGCGAACCGGGGAAGGAGCCGTACCGAGTCACTGGACTGTCACCTCGTACCTACACGTACCTATGAAAATGAAGCGGGGCGGGCATCCGGCCGAAGCCGGGCACCCGCCCCTCAACTCTGCCCTACGGCGCGGCCCGACGACGCCGCGCCCCGGGGCGCCGCTCGCTCGGCCGGGTCACCGGATCACCGGCCTCGACGGCCGCGTCACGGCGCCGCGCGCCGAAGTCGGCCAGCGCCGCGGCCAGCTTGTGCACCGACGGCTCCGGAGCCATCACGTCGACCCGCAGCCCGTGCTCCTCGGCGGTCTTCGCCGTGGCCGGACCGATACAGGCGATGACCGTCACGTTGTGCGGCTTGCCCGCGATACCGACCAGGTTGCGCACCGTCGACGAGGACGTGAAGAGCACGGCGTCGAAACCGCCGCCCTTGATCGCCTCACGCGTCTCGGCCGGCGGCGGCGAGGCGCGCACCGTCCGGTACGCCGTGACGTCGTCGACCTCCCAGCCCAGCTCGATGAGCCCGGCGACCAGGGTCTCCGTGGCGATGTCGGCTCTGGGCAGGAAGACACGGTCGATCGGGTCGAAGACCGGGTCGTACGGCGGCCAGTCCTCCAGGAGACCGGCGGCCGACTGCTCCCCGCTGGGCACCAGGTCCGGCTTCACACCGAAGGCGATCAGCGCGTTCGCCGTCTGCTCGCCGACCGCGGCGACCTTGATCCCGGCGAAGGCCCGGGCGTCGAGCCCGTACTCCTCGAACTTCTCGCGCACGGCCTTGACCGCGTTCACCGAGGTGAAGGCGATCCACTCGTAGCGGCCCGTGACCAGACCCTTGACCGCGCGCTCCATCTGCTGCGGGGTGCGCGGCGGCTCGACGGCGATCGTCGGAACCTCGTGCGGCACCGCGCCGTACGACCTGAGCTGGTCGGAGAGCGACGCCGCCTGCTCCTTCGTCCGCGGCACGAGCACCTTCCAGCCGAACAGCGGCTTGGACTCGAACCACGACAGCTGGTCGCGCTGGGCGGCGGCGGAACGCTCACCGACCACGGCTATCACCGGACGGTTGCCCTCCGGCGACGGCAGCACCTTGGCCTGCTTCAGCGTCTGCGCGATCGTGCCGAGCGTCGCCGTCCAGGTCTTCTGGCGCGTCGTCGTACCGGCGACGGTCACGGACAGCGGGGTGTCCGGCTTGCGGCCGGCCGCGACCAGCTCACCCGCGGCCGCGGCCACCGAGTCCAGCGTCGTGGACACGACGACCGTGCCGTCGGACGCGCCGACCTCGGTCCAGCAGCGCTCGGAGGCGGTGCGGGCGTCGACGAAGCGGACGTCCGCGCCCTGCGCGTCCCGCAGCGGGACACCGGCGTACGCGGGCACGCCCACGGCCGCGGCGACGCCGGGGACGACCTCGAAGTCGATGCCCTCGGAGGCGCAGGCGAGCATCTCCTCGGCCGCGTACGTGTCGAGTCCGGGGTCTCCGGTGACCGCACGCACGACCCGCTTGCCGCCCCGCGCGGCCTCCATGACAAGATTGGCCCAGTCCCTCAGAGCCGGGACCGCGACGGCAGTTGACGCCTCGTCAGCGGCCCCCGTACGCCCCGACGCGTCCGCGTCGAGCACGGTCACGCCCGCCCTGGCGTGCGTCCGTACCACGTCGAGCACTTCGGGCTCGGCGATCAGCACATCCGCTCGGGTCAGGGCCTCCACGGCCCGTAGTGTCAGCAGTCCTGGGTCACCGGGACCGGCACCCAGGAAGGTGACGTGCCCCAGTGCGCAGGCGGTCGATTCAGCGGTGGTGGGGCTCAATGTGCTCGCTCCCCCATCAGACCGGCCGCACCCTTGGCCAGCATCTCGGCGGCGAGTTCCCGCCCGAGAGCCAGCGCCTCGTCCTCGGACGAGGGCACGGGACCGGTGGTGGACAGCTGCACCAGCTCGGTGCCGTCGGTGGTGCCGACGACGCCGCGCAGGCGCATTTCCTTGACAATCTGCCCGTCGGCCAGCAGGTCGGCCAGCGCACCCACAGGTGCGCTGCAGCCGGCCTCCAGGGCGGCGAGCAGGGCTCGCTCGGCGGTCACGGCGGCCCGGGTGAGCGGGTCGTCCAACTCGGCGAGCGCGGCGACGAGTTCACCATTGGTAGCGGTGCACTCGACTGCCAGTGCCCCCTGACCGGGGGCGGGCAGGATGATGTCGGTCGCGAGGAAGTCGGTGACCTCCTCGGTGCGGCCGATGCGGCTGAGTCCGGCCGCCGCGAGAACCACGGCGTCCAGCTCCCCCTTCTCGACGTAGCCGATGCGGGTGTCGATGTTCCCGCGGATCGGCACGGTCTCGATGCGCATGCCGTGGCTCAGCGCGTACGCGTTGAGCTGGGCCATGCGGCGCGGCGAACCGGTGCCCACCCGGGCGCCCGCGGGCAGCTCGGTGAACTTCAGGCCGTCACGCGCGATCAGCACGTCCCGCGGGTCCTCGCGCAGCGGCACGGCGGCCAGCGCGAGGTCCTCGGGCTGCGCGGTCGGCAGGTCCTTGAGGGAGTGCACGGCGAAGTCGACCTCGCCGCGTACCAGCGCGTCACGCAGGGCGGTCACGAAGACACCGGTCCCGCCGATCTGCGCCAGGTGCTCACGGGACGTGTCCCCGTACGTGGTGATCTCCACCAGCTCGACCTCACGGCCGGTCAACTGGCGTACGGCTTCGGCGACATGCCCGGACTGGGACATGGCCAGCTTGCTGCGCCGGGTCCCCAGCCTCAGTGCTTTGTCGGCGGCGGTCATGCCGGGCCTCGATTCTTGCCTACCGCGTCTTCACGGTCTTGGGGGGTGGCCCGGGAGACGGACGCCACCGTCTCCTGGTCCAGGTCGAACAGGGTCCGCAGCGCGTCCGCGTACCCGGCACCGCCGGGCTCGGCCGCCAACTGCTTGACCCGTACGGTCGGCGCGTGCAGCAGTTTGTCCACCACGCGCCGCACGGTCTGGGTGATCTCCGCGCGCTGCCGCTCGTCGAGGCCGGGCAGCCGGCCGTCGAGGCGGGCGATCTCGCCCGCCACCACGTCCGCGGCCATCGCGCGCAGCGCGACGACGGTCGGCGTGATGTGCGCGGCCCGCTGGGCGGCGCCGAACGCGGCGACCTCCTCGGCCACGATCGCCCGCACCTGGCCCACGTCGGCGGCCATCGGGGCGTCGGCGGAGGCGTCGGCGAGGGACTCGATGTCGACGAGGCGGATCCCGTCGATCCGGTGCGCGGCCGCGTCGATGTCGCGCGGCATCGCCAGGTCGAGGAGCGCGAGCGCCACGGGACGGACGGGCTCGGGAACGCGCTCGCGGCGCATCTCGGGCACCCGGCCCGCGACGGCCAGCGCGGCGATGGCCTCGGCCTCGGACAGCTCGGCGGGGCGGACGCGCTCACCGGGAGCGTTGTCGACCCAGGCGCCGTGCTGTTCCAGGGCGGCCGCGTCGAATCCGGCGACGGCGGCCTCGCCCTCGACGGAGAACCCGCCGCGCACCGCGTCGACAGGGCAGCTGTCGGCAACGGGCTTGCCCGCGACGGGAGCCGAGGCGGCAGGCACGTCACCGCCGGCGGTCGGCGTGCGTCCGGCGACGGCCGCGCGCACCGCGTCGGCGGTCAGGACGAGTCCGGTCGCGCCGGTGCAGGAGACGGCCACGTCGGCACGTGTCAGTTCGTCCGCCACGGCGTCCATGGCGACGGCGCGGGCCGCGGTACCGGCCTCGCCCAGGATCTCCACGAGACGCTCGGCGCGCTCCAGCGTCCGGTTGGCGACGACGACCTCGGCCACCCCGGCCCGCGACAGCGTCGCCGCGGCCAGCGACGACATCGATCCCGCGCCGATGACGAGCGCCCGCTTGCCCTGCGCCCACTCGGCCACCGGCTGTCCGACGGCGAGCTGTTCCAGACCGAAGGTGACCAGGGACTGACCGGCCCGGTCGATCCCGGTCTCCGAGTGCGCCCGCTTGCCGACCCGCAGCGCCTGCTGGAAGAGGTCGTTGAGCAGCTTGCCCGCGGAGTGCAGCTCCTGCGCCCGGGCGAGCGTGTCCTTGATCTGGCCGAGGATCTGGCCCTCGCCGACCACCATCGAGTCGAGCCCGCACGCCACCGAGAACAGGTGGTGCACCGCCCGGTCCTCGTAGTGCACATAGAGATAAGGAGTGAGCTCGTCGAGTCCGACGCCACTGTGCTGGGCGAGCAGCGTCGACAGCTCGGCGACACCGGCGTGGAACTTGTCCACGTCCGCGTACAGCTCGATGCGGTTGCAGGTCGCGAGCAGGGCGGCCTCGGCGGCCGGCTCGGCGGCGAGCGCGTCCAGCAGCAGCTTGGCCTGGGCGTCCGGGTGCAGCGCGGCCCGCTCCAGGACGCTGACCGGAGCGCTGCGGTGACTCAGCCCTACGACGAGGAGGCTCATGCTGGCATCACGGCGGGCACGTCCCCGTCGGGTCCCTTGCGGTCGCGCTCGGAAGGCTTGGTGACCTTGGCGGCGGGCCCCTCGACGCCCACGGCGCCCTCGGCCGCGTCGACCGCGCCCTCGCCGGCCTTGCGCTGCTCGTGGAAGGCGAGGATCTGCAGCTCGATGGAGAGGTCGACCTTGCGCACGTCGACGCCGTCCGGGACGGACAGCACGGTCGGCGCGAAGTTCAGGATGGAGGTGACACCGGCGGCGACGAGCCGGTCGCAGACCTGCTGCGCGGCACCGGCCGGGGTCGCGATGACGCCGATGGAGACGCCGTTGTCGTCGATGATCTTCTCGAGGTCGTCGGCGTGCTGCACGGTCATGCCCGCGACGGACTTTCCGGCCATCGCCGGGTCGGCGTCGATGAGGGCAGCGACTCGGAAGCCGCGGGAGGCGAACCCGCCGTAATTGGCCAGCGCCGCACCGAGGTTACCGATACCGACCATGACGATCGGCCAGTCCTGCGTGAGACCCAGCTCGCGCGAGATCTGGTAGACGAGGTACTCGACGTCGTAGCCGACGCCCCGGGTCCCGTACGAACCGAGGTACGAGAAGTCCTTGCGCAGCTTCGCGGAGTTGACCCCCGCCGCGGCCGCGAGCTCCTCGGAGGAGACCGTGGGCACCGAGCGCTCCGACAGAGCGGTGAGGGCTCGGAGGTACAGCGGGAGACGGGCGACGGTGGCCTCGGGAATTCCTCGGCTGCGGGTCGCCGGTCGGTGAGTTCGGCCAGTTGCCACGGTGCTCCTGCGGGTAGAGCGGGGCTGCGGGCGGCTCTGCGTTACTGGACCGCCCCGTCGAATGCAGGCTATGTCTTTGTGAACGCGTGCACAAAGATGGTGTCCGATTTGCCCGGCCAACGTGACCGGGGTCACGCGCCCCCGGCGCGCTGCGGTGGAACCGGCGCGCAGGCAGCTTCGTTGCTCACCTGTGGGGGGCAAAACCGCACACACTCCTTACGATCCACGCCCCCGAGACCAAAACCGCCCCCGATCCTAAGCGACTTCGGGCGCGATTTGGACTCGTCGGTCAGTGACGTGTGTGACCGCGAGGGGCTCCTGTGTGCACACCGCTACTGCGTGAGTGCACGCCGCAGTCGTTCCTCCTTCACCCGCCAGAAGTCGTGCTGTGCTCCGTCGACGAGAACGACCGGGATCTGCTCCCAGTACTTGCGGTACAGCTCCTCGTCCTCATTGATGTCCTTCTTCTCCCAGGACGCGCCGACCTCGGCGCACACCTTCTCGATCACCGCCTGTGCGTCATCGCACAGATGACACCCCGGCTTCCCGATCAGCGTGACGACGCGCTCCTGTGGCTTCTTCTTCTCGCCTCGGCGAAAAATAGGACTCATACCGGCCATTCTGGCCCCGCCTCCGAACCTCGTACGACGCCGGGATTTCACCGGACGACAGCTTCCCGAAATCCGCTCGACTCCGGAACCACCGAACAGACTGGCTATGCTCGCCGCATGGCCCGCCCGTCTCCCGACCACCACCTCGGTAGGAGGCACTTCGTGCCGCTTGGAATTGGATGGCTCACACCCCGTAGGCGCTCCGCCACCGCGCGCAGCGTGCTGGCAGGCGAGGCCTCGGCCGAGGCCGCCCGCAAGTCCTCCCAGGAACTGGAGGATCAGGCACCGCCCGTCGACGACGCCGAACCGGACTTCCCGGTCGTCGGCGACGACAAGGCCGCCGCCTTCTTCGACCTGGACAACACCGTGATGCAGGGCGCCGCGATCTTCCACTTCGGCCGCGGCCTGTACAAGCGGAAGTTCTTCCAGCGCCGCGAGCTGACCCGGTTCGCCTGGCAGCAGGCGTGGTTCCGGATCGCCGGGGTCGAGGACCCCGAGCACATGCAGGACGCCCGCGACAGCGCCCTGTCCATCGTCAAGGGCCACCGCGTCTCCGAGCTGATGTCGATCGGCGAGGAGATCTACGACGAGTACATGGCGGAGCGGATCTGGCCGGGCACCCGCGCCCTCGCCCAGGCCCACCTGGACGCGGGCCAGAAGGTCTGGCTGGTCACGGCCGCGCCGGTGGAGATCGCCACGGTCATCGCCCGCCGCCTCGGCCTGACCGGCGCCCTCGGTACGGTCGCCGAGTCCATCGGCGGCGTATATACGGGCAAGCTCGTCGGCGAACCGCTGCACGGGCCGGCGAAGGCGGAGGCGGTCCGGGCGCTGGCGTCCGCGGAGGGCCTGGAGCTCGGCCGCTGCGCCGCGTACAGCGACTCCCACAACGACATCCCGATGCTCTCGCTCGTCGGGCACCCGTACGCGATCAACCCCGACGCGAAACTGCGCAAGTACGCACGGGAGCGGGACTGGCGCCTGCGTGACTACCGCACCGGCCGCAAGGCCGCGAAGGTCGGCATCCCGGCGGCGGCCGGCGTGGGCGCCGTGGCGGGCGGCACGGCCGCGGCGATCGCCCTGCACAGGCGGCGTCGCTGACCGCGTCCCGCCCGGCGATCCAGGGGTGTTACCCACCCCCGGCTCCTGCCAGTCCCGTTGATACCACTCGGCCACAACGCGTCACCGCCGCAGCCGGAAGATGACCTAATCCGATCAACAAGTGGTCACTCTCAGGTACTTGAACCATCGTCGATCAGCTACAGAAGTGACGGAATCGATGATTTGAGCAACTGGGTGTAGCGCTCCCTGCACGAAGCGTTATTCTCCTCAGACGCATTCCGGTACCCACGCGTCAGTACGACGGGTGAACGGTCCCGCACTGCACGTGATGGAAGCTCTGCCTCTGGGAGTCCCGTGTTTCAACACGTCGGGGTTGACGCCTCGGGCCTGGCTACGCTGCGCGCAACGGTCGTAGACCGCTTGCGCGGCTTCGTCCCCACCGCGTACGCCGTCCCCGCCCTCGCCGTCGCCGCGCCCGCCGCGACCGGATCCGCCGGTGCCTGCTTCGCCATGGCCGAGAGCGGCGCCGCCACCGTCGGCAGACGCGCACGTTCCGGAGCCGCCGGTACGTCCACTGCCCGCCGTCCCGCAGCGGACAGTGACAGCGCCCGCATGATGGACCTGGTCGAGCGTGCCCAGGCCGGCGAGGCCGATGCCTTCGGGCGCCTCTACGACCAGTACAGCGACACCGTGTACCGGTACATCTATTACCGCGTCGGCGGAAAGGCCACGGCCGAGGACCTCACCAGCGAGACGTTCCTGCGCGCCCTGCGCCGCATCGGCACGTTCACCTGGCAGGGCCGCGACTTCGGCGCCTGGCTGGTCACGATCGCGCGCAACCTGGTCGCCGACCACTTCAAGTCGAGCCGTTTCCGCCTCGAAGTGACCACCGGCGAAATGCTCGACGCGAACGAGGTGGAGCGTTCCCCCGAGGACTCGGTCCTGGAGTCCCTGTCGAACGCGGCCCTGCTCGACGCCGTGCGCAGGCTGAACCCGCAGCAGCAGGAGTGCGTCACGCTGCGCTTCCTGCAGGGACTGTCCGTCGCCGAGACCGCTCGCGTGATGGGCAAGAACGAGGGGGCGATCAAAACCCTTCAGTACCGGGCCGTGCGCACTCTCGCCCGGCTGCTCCCGGACGACGCCCGCTGACCGTTTTCCGTCACCGCCCGCGACGCTCAACTCACCTTCCGTGAAAGTGAGATGCGATCGCGGTCGGATCATCTTTCGTCCGTAACCCAAGTGCCGCGCCGCTCGTTGTGCGGGATGCAGGCTCCCTGTGGTCACTCCTGAACCGGCTTCGCTCACTCGATCGTGTGCACTTCGGCAGGGCGTGCAACCCTCAGGACCCCTTGGGGAGTCGACATGGGAGTCGACCGTCATGACGAGAGGAGGTGCCGCCAGTGATCGCGAACGTATCGGCACACCGGCGGGCGGACGCCTTCGCCCAGGCCCTGGAGGACCAGTCCGACCGGGACCCGGCGGTGCAGCAGCCGGATGATCCGGCCGCTCAGCAGAGCGACCAGGCCGATCGGACCGATCAGGGGACGCTGCTGTCCCTGGCCGCAGGCCTCGGTGAACTGCCCAAGCCGGAGATGGACCCCGAGGTCAAGGTGGTGCAGCGGGCTCAGCTCGTCGCCGCCATGGAGGCCATGCTCCAGGAGGGCGCGGCAGGCACCTCCGTACCGGAGCAGCGGTCCCGGGCCAAGGGAGCACACCGGGCGAGTCCGCTGCGGAAGCTGCGGCCCCGCTCCCGCCTGTCCAAGGGCATCGCCGCGGGCGGGCTCACGGTGGGTGTGGCCGCGGGCGCGTTCAGCGGAGTGGCCGCCGCCAGTTCGGACGCCCTGCCCGGCGACCACCTCTACGGCCTCAAGCGGGGCATGGAGGACCTCAAGCTCGGTATGGCCGACGGCGATTCCGACCGCGGGCAGGTCTATCTGGACCAGGCGTCGACGCGGCTCAACGAGGCGCGCCGGCTGATGGAGCGCGACCGCGCCGGTCACCTCGACCACGAGTCCCTGGGCGAGATCAGGCGCGCGCTCTCCGGCATGCAGTACGACGCGTCCGAGGGCCACCGGCTGCTCAGCGCGGCGTACAAGCGGGACGGCTCGCTCGGCCCGATCCAGATGCTCTCGGCGTTCTCCGAGTCGCATCGGCAGAGCTGGAGCGCCCTGAGCGACCGGCTCCCGGTCCAGCTCGGTGACGTCCGGGACCAGGTGAGCTCGGTCTTCGCCGCCATAGACGAAGAGGTCGAGCCGCTGCGTTCCCTGCTGCCGCAGGCCCCCACGACGGGCGGCTCCGCGGGCACCGGCCAGGGCGGCGGTTCGTCACCGGGGGCGTCCGGCACCGACCGTTCGACACCGTCCGGCTCGTCCGGCACCGAGCACCGCGGCGACAGCTCCACCAAGCCGAAGCCCTCCAGCTCGGGCAGCGGCAAGGACAAGGACGGCCTCCTCGGCGAGACCACGGGCGGCCTCCTGGACCCGCCGAAGGACGAGTCGAGCCCGACCCCGTCGGCCGGCAAGTCCGGTTCCGGCGACACGGGTTCGGCGAAGCCCGACGTGACGCTGCCCCCGCTGCTGCCCGGCCTGCTGCCCGGCCTCGGCATCGACGGCGAGGACGCCCCGTAGCAGCACGCGACAGCAGTCAGGGCCCGGAGCGAGTCTCCGGGCCCTGACTGCTGTCGCTCATCGCTTGTCGGTGGTCGTGCGCTGTCGAGCCGTCAGAAGAACACCGACCTGCGCTGCACCAGCAGCTTGTACAGGGTGTGCTGAATCTGTTCCCGCACCTGGTCGGTCAGGTTGAACATCAGCATCGGGTCCTCGGCGGCCTCCGGCGGATACCCGTCCGTCGGGATGGGCTCCCCGAACTGGATGGTCCACTTCGTCGGCAGCGGCACCGCCCCCAGCGGTCCCAGCCAGGGGAACGTGGGCGTGATCGGGAAGTACGGGAATCCGAGCACCCGGGCCAGCGTCTTCGCGTTGCCGATCATCGGGTAGATCTCCTCGGCCCCGACGATCGAGCACGGCACGATCGGCGTACCGGCGCGCAGTGCGGTCGACACGAAACCGCCCCGGCCGAACCGCTGCAGCTTGTACCGCTCGCTGAACGGCTTCCCGATGCCTTTGAAGCCCTCCGGCATCACCCCGACCAGCTCGCCGCCCTCCAGGAGCCGCTGCGCGTCCTCCGCGCAGGCCAGCGTGTGCCCGGCCTTGCGGGCCAGTTCGTTGACGACCGGCAGCATGAACACCAGGTCGGCCGCGAGGAGCCGCAGATGGCGTCCGGTCGGGTGGTTGTCGTGCACGGCGACCTGGAGCATCAGTCCGTCCAGCGGCAGCGTCCCCGAGTGGTTGGAGACGATCAGGGCGCCGCCGTCCGTCGGAATGTTCTCGACGCCCTTCACCTCGACCCGGAAGTACTTCTCCGCGATCGGTCGCAGCAGCGACATCAGGACCTGGTCGGTGAGTTCCTTGTCGTAGCCGAACTCGTCGACGTCGTAGTCCCCGGTGATCCGCCGGCGCAGGAACGACAGCCCGCCCGCGATCCGCCGTTCCCAGCCGCCGCGCTCCTCGGGCGCCGGCGGCTCCTGCGGTTCGGGGGCCGGCTCCGGCTGCTGCACCGGCAGCGGCTTGACCTCGTGCATGTCCCGGGCGGCCGAGGGCTCGCCCTTGCGCCGGGCGCTGCCGCCCGGGCCCCTGCGGCGCGCGGCACCCTTCCCGGTGGCGCCCCGCGACCGGTCGTCGTCGAAGGGAATGACCTTGGCATCCGCCATCGTTCCTGCGCTCCTCAGTTGGCGCTCTGCGTCGAGGGGTGGCCGGGTGTCCGCCCGCCCAGGAACGGCAGCGACGCGATCCGGTCCACGGCTCCTGACAGTGCCTGCGGCGGCAGCAGTCCGGGGCCCCGGCCGCCGACGAAGTCCGCGAAGGTCTCCGCGGTCGTGTACTTCGGCCGGTACCCCAGGGTGTCGCGCAGCTGGGCCGTCGACACCACCCGCCCGTGCGTGAGCAGCCTGATCTGCTCGGGCGAGAAGTCCGTCGCACCCAGCGTACGCAGTGCGCCGCCCACCCAGGTGACGGCGGGCAGCAGTACGGGGACGGTCGGCCGGCCGAGCCGCCGCGAGCACTGGGACAGCAACAGCACACCGTCGCCCGCGACGTTGAAGGTGCCGCTGTTGAGCGTGCCGCGCGCGGGATCGTGCGAGGCGATCCGCAGCACCTCGATCACATCGTCCTCGTGCACGAACTGCAGCCGCGGGTCATAGCCGAACACCGTCGGCAGCACTGGCAGCGAGAAGTACTCCGCGAGCGGTGAATCGGCGGTCGGGCCAAGGATGTTGGCGAACCGCAGCACGCACACGGCGACATCGGGACGGCGCCGGGCGAAGCCCCGCACATATCCCTCGACCTCCACCGCGTCCTTCGCGAAGCCGCCGCTCGGCAGCGACTTGGGCGGCGTCGTCTCGGTGAACACGGCCGGGTCACGCGGCGCGGACCCGTACACGTTGGTACTCGACTTCACCACGAGCCGCTTCACGCTCGGCGACTTCTGGCACGCGCCGAGGAGCTGCATCGTGCCGATGACGTTGGTCTCCTTCACCGAGCCGCGGCCGCCACTGGCCAGCGGGGTCCCGGTGACGTCCATGTGCACGACGGTGTCCACGGAGTGCTCGGCGAGCACCCGCGCGATCGCCGGCTGCCGGATGTCGGCCTGCAGGAAGTCGGCGCCGCCCAGATGATGGGCAGGCGGTACCGCGTCCACGCCGATCACCCGGTCCACTTCCGGGTCCCGCTGGATCCGTCGTACGAAACGGCCCCCCAGCTGACGGGCCACCCCGGTCACGAGCACGACCTTGCCCAAGATCAGCGCCTACCTTCCGTCCCAGCCCGCCGCGCTCCGCAATCATTGCCTGCAGGTCACGTTAGCGGTTCGATGTTGCGCTGTGATGACCGCACGATGCAGGAAGTGACGACAGCCACAGGCGTACGTACAGACCTGGGCCTCCTGCCCGCCGGTCGCACGACCACGCCTGGCGGGCGGGACCGAGTGGGAAACGGCCCGTAAACGAACTGTGGCCCTCCCACCGAACGGTGAGAGGGCCACAGACCGCGCTTGCGCAGCAGATCGCTTACTTCTTGTTGCGACGCTGCACGCGGGTGCGCTTCAGCAGCTTGCGGTGCTTCTTCTTCGCCATCCGCTTACGCCGCTTCTTGATAACAGAGCCCACGACTACCCTCGCTCACTTCTCGGACAACCCCCGCATTGCGGGGACAATCACTCGGTGCGGGGCTGCATTGGGGCCCACACGACCTACGGAGGGCCAGCGTACCCCGCCCGGGCGCCGAGCTAGAAATCGAGGGCCCCCGGGCTCTCCCGAGGGAGCTCCCGAGGGGTATCGATCAGGCGGTTTCCACCCCCACGTAGGACTCGCGGAGGTACTCGTGAACCGCTTGCTCCGGAACGCGGAAGCTCCGCCCCACCCGGATCGCGGGCAGATGACCGCTGTGCACCAAGCGGTACACGGTCATCTTGGACACTCGCATGACCGAAGCGACTTCCGCCACGGTCAGGAACTGCACCTCGTTCAGAGGCCTACCTTCACCAGCAGCCATGACACACCTGAACCTTCCGCACTCGACGGTCACCGGCTTCCCCTTCCGGTGACTCAACGTCGTTGCGTGCTCACTCCCAGACTAGGGGCGTGTGGTGCGAGTGGGGAAGAGGAGCAGCGATCGGCCGCCTACTGTGACAGACACGCTCGATTGAGTACATAGCGAGTAAGCGGTCGGTAGTAATCAGACCGCACAGCGTCATCAAGCGGAACGACGACGGACACCTGCCCCTCGGCCTCACCGACGAACAGTGCGGGATCATCCGTATCGGCCAGGCCGATGGCGTCGAACCCCAACTGACCTGCACCGCAGACCCATCCGTGGTCCCCCACGACAAGGCGCGGAAGCGGTCCGCCGGCCTCCGCACAGGCGGCCAGAGCGGTGCGAACCGGGAGTGGTGAGTGGCTGTGCGCGCCGGTCTCACTCCCGGCCGGCCATGCGCCGGGTTCCCGCACCAGCGCGACTCCTCGTACGTAGTCAAGGTTGTAGGTACGTAGACCGAACCGGGTCGTTATGTCGACACTGTGGCCCTGCGCCGGGGTGAGGACGGGGCATCCCATCGCCGACAAAGCGTCCGCCAACGCGGCGTAGAAGCCGAGCAGTCGGTGCGGATGACCGGTCCCGAAGAGGACCGGGGAGAGCGAGTGGGCGGCCCGGCCGAGCCGGTCCGCGAAGGCGTCGAGCGCCGCCAGGGTCCGCTCCGGGTCGATGACGTCGTGCCCCGAGGTGTGGGCCGGGTCGCCCGACACTCCGCACTTGTCGGCCATGAGCGCGAGCAAGTCCCGCTGCCCCCAAGCCCATTCGGGATCGAGCCCGAGCAGCACACGCGGATCACGCGCCTCGAAAAGCCGGTAACTGCGCAGACTCTCCTCACGTGAGGTCGCCACGGGCCCGGCAAGCCGAGCCGCCAACAGGTGCGCACGCAGGGCGCCGGTGCTCAACACGCTTGTGATGCTGGTGCATTGGGCAGCCGAATACCCCGGAAACACCCGAACACCCCACAGTTGGAGTAATACCCGGACACCCGACCTGATCCGCCGGACCCGACCTAGGGCAGCAGCCCCCGCAGCGGAAACGCCGCCTTGCGGGTGGCCAGGATCGCCTGGTCGAGCCGGTCCGCGGGGTCGTACCCCGACTCCCACTCCTGATGCCCGACGGGCCAGCGCCCGTCGGTCATCCGCCCGGGCGCCAACTGCCGGGTACGGGCGAAGACTTCCTGCCGCCAGCCGTCCGGGATCACGGTCTCGGGCGCGATCTCCCGCCCGGCCGCGATGGCGACCAGGTGCGTCCACGACCGCGGCACCACATCCACCACGGCGTATCCCCCGCCGCCGAGCGCGACCCAGCGTCCGTCGGCGTACTCGTGCGCCAGCTCGTGACAGGCCACCTGCACGGCCCGCTGCGCGTCGAGCGACACCGCGAGATGCGCGAGGGGATCCTCGAAGTGCGTATCGGCCCCGTGCTGTGTCACCAGCACCTGCGGCCGGAACTCGGCGAGCAGCTCCGGTACGACGGCGTGGAACGCCCGCACCCATCCCGCGTCCCCGGTCCCGGCCGGCAGCGCGACATTGACGGCCGTCCCTTCGGCGGGACCGTCCGCCCCGGTCTCCTCGGGCCACCCGGTCTGCGGGAACAGCGTCCGCGGATGCTCGTGCAGCGACACGGTGAGCACGCGCGGGTCCTCCCAGAACGCGGCCTGCACCCCGTCCCCGTGATGCACGTCCACATCCACGTACGCGACCCGCTCCACGCCGAGCTCCAGCAGCCTGGCGATGGCGAGCGCGGCGTCGTTGTACACACAGAACCCGGAGGCGGCACCGGGCATCGCGTGGTGCAGCCCGCCGGCGAAGTTCACGGCGTGCAGGGCGTCCCCGCGCCACACGGCCTCCGCGGCCCCCACCGACTGCCCCGCGATCAGCGCGGACACCTCGTGCATACCGGCGAAGGCCGGATCGTCCACGGTCCCGAGCCCGTACGCCTGGTCGGCGGCGGCCGGGTCGGCGGACGCGGCCCTGACCGCCTCCACGTAGTCCTCGCGGTGCACCAGACGCAGCGTCGAGTCGCCCGCCCGCTTGGCCGCGACGACCTCGATGTCCCGCTCGAGCCCGAAAGCCCCGACGAGACGCCGGGTCAGGTCCAGCCTGACCGGGTCCATCGGATGCCCCGGACCGAAGTCATAGCTCGTTACCGCCGGGTCCCACATCAACTGCGCGCGGCCGCTCATGCTTGCCACCGTATCGGTCCGTCCCGGAACCGAACGAAGGGGCGTACACGAGCGTCACCAGCACCAACGCCATCGGCACGAGCATCGCCCAGCGATAGCTCCACGCATCGCCCAGAGCCCCCACAAGCGGCGAACCCACCAGAAAACCCACGTAGTTGAAGATATTGAGCCGCGCGACGGCGGCGTCCGAGGCACCGGGGAACATCCGCCCGGCGGCGGCGAACGTCTGCGGCACGATCACACAGAGCCCGAGCCCGAGCAGCGTGAACCCGAGCATCCCCACCCAGGGCCCCGGCGCCACCGCCACGACAGCGAAACCGGCGGCGGCCACCAGCGTCCCCAGCCGCACCACGAGCACCGCCCCGAACCGCCGCACGCCCACATCGCCCACGGCCCGGCCCACCAGGGTCATCACCATGTAGACGTTGTACGGGACCGTCGACATCTGCTCGGAGCTGCCCAGCACGTCCTGCAGATACTTCGCGCTCCAGTTGGAGACGGTCGAGTCCCCGATGTACGCGAACGCCATCACCAGGCACAGCGGTAGCAGCATCTTGAAGACGACACCGCCCGCCTGCTGCGCCGCAGCCTCCCCCTCGGCGCCCACGCTCCCGTCGACGTACCACCGGCTCCCGGCCAGCGCCGCGGGCAGCAGCACGACGACCACCGGCAGATAGGACACGAACAGCGACAGGTCCCAGTGCGCCCCGGCCCACGCGAGCGAGGCGCCGACGATGCCGCCGAAGCTGTACGCGGCGTGGAACCCGAGCATGATGCTGCGCCCGTACGCCCGCTGGAGGCTCACCCCGAGCATGTTCATGGAGGCGTCGAGCGCGCCCACGGACAGCCCGAACGCACCGAGCGCGACGGCCACCTGCCACAGGGTGTTCCCCGCGCCGACGCCGAGCAGCGCCAGGAGCACGACGGGCTGCGACCACCGCAGCACCCGGCTGGGCCGCACCCGCTTCACCAGCTGCTCGGTGCCCACGCTGCCGGCACCGGCCAGGATCGGTACGGCGGCGAGGAACACGGGCAGCAGCCCGTCCGAGATCCCGTACTGGTCCTGAATGGCGGGGATCCGCGTCACCAGCAGCGCGAACGCCGCCCCCTGCGCGAAGAAGCTGAACCCCAGCGATCTCCGCCCCCGGCGCAGCGCCCCCGTCACCCCTGCTATGCCATCGCTCATGGCGGCACAGCGTAAGGCCCCGCCCTACCGGTGGGTAGATGGATCTCGAAAGCAAAAGACGACCGTGACCTCAGCCGAGCAGGCCCGGCAGTTCCCGCATGTCGGCGAAGAGTCCGTCGGTCCCCCGCAGCCGGTCGGCGGGCGTCATCGCCGTGAACCCGTACACGGCCATCCCCGCGGCGCGAGCGGCCTGCACCCCGAGCGGACTGTCCTCGACGACCACGCACTTCTCGGGCGGGACGCCCATCTGCTCGGCGGCGTACAGAAACAGATCGGGCGCCGGCTTGCCCCGCCCGACATCCTGCGAACTGAAGATCCGCCGGTCGTCGAACCATGCGTCGAGCCCCGTCGTCCGATGCCCGACCCGGATCCGCTCATGGCTTCCGGACGACGCGACGCAGTAGGGGACCCCGTCGGCGGTCAGCTGCTCCAGGACGTCGACGATGCCAGGCACGGGCTTCAGCTCCCGCTCGAACGCGGCGAACACCCGCTGATGAAACACGTCGTCGAAATCCGCGGGCAGCCGCTCTCCCGTCCTCTCGTACACAAGGTCGTGTACGCGGTGCATGGCGGCGCCCATGTAGTCCCGCAGGGAGTCCTCGTACGACGTCGGGTGCCCCAGCTCGGTGAGATAGCCGGCCAGCAGCGTATTGGAGATCGGCTCACTGTCGACGAGCACGCCGTCGTTGTCGAAGATGACGAGGTCATAGCGCATAGTCATGACCCTAAACGCAGAAAAGCCCCGGACCGTATCCCGGTCCGGGGCTTTTCTCAACAATAGTTCGGCGGCGTCCTACTCTCCCACAGGGTCCCCCCTGCAGTACCATCGGCGCTGTAAGGCTTAGCTTCCGGGTTCGGAATGTAACCGGGCGTTTCCCTCACGCTATGACCACCGAAACACTATGAAACTGTCAACCGGAGCCGTAGCCAATCGGCTTCGACGGTTGTTCGTGGTTTCAGAACCAACACAGTGGACGCGAGCAACTGAGGACAAGCCCTCGGCCTATTAGTACCAGTCACCTCCACACCTTACGGTGCTTCCAGATCTGGCCTATCAACCCAGTCGTCTACTGGGAGCCTTAACCCCTCAAAGGGGGTGGGAGTCCTCATCTTGAAGCAGGCTTCCCGCTTAGATGCTTTCAGCGGTTATCCTTTCCGAACGTAGCCAACCAGCCATGCCCTTGGCAGGACAACTGGCACACCAGAGGTTCGTCCGTCCCGGTCCTCTCGTACTAGGGACAGCCCTTCTCAAGACTCCTACGCGCACAGCGGATAGGGACCGAACTGTCTCACGACGTTCTAAACCCAGCTCGCGTACCGCTTTAATGGGCGAACAGCCCAACCCTTGGGACCGACTCCAGCCCCAGGATGCGACGAGCCGACATCGAGGTGCCAAACCATCCCGTCGATATGGACTCTTGGGGAAGATCAGCCTGTTATCCCCGGGGTACCTTTTATCCGTTGAGCGACGGCGCTTCCACAAGCCACCGCCGGATCACTAGTCCCGACTTTCGTCCCTGCTCGACCCGTCGGTCTCACAGTCAAGCTCCCTTGTGCACTTACACTCAACACCTGATTACCAACCAGGCTGAGGGAACCTTTGGGCGCCTCCGTTACCCTTTGGGAGGCAACCGCCCCAGTTAAACTACCCATCAGACACTGTCCCTGATCCGGATCACGGACCCAGGTTAGACATCCAGCACGACCAGAGTGGTATTTCAACGACGACTCCCCCTGAACTGGCGTCCAGAGTTCACAGTCTCCCACCTATCCTACACAAGCCGAACCGAACACCAATATCAAACTGTAGTAAAGGTCCCGGGGTCTTTCCGTCCTGCTGCGCGAAACGAGCATCTTTACTCGTAGTGCAATTTCACCGGGCCTATGGTTGAGACAGTCGAGAAGTCGTTACGCCATTCGTGCAGGTCGGAACTTACCCGACAAGGAATTTCGCTACCTTAGGATGGTTATAGTTACCACCGCCGTTTACTGGCGCTTAAGTTCTCAGCTTCGCCAAGACGAATCTTGACTAACCGGTCCCCTTAACGTTCCAGCACCGGGCAGGCGTCAGTCCGTATACATCGCCTTACGGCTTCGCACGGACCTGTGTTTTTAGTAAACAGTCGCTTCTCGCTGGTCTCTGCGGCCACCCCCAGCTCAGAGTGCAAGACTCATCACCAGGAATGGCCCCCCTTCTCCCGAAGTTACGGGGGCATTTTGCCGAGTTCCTTAACCATAGTTCACCCGAACGCCTCGGTATTCTCTACCTGACCACCTGAGTCGGTTTAGGGTACGGGCCGCCATGAAACTCGCTAGAGGCTTTTCTCGACAGCATAGGATCATCCACTTCACCACAATCGGCTCGGCATCAGGTCTCAGCCACAAGTACGACGGATTTACCTATCGCACGGCCTACACCCTTACCCCGGGACAACCACCGCCCGGGCTGGACTACCTTCCTGCGTCACCCCATCACTCACCTACTACCAACTTGGGCCGGCGGCTCCACCACTTTCCATTCCCCGAAGGGTCCGGAACGGCTTCACGGCCTTAGCATCACTGGATTCGATGTTTGACGCTTCACAGCGGGTACCGGAATATCAACCGGTTATCCATCGACTACGCCTGTCGGCCTCGCCTTAGGTCCCGACTTACCCTGGGCAGATCAGCTTGACCCAGGAACCCTTAGTCAATCGGCGCACACGTTTCTCACGTGTGTATCGCTACTCATGCCTGCATTCTCACTCGTGAACCGTCCACCACTAGCTTCCGCTGCAGCTTCACCCGGCACACGACGCTCCCCTACCCATCACAGCAGGCGTTGGCCCTCTTGCTGCAATGACACGACTTCGGCGGTACGCTTGAGCCCCGCTACATTGTCGGCGCGGAATCACTAGACCAGTGAGCTATTACGCACTCTTTCAAGGGTGGCTGCTTCTAAGCCAACCTCCTGGTTGTCTCTGCGACTCCACATCCTTTCCCACTTAGCGTACGCTTAGGGGCCTTAGTCGATGCTCTGGGCTGTTTCCCTCTCGACCATGGAGCTTATCCCCCACAGTCTCACTGCCGCGCTCTCACTTACCGGCATTCGGAGTTTGGCTAAGGTCAGTAACCCGGTAGGGCCCATCGCCTATCCAGTGCTCTACCTCCGGCAAGAAACACACGACGCTGCACCTAAATGCATTTCGGGGAGAACCAGCTATCACGGAGTTTGATTGGCCTTTCACCCCTAACCACAGGTCATCCCCCAGGTTTTCAACCCTGGTGGGTTCGGTCCTCCACGAAGTCTTACCTCCGCTTCAACCTGCCCATGGCTAGATCACTCCGCTTCGGGTCTTGAGCGCGCTACTGAATCGCCCTATTCGGACTCGCTTTCGCTACGGCTTCCCCACACGGGTTAACCTCGCAACACACCGCAAACTCGCAGGCTCATTCTTCAAAAGGCACGCAGTCACGAGATATGTGCAAGCACATATCCGACGCTCCCACGGCTTGTAGGCACACGGTTTCAGGTACTATTTCACTCCGCTCCCGCGGTACTTTTCACCATTCCCTCACGGTACTATCCGCTATCGGTCACCAGGGAATATTTAGGCTTAACGGGTGGTCCCGCCAGATTCACACGGGATTTCTCGGGCCCCGTGCTACTTGGGTGTCTCTTAAACGAGCCGCTGACGTTTCGACTACGGGGGTCTTACCCTCTACGCCGGACCTTTCGCATGTCCTTCGCCTACATCAACGGTTTCTGACTCGTCCCACGGCCGGCAGACCGTAGAAAAGAGATCCCACAACCCCCACGACGCAACCCCTGCCGGGTCTCACACGTCGTAGGTTTGGCCTCATCCAGTTTCGCTCGCCACTACTCCCGGAATCACGGTTGTTTTCTCTTCCTGCGGGTACTGAGATGTTTCACTTCCCCGCGTTCCCTCCACACTGCCTATGTGTTCAGCAGCGGGTGACAGCCCATGACGACTGCCGGGTTTCCCCATTCGGAAACCCCCGGATCAAAGCCTGGTTGACGACTCCCCGGGGACTATCGTGGCCTCCCACGTCCTTCATCGGTTCCTGGTGCCAAGGCATCCACCGTGCGCCCTTAAAAACTTGGCCACAGATGCTCGCGTCCACTGTGCAGTTCTCAAACAACGACCAACCACCCGTCACAACCCACCGAAGCAGATTTTTACCGGGGCCGGCATTGAGGTCAGGAACAAGTCCGTACCCTCAGATACCCAACAGCGTGCCCGACACCCTCGCCCCTCCATCTCGCTTTCCACGCCGAAGCAGTACTCGCGACCAGAGCAGGTCAAGTGTGCCGAATAATCAACGTTCCACCCATGAGCAACCACCGTCGAACGTTTGCCGACGTAGTGGCCTCTGACCTCGCCCCGAAGGACTCGGTAAGAAGTGCTCCTTAGAAAGGAGGTGATCCAGCCGCACCTTCCGGTACGGCTACCTTGTTACGACTTCGTCCCAATCGCCAGTCCCACCTTCGACAGCTCCCTCCCACAAGGGGTTGGGCCACCGGCTTCGGGTGTTACCGACTTTCGTGACGTGACGGGCGGTGTGTACAAGGCCCGGGAACGTATTCACCGCAGCAATGCTGATCTGCGATTACTAGCAACTCCAACTTCATGGGGTCGAGTTGCAGACCCCAATCCGAACTGAGACAGGCTTTTTGAGATTCGCTCCACCTCGCGGTATCGCAGCTCATTGTACCTGCCATTGTAGCACGTGTGCAGCCCAAGACATAAGGGGCATGATGACTTGACGTCGTCCCCACCTTCCTCCGAGTTGACCCCGGCGGTCTCCTGTGAGTCCCCATCACCCCGAAGGGCATGCTGGCAACACAGAACAAGGGTTGCGCTCGTTGCGGGACTTAACCCAACATCTCACGACACGAGCTGACGACAGCCATGCACCACCTGTACACCGACCACAAGGGGGGCACTATCTCTAATGCTTTCCGGTGTATGTCAAGCCTTGGTAAGGTTCTTCGCGTTGCGTCGAATTAAGCCACATGCTCCGCTGCTTGTGCGGGCCCCCGTCAATTCCTTTGAGTTTTAGCCTTGCGGCCGTACTCCCCAGGCGGGGCACTTAATGCGTTAGCTGCGGCACGGACAACGTGGAATGTTGCCCACACCTAGTGCCCACCGTTTACGGCGTGGACTACCAGGGTATCTAATCCTGTTCGCTCCCCACGCTTTCGCTCCTCAGCGTCAGTATCGGCCCAGAGATCCGCCTTCGCCACCGGTGTTCCTCCTGATATCTGCGCATTTCACCGCTACACCAGGAATTCCGATCTCCCCTACCGAACTCTAGCCTGCCCGTATCGACTGCAGACCCGGGGTTAAGCCCCGGGCTTTCACAACCGACGCGACAAGCCGCCTACGAGCTCTTTACGCCCAATAATTCCGGACAACGCTTGCGCCCTACGTATTACCGCGGCTGCTGGCACGTAGTTAGCCGGCGCTTCTTCTGCAGGTACCGTCACTTTCGCTTCTTCCCTGCTGAAAGAGGTTTACAACCCGAAGGCCGTCATCCCTCACGCGGCGTCGCTGCATCAGGCTTTCGCCCATTGTGCAATATTCCCCACTGCTGCCTCCCGTAGGAGTCTGGGCCGTGTCTCAGTCCCAGTGTGGCCGGTCGCCCTCTCAGGCCGGCTACCCGTCGTCGCCTTGGTGAGCCACTACCTCACCAACAAGCTGATAGGCCGCGGGCTCATCCTGCACCGCCGGAGCTTTCAACCCCCTCAGATGCCTGAAGGAGTGTCATCCGGTATTAGACCCCGTTTCCAGGGCTTGTCCCAGAGTGCAGGGCAGATTGCCCACGTGTTACTCACCCGTTCGCCACTAATCCACCCCGAAGGGCTTCATCGTTCGACTTGCATGTGTTAAGCACGCCGCCAGCGTTCGTCCTGAGCCAGGATCAAACTCTCCGTGAATGTTTCCCCGTACTCGGGGTGACACCACGAGAGCGGAACAAGGAGAGGAATAATCCCCTTGTTCACAGCGTCCTCGCTGTGCGCCTACCAGCCACCAGGACCGGCAGGACTTTTTCAAAGGAACCTCAACTCACCGAAGTGAGTCGGGGTATCAACATATCTGGCGTTGATTTTTGGCACGCTGTTGAGTTCTCAAGGAACGGACGCTTCCTTTGTACTCACCCTCTCGGGCTTTCCTCCGGGCGCTTCCCTTCGGTACTTCTTTTTAATGTTACTGCGTGTTTCCGACTCTATCAGACCGTTTCACCGGCCGATTTCCTCGGGGTCGTGCTCCGCTTTCCGGCCTTTCGGCCTTCCGGCGGTGTTGACTCTATCAGATCCTTTCGGGCCTGATTCCCTGTCAACCGGGTTTGTCTTCGCGGCTGTTGGGCCGTTCCGACGAGTGAGACATTAGCGGATTCCTGGCCCCCGACCTAATCGGGGTCCCGCTCTTTCGAACGTGGATTCCTCATTTCGCAAAAGCGCGCACAAACGACACGACGACGGAAGAAATCTGCCGTCGGGCTGTTGAGTGGGTCTTGCGGAATGGTTGTCCGGGGACCGACCGGGGTCGGCGCTCACGTCGGACAACTCGGAGAACACTACGTATCGGCCCGGGGCGTGTCAACTTCGTGCCCCGGGCCGTGCGACGGTCAGTTGTTGTTGCCGGAGGCCAGTTCGCGGCTGCGGTCGCGGGCCGCTTCGAGGGCCGCGATGAGGGCCGCGCGGACGCCGTGGTTCTCGAGTTCGCGGATCGCGTTGATGGTCGTACCTGCCGGGGACGTGACGTTCTCGCGCAGCTTCACCGGGTGCTCGCCGCTGTCGCGGAGCATCGTGGCCGCGCCGATGGCGGACTGGACGATGAGGTCATGGGCCTTGTCGCGGGGCAGGCCGAGGAGGATGCCGGCGTCCGTCATCGCTTCGACCAGGTAGAAGAAGTAGGCAGGGCCCGAGCCGGAGAGGGCCGTGCAGGCGTCCTGCTGTGATTCCGGGACGCGGAGGGTCTTGCCCACCGAGCCGAAGATGTCCTCGGCGTGGGTGAGGTGGGCGGCGGTCGCGTGCGTGCCGGCGGAGATGACGGACATGGCCTCGTCCACGAGGGCCGGAGTGTTCGTCATGACGCGGACCACCGGGGTGCCGGGCTCCAGCTTCTCCTCGAAGAAGGTGGTGGGGATGCCTGCCGCGCCGCTGATGACCAGGCGGTCCTGCGGGAGGTGCGGGGCCAGTTCCGTGAGGAGCGTGCCCATGTCCTGGGGTTTGACCGTGAGGATCAGGATGTCGGCCTGCTTCGCGGCTTCCTGGTTGGTGACCGGGGTGACGCCGTAGCGGGTGCGCAGTTCCTCGGCGCGCTCGGGGCGGCGGGCCGTGACCATGAGGTCGGCGGGGTCCCAGCCGCCGCGGATCATGCCGCTGAGCAGGGCTTCGCCGATCTTGCCCGTGCCGAGTACGGCGACCTTGTGGCGCGGGGTCTGGCTCTGGGGCGTCTGGCTCATGTGGCTCGGGCCTTCCGTGTGCGTCGTCGTCCGGACGCATCCTCGCATCGGGCGGGCCGCGCGCCAGGGGGTTGTCCGGTGGACGGACGGTCCGGGCGGCGCGGTCAGGCCGTGCGACGGCGCAGGGTCGCCGCGCCCAGGGCCAGGACCAGCGCGGCGCAGCCCGCCACGATCAGGGCGTCGCGTACGTAGGTGGCGGTGAGGTCCGTGTGGCGGAGGACCTCGTTCATGCCGTCGACCGCGTAGGACATGGGGAGGACGTTCGAGATCGCTTCCAGGACCGGCTGCATCTTGTCGCGCGGGGTGAACAGGCCACAGAGGAGGAGCTGGGGGAAGATCACCGCTGGCATGAACTGGACCGCCTGGAACTCGGATGCCGCGAAGGCCGAGACGAACAGGCCGAGGGCGGTGCCGAGCAGGGCGTCCAGGAGGGCCACCAGGAGGAGCAGCCAGGCCGACCCCGTGACGTTCAGGTCGAGGACCCAGAGGGCGAGGCCGGTGGCCAGGGCCGACTGGACGACCGCCAGGGCGCCGAAGGCGAGCGCGTAACCGGCGATGAGGTCGCCCTTGCCGAGGGGCATGGCCAGGAGGCGTTCCAGGGTGCCGCTGGTGCGTTCGCGCAGGGTGGCGATGGAGGTCACCAGGAACATCGTGATGAGCGGGAAGATGCCGAGGAGCGAGGCGCCGATGGAGTTGAAGGTGCCGGGGCTGCCGTCGAAGACGTAGCGGAGCAGGAACAGCATCACGCACGGGACGAGCAGCATGAGCGCGATGGAGCGCGGGTCGTGGCGGAGCTGGCGCAGGACGCGGGTCGCGGTGGCGGTGGTGCGGTACGTGTTCATGGCGGGTCCGTCCGGGGTGGTCAGGGGGCGGCGTTCGCGGCGTCGACCAGGTGGAGGAAGGCCTGTTCGACGGTGGGGCTGGCGGTGGCCGTGCGCAGGGCGTCGGGGGTGTCGTCGGCCAGGAGTTCGCCGTCGCGCATGAGGAGGAGGCGGTGGCAGCGCTCGGCCTCGTCCATGACGTGGGAGGAGACCAGGATCGTGGTGCCGCGGCCGGCCGCGAGGTCATGGAAGAGGTTCCAGAGGTCGCGGCGCAGGACCGGGTCCAGGCCGACGGTGGGTTCGTCGAGGACGAGGAGTTCGGGGGTGCCGAGGAGGGCGACGGCGAGGGAGACGCGGCCGAGTTGGCCGCCGGAGAGGTTTCCGGCGAGGGCGTCGGCGTGGGAGGTGAGGTCCACGTCGGTGAGGACGCGGTCGACGTCCGTGGCGCGCCGGTGGGCCGCGGCGCGGCCCGGGAGGAGTACCGCGGCGAAGTAGCCCAGGTTCTGGCGCACTGTCAGATCGAGGTAGACGGACGGGGCCTGGGTCACGTAGCCGACGCGGGAGCGCAGGGACGGGTGGCCGGCGGGGCGGCCCAGGACCTGGAGGGTGCCGGAGACCTTGGCCTGGGTGCCGACGAGGGCGCGCATCAGGGTCGACTTGCCGCAGCCGGAGGGGCCCAGCAGGCCGGTGATCTGGCCGCGGGGGACGGTGAAGTCGAGGCCGTGGAGGACGCTGCGGGGGCCGCGGGTGACGGTGAGGGCTGTGGCGTGGACGGCGGGGGTGACGGGTTCTCGGGGGGCGGGGCCGGGAGAGTCCGAGGTTTTATTCATCACATGATGAATATTGCTCCGGGGGGGTTGACGGCGTCAAGGAGCGTGGCGGGGGCCTCGCCTGAAGGGAGGGTGGCCGTCGGGGGTTGTCTTGGCGGCTTTCCCTCGTCTCCGACAGGTGTCGGGTCGGGTACGGGGCCGCCCTGGGCATGTCCGTGCTCGCCATCTTGATGGCGTCCCTGGTTGCTTCGGGCCTCGCTACCGCGTGAGCTGTGCTGCGCGCGCACATACCCAGACCGGCCCCTCCCGTCTCGTACGCGACCGGACGCCGGTGGGGGCTGCGCAGATCGAGCCCCGCCGGCGATTCAGGCGCGGCGGACGATCGTGAGGTCCAGGGCGTAGGCGTCCTCCACCATGCCGTCGGGGAAGTGGCGCAGCAGGTGCGCGCGCTCGTCCGCCAGGACCGGGGCGGAGCGTTCGGGGCCCATGACCGCGAAGTAGGAGCGGCTGCCGAGGTGGGCCAGGTGCAGGTCGACCGGGATGCGGCGGGTCCAGTGGAGGCGGCGGAAGGCCGGGGTCGGGCCGAGGGCGGTGATGATGCCGGGGGCGTCGGCGGCGACGCCGTGGCGGTGGTAGCCGGGCAGCCGGGCCTGGAGGCGGGTCTCCTGGGCGCGGGTCCATTCGACGTCCGGATCCGGGACGTTCCACCACAGGGCGAGCGCGCCGCCCGGCCGCAGGACGCGCAGCGCCTCGGGGACCGAGCGGGCCGGGTCGGTCCAGTGCCAGGACTGGGCGTACGTGACCAGGTCGACGGAGGCGTCCGCGAACGGCAGGGCGTCGCCGACGGCGCGGACGAGCGGGACGTCGGGGAGGGTCCGGCGGAGCTCGGCGCCCATGCCGGGGCCCGGCTCGACGGCGATGACGCGGGCGCCGCGCTCGCGCAGCAGGCGGGTGGCGATACCGGTGCCCGCGCCCACGTCGAGGACGCGGGTGCCGCGCAGGCCGCCGGGGCCGAGGGCCGCCAGTCGCTCGACGGTGTCGAAGAGTTCGGGCGGGTAACCGGGGCGGGCCGAGGCGTACTGGGCGGCGACCGTGTCGAAGGAGAGCGCGAACTCGGCGCCCGGGGGCTGCTCCGTCATGGGTTCATCCTGGCCGTGCGGGGGCCGGCCTGCCAGGCTCGGCGCGGCTTCGTCCCGGCTCAGCTCTTCTTCTTCCCCGAGGACTTCTTCGCGGGGTTGCGGGTGCGGCGGGTGGTGCGGCGTTCGTACTGCTCGCGGGCGGTCTCGTACTCCTGCCTGCGGAGCTTCTCGCCCGGGGCCTCGGTCAGGCAGCGCAGGGCGTGGGCGACGAGGACGCCGACGAAGCCGATCGTCAGGAAGCCGCGCAGGGACGCCTGGCGCTCGGGGTCGTGGCGCTGGGAGAAGCCGCTCCAGGTGCGGTTGAAGGCGAACGCGCTGCAGATGGCGAACATGGCGACGACCAGGATGTTCACGAACGCGCCGACGTCCGCGACGGCCAGACCCTCGTAGGCGAAGCGCAGCACGAAGCAGCCGGCCGCCGCGGCGAGGAGCGCGCCCACGCCGACGGCGGCGCGGCGCAGCAGGTAGGTGCCGCTGTGGTCGACCCAGCTCGTCCCGAAGAAACGGATCTCCTCGGGACGGGGGCCGGGGGCCGGGGAGGTGCTGGGGGTGCCGGTGCCGGTTTCGTCGCTCACGGTTCGATTATCACCGGGGACCGGGGTGGGTCAGGCGCAGCGTGGTGCCACGTATCCGTCGCTGCCCGTCTTCACGTACGCGTCCGAGACGTACTGGCCGTTGCCGATGCTGTCCCAGATGTTCGTCGTGCCGTAGGTGCCGGTGACCCACTCGCCGGGCTTCTGGCAGTTGATCGGCACGCTCGCGCCGAGCGGCAGCACCCGGACCAACGCGTACTGGGTTCCCGGGCCGCTGCGCACCTTGAGCCGGATTCCGGGTGCGACCGCGTAACGGGTCGCCGCCGCGGCGGCTATGCCCTCGACCGCGCCCGATGTTTCCTCAACAGCCATGGAGGCCTCCCCCGTTGATGTCGTCCGATGCCGTCGGTGTGTGTCCGGCACCGGCATCGCCCCGTGCGACTCGCGCAGGCTAGCAAGCCCCTCCGGTATCGCACGCACCATCGACTAGGCTCCGTGCGTCGCGCTTGCGGACTCAGAACACGGGGGTGGGCGATGCCGCCGCTGCGCAGCACCGGACCCGGGCCGGAAGCGGAACGTCCGGGGTACGCCGGTCGCTATCGGCTCGAGGAATGTCTCGGTTCCGGCGGCATGGGGGTGGTCCATCTGGCCACGTCCGCTTCGGGGTTGCGGCTCGCGATCAAGATCGTGCATGCCCCGATCGCCACGGATCCTGAATTCAGGGCGCGTTTCCGGCAGGAGGTCAGCGCCGCGCGCCGGGTCAGCGGTGCCTTCACGGCGCCCGTCGTCGACGCGGACCCGGATGCCGGACTGCCCTGGATGGCCACACTGTTCATCCCCGGTGACACCCTGTCGGAACGGGTGAAGCGGAACGGCGCGCTGTCGGTCGCGGAAGTACGCCGCCTCGGGGCGGGACTGGCCGAGGCGCTGCGCGACATCCATCGCGCGGGGGTCGTCCACCGCGATCTGAAGCCGAGCAATGTGCTGCTCGCGGCCGACGGGCCCAAGGTCATCGACTTCGGCATCTCCCGTCCGGTGGACAGCGATCTGCGCACGGAGACCGGCAGGCTGATCGGGTCGCCGCCGTTCATGGCTCCGGAGCAGTTCCAGCGGCCGCGCGAAGTGGGGCCGGCCGCGGACGTGTTCGCGATGGGCGCGGTGCTCGCCCACGCGGCAACGGGTCGCGGTCCGTTCGACTCCGACAGCCCGTACCTCGTCGCCTATCAAGTGGTGCACAACGAACCGGACCTGACCGGCGTGCCGGACGAGCTGTTGCCCGTGGTCCGCCGCTGCCTGACCAAGGATCCGGACGAACGGCCCTCCCCCGCCGAGGTCATGGAGATGCTGCGCCAGCCGGCGACGGCGCCGCTGATACCGGCCCAGCGTGAGCCCGACCGCCGTGAGCGGATCCCGGAGCACTCCTCTTCGGCGGACGCCGCCCGCCCCGTGTCACGTCCCGAGCCCGGTACGGCGTCCGGCGGCACCGTCGCGCCACGGCGCGGCAGGCGCTCCCGGCTGGTCCTGGCGGCCGCCGTCGGTACGTTGCTGATCGCGACGGGCGCGGCCCTCGCCACGGGCACCCTGTTCCCGGACGACGAGCGGCCCGCGGCGCACCGGCAGCCCTCCGACCGGGCCGACTTCACGCCATGGGCCACCCGTCTCGGAACCGGGAGCGGCACGCCGCCCGCGTGCACGGCCACCGCGGACGCCTTGTACTGCGTCACCGGGACGGGCCTCACGGCCCGCCTCGACCCCGCGGACGGCGCTGTCGTGTGGCGCCGCGCCCTGGGCCGGCCGTCCGGTGCGCCGCCGACGGTCTCCGGTGGCCTGCTGCACCTCGTCACCGGCCACCGCCTGCAGGCGCTCGACCTCGGTACCGGTGCGGCGCGGTGGAGCGCGGACACCGCGGGCAGCTCCGCGGTCCGGCACTCCGCGGGGACCACCCTGCTCGTCGGTTCCGAAGGGGCGGTCCGGGCGCTGGACAGCGCGACCGGACGAAAGCTGTGGGAGCGCGGCGTCGGCGGGGTCGGCACCCAGTGGGTGGCCGGTGACCAGCGGACCCTCTATGCCGTCACGCCGGCTCCGGACGGTTCCGCCACCACGATCCGGGCGGTGGCGGCGGACGACGGGCGCTCCCTGTGGTCAGCCCGGGCGGACGGAGATCTCCGCCCCGTCGCCGCCGGGGACGACGCGCTGCACCTCTTGTCCCTGAACGCGGACCAGCTGACCGACGCGGTGGTCCGCCTCGACACCCGGACCAGGTCGGCGCACCGCGTCCCGCTACCCCTGCGGATCGATCAGGCGGAGGCCACGGAGAGCGCCGGAACCGTGTTCGTCTACGGGGCCGGCGGCATGCTTCTCGCGGTCGACACGCGTCCCACGACGAAGGCGGCGGACGCCGTGCGCTGGCAGCAGGACACCGCGGTGAGCCGCCCGTCCCGTCCGGTGGCCGCCGAGGGACGGCTCTGTTTCACGGCGCCCGACGGCCGTCTCCTCGCCACGGATGCCCGTACCGGCGCTCCCCTGGGCCAGACCCGCCCCCGCTCCGCCGCCCGCCCCGACCGCGTCGTCGCCGAGCTGGCGGAGCCGGTCGTGGTCGGGGGCCGGGTGTACGGGAGTGCGCCGGACGGCACGGTCTTCGGGGTGGACGGACGTCACCCCGAGGACTGGTGAAGCAGCGGGGTCAGCCGAGCTTGGAGACGTCGCGGACCGCGCCCTTGTCGGCGCTGGTCGCCATCGCCGCGTACGCGCGCAGGGCCGCGGAGACCTTGCGCTCGCGCGCCTTGGGGGCGTAGACGCCGCCGAGGACCTCGCGGCGCGCGGCCAACTCCTCGTCGGAGACGAGCAGTTCGATGGACCGGTTCGGGATGTCGATGCGGACGCGGTCGCCGTCCTCGACGAGGGCGATGGCGCCGCCGGCGGCCGCCTCGGGCGAGGCGTGGCCGATGGACAGGCCCGACGTACCGCCGGAGAAGCGGCCGTCCGTGACGAGCGCGCAGACCTTTCCGAGACCGCGGCCCTTCAGGTACGAGGTCGGGTAGAGCATCTCCTGCATGCCGGGGCCGCCCTTGGGGCCCTCGTAGCGGATGACGACGACGTCGCCCTCCTTGACCTGCTTGAGCAGGATCTTCTCGACGGCCTCCTCCTGCGACTCGCAGACCACGGCCGGGCCCTCGAAGACCCAGATGGACTCGTCGACACCGGCGGTCTTCACGACGCAGCCGTCCTCGGCCAGGTTGCCCTTCAGGACCGCGAGGCCGCCGTCCTTGGAGTAGGCGTGGGCGACGTCGCGGATGCAGCCGTTCGCCGCGTCCGTGTCGAGGGTGTCCCAGCGCTCGGACTGCGAGAAGGCCTCGGCGGAGCGCTTGCAGCCGGGGGCCGCGTGCCACAGCTCGACGGCCTCGTCGGACGCGGCGCCGGAACGGACGTCCCAGGCGTCCAGCCACTCCTTGATGGAGGGCGAGTGGACCGTGTGCACGTCCTCGTTGAGGAGACCGCCGCGGTACAGCTCGCCGAGGAGGGCGGGGATGCCGCCGGCGCGGTGCACGTCCTCCATGTAGTACGTCTTCGAGCCCGCGACGTTCGGCGCGACCTTGGCCAGGCAGGGGACGCGGCGCGAGACGGCGTTGATGTGGTCGAGGTTGTAGTCGACCTCGGCCTCCTGCGCGGCGGCCAGCAGGTGCAGGATCGTGTTCGTGGAGCCGCCCATGGCGATGTCGAGCGCCATCGCGTTCTCGAAGGCGGCGTGGGTGGCGATGTTGCGCGGCAGGACCGAGGCGTCGTCCTCGCCGTAGTAGCGCTTGGTCAGCTCGACGACGGTCGCGCCCGCGCGCTCGTACAGCGCCTTGCGGGCGGTGTGCGTGGCGAGGACCGAGCCGTTGCCCGGCAGGGACAGACCGATGGCCTCGGTCAGGCAGTTCATCGAGTTGGCGGTGAACATGCCGGAACACGAGCCGCAGGTCGGGCAGGCGTTCTCCTCGATACGGAGGATGTCCTCGTCGGAGATCTTCTCGTTCACGGCCTCGGACATCGCGTCGACCAGGTCGAGCGTGCGGACCGTGCCGTCGACGAGGGTGGCCCGGCCGGACTCCATCGGGCCGCCGGAGACGAAGACCGTCGGGATGTTGAGGCGCAGCGCGGCCATCAGCATGCCCGGGGTGATCTTGTCGCAGTTCGAGATGCACACCAGGGCGTCCGCGCAGTGCGCCTCGACCATGTACTCGACCGAGTCGGCGATCAGATCGCGCGACGGCAGGCTGTACAGCATGCCGCCGTGCCCCATGGCGATGCCGTCGTCGACGGCGATGGTGTTGAACTCCCGGGGGATGCCGCCGGCGGCCGTGATGGCGTCGCTGACGATCCGGCCGACCGGGGCCAGGTGGGTGTGCCCGGGCACGAACTCGGTGAACGAGTTGGCCACGGCGATGATCGGCTTCCGGCCGATGTCCGCACCGGGTACACCGGAGGCGCGCATAAGGGCGCGTGCGCCCGCCATGTTGCGGCCGTGGGTGACTGTGCGGGACCTCAGCTCGGGCATCGTCGCTCGCTCCTTCAGGCAGAAAAGACTGCGTACGAGCCTACGCCGCCCCTCCAAGATCCGGACACCCTGTCCAGATACCGGGACGCCCGTCTCATGGTCCCGGGTCAGGAGCCGGTCAGATGTCCCTGCACGACGGGCGCGAGCCGGGCCACGAGGACCTCGACGTCCGCCGAGGCCAGCGGCTCCACCTTGATCACGTACCGGAGCATCGCGGTCCCCACCAGCTGGGCCGCGGCCAGCGAGGCCCGCAGCTCGGCCTCCTGCTCCGGCAGGTCGAGGCGCCGCCCGATGCGCGACAGCAGCTGGGCGGCGATGAGCCGCCGGAAGACGCCCGCGGCCACCTCGTTGTTGACGGCGGAGCGCACGATGGCGAGCAGCGGTGCCCGCGTCGCCGGGTTCTCCCACACGCCGAAGATGAACCGGGTCAGCCGCTCGCCGACCCCGTCCAGCGGCCCGTCCTCCACGGCGGCCGGAGCCTCCAGGGCGGGCGCGAAGGCCATCTCGACGGAGGCGGCGAACACCTGCTCCTTGGTGCCGAAGTAGTGGTGCACCAGCGCCGAGTCGACCCCGGCCGCCTTGGCGATCCCCCGCACGGAGGTCTTGTCGTACCCCCGCTCGGCGAACTCCTCGCGCGCCGCGGCGAGGATCCGCTCACGCGTCCCGGGCCCGTCCCCGCCCGCCGTACGCGAGGGCCGTCCCCGGCGCCGCGCGGATTCGCTCATGAACGCGGCACCCGCATCGCGGACGCCAGATGCAGCCGTGTGAAGGCGAGCGCCTCGGCGAGGTCTGCCTCACGCTCGGCGCTGGACATCGCTCGCCGCGTATTGACCTCGATGACCACATGCCCGTCGAACCCGCTGACGGCCAGCCGCTCCAGCAGCTCGGCACAGGGCTGCGTGCCGCGCCCCGGCACCAGGTGCTCGTCCTTGTTGGACCCGTTCCCGTCGGCCAGGTGCACGTGCCCCAGCCGGTCTCCCATCCGGTCGATCATCTGCATCGCGTCGGTCCGGGCCGTGGCGGTGTGGCTCAGGTCGACGGTGAAGTGCCGGTAGTCGTCCTTCGTGACGTCCCAGTCGGGGGCGTACGCGAGCATCTCCCGGTCCCGGTAGCGCCACGGGTACATGTTTTCGACGGCGAACCGCACATCGGTCTCGCCGGCCATCCGCCAGATGCCGCTGACGAAGTCCCGGGCGTACTGCCGCTGCCACCGGAAGGGCGGATGCACCACGACGGTCGAGGCCCCGAGCTTCTCCGCCGCGGCCTTCGCCCGCTGCAGCTTCACCCATGGGTCCGTCGACCAGACCCGCTGCGTGATCAGCAGACATGGTGCGTGCACGGCCAGAATCGGGATCCGGTGATAGTCGCTGAGCCGCCGCAGCGCCTCGATGTCCTGGCTGACGGGGTCGGTCCACACCATGACCTCGACGCCGTCGTAGCCCAGGCGTGCGGCGATCTCGAAGGCCGTCGCCGTCGACTCCGGATACACCGAGGCGGTCGACAGGGCGACCTTCGCATCCGGGATGCGCACCACTGGTTCTGCCACGGGGACAGAGTACGGGCCCTCGCGATCCCGCGGGGAGGCCGGGTGAATCGTCCCCGCGCCGACGGATCCTTGACATGGATCCACCGGCGATCACTCGCGTACGAGACGGGAGGGGCCGGTCTGGGTATGTGCGCGCGCAGCACAGACCACGCGGTGACGAAGCGCGAAGCAACCGGCGAGGCCATCAAGATGGCGAGCACGGACATGCCCAGGGCGGCCCCGTACCCACCCACACACCTGTCGGATCGAAACGGAAAGCCGCCAACCGAAGCCCAGACGGCCACCCTCCCTTCAGGCGGTTCAGGCCGTTCAGACCACTCAGGGCGAGGCCAGATGATCCAGCCGCCGCAGGATGACACCCTCCCGCAGCGCCCAGGGACAGATCTCCAACGTCTCCACCCCGAACAGATCCATCGCCCCTTCGGCCACCAGCGCCCCCGCGAGCAACTGCCCGGCCCGCCCCTCCGACACCCCGGGCAGCTCCGCCCGCTCAGCCACCGTCATCCCGGCGAGCCGCGGCACCCACGCCTCCAACGACTCCCGCTTCAAGTCCCGTTGCACGTACAGCCCTTCGGTGGACCGAGCGGCTCCCGCAAGCCGCGCCAACTGCTTGAACGTCTTTGACGTGGCCACCACATGATCCGGCGCCCCGAACCGGCTGAACTCCCCCACGGTCCGCGCGATCTGCGCCCGCACATGCCGCCGCAACGCCTTCACGTCCGCCGGATCGGCCGGATCCCCGGGCAGCCACCCGGCCGTCAACCGCCCGGCCCCCAGCGGCAGCGACACCGCCGCGTCGGGCTCCTCGTCGATCCCGTACGCGATCTCCAGCGACCCGCCACCGATGTCGAGCACCAGCAGCTTCCCCGCGGACCAGCCGAACCACCGCCGCACGGCGAGGAACGTGAGCCGCGCCTCCTCCGCCCCGGTGAGCACCCGCAGCTCGACCCCGGTCTCGTCCTTCACCCGCGCCAGCACCTCATCGGCGTTGCTCGCCTCGCGCACGGCCGACGTGGCGAAGGGCAGCAGGTCCTCGACACCCTTGTCCTCGGCGGCCTCCAGGGCCCCTCTGACCGTGCCGACCAGCTGTTCCACCCCGTCGGCCCCGATCGCGCCCCGCTCGTCGAGGAGTTGGGCGAGCCGCAGATCGGCCTTGTGCGAGTGCGCGGGCAGCGGGCGGGCACCCCTGTGCGCGTCCACCACAAGCAGATGAACCGTATTCGAACCCACGTCGAGGACACCGAGTCTCATATACGGAACGCTACTGCGCCGACCCCGCGCTCCGTCCGCCAAGGCCCCTGCCGAGACCCGACCCGTGACCTGAGCGGGGAGCCGAGCCGGCCCCTGGACCGTCGTGGAAGCGGGAGTCTCGCCCACCTCCACGACGCCCTTACTCTGGAGCCGTGCCAAAGACGAAAAAGGCCAAGGCCGACAAGAGCGACAAGAAGACGAAGTCGGCGACTCCAGACCTGGAGCCGAAGCAGAAGCAGAAGCCGAAGCAGCAGGCGAAGCAGCAGCCGAAGGCGGCCCAGCCGGACGAGAAGGGAATCGACTTCCCGCGCGCCTGGGTCGAGTTCCCGGATCCGGCGGACGACGAGCAGATCTTCCGGTGCGATCTGACATGGCTGACCTCTCGTTGGACCTGCATCTTCGGCAGCGGCTGCCAGGGCATCCAGGCGGGCCGCGCGGACGACGGCTGCTGCACGCTGGGCGCGCACTTCTCGGACGAGGACGACGAGAAGCGCGTGGCGGGCTACGTCGCGCGCCTCACGCCGGACATCTGGCAGCACCACGACGTCGGTACGGAGACCGGCTGGGTCTCCAAGGACGAGGACGGCGAGCGCCAGACCCGCCCGTACAAGGGCTCGTGCATCTTCCAGAACCGCCCGGGCTTCGAGGGCGGCGCCGGCTGCTCGCTGCACATCCTGGCGATCAAGGAGGGCCGCGAGCCGCTGGAGACGAAGCCGGATGTGTGCTGGCAGCTGCCGGTCCGCCGTACCTACGAGTGGATCGACCGCCCCGACGACACCCGGGTGCTCCAGGTCTCGATCGGTGAGTACGACCGGCGCGGCTGGGGCCCGGGCGGCCACGACCTGCACTGGTGGTGCACCTCGGCGACCTCGGCGCACGGCGCGGGCGACCCGGTGTACGTCTCGTACCGCCCGGAGCTCACCGAGCTGATGGGCAAGGCCGGTTACGACAAGCTGGTCGAGCTCTGCGAGGAGCGGCTGGCGTCCGCCCCGAAGGGCCTGCCGCTGCTCGCCCCGCACCCGGCGGACCCGGACCCGGCGTAGCGACACGGGAAGTGCCTACGGGGACTGCGGCGACGTCGAGTCCCCGGGGCTCGACGGGTCGGAGGGCGCGGGCGACGAGCCGGTCGGCGTCGGGTCGGGCTCCGAGGTCGTGGGGTCCGGGTCCGGCGAGCTCGGGTCGGGGTCCGAGGGCGAGGGATCGCTCGGCCCCGACGAGGGCTCGGAGGGCGAGGGGTCGGACGGCGTGGGGTCCGGCCCGCCGGTGCCGGGCCCGCTGGTGCCCGGCCCGGGGGTGGGCCGGGCACCGCCGGAACTCCCGTACCCGTCGAGGGAGATGACGGCGCCGGACGGATCGATGCCGATGCGGGCGCTCCAGTGCCCGGACGGCTCCCGGTCATGATCGACGTACACCCGGATCGTGAACGACTCGCCCGGCCGCAGCGTCCCCGACGCCTGGCTCAGATACAGCCAGGACGCCCCGGTGTGCGCGGACCAGTGGACGGCCGAACTCCCGGACGCCGTCAGGGTGATGAGCGTCGAGGCGCCGCTGGGCTGGGCCTCGACGGTCAGCCGCCCGGGGCCGGTGCCCGCGCGCGGCGAGATGACCTCGACGGAGACGTCGGGCGAGCGGCTGCCCGCGGTGAAGCGGGGGTCGGGGGTGGTGCTGGCGTTGCCCGCGTTCTCGTACGTGTCGTCCGTGCGCTCGCCGCTCAGCCCGTCGGGTCCGCCCGCCTCGCTGGCGCTGATGGAGCGGCCGTCGGTGCCCTCGCCGGTGAGCGGGGCTCCGCGGTAGGCGGCCCACAGGGCGAGTACGGGAGCGGCCACCACGGTGGCGACCACGGTCGTCGTGACCGCGCGCGAGCGCAGCCGGTCCCGCCGTGCCGCCCGGTCCTTGGGATCCATGGGGAACCCGCGCCGGTCGAAGCGGGGCGCGCCGCCGGGGTGCGGGGCGTGCATCGCGCGGTGCAGGGCGGGGCGCGGGGCCTCGACGAGGGGCAGCGCGGCGGGCGTCACGGAGGTGCCGGGCCAGCTGCCGGGGGCGGCGCGCTCGGCGGTGCGGCGGCAGCGCGGGCAGTCGTCGACGTGCCGGACGAGCTCGCGGCGCAGGGCGGCGGACAGGAGCACTTGGTTGTCGCCGGTGAGGCGGGCGACGCTGGGGCAGGTGCCGGTCTCCACGACGGCGAGCGCGGCGCGGGTGCGCTCGACCTCGCAGGCGGCGGCCGCGAGCAGCTCGCGGGTGACGCCGGGGTCGGTGCCGAGGACGGCCGCGACCTCGCGCGGCGACAGCTGGTGCCGCACGGCCAGTTCGAGCGCCTCGCGCTGCTCGGGGGTGGTGCCGGCTGCCTCCGGCCAGGCGAGCAGCGCGAGTTGGCGGCGGCGCTCCTCCTGGAGGAGGACGTCTTCGGAGGGGCCCTTCTCGGCGGGCTCGGGCGGGCGCTTGCCCGTGGCGTGCGCGCCCTGCCGCCTGCGCTTGGCCTCGGCGAGACGGCGCAGACAGGCCCAGCGGGCGAGCGCGTACAGCCAGGCCCTGCGGTCGGCCTCGGAGTCGGCGGCCGGGGCGCGCGAGCCGCGGCGCTCGGCGAGCGCGAGGGCGTCACCGAGGGCGGCGGTCGCCTCTTCGTGGTCGCAGAGCACGGAGAGGCAGTAGGTGAACAAGCCGTCCAGACACGGCTCGTAGCGAGCGGGCGGGCGCTGCGGAACAGCGCGCGGCACCGGCCGCCTCGCCCCGGGGCGGTGCGCCCGGTGTGCGCCGGTGGTGTGCGTGGGGGTTTCCGGCCTGCTGCTCATCACCCGTGCGACCGTAGGCGGCGCGCGCGGGGCCCTTCCGGCCCCTTGAGCACTTTTAATCCTTACGGGTGAAACGATCCCTCAAAAGGGGACAGGAAGCCCATATTCCGTGGCCAGCACGGCTACGCGGGGCAACCGACAGGGGCAATACCGCCGATGTCGGCGATGTCAGTGGGGCCCGCTACGGTTTCGTGCATGGCTGCCCGTACGAAATCCGCGAAGGACCGTCCGTCCTACCGCTGCACCGAATGCGGCTGGCAGACGGCCAAGTGGCTGGGCCGCTGCGCCGAGTGCCAGGCGTGGGGGACGATCGAGGAGTACGGCGCGCCCGCCGTGCGCACGACCGCCCCCGGCCGCGTCACGACATCCGCCGTGCCCATCGGCCAGGTGGACGGCAAGCAGGCCACGGCCCGCAGCACCGGGGTGCCGGAGCTGGACCGGGTGCTCGGCGGCGGACTCGTACCGGGTGCGGTGGTCCTGCTCGCGGGCGAGCCCGGCGTCGGCAAGTCCACGCTGCTCCTGGACGTGGCGGCCAAGGCCGCCGACGAGGAGCACCGGACCCTCTATGTGACGGGCGAGGAGTCGGCGTCCCAGGTCCGCCTGCGCGCCGACCGCATCAAGGCGATCGACGACCATCTGTACCTGGCGGCGGAGACCGATCTCTCCGCCGTCCTCGGTCACTTGGACGCGGTGAAGCCCTCGCTGCTGATCATGGACTCGGTGCAGACGGTGGCGTCGCCGGAGATCGACGGGGCGCCGGGCGGCATGGCGCAGGTCCGCGAGGTGGCCGGGGCGCTGATCCGCGCGTCCAAGGAGCGCGGCATGTCGACCCTGCTCGTGGGCCATGTCACGAAGGAGGGCGCGATCGCGGGCCCGCGCCTGCTGGAGCACCTGGTCGACGTCGTGCTGAACTTCGAGGGCGACCGGCACGCGCGCCTGCGCCTGGTCCGCGGCGTGAAGAACCGGTACGGGACGACGGACGAGGTCGGCTGCTTCGAGCTGCACGACGAGGGCATCACCGGGCTCGCCGACCCGTCCGGCCTGTTCCTGACCCGCCGCGACGAGCCGGTCCCCGGCACCTGTCTGACGGTGACCCTGGAGGGCCGCCGCCCGCTGGTCGCCGAGGTCCAGGCACTGACGGTCGACTCCCAGATCCCCTCGCCCCGCCGCACCACGTCCGGCCTGGAGACGTCCCGCGTCTCGATGATGCTGGCGGTACTCGAACAGCGTGGCCGGATCAGCGCCTTGGGCAAAAGGGACATCTACTCCGCGACGGTCGGCGGCGTGAAGCTCTCCGAGCCGGCCGCGGACCTGGCCATCGCGCTCGCCCTCGCCTCCGCCGCGAGCGACACCCCGCTGCCCAAGAACCTGGTGGCGATCGGAGAAGTAGGCCTCGCGGGCGAGGTCAGACGGGTCACGGGCGTGCAGCGCAGGCTGGCCGAAGCACACCGTCTCGGGTTCACGCACGCCCTCGTGCCGGCCGATCCCGGAAAGATCCCGCCCGGTATGAAGGTCCTGGAAGTCGCCGATATAGGGGACGCGCTGCGGGTGCTGCCGAAGAGCCGTCGCCGAGAGGCCCCGCGGGAGACGGAGGAGCGCCGGTAGACTTTGCCCTGGTCTCGCCCGTGCGTACGAACGCGACAGGGCCTCCCAAGAGAGTCTGCGATCCGGAGGAGTGCAGTGGCAGCCAATGACCGGGCGGCAGCTCCCGGCAAGTCCGGGAGTTCCGGTACGGACGGTCTGATGCGCGCCTCGCTGAGCGCGGTGGCGCCCGGCACCGGCCTGCGGGACGGTCTGGAGCGGATCCTCCGTGGCAACACCGGCGGGCTCATCGTCCTCGGCTCCGACAAGACGGTCGAGTCGATGTGCACGGGCGGCTTCGTCCTCGACGTCGAGTTCTCGGCCACGCGCCTGCGTGAGCTGTGCAAGCTCGACGGCGGCATCGTGCTCTCCTCGAACCTCGACAAGATCCTGCGGGCCGGTGTGCAGCTGGTGCCGGATCCGACGATCCCGACCGAGGAGACGGGCACCCGGCACCGCACCGCCGACCGCGTCAGCAAGCAGGTCGGCTTCCCGGTCGTCTCGGTCTCCCAGTCGATGCGCCTGATCGCCCTGTACGTGGACGGTCAGCGCCGCGTCCTGGAGGACTCGGCGGCGATCCTGTCCCGCGCCAACCAGGCCCTCGCGACCCTGGAGCGCTACAAGCTGCGTCTCGACGAGGTCGCGGGCACGCTCTCCGCGCTGGAGATCGAGGACCTGGTCACGGTCCGGGACGTCGTCGCGGTCGCCCAGCGCCTGGAGATGGTGCGCCGTATCGCGACCGAGATCGCCGAGTACGTCGTCGAGCTGGGCACGGACGGCCGGCTGCTGGCGCTGCAGCTGGACGAGCTGATCGCGGGCGTCGAGCCCGAGCGCGAGCTGGTCGTACGGGACTATGTGCCCGAGCCGACGGCCAAGCGCTCGCGCACGGTCGACGAGGCGCTGTCCGAGCTGGACTCCCTGCACCACGGCGAGCTGCTCGAACTGCCCATCGTGGCGCGGGCGTTGGGCTACACCGGTTCGCCGGAGGCGCTGGACTCGGCGGTGTCACCGCGCGGCTTCCGGCTGCTGGCGAAGGTGCCGCGCCTGCCCGGGGCGATCATCGACCGCCTGGTGGAGCACTTCGGCGGCCTGCAGAAGCTGCTCGCCGCCAGCGTCGACGACCTGCAGACGGTGGACGGCGTCGGCGAGGCCAGGGCGCGCAGCGTGCGCGAGGGCCTGTCGCGCCTGGCGGAGTCGTCGATCCTGGAGCGGTACGTCTAGCTCGAGCCGCTGGGCACATCAAGCGGCTTTGGCGCTTGAGGAGCGGGGTCCGGGGCGGAGCCCCGTGACGCCCACCCGCCGATGACGCCCGGAACTCAGTCGGCCTTCAGCACGAACGACGTCCGGGTCCCGGTCAGTTGGGCCCCCTTGACCTCGACCAGATACGTACCGGCGCCCGCGGACCCCGCCGGAGGCGTGGCGCACTGCGGGACGCTCGGCTTGCGGTCCCAGGTCAGCGACTGGGTGACCTTGCCGCCCGCCGGCACGCGGAGCACCCGGCTGCCGGGACCGGCCGGGCAGTCCCCGGACGACCAGTACTTCGTGTCGCCGTCCGCCTTGGTGATCGTGACGACCGCCGTCTTCGGACCGAGGTCGACCTTGCAGGCCTTGTCCGTCGTGTTCTTGGCGACGAGTTCGAGCTTCGGCTTCTCCCCGGGGGCGTACGAGTTGTGGATGCTGCGCACCGCCAGCGACGTGCCGCCCGCGGTGCAGTCGGGCAGGCCGACGACCGCCGCCGCCTGGCCGCCGGCGGCCGAACCGCCGTCGCCGCCGTCGCCCTTGTCGCCGCCCGCCGCGTCGTCGGAGCCGCCCCCGGAGCCCGCGGAGTCACCCGAGCCGTCACCGGAACCGGAGCCGTCGCCCGACCCGGAACCGCCCGACTCGTCGCGCCCGCCCGGGTGTTCGCTGATCGCGGGCCCGGTACCGGACGGTCCTGGCGTGATGGCATCGGTCGGATGCTTGCCGTTGGACCCGTCCGCGCCGTTGTTCGCGCCGCCGCCGCCGAGGTTCACGACCCACACGACCAGCAGCGCGAGCAGCGCGAGGACAGACGCCAGTACGACCCTCCGGCGCCAGTAGATGGAGGAGGGAAGCGGCCCGATCGGATTGCGCAGTGATCCCACGACCCAAACCTTACGAGAGATCCGGCCGTTGTCCCGCGCCCACCCGCCGCCCCGCACATCAAGTTTTCCGGATCATCATCATGCGCGGCCGTCCGGCGGGGTCCCCGACCCCTGTCTTTCGTCAGGTGCGGTCCGCGACCATCGCAAGATGTGACAGCACCCGGTCATTGCGTACTGTCCGTCACCATGGGAACCATCGACTCCGATCTCTATCGCGACATCACCGAATTCGCCCACGACACTCCTTCGTGGTTTCAGCACCTGATGGAGGTGTGGACGGAACTGGGCCTGCTGCTGTTCGCCGTGCTGTTCGTCGTCGCCTGGTGGCGGGCGCGGCGCGGTGACCCGCGAGCCTTCGCCGTCGCGGTGCTCGCGCCGCTGGCCACCGCCGTGGCCTATGTGTGCAGCGAGTTGATCAAGTCGGGGGTCGACGAGGAGCGGCCGTGCCGGGCCGTCGCGGGTGCCTTGCCGTCGTTGGTGGACTGCCCGGTCTACGGCGACTGGTCGTTCCCCAGCAACCACGCCACGATCGCCGCCGCGGCGGCCGTCGGGCTCGCGCTGGCCTGGCCGAAGATCGGCTGGCTGACCGTGCCGATGGCGATCCTCATGGCGTTCTCCCGGGTCTTCGTGGGCGTGCACTACCCGCACGACGTCGCGGTGGGCCTGCTGCTCGGCACCCTGGTCGCGCTGCTCGTCGTACGGCTCGTCACGCGTCCGGGGGCGCGGGTGACCGAGGCGATGCGCGGGTCCGGGAACGGGCTCGTGCGGTGGTTCGCGGGCCCGGGGCCGGCCGGTGGCGGATACGCGTCGGCGCACGACGGGCGGCCGCGCGGAGGCGCGCACCGGCGCTGAACCGTTTCCGGCAACCGCTTCCGATACCCCTTTCCGACCTCCCTTTCTGACCTCCCTTTCTGACACGCCTTCTGACGCCCCCTCACGTTCCGCCGGGTCCGGCGGAACTGTCGCTACGTCAGCAGTCCCGCCTCGTACGCCACGATCGCGGCCTGTACGCGGTTCTTGACCTCCAGCCGGTCGAGGACCGCGCTGACGTACGCCTTCACGGTGCCTTCCACGAGGTGCAGGCGCCCGGCGATCTCCGGGTTCGACAGCCCCGCGCCGACCAGGCCGAGGACCTCGCGCTCGCGCGGCGTGAGCGTCGCCACGCGCTGCCGGGCCGAGGCCTCGCGCGAGAGCCGGCCGCCGCCGAGGCCGTCGATGACGTGCCGGGCCACCTTGGGCGACAGGAACGCGGCGCCGTCCGCCACCGCCCGTACACCCGCCATCAGTTCGTGCGGGTCGCCGGACTTGAGCAGGAAGCCGGTCGCGCCGCCGCCGAGCGCCCGCGCGACGTAGGCGTCCTCGGAGAACGTCGTCAGCATCGCCACCGCCGTGCCGGGCACCGTCGCCGTGATCTCCTCGGCCGCGGCCAGGCCGTCCAGGCGCGGCATGCGGATGTCGAGCAGCGCCACGTCCGGGCGGTGCGCCCGGGCGAGGGCGAGCGCCTCACGGCCGTCGGCGGCCTCGGCGACGATCTCGAAGTCGCCGCCCGCCGCGAGGATCGCGCCGACGCCGGCCCGGATCATCGCCTCGTCGTCGGCGAGCAGCACCCTGATGCGGCGCGGCGCCGGTTCGGTCAGCGGGCCCATTCGTGCTCCTCTTCCACCATCTGGTCGGCGGTGCCCGCCTTGGGGATCACTGCCTTGTCGACGAGGGTGTGCGCCGGGTCGTCTCCGAAGCAGAGCCTGAAGTGCTCGACGGGTACGAAGAGTTCGCCGCTGGCGCGGTAGTAGCGGCAGTCCGTGTGCGCGGGCGGCGGTGTGGGCGCGCGCTCGACCGGCGGGTCGCTGATCGTGCGGTCGGGCAGCCGGGCGGCGGCCTCGGCGAAGGGCGTGCCGGTGCGCAGCTGCGCGTACGCCTGCGGGGTGAGGACGGCGTGCGTCTTCGTGTACGCGTACCAGGTGAACGCCCCGCCGATCAGGACGGTTCCCGCGACCGCGGCCGCGGCGAACGCCAGGCCCACCCGGCGGCGCGCGCTGCGCCGCGCGTACGCGAAGTCGATGGGCCCCTCGTCGCGGGCGGGGCGGGCGGGCGCGGTGCCGGGGGCGGGCAGGAGGGCCGTGACCCGGAAGCCGCCCTCGTGCGGGCCCGCGTCGAAGGTGCCGCCGAGCGCGGTGATCCGGGCGCGCAGTCCGATCAGGCCGGTGCCGCTGCCCGGCGGGGGCGGGGGCGTGTGCCGGGGGCGGCCGTTGGTGACGGTGAGCGTGGTCGCGTCGGCCCGCCGGTGCGCCTCCACGGTGACGGGGGCGCCGGGCGCGTGCTTCGCCGCGTTAGTCAGGGCTTCCTGGACGACGCGGTAGGCGGTGCGGTCGTCGGGGGCCGGTGCTCCCACGAGGCGGACGGGGAGGCCCGATTCGGCGGCCCGTTCCACCAGTTCCGCGACGCTCTCGCCGGCCGGGGCGAGCGGGGCCGGCTCGTCGTCCTCCTCGCGCAGCAGGCCGATGATGCCGTGCAGCCGGTCGGTGGCGTCGGAGGCGGCGGCGCGCAGTTCGGCGGCGGCCGTGCGGTGCGCGTCGGCGAGGCCGGGGGCGACCTGGAGGGCGCCCGCGCGCACGGCGATGAGGCTGAGCTCGTGGCCGAGGGAGTCGTGCATGTCCTGGGCGATGCGGGCCCGTTCGCGCAGCCGGGCGCGGTCGGCGACGATGCGGTGCTCGCGCTCCAGCTGCCCGGCCCTGGCCCAGCCGGCGGCGGTCAGCTCGCGGCTCTGGCGCCAGTAGCGGCCGATGAGCCAGGGGAAGACCGCGCCGAACAGGAGGGTGCCCATGAGCACGAGCCACTCCGCGGCCGGGTCGACCTGGCGGATCGCGATCTCGGCGGTGCCGACGGCGGCGAGCGCGGCGAAGGCGAGCAGGGAGGGGCGGGCGGCGCGGGAGCGCAGGCCCATGAGGTAGGCGAAGGCGGCAAGGGCGGGCCCGTAGGAGAGGGTGAACAGGGACGACGCGACGGCGAGGCCCGGGGCGGCCGCGACGACGAACGCGGTGGCGGGCAGCCGGCGGTGCAGTGCGGTCGCCGCGCCGAGCACGGCGAGTCCGGCGAGCTGCTGCCAGGCGGCGGCGGGCTCGTGCAGGTGCAGGTGCTCGACGGCGAGGACCGGCAGGGCCAGCGCCGCCCAGAGCGACAGGTCCGCGAGGGCGGAGCGGCGACGGGGGGTCACCTCGTCGACGGTACAAGCGGCGGGGGTCCCGGCGCCCCTGCCGATCGTCAGGGGTGCGGGCGGGGACGCGCCGGGCCCGCCCGCCCGAGCGGAGCGTCTGCGCGGCACGGGTGTCCGACGTGGCAGGATCGGCAGTGCCATGACTGCGCTCACGAAGACCCCCGAGAACGTCCCCGGTCGCTCCGATCTTCACGACCCCGTCATCGACTGGTTCGCCGACCACGCCCGAGACCTGCCCTGGCGGCGCCCCGACGCGGGCCCGTGGGGCGTGATGGTCAGCGAGTTCATGCTCCAGCAGACGCCGGTGAGCCGGGTGCTGCCCGTGTACGAGCAGTGGCTGGCGCGCTGGCCCCGGCCCGCCGACCTCGCCGCGGACGCGCCGGGCGAGGCCGTCCGCGCCTGGGGCCGGCTCGGCTATCCGCGGCGCGCCCTGCGGCTGCACGGCGCGGCCGTCGCCATAACGGAGCGGCACGGCGGCGACGTACCGACGAACCACGCGCAGCTGCTCGCGCTGCCCGGCATCGGCGAGTACACGGCGGCCGCGGTCGCCTCGTTCGCGTACGGGCAACGTCACGCCGTGCTCGACACGAACGTGCGACGCGTCTTCGCCCGGGTCGTGACCGGTGTGCAGTACCCGCCGAACGCCACCACCGCGGCCGAGCGCAAGCTGGCCCGCGCGCTGCTCCCCGACGAGGACGAGGTCGCCGCCAAGTGGGCGGCCGCGTCGATGGAGTTGGGCGCGCTCGTGTGCACGGCGAAGAACGAGGAGTGCCACCGGTGCCCGATCGCCGCGCAGTGCGCGTGGCGGCTGGCCGGGAAGCCCGCGCACGACGGGCCGCCGCGGCGCGGGCAGACGTACGCGGGGACGGACCGGCAGGTGCGCGGCAAGCTGCTGGCGGTGCTGCGCGAGGCGGTGACCCCGGTGCCGCAGGCGGCGCTGGACCGGGTGTGGGACGAGCCGGTGCAGCGGGCCCGTGCGCTGGACGGTCTGGTCGACGACGGGCTGGTGGAGCCGCTGGCGGGCGGTCTGTACCGGCTTCCGGTCGGCTGACCGGGTCGCTCTTTCAGGCGGTCCTTAGGTTCGTTACACAACCGACGGACAGCCGTGCGTTCCTCGCAGGCTGGAACGGACAACGCCGTGACAACCCCTCCGTAGCTTCTTCCACGTAACCGCACCTGACCGGTGCGGGCGAACGGGGAACCGGCAGGAAGCGGGAGGCGGTTGATCATGGCGCACGGCGGCGAGGTGCTCGAGTTCGAGGAGTACGTCAGGACGCGGCAGGACGCTCTGCTGCGCAGCGCCCGGCGCCTGGTGCCGGACCCGGTCGACGCCCAGGACCTGCTGCAGACCGCGCTGGTGCGGACGTACGGCCGGTGGGACGGCATAGCGGACAAGCGGCTCGCGGACGCGTATCTGCGCCGCGTCATGATCAACACCCGCACCGAGTGGTGGCGGGCCCGCAAGCTGGAGGAAGTGCCGACCGAGCAGCTGCCGGAGTCCGTCGTGGACGACTCGACCGAGCAGCACGCCGACCGCGCACTGCTGATGGACGTCATGAAGGTGCTGGCTCCGAAGCAGCGCAGTGTCGTGGTGCTGCGACACTGGGAGCAGATGTCCACAGAGGAGACGGCCGCCGCCCTCGGAATGTCGGCCGGAACCGTGAAGAGCACGCTGCACCGGGCCCTCGCCCGGCTCCGTGAGGAGCTGGAGAGCCGGGACCGCGACGAACTCGTCGCTCGCGCGCTCGAACGTGAGGAGCGGGAGCGTTGCGCGGCCTAGGCATACGTGCCTCTCGGATCCGCAGGACCGCGCAGGTCCTGAAGGCGGGGAGTTCGGCGGTCGCCGGGCTCGCCGCCATCGCCCTTTGTGCCGGTTCGCTCGCCGCCTGCTCGGCCGGCGGTACGGGTGCCCGCGACGAGGGTCCCGCCCGGACGGACCCGGTCGGCTCCACCGAGTCGGCCGCCACCGCGTCCCCTGCGCCGAGACCGTCCACGTCCCCGAAGCCCGTGAACGCGGTGCGTCTGGTGAAGGCCGATCCCAAGGTCAGCACGGAGATCAAGCGTGATCTGAAGCCGTGCGTGGCGAACGAGTACCCGGTCGACGTGAGCTACGGCAACCTGACCGGCGGAGCGTCGAGCGATGTCGTGGTCAATGTCATGACCTGCGGTGACGCCGTCGGCATCGGGACGTATGTGTATCGCGACGAGGACGGAAAGTACCAGAATGTCTTCCAGGCCGAGGAACCCCCGGTCTACGCGGAGATAGACCGGGGTGATCTGGTGGTCACCAAGCAGGTGTACGAGAAGGGTGACTCGGTCGCCTCTCCGTCGGGCGAGGAGATCCTGACCTACCGCTGGAGCGGGGGCCGCTTCGTCCAGGAGAGCCGCACGCACAACGACTACAGCCACGCCGTGGACGGGGAGTCCCCCGCCCCCACGGACGACGGCTGAGCCAGAGCACGAGAAGAACGGATGGGAGACCGCATGGGCGCCATGGGCGAGCGCAAGGGTGAGCAGACCCACGTGCTGTTCGTCGAGGACGACGACGTCATCCGCGAGGCCACCCAGCTCGCCCTGGAGCGCGACGGCTTCGTGGTCACCGCGATGCCCGACGGGCTCGCGGGCCTGGAGGCGTTCCGCGCGGACCGGCCGGACATCGCGCTGCTCGACGTCATGGTCCCGGGGCTCGACGGGGTCTCGCTGTGCCGGCGCATCCGCGACGAGTCGACGGTCCCGGTGATCATGCTGTCCGCGCGCGCGGACTCCATCGACGTCGTGCTCGGCCTGGAGGCCGGGGCCGACGACTATGTGACCAAGCCGTTCGACGGGGCCGTGCTGGTGGCCCGGATCCGGGCCGTGCTGCGCCGCTTCGGGCACGCGGGCGGCCCGTCGGCGGCGGGTTCCGGAGCGGCGGACGAGCCGGTCGGCGCGGACGCGGGCGTCCTGCACTTCGGCGACCTGGAGATCGACACGGAGGGCATGGAGGTCAGGAAGGACGGCGCCCCGGTGGCGCTGACGCCGACCGAGATGCGGCTGCTCCTGGAGTTCTCCTCGGCGCCCGGCACCGTCCTGTCCCGTGACAAGCTCCTGGAGCGCGTCTGGGACTACGGCTGGGGCGGCGACACCCGCGTCGTCGACGTCCACGTCCAGCGACTGCGTACGAAGATCGGCCAGGACCGCATCGAGACGGTCCGCGGCTTCGGCTACAAACTGAAGGCCTGATCGGGCTGATGGGGAAGCGGATATGAGGGGGACGGCGGACACCCCGCACCCACGCGAGCCGGTCGGCTCCAGCGGCCGGGCCGGTGCGCCGGGCCCGGCCTCGGCGCTCGGCGAGCCCCGCGCGACCGGCACCCCCGGCCCGGCGGCGGCCGTCCCGCGCTCGCGCGTCACGCTGCGCACCCTGCTGCCGCGGCGGCTGCGGCGCAGCCTGCGCACCGGGGTGCGGTGGAAGATCAGCGTGGCCATCGCGCTGGTCGGCGCGCTCGTGGCCGTCGCGCTCAGTCTCGTGGTGCACAACGCGGCCCGCGTCTCGATGCTGGACAACGCGCGCGACGTCCAGGACGAGCGGATCCAGTTCGTGCAGCGGCAGTACGAGGCACGCGGCGGGAATCTGCCCGTCGGTTTCAAGGTCAACGATCCGGACATGCCGCGTGAGCTGCGCGTCAAGGCGCTGTCCGGCCGCCGCGCCACCTTCGTCTCCGAGCCGTCCAACGGCGTGCCCGACATCTGGGCCGCGGTGCCGCTGAGCAACCGTGACCTGCTCTCGGTGCACACCCGGTTCACCGACCGCAGCGCCACGGTCATGAAGGACCTCGACCAGGCCCTGATCATCGGCGCGATCTCGGTGGTCTTCGGCGGCAGCGCGCTCGGCGTGCTCATCGGCGGTCAGCTCTCGCGCCGGCTGCGCAAGGCGGCTGGCGCGGCCCGCGAGGTCGCCCAGGGCCGCACCGAGGTCCGCGTCCGCGACGCCATCGGCGGTGTCGTGCGCGACGAGACCGACGACCTGGCGCGGGCCGTCGACGCGATGGCCGACGCGCTCAAGCAGCGGCTCGAGGCCGAGCGCCGGGTCACCGCGGACATCGCGCACGAGCTGCGCACCCCGGTCACCGGTCTGCTCACGGCGGCCGAGCTGCTGCCCGAGGGCCGGCCCAGCGAGCTGGTGAAGGACCGCGCGCAGGCCATGCGCACGCTCGTCGAGGACGTGCTGGAGGTGGCCCGTCTCGACAGCGCGGCCGAGCGGGCCGAGCTGCAGGACATCATGCTGGGCGAGTTCGTGGAGCGCCGGATGGCGGCCCGTGCCGCCGACGGCGTCTCCGTCCACGTCATCCACGAGTCCGAGGTGACCACGGACCCGCGCCGCCTGGAGCGCATCCTGATCAACCTCCTGGCCAACGCGTCCAAGCACGCCCGGCCCCCCATCGAGGTCAGCGTCGAGGGCCGCGTCATCCGGGTCCGCGACCACGGCCCCGGCTTCCCCGAGGAGCTCCTGGAGGACGGCCCGAGCCGCTTCCGCACCGGCGCCGCCGACCGCGCGGGCCACGGCCACGGCCTCGGCCTGACGATCGCGGCGGGCCAGGCGCAGGTCCTGGGCGCCCGCCTCACGTTCCGCAACGTACGCCCGCCGGGCACCGAGCACGGCACCCCGGCGGAGGGCGCGGTGGCCGTACTGTGGCTGCCCGAGCACGCGCCGACGAGCACCGGCAGCTTCCCGATGCTGCGGCTGCCCGACGGCGGGAAGTGATACCGGCTCGCCTCTCCTGCCGTACGCTCGTCAACTCCCCTGCCGTACGAGGGAGTCGGCGAGTTCCGTCGCCTCCCGTTCACCCAACGGGGCATGTCCGAGCAGGAACCGGTACCAGAAGACCCCGTAGACCTGATCCACCATCAGGTCGAGGTCGCGGCCGGCGGCGAGCTCGCCGCGCTCCTGCCCGCGGGCGAGTACCTCGCGCAGCACGGCTCGGCGCGCCTGGGTGAACTCCCGCATCAGATCGGCGAGATGGGGGTCGCGGGCGGCCTCTCGCGCCAGCGTGCGCAGGGCCGGGCCGACGGGCGTCGACAGCGCGCCCTCGAACGTGGCGGCGACCACCGCCCGCAGCTCCTCGCGCAACGACCCGGCGGCCGGCGCCGGCACATCCTGCTCGGCGCGGTCGGTCAGCGCGTCGAGCAGGACAGCGCCCTTCGAGGGCCACCACCGATAGAGCGTCTGCTTGCCGACCCCGGCCTCCCGCGCGATGGCGTCCACGCCGACCGGTGCGCCGTCCGCGTCCGCGAGCAGCCGCAGCGCCGCGTCGAGCACGGCCCGGCGCGCCTCCTCGTTGCGGCGACGCCCGGTGTGGGCCCGTTCGACGCTCATCGCCATCCCCTCTCCCTGCTTCCGTCCCTGCACCTGTCTTCTCAACCTCTCCGTATCCTGCTGCACCCACTTGACGAGACCGCCAGTCTCGACAACACTTACTTTACCGAGACCGACAGTCTCGTCAATAACTCAAGAGGCACGGGAACACGAGGACAGGGTCACCATGACTTCTGCAACACCCTCCAGCACCCCCATCGACTCCAGCAGCTCCGCCGACTCCCCCGTCCACGCCGTCGTCATGGGCGGCAGCTCCGGCATCGGCGAGGCCACGGCCGCACTGTTCGCCCGGGGCGGCGCCGAGGTGACGATCACCGGACGCGACCGGACCAAGCTCGACGAGGCGGCCGCCCGGATCGGCGGCAAGACCTCCACGTACCGCATGGACGCCACCGATCAGGCGGACATCGACGCCTTCTTCGCCGCCTCCGCCCCGATCGACCACCTGGTCATCGCGATCAGCGGTGCGGCGGGCAGCGGCCCCTTCGCCGGCCTGGACCTGGCCGATCTCGCCCATGGCTTCGACGCCAAGTTCTGGCCCCAACTGCGCGTCCTGCAGGCGGCGTTGGATCATCTCACCGAGCACGCCTCGGTCACCTTCGTCACGGCCGCGTCGGCCCGCGCCGCCTTCCCCGGCACCTCGGGCCTGGCCGCGATCAACGGCGCGCTCGAGTCGATGGTCCCCCCGCTCGCCGTCGAGCTCGCCCCACGCCGGATCAACGCCGTCTCCCCCGGTGTCATCGACACCCCGTGGTGGGACCGCGTACCGGCCGAGCAGCGCAAGGAGCTGTTCGCGGGGCTCGCGGCGACGACCCCCGTGGGCCGCGTCGGTACCGCCGGGGAGGTGGCGGCGGCCATCAACGCCCTTGCCACGAACGGATTCATCACCGGCACGGTCCTGGACTGCACCGGCGGGGCGAACCTCGCAACGGGCCGCTGAGCGACGAACACCCGGGCTAATCTCGCGCCCATGACCGTATCCCGTCCCGCCCTGGAGACTCCCCAACAGCCCGTTCTCGCAGGCGAGTTACCGCGCCGCGCCACCTGGTTCGAGCTCTTCGGCGACCTGGTGTTCGTGGCCGCGGTCGGCCAGGCCACCCACCGCATCGGCGGCCATCCGCACGCGGCCTCGATCGCCGCCGCGGCTGCCCTGTTCGTCCCGCTGTGGTGGACCTGGGTCCTGTACGCGGTCCGCGCCAACCGCGCGGACCGCGACCTGACCGTCCAGCGGCTGCTCACCACGGCGGGCCTCGCCGCGGTGACCGGGATGGCGGTCCACCTCGGCGGCGTCGGCCACGACCGGGGCGCCGACGCCGGCTTCGTCGTCTCCTACCTGTGCGCCCGCGCGGGCGTCGCCGCGCTCTACCTCCGGGACCTGCGCCACGAGCCGCGGCTGCGCCGCATCGCGGCGTCGTACCTGACGGGTTCGGCGGTCACGGCGGCGATCTGGCTGGCCGCCACCTTCGCTCTCGACGGCCCGGCCCGCTACGTCGCCTGGGGCGTCGCCATGACGGCGGAACTGGCCCTGCCGCTGCTCGCCGGGCGGCGGCTCACCGACAGCCCGAGCGACGCGGAGCATCTGCGGGAGCGGTTCGGCCTGTTCACGATCATCGTCCTCGGCGAGACCGTGCTCGGCTTCACCAACGGCCTGGTCACCGCGGAGACGGCCCCGGCCGCGGCACTCACCGGCGCCGCCGCGTTCGCGCTCGCCGCCGGGCTGTGGTGGTCGTACTTCAGCGCGTCGAGCACCCGCCCGGGCGCCCACGACGCAGTGGCCTCCGGCGGCCGCCACATGCACGTCTACGTCTTCGGGCACCTGCCCATCCAACTCGCCCTGGCCGTCACGGGCGGTGCGGTCGGCGCGGCCGTGGCCACCACGACGTCCCACCTGAACACGGCGCTGGCCGCCTGCGTCCTGGGTGGTACGGCCGTGTTCCTCACCTCGACGGCCCTGGTCAGGGCCTCCTTCACCGGTCTGCGGGAACCAGTGGTCCTGATCCGGTTCGTGACGGCGGCGGCCACCCTCTGCCTGCTGCCCGCGGTCGGCCGGCTGCCGGTGGCGGCGACGTTGGCTGCCCCGGCGGCGCTCCTCGCGGCCTCGGTCGTGGCGGAGGCGCCGGGACACCGGCGCCGCCTCGTCCCCTGACAGGGATCGTCAGCACGAACCCGTACGGGCACGGAGCGCACAGCCGATCCGTACGGGCGAAGGGAACGGCCCCGGCGCCGAAGCGCCGGGGCCGCAAAAGCCGAGGGTGGCTGAGGGAGCGGTCCGCTCAGACGGTGTCCGGCACCGTCACACCGCTCCGTGCGGCGTCCCCGGCCGCACCGCCCTCGACCGGCTTGTCGTCGGCCGGCTTCTGCGGACCGGCTCCGCGCAGCGCGACCTCCTTCACGAACAGCGCCGCGATCAGCGCGCCGATCGCCACGATCGACCCCAGCAGGAACGCGTTGTGCGTACCGGAGGAGACCGCGACCTTGTAGGCCTCCTGGACCGGCTCCGGCAGCTTCGCCAGGCTCGCCGCGTCCAGCTGCGCCGACTGCTCGGTGATCTTTCCGCCGAGCGCTCCGGCCTTCGCGGCCATGACGTCCTGCACCTTGTGGTTGAACAGCGCGCCCATGATGGCGACACCGAACGACGAGCCGAGCGTGCGGAACAGGGTCGTGGACGAGGACGCGACGCCCATGTCCTTCATCTCGACGCTGTTCTGCGCGACCAGCATCGTGATCTGCATCAGGCAGCCCATACCGGCACCGAGCACGGCCATGAAGACGCCGGACATGAAGCGCGAGGTCTCGGTGTCCATCTGGGCCAGCAGGAACAGACCGGTCACCATCAGCACGCTGCCGACGATCGGGAAGACCTTGTACTTGCCGGTGTTCGTGGTGACCCGGCCGGCGACCAGCGAGACGGCCATCATCGACAGCAGCATCGGGAGCAGCAGCAGACCGGAGTTGGTCGCGGACGCGCCCTGCACGGACTGCTGGTACAGCGGGAGGAAGAGCACCGCGCCGAACATCACGAAGCCGGTGATGAACCCGATCAGGGACATCAGCGTGAAGTTGCCACTGCGGAAGATGTGCAGCGGCACGATCGGTTCGGCCGCCTTGGTCTGCGAGAACACGAACCCGACGAGGGCGGCGACACCGATCCCGATGAGCTCCATGATCACGGCGGAGCCCCAGGCGTACTCGGACCCGCCCCACGTCGTGACGAGCACGATCGAGGTGATGCCGACGGTGAGGAGCGCCGCGCCCAGGTAGTCGATCTTGCCCGAGGAGCGCTTCTTCGGCAGGTGCAGCACCGCGGTGATCATGACCAGCGCGACGGCGCCGATCGGCAGGTTGATGTAGAAGGTCCAGCGCCAGCCGAGGTGGTCGGTGATGGCGCCGCCGACCAGCGGTCCGCCGATCATCGCGAGCGCCATGACGCCGGCCATCATGCCCTGGTACTTGCCGCGCTCCCGGGGCGGGATCAGGTCACCGATGATCGCCATGACGCCGACCATCAGACCACCGGCGCCGAGGCCCTGGACGGCCCGGAAGGCGATCAGCTGGTCCATGTTCTGGGCCATGCCGCTGAGCACGGAGCCGACCAGGAAGATCACGATGGAGGTCAGGAAGGCGCCCTTCCTGCCGTACATGTCGCCGACCTTGCCCCACAGGGGAGTGGAGGCGGCGGTCGCGAGCGTGTAGGCGGTGACCACCCACGACAGGTGCTCGATGCCGCCGAGGTCGCCGACGATCGTCGGCATCGCGGTGCCCACGATCATGTTGTCGAGCATGGCGAGCAGCATGGCGATCATCAGCGCCATCAGCACGACGCGTACGCTGCGCGGCTGTTTCACCTGCTCTTTGTCCTGTATCGCTGCTTGCGCCATGACCCTCAACTCCCCCAGAAGCCGATTCAGAGATTCCGGGACTTACTTGTCGCCCGGCTAGTTGCTTACACTGGGGAAGGTAGAACCCGAACTAGCCGGGCGTCAAGTAAGTTTTCTCCCAAGAGAACTCGAGGAGCACGAGGGGCACGCGATGGTCACGGGCAGCAGCAAGCCACAGCAGCGCCGCGGGAACACCCGCCAGCGCATTCAGGACGTTGCCCTGGAACTCATCGCCGAGCAGGGGTACGAGAAGACCTCGCTCCGGGAGATCTCCGAGCGGCTGGGCGTCACGAAGGCGGCGCTCTACTACCACTTCAAGACCAAGGAAGACATCGTCGTCAGCCTCTTCACCGACCTGATGACGCCGATCGACGACCTGATCGCCTGGGCGAAGGAACAGCCGCCCACCCTGGAGACGAAGCACGAGATCCTGCGGCGCTACAGCCTCGCCCTGGCCGGCGCGGCCCCGCTCTTCCGGTTCATGCAGGAGAACCAGGCCACGATGCGCGAGCTGAGCATCGGCGAGAACTTCAAGGACCGGATGACGGCCCTGCTGGACGACCTGCTGCCCGAGGAGGTCACCCTCACCGAGCGGGTCCGCTGCTTCAGTGCGCTGTTCTCCATGCACGCGGGGATGTTCGTGCTCAGGGACGTCGAAGGCGACCCCGAGGAGAAGCGCAAGGCCATCCTCGAGGTCGCCACCGATCTGATCACCCAGGCCCACAAGGGCTGAGCGGGCTGCGTCAGACGCGCACGCCCTTCGAGTTCAGGAACGCGACCGGGTTCACGGCCGAGCCGTAGTTCGGCGTCGTACGGATCTCGAAGTGCAGGTGCGGGCCGCTGGAGTTGCCGGTGTTGCCGGACAGCGCGATGTGCTGGCCCGTGGACACGTTCTGGCCGACGCGGACGTCGATCCGGGACAGGTGCGCGTACTGCGAGTACGTGCCGTTGGCGTGCTTGATCACGATGGCGTTGCCGTACGCGGGGCCGTCGCCGGCGCCGTTCGGGCCGGTCTTGACGACGGTGCCGCCGTGCACGGCCATGACGTTGGTGCCGATCGCCACGGCGTAGTCCTGGCCGGAGTGCTTGCCGGTGGACCACATGCTGCCGCCCTGGGCGTAGCCCGCGGAGAGCGTGTACTTGGCGACCGGGTCGATCCAGGAGGCGGCCTTCTTGGCGGCGGCCTGCTTGGCGGACGAGGCGGCCTTCGCCTGGGCGGTGGCCTGGGCGTCCAGGGACGCGGCGGCGACGCCGGGCAGCGCGCCCGCCTGAGCGGTGTCGGCGGCGAACGCGGCCCCGGTGCCCAGCACCGCGGACACTCCGAATCCGGCGGCCACGACGGCGGCACGCTTGCGGAGGATCGACGTACCGGACGACAGGGACTTGGTGCGCTTCGACATGCGGGAGACCTCTTCGGGGTGGGGGACGTCGGGGGTCCTGTTCGCCCTCCGGGACATGAGCGGCACCGGCGGGCAAGAAGGGACCCGGCACACGTCCTCGTGTCACCGGGTCGGCCATCCCTTGGTAACCCCCGCCCCCACCCCGGCCCAAACAGCCCTTCTACTACCCGGCCTCGTACCGTTCCTCGGGCCGGAAGTCCCCTTGACACCCCGGATCAACGGATCGCAGATTGTCGGATTTATCCGCCGATCCAAGGTTTAGGCCCACTTCGCACCCCCGACCCCAAGCCGTTCCGGGCCGCGAACCCCGCCTCATTCCCAAAACGGACAAAACACCAGAACCCATCAACCGCGTAACAGTCGTCCCGCGACCCCGTTGCTCCACTATTTCGCCTAGTACCGGACAAATCGCCTGTGCGGCATGTCACCGGGCGGCAAGATCCAACCCCCGGCGAGTGTGATCGGGGCTACGCTCCCGGGCCATGGATCCCGCAGTCCTCGGCACCCGTCTGGCATCGAGCGTGCTCGTCCCGGCACTCAAGAAACTGCTGGTTCAGGAGGGCCCCGGCGCGGGCCTCACCGACCGGCCCGTGCGGCTGTCCGCCCTCGTCTCCTTCCGGGGCGAGAAGCGCACCCTGACCGACCAGGACCTCGCGCGGCTGGCCGGGAAACTGGTGGCCGGCGCCGTGGAGGGCCCCGGCGAGGCCCCGTTCCCGTACGACGAGCGCGAGGCCGTGGTCCACGCCCTCACCCGGACCCTGCGCTCCCTGGGCGACCTGGGCATGGACGACGTCCAGGCCGTCCGGCTCGGCCACCACGAACTGGCCCGCACCCTGCGCCGCGCGGCCCCGGCCCCCGGCCTGTCCGCGGACGCGGCCTACTTCCTCGACTCGCTCACCGAGTGGGCGTGCCTGCACATCCTGCACTTCTTCACCCAGCGGTCGACCTTCGTGGCCCGCACCCTCGTGGAACAGAGCCGCGGACAGGCCGACCTGCTCGCCAGGACCGACGAACTGATCAGACGGCTGCCCCCGGCGGGGTCGGCGGACGCCGACTTCGAGGCGCGCTACCGCTCCTATCTCGCCGGACGCCACGGCCGGCTGACCATCTTCGGCCTCGACCCGCACGCCGGCGACGAGACCTGGCCCCTGGACGTCGCCTACCTCAGCCTGGAGATCGCCGACACCGCGGACACCGACCCGCTGCCCGACGGCTCCCCGGCCGCCCCGTCACGGCTCGACGCCGAGGACGCCCTCGCCCGGCACGACCGGGTCCTGCTGCGCGGCGAGGCGGGCTCCGGCAAGACCACCCTCGTCCAGTGGCTGGCCGTCACCTCCGAGGGCCACGTCCCCTACGTCCTGCCGCTGCGCACCCTCGTCCGGCTGCCCCGGCTGCCCGCACCGGCCGAGTTCCTGTCCGCCGCCTCCGACTGCCCGCACACCCCGCCCGACGGCTGGGCCGAGCGCGTCCTGGCCGACGGCCGCGCCCTCGTCATGGTCGACGGCCTCGACGAGGTCCCCTCCGCCGACCGCGCCCGGGTACGCGACTGGCTCCTCGCCCTGGTCCACGCCTTTCCCGGCAACCGCTGGCTGCTCACCGCCCGCCCCACCGCCGTGCGCACCGGCTGGCTGGCTGTCGACGGCTTCGGCGAACTCGCCCTCGCGCCGATGGACCGCCCCCGCGTCACCGCCTTCGTCCGCCGCTGGCACGCGGCGGCCCGCGCCCCTGAGCACGAGGAGCCGCTCCTGGACGCGCTGCGCACCAAGCCCGACCTGTCCCGGCTCGCCACCAACCCGCTGATGTGCGGCCTGATCTGCGCCCTGCACCGCGCCCGCCGCGGCTATCTGCCGCCACGCCGCAAGGCCCTGTACGACGCCGCGCTCCAGATGATCCTCACCGAGCGGGGCCGGCAGCGCGGCATGGACGGGCTCGACGGCGTCACCCTGGAGACCGACGACCGGACCGAACTGCTCCAGCGCCTCGCCTACGCCCTCGTCCTCGCGGGCCGCACCGAGATGGACGAGGAGACCGCCCTCTCCCTCCTCGGGCGCGCCCTCCCCTCCGTCCCCGCCGCGGCCGCCCAGGGCGACGCACCGGCGATCCTGCGCCATCTGCTGCTGCGCAGCGGAGTGCTGCGCAGCCCCGCGCCCGAGGTGATCGGCTTCGCGCACCGCACCTTCCTCGACCACCTCGCCGCCCGGTACGCGGTCGAGGAGGGCCACCTCGACGTCCTGCTGGGCCACGCCGACGACCCCCAGTGGGAGGACGTGCTGCGCATGGCCGTCGCCCACGCCCGCACCCGCGAACGCTCCCGCCTGCTGCGCGGCCTGCTGGCCGCGGATGTCCCCCGGCTGACGCTGCTCGCGCTGGCCTGCCTCCAGGACGCGTCGTCGGTCGACCAGGAGGTGGTCGAGGAGGTGCGGGACCGGGCCCGGGACCTGATCCCGCCGCGGGGCCGGAACGCGGCCGAGCGGCTGGCGCTCGCGGGCCCGCTGGTCCTGGAGCTCCTGCCCGGCCCCGCGGGCCTGACGGACGCCGAGGCGCACTGCGTGGTGATCACGGCGTCGCTCCTCGGCCGGGAGGGCGCCCTGCCCGTCCTGAAGAAATACCGGGAGCACCCGTCGCTGGACGTACGGCGGCAACTGGTCGGGACATGGCACCGGTTCGACGCGCAGGAGTACGCCGACGAGGTGCTGGCCCACCTGGACCGGGACCGGCTGGACCTGACCGTGACCGGCCGGGACCAGTGGGAGGCGGCGCGGCGCACGGCGCCGTGGCGGCGGATCGACCTGCACGGCCCGTTCTCGTTCGAGGACGTCCGCACCGGCACGGACCCCGAGGTCCTCACGTCGCTCACGCTGATCGACAACCCGGAGGTGGACGGGCTGGGTCCGGTGCGCGATCTTCCGGCGCTGCGCACGTTCTCCCTGGACCGGTGCCCCGGCGTCGCGGACCTGGCGCCGCTCACCGGCCTGGACCTGGACCACGTCGGTGTCTCCGGCCTCGATCCGTCGACGGACCTGCGGGTGCTCGCTTCCCTGAGCGGGCTGCGCTCCCTCACGGTGGGCCAGGCGCTGCCCGGCGCCTCCCTGGCCGACAGCCTGCCCGTGCACGGCGGCCTGCGGCGCCTCTACCTCACCCGGGGTGCCGTGGCCACGACCGGGCTGCGGGGCCTCGACGCCCTGTCCGGGCTGGAGTTCCTCAGCCTGAGCGCCCGCCTGGGCCCGCTGGCGCCGGACGACTGGCACCGGATCGCCGCGCACCCGGCGCTCACCGAGCTCTTCCTGGCTGGCGAGATCCTCCCGCCCGCACCGCTGCCCGAACTCCCCCGGGTGACGGCCCTGAGCCTGCACCTGCCCGGCGGCCCGGACCAGTTCGCCGCCCACGCGCCGCTCTTCCCGGCCGTACGCACCGTCGAGATCCATCCGGGCCGGCAGGCCACCCAGGACCCCGCCGGGTACACCGGGCTCTTCCCGCACGCCGACGTCACCGTCCACACCCGCTGAGGGGCCGACGGGCGACACAAACGGGTGGGCCCGGACCGTTCACGAAGAACGGTCCGGGCCCACCCGTATCAGGCTCACCCCGAAGGGGTTACGCCTCCTTGCTCAGATTCGGCCCGGATCCACCCGCGGCCGCGTCCTCGATCGGCGGGACGTCGGGCAGTGCCGACTTCTCCTCGCCGCGGAAGGTGAAGGTCTTGTTCTCGCCCTCGCCCTCCGTGTCGACGACCACGATGTGGCCCGGACGCAGCTCGCCGAAGAGGATCTTCTCGGAGAGCGTGTCCTCGACCTCGCGCTGGATCGTGCGACGCAGCGGCCGCGCGCCGAGAACCGGGTCGTAACCCTTCTTCGACAGCAGCTCCTTCGCGGACTGCGAGAGCTCGATGCCCATGTCGCGGTCCTTGAGGCGCTCGTCCACCTTGCCGATCATCAGGTCGACGATCGCGAGGATGTCTTCCTGGGTCAGCTGCGGGAAGACGACGACGTCGTCCACACGGTTGAGGAACTCGGGACGGAAGTGCTGCTTGAGCTCGTCCGACACCTTGTTCTTCATGCGCTCGTAGTTGGTCTTCGTGTCACCCGTGGCCGCGAAGCCCAGGTTGAAGCCCTTCGAGATGTCACGGGTTCCAAGGTTGGTCGTCATGATGATGACCGTGTTCTTGAAGTCCACGACGCGGCCCTGGGAGTCGGTCAGGCGACCGTCCTCCAGGATCTGCAGCAGCGAGTTGAAGATGTCCGGGTGGGCCTTCTCCACCTCGTCGAAAAGGACGACGGAGAACGGCTTGCGGCGCACCTTCTCGGTCAGCTGGCCGCCCTCTTCGTAGCCCACGTAACCGGGGGGCGAACCGAAGAGACGCGAGACCGTGTGCTTCTCGCTGAACTCCGACATGTCGAGGGAGATCAGCGCGTCCTCGTCACCGAAGAGGAACTCGGCGAGCGCCTTGGACAGCTCGGTCTTACCGACACCGGACGGACCGGCGAAGATGAACGAACCACCCGGACGCTTCGGGTCCTTGAGGCCCGCACGCGTACGACGGATCGCCTTCGAGAGCGCCTTGACGGCGTCCTTCTGGCCGATGACCCGCTTGTGGAGCTCGTCCTCCATGCGCAGCAGACGCGAGGACTCCTCCTCGGTCAGCTTGAAGACCGGGATGCCGGTGGCGGTCGCGAGGACCTCGGCGATCAGCTCGCCGTCGACCTCGGCGACGACGTCCATGTCGCCGGCCTTCCACTCCTTCTCGCGCTTGGCCTTCGCCGCCAGCAGCTGCTTCTCCTTGTCGCGGAGAGACGCCGCCTTCTCGAAGTCCTGGGAGTCGATGGCCGACTCCTTGTCGCGGCGCACGCCCGCGATCTTCTCGTCGAACTCGCGGAGGTCCGGCGGCGCGGTCATCCGGCGGATGCGCATCCGGGAACCGGCCTCGTCGATCAGGTCGATCGCCTTGTCCGGCAGGAAGCGGTCCGAGATGTACCGGTCGGCCAGGGTCGCGGCCTGGACGAGGGCCTCGTCCGTGATCGAGACGCGGTGGTGGGCCTCGTACCGGTCACGGAGACCCTTGAGGATCTCGATGGTGTGCGGCAGCGACGGCTCCGCGACCTGGATCGGCTGGAAGCGGCGCTCGAGAGCCGCGTCCTTCTCCAGGTGCTTGCGGTACTCGTCGAGCGTGGTGGCACCGATGGTCTGGAGCTCACCGCGGGCCAGCATCGGCTTCAGGATGGAAGCCGCGTCGATGGCGCCCTCGGCGGCACCCGCACCCACGAGCGTGTGCAGCTCGTCGATGAACAGGATGATGTCGCCGCGGGTGCGGATCTCCTTGAGGACCTTCTTCAGGCGCTCCTCGAAGTCACCGCGGTAGCGGGAACCGGCGACCAGCGCGCCGAGGTCGAGGGTGTAGAGGTGCTTGTCCTTGAGGGTCTCGGGCACCTCGCCCTTGACGATGGCCTGGGCGAGGCCCTCGACGACGGCGGTCTTGCCGACGCCGGGCTCACCGATCAGGACCGGGTTGTTCTTGGTGCGGCGCGACAGCACCTGCATGACGCGCTCGATCTCCTTCTCGCGCCCGATGACCGGGTCGAGCTTGGACTCACGAGCGGCCTGCGTCAGGTTGCGGCCGAACTGGTCGAGCACCAGGGACGTGGAGGGCGTGCCCTCGGCAGGACCGCCGGCGGTGGCGGTCTCCTTGCCCTGGTAGCCGGAGAGCAGCTGGATGACCTGCTGCCGCACCCGGTTGAGGTCTGCGCCCAGCTTGACCAGGACCTGGGCGGCGACGCCCTCGCCCTCACGGATCAGGCCGAGCAGGATGTGCTCCGTGCCGATGTAGTTGTGGCCCAGCTGAAGGGCCTCGCGGAGCGACAGCTCCAGGACCTTCTTGGCACGGGGGGTGAAGGGGATGTGGCCGGACGGGGCCTGCTGGCCCTGACCGATGATCTCCTCCACCTGCTGGCGGACCGCCTCGAGCGAAATCCCGAGGCTCTCCAGGGCCTTAGCGGCGACACCCTCGCCCTCGTGGATCAAGCCCAGGAGGATGTGCTCGGTGCCGATGTAGTTGTGGTTGAGCATCCGGGCTTCTTCCTGAGCCAGGACGACAACCCGCCGCGCGCGGTCGGTGAACCTCTCGAACATCGTTAATCGCTCCTCAGAGCGGTCAGGCAGTAAGGGGTCGGTCCCCTCCCTGTCCTTCCGCAGCTTAGTCCCGCAAGCGGGGACCGCTCATTCCAACTGCCGACACCCGTTCATGGCCTCCTGCCCCCGAACGCCGACAACTGCTCCAACCCGATGGTGCGAGACGATGTTCCCGCAGGCCAGGCAGATACCCCCACCATCACTACGCCGATGGCGAACGCGAGATGCCCGGCGACCACGTGTCGCCCCTCCCACTAGGGATGTCTTACCCGCACGGACTGACACTCCATGCGGCGCGCGCCGGTTCCCTCCGCTACGGGCGAACACCCTTGCACCGCCGAACACCCCCGTACGCCCCCAATCCGGACACTCTGCGCTTACACAGTGCCACACTGCGTAACCCTGAAGCGCTCGCGGCGGTTGCTCCTGGCATGGTCGCCCCCCTTTCCGCCTCCGGCACCGTCCCCACGCCGCGTCGTCCGCTCGACGCGGCCGGATCCGACCCGGTCCAGCAGTGGTACGAGGACGAGCTCGGCTGGGCCGTGACGGCCGGCCCCGAGGGCGTCCGGCTGCGCACGGGGCTGCGGTTCGACGTCCTGGAGCTGCCGGCCGACGCCGGTTTCGCGATGCTGGGCAGATGCGACCCCCGGTCACCGGTGGCCGTGCGGGGGGAGACGATGCAGCTGCTGGTCGCCGCGGGCAGCGCGGACGAACTGCCGGGGCTGCTCGACTGGCTGGAGTGGGGGGCGCTGCCCCTGGACCTCGTCGCGGTCGGCGCGGACGGGTTCATCGACGCGCCGACACCTCCGGGGTGGACCGGCTCGCAGGAGGCCGCGGTATGGGTGCGGCCCCCCGAGCCCGGGCGCGAGGTGGAAGAAGTACTTCCGGCTCTGACGACCCTGACGGCCGTCTCGACCTGGTCGGTCGTGGGGGGCGGTGGGGGCGCCCCCGATCTCGTACGACTCGTGGACACGGCGGCGACACAGTGCCACCGGGCCCGGCTGCGCCGCGCATCGGCCGTGCCGAAAGATCAGCCGTTGGCCTTCTCGTAGGCCTCACGGATCGCCTGGGGAACACGGCCGCGGTCGTTCACGTCGTGGCCGTTCTCCTTCGCCCAGGCGCGGATCTGCGCGGTGTCCTGGTTACCGCCGGACGCGGCGCGCGCCTTGCCCCGGCCACCCGCGGCACGGCCACCGGTGCGACGGCCACCCTTGACGTACGGGTCGAGGAGGCCACGGAGCTTGTCCGCATTGGCGGTGGTGAGGTCGATCTCGTAGGTCTTGCCGTCGAGCGCGAACGTCACGGTCTCGTCCGCCTCGCCACCGTCGAGGTCATCGACAAGAAGGACCTGAACCTTCTGTGCCACCGGATTTCCTTTCATCGATATCTGAAGGGCCGGCCCCCCTGCGACCGCGGCCGCTGTTTCGCCGTCCCCTTGTTATATGCAGTACTGCAGTACGTCGGAAAGCAAACCGCTTTTGCCGGGAAAACACAAACCCCTGGCTGAGATCAGGGAGAGATCCCGGAGTTGTACGCTGCCCGGCCCGGCCGAAAACATGCGCGTTTCGGACATAGGGAACCCCGCTCGGGGAGCGTTGCCGGAATACCGTCCGGGTCGATCACAGATGCAGAAGCATCCGGCTGTTGCCCAAGGTGTTCGGTTTCACTCGTTCGAGACCGAGGAACTCCGCGACGCCCTCGTCATAGGAACGCAGCAGCTCGCTGTAGACATCGGTGTCAACGGTATCGACGGGCGTCTCGCCGATCTCCACGAAGCCGTGCTTCATGAAGAACTCGACTTCGAAGGTGAGACAGAAAACCCGGCGAACCCCGATCCAGCGCGCGGTCTGCAGCAGCTTCTCCAGCACCTTGTGGCCGACGCCCGAGCCCTTGACCTGTGGATTCACCGCGAGAGTGCGGACTTCCGCCAGGTCTTCCCACATGATGTGCAGAGCACCGCAGCCGACGACCTCCGCGTTGTCGTCGCGTTCCGCCACCCAGAACTCCTGGATGTCCTCGTAAAGCGTCACCGTGGCTTTGTCGAGCAGGATCCCCTGTCGGCTGTACGCGTCGAGCAGTCGACGTACCGCCGGTACATCGGCGGTCCTGGCCCGGCGGACGGTGACCGCTTTTGCGGTCGATTCGGAGCGTGTGGAGACTTCGGGGAGCTCTGCTGGCATGAACGGACGCTATCGCCCGGGCCCCTCGTCCGCTTCCTCGGGTCCCGGCGGCACTTCGGCCGGTACTTCGGACGGCACTTCGGCGGGTACTTCGGCGGGCACATCGGCGGGCACTTCCGGCTGAACGATCCGCATCGCGTCCCTGAGCGCCTCGCGCTGCTGGGGCGACATCATGCCGAAGAAGGCGACGAGGGCGGCGGCCGGGTTGTCGCTCTGCGCCCACGCCTCGTTCATCAGTGCGGCCGAGTAGGCGGCCCGAGTGGAGACGGCCTCATATCGATAGGCCCGGCCTTCCGCCTCGCGGCGCACCCAGCCCTTCTGATGGAGATTGTCCAATACGGTCATCACCGTCGTGTAGGCGATGGACCGTTCCTGCTGGAGGTCCTCCAGGACTTCCCTCACCGTCGCCGGGCGGTTCCACTTCCACACCCGCGTCATCACTGCGTCTTCGAGTTCTCCCAAGGGGCGCGGCACGAGCAGCACAATAGTGGGAGAAGTCCGTAATTCAACGCCGGACGTGGCGAACGGCTTCAATCAATGACAAAAGGGGCACCCCGTGGGTGCCCCTGATCCCGGTCGTGATCCCGGTCGCGCCTGCCGCGGTGCGCTCAGGCGCCGGCCTCGTGCCGCACGCCGCCGTTCTGCTGGGCGGCCTCGGCGCGCGCGAGGGCGGCGTCGACGGCCGCGTCCTCCTTGGCCTTCTTGTCGCCGCCCTGCGACTTCACGATCGTCACGATCAGACCGATGAAGAACACGGCCATCACTACCGGGGGCACGAGCGCGGAGACGTAGTCCATGCCCCCAGAGTAGCTAGCCCGCCGCCAACCGCTGCGACGGGGCCGGTGGCTGCGCCGGCCTGCGTTTGGGCGGGAAGACCTCGGCCGGGGTGGGCACGGGCTTCGGCGCGTCGCCCGGCCGGGGCTTCGCGGGCTGCTGGTCGGCGCCGGCCAGGCCGCCGGGCAGCGCGAGCAGATGCGTACGGGAGGCCGGGACGCGGCGGCGGTGGCGCGCTTCCAGCCGGTCCCGCACGCCCTGTTCGGCCAGGGCGCGGCAGCGGTCGAGCAGGGCCGCCGCGGTGGGGTTGCCGCGCAGTGCGCGCAGCGCCGCGAGGTCGTCGACGCCGGGCTGGTGGCCCGCCGCCAGGGCGTCCTCGAGGAGGCTCAGATAGCCGGTGACGGAGCCGGGCAGGGCGGCCCGGTACCGGTCGAGGTCGGCGAGCAGGAAGGCCCGCATGCGGGCGCTCTCCTGAACGGCCTCGTCGACCGACTCCGCGAGTCGGAGGCAGTCCCCGACGTCCTTGTCCGAGGCAGGGCTGGGGTGGAGGGCGAGGGCGAGGGCGCGTCGGAGCACACGCAGCTCTTCTGCACCGAACGCCATGCCGCCGCGGTTTCCGTAGGGCGTGGGCATGGACCGACAATACGCACCATTACGGACAAAATCCGCTTAACCGGCAATTACCGGCGCGCCCTCGCTCGCCTGCTTACTCGCGTACTTACGCGCGCGCTCAAAGGCGCGAGACATTCCGCTCGTACACCAGCCTGAGTCCGATCAGGGTCAGCCACGGCTCGTGCTCGTCGATGACCGAGGCCTCACCCAGCACCATGGGCGCCAGCCCGCCCGTCGCGATGACGGTGACGTCCTCCGGGTCGGTCGCCAGTTCCTTGGCCATCCGGTTCACGACCCCGTCGACCTGGCCCGCGAAGCCGTAGACGATGCCCGACTGCATGGCCTCGACCGTGTTCTTGCCGATGACGCTGCGCGGCCGGGCCAGCTCGATCTTGCGCAGCTGCGCGCCGCGCACGCCGAGCGCCTCGACGGAGATCTCGATGCCGGGGGCGATCACGCCGCCCGCGTACTCGCCGCGCGCGGAGACCGCGTCGAAGGTCGTCGCCGTACCGAAGTCCACGACGATCGCGGGGCCTCCGTAGAGCTCGACGGCCGCGACCGCGTTGATGATGCGGTCGGCGCCGACCTCCTTGGGGTTGTCCATGAGGATCGGGACGCCGGTCTTGATGCCGGGTTCGACCAGGACGGCGGGGACGTCGCCGTAGTAGCGGCGGGTGACTTCGCGCAGTTCGTGCAGGACCGAGGGGACGGTCGAGCAGATGGCGATGCCGTCGATGCCGTCGCCGAGCTCGTCGCCGAGCAGCGGGTGCATGCCCATCAGGCCCTGGAGCAGGACGGCCAGCTCGTCGGCCGTGCGGCGGGCGTCCGTGGAGATGCGCCAGTGCTCGATGATCTCCTCGCCGTCGAACAGGCCGAGGACGGTGTGGGTGTTGCCTACGTCGATGGTCAGGAGCATGGCGTCCGCGTCACTCCGCTTCGCGCAGGTCGAGGCCGATGTCCAGGATCGGCGAGGAGTGGGTCAGGGCGCCCACGGCGAGGAAGTCGACGCCGGTCTTCGCGTACGCCGCCGCGTTCTCCAGCGTCAGGCGGCCGGAGGACTCCAGGAGCGCGCGGCCGGCGGTGAGGGCCACGGCCTCCTCGGTCTCGCTCGGCGTGAAGTTGTCGAGCAGGATCAGGTCGGCGCCGGCGTCGAGGACCTCGCGCAGCTGGTGCAGGGTGTCGACCTCGACCTCGATCGGCAGGCCGGGGAAGCGGTCCCGGACGGCCTGGAAGGCCTGGGCGACGCCGCCGGCCGCGACCACGTGGTTGTCCTTGACCAGGGCCGCGTCCGACAGGGACATGCGGTGGTTGACGCCGCCGCCCGCGCGGACCGCGTACTTCTCCAGGGAGCGCAGGCCCGGCGTGGTCTTGCGGGTGTCGCGGACCTTGGCCTTGGTGCCGTCCAGGGCGTCCGCCCACGCGCGCGTGGCGGTCGCGATACCGGAGAGACGGCACAGCAGGTTGAGCGCGCTGCGCTCGGCGGTGAGCAGGTCCTGGGTGCGGGTGGTGACGGACAGCAGCTTCTGCCCGGCCGTCACACGGTCGCCGTCCTCGGCGTGCCGCTCGACCTCGAACTCGTCGCTGGCCACTACGGAGATGACCGCCTCGGCGACGCGCAGGCCCGCCACGACGCCGTCCTCGCGGGCGGTGAAGTCCGCGGTGGCGACGGCCTCTTCGGGGATCGTGGCGACGGTCGTCACGTCGACGCCGCCGTCGAGGTCCTCGGCGATCGCCATGTGGGCGATGTCCTCGATCTCGACCGGGTGCAGGCCCGCGTCGAGCAGGAGCTGGGCGAGCGACGGGTCGAGGCCGCACTCCATGGCGTCCTCGGAAGACGCGTGCGCGCAGCCGCAGTTGTCGCCGCAGCCGCCGCTGTCGGCGTCTGCCAGGGGGAGGTCGGGGGTGGCGCTCACGTCGGTCACTGCTCCTGAAGGGTCGTTGCCGGGAAGTCTGCGGTCTGTGTGGTGTGCGTGGCCAGAGTCCGGTCGGGATTCAGGCGTACGACGATGTGGCGGCGCCAGTTCGTGTCGTCGCGGTCGGCGTGGTCCTCGCGCCAGTGGCAGCCGCGGGTCTCCTCGCGGCGGCGGGCGGCGGCGACCAGGGCGCGGGCCACGCACAGCAGGTTCGTGGCCTCCCAGGTGTCGACTCCGGGGACGGCCGTCTTGCCGTTCTCCGCGAGGGCGTCGGCGGCCTCCGCGTGGATGCGGCCGAGCTGGGCGGCGGCCTCGGCGAGGGAGTCGGCGGAGCGCAGGACGCCGGCCCCGGCCGTCATCGCGCGCTGGATGGCGAAGCGGGCCTCGGCGGGCAGGAGGGGGTGGGTCGGGGTCTGCGGGTGCGGGACCGGTGCCGGTACGCGCGCGTGCAGGTGGTTCTCGGCGTGCTGCTTCTTGATGTCGTCCGCGATGCGCTCCGCGTAGACCAGCCCCTCCAGGAGGGAGTTGGAGGCGAGGCGGTTCGCGCCGTGGACGCCCGTGCAGGCGACCTCTCCGCACGCGTACAGGCCCGGCACCGTGGTGCGGCCGTGCAGGTCGGTGCGGACGCCGCCGGAGGCGTAGTGCGCGGCCGGGGCGACCGGGATCGGCTCGGTGATCGGGTCCATGCCGTGGGCGCGGCAGGCGGCGAGGATCGTGGGGAAGCGGTGCTCCCACATGTCGGCGCCGAAGTGCCGTGCGTCGAGGTACATGTGCTCGGTGCCGCGCTCCTGCATGCGGCGCGTGATGCCCTTGGCGACGATGTCGCGCGGGGCCAGCTCGGCGAGTTCGTGCTGCCCCACCATGAAGCGCACGCCGTCCGCGTCCACGAGGTGGGCACCTTCGCCGCGCACGGCTTCGGAGACGAGCGGCTGCTGGCCCTCGGCATCCGCGCCCAGGAAGAGCACGGTCGGGTGGAACTGGACGAACTCCAGGTCGCTGACCTCGGCGCCCGCGCGCAGGGCGAGGGCCACGCCGTCGCCGGTGGACACGTGCGGGTTCGTGGTCGCCGAGAAGACCTGGCCCATGCCGCCGGTCGCGAGGACCACGGCGGGGGCGAGGACCGCGCCGACGCCGTCGTGCTGGCCCTCCCCCATGACGTGCAGCGAGACGCCGGCCGTGCGGCCGTCCTCGTCCGTGAGCAGGTCCAGGACCAGGGCGTTCTCGATCGTGCGCAGGCCCGCCGGGCGGCCGTCGCCGTCCGTGGCCGAGCGCACCGCCTCGACGAGCGCCCGGGAGATCTCCGCGCCGGACGCGTCGCCGCCCGCGTGCGCGATGCGGCGGCGGTGGTGGCCGCCCTCGCGGGTGAGGTCGAGGGCGCCGTCGGCGGTCTCGTCGAAGCGGGCGCCGGTCGCGATGAGGCGGCGTACGGCGTCGGGGCCCTCGGTGACGAGGGTGCGCACGGCGTCCTCGTCGCACAGGCCCACGCCCGCGACCAGGGTGTCGTCCAGGTGCTGTGCGGGGGTGTCGCCCTCGCCGAGCGCGGCCGCGATGCCGCCCTGGGCCCAGCGCGTGGAGCCGTCGTCGAGGCGGGCCTTGGTGACGACGACCGTGGTCAGGCCCGCGGCCGCGCAGCGCAGCGCGGCGGTCAGGCCCGCGACGCCGGAGCCGACGACCACGACATCGGCCTCGATCGACCAGCCGGGGGCAGGTGCGTGCAGGCGTATACCGGTGGAGTTCACTGGCGGGCTCCGAAGGTCAGGGGCAGGTTGTCGATCAGCCGGGTCGTGCCCACGCGCGCGGCGACGGCGAGGACGGCCTCGCCCTCGAAGCCGTCGGGTACGTCGGTGAGGTCGGCCGGGTCGATCAGGGCCAGGTAGTCGAGCGCGACGGGGGGCTGGAGACGCGCGGCGCCGTCCAGGACCTGGCGGGCCGCGGCGAGGACGGCCGCGGGGCCGCCCGGGAAGGCGACGGCGTGCGCGTCGGCGGCGGCGCGGGCCTCGCCGAGCGCGCCCAGTGCCTGGGCCCGCGCGCGCGTGGCCGGGTTCTGTGCGGCACGCGCGCGAAGGGCCTCCTGCGCGGCGTGCCGGTCGCGGCCGGCGAACAGGGCGCGGGACAGGACGAGCGCGCTGCGGCGCTCCTCCGGCGACAGGTAGCGGTTGCGGGAGGACAGGGCGAGGCCGTCGTCCTCGCGGACCGTGGGCACGGCGACGATCTCCACGTCGAAGTTCAGGTCGCGCACCATGCGGCGGATCAGGGCGAGCTGCTGGGCGTCCTTCTGCCCGAACAGGGCGACGTCGGCGCGCGTGAGGTGCAGCAGCTTGGCGACGACGGTGAGCATGCCGTCGAAGTGGCCGGGGCGCGAGGCTCCTTCGAGGCGCTCGCCCATCGGTCCGGCGGTGATGCGGACCTGGGGCTGTCCGCCCGGGTATACCTCGTCGGCGGAGGGCGCGAACACGGCGTCGGCGCCCGCCTGTTCGGCGATCTTGACGTCGGCGTCGAGGGTGCGCGGGTAGCGGTCGAGGTCCTCGCCCGCACCGAACTGCAGCGGGTTCACGAAGACGGTGACGACCACTTCGCCGCCGGCGCCCGCGCGTTCGCGTGCCGTACGGATCAAGGTGGCGTGGCCCTCGTGCAGGGCGCCCATCGTCATGACGACGACCCGCTGCCCGGTACGCGTGCGTGCCCGCAGTTCCTCGCCTTCATGCAGCACGGCCGTGGTCATCGCGTCTCCTCCGCACCGGTCGCGAGGACGCCGAGCAGGTCCTCGGCGAGCTCCGGCTTCAGCAGGCCGTGGGCGAGGGCGCGGTCGGCGGTCGCGCGCGCCATCGCGAGGTATCCGGCGACGGTCCCCGGGGCGTGCTTGCGCAGCTCCGAGACGTGCGCGGCGACCGTGCCGGCGTCGCCGCGCGCGACCGGTCCGGTGAGGGCCGCGTCGCCGGACCTGAGCGCGTTGTCGAGGGCCGCGCCGAGCAGCGGGCCGAGCATCCGGTCGGGGGCGGAGACGCCCGCGTCGCGGAGCAGCTCCATGGCCTCCGCGACCAGCGTGACCAGGTGGTTCGCGCCGAGGGCGAGGGCCGCGTGGTAGAGCGCCCGGTTCTCCTCGGCGATCCACTCGGGCTCGCCGCCCATCTCGATGACCAGGGCCTCGGCGGCGAGGCGCAGCTCCTCGGGCGCGGTCACGCCGAACGAGCAGCCGGCCAGCCGCTCGACGTCGACGGCGGTGCCGGTGAACGTCATCGCGGGGTGCAGCGCGAGCGGCAGGGCGCCCGCGCGCAGGGCCGGGTCGAGGACCTTGGTGCCGAACCGGCCGGAGGTGTGCACGAGCAGCTGCCCCGGGCGGATCGAGCCGGTCTCGACGAAGCCCTCGACGAGGCTCGGCAGCACGTCGTCGGGGACCGTGAGCAGCACCAGGTCGGCCCGCGCGAGGACCTCGGCGGGCGTCACCAGGGGGACGTCGGGGAGCAAAGTGGCGGCCCGGCGCACGGAGGCGTCGGAGACTCCGGAGACGGCGACGGGGCGGTGCCCGGCCAGTTGCAGGGACGCGGCGAGCACGGGACCCACCCGTCCCGCGCCGACGACGCCCACGGTGAGGCGGGCGGGGCGGTCCTTGGGATCGGTGGGCTCGGATCGGGGGTTCGGGGAGGGAAGTGACACGGGGCGACGGCCTTCCGTTCCAGTCCGCTCGGGGTACCGGACGATTTCTCGTCATGTTAACGCTATCTGGGCGGGCGGGCCTCGGCCGTCCACAGGCTGTGGGCAAGCGCACGCGCGTGCGACATGATCCATGGATGAGCGACACGGACGGGACCGAGGAAGAGAAGCAGGCCGCGCGGCGGCTCGCGGCCTGGCGGGGCGCGGAGCGCAGGCTGGCGCGGCGGCCGAACGAGGCGACGCTGGGTGAACGGCTCGCGCAGCTCACGCAGGCCGCCGGGACGGTGACCGACCTGGACGGCGACCTCGACTTCTACGGCAACGGGGTCGTCGCCGACCTGGAGGCGAAGGTCGCCGGGCTGCTCGGCAAGGAGGCGGCGGCGTTCTTCCCGACCGGCACGATGGCGCAGCAGGTGGCGCTGCGCTGCTGGGCGGGGCGCACCGGGAACCCGGCCGTGGCCCTGCACCCGCTGAGCCACCCCGAGGTGCACGAGCGCGACGCTCTGGCCCAGGTGACGGGCCTGCGCACGGTGCACCCCACGGGCGAGCCGCGCCAGATCACCGCCGACGAGGTGCACGCCCTGGGCGAGCCCTTCGGCACGCTGATGCTCGAACTGCCGCTCAGGGACGCCGGTTTCGTGCTGCCCACCTGGGAGGAGCTGGAGGAGGTCTGCGAGGCGGCACGCGCGCGTGACGCCGTCGTGCACTTCGACGGGGCCCGCCTGTGGGAGTGCACGGAGCACTTCGGGCGCCCCCTGGACGAGATCGCGGAGCTCGCGGACAGCGTCTACGTGTCGTTCTACAAGACGCTCGGCGGGCTGAGCGGAGCGGCGCTCGCGGGCCCGCGGTCGTTCGTCGACGAGGCCAGGGCCTGGCGGCACCGCTACGGGGGTCAGGTCTTCACGCAGTTCCCGCAGGTGCTCGCCGCGCTGGCCGGCCTGGAGCGGGAGCTGCCGAGGCTGCCGGAGTACGTGCGGCACGCGCGCGTGGTCGCGCGGGCGATGCGGGAGGGCTTCGCGCAGGCCGGGGTTCCGTGGGTGCGGATCCACCCGGAGGTGCCGCACACGCACGAGTTCCGGGTCTGGCTGCCGCACGACGCCGACGCGCTCCAGGAGGCGGCGGTCGCGCAGGCGGAGGAGACGCGGACGCTGCTGTTCGGCCGCTGGTGGCCGTCGGACAGGGTGCCGGGGCTCTCGGTCACCGAGGTGACGGTCGCGGGTCCCGGCCTGGAGTGGAGCGCCGACGACGTCCGCGCGGCCGTCGCGGACTTCGTACGGCGTCTGCCGGGCCGGCCGTAGCCGCCGCTCAGCACCCCGCGGCGTGCCCGCGGTGGGCAGAGAAGCGGCGGGCCAGGGCCGTGCGGATGCGGCCGCGGGCCGGGCGGCCGGCCAGGACCGCCCGGAACTGGCGGTAGTCGCGCAGCTCACGGACGGCGTCCAGGTCGTGCAGGCCGGGCACCGGTCCGGGCTGCTCGCCGCGCCGGGCCGCGCGGTACACGTCGAGGGCGTACTGCTGGTGGACGTTCATGGCGAACACCTCTCCCCTTGATTGTCATGCTTCGCCCCGGAATCAGCTCATTTGCTGCGCTTCGAGGCCTACGACCATGAGAGTGCGCCCCGCGCCGCGCGCCGGTCACGTCGATTGACGGCTCCCGTCAATCGACGATCCGGCTGTCGGTGGCGGCGTGCACCATGGAGGCATGAGCGTGAGCATCGACATCACGGGCCTGACGCCCGAGCGCATCGGCGTCGTGCCCTCGCCCCTGGCCGAGCTCGGCATGGCGCTGCACGCGCTGGCCGAGCCCGCGCACCACCCGGGGCTCCAGGGGTGGACGACGAGTGTGTCCGCGCGCCTGGACGCGTGCCTGGCGGACCGGCTGTGCGAGGCGGACTTCCTGTGGCGGACGACGTTCTCGGACATCTTCACGCCGTCGGCCGGGATCCCCGGGCGGCGCACCCGCCCCGGCGCCACGCTCACCGAGGAGCTCGACCTGCTCGACAAGCTGTCCGACGAGCAGTTCGTGGACGCGGCCCTGGAGTTCACCTGCCAGTCCACCTATGCGAGCCGGCTCGCGAACCGGCTCGGTGACCCGCGCGCCCGGGAGCGCGCGCTCGACCTGGCGGCCGCGCGCGGGACCCATCAAGTGCGGTTCACCAAGCGCCTGCTGGACGACCCGCCCGCCATCAGGGCCTGGTTCCGCGAGCTGATGCGGGACTGCGACGAGGCGTTCTTCTCCGACGTGTGGTCGCGTGTGCAGCACCAGTTGGCGGCCGACGCGCGGCACAAGACGGAGCTGCTGCGCCGCAAGGGCCTCGGTGAGGCCCTCGCGGCGACCTCGCCGGCCGTCTCGCTCGACGGGCCGGGCCGCAGCATCACCGTCGACAAGATCTCCGACGGGCACACGGCCACGGGGGACGGCGACCTCGTCCTGACGCCGACCAGCCTCGGCTGGCCGCATCTGTGGGTGCTGCACCGGGTCGAGTGGCAGCCGGTGATCATGTACCCCGTCTCCTCGCCGGGGCTCGCGGCGCCGCCGTCCGTCGAGCAGCTGACGCTGCGCATGTCGGCGCTGGCCCACCCGGTCCGGATGCGGCTGTGCCGCCACCTCGCGCGGGGCTCGTACACGACCGGCGAGCTGGCCGACGCGCACGGGATGTCGGCGCCGGAGATATCCCGGCACCTGTCGGTGCTGAAGAAGGCGGGGCTGATCACGACGCGGCGCCAGGGCCGTTACGTACAGCACCAGTTGGACCTGAGCGTGGTGTCACGGCTCGGCGGCGACTTCATCGAGGGCGTGCTGCGTTAGCGCGCCCGGAGGGCTCAGCCGTGGCCGCCGGCGCGGACGAGCCCCGTCTCGTAGGCGAGGACGACGACCTGGACGCGGTCGCGCAGGTCCAGCTTGGTGAGGATGCGGCCGACGTGCGTCTTCACGGTGGCCTCGGACAGCACCAGGCGGGCCGCGATCTCGCCGTTCGACAGGCCCTGGGCGACCAGGACCATCACCTCGCGCTCCCGCTCGGTGAGCCGCTCCAGCTGCTTGTGCTGCGGTTCCTTGGCGCCGCTGGGCAGCATCGGCGCGAACCGGTCGAGCAGCCGCCGCGTCGTCGACGGCGCGACCACCGCGTCGCCGCTGTGCACGGAGCGGATCGCGGTGAGCAGCTCGCCGGGCGGCACGTCCTTGAGCATGAAGCCGGAGGCGCCCGCCTTCAGCCCGGAGAACGCGTACTCGTCGAGGTCGAACGTCGTCAGGATCAGCACCTTCGGCGGGTTCGGGTCCGCGCAGATCCGCCGCGTCGTCTCGACCCCGTCCAGCTTCGGCATGCGGACGTCCATGAGGACGACGTCCACCTGCGTCGCGCGCAGCACCTCGATGGCCTCGACGCCGTCGCCCGCCTCGGCGACGACCTCCATGTCCGGCTGCGCGGCGAGCACCATCCGGAAGCCGGTGCGCAGCAGCACCTGGTCGTCGACGAGCATGACCTTGATCGACATCGGGCGGGTCCTCACATCTCGTGGCGACTTGTGCGGGCTGAGTTGCTGGTACGTGTCAGTGAGCGGGCTTCAAAGGCAGCAGGGCGCTGATACGGAAGCCACCGCCGGGGCGCGGGCCCGCGTCCAGCGTGCCGCCGACCATACCGATGCGCTCCCGCATCCCGATCAGGCCGTGCCCCCGGCCGTCCGCGCCGCCGTCCTCGTACAGCTCGTGCGGGGCGCCCTTCCCGTCGTCCTCGACGAGCAGGCCGAGGCCGTCGTCGAAGTAGACGAGGCGCACGCTCGCTCCGGCGTTCGGACCGCCGTGCTTGCGGGTGTTGGTGAGGGCCTCCTGCACGATGCGGTACGCGGTCAGCTCGACGCCGCTGGGCAGCGGGCGCGGGGTGCCCTCCACCTTGAAGTCGACCGGCAGGCCCGCGGTGCGCACCTGCTCGACGAGGTCCTCGATCTGGTCGACGTCGGGCTGCGGCACGTACTCGCCGCCCTCCTCGTGCTCGCCGGTGCGCAGCACGCCGAGCAGCCGGCGCATCTCGGCGAGCGCCTGCCGGCCGGTGCCGGAGATGGTCTCCAGGGCCTTCTTCGCCTGGTCGGGCGCCTGGTCGAGGACGTAGGCGGCGCCGTCGGCCTGGACGACCATCACCGACACGTTGTGCGCGACGACGTCGTGCAACTCGCGGGCGATGCGCGCCCGTTCGGCCGCGACCGCCACCTTCGACTGGGCCTCGCGCTCTCGCTCCAGGCGGGCGGCGCGCTCCTCCAGCTGTGCCAGATAGGCGCGGCGCGTGCGCAGCGAGTCACCGAGGACCCAGGCGAGGGCGAAGGGCACCATCTGGAAGACGGTGACCGCGATGTGCCCGAGACCGCTGCCCTGCTCCGAGGGCCAGCGCACCTCCGCCAGCGGCGCCGCGCACAGGCCCACGGCCAGGGCGAGCCGGGACGCCCAGCGGGCACCGGTCGCGGCGACCGTGTAGACGATCACCAGCATGGCGAAGTCCGACGGGTTGACCTGCGCGTCGAAGACCAGCTGGCCCAGGCCGGCGGCGATCGTGAGCACGAGCATCCGCTCGGGCATCCGGCGGCGCAGCGCGACGACCACGCTCAGCACGGCGGCGAACGCGATCCCCGCCGCGATGTTCCCGTACAGCGTCGGCCCGTTCAGACTGACGGCGCTCACGACCGTGATCCCGAACAGGATCACGGCCCAGAAGCCGTCGACCCATGTCGGGTGTCTGCGGAGGAAGTCGTAGAGGCGCTGCACGTAACCCAGAGTAGGTAAGGCTTCGGCGTGCGGGGGTCAACCGGAGGACCGATCCGCGCCCGGCGCGCGTACTCCCCAAGGTGGAGGCGCATGCGCCCCCTGCGCATAGCCTTCGGTCGTGAGGAACGCACAACAGGGCGCGGGAAGCGGGTGGCGCGAGGCCACGGAAGAGGCGTTGTACGGCCCGGACGGCTTCTATCGCAGGCCCGAGGGACCGGCCGGACACTTCCGTACGTCGGTGCACGCGTCGGCGCTGTTCGCGGAGGCCGTGGCCGAGCTGCTGTGCCGGGTCGACGCGGCGCTCGGGGAACCGGCCGAGCTGGCGTTCGTCGACATGGCGGCGGGGCGCGGCGAGCTGGTTTCCGGCGTCCTCCAGGTGCTGCCGCAGGACGTGGCGGCACGCGTGCGTGCCCTCGCGGTGGAGAAGGCCGACCGCCCCGCGGATCTCGATCACCGGATCGAGTGGCGGTCCGAGCCGCCGGCCGGGATCCGCGGCCTCCTCTTCGCGAACGAGTGGCTCGACAACGTGCCCCTGGACGTCGTCGAGACCGACGCGGACGGCACGGCCCGGCTGGTGCTCGTCCGGGCGGACGGCGAGGAGAGCCTGGACGCGGCGCCGCTCGACGACCGGCTGCGCCGCTGGCTGGACGCCTGGTGGCCGCTGCCCGCCGAGCAGGGCCTGCGCGCCGAGGTGGGGCTGCCCCGCGACGAGGCGTGGGCGGCGGCCGTGCGCACCGTGGAGCGCGGCCTCGCGGTGGCCGTCGACTACGCCCACACGCGCGGGACGCGCCCGCCCTTCGGCACGCTCACGGGTTTCCGGGCCGGCCGCGAGACCCCGCCCGTGCCCGACGGCTCCCGCGACATCACGGCCCATGTGGCCCTGGACGCCTGCGCGGTGACCTCCGGGGCCCGCGTCGTCCCGCAGCGTGCCGCCCTGCGCGCCCTGGGCGTCGGCGCGGGGCGCCCGCCGCTCGCGCTCGCGTCCCAGGACCCGGCCGCGTACGTCCGGGCGCTCACGCGGGCGGGAGAGGCCGCGGAGCTGACGGCCCGCGGCGGGCTCGGCGACTTCGGCTGGCTCATGGAGCCGGTGGGCCTGCCCGAGGGGGCCCTACTTGTCGATGTCGCCGACCACGAAGAACAGTGACCCGAGGATCGCCACCATGTCGGCGACCAGAGTCCCCGGAAGCAGCTCGGTCAGTGCCTGGATGTTGTTGTACGACGCGGAGCGCAGCTTGAGCCGGTACGGCGTCTTCTCGCCCTTGCTGACGAGGTAGTAGCCGTTGATGCCGAGCGGGTTCTCCGTCCACGCGTACGTGTGGCCCTCGGGCGCCTTGAGGACCTTCGGGAGGCGCTGGTTGACCGGTCCTGGCGGCAGCTCGGCGAGCCGGTCCAGGCAGGCGTCGGCGAGGTCGAGCGCGATGTGGGACTGCTCCAGAAGGCACTCGAAGCGCGCCAGGCAGTCGCCTTCTTGTCGCGTGACGACCTTCAGGGTGTCCTGCAGCTCCCCGTAGGCGAGGTACGGCTCGTCGCGGCGCAGGTCGAAGTCGACGCCGGAGGCACGGGCGATCGGACCGCTGACCCCGTAGGCGTGCGCGGCCTCGGCGGACAGGACACCGACACCGCGCGTGCGGCCCCGGAAGATCTCGTTGCCGAGGACCAGGCGGTCGTAGACGTCCATGCGGGAGCGCACGTCCGCGACGGCGGCACGCGCGCGTCCCGTCCAGCCGAGCGGCAGGTCCTCCTTGAGGCCGCCGACGCGGTTGAACATGTAGTGCATGCGCCCGCCGGAGACCTCCTCCATGACGTTCTGGAGTTCCTCGCGCTCACGGAAGGCGTGGAAGACCGGAGTGATTCCGCCCAGTTCGAGCGGGTACGAACCCAGGAACATCAGATGGTTCAGCACACGGTTGAGCTCGGCGAGCAGGGTCCGCAGCCAGACGGCGCGCTCCGGGACCTCCATGCCGAGCATCCGCTCGACGGCGAGCACGACCCCCAGCTCGTTCGAGAAGGCGGACAGCCAGTCGTGACGGTTGGCGAGCATCACGATCTGCCGGTAGTCGCGCGCTTCGAAGAGCTTCTCCGCGCCGCGGTGCATGTAGCCGATGACCGGCTCGGCATGCTGGATCCGCTCGCCGTCCAGTACGAGACGCAGGCGCAGCACTCCGTGGGTGGAGGGGTGCTGCGGACCGATGTTGAGCACCATGTCGGTGCTCTCCGCGGCACCACCGATGCCGACCGTGGCCTGAGTCGTGGGCGTCATGCGCACAGTCTCTCCTACGTAGGGTGGTCGTATGGAAACGGGGACTACGGGGGCCAAAGGGCCCGCGGACGGCGCCGAGGCGCGGTCCGAGGCCGAGCCGGTCTGGACGGGGCTGCCGCCGGGCCTGCTGAACCTGCGCCGCCTGCTGCTGGTGCTCTGGCTGGTGCCGCTGGCGGCGGCGGTCGGGGTGCTCCTGTGGCTCTTCGCGGGCCCGGCGTGGGCGGCCCTCGCGCTGCTGCCGCTGGCCGTGCTCGCGTGGGGCTGGCCGATGCTGGGCCGCAACTGGCGCTCGTGGCGGTACGCGGAGCGGGCCGACGACCTGCTCATCAGCCGCGGTGTCCTGTGGCGTGAGGAAACGATCGTGCCGTACGGGCGGATGCAGCTGGTCGAGGTGACCTCGGGTCCCCTGGAGCGGAAGTTCGGCCTGGCCAGCCTGCAGCTGCACACCGCGGCAGCCGCCACCGACGCGACGATCCCTGGCCTGGCCCCGGCCGAGGCCGAGCGGCTGCGCGACCGCCTCACCGAGCTCGGCGAGGCCCGATCGGCGGGCCTGTGACGGCCTCCCGCGTCCCCGAGGACATCGCGGCCGGGCCACCCGCCGACACCGTGCGAGAGCGGCGTCTGCACCCCGTCACGCCGCTGCGCCGGGCCTGGGCGCCGATCGCCGTCCTGCTCGGCTGGGCCGTCCACGACATGGATCAGGCGCAGCGCCAGCTGGCCCACCTCACCGCGACGACCCTGGCGATCGGCCTGGCCGTGCTGGTCCCGACCGCCGCCCTGTACGGCTTCCTCACCTGGTGGTTCACGCACTTCGCGGTGACGGACACCGAACTGCGCATCCGTACGGGCCTGTTGTTCCGCCGCACCGCCCACATCCGGCTCGACCGCCTTCAGGCCGTCGACGTCACCCAGCCGCTCCTGGCCCGCTTCGTAGGCGTGGCCAAGCTGAAACTCGACGTAGTGGGCGCCGACAAGAAGGACGAGCTCTCCTACCTGGGCGAGAAGGAAGCACGCGACCTCCGTGCCGAGCTTCTGGCCCGCGCGGCCGGGTTCGCGCCCGAGTCGGCGCACGAGGTGGGCGAGGCCCCGTCGCAGCAGATCCTGCACACGCCGCCGCGCATGCTGGCGGTGGCCCTGATGCTGACGGGCGCGCCCTGGGCGATGCTGCTGGCCGCGGTCGTCGTCCCGGCCTTCCTGTGGTTCGCCACCCACAACCTGTGGACAGTGATCGCGGTCGGGGTGCCGCTGGTCGGCGGGGCGTTCACCAACAGCGCGGGCCGGTTCATCAAGGAGTACGACTGGACGGTCGGCGAGTCCCCGGACGGGCTGCGCATCGACCACGGGCTGCTCGACCGGGTGCACGAGACGGTGCCGCCGGGCCGCGTGCAGACCGTGCGCATCGTCGAACCGCTGCTGTGGCGGCGCCGCGGCTGGGTCCGCGTCGAGCTGCACGTCGCGGGCTCCGCGAACTCCGTGCTGGTCCCGGTGGCTCCCCGCGCGCACGCCGAGGACGTCATCGCGCGGATCCTGCCGGGCGTCGCGGTGCCCAAGCCGGCCGACTTCGCGCCGTCGCCCCGCCGGGGCCACTGGTGCGTACCGCTGTGGTGGCGGGGCTACGGAGTCGCCGTCACGGAGACGGTGTTCGCCGCGCGCCAGGGCCTCCTGCGGCGCCATCTCTCCTTGGTCCCGCACGCCAAGGTGCAGAGCGTGCGCCTCGCCCAGGGCCCCTGGGAGCGGTACTGGCGGGTCGCCGATCTGCACCTCGACACCGGCGCCAACAAGACGGTCACGGCCCGGCTCAGGGACGTCCAGGAGGCGTCGGAGCTGCTGCGGGCGCAGGCCGACCGGTCGCGGACGGGGCGCAGGGACGCGCGGCCGGACCGCTGGATGAGCAAAGCGCCGTAAGGAGGCGCGAGCGGACGACGAGAGGGCGCCCTGCCGAAGCGGGGCGCCCTCTTGCACGACCGATGGCCTCACACGGCCCATGACCTCAGGCCGACAGCGCGGACCCGGGGCGAGCAGCTCACGGATCTCAGGCCTGAACCGCCGGCCTCAGGCCTGGAGCGCGGACCTCAGGCCGGCCACATCGATCTGCTCGGTCTCGTCATGAGCGGTCAGGTCGATGACCTCCTGCTCGGCGAGTGCCTCCTCGCCCACGACATCGGCCAGATCCTCGTCCTGGCCCACGGCGGCGCCGCTCGTCCCGAAGAAGTCGAACCCGCCCTCGGGGATCTTCCGCGCGGGCGCCGCGGGCACCACGGCCGCGGCGACCGGCACGGTGAAGTGGCCGGACGCCGCGTGGGACTTCCCCTGGGAATCGGCCTCCTCGGCGACGGGCCGCTCCGGCCGCGCGAGCCGGTCGAGCGCCGCGTTCGCCCGCAGGTACAGAGCAGGTGTGGCCCCGCCTCCGGGGCCCGGCCGGGCCGGCGCCGGCGGCAGCGCCCTGGGCGGGGCGGCAGCCTCTATCGCGAGCTGACGGCGGCCCTCCAGGGCGGTGGCCCGCTCCGTCTCCGCGGTCGCGTACCGGCGCAGCAGCGCCGCGTGCTCGTTGCGCAGCGCCGCCAGCTCGGAGCGCTTCGCGCGCAGCTTGCTCTCCAGCCTGGTGCGCAGCTCCCGCGACTCGTCGAGGTCGCCCTCCAGCTCCGCCACGGCCTCCTCGTGCCGCCAGCGCTCGCTCGCGGCGCCCCGGGTCAGCTCGGCGACCTGCTTGCCCGCGAGCCGGTCCCAGCGGCGCATCACGACGGCGCCGATCACGGCCGCGGCGGCCGCGGCGGCGGTGACGCCGCGCAGCACGAGCGGATCGTCGGACAGCCAGACGCCGCCCGCGCAGACGAGCGGCACACCGGCGATCACCGAGGGCGGCAGCAGGCGGTGCAGGGGTGGGGAATGGCGGTGACGTCCACGTGGCATGGCCAGAAACTTACCGCGCGTAGGCGAATCGCGAAGCCCCGCCCGGCAAAATACGGGCACAGGCGGCACAGAAACCACCGAACTCACGCCAGAAGAGGCTCATTTACTCCTCCGCCCCTCTTCCGCGCTCGCTTCCCCACTCCCTTCACCGGACCTCAGCCAAGATCACTTACCGATCAGGCCCTTGGACTCCAGATAGTCCTTCGCGACGTCCGCTTCCTTCTGGCGCTCGGCGTCGACCTTGCGGTTCAACTCGACCAGATCGTCCGTCGTGAGCGTCTTCGTCAGCTTCCCGAGAACGTCGGCAATCCCCTTGTCGCCGGCGTCCTTCGCGTTCACAACCGGAATGATGTTGTCCGCGTTCTGGAGCTTCTTGTCGTCCTCCAGCAGGACGAGACCGAAGTTCTTCAGCGTCGCGTCGGTCGTGGTCGTCAGGACCAGCTGATCCGTACCGTTCTTCACGGCCTGCTTGGACTGCGTGGTGCCGACGCCCTTGGGGTCGATTCCGGTGACGTCGATCCCGTACGTCTTCTTGAGGCCCGGGGCGCAGAACGGCCGCTCCTCGCATTCGTCACCGGCCGCGATCTTGACCTTCTCGCCCGACTTGCCGAGATCGGAAAGCGTCTTGAGGTTGTGCTTCTTGGCGAAGGACTCGCTCACCGCGAACGCGTTCTGGTCGACTGCGCCGCCGGCGTCCAGGACCTTCAGGCCCTCCGGCTCGGCGAGTTCCCGCAGAGCGGTGACCGTGGCCTCGACATCGCTGGACGCGACGGGCTTCGCGTCGGCGCCGTTCTTCTTCAGGTTGAGGAATTCGGCGAGCGTCGCCGCGTATTCGGGCACCACGTCGATGGCGCCCTTGGCGAGCTGCGGCTCGTAGATCTCACGGTTCTCGACCGTCTTGACCGACGCGTCGTACCCGGCGTCGTCCAATATCTGCCGGTACAGCTCACCGAGCACCTTGGCCTCGGTGAAACTCGCGGCGCCGACGACGACCTTGCCCTTCTTGCCACCGCCGCCCGAACTGCCCGAATCGTCCTTGCCCTCGAGGCTGTCGCCACCGCACGCGGTGAGTCCCGCGGTCAGTGCTCCCACGGCCACGGCCGCCAGGGCCATTCGACGCGCTCTGCTGTTCATCGCTCTCCTAGTTGCACTGATCGCACTGCCGGAATCCAGGGACAAGAACCGAACCCAAGAACAAAACCAAAGAACAGAACCGCTACCCGCGAAAGGGCCCGGAATCCGTCGTCACGCCCGCCCCCGCATGGGGTCGAGCACCCGCCCCACCGCCACGAACACGCCCTCCACGAGCAGCGCGAGCGCGGCGACGAGCAGGGCGCCCGCCACCACCTGCGGTGTGTCCTGAAGGTTGAACCCGGCCGTGATGATCCGTCCGAGCCCGCCCTCGCCCGCCATCGCGGCCAGCGTCGCCGTCGCGATCACCTGCACCGCGGCCGACCGCAGGCCGGTCATCACCAGCGGGTACGCCAGCGGCAGTTCGACCCGGGCGAACACCTGACGGCCGCTCATGCCCATGCCGCGCGCGGCCTCCACCACCGAGCGGTCGACCTCGCGCATGCCCACGTACGCGTTCGTCAGCAGTGGCGGCACCGCGAACAGCACCAGCGCGATGAGCGTCGGTATGTCTCCGTGCCGGCCGAGCGGGGTGAGGGTCAGCAGCACGAGGACGGCCAGCGTCGGCACCGCGCGCCCCACGTTCGACACATTGATCGCGAGGGCGCCGCCCTTGCCGATGTGCCCGAGCCACAGGGCGAGCGGCAGCGCGATGAGGCAGGCGATGCCGAGCGCGACACCGCTGAAGTACAGGTGCTCGGCGAGACGGTGCCAGACCCCCTTCTCGCCCTGCCAGTTGGTCCCCGTGGTCAGCCAGTCGTAGGCCCCCGATATCGCGTTCATGCCACCTTCTCCGGCTCTGCGGGGGTCGCGTCCGCGCGGACGCGGGACCTGCGCGACGGCTTCGCGGCCGCCACCCGCGTCCACGGCGTGAGCCGGCGCTGCACGCCGAGCAGCAGCAGGTCGGCGAGGATCGCGAGCACCACGCACAGCACCGAGGCGGTGAGGACCTGGGCCTTGAAGTCACTGTCGAGGCCGTCGAGGATCAGCGTGCCGAGGCCGCCGTAGTCGACGATCGCGCCGACTGTCGTCAGCGCCACCGTGGAGACCGTGGCGATGCGCACGCCGGCCAGCAACGCCGGCAGCGCCAGTGGCAGTTCGACCTCCCACAGCAGCCGCACCGGCCCGTATCCCATGCCGCGCGCGGCCTCTCTGGCCTCCTCGGGCACGGACTGCAGTCCCGCCAATATGTTGCGCACGAGAATCGTCAGCGAATACAGGACGAGCCCGGTGACCACCAAGGAGATCGAGAGCCCGAAAAGGGGCAGCAGCAGCGAGAACATCGCCAGCGAGGGAATCGAGTAGAACACGGTCGTCAGACCGAGCACCGGTCCCGCGAATGCCCGCTTGCGCCGCGCGAGCAGCGCGAGCGGGAAGGCGATCAGGACGCCGATCGCCACCGAGGACACCGTGATCCCCACATGCTGGACGGTCGCGTCCACCAATTCCTGGCTGCGGGTGCGCAGATACGCCCCGCACACCCAGTCATTGGCCACCAGGCAGTTCTGCTCGCTCACCCCGCCCCGCCTCCCCCGATTCCCCGAACGTATGTCAGTCGTCCGTACCTGCGCACGCACGTTCCGACTGCCGACGACCCTAGCGGCCACCACTGACAATGGCCGAGACCCGCCCCCTCCCCGCAACATTCCCTTCACATGACTGCCTTGCCCGGCCGTCCCCAACCCGGCCCTGTCCCGGCAGAATGGGGTCTCATGATCCGGTTCGAGCACGTCAGCAAGCAGTACGCGGACGGCACCACTGCCGTCGACGACCTGTCATTCGAGGTGAACGAGGGCGAACTGGTCACGCTCGTCGGCCCGTCGGGCTGCGGCAAGACCACGACGATGAAAATGGTGAACCGGCTCATCGAACCCACCGCGGGCCGGATATTCCTCGACGGCGACGACATATCGGCCATCGATCCGGTCCAGCTGCGGCGGCGGATCGGATACGTCATCCAGCAGGTCGGCCTGTTCCCGCACAAGACCGTGCTGGACAACACGGCGACCGTGCCGCACCTGCTCGGCGTCAAGCGCGCCACGGCCCGCGAGCGGGCGGCCGAGCTGCTCGACCTCGTCGGCCTGGACCCGAAGACGTTCGGCGACCGCTACCCCGACCAGCTCTCGGGCGGACAGCGGCAACGGGTCGGGGTGGCCCGGGCGTTGGCGGCGGATCCGCCGGTGCTGCTGATGGACGAGCCGTTCGGCGCGGTCGACCCGGTGGTGCGCGACCACCTCCAGACCGAGTTCCTGCGCCTGCAGCAGACGCTCGGCAAGACCGTCCTGTTCGTCACGCACGACATCGAGGAGGCCGTCCGCCTCGGTGACCGGATCGCCGTCTACGGGCAGGGCCGCATCGAGCAGTTCGACACCCCCTCCGCCGTCCTGGGCGCCCCCGCCACCGACTACGTGGCCGATTTCGTCGGCGCCGACCGGGGCCTGAAGCGTCTGTCCGTGACGCCCATCGAGGAGGGCGATCTGGAGCAGCCGCCCGTCGTGCACCTCGACGACCCGCTGCCGACGGACCTCGACGCCCGCTGGGCCGTCGTCCTGGACCACGACAACAACCTGCACGGCTGGATCTCCGCCGAGCACGCGCGCGCGGGCGGCGCGAAGGGCGACACCGTCCGCGACCACGCCCGCCGCATGGAGGCCTGGCTGCCGGTCGGCGCCTCCCTCAAGCAGGCGTTCGCCACGATGCTCCAGCACGACGCGGGGTGGATCGCGGTGATCGACGAGCGCTCCGAGGGCCGCTTCCTGGGGGTCCTGACGCCGGCCAGGCTGCACGAGGCGCTGCGCCGCTCCACGGCCGCGGACGCGCGGGACATCCCGCGCGCGGAGGTCGAACTGGAGACGGTGGAGCCACTCCTCAAGTAAGCAGTCGGTGCCTAAGGAGTAGGTGCCTAAGGAGTAGGCGTCCGCGTACGTCGCTCACCTGGGCGCCTACTTGTCGCCGATGCGCCGGCCCAGCCATTCCAGCGTCGCCGGGATCTCCCGGCGCCACGTGTTGAAGTTGTGCCCACCGCTGTCGAGGACGATCGACGACACGCGCGTGGGCGACTTCACCTTGTCGATGAACCGCAGCGTGTCCTTGTAGTTGCTCTCGCCGAGCTTGCTGCTGGTCACCAGGAGGGACGTCGCGGGCGGCGGCAGGTGGTCCAGGGACCACATGAGGTCCGCCCGGTTCCGCAGCGGCACGTTCCCGTGGAAGAGATCGCCCGTCGTCGGGTCGAGGGGTGCCTTGTAGTACGCGGACAGGCCGGCGCCCGCTCCGTAGACGTCGGGGTGGTGCATGGCCACCTTCAAGGCGCAGTACCCGCCTGTGGAGTCACCGACGATGCCCCAGCCGCCGGGCTTCCTGCCCACCCTGTAGTGGGCCGCCACCTCGTCGGGCAGGTCCTTGGCGAAGAACGTCTCCGTCTGCGGTCCGCCGGGCACGTCCACGCATTCGGTGTCGCGCGGCGGCGCCACGGTCGGCCGCAGCATCACCAGGATCATCGGCGGCATCCTGCCCGCCTTCGCCAGCGCCTGGGCGGTCTGCGGATAGTGCAGGCCTTTGACGAGCGCCCGGGCGGTCCCGGGGTAGCCGGTCAGGACGACGGACGCGGGGAACGTGCGGTGGGCGTACCGCGGCTGGAAGTACTCCGGCGGCAGGTAGACGTACGCGGGGGCGGCGATGTGCGACACCCGGCCGACGAGGTCGACCTTCTGCAGCTGACCGCCGACGCTCGGCCGCGTTCCGCCGGACACCGCCATGTCCTGGGTGGAGCGGACCTGCACCGGTCCGCCGCTCGCGGCCACGTCGTGGTCGCTCACCACCCCCTGCCCCTGCTCCTGTCCGAAGAGGTCGGCCCAGGTCGCGTAGAAGCCGAACGCCTGGTTGGCGGCGAGCCCGACCGCCGCGAAGATCGCCACCTGAGTGCCGAGGAGCAGGCCCACACGTCCGGTGACGGACCGCCAGGAACGATTCGCCAGACGCGGCCAGAGCAGCACGGTGCCGAAGAACAGGACCACGGCGAGCAGCACCGCGAGACCCAGCGCTGTGTGGCTCGTGAGACCCATGGGACGTTTCCTGCCTACGAGTTGACGGCCGCCCGTGCGGACGCCGAGGACGGCTTTCCCCACCCTTGCCGCACCCTTTGCGGTGATTTTCCGGCTGGGAGTGAACCCGGCTCCCCCTCCCCTCGTCCTAGAGGTCGCAAGTCGCGGGATGCCGGATTTGGCACCGCGTTCACGTTTCTCGCAGAACTACGGGAATGCGATGTTCGTCAGGATAGATGCGGAAAGCTCGCGAGGGGTTCCGGGCCGGGTGCGGCGCATGGTGCGCGGCCCCCGTCCGGAGGCAGTGCCGGCCCTGATCGCCAGAGCCTGCATCCTGGTCGGGCTCCTGGACATCGCGGCCGGCGTCTTCCCCCGTTTCCGGCACAGCCGGATGCACACCCTCGCCGAGGTGCTGCCGGGCACGCTCGGCCCGTTCGCTGCGGCCCTCGCGCTCAGCAGCGGCGTCCTGCTGCTCCTGCTCGCGCACGGCCTGCGGCGCCGCAAGCGGCGGGCCTGGCGGGCGGCCGTCGTCCTGCTGCCGTTCGGGGCCTGCGCGCAGTTCGCGTACCGGCACTCGTTCGCGGGCGTCGTGATCCCGCTGCTGCTCCTGTGGCTGCTCACCCGGCACCGCGACCAGTTCGCCGCGCTGCCCGACCCGCGCAGCCGCTGGCGCGCCCTCGCCAACTTCGTCCTCATGGGCGCCGGTTCGATCCTGCTCGGCCTCGCCGTCGTCAGCGCCCACCCGCGCCGGCTCGTCGGCGACCCCAGCCTGGCCGACCGTCTGGAGCACGTCCTGTACGGCCTGTTCGGCATCGACGGACCCCTCGACTACGCGGGCCGCACCTCGCACACGGTCGCCGTCTCGCTCGGCGCGCTCGGCATGGTCACGGCCCTCACCACGATGTACTTCGCGTTCCGCCCCGAGCACCCGGCCGCGCGTCTGACCGAGGACGACGAGACGAAACTGCGCGCCCTGCTGGACAAGCACGGCGCCCGCGACTCCCTGGGGCACTTCGCGCTCCGCCGCGACAAGGGGGTGGTGTTCTCCCCCAGCGGCAAGGCGGCCGTCTGCTACCGCGTCGTCTCCGGCGTGATGCTCGCCAGCGGCGACCCCGTGGGCGACGTGGAGGCGTGGCCCGGCGCCATCGAGCGCTTCATGGACGAGGCACGGGCCCACTCCTGGACCCCGGCCGTCATGGGCTGCTCCGAGACGGGCGGCGAGGTGTGGACCCGCGAGACCGGCCTGGACGCTCTCGAACTGGGTGACGAGGCGGTGGTGGATGTCGCGGATTTCTCCCTGACCGGGCGGGCGATGCGCAACGTGCGCCAGATGGTCAAAAGGATCGAGCGCAATGGCTACGAGACACGGGTCCGGCGCATCCGTGACCTCGCCCCCGCCGAACTGGACCGCGTCCGCCGCGCCGCCGAGGACTGGCGCGGCACCGACACCGAGCGCGGCTTCTCCATGGCGCTCGGCCGCATCGGTGACGAGACGGACGGCTCCTGTCTGATCGCGACGGCCCACAAGAGCGACGCGCACGGATCCGGCCCCTACGGAGACCTCAAAGCGGTCCTCCACTTCGTCCCCTGGGGCACCGACGGCGTCTCCCTCGACCTGATGCGCCGCGACCGCACGGCCGACCCCGGGATGAACGAGCTGCTCATCGTGGCCGCCCTCCAGGCCGCCCCGAAACTGGGCATCACCCACGTCTCGCTCAACTTCGCGATGTTCCGCTCGGCGCTCGCCCGCGGCGAGAAGATCGGTGCCGGCCCGGTCCTGCGCGCCTGGCGGGGGCTGCTCGTCTTCCTCTCCCGCTGGTTCCAGATCGAGTCGCTCTACAAGTTCAACGCCAAGTTCCGGCCCCGCTGGGACCCCCGCTTCGTCGTCTACCGCTCCCCGAAGGACCTGCCGAGGATCGGCTGGGCGGCCATGCAGGCGGAGGGCTTCGTGCACCTGCGGCTGCCGCGGCCGCTGCGCCGCCGGACCCCGGAGCCGCGGCCGTGCGCCCACGACCATCAGGAGCGCGAGGTACGGGCCGCCTGAGCGAAGGCGTCACTCAGGGGCGCGGGGAACCGCGTGAGCGACCACGACGAATCCGCGGGCGGTGACGCGGGGCCACCGCCCGAGCCGGAAGCCGCCCGCACGGCGCAGGCACCCCGTTTCCGGCTCTAGGCTGGAAGACATGAGCACGTCGCAGGTCCACCGCGGCCACGTAGCCCACCTCCCCGTCTGGGACCGCTGCGCGGTCATGGGAGTCGTCAATGTGACGCCCGACTCCTTCTCGGACGGGGGCCGCTGGTTCGACACCACCGCCGCCATCAAGCACGGCCTGGACCTGGTCGCCCAGGGCGCCGACCTCGTGGACGTCGGCGGCGAGTCCACCCGCCCCGGCGCCACCCGCGTCGACGAGGACGAGGAGCTCAAGCGCGTCATCCCCGTCGTCCGCGGACTCGCCGCCGAAGGCGTCACGGTCTCGGTCGACACGATGCGCGCCTGCGTCGCCGAACAGTCCCTCGCGGCGGGCGCGGCCCTGGTCAACGACGTCAGCGGCGGCCTCGCCGACCCGGCGATGATCCCGACCGTGGCCGCGGCGGGCGCGCCCTTCGTGGTGATGCACTGGCGCGGCTTCCTGGAGGGCGCCACCGTACGGGGCACCTACAAGGACGTCGTCTCCGAAGTCGTGAACGAGCTGCACGCGCGCGTGGAGGCGATCATCGAGGGCGGCATCGCTCCCGACCACATCGTCGTCGACCCGGGCCTCGGCTTCTCCAAGGAGGCCGACCACGACCTCGCCCTCCTCGCCCACCTCGACCGGCTCCGCGCGCTGGGTCACCCGGTCCTGGTCGCGGCCTCCCGCAAGCGGTTCCTCGGCCACGTACTGGCCGGCGAGGAGGGCGCCCCGCCGCCCGCGCGCGAGCGCGACGCCGCCACCGCCGCCGTCTCGGCGATCGCCGCGCACACCGGCGCCTGGGCGGTCCGCGTCCACGAGGTGCGGGCCACCGCCGACGCGGTCAGGGTGGCCCGCGCCGTCGAGGGAGCCCTGTGACCGGGACCGACACCCAGGCCGTCGACGACGCCAACCGCGCCTACTACGAGGCCATGGAGCGCGGCGACTTCGAGGAGCTGACGTCCCTGTGGCTGGCCCCCGAGGACGTCGCGTACGCCGAGGACGCCGACCCGGACGACGCCGAGGACACCTCCATCAGCTGCGTCCACCCCGGCTGGCCGGTGCTCACCGGACGCGGCGAGGTGCTGCGCAGCTACGCGCTGATCATGGCGAACACCGAGTACATCCAGTTCTTCCTCACCGATGTGCACATCAGCGTCGTCGCCGACACCGCGCTGGTGACCTGCACGGAGAACATCCTCAGCGGCGGCCCCGCCCCCGAGGAGGGCGACGAGCTCGGCCCGCTCGTCGGCCAGCGCGTCGTCGCGACGAATGTGTTCCGGCGCACCCGCGACGGCTGGAAGCTGTGGTCGCACCACGCCTCGCCGGTGCTCGCGGACGCGGATGACGAATCCGACACCGCCGACAACGCGGAGGACGACGGGTCACCCGGCTGAGTGGGTAAGCGCCCCCGGAGGGGCCCGAAATCCCGGCGCGAGGTTGGTTTCCCGCACGCAGGGGTATGGGCGGCTACCAGCCGGGGGCCGCCTTTGTCCATAGCCCCCGCGGGCGAGCGATGTCAGTGCTCGCAGGTAGATTCGATCGAAGGCCGTCGTGTCGACCGCACATCGACAGGACCGGCCTCTACCGACGACTGCAGGAGTGATTCGCGTGGATCGTGTCGCGCTGCGCGGCCTCAAGGCCCGCGGGCACCATGGCGTCTTCCCGAAGGAGCGCGAGGAGGGCCAGACCTTCATCGTGGACCTGGTGCTCGGACTGGACACCCGGGCGGCGGCGGCCGACGACGACCTGGCGAAGACCGTGCACTACGGCATCGTGGCGGAGGAGGTCGTGGCCGTCGTGGAGGGCGAGCCCGTCGACCTCATCGAGACGCTCTCCGAGCGCATCGCCCAGACCTGCCTGAAGCACGAAGGGGTCCAGGAGGTCGAGGTCTGCGTCCACAAGCCGGACGCACCGATCACCGTGCCCTTCGACGACGTGACCGTCACCATCACCCGGAGCCGAGTATGAACATGACTCACAGCGACCCGACCGTCCAGCCGGTTCCAACCTCCGTGGTGGAGCAGGTGGATGCCGCCGACACCACGCTCTCCAACCCGAAGCGGGCCGTGCTCTCCCTCGGCTCGAACCTGGGCAACCGCCTGGAGACCCTCCAGGGCGCCGTCGACGCCCTGGAGGACACCCCCGGCGTCCGCGTCAAAGCCGTCTCCCCCGTGTACGAGACGGAGCCCTGGGGCGTCGAGCCGGGCTCGCAGCCGTCCTACTTCAACGCGGTCGTGGTCCTGAAGACGACGCTCCCGCCCGTCTCGCTCCTGGAGCGCGCCCACGCGGTCGAGGAGGCCTTCCACCGCGTGCGCGACGAGCGCTGGGGACCGCGCACCATCGACGTCGACATCGTCGCGTACGCCGATGTGGTCTCGGACGACCCGACGCTGACGCTGCCGCACCCGCGGGCCCACGAGCGGGCGTTCGTGCTGGCGCCCTGGCACGACGTGGAGCCGGAGGCCCAGCTGCCCGGCCGCGGCGCCGTCGCCCAGCTGCTCGGCGTCGTGACCCGCGACGGGGTGGCGCCGCGCGCCGACCTGGAACTCCGGCTGCCCGAGTAATCGTTAAGGTCTAGCGGGCAGGGCCGAGGACACACGTGAGGGGCGACCAACGGGGATGAAGCAACTGCGCATCAGGACTCTGGCCGGCCTCTTCGTGGTCGCCGGGGTCCTGTCCTGGGCCGGCGCCCGGCTGTGGGACTCGCTCGGCACACTGCCACGGGTCCCGCTCGCGGCACCCATCGTGCTGGCGGTGATCGCCGCCGTGCTGCTCGCGACGGCCCTGTCCATCCGCTCCCGGCTGCGCGCCCAGCGCGAGCGCCGGCCGGAGGCGAAGGGCGTCGACCCGATGATGGCCGCCCGGGCGCTCGTCTTCGGACAGGCCAGCGCGCTGGTCGCGGCGCTGGTGGCGGGGATGTACGGCGGAGCCGGGGCGTTCCTGCTGGAGTCCCTCGACATCCCGTCCCGCCGCGACCAGGCGATCTACGCCGGCTTCTCGGTCCTCGCCGGCATCGCGGTGATAGCGGCCGCGCTCTTCCTGGAGCGGGTGTGCAGGCTGCCGGAGGACGACGACACGGAGAGCGCGGCGCCGACTGCGTGAGCCGCGCCCTGAAGGGGCGCGGCTGACGGCGTGAGCAGCCCCGGCGGCGCCGAGACGGCGAGCGAGACGGGGCTGCGGCCCCGGACCCTCGCTCCTCAAGCGCCGGCGGGGCTGGTTCCGCTCAGCGCCCGATGATCAGGCTCATCGCCTCGGCCCGAGTGGCCGGATCACGCAGCTGACCGCGGACCGCCGACGTGATGGTCTTGGCGCCGGGCTTCCGTACCCCGCGCATCGTCATGCACATGTGCTCGCACTCCACGACGACGATGACGCCGCGCGGCTCCAGGATCTCCATCAGGGAGTCCGCGATCTGCGTCGTCAGCCGCTCCTGGACCTGCGGGCGGCGGGCGTAGACGTCGACGAGGCGGGCCAGCTTCGACAGCCCCGTGATCTTGCCGTCGGTCGACGGTATGTAGCCGACGTGCGCGACACCCACGAACGGCACCAGATGGTGCTCACAGCTCGACTGGACCTCGATGTCCTTCACCAGGACCATCTCGTCGTGGCCCAGGTCGAACGTCGTCGTCAGGACGTCCTCGGGCTTCTGCCACAGACCGGCGAAGATCTCCTTGTACGCGCGAGCGACGCGCGCCGGGGTCTCCAGCAGACCCTCACGGTCCGGGTCCTCACCGACCGCGATGAGCAACTCGCGCACAGCGTTCTCGGCCCGCTTCTCGTCGAACTCGCCGATCGGGCCCTCGCCGTCCAGCGTCACCGGGTCGGTCATCTGGTGCCTCTTCTCGTATGAACCGGCGCGGCAGCGCAAAAAGCCGCGTCCCCCACACCGTAAAGCGTGGGGGACGCGGCATGCATTCCGGGCCCTGAGTCAGCTCTCGGGACGCTCTTCCTTCACCGTGTCCACCGGGGTGGTGGTCTCGATGGCGGGCGCCGATCCGTTCGCCCCGTTCGTCAGCGACAGCTCCTTGGGGGAGAGCACCGGCGGGCGGGTCGAGGGGGTGCGGCGGGAGGAGCCGGTCCACGCGGGGCGGGCCGGACGCTTCACGATCGGAGCGAAGATCTCGGCGATCTGCTCCTTGTTCAGCGTCTCCTTCTCGAGCAGCGCGAGGACCAGGTTGTCGAGAACGTCGCGGTTCTCGACGAGGATCTCCCAGGCCTCGTTGTGCGCGGTCTCGATGAGCTTCTTGACCTCTTCGTCGACGAGCGCGGCGACCTCTTCCGAGTAGTCGCGCTGGTGACCCATCTCGCGGCCCAGGAAGGGCTCGGTGTTGTCACCGCCGAACTTGATCGCGCCGAGCCGCTCGGTCATGCCGTACTGCGTGACCATCGCGCGGGCCGTACCGGTGGCCTTCTCGATGTCGTTGGCGGCGCCGGTCGTCGGGTCGTGGAAGACGAGCTCCTCGGCCGCGCGGCCGCCCAGCATGTAGGCGAGCTGGTCGAGCATCTCGTTGCGCGTGGTCGAGTACTTGTCCTCGTCCGGCAGCACCATCGTGTAGCCCAGAGCACGGCCTCGGGAGAGGATCGTGATCTTGTGGACCGGGTCGGAGTTCGGCGAAGCCGCCGCGACCAGGGCGTGACCGCCCTCGTGGTACGCGGTGATCTTCTTCTCCTTGTCCGACATGATCCGGGTCCGCTTCTGCGGGCCCGCGACCACACGGTCGATCGCCTCGTCGAGCATCACGTTGTCGATCAGCTTCTTGTCCGAGCGGGCCGTGAGCAGCGCGGCCTCGTTCAGCACGTTCGACAGATCGGCACCCGTGAAGCCCGGGGTGCGGCGCGCGACGGCCGACAGGTCGACGTCGGGTGCGACGGGCTTGCCCTTCTGGTGAACCTTGAGGATCTCCAGACGGCCCTGCATGTCCGGGCGGTCGACCGCGATCTGGCGGTCGAAGCGGCCGGGACGCAGCAGCGCCGGGTCGAGGATGTCGGGCCGGTTCGTGGCGGCGATCAGGATGACGCCGCCCTTCACGTCGAAGCCGTCCATCTCGACGAGCAGCTGGTTCAGCGTCTGCTCGCGCTCGTCGTGACCGCCGCCGAGGCCGGCGCCGCGGTGACGGCCGACCGCGTCGATCTCGTCGACGAAGACGATCGCCGGAGCGTTCGCCTTGGCCTGCTCGAAGAGGTCACGGACACGGGAGGCACCGACACCGACGAACATCTCGACGAAGTCGGAACCGGAGATCGAGTAGAACGGCACCCCGGCCTCACCGGCGACGGCGCGCGCGAGCAGCGTCTTACCGGTACCGGGCGGGCCGTACAGCAGCACGCCCTTGGGGATCTTGGCGCCGACGGCCTGGAACTTGGCCGGCTCCTGCAGGAACTCCTTGATCTCGTGGAGTTCCTCGACGGCCTCGTCCGAGCCCGCCACGTCGGCGAACGTCGTCTTCGGGGTGTCCTTGGTGATGAGCTTGGCCTTGGACTTCCCGAAGTTCATCACTCGGGAGCCGCCGCCCTGCATCTGATTCATCAGGAACAGGAAGACGACCACGATGAGGACGAAGGGCAGCAGGGACAGCAGGATGCCCACGAAGGGGTTCTGCTTCGACGGGGAAACGGTGTACCCGTCGGTGATCTGCTTGTCCTCGAACCTGGCCTGCAGGTCCTTGGCCACCTCGACGCCCTGGTCGCCGATGTAGCTGGCCTGGATCTTGTCCGAGCCCTCGACCTTCTGGCCGTCCTTCAGCTCGACCTTGATGGTGTTTTCATCGCCGGTGGTCAGCTTGGCCGACTGCACCTTGTTGTCGTGAATGGCCTGAATGACCTGGCCGGTGTCCACCGTCTTGTAGCCGCCGGACGAACCGACGACCTGCATCAACACGACCACGGCAAGGACGGCCAGCACGATCCACATGACCGGCCCACGGAAGTATCGCTTCACGTCCATCCATACGGAGCGGTGCCGCCCCGTCCCTCCTGCCATAGTGAGTTTGATAAGGCTGTTTGAAGCTGTTTGAAGAACTGTTCTTCGGACGGTACCCCAGCATTGTCACCCGACGCCGCAGGGGACGACCGACAAACGCGCCTTCGCATGCTCCAACGGCGGGAACCCCGCAAGGGTTCCCGGCCGCCGGAGCGGGGCTGACGCGTACTCAGCCGCCGTAGACGTGCGGCGCGAGCGTGCCGACGAACGGCAGGTTGCGGTACTTCTCCGCGTAGTCCAGGCCGTACCCGACCACGAACTCGTTCGGGATGTCGAAGCCGACCCACTTCACGTCGATGTCGACCTTGGCCGCCTCGGGCTTGCGCAGCAGCGTGCACACCTCGAGGGAGGCGGGCTCGCGCGAACCCAGGTTGGTCAGCAGCCAGGACAGCGTCAGACCGGAGTCGATGATGTCCTCGACGATCAGGACGTGCTTGCCCTTGATGTCGGTGTCGAGGTCCTTGAGGATCCGCACGACGCCGGACGACTGGGTGCCCGCGCCGTACGAGGACACGGCCATCCAGTCCATCGTGACGGGGGTGGACAGGGCACGCGCCAGGTCCGCCATGACCATCACGGCGCCCTTGAGCACCCCGACGATCAGCAGGTCCTTGCCCGCGTACTCCGCGTCGACCTTCGCGGCCAGCTCGGCCAGCTTCGCGTCGATCTCTTCCTTGGTGATGAGCACCGACTTGAGGTCGGTGCCCATGTCTTTCGCGTCCACCCGCATCACTTTCGGTCGTCCCACCGGCCGCCGCGACGTGAGCCGCGAACTCAGCCTTGCCGGATGACCAGTCTGCCACCCTGCCGCTGGGCGACGACTTTGCCCGGGAGATTGATCTCCCCCTGGCCGCGCCATCCGGTGATCAGGCGGTCGACCTCTTCGATGTGGCGGGCGAAGAGCGCTCCGGCGGGGGCGCCGGCCTCGATGGCCGCCTTGCGCAGGATGCGGCGGCGGACGGCGGGCGGCAGCGCGTAGAGCTTGGCGCATTCGAGGAGACCGGCCGCGTCCCGCACGGAGTCGGCGGCCTCCCTGGCCCAGGTGTCCAGCGCGTCGGCGTCGTCGCGGGACAACTGGGCCGTACGGGCGAGGGCCTCGACGACGCCCTTGCCGAGCGCCTTCTCCAGGGCGGGCAGGCCCTCGTGGCGCAGCCGTGATCGCGTATAGGCCGGATCGGTGTTGTGCGGGTCGTCCCAGACGGGCAGGTGCTGCACGAGGCAGGCCTTGCGGGCCGTCTGCCGGTCGAGCTGGAGGAAGGGGCGGCGGTAACGGCCGCCGGCCCCCGAGACCGCGGCCATTCCGGACAGGGAGCGGATGCCGGAGCCGCGGGCGAGGCCGAGCAGGACGGTTTCGGCTTGGTCGTCGCGGGTGTGGCCGAGCAGGACGGCGGCGGCGCCGTGGCGCTCCGCTGCGGCGTCGAGGGCGGCGTAGCGGGCGTCGCGGGCGGCGGCCTCGGGGCCTCCGTCGCGGCCGACCTGGACGGCGACGGACTCGACGGGGGTCATGCCGAGGGCGGTCAGGCGCAGGACGACATCCTCGGCGCGGGTCACGGAGCCGGGCTGCAGACCGTGGTCGACGGTGATGCCACCGGCGCGGATGCCGAGTTTGGGGGCTTCGAAGGCGAGGGCCGAGGCGAGCGCCATGGAGTCGGCGCCGCCCGAGCAGGCGACCAGCACGAGTGGCTGCTCACCGGAGGGAGGCTCGTGGGGATGTGCGCTGAGGATGTCGTGGAGGACGCGGCGGACCGCCAGGCGTATCGCCGCGACCGCAGGATGGGGACCCATGTCCGGTTCCCTTCATTCCGTTGTCTAGGGGGGTGGGCGCCAGAAATTGAAACGGCTCAGTCGCTCAACGGTGATCCAGTGAATTCGGTCACGCAGAGTGTGTCGATGGTGACAGAGCCGAGCCATTCCCTGAGCATTGCACGCCTGCCCACGGCCTACGGTCCCTCGGATGGGTGATCCTGAGCAATTTTGGGCGTGGCTTACGGGGCGTCGTGAGCGCCGCCTGTCTTGTTGTGCACCCTCGCGACCCAGTCCGCCGGTTTGGCGATCTCCGCCTTGGTCGGGAGCGTGTTGGGCGATGTCCAGATCCGGTTGAAGCCGTCCATACCGACCTCCTCGACGACCGCGCGCACGAAGCGCTCTCCGTCGCGGTACTGGCGCAGCTTGGCGTCGAGGCCGAGCAGCTTGCGCAGGGCCATGTCGAGCCGGGAGGCGCCCTTCTGGCGGCGCTGCTGGAACTTCTCGCGGATCTCCCCCACCGTCGGTACGACCGCGGGGCCGACGCCGTCCATCACGTAGTCCGCATGCCCTTCGAGCAGGGACATGACGGCGGTGAGGCGGGCCAGGATCTCGCGCTGGGCCGGGGACTGGACGAGCTCCACGAGGGACCGTCCGCCGTCGTCCTCCTCGCCCTCGGGGCGGCCGCCGGCGAGGGACTGGGCGGCCTCTCTGATCCGCTCCAGGAAGGTCGTCGGGTCGACCTCGGTCTCGCCGAGAAACGACTGGATTTCGCCCTCCAGGTGGTCCCGCAGCCAGGGCACGGCGGTGAACTGGGTGCGGTGCGTCTCCTCGTGCAGGCAGACCCAGAGCCTGAAGTCGTGCGGGTCCACGTCGAGTTCACGCTCCACGTGCACGATGTTCGGCGCGACGAGGAGGAGGCGGCCGCCGCCGTCGGGGGCGGCCGGGAGGTCGCGGGTGGCGGGGGCGAAGGTCTCGTACTGGCCGAGGACCCGGGAGGACAGGAACGAGAGCAGCATGCCGAGCTCGACGCCCGTGACCTTGCCGCCGACCGCGCCGAGCACGGCGCCGCCGGGTCCCGACCGGCGCTCCTGCATCTTGTCGAGCAGGGGCTTGAGGATCTCCCGGAAGCCCGCGACGTTGGCCTTCACCCAGCCGGGCCGGTCCACGACGAGGATCGGGGTGTCGTGCACGTCCTCCGTGGCCATGCGCGTGTAGGCGCGCACGTGCTCCTCGGAGGCCTTGGCGTGCCGGCGCAGCTCCGAGACGACGGCGCGTGCCTCGTCCCGGCTGACCTCTGGGCCGGGTCGTACGAGTCGGGTCGCGGTCGCCACCGCGAGGTTCCAGTCGACCATCTCCACACCACCGATGCTCGTCATGCGTCAACGGTACGTGACCCCCTCCCTGCGCGGAGGGGGTTGGACCCGGACCGGACCCCCACTTCGGCCCCGGCTGTCCCCTGGGGGACGGCGGGGCTCAGCGGCAGCCGCAGTTGGCGACGGACGAGGCGAGGCGGTCCAGGCCGGCCTGGGCCGACTGGGGGCCGGGCGCGCCCTGCGTCATGAACGCGAAGACGAGGAGCCGCCCGTCGGCGTCGACGACCGTGCCCGCGAGGGTGTTCACACCGGTGAGGGTGCCGGTCTTGGCGCGGACGAGGCCGGTGCCCGAGGCGTCGGCCGGGTCGCCGTAGCGGTTGCTGAGGGTGCCGGTGAAGCCGGCGACGGGCAGGCCGGTGAGGACGGAGCGCAGTGCGGTGCTGTCGGGCTCGGCGGCCTTGGCGAGCAGTCCGGTGAGCAGGTCCGCGGAGACCTTGTCGGTGCGGTCGAGGCCGCTGCCGTCGGAGAAGTGGGCGCCGGAGAGCGGGAGTCCGAGCTTGTGCAGTTCCTTCTTGACGGCCCGGCCGGCGCCGTCGAAGTCATGGCTCTCGTCGGCGGCGACGGCGGTCTGCCGGGCGAGCGCCTCGGCGATGTCGTTGTCACTGTGCGTCAGCATCCGCTCGACGAGGGCGGACAGCGGCGGGGACTCGACCTTCGCGACGTCCTCGGCCTGTCCGGAGGCCTTGCTCGGGCCGGGCTCGCCGCCCTTGGTCCGGATGCCGCGCTCGCGCAGCAGGTCCGCGAACTTCTGCGCCGCCGACGCCGCCGGGTCCGCGGCGCGCGGCGCCGGTCCGCTGGTGGAGTCGTCGGTGCGGCCCTCGTCGGCCATCAGGGCGGTGACCTGGGCGAGGTTCTCGTTGGGGCCGATGGGGTGGGTGGACGGCCCGGAGTACAGCGAGGCGTCGTAGGAGAGCGTGACCTCGGTGGTGTCGCTCTTCTTGAGGGCGGCCGCCGTCTCGTCGGCGAGGGTGCGCAGGCTGGCGGCGCCGTAGGGGTTCTTCTCGCGGGCCGTCAGGGTCGGGTCGCCGCCGCCGATGAGGACGAGTTCCTTCGCGTCCTTCTCCAGGGCCGTGCGGGTGGCGATGCGGTGCTCGGGGCCCGCCGCCGTGAGGGCCGCGACCGCCGTGGCCAGCTTGATGGTGGACGCCGGGGTGAGCGCGTCACCCGCGGACTTTCCGTACAGCCTCTTTCCGGTGACGGCGTCGACGACCGCGGCCGTGCGGCGGGGGCCCAGCGCCGGGTCCTTCAGGAGCGGGTCCAGGACGTCGGCGAGGGCGTGCTTCGTCGGGCCCGGGACGGACGCCCCGGGGGCCGCGAGGACGGCGGGGGCGCTGGGCGCCGCGGACGGCGCCCCGGCGGGCGTACGCCCGTGATCTGCGCCACCCCCGGCCTCCTGGGAAGCCGCCCGGTCCGCCTCGGCCTTACGCTGACCCGAAGCGTCCCAGGGACCGGCCGTGGCCACCACGACAGCCGCGAGGACGAGACCCACCGCCGTCGCACCTACCGTGACGTGCTTGGTCTTGGCCTTCGCAGCCGACGTGGCAGCGGTCTTCGCCGCGCTCGTCAAGAGCTGCGAAGCCTTCAGCTCCGGCACCGCGGACCAGCCCCTTTCGCGATCACACACCTGCGTGAGGGACACTTAATCACCAGTCGTATGTGTTGATCATGGAGGAGCCACCGGTGGAGTTCGACGTCACGATCGAGATTCCGAAGGGATCGCGGAACAAGTACGAGGTCGACCACGAGACCGGGCGCATCCGTCTCGACCGTCGTCTGTTCACGTCGACCGCCTACCCGACGGACTACGGCTTCGTCGAGAACACTCTCGGCGAGGACGGCGACCCGCTGGACGCGCTGGTCATCCTGGACGAGCCGACCTTCCCGGGCTGCCTCATCAAGTGCCGCGCCATCGGCATGTTCCGTATGACGGACGAGGCCGGCGGCGACGACAAGCTGCTGTGCGTCCCGGCGACGGACCCGCGGATGGAGCACCTGCGCGACATCCACCACGTCTCCGAGTTCGACCGCCTGGAGATCCAGCACTTCTTCGAGGTCTACAAGGACCTGGAGCCCGGCAAGTCCGTCGAGGGCGCCGACTGGGTGGGCCGCACCGAGGCCGAGGCCGAGATCGAGCGTTCCTACAAGCGCGCTCAGGACCAGGGCGGTCACTGACCCCGAGCGTTCATGAACGGGCCGCACGCTCCCTGCCGGGGTCGTGCGGCCCGTTCGCGTATTCGTGCGCATACTGAGGCGTACGGGAGGCAGACGCATACGAGGCGGACGCCCACCCGGTCGAGCGAAGGGCGAGGAAGCACAGAGGTGCCACAGACGTGACGGAGCGGGAGTCGGAGGCCCCGGAGGACCGCAAGCCGCAGTCCGACGAGGCCCGCAGTGCGTTCACGCAGCCCATCGGGGTGGTGTCGCCGCCTCCGGTGGTGGACGAGGAGTCGTCGACCACGTCGGAGTTCGCGCTCCCCGAAGGGCTGAGCGTGCAGGCGTCCGAGGCGGCCGACGCGGAGGGCTCCGCGTTCACGCCGCCGAAGACCTACAGCTCCCGGCAGTCGCCGGCCGCGTTCACGCCCGCGCACGGTATCCCCATGGTCAGACTGACCAAGGAGGCGCCGTGGCAGGACCGGATGCGCACGATGCTGCGGATGCCGGTCGCCGAGCGGCCCGCGCCCGAACTCCCGCAGAAGCAGGACGACGCCGGGCCCGCCGTGCCGCGCGTGCTCGACCTGACGCTGCGTATCGGGGAGCTGCTGCTGGCCGGCGGTGAGGGCGCCGAGGACGTGGAGGCGGCGATGTTCGCCGTGTGCCGGTCCTTCGGGCTCGACCGGTGCGAGCCGACGGTGACGTTCACGCTGCTCTCGATCACCTTCCAGCCGTCCCTCGTGGACGACCCGGTGACGGCCTCGCGCACGGTGCGGCGGCGCGGGACGGACTACACGCGGCTCGCCGCCGTGTTCGCCCTGGTGGACGACATCAGCGACGAGGAGGGCGAGGTCACCCTCGAGGAGGCGTACCGGCGGCTCGCGGAGATCCGACGCAACCGGCACCCCTACCCCGGCTGGGCGCTCACCGCGGCGAGCGGGCTGCTCGCCGGGTCCGCCTCGATCCTGGTCGGCGGTGACGTCATCGTGTTCATCGCGGCGGCGATCGGCGCGATGCTGGGCGACCGGTTCGCGTGGCTGTGCGCGGGGCGCGGGTTCCCGGAGTTCTACCAGTTCACGGTGGCCGCGATGCCGCCCGCCGCGATCGGCATCCTGCTGACCCTGGCGCACGACTACGTGGACGTGCGGGCGTCCGCGGTGATCACCGGTGGACTGTTCGCGCTGCTGCCGGGGCGGGCCCTCGTGGCCGGAGTGCAGGACGGTCTGACCGGTTTCTACATCACGGCGGCGGCCCGCCTGCTGGAAGTCATGTACTTCTTCGTGGGCATCGTCATCGGCGTGCTGATCATGCTGTACGTGGGCGTCCAGCTGCACGCGAGCCTCAATCCCGAGGGCGGGCTGCAGGTCATCGAGCAGCCCGTGCGGCTGTGGCAGATCGCCGCGTCGATGGGGCTGTCCCTGGCGTTCGCCGTGCTGTTGCAGCAGGAGCGGTCGACGGTCCTCGCCGTGACGCTGAACGGCGGTGTCGCCTGGGTCGTCTACGGGGCGATGCACTACACGGGCGGGATCTCACCGGTGGCGTCGACCGCGGCGGCGGCCGGGCTCGTCGGCCTGTTCGGGCAGCTGTTCTCGCGGTACCGGTTCGCCTCGGCGCTGCCGTACGTCACGGCCGCGATCGGGCCGCTGCTACCGGGTTCCGCGACGTACTTCGGGCTGCTGGCGATCGCCCAGAACGACGTGGTCCGGGGGCTGGTGTCGCTGTCGACGGCGGCGGCGCTCGCCATGGCCATCGCGATCGGGGTGAACCTGGGGGGCGAGATGGCCCGCCTGTTCATCCGCTCCCCCGGGGCCTCGAACCGCCGAGCGGCCAAGCGGACGCGAGGCTTCTAGGTCCGGAGTTCTCGTCTGCCGGGTAGCTGTCGCGTCGCCGAGTGAGGGTCCGGTGGGTCTTCTCGCGCAGTTCCCCGCACCCCTGAGGGGCGCGGGGAACTGCGTGACCAGCCACGACGCACCCCGCACCGGGCGACGCACACGAACCGACCCGAACCGACCCGAACCGACCGACCCCGCACCGAGCGGAGCGCTACCGCTTGGCGTGCCGCCCGCGCTGCGCCGGCGCCTGGCCGGACGGCACCGCCCCCGGCTCCGCCGCCTCGGCCTTCTTGGACTTGCTCCGGGCCCGCAGGAACTCGATCACGATCGGCACCACCGAGATCAGGACGATCAGGATCAGGATCATCTCGATGTTCTTGTGGACGAACTCGATGTTGCCCAGCCAGGAGCCGAGCAGCGTCACGCCCGCGCCCCACAGGACGCCGCCGATCACGTTGAACGTGATGAACGAGCGGTACTTCATGCCGGAGACGCCCGCGATGATCGGCGTGAACGTGCGGACGATCGGCACGAAGCGGGCCAGGATCAGGGACTTCGGGCCGTGCTTCTCGAAGAACTCGTGCGCCTTCTGCACGTTCTCCTGCTTGAACAGCTTGGAGTCCGGGCGCCGGAACAGCGAAGGACCGACCTTCTTGCCGAACATGTAGCCCGCCTGGTCACCGAGGATCGCGGCGAGGCAGATCAGGCCGATCGCGCCCCACAGCGGGAAGTCCAGCTGCTTCGAGGTGATCAGCAGGCCGCAGGTGAAGAGCAGGGAGTCGCCCGGCAGGAAGAAGCCGATCAGCAGGCCGGACTCGGCGAAGACGATCAGGAGCAGGCCCCAGATGCCGAACGTGTTCAGCAGGTAGTCCGGGTCCAGCCAGCTTGGTCCGAGAGCAAGCGTCATCACGGGTCCGGGCTCCTGAGGGGCTTGAGAAACAGAGGCGTGGCAAAGCAATGGCGGTGCAAAGTTATCAACGCCGGTTGTCCGTGCCAGGTTCCAGTGGCCCTCTCAGGATGCACTGTGCCGTATCTGTGGCAAACCTGTCGGTATGGGTATCGAAGACTTCGGCGGCGGCCAGAATCCGCAGGCGGATGTGCTCGTCGTCACCACGAACGACGTCCCCGGGTACCGGGTCCAGCAGGTCATCGGCGAGGTCTTCGGCCTCACCGTGCGCTCGCGTCACCTCGGCAGTCAGATCGGCGCCGGTCTGAAGTCGATGATCGGCGGCGAGCTGAAGGGCCTGACCAAGACGCTCGTCGAGACGCGCAATCAGGCCATGGAGCGGCTGGTCGAGCAGGCGCGGGCGCGGGGCGCCAACGCCGTGCTCATGTTCCGCTTCGACGTGACCGAGGCGCTGGACGGGGCCGCGGAGGTGTGCGCGTACGGGACGGCCGTCGTCATCGCCCAGGAGCCGATGGTGTGAGTCACGTCTCCTGGTGGCGGGCCGCGTTCGCGTGGATCGCGTCCCGCAGGTGTTCGGCGACGCCCTCGCCCAGGGAGTCGTAGAACGCCTTGAAGCGCTCGTCGGCCACATACATGTCGCCGAGACAGACGTGCATCTCGTAGGCGAGGTCGTAGAACCAGCGGTCGATGTGCAGGCGGTGTTCCTCCGCGAGGTCCATGGCCCGCTCGCCGGTCGCGGGCTCGCCGGCCGCGACGAGGGCGGCGTAGCGCGCGCTCCAGTCGTCGACCTCGGCCTGCAGGCGCTTCCAGTCGGCCTTCGTGTAGCGCGCGGCCCGCCGCTGGGACTCGGCGTACGACGCGGTGCCGCCCCAGCGCCGCTCGGCCTCCTCGGCGTACTGCTCGGGGTCCTTGTCCCCGAAGACCTCGAACCGCTCCTCGGGGGTGAGCTGGATTCCCATCTTCTGTGCCTCCATGGCGTGTTCGACGGCGTCGGCCATCTTCTGCAGCTTCTCGATGCGGGCGATCAGGACGTCGTGCTGGCGCCGCAGGTGGGCGCGCGGGTCGGTCGCCGGGTCGTCGAGCAGGGTCTGGACCTCGTCCAGCGGGAAGCCGAGCTCCCGGTAGAAGAGGATCTGCTGGAGCCGGTCCAGGTCGGCCTCGTTGTAGCGGCGGTGGCCCGCGTGGCTGCGCTCGCTCGGGACGAGCAGGCCGATCTCGTCGTAGTGGTGCAGGGTGCGCACCGTGACGCCGGCGAATCCGGCCACCTGGCCCACCGCGTAGCTCATCCGCCGCGCCTCCTGATGCGTGCGTTCCGTGCCGTACGGGCATCAGCTTGGGCCCTCACGTCACGTGAGGTGCAAGCCGGGACGGCGAGGACCCTTCCGGGTGTTATGCCGCGCATGTCCGCTTAGGGTGACGACGTGAGCAATGAAGCCGCCGCGGCGTCGCCGCCCGCCCCCGCAGCTCCCCCCGCTGTTTCCGCTCGCGCCCTGCTGCCCCTGGTCGTGCCCGCGCTCGTCGTGGGGGTCGCGTGCAGTCTGCTGTTCCTCGCCCTCAGCTGGATCGCCGAGCGGCTGCAGGACGTGCTGTGGGGGAATCTGCCCGACGCGCTCGGGATCGGCCGCTACTCATCCCTGTGGATCATCGTCATGCTCACCCTGACGGGCGTCCTGGTGGGCCTGGTGATCTGGCAGGTGCCGGGGCACGCGGGCCCCGACCCGGCGACGATGGGGCTCGGCGGCGAGGAGCCGCTGCCGCCGTACGTCCTGCCGGGGCTGGCGCTGGCCGCCGCCCTGATGCTGGCCGGCGGGCCGAGCCTCGGTCCGGAGAACCCGATCATCGCCGTGAACGTGGGCCTGACGTTCTGGCTGGGCCGCAAGCTCCTGCCGAGGTCGCCCGGCGCGCTGTGGCCGAACCTGGCCTCGGCCGCGACCATCGGCGCCCTGTTCGGCACGCCCGTCGCCGCCGCGCTGCTCGTCTCCGAGGCGCTGGCGGGGCGGCCGATGCCGCTGAAGGGCTCGCTGTGGGACAACCTCTTCGGGCCGCTGCTGGCCGCCTCGGCGGGCGCGCTGACCACCACGCTGGTCGCCTCCCCCTCCTTCGATCTGGGGCTCGCGCCGTTCGATCACCCGGGCTGGGCGGATCTGCTGTCCGCGATCGTGGTCGCGTGCGCGGCGGCCGCGCTCACCATGGCCGCCGTGTACGCCTTCCCGTACGTGCACGGCGCTTTCCGCCGCCTGGGCCACCCGATGCTGATCCTGCCGCTCGGCGGACTGGTGCTCGGCCTGCTCGGCGCCCTGGGCGGCCATCTGACGCTGTTCAAGGGCCTGGAGGAGGTAAAGGAGATCGCCGCGGACCCGGACGGCCGGTCGGCCGGCGAGTTCGCCGTGCTGACCGTGGTGAAGCTGGCGGCGCTGCTGATCGCGGCGTCGTGCGGGTTCCGCGGCGGGCGGATCTTCCCGGCGGTGTTCGTCGGCGCCGCGTTCGGCCTGTGCGCGCACGCGCTGGTGCCGGGCGTGAACGCCTCGGTGGGCGTCGCGGCGGGGGTCCTGGGCGTCCTGCTCGCCGTCACCCGGTCGGGCTGGGTCAGCCTCTTCACGGCCGCCGTGCTCGTCGCCTCGCCCGCGATCATCGCCCTCATGTGCATCGCGTCATTGCCCGCTTGGCTCCTGGTGACCGGACGGCCGCAGATGCAACTGTCGGAAGACGGCGCCTCGTTGCGCTGAGCCCTCACGAACTCTCGGAGCGGACAAAGGAGTCACGGACATGTCGCCGCTGCATCAGAGTCCTTCGGAGAAACCCGGCGAGCACACCCTCGCCGTCAACCCCTTCTACGCCGAGGCCGATCCGACGGCCGGCATGGCGGACGCGCCGCCCAAGCACCGGCTGCCGGACAAGCCGCTCGCGCCGATGACGGCGTACCAGCTCGTGCACGACGAGCTGATGCTGGACGGCAACGCGCGCCTGAACCTGGCCACCTTCGTCACCACGTGGATGGAGCCGCAGGCCGGTGTCCTCATGGGTGAGTGCCGGGACAAGAACATGATCGACAAGGACGAGTACCCGCGGACCGCCGAGCTGGAGCGGCGCTGCGTGGCGATGCTCGCCGACCTGTGGAACGCACCGGACCCGTCGGCCGCCGTGGGCTGTTCGACGACCGGGTCCAGCGAGGCGTGCATGCTCGCCGGGATGGCGCTCAAGCGGCGCTGGGCGCAGAAGAACGCGGACCGCTACCCCTCGCGCGAGGCCCGGCCCAATCTCGTCATGGGCGTGAACGTGCAGGTCTGCTGGGAGAAGTTCTGCAACTTCTGGGAGGTGGAGGCGCGGCAGGTGCCGATGGAGGGCGACCGCTTCCACCTCGACCCGGCGGCCGCCGCCGAGCTGTGCGACGAGAACACGATCGGCGTCGTCGGGATCCTCGGCTCCACCTTCGACGGGTCGTACGAGCCGATCGCCGAGCTGTGCGCGGCGCTCGACGCCCTCCAGGAGCGCACGGGGCTCGACATCCCCGTGCACGTGGACGGGGCGTCGGGCGCGATGGTGGCGCCGTTCCTCGACCCGGACCTGGTGTGGGACTTCCGGCTCCCGCGGGTCGCGTCCATCAACACCTCGGGGCACAAGTACGGGCTGGTGTACCCGGGGGTCGGCTGGGCGCTGTGGCGCGACACGGAGGCGCTGCCCGAGGAGCTCGTCTTCCGGGTCAACTACCTGGGCGGCGACATGCCGACCTTCGCGCTGAACTTCTCGCGGCCCGGCGCCCAAGTGGTCGCGCAGTACTACTCGTTCCTGCGCCTGGGCCGCGAGGGCTACCGCGCGGTCCAGCAGGCGACCCGCGACGTGGCCCGGGGCCTGGCCGAACGCATCGAGGCGCTGGGCGACTTCCAGCTCATCACGCGGGGCGACGATCTGCCGGTCTTCGCGTTCACGACGGCGCCGGAGGTGACGACGTACGACGTGTTCGACGTGTCGCGGCGGCTGCGGGAGCGGGGCTGGCTCGTCCCGGCGTACACGTTCCCGGCGCACCGGGAGGATCTTGCGGTGCTCCGGGTGGTGTGCCGCAACGGGTTCTCGGCGGATCTGGCGCAGCTCCTGATCGAGGACCTGAACCGCCTGCTGCCGGAACTGCGCAGCCAGCCGCACCCCTTCACGAGCGACCGGGAGGCGGCCACCGGGTTCCATCACTAGGGCCTGTCCGGCGGGTCAGGTCGCGTCCGGGTGGCCCGTGCTCTTCTGTGCCGCAGGTCGGCGTGCCAGACCCCGCGCCCGCGACACGATCCGCCGGACAGTCCCTAGGCGCAGCTCGCCATAGGGCTGCTGGCTCATTGCCGGGTGCGGGTGAGCGGGGCCTGGTCGCGCGACCGGGCACAACGCGACCCGCACCCGCCGACGAAGCCGGACCCGGCGGACGGGACGCGTCTACCTGCTGAGTGACGCGAACCTCCGTACCGCCAGCGGGAAGAACACCGCGAGGAGTCCGACCGGCCACACCACCGCGAGCCACACCTCGTCCGCGCCGCCGGGGTTGCCGAAGAGATGGCGCACCGAGGACGCCGTCGCCGACATCGGGTTCCACTCCACCACCGCGCCGAGCCAGTCCGGCATGGTCGCCGGCACCGTGAACGCGTTGGAGAGGAACCCGACCGGCCACACCAGGATCTGCACGGCCTGCACCAGTTCCGGCTTGCCGGCCACCATCGCCAGCCAGATACCGATCCACAGCATCGCGAACCGCAGCAGCAACAGCAGTCCGAAGGCGCCGGCGAGCGCGCCGAGGGACCCGTGCGCCCGCCAGCCCAGCGCGTACCCGACCCCCGCCATGACCGCGAGGGCCGCCGCCGACTGGAGCATGTCGGCGACCGAACGGCCCACCAGGACCGCCCCGTCGACCATCGGCATGGACCGGAACCGGTCGATCACGCCCTTGTTGAGATCCTGGGTGACGGCCAGCATCGTCGACTCCAGGCCGAACGCCATGGTCAGCGCGAGCATCCCGGGGACCAGGAAGTCCACGTAATCGCCCTCGACGCCCTTGCCGCCGCCGATGAGGTAGCCGAACATCACCAGCAGCATCACGGGGAAGACGAGGCCGACGACGATCCGCACCGGCTGCCGTGCCCAGTGCGCGAGTTCGCGCCGGGTCATCGTCCAGGAGTCGCCGGCCGCCCAGCCCCACGACGTGCTCATGCAGCCACCTCCGCCGTCGTCCGGTCCGTGAGGTGCAGGAACACCTCGTCCAGCGTGGGGCGCCGCAGCGCCACGTCCTCCACGTCGATCCCCGCCGCCCGCAGGGCCTGTACGACGTCGGCGAGCGCGGCCATCCGGTCGGTCACCGGGGCACTGACCAGGCGCCGGTCCGCGTCGGCCGTCGCTCCGGGCGGCAGCAGGCCCGCCACGAGCGGCAGGTGACCGGCGTCCCGGACCACGACGTCGATCCGGTCGCCGCCGAGCCGCGCCTTCAGGTCGTCCGGGGTGCCGGCCGCGACGACCCGCCCCCGGTCGACCACCGAGATCCGGTCGGCGAGCTGATCCGCCTCCTCCAGGTACTGCGTGGTGAGCAGCACCGTCGTACCGCCGCCGACCAGCGAGCGCACCGCGTCCCAGACCTCGGCGCGGCCGCGCGGGTCGAGGCCCGTCGTGGGCTCGTCGAGGAAGAGGACCTCGGGCTCGGTGATCAGCGACGCCGCGAGGTCGAGGCGGCGCCGCATGCCCCCGCTGTACGCCGTGACCGCCTTGCGGCCGGTGTCCTCGAGGCCGAAGCGGGCCAGCAGCTCGTCGGCCCTGGCCCCGGCCCGCCGCGCGCCCAGATGGTGGAGGCGGCCGAACATCTCCAGGTTCTGCCGCCCGCTCAGCTCCTCGTCCAGCGCCGCGTGCTGGCCGAGCAGGCCGATCCGGCGGCGCACCGCGTCGGGGCTGCGCCGCACGTCGTGGCCCGCGACCTCGACACGGCCCTCGTCCCAGCGCAGCAGGGTCGTCATGATCCGCACGGCGGTGGTCTTGCCCGCGCCGTTCGGCCCGAGCACGCCGTGCACGGTGCCCCGGCCGACCGTCAGGTCGAGACCGTCGAGCGCCGCCTTGTCGCCGTACCGCTTGCGTACACCCTCGGTCACGATCGCGTCCGTCATCCGACTCCTTCGCTCCCGGCACCCCTGACACTTCCTAGTCAAACTTGACTAGGAAGCAAAAGTAACGCCGCCGATGCGATTCGTCAAACTTGATTAGCGGTCGTCCTCCGGCAGCCGCTCCCCCGTCGCGTACGGGTTCTCCTGTCCCTCCGCGAGCACCCCCACGAACGGCTCGCCCTCGCCCGCGAAGGTGTAGGCGCCGCCCTCGATGCGGCCGATCAGGCCCCGGGTCCACGCGGCGCCGGTGTCGGCCGAGTACACCCAGTAGTTCATGATCTCGCCGATGTGGCCGAGCTGTCCGGGGCCGCCCTCGGGTGTGTAGTAGCCGGTGACGGAGCCGCGCCACTCCTCGATCCGGCGCACCCGCTCCTCGAGCAGGGCGACGGCCTCCCCGCGCGGCAGGTCCACCATGAAGCCGAGCGCCGCGGTGAGGATGTCGGGGCGCTGGTCGTACGCGGTCAGGGACTCACGGAGCAGGGCGAGGTACTCCTCGGTGCCCTGCTCCGTGATCTCGTACTCGGTGCGCGGCGGGCCGCCGGCCGTCGACGGGGCGATCTCGTGCGCGACCAGCAGTCCCTGCTTCGCCATCTGCTTGAGGGCGTGGTAGATCGAACCGGGCTTGGCGTTCGACCACTCGTGGGCGCCCCAGTACTCCAGGTCGTTGCGCACTTGGTAGCCGTGTGCGCGGCCGTGCTGGCGTACGGCCCCGAGGACCAGGAGGCGGATCGCTGACATGCGCCCAGCGTAGGACCTCAGTTCTGCGCCAGCGCCACCAGCTCGAAGGCCGTCTTGCCGTCCAGGGACTCGCGGATGATGTCGGCGTGACCCGCGTGCCGGGCCGTCTCGCGGATCAGGTGCAGCCCGAGCCAGCGCAGCGAGACCGCGGGACAGCCGTGGAACCAGGGCTGGTCCGGCAGCGGGAACGTGTCGTCCAGGCTCGGCGCCGCGTGGAAGAACTCCTCGGTGCGGCGGGCCACGTCCTCGTAGTAGTCCAGGACCTCCTTCACCGACTCGTCACCGACGAGGCGGAAGCTGTCGCCCCAGGTCGTGGCGTCACGCTCGGTGTCCGGCGCGATCTGCTGGGCCCGGGCGATCCAGCCCTGCTCGACCTCGGCCACGTGCTTGAGCAGCCCCGCGAGGGACAGCTCGCTGGCGCTCGGCCGGGACGTGGCCTGCTCCTCGCTCAGGCCGAGCAGGGCCCGGCGAATGCCGCCGCGCTGCTCGGCGATGAAGGCGAGCAGCGCCCCGCGCTCGTCGCCGCGGGCCTCGGGGTTCACGTGCATGACCATGGCGGCCACCTCTCGTCTCCGTAATGTGCCGGTACGTCGCGTTCCGACACAGATGAAGGTACGGGGGATATAGGCCAGATGCTGACCGCTTCGGATCTCGTCCGCGGAGGAAAGTTCCTCGATGTTCGATGCGGGGCGTCCTACCGGCGATGGCCGGGAAGGCCATGGGCGGACGCGGCGTTTGCATGGCATGCGACCGTCGGGGCAGATGACAGCGGGGCTGTAACCAGGGGAACACCCCGCGTGCACGTGCATCTGCCCATGCATGGCCAGATGAACGAAGCTATGCTCCTGGACAGTTGCGGCAGTTGATCTCCGCTTTCTCACCTGTCACCGGGTCAGTTCACAGCTACAGCACCACCGGGGAGCGAACCGTGCATCACGTGTACAACGGCATGGCGGCCGCGGACCTGCACGGAGTGGTCTGGCAGAAGAGCAGGCACAGCAACTCGCAGGGATCCTGCGTGGAGTTCGCCAAACTGCCCGGCGGCGCGGTGGCCGTGCGCAACTCGAATTTCCCGGACGGGCCCGCGCTCGTCTACACGCCCGCCGAGATAGAGGCCATGCTGCTCGGCGTGAAGGACGGCGAGTTCGACCATCTGATAGCCGGCGCGTGACGACAGGACTCCGACGCGCGTAGATTCCGGACCTGCCGCCGCCTACCCGTCCGTACGGCGGGACGGGCCTGTATTCAGAGTCTGAACAGGGCCCAGACCACCTTCCCGCCCAGCGCGCCGGCCAGCGGATGCCAGCCCCAGCTGTCACTGAACGAGTCGACGAGGAACAGGCCGCGCCCGGACTCCGCCGCGAAGTCGTCCTCCGTCTCCCGGGCCACCGGACTCTCGTCGCTCGGGTCGCGCACCGCGCACACCACCCGCGACGCCCAGCGCATCAAGTGCAGCCGCACGGGCGGGTCCTGGTCGTGCGGGGTGCCCGCGGGCAGTGCGTGCCGCAGCGCGTTCGTGACCAGTTCCGAGACCACCAGACAGATGTCGTCGAAGCGCTCGGGGACGTCCCAGTCGGCGAGTGTCCTGCGCGTGAAGTCCCGTGCGCTGCGCACCGCTTCGTACCGGGCGGGCAGGGCGCACGAGGCGGCACTGGAGACGGCCGAGGGGTCGAGAGGGGGAAGGCCCTGCCGTAATGGCTCGAGCATGGTCGATCCGTTCGTCCCCATGCGAGGCACTCCCCAGATTCGCAGTACGTAGCGAGCGGTGGTGACGACCATCGTTCCGAATGCGTACACCGGATGCAAGGGCAGATGCACGTGCACGCGCCCGACTTGGACGTTCCCGCACCGCTTCTTGCTCATTTCTTCCTACGACTTCTTGCGGAGGTCTTTCGTGATCTTTCCGTTTCTGTAACCGAACGAGTACGGGCCGGAGCGTTTTAGTGGCAGACTTCGGCCCCTGAACGGATGGGGAGGAAGAGACGTGACCGCTGGGGAGTCGAGCGGCTCGGTGGTGCGGCGCATTCTGCTGGGCTCACAACTGAGGCGCCTGAGGGAATCGCGCGGCATCACGAGAGAGGCCGCCGGCTACTCGATCCGCGCCTCCGAATCGAAGATCAGCCGCTTGGAGTTGGGACGGGTGAGCTTCAAGGCGAGAGACGTCGAGGACCTGCTGACCCTGTACGGGGTGACCGACGAGGCCGAGCGCGGGGCGCTGCTGTCCCTCGTGAAAGAGGCCAACGTCGCCGGCTGGTGGCACAGTTACTCCGACGTGCTGCCCGGCTGGTTCCAGACGTACATCGGCCTCGAAGGCGCCGCGTCGCTGATCCGCGGGTACGAAGCGCAGTTCGTGCACGGCCTGTTGCAGACCGAGGCGTACGCCCACGCGGTCGTCGCGCGCGGCATGCGGGGCGCGGCCCGGGAGGACATCGACCGCCGCGTGGCGCTGCGCCTGGAGCGGCAGAAGCTGCTGGTCGCGGAGCGGGCGCCGGACATCCGGATCGTCCTGGACGAGGCCGCGCTGCGCCGGGTGCACGGGAGCCCCGAGGTGATGCGCGGACAGCTGGAGCATCTCGTCACGGTGTCCGAGCTGCCCCAACTGACGCTGCAGATCATGCCGTTCAGCCACGGCTGGCACTCCGGCGAGTCCGGCACGTTCACGATCCTCACCTTCCCGGAGTCCGACCTCTCGGACGTCGTGTTCCTGGAACAGCTCACCAGCGCCCTGTACCTGGACAAGCGCGAGGACGTCGCCCAGTACGAGAAGGCGATGGCCCAGCTTCAGGACGAATGCCCCTCCCCGGAGGAGAGCCGGACGCTGCTGCGTCGCATTCTGAGCGAATTCGCTTAAATACAAAGGCAGTTGAACGATCCCCTTACGGCAGCTGACAGGTACCGCCCGTACCATGACGTCACATCAGGTGTCCGGCGCTGCAGCAAGGGATTTCCCCATGACGTCACAGTCGTCACAGTCCTCACAGGTCTACTTCTCGGAACTGGACCGGCAGTACATCGACGGGTCGTGGCGCCCCGGGCGCGGGTCGTGGGACATCATCGACTTCAATCCGTACAGCGGTGACAAGCTCGCCTCCATCACCGTCGCCTCGGTCGAGGAGATCGACGAGGCGTACCGGGCCGCCGAGCGGGCGCAGAAGGACTGGGCGAGGACGAACGCGTACACGCGGCGCCTCGTCTTCGAGCGGGCGCTGCGGCTGATAGAGGAGCGCGAGGACGCGATAGCCGAGGCGATCGTCGACGAGCTCGGCGGCACGCGCACCAAGGCGGGCTTCGAGCTGCACCTCGCCAAGGAGTTCCTGCGCGAGTCGATCCAGCTGGCGCTGCGTCCGCAGGGCCGGGTCATCCCCTCCCCCGTGGACGGCAAGGAGAACCGCCTGTACCGGGTGCCGGTGGGTGTGGTGGGCGTGATCTCGCCGTTCAACTTCCCGTTCCTGCTGTCCCTCAAGTCCGTCGCCCCGGCCCTGGCGCTGGGCAACGGCGTCGTGCTGAAGCCGCACCAGAACACGCCGATCGTCGGCGGCTCACTGGTCGCGAAGATCTTCGAGGACGCGGGGCTGCCGGCCGGCCTGCTGAACGTGGTCATCACCGACATCGCGGAGATCGGCGACGCGCTGCTGACGCACCCCGTGCCGAAGGTCATCTCCTTCACCGGCTCCGACAAGGTCGGCCAGCACGTCGCGACGGTGTGCGCCTCGCAGTTCAAGCACGCGGTGCTCGAACTCGGCGGCAACAGCGCGCTGACCGTGCTCGACGACGCCGACATCGACTACGCCGTGGACGCGGCGGTCTTCAGCCGGTTCGTCCACCAGGGCCAGGTCTGCATGGCCGCGAACCGGATCCTCGTGGACCGCAAGGTCGAGAAGGAGTTCACGCAGAAGTTCGTCGCGAAGGTGGCGACGCTCAAGTCGGGCGACCCGCGCGACCCGGAGACGGTCATCGGCCCGGTCATCAACTCCACGCAGGCGGAAGCGGTCTCGGGCGTCGTCGAGCAGGCGCTCGCGGAGGGCGCGACGGCGCTGCTGCGCGGCACCGTGGACGGGAACCTGGTGGAGCCGGTGGTACTGACCGGGCTGCCCGCCGACTCACCGGTGCTGCGCCAGGAGATCTTCGGCCCGGTGGCGCTCCTCATCCCGTTCGACGGCGACGAGGAGGCGGTGCGGATCGCCAACGACACCCCGTACGGGCTGAGCGGGGCCGTGCACACCGGCGACATCGAGCGGGGCGTGGCGTTCGCCCAGCAGATCGACACGGGCATGATCCATGTCAACGACGGCACCGTGCACGACGAGCCGCTCGTCGCCTTCGGCGGCGAGAAGCGGTCCGGGCTCGGCCGCCTCAACGGCGACGCGACCGTGGAGTCCTTCACCACGCAGAAGTGGATCTCGGTGCAGCACGGCCGGAGCCGGTTCCCGTTCTAGGACCTGTCCGGCGGGCCGGGCCCTAGGTCGTGTCCGCAAAGTCATGGGAGCCAGAGTTGTAGGCAGGCGAGGGTGACCATGGCTTGGTAGTGGCGGGCTCGTTTGTCGTAGCGGGTGGCCAGGGCCTTGTGGTGCTTGAGCTTGTTGAAGCAGCGTTCGACGAGGTTGCGGCGCCGGTAGGCGGCCCGGTTGAGTCTGCATCGGCTCTGGCCTCTGCGGATGCGGCCGTTGATCTGGTCGATTCGTTCCGGGATCGCTGCTTTGATGCCGCGTCCGCGCAGGTAGGCGCGGATCTTGACGGACGAGTAACCCTTGTCTGCGGCCACCCGCTCCGGTCTGGTGCGTGGGCGGCCCGGACCGCATCGGGCGACCCGGATGCGGGCCATCACCGCCTCGAACTGGGTGCAGTCGTTGACGTTCCCAGCGGTCAGGGTGAAGGCCAGGGGCCGGCCGAGTCCGTCGCAGGCAAGGTGGATCTTCGTGGTCAGTCCGCCGCGGGAGCGGCCGATCGCCTCGCCCGGCCAGAGCCCCCTTTTCGTGCCCCGGCCGCATGCTGATGGGCTCGCACCGTCGTGGAGTCGACACACACGATCGACCAGTCGACAGCGCCCACGGCGTCGGAATGCTGCTGGACGTGGGCCAGCAGGCGGTCCCAGGTTCCATCGGCCGACCAGCGGCGGAAGCGTTCGTAGACCGTCTTCCACGGGCCATAGCGTTCCGGCAGGTCCCGCCAGGCCGCCCCGGTCGACAGCTTCCACAGGATTCCGTTGACGACCTGACGTCGGTCCCGCACCGGACGGCCCATCCGGGGCGGAGCCAGTAACGGCTCGATCACCGCCCAGGATTCATCGGTCAGTTCATGACGACGCACCATGAACAGACCAACGAGCCAACGACTTTGCGGACACGACCTAGGGCGTGTGTCGGAAGTGCTTTAGGTTGGCTGACGTGAGTGCGCGGGGGCAGAGTTACCGATATGTCGGACCGGTTGAGCTGAAAGCTGCGGTCCGGCCTGGCAGCGGCGGGCGCCGGATCGGCTCGGCGGCTGACTTCGACGGCTGGATCGCTGGGCGATCGGCGGCAGAACTGACCGAACCGTTCACCTTCGTGGTCGGCATGGATGGTGTCCTTCGGCTGGCGCCGCGGCGAAGCGAGCACGTGGCCTGCGCCGGCGGGGACATGGTTCTGAGTGCCGGCGAGATCGGCTTCGTGCGTGAGGCGGACTGGTGGACCGTGGACGAGGTCAGCAACCAGTCCACCGGTTACTGCCCGGACGTGACCTCCTGGTCGGCGGTCGCCCGTGCTCTGGACCGTGTAGAGCTTGGGCGGCCCTCCGGCTTCACCCACGAGGTGGTGTTCCGGCGGTGCCCTGACTGCCAGGAGCACAACATCGTGCGCGAGGACGACTTCGTCTGCGTCTTCTGCGGCAACGATCTGCCGGAGACGTGGAACGTGGATCCCAACGTGTAACGGTCGAGGGTCACAGCCACTCGCTTATGGCAGCGATAAGGACAGTCGCCTCGTAGCGGACCGCGAGCTTGTCGTATCGCGTGGCGACAGCGCGGTGCCTCTTGAGCCGGTTGATCCCGCACTCGACCGCGTGACGTTCGCGGTAGTCGACCGGGTCGAAGTGCGGCGGCCGACCGCCGCGAGAGCCGAGCTTCTGGCGATTGCGCGCCTGGTCGGCCTTGTCCGGGATGGTGCATCGGATTCCGCGGCGGCGCAGGTAGGCGCGGTTCATGCGGGAGGAGTACGCCTTGTCCGCCCGCACCCGGTCGGGGCGAACGCGTGGCCGGCCGGGCCCGAGACGGGGCACGCGAATCTTCTCCAGCACCGGTTCGAACTGCGGCGAGTCCCCGCGCTGCCCTGCCGTCACCACGATCGACAGGGGCTTCTGACCCTGCTCGACGGCCAGGTGGAGCTTGGTGGTGAACCCGCCGCGCGAGCGTCCCAGCCCGTGATCACGAGGCTCGGTGAACACGCCACCCGGCGGTTCCTTCTGTAGATCACCCTGCTTGCGGGCACCGGCCGCATGCTGATGAGCGCGGCACACCGTGGAGTCGACGCTCAGGTCCCATGTGATCGCACCTTTCGCATCGGCCAGGGACTGGAGCCGGGTGAGGATCCGGTGCCAGGTGCCGTTCCGCTGCCATCGACGGAAGAGGTCGTAGACCCGGTTCCACGGACCGTACTCGACGGGCACGTCCCGCCACGGAACACCGGTCCGGACCCGGAACCGTATGCCGTCGATCAGCAGACGCCGAGGCCAGACAGGCGGTCGCCCCGCCTTCGTCCCCTTCGGCAACAACGGCCCCAGCACCGCCCACTGCTCGTCCGTGAGATCTCCCCGTCCCATGACCTGTGATCATTCACAGCCCAAGATCCACTTTCGGCACACGGCCTAGGCCGCGCCCAGGAACGTGTCGAAGGCGGGCGTCGTCTTCAGCCGCTGCCAGGCGGCGCGGCCGGAGGCGTACTCGGCGTCCGTCAACAGGCAGGAGCACAGCAGGAGTTCGAGGCCGTCGCGGTCCAGGCCCGGTGAGGTGAAGACCAGGTGCTGGCAGCAGTCGCCGTGCTCGGGGTGCCAGTCGAGCGCGGCGGCCGCGCGGCGGACCGGCGGGACCAGGTCCCAGGCCGCGTCGGGCAGCGAGGCGAGCCAGGGGCCCGCGCTCTCCACGCACAGGGCGCCGCCGGCCGCGTCCCAGTGCAGCAGCGTGTCCGGGCGGTCGGCGAGCCAGAAGCGGCCCCGGCTGCGGGCGGCCGCGACGGTGAGGTCCTCCAGGGCCGCGTAGAGGCGCTCGGGGTGGAACGGGCGGCGCGCGTGCCACACCAGCGTGCCGATCCCGGCCTCGTCCGCGTCGGTGGGCAGCAGGGCGCAGGCCGGGTGCTGGGCGGCCGCGGCGGCCTCGGTGTCGAAGGTCCCGGTGAGCGCGGCCGCCGCCAACGTGCCGCTGCCGAGGACGACTTGGTGGGCGGTGGGGTGCAGCTGGGCGAGCAGCGCGCGGTCCGCGTCGTCGGCCTCCGGGGAGTCGGCGACCGCGAGCACGGGGGCGTACTCCAGCTGGCGGGCCCAGGTGTCGGCCACGGTGCGCCGGTCGGTGCCGGCCACGGCGAGTCCGGTGTCCGCGAGGTCGTCGCCGTTGCCGAGGAAGGGCAGGAGCAGCGCCGGGTCGACGGCTGTGACGACGGTCATGACCGGCAGGTCCGGGCCGTGCGCCGCGACGGCCTCGGCGGTCGCCCTCGGCTCGACGGAGTCCCAGAGGTCGACGACGGCGAGCGTGGTGCGGCCGTCGTCGGCGAGGCGCCGCAGTTCCGGGACGAGGTCCTCGCGCAGCGTGCAGCACGCGCAGTCGCCGGCGAGCGGCACCTCGTCGGTGGCGAAGGTGCCGTCGGCGTCGCGCAGGGTGCGCAGGACCGTGCCCCGCGCGGCGGTGGAGAGGTCGTGATGGAGGGCCGCACTGCCGGGGACGGCGGTGAGCAGCTCGTCGACGGCGGCCCGCCGCGCATCCGCGTGCAGGCCGCCGACGATCACGACGGGGAGCCGGCTCACCGGCCGGACGTCTTCCCGGGCTCGTCCCCGGACTGCTTCCCGTAGCGGCGCTCGAAGCGCTCCACCCGGCCGGCGGTGTCCAGGACCCGCTGGTTGCCGGTGTAGAAGGGGTGGCTGACGTTCGAGATCTCGATGTCGACGACGGGGTACGTGTTCCCGTCCTCCCACTCGATCGTCCGCTCGCTCGTCATGGTGGAGCGGGTGAGGAAGGCGTGGTCCGCGGCGCGGTCGCGGAACACGACCGGTCCGTAGGCGGGGTGGATGGCGTTGTTCATGGGTCAGCGCTCCTCTCGGAAGTCGACGTGACGGCCGGCGACGGGGTCGTACTTGCGCAGGGTCACGCGGTCGGGGTCGTTGCGGCGGTTCTTGCGGGTCACGTACGTGTAGCCGGTCCCCGCGGTGGACCTGAGCCTGATCACTGGACGGAGTTCGTTGCGAGCCATGCCGCCATTATATGAAAATGGCTACCGTTTTCAATAAGGGATGAGCCGCTCCCGCTGAGAGATGCGTCACTCCCCTGTCCGGGTACTTCCTGCCCCGGTCGGACGAACCGCCCGTGTGACGGCTGGTAACTTGCAGCGGCGATTCAGGACAACAGCAGTGACGTAGGGGGATGTTGTGCGCATCAGGAACGGCAGCGGGAACGGCAGGAACGTGCGGATCGTGGCGGGGGCCGCGGCCGTCGTGGCGGTGCTGGCCGTCGGCGGCTGCAGCAGTGACGACGCCAAGGACGGCACGGACGGCACGGACGGCAAGGACAAGGCGTCGGACGGCGGCTCGTCGTCCTCGGCGGCGCCCGACGGCGGGTCGTCCGGTTCGGCCGGGTCCGCGAAGGACGCCGAGGGCATCTGGAGCGCCACCACCGGCGGGCAGGCCGTCGTTCTCGTCATCGGCGGCGAGCAGGCGTCGCTGAGCTCGGGCGACGGGCATCTGTGCAGCGGGACCGTGACCGCCGCGGGCAAGCCGACGCTCGACCTGAAGTGCGCGGACGGGAACACCGACCGCACCACGGGGGCGATCGAGTCCAACGACGGCAAGACGATGAAGGTGTCCTGGAAGGCCGGGACGACGGACACGTTCACGAAGTCGGCGGACGGGAAGCTGCCCACGGGGCTGCCGACGGGCCTGCCGAGCGGGCTGCCGACGAACTGAGGACGGCTCTGCGCACGCGCTAGGGGTGCTGTGGCCCGTCCGGTTTCTCCGCGGGCTTCAGCGTCATCGGCGGTGCGACGGTGTCGAGGGCGTCGGAGAGTTCCTCCAGGGTCTCCACGAGCATGCCCGCGCCGCGCCGGACGACGCGGTCCGGGACGCCCTCGCCGTCCCAGGCGTCGAGGGCCTCGCGGACCGGTTTCCAGCCGGGGACGCGGCGTTCACGGATGGCCCGGGCGCCGTCGCGGGTCGCGGCGCGCAGCGCGTCGGCGAGGGCGGCCGCGGCCGGGACGGGGGTGGCGTCGCGCTCCGGGAGGTGCGCCTCCATCAGCATCGCGACGCGGCCCAGGTGGTGCAGGGCGTGCGCGGCGTCGTCGGCGGCGGCGTTGGACAGGCCCCGGTGGCGTACGGGTTCGGTCCTGGCCCGGGCCGCGGCGTCCTGCCAGGCGATGTGCGCGTCCCGGGCCCTGAGCAGCGCCTCGCGGACGTCCGGGCAGGCCTTGCCGGCCGGGTGGGCGTAGTGGTCGACGACGACGGCCGCGTACGCGCCGAGCGCGACGAGCCAGTCGGCGAGGCGGGTGCGCAGCCGGGGGGTCTCCCAGGCCGGGTAGAGGGCGTACGCCAGCATCGCGAGGAGGCCGCCGACGAGGGTGAGCACGACGCGCTCGGGGACGGTCTGGTCCCAGGTCTGGCCGCCCATGCCGAGCAGGAAGACGACGTACGCGGCGACGCAGGCCTGGGCCGCGAGCTGGCCGGTGCGCATGAGCAGGTACATCAGGCCCGCGCACAGGACGGCCAGGGTGGCGGACAGCCCCGTGCCGGGGTGGGCGAGCTGGACGACGGCGGTGGCCAGGGCGACGCCGACGAGGGTGCCGCCGAAGCGGGCGACCGCGCGGGAGTACGTCTGCGAGAAGTCGGGGCGCATGACCATGACGGCCGACATGGGGGCCCAGTAGCCGTGGCCGAAGGGGAGGGCGTTGCCGATGAGGTAGCCGGCGACGGCGACCGTGGACACGCGGGTGGCGTGCCGCAGGATCGGTGAACCGGGCCGGGCCTCCCGCCGGATGGCCCGTACGGCGACGGGGACCAGCTGGAGCAGGGTGGGGCGGCTCAGCGGCCGGGCGGGCCGGTCCGGGGGCGCCGGCCGGTCCGGGACCCGCCGGGACGGGGAGAGCCGGTCCCGCAGTCCGGCGCCGATGGTCACCCGCTTCCAGGGCGCCGGCTCCCGCTCCGGGACCCCGCCCGCCGTCTCCACCACGTCCCGCAGGAGTGAGCCCAGCCGGGTCGCGGCGCGTTGCGCCGGGCCCGAGAGGATCGCCCCGGTGTCCGGGGTGCGGAAGGCCGCGATCGCGCCCGAGGGGAGGTCGACCGGGGTGCCGTGGCGGATGGCGCGGGCCGCCGCGTCCAGGATGGAACCGGCGGCGGCCAGCAGCTCACGGACCCGGTCGCGCTCGGGGCCCTCGGCGGGGACGCCGACCGCCGGGTCGGCGAGCGAGGCGAGGACCGGCCGGATGCGCTCGGCGAGGCCGCGGGTGCCGTGCAGCTGGGCGGGGCGGGTGCGGGCCTGGCGCGGGGTGAGCGCGGCCGCGTTGCGGGCCAGCATGAGCGGGGCCGGGTCGAACTCGGCGACCGGGTCGTGGCGCAGGCGGCGGGCGTAGTCGGCCTCGGCGGCGAGCGCGTCGGCGAGGGCGTCGCGGTGCGCTCCCCAGCGGCGTACGGGGAAGAGGATCACCAGGGTCGCCTGGACCAGGCCGCCGAAGACCATCATCGCCGCGTGTCCGGCCGCCTCGCCGATCGTCGTCGGCAGGGTGATGGTGACCAGCATCATCGCGACGTTCGACGAGGCGATGATGCCGATGGTCGGGCCCGCGGCCCAGGACAGGCCCGCCAGGAACGTCCAGACCGCGAGGAGCGGCAGGAAGAGCACCAGGTGGGAGCCGGTGAGGTAGCCGAGGAAGGTGGAGATGCCGAGGCTCGCGCCGGAGGCCAGCGCCAGTTCCGGGCGGGGCCGCCAGCTGCGCTGGAACGTGGCGATCGCCGCCTGGAACGCGCCGAACGCCGAGCCGGCCGCCACCGCGGGCCCGAACAGCGTGAGGCTGACGGCGACGACGATCGCGAGCCCGGCGGCGCCGCGCAGGGCGATCAGGGGTTCCAGGCGTTTCCGCTCGACGGTCAGGCCCGAGCGGGTGGTGTCCTTCAGCGCCCGGAACCAGCTCACTCCGTAAGAATACGGTCATTCCCCGTCAATACGGTCAGTCTTCCGTGTCGCCCCGGAGGACCAGGTCCAGCAGACCGGGAAACCGCTCCTCGAACTCGGCGCGCCGCAGCCGGTTGAACCGCTTGGGCCCCGCGTCCCGCTGCTCCAGCAGGCCCGACTCGCGCAGCACGGAGAAGTGCCTGCTCAGCGTCGCTTTGGTGACCGGCACGTCGAAGGTGCCGCACGCGCGCTCCCAGTCGGCGGCGCCCGCCAGTTCGCGTACGAGCGTGCGGCGGACCGGGTCGGCGAGCGCGAGCAGCGCGGCCTCCAGGGGCACGTCGGCCGGGTCGGTGTGCACCGGCGCCGGGCGGTGACTCGTCGCCTGTGTCACCCGCGTCGTCATGTCGGCCTCCTCATCGACTGTTCGCTGAGCAACGAACAGCCTATCCCTCGCGGGTGGATCGGCTCACGGCTCCCCGACACGGGCCCGCTCCGCCGCCGCCACCCCCTGGTCCCACCCCGCCGCATCGGTGACCCCTCTCATCCGAGTCGTCACCGTCTCCGGGAACATCTCCTGCGCCCGCCCCGCGACAGCGACATCGCGCGCGGCCAGGACCGGCAGCAACTCACCTTGCTCGCCGGCCACTTGATCGGCGACCGCCGCCAGCCGGTCGCCGATCCGGTGGGCGTACGCGGCCAGGAACGACTGGCGGAACGTCTTCGTGCGCTTGCGGCCCGCGGCCCGCTGCTCCGCCTCGGCCCGGGTCATCGCCGCGAAGGCCTGCACCAGCAGGGACGTGTGGAGGACCTCGACCGCCTCCAGGTCCGGCTCGAAGCCGACGACCGTCGAGAAGCCGAACGCGCTGTTCCACACGGCACGGCAGCGGTTCGCGCCGGCCACCGCGTCCAGGAGCACGGCCTTGGCCGTCTCGTAGGGGGCGTCGACGCCGATCCGGCACGCGGCGGGCGCGTCCTTCGCGTGCGTACGGGCCGCGAGCAGCGCCTCGTCGACCGAGTGCCGGGCCATCAGCTCCTGGGCCTTGGCGGACAGCGCCTCGGCCTCCGGCGGATAGCCGGTGGCCTCCGCCTTCGCGAGCAGCGCGCGGATCCGGGCCAGGGCGCGCGGCTCGCCCGCGACGGGCACCGTCACGGACTCCCCCGGCACCGGGCCGGCCGGTTCGATCGCGGGCAGCCGCAGCAGCAGCCGGTACAGCTCCAGGACGGTCGTGGCGTACGAGAAGCGGTCCTGGCGGGGCTCGCCTTCGGGGAGTTCGGCGAGCTGGGCCGGCCAGCGCGGCGGCAGCGTCGCGTACCGCCCGGTCTCCGCGCGGATCAGCCGGGCGGCGAGCCCCGCGTGCCCCGCGGACAGTTCGCGCACGACCATCCGGACCACGTCGGCGGGCTGCCAGCCGCGCTCCCACGCGCGGCGCACGAACTCAGCGCCGCGCCGGGCGAGTTCGGCGTCGGCGGACGGGTCGGCCGCGAGCAGGGACGCGCCGGTGTCCAGGTCGTGGTCGGCGGCGTACAGCGCGGCGGCGAAGGCCCGCTCGACGGTGCTAGTGCTCATGTGCGTCCCAGGCGGCGCGGGCGGCGGCGATGTCTGGCTTGTGTTCCCGGGACCAGTCGGCGAGGCCCTTGATGAGGTGGGTGAGGCTGTGGCCCAGCCCGGTCAGCTCGTACTCGACCTGCGGCGGGATCGTCGGGTGCACCGTGCGCGTCACCAGCCCGTCCCGCTCCAGGCGGCGCACGGTCAGGGTCAGCATGCGCTGCGAGATGCCGGTCACCGCGCGCTGCAGCTCGCGGAACCGCCTTACGCCCGCGGCGAGTTCGACGACGACCAGCACGGACCACTTGTCGCCGAGCCGGTCCAGGACGTCGCGGATCCCGCAGTCGTCGTGGTCGTCGCAGGTGACGACCGGCTCGGGAGTGGTTACCCCGGTGTGCCCCACTGACATCAAAGTGCCTCCTTACGGGCCTGCTCCCACGCCCCGACGATGGTCTCAGCACACACAACGCATCTCATGAGGGGGACCTTCCATGCTGCTGGTCACAGGCGCTTCCGGCGAGCTGGGCACACTGATCGCGGGGCGGCTCGCGGGCCGCCCCGGCGTCCTGCTCGGCACCCGCGAGCCGGGGGCCGGGACCGGGCGGCGCCGCATCGACTTCGACGCGCCCGGCACGCTCACGGAGGGCTTCGCCGGAGTGGACACGCTGCTCCTGATCTCGGCGGGCTACGGCGAGGACGACGAGGTCGTCGCGCGGCACGGGGCGGCGGTCACGGCGGCCGAGCGGGCCGGCGTGCGGCACGTCGTCTACACGAGCCTGTCGGGCGACGGCGACCACCTCCCGTACGCCCTGGCCCACCGCTGGACGGAGCGCCGGCTGCGGGAGTCGTCCCTGCCCGCCTGGACGGTCCTGCGCAACGGGCTCTACGCCGAACTGCTCGCCTTCCTCGCCGCGCCGGGCCCGGACGGCGTGATCACGGCGCCGCTCGGCGCGGGGCGGCTCGCCGCGGTGGCCCGGGACGATCTGGCGGAGGCGGCGGTGCGGGTGGCCCTGGACCCGGCGCGGCACGCGTCCCGCGTCCACGAGCTGGTGGGCGAGACCCCGCTGGGCGGCGCCGAGCTGGCGCGGGCCGCGGGCGCCGCGTACGCGCCGGGCACGCTGGCCGGGGCGCGGGAGCGGATCGCGGCGTCCGGCGCGCTCCCGTTCCAGGTGCCGATGCTCGTCGGGACGTACTCGGCGATCGCGGCGGGCTTCCTGGACGGTTCGGGCATCGCGGCGGCGGACCGCGGCACGCTCCGCGAGCTGCTCGGCCGGGCCCCGCGCCCGGCGGCCGAGGCCTACACCGAGGCGATCAACTCGGCTGCCCTCGCCACCAGTTGATCGTCGGGCGTGGCGTCCTGCGCGGGCTTGGTGGTGAGCACGGACAGGACGACGGGCGCGCCGGACGGGTCCCAGGCGATGCCGACGTCGTTCGCCGTGCCGTACTCACCCGTGCCGGTCTTGTCGGCGAGGACCCAGTCGTCGGGCAGTCCGGCGCGGAACCGCTTGCCGCTGGTGGTGTTGGCGAGCAGCCAGTCCGTCAGCCGGTCCCGGTCGGCGGGGTCCAGGGCCCGGCCGAGGACGAGCCGGGCGTACGTGGTCCCGATGGCGCGCGGTGTGGTGGTGTCCGTGGTCCGTCCCGGCTCGGCCGAGTTCAGCTCGGGCTCCCAGCGGTCGAGCCGGGTCACCCGGTCCCCGGCCGAGCGGGCGAAGCGGGTGACGGCGGTGGGGCCGCCGAGGTCGCGCAGGAGGAGGTTGGCGGCGGTGTTGTCGCTGTAGGAGACGGCCGCGCCGCACAGTTCGGCGACGGTCATGCCGTGCGCGAGGTTCTCGGGGCGGCCGGTGACGGGGGCGCCGCCGGCCCGGTCGATGTCGGCCTGCGTGTAGTGGACGCGGCGGGCAAGGAACGTGCCGTCGTGGTCGAGGTCGCGCAGCACCGCGGCGACGGCGAGCGTCTTGAAGGTGGAGCAGAGGGGGAAGCGCTCGTCGGCGCGGTGGGTGACCACGGCTCCGGTGCGCAGGTTCCGCGCGAACACGCCCAGGCGGGCGCCGTGCTCGCGTTCCAGGGCGGCCAGGCGGCGGCCGGTCCCGTCGGCGGCGCGGGCGGTCCCGGGTGCCAGCAGGGTGGTCACCCCCAGGGCGGTGCCGGTGGTCAGCAGGGCGCGGCGGCTGATGCGCAAGGTGGTTCCCGTCCTCTTCCGTTGCCGTCTCGTACGTGACGCGGGCGGTCTCGTCCGTGACGCGTGCGGTCTCGTACGTGTCGAGTGCCGTCTCGTACGTGTCCCGCCGAGTGAAACAGCGGCGCGGGCCCGCACGCGGCGACACCGCCGACTTGGCCGGAATGTTGGCCACAAGGAAATGTCAGTGCCGGATGTGACACTCGGCCGTGTGACCGAACGCTGGGCCCTCGCCCTCACCGAGCACGGCGGCGCCGACCTGGTGCCGCTGGGCCCGGACGGGCTGCCCGCCGGGCCGGTCACCCGTGAGCCCGACCTGGTCGAGAGCGTGCGGAGCCGGACCGGCGTGGCCCGGTGGGTGTGGCGGGACACGCATGCGGTGTACCCGCGGCTGCTCGCCGCCGGAGTGCGGGTCGAGCGGTGCTACGACATCGAGGCCGCCGAGAATCTGCTGCTGGCCCACGAGGGCCGGCACGGCGAACCCCGCTCCGCCGCGGCAGCCCTGGCCCGGCTGCGGAACGCGCCGGTGCCGCCCGATCCGCCGGCCCGGGTCGCCGAGCCCGGCTCCCAGTCGTCCCTGTTCGAGCCGCGCCCGCCCGTGGACGTACCGCTGGACAATCTCGTCGAGGTGTACGCGGACCAGCAGCGCAGACACGCGGCGACGGGCCTGCCGGACCGGATGCGGCTGCTCACCGCGTCGGAGTCCGCGGGCATGCTGGTGGCCGCCGAGATGCACGCGGCCGGGCTGCCGTGGCGGGCCGATGTGCACCGGGCCCTGCTCCACGAGCTGCTCGGTGAGCGGTACGCGGGCGGTGGCGAGCCGCGCCGCCTCGCGGAGCTGGCGGACGAGGTGTCCGCGGCGTTCGGCCGGCGCGTGCGCCCCGAGCTGCCCGCGGACGTGGTGAAGGCGTTCGCGCAGGCGGGTTTCAAGATCACATCCACCCGGCGCTGGGAGATCGAGTCCCTCGACCACCCCGCGGTACGGCCGCTGATCGAGTACAAGAAGCTGTACCGGATCTACACCGCGCACGGCTGGTCGTGGCTGCAGGACTGGGTGCGGGAGGGCCGGTTCAGACCCGAGTACCTGCCGGGCGGCACGGTCTCGGGCCGCTGGACGACGAACGGCGGCGGGGCCCTGCAGATCCCGAAGGTCATCCGCCGCGCGGTCGTCGCCGATCCGGGCTGGCGTCTGGTCGTCGCCGACGCGGCGCAGATGGAGCCGCGGGTGCTGGCCGCGATCTCCCGCGACCCGGCGTTCATGGAGGTCGCCGGCCAGGACGGCGACCTGTACCAGTCGGTCTCGGACCGCGCCTTCTCCGGCGACCGCGGCCAGGCCAAGATCGCGGTCCTCGGCGCCATATACGGGCAGACGTCCGGCGACGGCCTGAAGAACCTCGCGCTGCTGCGCCGCCGCTTCCCGACAGCGGTCGCCTACGTCGACGAGGCGGCCCGCGCCGGTGAGGAGGGCCGCCTGGTGCGCACCTGGCTGGGGCGCACGTGCCCGCCGGCCGTGGGCGCGGCCGACGCCGAGGAGGCCGGTCTCCCGCAGGACGATCCCGGACAGGCGTCCTCCGGCGCCGAGCCGGCGTACGGCTACGCGTCGTCGAACTCACGCGCCCGGGGCCGCTTCACCCGCAACTTCGTGGTGCAGGGCAGCGCCGCCGACTGGGCCCTGCTGTTGCTGGCCGCGCTGCGGCAGGAGCTCGCCGGGCTCGCGGCGGAGCTGGTGTTCTTCCAGCACGACGAGGTGATCGTGCACTGCCCCGAGGCGGAGGCGTCCCGGGTGACCGAGGCGATCCGCCGGGCCTCGGAGCTGGCGGGGCGGCTGACGTTCGGGCAGACGCCGGTGCGGTTCCCGTTCACGGTGGCGGTGGTGGAGTGCTACGCCGACGCCAAGTGACCTGACGCCGTGAGCGGGAACCGCGGGGCGACTACTGCTGGTGCCATGCCTCCGACAGGACGAGCCGCTTCAACTCGGCCATGGTCAGCGCCGGTTCGGGCCGGGTCGCGGCGGTGGACTGCGAACCGGAGTTGAACGCGGAGACCACGACCCGGAACCCGTCCGTGTCCATCGCGTCGGCGGTCCACATCACGATCCCCGTACCGCCCTTGTCGTCGCCGGCCCCCTGGTGCGTCGCCACCTGCGTGCCGTCGGGCAGCGTCTCGGCGTCGGACCCGAACAGGTCGCCCCGCACATCGTCCATGCCGGACTGCACATTGATCTGGACGAGCGTCTCGCCCTTGCCGTCGTCGACGACCACGTACGCGTAGCCGTCCCCCTGCCCGCCCTCGGCGGTGACCCGCACCCGGTGCGGCAGCAGCGCCTTGAGCTTCTTCAGCATCGCCGCCTTGTCGGTGCCCTGCGCGGGCGGCTGCTCGAGCGGCTCGGACGGCGCCTCGCCGAGCGCGCGCATCACGGGCCGCCACTTCGAGGACGTGACCAGGGTCTTCAACTGCCCGATGCTCAAGGGCGGTTCGGACCGGGACACCGGGGCGTCCTTCTCGGCGGCCGCGTTCCACTCGCCGGCGTCGACGGTGTACCCCTGCGGAGTCACGAGGTAGGCACGCCACAGCTTGGTGTCGACCCGCTTGTCCGGGTACTCGTAGCCGCGCATCAGCAGCAGCCGCGAGCCGTCGGACAGCGTCTCGTTCGTGCACGAGTCGTGCGCCACGAACCGCTTGTCGGGGCACTCCAGTTGCTGCTGCACGGCACCCCCGTCCGGGTCGGCCACGCCGACGCTGACCCCGATGGCGCCCTTGCCGTGCCCGTCGTCGTACACGAGGTGCGCGAGCGGCCCGGACCGGTCGGCGGTCCCCCGCCCGTCCCGGCCGCTCACCTTCCCCTCGGGCAGCAGCCCTTCGAGGATCGCGACCACCTTGTCCGCGCTCAACTGCGGGCCGTCGCCGTGCGCCCCCTTCTTCTTCGCGTCCGGCGCGGCGGCCGACGACGCGGCGGACGGCCGCGCCGCGACTCCGCTCTGCGCGACGGCGTCGAAGGCCCCGGCGGCGTACGACGCCCCGAGCCCCACGACGGCCAGCGCCGCCACACTCCCGGTCACCGCGCCGGTCCGCCGGCGCCGCAGCCGGCGACGGCCGCGCAGCACGCCGCCGTCGACCAGCGTCCGCCCGTCGGCGGCGAATCCCTCCCCGGTGCGCCGCAGCGCCCCCGAGAGAACGTCCTCGAAACCGTCCCGGCCGTCGTCCGCTCCGGACACCCCGACCACTCCCCTCTGCTTGTACGTATGGTCAGTGGGCGGCGAATTCGCCCACGGTGCCGCCGAGCTGCTCGCGCAGCCGGGCCAGGGCCCGGGTGCTGCGGGTGCGTACGGCGGCCGAGCTGAGGTGCAGCACGTCGGCGGTCTCCTCGATCGACCGGTCCTCCCAGTAGCGCAGCACGACGACCGCCCGGTCCTTCGGGGGCAGTTGGCGCAGCGCGTCGAGGAGCGTCAGCCGCAGGGACGGATCACCCGGCCCGGACGCCACCGGCTCCGGAAGGTCGTCCGAGGGCCGTTCGGCCGCCGAGCGGCGGCGCTGGTGCCCGAGGTACGCCCGCACGAGCACGGTCTGCGCGTACGCCGCCGGATTGCCGAGCCGCACGGTGGAGCGGCCCCACACGACGTACATCCGCCCCAGCGTCTCCTGCACCATGTCCTCGGCCAGATGGGTGTCACCGCTGGTCAGCAGGCACGCGGACCGGAACAGCTGACCCGTGCGCGCCTCGGCGAACTCACGGAACCCGCTCTCAAGCGACCGTCTCATCCCCGGCGTCCTCCCCTTCGCCTCACCTACACCTGATAGACGCGCCGACCCCGGCAGAATGTTTCACAGGTGCGCAATAATCGAATTGTCAATCGTGCGACTTCGCGGCAGCGGCATCCCGTCACCACTGTTCGATACACGGTTGACTTTGCATCCGACTTGATGATCATTGGGGGTGCGATGCTTTCATTTTCACAATCTGGAAAGTCGCCTCAGCCGCAGACAACGAGGTGAACCGGCCGGGTTGGGGACAACGGGGTGGGAAGGCGTCGCACGGCCGACGGGGAAGTGAATTCGCTGTGAGCGACGTGGTGTCCTTCAAGCTGCTCGGACCACTTGAGGCGGCCGCCGCCGGCCGTCCGATCCGGATCAGCAGCGCACGTCAGCGTGCGGTTCTGGCCACCTTGCTGCTCTCCTGCGACCGGGTCGTCTCGGTGGACAGCCTCACGGAGGCGGTGTGGCAGGGGGATCCGCCCGCCACCGCGCGCAACCAAATCGCTATCTGTATTACGTCTCTGCGAAGAATCTTCCGAGAGGCGTCCGCGCCGGACGCTTTGATCGAAACCAGCCACCCCGGCTACATACTCCACTCCGCGCACTGCTATATCGACCTGAAGGATCTGAACCAGTCGGTGGCGCGGGCCCGAATGGTGGCGGCACACAGTGAACAGGCCGCGGAGGCGACCGCGTTGTTCGAGCACGCTCTCGCCCTGTGGCGGGGACCCGCGCTCGACGGACTCGCCGGCACGCACATCGATGACATCTCCGGTCAGCTGGCCGAGTTCCGCCTCGATGTGAGCGAGGAGTACGCGGCCCTCCAACTGGGCCTCGGCCACCACCAGAAGGTCGGTCCGCAGCTCGCGGCCCTGGTGAAGGAGCACCCGCTGCGCGAGCAGGCCCGGGCCCACCTCATGCAGGCCCATCACATGGCCGGGCGGCGCGCCGAGGCACTGCAGGTCTACCGCGAGGGCCGACGGGCCCTGGTGGACGAACTGGGCATCGAACCGGGGCCCGTACTCCAGGAGATGCACCGCCGGATCCTGCAGGGCGGCGACGGCCCCGAGGGGTTCGCCGAACATCCGCGACCGGCCCGGGCCGCCGCCCCTGAACCCGCGCCGGTCCCCGAGCCCGTTCCCGCGCCCGCCCCCGTCGCCGTCCCGGCACCCGCCGCCGCGCCGCAGCCCGAGCCCGGCACCGGACCCGGTGCGCCGGCCCAACTGCCGCTCGCGCTGTCCACGTTCACCGGACGCGAACCGGAGATCGAGGCGCTCGACACGCTGTTGCACCGCAGTTCCGACGGGTCCTCGCTCGCCGTGGCCGTCGTCACCGGGGTGAGCGGCATCGGCAAGAGCGCGCTGACCGTGCACTGGGCCAACCGGATCGCCGACCGCTTTCCCGACGGGCAGCTCTTCATCGACGTACACGGTTACCACGAGTCGAACCGGCCGCTGTCGTCCATGTCCGTCCTCGACCAGGCGCTGCGCGGGCTCGGCGTGTCCAGCGCGCAGATCCCCGCCGGGCTCCAGGAGCGCGCCGCCCTGTACCGCTCCCTGCTGAACGACAGGAAGCTGCTCATCATCCTGGACGACGTGCGCTCGTTCACGCAGATCCAGCCGCTGCTGCCGGGGCGCGGCCAGTGCCTGGTGCTCATCACCAGCCGAGACCCGCTGGACGAACTGGTCAGCGACTACGGAGCCGTTCAGATCCACCTGAACGTGATGACGACGGACGAGGCCGACCGGATGCTCGCCACCGTGATCGGCCGCGAACGGGTCGCCGCGGAGCCGGACGCCGCGGCGCGGCTCGCGGAGCTGTGCGGACATCTGCCGCTGGCCCTGCGCATCGCCGCGGGCCGCCTCACCCCGCGGCCCTACCGGTCGCTGCGCCGGCTCGCCACGCGGCTGGAGGACCGGGCGGGGCGGCTCGACGTGCTGAGTTCCCCCGAGGGCGGCGTCCGCGCCGGATTCTGGCTCAGCTACCGGGAGTTGTCGCCCGAGGCGGCCCGGCTCTTCCGGCGGCTCGCGCTGCTCCCGGTCGCGGGCTTCGCCTCCTGGGCGGGCGCCGCCGTCCTGGACGCGGACCTGACGGAGGCCGAGGACCTGCTCGAACAGCTCGTGGACGCACAGCTGTTGGAGGTCTCCATGACCCGCGCGGACCTGCCCGCCCGGTTCCGCTTCCACGAACTGCTGCGGCTCTTCGCCTGGGAGCGCTCGCACGAGGAGGATCCCGACGACGCGCGCGCGGACGCCCTGGAGCGCACCTACGGGACTCTGCTCACGCTCGCCGACAACGCACACCAGCAGCTGTACGGGGCGGGCCATCTGCCGGGCCATCGGGGGCTACTCGCCCGCGAGCTGCCGGCGGACGCGGTGGCGGAGCTGCTCGCCGACCCCCTGGAGTGGTTCGAGTCGGAACGCGACGCCATCCTCGGCATGGTGGACGCGGCGACGCGGCGCGGCGACGCCGGCCACGCCTGGGAGCTGACCGCACGCACCGTGCCGCTCTTCGAGATGCGCAACTACCTGGAGGACTGGCAGCAGGCCGCGCAGAGCGCCCTGGAGTGCGCCCGGCTCGCCGACGACGCCTTCGGCGCCACGGTCATGCTGCGCTCGCTCGGCTCGCTCGCCATCTACCAGCGCCGCTACCAGGACGCGGAAGACCTGCTGACCTCGGCGATGGAGCTGCTCGACCAGGCCGACGACCCGCACGAGCGGGCCGTCGTGCTGCGCAACCTCGCCCTGTGTGCCCGGTTCCGGGGCGACCTCGACGGCGCGGCCGAGCGCTGCCGTGCCGCGCTCGACCGGTTCCGGCAGACCGACGACCTGGTCAGCGGCTCCCACGCGCTGGGCCTGCTGGCGCAGATCGAGCTGGAGCGCGGCAACAACGAGATCGGGATCGCGCTGACCCGGGAGGCCATCACGGCCGGCGCCGAGGCCGGGTCGATGCGCAGCCGGGCGCAGAACATCTACCGGCTCGCCGAGGCGTATCTGCGCATCGGCGATCTGCGCGATGTGGTCGCGACCTGCCACGAGGTCATCGAGCTCACCCGTGCGCAGGGCGACCGGCTCGGGGAGGCGTACGCCCTGCGCGCCCTGGGCGAGGCCCAGTGGCGGCAGGGGCAGTTCGGCGCGGCCGACGCCACCCTCGGCGAGGCGTTCACCGCCGCCGAGAGCGTCGGGGACCGGTTCCTGCAGGCCCGGATCGAGACCGACCGGGCCTGCTCCGAAGCCCTGCGGGGCGACGCCGCGGCGGTGGACCGGCTACGGCGGGCCCATCAGGCCTTCACCCTGCTGGCCGCGCCCTCGTGGCAGGAGCGCGCCGCCCGGCTCATCGACGTGGCCGGCGGCGTCGCCGACGGGCGGCCGGTCCCCCTGGAACAGCTCCTGGCCACCCGGTGATCCCGGACTACTTGGTCCAGGGCAGGTCGTTGTCGTCGTCTCCCTCGCCCAGGGTGGTCACCGTGTCGCTCACGAAGGACGTCACACCCGCGACGCCGGCCTCCGGGGCGGGACCCGTCCAGGGCAGGTCGTCGGCACCGGCCGTACCTCCGAGGAGCGCGATGTTCACCGCGACCGCACCGAGCACCGAAACGACGAGACCCGTCTTCTTCTGCATGTTCTGAAACCCCCTCCGTAGCTGATCTCTTCAGCTGGGCCAAACCGTACCCCAGCAAATTGTTGCGCCAATTTCTCCTCGATTTCTCGCGCCCGCGGCCGGAGAAAATGAGCCGACATACCCTCCGGCTAGGGTCTGCTCCGATGTCGAGCAGGAGGGGGAAGAGCGTGCTCAAGGAGATTGGCGTCGGGGTGGATGCGGAACGCGCCTACCGTGCTCTGCTGAAGCGGCCTGGGGCGAGCCCGCAGCAGATGGCCGAGCAGCTCGGATGGCCGCTCGACAGGGCGGCGGGAGCGCTCGACGAGCTCGCCGGGCTCGCCCTCGTGCAGACCTCGCAGGAACATCGGGACGGCACCCGCGCGGTGGATCCGGAACTCGGTCTCAGATCGCTCGTCCAGTCCCAGGAAAGGGAATTGCTCAAGCTCCAGCTGTCGCTCTCCGAAAGCAAACTGGCCGCCGAAAAACTCATTTCGGAATATCGGCGGGGCGCCGTCACGGGGGAAATCGACTCGGTGCAGCTCGCCAGTGGCCCGGACGCGATCCAGGCCTGCATCGAGAAGGTGAGCCAGGAGTGCCGCGAGGAGGCACAGGCGCTGCTGCCCGGCGGCGCCCAGCCCGCCGACCGGCTGCACGCGGCACGGCCCCTCGACCGGATGCTCCTGGAGCGGTCCGTGCACGTGCGGTGCGTCTACGCGCACAGCATCCGCAACGACCGCCCGACCACCGAGTACGCCCAGTGGCTGAGCGAGCAGGGCGGTCAGGTCAGGACGGCGCCGCACCTGCCGCTCAGGATGCTGATCTGGGACCGGAACAAGGCCCTGGTGCCGCTCGACCCGGACCAGCCCGACCGGGGGGCGTTCCTGCTGTCCAGTCCCGGTCCGGTGGCCGCGCTGCGCGCGTTGTTCGAGCAGGTGTGGAGCCAGGCGTCACGCTTCGGCCAGGAGCGGGCGCCGGGCCGGGCGCGGGAGCTGAGCGACGAGGAGGGCGCCGTGCTCGGGCTGCTGGCCGGCGGGCTCACCGACGAGGTGATCGCCCGGAAGCTCGGCGTCTCCGTGCGCACGAGCCGGCGGATCACCGCCGAACTGATGGCCAAGCTCGGTGCCCGCAGCCGCTTCCAGCTGGGCGCGCTGGCGGCGCAGCGCGGGTGGCTGACGGCCTAGGGCCGGTCCGGGAAGGACATGTCAGCCCCGCAGATACGCGAGGACCGCGAGCACCCGGCGGTTGGTCGTGTCGTCGAGCGACAGGTCGAGCTTGGTGAGGATGGAGCCGAAGTGCTTGCTGACGGTGCCCTCGCTCACGACCATGGCCGCGGCGATCGACGCGTTGGACTTGCCCTCCGCCATCAGCGCGAGCACCTCCTGTTCCCGTGCGGTCAGCCGGGACATCGGGTCGCGGCGGTGTCTGATCAGCTGCCGCACCACCTCGGGGTCGACGACGGTGCCGCCCTCGGCGACCCGGTGCACCCCGTCGATGAACTCCTCGACGTGGCCGATGCGTTCCTTGAGGAGATAGCCGACGCCGGTGCCGTCGCAGGAGTCCAGCAGGTCCTCGGCGTACGTGCGCTGCACGTACTGACTGAGCACCAGGACGGGCAGCCCCGGCCGGGCCCGGCGCAGCGCGATGGCGGCGCGCAGGCCCTCGTCGGAGAAGCCGGGCGGCATCCGCACATCGGTCACCACGATGTCGGGCCGGTGTGCGGTGACGGCCTCGGTGAGCTCGTCCGCGGTGCCGACGGCGGCGACCACCTGGTGGCCGAAGCGCTCCATGAGGCCGACCAGGCCCTCGCGCAGCAGCACGCTGTCCTCGGCCAGCACGATGCGCAGCATCAGTTCCTCAATCAGGGGTTTGAGCAGGGGACTTGAAGGCGGAACACGGTGGGGCCGCCGGGCGGACTGGACACTAGCAGCCGCCCGTCGAGGACCGAGACACGATCGGCGACACCCAGCAGTCCCGTGCCCTGCGCGGTGTCCGCGCCGCCGTGGCCGTCGTCCTCGACCTCCACGACCAGCTGCCCCTTCGTCAGCCGGCCGCGCACCTGGGCGCGGCTCGCGCCGCTGTGCTTGGCGACGTTGGCGAGGGCCTCGCTGACCGCGAAGTAGACGGCTGTCTCGATGGCTTCCGGGGGGCGCCCGGGCAGGTCGAAGTCGACGTCGACGGGGACCGCCGAGCGGTCCGCGAGATCCTCGACGGCCGCCACGAGACCGCGGTCGGTGAGGACCTGGGGGTGGATGCCGCGGATGAGTTCCCTGATCTCGACGAGGGCGGTGGCCGCCTCGTCCTGCGCCGTGGCGAGCAGGCCGCCCAGCGGCCCGTCCGGCGCGTCGAGCCGGGCGAGGCCCAGCGTCATGGACAGGGCGACGAGCCGCTGCTGCGCGCCGTCGTGCAAGTCGCGCTCGATCCGGCGCCGCTCGGCCTCGAACGCGTCCACGAGGCGGATCCGCGAACGTCCCAACTCCTTGATGCGGGTGTTCAGTTCACCGGTGGGCGAGGACAGCAGGAAGCGGGTGAGGGCGGCCCGGCCCGCGGCGATCGCGCCCAGCGGGTAGGCGAACACGGGCAGCAGCAGCGCCCCGGCCAGGGCCGCGCCGAGCGCCCCCGGCCAGCTGTCCACGATCCACATCTTGAGGACCCGCGCCTCCTCGCCGTCGAACGCGAGCATCACCGGCGTCGCGAGCAGCCCGCCGCACACGGTGAGCACGGAGCCCACGACGAGTGCTTCGAGGGGCCACAGCAGGAAGCCGAAGAGCACCGCGTAGCCCAGCTCGCGCCAGGTGCTGCGCTCCTGCAGCCGGGTGCGCAGCCATGCGGTGAGACCGGTGCGGCCGGGGTCGCGGTGCGGGTCGGCGATCGGCTCGGTGTCGATCAGGCGCAGCCGTCGGCGCTCCAGCGAGGCGAGCGGCACACCGGTGAGGACGAGCACGAGCAGCAGCGGAAGTCCGACGACGACCACGGTCAGCACGCCGCCCGCCACGGCGAGCAGCACCAGGGTGAGCAGGGTCGCGGCGCCCAGCGGCACGCTGCTGAGCAGATACAGCGCCGCGCGCCAGGGCCAGCCGCTGAGCACGTAGCGGCGCAGATGCAGCCGGGTCCAGATCGTCGGGGAAGGCATGGGCCGCACGTTATGAGACCTTCCGGGGCCGGACCACCCAGCTAGGTCCACCATCGGGGTGGGCCCTGGCTGCCCGCCAGGAGTGATCCCAGCTGCGATGTGCCGGACGGCCGGCGCGCGGTCTTCTTGAGACCGGACGCACCGGGTGCGTCCGGCCCCGCCCGGCGGGGCCGTGGCTCGGCGAGGGGACCGAAATGGCCTGGATCCAGGAACAGTTGGCGGCTGTGCCCGCGTGGCTGACGCTGCTGATCGTCTTCCTGCTTCCCATGGCGGAGCCCGCGCTGCCGCTGCTCGGCATGCTGCTCCCTTCACAGACCGCGCTGATGGCGAGCGGCGTGCTCGCGCACCACGGCAGTCTTCCGGTGCCCGCGGCGATCGCGATGGCGGTGCTCGGCGCGCTCGCGGGCAATGTGGTCGGTCATCTGGTGGGGCGGCGCTGGGGGCCACGGCTCGCCGCGAACCTGCCGGCCCGGGTGACCGGTTCGCGCAGCTACCGCACGGCGCTGCACACCGTGGGCACGTACAGCGCGCGGGCGGTGCTGCTCGGCCGGTTCAACGCGGCGCTGCGCACCCTGGTGCCCGTGATGTGCGGCGCCGCCGGCGTCCCGTGGGCCCGCTATCTGGGCCTGTCCCTGCTCGGCAGCCTGCTGTGGGCGCCCAGTTGTGTGGCGGTCGGGCTGATCGCGGGCGGTTCCTGGCAGAAGTGGGGCGGCTCCGGTGTACTCGCCGGGGCGTCCGCGGCGCTGCTGCTCACCAGCTCCCTGCCGATGCTGCTCTCGTACCGGAAGACGAGAAACGCCCAGGCCGCCGCCGAACTCACCACCGCCCGTTGAGGTACGTGAGGAGTTCGGCCTCGCGCGGCACGAGGTAGAAGTGGTCGCCGGGAAAGACCTGGTGCTCGTACGTGGACGTGGTGAGCGGCTGCCAGGACAGCAGGTCGGCCAGGGAACAGCCGGGGTCGCTCACGCCGCCGACCGCCGTGAGCGGTGCGCGCAGCGGCGCCGGGTCGGTGGGCCGGTAGGACTCGATGAGGCGGAAGTCGCCGCGCAGCGAGGGCAGCAGGAGCGGGCGCAGGTCGGGGTCGTCGTAGACGGCCGAGCCCAGGTCGCCGAGGCCGCGGGCGGAGGCGACGAGGCGGTCGTCGTCGAGGAGATGGAGCGTGCCACCGCGTTCGGTGTGGGGTGCGCCGCGTCCGGAGACGATGACCAGCTCCGGGACGACGCCGTGCCGCTCGTCGAGCCGGCGTGCCACTTCGTAGGCGACGGCGGAGCCGAGGCTGTGCCCGAACAGGGCGAGGGGAACGCCGAGTTCGGGCTGGAGCGCGTCGGTGATCCGGTCGGCGAGCTCCGCCATGTTCTCGGCGCACGGTTCGGCGAGCCGTTCCTGGCGGCCGGGGTACTGGGTGGCGAGCAGTTCGACGCCGCGCGGCAGGCGCGCCGCCCAGCCGTGGAACAGGGTCGCCGTGCCGCCCGCGTGCGGGAAGCCGATCAGCCGCAGCCGGACCGCCCCGTCCGCGGTCGGATAGCGGCGGAACCACCGGCTCCTGATCCCGGCACCTGCGACGCCCATGCGAACCCACCCTCACGCTGTCGTGGCACGGCCCCGCTCGGGCCCCGTCCCCGTCATGATCCGCCGGTTCCGGGCCCGATGGCGGGGCGCGCGCGGGCAGGACGCTGCCGCTGCAGGTTCCTGCACCCCGACGGCCTGCACTTTTCGTGCCGGGTGCAGCCATCGTGCACAGGAGGGTGGAGCTACCTCCACCCCGAAGACTCCGTCCCGCTCCGATGTGACCGTCGGGCGGGCCCGATTGAGTGGACACCATGAATCAAGCAGCCGTCCGGCTCCGCACGGTGACCCGGTCCTACGGGACCGGTGAGAACGCGGTCACCGCCCTCGACCAGGTCAGCCTCGACATTCCCCGGGGCACCTTCACCGCCGTCATGGGGCCGTCGGGCTCCGGCAAGTCGACCCTGTTGCAGTGCACGGCGGGGCTGGACCGGCCGACCGGGGGGCAGGTGTTCCTCGACGAGACCGATCTGACCCGGCTGAGCGAGAAGAAGCTGACCCTGCTGCGCCGGCAGCGCATCGGCTTCGTCTTCCAGGCCTTCAACCTGCTGCCCGCGCTGACCGCGGAGCAGAACGTCGGGCTGCCGCTGCGGCTCGCGGGCCGCCGCCCGAGGCGGGCCGAGGTCCTCGAGGTCCTGGAGCAGGTGGGGCTGCGCGAGCGGGCCGGACACCGGCCCAGCGAGATGTCGGGCGGTCAGCAGCAGCGGGTGGCGCTGGCCCGCGCCCTGGTCACCCGGCCCGAGGTGCTGTTCGGTGACGAGCCGACCGGCGCCCTGGACTCCACCACGAGCCGGGAGGTCCTGACGCTGCTGCGCGCCATGGTCGACCGCGGCCAGACGGTGATCATGGTGACGCACGATCCGGTCGCCGCGTCCTACGCGGACCGGGTGCTGTTCCTCGCCGACGGCCGGGTCCGCGACGAGCTGTACGCGCCGTCGGCGGAGCAGGTCGCCGGACGGATGACGGCCCTGAGCGCCGCCGTCCCGTCGAAGGCCGCGGCGGTGGCGTCGTGCTGAGTCTCGCGCTGCGCGGCATGCGCACCCGCTGGGTCACCTTCGTCGGCTCGTTCCTGGCGCTCGCGCTCGGCGTGGGGCTCATCGCCACCACGGGTCTGGCGCTCGCGGCGACGTTCGACGCGCCGGAGCGCGGCACCGAGCGGTTCGCCGAGGCGAAGGTGGTGGTGCAGGCCTCGGACCAGCTGAAGGTCGACACACCGATCGGTGTCCGTGCGTCGACGCTGACCGACCCGCGGGCCGTCCCGGAGAAGCTGGCGGAGCGCCTCGCCGCGGTGGGCGCCACCGCCGAGGACCGTACGTTCCCGGTCTCGGTGTCCGGCGGTGCGCGCCTCGGCGAGGACGCGGGCGCGCCCGTGGGCCACCCGTGGACGATCGCCGCCGCCACGCCCTACCGGCTCTCCTCCGGACGCGCCCCCTCAGCGCCCGGCGAGGTCGTCGTCACGACCGGGCCCGGCGCGCAGGTGCGTACCGGCGACCGGATCGAGGTGGGCACGCCCGCGGGCACCGGCACCCGCACGGTGGTCGGCACGGTGCCGGGCGCCGGATTCGAGTCGGCGGTGTTCTTCACCGCCGCCGAGGCCGCCCGCGTCTCGCCGCGGATCGACCGCGTCACGGTGGACGCCGATCCGGCCGCGGTCCGTGCGGCCGTCGGCCCCGGCTCGGGCATGTCCGTGCTGACCGGCGACGACCGGCGCCGCGCGGACCCGGACCCGGACCGTGACAAGGAGGCCCTGGTCTCGGTGAACGCGCTGCTCGGCACCGCGGCCGGCATCACCGCGTTCGTCTCGGTGTTCGTCGTGGCCTCGACGTTCACCTTCGCGGTGGCGCAGCGCAGGCGCGAGTTCGGCCTGCTGCGGATGGCGGGCGCGACGCCCGGTCAGGTGCGGCGCATGGTGTACGCGGAGGCCCTGGTGATCGGGGTGCTCGCGTCGGGTGCGGGCTGCCTGCTCGGCCGGTGGGGCGCGCCGCGGCTCGCCGCGTGGATGTCGGGGCAGGGCATCGCTCCGGCCTGGTTCCGGATCGGGGAGCAGACCTGGCCGCTCCATGTCGCCTTCTGGACCGGGCTGTTCGTGGCCCTGTGCGGGGTGGTCGTGGCGTCCTTCCGGGCCGGCCGTACCGGCCCCACGGCGGCGCTGCGGGAGTCCGCCGTCGACAGCGGCACCATGCCGTGGAGCCGCCGTCTGGTGGCCGCGGCCGTGCTGCTCACCGGCCTCGGGCTGCTGGTCATGGCGCTGGTGGAGAACCCGGGCGACGTGCTGAAGCGCAAGACGTACATCACGCAGCCGATGCTCCTCATCGTGGCGTTCGCGCTGTTCGCGCCGGTCCTGGTGCGTCCGCTGACCCGGCTGCTCACCTGGCTGCCCGCCCGGCTGCCGGGCGCCGTGGGCATGCTGGCGCGGGAGAACGCGGCGGCCGGGGTGCGCCGGACGGCGGCCGTGGCCGCGCCGGTCATCATCACCGTGGCGCTGGCCTGCTCCCTGATGGGCACGACGGCCACGATCAACGAGGCCAAGGCCGCCGAGGCCCGTACCCAGACCCGGGCCGACTTCGTGGCGTCGGCGGGCGACGCGGGCCGGGCGCTGCCCGACCGGTTCGTCCGGGCGGCCCGCGCCGTGCCGGGTGTCACGGTCAGCACGTCCCGCTCGACCGGGGTGACCGTCCTGGAGGAGGGCACCGCCCTGGTCCGCTCGGAGGCCCGCGCGGTCGCCGACCCCGAGGACCTGGCGGCTGTCTCGGAACTGCCCGTGGTGGCGGGCAGGTTGAGCGATCTGGACGATCACAGCATCGTCGTCAACGAGGAGTGGCTGACCACCCGCGTCGGCCAACAGGTCCCCGTCTGGCTGGGCGACGGCCGCAAGGTGAGCCTGCGGATCGCCGCCGTCCTCGCGGTCGGCACCGGCAGCAACGGCGTCTATCTCACCGACCACAACGCGTCGGCCGCCGGCATCGACCGCGTCGACATCAAGGTCACCGGCGACGCCGACCGGGCGGCCGTCGCCCAGCGGCTGCGCGCGGCCGGCGAGGCGAGCGGCGTCGAGGTGCGCACCGCGGGCCGGTGGGTGGACGCGCACTACCCGCGCTCCAGCGAGTCCACCCGGCTCGGCCTGCTGATGATCCTGGCCATCGCCCTGGTCTACACGGGCATCGCCCTCGCCAACACGCTGGTGATGGCGACCACCGACCGGGTCCGCGATCTCGCGGCGCTGCGCCTGACCGGCGCGACGAAGGCCCAGGTGCTGCGGCTGGTCGCGGTGGAGTCGGTGATGGTCGTCGTGGTCGGCGCGGTGCTCGGCGCGGCGGTCTCGGCGGTGAACCTGCTCGGTGTCTGGGGCGCCCTCGGGCTGCTCGACGTGTGGTCCGGGGTCGTCGTGCCCTGGCCGACGGTGGGCGCGGTGATCGGTGCCAGCGCGGTCCTCGCGGTCCTCGCGGCGGCCCTGCCCGCGTCGTTCGCGCTGCGGACCCGGCCGGTGGAGCTGGCGGGCATGCGGGAGTAGCCGGCGGACCGCGCCGAAGAAGCCGTCGTGGACACGTACCGATCCCTACGAGCCCGAGAGGCAGTAAACGTTGACGAGTGAGACCGGTGCGGCCGGGTCGATGTTCAGAGAATTCCTGCGCTCTCCCCTTCAGGTCGGCGCCGTGGCCCCCAGCTCGCGCCGGCTCGCCACCGAGGTGGCGGTTCCCGTGCCCGAGTCCGGCGACCCGGTGGTCGTCGAACTCGGGCCCGGCACCGGCGCGTTCACGGCGGTCATCCAGGAGCTCCTGGGCGGCCGCGGCCACCATCTGGCCGTGGAGATCAATCCCCGGCTCGCCGCGTCGCTCGCCGCACGCTATCCGCGGGTGCGGGTCCTGAACGCCGAGGCGTCCGCGCTGCCCCGGCTGCTCGAGGAGTGCGGGCTCGGCCCGGCGGACGTCGTCATCAGCGGTCTGCCCTGGGCCACCCTGCCCCGGCCGGTGCAGCGGACGACGCTCGACTCGGTGCGGCAGGCCCTGGCTCCGCAGGGGGCGTTCACGACGTTCGGCTATGTGCACGCGACGCGCCTGGCCTCCGCCCGGCGGTTCCGGCGGATGCTCGGCTCGTCCTTCGAAGAGGTGGTGCCGGGGCGCACGGTGTGGGGCAACGTGCCGCCGGCCTTCGTCTACCACACCCGGCGGCCGCGCCCCCGCAAGGCGTCCGCCGCCCTCAACCTGCCTGCCGCACGCGACAGTTCGTGCGCCGCGGCAAGCACGGTCATGCGCGCCTGAATCCCCCGGAGCGCGCATGAGTCCGCCGCCGTACCTGTCCGGTACGGCGGCGGATCCGTTTCGGGGCCGGCCCGCGGCGTCAGCCGTCGGACGGCTCCGCCATCGCGACCGCGATCTTCCGCGGCCCGGTGAACGGCTCACGGGCGTGCGCGGCCAGCATGTTGTCGACGACCAGGACGTCGTGCCGCTCCCAGTCGAAGCGGGTGCTGGCGTCCCGGTAGCACTGGCGCAGATGGGCGACGACGTCGTCCGGGATCGGCGCCCCGTCGCCGTAGTAGGAGTTGGTGGGCAGGTCCTCGGGCGCGAAGATCTCCAGGAGGCCGTCGCGCACATCGGGGGCGACCGTGCTGACGTGGAAGAACGTGATGTGGTTGAACCACACCGTCTCCCCCGTCACCGGGTGGCGGTGCACCGCGTCGCGCACCGCCGTGGTGCGCAGCCCGCCCGCGGTCCATTCCACGTCGATGCCCTTGCTCGCGCAGTACGCGGCGACCCGCTCCTTGTCGTCGGTGTTGAACGCCTGCTGCCACGGAACGCCGAAGTCCTCGTGGAAGTTGCGCACCACGCGCCAGCGGCGCCGGGTGAACTCCTCGCGCACCTCGGGGTCGATGGCCGCGTGGACCGCGCGGATGTCGGCGAGCGGGGTGGCGCCGAGCGTGTGGGCGGGCTCGATGCAGAAGAAGTACAGGGTCTGCGGCCAGACCGACTGGTACGAGCTCTCGTTGTGCAGGAAGATCTCCTCGTCCGCCGGGTAGTCGGTCGAGGTGTACACCTGCCCCTTGATGGTGCTGCGCGGCGAGGAGCGTTCCGCGTACGTGAGCGGCGGTGTGCCCGACAGGGCGTGCACCGAGCCGTTGAAGCCGTCGACGCCGTCGACGGCGAAGCCGCGCAGCAGGACCGCGCCGCGTTCGGTGAGGGCGGCGCGGATGCCCGCCCGGTGCTGTGCGATGTACGCGCCGATCTCGGCGTCGGGGTCCGGCGCGAGGAAGACCTTGGGCAGGTGGCCCGGCAGGTCGATGCCCCGGGCTGTTGCGGCGGTCGACGGCGAGCTCGCCTGGGTGGTGGCGGTCATGGTGGGTCATCAGCTCCTGGAGGAGGCGAAGGGTTCGAGGACGGAGTGGGAGAGCGGGGTGCCCTGGGCGCGCAGGACGACGGGGCCCGTACTGGCGGCGGGCCTGGCGAGCGCCACGAACAGGTCCGCGCGGCTCGGCACGTCCTGGACGAGCCAGTCGCCGCCGGCGCCGTCCGCGCAGGAGACGACGAGCGGGCCCGGGTCCTCGGGATGGACCTCGAGGGACTTGAGGTCCCCGGTGATACCGACGCCGATCGCCTTCACAACCGCCTCCTTGCGGGTCCAGCACCGCAGGAAGGCGGCCTCGCGGGCCCCGTCGTCCGGCAGGCTGTCCAGATGGTCGAGTTCGGACGGGGACAGGACGAGCGACGCGGCGCCGGCCGGGCTGCCCGACCGGCCGTCCTCCACGTCGACCCCGACCTGCCCCGCGCAGGTCACCGCGAGGGCCCAGTGCGGGCCCGCGTGGGACAGGTTGAACTCCAGTTCCGTGTCCGGCGCTCGGACGACCGGCCTGCCGTGCCGCGGGTCCGCGCACCACGGGCAGGGCGTCGTGCCGAACCGGATGCCCGCGGGCGCCACCCCCAGATACCGGGCGAGAACCCGGCGTACGGCGATGTGGGCGCCCGCGTAGCGCAGGCCGTCGAGGCGTGACCTGCGGCGCATCACCTCGCGCTCGGCCGCGGAGAGCAGTCGCAGCTCGGCCGCGGACGGCGGGGCGTGCGTGGCGCCCTGCCAGAGGTGGACACCGCCGCTGTCGCACAGGGCGCGGTATTCGCGCTCAGCGGTACTCACCGGGCCTCAGTCGGACATCGCGACGAGCACGCGGCGGGTCCCGGTGAAGGGCCGGCGGCCGTGCGAGACCAGCATGTTGTCGATGAGCATCAGATCGCCGGTGCGCCAGTCGCAGTCGACAGCGGCGTCCAGGCCCCGGTCGCGGATCTGGAGGACGTACGCGTCGGGGATGGGCGTGCCGTCGGCGAACGTGACGGACTGCGGCAGTTCCTCCGGCGGCAGGATCTGGGCGAGGGCGGCGGCGGTGTCGTCGCCGAGGCCCGCCGGGTGCCACTGGTCGGACTGGTTGAACCACACCTCGGCGCCGGTCACCGGGTGCTGGGCGGTCGCGGGCCGTATCTGGCGCACCCGCAGCGAACCGTCCGGCTTCCACTCCCACTGGGCGCCGGTGGTGCCGAGGAAGGCCTCGACCTCGGCGCGGTCGGTGGTCTCGAAGGTGTCCTGCCAGCTCTTGCCGAGGCCGTAGCCGTCGTGGAGGTTCTGCTGGTAGCAGACGCCGTCCTTGAACGCCTCCCTGACCTCCGGGTCCAGGGACCGGAACCAGAGCGCGGAGTCCGTCACCGGGGTGGCGCCACCGGTCTCGGCGGCCTTCTGGCAGAAGAAGAGCAGCCGGGCCGGCCACGCGTGGGCGTACGACATCTCGTTGTGCATCGAGATGGTGAACTCCTGCGGGTACTCCGTCGAGGTGTAGACGTTCTTGCCGACCTTGGTGCGCGGCGAGTTGCCGTGGACGTAGGCGAGGCGGTTGGGCAGCAACTCGTCCATGACCGGGTCGAGTTCCTCCTGGGTGACGCCGAAGCCGCGGAAGATCAGCGCCTTCTCCTTGACGAGCTGGTCGTCGATGGTGGCGGTGTCCCCGATCACCTTGAGCAGCCCTGCGGCCGAGGCCTCGACCCCGGCGCTCTGCGGGGTGATGACCAGGGGGGTCCAGCTGGGGGTCGCGTTCATGGAGTGCGTTCTCCTTCTCGGTCTTCTGCTTGTGCTTCTGCTTGTGCTTCTGCTTGGGCTGTTTCTTGGTCGTGTGCGTCGTGTGCGTCGTGTGCCGGGTCCTGGTCCTGGCGGGTCCGCAGTTCCTCGGCCGCGAGGAGCCGGGGGAGCGCGGAGGCCACGGCGACGAGCGCCAGGGCGCCCATCGCCGCGCCCAGGAGGACGGCGGTGCGGCCCGCCCCCAGGGAGTCGAGGAGCACTCCCCCGGTGAGGGCGCCCAGCGCGTTGGCGCCCGAACCGGCCAGCTGGAGCGCGCTGTTGACGCGCCCCTGGAGGGCGTCGGGGGTGGTGCGCACCTGGTGGACGCCGCCGGCGACGTTGACGGCGCCGCCCACCAGGCTCATCCCGGCGAGCAGCGCCCCGAGGAGCAGCGGCGACCGGGTCAGGGCCAGTGCGGGCACGAGCAGCGCCCACACCAGGAGCGCCCCGCGGATCAGTCCGACCAGGCCGATCCGGCGCATGCCCCAGCCGCCGCACAGGGCGCCGACGGCGCCGCCCGCCCCGCTGATCGCCGCGATCACCCCGACCGTCGCGGGGGAGAGCCCGTCCTCGTACAGGACGAAGGCGGGCAGCAGCGCGAGCGCCTGGAAGACGACGTTGCTGCCGGAGATCAGCAGCGTGATCCTGCGCAGGAAACGCCGCCGCCACAGCCAGCGCAGCCCTTCGGCGATCTCCGGGCCGAGCCTGCGCCGGGCCGCCGCCGGCCTGCTGCTGAACGGCTTTTTGATCAGCAGGACGGCGAGCAGCGACAGCACGTGCGCGACGCTCCCGAGCAGGAACGGCGACCACCGCGCCGCGGCGAACGCGGCGCTGCCGAGCGGTTGCCCGATCAGGCCCGCGGCCCGCCCCCGTGCCTCGTTCCCGGAGAGCGCGGCGGTCAGCTGCGCGGCCGGGACGACGTGCCGGACGCAGGCCCGTTCGGCGAGCCGGTAGCAGACCATCAGGGAGCCCTCGACGAAGGAGGCCGCGGCCAGGTGGGCGAGGTGGACGTGGCCTGCCGCGACCGCCGCCACCACGCTCGCCGTGGAGAGGACGCAGCCCGCGCTGCACACGAGCATCGTCAGCCGCCGGTTCCACCGGTCGACGAGCGCTCCCGCGGGCAACTGCACGATCAATTGCGGGAGTTGGGCGGCGAATCCGGCCACCGCCCCCGCTGCCGCCGATCCGGTGGACCAGATCAGCAGCAGCGGGTAGGCGACGGAGGTGGCGCGGGAGCCGAGCAGGGTGAGCCCGGCGCCGGACCACAGCATCAGGAAGTCGCGGTTGCGCCGCAGCGGGACCGGGCCGGCCCCCTTCGCGTGCGCGTCGGCGGGGGCCGTCCGGTCGTCGGTGACGCTCACTCTCCCGGTGCGGCCGGGCCGCCCGCTCGGCACCACTTCAGGACCGCCATCGCACTGTGCATCTTGTTCTCGGCCTGGTCGAAGGCGATGCTGTGCGGCCCGTCGAGCACCTCGGCGGTGACCTCGTCGCCGCGGTGCGCGGGCAGGTCGTGCAGGAACACCGCCTTGGGGCTCGCCTCCCACAGCCGCGCGCCGACCTGGAACGGCGCGAACACGTCGCGCCAGTGGGGTTCGGCCTTCGTGGTGCCCGTGGTCTGCCAGCGCGTGGTGTAGATCGCGTCGAAGCCGCCGGGCAGGTCCTCCATGTCGTGCCGTTCGCGCACGCTCGCCCCGCTGCGGGCGGCGTGCGCCCGGGCGCGGGCCAGGTAGGCCGGGTCGAGCCCGTAGCCGGGCGGGGTGCGCAGTTCCAGCTCGGTGCCGGGGAAGCGGCTGAGGGCGAGGGCGAGCGCGGACGCCGAGTTGTTGCCCTCCCCCACGTACAGGACGCGCAGCCCTTCCAGGCGGCCGAAGCGCAGGCTCAGGGTGGTGAGGTCGGTGAGGGCCTGCGTGGGGTGTTCGCCGGCGCTCATCGCGTTGACCACGGACATCCGCCGCTGGCTCGCCCAGGCCCGCATCTCCGCCTCGTCGCCCGCGGTACGGGCGACGAGGACGTCGAGCATCCGGGAGAGCACGGCGCCGGTGTCCTCGCTGGTCTCGCCGGTGTTGAGCTGGAGGTCGCCCGGACCGTAGGTGATCAGTGAGGCGCCCAGGCGCAGGGCGCCGCTGGAGAAGGCGGTACGGGTACGGGTGGACGTCTTGCTGAAGTAGATGCCGACGACCTGGTCCTGGAGAGGCCCGGCCGCGCGGTCCGACCCGGTCCGCCGGGCCGCCTGGGCCGCCTGGTTGAAGGCGACGCCGTCGGCCACGAGGGTGCGCAGGTCGTCGTCGGTGAGGTCGTCGATGGAGATGAGGTGGCGTGTGCGGGGGTGGTGCACAGGGTCCTCCTGGGTGGGGGTGGCCGGTCGCGGGTGGCGTGTCTGGCTGCCGGATGCGGTCATACGCGCTCCTCGTCGGTGACGACGGGGCTGAGCAGCGGGTGGTCGGCGGGGGCGGCGGAACCGGTGCCCGCGGCTGCCCACTCGGCCATCAACTCGCCCTTGCCGAATGTCTCTTCGGCCCTGCCGAGGCGGGCGGTCAGATGCTTGACGACGCCCTTTCCGCTGTCGGAGTTGGTGAGGGCGACCAGGCCGACACCGCTGCCCAGGTGGGAGAGCGACAGGTTCCAGTACCCGGCGGGTTCGCCGCCGTGCCCGAACTCGGCGTCGCTGCCGGAGTCGTCGACGATGGTGCCGAGCCCGTAGAAGCTGCCCGGGTGGGTGGCGAGGAGTTCCTGGGCGACGGCGCGGGGCAGCAGGGCCCCGTCGTGGCCCAGGAGCGAGGCCCGCACCTGCCGGGCGAGCTTCGCGATGTCCCCGGCCGTCGTCCACAGTCCGGCGGCGGCGAGGTGGGCGCGCTCGCGCCAGCCCCCTTCCATGGCGACGCCCTTGACGTGGTGGCCGAGCGCCACCGGCCGTCCGGCCGTCCGCGGGAAGGTCTGGTCGAAGCTGCTGCCGGTCATGCCCAGCGGCGCGAGGACCAGGCGGTGCGCGAGGCCCTGGAACGCCTCACCGGTGACGTCCTCGAGGAGCTGCTGGAGGACCCAGTAGTGGGTGCTGGACTTGCGGAACGTGGAGCCGGGCACCAGCTGACGCCGCACCCGCGGCGTCGAGACGGCCCCGGTCCCCTCCAGCAGGTCCCTCAGCGTGGGCACTTCGCCGCCCGGCGCGAAGCCGACGCTGCGGTGCCGGGCGAGACCGGCGGTGTGCCCGAGCAGATGCCGGAGCGTCACCGCGCCGGGCGCGGAGTCGAGCTCGTCGAGGTGCCAGGACGTCAGGTGCGTGTCGATGGGGTCGTCCAGGGCGATACGTCCTTCGGCCACGAGCCGCAGCGTCGCGAACGCCGTGACGTGCTTGCTGATCGAGCCGACCTGGAACAGGGTGTCCGGGGTGACCGGCTGCTCGCCGTCCACCGACAGGACGCCGGCCGCGTGGGTGCGCACCGATCCGTCGGCGCCGAGCAGGGCCAGGCTCGCGCCGGGCACCTGGTGCTCGGCCATGAGGGACTCCAGGTCGTCGAGGGCGACCGTCTCCTGGGTCCTGGTCTCCTTCCCGAGCAGCGCCGCGACCTGCGCGAGCGGCCCGTCGGCGAGGCGTCCGGCGTCGCCGCCCGCGGCCCGCTCGAGGAGCGAGGCGAGCAGTTCGGCCGGGACCTCGACCTGTGCGGGCGCCGCGGCGGCGGCCTCGGCGGCCTTCTCGGCAGCGGCGGCGGCAGCGTCTTCGTCGATCGCCGCGGCGAGGTCGACGAGCGTGCCGTGCTGGTACATCCGCCACACCGAGACCGCGAGGCCCTCGCGGCGGGCCGCCGCGAGCACCTGGATCATCAGGATCGAGTGTCCGCCCAGCTCGAAGAACTCGTCGTGCACGCCGATCTCGTCGACACCGAGCACCTCGGACCAGATCTTGGCGAGCATCCGCTCCGTGTCGGTGCGCGGCGCCACGAAGTCGCGGCCTGAGCGCATCGCCGAGCGGTCGGGGGCGGCGAGGGCCTTGCGGTCGACCTTGCCGTTGGCGTTGAGCGGGATGGCCTCCAGGGTGACGAACGCCGAGGGCACCATGTACTCGGGAAGCAGCGCGGCACAGTCGTCGGCGAGGGCCGAGGCGTCCGGGAGCCGCTGTCCTTCGGCGGGCACGAGGTGGGCGACGAGGCGCTTGTCGCCGGGGGTCGGCTCGTGGACCGCGACGACCGCGTCCCGGACGGCCGGGTGGGCCGCCAGCACGGCCTGCACCTCGCCGAGTTCGACGCGGTAGCCGCGGATCTTCACCTGGTCGTCGAGGCGGCCGAGGAACTCGATGTTCCCGTCCGCGAGCAGCCGTACCCGGTCGCCGGTGCGGTAGAGCCGCGCGCCCGCGGGCCCGTACGGGTCGGGCACGAAACGCTCGGCCGTCAGGTCGGGGCGGCCCGCGTACCCGCGCGCCACACCCGTGCCGCCGACGTACAGCTCGCCGAGGACGCCGGCCGGCACCGGCCGCATCGCCGCGTCGAGGACGTACGTCGTCATGTTCGGCAGCGCCCGCCCGATGGGGACGACGTCGAGGGCGACGTGGTCCGTGACGGGGTGGACGGTCGAGCCGACGGACGCCTCGGTCGGGCCGTACTCGTTGATCATGCGGCCGGAGCCGAGCACTTCGAGCGAGCGGTTCGCGGTGCTGCCCGGCAGGGCCTCGCCCGCGACGACGTAGACCCGGCTCAGCCGGTCGACCTGCTCGGTGGTGAGCTGCTCGGTGAGGATGTCGAGGTGGCCCGGGGTCAGCTTGATGAAGCTGTACGGGCCGCCGTCGAGCAGCGCGGCCGGCAGGTCGGCGGGCAGCGTGTCCTGCGCCACGATGTGCACGGTCTGACCGGTGACGAGCGGTCCCCACAGGTTGGGGACGACCAGGTCGAAGGCGACCGAGGAGAACAGCGGCGCGCCGCCCGTGCCCCGCGCGGCGAGCTCGTCCGCCGCCCAGGCCACATGGTTGGCGAGGCCCCGGTGCGGGACCTGGACGCCCTTGGGCCGCCCGGTGGAGCCGGAGGTGAAGATGACGTAGGCGAGCCGCTCCGGGTCGTCGACGCGGGCCACGGCCCCGAACTCGCCTCTGTTGTCGGCGAGTTCGGCGACGTCCAGGACCGGCACGGTGCCGGGGAAGCGGTCCGCGCGGTCCTCCTGCGTCACGGCGAGCGTGGCGGCCGCGCTGTCGCACATGGCGGCGATGCGCTCGGCCGGGTACGACGGGTCGATCGGCACATAGGCGCCGCCCGCCTTCCACACCGCGAGCAGGGTGGCGAGCAGGTCCGGGCCGCGGTCGAGCAGCACGCCGACCGTGGACTCGGCGCCGACGCCCGCCGCGCGCAGCCGGTACGCGAACCGCGTGGCCCTGGCGTCGAGTTCGGCGTACGAGACGGTGGCGTCGCCGTGCCGTACGGCGGGGGCGTCGGGAGTGCGGGCGGCCCGTTCCTCGAAGCGCTGCAGGACGGTGAGGTCCGGGAAGTCCCGGGCGGTGTCGTTCTGGGCGAGCAGCCACTCCTGTTCCGCTGCGGGCAGGTGGGTGTCCTGGGCGCTGCCCCGCGGGTCTGCGGCCATGGACTCCAGGACCTGCCGGTACAGGGCGGTCAGACGCTCGCCCTGCGCGCGGGCCAGGGCGTGGGTGTGGGTGGTCAGCAGCAGGTGCCCGGAGACGGCGGAGACCGCGAGCGCGAACTCGGTGCCGCCCTCGCCGCCGCTGGCCCCGGCGTCGACGAGCTTGTCGTCGACGTGGTCGAAGTCCTGGTAGCTGAACCGGACCCGGAGCAGGCGTCCGGTGCCCGCGTCCCGCTGGATGACGGGCATCGGGAAGCGCCGGCGGTCCCAGACCTCGGCCTCGCGGGCGAAGACCTGGCGCACCAGGTCCGTCCAGGTGCCCGCGGTGCGGTCGAAGGCGAACGGCAGGGTGTTGAGGTACATGCCGTAGACGCGTTCCGCGCCGGGTGACTCGGGGCGGGCGCTGCACACCAGGCCGCTGAAGAAGCCGTCCTCCTCGGTGAGGGTGCTCATCACCTTCAGGTGCGCGGCGAGCAGCACGCTCTTGAACGACACCTGCGCCTGGGTGGCGAGGGCGCGCAGCCGCGGCTCCAGGTCGTGCACGGGCACGGCGAGCCGGTACTTCTCGGCCGGCTCCGCGGTGTCGCCGGCCCAGCCGGCGGGCAGCGCGAACGGTGCGTACCGGCCGATGACGTCCTGCCAGTACTGCCGGTCGTCCGCCGAGTCCAGGGAGGCCAGTTCGGCCGCGATGAAGTCGGCGTAGCGCACGGGCGGTGCCTCGACGGGCGCCGGGGCGGGGCCCTCGCGCAGGGCGCGGTAGACGTCGAGGAGTTCCATCAGGAGGGCACGGTGGCTCCAGCCCTCGGTGATGGCGTGGGAGACGGTGACGACGAGGCGCCAGGAGTCGTCGGCCTCCACCTGTGCGGTCATGCGCAGCAGGGGCGCGGCCGCGAGGTCGAGACCCCGGGTCCGCTCCTCGCCCATGATGTCCCGCACGCGCAGCTCGCGGGCACCGTCGGACAGCCGGCGCAGGTCCTCGACCGCCAGCGGGATCCGGGCCGTCGGGTGGACGATCTGGAGCGGCGCGGTGAAGGCGTCCAGGTCGAAGGAGGTGCGCAGCATCTCGTGCCGCCCGGTGACCACGTCGAGGGCGCCGCGCAGGGCGTCCGCGTCGAACGGGGTGCCGTCGGTGATGCGGAACGACGCGACGTTGAGATAGACCCGCTTCTCGTCGTCGGCCAGCATCTCCACGAGCATCCCGAGCTGGACCTGCGACATCGGGTACGCGTCCACGACGCCCTCGGGCAGGCGCGCGCGGTCCTCGTCGGCGAGCAGCGCGAACGGCTCGACCGGCGGGGCGGTCTCGGCCGGCGCCGGGCGCCCGGTGAGGAACTCGCTCAGCTCGGCGACCGTGCGGTACTCGAAGACCTCCCGCACGCCGACGTCGAACCCGGCCGCGCGCAGGGCGCCCACCAGGGCGACCGCGCGGATGGAGTGCCCGCCCAGGTCGAAGAAGCCGTCCAGGACGCCGACCCGCTCCAGGCCGAGGACCTGCGCCCAGATCGCGGCGACCTGTGCCTCGGTGATGGTGCGGGGCGCGACGTGGGGCGTACCGCTCGCGAGGTCGGTGTCGTCCGGCGAGGGCAGGGCGCGCCTGTCGGTCTTGCCGTTGGCGTTGAGGGGGATCTCGTCGAGGGCGATGTAGGTCGCCGGGATCATGTAGTCGGGCAGCCGGGCGGCCGTGTGCTCGGCGAGCTCCGCCACGGACGTGTCCGCGCCGGACGGGACGTAGTACGCGACGAGCTGGATGTCGCCGGTCGTCGTCTCGTGCGGGACGACGACCGCCTCGCGCACCGCCGGGTGCTCGGCGACGACGGTCTGGATCTCGCCGGGTTCGATGCGATAGCCACGGATCTTCACCTGGTCGTCGAGGCGGCCGAGGAACTCCACGGCGCCGTCGGGGCGGGTACGGGCGAGGTCGCCGGTGCGATACAGGCGCGCGCCCGCGGGCCCGTACGGGTCGGGCACGAAACGCTCGGCCGTCAGGTCGGGGCGGCCCGCGTACCCGCGCGCCACACCGGTGCCGCCGACGTACAGCTCACCCGGTACACCCACCGCGACCTGGTCGAGCCGCGCGTCCAGGACGTACATGGTCATGTTCGGCAGCGGCCGCCCGATCGGCATGACCTCGCCGGACTCGCCGGACGGCACGGGGAAGACACAGGTGCCGACGGAGGCCTCGGTCGGCCCGTACTCGTTGACGAGATCGGTGTCCGGGGCCAGCGCCCGCCACCGCTCCACGGTCGTACGGGTGAGGGCCTCACCGGCGATCACCAGCACCGGCGCGAGCGCGGCGGCCTCCTCCGGTGTCAGCTGCGAGGCAAGCACGTCGACGTGCCCCGGCGTCAGCTTGATGAAGCTGAACGGGCCGGCGGCCACCAGCTCCCGCGCCAGGTCGGCGGTGTCGGTGTCCTGCGCGATGGTGTGCACCCGCTGTCCCGTGACGAGCGGCGCCCACAGGTTGGGGACGACCAGGTCGAAGGCGACCGACGAGAACAGCGGCGCGCCGGTCGTGCCACGGGAGGCCAGGTCCCGGGCGGCCCAGGCGACATGGTTGGCCAGGCCGCGATGTGTCACCGCGACGCCCTTCGGCCGGCCCGTCGAGCCCGACGTGAAGATGACATAGGCGAGGGTGTCGGTGTCGTCCGTGCGCTCGATGCGCGTCGCGGGGCGGGTGGCGACCGCCGACTCGTCCCGGTCCAGGGCCAGTACGCCGATGCCGTCGCCGAAGCGGTCGGTGTAGGCGGAGTGCGTGAGGGCCGTGGCCGCGCCCGCGCTGTCCAGCATGGAGGCGATGCGCTCGGCCGGGTACGACGGATCGATCGGCACGTACGCCGCGCCCGCCTTCCACACGCCCAGCAGGCTCGCGACCAGGTCCGGGCCGCGGTCGAGGAGCACACCGGTGACGGCACCGGGGCCCACGCCCGAGGCACGCAGGTGATGGGCGATCCGGTTGGCGCGGGCGTCGAGTTCCGCGTACGTCCATGTCGTCGAGCCGAGTGACACGGCGGGCGCGTCCGGTGTGCGGGCGGCCTGCTCCTCGAAGCGGGCGCACGCGGTCGCGTCACCGAAGTCGGCGCTCTCGCCCGTGCCCTGCTGACGGAGCACCTTCCGTGTCGCGTCCGGGAGGTACGAGGCCCGGGCGTCGCCGTCCGGGTCCGTGGCCATCGCCACGAGGACCTCGCGCAGCGTGCCCGCGAGGCGCTCCAGGGCCTGCGCGGAGACGTGCTTGCGGCCGCCCGTCAGGAAGAGGTGGCCCAGGCGGGCCGAGACGCCGAGCGGGAACTCGGTGGGGCTGTCGTCGATGCTCGCCAGGTAGTCGACCTGTGCGCGGTCGACCTGGTCGAAGTCGTGGTAGCTGAAGCGCACGGAGACCAGACGCTGACCGGCCGCGCCGGATTCGGCCTCCCGCTGGATGTCGGGCATCGGGTAGCCGCGGTGCGGCCACAGCTCGACCTCGCGCTCGAAGACCTGTCGCACGAGGTCGCGCCAGGTGTCCGGGGCGCCGTCGAAGGCGAACGGCAGCGTGTTGAGGTGCATGCCGTACAGGCCGTCGGCGCCGAGGGCCTCGGGACGGGCGTTGCACACCAGGCCGGTGAAGAAGCGCTCGTCGCCGGTGACCGTGCTCAGCACCTTCAGGTGGGCGGCGTGCAGGACGCTCTTGAGGGACACCCCGGCCGTGGACGCCAGGGCGCGGAGCCCGTCCTCCAGGTCGTGGAAGGGGACCTTGACGCGGTGCGGGGCGCCCGCGACGCCGTCGCCGGCCCAGGCCTCGGGGAGCGCGAACGGCGCATGGCCCTCGATGATGCCGGTCCAGTAGGCGCGGTCGTCGCCGGTCTCGCGCGAGGCGACCTCGGCGGCGATGAAGTCCGCGAACCGCACGGCGGGCGCGGCCGGGGCGTCCACCGGCTGCCCGTCGCGGGCCCGGTGGTAGCCCTCGACGATCTCCATCAGGAGGGAGTGGTGGCTCCAGCCGTCGAGGATCGCGTGGCACTCGGTGATCGTCAGCCACCAGCTGCCGTCGTCGCAGGCGGTGCCGTACAGACGCAGCTGGGGTGCGCTGTCCAGCGGGATCAGCCGCGAGCGCTCCTCCTCGGTGAAGGCGCGCAGCGCGTCCCGCACCGCCTCGTCGTCCAGGCCGCGCAGATCGCGTGCCTGCACCGGCAGTTCGACGTTCTCGTGCACCAACTGCATCGGTACGGCATAGGAGTTGAGGTCGAAGGAGGTGCGCAGTACCTCGTGCCGGGCGACGGCCGAGGCGACCGACGCGCGCAGCGCCTCGACGTCGAAGGAGCGGCTGTCGGGGATCCGGAAGGAGGTGACGTTGTGGTACGGGTGGCGGGCGCTGTCGCTGAGCATCTCGACGACCATGCCGAGCTGGACCTGCGACATGGGGTAGGCGTCGGCGAGGCCCTCGGGCAGCCGGGCCCGGTCCTCGTCGGTGACGAGCGCGAAGGGGCGCACGCCGTGCGTCGCGGTGACCGGCGCCCGGTCGGCGAGCTGCTCGCACAGCAGGGCCACGGTGCGGTGCTCGAACAGGTCGCGGACGCTGACGTCGAGCCCGGCCTCCCGCAGCCGGCCCGCCAGGTTGATGGCGCGCAGCGAATGCCCGCCGAGGTCGAAGAAGCTGTCGTGGACGCCGACCTCGGCGACACCGAGGACCTCGCCCCAGATCGCGGCGGTGCGCTGCTCCAGATCGGTGCGCGGTGCGGTGTACTCGGCTCCGGCGACGCGCGCGGCGGGCGCGGGCAGGGCCTTGGTGTCGAGCTTGCCGTTGACGGTCAGCGGGAGCGCGCCGAGGGTGACGAACGTCGCCGGGATCATGTACTCGGGCAGGTCGCGGGCGAGCGCGGCGCGCAGGCCGGCGGTGTCCGCGGCGGCGGCGCCGTCGGCGGGGACCACGTAGGCGACGAGCTGCTTGTCGCCCGGGGTGTCCTCCCTGACCAGGACGACGGCGTCGCGCACGCCGTCCTGCCCGGTGAGCGCGGCGTTGATCTCGCCGAGCTCGATACGGAAGCCGCGGATCTTGACCTGGGCGTCGTTGCGGCCGAGGAACTCCAGGCTGCCGTCGGCCAGGCGCCGCGCGACGTCGCCGCTGCGGTAGAGGCGGTCGCCCGGCGCACCGAACTCGTCCGGCACGAACCGTTCGGCGGTCAGCGCGGGGCGGCCCAGGTAGCCGCGGGCGACCCCGCGGCCCGCGACGTGGATCTCGCCGGGCACCCCGATCGGCGCCAGGTTGCCGTGCGCGTCGAGGATGCGGACGGCGAGGTCGTCGAGGGGCACGCCGACGGGGCTGACGGAACCCTGCGCCAGGTCGTCCTCGTCGAGGACGTAGTACGTGACGTGCACGGTGGTCTCCGTGATGCCGTACATGTTGACGAGCGTCGGGGCGCTCAGGCCCAGCCGGGCGGCCCACGGCCGCAGATCGGCGACCTCCAGCTTCTCGCCGCCGAACACCACGGTGCGCAGGGCCAGTGCGTCGACGCGCGGGTCGCCCTCGCGGGCGGCGGTGACCAGGGCGCGGAACGCGGACGGCGTCTGGTTGAGCACGGTCACCCGCTGCTCGACCAGCAGGTCGAGGAAGGCGGACGGGTCGCGCGACACCTCCTTCGGCACGACGACGAGGCGGCCGCCGTGCAGCAGCGCGCCCCACATCTCCCACACGGAGAAGTCGAAGGCGTAGGAGTGGAACAGCGTCCACACGTCGTCGGTGCGGAACTCCGTCTGCCGTGCGGTGACCGTGAACAGGCGGTGCACATTGGCGTGGGTGAGGCCGACCCCCTTGGGGCGGCCCGTGGAGCCCGAGGTGTAGATGACGTAGATCAGGCTGTCGGCGTCGGTGCGCGCGGCCGGGTCACCGGCCGGCTCGGCGGCGAGGGCGGCGCGGCCCTCCGCCGTGTCGAGGACGAGGAGCGGCCCGTCGTGCAGGCCGGACAGCAGCTCCGCGTGGGCGCGCTCGGTCACCACGACCGGGGCGCCGGCGTCGTCGAGCATGTAGCCGATGCGGTCGGCGGGCTGCGAGGGGTCGAGCGGCAGATAGGCGCCGCCCGCCTTGAGCACGCCGAGCAGGGCCGGCATCAGGTCGGTGCCGCGCTCCAGGCAGACGCCGACCAGGGTCTCCTGGCCGACGCCGAGGCCGATGAGGTGGTGGGCGACGCGGTTGGCGCGCTCGTTGAGCTCGGCGTACGTGAGTTCCTCGCCGGCGACGTGCACGGCGACGGCGTCCGGGGTGCGGGCCGCCTGCTCCTCGAAGGCCCGGTGCACGGTCCGTGTCACCTCGCCGGTGACGGCCGCGCCCTGGGTGAGCAGCCGGACCTCGTCCGCGCCGAGGAAGGAGAGCCGGTCGAGGTCGGCGTCCGGGTCGGCGGTCGCCGCGTCGAGCAGCCGGACCAGGTGTCCGGTCAGCCGCTCGGCGGTGGAGCGGTCGAACAGCTCGACGGCGTACTCCAGGTGGCCGTGCAGGGTGCCGTCGGCGTCCTGGCGCAGCTGGAGGTCGAGGTCGTACTTGGCGGCGTTGCCCTCGGCGTGGAACGGCTCGGCGACGACGCCCGGGAGGGCGAAGGAGCCGGTCCGCTCGCCGTGCATGGTCAGGGCGACGTCGAAGAGGGGGTTGCGGGACAGGTCGCGCTCGGGCTGCACGGCGTCGATCAGCCGGGCGAACGGCACGCCCTGGTGGTCGAAGGCACCGAGGACGGTGTCCTTGGTGGCGGCGACGAGCTCCCCGAAGGAGGTGCCGCTGTCCCATCTGCCGCGCAGCGCCAGGGTGTTGATGCCGTAGCCGAGCATGCCCTGCAGCTCGGGGCGGCCGCGGCCGGACACCACGGTGCCCACGGTGACATCGGCGGAGCCGGTGTGGCGGGCCAGCAGGCTCTGGAACGCGGCGAGCACGACCATGAACGGAGTGGCGGCCCGCTCCCGGGCGAACGTGGCCAGACGGTCGGCGAGTTCGGCGGGTACGGAGAAGGCGACCGTGTCACCCGTGGCGTCCCGGACACTCTTGCGCGGCCGGTCCGTGGGCAGCTCGATCGGGGTGAGACCCGCGAGCTCGCCCTTCCAGTGGTCGAGGTGCCGCTCCAGGGTGGCGCCGGACATCTCGGCGCGCTGCCAGGCCGCGAAGTCGGCGTACTGGACGGCGACCTCGGGCAGGTCGGGCTCCTCGCCGCGGGCGAGGGCGGTGTACAGGGCGCTGAGTTCGCGGCCGACGACCTCGGTGGACCAGGCGTCGCAGGCGATGTGATGGAAGACGACGGCGAGCACGTGCTCCTCGTCGTCGAGCCGGACGAGGCGGGCCCGCACCGGCAGGTCGCGCTCCAGGTCGAACGGTACGAACAGCTCGTCGGTGACGATCGCCCGGACGCGCTCCTCGCGCCGGCCACGGGGCAGTGGCGTGAGGTCCTCGACGGGCAGGGTGACCCGCTCGCGGGCGGAGACGATCTGCACCGGCTCCTCGCCGTGCAGGGCGTAGCGGGTGCGCAGGATCTCGTGCCGGTCGGTGAGCCGCTGCCAGGCGCCGGCCAGGGCGGTGGCGTCCAGGGGCCCGGTCAGCCGGACGAGGAGCGGGACGAGGTACTGGGTGCTGTCGGGGTCGAGGCGGTTGAGGAACCACATCTGCTCCTGCCCGTACGACAGGCGCAGCGGAGCGGTCCGGTCCGCCTTGGGTATCCCTGTTCTGCGCCCGCGGCGTCGCCCGGCGAGCCGCTGCTCGACGAGCTTGTCGCGCGCGGCGTCCGTGTCCGTGCCCGGGGGCGTGGTGGCACCGGTGCTCATGCTGTGAACTCCTTCACCGGCGCGAGGCCGTTGATCGCTTGGCTGGGCAGGGCGGACGGGGCGGCGAGGCCGGACGGCTCGTCGAGACCGGCGGGCCGTCCGGAGAACCCGGACGGATCATCGGGATCCACCAGGTCCTCGGGGTCGGAGGGATCGGCCAGGCCGGACGGGTCCTCGGATTCCGACGGGTCGTCGAGGTCCTCCGGGCCCGAGGGCACGGGCAGTTCCTCCTCGTCGAGGCCCGCTTCGATCTCCGCGCGGACGGCGTCCTCCACGGCGACGGCGAGCTGGGCGACCGTCGGGCCCTCGAACACGGCGCGCACCGTGAAGTCGATGTCGAACTCCTCCTGGATGCGCGAGATCAGGCGGATGGCGAGGATCGAGTTGCCACCGGAGTGGAAGAAGCTGTCCGTCACGCCGGGCTCGACCGAGAGAAGCTCGGTCCAGATCTCCGCGATGCGCTCCTCGGTGGGTGTGCGCGGGGCGATCCGGCCGGCCGGGGCCGCCGCGTCGGAGGCGTCCGGCGAGGGCAGGGCGCGCCTGTCGGTCTTGCCGTTGGCGTTGAGGGGGATCTCGGCCAGCGGGACGTAGTGGTCGGGGTGCATGTAGGGGGGCAGCCGGGCGGCGCAGTGCGCGGTGAGGTCCTCGGCCGGGGTCACGTCCGCGTCCTCGCGCGGGACGTAGTAGGCGACGAGCTGCTGGTCGCCAGCCGGCGTTTGACGCGCCACCACGACCGCTTCACGAACCGCCGGGTGCTCGGCGACGACGGTCTGGATCTCGCCGGGTTCGATGCGATAGCCACGGATCTTCACCTGGTCGTCGAGGCGGCCGAGGAACTCCACGGCGCCGTCGGGGCGGGTACGGGCGAGGTCGCCGGTGCGATACAGGCGCGCGCCCGCGGGCCCGTACGGGTCGGGCACGAAACGCTCGGCCGTCAGGTCGGGGCGACCCGCGTACCCGCGCGCCACACCGGTGCCGCCGACGTACAGCTCACCCGGCACGCCGATGGGCGCGAGCGCGAGCCGGGCGTCGAGGACGTACATGGTCATGTTCGGCAGCGGCCGCCCGATCGGCATGACCTCGCCGGCCTCGTCGTCCGGCACGGGGAAGACACAGGTGCCGACGGAGGCCTCGGTCGGCCCGTACTCGTTGACGAGATCGGTGTCCGGGGCCAGTGCCCGCCACCGCTCGACCGTCGTACGGGTGAGGGCCTCGCCCGCGACCACCAGCACCGGCGCGAGGTGCGCGGCCTCGTCGGCGGTCAGCCGGGCCGCCAGTACTTCCAGGTGTCCGGGCGTCAGTTTGATGAAGCTGAACGGGCCGGCGGCCACCAGCTCCCGCGCCAGGTCGGCGGTGTCGGTGTCCTGCGCGATGGTGTGCACCCGCTGTCCCGTGACGAGCGGCGCCCACAGGTTGGGGACGACCAGGTCGAAGGCGACCGACGAGAACAGCGGCGCGCCGCGGGTGCCGCGGGAGGCCAGGTCCCGGGCGGCCCAGGCGACATGGTTGGCCAGGCCCCGGTGCGGGATCGCGACGCCCTTCGGCCGGCCCGTCGAGCCCGACGTGAAGATGACGTACGCCAGGGCGTCGCCGTCGTCCGTGCGCGGCAGCGCGGTCCGCGGCCGGGCATCGATCGCGGACCCGTGCAGGTCCACCAGGACCAGGTCGACGCCGTCGCCGAAGCGGTCGGCGTAGGCGGAGTGCGTGAGGGCCGTGGCCGCGCCCGCACTGTCCAGCATGGAGGCGATGCGCTCGGCCGGGTACGACGGATCGATCGGCACGTACGCCGCGCCCGCCTTCCAGACACCGAGGAGGCTCGCGACCAGGTTCGGGCCGCGGTCGAGGAGGACGCCGGCGACGGCACCGGGGCCCACGCCCGAGGCACGCAGGTGATGGGCGATCTGGTTGGCGCGGGCGTCCAGCTGGGCGTACGTGACGATGTCACCGGCGAAGCCGATCGCGGGCGCCTCCGGTGTCCGGGCGGCCTGCTCCTCGAAGCGGGCGCACACGGTCGCGTCACCGAAGTCGGCGGCGCTCGCGTTCCACTCCGTACGGATCAGGCGCTGTTCCGCGTCGGACAGCAGCGGCACCTCGGCCAGGCGCGCCGACGGGTCGACGGTGACCTCCTCGAGGAGGCGGATGAACTGCTCCCGCACCCGCACCACGGTCGCCTCGTCGAAGAGCGAGACCGCGTACTCGAGGACGCCCTCCAGGGAGCCGTCCGCCGAGCGCCCGATGAAGACCGACAGGTCCGTCTTGGCGACCGTCCACGCCTCGGCGAAGGCGCGCAGGTCCGCGGCGTCGGTGGCGATGCTGGTGACGCCCTCGCTGTGCATGTCGAAGGCGACCTGGTACAGCGGGGTGCGCGACAGGTCGCGCTCCGGCTGCACCTCGTCGACCAGGCGGTCGAAGGGCAGTTCCTGGTGGGCGAAGGCGGCGGTCGCCGCGGCCCGCACCCGGCCCAGCGCCTCCTCGAAGCTCAGCTCGGCGCCCAGACCGCAGCGCACGACGAGGGAGTTGAGGAAGAAGCCGACCGTGCCGGACAGCTCCTGACGGGTGCGGCCCGCGACCGGCGTGCCGACGGGCACGTCCCAGCGCCCGGTCTGGCGCGCCAGGACCGTCGCGAACGCGGTGAGCAGGGTCATGAACGGGGTGGCGGCGTTGCGGCGGCTCAACTCCTCGACCGCGGCGGCGAGTTCCGGCTCGACGCGGACCGGCACGACCGCGCCGCGCGGGTCGCGCTCGGCGGGCCGGGGACGGTCGGCGGGCAGGTCCAGCGGGGCGATGCCGTCGAGGGCGGCGCTCCAGTGGGCCAGCTCGCCCGCGACGAACTCCTCGGTCTGGCGCCCCGCCTGCCAGGCCGCGTAATCCGCGTACTGCACCGCGACGGGCGGGAGTTGGGGCTCGCGGCCCTCGCGGGCGGCGGCGCACAGCTCCTGCAGCTCGCGCTCCAGGACGACCGTGGACCAGCCGTCGCAGGCGATGTGGTGCAGGGTGACGAGCAGGACGTGGTCCTCGCCGGGGATCCGGGCGAGCAGGGCCCGCCACAGCGGCCCGGTGGCCAGGTCGAAGCCCCGCGCGAACTGCTCCTCGAAGCGCTCGGCGAGCTGCTCGCGCCCGGTGTCGACGACCCGGAGTTCCACCGGGTGCGCGGCACCGATCACCTGGCGCGGTTCGCCGCCCTCGTCGGCGTACCGGGTGCGCAGTGCCTCGTGGCGGCCGCCGAGCGCGGTCAGCGCGGACCCGAGCTCGTCCGGCGTGGTCGCGGCGGGCAGCCGCAGGATCAGCGGGGCGACCCACTCGCGGCTGCCGGGGTTCATCCGGTCCAGGAACCACAGCCTGCGCTGCCCCGACGACAGCGGCAGCCGGCCCGCGCGGTCGACCGCCGGGATCGGGGCGCTGTCGCCGTCCTGCGCGCCCAGCAGCTCGGCCTGCGCCGCCACCGTGGTGGCGCTGAACAGGCCGCGCATCGACAGGGTGACACCGGTGGCGCGCAGCCGGGCCGCGAGCCGGGTGAGCTGGAGGGAGGTGCCGCCCAGGGCGAAGAAGTCGTCGGTGGCGCTGATCTTCTCGCGGCCGAGCAGGGTCGCCCACACCTCGGCGACCTTCTCCTCGGCGGCGTTGCGCGGGGCGACGTAGGCGCCCTGTCCGGTGAGGTCGTCGCCCTCCTCCAGGGCGGCGGCCAGGGCCTTGCGGTCGATCTTGCCGTTCGGCGTCAGCGGCAGCTCGTCGAACGTGCGGAACAGGGACGGGACATGGCTGTCGGGCAGCCGGGTGCGCAGGAACCTGCGCAGGTCGCTCGGGGTCAGCTCGCCGCGCGTGGTGACCGCGGCGCCGATGCGGTGCTCTTCGCCGTCCGGGCGGAACGCGACGACGGCCGCGCCGATGACCTCGGGGTGGGAGGTGAGCTGGGCCTCGATCTCGCCGGGCTCGATGCGCACGCCGTTGACCTTGAGCTGTCCGTCGGCGCGGCCCTGGTACTCCAGGAGGCCGGCCGCGTTCCAGCGGACCAGGTCGCCGGTGCGGTACAGGCGGGCGCCGGGCGGACCGTAGGGGTCGGGCACGAAGCGCTCCGCCGTGAGGTCGGGGCGGCCCGCGTAGCCCCGGGCGACGCCCGCGCCGCCCGCGTACAGCTCGCCGGTGACGCCCTTGGGCGCGAGGCTGCCGTCCGCGGCGAGGACGAGCACCCGCATCCCGGTCAGCGGCCGGCCGATCGGCACGGGGCCCGCCGTCTGCGCCGGGTCGGCACGATGGGCGGTGACGTCGATCGAGCACTCGGTGGGGCCGTACGTGTTCCAGACCTCCACGGCAAGGCCGGTCAACGCCCGCACCCGCTGGACCAGTTCGGCGTGCAGCGGCTCGCCCGCCGAGCAGAGCAGGCGCAGCGCGCCGCAGCCCTCCCACGACGGTTCCTCGACCAGGAGGCGCAGTACGGACGGCACCACCTGGAGGACGGTGACACCGCCGGCGGCGACGGCCGTCAGCAGGGCGGCGGCGTCCTTCTCGGTGCCGTCCGGCGCGATGACGACGCTCGCCCCGCTGACCAGCGGCGCGAAGATCTCCCAGCCCGCCGCGTCGAAGCCGACGGACGTCTTGAACAGGACCCGGTCACCGGCGGCGATGCGCTGTGCGCGCACGGCCCAGGCGATACGGCCCGCGATGCCCTCGTGGGTGATCTGGACGCCCTTGGGCGCCCCCGTGGAGCCGGACGTGAAGATGGTGTACGCGAGCGAGGACGGGTCGACCGTGACCGTGTCGGCCGGGCCGGCCTCGGCCCCTTCGTCGGCGGCGGACAGTTCCTCGGTGGTCACCGCGCGCGGGCCGTCCTCCCCGAGCGGCCCGCGCAGCGCGCCGGTGGTGACCACGAGGTCGGCACCGGCCTGGGTGATCAGGGATCTGAGACGTTCGTGCGGGTGGCCGACGTCGAGCGGCAGATAGGCCGCCCCCGCCTGCCACACCCCGAGGAGGGCGGCGATCAGCTCGGCGCCCCGGGGCAGGCACACCCCGACCAGGGAACCCGGGCCCACGCCCTGCGAGCGCAGGAAGCGCGCCGTGCGCTCGGCGGCGCGGGCCAGGTCCCGGTAGGTCAGCGTGCGTGGGCCGTCCAGAACGGCAGCCGCGTCGGGCGTGCGGTCCGCCTGCGCGGTGAAGAGCGCGGGCAGGGTGGGCGGGACAGTTCCGCTCAGGGGTTCCCCCGGCAACTGTGCGGCGTTCAACAGGTGCTCCTTCAATGACCTGACGTACTGGACGGTGCGTGGACATGCCGTTCAGGCGACGGGGGTTCAGGCAGCGGCGCCCTCCATGCGGCGGCGCAGGCTCAGCGGACGCATGTCGGTCCACACCTCGTTGATGCGGGCCAGGCACTCCTCGCGGGTGCCCTCGGTGCCCTCGGCGGTCCACCCCGCGGGCAGTTCACGGTCGGCGGGCCAGATCGAGTACTGCTCCTCGGCGTTCAGGACGACGCGCTGGGCGGGGGTGGCGGACTGGCTGGACATGGTTCTCCTCGGAGACGTACGGAAGGGATGACGGAAGGGGGCCGGGTCAGGACAGGAAGTCCGTGACCTCCACGCCGATGCCGAGCTCGCGGGCGCCGGCCTGCACGTCGACGGCGAGGGCCAGGTCGAGGACGCCGAGGCCGAACGGCGAGTAGACGGTGACCTTGTCCGGGTCGGGCGTGAACGCGACCGTGCCGTTGATGAGCTGGCCGATCGACGCGTCGATGAAGGCGCGGCCGCCGGTGATCTGCTCGGTCAGGTGCAGCGACGTGCGCTCGCGGCACACGTGGTCCGCGTCGTCGACGATGTTGTGCGCGCCGTTGATGGAGAGCGGGTCGATGTCCCGCAGCGAGATGTGCAGGACCACGGTGCCGGGCTCGGCGGCCGTGAGGTCCGCGTGCGGCTCGCCCGCGTTCGTGGCGAACGAGACGAGCCGCTGGGCGGCCAGGGCGTCGTCGAGGCTGTCGGCGAGCTGGATCACGGCGTCCGGCAGGATCTCCTTGCAGGCGCGGGCGAACTCCTCGGCACGGGCCCGCGAGGTGTCGTGGACCGTCACCTCGCCGAGCGTGTCGATCGCGGCCTTCAGATAGCGCAGGATCTCCAGGTTGATGACGCCGCAGCCGATGAGGGAGACGCCCTTCGGACGGCGCCCCTCGGTGAGCATGTCGGCGGCGAGGGCCGCGCTGGCCGCGGTCCGCGCGGCCGAGATCAAAGACGCTTCGAGCAGCGCCTCGGGGTGTCCGGTGCGCAGCGAATTGAGCACCATCACGGCACTGGCGCGCGGGATTCCGGAGTGAATGTTCGCGGGGAACGAGGAAATCCACTTGAGTCCCGCGGCCGGGCTCTCGCCGCCGCGATAGGACGGGAGTCCGATGATGCGGTTCGCGGGCTGGTCGGGAAAGCGCAGGAAGATGGAGTGCGGAACGGCGGTGGCGCCCCGGTCGTGCAGTGCATAGGTCTGCCTGACCAGTTCTATGTGTTCCTTCTCCCTTCCGCTGAGCATCTTCTCTACGTCTGCCTTGCGCAGTACGAGCATCGGGCGTTTCAGTCCTTCCAAAGATGCGACACTTCACCGAAGTGTTCGTGCACCCAGTCGTCGGAATAGACGGTGTTGAGATAGCGGTCGCCGCCGTCGGGGAATATCAGCGCGCTGACCGAACCGGCCGGAATGCGCGGCAGCATCCGCTCCGCCGCGGCGAGTGTCGCCCCGGACGAACCGCCGGCCAGGATCGCCTCGCGGGCCACCAGGCGGCGGCAGGCCACCACACAGTCGAGGTCGGAGACATGCACCACCTCGTCGGCCGCGGACGGGTCCATCAGGGCCGGCACGACGGAGGCGCCGTGGCCGGGGATGAGCCGGCGGGTGGGCAGCTGGCCGAAGATGGCGCTGCCCTGCGCGTCGACCGCCACGACCTTGGTGCGCAGCCCCTCCTTGCGGAGGTGGTCCGCGCAGCCGCGCAGCGTGCCGAAGGTGCTGACCGAGCAGAAGAGGTAGTCGAGCCGCCCGTCGAGCGCCTCCACGATCTCCCGCATCGTCCGCTCGTGCGCCTGCGGATTGGACAGGTTCGCGTACTGGTCGGGCGAGTACGCGTGCGGGATGCTCGCCACGAGCTCGCGCACCCTGCGCAGCCGCACCGGCAGGAACTCGCCGGTCGCCGGATCCCGCTTGTCGACCACCTCGACCTCGGCCCCGTAGGCCCGCATGATGGCCAGGTTCTGCTCCGTGGTCTTGGCGTCGACCACACAGATGAACCGCAGATCGAAGTACCGGCAGATCTGCGCGAGGCCGACCGCCAGATTTCCTGAGCTCGATTCCACGACCACCGAACGCCCCGGCGTTATCTTGCCGGTGCGCAGCGCCTCGAGAAGCATGTTGAGGCCGCTTCGGTCCTTGATGCTGCCACCTGGGTTGAACCGCTCGATCTTGGCAAAGAATTGTGAGTGCTCCCCGGGGAACACTCTCTCCAGTTTCACCAGAGGCGTCTTGCCGATCGTCCCCAGAATCCCCGAATCAAATGTTTTCGGCATGGATTCCCTTCCACCTGTTAGGCGTGCAGTGGAGACACTAGTTCGCCTTTGGAGGAGGTAACGGGTTCAGCGCTGGCAGGCAGATGCAGCCGCAGCATCCTGACACCGAGATCCTGCGACAGCGCTCTGTCCGGTGACCAAGACTGGGGCCATTCAGAAATCCCGGAGTGCTCGCATTCTCAGATTCAGGTGGAGTCGTGACGGAACCTCAACTCGCACCCCCGCGGCGGTACGCGCCGTACGACCGGGCCGGCGGCTTCGACCGGGCCCTGGGCCATCCCGCCCGCAGGGACCTGCCGTTCTTCGCGGCCCGGCTGCGCGAACTCGACGCCGCGGAGGCGTTCCCCGCGGAAGCGGTGCGCAGGCTCGACGCGCTGGACCTGCCCGCGCACTACGTCCCCGCCCGGCACGGCGGCGCCCTGCACAGCTATGAGGATCTGCTCCAGCTGGTGCGGGTGGTGGCCCGGCGCGATCTGACCGTGGCGATCGCGCACACCAAGACGTATCTGGGCGCGGTGAGCACCTGGGTGGGCGGATCGGCCGACCAGGCGGCGGAGTTGGGGGCGCGGGTCGCGTCCGGTGCCGTCGTCTCCTGGGGCCTGACCGAGCGGGCTCATGGCAGTGATCTGCTCTCCGGCGAGCTGACCGCGACCCCCGTGGACGGCGGGTACCGGCTCGACGGCGAGAAGTGGCTCATCAACAACGCCACCCGCAGCGACCTGGTCTGCGTCCTCGCCAGGACCTCCCCGGCGGGCGGCACCCGCGGCTACAGCCTGCTCCTCGCTGACAAGTCCCAGCTGGAAGAGGGCAGTTACACCTGTCTTCCGGCGGCGAGGACGCACGGCATCCGCGGCGCCGACATCAGCGGCATCGCCTTCGACGGCGCCGTCGTGCCCGCCTCCGCGCTGATCGGCGAGGAGGGCGAGGGCATCGAGACCGTCCTGCGCAGCCTGCAGATCACCCGCACGATCTGCGCGGCGCTCTCGCTCGGCGCCGGCGACCGGGCGCTGCGCATCGCCACCGAATTCGGCCTGGAGCACCGGCTGTACGGCAAGCGGCTGATCGATCTGCCGCAGGCGCACCGCGCCCTCACCGAGGCCTACGCCGATCTGCTCGCCATGGAGGCCGTCACCCTGGTCGCCTCGCGGGGTGTGCACACCCTCACCGAGGAGATGAGCGTCTCGTCGGCCGCGGTGAAGTACCTGGTGCCGACCACCGCGGACGAACTGATCTCCGCGATGGGCCAGTTCCTCGGCGCCCGCTCCTTCCTCAGCGAGGAGTTCGCGCACGGCCTCTTTCCCAAGCTGGAGCGCGACCACCGGATCGTCGGCATCTTCGACGGCAACACGCTGGTCAACCTGAACGCCCTGATCAACCAGTTCGCCGCCCTCGCCCGCGGCTACCGGGCCGGACGCACCGACACCGAGGGCCTGGCCGCCGCGGCCGCGCTCGACGCGGACATACCGGCCTTCGACCCGGCCCGGCTGGTGCTGACCTCGCGCACCGGCAACAGCGTCGCGGCGTCCCTGCCCCGGAGCCTGGTGGAACTGCGGGAGCTCACGGCCGCGGGCGAGGCCCCCGAGAGCCTCCTGGCCGTCGCCGAGCACCTCCTGCGGATCAGCGACACCACGCACGAGCAGATGGCCGCCCACCGGCCGAGCCCGCGCGAGGTGCCCGCCGCGGCCTTCGACCTGGCGCACCGCTACACCCTGTGTTCCGCCGCGGCGGCCTGCGTCCAGGTGTGGCTGCGCAACCGGAACACCGTCACCGCCGGCACCACCGCGACCGCCGGCCTGTGGCGGGACGGCCTGTGGCTGGAGGCCTGCCTCAGCCGCCTCGCCGAGCGGCTGACGCCCGGCACGCTGCCCGAGGACGGCACCGACGGCTCCGCGGTGCTCGACCGGCTGATGCCGCTGCTCGTCGACCAGTACGAGAGGGGCGAGATGTTCTCCCTGCTGCCCTTCCCGCTCGCCGAGTCGGAGACCGGCACCGCGACCGGGCCCGCCGGCTCCCCCGCCCAGGAGGCGTCATGACCGAGCAGAACGCCGTTCCCGGCGGCCCCGACGTCCTGGAAAGAGCGCTCGGCGACGCCCACGACCCGGACAACCCGCTGGGGTACGCCGCCGTCCTCGCCGCCGACGAGCGCGCCGAGATCCTGCCGGCCGGTGAAGCCGCCCTGGACGCCTACGGGTTCAACGCGGAGTACGTGCCCCGGCGGCACGGCGGACGTCTCGGCCGGATCGACCGCCTGATGCGCATGATGCGTACGGTCTCCCGCCGCGACCCCACCCTGGCCCTCGGCTACGGCTTCACCAACTACATCTCCGGCTCCGCCATGTGGACGGCGGGCAGCGACGTCCAGCAGAAGCGGATGGCGCAGATCCTGCTGGCCGGCGGCAAGACCGCGGCGGGCTACAACGAACTGCCCCACGGCAACGACTTCACCCGCACCGACCTCACCGCCACCTTGACCGCCGACGGCAGCCGGTACCTGATCAACGGCCGCAAGCAGATCGTCAACAACCTGGGCCGGGCCGACGCCGTGGTGCTGCTCGCCCGCACCGGCGCGGGCCCCGGCAACCGCAGCCACTCCCACCTGTGGGTGGACCTCACGGACGCCCCCGCCGACCAGCTCCGCAGGGACTACCGCTTTCCCACGGTCGGACTGCGCGGATGTCTCATCGGCGGCGCCGACTTCACCGACCTCGCCGTCCCCGCCGACGCGCCCGTCGGTCCGGTCGGCAGCGCGATGGAGACCGTCCTGCGCGCCTTCCAGACCACCCGCGCCGTGCTCCCCGGCATGATGGTCGGCACCGCCGACACCCAGCTGCGCACGGTGACCCGCTTCGCCCTCGACCGTGCCCTGTACGGCCGCCGGGTCGCCGACCTGCCGCACGCCAGGGCCACCCTGGTCGGCGCCTTCCTGGACCTGCTCGCGGCCGACTGCATGTCGACCGTGGCGTGCCGCGCCCTGCACGTCCTGCCCGGCCAGACCAGCGTCGTCACCGCGGTCAACAAGTACGTGGTGCCCAAGGTCCTGCACAGGACGTCGCACACCCTGGGCACCCTGCTCGGCGCGAACTCGTACTGGCGCGACGGCCGTTACGGCATCTTCCAGAAGTTCTTCCGCGATCTGCCCGCCATCACCTTCGCGCACGCCAACGCCGCCGTCTGCCAGGCCACGACGCTGCCCCAGCTGCCCCGGCTCGCCGCCGCCAGCTGGGGCACGGCCGAGCTGCCGCCGGCCGCGCTCTTCGACCTGTCCGCGCCGCTCGACGACATCGACTACCAGGCCCTCGAACTCACCTCACGCGGCGCCGACCAGCTCACCGCCCTGCTCCACAGCCCCGCCGCCGTCGCGGCGCTGCCCCCGGCCGCCGCCCGGATCACCGCGCTGCTCCGGGACGACCTCGCCGACCTCGGCCGGCGCTGCCGGGTCCTGCCGCCGAGCGAGCACTCGGTGGTCGCGGGCCGCTCCGGCTTCGCGCTGGCCGACCGGTACGCGCATCTGTCGATGGCCGCCGCGTGCATCGGCGTATGGCGGCACAACCAGCACAGCGTCGACGCGTTCCTGCGCGACGACGCCTGGCTGACCGGCGCCCTCGCCCGGATCGCCGCGCGCCTGGGCCACGACGTGGGCGCCCTGCCCGACGCGGTGGAACACCGGCTGTTCGCCGAACTGACCGCGAGGGAGGAACAGCGTGCGGGCTACGACCTCGACCGTTCGCGGCTGGCGCGGGCCTGACCGCGCCCCCGCGTACCCCGACCCGTATCCGTATCCGGACCAGAAGCCCTACCCCACCAATTTCCACACCCTTCACATCACCAGGAGCCTCCTCATGGCCACCTCCGGCACCGACACCACCACCGGCACCGCCACGACCGACACCGCGACCGTCGAGACCGTCCGTACCTGGCTGATCGAGCGCGTCGCCTACTTCCTCGACGTCAAGCCGCAGGACATCGCCACGGACGACCTGCTCGTCGAGATAGGCCTCGACTCCGTGTACGCCCTCACGCTCTGCGGTGACGTGGAGGACGAGTTCGGCATCCTCGTCGAGGCCACGCTCGCCTGGGACCACCCCACGATCGACGCGCTCACCGCGCACATCCACTCCGAACTCGCCGCTCGGTGATGGCCCAGGACCGAGCCCTCTCCATCGGGCAGGAAGCGCTCTGGTTCCTGTACCGGATGGCGCCCGACAGCCCCGCCTACAACGTCCAGGCCGCCCTGCGGGTGCGCGGCGGCCTGGACGAGGCACGGCTGCGGCGCGCGCTGCGCGCGGTGGTGGAACGGCACGACGTGCTGCGCTCCACCTTCACCGAGACCGCCGCGGGCCCGCAGCGGGTGATCGGCCTCCCGGACCTGGTGCAGCTCCAGGTCCGGGAGGTTCCGGGCGTCACCGGGAACAGCCGACTGGAGAAGTACGTCAAGGAGTTCGGCGACACCCCCTTCGACCTGACCGACGAGGGCACCTGCCGGGCGCTGCTGCTGCGCATCGCCCCCGACGACCACGTGATCGTCGTCTCCACCCACCACATCGTCACCGACGCCACCTCCCAGTGGCTGCTGCTCCAGGACCTGCTCGACGCCTACGCGACGGACACCGCACCGCCGCCCCTGGCCCGCGGCTACGACGCCTACGTGCGGGGCGAGCAGGAGCTCCTCGGCGGCACCCGCCGGGACCAGCTGGTCGCGTTCTGGGAGGAGTTCTGCGCGGACGCCTCCGCCGCCGAACTCCCCTCCGACCGGCCGCGCGCCCCGCGCCCGCCGGCCGTCTTCAACGGCGCCACCTGCGAGGCCCGGCTCCCCGACGAGCTGCTGCCGCGCCTGCGCGAGGCGGCCAGGCGGGCGGGCGTCACCCCGTTCGCCCTGACGCTCGGCGTCTTCCAGTCCCTGGTGCACCGCTACAGCGGTCAGCGGGACTTCCTCATCGGCTGCCCGACGACCACCCGCAGCGGCCCCGGCATGCGCGAGGTCGTCGGCTACCTCGTCAACACCCTGGTGCTGCCCGCCCACTTCACCGACACGACGACCTTCGGGCAGGCCGCGAACACGGCGCAGCGCCAGGTCATGCGGGCCATGAAACACATCGGCTACCCGTACGCCCTGCTCGCCGGCGAGGAACCCTACAACGGTCGGAACCCGCCCGTGCGGATGGTGTTCACGATGGTCGCCCCCGGCCGCCTGGAGCCGCTCCTGATGCGGGTCACCGAGGCGGCGGCCCGGGGCACGGACACCGAGTACGCCGGTCTGCGCGTCGCGCTCATCGACGTACCGCAGCTGGAGGGCCAGTTCGACATCAACGTGGAGATGCGGCAGAGCGAGTCCGCGCTGACCGCGGTGTTCCGCTATGCCACCGACCTGTTCGACGAGTCGACCATCCGCCGGCTTCTCGATTCCTACGTGCAGTTGCTCACCGCGGCCGTCGACGATCCGGACGCCCCGGTGGCCACCGCGGCACTGGTCCGGGCCGACGACCTGGACGACCTGCTGGCGCTGGGCCAGGCATCCGACTGGTGACCGCGCCCGCCACCCACACCCGCTTCCCGCCTACCTCTGGGGACCCCATGCTCAAGGACGACCACACGCTCCTGCAGGCCCGCAGCGCCACGGCCCGCATCCGCACGAACGCCCATGTCACCCCGGACGACCCGGCGGTGATCTTCGTACGAGACCCCAACTCGCCCGACGGCGACGAGACATGGTCGTACGCCAGACTCGACCACGAGGCCCGCAGGATAGCGGGCTGGCTCCAGGAGCGGTACGCGCCCGGTGACCGGGTGCTGCTCCTGTACCCGGAGAGCCTGCAGTTCGCGGCCGCGTTCGTCGGCTGCCTCTACGCGGGCATGGTCGCCGTCCCGTCCTCGCTGCCCGGCCAGTACAGCCACCAGCGCCGCCGGGTGGACTCCATCGTCGAGAACGCGACCGTCGCCGCCGTCCTCACCAGCGAGGCCGTCGCCGCGAGCGTCCTGGACTGGGCGACCTCCGACCCGGGCCGCGAGATCGTCTGCGCCGTCACCGACGGCCCCGACTTCACCGACGCGCACGCCGAGGCCTGGCGGGTGCCCGCCGTCGACCAGGACACGCTGGCCCTGCTCCAGTACACCTCGGGATCCACCTCGGACCCCAAGGGCGTCATGGTCGATCACGGCAACCTGCTGCACAACTCGGCGGCGCTCAGTACCGCGTTCGGCCTGGACCGCACCACCCGGTTCGGCTCATGGATCCCGCAGTACCACGACATGGGGCTGCTCGCGATCCTGCTGCCGCCGCTGCTGCTCGGCGGCTCGTGCGTCCTGATGAGCCCGACGACCTTCCTGAAGCGGCCGCACTGGTGGCTGCGGATGATCGACAAGTACCGGATCAACTGGTCCGCCGCCCCCAACTTCGCCTACGAGCTGTGCGCCCGGCAGATCACGGACGAGCAGCTCGCCGAACTCGACCTGTCCCACTGGCGGTACGCGGCCAACGGCTCGGAGCCGGTCCAGGCCTCCACCCTCGCCGCGTTCGCCAAGCGCTTCGCGCCGGCCGGGTTCCGCAGCGACACCATGGCGCCCTGCTACGGCATGGCCGAGGCGACCGTGTTCATCTCGGGCACCGGACCGCGCGAGCTCGCCGTCACCCGCATCGACGAGTCCCGTCTGGAGCGGCACGAGTTCCACCCGGTGGGCGAGGGCCGGCCCGGCCGCGACGTGGTCAGCTGCGGCACGGCCCAGGAGTACGCCGTACGGATCGTCGACCCGACCACCCGCGAGGCGCTGCCGCACGGCCGGATCGGCGAGATCTGGCTGCGCGGGTCCAGCGTCGCGCAGGGCTACTGGGGCCGTGCGGACGCCACCCGCGAGACGTTCGGCGTCAGCACGCTGGACGGGGACGCCGGCTACGTGCGGACCGGCGACCTGGGCACCCTGCACGACGGCGAGATCTACGTCACCGGCCGCATCAAGGAGGTGCTGATCCTGCGCGGCCGCAACATCTATCCGCAGGACGTGGAGCACGGGCTGCGCCGGCAGCACCCGGAGCTGGTGGGCCTGTTCGGCGCCGCGTTCGCCGTCCCGGTCGCCACCGGTGACGGCGGTACGGAGGAGCAGCTCGTGGTCGTGCACGAGGTGCGCGGCTCGGTCGGCGCCGACGAACTCCCCCGTCTGGCCGCCCGGATCAAGGGCGGCATCGCCCGTGACTTCAGTGTCAGGCCCGCGGCCGTGGCGCTGGTCAGGCGCGGCGCGGTGCTGCGCACCACCAGCGGCAAGATCCAGCGGGCGGCGATGCGCGCCCAGTTCCTGGACGGCGGGCTCGTGAGCCGCCACCTGGACGGTGCGCAGGCCGCGTGACGCGCGAGGGGCGCCTCACGACGAGGCGCCCCTCGTGTTCCGGCGCACCGCGCTCAGGACAGGTCGAGGCTGCGCATGACGAGTCCGGTGGCGGGCTTGGGACCGAAGGACGTCGACTTGCGCGGCATCCGCACGCCGACCCCGGCCAGCTCCCGGACGGTCCGCTCGCCGACCGGCCGCATCAGCACGGCCGTGCCGCCCTCCCGGTGCGCCTGCGCGACCGCGGCCCGCGCGTCATGGACGTAGGCGATCTCGTCGGGCTCGTCGGGCACCTCCCACACGTGGTCGAGCAGCGTGGTGTGCAGCACGGTGGCGTCCAGCTCCCGCCAGGCAGCCGGCCGGTCAGTTGGCACGGTCCGCGCGAGCAGCGCGGGATCGGGCCGGTCCAGCAGATGGAACACGCGGGGTCCGGCCCCGGTCAGCAGCAGCGCGTTCCCGCCCTCCCGGGCAGCGCCGGCCAACGCATCCAGCGCGGACGGCAGTTCGCCCCGCACCTCCCGGACCCGGAACGCGCCCTCGACGGCGGCCAGCGCCCGTGCCACCGGCAGCCGCCGCAGCACCCGGTGGATGGCCCGCACCCGGAACGGATAGCGCCGGGTGTCCACGAGCAGCGCCAGCCCGAAGTCCCAGCCCCCGGGCTCCCGCCCGCTGCTGTCGCCCGCCTCGTCCCGCAGCCGCAGATACGTGGCCCACCGGTGGTGCCCGTCCACGATCATCGCCTGCCGCCGGCCGAGATCGGCGTCGATCCGCGCCAGCTCCACCGGATCCGTCACCGCCCAGAGCCGGTGCCGCACCCCGTCCTCCATCACGGCGGTGACGAGCGCGGGCCGCCGCACGGTGCGCTCGATGACACCGCCCGCCCCGTACGGTCCGTCGTCCCCCTGGTAGGCGAGCAGCATCGGCTCCAACTGGGCGGCAGTGGCCCGCAGCACACCGGCCCGGTCCTCGACGACGTGCTCGAACACGTCCTCGTGCGGCAGCACCACGTCCTCCCCGTGCCGCGGCAGCCGCAGCGCACCGACGATCCCGCACTGCACGAAGCCGGCGCCGCGCTGCTCGCACACGTACAGCGCGGGCTCGGGATCGGCGGCGATGACCCCCTGTGACAGCCAGTCGGCCAGGGTGCGCACGACGTGCGCGGTGCGGTCGGCGGGGGTCCGCCCGCGCGGCAGGATCAGCCGCACGATGTGGAACGGATCGCCCGGCTCCGTGTCCGCCACCCCGTCGGCGGTGACCGCGGCGAGCGCTCCGACACTGCCGGCCCGCTCCGGTACATAGCGCAGCCCACGAAACGGATGAAGCTGAAGTCCGCCCCGGACGGGGGCCGGCACAGGAGCCGTGAAATTCATGGCCGCAGCGTAGAAAGCCGCTCTTTCACCTCGATTTCAGGCACTGAGGCGCGCTCCGCATCACGCAGAAACCCCAGGTCAGTCCTGCTTGACCTGGGGTTTCAAGAAGAGCCGCCTTCGGGATTCGAACCCGAGACCTACGCATTACGAGTGCGTTGCTCTGGCCATCTGAGCTAAGGCGGCGCCGCCGCGCGCACCGGAGTGCGTCAGCAACGTCGCCAATCCTACACGCTCCCCGGGGGTGCTCCGCCCACCCTTTTTGACCGGGGAAGAGCGGGGCCGACCGGGGCTGACCAGGGGCTCACCGCTACGAACAGCGCTTTCCGTCCGCGGGCGGGGTGCCGGTGAGCAGGTAGGTGTCGATCGCCCCGTCGATGCAGTCGCTGCCGCGGCCGTACGCCGTGTGGCCGTCACCGTCGTAGGTGAGCAGGCGGCCGGAGGAGAGCTGGCCGGCGAGGGCCTGGGCCCACGGGTAGGGGGTGGCCGGGTCGCGGGTGGTGCCGACCACGACGATGGGGGCGGCGCCGTCGGCGGTGATGCGCTGCGGTTCGCCGGTCGGCCGCACCGGCCAGTGGGCGCAGTTCAGTGAGGACCACGCGAGGCCCGCGCCGAAGACCGGGGACGCCTTCTCGAAGGAGGGCAGCGCGTCCTCGACCTCCTTCGACGAGGTGAACGCCGGCGGCTGGTCGAGGCAGTTCACGGCGGCGTTGGCGAACATCAGGTTCGAGTACGTGCCGTCGGGGTCGCGCTCGTAGTAGCTGTCGGAGAGGGCGAGCAGGCCCGCGCCGTCCTTCTTCTTCATCGCGGCGGTGAGCGCCTCGCGCAGTTGCGGCCAGGCCCCCTCGTCGTACATCGCGGCGATCACGCCGGTGGTGGCGAGCGCCTCGCCGAGCTTGCGGCCGTCGGGGTCGCCGGTGCCGAGGGGCGTGCGGTCGAGGGTGGTGAAGAAGTCCTTGAGGCGGGTGCCCGCCTCGTCCGGGGTGCCGGTGCCGAGCGGGCAGTCGGAGCGGCCGACGCAGTCCTTCGCGAAGGACCGGAACGCCGTCTCGAACCCGGCGGTCTGCTGCCGGTTCAGTTCCTGCGCGGACAGCGACGGGTCCATCGCCCCGTCGAGGACGAGCCGGCCCACCCGCTCGGGGAACAGGCCCGCGTACGTCGCGCCGAGGAACGTGCCGTAGGAGGCGCCGACGTAGTTCAGCTTCTCGTCGCCGAGGGCCGCGCGCACGAGGTCCATGTCGCGGGCCGCCTCGACGGTGGAGACGTGCGGCAGGACCCGCTTCGACGTCTTGTCGTGCGTCTCGCAGCCGGTCGCGAACTTCTGGAACGCGGCGCCGAGTTGCTTCTGCTCGCCGGTGTCGTCGGGGGTGACGTCGGTCTGCGTGTAGGCGTCCATCTGCTTGCCGTCGAGGCAGGTGACGGGCGCGCTGCGGGCGACGCCGCGCGGGTCGACGGCGACCATGTCGTAGCCGGCGCGGACCTTCTGCGGGTAGCCGATGCCCGCGTACGCCTGGAGGTAGCCGATCGCGGAGCCGCCGGGGCCGCCCGGGTTGACCAGGAGCGAGCCGAGGTGCTTGCCCTTGCCCGTGGCCTTCTTGCGGGAGACGGCGAGGTCGATGTCGCCGGCGGACGGCTTGTCGTAGTCGAGCGGCGCCTTGAGGGTGGCGCACTCGAAGCCGGGGGCGCCGCACTCACGCCACTTCGGGCTCTGGTCGTAGTAGGCGCTGAGCCTGGTCCGGTCGGAACTGGGCAGCGCGGCGAGCGAGGCGTCCGCGGTGCCCGAACTCCCCGGCGAACAGGCGGAGATGCCGGTCAGCAGCAGTCCGGTGGCGGCGGCGAGAAGGACGGTCCGGCGGCGGGCGGTGGAGGGGTGGCGCCTGGAGTACATCCGGCGAGCGTAACGCTCCGCGCGCACATGGTCACTTTCTGTCGGTCCCTCGCGTGACAGCCCCGCCCGGCGGCGGCGCCCCGCGGCCAGAGCCCGGAAGCCGGATCTATCCCGCCCGCAGCGCCATCGTCATCGCCTCGACCGCCAGCAGCGGAGCGACATTGCGGTCGAGGGCCTCGCGGCACCGGCCGATCGCCTCGATACGCCGCAGGGTCGACTCCGGTGACGTGCCCCGGGCCAGCCGCTCCAGCGAGTCCTGGATCTCGATGTTGGCGAGGGCCACCCGCGAGCCGAGCTGCAGCGCCAGCACATCGCGGTACACGCCCGTCAGTTCGGTGAGCGCCAGGTCGAGGCTGTCGCGCTGCGAACGCGTCCGGCGCCGCTTCTGCTTGTCCTCGAGGTCCTTCATGACCCCGGCCGTGCCGCGCGGCATCCGGCCGCCGCTCTGCGCGCCGAGTGCCGCCTTCAGCTCCTCGGTCTCCTTGGTGTCGACCTCCTCGGCGAGCTGCTTGGAGTCCTCCGTCGCCGCGTCGACCAGCTCCTGCGCCGCCTTGAGGCAGCCGCCGACGTCCTCGACGCGCAGCGGCACCTTCAGTACGGCGGCCCGGCGCTCCCGGGCGCGCGGGTCGGTGGCCAGGCGCCGGGCCCGGTCGATGTGGCCCTGCGTGGCGCGGGCGGCGGTCGCGGCGGCGGCGGGCTCGACGCCGTCGCGTCGTACGAGCATGTCGGCGACGGCGTCCACGGCGGGGGTGCTCAGCGTCAGCAGCCGGCAGCGGGAGCGGATGGTGGGCAGCGCGTCGTCCACCGAGGGCGCGCACAGCAGCCACACGGTGCGCGGGGCGGGCTCCTCCACGGCCTTCAGCACGGCGTTGGCCGACTTCTCGTTGAGCCGCTCGGCGTCCTCCACGAGGATCACCTGCCACCGGCCGGTCGCCGGTGACGTGTACGACTTGCGGACGGTGTCGCGCATGTCCTCGGCGAGGATCTGCGTGCCGACGGCGGCGACGGTCGTGACGTCGGCGTGCGTGCCGAGCAGGGCGGTGTGGCAGCCGTCGCAGAATCCGCAGCCGGGGGCGCCGCCGAGCGCCCGGTCCGGCGACACGCACTGCAGCGCCGCGGCGAACGCGCGGGCCGCCGTGACCCGGCCCGCGCCCGGCGGCCCGGTGAACAGCCAGGCGTGCGTCATCTTCGACGTCGCGGGCGGCGGCGTGCCGGCCCCCGCGGAGGTCACCAGGGCGTCCGCGTCCCGCGCGGCCGCGTCCAGCTCCGCGACCACGCGCTCCTGACCGACCAGGTCGTCCCATACGGTCATGCGGTTACCGCCTTCCTCGAGCTCAGGCCATTGTGCCGGGAACCACTGACAACCCCGCCCGGACCGGGGTTGGCTACGCCCATGACTGATCTCCGTGTCGAGACCCTGACCGCCGCCGACAGCGCGCTGGTCGCCGACTGGCAGTACGTGCACAACACGATCGTGCCGGTCGCCTCCGCGTACCTCTCCTTGGACGACGTCCGCGAGCGCGCCGGGCGCAACGTCCTGGAGGTCGCGTACGCCGGGGACGTCCTCGTCGGCTGCTCGACCGTGCGCACCCCGCGGGACGGAGTCGCCGCGGTGATCTCGCGGGTGCTGCCGGACCACCGGGGCCGGGGGTTCGGCCGGGCGCTGTACGAGCGCGGGCTCGGCAAGGCCCGCGCCCTGGGCGCCGAGGCCGTCGAGACGGTGGTGCTGGCCTCGAACACGGCAGGGCTGCGCTTCGCGGAACGCGCCGGGTTCACCCAGGAGGTCGACCGGTACCGGCTGGACGGGGACACGGTGGACTGGGTGGAGCTCAGGCTGGTCTGAGCCCCACCCCCGCGCCGCGGTTACCGGCGGCGCCGTCCGCCCCGGTCGTCGTCCTCGTTCTGTCCGCCCAGCAGTTCGTCGGCCAGTGACGGCAGGTCGTCCAGCGGCGTCTCCTCCGCCCAGTCCGGGCGGGGGCGGCGCCGCGGCCGGCCCTCCTCGTCGACCTGCGGCAGCTCCGCCGTACGGGCGGCCTCGCTCTCCGGCTGTTCCGGCCGCGCGGGCCGCTCGTCGCGGAAGTACCCGGGCGGCACCCGGTCCTCGGTCCGGTCGGACACCTGGGGAAGCACGGCCGTCTCGTCCGCGGCACCGGCCGGCGGACGCGGCAGCTGCGTCGTCTCCTCGGCGTCCCGCACCGGCGGCAGCACCGCGGTCTCCTCGGCGTCCCGCACCGGCGGCAGCACCGCGGTCTCCTCGGCCTGGGTCGGCTCGGGCCGCACGATCGGCGTCGGGACCGTCGTCTCGTTGTCCGGCACGGAAGGCGCGGCGGACTCGACAGGCGCGGCGGGCTCGGCGGGCTTGCGGCGAGCCGCGGTCCCGGTCGACCGGGTGGCCGCCGTCGCGCTGGTCTGCGCCGCCTGGGCGGCCTGGGCCGCGAGCCGCCGGGCCTCTTCGGCGCGCAGCAGCGCCTCCTCGGCCTTGCGCTGCTTCTCCAGGCGCCGCTCCTCGGCCTCGGCGCGCAGGCGTGCCTCCTCCTCGGCCTGCTTGCGGCGGCGCTCCTCCTCGACGGCGCGGGCCTGCTCCTCGGCGAGGAGCCGGGCCTGCTCCGCCTCGGCCTTCTTGCGTGCCTCCTCGGCGCGCTGCCGGGCCTCCTCGGCCTGGCGCTCGGCCTCGATGCGCTGCGCCTCCTCCAGCTCGCGGCGCTGACGCTCCTCCTCCTCGGCACGGAGCTTGGCGAGCTGCTCCTGCCGCTCGCGCTCGATGCGCTCCTCCTCGGCCTTGCGCGCGGCCTCTTCCTCGGCCTTGCGCCGCGCCTCTTCCTCGGCGGCCTTGCGGGCCTCCTCCTGTGCCTTGATCTCGGCTTCGGAGAGCGGCAGGAGGAGGTCGAGCCGGTGCCGGACGACGGTGGTGACGGCCTCCGGCTCCTGTCCGGCGTCGACGACCAGGTAGCGGCCGGGGTCGCCCGCGGCCAGCGTCAGGAAGCCGGAGCGCACCCGGTTGTGGAACTCCAGCGGCTCCGACTCCAGCCGGTCCGGCGCCTCGGTGAACCGCTCGCGGGCGGCCTCCGGGTCCACGTCGAGCAGCACCGTCAGGTGCGGGACGAGGCCGCTGGTGGCCCAGCGGTTGATGCGGGCGACCTCGACGGGCGACAGGTCGCGGCCGGCGCCCTGGTAGGCGACGGACGAGTCGATGTAGCGGTCGGAGATGACGACGGCGCCGCGCTCCAGGGCGGGCCGTACGACGGTGTCGACGTGCTCGGCGCGGTCGGCGGCGTAGAGCAGGGCCTCGGCACGGTGCGAGAGCCCGGCGCTCGACACGTCCAGCAGGATGGAGCGCAGCCGCTTGCCGACGGGGGTGGCGCCCGGCTCGCGGGTGACGACGACCTCGTGGCCCTTGCCGCGGATCCACTCGGCGAGGGCTTCCGCCTGCGTCGACTTGCCGGCGCCGTCGCCGCCCTCCAGGGCGATGAAGAAGCCGGTCGCGGCGGGGGCCTGCGCCGGGTCGTTCCCGCCGAGCAGGGCGTCCTTCAGGTCGTGGCGCAGCGGTACGCCGCTGCGGTCGTCGGCCTTGGCGAGGACCAGCGCGGCGACGGGCAGCAGCAGCGCGCCGACCAGCATCAGGGTGAACGCGGCGCCGCCGTGGGCGAACACGAACTTGCCGTTCTCCAGGCGGTGCGGCCCGATGAGCGCGGCCAGCAGCGGCGCGGCCAGCACGGCCAGCGCGACGCTGACGCGGACGACGGCCTGCAGGTGCTCGGTGGTGCGGGCCCGCCGGTACTCCTCGGTCTCCTGGTCCAGGAGCGCGTGCCCGGTGTTGGCGGCGATGCCCGCGGCGACTCCGGCGACCGCGACGAGCAGGATCACGCTGGTGACGTCCGGGACGAGGCCGGCGGCGAGCAGGGCCAGGCCGGTCAGGGCGATGGCGAGCGCGAGCAGCCGGCGCCGGGACAGCGACGGAAGGACGGTCGGCGCGGTGCGGATGCCGACGACGGTGCCGCCGGTCAGGCCGAGGACGAGCAGCCCGAAGGTGACCGGTCCGCCGCTCAGGTCCTTGGCGTGCAGCACGGACACGGCGACGGCGGCCGAGATCGCTCCGGCGACGGCGGCGCAGGCGAGCACGAGCAGCGGGATCGCGCCGGTGCGTCCCTTGTCGATGCCGCTGCCGGTCTTCGGGCGGCGCAGGCCTTCGAGCGGCGACCGCGCGCGCGGGGTCTGCGTGCCGGGCAGTTCGAGGAAGAAGACGACGGACAGCGACGCGGCGAACAGTCCCGCGCTCACGTACGACGACAGCGCCACCTGGTGCAGCGCGAACCAGTCGACGCCCGCGGCGATCAGGTTCTGGACGAGCGTCACGATCACGAGTGCGGCGGCGGCCAGCGGTACGGCGACGAAGCCGGTCCGCAGCGAGAGGCGCCGCAGGGCGTCCATGTGGTCGGGCAGCGGCCGTACGGACGCGCCCTCCAGCGGCGGCGCGGGCAGCAGGGACGGCGCCGCGCTCTCCTTGGCGACGGTCCAGAACCGCTCGGCGACGCCGACGACGAACGCGGTCACGAGGACCAGCGCCAGCGCGTTGTCCGGAGTCCAGTCGATCCAGAGGGGGGCGACGATCAGCAGCGCGGCGCGCAGCCCGTCGGCGCCGACCATGGTCCAGCGCCGGTCGAGGGGGCCGCCCGGGGCGGTCAGCGCGGTCAGCGGTCCGAGCAGGACGGCGCCGAACAGCAGCGTCGACAGGATCCGGGCGCCGAACACCGCGGCGACGGCGAAGGCCACGCCCCGGTACCCACCGCCGAACGAACCCTCGGAGATGGCCGCCTGCAGGGCGAGCACCACGAGCACAAGCAGCCCGAGAACATCACCGACCCCGCCGACGAGCTGTGCTGACCACAGCCGCTTCAACTGCGGTACGCGCAGGAGCGCGCGCACGGCGCGCTCTCGGGAGTCCGCTACCAGGGCGTCGTCTGTGGCCGTGTGGGGGGCCGTTGGCTGCTCGGCACGGGTCATTCGTCCAGCCTATCGGGCGCCACCGACACCACGAGGGGCCGCCCGAACAAACAAACGCCCCCGGGGAGCGATCCCCGGAGGCGTCCGTCCGGATAAGTCCGACCCTCACATGTCCGGCCCGTGCCGCACGGCTCCTACTCGGCCGGAGCGGCCTTCTTCGCCGGTGCCTTCTTAGCGGTCGTCTTCTTGGCGGTGGTCTTCTTCGCCGCCGTCTTCTTGGCCGTGGTCGTCTTGGCCGCGGTCTTCTTGGCGGCGGTCTTCTTGGCCGGTGCCTTCTTCGCGGTCTTCTTCTTGGCGGGGCCCTTGGCCCGCTTCTCCGCGAGCAGTTCGAAGCCGCGCTCCGGTGTGATCTCTTCCACGGAGTCGCCGGACCGCAGGGTGGCGTTCGTCTCGCCGTCGGTGACGTACGGGCCGAAACGGCCGTCCTTCACGACGACCGGCTTCTCGCTGACCGGGTCCTGGCCGAGCTCCTTCAGCGGCGGCTTGGCGGCCGCACGCCCGCGCTGCTTGGGCTGGGAGTAGATCTCCAGCGCCTCTTCCAGCGTGATGGTGAAGAGCTGCTCCTCGGCCTGCAGGGAGCGCGAGTCCGTGCCCTTCTTCAGGTACGGCCCGTACCGCCCGTTCTGCGCGGTGATCTCGACGCCCTCGGCGTCGGCGCCCACCACGCGCGGCAGCGACATCAGCTTCAGGGCGTCGTCCAGCGTGACCGTGTCGAGCGACATGGTCTTGAAGAGCGAGGCGGTGCGCGGCTTCACGGCGTTCTTGCCGGTCTTCGGGGTGCCCTCGGGGAGCACCTCGGTGACGTACGGGCCGTAGCGCCCGTCCTTGGCGATGATCTGGTGGCCGCTCGTCGGGTCCGTGCCCAGCTCGAAGTCGCCGCTCGGCTTGGCGAGCAGCTCCTCCGCGTACTCGACCGAGAGCTCGTCGGGGGCGAGGTCCTCGGGGACGTCCGCGCGCTGGTGGTTCTCGGAGTCGCGCTCGCCGCGCTCGACGTAGGGGCCGTAGCGCCCGACGCGCAGCACGATGTCGTTGCCGACGGGGAAGGACGAGACCTCGCGGGCGTCGATCGCGCCCAGGTCGGTCACGAGTTCCTTCAGGCCGCCGAGGTGGTCACCGTCGCCGTTGCCCGCGTCGGCCGCGCTGGCGTCGCCGGAGCCTTCGCCGAAGTAGAAGCGCTTCAGCCACGGCACGGACTGGGCCTCGCCCCGCGCGATGCGGTCGAGGTCGTCCTCCATCTTGGCGGTGAAGTCGTAGTCGACGAGCCGCCCGAAGTGCTTCTCCAGCAGGTTGACCACGGCGAACGACAAGAAGGAGGGCACCAGGGCCGTCCCCTTCTTGAAGACGTAGCCGCGGTCGAGGATCGTGCCGATGATCGACGCGTACGTCGACGGGCGGCCGATCTCGCGCTCTTCCAGCTCCTTGACCAGCGAGGCCTCGGTGTAGCGGGCCGGCGGCTTGGTCGAGTGGCCGTCGACCGAGATCTCCTCGGCGGACAGCGGGTCGCCCTCGGCGACCTGCGGCAGCCGGCGCTCGCGGTCGTCCAGCTCCGCGTTCGGGTCGTCGGCGCCCTCGACGTAGGCCTTGAGGAAGCCGTGGAAGGTGATGGTCTTGCCGGACGCGCTGAACTCGGCGTCGCGGCCGTCGGAGGACGTGCCGCCGATCTTGACCGTGACGCTGTTGCCGACCGCGTCCTTCATCTGGGAGGCGACGGTGCGCTTCCAGATCAGCTCGTAGAGCTTGAACTGGTCACCGGTCAGACCGGTCTCGGCGGGCGTGCGGAAGCGGTCGCCCGAGGGGCGGATCGCCTCGTGCGCCTCCTGCGCGTTCTTGACCTTGCCCGCGTAGGTGCGCGGCTTGTCCGGCAGGTAGTCCGACCCGTACAACTGCGTGACCTGGGCACGAGCGGCCGAGACCGCCGTGTCCGACAGGGTCGTGGAGTCCGTACGCATATAGGTGATGAAGCCGTTCTCGTACAGCTTCTGGGCCACCTGCATGGTCGCCTTGGCGCCGAAGCCCAGCTTGCGCGAGGCCTCCTGCTGCATGGTCGTCGTACGGAAGGGGGCGTACGGCGAGCGGCGGTACGGCTTGGACTCGACGGAGCGGACGGCGAACGACGTGTTCTCCAGGGCGGCGGCGAGCGCTCGCGCGTTCGCCTCGTCCAGGTGGAGGGTGTTCGCCGAGTTGCCGCCCTTGATCTGGCCGAGCGAGTCGAAGTCGCGGCCCTGCGCGATGCGCTTGCCGTCGACCGCGCTGAGCCGCGCGACCAGGGACGACGGGTCGGAGGAGTCGCCGGCCCGGCCGGTCGCGAAGGTGCCGGTCAGGTCCCAGTACTCGGCGGTGCGGAAGGCGATGCGCTCGCGCTCCCGCTCGACGACGAGGCGGGTGGCCACCGACTGGACACGGCCCGCCGACAGGCGCGGCATGACCTTCTTCCACAGGACCGGCGAGACCTCGTAGCCGTAGAGACGGTCGAGGATGCGGCGGGTCTCCTGGGCGTCGACCATGCGCTTGTTGAGCTCGCGCGGGTTGGCCACGGCGGAGCGGATCGCGTCCTTGGTGATCTCGTGGAAGACCATCCGGTGGACGGGAACCTTGGGCTTCAGGACCTCCAGGAGGTGCCACGCGATGGCTTCGCCCTCGCGGTCCTCATCGGTGGCGAGGAAGAGTTCGTCGGAGTCCTTCAGCAGGTCCTTGAGCTTCTTGACCTGGGACTTCTTGTCGGCATTGACGACATAGATCGGCTCGAAGTCGTTCTCGACGTCGACGCCGAGGCGGCGCACCTCACCCGTGTACTTGTCGGGCACCTCGGCGGCGCCGTTGGGGAGGTCGCGAATGTGCCCGACGCTCGCTTCGACGACGTACCCAGGGCCGAGATAGCCCTTGATCGTCTTCGCCTTGGCGGGCGACTCGACGATCACGAGTCGACGGCCGCCCTGTGCGGTCTCGCTGGTCGGGGACAACTTCGCTCTTCTCTCCGGTCGGCGGTTGGGGCCGTTCTGGTCGGTAGTACGGCAATGGCACTGCGGAGTGTGACGGTACCTCCCGCCGGTGTGTCAAACGGGAAAAGCACGCAGCAGCCACTCGGAACGGTAACCCGACTCCTCGTGATCCTGCCCCCGGACCGGGGAGCGGACGCTTCACCTCCGGGTACCCACAAGATCACTGTGTGTGCCATCCAGTGCCACATTCCTGTCACGGACGTCCCTATTGCGCTGCTGTCGCGCTCCCTCGCTCCACTCCCTTATCTGCTCCTGACAAGATGGCGGATGGCTGGGGGAGCCCAAGGGAAGCCTCCGGCTCGTCCCCACCGGCATCCCGACCCAGGAGCATCCCGATGTCCGACAGCAACCCCTACGGCCAGCAGCCCCCGCAGGAGCAGCCGGGCGCGAACCCGTACGGCTACCCGCAGCAGGGCTCGCAGCCCGGATACGGCGCGGCTCCGGGCCAGCCCCCGCAGGGCGGCCAGCCCGGCTACGGCTACCCGTACCCCGGCTCCGCCCCGGCCGGCGGCGGCTACCCGCCCCAGCCCGGCATGCCCGTCGCCTACGACCCGGCGGCGCCCTACGGGTACGACCCCTACGGCCGCCCGTACTCCGACAAGTCGAAGATGACGGCCGGTCTGCTCAACATCTTCCTGGGCACGTTCGGCGTCGGCCGCTTCTACACCGGCCACACCGGGCTCGCCGTCGGCCAGCTCCTGGTCGGCGTCCTGACCTGCGGCATCGGCGGTCTGTGGGGCTTCATCGACGGCATCGTCATGCTCGCCGGCAGCAACACGACCGACGCGCAGGGCCGCATCCTGCGCTCGTAGTCGTGACCTCCGCCCGCGCCGTCCTGCGCGCCCCGGCCACGGCACCCCTCGCGGTGCTCGTCGCCGGGGCCGCCGCAGCCGCGTACCTCTACGACACGAATCCGCACGAGCCCGGACACTGGCTGCCCGGCTGCCCGTTCCGCGCGCTCACCGGGCTGCTCTGCCCCGGCTGCGGCGGCACCCGCATGGTGTACGACGTGCTGCACGGCCGGTTCGGCACGGCCTGGCACGACAACGCGCTGCTGCTCGTGGTCACCCCGTTCGTCCTCTTCCTGCTGGGGCGTTGGCTCTGGTCGGGGCTGCGCGGGCGCCGGTGGGTGCCGGTGCCGAGCACCCGCACCCAGCTCGTCCTGCTCACCGTCGCCGTGCTCTGGACCGTGCTGCGCAACGTGTTCTGATCGCCCGTCACCGCCGTACGCGCAAGGTCACGAACTCGCCACGATCGGTGCCCCGACGCCCTGACACCCCGCTGTCCCCCTCTACGCTTCGGACTCCCGAGGCCAACGCCGTGTCCCCACCGGTGCGTCACTCTCGGATCATCCGCTCACAGGCCCGGCTTCGCCGTGCCCGCTTTCACGTCCCTAGGAGCAACTCCCATGTCCCAGCCCTTCCCCGGCGCCACTCCCGAGGCCCCGTTCGGCGTCGACCCGCAGGGCCGCCCGTACTCCGACAAGCAGAAGCTGGTCGCCGGCCTGCTCGGCATCTTCCTCGGCTCGTTCGGCGTCGGGCGCTTCTACGTGGGCGACACCAAGATCGGTGTCTGGCAGCTCGTCGTCTCCGTGCTGACCTGCGGCGCCGGCGGTCTGTGGGGCTTCATCGACGGCATCCTGTTCCTCACGAGCAACGACCGTACGGACGCCCAGGGCCGCCCCCTGCGCTGACGCCCCGTCGTCGCACGCCCGCGTACGTTCCCGTACGCGCCGACGCCCGCCCCGGACCCTTCCGGAGGCGGGCGTCGCCGTACGCGCCACGGTTCCTGAACCCGCGTCACACCTGGCCGAAACACCATGCCGCGAGCGCCAGACAGCCCACGCCGACGGCCCCGGCGACCACCGCCGACGCCACCGGGCGAGCTCCGTACGCCACCGGTTCACGGTGCGCCGTGCGCGCCCCCGTCCACACCACGAGTCCCGCGCCGAACAGCGCGAACACCGTGCCCGCGAAGACCGCAGGTGCACTCTCCATCGCCTTGCCTCCCCGACGTCGGGGCGGCTCGCGCCGCCCAGGCCGGTGACGCTGGCACGGGCGGGGGAACCCCGGGTGAACTCCGGGACAGCGCACGGCGAAGAGCGGCTATCCGGCGTCCCCGACGGGCTCCAGGAAGCCCTGCTCGACCAGGGTGCGGATCTGCGCCGGGGTGCGGTCGCGCAGCAGCACCGGCTCCTCGCCGACGAGTTGGGCGATGGCGTCCAGGATCCGTCCGGCGCTCAGCGTCCCGTCGCAGACGCCCGCGAACCCGGCGCCGACCGTGTCCACCTTCGTCGCCCGCCGCATCCCGCGCCCCTGCCGCAGCACGACGTGCTCGGGGTCCTCGGCGCCCGGCAGCCCGACCTGCTCCTGCACGACCTCACCGGCGAGCCGGAACGAGGACTCCAGCAGGGCCGCGTCGTCGTGCGTGCGCAGCCAGTCGACCCGCTCGAAGTGCGCCCGCACCACGTCGCCGAGCGGCTGCTCGACGGGGTGCGGCCACTCCTCGACGACGATCGAGGGGGACGCGCCGGAGGACTTGCGGAGCGTGATCCACCCGAACCCGACGGCCTTCACCTTCCGCGCCTCGAACTCGTCGAGCCACGCGTCGTACCGGGCCGCGTACTCGGCCGGGTCCGTGCGGTGGTCACCGGCGTCGCGCAGCCACAGCTCGGCGTACTGGGTGATGTCCTGCACCTCGCGCTGCACGATCCAGGCGTCGCAGCCGCGCGGCACCCACGAGCGCAGCCGCTCGGTCCACTCCTCCCCCTCCACGTGCTGCCAGTTGGCCAGGAACTGCGCGTACCCCCCGTCGTTCAGGCGCTCCCCCGCCCCTTGAACGAGCGTGCGGCACAGATCGTCCCCGCCCATCCCGCCGTCGCGGTAGGTGAGGCGCGCGCCGGGCGAGATGACGAAGGGCGGGTTCGACACGATCAGGTCGTACGTCGCGTCGCCCACGGGCTCGTACAGGGACCCCTCGCGCAGATCGGAGCCGCGCACCCCGGACAGGGCGAGGGTGAGCGCGGTGATGTGCAGGGCGCGGGAGTTGAGGTCGGTCGCGGTGACCCGGGTGGCGTGCTGCGCCGCGTGCAGCGCCTGGATCCCGGAACCGGTGCCGAGGTCGAGGGCGGCTGCGACGGGCGTACGGACGGTGATTCCGGCGAGCGTGGTGGACGCCCCGCCGACGCCGAGCACGACGCCCTCCTCGTGGCTGCCGATGCCGCCGGCGCCGCCGACCGCGCAGCCCAGGTCGGACACGATGAACCAGTCCTCGCCGTCGGGTCCGCCGTACGGGCGTACGTCGACGGTCGCGGCCACCTCGTCGCCGCTCGCCCGCAGCCACCCGCTCTCCAGGCACGCGTCGAGGGGCAGCACCCCGGCGACGCGCTCCCGCGGCACGGGCCGCTGCAGCAGGAAGAGCCGGACGAGCGTCGCCAGGGAGGAGTCCTCCCGGGTGGCGCGCAGGGCGGGCACGGTCTCGCTGCGCGCGAGCGCCGCGTAGGCGGGCGCCCCGAGCAGTTCGAGGAGGCCGTCGGCGGTGAACTCGGCGGCGAGCAGGGCGGCGCGCAGCGAGGCGGCGACGTCGGGTCGGTCGGCGGCGGGCAGGGCGGCGGAAACGGAAGAACTCACGCCTCCATTGTGACGCCGACGCGCCCCGCAGGGGGTGCGGGTGAACGACGGCGCCCCCGGCGCGGCGGACGGACCGCGGCACCGGGGGCGCTGACGAAGAGGCCGGACCTAGGAGGCCGACGGCGAAGCGGAAGCGCTCTTGCAGCTCTCCTGCTTGGCCATCGCCTTGCCCACGTCGCCCTCCTCCAGGTTCTTCAGGGCGTCGCTGCCGCTCTGGCTCAACTTGTCGAGCTCGCCCGCGATCCCCTTGAGGCCCTCGGCGAACTTCGCCTGGTCGTCGGTGTCCAGCTTGTCGACCTGCTTCTTCAGGCCCGCGTACGACGTCGAGATCTTGTCCAGCTCCTGGACCGCGTCCTGCTGCTTCGTCTTGCCGTCGTCGACCGGCGGGGCCCCCGCCTTGTCGACGGCGTCACCGATCGCCTTGTACGCGTCGGACATGTCCTGGAACGCCTTCGAGTCCGTCTTCTGGACATCGGCCGGCGCGCTGTTGTCCGACGTCTCCTTCTGGATCGCGGCGTTGGCCGACTCGATCTTCTTCGCCTGCGGCTGGACCGCGTCGCAGACCTCCTTGGCCCAGGAGTTCAGCTTCGCGTCGCTGTCGTCGCTGCAGCCCGACAAGGCCAGTACCAGTACCGCACCGCCGGACAGTGCGGCTGCAAGCTTCTTGTTCACCGGATCGGTCCCTTCCATGGCTCTCGGCCCCGGAACTTACACGCCGAGCACACGACAATCGCACCTCGGGCGTCCCATAAGACCGCTTTATTGACCTTTAGCAGCCATTTGCACCAAGGGAGAGAAGGCTCACGGAAGAAGTACGCACGAATCCCGCGCAGGTTCGGAAGCCGCAGGTGACACGGGAGCCGGCACCGCAGCGGGCGGACAGGGCATCAAGAGCCGCTGTCCGCCCGCCTGTTGATCCGCCCTACGTCCGGGACGGCTCCACGGCCGGGTCCGCCGGCCTCGGCACCCGCCCCGGGTTCTGCTCGCCGTCACCGCCGTCACCCTCGTCGTCGCCGACCGCGATGCCGCGCCGCTTCGACACGTACACCGCCCCGACGATCACGGCGAGCGCGACGACGGCCACCACGATGCGCACGGGCACGCTCGCGTCGTCCCCGTAGCTGAACTTGACCACCGCGGGCGCGATGAGCAGCGCGACGAGGTTCATCACCTTCAGCAGCGGGTTGATGGCGGGCCCCGCGGTGTCCTTGAACGGGTCCCCGATCGTGTCACCGATCACGGTGGCCGCATGGGCCTCGCTGCCCTTGCCGCCGTGGTGCCCGTCCTCGACGAGTTTCTTCGCGTTGTCCCACGCGCCACCGGAGTTGGCGAGGAAGACCGCCATCAGCGTCCCGGTGCCGATGGCGCCCGCCAGGTACGCGCCGAGCGCACCCACCCCGAGCGTGAAGCCGACCGCGATCGGCGCCATGACGGCGAGCAGGCCGGGCGTGGCCAGCTCCCTGAGCGCGTCCTTCGTGCAGATGTCGACGACCCGTCCGTACTCGGGCTCCTCCGTGTAGTCCATGATCCCGGGACGCTCGCGGAACTGCCGGCGCACCTCGTAGACCACCGAACCCGCGGACCGCGACACGGCGTTGATGGCGAGTCCGGAGAAGAGGAACACGACCGCGGCGCCGACGATGAGCCCGACCAGGTTGTTGGGCTGCGAGATGTCCATCACCAGGTTCATCGGCCCGCCGTCGCCGACCTTCTCGCCGACGTCCCGGGCCGCGGTGAGGATCGCGTCCCGGTACGAACCGAACAGCGCCGAGGCGGCGAGCACGGCGGTGGCGATGGCGATGCCTTTGGTGATGGCCTTCGTCGTGTTGCCCACGGCGTCCAGGTCGGTGAGCACCTGCGCGCCCGACCCCTGCACGTCACCGGACATCTCGGCGATGCCCTGCGCGTTGTCGGAGACCGGACCGAAGGTGTCCATGGCGACGATGACGCCGACGGTGGTGAGCAGGCCGGTGCCGGCCAGCGCGACCGCGAACAGCGCGAGCATGATCGACGTACCGCCGAGCAGGAACGCCCCGTACACGCCGAGCCCGATCAGCACCGCCGTGTACACGGCCGATTCGAGCCCGATGGAGATGCCGGCGAGCACGACGGTCGCGGGTCCGGTCAGCGACGTCCGGCCGATGTCCTTGACCGGGCGCCGGGTCGTCTCGGTGAAGTAGCCGGTGAGCTGCTGGATCAGCGCGGCGAGCACGATGCCGATGGCCACGGCGACGACCGCGAGGATCCGCGGGTCGCCGTCCTTGGCGCGGATCGCCGCGTCGGTGACCCCGTCCAGGTCGGCGTACTTCCCCGGCAGGTACGTGAAGACGGCCAGGGCCACGAGGGCGAGCGAGATCAGCGCGGAGATGAAGAAGCCGCGGTTGATGGCGCTCATGCCGGAGCGGTCGGACCGGCGTGGCGCGACGGCGAAGATGCCGATCATCGCCGTGACGACGCCGATCGCGGGCACGATCAGCGGGAAGGCGAGACCGGCGTCGCCGAAGGCGGCCTTGCCGAGGATCAGCGCGGCGACGAGCGTGACGGCGTAGGACTCGAAGAGGTCGGCGGCCATTCCGGCGCAGTCTCCGACGTTGTCGCCCACGTTGTCGGCGATGGTCGCGGCATTGCGCGGATCGTCCTCCGGAATGCCCTGCTCGACCTTGCCGACCAGGTCGGCGCCGACGTCGGCGGCCTTGGTGAAGATGCCGCCGCCGACCCGCATGAACATGGCGATCAGCGCGGCCCCGAGCCCGAAACCCTCCAGGACCTTGGGCGCGTCGGCCGCGTAGACGAGCACGACACAGGAGGCGCCGAGCAGGCCGAGGCCCACCGTGAACATGCCGACGACGCCGCCCGTACGGAAAGCGATCTTCATGGCTTTGTGCGAGACGGCGGTGAGATCTTTTTCCGGCTCACCTTCCGCCGGTGTGGCTTCCCGGGCCGCGGCGGCGACCCGCACATTACTGCGCACCGCGAGCCACATTCCGATATAGCCGGTGACCGCCGAGAACAGGGCGCCGATCAAGAAGAAGATCGAACGTCCGGCCCGCTGATTCCAGTCGTCCGCGGGAAGCAGCATGAGCAGGAAGAACACCACGACGGCGAATACGCCGAGGGTCCGCAACTGTCGGCCCAGATAGGCTTTCGCGCCTTCCTGGACCGCGGCCGCGATCTTCTTCATGGAATCCGTGCCCTCACCGGCGGCGAGCACCTGGCGCACCAGGACTCCGGCGACGGCGAGCGCCGCGAGCGCGACGACGGCGATGACGATCACGATCAGCCGGTTGTCGTCCGTCAGAACTGCGGCTGCGAGGTGAGCGGGGGCAGAAGGCTCCGCCATTCGTCCTCCTTGACGCTTGGGCTGAGCTCAAGATGTGGACGGATTGTAGGGAGCGGGACCTGATCAAAACAGTGCGCGGTAAACGGAATTGTTCCTCTTCTGCTACCCGGCAAATGATCGACGAACACCAGTCGGGCCCGACCGGAAGGAAAATCAATAACGCCCTTGAGGCATTATCGATGATCGCCGATCTAGGAATCCACGAGCGGGAAATCAACGGGGAACACAGAAAAGGCCCTGTTCACCATGGGTGGCGAACAAGGCCTCGACAAAGATCGAAACAAAGATCACGACAGAGAACAATGGCGCGCTCCGGGGAGCGGCCCGGTCCCTACGGCAGTGTCACGGGCGCCGCGGGCCAGCTCATGCGGATGAGTCCGCCCGACGCGTCGGCGGTGACCTCCACATCGTCCACGAGGCCGCTGATGACGGCGAGACCCATCTCGTCCTCGCCCTCCGCCTCCAGATCGTCGGCGGCACCACGGGCACCGGGCACCTCGGGGGCGGCCACGGTGCGCGGCGCCTCGTCGCCGACCTCGATGGAGAACTTCTTCTCCTCCTCGATCAGCGCCACCCGCACCGGCGCGGGGATACCACTGCTCTGGTGCAGCCCCACGGCGCGGCTGCACGCCTCACCGACGGCGAGCCGGACCTCGTCGAGCACGGCCTCGTCCACGCCCGCCCTGCGCGCCACGGCGGCCGCCACGAGGCGGGCCGTCCTGACGTGCTCGGGCAGAGGGCTGAAGCGGAGTTCGACGGTGGCCATGCATCCCCCTCGGACATACGGGCGTGCTCTCGGGGACCGGGCCGGCCACGGCCCGATCCCCGCCATCAACCTGATCTACCGGATCGGCCTGATCAAACTGATCAGTCGGTCGCCGCGACGGCTTCCTCGACCGAGGTGTGGATCGGGAACACCTTGGTCAGACCCGTGATCCGGAAGATCTTGAGAATGCGCTCCTGGTTGCAGACCAGGCGCAGCGAGCCCTCATGGGCGCGCACACGCTTGAGACCGCCGACCAGCACGCCGAGCCCGGTGGAGTCGAGGAAGTCCACGCCCTCCATGTCGACGACAAGGTGGAAACTGCCGTCATTCACCAGCTCGACCAGCTGCTCGCGCAGCTTGGGCGCGGTATACACATCAATTTCGCCACCGACCTCGACGACCGTACGATCGCCGACGGTACGGGTCGACAGGGACAGGTCCACGGATCCTCCAGCACCTTGCTATCGAGCGGTCGCCCCTCGGGGATACCTCGGCTTGATCCCCCGGGACGGTTCGCCAGCCGCGATGGCATTCAATCACTTACCGGCAGGCGTGCACGACGCCTTGGGAGCATTGTCCGTCACGCCAGTGACACACTCGGTGCCGATGGCCAAGAATCACCGATCCGATCGACCCCCGGCACCCGCCGCCTCGCGCCCCTCTCCCGGGGTGGTCCTGGAGCGGCTCACCGCGGGTCCGAGCAGGGCTGCGCGCATCACTCATACGGAGCACTTGCCCCCTCGTCCGGGACGTCATGCCGTCTGGCCGGACCGGATCCGATCCGAGGTCATCGCCGCTGTACAGAACGCGGGAATCGAACACCCCTGGGCCCACCAGGCACGCGCGGCGGAGCACGCCCTGGACGGCGAGTCGGTGATCGTCGCCACCGGGACGGCCTCCGGCAAGTCCCTCGCCTATCTGGCCCCGGTCCTGTCGAAGCTGCTCGACGGCTCCGAGGCACCCAACGGACGCGGCGCGACGGCCCTGTACCTCGCCCCGACGAAGGCGCTCGCCGCCGACCAGTGCCGATCGGTGAAGGAACTTTCACAACCTCTGGGCCCGGCGATCCGCCCCGCGGTCTACGACGGCGACACTCCGTTCGAGGAACGCGAGTGGGTACGCCAGTACGGCAACTACGTCCTCACCAACCCCGACATGCTGCACCGCGGGATATTGCCCTCCCACCCGCGCTGGTCCTCCTTCCTCAAGGCGCTCAAGTACGTCGTCATCGACGAGTGCCACACGTATCGCGGCGTCTTCGGCTCGCACGTCGCCCAGGTCCTGCGCCGCCTGCGCCGCCTCTGCGCCCGCTACGGCTCCGACCCGGTCTTCCTCCTCGCCTCGGCCACGGCGGCCGAGCCGGCCGTCGCCGCCCGCCGGCTGACCGGCCTGCCCGTCGTCGAGGTCGCCGACGACGCCTCGCCCCGCGGCGAACTGGTCTTCGCCCTCTGGGAGCCTCCTCTCACCGAGATGCAGGGCGAGAAGGGCGCCCCGGTCCGCCGCACCGCCACCGCCGAGACCGCGGACCTGCTCACCGACCTGACGGTGCAGGGCGTCCGCTCGGTCGCCTTCGTACGGTCCCGCCGGGGCGCCGAGCTGATCTCGGTGATCGCCCAGGAACGCCTGTCCGAGATCGACCGCTCGCTGGCCCGCCGTGTCGCCGCCTACCGGGGCGGCTACCTGTCGGAGGAACGCCGCGCCCTCGAAGCCGCCCTGCACTCCGGCGAACTCCTCGGACTCGCCGCCACCACCGCCCTCGAACTCGGCATCGACGTCTCGGGCCTGGACGCCGTCGTCATCGCCGGCTACCCGGGCACCCGCGCCTCCCTGTGGCAGCAGGCGGGCCGTGCGGGCCGCTCGGGCCAGGGCGCCCTCGCCATCCTCGTCGCCCGCGACGACCCCCTGGACACGTTCCTGGTCCACCACCCCGAGGCCCTCTTCGACCAGCCGGTCGAGTCGACGGTCCTCGACCCGGACAACCCGTACGTCCTGGCCCCGCACCTGTGCGCGGCCGCGGCCGAACTCCCCCTCACCGAAGCCGACATGGAACTGTTCGGCCCGGCGACGAGCGAGCTGCTCCCCCAGCTGGAAGCGGCGAAACTGCTGCGCCGCCGCACCAGGGCCTGGCACTGGACGCGCCGCGAGTCCGCCGCCGACCTGGCCGACATCCGCGGCGAGGGCGGCAGCCCCGTCCAGATCGTCGAGGCCGCCACGGGCCGGCTGCTCGGCACCGTCGACGCCGCCTCCGCGCACACGACGGTCCACGACGGCGCGGTCCATCTCCACCAGGGCCGCACCTACGTGGTCAAGCACCTCGACCTCGACGACGACGTCGCCCTGGTCGAACCGGCCAACCCCACGTACTCCACCACCGCCCGCGACACGACAGCCATCTCCATCCTGGAAACCGACATCGAAGTCCCCTGGGGCGAGGGCCGGTTGTGCTACGGCTCGGTCGAGGTCACCAACCAGGTCGTCGGCTATCTCCGCCGCCGTCTCATCACCGGCGAGGTCCTCGGCGAGACGAAACTCGACCTCCCTCCTCGTACGCTGCGCACCCGCGCCGTGTGGTGGACGGTCACCGAGGACCAACTCGACGCCGCCCGCATCAACCCGGAGATCCTCGGCGGCGCCCTGCACGCCGCCGAACACGCTTCCATCGGCATGCTCCCCCTCTTCGCCACGTGCGACCGCTGGGACATCGGCGGCGTCTCGGTCCCCCTCCACCCGGACACGCTGCTCCCCACGGTCTTCGTCTACGACGGCCACCCCGGCGGGGCGGGCTTCGCCGAACGCGCCTTCCACACCGCCCAGGAATGGCTCACCGCGACCCGCGCGGCCATCGCCTCCTGCGAGTGCGAGGCCGGCTGCCCGTCCTGCATCCAGTCCCCCAAGTGCGGCAACGGCAACGACCCCCTGCACAAGCGCGGAGCGGTACGGCTTCTGTCGGTACTGCTGAAGGGGGCGGGTGCGGACGCGGGCAGTACGGGGACGGGGCCGGGCGGCGCGGGGTCGGACGCGGCGGGGACGGCGCCGGTCAGCGGCTGAGTCCATGGGCGGGGCCGTGCGGCTCCGACCGGGGCGGGGCAGGGCGTCTCCACAGGACTCACTTCGGGGGCACCGCCCGTTCGTCGGGCCACGTCTCGCCCAACCCTCAAGCGCCGTACGGGCCTTCAAGGCCGTCCGGATCTACAGACCCATCCGGCTCTACAACCCGTCCGGATCTCCAGGCCCGTCCGGATCCCCAGGCCCGTCCGGGTCTGCGGGCGTCTTGTGCGAGGCCGGCCCTCGGAATATCCGCGTATCCGCACGGAAGGCGCGACCGGGCACGACAGGCCCGGCACCCGTCATCACCTGAGACGACCACGGCACGATCCGTACCGCTCCGGCCGCCGCTGCCGGTCCTGGCGCGACCGGGCCCGCAGGCCCCGCCCGAGCCCTGACCCGGGCGGTGAACGCCCCGGATCCCGCGGCCGCGGTCACGTCGGACACCTCCCCGTACACCGCGCACCGCACGACTCTCGCTCCCTGGGCCCTGGCCACCCGGCCGGCCAGAGCGCACGCGTCCGCTTTCCCTTCCATCCAGTGATCGGCCGCCGCGAGCGCCGCGAGATCGGCCGCGCCGCCCGCCCGGTGCCGTGCCTCGACCGCCCGCCCCACGGCCAGCACACCACCGAAGAGCGCCCCGATCGCGGCCAGCGCCATCACCACCCACACCGTCGCGGACCCTCGATCCGAACCCGCCCGGCCGGATCGCCGCACCCCGCGCGGCCCGTTCCTCCACCGTCTCCTCATGCCTCCCCCACCGTCTCCTCCGCCGCCGCCACGGCCTGCGCGCTCAACTCGACGGCGAGCGGCCCCGGTCCCGTCGACCGCGCCCGCACCGTCACCCGGACCAGGCCGCCCTCCCGGCTCACCTCGACCCGCGCACCGGACGGCGCGGCCTCACGCGCGGCGGCGACCGCCGCTCCCCGCGGCTCCTGCCGGGCCACGGCCCGCGCCCCGGCCCGCGCCGCGTCCACGCACCGGATCTGCGCGGACGCCGCCAGTACCGCCCAGACCAGCGCCATCGTGAACGCCACCAGCACCGGCAGCACCACGGCCGCCTCCGCCGTCACGAATCCCCGGTCCCGACGTCGATCGCGGAGCGCCTCAGAACGACCCATTGAGCGCCTTCGCCACCAGGGACTGCAACGCCGACTGCACCGCATCGCTCGTCACCACCTGGTACAGCAGCCCGGCGAAACCCACCGCCGCGATCAGCCCCACGGCGTACTCGGCGCTGACCATCCCGGCGTCCCTGCGTGCCGACGACCGCACCACCCGGGCCCAGCGCAGCACTCCCTGCCGCAGCCGCCCGCACGTCCACACCTTGCGCGTTCCTTCCATCACAACCCCCTGGAGAATCCATGCCGTTCGAGAATCACGGCTACTTGAGAACCACTACGGCTCGAGAAACACCGCTACTTGAGAACCACTGCTGCGTGAGAACCACTGCTGCTTGGGAACCACGGCTGCTCGAGAACCACTGCTGCGTGAGAATCACTGCCGTTCGCTCATCGCCCGTACGGTCGGGCCACACCTGCGCCTCCCTTCACCGGCCGCCCAGCACTCCGTCCGCGAGGCCGATCACCACGGGCAGCACCCCGATCACGAGGAACGCGGGCAGGAAACACAGCCCCACCGGGGCCGTGATGACCACCGCCGCCCGACGTGCCACGGCCGTCGCCCGGCGCCCGCGCTCGGCTCTGCACTCCGCGGCGAACTGCGCCACGGGTGCCGCGGCCGGCGCCCCGGACTCCCCCGCCCGCTCCAGGAGCCGGACCAACGCACCGGCTCCTGGAATCGCCGCCAACTCCCGCCATGCGAGCGCCGGTTCACCACCGAGTCGCAGCTGCGCGGCACCCTTCGCCAACGCCCGTCCGACCGGCCCGCCCACCGACTCCCCCACCGCCCGCGCGGCCTCCACCGGCTCCGCACCGGCCGCAATACAGGCCGCCAACAGATCGGCCACCAGGGGAAGTTGCCGCTCAGCCTCAGCGCGCGCACCCGCTCTCACACTCGCACTCGCACCCGCCAGTGCCGCTGCTCTCGCCCGCCCCTCCTCACCCCGCCGCCATCGCCATACGCCTGCCCCCGCGAGCATCCCGACCACCAGCCCGGCCACGCCGCCGATGAGCACATAACCGGCGCTCACCGCCCCGGCCACCGGCCCCCAACGCCGCGCAACCGGGGGCACCTTCCACGACGGTCGCACCGGCCGCTCCGCGACGGCCGCCAGTACGCACCTCACCCTCCGCCGCACCGCCCGCTGCCGCCGCCGCGCCCCGACCTCCAGCAGCAGCCACGCCACCAGCGCCGCAACACACAGCACTGCCCCCAGCCTGTGGACAACATCCATCGCCTCTCACTCCCTCAACCCTCGATCCGCAAGCGATGCGGCCTGACCTCACACCTCAAGCTCCGCACTCCGCACTCCGGGCTCCGGGCTCCGGGCTCCGGGCTCCGACCTGCAGTCCTCATCCGCAGAGCCCGACACCACGCCACACCCCGGCACCCCGGCACCCCGCACCCCGCACCCCGCACCCCGCACCCCGCACCCCGCACCCACCACGAACCCGCTAACCCCCCACCTCCGCCCCCCGCACAACCCGCACGGCCCACGACATCCCCACCGCCTCCAGCACCCCGCCCACCACAAGGCACCCCACCCCGGCCCCCGTATGCAGCAGCACCCGCAGCGGCTGTGCCCCCATCGCCGAACCGAGCAGCAGCCCGAGCACCGGCAGCCCAGCGAGCATCACCGCGGTCGACCAAGGGCCAGCCAACTGGGCTTTCAGGTCGGCTCGTTGGTCCCGCTCCGCCCGCAACGCACCCGCGAGCCGCTCAAGTCCGGCCGCGAGCCCGGCCCCTCGGTCGACGGCCACCCGCCAGCACGCCGCGAGCCCGTGCAACCCCTCGGCACCCGGCTCCCGCGCCGCCTCCCGCAGCGCGCCGGACACGTCCCCGCCGAACCGCGCGGCGGCCACCACGGCCGCGCTCCCCGCGCCGGACAGTGCCGCCGACTCCCGTACCGCGACAGCCAGCGCCTCCCCCGGCTGCCGCCCGGCGCGCACCTCACCCGCCATCAGCCCGCACAGCCCGATGACCGCGTCCCCGCGTCGCTCCCGATCGCCCCGCGCCTCCCGAGCCCGCCGCACCCGCGCCGCACCCGGCACGGCGCAGGCCCCGATCACGAGCGGCACCACCGACGCCCCGAGGAGACCGATCACCAGCCCGCCGGCCACGCACCCCCATTCGGGCCGCCTCTTGCCCCACCTCCACCAGCGCTCGACGACGCACCGCCACCCCGACACCGCGCCCTCGCCCGGCCCGACGCCCAACACCGCGCGGGCCCGTCGCACCTCCGCGTCCCGCATCCCGGCGGCCCACAGCACCGCCACCATTCCCAGCGCCCCGACGACCGCTCCCGACACCGCCCAGCTCCTCACGGCAACCGCACCCCCAACAGCTCCCCGAGCCGCGCCCACCCCTGCCCCGGCACGAACCCTCGCTCGCCCCACTCCAGCGCCGACACCGCCCGCACCCACCCCGCCGCGTCCCGCTCCAGCACATGCACCTGCGCGAGCCGCCGCAGCCCACTCCGGTCCCGTACGAGATGCAGCACCACGGACACCGCGGCCGCCAACTGGCTGTGCAGCGCCGCACGATCGAGCCCGGCCGCCGTCCCCAGCGCCTCCAGGCGCACCGGGACATCACTCGCCGCGTTGGCGTGCACGGTCCCGCAACCGCCTTCGTGACCCGTGTTGAGCGCGGCCAGCAGGGACACGACCTCGGCGCCGCGCACCTCACCGACCACGAGCCGGTCGGGGCGCATCCTGAGCGCCTGCCGCACCAGGTCCTCCAGGCCCACGGCCCCGGCGCCCTCCTGATTGGCGGGCCGGGCCTCCAGCCGCACCACGTGGGGATGGTCCGGCCGCAGCTCGGCGGAGTCCTCGGCCAGCACGATCCGCTCCCGCGGCCCGACCAGGCCGAGGAGCGCGCTCAGCAGCGTCGTCTTGCCGCTGCCCGTCCCGCCGCTGATCAGGTAGGACAGCCGCGCGTCGAGCAGTGCCCGCAGCACACGGTCGCCACCCGGCGGCACGGTCCCCGCCGCCACCAGTTCCTCCAACGTGAAGGCGCGGGGCCGTACGACCCGCAGCGCGAGACAGGTGCAGCCCACCGCGATCGGCGGCAGCACCGCGTGCAGCCGGGTCCCGTCGGGCAGCCTCGCGTCCACCCAGGGCCGGGCGTCGTCGAGGCGCCGCCCCACCACGGCCGCGAGCCGCTGCGCCAGCCTCCGTACGGCGGACGCACTTTCGAAGGTGACTCCGGTCAACTCCAGTCCGCCGCCCCGGTCGACCCACACCTGATCCGGCGCCGACACCAGGACGTCCGTCACCGAAGCATCCGCGAGCAACGACTCGAGCGGCCCGGCTCCCACCAGCTCCGACCGCAACTGCCCCGCCGCGCCCAGCACTTCGGCGTCCCCCAGAATCCGGCCCTGGGCCCGCAGCGCCTCGGCCACCCGCGCGGGGGTCGCCTCCGCCCCGTTCTCCGCGAGCCACTGGCGTACGCCGTCGAGCATCCGCGCCCCGACCACCGCACTCACGGGCAACCTCCCGCATCCACCCCACACGCCACCTGCATCCCGCCCACCTGCATCCCGCCCACCACTTCGACCGCTTCAGGCACCCCAGCCGCCCCAGCCGTCTCAGTCGTCTCAGTCGTCTCAGTCATCTGAGCCACCTCACGCCCCCCGCTCACAGGCCGCCCCCATCCCCCGACCCCACCGACATCCGCCCCCACAACTCAGCGCAGAACCGCCCCAACGGACCCCCCACACCCAGCCCCGCTCCAGTCCCCGAGCCCGGTCCCGACCCGGCCAACACCCGGCCATCGAGCGGCACTTCACCCGCCAGTGGCAGCCCGAGCAGCCGCGCCACCTCGTCCCCGTCGAGGGCGGCAGCACCACGCGTCGGCGCCGTCACCACGCGCAGATCGCGCAGCACCATCCCCACCGCCCCGGCCATCCGCCGGGCCGCCGCGACGGCCCGCAGTTCCGGTGGCACCACGAGCAGCCCCAGGTCGAGCTGGGCCAGCGCCTCCACCGAGCCGGCGTCGACCCGGCGCGGCAGGTCCACCACCATGACCCCGCCCCGGCGCCGGCCCGCCGCGAGCACCGCCCGCACGGCCTCCGGCGGCACCGCGGCCAGCTCACCGCGGTCCCAGCTGAGCAGCCGCAGATCGTGCAGCCGGGGCAGCGACTCCTCCAGGGCGGTGCTGCCGACCCGCCCCCGCGACTGCGCGAACGCGGGCCAGCGCAGGCCGTCCACCGCCTCACCGCCGAGCAGCACGTCGAGCCCGCCGCCGAGCGGGTCAGCGTCCACCAGGAGCGTGCGGTGCCCGGCCCGCGCGGACGCCACCGCCAGTGCGCACGCCAGCGTCGAGGCGCCTGCTCCGCCCCGGCCGCCGATCACCCCGACGGTGAGCGCGGGGCGGCCCACGCCCTCGGCGACGTCGGCGATCCGGTCCATCAGCCACTGCTCGCCGTCCGGCAGCATCAGCACATGGTCGGCACCGATCTCCACGGCCCGCTTCCACACCCCGGAGTCGTCCTGGTCACGCCCGACCAGCACGACGCCCCGCCGTCGGGCCACCCCGCGCAGCCGGCCCGCGGCATCGTCCCCGACCAGCACGAGCGGCGCCGCCTCCCAGCCGCCTCTGGCCTCGGGCACCCCGTGCCCGACCTCGGGCCGCACGCCCGCCGCGGCGCACAACCGCAGCAGATCGTCCAGCAGTTCCACGTCCTCCGTCACGATCAGCGGCGCGCGCCGCACGCCCCGCGCGTCACCCGCGATGACTTCCGTCACGATCCGGCCCCCTCTCTTTGCACTCGCCCGCACCCGCGGGCGATCCGGTCCGCCGCGAAGCCCCGGCGCCGGAGCCCCGAATACCGGCCGCCGCTCGCGGCCCGGCCATAACGAACCGGCCATGAACGCCGGTCCGAACTTCGCGTGCGGAATCACCGTGCAGCGATCCCGGAAATCGTGTGGATCTTGGTCAATAACTGTGGACGCGAGAACGCTTGTGAATATCTCCGTCACCCATACCGGTGACGCCACGAAGGCACGTCGGAACCTCCGCAGAGCATCCTGACGGTCACACACCGTGACGACGGGGTGCGGGTCAACTCCCGTTCGCAGCACGGGAATCACCGGCGAAGGGGCAAGAAAAAAGGACCCGAAAACGGGTCCGGACATGCGACGACCCCCGCCGGGGGGGAGAGCGGGGGTCGTCCCCACGGTCCGACTCGGGGGGGGAGGAGCCAGACCGGGTTAGCACGGTCGCGAACGATCCGTGACTTCCATGGTGTACCCGAGAGCCTTCTCAGGCAAACCCACGCGCCCCAGCTTACGCCGAATGGTGGGCGCCTATGCTCACCATCGTGGAAAACCACTCCTTGACCCACTCCATGCCCCGCACAGCCGCGTTCTTTGACCTGGACAAGACGGTCATCGCAAAGTCGAGCACGCTCACCTTCAGCAAGTCGTTCTACCAAGGCGGGCTGATCAACCGGCGGGCCGTGCTGCGCACCGCGTACGCGCAGTTCGTCTTCCTCGCCGGCGGTGCCGATCATGACCAGATGGAGCGCATGCGCGAGTACCTCTCGGCGCTGTGCCGCGGCTGGAACGTGCAGCAGGTGAAGGAGATCGTCGCCGAGACGCTGCACGACCTGATCGACCCGATCATCTACGACGAGGCGGCGTCCCTCATCGAGGAGCACCACACCGCCGGGCGGGACGTCGTCATCGTCTCCACGTCGGGTGCCGAGGTCGTCGAGCCGATCGGCGAGCTGCTCGGGGCGGACCGGGTCGTGGCCACCCGCATGGTCGTCGGGGACGACGGCTGCTTCACGGGCGAGGTGGAGTACTACGCGTACGGGCCGACGAAGGCGGAGGCCATCGAGGAGCTCGCGCGGACCGAGGGGTACGACCTGGCGCGGTGCTACGCGTACAGCGACTCGGCGACGGACGTGCCGATGCTGAGCGCCGTGGGCCATCCCCACGCGGTCAATCCGGACCGGGCGCTGCGTCGCGAGGCGCTCGCGCGCGAGTGGCCGATTCTGGACTTCCACAAGCCGGTCCGGCTCAAGCAGCGGCTGCCGAACCTCTCCGCCCCGTCGCGTCCGGCCCTGGTCGCGGCGGCCGCGGTCGGCGCCGCGGCCGCCACCGCGGGCCTCGTCTGGTACGCCAGCCGGCGCCGGTCACTGGCCGCCTCGCGCTGAGATCCCGGAAAACGGCGCCCGATTCACCCCTGTTTGAACCTAAAAGTAAAGAAGTGCAGCCAGGGCTTCCGCTTCTCCCAGGGGAGGAGTACAAAGGAGTCAACGGCCCGCGAGACCAAGGACATCCGAGAGGATCACCTTCACACGCAAACCAGGCCCCACGGACCGAAGCATGAACACCGGGCACCCACGCGACGTCGACCCGTCGATTACGGGCCAGCCGCACCAGGTGACGGGCAACGTCCCGACCTGATGGGCAACATATCGAGGACGCTTGGTAACCCGGCGAGTCATGCCAGCGGCGGTACGAGGACTCGTACCGCCGCACCCCTGTTCGAGGACTGTTCCGAGACGCGGGTGCTTTACGCGGCGCCGCGCTGCAGCGCCTCGCACACCGCGGTCGACTCCCTGACGCCCAGCTCGACGGACCTGCCACAGTGGGCGATCCAGGCCGCCATCCCCTCCGGCGTGCCGGAGACATAGCCTTCGAGCGCGGCCGCGTACGCCGCGCGCCCCTGCTCCGCGTGCCCCACCTCGGCGGGGCAGATCGACTTCGGGTCGAGGCCGCTGCCCACCAGGACGATGCGCTCGGCCGCCCGGGCGACCAGGCCGTTGTGCGAGCCGAAGGGCCGCAGCGCGAGCAGCTCGCCGTGCACCACGGCGGCGCTCACCAGAGCGGGCGCCGCGCTCCCCGCGATGACCAGCTGCGAGAGTCCTTCGAGCCGGCCCGCCACCTCGTCCGCGTCCGGCAGCGGCAGCTCGATGAGCGGCTCGTCGACCGGCTCGCCCGGCGTGCGCGGGCGGCCGACCGCGTCCCCCTGGTCGGCGGCCGCGACCAGATGCAGACGGGCCAGCACGCGCAGGGGCGACTGCCGCCAGATGGACAGGAGTTGACCGGCCTCGGCGGTCAGCCGCAAGGAGGCGCCGACCGTGCGCGCCTCGTCGTCGCCGTCCCCGCCGCTGAAGTCGGTGCGCCTGCGCACCTCTTCGAGCGCCCAGTCGGCGCCGGACAGCGCCGCGCTGCCCCGAGCGCCGCGCAGGGCCGCCTCGGAGGTGACCTCGTTGCTGCGGCGCCGCATGACCCGGTGCCCGTAGACCCGGTCCACAGCCTTGCGCACGGAGTCCACGGAATCGCTCACGCCGGGGAGCGTTCCGAGCGTGGCAAGAGGATCGGCTGTCGTACTCATGAGTACGACCCTACGGGCCCTGGGCCCCCGCCCCACGATGGAGTGGTCTTCTTCACGCGAGTGGGACACGGAAAGCGATCGCGCCGCTACGCTACGTGAACATGAAGATCGCTTTCGTGGGGAAGGGCGGCAGCGGCAAGACCACGCTGTCCTCGCTCTTCATCCGTCACCTCGCCACCACCGGATCCCCGGTCGTCGCCGTCGACGCCGACATCAACCAGCACCTCGGAGCCGCGCTGGGGCTCGACGAGGACGTCGCCGCGGAGCTGCCCGCCATGGGCGCCCGGCTGCCGCTCATCAAGGACTATCTGCGCGGCTCGAACCAGCGGATCGCCTCCGCCGACACGATGATCAAGACGACGCCGCCCGGGGAGGGCTCGCGGCTGCTGCGCGTCCGGGAGAACAACCCGGTGTACGACGCCTGCGCGCGTCCGGTGGAACTCGACGGCGGCACCGTCCGTTTGATGGTCACCGGCCCCTTCACCGAGGCCGACCTCGGTGTCTCCTGCTACCACTCCAAGACCGGAGCGGTGGAGCTGTGCCTGAACCACCTGGTCGACGGCCGTGACGAGTACGTGGTGGTCGACATGACCGCGGGCTCCGACTCCTTCGCCTCGGGCATGTTCACCCGCTTCGACATGACGTTCCTCGTCGCCGAGCCGACGCGGAAGGGGGTCTCGGTCTATCGCCAGTACAAGGAGTACGCCCGGGACTTCGGGATCGACCTGAAGGTCGTGGGGAACAAGGTGCAGGGCGAGGACGACCTCGACTTCCTGCGCGCCGAGGTCGGCGACGACCTGCTCGTCACCGTCGGGCACTCGGACTGGGTGCGTGCCATGGAGAAGGGGCGCCCGCCGCGCTTCGAGCTCCTGGAGGAGGCGAACCGGGGCGCCCTGCAGGCACTCCAGGCCGCCGCCGACGCGACGTACGGGACCCGCGACTGGGAGCGCTACACGCGCCAGATGGTCCACTTCCATCTGCGCAACGCCCAGAGCTGGGGCAACGAGCGGACCGGGGCCGACCTGGCTGCTCAGATCGACCCCGACTACGTCCTTCAGGAGAGCGTCACCACAACTGCCTGACGACGCTCACGACTTGGTGGCCGGTGCGCCCGGTACCCCCTTGGGGGCCGGGGCCGGCTTGCCGGTGAGGAAGGACGCCCAGCCCTGCCGGGGCGCCTGCCCGACGTCGAGCTTCGTGAGCTTGGCCAGGGTCTTCGGGTCCTGCGCGTCGAGCCAGTCGGCGAGCTGCCGGAAGGAGACACAGCGGACCTCGGGCTTGTTGCAGACCGTGTGGACCGTCTCCTCGACGGCACGCATGTAGACGCCGCCGTTCCAGGACTCGAAGTGGTTGCCGATGATCAGCGGGGCGCGGTTGCCCTTGTAGGCGCGGTCGAAGCCCGCGACCAGGCTGTCGCGCATCTGGTCGCCCCAGTACTCGCGCTTGTCGGGGTCGCCCTGGGTCGTGGTGCCCGACTGGTTGACCATGAAGTTGTAGTCCATGGTGAGCTGCTCGTAGGAGTGCCCGCGGAAGGGGACGAGCTGCATGGACAGGTCCCACAGGCCGTTCTTCTTCTTGGGCCACAGCTGGTTGTTGACACCGCTGGTGTCGTAGCGGAAGCCCATCTCGGAGGCCGCGCGCATGAAGTTCTTCTGCCCTTCCAGGCAGGGGGTGCGGGCGCCGACGAGTTCCTTGTCGTAGTCGAAGGGCAGCGGGGCCGCCTTCTTCAGGCCCGTATTGGTCTTCCACGCCTTCACGAAGGACTTGGCCTGCTGGATCTCGCTCTTCCACTCGGCCACCGACCACTGGCCGACGCCACCGCCGCTGCCGCAGAAGTGGCCGTTGAAGTGGGTGCCGATCTCGTTGCCCTCGAGCCAGGCGCCGCGCAGCTGGTCGACGGTGTCCTTGATTCCCTTGGCGTCGTTGAAGCCGATGTCGGAGCGGCCGGGCGAGTGCTGCGGCGCGTGGTACAGGTCCTTCTTGCCCTCGGGGAGCATGTAGACGCCGCTGAGGAAGTACGTCATGGTCGCGTTGTTCGCCTTGGCTACCTTGCGGAAGTGCGAGAAGAGCCTCTGGCTGTCCTCGCCGGCGCCGTCCCAGGAGAAGACCACGAACTGCGGGGGCTTCTGGCCCGGTCTGAGCCGCTCGGCTCTCGGCAGGTGCGGCTGCTGACCGGTGTAGGCGGTCGAGCCGTCGCCGATCAGCCGGACCACGCTGCCGGGGGCGGCGGGCGCGGCCTTCTTCGGGCCGGGGGCGCCCTGCTTGGGTGCGGAGCCGGTGTCACTGTTCGCACAGCCGGCGAGGACCGCGGCGCACGCCGCGGCGGCGGCGATGGCCGCGGTGATCCTCAGGGTGGCGATCCTCTGGGTGGCGGCCATCTTCCGCCCACCTACTTCCTTGAGTCGACCTGCAAGACGGTGAATGCGAGAAATGCCCGCTTTGCGCGAGCGGCGCCGTCAACGTCGCACGAGGTCCGCACGGAATTTGTACGACAAGCCGACCAGGATTCTTATTCACTCTCCGGAGTGAAGTATTACCCCATTTGCCCGTTTAATCCGTCCACAACCTTTACTCTGCATTACGATCCGTTTACCGAGCGTTGCTTTCATCCCGCCGCTGCACGCCGTGAACCACGGCCGCGATCGACCCCGCCCACCACGAGGGGTCCCCCACATTCCGCGACCGCGCTGCACCCCGGAGGAGACGGGAAACATGTCAGCCTGCGTACCCACTCGCACCAGTGACTCCGACCGGACGGACGAGCCGACAGCCGCCGCCCGAAAGGCCCACAGCCCCCCGCCGGGGCCCGGCCGCCGCTTCCGTATCGCCGGCGCCGATCTGTCGGCGTCCATCGCGGTCTTCCTGATCGCGCTCCCCCTGTCCCTGGGCATCGCCCTGGCGACCGGCGCGCCCCTGGAATCGGGGCTCGTCGCCGCCGCCGTCGGCGGACTCGTCGCCGGCCTGCTGGGCGGCGCCCCACTCCAGGTCAGCGGCCCGGCCGCCGGCCTGACCGTGGTCACCGCCGAGCTGATCCAGCGCTACGGCTGGCGGACCACCTGCGCGATCACCATGATGGCCGGGATCGCCCAGCTCGGGCTCGGCTGCCTGCGGGTGGCCCGCACGGCGCTCGCCGTCAGCCCCGCCGTCGTGCACGGCATGCTCGCCGGCATCGGCATCACCATCGCCGTGGCCCAGCTGCACATCGTCCTCGGCGGCACCCCCGAGAGCGCCGTGCTCGACAACTTGGCCGCGCTGCCGGCCCAGTTGGCGAACGTGCAGCCGGCCGCGCTCGCCGTGAGCGCCCTCACCCTCACCGTGCTCTTCGCCTGGCCCCGTGTCCCGGGACGCGTCGGCCGCGTCACGCGCAAGGTGCCCGCGGCGCTCATCGCGGTGACCTCCGCGACCGCGGTCACTGCGCTGTTCGGCCTGACGCTGCCCGAGGTCGACCTGCCGTCCTGGAGCAGCCACGCGCTGGCCGGACTTCCGGACGGGCCGGTGCTCGGGATCGCCGCCGCCGTCCTGACGACCACCCTGGTGTGCAGCGTGCAGTCGCTGCTCGGGGCCGTCGCCGCGGACAAGCTGGCCGCCGGCCGGCCCGATCTGCCGCCCAGGATGCGCCGCTCGAACCTGGACCGCGAGCTGCTGTCCCAAGGCGCCTCGAACATCGTCTCCGGATCGCTCGGCGGGCTGCCCGTCGCGGGCGTCGCGGTGCGCACCACGGCGAACATCAACGCGGGTGCGGTCAGCGGGAACTCCGCGATGCTGCACGGCGTTTGGGTAGTAGCCGCAACGCTCCTCCTGGTCCCCGTCCTGGAGCTGATCCCGCTCGCCGCGCTCGCCGCCCTGGTGATGGCGGTCGGCATCCAGATGGTGTCGCTGAACCACATCCGCTCGGTGACCCGCCACCGCGAGGTCCTGGTGTACGTCGTGACGACCCTCGGCGTCGTCGTCTTCGGCGTCCTGCAGGGCGTCGGGCTCGGCGTCGCGGTCGCCGTCGGCGTCGCGCTGCACCGCCTCGCCCGCACCCGCATCACGCACGAGGAGGACCCGCACGGTGTCCACCATGTGCGGGTCAGAGGGCAGTTGACGTTTCTCGCCGTGCCACGCCTGAGCCGCTTCCTGCACCAGGTCCCCCAAGGGGCCGACGCCGTCGTCGAGTTGGACGGCTCCTTCATGGACCATGCCGCGTTCGAAGCGCTGCAGGGCTGGCAGAAGTCGCATACGACCCAAGGGGGAAAAGTGGAGTTGACCGGCCGCTCCGGGGCCCGGATCGCCGAGCCCGCGAGCACGGCGCACACGTGCTGCCGGCCCTGGACGCCGTGGCGCAACCACCACTGCGACCGGCCGCACACCGCGGCGCCCGAGACCGCGGCCGAGACCAGGACCGAGACCGCCGCGCCGCGGCGTGGCGGGCATCAACTGGCCAGTGGGATCAGCGCGTTCCAGCGCGACACGGCTCCGCTGGTCCGCGGTGAGCTGGCGCGGCTGGCGCGCGAGGGGCAGAAGCCCACGCAGTTGTTCCTGACCTGCGCCGACTCGCGGCTCGTCACGTCGATGATCACGTCGAGCGGTCCCGGCGACCTCTTCGTCGTACGGAACGTGGGCAATCTCGTGCCCCTGCCCGGCGCCGAGAGCGGGGACGACTCGGTCGCGGCCGCCATCGAGTACGCCGTGGACGTGCTGGAGGTCCAGTCGATCACCGTGTGCGGGCACTCCGGATGCGGTGCCATGCAGGCGCTGTTGAGCAGCCCGCCCACCGGCGGCGCGCTCACCCCCCTCAAGCGGTGGCTGCGGCACGGCAACCCGAGCCTGGAGCGGCTGGCGGACAAGGAGCTGCCGTGGGCACGGCTCGCCGGGCGGGCCCCCGCCGACACGGTGGAGCAGCTCTGTCTGACCAATGTCGTCCAGCAGCTGGAGCATCTGCGGGCGCACGAGTCGGTGGCCAGGGCCCTGGAGCGGGGCGCGCTCGAGCTGCACGGGATGTACTTCCACGTCGGTGAGGCGCAGGCCTATCTGCTGGAGGAGGCCGATCCCGTCTTCGGTCAGGTCGCGGCCACGACCTTCGACGACAGCAGCGTCAGCGGCGCCGCGCGCGCCTGAACCGTCCCTTTCCCCCGCACGTGGAACGGGATGAGAACGTACGGCTCCCGGCCGGTCCGGCCGGGAGCCGTTTACAGGTCTAAACCAATTCGCCGACCCCCCTTGTCACCAGGGGTCGGCGTCTGATGAGCTGTGGCCTGGGACACAACGGTCGCCCCCGCAAAGCAGCGCAAGGGAGATGTCGTGAGCAACGAAAGCCTGGCCAACCTTCTTAAGGAGGAGCGACGCTTCGCGCCGCCGGCTGACCTGGCGGCGAGCGCCAACGTCACGGCCGAGGCGTACGAGCAGGCCAAGGCTGACCGGCTCGGTTTCTGGGCCGAGCAGGCCCGCCGCCTGACCTGGGCGACCGAGCCGACCGAGACACTGGACTGGTCGAACCCGCCGTTCGCCAAGTGGTTCAAGGACGGCAAGCTCAACGTCGCGTACAACTGCGTCGACCGGCACGTGGAGGCCGGGAACGGCGACCGGGTCGCGATCCACTTCGAGGGCGAGCCGGGCGACAGCCGGGCCATCACCTACGCCGAGCTCAAGGACGAGGTCAGCCGAGCCGCCAACGCGCTGACCGAACTGGGCGTCCAGCAGGGTGACCGCGTCGCCGTCTACCTGCCGATGATCCCCGAGGCGGTCATCTCGATGCTGGCCTGCGCCCGCATCGGTGCCGCGCACTCGGTGGTCTTCGGCGGCTTCTCGGCCGACGCCATCGCCAAGCGCATCGAGGACGCCGACGCCAAGGTCGTCATCACCTCCGACGGCGGCTACCGCCGCGGCAAGCCGTCGGCCCTCAAGCCGGCCGTCGACGACGCGCTGACCCGCGTCGAGGGCGTCGACAAGGTGCTCGTCGTGCAGCGCACGAAGCAGGACGTCGCCTGGACCGAGGGCCGCGACGTCTGGTGGCACGACGTCGTCGGCCGCCAGTCGGCCGAGCACACCCCGCAGGCCTTCGACGCCGAGCAGCCGCTCTTCATCCTCTACACGTCGGGCACGACGGGTAAGCCGAAGGGCATCCTGCACACCTCCGGCGGCTACCTGACGCAGGCCAGCTACACGCACCACGCCGTCTTCGACCTCAAGCCGGAGACCGACGTGTACTGGTGCACGGCCGACATCGGCTGGGTCACCGGGCACTCGTACATCACGTACGGTCCGCTCTCGAACGGTGCGACGCAGGTCATCTACGAGGGCACCCCGGACACCCCGCACCAGGGCCGGTTCTGGGAGATCGTGCAGAAGTACGGCGTCACGATCCTCTACACGGCGCCCACCGCGATCCGTACGTTCATGAAGTGGGGCGACGACATCCCCGCGAAGTTCGACCTGTCCAGCCTGCGCGTGCTCGGGTCGGTCGGTGAGCCGATCAACCCCGAGGCGTGGGTCTGGTACCGGAAGAACATCGGCGGCGACACGTGCCCCATCGTGGACACCTGGTGGCAGACCGAGACCGGCGCGATCATGATCTCGCCGCTGCCGGGCGTCACCGAGACCAAGCCGGGCTCGGCCCAGCGCCCGCTGCCCGGCATCGCCGCGACCGTCGTCGACGACGAGGCCAACGAGGTGCCGAACGGCGGCGGTGGCTACCTGGTCCTCACCGAGCCGTGGCCCTCCATGCTGCGCACCATCTGGGGCGACGACCAGCGGTTCATCGACACCTACTGGTCGCGCTTCGAGGGCAAGTACTTCGCCGGTGACGGTGCCAAGAAGGACGAGGACGGCGACATCTGGCTCCTCGGCCGGGTCGACGACGTCATGCTCGTCTCCGGGCACAACATCTCGACCACCGAGGTCGAGTCGGCGCTGGTCTCGCACCCGGCCGTCGCCGAGGCCGCCGTGGTCGGCGCCGCCGACGAGACGACCGGTCAGGCGATCGTCGCCTTCGTGATCCTGCGCGGCAGCGCGAACGCGGACGACGAGAACCTGGTGGCCGACCTGCGCAACCACGTGGGTGCCACCCTCGGCCCGATCGCCAAGCCCAAGCGGGTCCTGCCCGTCGCCGAGCTGCCCAAGACGCGCTCCGGCAAGATCATGCGCCGTCTGCTGCGCGACGTCGCGGAGAACCGGGCGGTCGGTGACGTCACCACGCTCGCCGACTCCTCCGTGATGGACCTGATCCAGACGAAGCTGCCGGCGGCGCCCAGCGAGGACTGATCCCGCCCCAGCACGGCGAACGGGCACCCGGCGAGCGCGCCGGGTGCCCGTTTCGTGCGTATGGTGATGATCACCAGGTACGCCATGCGTACACCCGGTAGGGTGAAGGGCGCGTCAAGAACGCGACAGGAAGTCCACAGGGTGTGCCGGGAAGTCTGGTCGGCGAGCAATCAGCCGTACCTGACCGGAGGTCTCACACGTGAGCGCGCCCCAGAAGAACGACCGCAAGGCACTCGGCCGGCTGTCCCTGCCCGAGCGGAACTTCGTGGCCGACGCCCTGCGGGCCGAGACCGTCGGCGGTGTCCTGCTGCTCGTCGCCGCCGTCGCGGCCGTCATCTGGGCCAATGTCCCGGCGATCAGCCACAGTTACGAGACCGTCCGCGACATCCACATCGGGCCCGGCGCGCTCGGCCTCGATCTCTCCCTCCAGCACTGGGCCGCCGACGGCCTCCTCGCGATCTTCTTCTTCGTCGCGGGCATCGAACTCAAGCGCGAACTCGTCGCCGGTGATCTGCGCGACCCGAAGGCCGCCGCGCTCCCGGTCGTCGCCGCCCTCTGCGGCATGGCCGTGCCCGCCCTCGTGTACACCCTGGTCAACGTGGTCGGGGGCGGCTCGATGGACGGCTGGGCCGTGCCGACCGCGACCGACATCGCGTTCGCGCTGGCCGTCCTCGCCGTCATCGGTACGTCGCTGCCGAGCGCCCTGCGCGCCTTCCTGCTGACCCTCGCCGTCGTCGACGACCTCTTCGCGATCCTGATCATCGCGGTCTTCTTCACCAGCGACCTGAACTTCGCCGCGCTCGGCGGCGCCGTCGTCGGCCTCGCCGTCTTCTGGCTGCTGATGCGCAAGGGCGTACGCGGCTGGTACGTCTACGTGCCGCTCGCGCTCGTCATCTGGGGCCTGATGTACAACAGCGGCATCCACGCCACCATCGCCGGTGTCGCCATGGGCCTGATGCTGCGCTGCACCCGCCGGGAGGGCGAGGAGCAGTCCCCCGGCGAGCACATCGAGCACCTGGTGCGGCCGCTGTCGGCCGGGTTCGCGGTGCCGCTGTTCGCCCTGTTCAGCGCGGGTGTGGTCGTGTCGGGCGGGGCGCTGGGGGATGTCTTCACCAAGCCCGAGACGCTCGGTGTACTGCTCGGCCTCGTCGTCGGCAAGGCCGTCGGCATCTTCGGCGGTACCTGGCTGACGGCCCGCTTCACCAAGGCGTCGCTTTCGGACGAGTTGGCCTGGCCGGACGTGTTCGCGGTCGCCTCCCTCGCCGGCATCGGTTTCACCGTCTCGCTGCTGATCGACGAACTGGCCTTCACCGACGACCCGGTGCTCACCGACGAGGTCAAGGCCGCCGTCCTCATCGGCTCGCTGCTCGCGGCCGTGATCAGCGGCGTACTGCTGAAGATCCGGAACTCCAAGTACCGCGCCCTGTGGGAAGAGGAGGAGCGTGACGAGGACCTCGACGGCATCCCCGACATCTACGAGAAGGACAAGCCGGAGTACCACCTGCGGATGGCCGAGATCTACGAGAAGAAGGCCGCGGAGCATCGAAGGCTTGCCGAAGTGACGGGCGGGGCAGGCGGCGGGGACGAGCGTCCGGCATGATCTGACAGCAAGTCCGCACATCCGGAGCATCCACAAGCTTCTACAGGAAAACAGGGAGTACGCGATGAGCGCACCCGACGGCAGCCCGGTCGGCTCCGAACGCAGCGTCGGCCAGCTGTTCGCCTCGGCGACGACCGAGATGTCCGCACTGGTGCACGACGAGATCGCCCTCGCGAAGGCGCAGCTCAAGCAGGACGTGAAGAAGGGCGTGGTGAGCGGCGGCGCCTTCTCGGCCGCGCTGCTGGTACTGATCTTCTCGCTGCCGATGCTGAGCTTCGCGCTCGCGTACGGCATCAACACCTGGACGGGCGGGCACAACGGCAACGGCGGCTGGAACCTCGCCTGGTGCTTCCTGCTCTCCTTCGCTGCGAGCCTGTTCCTCGCGGTCCTGCTCGGGCTGATCGGCATCGCCTTCGCCAAGAAGGCCAAGAAGGGCAAGGGCCCGCAGAAGGTCGCCGCGTCGGTCAAGGAGACGGCGGGCGTACTGCAGAACGCCAAGCCGCACCCCCGTCAGGTGACGCCCGCCGACCGTGTCCCCGAGGCCATCGAGGCTGTGGCACGCTCGTCTTCATGACGGACCCCGCCACTCCTTCGGCCCAGCCGCCCTCCTCTGTCGTACGTCTGGACGGTCCCTGGACCCACCGGGACGTCGCGGCCAACGGCGCGCGCTTCCACATCGCGGAGATGGGCGACGGGCCGCTCGTGCTGCTGCTGCACGGTTTCCCGCAGTTCTGGTGGAGCTGGCGGCATCAGCTCGTCGCGCTCGCCGACGCCGGTTTCCGGGCCGTGGCCATGGACCTGCGGGGCGTGGGCGGCAGCGACCGGACGCCGCGCGGCTACGACCCGGCGAACCTCGCGCTCGACATCACCGGTGTGGTGCGCTCGCTCGGCGAGCCGGACGCGGCGCTCGTGGGGCACGACCTCGGCGGCTATCTCGCCTGGACCGCGGCCGTGATGCGGCCCAAGCTGGTGCGCCGGCTCGCGGTATCGTCGATGCCGCACCCGCGGCGCTGGCGCTCGGCCATGCTCTCGGACGTCAAGCAGACCGCCGCCGGATCGTACATCTGGGGCTTCCAGCGGCCGTGGCTGCCGGAGCGTCAGCTGGTCGCGGACGACGCGGCGTTGGTCGGCCGCCTGGTCCGGGACTGGTCGGGGCCGCACCAGCCCGACGACGAGACCGCGCAGACGTATCAGCGCGCCATGTCCATCCCGTCGACCGCGCACTGCTCGATCGAGCCGTACCGGTGGATGGTGCGGTCGATGGCCCGCCCTGACGGCATCCAGTTCAACCGGCGGATGAAGCGGCCGGTCCGGGTGCCCACGCTGCATCTGCACGGCTCGCTGGACCCGGTGATGCGCACCCGCAGCGCCGCGGGCTCCGGCGAGTACGTCGAAGCGCCCTACCGCTGGCGCCTGTTCGACGGCCTCGGCCACTTCCCGCATGAGGAGGACCCGGTCGCGTTCTCCAAGGAACTGGTGAGCTGGCTGAAGGACCCCGAGCCCGACCGGTAGGCACCAACGACCAGCGCCGGTCCCGGCCGGGGGTCCGGGGGTTGTCCCCCGGGAAGGCACAGCCCGCATGAGGAGGACCCGGTCGCGTTCTCCAAGGAACTGGTGAGCTGGCTGAAGGACCCCGAGCCCGACCGTTGAGCGCCCGGTATCCGGGCGCGAACGTCTGTCCTACGAACAGCCAAATGCCTGGCGCATAAGCCAATTTGGGGGCCGTGGGGGCGATTACCGACCATGAGGCCCGGGCACACGTCGGTGTATGGGCTGGACGCACGACTACAGTGACGCAGCACGCAATCGCCGCCCAGCGATGACGCTGGGCTCTCTCCAGAGGGGAGCGCCGGAAGGGTACGCGGCGCACGATCCCCGGCTGGGGATCCCGCGCATCCTGCGCCGTAGGGCCCGGTGGATGTCCGCCCGGCTGCGCCACAGCGGGCGCGGCTGACACATTCCCGGTCCACCCGGACCTCTCACAGGGCGCAGGCGTCCGTGTCCACCTGCTGGACCGCCGTGCGGCCCTGGGTGATGTCGGTGCGGATCTCGTCCCCGGACAGCGCGTAGCCCGTCTGCGCGTCGTCCAGGGACTTGGCGAAGACCACGCCGTAGACCCGGCCGTCGGGGGTCAGGAGCGGTCCGCCGGAGTTGCCCTGACGGACCGTCGCGAAGAGCGAGTAGACATCGCGCCGGACGGTGCCGCGGTGGTAGATGTCCGGGCCGTTGGCCGTGATGCGGCCGCGGACGCGCGCGGGTCGCACGTCGTACGCGCCGTTCTCCGGGAAGCCCGCGACGATCGCGCTACCGCCGCGCTGCGCGTCCGTCGTCGTGAACTGGAGCGGGGGCGCCTTCAGCGTCGGCACGTCCAGGACCGCGATGTCGCGCTTCCAGTCGTAGAGCACGACCTTCGCGTCGTACTTGATGCCCTCGCCGCCGATCTGCACGGTGGGCTCGTCGACGCCGCCGACCACATGCGCGTTCGTCATCACGCGGCGGTCGGAGAAGACGAAGCCGGTGCCCTCCAGGACCTTGCCGCAGCCGGGCGCCTGGCCCACGACCTTGACGATCGACCGCTTGGCGGTCAGCGCGGTCCGGCTGTTCGCCAGGGCCGGGTCGGGTGGCTGGACCTCGGTGATCGGCTCGTTCGCGAACGGGCTGAAGACCTGGGGGAAACCGTTCTGCGCGAGCGTGGAGGAGAAGTCGGCGAACCAGGTGTCGGCCTGGGTGGGCAGCGCCCGTGAGACCCCCAGCAGCACCTTGGAGCTGCGGACTTCCTTGCCGAGCGTGGGCAGCGTCGTACCGGCGAGGGCGGAACCTATCAGCCAGGCGACCAGGAGCATCGCCGCGACGTTGACCAGGGCGCCGCCCGTCGCGTCGAGCGCGCGGGCCGGGGACCAGGTGATGTACCGCCGCAGCTTGTTGCCCAGGTGGGTGGTGAAGGCCTGGCCCACCGAGGCGCAGACGATCACGACGACCACGGCGACGACCGTGGCGGTCGTCGTCACCTCCGCGTCACTGGTGGCCGCTCCCCAGATGACGGGCAGCGTGTAGACCGCGACGAGGCCGCCGCCCAGGAAGCCGATCACCGACAGGACGCCGACGACGAAGCCCTGGCGGTAGCCCACGATCGCAAACCAGACGGCGGCTGCGAGCAGCAGGATGTCCAGCACGTTCACCGATTCAGGCCTCGCCTCGCATCGCGGATCTCCACTTCCCGGCCGGGGTCACGGGGTCGGTCTCCGGGACGCCACGGCACGGGGGCCACCCTGTCATGCGCGCCAGTCGAGTGGGACCGTCTTCGCCCGGTCCCAGGGGCGCTCCCATCCCGCGTAGTGCAGGATCCGGTCGATGACGCCGGCCGTGAAGCCCCACACCAGCGCGGATTCCACGAGGAACGCGGGTCCTTTGTGGCCGCTGGGGTGGACGGTCGTCGCCCGGTTCTCCGGGTCCGTGAGATCCGCCACGGGGACCGTGAAGACGCGGGCCGTCTCCGCCGGGTCGACCGCGGCGACCGGCGTCGGCACCCGCCACCAGCCGAGCACCGGGGTCACCACGAAGCCGCTCACCGGGATGTAGAGCTGCGGCAGCACGCCGAAGAGCTGAACGCCCCTCGGGTCCAGGCCCGTCTCCTCCCAGGCCTCGCGCAGGGCGGCGCGCAACGGGCCCTCGGTGCGCGGGTCGCCGTCCTCCGCGTCGAGGGCACCGCCCGGGAAGGCCGGCTGGCCCGCGTGCGATCTGAGGGAGCCCGAACGCTCCATGAGGAGCAGCTCGGGGCCGCGCTCGCCCTCGCCGAACAGGATCAGGACCGCGGACTGTCTGCCCGCGCCGTCCTTCGGGGGCAGGAAGCGGCTGAGCTGTTCGCCGCGGACGGTGCGCGCCGCGTGGGCGACGGGGTCGAGCCAGTCGGGCAGGCCCTCCGTGCGCAGCGTGACGTCAGGGACGTGCGGGGCGGCACCGCGGGCCGCGTCACCGGTGCCCTGAAGGTCACCGGCCGCGCCCGGTCCGTCGATCCCGTCGATCCCGTCGATCTCGCTCACGTGCTTCATCTCGCCGCCCCCGTACCTGTCGTGATTCGCCCAACGCCCGGCCGCCCCCGATTCGTTCCGTCATCCGGGAACGTCACCCGGTCGTGCCACCCAGCGGCGGGGCCGGGAGACCGCCCGCGTCCAGGTACGACTGCGGGGGCTTGAGGCGCTGGCCCGGGAAGCCGCCCTTCTCGTACTTGAGCAGCTTCTTCGCCTTCTCCGGGTCCGTCTCGCCCTCGCCGTACGCCGGGCAGAGCGGGGCGATCGGGCAGGCACCGCAGGCCGGCTTGCGGGAGTGGCAGATACGGCGGCCGTGGAAGATCACGTGGTGGCTGAGCATCGTCCACTCGCTCTTCGGGAACAGCTCGCCGATCGCCTTCTCGACCTTGTCGGGGTCGGTCTCCTCGGTCCACTTCCAGCGGCGCACGAGCCGGCCGAAGTGGGTGTCGACGGTGATGCCCGGCCGCCCGAACGCATTGCCCAGCACGACGAACGCCGTCTTGCGGCCCACGCCGGGCAGCTTGACCAGGTCCTCCAGTCGGCCGGGCACCTCGCCGCCGAAGTCCTCGCTCAGCGCCTTGGCCAGGCCCATGATCGACTTCGTCTTGGCGCGGAAGAACCCGGTCGGCCGGATCAGCTCCTCGACCTCTTCCGGGTCGGCCGCGGCGAGGTCCTCGGGCGTGGGGTACTTGGCGAACAGCGCCGGAGTCGTCTGGTTCACCCGCAGGTCGGTCGTCTGGGCCGACATGACCGTGGCGACGACCAGCTGGAACGGGTTCTCGAAGTCCAGCTCGGGGTGCGCGTACGGATACGTCTCCGCGAGCTCACGGTTGATCTTCCGGGCCCGGCGGACGAGCGCGGTGCGGCTCTCGGGCTTGGCGGAGCCGGTCTTCACGGCGGGCTTCTTCGCGGGCATGAGCTAGGCGGCCTTTCCCAGTACGGACACGGTCTCGGGCGGGGTCGGCCCGGTGGAGCGGGCGTCGGTCCACCCCTGTTCGCCCACAGCGGAATTGCGGTCGGCCGCCACCGTCCCAGCCCCCTCCGCCTGCGCTGTCACCGGCTTTTTGGACACCCGGCCAGCCTAAAGCCCGGCACCGACATCCGCCCTGGAGCCACTGGATCGGCCCCCGAATGGGCCCCTCCCCCTCGGGTTGTGACGCAGGTGCGGCAGACTTGTGCCTGAGTGACTGATCACACTGTTTGGACCGTCCGGCAAAATGGGCGGCGGGAATCATCCGTCCCCCACAGTGCAGGCGACATAGGAGAGAGACTCGTGGACGACGTTCTGCGGCGCGCCCCGCTCTTCGCGGCGCTCGATGACGAGCAGGCCGCGGAGCTCCGCGCCTCCATGAGTGAGGTGACCCTCGCACGCGGCGATGCCCTGTTCCACGAGGGCGACCCCGGCGACCGCCTCTACGTGGTCACCGAGGGCAAGGTGAAGCTCCACCGCACCTCCCCCGACGGCCGGGAGAACATGCTGGCCGTGCTCGGCCCCGGTGAGCTCATCGGAGAGCTGTCGCTCTTCGACCCCGGTCCGCGGACCGCGACCGCCAGCGCGCTGACCGAGGTGAAGCTGCTCGGCCTCGGCCACGGCGACCTCCAGCCCTGGCTGAACGCGCGACCGGAGGTGGCCGCTGCCCTGCTGCGTGCCGTCGCCCGGCGCCTGCGCAAGACCAACGACCAGATGTCCGACCTGGTCTTCTCCGACGTGCCGGGCCGCGTGGCCCGCGCGCTGCTCGACCTGTCGCGCCGGTTCGGCGTGCAGTCCGAGGAGGGCATCCACGTCGTGCACGACCTCACGCAGGAGGAGCTGGCCCAGCTGGTCGGCGCCTCCCGCGAGACCGTGAACAAGGCGCTGGCCGACTTCGCGGGCCGCGGCTGGCTCCGTCTGGAGGCGCGCGCCGTGATCCTGCTGGACGTGGAGCGCCTGGCCAAGCGTTCGCGCTGAGGTCTCCCACCGCCGCGTAGACGGGTCCCGCCACACCTCGTGGCGGGACCCGTCCGCGTACAGGTCAGGAAATACGGTGCCCCGCGCCCTCCTTCCCTGCACAGTTACCCCATGGCCAATCCCACCCGTGGGCTCGACCCCCAGGGATACATCGCGCGCGAAGGCTCCCTGGCCCGCGTCGCGGCACCGTTCCGCCCCGTCGTGGCCGCCGCCCGCGACCGGCTGCTCGACGTCTTCGGGGCACGCATGACGAGCGCGTACCTGTACGGCTCGGTGCCGCGCGGCACCGCCCGGCCGGGCCGCTCCGACCTCGACCTGCTGCTCGTCCTGCGCGACGGGCCGAGCGAGGCCGACCGGGCCGACGCGCGCACGCTCGACGAGGCGCTGGACAAGGAGTTCGCGCAGATCGACGGCGCGGGCACCCTGCTGGCCGGCCGGGCCACGCTGCTGAGCGAGCTGGAGAGGTACGACCTGGGCTGGTTTCTCGCCTGCCTGTGCACTCCGCTGCTCGGCGAGGACCTGGCCGAGTATCTGCCGCGCTACCGGCCCACGTCCCTGCTCGCCCGTGAGACCAACGGCGACCTCGCGCTGTTCCTGCCGCGCTGGCGCGAGCAGATCGCCGCGGCCGGTCCCGAGGAGCTCCCCCGCCTGGAGCGGCGCGTCTCCCGGCACCTCGTGCGGACCGGCTTCACGCTCGTCATGCCCCGCTGGAACGGCTGGACCAGCGATCTGCACGAGATGGCCGAGGTGTTCGGGACGTACTACGCGCGGTGGGCCGGCCCGATGCGTGCCGCGGCCTCGGCGGCGTACGCGCCGACAGGGGACTTCGACGCGCTGCACACGTACACGGACGAGATCGGGCCGTGGCTGGCGGACGAGTACGCGCGCGTGCACGGCATCAAGACGCCCCGGCCCTGAGACCACCCAACGCGACGTCCCTGGAGGGGAACCCGGCATGACACAGTCCCGGTCCGAGTCCGAGCTGGCCACCCGCTTCGAGGCGGAGCGCGGCCGGCTGCGGTCCGTGGCGTACCGCATGCTCGGTTCGCTCACCGAGGCGGAGGACGCCGTGCAGGAGAGCTGGCTGCGGCTGCAGCGCGCGGACAGCGACGACGTACGGAACCTGAGCGGCTGGCTGACCACCGTCGTCGGGCGGATCTGCCTGGACATGCTGCGTACGCGCGCGGCACGCCGGGAGGACCCCCTCGACGCGGGCACGGCCGAGACCCGTGTTCCCGATCTGGTGATCCGGCCGGCCGACCCCGGTCAGGAGGCCGAACTCGCGGACTCCGTGGGCCTGGCGCTGCTCGTCGTGCTGGACACGCTGGCGCCCGCGGAGCGGCTGGCGTTCGTGCTGCACGACATGTTCGCGGTCCCCTTCGAGGAGCTCGCGCCGGTCGTCGAGCGGACCCCGGCGGCGACCCGGCAGCTGGCGAGCCGGGCCCGGCGCCGGGTGCAGGGCGCCACCGTGCCGCCCGCGACCGATCTGGCCCGGCAGCGCGAGGTGGTCGACGCCTGGCTCGCCGCGACCCGCGCCGGGGACTTCGAGGCGCTGCTCGCGCTCCTCGACCCCGAGGTGCTGCTGCGGGTGGACGCGGGGCCCGGCACGGCGTCCAAGCTGGTCCGCGGCGCCCTGGAGGTGGCCGGTCAGGCGACGATGTTCGGGCAGCTGGTGCCGACCGCGTACCCGGCGTTCGTGGGCGACGGGATGGGCATCGTGCAGGTGCCGCGCGGCCAGGTCGTCACGGTGCTCGCCCTCACCTTCCGGGACGGCCTGGTCATCGGCGTCGACATCATCGCCGACCCGCCGCGGCTGGCCGCCATGGGCGTCACCTGGCCCGGGGCGGACTCCTAGGGGCGGTCCGGCCCTAGATCAGGCCGTGTTCGCGCAGGTAGTCGAGCTGGGCCCGGACGGACAGCTCGGCGGCCGGCCACAGGGAGCGGTCCACGTCGGCGTACACGTGCGTGACGACGTCGGGCGCCGACGCGTAGCCGTTCTCGACGGCGGTCTCGACCTGGGCGAGACGGTGGGCGCGGTGCGCGAGGTAGAACTCGACCGCGCCCTGGGCGTCCTCCAGGACCGGGCCGTGGCCGGGCAGCACCGTGTGCACCCCGTCGTCGACGGTCAGGGACCTGAGGCGGCGCAGCGAGTCGAGGTAGTCGCCGAGGCGGCCGTCCGGGTGGGCGACCACGGTGGTGCCGCGCCCGAGGATCGTGTCGCCGGTCAACACGGCCTGATCGGCGGGGAGATGGAAGCACAGGGAGTCGGCGGTGTGGCCGGGCGTCGGGACGACCCGCAGCTCCAGACCGCCGGTCGTGACGACGTCGCCGGCCGCGAGCCCCTCGTCGCCGAGCCGCAGCGCCGGGTCGAGCGCCCGCACCTTCGTGCCGGTCAGCTCGGCGAACCGGCCCGCGCCCTCGGCATGGTCGGGGTGCCCGTGCGTGAGGAGCGTGAGGGCGATCCGCTTGCCCGCCTTCTCGGCGGTGGCGATGACCTGCGTCAGATGGGCGTCGTCCAGCGGGCCCGGGTCGATGACGACGGCGAGGTCGCTGTCGGGCTCGGCGACGATCCAGGTGTTGGTGCCGTCGAGGGTCATCGCGGACGCGTTGGGCGCCAGCACGTTGACGGCGCGGGCGGTGGCGGGGCCGGACAGCACCCCGCCGCGCGGCTGCCCGGGCAGGGCGGCGGCCTCGGTCATCAGCTGTTCCCCCTGCTCGGAGCGGTCGGGATGTGTTTGGTGAACTCGTCGTGGCCGGGCCAGGACAGCACCAGCTCACCGTCCTCCAGGCGTGCCCGGGCCAGCACGGGGGTGAGGTCGCACGCCGCCGAACCGGCCAGCGCGCCGTCCACCGAGTCGTACGCCGCGAGGGTCCGCAGCGTCGCGATCGTGGGCGGCATCATCGACAACTCGCCCTGGTCGTACGCCGCCGTGGCCCGCTCCGGGCGGATCCACACGGTGCGGTCGGCCTCCGTGGAGTCGTCGCTGGTGCGCTGCCCCGCGGGGAGCGCGGCCACGAAGAACCAGGTGTCGTAGCGGCGCGGTTCGAACTCGGGGGTGATCCAGCGCGCCCAGGCGCCGAGCAGATCGGAGCGGAGCACGAGGCCGCGCCGGTCCAGGAACTCGGCGAACGACAGGTCCCGGGCGATCAGCGCCTGCCGGTCGGCGGCCCAGTCGGCGCCCGTCGTGTCGTCGACCACGGTGTCCGGGGTGGGCCCGGCGAGCAGCACGCCCGCCTCCTCGAAGGTCTCGCGCACCGCCGCGCAGACGATGGCCTGCGCGTCCTCGTCGGGTACGCCGAGGCGCGCGGCCCACTCCTGGCGCGACGGCCCGGCCCAGCGGACCTGCCGGTCGTCGTCACGGGGGTCGACGCCACCGCCGGGATACGCGTACGCGCCGGCGGCGAAGGCCATGGACGCGCGCCGCCGCAGCATGTGCACCTCGACGCCGTCGGCGTCCTTGAGGAGCATCACGGTCGCGGCGCGCCGGGGCGTCGCGGGCACCAGGGTGCCGGCGGCGAGGGCGCGGATGCGGTCCGGCCACTCGGGGGGATACCACTGCCCGTTTGCCATGGCCGGAGGCTATCCGGTGACGGGCGGATGTTCGAGGGCCCACCCGTCACCGGAAACACGGCCTTATCGGGCCGTTCACGGCCTCACGCCTCGGTGAGCTCCACCTGGAACTCGACCTCGACCGGCGCGTCCAGCGGCAGGACCGCGACGCCGACGGCGCTGCGGGCGTGCACGCCCTTGTCGCCGAGGACCTCGCCGAGCAGCTCGCTCGCGCCGTTGATGACGCCGGGCTGCCCGGTGAAGTCGGTGGCGGAGGCGACGAACCCGACGACCTTCACGACGCGCGCGATCCGGTCCAGGTCACCGGCGACGGACTTGACCGCGGCCAGCGCGTTCAGCGCGCAGGTGCGGGCCAGCTCCTTGGCCTGCTCCGCGGTGACCTCGTCGCCGACCTTGCCGGTCAGCGGCAGCTTGCCGTCGACCATGGGCAGCTGCCCGGCCGTGTACACGTACACGCCGGACTGCACGGCCGGCTGGTACGCCGCCACCGGCGGGACGACGGGCGGCAGCGTCAGACCGAGCTCGGCCAGCCGCGCCTCGACGTTCCCGCTCATGCCTGCTTCTCGCGCTTCAGGTACGCCACCAGCTGCTCGGGGTTGTTCGGCCCCGGTACGACCTGCACCAGCTCCCAGCCGTCCTCGCCCCAGGTGTCGAGGATCTGCTTCGTCGCGTGCACGAGGAGCGGCACGGTCGCGTATTCCCACTTCTTAGCCATGGGGCCGACTGTAGCCGCCGTATCGGGGTGGGACGTTCCGGAGGCTGCTGCGTGATCGGGGCACTCACTGGTTAGGCTCGAATACGTGAGCAGGCTCCAGGTCGTCAGCGGCAAGGGCGGTACCGGAAAGACCACGGTCGCCGCCGCACTCGCGCTCGCCCTCGCGACCGAGGGAAAGCGCACGCTCCTAGTGGAGGTGGAGGGGCGCCAAGGCATCGCGCAGCTCTTCGAGACGGAAGCGCTCCCGTACGAGGAGCGGAAGATCGCCGTCGCACCCGGCGGCGGGGAGGTGTACGCGCTCGCCATCGACCCCGAGCTGGCGCTGCTCGACTACCTCCAGATGTTCTACAAGCTGGGCGGCGCGGGCCGCGCCCTGAAGAAACTGGGCGCGATCGACTTCGCCACCACCATCGCGCCGGGCCTCAGGGACGTACTCCTGACGGGCAAGGCGTGCGAGGCGGTGCGCCGCAAGGACAAGCAGGGCGTCTACACGTACGACTACGTGGTGATGGACGCGCCCCCGACGGGCCGCATCACGCGCTTCCTCAACGTGAACGACGAGGTCGCCGGGCTCGCCAAGATCGGCCCGATACACAACCAGGCACAGGCCGTCATGCGGGTCCTCAAGTCCCGCGAGACCGCGGTGCACCTGGTGACCCTGCTGGAGGAGATGCCGGTGCAGGAGACCCTCGACGGGGTCGCCGAGCTGCGCGCCGCCCAGCTTCCGGTGGGACGGATCATGGTGAACATGGTGCGGCCCGCGCTCCTCGGGGAACCCGCCCTGGCACTGAGCCGCGACACGTCGGTGCGCCCCGCGGTCACCGAGGCGCTGACGGCGGCCGGGCTCGGCGGCGCGAAGAAGCTCGTGGGACCGCTGCTCGCGCAGGCCGAGGAGTACGCGGAGCGGTACGCCCTGGAGCGGGCGCAGCGCGAGCTGCTCGCCGAGGCGGGGCTGCCGCTGCACGAACTGCCGCTGCTCACCGAGGGGTTGGACCTCGCGGGCCTGTACCGGCTCGCCGAGGAACTGCGACAGCAAGGGATTTAGGGGACCGCTTCGATGACGCTGGATCCTGAGGGCACGCTCGACATCGACCCGCTGCTCGACGACCCGGACACCCGCATCGTGGTGTGCTGCGGCAGTGGCGGCGTCGGCAAGACCACGACCGCCGCGGCCCTCGGGCTGCGCGCCGCCGAGCGCGGGCGCAAGGTCGTCGTGCTCACCATCGACCCGGCCCGCCGCCTCGCCCAGTCCATGGGCATCGACTCGCTCGACAACACTCCGCGGCGGGTGAAGGGCATCGCCTCCACCGGAGCGGCCGAGGGCGGCGAGCTGCACGCGATGATGCTCGACATGAAGCGCACCTTCGACGAGATCGTCGAGGCGCACGCGGACGGGGAGCGCGCGAAGGCGATCCTCTCCAACCCCTTCTACCAGTCGCTCTCGGCGGGCTTCGCGGGCACGCAGGAGTACATGGCGATGGAGAAGCTGGGGCAGCTGCGCTCCCGCGACGAGTGGGACCTGATCGTGGTCGACACTCCCCCCTCGCGCTCCGCGCTCGACTTCCTGGACGCCCCCAAGCGCCTCGGCTCCTTCCTCGACGGGAAACTGATCCGGGTCCTGATGGCGCCGGCGAAGGTCGGCGGGCGCGCGGGCATGAAGTTCCTGAACGTCGGGATGTCGATGATGACCGGCGCGCTCGGCAAGCTGCTCGGCGGTCAACTCCTGCGCGACGTGCAGACGTTCGTGGCCGCGATGGACACCATGTTCGGCGGCTTCCGCACCCGCGCCGACGCCACGTACAAGCTTCTCCAGGCACCCGGCACCGCGTTCCTCGTGGTCGCCGCGCCGGAGCGGGACGCGCTGCGCGAGGCCGCGTACTTCGTGGAACGGCTGGCCGCCGAGCGGATGCCGCTCGCCGGTCTGGTGCTCAACCGGGTGCACGGCAGCGGCGCCGACCGGCTGTCCGCCGAGCGCGCGCTGGCCGCCGCAGAAAATCTTGACGAGCGCGGCATTGTGGATCAGGCGGACGGGAAGGAACAGCTGCGTACCACTCCCGAGGCCGCTCCCGCGTCCGGCTCCCCCGCCGCAGCGGAGACACCGTCCGAGCACACCGCACAGCAACTGACCGCAGGACTGCTGCGGCTGCACGCCGAGCGCATGCACGTGGTCGCCCGCGAACAGCGCACCCGAGACCGCTTCACCGCGCTGCACCCCGAGGTCGCCGTGACCGAGGTCGCGGCGCTGCCCGGTGACGTGCACGACCTGGCAGGCCTCAGGGACATCGGAGAACGGCTCGCGGCCGGTGGCACTCCGGCCGGAGCTGCGTGAGCCGTACGTGGATCGGCGAGTGACGCGTGCCGTCCGGCGCTAGCCGACGGCCGCGTACCTCTCGTACGTCTCGTCGTCCTCGAGTTCCGCGGGCAGCAGGCCCGCGCCACGCTCGTACTCCGTCCGCGCCGTCTCGAGGAGATGGCGCCATGAAGTGACGGTCGGACGCCTGCGCAGCAGTGCGCGGCGCTCCCGCTCCGTCATGCCACCCCACACGCCGAACTCGACGCGGTTGTCCAGCGCATCGGCGAGGCACTCGGTCCGCACGGGGCATCCCGTGCACACCGCCTTCGCCCGGTTCTGCGCTGCTCCTTGAACGAACAGTTCATCCGGATCGGTAGTGCGGCAGGCGGCCTGCGCACTCCAGTCGACTACCCAGCCCATACCGGCGCCGTCCTCTCCCGAATCGAGGCTCCCCCACGGCGGCAGCGGCATATTCACCGCCGCCAGTTGAGGACGTTACGGAAGGTGGGCACAGCGCAACACCCCCTTCGGGCCCAATCTTGAATGGTCCGAACGGACTATGCGTAAGCGGCAGATCACCCGACGGAGTGACCGAGGGACATGCGTAATAACCCCGGCAAACCAGGACAGTTCACTTGCGTCACAACGGACACCGAGTGACACACGAGGCGGTTTCGGGCGCTCTCCAGCCCCTCTGCGGAAGCCCCGCAGGAGAGGACGGGAATGACTACAAGGGACGTCGGGAACGATTCGGGTTCGTCCCACGTCTTGATACGAGACCGCACTGCTGTGACAGTTGAGTGCAGCTTAGGCCAAGGCATATACGGCTGTCCGGAGAATCAGAACGTAGGCTGCCCTGCATGGGAAAGAAGCGCTCGGCCGGGAGCGGCGGCGGACTGTCGCCGGCTCAGCAGGCCGCCAAGTTCCTCGGTGTCAGCGTGCTCGCCGGAGCCGTCCTCGCCGGAATCGCGCTGCCCGCCGCGGGCGCGCTCGGCCTCGCGGCCAAGGGATCCGTCGAGGGCTTCGACGAGATTCCGGCCAACTTGAAGACACCGCCGCTGAGTCAGCGCACCACGATCCTGGACAACCAGGGCGGCAAGCTCGCGACCGTCTACTCGCGCGACCGCACCGTGGTCCCGCTCGACGAGATCTCCCCGTACATGCAGAAGGCGCTCGTCGCCATCGAGGACTCGCGCTTCTACGAGCACGGGGCCGTCGACGCGAAGGGCATCCTGCGCGCCATCAACGCCAACGCGCGCGACGGCGGCGTCTCCCAGGGCGCCTCCACGCTCACGCAGCAGTACGTGAAGAACGTCTTCATCGAGGAGGCCGGCGACGACCCGACCAAGGTCGCGCAGGCCACCCAGCAGACGATCGGCCGCAAGGTCCGCGAGCTCAAGTACGCGATCCAGGTCGAGGACGAGCTGGGCAAGAAGAAGATCCTCGCCAACTACCTGAACATCACGTACTTCGGCCAGCAGGCGTACGGCGTCGAGGCCGCCGCCCAGCGCTACTTCTCCAAGCACGCCAAGGACCTGAACGTGCAGGAGTCCGCGCTGCTCGCCGGCATCGTGCAGTCGCCGAGCCGCTACGACCCCGTCAACGACGAGGCCGAGGCGAAGAAGCGGCGCAACGTGGTGCTCCAGCGCATGGCCGAGGTGCACGACATCTCGCGGGCCGAGGCCGAGAAGGCGAAGGAGACGCCGCTCGGTCTCAAGGTCAGCAAGCCGCAGAACGGCTGCATCACGGCGGTCAAGGGCTCGGCGTTCTTCTGCGACTACGTCCGGCGGGTCTTCCTCAGCGACCCGGTCTTCGGCAAGACGAAGGAAGACCGCGCCAAGGTGTGGAACCGCGGCGGCCTGACGGTGAAGACCACGCTCGACCCGCAGTCGCAGGACTCGGTGCAGGCCTCCATCCAGGAGAACGTCTACAAGTCGGACAAGGTCGCGACGGCGGTCACGCTCGTCGAGCCCGGCACCGGCAAGATCCTCGGCATGGGCCAGTCGAAGCCGTACGGCTACAGCAAGAACGAGACGGAGTACAACTACTCGGTCGACGCGGCCTACGGCGGCTCCAACTACGGCTTCCCGACGGGTTCGACGTTCAAGCCGTTCCTGGCGTCGGCGGCCCTGGAGAGCGGCAAGCCGGCGACGCAGCAGTACCCGGCGCCGTACGACATGCCGTACCCGAAGCAGGTCCAGACGTGCAGCGGCAAGCCGTGGGTGAACGACGGCGGCTACACGGTGGAGAACGAGAACGAGTCGGAGGTCGGCCCCTATCGCCTCAAGGAGGCGATGGAGAAGTCCATCAACACGTACTTCGTGCAGATGCTCGCCGACACCGGCATGTGCCCGGTCGTCCAGATGACCGACAAGCTCGGCGTGGTCCAGGGCAACGGCACGAAGGTGCCCGAGGTGCCGTCGTCGATGACCCTCGGCTCGACGGGTCTGTCGCCGCTGACGATGGCCTCCGCCTACGCCGCGTTCGCCAACGAGGGCACGTACTGCACGCCGATCGCCATCGAGTCGATCCGCACCGCCGACGGCAAGTCGCTCGGCGTGCCGAAGACGAAGTGCTCGCGCGCCATGTCGACGGAGACCGCGGACAAGATCAACACGCTGCTCAGCGGCGTGACCGACTCCGGTACCGGCAAGACGGCCGGTCTCCAGGACCGGGCCAACGCCGGTAAGACGGGTACCACGGACCTGCGCAAGAACGCCTGGTTCGTCGGCTACACGCCGAACCTGTCCGGTGCCGTCTGGGTCGGCAGCCCGCAGCAGAACGTCGAGATGGTGAACATCCCGATCGGCGGCCGGTTCCACGACAAGGTCTACGGTGCCGACACGCCCGGCCCGATCTGGCGGAGCGCCATGACCGGCGCCCTGTCCGGCAAGCCCGCGCCGGGCTTCAACCTCGTCGACATCCCGGACCCGGACAAGAACAAGGACAAGGACCGGGACAAGGGCCGGGACGACGGCAAGCCCGGGGACGACGGCGGCAACGGCGACGACGGTCCGCTGCCCGGCATCTCCATCCCGCCGGACCTGCTCGGCGGGAACAACGGGAACGGCGGCAACGGGAACGGCGGCGGCTGGGGCCGCTGAGCCCCGCCACCGGCCCGGCATGTGAGAGGGGCGCCCCCACCTGGTGGGGGCGCCCCTCTCACATGGTCCGCTCCGCGGTCAGCCGGCCAGCAGGCGCTTCACCGTCGCGGCGACGCGGCCGCCCTCGGCGCGGCCCGCGATCTTCGGGTTCGCGATCTTCATGACCTGGCCCATGGCGCGCGGGCCCTCGGCCCCGGCCGCCTTGGCCTCCTCGACCGCCTGGGCGACGATCTGCTCCAACTCGGCGTCGCTCAGCGGCTGCGGCAGGTACACGGCGAGGATCTCGCCCTCCGCCAGCTCGCGGGCGGCGGACTCGGCACGGCCGCCCTTCTCGAACGCGTCGGCCGCCTCGCGGCGCTTCTTCGCCTCCTTGGCGATCACCTTCTGCACCTCGTCGTCGGAGAGCTCGCGCTTCTCCTTGCCCGCGACCTCCTGGTTCGTGATCGCGGAGAGGGTCAGCCGGAGCGTCGAGGAGCGCAGCTCATCGCGCTCCTTGATCGCGGCGTTGAGGTCGTCCTGCAGCTTCGACTTGAGCGTGGTCATGCCTCGATTGTCGCAGGTGCGAGGGCGGCGGCGCCCGCCGATTTCCGGGGCCCGGCCGGTCTGACACGATGGGCCTCATGCGCGCGCAATACGAAGCCCCCCTGAAGACGTCGCTGAAGACCTCCCTGAAAGTGACGGCCGGTATCGCGGCGGTGGGCGCCGCCGGAGTGGCCTACGCGGCGGGCTTCGAGGCCCGTTCCTTCCGTCTTCGCCGGGTGACGGTCCCGGTCCTGCCGCAGGGCATGCGCCCGCTGCGCATCCTCCAGGTCTCCGACATCCACATGGTCGGCGGGCAGCGCAAGAAGCAGCGCTGGCTGCGCTCGCTGGCCGGCCTGCGCCCCGACTTCGTCATCAACACGGGCGACAACCTCTCGGACCCCGAGGGCGTGCCGGAGGTCCTGGACGCGCTCGGCCCGCTGATGGAGTTCCCGGGCGCGTACGTCTTCGGCTCGAACGACTACTACGGGCCCAAGCCCCGTAACCCCGCCCGCTACTTGGCCGAGAAGGTCCGGGGCGCGCACGGGCTGAACGGCAACCCGCCCGTCGTCGGCGCGATCCACAACCCGTGGCAGGGCCTGCGCGACGGCTTCGACGAGGCGGGCTGGCTGAACCTCACGAACACCCGGGGCGTGCTGAAGGTCGCCGGCGTCGAGATCGGCCTGACCGGCCTGGACGACCCGCACATCAAGCGCGACCGGTACGCGGAGGTGGCGGGCGGACCGCTGTCCGGGCCCGACTTCTCGCTCGGCGTCGTGCACGCCCCGTACCTGCGCTCCCTCGACGCCTTCACCGCCGACGGCTATCCGCTGATCCTCGCCGGGCACACCCACGGCGGCCAGCTCTGCATCCCCTTCTACGGCGCCCTCGTCACCAACTGCGACCTGGACACGGACCGCGTGAAGGGCCTGTCGACGCACGAGGCCGAGGGCAACACCTCCTACCTCCACGTCTCGGCCGGCTGCGGCACCAACCGCTACACCCCGGTCCGCTTCGCCTGCCCGCCGGAGGCCTCGCTCCTGACCCTGACCCCGGCGGCCCCGGCCCGGTAGCTCCCCTCGCTCGCCCCGCCGCGGGGCGGGCCCTACCGTGGGTGGATGATCACGCCGAGTGCCGCCTCCGTACCGGCGGAGGCAGTCGTTCCGCAGCACCGCCGCCCCGTGGCCGCCGTCTTCCGTGCCCTGGTGGCGCTGGCGGCGGCGACGGGCATCGTCATCGACCTGTCGATCAGCGACAGCGCCCTGCGCGTCCTGAGCTACTTCACGATCCAGTCCAACATCCTGGTCGCGATCGTTCTCGCCCTCTCCGCGCTGCGCGCCTGGAGCGCCCGCCCGCCCCTGCCTCCCCTGGTCACGGGCGGCGTCCTGCTCTTCATCTGCATCACCGGCCTCGTCTACCACGTCATCCTGGCCAACGACTCCAGCGGTTTCTCCATGACGGACGACCCGGACCACGTGATGACCGGGGCCCGTCAGCTCTCCAACCAGCTCCTGCACACGGTCACGCCCATCGGCGCCGTCCTGGACTGGCTCCTGCTCACCCGCCCCGGCACCCTGCGTCCGCGCCACGCCGCGATCTGGCTGGCCTATCCCCTGGCCTACTTCGCCTTCGCCCTGGCCCGTGGCGCGATCATGACGCCGGGCACGCCGGCCCGCTACCCGTACCCGTTCCTGGACGTCGACGACCACGGCTACCTCGGTGTCCTCGGCAACGCCGTGATCTTCGGCCTGGCCTTCTACGTCCTGGCCCTGGCCCTCGTCGCGATCGACCGGATCAGGCCCTGGATGCGCGGCCCCGAAAACCGGATTTCGTCTCAGGCCGCCGGTCCGCTAAAGTAATCGATGTCGCCGCGACCTGCAGGACTGCGGGAAGCGGAGCAACGACATCGGGGTGTAGCGCAGCTTGGCAGCGCGCTTCGTTCGGGACGAAGAGGTCGTGGGTTCAAATCCCGCCACCCCGACGCTGGTCAGAGGGCCTATCGCGTGATCGCGATAGGCCCTCTGTCGTACTTGGGGAGCCAAACAGGGGGCCAAAGGCTTTTGGTCAAGCCTCGTCGGCGGTGGGCGTCATCATCACCTGATGCCGCTCACCAGCTGCCAGAGACATGGACGTGCTCCTTCGTCGTCGTTCCGGGTGTCTGGCTCCCGACAACCACGACGCTATGAGCCGCTCACGAGTAGACCCCGGAAAATCTTTCCGGGGTCTATCTGCGAACCGAGACGAGGCTGAAGTCATGCGAGGAATGACGCAGCAACTGACGATCGGCGAGCGGGTCGCGTGGTACCGCCATCGCCGCGGAATCTCCCAAGACGTGCTGGCCGGGCTAGTCGGCCGCACCGCGGACTGGCTCGGCAAAGCGGAGGACAACCGCATCGAGCTGGACCGACTCTCCGTGATCCGTTCACTGGCTCACGCGTTGGACGTGTCCATCGGAGACCTCATCGGCGAGCCAACCCTGCTGGAGTGGTCGGCTGAGAGCGGACGCCGCACGGTGCCGGCCCTGCGCGAAGCGCTGATGGACTACCGCCAGTTGACGCCACTCCTCGGGGCGCCGACAGATGGAGAACCTCCGTCGCTGACCGCCCTGAGGTCAGACGTGAGCGAGGTCTGGGACGCCTACCAGGCGTCTCAGTACGGCTTCGCGACGCGCCAACTGCCCCTGATCCTCTCGGATGCCCTGCTCGCAGCGCGTACGTACGCCGGAGAAGAGCGGGAGGAGGCAAACGCGCTGCTCGCCCTGACCTATCAGGGGGCCGCGATGGTGCTCGGCAAGTTGGGAGAGAACGAACTCGCTTGGATGGCTGCGGATCGCGGGCTTGCCGCCGCGCAGCAGAGCGGAAACAACGTCGTCGTCGGTTCTCTCTTCCGGTCGGTGACGCACTGCCTTCTGTCGACCGGGCGCTTCGAGACTGCGGTGCAACTCGTGAGCGACGCGGCCGGCTACCTCGAGCCAGGGCTCGGCGAGGCGACTCCGGCGTACCTGTCCGTCTACGGAACTCTCTTTCTGACTGGCTCGATGGCGGCGGCTCGCGCAGAAGACCGTGTGACGACTCACGCCTTCCTGCGTGAGGCCGACGCGATGGCGTCACGGCTGGGGACTGACGGAAACCACATGTGGACGGCCTTCGGGCCCACCAACGTCTCGATTCACAAGGTTGCCACCGCCGGTGAGTTGGGAGACTTCCAGGTTGCGGCGGAGCTGGGGCCGCAGGTCGATACGAGCGGACTTCCCGTCGAACGCCGGGTGCGGCACAACCTCGAAGTGGCACGAGCGCTCACGGCCTGGAACCGCACGGATGACGCGCTCAACGTGGTTCTCGACGCCGAGGAAATGGCACCGGAGCAGGTGCGGCACCACTACATGAGCCGAGAGATCGTGCTCGGCTGGGTTCGCGGAACCCGCGGGCGGCCGACTCGTTCCGTGGCTGACCTGGCGGAGAGGCTTCGAGTGATCTGATCTGGTTAGGCTCGGTCGGATGAGCGAGACCGAGAACGAACACGAAGCGAAGATGGCGCGCCCGCGCATGGCCTCGGGCGCGCTCTTCTTTGATGCCCAGGGCCGCGTCATGCTCCTTGAGCCGACGTACAAGGACTACCGGGACATCCCCGGTGGCTACGTCGACGCGGGCGAGTCGCCGTTCCAGGCGTGTGTCCGCGAGGTCCGAGAGGAACTCGGCATCGAACCGGCAGTCGGACGCCTTCTCGTCGTCGACTGGGCGCCGAGTCCGGCCGAGGGCGACAAGGTGCTCTACCTGTTCGACGGCGGCGTTCTGCCCGAGCGGCTCCAGACTGAGATCGTCTTGCAGGCATCCGAGATCAAGTCGTATGCCTTCCACCCCGCGGATGCCGTCGATGACCTCACGATTCCGCGCCTCGCACGCCGTATCCGAGCAGCTGCGGCTGCGCGGAGCGCCGGCACCGTGGCATATCTGGAGCATGGCATACCGCCCGAGTAGATACCCAAAGGCTTGGGAGCGATTACTGCGTAGCAGAAGACCGCGACGTGACAGGCCACCTCGGCAGAATTGACTCTGAGTACGGGTGGACGAATAGGCCGCCCGTGCGCTCAGCGTCGACGGCTGCGGTGGCGTTTACGGCGCGGATGCTTCTTTCTTGCGGTCGCCTTTCTATCTTTGGGGGCGGTTTGGGTAGATCGCATCACTTTTGCCGCTGCGGCGCCTCGCCCAGTCCGAACTAGCCAATCACTTAGAACTCTGCCCGCGTGTTCGTGCCCCCCAGCGAGGGCGATCCGAAGAAAGTACTCCCCATGTTCGTAGTAGCCAGATTGCAGAAAAACTGTGCCAGCAGGGCAAGCAGAATGCGTATGCCCCTTCATGAGCGCCAGGTCTAGCCACTTCATGGCGTGACCAAATTTCCCGATTCGAAGAAATTCTCGACCGAAGTCGCAAATTTCTTCCGGCTGAGCCACACTTAGCGCTTTGATGAACTGAATCTCGGCTTCGTAGATATCCCCGTCATCAACAAGCAGAAAGGCATAGAGCAAAGAAGCGCGGACTTCGCCGCCAGCAACGGCCGCCCGGAAAGCCTCCTTGGCACCTTCGAGGAATCCACCATTTTTCAAGCTGACCCCGTAATTATAGGCACACATGGAGTCGCTTGCCTCGTAGCCTTTACGCCAGCATTCGTCAGCTTTCATATTTTCGCCTGCATCGAGATAAAGCAAGGCGAGTCGATGGTATGCGGCGTTATCCCCCAGGGTTATTGCCGTTTCGATCAACTCTTTCGCCTTTTCGCGATCCCCGCGTTTCGCGACTAGGTCTCCCCAGTTAACGAATGCCCTGGAGTTACCGGCTTCTGCGGCTTTCTTGAACCATTCCAGCGCTTCAGGCCGGAAACCCTTATTGCGCAGGTCGACCCCAAGATTGTTCATCGCATAAGCGTTGCCCCTTTCGGCGCCTATTTTCCACCATTTACTGCTGGATTCTTTGTCGCCTTGCCTGGCGTAGGCTTGCGCTAGATTGTGGGCAGCCCCACCGCTCGAGTCCGTGGACGTATCATTTGCGATCCGATGCCACCACTCAATTGCTTCTTTATCATCCGGCAATGCGTAGGCCAGGTGGTAGGTGGCGTGCGCATCGTTCTTTTCGGCTCCGATTCGGAAGAGGCTCACCGCCGTGGCTATACGTCCCTCTCTCTCGTATTGGCTTCCGAGGTATATGGCCGCATCGATACTTCCTAGGTCAACCGCCTCCTGCCACGTCGACTTCGCCTCTACTGTCTTGTCAAGCTTCAAGTAAACTCGGCCGAGATTTATTCGAGCAGGGATAGGGTTCTTTTCCAGGTCGTTCGACCACGCTTTTTCGGCAATCCCCCATTGCCTATGCTGAACGGCAGCCATACCTACATGGTAAGAAAGGCTGGCCTGGTCGCCGTATTCCAAGGCTGCCTGCCATGCCTCTGTAAGTATCTCTGGGGGTTCCGACGAACGAGCTAGGGCGTCAGGTAGGTAGTCAAATACGCGATAGTGTGAACCCGCCCTGATAGGGAGCAAGAGGCTCGTAATTCCATAGCGGCGCAGCGTCGCCCACTCCAGCGCTTCTTGCACGCCCTCCGGACGAAGCAAGTCACCACCCATCTTGTTGAGATAGGCCTCGTGCAACTCAAGAAGTACGTTGATCGGCACTTCGCTGGTGATCCCCGCTCGCGCTAGATCGACCGCTGCCGCGACAAGTGCTGCCCCCCGAGGGCTACCACCGGGACCGCCAGCAAGGGACCACTCTTGAAAGAGCCGTGGACCCGCAGCCATGTACTCCGCAACTCCGAATAGACGGCTATGGGCCACTGCACTAGTAACCCTGGAGTCACGAACTTCGCGCGCCCTCGCGAGTTCACTCTCGTGCCAGCGCCGATCCAGAACGATGGGATGCAGCTGGTCAAGAACGCGGGATCCAAGTGCATTGTGCCTACCGACATCGTCGAGTCGATGAGCGGTATTCTGCATGGGCGTCAGGCGTCGATATTGTTCTGCCCGGATGGTTGCGATGCTGCGGAGTTTGAATTTTTTCATCACCGCTAATGTAGTTGGCGTCAAGCCGTCCGGCCCTATGTAGCGTTCCAGGTCGTCTAGCCATATGAAGCAATCGTCTTGCTGCTCTATCGCAGCTCGCAGATTTCTGACCAAATCCGGACCATCGGTTGGTGCCCAAATTTTACTTCCAGGACACTCAGCCATTAGCCCCTCGAATGCCGAGCGAGTTTTCCCGGCTGTAGAATCTCCTGAAATTAACACAAATCCACCGTTTGTGTGCACTTCCGAGATTCGGCGCCTGATCTCTGCGTCAGTATTCCTCGATACGTATTCTGGGAGCTGTCCGTCCTGATTGGCTTCAGCTCGATAAACGCCGAAATCCAGTGGGTCCGCGGAAGCCACAGGGACCGGAGTATATGAACTTAGACCTTCGAGCGGCCCTTGCTGAGGTAGGTCTGAAATCTGTAAATGGTCGGCATTTACTTGGATTCCGGAAGCTAGGGTGAATACCCGGCCGTCCTGCTCGGCGTGCCCCCGGAAGTAATTTTGAATGGAAGGAGCATGTAATTCTTCCATGTCTCCCCCTTGGTCAGTTATTGAACTGTATTCCAGAACCCTGCTGGTAGATTCGAGAACTGTCGCTCGCTGTAGCCGTCTGGGTGATTGCGTTACCGACGGCTGGAGCGATCGCTCCAGAGTTTTCATTCCACAAACGAGTCAACATGTCGAGATCAGATGCGGCTTCGGGGTGTTCCGCCAGTAGGCGGCGGAATTTCCCTTGCCACATCTGCTGTACCTCGATTGATGTCTGCTCGGAATCGCCGCGCTCGATGGCACTTCCCAAATCCCCTCGGGATTCTTCAAGTTCCTGCTCGACCATTCCTGAGGGTTTAGATAGCTTGGCATAGGCTTTTGTGACGCCAGCTTTGGCTCGTTCCCAAATGTCTGTAGTCATAAGAGAGACGAGCGCGTTGGCGCTTGTAGACGCAACGGCGAGCAGGGCAGGGTCCATGGTGGCTCCTTACAGCGGACTCGTACCGCCATTTTAAGGATCCGGCCACTGTGTGTACTGTGAATTCCCGCTTCCGGATGCGTGCATCTGGCGCGTCGCTCGCCTCACAGTGGGCACCAGTTCCCTCAGCTTGCGCCCGCTCTCGTCGCCGGCAGTCAGCCGAACGCGACGTAGCGGCGTTCAGCACCTGATCGGCCCCGTTCATGGGTGGGCGGTCCCCCAGAGGCACACATGTGCACTGCACGGATTAACAAGCTCACTCGTGACGGGGCACATGTTCACGACCCCGTCCGGGCTGGATCAGCACACCCGCAGGGAGCCAAACAGGGGGCCAACCGCCGCATCCGCCTGAGGGCTTCGGTGGACGACCATGGACGGAACCAAGCACCTCAATGCAGGCGGGCCCCCGCTCTACCAGGCCAAACTTCCCGAGATCGCGTTCGGGACGAAGAGGTCGTGGGTTCAAATCCCGCCACCCCGACAGCCAAAACAGCAGGTGAGGCGCCTACCGGATTCGGTAGGCGCCTCACCTGTTTCTGCGTGCGTGCCTCTCTGCGTGACTACGGCTCCAGATCCCGCTTGAAGATGCCGTCCATGACCATCGCGCCGGTCTGGATCACGGGCCGGAAGCCCACAGGACCTCTACGCAACGTGTCGGCAGGGCGAGCGTGCGCCGGCACTTCCGCGTCTTGGTGTCCCCTCCACGCCGGACCGACCGCCACACGGCAATGTGCGGAGGCTGCGGCGGATTGGCTTCCGGCCTCCCGCTGAGGAAGACGTGGTCCCAGGTCAGCGCGCACAGTTCCTCGGTCCGAGCCCCGGTCAGCAGGGCGACGACGTTGCGCTTCACCTTGTCCCGCGCCGTGGCCCGCTTGACCGAGCGGTTGAGGCCATCGGTGTACACGCGGCTTCGCGCTTCGCCTGGGAGTACGACTTCTAGGTCCCGGACTCAGCGAAGGGCGAAGGGCGAAGGGGCAGGAATGATCTCGACGCAGGCATGGACCGACGCACGACGCCTGTGGGTCTCCCACCAGATGGGCCACACCCTGCGGCCCTGCTCGGTCGCTATCGGCTCGGGCAGTCACGACTTGGGTGTGGCCGACACGGCAGTAGACATCTACCAGCGCGGCATGGCTCCACTGCTTGTTTTCACGGGGCCACCAGCCCCACGACAAAGGACCGCATGCCGCGAGGTGAAGCGGTCCACTGTCGCGAGCGGGCACTTGAACTCGGCGTTCCCAGGTCGGCGGTTCTCGTCGAGCCCAATGCCCGTAACACCGGTGAGAACATCCGTCTTTCCAAGGCCGTGCTCGAGGAGGCCGGAGTGGACGTGTCCTCCGTGCTTCTGATCAGCAAGCCGTACGAAGGGGACGCCCGCCTCGTCATCGACGTGCTTGTCGGTGCGCTTCAGCACTTGCTGATCTATCCGGACCAGGGCTTCATGATCAGCCAGTCCGTACCCGACGATGTGCTCGAGGCGTACGAGCGACTCTGCCGCGAGGGCTTCACCAGCCAACTCCTCACCACCGGCAAGACTTCGGTCTGAGGGCTGGGCGATACTCCTCCGGTGAGATGGTTCGAGCAGGCACAGGCAGCCGAGCAGTCAGGCGACTGGGACACCGCCATCCCCCTGGTGAGCGCCCACGCCGAGTGCTACTCCACCGACTACACCAGACACGGCAACCACCTGTGGCACATGGACCTACTCGTCCACGCCGGACGACTCGCAGAGCTCACGGACCTGGCCCACATGGACATCCACGCCCGTCGGCGGCTGAACCGAGCGCTTCGCGATCGCGGGTTGGCATCGGTACTCCACGAGCGCGCGGAGAACGGCGACCGCGACGCCCTCTACAGGCTCGTCCGGTTGCTCTGCGAGACAGGCCGAACTGAGCGCGCACGCGAAACGGTCGAAGAGATCGCCCCACGGGACCAGTATGCCCAGGAGATCCTCGCTGCCTTTGAGGCGTCATCGAGCCCGAGCTCATGAGGCGGACGACTGAAGCCTTCAGCGTTCGCATCGCAGGTACCTCGACCGACGACATGGCGCCCCGCATCCGAGACCATGACGGACGCACCCTCACCGCCCGGTCCGGTACCAGATCCAACTTCCCGTAGCTGGAGAGCTGTTACAACTTTCTCTACCTCATCAAGCACCCGGCTCCGCTCGGGGCGCCGCTCTTGCCTCCGGCGGGGGATCGGCCGGCACCGGGTGGGAGGGGGCGCCGTTCCCGGCCGCGGGCACATCGTGGCGGACGGGATGGGAGCTGGGGTGAGTGGTGGGTGGGGCGAGTGAGCCACGGTGTCCCTGACCTGCAGTTTTCACAAACTAACGAACGAGAACACGGAACGAGACACGACATGGGACACGGGGACACATGCAGCAAGGCAAGGCGCCTTCTTTCTTGCGGTTCATGTGGAGGCCGTCCATGAGGTCAGCGGCTGGACTTGAGAGTGGGGTACGTCGTCTCGTACCCCTCCTCGATGCCGCACTTGTTCTCGCCGCGGATGATTCGCATGTACCCGCCCTCCCCCCAGCTCTCGCCCCAAGTGCTCTTGACGATCCAGTACTTCTGTCCCTGGGCTGTGGTGCCGTAACCGACCACCGTGACAGCCACGTTGTTCGCGGTGCCGCAGTGCCCTGCGAACAGACCCTCCGAGTAGAGCTGGTACTCGTACCCGCTGCCATCGACGTAGGCGACGGTCGGCCCGTGTTCCGCGACAGCATCACGCAAGGCTCGTTCGCCCGCCCCCACTGAGTTCCAGCTCTCGATCCGCTCACGCGGAAACGGGGTGGGAGAGATTTCCTCAACGATGAGATCACACTCCCATCGCGCGTCGGGGTCTTCGACGGGACGGGGCTGGAACGTCGTGAGGGGATTCCCCTGGATCGCCCAGGCTCCTTCGAGCGCGTCAGTTCGCGAGGCTTCCCCGTGATCCGGGCAGTGCTGCATGTCCTTGACCGGGGTGACGGCGCCCTTGTTTCTCCAGTCCAAGGAGTCGGGCGCGTCAGCGGCGTGGGACGGCATGGCGGCCGTCATGAACAGAGCGGCTGCGATGGTGCTCACGGCGCTGATCTTCGAGCGGTTGGGCATACAACACTCCCTGTCCTGGAGGCCCGCGGACTGACGGGGCCTGCATTGGCGGCGTCGCCGAAGGCCTGTGTGTCCGGCTATGAGGCGGCCCGGCGGGTACGCCCTTCACTCTGCCCTGACGTGGATATTTCGACCTCAAGAGGGACATAACGTCACCCCGCTGGCAGGTGGTACGACACGACTGCGCACCGGCGCGCAGTCCGTCTGACTACAGGAAGTCGCCCGGCCCGGTCGTGGGTCCGGTGACGATGAAGGCGAACGGGCAGCGGCTCAGGCACTTGTCACACTGGGGGGAGGATCCTGCTCTCGCCGCGGCTTCACGTCGGAATCGGCACGATAGGTTGATCTTCTCGAAGACTCGACCATCGAGTCACTGAGTTGGCGGCTTCTGCGGGGTCCTAGCGGAAGAGTCAAGATCGATCTTCTCGCCCTGGGCCTTGTCAGGGAACTTGACGGCCTGGGTTTTCGCAGCTCCGGAGCCTGGGCGCGATCGTCTGACCGGTCGTGCGTCGGCGGGGATCCCGATGATGGAGGCGCACTCACGGGCGGCCCGCTTGCCGCCGGCCGAGGTGGAGTCCCAGGTGACGTCGCGGAAGTGTCCGGTCTCGTCGGTGTCGGGGAAGTCGGGGGCGCCGTTCTCCTGCATGCACGTGGCGTACTTCTGGTTCTTGGCGATCTCCGCCTCGGAGAGGTCGGGCTGCTGCCCCTTCTCCACGCTGTCCGGCACCGGCGGCACCTGGTCCGCGCACTTGTCCTGCGCCTTCAGGGCCGTCGGGTCCTTCTTCCACTTGGACGCGTCCCCGAGGTCGACGGAGCCCTCGGCGTCCGGGTCGGGCGCGTCGAACCCGGCGTCCCGCAGGCACTCGACCCACTTGCGCTGCCCCTCCACGTACTCGGACAGCTCGCTCGACGCCTGCTTCGACGGGTCGGCGCTCGTGCGGCCGCCCCCTGCGGAGGCGACCTCGCCGCTCTTGTCGTCGCCGCCACCGCACCCGGTCACCGTCATCACCGCCACGGCCGCCGCCCCGACCAGGAGCCGTCCCCCGAACCACCGCCGCGCACTCATCCCCACGAGCTCCTCACGTCGCCGTCGTCAGGGTCCGGACCCGCTGTGTCCGGACCGCGACGACCGTACGAGGCGCCCTTTGAAGAACCTATGAAGAAGCCATCAAGAACCCGTCCGGACCGGGGGATCCCCGGGACCGGGCGGGGGCGGGTCAACTCCCTTGCAGCGGGCGGACGGTGAGGATCTGCTCGGCGCGGCCGACGGGGCCGTCGGTGTCGTGCAGGACGCTGCTGGTGAGCCCCTGCCCGGTCGGGCCGAAGGTGACGGTGGTGTCCAGGCCGGTCCACGGGCCCCGCGGCTGCCGGTGCAGGTGGATCGTGAGGTCGAGGTTCGGGAACATCCACGCGGCCGGGTCCTGCTGCACGGCGATGCCGTTCGCCGTGTCCACGAGCGCGAGGTACGAGGCGAGCGGGCCGCTCGGCTCGCCCGCGACCAGGTCGACGCGCGCGGACACCCAGGCCGTCGTGCGGCCCTTGCGGGTCGGGGGCACCCGGCGCAGGTCGATCGAGGCGATGTAGCCGCCGCCCCAGGCCTCGTCCATCGCCCAGGGGACGAGCTCCTCGGGCGCGAGGAGCGGCTCGACGGGGCTGTCCGCCACCGTTGAGGTGTCCTGGACCGACATCAGCCAGGCGCGGGCCCGCACGACCGGGCGGCCGCCGATGACCACGACGGCCTCGAGGAGTTCGATGGTCCGGCCGGGCCGGACCGTCTCGACGGTGATCTCGCACTCGTCGAGGGCGAGGCGGCCGAGGATGTCGTAGCTGATCCGCGAGAGAGCGAGGTTCCCGGGGCGCTCGGCGAGATGCCGCTCGATCTCGTGGGCGACGAGCCCCGCCAGCGGGCTGAAGTGCTGCTCGTCGGCGTGCCACGCGCCGCCCGCGTGGGCCGTGGGCTTGTAGCGGTTCGGGCCCGTCCGCTCGTAGTAGCCCTCGCGCGCGCCGGTACCGGTGGTCACGGGATCCGTCTCCTCGGGTCGGGCGGCCAGGCGCCATGAAAGGTGTAACGGTCACACATCGTAGGAGGGGCCGCACGGCCGGCCACGGTGATCTGCCGCACAGTGTTCCGTCACCGACGCTCCGGACCGTCGGCGTGTACCCTTGACGTGCAAGCGAAGGGGAGTAGCCCCGCGAACCGGTCGTCGACACACTGGAACCCCCGGGTTCCCGGTGGCCGGGCTCGGACCGTGACCGGACCGGGTGGGCGAGACCTTCGACCAGGCAGAACGACGGACACGTGGCGCACACGTGTCTCCGCTGCCGGGTCGAGTGGTCCTCTCCGTGCAGCGGGTGGGTTGCGAGAACCCGGCCCGTACAGAAAGCACCGCTGATGCATCTCGACCCCCTGGCGATCCTCACCGCCTTCGGGCTGATCTTCCTCGCCGAGCTTCCGGACAAGACCATGTTCGCCTCGCTGGCGATGGGCACCCGGATGAAGCCCCTGTACGTCTGGTTCGGGACCTCGACCGCCTTCATCGTGCACGTGGCCATCGCCGTCGGCGCCGGATCCCTGCTCGGCCTGCTGCCGGACTGGATCGTGAAGGTCGTCTCCGCCCTGCTGTTCGCCTTCGGCGCCTTCATGCTGCTGCGCGGCGGGGACGACGACGAGGGCGACGAGGCCGGCGGCAAGACCGTGACCGGGTTCTGGCCCGTGTTCGGCACCGCGTTCATGGCCGTCTTCATCAGCGAGTGGGGCGACCTGACGCAGATCACCACGGCCAACCTCGCCGCGACCAACGGGACGTGGTCCACGGCCATCGGGTCCGCGGCCGCCCTGATGTCGGTCTCCGGGCTCGCGCTCATCGCCGGGCGGTTCATCGCCAAGCGGGTGCCGCTGAAGACCGTGCAGCGGGTGGGCGGCGCGTGCATGCTGCTGCTCGCCGTGTGGACGCTGGTGGAGATCTTCGTCTGATCCGGCCCGGCCCGGTGTCCGGCGCCGTCCCGGCCCTTGTGGATACAGGAACGTATCGAATACGTTCCTGTATCCGATGGAGGAGGCGAGGATGCCCGGCACCGTCACCAAGAGGCGTGCGCGCACCCGGCAGCGGCTGCTCGACGCCGCGCTCGAGGTGTTCGCCGAGGTGGGCTTCGGGCGCTCCACCGTCGAGCAGGTCTGCGAGCGGGCCGGATTCACCCGCGGCGCCTTCTACTCGAACTTCTCCTCCCTGGACGAGCTGTTTCTCGCCTTGTGGGAGGAGCGGTCGGCGCGGATGCTCGACGATGTGCGCCGCGCCCTGGCCGAGCTCGACCCGGCCGATCCCGCCTCCGCCGTGCGGGCCGCGATCGCCGCGGCGCCGGTGGACGACGCCTGGTACCGGATCACCGCCGAGTTCACCGCGCACGCGCTGCGCAATCCGGGGCTGCGCCGGGTGATGGCGGCCCGCGAGGAAGCGATCCGGGACGCGATCCTGCCGGTCCTGGTGACCGCCCTGGCGCAGCTCGGCCGGCGGGTGACCGACGAGAGCGCCCTCGGTGAGGCACTCGTCGCCGTGCACGACGGGACCGCCGTGCAGGTCCTGCTGCAGCCGCACGACGCGGCCGTCCGGGCCCGCCGCGAGGCCCTGTTCCTGAACGTACTCGACGCCTACAGCACACCCATGGAGAGCGCATGAGCGACACCAGTGCCGATGTCATCGTCGTGGGGGCCGGGCTCGCCGGGCTCGTCGCCACCTATGAACTGACCCGTGCGGGCAAGCGCGTGGTGCTCGTCGACCAGGAGAACGAGGCCAATCTCGGCGGCCAGGCGTTCTGGTCGCTCGGCGGTCTGTTCCTCGTCGACAGCCCCGAGCAGCGCCGGATGGGCATCAAGGACTCCTACGACCTCGCGCTCGCCGACTGGCTGGGCTCGGCCGGTTTCGACCGGGAGCGCGAGGACCGCTGGCCCCGTAAGTGGGCGGAGGCGTACGTGGGGTTCGCGGCGGGTGAGAAGCGCGACTATCTGTACGGGCTCGGGCTGAAGGTCACGCCGAACGTCGGGTGGGCCGAGCGCGGCGCGGGCACCGCGACCGGGCACGGGAACTCCGTGCCCCGCTTCCACATCACGTGGGGGACGGGTCCCGAGGTCGTGCGGGTGTTCCGGGAGCCCGTCCTCGAAGCCGCCTCGCGCGGCCTCGTCACCTTCAAGTACCGCCACCGCGTGGACGAGTTGATCGTGGAGGACGGGGCCGCCGTCGGCGTGCGGGGCGCCCTGCTGGAGCCCTCCGCCGAGGCCCGCGGCGTCGCCTCCTCCCGGGAGACCACCGGCGACTTCGAGCTGCGCGCGCAGGCCGTCGTCGTCACCTCGGGCGGCATCGGCGGCAACCACGAACTGGTGCGGAAGAACTGGCCTGTTGATCGCATGGGGCAGGCGCCGGAGTCGATGGTGACGGGCGTTCCCGCGTACGTCGACGGGCGCATGCTGGAGATCAGCGAGGGCGCGGGCGCCTCCCTCGTGAACCGCGACCGGATGTGGCACTACACGGAGGGGCTGAAGAACTGGGACCCGATCTGGCCGGGGCACGGCATCCGGATCATCCCGGGTCCGTCGTCGCTGTGGCTGGACGCGACCGGCAAGCGGCTGCCCGCTCCCCTCTTCCCCGGCCACGACACGCTCGCCACGCTGAAGCACATCACCGCCACCGGCCACGACCACACGTGGTTCGTCCTGACGCGGGCCATCGTGGAGAAGGAGTTCGCGCTCTCCGGGTCCGAGCAGAACCCCGACATCACCGGCAAGGACCTGAAGCTGGTGCTGCAGCGGGTGAAGAAGGGCGCTCCCGGACCGATCCAGGCGTTCCTGGACCGCGGTGAGGACTTCGTCGTACGGCGGAGCCTGAAGGATCTCGTCGCCGGGATGAACGAGCTGACGCCCGAGACGCCCGTGGAGTACGAGCAGGTGGAGCGGGAGATCGTGGCCCGTGACCGGGAGGCGGAGCACGGCTACTCCAAGGACCTCCAGCTGATGGCCGTGCGCAACGCCCGCGCGTACTGGCCGGACCGCATCACCCGCGTCGCCAAGCCGCACCGCCTCCTCGACCCGGCGCAGGGACCGCTGATCGCCGTCCGGCTGCACGTGCTGACCCGCAAGACGCTCGGCGGCCTGGAGACGACGCTCGACTCGCAGGTCGTACGGCCCGACGGGTCCCTCTTCGACGGGCTGTACGCGGCCGGTGAGGTCGCCGGGTTCGGCGGCGGCGGCGTGCACGGCTACAACGCGCTGGAGGGCACCTTCCTCGGCGGCTGCATCTTCTCCGGCCGGGCCGCCGGGCGCGCGCTCGCCAGGAGCCTGGTGTGAGCGCCCGTGGCACGGCGCTGGTGACGGGCGCGTCGTCGGGGATCGGCGCGGCCGTCGCGGCGGCGCTGGTCCGGCGCGGCTATCAGGTGTACGGCACGAGCCGGAACCCGGAGAAGGTCAACTCCCCGATTCCCGGGGTCACTTACCTGGCTCTCGACCTCGCCGACGAGTCGAGCGTCGAGGCGTGCGCCGCCGCGGCCGGTGAGGTCGACGTGCTCGTCAACAACGCGGGCGAGTCGCAGAGCGGCCCGTTCGAGGAGCTGCCCATGGAGGCGGTCCGCCGGCTGTTCCAGCTGAACGTGTTCGGGGCCGTGCGGCTGAGCCAGCTGGTGCTGCCGGGGATGCGGGAGCGGCGGCGCGGCCGGGTGGTGATGGTCGGCTCGATGCTGGCCAGCTTCCCGCTCGCCTACCGCTCCTCGTACTGCGCCTCGAAGGCCGCGATCAAGGGCTTCGCGAGTGCGGCCCGGCGCGAGTACAGCCCGTACGGCGTCGGCGTCACGACCGTCGAGCCGGGGGCCATCGCCACCGGGATCAGCGAGCGGCGCACGCAGTACGTGGCCGCCGGCTCACCGTTCCGGGCCGCGTACGACACCATGCTCGCCGCCCTCAACGCCAATGAGGCCAAGGGGATCTCGGCCGAGAAGGTGGCCGCGAAGATCCTCACGGCGATCGAGGCGCCCCGGCCGCGGCCGCTGTACGCCGTCGGCAGCAACGCGCCCGTGGCGTTCGCGCTGCGGCGGCTGCTGCCGCGCGGCGCGAGCGAGCGGCTGGTGGCGCGGCGGCACGGCCTGACGTGACCCCCGGTCACCGCTGCCACGCACGGTAGGACAGCAGCTCACCGGAGTCCGCGGACGTCACGTCCATGCCGAGGACGGTGCCGTCCGCCGGGTCCAGGATCAGCATCCGGCACACGGCGGTGGCCGCGTCCACGGTGACGTAGGCCTGTCCGGAGCGGCCCAGCCGGTCGGTGACCGGGCCCGCCGGGCGCAGGCCGTCGGCGGCGGCGAAGAGCCGGACCAGCGCGGCGGTCTGCCGGGCGCCGGGCGTCCAGTTGTCCAGCAACTCGCTTGCGGCGACCATCAGTTGGGGCGCTTTGCGGGTGTCGCCGTGGTGCAGCGCGGTCAGGTAGCGGCGCAGTCCCGCGGTGTCGCCCGGCGGCCGCGACCGGGGCGGCGCGTCGCTCCGGCTCGGCGGGAACGTGCGGGTGGGCAGCGGTGTGCCGGCCCGGGTGACGCGCTCGGTGCGGCTGCCGTCGGGCCGCCGGCGCACGACGCGTTCCTCGGGCCGCTCGCCGTGCGCGCCCAGCGTCCAGGTCCTGACGTGCGTGCCCGGGCGCGGCTCCGGCCGGCCGTCGGCCGCGGCCCGCAGCGCACGGTCGGCGAGCGTGCCGAGCGGCACCGCCGCGGCGGTGGAGCCCGGGTCCAGCGGGGCCGGGGCGGCGGTCGCCGCGGGCGCGGCGACGTAGGACAGGCCCAGCACGAGCAGCGCGGCGACCGCGCACACGGCGGCCTCGGCGCGCAGCACCAGGGTGCGGCGGGCGCGCCGGGAGCGGGTGCCGTGCAGGAGCTGGTTGAGGGCGCGTTCGGCCTGGTGGTGCAGGGGGCGGGTGTCGGCGTAGCGCGGGTCGTCGGCGGGGACCGGGTTCGCCGCGCGCAGCAGGGCCAGCTCGTCGGAACCGGCCGGGGGGCCGTGCGGGTCGAGGGGGTCAGTCACGGTCGCGGTCTCCTGCGGTCGTCCCTGCGGAAACGGTCATGTTCATCCGGTCGATCTCGGCGCGCAGCCGGCGCCTGGCGCGGTGCAGCCGCATCGCCGCCGCGTTCTTGCCGCACTCCAGGGCGACGGCCAGTTCGTCGAGCGTCAGCTCCTCCCAGGTGGTCAGGCGCAGCGCCTCCTGGTCGGCGGGGTTCAGCCGGGCCAGCGCCTCGTGCACCCAGGCGCCGGGCCGGTCGGCGTCGGGGCCGGGCACGACCTGCCTGCGGTGGGCGCTCTCGTGGTGGCCGATGCGGTCGAGGAGGCGGCGTCTGCGGCCGAGGCCCCGGACGGTGTTGGCGAGGCAGTTGCGGGCGACGGCGTACAGCCAGGGCAGCGGCGTCTCGGGCGGGAGTTCCGCGCGGCGCCGCCAGGCTATGGAGAAGACGTCGGCGACCACCTCCTCGACCTCGTGGGCGCAGCCCGGGTCGAGGCGGCGCGCCACGAAGCGGCTGACCGCCCAGTAGTGCGCGCGGTAGGCCGCCGCGAAGGCGTCGTCCGTCGTACTCATGCTGCGTAGGTGTCCGGCACGGCCCCGATCCTCACAGGTGCGGGGTGTGATCTTTGCGGCGGGCCGGGGCGGTGAGGCGCGGGCCGTGTCCGGACACGTACCGGGCATGAAGTCCCTGAGGTATCCGAAGTCGGTGACGTGGCTGACCACCACCGACCACAAGACGATCGGCACGCTCTATCTGGTCACGGCGTTCGCGTTCTTCTGCCTGGGCGGGCTGCTGGCGCTGTTCATGCGGGCGGAGCTGGCCAGGCCCGGTACGCAGATCATGTCCAACGAGCAGTTCAACCAGGCGTTCACGATGCACGGCACGATCATGCTGCTGATGTTCGCGACGCCGCTGTTCGCCGGGTTCGCGAACTGGATCATGCCGTTGCAGATCGGGGCGCCCGATGTGGCCTTCCCGCGGCTGAACATGTTCGCGTACTGGCTGTACCTGCTGGGGTCGCTGATCGCGGTCGGCGGGTTCCTCACGCCGCAGGGGGCCGCGGACTTCGGGTGGTTCGCGTACGCGCCGCTGTCCGGCGCGGTGCACTCGCCGGGCGTGGGAGCCGACATGTGGATCATGGGGCTCGCGTTCTCCGGGTTCGGGACGATCCTCGGCTCGGTCAACTTCATCACGACGATCGTGTGCCTGCGGGCGCCCGGCATGACCATGTTCCGGATGCCGATCTTCACGTGGAACGTGCTGCTCACGGGCGTCCTGGTGCTGCTGGCCTTCCCGGTCCTCGCGGCCGCGCTGTTCGCCCTGGAGGCCGACCGGAAGTTCGGGTCGCACGTCTTCGACGCGGCGAACGGCGGGGCGCTGCTGTGGCAGCACCTGTTCTGGTTCTTCGGGCATCCGGAGGTCTACATCATCGCGCTGCCGTTCTTCGGGATCGTCTCGGAGGTGATCCCGGTGTTCAGCCGCAAGCCCATGTTCGGGTACTCGGGCCTGATCGGCGCGACGATCGCGATCGCGGGGCTCTCGGTGACGGTGTGGGCGCACCACATGTATGTGACGGGCGGGGTGCTGCTGCCCTTCTTCTCGTTCATGACGTTCCTGATCGCGGTGCCGACGGGCGTGAAGTTCTTCAACTGGATCGGCACGATGTGGCAGGGCTCGCTGTCGTTCGAGACACCGATGCTCTACGCGGTCGGGTTCCTGATCACGTTCGCCTTCGGCGGGCTGACCGGGGTGGTGCTGGCGGCGCCGCCGCTGGACTTCCACGTGGGCGAGACGTACTTCGTGGTGGCCCACTTCCACTACGTGATCTTCGGGACGGTGGTGTTCGCGATGTTCTCCGGATTCCACTTCTGGTGGCCGAAGTTCACCGGGAGGATGCTGGACGAGCGGCTCGGGAAGATCACGTTCTGGACGCTGTTCATCGGCTTCCACGGGACGTTCCTGGTGCAGCACTGGCTGGGGGCGGAGGGCATGCTGCGCCGGGTGCCGGACTATCTGGCGGTGGAGGGCCTGACCGGGCTCAACACGGTCTCGACGATCTTCTCGTTCGTGCTGGGGATGTCGTTCCTGCCGTTCCTCTACAACGTGTGGCGCACGGCGCAGTACGGGGAGCCGGTCGAGGTCGACGATCCCTGGGGGTACGGGCGTTCGCTGGAGTGGGCGACGTCCTGCCCGCCGCCGCGGCACAACTTCGTGGCGCTGCCGCGGATCCGCTCGGAGTCGCCGGCGTTCGACCTCCGCCACGGGGGCGCTGCCGCGCCGGAGCTGGTGGAGGCGGGGCGGTGATCCGGGAGATCGAGGGCTATCTGATGGTGGAGGCGGCCCGTTCGGAGGGGCGGTCGGCCGCCCGGCGGTTCGTCGAGCGGATGCCGTGGCTGACGGAGTCGCAGGCGGCTGATGTCCAACGAGCTTACCTGGAGGCCTACTTGGGTGAGCAGCGGGAGTTGTGGCGGCGGAGTGCGGAACGGGCGCGGGAGCTGCGGGCGGAGTACGAGGGGCGGTACCAGGTGTTGCGGCGCCGGTTTGTCGGGGCCGCGCTTGTGGTGGGGGTCGTGGTGATGTGCGGGGTGCTGGTTGTCGGGGGGTGACGGTTTCGGGGGACGGCGCGGCTTTCGTGGTGGCCGGTCGCGCCCCCGCGGCGCGGCCGCCGGCGCACTCGCCGTGAGCTCTACGGGGAGTGCGCGCGGGTGCGGGTCCCGTCGTGGTTGCTCGCGCAGTTCCCCGCGCCCCTGAGACGCGCACTGCGTGCGCCATCTCAGGAGGAGATGCTGCACGAAGTGCGCATCGCCGATGGAGGCGCGGCGAAGCCGCAGGCCTCCAGGGGCGCGGGGAACTGCGCGAGAAGCCCCACCGGGCCCGCGCCCGCCCGCGAACGGGACCCGGCAGACGGGGCAGCGGGACCCGGCGTTCTACTTGCGGCGGTCGCCGTGGCCCGGCCACCACGCCGCGTGGCCGATCAGGGCCGTCAGCGCGGGCGTGAAGACCATCGCCATCACGAACGCCGCGATCACGATGCCGAAGGACAGGGCGAAACCCATCTGGGAGAGCGTCGAGTTGCCGGCCAGCATGAGCGTCGCGAACGTGCCCGCGAGGATCACACCGGCGGAGGCGATCGTCGGCCCCGAGTGCCGTACCGCCGTGCCCGCCGCGTCGTGCGGGGCGCGGCCCGCGCGGGCCTCCTCGCGCAGCCGGGACACCATCAGGATGTTGTAGTCGGTGCCGAGCGCGACCACGAACAAGTACATGATCACGGGCAGCATGAACATCAGGCCGGGCTGGCTGCCGATCTTCGTGAACAGGAAGGACGTCGCGCCCAGCGTCGCGCCGAAGCCGAGCGCCACCGACACCATCAGGTACCAGGGCGCCACCAGGCTGCGCAGCAGCAGGCCCAGGATGACCATGATGCAGAGCGCCGCGACGGGGAACACCACCGAGTAGTCGCGGTCCACGGCCTTGTTGATGTCGACGTAGACGGCCGTGATGCCGCCGACCTTGGCCTGCGTACCGTCCGGGGCGTCCGCGTGGGCCGCCGGGCGCAGGTCGTCCTTCACGGTGGCCATCGCCGACTCGGAGGCGGGCGGGTCGTCGAGGACCACGCTGTACGCGGCCGCCGTGCCGTCCTTGCTGAGCGCGGCCGCGCCGACCGTGCCGACGCCGTCGACCTCGGACAGCGACCGGCGGAACTCCGCCGCCTGGGCCGCCGTCAGCGGCGCGTCCGACGTGGACGTCAGATACACGCTGGTGGGGTCCGTGGTGCCCGCGGGGAAGCCCTTCTCCAGGTCCTGGAGGGCGACCATGGACTCCTTGGTCTTGGGCAGCGACGACGTCGCCAGGTCGAAGTTGGCCTTGTAGCCGAGGGCGCCGAGCGCCAGGACCGCCATGACGAGCGCCGAGGCGACGGCCCAGACGGCCGGGCGGCGGGCGATCGACGCGCCCAGCTTGGCGAAGCCGGTGCCCTGCGGTTCCCGCTGCCAGGACTTCGAGGGCCAGAAGACCTTGGTGCCGAGCAGTGAGACCACGGCCGGGACCAGGGTCAGGCCCGCGCACAGCGTCACGAACACGGCGATGGCGAGGGCCGGGCCCATCGACTTGAGCATGCCGAGGGTGGACAGGGCGAGCGCCGCGAAGGCGACGATGACGGCGCCGGCCGCCGAGGTGATGGCCTCGCCGACCCGTTCCACGGCGTGCACCATGCCGGTCTTCGGGTCCTCCCCGGCCCGGAGCGCCTCTCGGTAGCGGAAGAGCAGGAACAGGATGTAGTCCGTGCCGACACCGAACAGGACGACGGTGAGCAGCTCCTGGATCGAGGAGTCCGCCTTCATGTCGAACGCCTTGTTGGCGGAGGCGATCAGGCCGGTGGCCAGGGGCGAGATCAGCCCGATCAGGACGACCGGGAGCAGCGCGATGATCGGGCTGCGGAAGATGATCAGGAGCAGCACGATGATGATGACGATCGTGCCGACGCCGACGAGCAGACCCGCCCGCTCGGACGCCTCCGACTCGTCGAGCGCGGTCGCGGCGGAGCCGGTCACGCCCGCCTTCAAGTCCGTCCCCTTCAGCTCCTGTTGGAGGTCGGTGCGGAGCGTCTTGACGGCGTCCTGCTGGGAGGTGTCGGTGGGGTCGGTCAGCTTCGGCATCGCGACCATCGACGTCTGCACCAGGCTGTTGGGCGACGGCTTGCCGGGCACGACGGCCTCGACCTCGGGAACGTCCTTGGCGGCCAACTGCCGAGATATGCGGACGACTTCCGCCGAGTCGGCGGTCCTCAGCCGCCCGCCGTCGGACCGCTGGAAGACGATGACGGCGCCGACGTTCTGCTGCTGCGGGAACTTCGACTCCTGGATGTCGGAGGCCTTGATCGACTCGTAGGTGTCGGGCAGGAAGCTCGCCTCGTCCGAGCTGGACGTCAGCTTCGGCGCGAGCGAGATGACGGCCGCCGCCACGACGACCCAGCCGAGGATGACCCACCAGGGCCTGCGCACCACGAACCGACCGAGTGCTGCGAACATCGCTCACGCCTCCCGTCACCGCCCCCGGGTCACCCCGTCAGCCTCACCCGGGCCCCGCGCACCTGCCACTCGGGAGCGGCTCGACATGCGGCGGTGACCGGGGCGACGGATGCTGGTGAAGGTCCGGCGGATCGGGTCCTAGCGCGAGACGGTCCAGCTCACGCTGTTCGTCGCCGCCTTCCGCGCGGCCGGGTCGCGCAGCGCCGCCGTGCGGTCGACGGCCTTCGCGGTCACCTTGTGCGTGCCCTTGCGCAGCCCCAGGGAGCTCGCCTTCAGCGTCCTCAGGCCCTCGGCCCGACGGACCTCGGCCCCGTCCACGTACCAGTGCACGCGCACGTCGGAGAGACCCTGCGGCAGCGGGGCCAGGTCGACGCGGAGCGTGCTGGAGGCGCTCAGGGTGCGGGCCGTGGAGGTGCGGGCGGTGAGCAGGTCGGCGTCGCGGTAGAAGCCGGCGATCATCGCCTCCCGGCCGGGGAGGTTGAAGACGTCGGTGTCCAGGGCCCGCATGATCGAGTTCTGGGTGGGGCGGTAGATCCCGTACTCGTAGTAGCCGCCGCCCTCGTACGCGCCGACGGTGCCGCCCGACGGGTCGTCCTGGCCGAGCCAGCGGTACCACTTGGTCTGCGTGTCGCGCATGCCGTCGACGGTCTGCTTCGTGGTGTTGGGCTCGGCCGGCTCGGGGCCGGGGTAGGTGCCGTAGCCCGCGTACTGGTACTCGTCCGCCAACAGGCCTATGGAGTGGCCGAGTTCGTGGGCGCCTATGAGGTACGAGCTGTCGTGGTCGGACGACATGGTGGCGATGCCCGTGTGCCCGGCCGTCGAGGTCAGTCCGCTGTATCCGGCGCCGCCGTACTTGGTGGAGTTCGAGACGACGAAGACGATGTCGGAGTCCGGGGCCTGCTGGGCGTACGTGTCGACCTTCTTCTCGTCGACGCAGAGCAGCCGCTCGGTGTCGGCGCAGAAGAAGTAGCTGCTGACGGCGGTGTCCTTGACGACGTCCCGCGTCGGGTCGCCGGAGACGCCGGAGTCGTTCGACACGGCGTCCACGAGCCAGAAGTTGAACAGGCCCTGGTAGCTCTTGTACGGCTCGATCGCGAAGATCGCGTCCAGCTTGGACCGGGCGTCCGCCGTGAAGTCGTCCTGCTGGTCGGCCGTGTAGCCGTCGCCGATGACGACGAGGTCCAGGCGTCCCTCGGAGGGGCCGGTCCGCTGCAGCGGGGTGACCGTGGTGGCGGCGGCCGTCTTCGCGGGCGCGCTCTTCTCCCGCGCGATCCGGTCCGGCACGGCCGTGGCGACTTGCGCGTGCCGGCCCTCGCCGTGGGCGTCCGGGAAGTACTCGACGGTCCGTGTCCCGCTCCCGTCGCCGGCGGCCGCGTGGGACGTCGTGCCCGCGGCGCCGAGCGCCGCGATCGCGAGGGAGCCCGCGGCTATCGCGGTGACCAAAGGTGTGCGGACGCGCACGGGGACCTCGCAGCAAGTCGGCGATAAGTTGTCGGTTAAGCCGAATTAACTTGGCTTAACTGATCGCACAACCTAGGGGGTTGGCGGGAGGCGCGGCAAGAGGTGAGACTCATGTGACCCCCTGTACGCATGTGAGAGGCGGCGCACCGCGTCATGCCGGACGAACCACCGGACGAAGCACCCGACGAACCGACGGAGCACGTCGGACGCCGTGTCCTGCGGCTGCGCACCGAACGCGGCCTCACTCAGCGGCAGGTGGCCGAGCCCGCCTACACGCCCGCGTACATCTCCACCCTCGAAGCGGGCCGCGTCCGCCCTTCCGAGGCGGCGCTGCGGCACATCGCGGAGCGCCTGTGCGTCACGTACGAGGAACTGGCCACGGGCCGACCGGCCTATCTGGCAACGGACTTGAGGCTCCGGCTCACCGAGGCCCAGCGGGCACTGGCGACCGGCGCGGCGAGCGAGGCGGCCGTGCTGTACCGCGAGCTGAGCGCGGAGGCGTCCCGGCACGGGCTCGACGCGGAGAGCGCCGCCGCCGAGCTGGGGCTCGGCGAATGCGCCCTGGAGACGGGCGAACTGACCCTGGCCCGGGGCCACTTCGACGCGGCCGACGAACTGCTGACCCGGTCGGGGGCACCGCTGCCCCAGCGCGCGCCGGTGATCCGCGCCCGCGCCGTCGCCCACTACCTCTCCGGCTCCCTGCGGTACGCCTGCTACCTGCTGGAGTCCGCCCTCGACGACCTCAACACCGGCGGCCTGCACGACCCGGACGCGCTCGTCCTGCTCTACACCGCGTCCATCGCCCCGTACATGGACATGGGCGCGCACGCGCGCGCCGCGCAGGCCGCCGAACTGGCGCTGGCGCTCGCCCCGCGCGTCGGCGACCCGGCGCTCGTCGCCCAGATGCACCGCTCGGTGGCCCGTACGCTGCTGGCCGAGGGCAAGGTGACGGAGGCCGACGCCTCCCTCGCGAAGGCGGCCGAGCTCTATCAACAGCTGCAGATCCGCACCGAGTTGGCGCACTGCCACTGGATGCGCGGCTACGTCCACGCCCAGGCGGGCCGGCTCGCCGAGGCGGAGACCGAGCTGCGGACGGCCCGGGACATGCTCTCCGCCAAGCGGGCCGCGCTCTACACCCAGCAGGTCGAGGTCGAACTGGCCGATGTGCTGCGCCGGCTCGGCCGTCCCCAGGAGGCGGCGCGACTGCTGCGCTCGCTGCTCGGCGAGCTGAGCCCGGAGCGGGGCGCCGTGCACGCGGCGGGCGCGCACCGGCTGCTCGGTCTGATCGCGCAGGAGTCGGGCACCACGGAGGAGGCGGAGGAGCACTACGTGAACGCCCTCAGCCTGCTCGAACGGGCCGGCGCGGCGGGCGACCTGGCGGATCTGTGCCGTCTGCTGGGCGATCTGTACCGCCGCACGGGCCGCATCGAGGCGGCCCTCGACACGTACCGCACGGGCCTCGGCCACCGGGCGGCCCCCGGTACGACGACCCTGGGCCCGGCGCCGGCCCGCCCGCCCGTGTGACCGCGGTGGGTCGTGCGGCGCTCGAGACCTGACGGAGAAAAGCGTAGATATATGCGCGAGGTATTCCGGACCGGGCCGGGCGGGCGTACATTCCCCACACGTCGTCGCACACCGGGTCGTACGGATGAACCGCGTCGGTGCAGTTCATTCCCCCTCCTCGACCCGGCCCGCCGACGGACGGCAGGCACGCTCAGCGGGAGCACCTGCGTGGCGGACCCGGCCTCTCCCCCCGGAGGCACGACCCCTAGGCCGGGTCACGCCGATCTTTCCCATCCCGCGTCGCGTCGGCCCTGACCCTGCCGTCGCGAACCGGCGTCCGGGACACTGCCTCCACGGATTCGCCGTCCTCCTGACTGATCCGACCGGTACGGGCGACACCTCGCCGCACCGGGTTGTCCACAGGCTGGGGACCCTGGCAGCGGACCGGTGGTGCGGGCGGGCACTATGGGGCCATGACTGAGAGCATGCCGTCCGAGCCGTCCGTGTCGCCCGTGTCCGCCCTGCCGGACTGGGAGAAGCGGTTCCGCGCGCCGCGGGTGTCGCTGCCCGACTGGGCGGAGGACGCCCCGGACCGCTCCCTGTTCGTGTCGAACGCGACGGGGACCTACGAGCTGTACGCATGGGACCGGGCCACGGGCGAGCAGCGCCAGGCGACGGACCGGGCGAACGGGACGACGGACGGCGTGCTCTCCCCCGACGGCGCGTGGATCTGGTGGTTCAGCGACAAGGACGGGGACGAGTTCGGCGTGTGGCTGCGCCAGCCGTTCACCGGCGGCGCCGACACCGAGGCCGTCCCCGGCCTCGCCCCCTCCTACCCGGCGGGCCTCGCGATCGGCCGCGACGGGCACACGGCGGTCGTCGGCCGCTCCACCGACGAGGACGGCACGACCATCCATGTCGTGCGCCCCGGCTCCGAGGCCCCCGTGGAGATCTACCGGCACCGCGAGTCGGCCGGGGTCGGCGACCTCAGCCACGACGGGACGCTCATCGCGATCGAGCACACCGAGCACGGCGACGCGATGCACTCGGCGCTGCGCGTGGTCCGGCTGGACGGCTCGACGGTCGCCGAGCTGGACGACACCAGGGGCGGCGAGGAGGAGCTGGGCCTGGAGGTCCTCGGCTTCGCCCCCGTCGAAGGCGACACCCGCCTCCTGGTCGGGCACCAGCGGCGCGGCCGCTGGGAGCCGATGGTGTGGGACGTGGTCTCCGGCGAGCAGACCGACCTGGCCCTGGACCTGCCGGGCGACGTGTCGGCGGAGTGGTACCCGGACGGCTCGGCGCTGCTCATCGCCCATGAATTCGAGGCCCGCTCCGACCTGTGGCGCTACACGTTCGCGACCGGCGCGCTGACCGAGGTGGAGACCCCGGTCGGCTCGGTGTCGGGGGCCTCGGCCCGCCCGGACGGCAGCGTCGAGTACCTGTGGTCGTCGGCCGAGCAGCCGCCGGTCGTCCGCTCCACCGCGGGCGGTGTGGTGCTCGACCCGCCCGGCATGAAGGCACCGGCGTCGGTCCCCGTCGAGGACGCGTGGGTGGAGGGCCCCGGCGGCCGCATCCACGCCCTCGTGCAGAAGCCGGCCGGCGCCACCGGCCCGCTGCCCACGGTCTTCGAGATCCACGGCGGCCCCACCTGGCACGACTCGGACGCGTTCGCGGCGGGCCCGGCGGCCTGGGTCGACCACGGATACGCGGTGGTCCGGGTCAACTACCGGGGGTCGACGGGCTACGGCCGGGAGTGGACCGACGCCCTCAAGCACCGCGTCGGCCTGATCGAGCTGGAGGACATCGCGGCCGTCCGCGCCTGGGCGGTCGCCTCCGGCCTCGCCGACCCCGAGCGCCTGGTCCTCGCGGGCGGCTCCTGGGGCGGCTACCTCACCCTCCTCGGCCTCGGCACCCAGCCCGGCGCGTGGGCGGTGGGCCTGGCGGCGGTCCCGGTCGCGGACTACGTGGCGGCGTACGAGGACGAGATGGAGGCTCTCAAGGCCCTGGACCGCACGCTCTTCGGCGGCTCCCCGGACGAGGTCCCCGACCGCTTCACGGCGTCCTCGCCGCTGACGTACGTGGACGACGTGAAGGCCCCGGTCTTCATCTCGGCGGGGGTCAACGACCCGCGCTGCCCCATCCGCCAGATCGACAACTACGTGGACCGGCTCACGGCTCGCGAGGCGGTGCACGAGGTGTACCGGTACGACGCGGGGCACGGCTCGCTCGTCGTCGAGGAGCGCATCAAGCAGGTCGGTCTCGAACTGGACTTCGTGACGCGCCACTTGCCGGGCTGACCGCCGCCGGACGGGGGCCGCGGGACGGGTCCTTATATCGGACCCGTACCGTGGGAGGTGTGTACCGGTTCCTGCTGACCCCCAGGTGGTGGGGGATCAACATCTTCGTCCTGCTGGCTGTCCCGCTCTGCGTGTTCATGGGCTCGTGGCAGCTCAGCCGCTTCGAGGACCGGGTGCAGGACCACCGCTCCGCCTCCGAGCAGACGGCGGCCAACGAGAAGGCGGCCGCCGCGCCGCTCGCCTCGCTGCTGCCCGTGGACAAGAAGACCTCCGGCAGGCTGACCACGGCGACCGGGCACTACGACCGGCAGCTCCTGGTGCCCGACCGCGACCTCGACGGGCGCAGCGGCTTCTACGTCGTGACGCTGCTGAAGGTCGACGGCTCCGGCAAGGCGCTCCCCGTGGTCCGCGGCTGGCTGCCCGGTACGGCGTCGGCCGCGAAGGCACCGGCGCCGCCGAAGGGCGACGTCACGGTGACCGGGGCGCTGCAGGCCTCGGAGTCCGTGGGATCGAACGGGGTGACCGCGGCGGGCGGCCTGCCCTCGGGCCAGGTCGGCATGATCAGCGCGGCGTCCCTGGTGAACCTGGTGTCGTACGACGTGTACGACGCCTGGATCACGCTCGACACGGCGGACGGGCGGATGACGGCGGTCCCGGCCACCACCGCGGAGGGCAGCGGCCTCGACCTGAAGGCGTTCCAGAACCTCGGCTACACCGGCGAGTGGTTCGTCTTCGCGGGCTTCGTCCTGTTCATGTGGTTCCGGCTGGTCCGCCGGGAGGCGGAAGCGCTCCGCGACGCGGAGCTGGGCCTCACCGAGGAAACGGCCTGACGCGGGCTACGACGCGGGCAGCACGCCCGTGCGGTACACGGTGCCCGCGCACGCGTCCGGAATGGTCGCGGCGGCGCTCGGCGCTCCCGGCTCCGCCGTGTGCGAGACCACCACGCTGCCGTCGGCCGTGTCCTCGCCGCCGAACTGCGCCGTGAGGCCCGAACCGGTCGACGCGGCCGTCTCGCCGGCCGAACCCGTGCTGTCCCCGGAGGGCGTCGGCGCGGGCGACTCGCCGCCGCCGGTGCCACCGGTGCCGCCGCCCGTCGCCGGGCAGCTCCCGGACGGCACCCAGGCGAAGCGCACCTCGTACGCCATCCCGGGCTCCAGGATCAGCTGGCTGGGCTCGGTCGCCGGGTCGGGCAGGCCGGTCGCCCGGTCGCCCGCGGTGTGGTCGACGACGCTCACCCTGGCGGGGTCGGCCGCGCCCTCGGCGACGGTGACCACGCTGCCGGGGCTGTCGACCGTGCAGTTGGCGTCCGATCCGTTCGAGACGCGGAACGTGCCGTAGACCGTGCCGCCGGCGTCGGGCTGGCCGACACTCGCCACCGCGTCGGAGAGATCGTTCGCGTCGCAGACCGGGGAGCTGGCGGCGGCCGTGGACGCGGGGCCGGGGCCGCCGGTGGCGCCGCCGCCGGTGTCCTTCCCCTTGCCGCCCTTGTCCTTGTCCTTGCCGGCGCCCTTGTCCTTGTCCTTGGAGTGGGAGGGCGAGCCGTCGGTGTCCCGGCCGTCGGTGCCGGCGGTCCGCCCGCCCTCGACACCGCCGTGCGTGGCCTCGCTGTGGCCGGCGATGGACGGCCGGTCGCCGGCGGAACCCGAGTTCGCCACGTGCAGCACCGCGGGCACCGCCATCGCGACGAACACCCCGGCGGCGACGGCGCCGACGACGGCCTGCCGCTTCCGGGCCCGCCGGGCGGGCACCGCGCGGCGCAGATGGTCCAGGGCCTCGTCCGAGACGGAGATGTCGGCCACGGCCTGCCGCATCATCCGCCGCAGTTCCAGCTCGTCGTCGGCCGCCGCATCGGCCGGACGACTGGGTCCGTCGTTCACAGTTGCGTTCCCAGCGTGCTCGTCGTGCTCGTCGTGCTCGTGCTTCGTGAACCGCTCGTCCGGCTCGTGGCTCCCGGGGCTCATGCCGGCGCCTCCATGGCGACGCGCAGGGCCGCGATACCGCGTGAACCGTACGCCTTCACCGACCCGAGGGATATGCCGAGCGCCTCGGCGACCTGCGCCTCGGTCATGTCCGCGAAGTACCGCAGGACGAGGACCTCGCGCTGGCGCCGCTGCAGCCCGCGCAGCGCGGCCTTCAGGGCGTCGCGCTCCAGGAGGTCGTACGCGCCCTCCTCGGCGCTCGCCATGTCGGGCATCGGCTTGGTGAGGAGCTTCAGCCCGAGGATGCGGCGGCGCAGCGTCGAACGCGACAGGTTGACGACGGTCTGGCGCAGGTACGCCAGCGTCTTCTCCGGGTCACGGACGCGTTTGCGCGCGGAGTGGACCCGGATGAACGCCTCCTGGACGACGTCCTCGCAGGAGGCCGTGTCGTCGAGCAGGAGCGCCGCGAGTCCCAGCAGGGAGCGGTAGTGGGCGCGGTACGTCTCGGTGAGGTGGTCGACCGTGGTGCCTGCCGCCGTCACGTCGTCAACGCCCTGAGCCGGAAGCTGCGCCGGCCGCGCTGCGGGCATGGGGGCGATCACCGGCATGCCGCCGGCCGCGCCCCCGCGGGGACGCCGGGTCCCAAGGGGTGCGAGGGGTGGGCGAAGGGCCGCGCCCCTCGCCTGTACCGCTGTGAAGTCGAGTACCTCTGCCACGCCTGTTGGACACGCTTCCCCCCGTCAGGGTTGTACGCCTCCGGCGAGTCATTTGCGACAGATCTCGTCATCCCCACCGATGACGAACCGTCAAATGCCGACATGCGTACCTACTCTTCCCCTATGCCCCAATTGCCCTGTGCGTTCGGTCGCCCCCTGAAGGCGACCGCAAAGACGCTCCCCGCCCTGCATGCGGTTGCAGGACGGGGAGGGAATCTTTGAACGATCAGAGGCCCTGGTTCATGCGGTCCGGCCACGTGGTGTGGACCACTGGCCTCCACAGAACTTACACAGATCCTACGAGTCAATCCGCATATGGGAAGGGGCTGACCGTAAGGCGGACATCAGGAGAGGCGCAGATCACGCGCGGTTCACGCGCCGGCGAACTCCGTGGCGATCAACTCCGCGATCTGCGCGGTGTTCAGAGCGGCACCTTTGCGCAGATTGTCCCCGCAGACGAAGAGTTCGAGCCCGGTCGGGTCGTCGAGGGAGCGCCGCACCCGGCCCACCCACGTCGGATCGGTGCCCACCGCGTCGGCGGGCGTGGGGAACTCACCGGCGGCCGGATTGTCGAAGAGCACGACACCGGGCGCGGTCGCGAGGATCTCGCGCGCCTTGTCCACGGTGACCTCGCTCTGGAAGCGGGCGTGGACGGTGAGGGAGTGCGTGGTGACGACCGGTACGCGCACGCACGTGACGGCCACCTTCAGATCGGGCAGCCCGAGGATCTTGCGGGACTCGTCCCGCACCTTCATCTCCTCCGAGGACCAGCCGTCCTCGCGCAGCGACCCGGCCCACGGCACGACGTTCAGCGCGACCGGCTCCGGGAACGGCCCGGTCTCCTCGCCGACGGCCCGGCGCACATCGCCCGGGCTGGTCCCCAGCTCCGTACCGGCGACGAGGTCCAGCTGCGCCCGCAGCGTCTCGACGCCGGCGCGGCCCGCGCCGCTCACCGCCTGGTAGCTCGACACCACCAGCTCGCGCAGCCCGAACTCGGCGTGCAGCGCGCCGATGGCGACGATCATCGACATCGTCGTGCAGTTGGGATTGGCGACGATGCCGCGCGGCCGCACGCGCGCGGCGTGCGGATTGACCTCGGGGACGACGAGCGGCACGTCCGGGTCCAGCCGGAAGGCGGCCGAGTTGTCCACGACGACGACGCCCTTGGCGGCCGCGATCGGCGCCCACTGGGCGGCCACGTCGTCGGGCACGTCGAACATGGCGACGTCGACCCCGTCGAAGACGGACTCCTCCAGGGCGACGACCTCGACCTCCTCGCCGCGCAGGCCGAGCTTGCGCCCCGCCGAGCGCGCCGAGGCGACGAGCCGGATCTCCCCCCAGATGTCCGCGTGCTGCGACAGGATCTGCAGCAGAACGGCGCCGACGCTCCCGGTCGCTCCCACGACCGCGAGCGTCGGACGCCGCACAGGTGCCCCAGCAGGCCGGTCCATCAGCGGCCGGTGCCTCCGTAGACCACGGCCTCGTCGGAGTCCGAGTCGAGACCGAAGGCGGAGTGCACGGCGCGCACGGCCTCGTTCACGTCGTCGGCCCGCGTGACGACCGAGATGCGGATCTCGGAGGTGGAGATCAGCTCGATGTTGACGCCCGCGTCGGTGAGCGCCTCGAAGAACCCGGCCGTGACACCCGGGTTCGTCTTCATACCGGCGCCCACGAGCGAGATCTTGGCGATCTGGTCGTCGTAGCGCAGGGAGTCGAAGCCGACGTTGGCCTTCTGCTTCTCCAGGGCGTCGATGGCCTTGCGGCCCTCGGTCTTGGGGAGCGTGAAGGAGATGTCGGTCAGACCGGTCGACGCGGCCGACACGTTCTGCACGATCATGTCGAGGTTGATCTGGGCGTCGGCGACGGCCCGGAAGATCTTCGCGGCCTCGCCCGGCTTGTCCGGGACACCGACCACGGTGATCTTCGCCTCGGAGGTGTCGTGCGCGACACCGGAGATGATCGCCTGCTCCACGGGCTTGTCCCCTTGCTTCGGCTCGTTGCTGACCCAGGTGCCCTTCAGTCCGCTGAAGCTGGACCGCACATGGATCGGGATGTTGTAGCGGCGGGCGTACTCCACGCAGCGGTGGAGCAGCACCTTGGACCCGGAGCTGGCCAGCTCCAGCATGTCCTCGAAGGAGATCCAGTCGATCTTCCGCGCCTTCTTCACGACGCGCGGGTCGGCGGTGAACACGCCGTCGACGTCCGTGTAGATCTCGCAGACCTCGGCGTCGAGCGCGGCGGCCAGGGCCACGGCGGTGGTGTCAGAACCGCCACGACCCAGGGTCGTGATGTTCTTGCCCTCCTGGCTGACGCCCTGGAACCCCGCGACGATGGCGATGTTGCCCTCTTCGATGGAGGTCCGGATGCGCCCCGGCGTGACGTCGATGATCCGGGCTTTGTTGTGGACCGAGTCGGTGATGACGCCGGCCTGGCTGCCCGTGAACGACTGGGCCTCGTGGCCCAGGTTTTTGATCGCCATGGCCAGCAGGGCCATGGAGATCCGCTCTCCGGCGGTCAGCAGCATGTCGAACTCTCGTCCGGCAGGGATCGGAGATACCTGCTCGGCGAGATCGATCAACTCATCCGTCGTGTCGCCCATCGCGGACACCACGACAACCACCTGGTTGCCGTTCTTCTTGGCGTCCACGATGCGCTTGGCGACCCGCTTGATGCCCTCGGCATCGGCTACGGAGGAGCCTCCGTACTTCTGCACGACAAGGCCCACGTGCGCTCCTCGCTCAGTCCGTCTGTCACCGCATGTACGTACGCGTACTGCGGTCGGCTCAGTTTAACGAGCGGCCGAAATCCGCCCCGGCCATATCGCATCGTGAGATGTCCCGCTCACGACGTGATCACCGGGGTTTCGTTGGGGGGTTCCGGCCGCCCGATCAAGCGCATGCCCAGGCTCTGCCGGGCGCAAGCGGAATAGTGGGGCGGGTCACATGTCCCGGCCGGTGCTACTTGACCGGCCGGAGCCCCAGCGGCCCGGCGATCTCCTCGGCCATGACCTTGCCGGCCTCCTCCGCGAGGGCGTCCTCACCGGCCGAGAGGTCCTCGTCGGTGTCCAGGCCGTCCAGGTCGTCCAGCGGCTGGTTCAGCCGCACGTGCGCCACCAGGGACTGCAGGGCGCGCAGCGTCGCCGACGCGGTGGACCCCCAGTTGGAGAAGTACGAGAACTGCCACCACCACAGCGCCTCGGTGACACGGCCCGCGCGGTAGTGGGCCATGCCGTGGCGCAGGTCGGTGACGACGTCGGCCAGGTCGTCCGAGATCCGGGCGGCCACCGGCGCCTTGCGCGGCTCGTACGGGTCGAAGACCTCGGAGTAGACGTCGACGGGGTCGAGCATCACCGCGAGCCGCTCGCGCAGCTCGTCGACGTCCTGCTCCGGGCCCAGGTCGGGCTCGTAGCGCTCGTCCGGGACGATGTCCTCGTGCGCGCCGAGCCGGCCGCCGGCGAGGAGCAGCTGGGAGACCTCGAGCAGCAGGAACGGGACGGCCGAGTCCGGCTCGTCGCCCTTGGCGATCTCGGCGACCGCGACGATGAAGGACTCGATCTGGTCGGAGATCTGGACCGCGAAGTCGTTCGGGTCCTGAGCGGTGGCGTGCAGCGTGGCGTCAGACATCTAGGAGTCGTCTCCCCTCGAAGGCGCGGCCGAGGGTGACCTCGTCCGCGTACTCCAGGTCGCCCCCGACGGGGAGGCCGCTGGCCAGGCGGGTGACCTTCAGGCCCATGGGCTTGATCATGCGGGCGAGGTACGTCGCCGTGGCCTCGCCCTCCAGGTTCGGGTCGGTGGCGAGGATGAGCTCGGTGACCGCCCCGTCCGCGAGGCGGGCGAGGAGCTCCCTTATCCGCAGATCGTCGGGGCCCACCCCCTCGATCGGGCTGATGGCGCCGCCGAGCACGTGGTACTTCCCGCGGAACTCACGGGTGCGCTCGATCGCGACGACGTCCTTGGGCTCCTCGACCACGCAGATGACGCTCGGGTCGCGGCGCGGGTCGCGGCAGATGTTGCACAGCTCCTCCTGCGCCACGTTGCCGCACGTCGCGCAGAAGCGGACCTTCGCCTTGACCTCCATCAGGGCCTGCGCGAGCCGCCGTACGTCCGTGGGCTCCGCCTGCAGGATGTGGAAGGCGATCCGCTGCGCGCTCTTGGGACCGACGCCGGGCAGCCTGCCCAACTCGTCGATGAGGTCCTGGACCACGCCTTCGTACACGGCTCGATCGCCTTCCTGAGTTCCGCTCTGCTGCTGGTACGTACGGTAGTTGGCGCCGGGGCTAGAAGGGGAGGCCCGGGATGCCGCTGCCGCCGCCGAGGCCCTGGGCGAGCGGGCCGAGCTTCTGCTGCTGCAGCGCCTGCGCGTTCTCGTTGGCCGCCGCGACCGCCGCGACCACCAGGTCGGCGAGGGTCTCGGTGTCCTCCGGGTCGACCGCCTTCGGGTCGATGACGAGGCCGCGCAGCTCGCCGGAGCCGGTCACCGTCGCCTTGACGAGGCCGCCGCCGGCCTGGCCCTCGACCTCGGTCCGGGCCAGCTCCTCCTGAGCCTGCGCGAGGTCCTGCTGCATCTTCTGGGCCTGCTGGAGCAGCTGCTGCATGTTGGGCTGGCCACCACCGGGGATCACGATCAGCTCCTGTTCCGGTTCGTCGCGGTTCGTCTGGGGGTTCGTCTGGGGGTCCGTCCGGGGGTCGTAACCCCCGAAACGAGCCTACGTGGTCCGGGTGTCGACCGCCCCGGCACGTCGCACTGCACTCTTTCGAGTGAGATGGGCTGCTTTCCTATACCTGATGAAGGCCCACTTCTGAGCGGAAAACCCGCGATAACGGGACCTTGGCCACCCATTGGGCGGTAGGAAGATGCTGCACATTCAGCCCCAGCCGTCACCAGTCGAGGGAGTTCCGGGTGAGTCAGCCGGAGATGCAGCCCGAAGGACCGCCCCAGGAGGGGCAGGGCGAGGGCCGGGGCACCTCGGACGGCGACGGCGGGCGCGCGGGCGATCTGCTGGGGCGGGCGTTCCCGCTCGGCGACTGGGGCGAGCCCGCCGACCGGCTCGACGAGCTGTACCGGTGGGTCGAGGACGGGGCCCTGCGGACCGCCTCCTGGTACCTCGCCGACCGGGTGTGGAAGCGGCGGGGCGCCCGGGCGCTGCGCGGCGGTGCGGCCCTCGGGGCGGTCGCCGGGGGCGTGCTGCCGCTGCTCGATCTGACGGGGGCGGCGGGCGGGGCCGCGATCTGGGGGTACGTCGCGCTGCTGCTCGCGGTGGCCTGTGCCGGGTGCGACCGGTACTTCGGGCTGACGTCCGGCTGGATAAGGGACGTCGCCACGGCGCAGGCCGTACAGCGGCGGTTGCAGGTGCTGCAGTTCGACTGGGCCTCGGAGAGCGTCCGCGAGGTGCTCGGGCCGACCGAGGGCACGGCCAGCGAGGCCGCCGAGCGGTGCCTGTCCGTGCTGCGGCGCTTCACCGAGGACGTGACGGAGCTGGTGCGGGCCGAGACCGCGGACTGGATGGTGGAGTTCCGGTCCGGTCCCGCGCCGCTGGTCATGCAGTCCGCGGTCCCGGGCGCGGCCCGTCCGGCGGAGCAGCCCCAGGGCCGCTTCCCGCTGCCGCCGGGAGCCCGCCCGAACATGCCGAGGCAGCGCCCTCCGGAGCCGCGCTGAGCGCGTGCCTCCAGGGGCCGGCCACCGGGGGCGAGCGCGTAGGGTGGCCTGTCGTTCGAGCAGTACCCACCGCCAGCCGAACCGGGGGACCCCGCCCGTGCCCGCCTTCGACGGCCCCGCCGTCACCCGCAGCACCCTGCGCCAGCAGATCGCGGACGCGTTGCGCGACGAGATCCTGGCGGGCCGCCTGAGCCCCGGCCAGGAGTTCACGGTCAAGGAGATCGCCGAGGGGTACGGGGTGTCGGCCACCCCGGTGCGCGAGGCGCTGGTCGACCTCACCGCGCAGGGCCTGCTCGACTCGGCCCAGCACCGCGGATTCCGCGTCCACGAGTACTCCCTCACGGACTACCGCGCCATGATCGAGGCCCGCAGCCTGGTCGCCGACGGCATCTTCCGCGGCCTCGCCGAGAACCCCCCGCAGAGCCCGCGCGCCCCCGGCACCCTGGACGGCGTGCGGCGCCGGGGCGAGGAGGCGGCCCGCGCCGCCGGGGCCGGTGACCTGAACGTCCTGATCGGTTACGACCTGCGGTTCTGGCGCGAGCTGTCCGCCCTCTTCGGCAACCCGTACCTCTCGGACTTCTTCCACCGGCTGCGCGTCCAGTCCTGGATGTGCGCGGTCCCGCACCTGCGCCGGGCCGGCGATCTCCGGGGCCGCCTGTGGTCCGGCCACTGCGACCTGGTGGACGCGCTGACCCGCCGGGACGCCCCGGCCGCGCAGGCGATCATCGCCGCGTACAACCAGGACTCCCTCGGACTGATCGAGCACCTCGCGGGCGAGCGGACCGCCTGAGGCCCGGTCCCTGCAAGACAGGGCTGCGGCGGGCCGGCGCACACTACTCTGGCGTACGCCGAGAACACGCCGCTCAACCGGAGTCCTAAGGAGCCCCCTTGGCCTGTGACCTGTGGCTCGTCCCGCTCGTCGACGTGCTGTGCCACAGCCCCGACAATCCCTTCGCAGAGGAACTCGCGGTCTACGACAAGGCCTTGCACGAGGCAGGCCTGCCACCGGTGCCGGTCTACGCGTACATGCCGGGCCTGTCCGGCGACGTGGCGCCGGTCGCGGGGTTCGACTACGACGCCCTGCACTTCCTGCGCCGGGCGTATCTGCTGCAGATGTGCGGGCTCGCCGTCACGCCGGTGGACGAACTGGGCGGTGACTACGAGCAGTTGCTGGAGATGTTCGAGTCGACGGCGCAGAGTTCGCATCTGGTGTGGCACTACGACCACGCGGGCGCGTACGTCCCCGTGGACTTCCCGGCACCCCTGTCGAACGACGAACTCCTGGAGGGCGGCGGCCCGTTGGGCTCGTCCCACGCCCTGCTGCGCGAGCTGGAGTACGTGGCGCCGTCGATCGGGATAGACCCGGCGAACCCGCCCGGGCCGCCGGCCCCGCCCGCGGCTCCCACGGCCCTGGAGGAGCCGGCCGCGCCCGTCCCGCCGGACGACAGCCCGTTCGCCCGCGAGCGCCATGTCTGGCTGGGCCTGCACCAGGCGGCGACGCGCAGCCTGGCCCAGGGCTCGATGATCATCTTCAGCTGATCCGGAGTGAGGGGGGCGGAGGTGCGGCCCCGGGTCCCCCTCACCCGGCAGGGACCTACGCCACGTGCTCGTCCGCGGCGGCGAGCGCCGCGTCCAGGGCCGCCAGGCCCTCCTTGGCCTCCGCCTCCGTGATGTTCAGCGGGGGCACGACGTGCGTGCGGTTCATGTTGATGAAGGGCCACAGGCCGTTCTTCTTGGCGGCGGCGCCGAACGCGGCCATCGGGGCGTTGTCCGCGCCCGCCGCGTTGTACGGCACCAGCGGCTCCCGCGTCTCCTTGTCCCGGACGAGGTCGAGCGCCCAGAACATGCCGACGCCGCGCACCTCGCCCACCGACGGGTGCCGCTCGGCGAGGTCCCGCAGGCCCGGCTCGATGATCTCCGCGCCCAGCTTCGCCGCGTGCGCGACGATGCCCTCCTCCTCCATCACGTTGATGGTGGCGACGGCGGCGGCGCAGGCCAGCGGGTGCCCGGAGTAGGTGAGGCCGCCGGGGTAGGGGCGCTTGGCGAACGTCTCGGCGATCGCGCCGGAGATCGCGACACCGCCCAGCGGCACGTAGCCGGAGTTCACGCCCTTCGCGAAGGTCATCAGGTCCGGCGTGACGTCGTACAGGTCGGCGGCGAACCACTCGCCGGTGCGGCCGAAGCCCGCCATGACCTCGTCCAGGACGAAGACGATGCCGTACGTGTCGCAGAGCTCGCGGACGCCGGCCAGGTAGCCCGCCGGCGGCAGCATGATGCCCGCCGTGCCCGGGACGGTCTCCAGGATGATCGCGGCGATCGTCGAGGGGCCCTCGAACTGGATCGTCGACTCCAGGTGCTCCAGGGCGCGCGCGCACTCCTGCTCCTCCGTCTCCGCGTAGAAGCGGGAGCGGTAGAGGAAGGGCGCCCAGAAGCGGACGACGCCGGCGGTGCCGGTGTCGCTGGCCCAGCGGCGCGGGTCGCCGGTGACGTTGATGGCCTGCTGGGTGCCGCCGTGGTACGAGCGGTACGCGGAGAGGACCTTCGGGCGGCCCGTGTGCAGGCGGGCCATCCGCAGGGCGTGCTCGACGGCGTCGGCGCCGCCGTTGGTGAAGAAGATCTTGTCGAGGTCGCCGGGGGTGCGCTCGGCGATGAGGCGTGCGGCCTCGGAGCGCGACTCGATGGCGAAGGCGGGCGCGAACGTCGTCATCGTCGCGGCCTGCTCCTGGATCGCGGCGACGACCTTCGGGTGCTGGTAGCCGATGTTCGTGTAGACGAGCCCGGAGGTGAAGTCGAGGTAGCGGTTGCCGTCGTAGTCCCAGAAGTACGAGCCTTCGGCACCGGCGACGGCGAGCGGATCGATGAGCTCCTGTGCGGACCAGGAGTGGAACACGTGCTTGCGGTCCGCGGCCTTGACGGCGGCGCCGACCTGGGGATTCGGCTGAGGGGTCATGGGGCCGAGGGTAAATGCGCGGTGCACCCGCACACCATCGGCGTCCTGTCTGTGGGACGCGGGCGAACGCGACAGTCTGTCGGCTCTTGGCGTGGCGTCAGGGAAGTGTCCGGCAGGGTGACGCCATGAGATGGCGCAGCGTGGCCGCGACCGCGGCATGGGTGGCCGTCGGCACGGTCGCCGGGGGCCTGGGGGCGTGGCAGCCGGCGGGTGCGGACGCGGATTCCGGGGCCGGTGCGCACGGCCGGGCCCTGGACGACGCGGCCGTGCACCGGGCGCTGGCCTCGGCGCGCTCCGAGGAGCCCGGGCGGACGGCAGCGTGTACCTGGTGTCGGCTTCCGGCGCCGGTTCCACCGGCCTCGGCCTGCCGATCGTGCGGCGCACGGCGGAGGAGTCGGGCGGCGAGGTGTCCTTCGCGGACGGCGGACCGGGGGCGGTGGTGACCCTGCGCTGGCCGACCCGTCTGCCCCACGGGTGACCGTTGCCGGGTGCGGCTTTCGTCGTGGCTGGTCGCGCAGTTCCCCGCGCCCCTGAGGGGCGCGGGGAACTGCGCGAGAAGCCCCACCGGCCCGCACCCGCCCACGAAGCCCACCGCCACCCGATCTAGGACGCACCCCCGGGAAACGCCAGCCTCACCGCCCGGGCCCACCGGTTCACCCCCAGTTCGGGCCGCAACGCGGCGAACCCTCCGCAATACTTGGTGAACTCGGCCGCCCGCACCCCGAACCGGTGAAGCACCCGATCCGCCTCGGTCAGCTGCCCCCGCGTCTTCGTCTCCACCAGCACGAGCCCGCTGTCCGCCCGGACCGTCCGCCCGTCGGAGACGTCCCGTACGACGAGCCCCGCGTCGCAGGTCACCCGCTGCCCGTCGGCGACGAACGTGGCGCGCTGGTAGTCGGTGACGAGCGAGGGCCGCAGGTCCTGCGGCGCCGTCACCCCGTACGCGCCGCCCAGCACCCCGGCCAGGAAGCCGCGCCCGGCCGGGTCGAGGACCTGCTCCTCGCCGGTGAGGCGGTGGCGGTGCTTGACCGTCTCGCCGCGGCCGTTCTTCAGCTTGATCTCGAACTGCCGCTCCCCGGAGTCCTGGTAGAGCCGCTCACGGATCTTGTACCGGAGCCGCCGCCCCTGCCGGTGGTCGTGGTAGGTGCGCAGGTCAGCGGTGTCGTAGTACGTGGAGCGGTACGCGAACCAGCGGCGCCCGCCCAGCGACAGCGCCCGGAACGGGCCGCCCGCCCGCCGGGGATCGGTGAGCAGCGCGGCGAAGTCCGCGAAGATCTCGACCGGTACGAGATAGCTGCGGTCCTGGCGTGCCAACAGCTCGGCCCTGCTGTTGAGTTCGTCGAGCGAGAGCGGCCGGGCGGCCAGTGCGGCGCGCCCGATGGCGCGTACGGCGGGGGTCACACGGTCTCCTGGGAAGAGGGGGCAGCGGTCTTCGTCGTACTACGAGAGGGACGTACGGGCGCGGCCCATTGTTCCCGAACTTCCGTTTGCCGGAAGTGAACTTCCAACACCATCAGGTCGCGTACGTAGTCGATCTCCCGCACGGTCCAGGCGTACGGCCGTCCGAGGCGGCGGGCCAGCTCCGCCCGCAGCGCGTCCTCGTCGGCATGGACGGCGTCGAGGCCGAGCGCGCGCAGCCCGCACAGCAGCCCGAGCACCAGCGTGACGACGTAGTAGGCGACTTCCTGGTGGCGCAGCGCGTCCGAGCGCAGCCGCACGATCGACAGCACGCCGAACAGGCCGAATCCCAGGGCGAGTCCGCTCCCGCCGCCGGCCTCGCCGAGCGCGGCGACGACCGCGAACAGGGCGACGTTCAGGGCGAGATAGGCCGGTACGAGGTCCCGTCCGCGATGGCGCGGGGAGAAGATCCCGAAGGTCAGCAGGGCCACGGCGAGCAGGTCGAGGCCCAGATGCGCGGCGAGTTGGCCGACGGAGTGGGTGCTTTCCATGGAACGGACGCCAGGGAACCGCGGGTTGACGGCTCCCCCGGCGCGGGTCGACACCCCTTCGTGGAACACATGCGCGAGCCGCCCGCGTCCCGCCCGCGGCCGTTACGGAACCGTAGAAGCCGCTCCTGGTCTCTGTGTCCTTCGCCCGCACTATTCTCGGTTTGTTGCACACGTACGGGGGAGGGTGGCGCGACATGGAGCGACTCGAGTCGCTGGGATCGGGGGATCCCCAGCGCATCGGCGCGTACCGGCTGCTGGGCCGGCTCGGCGCGGGCGGTATGGGGCAGGTGTACCTGGCGCGTTCGGAGCGCGGCAGGACCGTGGCGGTGAAGCTGGTCCGTCAGGAGCTCGCGGAGCAGGAGGAGTTCAGAGTCCGCTTCCGGCAGGAGGTGCAGGCCGCGCGGCGGGTCGGCGGCGCGTGGACGGCGCCCGTGCTCGACGCGGACACGGAGGCGGACATCCCCTGGGTGGCGACGGGATACGTCGCGGGCCCGTCCCTCCAGCAGGTCGTCTCGCACGACCACGGCGCACTGCCGGAGCGTTCCGTACGCATCCTCGCGGCCGGCCTCGCGCACGCGGTCAAGGACATCCACGAGGCGGGGCTGATCCACCGCGACCTGAAGCCGTCGAACGTGCTGGTCACCATCGACGGGCCGCGCGTCATCGACTTCGGCATCGCGCGCGCCCTGGAGACCGTCACCGACGGCGGTCTCACCCGCACCGGCGCGCTGGTCGGCTCGCCCGGGTTCATGGCGCCCGAGCAGGTGCGCGGGGACCGGGTCACCCCGGCGTGCGACGTGTTCTGCCTGGGCTCCGTGCTGGCGTACGCGGCGACGGGCGCGCTGCCCTTCGGCACGGCCAACAGCGGAGTGCACGCCCTGATGTTCCGCATCGCCCAGGAGGAGCCGGACCTGACCGCCCTTCCGGAGGGCCTGCAGGACCTCGTCCGGGACTGTCTGCGCAAGGCGCCCGCCGAGCGTCCCTCGCTCGACGAGATCCTGGAGCGCACCGGCGCCGAGGACACCCTGGGCGACGGCGGGCGGACCCGCGACCCCTGGCTGCCGGGCGCGCTCGTCGCCCAACTGGGCCGTCACGCGGTGCAGTTGCTCGACTCGGAGGACCCGGAGCAGGGGCCGCCCGCGCTGCCGCCCGCCCCGCCGAAGAGCCCCGAGGGGGACACGCCGCCGCCCCCGGGCGAGCCGGGCGCGGCCCAGCTGGACCATCTGCCGACGGCGGTGGTCGGCCAGGGGCCCCCGGCGCCCGCACCGGACCCGGCCCCGGCCCCTCCCCCCGGCCCGGCGTACGGCTACCCGCCCCAGCCGCTGCCCCCGGCCGCACCGCAGCCACTGCCCCAGGCCGCACCGCAGCCGCCCTCCTACGGTTATCCGCAGGGGAGCTGGGGCCAGACCCCGCCCTACGGCCCCGGCGTCGGGCCCCTCGTCGCCCCGCACCAGGAGCCTGTGCGCCGCGGCCGCTCCACGGCGGCGCTGATAGCGGTCGCCCTGATAGTGGCGATCGGCGCGGGCGGTTCGGTGTACGCCCTGATGAAGGACGACGGCACGCCGGGCACGACGGCACGGGACGGCAAGGGATCCCCGTCCGCCACGGGCCCCTCCCCGTCGGACCCGTCGGGCCCGTCTTCCCCGGCGTCCACGTCCCCGCCGTCCACCGAGCCGGAGCGGACCCCGCAGTCGGCCGCCGGGAAGGTCCCGGAGAAGTTCCTGGGCACGTGGACGGGCGCGATCGACAACTCCCTCGGGCACCATCCGCGCCGCATCGTCATCCAGCAGGGCGAGCCGGGCGACACGGTCCTGTCCATGACGGCCGACGGCACGCAGAACAACGGGGACTCCTACCACTGCGTGTTCCAGGGCGAGCTGACGTCGGTCACGGACTCCACGCTGCGCGTCGGCGGCACGGACCCGGTGGTCGCCGAACCGCGGGACGCCTGCCGGCCCGGCGAGCCGAGCACCATCACCGTCCTGCCCTCGGGACAGCTGCGACGGGTCATGATCGACTCCACCGGCAAGGAGCAGACCCTGACGTTCGACAAGTCGGAGTGAGACCGCCGGACACGTCAGGACGCGGTGGACACGGCGAGGGCCCCGGCCCGCCGTGCGGCGGACCGGGGCCCTCGGCTGCCTGACCCGCTCCCTACAGGAACGAGTTGACCTCGATCGTCTCGGTGCGGCCGGGGCCGACGCCGATCGCCGAGATGGGGGCGCCGGACATCTCCTCCAGCGCCTTCACGTACGCCTGCGCGTTCTTCGGGAGGTCCGCGAAGGTCTTGGCCTTCGTGATGTCCTCCGACCAGCCCGGCAGCGTCTCGTAGATCGGCTTCGCGTGGTGGAAGTCCGACTGCGAGTACGGGAGCTCCTCGACGCGCTTGCCGTCGATCTCGTAGGCCACGCAGACCGGGATCTGCTCCCAGCCCGTCAGGACGTCCAGCTTCGTGAGGAAGAAGTCCGTCAGGCCGTTCACGCGGGTCGCGTAGCGGGCGATGACCGCGTCGAACCAGCCGCAGCGGCGGTCACGGCCGGTGGTCACACCGCGCTCGCCGCCGATGCGCCGCAGGTCCTCGCCGTCCTGGTCGAACAGCTCGGTCGGGAACGGACCGGCGCCGACGCGCGTCGTGTACGCCTTGAGGATGCCGATGACCCGGCTGATCTTCGTCGGGCCGACGCCGGTGCCCGTGCAGGCGCCGCCCGCGGTCGGGTTCGACGAGGTCACGAAGGGGTACGTGCCGTGGTCGATGTCGAGCAGCGTGCCCTGGCCGCCCTCGAACAGGACGACCTTGTCCTCGTCGAGCGCGTTGTTGAGGATCAGGGTGGTGTCGGCGACGTAGCCCTTGATCTTGTCGGCGTAGCCGAGCAGCTCCTCGACGACCTGCTGGGCCTCGATGGCGCGGCGGTTGTAGAGCTTGGTGAGCAGCTGGTTCTTGACCTCGAGGGCCGCCTCGACCTTCTGAGTGAGGATCGACTCGTCGTAGAGGTCCTGGACGCGGATGCCGACGCGGTTGATCTTGTCCGCGTACGTCGGGCCGATGCCGCGGCCGGTGGTGCCGATCTTGCGCTTGCCGAGGAAGCGTTCCGTCACCTTGTCGACGGTCACGTTGTACGGCGTGATGATGTGCGCGTTGCCGCTGAGCAGGAGCTTGGACGTGTCGACGCCGCGCTCGTTCAGACCGCTCAGCTCGGAGAGCAGGACCGACGGGTCGACGACGACACCGTTTCCGATGACCGGCGTGCACTCCGGCGAGAGGATCCCGGAAGGGAGGAGGTGCAGCGCGTACTTCTGGTCGCCCACGACGACCGTGTGGCCGGCGTTGTTGCCGCCCTGGTAGCGCACTACGTAGTCCACGGATCCACCGAGCAGGTCGGTGGCCTTTCCCTTGCCTTCGTCACCCCACTGAGCACCGAGCAGCACAAGTGCGGGCACAGGCGTACACCCCTTCCGGGCGGGGCATGTCCAAGGTCAGGGGCCGCAGCCACTGATGAATGCGTAAGCCTTGGGGTGCCCCGGAATAGACGAAGCCCCTGGCGCAATAGCGCAAGGGGCTCTTGCACAAAGATGCTACCCGAGGAAGCGAGGCAAGGCCGAGGTGGCGGCTTTGGACCATCCATCTGACCGTGCGGACGAGGGGCTGTCGCGGCAGGTTCTGGTGCTCGTGGACCCCCTCGCCCGACGCGCGGACGGGGAGTCCGTCCGCATCGCCAAGGACGTGTTGTGCGCGGGCTCGACCGCCAAGGTGTGCCTGCCGGAAGGACCCGAGGAATTCGCGAAAGCGCTGGCCAGACGGGGTGCGCGGCGGCCCGTCGTGGTCGGTGACGACCGGGCGCTGCTGCGCGCGGTGTCCCTGCTGCACCGGGAGCGCGAGCTGTCCGGCGCGGTCCTCTCGATGGTCCCGGTGGGCGGCGCGGTGTCGCTCGCCCGGTCGCTCGGGGTGCCGACGGGAACGGTGGCCGCGGCGCGGGCCGCGCTGGACGGGGCGGAGCGGCGGCTCGATCTGCTGGTGGACGACAGCGACGGGGTGGTCCTCGGGGACCTGCGGATCCCGCCGGCCGTGGAACCGGTGACGGCGGGCGCCGCCCGGCCGTGGCTGCGGACGTGCCGCTCGCTGGTGCGCACCCTCGCGGCGCGGCCGGTGCGTCCCGCGGCGCCGGAGGCCGGGCCGCCGGCGCGGCTGCGGATCGAGGCGGACGGGGTGACCCTGATCGACCTGGACCAGCCGGTGGAGGGCGTCTCGGTGGGGCCCGCCACGGGGACGGGCCTCGCGCGGATCGAGGTGCGGCAGGCGGCGGACGCGGCGCCGCTGTGCGTGGCGGCCCGCACGGTCACCGTGTCCGGGCCGGATTTCCGCTACCGGGCGGACGCGGTGGCGATCGGCGGGCCGGTGCGCAGCCGGACCTGGACCGTGCGGGCGGGGGCGTGGGGGCTGGCGCTTCCGTGAGGCGCCGGCCCCTGTCCCGGCCTGGCCGCGGGGTGTGGGGGCGTCAGGGCCGGGGCCAGGGGCGCCCTTCGAGGCGCTCGATCGCGCGGTTCAGCCGCTCCAGGCTCGTGGCGAAGTCGGCGATCTCGTCCGCGCTCCACTCCTCCATGAGTCCGCCGATCACGTCGACGTTGAGCCCACGGTCGCCGTCCAGGTTCTTGAGGCCCTCTTCGGTGATGCGGAACTTGCGGGCGATGCCGCCTTCCGGGTCCGGGATCCGCTCGACCAGGCCGGCCCGCATCATCGCCGCGGTCTGCCGGTTGAGCGTCGAGGTGTCCAGGCCGAACGCGTCGCTGAGCTGGCCGATCGACATCGGGCCGTCCATCTGGATGCGGCTGAGCAGGATGTACGCGCTGCGGTCGAGGTGCCAGCGGTCGGATCTGGCGCGCGAGCCGAAGAGATAGCCGTGCCGGCTCAGCAGCATCGTCTCGAACTCGACCTGCCGCGTGGTCCTGTCCTTGGCCGCCTCGCCCACGTCGCCCGCCCGCCTTTCTCGTACCGCCTGCCCAGCAGGTATATCACGAGAGGTATGTACCATACACATAATGTGCATCATGCACATGCGCTGTACGGTGCGGGGTCGCGGTGGCCGCCGCGGCCCTGAGGTACGGCGAAGGGGACCTCAGTCCAGGCCGAGCGTCTTGCGGTGCTCCCGCCAGCGCTCCATGAGCCCGCCCAGCTCGGTCTGGACGAACTCGAAGAAGGCCAGCGTCTCGCCGAGGCGCCTGCCCGCCGGGGTGTCCGCGCCGAGACTGTCGACGCCCTCCGTCAGCGAGTCGACCCAGCGCTTCATGACGCTGTCCCGGCTGGCGAGCGCCTCGTACCACTGGTTCCCGTGCACCCGGAACAGGTCCCGCCGCGTGCCGGGCTCCCGCTCGCGGGTGACCATGTGCACCTGCGTCAGATAGCGCACCGCGCCGGACACCGCCGCGGGGCTGACCTGGAGCCGCTCCCCCAGCTCGGCCGCGGTGAGCGCGCCCGCCTCGGAGGAGAGCAGCGCGGCGAAGACCCGTGCGGGCATCCGGGGCAGGCCGGCCTCGACGAGCTGGCCCGCGAACCGTTCGACGAAGCGCGCCCGTGTGTCGTCCTTGCTGCTCATGCCCTGCATCATCTCCCCTGCGTTCCGTGCCCCCGAGTTTATACACTTCCTTAACTTCACAACTTTGTGAAATCAGCGTACGTTCAAAAACATGACGAAGGCAATCACGGTCTCCGGACTGCACAAGTCGTTCGGCAGGACGCGTGCGCTGGACGGCCTCGACCTGGACGTCGAGAGCGGTGAGGTGCACGGCTTCCTCGGGCCGAACGGCGCGGGGAAGTCCACCACCCTGCGGGTGCTGCTCGGGCTGCTGCGCGCCGACTCCGGCGCCGTGCAGATGCTGGGCCTCGACCCCTGGGCCGACACCGTCGAACTGCACCGCAAGGTCGCGTACGTCCCCGGCGACGTCACGCTGTGGCGCAACCTCAGCGGCGGCGAGGTCATCGACCTGTACGGGCGGCTGCGCGGCGGCCTCGACAAGGCCCGCAGGGCGGAGCTCGTCGAACGCTTCGAACTCGACCCGACCAAGAAGGGCCGCACCTACTCCAAGGGCAACCGGCAGAAGGTCGCCCTCGTCGCCGCCTTCGCCGCGTCCGGCGTCGACCTGCTCATCCTGGACGAGCCCACCTCCGGCCTCGACCCGCTGATGGAGGAGGTCTTCCAGTCGTACGTCGAGGAGGCCGCCCGGGAGCGCGGCCAGACGGTGCTGCTGTCCTCGCACATCCTCAGCGAGGTGGAGGAGCTGTCCGACCGCGTCAGCATCATCCGCAAGGGGCGGACCGTCGAGAGCGGTTCGCTGGCCCAGCTGCGGCACCTGACCCGGACCAGCGTGAGCGCCGAACTCGCGGGCGCGCCACAGGGGCTGGACCGGCTGCCGGGCGTCCACGATCTCGACGTCCGGGGCACGCGGGTCCGCCTCCAGGTCGACACCGACAAGCTGGACGCGGTGCTGCGGTCGCTGACCGCGTCGGGCGTGCGGTCGCTGACCAGCACCCCGCCGACCCTGGAGGAGCTGTTCCTGCGGCACTACCAGGACGACGTACGGCTCCCCGAGAAGGAGGCGGTGTCGCGATGACCGCCGCCCTCGCGCCCGGCACGCGGTACGCCCCGCGGACCGCCGGCCCCCGTCGACTCGCGGGCACCGGAGCCCTGCTGCGGCTGGCGCTGCGCCGCGACCGGGTGCTGATCCCGGTCTGGGTCGCGATCGTCGCGATGATGGTGCTGTCCATGCCGAACTCGCTGAAGAGCGTGTACGGCACGGCCGCCGAGCGCGCCGACGTCGTGCGCACCATGAACACCAACGGCTCGATGCGCGCCCTGTACGGGCCCGTCTTCGCCGACTCGCTGGGCGCGCTGACCGCCTGGCGCATCGGGACGTTCGCGGCGGTGCTCGCCGCCGTGATGAGCCTGCTCGTCGTCGTCCGGCACACCCGCGACGAGGAGGAGAGCGGGCGGCAGGAGCTGGTGTCGTCGGCGATGGTGGGGCGGCGCGCGCCCCTGGCCGCCGCGCTGCTCACGGCACTGGTGGCCAACGGCGTGCTGGCGCTGCTGCTCGCGGGCGGTCTCGCCGCGCAGGGCGGAGCGGGGGCGCTCGCCTTCGGGGCCGCGATCGGCGGGGCGGGCATGGTGTTCGCCTCGATGGCGGCGATCGTCGCGCAGTTCACCGAGAGCGCGCGGCTCGCGCGGGGCGTGACGGCGGCGCTGCTCGGGGCCGCGTTCGTGCTGCGGGCGGCCGGTGACGCGGGGACCGGCGGCGCCTCGTCGCCGCTGACCTGGCTCTCGCCGGTCGGCTGGGTCGAGAACGTCCGGTCGTTCGCCGACGAACGGTGGTGGGTGCTGCTGCTGTTCGTCGCGGCGGTCGCGCTCCAGGGCGCCGGGGCGTTCGCTCTGACCGGGCGGCGCGACATCGGGATGAGCTTCCTGCCGAGCCGGCCGGGCCCCGCGCACGGGCGGCTCGGCACGGCCGGCGCGCTTGCCCGGCGGCTGCAGCGGGGCAGCGTGATCGGCTGGTCGGCCGGGTTCCTCGCGGCCGGTGCCGTCTTCGGCGGGATGGCCGACGGGGCGGCCGACCTGGTCGGCGACAACCAGAAGACCGTCGACATCATCGAGCGGATGGGCGGACAGTCCGGCATCACCGACGCCTTCCTCGCCACGATGGCCGGCATGCTGGGCATGGTCGCGGCGCTGTACGTCGTCCAGTCCGTGCTGCGGCTGCACGGCGAGGAGACCTCGCAGCGGGCGGAGCCGGTGCTCGCGAACGCGGTCGGGCGGCTCGGCTGGGCCGCGGGCCACCTGGCGATCGGCTTCGCGGGCGCCGCGCTGATCATGCTGCTCGGCGGCCTCGGCCTGGCGCTGGGCCACGGGCAGGACGCCGGGTCCCTCGTGGGCGCCTGCCTCGTCCAGCTCCCGGCGGTGTGGACGCTCGGCGGCGCGGCGGTGCTCCTGTACGGCCTGGCGCCCCGGGCGGCACCGGCCGCGTGGGGCGTGGCGGGCGCGGCGCTGCTGCTCGGCTGGATCGGCCCGGCGCTGAAGGTGCCCCGGGCGGTGCTGGACCTCTCCCCCTTCGGGCATCTGCCGAAGCTGCCCGGCGGGGAGATGGCCTGGGGCCCGGTGCTGGTGCTGACGGCGCTGGCGGCCGCGCTCGTGGGGGTCGGGCTGGTGGGGCTGCGGCGGCGGGACCTCTCCGCCTGAGGGCGCCGCACGGCACCGCGACGCCCCGGCCGGAACCCCGGCGGGGCGTCGCGCGTCTGTGTCCGGCATGGGGCAACGAACACAGGCGGCGGCCGGCTGCCTCACCGCGATCGCCGGGTCCGGCGCCGGGCTCGCGGTGTGGGCCGCGTACGCGCAGGGGCGGTTCCATCCGTTCGAGCAGGGGCCGCGGTGGCGGGTGCTCTTCGTCGAGCTGCCGCTCTGTGTGGGCGGCGGGGCCGCAGCCGGGGTGCTGGTGTGGGCCCTTGTCCACCGGCTGCTCACAGCTCGACGGGCAGGCCCTCCAGACCGCGGATGACGAAGTTCGGCCTCCGGCGCGGCTCGGCCGCGAGCCGCAGGGTCGGGGCCTGGGTCAGCAACGCCCGCATGGAGGCGCCCAGTTCGATCCGGGCCAGGGGCGCGCCGATGCAGTAGTGGATGCCCGCGCTGAAGGAGATGTGGGGGTTGTCGGTGCGGGTCAGGTCGAGGCGCGCCGGGTCGGGGAAGACCGCCGGGTCGTGGTTGGCCGCGCCGAAGAGGAGGGCCACCTCGGAGCCGCGGGGGATGCCGACGCCCGCGACGTCGATGTCGTCCAGGACCCAGCGTTCGAAGAGCTGGAGCGGGGTGTCGTAGCGCATCAGCTCCTCGACGGCGCCGGGGACGAGCGCGTGGTCGGCGCGCAGGGCCGCCAGCTGGCCGGGGTGGCGGAACAGGGCCCACCAGCCGTTCACCGTGGAGTTGACCGTGGCCTCGTGACCGGCGTTGAGCAGCAGGACGCAGGTCGAGATCATCTCCTGCTCGGTGAGGCGGTCGCCCTCGTCGTGGGCGGCGATGAGGCCCGAGATCAGGTCGTCTCCGGGTGCCGTGCGCCGGACCCGTATCAACTCGCGTAGATACTCGGTGAATTCGGCCGAGGCGCGGACCGCGGCGCGGGCCGTCTCCTCCGGCGGGTTCAGCTCGTACATGCCGCAGATCGCCGCCGACCAGGGGCGCAGCAGCGGCCGGTCGGACTCGGGGATGCCCAGCATCTCGGCGATGACCGCGACCGGGAGCGGCTCGGCGACGTCGGTGAGCAGGTCGCCGCCGCCGTCCGCGACCAGGCCGGCCACCAGCTCACCGGCCAGCTTCTCGACGTACGGCACCAGTTGCTCGACCGTGCGCGGCGTGAACGCCTTCGAGACGAGGCGCCGGATGCGCGTGTGGTCCGGCGGCTCCAGGTCGAGCATGCCGTGGTCGTTGAGGGTGTGGAACGGCTCGTGCTCGGGCGGCGGCGCCGTGCGGCCGAAGTCCTCGTGCGTGTACCGGTGTTGATAGGTGCGGCCGAGGCGGCGGTCGCGCAGCAGCGCCGAGACGTCGGCGTGGTGCGGGATCAGGTACTGGCGGGTGGGCTCGAACCAGTGGACCCGGCCGGCCGCGCGCAGCGCCGCGTACGCGGGGTACGGGTCGGCGACGAAGGCCGGGGACCAGGGGTCGAACGGGGCGGTGGCGTCCATGGAGGGACGTTAGTGCCGGTCAGCCCGGTGTGACCAGACGTGCCTCGTACGCGAAGACGGCCGCCTGGGTGCGGTCGCGCAGGCCCAGCTTCACCAGGACGCGGCTGACATGCGTCTTGATCGTCGACTCGGCGACGACGAGCCGCTCGGCGATCTCCGCGTTCGACAGGCCCTGCGCGATCAGCACCAGCACCTCCGTCTCGCGGTCGGTCAGCTCCCCGTACGCGTCCGGGTTCTGCACCGCGGGCAGCTTCGGCGTCTCGGACAGCTTCGAGAACTCGGTGATCAGACGGCGGGTGACCGACGGCGCGAGCAGCGCCTCCCCGCTCGCCACCACCCGTACGCCGTCGGCGAGTTGGCGGGCCGAGGCGTCCTTGAGGAGGAAGCCGGACGCGCCCGCGCGCAGCGCCTGGTACACGTACTCGTCGAGGTCGAACGTGGTCAGCACGAGGACCTTCGCGCCCTCGTCGGCCGCCACGATCTCGCGGGTCGCCTCGATGCCGTTCAGCTCCGGCATGCGGATGTCCATGAGGACCACGTCGGGGCGGAGCTCGCGGACCTTGGCGACCGCCTCGACCCCGTTGACCGCCTCGCCGACGACCTCGAAGTCCGGCATCGCGTTCAGCAGGACCGAGAAGCCCTCGCGCACCATCATCTGGTCGTCGGCGATCAGCACCCTGATCATGCGTCGTCCTCCGTGCGGGACGCGGCCACCGGGAGGAACACCGCGACCTCGTAGCCGCCGTCGGCCGTCTCGCCCGCCGTCATCTCGCCGCTGAGCATGGAGACGCGCTCGCGCATGCCGGTGATGCCGTGGCCGGAGCCGGGGCTGGTCTTGGCCAGGCTGTCGGGCCGGCCGTTGACGATGCGCAGGCCGAGCCCGCCGAGTACGTACGACACCTCGACCGCGGCCTCAGCGCCGGGCGCGTGGCGCAGCGTGTTGCTGAGCGCCTCCTGCACGATCCGGTACGCCGACAGCTCGACGCCGGACGGCAGTTCACGGACCGCGCCGGTGACGGTCTTGCTGACGGTCAGGCCCGCGTCCCGCACGTTCTCCAGGAGCCTGTCGAGGTCGGCGAGCGTGGGCTGCGGGGCGTCCGGCGCCTCGTAGTCCTCCGCGCGTACGACGCCGAGGACGCGGCGCAGTTCGGTGAGCGCCGCCACCGCGTTCTCCCGGATCGTGACGAACGCCTGCTCCAGCTCGGGCGGCGGGTTCTCGACGCGGTAGGGCGCCGCCTCCGCCTGGATCGCCACGACCGACATGTGGTGGGCGACGACGTCGTGCAGCTCGCGGGCGATGGTGGTGCGCTCCTCCAGGAGGGTGCGCTTGTCACGTTCGACGGCGGTGACGGTGCGCTCCTCGGCGACCTGGCGCTTCGCGCTGCTGCTGACCTGGACCATGCAGACGAGGGCGAGGACGACGCCGGAGAACACTGCCATCGGGAAGGCGTCGCTGCCGTACCAGCCGCCGAAGACCTCACCGGCGAAGAGCGCGTACACCCCGCTGATGACCCACATCCACGCCGCCGTACGCGGCCGGGTGCGGGCGGCGACGACCGCCATCACGGCGGTGTGCCCCACGATGCTGCCGACCGTCCACGGGGAGAGTTCGGCGGAGCTCGCCATGACAAGAAGCGGGGCGGCCGCGAGCGAGAGCCACCAGGCGAGGATCGGCCGGATCAGGGTGAGCGCGACGGGCGCCGCCGCTGTCAGCCCGGATATCGGGGAGAGGAAGTCGTCGTTGAGGGCCCCCGCGCCGACGACCATGGTGACCAGGGCCAGACCCAGCACACCGAGGTGCGGCAGGATGTCCAGTTCCCTGCGCATCCGGGCCGGGAACAGCTGGGCCAGCGGCCTGTCCGTGGACGACTTCGGCAGCGGGCGGTACGCCAGCACGTCCCGGAACAGATCCGCGCGCAGCCCCCGCAGCATCGTCTGCAAGAGGCTGAACTCGGGGCTGCGTTCCCGGGGAGCCGTGGTGGTGGTCGTCTCGCTCATGGCACGACCGTACGGCCCCCGGACCGGCCGGGTCGTCCCCAGGGAGACGGGTTCCAGGGGTCCGACCTGAGTACTACACGCCCCCGCTACGGCGCCGCCCCGGGCCGCACGAGCCCCGACTCGTACGCGAACACCGCCGCCTGCGTGCGGTCGCGCAGCCCCAGCTTCACCAGGATCCGCCCCACGTGCGTCTTCACGGTCTGCTCGGCGACCACCAGCTTCCCGGCGATCTCCGCGTTCGACCGGCCCTGCGCGATCAGGACGAGGACCTCCGTCTCGCGGTCGGTCAGCTCGGCCGGCTTCGGTCCCGTCGGGCCACCGCCCGGGCCGTCCGTCAGGCGCGCGTACTCGGCGATCAGGCGGCGCGTCACCGTGGGCGCGAGGAGCGCCTCGCCGGACGCCACCACCCTTACCGCGTCGGCCAGCTGGTCCGCGGAGGCGTCCTTGAGGAGGAACCCGGAGGCGCCCGCGCGCAGCGCCTCGTACACGTACTCGTCGAGGTCGAAGGTGGTCAGGACGAGGACCCGCACGGTCGCGTCGGACGCCGTGACCCGTCGCGTCGCCTCGATGCCGCTCAGCTCCGGCATGCGGATGTCCATCAGGACCACGTCGGGGGCCAGCTCGGCGATCTTGGCGAGGGCGTCGAGGCCGTCGACCGCCTGCCCGACGACCTCGATGTCCGGCTGGGTGTTCAGCAGGACCGTGAAGCCCTGGCGGACCATCATCTGGTCGTCGGCGATCAGGACTCTGATCGGCGCGGTCACCATCAACTGCCTCCTTCGGGGGGAGCGGGGAGAGCGGGGAGAAAGGCGCGGATCTCATAGCCGCCGGTCTCCGGGACCGGTCCTGCCTGCAGCGTGCCGCCCAGCATCGCGGCCCGCTCCCGCATGCCGAGCAGGCCGTGGCCCGCGCCCGGCGAGTCCGGCACCGGGCCCTGCGGCGCCGTGTTCGTGACGCGGACCCGCACGCCGTCAGGGCCGTGGTCGATGCCGACCTCGACCGTCGCCCCGGGGGCGTGCCGCAGGGCGTTGCTCAGCGCCTCCTGCACGATCCGGTACGCCGACAGCTCGACGCCGGGCGGCAGGGCCCGCCGCTCGCCGGTCTCCAGGGTGGTGACGGTGAGCCCGGCGGCGCGGGTGCCCGCGACGAGGGTGTCGAGGCGGTCGAGGGTGGGCTGCGGCAGCTGCGGCGCGGCGGCGGTGCCCGGGTCCGTCTCGTCGGCGGGGTCCTCGGCCGGGTCGGCGCGCAGCACGCCGAGGACGCGGCGCAGTTCGGTGAGCGCCTCCAGGGCGCTGCGCCTGATCCCCTCCAGGTTCTCCTTCAGCTCGTCCGGCGGGTCCTTGACCAGGTGCGGGGCGACCTGCGCCTGGATGGAGATGACGGACATGTGGTGGGCGACCACGTCGTGCAGTTCGCGGGCGATGCGGCTGCGCTCCTCCAGGACCGTGCGCCGGGCCCGCTCCTCCGCGGTGATCTCCTCCTGGGCGACGAGCCGGGTGCGGGTCTCGCTGAGGCCGCGCACCATCATGCCGAGGACGGCGACGACCACGAACGCGGTCGCCGCGCTCGCGGTCGTCGAGGAGTAGGCGGCGACGCCCGAGACCGTGCGCTGCATCAGCGGTCCTGCCGCCACGCTCAGGCCGGCCGCGACGACGACGGCCCGGGTCGGCACGCGCAGCGCCAGGAGCAGCAGCACCGTGGCGTGCGCGACGAGCGAGGGGCCCGCCCAGGGCCACGGTGTGTCGGGGTCGGCGGCCGATGTGGCCAGCCACGGCTTGGTGAGCTGGGCGACGACCACCATGTCGAGCAGCGACACCCAGAACGCGGGGACCGGCCGCCACAGCGCGAGCACCATCGCCGCGCCCTGCACCAGCGCGAAGAGCACGCCGAACGCGATGCCCCGGTTGTAGCGGACGCCGATCTGGTCGATGTTCGACAGCGTCGCGCCGAGTGCGATCCAGAAAACCAGCAGGTGGGGGGCCCAGCGCAGCCATCGCGGTCGGGGCAGGGGCGGGAGCGGCGTCGGGGCGAGGGTCCACAGGTCGCGGCGCAGCCGCCGCGCGAGGGTGCGCAGCGCGGCACCGAAGTCCTCCCCGTCGCTCACGGCGCCCAGCCTAGGCGCGGCCGTGATCTTGTGCGGCCGCTTCCGCCTCATCGGCCGGCCGCCGTCGTCGGGATCCGGCTGCTCGCCGTGGCGAAGACCGTTTCGTCGCCGAGTGCGGCATACGTCGTGGCTGGTCGCGCAGTTCCCCGCGCCCCTGAAGGCATGCGGCTTCGCCGCGCCTTCCCCGATGAGACGGCGCACGAAGTGCGCATCTCAGGGGCGCGGGGAACTGCGCGAGAAGCCCCGCCGGGCCGCGCCCGCCCACGAGACCGCGACCCGGCACCCTCGTACACCCGGAACGCCGCGCAGCACACCGCGAGGCCGAGCGCGAACACCGGCAACCAAGCTGCCCGCGCCGCGACCCAGGTCGGCGAGTCGGGGCTGGTGTGCAGGCCGGGCAGGCGGCCGGCCAGGAGGCCCGTCGAGGTGACCGCCATCAGCGCTGTCTGGTGCCAGAGGAAGATCGTCATCGCGGAGAGATTGGCCAGGGCCACCGCCGCCCAGGCCGCGGGCCGCCGCATCCAGCGCCGCAGCGGATCGAGCAGCAGCAGGGCCAGGCCGCACTGGGCGAGGCCGAAGGCGACCGCGGCGAGCGTGGGCGGGTTGAGGTTCGAGACCGCCGCGCCGGGCACGCCGACCATCGACGCCGGGTACCCGGCGAAGAGGATCAGGCCGGCCGTCGCCGCCGCGCCGCCGAGCAGCAGCACCCAGCCCGAGCGCCGGGTCACCTCGCCCCGCGTCCAGGCCGCGCCGAGCGTGTACGGCACGAGCCAGCCCGCCGCCACGTTCACCCAGCCGAGCCAGGCGGGGCCGCCGAGCCCGAACCGTATGAGGTCGACGTGCAGGACGACGGCGACCGGCCACAGCGGGTTGAGCCGGGCCACCAGCGGGGTCGCCGCTGTCAGGCCCGCGAAGACCAGCAGGAACCACATCGGGGACAGCGCCAGTTTCCCCAGGGTGTGGAGGGTGGTGAAGGGGACCCCGCCGAGGAGCATGCCGCCTGCCGCCACCGTCCACAGGCCCAGCACCGCCGCGACCGGCCGGAACAGGCGGCCGAGCCGGGCCCGCAGCCACTGCCCGTACGTGTCGCCGCGCTCCCGCGCCGACGCGTAACTCTTCGTCGCGACATGGCCGCCCACCAGGAAGAAGACGGCGAGCGTCTGGAAGAGCCAGGAGATCGGGGCGAGCCAGGGCAGGTGCTGGAGCGGGCTCGCGGTGCGCAGGGTGCCGTCGCCGCGGGGCACGAGCGCCGTGACGAACCAGTGGCCGAGGACGACGCCGCAGATCGCGAGGGCGCGCAGCGCGTCGACCGCGCGGTCCCGGTGGGCCGGGGTCGCCGCGTCGATCCGGCGGGCCAGGGCCCGGACGGGGAGGGTGAGTTCAGCCATGGGAGACCTCCGTGACGTCGGCGTACCGGCCCAGGGCGATCCGGGCGAGGTTGGCGAGGGAAGGGGAGCCGGGTCTGAAGTAGTCGCTGTGTCCGCCGTCGCCCGCGGCGAAGACGTGCGCGCCGAACGAGCGGGAGACCGGGTCGGCGCCGAAGCCGAGCGCGCTGTCGAACAGGCCGAACAGGTCGGTGCGCACATGCGGCACGTCGGCGATCCAGTCGTCGCCGCCGCGGCCCGCCCAGACGGTGGCCGGGGTGCCGAGCCCGGCCGCGCTGTCCGCGCCGGTGCCCGGGCTGCCGATCAGCACCAGGTCGCAGACGCGCGCGGCGCCGCGGAACCGGGGCGCCGCGCGCCCGCACACCACGGACCCGTAGGAATGGCACAGCAGCGACACCGTCGAGCCGGGCGCGATGTCCCGCAACTCGCTTATGAAACGCACTAGTTCGGGCGCGGCTTCCTCGGCGCGGCCCGTCGTCGCGACGGCCGCGCTGACCGTGCCCGGCGTCTCGTACCCGAGCCAGGCCACGACGGCGGCGCGGTCGCCGAGCCGGTCGTGCAGCGCGCGGGCGCCCGCGCGGAACCGGTCGTAGGTGTCGATCGAGGTGTCGGAGCCGGGAACGAGGACGGCGATCCGGTCCGCGTGCGTTAGATCGCCGAAGACCTCGGCGGCCCGGCCCGCGCCCCGGGCGTCGAACGTCAGGAACTCCCGCCCCGTGGACGCCATGCCGCGCAGCGCGCGGGCCCGGTGGCGGTCACCGTGCGCCGCCGCCGTCTCGGCGGCCCGCGCGGCCGTCGCCCGGTTCTTCCGGTACGCCGTGCCCAGCGTCGCCGCCGTGACCGGGCCCAGGTGCGCGGGCGCGGGGGCGGGCACCGCGGGGTGCGCGGCGGCGGAGACCGGCACGACGACCGCGCCCGTCACCAGCGCCGCGAGCAGCGCGCGACGCACCCTTCCCGACCGGATCCCCATGAGCCGCTCCCTTCCAGTTGTCTTCTCTGGAAAGGAAGTTATTGATCACAGGGCGTAGTCGGCATCACACCACGGAGCCAACTGCGCGCGTAGCTCCCCGGTATCACTCCCTCATCCCCGGGTAGGGGGTGCGACCGCCTCCGGGCGGACGACGGGGGTGCGAAAGCGGGCTCTCACCAGGCGAGTTGGGCGATCTCCTCCGCCACCACCGCGCACGCGTCCGCCGCCGGGTCGATCAGCGGGAAGTGGCCGACCTCCTCCAGGAACGTGACGCCGACGACCTCGCCGGCCTTGGCCGCCGCGTCGGCGTACGCCTCGGCGACGGCGAAGGGCACCGTCGTGTCGGTACGCCCCTGGACGAGCGTCGTCGCGATGCCGGTGGGCAGCAGCTCCGCCGGATCGGCCCACGGCCGCCGCGTGTCGAACGACTCCCCTTCGCCGCCGAGGAGCTGGGCGCTCGCCCCGCCGCACACGCCGAGCTCCTGCGCGAGGGCGAGGTCCGCGATGGGGGCCAGCGCCACGACGCCGCGCAGCGCGGGCGCGGCCGGGGTGTACCAGGGCGCGTCCGCGGGCAGCACGTGCCGGGCCGCGGCCCACAGCGCGAGGTGGCCGCCCGCCGAGTGCCCGGTGACCACGGTGCGCCGCGCGTCCGCCGTCGGCAGATGCTCCGCGACCAGGGCGGGCAGCGCGTCGAGCGCGGCCGCCACGTCGTCGAAGGTCTCCGGCCAGCGCCCGGCGACCGGCCCGTCGGCGCCCTGGTGCGGCAGGGAACTGCCGCGCCGGTACTCGACGTTGGCGACGGCGAAGCCGCGCCGGGCGAGGAAGCCGGCGAACGGGCTCAGATGCTCCCGGTCGTACGGCGCCCGCCACGCGCCGCCGTGCAGAACCACGACCAGCGGAGCCGCGGTCGAACCGTCCCGGGGCGCGTAGAAGTCGACGACCTGATCCGGGTGATCGCCGTACGCGACGGTGACGTCCGGCGGGACAGCGGGGTGCGAGAAGGCCGACGCCTCCTCCGCCTCGTCGCGCGCGGCGGCTTCGTCCGGCATGCTCCAACCTCTCGACGTCGCAATGGAATTGCGCGACCCCATGGTGAATCGGTGAACCAGCGGGGAATCAGCAGGGATCAGCAGGTAAGCGGACGCTACCAGGCCGATGACGTGCGCCGACACGTACAGTGACCGAATAAACGGTCCTGCCGTGCCGTTACCCTGGCTGTCATGACCAGCGAACCCGAACCCGGCACGCTCCGTCCCGGCGGCCGTACGGCCCGTGTCCGCGCCGCGGTGCTCGACGCCGCGGGCGACGTGCTGGCCGAGCAGGGCTTCGACCGCCTCGACCTGGCGGATGTCGCGCGCCGCGCGGACGTCGGCAAGACCACGGTGTACCGGCGCTGGGGCTCGCCCACCGGCCTGGTCGCCGATCTCCTCGCGCAGATGGCGCAGGAGTCGCTGCCCCGCTCGGCGACCGGCTCGCTGCGCGGCGACCTGACGGCCAACGCGCAGTTGGTGCGCCGGACGCTGGCGGACGCGCGCCAGGGCCCGCTGTTCCGCGCGGTGATCGCGGCGGCGACCTGCGACGCGCGCACGGCCGAGGCGCTGCGCCGGTTCTACGAGGTGCGGGTCGCCGAGTGGGCGCCGGCCGTCGAGGAGGCCGTCGCCCGGGGCGAGGCTCCGGCCGGCACGGACGCCCCGGAGGTCGTCCGCGCCGTCTCGGCGCCGCTCTACTACCGCCTGCTGACGACCGGGGCCGCGCCCACCGAGGCGGACGCGGCCCGGGCCGTGGAGGCCGCGCTCGCGGCGGTCGCGGCGGGCGCCTACGTCAGCTGAGACCGGTCAGCCGAGCGTGTCCGCGAGGACCCGCGCCGCCCGCTCCACCTCGGCGAACCCCAGGTAGAGCGGTGTGAAGCCGAACCGCAGCACGTCGGGCGCCCGGAAGTCGCCGACGACACCGGCCGCGATCAGCCGCTCCATCACCGCACCGGCGTCCGCGCAGCGCAGCGCCACCTGGCTGCCCCGCTCCGCGTGCGCGGCCGGGGTGACGACCTCGACCCGCCCCTCGGGCACGTACGCCGCGACGCACTCCAGGAAGAAGTCCGTCAGGGCGAGGGACTTGGCGCGGACCGCCGCGACGGAGACGTCCGGCCGCGACCACACCGCGAGCGCCGCTTCCAGGGCCAGCATCGACAGGATGTCCGGCGTCCCGACCCGGCCGCGCACCGCCCCGTCGGCGGGCTCGTACGCGGGGCGCATCCCGAACGGCTCGGCGTGCGAGTTCCAGCCCGGCAGCGGGGAGTCGAAGGCGTCCTGGTGCTCACCGCGCACGTACAGGTACGCGGGCGAACCCGGGCCCCCGTTCAGGAACTTGTACGTGCAGCCGACCGCGAGGTCCACCCCGTGCTCGTCGAGGCCGACCGGCAGCGCGCCCGCGCTGTGGCACAGGTCCCAGACGCCGACGGCGCCCGCCGCGCGGACCGCCGCCGTCAGACCCGGCAGGTCGTGCAGCCGGCCGGAGCGGTAGTCGACGTGGTTCAACAGCACCGCCGCCGTACGGGAGTTCAGCGCGCCCGGCACCTCGTCCGGGGCGACGGCCCGCACCGAGCAGCCGGTCAGCCGCGCGGCGGACGCGGCGATGTACCCGTCCGTCGGGAACGTCGCGGCGTCGACGAGGATCTCGTCCCGGCCCGCCTCGGGTCCCCCCGCCAGCCGCACCGCGCCGACCAGCGCCTTGAACACGTTGACGCTGGTGGAGTCGCCGACCACGATCCGGCCGGGCGCCGCGCCGACCAGCGGGGCGATCAGGTCGCCGATCCGCTCGGGCGCCGTCCACCAGCCGGACTCGGTCCAGGAGCGGATGCGCAGCCGGCCCCACTCGCGCCGCACCACGTCGTCGAGCCGTCCGGGGACGTTCGCGGGCAGCGCGCCCAGCGAGTTCCCGTCCAGGTAGACCACGTCGTCCAGGACGAAGTCGCCTCGCACATCAGCCAGTTGATCGTCGGCGTCGAGCTTCCGCGCCCGCTCGGACAGGTCAGAAGCGTCAGACATGGGACCTCGCCGTCCACAGCTCGGGGAACACGTTCTTCTGCGCGCGCTTCTCCAGCCACGCCACCCCGGCGGAGCCGCCGGTACCGGTCTTGGCGCCCATGGCGCGCCGCGTGGCCACCAGGTGGTCGTTGCGCCAGCGCCACACCAGCTCGGCCACGTCCGTCAGCGCCTCGCCGAGCCGGGCCAGCTCGGCGCTCTCGTCCCCGGCGTACAGGGCCGTCCAGGCGGCCTCCACCTCCGGCGAGGGCTCGTAGCGCTGCGACACGTCCCGGTCGAGGACGGCGCGCGGCACGTGGTGGCCGCGCCGCGCGAGGAGCCGCAGCACCTCGTCGTACAGGCTGGGCTCGTGCAGCGCCTTCTCCAGCTCGGCGTGGACACGGGGCGCGCCGCGGTGCGGCACCAGCATCGACGCGGACTTCTCGCCGAGCAGGAACTCCATGCGCCGGTACATCGCCGACTGGAATCCGGAGCCCTCGCCGAGGGCCGACCGGTAGGAGTTGAACTGGGCCGGGGTGAGCTGCGCCAGCGGACGCCACGAGGCGTTCAGCGCGTCCAGCTCGCGCACGGACCGCTTGAGCGCGGCCACCGCGGCCGGCACGTCGTCGTCGGCGAGAGCCCGGGCCGCGGTCTCCCACTCGTGGACGATGACGGTGAACCACAGCTCCATCACCTGGGTCGTCACCAGGAAGACCATCTCGCCGGGATCGTCCGAGCGCAGGTGCTGAAGGTGGGTGAGGACATCGGCCTGGACGTAGTCCTCGTAAGGCGTGGTGCCCGCGAAGTCGAGATGCGGTGTTGCTTCCGCGTCGTGGGACATCGCTGTCTCCTGTTGCGTACTCCGGGTAGCGGTCCGCCCTGCCGTTACCGGCACGGGGCCCCGGTCCCCGCCTCGCATCCTTCACAATCGTCCCCCGAAACGGCAAGGCCCGCCTGATCACAGGCGGGCCTCACGGGTGCGGGCGACTAGCCGAGCGTCTGCGCGGCGGCCGGCGAGGAGTCCTTCAGGAACTGCGAGCAGCGCTCGTACTCCTCCTGCTCGCCGATGGCTCCGGCGGCCCGGGCCAGGGCGTGCAGGGCGCGCAGGAAGCCGCGGTTCGGCTCGTGCTCCCACGGCACGGGCCCGTGGCCCTTCCAGCCGCTGCGGCGCAGGGCGTCCAGGCCCCGGTGGTACCCGGTGCGGGCGTACGCGTACGACTCGACGACGCTGCCCCGCTCGTACGCGGCGTCGGCGAGCTGCGCCCAGGCGAGCGAGGAGGTCGGGTACTTCGCGGCGACATCGGCGGGGGCCGTGCCGTTCGCGAGCAGCTCGCGCGGCTCCGGGTCGTCGGGCAGGTGGGTCGGGGGCGGTCCCCCGAGGAGGTTCTCGTGAAGGCTCATGGGTTCCAGTCTGCGCCATCCGGGTGGCTGCGCTCCACGGCGCCAATCAGTCACCTGCGGTGAGCGTCCGCACGGCCCGCACCACCGCGTCGATCCCGGCCTCCGCCTTGGCGCGCGGACAGCCGAGATTCAGCCGCACGAAACCGGGAGCGCCGTACGTGCCGCCCGGCATGACGGCGACTTTCTCCTGCTCGACGAGGATGCGCTGCAGTTCCTCGTCCGCCGTGACGCCGAGCGGGCGCAGATCGATCCAGGCCAGATATCCGGCCTGCGGGACACGCCACTTCAGCTCGGGGAAGGCCGCGTCGAGCCGCTCCTCCAGCAGCCGCAGATTGCCGTACGTGTACGCGCGCAGGGCATCCAGCCACGCGCCGCCCTCGCGGTACGCGGCGACGTGGGCCGTGAGCGAGAGCACGGCCGGGGAGGCGAGGCCCTCGCCGGTGTTCATCCGCCGGACGAACTCGGCGTGGTCGTCCGGGTCCCCGATGAACCCGTAACTTCCGCTGAGCGCGGGGAAGTTGAAGGACTTCGTGGCCGAGGTGACCAGCGCCCAGCGCAGCCCGTCGGCGTACCGCGTCCACGGCAGGTGCAGGTGTCCGTCGTGGGTCAGGTCGGCGTGTATCTCGTCGCTGATCACCGCCACGTCGTGGGTCCGCGCGAGGTCCGCGAGGCGCCGCAGCTCGGTGTCCGTCCACACGCGCCCGGTCGGGTTGTGCGGCGAGCAGAGGATCAGGACGCGGCTGTCCGGGCGGGCCAGCTCCCGTTCCAGACCGGCCCAGTCGTCGACCCCGACGGTGCGCATCTCGCGCCCGAGGCCGGTGACCGCCTTGCGGAAGCCGTCGTAGGTCGGCGCGTGCAGGACGACGCCGTCGCCCGGTCCGGTCCACATGCGCAGCAGCTGGGAGACCTGGTTGAGGACGGACGGCGCGTACACCAGCCGGTCGACGTCGACCTCGGTGGCGTACCGGGTGCGGAACCAGTCGCGTATCGCTCCGCGGAAGTCCTCGTTCTGCCAGTCCGTGTAGCCGAACACGCCGTGCGCGAGCCGGGTGCCGAGGGCGCCGAGCACCTCGGGCGCGCACGCGAAGTCCATGTCGGAGATGGTGAACGGCAGCAGGTCCGGCACCGGGAAGCGGTCCGTGATGCCGTCCCACTGCACGCACCAGGTGCCGTGCCGGTCGACGGGGGTGTCGAAGTCGTACGTCGGCGTCACTGCATACCTCCGGGCATGGCACGGGCCCGGCACCCCGAAGGAACGCCGGGCCCGCACACGGGCTGATACGGGTTACTTGATGCGCGTACCCGTCGAACGCAGGCTCTCGCAGGCCTCGACGATGCGGGCGGTCATGCCCGTCTCGGCCTTCTTGCCCCACACGCGCGGGTCGTACGTCTTCTTGTTGCCGACCTCGCCGTCGACCTTCAGGACGCCGTCGTAGTTCTCGAACATGTGGCCCGCGATCGGGCGGGTGAAGGCGTACTGGGTGTCGGTGTCGAGGTTCATCTTCACGACGCCGTTCTCCAGCGCGGTGCGGATCTCCTCCAGGGTGGAGCCCGAGCCGCCGTGGAAGACGAAGTCGAACGGCTTGGAGCCGGCCGGCTTGCCGTACTTCTCGGCGATGCCCGCGTTCAGCTCGGCGAGCAGGTCGGGGCGAAGCACGACGTTGCCCGGCTTGTACACGCCGTGCACGTTGCCGAACGAGGCGGCCAGCAGGTAGCGGCCCTTCTCGCCCAGGCCGAGGGCCTCGACGGTGCGCACCGCGTCGTCGACCGTGGTGTAGAGGTTGTCGTTGATCTCGTGCGAGACGCCGTCCTCCTCACCGCCGGTCGGGGTGATCTCGATCTCCAGGATGATGTGCGCGGCCTTGGCCTTGGCGAGCAGCTCCTGGGCGATGTCCAGGTTGTCGGCGAGGGTCTCGGCCGAGCCGTCCCACATGTGCGACTGGAACAGCGGGTTCTTGCCCTCGGCCACGCGGGCCGCGGAGATGTCGAGCAGCGGGCGCACGTAGCCGTCCAGCTTGCCCTTGGGGCAGTGGTCGGTGTGCAGCGCGATCTTGTTCGGGTAGCGCTCGGCGACGACGTGCGCGAACTCGGCGAGGGCGACGGCGCCCGGCACCATGTCCTTCACGCCCTGGCCCGACAGGTACTCGGCGCCACCGGTCGAGATCTGGATGATGCCGTCGGACTCGGCCTCCGCGAAGCCCTGCAGCGCGGCGTTCAGGGTCTGCGTCGACGAGACGTTGATGGCCGGGTAGGCGAACTTCCCCGCCTTGGCCCGGTCGAGCATCTCGTTGTACTGATCCGGGGTTGCGATGGCCATCTGCCGACTCCTCGTGAAGCGCGCGATTGCGGGTTTGGGTTGTTCAGGTGTCTCGACCGGTGGTCCGACCCTCACCAAGCACCATGGGGTGACATCATCGTCGCCCCCATCCTTCCAGACTTGCGCGAATGCTCCAGTCCGGGGAAGGCCTGACATGGCGGGTCATAGGACCTGGCCCGAGGTCCGGCCTCAGTCGAGGCCGAGCTCGTCCTTCGAGAACGCGAAGAGGTACGGGACCCCGGCGCCCTCGGTGATCTTCTCGGCGGCGCCGGTGGCCCGGTCCACGATGGTGGCGACGCCGACCACCTCGGCGCCCGCCTCGCGCACCGCCTGGACGGCCTCCAGCGGGGAGCCGCCGGTCGTGGACGTGTCCTCGACGACGAGCACCCGACGGCCCTTGATGTCCGGACCCTCGACCCGGCGCTGCATGCCGTGCGCCTTGGCGGCCTTGCGGACGACGAACGCGTCCAGCCGCTCGCCGCGGGCGGCGGAGGCGTGCAGCATCGCGCCGGCGACGGGGTCGGCGCCCATGGTCAGGCCGCCCACCGCGTCGAAGTCCAGGTCGGCGGTCAGGTCGAGCAGCACCTGGCCGACGAGCGGGGCGGCCTCGCCGTCGAGGGTGACGCGGCGCAGGTCGACGTAGTAGTCGGCCTCCAGACCGGAGGAGAGCGTCACCTTGCCGTGCACCACGGCCTTGTCCTTGATCTGCTGGAGCAGCGCGTCGCGCACGTCGTTCGTCGTCATGCCTACGAGCTTAAAGGCCCGGTTTTACGGCCGCCGCCAGGTCCATGTGGTGCTCGCCTCCAGCGGCTCGACCGGGGTGACCAGGCGGGGCGCGGTGTTCAGCCCGTTCGGCGGGCCGGTCTGCGGTTCGACGCACACCGCCGCCTCCTGCTCGTCGTAGACGACGACCCACTGCTCGCGGCTCTTCACGTTCACCTCCAGCTCGCCGGGCCAGGTCAGCGTGACGTCGACGCCGTCGGGCATGCCGAAGCAGTCGTCCCACGGCTGGGGCTGTACGTCGATGCGCTTGCCGGTGGGCAGATGGTCCTCGCCGCGCTGCTCCTGCCAGGCGGCGTCGAAGGCGATCTCCACCTGGGAGTCGCCCAGCTGCCGGTTGAACCAGGGGTGCCAGCCGGCCTGCGCGGGGAACGAGTCGCCGTACGTCTCGATGCCCAGGGTCAGGGTCAGCGAGTCCTCGGTGAGGGCGACCAGCTGCGTGACCCGGCCGGTGTACGGCCAGGGCTCGGCGAGGTCGTACGTGAACACGGCCTCGGTGTCGCTGACGCGCGCGGTGGTCCACTCGGCGTCGCGGGCGAAGCCGTGGATGGCGTGCGGCGGGGAGTTCAGCGGCATCTGGTGGACGTGCGTGCCGTCCCGGAACCGGCCGTCCCTGATGCGCCCGCACCACGGCACCATCGGGAAGCAGCCGTAGCGCTCGCCCTGCCGCAGCAGTTCGGTGCCGGCGATCCTCAGACTGCTCACCCGGCAGCCGTTGCCCGGCGCCACGGTCACTTCCGCGTCGCCCGCGGTCAGCGTCGTTTCCTTTGTCGTCACGACGCCGACCCTATGACCCGGGCCTCCCGGCCGCGCTACCGGCGCCTGCGCAGGGCCCGGCCGACGACGATCGCCGAGGCGACCGCGAGGGCGGCGGCGGGCGCGGCCCAGCGCAGCGTGGCGCTCGCGGTGACGCCCTCCGGCGCGGGCACCGGGGCGTACCGGCCGCGCGGCGGCGCGTGGTCGACCTCCTCGGCGCTGCGGCCGATCATCGTGCGGCGGGCGTGGGCGGCGGCGGGCTCGGCCGGGAGGTCGCCGGTGCTCTCCGCGACCTCGATGCCGTCGAGGTCGGCCATCTCCTCGATGCCGTCGATCACGCCGGCATCAGCCCCGGGGGCCAGGGAGGACGGCGGCACCTCGGTCTCGTGGACGGACACGTGCTGCTCCGCGGGGGTGTCCGTGTCGTCCCGCGGTTCCTCGTCCGGTTCCTCGGAGCCGGGCTCCTGGACCGCCGCGCCGAGGTTCCCCGCGAAACGGTTCAGCAGTCGGTGGGCCGCCGATTCCACGGCGTCCTGCGGGAGTTCGGCGACGCGGCCGTCGCCGGAGGCGGTGCCGGTGAAGACCAGGGCGCAGCCGCCGCCGGACGCGGCGACGCGGGCGCTCAGCGCGAACTTCACGCCGCCCGTGCCGCGGGCCTCGGTGGCGTCGCCGGTCACGGCGAACGAGCCGTCGGACGCCTCCGTGACGCGGACGGTGCCGCGGTACGTGATGGCGTGCCCGCCGATCCGTACCTTCAGGCGGCCTCCCTCGCCGGAGGCGTCACGCTGGAACCCGGGCAGCGCCCGGGCCACGCGGAGGGGATCGCAGAGCACCGCCCGTAGGGACTCCGCCGGAACCGGAACGAACACCTCATGCTCCATGCCACCCGAGCCTAGCGACTCCGTCGGGAACGGGGGTCCTCTTCGCCGTTGCGGGTACGGATCGCTGCGGGTTCCGGCCGGTGGGGGCTGGTCGCGCCGTTCCCTCAGGGGCGCGGGGAACTGCTCGAGAAGCCCCACCGGGCCGCACCCGGCGACGCACACGACACCCCCACGGCGTCTAGCTCCCGTACCGCGGATGCACCAGCGTCGACGGGGCGTACCCCCGGCCCGGCCGGATCACCCGCACACCTGACACCCCGGCCGGCGTCTCCCACCCGCCGAGAACGAACCCCGCATCCCCGGCCCCCCGATAGGCCACCACCCGCAACCCCGCGGAGCGAACCGTCGACTCGACCGTCCAGAACCGCCCCGACACCGCCCCGCCGTGCACCACAACCCGCCCGCGAGGGCCGAGCACCCGCCCCACCAGCCCGTAGAACTCCTGCGAGTACAGCTTCGTACTGTCCGTGCGGCCGGGGTCGGGCAGATCGCAGACGACCACGTCGTAGGGGACGGCCCGGCGCACCGCGCGCAGCCGACTGAAGACGTCCCCCGTGGTCACGCGCACCCGCGGATCGTTCAGCGCCCGCCCGTTCAGGGAGGTGAGCCGCGGATCGGTGCGGGCGAGGCGGACGACCCCGGGGTCGGTGTCGACGACGTCCACCCGGCGCACCCCGGGGTGGCGCAGCACCTCGCGCACGGCGAGCCCGTCCCCGCCGCCGAGCACGAGGACCCGGGCATGCGGCGCGCCGCGCATCGCGGGGTCGACGAGCGCCGCGTGGTAGCGGGCCTCGTCGCGGCCGCTGACCCGCAGCTGCCCGTCGAGGTACAGGTCGACGGGGCCGTGCTCGCCCCCGGCCAGCACGACCTCCTGCTCCCCGGTCCGCTCGGCGACCCGGATGTGCGCGCCGAACATGGCCTGCCGCGCGGCCCGCTCGAAGTCGTCGACGAGGACCCAGGCGGCGGCGAGCAGGCCGAGCACCGTGACGTTGGCGACGAGGAGCAGCCAGCGGCCCCGGGTGCTCAGGTCCCGCCGGAACAGGCCGAGCACGAGGGCGCCCCCGGCCACCGCGTTGACCGCGCCGGTCAGCAGGGCGCCGGTGAGCTGGCCGAGCATCGGCAGCAGCAGGAACGGGAAGGCGAGGCCGCCCACCAGCGCGCCGACGTAGTCCGCCGCGAACAGGTCGGCGACGGCGCCGCCCGGGTCCTGCCGTCTGATCCGCTGGATGAGCACCATCAGCAGGGGCACCTCGGCGCCGATCAGCACCCCGATCCCGAGGGAGAAGGCGACCAGCAGCCAGCGCGGGCCGTCGCTCCAGGCCCCGCCCCAGCCGCCGGTCCACGCGAACACGGCGTACAGCGCCATCGCGCTGCAGCCGCCGACGAGCGCGAGCGCGGCCTCGACCAGGCCGAACCCGGCGGCGGCGCGCAGCCGCAGGCGCTTGGCGGCGAGCGAGCCGAGGCCCATCGCGAAGACCATGACGGACAGCACGACGGAGGCCTGGGTGACCGAGTCGCCCATCAGGTACGAGGCCAGCGCGACCAGTTCGAGCTCGTAGACGAGTCCGCAGGCCGCGCAGACGAAGACGCAGGCCAGCACGAGGAACCGGCCGGTGCCCGGCTTCACGGGGAGCGGGGCCCGGCCCGGCCCGCTGCGGGACCGGGACAGTCCGGGGCCCGCGGGCGGGGCGGGCACGTGCGGTTCGATCACGCCTGGAACGCTACGTCACCGTCCGACTCCACCCGGTCACCCACACGTGTGGAACCGGCGCGTGGCACGCATACTCCCCGCCCCGCCCTCGGTGAGAACTACAGTGCGGCGGCGAGCGGCATCCGTACTCCCACCCGGCTGCGGGTGGCGACGAGTTGACCGTCCTGCGGATAGGCGTGCCAGGTGCGCCACTGCACCTGGCCCTCGTGGCGCTGGGCGAGCATCGCCGTGAAGGCGTGCGGGCTGCCGGGGAAGACGCCCGCCAGCCCGTTCGGGTGGTCGGCGACCAGGGCCAGCAGCTCCTGGGCCCGTCCGGCGAACTGACCAGCCGTCAAATGTTCGACTCGGGCGGCGAATTCGTACTCCCAGTCGCCGACCCGCTTGGCGACGCCGAGCGGCAGCGGGGTGCTGCTGCCGGGGATACAGGCGACGGTCTCGGAACAGCTGCCCTGCTCCTCCTCGAGAAGTACCTGGTGGGAGGCGCCGAGGAGCCTCAACTGAAGCTTCGCACCGGCAAGTTCGAGGTCGAGGGAGGCGAGCGCGGGAAGCGGCTCGCGGCCCAGGGCCCAGGCCAGATCGGCCGCACTCGTGTCGGTGTAGGCGGTGTTCAGGGTCGTGAGCATGGGTCGGCTCCGCTGGCACGCAGGGGGAGATGGGGCCGGCTACGTCATAGGGACCGGCTCGTGCCCACGAGAACGCGTTGAGAACGTAGTACGAGGGCTGAGTTGACGGTTAAGAGGGAATCATGAGCGGTGGCGGCGTCACAGCGTTTTTACCCAACTTCGGAGGGTTTCCATCCCCCCGAGGGCTGCACAGCTCAACTGTTCAACTGTCGCGGTCATCTTTCGTGACCGATGCACCACCGGCCGGGTGTCAAGGGGAACGTGCGTGCGGCCCACGCGGACCGACTGCCCCGTGTCAGTCGTCTCCGCGCGGGCCGCACGCCCCGGGTCCGGCGTCAGCTGCCGCCGCCGCACCCTCCCCCGCCGCCGCACGACGAGCCGCCGCCGCAGGAGCTGCCGCCGCCGCACGAGGATCCGCCGCCGCACGACGAGTGGTGCCCGCCGTGATGGCCGGACGAACCGGAAGAACACGAGGAACCGCCGACGGCCCCGCCGCCGCCGGCCCACCAGCTGCCGCTGCTGCGCGAACCGCTGGAACGCTTCTTGAGAGATGTACGCGACGAGCGGCCGCTGCCGCCCGCCCGGGCCGTTCCGACGACGATGGCGACGACCACTGCCACGAAGACCACGATGACGACTGCTTCCATCACCGGTCCTCCTTTCTCGTTCCCCCGAATCCCCCGAGGGGCGCCCCGAGCGGGGCGTGTGAGGGGGATGCCCGTGCCCGTACGCGGTCAAAGCAGAGTTGAGGAACTCCAGAGGTTTCCGGGTACGCGAAAGCCCCTGGCCTGCCGCGGAGGCGGAACCAGGGGCCATGGTGGCCGAGCGGGCCGTCTAAGGGCGGTCCGGTTCGAGCTCGATGCGGCCCGCGAGGATGTCGCGCGCCACGTCGAGCACGGGCCGGCCGTGCCGGTAGGCGTGTCCTCGGAGGCGGAGCAGAGCGTCCTCGATGGGCAGCCCCAGGTGGACGGTGAGGACGCCGGCGGCTTGGTGGACCTCGACGCGGTGCAGCTCAAGGCCGTTGGCCTGCAGGCCGGTTTCGGTGGTCATGGCTGCGGGCGGGGTGCTCAGCAGGAGGTCCAGGGCCACTTGGGCGAAGCGGGCCATGTTGCGTTGCTGTTCCGTTGGGAAGGGGCCCGGGGTGGTCTGGTAGCCGGTCAGCGCGCCCGCGGCGATGACACCCAGGAGCAGCGGGGTGGCGATGACGGCGCGTGCCGGGGTGCGGCAGGCGGCGGGCGTGAAGAGGGGCCAGCGGGCGGTGGCGGACAGGTCGACTTCGGTGACGGTGCGGCGGGTGCGAACGGCATCCAGGGTGGGGCCTTCGCCGAGGGTGTACTGGAGGTCTTCGAGAACGGGCCCCATGGGGTCGGCGGGATCGGCCCAGAGCAGTTCCAAGTGGCCGCCGGAAGAGATGAAGCTCAAGGTCAGGGCATCCAGGTGCAGCAGGCGGGCAGCGGTGGCCGCAGGCACTGCGGACAGGTTCTGGCCGTCGCGCGCGGCCCGACGCAGTCGTTTGACGAGGTCTGCCGACTCATCACGAGACATCACGTGTTCCCTTCCGGACCGCACGCAGCAGGAAGGAAACCAGCGTGCCCGGCGTGGGACCGGGGTCACGGGGCCGGGACGAGGTCATGGGGAATGTCGCCCAGGGCGATCCGGGTCGACAGCACGGTGAGCTTCTGCCCCCGGGCGCGGGCGTGGGCCCGCAGCCGGGTGAACGCCTCGTCCACGCTGACGTTCAGGGTGGCCGAAAGCACCCCCTTGGCCTGCTCGATCACCAAGCGGCTGTCCAGCGCGGTCTGCAACTGGGCGACGACCTCGTCCCGGCCGGCCAGCAGCCGCTGGTGCGTCAGGGCCACGGCAGCGGCCTTCGCCAGGACGTCGGCCAGTTCGAGGTCCCGGCTGGTGACGTAAGGCGGTCCCGCCATCATCAGGTTGAGTGCTCCGAAGGTCATGTGCGGCAGAGGCAGCCTCACCGCGGCGACGGCCCTGATACCCACGCGGCGGGCGCGGAAAGTGAACCGGGGCCAGCGTTCCGCGGCCCACGGGCTGGTCAGCAGGGTCAGCGGCAGGGACTGCTCGGTCCTGACACTGTCCAGGCACGGCCCTTCGTCCAGCTCGATCTGGTCCTCCTCCAGGCCGGCGCACGTCATGTCGGAGGCAGTGACGTAGACGACCTGGCCCTGCTCGTTCCGGACCGTGATTCCGGCGCAGCGCACCGGCAGCAGAGCGACCGCCTGCGCGGTCAGATCGTGCAGCAATTCGAGCGGATCGAAGCCTTCGGGACGGTGAGCGAGGTCGAGAACAGCCCGGGCGACGTACAGGTTGAGGTCGTTGGTGGGCATGGCGTTCCTGCCGATCAGCGGTCTCCCGCTTCCGCGACAGCGGCAGGGACCGGGCTCGACCCGTCCGGCAGCGAGAGAGAGGCGGCTCCGTAGAAGAGCCATGACGTGCCCGCTGACAGGGATTACGCGTACTCGCCTCTTGTCCCGGGTCTGCCCGTCGAAGGGCGCCACTTCAACCGGATCCGCCCGGTCCGCATGCCCTCACGGTTCACCTCCACGCTATACCCCGGCAGGGCATCGGAGGAGTGCTTCACGAGCCGGACTCATGAGCGAGCGGCGCCTCCCTCGGCAAGTTGAGGAACTCCAGGGGTTCGGCGCAGGATGGCGGCCATGACCGCCACGCCTGCCAGCCCGCGCCAGCTGCTCAACCGCCGGCTCGCCGAGTTCGGGACGACGATCTTCGCGGAGATGTCCGCGCTGGCCGTCTCGACCGGCGCCATCAACCTCGGCCAGGGCTTCCCCGACACCGACGGCCCCGAGCAGGTGCGCGAGGCGGCGGTGCGGGCGCTGCGCGACGGGCGCGGCAACCAGTACCCGCCGGGCCCGGGCGTCCCCGAGCTGCGCACCGCGATCGCTGCGCACCAGGAGCGCCGCTACGGCATCGCGCTCGACCCCGACCGTGAGGTCCTGGTGACGGCGGGCGCGACCGAGGCCATCGCCGCCTCGCTGCTCGCGCTGGTCGAGCCCGGTGACGAGGTCGTCGCGTTCGAGCCGTACTACGACTCGTACGCGGCCTCGATCGCGCTGGCGGGCGGCACCCGCGTCCCCGTGACGCTGCGGCCGCACGACGGCTCGTTCCGCCTCGACCTGGACGAGCTGCGCGCCGCGATCACGCCCCGCACCCGGCTGCTGCTGATCAACACCCCGCACAACCCGACCGGCACCGTGCTGACCCGCGCCGAGCTGGCCGCCGTCGCCGAGCTGGCCGTCGAGCGGGATCTGCTCGTCGTCACCGACGAGGTCTACGAGCACCTGACCTTCGACGACGCCGAGCACGTGCCGCTCGCGACGCTGCCCGGGATGCGCGAGCGGACGGTGACGATCGGCTCCGCGGGCAAGACGTTCTCGTTCACCGGCTGGAAGGTCGGCTGGGTGACGGCGGCACCGGAGCTGGTCACGGCGGTGCGCTCGGCGAAGCAGTTCCTCACCTATGTCTCGTCCGGCCCGTTCCAGTACGCGGTCGCCGAGGCCCTCGCCCTGCCCGACTCCTACTTCGCGGACTTCCGGGCCGGTATGACGGCCAAGCGGGATCTGCTCGCGGCGGGCCTGGCGGACGCCGGGTTCGGCGTCTTCCGGCCGCAGGGCACGTACTTCGTCACGACCGACATCCGGCCGCTGGGCTTCGACGACGGCTTCGCGTTCTGCCGGGCGCTGCCCGAGCGGTGCGGCGTCGTCGCGATCCCGAACGCGGTGTTCTACGACGACCGGGAGGCCGGCGCCCCGTTCGTCCGGTTCGCGTTCTGCAAGCGGGACGACGTACTGGCGGACGCCGTCGGACGGCTCAAGCAGCTCTGAGGCCCCGCGGCCGCCCCCGTCTGGCCGCGCCCGAATCGCGGGCGCGGCACGGGCATCGCAGGGTTCGGATGTGACCGAGCAGAGCACCGCCGTTCTTGACACCCCCTCAGCCACCGCCGGATCCCGGGCCCTGCCGCGCCTGCGCCCGTCCGGCGCGGCCCGCGCCCTCGGCCTGTTCGCCGCCGCCCGGCTCACCGGCATGCTCGCCGTGGCCGCCGCGGCCCGGCTGAGCGACCAGCGGCCCCTCACCCTGCTCGGCCGGTCCTGGGACTCCGAGTGGTACCTCGGCATCGCCGCGCACGGCTACGGCGTCCGCACCCTGTACTTCGAGCCCGGCGTCGTCCACAGCGACCTGGCGTTCTTCCCGCTGTACCCGGCGCTGATCCGGGCCCTGCACGGGGCGCTCCCGCTCGGCGCCGGGACCTGCGCCCTGCTGATCGCGTGGGCCGCGACGCTCGCCGCCGCCCTCGGCGTCTACCGGATCGGCACCCTCCTGCACGGCCGCACGGTGGCCACCCTGCTCGTCGTCCTGTGGGGCCTGCTGCCGCACTCGGTCGTGCTGTCCATGGCCTACACCGAGCCGGTCCTCACGGCGCTGGCCGCGTGGTCGCTGTACGCGGTGCTGCGCGGGCGCTGGCTGTGGGCGGGTTCGCTGGCCGCGCTCGCCGGCCTGTCCCGGCCGAACGGTTCCGCGGTCGCCGCGGCGGTCCTGGTCACCGCCGGGTACGAGATGGTGCGGCGGCGCGGCCGGGTTCCCCACAGGCTGTGGACGGGCGCGCTGCTCGCGCCGGCCGGCTGGGCCGCGTACGTGCTGTGGGTCGGGCTCCGGAAGGGCGATCCGCTCGGCGGGTACTTCGCGGTGCAGCGCGGCTGGGGCTCGACGTTCGACTTCGGGGCCGGTTCGGCCCGGTTCGCGAAGCGGATGCTGCTGGACGGGGACCGGTTCGTGTTCGCGATGACGCTGGTGATCGTGGCGGTGGGGGTGCTGCTGTTCGCCCTGCTGCTCCTGGACCGCGCCCCGCTGCCGCTGCTCGTGTACAGCGGCGTCCTGCTCCTCGTCGCCGTCGGCGGCTCCGGCTTCTTCGAGTCCAAGCCGCGCTTCCTGCTGCCCGCGTTCCCGCTGCTGCTGCCGCTGGCCTGTGCCCTGGCCAGAACGGCGAGAGCCCGGCCTGCGCACGCCCTCCTGGTGGTGGGCGTACTGGCCGGGCTCTCGGTGACGTACGGGACGTATCTGATCGTCTACGCCCACACGCCCCTGTAGCTGGAGGGGGTCGACCGGAAGGTCACTCCTCGCCGTCGTCCTGCGGCTTCTCGGCGGAGTCGACCTCGGACTCCAGGCCGAGCTGCTCCACGAGCCAGCGGTCGAACTCGATCGCGGCGCGCACCCAGCTGACGGTCGACGACACGAAGTGCTCCAGGGAGACACCGGTGCCGATCAGCATCTGGGCCTCGCCGATGAGGCGGACCGTGCCGTCGTCGTGGGTGTGGCTGTAGACCTTGGGCCACAGGGTGCGCCGGTTCCAGTCGTCGATGGACTCCAGGAGCTGCGGCTTCACCTCGATCGTGTGCGGCCGGTCGTAGAACGTCCGCACCGAGAAGACCTGCTGGTCGCCCTCGCCGCGGAACATGAAGTACGTACGGAACTCTTCCCACGGCGCGGCGAGGTCGCCCTCGTCGTCGAGGACGTACTTGAGCTCCATCTGCTCCAGGAGCTGCTTGACGAGATCCTGGTCGGGGATGACGGGGCCTGCCGGTCCCGCCCCCTGCTGCGGTTCGGGCTGTCCCCCGAAGTTCGGAATCGAGGACGGGTCGATGCTCACGTGCTTGGTCCCTTCGTATGGCTGGGGCCCATCCTCTCCCACGGGGCCCCCCGGGGGGCAAGCCCGGAAGGCCTGTCCGCCGGGTTTTGGCCGTTCGCCGACTGCGGACGGTCGCTACAGCGTCTTGCCGGTGGCGGGGCCGACCAGAAGGCCGTCGCCGAAGGCGTCGACGCGGACCGTGTCCCCGTCCTTGACCTCGCCCGACAGGATCTCCCTGGCGAGCCGGTCGCCGATGGCCGTCTGCACCAGGCGGCGCAGCGGGCGCGCTCCGTAGGCCGGATCGTTGCCCTCCTCGGCGAGCCAGGTGAGGGCGGCGTCGCTGACGTCGAGCGTGAGGCGCCGCTCGGCGAGGCGCTTGGCCAGCCGGTCGATCTGCAGGCCCGCGATGCGCCGCAGCTCGTCCTTGTCCAGGGCGGAGAAGACCACCAGGTCGTCGAGGCGGTTGAGGAACTCCGGCTTGAACGAGGCCCGTACGACGTCGAGCACCTGCTGCCGCTTCTCGTCCTCGCCGGTGAGCGGGTCGACGAGGAACTGCGAGCCCAGGTTCGAGGTCAGGATCAGGATGGTGTTGCGGAAGTCGACCGTGCGGCCCTGGCCGTCGGTGAGCCGTCCGTCGTCGAGCACCTGGAGCAGGACGTCGAAGACCTCCGGGTGCGCCTTCTCGACCTCGTCGAGCAGCACGACCGAGTACGGCCTGCGGCGCACCGCCTCGGTGAGCTGGCCGCCCTCCTCGTACCCGACGTAGCCGGGCGGGGCGCCGACGAGCCGCGCGACGCTGTGCTTCTCGCCGTACTCGCTCATGTCGATGCGGATCATGGCCCGCTCGTCGTCGAAGAGGAAGTCGGCGAGGGCCTTGGCGAGCTCGGTCTTGCCGACGCCGGTCGGGCCGAGGAAGAGGAACGATCCGGTCGGCCGGTCGGGGTCGGCGATCCCGGCGCGGGTGCGCCGGACGGCGTCCGACACGGCGCGCACGGCCTCGCTCTGTCCGATGAGGCGCTTGCCGAGCTCGTCCTCCATGCGCAGCAGCTTCTGCGTCTCGCCCTCCAGGAGGCGCCCGGCGGGGATGCCGGTCCACGACGCGACGACGTCGGCGATGTCGTCGGGCCCGACCTCCTCCTTCACCATGGTGTCCCTGGCGACCTCCTCCTCGGCGGCGGAGGCTTCCTCCAAGTCCCGCTCCAGGGTGGGGATCTCGCCGTAGAGCAGCTTGCTGGCGGTGTCGAAGTCGCCGTCGCGCTGGGCGCGCTCGGCCTGCCCGCGCAGCTCGTCGAGCTTCTCCTTCAGTTCACCGACGCGGTTGAGGGACTGCTTCTCCTTCTCCCAGCGGGCGGTGAGACCGCGCAGCTCCTCCTCCTTGTCGGCGAGGTCGCGGCGCAGCTTCTCCAGGCGCTGCCGGCTGGCCGGGTCGGTCTCCTTGCCGATGGCCAGCTCCTCCATCTTCAACCGGTCGACGGCGCGCTGGAGTTCGTCGATCTCGACGGGGGACGAGTCGATCTCCATGCGCAGCCGGGACGCGGCCTCGTCGACGAGGTCGATGGCCTTGTCGGGGAGGAAGCGGGAGGTGATGTACCGGTCGGAGAGGGTGGCGGCGGCGACGAGCGCGCTGTCGGCGATCTGGACCTTGTGGTGGGCCTCGTAGCGTCCCTTGAGGCCGCGCAGGATGGCGATGGAGTCCTCGACGCTCGGCTCGGCGACCAGCACCTGCTGGAAGCGGCGCTCCAGAGCGGGGTCCTTCTCGATGCGCTCGCGGTACTCGTCGAGGGTCGTCGCGCCGACCATGCGCAGCTCACCGCGGGCGAGCATGGGCTTGAGCATGTTCCCCGCGTCCATGGCGGAGTCGCCGCCGGCGCCCGCGCCGACGACGGTGTGCAGCTCGTCGATGAACGTGATGACCTGCCCGTCGCTCTCCTTGATCTCGGAGAGGACGGTCTTGAGCCGCTCCTCGAACTCGCCGCGGTACTTCGCGCCCGCGACCATGGCGCCGAGGTCGAGCGAGACGAGCCGCTTGTCCTTCAGGGACTCCGGCACGTCGCCCTTCACGATGCGCTGGGCGAGGCCCTCGACGACGGCGGTCTTGCCGACGCCGGGCTCACCGATGAGCACGGGGTTGTTCTTCGTGCGCCGCGACAGCACCTGCACGACCCGGCGGATCTCCTGATCGCGTCCGATGACGGGGTCGAGCCGGCCCTCGCGGGCGGCGGCGGTGAAATCGGTACCGAACTTCTCCAGGGCCTTGTACGAACCCTCGGGGTCGGGTGTGGTCACCCGGCGCCCTCCCCTGCTCTTGGTGAATGCCTCGGCCAGCTTCTTCGCACCGGCCCCGTTCGCGGTCAGCACCTCGCCGGCCGCTCCGCCCTTGGCGGCGATGCCGATCAGCAGGTGCTCGGTGGAGAGGTAGTCGTCGCCCAGGTCCTTGGCGCGGGCGCCGGCGTCGGCGAGGACGGCGAGCATCTCGCGGCTGGGCTGCGGCGGCGCGACGGTCGACCCGGTCACGCTCGGCAGCCCGGCGAGCACCCGCTCGGCCCCGGCCCGCACCTGCGCCTGGTCGGCGTCGACGGCGGCCAGCAGGTCGGTGATGTTCTCGTTGTCCTGCCCCTCCAGCAGGGCGAGCAGGAGATGCGCCGGGGTCAGATCCGGGTGCCCCCCGGACACGGCCCGACTGCTGGCCGCGTTGATCGCGTCACGGCTCCGGTTCGTCAGCTCGGCGTCCACGTACCTGTCTCCTTCTGCGTCACGCCACGGTCAGATCTGACCTGTCCAACGTACACAAAGTTGAGTCTATTCCACTCAAGGTAGGGAGGATAGATTCCCGGTCATGGCCAAGAAGATCGACCTGGACGCCCCCGGCACCGCCTTCCTCAGCTTCTGGCGGGAGCGGCATCTGTGCACGCTGACGACCCTGCGCCCGGACGGCACGCCGCACGTCGTCCCGGTCGGCGTGACCTACGACGCGGAGCAGCGGGTGGCCCGCGTCATCACGAGCGGGACCACGCGGAAGGTCGCCCACGTCCTGGCGGGGCGGGAACCGGCGCGGGTCGCGGTCTGCCAGGTCGACGGCCGGCGCTGGGCGACCCTGGAGGGCACGGCGACCGTCCGCACGGACCCGGACTCGGTCGCGGACGCCGAGCGCCGGTACGCCGAGCGCTACAGCCGCGCCCCGCGCCCGAACCCGGAGCGCGTCGTCATCGAGATCGCGGTGGACCGGGGCACGGGCAACGCCGTCTTCGACGACTGAGAGCCCTGCGCGAGGCTCCGGCCCGGCGGCGCGAACCGCGCACAAAACTGCAGCGGCGCCACCGTGTTCAGGTCCACGGTGACGCCGCTGCGGGGGGAAGCACCTGCGCGATCTGTTACGACGGGGGAATCGCGTCAGGCACTGCGGGGGGTGGCAGAGGTAGAGCCGGTGTGCGAGGCCCCGGGCCCCGCGTCCCCGACCAGCTGGTGATCACGCTGGTCGAGGTTGACGAAGATCATTCCGTACCGGACGACGGTCCGCACCGGCTGCGGTGCGCCGCGGGGGCGACGCAGACACCGGTACGCCTTGACGTCGTCCTCGTCGTCCCGCACCACGATGATCGGCTCTCCGAAGAGGGTGACCATGAGGGAGTCACCCGGGTTCGGAATCGCCGTCACGAGGTCGATCGTGTGCCAGCCGGACCGGTAGGCGATCGCCATCTCGCGGCGCAGGGTCCTGTCGTCGGGCGGAGTGATCATGCGGCGGCGTCCGTCGGTGCGGAGTTCCAGACGGGGTCCTGCTGCGCCGCCGAGTTCAGCGGTGCGGAGTTCCAGATCGCGTCCGCGGGCTTCGCGTTCCAGACCGGGTCCTTCTGCACCACAGGGGCGAAGTCCCAGACCGGGTCCTGCTGCGCCGCCGAGGCCGCCGGCGCGGAGTTCCAGATCGCGTCCGCGGGCTTCGCGTTCCAGACCGGGTCCTTCTGGGCCACCGCGGCCGCCGGCGCCGAGTTCCAGATCGCATCGCCGGGCGCCGCCTGAACCGTCGGCGCGGAGTTCCAGATCGCATCCGCCGGACCGACCGCACCGAAGACCAACCCGGCGGAGAAGGCGCCAGCAAGTGCTACGCCAAGTATTCCCTTACGCATAGTGGGTTTTGTCCTCACTTCCATGGCTTCTCTCCCCCGGCTCTCCATGACGATGGCTCATTCGGCCACGCAAACACCACAGGGTCGATGCATCATGTTCCTGCACGTTCAGGACCCTGGGGGGTGGAGCAATGCCATCAATAAGCTCAAACCGGGCACATCCACACGCCACGACCGAGCTGTGCGACGCAGGCAAGCAGTTGTACGCCGCCGCTCTGCGCTCAGGACGCATCGCGCGCACCGAAGTGACCTCGGCCCCCTGCCTCCTGGACCTCGCGCTCCTGCATCCTGATCCAGAAGATCCCGCCTGGCTCCGCCCGGTGGCGCCCTCCGCCGCACTCTCACAGCGTCTTCACCCGCTCGAACGCGAGATCCAGGAACGGAGGATCCTCGCGGTCGAACTCACCGACACCTTCGAGCCATTCTTGGCCATCAGTGCGCAGGCGCAACCCACCATGCACACCATCACGGTCCTGGAGGGCAAAGAGCGGATCAACAACGCCATAGAAACCGCTCTCGCGGACTGCGCGTCCGAGATGCTCACGGTGCAGCCCGGCGGCGGCCGTGACGAGCACACCCTCACCAAAGCGCTGCAGATGGGGAAGGAGATAACCGACCGCGGCATCACCATGCGCACGCTCTACCAGCACACCGCGCGGCACAGCCACGGCACGCTCGCCTACGCGGAGGCGCTGGCCCAGGGCAACGTCGAGATACGCACGCTGGAGGAACTCATCGAGCGGCTGATCATCATCGATCGCTCCGTGGCGTTCATTCCCGCCCGCGAAGACCGCCACGCCGCACTGGAGTTGCGCCACGCCGGCCTCGTCGAGTACCTGGCGAACGTCTTCGAGCAGCTCTGGCAAAGGGCGGTGCCGCTGCTCGACGAGACCCCCTACGCCCCGCCGACCGACGGCATCACCGGCGTCCAGCGTTCCATCGCAAAGCTCCTCATCGAGGGCCACGTCGACGAGGCGATCGCGCGCCGCCTGGGCATGAACGTCCGTACGTGTCGAGCGCATATCGCCAAACTGGCCGCCGCCCTCGGCAGCGGGAGCCGCGCTCAGCTCGGCTATCTGATAGCCAGGTCAGGAATTCTCGAACGGGAGAACTGACGCGCCTGCCAGGAACCCCCACAGTCGGTCGAAGAGAGTCCACACGTGATCCCAGACGCCCACCAGCACGGACCCGAAGAGCTCTGCGAGGCCGGATCGAGTCTGTACGCCAGGACCCTGCGCGAGGGGCGTGTACATCGCGAGGAGGCCGAACCGGTCCCCTGCCTCGAGTCGTTCGGGCTGCTGCGCCGGGACACCGACGACCCGCAGTGGCTGCGCCCGGTGCCGCCGGCGGTCGTCCTGCCCGACCTGCTGAAGGCCGTCGAGGACGGCATCGCGCAACAGCGCCGCAAGGAAGCCCTGCTGGCGGAGACGTTCGCCCCGCTGATCGACCTCGCCGCGCAGCGTGCCTCGATCCCGAGCACCCCGATGATCGAGGTGCTGCTCGGGTTCCAGCGGATCAACGACGCGATCGGGGCGGCCATGGCCGTCTCCTCCAAGGAACTGCTGACCATCCAGCCCGGCGGGCAGAGACCGCCCGAGCTGCTCGCCTCCGCGCTCCCCCGGGAACAGGAGCTGCTGGCCCGCGGCTGCAGCATGCGGACCCTGTACCAGCACCCGTCCCGCCACTACCCGTCGATCATCGCGCACTACGAGCAGTTGCACGGCGACGTCCAGGTCCGCACCCTCGACGAGGTCACCGAGCGCCTCGTCATGCTGGACCGCACCGTGGCCTTCATCCCGGCCAACCCGGACCGCACCGTCGCCCTGGAGATCCGGCACCCGGCACTGATCGCCTATCTGGCCACCACGTTCGAGCGGCTGTGGCGGCTGGGCACGCCGATGTTCCCGCAGGCGGCCGACGAGGAGCCGACGTCGAACGGGGTCTCGGCCCGCCAGCGCACCATCGCGAAGCTGCTCATCGAGGGCCACACCGATGCCGTCATCGCCGAGCGCCTCGGCATGAACATCCGCACCGTCCGCGTCCACATCGCCAAGCTCGCCGCCACCCTCGGCAGCGCGAGCCGCGCCCAACTCGGCTTTCTCATAGGCCAGTCCGGGCTCCACGTGGGAGATCACTGACCGCGGCCCGCACCCCTGGCCGCCGCGCGCGAAGAGGCATGTTCTCAGCCAGTCGTCACACCCGCCGACCCGGCTCCCCGCGTCCCGGTGCCCACCCGGACGACCGCTTCACACCGCGCCTCAACAATGTGCGACTGCACACGCAGGGCCTCCTACGCGCACCGGAGCGGCGCCGCTCGGCCGGCCTCGACCTCCGTCCCGCGCACGGGACGTCATCGAGCGGCACACCGGCGGCGCGGCACCGCCCCGCTCCGCTGCTCCTTGTTCTGCTCCTACTTCAGACCGGCATCCGCGCACGCCGCCTCGTACTTCGGCGTGCAGATCTGCGACAGCTTGAAGATCTTGTCCTTCAGCACGGTCTGCTTGATGTTGTCGCGCTTGAGCGCGACGACGCTGATGCTCGCCGTGCGGATCTGCTTGTTCGTCGGGCTGTCGACGGTGTCCATCGCGAGGGCCTCGAACTCGATGTTGCGGCCCTGCGCGACCCGCACCGCCATCTCGGCGGCCGTCGCGGCCTCCTCCGGGTAGGGCTTGTAGACGCTCATGTACTGCTCGCCGGTCAGAATGCGCTGCACGGCGGCGAGTTCGGCGTCCTGGCCGGTGATCGGCGGCATCTTCGTGAGCCCGGCCTTCTTCAGCGCCTCGACCACCCCGCCGGCCATGCCGTCGTTCGCCGAGTACACGCCCGCGATGTTGGCGGCGCCGATGTCCGCGATGGCCCGCGCCATGTTGGCCTCGGCGTTCTGGGGCTTCCAGGCGACCGTGTCGTACGACTTGGCGACGGTCACCGCCTCCGTCAGCTCCGCGCGGGCGCTCTCCTTGAAGTCGGCCGCGTTCGGGTCGGTCGGCGAGCCGTTGATCATGACGATCTTGCTGCTCTTGGTGGCCTTGTCGCCGAGGGCCTGGACGAGCTCCTTGCCCTGGGTCTGGCCGACGAGCCCGTTGTCGAAGCCCACGTACGCGTCCACCGGGCCCTGGGCGAGCCGGTCGTAGGCGATGACGTGGATGCCCGCGTCCTTGGCCTTCTGCACCGAGGAGGCGATCACCTTCGCGTCGACGGCGTCGACGATCAGCGTGTCCACCTTCTTGGCGATCATCTCCGCCACCTGCCGGTTCTGCAGGTCGGCGTCCTCCCCGGCGTTGGCGTAGACCACCTGCCCCTGACCGCTGGTGAGTTTCTCCACCTGTCTCTTGATGATGGGGTAGTCGAACTTCTCGTAGCGTGCGGTCTCCTTCTCCGGCAGGAGCAGACCGATCTTGACATCGTTGCCCTTGCGCACCGGCGCGCTGCTGTCGCTGTCCCCGCCGGGCAGCAGACCACCACAGGCCGTGAGCGAGACCACCATGACGGATGCGGCGCCGGCCCACGCCGCGCATCGCATTCGCGTGTTCATTACGGATACCTCCCTGACGTGGCCGCGACGGTGCGGCCGAGGTGGCTCGAAGCCAACTCGGCCTCCCAAGCAGCGTCAAGAGGTGAAGCAACACCGCAACGAAACCGCATCCGTTACTTCCCCACATGAAGCCAGATACGGCGAATACCGGACATCTGTACCCGGCGGTAACACCCTTGGTGTCAGGCTCCGGCGGGCACCCGGTCGAGGAAGCCGTGCACGGCCCGGATCCGCCCGTCGTCGGCCAGCTCGATCACGTCGGACCCGGCGACGGGCGCCGTCCCGTCCGCCTCCGACACCAGCTCCCAGCCGAACCGGGCGATCCCGTGATGCCCGTCGACCGCGCCGAGCGGCCGGAAGGAGAAGCCGGGGAACTGCTCGTGCGCGGCGCCGATGACGGCCGCGATCCCGTCGTGCCCGGCGACGTCGGCGAGCGGGTCGGTGTACGTGCCGTCCTCGGTCCAGGCGGCGGCGACGGCCTTGGTCCGCTCCTCGGGGGTGCGCGCGTTCCATGCCTCGAAGTAGCGGGCGACGGCGTTCTCGTGGATGTCGGTTCCGGTCATGGCTCCAGCCCTCCTGAAGGGTGTCTCGGCAGGTCGTGGGAGCCGGAGCCCGAGCGGAGTGCGCCGCCCGGGTTCCGGTGACCTCAGAGTGCCGGGCGGGCCGGGGCCGGTCGATTACGTCACAGGTAAGGGCCTCCCGGACGGGCCCGGGGCGCACATCTTTACCTCCGCAGACCCCGGCACCACACTGATCACCCGCGCTCCGGGGCTCCCCTTTCCCCCCACCCGGCTCCGCGGAGCAGCACCGGAGAGGAGAGATCGCGTGACCGCTCCGCCCGGCGGCCAGCGGTGAGAGCGGTCATCGTGGCGCGGGACGGCAGCCCGGGCAGCAACCCGGTTCCGGGCCCCGGTAGGCGTGGTCGCAGACGTCGCAGTTGTGGAGGGGATGCCGGACGGGTGGGGGTGCGGCGGCTGCGCCGAACGCGGGTGTTCTGGGCGGGAGTTGGGCTGTCAGGCGGTGCGCGATGAACGCCGCCGGGCGGTGGACGGGGCGGTCCTGCGGCAGGTCACGGACCAGGGCGTGGCGGACGGCCGACGGGGTCAGGTCCCGTTCCAGCCAGGCGGCCACGCCGGGTGCGAGGCGTTCGGCGTCGCGGGTGGAGAGGGTGAGGCGGGCGTCGGCGCGGTGCAGGCCGGCGAGGACTTCGGTGGCCGCCTTGAGGAGAGCGGGGCCCGGGGTGTGTTCCGGGTGGGGGACCGTGAGGGGCCGGGGCTTCTTCTTCGGCGGGGGCGGTCGGTGCCTCGCCGGGGCCTCGGGTGTCGCGCCCGGCCGATTGCAGGAGACCGTACGGGTACGGACCCGCCCGTCGGGGGTGCGGTGCCGCTCGCGCCGCAGGTAGCCGTGGGTCTCCAGTTCGCGCAGGGCGGCCGCGATCCGGGTGGTGCCCTCCGGGAAACGCGCGGCGAGCGTGCGGACGTCGGCGCGGGCCCCGGCCGGGAGCGACTGGATGTGGACGGCGAGGCCGATCGCGAGGCCCGAGAGGTCACGGTGCTGGGCGAGGTGGTTGCCGATGACCGTGAAACGGGTGTGATGGCGGGCATTGTCGTGGACGATGCCGCCCGGGGCGTGTGAGGCCGCGCTAGGGTGCTGGGTATCCATCAGGAAGGGTCTGCTTCCTCGGTGGTCAGGCCCTCGCATCGGGATTGCCGTCCCGGCGGGGGCCGTCGCATGTCTGTGGTTGTGGTGGACGTGGCGCTGTTGCTGCCGGTCGTGAGCGTAGAGGGCGCAAAGGGCCCGTGCGCAAGCTGAGTTGGCACCCTTCACCCGTCCGTGTGGCGGCGGGAGGTGGGGTGGGGCTTGGCCTGGTTTCTTTCCCCCTCGACCGTTCCTTTGAGGTTGTCGTCCACGTCACCGGCGTACGGGTTCCCGGGCGCCGGTCGCGGTCGCCGCACGAGGTCGAGTTCGGCCCACACGGTCTTACGGGGAGCGGGCCCGTCCGTGACGCCCCAGCGGTCGGTGAGTGCCGCTACGAGCACGAGCCCGCGCCCTGACTCGGCCGTGGGCGGCGGAAGTCGGGCCTCGGGCACGCGGTCGCCCCGCGCGTCGGCCACCTCGATCCGCAGGGCTCCCCCGGTGACGTAGAGGCTGAGCCGGAAGTCGCGGCCGGGCAGCCGGCCGTGCGTGACCGCGTTCGCGGCGAGTTCGGCGACGACGTGCGCTGCCGCGTCGGGGTCGAGGGGCAGGCCCCAGGTACGGAGCTGCTCGACAGCGAGGAGGCGGGCGAGGCGGGCTCCGCGGGGCGTGGGTGACAGCTGCACATTGAAGTGGCGGCCGGTGCGCGGGAGTTCGACGATTTCTGGGTTCACGTCACTCAGCGTGGCCGGGCCCTCGTACGCTCACCAGCGACATGCCCGTCACGTACGGCGACTGTCCAGCGTTTGTCCAGAGCTGTACAGGCTGTCCAGAGTGCCATGGGGGTACGGACGTTGACGGTACGTGGCCGGGGAGCGGGACGGGCTGGAGGTGCGCGCGGATGACCGAGGCGACGGAGGGTGACGGCTGGGAGGTCGACCCCGACGACGAACAGGGTGCGGCCGTCGTGGCCACGGCAGGAAGGCAGTTGCGCAGCTGGCGGGAGGCGGCGGGGCTGCGCGTACCGGAGTTCGCGGAGGCGATGGGGTACGGCGAGGGCATCGTCTACAAGGTGGAGGCGGGGAAGCGGATTCCTCGGCCGGAGTACCTGGATCAGGCGGATGAGGTGCTGGGGGCCCGCGGGATTCTGGCCGGGCTGAAGGAGGATCTGCGGGAGGTCAGGTATCCGAAGAAGGTGCGGGACATCGCGCGGATGGAGGCGCAGGCCGTAGAGCTGCTGGCCTACGGAGATCACAACCTCCATGGGCTGCTTCAGACACCTGAGTACGCGCGAGCCCTCTTCGAGATGCGACTGCCCGCCTACGAGCCCGATGAGATCGAACGGGCCGTCGCCGCCCGGGAGGCCAGGAAGTCCGTCTTCGAGCGGAGCCCGGCTCCGGCACTCAGCTTCGTCCAGGAAGAGGTGACGCTCCGGCGGCCGCTCGGAGGGAGAATGGTGATGCGCCGGCAGCTCGAACACCTCATGGAAATCGCTCAGTTGCGCGCGGTCTCCATCCAGGTGATGCCGACAGCCCGCGAGGAACATGCCGGAATGCAAGGTGAGTTGCAGGTGCTGAAGTTCAAGGACGGCGCGGCCGTGGGGCGCTCCGAGGGCGCGTTCAACGGGCGGCCGGTCACGGAGCCCAAACAGCTCCGCGTCCTGGAACTGCGGTATGGCATGATCCGGGCCCAGGCTCTCGCGCCGGGGGAGTCACTGGCCTTCATCGAGCAAGTGCTGGGAGAAACATGAACCGCAAGACCTCCGCCGGGGACTCGTCCGAACTGGCCTGGTTCAAGAGCAGCTACAGCAGCAACAGCAGCGAGGCCGACTGCGTCGAGATCGCCCACACCCCCGGCACCACCCACATCCGCGACTCGAAGAACCCCCACCGCCCCCACCTCACCGTGAGCGGCGCGACCTGGGTCGGGTTCCTCGCGGGTCAGCCCTGGAACTCGGTCAGGTCGATCGCGTAGAGCCGGAGGCCATCCGCCTCGCCGGTCGGTGTCAGGCCCAGCTTGCCCAGGACCTTCGGCGAGGACGTGTCGCCGTCGGCGATGGCGGCGACGACGCGGTCGATGCCCCGGTCCTGGAGGGCGAACTCCAGGGAGGCGTGCGCGGCCTCGGACGCGTACCCCTGGCCCCAGAACTGGCGCCCGAGCCGCCACTGGATACCGATGTGCCCGGCGACCGGCGCCGGAGCGTCCGGCACGTACAGGCCGACCGCGCCCGCCAGCTCGCCGGAGCCGAGCAGCTCGACGGCGAAGACGCCGAAGCCCTCGTCGTCCCACTCCTCCTCCCAGCGCTCGATGTCCTCGGCGGTCTCGTCGAGGGAGCGCGGGGCGCCGTCGCCGATGTGCTGCATCACGGCGGGGTCGGCCTGGATCTCGGCGAGGGGCGCCAGGTCGTCGTCGGGCGACCAGCGGCGCAGGAGCAGGCGGGGGGTGTGGATCTCGGTCATGTACCCATCCTGCGCCACGAGGGCGTCATCGGGTTACTCGCGGGCCTGGGCCTTCGCGGGGGCGGCCGCGTCACCGCTGTCCGCGCCCAGGCTCGCCAGCAGGCGCAGCCCGTCCTCGGCGGGGCTGCCGGGGGCCGCGGACAGCACCAGCAGTTCCATGCCGGACGCGTCGGGCAGCGCGAAGTTCTCCTGGTGCAGTTCGAGGAGTCCGACCAGCGGGTGCCGGTACGCCTTGCGGCCATGGGTGCGGGCGCGCACGTCCGCGCGGGCCCACAGCCGGCGGAAGCGCTCGCTGCCCATCGCCAGCTCGCCGATGAGCGAGGCGAGGCGGGGATCGTCGGGGTACTTGCCGGCGGCCAGGCGCAGGTGCCCGACCACGTCGAGGGTGCAGCTCTCCCAGTCCGCGTAGAGGCCGCGCTCGGCCTCCTCCAGGAAGATGTGCCGGGCCGTGTTCAGACCCGGCAGCGGACGCCCGTAGAGGAGCTGGACGAGACGGTTGCCGGCGAGCACGTCCAGGCGGTGGTCCATGATCAGCGCGGGTGCGTCGGTGACCAGGTCGAGGACGCGCAGCAGCTCCGGGCGGACCCGCCCGCCCGGCGCCTTCGCCCGGCGGCGGGGCTGCCGGGCGAGCCGGTGCAGGTGCCCGCGTTCGGTCTCGTCGAGGCCGAGGACGCGGGCGAGCGCGTCGAGGACCTGCTCGGAGGGCTGGGTCGCGCGGCCCTGCTCCAGGCGTACGTAGTAGTCGACGCTCACCCCGGACAGGTGCGCGACCTCTTCGCGGCGCAGTCCCTCGACGCGGCGGCGGCTGTCGGTGGGGATGCCGACGGACGCCGGGTCGACCCGGGAACGCCGGGTCCGCAGGAAGCTCGCAAGGTCGTCCATGCGGCCAAGTATGGCCGCGGCGGGCGCCCGTGAGGGTGGCCCTGCCGGTACCAGGAAGTCCCGTCCGACGGAAACGGCGCCCCTGAACGCCGGGCGCCGCGGCGCGCAGGATCAGGGCATCCGATCCGAAGCCCGATCCGAGGGAGCCCCCAGTGAAGACGCTGATCGTCCACGCCCACCCGGAGCCCACGTCGCTCAACAGCTCGCTGAAGGACCTGGCGGTGTCCACGCTGGAGGCCGCCGGTCACGAGGTGCGGGTGAGCGACCTGTACGCCATGAACTGGAAGGCGGCCGTGGACGCCGAGGACTTCGGCCCCGACGCCTCGACACCGCTGAAGGTCGCCCGGGACTCGGGCCGGGCCTTCGACGCCGGGACGCTCACCCCGGACGTCCGCGCCGAGCAGGAGAAGCTGCTGTGGGCGGACACGGTCATCTTCCAGTTCCCGCTGTGGTGGTACTCGATGCCCGCGATCCTCAAGGGCTGGGTGGACCGGGTGTTCACCTTCCACTTCGCGTACGGCGTCGGCGAGCACAGCGACACCAAGTACGGCGAGCGCTTCGGCGAAGGCACCCTCGCCGGCAAGCGGGCCCTGCTGTCGGTGACCACCGGCGGCCCCGAGTCGCACTACTCCGCGCGCGGCATCAACGGCCCCATCGACGACCTGCTGTTCCCGATCCAGCACGGCATCCTCTACTACCCGGGCATCGAGGTGCTGCCGCCGTTCGTGCTGTACGGCACCGACCGGATGACCGCCGAGGAGTACCCGGACGCCGCCAAGGCCTGGGAGCAGCGCCTGCTCACCCTGGAGTCGACCGAACCGATCCCCTTCCGGCGACAGAACTTCGGCGACTACGAGATCCCCTTGCTGCACCTGAAGGAGGGCCTGGAGCCCACGGGCCGCACGGGCTTCGGACTGCACGTGCGCGGCTGATCTCCGTCGACCGGGCAACCATTGCGGCCTCTCGGGTGTCTCCTTCTCGCTCCCACACGGGAGCGATCACCGATCACGATCCGGTCGACGCGCACCGTTCGCTGATCACGGCACCGAGAGGCCCGCCCCACCCATGCGCCGACTCCTGTCCGCGGCCACCACCGCGACCCTCGCCGCAGGCACCGCCCTGACCGCCACGGCCGTCGCGCCGGCAGCCCACGCGGCGACCTCCTGCTCGACGAACGTCTTCCAGCGCAGCTTCTACGCGAACACCTCGTTCTCCGGTACGCCGAAGAAGACCGACTGCGACTCCACGATCGACCAGAACTGGGGCACGGGCGCGCCCGCCTCCGGGCTGCCCACGAACAACTTCGGCGTGCGCTGGTCCGTCACCCGCGACTTCGGCTCCGGCGGCCCCTTCGCCTTCACCGCCTCCGGCTACGACGGCATCCGCGTCTACTTGGACAGCACCCGCAAGATCGACCTGTGGTCCAACACCGGCTCGTCCCGCACGAGGACCGTGAACCTGACCGTGCCCAAGGGCAAGCACACCCTGCGCGTCGACTACGTCAACTGGACCGGCACCGCCAAGGTCAAGTACACCTACACGCCCCGCACTTCGGCCACGTACGACAAGACCGTGCCGCTCGTCCCCGCCGACGCGAAGGCCTCGTACAGCACCAGCACCCGCAAGACGACGGTGAGCTGGGCGAAGAACGTGGAGATGGATCTCGCCGGGTACCGCGTGTACCGGCGCGCCGCTTCCTCCACCACCTGGGACAACATCAGCGGCGACATCACCGCCACCACGTACACCGACACCCCGCCCGCCGACGGCGGCCGGTACTTCTACCGCGTCCGCGCCGTCGACAAGGCCGCCAACCGCTCCGACGCCACCGCCGAGCTGGCCGTGACCACCGTCGACAAGGTCGCACCTGGCGCTCCCGGCGGCCTGAAAGTCACCCGGGCAGAGAGCAGCGTCGCGGTGACGTGGCAGGCCGTCGACGGCGCCGCGTCCTACCAGGTGCTGCGCTCGGCCACCGCGGACGGCACGTACACCGCCGTGTCCGCGTGGCTGACCGACGCGTCCTACCGCGACACGCCCTCGTTCGGCACCACCCGCCGCTGGTACTACCGGGTCGTGGCGCGCGACGCCGCGGGCAATGTCTCCGGGCCGTCCGCCACCGCCGACACCGGCGTTCCCGACGAGACCGCGCCCGGCCAGGTCCAGGGCGTCACCGCGGAGGCATCGACGGCGGGCAACAACGTCCGCTGGGAGGCCAGTTCGGCCGACACTGCGCACTACGAGGTGTGGGTGTCGACGCCGGAGGGGCCCGACCCGTCGGGTCCGCGCATCGTGTCCGGCACCTCGTACCTGGACGCCTCCGCACTCGTCGGTGTCGCCACGGAGTACCGGGTGTACGCGGTGGACGGGGCCGGGAACATCTCGCAGGTCTCGGCGTCCGCGTCGGCCACCCGCCCGAAGGCTTCCGCGTCGGCCGCGCCCGAGACCCCGACCGCGACCCCGTGGGACGGACTCACCCGCCTGTCCTGGCCTTACGCCGACAACTACGACGGCTACCGCGTGTACCGGCGCACGGAACCGAACGGCGCCTGGACCCGGCTGTCCGCGAAGGCCACCGCCCAGGTCTTCGACGACACGGCAGCCCCGACGGGCACATCCTGGTACTACGTGACCACGGTCGACCGCGACGGCCTCGAATCGGTCCCGTCACCCACGGCCACCGTGAACCGCCGCACCCCGGCCACGCCGGACGCACCAGCGATCCCGACGCTCTCCCTCTCCGCCCCCTTCACGGAGTGCACCGCCAACGACTGCGCGGGCCACGGCTACGGGCAGGACGTCACGATCACGGCGACACCCGCGGTGCAGCCCGGGCACGTGGCCGGTGGATACCGGTGGCTGGTGGGCGGCCCCGACGGATTCGTGCGGACCACCACCGAGGGAAAACTGACGTGGCGTCCGTCATCCACCGGCACCTACACCGTGCAGGTCGAGGTCAGTGACGCCTACGGCCGCTACGGATGGCCCGCGAGCGTCACGTTCAAGGTCGGCTGACCGGCACCTCACGCACGCGAGAGGGGCCCGGAGGTTCTCACCTCCGGGCCCCTCTCACCTGTTCTCGCCTGTTCTCGCCTGTTCTCGCCTGTTCTGGGCGGCGCGCTACGCCTCCGGCGACCGCTTGGGCCGCCACACCACCAGCGCGCTGGTCTGGTGGGCCTCCTGGTACGGCACCAGGTCGCGGCGGTACGAGGCATGCACCGCCGCCTCACGTTGCTGCATGGCGGCGGCGGCTCCCTCCACGGCGGCCGAGAGTTCGGCCACGCGGGACTGGAGCGCCGCGACCTGGTTCTCCAGCTCGATGATGCGCTTGATGCCGGCCAGGTTGATGCCCTCGTCCTGCGACAACTGCTGGACGGTGCGCAGCAGTTCGATGTCGCGGGCCGAGTAGCGGCGGCCGCGCCCGGCCGTGCGGTCGGGCGAGACCAGGCCGAGGCGGTCGTACTGGCGCAGGGTCTGCGGATGGAGGCCGGAGAGCTGGGCCGCCACCGAAATGACGTACACCGGAGTCTCTTCGGTGAGTTCGTACGGGTTGGTGCGACGCCGGCCGTCCATCTCGCTCAAGCTCCCTTCGCGGCCTGGAACAGTTCTGCCCGCACATCGGTGTCCTCAGTCGCCTTGCGGAACGACTCGAGGGCCGAACGGGCCTCGTCGGTCAGGTCCTGCTCCTTGGGGACGGCCACCTCGACCGTCACCAGCAGGTCTCCCCGCGTGCCGTCCTTGCGGACCGCGCCCTTGCCGCGGGCCCGCATCGTCCGCCCGTTCGGCGTGCCCGGGGGCAGCTTCAGGGTGACGGCGGGGCCGCCGAGCGTGGGCACCTTGACCTCGCCGCCGAGCGTCGCCTCGGTGAACGTGACGGGCACGGTCACCGTGAGGTTGTCGCCCTTGCGGCCGAAGACCGGGTGGGCGTCGACGTGGACGACGACGTACAGGTCGCCCGCGGGGCCGCCCCGCTCACCGGGTGCGCCCTTGCCGCGCAGCCGGATGCGCTGGCTGTCGGAGACCCCGGCGGGGATCCTGACCTGCATCGTGCGCGACGACTTGGCGCGGCCCGAGCCCTTGCAGACCTCACAGGGGGTCTCGGCGATGAGGCCGCGGCCCTTGCAGTCCACACAGGGGTCGGTGAGGGAGAAGCCGCCTCCGCCGCCCCGCGAGACCTGCCCGGTGCCGACGCAGGTCGGGCACACGCGCGGCGTGCCGTTCTTGTCGCCGGTGCCGGAGCACGCCTTGCAGGGGGCCTGGGAGGACATCCGCAGCGGGACCGTGGCCCCGTCCACCGCCTCGGTGAAGCTGAGCGTCACCTCGGACTCGATGTCCTGGCCGCGGCGCGGCTGGGTACGGGTGCCCGCACCCGCGCCGCCCCGGTTGAACAGGCCGCCGAAGACGTCGCCGATGCCGCCGCCGAACCCGCCGGAGCCGCTCTGGCCCTGGCCCTGGGCGCCGCCTCCGAAGAGATCGCCCAGGTCGAAGTTGAACGAGCCGCCGCCGGCGCCGCCGGGTCCCGGACGGAACCCGCCGTTGCCGAACAGGGCCCGCGCCTCGTCGTACTCCTTGCGCTTCTTGGGGTCACCGAGGACGTCGTTCGCCTCGGAGATCTCCTTGAAGCGCTCCTCCGCCTTGGGGTTGCCCTTGTTGGCGTCGGGGTGGTTCTCACGGGCGAGCTTGCGGTACGCCTTCTTGATCTCGGCGTCGGTGGCGTCCTTGGGGACGCCGAGGACCTTGTAGTAGTCCTTCTCGATGAAGTCCTTGGTACTCATCGGCCTCGACGTCCCTCCTCACTCACATCGGTTGTCACGCGGATGACGTCAGCCCTCGTCCGGGCCACCGCTCTCCTTCTCGTCCGCCGAGGACTCGGCGGACTCGCCGGCGCCGTCGGCCTTCGCCTGGGCGCCCGGCTGCGGCTCGGCCACGGCCACCCGCGCGGGGCGGATGGTGCGCTCGCCGATCCGGTAGCCCGGCTGCAGGATCGCCACGCAGGTCGTCTCGGTGACGTCCGGCGCGTACGAGTGCATCAGGGCCTCGTGGACCGTCGGGTCGAAGGGCTCGCCCTCCTTGCCGAACTGCTGCAGGCCCAGCTTCGCCACGACCGTCTCGAGCGAGTCGCCCACGGACTTGAAGCCGCCGACGAGCTCGCCGTGCTCACGGGCGCGGCCGATGTCGTCGAGGACCGGGAGCAGCTCGGACAGGAGGTTCGCGACCGCGATCTCCTTGACCGTGACGCGGTCCCGCTCCACCCGACGACGGTAGTTCTGGTACTCGGCCTGCAGCCGCTGGAGGTCCGCGGTGCGCTCGCCGAGCGCGGTGCGCACCTGGTCCAGCTGGGCGGTCAGGCCCACATCCTGCGCGGATGCCTTCGTTGCGTCCCCGGCCGGGGCCGCCGGGCCCTCCTGCGTGGAGGGCTCGGCGGCCTTCGGCGCCGCGTCATCAGGGGTGGCGCCGGAGGGGACGTCGGGCTGCTCGGCGTCGCCGAGACCCGGGGTCTCCTCTGTCATCAGGCGGCGCCGCCCTTCGCGTCGGGCTTCTCGTCGTCCACGATCTCGGCGTCGACGACGTCGTCGTCCTTGGACATGTTCGGCGCGTCGGCGTCCGGACCGGCACCCTCGGCGCCGGCCGCACCCGCGGCCTGGGCGTCGGCGTACATGGCCTGGCCCAGCTTCTGCGAGACGGCGGCGACCTTCTCGGTGGCGGTGCGGATCTCGGCCGAGTCGTCGCCCTTGAGCTTCTCCTTCAGCTCGCCGACGGCCTCCTCGACCTCGGTCTTCACATCGCCCGGGACCTTGTCCGCGTTGTCGGCGAGGAACTTCTCCGTCTGGTAGACGAGCTGCTCGCCCTGGTTGCGCGACTCGGCGGCCTCGCGGCGGGCGTGGTCCTCCTCCGCGTACTTCTCGGCCTCTTCGCGCATCCGGTTGACCTCGTCCTTCGGCAGCGAGGAGCCACCGGTGACGGTCATCTTCTGCTCCTTGCCCGTGCCGAGGTCCTTCGCGGTCACGTGCATGATGCCGTTGGCGTCGATGTCGAAGGCGACCTCGATCTGCGGGACACCGCGCGGGGCCGGCGGCAGACCGGTCAGCTCGAACATCCCGAGCTTCTTGTTGTACGCCGCGATCTCGCGCTCGCCCTGGTAGACCTGGATCTGCACCGACGGCTGGTTGTCCTCGGCCGTCGTGAAGATCTCCGACCGCTTGGTCGGGATGGTCGTGTTGCGCTCGATGAGCTTCGTCATGATGCCGCCCTTGGTCTCGATACCAAGCGACAGCGGGGTGACGTCGAGGAGCAGGACGTCCTTGACCTCGCCCTTGAGGACACCGGCCTGCAGGGCGGCGCCGATGGCGACGACCTCGTCCGGGTTCACGCCCTTGTTGGCCTCGTTGCCGCCGGTCAGTTCCTTGACCAGGTCGGCGACGGCCGGCATACGGGTCGAGCCACCGACGAGAACGACGTGGTCGATCTCGGAGAGCTGGATGCCCGCGTCCTTGATGACGTTGTGGAACGGCGTCTTGCAGCGCTCCAGCAGGTCGGACGTGAGCTGCTGGAACTGGGCGCGCGTGAGCTTCTCGTCCAGGTGCAGCGGGCCCTCGGCGGACGCCGTGATGTAGGGCAGGTTGATCGTGGTCTCGGTCGAGGACGAGAGCTCGATCTTGGCCTTCTCGGCCGCCTCGCGCAGACGCTGGAGCGCCATCTTGTCCTTGGCGAGGTCCACGCCGTGACCGTTGTTGAACTGCTTGACCAGGTAGTCGACGACGCGCTGGTCCCAGTCGTCACCACCGAGGTGGTTGTCACCGTTGGTGGCCTTCACCTCGACGACGCCGTCGCCGATCTCCAGCAGCGAGACGTCGAAGGTGCCGCCACCGAGGTCGAAGACGAGGATCGTCTGGTCGTCCTTGTCGAGGCCGTACGCCAGGGCGGCGGCCGTCGGCTCGTTGACGATACGCAGGACGTTCAGGCCCGCGATCTCGCCGGCCTCCTTCGTCGCCTGACGCTCCGAGTCGTTGAAGTACGCCGGGACGGTGATGACCGCGTCGGTCACCTTCTCGCCCAGGTAGGACTCCGCGTCGCGCTTCAGCTTCTGCAGGATGAAGGCGCTCATCTGCTGCGGGTTGAAGTCCTTGCCATCCAGGTTGACCTTCCAGTCAGTGCCCATGTGGCGCTTGACGGAACGGATGGTCCGGTCCACGTTCGTGACCGCCTGGCGCTTGGCGACCTCGCCGACGAGCACCTCGCCGTTCTTGGCGAAGGCGACGACGGACGGCGTGGTCCTGGCGCCCTCTGCGTTGGTGATGACGGTGGGCTCACCGCCCTCCAGAACGCTGACGACGGAGTTAGTCGTGCCCAGGTCGATGCCGACCGCACGTGCCATTTCAATTCCTCCAGCTAATACTTGAGTGGAACTGACTCAAGACTGCAACACCGGCCCCCTCGCCGTCAACAGACCTGAGTCCCGCACGCTCAACTTTTATCCTGCGCTTATGGGCAGCCTTCCCGGGGAAACCCGCCTGACCTGGCCTTTCGCAGATTCGCCAGCGCTCCGGACGCGGCACAAAAGACGGCATCCGAGGCCCCGGGAGGCGGGCAGGACCCTATGTCGCTCGCCGGATTCCCGACCCCGGGGCTGAAGACTTGTGCGCCCGATGTCCGGTACGCGCGATGTGAGGAGCCCAGGTGGAGCCGCCCCGGGTAGCCGTCCTGATGACCAGCCACGACCGCCGCGCCGCCACGCTCGCCGCCCTCGACGCGCTCGCGGCCCAGTGCGGCCTGCCGCCCGGCACCCGGGTACGGGTCCACCTCGTCGACGCCGGTTCGACGGACGGCACCGTCCGGGCGGTGCGCCGCGCGCACCCCGGCGCCCAGGTCGCGGTGGCCGGCCCCGATGTCCTCTGGGGCCAGGGCATGCGCCTGGCCAGCCGCAACAGCCGCGCGGCCGGCAGCCCCGAGCCGACGCACCAGCTGTGGCTCCACGACGACGTCCGGCTCGCCCCGGACGCCCTCGCCCAACTCCTGGACACCTCAAGGGAGTTCGACGACGAGGCGGTAATCGTGGGCGCCGTCCGCCACGACGGCGTCACCACCTGCTCCGGCCGCCGCCGCCACGGCCACACCCTCGACCTGGTCGAACCGTCCGGCGGGCCCGAGCCCTGCGACACGTACGACGGCGACGTGGTCCTGCTGCCCTGGGCCGTGCGCGAACGGGTCGGCGACATCGACAAGGTCTTCCGGAACGGCCTGGGCGACCACGACCACGGCTTCCGGGCCCGCCGCGCGGGCGTCGCCGCCTACGTCGCCCCGCGCCACGTCGGCGACCGCCCGGCCGGCCCGGCGCCGCGGGCGTCCCGCGAACCCGGCATCGGGGTGCGCGAGGCGCTGCGGCGGCGGGTCTCGCAGCGGGAGTTCCCGGTGTGGCAGTGGTGGGTGTACTGCTGGCGGCACACGGGGGTGCGGGCGCCGGTGCTGATGGTGGCGCCGTACGTGGTGACGGTGGTGCGGGCGCTCGCGGCCGGCCGCGGCACGCGGTGACCGGCCCGCGGGGCCGTCACAGCTCGTCGTTGTCCGGGTCGTACGCGTTGTAGAGGTGCTTCGGCAGTTCCTCGTCGCGCCGCAGCGCCTCGAACAGCTCCGCCGCCTGGTCCTCGACCGGCGTGTAGCGCCCCCAGTAGTCGGGGTGCTCCACGCTCGGGACCGTGACGATGGCGGTGCGGTCCTCGGGCACCTTCCCGGCCGCCTCCGCGAGGCCGTACAGCTCGCTCAGCGAGTCGAGGTCCTTGTCCGCGGTGAGCGAGGAGGTCACCGCGTCGAGGACCGGGTAGAGCCGCGTCGTGTGGTCGAGCAGCCCCGCCTCGCGGACCTGGGCGAGCAGATCGCGCACGAACTCCTTCTGCCGCTCGATGCGTTGCAGGTCGCTGCCGTCGCCGACGCCGGTGCGGCCGCGGACGAAGACGAGGGCCTCGGCGCCGTTGAGGTGCTGCTCGCCCTCGTCGAGGACGACATCGCCGTGCGGCACCTTCATCCGCTCGGGCACCTTCACGTCGACGCCGCCGAGCGCGTTCACGACCTTCTTGAACCCGGTGAAGTCCAGGACCACGTGGTGGTCGACGCGGACCCCCGACAGATCCTCGAAGGTGCGGATCGCGCAGGCCGCGCCGCCCCGCTCGAAGGCCCAGTTGAACTGCGCGTACTCGGGCTCGCTGCGCTCCCCGTCGGGCAGCCGGCAGGCCGGGATGTCCACCATCAGATCGCGCGGCACGCTCACCAGCGCGGCCCGCTTCCGGTCCGCCGACAGGTGCAGCAGCATCGTCGTGTCGGAACGCTGGCTGTCCTTGGTGTTCTCGATGTCCGAGCCCATGACCAGGATGTTCTGCGCGCCCGGACGCAGCGCCACCGGGCGTTTGCCGTGGTCCGCGTCGAGGGCCCGGTCGGTCGCCCAGTCGGTGCGGATGTTGCCGTTCAGCACCGCGTACGCGAGACCGCCCGCGCACACGAGGGTCAGCAGGAGCACCCCGGCACCCAGGGCGCTCCAGCGCACCCGGCGGCGGGCGAACAGTCTTGTGCGCAGAAGACGCAGATCACGTAGTGCCATGCAGGAGCCCTTCCACGCCGCGGGCGGTCCGCGCGGCCGTCCCCTCGACCGTGTACCGCTGCGCGTCCGCCCGGCAGGCCCGACGCAGGCACGCCAACCGGCGCGGCCGGGTGAGGAGTTCGGCCACGGCGGCCGCGTAGGCGCCCGGCTCGTCGGGGGCGACGACGGCGTTGCGGCCGTCGTCCAGATAGCCCAGCTCGGCTTCCGCGCACGGCCACGGTGTGGTGACCAGGGGCGTGCGCAGGGCGAACGAGTCGACGGCGTGCGGGCCGACGGCTCCCGGCACCAGCATCACCTCGGCCGCCGCGCCGAGCAGCGCCGCCCGCCGCTCCCCCACGTCGCCGGCGTACGCGACCGGTGGCCCGTGCCGCTCGACCGACGCGCGCCGCGGACCGTCCCCGGCGACGAGCAGCCGGAACCCGGGCAGCCGGGCGGCGAGCGCGTCGGCCGCGGCGAGCAGGAACGGGGTGCGTCCGGCGTCGAGGCCGCCGAGGTACAGGCCGGTGAGCCCGGGGGTGAGCCCGTGCCACGCCCGCAGCCGCCGCACCTCGCCCTCGGTGACCCGGTCGCGGGCCGCCGCCAGGGCACGGACGCGGCGGGGGCCGGGGAAGCCGTCGGCGACGGCGGCACGGGTCCGCTGCGTCACGCGCGCTCCGCGGACCGGGTCAGGGCGGTGTAGAGCTGCTCGGTCCGCTCGACCCACGCCGTCTCCCCGTACCGCTTGTCGTGGACCGCCCGGCAGTGCTCGCGCAGCGTGGGGAAGATCCGTTCGGCGGCGCCCAGGGCGGCGGGCAGCGAGGCGTCCCGGGCGGTGACGGTGCCGGTCCCCTCGGCGCGCACGACGTGCGGCAGGGACGTCCCCTCGAAGGCCAGCACGGGCACCCCGGCGGCCAGCGCCTCCGCGTAGACGCGCGGCACGCCCTCGGGCCGGCGGCCGGGCAGGACGAGTCCGCGGTACCCGGGCAGCGCGGTGCGCAGCGCGTCGCGCCCGACCGCGCCGAGGAACCGCACGGACGGCGGCGCGGCCGCGCGGCAGGCGCGCTCCAGCGGTCCCGCGCCGATGACGTCCAGGCGCCGTCCCGCGGGCCAGCGGCGCAGCAGGTCGAGGATGCCCTCGTCGGGGGTGAGCCGTCCGGCGAACACCCAGGCGTCCTCGGCCGTGGTCGCCGAACCGTCCGCCAGGGGGACGAAGTTGGGGACGAGCGCCAGCCGCTCGGCCGGCATCCCGGCCCGCGCGTACGTGTCCCGGCTCGGCTCCGACAGCACGACCGCGCGATCGGCGCGCCGCAGCAGCGGGTCCTCGCGCACCCCGCCCCGCTGGGCCCACGCGAGCGGCAGCGTGGCAAGGCGTGACCCCCGGTAGCAGCCGTGCCGCACGCCGGCCCACCGGTCGCCGTCGAGACACCGGGTGCACGGGGCGCCGTCCCGGTACAGGACCGCGGCCGCGCACAGCGGACGGTAGTTGTGCAGGGTCGCCACCAGCGGTCCCGTCCACTCGGCGGCCCAGGAGCGGCCGAAGTTGGGGAACAGGTTGTGGACGTGCACCACGTCCGGCGCGAAGGCACGCAGCGCGGACAGCGGGCTGCGGCCGTGCCCGGTGGCGACGGTGACGGCGCAACGGGCCGCGTACCAGGGCGCGTTCTGCAGGTGGTCGGTGCGGGCGGCGACGAGGCGCACCTCGTGGCCCGCGCGGCCGAGGGCGGCGGCCTGGTCGAGGACGGCCTCGTTCTCGCCGCCGGGTCCGGCGGCGCCGTAGAAGCTGTGGACGAGCGCGACTTTCATGCGAACGCCGCCTCACGCGCGACACCGCACCGCACGAGGGTCAGATCACCGCCGAACTCCCCTGCTCCGGCGAGCACCTGGGGAAGTTCCGGCTCCTGGTCCACCTGCAGCAGCACCCGCTCCCCGGGCGCCACGACGTCCTCCCAGACCCCGTCGAGGCGGCGCATCCACGTGCCGTCCCGGTCGCCGAGCGCGTACGGCAGCACGCGCCAGTCCAGGTCACGGGCGGCGGCCCGGCGCACCCCGGCCCGGGGCCCGCCGAACGGCTCGAAGGAGACGATCCGCCCCCGGTAGCCGCAGCGCCGCAGCGCCCGCCCGAAGCCGCCGTCCTGCCCGCCGGAGTCGAGCACCAGGTCGATCTCCCACTGGGCGAGCTGCCGTACCAGCTCCCGCATCCGGCCAAAGGTCATCATGCGTCTGCTCCCTTGCGTGTACGTGGACGGGAAGGCCCCCGCGCCGGGCGGGGTGTGCCTCAGGCGTCGGCCCTCAACAGGTCGACCCGCTCGGCCTCGGCCCTGCGCACCCGTCTGCGGCCCCCGTAGACCGGCACCCGCAGCAGCAGCACCACCGCCACCAGCGCCGCCCCGCCCAGCCACCACACCAGCGACGCCCCGACGGCCCCGCGGTGCAGCAGCACCCCCGTGGTCGTGCCGAGCGCGGCGGCGGCGCCGAGCACCACCGCCGCCCCGGGCGCGGTGAGCCCGAGCCGGCGCAACCGGTGCGCGATGTGGTCCGTGCCCTCGCGCAGCACCCCGCGTCCGGCCCGCCGCCGGGAGACCACCACCAGCACGATGTCGGCGGTGACGACCACGGTCAGCGCGAACAGCGCGGCCGGTGCCTCGGGCGCCTCGTGCCCGGCGTTCACCAGCAGGGCAGCACAGGCCACCAGGAACCCGGTGAACAGGGAGCCGCAGCCGCCCGGGGTGACGCGGGCCGGATGCCAGTTGTGCATCAGGAACCCGGTGAGCGAGGCGGCGAGCAGGCCGAGGACGACGGCGAGCGGGCCGAGGCCCTCCGCCCCGGCGCACGCGCACAGGCCGAGCGCGGTGATGACGCCCACCACGCCCATCGCGCCGTCGGAGTGGTCCAGCAGGCTGAAGGCGTTCGTCACGAAGACGATCCACAGCACCGCGAGCGCGCCGGTCAGGAAGCCGAGGTGGGTGCCGTGCACCACCACGCTGGCCGCCCCCGCCTCCACGATGATCCGGGCCCGCGCCCCCATCGGCCGCAGGTCGTCGAGCAGGCCGAGCAGGGCGACGGCGCCCGCGGCGAGCAGCAGGGTGCCCGTGGTGGAGCCCAGCGGGACGAGTCCGGTGGCGGCCCCCGTCCCCGCGACGAGGCCGGTGGCCCCGGCCACGGCGACGCCGCCGAGGCGCGACGCGTTCCGGTTCCGCGCCGCCCGCCGCCCGCCGGGCCGGGCGGCGCCGAGGGGGGTGCGCGGCGCCAGCGCCCGCAGCGCGGTGGTCAGGGCGGCGGCGAGCAGCAGCGCGGTCGCCGCGGCGGCGATCCCGTACAGCACGGTCAGACCCTGGCCGGGACGGCGGGCGAGGCGGACGGCGCGGTCACGGGCCCCGGCGTCCCGCCGCCCGCGTCGAGCAGCGCCGCGTCGACGATGTCCAGGAGGTCCGCCCGGGGTGTCCAGCCGGTCAGCTCGCGGAGCTTGCGGGTGTCGGGGACGCGCCGCGCCGCGTCCTCGAAGCCGTGGCCGTCGGCGTACACCTCCTCGTACGGGACGAAGCGGAGCGGCGAGGCGGAGCCGGAGCGTTCGACGAGGAGGCCCGCCAGGTCGGCGATGGTGGTCTCCTCGGCGCTGCCGACGTTGAAGACCTCGCCGTCGGCCCCCGGGTGGGCGAGCAGGCGCAGCAGCGCGTCGACGACGTCGGTGACGTAGGTGAAGCAGCGCCGCTGGGTGCCGTCGCCGTACACGGTGAGCGGCTGACCGGCGACGGCCTGCGCGGCGAGGCGCGGCAGGACCATGCCGTTCGCGGCCGACTGGCGCGGCCCGACGGTGTTGAAGAGGCGGGCGACGGTCACCGGCAGGCCGTGCTCGCGGTGGTGGCCGAGCGCGAGGATCTCGTCGACGGCCTTGGCGGTGGCGTACGACCAGCGGGCGACGGTGGTCTGGCCGAGGATCCGGTCGGCGGTCTCGGCGACGGGGCCCGCGCTGTTCTTGCCGTAGATCTCGGCGGTCGAGGCGAGCAGCAGCCTGCGGCCGTGCCGGTGGGCGGCCTCGATGACGTGCTCGGTGCCGCGCACGTTCGTGGCGAAGGAGCGGAGCGGCTGCTCGACGACGCGGCGGACGCCGACGGCCGCGGCCAGGTGGACCACCGCGTCGCAGCGGGCGGTCAGCTCGTCGACGAGCCGCGCGTCGAGGACCGAGCCGCGGACGAAGCGCAGCCTCGGGTCGGGCCAGGCGGCGGCGAGGTTGCCGCGGTCACCGATGGACAGGTCGTCGAGGACGACGACGGTGTGGCCCTGGGCGAGCAGCGCGTCGGTCAGGTGCGAGCCGATGAAGCCTGCGCCGCCGGTGACCAGGTACGTCAGGGATGTGGTCATCGTGGGCCCCTCGGTGAGTTGCGGTATCGGGGTGACACCGGTGGGGCACGCCCGTCCGGAGCCCTACATAAGGTATTCCGTTATGTCCAAATATGGGGCGAATAACACGATCTGCTTTGGCGCGCGCGGCGAACGGTGTGACACCGTGATCTGAGGGTTGCCTCAGCGACGCAGATCACCACCGGGCCGACTACATTGCGACCGCGTAAGTGGGTAGTCTCAGACGGACTGCATAAGTTACCGCTTAGTAATCACTCGTACGTCAACGAAGAGACCACCTCGCAGGCCCGAGGAGCCCCCAAATGCAACTCGCCGCGATCATCGTGTCGCTGGTTCTGATCGTGGTCGGCGTGGCCCTGTTCGCGCGCGCCGTCCTGCAGATCTACAACTTCATGCGGCTCGGCCAGAACGTGCCGGCGGGCACCCGCACCGACGAGCCCGTCCAGCGCACCGTCACCGTGGCCAGGGAGTTCCTCGGCCACACCCGGATGAACCGCTGGGGCGTCGTCGGTGTCGCGCACTGGTTCGTGGCGGTGGGCTTCTTCTCGCTGCTGCTGACGATCGTCAACGCCATCGGCCAGCTCTTCCAGGCCGACTGGCTGCTGCCGGTCATCGGCGAGTGGGCGCCGTACAACGTCTTCGTCGAGTTCATCGGCACGATGACGGTCCTCGGCATCCTCGTCCTGATCGTCATCCGCCAGCTGAGCAAGCCGAACAAGCCGGGCCGCAAGTCCCGCTTCGCCGGCTCCAACTTCGGCCAGGCGTACTTCGTCGAGGCCGTCATCCTCATCGTCGGCGTCTGCATCTTCATGCTGCACGCCCTCGAAGGCGCCCAGCACCACGTGGACGGCTACGAGTCCTCGTTCTTCATCTCGTACCCGGTGGTGAACGCGCTGGAGGGCCTGGACGTCTCCACGCTCCAGAACCTCACCTACTTCTTCGCCGGCCTGAAGATCGCGACCTCCTTCATCTGGATGATCACGGTCGCCCTGAAGACCGACATGGGTGTCGCCTGGCACCGCTTCCTCGCCTTCCCGAACATCTGGTTCAAGCGCAATGCCAAGGGCGAGACCTCGCTCGGCGAGCTGCTGCCGATGACCTCCAAGGGCGAGCCGATCGACTTCGAGGACCCGGGCGAGGACGACGTCTACGGCGTCTCCCAGATCGAGCACTTCTCCTGGAAGGGCCTGCTCGACTTCTCCACCTGCACCGAGTGCGGCCGCTGCCAGTCGCAGTGCCCCGCCTGGAACACCGGCAAGCCGCTCTCCCCGAAGCTGCTGATCATGTCGCTGCGCGACCACGCGCACGCCAAGGCGCCCTACCTGCTCGCCGGTGGCGGCAAGTCCATGGAGGGCGAGGAGAAGGCGACCGAGGAGCAGCTCAAGGACGTGCCCGCCGCCGCCCTCGCGGAGGCCGAGCGCCCGCTGATCGGCACCGCCGAGGAGAACGGCGTCATCGACCCGGACGTCCTGTGGTCCTGCACCACCTGCGGCGCCTGCGTCGAGCAGTGCCCGGTCGACATCGAGCACATCGACCACATCGTCGACATGCGCCGCTACCAGGTGATGATCGAGTCCGCGTTCCCGTCCGAGGCGGGCACGATGCTCAAGAACCTGGAGAAGAAGGGCAACCCCTGGGGCCTGGCGAAGAAGCAGCGCCTGGAGTGGCTCAAGGAGCTCGACTTCGAGGTGCCGGTCGTCGGCAAGGACATCGAGGACCTCACCGAGGTCGAGTACCTCTACTGGGTCGGCTGCGCGGGCGCACTCGAAGACCGCGCCAAGAAGACCACGAAGGCCTTCGCGGAGCTGCTCCACATCGCGGGCGTCAAGTTCGCGATCATGGGCGGCGACGAGAAGTGCACCGGTGACTCCGCCCGCCGCCTCGGCAACGAGCCGCTGTTCCAGCAGCTCGGCCAGGAGAACGTCATGGCGCTGAACATGGCGTTCGGCGAGGAGTACGACGACGACGGCAAGGTCACCGACGAGTCGAAGAAGCCGAAGACGGCCAAGAAGATCGTCGCCACCTGCCCGCACTGCCTCAACACGATCGGCAACGAGTACCCGCAGATCGGCGGCGACTACGAGGTCATCCACCACACGCAGCTGCTGCAGCACCTGGTGGACGAGGGCAAGCTCGTCCCGGTCACCCCGGTCGAGGGCATCATCACGTACCACGACCCGTGCTACCTGGGCCGCCACAACAAGATCTACTCGCCGCCGCGCGAGATCATCGGCAAGGTCCCGGGCCTGCGCAACGAGGAGATGCACCGCCACAAGGAGCGCGGCTTCTGCTGCGGCGCCGGCGGCGCGCGGATGTGGATGGAGGAGCGGATCGGCAAGCGCATCAACAACGAGCGCGTTGATGAAGCCCTGTCGCTGAACCCCGACATCGTCTCCACCGCCTGCCCGTTCTGCCTCGTCATGCTGACCGACTCGGTCAACGGCAAGAAGAACGACGGTAAGGCCAAGGAGTCCGTCCAGGTCGTCGACGTGGCCCAGCTGCTGCTCGACTCCGTGAAGACGCCCGCCGACCCGGCGGGCGAGACGGAGACCGAGGACGCGCCGGAGCCCGAGCCCGTGAAGTAGCCTCTTTCATAGGCGAGTTCGTACGTCACTGAGGGCACCCCGTTCCGACGGGGTGCCCTTTCGCTTGTCCCGTCCCGTACAACCCTTGCGCCTGATCCCGTGTCGAACGGGGCGTCGGACAAGGAACGGGCCCTTTCCGGCCATACCCCCGCGCTGCCCGGCCTTCCTTCGCTTCAGGAGCCGCTCGTGCGCAAGAACCGTACGGCCGCCGTCGCCGCGGCCTCATTCCTCCTCCTCGCCGGTACCTGCATCGCCGCCGCCCCGTCCGCGTACGCGGGCAGTCCCGGCGGCACCCGGGCGAACGACCGCAACACCGACTTCAACGGCGACGGCTACGACGACGTCCTCGTCGGCGCCCCCGGGGCCACCGTCGGCGGCCGCGCCGGGGCCGGTCTCGTCACCGTCCAGTACGGCGGCGCGAGCGGCATGGGCACGTCCCGCTCCGCCGTCATCAGCCAGAACACCACCGGAGTGCCCGGGGCCGCCGAGGCCGGCGACGCGTTCGGCCAGGCCGTCGCCACCGGCGACCTCGACGGCGACGGCTACGACGACGCGATCGTCGGCTCCCCCGGCGAGGACCTCGGCACCCTCGCCGACTCCGGCGGCGGCGTCGTCCTGTGGGGCACGCCCAAGGGCCTGACCGGCAGCGCCAGTACGGGCCTGGAGGCCGACGAGCCCGCCAAGGGCGGCCGCTTCGGCTCCGCGCTCGCCGCGGCCCGCTTCACCGACACCGGCGACGGCGACCTGCTCGCCGTCCTCGACTCGGTGGGCCTCGCGATCTTCCGGTACGAGGCGGCGCCCGCCGCGAAGGGCGCCCCGGGCGGTTCGGGCAAGAACCTCGTGCGGCACTCCCGAACCGACTTCGCGCACAAGGCGCCCAAGGCCCGCTCCGCGGCCGAGGAGCCGCCGGGCATCCGGCCGACGAACCTGAGCACCGGCGACTACGACGCCAACGGCTTCGCCGACCTCGTCGTCTCCGGCATCTCCGTGGACGACGACAGCGGCCACGGCTGGTCCTACGTCCTGCCGGGCACCGCCTCCGACGCCGACCCGCTGCCCGTGCTCGCGCTGCGCGGCGGCCCGGTCGTCGCCTCCGGGGACATCGACGGCGACGGCAAGGACGACCTGGTCACCGGCGAGCCGCAGGGCCCCGACGAGGGCGGCGAGTCCGTCGCCGGAGGCATGATCGGCGTGTACTACGGCTCGGACGCGGGCCCCGCCGGTGAGGCCGACCGGTGGACGCAGGACAGCCCCGGGGTACCGGGCGCCCACGAGCGGGGCGACCGCTGGGGCGGGGACCTGTCGGTCGGCGACACGAACGGCGACGGGTTCGCCGACGTCGCCGTCGGCGCGCCCGGCGAGGACATCGGCACCGTCGCCGACGCGGGCGCGGTCTGGGTCCTGCGGGGCTCCGCCGACGGCCTGACGGCGAGCGGCGCACGGGACGTCAACCAGGACTCGGCGGACGTGCCCGGCGCCGCCGAGAAGGGCGACAAGTTCGGCGCCCAGGTGTCCTTCACCGACCCGAACGACGACGGCCGCTTCGGGCTGCTCGCGGCGGCGCCGGGCGAGAACACGAACGACGGCGTGGTCTGGGTCTTCTCGGCGGGCTCCGGCGGGATCACGGCGTCGGGTTCCTGGACCTACGGAGCGGGGTCGCTGGCCGCTCCGGCCCAGGATGCGCGGTTCGGGGCGGCGGTGGACGACTAGGGGCCGTTGGGGGCGGTGCGTCGTTCTCGGGTGCGGGCCGGTGGGGGCTGGTCGCGCGAGAAGCCCCACCCACCCGCACCCGACAACAGAATCCGCCGCCCACCCCGTACAACCATTCACCGAACCCCAGCCGTCACACCGGTGAACACAGAGCACAGCATCCCCTCACCCCAACGGAGTTGACCGTGCGTATCCGGAAACTGGCCGTCGCCGCCGGGGTGGCCGCCCTCACCGCGGGCGGCCTCACCCTCCCCCTGGCGGGGACCGCCTCCGCCGCGACCGCCCTCAAGGACGACTACAACGGCGACGGCTACCGGGACCTGGCGATCGGCACCCCGAAGACCAACTCCGTGACGGTGACGTTCGGTTCGGCCTCCGGCGTGGGACCCGCCCGGTCCGTGACCATCACCCAGGCCACCCCCGGCGTCCCCGGCGCCACCGAGCCCGAGGACGAGTTCGGCGAGAACGTCACCAGCGGCGACGTGAACCACGACGGCTACACCGACCTCATCATCGGCGCTCCCGGCGAACAGGTCGCCGACTGGGCGAGCGGCTCCGTCACCGTCGTCTGGGGCGGCACCAAGCCCTTCACCAAGGGCGCGCAGGTCTACCACGCGCCGACGGCGGACGACGAACGCTTCGGCGAGGGCGCGGTCTTCGTCGACCTCGACGGCGACGACTGGGAGCAGCTGTCCGTCGTCAGCGCCAAGAACTGGTGGTGGTACGGCGACGGCACCCCCGCGTCGGCGTACGCGCCCGAGGTCGACTTCATCCCCGAGGGCGTGACCCTGGAGGGCGAGACCGCGCTCCAGATCCACGGCGCCGGTGTCGGCGAGACGTACACGTACGTCCTGTACGGCAAGAACGCCGACGGCTCGGCGTACACGGGCTGGGTGGACGGCGGGCCAGGCGACATCGGCTACCACTCGGGCCGGCTCGACGGGAGCTTCCTGGGCTCCACCACCGGCGCCGCCGCCACCGGCGACGTGAACTGCGACGGCATCCCCGACCTGGTCACCGGGCAGCCCGAGGACAACTCGGTCTGGGTCATCTACGGCGGCGGCGCCGTCTTCACCGACGAGATGGAGGGCATGGGCAAGGTCACCCAGAACAGCGAGGACGTGCCCGGGGTCACCGAGCCCGAGGACCGGTTCGGGGCGTCCGTGGCCGTCGGCGACATGAACGACGACGGCTGCGCCGACATCGCGATCGGCGCCCCCGGCGAGACGGTCGACGGCGTCAGGGGCACCGGCTCGGTCACCGTCCTCGACGGCCGCAAGGGCTACGTGGAGAGCGGCGGCCGCGCCTACCACCAGGCCACCCCCGGCGTCACCGGCGCCCCGGAGCCCGGCGACGCGTTCGGCTCCACCCTCGCCTTCAAGGACATCAACGGCGACAAGCGCGCCGACCTGGAGATCGCCGCGTCCGGTGAGGACATCCGCACGACGATGGACGCGGGCGCGGTGTGGGTGCTGCGCGGCGCCGACCCGTTCGTGACGACGGCGAGGATCACCTCGTTCAACGGCGCCGACGTCGGTCTGCCCGGCGCGGGCATCGCGTTCGGCACGACCCTGCGCTGACGCCCCGGCGCGCGGGGCGTGACGAACGCGGCATCTCGTGCCCCTTAACGCCACGCCCCGCGGGCGCCATCATGTGCAGGTTGTGAACTCATGAGGTGGACGGGGTCGTTGCTGATGGCGGGCAGAGAAAGTTGCGGACGGGGCACGGCTCTGCGCAAGGGCGTGGCGGGGCTGAGCGGTGCCGTACTGCTCACGGCCGCACTCACCGGCTGCGGCGGCACGGAGCCCGCCGCGGGCTCCGCCTCGCACAGCCCCGTGGCCCTGACCGGCAAGGACGCGCGGGCGGACCGTCCCGTCCCGCGCGGCACCGGCAGCAAGGTGGCGTCCGACTTCAACGGTGACGGCGCCCCCGACCTCGTACTCGACGATCTGGCCCACGACGGGCTCGGCGACGACGCGGGGATCGGGATCGTGTACGGGCGCAAGGGGCACGGGCTCGACCCGGCGACCCGGCAGGTGCTGTCGCCCGCGAAGTACGCGGCGCAGACGAAGGGGCAGACGCCGGCGGCGTTCAGCTCCGAGGCGAGCTGCGACCTCGACCGCGACGGGTTCGCCGACCTCGTCGTGTCGACGGACCCGCCCTACGACGGCCAGGGCCAGCCGCCCGTGCCGCTGCAGATCCTCTTCGGCTCGCCCACCGGCATCTCCGGCAAGGGCGTGAAGCTGCGCATCCCGGCGCAGGCACGTTTCGGCAACGACTGGCCGGACCAGCCGGTCTGCGGCGACTTCGACGGCGACGGCAAGGACGACCTCGTGGTGCACGCGAGCGACGGCCGCCTCACCTTCCTGCCCGGCCCGTTCACCCGCGCGGGCGCGCCCCGCGGCACGGCCCGCCTCGCGCAGGCCGCCGGAAACGTTCCGGCGGGCCCGGCCGCCGACCTGAACGGCGACGGCGCCGACGACGTCCTGGTCCGCGCCCACAACGGCACCGCCCGCTCGGCCGTCGTCCTCGGCGGCCCGAAGGGTCCGGGCGCGCCCGGCGCGGCCTACCCGGCGGGTACGGACGTGGCGTTCGGCCGGTTCGGCGCCGCCCCGGCGAAGAGCGCGGCCGTCCTGACCGCGGCGGGGCTGAAGGTGGGCGCGGGCGCCGCCCTCAAGGTGTCCGGCACCACGCTCGACGCGGGTGACCTCGACGGGGACGGCCGCACCGACCTGGTCGTCTCGGGCGGCACGACCGCGCACCTGGTCCGCTCCGGCTCCCGCGTCGTGCCGGGCACACCGGGCGCGGGCCGGGTCGTGGCGGTCGCGGACTTCGACGGGGACGGGCGGGACGACGTGGTGCTCCAGCGCACCACCGACTCGGCGGCGGGCAAGGACACCGTCGTGGTGCTGCCGGGCGCACGGACCTCCGCCCTCCTCACCGACAAGCCGCGCCTCACCTTCTCCACGGTCGATTTCGCCCCCTAGGCCCTCCCGGGGGCGGGTCCGGGTCTTTCCGGAACTACCGGCATCTATCGCCCGCCCGCCCCATCAGCCCCTGATTTCCCCGAAGTTTCCGTACAACCCTTGCACCCCCCGACGAGTCTCCTGTTCGCCGAACGGCGGGTCATGTCCGGGACAACTCCCGGCAAACACCCGCGGTCCGGCATCTCATCGACGCGGGATGTCCGCCAGACATCCCCTTCCTGCCGCAGGAGCTCAGCCCATGCCCAAGCACAGACGCATCCCCGCTCCGTCCCCGACCCGCCTTCGCCTCGCCACGGCGACGGCGGTGGCCGCCGCGCTGACCGGCGGCCTGCTCGCCGTGTCCGCGGGCACGGCCGGGGCCGCCGACTCCGTCCAGCACCACGAGGCGGACTTCAACGGCGACGGTTTCGGCGACGTCGCGTTCGCCGCCGGCTACGCCACGGTCGCCGGACACAAGCAGGCCGGCCAGGTCGTCGCCCTGTACGGCTCGGCCAGCGGCATCACCTCCACCAAGCGCACCACCATCAGCCAGAACACCACCGGCGTCCCGGGCAGCGCGGAGACGGGCGACTCGTTCGGCTGGAACACCGCCTACGGCGACTTCAACCACGACGGCTTCGACGACCTGGCCGTCGCCGCCGAGCACGAGAAGGTCGGCACCGACACCAACGGGGGCACCGTCGCCATCCTGTGGGGCTCGACGTCCGGCCTGTCCGGCGGCACCACGATCGCCGACCCGGCCGCCTCCTCCCACGACCGCTGGGGCAAGACCCTCGCCGCCGGCGACTTCGACGGTGACGGCACCGAGGACCTGGCCGTCGGCTCGTCCTCCAGCACCATCTACGTCTTCAAGCGCGGCATCTCCAAGTCCGGTACCGCAGGCGGCCGTTACACCGTCAAGCCGAACATCATGAGCGGCGGCGACGCGGGCCCGCTCATCCTCACCGCCGGTGACGTCAACGGCGACAAGAAGACCGACCTCGTCGTCGACGGCTACGAGAACGACGGCGGGTACGGCTGGAACACCAACTACTACCTCCCCGGCTCCGCCTCCGGCCTGACCACGAGCGGCGCCAAGCAGCTCAAGCGCGGTGTCATCACCGGCATCGGGGACATCAACGGCGACGGCTTCGGCGACATCGTCACCGGCCAGGACTGGGACCCGGCAAAGTCCGGCTCCTCGGAGCCCTCGGTGCCCGAGTCCGTCACCGGCGGCCAGGTCCACATCCTGTACGGCTCGCCCTCCGGCCCCACCGGGTCCGTCGACGTCGACCAGAACACCGGCAACGTCCCCGGCTCCTCCGAGCGCGGCGACTGGTTCGGCGGTGAGGTCTCCCTCGGCGACATCAACGGCGACGGCTACCAGGACCTGGTCGCGGGCGCCTCCGGCGAGAACCTCGGCAGCCCGTCCGTGGTCAACACCGGTTCCGTCACGGTCCTCTACGGCTCCCCGGACGGCATCAACACCACCTCCGGCACCCAGTTCCTCGCCCAGTCCACGCCCGGCGTCCCCGGCGACGACGAGGCGTACGACTACTTCGGCAGCGAGGTCAAGCTCACCGACGTCAACAAGGACGGCAAGTCCGACCTCACCGTCGGCGCCCTCGGCGAGAACGACGGCAACGGCGCGCTGACCTACCTGCCGTCCGACGGCACGAAGATCACCACGACCGGCTCGCGCGGCATCTCCACGACGGCGGCCGGCGTGAGCACGGACGGTTACCCGCAGTTCGGCGCGAACGCCGCCAACTGACGCGTATCTCAGTGCAGTTCACCGCCCGGTCCGGTGCTCGGCGGAGCACCGGACCGGGCGTTCCCCAGACACGGAGTCACCCATGCGCAAGCGCGTCCTCCTCCTCGCCGCGGCCCTGACCGCATCCGGCGCCCTGGCACTCCCGGCCGGCCCCGCGACGGCCGCCCCCGCCAAGTACGCCGACGACTTCAACGGCGACGGGTACCGCGACTACGCCTACGCCGGCTACAGCGGCAACGGCGGCGGCAGCGTCGCCGTCGTGCTGGGCACGGCGGACGGCCCCGGCACCACGACCCGGCGCATCAGCCAGGCGAGCGCCGGAGTGCCCGGCGCCGACGAGGCCGACGACATGTTCGGCGAGGTGCGGGCCGCCGCCGACTTCGACGGCGACGGATACGGCGACCTGGCCGTGTCGGCGACCCACGAGAAGGGCTCGCACGGCGTCGGCCAGGGCGCGGTGACGATCCTGTGGGGCTCGGCATCGGGCCTGAAGACCGGCACGACCCTGGCGAACAAGAACCCCGACTCGTGGAACGCCATGGGCAAGGACCTGGCGACCGGCGACTTCAACAGCGACGGCAAGCAGGACCTGGCCGTCGTCAACGGCGCCGTCACGTACGTCTACCGCGGCCCGTTCACCCGCTCCGGCCGCACCGGCGCGGTCACCAAGCTCGACAAGACGTCGTCGTTCTACGCGACGGCCCTGATCGCGGGCAAGGTCAACGGCGACTCCAAGACCGACCTCACCATCATCGGCGACGTGGTCACCCCGTCGTACATCGCATCGGACGCCTGGTTCATCAAGGGCGGCAGCTCTTCACTGACCTCCGGCAAGACCCTGCGCCTGGAGTCGCAGTCCGGCAACGGCGGCAGCAGTGAACGCGGCGGCGACGGCGTCATCGCCGACTTCGACAAGGACGGCTACGGCGACATCGCCATCGGCACCGAGATGTACTCGAAGCACAAGGGCCGCCTCACCGTCTGGTACGGCTCCTCGTCAGGACCCGCCGGCGACACCCGCATCACCCAGGCGTCGAGCGGCGTCGCCGGTACACCGGAGGACTACGACAGCTTCGGCACCGTCGTCTCGGCCGGCGACGTCAACGGCGACGGCTACGCGGACCTCGCCGTCGGCGTCCCCAACGAGGCGATCGACGGCAAGAAGACCGCGGGCGGCGTCCACCTCTTCAAGGGGCGCGCGAGCGGCCTGTCCGGTACCGGCTCCCAGTGGTTCGCCCGCAACAGCCCCGGCGTGCCGGGCGCGTTGGAGGAGTGGGACAGCTTCGGCGGCGACGTGCGCCTGCGCGACACGGACGGGGACAAGAAGGCCGATCTCTTCGTCTCCGGCGGCTACGACTCGCTGCGGCTGCCCGGCGCGACGACCGGGATCACCACGGCGGGCGTCACGGAGTTCAACCAGCTTCCCGTCAGCGCCTTCCTCCAGTAACCACCGGCACCCGACACCCCTCTCCCCCAGACGAGCTGGAGCTCCCATGTCACGACTCCACCGCACCGTCCCGCTGGCCCTCGCCACCGCGACGGCCCTCGCGGCGACGGCGCTCGCCGCCACCCCCGCCCTCGCCGCCACGCCCGAACCCGCCGCCCCCACCGCCGACTTCAACGCCGACGGCTACCCCGATCTCGCCGTCGGCCTGCCCTCGGCGACGGTCTCCGGCAAGGCCGGTGCCGGGTACGTGAACGTCGTCTGGGGCGGACCCAAGGGCGTCGGCTCCCACGGCTCGGTCCGGATCAGCCAGGACAGTGCCCGCGTCCCGGGCGTCCCCGAGGCGGGCGACCGGTTCGGGGCCTCCGTGACCGCCGCCGACATCGACGGCGACGGCGGCACCGACCTGGTCGTCGGCGTCCCCGGCGAGGACGGCGAAGTCCGCGACGGCGGCACCGTCACCGTCGTGCACGGCGCCAAGGGCGGCTTCGGCACCGGCCGCCCGCTCGCCGACGGCATCAACACGGGGGGGAAGTACGGGCTGTCGCTCGCCGCGGGCGACTTCGACGGCGACGGAAAGAACGACCTGGCGATCGGCGCCACCGACAAGGTCCAGCTCTACAAGGGCGGCGGCACCACCGATCCGCGCCTGTCCACGACCACGTTCGCCGGCGACCACATGGGCGGCCGCGCCCCGCTCCTGGCCACCGGCGACTTCGACTCCGACGGCCGCACCGACCTCGCCGTCGCCCACTACCAGCAGGGCCAGCCGTACTTCCAGTCGCACGTCCTCCTCTACGGCTGGAACACCGACGAGAAGAGCATGCTGCTGTTCTGGGCCAACGACAACGGCGCCGCGAACGCCCTGGCCGTCGGCGACTTCGACGGCGACGGCCACGACGACCTCGCGCTCGGCGACTGCCGCGAGATCGCCGACGAGAACATCGACGACCCGTGCGGCCCCGAGGAACTGACCAAGGGCGGCGGCGTCCACATCCGATACGGCGCGGGCCCCGGCGGCTCCTTCGGCTACCGCAAGCAGACCCTCAACCAGGACACCCCGGGCGTGCCCGGCGTCGCCGAGTCCGGCGACGGTTTCGGTGACGCCCTGGCCGTCGCCGACCTGGACGGCGACGGCCGCGACGACCTGATCGTCGGCGCCCCCGGCGAGGCGATCGGCAGCAAGGCGAAGGCAGGCGCGTTCACGGTGCTGCGCGGCAGCCCGGCCGGCGTCCTCGACGCGTCCGGCCGGGCCGTGGGCGTCGGCGTCCAGCAGGACACGTCGGGCGTCCCGGGCGTCGCGGAGGCGGGCGACCGTTTCGCGGCCGCGCTGACCGCCGCCGACTACGACCACGACGGCACCGCCGACCTGGTCGCGGGCTCCCCCGGCGAGAACGCGTCGCTGGGCGCCGCCTGGCTGCTGCCCGGCGGGGACGACTCCCCCGTCACGGCCTTCTCCCCGCGCACGCTCACGCTCCCGGCGTCGTCCGAACCGCTCGCGTACGGCGGGATCCTGGCCCCGTAACGCACCCGTGGCATCCCCTCGGGGCGCCCCTTAGGGGATGTCACAGCTCAGCCGCAATGCCGGGCCCGGATCCCCGGGCCCGGCATCCCTCCCGCCGAAACCAGGTACGTTCGACACGTGGCTGGATTCAGGAACGGACGCGGCCGGGACAACCGCGAAGCGCCGCAGGGGCAACCGCAGTACTACGGAGGCGGGGGCCAGCAGCAGTGGCCCCAGAGCAACAACGGGCACGGTGAGCCGGAGTACTTCGGCGACCCCGGCACGCCGCGGCACCCGCAGGGCGGCTACGACCCGTACGCGGCGAACAACCCGGGCCACACCCAGGCGTTCTCGGTGAACGAGGACCCGTACACCCAGGGCGCCACCTACCAGGCGGGCTCCGCCGCGGCAGGCCCCGTCGGCCCCCGTCTGCACTGGAAGCAGCTGCTCAGCGGGGTCGTCCTGCGCCCCGCCCCGACGTACCTCCAGATGCGCGACTACGCGATGTGGGCCCCGGCCCTCATCGTGACGTTCCTCTACGGACTGCTGGCGATCTTCGGTTTCGACGGCGCCCGCGAGGACGTGATCAACGCCACGCTCTCGTCGGCGATCCCCTACGTCCTCACCACCGGCGTCGCGGTCACCATCAGTTTCTTCATCCTCGGCGTGGTCACCCACACCCTGGCCCGCCAGCTCGGCGGCGACGGCGCCTGGCAGCCCACGGTCGGCCTGTCCATGCTGATCGCGTCCCTCACGGACACCCCGCGCCTGATCGTCGGCATGTTCCTCGGCGGCGACGAGGGCTTCGTACAGCTCCTCGGCTGGGCGACCTGGCTGGCCGCGGGCGCACTGCTCACGACCATGGTCTCCAAGTCCCACGACCTGCCCTGGCCGAAGGCCCTCGCGGCGTCCGCGATCCAGCTGATCGCCCTGCTGTCGATCATCAAGCTCGGCACGTTCTAGTACGCACCCGTACGCGGCAGGGGCCCGGCACCGTCTCGGTGCCGGGCCCCTTCCGTACGGGCAGCGCGTCCGCTCAGGCGTCGAGCACCTGTCCGTCACGCTTCACGACGGGCTCCTCGACACTCCACGGGAAGTTGATCCAGTCGTCGGTCCGCTTCCACACGTACTCGCACTTCACCAGCGAGTGCGACTTCTCATAGACGACGGCGGACCGCACCTCGGCCACCGTGTCGAGGCAGAAGTCGTGCACCAGCTTCAGCGTCTTGCCGGTGTCGGCGACGTCGTCGGTGATGAGCACCTTCTTGTCGCTGAAGTCGATGGCGTTGGGGACCGGCGCGAGCATGACCGGCATCTCCAGCGTCGTCCCCACCCCCGTGTAGAACTCGACGTTCACCAGGTGGATGTTCTTGCAGTCGAGGGCGTACGCGAGGCCGCCGGCGACGAACACCCCGCCCCGCGCGATGCTCAGCACGATGTCGGGCTCGTACCCGTCGTCGGCGATCGTCTGGGCGAGCTCGCGCACGGCGACGCCGAACTTCTCGTACGTAAGGTTCTCGCGCACGTCACTCATGTCGCTGCTGCTCACACCTGGGTCCGATGGAAATTGAGGAAGGAACGGGAGGCCGTCGGCCCCCGCTGTCCCTGGTAACGCGAACCGTACCGTTCGCTCCCGTACGGGAACTCGGCGGGCGACGACAGCCGGAACAGGCACAGCTGCCCGATCTTCATCCCGGGCCAGAGCTTGATGGGGAGCGTCGCGAGGTTCGACAGCTCCAGCGTCACGTGGCCACTGAAGCCGGGGTCGATGAATCCGGCCGTGGAGTGCGTGACGAGACCGAGACGGCCCAGCGAGCTCTTGCCCTCCAGGCGCGAGGCGATGTCCTCGGGGAGGGTGATGACCTCGTACGTCGACGCGAGCACGAACTCACCGGGGTGGAGGATGAACGGCTCGTCGCCCTCCGGCTCCACGAGCCGGGTCAGGTCGGCCTGCTCCACACTCGGGTCGATGTGCGGGTACTTGTGGTTCTCGAACACCCGGAAGTAGCGGTCGAGGCGTACGTCGATGCTGGACGGCTGCACCATGGATTCGTCGTAGGGATCGATCCGTACCCGTCCGGCGTCGATCTCGGCCCGGATGTCCTTGTCTGAGAGAAGCACGTAGCGAGGATACGCAGAGCGCGCGGGCCCGCCTAAATCGGCGGGGCCGCGCGCTTCACCTGCTCCGTCCTGTTACCGCTTGCCAGGTCCCACCGGAACGGCATGCCGCAGTCGAGCACAGCGCGGACACCGGATGAGCCGGCCGGGACCGAGACGGTCGGCCTGCTGCATCGGGAACGAAGCGGTGCTGAACACGTGCCCTTCGGCACAACGGACGACGGTGCGTTCCATCGAGTCCATCAAAGTCCCGGAGTCCCTTCCCCACGAGCCATTGGGCCAGTTTCCTGACCGACGACGAGGGGTCACATTACGGGACGAAAGGGACGCCGATCCAGGCGGCACTCCGACCGTGGACAACCCTCTGGCGGTTCCCCCACCGTACGCCTCAACTCCCTTCACCCGCAGTCACATCCATGCGTCACAACGCAGCCGGGCCCCGAGGCGCAAGCGCCCGGGACCCGGCATGAGGTAGAGTGACCGCCAGTACAAAGCCGCTTCAGCGGCCGTACTACGCGGGTGTAGTTTAGTGGTAGAACATCAGCTTCCCAAGCTGAGAGTGCGAGTTCGATTCTCGTCACCCGCTCCATGTGAAACCCCCAGGTCATCGACCCGGGGGTTCTTTGTTGCCCGGACCGTGGGCGGGGCGCGCACCACAGCCGCACCACTAGCTCTGTTCGGGCGTGCCCTTGTGGTCCTTCGCACGCCGAGCGCGCACCATCGCGTCGAGCCCGTCGGCGACCTCACGCTGTCGCTCTTCGGGGAGTCCGACGGCCGCACGGGCGGCTGAGGGGTGCACCGGGCACGAAGCCTCAACCAGCAAACCGCCTCGTAGGCCAAGCCCCCAAAATCATGGTCTCAATCCTGCGGAGGCATCATGAAGCGCGCGCCCATGCTCACCGTGGCGATCCTGTCAGCCACTCTGCTTACGGCCTGCGCGCAGGAGAAGCCTGAACTGCGTCCGACCAGATCGGCCGGGGAAGGCGCCTGGTACAAGAGCACCAAGGATGAGCGCACCGAGTACTGCGAGGCATACCGCGCGCACGACCCGCAGCACCCGATCAAGATCCCGTCATACGCATCGCAGGAGTCGGAAGACGAGTTCGCCGACGACTTCTACAACGTGCTGAAGAAGAAGTGCTGAGCCCGCGAGCCTGCCTGCGGTCGTGCCCCACCCGTGCCCGATAGACCAGGAACTCACAGGGAATCACGGTCACGAGCGGGCAGCGGCGGCTTTCGGGAAGTGGCCACACTCGGTGGACATGTCCCAGTCGACGAACCGCCACAACGCGTTCCACATCCGCTTGAAGGAACTACGGGCCCAGGCACGCCAGCGAGCGCGGGAGCTACCCATCAGCTCGTAGGTCAGCGGGTCGTTGTCTGGGCCGTCTCGGGGCCGTCCGAGGTCGCTCAACGGAGGCCGACAACGACCAATGACGACCACTCAGACGACCGCGTCCAACCCCCAGAGCTGCAACAACGCAGGCCTCTGAGATCCCCGACAAGACCCAGGGCAAGAAGAAGGCAACAACCAGCCGTAGCCTTCGGATACGGATCAGACATGTGAGGAACAGCGGGTGAAGCGCGAAGTCGGTCGACCGGTCTACCGGGTAGGCGATGTACTGAGAGTGAGTTGCTCGCCGGCGAGCGCGCGAGTTGCCGATGTTCGGGGCTCCTACATCTCTGTGGAGTGGCCCTGGGAGAAGATCGATCCGGACTCCCGGTTCCGATGGAACGGCCAAGTGGCCTTCCCTGTCGACCCTGGCTCGTGGGAGTGGTCGTACACGCTGTTTCGCACCGAGCCGAGCCCTCAATACCTGAACCGTGGGGACTCGTGCAGCGTCAGCATTCCCGAGACGCTCGTTCGTGTCGTCGACATCCGGCGCCACGATCCGCCCTTGGACCTGGGTCGGCTTCCTCGACCGCACACGAGGCTGGTCGTACTCCCCGTCGACGCTTCCTCTGACGCCCTGCAGGAGGACGAAGCGGCCACGATCGAGATCGAGTCCGCCGCGCCCATCGCGATGGAACTGGTGGAGCAGGCCTAGAGGTCGCCTGCCGGGCCGATCGGCCTCAGCCCATCCGAGGAAGGACAAAGCTTCGGCTGGCACCGGCTGTACAAGGCCCAGGTCATCGACCCGGGCCTTTTGCTGTGCGCTCTCGCTCAGTCGCCGCGTGCCCCATCCGTGCCAGCTGCTTGATCATCCGGTTTCCGTGCCACAGGGTGAGATCATCCGTGGATGGCCGACGCCCGACTGCCCCAGGGATGGACTCTTCAGCAGATCCGCGATGTCTCAGGGGACCGGGCGGCTGTCGCCCTGGGCCCCGATCGGCCGGTGAAGTGGGTCAGCGTCGATGGGGCCCACGGGATGCCACGCCCAGAGATCGTTCTCGGGTTCCACAGCCTGTGTCTCGTGAGGCCTGTCGATGACGACGACTGGTACATGGGCAGCCTGTACGACGACGGCAGCGTCGACTGTTGGGAAGCCTACGGCGACCTGTACGAGGCACTACGCGGCCTCTGAGTGCCTCCCAGAACAGACCGGGAACCTACCGGCGCCCCTAGCCGAGTCCAGGCTCGTCGTCTGACATCCATCGCTGACATCAACGGCAGCGGACGACGGTGGCTCCGGCCGGCCTCAGGCGTCCGAGCAGTCGTCGCGGCGGCCGGGCAAGACGCCCTATCCGCGCCTGATCCCTTGCAGGGGCCCGGCGGCGATATCGGCGGGTGCCACATGGCGGGTGAACGTTCGCGGCCCGCGACCTGCCCCAAGACGCTGGATCTTCCGCATGTGACCAGCCGGTTCAGGTGCTGCGACGGTTCGGCGTTGACCCAAGGTCCTGCGCCGAAGGCGCACGTAGCATGCACCCTGACCAAGATCGAATGCTTCACCACGGGGTGACATCACCATGCAACCAGTCAAGCGAACGCGCGCCGGCATCGCTGCGGGCGTCTTTGCCACCAGCACCGCCATCGCACTCCTGAGTGCACCCACCGCGCAGGCGGCGCCCGAGAAGCAGGTAGTCGCACACAACGGCAACTACGCCATCATCGTGACCTACCAGCCCAGGGCGGGCACCACCAAGCGGGCCATCAGCATGATCGCCATCGACAAGAACGTGTCCAGGCACATCGGCACCAAGTACGGCCGCTGGCTGTACAAGAAGCCGGGTGGTTCGGCTCACGTCGGCAAGTCCTGGCGGAAGGCTCCATACGGCTCGCAGGACAACGATCACTGGTACGAAGCCCAGTGGGGCGAGCGCTTTCACAGCAGTGGCCTGAGTTTCCCCAAGGGAACCAAGTTCTGCGGGCAGTTCAAGGGCTACACCACGAAGGCCTGCGTCACGTTGAAGTGACTGTCAGCGCTGACCTCGGGGGCGGAGCCGCACCGTCGGTGATGCGGCTCCGCCCTTTCGGGGTCGCCGATCCGGCACGGCAGCCACGGGGAAGTGCGGGCAACCAGCCTGCTTTGCAGTCCGGCGCACAACTGCCGGCAGGCGTACTGCTGAGCATCACTCGCTGTCGGCACCGGCCGGACGGCCGCGGGTCAGGACGGTGAAGCCGGTCAGTGCGGCGGCTGCGGCGATCGTCTGGATGAGGGCCATGGGCGTCGCGCCGGCGGAGATGCCGGCGAGGGGCGAGACGAGTGCGCCGATGAGGAACGACGAGGCCCCGAGGAGTGCGGAGGCGGCGCCGGCCGCGTGCTTGGTGCGGTTCATCGCAAGGGCGTTGGCGTTGCCGATGAGCAGGCCGAGGCTGGAGACCAGGACGAACAGCACCACGCAGACCGGCGCGAGGCCCGGGGTGCCGAGGCGGCCGGTGGCGAGGGCGAGCAGGGCCACGCCGGCGAGGGTGAGCAACGCCAGTCCGGCGGTCACGATGGCGTGGACGGGGAACTTGCCCACCAGGAGACGGCCGTTGAGCTGGCCGACGCCGACCATGCCGACGGCGTTGAGGCCGAACAGCAGGGCGTAGGTCTGCGGGGACGCGCCGTAGAGGTCCTGGAGGACGAAGGGCGAGGCGGCGAGGTAGGCGAAGAACGCCGCGAACGCTCCGCTCGCGGCGATCAGACAGCCGACGAAGATCCGGTCCCGCAGGAGCTTGCCCATCTCGCCGAGCCCCACGCCACGGCGGCGGCGTGCGGCGGGTTCCAGGGATTCGGGCAGGCTGCGTACGACGAGCAGCACCAGGAGCAGGCCGAGCACGGCCAGCGCGACAAAGACGCCGCGCCAGTCGGTGACGTGCAGGAGCTGGGCGCCGAAGAGCGGGGCGATGACGGGTGCGACGCCGGAGATCAGCATCAGGGACGAGAAGACCTTGGCGATCTCCACTCCCTCGTACAGATCGCGTACGACGGCACGCGCGATGACCACGCCCGCGGCCCCGGCGGCGCCCTGGACGAAGCGCAGGCCGATCAGCAGGCGATGGAGGCGAGGGTGTAGAGCGTCATGCCGGTGAGCAGGGGGCGTCGGCGGCCGAGCCGGTCGCTGAGCGGGCCGACGACGAGCTGGCCCAGGGCCATGCCGACCAGGCATGACGTCAGGGTGAGCTGTACGACGACAGCGAGGGCAGTGCCGTCAGCCCGGCCAGGACAAGGAAGATCAGCAGCTTGGTGCGGGCGGCCGGCCCGGGCGTGGAGTGCTCGGTGTCCGTCGTGTTCTGGGCAGGACTGGGCAAGGCGCACTCCAGGTGAAAAGGGGGGTGGGAACGCAACGAAAACTACCGCCGTAATCGCAGCTCAGCGGGTGCGAAAAGGGATGGTCCAGGCAGTGGTTGGGCACGGTGAGGGCGCGAGGAAGGGGGGCAGGCAGGTCACCCCGGCCACGGCCCCGCACCGCTCCAGAACGCTCCTGGAAGGCCCTCAAGGGCGGTTTCTGCCGGGCTTCGACGCTGGTTTCTCGATTGGCATACGTCGAGGCCCCGGGCGATGGACTTGCCCGGGGCCTCGACGTGTTCGGTGCGGAACGACTCAGGCGACGCGCTTGCGGGAGAACCTGCGGACCGCGAATCCGGCCGCCAGGGCCAGTGCCGAGATCAGGGCGCCGATCACCGTCCAGTCCCACGACCCGGTGTCGGCCAGGTGGTCCTTGCCGTGGTCGTGGTGGCCAGGCGTGTCCGGAGTCGTGTCGAAGGTGTTGGTGACGTCGACCGCCGCCTTGTCATCGACGACGACCTGCCCGTCGTCACCGCCGTCGGACGCGGTGTAGGTGACGGTGTCGCCGCCCGGCACATCCGTCTCCTCGACGGTGCACTCGGCTCCCTGCGGCACGCTGACCGTGCGGCTCTCGCCGTCGCTCAGCTCGAAGGACCGGTCGCCCGGGGCGAGCGGGACGTCGCCCTGGCCGGTGGTGCAGGACAGCTCGAACGCGTACGGTCCAGCGCTGCCGTTCACGACGTGCTTGGTGACGGTGATCTGTCCGGCGGGGAAGGTGTTGGTGACCGTGACGGCCGCGTCGCCGTCTGCCGTGATGATCACCGGGTTGTCGGCCGAGCCGTGGTCGACGACCGCTTCGGCGGCTCCACCGGTGTCCACTTCCTCGGCCCAGCAGCGGGAGTTGACCGGGAGGGGCTTGATGGTGACGGGCTCGTCGGCGCTCACCTCGTACGTCTTGTGGAGCACGAGGTCACTGGCGTTCCCGGCCGCGTTCGGCAGAGCGCAGGAGACGTCGACCGTGAAGGTGCGGCCGTCCGCGTAGTCGGCGGCGTCGCCGTCGACCGACTTGATCAGCTGCAGGGCGCCGAACTCGTAGGTGTTGGTGACCGCTGCCGTTTGTACGGACGTCTTTCCGATGCCGGGCTTGATGGTGACCTGCACCGGGTTGTCGGCGGTGTGGTTCGCCTGTCCGCCGCGCGCCGAGGTCTCCCAGACCTCGCAGTCCGCTCCGGCGGGGATGCCCTCGATGGTGACGGGCTTGTCGACGGAGACCCGGTAGTCCTTGTCGATCACGGTGCGGTCGCGGCCGCCCTGGGGGTGGATGACGCAGGTGACGTGGAACGGGAACGGGACCTTCTTGAGCGGCCCGTCCAGCTGCGAGGGGTGGGCGCCGAGGCGCTTGACCAGCTTCAGGTCGCCGTAGGCGAGGGCGACACCGACCTGGATCGGCTCGTTGGCCTGCAGGACGCGCGGGGATCCTGCGCGGTCGGTGGTCTCGTTGTGGGCGTAGGAGTTCCAGGCGATGGTCGGGTCGCCGTTCTTGGTGACGTCGAGCGGGGTGTCCATCGCGTAGGTGATGTTCACGGTGCCGCCCGGGGCGAGCGCCGGGGCGAAGGTGAGCTGCATCTCCGCTCCCCGGGCCCGCGGGCCGTACGCGTCGTCCCAGGTGTCCGACGGGCATCGGTCGGCGCTGGAGCCGGCACCGCCCATGTCGAGGTCGTCGGTGCACAGGGGCTCGTCGTTCTCGTACGTGGTGGTCATCGTGCCGGGCCCGTCGAGCTGCGGGCGGGAGGCGAGGGTGGGGCGCTCGTCCCAGGCGGTGCCGCGGTCCTGGTCGAGGAGGACGCCCTTGTCGCCCTGGACGGGGAAGCGGTCGACGATGCGCAGGGCCGTGCCGGATTCGGTGCCGGCGTTCTGGATGCGCATCAGGTAGTGGTACTGGTCGCCGGGGTTGACGAGCGCGATGCACGGGTTGGCCGTGTAGCGGCGGCCGGTCGAGTCGGTCGTGGACAGGCAGGAGTCGTCGCCGACCGGGACCGTCCTGCCGGTCGAGGTGTTGTACCAGCCGAGGCTGTCGTTGCCGGAGACCCACTTGCGGGCCTGGAACGCGGCGCCGGACTTCGCGGTCAGGGTGGCGTCGGCCACGCAGTAGAGGCCGGAGCCGAAGTCACCGTCGGTCTGCGACGTGCCGTCGCAGGCGAGGTCGGGGTCGGAGGAGGTGGCGCCCATGGTGTTGGTGACGACGTCACCGGCGTCGATCCCGGCCTCCAGCCTGACGTGGATCTCGATGGTGAAGGTGGCGCCGGGGGCGAAGTTCCACGCCTTGCCGTCGTCGTCCTCGGAGAAGTCCCAGGTGAGGCCGGAGACCCGGTCGCCGGTGTTGGTCTTGGTGAAGGCCGGGGTGGGGACGGCCGGGGTGCCGTCGGGCACCTTCGCGTCGATGATCTTGTACGGCTGTCCGTCGTCGCCCTGGAACGTGTCGACGAAGGCGATGCCCTGCGGCAGCGCGTCCTTGACGACCAGGTCCGGCACGTTCGCGGTGCCCGTGTTGGTGACCTTCAGGTAGAACGGGGCGTCCTCGCCGGGGGCCAGGACGGTGTCGGGGGTCTTGCTGACGTCGATGACCGGGTCGCCCTTGACCAGGTTGAGCGTGGCGTCGACCGGGTCGATGGCCTTGGGGCTGTCCTCGGCCTCCAGCTTGGTGAGGAACGACCCGCTGACCGTGTCCTCCAGGTGGCTGGGGACCGGCTTGCCGGTGGAGCGCAGCTTTTCGCGGGGGCTGATGTCGAGGACGAGAATGCCGGAGCAGCTCTGGCCCGCGCACTCGGGCTTGATGACATAGCCGTCGTTGCTGGTGCTGGTGGAGGAGTAGGTGGCGCGGATGCCCGTGACGTCGCCCGCGTTCACCCCGGCCGGGAGCGCGGCCGAGGAGGCGGGGGTGCCGTTGACCCAGGCGCCGTTCACGTAGGCGTCGATCTGTACGCGGTCGGCGCCGGCCGGCATCTGGTCGGACTTGATGGAGACGAGGTCGACGGCGTCGAAGAAGTCCTCGTCGCGGTCGGTCATCTGCAGGTACTTGGCGGACATGTTGCCGGTGTTGGCGACGGTGAGGGTCATGTCGGCGTGCTGGCGCGGCAGGCCCGGCACGTACTCGGGCAGCGTGCCCGGGCTGATCGACTTGTTCAGCGACGCCGAGTCGGAGGCGGGCGCGGTGTCCATGGAGGGACCGCAGACCGGGGCACCGGGCGTGTAGTCGCCGCCCGCGTCGATCGAGTAGCAGTTCTGCAGGGTGGTGCCGTCGGGAACACCCGGACGCCGCTCGGCGACGATGGTGAGGGTGAACTCGCTCTGCGGCGCCATCTCGCCCTGGTAGCTGCCGCGCACACCCTTCGCGCGCTCGAGCAGGTCGGCGTCGTTCGCGTCGTAGGGCACCCAGGCGCCGCTTCCGCCGCCGGCCGTCGGGTCCCACAGCTCCAGCTCGACCGGCGCGTCCGACGGGCTGACGGTGACGGAGTCGATCTGGACGACGTCGAACGGGTTGTTCGCCGTCGACGGCGAGCCGTCCGGGTTCGCCGTGGGGTCGGTGACGACCGGGGAGACCAGCGGCTTGTTGCCGTTGTTGGTGACCTTCAGATTCATCGTGATCGGCTGGTCGGCCGGGATGTCGTTCTGCGAGGAGTCCTTCGTTCCGCTGCCCGAGGTGTTCGGCTCCTCGATCGGCAGCGTCTTGCAGGCGTCGCCGGAGGCGGTGCCACTGCCGTCGGTGCGGCCCGCGTCGCCCGTGTAGGCGGCGCAGTTGTCGACGCCCGGGCTGGTGCCCGAGGGCAGGTCCTCCGCGGTGACGTCGTCGGTCAGGGTGCCGTGCAGGTCGAGACCGGCGGTGGCGCCCTCCTTGATGGTCGGGTTGCCGTCGTCGTCCACCCCCGTGTACGTGACCTCGACCTTGGTGACCTGCCGGCAGGTTTCGGGCACCTCGTAGGTCGCGTTCTGCGTGTAGGTCTCTTCCTCGGTGGACCCGTCTGCGCAGGTGACCGTCAGCTTCGCCTCGGTGGCCCCGTCGGGGAAGCGCAGGCGGACCTTGTCGACGTCGAGCTTGTCGAACTCGCTGGTGGTGTCCGCCGACGGCTCCGTGATGGTGATCGACTTCACCGGGAACGGCGACGCGTTCTTCACGTCGACCTCGGTGCTGACCGGTGAGTTCTCGCCGAGCACCGCGTGCTCGCCGGTGTCCTGGCCGAAGTCGCCGTTGGTGTCCGGGTAGAACCGCTTGATCGGCTGGAGCACCAGGATGTCCGGCAGGATGTCGTAGGGGGCGCAGACCGGGTCACCCTTGACGTCGCCCTCGGTGGTCTCCTCGACGGCCGGGGTCGCGCAGTTGTCGACGGTGATCTTGTCGGTGGGCTTCAGCGGGGAGCCGTCGGAGCGCTTGGTGTCGCGCAGGTTCATGGCGACCTCGACGGTGCCGCCGGTTTCGTCGTACGGGAGCGGGTCGCCGTTGCTGTTGGTGAAGACGACCTCGAAGCCGACCACGTCGCCCGGGTCGACACCGGCCGGCAGCGGAAGTTCGCCGGGGGCGGTGATGGTGGCGCCGGTGTGCTGGGTGCCGTCCGCGGTGGTGACCACCAGGTGGGCCTGGTCGGCGCCCTTGGGGAACGCGGTCACCGTGGCCGAAGTGAAGTCGAAGTACTCGAAGGTGTCCGCGGTCGTGTCGGACACCGACAGCTCGGTGACCTCGGCGGACGACGAGGAGTTGTTGCGCACGCCCAGCGTGATCGTGGACGCCTCTGCGCTGCCCGCGACCGCCGAACCGTCCTCCCACGTCTTGGTGGCCACCGGCTTGACCACGCGCGGGATGGAGACGGTGACGTCCGTGCTGGAGTCCTTCGGGTCCGCGTTGTCCGCGGAGACCTCGGCGGTGTTGGTGATGGTGGAGCCGTCCGCCGCCTGGGTGTCGGCCGGCAGCCGCATCCCGATCTCGACGGCGCCCGCCTGCCCGGCCCGCAGGCCGGTCTTGCCCGCCGGGTTCTGCAGGGGCTGCTTGTAGACGACGGTCAGTTGCCGGGTCGCCTCGTCGTACGTGACGTCCCGCGTGGTGGTGGACTGCGGAAGGCTCGTCACCTCCAGCCCCGCCGGGAGCGTGTCGGTGACGGTGAAGTCGACGCAGTCGACCGTGAGGCCGGAGCACTGACCGTTGATCGTGTAGGTGAAGGAATCGCCCGGCTCCAGGGGGCCGTCGGCATCATTGGTCTTGGTGATGCCGACGGCGCTCTTGGGGTCGTCCGCCGCGGGGGCCAGCGGGACGGCCGCCGCCTGCGAGCCGAACAACAGGCTCAGCACGGTCGCGATGCCCAGGGGCCATCGCGTCAGGGCGTGCCGATGTCTGGGCATGTGCCGGTCCTCCACCTATGTCATGGAATCTTCCGGCGACCGTACGTCCACAAGGTCCGCCTAAGTGGATTGGCGCGCACCTTAAATGATGATCTGTCACATAGTTGGGCCGTCCGGACGAGCGGCCCGGACGCGCGGGGCCACAGTCCGGGCATGCTGCTGCCACGCCCCGTCGAGGGGGCGGCGAAGCCGTCCTGCTCGTCCGGCCCGGAGGGCGTACCCCTGCGTTCGCCACCATCGGGCCGGCCGGGACGAAGGGGCGTTCCCTGTGGCAGTTCGGCCCCGACGACCGGCGCATACCCGTTCAGTTCCGCATCGACATGGCGGTCGTCCCCGAGACGGTGGATGGATCATGGTGGGGAGCATCTTCGCCCTGCCGGCGGTGTTCGACTTCGTGGTCGCGATCAACGCTCTCGTCGGTCAGGGCCGGGCCCTTTCGCTGCCGGACTGCTCCGCACCGGCCCGCGCACAGGACTTCACCGGGACCGCCGACCTGCCCATGCAGCTGCGCGGCCCTAGCCCTCGCGTGGCCCGGGGCGGGCACGCAGGGTGGCGGCCGCGGTGCGTGCCCGCTCGGCACGGTGGCGGTGTTCGGCGGCCTGCTGGGCCCGGTGATGTCGTTCGTGCCGGTCGGCCAGGGCGTCCTCGGCTGTGGCCAGTGCCTCGGCCGCTGCGGTGGCCTGCTCCCGGAACCGGTCCGCCAGGGTCTCCAGGCTCCGCGGTGACGCCGCCTCCTGCGCGGTCATCCGCGTGAGGGAGGCATCCGTCTCCCGGTCGATGGCGTCCTGTTCCCGCAGGTCGGTCGCATCCGCGCGGAGCAGTGCCGCCTGGACGCGGTCCAGGCGCTCCTGACTGGCCGCGAGCAGGCCCCGGGACCGGACGATCAGTTCGTACGAGCGCTCCCGCACGCCGGGGGTCGGATCTCCTGCCGCGCGACGCCGTGAGTCCAGCCGCCGCTGCCAGGCGACGAGTTGGTCCTGCCACGCGCTCACCGTGGCTTCCCGCTGATCCGCGGAGGCTTCGCGTCGATCGGCGATGGCTTCCCGCTCATCGGCGATGGCCTCGCGGGCGTCAGCGGTGCGGTCCCGCTCGTCGGCCATCCGTTGCTGCCGATCGGCATCCTGCCCGCGCCTGTCCTCGGCCTGTGCGCCGTCGCGTGCGGCGTGCCGTCCGTCCCACGGGTCCGTGCCCATGTCGGCAGTATGGCCGCCTTTGACACAGCCCGGGTCGTCTGCCCGGTCCTTTGTGCTGTCCGCTGCGATCAGCCCTCCGGGGCGAGCTCCCCGATGAGCGCCCTGACCCGTCGTTCGATCTCGTCGCGGATGGGGCGGACGGCGTCGACGCCCTGGCCCGCGGGGTCGGGGAGCTGCCAGTCGAGGTAGCGCTTGCCGGGGAAGACGGGACAGGTGTCGCCGCAGCCCATGGTGATGACGACGTCGGAGGCCTGGACGGCTTGTGCGGTGAGGATCTTGGGGACCTCGGCCGCGATGTCGATGCCGACCTCGGCGAGCGCTTCGACCACGGCCGGGTTGACCGTGTCGGCCGGGGCGGAGCCCGCCGAGCGGACCTGTACGTGGTCGCCGGCGAGGTGGGTGAGAAAGGCGGCGGCCATCTGGGAGCGCCCGGCGTTGTGGACGCAGACGAACAGCACGGACGGCCGGGGCGGGGTGTCAGGCACGGGTGGGCTCTTCCTGCGGTGCGACAGCGGTGGGGGCGGTGAAGTAGCGGCGCGCGTACAGTGCGACGTGGACGAGGCCGATCAGTACGGGCACTTCGATGAGCGGGCCGACGACACCGGCGAGCGCCTGGCCGGAGGAGGCACCGAAGGTGGCGATCGCGACGGCGATGGCGAGCTCGAAGTTGTTGCCCGCGGCCGTGAACGCGAGCGTGGTGGCGCGCGGGTGGTCGAGGCCGACCGCCCTGCCCAGCAGCATGGATCCGGCCCACATGAGCACGAAGTAGACGAGCAGGGGCAGTGCGATACGGGCCACGTCGAGGGGCCGTGAGGTGAGGGCGTCGCCCTGGAGGGCGAAGAGGACGACGATGGTGAACAGCAGCCCGTACAGGGCGAACGGGCCGATGCGCGGGATCAGCCTCGCCTCGTACCAGGCACGCCCCTTGGCCCTCTCGCCGATGCGGCGGGTGAGGTAGCCGGCCACGAGCGGGATGCCGAGGAAGACGAGGACGCTGCGGGTGATCTCCCCTACGGACACGTCGAGTCGGGTCCGGTCCAGGCCGAGCCACCCCGGCAGGACCTGGAGGTAGAACCAGCCGAGCGCGGAGAACGCGAGCACCTGGAACAGGGAGTTGAGCGCGACCAGCACGGCGGCCGCCTCACGGTGCCCGCAGGCCAGGTCGTTCCAGATGATGACCATGGCGATGCAGCGCGCGAGGCCGACGATGATCAGGCCGGTGCGGTACTCGGGCAGGTCCGGCAGGAAGATCCAGGCCAGGGCGAACATCAGGGCCGGGCCGACGATCCAGTTGAGCAGCAGCGAGGGCAGCAGCAGGCGCCGGTCGCGGGTCACGGCGTCGAGCCGGTCGTACCGGACCTTGGCCAGCACCGGGTACATCATCACGAGCAGACCCAGCGCGATCGGCAGGGACACCCCGCTCACGGTCACCGTGGCCAGCGCGCTCCCGAGCCCGGGTATCAGCCGGCCCAGGCCGAGTCCCACGGCCATCGCGGCGAGGATCCACACGGCCAGGTAGCGGTCGAGGAACGACAGCCGGCCGGCCGGGCTCTTCCCGGGTGCGTCGGCGCTCATGACGTGGCGGCCGCCGTGGCCGCGCGGTCGGGGCGGGTCAGGATGCCCGCGAGGCGGTCGGTCATCTCCGGCAGCAGCCAGTAGTAGACCCACGTACCGCGCCGCTCGCAGTCGATCAGCCCGGCCTGCCGCAGCAGCTTGAGGTGGTGCGAGATGGTCGGCTGCGACAGGTCGAACGCCGGGGTCAGATCGCAGACGCAGACCTCCCCGCCCGCCCGTGAAGCGATCATCGACAGCAGGCGCAGACGCACCGGATCACCCAGGGCCTTGAAGACTTTCGCCAGCTCGACGGCTTGGCCCTCGTCCAGCGGGGCGGTCAGCAACCCCGGGCAGCACGCGTCGGCCTCGTCGGCCTGCCCCCACACCACCAGCTCTTGCTTCGACATGCGTCTATGTTGACATCCTTCGATACAGAGCACAATGCTGATTCGACAGACATCAATGCAAGCCGATGGGAGTCCCGCCATGTCCCGCGCTCAGCTCGCCCTGCGTGTCAGCGACCTGGAGGCGTCGATCACCTTCTACGCGAAGCTGTTCGGCACCGAACCGGCCAAGCGGCGCGAGGGGTACGCCAACTTCGCGATCGCCGAACCGCCGCTCAAGCTCGTCCTCATCGAGGGCGAGCCGGGGCAGGAGACCCGCCTCGACCACCTCGGCGTCGAGGTCGAGTCCGCCGACCAGGTCGCCGCGGCCACCGGCCGCCTCAAGGACGCCGGCCTGGCGACGTTCGAGGAGAGCGACACCTCCTGCTGCTACGCCCTCCAGGACAAGGTCTGGGTCCACGGCCCCGGCCGGGAGCCGTGGGAGGTGTACGTGGTCAAGGCCGACGCCGACACCCTCGGCAAGAGCGCCGAGGCCGGCACCGCCGGCGACGGGTGTTGCGGCACGCAGACCCGGGACGGCGCGGCGGACCCGGCCGCCGCCTCATGCGGCTGCGGCTGAACAAGGACGGCACGGCGACCCTCGCCGGTGCGGCCTCCCGCACCGGCGGCGGATGACGTCCGGCCCTGGCGTGAACATCTGAATGCTGGTTCACTCCTTGCATGGCCTACCGCAAGACCCCCGCCGAGATCCGTCGTCTCGAAGCCGCGCGGGAGCACCTGATCGCCTGCGCCACCGCGGTCGTCGCCGAAGTGGGGTGGGCGCAGGCGTCCGTGACCGCCGTCGCGGACTCGGCGGGGATCGCGGCCGGCTCCGTCTACCAGCACTTCCCCTCCAAAGCCGCGCTCGCCGTGGAGGTGTTCCGGCGCGCGGCCGGGCACGAGGTGGACGTGCTCGGCGAGGTGCTGCGCGGGCCCGGTGACCCCGTCGAGCGGCTGGCCCGGGGCGTCGAGGTGTTCGCCCGCCGCGCCCTGGAGAACCGGGGCCTGGCCCACGCCCTGCTCGCCGCTCCCGCCGAACCCGCGGTCGGCGCCGAGCGCATCGACTTCCGCCGCCGCTACCGCGCGCTGTTCGCCGAGGTGGTGCGCGAGGGCCGGGCGGCGGGACAACTGCCGCCGCAGAACGCCGAGATCACCGCGGCCGCGCTCACCGGCGCGGTCGGCGAGGTCCTCGTCGACCCGCTGGGCGCCGCCGACGGCAGCACCAACGGCGAGCTCCTCGCCGAGCTGACCGCGGCGGCACTGCGCTGCGCGGGCGCCCCGACCGTCTGACCCGATCCGCTCCCGAGGAGGAGGCACCGTGACCACCAGCACGAGCACGCCGAGCAGCCGCCCCAGCTCCGTCACGCACGAAGTGACCAACCAGGCACCGCCGTTGACCGGACACGACGCCGCCGACGACCCGGTGCTGATCGAAGGGGTGCGCCGGGAGGGCGCCGCGTGGCACCTCGACGACCTGCACCGCTTCGGGCGTCTCGTCGGCAGCGAGGAGGCGCGCACCTGGGCGGACCAGGCCAACCGGCACGAACCCGAACTGCGCACCCACGACCGGTACGGCAACCGTGTCGACGAGGTCGACTTCCATCCCGCGTACCACGCGCTGATGACCGCCACCGTCGGGGCCGGCGCGGCCGGTACGGCCTGGGCCGACGAGCGGCCGGGGGCGCATGTGGCGCGCGCCGCGACCTTCATGGTGGCGACCATGATGGAGCAGGGCCACATGTGCCCGGTCTCCATGACGTACGCCGTCGTCCCCGCGCTGCGGCACGCCCCCGACCTGGCCAAGGTGTACGAGCCGCTGCTCACCGGCACGGTCTACGACCCGGGGCTGCGCGCCCCGGCGGGCAAGCGCGGGCTGCTCGCCGGGATGGGCATGACGGAGAAGCAGGGCGGCACCGACGTACGCGCCAACACCACCGCGGCCGTCGAACAGGCCGACGGGACCTGGCGGTTGCGCGGGCACAAGTGGTTCACCAGCGCCCCGATGAACGACCTGTTCCTCGTGCTGGCGCAGGCCCCGGGCGGGCTGTCCTGCTTCCTCGTGCCGCGCGTACTGCCCGACGGCAGCCGCAACACCTTCCGCATCCAGCGGCTCAAGGACAAGCTCGGCAACCGCTCCAACGCGTCCAGCGAGCCCGAGTTCGACGACACCGTGGCCTGGCTGGTCGGCGCCGAGGGCAAGGGCGTGCGCACCATCATCGACATGGTGACGATGACCCGCCTGGACTGTGTGCTCGGCTCCGCCGGGCACCTCCGCGAGGCGCTCGCGCAGGCCGCGCACCACACCCGGCACCGCTCGGTGTTCGGCGCGAAGCTCATCGACCAGCCGCTGATGCGCAATGTGCTCGGCGATCTGGCCCTGGAGTCCGAGGCCGCGACCACCCTCGGGCTGCGGCTGGCCGGCGCCGCCGACCGGGCGCAGCGCGGCGACGGCCGGGAGCGCGCGTTCCTGCGCCTCGCCACCGCCGTCGCCAAGTACTGGGTGTGCAAGCGGCAGCCCGCCTTCGTCGCCGAAACCCTGGAATGCCTCGGCGGCAACGGTTATGACGAGGCGTCAGGCATGCCGCGGCTGTACCGGGAGGCCCCGCTCAACGGCATCTGGGAGGGCTCCGGCAACGTCAACGCCCTCGACATGCTGCGCGCCCTGGCCCGCGAGCCGGAGTCCCTCGACGCCTTCCGTACGGAGATCGAGGCGGCCGCCGGGGCCGACCGCCGACTGGACGCCGCCTGGCGGGAGTTGAGCGATCAGCTGGTCCTCACCGAGGACGCCCCGCTGCGCGCCCGCCGGGTGATCGAGCGCGCGGCGCTGGTGCTGCAGGGCTCGCTGCTCGTGCGGCACGCGCCGGCCGCCGTCGCCGACACGTTCTGCGCGTCGCGGCTCGCCGGCGACCAGGGGCTCGCCTTCGGGACGCTGCCGCCCGGCACCGACCTCGCGGCGCTGCTCGAACGGCTGCCCGCCTGACGGGTCGGCGGGCCCGCACCGGCCACCGGAGAACGGTCACCAGAAAACACGATGGGACCAATTCGGCCCTGTCGCCCCCTGGGCTCCTCTGGGTTCCTCTCGAAATGCGCGAGCCGAAAGGAAGCGGGATACTTCTCGGCACCATCGCCCGCTTCGACCGGAAAGAGGAATCCATGGACGACTATCCACTGCTCGACCTCTTTCTCACCATGCTGTACTTCTTCCTGTGGATCGTGTGGCTGTTCCTGCTGTTCCGCGTCGTCATGGACGTTTTCCGTGATGAGGAGCTGAACGGCTGGGGCAAGGCCGGCTGGCTGATTTTCTGCATCGTCCTGCCGTACATCGGCGTCCTCGTCTACGTCATCGTGCGGGGACGCGGCATGGGCAAACGCGATGTGAAACAGGCGCAGGAACGGGAAACGGCCTTCAAGGACTACATCCGGAAAACCGCGGCGGAGACCAACGGCGGCACGAGTTCCGGGACGAGCGGGACCGACGAACTCGCCAAGCTGGCCGAACTGCACCGATCCGGTGCGCTCACCGACGAGGAATTCGGCAAGGCGAAGACCAAGCTGCTCGCCTGACCGGCGCACAGCACATTCCGGCACCGGAATTCGACGGCGCGGGCGACCGGTGCACGCGCCGTCGCACACGCTGAGAGGAGCGGAACCGCGTGGACCCCTCGAACAGCCCGTACGGACGGCAGAACACCTCGTACGGCGGACCACCGATTCCCGCACAACCCACCGCCCCGCCCCCGGCGCCCCGCCTCGACGCGGGCAAGCTGTGGGCGGGCGGACTGATGACCGCCGTGGTGGCCGCGCTCACCGCGGTGGTCGCGCTGCTGCTGGTCCGCGGTGTCCTCGGCGTCGCCGTGTTCGCGCCCGAGGGCGACGGGGCGATGGGCGACGCCTCGACCGCCGCCCTCGCGGGCGGTGCCGCGCTCGCGGCGCTCGCGGCGACGGCCCTGCTGCACCTGCTCATCGCGGCGACCCCGCGTCCGGAGCGCTTCTTCTCCTGGATCATCGCGCTGGCCACGGCCGTCATGGTGCTGCTGCCCTTCACCACGGGGCTGCCGCTGGACGCGAAGCTCGGCACCGCGGCCGTCTACCTCGTCATCGGGATCGCGATCGGCTCGCTGCTGTCGTCGGTCGCCCGGGGAGCCGTGCGGCGCTGAGGCCGCGGCCCGCCGCACCGGTCACGGGGCGAAGGCCAGCAGCGCCATGTCGTCGTCCCGGTCGCCGTCCGTCCACTCCGCCACGGCGGCCAGCACCGTCCGGAGCAGGGCCGCCGGATCGGCCGGAGCGGCGCCGGTGAGGTGGCGGGCCGGGTCGAAGAACGTGCCGTCGCCGTCGCGCGCCTCGGTCACCCCGTCGGTGACCAGCAGGACGAGGGCGCCCGGCGGCAGGGCGAACTCCTCGGCGACCGGCCCCGGCGCCCCGGGCAGCCCCAGGCCGAGCGGCAGCCCCGGCCGCGCGGCGGGCAGTTCACGTACCGACCCGTCGGCGGCGAACAGGTACGGGGCCGGGTGACCGCGGCTCAGCAGCCGCAGGGTGCCCGGTGCCGTGCCGGGCAGTTCGGCCAGCACCGCCGTCGCGAAGCCCTCCCACAGCTCCTCGCCGCCGCGCCGCTCGGCCTCGCGCACCGCGGCCTCGTCCATCCGCCGCGCCACCTCGTCGAGGCCCGGCACCCGCACGGCCGCCTCCCGGAACGCCCCCAGCAGGATCGCCACGAGGCCCACCGCCCCGAGCCCCTTGCCCCGTACGTCCCCGGCGACGAACCGCACGCCCCACGGCGTGGCGAGCGCCGCGTAGAAGTCGCCGCCGATCCGGGTCTCGCTCTGCGCCGTGCGGTAGTCGACGGCGACCCGGGTCCCGGCGAGGTCGGCGGGCGGGGCCGGAAGCACCGCCAGCTGGGCGGCCTCGGCGACCTCGCGGGCCGCGGCGAGCCGGCTGCCGTAGCGGTAGCGCAGCCGGTTGGCGACGACACCGACCACGCCGGCGAGCAGCACGTTCAGCGCGTCGACGTACTCGTGGATCTGGCGCTCGGTGCCGAGCAGCCCGGTGATCAGCAGCTCCAGGAGGAGGGCGGTCACCGACACCGCCAGCGTGGACCGCAGCGACAGGAACGCGCCCGCCGACACACAGGCCAGCGCGAAGAGCGGCGTCGCGCGCACCGCCGAGGGTGTCACCAGCTCCAGGGCCAGGGCGATGACCAGCACCGCCCACGGCAGCCACCGCAGCAGCGGCGGGACCCCTCCGCGTGCCGGACCGCCGTGCTCGCTTCCGCTCCTGGTCACGCTCTCGGGCGTCCTTTCCGCGCTGAGCCGCCTGTCGGCCGACCATCGCAGCACGGCCGTGCCCGCCCGGTGGCCCACCGGCGGCCCGGTTCCGGGGAGTTCACCCCTACGGCCGGTCCGACGGTCCATAACGAAAGCGTCACGCCGCCGCGTGTCGCCGGGACACGGCGCGGGACGACGGGGGCGACTGCTCGCATGAGTGAACTGAGTGACCTGATTCCGGTCGAGGCCATCCGGCTCGACGTGGCGGCCCCCGACTGGCGCGGCGCGGTCCGGGCGGCCGGTGATCTTCTGGTGGCGACCGGGGTGAGCACGGACGCGTACACCGAGGAGATGGCCCGCAACGTCGAGGAGAACGGGCCCTACATCGTCATCGCGCCGGGCTTCGCCTTCGCACACGCCCGGCCCTCCCCCGCGGTGCACCGCACGGGCATGTCCTGGGTGCGCCTGGCGACCCCGGTGAACTTCGGGCACGAGACGAACGACCCGGTCCACCTGGTCGTCGCCCTCGCGGCGACCGACTCCGGCGCCCATACGCAGGCCATGGGCGCCCTGGCCCGGCTGCTCGCCGACAGCGGCACGTCCGCACGCCTGGACCGGGCGCCGACGCCGGAGGCGGTGCGGGAGATCCTCGCCGGGGGAACCGGGGAGACCGGGCAGACCGGGGGCGAGGCGGCGGCCCCGGCCGCCCAGGGCAAGGCTTCCTCCGGGCACGGGATGCACAAGATCCTGACCGTGTGCGGCAACGGCGTCGGCACGAGCCTGTTCCTCAAGTCGACGCTGGACAAGGTGCTCGACCGGTGGAAATGGGGCCGGTACATCACCACCGAGGCGACCGACACCATCTCCGCGAAGGGCAAGGCGTCCGAGGCCGTGGCCATCATGACGTCGCGGGAGATCGCCCGGACCCTCGGGGACGTGGGGGTCCCGGTGCGGGTGATCGAGGACTTCACCAGCACCAAGGAGGTCGACTCCGCGCTGCGCGACCTCTACGACGTCTGACCTCCCCTTCTCCCACCCGCTCCTGGAGTCCCCATGAACGTCCTCGTCGACATCGCGAAGTTCGTCGTCAACGAGATCCTCAGCGTCCCCGCCTACCTCATCGGCATCATCACCGCCGTCGGCCTCATCGCCCTGAAGAAGTCCGCCGGCCAGGTCATCGGCGGCGCCATCAAGGCCACGCTCGGCTTCCTGCTGATCGGGGCGGGCGCGACGCTGGTCACCAACTCCCTCGCCCCGCTGGGCACGATGATCACCGGCGCGACCGGTTCGCACGGCGTGATCCCCACCAACGAGGCGATCGTCGGCATCGCGCAGGCCGAGTACGGCTCGCGCGTGGCGTGGCTGATGATCCTCGGCTTCCTGATCAGTCTGCTGCTGGCCCGCTTCACACCGCTGTCGTACGTGTTCCTGACCGGGCATCACATGCTGTTCATGGCCACGCTGCTGACCATGGTGATGGCCACCGCGGGTCAGGCGTCCTGGGTCGTGGTCGTGGCCGGTGCCGTCCTCCTCGGCATCATGCTCGTCGCGATGCCCGCCTTCGCGCACCCCTGGACCAAACGCGTGACCGGCAACAACACCGTCGCCGTGGGCCACTTCGGGACCGCCGGGTACATCGTGTCGGGCGCCACGGGCCAGGTCGTCGGCAAGAAGAGCCGCTCGACCGAGGTGATGAACCTGCCGGAGGGGCTGCGTTTCCTGCGCGACTCGATGGTCGCCACCGCCCTGTCGATGGTCCTCATCTACATGATCATGGCCATCGTGTTCCTCGCGAAGGCAGGGAAGACCGAGGCGTTCAAGGCGTTCGCCACGGACGGCGGCGCCGGGTCCACCGGTGTGGGCAACTACCTGATGGCATCGCTCAACCAGGGTCTGCAGTTCGGTATCGCGGTCGCCGTGATCCTCTTCGGCGTGCGGACCATCCTGGGTGAACTGGTGCCCGCCTTCCAGGGCATCGCGCAGAAGGTCGTGCCGGGCGCGATCCCCGCGCTGGACGCGCCGATCGTCTTCCCGTACGCGCAGAACGCGGTGCTCGTCGGCTTCATCTGCTCGTTCGTCGGCGGCCTGGTGAGCCTCGGGCTGCTGGCCGGGGTCTTCAACCCGGCGTTCGGCACGGCCCTCGTCCTGCCCGGGCTCGTCCCGCACTTCTTCACGGGCGGCGCGGCCGGCGTCTTCGGCAACGCGACGGGCGGCCGCCGGGGCGCCGCGATCGGCGCCTTCCTCAACGGCGTGCTGATCACCTTCCTGCCCGCGTTCCTGCTGGGCGTCCTGGGGTCCTTCGGCACGGCCAACACCACGTTCGGCGACGCGGACTTCGGCTGGCTCGGCCTGATCCTCGGCAATGTCGCCAAGGCCGGTGAGATCGCCGGGGTGATCCTGATGCTGCTGGTCGGCGCGGTCATCCTGGGCGCGGCCGTCGTGTGGCAGAAGCGGGTCGTGGAGACCGGCTGGGACCCGGGGGCGGCGCGGGCCGCGCTGCTGCCGCCGGAGGACCGGCCCGAGCAGCACGACGAGGCCGCGCCCGGCGAGACCCCGGTCTCCCGTACGTACGCGAAGATCCCGCCGCCCGCGGGGGCGCCGGTGCCCCCGCCGCCCGAGGACTGAGACGCCGCGAACCGAGCTCCGAGGCCCGTGCCACGCGCGGGCCTCGGGCCGTCTCAGGCCATCAGCAGTGCGTCGTCGCCGTCCAGGATGGCCCGCTCGGCCGGACCGGCCTGCGGGATCCACTCGTGGGCGACGGCCGCGTACGTGGTGACGTCGTGCCAGGCTCCCTGGGTGTGGAACAGCTCGCGCAGTGTGGCCTCGGGGCGCAGGCCCGCCGCGAGCATCACCTCCCGCATCCGGCCGTGGTCGGTGCGGTGGCCGGCCCAGACGCGGTGCAGGCCGAGCCGGCCGAAGGCGTAGGCCATCAGCAGCCGGCCCGCCTCGTGCCCGTGGCCGCGCACCGGGGCGTCGGGCAGCAGGACGAGGCTCGTGAGCATGGCGTTGCGCCCGTACTCCTCGACGAGCAGGCCCATGGTGCCGACCATCGTCTCCTCGCCGGGCGCGCACACGGCCAGGGTGTGCTTGCGCCGCGGGTGGGTGAACGGCTGGGCCAGGCACTGGGCGAAGGCGTCCTGGGCCTGACGGGCGTCCATGCGGTCGATGCCGAGGTAGCGGGTCAGGACGCGGTGGGTGTGGATGCGTTCGAAGGGGGCGAGGTCGGTGGCGCGCATCTCGCGCAGCCAGAGGTGTTCGCCGTGCAGTTCGGGCAGGTGGGTCACAGGGCGGCTCCGACGGGGTCGAGGGTGTGATCGGCACTGATCAGGGCTTCGAGGTCGACGTAGTAGCGGCCCGAGGGCACCGGCCGGTCCAGCAGGATGCGGCGGGCGGCGTCGGTGACCAGGGCGCCGCCGAGCATCACGCCGCTGGCCAGCTGCGGCCAGCTGCACAAGGTGCGGCCGATCCGGCCGAGGGCGTCGGTCATCGCCGGGCTCAGCCGGCTCTCGTCGCAGACCTGCAGCAGGAAGGCGAGGGTGCCCGCCGGGTCGAGGGCGCGGATGTCGCGCGCGGTGACGTCACCGGCCAGGCCGTGGAAGAGGGGACGGCCGGGCTCCTGGTCGAAGCGCTCGACGTCCAGCAGGCCGCGGTCGTTGGCGTCCATCAGGACGGGGACGCGGCGGGCGCGGGCGTGCTCGCGGGCGGCGACCTTCACCCAGGGGGTGTCGCACTCCTCGACCAGCAGGTCGAGGGGGCGGTCGGGCGTCCCGAAGAAGGCGTCGACCGTGTCCTCGGTGATGCCCTCGTGCCACAGCTCGATGTCGAGATAGGGGTCGGTCTCGTACATCTGCCGGGCGCACAGCACGGTCTTGGGCAGGCCCAGGTCGTGGACACCGGCCCGCAGCCGGTTGAGATTGCTCAGCCCCAGCGCGTCGAAGTCCGCCAGGCGGAACGATCCTCCTACGCCCTCCATGGCGCAGGTCAGAGCGGCGCTGTTGCCCACGGACAGGCCGATCACGCCGATCCGGCGGCCGAGCAGACGCTGCTGCTCGGCAGTGGTGATCTTGTCGCGGTTGCGGTCGGTGCGCACCCGGCGGAACTGGGGCTCCGGCAGGACATGGACGAGCCGGCCCGACCAGGGGTACCAGGCCCAGGTGCCGTAGCGGCGCCGCTCGACACCCCCGCACAACTCGTCGATGACGAAGTCGAGTTCGGCTTCCGTGAAGACATCGGCGGGGTGCAGGCAGCGCACGAGTTCGGCGAGCTGCTCGTCGATGCGGTCGTGCGTCTCCCGCACGGCGCCCGAGGCGGCGAGCGCGTCGAATGCCGCCCGGTCGTCGGCCTCGGTCAGGCGCAGGAGGACGGGCCGGAAGGTGTCCCTCTGCGTGGAAATATCAGAAATGATCACGATGCGGGAAGGTAGCAGCACTTTGATCATGGAAAGCCCTTGTCGGGCTGAGTGCGAACGGGCGAATTAATGAGCGGATTCATGACGCGGCCCGCGCGCCGCCCCGCGGGTCCCCGCTCTTGTCGCCGCCCTGGCCGTCTGCTTGACTCCCGCCGCCGAGGCCCAGCCGACCCGGTGACACCACGTGGACGGAGAAGACCCGATGGAGATCACCCGGAGACGCCTGCTCGCCGCGCTGTCCGCGGCCGGGGTCCTGGCCGCCGTGCCCACCGGATGGGCGGGCGCCGCCGAAGTGGCCGACGGCGTCACGCGGTTGGCCGCCAACACCGTCGCGATGCTCGCGGGCGACGAGGAGTCCAACGCCCGCCCGGAGGTCGCCGCCAAGCTCGCCGCGATCGAGCGGACGGCCCGCACGAACCTGGCGGCACTCGACGCGGCGACCGGCGACGGCGAACTGTTCGCCGGAGTCCCCCTCGGCACCAGCGACCCGAACCTCAACACCAGCTACCAACGGCTGTACGACATAGCCCTGGCCACCCGCACCCCCAGCATCTCCCCCGACCTGTACGGGAGTTCGGCGACCCAGGACCGGGTCCTCGACAAGCTCGCCTGGCTGCACGACCACTACTACGGCGACCAGTCCGCGGGCTACTACGGCAACTGGTTCACCTGGGAGATAGGCATATCCCAGCACGTCGGCAGAACGCTGATCCTGCTCGCGGACCGCGCCCCCGCCGACCTGATACGCACCTACATCGCCTCCATGGACGCCTACCTGCGCAACGGCAAGGACGGCGACGTCGACCTCGACTCCCGCTTCCACACCGGCGCCAACCTCGCCGACATCACCACCAACCGCATCCTCCAGGGCGCCCTGACCGCCGACGAGGCCCGCATCCGCAAGGCGCTCACCGACCAGCTCACCGTCTTCGCGACGATCGACCCGTACCACCTGGACCACGGGGTGACGGACGGCCACTACGCCGACGGGTCGTTCATCCAGCACTCCTCGGTCGCGTACACCGGCTCGTACGGGAAGGGCCTGCTGAGCCGGGTCGTGCAGACGCTGAAGATCCTCGACGGGACCGGGTTCGCGCACGGCGGGGAGCTGGTGCCGACCGTGCACGGGTGGGTGCGGGACGGGTTCGCGCCGCTGATCTTCGAGGGCTGGATGATGGAGGCGGTCAAGGGCCGGGCGGTGTCCCGCACCGGCACCGGGTACGCCGACGCCGCCACCGTCGTCGAGGCCGTCGTCGACCTCTCCTCGCTCGCGACCGGGGACACCGCGACCGCGCTCAAGAGCTATGTGAAGCACATCCGGTCCACGTCCCGCGCCGCCCTCGACCCGACGGCCTTCGTGTCGCCGCTGAGCATCGTCCGCTACACCGACGTCCTCGCCGACCCCTCGGTCCCCGCCGCCGACCTCAACCCGCCGGCCCGCTCGGTCGCCTTCAACGCCATGGACCGGACCGTGCACCGCCGCCCCGGCTACGCCTTCGCGCTGGCCCGCAGCTCACGGCGGATCAGCAAGTACGAGTACATGAGCGGCGAGAACCTGCTGCCCTGGTTCCAGGGCGACGGCGCGCACCACCTGTATCTGTCCGGCCAGGACCAGACGCAGGCGTTCGGCGTCGACTACTTCACGACGGTCTCGCCGTACGGCCTCGCGGGCGTCACGGCACCGGTCGAACAGCGGCGCACGGTACCGGAGTCGTACGACGGCAAGCTGTTCTACGACAACCCGGACCACCCGCTGGACTTCACGGCGTCGAGCGAGTCCCAGAACACGTACGTGTACTTCCCGACGGCGACCCAGGCGTACTCGGGCGGCGCCGTGCTCGGCGCGTACGGCGCGGTGGGATGGGTGCTCTCCGACGACGTGCCGTGGCGCGACAAGCGGGCGGGGGTCCTGCCGGAGGACTTCGTGGCGTACCGGAGCGCGCGGGCCACGAAGTCCTGGTTCCTGCTGGACGACGAGGTCGTGGTGCTCGCCGCCGGGGTCGGGGACGCGCCGGGCGGCGGCCGGGCGGTGACGACGACGCTGGACGCGCGGATCGCGGCGGCGGACGACCGGGTCGCCGTGACCGAGGGACGCACCTGGGTGCGGTGGGAGAACGCGACACGGGCCGCGTCGGTCGGGTACGTCCTGCTGGACGGGCCGCGGCCGAAGGCACGGCTCGACACGGTGACGCGCAGCCGCCGGGTCGTGCGCACCTCGAACCCGGACACGGCGGTGACGAAGCAGGTCTTCTCGCTGGCGGTGGAGCAGCCCGCCGGATCACGGGCCGCGTCGTTCGCGTACGCGGTGCTGCCGAACGCGACGGAGCCGGCGGTGCGCGGGCACCGCGGGGCCCGGGTCCTCGCCAACTCCCCTCGCCTGCAGGCCGTTCACCACAGCGGCCTCGGCCTGACCGCCGCGAACACCTTCACGTCCGGCCGCCATCACACGGCGGGCCTGTCCGTCGAGGGCCCGGCGTCCGTCCTGGTCCGGCGGCACGGGGACGTGACGGTCGCGGTGTCCGACCCGACGACCGAGCGGGACACGGTGACCCTCGTCCTGCCCGGCCGTGCCCTGCGGAAGATCTCCGGCGACGACGCGGTCCGGGTGACCCGGGTACCGGGCGGCACGCGCCTCGACGTGCACACGCGGCACGCCTACGGGCGGAGCCTCACGGCGACGCTGCGGTAGGAAGGCGACCGGGCTTCAGAACTCGGCGGTGTCCAGGTCGAAGCCGAGGGGCTCGGGCAGGGGGACGGCCAGGCCCGTCTTGTACGAGGCCTTGGTCGTGTAGTCGTCGCCCTCGGGGGCCGTGCAGACGGTGACCTGTCCGGCTTCTCGGTCGATCAGGAGGTAGACGGGGATGGCGGCACGGGCGTAGCCACGGATCTTCTTGACACGGTCGTTCCCGACGGTGGAGTCCGAAGTGACCTCGACGACCATCAGGACGGCCGACGCATCGTGCCACTCCTCCTTGTTGTCAAAGGTGCCCTTGGGGGCGACGACGAGGTCGGGGATCACGTGGCCGGTCTGGGATGCGCCGGGCACGTTGAGGCCGATGCCGGTGTAGCGCCCATGGGCCTTGGTGTGATCACGAACCTGGCCGCTGACCTCCGACACGTACTCCTCATGCTCGCCATTGGCCGGAGGCGTCACGTGGATCTCCCCTTCGATCAACTCCACGCGCCACCCCTTGGGGGTGGCCGCGCTGACCTGAGTGAAGGCCTCCTCGATGTCCCGGGCGTCGAGACGCCCGGAGCTCACGGGCGAGTGCTCCGGGACCGGCAGAGCTGCCATGACAGACCTCCTCCTTCGCTCAGCGCGACCCTCTCAGGGTAGGCGTCACGACAGCCCGGCATCCGTGATCACGCCGCCCGGACGTGTCAGCGGGCCCGGGCCGCCGCGCGGCCCGGGCCCTGGAGGTTCAGTTCGTCGAGTACAGGTACTTCCAGCTGCTGTACTTGCCCGTGTTGACGTTGTCGCCGGAGGACCCGTTGACGTAGACGGCGCGGACGCGGAACTTGTAGCCCGCGCTGCCGACCGCTCCCATGTTCACCTTGGTCGTGCCGGCGCTGCCGAGCTTGATGTACTCGCTGCCGCCGGAGTGCCAGGCGCCACCGCTGTAGACCTGGAGGTCGAGGCGGAATTTGCGGCCCGTGTAGTAGTTCATCGACGCCGTCGCGTACACCGTCGACTTCTTGTGGAAGTAGGAGTACTTGTGCGAGCCGATGGTCCCGGTCTTGTAGTGGTTCGAGAGGGCGACCGAGGCGCGGGCCCGCGTGTAGACGGTGTTGGTGACCGTCTTGGGCTGGTAGCGGGCGTCACCCGCGAAGACCGCGGAGAGCGTGACGTCGCGGGTCAGGTCGAGCGTGACGGAGAGATTGCCGCTGGAGTTGACCGTGCCGGACTTCACCAGCTTGTTCGGCTTGTCGCTGCCGTACGGGTTGGCGTAGATCTCTACCTTGCGGTTCTTGTACGTCGTGCCCAGGTGGGCGGTGAACGTGACGTCGGAACCGTACTCGTAGACGCTCTTGTTCTTGTTGAGGGTCAGCGCGGTGCTGCTGCGGGAGACCTCGACCGTGTCGGACCTGCTGACGGCGGCGTGGTCCGCGTCGCCCGCGTAGGAGACCTTGTAGGTGACCTTGCCGCCGACGGACGGGGTGTCGGTGAAGGAGTACGTGCCGTCGGCCGCGGTGGTGACGGTCTTGAGGGCCTTGCCGGACGGGTTGTCGAGGTCCGTCTTGGTGACCGCCAGCTGAACCGGGCCGCCGAAGGGGACCGCCGAGCCGATCTTGCCGGTGACCGTGAGGGACGTGGCGCGGGTCGCGGTGGACGGGGCGTTCACCGTCAGGGTGGGAACGGTCCGGTCCGGGTCCGTGTAGGAGTGGAAGCGGATGTTCCCGTTGTAGTTGTCGGAGACCGCGAACAGCGTCGAGCCGTCGGGCGACCAGGCCAGCACCCCGTCGATCAGGGTGTCGCCGCCGCTGGTGGTGGAGGTGTTGCCGAACTCGTAGGTACGGATCGCCTCGGTGCCGCCCTGCCGGTAGAGGTGCAGGTCGTCCTGGTACCAGGAGCTGGTGCCCGCGGCGACCGTGCCGGAGGGGGAGATGGCGACGCCGGCGCCGTAGTCCCCCGACGGGTAGGTGTGCACCTTGCTCAGGTCGGTCGTCGCGTACGCCGGGTGCTCGTACGGGGAGCCGCTGGCCGTGACCAGCTGGCTGCCGTCGGGCGAGAAGGCGAGCTGGTCGTAGAAGGAGCCGTCCAGGCCCTTGGCGACGCGCTGGGTGGCGGTCCCGCCGTTCAGGTCGTAGACCGCGACGACGCCGCCGCTGCTGGCCTGCTCGCCGGCCGCGAGCTCGGTGCCGTCCTGGGACACGGCGAGGACCGGTGCCCCGTAGAAGGTCCGCCCGGACTGGCCGAGCGAGACCGCGGGGGTCTCCTGCGTGGGGTCGAGGGAGCCGATGGAGCCCTCGGCGGACGCGCCGTAGCTGAACCACACGGTGGAACCGGCCACCGCGAGATCCGTCGGGGCGTCGGCGCCGCCCAGGTCGTAGGAGGTGACCTTGGTGGTGTCGGCCGTGTCGATCGCGGCGATCTTGTCGGTGTTCTGCAGGGCCGCGTACAGCCGCCCGGAGTCGGCGGACAGGGCGAGGCCCTGCACGCCGTCGAGGCCGGTGATCCGCTTGACCTCGGTGCCGGAGTAGTCGGTGACGACGACGGCGTCGTCCTGCGGCGCGGACAGGTAGACCCGCTGGTGGACGCCGTCGACGGCGATGTCGGCGACGGTCTTGACGCCGAGCGCCTTCGCCGAGTCGGCGACGGCGGTGCCGGACACGGCCACGCTGAGCGCGGCCGAACCGGCGAGGACCGCGAGAGCGGTCGCGGTGGACAGAGCGCGTCTGCGCACGAGAGTGGAACCCCCTGGGTGAACCGGCGGACGTGCGGCCGGTACTGCTGTGAGAGCTCACGGACGTCCGGGCGCCGGAGGTACCCCCCACCGGAGAAGCCACTGGTCAACGCAGGCTCGAAGACGGCTGCATCGTAAGTCACCCAGGAGGCCCGCGGGTAGGGATATTCGCCGTGCGACGGCTGTGACATCTTTCGCGCGGGCCCCGTACAACCTTTCGGCTACTCGTCGGCCCCGTCGGACTCCAGGTCGCCCTCGGTCTCCAGGTACACCTGACGCAGCGCCTCCAGGACCTGCGGGTCCGGCTTCTCCCACATGCCCCGCGACTCGGCCTCCAGGAGACGCTCGGCGATGCCGTGCAGGGCCCACGGGTTGGCCTCGGAGAGGAACTGGCGGTTCGTCTCGTCGAGGACGTACGTCTCCGTGAGCTTGTCGTACATCCAGTCGGCGATGACGCCGGTCGTGGCGTCGTAGCCGAACAAGTAGTCCACGGTCGCGGCGAGTTCGAAGGCGCCCTTGTAGCCGTGGCGGCGCATCGCCTCGATCCACTTGGGGTTCACGACGCGGGCCCGGAAGACGCGGGAGGTCTCCTCGACGAGGGTGCGGGTGCGGACCGTCTCGGGGCGCGTCGAGTCACCGATGTACGCCTCGGGCGCGGTGCCGCGCAGCGCGCGGACCGTGGCCACCATGCCGCCGTGGTACTGGAAGTAGTCGTCGGAGTCGGCGATGTCGTGCTCGCGGGTGTCCGTGTTCTTCGCCGCGACCGCGATCCGCTTGTACGCCGTCTCCATCTCGCCGCGGGCCGCCTTCCCGTCGAGGCCGCGGCCGTACGCGTAACCGCCCCACACCGTGTAGACCTCGGCGAGGTCCGCGTCCGTGCGCCAGTCCTTGGAGTCGATCAGCTGGAGCAAACCCGCGCCGTACGTGCCGGGGCGGGAGCCGAAGATGCGGGTGGTGGCGCGGCGTTCGTCACCGTGCTCGGCGAGGTCGGCCTGCGCGTGGGCGCGGACGTGGTTGTGCTCGTCCGGCTCGTCGAGGGACGCCGCGAGGCGCACCGCGTCGTCCAGCAGGCCGATCGTGTGCGGGAACGCGTCGCGGAAGAAGCCCGAGATGCGCAGCGTCACGTCGATGCGCGGGCGGCCCAACTCCTCGTACGGGACCGGCTCCAGGCCCGTCACGCGCCGCGAGGCGTCGTCCCAGACCGGGCGGATGCCGAGCAGCGCGAAGGCCTCGGCCACGTCGTCGCCCGCGGTGCGCATGGCACTCGTGCCCCACAGGGAGAGGCCGACGGAGGTCGGGTACTGCCCGTCGTTGTCCTGCTTGTAGCGGTCCAGCAGCGACTCCGCCAATGCCTGGCCGGTCTCCCAGGCCAGCCGGCTGGGAACGGCCTTCGGGTCGACCGAGTAGAAGTTGCGGCCGGTCGGCAGGACGTTGACGAGGCCGCGCAGGGGGGAGCCCGACGGGCCCGCCGGGACGAAGCGGCCCTCCAGCGCCCTTACGGCGTGGTCGAGTTCGTCCGTGGTGGCGTCGAGGCGCGGCACGACCTCGCGGGCGGCGAAGTCGAGGATGGCGCGGACCTGCTCGGAGACGTCGGCGGGCAGCGCGTCCGGGTTCCAGCCGGCCGCCTCCATCGCCTCGACCAGGGCGCGGGCCGCCTCCTCGGCCGCGTCGGCGTCGGTCCGGGTCGCCTTCGACTCGTCGAGACCGAGGGCTTCGCGCAGGCCCGGCAGGGCCTGGTTGCCGCCCCAGATCTGGCGGGCGCGCAGGATGGCGAGGACGAGATTGACGCGGTCGACGCCGGCCGGCGCCTGGCCGAGGACGTGCAGGCCGTCGCGGATCTGGGCGTCCTTGACCTCGCAGAGCCAGCCGTCGACGTGCAGCAGGAAGTCGTCGAAACCGTCGTCGTCCGGGCGGTCCTCCAGGCCCAGGTCGTGATCGAGCTTCGCGGCCTGGATCAGGGTCCAGATCTGGGCGCGGATCGCCGGGAGCTTCGCCGGGTCCATCGCGCTGATCTGCGCGTACTCGTCGAGGAGTTGCTCCAGGCGCGCAATGTCGCCGTAGGAGTCGGCGCGGGCCATCGGCGGGACGAGGTGGTCGATGAGCGTGGCGTGCACGCGGCGCTTGGCCTGGGTGCCCTCGCCCGGGTCGTTCACGAGGAACGGGTAGACGAGCGGCAGGTCGCCGAGGGCGGCGTCGGGCGCACAGGCCGCGGACAGGCCCGCGTTCTTCCCCGGCAGCCACTCCAGGTTGCCGTGCTTGCCGAGGTGGATCATCGCGTCGGCGCCGAAGCCGCCGTCGTCGGCCGAGGCCGCGATCCAGCGGTAGGCCGCCAAGTAGTGGTGGGACGGCGGGAGATCGGGGTCGTGGTAGATCGCGATCGGGTTCTCGCCGAAGCCGCGCGGCGGCTGGATGAGGATCAGCAGATTGCCGCGGCGCAGCGCCGCGAGCACGATGTCGCCCTCGGGGTTGCGGGAGCGGTCGAGGAACATCTCGCCGGGCGGCGGGCCCCAGTGCCGCTCGACCTGCTCGCGCAGCTCCTGCGGCAGCGTCGCGTACCAGCGCTTGTAGTCGGCGGCCGGGATGCGCACCGGGTTCTTGGCGAGCTGCTCCTCGGTGAGCCACTCCTGGTCGTGGCCGCCCGCGTCGATGAGCGCGCGGATCAGTTCGTCACCGTCACCGGAGGCCAGGCCCGGGATCCCGGCCGGGTCCCCGAAGTCGTAGCCCTCGTCGAGCAGCCGCTTGAGCAGCACGATCGCGGAGGCCGGGGTGTCCAGGCCCACCGCGTTGCCGATGCGGGAGTGCTTCGTCGGGTACGCGGACAGGACGAGCGCCAGCTTCTTGTCCGCCGCGGGGATCTCCTTGAGGCGGGCGTGCCGCACGGCGATCCCGGCGACGCGGGCGGCGCGCTCGGCGTCGGCGACGTACGCCGGGAGCCCGTCCTCGTCGATCTCCTTGAAGGAGAACGGGACGGTGATGAGGCGCCCGTCGAACTCGGGCACCGCGATCTGGGTGGCGGCGTCCAGCGGCGAGACGCCCTCGTCGTTCTCCTCCCAGTCCGCGCGGGACGAGGTCAGGCACAGGGCCTGGAGGATCGGCACGTCGAGCCGGGTGAGCGCGCCCGCGTCCCACGACTCGTCGTCGCCGCCCGCGCTCGCCTCGGCGGGACGGGTGCCGCCCGCCGCGAGGACGGTCGTGACGATGGCGCCGGCGCCGCGCAGGGCGTCGACCAGCTCCGGCTCGGGGGCGCGCAGCGACGCCACGTACAGCGGGAGCGGGCGGGCCCCGGCGCGCTCGATCGCGTCGCACAGGGTGTGCACGAAGGCCGTGTTCCCGCTCATGTGGTGGGCGCGGTAGTACAGCACGGCGACCGTCGGGCCGTCGGACGTGCCCGGGGTGCGCTCCAGCGGGCCCCAGGTCGGCGCGGCCGCCGGGGGCTCGAAGCCGTGGCCGGTGAGCAGCACCGTGTCGGACAGGAAGCGGGCCAGCTGGTCGAGGTTGGCCGGGCCGCCGTGCGCCAGGTACTTGTGGGCCTCGGCCGCGATGCCGACCGGCACCGTGGAGGCCGCCATCAGCTGGGCGTCCGGCGCCTGTTCACCGGTGAGCACGACCATCGGGAGCCCGGCCGCGGTGAGCCGGTCGATGCCGTCCTGCCAGGCGCGCACCCCGCCGAGGAGGCGGACGACGACGAGGCCGACGCCGTCGAGGAGGGCGTCGAGATCGTCGAGCGGAAGGCGGGAGGGGTTCGCGAAGCGGTAGCCGACCGGGGCGTTCGCGGCGTTCGCCGCGCGGGCGCTGAGCAGGTCGGTGTCGGATGTCGACAGGAGCAGGAGCTGCTGCTGGGGCATGCGTCGACTGGCCTTCCTCGGGGTGTCCGCGCCCCGGGTAGTACGGACGGCGGGAGTTCCTGGCTCACCCCACGTGGGGGCTCACAGTGGCGGGACCGCGCCGGAATCGCACCGGGCTTCCTCCCCTGTCGCCGTCGCTGGCGATGTGGCGGACCGGTTCGGCCCGCCGCCGTTCATCGTACGGGTCCGGGGCGTGAGCTGGTACGGGATGCCCGTCACAGGCCGATGGGTATGCTCCCCGGCATGCCCGCCTCCCACATATCCGTCGGCACCGGTACGTCCGGTTCGTCCCGCGGTGACGCCTGCCCGGGCGCGCTGCGGCTGCACGCGGCGGACGACGGGTTCCTGGCACGGGTCCGCATTCCCGGCGGGGTGCTCGGCGTCCCGCAGGCGCGCGCGCTGGCCGACGCGGCCGCCCGGCTCGGGGACGGGGCACTGCATCTCACCTCGCGGGGGAACGTGCAGCTGCGCGGCCTGCGGGACGGGTGCGGCGGGGAGTTGGCGGAGATCCTCGCGGCGGCCGGGCTGTTGCCGTCGGCCGCGCACGAACGGGTCCGCAACGTGGTGGCGTCGCCGATGTCGGGGCTCGACGGGGCCGGATTCGTCGACGTACGCCCCTGGCTGACCGCTCTCGACGAGGCGCTGTGTGCGAGTTCCGTCACTCCGGAGCTGTCCGGGCGGTTCCTCTTCGCGCTCGACGACGGGCGCGGGGATGTCGCCGGGCTCGGGCCCGACGTGCTCGTCCGAGGGGTGAGCGGTGGGGGTGCGGTGCTCTCCGTCGGCGGGGCGGAGTTCCTGGTGCCGTACGCGGATGCGGCTCGGGGGGCGGTTGTCGCGGCGGAGGTCTTCGTGGCGGCCGCGCGCGAGGTGACGGGCCGTCGGGTGTGGCGAGTTCGTGAACTCGGCTTGCCTGTAACTGAGTTGGCCGTGCTGACAGGTGACCGTCTGTCTTCTGCGGGCATCGAGGCAAGCCCCTTCCGTCACGACGGCGGCGCACCCGCGAACGACTCGGGGCTCCGCCCCGGACCCCGCTCCTCAAACGCCGAAGGGGCTGGATGGGACGGAGGGGCTGGATCGGCCGCGCTCACTGTGATCGCCCCCTTCGGCACCATCACCCCACGCCAATGGACCGCCCTGACCGACCTGGCCGGACAACTCCCGGCCCAGGAAATACGGCTGACCCCCTGGCGGAGCATCGTCGTGCCCGGGGCCGGCCCCGCCCCCACCGGAGAGCTGGACCGGACCGGGCTCGTCACCGACCCCGACTCACCCTGGGCCAGGACCGGCGCCTGCATCGGACGGCCCGGATGCGCCAAGGCCCACACCGACGTACGGGCCGACGCCACCGCGCGCCACCCGCACCTGCCCACCTACTGGTCCGGCTGCGAGCGCCGCTGCGGGCACCCGGCCGGACCGTACGTGGACGTCGTGGCCCGCCCCGACGGCACGTACGACATCACCAACCCCCCTACCTCCCAACCCACTTGAGAGAGCCGAACCCGTGTATGACTACGAGAAGGACGGCGCGGCGATCTACCGCGAGTCCTTTGCCACCATCCGAGCGGAGGCCGCGGACGGACTCGCGGCGCTGCCCGCCGACGTCGCCCAGGCGGCGGTCCGCATGATCCACGCCTGCGGTCAGGTGGATCTCGTACAGGACATCGGCTACTCGTCCGGCGTCGTGGCGAAGGCCCGGGCCGCCCTGCGGGCGGGCGCGCCGATCCTCTGCGACGCGCGGATGGTCGCCAGCGGGGTCACCCGCAAGCGGCTGCCCGCCGACAACGAGGTCATCTGCACCCTGAACGATCCCGAAGTCCCCTCTCTCGCAGCGGAGTTGGGGACCACGCGGAGCGCCGCCGCGCTGGAGCTGTGGCGGGACCGGCTGGACGGTGCCGTCGTCGCCGTCGGCAACGCCCCGACCGCCCTCTTCCACCTCCTCGAGATGATCGGGAAGGGCGCGCCCCGGCCGGCCGCCGTCCTCGGCATCCCCGTCGGGTTCGTCGGCGCCGCGGAGTCCAAGGACGCGCTGGCCGCGAACGAGCTCGGGCTGGAGTACCTGATCGTCCGCGGGCGCCGTGGCGGCAGCGCCATCACGGCCGCCGCGATCAACGCCATCGCGACCGAGGTGGAGATCCAGGCATGAGCAGCACCGAATCCCCCGCGCGCACGGGCAGGTTGTACGGGGTCGGGCTCGGGCCCGGCGACCCGGAGCTGATGACCGTCGCCGCCGTCCGCGCCATCGCCGGGGCCGACGTCATCGCGTACCACTGCGCCCGGCACGGCCGGTCCATCGCCCGCTCGATCGCCGCGGAGCACATCCGCGAGGACCAGATCGAGGAGCGGCTGATGTACCCGCTCACGGTGGAGACCACCGACCATCCCGGCGGCTACCGCGGCGCGCTCGACGACTTCTACGCCGAAGCCGCCGCCACGCTCGCCGCACACCTCGACGCGGGCCGCACCGTCGCCGTGCTCGCGGAGGGCGACCCGCTGTTCTACGGCTCCTACCAGCACATGCACAAGCGGCTCGCCGACCGGTACGACACGACGGTCATCCCCGGTGTCACCTCCGTCAGCGCGGCGGCCGCCCGGCTCGGGGAGCCCTTGTGCGAGGACAAGGAGACGCTGACGATCATCCCGGGGACGCTCCCCGAGGACGAGCTGACCGCGCGGATCGCCGCGGCCGACTCGGCGGTGGTCATGAAGCTGGGCCGGACGTTCACCAAGGTCCGTACGGCGCTGGAGAGTTCGGGCCGGCTGGACGACGCCAGGTACGTGGAGCGCGCCTTCATGAAGGGGGAGCGGACCGGCCGGCTCACCGACATCGACCCGGAGTCCGTCCCGTACTTCTCCGTCGCGGTGCTGCCCTCACGCATCGACGCCGAACCGGCCGAGGCGCCCGACCACGGCGAGGTCGTCGTCGTCGGCACCGGTCCCGCCGGGGCGCCCTGGCTGACACCCGAGTCGCGCGGCGCGCTGGCCAACGCGGACGACCTCGTCGGCTACACCACCTACCTCGACCGGGTCCCGGTCCGCCCCGGACAGCGGCGGCACGGCTCGGACAACAAGGTGGAGTCCGAGCGCGCCGAGTTCGCCCTCGACCTGGCCCGGCGCGGGCGGCGCGTGGCCGTGGTGTCGGGCGGCGACCCGGGCGTCTTCGCGATGGCCACGGCCGTCCTCGAAGTGGCCTCGCAGGACGCCTACGCCGACGTGCCCGTACGCGTCCTGCCGGGCGTGACCGCCGCCAACGCGGCGGCGGCGAAGGCAGGGGCGCCCCTGGGCCACGACTACGCGACGCTCTCCCTGTCCGACCGGCTCAAGCCGTGGGAGGTCATCGCGGAGCGGCTGCGCACGGCGGCGGCCGCCGATCTGGTGCTGGCGCTGTACAACCCCGGTTCACGCAGCCGCACCTGGCAGGTCGGCAAGGCCCGCGAGCTGCTGCTCGAACTGCGCCTGCCCGACACCCCGGTGATCGTCGCCCGCGATGTCGGCGGCCCCGAGGAGTCGGTGCGGGTGGTCCGCCTGACCGACCTGGAACCGTCCGAGGTCGACATGCGCACCCTGCTCATCGTGGGCTCGTCCCAGACGCAGGCCGTGGCGCGGGGCGACGGGCGGACGGTGGCGTGGACGCCGCGGCGGTATCCGGAGGCGTGAGGGTCACGTCCCGCTGAGGGCGGCGGCCCACTCGGCCGCCGCCTCCGCCGTCGCCGCCACCGCCACGCCCTGCGGCACCGGAGGGCGGCGCACGACGATCACCGGGATGCCCGCCTCCCGGGCCGCCGTCAGCTTGGGGGCGGTCGCCGCGCCGCCGCTGTCCTTGGTGACCAGGACGTCGATGCGGTGCCGGGCGAGGACCTCGCGTTCCCCGTCGAGGGTGAACGGGCCCCGGTCGAGGAGGACGTCCATGTGCGGGGGACACGGCGGTTCGGGGGCGTCGACGGAGCGGACGAGGAAGTGGGCGTCGTCGATGTGGGCGAACGCCGCGAGACCCATCCGGCCCGTGGTGAGGAAGACCCGTCGGCCCGCTCCCCGTACGGCCTCGGCCGCCTCGGCCAGCGAGCCGGCCTCCCGCCAGTCGTCGCCCTCGCCCGGGACCCAGCCGGGCCGGCGCAGCGCCAGCAGGGGAACATGGGCGGTGGCGGCCGCCTCGGCCGCGTGGAAACTGATCGTCCCGGCGAACGGATGGGTGGCGTCGATGACCGCGTCGACCGCGTGCGCGCGCAGCCACTCCGTCATGCCCGCCACCCCGCCGAACCCGCCGATCCGCACCTCGCCGGGCGGCAGCCGCGGCGCGGCGACCCGGCCCGCGAGGGAGCTGGTCACGCGCAGCCGCGGCCGCGCGTGCAGGGTCTCGGCCAGCCGCCGGGCCTCGGTCGTTCCGCCGAGGACGAGTACATGCATCGGGGAACTCCATGGACGAATCGGCTGAGGCGAAGGGCGGGCGCGGAGCCCAACTCAAGCACACGGGTCTGCGGCCCGGCTGGACGACCGGGGCCTGTGCGACCGCCGCGACCACCGCCGCGTACACCGCGCTGCTGAGCGGGGAGTTTCCCGACCCGGTCACCATCACGCTGCCGAAGGGGCAGACCCCGGCGTTCGCGCTGGCCGCCGAGGAGCTGACGGCGTCGTCCGCGACGGCCGGGGTGGTGAAGGACGCCGGTGACGACCCCGACGTCACGCACGGCGCCCTCGTCCGCGCGACCGTGCGGCTGCTGCCCGCGGGGTCCGGGGTCGTCTTCCGGGCCGGGCCCGGCGTCGGCACCGTCACCCGGCCCGGGCTGCCGCTCGACGTCGGGGAGCCCGCGATCAATCCGGTGCCGCGGCAGATGATCCGGGAGCACGTGGCGCGGGTGGCGGCCGCGTGCGGGGGCCACGGCGACGTGGAGGTCACCGTCTCCATCGACCACGGCGAGGAGATCGCCCGCTCCACCTGGAACCCGCGCCTCGGCATCCTCGGCGGCCTCTCCGTCCTCGGCACCACGGGCATCGTCGTGCCGTACTCGTGCTCGGCGTGGATCGACTCGATCCGGCGCGGCGTGGACGTGGCGCGGGCGGCGGGCCGGACCCATGTCGCCGGGTGCACGGGGTCCACCTCGGAGAAGACGGTCGTACGCGAATACGCGCTGCCCGAGGACGCGTTGCTGGACATGGGCGACTTCGCGGGGGCCGTCCTGAAGTACATCCGGCGCCACCCGGTGGACCGGCTGACGATCTGCGGCGGCTTCGCGAAGCTGTCGAAGCTGGCGGCGGGCCATCTCGACCTGCACTCCGGGCGTTCCCAGGTGGACAAGGGGTTCCTCGCGGAGCTGGCCGTGAAGGGCGGCGCGGGCCCGGACCTCGCGGCCGAGGTCGCCGCCGCCAACACCGGCCTGGCCGCGCTCCAGCTGTGCGCGGCGGCGAACGTCCCCCTCGGCGACCTGGTCGCCACGGAGGCCAGGGACCAGTCCCTGCTCGTGCTCCGCGGGGCCCCGGTGACGGTCGACGTCATCTGCATCGACCGGGCCGGAACGGTAGTGGGCAGATCATCCCAATCAAGCCCCTCCGGCGCTTGAGGAGCGGGGCCCGGGGCAGCGCCCCGTGGGCTCAGCAGACGTGCCGGTCGCGCTCCACCGAGTACAGATGACTGTCCCGGAACTGCGAAGCCCCCAGCGTCCGCCCCACCAGAATCACCGCCGTCCGCAACACCCCCGCCGACTTCACCTGATCGGCGATGTCCCCGAGCGTCCCGCGCAGCACCAGCTCGTCCGGCCGACTCGCATACGCCACGACCGCCGCGGGACAGTCCGCGCCGTAGTGCGGGAGCAGCTCCGAGACGATCCGGTCGACGTAGCGCGCGCCCAGGTGCAGGACGAGCAGCGCCCCGCTCGCCCCGAGCGTGGCCAGGTCCTCGCCGGCCGGCATCGGCGTGGCCTGCTGCGCGATGCGGGTCAGGATGACGGTCTGTCCGACGGTCGGCACCGTCAGCTCCCGCTTCAGCGCCGCGGCCGCCGCCGCGAACGCCGGGACACCGGGCACCACTTCGTACGGGATGCCGCGGGCGTCGAGGCGCCGCATCTGTTCCGCGACCGCGCTGAAGACGGACGGGTCGCCGGAGTGCAGCCGGGCCACGTCCTGCCCGGCCTCGTGCGCGGCGGCGAACTCCGCCTCGATGGCGTCGAGATCGAGGTTCGCCGTGTCGACGAGCCGCGCGTCCGGCGGGCACTCGGCGAGGAGTTCGCGGGGCACGAGGGAGCCCGCGTACAGGCACACCCCGCATGCCGCGAGGGTGCGCGCGCCGCGCAGCGTGATCAGGTCGGCGGCGCCCGGGCCCGCCCCGATGAAGTAGACGGTCATCGTTCCTCAGCCCCTGCTTTCGTTACCGACCATTGCGTGACCGGCATCGCCTGCCGCCACCCGGTGAAGCCGCCGACCGGCACGGCGTGCGCGACGGACAGTTTCACCAGCTCACCGCCGTGCCGCCGGTACCGGTCGGCGAGCAGTGCTTCCGATTCCAGCGTCACCGTGTTCGCCACCAGGCGGCCGCCGGGCGGCAGCGCCGCCCAGCACGTCTCCAGCAGGCCGGGCACGGTCAGCCCGCCGCCGATGAACACCGCGTCCGGGGCCGGGAGTTGGGCCAGCGCGTCCGGTGCCGGGCCCGTCACGACCCGGAGCTGCGGTACGCCGAGACGGGCCGCGTTCCGCCCGATCCGCTCGGCCCGCGCGGGGTCGCGCTCGACGGCGTACGCCCGGCACGACGGATGCGTGCGCAGCCACTCGACGCCGATGGAGCCGGAGCCGCCGCCCACGTCCCACAGCAGTTCGCCGGGGGCGGGCGCGAGCGCGGCGAGCGTCGCGGCGCGCACGTGCCGCTTGGTGAGCTGCCCGTCGTGCTCGTACGCGGCATCCGGCAGGCCCGGCGCCGCGCCCAGGCGGAGCGCGTCCGGGGCGCGGCGGCACTCGACGGCGATCACGTTCAGCGGGTCGCCGGGCGCGTGGTCCCAGCCGGCCGCCGTGCCGGAGTACGCGGTCTCGGCGCCGGCGCCGAGCTGCTCCAGGACCGTCAGCCGGCTGGGCCCGAACCCGCGGTCCGTCAGCAGCGCCGCCACCTCGGCCGGGGTGTTTGCCCCCGCCGACAGGACCAGCACCCGGCGCCCGTCGTGCAGCGCGGCGGCGAGCCGGTCCGCGGGGCGGCCGACCAGGGTGACGACCTCGGTCTCCTCGACGGGCCAGCCGAGCCGGGCGCAGGCGTGGGAGACGGAGGAGGGGTGCGGCAGGACCCGTACCGCGGCGGCGCCCGCGATCTCGGTCAGCGTCCGGCCGATCCCGTAGAACATCGGGTCCCCGCTGGCCAGGACGGCGAGGCGGCGTCCGGCGTACCGGTCGAGCAGGCCGGGCACGGCGGGCCGCAGCGGTGACGGCCAGGGGATCCGCTCCCCGGCGCACTCGGCGGGCAGCAGCGCGAGCTGGCGCGGGCCGCCGACGACGGCCTCGGCGTCGCGCAGCGCGGCGCGGGAGGTGTCCGGCAGTCCGGGCCACCCGTCGGCCCCGATCCCGACAACGGTCACGACGGGTGGGGCGGGAGTCACGGGAGTCACTGCCTGGTACCTCGTACGTGGTGCGTCATGCTCGGGAGGGTTACGTGAAGTTACGGGAGCCGCACTCTATCGGGCGACATCGGCTCCCCCTCCGACGCCCCTGGAGCGCCGATGTCCCGCACCGTTCTCACCGGCCGCCTCGCCCCGATCATGCCGAGCCGCGACCTGCCGTCGACGATCGCCTTCTACGCGGCTCTCGGCTTCACCGCCGACGCCCACTACCCCGACGACGGCTATCTGATCCTCGTCCGCGACGAGGCCGAACTGCATTTCTTCCACGCCCCCGACACCGACCCGCTGAGCACCGCGCACGCCGTGTACCTGCGGCTCGACGGCGGCGCGCACGTCGTGGACGCGCTGCACGAGGAGTGGCGGGGCACGGGTCTGAGCGAGGACCCGTACGCGACGCCGCGCCTCGTGGAGCCCGACGACACGGTGTACGGGATGCGGGAGTTCGCGCTCGTCGACGCCGACGGGAATCTGCTCAGGATCGGCGCCGTGCTGGAGGCGACGGAGGGCTGACGCCGACGCGCCGCCCGGCGGCGCGGTCCCCGGAGCGGCCACCTCCACGGTGTTACCTCAGGGGCGGGTGACCGCGAGCGGGAGGTACGGGACGACATGACGAGATACGGGGCGGCGCGGGCCTGGGTCGTGTCCGCCGTGGTGCTCGGGGCGTCGGCCCTGCCGGGCACGCAGGCGCGGGCGGCGGACGACGCCCCCGTGCACGCGGCGGTCGTCTGGCCGGTCATGGCGACCCCGCACATGACGGCGGCGGCGCTCGGCTCGGGACCGGACGCGAAGGCGGTGTTCGACGACGACGCGCTGGCCGAGCTGTTCGCGGCGGGCGGGCGGCTGCGGGAGGTCGTCGACGCGGGCAGGGAACGCGAGGTCAGCTGGGTCCTCGACCCGGACCTGGTGCTCGCCGCGCAGGCGATGGCGAACGGCTACCGCGTCGCGGGCAGCGACGGCTCCAGCAATCCGCAGAACAGCACGCCGGGCACCGGGCAGAGCGCCGCGCGGTCCTGGCTGGCCGCGCTCAAGGACGCGGTGAAGGGGCGCGACGTGTGGCTGCTGCCGTACGCGGACGCGGACCTGGCCTCGCTGGCGCACCACCCGGGCACCGACACCGACGATCTGACGGAGGTCGTGGCGGGGCTCGCGGACGACGCGAAGGAGCGGGTCGACCGGATCCTCGGCACCGGCACCCGGCCCGGCCTCGGCTGGCCGGCGGACGGCGCGCTGGACACCTCGGTCACCCGGCTGGGGACGAAGGTGGGGGTGACCCGGGTGCTCGCCTCCGGGGAGGGCCTGACCCCGGCGGGCCCGGACCCGGTGACGCTCGGCACCGACGCCGACGCCGACGCCGACGCCGACGACACAGACGACGCCGACGACGCGGGCCAGGTCACGGCGCTGCCCTACGACACGGATCTCACGTCGGCGCTGTCCCGCATCAAGGACCCGGACCCGGACGCCTCCCCGTCCCCGTCGGCCTCCGTGTCCCCCTCCGCCGCTGCGTCCCCGTCGGGTACGGCGTCCGCCACGCCGAGCCCCTCGGCGTCCGCGAGCGGCGACTTCGAGGACGGCCCCGACGCGCCCGACCCGGCGGCGGTCACCCGCGTCGCCGCGCTCCTCAAGGCGAACGACCGCCCCGTCCTCGTACCGCCCCGCGATCTGTCCGGCACGGCGGCGAACACGCTCGGCGCGGCCCTCGACTCCGGCACCGACGAGGGCTGGCTGGACCTGGAGGGCATCCGCACCGCCGACAACGACCCGGTGAAGGGCCGGGCGGCGGACAGCGCCTCGTACCCCTCGAAGGTGCGCGGCAGCGAACTCACCGCGGCCCAACTGACCGATGTGGCAAGCGACTTGGACGGTCTGGCCACCCTGGCGAAGGTGCTCGCCGATCCGAAGGCGACCACGGCGTCGGTGCACGCGGCCATGGCCCGGGCCCTGTCGACGGCCTGGCGTGCGGCGGACGACGACGCGCAGCAGGCCTTCCAGCAGCGCACGTCCGGTTTCCTGTCGACGTCGGTGGCTTCGCTGCGCCTCGTCCCGAAGACCACCGTCACCGTCACCTCCGGCGACGCGACGATCCCGGTGACGCTCGACAACGGGCTGCAGCAGCCGGTGTCCGGACTCGAACTGCGGATCTCCTCCAGTGACGCGGAGCGGTTGAAGGTCAACGACCCGAAGCTGTCCGTGGAGGCCGCGGGATCCGCGAACCACACCTCCCCCATCGGCGTCACCGCGCGGGCCAACGGCCGGGCGCGGCTCACCGCGCAGCTCTACACGACGGCCGACGGGAAGCCGTGGGGCGACCCGATGACGTTCGACGTCGACGTCACGTCGGTGTCGACGGGCGCGATCGCCGTGGTCGCGGCGGGGGTCGGCCTGATCGTGCTGGCGGCGGCGTTCCGCATGCACCAGGTACGCAGGCGCCGGGGGCAGCAGCCCCCGGCGGAGTAGACGCGGAACGGACCTCACAGGGAGGCCTCAGGCGGCCGCGGTGGTGCGGCGCAGCGTCCGCAGGATCACCCACTGGTCGCCCCAGGCCATCGCCGTGCCGAGCGCGGCCATCAGGATGCCGACGGCCAGGCTGCCGGTGGCCGCGCCGAGCGCGAGGCCGAGGGCCCCGAGTCCGGCCCGCACCGCGAAGCGGACGCCGACCAGGCCGAGGGCGAGGAAGCGGGTGCGCTTGTTCTTCCACAGGGCCTTCATCAGCCGCATCCGGGTGCGCAGCACGGTCAGGGTCAGGGCGAGGTTGGCGGTCAGCACGATCGGGACGACCCAGTAGACGGCCGGGTAGGCGCGGGCGACGTCGAAGACTCCGGCGAGGCAGCCCATGATCGGGAAGTACCAGGCGGGCAGCCCCTTGAAGTCCGTGCCCCGCACGACCTGCCGCGCCTGCTCCGCCGTCACCTTGTCCGCGCCCATGATGTCCGTCCCCCGGTGGTGTCCGTGCTCCGTTTCCGACACCACTGAGCTTCGCGGAGAGGCACCCCCGCCCGGCAGAGCGAGGCGTCCCGACCCTGCCGGTACAAATGTCACCGCGCCCGACGCGGCCCCTACGAGCCCTTCTTCTTGACGGCGGCCTGCGCGTCGACGATGCCGAGGCCCAGCTTGGCGAGCTTGTCCGGGTTGCTCGCGGTGTCGCGGATCGTGGCGATGATGTCGTCCGGTTCCAGGCCCTGTTGGTGCAGCAGGGCGGCGACCGCGGCGACGTAGGGCGAGGCCATCGACGTACCGGACAGGTCCCCGTAGCCCGAGGTGTTCTTCAGGCTCTCCTTCGTCCGGTACGTGGGGAGGGTGGAGAGGATGTCGACGCCGGGGGCCGAAACGCCCTGCTCCGCGCCGAAGTTGGAGAAGTCGGCGGGCTTGCCGTTCTGGTCGGCGGCGCCGACGACGAGCACCGGGGTGTCGACCTTGTACGGCTGGGTGGCCTTGCCGTCGTTGCCGGCCGCGGCGACCACGACGGCGCCCTTGTCGTGGGCGTGCTCGATGGCCTGGTTGAGGATGCCGCCCTGGAGCAGGTTCGACATCAACGGGCCTTCGCCGAGGGAGAGGTTGATGACGTCGGCGCCGTGGTCGGCCGCCCACACGATGCCCTTGGTGATGTTCGCGTTGGAGCCGGAGCCGTCCGCGCCGAGCACCCGCACGGGCATGATCTTGGCGCCGGGGGCGCCGCCCGCGATGCCGATGCCGTTGTCGGTGTGGGCGGCGGCGATGCCGGACACGTGCGTGCCGTGGCCGTTCATGTCCTTCGGCTCGTCGTCGTTGTCGACGAAGTCGTACCCGTCGGCCAGGCGGCCCTTCAGATCCGGATGGTCGAGGTCGGCGCCGGAGTCGACGACGGCGATGACCGTGTCGTCACCCTGGGACGTCTTCCAGGCGTCCGGCAGCTTCAACGCGTCGAGCGCCCATTGGTCGCCGCGTTTCGGATCGGGCTTGCTGTCGTCGCCCCCGCAAGCGGTGGCGGCGAGCAGGAGCACGGCTGCGAGGCAGTAGGCGAGAGGAGTCCGGGTACGCATGATTCGAGCGTGCGCGCGGTTCGGGTGTCACGCATGTGGGCGGCGGCCGTACGAGGGCCCGAATCCAGCCCCTCCGGCGGTTGAGGAGCGGAGCCCCGTGGCCTCAGGCCCAGGCGGGCAGCCACCGCTCGTCCGGGCCGAGGCCCTGATAACCGGCCGCGAGATGACGGAGCAGCGCCTCCAGCCCAGGATGCGCATTGTCGTCCCGCCACACCAGGGAGTGCGGATACACCGGCATCGGATCCCGCACAGGAATGGTGCGAAGATCCAGCCCGGCCGGATACGCGAGCGGGGTCCGCGGCCCCATGAACGTGGCGACGTCCGCCGAGCCCGCCACAGCCTGCAACAAGTGATCCGTCCCGAAGTTGGGCCCGGCCGCGTCGATGTCGAGCCCGAACTCCTCCGCGAACTCCGCGTAGTACGCGGCCCATTCGGTCCCCTCGGTGAGACTCGGCATCCAGATCCGGTGCCCGACGAGATCGGCCGGGGTCACGGCGTCCGCGTCCGCGAGCGGATGGCCGGGGCCGGTCACGAGCACCAGCGGCTCGTCCGCGACGCGCGTGCTGCGCACCCCGGGCGGCAGCCGGTCCGCGGGGACGCGGCACGCCCAGAACCCGGCGTCGATGCTCCCGTCGCGGACGGCGGCGAGCACGGCCTTCCCGGCGGCGCCGAGGGCCACCACGTCGAGCGGCAGGCCGGGGTGGGCCCGGTGGAAGTCCTGGATGAGCCCGGCGGTCATGGCGCGGGTGCCCATCACGTCGACGCGCAGCGGCCTGCGCCCCGGCCGTACCGACGCGGCCGCCTTGTCCAGGGCCCGCAGCACGGCCTTGGCGTGCGGCAGGAACGCCTGGCCGTCCAGGGTGAGCCGGGCCCCGCGGGGCACCCGCGTGAACAGCCGCACGCCCAGCTCCCGCTCCAGCGCGGCGACACGCTTGGAGACGGCCTGCTGGCTGATGCCGAGTTCCTCCGCGGCGACCTGGAACTGGCCCTCGTCGGCGACGGCGACAAACGTGCGTACGGCTTCGAGATCCACCTCGCCATACAACCACGGGTTGTACGACGGGGGGCGTCCGGTTGTTTGATCGGACACCGCCCGCACCGCTTGGATCGCAGGTCATGACGGAGATGAGGCTCGGCCGGGACTTCGGGTGGCTGTGGGCGGCGTTCGCGGTGAGCACGGCGGGCAGCTGGCTGGCCCTCGACGCGTTCTCGCTGATCGCGGTGCTCGTCCTGCACAGCGGCACCGCCCAGGTGTCGTTCCTGGCGGCGGCCGGGCTCGCGGCCGGGGCGCTGCTCGCGGTGCCGCTCGGCCCGTGGGTGGAGTTCCGCCGCAAGCGCCCCGCGATGATCGGGGCGGACCTGGTGCGGTGCGCGGCGCTGCTCACGCTGCCGCTCGCGTACGTCCTGGACGTCCTCGGCTTCACGCAGCTGGTGCTGGTCTCGGTGGTCGTCGCGACGGCCGACATCGTCTTCCGGGCGGCGAGCGGCGCGCACCTCAAGGCGCTGGTCCCGGCCGACGGGCTGCTGGTGGCGAGCGCCCGGTTCGAGACGACGATGTGGACGGCCACGGCGCTCGGGCCGCCGCTCGGCGGCGCCGCGATCGGGGCGTTCGGGCCGCTGACCACGGTCGTCGGCGACGCGCTGAGCTACGTCCTGTCCGCGCTCGGCGTCCGCGCGATCCGCACTCCCGAGCCGGTCCCCTCCGGGGGCGGCGGGAAGCGGTTCGGCCGGGCGGACGTGGTGGAGGGCTGGCGGTACGTGTGGCGGCATCCGGGTCTGCGCGGGCTGTTCCTGAACACGGCCCTGGTGAACGCCCTGATCATGGTCGGCGCCCCGCTGATGGCCGTCCTCATGCTCCGTGAACTCGGCTTCCCCGTATGGCAGTACAGCCTCGCGTTCAGCGTGCCGTGCCTCGGCGGGCTCGTCGGATCGCGGCTCGCGCCCCGCCTGGTGAAGCGGTACGGGGCGGCGCGCGTGCTGCGGGTCAGCGGGGTGGCGCGGGCGTGCTGGCCGGTCGGGCTGGCGTTCACGGGGCCGGGGTCCGGCGGGCTGGTCGTGGTGATGCTGGTCGAGCTCGGCCTCATCACGTGCTGCGGCGTCTTCAACCCGGTCATGGCGAAGGAACGCCTCCAGCGCACCGAGTCGGACCGGGTGGCCCGCGTCCTGTCCGCCTGGACCATCACCGGCAGCACGGTGACCGCGACGCTGACCCTGGCGTGGGGCGGCCTCGCGGCGGCGATCGGCACGCGCGAGGCGCTGGCCGCCGCGGGTGTGCTGTTGCTGGGTACGCCGTTCCTGCTGCCCCGGGTGACGAAGTCCGCCGCGCCGCGCCCCGCTTGAACGCGTCGGAGGCCACCTGAACGGCCGCCAGCGGATGCCGTGACCTGCGACGCTGGGCAGAGTTGCGGCATGGCCGCCTCCCCCCGCTACGGCGCCGTTCCCTTGGTCCCCGGCGCCGAGACCCTCCCTGAACTCGACATCCCGCCGCCCGGCCGGCAGAACCGCTTCACGGTGCTGCTGCGCCTGCTGCTGCTCGTGCCGCACGCCATCGTGCTGGCCGTGCTGTCCTTCCTCACGTTCTTCGTCGCGGTGGCGGCGTGGTGCGGGGCGCTGCTGCTCGGCCGGGTCCCGGACCCGCTGGAGCGGTGGCTCGCGGGCTATCTCGGCTACGAGACCCGGCTCTCGGCCGCGGCGATGCTCCTGACCGGCCGGTACCCGCCCTTCGAGTTCGGCGGGCCGTCGGGCTATCCGGTGCAGCTGCGGCTCCACTCCTCGGCGCTGAACCGGCTCGCCGTGCTGTTCCGGCTGCTGCTCGTACTGCCCGCGGCGGTGGTGGGCGGGCTCGTGACGGCGGGCTGGTGGGCCGTGTCGTTCCTGTCGTGGCTGGTCGTGCTCGTCCTCGGGCGGATGCCGCAGCCGTTGTTCGAGGCGACGGCGGCGGTGCTGCGGTTCCGGATGCGGGTGTCGGCGTATGTGCTGCTGTTGACGTCCGCGTATCCGAAGCGGTTGTTCGGGGACCAGGGGTCGGCGGACTCGGTGATCGGGACGGTGCGGGGGGCTTCCGCGACCCGGCCGCTGTTCGTGGGCGGGACCGGGAAGGTGCTGGTGGGAGCGTTCCTGGTGCTCGGGCTGTTGGGGTGGGCCGGCAACGCGGTCCGCTACGACCCTGCTCCGGCGGAGGCGGGGGTCGGGTCCGGCTCCGGCCAGGCGCCGTAGGGCTGTCGTGCGCGTCGCCGGGTGCGCGTTCCGTCGTGGCTGGTCGCGCAGTTCCCCGCGCCCCTGAGACGCACGCACTTCGTGCGGCATCTCATCGAGGGAGCAGCGGCGAAGCCGCATGCTCCAGGGGCGCGTGGAACTGCGCGAGAAGCCCCACCGGGCCGCACCCGCAAGCGTCACCTCAAAGCACCCTCACAAGATGCGCCAGCCCCAACCGCCCGCCCTCCTCGTACGCGGCCACCCACCGCCGCCCCGACACGAGCCCCGCCACCGCCCCTTCGCACCGACGCCGCACAGGATCCAGATACGCGGAACCAGAGCCAGAACCAGAGCCAGAACCGGAGCCAGAACCGGAGACCGGGCCCAGCCCATCGACCGCCCCCAGCAATCGCGCCGCCAGAACCCCGTCGCCCCCGACCGCCACCACGTCCGCCAGGAGCATCCCGGCACACACCGCCCCGACCACACTCCCGTACGCCAGATGCGTCCGCAGCGCCGACACCACCAGATACCGCGCGGCCTCCACGTCCCCCTCCCAGCGCAGCACCTCCGCCCGGGCGTACCGCAGCCACGCCTCCGCCCAGCCGTCCCGCATCCGCCCCGGCACGGACCGGCCCGGCAGTGCCGTCTCCAGGGCCGCCTCGGGGTCGGTGCGGACCAGCGCCAGGGCCAGGGACGCCCGGCACAGCGCGGGTCCTGGGCCGAAGTCGGGTACGTCGCCGAGGAGTTCGATGGCCTCGCGGAACTCGGCGGCGGCCGCGTCCGCCCGGCCCTGCCGCAGCGCGACCGCGCCGCGCAGATGCGCGAGCAGCCCGAGGCAGTGGTCGTCGCCCTCGCGTACCGCCGCCGCCCACGCCGTGGCGAGCAGCGGGTCGGCGGCCTCGGGCGCGCCCAGGTCGAGTTCGAGCCAGGCGGCCAGCCAGAGCGCGCGGCCCGGCGGGGCGTCCCGGTGCAGGGCCAGGGCGTGCCGCAGCCGGTCGCGGCCCTCCGCGGTGCGGCCGCACGCGGTCCACAGGAACCACAGGCCGAGCACCACTTCCAGCGCCGTGCCCGACTCGACGTGCGGGGAGAGGGGTGCCGTGGCCGGGTCCATCGCGGTGCGCAGATCGGGGAGTTCGCGCAGCGCGAGGGCCCGCGCCTCGTCCTGGCGGCCGGCGCTCCACCACTCGGCGGCCTGCGCGGCGACCCCGGCGGCCCACCGGCGGTGATGCAGGACCGCGGCCCAGCGCTCACCCAGGACGTCCAACTCCCGTGCACCCACCGCTCGTTGGGGCGGTAACAGGCGGTAGCGGTCGGGGCCGTCGCGGACCAGGAGCTGCGGCGCGAGCCGGTCGAGCAGCCCGAGCACCTCCGTGGCGGGCAGCGAACCCGACCCGCACACCTCCCGTACGGCGTCCCGCCCGAAGCTCCCCTCGAAGACGGCGAGCCGCCGCCACAGCAGCCGCTCGACCCGGGAACAGTTCTCGTACGCCCGCAGGGCCGCGGTCACCTCGGCCTCGTCCACGGGCAGGGCGTGGGGGTCGCCGGTCCGCCCGTCCGCCGCCCAGGCCCGCGCCGCCGCGAGCAGCGGGCCCGGCACCCCGCCGAACCTGCGGCACAGCTCCGCGACCGCCCCGGGGTGCTCGGCCACCACGTCGTCGCCGAGCGCCGCGGCGACCAGTTCCACCGCCGCGTACCGGGCCGCCTCCGGGCCGGCGCAGCCCACGGGCGGCACCGGCAGCGGCGGCAGCGCGACGACGCACTCGCCGCGCAGATGGCGCGGGCGGTCGGCGACGACCAGCACGGTCAGGCCCGGCAGGTCCTGGAGCAGCCCCGCCACGAACGCCGTCCCGGCGCCGCCGAACCGCTCCCAGTCGTCGAGCACGAGCAGCGCCCCCCGCCGCCCGCCGAGCCGGTGCCGCAGCCGCGCGGCGACCCCGTCGAGCAGGTCGGGCTCGTACCCGCGGCCGGACTCCCACACCACCTCGCACGTCAGCTGCGCGGCGGCCTCGCGGGCGAGCCGGGTGCGGCCCACGCCGGGCAGCCCGGTCAGGGACACCAGACGGGCCGTCGCCAGGGCGGTGAGCAGCGCGGCGAGTGCGCGGCTCCGCCCGACGAGATTCCGCATCGTCACATCGCCCACGCTGTCACACCTCATGTCACCGTTCCCCCGGCATTCCGGATTCGGGGCAGGCTTAATGGTCTTGGGCAAGGACGCCCGATTGAATGCATATGCCCCAGGCCCATGTTCGCGCCGCTCGACGCTCCGCCCGGGGGTTACCGGGACAACCACCGAGGAGAGCCGGTGCGCACACGGGAATCCGCCGTTTCCGAGGCCGATCTCGCCCTGATCCATGCACTTCAGCTGGCCCCGCGCGCCAGTTGGGCCCAGCTCTCCGGCGCGCTCGGTCCCTCCGCCGACACCCTCGCCCGGCGCTGGTCCCGGCTGACCCGGGACGGGCACGCCTGGTCGGGGGTGCTGCCCGGGGCGCTGGCCGCGGGCAGCCCGGCGGCGTGCAGCGCGTGGATCCAGGTCGAGTGCGCGGTGGGCAGCATCCCGGACACCGCGGCCCGGCTGGCCGCCGACCCGGTCACGCTGACCGTGCAGCACGTCACCGGGGACGCCGACCTCGTCCTCTACGTGGCGTGCGCCGACCTCACCGCCCTCGACCGCTACCTCACCGGGCGCGTCCACCGCCTGCCCGGCGTGCGGGCCACCCGCACCCACATCATCACGTCGGTGTACCGGGCCGCCACCCAGCCGCCGTTGGGCCAGCTCACACCCCGACAGCAGCACAGAGTAAGGGAGTTGAACCCGCGCGTGGACCGCGTCCCGCGACCCCTCGCACCGCCCGACACCGCCGACCAGCGGCTGCTGCTCGCCCTCGCCGAGGACGGCCGGCTCGGCGTCGCGGCCCTGGCCAAGCGGTGCGGCGCCAGCGAGTCGACCGTGCGCAGACGCCTCGCCCGCATGGAGTCGGCCGGGGAGCTGCTGGCCCTGACCGAGTCGGCGCCGCGCGTCTCGGGACGGCCGGTCTGGTACCAGATCCGGGCCGACGTACCGCCGGACCTGATCGCGTCGGTGGCGGCCGCGGCGGCCCGGATGCGCGAGACCCGGACCGTGACCGCCGTGACCGGCCCGCACAACCTCTTCGTGTGCGGCTGGCTGCGCCGCGTCGAGCAACTCCACGAGTACGCCGAGAAAGTGACCCGGATCGCGCCCGGCCTGCGGATCGCGGACACCGTCCTGTCGCTGCGCGTCCACAAGATCGGCGCGCACACCCTCTCCCCCGAAGGTCTGCGCGAACACTTCGTCCCGCCGGACATCTGGGACATCAACGGCACCGCGTAACGGCGTGTACACCCGGCCCCACGGGCGCCGCGCTGCCACAGTGACCACGAACATCCGCCCCGAACACACCGTTGAGGGAGCATTCGTGGCCCACGTACACGTGATCCTCAATCAGAAAGGCGGCGTGGGAAAGTCCACGCTCGCCGTGAACCTCGCCGCCGTCACCGCCGACGTCCTCGGCGCGGGCAACCAGCACGACGGCGAACGCCCGCCGGTCGTCGCCGTCTCCATCGACCCGCAGGGCTCCGCCGTGTGGTGGTCCGAGCGCGTCGGCGAGGGCCTGCCCTTCGACTTCGTCCAGGCCCACGACGACCTCGCGGGCCTCGCCGCGCTGTCCCGCATCCCGTCCGCGCAGCACGTCTTCGTCGACACCCCGGGCTGGCTCGACCTCGCCGAGGACGACGGCGCCGACCCCCTCGGCAAGGGCGCCGCCGCCGACGCGCTGCGCGCCGTGCTGTCCAACGCCACCGACGTCATCGTCCCCATCGAGCCCGAGCCGCTCGGCTTCCAGCCGACGCAGCGCACGGTCGAGAAGGTCGTGAAGCCGCGCGGCCTGCCGTTCCGCGTCGTCATCAACAACTGGGACCCGCGCGACGGCAAGGCCGACCTGGAGCAGACCCGCGCCTTCGTCGAGGGCCAGGGCTGGCCGCTGGCCCGCACCGTCGTACGCCACTACAAGCTGCACACCCGGGCCAGCGCCGACGGCCTCGTCGTCACCCAGTACGGCGCCAACCGCGTCGCCCTCCAGGCCCGCGAGGACTTCTTCCGGCTCGCCCTGGAAGTGGGGCTCGCCGCGATCCCGAAGCCCGCGCGCAGGAAGAGCACGAAGTCCCGCACGAAGAAGAAGGTGACCAGCTGATGGGGCGCCGCACCGATCTGTCCTCCCTGCTGACCGCGGACGCGGACAAGGCGCCCGTCGCGCGGAAACGGCCCGACACCAAGCCGCTGACCGTCTCGGTCGGCGACCTCGCCGAGAACCCGGACAACCCGCGCCACGAACTGCGCGACCTGGACGGCCTCGCCGAGACGGTCCGCGAGCGCGGCGTGCTCCAAGCCCTCGGCGTGGTCCCGGCCGCCGTGTTCGTCACCGCCCACCCGCACCACAAGGAGGCCGTCGGCACGGCCCCGTACGTCGTGCTGCACGGCCACCGGCGGCTCGCCGCGGCGAAGATGGCGGGCCTCGACGAGGTGCCCGTCCTGGTCCGCGACGACGCCACCCGCTCCGACGAGGACGCGCTCATCGAGAACGTCCAGCGCGACGACCTCACCGAGCTGGAGCAGGCCCAGGCCATCCAGGGCCTGATCACCACGTACGGCTACTCGCAGCGCCAGGTCGCCGCCCGCATCGGCAAGACCCAGGGCTTCGTCTCGCAGCGGCTGTCCCTGATGAAGCTGCGCGAGGACCTCCAGGAGGCCCTCGCCGACGGCCGCGTCTCCGTCGAGGACGCCCGGCGCATCGCCCGACTGCCCCGGGAGGACCAGCAGCTGCCCGGCCAGTACGGGGAACTGCCCGCCGCGGCCGTGCCCCCGGCCCGCAAGGAGAAGCGCGGCCGCGATTACGGCGTAATCAGGATCGACAGCCGGGCCACCCCGGACGAGGTCGTCGAGGCGCTGCGCCGCCATCTCGCCCCCTCCGCGCTCGACCGGGTCCTGGAACTCCTGAGCCGCTGAGCGTCTACGGTTGCCCCGTGCTTCCCGTGCCGTCCCCGTCCGTGACCCAGCCGCCCGCCGAGGCCGTCACCCCGCTGATCCGCGGCCTCGACGTCCTGCGGCGCCTCACGGACGCGGACGGCACCCTCGCCCTCGCCGAACTCGCCCGGACCAGCGGCCTCGCGCGCGCCACGGTCGACCGGATCTGCGCGACGCTGGCCCACCTCGGCCACGTACGCCTCGACGGGCGGGACGCGTCGCTGGCGCCGCCCCTCATGGCCGTCGCCAACGCCTGCCTGGACGCGCTGCGGGTGCCCGAACTGCTCGGGCCGCTCGCCGACCGGCTCGCCGACGACCTCGACGAGTCCGTCTCCCTCGCCGTCCCCGACGGCCCCGACATCCGCTTCGTGCACCAGGTGCTGCGGCGGCGGGCACTGTCCATCAGCTTCCGGGTGGGTGACTCCCTGCCGGGCGATCGCTCCGCGCCCGGGCTGGTCTTCCGTGACGGGGTGCCGCTGGCGGTGGACGATCAGTTGGTCGAGCCCGGGTTGATCGCGGTGGCCGTGCCGGTGCGGGGGGCGGGCGGGGGTGTCGTCTGTGCGGTGAGTGTGGTGAGCCATACGAGCCGGCACGGGGTGGACTCGTTGCGGGACGCTGTGCGCGGGCGGCTGTCGGCGTGTGTCGCTGAGATGGAACAGGTGCTGGCCGCTCTCCCTCAGGCCTCGGGGCTCCGCCCCGGACCCCGCTCCTCGAACGCCGGAGGGGCTGGAACCGGCGGGTTCGGTGATGCGCCCGTTGTCTCCCTTGCTCGGGGGCTGAGTGTGCTCACCGTCTTCGATTCCTCTCGTCCCGCGATGTCCCTGAGCGAGATCGCCGAGCGGGCCGGGCTGGCGCGGGCCACCGCTCGGCGGGCTCTCCTCACGTACGAGCACCTGGGTCATGTCGCGCGGGACGGCCGCACGTACCGGCTGACGCCCCGCGTGCTCGGGCTGGGGTGTGCCCCCTTGTCCCGTACGACGCTGCCGCGGATCGCCGCTCCCCATCTGGCCGCGCTGTCGGAGCGGGTCGGGGAGTCCGTGGGGCTGTCCGTGGCCGACGGGGACCGGGTGCGGTGCACGGCGCGGGTCGCCCCGCGCCGGGTGATGAGCGTCGACATCGGCGTCGGCTCGCGGCTGCCCGCGGACGTCACCGCCGCCGGGCGGGTGCTGCGCGACGGGGCCGAGGACGCCGTCGTGGACGGGCCCGAGGACGGACTGCGGTCCGTGGCGGTGCCGGTGCGGGACCGGGCCGGGCGGGTCGTCTCGGCGCTCGACGTCACCGCCCACCAGGGGCGCGGGGACACCGCGGAGTGGACCGGGGCGCTGCGGGCAACCGGCGCCGCGATCGCCGCCGACCTGCACGTGACCTCACGGTTCGTGACAGTGCCGGCCCACTGAGGGGCGGGCCGGTGAGACGCGGATCTCACGGGGCGTACGGACCTTCGGCCCTACTCGGTCCGCTGAACGCCCCTGCACTCTTTATGTGACATGCCCTTCCGCAGCTCCAGCAGCTACTACCAGCCCCCCACCGCCCATGAGGACCGGCCCGGTGCCGTGCGCCCCACGGGCGGCTGGCGTGCCGTGGTGCTGCTGGTCACGGCCATGATCACCGCTGTCGTCACCCTGGACCTGGCCACGCCGGCCGACCTCAGGGCGCGCGCCCTGTTCGGTCTGGTGCCCATCGCCGTGGCGCTCCTCGCGCCGGTCATGGCGACGGCCGTCGTCACCGGAGTGCTCCTGGTCGTCTACATGACGCTGCAGTCGCTCTCCCCCGTGCCCTCCGGCGGTCTGGCCGTGCTCGGGCCGCTGATGATCGGCACCGGCGGGCTGCTCGGCGTGCTCATCGCGCGCCGCAAGGAGGAACAGCTGGCCCGGCTGCAGGCCGTCACGGACGTCGCCGAGGCCACCCAGCGCGCGGTGATGCGGACCCTGCCCGACCGGGTCGGCCCGCTGCACATCGCCGACTTCTACCAGCCGGCCGCCCGCGCGGCCCGGCTCGGCGGCGACTGGTACGACTTCCAGCCCTCCCCGCACGGCATCCGCGCCGTCCTCGGCGACGTCAGCGGCAAGGGGCTGCCCGCGGTGTCCGCGTCGGCGGCGCTGCTCGGCGCGTTCCGCGAGGCCGGCTACCACGAGGCCTGCGTGGGCGAGGTGGCCGGCCGCCTGGAGACGGCCATGCAGCGCTACAACGCGTGGGCCCGCAGCATCCACGACAGCGAGCACCCGGACGCGTTCTCGACGGCCCTGCTGCTGCACTTCCCGCCGGACGAGGAAGCCGTCGACATCGTCAACTTCGGGCACGAGCCGCCCCTGGTGGTCTCCGCCGACGGCCGCGTGCACACCCCGGACGTCCGTCCCGGGCTGCCGCTGGGCATGGGCGCGCTCGGCGCCGGGCCGCCGGCGCCGGTGCGGCTGCCGTTGCGGCCCGGCGACACGCTCGTGCTGTTCACCGACGGTGTCACCGAGTGCCGGGACGAGGGCGGCGTCTTCTATCCCGTACGGGAGCGGCTGCCGCGCCTGGTGTCGGCGGCGACCGCCGAGCGGCCGCCCGGCGAGCTGCTGCGGCTCCTCGCGCAGGACCTGCACCGGCACCGGCACGGGGCGCCCCACGACGACGCGGCGATCACCGTGATCCGGCGGACCGCGACGAGCGTCGCGCCGTACGTCACCCAGGCCGACGCCGCCCTGTACGAGCCGCGGCTCGCGGCGCGGGCCGGGGTCAGGCCGTGACGTGCTCCGGCGCGTACTCGCTGGACGAGTAGTAGCGGTAGTAGACGCTCACGAACGTCCCGCCCGCGACGAACACGCCGAGGATCACCGACCACAGGACGGTCGGGTTCGACAGGCTGTGCAGGAAGCCGATGGCGATGCCGGCGAACGCGCCCCAGACCAGCGCGCGCAGGCCGATGTGGCGGCTGCCCTGCTGGGTGCACCACCGGTGGATGGCGAACCAGAGGACCGCGACGAGGATGCCCGAGACGAACCCGAGGGCGATGTTGCCGCCGCTGACCTCCTGGCCGAAGCGCGCGATGTTCGCCGCCCAGAACCCGTAGAGCGCGCCGACGACCACCGGCAGGACCTTCGCGACGGTCGTCACGGACGGGGTGGCGGGACGGCCGCCGGGTGCGGAGCGGGTGGGTGCGGGTGCCGCGTGAGCCATGACGGGCTCCTTTCCGGGTGTCCCCCAGCGCCCCCCTTCCCGTCTTCCATTGACGGCGCTCGGGGGGCGTCGCGCAACGCGGCGGGGGCGGGCCCGGCCGCTCAGTACGTGACGCCGAACTCCACGCGGTAGTCCGAGCGGAACCAGAATCCGCTCGGGCTGTCGCCGCCCTGGTGCTGCCCGTCGTCGGGCGGGCAGGGCGTCGAGCAGCTCGGCACGCCCCGGCCGCCGGTGTCGACGTAGGCGGCGCTGGCCCAGCCGTGGGCGCCGGTGAACCAGTACCAGACCGAGGTGCCGTGCACGGACGACCCGTGGGTCGCACACTCGATACGGTCCTGGCTGCCCGGCGCGAGCCGGTAGACGACCGCGTCCGACGTGCTGGGACCGGATCGCAGATTCAGGTCGGATCGGGAGACGACCGTCCCCCAGACGACGTCCCCGCCGCCGTTGTTCGCACTGGCCGGAGCGGCTGCGGTCACCGCCAGGACGCCGCCCGTCAGCAGGGCGGCAGCGGTGAGGGCCGGAGTGGTGCGGCGCATGATCGGCCTCCTAGCTCCCCCGTCCAGGAAACACCCGTTCGGACGAGTGCTCCACCGGAGAAGCGCTCCGCCGATGAGTTGCCGCCGTTCCTCCGGTCTTCCTCTGTGACGTGACCGAGAGGGGCACCCGACATGGGCACCACGGCGACCACCGCCACGAGCACCGCAGGACCCGCCATCGAGACCGCGGGCCTCGTCAAGACGTTCGGTGAGAACCGGGCCGTCGACGGCGTCGACCTGACCGTCCCGGCCGGCACGGTCTACGGCGTGCTCGGGCCGAACGGCGCGGGCAAGACCACCACCGTCAAGATGCTCGCCACGCTGCTGCGGCCCGACGCGGGCGAGGCACACGTGTTCGGGCACGACGTGGTGCGCGAGGCCGACGCGGTCCGCGCCCGCGTCAGCCTCACCGGGCAGTACGCGTCCGTGGACGAGGACCTGACGGGCCACGAGAACCTCGTCCTGCTGGCCCGGCTGACCGGGCACGCCAGGAAGGCGGCCGCCCAGCGGTCCGAGCAACTCCTGGATGCCTTCGGCCTGTTGGAGGCCGCGGGCCGCCAGGTGAAGAACTACTCGGGCGGCATGCGGCGGCGCATCGACATCGCCGCGTCCATCCTCAACACCCCGGACCTGCTCTTCCTCGACGAGCCGACCACCGGCCTCGACCCGCGCAGCCGCAACCAGGTGTGGGAGATCGTCCGCGCGGTCGTCGCCCAGGGCACGACCGTGCTGCTCACCACCCAGTACCTGGACGAGGCCGACCAGTTGGCGGCGCGGATCGCCGTCATCGACAAGGGCCGCGTCATCGCCGAGGGCACCAAGGGCGAGCTGAAGGCGTCGGTCGGCGCGGGCGCCGTGCACGTACGCCTGCGCGAGGCGCACCAACGCCCGGAGGCGGAGCGGCTGTTGAGCCTCGTGCTCGACGCGCAGGTGCAGCTGGAGCCCGACCCCGTCGCGCTCACCGCCCGGGTCTCCGACAGCGATCTCGGCGCCGCCGAACAGGCCTCGCGCGCGCTCGCCGAGCTGACCGCCGCCGGGATCACCGTCGACAACTTCTCCCTGGGCCAGCCCAGCCTCGACGAGGTGTTCCTGGCCCTCACCGACCAGCCGGTCCAGACAGCGACCACCGAGGAGGCGACGGCATGACCACCGTCACCGGCACCGACGCCCAGGAACTCGCCCCGGTCAGCGCCGACTCGCTCGCCGCGCTGCTCGTCGCCACGCAGCGGCCGCCCCGGCCCGGCGCCGTGTCGGCGGCGCTCACCTTCGGCTGGCGGGCGATCCTGAAGATCAAGCACGTGCCGGAGCAGCTCTTCGACGTCACGGCGTTCCCGATCATGCTGGTGCTGATGTACACGTACCTGTTCGGGGGCGCGCTGGCCGGCTCCCCGACCCAGTACATCCAGTACCTGCTGCCCGGCATCCTCGTGATGTCCGTCGTCATGATCACGATGTACACGGGCGTCTCGGTCAACACCGACATCGAGAAGGGCGTCTTCGACCGCTTCCGTACGCTGCCGATCTGGCGCCCGGCGGTCATGGTCGGCTATCTGCTGGGCGACGCCCTGCGCTACACGATCGCGTCCGTCGTGATGCTCGTGGTCGGCCTCATCATGGGCTTCCGGCCGGACGGCGGCGTGCCGGGCGTCCTCGCGGGCGTGGCGCTGCTCCTCGTCTTCTCGTTCGCGTTCTCGTGGATCTGGACGATGTTCGGGCTGCTGCTGCGCACCGAGAAGTCGGTGATGGGCGTCAGCATGATGGTGATCTTCCCGCTGACGTTCCTCAGCGACATCTTCGTCGAGCCGGAGACGATGCCGGGCTGGCTGCAGGCCTTCGTCAACAACAACCCCGTCACGCACGTGGCGTCCGCCGTGCGCGGCCTGATGGCGGGCGACTGGCCGACGGCGGAGGTGCTGTGGTCGCTCGGCTGGGCGGCACTGCTCGTCGCCGTGTTCGGGCCGGTCACGATGCGGCTGTACAACCGGAAGTGACCCGTCCTCCGGGGCTTCCGTAGGCCGTATGCAGGTACCCCGGTCGCGCGGTACGCGGCCGGGGCCTTGCCTGGGACGGTGACCCGAAAAGCCCGCACCGTCGTCGCCACCGTCCTGCTGGTCCTCGCCTGTCTCCTGGTTCCGCTGGGCACGCTGTCCACCTGGGCGAAGTACGAGATCGGCGACAGCGACCGCTACGTGTCCGCGATGGCGCCGCTGGCCGGCGACCCGGACGTGCAGAACGCGGTCGCGGACGCGGTGACCACCGGGATCATGAAGAACATCAGCGTGGGCCCGCTGCAGTCCACGGTCGAGCGGTACCTGCACGACGCGGTCGTCTCGTTCACCGACACCGCCGCGTTCCGCAAGGCCTGGGACACCGCCAACCGGGCCGCCCACGACGCCGTGCAGCAGTCCCTCGACGACGGCAGCACCGGCCCCGTCACCCTGGACCTGGCCCCGGTCGGCGAGCAGGTCGAGCGGCAGCTCCAGGACGACGGCGTGCCGTTCGCGGACCAGATCCCCGTCACCCACAGCGAGATCACCATCCTGTCGGCCGGTGACCTCGACCAGCTGCGCACGGTGTTCCACATGCTCCAGATCGCGGGGCTGTGGCTGCCCCTGGCCGCCCTCGTGTTCGCCGTCGCGGGCCTGCTCCTGGCCGTCCACCGTCGCCGCGCCCTGACCGCCACCGCGCTCGGCGCGGCCCTCGGCGCGGCCGCCCTCCTCGTCGCCCAGACGATCGCCCGCTCCCTCACCCTCGGCGACCTCGACAGCGACGCGGACAAGGCGGCGGCGGGCGCGGTGTACGACGCGCTGACGTCGTCGATGCGGACGGCGTCCTGGGTGATCGTGGGCGTGGGCGCGGCGGTGGCGCTGGGGGCGTGGCTGACGGGCCGGTTCGGGCCCGGCCGGTCCGCGCGGGCCGCGCGCCGCACGGCCGGGGGCTCCGCCCCGCAGCAGTCACCCGTCCGGCCCTACACCGAGTGCCGCGAGTCCGCGCCGGGGCGAGCATTCCCGTGACTGAGGAGGCCCCACCATGAGCGAGACGACACCCCCCGGAACGCCCCCGAACCCCGGAGCGGAGCCGGGCCCCGACCCGGGCGCCTGGTCCGCGCAGCACCGGGCCCGCACCCCCGACCCCACCCGCGGCGACGGCCCCGGCAACGGCTGGGCCACCGGCGGCTCCGTCTTCGCCGGCGTCCTGATGCTGGTCAGCGGCGTCCTCGGGATCCTCAACGGCATCGCGGGCATCGCCAAGGACGACGTGTACGGCCGGGTCGGCGACTACGTCTACTCCTTCAACCTGACCACGTGGGGCTGGATCCACCTGATCCTCGGCATCCTCGTGGCGCTCACCGGCTGGGGCATCCTCAAGGGCTCGGAGTGGGCGCGCGGCGCGGGCATCGGCCTGGCGGCGCTCTACATCGTCGAGTACTTCATGTTCCTGCCGTACGCGCCCGTGTGGTCGGTGATCTCCATCGGCATCGGCGTCTTCGTCATCTGGGCCCTCGCCACCGAACCGGACCGCGCCGCCCGGTCCAAGACCGCCTGACGGCAGTCCGGCGGGCCCGACAACCGTCTGGCCCGCCGTCCCGTCTTTCCGGGAGGATCCAGCAGAACTCCCTACGGAAGGCCCGGCTTTGGACCAGCGGCAGATGACCGACGCGGCGTCCGGCGACCTGCGGTCCGGGACCGGGGACGGCGGGCGCCGCCGGGTGAACAGAGCCGGGGCGTGGGCGGCCGGACTGCTGCTGGCCGGGGTGAGCGCGGTGGCCGGCTGCCGTGCCGCGGACAGCGACGGCATCACCCCCGTGACCCAGCTGCTCGCCTTCCTGCCGTGGCTGATCGCCCCCACCGTCGCCGCGCTGCTGCTCGCGCTCCTCGCGCGCTGGCGCACCGGGATGCTGTGGGGCGTCGTCGCGCTCGGCGCCCTCGCCTGGTACCTGGAGCCGTACGGGGCGGACGCGGAGGCCGACGGCCCGCCGGTCTCCGGGATCCGCGTGCTGTCCTCGAACGTGCAGTTCGGGCGCGGCACCGACGCGCTGATCGACACGATCACCCGGCACGAGCCGGACATCGTCTTCGTCGAGGAATGCGACTACGGCTGCCAGGACACGCTGGAACGCAACTCCCTGGAGACCGCGTACCCGTACCGGCAGGCGGTGCGCGCGGGCGGCTCGGAAGGCTCCCTCGTGCTCAGCGCCTTCCCGCTGAAGGCGGCGCCGACGGTGCCCGGGACGATGGGCATGCCGGGCGCGACCGCCGACGTACGGGGGCACGCGGTACGGCTCCAACTCGCGCATCCCATGCCGCCGTTGCCGGGTCAGGTCGGGCTGTGGCAGCGCGAACTGGGCCGGCTGCGGGACGTCGCGGCCGACGGCGCGGGGGACGCGACGATCCTGGCCGGGGACTTCAACGCGACGCAGGACCACGCCGCGTTCCGGCACATCCTCGACGCGGGCCGGCTGCGCGACGCGGCCCGCCTGACCGGCCACGCCCGCACCCCCAGCTGGCCGTCGTCGGCCCCCGGCGCGCTCGGCACGCAGATCGACCATGTGCTGGTGAGCGCCGAGTTCTCGGCGGAGGACTCCCGCTTCCTGAAACTGGCGGACACGGATCACAGGGCGTTGTTGGTGGATCTGACACTGCACGCTCCAAGCCCCTCCGACGATTGAGGAGCGGAGCCCCAAATCAAGCCCCTCCGGCGATTGAGGAGCGGGGTCCGGGGCGGAGCCCCGTGACAGCAACAGAAGATCGCATACTGGCCATATGCCGCCCCGCCTGACGCCCCCCGACTGGCTGGTCAGAACACTCCGGCCCCAACGAGCCCCCGTCCCCTGGGCGGCAGCCACCCGCGCCGCGATCGCCATGGCGGCCCCCCTGGCGATCGGCCTGGTCACGGACCAACCCGCGTACGGCGCCCTCGCCTCGATGGGCGCCCTCTCCGGCGTCATCGGCGACACCGCGGACGCGTACCGCATGCGCATCTTCAACATCGCCGTACCCCAGCTGTTCGGCGCGGTCGGCGTGACGATCGGATCGCTGGTGTACGGGCACGGCTGGCTCGCGGTCGCCGCCGTCACGGCCGTCGCCCTGGTCTCCGGGATGATCTCGACGATCGGCGCGGTCGCCTCGGTCTCCGGGCTGCTGCTCCTGCTCAACTGTGTGGTGGGCGCGGGCCTGCCGATGCCGGGCGACTGGTGGCTGGCACCGCTGCTGATGACCAGCGGCGGCGCGCTGGTCCTGCTCCTCGCGCTGCTCGCCTGGCCGTTGCGGGGCGGGGTGCCCGAGCGGGCCGCGGTCGCGGCGACGTACCGCGGTGTCGCCCACCTCCTCGAAGCCGCGGGCCAGGACCCCCTCACGTACGCCGAGACCCGCCTCGCCGTCACCCAGTCGCTCAACCAGGCCTACGACCTCGTCCTCGCCCGGCGGGCCCGCACCCACGGCCGCAATCCCGAACTGGTCCGGCTCGTCGCCCAGTTGAACGCCGTGACACCCGTCGTGGAGGCCGCGCCCGCCGCCCACCAGTGCGGGGTTCCGCTGCCGCCGCAGGTGCCCGACGCCGTCCGCGCCCTCGCCGACGCCATCGCCTCGGGCCGCCCCCTGGACGCGGTGCCGCCCGCCCTGCCCGAACCCGACGGGCCGGCCTCGCGCGCCGTCGACCACGCGGTGCGGCACGCCGCCGAGGTCGCTGCACGCACCGGGGACAGCGAGTTCACGAACGTCGACGACCGGCTCGGCCGCCCGGCCGCGCTGCGGGTGCGGGCCCGCCGCGGCGCCCGCACCGTCCTGCTGTCCGGCGCCTCCTGGCGCTACGGCCTGCGGCTCGCCCTGTGCATCGGCATCGCGCAGGCACTGGTCTCGCTCGTGCCCGTCCCGCGCTCGTACTGGGTGGCGCTGACCATCACGTTCGTCATGAAGCCGGACTTCGGTTCGGTGTTCTCGCGGGCGGTGCTGCGCGCGCTCGGCACGGCGGCGGGGCTCGTCGTGGCGGCGGCCGTGCTCGCCGAGGTACCGCTCGGCTGGTGGGACGTGCCGGTGATGATGCTGCTCGCGCCGCTCATCCCGGCGCTCACCCCGCGCGGCTACGCGTTCCAGACCGCGGCCATCACCCCGGTGATCCTGCTGCTGTCCGACATCCTCAACCACCAGGGCACCGCGCTGCTGTGGCCGCGGCTCCTGGACAGCCTGATGGGCTGCGCGATCGCGCTCGTCGCGGGCTATCTGCTGTGGCCGGAGAGCTGGCACACCCGGATCGGCGACCGGCTCGCCGACGCCGTCGCGGACACGGCGGCGTACGTGGAGTGCGCGTTCGGCGCCGCCGGCGAGGCCGATCCGGCGGAACGGGCGCGGATGCGGCGCCGCCTGTACCGGGACCTGTCGGTGATCCGCGCGGAGTTCCAGCGGGCGCTCACCGAGCCGCCGCCCACGGGGAGGCGGGCGGCGGCGTGGTGGCCCCTCGTCGTCGCGGTCGAGCGCATCGTGGACGCGACGACCGCGGCGCGGGTCCGGGTACGGCATGGTGCGGCTCCGCCTTCTGCGGCGGAGGTGACCCAGGTGCTCGGTCAGCTGAGGGAGCTGGCCGAGGGATTGCGGGACTCCGAGGTGCTGGAGGAGGTCCGGGCGGATTTCGGCCCGTCCGGGCCCCAGGACGGCGTCCTGGAACACGTCCGCCAGGAGGTGGCCGCCGCCCGTGCGATCGGAGTCCGGGAAGGACCGTCGGGCGACGTGCCGGCTGCGGCGTGAGCGGGGTCGCGCGCGCCTCAGGGGCGCGGGGCTGTGTCGATCAGCGGCTCCGCCGCGGGGCGTGGCCGGCCACGACGACAGCCGCGGCCGGCCACGCACCTCCATCGGCACCCGGTGATCCGGAACCCGCCCCCTAGCGGAGCGCCCCCGCCTTCTGGAGCGCCTTGGCGAACCCGTTGGCCCAGAGCGAGTTGACCCGGGACTTCTCATTGGCGTCCGGGTACGCGTTGGTGCAGGACGGGCCGGGGCCGCCGCCCGACATCAGCTCGCTGCACGGACCCTCGTAGTGGTCCGGCAGGCCGAGCACGTGCCCGGTCTCGTGCGTGGTCACGCGCGTGGAGTCGTACTGCTGGTTCTGCGCGTAGTCGAGGAAGATGTAGCCGCTGCCGTGGCCGTCCGTCGACGCGTACGAACCGCGGGCGTCGTTGCCCTCGCGGTACGAGAAGTCGCCGCCGCCGGACGACGCCTGGAGCTTCACGTTCGACACCGACGAGTTCCAGATCGACGCGCTGTTCGCTATCTGCTGCTGGAACGTGGGGGCTCCAGAAGCGTCGTACGTGACGGTGACCTGGGCGGCGGCGGGGTTCGCCGCCCGCTTCTCGGCGACGGACTTCACGACCGCCTCGAAGAACGCCTTGTTGGCCGCGGCCTCCTCCGCGGAGCCCGTGTAGCGGGCCTGCGCCGCCGCCTGCGGCTGCGTCTGCGCGGTGGCCGGGCCGGCCGCGAGCGCCGTGACGGTGAGCCCCGCGCCGAACGCGCACGCGAGGAGACGAATGACTGTGGGGGGTGGTGTCATGGTCATGCAAGAGATTGTGGGGGCCTGAGGGGCGCCTGGGAATGATGGCACTTGGCGATAACTCCGGGTTATCACCCGGGCGTTGGGGCACCACCGGGTCCGGACGGAACCCGTGAGGCGTACTGGTGCGACCCACGCGACCGGCTTACCCTCGACGCCCATGGAGCTGGACGTGCGGCACCTGCGCGCCCTGTGCGCGATCGAGGACACCGGCAGCCTGCACAAGGCGGCCCGCCGGCTCGGCATGACCCAGCCCGCGTTGAGCACCCAACTGCGCCGCATCGAGGACTTCCTCGGCGGCCGGCTGTTCACCCGCGAGCGCACCGGCTGCCGCCCCACCCCGCTCGGCCGCGTCCTGCTCACCCGCGCCCGCCCGCTGGTCGACGGGCTGCGCACCCTGGTCGAGGAGACCCGCGCGACCGCCGCCACCACGGGCGAGGGCCCCGGCCGGCTGCGCATCGGGTCCACCGCGAGCCGCGCCCTGCCGGGCTGGCTGCGCCGGCTGCGGACCAGCACCGCCGCCCTCGGCACGGAACCGACCCTGCGCGTGGACGTCTCCGCGCACGCGCTGCTGCGGCAGGTCGCGGAGGGCGGGCTCGACGTGGCGTTCGTGCACGAGGTCGAGGGCAGCCCGCTGCGGATGCCGCCGGGCCTGGTCTGCCGGGTCCTCGTGGAACGCGAACCGCAGTTCGTCTCGCTCGCCACGGACCATCCCGCGGCCCGGCGCAGCGTCGTCCGGCTCACCGACCTGGCCGGCGACCGGTGGATGGTCGACCCGACCGTGGACGGCGAGTGGGACGGGCTGCTGCGCGCCCTGCGCTCCGCGGGCATCGACCCGCGCGTCCTGCACGGCGACTACCTCACCGCGGCGTCCCTCGTCGCGACCGGCGAGGTCGTCGCCCTGTGCCAGCCCACCTCCCGCTCCCGCGCCGACATGGCGATCCGGCCGCTGCACGGCGACCCCGTGGGCGTCCGGCTGCTGCTGGCGGCCCGCACCGAGGCGCTGCTCGACGCGGTGCTGCCGGATCTGCGCGCCGCGTACGGAGAGGCGGCGCGCCAGGCCCCCGCCTACCAGGAGCGGCTCTCCCTGCAGGGCACCGACCTAGGCCCCTCAACATTCGGGACGAAGGTCCAGGACCCGGCCTGACCTGGGGTTTTGACCCATTTACAGGAGTGCGACCGGCTGTGGGCACGGCTGTTACACGACGTACGGGCCACGCACACACGGCGGCTCTAACTTCATATCCGTCGCCACCGCAAAGGGGCGCAGAAACGGACAAATCTTCTGTACGACCACTGGCCGTCAGGCCGGACCGATCCTCGAGGGAAGCACCATGCGCGCCACCCGACGTACCTTCCGCACCGCCGCGATCACCACAGGCGCCATCGCCGCCCTGGCCGTCCCGGCCACGGCCGCCTTCGCGGACACCACGCCCGCGCCCCAGCCGGTCACCGCCGGCGACCAGGACCAGAACGGCACCCAGAACGGCACGGACGGCACGGACGGCACCGACGACCAGGGCAACCAGGGGACCACGGACACCACGGACCAGAACCAGGGCAAGCAGGACCCCGACCAGGACCAGGACCAGAACGCCCGGAAGCTGATCAACTCGGTGGACCTGGCCGAGGGCTTCTCCGCCAAGGTCTACACGGTCGGCAGCAACGGCGCCGAGGCCGACATATTCAAGGGCGGCGCCCTCGTCACCACCCTCAAGGCGAACGGCTCCGCCGCGAAGACCACCACCGGCGGCTACGTCTTCCAGCTCACCCCGAGCGGTCAGCTCACCGCCGACCAGGACGGCAGCGGCGACAAGACCGACCCGCCGGTCCCGGGCGGCTGGGAGTCGAAGGGCACCACGAACCTGGGCGACGGCTGGTCCGCGAAGGTCGACGTCAACGCCTCGGCGCGGTCCGCCAGGGCCGAGATCTCGCAGAACGGCACGGTCAAGGGCCACCTCAAGGCGTACATCGACGACGCCAGCACCAAGATCGGCAACCGCACGTTCACGCTGTCCGCCGACGGCACCATCACGTCGAAGAAGGCCCCGGCGCCCAAGCCGAAGCCCGACCACAAGCGCGTGTACGTGAAGACGGTCAAGCTGGCCGACGGCTCCACGGCGAAGATCTACAAGCTGGGCGCCCACCACTACCAGGCCGACATCTACGACGGCAGCACCAAGCTCGGCACGGTCGACGCGAACGGCAAGACGGCGAAGGCCATGAACAACGGCCTGCACATCGTCCTCGACCCGGACGGCACGCTGAAGTCCTGGACCGACGGCCACCCGAAGCCGGTGCCGGACGCCAAGCGGCACTACGTGAAGACGGTCGAGCTGGCCGACGGGGTCTCGGTCGCCAAGGTCTACAAGCTGGACCCGTGCCACTACCAGGCCGACATCTACGCCCACGGCAAGAAGCTCGACACCCTCGACGCCAAGGACAGGACGGCGTACGGGCAGCACAACGGTCTGCACGTCGCCCTGAAGTCGAACGGCACGGTCACCTCGTGGCTCGACGGCTCCGGCAAGCACAACCAGCACGGGCAGCACGGGCAGCACGGGCAGCAGGACAAGAAGACCGCCCCGGTCGTCCCGCACACGGGCGGCGACCGCACGCTCCCGCAGGGCGGCGTGAAGGCGGGCGCGGAGAACGTCGCGGCGCACACCTCCGGCTCCGACCAGACCCCGCTGATCGCCGCGGGCGCCGGTGCGGCGGCGCTCGGCGCGGCCGGCCTGGGCTTCACCGTCTACCGCCGCAAGCACAACAACTGACGTAACGAGACCGTACGGAAAGGCTGTCGGGGCGCCCTCGGGGGACGCCCCGACAGCCTTTTCCGTATCTGCCGGGAGTCAGACGCCGATGTCGCGGCCGTCCTCACGCCACACGGACACCACCGCGGGCCGCACGATCCGGCCCGGCCCGTCCGGCCAGGCGCTCGCGGGCTTCTCCACGGAGGCGCCGTCGACCTCGCCCGGGTGCTGCACGGCGACGATCACACGCCGGTCCTGCACCAGCGGACCACAGGTCTCGGCCCCGGTCGGCATGGTCAGGAACTGCTTCAGCTCACCGCGCCGCTCACCACGGGTGGCGACCCCGAACAGGCCGTCGTGCGACCCGAGTTGGTTGCCGTCCGTCGAGATCCACAGGTTGCCGTGCGGGTCGAAGGCCACGTTGTCCGGGCAGGAGATGGGGCTGACCCGGTCCTTCGGGAAGCCCGCGAAGTACGTGGCCGGGTCCTCCGGGTCACCGGCCACGAGGAACAGCGACCAGCCGAAGGACGTCGCCTCGGCCCGGTCGCGGTGCTCGGTCAGCTCCAGGATCTGCCCGTGCTTGTTGAGGTTGCGCGGGTTGGCCTCGTCCGCGCCGGCCTTGCCCGCCTTGCCGCGGTCCGTGTTGTTGGTGAGTGCGACGTACACCTTGCCGGTGCGCGGCGACGGCTCGATGTCCTCGGGCCGGTCCATCTTGGTGGCGCCCACCTTGTCACCGGCGAACCGCGTGAAGAGGTACACCTCGTCGGCGCTCATGCCCTCGACGTGCGACACGGCGCGGCCGTGCGCGTAGGCGGTGGCCAGCGGGATCCACGTACCGCCGCCGTCGAACTCCCCGTCGGAGGGCAGCTTCCCGGAGCCGTCGATCTCGCCCGCCGGGGAGTTCCCGGTCAGCTTGGCGACGTACAGCGTGCCCTCGTCGAGAAGGGTGAGGTTGTGCTCGTGCGCGGCCCGCGAGCCGCCCTTGGCGACACGCTTGCTGCTCACGAACTTGTAGAAGTAGTCGAAGCGCTCGTCGTCCCCCATGTACACGACGGGCCGGCCGTCGGCGGTCAGCCGCGGCTGCGCGGCCTCGTGCTTGAAGCGGCCGAGGGCGGTGCGCTTACGGGGCGTCGAGTCCGGGTCGTACGGGTCGAGCTCGACGACCCAGCCGAACCGGTTGACCTCGTTCGGCTCCTGGGTCAGGTCGAAGCGCTCGTCGAACCGCTCCCACTTCCGCTCAGAGGCGCCGCCGCCGACGCCGTACCGCTTGAGGCGGGCGGCGACGGTCGGGTCGGTCACGTCCTGGGCGTTCGCGAAGTACTGGTTGAAGTTCTCCTCGCCGTGCAGCGTGGTGCCCCACGGGGTGGTGCCGCCCGAGCAGTTGTTGAGCGTGCCGAGGACGGTGGTGCCGCGCGGGTCCGCCTTCGTACGGACGAGCGCGCTGCCCGCGACCGGCCCGGACAGACGGAACGGGCTGGTCGCGGTGAGACGGCGGTTGAGGTGGTGCCGGGAGACGGCGTTCAGGGCACCGCTCCTGCGGCTCTCCTCGACCACGACGACGGACAGCCCGTGCGCGGCCCAGGCCACCTCGACCTGCTCACGGGTGGGGTTCGCGGGGTCGTACCCCCGGAACATCAACACCTCGTCCGTGTACTCGTGATTGGCGACGAGGACCTGGCGCCCGCGCTCCCCGCGCAGCGGCAGCAGGCTCAGGAAGTCGTTGTTGTACCCGAACTGCCCGGCCTGCGCCCGGCCGCTCTGCTTCTCCGGGTCGAAGGCGGGCGCCCCGCGCAGGATCGGCTCGCCCCAGCGGATGACGACGTTCTGGGCGTGCCCGCGCGGAACGGTGACCGTGTCGGCGGTGTTCGGCGCGACCGGCGCGAACCGCAGCCCGCGCGCCCCGCGTTCACCTCTCTCGTACGAGGCCGGGGCGGCGGCGCCACCGGTGGCGGCCCGGGCGCTCGGCGCGCCCGTCCCGACGACCGCCGAACCGGCGGCGGCCGCGACGGTCACCACGGCGGCGGTGCGCAGCATCGAACGGCGGCTGAGCGCGCCGGCGATCACGTCGCCGACGTACTCGTTGTCGCTGGTGTTGGGCACCTCCTGGAAACAGGCGTCACCGCACCGGAACCGGCATGTCAGTGCCGAACGCCCCCCGGCGTGACCCCCGTTGACCGTGACCAGCGGCAGCATTTTGCGCACGCTTTTCCTCCCCTTTGCGATTCGTGTCGGGCGCGACGCTAGGGGGGTGCGGGTGCGTGCGGGGGGACGGCGCGTGAACGGGGAGTGAACCTGTCCGGGGAGGGCGGCAGTTGCGCGCTCGGCCGATCGGACCGACCCTTCCCAAGATCACGGTCCGTGGCGGCTAACCTTACGTGTCCGCCCTGGCCAGGGGTTCCAGGGACTTTGGGGACCAACTCATGCGGAAGGTTGCGCACATGGGCATTCTGGATCTGCTGCGGAACGCGTTCGGGCGGTCCCGGAAGAGGGACACGGAGTCCGCCGCCGTGGCGGAACCGGAGGTCACGCTGCCGGCACCGTCGCCGGAGCCGGCCGCGTCCACGGAGAAGCCGAAGGTGCCCGGACCGTCGACGGGGGCAGCCGACGACCTGGTGTCCGCGGCCTTCGACAACGTCGCGGTACCGAAGCCGGCCCAGCCACTCGGCACGGAACGAGTGGCCCCCGCCCCGGAGAAGACTCCGGCCGAGGTCGAGGCTCCGGTGACGGAGGAGGTTCCGGCCGAGGTCGAGGCTCCGGCGGCGGAGGAGGTTCCGGCCGAGGCGGAGACCCCGACGGCGGAGGTTCCGGCCAAGGTAGAGACTCCGGCCGAGGCGGAGACCCCGGCGGCGGAGGCTCCGGCCAAGGTAGAGACCCCGGCTGAGGTCGATGCCCCGATGGCAAAGGAAGCTCCGGCCGAGGTAGAAACCCCGGTGACGGTCGATGCGCCGACCGACACCGCAGCTCCGGCCAAGGTCGAGGCCCCGGCTGAGGCGGAGACCCCGGCTGAGGCGGAGACCCCGGCGGCGGGGATTCCGGCCGAGGTCGAGACCCCGGCCGAGGTCGAGACCCCGGCGAAGCCCAAGGCTCGGGCGAAGGCGGCCAAGGCCAAGAGCCCGGCGAAGGCGGAAGCCCCGGCTCCGGCGGAGCCCGCCGCGGACGAGGCAGCCCCCGCTGTGGGCAATCGTCCCGCTGGGCGGGACGGGTGGGCACAGCCCCCGGCGCCGGGCACCGAGGACGAGGGCGGCACCCCCGTCGCAGCCAGCACCACCACCCCGAGCACCGAGGACAGGGCCGCCGACGACAGCGCCGGCGAAACCACAACCCCGGGCACCGAGGACAAGGGCGCCGACAAGACCCCCGCCACGACCCCCCGCACCGAAGACAGCCCCACCGGCGAAGAACCGGCCAAACCCGCGGCGCGCCCCGCTCACACCGCCGCCAAGGTGAAGACCCGCGCCCCGGGCCTCACCGCCGCGTACAAGGCCGCCGGGACCGCCCTGAAGAAGCAGGGGCTCACCGGGGCCCGCGCCACGGTGTACCTCGTGGTCGACCGCTCCGGGTCCATGCGCCCGTACTTCAAGGACGGCTCGGTGAGCGCCCTGGCCGAGCAGACCCTCGCCCTCGCCGCCCACCTCGACGAGCGCGGGACCCCGACCGTCCACACGGTGTTCTTCTCGACCGACATCGACGCCACCGGCGACCTCGCCCTGGACGCGTACGAGAACAAGGTCGACGAGTGGCACGCGGCGGCCGGCCGGATGGGCCGCACCAGCTACCACCGCGCCATCGAGGAGGTCGTGGCGCAGCACGAGAAGAGCGACGACCCGGCCGCCCCGGCGCTGGTCGTCTTCCAGACGGACGGCCCGCCGGACGTCCAGCGCCCGGCGAACGAGGCGCTGGCCGCGGCCGCGCACCTGCCCCTGTTCTTCCAGTTCGTCGCGTTCGGCGAGCACGACGCCAAGGGCTTCGACTACCTGCGCAAGCTGAAGGCGGACAACGCCGCCTTCTTCCACGCGGGCCCGGCCCCGCGCGAGCTGACCGACGCCGAGCTGTACGACGGCGTACTGGCGGCCTGGCGCCCGTAACCGGCGTCCCGTCCCATCCCGGCCGTCCGCGCAGTAAACACCGCGCGGGCGGCCACCCCATGTCGGATACGATTTCTAGATTCCGCGGACGAAATTCGTCACTCCGCGCAACGCCTCGTCTCGACTTGGGAGCAGCCCCCGATGGCTCGACACCTCATCACCAGCGCCCTTCCGTACATCAACGGGATCAAGCACCTGGGCAACATGGTGGGGTCCATGCTCCCGGCCGACGTCTACGCCCGCTACCTGCGCCAGCGCGGCCACGACGTGCTGTACATCTGCGCCACGGACGAGCACGGCACCCCGGCCGAGCTGGCCGCGAAGGAGCAGGGCCTCCCGGTCGCCGAGTTCTGCGCGCAGGCGCACGACGCGCAGAAGGCGGTCTACGACGGCTTCCAGCTGGCCTTCGACCACTTCGGCCGCAGCTCGTCGGAGCAGAACGCGGAGCTGACCCAGCACTTCGCCCGCAAGCTGAACGAGAACGGGTTCATCGAGGAGCGGGCCATCCGCCAGGTGTACTCGCCCGCCGACGGCCGCTTCCTGCCGGACCGCTACGTCGAGGGCACCTGCCCGCACTGCGGCTACGACAAGGCCCGCGGCGACCAGTGCGAGAACTGCACCCGTGTCCTGGACCCGACCGACCTGATCGACCCGCGCTCCGCGATCTCCGGCTCCACGGAGCTGGAGATCCGCGAGACCAAGCACCTCTTCCTGCTCCAGTCGAAGCTCCAGGGCGAGGTCGAGACCTGGATCGACGAGGTCGCCGACGAGTGGCCGCAGCTGTCCTCGTCCATCGCCCGCAAGTGGCTGACCGAGGGCCTGAACGACCGGGCGATCACCCGCGACCTGGACTGGGGCGTCCCGGTCCCGGCCGACACCTGGCCGGAGCTGGCCGCCGAGGGCAAGGTCTTCTACGTCTGGTTCGACGCCCCGATCGAGTACATCGGGTCGACGAAGGAGTGGGCCGACCAGGACCCGGCGAACCGCGACTGGAAGTCGTGGTGGTACGAGCCCGAGGGCGCCGCCGACGTCCGGTACACGGAGTTCATGGCGAAGGACAACGTGCCGTTCCACTCCGTCATGTTCCCGGCGACGGAGATGGGCGTCCGTGAGCCGTGGAAGAAGGTCGACTATCTCAAGGCCTTCAACTGGCTGACGTACTACGGCGGCAAGTTCTCCACGTCGCAGAAGCGCGGTGTCTTCACCGACCAGGCGCTCGCGATCCTGCCGGCCGACTACTGGCGCTACTTCCTCATCGCCAACGCCCCGGAGTCGGACGACTCGTCGTTCACGTGGGAGCACTTCACGGCGACGGTGAACAAGGACCTGGCCGACACCCTCGGCAACTTCGTGAACCGCGTCCTGTCCTTCTCCCGCAAGCGCTTCGGCGACGACGTCCCGGCGGGCGGCGAGCCCGGCGAGGCGGAGGCGAACCTGGGCGCCGAGATCTCCCGCCTCCTCGCCGAGTACGAGGAGCAGATGGAGGCCCTCCAGTTCCGCAAGGCCGCGGCCGCGCTGCGCGCCCTGTGGTCCGCGGGCAACTCCTACCTGGAGGAGAAGGCCCCCTGGCTGGAGATCAAGACGGACAAGGACGGCGCCGCGCTGACCCTGCGAACGGCGATGAACCTGATCCACCTCTACTCGGTGGTCTCCGAGCCGTTCATCCCGGCGTCCGCCGCCGCCATGCGCGCCGCGTTCACCCTCACGGACGACACCGCGACGTGGGTGACGGCCGACGAGGCGAAGTCCCTGACGAAGGTCCCCGCGGGCACCGCGTTCACCGTCCCCCCGGTCCTCTTCGCCAAGATCACCGACGAGGACCTGGAGTCCTACAAGGAGCGCTTCGGCGGCGAGCCGGCCTCCTGACGCCCTGACGTGGAAGGCCCCGGAACCGATCGCGGTTCCGGGGCCTTCCACGTGCCGTCGCTCAGCTCGCCCAGTCCTTCAGCGGCGCCGTATCGAGCTCGATGCCGACCGGATCGGGCAGGGTGACCGACTTACCGAACGGCACCGTCACCACCTGCTCGTAGCGGACTCCGTCGGGCTGGGAGTGCACCTTCACCTCGCCGGTTTCCCGGTCGATCAGCAGGTAGACCGGGATGCCGGTCTCGGCATAGGCACGAGGCTTCTCGACACGGTCGCGCTGATTGGTGTCACGGTCGTTGGACGTGACCTCGACGACCATGACGACCCCGTCCGCGCTGGCCCACTCGCCCTGGCCCGCGAAGGTGCCGCTCGGAGCGAGAGTGCCGTCGGGCCGGGCATTGCCCTTCCGATACGTCTCCACTCGCAGCCCCCGTTCCGGGTAGAGCCAGCGCCCCGGGTCGGCCTGCATGCACAGCCGTGTCAGCCACTCGATGATCGTGTCGTGATCGCCGTCCGGCACGGCCTTGGCCCCCAGCTTTCCGTCGATGAACTCCAGGCGCAGTGACTCATTCGTCCGTATGGCATCGCGCGCCAGCTGCTCGAACTCGTCCTGGTCAAGGACCACGGCGGACCGCTCCTCTACGAGACTCATGACGGCCTCCCCACCTACGTCATCGCGGATCAGGTGCTGTCTTCACATTAAGTGCCCCCTCCGACAATGACAGGTCGATCACGGAAAGTGACCCCGCACAGCCGCCGGTACGGCGAAGGGCCCGGAACCACGAGCGGTTCCGGGCCCTTCCAGGTGCAGGGTTACTTCTTCTCCACCGGCTTGCGCAGCTGGATGTTGAGCTCGCGCAGGCGCGACTCGTCCAGCTCGGTGGGCGCGCCCATCATCAGGTCCTGCGCGTTGCCGTTCAGCGGGAAGCCGATGGTCTCCCGGATGTTCGGCTCGTCGGCGAGGAGCATGACGATACGGTCGACGCCCGGGGCGATCCCGCCGTGCGGCGGGGCGCCGAAGCGGAACGCGCGGAGCATGCCCGCGAACTCGTGCTCGACGGTGTCGCGGTCGTAGCCGGCGATCTCGAAGGCCTTGAGCATGATGTCGGGCTCGTGGTTCCGGATCGCGCCGGAGGACAGCTCGATGCCGTTGCAGACGATGTCGTACTGCCAGGCCAGGATGTCCAGCGGGTCCTTCTCCTCCAGGTCCTGCATACCGCCCTGCGGCATGGAGAACGGGTTGTGGGAGAAGTCGATCTTGCCGGTCTCCTCGTCCTTCTCGTACATCGGGAAGTCGACGATCCAGCAGAAGCGGAAGACGCCCTCTTCGAAGTGCCCGGCGCGCTTGGCGGCCTCGACACGGACGGCGCCCATGATCTTGGAGACCTCGTCGAACTCGCCGGCGCCGAAGAACACGGCGTGCCCGGCCTTCAGGCCGAGGCGCTCGGTGAGGACCTTGACGTTCTCCTCGGTGAGGAACTTGGCGATCGGGCCCGCGAACGTGCCGTCCTCGCCGACGCGGATCCAGGCCAGGCCCTTCGCGCCCTGCTCGACCGCGTAGTCGCCCAGGCCGTCGAAGAACTTGCGGGACTGCGACGCGGTGTCCGGCACCGGCAGCGCACGCACGTGCTTGCCGGCGAACGCCTTGAACTCCGAGCCCTCGAACACGTCGGTGATGTCGACGAGCTCCAGCTGGGCGCGCAGGTCCGGCTTGTCGTTGCCGTACTTGAGCATCGACTCGCGGAACGGGATGCGCGGGAACGGGCTGGTGACCTCGCGGCCGCCGCCGAACTCCGTGAACAGCTCCGTCATGAGCTTCTCGATCGGCTGGAAGACGTCTTCCTGCTCGACGAAGCTCATCTCGACGTCGAGCTGGTAGAACTCGCCCGGCGAACGGTCCGCGCGCGCGTCCTCGTCGCGGAAGCACGGCGCGATCTGGAAGTAGCGGTCGAAGCCGGAGATCATCAGCAGCTGCTTGAACTGCTGCGGGGCCTGCGGCAGCGCGTAGAACTTGCCCGGGTTCAGGCGGGACGGGACGACGAAGTCACGGGCGCCCTCGGGGGAGGTCGCGGTGAGGATCGGCGTCGCCATCTCGTTGAAGCCGAGGGCGACCATCTTCGAGCGGATCGAGGCGATCACGGCGCTGCGCAGCATGATGTTCTTGTGCATGCGCTCGCGGCGCAGGTCCAGGAAGCGGTACTCCAGGCGGCGCTCCTCGCCGACCCCGTCGTCCTGGTTGATCTGGAACGGCAGCTGCTGGGCGGCGCCGAGCACCTCGACCTCGGCGGCCTCGATCTCGATCTCGCCGGTGGGCAGCTCCGGGTTGACGTTGTCCGCGCCGCGGGAGACGACCTTGCCGTCGACGCGGACGACCGTCTCCTTCGTCAGCTTGTCGAGGACCTCGGCGGCCTTGGTACCGGGACGGGCGACGAGCTGCGTGATGCCGTAGTGGTCGCGCAGATCGATGAAGAGGATGCCGCCCAGGTCTCGGCGATTGTGCAGCCAGCCGCTCAGCCGGACGTCGGTGTCGACGTCAGAGGCGCGGAGCTCGCCGCAGGTGTGGGACCTGTACCGATGCATCGTCGTTCATCCAGCCTTTGCGTTCGGGGTTCCCGGGGAGACAACCCGGATCTCCCCAAGGGTACCGGCCGCCTCAAGATCGCTTTCCGAACAGTCGAGGTGGCCGTCCACGATCACCTCTTCTTAGAGTGGGGCCATGCGCACTGGTGAGCCCCTCCCTCCGGTGGAGGACGTCCTCGCCGCTCTCGCGACCGGACTGTGGCGGTGGGACAACCGGGCGGGCCTCGTCACCTTCGACACCGAGGCCGCCCGGCTCCTCGGGCTGTCCGTGCCGCCCGGGGAGCAGCTGACGCTGACGGAGTCCGGGGTCAGGGCCCGTTTCCACCCGGTCGACTGGAACGAGATAGACGGCATCGTGCAGCTCGCCGTCGCGGAGGGCACCCTCGCCGAGGCCCGGCTGCGGATCATGGACGAGCAGGGCCGGGTCATCCGTACGGTGCGCAGCCGCTCCAAGCCGGTGGTCCACGGTGACTCCCCGGACTCGTTCGAGCTGATCGGCACGCTCCAGGAGGTCAGCGAGCCGTCGCCGGGCGCCGCCTCCCGCTCGCCGGTCACCGGCGACTGGCGGCGCTCGCGCGAGGCGTTCCTGCTGGACGCGGGCCGGGCGCTGGCGGAGGCCGGTTCGACGGAGGAGGTGCTGCGGGTCGCGGCGGGCCTGTCGATGCCTGGGTTCTCGCCGGAGGGCCTCGCGGTGTTCGGCGTCGCGGGCGACCGGCTCAACGTCATCGGCCACCACGGCCAGCAGGCGGGCGCCGAGGGCCCCTTCACGGACATGGACCTGGCCACGGACTATCCGGCGGCCGAGGTCGTACGCAACGGGCGCGCGGTCTATCTGTCGTCACCGGACGAGTACCGCACCCGCTATCCGGCGGCCTGGCCGCTGGCGGCCCGGTTCAAGCGCCAGTCGTGGGCGTTCCTGCCGCTCATCGTCGCGGGCCGCACGATCGGCGCGTGGATGGCGGGCTTCGCCTACCCGGTGTCCTTCACGCCCGACGAGCGCTCGGTCCTGACGACGGTGGCGCGGATGCTGGCGCAGGCGCTGTCGCGGGCCGTGGTCACCGAGTCCGAGCGGGAGCTGACGGACGGCCTGCAGCAGTCGATGCTGCCGAATCTCGGCCCCGAGATCCCCGGCATGAGCATCGCGGCCCGCTATGTGCCGACCGGCGGCGGCCTCCAGGTCGGCGGCGACTGGTACGACATGATCCCGCTGCCCAACGGCCACATCGCCCTGGTCATCGGCGACGTCCAGGGCCACGACGTGCGCGCGGCGGGCCTGATGGGGCAGCTCCGTATCGCCCTGCGCGCCTACGCGTCGGAGGGGCACCGTCCCGACGCCGTCCTGTCCCGCGCCTCGCGCTTCCTGCACGGCATCGGCGACACCGTCCACGGGGGGACCGGCGGGGCCGAAGGAAGCACGGACGATCCGCGCTTCGCGACCTGCCTGTACGTGGAGGCCGACCCGGCGACCGGGGTGCTGGAGATCGCCCGCGCCGGGCATCCCGACCCGGCGATACGCATGGCCGACGGCACGGTCATGACCCGGCCCACGGCCGGCGGGCTGCCGCTCGGTGTCGACCCGGACGCCGACTACCCCACGACCCGGCTCGTCCTGGAGCCCGGCGAGACACTGCTGCTGTGCACGGACGGTCTGATCGAGACGGGCGGGCACGATCTCGACACCGGCTGGTCGCGGGTGCGCACGACGCTGGAGTCGGACGCCGCGAAGGAGCTGGAGGAGCTGGCCGACGCCCTCGTCCAGACGGTGCACGGCCCCTCCTCGCACTACACCACCGGCCCGCTGGCCGACCGCCGCGAGGACGACATAGCGCTGCTGCTGCTGCGGCGCACGACGCTGTCGACCGGACCCACCACCGCCCGCCGCACGGCGATGACGATCGCCCAGGCCGAGCCGGAGCGGATCGCGGCCGCCCGTCAGCAGCTGCGGGAGCTGCTGCACGACTGGGCGGACGAGGACCAGGTCGACTCGGCGGTGCTGCTCATCTCGGAGATGGTCACGAACGTCCTGGTGCACACCGACGGCGACGCCCTGATGGTCGCCGAGGTCGCCAGCGGCGGCGAGGGACCGCGCCGGATGCGGGTCGAGGTGGCGGACGCCTCGGACGATCTGCCGCACAGGCGCCGGCCCGGTGAACTCGCCTCGTCCGGGCGGGGTCTGGTGCTGATGGAGCTGCTCGCCGAGCGGTGGGGCGTCGATCCTCAGGGCGAGGGCAAGAGCATCTGGTTCGAGTTCTACGAGCCGTCGGCCGAGCCCGACGCCGTTTCACGTGAAACGGCGGACCCGGCCCCGTAGCGGCCGCGCAGTTCGTTGATGATGCCGAACGCGGCGGCCGTCAGCGGCACCGCGAGCAGCATGCCGAGGATCCCGGCGACGGAGGCTCCCGCCGTGATGGCGAGCAGCACCACCGCCGGGTGCATCTGCACGGTGCGCGACTGGATCATCGGCTGGAGCACGTGCCCTTCGAGCACCTGCACCGCGAGGACCACGCCCAGTGCCCAGACGGCGATGATGAACCCCCGGTCGGCGAGGGCGACGAGCACGGCGACCGCGCCGGAGATGAAGGCCCCGAGGTAGGGGATGTAGGCGCCGACGAAGACGAGCGCGGCGAGTCCCACCGCGCCGGGCACCCGCAGGATGAGCAGTCCGACGCCGATGCAGGTCGCGTCGATGAGGGCGATCAGGGTGGTGCCGCGCATGAAGCCGGAGATCGCGGCGAAGGCCCGGCGCGCGATGGCCTCCAGGGTCTCGCCCGCGGGGCCGGGAGCCGCCTGCCGCAGGGCCTGGCGGAAGCGTCCGGCGTCCCGCAGGAAGAAGAAGCACAGCAGCAGCGCGAGGACCGCCATGGCGACGATCTCACCGGCCACGCTGAGCCCGCTGATCACGCCGGACGCCGCGTCGCCGCCGTACTTCTTGAGCAGTTCCTGGGCGTTGTCGGCGAGGTGGTCGAGGTCGAGCGCGCCGGTGCCGAACCGTTCGGAGAGGTCCTTGGCGGCCTGTTTCAGGGAGGCCAGGATCTGGTCGCCGGTGTCGATCAGGGCCGCGACGACGATGTACCCGGCGCCGCCGACGACGATCAGGATCAGCGCGCAGGTCAGGCCCGACGCGAGCGACTGCTGCACCTTGGCGCGGCGCAGGGCGAGGTAGACGGGGCGCAGCAGCGCGGTGCCGAGCAGGGCGAGCAGCACCGGGACCACGGCGGTCTTGAGCTCGGTGCACAGCCAGATGCCGACCGCGGCGACACCGGTGACGAGCAGCGCCACCGCGCACCAGGCACCGATGCGGCGGGCGGGTTCGGGAAGGAGCTGCTGACGGGTCTGCACCCGCCCAGCCGATCATGGCCGGGCCGCCCCCACCCGCCGGACCGGTCCGGCCGGGTGACGAGGCGTCATGCAAAGGAGGGGCGGCCGGACGGACGAGGGGCCGCATACAGGTGACGGCCCGCCGGGTGCAGAGTCGGCGGGCCGTCACGTTCGGGGAGCGCTGTGCTCACGTGGGCTTACGTGTGCGGCAGACGCTCGGCGGAGGGGATGACGCCCAGGCGGCCGGCCTGGAAGTCGTCGAAGGCCTGCTGGAGTTCGGCCTTGGTGTTCATCACGAACGGGCCGTAGTGCGCCATGGGCTCACGGATCGGCTGACCGCCCAGGATGACCACTTCGAGGTCCGGGGTGTTCGAGTCCTGCGACTCGTCGGCCCGCACCGTCAGGGACGAGCCCGCGCCGAAGACCGCGGTCTGGCCCATGTGGACCGGACGCCGGTCGGCGCCCACGGTGCCGCGGCCGGCGAGCACGTACACGAGACCGTTGTAGTCCTCGCGCCAGGGCAGGGTCGCCTCGGCGCCGGGGCGGACGGTGGCGTGCACCATCGTGATCGGCGTGTGCGTGATGCCGGGGCCCTCGTGGCCGTCGAACTCACCGGCGATGACGCGGAGCAGCGCGCCGCCGTCCTCGGTGGTGAGCAGCTTGACCTGGCCGCCGCGGATGTCCTGGTAGCGCGGGTCCTGCATCTTGTCCTTCGCCGGCAGGTTCACCCACAGCTGCAGGCCGTGGAAGAGGCCGCCGGACATGACGAGCGACTCCGGCGGCGCCTCGATGTGCAGCAGGCCGGAACCCGCCGTCATCCACTGGGTGTCGCCGTTGGTGATGGTGCCGCCACCGCCGTGCGAGTCCTGGTGGATGAAGGTGCCGTCGATGATGTACGTCACGGTCTCGAAGCCGCGGTGCGGGTGCCAGGGCGTGCCCTTGGGCTCTCCGGGGGCGTACTCCACCTCGCCCATCTGGTCCATCATGATGAACGGGTCGAGGTACTTGTAGTTGATCCCGGCGAACGCGCGGCGTACCGGGAAGCCCTCCCCTTCGAATCCGCTGGGCGCGGTCGTCACGGCCAGCACCGGGCGGGCCACGGCGTCCGCCGGCGCGGCCACACGGGGCAGGGTCAGCGGGTTCTCGACGGTCACAGCGGGCATTTTGGGGACCTCCTTGGCGTCCTCGTGCCTCGACTTTAGTTGAACGTAGAACTTTCTGCCACCTGGAACGACGAACGCCCGGAGGGAATTCCCTCCGGGCGTCCTTCGCACCGTCGTCGATCGGGGTGTCAGCCGTACATGCGGCGCATCGCGAAGTCGACCATCTGCTCGACCGCCTTCGCGTCGAAGACCATCCGGTGCTCGCCCTCCATGTCGAGGACGAAGCCGTACCCGGTGGGCAGCAGGTCGATCACCTCGGCGCCGGTGATCACGAAGTACTTGGACTCCTTGCCCGCGTACCGGCGCAGTTCCTTGAGCGTGGTGAACATGGGGATCACCGGCTGCTGGGTGTTGTGCAGGGCGAGGAAGCCCGGGTTGTCGCCGCGCGGGCAGTAGACCTTCGACGACGCGAAGATCTGCTGGAAGTCCTCGGCGGACATCGAGCCGGTGGTGAACGCGCGGACCGCGTCGGGGAGCGAGGGCGGCGACGGCTCCGGGTACAGCGGCGGCGCCTGCTGCCCGTACCCGCCCTGCTGCGGCGGCGCGTACTGCTGCCCGGCAGCGGCCCCTCCGGCGTGCTGCTCGTATCCGTACATGGGCGCAAGAGTACCGAGGGCCGGGGCGGCGGCGGGCCCGGATTATTTCTGTAATGGACAGTAGAGAAATGAGGGCGGGGGCTGCTACGGTCTTTCTGTAGTCATCGATACATAAATGGGGTGCGAGGGTTTCGCGCGCTCCAGGGGGGGGAGGACGGCCATGTCAGGCGAGGCGATCGACGCAGCGGCCCCGCACGCGCGCACGGTGCGGGGGTCGGGCCCCGGCCTGCTCGTGGCGCACGGCGCGGGCGGCTCGGTGGAGGCGAACTACGGCCCGGTCCTGGAGATGCTGAGCGCCGCGCACACGGTGGTCGGCGTCGACTACCCGGGCACGGGCGCGACGCCGCGCTCCGCGTCCCCGCTCCGGCTGGACGACCTGGCCGACCAGCTGGTGGCCGCGGCCGACGCCGAGGGCCTCGACCGCTTCGCCGTGTCCGGGTACTCGCTGGGCGGAGCGGTGGCGGTGCGCGTCGCGGCCCGGCATCCCGAGCGGGTGACCGCCCTGCTGCTCACCGCCGCCTTCGCCCGGCCCGACCACGACCTGCGGCTCGGCGCCGAGCTGTGGCACGCCCTCGCCGTGTCCGGCGCCCCGGAACCGCTGGCCCGCTTCGTGGTGCCGCGCGCCCTGAGCGAGGAGGCGCTGCGCTCCCTGGACGACGGACAGCTGGCGGCCCTCCTGAAGGAGGTGGGCACGTCGGTCCCGCCCGGCACCGCGGACCACGTGGACCTGGTCACCCGGGTGGACGTACGCGCCGACCTGGCCCGGATCACGGCCCCGACCCTGGTGATCACGACGACGGGCGACCGCCTGGTGCCCCCGGCCCTGCACCGGGAGCTGGCCTCGTCGATCCCCGGCTCCCGGCTGGCGGAGATCGCCACGGGGCACCTCCCGTTCGCCGAACGGCCGCAGGAATGGGGGAAGTTGCTGACGGGGTTCTTGCGCGATGCAGGGGCGTGAGAGGAGCCTCGGGCAGAGCGGCGAGGGCGGTGCGGGGGTGCCTTCGTCACACTTGGCCCACTGGGGGTTGATTCTTATTACCGACGGGTAGCATCCTGTTAGCTACTAGTTGGTACGCGTACGAGGACGATCCCGGAGCCCGACACGAAAGGGCCCCCGCAGCGGGTCTACCTCCCAAGCCTTTACGGAGCCGTCGCCATGGGGCACTACAAGTCGAATCTCCGCGACATCGAGTTCAACCTCTTCGAGGTGCTCGACCGCGACAAGCTGTACGGCACGGGCCCGTTCGGGGACATGGATGTCGACACCGCCAAGAGCATCCTCGAAGAGGTCGCCCGCCTCTCCGAGAACGATCTGGCCGAGTCCTTCGCCGACGCCGACCGCAACCCGCCGGTCTTCGACCCGGAGACCAACACGGCGCCGGTCCCGGAGTCCTTCAAGAAGTCCTACAAGGCCTTCATGGACGCCGAGTACTGGCGCCTGGGCCTGCCCGAGGAGATCGGCGGCACCACCGCGCCGCGCTCCCTGATCTGGGCCCACGCCGAGCTGATCCTGGGCGCCAACCCGGCGGTCTGGATGTACTCCTCGGGCCCGGCCTTCGCCGGCATCCTCTTCGAGGAGGGCAACGAGCAGCAGAAGAAGGCCGCCGAGATCGCCGTCGAGAAGCAGTGGGGCTCGACGATGGTGCTGACCGAGCCGGACGCCGGTTCGGACGTGGGCGCCGGCCGCACCAAGGCCGTCCAGCAGGACGACGGCTCGTGGCACATCGAGGGCGTGAAGCGGTTCATCACGTCCGGTGAGCACGACATGTCGGAGAACATCCTCCACTACGTGCTGGCCCGCCCCGAGGGCCACGGCCCCGGCACCAAGGGCCTCTCGCTCTTCCTCGTGCCGAAGTTCGAGTTCGACTGGGAGACCGGCGAGCTGGGCGAGCGCAACGGCGTGTACGCGACCAACGTCGAGCACAAGATGGGCCTCAAGGCGTCCAACACCTGCGAGATGACGTTCGGCGACCAGCACCCCGCCAAGGGCTGGCTGATCGGCGACAAGCACGACGGCATCCGCCAGATGTTCCGCATCATCGAGTTCGCCCGCATGATGGTCGGCACGAAGGCGATCTCCACGCTGTCCACCGGGTACCTGAACGCGCTGGAGTACGCCAAGGAGCGCGTCCAGGGTCCCGACCTGGCCAAGTTCATGGACAAGACGGCGCCCAAGGTCACCATCACGCACCACCCGGACGTACGCCGCTCGCTGCTCACGCAGAAGGCGTACGCGGAGGGCATGCGCACCCTGGTGCTCTACACCGCCTCCGTGCAGGACGCGATCCAGGTCAAGGAGGCCGCGGGCGAGGACGCCTCGGCCGAGCACGCGCTGAACGACCTGCTGCTCCCGATCGTGAAGGGCTACGGCTCGGAGAAGGGCTACGAGCAGCTGGCGCAGTCGCTGCAGACCTTCGGCGGCTCCGGCTTCCTGCAGGAGTACCCGATCGAGCAGTACATCCGCGACTCCAAGATCGACACGCTCTACGAGGGCACCACGGCGATCCAGGGCCAGGACTTCTTCTTCCGGAAGATCGTCCGCAACCAGGGCGCCGCGCTGAACGGTCTGGCCGAGGAGATCAAGAAGTTCCTCGCGGTCGAGACCGGCGGCGAGGAGCTGGGCGCGGCCCGCGACGCCCTCGCCAAGGCGGCCGTCGAGCTGGAGGCCATCGTCGGCGTCATGCTGACGGACCTGGCCGCCACGGAGCAGGACGTCAAGGCCATCTACAAGGTGGGCCTGAACACCACGCGCCTGCTCATGGCGTCCGGTGACGTGGTCGTCGGCTACCTGCTCCTCAAGGGCGCTGCCGTCGCCGCGGAGAAGCTCGCCGCGGGTGCGGCCGGCAAGGACGTGGCGTTCTACCAGGGCAAGATCGCGGCGGCGAAGTTCTTCGCGGCGAATGTCCTGCCGGGTGTCATCGGTGCGCGCAAGCTCGCCCAGGCCACGAGCGAGTCGGGGCTGGACGTGATGGAGCTGGACGAGGCGGCGTTCTAGGCTCCGCCGAGCCGGATCGTGCCCGAGGCCCGTCGTCCCCGCTCGGGGGCGACGGGCCTCTTTGCGCGTGCGCGTCCGCCGGGTGACTGCTTCGTCGGCGGCCGCGCCCCGGCGGGGCTTCTCGCCCCCACCGGCCGGCACCCGCCGACGAGACGGGAGACGGCGGACGATCAGGCGCCGGGCCGCCGCAGGCAGGCCCCTTGGAAGCCGCACTACTCTGGCCGCATGCGCACTCCCTCCGGCCCCTTCGATCGTGGGCACACCGACGACCTGATGACCTTCCTGGCGGCGAGCCCCACGCCGTACCACGCCGTGGCGACCGTGGCGGCGCGGCTCGAGGAGGCGGGGTTCAAGCAGGTCGCGGAGACCGACGCCTGGGACGGCACCAGCGGGGGGAAGTTCGTGACGCGCGGCGGCGCCGTCATCGCCTGGTACGTGCCGCGCGGAGCGCACCCGCACACCCCGTTCCGCATCGTCGGCGCGCACACCGACTCCCCGAACCTGCGCGTGAAGCCGCAGCCCGACATGGGCAGCAACGGCTGGCGCCAGATCGCCGTGGAGATCTACGGCGGCCCGCTGCTCAACTCCTGGCTCGACCGGGACCTGGGCCTGGCCGGACGGATCTCGCTGCGCGACGGCAGCGACCGGCTCATCGACATCGACCGGCCCCTGCTGCGCGTGCCGCAGCTCGCCATCCACCTGGACCGCTCCGTCACCGCGGACGGCCTGAAGCTGGACAAGCAGCGGCACATGCAGCCGATCTGGGGCCTGGGCGGCGATGTGCACGAGGGCGACCTGCTGGCCTTCGTCGAGGACGAGTACGGCCTCGAGCGCCGCTCGATCACCGGCTGGGACCTGATGACGTACTCCGTCGAGCCGCCGGCCTACCTGGGCCGTGACAAGGAGCTCGTGGCCGGCCCGCGGATGGACAACCTGCTGTCCGTGCACGCCTGCACGGCCGCGCTCGCCGAGGTCAGCAGACGCGACGAGGAGGGAGGCCTCCCGTACATCCCGGTGCTCGCCGCCTTCGACCACGAGGAGAACGGGTCGCAGTCCGACACCGGCGCGGACGGGCCGCTGCTCGGGAGCGTCCTGGAGCGTTCGGTGTTCGCGCGCGGCGGCTCGTACGAGGACCGGGCCCGGGCCTTCGCCGGGACCGTGTGCCTGTCCTCGGACACCGGGCACGCCGTGCACCCGAACTACTCCGAGCGCCACGACCCCACGCACCACCCGCGGGCCAACGGCGGCCCGATCCTCAAGGTCAACGTCAACAACCGCTACGCGACGGACGGCGCGGGCCGGGCCGTGTTCGCGGCGGCGTGCGAGAAGGCGGGCGTGCCGTTCCAGTCGTTCGTGTCGAACAACGCGATGCCCTGCGGGACGACCATCGGCCCGATCACCGCGGCCCGGCACGGCATCAAGACCGTCGACATCGGCGCGGCGATCCTGTCCATGCACAGCGCCCGTGAACTGTGCGGCGCGGACGACCCGTTCCTGCTGGCGAACGCGCTCACCGCGTTCCTGGAGGGCTGAATCCCGGGCCCTGCCCCTGTGTGACGTCGAGAGCCCCGGGTACCCGGGGCTCTCGTACTCGTACTCGCGCGTCACACAACTGATGGGGAGGCAGACCTCATGAGCTTGGGAGGTTGCATCATCCTGGTCGCCGTCGGGGCGATCCTCACCTTCGCGACCGACTGGCACATGAAGGGGGTCAACCTCGACGTCGTCGGCTGGATCCTGATGATCGTCGGGCTGATCGGTGTCTTCGCGTTCCGCAGCATCGGGCGGCGCAGGCGCATGGTCGTGCCGCCGAACCAGACGACCGTGGTCGACGAGCGGGACCGTCGCCTGTAGGTCCGCCGGTCGGGCCAGGAGCCACGGCCCCTGGCCCGTACTTGCCGGTAGCTCCCTCCACGTACCCTGAGCGCATCGCGTTCTCGGGGCATATGGGGGGGAGCACTGTCGTGGAGTTCCGGCTGCTCGGCGCGGTCGCCGTGGCCACGGAGAGCGGGGAGCTCCCCCTCGGTCCCGCCAAGCGGCGCAGCCTCCTCGCGGCGCTGCTGCTGCGGCCCAACACGGCGGTGCCCCTGGACCAGCTGATCGACGCGCTGTGGCCGGAAGGCCCGCCGGCCCGGGCCAGGACCGTGGCGCAGGGCCATGTGTCGCGGCTGCGGGCGCTGCTCGCGCAGGGCGGCGCCGACGAGTGGGGCGTCCGGCTCGTGACCCGCGGCGACGCGTACGTCCTGGAGATGCCCGAGTCGCTGCTCGACGCGCACCGCTTCGAGGAACTCGTCCGGCTCGCCCGCGACCAGCGCACCCCCGACGACGCGGCGGCCCTGCTGCGGGAGGCGCTCGCGCTGTGGCACGGGCCCGCGCTCGTCGGCGTCGCCACGGGCGGTCCGCTGCGGGTCGCGGCGGACGGCCTGGAGGAGGCGCGGATCTCGGCGGTCGAACAACTGGCCCGCACCTACGGGGAGTTCGGCGACCACGCGCGGGCCGCGTCGCTGCTGCACGCGGAGGCCGTCGCCCATCCCATGCGGGAGTCGCTGGCCGCGGCCCTGATGCGGGCCCTGTACCGCGCGGGCCGCCAGTCCGACGCCATCGACCAGTACCACCGCACCCGCACGCTCCTCGCCGACGAGCTGGGCGTCGACCCCGGGGCCGCACTGCGCGCCGCGTACGCGGAGATCCTCGCCGGGGACGGCGCCCCGCCGCCCGCGCCCGCGCCGGACCCCACGCCCCCGCAGGCGGCCGGCCCCGACCTGCTGCCGCGGCCGCCGCGCGGGTTCGTCGGACGCGACATGGAGCTGGCCGCGATCGACGAAGCCGCCCACCGCGAGCACGCCGTCGTCGTCATCACCGGGCCCGCCGGCGTCGGCAAGACCGCGGCGGCCCTGCACTGGGCGCACACCGCGCGCGAGCACTACGACGGAGTCCTCTTCGCCGATCTGCGCGGCTTCGGCGACGACCCCGCCGACACCGGCCCCGAGACCGCCGACGTGCTCCGCGAGTTCCTGATCGCGCTCGGCGTCCCGGGCCGCGAACTGCCCGACACACAAGGCGCGTTGGCCGCCGCGTACCGGACCCGGACGGAACACCGCCGCCCCCTCGTCGTCCTCGACAACGCCCGCACCGCCGCCCAGGTCCGCCCGCTGCTCCCGGCCGGCCCCGGCAGCGTCGCCCTGGTCACCTCACGGCTGCGCCTGGACGGTCTCGCGGTCAGCGAACTCGCCCGGACCGTCGAGGTCGGCGTCCTCGACGGCCCCGCGTCGGCCGCGCTGCTCGCCGCCACCGGCGCCGAGGACCGGCTCGCCGCCGAACCGGCCGCCGCGGCCCGGCTCGCCGAGCTCTGCGCGGGCCTCCCGCTGGCGCTGCGCGTCGTGGCCGCCCGCATCAACGCCCGGCCGGACCGGCCACTGAGCGACCTCGCCGGCGAACTGGCCGACGAACAGCGCCGGCTGGCGCTCCTCGACATCGACGACACCGGAGTCGCCGCCGCGCTCCGGCTCACCCTGCGCGCCCTGCCCGCCGACGCCCGACAGCTCTTCGGCCGGCTCGGCACCCTCCCCGGCCCCGACCTCGACCGGTACGCGGCCGCCGCCCTCACCGCGACACCGCCCGCCGACGCCGCCACGGCCCTGGACCGCCTCGCGGCCGCCCACCTCGTCACCGAGCGGACACCCGGCCGGTACGGGATGCACGACCTGGTCCGCCTGTACGCGCGCGGCCCCGCCCGCGGTGACACCGGACCCGAACCGGCCGAACCCGCCGACGAGCCCCTCGTCCGCCTCCTCGACCACTACGTCCGCACCGCGCTGCGCGCCGCCGCCGTCGCCGAACCCGACGACCGGCCCTGCTGCGCACCGCCGCCGGACGCCCGCCCCGACCTGGGCGGACCACCACTGCCCGACCGGGCGAGCGCGCTCGGCTGGTTCGCGGCGCAGCGCGAGAACCTCGCGGCCGCCGCCGGCGCCGCCCTCGCCGCGGGCCTCGACGACCGGGCCTGGCGGCTCGTCGTGCTGCAGTGGCCGTCCATCGTCGGATACGTACGCGACGACTGGCTGCCGCTGCTCGCCCAGGGCCTGGCCGCGGCCGTACGGCTCGGCGACCCGGACGCGGAGGCGCGGGTGCGCGCCCTGTACGGCTGGGTCCTCACCGAGGAGGGGCGGCTCGCGCAGGCCATGGACCATCTGGAGCGCGCCCCGGCGCTCGCCGCCCGCGCGGGCGACCCGTCCAGCGAGGCCACCGCCCTGGTCAACCTCGCCGCCGCCCTGGACCGGGCCGGGGCGCCGGGCCCCGAGGCCCTCGCCCATCTGACCCGCGCCGCCGAACTGGCCCGCGCCGCCGGCGACGTACTGACCGAACTGCTCGCCCTGGAACACCGGGCCCGTCGGCTGCTCGCCCTCGACGACCACCCGGCCGTGCTCGTCTGCACGGAACGGGGGCTGTCGCTGCCCGGCGCCGCCACGGAAGGTCTCGCCCCGCTGCGCCAGATCCTGCTGCGGGTCTCGCGCGGCGCCGCACTGCTCGCCCTCGGCCGCGCCGAGGAGGCCCGCGGCTGTCTGCGCCGGGCCCACGAGGACGCGCTGCGGCGAGGTTACGAGGAGGGCGCGCGGCAGGCGAAAGCGCAGCTGGAGCGGGCCGACAGCCAAACGGCGACGGCGCGCTAACGCGAGGGCGACCGGACGGCGACCGCGGCGGGCACCGTAGGACTCACAGCGGCCCGCCGGACCTGGCGGGCGCACCGAACCGGGGGAGCACCACCATGACCCGCACCATCACCCGCACGACCGTCCTCGCCACCGCCGCCGTCGTCCTCGGCCTGACGATGACCGCCTGCTCCGGCGGCGACGCCACGGGGACCAAGGACGAGGGCGCCGCGGCGACCACGAACACGAGCGCCGGCGCGGACACCGGCTCGGCCGCCGAGAAGTCCACGGGTACGCAGCAGGCGGGCGGCGCGTCCAAGGCGGACGCCGCCAAGAGCAGTTCCACCGGCAAGGGCGCCGCGGGCGGGACCGCCGCGAAGGCGGCGCCGGAGTGCGCGGTGACCTCGCTCGCCTACACGCTCAAGCGCAAGAACCCGGAGCAGCAGGGCGACCACCTGCTGATCACCGCGGTCAACACCTCCGGCGGCGCCTGCACCGTGCAGAAGTTCCCGGTCGTCACCCCGGGCGACGCCAACGGTGACGTCCCCGTGGCCAAGGACGACGTACGGCCCGCGCAGCCCCTGCTCGTCCCGGCCGGCGGCACGGTCTACTCCGCGCTCCCCGTCTACCAGGAGACCAAGGCCGAGGACGACTACTTCACGTCGGTCCGGCTGTCCCTGGTGCGGAACGACGCCGACGCCTCCGGCGCCTTCGTCACGCTGAAGACGCCCGGCGAGGTCGAGTACGCGGGCAAGCGCGCCGACGGCATCGAGGTGCTCTCCTGGAACACCCGGATGCCGTACGCGAACTGACGCGCCCTCGGGCCCGGTCAGCCGTCCAGGCCGGCCAGCACCAGCGGCAGCCGGTCCGCCCCGCCCTCGGCGACCCGGACCGGGACACCCCAGTCCTGCTGGTGCACATGGCACGCCGGGTACTCGTTGGCCGGGTCGTCGTCGCACGAGGCCGCCATCGCGGAGACGTGCAGGACGCCCTCGGTGACATCCGGGTTCAGGACCAGCTCACGGGCCAGGTCGGTGCCCGCGCCGTCACCGGCCGCGAGCAGCTCGGGCGGCGTCGCGGAGACCAGCAGCCGGGTCGAGGGGCCGTAGCGGGTGTCGAGCTTCTGCCCGGCCGGCGCCTGGAAGATGACGTCCAACTGCAGCTTGCCGCCCGCCACTTCGGTGGCGGCGCGCTGCGTGCGGTGGGCGACGGACTCGACGCGCACGGCCTCCTCGGGCAGCCGCAGCCGCGTCAGCCGGTGCCGGGCGGACTCGACGACGACGATGTCACCGGAGCCGCCTGCCAGCACGGCGTCGCTCGGCTCCCGCAGATCGGTGGCGAGGGTGGTCACCTGGCCGGTCGCCGGGTCGAAGCGGCGCAGCGCGTGGTTGTACGTGTCCGAGACCGCGACCGAGCCGTCCGGCAGGGCCGTGACACCCAACGGGTGCTGGAACAGCGCCTGTCCGGCGTCGCCGTCCCGGTGCCCGAAGTCGAACAGGCCGGTGCCGACGGCCGTGTGGACGTGCCCGTCCAGGTCGACGTACCGCAGCGCGCTGGTCTCCGAGTCGGCGACCCACAGCCGGTCCTCGGTGGCGGCGAGCCCGGAGGGCTGCGCGAACCAGGCCTCGGCGCCGGGCCCGTCGACCAGGCCCTCGTTGGTCGTCCCGGCCGCGACCTCGACGGTCCCCGCCTCGGGGTCGTACGTCCACAGCTGGTGCACACCGGCCATCGCGATCCACACCTTGCCGCCGAAGACGGCCACGTCCCACGGCGACGACAGGTCGATCTCCAGGGCCGGTCCGCTGGTCGGCGTGCCCTGCCACCACTGCCGGCCGGTGCCCGCGAGCGTGGTGACCGCGCCGCTCGCCAGGTCCACGGCGCGCAGCGCGTGGTTCACGGTGTCGGCGACGACGACGGTGCGCTCGTCGAGCAGCGCGAGGCCCTGCGGCTCGTTGAAGGAGTCCGGGCCGAAGCCGCGCTCCCCGTCACCGATCCGCCGCACGACGCTCTCCCCGTCGGCCGCCAGCTCCACGAGCTGATGCCGGGTGGTGTCGCTGACCAGGAAGTTCCCGGACGGCAGCAGCAGCGCCTTGCCGGGGAACCGCAGATCGGTGGCGACCGGCTCGGGCGCGACGTAGGGACCCTCGCCGCGATGCAGCGTGCCCTTCGCCTCGTGCTCGGCCTCCAGCTCCTCGACCAGCTTCGCGATCGCGTGCGCGTGGCCCTCACCGGCGTGCTGCGCGACGACGTACCCCTCGGGGTCGATCACGACGAGCGTCGGCCAGGCCCGCACCGCGTACTGCTTCCACGTCGCGAGCTCGGGGTCGTCGAGCACCGGGTGCTCCACCCCGTACCGCTCGACGGCATCGACGACCGCCGCGTGCTCGGCCTCGTGCACGAACTTCGGCGAGTGCACCCCGATGATCACGACGGTGTCCCGGTGCTGCTCCTCCAGCTCGCGCAGCTCGTCGAGGACGTGCAGGCAATTGATGCAGCAAAAGGTCCAGAAGTCGAGGATGACGATGCGTCCTCGCAGGTCGGCGAGGGTGTACTCCTTGCCGCCTGTGTTCAGCCAGCCGCCCTTCCCGACCAGTTCGGGGGCGCGGACACGGGCACGGCGGGCTGGGGCGGGCGCGGAGTCGTTCATGATTCAAGGGTGCCACGCGTGCCCGGTCGTCGAGTCCACGTGGTCCGGTACGGGGTCGTGGGCGTCGCCCGTCGTGGGCGTGCCGGCCGGTTCCAGGAGGAGGATCGCGGTGCCGGGGGCCGCGGACGGCTTGTGCCAGGTGCCGCGGGGGACCGTGAGGACGGAGCCTGGGGGCAGGACCACGTCGCGTTCGCCGTCCTTCTCGCGCAGGGCGATCGTCAGCTCGCCGGTGACGACGAGGAAGAACTCGTCGGTGTCCTCGTGGACGTGCCACACGTGCTCGCCCTCCGCCTTGGCGAGGCGGACGTCGTAGTCGTTGACGGTGGTGACGATGCGGGGGCTCCACACGGCGTCGAAGGTGGCCAGGGCCTCGGTGAGCGCGACGGGTTCCATGCCGTCATCCTCGGGGCGCCCGCCGCGCCGTACGAGTGCTAGGAATCGCGTATGCCGCAAGGATCCTCGCAAGCGCAGCAGCCGGTGCACCGCGTCGTCGTCCTCATCGACGAGGGCGTGAACCCCTTCGAGGTGGGGGTCGCCACCGAGGTGTTCGGGCTGCCGCGGCCCGAGCTGGGCCGGGCCGCGCCGCTGTACGAGCTGACGCTGTGCGCCCCGGTGCCAGAGATCCGGATGAACCACGGCTTCTTCACGCTGGGCACGGCCGCGGGGCTCGACGCGGCCGACAGCGCCGACACCCTGATCGTGCCGGGGCGCCCGGACAACGTCGTGCCGCGGGCCGAACCCGTGCTCGCCGCGATCCGGCGGAGCCATGCGCGCGGGGCGCGGATCGCCGGCTTCTGCACCGGGGCGTTCGCGCTCGCCGAGGCCGGGCTGCTGGACGGGCGGCGCGCCACCACGCACTGGCGCTGGGCGGAGGAGTTCCGGGCGGTGCACCCGCAGGTGCTGCTGGAACCGGACGTGCTGTTCGTGGACGAGGGCGATGTACTGACCGCGGCGGGCAGCGCCGCCGCCCTCGATCTGAGCCTGCATCTGGTCCGCCGGGACCACGGCGCCGAGGTCGCGGGCTCCGTCGCGCGGCGTCTGGTCTTCGCGGCCCATCGCGACGGCGGGCAGAGGCAGTTCGTGGAGCGGCCCGTGCCGGTCGTGCCGGACGCCTCGCTGGCGCCGCTCCTGGCCTGGGCGCAGGAGCGCCTCGACGAGCCGATCGCGGTGTCCGATCTGGCCGCCCGCGCCGCCGTCAGCCCGGCCACGCTGCACCGCCGCTTCCGCGCCGAGCTGGGCACGACGCCGCTGGCGTGGCTGCTGGGCGAGCGGATCGCGCTGGCCTGCCGGCTCATCGAGCGCGGTGAGGCCCGGCTCGACGTGGTGGCGGAGCTCAGCGGTCTGGGCAGCGGGGCGAATCTGCGGGCGCACCTGAAGCGGGCGACGGGGCTGAGCCCTTCGGCGTACCGCGCGAGGTTCGGGGCCCGCGCGGCCGAGCCGCCGGTGATTACGCCGTAAAGCGTGCCGTGCCGCGCCGGTCTCCCCGTACGGGCCACCGCACCGCCCGGTCGCCGCCGGGCGGGGCGGCGGATGCGCTTGGGTTGCCGCCATGAGCGAGACCAGCACTCTGGCCCGGGCGACGCGCTGGGCCACCGACCGGGCCCGGGCCGTGCAGGAGCACATGCCGTTCGTCCCGCGGATGACCCGGCAGATCGTCGCCGTGAACCTGCTCGACTCGGCGACGCGGCTCGCCGCCCAGACGTTCCTGACGGCGCTGCCGGTGGTGTTCGTCGCGGCCGCGTTCGCCCCCTCCGCCGTGCGCGACCAGATCCTGTCCTCGCTGCGCGGCACGCTCGGCCTGGACGGCGCGTCCCTGGACCAGGTCAGACAGGTGTACGCGGCCGGGGACGCGGCCACCCGCAACGCCACCGGCGTCGTCGGCGTCCTGGTCCTGCTGGTCTCGGCGACGGCGTGCAGCCGCGCGTTGCAGCGGATGTGCGAGCGGGCCTGGCATCTGCCGCCCGCCCAGTTCTCGCTGGTCGCCTGGCGCTGGCTCGCCTGGCTCGCCGGGTGGCTGGTGGCGCTGGTCGCCCAGGGGCTGCTGCGCGACGGGTTCGGCACCGGCCTGTGGCTGGGGCTGCCGTTGTGGCTGCTCACCTGCACGGCGCTGTGGTGGTGGACCCAGCACCTGCTGCTCGGCGGGCGGGTGCGGTGGCTGCCGCTGCTGCCGGGCGCGCTGCTCACCGCTGTCGGCGTGGTCGGTCTGAGCGTGGCGTCCCGGGTCTACATCCCGCGCACGCTGGACCGGTCGCTGGCCCAGTTCGGGCCGCTGGGAATGGTGTTCACCGCGCTGTCGTGGCTGATCGTGCTCTTCACGGTCGTGTGTGCGGGGATCGCCGCCGGGTACGTCATCGCGCACGAGCGGCCGGTGGCCCGTCGGCTGCGGACTCCGGCGCCGGATCCGGCAGCGCCGGGGCGTCCAGGAACTCGATGACGGCGAGCGCGCACACCGCGCACACCGCGATCCAGGCGACGACGGCGCCCGTCGGGTAGTCCCAGGCGAGCAGCACGGCCGCGGCGACCGCGGCGACCGTCCAGTTCAGCCACGTACGCATCCGGTGCACCCAGGGGCCGACGGGCCCGAAGGTGCCCGCTCCGGTGGCCTCGCGCACCGAGCCGATGCCCCCGGTCCACGCGCCGCGCACCGCGCTCGCCCAGCGGCCGGGGCCGCCGGTCCAGGCCGCGAGGGCGACGACCACGCCGAGGACGGCGACGACGCGTACGCCGGTGCGCAGGAAGCGGACGAGGGCGTCGTAGACGGAGCCGGCCGCGGCGCGGTCGACGGCCGGGGGCAGTGCGTCGAGGTAGAAGGCGCGGCCGAGCCACAGCGCGAGGCCGAGCACCAGCGCTCCGGCGGCGACCGCGAGGGCCGCGGTGACCAGGGCGCGGCGCCGGCGGGTGGCGAGCAGTACCCCGCCGACGACGAGCAGCACGACGAGCAGCGGCAGCACCCAGGACAGCAGCTGGAGCAGGCGCAGGCCCTTCTTCGCCTTGGCGAGGGCGCCCGTGGACTGCATGAGCGTGATGTCGGTGTGCACTTCGGGGATCTTCGCGGCGACGGTGAGTCCGTCGTCGACGAGCGCCTCTTTGACCTTGTCGACGACCGGCGCGAGGTCGAGGGTGACCATGCCGTCCTCGACCTTGACGGTGCCGCCGCCGTCGCCGGTGAGCGCCTTGTCGACGGCCGCGTGCGCGGTCCGGTTGGCCTGTTTCCAGACGGTGGCGAAGGCGGGGCTCGTCACGAACCGCTGGGCGGCGGCGTGCACGAACGAGGTGAGGCCGCTGTTGATGGGGCCGCTGGCCGCGCCGAGCGCCTTCTCCAGGCGGGGCCGGTCGTCGGGGGCGACGCCGGTCAGCAGGTCCTGGACGTCGATGCGGTCCATGACCGCGGTGGTGACCCGGTTCGCGACGGCGTCCTGCACGTCCGGGTCGGAGGCGAGCGGCGCCATCGTGGCGACGTACCGGTCGGTGTCCCTGACCTGTGCGTCCGCCCATACGGCGACGGCGCTCAGCGGGGTGAGGAGCGCGGCGAGCACGATGAGGACGACGGCGAACGTGCTGCGGGTGCGGTGCCGTGGCGGCCGCGCGGCGGCCGCCTCCAGTTCGCCCACCCGGGCGCGCAGTGCGGCCAGTTCGTCGTCCCTGGTCATGCCCCTAGGAGACGGTCGCACGGGCCGGACTGCGCGCCGGGTTACTGCATACGGGTCGCAACCCGGTCGGGCGCTAGCGGAGCGGGTTGCCCAGCAGCGCCTTGGTGACCGGGGCGGCCAGGTCGGTCGGGTTGAAGGCGGTCGAGCCGGTCGCGGTGATGCCGGTCCCGGTGCCGGGGAAGGCCCACACGGCGCCCTCGGACGCGTTCTCCCCGGTGGCGGAGACGGCCAGGTCGCGGTGGCCGTCGCCGTTCACGTCGAGCAGCCGGCAGCCGGAGCCGAACAGGTCACCGGACTCGGCGACGCCGGGCACGTCCGCCGAGTTCTGGTTGAGGACCTGCGAGCCGGTCCCGGTGACCCCGGAGTCGGTGCCGTGCAGCAGCGCGAACGATCCGGCGTCGGTCGTGCCGCTGAAGTCCTCGCCCGAGATGCCGAGCGCGACCTCGGCCTTGCCGTCGCCCGTGACATCGGCGACGGAGACGCAGGAGCCGAGGTGGTCGCCGTCCTCCTGGGCGCCGTAGAAGCCGGGCAGGCTCTGGTCGAACTCCTGGGTGCGGTCGCCCTTCAGGCCGTCCTTCGTGCCGAACGCGAGGGTGACCTTCTGCATCGTGTCGCCGATGTCGGAGTCCTCGGGGTCGGAGCCGACGACCAGGTCGTCGATGCCGTCGCCGTTCACGTCACCGGTGGCCAGCTCGCCCTGGGTCTCCGGGGCCCAGCCGCGCTTGAAGCCCGAGGCACTGCCGTACAGGACGGTGTTGTTCCACATGCCGTCGCCGTTGTAGGAGCGCAGGGCGAGGTCGTCGCGGCCGTCGCCGTTGAGGTCGCCGACCGCCTTGAAGACCACGGGGCCGGTGGTCGAGTCGGGGCCGTCGACGCAGCCGGACTGGTCGTCGACGCAGGTCGCGCCGTCCTGGCCGTAGCCCCACCACTCGGACTTGTCCATGAAGTTCAGCTTCTGGGCCGGGGCGCCGGCCCGGGAGACCGGTCCCTTCCACAGGGCGGCGCCCTCGTGCTCGGGGTCGTCGCCGTAGCTGCCCATCGCGGCGAGCAGCGCCAGGTCGGCCTTGCCGTCGCCGTCGAAGTCGCCGATCTGGGGCGACTTCCCGTACGTGGCGATGTTCGTGCCGCCGGTCAGTCCGGAGGGCGAGCCCCACAGGATGACGGCGCCCGTCGTCGCCTTGGCGCTGCCTATGACGAGGTCGCTGTAGCCGTCACCGTCGAGGTCCCCCTTGGTGACGTAGGTGCCGAAGCCCTCCTTGGCGGCGGCCGAGCCGGGCACGCCGCTGGTCGAGCGGCTGATGAGCTTCTTGTTCGTCGCGCTCAGGCCGGTCGGCGAGCCGTACGTGACGGCGACGTAGCCGGCCTGCGACGCGCCGGAGACGGTTCCCCCGGCCGCTCCGGTGACGAGGTCGGCGTAACCGTCCCCGTCGAAGTCGTCGGCCGCGTCGGCCTTGCCCTTGGTCGCGGCCTGCGCCTGCGCGGGGGCGAGCGAGACGGCGGTGGCGCCGGCGGCGACCAGGGCCGCGGCGATCAGAGGTGCGGTGAGACGGCTCCTGCGGGCGGCGGAGCTTCGTGCGCGAGACATGGGGTGTTCCTTCGGTCGTAAGGTCACGTCCACCTCTTAGGACACCCACATATCAGTGATGGTTGCACGTATCACTGAACTCTCTTGTCACTCAAGCGTGTTGAGGACGCTCCGTGCCTGGTGGTCGGCGCCGAGCCGGTTCGGGTGCAGCGGCACGGCGAGGCCCGGCGGGTCGGTGGTCAGCGGCACGAAGCCCTCGACCCATTTGGTTCCCGGCGCCTGGCACACGTCGTGTCCGACGCTGCCGCGGTAGGTGTCGACGAAGCGGGCGCCCGCCCGCGCGGCGGCCCGCTCCAGCATCGCGTTCAGCTCCTTGAGCTTCGCGCCGAGCCACATGAGGTCGCCGTCGTGCGCCTGGACGTAGGGGTAGCAGCCGCGGTCGACGGGGACTCCCGCGAGGTAGTCGACGACGAGCACGGTCGCGCCCGGGGCGGCGGCCGCCCGCACGGCCTCGACGGCGCGGACGAGCTTCGGCTCGGCGTCCTCGATCCGCCGCGTCATCAGATCGCGCCCGTCGGGGCCCACCCAGCCGGACCGGCAGTTCCCGCCGAGCGGCGCGGGCAGCTTCGGGCCGGACAGCGGCGTGAGGTCCGGCAGCAGACTGAAGCAGCCGAGGGCGGCGCTCGCGAGGCCGATGTCGTTGCCGCCGAAGCCGAAGGTGACCAGGTCGGTGGTCTTCGAGACCCGGTCGAGCTGCGGCTGGTTGACCCCGTCGAGCAGACCGGGCACGTACGTCACGTCCTGCGCGGCCCGCAGGTGGTCCGAGGTCGCGGCGCCGCACGTGGCGTCCTTGAAGGCCGGCACCTTCAGGGCGGCGGCGACCTGGCGCGGATAGTTCCACGCCGACTGGGCGCAGCCGCTGGGTACCTGGTCGGTGCGGATGCCGACCGGGGTGACGTCGGCGCTCCACGAGTCGCCGAGCGCGACGTACTCGTGGTAGCGCGGGACGGGGTCGCGGGGCGCGGCGGTCGCGGGGTGGGCGAGCAGCAGGGGCAGGGCCGCGAGGGCTGCGGCGAGCAGTCGGCGTGGCTTCACGGGGTGTGACCTCCGGGCACGGTGCGTGACGGTTCACCGCATCCACTCACCCGGCAGGACGTGTGCGCACCGACTTCGGGCCGTTTTCACCCGGCTGGAGCGAAGGAGGGTCCGCCCGGCGGCTCGGGGGCACTCTTCGACGTATGCGCTACGAAGTTCGAGAACGACTCTTCGCCGTGGGCGAGGACTACTGGATCGAGGACGAGAACGGCCACAAGGCGTTCCTCGTCGACGGCAAGGCGATGCGGCTGCGGGACACCTTCGAGCTGAAGGGGCCCGACGGCCGCGTCCTCATCGACATCCACGAGAAGATGTTCGCGCTGCGCGACACGATGGTGATCGAGCGCGGCGACGAGCAGCTCGCCAAGATCAAGCGCAAGCGCCTGTCGCTGCTGCGCAACCACTACCGCGTGGAGCTGGTCGACGGCACCGAACTGGACGTCAGCGGAAAGATCCTGGACCGCGAGTTCGCCGTCGAGTACGACGGCGAACTCCTCGCCGAGATCTCCCGCCGCTGGCTGCGCGTGCGCGAGACGTACGGCGTGAACGTGGTCCGCGAGGACGCCGATCCGGCCCTGCTGATCGCCGTCGCGGTCTGCGTCATCCATCTCGCGGAGAAGGAACGGGGGGTCGTGGACTAGGCCCTGTGGGCCTCGGGCCCGAGGCCCCCGGGTGACCGCCCCGGCAGCTCAGCGCCGGGGCGGTGCGTCCACTCCCAGCATCCGGTCCTTCAGCGCCGGGAACTGCTCCCGGGTGGCGGCGACCCTCGCCGGGTCGAACTCCACCCGCAGCACCTCTTCCCCGGACCCCGCCTCGGCGAGCACCTCGCCCCACGGGTCGACCACGATGCTGTGCCCCGCCTGCGGCACTCCGGCGTGCGTCCCGGCGGTCGCGCAGGCCAGCACGTACGCCTGGTTCTCCACGGCCCGGGCCTGCGCGAGCAGCGTCCAGTGGGAGCGGCGCCGCTCGGGCCAGCCGGCCGAGACGACCAGGGTCTCGGCGCCCCGGTCGACGAGGCCCCGGTACAGCTCGGGGAAGCGCAGGTCGTAGCAGGTGCTGACGCCGAGCACCGTCTCCGGCAGCCGCAGCGTCACCAGTTCCTCGCCCGCGCTCATCAGCACGGCCTCGCCCTTGTCGAAGCCGAAGCGGTGGATCTTGCGGTAGGCGGCGGCGAGTTCGCCGTCGGGGGAGAAGAGGAGCGAGGTGTTGCAGAGGGGGCCGTCCGGGTCCCGCTCGGGGATCGACCCGGCGTGCAGCCACACACCCGCGTCGCTCGCCGCCTTGGCCATCGCCTCGAAGGTCGGACCCTCCAGCGGCTCGGCCTCGTCGGCGAACAGTTCGTACGCGAAAGCGCCGGTCGTCCACAGCTCGGGCAGCACGACGAGATCGGCGGAACCGGCTTGATCACGTACCAGTGAACTGACGCGCTCACGCCGCGTGTTGACCGATTCGTCCTCGTTTACAGCGATCTGGATGAGGGAGGCGCGCACACTACCACCGTCCTGGCATTCGAGCCGTCAACACGGGCCTACGATCGTCACACGAAAGCACTGCCGGGGTGCCTACGGGCAGCGTAACTTAGCGTCCCAAGACACCCACCGCCCGCGCCCGCCGTCTACTTAAACGCCCGCGTACAACCGCTCGAGGGGTCCCCTTCCGTGAGTCTCCACCCCAGCCTTCAGTCCTACGCCGACGCCTGGACCCACTCCGTGGAAGCGATATCCGAGCTGGTCACGCCGCTCGTGGAGGGTGAGTGGAACCGCGCGACGCCCTGCCCCGGCTGGTCCGTGCGCGACATCGTCAGCCATGTCATCGGCCAGGACTGCGAGATGCTCGGCGACCCGCGTCCCATCCACACGCTGCCGCGCGACCTTTACCACGTCCAGACCGAGGCGCAGCGCTACCAGGAGATCCAGGTCGACGTCCGCCGCCACCACACGGCGCCGGAGATGGTCTCCGAGCTGGAGTACACGATCATCCGGCGCTCGCGTCAGCTGCGGAACGAGAGCCGCGAGCCGTCGACCATGGTGCGCGGCCCGCGCGCCGTCGAGGAGACCCTCGAATTCGCCATGCGCAGGCGGGCGTTCGACATCTGGGTGCACGAGCAGGACCTGCGCTGGTCCCTCGGCAGGCCGGGCAACCTCGACTCCCCGGGCGCCCTCGTCACACGCGACCTGCTGCTCGCGGCCCTGCCCAAGATCGTCGCGAAGGACGCGGGCGCTCCCGCGAACTCGGCGGTCGTCATCGATGTGCACGGCCCCGTCGAGTTCCTGCGCACGGTCCGCGTCGACGCGGACGGCAAGGGCACGATCGACGGCTCGCCCTCCCTCGGCCCGGCGGCGACGCTGGCCATGGACTGGGAGACGTACGTACGTCTGTCCTGCGGCCGCATCACCCCGGAATCGGCGGCGGACCGCGTCAAGACGGAGGGCGACACCGACCTGGCCACGACCATCATCGCGGCCCTCGCCATCACCCCGTAACCCCTCCCAGCACCCGCCCCGCCGCCGCCTCGGGCACCCCGCCGCCCAGCAAACCCACCGCCGCCTCGGGCAATCTGCCGCCAGGCAAACCAGCCCGCCCCGCCGCCGCCCCCGCCTTGGGCAATCTGCCGCCTGGGGCGGCAGGGTGGGCAAGGCGGCCCCCCAGCGCCGGTCAGGCACCACGAGGGGCGGTCACCAGAACCCGGCTAGGCGGTCCCCAGCGCCGAGCAGGCATCAAAGAGGGCCGCCACCCCAGCCCGGCAAAACAGCCCCGGCACCGGACGCGCACCAAGAGAAGCGGCCACCCCGGCACGGCTCAAGCAGGCACGTGCACGGAAGTGACCCGGGAAGCGACCAGCCGCTCCCGCTCGGCCCGAGCCGCCCGCTTCCGCAACCGCAGAATCTGACTCACCCCGAGCGCCTGCAGCACGAACACCGCCGAGAACGCCACCCGGTAGTCGTCCCCGGTCGCATCGAGCAGCACCCCCACCGCCAGCAGCGTCGTCATCGAGGCGACGAACCCGCCCATGTTCACGATCCCCGACCCGGTCCCCTGCCGCTCCGGCGGATTCGCCGGCCGCGCGAAGTCGAACCCGATCATCGACGCGGGCCCGCACGCCCCGAGCACCACGCACATCACCACGAGCAGCCACATCGGCGCCCGCCCCGGCCAGACGATCGGCGCCGCCCACAGCAGGGCCGTCACCCCGACCGTGCCGAGCGCCAACGGCAGCCGCGCCGCGTGGTGCCGGGCCACGATCTGCCCGTACACCAGGCCCACCACCATGTTGGCCAGCACCACGAGGGTCAGCAGTTCACCCGCGGTCCCCCGCGACAGGCCCTGCGCCTCGACGAGGAACGGCAGCCCCCACAGCAGCAGGAACACCATCGCCGGGAACTGCGTCGTGAAGTGCACCCACAGCCCGAGCCGCGTCCCCGGCTCCCGCCAGGCCGCCGCGATCTGCCCGCGCACATAGGCGGCACCCTTGTGCGTGGCGGGCATCGGCGCCGGCTCGAACCCCTCGGGGTGGTCCTTCAGGAACAGCAGCATCAGGACGAGGACGACGACGCCCGCGAGCGCGCTGCCGGCGAACGCGGCCTCCCAGCCGATCCCGTGCAGCAGCCGCGCGATGACCAGCGTCGAGATGAGGTTGCCCGCCATGCCGACGAGCCCGGCGAGCTGCGCGACCAGCGGCCCGCGCCGCGCCGGGAACCAGCGGGTGCCCAGCCGCAGCACGCTGATGAAGGTCATGGCGTCACCGCAGCCGAGCAGCGCGCGCGAGACCAGCGCCATCCCGTACGACGACGAGAACGCGAAGCCCAGCTGTCCGACGGTGAACAGGACCACGCCGAACGTCAGCACCTTCTTCGTGCCGAGCCGGTCGACCATCAGGCCGACGGGTATCTGCATGCCCGCGTACACGAGCAGCTGGAGGATCGAGAACGTCGACAGCGCGGACGCGTTGATGTGGAACCGCTCGACGGCGTCGAGCCCCGCCACACCCAGCGACGTACGGAAGATGACGGCGACGAAGTAGACGGAGACGCCGATGCCCCACACGGCGATCGCCCGACGGCCGCCGGGCGGATCGCCGGGCAGAGACATCGCACCGGACCCGGAGGCACCGGAGGACACGGAGCTCATCGCACGTCACCCCGCGCCAGGTTCTGGAACCAGCCCACGTGCCGCCGCACGACGGCGACGGCGGCCGTCTCGTCCCCGGCGCGCAGCGCGTCGAGGAGCTCGCCGTGCTCGGCGAGGGTCTTGGCGATGCGGTCCGGGTGGGAATGCATCACGGCGACGCCCATCCTCAACTGCCGGTCGCGCAGCTGGTCGTAGAGGCGGGACAGGATCTCGTTGCCGCCGCTGCGGACGATCTCCGCGTGGAAGCAGCGGTCGGTGGCGGCGGCCTCCACGAACAGTCCGGCGGCGGCCTGGGTGCGCTGCTGGTCCAGCAGTTCCTCCAGGCGCTCCAAGAGGCGCGGCTGCGCCGGGACGGCCTTGCGCACCGCGTGCTCCTCGACGAGCAGCCGGGTCTCCACGACGTCCGCGATCTCCTGCGCCGAGACGGGCAGCACCAGGGCGCCCTTCTTCGGGTAGAGCCGCAGCAGCCCCTCGACCTCCAGCTTGAGCAGCGCCTCGCGCACCGGGGTGCGGGACACCCCGACGGCCTCGGCGAGCTCGCCCTCGGTGAGCAACGTCCCACCCTCGTAGCGGCGTTCGAGCACACCGCGCTTCACATGGTCGTAGACACGGTCGGCGGCGGGAGGACGTTTTTCGGTGACGGTCGCGGGCATGCGCACATCATAGATACAACACGTACGCAAGCCGGACCGCGTCCACCATGCGGGACGCGCGCTGCCACCTGTGCGCAACTTTTGCGCCACCGCCGTGCAACCCCCCGCCCGTTTCAGGTGTCTCAGTAGTGCGCGTCCCGCCCAAAGGGCGGCGCATTAGGGGCACTTGGAGCGTTCAACTTGAATAAGCGCATAACGGGCATCGCCGTTCTCGTCGCGGGAACCGTGCTCACCAGCGGAGCCCTGACCACCTCCGCACAGGCCGCCACGGCGCCGGCCAAGCCCACGATCGCCGCCGCCGGCGGCTATGTGATGAACAACGGCACCGGCACGAGCCTGTTCACCAAAGCCGCGGACACCCGCAGATCCACCGGATCCACCACCAAGATCATGACCGCCAAGGTGGTGCTGGCCCAGTCGAACCTCAACCTGGATTCGAAGGTCACGATCCAGAAGGCGTACAGCGACTACATCGTCAAGAACAACGCCTCGTCGGCCCGCCTGATCGTCGGCGACAAGGTGACCGTCCGCCAGCTCCTGTACGGCCTGATGCTGCCGTCGGGCTGCGACGCCGCGTACGCGCTCGCGGACAAGTTCGGCTCGGGCTCGACCCGCGACGCCCGCGTGAAGTCCTTCATCGGCAAGATGAACAAGGCCGCCACGTCCCTGGGTCTGAAGAACACCCACTTCGACTCGTTCGACGGCATCGGCAAGGGCAAGAACTACTCGACGCCGCGCGACCTCACCAAGATCGCGTCGTCGGCGATGAAGAACTCCACGTTCCGTTCGGTCGTGAAGACGAAGTCCACGAAGCAGAAGGTCACGACGAAGTCCGGCGGCTACCGCTACATGTCGTGGTCCAACACCAACACCCTGCTGGGCTCGTACTCCGGCGCCATCGGCGTGAAGACCGGCTCCGGCCCCGAGGCCGGCTACTGCCTGGTCTTCGCGGCGACCCGCAGCGGCAAGACCGTCATCGGCACGGTCCTGAAGTCGACGTCGGTCAGCGCCCGCACGTCGGACGCCAAGAAGCTCATGGACTACGGCTTCAAGAAGTGACCTTCGGGGGGCGCCCGGAACGGGGCGCCCCCTCAGAGGCGCGGAGAGCTGCGCGGCCGGCCACGGCCGGCCGCGCAGTCGGCCACGAGACGATCAGCTCCAGGTGATGAGCCGCTTCGGCCGCTCCAGCACCGCCGCCACGTCCGCCAGCACCTTGGAGCCCAGCTCCCCGTCCACCAGGCGGTGGTCGAAGGACAGGGCCAGCGTCGTCACCTGACGCGGCTTCACCTTGCCCTTGTGGACCCAGGGCTGGAGCTTGATGGCCCCGACGGCGAGGATCGCCGACTCACCCGGGTTCAGGATGGGCGTACCGGTGTCGACGCCGAAGACGCCGACGTTCGTGATGGTGACCGTGCCGCCCTGCATCGCGGCCGGGGACGTTCTGCCCTCGCGCGCCGTGGACACCAACTCGCCCAGCGCGGACGCCAGTTCGGGCAGCGTCTTGGCGTGCGCGTCCTTGATGTTCGGCACGATCAGCCCGCGGGGCGTGGCCGCGGCGATGCCCAGGTTCACGTAGTGCTTCTGGACGATCTCCTGGTTGGCTTCGTCCCAGGACGCGCTGATCTCCGGATTGCGCTTGATCGCGACGAGCAGCGCCTTGGAGATGAGCAGCAGCGGATTGACCCGCAGCCCCTGCATGTCCTTGTCGGCCTTGAGCTCCTCGACGAGCTTCATCGTCCGCGTCACGTCGACCGTCACGAACTCGGTGACGTGCGGCGCCGTGAACGCCGAGCCGATCATCGCCTGGGCCGTCGCCTTGCGGACGCCCTTCACCGGGATCCGGGTCTCGCGGACGCCGTCGTACGACGCCGCGGCCGCCACCGGCGCGGGGGCCGCGGGCACCGGCGCCGGGGCCTGTGCCGGGACCTCGGGGGCCGGCGCGGGCGCCACCGCCGCGTGCACGTCCTCACGCGTGATGATCCCGTCGGGGCTCGACGGGATCACGGTGGCGAGGTCGACCCCGAGGTCCTTGGCGAGCTTGCGCACCGGCGGCTTGGCCAGCGGACGCTCCACCGCGGGCGCGGCCGTGCCGTTGGCCGGGGTGTCGGCGCCCTTGCGGGCCCGCCGCTTGGTCGACGACTCGGCGACGCCGTAGCCGACGAGCACCGGCTGACGCCCCTGCGGCTCGGCGGCCTCGGTCTCGGGTGCGGCCTCGGGTGCGGCCTCGGCCACGGGCTCCGGCTCGGGCGCGGGCGCGTCCCCCGCCACCTCCACCGAGATGATCACCTGGCCGACGTCGACGGTCGTGCCCTCGGGGAACAGCAGCTCCTTGACCACACCGTCGTACGGGATCGGCAGCTCGACGGCCGCCTTCGCCGTCTCCACCTCGCACACGACCTGCCCGTCCTCGACGGCGTCGCCGGGCTGCACGTACCACTTGAGGATCTCGGCCTCGGTCAGGCCCTCGCCCACGTCGGGCATCTTGAATTCGCGCGCCATGACTCCCAGCCCTCTCAGTACGCCAGCGAGCGGTCGACGGCGTCGAGCACCCGGTCCAGGCCCGGCAGGTACTCCTCTTCCAGACGCGCCGGCGGATACGGCGCGTGATAGCCGCCGACCCGCAGCACGGGCGCCTCCAGGTGGTAGAAGCACCGCTCGGTGATCCGCGCCGCGATCTCCGCGCCGGAGCCGAGGAAGACCGGGGCCTCGTGCGCGACGACCAGGTGCCGGGTCTTCTCCACCGACCGCTGCACCGCGTCGAAGTCGATCGGCGAGATCGAGCGCAGGTCGAGTACCTCCAGCGACTTGCCCTCCTCCTGCGCGGCCGCGGCCGCCTCCAGGCAGACCTTCACCATCGGCCCGTACGCGACGAGCGTCAGGTCGGTGCCCTCACGCGCCACGACGGCCTTGTGCAGGTCGCCGGGGACGGCCTCGGTGTCGACCTCGCCCTTGTCCCAGTAGCGCCGCTTCGGCTCGAAGAAGATCACCGGGTCGTCGCTCTGGATGGCCTGCTGGAGCATCCAGTACGCGTCCGAGGAGTTCGACGGGGAGACCACCTTCAGACCCGGCACGTGCGCGAACAGCGCCTCCGGCGACTCCGAGTGGTGCTCGACCGCGCCGATGCCGCCGCCGTACGGGATCCGGATGACGACCGGCGTCTTGACCTTGCCCAGCGCACGGGCGTGCATCTTCGCGAGCTGCGTGACGATCTGGTCGTACGCGGGGAAGACGAAGCCGTCGAACTGGATCTCCACGACCGGCCGGTAACCGCGCAGCGCCAGGCCGATCGCGGTGCCGACGATGCCGGACTCGGCGAGCGGGGTGTCGACGACCCGGTCCTCGCCGAAGTCCTTCTGCAGCCCGTCGGTGACCCGGAAGACGCCGCCGAGCTTGCCGACGTCCTCGCCCATGACGAGGACCTTCGGGTCGTTGTCCAGCGCGGTGCGCAACGACTCGTTGATCGCCTTGGCGATCGGAAGCTTCTGTACCGCCATGACCGTCAGACCTCCCCGTCCGCGAACGACGCCTGGTAGGCGACGAACTGCGCGCGCTCCTCGTCGACGAGCGCATGCCCGTCCGCGTACACGTTCTCGAAGATCGCCAGGTGTCCCGGGTCCGGCATGGCCCGCACGACCTCGCGCACCCGCTTGCCGAGCGCCTCGCTCTCCGCGTCGAGCTCCGCGAAGAACGCCTCGCCGGTGTCGGTCTGCGACTCCAGGTACGTGCGCAGGCGCAGGATCGGGTCCTTCGCCTCCCAGGCGACACGCTCCTCGTCGGCCCGGTACTTCGACGGGTCGTCGGAGGTGGTGTGGGCGCCCATCCGGTACGTGAACGCCTCGACCAGGGTCGGGCCCTCGCCACTGCGCGCCCGGTCCAGCGCCCACCGGGTCACGGCGAGGCAGGCGAGCACGTCGTTGCCGTCCACCCGCACGCCCGGGAAGCCGAAGCCCTGCGCACGCTGGTACAGCGGCACCCGCATCTGGCGCTCGGTGGGCTCGGAGATCGCCCACTGGTTGTTCTGGCAGAAGAACACCACCGGGGCGTTGTAGACCGCCCCGAAGTTGAAGGACTCCAGGACGTCGCCCTGGCTGGAGGCACCGTCACCGAAGTACGCGATCACCGCGCTGTCCGCGCCGTCCTTGGCCACGCCCATCGCGTAACCGGTGGCGTGCAGCGTCTGCGAGCCGATGACGATCGTGTACAGGTGGAAGTTGTTGCTGTTCGGGTCCCAGCCGCCGTGGTTCACACCGCGGAACATGCCGAGCAGATTCGTCGGGTCGACCCCGCGGCACCAGGCGACGCCGTGCTCGCGGTAGGTCGGGAAGACGTAGTCGTCCTCGCGGGTGGCCCGCCCGGAGCCGATCTGGGCCGCCTCCTGGCCGAGCAGCGACGCCCACAGGCCCAGCTCGCCCTGGCGCTGCAGGGCGGTGGCCTCGGCGTCGAAGCGGCGGGTGAGGACCATGTCGCGGTACAGGCCGCGCAGCTCGTCGTCGGTGATCGCGTCGACGTAGGCGTCGTAGACCGCGGTCTCCTTGGACCTGACCCGCTTGCCCTCGGGCGTCAGCAGCTGCACCAGCTCGGGCCGGCCGGCCGCGGCGGGCCTGCCGGGGGACTTCTTCGCAGACTTCTTCGTGGCGGCCCGCTTGCGCGGCGACTGTGCCTTCTGCGCGGCGGCAGTGCTGTCAGCACTGTCTACGGTCACGTGTGCTCCTCCGTCGGTCCGGCCCCCGGGATTGCCGGATGGCCAGTCGGCTCGGCTCGCCTGACCCGTCCACGCACGGGGTGGGTGCGGGGGAGCCGGGTTCAGGCGTGACTAGAAAGAACGAAAACCTGTGCTCCGGCAAGCACCCTTCACCCAGCACGTTACCCAGTGGGTCACACATCTGCGAAACCCCATCTGACCTGCGATTTTGCTTGGATTTCCAAGTAGTTCGTTGATTGGATTTCCTAGTAGTCGCACGAAGGACGGAGCGCCGCAGGTCACAGCCGTGCGACTGATCACTGGTCACAGCCTGGCAGGGGGCCGGAACACCGGCACGTTATCCCGGTCACCTAGGGCGCGGGAAGAGCCGGTGTGTGAGACTGAATCCGTGCGCGAAGACGGAAAAATTACGGTATTTCTCCTCGACGACCATGAAGTGGTGCGCCGCGGGGTCCACGAGCTGCTCTCGATGGAGGACGACATCGAGGTGGTCGGCGAGGCCGGTACGGCGGCCGACGCCCTGGTCCGCATCCCCGCGACCAGGCCCGATGTCGCCGTGCTCGACGTGCGCCTGCCGGACGGCAGCGGCGTCGAGGTCTGCCGCGAGATCCGCTCCCAGGACGAGTCGATCAAGTGCCTCATGCTGACCTCGTTCGCGGACGACGAGGCGCTCTTCGACGCGATCATGGCCGGCGCCTCCGGCTATGTACTGAAGGCGATCCGCGGCAATGAGCTGCTCACGGCCGTACGGGACGTGGCCGCGGGCAAGTCGCTGCTGGACCCCGTGGCCACCGCCCGGGTCCTGGAGCGGCTGCGCGACGGCGGCCGCAGCAAGGAGGACGACCGGCTCTCCGGCCTGACCGAGCAGGAGCGCAAGATCCTCGACCTGATCGGCGAGGGCCTGACCAACCGCGTGATCGGCGAGCGCCTCCATCTCGCCGAGAAGACGATCAAGAACTACGTCTCCAGCCTGCTGTCCAAGCTCGGCATGGAGCGCCGCTCGCAGGCAGCCGCCTACGTGGCGCGCATGCAGGCCGAGAAGCAGCACTGACGGTTCACCCGGGTGCCCGCCGACACGGGACCTACGTCCCCCGTGCTGGGGGCGGGATCCCCTTTCCCGGCACCCTGTCGGCATCGGAGAGTGGTGACATGCCCTCCGAGATGCAGCCGCAGGACCAAGAGCGCGGCTTCGAGCTGCTCGCCCGTGTGAACTACGGCCGGGTCGCGACGAGCATGCGCGCTCTGCCCTTCCTCGCCTCCGCCCGCCACGTCGTGGCGAACGGACGGCTCCTGCTGCGTCTGCACCGTGGCTACGGCTACCACCTGGCCTGCGTCGGCAGCGTGGTCGCGTACGGGGCGGACAACCTGGGCAACCCGGCCGCCGGGCCCACCACCGGGGACGACGGCCAGTGGTCGGTGCAGTGCGTCGGCACCTGCGAGCAGGTCGAGCCGACCACCGCCGAACTGGAACTTTTCGGGCCCACCCCGCATTTCGCGGACGACGAGCTCTTCGACCCGGTGTACCTGCGTGTGGACCCGCAGTTCGTGACCGTGCACGAACTGCGGGGCGGATCGGCGCAGCGGGCGCCGCGGGACCGGGTGCGGCGCGGCTAGGGCCTGTCCGGCTCAGCCGCCGTTGGCTCCGCCGTCGGTGGCGGGCTGACCGGTGTTGCCGCCGACGGGGCTCCCCGTCGGGCCCGTCGGGTCCCCGGTGGGCTCGTCCGTCGGGTCGTCGGTCGGCTCGTCCGTCGGGTCGTCCGTGGGCTCGTCCGTCGGGTCGTCCGTGGGCTCGTCCGTCGCCGACTGCGACGGCGTCTCGTTGCCCGTGCTGGGCGTGTACGACGGGGTGTACTGGCTCTGCCCGCCCGTGCCCTCGCCCGGATCCTGCGTCTCGCCCTCGGTCGCGGTGTCTTCCGACGACTCGCTCGGCTCGTCCGTCTTCTCGGACTGGCTGGCGGACGGCGACTTCTTCGTGCCGCCCCCGCCACCGCCGCCGTTGTCGCTCAGGTTGAGGGCCAGGGCGACGCCCGCCGCGATCGCGATGACCGCGAGCACGGCGAAGACCCACATCTTGCCGCGGCCGCCGCCGCGGTTCCCGTGGCCGTCGAAGCCGCCGTCGTCGCCGCCCGGCGGGCGCAGCATCGGCTGCGCGGCCGTGCCGTGGTCCCCGGGGTGCGGCAGCGCCGCGGTGCCGGCCATGCCCATCGCCGGGGTGCTGCCGCCCTCGTGCATGTCGACGGGGCCGGTGTTCCACGTGCCGGTGTGGCCGCCCTGCTCGTACAGCATCTGCAGGCCGTACTGGACGAGGCCGCGCATCTCCTCGGCCGTCTGGAACCGGTCGTCCGGGTCCTTGGCGAGCGAGCGCATGACGAGGCCGTCCAGCTCCGGCGGCGTCGCGTCCGAGACCTCGGACGGCGGCACCGGAACGTCCTGGACGTGCTGGTACACGACGGACAGCGGCGTCTCACCGGTGAACGGGGGCCGCAGCGCGAGGAGTTCGTAGAGCAGGCAGCCGGTCGCGTACAGGTCGGAGCGGTGGTCGACGGCCTTGCCGAGGGCCTGCTCCGGCGACAGGTACTGGGGTGTGCCCATGACCATGCCGGTCTGCGTCATCGTGGACTGCGCGCCGTGCAGGGCGCGGGCGATGCCGAAGTCCATCACCTTCACCGCGCCGGTGTTGGTGATGATGACGTTCGCGGGCTTGATGTCACGGTGCACGATGCCGTGCTGGTGCGAGTACGCGAGCGCTTCCAGGACGCCGGAGACGATGATCAGGGCCTGCTCGGGGCCCGGCGCCTCGGCGTTGATGAGGAGGTCGCGGATGGTGCGGCCCTCGACGAGCTCCATGACGATGTACGGAACGGTGGAGCCGTTCACGTAGTCCTCGCCCGAGTCGTAGACCGCGACGACCGCGTGGTGGTTCAGGCCGGCGACCGACTGTGCCTCGCGTGTGAAGCGGGCCTTGGAGACCGGGTCCTCTGCGAGGTCGGAGCGGAGCAGCTTGACGGCGACGGTGCGCCCGAGACGTACGTCCTCGGCCGCGAACACCTCGGCCATGCCGCCCCGGCCGAGTCTGTGCGTCAGCCGGTACCGGCCGTCTCCGACGAGCCCGCCGTTACCCCACATCTCCGGCGCATCTGACATACCGCCGCCAGTCGCCTCGGGGTCGGACGGGCCCTGAGCGCGCTGCTGCTGTGCCATCAGTCCTCGCCGTCGTTTCTGTCCGTGCTGCCGGATTCCTGCATCGGAGTACGCGCGGTTGTGAATTACGGTCTCCGTCGGGCCACGCTACAGGCTTCCGAGGCGGCTCCGTTCCGAGATGGACCGGACATCAAACCCGTTGCCGTGCACGCCTTGCAAATCGTGCGCGCAATTTCTGCACCGGGTTCATGACCGTTTCCTGTAACGCTTGCGCGACGCTTCTTGCCCGTACGGTCACGGATCGGGCATCGAACTTGACGTCCGGGTGCCCTCGGGCAGACTTGGCCGGGAATAGCTGAATTCGATCACCGGCCGCGCCGACGCGGGGCGCTATGGGGGACGTAGAAGATGAGCCAAGACGGCGGCGCCGGGGGCCGGTACGCGGGACGTGCCGTGGCGGGCGGACGGTATCAACTGCGCGACCTGCTCGGTCAGGGCGGCATGGCCTCCGTGCACCTCGCGCACGACACCCGGCTGGACCGCGCCGTCGCCATCAAGACTTTGCACACGGAACTCGGGCGGGAAGACGCCTTCCGCCAGCGGTTCCAGCGCGAGGCGATGTCGGTGGCCAAGCTCACGCACACGAACATCGTCTCGGTCTTCGACTCCGGTGAGGACGAGCTCGACGGGACCATCACCCCGTACATCGTCATGGAGTACGTGGAGGGCCAGCCGCTCGGCTCCGTGCTCGACGAGGACGTGCGGACCCACGGCGCCATGCCGGTCGACAAGGCCCTGAAGATCACGGCCGATGTGCTCGCGGCGCTGGAGATCAGCCACGAGATGGGCCTGGTGCACCGTGACATCAAGCCGGGCAACGTGATGATGACGAAGCGGAACGTCGTCAAGGTCATGGACTTCGGCATCGCCCGCGCCATGCAGTCCGGCGTCACGTCGATGACGCAGACCGGCATGGTCGTCGGCACCCCGCAGTACCTGTCGCCCGAGCAGGCGCTCGGCCGCGGCGTGGACGCCCGCTCCGACCTCTACTCGGTCGGCATCATGCTCTTCCAACTGGTCACCGGGCGGCTGCCGTTCGAAGCGGACTCACCGCTGGCCATAGCGTATGCGCACGTCCAGGAGGAGCCGGTGGCTCCGTCCTCGATCAACCGCTCGCTGCCGCCGGCCGTCGACGCACTCGTCGCCCGCGCGCTGAAGAAGAACCCGAACGAGCGCTTCCCGAGCGCGGAGTCGATGCGCGACGAGTGCCTGCGGGTGGCCCAGTCGCTCGCCGGTTCGGCCTCCGTCGCGCCGAGCATCGTGCCGGGTGCGCAGACGTCGAGCGGCGCGGGCGTGGGCTCCGCCGTCTTCCCGCCGATCGACCAGAGCGGGGCGCCGGCGCCGGGCCCGGTCCAGACGCCGTACCAGCCGACTCCCCCGCCGAACCCGTACGGGACCCCGGCCCCGCAGTCGCAGGCCGGGTACGGCTACCCGCAGCAGAACATGCAGGGCGGCTACCAGACGCCGCCGCCCGCGTCCCCGTACGCACAGCAGGCCCAGCAGACCCCGCCGCCGTACAACCTGTCCCCGCAGACCACGAGCGTGCAGGGCTCGGGCGGCGGCAACCGCAACAAGGCGGTGATCATCGGCTCGATCGTCGTCGCGCTCGTCGCCATCGGCGGCCTGGTCACGGCCCTGACGCTGAACGGCAAGGGCGATGACAAGGGCGGCGGCACGGACAAGCCGTCCACCTCCGCGGTCGCCGGGCACAAGGGCCCCGACCTGACGAAGACCATCGAGACGGACCAGTGCACGGAGCCGTACCAGGGCTCCGACGACGAGGAGAAGATCAAGGTCCCGGACTTCTACCTGAAGAACATCAACTCGGTGAAGGCCTGCTTCCGGGCCGCCGGGTGGATCGCCACGGAGGTCTCCGTCGACGAGAACACGTACGGCGAGGGCTCGGTGATGAACCAGAGTCCCGCCGCGGGCACCGAGATCGACCCGGACAACGTGAAGATCCAGCTCCAGGTGTCCACGGGCAATCCGGCCAGCTGACCGGCCCCGCCGCCACGCACGAGAAGGGCCCGGCCCGCGCTGCTCGCGCGGGCCGGGCCCTTCTCGTGCGTCCGTCCCTACAGGTACGGGCCGCCCGAGCGGCCGACGGTCCGCGGGTCCTCCTCGTCCTCGCCGCCGCCGACGCCCGGCGGCAGCGCGCGGCGCATCTGCTCCAGCTGGGCGCGCGCCGCCATCTGCTGGGCGAACAGCGTCGTCTGGATCCCGTGGAAGAGCCCCTCCAGCCAGCCCACCAACTGGGCCTGCGCGATGCGCAGTTCGGCGTCGGTCGGCGTCGCGTCGTCCGTGAAGGGCAGGGAGAGCCGCTCCAGTTCCTCGACGAGTTCGGGCGCGAGCCCGTCCTCGAGCTCCTTGACCGAGCTGGCGTGGATCTCCTTGAGCCGCTGCCGGCTCGCCTCGTCCAGGGGCGCCACGCGCACTTCTTCCAGCAGCTGCTTGATCATGCTGCCGATACGCATCACCTTGGCGGGCTGTTCCACCATCTCCGTCACCGGGACCTCGCGGGATTCGTCGTCTCCGCCGCCCAGGGCCATTCCGTCCTGGCCCACGACCAAGATCTGCGGGTTCTCCGGCGACCGTTCGTTCCTCGGCATCTCCATGCCGCCATTCTCTCGTACCGGGCTGTCACACCTCGGTGGTGCCCCCGTTGCGGGCTGATCCACCGTGTTGGCGGGCCCGAAATCCGGCGTGCCCGTTTTATTGGCCTATGTGAGGCTTATCGCAGGCATCGGGTGGAAGCGGAAGCAGCGGGAAGGGGACGGGCATGCGACGGCTTCGGTGGGCGGCCGGGCTTCTGGTGAGCGTGCTCCCGCTCGTGCTGCTCGTCCTGCTCGCCCCGGCCCCGCCGGGGTACGCCGCCGAGCCCTCGCCGCACGGCTCGCTCGCCGGCAGCCGGGCGGGCGTGGGCCGGACACCGCCGGGACGGCCGCTGCCCGTCCCGACCTTCAGCGAGGCGCCCCTGCCGCCCCCGCAGGCCGAGCCGTCCGCCTCCACGGCTCCGCCGCCGCGCCCCGAGCGGCCCCCCACCGCGCGGCAGACCGTGATCGCGCGCGGGACGGTGACCTTCGTGAACGTGCTGCCGCTGGGGGCGGGGCTGCTGCTGACCGGGCTCGGCATCGGCTTCCTGGCGCTGCGGCTGCGCCGCTGACTCCTACGGACGGGTGAGCAGCACCTTGCCGATGTGGCCGCTCTCCTCCAGGACCCGGTGCCCCTGCGCGGCGTCGCTCATCGGCAGCTCCTGGTCCACGATCGGCCGCACGTGCCCGCCCTCGATCAGCGGCCACACGTGCTCGCGCACCGCGGCGACGACCGCCGCCTTCTCCGCGAGCGGGCGGGCCCGCAGCGTGGTGGCGGTGATGGCGCCGCGCTTGCCGAGCAGCGTGGCGATGTTCAGCTCGCCCTTGATGCCGCCCTGCATGCCGATGATGGCCAGGCGGCCGTTCGTGGCGAGGGCGTCGACGTTGCGGTTCAGGTACTTGGCGCCCATGTTGTCGAGGATGACGTCGGCGCCGGCCCCGTCCGTGGCCGACCTGATCTCCTCGACGAAGTCCTGCTCGCGGTAGTTGATCAGGATGTCCGCGCCCAGCTCGGCGCAGAAGTCGAGCTTCTCCTTGGTGCCCGCGGTGACGGCGACCTTGGCGCCGACGGCCTTCGCGAGCTGGATCGCCATGGTGCCGATGCCGCTGGAGCCGCCGTGCACGAGGAACGTCTCGCCCGGACGCAGATGGGCGATCATGAAGACGTTCGACCAGACGGTGCAGGTCACCTCGGGCAGCGCGGCGGCCCGGGCCAGGTCGATGCCCTGCGGGACCGGCAGCAGCTGCCCGGCCGGGACGGCCACCTTCTCGGCGTACCCGCCGCCGACGAGCAGCGCGCACACCTCGTCGCCCACGGACCAGCCGGCCACACCGGGGCCCAGCTCGACGATCCGGCCCGCGCACTCCAGGCCGGGGTAGGGGGAGCTGCCGGGCGGCGGGCTGTAGAAGCCCTGGCGCTGGAGCAGATCGGCACGGTTGACGGCGCTGGAGACCACCTCGACCAGGACCTCGCCCTCGCCGGGTACGGGGTCGGGGACCTCCGTCCAGACGAGCGCCTCGGGTCCACCGGGTTCCGGGATCGTGATCGCATACATGGCCGCGAGGCTACTCCGCCGGCCCCGGCGGACCAGGGTGCGGATCACCGGCCGCGGGCTCAGTCCATCGGCAGCGGCTTCGAGTCCGGGGCGACCCGCGTCGTCGACGTGACCCGCACGATGGTGATGAGCCGGTCCGTCAGCTGGAGCGTGCCGATGGCCCGGTCGTCGTAGCCGAGCACCCGGTGTCCGCGCACGACGCTGACGACCAGGTCCTCCGTCTCCTTCGGCTTCAGGCCGACCTCGGCCTTTATCACCGGCCGCTCGACCAGGTCGAGGCCGCTGCCCTTCTGGATGAGGTCCTCCATCACCATGCCCGCGTGCGGGCTGAGCACCGACAGGCCGAGCAGGCGGCCCGCCGCGCTGGCGCTGGTGATCACGGCGTCGGCGCCGGACTGCCGCAGCAGCGGCGCGTTCTCCTCCTCGCGCACCGCGGCCACGATCTTCGCGCTGCGGTTCAACTGCCGTGCGGTGAGCGTCACCAGGACCGCCGTGTCGTCCCGCTGGGTGGCGATGATGATCTTGCGGGCGCGCTGCACCTCGGCGCGCGAGAGGACGTCGCTACGGGTCGCGTCGCCCATCACGCCCGCGTAGCCGAGGCTGTTGGCCGCCTCGATGACCTTGTTGCTGGGGTCGACCACCACGACCTGCTCGGGCTTCAGACCGGTCGCGCAGACGGTCTCCACCGCGCTACGGCCCTTGGTCCCGAAGCCGATGACGACAGTGTGGTCACGCAAGTTGGACCTCCAGCGGTTCAGGCGCCATTCCTCCCGGGTCCGTTCGGTGAGGACTTCGAGCGTGGTGCCGACCAGGATGATCAGGAAGAGCACACGCAGCGGCGTGATGACGAAGATATTGGTGAGCCGCGCCCCGTCGCTGACCGGCGTGATGTCGCCGTATCCCGTGGTGGAGAGGGTGACGGTCGCGTAGTAGAAGGCGTCGAGGAGATCGACGCTGCCGTCGGAGTTGTCGTTGTAGCCGGCCCGGTCGAACCACACGAGGAGCGCGGTCACGACGAGCACGGCGAGGGCCATCAGGACCCGGCGGGCGACCTGGCGCAGCGGACGCTCGACGATCTGCCGGGGCAGCTTCACCCGGTAGGTCGTCGTCTTCTCGTCCGCGTGGCGCGCCATGGCGTCATGGCCGGCCAGTTTCACGTGAAACACCCTTCGTCGCCCGGGGAGTTGCCCGGTGCGTTGCGCATGAGGTTCTGTGCCATGACGTTCCGCGTCGTGTCGTTCTGCGTCGTGCCGTGATGCGCCACGCCGTTCTGTGTCATGTCGTGCTGCGTCGTGCCGTGCCACGTCGCGTCGTGCTGCGTCGTGTGCCCCATGGTGTCGTGCGGGTCCTGAGCCGTGCGGTCCGGGGGTGCCTGGCCGGCGGTGGGGTTCCTGGCTGCGCTTCCCGCCGCCTTCGCCGGGGAGTTGAGGACGCCGAGCGATCCGCCGGTCGCCGGGCCCCAGGACCAGGGCAGATCGAGGATCTCGACCTCCTGCCCCTCCCGGGCGCCACCGGGCGGCACGACCGCGAGCCCGTCGGCGGCGGCGATCCCGCGCAGCATGGCCGGGCCGTTGTAGTGCAGCGGCACCGCCCAGTCGTGCCCGCTGCCGCTGTCCTCGCGCAGCACGACGGGGACGAGCCGGGTGTCGTGCGGGTGGCCGTGCACGGGGCTGTGCAGGGGGGCGCCGTACGGCTCCTCGTCCCCGGCCCGGCCCGAGAGCGCCCGCAGCAGCGGCTCGGCGAGCGTGAGCAGCCCGGAGACGGCGGCGAGCGGATTGCCGGGCAGCCCGACGAGGTGCTGTCCGTCGTGGAGACGGGCGAGCAGCATCGGGTGGCCGGGACGCACCTTGACCCCGTCCACGAGCAGCTCGGCGTCGAGGGCGCGCAGCGTGGGATGGACGTGGTCGACGGGGCCCGACGCGGTGCCGCCGGTGGTCACGACGAGGTCGGCCTTCGACGCGCGGACGGCCTTGAGCAGCGCCTTCGCGTCGTCACCGATCCTGCGTACGGCGGTCACCTCGACGCCCAGCGCGCGCAACCAGTGCGGCAGCATCGGGCCGAGCGCGTCGCGGATGAGGCCGTCGCGGGGGAGGCCCGAGGTCAGCAACTCGTCGCCCAGGACGAGCACTTCGGCCCGCGGCCTGGGCACGACGACCAGCTCGTCGTAGCCGGCGGCGGCCGCGAGACCGAGGACGGCCGGGGTGACCAGGCCGCCCGCGGGCAGCAGCAGGTCGCCGCTGCGGCACTCCTGACCGCGCGGCCGGATGTCCTGGCCGTGCGCGACGTCGCGCAGCGGGTGCAGGCGGCCCTTGTCGTCGAGGTGCCCGTGCTCACTGCGGATCACGGCGGTGGCGTCGGCGGGGACGCGCGCGCCGGTCGCGATCGTCGCGGCCTCGCCGTCGGCCAGCGGGGCGGACAGCGCGTGCCCCGCGAGGATCCCCTCGTCCCGTACGTCCCAGGGGCCCGGTCCGGCCACGACCCAGCCGTCCATCGCGGACGTGTCGAAGGAGGGCAGGTCGGTCAGGGCGGTCAGGGGCGCGGCGAGGACGAGGCCGAGAGCCCGGTCCAGCGGGACGCGGGCGGCGCCGCCGGGTGGCGGGGCGGGCTGCGTCACACCGGTCAGCAGGCCTTCGGGAAACGGAAGTTGCGCATCCGTGGCGGGCGCGGGGCCCTCGCCGCCGCGGGCCCGGTGCCGCGCGGCGCGGCGGCCGGCCTCGTGCGCGATGCGCCGGGCCTCGGGCCAGGCCGTCGCCCGGTGGTGCTCAGCAGGCGGGGCCGCGGGCCGGGACGCGGGGGTCTGCTGCGTGCCGGGGGCGGGGGCGGGGGCGCCGCCGCGGCCGGCCGGGGGGCCGCCCCGGTTGTCGTTGGCCAGGGCGAGCGCCTCGTCGACGTCGCCGTCCATGGAGTCGGCCGGGGCCGCCCGCCCGTCGGGGCCGCTCATTGCGCGTCTCGTCCCGCGTCCGGCGCGGCGTCACCCGGCTTCGTCGCGGACTCGGCCTCCTGCGCCCACCTGTCGGCCAGCGCGGCGGCCTTCGCGGCGGCGGCGGCGACCGCTTCGGGGCCGCCGCCCGCCTGCGCCGCCGCGTAGCCGACGAGGAACGTCGTCAGGGGTGCCGCGGGGCGGGCGACCCCGTGCGCGGCGTCGCGGGCGAGGTCGAGCAGGACGCCGGTGTCGACGTCCAGGTCGAGGCCCAGTTCGTCCTTGGCTGCGGAGATCCATTCATCCAACACGTGACCATGCTCCCTGATACGTGACCGGGCGGCGGCGATGTCGTCCCAGGTGTCGCAGTCGAAGGACGCGACGGGGTCGGTGATGCGGGCGAGCTCCAGATTCCGGACCAGCAGCCGCAGCGGCAGACCGGTGAGCGCCCCGTGCTCGGTGCGCAGGGCGGCCAGGACCCGGCGCAGGGCGGCCGCCCGGTACATGGCGACGAGCGGCTGGTCGCGTCCGTCGGCGTCCGTGAGCAGCACGCCGTCGGTGTCCCGCGCGGCGAGCGCGTCGCGCAGCAGGTGGACGGTGCGCTCCCCCAGGAACGGCAGATCGGCGGAGAGCACGACGACGCTCTCCGCTCCCGGGCCGAGGGCCCCGACTCCCGCGTCCAGCGCGGCGAGCGGTCCGCCGCCCGGCGGCTCCTCGCGCGCCCAGGAGACCGGGCGCGCGGTCGGGCGCGGCCCGGCGACCACGACGGTGGCGCGGGCCCCGGCACAGGCCGTGAGCACCCGGTCGAGCAGCGCGCGGCCACCGATCCGCACCCCGGGCTTGTCCGCACCGCCGAGCCGCCGCGCGGCGCCTCCTGCGAGGACGACGGCGTCGTACGCGTCGCCGTGCACCGGGTCGTCGCGCGCGGGGTCGGCGGGGTGGGGCCCGGGGGCTTCGGTCATCCCCCGAGTATGGGCGCAGGGGCGATCATTGCCACCCCCGCGGCGCGGGGCCGGGGGTGGCGGATCCTGTGAGCAGAGCGTGCACGACGACGGGACGGCCTGTCAGGGCGCGCCCTGTGGCCGATCGGGCCCGACCTGTGGCCGGTCAAGACCCGCCCTGTGGCCGGTCAGAGCGTGCGCAACAGCACCGCCGGCCGCTCCACGCAGTCCGCGACGTAACGCAGGAAGCCGCCCGCCGTGCCGCCGTCGCACACCCGGTGGTCGAAGGTGAGCGACAGCTGGACCACCTGACGGACCGCCAGCTCCCCGTCGTGCACCCATGGCTTGGGAGTGATCCGGCCGACGCCGAGCATGGCCGCCTCGGGGTGATTGATGATCGGCGTGGATCCGTCGACCCCGAACACCCCGTAGTTGTTCAACGTGAAGGTGCCGCCCGTGAGTTCCCCGGGCGTCAGCGTGCCGGTCCGTGCCGCCTCGGTGAGCCGCGCGAACTCGGCGCTCAGCGACTCGGCCCCGCGCGCGTGGGCGTCGCGGACGACCGGCACGACGAGGCCGCGCTCGGTCTGCGCGGCGAAGCCCAGGTGCACCTCGTCGAACCGCACGATCTCGCGGCGCTCCACGTCCACCGTGGCGTTGAGCTCCGGGTAGCGGGCGAGGGCCGCCGTGCAGATGCGGGCGAGCAGCGCCAGGACGGAGATCTTCGGCCCGGCGGACGGACCGGTGGCGGAATTCATCGCCACGCGCGCGTGCATGAGTTCCGTGGCGTCGGCGTCCACCCAGCAGGTCGCGTCGGGAATCTCGCGACGGCTGCGGGAGAGCTTGTCGGCGACGGCGCCGCGGATACCGCGCAGAGGGGTCCGGTGCCCCTGCGGCGCGGAGGCGGGGGCCGCGGCCGGGGCGGCTGCGACGGGGGCCGGGGGCAGGGCCGTCGCGGCGGACGCTTCGGCACGGGCCTTCATGGCACGCTCCACGTCCGAGCGCAGGATGAGCCCGTCGGGGCCCGACCCGGTCAACTCCCGCAGGTCGAGGCCGGATTCACGGGCCAGCTTGCGCACGAGCGGGGAGATGACGGCGACGGGGCCGTCGGGGCGCACCGGCTCGGGTGCCGCGGGCGCCGGACGCGCGGGGGACGGGCGGGACGGTGAGGGGCGCAGGGAGGACCGGTCCGCGGGTGACGGCTGCGTGCGCGACGGGGCCGGGGGTGACGGCTGCGTGCGCGACGAGGCCGGGGACGGCGCGCCGGTCGACGCCGAACCCACAGGTGCGGGACGCGCGGGCGACACCTGCCCGGCGCCACCAAAATCCCCGGCGGAGCCGGTCCGTACGCGCCTGCGCCGAGCCGGCGGGGCCGCGGTCCCGTATCCCACCAGCACGTTCCCCGAGCCCTCGGACTCGGTGACGGGCTTCGTGCCGGACTCCGTGCCTGCCCCCGTGTCGGACCTCGTGCCTGACCCCGTGTCGGACCCAGTGCCGGACTCCTTGGGCGCGGCGCCGTCCGCCGGGGGCTCCGTGGCCCCGACCGCCACGGTCAACAGGGGCGCGCCGACCGGCAGTTCCGACCCCTCGTCTCCGAAGCGGGCCGTGACCACACCACCGTAGGGACACGGCACCTCGACCATCGCCTTGGCGGTCTCCACCTCGACGACCGGCTGGTCGACGGCGACCACGTCACCGACCGACACCAGCCACCGCACGATCTCCGCCTCGGTGAGCCCCTCCCCGAGGTCGGGCAGCTTGAACTCCAGAACCTGCGCCATCAGCCCCGCTCCCCTCACTGGTCCCACTGGAGCCGTGCGACCGCGTCCAGCACCCGGTCCACACCCGGGAGATGGTGCCTCTCCAGCATCGGCGGCGGGTACGGAATGTCGAACCCGGCCACCCGCAGCACCGGCGCCTCCAGATGATGGAAGCACCGCTCGGTCACGCGCGCGGCGATCTCCCCGCCCGGGCCGCCGAAGCCGCCCGACTCGTGCACGACGACCGCGCGCCCGGTGCGGCGCACGGACGCGGCGACCGTCGCGTCGTCGAACGGCACCAGCGAGCGCAGATCGACCACTTCGAGGTCCCAGCCCTCCGCGCGGGCCGCCTCGGCCGCCTCCAGGCAGACGGGCACGGACGGTCCGTACGTGATGAGCGTGGCACTGGTCCCGGGGCGGCGCACCACTGCCGTACCTATGGGCTCAACGTGCGCCGGCTGCTCGGGGTTCCAGGAATCCTTCGCCCAGTACAGCCGCTTGGGCTCCAGGAACACCACCGGGTCGTCGGAGGCGATCGACTGCCGCAGCAGCCCGTACGCGTCCGCGACGGTGGCGGGCGTGACGACGGTCAGGCCCGGCGTCGCCATGTAGTACGCCTCGGAGGAGTCGCTGTGGTGCTCGACGCCGCCGATGCCGCCGCCGTAGGGCACGCGCACGGTGATGGGCATGGGCACGGCACCGCGCGTGCGGTTGCGCATCCGTGCGACGTGCGAGATCAGCTGCTCGAAGGCGGGGTAGGCGAACGCGTCGAACTGCATCTCCACGACCGGCCGCAGCCCGTACATCGCCATGCCGACGGCGGTGCCGAGAATGCCGGCCTCCGCGAGCGGCGTGTCCGTGCAGCGGTCCTCGCCGAACTCCTTGGCGAGCCCGTCGGTGATGCGGAAGACACCGCCGAGCGTGCCCACGTCCTCGCCCATGACGTGCACGGTCGGGTCCTCGGCCATGGAGTCCCGCAGCGCTCGCCCGAGGGCCTGCGCCATGGTGGCGGGCTTCGCGGCCCGCCGGTCGGCGACGGTGGTCATGCCCGGCCCCCTTCCGGGAAGCCTTCGGCCTCCGCCTCGGCATCGAGCTCGGCGCGCAACTGCTCGGCTTGTTCGTGCAGTTGCGGGGTCCGCTCGGCGTACACGTCGGTGAACAGGTCCATCGGGTCGAGCGCCGGGTCCTGGTTCATGCGCTCGCGCAGCGCGGCCGCCATCTTCTCGGCGTCCTCGCGCACCGCCCGGACACCGGCCTCGTCGATCAGGCCCCGCCCGGTGAGCTCCCGCTCCAGGAGCAGGACCGGGTCGTGCGCGCGCCACGCCTCGACCTCGGCGTCACTGCGGTAGCGGGTCGCGTCGTCGGCGTTCGTGTGCGCGTCCATCCGGTACGTGATGGCCTCGACCAGCGTCGGACCACCACCCCCACGCGCGCGGGTCACGGCGTCGGAGAGGACCTCGTGCACCGCCACCGCGTCGTTCCCGTCGACCAGGCGGCCCGGCATCCCGTACCCGACGGCCTTGTGGGCCAGGGACGGCGCCGCGGTCTGCTTGGCCAGCGGCACGGAGATGGCGAAGCCGTTGTTCTGGACGAGGAAGACGACCGGCGCCTGCCACACGGCCGCGAAGTTCAGCGCCTCGTGGAAGTCGCCCTCGCTGGTGCCGCCGTCGCCGACCATGGCGAGCGCCACCACGTCGTCGCCCTTGAGGCGGGCGGCGTGCGCGAGACCCACGGCGTGCGGCAGCTGGGTCGCGAGCGGCGTGCACAGGGGCGCGATGCGGTGCTCGCGCGGGTCGTACCCGGTGTGCCAGTCGCCGCGCAGCAGAGTCAGGGCCTGGACGGGGTCGAGGCCGCGGGCGACGGCGGCGAGGGTGTCGCGGTAGCTGGGGAAGAGCCAGTCGCGCTCCTGGAGCACGAGCGCCGCGGCCACCTCGGCGGCCTCCTGGCCGGTCGTGGAGGGGTAGACGGCGAGACGGCCCTGCTTGGTCAGGGCGGTCGCCTGCGCGTTGTACCGGCGGCCGCGCACCACCTCGGCGTACAGGCGGCGCAGCAGCCCGGCGTCGGCCCGCGCGGCGGCGTCGGTGCCCAGGACCCGGTACGGCTGCGCGTCGGGCAGCAGCGGCGCGGGGTCCGTCCGGGGCTGCCAGGCGGGCGGCGGCGTGGGTGCGCCGGCCCGGCGGGCGTCCCGCTGCTCGGTGACCGTCATGACGACACCTCCTCGTGGGAGCGGCTTCGAGGGCGCGTCGGGTGTGATGCGCCTCACCTACCGATTGTTCGGTCGTCGGCACATTTTGGCTACAGGCACCTCCAGGCTGTGGACAATCGGTTCTCCACAGCCTGAGATGAATGCAGTACGTCCATGGTAGGGAGGCGGGGGGACATGGCATCTGAACAAATGGCCGACGGCTCCGGCGGACGCGATTCCGGCGGCCCCGACCCCGCCGCCCGCCCGCTGGACGCCATCGACCGCGACATCCTGCAGATGCTGCAGAAGGACGGCCGGGCGTCGATACGCTCCGTGGCCGAGCGCGTCCATGTGTCACGGGCGAACGCCTACGCCCGCATCAACCGCCTCATCGAGGACGGCGTGATCCGCGGTTTCGGGGCCCGCGTCAACCACGAGCGGGCCGGGCAGGGCGCGTCCGCGTACATCACGCTGAAGATCGTCCAGAACTCCTGGCGCACGGTCCGCGACCAGCTGCGGCGCATGCCGGAGGCCTCGCACATCGCGCTGGTCAGCGGCGATTTCGACGTCCTGATCCTGGTGCACACCCAGGACAACAGAGCGCTGCGCGAGCTGGTCCTCACCAAGCTCCAGGCCATCCCCGAAGTGCTCAGCACCAGAACACTGCTGGTCTTCGAGGAGGAGGACCTGGGACCGGACAATCCGTAGACGCCCGGGCTTCCGGGCGTCCACACGTCCAGGCATCGGGGCAGGGCCCGCGGGGGCGCTCAGCCCTCCTTGCGCAGCCCTCCGAAGACCAGCTCGACGACCGCGTCGGCCACTTCGCGGTCGCGCAGGCCGCCCCCGTCGGGCCGGTACCACTCCACGACGGAGTTGATCATCCCGAAGACGAGCCGGGTGGCGAGACGCACCGGTATGTCGCCGCGTACGTCCCCGTCGGCGGCGGCCGCCTTCAGGAGCTCGGCGACCTGGTGGTCGAACTCCCTGCGCCGCTCCATGGCCCAGCGCTCGGTATCGGTGTTCCCCCGCACCCGCAACAGGAGCGTCACATAGGGAAGTTCGCCGGTCAGCACCTCGACCATGCGCCGGGTGACGTACTCCAGGCGCTCCACCGCACGTCCCACGCGCGCGGGTTCCTCCTCCAGGATCCCGAAGAGGCCGTCGAGCGCACGGCTGACGGCACGGCGCAGCAGTTCCTCCTTGCCCGTCACATGGTGGTAGATCGACGACTTGGAGATGCCGGCCGCCTTGGAGAGGTGCTCCATGGAGGTGCCGTCGTAGCCGCGCTCGTTGAAGACGGTGACCGCGACCGCGAGCAGCGTGTCGGGGGTGTAGGTGTCGCGTCGTGCGCCGGTGTCACGGCGTGCGGTGGTCATGCGGAGCCCTCCCGCTTCTCGGGGGCGTACGAATGGCGGTAGAGCGCCAGGGACGGCGCGTAGCGGCCCGAGGGGTCGCGCAGATGCAGGTCGTCGAGGAGGGCGTACGCCCAGTTCTTGCCGAGCCTGCGGCTCCATTCGATGGGCCCCAGGGGGTAGTTGACCCCGAGGCGCATCGCGGTGTCGATGTCCCCCTCGGTGGCGACGCCCTTGGCGACGGCGTCGTGGGCCAGGTCGATGATGCGGGCCACCGTACGGGCGACGATCATGCCCGGCACGTCGCCGATGACGCTGACGTCCTTGCCGAGCGCCTGGAAGAGGCCGACGGCCTCGTTCAGGGTGCGCTGGTTCGCGTCCTGGGCGGTGGCGAGCGCGATGCGGGTGGCGCTGCGGTAGTCGAGCGCGAGGTCGAAGTAGACGACGTCCCGGTACTCGACGGACGTCTGCCCGTCCGCGAGGGCGAGCTGGCCGCCGCTGGGCAGCACCAGGCGGGTGCCGTTGTCCTCGTCCTCCTCGCGCACCTCGATGCCCGCCTCCCTGATGAGGGCGAGCAGCTCGCGCGCGGGGCCGAGATCGCCTTCCGCGACCACATGGGCGGGCCGGTCGGCGGGTGCGGCCGTGTGCGGTTCGGGGCGCTCCTCGCCCTCCCCGTACGCGTACCAGCCCTGGCCCGCCTTGCGGCCGATGTGCCCCGCCTCGACCAGGCGGCGCTGGGCCAGCGAGGGCCGGAACTTCACGTCCTGGAAGAAGCCCTCCCACACGGAGCGCGTCACGGCCTCGTTGACGTCCTGGCCGATGAGGTCGGTCAGTTCGAAGGCGCCCATCCTGAAGCCGCCGCTCTCGCGCAGCACGGCGTCGATGGTGGCCGGGTCGGCGCCCTGGTCCTCGTAGACGGCGAACGCCTCCGCGTAGAAGGGCCGCGCGATGCGGTTGACCAGGAAGCCGGGGGTGTCGGCGCAGGCCACCGGGGTCTTGCCCCAGGCACGGGCGGTCTCGTACGCGCGCGTGGCCGCGGTGACGTCGGTGGCGGAGCCGGAGACGACCTCCACCAGGGGCAGCAGCGGCGCGGGGTTGAAGAAGTGCAGGCCCACGAAGCGGCCGGGGAGCCGCAGCGCCCCGCCGATCGCCGTCACGGACAGGGACGAGGTGTTCGTGGCGAGCAGACAGTCGTCGGCGACGATGTCCTCCAGCTCCCGCAACAGCTGCTGCTTGACGTCCAGTTGCTCCAGGACGGCCTCGACGACCAGGGCCGCGTCCGCCAGCTCGTCGAGCGTCTGCGCGGGCGCGAGACGGGCACTGGCGGCCGCGCGCTCGTCCGGGCTCATCCGGCCCTTCTCGACGAGCCGGTCGAGCCGCGCGGCGATCGACTCCGCGGCCGTCTTCGCGCGCCCGGGCACGGCGTCGTAGAGCCGGACGGGGTGCCCCGCGACCAGCGCGACCTGGGCGATGCCCTGGCCCATGGTGCCGGTGCCGACCACGCCCACGAGGCGGTCATGTGCTGTCATGCGCGCGATCCTTCCGCATTTGGCCGCGCGGCAGGGCCCCGGGGCCCATTGGGTCGGTTTTCCACAGGTTCCACGCACCCTCTTGTCCCGACCGATCGTTCGGTTACTCTAACTCTGACTGTTCGTCCCTGCCCAGTCCCGACCTGTCCCGTCCCGACCCGTCCCGACCCGTCCCGTCCAGTCCCGACCGGCTCGCCGGCTCGACGAGGAGCCGCAGCCCAGGAGGAGTTGGTCCGCCATGGCCGCCGCCGAACCCACCGCGCACGACCTGATCGCCAAGCACCGGCCGACCCTCGACCAGGCGCTGGAAGCGATCCGCACGCGCGCGTACTGGTCCCCGCACCCCGAGCACCCCAAGGCCTACGGGGAGAACGGGAGCCTGAGCCTCGCCGAGGGCAAGGCCGCCTTCGACGCGCTGCTCGGCACCCGGCTCGACCTCGGCCAGGCGGGCACGGACGATTTCGTGGGCGGTGAAGTGTCGCCGTACGGGATCGAGTTGGGGATCACCTATCCGCACGCCGACATCGAGGCGCTGCTGCCGGCGATGCGCGCGGGCATGCGCGCGTGGCGCGACGCGGGCGCCGAGGTGCGCGCGGCGGTGTGCCTGGAGATCCTGGCCCGGATCAGCGCGCGCACGCACGAGTTCGCGCACGCGGTCATGCACACCAGCGGCCAGGCCTTCATGATGGCGTTCCAGGCGGGCGGCCCGCACGCGCAGGACCGCGGCCTCGAAGCGGTGGCGTACGCGTACGCGGAGCAGGTGCGCACACCGGACGCCGCGCAGTGGTCCAAGCCCCAGGGCAAGCGCGATCCCCTGGTCCTGGACAAGGAGTTCACCCCGGTCGCCCGCGGCATCGCGCTGCTGATCGGGTGCAACACGTTCCCGACGTGGAACGGATATCCAGGCCTGTTCGCCTCCCTGGCCACGGGCAACCCGGTCCTGGTGAAGCCCCACCCGCGCGCGGTGCTGCCGCTCGCGCTCACGGTGCAGGTGGCCCGCGAGGTCCTCGCCGAGGCGGGCTTCGCCCCCGACCTGGTGGCGCTCGCGGCCGAGCGGGACGGCGAGGGCATCGCCAAGACCCTGGCCGTGCGCCCCGAGATCAGGATCATCGACTACACGGGGTCGACCGCCTTCGGCGACTGGCTGGAGGCCCACGCCCGGCAGGCGCAGGTCTACACGGAGAAGGCCGGCGTGAACACCGTCGTGATCGACGGAACCGACAACTACAAGGGCATGCTGGCCAACCTGGCGTTCTCGCTGTCCCTGTACAGCGGCCAGATGTGCACGACCCCGCAGAACCTTCTGGTGCCGCGCGAGGGCATCACCACCGACCAAGGGCCCAAGTCGTACGACGAGGTCGTCGCGGACCTCGCCCGGTCGGTCGGCGACCTGCTCGGCGACGACGCCCGGGCGAACGGGCTGCTGGGCGCCCTGGTGAACCCGGACGTGAAGGCCCGCCTGGAAGCGGCCGCCGGCCTCGGTGAAGTCGCCCTGGCCTCAAGGGAGATCAGCAACCCGGAGTTCCCGGACGCCGTGGTGCGCACCCCGGTGATCGTGAAGCTGGACGGCACCAAGCCGGACGCCGAGGCCGCCTACATGAGCGAGTGCTTCGGCCCGGTCTCCTTCGCCGTCGCCGTCGACTCCGCGCAGGACGCGGTGGACCTGCTGCGCCGCACGGTGCGCGAGAAGGGCGCGATGACGGTGGGCGCGTACACCACCTCCGACGAGGTCGCCGGGGCCGTCGAGGAGGTCTGCCTGGAGGAGTGCGCCCAGCTCTCGCTCAACCTCACGGGCGGGGTGTACGTGAACCAGACGGCGGCGTTCTCCGACTTCCACGGCTCGGGCGGCAACCCCGCGGCCAACGCGGCGCTGTGCGACGGCGCCTTCGTGGCGAACCGCTTCCGGGTGGTGGAGGTGCGCCGGGAAGCCGTCTGAGGCCCGGCACTACGGCGCGTTCGTGCTGTGCGCGCTCCAGTGGAAGAGCGTCATGCCGACGCTGGTGGCCAGGTTGTAGCTGGAGACCTGGGGCCGCATCGGCAGCGACACCAACTGGTCGGCGCGCGCACGCAGTTCGGGCGACAGGCCGCTGCGCTCGGACCCGAAGGCGAGCAGCGCGTCGTCGGGCAGCTTCAGGCCGCGGATGTCGGCGCCCTCGGGATCGAGCGCGTACAGCGGCCCCTGGGGCAGCTCGTCGACGCCGAGCCGCTCCACGGCGGTCGCGAAGTGCAGCCCGGCCCCGCCCCGTACGACGGTGGGGTGCCAGGGGTCGAGGTCGCCCGTCGTGACGACGCCGGTGGCGCCGTATCCGGCGGCGAGGCGGATGACGGCGCCCGCGTTGCCGAGATTGCGCGGGTTGTCGAGGACGACGACGGGTGCGGTGCGCCCGGTGCGCGCGAGGGCGGCGCGGTTGCCGGCGCGGTCGGGACGTCCCGCGAGGGCGGCGACGCCGGTGGGGTGCAGCCGCGGCACGAGCGCCCGCAGCACGTCCTGGTCGACCTCCACGAGGAGCGCGTCCAGGTCCCGTACGACGTCGGGGGCGAGGTCGGCGGCCAGTTCGAGCGCGGCCGCCCGGTCCACGGCGAGCGCGACGGGGATGTCGGCGCCGAAGCGCGCGGCGTGCTTGAGGGCGTGGAACCCGTCGAGCAGCACCGCCGCGTCGGCCTGGCGCCGCCAGGCGCGCACGGCGCCCTCAGGGCCCTCGTCCGGCCTGCTGTCGGCGCCGCTGTCCGTGCTCGTCCCGCTCATGGCAGGAAGCCTACGTGCGCGCCGTGGGCGTCTGCGCCGCGACCGGTTCGACGTCCTGCGCCGAGCGCGGACCGGGCACCTCCGCCTCGCGCGAACCCGCGAGGACGCGGCCACGCGCGCGTGCCGCCCAGCCACCGAGGCGCCGCAGGAACGACGTCGGCAGGAACACCGCGTCGGCGGCGATCATCGCGAGCGAGAAGAACGGCAGTCCCAGCACGACGGCGATGACCGCGTGCTCGAGGATCATGAACATCAACAGGACGTTCTTCATGCGCCGGTTGAAGACCGTGAACGGGAAGGCGACCTGTACGGCGACCGTCACGTACGTCACGAGCATCACCATCGGCCCGAACGCGGTCAGCAGATCGCCCAGGAAGGGCCACGGCGAGAAGTAGTCCAGGTGTAGCGGGTAGTAGACCGCGGTGCCGTCCTGCCAGCGGCTGCCCTGGATCTTGTACCAGCCCGCGGTCGCGTAGATCAGGCACGCCTCGATCATGATCACCAGCAGGGCGGCGTTGTGCACGACGTTGCCGACGATGTCGCACAGCAGCCGCGGATCACCCGGCTCGGCACGGCGGTCGACGTACCACCACACTCCCTGGGCGGCCCACAGCCCCCAGAAGAGGAGCAGCCATCCGCCGCTCGCGTCGCCGGTGAACGTGACCGCCGAGAGCGCGAGGCCCACGACCCACCACAGGACGATCCCGCCCCGGTCCTCGGGCGCCGGCCCCTGCGAGGAGTTCTGCCGGGCACGCGCGCGTGCCCGGCGTCGCGCGTCCAGCGACCACACCTGTCCGCAGCGGGTGAAGATGAGGTAGATCGACATGAGGTGAAGGACGTTGTCGCCGCCGTCGCCCACGAAGATGCTGCGGTTCTGCAGCGACAGCACGCCGATCATGAAGAGCACCGACGTGGCGCGGGTGTGCCAGCCCAGCATCAGCAGGACGGACGCCAGCACCGCCACCGCGTAGACGAGCTCGAACCATGCCTGGCCGTCGGACCACATCAGCGCGCTGAAGGCGTGGTTGTCCGCGATGAGCTCCTGCGCCATGCCCCAGCTCCAGGGCCCGTCCGGCCCGTAGAGCTCCTGCCGGTGCGGGAACTCGCGCAGCAGGAACAGCAGCCACGTCAGGGAGAACCCGATGCGGATGACGGCGCTCTGGTAGCGGCCGAGCGCGGACGCGGTGATCCGCTGGAGGCCGGCGCCGACCTTCTTCTCGAAGCGGTCCGGCTGTTCCTCGATCCGGCTCATCGGGCACCGCCCGTCGCGGACTGCACCCGTACGTGCGCGTCACTGCCGAGCGACACGTCCCGTGACGTCACCGTCCACCAGGGCACCTGCCGGTAGACCGGCTTCTGGCTCACCTTCTCGGCACTCCATTTCGGGGACGCGATCGCGGTCGACTGCGAGCGGACCTGGACGCGCTCGACGACGTCCCCCTTGCCGGCCACGTCGAGCCGGTCGAGGCGCAGGACGAGGACGCGGCGCAGGTACCGCTCGGACAGCGTCCCGCGCAGACCGTTCGGCCGGTTCCGGGCGTCGTGCGTGGACACGTAGATGTCCCAGGCGCGGCGCAGTTCGTTCTGCTGGGTGTGGCTGGGCACCGGGTTCCCGTCGATGGCGGCGCCGTCCTGCGCGGACAGGTCGTACCAGCGGCTGGTGCGCAGCTCGCCGCCGGACGTGCGGATCTCGGCCCGGGCCTGGACCGCGATGTTCTGCTGGAGCGGGTTCGGGGCGAACAGTTTCCAGTTCTGCTCGAACTCCGGGTAGACCCAGGCGTTGATGACGGTGCTGTGCTGCTTGGACACCGTGTTCGGCGGCGCGACGTGCAGGAACACCATGAGGACGTGCACGCAGGCGACGACGGCGACGCCCGCGAGGGCCAGCCCGGCGGCCACCTGGTAGCGGGGGGAGAGCGCCGCGATGCCCTGGGGTCCGGGTCCGGCCGGGGCGGACGGCGGCTCGGCCGAGTCGGACGGCGGGGCGTCCGACGGGTCCGGCGGTGCGGGAGTCGCCTCCTGCGGCGCGCGCCGGGCGCCCTCGTCCGCGGCGCCTGCTTCCGTCTCCATCGGTGCTCCCCGTTCCCCGTTCCTGTCGTTCCCCTGGCCCGTCCCGTCCGGCCGCCCGGCGGCGAACCGATTCCGCGGCGTGCCGCCCGGCGGATGCGACGCACCGGAACCGTACTGGGGAGCGGCCGCTCAGCACAGCTGCCCGAGGTTATCCACAGGCTCGGCGGCTCAGGGTTGACACCCTACGGCGCCACGTCCCACCATTGAATCCGACGAACCGAACGATCGGTCGGGAGATGTGGAAGGCCCGGCCGGGATCGGGCACCCAAGGTCGAGGGGGACCGGGAATGGCGACAGCAGCCCCGCACCACCAGGCAGCCGGGACGGACGCGGACCGCACCGCCGCCTTCCAGGCCGCGTTCGACGCCGCCGTGGCGGCGGACGAGCGCATCGAGCCCCGCGACTGGATGCCCGACGCCTATCGGGCGACGCTGGTGCGCCAGATCGCCCAGCACGCCCACTCCGAGATCATCGGCATGCAGCCGGAGGCCAACTGGATCACGCGCGCGCCCTCCCTGCGCCGCAAGGCGATCCTGATGGCGAAGGTGCAGGACGAGGCGGGGCACGGGCTGTACCTGTACAGCGCGGCGGAGACCCTCGGCGCGGGCCGCGACGAGCTGCTCGACAAGCTGCACAGCGGCCGCCAGAAGTACTCCTCGATCTTCAACTACCCGACGCTGACCTGGGCCGACGTGGGAGCGATCGGCTGGCTGGTGGACGGCGCGGCGATCACGAACCAGGTGCCGCTGTGCCGCTGCTCGTACGGCCCCTACGCCCGCGCGATGGTCCGTGTCTGCAAGGAGGAGTCCTTCCACCAGCGCCAGGGGTACGAGCTGCTGCTCGCACTCAGCCGGGGCACCGAGGCCCAGCACGCGATGGCGCAGGACGCGGTGGACCGCTGGTGGTGGCCGTCCCTGATGATGTTCGGCCCGCCGGACGACGAGTCGGCGCACTCGGCGCAGTCCATGGAATGGAAGATCAAGCGCCACTCGAACGACGAACTGCGCCAGCGCTTCGTCGACATCTGCGTCCCCCAGGCCGCCTCCCTCGGCCTGACGCTCCCCGACCCGGAGCTGACGTGGAACGAGGAGCGGGGACAGCACGACTTCGGCCCGATCGACTGGGCGGAGTTCCGCGAAGTCCTCAAGGGCAACGGCCCGTGCAACGAACAGCGCATCACCCAGCGCAGGCGCGCCCACGACGAGGGCGCCTGGGTGCGCGAGGCCGCCGCGGCCCACGCGGCCAAGCACGCCACGGCAGCGACCCCGGAAGGCAGGGCGGCATGAGCGAGACCCCGACCCCGAAGACGCCCGGCGGCGTCCCGGACTGGCCCCTGTGGGAGGTCTTCGTGCGCTCCCGCCGCGGCCTGTCCCACACGCACGCCGGCAGCCTGCACGCCCCGGACGCGGAGCTGGCCCTGCGCAACGCACGGGATCTGTACACCCGCCGCGGTGAAGGCGTCTCCCTGTGGGTCGTCCCGTCCGCGGCGATCACCGCCTCGTCCCCGGACGAGAAGGACCCGTTCTTCGAGCCGGCCGCCGACAAGCCGTACCGGCACCCGACGTTCTACGAGATCCCGGAAGGGGTGAAGCACCTGTGACGCAGTCCCTGAACCGGCCGGACGAGGCGCCCCGCATCTCCCCCGACACCGCGGCCGCGGCCCTCGCCCTCGGCGACGACGCCTTGGTGCTCTCGCACCGCCTGGGGGAGTGGGCGGGGCACGCCCCGGTCCTGGAGGAAGAGGTCGCCCTGGCGAACATCGCCCTCGACCTCCTCGGCCAGGCCCGCGTCCTGCTGGGCACGGTCGGCGACGAGGACGAGCTGGCGTATCTGCGCGAGGAGCGCGCCTTCCGCAATCTCCAGCTGGTCGAGCAGCCGAACGGCGACTTCGCCCACACCATCGTCCGCCAGCTCTACTTCTCCGCCTACCAGCACCTCCTCTACGCACAACTGGCCGACGGCGAGACCGAGTTCGCACCCCTCGCCGCCAAGGCCGTCAAAGAGGTCGCCTACCACCAGGACCACGCCCTGCAGTGGACGCTGCGCCTCGGTGACGGCACCGAGGAGAGCCACACCCGCATGCAGCGCGCGGTCGACGCGCTGTGGCGCTTCACCGGCGAGATGTTCCAGCCCGTCCCCGGCCTGGACCTCGACCAGGAGGAACTGCAGGCCGGCTGGACGGCGACGGTGACCACCACCCTGCGACAGGCCACGCTGACCGTCCCCGACGGCCCGCAGACCGGAGCCTGGCGCGCCGGGGCCGGGCGCCAGGGCCTGCACACCGAGCCGTTCGGCCGGATGCTCGCCGAGATGCAGCACCTGCACCGCAGCCACCCGGGGGCGTCATGGTGACCCTCGCCCACGACCGGGAGACGCCCCTCGAGGCCGAGCTGCGCAGGCTGGCCGGCTCCGTGCCCGACCCCGAGCTGCCCGTGCTGAGCCTGGAGGAGCTGGGCGTACTGCGCGCCGTGCACACGCGGGGCCCCGGCCGGGTCGAGGTCGAGCTGAGTCCCACGTACACCGGATGCCCCGCGATCGAGGCCATGGCGAGCGACATCGAGCGCGTCCTGCACGAGCACGGCATCCCCGAGGTCACCGTCCGCACCGTGCTCGCGCCCGCCTGGTCGACGGACGACATCACCCCCGAAGGCCGCCGCAAGCTGCGGGAGTTCGGCATAGCGCCCCCCAGGAGCATGCGCGCGCCCGCCGGTCCGGTCACCGTCGCCCTCGGCCCGACCCGGCACACCGCCGGTCCGTCCCGGGCGGCCACGGACGCGCTGACCTGCCCGCACTGCGGTTCGCCCGACACCGAACTGCTCAGCCGCTTCTCCTCCACCGCCTGCAAGGCACTGCGCCGCTGCCTGTCCTGCCGTGAACCCTTCGACCACTTCAAGGAGTTGTGATGGCTCGGGAAGAGGCCACGGGGACGGCACGCGGGGTCGCCCCCGCGACGGCGAGAGCCCGCTTCCACCGGCTGCGCGTCACGGCCGTCGACCGGCTCACCGACGACTCCGTGGCCCTCACCTTCGCGGTGCCCGCGCCGCTGCGCGAGGCGTACCGTCACGCGCCGGGCCAGCACCTCGCCCTGCGCCGCACCGCGGACGGCACGGAGATCCGCCGCACGTACTCGATCTGCTCCGCGGCCCCGGCCGACGAGGCTCCGCGCGCGCTGCGGGTCGGGGTGCGCCTCGTCGACGGCGGCGCCTTCTCGACGTACGCGCACAAGGACGTCGCCGTCGGTGACGAGCTGGAGGTGATGACCCCGGCCGGGCGCTTCACCCTCGACCCGGCGCCCGGGCACTACGCCGCGGTGGTCGGCGGCAGCGGCATCACCCCGGTCCTGTCCATCGTCACGTCCTTGCTGGAGCGCACGCCCGAGGCCCGGTTCTGCCTGATCCGCAGCGACCGCACCACGGCCTCGACGATGTTCCTGGAGGAGGTCGCCGACCTGAAGGACCGCTACGCCGACCGGTTCCAGCTGGTCACCGTCCTCTCCCGGGAGGAACAGCAGGCGGGTCTCGCCTCGGGCCGGCTCGACCAGGAGCGGCTCGCGGCGCTGCTGCCCGCACTGCTGCCGGTGGACGCGGTCGCGGGGTGGTTCCTGTGCGGGCCGTACGGGCTGGTGCAGGGCGCCGAGCGGGCCCTGCGCGGTCTGGGCGTCCGGCGCGAGCGCATCCACGAGGAGATCTTCCACGTGGACGACGGACCGGCCCCGGACCGCACCGCGGCTGCGGCGGCTCCCACGCACAGCACGGTCACCGCGCAGCTCGACGGCCGCTCGGGCACCTGGCCGGTCGGGGACGGCGAGTCCCTCCTGGAGACGGTGCTGCGCAACCGGCCGGACGCGCCCTACGCCTGCAAGGGCGGCGTGTGCGGTACCTGCCGCGCGTTCCTCGTCTCGGGCTCCGTACGGATGGACCGGAACTTCGCGCTGGAGCCGGAGGAGACCGAGGCCGGGTACGTCCTGGCCTGTCAGTCCCATCCGTCCACGGAAAAGGTGGAGTTGGACTTCGACCGCTGAGAGCACCGACCGGCCGCGCGCCCGGCGTCGGCACCGGGCCTGTTCCCTTCTCGTAGAACCTGTTCTATCTTGACGGCCCGTCAGATCCCGGTGCCGTGCCCGGACCCCCGACAAGGGCCCGGAGCCGTCCGGAACAGGCTCAGAAGGAACGGGAGGACAGCCCGGTGGACTTCACCTTCTCCGAGGAGCAGCAGGCGGCCGTCGAGGCGGCACGGGCGGTGTTCGCACCGGTCGCCCCCGACGGTGTGCCCAGCCCTGCGCTCACCTCCGGAGCCGTGGCCGACGACTTCGACCGCGCCCTGTGGGCCAAGGCCGCCGACGCCGATCTGCTGAGCCTGCTGATCGCGCCGGAGCACGGCGGCGCGGGCCTGGACGCCATCGCGCTGTGCCTCGTGCTGCGCGAGGCGGCGAAAGTCCTGGCCCGGGTTCCCCTGCTCGAGCACAGCGCGGCCGTCGCGACCGTACAGGCCTGTGGCAGCGAGGAGTTGAGGCAGGAGATCCTGCCCCGCGCGGGGCGCGGCGAGCTCGTCCTGACCGCCGCCTCGGCCGGCCGCACCGGACACGACCCCGCCGACCTCGCGGTCAGCGCGCGGCGCGAGCCCGACGCGGCCGGCGGTGGCTGGGTCCTGGACGGCGTCCAGACAGCGATCCCCTGGGCGCTGAACGCGGACCGGGTCCTCGTGCCCGCCCACACCCCCGAGGGCACCACCGTGCTCGCGCTGTTGCCGGGACCGGACACGGAGCTGACGGGCCGCACCTTCGCCGAGCAGATCTCGACGACCGGCGAGCGCCTGGCCGAGATCCGCCTGGACGGCGTCCGCCTCGCACCGCGCGACCTCGTCGAGGACCCCACGGCCTGGCCCCTGCTGCACGATCTGCTCGCCACCGGCACCTGCGCACTCGCGCTGGGCCTCGGCGAGGGCGTCCTGAAGATGACCGGTGACTACGCGAGCAAGCGCGAGCAGTTCGGGTATCCGATCGCCACGTTCCAGGCGGTCGCCGTGCAGGCCGCCGACCGCTACATCGACCTGCGCGCGATGGAGGCCACCCTCTGGCAGGCCGCCTGGCGGCTGAGCAGCGGCGCGACCGGCGGGCTACCGGTCGCCGGTGACGTGGCGGTCGCCAAGACCTGGGCATCCGACGGCGTCCGGCGCATCGTGCAGACCGCCCAGCACCTGCACGGCGGGTTCGGCGCGGACACGGACTATCCGCTGCACCGCTATCACGCCTGGGCCAAGCACCTGGAGCTCTCGCTCGGCCCGGCCGCCGCCCACGAGGAGATACTCGGCGACCTCCTGGCGGCCCACCCGCTGGCCTGACCGCAAGAACGGCCCTAACGGCCCGGACGGCCCGGCCGAATCGGACGTCACAGATGGATCGGACGTCACAGACGGTTCAGGCGGACCAGACGGGCCAGGCGCATCGGACGGGCCAGGCGCATCGGACGGCCGGACGGGCCGGACGGTTCAGGAGGCGGTAGGCGGATCAGAGCACGGCGCCCGGCTGCCCGTTGTCGTCCACGACGGGACGGCCGGCCGCTTCCCACGCCTGCATACCGCCGTCGACGTTGACCGCGTCGACGCCCTGCTGGACGAGGTACTGCGTCACCTGTGCGGAGCGCCCGCCGACCCGGCAGAGCACGTTGACCCGGCCGTCCTGCGGCGCCGCCTCGGTCAACTCGCCGTAGCGGGCGACGAATTCGCTCATCGGGATGTGCAGCGCACCCGCGGCGTGACCCGCCTGCCACTCGTCGTCCTCACGGACGTCGAGGAGGAAGTCGTCCGCCTTGAGCTCGTCGACACCGACCGTGGGCACACCAGAACCGAAAACCATGCCCCCGACGCTACCCGACCGCACGCCGCACCCCGGCGGCCCGTCGACGACCGGCCCGCGGTCAGGCACGGTCAGCACGCGAAAAGGGCTCGCCCGGGCCCGGTCAGGACGCGGGTCACGACGCGGTCAGGCGCTCCAGTTCGGCCTCCCGCTCGGCGACCTGCGCGAGCAGCTGCTCGGCGATATCGTCGAGCAGGCCGTCCGGATCCTCCGGCGCCATCCGCAGCATCGAGCCGATCGCGCTCTCCTCCAGCTCCTGCGCCACCGCCGTCAGCAGTTCCTTGCGCTGCGCGAGCCACTCCAGACGCGCGTACAGCTCGTCGCTCGCCGTCGGCTGCCGCTCGGGCGGCACAGGACCCGCCGCCCACTCCTCGGCCAGCTCACGCAGCAGGGCCTCGTCACCGCGCCCGTACGCCGCGTTCACCCGCGCGATGAACTCGTCACGGCGGCCCCGCTCCCCCTCGTCCTGGGCCAGATCCGGGTGGGCCTTGCGGACCAGCTCGCGGTAGAGCTTGCGGGCCTCGTCGCTGGGCCGCACCCGCTGCGGCGGCCGCACCGATTGCTCGGTCAGCATCGCGGCGGCCTCCGGGAACAGCCCGTCCCCGTCCATCCAGCCGTGGAACAACTCCTCGACGCCCGGCATCGGCATCACCCGCGCCCGTGCCTCGTCGGCCTTGCGCCGGTCCTCCGGATCGCCGGTACGCGACGCCGTCGCCTCCGCGATCAGCGCCTCCAGCTCGTCGAGCCGCGTGTACATCGGCCCGAGCTTCTGGTGGTGGAGCCGCGAGAAGTTCTCCACCTCGACCCGGAACGTCTCCACCGCGATCTCGAACTCGATCAGCGCCTGCTCGGCAGCGCGCACGGCCCGCTCGAGGCGCTCCTCGGGCCGCTCCCGAGGCTGCTCCTCCGGCTGGTCTGCCACATCGGTCTCCGGGGTCGTCACCCGTCCAGCCTAGGGCACGCGCTCCGCCCCCACCGGCGGCCCCGAGCGCCGGCTCACACGCCCGCCTCGGCCGCGACCCTGCCCTCCCGCACAGCCCGCACCAGCTCCCCGTGATCCGCCTCGGTCCGGTCCGCGTACGCCACCGCGAAGGACGCCACGGCCTCGTCCAGCTCCTCGTTCTTGCCGCAGTACCCGGCGATCACCCGCGGGTCGGCGCTGTGCGCGTGGGCGCGGGCGAGCAGCGCGCCCGTCATCCGCGCGTAGTCGTCGACCTGGTCGGCGGCGAGCGCGGCCGGGTCGACGCTGCCCTTGCGATTCCTGAACTGCCGCACCTGGAAGGGCCGTCCGTCGACCGTGGTCCAGCCGAGCAGGATGTCGCTGACCACCTGCATCCGCTTCTGCCCGAGCACCACGCGCCGCCCCTCGTGCTCGACGGCGGGCGGCTCGAACCCGGCGGCGGACAGATGCGGCAGGAGCACGGACGGCCGCGCCTCCTTCACCTGCAGCACGAGCGGCTCGCCCCGGTGGTCGAGCAGCAGCACCACGTACGACCGCGTGCCCACGCTGCCGGTGCCGACGACGCGGAACGCCACGTCGTGGATCGCGTACCGCCCGAGCAGCGGCAGCCGGTCCGGCGACAAGGTCTCCAGATAGGCGCCCAGCGACGCGGCGACGGCAGCGGCCTCCCCGTCGGGTACCCCGCGCAGCACCGGCGGCGCGTCCACGAACCGCCGCCCGCCGTCCGCCACGGCCTCCGTGGACCTGGCGGCGAACCGCCCGCTGGTGTTGTGCCGCGCCTTCTCGGAGACCCGCTCCAGGGTGCCGAGCAGGTCGTGGGCGTCAGTGTGCGAGACGAGCTCCTCGTCCGCTATCGCGTTCCACGCGTCGAGCGCGGGCAGCTTGGCCAGCAGCCGCATGGTGCGCCGATAGGCCCCGGCCGCGTCGTGCGCCGCCTCCCGGCAGGTGTCCTCGTCGGCCCCGGCCTCCCGCCCGGCGAGCACGAGCGAGGCGGCGAGCCGCTTCACGTCCCACTCCCAGGGCCCGTGCACGGTCTCGTCGAAGTCGTTCAGGTCGATGACGAGGCCGCCGCGGGCGTCGCCGTACAGCCCGAAGTTGGCGGCGTGGGCGTCGCCGCAGATCTGGGCGCCGATACCGGTCAGCGGTGTGCTGACCAGGTCGTGCGCCATCAGGCCCGCGGATCCGCGCAGGAAGGCGAAGGGGGTCGCGGCCATGCGCCCGACACGTATCGCGGTCAGTTCGGGAAGCCGGCCGGTGTTGGACTCCTCGACGGCCCGTACCGCGTCCGGCCGGTCCGTCCCAGGGCGGATGTCGGCGTGCGAGGCCCTCGGCACCCGCTGCCGCAGCGCCTTGCCGGCCGCCTTCGGCGACATCCGCGCGCCGTCGGCCCCGGAACCGGCCCGTCCGGCGAACCCGGCCACCCCCGGCAACCGCCGCGCCGCCCGGACCCCGCCCTGCCGCGGCACCGTCACCACCGCATCGTCGAAACCGTCCATGCCGACCGCCTCCCCCGTCCCGTACGGGACCGCGTACGCCCACATCTCCGTGATCGGTCACGACCGTACCGCCGCGCGGAAAACCCCGTCAGAGCCTGTGGAAAACCCGCCGCCTGTGCACAACCCCCACACCCACAGGCCCCGGCGCAAGGCACCCGGCGACCAGCGGGACCGCCCTGTCCCCGCTCACGTCCGGAACTCCTCCGGGCACGTCCCGCCCTCGGCCCCCAGGTACTTCTCGGCCCAGGTCCCGAGCTCCGCCAGCGAGGGCTGCAACGCCGCACCCGCCGTCGTGAGCCGGTACGAGACACGCAGCGGCGGCCCTTCGTCGACCTGGCGCACGACGAGCCCGGCCGCGCCCAGCTCGGTGAGCCGGTCGGAGAGCATGCGTTCGCTGATCCCGGGGATGGCCCGGCGCAGGTCCGCGAAGTGCACCGGCCCCGGCATCAGGACGGCCACGATCAGCCCGGTCCAGCGCTTGCCCAGCAGCCCGAAGACGCGCGTCATCCCGATGTCGACCCTGGTGCACGCCTGAGGGTCGTGGGTGACATCGGCGCCCGCGCCCGTCCCGTTCGTGTCTTCCCCGTTGCCCGCCATGGCTCCAGAGTACTGCGTTCTCGTACGGGGGTGAAGAAAAGTAAGTCCCTGTGCTATTACTAGTTGCGTACTCAATTACACCCGGACCCCCCTCGGGAGAACCACCATGGCCACGCTGCTGCACCTCGACTCCTCCGTCTTCTCCGGCCCCGCCTCCTCCTCGCGCACCGTCACGGACGCGTTCCGCAAGGCCTGGCAGGAGCAGCACCCCGAGGGCACGGTCGTCTACCGCGATCTCAGCGCGGAGCCGGTGCCCCACATCACCGCCGACACCCACCTCGCCGGCTTCACCGATCCGGCCACGCACGCGCCCGAGCAGGCCGCCGCCTTCGCCACGCGCGTACAGCTCATCGAGGAGCTGGAGCAGGCGGACGCCGTCCTGATAGGCGCCCCCATGTACAACTTCGCGATCCCGTCGACGCTGAAGGCCTGGCTGGACAACGTGATCCTGTTCGGCCGCACCGCCGGCGTGGAGGCCCCGTCCGCCCAGGGCACCCCGGTCACGGTCGTCGCGAGCCGCGGCGGCTCCTACGCGCCGGGCACCCCGCGCGAGGGCATGGAGTACGTGCAGAACTACCTGGAGGCCGTCCTGCGCGACACCCTCGGCCTGGACCTCGACTTCATCGTCCCGGAGCTGACCATGGCCCCGACCAACCCGGCCATGTCCGAGCTGGTCCCGCTCTACGAGGCCTCCCACGCGAAGGCTCTGGAGTCCGCCCAGACGAAGGGCAAGGAGGTCGCCGCGCGCTTCACCGCGTGAAGGTGACATAACCCACAGGGCGTCGCGGACCATCCGGCCGCGGCGCCCTGCTCGTGGTCCGGCCGCCCGCCCACGACGGGTCGGCAAGGTCCGGGCAACGCAAAAGCCCCGCAGGTCCGAAGACCTACGGGGCTTTCAGCTGTGCGCGAGGGGGGAGTTGAACCCCCACGCCCTTGCGGGCACTGGAACCTGAATCCAGCGCGTCTGCCTATTCCGCCACCCGCGCATTGGGTGTGTCCTCCGGCTCCTTCGCCCTTTCGGGCCGGGCGCCTTCCGACATCCAGAAGATTAGCACGCTGCGGAGGGTGGATTCACATCCGTTTCCACGAGGCCCTGGCGGGCACCTGACACGGCGGACCTCGGCGGACCCCGGCCACTTCCGCCCGGCTCGGCCGGACCCCGACCACTCCACAGCCGCGTACGGGACACTGTCCTGAGGCCACCTCTACGATCCCTCATAAGAGGGGCTGTGAGCGTCGACACTCATCGACCGGGCGGACAGGGGGAACCAGCCGATTTCCCGACGCGTGGATACGATCAGTAAGCAGTACCAAGAAGGCAGCACGAGCGAGCACGGCTACAACGGCAAGCAGGGCGGCTACGAAGGAGGAGGTGCCCCATGGGAGTCCTGAAGAAGTTCGAGCAACGGCTCGAGGGTCTGGTCAACGGCACCTTCGCCAAGGTCTTCAAGTCCGAGGTGCAGCCCGTCGAGATCGCGGGCGCGCTGCAGCGCGAGTGCGACAACAACGCGACGATCTGGAACCGCGAGCGGACCGTCGTCCCCAATGACTTCATCGTGGAGCTGAGCGCGCCGGACCACGAGCGCCTGAGCCCCTACTCGGGCCAGCTCGGCGACGAGCTGTCCGGCATGGTGCGCGACTACGCGAAGCAGCAGCGCTACACCTTCATGGGCCCCATCAAGGTCCACCTGGAGAAGGCGGAGGACCTGGACACGGGTCTGTACCGCGTACGCAGCCGCACCCTCGCGTCGTCCTCCAGCCAGGCCCAGCCCGAGCGGCCCACTTCGGCCCGGCCGAACCAGGCGCCGGGTGGCTACGGCTACCCGCAGCAGCCCGCGGCAGCCCCGCCGATGCCGTCCGCGCCGCCCGGCCGCCCGGCACCGGCGCAGGGCCCGGCGGCGTCGGCGCAGCGTCCCGGCGCAGGGCCGATGCCCGGCGCCCGCGTCCGTCACTGGATCGAGATCAACGGCACCCGCCACCAGATCTCCCGGCCGACCCTCGTGCTGGGCCGGTCGACCGAGGCGGACGTACGGATTGACGACCCCGGCGTCTCGCGCCGGCACTGCGAGATCCGGACCGGAACGCCCTCGACGATCCAGGATCTCGGATCCACCAACGGCATCGTGGTGGACGGGCAGCACACCACCCGCGCTACGCTCCGCGACGGCTCGCGGATCGTCGTGGGCCAAACCACCATCGTTTATCGGCAAGCCGAAGGGTGAAGCGGGGGCAATGTCAGAGCTGACCCTGACGGTCATGCGGCTGGGTTTCCTGGCCGTTCTGTGGCTGTTCGTGATCGTGGCCGTCCAGGTCATCCGTAGCGACCTGTTCGGAACGCGCGTCACGCAGCGCGGCGCGCGCCGCGAGAACGCGCGCCCGCAGCAGACCGCACGGCAGGCGGCGGCCGCCACGCCGCCGCCCCAGCGCCAGCAGCAGGGCGGCGGCCGGCAGCGCCGTGGCGCCCCCTCCAAGCTGGTCGTCTCCGAGGGGACCCTCACGGGCACCACCGTGGCGCTGCAGGGGCAGACGATCACGCTCGGCCGCGCGCACGACAGCACGATCGTGCTGGACGACGACTACGCGTCCAGCCGGCACGCCAGGATCTATCCGGACCGGGACGGTCAGTGGATCGTCGAGGATCTCGGGTCGACCAACGGCACGTACCTCGACCGGACCCGCCTCACGACCCCGACGCCGGTCCCGCTGGGGGCACCGATCCGCATCGGCAAGACCGTCATCGAGCTGCGGAAGTAGTACGACAATGAGCGAGCGGAGCGAGCGAGCCGACGCGGCAGTCCACCACCAGGACACCGGCGCGCTCCCGACCGGAGGGTGGGCACCGTGCGGATGTACCCGGAGCCGACGGGCGAGGTGCGCATGAGTCTGTCACTGCGTTTCGCCGCCGGATCGCACAAAGGCATGATCCGCGAGGGCAACGAGGACTCCGGCTACGCCGGTCCCCGGCTGCTCGCGATCGCCGACGGCATGGGGGGCCAGGCCGCGGGTGAGGTGGCCTCGTCCGAGGTGATCTCCACCATCGTCGCGCTCGACGACGACGTGCCGGGCTCGGACATCCTGACCTCCCTGGGCACCGCCGTGCAGCGGGCCAACGACCAGCTCCGCATGATGGTCGAGGAGGACCCCCAGCTCGAAGGCATGGGGACCACCCTCACCGCCCTCCTGTGGACCGGTCAGCGCCTCGGCCTCGTGCACGTCGGCGACTCCCGCGCGTACCTGCTGCGCGACGGGGTGCTGACGCAGATCACGCAGGACCACACCTGGGTGCAGCGCCTCGTCGACGAGGGCCGCATCACCGAGGAAGAGGCCACCACGCACCCGCAGCGCTCGCTCCTGATGCGCGCGCTCGGCAGCGGTGACCACGTCGAGCCCGACCTCTCCATCCGTGAGGTCCGGGCCGGCGACCGGTACCTGATCTGCTCCGACGGTCTGTCCGGCGTCGTCTCGCACCAGACGATGGAGGAGACCCTCGCCAGCTACCAGGGCCCGCAGGAGACGGTCCAGGACCTGATCCAGCTGGCGCTGCGCGGCGGCGGCCCCGACAACGTGACGGTGATCGTCGCGGACGTCCTGGACATCGACAGCGGGGACACCCTCGCCGGGCAGATCTCCGACGCCCCGGTCATCGTCGGCGCGGTCGCCGAGAACCAGCACCAGCTGCACGACGGCGGCGCCATGGAGACCCCCGCGGGCCGCGCCTCCAGCCTCGGCCGGCCGGTGCCGGGACAGGGCAACGGCGGCGGTGGCGGCGGCGAGTTCGGCCCGCCCGGCAGCGGCGACACCGAGAGCTACGCACCCGAGGGGAGCTTCGGCGCGTACTCGGACGAGGACTTCGTCAAGCCGCGCCGCGGCCGCAAGTGGTTCAAGAGATCGGTCTACATCGTGCTGGCGCTCGCCGTCATCGGCGGCGGTCTGTACGGCGGCTACCGCTGGACGCAGACCCAGTACTTCGTCGGCACGAACAACGAGAACGTGGCGCTCTACCGTGGCATCAACCAGGATCTCGCCTGGGTGAGCCTGTCCAAGGTCGAGAAGGACCACCCGGAGATCGAGCTCAAGTACCTGCCTCCGTACCAGCAGAAGCAGGTCGAGGCGACCATCGCCGAAGGTGATCTGGCGGCCGCCCAGGACAAGATCGACGAGCTGTCCGCGCAGGCCTCCGCATGCGAGAAGCAGGCCGAGCGGCAGAAGGCCGAGAACGAGAAGAACGCGAAGACCGGCGAGGGCGAAGCCGGCGGCACGACCACCGGCGGCACCGCGACGAAGACGTCGTACCGCGCGGAGACGCCCACACCGAACCCGTCGAACTCGCCGTCCGGCAAGGCGAAGTCACCGTCACCCACGCCCACTCCTGGCCCCACTCTCTCCGAGGAAGAGCAGCAGCTGGCCAAGGCGTGCGCACAGCAGTAGAAGCCGTTGGGGGCCTCAGCACGCCATGAGTAGTAGTTCCACGACCCATACGTCGACCATCGGCGCCATCGGCGCGCCCAGCAGGCGCAACACCGAGCTGGCGCTGCTCGCGTTCGCCGTGGTCATCCCCGTGTTCGCCTACGCCAATGTGGGCCTGGCCATCGACGGCGAGCTGCCGGCCGGAATCCTCGGCTACGGCCTCGGCCTCGGCCTGCTGGCCGGCGTCGCCCACATCGTCGTACGGAAGTTCGCGGCGTACGCGGACCCGCTGCTGCTGCCGCTGGCCACGCTGCTCAACGGGCTGGGCCTGGTCGTCATCTGGCGGCTCGACCAGTCGAAGCTGCTGCAGTCGATCGGCCAGGCGGGCAGTGCCGCGCCCAAGCAGCTGATGTACACGGCGATCGGCATCGCGCTGTTCATCGCCGTCCTGATCTTCCTCAAGGACCACCGCGTCCTGCAGCGCTACACGTACATCTCGATGCTCGGCGCGATCGTCCTGCTGCTGCTGCCGCTGGTGCCGGGCCTCGGCGTGAACCTCTACGGCGCCAAGATCTGGATCCACGTCGGTTCCTTCTCCATCCAGCCCGGTGAGTTCGCGAAGATCGTCCTCGCGGTCTTCTTCGCCGGCTACCTGATGGTCAAGCGTGACGCGCTCGCCCTGGCCAGCCGCCGCTTCATGGGCCTGTACCTGCCGCGCGGCCGCGACCTCGGGCCGATCCTCGTCGTCTGGGCGATCTCGATCCTCATCCTGGTCTTCGAGACCGACCTCGGTACGTCGCTGCTGTTCTTCGGAATGTTCGTCATCATGCTGTACGTCGCCACCGAACGGACCAGCTGGATCGTCTTCGGTCTGCTGATGTCCGCGGTCGGCGCCGTCGGTGTGGCGAGCTTCGAGCCGCACATCCAGCAGCGCGTCGACGCCTGGCTCGACCCGATGAAGGAGTACCTGCTCAGCCGGCAGGGCGTCGCGGGCCACTCCGAGCAGGCCATGCAGGCGCTGTGGGCGTTCGGTTCCGGCGGCACGCTCGGCACCGGTCTCGGCCAGGGCCACTCGGACCTGATCCGGTTCGCCGCGAACTCCGACTTCATCCTCGCCACGTTCGGCGAGGAGCTGGGCCTGGCCGGTCTGATGGCGCTGCTGCTGATCTACGCGCTGATCGTGGAGCGCGGTGTGCGCACCGCCCTCGCCGCCCGCGACCCGTTCGGCAAGCTGCTCGCCGTCGGCCTGTCCGGCGCCTTCGCGCTGCAGGTCTTCGTCGTCTCGGGCGGTGTCATGGGGCTCATCCCGCTGACCGGTATGACCATGCCGTTCCTCGCGTACGGCGGTTCCTCCGTCATCGCCAACTGGGCGCTGATCGGCATCCTGATCCGGATCAGCGACACCGCGCGCCGGCCCGCGCCCAGCCCCACGCCCAGCCCCGACGCCGAGATGACCCAGGTGGTCCGCCCGTGAACAAGCCCCTGCGCCGAATCGCGATCTTCTGCGGGCTGCTGATCCTGACCCTGCTGATCCGTGACAACTGGCTCCAGTACGTCAAGGCCGACCAGCTCTCCTCCGACGACGAGAACCGCCGCGTCGCCATCGCCCGCTACTCCACGCCGCGCGGCGACATCATCGTCGACGGCAAGTCGATCACCGGGTCCAAGGCGACCACCGGCACCGACCTGAAGTACAAGAGGACCTGGAAGGACGGGCCCATGTGGTCGCCCGTCACCGGCTACGCCTCGCAGGTCGTCGGCGCGAGCCAGATCGAGAACATCGAGGACGGCATCCTCACCGGCAACGACGACCGGCTCTTCTTCCGCAACACGCTCGACATGATCACGGGCAAGAAGAAGGAGGGCGGCAACGTCGTCACCACCCTCAACGCCGCAGCCCAGAAGGCCGCCTACGACGGCCTGAAGAACCGCGGCAAGGGTGCCGTCGCCGCCATCGAGCCGTCCACCGGCAAGATCCTCGCGCTCGCGTCCACGCCCTCGTACGACCCTTCGTCGTTCGCCGGGAACACCAACAAGGACGGCGAGACGTTCAGCAAGCTGGACAAGGACAAGGACAAGCCGCTCCTGAACCGGGCGCTGCGCGAGACCTATCCGCCGGGCTCCACCTTCAAGCTGGTCACGGCCGCCGCGGCGCTGGAGAGCGGCAAGGTCACCGACGTCGACGCGAAGACCGACTCCCCGGTCCCGTTCATCATGAAGGGCACCCGGACGGAGCTGAAGAACGAGGGCGCCATCCAGTGCGAGAACGTGCCCCTGCGTGAGGCGCTGCGCGTCTCCTGCAACTCGGTGTTCGGCAAGCTCGGCCAGGACATGGGCAACGAGGAGATGCTCAAGGAGTCCGAGAAGTTCGGCTTCAACGAGCAGCAGTTCGTCCCGGTCCGCTCGAACGCGTCGCGGTTCGAGGACGGCATGAACGACTCGCAGGTGGCCCTGTCCTCCATCGGCCAGTACGACACCGCCGCGACCCCGCTGCAGATGGCCATGGTCGCCTCCGCGATCGCCAACGACGGCAAGCTCATGGAGCCGTACATGGTCGACGAGCTGAAGGCCCCGAACCTCGACACGATCGAGAAGACGGAGCCGAAGGAGATGAGCCAGCCGCTCTCCTCGGACAACGCGCAGAAGCTCCAGTCGATGATGGAGACGGTCGTCAACACCGGCACCGGAACCCAGGCGAAGATCCCGAAAGTCACGGTCGGCGGCAAGACCGGTACGGCCCAGAACGGTGTGAACAACGAGGGCACCCCGTACGCCTGGTTCGTCTCCTACGCGAAGACGGGCTCGGGAACCCCGGTCGCCGTGGCCGTCGTCGTGGAGGACAGCGACGCCGACCGCGGGGACATCTCCGGTGGTGGTCTCGCCGCCCCGATCGCGAAGAGCGTGATGGAAGCGGTCATCAACAGCAAGTAGGAGACCGGGCTCACAAGGAGGTTCACCGCTCCTTGTGAGCCCGGTCACCCATTCTTCACATAGACGCACGTGGCGATACCGGTCCTGTCACGGCTCCCGGTGGCGGCCAGGTCACGTCGGGCAGGCCGGGTACGGTATGCCCGGACAGCACACCGCCCGACCCCGCACGGGACGGTCGGGACCGACGGAGAGGGCTGGTAGGTAACCATGGAAGAGCCGCGTCGCCTCGGCGGCCGGTACGAGCTGGGCCAGGTGCTCGGCCGTGGTGGCATGGCGGAGGTCTACCTCGCGCATGACACCCGGCTCGGCCGCACCGTGGCGGTGAAGACGCTGCGGGCGGACCTCGCGCGCGACCCGTCGTTCCAGGCCCGGTTCCGCCGGGAGGCCCAGTCGGCCGCCTCGCTCAACCATCCCGCGATCGTGGCGGTCTACGACACGGGTGAGGACTACGTCGACCAGGTCTCCATCCCGTACATCGTGATGGAGTACGTCGACGGCTCGACGCTGCGCGAGCTGCTGCACTCCGGGCGCAAGCTGCTGCCCGAGCGCGCCATGGAGATGACCATCGGCATCCTCCAGGCGCTGGAGTACTCGCACCGGGCGGGCATCGTCCACCGCGACATCAAGCCGGCCAACGTCATGCTGACCCGCACCGGCCAGGTGAAGGTCATGGACTTCGGCATCGCCCGCGCGATGGGCGACTCCGGCATGACGATGACGCAGACCGCGGCGGTCATCGGCACCGCGCAGTACCTGTCCCCCGAGCAGGCCAAGGGCGAGCAGGTCGACGCCCGCTCCGACCTGTACTCGACGGGCTGCCTGCTCTACGAGCTCCTCACCGTCCGGCCGCCGTTCGTCGGCGACTCCCCGGTCGCGGTCGCGTACCAGCACGTACGCGAGGAGGCACAGCCGCCGAGCGTCTTCGACGGCGAGATCACGCCCGAGATGGACGCGATCGTCCTCAAGGCCCTCACCAAGGACCCGGACTACCGCTACCAGTCGGCCGACGAGATGCGCGCCGACATCGAGGCCTGCCTCGACGGTCAGCCCGTCGCCGCCACCGCCGCCATGGGCGCGGTCGGCTACGGCGGCCACCCGGACGACCAGCAGACGGCGATGCTGCGCCCGCAGAACGGCGGCGCGGCGCCCACGTCGATGATGCCCCCGGTCAATCCGGACGACGGCGGCTACGGCTACGACGACCGCCCCGACCGCCGCAAGCAGGGCAAGAACCGCACGTCGACGATCCTGCTGGTGGTCGCCGGCATCCTGGTCCTGGTCGGGGCGATCCTGATCGGGAAGTGGATCTCCAGCGGCAGCGCCGGCAGCGAGGGACCCGACGTGCCGAACCTGGTGGGCGAGACGTTCGCGGACGCCCAGCAGAAGGCGGAGAACGTCGACCTCAAGGTCGTCCGCGGCGAGCCCATGGCGTGCGAGGACCAGCCCGCCAAGCGCGTCTGCGAGCAGGACCCGAAGAGCGGCAGGAAGATCGACAAGAACGGCACGATCACCGTCCGTATGTCGACGGGGGCGCCGAAGGTGTCGGTACCGAGCGTCACCGGACTGACCTACGACGAGGCCGTCTCCGAACTGGGCAGCAAGGGCTTCAGCAACATCAGCAAGGAGTCCGCGGAGTCCGACCGCAAGGCCGGCACGGTCATCAAGCAGAACCCGGAGGACGGCAAGAAGGTCGAAAAGGGTACTCAGATCACCCTGACCGTCGCCAGGGAGAAGGCGACCACCAAGGTCCCCGACGTCTCCAGCGGCAAGAACCTCACCTGTGAGCAGGCGACGCAGCAGCTCGAGGCGAGCGATCTGAAGGCCAGCTGCACCGAGGAGGAGAACGGCGACGCCGAAGCCGGCAAGGTCTTCTTCCAGAACCTCACCGCGGGCACCACGGCCGACCCGGGCTCCACGGTCCAGCTGAAGGTCGCCAAGGCCCCGGCGCAGAAGGCCGTTCCGGGCGTCCTGGGCCAGACCCTGAAGGATGCCAAGAAGGCCCTGCAGGACGCGGGCTTCACCAACATCCAGGTCAGCGGTCCTCAGGACGACAACGCCCGGGTCATGCAGCAGGACCCGGCAGCCAACACCCCCTCCGACCCGGCATCCACCACGGTCACCCTGACCACGGTCGGCGGCGGGAACAACGGCGGCGGCGACAACGGCGGCTTCATCGGAGGCATCGGCGACAACGGCTGATCCGTCGGTCACCGGCACACCAGCACATGAATGAGCCCCGTCCCCCTCACAGGGGGCGGGGCTCATTCATGCCGTGAGCGCCGAGCTCGGGGCTACCGCAGTTCCTTCGGCGGCGTCCGGTCGCTGTCCACCTTCTCGACCCGCTCCAGCTCGCCCCACACCACGTACCGGTAGCGCGACGTGTAGACCGGCGTGCACGTCGTCAGCGTGATGTAGTGGCCGGCCTTCTTCTTGCCCGACTCCTTGGGGATCCGGTCCAGGACGTCCACGTTGTACTTCGAGGTCTCCGGAAGGACGGCGTAGACCTTGTAGACGTACCACTTGTCCTTGGTCTCGTAGACGACCGGATCGCCCTTCTTGATCTTGTCGATGTTGTGGAACTTGGCGCCGTGCCCGTCCCGGTGGGCGGCCAGCGAGAAGTTGCCCTCCTTGCCGGTGGTGGGCAGCGCCGACTTCACGGGATCCGTGTAGTAGCCGGCCACACCGTCGTTGAGGACCTTGGACGAGGTGCCCTTCTCGACCAGGACCTCGCCCTTGCTCATCGCCGGCACGTGCAGGAACCCGATGCCGTCCTTGGTGTCCAGCGCCCCCGGCCCGGTGTCCTGGGCCCAGTGGTCGCGGACCTTGTCGCCCTGCTTGTGCGCGGCGCGGTCGGCGACCACGTTCGTCCACCACAGCGAGTAGACGACGAAGAGGCCGAGCAGCAGGCCGCCGGTGATGAGCAGTTCGCCGAAGACGCTGACGGCCGTCGCGATCCGGCCGCGACGGGGCGGGGGCGAGGGGGCCTTCGTGTCGGCCTCTTCCTCGTGGTCGGTCGTCGCTGCCACTGCCTGTGTGCCCCGTCCTTGTGCTGATGTGCCCGATGCCGCTGCCCGGCTAGCCGACGAGCGCGTCCGGCTTGCCCTTGCTGCGCGGCCGCTCCTCGACCATCTTGCCCCAGACGATCATTCGATACGTACTGGTGAATTCCGGAGTGCAGGTCGTCAGAGTGATGTAGCGGCCCGCCTTGGTGAACCCCGAGCCCTCGGGGACCGGATTGATCACCGCCGTGTTCGACGGGGGCGTCTGCGGCAGGATGCTCGACATCTTGTACACGTAGTACTTGTCCTGCGTCTCGACCACGATCGGGTCGCCGGGCTGGAGCCGGTTGATGTAGCGGAACGGCTCGCCGTGGGTGTTGCGGTGCCCCGCGAGCGCGAAGTTCCCCGTCTTCGCGTCGGGCATCGCGGTCGGAATGCTGTCCTTGTCGTAGTGCCCGACCATGCCCTTGTCGAGCACCTTCGTCTTGCTGATGCCCTCGGCGATCGGCACGACGACGTCCAGCTTCGGAATGTAGAGGATCGCGAAGCCCTGTCCGGGCTCGAACGAGTCCGGCTTGCCCTTGCCGTTCGCCCAGTCGTCCTCGAGGTGGTGACGGGCGCTGCCCGCGAGGTTGTGGGCCCGGACGTTCGACCACCACAGCTGGTAGGTCACGAACAGCAGCATCAGGACGCCGATGCTGATGAAGACCTCGCCGATCGCGCGGCTCGCGATCACCCCGGCGGTCGGCTTGGCCGCCCGCGCCGCCCGACGGGCCTCGACGCGTGAGAGGGGCTTGCCGTCGTCGTCCTGCGCGGACCGTGCGGCTGTCTCCTGCGGGTCTGACGCCCGCCGTCTGCCACCGCCGCCCTTCTTGGCGGCCTTCCTGCGCGCGGCCCGGCCACCGGTCACGACGGGCGTCTCGGACGCCGGCTCCGACTCGGGCCCGGGCTCCGGCTCGGCTATTCGACGGGTGTCTGCGGTGCGCAGCGCCACGGTCTCGTCGTCCCGCGCCGGCTGCTGCGGCGCGGCAGGAGCCCCGCCGTACCAGTCCTGCGCGTACCCCTCGGGGTCGTACCACTCGGGCTCCGGCTGCGGCCGCTCGGGCTCCGGCTCCGCCTCCTGCTGCGCGCCCTCCGCCCGGAACCACGGCGACGGATGCTGCCCCGGCAATGGGTCGTTCAGCGGGTCGTCGAGGCGCCTGACGGCCTCCTCGAACCCGTTGGCGCCGCCCTGCTCGGGACGCAGCGCAGTCACGCCGAGGCCCTGCCCACGACCGGCGCGAGCCCGGCCGACCGGCCGACCGCCTCCTTGTCCCCGCACTCGGCGAGCCAGTTCGCCAGCATCAGGTGCCCGTGCTCCGTGAGGACGGACTCCGGATGGAACTGGACCCCCTCGACCGGCAGTTCACGGTGGCGCAGCCCCATGACGATGCCGTCCTCGGTCCGCGCGGTGACCTCCAGCACGTCCGGTACGGTGCCGGGCTCGGCGGCCAGCGAGTGGTACCGGGTCGCGGTGAACGGATTCGGCAGCCCGGCGAAGACGCCCTTGCCCTCGTGCAGGACCAGCGAGGTCTTGCCGTGCAGCAGCTCCGGAGCCCGGTCCACCACACCGCCGTACGCGACCTGCATGGACTGCATGCCGAGACAGACACCGAACACGGGCACACCGGTCGCCGCGCAGTGCCGCACCATCTCGATGCACACACCGGCCTGTTCGGGGGCGCCCGGGCCCGGGCTGAGCAGCACGCCGTCGAAACCGTCCTGCGCGTGCGCCGTGCTCACCTCGTCGTTGCGGAGCACCTCGCACTCGGCACCCAGCTGGTACAGGTACTGCACGAGGTTGAAGACGAAGCTGTCGTAGTTGTCGACGACGAGAATGCGGGTCCTGCGGGTCTCACGCGTGCTCACTGGCCGTCCACCGTCACATCGTTGAAGGGCAGCAACGGCTCGGCCCACGGGAAGACGTACTGGAAGAGGACGTAGACCACGGCGAGGATCAGCACGATCGAGATCGCCGCCCTCAGCCACGCGTTCCCCGGCAAGTGCCGCCAGATCCAGCCGTACATGCCGGACTCCCCTTCTCTGCTCCCTCAACACCATCGCCGCACGGCCATCAGCCGTCGCCGTACGGCACCAGACTAACGGCGCAACGCCTCCGGTTTCCCGGCCTCCACAGGCTGAGTGGCATCGAGATGTCCCCAGACGATCAGCCGGTGGCTGTGGCCCCACTCCGGCTCGCACGTGGTGAGGGTCAGATAGCGGCCCGGCTCCGTGTATCCGGACTTGCGCGGCACGGGGTCGATGACCGCGACATCGCTGGGCAGCGTCTTGTAGGGCTTCGTATCGATCCGGTACGTGAACCAGGTCGTCCCGTCGGTCAGCACCACCGCGTCGCCCGGCCGCAGCTTCGGGAAGTCCTTGAACGGGTCGCCGTACGTGCGCCGGTGCCCGGCGACCGCGAAGTTCCCCTTCTGCCCGAGCTGGGCGGTGCCCGTGTAGTGGCCGAGTCCCTTCTTCAGGGTGCCGACCTCGGTGTCCTCGAGCACGGGCTTGTTCCACGTGAAACCGAGCCGGGGGATGTACATCAGGGCGAACGGCTTGCCGTCCTTGTACGCGGCCGGCTTCGGCGGCGAGGAGTCCGTCGCGCCGGACGCGGAGGGATCGGGCGACGCGGTGGCGACGGGCCGCTTGGCCCACTGGTCCTGGAGGTCGTGGATCTGACGGTCCATCGCGCTGTCGGCCTTCACGCCGGTCCAGAACAGCACATATGCGACGAACAGCACGATCACGGCGCCGACGGTGATGCACAGCTCGCTCAACGTCCTGACGACGACTCGCACCGACACCGACGGCCTCCCCCGGCTCGGGTGTTACTGCACCGGCTTCGCGTAGTGGAGATCCACTGTGCCCGAGTAGCCGGGAAGAGTCACCGCTCCGTCGTCCTCGACTTTCCAGCCGAGCCCGTACGCGTTCACGTAGAGCATGTAGTTCTGGATCTCCGGGGAGGCCGCGACGGCCTGCTTGAGCTGCTCCGGGTCGCCGACCGCGGTGATCTTGTACGGGGGCGAGTAGACGCGGCCCTGGAGGATCAGGGTGTTGCCGACGCAGCGCACGGCCGAGGTGGAGATGAGGCGCTGGTCCATGACCTTGATGCCCTTGGCGCCGCCGTGCCACAGGGCGTTCACCACGGCCTGGAGGTCCTGCTGGTGGATGACCAGGTCGTTCGGCTGGGGCTCGGGGTAGCCGGGGAGCTTGGCCGTGGCGTTCGGCGGGGCGTCGTCGAGCGTGACGGAAACCGCCTCGCCTTTGAGCTTCTTCGTCCCCGAGGCCTTCTCCAGGCCGTCCAGCTTCTCGTCCTCGGCCTTGGTGGACCCGTCGTCGCGCTCGGCCAGCGCCTCGACGTCGCCGCGGACCCCGCTGTTGGTCTCTTCCAGTTCCTTGTTCTTGTGGCTGCGCTCCTGAATGAGGTCGGAGAGCTTCAAAAGGGACGCATCCGTACGGATATTGGTGCCCTTGGCCGTATTGAAACTGGTGAAGAAGATGAGTCCGGCGAGGGCGAAAACGCCCACAGTGAGCAGCCGCACGGGCCGGAAGCGGCCACGGGCGGAACCATTGCCGGGATCGGCAGAATTGCTCAACGTACCCTTATCTCCTTCGACGCCGCGGAAGCACTACGCTAACGGACGCCCGGGGGAGCGCTCGGATTCCTCTGAACTTCCCCTTGTACGCTGCTCGGAGCCAGCCCACGTCCCCTGCGCGGCCACGCAGCGCATCGACAGGAGAGACCCTCGTGCCGAAGTCACGTATCCGCAAGAAGGCCGACTACACGCCCCCGCCGGCGTCGAAGCAGGCAGCCAATATCAAGCTGACCAACCGCGGCTGGGTGGCCCCGGTGATGCTGGCGATGTTCCTCATCGGGCTCGCCTGGATCGTGGTCTTCTACGTGAGCGACGGCTCCCTGCCGATCGACTCCCTCGGAAACTGGAACATCGTCGTGGGCTTCGGCTTCATCGCCGCCGGCTTCGGTGTCTCCACCCAGTGGAAGTAGCCCACGACCGGGCCGTTCCACCAGCTCTGCCCCGAGCTATCCACTGAGTTATCCACAGGACTTTCCACAGTGGGGAAAAGGTCAGACGATCTGTGGATAACCCACCGGATGTTGACGCCGGTGTGACTGGCCCGGTGACGCTCGACCATCTGTTCGCCCCTTGTCCTTCCTGGGAAAACCCAGGTCAGCGACAAGGGGCACAGTTGTTCCCCACGGCATGCACAAGATCCGCCACGCGCTGTGGACAACCTCGGTCACCATCGGTGGACAGGTGGGCTCAAGTGAGCTGAGCGGTCCTGACCACGACGGTCACGATCACGGCGAGGAGCACCACCGCGCAGGTCCCGTACTGCACCAGCGCGCGACGCTCGCGCGGAGCGTGGATCATCGCGTACCCGACGACCAGCCCGGCCGCCAGGCCGCCGATGTGGGCCTGCCACGCGATGTTGAAGGCCGGGTTGAACGTGAAGATCAGGTTGATCACGAGCAGCGCGATGACCGGCCGCAGATCGTAGTTGAGGCGGCGCATCAGGACGGCAGTCGCGCCGAAGAGCCCGAAGATGGCGCCGGAGGCTCCGAGCGACGGCTGGTTGGGCGCGGCGAGCAGGTAACTGAGGGCGCTGCCCGCAAGGCCGGAGACGACGTAGAGCGTCAGGTAGCGGACGCGGCCGAGCGCCGCCTCCAGCGGTCCGCCGATCCACCACAGGCTGAGCAGGTTGAAAGCGATGTGGATGTAGCTGCCGTGCAGGAACATCGCGGTCAGCAGCCGGTACCACTGGCCCTCGGCGACCCCTTGCGGTCCGCCCAGCGCAGGCACCCAGGCCAGGCCGAGCATGTCGAACCGGTCGGTGAACCGGTCCCCGGCCGTCCCCGCCATCTGCACCAGGAACGCCGCCAGACAGATCCCGACCAGCACCTTCGTGACCAGCCGCGGATCGGCGGAGACGGTGCCCCCGGCGACGGTCCGCGGCTGATTGGCCGTGGGCGCGTGCCCCGTGCCCGAACCGCTGCGCACACACTCCGGGCACTGGAACCCGACCGACGCACTGACCATGCACTCCGGGCAGATCGGCCGCTCGCAGCGCGTGCAACGGATTCCGGTGGGCCGGTCGGGGTGCCGATAGCAGCCGGGCAGGCCCTGGGCATCCTGCGGTTCCTGCGGGCTGCCGGGCGCCTGGTCCATGACGGTCGTCCCCTCGGATGGAGCGGTCTCGTACGCGTATACGGGCACCGCGCGGGCAACGCGGCGCCCCGCCATCCTTACGGACGAGCGGGGCGAATTGGTTCCCTGCGGCCGGCGGGCCGCGTCAGGCGGGGCGCGTCAGCGGGTCTCGACGACGACCGACTCGATGACCACGTCGTTGACCGGGCGGTCGGTGCGCGGGTTCGTCTGGGCGGCCGCGATGGCGTCGACGACCTTCTGGCCCGCCTCGTCGACGACCTCGCCGAAGATCGTGTGCTTGCGGGTCAGCCAGGCGGTCGGCGAGACGGTGATGAAGAACTGCGACCCGTTCGTCCCCGGGCCCGCATTGGCCATGGCCAGCAGGTACGGCTTGGTGAAGGCCAGGTCGGGGTGGAACTCGTCCTCGAACTGGTAGCCGGGGCCGCCCGTGCCGTTGCCCAGCGGGTCGCCGCCCTGGATCATGAAGCCGCTGATCACCCGGTGGAAGATCGTGCCGTCGTAGAGCGGGGCCGTGGACTTCTCACCGGTCTCCGGGTTGGTCCACTCACGCTCGCCCTTGGCGAGCTCCACGAAGTTCTTGACCGTCTTGGGCGCGTGGTTCGGCAGGAGCCTGACCTCGATGTCGCCCTGGTTGGTCTTGAGAGTGGCGTACAGCTGCTCGGCCACGATCTGCCTTCCGTTGACTTCTGTGCCCTCCCGATCCTCGCACGGCTCAGATGCGGGCCGGAGGTTTGAGCGACCCAAAACCGGTCTACTCGACACCTAGGAGGCGCCCCGCGCCACGATCCGTGGCATTGTCGTCGCCAAGCCCCTTACCGCTCCTTATTGAGTCCAATCAAGCCTTACCACCGCATTGACGCTTCCGGCAGGCATGATCCGCAAAAGGGTGGAAAGGTGAAACACCTGTACGCCACCGAGGAGGAGGATCCCGTGACCCGCATCGACAGCGTGCGCGCCGCGAGCGGCTCGGCGAAGGACAGCGTGCTGCACGCCGCGGAAGTGGTGGCGCCCTACGCCGAGACGGCCAAGGACCGTGCGACGCAGTATGCGCACGAAGCGCGCGTCGTCCTCGGCCCCAAGGTCGCGCAGGCCGCCCAGCAGGCCCGCGCCCAGTACGGCGCTCACCTCGCTCCGCGACTTGAGCAGGCCCGCACCCACGTTCCGCCGAAGGTCGACCACGCCGCCCATGAGGCAGCGGTCCGTACCCGCCATGCCGCCCGGCAGGCCGCCGAGTACTCGAAGCCGCGCATCGAGCAGGCCGTGGCGGCGGCCCAGCCGGTCCGCGAGGAGGCGACGGCCCGCAGCGTCGCCGCACTCGCCGCACTCCGCGGGCAGGTCTCCCCGAAGGAGATCCAGAAGCTCGCCCGCAAGCACGAGCGCCGCGCCCGCGCCGGCCGTCTCGCCAAGGGTCTTGCCGTGCTCGGCATTGTGGCGGGTGGCGCGTACGTCGCATGGAAGTGGTGGGACAAGCAGGCCAACCCGGACTGGCTGGTCGAACCCCCTGCCGCGACCGAGGTGCCCGACACCACCCCGCTGACCTCCGTCGACGGCACCGGCCAGGCCGTCCTCGACCCGGAGGTCCAGGCCAAGCAGGCCGAGGCGGAGGCAGACCCGGAGGACCACCGCTGACCTCTGCGCACCACCGTGCAGCGCATATCGACGCACGACAAAGCCCCTCCGGCCAGGACAGAACCTGGCGGGAGGGGCTTCGGGCTGTGGAGCCTAGGGGAGTCGAACCCCTGACATCTGCCATGCAAAGACAGCGCTCTACCAACTGAGCTAAGGCCCCGAAAACGATGCGTCCCACCGCAGGATTCACACCCTGGGCGAGCACCGCAGACCAGAGTACCGGGTCACCCCCCGGATCCTGCAAAAGGATTGGGGGTCCCGGCAGGCGACCACTCTCCGTAAGATGCCCCACGTGCTTAGCGGCAGCGAAGCACCGTACTTGGGGAAGCGATGGGGAGACGCAATGGACGCCGCACAGCAGGAAGCTACCGCAAGAGCCCGGGAGCTCCAGCGGAGCTGGTACGGAGAGCCGCTGGGGGCGCTCTTCCGTAGGCTGATCGAGGATCTCGGCCTCAACCAGGCCCGTCTGGCGGGCGTCCTCGGACTGTCCGCGCCCATGCTGTCCCAGCTGATGAGCGGTCAGCGAGCCAAGATCGGAAATCCCGCCGTGGTGCAGCGCGTGCAGCTTCTGCAGGACCTGGCGGGTCAGGTCGCCGACGGCAGCGTCAGCGCCGCCGAGGCCACCGAGCGCATGGACGAGATCAAGAAGTCGCAGGGCGGCTCGGTGCTCACCAACACCACCGGACAGACGGCGTCCGGTTCGGGCGCACCGACCGTGAAGCGCGTGGTGCGTGAGATCCAGTCGCTGCTGCGGTCCGTCTCGGCGGCCGGCGACATCATCGAGGCTGCCGACTCCCTCGCCCCCACCCACCCGGAACTGGCAGAGTTCCTCCGGGTGTACGGCGCCGGGCGCACCTCCGACGCGGTCGCCCACTACCAGGCGCACCAGAGCTGATCCCGACCGGGCGCAGCGCTGGATCCAGCTCCGTGACCACCGTCGGCGGCGGTCACGGGGCGGACCGGAGGTCCTTGCGGGACGGCCGAGGGGGCTTTCCGCATCGCGGACCCGGGAGGGGAGCGACGCACGACCATGGGTGAGGTCTTCGCCGGCCGGTACGAACTGGCCGATCCGATCGGCCGCGGGGGAGTGGGCGCGGTATGGCGGGCCTGGGACCACCGGCGCCGCCGCTATGTGGCGGCCAAGGTCCTGCAGCAGAGCGACGCCCACACACTGCTGCGGTTCGTGCGCGAGCAGGCGCTGCGCATCGATCATCCGCACGTCCTGGCCCCCGCGAGCTGGGCCGCGGACGACGACAAGGTCCTGTTCACCATGGACCTGGTCGCGGGCGGCTCGCTGGCGCATCTGATCGGCGACTACGGCCCCCTGCCACCGCAGTTCGTCTGCGTTCTCCTCGACCAGCTCCTTTCCGGGCTCGCCGCCGTGCACGCCGAGGGTGTGGTGCACCGCGACATCAAGCCCGCCAACATCCTGCTCGAGGCCACGGGCACCGGTCTGCCGCATCTGCGCGTCTCCGACTTCGGCATCGCGATGCGCAAGGGCGAGCCACGCCTCACGGAAGCCAACTACGTGGTGGGAACGCCCGGTTACTTCGCGCCCGAGCAAGCGATGGGCGCCGACCCGGACTTTCCCGCGGACCTCTTCGCCGCCGGTCTCGTCGCGCTCTATCTCCTCGAAGGCGCCAAGCCGGACGCCCAGGCCCTGATCGAGCACTTCGCCGAGCACGGCACGCCCGGGGCCCCGGTGGGCGTCCCCGGTCCGCTGTGGGGCGTCCTCGCCGGATTGCTGCAGCCGGACCCCGATGCCCGCTTCCGTACCGCCACCGGGGCGCGCAAGGCCCTTCTCTCCGCCGCCGAGCTGCTGCAGGACCCGAGCCCCGACGACGAGCTGATCGAGGTATTCGACCAACTCGGGCCGCTCCCACCGGGGTTCGGCCCGAACGGTCCCGCCGTCCGGGGCCGCAGAGGCCGCCCTCTGCAAGCGACCACGACAACTCCGGTCCTGCCCTCGCCCACCGATTCCACGCCGTCCGACTCTGCGCCTGAGGACGGGTCTGGGGCCGGGGCGGGGACTGGGGCCGGGGCCGGGGCCGGGGCCGGGGCCGAGCTCGACCCCAGCCCTGACCTGGAATCCGGCCACGGTTACAGCCGCGGGCTCGGCCTCGGCCCGGAACCCGAATCGGAGCCCTTCTCGGGGCAAGGACCGAAGCAGGCACCAGAACCAGCACCAGCACCAGCACCAGAGCCGGCCTCGGACCAGATACCGGATCCGACGCCGGAACCGTCCGTCCCCTCCATGTCCGAGACGGGCAGCTTCCATCTCCCGCCCCCGGCCCCTCTCGACGAGCAGAGCCCGTCCCCATCGCCGACGCCCCTCGACGAGCAGATCCCGCCCGCACCATCGGTGCCGCCGATGCCGTCGGCCCGTCCCGCCGCGCCAGCCCCGCTTCCCGAGCCGCCCCGGCACCAGCCGACACCCGCGATGCCAACGGCTGCGGAGCCAACCGCCGTACCGCCCTCCGCCGTACCTCCCTCCGCCATGACACCGTCCGCCGCGGAGTCCGCCGCTGTTGAGCCCACACCTGCGGAGCCAACGCCTGCCGACCCAACGCCCGCGGGGCCAGCACCTGCTGAACCCGTGCAACCGACGCCACCAGCGCAACCGGTGCAACCGGTGCACGTACCGCGGCGCCTGCCCCACACCCCTCACATCCCGACCGCCCATTCCCTCTCCCCGTCCCCTCACCCGGCTCACGCGGTGACCACCGTCGTCCCGTATCAACAAGACCGTCACTCTCTGTACACCGCTCGCAGCCGAGAGGTTCCACGTCGGAGCCGGGCAGTCTCCGAACACCAGCCGGGACCACCCCGCAAAGTGACGATCCCGGTCCTGTTCATCGCCGCGCTCTGCTTCGCCGTGGGCATCTGGGCCCTGACCCAGACCTGACGAAGAAGACGGAGAGAAAGCCTGCGGAAAGCTTTCGTCAGGCATGACGAAGACGTGAGGAAGACCTGAGGAAGGTTGTGAGAGGGCCGGGAGAGGGCCGGGCGAAGGCCGAAGGGAAAACCGGGGCAAGACCGGGGCAAGACCTGGGGAAGGCAGCCCAGGCTGGCAGATCAGTCCGCACGCCCACCCAGCTCTGTCCGCTCCCTCAGTCCGGCACGCTCCCTCAGCCCCCCACGCGCTCAGCCCGCATCCGCCCCCTGACCCGCCTCACAGCCACCACTCGCCACACCCCGAGCCACAGCACCAACGCGGTCCCCGTGCCGACCCCGCTCACCCCCAGCAGCATCATTCCGCCGCTCTCCGCAGAGGAGGACGAGGAGGCGGAAGCGGGAGAGGCAGAAGACGAACCCGGAGCAGCCGCCCCGCCGTCCGGGGAGGCCCCTCCAGACCCCGCGCTGCCGGACTCGTCACCGCGCCCTCCCCCGGCATCACCGCCGGCCGAACCCGAGTCCCCCCAGACGGCACCGCCCTCTCCCCGCTCCGCGGCGTCCCGGTCCGCGGCCGTCACCTGGAACTCGGCGGGATCCCGCACATAGTCGGGCGCCTGCCGTGCCTCACCGTCGACGGTCACCCGCAGCGTCAGCCCCGACTCCTTCTCCCCGAACTTCCCCGCCATCGCCGGATTGAGGGTGACCTTGAGGTAGTACCAGCCGGCCAGACGCATCGCCGCCTGATCACCGCGCATCAGATAGCGGTTCTCGTACGCCACGGGCGGCAACGGATCGAACGTGGCCGAGGTCGGATCGCCCGCGTACGACGTCTCCTTCGCCGCCACCGACGCTCGCGCCGGGTTGTACAGCTCCATGTCGAGCGCGCCCGTCACGAAGCCCCGGCGCGAGGTGTCCCCCGCCGAACTGCCCAGCTCGGCGTCGACGAAGAGCTGCTGCCCCCAGTCCACCGGAATCCGGTAGAAGTGACTCTCGCCGGGCCGGATGCCGTCCTTCCACACCCCGGTAGGCAGCGCCTCCGCATCGTTGAAGCCGGTCCCGCCCGTGCGCCGCGTGGCCTTCCCCGACGGCGGCCGCACCGAGGCCGACGGCCAGGCCTTCGGCCCCTCCGTGGGCGTCGCGGAGACCAGCCCCGGCTCGGTGGCCACTTTCAGTTCGAGCCCCCAGGCCTCCTGCGTCGACTCGGCGTCCGCCTTCCGCTCCACGACCACGTAGTACGTCCCTGCCGCCTGGCACCGCAGCCCTCCCGGCCGTACAAGGCGCGCGGCGGCGGCCGCGACGGGACGCGGATAGGCACCGGAGCGGAACGTCGCGCGCTCGGAATCGCAGCGGTTGCCCTTGCGATCCTGAAGCGTCACGGTGAAGCCGTCCGAGTACGCCACCTTCACCCCGGTCCCGAGCGGCGGCACGGCAACCGCCGAGACGTACGCGTTGGCGGCGCCGTCCAGCTCGACGCCGTAGTACGCGGCACCGTCCGACCCGGCCCCGAGCGAACTCCGGTACGTCTCGCCCGTCCTGAGCAGCGGCGCATCAGTGCTGTTCGGCGCCCCGCTCACCTTCTGGGCGTCCTCGGCATAGACGTACGGATCGGAGTCTTCGGCCGCCACCGCCGCCCCGGACAACGCGAGCACCGCGCACAGCCCGGCCCCGGCAGCCACCGCCGACAGCCCTCGGCCGCGCCATCCCTCCACCTGCCGCCTCATGAGTCTCCCCATGAAGGGTCATCCTGCCGCTCCGGCCCGCTCACTGTCCGCCGTGCGCCGGAATCCCGCCACTCATTGGCTGTCGCGAGAAGTGACGTCGCATACGTGAATACCGCCTCCCCGCGCAGTCCGCGAGGCGAGACAACCGGAGCCCGGCAGCACAAAGCCCCGGCCGCTGATGCGACCGGGGCCTGCGAAGAGACTGTTGTCGATACTCACGAACCCGTGGGCACGGAGTCAGTCGCCTCCGTCCACAGATCCTGCTCGGCGCGATCCGCCTGGATCTGGCGGTACACGAGGAGCCCGCCGATGGCGGCCAGTGCGACCAGGAGAAGCTTCTTCACCGCGCGACCTCGTCTTTCGTTGACGTAGGGGACCTCTGGCGCCCGACTATACACACCGACCGAGACCGATCGGTGACCTGCATCCAACCCAACTCCCGCCCGGAGCACAGCAGTAGAACCGGACGATCTCAGTCCACAGATCACGCCCACTTCTCCTCAGAGTATGAAATTCGCCTCTATCGAGGAGATATCGGGCCTCTTGCGCCCATCCGAGTGGTGTTCATCTGAAGATCGACGCGCCACGAGCGTCGGTCCCGCACTCCGAGCGCCGCATACACATCATGAGGAAAGTACGCAAATCGCCCAACCTGAAAGTGAGGGGCCATGACCAAGAACCGGGTCATGACGCTGTGGACCATCGTCATCTCTGCCTTCATCGCGCTCTTCTCGGCGCTCGGACTCGTCGCCCCGGCCACCGCGGCCACTCCCGTACAGCAGACGGAGGGGGCCCGCAGCACGGCGGTGAGCGCCCCCGCCGCCACGTCGGCCGTTCCCTTCTGGACCTTCAAGAGGTCCCTGCCACCGACGATGAAGCAGCGCATCCGTGCCGAGGCCCATGGTTCCTCCCCCAGCTGCCGCCACCGTCCGCCGGCCGACACCGAGCAGTCGGACAGCGACACGGAACTGGCGAGCGAAGCACTCACCGCGGAGCCGTAGTCGAAGCCGGACCCTCCGTCCGTCCGGCTCGACGAGCAGGACACCACGCTGGAACAGCAGCACAGCAGCACAACAGCAAGAACGCAGCAGGAAAAGCAGGACCCCAGTAAGGCCGTGGACAGTAAGCGCGGCAAGCGCAGTAAGCCGTAGCCAGTCAGTAGTGCGCACAAGGAACAACACGGCGCACGAGGACCTACGGACCGCGACGGACCGACGCGGCAGACGCCAGGGCGTACGAGCCCCAGCGTGGCCACGGACCGGACCACGTCCAGCGAGACAGCGTCTCGTACGCGGCACAACAGATACCCAGCACGACAGGTACTCAGCACGACAGGTATCTGGCACAACAGATACGCGGCACAAGTACGCGGCCAAACACAGGGCAGCGCCCTCATAAGCCGCCTCCATGGACCGCAGGCCCCACAAGGCAGCAAGACGCAGGACAGCAGGACAGCGCGGTCAACCGCAGAACAAGCGCAGAACAAGCGCGGAGAAACCGCAGAGCGACAGACCAGGCGCCCCAGCCATCACTTTCGGCTGAGAGGGCCCTTTCGGCATGCCCGGGTTCGGGGACGTACATGACGCGCACGCATGACGCGCACGTCATGGCACAGCAGAAGACCCCCAAGTGTTTCCACTTGAGGGTCCTCATGATGTGGGGCTAACAGGATTTGAACCTGTGGCCTCATCCTTATCAGGTCGATCGAGGTGGTCTCTCGACCGTGAGGAACGCTCGCTGAACCCTGGTTCGGTTGCCGCTGAGGTTCGGCGTTGATCGGCGCCGTACGCCCTTGTTGGTGTCAGCCGGTGATGTCAGACGAGGCAGGCGCTCTTGACAGACACGATGGTGGGGTGGCTTAGAGGATGGTTGCGGCGTGGCGCTGCTTGTTGGCGGCGGACTGATGCACCTCGGCCATGCCGAGGAACACGACGCTCATGCGTGAATGGAAGTCGAAGTTGCCGATTTCTGCGGCGGCTAGGTGATCGGCGGACTGGGCCTTGCAGTAGTTCGCGTGCTGATCGGCGACAGTGGCTCGTTGCATCGCTGTGAGCCTCTTGTCTGCTCGCCCTTGAAGGGTCATACGTCGACGCTACTCCTCCCACCTCAACTCACCACCCTTCCCTGCTCCCATCCCGTCCGCCGTCGACCCACACGTCTGTGGAGCGGGCGTGGTTCATGGCGTCCAGGTGGAGCGCGCCACTGTACGAACGACCTGGACGCCATGGGCCGCGTCTGCTCGGCTCTGCCTGGGTCGATGGTGGACGGGATGGGAGCCCCCCACGCTCACCACGCACGGGCCTGCGGCCGGGAACGGAGCCCCCTCCCACCCGGTGCCGGCCGATCCCCCGCCGGAGGCATCGTCTGTGACCGTGGGCCGTAAACGTGTCGGGTGCTCGACTCATGACCTCCGGGCCTATCCACTGTGGGCGGGCGTCGGCGCAGCGGGGCGGAGCGGGCCGAAGGCAGGAGCGGCAGCCCCAGCGGAGCCGGAAAGCCCGCCCGGCGGAGCGGAGCGCAGCCGGGTGCTTGATGAGGTAGAGAAACCTGTAACGGTCTAGCGTCGCTCAGGGTCGGGAGAGACGTAGCAAACAGCGTTGATGGACTGCCCGTCGCCGTATTGATGGACGGCTTCGCCGATCCTGCGCCAGCCCAAGCGTTCGTAGAGGCGCATGGCAGCGACATCCTTCGTCATGACATCGAGCACTAGACGCCGCTCCTGGCGCTGTCCGTAGTCCATAGCGGCTCGCATCAAGCGCTCGCCAGCGGCCTTCCTCCGAGCCTCTCGTACGACGAACAACCGCGCCAACACCGCGATGCCTTCTTGAGGATCACCACTCTGTTCCTGCCAGAGAACTACGGCGTCTTCCCCATGCGGCTGCATGACGGAGATGTGCCCTACCACCCTCCCCTCGTCGACCGCGACCCATGCCGCCAACACGTCGTCAGAGGTAAGCCACGCTTTCGGGTCTTCAACCCCTTCAACGGGATAGCCGTCAGTGGCGTGTACCTCGACGAGTGCCGCTGAGGCCCCGGCGATATCGCCGTCCTCGAAGGGGCGAACAACGAGATCGGTCACTGCGGACTCCTACTCATCCCACGGGCAGTTCATAGAGCAAGCCGGTCTGGTCAGCGCGGTGCACGTACCTGGAGACCTCGAACGGCACGCCCTGCTGATCCAAGCTGGTGTGCAGAACTTCGAGCACAGGCACCCCGGGGAGGAGATCGAGGGTCGCAGCCTCTTCAGGAGTCGGCATACGAGCGCTGATCTCATCGCGCACGCGAGTCATCACGTGCCCCAGTTCCTCAAGGCGCCCGTAGATCCCGTCCTTGCCGGTCTTGGCTTGCAGCAGGAGCGTTCCCTGGGCCTCGTCCCAACGGAGGTAGGTCGAGACGATCTGCACGGGCTCGTCGTCAGCGAAGTAGTGGTTTTCTCGATGAACGACGCTCGGCTCGTCGGCCGGCACATTCAGACGCTCCGCCACATCGCGTGGTGGAACCTCACGCTCGATGCTCGGAACCTCGATCCGGGCCACCTTCCCTTGCCGCTTCGCTTCCAGACGGAAGGGGGTAAGGCCGGTCTCGCGATTCTTGAGTGAGTAGCGATCGCTGCCGAACCTGAACAGCCGCTGTGGTTCTCGCACAAAGACGCCACGTCCGTGGCGGGCTGTCACGAGCCCCTGTTCGGCAAGAATCCGGACCGCTTCACGGGCGGTGTTGCGCGCGGCCCCGTGAAGTTCGGCAAGGGCTCGCTCGGAGGGCAGCTTGTCCCCGGGTGCCAGCTCTCCTCGTTCGATCGCGGTTCGTAGAGCCTCCGCAATGCGCCTACTGGCTGGCTGCTGCGGGGCTCCGGACGTCGTCATGCACCCGAGCATAGCAACTGGCTTAAGCCAGAGTCTTGACGCGTGCAGCAACTCGTGCATTACTGGCTTAAGCCAGCAACTGGCTCAAGCCAGTTGATCGCACCGGGGCGGCGCTCCTACCGCCAAGCAGATTCGCCGCCCCGGCTTCCCAACTGAGGGAGCCTCCATGATGCCTGCGACGTCGACCACTACGCACGACGAGATCGTCTTCAAGGCCAGCGCTTTTCGTGGCTGTCCTGCGTGTGCGGAGATGCGCTGCACCGACCCGGCCGAGTGCGTGTACTTCCTGACCAAGAGCGTGTGGGCGGACTGCGACACCTGCGCGGGCACGGGCTGGGCTGAGGACACGTCGGCCTCCCCGTTCTGCGGTGTCTGCACGGGCTCCGGTCTGATCGAGTACGACGAGGCGCCCGGCCCCGTCAGCCCGGTCGCCCAGTCCCGGCACGCCTTCCAGCTAAACCGCGTGCGGGCCCTGCTCGCCTCGACGTGCCCCTCCGTGGCGGTGAGCGCGTGACGGACTTCCCCGTTGCCGCCGAGGCCGTGGCCGGTGCTGCGGCCTCCCTGGGCACCGATCCCATCACCCTCGCCGACCTGCTTCGGGTGGCCAACGCGCCCGGCTTCGACCGCTGGCAGGAACAGGTGCGCCGTACCGGCGGCTGCTCCCACCCGATCCGCCTGACCGGCCAGACCGTGACCCGTGATGCCAAGACCCACGATGTCCTGTACTCGTACAGCACGGAGAACGAGCCGGGCGGGATGCTCCGGGTCGCCTGCGGCAACCGGCGGGCCTCCCGCTGCCCCTCCTGTGCCTGGACGTACGCGGGCGACGTGTACCACCTGATCCGTGCCGGGATCACGGGCGACTCGCGTATGGGCATCTCCGGCGAGATCCGCCAGCACCCGGGCGTCTTCGCCACCCTCACCGCCCCGTCGTTCGGGCCGGTCCACAACCGCCCCTCCAAGGGCTGCTGCCGCTGCGGGAGCTCCCACGCGGAGGACGATCCCGCACTCGGCACAGCCCTCGACCCGAGCCGGTACGACTACGCCGGGGCCGTGCTGTGGAACAACCACGCCGGGGACCTGTGGCGCCGCTTCACCATCTACCTCCGTCGCGAGGTCGCCGCCCGCGCGGGCCTGACCCAAACCGCCTTGAAAGAGGTGTGCCGGGTCTCCTTCGGCAAGGTCGCCGAATTCCAGAAGCGCGGCGCCGTACACTTCCACGCGGTCGTCCGCCTCGACGGTCCCGACGGCCCCGACGCCCCTCCGCCGGCATGGGCCACGGTCGCCCTCCTCGACGACTCCATCAAGGCAGCCGCCGCCCGCGTCGCCGTCCCGCTCCCCGCATCCGGCAACGTCCCCGCCCGAGTGCTGCGGTGGGGCTCGCAGATCGACGTCCAGGCCATCGGCGGCATGGAAGGGGTCGAGCTGACCGACCAGGCGGTCGCCTCCTACGTCGCCAAGTACGCCACCAAGGCCGCTGAGGCCACCGAGACCGTCAACCGCCGGATCGGGGAACTGGCCGAACTCGACAAGCTGTCGCTGCCCGCGCACACCCGCAGCCTGATCGAAGCCTGCCGCGACCTGGACGACACCTACCCGGACCGGAAGCTGTGGCGCTGGGCCCACATGCTCGGCTTCCGCGGGCACTTCATGACGAAGTCGCGGGCGTACTCCACCACCCTCGGCGAACGCCGCCAGGTCCGCGCCGACTTCCGCGCCCGCCAGGAACGCCGTGAACGCGGGCTCCCCGAAGACCTCGACGACTCGGAGGGTTCCACGCTGGTCCTCGCCCACTGGACCTACGCCGGACAGGGCCACACTCCCGGCGAATCCTGGCTCGCCGCGTCGATCGCCCGCGAGATCCGCGACAACCGCGAGCTGGCCCGCGAGGCCCGCGCCGACCTGGACGAGGGGGAAGGCTGGGATGACTGACGAACTTCTGACGGTCCCCGAGGTCATGGCCCGACTCAAGGTCGGCCGCACGACGGTCTACGACCTGATCCGTACGCATCGTCTGCCCTCGCTCACGATCGGCCGGAGTCGTCGCATCCCGGCTGATGGCCTGCGCGCGTACCTGGCTTCACGACTTGAGTACGAGGAGGCAGCCTGATGGCCAAGCGCCGCCCCAACGGTGGGGGAACGATCACCAAGCGGAAGGACGGCCGGTATCACGGGGCCGCCTACGTGACGAACACCGATGGCCACCGGGTCCGAAAGTTCGTCTATGGCGCCACCTATGACGAGGCGTCCGAGAAGCTGGCCAAGCTCCAGGAGCAAGAGCGGAACGGCGTACCCGTGCCTGCCAAGACCTGGAACCTCGGGAAGTGGCTGGCCTACTGGCTTGAGCACATCGTGAAGCCGGAGCGCGAGCACAACACGTACGCGAAGTACGAGTCCAAGATCCGGCTCTACCTAGTGCCGCATCTGGGCAAGAAGCCGCTGACCAAGCTGACCCCGGCGCAGATCCGTACGTTCATGGCCCAGCTCACCCGAGATGAGGTCGGCGCAGCTACCCGCTTCGAGGTGCTGCGGACGCTGCGGAACGCGCTCAACCGCGCCGTCCGTGAGGAGCTGCTGACGCGCAACGTCGCGCTGCTCGTCGACATGCCCAAGGTCAGCAAGGACAAGGGTCGGGCCTGGAGCGCTCGGGAGGCGATCTCGTTCCTGCGGACGGCTCGATCGCATCGGCTGTACGCAGCCTGCGTCCTGGTGCTCGTCCTGGGCCTGCGTCGCAGTGAGGTGCTGGGGCTGCGCTGGCAGGACATCGACTTCGAGGCCCGCCAGTTCGAGCCGGTGAAGCAGGTCCAGCGCGAGAAGGGCAAGGGCCTGGTCCTCAAAGACCTCAAGACCGAGTCCTCACAGGCTGTGCTCCCCTTGCCCGAGTTCTGCGCTCGCGCTCTGGAGGAACGCCGGGAGCTTCAGGAGCTGGAACGGAAGATCGCGGGTGAGCACTGGGAGCAGCCAGAAGGCCAAGACCTGATCTTCTCGGCTGAGCACGGCGGGATGATCGACCCCGTGGGCTTCTCGCGGAGCTTCGACCGCCTGGTGAGCCGCGCCGGTGTCCGCCGCATCACGGTCCGACTGGCCCGGCACACCTGCGGGACCCTGCTCGCCTTCCTGAAGGTCCATCCCAAGGTGGCGCAAGCGATCCTGCGGCACAGCCAGATCAGCATGACCATGGACGTCTATACGCACGTGGTGGGCTCGGACGAGCGGGAAGCGGTCGCCCTGCTGGCTGAGCTTCTGGAAGATCCGCTGATCGGCTGATGTCAGCCGTAGATGTCAAAGACCCCCAGCCGATATCGACTGGGGGTCTTTTCGCATGTGGGGCTAACAGGATTTGAACCTGTGGCCTCATCCTTATCAGGGATGCGCTCTAACCAACTGAGCTATAGCCCCGCCGCGCTCTGCGGTGTGTGTCCCGCGCGCTGACCTCTGAAGATTAGCGCACCAGGCGGCCAGTCCCAAAATCGATAGTCCCGGCCCGCCCGGTGACGGCCCTCAGGCGACACGCAGGCGCCCTGAGAAGCCGCTGACCGCCGCTCTACTCGTCCTCGGCGAGCGTGAGCTCGATACCGCCGACGAAGCCCGCGGAGAGGTTGTAGATGAACGCGCCGAGCGTCGCGAGCGCCGTCGCCAGGACGACGTCGATGACCGCGATGACCGTCGTGAACATCAGCACGCGCGGCAGCGAGAGGAACGACTGAAGGTCGAAGCCGTTGGACTCGTTCGAGCCCGTGGCCTCGGAAATCGTGCCGCCGACCGTGGAGAAGACGCCCATGGCGTCCATGACCATCCACAGCACCGCGGCCGCGATGATCGTGCAGATGCCGAGCGCGATGGACAGCAGGAAGCTGACCTTCATCACCGACCACGGGTCCGCCTTGGCCACCCGCAGGCGGGCCTTACGGGTGCGCGGAGTGGTGCGTGCCCCGGTGCGGGGCCTGCGCACCGCTCCGGCCGGTGCGCTCTGGTACGCCTGCGGCGGGTGGTACGGCTGAGCCGACTGCTGCGGCTGTTGCCTCTCCCCGGGCAGGGCACCGCCACCGTCCGCGTACTGCTGGGTCTGCGGACCTCGGGTGTCCGTCACAGTTCCCCCCTGGGATCCATGAGACTCGTGCGATTCCTTCGAGTCACGAGCGGAGCCACGGCCGCCCTCTGTTTCGGTACCGGGGGATGTCCCGGTCGAGCCTGCGCCCGTGGCTCCGCTCACGATGACTCACTCCTCGCGCTACTCGGCCGAGGACTGCTCGCCCTCGTCCGTTACGACGGCCGTCTCGTCCTGGGCCGTTTCGTCGGTCACGGCGCCGTCCGCGTCCGCGGCGTCACCGTCGACCTCCTCGGCCTCACGACCGGCCTCGGCGTTACGAGCGATGCCGACCACGGCATCGCGCTTGCCCAGGTTGATCAGTTGGACGCCCATGGTGTCACGGCCCGTCTCCCTGACCTCGTTGACTCGCGTACGAATCACACCACCGGACAACGTGATGGCGAGGATCTCGTCGGTCTCCTCGACCACCAGCGCCCCCACGAGGGAACCACGGTCCTCCACGATCTTGGCGGCCTTGATACCGAGGCCACCGCGACCCTGGACGCGGTATTCGTCGACGTTGGTCCGCTTTGCGTACCCACCGTCGGTGGCGGTGAACACGAAAGTACCCGGCCGGACGACATTCATCGAGAGCAGTTCGTCGCCCTCACGGAAACTCATGCCCTTGACGCCCGAAGTGGCGCGGCCCATCGGTCGCAGCGCGTCGTCCGTGGCGGTGAACCGGATCGACTGGGCCTTCTTGCTGATGAGCAGCAGGTCGTCCTCGGCCGAGACCAGCTCGGCGCCGATCAGCTCGTCGTCCGAACCGTCCGCCGCTTCGCGGAGATTGATGGCGATGACACCACCGGAACGCGGCGAGTCGTAGTCCTTGAGCGGAGTCTTCTTGACGAGGCCCGCCTTGGTGGCGAGCACCAGGTAAGGCGCCGCATCGTAGTCGCGGATGGCGAGGATCTCGGCGATCGCCTCGTCCGGCTGGAAGGCGAGCAGGTTCGCCACGTGCTGCCCACGTGCGTCGCGGCCGGCGTCCGGAAGCTCGTACGCCTTGGCGCGGTACACGCGGCCCTTGTTGGTGAAGAACAGCAGCCAGTGGTGCGTCGTCGACACGAAGAAGTGGTCGACGATGTCGTCTTCCTTGAGCTTCGTGCCGCGAACGCCCTTGCCGCCGCGCTTCTGCGACCGGTAGTCGTGCGTCTTGGTGCGCTTGACGTACCCGCCGCGCGTGATGGTGACGACGATGTCCTCTTCGGCGATCAGGTCCTCCATGGACATGTCGCCGTCGAAGGGCACCAGCTTGGAGCGCCGGTCCTCGCCGAACTTGTCGACGATCGCCTGGAGTTCCTCGCTGATGATCTGGCGCTGCCGCTCGGGCGAGGCCAGGATCGCGTTGTACTCGTCGATCTTCTGCTGCAGTTCGTCGTGCTCGGCGACGATCTTCTGGCGCTCCAGGGCGGCGAGCCGGCGCAGCTGCATCTCGAGGATGGCGTTGGCCTGGATCTCGTCGATCTGGAGAAGGCCCATGAGGCCCTCACGCGCGATCTCCACGGTCTCGCTGCGTCGGATGAGGGCGATGACCTCGTCGATGGCGTCCAGGGCCTTCAGGAGGCCGCGCAGGATGTGGGCGCGCTCCTCGGCCTTGCGCAGCCGGAACTTCGTGCGGCGGACGATGACCTCGATCTGGTGCGTCACCCAGTGCCGGATGAACGCGTCGAGCGACAGCGTGCGCGGCACGCCGTCCACCAGCGCCAGCATGTTGGCGCCGAAGTTCGTCTGCAGGTCGGTGTGCTTGTAGAGGTTGTTCAGCACGACCTTGGCGACGGCGTCGCGCTTGAGGACGATGACCAGACGCTGCCCGGTACGGGAGGACGTCTCGTCGCGGACGTCCGCGATGCCACCGATCTTGCCGTCCTTCACGAGGTCGGCGATCTTCTGCGCGAGGTTGTCCGGGTTGACCTGGTAGGGCAGCTCGGTGACCACCAGGCACTGGCGGTTCTGGATCTCCTCGACCTCGACGACCGCGCGCATCGTGATGGAGCCACGGCCCGTGCGGTACGCCTCTTCGATGCCCTTACGGCCCACCACAAGGGCGCCGGTCGGGAAGTCGGGGCCCTTGATGCGCTCGATGAGCGCGTCCAGGAGCTCCTCGTGGGAGGCCTCCGGGTTCTCCAGGTACCACTGGGCACCGGAGGCGACCTCGCGCAGGTTGTGCGGCGGGATGTTGGTCGCCATGCCGACGGCGATACCGGCCGATCCGTTGATCAGCAGGTTCGGGAAACGGGCCGGCAGGACGGTCGGCTCCTGCGAACGGCCGTCGTAGTTGTCCGTGAAGTCGACGGTCTCCTCGTCGATGTCCCGGACCATCTCCATGGACAGCGGCGCCATCTTGCACTCGGTGTAGCGCATGGCGGCCGCGGGGTCGTTGCCCGGAGAGCCGAAGTTTCCGTTGGAGTCCACCAGCGGCATGCGCATCGACCACGGCTGCGCCAGGCGGACCAGGGCGTCGTAGATCGAGGAGTCGCCGTGCGGGTGGTAGTTACCCATGACGTCACCGACGACGCGGGCGCACTTGTAGAAGCCCTTCTCGGGCCGGTAGCCGCCGTCGTACATGGCGTACAGGACGCGGCGGTGGACGGGCTTGAGTCCGTCGCGTACGTCGGGCAGCGCGCGGGACACGATGACGGACATCGCGTAGTCGAGGTACGAGCGCTGCATCTCCGTCTCGAGCCCGACGGGCTCGATCCGCATCGCGATGTCGCTGCCCTCTTCAGGGGTGCTCGGAGTGTTCTCGTCGGCCATTGCTGGTGAAGATCCTTTCTGCGGCGGTCAGCTGAGACCGACTCAGATGTCGAGGAAGCGGACGTCCTTGGCGTTGCGCTGGATGAACGAGCGGCGTGCCTCGACGTCCTCGCCCATGAGGACCGAGAACAGGTCGTCGGCCTGGGCGGCGTCGTCCAGGGTGACCTGGCCGAGCACGCGGTGCTCCTGGTCCATCGTGGTGATGCGCAGCTCCTCGGCGTTCATCTCACCGAGACCCTTGAATCGCTGGACCGAGTCGTCCTTGATGCGCTTGCCGGCCTGCCGGCCCAGCTCGATGAGGGCGTCGCGCTCGCGGTCCGAGTACGCGTACTCGAAGTCCTCGCGACCCCACTTGATCTTGTAGAGGGGCGGCCGGGACAGGAACACGTGGCCGGCCTCGACGAGGGGCCGCATGAAGCGGAACAAGAAGGTCAGCAGCAGGGTGTTGATGTGCTGACCGTCGACGTCGGCGTCCGCCATCAGAATGATCTTGTGATAGCGGAGCTTCTCGATGTCGAAGTCCTCGTGGACCCCGGTACCGAAAGCGGAGATCAGCGCCTGGATCTCCTGGTTCTGCAGGATCTTGTCGATCCGCGCCTTCTCGACGTTGAGGATCTTGCCTCGGATCGGGAGGATCGCCTGGTACTGCGGGTTACGGCCGGACTTGGCCGAGCCACCGGCGGAGTCACCCTCGACGATGAAGATCTCGCACTTGGTGGGGTCGTTCGACTGGCAGTCGGAGAGCTTGCCCGGCAGGGACGCGGACTCGAGCAGGCCCTTGCGACGGGTCAGGTCGCGCGCCTTGCGGGCGGCCACGCGCGCGGTGGCGGCCTGGATGGACTTGCGGATGATGTCCGTGGCCTCGACCGGGTTCCGGTCGAGCCAGTCCGTGAGGTGCTCGTGCACGACCTTCTGGACGAAGGTCTTCGCCTCCGTGTTGCCCAGCTTGGTCTTCGTCTGGCCCTCGAACTGCGGCTCGCCCAGCTTGATCGAGAGGATCGCGGTCAGACCCTCGCGGATGTCGTCACCCGTGAGGTTGTCGTCCTTCTCGCGCAGCAGCTTCTTGTCGCGCGCGTACCGGTTGATGAGACCGGTCAGCGCGGCACGGAAGCCCTCCTCGTGCGTACCGCCCTCGTGCGTGTGGATGGTGTTCGCGAAGGAGTAGACGCCCTCGCTGTAACTGGTGTTCCACTGCATCGCGACCTCGACGGAAAGGAGCTTCTCCTTGTCCTCGGCCTCGATGTCGATCACGGAGGGGTGGACGACCTCGCCCTTACGGGAGTTGAGGTACTTCACGAAGTCGACGATGCCGCCTTCGTAGTGGTACGTCACCGAGCGCGCTTCGTTGTCGTCCGAGGCGTCGGCGGTGTCGGCACCCACGACGGCCTTGGCCGAGTCACGCTCGTCGGTGAGCTTGATCGTCAGGCCCTTGTTGAGGAAGGCCATCTCCTGGAAGCGCCGCGACAGCGTCTCGAAGGAGTACTCGGTGGTCTCGAAAATGTCGCCGTCGGACCAGAAGGTGACCGAGGTGCCGGTCTCCTCGGTGGCCTCGTGCTGCGCGAGCGGCGCGGTGGGCACGCCCGCCTTGTAGTCCTGCGTCCAGCGGTAGCCGTCGGTCTTGATCTCGACGGAGACCTTGGTGGACAGCGCGTTCACCACGGAGACGCCCACGCCGTGCAGACCACCGGAGACGGCGTAGCCGCCGCCACCGAACTTGCCGCCCGCGTGCAGGACGGTCAGCACGACCTCCACGGCGGGCTTGCCCTCGGACGGGATGATGCCCACGGGGATGCCACGGCCGTTGTCGACGACGCGGACGCCACCGTCGGGAAGGATCGTGACGTCGATCGTGTCCGCGTGGCCTGCGAGCGCCTCGTCGACGGAGTTGTCCACGACCTCCTGCACCATGTGGTGCAGACCACGCTCACCGGTCGAGCCGATGTACATGCCAGGTCGCTTGCGGACAGCGTCCAGCCCTTCGAGGACGGTGATCGCGCTCGCGTCGTACGAGGCGTCTGTGGCCCCTACGTGCGCGTGCGCGTCTGCGTCGGTGGACGGGATGTTCTCGTTGGGGTTGCCGGAATCGGCCACGAAGCGCCCTTTCTGGCACAGCACAAGCCAAGCTCCCGGTTGGTGGCCGGTGCGGCTGCGGCGTGTTGGTTCGGTAAGCCCTAGTCAGCGTTGCTCAGTGCGTCCCACAAGTGGGGCGGGATTAGCTTCCAGTGTACCGGTAGCGCCGACAGTGATGGGGGTTTGCCGGTACCTGAGTCCGCACGTGCCGCCCTGAACCGGTCTCGGCCGACTCCCCCTATTCGGAGCGGGGCTCCAAGAGGCTCACAGCGGCACTCAGCGCTTCGGGGTGTCAACCCCCCGCTACCGTGGGCGCGCTCTCACCCGTAGGTGTCGTCGTGACCTGTGCTTCCCGGGGCGCGCAAGGGGCCGTAGCGGCGGGGGCCACCGCCGGGATTCTTGATGTCGATACGGCGCACCGTGCCGTGCCCGAGGTCCTCGTTCAGGCGCTTGACCAGCTGCGGGGCCAGCATGCGTACCTGTGTCGCCCACGCCGTCGAATCGCACTGCACCACCAGGACGCGCTCGTCCTCGTCGTACTTCTGCGGGACGCAGTGCTTGGCGAGGTCCTCACCCACGATCTGCGGCCAGCGGCCCATGACGCCGCCGACCGCGGCCGGCGTCTCCCAGCCGCGCTCGGTGATCAGCCGGTTGATGGCGGGGCCGAGCCCCATCGGGTCGCGCCCGTCGGCCCGCGCCCCGGACCTCAGTCCGCCGCCGCGCCTGGCCTGCTTCTTCTGCTGCGCCGCGGCACCACGCGCGCGTGCCGCCTCTTTCGCCGCACGGAGGGCGACGCGGGCCAGGTCGACACCAGAAGGCTCGGGCACCGACTTCGGTTCCTGCGGCTGCCCGGTTCCTTGGTTCTCCCCGGTCCCTCCAGGGGACGCGCCGTCGCTCACAGCCGCTCCACCGCTCCCTCGGAGACCGCGTAGCGCGTACCGGTGAGCACCTCCGGTACGTCGTCGTCGACCGCGGCCGTCACCAGGACCTGCTCGCCGGGCGCCACGAGCTCCGCGAGACGCTCCCTGCGCCGCGCGTCCAGCTCGGCGAAGACGTCGTCGAGGACGAGCACCGGCTCGTTCCCCTCGACCCGCAGAAGGTCGTACGAGGCCAGCCGCAGCGCCAGCGCGTACGACCAGGACTCGCCGTGGCTCGCGTACCCCTTGGCGGGCAGCTGGCCCAGCTTCAGGATCAGCTCGTCGCGGTGCGGGCCGGCCAGGGTGACGCCGCGCTCGATCTCGCTCTTGCGGGCGCTCTCCAGCGCGGCGAGAAGCTGCTCGTAGAGCTCCTCGCGCGCGTGGCCGACGATTTCCGGCGAGGACGGCTTGTAGTCGAGGGCCACCGGTCCGCCGCCGGGAGCCAGCTGCTCGTACGCCTTGTCGGCCAGCGGCTGCAGTGTCGCGATCAGATCGAGCCGCTGGGCGAGCAGCTCCGCGCCCGCGCGCGCGAGGTGCTGATCCCATACGTCGAGCGTGGACAGGTCCATGGAGCGGCCACCGTGGCGCCGGGCCAGCGCCGCGGACTTCAGGAGCGTGTTGCGCTGCTTCAGGACGCGGTCGTAGTCGGAGCGCACACCGGCCATGCGCGGCGAGCGAGCGGTGATCAGCTCGTCGAGGAACCGCCGGCGCTCCCCGGGGTCGCCCTTGATCAGCGCGAGGTCCTCGGGGGCGAACAGCACGGTCCGTACGATGCCCAGCACGTCACGCGGCCTGACCTGCGAGGACCTGTTGATACGGGCGCGGTTGGCCTTGCCCGGATTCAGTTCGAGCTCGATGAGCTGCTGGCGGTCGCCCTGGCGCACCTGCGCCCGGACGACGGCACGCTCGGCGCCCATCCTGACGAGCGGGGCGTCCGAGGAGACACGGTGGCTGCCCAGGGTCGCGAGATAGCCGACGGCCTCGACGAGGTTCGTCTTGCCCTGCCCGTTCGGGCCCACGAACGCGGTGACGCCCGGGTCGAGAGGAACCTCGGCCCGGGCGTACGAGCGGAAGTCGGCCAGCGACAGATGCGTGACGTGCATGGTCGTGGGCCGACCTCCCCCAACGTTCTCTACAGCTGTGGATTACTTCTTCTCGACGGCGTGGCCGCCGAACTGGTTGCGCAGCGCCGCGATCATCTTCATCTGCGGCGAGTCCTCCTGCCGCGAGGCGAAGCGGGCGAAGAGCGACGCGGTGATCGCCGGCAGCGGAACGGCGTTGTCGATAGCGGCTTCCACAGTCCAGCGGCCTTCACCGGAGTCCTGTGCGAAACCGCGCAGCTTGTCGAGGTGCTCGTCCTCGTCGAGGGCGTTGACCGCCAGGTCGAGCAGCCAGGAGCGGATGACCGTGCCCTCCTGCCAGGAGCGGAAGACCTCGCGCACGTCGGTCACCGAGTCCACGGCCTCCAGGAGCTCCCAGCCCTCGGCGTAGGCCTGCATCATCGCGTACTCGATGCCGTTGTGGACCATCTTCGCGAAGTGGCCCGCGCCGACCTTGCCCGCGTGCACGGAGCCGAAGTCACCCTCCGGCTTCAGGGCGTCGAAGATCGGCTGGACCTTCGCGACGTCCTCGGCGGAGCCGCCGTACATCAGCGCGTAGCCGTTCTCCAGGCCCCAGACGCCGCCGGAGACGCCGCAGTCGACGAAGCCGATGTTCTTGATGCCGAGCTCGACCGCGTGCTTCTCGTCGTCCGTCCAGCGCGAGTTGCCGCCGTCGACGACGACGTCGCCGGGCTCGAGCAGCTCGGCCAGCTCGTCGATGGTGGACTGGGTCGCGGCACCGGCGGGGACCATCACCCACACCACGCGCGGGCCCTTGAGACTGCCCACAAGCTCTTGAAGGCTGTGGACATCGGCGACGTCCGGGTTGCGGTCGTAGCCGATGACGGTGTGGCCTGCGCGGCGGATGCGCTCGCGCATGTTGCCGCCCATCTTGCCGAGGCCGACGAGACCGAGCTCCATCAGTGGTTCCTTACGTTGCGACGGGGCGTGAGGGAGTGCGTGACGGCACGTAGCTGTGCGTTCGTACCTGTGTCTGAGCCTAAACCCGGACGGTCATGCACACCTGTGGGCATAGCCGCTCAGGCGAACGCCCGAGCGGCTAGCCCGTCACGGACTCAGCCCGACAGCCGCACCGGCATGATCAGGTACTTGTACGCCTCGTCCGCCTCGGCGTCCACGGCCGGCTTGCCGCTGAGCAGCGCGGGCTTGGTGGACGTCGTGAACGACAGCTGGGCGACCGGGGAGTCGATCGCGCTCAGGCCGTCCAGCAGGAACGTCGGGTTGAAGGCGATCGAGATGTCGTCGCCCTCCAGCTGAGCGTCGACCCTCTCCACAGCCTGTGCGTCGTCGCTGGAGCCGGCCTCCAGGATGAGCACACCCTGCTCGAAGCTGAGCCGCACCGGAGTGTTGCGCTCGGCGACCAGGGCCACGCGCTTGACGGCCTCCACGAAGGGGGCGGTCTCGATGACGGCCACGGAGTTGAACTCCGTCGGGAACAGCGTGCGGTACTTCGGCAGGTCGCCCTCGAGAAGGCGGGTGGTGGTGCGGCGGCCCGCGCCCTCGAAGCCGATGAGGCCCTCGCCCGCGCCCGAGCCGGACAGGGCCAGGGTGACCGTGTCGCCGCTGGTGAGCGCCTTGGCGGTGTCCAGGAGCGTCTTGGCGGGCACCAGGGCGACCGCGGAGGCCTCCGGGTCCTCCGGCTTCCACAGGAACTCGCGGACCGCGAAGCGGTAGCGGTCGGTGGACGCCAGCGTCACCGTGTCGCCCTCGATCTCGATGCGCACACCGGTGAGGACGGGCAGCGTGTCGTCACGGCCGGCGGCGATGGCCACCTGCTGGGCGGCAGAAGCGAAGACCTCGCCGGGGACGGTGCCCGTCGCGGTCGGCATCTGCGGCAGCGCCGGGTACTCCTCCACAGGGAGGGTGTGGAGTGTGAACCGCGAGGAGCCGCAGACCACCGTCGCTCGTACACCGTCTGTGGAGATCTCCACCGGACGGTTGGGCAGAGCGCGGCAGATGTCGGCGAGAAGGCGGCCGGAGACGAGCACCGTGCCCTCTTCGTCGACCTCCGCGTCCACAGAGACGCGTGCCGAGACCTCGTAGTCGAAGCTCGACAGGCTGAGTGCGCCCTCCTCGGCCTTCAGGAGAAGGCCCGCGAGGACAGGCGCAGGCGGTCGTGCCGGGAGGCTGCGCGCCGCCCAGGCCACTGCCTCCGCGAGTACGTCGCGTTCCACCCGGATCTTCACCGTAAGCCGCCTCCTGCGTGTTGCTGGCTGCTCTCGCCCTGCGTTGGTCATCGGTCTTCGTCGTCAGACGTGGTGTCGCTCGGCCCACCGATGGGGAGAACACCGGGGACCAGTCTGACGCACGGCACTGACAGTCGTTGCCCGCCTCGGTCAAGTCGTGCCGAGGCGCGGTCGAGGTGCCGAGAGCGAGTTGTGCACAGCCCCGTCTTCGAAACGAATTCCCAGCTCTCTCTAGTTGGGAGTAGTAGTAGGGGCTGTGGAAACCGTGGATAACCCTTAGTTCGCAGGTCAGAGGCGGTTTTTTGTCCACTGCGGCTGTGGGCCGAGGCCGTGGACAACCGGCGCTTTCTGTGGACGGCGAAAAGTTCTGCACACCCGATGCACAGCCTCGGGGCACTTCTCCCCAGCGCCGTCCCCAGCTTTACCCACGTTCCCCACAGCCCAACCGACCCCCTTGGTGTGACGCCTTTCACTCGCCACGGTGACGGCGCGCGTCGCGTTGCCGAACAGTGGACAGCCGTGTGGAGAAGCTCCCGATCACTGTGCACAAGAGCTGTCATCCTGTGGGTCGGCGGTGGACAACGACATGCACAGCCTGTGGAAGAAAAATCTGTCCACAGGCTGTGGAGATCTTCTGTCCACCAATCCACAGCCGTCTGACCTGGCTTGATGGCTTGTCACCAGCCCCCGCTGTGGACACCGTCTGGACAACTTCCCGCTCCCCAGGGTGTGGACCGAAGAAATCCGGCACATCTGTGGAGAACACCCGTAACGCGCCGAGAAATCGAACACCGGCTCAGCGCGCGTGCGTACACAGCAGCGAGCGCGAGCGTCCGCGCATACGAAGAAGGGCGCTCCGAGAGGTGTCTCGGAGCGCCCTACAGGTACGTAACCGGGCCGCTGTCAGCCGTTCTTGATGCGGTTCGTGAGCTCGGTGACCTGGTTGTAGATCGAGCGTCGCTCGGCCATCAGGGCACGGATCTTGCGGTCCGCGTGCATCACGGTCGTGTGGTCGCGGCCGCCGAACTGGGCGCCGATCTTCGGCAAGGAGAGGTCGGTCAGTTCGCGGCACAGGTACATCGCGATCTGGCGGGCCGTCACCAGGACGCGGCTGCGGGAGGATCCGCAGAGGTCCTCCACCGTCAGACCGAAGTAGTCGGCCGTGGCGGCCATGATGGCCGACGCCGTGATCTCCGGGGACGCGTCCTCGCCACCGGGGATCAGGTCCTTGAGGACGATCTCCGTGAGGCCCAGGTCCACAGGCTGCCGATTGAGCGAGGCGAACGCCGTGACCCGGATCAACGCCCCTTCCAGCTCACGGATGTTGCGTGAGATGCGGGACGCGATGAACTCGAGCACCTCCGGAGGCGCGTTGAGCTGCTCCTGCACCGCCTTCTTACGAAGGATCGCGATACGGGTCTCCAGCTCGGGCGGCTGGACGTCCGTGATCAGGCCCCACTCGAACCGGTTGCGCAGCCGGTCCTCCAGCGTCACCAGCTGCTTGGGCGGCCGGTCACTGGACAGCACGATCTGCTTGTTGGCGTTGTGGAGCGTATTGAAGGTGTGGAAGAACTCCTCCTGCGTCGACTCCTTGTCCGCGAGGAACTGGATGTCGTCGACAAGAAGGATGTCCATCTCGCGGTAGCGCTTGCGGAAGCTGTCGCCCTTGCCGTCGCGGATCGAGTTGATGAACTCGTTGGTGAACTCCTCGGAGCTCACGTACCGCACGCGCGTGCCCGGGTAGAGACTACGGGCGTAGTGCCCGATCGCGTGCAAGAGGTGCGTCTTGCCGAGGCCCGACTCCCCATAGATGAAGAGGGGGTTGTACGCCTTCGCCGGTGCTTCGGCGACGGCGACCGCCGCCGCGTGCGCGAACCGGTTCGAGGCGCCGATGACGAAGGTGTCGAAGAGGTACTTGGGGTTCAGGCGGGCGGTCGGCTCACCGGGACCCGTCGCCGGCGCGGGCTGCGCGGCCAG